>NZ_AQXZ01000001.1 GCF_000380645.1 Smaragdicoccus niigatensis DSM 44881 = NBRC 103563
GTGTTCATGTCCGTGGTCCTTATCGGGAGAAGTTTCTGTGCCGGTGTGTTCCGGCGATGCATTAACTTTCCCGCGAACCAGGCCTCGACCTGATCAGCCAAACAGGCCATCCACCAGGGGAAACCACGTTCCCCCAATCGGGGGACAGCGAGCGGCCGAAACCGCCGCTGTCCGATACAGTTTCGCGTGCCGGCGATTGACCGCGCCGCGACGAAAATGGGGTGGCCCGTGAATGAGTTTCCGTTTCTCGCCGTCACGGCAAACGAGCTGCCGTTCCGCGAACGCGACCGGCGATACGCCGAGCTTCACGAATGGCCGGAAGCGACGTTCCGCCACCGCAGCGGGCTTCAGCTGATCTGGCGGTACGACGACGTCCGCGAGGTCTTGGAAGCGGTATCGGACGGGATCTCGAACTCCAATTCGCTGGATCCGCTGGTCGGATTCCCGCGGATCATGGCGACACCAGGTGCAATCCCGCCCTTCCTTCGTCACCTCGTGCCGCTACCGGCGAAGGCCACGGCGAACCTGACGGACCACGACTTGCACAAGCGGGTGTGGAACACCATGGCGGGCCCCGACGGGCACTTCACCATCGGTGCCGGCGAACGCGCCGACGTCGTCCGCGAACTCGGTCGGCATTTCGATGCGGCCATCGACGCGGTGACCGCCGGAAACGGCAAGCGAGCAGGTGTCGCACTCGACGTCACGGCGGCATCGATCGCCTATGCCGCGCGTGTGACAGGCTCGCGAGTCGGACTCCCGCAGGCGGACTGGAGCAAAGTAGCGACCTGGAGCGGCGCACAATCGGGCCTGCTCGGACGCGATATGCGCAGTCGACACCTGGCCGGCGCGGTCGAGGCGCTCGGTCAGTTGTTCACCGTCAGCAGCGCGGCCTTGCGCGGGAGCCCGGGTGCCGACGGCTTCCACACTCGTCTGCTCGACGCCGGACTCCCCCGTCGGATCGCGATTTCGACGATGGCGAACTGTCTGGCCGCGGGCGTCCACACCGTGAGCGGCAGCATCCAGCAAGGTCTCGACCGTTTGCTGTCCGACCCGGGTCGATCGTGGTGGTCGATGTTGGGCGAACCGACCACGGCTCCGTCGGTGATCGGCAAAATTCTCCAACTCGATCCGGGCTTGGTGGCGTGGAAGCGGCGGGCGCAGAGGCCGTTGACGCTCAAGAGTGGAACGACCCTGCACAAGGGGCCGATTCTCGCGATGTTTGCGGCGGCGAACCGCGACCCCCGAGCCTTCCCCAACTGCCTGGACCTTGGTGCGAGTGGAAAGCTACCGCTGACCTTCGGATTCGGTCGCCACGTCTGCCCGGGCAAGAGTCTGGCGACCGTTGCGATCGAGGTGTTCCTGACGCGGCTTTACGAACTGGCACCGGAGGCGCGACTCGTGACGCCCGATGGAACCGAGACATCGCGACCCCGTGATCTCCTGTTCAGTGGCGCGGACGTCGTTGTCGCCTAATCATCCGCGGCCGGCGCGTTCGCGCGAGATGCATCATTTGGTTTCGCGGTCACTGGGATTCGACGTTCACTGAGACTGTGCAACTTCCACTTGGGTTGATCCGTCGGATCGATGAGTTACCCGCCTGGCTGGCCGGCACCGCACAGGTTGCGTTGGGTCTCGAAGAGCGAACCGACGCGGTGGCGCCGCGATCCGGAGGGCCCGCCGGCAACGCCCGTCTGACCGCTTGGCTCGGCCTCGTTCTGCTGGTCCTGTTCGCCGCCGAGGGCCTGACGCTCATCGACGTCGAGGCGCTCGTCACGTGGCACATCGCGATCGGCGCCCTGGCCATACCCCCGGTCCTGCTCAAACTCGGCTCGACGGGTTGGCGGATGCTCGGCTACTACCTCGGTGCGAAGCGCTACGAGATCGCCGGTCCGCCGCCGTTGCTGCTCCGAGTCGCCGGGCCGTTCGTGGTCCTCACGACGATCGGTCTGCTCGCCAGCGGAGTCGTCCTCATACTCATCGGTCAGGACGAAAGCCGCACCGTGCTGCTGCGTGTGCTCGGCTCACGCGTGGACTGGGTCACCGTTCACCAGGCCTTCTTCTGGGTCTGGCTCGCCGTGACCGGTCTCCACGTTCTTGGCCGCCTGGTGCCGGGTTTCATCACGTTGCGCGACGCTGTGCAAACCCCCGCGCGCGTGCCCGGCGTGTGGCTACGCGGCGTGGTTCTGTTGGCCACTGCAGCGTTAGGTGTCGGGTGCGCGCTTCTGCTGGTGCGCTTAGACACGACGTGGGCCGGGCACATCCAGCACTTCGGACACCGGCCGGGAAGTTGAAGAATGCCGAGAGTGGCCATTCCCCCCTTAGTGGGAATGACCACTCTCGGTTCGTGATTGACCACTAGCTAGGGCATGTCAGTAGGCGACTCCTTCTAGACCGGGAAGATCGTGTAGACGGCATTCATCGTGGGGAAGCCGGTGTCGACGTTGGTCATGACGTCGTAGCGGTTGTGGTGCGTGCCGCCGATCTGAGTGCCATCCGTCGATGCCGCACCGGCGTTGTTGTTGGCCTGGAAGGTGACGATCGTGTTGGTGTCCGGGACGCCGTAGTTCACAACTGCGGTCAGTCCGCCGAAGTTGTCCACCGAGGCGGTGACGATCTCGCTCGAGTGCGGTGCGAGGGTTTCCTGCGGTCCGGCGATGAAGTCGCCGGCTGAGGTGTAGTCACCGGTGAGGGTCATCGTCTGGTCGGTCGAGTTGT
>NZ_AQXZ01000002.1 GCF_000380645.1 Smaragdicoccus niigatensis DSM 44881 = NBRC 103563
AGCGGGGTGGTGTGTTGTTTCAGATACCGGACAGTGGACGTGAATATCAATTCGCTACAGGCTTTTCTACAAAAGCAGACAACCCTGAGGTTTTAGTCTTTGTAGTGTTTTTGGGGTAAGTTTTCGGCCGGTTAGTACCAGTCACCTCCACACATTGCTGTGCTTCCAGTTCTGGCCTATCAAACCCATGGTCTGTGGGAGGCCTTATCCCCTCAAAGGGGGTGAGAAACCTAATCTTGGAACAGGCTTCCCGCTTAGATGCTTTCAGCGGTTATCCCTTCCGAACGTGGCCAACCAGCGGTGCTCCTGGTGGAACAACTGGCACACCAGAGGTTCGTCCGTCCCGGTCCTCTCGTACTAGGGACAGCCTTCCTCAAGTTTCTTACGCGCGCGGCGGATAGAGACCGAACTGTCTCACGACGTTCTAAACCCAGCTCGCGTGCCGCTTTAATGGGCGAACAGCCCAACCCTTGGGACCTACTCCAGCCCCAGGATGCGACGAGCCGACATCGAGGTGCCAAACCATCCCGTCGATATGGACTCTTGGGGAAGATCAGCCTGTTATCCCCGGGGTACCTTTTATCCGTTGAGCGACACCGCTTCCACTTGCCGGTGCCGGATCACTAGTCCCGACTTTCGTCCCTGCTCGACATGTCTGTCTCACAGTCAAGCTCCCTTGTGCACTTACACTCGATACCTGATTGCCAACCAGGCTGAGGGAACCTTTGGGCGCCTCCGTTACATTTTGGGAGGCAACCGCCCCAGTTAAACTACCCACCAGGCACTGTCCCTGAACCCGATCAGGGTCCGAGGTTAGATATCCAATACGATCAGAGTGGTATTTCAACGTTGACTCCACAACCACTGGCGTGGCCGCTTCACAGTCTCCCACCTATCCTACACAAACCGTACCGAACACCAATACCAAGCTATAGTGAAGGTCCCGGGGTCTTTTCGTCCTGCCGCGCGTAACGAGCATCTTTACTCGTAGTGCAATTTCGCCGAGTCTGTGGTCGAGACAGCTGAGAAGTCGTTACGCCATTCGTGCAGGTCGGAACTTACCCGACAAGGAATTTCGCTACCTTAGGATGGTTATAGTTACCACCGCCGTTTACTGGGGCTTAAATTCTCCGCTTCACCTTTCGGTTGACGGGTCCTCTTAACCTTCCAGCACCGGGCAGGCGTCAGTCCGTATACATCGTCTTACGACTTCGCACGGACCTGTGTTTTTAGTAAACAGTCGCTTCTCACTGGTCTCTGCGGCCCACGCCAGCTCAGACAGCAAGTGTCGTCACCAGAATGGGCCCCCCTTCTCCCGAAGTTACGGGGGCATTTTGCCGAGTTCCTTAACCACAGTTATCTCGATCGCCTTAGTATTCTCTACCTGACCACCTGTGTCGGTTTGGGGTACGGGCCGTGTATCAGCTCGCTAGAGGCTTTTCTCGGCAGCATAGGATCATGGAATTCGCCGCATCGGCTACGCATCACCTCTCAGGCACATGAACGGCGGATTTGCCTACCGTTCGCCCTACCGGCTTACACCAGTACTACCACTGACTGGCCCCACTACCTTCCTGCGTCACCCCATCGCTTGACTACTACCAACCGGGGTCCCACGCAGCCAGATCCGGCCTCCCGAAGGAGGTCCCTCACCTTTTGGGTGGTTAGCACAACTGATTCATCATGGGCGCGGATACACGGGTACGGGAATATCAACCCGTTGTCCATCGACTACGCCTGTCGGCCTCGCCTTAGGTCCCGACTCACCCTGGGCGGATTAGCCTGGCCCAGGAACCCTTGGTCATTCGGCGGACGAGTTTCTCACTCGTCTTTCGCTACTCATGCCTGCATTCTCACTCGCGTGCCCTCCACGCCTGGATCACTCCGGCGCTTCCATGGGCACACGACGCTCCCCTACCCATCCATGCCGCTGCCTCGAAAGGAGCGTTGCATGAATGCCGCGGCTTCGGCGGTGTACTTGAGCCCCGCTACATTGTCGGCGCAGAACCACTTGACCAGTGAGCTATTACGCACTCTTTCAAGGGTGGCTGCTTCTAAGCCAACCTCCTGGTTGTCTTCGCGATCCCACATCCTTTTCCACTTAGTACACGCTTAGGGGCCTTAGCCGGCGATCTGGGCTGTTTCCCTCTCGACTACGAAGCTTATCCCCCGCAGTCTCACTGCCGTTCTCTAGCACCTCGGCATTCGGAGTTTGGCTGATTTCGGTAAGCTTGTGGGCCCCCTAGACCATCCAGTGCTCTACCTCCGAGGTGGAACGAA
The DNA here is from genome assembly GCF_000380645.1 of Smaragdicoccus niigatensis DSM 44881 = NBRC 103563. GTDB lineage: Bacteria > Actinomycetota > Actinomycetes > Mycobacteriales > Mycobacteriaceae > Smaragdicoccus > Smaragdicoccus niigatensis. Next base: position 2,281 of record NZ_AQXZ01000002.1, read on the forward strand.
CGACGCTGCACCTAAATGCATTTCGGGGAGAACCAGCTATCACGGTGTTTGATTGGCCTTTCACCCCTACCCACAGCTCATCCCCTCAGTTTTCAACCTAAGTGGGTTCGGGCCTCCACGACGTCTTACCGTCGCTTCACCCTGGCCATGGGTAGATCACACCGCTTCGGGTCCATGACATGCGACTCAACGCCCTATTCAGACTCGCTTTCGCTACGGCTGCCCCACACGGGTTAACCTCGCCACATATCGATGACTCGCAGGCTCATTCTTCAAAAGGCACGCCATCACCCTTACAGGCTCTGACGGATTGTAGGCACACGGTTTCAGGTACTATTTCACTCCCCTCCCGGGGTACTTTTCATCTTTCCCTCACGGTACTTGTCCGCTATCGGTCACCAGGGAGTATTCAGGCTTACCGGGTGGTCCCGGCAGATTCACAGCAGATTCCACGAGCCCGCTGCTACTCGGGTATTCACATCAACAGGCCAGCTGGTTTTCACGTACCGGGCTCTCACCGTCTACGGCGCGCCGTTCCAAACGACTTCCGTTAACCACTGGCTTTGTAACTGTTGCCCAGACCGGCAGATCTGAGACAGTGAACCCCACAACCCCGCACACACAACCCCCGCCGGGTATCACATGCATACGGTTTAGCCTCATCCGCTTTCGCTCGCCACTACTCACGGAATCACATGTTGTTTTCTCTTCCTGCGGGTACTGAGATGTTTCACTTCCCCGCGTTCCCTCCACACCGCCTATATATTCAGCGGCGGGTAACACCACATCACTGGTGCTGGGTTCCCCCATTCGGAAATCCTCGGATCTCAGCTCGTTTGACAGCTCCCCGAGGCTTATCGCAGCCTACTACGTCCTTCATCGGCTCCTGGTGCCAAGACATCCACCGTGTGCCCTTAAGCACTTACCTCAACAAAAACACTACAAAGAATAAAACCCCACAAAGAAAC
>NZ_AQXZ01000003.1 GCF_000380645.1 Smaragdicoccus niigatensis DSM 44881 = NBRC 103563
CCAAAATCACCGCCACGATCGGCATGCCGATCTACTTCTGCGACCCGCACTCACCGTGGCAGCGCGGCAGCAACGAGAACACGAACGGGCTTCTGCGCCAATACTTCCCGAAAGGAACGGACCTCTCGTTCCACGGCCCGGGAATCCTCGACAACGTCGCATCCGAGCTCAACGGCCGACCGCGAAAGACCCTCAGCTGGAAAACCCCAGCCGAGGCCCTCGAACAACTACTGTCCAATCCAACCGAACCAGTTGCAGCGACCGCTTGAAACCGCCGCGGCTTCCACCGCTGTCCGACGACAATTTGAGCAGGCGTGGGCCCGCTAGCGGCGTTCGTACCTCAGGAACCGGTACTTCGGGCCCTTGACCGACACCTGCCATTCGCCCGCCTGGCTGAGCTGGAAAGCGTGCGGGATCTCTGGGGCGAGCACGTCGCCAGGCACGTAGATGTCGACCTCGGTGATTTCCAGGACATCAGCCAATGGCATTGCGGCGCGATAGATTTCGGCACCGCCGATGACCCAGAGATCGCCGGTGAGGGCTTCTTCGAGCGAACCGGCTCGCTCGGCTCCGTTGGGCACCCACTTCGGGCGCCGCGTCACCACGACATTGCGACGGCCCGGCAGCGGCTTCTTCGGAAGCGATTCCCACGTCCGGCGGCCCATCACGACCGTCTGGCCCATCGTCACCATTCTGAAGTGGGCGAAATCCTCCGGGACGTGCCACGGAATCGAGTTCTCGGACCCGATCACGCGGCCACGGGCCTGCGCCCAAATCATCCCGATCAAACGGCCACCGGCGCCTTGATGCCGGGGTGGTGCTGGTAGCCCTCGATCACCACGTCGTCGAAGTCGTAGTCGAAGAGACTGTCCGCCTTGCGTAGATTCAGCTGCGGGAAGTCGAACGGCTCGCGCGAGAGCTGCAACTGCACCTGCTCGACGTGGTTGTCGTAGATGTGGCAGTCGCCGCCGGTCCAGATGAAGTCGCCGACTTCGAGATCGGTCTGCTGAGCGACCATGTGGGTCAGCAGCGCGTAGCTCGCGATGTTGAACGGCACGCCCAGAAAGAGGTCGGCGCTGCGCTGATACAGCTGGCACGACAGCTTTCCGTCGGCCACATAGAACTGGAAGAACGCGTGGCACGGCGCCAGTGCCATTTCGGGAATCTCGCCGACGTTCCATGCGGAGACGATGATGCGGCGGGAGTCGGGGTCGCGCTTGAGGGTCTCGAGGACCTGGGTGATCTGGTCGACGTGCTGGCCGCTCGGTGTCGGCCACGAGCGCCACTGCACGCCGTAGACAGGTCCGAGTTCGCCGTTCTCATCAGCCCATTCGTCCCAGATGGTGACGCCGCGGTCCTGCAGCCACTTGATGTTCGACTCGCCGCGGAGGAACCACAGAAGTTCGTACACGATCGACTTGAGGTGAACCTTCTTCGTCGTGATGAGCGGGAATCCCTGCTGCAGGTCGTATCGCAGCTGGTGCCCGAACACGCTTCGCGTCCCGGTGCCGGTACGGTCCGACTTCGGGGTGCCGTCAGCAAGCACAAGTCGGAGCAGGTCCTCGTACTGGGTATCCACAATGGCAGTCTAAAGAGGTGCAAAGGCTATATGTCGTAGGCATCGGTGCTGGCGATCCAGATCAGGTGACCATTCAGGCGGTCAAGGCGATCAACAAGATCGACACCTTCATCGTCATCGGCAAGGGAGTCGAGAAGCAGGAATTGCTCGATGTGCGGACCGCGATCTTGGGCGAGCACGCGCACCAGCAGTTTCAGGTCATCGAACTGCCCGATCCGCCCCGGGACCGGCGACCGGGTGACTACCCGGGAACCGTCGATCGCTGGCACGCCGAACGCGCAGAACGCGTGGCGAAGCTGTTCGACGACATCGACGGCGTGGGTGGGATTCTCGTCTGGGGTGATCCCGCGCTGTACGACAGCACGCTGCGCGTGGTCGAGCGCAGCCGTTTCTCGGGTGAGGTCGTGGTCATCCCGGGCGTGACCGCGGTGTCCGCGCTGTGCGCGCGGCACGGCATCGTGCTGAACCGGATCGGCGAGTCCGTTCTCATCACGACAGCCCGGAAGCTCCGCGAGGGCTGGGACGGAACCGATGCGGTCGTGATGCTCGATGCCGACTGTGCGTTTCTCGATCTCCCGGACGACGTGCAGATCTGGTGGGGTGCCTACCTCGGTATGCCGGACGAGATGCTGTTCAGTGGTCGAGTCGGCGACGTGGGGGCGCAGATCAAGGCTGCGCGTGACGAGGCCCGGGCACGCAAGGGCTGGATCATGGATATCTATCTGCTGCGGGGTTAGATCGCGATGGCCTCGGCGGCGTGCGCTGCCTCCGGACTTTCGAGCGTCCGAAGCAAGATCTGCAACGCCGCTCCAACTGCCTTTTTCACCACGGTCGGGGGATCGCCGGTGAAATTGATCCGGACCGAGGCGGTCGTCGTTCGGGTCGCCGTCGCCAGCCACACCGTTCCCACGTCCTGTCCTTCGACCGGTTCGGGGCCGCCGACGCCGGTCGTCGCGACGACGACGTCCGCGTCGAGCAGTTTCTGGGCGCCTCGTGCCATTCCGAGTGCACACTGCTCGCTGATGATCGGGCCGTGCGGTACACCCAGCACGTCGAATTTCACGTGCGGTGAATAAGCGACGATGCCCCCGCAAAACCAATCGGAAGCTCCGTCCGCGGCCGCCAGATTCACGGCGATCGAGCCGCCGGTGAGGGACTCCGCGACGCCGACTCGGGCGCCGCGGGAGGTGGCGAGGGCAGCGATTCTTTCGGCGAGGTCGCCGGGATGCGGATCCGGCATGCTCAGCGCGTACCCGCTGGCAGGACGGGTAAACGTAGGAGGTGGATGCATTCGGAACGACTGCCGCGCGACTCGACTACCCGGTCTACATCGTGACCACGGCAGTGCAGGGTTTGGCTGCCGGTTGCCTTGTTGGTTTCGCCATGCAGGCGAGCATCCGGCCGGCGCGGTTCCTGATCGGAATTTCGAACGCGAATGAGACGGCGGGAGTTGCCGCGCGCGCGTCGCATCTGGCGGTTCATGTCGTCGATCGTCGGAACATGGAGCTGGCGCGCCTTTTCGGCGAAATCAGCGGCGACGATGTCGACAAGTTCGACCGTTGTTTTTGGCACCCGGGGCCGAATGGGCTCCCGATTCTCGACACCGCCGCCGCATGGTTCGGCGGACGGATTCTCGACCGGATCTTCATGGGTGACCACACGGGTTACCTGATCACGACCGAACGCGGCGAGGTGTTTCATGCGGACGCACCGCTGCTGACCCTCGCCGATGTGCGCGACTTCCATCCGGGTCACGAAGTCCGTTAGTCAGCCGGGTATCCCGGCAGTTCGGGCAATATCCTGACGGTTAGCCCGCACGAACCGCAGGCCAATCGCCACGATCCAACCAGTTCACTTGCGTGGCTTGACCTCGATGACCGACAACGTCGAGATCGTCGGGATCACGCGGCTGACCTCGAATCCGGCGCGCTTTACCAGGGTCCGGAATTGTGCCTCGGTGCGCTCTCGGCCGCCCGCGAAAATGAGCATGTCGAGGTCGAGCGTCTTCGCGAAGTGCGGTGAGTTGTCCTCGGGAACGACGCTTTCGAGAACGACGAGGGTGCCGTGATCGGGAATCGACCGACGGATCGTGCTGAGGATGTCGACCGCATCGTCGTCGTCCCAGTCGTGGATCACCCGGCGCATGACGTACAGGTCCGCACCCAGCGGAACCGTGTCGAAGAACGACCCGCATTCGAGCGTGCAGCGGGGGAGAGTGCCGCATTCTCCGAGGAAGTCGGCCGCCTGCTCGATAACGGATTTCTGCTCGAAGAGGATTCCGGACGCGTTCGGTGCCGCCTCGAGAATGAGCTTGAGGAGCTGTCCCTGACCGCCCCCGATGTCGACGATGGTGTCGAACGGAGTGAAGTCGTAAACCGCTGCGACAGTTGGCCAGTCGAGCTTCGTCAGCGCGGTCATCGCGTTGTTGAAGACCGTTTCGAATTCCTCGTTGTCGCCCAGGTACTCCCACATCGGTTTGCCGAAGACCTTGTCTGCACTGGGCTTCCCGGTCTGGATCGCGTAGGTCAGTTCGCCCCAGGGCGACCAGTACGACGGGTCGCCGAGCATGAGGACGACGGGCCGCATCGAATCGTCGGCATCGGAGCACAGCGTTCGGGACATCGCGGTGAGTCCGAAGCGGCCATGGGAATCGAGCGCGAACAGCCCGATCGATGCGGCTGCGCGCAGCAGTCGGTGCACGGCATCAGGATTTCCGTTGACCGCGGTCGCGATGTCAGCAGCGCTTTTCGGCCCGGATGACAGCGCATCGGGAATCCCGAGCTTGGTCGAGGCGTAGACGACCTGGCTGTTGATGAAGCCGCCCGCGATCTCGAGTACCTGAACGGGTGCGGGTGCCATCCGCCGAGTGAGGTTGTGCAGCTTGTTGCGGACGAAGTTCGCAGCTTGGACGATGCGGACCGGAGGGACCTGAGCCATCGCGACCTCCTCGATTGGTCGGTGTACTCCCCATCTTCGTTGGTGATCAAGCAGACTGCGAGGGATGGAGCGGACGCATAATCTGGTCCCATGCCCGAACTGCCCGAAGTCGAGGCGCTGCGCCGGTTTCTCGAGACGAATGCGGTCGGCGCCGTCATCGGGCGCGTCGACATCGTCGCGCTGAGCGTCCTCAAGACGTTCGATCCCTCGCCCACCGAACTGCAGGGACGTGACATCACCGCGGTCGGCCGGTGGGGCAAGCACCTCGGAGTTCGGTGCGGCGAGCATTGGCTCATCACGCACCTCTCGCGCGGCGGCTGGCTGCGGTGGATCGACAACCCGGCGGTCGCGCCGCCCAAGCCGGGACGTGGACCGCTGGCCTTGCGGGTGCACCTGTTCACGCCGGAAGCCGAGACGCCTGCGTTCGACCTCACCGAAGCGGGCACGAAAAAGCGGCTCGCGGTGTGGATCGTGAAGGACCCCAAGGAAGTTCCGGGTATCGCCCGCCTCGGGCCAGATGCCTTGGAGGTCAGCCGCGAGGAATTCGGCGAGATCCTGTCCGGCGCCTCGCAACGGATCAAGAACGCGATCACTGATCAGATGCTCATCGCCGGGGTCGGCAACGCCTACTCCGACGAGATCCTGCATGCGGCGAAACTGTCGCCGTTCGCAATGGCGAACAAGATCGACCCCGGGCCGCTCTACGATGCGATGCGCGATGTGCTCACCGAAGCGACCAGTCGACTCGTCGGCGAGGACGCGGCGCGTCTCAAGGGGGAGAAGCGCTCCGGAATGAAGGTCCACGCCCGGACCGGACTGCCCTGCCCGGTGTGCGGCGAAACGATCTGCGAAGTCAGCTACGCAGACAAGTCGTTCCAGTACTGCCCGGGATGCCAGACCGGCGGGAAACCGCTCGCTGATCGCCGGATGTCGCGTCTCTTGAAGTAATCAGCGGCGGTGCCGGTAGCCGAGCCAGGCTCGGCGCAATTCCCCGCGGGGATCGATCTCGACGCGGGAGGGGCTGTCGATGATGAGCGTCTCGCGCTTCTCCAACGAGTAGGCCGGCCACCCCTCGCCGGGGTTCCCGTCCCGGATGAAGTTGATCCAATGTCGCTGCGTCACTTCACGAACGGCACGCATCTTCCGGAATGGGCCGAATACGGTCGCCCCGCGCGTGCGCCACGGTCGAAGTTCGCCGAACGTCGGGATGAGGTCGATCCCGTGGGTCGCGCGGATACCGAGGAGTCGCGGCAGCCGCAGGACGAAGTCGAAGCGGTACATGAACGTCGGGGCAACTCGGGTGTGCGCCTGCGCCACCAGGATCGACGGCTCCCAGAACACGATGTCGCCGCCGAGGTCGGACGCAGTGTGCCGTTGCGGATATCCGCGGTACGCCGCCACCGCGCGTTCGCGCACGTCGTCCGGGGTTTCCTCGAACATCTTCGTGATCCGGTCGGGGTTCGTCGGCAGGATGTCGAGGAACGCGGGAAAGAAGCGTCCCTCGTGAAGATTCGACCCGATCAACAACGGCACCGGAGCAGCCTTGCCGCGTTCGAAAACGTCGAGCGGATGGACCGGCAACACATCGCCGTCGACGATCGGCGCGAGTGCCCGGGTACCGGGTTGATCGTCAGCGTGCTGACGGGTCAGTTCCTCGACAGTGTCGACGAGCAGCCACGCCGGTGCACGACGCAGCACCTCAGCCGCATTCGACTCGTCGACGCCGAGCATCGCGGCGAACTCACGTGCCCATTGCTGCGCGCGTTCGGTGCTGTAAACCGATGCCGCCGGCGGACTTTGAGCGATCGCACGGTGAAACAGCCCGCGCGCCTTCGGCACGCACATCAAGGTCGTGACGGCATTCCCTCCGGCCGACTGGCCGAAGATCGTGACATTGTTCGGGTCGCCGCCGAATGCCGCGATGTTTCGATTGACCCACTGCAGCGCCGCGACCTGATCGCGAATGCCGAGGTTCGTGGGAAATCCGAACAGCGATAGATCGAGATATCCGAGAGCGCCCAGGCGGTAGTTGATGCTCACGTAGACGATGTCGCCCTTGCGGGCGAGGCGCTCGCCCAGGTAGATCGGTTCGCCCGACCAGCCGTTCGAGTAGGAACCGCCGTGGATGAAGATCGCGACGGGACGCGGCCGCGCCGACGCGGACTTCGGTCGGACGATGTTCAGGGTCAGACAGTCTTCGGAGGTGTCCGGCTTCGCGTGCTGGGGTGCGCGGAAACCGAACTCGGTGCAGTCCAGCACGCCCTTCCACTTCGCGGCGCGTTCGGGCTTCTGCAATCGCTCAGCCTGCGCGTAGGGGACACCTCGCCACATGACGAGGTCCTTGCGTGCGAATCCTCGGACTGTCCCGGATTCGATGACGACCTCGACCATTACCTCAGGGTGCCGCACATTTCCCCAGGTGTGCCAGCAACTGTGAAGTTTCCGACTCCGTGCGATCACGAAACAGACCGGGCCGCATGTTTTCCGCGAGTCGCCGCGAATCCCGTCGATAGCGTCGCCCCCGAGTCACGTTTGAGGGAGTGTGTTGTGCGTTCGAAATCTGGTGTCGGAATAGTCGCTGCGGCGTTGGTCGCGGTGGCTGCGGTGTGCTTACCGGCGCCGGCTAACGCGGACACGGGAACGACCCGCTACCTCGTCGAATACAGCGCCGGCAATGCCGCGCAGGCCAAGGCGTCAATCAATGCCGTCGGCGCGAAAATCGTCACTGACCTGGGTAAACACAACGCCGCGGCAGTCTTGGTGGCGAAGAGCAAGATCGAAGTGCTGCGCGCGAGTCGCGGCATCACGTGGATCGAGCCCGATGTCGAGCGTTACCCGATGTCGCAATCGGTGCCGTACGGCATCACGCTGACGCAAGCGGACCAGATCAAGGCGCCGAACCCGGGCAACAAGAAGGTCTGCATCATCGACAGCGGCCTCTACACCGGGCACGAGGACATTCCGAAGAACGTCACCGGCGACAGCGACCCCGGTGGGGCCGGCCCGTGGAACGTCGACGGCCTCGGCCACGGCACGCACGTGGCGGGCACGATCGCCGCGGTCAACAACGACCTCGGCGTCATCGGTGTGAATCCGGGCGTGAACCTGCACATCGTGCGCGTCTTCGGCGACAACGGCGACTGGGCCTATTCGTCGAGCCTCGTCGCTGCACTCGACAAGTGCGTGGCGGCCGGATCGAATGTCGTGAGCATGAGCCTGGGCGGCCCGACCGCGAGCTACATCGAACAGAAGGCCTTCGACAGCGCGAACAAGAAGGGACTGCTGTCGGTCGCGGCGGCGGGCAACGACGGCAATACGAGGACGTCGTATCCGGCGGGCTACGCGTCGGTGATGTCGGTGGCCGCGGTGGACTCGGCCAATGCGCATGCGAGCTTCTCGCAACGCAACCGCGACGTCGAAATCTCCGCACCGGGAGTCGCCGTGAAGTCGACGGTCCCGTTCGTGAGCACCTCAACGGTGACGGTGAACGGAAACACCTACTCGGGTACCAATGTCGAGGGTTCCGCATCGAGCGCCGGTGTCACCGGGGCGCTCGTCGACGGTGGTCTGTGCCAGTCCTCGGGTGCCTGGACCGGCAAAGTCGTGTTGTGCAAGCGCGGCACGAACACCTTCGCCGACAAGGTGGCGAAGGTGCAGGCCGGCGGCGGTACGGCGGCGGTCATCTTCAACAGCGATCCGACGTCGCTGTCCGCGACGCTCAATGGCACGAGCACCATCCCGGCGATCGCACTGAACGGCACTGACGGAAACACGTTGCTGTCGTTGACCTCTGGCTCACCGAGCGCGACCGTGGTCAACCAGGTGACGCGTCCGGCGAGCGGCTACGAGTCCTGGGACGGCACGTCGATGGCGACTCCGCACGTATCTGGAATCGCCGCGCTGTTGTGGAGTTGTGCTCCGACCAAGACGAACACCGACATTCGCAACGCAATCGACCAGTCGGCCAAGGATCTCGGCTCCGCCGGTCGCGACACCAGCTACGGCTACGGACTCATCCAAGCCAAGGCGGCGCTGGTGAAACTGAACGGCGGAACCTGCTGATCACCACGCAGTAGCTCGAACCGGCAGGCAGTCCATCGCGGCTGCCTGCAGTTCGTTGCGGGACCGGACGTTCTCGCGATCGAGGCTGACCAGCGACAACGTGTACTCGTCGCCGCTTCGGCACAGGTAGCCGGACAGGCGGGTGCGGGGGAGTCGGGTCAGCCCCGGATGGATGGCGCGCGCGGCCACCGAACGTGCCCGAGAGGCGCCGACCTGGCCGAGAGAGTCGGGCAGTGTGCCGATGTTCGAACACAGGATGTCGAGCTCGCCGGCGCCCTTGGTCGCGCGTGCAGCGAGGCGGTCGGGGAGCAGGTGCAGAAACTCCTCGGGGATGCCTTTCGGACCCGACATCCGGTGTCCGAAACCGTCACCGCACTTGGCGCGGACGTCGGTGGGCGAGTCGGTGGGCTCGATCGTCGTCGACCCCATCGCAAGCGCATTGCCGATCACGGCCGCGCCCGGAGCGCGGGTGTCGACCGGCAGGCTGACGTCGATGGGCCGCTTCGGAAATCCGGTCGCGTAGAGCACGGACGCCACGGTGTGGACGAACAGGCTGTTCGGCGTCGACCCGGATTCTCCTGCGCTGCGATCGAATTCGGGGGCAGAGAAGGACAGGATCGCCGAGATGGGCGGTGCGAAGGGCCGCGGCGGGGTTCGCGTGGACGCTGACCTGGAGGGCCTCGGCCGGAACTCCCGGAACACCGTCCGCCACGTCTGACGGGCATCCTCCCAGTCCGAGTGCGCGGCAAGCAGAGGCTGCTGGCTGACGCCGAGAAGGGCATCGTCGACCGCCGCGATGAGGCCCCGGGCGTCCGCCAGAACATGCGAACTCACCAGCGAAATGAGGCTGGATCCGTTCGGCAGTCCGCACGCTGAAATTCGCCAGCCGGGCCCGCGGGACGGATCGAGGTCCCCGCCTTGGGCATCGGCCCAGGTGACCGGGTCAGGCGCGGCGGAGTAGACGATGGGCCAGGTCTGGGTCGACGACTCCCATCGAGCCCGTGCGCCGGGAACACGCACTCGTCGGACCTGACGCCCGAGAGGTCCACGTGCGAGTTGCCCGTGGACCACGGCAAGGGCTTCGCGGTCCACCGGATCGTCGGTGAGCCAAAGTCCCTGCATGACCGTCGGCGTGCCCAACCCCCGGTGTGCCCGAAGGAAGATCTCGTCGACGACCGACAGCCGATCCAGATCAGTACTGGGAGTGCGTGGCACCGCAGTTACTCGGGGTGACTTGGCCGTTGATCCACGCGGCGACGAACTTCTGCGATTCGACCAGTCCGCTCAGGTCTCCGAGTACGTGCCCGGTCGCGGTGGTCGGGAGAATCGACGGCCATTGTGCGTCCGTGAGCCACACGTGTCCACCGTGCCGGCACCAATCACGCGCGAGCGTGTTCGCCTGACTGTTGGGGAGAATGTCGTCGTTGACGTTGGAGTGGATCAACGCCGGTGCGGTGGGCGCGACCGTGCCGAGTTTCTGCAGGTCGACGAACTTGGCTTCCTCGGGGTAGCGATCCAGCAGTTGGCTGATGCTTTCGCCGCGCTTGGTGAACGCTGTGGTCGGTGCCCAGGCAAACCGGAGGGCCGATTCGGCGACACATTCCTTCGCCGTCGCGTCGAGGAAGTGCAGACCCGCTTGGTTCGCCTCTTTGTCGATGAGCTTCTGGATCGGCGGGTACTGCGTCCGCAGGCTGTTCATCGCATAGCCGATGACGCCGGTGAGCGTAGTCCTGTCGACCATCTTCAGGATCGCGCGCAGGTCCGCGGTCGGGCCGCCCGCGTAAACACCCTTGAGGTTGATGTCCGGTGCATACGACGGCTGCAGCTCACCCGCCGCGGCCGAGGCGCCTCCACCTTGCGAGTAACCCCAGGTGACCACGGGAGAGTCCGAACTGAGGCGGCCATGCGCGATGTGCAGGGCGGCCCGAACGGAGTCCAGAACGGCGTAGCCCTGCGCCTTCCGGTTGACGTAGGTGTGCATGCCCGGCGTACCAAGACCTTCGTAGTCGGTCATCACGACGTCGTAGCCCTGCGCGAGGAAGACATCGATCGCGAGCACTTCGTACTCGGTCATGAGATCGAGGGGGAACCGGTAGTGGATCAGCTGGTTGAGCAGCTTCGATGGCGCGCACTGGTCGCCTTGGCCTTGTGTTCCAGCCGGCAATGCGATGAGCGGACGCGGGCCGTGCCCGTGCCAAGGGAGCGCCGACGCGATGTACGTTCCGGTGACCGCGTTGGGCTGATCGTGGGTGTTCGTGCTGCGGTACATCATTCGAGTCGAGGTGCCGGGGAAGGCGCCATCCGGCGTCGGCAACGACAAGGCCATCATCATCGGCTCGGCCTTGATGATCGAACCCGGAGCGCCCGTCAGGCTCGGCGGCGGGGTGTAGAAGTCGCTCGTCGCATTGGCCGGCGATGGAATCAGCACAGCGAGGACGACGGCGAAACAGACGGCGGCCAGCCGATACATCGGGCCTCCCCGAGAGGTGAAAAACTGCGACAGAGGTGAAGATTGTTACTGTTTTATAACGGTGTGACTGTTGTTATTGAAGCGCAGATATTTCACAGGTGGGGCAGGAAATGAGAAACCCTGTCTGCCGAAACATTCGGCAGACAGGGTTTCTTGTCGTCGGAGCTAAGCCTGACGGCCGCGGTACCTCCGGTATACGCGGACGAGTGCGTCGGTCGACGAGTCGTCCTGCGGTGCAGGTGCGGCCTCCTCCTCGAGGACTGGGCCGAGCAGCAGCGCCTGCTGCTTACCGAGCTCGACACCCCACTGGTCGAAGGGGTTGATGCCCCAGATCATGCCCTCGGTGAAGACCTGGTGTTCATACAAGGCAATGAGCTGACCAACGACCGACGGCGTGAGCTTCGGCGCGAGGATCGTCGTCGTCGGCCGGTTGCCCGGCATGACCTTGTGTCGGGCGAGTTCGGCCGACACCCCTTCCGCCTCGATCTCCTCGGCGGTCTTTCCGAAGGCGAGAACCTTCGTCTGCGCGAACAGGTTCGCCATGAGAATGTCGTGCATGCTGCCCGAGCCGTCGATCGTCGGCAGGTCGTCGGTCGGTTCGCCGAACCCGATGAAGTCCGCCGGGATGAGTCGAGTGCCCTGGTGAAGCAGCTGGTAGAAGGCGTGCTGGCCGTTCGTTCCCGGTTCACCCCAGAACACTTCGCCGGTCGGCGTCGTGACCGGTGTGCTGTCGGCCTTGACCGACTTTCCGTTCGATTCCATCGTCAGCTGCTGCAGGTAGGCGGCAAAGCGTGCGAGGTCGTTCGAGTAGGGGAGCACGGCCCGCGAGTCGGAGCCGAAGAAGCTCGAGTACCAGAGGCCGAGCATGCCGAGCAGAACCGGAGCGTTCTGATCGAGCGGAGTGTTCAGAAAGTGCTCGTCCATCGCGCGCATGCCGGCGAGGAATTCGCCGAACTGCTCACGGCCGATGACACACATGACCGAGAGGCCGATCGCCGAGTCCACCGAGTAACGGCCGCCGACCCAGTCCCAGAAGCCGAACATGTTCGCGGTGTCGATACCGAACGCGGACACCTTCTCGGCGTTGGTCGAGACGGCGACGAAATGCTTCGCGACGGCTCCGTCACCCAGCTTCTGGACGAGCCAGCGACGTGCCGCGGTGGCGTTGGTCAGGGTCTCGAGCGTCGTGAACGTCTTGGACGCGACGATGAAGAGCGTTGTGGCCGGGTCGAGCCCGTGGAGCTTGCCGACCAGGTCGGCCGGGTCGACGTTGGAAACGAACCGAGCCTCGATTCCGGCGTCCGAGTAGTGGCGAAGTGCCTGGTAGACCATGACCGGGCCGAGGTCCGAACCGCCGATGCCGATGTTGACGACCGTCTTGATCCGCTCGCCGGTGGCACCACGCCACTCGCCCGAGCGGAGCTTGTCGGTGAAGTTGCCCATGGCATCGAGGACGTCGTTGACGTCCTTGACCACGTCCTGGCCGTCGACGGTGAGCGATGCGCTACGCGGCAGACGCAGTGCGGTGTGCAGGACGGCGCGATCCTCGGCGGTGTTGATGTGCACACCCGAGAACATGTCGGCGCGCTTGGACTCGAGGTCTGAGGCCTTCACCAATTCGACCAGCAGGGCGATCGTTTCGCGGGTCGCGCGATGCTTGCTGTAGTCGATGTAGAGGTCGGCGGCGGTGAGCGTCAGGTCGCGCCCGCGTTCGGGATCGTCGGCAAAAATCTGACGCAGATGCGTCGAGGCGATTTGCTGCTGGTGGGCTGCGAGGTTTTTCCAGGCGTCTGTCTGCGTGATGTCACCGCTCATGTTTTGCGACATTAGCGGCGCAAACAGGCTCGTCAGTGCCCTTTGACGAAGCTGTTCAGATGCAATTCAAGGTGGGACTTACCGTCCCAGACGCCCGCGCCCCAGGCGGAGAAGCAGCATTGCCAGCGTGTGGCCCTCTTGGCCGAGTTCGCTGAATCGCTCGAGTACCTGCATCTCGCGGTTGTGGACCAGGCGAGTGCCGCCCGAAGCCATGCGCGTGCGGCCGATGATGCGCGAAACCTCGGTGCGGCGCTTCACCGCGGCGAGGATCGTGGCATCGAGTTCGTCGATCTCCTTGCGCAGAGCCTCGATCTCGGCCTCGGTGGGCGCCAACGAATCATCGTGTTCAGTTTCGTGCGGCGTGCTCATTCGGCCTCCCCTCTGCGTGATCAGCTTATCGCACGTGCTATCAACAACCGATGGGCGATATGTGGACGCTGTTTCAGGTGGCCACGGGGCTGTTTCTCGTGGGCTGCCTCATCGCATGGGTGATGGCGTGGCGGCGGCACGCGAACCCGCAGTTCCCGTGGGAGCCGCGACCGCCGGCCCGCGAGAAGTGGCACTTCACCCCGCCGCCGGGCTGGCCGTCGATGCCGCCGGATTGGGTGCCGCCGTACGGCTGGATCCCCGATCCCTCCTGGCCGCCGGCACCGCCCGGCTGGCGATGGTGGGTGCACGACAACCCGAATCTTCGGTACTAGCGGGGCTGCCCGCCGTCGGCGAGGCGCAGACCGGTGAGCGGCCAGCGCGCGCCCGGCGGGAAGAAGTTGCGGTACGAATTCCGCGCGTGCCCCCTCGGCGTGAATGCACAGCTACCGCGCAGGACCATCTGGCTCGACATGAACTTGCCGTTGTACTCGCCGATCGCGCCGGCCGCCGGGTGGAAGCCCGGGTAGGGGAGGTACGACGACGACGTCCACTGCCAACACTCGCCATACAGCTGCTTGAGGCCGCTTGCTGACGGGTCTGCGGGCTTCGGGTGCAAGGCTCCGGACGGTTCGACGACTGGCTCGCCGGCTGCGGCGTTCTCCCACTCGGCTTCGGTGGGGAGTCGCTTGCCCGCCCAGGATGCGAACGCATCCGCTTCGTAGTGACTGACATGGCACACCGGCAGGTTCGGGTCGACCGGATACGTGCCGTGCAATGTGTGCTCGACCCACACACCGTCGATCTCCTGCCAATAGAACGGCGCCCGCCATCCCTCGGTGGTGATCTTCGCCCAGCCGTCGGACAGCCACAGCGCGGGGCGTTCGTAGCCGCCGTCCGCCATGAATTCGAGCCATTCGCCGTTGGTGACGAGGCGGTCGGACAGTCGATAAGGCTCCAGCCACAGTCGATGGCGGGGGAGTTCGTTGTCGAACGAGAAGCTGCCCCCAGCGTGGCCCATCTCGACGAAACCACCGCTGTACTCCTGCCAGCCGAGCCGGCCGGCCGTGCCGGTGACCAGCGGTGCGTCGGTGTACTTCGGCTGAATCGGGTTGAGCGACAGCACATGCTTGATGTCCATGAGGAGCAGTTCCTGGTGCTGCTGCTCGTGGTGGAATCCGAGCTCGATGATGGGACGGATCTTTTCCAGCGTCCCGCCGTCGACGGTGGTGATGAGGTCGCGCATGCGGTCGTCGACGTTGCGTCGGTAGTCCCCAACATCGTGCGCGCCCGGCCGGGTGATGACTCCGCGCATCGGGCGCGAGTACCGCGGTCCGATGGCCTCGTAGTAGCTGTTGAACAGGAACCAGTACTTGTCGTGGAACGGCGCGAAATCCGGTTCGTTCTCCGACAGCACGAAGGTCTCGAAGAACCACGTGACGTGCGCACGGTGCCACTTCGTCGGCGACACGTCCGGCATCGACTGAACCGTCTGGTCCTCCGGCGACAGCGGCTCGGCAAGGCGTTCGGTGTCGCCGCGGACGACGTCGTAACGACAGACGACGTCGCTCGGATGCTCAACTGCCTGGCTGGTCATCGGTTCACTTCCCGTTCTGGTCGGCGCGAAGATGGCGGATGGCGTCTTGGATACCCCGATGGAATGTCGGGTACGCGTAGATCATGCTCTCCAGGGTCGATACGGGCACTCGGGCATGGACGGCAACCGAGAGTGCACTCAGCACCTCACCACCGCACGGACCGATCGACGTCGCTCCGACGATGATGTCCTGGTCGGCGTCGACGACGAGTTTGATGAAGCCCTCATTCCCGGCTTTGTGAATCCAACCCCGTGATGACGAAGCGGTCTGCGCGCTGCCGGTCGCGACGGAGATGCCCTGCTCGCGAGCCTGGCTTTCGGTCAGGCCGACCGACCCGACCTCCGGATCCGTGAACGACACCCGTGGGAGTGCGTGGTACTGCGCCGCCGGGCCGGGCTGACCGAGGATGTCTCGCACGACGATGTCGGCGTGATAGGTCGCGACGTGCGTGAAGGCGCCCTTTCCGGCGACGTCGCCTGCGGCCCACACACCGTCGGTGACCCGCAGTCGATCGTCGACTGGCAGTGGTCCTGGCTTGCCGGACAGGCCCAGACTGGTCAACGTCTGCTCATCGACACGCGCGCGCCGACCGGTGGCGATCAGGAGCTTCTCCGCGACCAACGGGTCGCCGCCGTCCTTGGTGAACACGCGGAATTCGTTGTCCGAGTGTTCGACTCGTTCAATGCCGAGTCCGACGCGGACACCAATGCCTTCCTTCTCGAAGACGTCGGCGATGACTTTGCTCGAGTCCGGTTCCTCCAGGGGAAGCACGCGGTCCGCCGCATCGGCGATGGTGACGTCGACGCCGAAGCGGGCGAACGTCTGCCCGATCTCGCAGCCGATCGCCCCAGCGCCAATCACCAGCAGGCTCTTCGGCAGCGTCTCGGTCGCGATAGCCTCGCGGTTCGTCCAGTACGGCGTGTCCTTGAGACCTGGGATAGGCGGAATCGATGCTGCGGTTCCGGTCGTGATGACGAGAGCCTTCCGGGCTTCGATCACTTGGCCGTCGATCTCGACGCGTTTGGTGTCCAGGATCTTCGCCTGCCCGCGGATGAAATGACCGCCCGCGTCCTGGAAGCGCTCGACGGCGACGGTGTCGTCCCACGTGTCGGTCGCTTCCTTGCGGATGCGCTCGGCGACGGGTGACCAATCGGGTGAGATGTCGCTGACCGAACCTGCCATACCGGGAATTCGGCGCGCTTCGGCGAGCAGATTGGCCGCGCGAATCATCATCTTGCTGGGAATGCAGCCCCAATACGGGCACTCGCCGCCGACGAGTTCGGACTCGATCCCGACCACGTCCAAGCCGGCTTTTGCGAGCTGGCCCCCGATTGATTCTCCGGCGACGCCGAGTCCGACGACGATGACATCGGCACTGGTGTGCTGGCTCATACGCTCCATATTTACTGGCGACGCAGCGTTCTGCCAGCGATCGTCTCAGTTGGTCATGGTTTGGACAGGCTTTGTAGGTCTGCATGCTTCCCGTCGTTGCGACCTGCTCATATTGACGTCTGACAGCGGAGGAAGCCTCGGCGGGCTCAAGTGATCGCTGCAACACCTGTCTCTTTTGAGAGGTGCTGTAGCTGTGTGTGCGCAGTTGAAGCGTCGCCGTGGACGTCCGCGTGGCGGGAGTTTGCCGAGCGAGGTGCGTGAAGCGTTCTGGCGGGCGGTCGGTGCGGGCAAGACGCCCTCGCAGGCCGCAGTCGAGGCGGGCGTCAGCGAATCGACCGGGTTGAAGTGGGCCAAGGAGGCTGGCTACCAGTCCGCATGGGCACGGACGGCATCACCCGAGGTTCACGCACTGTTCTGGCGTCATGTGTTCAGC
>NZ_AQXZ01000004.1 GCF_000380645.1 Smaragdicoccus niigatensis DSM 44881 = NBRC 103563
GCTTTGGCGGTGCCGGATTTGGGGGCGTTGCCGAGGCTTTTGAGGGCTTTGAGGGGCCGCAGCAGGGGTGGGGTGTATTCGGTGGCGTGACTCATCCTGCGATCTCCGAGGGCCAGAGGGTGTTGTAGACCTGGGTGATGATGATGTTGACCGCGAATAGGACGATCGCGGAGGTGACGACGGCGGTGTTCACGCAGTTGGCGACTCCGCCGGGTCCGCCTTTGGTGGATAGTCCGGCGTGGCAGGCGATGATCGCGGCCAGGAGGCCGAAGATCAACGCTTTGAGCAGGGCGATGATGAGGTCGTTGGCTTGGGCGAAGGCGGCGAAGGCGGTGACGAAGCTGCCGGGGACGCCGCCTTGGACGAAGACGGTGAACATGTAGCCGCACAGGAATGCGACGAAGATGACGCAGCCGCACAGGAGCACCGAGACGAGGGTGGCGGCGGCGAGGCGGGGGGCGACGAGGCGGCGCATGGGGTCCACGCCCATGACGCGCATGGCGTCGATTTCTTCGCGGATGGTGCGGGATCCGAGGTCGGCGCAGATGGCGGAGCCGACGGCGCCGGAGATCATGAGCACGGTGACCAGGGGTGCGCCTTGCCTGAGGACGCCGAGGCCGGTGGCGGCGCCGATGAAGGAGTCGGCTCCGACCTGGCTGACGATGCCGCCGACTTGGATTTGGATGGTGACGGTGATGGGGATGGCGACGAAGAGGGTGGGTACGACCGCGACGCTGCACATGAAGGCGCATTGGCGGATGAATTCGGCGAATGGGAATTTGCGTTGCCAGACGTCTTGGGCGAGGGTGGCGATGGATTCGCCGCCCATGGAGATCATGCGGCCGCCGGTCTCGAGGGATTGGCGTGGGTGTTCACGCCAATACTTCTTCGTCCACTCGAATGCGGCGCCGGCGGAAGAACCTTTAGTTGCGACCACCACGGACCCCCTCCGTGATGCCCCGCTGAACCTGCCGTCGTGCAGGCACAGCGAAGCGAGTCAGATGAATCTCTGACTCAATACTGCTCTCGGTTGAGATCGAAAGCAGTAACCAATTTAAGAACCGGCAGGCGGGGTGTATTCGACGTCGAGCTGCGTGGCGGCATCGATCTGCTCGGGCGTGAGCAACTCGGTTGTGCGCGACACTGCGAAGCCCGATGCGGCCGTCCGGATCGCCATGGCCGCCGCGGCGACCTCGTTCGGAACCTCACCGATGACGATGAGATCGTCCGGACCGAAGGCGTAGTAAACCGACTCGACGCGGCCCCCGACGCTCTCGACCATCTGGGTGATCGCCGCCTTGCGCGCAGTTCCACCCTGGGAGAGAAGGCCGCGGGCACCTTCCGCCGTGTATCGCACTTGCCACATGTATCGACCCATCGAGACCCCCGAGCTGTTGCGAGATAGTCAGTCCCTTCGAATCCTGCCGCAAACGACCGGGCGCGGAGATGGATTCAGAATGCGGATAGGGTCGGCGGATGACCGCGTTGCTGCACGACCCCCATGTTCCGTTCACGATCACGGAGATCGTGACGGACGACAGTGCGCGACTGCACGTACGGACTTATGGGTCGCCTGACGCGCCGGCAATCGTCTTGGTGCATGGACACGGCGGTCGCGTCGAATACTGGAACCCGCAGATCAACGCGCTCGCGTCCCAGTTTCGGGTCGTCGCTTATGACCAGCGTGGGTTCGGGCGCTCGACGATGGGCCGCGCCGGCGTCGACACCCCGACGCTGGCCGCTGATCTCGAAGCCGTGCTCGCCGAGGTCCTGTCCGCCGGGGATCGCGCGATTCTCGTCGGCCACAGCTTTGGTGGAATCTCGGTGCTCGCCTGGGCTAAGCGGTTCCCGGACCACGTATCGACGCGAGCCTCGGCGGTCTTGCTCGCGAACACGATCGCCGAGCGATTCCACGCCACGAGCAAACTCCTGCCGTTCGCCGGCCGCGCCGCGTGGATTCGCCGGCCGTTGTTCCGCGTGCTCGGGCGAGCGCAGCCGTCGGTGCCGCCGAATCCCGTGGTGCGATGGGTCTTCCGCCTGATGTGGGTGCCGGCCGCAGGGTGGCGCGCGGTCGATTTCCTGCTCCAGCTTTCGGTCGGCGTCGGCATGCGGGTTTCGTCCACGTGGACCGCAGCTCTGACCGGACTCAAGCTCAACGAGGGCGTCGCGAACCTCAACGTCCCGACGACCGTGCTCGTCGGCTCGCGCGACCGGGCAACGCCGCCGCTCGCCAGTTCGCGCATCGCAGACATCCTGCGCGGTACCGGCCATCTGCATCGCTTCGTCGAACTCGAGGGAGTCGGTCATTGCCCGAACATCGAGACGCCCGAACTCTTCGACGATGAGATTCGTCGCTTGGCGGCGATGTCCTGAGCAGTTTTACAAATCCAGCGTCGGCGTCTCGGAGGAGATGTCGAGGCGGCGGAGCACCTTGGCCTTCGTGCGAATCAACGCTTCGCGCGGAGCTCGTGCGATGTCGGTCGCGACCTCGGTCAGTCGCGAGGACAGCAACTCGGGAATGCACACCTCGCTGACGAGCCCGATCCGGAGAGCTTCCTCGGCGTCGATGCGGTAGCCGGTCATAGCGAGGTAGCGTGCGGCGGCGCCGCCCACCAGGTCATGCAACGGGCCGTAGACGACGTCCGAGAAGGCCTGTTCCGGATGTGCGAAGGTGGCTGCGGTGGAGGCGATTCGGATATCGCACAGAACTGCGAGATCGAAACCGCCGGCGAGTGCCGGACCGTTGATTCCCGCCACGACCGGCAGTGGAAAGCGCAGGACCGTGTGGTGGAAGCGGTCGCTGGACGGCCACAGCCGGTCGCGGACGTCAGGATCGTCGGAGCTGAATTCGCGCAGGTCGAAACCCGCACTGAAGACGCTGCCAGAACCCGTCAGCACAACGACCTTGAGGGTCTCGTCCTTCGCGAGATCGTCCAAGGCGTCGCTGATCTGATCACGCATGGCGATCGAGAGCGCATTCCGGCGTTCGGGCCAGGAGAGGGTGATCGTCGCGATCCCACTGCCGGTGTTCGATACCTCGATAAGCCGCGTGGTCATGCTGTCTCCTGTTCGCGTCGTTGCTCGGCGAGCTGGCGGGTCTGGTCGGATGCCGGGGTCTGCAGCATTGCGGCCACGAGATCGATGAGCTGAGAGATGAAGACTCGATCGCTGGTGTGCGGCGCCGTCGCCGCTCGACGGGCCAACTCCGACACCACGAAGCGGAAGACGACGAACCGTCGGTGTAGTTGTGCGGCCGTGGGGTCGAGGAATGGCTCCACGAGATTGCGCCATCGGATGATGCTTTCGCCACTGTTCTCGAGCACTTCGCTCAGGAGAGGCTGGCGACGGTTCAGCAGATCGGCCTGGATGCGCAGGTAAGCCTCGCCGCCATCGGGGTCGGCAAGTTTGGCGGCAAGCGGCAGAACGAGGGCTTCGGCCAGCGCTCGGATGTCTGTCGATGCACCGTTTTCGTAGCGGTCGAGTAGTGCATGCCGACGCTGTTCGATATCGCGGCTGTGTTTGTCGAGCAGGGCGGTGAGGAGGCCGGCCCGGTCCCCGAAGTGGTACTGCATCGCGGCCGCGTTCTTGACGCCGGAAGCGCGCTGAATCTCGCGCAGGCTGACCGCGTCGATGCCCTGGGCGGCATACAGCTGTTCCGCTGCAGCGATCAGGCGGTCCCGCGTTTCCATAACTAAAGCCTAGAACATTTAATGCAGATGCATTGACCATTAAAGCGGGGCGCGCTTACAGTGACCGGCATGCAGCAATCTGCCGTCGACTGGACGGTTCTGGAATCCTGGCTGAAAGACAAAGGCATTGCCGCGGGCCCGATCGAGGACATCGCACCCATCGGCGGCGGCACCCAGAACCTGATGTTCTCGTTCGTCTGCGACGGAAAGCGATTCGTCCTGCGACGCGGGCCGGTGCATCTGCGCTCAACCACGAACGAGGCGATGCGGCGGGAAGCCAAAGTGCTTGCTGCGCTGGCAGATACGCCCGTTCCGAAACCACGGCTGGTGGCCGCGGAGACAGACGAGAACGTGCTGGGTGCGGTGTTCTACCTCATGGAGCCGGTCGAGGGTTTCAACGCATCAGTCGGATTGCCGGAGCTGCATTCTTCTGACGAGAACCTCCGTCGGCAGATGGGCTTCCAGGTCGTCGATGCGTTGGCCGCGCTCGGGTCGGTCGATCCCAGCGAGGTCGGACTCGACGACTTCGGGCATCCCGAGGGATTTCTCGATCGGCAGGTGCCGCAGTGGTTGCGAATGCTCGACAAGTACGCCGAGCTCGACGGGTACGACGGCCATCAGTTGCCTGAAGTGGACTCTCTCGCCGAATGGCTGACCGCGAACAAGCCGGACGAATTCAAGCCGGGAATCATGCACGGCGACTTCCATCTAGCCAACCTCATGTTCCGGAACGACGGTCCCGAGGTCGCCGCGATCGTGGACTGGGAAATGTCCACGGTGGGGGACCCATTGCTGGACCTTGGTTGGTTGCTCGCAACGTGGCCATCAGCCGATGTCGCCGCGTCCGCGACGAGCGGTGCACTCGGCCACCTCGGTGGGTTACCCACCCGAACGGAAATCGTGCGGTATTACGCCACCGTCGCCGACCGACCGGTCGACAACGCGCTCTGGTACACCGTCATGGCCTCGTTCAAGTTGGCCGTCATTCTCGAGGGCACGCACGCTCGCGCGTGTGCAGGAAAGGCGCCCAAGCCGGTCGGCGATTTCCTGCACTCGATGGCAGTCGCGCTCCTTACCCAGGCGCAACGTTTCACCGAAGAAGGGTTCTGACCTGTGTCGATCGACATCGATGTGAGCGGCAAAGTCGCGCTCGTCACCGGCGGTAGCCGGGGCCTGGGTCGAGAGATGGTTCTGGCGTTCGCGGAGCATGGCGCCGACGTCATCATCGCCAGCCGCAAGCTCGACAACTGTGAAGAACTCGCGACCGAGGTCCGCGAGCGATTCGGTCGAAAAGCGCTGCCGATCGCCTGCAATGTCGGCAACTGGCCGGACTGCGATGCCCTCGTCGAGGCTGTCTATGGCGAGTTCGGGCGCGTCGACATTCTGGTCAACAACGCCGGCATGTCCCCGCTCTATCCCAGCGTTGACCAGGTCTCGGAAGCGTTGTACGACAAAGTCTTCGGGATCAATCTGAAGGGACCGTTCCGACTGTCCGCGAATATCGGCACCCGCATGGCCGCCGACAGCGGCGGCACGATTCTGAACATTTCCTCGGTCGGTTCGATCCGACCGAACCCGATGATCCTGCCGTACGCCGCGGCGAAGGCGGGGCTCAATTCGCTCACCGAAGGCTTTGCGCAGACCTTCGCCCCCAAGGTGCGGGTCAACGCCATCATGTGCGGCACGTTCCGCACCGACATCTCGAAGGCGTGGACGCCGGACATGTTCGATTTCATCGCTTCCGGCACGGCCCTCGGCCGCGTTGCCGAGCCGCACGAAATCATCGGCGCTGCTCTGTACCTGGTTTCCGATGCGGCGAGCTACTGCACCGGTTCGATCCTTCGGCTCGACGGCGGGGTGAAATGACATGTGGGACTTCAGTACTGACCCCGAATTTCAGGCCAAGCTCGACTGGGCGGACCAGTTCGTCCGGGAGGAGGTCGAGCCCCTCGACAACCTGACCAATCAAGACGAGCACCTCATGTACCGCCCAGTCGAGGGCAAGATCGCCGAGATCGTCCGGCCTTTGCAGGAGAAGGTGAAAGCGCAGGGCCTGTGGGCGTGCCACCTCGGTCCGGAACTCGGTGGCCAGGGATTCGGCCAGGTCAAACTCGCGCTCATCAACGAGATCCTGGGCCGGACCGGGTGGGGACCGATCATCTTCGGCGTCCAGGCTCCGGACACTGGCAACGCCGAGATCATCGCGATGTTCGGTACCGACGACCAGAAGCAGCGCTACCTCCAACCTCTGCTCACCGGTGAGATGTTCTCCGCGTTCTCGATGACCGAGCCGCACGGCGGCGCCGACCCGCGCCTGTTCCGCACGAACGCCGTCCAGGATGGCGAGGATTGGATCATCAACGGCGAGAAGTTCTTCACCTCGAACGCCAAGAACGCCTCATTTCTCATCGTCATGGCCGTCACCGAACCGGACGCGGCTCCACGCGAGAGCATGTCGATGTTCCTCGTGCCGACGGACACCCCCGGGATCGAACTGGTTCGGGAGACCGGCATCATCGGTGACCCGCTCGGAGTCGGCCTGCATCCGCACGTGCGCTACACCGACGTTCGCGTTGGACCCGATGCCCTGCTGGGGGAGCGCGGCAAGGGCTTCTACCTCGCCCAAGCTCGCCTCGCCGGCGGTCGACTGCACCATGCAATGCGCACGATCGGCCTGATCAAGCGTGCTTTCGACATGCAATGCGAGCGGGCGCTGTCCCGCAAAACGTTCCGCGGAACGTTGGCCGACAACGCGATCGTCAAGGCCGGGATCGCGGATTCGTGGATTCAGATCGAGCAGTTCCGATTGCTGGTTCTCTACGCCGCCTGGCAGATCGACACGAACGGCCACATCGCGGCAATGGAGTACGTCTCCGGATGCAAGGTTGAGATGGCTCGCGTTGTGCACGACGTCGTCGAGCGGTCGCTGCATTTGCACGGCGCGCTGGGTGCGTCCAACGAGACGCCGTTGGCGAGATTGTGGCAGCTCGTGCCCACATTCGGACTCATGGATGGCCCCACCGAAGTCCATCAGGACGTCATCGCCCGGCGCGTGCTGCGCCACCACTCGGCTGCCGGGGGCGACTGGCCGACGCAATTCCTGCCGGATCTCACCGCGGCGGCGCAGGCACGGTATGGAATAGACGTCATCGAGTAATCGAAGGAGAGCCCGCGATGTTCACTCCCGAACACGAAGAGTTCCGCAAGTCCGTACGCCGGTACATCGAAGACAAGATCAATCCCCACATCGACGAGTGGGAACGTGCGCAGTTCATGCCGTTGCACGAAATCATTCCGGACATGGCGAAGCTCGGGTTCGTGGGCCTCGAGTACGACCCTGAGTACGAGGGCCAGGGTGCCGACCATCTGTTCACACTCGTGCTCGCCGAGGAGCTGGGCCGCGTCGACAACGGCTCCTTCCCGATGGCGTTCGGTGTGCACATCGCGATGGCGACGCCGTCCCTCCATGCCCATGGCAGCGATGAACTGAAGCGCGAATTCCTCGCTCCGGCGATGCGCGGTGAGATGATCGCGGCCGTCGCGGTCACCGAGCCCGACGCTGGCTCGGACGTCGCGGGCCTCAAGACCTCGGCCCGTCGCGAGGGCGACGACTGGGTCATCAACGGCTCGAAGATCTACATCACCAACGCTCTTCAGGCCGATTGGTTCTGCACGCTCCTCCGGACCTCGGGCGAAGGCGGATACGCGGGGATGAGCCAGGTCATCATTCCGAGCAAGACGCCCGGCGTGGAGGTTCACAAGCTCGAGAAGTTGGGCATGCATGCGTCCGACACGGGCATCATCACCTTCGACGACGTTCGTGTTCCGGTGTCGAACACCATCGGCGAGATCGGCCGCGGCTTTCAGCAGCAAATGTCGCAGTTCGTCATGGAGCGCATGTTCGGCGCCTACGGCGCACCCACGTCGTGCACGCGCCAACTGCAGCGCACCAAGGAATATGCACTTCAGCGGCACATTTTCGGGAAGCCGATTGCCGCCAACCAGTTCTTGGCCTACCAGTACTCCGGTCTGGCCGGCCGGGTCGACATGCTCAAGGTCTACAACCGGGCGATCGCCGCCGACTACGTGGCGGGCAAGAACGTCGTCCGCCAGGCGACCATCGCGAAGATGATCGTCGGGCCGCTGGTCCGTGAGGTCGCCGACTGGTGCCTGCAGGTGCACGGCGGCAGCGGCTATATGGACGAGACCTGGACCTCGCGGGCTTACCGGGACAGCCGTCTGCTCAGCATCGGCGGTGGCGCCGACGAGGTGATGATGCGCGTGCTGTCCCAGATCGACGGGTTCACCGGATAAGGGTCCGGGCTCGCGGAATCAGCCAGATCATCGCCAGCACGATCGTGCATAACTCCGCGCCGACGGAGATGGCGGCTTGGGGTGCGGGCTGCCAACCCACTTCCGTGAACCCGAACACCCCGACGGTCCGCGACAAGATGAACCCGCCCAGGCTGCCCGCCGCGAGCCCCAGCGACGCAAGGTAGAACGTCCACGGCGCACCGAGCACGAGCAGCAGGGCCACGGCAAAGCCAGCGGCCGCCTGGACGAGAAACAGCAACCCGATCACGTGCACATACCGGTAACCCGAGACGTAGAGATCGGCATGAATATTGGCACTGAGCGCGACCGTGATCGCGAGTGCGATCCGGAGAGCCACTTTGGTATTCACAGCAACGCCTCGTCTTTGACAGCAAGCCGCTGGTCGCCGCGCTTGTAGGTCACTTCACGAATTCCGAGTGCGGAGTGCAGCTTTCCCGCGGGCAGGGTGAGCGGCTTGGGAACCGCGATGCCCGAAGTCCCGGGGGCGGGGAGCGGATAGGCCGTCGTCGTCCCGCTGTAAAAGGTGATGTTGCCGTCGGTCTTCGAAAACAGTTGGTGCACGTGCCCGTTGAGACAGGTCACCGACGAGAACCGGCGCAAGAAGCTCAGAACTTGTGCGGCGTCGTCGGTTCCCCACCCCCACGACGGATACATCGCGAACAGCGGAATATGGCTGAACACGATGATCGGCGTATCGGATGACAGTCCCGCGACGTCTTTGCGGACGAAGTCGATCTGATCGGTGCCGAGATGGCCCAGCAGCTTCAGGTTGAGGGTGTTGACCAGTCCGATGACGTGGACTCCGGCGATGTCGAAGCTGTACCAACCGTCGCCGTGCGTGCCGTTTCCGAAGACGGAGCGATACCGCTGGCCGGCGTCGTCGGTGGAGTCGTGCTCACCCGGCACGGTGAAGATGTGCGGGGTCGATAGGCCGGACATCATCTGTTTGACCCGGTCGAACTGTTCGGGCGTCGCCAGATGGGTGAGATCGCCGGTGTGGATGACGAAGTCCGGGGTGTAGCCGAGCGAGTTCACCTGATGGATCGCCTCGGAGAAGGTCGCGCCGACATCGAGGTTGGCCGGGCCGTGGAAGCCGATATGACTGTCGCTGACCTGGGCAAACCTCAGCGCAGGTCGCCCGGCGACAGCGGGTGCCGAACCCGCGACATGCGAGATCACTTCACCGCCGACGACGGTGAGGCCGACCGCCGCTCCGAACCAGGCGGTGTGCCGAAGAAGCTGCCGCCGGCTCATGGTGCGCGGATCGCGCGGATCGAGATCGTCCACGGGGTCGAGGTTCGCGTTCATGGGGTCACCACCACCGATGCCTTCATGAACGGGTGGATCGAGCAGATGTACTGGTAGGTGCCGGCCTTGGTGAACGTGAAGCTGTAGGTGCCACCGGTGTCCATGCCCGGGGAGTGGAACGTGCCGTCGTCGCTGGCGACGGTGTGCGGTTCCTCGTCGTGATTGATCCACGTCACCGTGGTGCCGACCGGCACGGTCAGCGTCTCGGGTCCGAATGCGAAGTTCGTGATGCTGATGACGTTCGGGCCTTCGGGAGCGCTCGACGGTGCTGCGGCCTGAGTTATGGCCATCGACGGCATCGCACCCATCCCCGGCATGCCGGGAGTGGCTGAGCCCGCCGCGAAAACAGGTGTCGGCGTGACTGTTTGGGTACCGGAACTGCCGCAGGCACTGAGCCCGAGTGCGGTGACTCCAAGGCCCGCGAATACCGCCCATCGTCGTGTTCGATTCATCGTTTCCTCCCGACTGATCAGCGCCCCACATCTGTGTGGATGCGCTCATGAACAGCTAGGAATGCGGGTTACAGACCGCTCGTGTAACCCGCGTCCATACCTATAAGCGGGTACGAACAATCGGAGGGCGGCTATCGATGTTGGGTGAGCAGCGCAGGCTGTCTACCGACCCGGGCACGCGTAAGCTCCGAGCCGTGTCCGACGACTGCTATCCCGACTGGGACGCCGTCTACCGGGACAACATCGGGTGGATCTACCAGCTCATGTTCTTGAAGGTCGGCAACCGTAGCGACGCCGAAGACCTCACGACCGATGTCTTTCTGAGCGCGCTGCGACCGCTTCGGCTCACCGTTCCGGTTGCCGAAGTGCGCGCCTATCTGAAGGCGACGGCACGCACGACGCTTGCGGCGTTCTGGCGGGATCGGATGGGTCGCGAAATCACCGCGATCGACATGGACGTCGTCGAAGCGGACACCGACGATCCCGTCATAGATGTCTCGACCGAGCGTCTGGCCACCGAGGTTCTCGATACGCTTCCCGACAACTACCGCACGATCCTCGACCTACGGTTCCTGCAGGGATACAGCATCAAGGACGCGGCAGCAGCGCTCGGAGTGACGATTTCCAATGCGAAGGTCCTCCAGCACCGGGCATTACGGCTGGCAGCGCAGAACCGGAAGGGAGGCATGCAGTGATCAGACGAACCGTGCGCCGATTTGTCGATGACCTGCTGGCGGGCCGCCCGATTCAGCGCGGGCGCCCCGACGACCTCGACGCCGAAGAGATGCAGATCGCGGTCGAACTTCGGGCCAGCCGACCGGGTGGCGGAACACCGAGCGAGGAGTTCGTCACGCGTCTGCACCGGCAACTCGCGGACGATAAGTCGTCGAAGCGGCCAGGCTGGCTCCCGACTCGGCGGGAGGCGATCGTCGGTGCTTCCGCTGCGGCCGCTGCCGTCGCGGCGACGGTCGTGGTCGACTCGGCACTCACGAGCAACACGTCTGGAAACACCGAACAGGCAGAAATCAACCCCGAGTCCGGAACGTGGCAGGCGGTCGCCGCCAGCACGGACCTCGGCGAAGGACAGACCATGCCGTTCAACGTGGGCTCGGTTGCGGGCTTCGTGCGCCGCGTCGACGGTGAAGCTGTCGCGTTGTCGGGCATCTGTACGCATCAAGGCTGCAAACTGTGGCTCGACGCTCCCGACCAGCAACTTCGGTGCCCGTGCCATCGGACCTCGTTCGCGCTGGACGGGAAGGTGAAGACGCATCAACTACCGGTCGCGCCACCACCGTTGCCGCGACTACGCACACGCGAGTCCGATGGGACTGTCGAGGTTTTCGCGCCCGTCGAACCCGCTTGACCGGTAGCGCGTCAGTCGTGGCTGATCCGGTTCTCGTATCCGGATCGGGCCTTTGCGTCGACGTCCAGAAATGCCTTGTCAGCGCCGAGGATGTGGTTGAACCAGTCCCGCAGTCCGCGGCCGAGTAGTGGCTGGGGCTTGAGGATGGTTCCGACGATCTGCGGCACGAAGACGTCAGCCTTGGGGCGCGCTATGACGCGGGCGATGGCGTCGGCGACGTCCTCCGGCTCGACGGTCGGGATCAGCTTCATGCCCTTGGTGCCCGAGATGAGCTCGGTGTTGGTGAAGCTCGGCATGACGCAGGTGAATTCGACTCCCGTGCCGGCGAATTCGACCCGGGCTGTCTCGGTGAGCGCGATCACCGCGGACTTCGTGCCGCAGTAGGTGAGTCCGC
Organism: Smaragdicoccus niigatensis DSM 44881 = NBRC 103563; assembly: GCF_000380645.1. GTDB lineage: Bacteria > Actinomycetota > Actinomycetes > Mycobacteriales > Mycobacteriaceae > Smaragdicoccus > Smaragdicoccus niigatensis. The sequence goes on from NZ_AQXZ01000004.1 coordinate 11,542, forward strand.
CGGGGACCGGGGTCTTGCCCGCGGTGGAGGCGATGTTGATGATGTGCCCCCGCCCGTTGGCGACCATGCTCGGCAGCGCCAGGTGCATGCCGTTGATCGCACCCAGGATGTTGATCTGAACCGCACGGCGGTGTGTGTCGGGGGACTGGTCCAGGAAGTGCCCGATCGGCATGATTCCGGCGTTGTTGATGAGCACGTCGAGCGGCCCGTTGGTGGTCGCGTTCTGGTGGAAAAGCGCGAAGGACTCGTAGTCGGCAACGTCGACCGCGAAACCTTCCGCCCCGGGTCCGATGCTCTTCGCCGCCGCGACTGCGGAACTCTCATCGACGTCGCCGATGACGACAAGCGCACCACGACGGTGGAGTTCCTTGGCGGTGGCGAGCCCGATTCCTCGGCCAGCTCCGGTGATGGCGATACGGCTTCCTTGCAGCGACTTCTTGCCCATGACGGCACTCCTTTGATGCGGGATATGAAACATAACGTAATTTACATTTGATTTGTCCGCAAGGGTTGTGGGAGCAATTGGTCGTATGTAATGTAAGTGATGTTACATCTGAACGAGCCCCGAAGGCGGTCACACAATGACCCGATCTCACACCACAACCGAAGGTGTTCTGCCGTCGCTGCGCGCTGTGTTCGCCACCGGCCGCACACGTTCTCTCAAGTGGCGGATTGAGCAGCTGCGTGGAATCGAGCGATTCTGCGATGAACAAGAAGATGCGATCGCGGACGCTCTCGCCGCCGACCTCGGCCGGTCCGCGTTTGACGCCTGGCTCGGCGACATCGCCGGCGCGAAAGCCGAAGCCGAATACGCACGAAAGAACCTCAAGAAATGGATGCGCAAGCGCAGCATCCGGGTTCCGGCAAGCCAGCTTCCCAGCAAGGCATGGATCCAGTACGACCCGCTGGGTGTCGTCCTCATCATTGGTCCCTGGAACTACCCGCTCGGTCTGAGCCTGGGCCCGCTCATCGCCGCGGTTTCGGCTGGCAACTGCGCGGTCGTCAAGCCGTCTGAACTTGCCCCGGCAACCTCGGCAGTGCTCGCGAAGTACCTGCCGCGATATCTGGACAGCTCGGCGATCCAGGTCGTCGAGGGCGATGCCGTCGTCACTCAGGCGCTGCTCGCCGAGGGCTTCGACCATGCACTCTTCACGGGTGGCACCGAAGTCGGCAAGAAGATCATGGCCGCCGCCGCACCGACACTCACTCCGGTGACCCTCGAGCTGGGCGGCAAGAGCCCGGTCATCGTGGCCGCCGATGCCGACATCGATGTCGCCGCGCGCCGGATCGCATGGGTGAAGCTGCTCAACTCGGGGCAGACCTGCATCGCGCCGGACTACGTGCTTGCCGAGAAGTCGATCGCCAGTGAGTTGACCGAGAAGATCGTCGAGAACTTGACGCAGATGCGATCCGCGCAGCCGCAGTTCGCGCAGCCGATCGTCAACGAGCGCCAGTTCGATCGCTTGACGGCGGTCCTCAAGGAGACCAGCGGCAAGGTCGTCGTCGGTGGCGGTTCGGACCGCGACCAGCTCCGCATCGAGCCGAGTGTCATCGTCAACCCCGCGGCCGACGACCGCGTCATGACCGAGGAGATCTTCGGGCCGATCCTGCCCGTGCTGACGGTCAGTTCGATCGACGCCGCCGTCGAGTTCATCAACGGCCGGGACAAGCCGCTCGCGATGTACGTGTTCACCGCATCGTCCAAGCGCGCCGAGTCATTCATCGACCGAGTCCCGTCGGGCGGCGCGGTCGTCAACCACTGCGCCATGCACTACCTCGTGCCGCAATTGCCCTTCGGGGGAGTGGGTGCCAGCGGAATGGGCGCCTACCACGGCCAATGGGGCTTCGAGGCGATGAGCCATCGCCGCTCGGTGCTCGCCAAGCGGACGTTCCCGGACCCGCTGATGTTCTACCCGCCCTACTCCACGTTCGCGACCAAGCTCATGCGGAAGGTTTTCTGATGAAGCGACTTTCAAGTCTCGACACCCAGTTCCTGGCAGCCGAAGGCGCGAACTTCGGCTCGCAGTACTGCGGACTGCTGATGTTCGACACCACCGGCCACACGATCGACAAGGCCGTGCTGGTTGAGCGACTCGAGAACGTCGTCCGGACCTGCCCGCCGATGCGCTGGAAAGTCGTCGAAGTTCCCTTCGGACTCGACTACCCGGTCTTCGTCGAAGCCACCGTCGATCTCGATGACCACGTCACCGAGTCGACGCTGGAACGCGCAGACGACATGGGCCTTGCAGTCGAAGCCGGACAGATTCTCGCCACCAAACTGGAACGCGACCGCCCGCTGTGGAGACTGCACGTCTTCCACGGACTTCCCGGCCGGACGGCGGTCGTGTTCACGCTGCATCATGCCGTCGCGGACGGGATCTCCGCGACGAAGATCCTCGGCGCTTTGGTGGACGGCCCAGAACCGCTGGCCTCATCTCCGGCGGTGGTCGACGAGGTCCATGCCAGCCAAACGGAGTTGGCGCTGTCGGGCCTGGCGACGTTGCCGATGCGCTGGCTCCGAGCACTTCGTGCGACTCCGCAGCTGCTCGGGCACCTCGACCTGGTGCCGCCATTGCGGGCGCTTCCCGGGGTGCACACGATCGCCAGTCGTTGGCGTGGCGGAGACGATTCTCCGCGCCTCGATGCACCCCGCACCCGGTTCACGACGAAGCTGTCGCCCCATCGTTCGCTGGCCTTCGGGACCCTTCCGCTCGACGTGATCAAAGCCGTGAAGAACGAATACGGGTTCACGGTCAATGACGTGGTCATCGCCCTGTGCGCAGGTGCGTTGCGACGTCGACTGCTGGCTACGGGCGAACTTCCCGACACGCCATTGGTCGCCTATATCCCGATCTCGACCCGCGCGCCCGAAGCGTATGGCGACTTCGGAAATTCGATCGGGTCGATCATTGCGCCGCTCCCGACGCATCTTCCAAACCTGAAGTCCCGCCTCGAGTTCGCCCACCACGCGATGAAGGCGGCGAAGCACCGCACGCAACAGGCATCGCCGACCTTGCTCGCGGACGTCAACGATCCGATTCCGTCCCCGATCTTCGGGATCGCGGCCCGGCGACTGATGGACCTCATCTCCTCTCGGTTGGATACACCCCCGGTGAATCTCGTTGTCTCGAACGTCGCCGGACCGCCGGTGCAGCTGACCCTCGCGGGGGCACCGCTCATCGCAACCTTCCCGCTCAGCGTCATTTTCGACTCGTTCGCACTGAACATCACCGTCGTCAGCTACCAGGGCGGCCTCGACATCGGAATCGTCGGCGATTCCGTCGCCCTGCCCGACGGCTGGGACCTTGTCGGGGACTTCCACCGCGAAATCGCCGACTTTGCCGCACTCGTCGCCACCAGTGAAAGGACTCCGAAATGACCAGCGACGAATTCACCACCCAACTGAAGGTCGCGACCCGACGACAGGTTGCCGATGCAGTTGTGACACTCGAACTCGCCGGCGCGGATCTTCCCTCGTGGGCCCCGGGTGCACACGTCGACCTCATCCTTGGCGACGGCCTCGTTCGGCAGTATTCGCTGTGCGGCGACCCGGGCTCCACCGAGAAGTGGCAGATCGGCGTGCTGCTCGACCCGATGAGTCGGGGCGGCTCCCAGCACGTCCACGAGCGTCTCTATGAGGGCGCCTCGGTCACAGTTCGCGGCCCGCGCAACAACTTCGAACTCGTCGAATCACCGCGGTACCTGTTCATCGCAGGCGGCATCGGAATCACGCCGATGATGCCGATGATCGCCGCCGCGGAGCGAGCGGGTGCTGACTGGTCGTTGGTCTACCTCGGTCGGACCGCCACCACGATGGCCTTCGCGCACGACCTGCGCGAGACATACGGCGACAAGGTGACGCTCTGGGCCGACGACCAGCGCGGCGCGTTCTTCGATCTCGAAGGCGCACTGCGACACCCGCAGGCCGACACGCTCGTGTACTGCTGCGGCCCGAGTCCGTTGCTCGACGCGGTGGAGAAGTTCTGCAGCCCATGGCCCGAGGGCGCTCTGCACCTCGAACGATTCGCCGCGAAGGCCCCCGCCGCCGAGCCGGAGGGACTCGACAGTTTCAAGGTCGTCTGCCAGCGCTCCGGCGTCACGGTCGATGTCGAACCAGGTGTCTCGATGCTCGAGGCCCTCGAAGACGCCGACGTCGACATCATGTCGTCGTGCCTCGAGGGCGTATGCGGCACGTGCCAGGTGCGCGTGCTCGAAGGCACTCCCGACCACCGTGACTCGATGCTCACGCCGGCCCAACGTGCCTGCGGAAACGTGATGCTGCCCTGTGTCTCTCGGTCCCGCACCGAGAAGTTGGTGCTCGACCTATGAGTACCTGCCCGTACGCCTTCGCCCCAGCCCAACCACTCCTGAAGGAGCCCACTGCCATGACCACTGCAACGCCCGCTGACATCGACCTCGCGAAAGTCGACCTGACCGACCTGTCCAACTTCCACGACGGCCCGCCGCACGAGCTGTTCGAGCGGATGCGTGCCCAGGCCGGCCCGCACTGGAACGCCTTGACAGACAGCGCCGAGCCCGGCTTCTGGAACTTCACCAAAGCCGCCGACATCCAGGCGATCAGCCGCGACGCGGTGACCTTCTCGTCGGCGACCGGCGGCGTGTTCACGACGCTGCAAGGGCCGGCTCCGATCGAGGTGATGCGCGAAATCATCCTGGTCATGGACGCGCCTCGGCACACCAACCAGCGCAACATCGTCCAGGCAGTGTTCACGCCGAAGCTGATCCGCCAGAAGGAAGCCCAGATTCGGGAGACCGTGAACCGGCTCATCGACAACGTCATCGAGCGCGGGGAGTGCGACTTCGTCGACGAGATCGCGGTCGAGCTTCCACTCATCGTCATCGCGGACATGCTCGGCGTGCCAGTCGAGGACCGCCGCCAGCTGTTCGAGTGGACGAACCGTCTGTCGCTGGCAGCGGCAACCGCGAACCCCGAGCTCGGACTCGGTGCGCTCATGGAAATCGGCGGCTACCTGGGCGGGATCACCGCAGCGCGCAAGGAGAACCCGGGCGACGACCTCGTTTCACGGCTCGTGCACGCCGAGGTTGACGGCCAGAAGCTCTCGGACACCGAGGTTTCGCTGTTCTTCGGCCTGCTGATGTTCGCGGGCAACGACACCACCCGCAACACCGCGTCGGGAGGCATGCGGGCGCTCATCGAGAACCCAGCCGAGCGCGAGAAGCTCATCAACGGTGAAGCGACATTCGTCAATGCGGTCGAGGAGATGCTGCGCTGGGTCACTCCGGTCCAGCACTTCGCGCGTGTCGTCACGCAGGACACCACCGTCGGTGGCCACGAGCTGAAGAAGGGTGAGCGTGTCGTGATGTGGTACCCCGCCGGCTCGCGGGACCCGGAGCTCAACGCCGACCCGACTCGCTTCGACGTCTCCCGGGAAAAGGCCGCTCACCTGGCCTTCGGCGGCGGCGGCGCGCACTTCTGCCTCGGTAACCAGCTCGCCAAGCTCGAGCTCAAGGTCCTGTTCGAAGAGCTGATCCGCCGCCTTCCGGACATGCAGATCGCCGGCCCGATCACCCGCCTCCAGTCGGGCTTCTCGAACGAACTGACGTCCATGCCGGTCACCTTCACCCCGGGCAAGCGGGAGTTGTGAGCCATGTATCCAGGGACCTTCTCCATCACCACCCCCGACAAACCGGCGGTCATCATGGCCGGGTCCGGGCGAGTGGTGACCTACCGCGAACTCGATGATGCCTCCCGCCAACTCGCGGTCGCACTGCATGACCTCGGGCTTCGCAAGGGTGATGTCGTTGCCATGCTCAGCGACAACGCCGCAGAGTGTTTCACCATCTACTGGGCCGCGCTTCGGTCCGGTCTGTACCTCACGGCGATCAACTTCCACCTGACGGCCGACGAAGCCGCGTACATCGCACAAGACAGCGGTGCGAAGGTGCTCATCGGTTCCGCACACCTGGGTGACCTCGCCGAAGAGGTGCGAAGACTGACGCCGAGCATCGGCAGCGCCTACAGCTTCGGCGGAGCGCTCGAGGGATACGCATCGTTTGAGGACCTCCTCGCCAGCTCGGGTGATCGCGAATTGGCTGAGCAGCCCCGCGGGAGCGACATGCTCTATTCGTCCGGCACCACCGGGCGTCCGAAGGGAGTGAAGCCACCGCTTCTCCCAATCGCGGTCGACCAGCCCGGCGACCCGCTGACCGGGCTGGTCGGAAAAGCGTTCGGCATCAACGCATCCGACGTCTACTTGTCGCCGGCGCCGATCTATCACGCCGCGCCGCTGCGCTGGTGTGGGTTCGTCCACGCCTATGGCGGAACGGTCGTCGTGCTCGAACGATTCAAGGCGGTCGAGATGCTGGCCGCGATCGAGAAATTCCAGGTCACAGTCACGCAGGTCGTGCCGACGATGTTCGTTCGGATGCTGCAACTCGAAGATCGACGTTTCAGCTATGACGTCTCGAGCCTGCGAATGGCGATTCATGCCGCGGCTCCCTGCCCGCCCGATGTCAAGGAGATGATGATCGATTGGTGGGGTCCGATCCTCGTGGAGTACTACTCGTCGACGGAGGGCAACGGACTTACGGTCATCACCTCGACGGAGTGGCTCACCAAGCGCGGTTCGGTCGGCCGAAGCATGCTCGGGCCCGTTCACATCTGTGCTGAGTCCGGGGACGAACTCGCCTCGGGGGAGCCCGGCCTCGTGTACTTCGAACGCGAGACCAGGCCGTTCAGCTATCACAACGACCCGGAGAAGACCGCGCAGACCGAGCACCCGGACCATCCGAACTGGACCACGGTCGGGGACATCGGCTACGTCGACGGTGACGGTTATCTGTTTCTCACCGATCGCCAGTCGTTCATGATCATCTCCGGTGGCGTGAACATCTATCCGCGCGAAGTGGAGGATGCGCTGACGCTGCATCCGGCGGTGTTCGACGTGGCCGTGATCGGTGTGCCGGACCCGGCATTGGGCCAGGAGGTCAAGGCGGTCGTCCAGCTTCGCGACGGCGTCTCGGGGTCCGCGGCGCTCGCTTATCAGCTTATCGAGCATGCGAAGTCGCAGGTTGCGGCCTTCAAAGCGCCGAAGACCGTGGACTTTGTCTCGCAGCTTCCGCGCTCGGAGACGGGCAAGCTGGTCAAGCGACTGCTGGTCGCGCAGTACGCCGCGGCCGGGTTGTAATCTGCGTTATATCCGGGGTTCCAGGTTGGGGGTGGAGAGATGCGCCTGTTGGTCACACGCGACGACTATTTCGCGGCCGCGACGAATCTGCTCGCGACACAGGGCGCCGGCGCGCTCAAGATTGCGCCGCTGTGCAAGGCGATCAAGGTGACAACGGGATCGTTCTACGGTTACTTCGGCAGCTTCGACGGGTTCGTCGATGACTTCCTCGTCCACTGGGAGCAGACGCAGACCGAGCGCTTGGTGCAGTTGTCGCGTGAAGTGCCCGACCCGTATGACCGGGTGCATCTGCTCAAAGACCTCGCGGCCCGTCTGCCGCACGAGGCAGAAGCCGCAATTCGGGGTTGGGCCCACACGAATCCGGCGGTGGCGGTGGTGCAGAAGCGTGTCGACGAGAAGCGCCAGGCCGCGATGGTCGAGGTCTTCGAACCCATCGTCGGGAAGGAAGAAGCGGACAAGCTGTCCGTGCTCGGCATGACACTGCTTGTCGGGCTGCAGCAGTGGCGCTCACCCGTGAGCGCCGAAGACTACAACCTCCTCTTCACCGAACTCGAGGAAATGGTCTTCCGCCGCGTCCCGGACCGCGCGGTGCACTGATACCTGTCAAGACTTGGTGACGCCCTCGAAGATCAGATCGACGGCGGACTTGACGGTTCGGTCGCGGATGCTCTGTTCGACGTGCGGGTTCAGGCTCAACAGTCCGGCACCGATGATCATGGCGACGAGGGCGCGGGCCGTTCCAAGACTGTCGAGGCTCGGCTCGAGATAGCCGAATTCCTTGCCGTGGTCGATGTAGGTGCTGGTGAGCGTGACCGCGAGCTCGCTCAGTGAAAAGAAGCGAGCTTCGATATCTGGGCCCGCGCTGAGGCTCTGTACGAACATCAGACGGGTGACGCGGGAATCGGCGAGGGTTTCCTGCAGCGAGGCGGCGATGCGTTCGACCTGCTTGCGGTATTCGTCGAGGGTGTGCGCCGCCTCGGGGGCGTTCTCGTTGGAGACGGACGCGAGCATTCGCGCGATCGTCGTCTCGATGACCTGCTCGAGAATTTCCTGCTTCGACTCGAACTGCCGATAGAAGGTCGAGTTCCCGATCCCGACCCGAGCGGCGATGTCGGCGATCCCGGTCTCGTGATAACCACGCTCAGCGAAGATGTCGAACGCGGCGTCAATGATCTCCTGTCGCAACGCCTGCTTGCGTCGCTCAGCGTACGAAGCGGGTTGTGACATAGCGGTAAGCCTAGTTCGGAACAGTGCAAGGCCCGGCTTCGTCGCGTGGACGAGCCGGGCCTTGCGGTGTGAATTTGATCAGACGTCGAGCTTGCTGGCCCACCAGGCGATCTGCTTGTATCCGCTTTCCTGGTGCCAGATCTTGGCTCCGATGTAGGTGCCGGGCACGATCTGAACGGCTTCATCGCGGATCTGGTTGACCGGCCACGGGTTGCCGAGGCTCGCGTCTTCGTAGTCGAGGACGAGGATCCGGGTACCCGGTGCGACGACGCTGTCCTCGAAGCGGTTCAGCATGTCAAAGCCCTCGCAGGTGTTGCCAGCGGCCTTGCGCGTGCGGTACCGCGCGAGGATCGGAAGCGCGACCTCGGCGAGACGGGTCATCGTGTTGGTACCGCGCATCGCCGCCTGGTCGAACTTCTTGCCGAGCCACGGGACACCGAAGGTGCTGACGAAGGCCTTGGCGATCGTGTAGATGATCTCGCCGCCGCGGTTGATGCCCTCCGGCTTGGCGCGGAAGCCGATCAGCATGCCGTAGGTCTGTCCGTCGACGTCGGCGGGGGTGCCGAGGGAGAACAGTTGCATGAGCTCGTCGTCTGCGGCCTGGCCGGGAAGCTGCTGGCCGAGGTCTTCCATCCAGGTCCAAGCGGCGTCCTGGGCGGCCTTCGGGTCGGTCTTGGCCAGCGCCTGCAGTGCGTCAAGGCGGTCGGCGACGGTCGAGGTGGCGAATGATGCGGTCATGGAGGTAGCTCCTTTGCTACGAGGCTGAGTGCCTGACGTCCATTAGGGAATCATCATTCCGTTATGGAGTCAATAGACCTAATATGGGCATGTGGGTCCTAGTTATTCCGAAAGGCGCAGGCAGGCGCTCCGGGAGGAGATCGTCGACGCGGCGTTCGACATCTTCGCCGAGCGCGGATTCGCGCAGGCGGGCGTGGCGGACATCGCCGAACGCGTGGGGATCGGGAACTCGACCTTCTATCGGCAGTTCGAGTCGAAGCAGGAAATCCTCGAGCAGGTCATCGACAACACGATCGCGCGACTACGTGCGAGCTTGACGGCGGAGAACGCGCCCGGTGCGGCCCGGACGCTCGAGGAATACCGCGCACAGGTCGCGCGCATCTCCCTTGCGATCGGAGATGTCACGCGCGACCGGCGGGTCGTCCGGCTGCTGCTCATTCAGAGTCTGAGCCCCGGGGCGGAGGTCGGGAACCAGATCTTCGGGATGGTCGAGTCGTTTGTCGAATTCGCCTCGCGATACATCGAATACGGCAAGGCCGCCGGCTATCTCCACGCCGACCTCGACAGCGTTGCCACCGCCCGTGCGGTCGTGGGCCTGACCATCGGCACGTCGTATCTCGGACTGAGTCCCACGTCCGATCGTGAGGTGATTCGATCGACGGCTGCGGCAGCGGTCGATCTCATCTTCCGGGGCGTTGCCGCTGCGTAGAGCGGGTTCAGTTGCCGGCGACGCGGCGCTCCTGTTGAGCTTCCTTAACGAGTGAAGTGGTAGTGCCGGTCGTCCGGAGTGCTGAGCATCTTCGCCATGGTCTTGCGATCCCAGGGCCACAGGTCGATGGTTCCGTCCTCGTTCTGGTACCAGGAGTTGCAGCCGCCGGTGTTCCAGATGGTCGGTCCGATGGCTTCGCGTACCTCGTCGTTGAACTCGTCGGCCGCCTCCTGCGTGGGCTCGATCGCGGTGAACTCGCCACGACGGAACCGCTTCATGATCTGGATGATGTAGCGGGACGTGAGCTCTGCGGTGAACTGCAACGACACGGAGCCCGTCGGTGAGTTCGGGCCGAGGAGTGTGAAGAAGTTCGGGAAGCCGGGGATCGCCGTCATGCGGTAGCCGCGCGGCCCCTTCGCCCAGGCGTCGTCGATCGTCAGTCCATCGCGCCCGACGAGATTCATCGGTCGCATGTAGTTGTGCGCCTGGAATCCCGTTGCGAGGACGATGATGTCGAACTTTCGGTCGCGTCCATCCGCGGTGACGATCGAGTTCTCGGTGACCCGCTCGATGCCGGTGTCGACGAGTTCGACGTTTCGCTGCTGAACCGCTGTGTAGTAGGCGCCGGAAACGACCTGCCGCTTGCAGAAGGGCTCGTAGTCGGGGGTGAGTTTGCGCCGCAGCTGCCGGTTGCGTACTCGAAGAAGTTGCACGCGGGCTGCGTTTTGGGCGACAGTCCGCCGCCAGGTCTTCCTTGTGGTGATGTCGGCCAGAATTCCCGACCCTTCGAGGAGACCGCGGTACAGCAGCTTGTTCGCGAACGGCACGCGACCCAACACGCTGCCGACGATCTTGGGCTGCTGCACATCCATCGGTCCCCACAGGATCCACTGCGGCGTCCGCGTGAAATGGGTGACCTGGGCCGCGCCGGATTGCAACGCGCTGACTACCTGCACACCGGTCGAGCCGGTGCCGATTACAGCGATCCGCTTGCCGTCGGTGACGAGATCGTCGTCCCAGCGGGCGGTATGGACGACCGGGCCGTCGAAGCTCTCGAGCCCGTCGATGTCCGGGATGGCCGGGTGGTGCAGCACGCCCGTCGCCGAAATCAGGAAGTCGGTGCGGTACTTCTGACTGGTCGCAGTCTCGACGTCCCAGCCGCCATCGGAGTAGACCGCCGAGACGACCTCCGCGTTCGTCTCGACGTGCGGCATCAGGCCGAAGTCTTCGGCAACGGCACGGTGGTAGCGCTGGATCTCCGGGCCGGTGGCGAAGAGACGAGACCAGTCCGGCTTCGGCGCGAACGAGTACTGGTATAGGTGCGAGGGAACGTCGCAGGTCAACCCCGGGTAGTGGTTCCAGTGCCACACTCCGCCGACGTCATCGCCCTTCTCGAGGATGACAAAGTCGTTGATGCCGGCCTTGCGGAGCGAGACGCCCATCGCAATTCCGGCCATTCCGGCTCCGATGACGATTGCGTGCACGTGCTTCGTGGTCATGCGGTCACCCCTGACATCGAGATCGACGTGACCCGCTCGGCCAGCGCCGACATCGAGTACTCGAAAACATCCGAACGTCGGCGGTGGTCCATGAAGTTTCCACCCATGACAGCGAGGTCTTCGGCAGTCACATCGACGACGACAACGCGCGTGCCCGTCTGCTCGACAACCGCGATCTCCTTGCGCAGAGTCGCCGTCATCCGGCGACGCAGCAGCCACTCGGCCGCCCCGATGGGACCGGGAGCGCTACCGCTGGACAGCGAGGCCATCGAAACCACGACGATCACCTCGTCGAGGCCGGCATCGGCGACGAGGTCAAGCGAAGCGGTCGAGGCGACACCGCCGTCGACGTAGCTGCTGCCCCCGATTTCGACCGGGGGGAACCAGCCAGGAATTCCCCACGAGGCGCGAAGCGCTTCGCCGATGGACGCTGACGGACTCCCGGGCGCCCCGAAGGCGACCCGCTCACCCGTCCGATAGTTGACCGCCACCAAACGGGTGTTCTTGTGCGATACCCAACCCCCGCCGGGCGCAAAGGAATCCGCAAGGCGCTGAAGCCACGTGGGATCTCCGGCGCCGACCGGAGCCAGGCCGGAGAGTCCGACTAGTCCGCTGGCCCGCAGCGGCAGAAGAGCCGATCCGAGCTTCGGCCGGGGGAGCGGCGGCAGCATGCCGGGTGTTGCGGCCAGGTGGGCACGAAGGCGAGGGTCCTGCGCAGTTCCGCGCTGCATGGCGACCAGGTCGTCGACGCTGACCCCGCTGCCGATCATCGTGACCAGCTCAGCGCCGGCCGACGTACCTTGCAGGAGATCGGCAGTCCGCGGGTCCCAGTCCAGGTGGTTCGACAGCGCCTTGAGTGCGGCGATTGTCCAGGCGCCGCCGAGGGTGCCGCCGCAGCCGATGACGAGTCCACGTTTGAGGGACATTGTTGAATTCCTTTCGTCGAGGCGGGCCTCGTTGCCTACCTCGCCCTTTCCGTAGTCGCCCCGAGCGACAACGGCGAGAATCAGAAACAACCTGTTTCTCAATGGGTCGAAAATTAGAGTACAGTCTGTTTCTGGATTGTCAACGGTCGTTTCGACGACACTTAGACTGAAAACCGAGACGACGACCCGGCAGGAGGCTGCGATGCTTGAGACTGCGCGCGGCGAGATCGTGCCGGACCAGCACAACGGAAGTCTGCCGCGCCATCGGCACAATCTGACCCGTGAGCAGGTCGAAAGCAGCCAATCGGCGCGGATCATCAACGCCGCGATCGAACTCTTCGGAACCGAGGGCTACGCCGCAACCACTGTGATGGACATCGTCAAGCGGGCCGGCGTCTCGCGTAAGACGTTCTATGAGATGTTCGAGTCCAAGGAAGCGGTGGTCGTCGCTGCCTACCGCGCTTTTGACCGCTTCCTCCGTGACGCCGGCGTCGCGGCATCGTCGGCCGAGAGTTCAACCGATCCCGCTGACCTGCGGGGGATCATGCGAAGCCTGCTCACCCTGCTGTCGTACAACCCTGCGGCTGCGCGCCTGTTCTTTCTCGAGGTGCTCGGTGCGGGCGACGAGGTCCGTCGACGACGGGACGCGGCGATCGAGCAGTTCACGACCACGATCACCCCGCGACTTCAGCAATTGCGGCGAGAACTCAGTCCACGTCTGCCGGAGTTGGAGTCAGGCGTTGTCCGCATTCTCGTGGGCGGTGGCGTGGAGATGATCGCCCATCACCTGGTGCATCACACCGCCGATACCCTTCCCGACCTCACCGACGAGATCAGCCGGGTGGTCCTGATGATCGTGGCGCCGACGATCTGACCCGTCGGTTCGATCAGCTGCCCATTGCGTCAGCGGTACTCCGGATTCACGAAGTCGAACCGACAGCCTGCGTCCCATTGGGAGCGCTGGTTCCCGTGCGCGGGCACTCCGCCTGCGTCTTTGAGCATCCGTGCGAAGTGCATCAGATTCCAGGTCATGAACGTCGTGTTGCGATTCGTGAAGTCGTTTTCTGGTCCACCTGAACCCGGATCGAGATAGGAGGGCCCAGGGCCGGCCGGACCGATCCAGCCAGCATCGGCCTGCGGTGGAATGGTGTAGCCGATGTGCTGCAGCGTGTACAGCACGTTCTGCGCGCAGTGCTTGACCCCGTCTTCATTGCCGGTGATGAGGCAACCGCCGACGCGTCCGTAGTACTTGTATTGCCCGGCCTCGTTGAGGAGGTGCGAGTTTCCGTAGAGGCGCTCATGGATTCGCTTCATCACCGAGCTGTTGTCGCCAAGCCAGATCGGTCCGGCAAGGACGAGGATGTCGGCGGCCATGACCCGCTCGAATAGAACCGGCCACTCGTCTGAGGCAACGCCGTGCTCGGTCATGTCTGGCCACACGCCGGTCGCGATGTCGTGATCGACGGCGCGAATCTCGTCAACGACGACCCCGTTCGCCCGCATGATCCCAGTGCTGATGTCGATGAGGCCCTGCGTGTTGCTGACCTCGGGAGACGGCTTGAGCGTGCAGTTGATGAACAACGCCTTCAGGTCGCTGTAGTCGGCCATGAACCTCTCCTCGCATCGGATCGACGGCAAGCCCGAGTTGGAGTGAAACATCCTCTACCAGGCTTGTTGCACGCCTGACGCTACTCCTGGCGGGGTGCCGGATTTCTGACGAAAGAGTGACCGCAGAGCGTTGTGCGGGAACGTCATCGATGATGTCGGCATGCTCGCTCATCAGTTCAGTCTTGACGCGGCGACCTTCATGACCACTGTTGTCGTCACGGTCGCGATGTATGCCGTCTTCCTCCTGCTGTCACGCGTGACGGGATCACGCGGACTCAGCAACTACGCGCCGTTTGACTTCGCAGCCTTTGTGGCGGTCGGGGCGATCATCGGTCGCACTGCGCTTCTCCAGGTGCCCACCCTGGGCGTCGGAGTGACTGCACTATGCACACTGTTCGTCGTGCGCGGAACGCTGGGGGTCGTTGCGATGACGTCCGCTGGCGACCGCTTCCTCAACGGCAGCCCGGTCCTGCTCGCGGTCGACGGCCAGTTGAGGCGCCGCGAACTCCGGAAAGCCCATGTTCACGAAAACGATGTCCGCCAGGCCCTTCGGCGCGCTGGAGTCCATCGACTCGGCGACGTCAAGTATCTGGTCCTGGAGCGAAACGGGATGATCAGCGTCGTCCGTGGCGAGGTCGAACCATGGCTGCTCGACGATATGGCGTCGTCCACGAGAAATGGTGCGGCGAACTGGTTCTGATTATCTGTTTGCGGGAACGCCGAGTTCGGCCAGCAGGCCGCGGACCCGCTTCTCGATCTCGTCGCGGATCGGGCGAACTGCCTCGACCCCTTTGCCGGCCGGGTCGTCGAGCTTCCAGTCGAGAAACCGCACACCCGGGTAGTAGGGGCACGCGTCGCCGCAGCCCATCGTGATGACGACATCAGAGGTTTCGACCGCAGCACCGGTCAGGATCTTGGGCTTCTGGTCCGAGATGTCGATACCGACCTCGCCCATGGCCTCGACCGCTGAGGGGTTGATGGACTCAGCGGGAGCGCTGCCCGCCGATCGGACTTCGACTCCGTCTCCGCCGAGTGCGGTGAGGAACCCGGCCGCCATTTGCGAGCGGCCCGCGTTGTGGACGCAGACGAACAGAACACTCGGCTTGTCAGTTGTCATGAGGCGCAATCGCTTTCGATTCATTGTGCGGAATGACGACGTCGTCCGCGGCAGTGGCCGCATCGGGGTAGAGCAGGACGATCAAGCCCAGGCCGATCAGGCCGCCGACGATCTGGGCGGCAATGAACTGCGTAACGCAGTTCGGCGAAATGCCGGCGAAGGTGTCGGAGAAGATCCGGCCGATCGTGACGGCGGGGTTGGCGAACGAGGTCGAGCTGGTGAACCAGTACGCCGAACCGATGTAGGCGCCGACCGAGGCCGCCGATAACGCGGCCCGGCCGGTGCGGGCCAATGCGAAGATCAGGGCGATCAGGCCCGCGGTGGCCACGACCTCCCCGACAACGTGACCGGTGGTGATGCGGTCCTTATGGGAGATCTGGAATGCGGCCAGGTCGAACATGACGTTCGCCAGCACCGAACCGGTGATGGCGCCGGCGATCTGGGCGACCGCGTACGCGGCGACGTCACGGAGCGACAGTCCGGTGCCGGTGCGACGGCCGAGCAGCCAGTCCGCAGCCGAAACCACGGGATTGAAGTGCGCGCCGGACACTGGCCCGAACAGCAGAATCAGCACACCGAGCCCGAGCACGGTCGCGGTCGAGTTCTGCAACAGCTGCAACCCAACGTCGTCGGGCGACAAAGATGCAGCGGCGATGCCCGAGCCGACCACGACGGTGACCAGCAGCGCAGTGCCGATGAACTCCGCGACAAGCCGGCGGGCTAGGGGACTTGTTGTCACCGGTCACCCACCATCTCGAGACGGCCGGTCCCGAGGAGACTCGAAAGTTGTTGCAGAGCACCGGGAACTATCCGGTAATAGACCCACGTTCCACGTCGTTCCGCCTCGAGAAGGCCCGCTTCGCGGAGCACCTTGAGATGATGGGAAATCGTCGGCTGCGATAGGTCGATACCGGCCGATACGTCGCACACGCAGGCTTCCAGGTCGGTACGGCTTGCAACTTGGCTCATGAGCCGCAGCCGAACCGGATCGGCGAGTGCGCGCAGCTTGGCTGCGAGTTCGACGGCTTCGTTCGCGGAGAGTGGTTCCCATCGCCGCGGCTGCGTCGCGCAGTCGGCCGACACGTCGGTCAGCGGGAGTCCTTGATTCGACACGCATCAATATTGACGTGTGTCGAATCAAGGAGCAACACGAGGCTCAGCAGCAGGCTGCGACCTTGCCTGCGGAGTCGGCTTTCTGACTGGTGCAGCAGGCCGTGTCGGGGTTGGCGAGCAGGTCGCGGCTCGTGCCGAAGGTCTCGGAATCGGCCAGGACGGTGTACACCTCCCACTGTTCGCCGTCGGGTGCGCCCACCCACACCTTGTCCTGGGTGGCGAAGCAACAGGTTGTGCCGATCTGCTCCTGAGTGAACAAGCCTTCGCCGGCCAGGCGGGCAATTTCGTCGTGCACCTTCTGCGAGGACTCGACCTCAACGCCGAGGTGGTTGAGCGAACCGCCGTTGCCGGGATTTTCGATCAGCACGAGCTTGAATGCCGGCTCGGCGATCGCGAAGTTGGCGTAGCCCGGCTTGAGCTTGGCCGGTTGGGCTCCGAAGAGCTTCGAGTAGAACGCGACGGACTGGTCAAGGTCGTCGACGTTGATGGCGAGCTGGATACGAGACATGACAGGAAACCTCCACCTGTGAGACATATGTCAAATAGCTGACGACATCAGAATGCTGCACCTTTTAGATATATGTCAAGACCTTTGGCATACTTGATTCATGCCGAAGGCGCTGCCGATTCTCGATATCTCCACACCTGTGTGCTGCACGCCAGTGGCGGCAGCGCCCGTCAGCGACGAGGCCGCTTTGCAGGTGGCCCTCCGTCTCAAAGCGCTGGCCGACCCGGTTCGGATCAAGTTGATGTCGTTGCTGCTCACGAGTTCCGAGGGACAGGAAACGACGGGCCGACTCGCTTCGGCGGTCGGACTCACCGACGCCACGGTCAGTCACCACCTCGGGCAGTTGCGCAATGCCGGACTCGTCGAATCTGAGCGCGACGGCATGAGCGTCAACCACCGTGGCAACCGGGACGCGCTGTCCGCGCTGTGTTTCGTGCTCGATCCCAGGTGCTGTTAGGTTCCCAGCCGGCGCACCGAGATTGGTAGAAACACCGCGCTCACCAGGGTGTTTCGAGCAGTCTCGAGTAATGACGGTAGATGCCAGAACGACCCTCAAGACACAGCTCCCCGGTGGACATGACGCGCTCGACGACTTGAGTCCGGACGAAGCCTCCGACCTCCTGCAGATGTTCACCGCGGCTCGTGCTTTCGAAGGGAAGGCGCTCGAAGCCGCGATCGACGAAACCATCAGTGCGCTGCCACGGCTCTTCCGCGGCACCGCTCGCGCGATCGTCTTCCCGAAGGGCAAGTGATGAGCGAGCTGGTCACGAGGGCGCAGATCACGCTGCTTGCCCGCCAACTGCATGTTCCTGAAGACCGCGTCGCGCATCTCGAACGCCTCGGCGCCAAGAAGCTGAAGGATCTTCGCGAAGCGATGTCGCACGTCATGTTCGACGACAATGCGGATGTCTTCCGGCGGGTGAGCATGCTCGTCCCCATCGTCCCGCTGCCGATCGTGATGCCCATCGTGCAACGGGTCTGCCCGCCCGAAATGGCGGGACGTGCCGCGGGTGCCATCGCCGTCGCGCACCCCAAGAAGTCGGTCTCGGCGCTCACGCTCGTCAAGCCCGAATATGGGGCCAGCGCCGCGCCGTTCGTCGACCCGCGTGCGGTCGAGAAGATCGCGCATCTCGCGCCGCACCCTCCGGTGGTGGCGATTGCCAAGGAACTCTTCAAGCGGCGCGATTACTTCACCGGTGGTCTTTTCGTCGACGCGGCAACCCCGGAGCTGATCAAAGCGGTCGAGGCCGGAATCGACGATGACGAGGGCATGATCCGAACGGGCGCGTATGTGTACTCGGGCGAGGTCATCAGCAACATCGTGCGGGTGATCATCGAGGCATCGCCGGACCGGATCGGCCGGCTCGTTGGAACCGCTGCCAATGGACCGACCGACCTGAGGCTGGCGAGCCTGTCCGTCCTGTCGAGGATTCATCCCGAGCTCATTGCGATCGCTGCTGAAGCGTTGGTCGACGTGACCGATGAGGCGCTGCTCGCAGACCTGTTCCGCACCTACGTGGCGGAAGGCGCAGCGGCTGAACTGTTCAGATTCATCGGCCACATGACCCCGGCAACGCTCGACATTCTGGCCGCGAATTCGGTGTTGCAAGACCAGGCACTGCTCGAAACCGTCGTACGCGATCTCGCGGCAAACTCAGACGAGGGTATGTGGAAAGGGCTGCTCGAGGTTGCGGAGCGGGCGGACACGACGATCCAATACCGGATACTCGCGGCGTTCATCAGCACCGAGGAGGGCCTTCCGGCGCGATTGGCGCACGCGGCGACCCGTCAGCACCTCTGGCCCTTGCTGCTGCGCATGCTGTCGAAACAGGACAACAAGATGCAGACGAGCATGGCCGAAAGTTGGAGCGGAGCCATGACCTCCGCGGACCACGCGAGTTTCGAACGATGCATGAGTGAACTGCACCTGCAGGATGCGCTGAAGTCCGTGCGAGCGGCGCTGACGTAATCCGCGCTCGATATTGGAGAACAAAACAGCCCCGCAACGGAAACCGTTGCGGGGCTGTTGTTTTGCTATCTCGACCTAGCGTCGGGGTGACAGGATTCGAACCTGCGACCTCTTCGTCCCGAACGAAGCGCGCTACCAAGCTGCGCCACACCCCGTGGCATCTCGGCGGCTGAATCAACCTCCGGAAACCAGCGTGGATACTCTAACCCACAGAGGCTTCAGAATGCGAAACGCCGTGGTCAGAGCCCATTTCTGGGTTCTTGACGGGCACCAGTGTGAGCAGCGTGGCCTCGGGGCGGCAGCAGAAGCGGGCCGGTGCCCACGGGCTGGTCCCGATTCCTGCGGAAACGTGCAGCTTCATGTGCGCGCCCCACTGCGACGCGCCCTTGACGCGGGATCGGTCGAGCTCGCAGTTGGTGACGAGCGCGCCGTAGAAGGGCAGGCACAGCTGGCCGCCGTGCGTGTGCCCGGCGAGGACGAGGTCATAGCCGTCGTCCGCGAAGCGATCGAGAACGCGCGGCTCGGGGGAGTGGACCACACCTAGGCGCAGGTGCGCGAGCGGGTTCGGCGGACCCCCGATCGTCTCGTAGCGGTCGCGCTTGATGTGCGGGTCGTCGACGCCGGCGGCCGCGATGCGCACGCCATTGATCTCGACCTCATGCCGAACGTGGGTGAGGTCGACCCAACCCCGCTCGACGAACGCCGACCGCATGTCCCGCCACGGCAACGGTGCGCCGCCGCTGCGCTTGTGGTCCTTGTCGAAGTACTGGAACGGGTTCTTCGGCTTCGGCCCGAAGTAGTCGTTGCTTCCGAACACGAAGAAGCCGGGACGACTCAGCAGGCGGTCGTAAGCCTGCACGACAGTCGGAACCGCCCGCGCGTGGCTCAGGTTGTCACCCGTGTTGACGACGAGGTCCGGGTCCAGCCGATCGAGCTCGGCGATCCAGCGCGCCTTGAGGCGCTGGTTCGGCGTCATGTGCGCGTCGGAGATGTGCAGAATCTTGAGGCTCGGGGTACCCGGCTCCAGAACCGGGAGAGTCGCTTCCCGCAACGTGAAGAGGTTGCGTTCGATCAGCGTCGCATAGGCCAAAGCACCAAGCCCGGCGGTGGCGAGTCCGACCACGGCCGGCGATGTGAGCAGGCCTGCGAGACCCGCTCTAGGCGCCGGTGACGGCTTCTGAGCTCCCATTGCACCGATGATACTCACGCCAGCGCCCCGCGGGCTGAGACAGCCATACGCGGGGCGCTGGGGTATTGCTGAGGAATGAGCGTCAGTTCACTCGGATGACTGGCCTTCGCCGAGTGGTCGGCTGGTCCCCGTTGTCCGACGGAGAAGGCACCGCCGTGTAGCGCTGGCTGCCATCACTCAGGAGCAGGACGATCGTCGTACCCGGGACTGCCGACCCAGCCGGCGAGGTGCCGATGGCGGTGCCATACGGCTGCGTTCCTTGGACGTACTCCGCCGACGGTTCGAATCCAGCGGCGCGCAGCGTGGACTCTGCCGAGGTCCGGCTCAGGCCGGCCACATCCGGAACCTGTGCGCTCATCGAGCCGCGGACGAACTTCGGGTCGGCTTCCGGCAATTCTGTCGGTCCGAACTTGTCCATCACCCCGCCGATCGCGGTGTACCACGTCATCGCCGGCTCTTGACCACCGAACAGGTTTCCGCCCCAACAACTCCGCAGCGGGAACGAGCAGATCTCACCGGGCGTCGGCGAGTCACCGTAGATGTACGCAGCGCCGGCGAGCTTGTTGGTGAAAGCGAGGAACCCAGAGCTTCGGTTGGTCTCCGTCGTTCCGGTCTTGGCCGCGACCGGCCAGGTCCATCCGGTGGCCCGGGCGGCGCCCGCCGACGTTCCGTTGCCCCGGTCGTCCGAACCCATCGCGACGGCGAGGCTGTCCGCCAGGCCCGGCTCGACGACCTGCTCGCACGGCTGTTCGGTCAACGGAATGTTCTTTCCGTTTCGGTCCACGATGTCGAGGATCGGGCTCGGCGGGCACCACTTGCCGTGGGATGCCAGCGTGGCCGCGACGTTCGACAGCTCGAGTGGGTTGACCGCCGTCGGGCCGAGGGTGAACGAACCGAGGTTCTGCTCCTTGATCATGTCCGCGAGGCTCTGATCGCTGAATCCGGATGTTCCCGGGTTCGTGTACGACCGCAGTCCGAGGCGGACCGCCATGTCGACGGTCGGCCGGACGCCGGTCTGCTGGATCAGGCGAACGAACGCGGTGTTCGGCGACGTGGCAAGCGCTTCGGTCACGGACATGGGCGACTTGTAGTTACCGGCGTTCTGGACGCAGTAGTAGTTCGCCGGGCAACCGGCCGCACCACCGTGACCCATGCCGAGCACGTTCACGCGTCCCGGGACGTCGAGGTAGGCACTCGTTCCGAGGCCCTTCTCCATGGCCGCGGCGGTGGTGAAGAGCTTGAAGATCGATCCGGCACCGTCACCGACCATCGAGTACGGCTGCGGCTGCACCGTTTCGTGCTTGTCGCCATCGAGGCCGTACGTGCGGCTACTCGCCATCGCCACGACTTTGTGCGAATCCTGGCCCGGCGCGATGATGCTCATGACCTCGGCGATGTTCTCGAGCTCCGGGTCGGCGTACTTGACGATCGCGGCCTTCGTGGACTTCTGCACGTCCGGATCCAGGCTCGTCCGGATGAGGAATCCGCCCTTCTGGATCTGGTCCCGCGAGATACCGGCCGACTCGAGGTAGTGCAGCGCGTAATCGCAGAAGAAGCCTTCGTCCGATGCCGCGATGCAACCCTGCGGCAACGTGTTCGGTTCCTTGAGCACGCCGAGCGGCTTGTTCTTCGCGGCGCGGAACTCGTCCGCCCGCTCGGGGATGTTGGTGATCATCGTGTCGAGAACGGTGTTGCGACGCTCGAGGACACCCTGCGGGTTCGTGTAGGGGTTGAGCTTCGAACTCGACTGCACCATGCCGGCGAGCATCGCGGACTGCGTCACGCTGAGGTCCGCGGCGCTGACGCCGAAGTACGTCTGCGCGGCGTTCTCGATGCCGTAGGCGCCGTTGCCGAACGGAACCAGGTTCAGGTACCGCGTGAGGATGTCGTCCTTGCTCAGTTTCTTGTCGAGCGTGAGCGCCATCCGGATCTCGCGGATCTTACGAGCAGGCGTCGTTTCGATCGCGGCTCGACGCTCGGCGTCGGTGCGCGCCAAAACCAACAATTGGTAGTTCTTCACATATTGCTGGTCGATCGTCGAGCCACCGCGGGTGTCGGTGGAGCCACCGTTGGCGAAACCAATCAGACCGGTGAGCGTGCCCTGCCAGTCGACGCCGGCGTGCTGCAGGAATCGGCGGTCCTCGATGGACACGATCGCCAGCTTCATGATCGGGGCGATTTTGTCGCTGGGGACCTCGAATCGACGCTGTTCGTACAGCCAGGCGATGGTGTTGCCCTTGGCGTCTTTCATGGTCGTGACCTGCGGAACCACGCCTTCAACCAGCTCCGAGGCGACGCTGTCGACCGCGTCGGCCGCGCGGTTCGACATATAGCCGAGACCGCCGGCGATCGGGAAGATCAAACCTGCGAGGAGGAAGGACGCTAGAACGCAGCAACCAGCGAGTCTGGCGACTGTTTGCTTGACCGGCACCCGGACAGACTACGTGCCTTCAGGCCTGGGATCGGGGAGCGGTCAGGGCACGTCTTTGTCGGAAAGAACATGACCCGTGACAATCTTGTCCTTCGCTTAGAGGACGCTTAGAACACTGCATGGACACCCGTACCAAAAAAATTGGTTACAGGACTTGCGTGTTGGTAGTTGCATTCCCTAAATTATGTGCTCAGTGTGACACAGCTAACAGTTGGTATGAATGTGATGTTAGTTCGCCGCGGGAGTGTTCCAGCGGAGGGCGACACAAAACCACTAGGGCGCCGCGCAAGTGGTGTTCGGATCTGCAAAGGGGCAAAACCGAATGCACATGTCCACCCCGTTGACTCGGCTCGAGGTCGAGAAGGCCGAGGCCAGGATTGCGTGGGTCTCGCAGGCAAGATGCCGCGACGTAGACCCAGATCAGCTTTTCGTGCGGGGTGCTGCGCAACGTAAGGCAGCCACCATCTGTCGCCACTGCCCGGTCCGAATGGAATGCGGCGCAGACGCTCTCGATAACCGCGTCGAGTTCGGAGTCTGGGGCGGCATGACCGAGCGCCAGCGTCGCGCACTACTCAAGAAGTACCCGGACGTGAAGTCCTGGTCGGCGTTCTTCGCGTCGCAGCAGCCCACCATCAACTAAACACTCGTTGATACAGTTCGGCCCCGCTGGCAAAGCTGCCAACGGGGCCGAATTGTGTGCTGGTGTCGGGTGGCCTCCCCGATGGATTGCCGTCCCGAGGACCTGATCAGGTGCGTAGTACGGCAATCCGTCGGAATTTGGGGGGTGTCAGGCCCGCGTGAGCTGATCGGCCACCGCGCGCAGCGCATCGAGGTCGACGACCTCGTACGGCAATGCTGGGACCGGCTTCCACCGCACGCTCGGGTGGGCCGCGGTGAATCGGTGCATGAGGTGCTGTTCCCGCTTGGCCGACTGGCTGCGCTGCGCGTGGATGCGCAGCACTGCCGAGGCCACCGCGCCCTGCGCCGAGCTGTCGGTCGCTTCGATCTTGTCGGCCGCGGTCAGCGCATGGTCCGAGTTGACCTCGGCGAGAGACGGGTGGGTGCGGTTGAGCACCAGGCCGGCAAGCGGCATGCGGTCGGTCGACAGGCGATCAACGAAGAAGGCGGCCTCGCGCAGCGGGTCCGGTTCGGGCGCGGCCACGACGAGGAAGTAGGTGCCGGGGCGAGCCAGCAGTTCGTACGTCTTGTTCGCGCGGTCGCGGAAGCCGCCGAAGATCGAGTCGAACGCACTGACGACGAACGTGATCTCCTTGAGCATCTGGCCGCCGATGATCGTCGACACCGCTTTGAGTCCTAGGTTCATGGCGCCGGTCAGCAGTCGGCCGGCCCCGCGGCCTGATGCCGTCATCATCTTCAGCATGCGGCCGTCGAGCAGCTTCGCTGCCCGCTTGGGGGCGTCGAGGAAGTCGAGCGCGTTCCGGGACGGGGGAGTGTCGACCACGATGAGATCCCAGGAGCCCTGCTGGACCAGTTGCCCGAGCTTCTCCATCGCCATGTACTCCTGCGTTCCGGAGAACGAGGTCGCCATCGATTGGTAGAACGGGTTCGCCAGAATCTGCTCGGCCTTCTCCGGCGTCGCATGTTCGAGAACCATGTCGTCGAACGTGCGCTTCATGTTGAGCATCATCGCGTCGAGCGTGCCCTTGGCGTTCGGTGCGAGAGTGAGCGCCTTCGGGGTGTTGTTGAGCTCCTCGACGCCGAGCGCCTGCGCCAGGCGCTTGGCCGGGTCGATCGTGAGCACGACGACCTTGCGGCCGTTCTCGGCGGCGTGCATGGCCAGCGCGGCCGCGGTGGTGGTCTTGCCGACGCCACCCGAACCACAGCACACGATCACCTTGGTGTTCGGGTCGGCGAGGATTCCCGCGATGTCGAATTCAGTCGAGGTCATCGGACGCCCTGCTCCGCTAGTTGTTCGGCGAGCTCATACATGCCACCGAGGTCGACGCCGTCGGTCAGCGCCGTGAGGCGCATCCGGGCGACGTCGACCTTCTCCAGTGCTGCGGCGCACTCGTTCTGCGCCTGCACCCGCATGGCGTATTCGCTTGCCTCGGTGAGGAGGCCGTCGATCGCCGTGTCGTTCACCGGCAGGCCGGCCTTGTGCAGCGACTCGGCGATCGCAACCCGGTCGAGCCGCCCGTCCGCGGCGGCGCCGATCGCGTCCGCCGGCAGGAACGGTTCGCTCGCACGGTTGACGATGACCGCGCCGACGTGAAAGTGGTTGCTGGTCAGATCCGCGACGGCATCCGCGGTCTCCTGCACGGGCAGCGCTTCGAGCAGCGTGACGAGGTGAACCATCGTCTGCTCCGAGTGCACCAGCTCCGAGACGCCGATCGCCTGGTTCATGACCGGGCCACCCTTGGCCATCTCGGCCATCGCCTTGGTGACATCGAGGAACGTCGTGATGCGGCCGGTCGGCGGCGCGTCCACGACGATGGCGTCGTACGTCCGGTGACCCGTCTTGTCGATCCGGTTGACGCACTCCTTGATCTTTCCGGTGATGATGACGTCCTTGAGACCCGGAGCGAGCGTCGTGACGAAGTCGACCGCGCCCATGCGCTTGAGCGCGCGACCGGCGAAACCGAGGTTGTAGAACATCTCGAGGTATTCGAGGAACGCGTGCGGCACGTCGAGGGCCAGGGCCACGACCTCGCCACCGCCGTCGGCGGTCGCGATCTTGGTCTCCGTGGGCGGCAGCGGTGGAAGGTCGAACAGCTGCGCAATGGATTGGCGGCCTTCGACTTCCACCAGCAGGACACGGCGGCCGCCCGCGGCCAGCGCCAGCGCGAGAGCTCCGGCGACGGTCGACTTGCCGGTGCCGCCCTTGCCGGACACGTAGTGCAATCGCGCTTTGGCGGCCTTCGCTGGCCACGTTGCAGGTTGCGATGAGGTCACGTTGTTGACATTAGCGGGTCCCATTGTCCCATTTCGGCGGTACCGCAACGGCGGTATGTCGAGGAGCGTCATCAGCGGCCTTCCGGCACGTCAGGGAGATCTTCTTCGAACCGACGGTAGGGGCCGCCCACGCCGATTTCGCCCTCCCGCGGTAGGAGATTTTTCGGTTGCCGGGTGATCTCGTGGTAGGCCGGGCAGGTAGCCTTCCGGCTATGACCAAGTGGGAATATGCGACTGTTCCGCTGCTGACGCACGCTACGAAGCAGATCCTCGACCAGTGGGGCGAGGACGGCTGGGAGCTCGTGTCGGTGTTGCCCGGCCCCACCGGCCAGCAGCACGTGGCTTATCTCAAGCGCAGCAAGGCCTGAACATGACCGCGTGGACCACCCGGCTCGACAGCCTCGGCATCGTGCTCCCCACGCCGGCGAAGCCGGTCGGCGCGTACGTTCCGGCAGTTCGAACCGGCTCGTATGTCTATACGTCCGGCCAGCTGCCCTTCGTCGAGGGGCGCCTTACGGCCCCCGGCAAGGTCGGGGATGACGTCACGCTCGAGCAGGCGAATGCCGCGGCTCGGTTGGCTGGACTCAACGCCCTCGCGGCCGTCCACGACCTGGTCGGCATCGATTCCGTCGTCCGCATCGTGAAGGTCGTCGGATTCGTCGCCTCCGCTGCCGGATTCACCGAGCAGCCGCGGGTCCTCAACGGTGCCTCGGAACTCATGGGCGAGATCTTCGGTGAAGCCGGAGTGCACGCTCGCTCCGCCGTCGGTGTCGCGGAACTTCCGCTGGGCTCGTCGGTCGAGGTCGAGATCATCGTCGAGGTACAGGGATAAAGCCGATGGGTCTCGAACATCCCGCCTATGGACAGCTGCGGCAGGTAACCGAGACCGCGGGGGTGGTCCTGGCGTCCAACCCCGGCATGATGACGATCGACGGCACGAACACCTGGATTCTGCGGGCTCCGGGCTCGGATGAATCGATCGTCATCGACCCTGGTCCGCGAGACCGTAAGCACGCCGAGGCGGTCGCCGCGGCGGCCGGCAACGTCGCACTGACGCTCATCACCCACTGGCACTACGACCACACCGGCGGGATCAAGCGTCACCGCAAGCTCACTGGTGCACCGGTTCGTGCGCTCGACGACAAGTACGTTCGCGATTCGACGTCGCTGTCCGACGGCGAGGTCATCGAGGCGGCGGGTCTGACGGTTCGCGTGGTGCGGACGCCGGGGCACACCGAGGACTCGCTGTGCTTCGTACTCGATGATGCGGTGCTGACCGGAGACACGATCCTGGGCAGCGGCACCACCGTTCTCAGCAGTTCGGATACCGCTCTCGCCGACTACCTCGACTCACTGGAGCGGATCGCCGAGTTGGGGGAGGGGAAAGTGCTCTTGCCGGCACACGGCCCAGACCATCCTGACGCGGCCGTGGTCGCTCGCCAGTACCTCACCCATAGACATGCTCGACTTGATCAAGTTCGGGACGCTCTGAAGCTTCTGGGGCCCGATGCGGGGTCATTGAAGGTTGTCCGACACGTCTACCGCGACGTCGATCCGAAACTCTGGGTCGCGGCCCGCAGTTCGGTGAAGGCCCAATTGGCCTACCTCCGCCAGCACGGCTGAAAGGCCCAACGAAAAACCCGGCCCCTCGCGGGCGCCATCGAGGGCGGTTTCAAGCGGTCGCTGCAACTGGTTCGGTTGGATTGGACAGTAGTTGTTCGAGGGCCTCGGCTGGGGTTTTCCAGCTGAGGGTCTTTCGCGGTCGGCCGTTGAGCTCGGATGCGACGTTGTCGAGGATTCCCGGGCCGTGGAACGAGAGGTCCGTTCCTTTCGGGAAGTATTGGCGCAGAAGCCCGTTCGTGTTCTCGTTGCTGCCGCGCTGCCACGGTGAGTGCGGGTCGCAGAAGTAGATCGGCATGCCGATCGTGGCGGTGATTTTGGCGTGCAAGGCCATCTCTCGGCCTT
>NZ_AQXZ01000005.1 GCF_000380645.1 Smaragdicoccus niigatensis DSM 44881 = NBRC 103563
TCGTCGGACACCCCGGCGGTGGCGTCGGCGATCTTCTGCACGCGGGCAACATCCAACTCACCGCGGGAGAACGCGTCCCACACGTTCGGCAGGCGCCGGGACAGGGTCACGCCGAGGCTGATCAACGAGGACGCGTGGTACGGGGTGATGACCAACGCAGGTCCGAGTTCGGCTTCGAGCGCGTCCCAGGGGTCGATCGAGCTGTACTCATCGTTGAGTGCGGCGATGTCCTCGAAGCGCGAGAACAGTTCCGAAACATAGGCATGCTTGCGTGCCGAGACGGCGGACTCGAATCGGTGCAGGGTGGCGACGGTGCCAACGAGATGGTCGGTGGATAGGTAGGGGTCGGGCAGGGCTGCAACAAGCTCGCCTATCAAACGGTCGAACATGACTCGATCATATGTTCGACCTCTGACAAGTTACGTCCCTGACCAGCGCCGATGCTTGAAACTGTGCACTTTCTGGCCCGGGAGTGGTGTCATCAAATGATGGCGAAGCTGCAGCCGATTGGCCCGACGTTCTTCGTGAACGCCCCCATTCTCATGACCGAGACCTTCGAGGTTCCGCGTCCCGCTGACGACGTGTGGGCCGAGCTTGTGGTTGAGCATCCGATGGAGTTCTTGGGCATTATCAAGCGGATCGACTGGACCTCACCGCGCCCGTTCGGCGTCGGAACCACGCGCACCGCGCATGCGTATTTGGGTGCGCTCGTGCTCAATGAACGGTTCATCGTCTGGGATGAGGGCCGACGCATGGCCTTCGGTGTCGAATCGTCGAACCTCCCGGTGTTCCGCCGATTCGGCGAGGACTACCGGATCGAACCGACGTCGCCGGAATCGTGCACGCTCACCTGGACGATCGCGAGTGATCCACAGCCGTATTTGAAGCCCTTCAAGCGGCCAGTAATCCGAGTCTCGGAGTGGAGCATGTTCGGGGATGCGCGCATACACTTCGAGTCGACATGAATACAAACGTATTGTAAACAGCACGCACGTATTGCTTCTTGTATATCCGGTTACGATGGACGTCATGGTCAACCCGCGTGCGACGAACAGCGACCTCACGGCAAAGGCGCGAATTCGCAATGCGGCAATGGACCTCTACGCCGAACACGGCGAGGAACGGGTGTCGCTGCGGGCCGTCGCGGCGGAAGCCGGCGTGACTCTGGGGCTCGTTCAGCACCATTTCAAGACGAAGGCCGGCTTGCGGGATGCGGTCGACCAACTCGTCATCGAGTACTTCGCGGCGGCGCTGGCATCGGCGGAACCGAGCGATGATCCACGCCAGAACGCGGCTGCTCGAGATGCCGCCGTTCAGAAGATGCTCGAAGAAACCCCGACGGTGGTGAACTACCTCAGGCGAGCGGTGCTGGATCCGGCGAATGCTCCGACGCATCTCCTCGGTGTGTTCATCGAGTTCACGCGCAGCGAAATCAGATCACTGCGCGATGCCGGACTGGCTTCCACGAAACGATCCGAGGCGCTGCAAGTCATGGCGCTCATGGTTCGACTGGTTGGAGAACTCATGTTGCTGCCGATGGTCGACAGCGTGTGGGAGCTGGTTGCCGAGCCTGCCGACGGGGAAAAGCCGCGACTCGTCATCGAAGTAAAAGGGTAAAACGGACCGATCGGTCTGTTTGGGTGGCGAGCTTCAGCTAACGATCTTAAAGTCGTTCGGCATGGAGGATTTATTGCCCGGCGTCCTGCCGACTAAACCTTCGTCTCGACGCCTCGATGCGTCCGAGGCCTACTACCTACTGCTGGAGCGTCGGTGGGCGGTCAACCCCCTCTGCGCCGTCGAGATTGCCGCGGACGCGGCAACCGTGAGTGCCGCGTGGGCGGCCACTGTCGAGCGTCTGCCGGTGCTGGGCGCGCGATTACGGACCGTCGACGGCAGAGCTGAGGTTGTTTTCGGTGGCCGCGGCGCCGCTGAGGTCTGGAAGACCTTCCCGACCGTCGAGGAGGCGATGGCCGCTCAAGCCTCGACACCATTTGATGCTGAGCAGCCGATTGGGCGGTGCGCTCTCGTGGAAGGCGACGGCGTCACGACGGCAGTGATGGCGGCCCATCATTCCCAGGTCGACGGCCGGGCATTCGCGCAGATTGCGCTGGTTCTCGGCGCATTCGCGGCGGGCGAAGAGCCCGCGGAACAGCCGTTGATGCGCATGACGGTGAGTGTCGAGTCGCTCACCGCAAACGAGGTCGACGGCCGACGCCGGCGTCGCCAGCTGTTGGCCTTGGCCCGCGAGGTCCGGGGTGAAGAGGCCTACGTCGACCACGCCGATCGGCTCAGCTGGCACGACCCGGCGGTGGACAAGCCGCGCGATCTCGCGTGTGCGCTGTTCCGCCTCGACGCCGATTCAACCGCGGGTCTGCTCAAGCAGGCGCGGGCCATTGGCGCGACGGTCTACGGACTGGTCGTTGCCGCTGTACTCGGCAGTTGTGCCGAGCTGTCGCCGGATGCGGAGCGCCTTGCGCTCGCGACGCCGGTGGATCTGCGTGTCGTCAAGGGAACCCCCGGGGACGCGCCGGTCGGTCAGGCCGCGACGCTGATCCTCGGCTCGTACGACGTGACCAAGTCTGACGACGACCTGGCGCGCGCCGTGTCGGCCGGTGTGCACCGCCGGATCGGACGCGGGGAAGCGGAATTGCTGTTCGCGCTCAGTGGCGCTGAGCGAATGCCCGTCGGACCCGAGTCTGATGACGCAGTTCGACACTGGATCGCGGACTCCACTCCCGCGGTGTGCGTCAGTAACGTCGGCATCATTGCCGAGCCGGTCCCGGCGTCGATTCGCGGCATCACGATCGGCCACGCGCCGACTCCCAATCAGAGTCTCTTCTTCGTCGTCACGACGGTGGGCGGCCGTATCAATGCGATCCTGACGTACGACCGCAATCGCGTCTCGATCGATGGTGACAAGCTCGCCCTCATGATCCGGGAACGTTTGGAAGCTTTGAGCGAGACTGCCTAGCTTCGGAGAAAAACGCTGGGCAGACTCAACATTCGACCCCTAAGCGGCGAGTGCTTGCTATTCAATCGTCTATTGAACATTCAATGGAAGATTGAATAAGGAGCGCACCGAATGTCGACTCCCTCTTCGCGGGTCCTAGGCGCTCCAGAAGCCTACTTCCAGCTCGTTGATCGACTGTGGCCGGTCAATTCGGTGTTGGCGGTGGAGATCTCCGCCGATCCGGCGGCAGTGGCCGCGGCCTGGACGGCGACATTCGAGCGGATGCCCGTGCTCGGTGCGCAGATCAGGATTGTTGACCGCAGGCCCGAGGTCGTCTTTGCCGGGACACCCGCGCCGGAGATCTGGCGTTCGTTCGCGACCGTTGAGGAGGCGATGGCCGCCCAGGTGATGGAGCCACTCGACACCGAGCAGTCCATTGCGCGATGCGCAATCGTCGAAGGCGACCGCATCACCACTGCGGTCTTGGCCGCCCATCACTCGCTGGTCGACGGTCGCGCGCTGATCCAGGTCGCGCTGACGCTCGGAGCCCTCGCGAGTGGCGAGGAGCCCGCGGACCAGCCACTGTTCCGTCCTTCGGTCAGCGTGGATGCACTGGTGGCAGACCGGACCGACGCGCGCGGCCGGCGACGCGAACTGTTGGCACTCGCCCGCGAGGTGCGTGACGAGGAGGGTTACGTCGACCGCGCAGATCCGCTGACCTGGCACGACACGGCGATCGATAGGCCGCGCGACATCGAGTACGCGCAATTCCGGTTCGACGTGGATCGTTCAGCGGCATTGCTTGCGCATGCGCGATCGATCGGCGCGACCGTCTACGGAGTCGTTTGTGCAGCCCTGTTGCGCAGCTGCGCAGAGCTGTCGCCCGGTGTCGCTCGAGTGGGCCTGTCGACTCCGGTCGACCTGCGGGCAGCGACCCGGATTCCCGACTCGGCCCCGGTCGGACAAGCGGCAGCGCTGATCTCGGGTTCCTATGACGTCACCGTTTCGGACTCTGAGCTGGCGCGTGCGGTGTCCGCGGGTGTCCGTCGGCAGGTCGATCGTGGCGAGGCGGAACTGTTGTTCGCGCTCACGGGTGCAGCGCGAATGCCCATCGGACCGGAGTCTGACGAGGTCGTTCGGCGATGGCACGCGGACGCTACGCAGACCGTCTGTGTCAGCAACATTGGTGTCATGCCTGGGCCGTTGCCATCGGCAATGAGAGGCGTCACGATGTGCCTCGCGCCCACCCCGAATCAAGGTGTGTTCTTCGTGGTGATGACGGTTGGTGGCCAGCTCCACGTGACCATGGGCTACGACCTGAACCGCATCTCGATCGATGGCGGTCTGCTCGCCAAGACGATCGAGGCGCGGTTGGTCTCCTATATCGACTCGCAGCCTTAACCCAGGCCGAGCTCGGCGGAACTCACTTCCCGCATCTCGGCCTTACGGACTTTGCCGGTGACGGTCATCGGGAATTCCTCGACGATCTTCACGTAGCGCGGGATCTTGTAGTGAGCGAGTTTGCCGGTCGCGAAGGCGCGGATTTCGGCCGCATCGAGCGGTTCGGCGCCGGGTCGAAGCCGAACCCAGGCGCACAATTCCTCCCCGTACTTCTCGTCCGGAACGCCGATGACTTGCACGTCCTCGATACTCGGATGGGTGTAGAGGAATTCCTCGATCTCGCGCGGGTAGACGTTCTCACCGCCGCGGATGACCATGTCCTTGATGCGGCCGACGATGGTGCAGTAACCGTCCTCGCGCATCACCGCGAGATCCCCGGTGTGCATCCAGCCCTCGGTATCAATGGCTTCCGCAGTCTTGACCGGGTCGTTCCAGTAGCCCTGCATCACCGAGTACCCGCGCGTGCAGAATTCGCCCGGCACTTCGCGCGGAAGAGTCTCGCCGGTCACCGGGTCGACGATCTTGATGTCGAGATGCGGCGCTACCCGGCCGATCGTGGTGGTACGCCGGTCGAGATCGTCGTCGACGTGGGTTTGGGTTGACACCGGTGAGGTCTCGGTCATGCCATAAGCGATCGCCACCTCGGCCATATGCATGTCGGAGACGCAGCGCTTCATCACTTCGACCGGGCACGGCGCGCCGGCCATGATTCCGGTTCGCAGACTCGACAGGTCGAACGAGGCGAAGTCCGGGTGGTTGAGCATCGCGATGAACATCGTCGGGACGCCGTAAACCGCCGTGCACTTCTCGTCCTGGACGGTCTGCAGCGTGATACCCGGGTCGAAGCTCGGCGCCGGGATGACCATCGTGGAGCCGTGGGTGATGCAGCCGAGGTTCGCCATCACCATGCCGAAGCAGTGATAGAACGGCACCGGAATGCAGAGGCGGTCCTCGTACGTGAACTTGATCGTCTCGGTGACGAAGAACCCGTTGTTGATGATGTTGCGGTGGGAGAGCGTCGCGCCCTTGGGGAAACCCGTTGTGCCCGAGGTGTACTGGATGTTGATCGGATCGTCGGGGGACAGGTCGGCCATCCGCTCGGAGACCGCGTTCGGCGGCAGCGAGCGCCCTTCGTCCAAGAGCGCGAACCAGTCGGTTTCCAGGTAGACGACCCGCTCCAGGGCCGGACAGTCCCGGTGCGCATCGGTGATCATCGCGCGGTAGTCGCTGGTCTTGAAGCTCTCCGCGCTGACCAGCAGACGCAGCCCTGACAGGTTGACGGCGTAGACGAACTCATGTGTCCGATACGCGGGGTTGATCGTCACCAGGACGGCTCCGACTTTCGCCGTCGCGAACTGCGTGACTGTCCACTCGGCACAGTTCGGCGCCCAGATCCCCACTCGGTCGCCGGGTGCGATGCCGATGGCGATGAGGGCCCGCGCGAGGTCATCGACCGCGGCGTCGAGTTCGGCCCACGTCCAGCGCCGGCCCGTTGCGACCTCGACCAACGCCTCGCGATCGGGGTGCGCCGCAGCGGTCCGTGCGAAGGTCGCACCGATGGTCTCCTCGATCAGGGGAGTGTCGGTTGGTCCAGCGGCGTGGGACAACATCTATGAATCCTCTCGTTGGCCGTGCTGGACGATGTGCTGGGCATGGAGCAGGACCGGAGAGTCGACCATCCGACCCTCGAAGGCGAATACGCCGCGCTCGGTTTCGGCTGCCTGGAGAACTCTTGTCGCCCAGTCGACTTCCTCTTCAGAGGGGGCGAAGGCGGCACGAATCACGGGTACCTGGCTCGGGTGGATCGCAACCTTCGCGTCGAACCCGACTGCCACAGCATCCTCCGACTCAGTGCGCAGGCCGTCAAGGTCCTTGATGTTGAGATAGACCGAGTCGAGAACGAACTTTCCGTGGGCCTTGGCCGCCAGGAGCGTCGTCGAGCGGACATGCCTGGCGACGTCGCGGTAGGTGCCGTCGGAGCGCCGACTCGCTTTGCCACCGAGGCCGGCTATCAGATCCTCGGCACCCCACATTGCGCCGACAGCGTTCTCAACGGACATCGCGTCATCGACCCGGAGAGCGCCGAGAGGCGACTCGATCAGGATGACGACCTGCAGGTATGCGAGGTCCGCGACCTGTTGCCGCGACTCGCACTTGGGCAGCATGACCCGTCGGTAATCGGTCGCCTTGAGCGCCCGCAGGTCAAGCGCGTGATCGTGAGTGCCGGCCGCGTTGATCCGAACGACGGTCCGTTCGGGGTCGAGCGGGTTGTCGATGATCGCCTGTCGGGCAGTCGATTTGTCAGCGGGCGCGACACCGTCTTCGAGGTCGAGGATCACGATGTCGGCGGCCGCAGCAGCCTTCGCGAATCGTTCCGGGCGGTCAGCGGGGCAGAAGAGCCACGCCGAACCGGGGGGAGTCCAGCTCACTGTGCGCCCTCCGGACGCAGTCGGACCATGGTCTTGCGGGTCGCTCGCACAATGACGTCACCATGTTGGTTGCGACCGACGTGTTCCAACGTCACGATGCCCTCGCCCGGACGGCTCTTTGACTGCCGCTTGTCGGTGATCAGCGTTTCCGCGTAGATCGTGTCGCCGTGGAAAACCGGCTTCGGGAAGGCGATTTCGGAGAAGCCGAGGTTGCCGACGATGGTGCCCTGGGTGAGCTGGGCAACCGAGAGCCCGACCACGGTGGACAGAGTGAACATTGAATTCACGAGGCGCTGGTTGAACGGAGGCAGGGCCTCGCTGGCGGCGGCGTCGAGGTGCAGCGCCTGGGTGTTCATCGTCAAGGTCGTGAACAGCACATTGTCGGCCTCGGTGACGGTTCGGCCCGGGCGGTGCTGGTAGAGCACGCCGACCTCGAACTCTTCGAACCAGAGTCCGCGCTGGGTTACGACTTTCACGGTGTCACCTCTCCTGCACGGAGGCTTGTACGAAACGTGAGTTTTGTACAAGCCGATTTGCGAGAGACTTGTCCCCCCGCCGCCCGCACACGCTCACAGCCCCAGCTCTCGCGCGATGAGCATCAGCTGGACTTCGGTCGTTCCCTCGCCGATCTCGAGAATCTTGCTGTCGCGGTAATGGCGAGCGACGGCGTACTCGTTCATGAAGCCGTAGCCGCCGAAGATCTGCGTGGCATCGCGGGCGTTGTCCATGGCGGCCTCGCTTGCG
This sequence comes from Smaragdicoccus niigatensis DSM 44881 = NBRC 103563, assembly GCF_000380645.1. Lineage (GTDB taxonomy): Bacteria > Actinomycetota > Actinomycetes > Mycobacteriales > Mycobacteriaceae > Smaragdicoccus > Smaragdicoccus niigatensis. The sequence continues at coordinate 7,525 of NZ_AQXZ01000005.1, forward strand.
ACGATCTTCGCGATCGACGCCTGCTTCTTGAACGGCTTTCCGGCGAGCAATGCCGCAGCCGCGTCGTAGTACGCGGTGCGTGCGGCGTGCGCACGAGCCTCCATGCGCGCGATCTTGAACGCGATCGCCTGGTTGCGGCCGATCGGGCGACCGAATGCCTCGCGCTCCTTGGCGTACTTCACGCTCTCGTCGACACAGCCCTGGGCCGCTCCGGTGGACACTGCCGCAATGGCGATCCGTCCTTCGTCGAGGATCCGGAGGAAGTTGGCGTATCCGCGACCGCGCTCGCCGAGCAGGTTCTCTTCCGGGACGCGCACGTCGTCAAACGATAGCGGGTGGGTGTCCGAGGCGTTCCAGCCGACCTTGTTGTACGCCGGCTCAACCGTGTACCCCGGAGTGCCGGCCGGAACGAGGATGCTCGAGATCTCCTTGTGGCCACCGGCCAAAGTGCCGGTGACCGCCGTGACGGTCACCAGCTTGGAGATGTTGGTGCCCGAGTTTGTGATGAACTGCTTGCTGCCGTTGATGACCCAGTTGCCATCGTCGAGCCGGGCAGTGGTCTTCGTGGCGCCGGCGTCGCTACCGCCGTCCGGTTCGGTCAGACCGAACGCGGCGAGAGCCTTTCCGCTGGTCAGCTGCGGCAGCCACGCCTGCTTCTGAGCGTCGTTGCCGAAGCGGTAGACCGGCATGGCGCCAAGCGAGACTCCCGCCTCCAGCGTCATCGCCACGCTCTGGTCGACTTTTCCGAGTTCTTCGAGCGCGAGGCACAGGGCGAAGTAGTCGCCGCCCATGCCGCCGAATTCCTCGGGGAACGGCAGGCCGAACAGGCCCATGTCCGCCATGCCCGACACGACCTCATACGGGAACGTGTGGTTGGCGTCGTGCTCGGCGGCAACCGGGGCGACGACGTTTTGGGCGAAGTCGCGAACGGCCTTGGCGAGCTGCTGGTACTCGTCCGGAAGCTGCCCGGTGGCGAGGTAGTCAGTCATCAGTTCTCCTTGCGGGACGGTTCGGCGGGCACGATGCGTGCCAAGAGTTGGTCGACCTTGACCTGTTGGCCGGTCGACGCGAGAAGTTCGACGGTTCCGTCGATGGGGGCGTTGAGAGAGTGCTCCATCTTCATCGCTTCGACGACGACGATGGGGGTCCCTTTGGTCACCTCAGCGCCGTTTTCCGCGAGCACTGCGATCACGGAACCTGGCATCGGGCTAGTGATTTCGGCTTCGCCGGCGTGGACATCACCGACGCGCACATTGACCTCCTGAACGCGACGCACGACGTCGGTGCCTGTTGATCCGGCGAGCCAGATGTGCCCGTCGGCCTCGACCGCGAGATAGTCCGCACGCAGGCCGTCGATGGTGACCGACAGTTGATCGCCGGTGAGAGACGCGGTGAGTGACTGCCATTCGCCGTCCTCGATCCGTACCTTCGCCGCGGTCGGGGTGCCGACGATCCGGACGTGGTCGGTGCGAGTACCGGTACTGAGCCGAATCGATGTGGGTGCTGAATCGCCGACGCGCCAGCCGTTGGGAATACTCCAGGGGTCGGTTCCGGCCGAACGCCACTTCTGCAGCCAGTGATGTGCCCCGGCGGCGATGAAGACGTCGTCGGAAGGCTCGCGGGCAACGTAGTCGGCGACCCGGCGGTCCAGCAGTCCGGTGTCCAGGCGGCCGGCGATCACGTCCGGATCGGCGAGCAGAAAGCGCGCGAAGTCGATGTTGGTGACCACGCCGAGTACGGCGGTGCCGGCGAGCGCCCCGTCCAGCTTGCGCAGTGCGGTCGCTCGATCGTCAGCGTGTGTGATGACCTTGGCCAGCATCGGGTCGTAGTCGCTACCGATGACGACGCCGGACCGCAGACCGGAATCGATTCGAACGCCGTTGCCGCTCGGCTCGACCAAGCCGACGACCTGCCCGCCGGTCGGCAAGAAGCCGCGGCCCGGGTCTTCGGCATAGACTCGCGCCTCGATCGCGTGTCCGGTGAGCGTGACGTCGTCCTGTTTCAAGCCGAGCTCTTCGCCGGCAGCGATGCGGACCTGCCACTCAACGAGGTCGACGCCGGTCACCATCTCGGTCACCGGGTGCTCGACCTGCAGCCGCGTGTTCATCTCCATGAAGAAGAACTCGTCGGGTCGATCGGCGGAGACGATGAATTCGACTGTCCCGGCGCCGGTGTAATCGACGCTTCGTGCGGTGTTGCACGCAGCCTCGCCGATCCGCGCGCGGGTGGCTTCATCGAGCAACGGCGACGGCGCCTCTTCGATGACCTTCTGATGGCGACGCTGCAGGCTGCATTCGCGTTCGCCGAGGTGGATGATGTTGCCGTACTCGTCGGCGAGCACCTGGACCTCGATGTGCCGCGGTCGCAGCACGAACCGTTCGAGGAACAGGGTGTCGTCGCCGAAGGCCGAGCCGGCCTCGCGTCGGGCGCTGGCCAGAGCCGCCGGAAGATCGGCGGGGTCCTCGACCAAACGCATGCCCTTGCCGCCGCCACCGGCAGACGGCTTGACCAGCACGGGATACCCGATTTCGGTTGCCGCCTCGATCAATTCGGCATCGGTGAGGCCGGGCCGCGCGATTCCAGGAACCACGGGCACGTCGAACTCGGCCACCGCGTTCTTCGCGGTGATCTTGTCGCCCATCACCTCGATCGCGCGCGCCGACGGTCCCAAGAAGGCGATGCCTTCGGCCTCGAGCGCGGCAGCGAACGCGGAGTTCTCGGACAGGAAGCCGTAGCCCGGGTGCACGCCCTTCGCGCCGGTGCGCTTGGCTGCGGCCACGACCTTGTCGATGTTGAGGTAGCTCTCGCGGGCGGGGGCCGGACCGAGTCGCACGGCGATATCGGCTTCCTGCACGTGGCGGGCGTCGGTGTCGGCGTCGCTGTAGACGGCGACGGACCGAATACCCATTGCGCGCAGGGTGCGAATGACGCGCACCGCGATCTCGCCGCGGTTGGCGACGAGGACTGTGTCTAGTTTGTGCATCATCAGCTCACATTCGGAAGACGCCGTAGGAAACGGGCTCGAGCGGTGCTTGCGCGCAAACGGAGAGCGCAAGGCCGACAACAGTTCTCGTGTCGGCAGGGTCGATCACCCCGTCGTCCCACAAGCGTGCAGTCGAGTAGTACGGGTTGCCCTGGCGTTCGTATTGCGCGCGGATCGGTGCTTTGAACGCCTCTTCCTCTTCGGGCGTCATCTCGGCGCGCACGGTGGCGAGCACCGAGGCCGCCTGCTCACCGCCCATCACCGAGATACGAGCGTTCGGCCACATCCACAGAAAGCGTGGCGAGTAGGCCCGACCGCACATCGAGTAGTTGCCGGCACCATACGAGCCGCCGATCACAACGGTCAGCTTCGGCACGCGGGCACACGCGACGGCGGTGACCATTTTGGCGCCGTGCTTGGCGATGCCGCCGGCCTCGTAGTCACGACCGACCATGAAGCCCGAGATGTTCTGGAGGAACAGGAGCGGCACCTTGCGCTTGTCGCACAGCTCGATGAAGTGCGCGCCCTTCTGTGCCGACTCCCCGAAGAGAATGCCGTTGTTCGCGACGATTCCGACCGGGTGTCCGTGGATATGTGCGAATCCGGTGACGAGCGTCTTGCCGTACTCGGCCTTGAACTCGTGAAACTCGCCCGCGTCGACGAGCCGATTGACCACTTCGTGCACGTCATAAGGTATGCGCGAGTCGATCGGCACCACGTCGTAGAGCTCGTCCTGCGGAGCGAGGGCGTCGCGGGGCAGCAAGACGTCCCACGGGCGCTCGGACTTCGGGGCGAGCGTGGCCACGATCTGCCGCACGATGCGCAGGGCGTCCTGGTCATCTTCGGCGAGGTGGTCGACGACGCCGGACGTCTTGGCGTGCAGGTCGCCGCCACCCAGGTCCTCGGCCGTCACGATCTCGCCGGTCGCCGCCTTCACCAGCGGCGGACCGCCGAGGAAGATCGTGCCCTGGTTGCGGACAATGACGACTTCGTCGCTCATCGCCGGGACGTAGGCGCCACCGGCAGTGCAGGACCCCATGACCGCGGAGATCTGCGGAATGCCCTTCGCGCTCATGTTCGCCTGGTTGTAGAAAATCCGCCCGAAGTGTTCGCGATCGGGGAACACCTCGTCCTGTAGCGGGAGGAATCCTCCGCCCGAGTCCACGAGGTAGATGCAGGGAAGGTTGTTCTGCAGCGCGATTTCCTGCCCACGCAGGTGCTTCTTGACCGTCATCGGGTAGTAGGTCCCGCCCTTGACGGTGGCGTCGTTGGCGACGATGAGGCACTCGCGCCCCGACACCCGTCCGATACCGGCGATGACGCTGGCTCCCGGACATTCGTCGTTGTACATCCCGTTCGCGGCCAGCGGCGCGATCTCCAGGAATGGACTGCCATCGTCGAGCAGGTTGTTCACCCGGTCGCGGGGCAGCAGCTTTCCGCGCGACACGTGCCGCTCCCGCGACCGCTCCGACCCGCCCAGGGCCGAAATAGCAAGTCGCTCACGCAGTTCGGCAACGAGCGCCTCGTGCTGAGCGCGGTTGCTCGTGGTTGTTTGGGTGACCGTCAACGTTTTGTCCTGACGCCTGAGTTAATCGACACTAACCGAGATTTAAGATAATCTTTATTAACTGAGTTGTCCAGGGTCCCGGTCGGGAGGCGCACGTGAGTACGGAAGCCGAGACTCCGACGCGCCGCGAACAGATGAAGGCGGACCGCCGAAACCAGCTTCTTCAAGCGGGTGCGCGTCTCATCGCTGAACGTGGATTTCATGGCGTTCCGCTCGAGGATCTCGGTGCCGCGGCCGGCATCAGCGGTCCGGCGGTGTACCGGCACTTCCCGAACAAAGAGGCGCTTCTCGTCGAACTGCTGGTCGGCGTCAGTCAACGCCTGTTCGATGGTGGAATGGCCGTTGTCGAAAACGCCTCGAGTGCTCCGGAAGCGCTCGCCGGGTTGATCGAGTTCCATCTCGACTTCGCCCTCGGCGAATCGGATCTCATCCGCATCCAGGACCGGGACCTCGAGAACCTCCCGGGACCGGCGAAGAAGCAGGTCCGCAAAGCCCAGCGACAGTACGTTGAGATCTGGGTCAGTGTGCTGCGTCAGTTGCACCCGACGCTGAGCGAAGTCGAAGCGCGGATCGAGGCCCACGCGACGTTCGGACTGATCAACTCGACCCCACATAGTGCTAGCAGACTCTCTCCGGCCGTCGCCCGCAAGGTGTTGCGGCACCTGGCCACGGTGTCCTTGACCAGCCCCTTTGAGCCCTCGACGTAGAACGGAACCCCGAATGGAACCGCAGTGGGTACCGACGCAGCACGACATCGACGACGCCCAGATCACCGCGTTCAGCCGGTTCGTCTCGGACGCGATCGGGTGGCAGTTCGTGGACTATGCCGAACTGTGGCGCTGGTCGGTCGAGGATGTCGAGGCCTTCTGGGGACTGTTCTGGTCCTTCCTCGGCTTTGGTTTCGTCCCGACCAAGGTGCTGTCGAGCGCGGAAATGCCCGGAGCGCAGTGGTTCCCCGGCGCCGAGTTGAACTATGTCGACCGGATCGCACAGCTGGCCGACAATGACGAAGTCGCCATCCGAGCCATCGGGGAAGACGGTAAGAGAACTGAGCTCACCTATCGGGAGTTGGTTGCGGCGACCGCGGCTTTCGCACGCACTTTGACCGAACTCGGTGTCGGTCGCGGCGACCGGGTCGTCGGCTACCTCCCGGACATTCCCGAGGCGGTGATCGCCTTCCTGGCCACGGCCAGCATCGGTGCGATCTGGAGTGGGTGTGGGCAGGACTACTCGGCGAGTGCGGCGCTGGATCGACTCGGTCAGCTCGACCCCGTTGTGCTCGTCGCCGCCGATGGCTACCGGTACGGCGGGAAAGTGCATGACAAGCGTGAGGACATCGCGGCGCTCAGGTCCGGACTCCCGACCCTGCGATCGGCGGTGTTGGTCTCGCGGCTCGGTCGATCCGACGAAAGGTGGCTTTCGTGGGAGGCGGCGACCTCGAAATCCGACCAACTTCGGCCAACACCCGTTCCGTTCAGTCATCCGCTGTGGGTGCTGTTCTCCTCCGGTACGACGGGCAAGCCGAAGGGCATCCTGCACGGGCATGGTGGGGTCGTCCTCGAGCACCTGAAAGCTCTTGTGCTGCAGTCGGATGTCGATGACAGCGACACTTTCTTCTGGTTCACGAGTCCGAGCTGGATGATGTGGAACTACCGGAACAGCGCCCTTCTCATGGGTGCGACGATCGTCTGCTACGACGGAAACCCGGGATTTTCTCGTCCCGACGCATTGTGGAAACTGGCCGCGGAGACGCGCGCGACGGTCCTGGGTACGAGCCCCGCCTACGTGCTGAACTGCATCAAGGCCGGCGCGAAGCCGAGCCGGGACTTCGACCTCACGCAGCTGCGAATGGTCGGCATCACCGGATCGCCACTACCGGCGACCTCGTCGGAATGGCTCGGTGAGAACATCGGCGACCACGTGCAGGTGTCGTCGATCAGTGGCGGCACCGACGTCGTCTCGGCCTTCTTCGGCGGCGTCACGACCGTGCCGGTGTGGCCGGGTGAGCTGTCCGCTGCGTTCCTGGGAACGGCGGTCGAGGCGTGGGATGGCGAGGGCCGGCCGGTGATCGGGGAGATGGGCGAGCTCGTCATCACCAAGCCCATGCCGTCGATGCCAGTCGGGTTTTGGCACGATCCGGACGGAAGTCGTTACCGGGCGGCATATTTCGAGCACTATCCGGGCGTGTGGCGACACGGCGATTGGATCACCATCACCGATCGCGGCAGCATCGTTGTGCACGGTCGCTCGGACGCGACTCTCAATCGCGGAGGAATCCGCATGGGCGTTGCCGACATCTATCAGGTCGTCGAGCAGGTCCCGGAGGTCAGCGATGCGCTGGTGCTCGGCGTCGAGCAGCCGAACGGTGGTTACTGGATGCCGCTATTCGTCGTGCTGACCGACGGGCAGGACATGACCGAAGCGGTGAAGGAGCGCATCGCCGCGGCGATCCGGACGGAACTGTCGCCGCGGCACGTTCCCGACGACATCATCGTGGCCCCGGGGATCCCGCACACGAGAACCGGAAAGCGCCTCGAAGTACCCATCAAACGGATACTTCAAGGCGCTGATCCCGAGAAGGTCGTCGCACCGAGTGCGATCGACAATCCGGAGTTGCTTGCGTGGTACGCCAGCGTCAGTCGATGAAGATGTCGTACTGAACGTTCTCGCCGCCGCCGTACTTCGACAGGTCGGTGACGCCGTGGTCGGCGAGGATCTCGGCGTCGATGTAGACCTTGCCGCTGTTGGTCTTCGCATCTGAGGTGAGGATCAGCATCGCGGCATCCGCAACGATCTCCGGGGTGCGCGACACCGCGATGGCCTCATCGCCGCCGAGCAGGTTCTGAACCGCTGCGGTCGCGATGAGCGTCTCCGGCCACAGGCAGTTTCCGGCGATGCCGTCCTTGCGGTATTCCTCGGCCCAGCCCAGCGTCAGCATCGACATTCCGTACTTCGCCAACGTGTAGGCCGGGTGCGCGCCGAGCCACTTCGGCGAGAGGTTGAGCGGCGGCGACAGCGACAGGATGTGCGCGTTGTCCGACTTCTTGAGGTGCGGCAGGGCGGCGCGGGTCAGCAGGAACGTGCCGCGGATCTGAATGCCCTGCATGAGGTCGAACTTCTTGACCGACAGTGCTTCGGTGCCGGACAGGTCGATCGCCGAGGCGTTGTTGACGACGATGTCGATGCCGCCGAATCGCTCGATCGTCTTGTCGACGGCGTTCTGTACGGACGCTTCGTCGCGAACGTCACCCACGACCGGAAGTGCCTGTCCGCCAGCCTCTTCGATCTCCGCAGCGGCGGTGTAGATGGTGCCCGGAAGCTTCGGGTTCGGCTCGCCGGTCTTGGCGAGGATGGTGATGTTCGCGCCGAGGCGGGCTGCCGCGAGTGCGATGGCCAGACCGATGCCGCGGCTTCCGCCCGACATGATGATGGTCTTGCCTTCGAGGGACTTGGTCATCACAACTCCACTGGGTAGGGGGTTCCGTAGCGAGACATCTCGTCGAGCACGGCGCTGTACATGTACTTCTTGGTGGCGGCCAACAGGGGGCCGCGCTTGGCCGCTTGTTGTTCGCCGAGTTGAAGGGCTGTGGGGAGCAGTTCCTCCGCGGTCAAAGCCAAATCCACGATGCCACCCTTTGCTGCCTCTGCACCGCCGAATCGGCGAGCCGTCACGACCGCGAGGTGGCGCGTTGGTTGAGGCACTCGCGCGGCGAACAGTGCGTCAAATCCGTTGGGGATGGGCATGCCCAGATCCATCTCCGGAAGGCAGAAGAATCCTCGGTCGTTTCGCATGAGCCGGATGTCGTGCGCCACCGCGAGGAAGGCGGCCCCGCCGAACGCGTGACCATTGACGGCCGCAATCGTGGGCAGCTCGGAAGCCACCACGCGAGCAAACACTTGCTGCGCCCGGAGCAGGTAATTGCCGTCCGGGGCGAAGAGTTCCGGCACGAACCCGTTGGAGAAGAACTTCCCCGTCGCAGTCGTCACGAGTGCGGCTGGGCCCTGCGATGCCTCGGCCTCGTCAATGCATGCCTCGATGGCATCGAGTGCATCTGGGCTCAGGCGGTTGTCGGTTTCCGGTTGTCCGGCCTCGCCAAGGTCGAGGACGAAAACCTGGCCCTCGCGACGGAGATGGGGCATCAATTGCCTTTCGTTGGGGCGGTGAGACTGTCCTGGTACCAGCGCATCGCGCCGAGCCACCCGTCGTAGTTCACGCCCTTCTGTTGATACATCTGCAGTACCGACTCGTGGGGAAGGATGAGGAACTTGCGCGCTGACATGCCCTCGATGACCTTCTGCGCCACGTCCTTCGGATCAAGGATCGCGCCCGCGGTCGCAACGGCCTTGTAGGCGATTTCACCCTCTGCATGTGAACCAACCGTGCGAAGTAGGTCCGTGTCAACACCCATCGGGCACAGACAGCTGACCTTGACGCCCCGGTTGCCGTAGGTCACCGAAAGCCATTCGGCGAATCCCACGGCCGCATGCTTGGACACCGAGTAGGTCGCCGAGCCGATCTGGGTGAGGAGACCGGCCGCTGACGCGACGCTCACGAAGTAGCCACCGCCGCGCTCGACCCAGCCCGGTACCAGCAACTTCGCCGCGCGAACATGGCTCAGGACGTTGACGTTGAGGACGGCGTCCCACGATTCGTCGGGAGCGTCGAGCCCGGGGGCACCCATGATCCCGGCGTTCGCCACGAAGATGTCGACGGGACCACTCAGTTCGAAGAGCCGCTCGAGCGTTCCGGTGGAGGAGATGTCACCGCCGAAGGATTTTCCACCGATCTCCGCGGCGACCTTCGCCGCCTGCTCGCCATCGAGGTCGGCCACAGTGACCTGGGCGCCCTCGGCGGCGAGGGCCCGAGCGATGGCTTCACCGATACCGCGCGCTCCGCCCGTGACGACAGCGGTCTTGCCTGCGAATGCGCTCATCCGAGAAGAGCTTTCAGCTCGTCCATCGTCGACAGCGGGACGATGTAACCAGTCTGGTCCTCGATCTGGGCGAGGTTGGCCGCAATGTCTTCGGCCGTGGCCAGGCCCTCCGAGCGCCAACCCGGAGTGATTCCGATGAAGACACGGGCGTAGCGACCGAGGGCGGCCGAGAACACCTCATGCGTGAGTTCGCAGTCGCGGCTCGCGAGGAAGACCACGAGTGGCACGACGCCTTCGGGGGCGGCGAGGTCGGCGAGCGGACCGAGCAGGTCCTCGGTCATGCGGGTCTTCGCTACCGGCATGATCGCGTTGCTCTTGATGTTGAACCGCTCGCCTTCGATCGCGAGCACGTTGGAGAGGCCGACGAGTCCAGCCTTGGCGGCGCCGTAATTCGTCTGCCCGAAGTTGCCGAAGATGCCCGCGTTGGACGACGTGAACACGAACCTGCCGTAGCCCTGCTCCTTCATCGTTGCGAAGGCCGGCTGGGAGACGTTGAAAGCGCCCTTGAGGTGGACGTCGAGAACGGCGTTGAGGTCCTCGGGTTCGAGCTTGAGGAACGACTTGTCGCGCAGGATTCCGGCGTTGTTGACGACGACGTCGACGCGTCCGAACGCCTCGATCGCGGTGTCGACGATCGCCTTGCCGCCCTCGGGGGTGGCGACCGAATCGCGCGAGGCGGCGGCCCGGCCGCCGGCCGCGACGATTTCGTCGACGACGGACTGGGCGGCGTCGGAGCCACCTTCCCCACGGACCGATCCGCCGAGGTCGTTGACGACGACCGCGGCTCCGCGCCGAGCGAACTCGAGTGCGTAAGCCTTGCCGAGACCGTTGCCGGCTCCGGTGACGATGACGACCTGATCGTCGAAGTCGATCACTTGCTGTCCTTTCGCTTGTGGTCCCCGAATGGCTCGTCGCGTTCGCGCACAGCTTCGCGGAATCCGGCTGTTGCGGAGCGCAATTGGAAGGCGTAGCCCTCGCGCGTGTGGCGTGAGATGCCGTCGAAAACTGTGCTGATCATCGTGCTGTTCGCGACGCCCTGGGCCAGAAGTGCCGAATTGAGGGCGAGCTTCGCCATCATCAGCTGGTTGATGGGCATGCGCGCGATCCGCTCGACGAATGCCTCCGTGCGTTCGTCGAGTTCGTCGGCGGGGCACGACTCGACCGCGAGACCCCATTCCTCCGCCTGCTTGCCGCTGATCCGATCGCCGGTGAAGAGAAGGCGCTTGGCGCGCTGATCGCCGAGACGGTGGGCCCACATGCCGGCCGCGGGAATTCCCCAGACCCGGGTGGGCGGGTAACCCATCATCGCGTCGTCGGCGCAGATGATCTGGTCGCAATAGAGCGCGATATCGGTGCCGCCGGCGATGGCGAAGCCGTGGATCTTGGCGACGGTCGGCTTGTTGGCGTGCAGGAGCGAGGCGAAGCCCTTGTTGAAGCGGCTCATCATCGCGTAGTCGAGCATCGGGTCCCAGGTGCCCCACGGATTGTGGTTGATCGCCTGAACGGTGGGATCGATTTCCGTGCCGTTGATGTCGTGCTCGCCGACGCCGAAGGAATCGCTGGCGCTCTCGGCGAACATTCCGAGGTCGTAGCCACCGCAAAAGCCCTTGCCTCGACCCGAAACCAGGATGACGTGCACCCGCGGATCGAGGTCGGCACGTTCCACGGCGTGCGCGATATCGAGCGGGGTGTCTGGCGTGATGGCGTTGCCCTTGTCGGGGCGATTGAACGTGATTCGTGCGATGCGCCCGGTCCGCTCATAGGTGAGAGTGCGGTACTCGCGGCTGTCCTCGGGCTGCGGCCGGTTTTGAAACGGCGAGTCCGGGACTTCGGTCCAGTTCTCGTACCAGGCTGCTTCGCGCATGCCGGAGTGATTGTCGTACTCCACGTGAGAGTCCTTAATGTTCGGAGAAGGTGCCGTGGCGTCCGGCGCCGGAGGCGAATTTCGTTGCGCCGTCGAGGGCGTCGACCAGCGAGATCATGCCGTGCTGCCACTCGTTGGCGATGGCGGCGTCGAGGTCGAGGTTTTCCTGCTCATGGCACGACAACCGGTCCTGCCGCATGCAGGTCTGCGGGAATCCGGCGAGTTGTTCGGCCAGCTCGATCGCTGCCTCGAGGACCTTTCCGGGTTCGGAGATCCGGTTGGCCAGTCCCATCCGGAAGGCTTCGTCAGCACCGACCGGACGACCGGTGAGGATCATGTCCAGAGCGTGCGACTGGCCGATCAGCCGGGGCAGGCGAACGGTTCCGCCGTCGATGAGCGGGACGCCCCACCGTCGGCAGAAGACGCCGAACGTCGCCGCGGGATCGGCCACGCGGAGGTCTGCCCAGACGGCGAGTTCCAGGCCGCCGGCGACTGCGTATCCCTCGACCGCGGCGATGACCGGCTTGCTCAGGAGCAGTCGCGTCGGTCCCATCCCGGCAGGGCCGGGCTCTCCGGGGTTGACGATCCGATAGGCGCCGCGCGAGACGGCCTTGAGGTCGGCACCCGCGCAGAAGTTCCCGCCCGCGCCGTAGAGGATCGCGACGGCGGCATCGGATTCATCGAACTCGGTGAAGGCGTCGGTGAGGGCTTGGGCGTGATCGGGGTCGACGGCATTGCGGACTTCCGGCCGGTCGAGCGTGACGATGAGGACAGCTCCCCGGCGTTCGGTTTTTACGGTCACGATGCGCGCACCGTCCTCAGTCCGCTCCTCGCTGTGTTCCTCGCTCCTCCGTCGCTGCGGTACTCGCTGCGATGCTCCCTCGTCCTCCTTGCGCTGATCATGCCTTGGGCACCGCGCGATCGATGATCGTGCCGACGTCGAGCCCGGTTGGCAGCGTGCCGAATACATCGCCCCAGTTGTCGGACAGGCGGCTGGCGCAGAAGGCATCCGCGACGGCCGAGTGTCCATGCCGGACGAGGAGCGATCCCTGCAGCACCTTCGCCATCGATCCGACCACTGTGCGGGCGCGGTATTGCGCGGTATCGAAGTCGGCGAATTGAGCCTTCAAACCTGCGATGGCCTCGTCGAGGCGGGCGTCGGTACCGGCGGCCTTCTCGACTTCTTCGAAGAAGATGCCGAGCGTCTCCGGCTGCTTCGCCATCGCGCGCAGGGTGTCGAGCGCGGCGACGTTGCCTGAGCCCTCCCACACCGACAGCAGCGGTGCTTCGCGGTACAGGCGCGGCATGCGCGACTCCTCGACGTAGCCGTTGCCGCCGAAGCATTCGAGTGCCTCGGCAGCGTGGACGGGCCCGCGCTTGCACACGTAGTACTTCGAGACGGCGAGGCTGATGCGACGCAGTGCCGACTCCTCGGGCCGGTCCGTCAACGCGGCGAGCCACAGCGCAACCATGTTCGCGGCCTCCGCCTCGACGGCGAGGTCGGCGAGCACGTTCTGCATGGCCGGCTGGTCGACCAGGTAGGCGCCGAACGCCTTGCGGTGCGATGCGTGCCACGCAGCCTGCTGAACGCCGAGACGCATGAGCGTCGCGGTGCCGAGTGTGCAGTCGAGGCGGGTCATGTTGACCATCTCGATGATCGTCGGAACGCCACGGCCTTCGTCGCCCACGCGCCACGCGAAGGCTTCGGCGTACTCGACCTCGCTGGATGCGTTCGAGTGGTTGCCGAGTTTGTTCTTGAGGCGTTGCAGGAAGAAGTTGTTGCGCGTGCCGTCGGGGAGGATGCGCGGCACGGCGAAGCACGTCACGCCCGCTTCAGTTTGAGCGAGCGTCAGGAAGAAGTCGCACATTGGTGCCGAGGTGAACCACTTGTGGCCGGTGAGCCGGTAGGTGCCGTCCGGCTGTGCGATCGCGCGAGTCGTGTTCGCGCGCACGTCGGAACCGCCCTGCTTTTCGGTCATCGACATGCCGGCGGTCAGCGAGGCCTTGTCGGCGAGCGGCGCGAGCTTGGGGTCGTAGGCCTTCGCGGCGAGCTTCGGCTCGCACAGCGCGGAGAGCTCAGGGTTGGCGCGCAGCGCGGGGACCACCGCGTAGGTCATCGAGATGGGGCACTGGTGACCGGCGTCGACCTGACCCCAGACGAGCATCTTCGCTGCTCGTGCCAGGTGCGGGTGGGGCTTGTCGTCGGCCCAGGGGGAGCCGTGCAAGCCCAGCGAGGTCGCGGTCCGCATGAGCTCGTGATAGCTCGGGTCGTAGGTGACCTCGTCGATGCGGAAGCCGTAGCGATCGTGGGTTTTGAGAATTGGCGGGTGCTCCTCGGCGAGGTCGCCGAGTTCCAGCGCATGTTCCGTGCTGGCGAGCGCTCCTGCTTCCTGCACCTCGGGCAGGCGATCGAGTGCGCCTTCGCGGGTCAGTGCTTCGACGATCGCGGGGTAGTCGGCGGGGTTGTAGCCGACCGGCGCGATGGCCTGGTTGAAGACCTCATGAGTGGGCATCAGTTTGCTCCTTGATGGATACGCCAAGTGCGCGGCGGACGAAGGATTCGATTTCTGGAACGACGTCGGGGTCGGCGTGGCCTTTGCCGAGCGGAACGATGAGCACATCGCTGATCGCGCCGACGATCGCGGCACCGCTGACCTGCGGGTTTTGTTTGGGCAGAAGCCCGAGTTCGATGCACTGCGCGATTCCGGTCGCGAAGATGTCGGTGTAGGCGGAGCGGAAGCTCAAGCGTTCGGCTTCCACGAGCGGGTCGACCGGTTCGGCAATCAAGGCGTAGGCGAGCTTCTGCGCCTTGAGCGCACGCTTGCTGAACGTCCGAACGGCGGCGATGAGAGCCTCGGTCGGCTGACCGGCCTCGAGCGTCTTCTGCGCCGAGGCGCTGGCCGCCGCGACCTCCTTGGCGCACGCGGTCCGGAAGACCTCGGCGAACAGTTCGCCCTTGCTGGGGAAGAAGCGGTAGATCGTTCCGGTCGCGATCTCGGCACGTTCGGCGACCGCCGCCATCGAGCAGCCGGCGTAGCCATGATCGTGGATCAGTTCCGTGGCAGACGTGACGATCCGGGCGCGAGTTTCCTCGAGCCGTTGCTTGATCGCGGGGGTCTGGCGGTAGGCCACAGTTGGATTGAACACCGATTCATTTCTTTGGTCAAGGATAGAAATGAACAATGACTCATTTCTTGAGTCCGCACTCTCTCCGCCTGGGCACATATGATCTGCGTCGACACCACGGCAGGAGGATCAGCTCACGTGGAACGGCTGCGAACGGTGTTCAACCACGACACTGCCCACGCCTACCCAGAACTGTCTGAGGCGCGGATCGCGTTCCAATCCGGTAGGGCGCTGATTCGCACTGCTCCGGGCGATGTCATTCAGCTCCACCCTGGGCTTGCACCAGAATTCGACGCAATCGTCGAGCACTACCGCGGCCTCGGCATTGAGTGTGCGAACGAGGTCGTCTGGGACACGTCGCCAGAGGTCATCTCGGAGTTTCCCGGTGCGGAATGGTCCATTTTCATCTTCGCGCGGGCACACCATGGACTCCGTCCCAACAACGTGCGGCTTGCCGCGACGGAGATGTTCGACCGGAAGAACGAGTTTGTCCCGTGGTGCAAGAACTTGGGCTTTCCGGTGCCCCAAACGATCGCGTTCGAGCGCGGCGGAACGCCGGATCTCGACGGACTCGAATACCCCCTGTACGTGAAGGCCAGCTGGGCTACCGGTGGGCTGGGGGTCGTCGAATGCAGCGACCAGGCTGACGTTGTGTCCGCCGTCGCCGCCATGGATTCCGACTATCAACTGCAGCGAACGGTTCCGGCAGACCGATGGGTCAACATCCTTTATGAAGCCGAGCGCGGGACTGCCAAACACCTCGTCACGACGGAGCAGCGGATCGATCGCTCGGTGTGGGTCGGCTCGCGATATCCCTCGGAATATGACCCTCGGCGGGTGACAGATCCGGTCGCCGCGGCAATGGCGCTCAAGGGAATCGAAGGACCCTTCGGTATCGACGTGGGAGTCATCGAACGTGGCGGCGACGTCGAGTTCGTGATCATCGAGGCCAACCCCCGACTCAATGCGAGCACGTACTTCTGGTGGGCGGCGGAGCGAATTGGCGCTGCGCAGTGGATGGGAGCCAAACTCCCGACTCGCCATCGTCGACTGGAGCCGTTACTCGCGGCGATCGAGGACCTCACCTACCTTCCGCAGTCGGGTGAGGGAATCGTGATCGGCCAGTGGAACACGCTGTCTGACGGCAAGGTCGGCGTTCTCTTCGCCGGAAACAAAGATCAGCAGGACGGCTTGTACGCCGAGGTCACTCGACGTCTCGGGTGAAGCGCCGGTCGCGCTTTTGCTGCCATACTCGCGGTCATGCACGTGCCCGCTTCGCGCGTCGCGCTCGTCGGCCGTGAGTCGGACATCGCGGCAGTCTCCCGCCGACTGATGGAGCCAGGGCGACTCGTCACGATCACCGGCTGCGGTGGCATGGGAAAAACGACTGTCGCGCTCGAGGTGGCACGGCGCCTGGAATCAACATTCCCCGACGGCATATGGCTCGCCGACCTGTCCGGGGTCCGGGCGATGGATGCATTGGCCCCGGTCATCGGGCGGGCGATCGGGATGCGGGACAGCGTCGACAAGGTCGCTGACCAGGCGCTCGAGGAGTTCCTACGCGATCGGAATCTGCTGCTCGTCCTCGACAACTGCGAACACGTCCTCGACGACTGTGCGGACCTTGCGGACATCCTGTTGGATGCGGCTCCCGGGCTACATGTGATCGCGACGAGCCGGGAGCCGCTGCGGATCACGGGCGAGGAAGTGCACGCCCTCAGTCCGCTCTCGACCGATGCCGCCGCCGATCTGTTCCTCAGCCGCGTCCGCCGTATTCGGCCGAGCCTCCCGCCGGCCGATGAGAACGTCTTCGTCGCAAAGGACATCTGCCGCCAACTCGACGGCATCCCGCTCGCGATCGAGTTGGCTGCCACCGCAGCGAGGTCGATGTCGCTCACCGATATCGCCGTACGGGTCGAGGCCGGTTTCGACGCGGTGCTCCCCAAGGGGCGGTCTCGTCCGGAACGTCACCAGACCATGCGGGCGACGCTGGAGTGGAGCCACAGCCTGCTGTCGCCCGCGGAGCAGGTGGTGTTCCGGCGGCTGAGCGTACTGGTCGATTCGTGGACGATGGACGCCGCGCAATATGTGTGCGACGAGCCCGATATCGAGCAGTTGATCGCCGGTTTGGTCGAGAAGTCGCTGCTGGTGGTCGACGGCGAATTGATGTACCGGATGCTCGTTCCGGTGCGCGAATTTGCGTACGCGCAGCTCGCGGCTTCCGGTGGAGTCGACCGGTCTCGCGTTCGGCACTGCGAGTTCTTCGTCCGCCAAGCCGAACTCGCGGAACCCGCGCTGCATGGTCCGGACCAGCACATGTGGATGCAGCAACTCGAGCGGAACCTCGCCAACTTCGGCGCCGCGGTGCGCACCGCCAACAGCCACGGCGACTTGGCCAGCACCCTACGGCTCGTCGGCGGGCTCTGGTGGTACCTCTGGCTCCGCGGCGACTTCCGTGCCGGGTTGCTCTGGCTCGAACCGGCGCTCGTCGTCCGTGACGTGCCACCCGATGCTCGGCTGGCCGGGCTGCGAGCTGCGGCGATGCTGCGCGGCGGGCTCGGCCACAGCGAAGAGGCCCGGAACTACGCGAATGAGATGCGGGAGATCGCTGCACAGTCCGGTAACGACGCCGAGCTGTCGCGGGCGGAGATGTTGCTCGGAATCGAGGCGTTGCGGAGCGGCAGCGCGGCGCGGCCGCTTTTCGAAGCGGCTCTCGAAGCTGCCCGTCGCGCCGGTAACCCGATGATGATCGGGCACGCGATGGTCAACCTCGGCCGCGTCGAGGTCCCGGAGTCCAAGCAGGCTCTGTTCGAGGAAGCGCTCGCGCACTTCGAGGCAAACGGGGATGCGTGGGGCACGGCCTACGCGGCCAACCATCTCGCGAATGCATTGGAAGACAACGAATCCGCGTTGGCGTTGGCGGTCCGTGCGGTCCACCTGTTCGCCGATCTTGGGGACCGCTTCCACCTGGTCTTCGTGGTCGAGGATCTCGCGCGAATTCTGCTTCGAATGAAGCGAGGGCTGCCGGCGACCCACCTGTTCGGCTGGGCGGGGAAGTTGCGCCGCGATACCGGTGCCCTGCTCTCCCCAGACGGTCGCGCGGACTGCGCACAGACGGCCGCCGAATTGCGGTCGGAGCTGGGCGATTCCGCCTACGACCGGGCTTGTTCCGCGGGCGCATCGACGTCGATCGAGCGTCTGCTGGCCGAGGCCCAGTCCATCCCGGTAGCACCGTCCGGTCTCGTGTGATTGGGTCGGTGCATGACCACAATTCGCAAGGTTGTTTTGCTTGTCCTGGGCGCGGCAATTGTCGCTGCCGGGGTGCTGATCATCGGTGTGCGCACCAAATCGAAGGCAGTGTTGGTGCCCTTCACGCGTTTGCAGCGGGATCGCCTGAATGCGCCCGCGTTGCGGACCGCCGGTGAGTCCGGCGACCGGAACGGCGTCATCTACCACCGGGGACGCACGAGCGGACGCGAGCTTCAGACTCCCGTCACCCCGATCGCATCCGATGACGGCTTCATCATCGGATTGCCGTACGGGCGCGAGACCCAGTGGCTCAAGAATGTGCTTGCTGCCGGTGAGGCGACGGTGCGCTACCAGGGCGAAATGGTGCGAGTGACCGATCCGCGGATCGTGGAGGCGTCGGAGTTGCAGCATCAGTTCGCCACGGCCGAGCGGGTCATGCAGGCCGTGTTCGGGGTCAATGAGTATCTGGTGCTGACCCGCGTCTGAGTTTGCGTGCGGGCTATCTCATGGCGATCCGGTAAACGGCACGTTTCGCGGTGTGAATACTGATGCATGACCTGCAGGTTTAATGCGTCTGTGACGCGTGTCACGTTTGCGATGGGCTAATAGGTGGCAGTCGGCGTCCGAATCCATGGGAAACGGAAGTGCTCGACGCGAGGTGTTTTGAAATGGCAATTCGTGAGCTCGGTGTCCGAACTGCCAATTGGCCGCGCGTCAGCGCGGGCATGCGATCGGAAGTTCGTATCACCCGCCCAGTTCGCATCGGTATGGTGCTCGTCGCGGCTCTCGCTGAGTCCGGCATCGTGTTTGCGGCGGTGCAGGCCTTGGCACCGGCATCGACGTCGGCGATCATGGCGGTCAGCCTGTTCGTGATGCTCGTCGCGACGCGGCGAAGCCGGGATCGTTTGAACCTCTTCGTGCTCGATGACCTGCCGAGCTTGGTCGCGATGTCCTCGGCGGCGGCGTTCATTGCATGGTTGGTCGGCAACGACTTCGGCAGCGCACCTGCGGCGGTCGTCGGTGTCGCAATCGCGACGAGCTTCGCGGTGCGGTCTTTCTCATACGTCGTTCGTCGACGGTTGCAAGCTTCGCGCCGACTGCTGCGCAACACGGTGATCGTCGGGGGTGGTCTCGTGGCGGCCGAACTCGCAGCGTCGATGGAGGCGAACCCGAGCCTGGGTCTGCGTCCGGTCGCGATGCTGGACGACTTTCCGAGAGCGAAGGCGCGCTCGTCCGATGTCCCGGTCCGGCCGATGGAGGAGTTCGAACCGGGATACATCCAACGCAACGGGATCGACGTCGTCGTCGTCGCGTTCTCCGGTCTGCGTGAGCCGGACATGCTGTGCATGCTCCGACAGTTCGATCACGCCCAGTGCGATATCTACATCGTGCCGCGCCTGTTCGAGTACGCCAGCATCAGCGGCGATATGGACCACATTCGCGGCATCCCGTTGGCGCGGGTGCGTCGTCTCGCGCACCGCACTCTGACGTGGAAACTCAAGCGGGCGTCCTCATTCTTGTTATCCGCCCTCACCCTGACGTTGTTGTCGCCGGTGCTTGCGGTGGTGGCTCTGGCGGTGTGGTTGGAGGATCGCTCGGCTCCCGTGCTGTTCCGCCAGGTGCGGATCACGGAGAACGCGTCCGAGTTCACGATTCTGAAGTTCCGTTCCATGAAGCCCGCGAATGAGAATGAATCGGCGACCAAGTGGAATATCGCCAACGACGCCCGGCTCGGGCGGCTCGGAAAGTTCCTGCGGAAGACCTCGCTCGATGAATTGCCGCAGCTCTTCAACGTGCTCAAGGGCGACATGGACCTGGTCGGTCCACGTCCGGAGCGTCCGCACTTCGTCCAGCGGTTCTCGCAGGACATTCCGGGTTATGGTGCCCGCCATCGAATTCCGGCTGGATTGACCGGGTGGGCGGCGATTCACGGACTGCGCGGCGACACGTCGCTGTTCGAGCGCGCGGTCTACGACAACTACTACATCGAGAACTGGAGTCTCTGGCTCGACTTCAAGATCATGATTCGAACGGTGCTCGTGGTCTTCAAACGCACAGGTGGCTGAGTTTCGCGGGGATCTGATCTCGGCGTGTCCCGATCTCGTCGTAACGATAAGATCAAATAGAGTACAGAAATCAAATACCGACGGGTCGGTATTCTGATACTCCTCCCATGTCGACATTCGTTCAGGGGACAACGCGGCGGCCCATCGGCGCCTTCAAAATTCTGATGTTGTCCGTCGTGATGATGCTTGCGTGGCCGCAGGCATCAATCGCAGCCACGGCGGCCAATCCCTTCGCACCAACGAGTCCATGGAACTACTGGGTACCCGGCGACCGGGTCGTCGTTTCGAACAGCGCTGCCATGATCGCGTACGCGACGCGGAACAAGATGGTGTCGTCCCTCCTGTACGCCTACTCGCAACCGATTTACATCGTGAACTCGACAACGCCGCGATATACCGTCACCTGCACGATCACGTCGTGGGGCCCCTGCCCCTTCGCCGGCAAGCAGGTCCCGATCCCGCTCGGGGCGTTGCCGGGGACCGGAAGTGACGGGGCGTTGACCATGATCGATGTGGCGGCGGGAAAGACCTACGAGCTCTGGCAGGCCAAGTACTCGAGCGGCAAGTGGACCGCGAGTTTCGGTGCAGTGAATGATCTGAACGGCTCTGGTTGGCAGGGTGCGGTGACCGGCGCGGGTGCGTCGCGACTCGGCGGTGCCGTTCGCGTCGCCGACATTCAGAACGGATACATCCCGCACGCCCTGCAGTTGGTGACCGACAACGCCTGCCGGGACACGTATCAGTGGCCGGCGACCAAGACGGACGGGCCTTCGACGCGATGGGACTGCCTTCCCGAGGGCGCGCTCGTTCAGCTCGATCCGAGTGTCGACCTGACGAAGTACTCCATGCCGGCTGGCGTTCGGCTGATCGCCCAAGCGTTTCAGCAGTACGGCGGATACGTCGTCGACAAGAGCGGTACGCCGCTCGGTGTGGTGTTCGAGCGAGCTTCCGACGCGACCTCGAATTACCCGGGATCGGTGTACTACAACGCCGGATTCCAATGGGACTACTTCGGTATGACCGGGTTCCCGCTGGACAAGCTGCGGGTGCTGAAGTGAGCGGAAAACGGACGCAGTGATCAGAGTCATAAGTGCGAAATCCGAACATGGCCGTCGCGCGAATGTGTAATTCGATGAGATGAAGAATCGGCGGTCCACCGCGGCATGTGTCCTGTGAACGACAGACATTTTGCTTGGTTGAAGATGCGCGGCCGCGCATCGAAGAACCTGGTCATCGAGGGTTTGTGAGCCTTCTATGTCGCTGCTCGCCGACTGGCCCAATATCCTGGGATGAACATCCGGCAATCGTGACACCGGCGTCGGGAAACGCCTCCTTGTCCGGAATGGTGAACCACCGGAAATAGGAGCGTGGCGGCGTGGTGCCGGGCACTGAGGAAGTCGTAGGAAACGCGGGCCGACAAGGGCCTTCGACCTTCTCCACCTGGATTATCGACGGTGGGTTGCCTCTCCTGGCGCACGTGCATGTCCCGGCATCAGGACGGGCACGCGGCGTGGTCGTCCTGTGTCCTCCCGTCGGCAGGGCTCACGTCAACACCTACCGCGGGGTCGCCCTCGTTGGCCAGATGCTTTCGGAGCGCGGCGTGGTGGCCGTTCGATTCGACTATCCCGGCGTTGGCGATTCCGCCGGAGACCAGAGATCCCCGACGATCGTTTCGGACTGGATCGCCAGTGTGCGGCGCGCAATCGAATACGCCCGGGCGTTCGGCCTGGGTGCGCCGGCGGTCGCCGGGCTTGGCGTGGGCGGGCTGCTGGCCTCTGCCGCGGTGGCCGAATGCGGCGGAACAGCGGATGTCCGCGGCCTCGCACTCTGGGACCCCGTCCTGTCCGGCAAGCAATTCGTTCGGCAGCAGCAGCTGCAATATCGAATCGGCACCAAGACCGAGCCCGCAGACCCAGATGTCGTGCACCTTCCCGGTCTCGACATGGCAGTCAATGCGAGAGACGCCCTTGCACAGCTGTCGCTGACCACCACGATTCCGGAGGTCCGGAAGCTGAATGCCGTGCTGTTGGCCGTTCGCGCCGAGAGTATGCGTCTGCCTCCCGTCCTCGAGCTCGCCCGCCAGCTCGACACCGAGCCGATGCCGCTGCACGGTCAGGACGACTTCGTCAATCCGTTCGGGTATGTCGGGGTTCTTGCCGAGGAGAACGTCGTCGGACTCGTCGAGTGGCTGGCTGGGTGTTTCGAAGCGGGGGATTCTCCGGTTCGCGTGCAGGTGACTCTGTGCGCCGAGATCGATGGTGTTCAAGAGTCGATCGAACGCATCGGCAAGACGGGTCTGTTCAGTATTCGCACTGCGCCCCTTGAGCTTTCGCCGGACAGCCGCCTTGTTCTCATGCACGCGACGTCGAACGAACATCGCATCGGTCCGGCGCGTCTGTGGGTCGAGGTCGCGCGGGCTGCGGCCCGAGAAGGGCACCTGGCGTTGAGGTTCGACCGTCGCGGGACGGGGGAGTCCGGGGTCGTGGTGAGCAACGAGCGAACCGAGATCTACGACGCGCTTTCGCGGCACGACGCAAACGCTGTGACGCGGGCGTCGGGAGTTCCGTCGAGTCGAATCGTGACGACCGGGGTCTGTTCCGGGGCGTGGCTGGCGGGGTATTCGGCTGCTAACGCCAAGGCCGGTGGCGCCGTTGTCGTGAACAACATGGTGTGGACGATGCGGCCACGAAAAATGGACCAGGCGCGGATCGCCGCGCTCAGCCGCCGCGACCCGTCCCGCGACCGGGGTGAGTCTGCCGGGATCCGAGCTCGGTCGATCGTCCGCCGCTCGTTGCCGTACGTCTTGTGGCTGTGGCTGGGCAGGCGGGGCAGCGCGCAGGTCCCGGAAGTGATGCTCAAGCGCCTGCACCGCCGGGGAGTCGCGCCGCGAGTTGTTCTGTCCCCAGCGGACACCGACTTCTTCTATAAGCAGCGGGGCGGGGAGAGCCTCGAGCGACTCGGCCGACGTGGTTGGCGACAACGCATGGTGTTTGCGCCGCAAGGTGATCACGCTGCCCAGGAAGCGGTTATTCGTGGCATCGTGCGGCGGGAAGTTCTGGCAGCGTTGAGTCCGGATCGCACAGTGGCTGGCAGCGGAGGTGAACCGCAGGGTGAATGATCTGGAGCAGGCGCGGCGAACCTTCCGCGATGAGTTGATCGAGTCCGGTTTGCTTGTCGGTTTGGGCGGCAACGGCCTCTACGCGCAGTCGGCCGACTTCGCGTTGATCGTCGCTGGCATCACCCGGCTCGTCGAGACCACCGGCGCCGACGGTGGATCGAGCGGGCTCTCGCCGCGGCGTCTGAGATTTCCCCCGGTTTTCCCTCGTCAGGCGTTTGAGAAGACCGACTATCTGGCGTCGTTTCCGCACCTCACTGGCGCCGTGTCGACGTTCACCGGCGACAACGAAGAGCACGCACGAATGCTCGCCGGACGCGAGGCCGGGCAGTCCTGGGACAGTTGGCTCACGCCGGCGGAGACGATGCTCGTCCCAGCGGCCTGTCACCCGGTGTATGCCACTTTGGCCGGAGTTCTCCCTCCCGGCGGCGAGCTCATCGAGGTCGCGGGCCACTGCTTCCGCCATGAGCCGGCCGTGGACCCCGCACGGATGCAGGCCTTCCAGATGCACGAGTTCGTTCGAGTGGGATCACCGGTTCAGGCACAGGATCATCGAACCGAATGGATCGACCGCGCGGAAGCGCTGCTCACGTCGCTCGGTCTGGACGCGGAGGCGGTCGGTGCGAACGATCCGTTCTTTGGTCGCGCGGGCCGCCTGTTGGCCTCGAATCAGCGGCGACAGAACCTGAAGACCGAGCTCGTCGTCAGGCTCTACGGCGAGCTTGACGATGGCACAGCGGTGGCTTCGTGCAATTACCACCAGGACCACTTCGGGACCGCGTTCGGGATCACACTGACCGACGGCGACGTGGCGCACAGTGCCTGCGTCGGCTTCGGTCTCGAGCGGATCGCCCTCGCGCTGCTTCGGACGCACGGCCTGGATGCATCCGCGTGGCCCACGTCTGTCCGGGCGCTCCTGAGCCTCTAGATCATCCGCCCAGCTGGGTGAGTGCGGCGTCGATGGTTGCGATGGACTCGAAGGTTTCACCGTTGAGGAGACGGTCGGGAAACTCGACTCCGAACACATCTTCGAGGCCCAGCATCACCGACACGGTCGCGTGTGAGGTCATCCCCAGGTCGTAGAGGTTTGCATCCCGTGCGATTGACTCGATGGAGACCTCGATCTTGCTATGCAGGCCGAGTACTTCCCGAATCATGTCGTCGCGCATGACTTTTCCTTTTCCGAAACTCGGCTTACGCCGGTCGAGCGAGTGAATGCATGACCTCGTACGCGCGGACGATCGCGGCGTGATCGGCTGCCACCCCGTAAAGCATGAGGAGGTAGCCGTACGAACCCGCGGCCTGCTGAACGTGGGCTTCCCGGGTGCGGACCGAGACGCGTCGAACGGTGTCGAGAGCGCGCAGCGTGGGGACAGTTTCGTCGTCGAGGACGGTGGCGACGTCGAGAGGCGGCTGGAGAGCGAACTGGTACGCGACCACTTCCGGCCGTTTCGGACCAAGCTCCGGCAGCGGCAGGCCGAGGGCGGCACGGGAGGCGAGTTCGAACATCGAATGGCCGGTGACGTCCGCGACCAGATCAGCGATGCCACCGCCGGCCACGCGTCCATTGACCTCGATGATCCGGGGGCCGTCGGGGGTGAGCTTGATCTCGATATGCAGGCATCCGGTGGTCACGCCGATCGCGGCGGCTGCGGCCACCGCCATCGCCTCGACGGCCTGCTCATCGTCATCGGGCAGTGCGCTGGGTATGAAAGCGCCGGTCTCGCGGAAGGGCGTGCTGAGGGGCATTCGCCCCGTAACCGTCACGACCTGCACCTCACCTGCGCTCGCGACGCACTCGACGGACACGTAGTCGCCATACGGAAACCGCGGCCGCCCGATGAGTTCGCGCTCCAGAATGAGGTCGCCGGCATGCCCGCTGGAGCGGATCGAGCGGACCGCCTTGCGGAGGCTCGATTGGTCCTCGACCCGGTGGACGTGACGTCCGCCGTTGCCGGTTGCCGGTTTGACGACGGCCGGGAACCCGACGTGGTGGCCGGAGTCGATGATGTCCCCATCGGACGCGCTCGCCGGGATGCCCCGGAACCGGGGAATCGGCACATTCGACGCCTCGAGCGCTCGGCGTTGCTCGAGCTTGTTCACGAGTCGAGTCGCGGCTTCGGGGGGATTCCCGGGAAGGTTCAGTGCCGCGGCGAGGGTCGCTGTCTCGACGATTGCGTCGTCGGAGAACGTCACAATTCCATCGAATGCAGCGTCCTGAAGTGCTGCCGAACGTCCTTTTTCCGCATCAAAAGATGAGATTTCAATCACTTCGCCGAGCCGTCGGAGCAGCGGCAAACTGTCTGCTAATTGAGGGATAGACGAATCGACAATCCAGCAAATGTCGCAGATTTCGGACGTTGCAGCCCGAAAAGGGAGCAGCGGAACCGACTCTGGCGCAAACATCACGGCCAGTCGAGGGCGCTTTCTCATCCTGCCACCTCTTCAGTCCGCACCTACTATTGATGCTCAGAGACTAGCAAAAATGGCGGAGAAACGATGGACCGAGACCTTCCGAAGCTGGTCAGGCTGCACGGGCAAGACTCCGTCGAGCTTGACCCGGACTTCCTTGTGGTGCGCGACTGGGTCGAGTCCTACCTCTCCCAGCCCAGTCCGTTGGTTGGTAGATCTGGGCCGGTGTGTCCCTTCACGACGCCGTCGATCGAGCGCCGACTTCTTTGGGTAGGTCGCGTCGATGATCGTCATCCAGATGTCGAGCAAATTTCCGGCGTATTACGAAATCTGGTCAAGCAGTTCGCGGACATTGAACCGACTTCCGGGCGGGATTCTCTGCTCAAGGCGATCATCCTGACGTTTCCGAATGTCACCGACTACTCGGTGATCGACGACATTCAGCGGACGCTCAAACCGCATTTCATCAAAGACGGACTGATGATCGGCCAGTTCTACCCGGGGTGCGCCGAGCCCGGGTTGTGGAATCCGCATTTCCGGCCGCTGTCGTCACCGCTGCCGCTCATTGCCGTTCGGCAGATGGTCAGCAGCGACTTCCCCTTTCTACGGTCGACTCCGGAATGGATCGAGATCTACCTCCGCCAGTTCGCGCCCGGAGTACCGGGCCATGTCCGTAGTTCGCTCGCGCGCCACTACGAGGCGAGCTGACACGTTCGAGCAGTCGACACCCGACCGCCCACGCGACGCTCTCGCGTGGGCGATTCCTGCGGTTGGCCGTCAGGCGTCGATGGCTCGCTTCTCGCTGGTGCCGTTGATGCTGATCTTCCGGGGTTTGGCCCGTTCAGCGACCGGGATGCGCAGGGTGAGGACTCCGTTGTCGTAGCTGGCCTCGATGTGCGCGGTGTCCAGATTCTCGCCTAGGACCAGTTGCCGGCTGAAGACGCCGCGGGGGCGTTCGGCGGCGAGCATCTCGGTGTTCTCGTCGCGCGGCCGGCGCTCGGCCTTGACGGTGACGACGTTGCGTTCGACGTCGAGATCGATCGCGTCTCTCTCGATCCCGGGGAGATCGAATTCGACGATGAAGGTCTCACCGTCGCGCCAGGCGTCCAGTGGCATCGCAGACGGGCGGGCCATGGTGCCGTCTGGGCCGAAAAACTGTTGGGTCAGGCGGTCGAGTTCGCGGAACGGGTCAGTGCGCATCAGCATCGCTACCACCTCCAAGTACTCCTTCTCAGTCAGTTGTGTTGTTGTCCCCGGTGGTATCGGTCGGCACGATCTATATCACCGGGTATAGATTTTTTATAGCACTCGACATATACTCAGGCAAGAGTTGAAGTCGAAAAAGTGTAGGAGACCTGATGGCTGGCACCGACCCAAGCCCGGACCAGGGCGTATATGGGATCTCGGTGGCTGCCGAGTTGGTCGGAATGGGGGTGCAGAATCTGCGTCTGTATGAGACGCGGGGTCTGCTCACCCCGGATCGCAGCGAAGGTGGCACCCGCCGCTATAGCGCCAATGATCTGGATCGCTTGCGGCGCATCGCGGAGCTGCTCATGCAGGGTCTGAACCTGGCTGGAATCGCCATGGTCTTGGATCTCGAACTCCGCAACACTCAACTACTGGAAGAAAGGGAGCGGGAGCAATGGTGACTCGTCTAGGGCTTGCCACGCAGCACCTTATCGACTCGACACCACCACCACCGCGGGCCTAGGCCTTTCGAGTGGAAGTGCATCGTCATGGACACGAATCCGAACGCCAGTGACGTACCGAGCCCAGACGCGCTGGACGAGATCGAGGTCGGCAAGTTTCTGTTGCCGCACGCGGGCCTCGGGGTATTGACTGCCCGTGGTGTCATCAATCTGAAGACACTCGACGCTTTCGAACAGGCGCTTTTCACGGCTGTGGCCGGGTTGCAACGCCTCGTTGTTGACCTGACTCACGTGTGCTTGGTCAGCGCCGCCGGGATTGAGCTTCTTATCGATTCAAATCAACGCCTCGGAAGTCCTGCTCGCCTGGTGGTGGTTGCACCGGAGGGTTCCATCGCTGATCGGGTGCTGTCGCTGGCCTGCATGTCGGATGGCCCAACGGTTTATCGATGCCTGCAGGACGCAGTCTTCGACGCCATGACCCAAAGTTCGCAGCGTCCGGGAGACTCCCAGTCTTAGCGGTAGGTCAGCAGCTGCTGATCGCGCCGAGCCGTACCGCCTGGGCCGTTTCCGACGTGGAGCCCGACCGCTTTGCGATCGCTGATTCCAAGGCTTGGTAGCAGCGCTGGGAGTTGTTGTCGTCGGAGAACTCCAGGTACTTGCGTGCGTGCATCTCCCGATGTGTGGCGGTGGCTGCTGGGTCGAGGTGATGGCGGCGCAGGTGATGGGCGAGCTCGGATGGGGAGCGGCAGATGCGCCCGATTTCCGCGACTTCGGACTCGGAGAAGGTCTGATCACAAACGTCGTCGGACGCTGGTGGGGTTCGTGGCCAGAAGAAGAACACGGGTCGCTCGAGCTGCAGCATCTCGAAGGCGACCGACGAGTGATCGGTGATGAGAACGCTCGATCTCAACAGGACCTCGGCAACGCCTTCGTTCATCCCGACGACCTCGACACGCTCGGGGATGATCGCGGCGATGGTGTCTCGGTGCGACAGGTATTCATGGTGCAGCAGTACGGTGACCGACGCTCCCTGCCGGCGCATCTCGTCGCAAAAATCAGAGTTTTGCAGGATCGCCGAGAGATCGGCAGCGACGTTCGAGGTGAGGAAGTCCGCTTCGCTCGCGTGCCATAGTCGCGACCGGAAGGTCAGGCAGATGACCCAGTTCTCCTTCCACGCCCGGTGCTTGTTGCGGGCGAGGTAGTCGTGCCGAGGTAGTCCAGTGACCACGATCGGGATATCGGCGACCATATTTGCGAGGATGTCGCGACTTCGTGCACTCGCTTCGGTCAACAGGTTCGGCGCCAAGGGCGCGGACTGACGATTAATCCGCTTGAAGTACTCGCCGTCGTCCTTCTTGAGTCCGGTACTGCCATGCCCGAGGTTGTACTTGATCCGGTTACGCCACAACCCGACCAGAATGTAGGGGTAGTAGCTGCTCAAGCAGTCCCGCATATCGCAGCTGTACACCGCCGCCTCGGCCACGAGCAGCAACGCGATGTGTTCGAGGGAACCGAACGAGACCACAAAGTCCTTGTTGGCAAGCGTGTTGCGAACCGCACGCGTGGTCACGAAATAAACGTGATCGGTCTTTCCGATGTCGCGGCAGTAGAGAAAGAATTCGTAGGCGTTATCGGCCGCGGTCAGACCGTTGCGTTCGCCGACAATCCACGGGCGGCGCATCCCCTTGCCGAACGCAAGGATCGTCGGCTTGGCCACGTGGGCTCCTTCGCTAACCGGATATATCGCCCACGACGATAACGCGGTGGTCCAGCAGCGAGGATTTGCCCTTTGCTACGTTCGGACTAATTTTCGCCTCAGCGATAGGTGAGCAGCTGCCGGTGCCGCTCGAGGTGCGTGTGCTCGTTCATTGACACCACGGTCAGGCCCCGTTTGCCGGACACGATCTTCGTAACCGCGGTGTTGACGGCGGTGTCGTTGAATCGGCGCCAGGTGTCCGGACCGGCGCCGAGGAGTTTCGTAGCGGCCCAGCTGATCGGACCGGCACTCGTGACGACGAGGATGTTCTTGTTCGGCAGCGCCGCGGTCGTCTCGAGGGCGGTGTTGACCCGGCCCTGGAACTCGGCGAAGTTCTCCTCGTAGCCACCGTCGGTTGCGACCCAGCGGTCGATCGCCGTGGCGAACATGTCGGAAAACGCCTTGGTCGGCTGCCCCGATCGGATCATGTCAGCGGCCAGGATCACGGGGTTGCGGTACTGCGGCCGGTAGCCGCGAATGATGTTCTGGTGGTCGTATTCGTTCCAGCCGGGGTTGACGAACGTCGGGCACGTGTATTCCGCGCCGCCGATGAGTTCGGTCGCGGTCTGTCGATGCCGTTTCATGGCGCCCGTGATGACGACGTCCGGCTGGAATCCACGTGCTTTGAGCGTTGCGCCGAGGAGCCTGGCCTGCTGCATGCCGAGCGGGGACAGAGCGTCGTAGTTCACTTTGCCCCACGACGCTTGTCCGTGGCGGACCAGCAGAATCACGCTCATGGACCGGAGTCTACGGAGCGGCCAGACGACACTGTGCGGATGATGCGATGGCAGCGCCAGTCCAAAGCGAGCACTGCGTACTGCATCTGACGGAACGCCGGGTTGCGCGTCTGCTTGTGGTGGTAGCGGTAGAAGATCTGCTGCGCGATGACCGCGACCCGGAACAGTCCGAACACCTCATAGAACGCCCATTCGCGTGGGGTGACGTTGAGGCCGGTGCGTTCGCAGTAGTACTGCACGACTTCTTCCCGCGTGAGCATGCCCGGCAGGTGAGTGGGTTGCCGCCGGAACTGGCGGAATATCCAGTTGTCGTCCGCCTGAACCCAATAGGCCAGCGCGCCACCGAGGTCCATGAGCGGATCGCCGAGAGTCGCCATCTCCCAGTCGAGAATGCCGACGACCCGGTGTGGGTCCTGCTTGTCGAGAACGACGTTGTCGAAGCGGAAATCGTTGTGGATGACGCACGTGCGCACATCCGGCGGTTGGTTCGCGTCGAGCCAGCGCATCACGCCTTCGAACGAGCCGACATTCCACGTCTTCGCCTTGCGGTAGCGATCCGACCAGCCTTTGACCTGCCGGCCGACGTAGCCATTGCCCTTGCCGATGTCGAGAAGTCCCGCCTCGGCCGGATCGATCTCATGGAGGTTGATGAGCTTGTCGATGACATTCGTGCAGAGTGTGCGGGTGTCGTCGGGGCTGAGATCGAACCCGGCCGGCGGGTTCTTGCGCAGAATTGTGCCGTCGAGGCGCTCCATCACGTAGAAGTCCGACCCGATGACCGATTCGTCGTCGCAGAACGCGATCATTTCTGGAACCGCGCCGAACACCGGCTTGAGCTGGCTCTGGATGTGGAACTCGCGGCGCATGTCGTGCGCGCTCTTGGCCTTCTGACCGGCGGGCGGCCGGCGCAGAATGAGGTCGCGATCGGGGTATCGCAGCAGATAGGTGAGGTTCGAGGCGCCGCCGGAGAACTGCTGGACCTCGGGCTCACCGACGATGCCCGCGGTCGTACCGAGCCACTCGGACACCGCTGCGATGTCGAATGCGTCCTCGCCGCGAACCGTCTTTGCGCCTTCAACGCTGGTCACCGGGCGGCTCCGTACTTCGCGAGTTCGATGCGCGCTATGACTCCGCGGTGGACCTCGTCGGGACCGTCGGCGAGGCGGATCGCACGTGCCTGCAGCCAAGCGCCGGCCAGCGGGAAGTCGTCGGACAGCCCACCGCCGCCGTGCAGTTGGATCGCCATGTCGATGACCTTCTGTGCCATGTTCGGCACGGCAACCTTGATCTCGCTGACGGCCGACAACGCGGCCATCGGCCCATCGGAGTCGAGCAGCCAAGCCGCGTGCAATACGAGTAGTCGGGCCTGGTTGATGGCGATTCGAGCTTCGGCGATGCGCTCGCGGTTGCCGCCGAGGTTGATGATGGGCTTGCCGAATGCGGTGCGGGAAAGTCCGCGGGTGCAGGCGAGTTCGAGGGCAGCTTCAGCGAGTCCGATGAGCCGCATGCAGTGATGGACACGTCCTGGTCCGAGGCGGCCCTGTGCGATAGCGAAGGCCTGGCCCGGCCCGCCGATGACGTTCGACAACGGAACCCGCACATTCGTTAGCGACACCTCGCCGTGGCCGTGCGGTTCGTCGTAGTAACCCATCGCCGGCAGCATGCGCTCGACTGTGACGCCCGGGGTGTTCCGTGGGACCAGAACCATCGAGTGGCGCGCGTACTTGTGGGCGTTCGGGTCGGTGAGGCCCATGACAATGAAGATCTCGCAGTCGGGATGGCCGACACCGGTTGACCACCACTTGCGGCCATTGATGACGACCTCATCGCCCTCGACGACGACGGTCGTGGCCATGTTGGTGGCGTCCGACGAGGCGACATCCGGTTCGGTCATGAGGAAGGCACTGCGGATCTTGGCTTCGAGGAGGGGTTCGAGCCACGCCTGCTTCTGCTCGGCACTTCCGTACTTGAGCAGCACTTCCATGTTGCCGGTGTCCGGTGCGTTGCAGTTGAAGATGTGCGGCGCAAGGAACGACCGGCCAGTGGCCTCGGCGATCGCGGCGTAGTCGACGTTCGACAGGCCGGCACCACCGAGGGTGCCGAACTTTGCCGCATATCCATCGTCGTGCGCGGGGAGGAAGAGATTCCACAAGCCAGCTTCGCGCGCCTTCTGCTGGAGTTCGGCGATGAGCGGCAGCGGCTCCCATTCGGTGCCTTCGCGACGCGCCTTGGTGAGATCAGCGAAGTAATCCTGTTCGCGCGGAGTGATTT
Source organism: Smaragdicoccus niigatensis DSM 44881 = NBRC 103563 (assembly GCF_000380645.1). GTDB lineage: Bacteria > Actinomycetota > Actinomycetes > Mycobacteriales > Mycobacteriaceae > Smaragdicoccus > Smaragdicoccus niigatensis. Next base: position 39,254 of record NZ_AQXZ01000005.1, read on the forward strand.
CGGTGCGAATGAACTCCGTCGCGCGCGCGGCGATATCGGCGCCGTGCGGACTGGGTGAAAGCTGCATCGCGTTCCCTTCGAATCGAGCATTGCTCAATAGGCTAAATCACTACTGAGCAATGCTCAATAGCTAGGATGCTTGCCATGGCGGTTTCCGGAGGTACACGCAAGACCGCCGACGACCGTCGGCGCGAGTTGATCAACATCGGCTTGCGCCTGCTCGTCGAACGTCCGATCCATGAACTCGCCATCGATGAAGTAGCCAAACAGGCGGGCATCTCTCGCGGCCTGCTTTTCCATTACTTCCCCACGAAAGGCGACTATTACGCCGCCGTCGTTGAGGCCGCCACGCGCCGGATCCTGAACCAGACGAAGCTGCCGACGGACGGCGACGAGCGCACGAAATTGACCGCCGTCGTCGGGGGACTCGTGCGCTTCATCCGGCGTCGGCGAGCGAACTATGTCGCGTTGGTGCGCGGAGCCGCGGGTGGGGACGTCCGCAACGTCGAACTGTTCGATGCCCTGCGTGACGAGTTGACCGAACGTGTGCTCGTTGCGGCGGGGGTTGTTGAGCCGGATCTGCGAACAAAGCTGCTCGCTCGCGGCTGGCTGGCGATGGCGGAGGAGATGGCGATCTCGTCGGTCGAATCGCAAATCCGCGCGGATGAACTGATCGAGCTGCTGGTCGACTCGTTCGACCGCATCGTTCGCGCAGTGTGATCGGGATCCGGTCGGCGTGAACAGGAACCGGGGTCTAGTGTGAAAAATCGTGAGTGCGCACTTTGACGTCGTGATTCTTGGAGCCGGTCCCGGAGGCTACGTAGCTGCAGTTCGCTCAGCGCAGCTCGGGCTCAAAACCGCCATCATCGAGGAGAAGTACTGGGGCGGTGTGTGCCTCAACGTGGGCTGCATTCCGTCCAAGGCGCTTCTGCGCAACGCGGAGCTCGCGCACATCTTCACCAAAGAGGCGAAGCTCTTCGGCATCAGTGGCGAGGCCACGTTCGACTTCGGCGCCGCCTTCGACCGCAGTCGCGTGGTCGCGGACGGCCGCGTCAAGGGCATCCACTTCCTCATGAAGAAGAACAAGGTCACGCAGTTCTTCGGCAAGGGCACGTTCACGGGTCCGAAAGCCATCGACGTCGCATTGACCGACGGCGGCACCGAGACCGTCACGTTCGACAACGTGATCATCGCGACGGGTACCGAGACCAAGCTGCTCCCGGGCACGAAGCTGTCGAAGAACGTCGTCACGTACGAAGAGCAGATCATGACCCGCGACCTGCCGGGTTCGATCCTCATTGTCGGCGCGGGCGCGATCGGCATGGAGTTCGGGTATGTCCTGAAGAACTACGGCGTCGACGTCACGATCGTCGAGTTCCTCGACCGTGCCCTCCCGAACGAAGACGCCGAGGTCAGCAAGGAAATCGAGCGCTCGTACAAGAAGCTCGGCGTCACCATCAAGACCGGCGCTGCCGTCCAGTCGATCGATGACGACGGCTCGAAGGTCACCGTCAAGATCAAGAACAACAAGTCTGGCGACGTCGAGACGATGGTCGTCGACAAGGTCCTCCAGGCAGTCGGCTTCGCACCGCGCCTCGAGGGCTACGGCCTCGAGAAGACCGGCGTCAAGCTCACTGAGCGCCCGGCCGCCATCGAGATCGACGACCACATGCGCACGTCGGTTCCGGGCATCTACGCCATCGGTGACGTCACCGCCAAGCTGCAGCTCGCGCACGTTGCCGAGGCTCAGGGCGTGGTCGCCGCCGAGACCATCGGTGGAGCTGACACGGTCACGCTCGGCGACTACCGGATGATGCCGCGCGCGACGTTCTGCCAGCCGCAGGTTGCTTCCTTCGGACTTACCGAGGAGCAGGCCAAGGCCGAGGGATACGACGTCAACGTCGCCAAGTTCCCGTTCATGGCGAACGGCAAGGCGCACGGCCTCGGCGACCCGACGGGCTTCGTCAAGCTCATCTCGGACAAGAAGTACGGCGAGCTGCTCGGCGGACACCTGATCGGGCCGGACGTATCCGAGCTGCTTCCGGAGCTCACGCTCGCCCAGAAGTGGGACCTGACGGTCAATGAGCTCGCGCGCAACGTGCACACGCACCCGACGCTCAGCGAAGCCCTGCAGGAGGCCTTCCACGGTCTCGCGGGGCACATGATCAACTTCTGATCTGCACGAAAAAGCCGGGCCCAATGTGTTTGGGACCCGGCATTTTTGCGCGGAGGATCAGCCGAAGACGGCCTCGGCGAGCAGGTTGACCTGGTCCGGGTCGGCGACCGTCGGGTTGAGGTAGAACTCGTCGACGCCAGCGGCTTCGAACCCCGCGATCGCGCCGCGGATCGCGTCGGCAGACCGAGCCGCGCTTCCCGCGATCATGTTCGCGACCTCGTCACCCATCGGCTTGTAGTAGTCGACGATGTTGGCGTGCGACTGCTGCTCGGTGTCGCCGAGGCCGAAGTACATCAGCGCCGCGATGCGTGGTGAGCCTTCACGTCCAGCGGCCGTCCAGGCGTCGCGAACCTTGCCGGCGAACTCCGCGACCGCGTCCGGCGGCATTCCGCCGGCAGTCCAGCCGATGCCGTGGTCGACCACGCGTTTGATCGCGGCCTTGGTCGTACCACCGATCATGATCGGAACCCCAGAGCTGACCGTCGGAGGTGAGGCGGGACGAGCGCCTTCGTGCAGTGCTTCGCCCTTCCAGGAACGGTCAAGCCCGGACAAGACCTCGTCGAATGCCGCACCACGCTTGGCAAAGTCTCGACCCGTCAGCAGGAAATCACCCTCGCGCCACCCAGCACCCAAGCCGAGCGTGAGGCGACCGTTCGTGAGCTGGTCGACTGTCGCGGCCTGCTTGGCCAGTTCGGCTGCACTGCGAGCGGGAGTGATCAGCACATTGCTGAAGAACCGGATTCGTTCGGTGACAGCGCCGGCTGCGGCGAAAACCGTGAGCTCCTCGTAGCCGGGGTAGGACACTGCGCCGATCGAGCTGAGCCCATAGAAACCGGCCGCGTCGGCTCGACGGGCCCATTCGAGCAGTCCGCTGCCTGTTGCTCCGGGCACTGTGTTCGGAATTCCGATACCAATCTGCATGCTGCACTCTCCCCGTCTTGGTCAAACTATTGACATGCCTACCACTGCAAGCTCTGGTTTGCCCGAGGGTTGGCCACGCGTTCAACTCGGTGCTGCGTCTGTTGCCCGACTTGCTACGGTTCGGCCCGACGGAGCCCCACACCTAGTGCCCATAACCTTCGCGATCGCCAATGAAACGTTGGTGACCGCAATCGACTTCAAGCCCAAGAAGACACCGAAACTCCAGCGGCTGGAGAACCTGCGAGCCAATCCATCGGTGAGCGTTCTGATCGACGAGTACACGGACGACTGGTCGGCGCTGTGGTGGGTGCGGATCGACGGAACTGCCGAGATCGTGGGGGATGGACCTGGGTTCAACGACGCCATCGACGCGCTGGTCGCGAAGTATCCGCAGTATCGCGACAACGTGCCGTGTGGGCCCGTGATCCGCGTGCAGCCGTCGGGCTGGCGGGCCTGGCGGGCGTCGGTTCACCCGTCCTGAACCGGGTACGCGATGGGTATCTGACTAGGAGGACCCATGGCCACTACGTTGCGACGATTCCAGACCCGTTCGCTGGCGCCCGTTCAGCGGGTCTCGTCGACGGTTGGAGCACTGTTCGTGATGGTCGGATTCGCCGGATTCATTCCGGGCGTGACGACGGGGTACGGCTCACTGACGTGGATGGGGATGGACTCGCAGGCCCGTCTGCTCGGCCTGTTCCAGGTCTCGATACTCCACAATCTCGTGCACATTGCATTCGGTGTCGTTGGAATCCTGCTCGCCCGTCGGGCACGCACAGCGCGGTTGTACCTGCTGGTCGGTGGAGCTATCTACCTGCTGCTGTTCCTCTATGGAGTGCTGATCGACCCACTTACCGACGCGAATTTCGTCCCGGTCAATTCGGCCGACAACTGGCTGCACGCGGTGCTCGGTGTCGCGATGGTCGCTCTCGGTTTGATGCTGCCCGCACGGCTACGGGAGCGGATAGGCGGATAGCCGGAGCCGAGTGTCCCTGGAGACGACCACTGGGGTACGTTGTGCGAATGATTCTTCAGTGATTAATGAGGAACATGTCTGTTCTTGTGAACGGTGATGTGGTTGAATTCTGATCATCCCGCTCGGCAACAGATTCGTCTCGATCCTGTATCGAACTGATCTCGAGCGAAGAGGTTGTTATCGGGCGAAAGGGCGACGAATGCGTCGGCATCGGGGGTTCTGGCCTTGCCGATGACCCGCTGGAAAGTTGCGTCGCTGACCAAGTCTCCAACCGCCGCGCCCTTGGCAGGCCGCCTTCTTGTCGCACCCGCGATCGCCACGAGTTTGATGCTGGCTGCCGGAGCGATTTCGTCTGCTGTCCCTGCCACCACTGTTAGCGGCACAGCGACTGCCACCGGCACCGCCGTGGGTTCGGCCACCACAGGCTTGGGATCAGTCGGTGGCGGAATTGGTGCAACGACCGCTACGGGCGGCACCACCACCGCAAACCTGGTGACCGCAACGGGCTCTGGAATCTCTACGGGAGTTGGCTCCGGTACCGCCACGTCGTCGACGTCGGGAATCACGACCGGCATCACCACCGGAATCACAACTGGAGCAACGACTGGGTTTGCCACCGGATTCTCGACGGGCGGCGTGACGGGTACTGGCCTGGCGACCACCTCGGGTACTGGGACTGGTTCGGCGGCCGGCGGTGTGACGGCTGGTGGCGTTACTGGTGGTTCGGTTACCGGTGGTTCAGTGGCTGGTGGTGGCGTCACTACGGGCGGCGTGACCGGGGGCATTGGTTCTGGTCTGGCGACGGGCGGCGCGACCGGTGGTGCGACGGGTGCTGCGGGTGCGACGGGCGGCGTTACCGCTGGTGGAGTCACCGGTGGCGGTGTAACTGCTGGTGGCGTGACTGCCGGTGGTGTTACTGCTGCTGGGGCAACCTCGGGTCTTGCTTCGGGTACGGGCTCTGGTCTGGCGAGTGGTTCAGGTTCGGCAACCGGTTCGGGGTTGGCAACCGGCGGCGGTTTGCCGACCGGTGGCATCACCACCGGGGGTGTCGGAACCGGCATCACGACAGGCTCGGGATCTGGACTCGTTACCGGCCTTGCCACGGGCGGGGCTGCTGGTCTGACTTCGGGTCTGACGAGCGGCTCGGGCCTCGCGACCGGCGGCGGTACAGGTACCGGCATTGTCACGACCGGCGTCATCTCCTTCCCAGGTCTCGCGACGGGAACGGGATTGACGACCGGAATTGGGACGGGAATCGGGACCGGGTCGGCGACGGGTACCGGAATCACGACGGGCCTGGTTACCGGAACGGCGACCGGCACTGGTCTTGCGACGGGCACTGGGTCTGCGACCGGCACCGGGTTAGCGACGGGTCTTGCTGCTGGTGGTGCGACGGGAACTGGTCTCGCGACGGGTGGCGCGACCGGGACCGGTCTGGCGACGGGCGGCGCGACCGGCACCGGCCTCGCGACCGGTGGCGCGACCGGAACCGGTCTGGCCACGGGTCTTGCTGCTGGCGGTGTGACCGGAACTGGTCTCGCAACAGGTGGCGCGACCGGGACCGGGACCGGTCTTGCGACGGGCACGGGTCTCGCGACCGGTGGTCTGGCGACGGGAACTCTTGCTGCTGGTGGTGCGACGGGAACTGGTCTGGCGACGGGCCTTGCTGCTGGTGGTGCGACGGGCACTGGGCTGGCGACCGGTGGCGCGACCGGGACCGGACTCACGACGGGCACTGGTCTGGCGACGGGAACCGGGCTTGCGACGGGCCTCGCGACCGGTGGTCTTGCGACGGGCACTGGGCTGGCGACAGGTGGCGCGACGGGAACCGGACTTGTAACCGGGACCGGTCTGGCGACGGGCACTGGTTTGGCGACAGGTGGTGCGACCGGCACCGGCCTCGCGACGGGAACCGGTCTGGCCACGGGCCTTGCTGCTGGTGGTGCGACCGGAACCGGTCTGGCGACGGGCACTGGTTTGGCGACAGGTGGCGCGACCGGCACTGGCCTCGCGACGGGCACTGGTCTGGCGACGGGCACTGGTCTGGCCACGGGTCTTGCTGCTGGTGGTGCC
>NZ_AQXZ01000006.1 GCF_000380645.1 Smaragdicoccus niigatensis DSM 44881 = NBRC 103563
CACGCCAAAATCACCGCCACGATCGGCATGCCGATCTACTTCTGCGACCCGCACTCACCGTGGCAGCGCGGCAGCAACGAGAACACGAACGGGCTTCTGCGCCAATACTTCCCGAAAGGAACGGACCTCTCGTTCCACGGCCCGGGAATCCTCGACAACGTCGCATCCGAGCTCAACGGCCGACCGCGAAAGACCCTCAGCTGGAAAACCCCAGCCGAGGCCCTCGAACAACTACTGTCCAATCCAACCGAACCAGTTGCAGCGACCGCTTGAAACCGCCCGGCTTTCCTCCGCTGAGACGAGCGTTTTTGAGCGGCTAGCTCATGGGCAGCTTCCGTTGCTGACATTGCAGGGACCGTTTGCGATGGCGGTCTGACCGCCAGTGGCAAACGCTGCGCTGTCGCCGGACGTGCTGTTGGTCGCGGTTGCTGTACTGCCGGCATCGGAGGCATTGGCCAGCGCGGTACCGCTGCCGCTGTTGGTGGCGATGGCGGTGTTGTCACTACCTCCGGTGCTCGTCGCATTGGCATCAGCCGCATCGCCCGCGGTACCCGTGCCAGTGTTTGTGGCGATGGCGTTGCTGCTCTGTCCGTTGGTTTCTGCCTCAGCGCCGCTGTTGTCGCCGCCGTTGTTGGTCGCCGCCGTAGTGTTGTCGCCACCGATGTTCTGGGCGACGGCCTGGCTGAAGTCGCCGCTGTTGTTGGTGGCGGTGACTGTGTTGTCGTTACCGCCGGTCGACGTCGCCTGAGCCTGGCTGAAGTCGCCGCTGTTGTTGGCAGCGGTGACGGTGTTGTTGTCGCCGTAGACGTTCTGGGCCTGGGCTTGCGTGAAGTCGCCGCCGCTGTTTGTCGCCTTCACGGTGTTGCCGCTGCCGAAGAAGGAACCCGCGCTCGCACTGCTGTAGTCACCGCTGGTGTTGATCGCGGTGACGGAGTTGCCGTTTCCGTTGTGGGTGGAGGCGCTTGCCGAACTGTTGGCTCCGCCGAAGTTGATTGCCTTGGCGCGGTTGTTGTTGCTGTCTGGACCGATGTAACCACCGGCTGCGGCCGTCGTGTTAGGACCGATCGCGATGGCGGAGTTGTTGTTCCCGTGGCCATGCCCGAGGCCGTCGTTGTCCCCGGCGCGGGCAGTGCTGTCCGTTCCGAACGCGAGGGCCCGGTTTCGGGTGCCGTGCGAGGCTTCGGCATTGGCGCCGTCGCCGCTGGCAAAGGCGAAGTTTCCGGGGTCAGCCGAGCATGTCGCGGTACCGCTCGACCTGGCGACGTAGCCGTTGGAGAAGCATGCATTCGGTGTGGCTTGCGCGATGAGAGGAGCCGTGAAAGCGATTGCGGCGCCGGTCAGTGCGCCCATAGCCCAGCGGTGGTTCATGTCATTCCTGTCTATGGGCAGGTGCCGTTGTGCACGATGCATGGACCGTTGGAGTGGGCGTTTCCACCGCCCGTGGCGTCGGCAAAGCCGTCACCGCTCGTGCCGTTGATTGCCGTTGCGCTGCTGCCTCCGCCGGAGGCGTTGGCACCGGTCGTTCCGCCGCCGAGGTTGGTCGCGCGAGCGGCATTGCCGTCGCCGTTGTATACGACGACGTACGCGATCGAGCTGTCGCTCGGGGTGCCACTGCCGTAATTGGTGGCAATTGCCAGGTTGTTGTTGCCACCACTTCCCGACGAAGCCGTAGAGGTGGCGTAGTCGCCGTAGGTCGTGGCGACGGCCCGGTTGCCGTTTCCGACGCCGGCGGTGGCAAAGGCGGCACTCGAATTGCCGTAATTGGTGGCGATCGCCGTGTTGTTGCTTCCCTCGCCCGCTCCGGCGCTGGCGCCGCTCGTCGGGTCTTGACTGAAGTTCCGTGCGGTTGCCTGGTTTCGATCTCCGTTGGTGGCGGTGGCGTTCGCGTTCGTGCCGTACGCCGTTGCCCGATTGCCGGTACCGCCCGCCGCCTCGGCAGTCGCGTTATCCCCGTACGCCCCCGCGTAATTGCCCGGACCAGCCGAGCACGCGGCCGTGCCCTTTGCGTACGTGTAGTACCCGTTGGTCACGCACATATTCGGGGAAGCGTCGGCGACCGCAGGCGCACCCACGGCAAACGCCACTCCAGCAACCGCACCGATCGTCCAGCGAAGCTTCATGCAAGTCTCCTGTCTACGGGCAGTTGGTGTTGACCGCGGTGCAAGCGCCGTTCGAACTCGCAGTGCCGCCGCCAGTCGCGGTCGCGGATCCGTCGCCGGACGTGCTGTTGGCAGCGGTCGCGGAACTACTGCCATCGTTGGCAATCGCTTTCGTGGATCCGGAACCCGCGTTGTTGGCGTTGGCCGAGTTCCCGTCGCCATTGATGGCGTTTGCCGTCGCCATTGCCCGGTCGGCGTCTGATATTCCGGTACCGGAGTTTGTGCCGGTGGCAGTGTTGTCGCTGCCGTACGTGGCGTTCGTGAGGACGCCGCTGTTGTCGCCGCCGTTATTGGTCGCGGTGGCGGTGTTGTTGTCCCCGCCGTAGGTGTTGGCCGCTGCGAAACTGTTGTCGCCGGCGTTGTTCACGGCCACTGCGCTGTTGTCGTCTCCCGTGCCCGCGGATGCGAAGGCGCTGCTCAGGTCGCCGGCGTTGTTGGTAGCGCGGGCGGTGTTGCCTTCCCCGAACGACGCGTCGGTGAGCGCCGAGCTGAACTCACCGCCATTGTTGATGGCGACCGCGCTGCTGTTGTCGCCGCCTTGCACGTTGGCGCTGGCGCCACTGTTCGCGCCGCCGTTGGTGATGGCCGTTGCCCTGCTGTTGTCGCCGTTGTAGGCACCGGCGAACGCGCTGCTGCCGGGTCCACCGTTGTTGATTGCCACCGCGCGGTTGTTGTTTCCGGTCCCGCCGGTCTTCCAGCCGCCGGCGTAGGCGGTCGTGTTCGCTCCGCGGGCGACGGCGGTGTTGTGATTCCCGCTGCCGGAACCGTCACCCGTGATGTCGCCCGCGCGGGCGGTGCTGTCAGTGCCGATCGCGACGGCGCGGTTCCGGGTTCCGTCGGTCGCGCTGGCCGTGGAGCCGTCGCCGTAGGCGCCCGCGAAATTGCCGCGGTCGGCGGAGCAGGTCGCGCTTCCGTGGCTGATCGTGGCGTAGCCGTTGGACAGACACACGTTCGGCGAAGCGTGGGCGGTCGGCGCGGTCAGAAAGAGAGCGAATCCAGTGAAGGTGCCAAGAGTCCACGCGACGTGTGCCATAGATTTCCTGTCTACGCCGAAGCCTGTCTCACATCTTCGAACCACACCGCGTGAGTTGATATTGAATTCGCTAATTTAGGCTCTGCACGCCCACGCCCTGCTCACGGACAACTGGTGTTCGTGGCCAGACAGGCCCCGGTAGCTGACGCGGTACCACCGTTCGTCGCGACGGCCTTTCCGTGGCCGGAGGTGTCGTTGCTCGCCGTAGCCGTGCTGCCGACGTCCTCTGCGCTAGCTTCTGTGGTGCCGTCCCCAGTATTGGTGGCGTCGGCTGCGTTGAAGTCTCCATCGGCGGTTGCAGTAGCGAAAGCAATGTCGCTGCCGCTGTTGGTCGCTGTCGCTGTGTTGTTGTCGCCGTCTGTGGCGGTTGCGGTCGACTGTGCGAAATCGCTGCCGCTGTTGGTGGCAGTTGCGGTGTTGTTGTCGCCGAACTCGGCGGTCGCGGTCGCGGTGGCCCCGTTGCTGCCGCTGTTCGTCGCGCTGGCCGTGTTGTTGTCCCCGCCTAATGCATCTGCGCTGGCGCTACCGTCGCCGGTGTTCGACGCAGTGGCGGTGTTGTTGTTGCCACTACCTGCACCGGCAAAAGCTGCGCCATGGTCTCCGCCATTGGTGGCCTTGGCGGTGTTGTTATCACCCACGCCCGCGTCGGCGTATCCGCTGGCGTCGTTGCCTTCTTGGGTGTAAATCGCAGTGTTGTTGTCTCCGCCGGAGGCATCGGCCGAAGCGCCGCTGTCGTTGCCGCTGTTGGCGGCGGTGGCCTTGTTGCCATCGCCATCGTGAGCGGCTGCCCCGGCGCCGCTGTCATTTCCGCTGTTCGTGGCGTCGGCGGTGTTGTTGTCGCCGTTGTACGCGAACGCCTGTGCATAGCCGGCGGTGCCAGTCTTGGAAGCGGTGGCGGTGTTGTTGTTTCCGTTGTAGGCGTCCGCTTCGACACTGCCGTCCGAGCTGGAGTTGGTGGCGCTGGCGACGTTGTCGTTGCCGGTGCCACCGTTGGCACCACCGGCGAATGCGAACGTGTTAGCGCCGCGAGCCCGTGCGACGTTGTTGTTTCCGCTGCCGCCCATGAAGCTGCCGGCGCCAGCGGTGCTGTGGTTTCCACTGGCGAAGGCGCGGTTTCTGTTTCCCCCGCTGGCGGTGGCAGCCGCGCTGTCACCGCTCGCGATTGCGATGTTGCGCGTGCCATTGGTTGCTGTGGCGCTGCTGTTGTCGCCCCGAGCGGCAGCGAAGTTGCCGGGGTCGGCCGTGCAGGTAGCGGTGCCGTGGCTGATTGTGCGGTAGCCGTTCGAAATGCAACCGTTGCCGGCGGCGTTTGCCGAAGCTGGGCTTACGGCGACGAACGCTGCAGTGGTGGCTGCTGCCGCGACCGCCAGTTTGATCGCACCGGTTCTGCCTGCGTGTCGGTTCATGAACATCTCCTTGGGAAGTGGAGATGTGGCCCAACGTGCGGTCGACAGGTGCTTCACAGGTCCGCTTTGTTGAATCTTCATTCACATGGACTGGTCGCTGGAAACAACTCCCCAAACCAATCCAAAGTTCATTCGAAGGACAGACAGTAGGTCGGCCTGACTGACTTGTTGTCAGCCCAAACTGCGCTTCAGAAACTCAACCTGGAGCCGCAGTAGGTTTTCCGCGACCTCTTCGCCCGATGCCATGTGCGTGACGCCGGTGAGCGGTAGGACCGAGTGTGGACGACCCGCGGCGAGCAATGCGGACGAGAGCCGAAGCGTATGTGCGGCAACGACATTGTCGTCCGCGAGGCCGTGGATGAGGAGTAGTGGCCGTTCCAGATTCGGTGCGTCAGCGATGAGGCTGTTGCGCTCGTAGACGTCCGGCTGCTGACCCGGGTCGCCGAGGTAGCGCTCGGTGTAGTGGGTGTCGTACAGCGCCCAGTCGGTCACGGGTGCGCCCGATACCGCGGCATGGAAGACGTCGGGTCGGCGCAAGACCGCGAGAGCCGCAAGGTAGCCGCCGAACGACCAGCCGCGAATACCGACCCGAGAGAGGTCGAGCGGGAAGTCCTTCGTGAGTGCCTGCAGCGCTGTCACTTGATCGTCGAGGGCAAGGTCCAGGGCGTTGGCCACCGACTTCTCCCATGCCGGACTGTGCCCGGGAGTTCCCCGCCCATCGGCCACGACGACGGCGAAGCCTTGGTTGGCGAACCACTGCGAGTCGAGGTGCGAATTGTGTGCCTTCACGACCCGCTGCCCGTGCGGGCCGCCGTAGGGGTCCATGAGAACGGGTAGCGGAGATCCGTCGTGGCCCTCCGGAAGGATGACCGCGCAGGGAATGCCCTCGACGCGGGTGAAGACGGGGCGAGCCGTGATGAGCGGCTTCTCGGCGTTCCAGCCGATCTCGCCGACCCACTTGCCGTTGCGCAGCACGGTGACTTCGCGCCCGGGTTGATCCGGTGTCGCGGAACTCAGAACCACGAGGTCCCCAGACGCGGCGGCTGTCGTCACCGGGGCCGTGCCAACCCACGTCTTCGCACGAACCCAGTACGACCCGACCTCGCCGACGGCATCGGCGGGGCTGGCCGCCACGAGGACATCGTCGGCGGTCATGGCCTGTACGGCCCGCACGTGGATCTCCGGTCCGGTCACCACCTCATCACCAATGAGCAGTGCGCGATGCCCCGGAGCATCGCTGATGCGGACGAGTTCGCCCCCAGCGGTCCACGCGGGCACACCATCGAATAGTTCGATCCAGATGTCGTCGGTCTCTTCGAGCAACTCCAACGTCCCCCCGGAGGTGACGTCGATCGCGCAGATCCGAAGGCGCTTTTGGTCGCGCGATTGGACCGCGATCAGGGGAGGCCCGCCGGCTGACCAGTGAACCCGCGCGAGATAGGGGAACTCAGCGGCATCCCAACTGATCTGACGCAGTGTGCCGTGGTCGTCGAGGAGCCACAGAGTCACTTCGGCGTTCGCGCTGCCGGCAAACGGGTAGGCGATCTCCGCTGGCTGCGTCGCCGGATTGGCGGGGTCGGCGATCCACCATCGAGCGACGGGTGTCGAGTCGACGCGGGCGATGAGCCACGCAGAAGAGTCCGGAGCCCACCAATAGCCTCGACTTCGGTTCATTTCCTCTTGTGCGATGAACTCGGCCTGGCCCCAGGTCTCGTTCCCGCGCGGTTCGACCAACGACTCGTCGTTGCCATCGAGGTCGCACACCCGCATCGAACCGGCTGGTGTCGCATAAGCGACCGACCGTCCGTCCGGAGACAGACGCGGGTCGAGAATTGGGTGCTGAACCGGAAGCTCGCGTGTGTTGGTGAAATCCGTGACGAACAACCGCCCGGAGAGACTGAACGCGGCGACCGAAACGGCGTCATCCGTCGAGTACCCGACGATGCCCGCAGCGCCTTCGCGGGCGCGTTCCCGGCGTGCCTTCTCTTCCGGGGTCAATGCTTCCGAAGCGCTGCCGAGAAGTACGTCCGGGTCCGCGATCACTCGTTCAGTTCCGGATTCGACGTCGAACAGCCACAACAGGTTTCGACGGTCACCGCGCGACCGAAGGAACAGGACCCGGGAACCGTCCGGAGCGATTGCGTACGACCGCGGTGCGCCCGCCGTGAACCGCAGGGTTCGCGCAGATTGCCGAGGGTAGGTGTCCGGGGCGACGGGGAGCATCTCAGTCACAAGACGCGACGATACTGCGCATTCGTTGTGGTGAGGCGCTCCAACAGCTGCTCGATCGGCATGGGTCGCGCGAAGTAGTAGCCCTGGGCGAGCGGGTAGCCGAGTGAGGCGAGAAGCGCCGCCTGTTCGGCGTCCTCGACGCCCTCGGCGATCATGGCGAGGTTGAGAGCTCGACCGAGCGTCGCGACGGCTTCGAGCAGAGCGGTTCCGTGGGAGGAGATCGCGCTGACGAATGTCCGGTCGAGCTTGAGCTCGTCGACCGGCAGCGACTGAAGGCGGCTCAGCGATGAGTAACCAGTCCCGAAGTCGTCGATTGCGACGCGGATGCCTTCTTCGCGCATCTGCTCGAGCTTCGCCATCGCGTACCGCTTGTCGCCATCGAGGACGGTCTCGGTGACTTCGAGCACCAACTGCTGTGCCGGCCAGCCGGTTTCAGCCAGCACACGACGTACTTCCATGAGGAACATCGGCTTGTTGAGCGTGAGTCCGGACATGTTGACGTGGAGCGTGAGGCCCTGCGCCCCGGATCGGTCCTGCAGCATGACGGCGTCGCGGCAGGCGATGCCGAGCACCGTGATGTCGAGGTCGAAGACGAGGTCGTTGGCTTCGGCGATCTCGATGACCTGTTGCGGGTTGAGGTCCGGCTTGAGCTTCGAGCGCCAGCGAATGAGGGCCTCGATGCCGAAGATCGGGTTGTCCGGTTGATCGAGCCGCACGATCGGCTGGTAGTGGACCTTCGTCATCGCCAAGGTGTCGCGAAGTTCCTTGGCGATCGCGGGAAGGTCGGACGATTCGAGCATCGTGCGGTTGCGGCCGGAGAGCTTTGCGCGGTACAGCGCCACGTCGGCGCGGCTGACGAGCAGCGAACCGGATTCGCCGGCTTGCCACGACGTGGCTCCGGCAGACGAGCGAATTGGTGCGGCCCGACGCAGTGTCTCAGCGAGCGTTATCGCACGGTCTTCGGTCGTGTCGGCGAGCAGCAGGGCGAATTCGTCGCCGCCGTATCGAGCGAGAACTCCTTCGCCGGCGATGATCTTGCCCCACACGTCTGCGACCTCGACGAGGACCGCATCGCCAGCGCGGTGGCCCTGCTCGTCATTGACGTGTTTGAAGTCGTCGATGTCGAAGAGAACGAGTGCCAATCGAGTGCCCGAGCGCGAGGCTTTGGCGATCTCGACCTCGAGAAGTTGGTCCAGGCCGCGCCGGTTGAGCAGCCCGGTGAGCGCATCGATGTCAGCGTTCGATGCCAGCCGGGCGAGTACGGCGGTGACAATGCCGACGCCGGTTGCCATTCCGGCTCCGAGAAGACCCGACCACCACGGCAGGTCGTCACGCAGGGCCAAGGCGAGAACTTCGTTGACCATTGAGAACGCGACGAAGAACATCGCCCGGCGGGCGGGAAAGAAGAACGCCGCGTCGCTCGAGGCCAGCACGTACATCGAGGCGATCGCCATCGCGCCGATGTTGTTCGGCGCCGCGGTGACCGCGATCGTCACGAGGACCGTAGCTGCACCGATGAGGTACTGGTGGTCCACCGGACGCAGTCGCCGCCCCGCGACGACCAGCCACACGCCGACGAAAAATGCCGTCGTCGCGATCGCGTAGATGAGCGGCTTGCTGCCGCTTTCGCCGGGCATGAAGTAGGTGACGAGGTCACCAAGCAGGCCACCCAGCATGTAGAAGCCACCGGTGACGATCGACATCCAGTTCGATTGCGCCAACGCCGTGGCCCCACGCGCGGCGAACGCCAAGTGCCGCGACGCGCGCTCGCTTCGGTCGCGTGCCGCCTCGACGTGGGGTTCGGTCACCGCGTCAGCCTAGCGATGACGGGCTGGCGCCGTGCCGTCCCTTAGGTCCAGATGTCCGAAATGTCGGTTGCCGACCGTGCTGGAGCCGCGGGTTCGCCCGGCGAGGTGCGCGAGAATCGCGGCGCAGGAGCGGGCTGGATGACGCCTTCGATGTCGAGCAGAGAGCCGCGGGAAGCGATGTGCGGATTCGAGGCGGCTTCGGCCCAACTGAGGACCGGGGACACGCAGGCGTCGGTGGGCGTGAAGATCGCATCCCACTCGTCGCGCGTCTTGGTGGCGATGCGCTCGGCGAAGATCTTCTTGAGGTTCGGCCACTCGGCGAAGTTGTACTGGTGCGGAAGTTCGGCGGGGTCGAGTTCGAGGCCGGCGAGGAGTTCGGCGTAGAACTGCGGCTCGATCGATCCGACCGCGATGTACTTGCCGTCCGAGGTCTCGTAGGTGTCGTAGAACGGGGCAGCGGTGTCGAGGAGATTCGCGGCGCGATTGTCGCTCCACATGCCCTCGCCGCGCATCGCCCAGAAGAAGTGCGACAACGCGAGCGCGCCGTCAACCATGGCAGCGTCGACGACCTGTCCCTTGCCCGAGATTCCGCGTTCGACGAGTGCGGCGAGCACGCCGACGACGAGGAACATCGAACCGCCGCCGAAGTCTCCGACGAAGTTGAGCGGCGGAACCGGACGCTCGTCACCCCGGCCGATCGCATGGAGGGCGCCGGTGAGGGAGATGTAGTTGATGTCGTGGCCGGCGCGATCGGCGAGCGGGCCTTCCTGGCCCCAACCCGTCATTCGGCCGTAAACGAGGCGCGGGTTGGTGGCGAGTAGCTCGTCCGGGCCCAGGCCCATGCGCTCGGTTACGCCTGGCCGGAAGCCTTCGATGAGGACGTCGGCGCGAGCGATCAGCGCTTTGACCTTGTCCAGATCGGCGGGGTCCTTGAGGTTGGCCTCGACGATCATGCGGTCGCGCAGCTGGTGGTCGCTGGGCCTTCCTTCGGGGCGGAGCTGACCGGCGCGCTGTACGCGCACGACCTCGGCGCCGAGACTGGCCAGGAGCATCGCGGCGTGCGGGCCGGGCCCGATGCCTGCGAGTTCGACGACGCGAACACCGGAGAGTGGACCGCTTTTGGCCATCTGATTTGTCCTCTTTCTCACACTGACGATGACGTGGGTATGTGTGACCCTGGTGCCATGTCTGCTTGGGGTGAACTCATCGTCGCACTGGTAATCCTGGTCGGTTGTATCGGGGTCGTTATACCTGCACTGCCCGGCGTGTTGCTCATCTTCGGCGCAATCGGGGTGTGGGCGTTCATCGAAGGTACGACCGCCGCGTGGGTCGCGTTCGGAATTGCCACCCTGCTACTGGTCATCTCGGGTGTCATCAAGTACACGTGGCCGGGGAAGAACCTCAAGAATGCCGGTGTCGCAACTCGATCGATCGTGATCGGTACCGTGCTCGGAATCGTCGGCTTCTTCGTCGTTCCGGTTCTCGGATTGCCGCTGGGTTTCCTCCTTGGCTGCTTCCTGTCCGAACTCCAGCGCACCAACGGCAGCGAGGCCTGGCGGGCCACGATCCATGCGCTCAAGGCGGTGGGTCTGTCGATGCTTGTCGAGCTCGTGGGTGCACTGCTCGCTTCGGGCGTGTGGCTGATTGCGGCCGTCACTGGTTAGTCCCGTGGTCCGCAGACGGTTTGTGGGTCAACCACGTAGGAGCTAGGTGATCCGGTAGAGCTCGCGCGCGTTCGTGTCGAACACCATGTCCGCGTCGTCGACGACGGCCTCGCGAATGATGTCGAGGTCGCTGCGCTGGAAGGCACGCGCGGCGCGCGTACTCGGTAGGTCGCTGCCGAACACGAGCGCATGTGGGTTCACGGCGTGAATCTGGCGCAGGGTCTTCACCAGATCGGGGTGTTCGGCGCGGCCGAAACCGCTGGCCTTGACGTGGGCTCCTCGGTTGACGAGGTCGAGCAGGTACGACATTGCGGACTCGTCGAGGCCGAGGTGGTCGATGCTGATGGCGGGCAGGCGGGCCAGGACGGGTTCGAGCGACTCCAGAATCGAGCCGTCGACGTAGATCTCGGCATGCCAGCCGGCGATCTCGTATGCGCGCTTTGCCTGCCTCGTCAGAGTCGCGATGTCACCCGGGAATCGCTTGAGGTTGAGCCGCATCGCGCGGACACCGATCGAGTTCAGCTGGACGATCTCGTCGTCGGTGGCGTCCATGTCGAGCTGGATGACGCCCACCCAGCTCGGGCCGAGTTCGTCGAGTGCCGCCCGCATCCAGTCGTCATGCGTGACTTGAAACGACCCGCTCACGACCGCGCCGCCCTGAACGTCGAGTCCCGCCATGTCGGCGTGATAGTCGGCGACGGTGTACGGCTCCGGCAGGAAACCGCTGTTCGCGACCAGCGGGAACCGCGGGTCGATCACATGCATGTGTGCGTCGAACACGAGGTTCAGGATGCACTAAGTTTCCGGACGCCGTCCCGACTGGCGCCAATCGCGGCAAGTTTCTTCAACCACGGCGCTTGTACATAACTCAGGTTTTGTACAAGCCGCCCTGCACGAGACTCTGGACCCGGCCGCGTCAGACGTCGAGCACCGGGTTGATCAGCCCGTGGCGCACCAAACCGGTGACGAGTTCGAGTGCCGCGTCACGGAACTCCTCGGTGGCCTCCTCGCCGGTGTGACTGAAGGCGAGGAGTTCGACGAGGTCTTCGAGGGCCATTCCGTCGGGCCGCATGCCCGCCAGCAACGCCGCTCCCGAGTCATCGATCTCGTGCTGCCAGCGCGGTCCGTCGCCGCGGTGGACGCGGGTGACCTTACGTTCCCAGCCTTCGTCGCCCGGTAGTGAAACCTGTTCGAGGGCAGTGGCTTCGGGAACCTGATAGCGCGCACTCCACGCGATCGACGGGTCGGCGTTGACCGCCCGCAGCCACGCCGAGCGCTCGAAGTACTTGAGCGCTTCCTCGCCGAGTGGGTCGTCGAAGCCGTGCGTGAGGTCTTCGGCGAGGACCTCGGTCGGGCCGTCGATGCTGCGCAGGTACACGAATCCGAAGCCGATGCCCTCGACGTCGTATTCATCGAGCGCGTCGAGCCAGGCTTCGGCCCGGGCTTGCGCGGCTTCGTCGCGCGGGTCGAGCCCGCCGTCGCGCAGCCAGGTGCCGACGTAATGCGCGGGGTCGGCGACGTCGCGCTGCACGATCCAGGCGTCGATGCCGAAATCGGGGAGCCACCGCGAAACGCGCGATCGCCAGTCTTCGCCCTCGATGTGCACCCACGACGCAAGCATCGCGGCCGTTCCGCCAGGATTGAGGAGGTCCGGAACGCCGGAAATGACGAGTTCGCTGGCGCCGTCGAGCGCGAGCCCGGAGTCGCGGTAGGTGTGTTCGACACGCGCGGGGCCGACGACGAACGGCGGATTGGCCACCACCAGGTCGAAACGTTCGGTCTCGACCGGCTCGAACCAGGAACCCGCGCGATAGTCGATCGTCATGGCGTTGAGGGCCGCGTTGGCTTCGGCGAACCAGAGCGCGCGCGTGCTCACATCGGTGCCGACGACGTTCGAGGCGTAACCGGCCGCGTGCATCGCCTGGACGCCGCAACCGGTTCCGAGGTCGAGGACCGTGCCGACCGACGCGGTCGGCGTGGCCCGCAGCAGCGACAGCGATGCCTGACCGACGCCAAGGACGTGCTCGGGCTTCAGCGTGCGTCGCCGGAGCGAGTCCTCGAGGTCGCTGAGAACCCACACCGGTCCGTTGCCGAGGTCGAGAGCGCGCAGGTCGAGGGCGGCGGTGAGGTTGTCGCCGTCGCGGTCGAGCAGCCCCGCGGCAACGGCCTCGTGGATGTTGACCGGGGCCAGCGCGATGCGCAGTTCGTGCTCAATCACGGGGTCGCCGAGGAGGAACAGGCGGATGAGTGTGCCTAGCTCACCGGCGGTTTTCGACGCCCGCCGAACGGGGACCGGCTCGCCCCGATCGAGGGCCGCGTGTGCGGCAGGCCCGAGCACTTCGCTGATCGATTCAACAGTGAATCCGACACGGTCGAGGGCATCGCGCAGGCTCGGAGCGAGCACCGCAAGCGGCGAGTGGGGACTTCGCGGGCTGGGGGAATTCGGCATAGGAATAATGCACACCATGGGAAGACGAACCCGCAAACGCGCGCGCTTGAATCCGCAGCCGGAGCGCACCGACGTGATCGCCAACGACGACGAGCCGCGCCGTCCGCTGTGGCCCTTTCTCGGTGCTTTCGCGATCTTCGCGCTGGTGCTCGGGTACATCTTCCTCACCGGTGAGCGGGGTGACTCCGGGCCGACGAATGCGCAGAAGATTCGCTCGCTCACGGAGCAGTACGTCGCCGCGCACAATGCCGGGGACACGACGCGACTGAAGCAGCTCAGCTGTGCCGGGCTTGCCGACAAGGACGCACCGCTCAACGGTGAGCCGACGGGGATCTCGATCGCGCGCATGCGTTCCGAGAGTCCTGAGCCAGGCATTGCCAAGGCAGATGTGAAGCTGAGCTATCAGGGCAAGGACAAGGACACCGAGTGGTGGTACAAGCCCGAGGGTGCCGGCTGGCTCGTCTGCCACAAATGATGAGTTGACGTCAGCCCGCACTCATTGGTAAATAACGGTGTAGGTCATGAGTGTCAGCGCCAAGCCCCGGCTCGCTGACCGGCAACCCTCCTCCGCTGGTGGGGTGCTCCGGGTGACGACCTGGCCGCAGTCCAAACAGGTTGCGGCAAGCGCGGATTCCCAAGAAAGGGTGAGTAGCTGTGAGCTACGCAGGTGACATCACGCCGCAGCAGGCGTGGGATCTTCTCGCGGAGGACCCGGATGCGGTTCTCGTCGACGTCCGGACGGATCGGGAGTGGCAGGTCATCGGTGTGCCCGACACCACGTCGATCGATCGCCGGACTCTCTTCATCGAGTGGACCAACTCGTATGGCGAGCGCAACCCGGACTTCATCGACGATCTCAAGGCTGCTGGCCTGACCGGTCCGGTTGTGTTCTTGTGTCGTTCGGGGAACCGCTCGGTGGGTGCCGCCACGGTCGCGACCGCCGCGGGAATTGCTCCGTCCTACAACGTTCTCGAAGGCTTCGAGGGACGCTTCGCACCGGGCTGGAAGTCGATTCTTCCGTGGAAAGAGCAGGAGAAATGACCCGACCCAAGGGTGGCGCTTTCGATCGTTCCCTCCCGGAGAACGTCGGCCCCGCCACACAGGCGGTTCGTGGTGGTCTGAACCGCTCCGGTTTCGAGGAAACCTCGGAGGCGCTCTACCTCACCTCGGGCTTCGTCTACGAGAACGCGGAGACGGCGGAGGCGTCCTTCACCGGCGACATCAGCCACTTCATGTATTCGCGCTTCGGCAACCCAACCGTCGCGATGTTCGAAGAACGACTGCGTCTCATCGAGGGTGCCGAGGCGTGCTTCGCGACGGCGAGCGGAATGTCCGCGGTGTTCACGGCGCTGGGCGCGCTGCTCAGCGCGGGTGATCGTCTGGTTGCGGCCCGCAGCCTGTTCGGGTCGTGCTTCGTGGTGTGCAATGAGATCCTGCCGCGCTGGGGCATCGAGACCGAATTCGTCGACGGCGAAGACCTCGCCCAGTGGGAGGCTGCGCTGAGCAAGCCCACCACCGCGGTCTTCTTCGAGACCCCGTCGAACCCGATGCAGTCGCTCGTCGACGTTCGCAAGGTCACCGAACTGGCACACCAGGCCGGCGCAAAGGTCGTGCTGGACAACGTCTTCGCGACCCCGCTGCTGCAGCGGAGCTTCGACCTCGGCGCGGACGTCGTCGTGTATTCGGGCACCAAGCACATCGACGGCCAGGGGCGCGTCCTCGGCGGTGCCATTCTGGGATCTTTCGAATACATCGATGGCCCGGTCAAGACGCTCATGCGGCATACGGGCCCGTCGCTGAGCCCGTTCAACGCTTGGACGCTGCTCAAGGGTCTCGAGACGATGCCGCTGCGCGTGCGTCAGATGAACCAGTCCGCACAGCGCATCGCCGAGTTCCTCGAGCCGCACCCGCGGATCAAGTGGGTCAAGTACCCGTACCTGCCCTCGCACCCGCAGTACGAGCTCGCGAAGTCGCAGATGTCGGGCGGCGGCACGGTCGTGACGTTCGAACTCGATGCGCCGGCGGAGTCAGCCAAGGACGCCGTGTTCGAGGTGCTCAACAAGCTGCGGATCATCGATATCTCGAACAACCTCGGCGATGCGAAGACGCTCATCACGCACCCCGCGACCACGACCCACCGGGCCATGGGCCCCGAGGGTCGGGCGGCGGTCGGTATCACCGATGGCGTCGTGCGTATCTCGGTGGGTATCGAGGACGTCGAGGATCTCATCTCCGATCTGAAGACCGCCCTCGGCTAGAAGCGTGATCGGTATGTCCATTCATCAGTGGACATACCGATTTCTGTCCTCTAGTGGAAGAATCAGAATTTAGCGGAATTTCGTTCCAGCGGAATGGATCTCAGTCCGCATCTGCGCCCATAGTCGCGCGCTGATTTCACTACTCCAACCACCTGATTGTTGGGGGTGGCCCCTATGGGGAATCTTGCTGTGTGTTGCGACGGAACCTGGCAGAACGGGCTCGTCCAAGCAGTTTCGGACCAAACGAACATCAAATTGATTTGCGATGACATCAACGAGAGTTCGGTCAAGTTCAAGCCCAAGTACGTGCCGGGGGTCGGAGTCCATGGACTCCGGGACCGACTTCGTGGTGGGTTGTTCGGCGAAGGGTTGGACGAAAGCCTTCTCGACGCGTACATGTACCTCGTCGAGCACTATGCCGACGATCCTGAGCCGGACAAGATCTTCCTTTTCGGCTTCAGTCGAGGCGCCTACACAGCGCGGACACTCGCGGGGATGGTCGCCCGCGTTGGTCTACTTCGGCGCAGCGCCGCGGGGCCGGCGTCGGACGAAAAAAGGGCGCACGAGGCCCTGACGCTGTACCGCGAGTGGAAGCCGAATTCTCACGAGGCCGCGGACAAATTCCACAGCGAGCATTGCTATGACGAAGTCAAAATCGAGTTCCTTGGTGTGTTCGACACCGTCGGAGCACTCGGAATCGTCGGGATCACAGATCAGAAGTACGCATTCCATGACATCAAGTTGGGTTCTCACGTTCGAGTTGCGCGCCAAGCGCTTGCGATCGGCGAATCACGAATGGCCTTCGAACCGTGTCTGTGGGAGGACGGCGACTCGGAGGTCGAATGCGCGAGATCAAACGCCACTCCAACGCACATCACTGATCGAGACGTCCAACAGGTGTGGTTCAGAGGTGTGCATTCCGATGTGGGCGGCCGAGGCAATGCCCACCTGTCAGACATCACTCGCGACTGGATGAAGCGCGAAGCACTGGCGACTGGTGCGGGTCTCCAGTTCAACACCTATCCAAGTCCGGCAGGCGCTACCCCGGCACAGATTCGGCGGTTCCTCGGAGGAGTGAAGGAAGTTCTGTTTCGTGGCACATTTGTTGTCCACAATGTGGTTCGCCGGGTCAATTTTTGGTGGGAGGAGCGTCGCGGACGAGAGGTGTCACATCGATTCTTCGGAAATGGCTACCGCAAGATGTGCTTGGAGAAGGACTTGGCGGTCGCGGTCGCTGACATGTTGATTCCGGACAGGGGCTATCGTCCGGCTAACTTCGAGCGCTGGCTCGATCGGCACCAGGAGCCGTACCCAACCCAAAAGATCTGACCGTTTTCAGGACCGTCGGTTTCGAGGAAGATGAGTGCATTGCCGGAAACCGAGGAGCTCCTGATGGCGACGATATTCATTCAGCGCACCATCAAGGCGCCGGTCCAGGACGTCTTCGATGCGTACGTCGATCACGGTTCGTGGATCGAGGTGCCGGGAGTTCTCTCGGCGAAGGTCGTCCAGCCCGGCCGGGTTGAGCACAACGGGATCGGTGCGATCCGGGAGATAGCGGCGCCGGGCGCCTGGTTCCGTGAGGAGATCACGGCGTTCGACCGGCCGCACCGGATGGAATACAAGGTGCTGAAGTCGGTCCCGCCGCTCCGTCATGACCTCGGTCTGGTCGAATTCCGGCAGACCGCCGACGGCACGCTCGTGAGCTGGACGTCCCACTTCCACAGCAAGATTCCGTTCACGGACGGACTGGTGAAGCAGGTCGGAACGCAGATCTTCGGTTTGGTCCTGCGCACGATCGACAAGCGACTGACCGCGAAGGTCTAAGCCTCGGAGATTCCGCCGAACGGGTCTTCGGTGCGTCCCACGAGGTCGGCGACCGATTCCATGACCGCCGTCGGGCGGTAGGGGAACCGTTCCATCGATTCCTTCGTCGAGATTCCGGTCATGACGAGAATCGTGCGGAGGCCGGCTTCGAGACCGGATACGACGTCGGTGTCCATGCGGTCACCGATCATGAGCGTGTGCTCCGAGTGCGCGCCGATCGCCCGCAGCGCAGACCGCATCATGAGCGGGTTCGGCTTGCCGACGTAGTAGGGCTCCTGGCCCGTCGCTTTCGTGATCAACGCGCAGACCGCGCCGGTCGCCGGCAGGGAGCCGTCGCGCGACGGCCCGGTCGGGTCGGGGTTGGTGGCGATGAATCGGGCTCCTCGTTCCACGAGTCGGATGGCCGTGGTGATGGCTTCGAACGAGTAGTTCCGCGTCTCGCCGATCACGACGTAGTCGGGATCGGAGTCGGTGAGGATGTAGCCGATCTCGTGCAGCGCGGTCGTGAGGCCGGACTCGCCGACCGTGTAGGCGGTGCCCTCGGGACGTTGACTGTTGAGGAAGTGCGCGGTCGCGAGCGCGGAGGTCCAGATCGACGACACCGGGATATCGAGTCCGGTGCGCGTCAAACGCGCCTGCAGATCGCGCGGCGTGCGGATCGAGTTATTGGTGAGGACCATGAAGGGCGTTTTGTTGGCCCGCAGCTCGCCGATGAATTCGTCAGCGCCTGGGACGAGGTGTTCTTCGTGGATCAGAACGCCGTCCATGTCCATGAGGTAGGAAAGTCCCATACCTCCACAATGGCACTGATCCGTGAACAACCGAGGAAGGCGGGATGAATCCGTGGCTGGATATTCGGCGACCCCGCAGATTCGAAAATTGGGGATCAAGCCCGAACATATTCTCGTCATTCATTCTCCGGATTCCGAATGGGCTTTGGATGACTCACCGGTGGAACCGATTTCGCATTCTTCGTCGGCGGATGTCGTGCTCGCCTTCGTTCGCGAAGCGGCCTTGATCGACGGCACAGTCGAGAAGTTCCAGCAGGTGATCTTCCCGGCGGGCTCCCTGTGGATCGCCTGGCCGCGAAAGGCCGGTGGCCACGTCAGCGACGTCAACGAGAATCTCATTCGCAATTCCGCACTTGCCCGCGGACTCGTCGACGTCAAGGTCGCCGCCATTGATGACGATTGGTCCGGATTGAAACTCGTGTGGCGCAAAGAAAACCGCTGACGGCTGGCCCAGACTGGGCCGGTGCCCGGAATCAGTCGGAAGAAGCGCTACGACCGCCGGCGGCGAACTCGCGTCGCGTCCCGCGTCAACGATCTGACGGACGTCCAGTGGACCGAACTCGTCTCGGCGTGGGGTTCGTGCGCGTACTGCGACGGCACCGACACCCAGTTCCAGAAGGACTGCGTTCAGCCGATCTCGCGCGGCGGCCGGTACACGTTCCGCAACGTCGTCCCGGCGTGCCGCTCGTGCAACGCGAGCAAGTGCAATTTCGAAGTGACGAGCTGGTTGCGCCGAAAGCGATACGACGAGAAGCGTTTTCTGGAGAGGTTCGTTTCCATCAACATCGGTGGTACGACAGAGGAATGACTGTGAACCTCGCTGGAGCCCGCGTGCTCCTCACCGGTGCAACGGGCGGCCTCGGCCACGCCATGGCACGGGCGCTGCACGCCAAGGGCGCAAACCTCGTGCTGACCGGCCGCCGGACCGACGTTCTGGAGCCGCTCGCCAATGAGCTCGGCGCGCGCGCGATCGCGGCCGACCTGTCGACCGCCGACGGCGTGCAGAAGCTGCTCGAGGAAGCCGGCGACGTCGACGTCCTCATCGCCAACGCGGCACTCCCGGGGATGGGTCAGGTCACCGACCTGTCCGTTGAGGAGATCGACCGGAATCTTGGGGTCAACCTACGGACGCCGATCGTCATGGCGCGTGCGGTCGTCCCCGCGATGGTGGCGCGGGGCGGCGGCCACATCGTCTTCATCGGCTCGGTGTCCGGAATCGTCGCGTCGCCTGGCGCGGCCATGTACAACGCGACGAAGTTCGGTCTCCGCGGGTTCGCCGCGGCACTGCGGCAAGACCTTCATCCCTCGGGAGTGGGGGTTTCTATCGTGGAGCCGGGATTCGTTCGGGACGCCGGCATGGCGGTCGAGGGTGGACTCATCGACAACCTCCCGCGAGGTGCTCGTACGGTGAGCCCGGAGCAGGTCGGGGACGCCGTGGTTCGCGCGATCACGAAGAACAAGGGGGAAATCGTGGTGGCACCCGGTGAGTTCCGCCTCGCGTCGGCGTTCGGCCAGATCGCGCCGGAGATGAACGCGAAGGTTCAGCGGCTCAGCGGTGCGGCCGACATGATGGCAAAGACCGTGGGCCGGAAGAACTGACGATGACTCTTCGCCTTGGATACAAAGCGTCCGCAGAACAATTCGGCCCCCGCGAACTCGTGGAGATCGCCGTCCTCGCCGAGAAGCACGGCATGGACAGCGCGACCGTCAGTGATCACTTCCAGCCGTGGCGGCACAAGGGCGGGCATGCCCCATTCTCGATCGCGTGGATGGCCGCGGTGGGCGAGCGGACCGAGCGGATCATGCTCGGTACCTCGGTCATGACGCCGACGTTCCGCTACAACCCGGCGGTCGTCGCGCAGGCTTTCGCGACGATGGGCTGTCTGTACCCCGGCCGGGTCATGCTCGGGGTCGGAACCGGTGAAGCCCTCAACGAGATCGCGACCGGATTCATCGGTGAGTGGCCGGAGTTCAAAGAGCGCTACGCGCGGTTGCGCGAGTCGATCAAGCTCATGCGCGAGCTCTGGACGGGCGACCGTGTCGATTTCGATGGCGAGTACTACCGCACCAAGGGCGCGAGCATCTACGACGTCCCCGAGGGCGGCATCCCGGTGTACATCGCCGCGGGCGGACCGCTCGTCGCGAAATACGCAGGCCGCGCTGGTGACGGCTTCATCTGCACGTCCGGCAAGGGCATGGACCTCTACACCGAGAAGCTGATTCCGGCGGTCAAGGAAGGTGCCGAAGCTGCGGGTCGAGACGTCGAGGCGATCGATCGGATGATCGAGATCAAGATGTCGTACGAGACCGACCGGGAAACCGCGCTGGAGAACACGCGATTCTGGGCTCCGCTATCCCTCACGCCCGAGCAGAAGCACAGCATCGACGATCCGCTCGAGATGGAAGCGGCCGCCGACGCACTGCCGATCGAGCAGGTGGCGAAGCGGTGGATTGTGGGTACGGATCCCGACCAGGTCGTCGAAGAGATCAAGCAGTACGTCGATGCGGGGCTCAACCACCTCGTGTTTCATGCCCCGGGTCACGATCAGCAAAGGTTTCTGGAACTGTTCGCTCGCGACCTCGCGCCACGTTTGCGCCGCCTGACCTGATGAAGCATGCTGCACGACCAGCACCGCTACTAGGATGTCGTGCAGAGGAGCTGTCGTGCCAGAAAGCGATCTGGAACAAACGCAGGCTCGGATTCGCACCGACCTGTCGGCTGAACTTGCGGCTGAGGGACTCGAAGATCCCCAGTTGGTGGGTCAGGGCGGCTTCGGTGTCATCTACCGGTGCCGTCAGCCCGGCCTGGATCGCACCGTAGCCGTCAAAGTTCTCAACGCGAACTCCGATGAAACCGAACGCGCCCGATTCGTCCGCGAACAACAGGCGATGGGCCGACTGTCCGGACATCCGTACATCATTCAGGTGCACCAGGCTGGGGTGACGCTGGCCGGACGGCCGATCATCGTCATGCCGTACCACCAGCGCGGTTCGCTCGACGCCATGATTCGGGAGCAGGGCGCCATGCCCGTCGGCGACGTGATCAATCTCGGTGTGAAACTGGCCGGTGCGCTCGCGTCCGCGCATCGCGCCGGGGTGCTTCATCGCGACGTCAAGCCGGCGAACGTCCTCATCACCGACTTCGGTGAGCCGCAGCTGTCGGACTTCGGGGTTTCCCGGGTTGCGGGCGGAGACTCGACGATCGAAGACCTCATCGTGGGTTCACCGAGCTACACGGCCCCCGAACTCATGCGCGGCGGAGAACCGACCATCGCGTCCGACATCTACGCCTTGGCCGCGACGCTGTACACCGCGCTCAACGGTTCGCCGGCGTTCGCTCGCAACAGCGGCGAGAACCCGCTGGCCCATCTCAACCGCATCGCCAACCAGCCGACACCGCCGCTGCGTCCGGCAAACGTCCCGGATGCGGTCGCGGCGGTCGTGGAATGGGCGATGGCGCGCAATCCCGGCAATCGCCCACACTCGGCGGAGGAGTTCGGGGAGCAATTGCGGTCCGCGGGCCTTTCGCTAGGGTTGCCGGTCGTGAGTCTCCTTGTGCCGAGCCCCGAGGACGAACTTCGCCACGACGTGGTGGAAGTGCCGACGCCGACATCGCACACCACCCGTGCGCCGATCTCGGCGACGAAGCTCCGCCCGCCCGTGATGAACCGGTCGATGGTCGTCCGGGAACACGCGCTCGACATGCTTCGCGCGAACCGCGGGAAACTGCTTGCGTTCATCCACGGCTCGGCAGGTTTCGGAAAGACGAGCCTGGCGGCGCAATGGGTCACCGAACTCGAGAACAACGGTGTTCCGGTGGCCTGGCTGTCGGTCGACGAGGACGACAACATCGCGCCGTGGTTCCTCGCGCATCTCGTGGAGTCGATCGAGCAGGTGCTGCCGCGGATCGCCGAAGACATGGGCCGGGAACTCGCGGTCGAGCGTTACGCACTCACGACGCTCGTCAACCGCTTGCACGCGACGTCCCAGCCGCTTGCGATCGTCCTCGACGACTGGCATCGCGTCACGAGTCCGGAGACTCGAAACGCCGTCAGCTTCCTCATCGAGCAGGGCTGCCACCACCTGCAACTCATTGTGACCAGCCGAAACCGGCTTGGCCTGCCGCTCGCGACACTGGGAGTTCGCGGCGAACTCGTCGAGATCACGTCGAACGAGCTCAAATTCGACTTCGACGAATCCCGCCAGCTGCTGTGCGATCACTGGGGTCTGGAACTCGGTGAGACCGACGTCGCCAAGCTCGAAGAATCGACCGACGGCTGGGCGGCCGCGCTGCAGCTCGCGTCGATCGCACTGCATGTTCACCCTGACCCGAGCGAGCTCATCGCGCGGATCTCCGGCCACAGCCGGGCGCTCGGTGAATATCTGACCGAGAACGTGTTGAGCGGACTCGATCTCCCGATTCTCGACTTCCTCCTCGCGACGTCGATCCCCGAGAAGATCTGCGCGGGCCTCGCCGGCGCGCTGAGCGGGCATCTCGGCGCCCAGACGATGCTCGAAGAGATCGAGGACCGCGACCTCTTCCTGTTCCGGCTGGACGAAGAGGGTGATTGGTTCCGCTACCACCACCTGTTCAACGACTACCTGCGTCGTCGGCTCGAACGCGACCAACCAGAGCGGTACGTCGAAGTGCATCGTCGTGCCGCGCAATGGTTTTCGATGCGCAAGATGCACTCGCAGGCCGTGCATCACTGGTTGGCTGCGGGCGAGGTCGAAAAAGCCGCGGTGCTCGTCGAGCAGGTGTCGACCGAACTCGTCGAGCAAGGGCAATACCCGACGGTGGTCGGTCTGAGCGAGAAGCTTCCGACTGCCGCGATCGCGAACCGAATCGTGCTGCAGATCAACCTCTCGTGGTCGCATGTTCTGCTGCAGCACGTCGACGAACTCATGGCCTGTATGGGCCGGGTCGAGGCCTTGCTGCGCCAGGCTCCCAACAACCAGGAACGACAGAATCAGCTCGATGAAGTCCAGGTGATCTGGGCGTGCGCCGCGGTGTTCACCGACCACGTCGAGGGTCTGCCGGAAAAAATGGCGGACGTGCTGTCGCGCAAAGAGTATCTGCGTCCGTGGCTCGTCGTGGTGGCGGCGAATATCGCAGGCTTCCTGGCGCTGCAGCGGTTCGAGTTCGCCGAGGCCCGGTCGTGGCGCCGTTGGTCCGAGCCGTTGCATCACCTGTCGACGGGCCAGCACTCCGCGAGCTACGCCAACTTCGTCTCCGGCCAGGCATCGTTCGACGAGTTGGACATCCAGTCCGCGGAAACCGACCTGCGGCGGGCCATTCAGTTGGCCGAGCCGTCACCGGGTGCGGTGAATTATGCGACGCGTTTGTTCGGTGCCCCGTTGGCGGAGGTCCTCTACGAGCAGGGTCACCTCACCGCGGCCAAAGCGATGCTCGACGACAGCGCCGATCTCGGCATCGAAGGCGGGCTCGTCGACTTCATGATCGCGTCGTTCGTCATCGGCGCGCGGGTCAACCACCTCCTCGGCGAAGACCCCATCCCGCGCCTCGAGGCCGGAGTCGAGGTTGCCCGGGCACTCGGCGTGCGCCGCCTCGCGGCGGCGATCGACAAGGAACGCGCACGTCTGGGGCTGAGCCAGCTTCCCGAGACGGTCGGCGAGCCGGGGGAAGGCGGCATCGCGACGAAGATCTCCGAGCTGAATGAGAACGCCGCGATCCGGAGATTGCTCACGACCGGCGAAGCCAACGCAGCGGTCGAGCGAGCTACGGATTTGTACCAGTCGATCGATGCCGAACGTCGTCCGCGGTCCGCGCTTCATGCCCGGCTGCTGCTCGCCGAATGCCTCTTCGCTGGTGGCGCACCGGAGGAAGCGCAGTTACTCGTGCGGTCGGCCGTCGAACTGTGCGCACGATTGGGACTCAAGCGACCGCTGCTGGACACCGGGGCGCGCGTGCGTGAGTACGTCCTGGAAGGCCCATCTGGACTGTCCCACAACGCGACCGATTTTCTCGCGGTCGTCGCCGATTGGGACTGAGCGCTCAAGCAGAACCGAATAAGCTCGCGAGCATGTCCGATCAGCCCCGCATCTCGAGCGTGTATGTCGTTTCACCCGAAGGGGATACCGGCAAGTCCACTATCGCCCTGGGTCTACTGCACTCTCTTGGTGCGACCGCTGCGCGCGTGGGCGTATTTCGTCCGGTGGCCCGTTCGTCGAACGAGCCGGACTACATCGTCGAGCTTCTTCTCGACCACATCAGTGCCGACCTCGACTACGACGACATCCTGGGCGTCACGTACGAGCGGGTGCATGAGGACCCCGAGGCGGCGCTCAGCGAGATCGTCATGCGGTATCACGCGGTCGCCGAGCGCTGCGATGCCGTCGTCATCGTCGGTAGCGACTACACCGATGTCGCCTCGCCCAGTGAACTGAACTTCAACGCGCGCATCGCCGTGAATCTCGGGGCACCGGTTCTGCTCGCGGTGAGCGGCGCCGGCCGCACTGCCGACGACGTGCTGCAAGTCGTTCAGATGTGCCAGTCCGAACTGCTTCTCGTGCATGCGCACCTCGTGGCGGTCATCGCCAACCGATGCCAGCCGGACGAGCTCGAGAAGACCGAGAAGGCGCTGGCCAGTCTCGACGTGCCGGCCTGGTGCCTGCCCGAGGTCGACTTGCTCAAAGCGCCGACCATGGCCGAATTGCAGACCGCGATCAACGGTGAGCTCTACAGCGGCGATCCCGAGCTTCTCCAGCGTGAGGCACTGCGCGTGATGGTCGGCGGCATGACGGCCGAACACATTCTCGAGCGGCTGACCGAGGGCGTCGTCGTGATCTGTCCGGGGGATCGTTCGGACGTTATCCTGAGCCTGGTCAATGCGCATGAGGCAGAAGGATTTCCGTCGCTGTCGGGAATCATCATGAACGGTGCGCAGCTGCCGCACCCGGCCATCGCGCGGCTCGTCGAAGGCATGAAGCCGAAGCTTCCCATCCTGACAACGAGCCTCGGCACGTTCGACACTGCGCATGCCGCGGCTCGGACGCGGGGCCGGATGGCGGCGGGATCGTTGCGCAAAGTCGACACCGCGCTGAGCCTCATGGAGCAGCGCGTCGACGCGAAGACGATTCTCGAACGCATCGGTGTGGCCATTCCGCAGGTCGTCACGCCGCAGATGTTCGAGTACCAGCTCATCAACCGGGCGCGCGCGGTCCGTCGGCACATCGTGCTTCCCGAGGGCGACGACGACCGGATCCTGCGGGCCGCGGGTCGCGTGCTGCAACGTCAGATCGCGGACCTCACGATTCTTGGCGAGGAGCACGTCGTTCGGGCGCGTGCCGCGGAACTCGGCGTTGATCTGACCGGTGCGCGCGTGCTGTGCCCGGGGGAGTCGGAATACACCGAAGAATTCGCCGTCAAGTACGCGGAGCTGCGCAAACACAAGGGCATGACGCTTGACCGGGCGCGCGAGACGATGGCGGACATCTCGTACTTCGGCACGATGATGGTCGCGACCGGCATGGCGGACGGCATGGTGTCCGGTGCCGCACACACCACCGCGCACACGATTCGACCGTCGTTCGAGATCATCCGCACGGAACCTGGTGTCTCCACCGTGTCTTCGGTGTTCCTGATGTGTCTGGCCGACCGGGTTCTGGCCTACGGCGACTGCGCCGTGGTACCTGACCCCACCGCCGAACAGCTCGCCGACATCGCGATCTCGTCGGCCGGCACCGCTGCCCGCTTCGACATCGAACCGCGCGTGGCGATGCTCAGCTACTCGACCGGTGAATCAGGTTCGGGAGCGGACGTCGACAAGGTGCGGGCGGCGACGGCGATCGTGCGCGAGCGCCGGCCAGACCTGCTGGTCGAGGGGCCGATCCAGTACGACGCCGCGATCGATGCCGACGTCGCGCGCACGAAACTGCCGGACTCGCAGGTAGCCGGCCGGGCGACGGTGTTCATTTTCCCGGACCTCAATACCGGCAACAACACGTACAAGGCCGTACAGCGAAGTGCACACGCCATTGCGGTCGGCCCGGTGTTGCAGGGCCTGCGCAAGCCGGTCAACGACCTGTCGCGCGGTGCGCTCGTTCAGGACATCGTCAACACGGTCGCGATCACGGCGATCCAGGCGGGTGAATAGGTGACTCAGGTACTGGTTCTCAACTCGGGTTCGTCGTCGGTCAAGTACCAGCTCGTCGACGCCGAATCCGCCGATGTGCTGGCGAACGGACTCGTCGAGCGGATCGGTGAACCCGGCGGTCTGCCGAACCACAAGGCAGCGCTCGCGCAGGTCCTCAACGACCTCGATCTCAGCGGGGTCGCAGCGGTGGGACATCGCGTTGTCCATGGTGGCGAGGTGTTCTACAAGCCCACCCTCATCGACGAGGCCGTGGAGACCGCGATCGACGAGTTGTCGGCGCTGGCGCCGCTGCACAATCCGCCGAACCTCACCGGTATCCGTGCGGCCATGGAGGAGCTGCCGAACGTCCCGCACGTGGCCGTTTTCGACACTGCCTTCTTCCATGGAATGCCCAAGGCCGCAAGCACTTACGCCATCGACCGGGACATCGCCTCGCAGTGGGGAATCCGGAAGTTCGGCTTCCACGGGACGTCCCACGAGTACGTCTCGGGCGAGGTCGCGAAGTTCCTGGACCGGGATCCCACGCGGCTGAACCAGATCGTCCTGCACCTCGGAAACGGGGCTTCTGCCTCGGCCGTTCGTGCCGGTCAAGCCTGTGACACCACGATGGGACTCACCCCGCTCGAGGGGTTGGTCATGGGCACTCGGTCCGGGGACATCGACCCTGGTGCGCTGCTTCACCTGCAGCGAAACGGCGTCGACGTCGACCAGTTGCTCAACCGCCAGTCGGGGCTGAAGGGCTTGTGCGGAGACAACGACTTCCGCCAGGTCGTCGAGCGGATCGATGCGGGCGACCAAGATGCGAAGCTCGCGTACGACGTCTACATCCACCGACTGCGTCGGTACATCGGCGCATACCTCGTCGACCTCGGCCGCGTCGACGCGATCACCTTCACCGCGGGTGTCGGGGAGAACAGTTCGCCGGTTCGAGCGGATGCGCTCAAGGGTCTCGAAGGCTTCGGCATCGTCGTCGACCCCACCCGCAACGCGGTCCGGTCCCGGGATCCGCGCTACATCTCGCCGGAGGGTGCGCCGGTCGCCGTGCTGGTCGTTCCCACGAACGAGGAACTTGCGATCGCACGGAAGGCGCTGAAGGCGATCGGCGCTTAACCGGGTCGCGCGCCGATTGGGAAGGAATTGGATCGATAAGCGATCCAATGCCTTCCCAATCGAAGTGGGTTTGTCAGTCGCGGCTCGCCAGCAGGCTTTCCGCGCAGGCGACGACGGTTTCGCGCGCCGAACGCGGCTGCCAGCCGATCGACCGGGCCTTCGCGTTGTTGTACGTGTACTGCCGACCGAGCATCGGAAGCAGTTCGCGCAGTTCGGGATTGGCTTTGGCTAGTCCGCGGATGAGGACGTCGGGAATCGTCTTCTTCGGAGCTCTTGAGCCGCGCTCGCCGAGTTCGTCGCGGATCACCGCGGCGACTTCGGACATCCACAACCGCTCCGAGACGGCGATGTACCGCTGGCCGTCGGCTTCGGGAGTCGTCATCGCGCGGAGATGGAGATCGGCGACGTCGCGGACGTCGACGATGTTGAGCCCGATCCGCGGCACGGCCGGCATTCCGGTGAGCATGCGGTCGATGATCTGCACCGATCCCTGGTTTCCCGACGACCGCAACGGTCCGAACACCGCACCCGGGAGGATCGTCGTGAGCGAGAGCGCGAGTTCCTCCGCGAGCCGCCACGCTTCCCGTTCCGCCGCGAGCTTGGACTTTCGGTAGTCATCGATCGTCGTGATCGACGGATCGGTCCAGAGCGTTTCGTCGACTGTGCCCTTCGAGCCATCAGGCGGTGTCGCGGCGGCGCAGCTCGACGTCATCACGACGCGTCCGACACCGGCGTGGGCTGCCGCGCGAAGAACGCGTGCGGTTCCCTCGCGTGCGGGCGTCATCATGTCGGCGCCCTGCATCGGGGATGCGACGTGCAGCACGGCCTCGATGCCGTTCATGGCGTCGGGCCAGCCGTCGTCGCTGAGCAGGTCAGCGCGTGCGAACGTCAGAGCAGGTCCGAAGACGTCGGCGAGTTTCGTCTCGGAAGCCTCGTTCCGGACGGTCGTGCGGACCGTATGGCCTTGTTCGAGCAGGCCGGAAATGCACCATCCCGCGACGAACCCGGTTCCGCCGGTGACGAGAACGCGCACGGATCAGCCGAAGTGGCAGACGTAGTCGAGGGTTTCGGTGACCTCGATGTCGAAGCTCGAGTCGCCAGGCACGGAGAACGATTCGCCGGCCACGTACTCGTTCCAATCCGGCGACCCCGCGAGGCGGATCTTGCAGCGACCGGCGTTGATCTCCATGATCTCGGGCGCACCGGTGGTGAACAGAAGCGTCGACGGGAAGATCACGCCGACCGACTTGCGTGCGCCGTCGGGCAGGATCACCGTGTGGCTCACGCACTTGCCGTCGAAGTACACATTGGCCTGCTTGACGACCGAAACATTATCGAACTGGGTCACAGGCGGACACTCTACGGCCGCTCGCGGGAGTCCGAGTTGGCGCCGGGGCATTTGTCTGGGTGACCATGGGACAACAAGGTCAAATTCGGTGAGAACAAGGTCGTTCGTTACCGCACAATGGGGGCATAGCGCGCGCGGATCGCGGGCCAACTGGAGGACGTCAGGCTCATGGTGGACAACAGCAATTCCGGCTCCGAGAGCAGCAACCCGAACCCAGGCCAGCAGGGCTGGCCGCCGCAGCAGCCGCCCGCCCAACCCGGGTATGGCACTCCGCCGGGCTACGGCCCGCCGCCCGGGTACGGTCCGCCACAGGGATATGGCCCGCCGCAGGGTTACGGACCCCCACCGGGTTACGGACCCCCACCGGGTTACGGACCCCCACCGGGTTACGGACCGCCGCAGGGTTACGGACCGCAGCAAGGCCCAGGACCGCATGCGGATCACGGGCCGACGCAGAGTTACCCAGCGCCGCAGTTCCCGCCGCCGGTACAGGGCGGTTATCCGCCTCCGTATCAGTCTCCCGGGCAGCCGTATTACCGTCCGCCACGTCCGAAGCCGAACTTCTCCGACATCCCGACCCGGGACTATGTGATCGACGGCGTCAGTGGCATGGCACTCGTCTTTGCGCTGTTCATGCGCTGGAACCTCCACGTCGGAGTCACCGGCGTCGGGGAGACGAACGCCTGGCTCACCGCTCTGGTGGTTCTTGTCGGACTCGCGTCGATCGCGACCGTCGCGCTCCCGTACATCGTCCGCATGGGGATGCTCGGCCCGTCGGTGACTGTGTCATCCATCGCCAAGCTGCGCCTTCTCGGCAACATTCCGCTCGCGTTGATGGTCGTCGGCTTCGTCCTGTGGGACGTCATCGCCGGGTTTACGCACTTGGGCGACTCGCCGTCACTGGCGGCTGAGGGGCCGGGGCTGTGGATGGCGGCTGCGGGTCTGGTCCTCGCGGCCCAGCCGCGTGCCGCCGAACTCGCCGCGAAGGGTCCGGCGGGGCCGTCGTGGCCGATGGTCGTGAAGCTTGCGATGGCTGTGACCGCGGGCCTCGTGGTCGTCTCCGGCCTGCTGTCTATCGTGCTCGTTCTGCAGAGTCAGATTGACGCCTCGGCGTCGGCGAAGACGATTGTCGCGCTGCTCGTGGACACCATCTACTACTTGGTCCCGGCGGTCCTCGTCCTCCTGGGACTGCGCAAGAAGTTCGCCGTCTGGCGGCTGACGCTCATCCTGGCCGGAATCGCGTTCCTCACCGGTGCGTTCTTCCTGGCCTTCACGGAACTGTCCGGGCTGGAAGCGTTCGCGGTCGTCTCGTACTTCTGCGTGGTCGGCTGGATCGTCGCGGCAGCAGCCGCGGTGGCGGCCGGCGGCCCGAATCAGACTGGTGCCCATGAGGGCTACATCTGGCTCGATGCCGCCCGGCAGGCGATGCTGCTGATCGCGGTCTTCGCGTTCGGCGGCGCCGTTCAGACCACTGTCGGTGCAGTTGTGCGCGAGTCGCTGCTGGGTGAATTCGTCCAGTCTCGAGGCCTCGGATCATCGATCGCGTTGGCCGTGTTCTCGCTGCTCATCGGTGCCGCCGCGACGGTCGGGTACCGCATTCTCGGGCTGAACTATCGCGGCGGCGATCCGCGTCCCTCGCGTGAGGTGACGATCGGAATCGCGCTCGGCATCGTGGTTCTCGCGATCGGCCGGCTCATCACCAACGCCGTCGTGAGCGATCCCTTCGCCCTCGTGATGTCCGACCTGTTCATCCCGTTCCTGGCGATCGTGGCTGCTGCGACTCTCGTCGCAGTGAAGCCGACGCGCGAGCTTTACCAGGATCAGCACCTCTTCGCGTCGTTCTCGGCGCCGGCGCGGCCGGCGTACCCGCAGGGCTACCCACAGCAGGGCTACCAGCCTGGGCATCCGCAGCAGGGATACCAGCCGGGGGCGCAGCCGAGTGTTCAGCCGGGCGGGTTCGGGCAGGTCCCGCCGTCGGGTCCGCCGTCGGGTGGGTTTGAGCAGGTTGGTACGCCGGCCGGTGGTTTCCAGCAGGTGGTGCCGACATCGAGCGGGTCCGACGACGTAACTCAGGTGCACCCGCGTCTGCAGCCGGAGCCGCAACCCGAGTCCCAGCCGGAACCGCAGCCAGAACCGGAACCCGAGCCTCAGCCGGAACCTGAGCCCGAGCCGGAACCGGAACCGGAACGGGAACCCGAGCCACAGCCCGCGCCCGAGGCCGACGTCACGCAGATCCAAGCGACGAAGCAGTTCGACGCGGACGCGGTGGCGGCCGTCGACCCGGCCACATCGCTGCATGAGATCGCGCGGTTGGCGCAGGATCGCCCCGATCTTCGCCCGTTGCTCGCCGGTAATCCGAGCACGTACCCGGCGCTGCTCGATTGGCTTGCAGCCCTCGGAGATCCGGACATCAATGCCGCGCTCCAGAAGCGCGGGCGGTAAGCGGCCGATCAGCCCAGCAGGTCGACCACCGGTGTCGTCCGGTCGAGGTCGATGCCCTGTTCCTTGGCCGTTGTCTCGAGCAGCGCCAGCAGCGACGCGGTCAGCAGGCTCACGATCTGCTCGGCTGGTGCGCTCGGGCTGGTGCGCCAGCTGCTGACCACGCCGTCTACGAAGCCGATCGTTCCGTAGGCCATCGGTCGCGCCGGGGCGATGTCTGCTCCGGTGCGCGACAGCGCGCTCACGAACAACGTGGTGAGCGCTGAGCTGATCTGTCCGCGTGCGCCGCTGACGGCCGGTTTGTCGACGCCGATGCCGAGGAAGTGGTGCAGCCGCGGATACTTCTCGGTCCACAGGACGTACGTCGTGACGGCGTGGGCGACGGCCTCGCCGACGGTGCCTGCCGGGTGCAGTGACGGCAGGAGGTCGGCCATGAGGATCTTCAGGATGCGCTGGCGGATCTGCTCGTCGAGGTCGGCGCGATCTTTGAAATGCCGGTAGACGACGGGGCGGGGCAGTCCGGTTTGGGCCGCGATGGCCTGCACCGAGAAGTCGACGCCGGACTCTTCGATGACCGCAATCGCGGAATCCAGGATCCGCGCTCGACGCTGTTCCTTGTGTTCGTCCCAGCGTTGGGATCGGCCGTCAGAGGTCGTTGACTGTGACACGGTGTAACACTAACATTTGGTGTGACGCCAGTCACGCTCAATGTCGTGCGAGAGAGGTCCTGAGATGACCGAACAGTCCGTCCTTCCCGTTGAGTCCTTCGCCGCCCGCTTGCTGTCAGGCTCGGTCAAGAAGTCGTACGACCCGGTCGTTGACATCGACTGGGACGCGCCGCTCGACCCGGATCGGATGTTCTTGCCGCCCGAGGTCATCAGCCTGTACGGCACCTCGATGTGGGCGCAGATGAGCGAGGTTCAACGGCGGGAACTATCTCGGCAGGAGCTCGCGAACGCGTTGACCGTCGGGCTCTGGTTCGAGAATGTGCTCAATCGAATTCTGTTGCGGGAGTTGCTGACCGTCGACCCGACGTCGAATCATGCGCATTACACGCTCACCGAGATGGGTGATGAATGTCGGCACATGGTGATGTTCGGACGGCTCATCAGTCAGATCGAGGCGCGGCCCTACCGAATGAAGGCGCCCATGCGCGTGGTCGCGCGGGCTCTGCCGAGCGTCCTTCGTGGGCCGATGGTGTGGGTCGGTGCGCTGCTCGGTGAGGAGATCTTCGATGCGATCCAGCGCAGGACCCTTGACGATCCCGATCTGCAGCCGGTCGTCTCACGCGTCATGCGCGTCCACGTTTCCGAGGAAGCCCGGCACATCAGCTTCGCGCGGGATTCGCTGTCCCGACAGGTCGGTGAGCTGTCGCTGGCGCAGCGCGCTTATGTGCAGAGTCTGGTCGCCGTCGCGGCGCCGATCTTCCTGTGGTTGCTGACGAATCCGGCGATCTACCGCCGCGTCGGGCTCGACGCGAAGAAGGCGAAAGCCGAGGCTCTCGCGAATCCACATTTCCGGCAGACCCGGCAGTACGGGTTCGCCAGCCTTGCCGAGTTCCTCGATCGCAACGGACTTCTCGGTCGTGCCGGCCGACGGTCGTGGCGGGCCTGCGGATTCATGGCATGAACGATCCCGACTACCGCGGACCGGCAGTGTTGTCGGTCGATGGCGCCGACTTCGCGGTGACGGCGGTGCTCGCCGGCCATCTCGACCCGATCGACGGGAAGTTTCATTGGTTCGGGCGCATCAGAGGCTCGAACCTGCCGAATCCGGGGCGCTCATCGGCGCACGTCACGATCGGCCCGGAGTCCCGCCCGGCTCGCCTCGAGGAGCGCGATCCGTGGGGAAATCTTCGTGTCAGCGGAGTTGGTAGCCCGCCGTATGGGATGGGAGAACTGACGTCGTGATGAAGTGCATTTACAGTCGTTGACATGCAGGGTGACGGCAACGGTTGGTCGCTGAGTGCGGACGGAAGTCGCCGTTGGGGAAAACATGGCGCGGCAGGTCTGTTGTTGCGTGCTCCGCTGAGCAACGGCGAGCCGGTGGTCTTGCTGCAACATCGAGCGCCGTGGAGTCATCAAGGCGGCACCTGGGCGCTTCCGGGTGGAGCGCGGGACAGCCATGAGTCCGAGGCGGACGCGGCACTGCGCGAGGCCCACGAAGAGACCGGGATCGAGACCGCAGCGGTCCGCGTGCGCGCCGAAATGGTGACGGCGAATCTCGATGGCATCTGGACGTACACGACCGTCATCGCCGACACGTCCCACCCGCTCGACGTCGTGCCGAATGCCGAGAGCGAAGAACTGCGGTGGGTTCCCGAGGACGACGTGCTGTCCCTGCCCCTGCACCCGGGATTTGCACAGGCTTGGCCTGCGTTGCGGCTCGCCGAAACTGTTTTGGCCACCGACGGTGACCTGCCCCGAGTCGAGAAACGCGACGACATCTTCGTGTGGGTCACGGCGCGCTGAACTGCGACTCACCGGCGAAATCGCACAACTTTCGCCTCCCGCGGAACCCTCCCCGCGGGCGCGCGTCAGTGAAGGTATGAAAAACACTTCGCTCGCGCAGACCCTGACCAACCAAGACGGCGTCATCTCGCTCCAGCAGGCATTTTCGTGCGGTCTCAGCGACGCGGCGGTGCGCTGGAAACTCACCTCAGGCGCGTGGCGCAGGATCGCCTCGGGGATCTTCCACTCGACTGACTTCCGCTTCTCGCCGTCGGCACGCCTTCATGGAGCAGTCCTTGCGGCGGGCGAAGGCGCCGTCGTCTTCGGGCCCAGCGCGGCCTGGTGGTTGGGACTGCTGCCGTCCGCGCCGCTCATTCCGTGGATCACGATCCCGTCGGCGCGTCTGGTCCGCCGAAGCGAGTCGTTGATCGTGCGCCGTCGCAACCTCGACCGACGCGATGTCACGCGGGTCCGCGGCGTCGACGTCACGACTCCGGAGCTGACGGTTCTCGAAACCGCCGTCGAGATTCCGGAAGGGTCTGCCTTCCTCGATCAGATGCTGCTCAAACGCGTCTCGCTGGGCGATCTGCTCGATGTCCATGAGCGCAATGTCGGTCGCCGGGGTTCGACGTGCTCGAAGAAACTTCTCATCACGGCCACGTCGGGCGGCATCGAGGATGCGCGTCGTCGGCTCATCAAGACGATTGCGCAGGCCGAACTACCGGGTTGGGAGGAACGAGTCGTCGTCGGGGGCTACTCGTTCGATGCCGGCTTCCCGGCCGAACGAATCGGCATCGAGGTTGATGGCTGGGCGTCTCATCCGCAATCCCGGGACGCGCGCATCGACTCGCGGCGCCACAACATGCTCATCGCCGCGGGCTGGTCGATTCTGCGGTTCGACTGGCACCGACTCGATGGGGATCCGGCCGGCGTGCTCGCCGAAATTCGGTCCGTGCTGACGACGCGCCAGCGCCGGGTCGGGGCGCGCTAGATGAGCGCCGTTTTCAGCTCGCGGGCGGCTGCTTCTGGATCGCTTGCCTCGGTGATCGCACGAACCATGACGATCCGGCTGGCCCCCGCCGCGACGACGTGTTCGATGTTCGTCGTGTCGATACCGCCGATCGCGAACCACGGGTGCACCGGATTCCGGGCCGCGGTGGATTCGACGAGAGCCAGTCCGCTGGGGGTGCGGCCGGGCTTGGTCGGGGTCGCCCATACCGGACCGACGCAGAAGTAGCCGGTCTCCGGGTCGGAGTCGACGAGGTGAGCCTGGTCGTCGTTGTTCGTCGAACGTCCGATGAT
The DNA here is from genome assembly GCF_000380645.1 of Smaragdicoccus niigatensis DSM 44881 = NBRC 103563. Lineage (GTDB taxonomy): Bacteria > Actinomycetota > Actinomycetes > Mycobacteriales > Mycobacteriaceae > Smaragdicoccus > Smaragdicoccus niigatensis. The sequence continues at coordinate 34,394 of NZ_AQXZ01000006.1, forward strand.
GACGTCGGGTCCGAGGATCTCGCGCGCGTACGCAACCGGGAGATCCTTCTGCCCGAGATGAAGAACGTCGGCCTGGGCTGCGAGGGCGAGGTCGGCACGATCGTTCACTGCGAACAGTGCATCGTGTCGACGCGCCGCCGAACCGATGATCGCGAGCGCGCCGAGCGCTTCGGTGATTTCGAGGGGTCCGAACTGCTTCTCGCCCGTGGAACCCTTGTCGCGCAACTGGATGATGTCGACGCCGCCGGCGAACGCTGCATCGCAGAAGTCGGCGAGATCGCCCTGCTCTCGACGGGCATCGGTGCAGAGATAGAGCCGTGCGTCCGCCAGCCGCTCGAGGCGAGCGCTCCGCAAATCCGCCGCTGAATGCACATGATCAAGGTTAGTGACTAGCCTCGGGGTTGTGAATTCCCACGCGAAGCTTTCCGTGGTCGGCGGCGGGGTCATCGGCTTGTCGGTGGCGTGGCGCGCGGCTCGTCTCGGTTGGCAGGTGACCGTGCACGATCCGGCCCCGGGTCGCGGTGCGTCGTGGGTCGCGGGCGGAATGCTCACGCCGTTGTCCGAAGGCTGGCCGGGCGAGGACAGACTCCTCGACCTCGGGCTCGCTTCGCTGAAGCTGTGGCCCGCATTCGCCCAGATGCTCGATCCGTCGATCGTCTCGGCCCGCGGGGCCCTTACGGTGGCGCTCGACGCCGCCGACGTCGCTGACCTGCTCCGAATCGCGCAGTGGTTGCAGTCCCGGGGCCAGCACATCGATGTGTTGGACCGAGCGGGCGTTCGCACGGTCGAGCCGGTCGTCAGCCGCGCGGTTCGACTCGGCCTGTACTCGCCGGACGAGCTGTCGGTCGATAATCGGGCTCTCGTTGCCGCATTGCAGAGCGCAGCGCTCGCCGCCGGGGTCGAGTTTCGATCCGAAACCGTCACCGACCTCGACGCACTCGATGCCGACCAGGTTGTTCTCGCGGCCGGCGTGAACTCGCATCAACTGTGTCCCCAGCTGCCCGTTCGCGCGGTCAAGGGGGAGATCCTGCGCCTGCGTTCGCGCGCCGGTTCGCTGCCCGGGCCGGCTACGACGATTCGAGCACGCGTTCACGGCCGACCGGTCTATCTCGTACCGCGCGGTGATGGCCTGGTCGTGGGGGCCACGCAGTACGAGTCGGCGGATACCCAAGTCACCGTGGCGGGGGTTCGCGACCTCATCTCCGATGCAGAGGCCGTGTTCCCCGCGATCGGCGACTTCGAGCTGTACGAGACGAGCGCCGGTCTGCGACCAATGACCCCCGACAACATGCCGCTGATCGGCCGGGTCGATGACCGCGTTATCGCCGCGACTGGGCATGGCCGCGGCGGTATCTTGCTGACACCTATTACCGTCGAAGGTGTACTTGCGGCTCTCACCGATCGGGAGCCAGAGTCCAGCGCGGCGGCGGCGTTGCAGACCGCCGACCCAAGCAGATGTGCAGGAGTGACGACATGAGCTCGATTCCGGTCGGAGTGACCGTCAACGGCGAAGACCGCATGTTCGATTCGCCGTTGACGATGCGTGACCTCCTCGGTCGACTCGACCTTCCGGAAAAGGGCATCGCGATCGCGGTCGATGGTGCGGTGTTCCCGCGCGGTCGGTGGGATGAACAGGTCCAACGCGGCTCGACGATCGAAATTCTGACGGCGGTGCAGGGTGGCTGATTCGCTGGTAATTGCGGATCGGAAGTTCGATTCGCGGCTCATCATGGGCACCGGCGGGGCGGAAAGCCTGGCTGTGCTTGAAGAAGCGCTGGTCGCGTCCGGTACCGAACTGACGACGGTCGCGATGCGGCGCGTCGATGCAGTCGGGCGTACTGGCGTTCTCGATCTGCTCAACCGGCTTGGCATCGCCACCCTGCCGAACACCGCCGGGTGCCGGACCGCCGCCGAGGCCGTGCTCACCGCTCGGCTGGCACGCGAAGCGCTCGACACCGACTGGGTCAAGCTCGAAGTCATCGCCGACGAACGCACGCTGCTTCCCGATGGTGTCGAATTGCTCAGTGCAGCAGAACAACTCGTCGATGATGGGTTCAAGGTTCTGCCGTACACGACGGACGATCCGGTGCTCGCGCTTCGACTCGAAGAAGCCGGATGCGTCGCGGTCATGCCGCTCGGTTCGCCCATCGGAACCGGGCTGGGAATTTCGAACCCGCACAACATCGCGATGATCGTCGAGCGCGCGTCGGTGCCCGTTGTCCTTGATGCGGGCATCGGCACCGCGAGCGACGCGGCACTGGCGATGGAACTCGGCTGTTCGGCCGTTCTCCTGGCCACAGCGGTGACTCGTGCCGAGGATCCGGCGCTCATGGCGACGGCTATGCGTAACGCAGTCGTTGCGGGCCGGCAGGCAAAATTAGCCGGAAGGATACCGAAACGGTTCTGGGCGCAAGCGTCATCTCCCCAGCCTTCTGGGACACTGTTCCCGTGATTGAGGTTCGTGGACTCACCAAGCACTTCGGGGCGAACCCCGCGGTCGAAGGCCTGTCCTTCGCCGTAAGCCCAGGTCAGGTGACGGGATTCCTCGGACCGAACGGCGCTGGCAAGTCGACGACGATGCGGATGATCCTCGGCCTGGACACGCCGACGTCGGGTCGTGCGCTCATCAACGGCAAGCGATACATCGACCTCGAGAACCCGCTGCGGGTCGTCGGCGCGCTGCTCGATGCCAAGTGGGTGCATCCCAACCGGTCTGCGCATGCGCACTTGAGTTGGCTCGCGGCGTCGAACGGGATTGCCAAGTCGCGCGTCGACGAAGTTCTCGGTCTCGTCGGCCTGCAGGATGTGGCCGACAAGAAGGCCGGGAAGTTCTCGCTTGGTATGTCCCAGCGCCTCGGCCTTGCTGCGGCGATGCTTGGGGACCCGCAGATTCTCATGTTCGACGAACCCGTCAACGGCCTCGACCCGGACGGCATCCTCTGGATTCGGCACTTCATGCGCCGTCTCGCTTCGGAAGGCCGGACGGTCTTCGTCTCGAGCCATCTACTCACCGAGATGTCCCAGACTGCCGACCACCTCATCGTCATCGGCAAGGGCAAGCTGATCTCGGATTCTCCGGTGTCGGACTTCGTCGAGGGCGACGTCCCCGGTGGTTCGGCTGTCCGAGTGCGCAGCCCGCAGTACGACGAACTTCGCATCATCTTGCGGGCCAACGGCTGCGTCGTCGAGGAAGACAAGGTGACGCACGTCCTCGTGGTTCGCGGTATGACTTCTGAACAGATCGGCAAGATCGCCTCCCGCAACTCGATCACCATCTTCGAGCTGTCGGCCCATCAGGGCTCGCTCGAGGAAGCCTTTATGCGACAGACCGGCGCCTCGATCGAGTACCACGGTTCGGGCATCGAAGCGATGGGTGGGGCGCTGTGATCACCCCGAGCGGAGCGAGGGAGATGTCACTGTGATTAATGTGCTTAATGCCGAGCGAATCAAGCTGACCAGCGTGAAGTCGCCGAAATGGTGTGCCGCGATCATCGTGTTTCTGAGCATCAGCATCGCCGCGCTGGTCGGCTGGGTTGCCTCGCGTTCGGTTGCGGCAGGGGCTGGCGGCAAGGGTCAGTCGGAGGTCCTCCCGAACGTCGCCGCCGCGACGAACGGCGTGAGCGGACTCGGCGTCTACGTGCTGATGATCCTGGCCGCGCTGACCGTGACGAGTGAGTACCGTTTCGGCGTTATTCGGTCGACGTTCCAGGCGACCCCGAATCGATCCCGGGTGCTGGTCGCCAAAGCGATCCTCATGGGTTCGGTCGGTGCCGTCCTCACCCTGATCCTTGCGCTTCTCGCACTGGGCGTCTCCAAGGTGTTCGCCGGTGAAGCGGGCGGTAAGAACCTGGTTCTGAGCACTGGGGCCGACTGGCGTGCCGTGCTCGGTATCCCGCTCTTCGCAGCTCTGTGCGCGATCCTCGGTATCGGCGTCGGGGCGCTCGTGCGGCAGACCGCCGCTGCGGTGGCGATCCTCATTCTGTTCCCGCTGCTCATCGAGAGTCTGTTCCTGATGTTCGGCTCGTTCGGCGAGAAGGTGCTGCCGTTCCTGCCCTTCCGCAACGCGACGTACTTCCTTGCGGTCGGCGACGACTCCAGCTTCCACTGGGGGCATTGGGGCGCGTTCTTCTACTTCGCGGCAATGGTGTTCGTCGTCTTCGGTGCGGCCATTCTCGTTGTGCAGAGGCGCGACGCTTAAGGGCTTACCGCCAGGAACACGAAGCTGCCGAAGATCAGCAGGTGCACCACGCCTTGCAAGAGAGTGGCGCGCCCCGGCACGACGGTGAGCACGCCGACCGCGACGGTCAGGGCAAGCAGCACCATGTGAAGCGGTCCGAGCCCGAGTTCGAGCGGACCACTCAGCCAGATCGACGCGACCGCGATCGCCGGAATCGTCAATCCGATGCTCGCCATCGCAGAGCCGAACGCCAGGTTGAGACCGACCTGAATCTGGTTCCGGCGGGCCGCCCGCGCGGCGGCGATCGTTTCGGGCAACAGGATCAAGAGCGCGATCACGACACCGACCGCGGAATTGTGCAAGCCCGCTGCTGCGACCCCGGACTCGATCGCCGGGGAGACCAGCTTCGCCATTCCCACGACGCCGACGAGCGCGGCGAGCAGCAGCCCCAAGCTCAGCAGCGTCTCGCGGTCCGAGGGCGCTTCGGCATGCTCCGGGGCCGAACCCTCGGGCGGCAGGAAGTAGTCGCGGTGGCGGATGGTCTGCGTGAACACGAAGCACCCGTACAGCGTCAGCGACGCGACGCCGGCGAACGCGAGCTGGACCGAGCTGAACTGTGGGCCGGGCTCGCTCGTCGTGAACGTCGGGATGACGAGGCAGAGCGTCGCCAGCGTAGTGACGGTGGCGAGTTCGGAACCGGTGCCTTCGGCGTGGAACTCGGCGAACTTGCGTCGGATCGCGCCCAATAGAAGAACCAGACCGGCGATGCCGTTGCACGTGATCATGACCGCGGCGAACACGGTGTCCCGGGCGAGGGTGGCCGAGCCTTCCTTGCCGGAGCTCATCATCGAAATGATCAGCGCGACTTCGATGACCGTGACCGCCACGGCGAGAACCAGCGACCCGAACGGCTCGCCCACGCGGTGCGCGACGACCTCCGCGTGATGCACCGCGACGAGAACCGTTGCGGCGAGCAGAAGTCCGATGAGGACCACGCCGACCATCGGAAGGCTGCGGCCCCAGGTTCCGGCGAGTGCCACGAGTCCGACGAGCGGTACGACGATGGGTGAGTACCGCGTAGCCAGGCCCGTCATGATCTCCATTGTCCAGATTCGGACGGAGTGCGGGTTCAGTTCGCTAGCCGCCACAGCGGAGACACCGGGCCATGGCCGGCCCCGAGGTCGTACGACGCCTCGATGCAGCGCGTCACCCACTGCTTGCCGAACGCCACCGCTTCGGGCACCGGATACCCGTGCGCGAGTGCGCACGCGATCGATGCGGCGAGGGTGTCTCCTCCGCCGTGGTCGTTGCGAGTGGGGAACCGTTTGGCCGTGAACTCATGGAATTCGCTGCCGTCGAACAGCAAGTCGACGGATTCGCCACTCGACCGGAGATGCCCGCCCTTCACCAGTGCCCACCTCGGCCCAAGCGCGTGCAGGGCGCGCGCCGCGTCCCGTGCGGTCCGGTCGTCGATGACGTCGATTCCGGTGATGAGCTTGACCTCGTCGAGGTTTGGCGTCACCAGGGTGGCGCACGGGATCAGCTCGTATTTCACCGAATCCAGCGCATCTTCGCGTAGCAGCGGATCGCCGTGCATGGAGGCGCACACGGGGTCGACGACGAGCGGGATGCGGCGGCCGATACCTAATTCCCGGCACACGGACACGACTTCGGAGACGATCTCGCGCGACGACAGCATGCCCGTCTTCACTGCTTGAACACCGATATCCGAGACGACCGCACGCACCTGAGCCGACACGATCGACGGCGGAATCTCGTGAACTCCCGTGACGCCCACCGAGTTCTGCACCGTGACGGCGGCCACCGCCACGCACGCATGCAGGCCGCACATCGCGATGGTTCGGGAGTCGGCTTGGATTCCCGCGCCCCCTCCCGAATCGGTCCCGGCGATGGTCAGGACACGCAGCGGGGTCGTCCCCGGCGGGAAGAGTGGCAGCACACTCGCACCCTAGTCGGGGTGCCAGCCAGATTTCGGGGTGAAGGACTCTCGCCAGCCGACTTGTACAAAACCTGAGTTTTGTACGGGGCGAGATTTTCAAGCAGTGTCCCTCCGCGATCGGCGCGTAGGACAGCCCGACGCGACGAGCGACAACATCAGCAACAATGGTCACGATGTCAGGTCCACGCCTTCGACTGCTCGGCGAGCTCACCTGGGACGGCGTTCCCGTCCCGGGTGAGCGCACGCATACCCTTCTGACGGCCTTGGCGGCGGCGAATGGACGCGCGGTCCGGGACGACCGTTTGACCGCGGAGATCTGGGGCGACGAGCCGCCCGCCAACCCGACCAAGGCACTGCAGGTCGTCGTTTCGCGTGCGCGATCGGCGACTTCCGCGCAGGTCGTGGCACGGACCGACCACGGCTATCGGCTTGCGCTCAATACCGACGACGTGGACATCTGGGTGCGAGACCAGGCGCTGATCCGCGCGAGAACAGCGATCAACGACGGCGACTGGGCGACCGCTGAGTCGTGTCTGCCGGTCCTCCGAGAGACCGCGCCACTCCTGGCCGGGCGCGTGCTCTCCGCCCTCGGGCGGCATGACGAGGCGCTCCCGTTGCTCGCCGACCATGGTGACGATGACGCCGCGCTGGTTGCCCGGCTCCACAGTGAAGCTGCCGTCCATGGCGTACCCGCGGCGCTCGCGCAGTACGAGACCTACCGAGAAGATCTGGCGGACCGCCTGGGCGTGGACCCAAGTGCGCAACTCCGCGAAGTTCATCGCGAACTTCTGGCTCGCGATCGGCCGGTGCGTTCGGGTGTCCGTGCCGACGCATCGGGCCTCATTGGCCGCGATCACGACGTCGCGATTCTCACCGCGATGTTGAGCAGTGCCAAAGTCGTCTCGATCGTCGGTCCCGGCGGGCTCGGAAAGACGCGGCTCGCACACCTCCTCGGCAGCCGCTCGGGCCTCCCGGTGGTGCAGTTCGTCGAACTGGTCGGTGTCACGTCGCCGGACGATCTCGTCGGCGAGGTGGGTTCGATTCTGGGCGTGCGGGATTCGCTCTCCGGCACTCGTTCCTTGACACCGGCGCAGCGCGCCGACGTGCGGTCCCGGGTGGCGCAGCAACTCGAGGTGGCGCCGACACTCCTGATCCTCGACAACTGCGAGCACATCGTCGAAGCGGTTGCCGATCTCGTCGCTTTTCTCGCCGCGGTCGTCCCTGGGCTGCACGTTCTCACCACGACTCGTGCGCCGCTGGCGATCTCCGCGGAACGGGTCTACTTACTGGGCCAACTCGAAGGCACGGACGCCATCGAGTTGTTCGTCCGCCGGGCTACCGCGGCCCGGCCGAACGCGACCCTGCCGCTGGAAACCGTCGATGAGATCGTCACTCGCCTCGATGGATTGCCGCTCGCGATCGAACTCGCCGCGGTGAAGATCCGTGCGATGTCCGCGGCCGACATCGCAAATCGCCTCAGCAATCGGTTCGCGCTGTTGCGCGGCGGCGACCGTAGTGCACCGGACCGTCACCAGACATTGCTCGCCGTCATCGACTGGTCGTGGAACCTGCTCACCGAACGTGAGCGCCGCGCCCTGCGTCGTCTCGCGGTGTTTCATGACGGGTTCACTCTCGACGCCGCGGAAGCGGTCATCGGCGACGAAGCGTTCGAATCGGTCGCCGAACTAGTCGATCAGTCGCTGCTCACGGTCGTCGAGCGTGCCGATGGCGTCCGGTACCGAATGCTGGAAACGGTGCGGGAGTTCGGCCGGATGCAGCTCGTCGATGCCGGAGACGATCTGGATTCGATTGCAGCACAACGTCAGTGGGCCGTTGATCTGGCCGGTCGCGAGGCCCGGAGGTTGATCTCACCCGACCAGGTCGCTGCTGTGTCCGCCCTGCGACGCGAGGAATTGAACCTTTCCGACATCCTCCGACAGGCCCTTGCCGAGAACGACCGCCAATCGGCGGTCACGCTCGTCGCGGCGCTCGGCGGTATCTGGGCGATCAGCGGTGACATGCCGCGCGTCGTCGTTCTGGTGGGTTCTCTCACCGACGCGTTCTCGGGGTGGACGCCACCACCGGAACTCGCGGACCGCACTCGGTTCGTCCTCGGTCTGACTCTGTTCGGCGCCGGTCTGGTTTCCTCGCCGGAGGAAACCGCGCGACTTCGCGAGACCTTGGCCGAGCTCGGTACTGACACCCCGCACCCGCGTTTGCGTGCACTGTTGCAGGCGCTGATCGGGCTGGCTGACGTGACCAGAGCGGCGGAGATCATCGACGACCTCACGAACGACCCCAACCCGCTCGTCCGGGCCGTCGGTCTGCAGTTCCGCTGCCACGAGCGGGAGAACGCGGGTGAGCCCCTCGCCGCCGTGGAGGCCGGCTCCCAGGCGTTGGCGTTGCTCGAGCCCTATGCCGCCGCCGACGGACCGTGGAACACCGCAATGCTCCGTACTCAACTCGCGGGTCTGTATGCGCAGTTCGGAGACGTTGACGCCGCGGCCCGGTTGGCCGAGGTGGCGATTCCACCCCTGGAGTTGCTCGGGAACTTCGACGAGGTGCAGCTCTTACGCAGCATGCTCGCGGTGGCTGCGATCGACGCGGGTGACTTCGCCGCGGCCGAGCGGATGGTGGAAGAGGCCACCACCGTTCGACACAGCGGCACGCTCGGCAGCCATGTCGCTGCGCTCTCCAGTCGAGCGCACTTAGCGATCGCGAGGGGCGATATCGCCGGCGGTCTCGCGTATTTCCGCCGGGCCGTCGATGCCGCGCGCGAGGTGAAGTTCCCCGGTGGGGGCATGGGGGACCAAGCGCCGTGGGTCGTGGTCTCCGAGGCGACCGCCCTCGCCGCCTTCGCGCGACTCGGCTCGGGTGACGAGGGTCGTGACCTGTACGACGTGCAGTGCGAGCGCGCACGCATCGTCCTCGATGGCGAACGTCCGTTCCTCGACTTCCCGGTCGCCGGGATGATGGTGTTCGGAATCGGCGCCTGGGCTCTACTTCGGGGCACCATGCCGGTGCGGACCGCACTCACCCTCATCGCGATCGCGGATCGCTTTGCCTACCACCGACTGGCGCCCGCACTGCGCTGGGAGCGGATAGTCGAAGACGCCGAGCGCATTGCGCCCGGCGTCCTGACCGAGGTCGAGTCGGAACTCGGCGATCGTCGAGGGCGATCGCTTCTCGCCACCGCCCTCGACCTGATCGAGTCGAACTACATCTTTCGCGAGTAGGAGCGGACCGCCAGCGGCGCGAAGACCGCGACGATGATCGAGCAGCCGAGCATTGCCCAGCCGACCTCGGCGGTCAGCGATCCATCGTTGATGAGGTCGCGGCACGCGGTGACGACGTGCGACACCGGGTTGACCTTGACGAACGTCGCCAGCCAACCGGGAAGCGTGCTGGTCGGAACGAACGCGTTGGACAGGAACGTCAGCGGGAACATGATCATCATTCCGATGCCCTGCACCGCCTGAGCGGACCGGGCGACCGTGCCAAGCCACGCGAAGATCCACGACAACGACCAGCCCGCGAACACGGTCAGCGCCCAGCCGGCGACCACGCCGACCACGCCGCCGCCGGGGCGGAAGCCCATCGCGATGCCGACGGCGATGGTGATCGTCGCGGCGATGCCGTACCTCAGGAGGTCAGCGAGCATGGGACCAGCGAGGGGTGCGATCCGGGCAATGGGCATCGCCTTGAACCGGTCGAACACGCCTTTGTCCATGTCTTCGCGCATCTGGGTGCCGGTTGCCATGGACGCGGTGAGCGCAGTTTGAGCCAGGATGCCCGGGATGATGAGCGGCAGGTACTCCGCCACCGATCCGGAGATCGCGCCACCGAAGATGTAGGCGAACATCGCGGTGAACAGGATCGGCTGGAAGGTGACGTCGAAGAACTGCTCCGGGTTGCGGCGCATCTTCTTGAGCGCGCGCCACGCCATCGCCAAGGTCTGGCTGACGGTGTCGGCGAGGCTGGGACGGGTTGCCAGTGGGCGGGTGACTGCCGGGGTTGCCGGCAGGAGGGTCTGGGTGGTCATCAGGCGACCTCCTCGGTCTCTTCGTTGGAGCTGTGGTGGCCAGTGAGAGCCAGGAAGACCTCGTCGAGGGTCGGCTGCTGCACGGCCGCGGTGGCGATCGACAGGCCGGCTTCGCGCAAGGCGATGAGTACGTCGGCGGCGCGGTTGGCGTCCGGCAACGCGATGTTGAGGCCGCCGGACTCGGGGGTCAGGACCGGACGTTCGTGAAGAACACGCTCGACCACCTGGGCGGCCCGCACAGTCTGGTCGCGGTCTTCGAGGCGCAGGTGCAGCGTCGAGTTTCCGACACTGGTCTTGAGCTGGTCCGGAGTACCTTCGGCTACCTTGCGACCGCGGTCGATGACGGCGATCCGGTCCGCCAGTTGATCGGCCTCGTCGAGGTACTGGGTGGTGAGCAGGATCGTCGAACCGCTTGCGACGAGCTCGCGAATCGTGTCCCACATCTGGCCGCGGGTGCGGGGGTCGAGACCCGTGGTCGGCTCGTCGAGGAAGATGAGCGGCGGTTGGGAGATGAGCGATGCGGCCAGGTCGAGGCGGCGGCGCATACCTCCGGAGAAGTACCGGATCTGTCGCGTTGCGGCCTCTTCGAGGGCGAAACGAGTGAGCAGGTCCTCGGTGACGCTGCGAGCGCGTGCCTTGGTCAATCCGAGCAGGCGGCCGAACAGGTAGAGGTTCTCCGACGCCGTGAGGTTCTCGTCGACCGATGCGTATTGGCCCGTCACGCCGACCAATTGGCGGACCTGGTGGGCGTTGGAGGCGACGTCGATGCCGAAGATGCTGGCCTGGCCGGCATCGATAGGCAGCAACGTTGCGAGCATGGACAGTGTGGTCGTCTTGCCGGCGCCGTTCGGGCCGAGCACGCCGAAGACCTCTCCACGGCGCACCTCGAGGTCGATGCCGTCGACGGCACGGAAGTCGCCGAAGGACTTCACCAGGCCGTTGGCCTGGACTGCGAATTCAGGTGATTCGTTCATGCCACTACTGTGCGGCACTCCGGTTTCACGGCGCTTTCACGGCGGATTCAGGGAGTTGCATGCGCAAACCGGTCACTCACAGCCGGGCAAAGGAAATAGTTCCTTCGCGAGGCTGTACGTGACCGGTTTGTGCGAGCGCGATGGGCCTCAGGCCATGTGCGCGTTCAGCCCGTGCCACGGTTTCCGACCGTTCCGAACGTTATCGACGACCGCCTTGACCTCATCGAGCTGCACGAACGTCCAGACCCAGATGACGAAGCCGATCGGGACGACGATGTACCAGTGCTGGACCAGCTGGAACATGATCGTGAAGAAGGCGATCAGGCCGATGATGATGGCGCCGGCGATGACTGACCACATGACGAACTCCTCAGATTCTCCGATGGTACGTTCATGTACCACTCACTGAAATCAATGGTGGTACGTTGATGTACCGTACTTCAAGCGAAAGTGATGACCGTCTCGTATTCGCAGGTCACATAGGGTGGTGGAGTGGACGAAACCGGAAGCGGCGCACGTGAGCGGCTCATCGAAGCGATGGCTGAGGTCATCGTCGAGAAGGGTTACGTCGCCACGACTGTTGCGGACATCGTCGCGCGGGCGCGCGTGTCTCGGCGCACCTTCTATGAGCACTTCAACGACAAGCAGGGGTGCATGCTGGCGTCCTACTACGCCATGGGTGCTCGTCTGTTGGCGACGGTCCCGGCCATCGACGCAGACACCTGTGGAAATGCGCACGCCTTGCTCCGAACTGGCATCGACAATTTCCTCGGCGTCCTCGCGGCGCATCCGCACTTGACCTACACCCAGTTCGTGGGAATTCACACGGCCGGGTTGACCACGTCGCCAGAGCGGCTTGCGATGCAGGACACGTTTGCGAAGCAGATGCGGTATCTCGCCAAGCAGGCCGCGCAATTCGACCCGACCGTGCGGGTCCCGTCCGAGTTGATGGCCGAAGCGCTGGTGGGCAGCATCGCCGAGATGATTGTTCGCTACGCGGCGAGAGGTCGACTCGACAAGCTCGGGGAACTAGCGCCGACGATTCTCGAACTCGTCAGTGCGGTGACTCTCCGCGGGCAGCCGAACCCGGACGATTAGCCTGCGGCGAGTGCGGGCCAATCGTCCGGATTCGGCAGAAAACTAGGCCGGCGTGATCGGCAGGTAGACCGAGCTGCCCGAGGCCGCGAACTCGTCGGACTTCTCCGCCATGCCGGCTTCGATCGCCTCGATGTCGGTCAGTCCGTTGGCTTCGGCGTAATCGCGAACGTCCTGGCTGATCCGCATCGAGCAGAACTTCGGGCCGCACATCGAGCAGAAGTGGGCCGTCTTCGCCGGCTCGGCGGGCAGGGTCTCGTCGTGGAACTCACGAGCGGTGTCCGGGTCGAGCGAGAGGTTGAACTGGTCGTTCCACCGGAACTCGAAGCGAGCCTTGGACAGTGCGTCGTCGCGTTCCTGCGCGCGCGGGTGCTGCTTGGCCAGGTCGGCGGCGTGCGCGGCGATCTTGTACGTGATGACACCGGTCTTGACGTCGTCGCGGTTCGGCAGACCCAGGTGCTCCTTGGGCGTGACGTAACACAGCATCGCGGTACCGGCCTGGGCGATGATCGCCGCGCCGATTGCCGAGGTGATGTGGTCGTACGCCGGCGCGATGTCGGTCGCGAGAGGTCCGAGTGTGTAGAACGGTGCCTCTTCGCACAGCTCTTCTTCGAGGCGGACGTTCTCCACGATCTTGTGCATCGGGACGTGGCCCGGGCCCTCGATCATGACCTGGACGCCGTAGCTCTTCGCGATCTTCGTGAGTTCGCCGAGGGTGCGCAGCTCGGCGAACTGTGCCGCGTCGTTTGCGTCGGCGATCGAGCCCGGGCGCAGTCCGTCACCGAGCGAGAACGTGACGTCGTAGTACGCGAGGATCTTGCAGATCTCCTCGAAGCGCGTGTACAGGAACGACTCCTGGTGGTGCGCGAGGCACCACGCCGCCATGATCGAGCCGCCGCGCGAGACGATGCCCGTGACGCGCTTGGCGGTCAGCGGGATGTAGCGCAGCAGCACGCCGGCGTGGACGGTCATGTAGTCGACGCCCTGCTCGCACTGCTCGATGATCGTGTCGCGGTAGATCTCCCACGTCAGCGCCGTCGGGTCGCCCTTGACCTTCTCGAGCGCCTGGTAGATCGGGACGGTGCCGATCGGAACCGGCGAATTGCGCAGAATCCACTCGCGGGTTTCGTGGATGTTCTTGCCGGTCGACAGGTCCATGATCGTGTCGGCGCCCCAGCGGCTGGCCCACACCATCTTCTCGACTTCTTCGGCGATCGAGCTGGTCACGGCACTGTTGCCGATGTTCGCGTTGATCTTCACCATGAACTTCTTGCCGATGATCATCGGCTCGATCTCCGGGTGATTGTGGTTCGCGCAGATGACTGCGCGCCCGGCGGCGACCTCTTCGCGCACGACCTCGGGCTCGAAGCCTTCACGCGCGGCGATGAACTTCATCTCCGGCGTGATGATGCCCGCGCGAGCCCAGGCGAGCTGGGTGCGTGCGGTCGTGCCGCGCTCGGTCACGACCGGCTCCGGCTTGGTCCACGCGTCGCGGGTCTTCGGCAGTCCGTCGAGGTTGATGGCGGCGGTGGCGTCGGTGTACGGACCCGAGGTGTCGTACAGGTCGAGGTGCTCGCCGTTCGTCAGGTTGACGCGGCGGAATGGCACCTTCATGCCATCGACGTCGGAATATTGCTTGGTCGACCCTTGGATCGGGCCGGTGGTCACGGACGTGACCGGTGCTTCTTGAGCAGGCATTTCGCAGACTCCCTACGTCGGCATTATCCGGACAGGTGTGACGGTTGACGGCCCACTAGCCGTCCTCTCAGCCCGCTGGTGCGAGCCCCCGTGACGACGTGACCAATTCGTGGCCGAATGGAAACGTCGCCGCCACGATACCGCGCAACAGTGAGTGTTAGCGGACCTTCGAAAGTGTGCCGGACGTAACACTCGAGACGCCGCGAGCGAGGTAGTAGCGAAAGAGATGCGTTTCACACTCGCATTACGTAGAGTGACTGGCGTCACATTTGGGTTAGATGGAGGAAGCCGTGCTATTTGACGGACCGAGCATCGAGGTCGTCGACAATGCCGGCCAGAATCGCTTCGAACTTTGGCTGAACGGGGATCTTGTCGGGATCCTGGGTTACTTCGACTACGCCGAGCCGGGGCAGATTCGCCGGCCTGGTCGTCGAGTTGTATCGCTCATGCACACCGTGATCACCGAGGACTTCGGTCACCGGGGACTCGCCGGTGAGCTTGCCAAGGGCGCGCTGGATTACGCGCGCCGTTACGGCTGGCAGGTTCGGCCAGTGTGCACCTACGTGCAGCGATTCCTGGCTGAGCACCCGGACTACCGCGAAGCCCTCATGGGTGCGGAAATTCCGCGCGCGGTATAAACCGAGCTCAACAAAAAGGCCGCCAGCGTGGGCGGCCTTTTTCATGTCCTATCAGGGATTCTCGCGCCGAACCCAGGCGATGATCGGGCAGAAGAACTCGCCTTCGCCGCACTCCGAACCATCGGTCCCGTTGAACCGGTTCTGGAAGTTCGTCAACTTCTGCTGGGTCGTGGTCACGGTGCCCCGGACGTCGTCGACCGGCGTCGCGCTCGCGGTGGCCGGAACGATCGTCGCCACGAAAATGGCGATCAGTAAGCCAGAGCTGGCGGAGCGGAATCGGGACATGTTCAACCTCAGTTTCCGAATGGGTCTTCGACGGTGCCGGGCACCCAGCTGATGCCGGGGACGCCCCAGCCGTTGCGCTTGATCGCCTTCTTGGCGGCGCGGGCGTTGCGGCCGACGAGGACGTCGACGTAGAGAAATCCATCGAGGTGTCCGACTTCGTGCTGCAACATCCGCGCGAACAGCGCTTTGCCCTCGATGTCGACGGGTTCACCGTTCTCGTCGGTACCGGTCACGCGCGCCCAGTCGGCGCGGCCGGTGGGGAAGCGTTCGCCGGGTACCGACAAACAGCCCTCGTCGTCGTCTTCGGGGTCCGGCATGGTCTCCGGGATGTCCGAGGTCTCGAGCACCGGATTGATCACGCAGCCGCGGCGGCGGATTGGCTTTCCGTTTTCCCCGAAGTCGGGGCAGTCGTAGACGAACATCCGCTTGCTCACGCCAATTTGGTTGGCGGCGAGTCCCACGCCATTCGCGACGTCCATCGTCTCGTACATGTCGGCAACGAGCTGAGCGAGCTCGGCCGGGGTCTCGGTCACGGGGGCTGTGGGGTTGTGCAGAACGGGGTCGCCCACCACCACAATCGGAAGCACTGCCATGACGAACAACCTTAACGGTCCGGCGACGGCCGGGCGGCGCGCGCAGTCAGATACCGAGTCTGGACTGGTGACGATGGTTCAATGAGCCGGTAACGACATCCGTGTAACTCGCTGGTTATCCGTGGGTGACTCTGATGTCGCGACTGACCGCGGTCTTCACCGAGCCGCGGGAGTCAAAGCTAGGCAAGGAGTGCAATGGACGGCGCAGCTGCGTTCGAAGCCAATCAGCCGGTGCAAACGTCCGAATCCGATCTTGTTCCCGGTCCTGACGGTCTGAGCCGTCGCGACCACAGCATCCTCACTTTCGAGCGCAACTGGTGGAAGTACGCCGGGGCCAAGGAAGAGGCGATCAAGGCACAGTTCGGCTTGTCCGCCACGAGGTACTACCAGGTTCTCAACGCCTTGGTTGATCGGCGCGAGGCGCTGGCCGCCGACCCGATGCTGGTCAAGCGCCTGCGGCGGTTGCGCGCGAGTCGAGCGCGGGTACGTGTCGCGCGCCGACTCGGTATTGAGCTCTAGGCTCGGTGCCAACAAGATCTTTCCGAATGCGATGAGGTGAACCGATGACGATCGACGAGCTGGCCCCGCCACACTCCGAGGCAGAGCCGACACCAGCCGTCGAACGCGCACCCCAACCGCAGCAGCCGCCTGCGGTGAAGCTCGAGAGCCCCGGACCGCCGCTGCGTGCGCTGGCGATGGTGCTCATCGCGCTGGGAATTGTGTTCGCGGGACTGGGGCTCAAAGACTTCAGCGTCAAGCCGTCGGGGGACGGGTCCGCACTACAGACGACCAGCGTGGCACCTGCGGGCGATCAGCCGAAGAAGGCCGAGGCGCCTGCGACCGCCGCCCAGGTCAAGGCCGTCGGCATCCGCGTCTTCAACAACAGCGAGGTCGTCGGCGTCGCGTCGAAGACCGCGAAGAAGCTGACCGACGAGGGCTGGAAGGTTGTCGAGACCGGCAACTCCACGCTGTCGCTCAAGCGCACCACGGTGTACTACGGCACCAGTGCCGCGGAGAAGCAGGCGGCGCTCGAAATCGCCGACCAGCTCGGCATTGCCGCAGAAAAGAAGACATCTGAGGTGTCCGGATTGGGCAACGGCGTCCTCGTTGTCCTCGTCAACTGACACAATCTCGCTAAGAGGGTCCGAGGCGCGTACTCGTGATCTTCGCGCTGGCTATGATCAGATCCACTGATCAGATCAGCTGACACCTCCAGCCCTAGGAGAATTTCGATGGCTCTGCGCTCGACGGCTCTGTGTTCGACGACTTCGCTGCCTTTCCGCCGATCCCGTGCTGTCGTGCTCTCTGTCGCGGCGCTCGGCACGGTCGGTTTGGCTGCTTGTGCTCCTCCCGGACAGGTGACCAGCACGGACAAGGGCACGCTGCCCTCGGTGTTCACGAGTTCGCCGCCGCCGGCCGGTTACGCACCGGGTGGTGAGAACGAGGCGCAGGCTCCGGTGCAGGAGGGCTCCAAGCTGACCGCGGACATCAAGGGCAGTGACGGCAAGACCATCGGCACCGCGACCTTCACCGACATCAAAGGCGCGATCGAGGTGACCATCGAGGCCAAGGGCCTGACGCCGGGCAACCACGGCTGGCACGTCCACGAGAAGAACGTGTGCGACGGCGACTTCACCTCGGCTGGGGCGCACCTCATGAAGGACAACGTCGACGTCGGCGGCCAGTTCCCGACGCTCTACGTCATGAAGGACGGCACCGGCACCCTGACCACCACGACCGACCTGTTCTCGTGGGAAGACCTGACCAACGGCGGCAACGGCCGCGCGGTGGTCATCCACGACGTGACTGACACCACCAAGCGCGTTGCTTGTGGTGTGGTCAAGGAATAGCGGTCCGGTCGTTCCTTAGCCCAGACCATGGCGATCGAGCATGGGCTCAAGCCCTCTCCGGGGTTCAGTTGGGCTCGTCGCGGCGGAAGTATTCCGTTCGCAGACTCGAAACCGCACACGATAGGCGTCGAATGGGAAGTCGCGCTCGTCGATAAGACGACGCGCGACCTTTCCAATTCGGCGGCCGACGTGCTCACTGAGCTGGACCTCCCCGCGCGGGATGGAATTCCCCAGGTCACCAAGGAGTTCCTCCGGAACACCGTCGAGATCGTTTCCGGCGTGCACAACACGGTCGGCGAAGCGGTCGGCGACCTTTCCGAGACACTGGGGAAGGTTCGCGCGGCCACCGATCGGCTCGGCGTCGACATCATGTGCGCGGGCACGCATCCGTTCGCACAATGGTCGCAACAGCTCGTCACGCCCGATGCGCACTATCAGGAGATGATCGAGCGCACGCAGTGGTGGGGCCGGCAGATGCTCATCTGGGGTGTCCACGTGCATGTCGGGCTTTCGCATTCGTCGAAAGTCTTTCCGATCCTGAATTCGCTGCTGCTGCAGTACCCGCATTTGCTCGCGTTGTCGGCGAGTTCGCCGATGTGGGCGGGTGAGGACACTCACTACGCCAGCAACCGTGCGCTGATGTTCCAGCAGCTGCCGACGGCGGGCCTTCCGTTCCAGTTCGATGACTGGCACCAGTTCGAATCGTTCGTCCACGACATGATGAAGACGGGCGTCTTCGATCAGCTCGGCGGTATGCACTGGGACATCCGCCCGGCGCCGAAGTGGGGAACCATCGAGGTTCGAATCTGTGACGGTACGTCGACCAAGGCAGAGCTCGCTGCGCTCGTGGCATTGATTCAAACGCTCGTTGTCGACCTGGATCGCCGACTCGAAGCGGGCGAGGAACTGCCCAGCATGCCGCCGTGGCATGTACAGGAGAACAAGTGGCGCGCGGCCCGCTATGGACTCGACGCGATCATCATTCAGGACGCCGATGCAAATGAACGTTTGGTGACCGAGGACCTCGATGATCTGCTCGATCGCCTGATGCCGGTGGCCAAGTCGATCGGGTGCGCCGACGAGTTGGCCGCGGTTGCCGACATCCCGCGTCGCGGTGCCTCGTACCAGCGACAACGTCGCGTCGCGGAGGAAAACAACGGTGACCTGAAAGCGGTCGTCGATTCGCTGGTGGATGAACTGAAAGAGTGATCTACTTCACCGTGAGTTAACCGGAGATTTCCTTCCGGTTAGCTCAGATGTAGCATTGAAAAATGCTTATCGACGACCCACGCTTCCGCAGGGTTGTCGAAGCAGGTATCGCGCCGCTTCAGGCTGCCACTTTGGTGCGTCCGCGCCTGCGTCCGATGGCCATCGCGCTCGTCCTCTTCGGTGCCGCGTTCACCATCGGAATGCAGGTCCTCGCCGGTACGTACCACGTACGCGGCCCGTTCGTCGCCGTCGCGCAGGACCTGTTCTCGACTCCGCGATCGTCCGAGGTCTACTTCGCCGGCTTGGCGATTGCGCTCGTCGGAATGACCAATCGCGTGCGAGTTTTCGCCGTCGCCGCAGCGGTGCTGCTGCAGGTCGCCTTCGTAGCTGAGCGCTTGCTGCGGAATGCCCCTTTTGCCCTGGGTGACGGACCGCTGTATGTCCTGTTCGGGTTGGCTGGTCTCGCCGTCTTCTGGTGGAAGGGCGAGCAGCGTCAACGTGCGCTGAAGGCGTTGTCGATCGGGCTTGTCATTCCGCTGGCCACCAAGCTTGGGGACACCTGGCTGCTCGTTTCCGCCGCTGCGCTACCCCGCGTTGACGATCAATATCTGCGCGTCGCAGACCACGCGCTCGGCAACCCGTCGTGGGTCGTCGGACAGGTTCTCGAGTTCCTCGGACCGGTGGCGTCGGGCATCGTGCACGTCGTCTACATCGAGCTTCCGGTGGCCGCGATGGCTGTCGCGGTGTACCAGTTGCTGCCGTATGCGAAGGGGATCGGTGCCTGGCCGCGTCATTACATCGTGCGCACGTTCGTGGTGATCGCGTTCATCGGCCCGCTGTTCTACATGATGTTCCCGGTCGTCGGTCCGGCTTACGCGTTCGGCCCCTTGGGCCACGGCTTCGCCTTGAACAACTCGTGGCCGTCGCAGGTGACGCCACCGTCGTTTGACGTGTTCTCGTTCGAGTTCGACAATTTCACCCCGCGTAACTGCATGCCGAGCCTGCATACCGCGTGGGCTCTCGCGATCTTCATCCACACGCGCCGCGGTCCGACGTGGTTGCGCTACGGCGGCACGTTCTGGCTCGTGGCAACCCTCACCGCCACGCTTGGCTTCGGTTACCACTACGGCGTCGACCTCATCGCCGGTGCAGTTCTCACGCTCACCATCGAAACCGCACTTCGCGATCCGCAGCGGGGCTGGGATGCGGCTCGCATTCAGCTCGTCGCGCTCGGATCAGGACTGTTCGCGATCCTGCTGGTGAGCTACCGGTATCTGCCGCTGTACTTTGCCGAGCACCCGTTCGTGTTCGGTCCGCTGCTGGTGGCGTCGGTCGCGGGCATGGGAACGATGTTCTACGGCCAGTTCTTCGCCGAAAGCGGCACGAAGGTGGCCGCTTTCGCCGGCCAACCGGTGCGGGGCTAGAAACCGGCTCCGCGATGTGACCGGCGCAAACCGGCACGTCACAGCGGAGCAAAGTCATAGTTTCCTTTGCGGCGCTGCACGGGACCGAAGTGTGCCGGCTAGCCGAAAAACCTAGGCCTGCCTCTCCCGCGCGTACGCCTCGAGAATGGCGATCTGTCCCGGGTCGAGTGACGGTCGAACGGTGTTCCTCGCGGCTGCCATATCCGCGGCGCTCACTTCGGCCGCATCGACACTGCGACGCATCGCCGCCAAGGCTGCCTCCCGCAGCAGAGCAGAGCAGTCCGCCGCTGAGTACCCCTCGAGGTCTCGGGCGATCGCTTGGAGGTCGACGTCCTTCGCGAGCGGTACGGACCGTGCGGCCGTCGACAGGATCGCCACCCGCGCGTCGGCGTCCGGCGGTGGCACGTAGACGAGTCGTTCGAGCCGCCCGGGACGCAGCAGCGCTGGGTCGATGATGTCCGGGCGGTTGGTCGCACCCACGACCACGACATCGCGCAGCGGTTCGACGCCGTCGAGTTCGGTGAGCAGAGCAGCGACGACGCGGTCTCCAACACCGGAGTCGACGCTGCCGCCGCGTCGCGGGGCGAGTGCGTCGACCTCATCGAGGAACACGAGAGAGGGCGCGGAATCCCGAGCGCGAGCGAACAGTTCACGGACCGCACGCTCGGAGGAACCGACCCATTTGTCCATGAGTTCGGCGCCCTTGACGACGTGCACGCTCAGTTGTCCGGTGCTCGCGAGGGCCCGGACGAGGAACGTCTTGCCGCAGCCGGGCGGTCCGTATAACAGGACGCCCCGCGGCGGATCGATGCCGAGGCGCGCGAACGAATCCGGATGCCGCAACGGCCAGAGGACCGCCTCGGTGAGCGCCTGCTTCGTCTCGACCATGTCGCCGACGTCGTCGAGGGCGACGGTACCGATCGCGAGTTCCTCGGTTCCGGAGCGGGACAACGGGCGGATGACACCGAGCGCGCCGATGAGATCGGACTGGATGACCGCCGGGTCCTCGCGCGAGACGCGGGCTCGGGCGGCGGCCCGCAGTGACGCCTCGCGGCACAGCGCGGCAAGATCGGCGACGACGAATCCGGGTGTGCGCACGGCAATCTGATCGAGGGCGAGGTCTCGCGAGGGAACCTTGCGAAGGAGCAGCTCGAGCAGCGCTTTGCGGGTCTTCGCATCGGGCAGCGTGAGCGCGAGTTCGCGGTCGCAGAAATCCGGGTTGCGGAGACGGTTGTCGACGAGCTCGGGATGCGCGGTCGTGGCGATGAAGGCGACGCCTGGGGTTTCGATCGCGCGTTTGATCTCGCCCAGGATGATCGTCCCGACGGGCTCGGCCGTCGCCGGGAGGAGCGTGTCGATCTCGGTGATGAGCAGGACGCCCCCGGGGATGACATCGTCGACCGCGCGAGTGACGGCGCGAAGCCGTCCCTCCGCTTCGAGGGCGCCGATCGATGGACCGTCGAGGCTCGAGACGACTCGATTCGCGAGCACCGCCCGCGCCATCGTCGACTTGCCGCCACCGGCGGGCCCGGAGATGAGCACGCCAAGCCGCGGCGAGGCACCGAGAACCTTGAGAAGACCCGGTTCGTCGAGAGCGAGGCTGAGCCACTCGGTGAGCTTCGCAGCCTGCGGGTGCGAGCCGGGCAGCTCATCGGCGGAGACCGCCGGAAGTGCCTCATCGGGCTTCTGCCGCTTGACCATCCGCACGCTGCGCAGCGGGGTGACCTTGCCCGTGGCGGACCAGGACACGGCGGTGTTCGGCTGGATGCTCACCGGTCCGTCGCCCGGATCGACCGAGGTGACCGTCAATAGTTCGGAGGTCCAGGCGATGCCGAACGTCTGGGACAGTGTGCGGGTCGTCGTACTTGTGCTGGTGCCCGGACCGAGGTCCCGCGGCAGCAGCGACACCGCATCTCCGACGCTCACGACCTTGCCGAGCAAGGCTTGACGGAGCGTTGCCGTGTTGATCGAGGTGGTGGCCAGCGACGAACCGGATACGCACACCTGGCGGCCACCGAAGACGGTCACCGGTGCCACGACGACGGTTCCCGAGTCACTGATCCCGGCATTGGACAGCGTGACGTCGTCCATGAGGATCGTGCCCGTCGGCGTGCCGAGCGGGGCGATTCCGGCGACGGCCGCAGTCACCCGCGAGCCGGTGAGGGCGATCCCATCCCATTCGCGCAGACCGAGGGCCGTGAGGGCCTCGGGATGGAGCCGCACCACTCCGCGACGCGTGTCTGCAGCTGAGGTGTTGAGGCGCGCAGTCAGGGTGAGTTCGGGCATCCAGTGACTCGTCTACCGCCGACGTGCTGAGTGGTTCGCCTTGGACGGACCACTTGGGCGTCGCAGGCCCAGGCGGCTGGCGCCCCGCGACGGCGACGAGCGACGGATCGCCCGGCGTTCGGCGGGCTTGCGGTCCCAGATCTCCGGCCGCGCCGCGACCCAGCGCTGCGAGCGGATCGCGAACGGGATGTGCAGAAGGTAGATCCCCACCAGGATCAGCAGCAGGATGCGCGGGTAGGTTACGAGCGCGCCCGCGGCGATGACCACCAGCACGAGAAGAATCACGGCCAGACGCGGCGGCACGTTGATCGACTTCATCGCCAAGGTCGGAATCCGGCTGACGATCAAGGCCGCCGAGAACAACGTCCAGATGGCGACCAGCGGGAAGTTCGTCCACCAGCCCTCGCCCCACTGGGCGAACGCGACAACGGGAACCAACGTCATCAGAGCACCGGCCGGCGCGGGTACGCCGACGAAGTAGTCCTTCGTGTAGCTCGGTTGGTTCGCGTCGTCCATCAGCGTGTTGAAGCGCGCGAGGCGCAGCACGATGCTCACGGTGTAGATGAGCGCGATGATCCAGCCGAATCGGTTTCCGTTGAGGAGTAACGAGTACAGGATCAACCCGGGTGCGACGCCGAACGAGATCGCGTCGGACAGCGAGTCGAGCTCGGCGCCCATCTTGCTCGTCGCGTCGAGCAGGCGCGCGACCCGGCCGTCGAGTGCGTCGAAGATCGCGGCCGCACCGATCAGAAGCAGCGCGATGTCGGTCTCGCGATCGAGCGCGAACTTGATTGCCGAGAGCCCGGAGGACAAGGCGAGGATGGTGATGACGCTGGGCAACAAACGGACCGGCCGCGAGTGCTTCCGTGCCCGGTGGCCGACTGTGCTTCCCGATGCCGCGTTCATCAGCGCGCGCTTTCCGGCAGCTCGGCGAGGATCGTCTCCGCGCCGACTGCCCGCTGCCCGACCTCGACGAGGAGCTTGGAGCCCTGCGGCAAGAAGGTGTCGACCCGCGAGCCGAAGCGAATGAGGCCGTAGGTCTGACCGCGCTGCAGTTGGTCACCCACTCCGGCGTGGCACACGATCCGGCGCGCGATGAGGCCGGCGATCTGAACCACGATGACCCGCTGGTCGCCGTAGGTCGCGAGAACCATCGTGTTCCGCTCGTTGTGGTCGCTGGCCTCCGCGAGATCGGCCGACATGAATTTGCCCGGCTGGTGGATCACCGCGTGCACGGTGCCCTCGACGGGAGCGCGCTGGACGTGGACATCGAGCACCGACAGGAAGATGCTCACGCGGGGCAACGGAGCGTCGCCGAGTCCGAGTTCGGCTGGCGGTGCGGCTTCGTCGACGAGCGTGATGGTGCCGTCCGCGGGTGCTACGGCAACGCCCGGACGCGTCGGCGGGACGCGATTGGGGTGCCGGAAGAAGGCGGCGCACGCGAGGGCGGTGAGCTGTCCGGTGCGGCGAATAATGGTGTGCCTGCGGCCGAGTGCGGCGATCGCGAGCGGACCGAGAACGAACGGTGCGCCGTCTGGGTGAATCGGCGGAACCGACGTCTTGACCAGTTCGACCATGTGGCCGATCGGGGACTTCTCGGGAGTTCCCTCCGGGTAGGGGCGGCGTGCCACAGATTCCTCTTTGGTTCTTAGTCGTTGCTCAGCGATCGCTCACTGAGCAGTCGAAAC
This sequence comes from Smaragdicoccus niigatensis DSM 44881 = NBRC 103563, assembly GCF_000380645.1. Taxonomy (GTDB): domain Bacteria; phylum Actinomycetota; class Actinomycetes; order Mycobacteriales; family Mycobacteriaceae; genus Smaragdicoccus; species Smaragdicoccus niigatensis. Next base: position 58,313 of record NZ_AQXZ01000006.1, read on the forward strand.
ACGTTTCGCGCAGGGGCGCGTTCGAGTAACAAGGTTAACGTTAACCGTCAGGCGCTTCGACTGTTCGGTAATCCCTGCGGCGGTAGCGCATTTGGGCGGCGGGAGTGTCTCCCTTGACGAGGAAATAGGGTCCCGTAACCTGAGCTTGACTCAATTTTACGAACCGTGACGTGGTTCGATTCCCTCGGGTGGGTATCGACAGTTTCTCCGCGTCACGTCGCACCTTTGGAGATGACACCATGCCCGCAAGCATTGGGAGCCCGTCGGGGATCTCGCACGTCGCAATGATGGGTATCGGCGCATACCGTCCGGTCCGGGTCGTCCCGAACGCCGAGATCATCGAGGCAATCGACTCCAGCGACGAGTGGATTCAGACCCGTTCCGGTATTCGTTCTCGCCGCTTTGCGGGCGAGGGCGAGACGGTCATCACCATGGCCACCGCAGCTTCCGAGCAGGCCATCCGCTCAGCGGGAATCGACGCCGCGCAGATCGATTGTGTGATCAACGCGACGTCCACGAATTTCCAGCAGACCCCGCCCGCGGCGCCGCAGATCGCCTCGGCGCTTGGCATCACCGGGACGGCCGCGTTTGATCTCGGCGCCGGATGTTCGGGCTTCTGTTACGCGCTCCAGGTCGCCGCCGACATGATCCGCGGCGGCAGTGCCCGTCACGTGCTGGTGATCGGTGCGGAGAAGCTGAGCCCGACCGTGAATCCGCGCGACCGCGGCACTGCCTTCATCTTCGGTGACGGCGCCGGAGCGGTGATCGTCGGTCCGTCGGACGAAGAGGGCATCGGTCCCGTCACCTGGGGTTCGGACGGCGAACTCGGCCGCGCGATCGGCCAGACCAAGAACACGCTCGACTACATCAACGAGGTCGAGGCCAACGAGTTGACCGGTGCGAAGACCGAGCGTCCCTACCTCGCGATGGAAGGCACGATGGTCTTCCGTTGGGCCGCTTCGACTCTCGAGAAGGCACTGCGCGACGCCGTCGACAAGGCGGGCCTGTCCATGCAGGACATCGAGGCGCTCATCCCGCACCAGGCCAATGGCCGAATCACCGACGTGATGGCCAAGCACCTCAAGCTGTCGGAGAACTGCGCGATCGCGCGTGACATCGAGGAGACCGGCAACACGTCGGCCGCTTCGATTCCGCTGGCCATGGAACAACTGCTGTCCAGTGGTGCCGCGAAGCCGGGTGCGACCGCGCTGCTGCTCGCCTTCGGTGCGGGTCTCACGTGGGCCGGCCAGGTTGTGAAACTCCCGAAGATCGTCGCCTGAGGGGTCTGCGCGCCTTCACCTGTTCGTAACTCTAGAGGTGGACGATAGGTAGAGGGTCGCCACCGACGGGCAGTCATGGGAGGTTCGGCGTGGATCTGAACGGATTTTTGCGTCGTCATTTGAGTGAGGCAGTGCCATTGTCGAAGCTGCAATGGGTCGATGAGACTCCGGACAGCTGGTCGAGTGAGCAGCTCGAACGACTTGTGACACCGCGCGAAATCGAACTGGTTCGCCTCGGCCGTAGTTAGGTCGGGGCGTTCCGCCTTTTCCGGGACCCACTATCGCTTAGCGGCCGTCCTAAGACACTGGACGTACTCGCAGAATCTGATCGTCACCGCCGTTGTCGGTGGTGACGAGGAGCGAGCCGTCGGGCTGACTTTGCACGGTTCGGATGCGGCCGTAGGTGCCGTTGAGTTCGGGCAACTGAGTGACTGCCGTGACGGACTTCCCGTCCGTGGACAGTTTCAACAGGCGGATTTGCTGGCCCTTCAAGGCAGCGACGGCGATCGCGCCGGACCAGTTTCCCCACTCCGTGCCGAGAAAGGTCAGTGCGCATATGGCGATCGTCGAGGCGCCCGAACTCCACACCGCGGGAATTGCTCCGGGGACGCGGTCGGGGTCGGTCATCGGCACTGATTCGTCGTACCAATCGCCGCTGCGGTCGGGTTTCCAGCCGTAATTGCCGCCCGGGACGATGCGGTTGACCTCGTCGTCGACGTCCGGCCCGTGCTCGGCGGTGTAGATCGTTCCCGTCTTGGGTTGGACGGCGAGGCCTTGAATGTTGCGGTGACCGAGTGTGAACACCAGGCTATTCGGGAGGGGATTGCCCTCCGCGGGCGCACCGGTTCGGGAATCGACCCGGAGGACTTTTCCGCCCAGGGAGTTCGGGTCCTGCGAAACCTTCGGTTGCGCGGAGTCACCGGTCCCGATGAGCAGGGTGTCCGAGTCTTCAAGTATTAGCCGACAGCCGCCGTGACGTCCCGTTCGCGAGGGGAGCCCGGAAATGAGTACCCCGGTCCGTTCGAGACGCTGCCAGTCGGTGCTGACTCGCCAGGTGACGACCCGGACGTCCTGCTGGACGCCGTGCGTGTAGCCCTGGCAGCTGAACAGTTCTCGCGATGTGTCGAAGTCGGCCGCGAAAGCCAGGCCCATCAGCCCGGTTTCGCCCCGCGCGAACAAATCCGAGAGGTCGGCATCGATCGGTTGCGGTTCGGTGACACCAGGGCGCAATGCCACGAACCGGCCGCTACGCTCGCCAGTCAGGATGGTTCCGTCGGGCGCGACCGCGACGTCCCACGGGTGGTCGAGACCATCTGCCAGCGTCGTGATGTCGAGCTTGGGAAGGTCTGCCGCGGGTTCCGGGCCGGCGGACCCGCAAGCGGCGAGCACGAGCATTGCGGCGGTCGCCGCAACGTGAGCCCTCATTGGTCCGAGAGTAGACGCGAGACGGTTCGCACGGTTGGAATCAACCTTGCACTCGACCGACCCGAGTGCCAAGATGGCTTTGGCACTCGCTACACTCGAGTGCTAGGTCGGGACGGTGAGGCTGCCTATCAGTCGTCCGTCGCGGGCACCGAGCCTGGCCATCGCACACAGTCAATGCCTCATGGAGGAATAACTCGCAATGGCCAAGATTATTGCGTTCGACGAAGAGGCTCGCCGCGGCCTCGAGCGGGGCCTGAACGCCCTCGCCGACGCTGTCAAGGTGACCCTCGGCCCCAAGGGCCGCAACGTCGTTCTGGAGAAGAAGTGGGGCGCCCCCACGATCACCAACGACGGTGTTTCGATCGCCAAGGAGATCGAGCTCGAGGACCCGTACGAGAAGATCGGTGCGGAGCTCGTCAAGGAAGTTGCCAAGAAGACGGACGACGTCGCTGGTGACGGAACCACCACCGCAACCGTTCTGGCTCAGGCGCTCGTTCGCGAGGGTCTGCGCAACGTTGCCGCCGGCGCTAACCCGCTCGGCCTGAAGCGCGGTATCGAGAAGGCTGTCGCGGCAGTCACCGAGAGCCTGCTCTCCACCGCCATCGCCATCGAGACCAAGGAGCAGATCGCTGCTACCGCTGGTATCTCCGCTGGTGACGCTTCGATCGGTGAGCTCATTGCCGAGGCGATGGACAAGGTCGGCAAGGAAGGTGTCATCACCGTCGAGGAGAGCAACACCTTCGGCCTTCAGCTCGAGCTGACCGAGGGTATGCGCTTCGACAAGGGCTACATCTCGGGCTACTTCGCAACCGACGCCGAGCGTCAGGAAGCGGTTCTCGAGGACGCTCTCATCCTGCTCGTCGCGAGCAAGATCTCGACCGTCAAGGACCTGCTCCCGCTGCTCGAGAAGGTCATCCAGTCGGGCAAGCCGCTGATGATCATCGCCGAGGACGTTGAGGGTGAGGCTCTTTCGACCCTCGTCGTCAACAAGATCCGCGGCACCTTCAAGTCGGTTGCCGTCAAGGCTCCGGGCTTCGGTGACCGTCGCAAGGCTCAGCTCGCCGACATCGCCATCCTCACCGGTGGAGAGGTCATCAGCGAGGAGGTCGGCCTCTCGCTGGAGACCGCAGGCCTCGAGCTGCTCGGTCGCGCCAAGAAGATCATCGTCACCAAGGACGAGACCACCATCGTCGGCGGTGCCGGCGAGCAGGGTGCGATCGACGGCCGCGTGAACCAGATCCGCTCGGAGATCGAGAAGAGCGACTCGGACTACGACCGCGAGAAGCTGCAGGAGCGCCTGGCGAAGCTCGCCGGCGGTGTTGCGGTCATCAAGGCCGGAGCTGCTACCGAGGTCGAGCTCAAGGAGCGCAAGCACCGCATCGAGGACGCTGTCCGTAACGCGAAGGCTGCCGTCGAAGAGGGCATCGTCGCTGGTGGTGGCGTTGCGCTGCTGCAGTCGGCGCCGGCTCTCGACGCGCTCAACCTTACGGGCGACGAGGCAACCGGTGCGAACATCGTTCGCGTCGCGCTGTCGGCTCCGCTGAAGCAGATCGCGTTCAACGCCGGCCTCGAGCCGGGCGTCGTCGCGGACAAGGTCAGCAACCTGCCGACCGGCCACGGCCTGAACGCAGACACCGGCGAGTACGGCGACCTGCTTGCCCAGGGTGTCGCTGACCCGGTCAAGGTGACCCGTTCGGCGCTGCAGAACGCGGCTTCGATCGCTGCTCTGTTCCTCACCACCGAGGCTGTCGTCGCCGACAAGCCGGAGAAGGCTGCCGCACCGGCAGCTCCGGGTGGCATGGACGGAATGGACTTCTAAGTCCACCTCACCAACAAAGCCGGGCGGTTCGCTAATGCGAGCCGCCCGGTTTTTGGTTGTTCATCGGGTTTGCTCGGAGACCGCTACGCTTGCCGGGTCCGTCCGTTTTGTGAATTTCAGGAGTGCAATGTCAAAGCGCGTTGTTGTGAAATCTGTTGTGGCAGCGGTCGCGGCCGCAGCCGCGGTGACAATGGCAGCGCCACCGGCAAGCGCACAGCTAACCTCGTACAGCCTTTATTTCGGCCCCACCCAAGACGCTGCGCATCTGCAGATCTCTTACACCGTCACCACCAACAAGCCGCCGGTGACGTGCAAGTGGTCCGCAAAGGACCTGGATCAGTTCGGGAACGTCAAAGCGGGCGCTCGGGTCTACAACTCGACGGCCCCCGCTTCGTTCAGCATCACCCTAGGACCGTATGAATTCGGGCACCGCGTGCAGGTCAACATGGCCTGTCGTGACGGCAGCGGAGATTCTGCCGTGAACGATGGGCTATTCACGTCGGGTGCACCCATCTAGGCCGCCACAGCAAGAAGAGGCCGGTCCCTGTTCCAACAGGGCCGGCCTCTTGCTGTTCGTCCATTGTGGATCTAGTTCTGCCCCCACAGAATCTGGAATCCACCGTTGTTCAGGCTGAGCCCGCCGCCACTGTCACCGTTGCCGAGTTTGAGTGAGGCGCCGCCCACGGTAACTGTGGTGGTGCGGTCACCGGGCCGATCAATTGTTATGTCAGCACTTGCGGTGGCCGACCCGAGGGCACCTAGCGTGATGGCTCCAATGACAATGGAGCCTGCCGCCAACCGCAACCCAAATCGCTTTGTCATTGTCGAACTCCAACCTCGAAAGTGGTTGTCCTTTCAACCACGAACAGAAGTCTTCCACCGGTCAATATCAACTGGAATGCCTGAAGGTTGAATTGGCAACAATTTGCAGGCGGTTTGCAATATTCGCAAAACGGACGCACAACACGCTTGGCGGCACCCTCTGAGTTAGTGGGTTGTGCTCGCGGTAGTCTCAACCACGATGACACGCGCAGCGCTAGGACGAACTTACGCTGGTCAGGCCATTGCCGACCGCCAGAAGGAACGTCGCGCGCGCTTCTTGGAATCAGCGTTGACGATTTTCGCGCAGGATGGCTATTCGAATAGTTCTGTTGGTGCGATATGTCGCGCCGCCGGATTGTCTTCCCGTCAGTTCTATGAAGAGTTCTCCGGTCGTGAGGACGTGCTCGTCGAACTGTTCCAGAACATCGAGGCGGAGTCGATGGCAGCGGTCGCCGACGCCGTTGCCCAGGCGGGTGGCCGCGGAATAGAGGCCGTCATTCAGGCCGCGACGCGCGCCTATATCCAATCGGTTGCGAGCGATCCACGTCGCGCCCGCGTCGGACTCGTGGAGGTGGTCGGTGCGAGCCCGCGGGTCGAGGAAGTCCGCCTCGATCAGCGCAAGGTGTGGGCCCAGATGGTCCTCGGTATTGCGCAGCACGCTGCCGAGTCGGGGGAGATTCCGAGCGGCGACTACGCGATCCGGGTCAGTGCCGTCATCGGTGCGATCAACTATGTCGTCTACGACTGGAGCGTCGCGGACCCGAAGCCGGACATCGAGACCGTGATCAGCGTGCTGTCGCGGTCGCTCATCGGCGCGATGGCCTCTTAGGGCATGTCTGACAAATCCCATCTGGCGCCCCTGGTGCCAGTCCACCGGCCAGCTGCGTTGGCGTTGTCGCCGATACAACCCCGGTATCGGCTCCGCCGCCGCCTTGCTGGACCGGCGGCCTGACCCCCAGCGGCATCCAGCCGGATTTGTCAGACACGCCCTAGCTCTCTTTCTCGTCCGGGGTCAGCGACCCGTCCGGGGAGAGGTGTCGCATCATCTCCTTGACGACGCGCACCAAGTGCGGGCTGTCGACGCGATAGAGCTTGTGCCGCCCCTTCTTCCGGGACTTCACGATTCCCGCGGCGCGCAGTTTCGCCAGTTGTTGGCTCGCCGCTGGAACGTTCGCGCCCGTCAGTTCGGCGAGCGTCGTCACGTCGTATTCGTCGGACGCCAGGAGCCACACGAGGTGTAGTCGGCCAGGCACGGACAGCAGATCGAACGCCGTGGCAGCGGCGTCGAGCTGTTCGGTGGTGACGTGCGGGAGTGGCTTGGGCATTCTGCTCGCGAACTGTTCGTCGGGTCACTTGCGCAACAAATTGAATCATGTCACCTGGCTCACGCCCTACGTAAGGAAGGCGTAAAGATCGCCGAGGCTCGCGTCAGGAGTCCATATGCAGCCGTTCAGTCGGCCTTCAGCAGAGCGATTCTTCCGGTGTCCTCATCGATCGAATTGTGGAAGGAACGCTGATGGCCGACGTGGCCTATGCGGTGCTCTTGGTTGCCGTTTTCGCGTTGTTGGTAATCGCCGTCAAGGGGTTGGAGAAGCTGTGAATGCGACAGGTCTGGTGGCCAATGTGCTCGCGGGAACACTTGTTGTGCTCCTCATTGTGTATCTGTTCGTGGCGCTGATCCGGCCGGACAAACTCTGATGGCCGCGTGGATTCAGCTCGCCGCGCTGATCGCGGCGCTCGCCATCGTCTATGTTCCGCTCGGCGACTACTTGGCGCGAGTTTTCACGACGACCGAGCACTCGAAAGTCGAACGCGCGATTTATCGAGTGGCTCGGATCGATCCGGAGTCCGAGCAGCGCTGGCCGGTCTATGCGTTGAGTGTTCTCGGCTTCTCATTCGTGAGCGTGGTGGTGCTCTATCTACTGCAGCGGCTACAACCGTTGCTCCCCTTTTCTTTCCACCGCGGATCGATTCCACCGGGAATGGCGTTCAATACCGCGATCAGCTTCGTCACCAACACGAACTGGCAGTCCTACGTCCCCGAGACGGTCATGGGCCACACGGTTCAGATGGTCGGCCTGACCGTGCAGAACTTCGTGTCGGCGGCCGTCGGTCTGGCGGTGGCCATGGTGTTGATTCGCGGATTCGTGCGGCAGCGCACCAACCGGTTGGGCAATGCGTGGGTTGACATCGTGCGCGGAACGCTGCGCATCCTGCTGCCACTGTCGTTCATCTTCGCCCTCGTTCTCGTTGCCGGCGGTGTGGTGATGAGCCTTCATTCCGGCGTCTCAGTCGACGGGCAGACCGTCGCCATTGCGCCCGCCGCGAGCCAGGAGGCGATCAAGGAACTCGGCACCAACGGCGGCGGAATCCTCAACGCGAACTCCGCGCATCCCTTCGAGAACCCGAGTGCCTGGACGAACCTTGCCGAGATCTTTCTGCTGCTCGTCATCCCGGTCTCGCTGACGCGCACCTTCGGCACGATGGTCGGCAACCGGAAGCAGGGCTACGTCCTGCTGAGCGTCATGGGCACCATCTGGGCCGGGATGTTGGCTGTCATGTGGTGGTCGGAGGCGCACGGTCTGCGGCCGATGGAAGGCAAGGAAGTCCGCTTCGGCATCCCTGGTTCAGTGCTGTTTGCCGACTCGACCACAGGCACATCGACGGGCGCAGTGAATGCCATGCACGACAGCTTCACTGGATTCGGTGGTGGCGCGGCGCTGCTCAACATGCTTCTCGGGGAGGTCACGCCGGGTGGCGTGGGTACGGGACTGTACGGAATTCTCGTGATGGCGGTGATCGCCATGTTCCTCGCCGGGCTCATGGTGGGACGCACGCCCGAGTACCTCGGCAAGAAGCTGGGGCGGCGCGAGGTCACGGCCGCCGCGGTTTCGATCCTCGCGATGCCCACGGTCATGCTGGTCGCGGCGGGGATCGCGGCAGTCCTGCCGGGCACCGGCAGTGCCTTGAACAACCCAGGCGCGCATGGACTCTCGGAGATCCTCTACGCCTATGCGTCCGCGTCGAACAACAACGGCAGTGCCTTCGCGGGAATCACCGTGACCAGCGACTGGTTCCAGGCCTCGCTCGGTGTGTGTATGGCACTCGGACGGTTCATCCCGATCGTCGCGACACTCGCGCTCGCAGGATTCCTGTCGGAGCAGAAGAAGGTCCCCGTCACAGCCGGCACGTTGCCGACCACCGGGCCGCTGTTCGCCGCCTTGCTCGGCGGCGCGATCGTGCTGGTCGCGGCTCTCACTTTCATTCCGGCCCTTGCTCTCGGGCCCATCGCGGAGGGTCTCCTGTGACCACGACAATCCCCAACCGAACTCCCGAACAGATTCGGGAACGCCATGCCGAGAAGTTTACGTCGCGCCGCAGGCCATGTTCTGGCGACCTCGGCCATCACGTTGCTGCCGGCGTCTTCAATCCGCAGCAACTCGTGAAGTCGCTTCCGGATGCACTTCGCAAACTGCACCCGATGCACCAGGTGCGAAACCCGGTCATGTTCGTCGTGTGGGTGAGTTCCGCCCTCGTCACCGTGTTCGCGGTGACCGATCCCAGCGTCTTCGCGATCCTCGTCGCGATGTGGCTGTGGTTCACCACGTTGTTCGCGAACCTGGCCGAAGCGGTGGCCGAAGGCCGAGGCAAAGCTCAGGCGGAGGCTCTGCGCAAGACGAAGAAGGACGCGGTCGCACGTCGGCTCGTCGACGGCGGCGGCGAAGAAAGTGTGCCAGGAACAGATCTGAAGATCGGCGACCTTGTCGTCGTCGAAGCGGGTGAGTCGATTCCGGGTGACGGCGACGTCATCGAAGGGATTGCGACGGTTGACGAGTCCGCGATCACCGGCGAAAGTGCACCGGTCATTCGCGAGTCCGGCGGTGACCGGTCTGCGGTCACCGGAGGCACCACAGTCCTGAGCGACCGCATTGTCGTCCGCATCAGCACCAAGCCCGGAGAGACGTTCGTCGACCGCATGATCGCGCTCGTGGAAGGCGCGGAGCGACAGAAGACACCGAACGAGATCGCGCTGACGATCCTGCTGTCGACCCTCACGATCATCCTGTTACTGGCGGTCGTGGCCCTGCAGCCGTTCGCGGTCTATTCGGGTGCCACCCAGTCGGTCGTCGTGCTGTCGGCGCTGCTGGTGTGCCTCATCCCGACGACGATCGGTGCACTGCTTTCGGCAATCGGTATCGCCGGCATGGACCGCCTCGTGCAGCGGAACGTGCTCGCAAAGTCGGGAAAGGCGGTGGAGGCTGCGGGCGACATCGACACCCTGCTGCTCGACAAAACCGGCACGATCACCTGGGGTAACCGTCGTGCGACCGAGCTGATCCCGGCCGCCGGCGTTTCCCTCGACGAACTCGTCGACGCTGCTCGCTTGTCGAGCCTCGCGGACGGAACTCCGGAAGGCCGAAGCATCGTCGACCTCTGCGCCGCCGAACATGGCCGTGCAAGTGAACCCACGGACCACGAGAAGACCGGAGAGTTCGTCCCGTTCACGGCACAGACCCGCATGAGCGGGATCGACCTCGACGGGCGGTGCGTGCGTAAGGGCGCGGCCAGCGGCTTCGAGTCGTCTGCGGAACTCCAGGCGGTCGTGGACAGCATCAGCGCCGACGGCGGCACTCCGCTCGTCGTGGCCGAAGACGGCCGCGTTCTCGGGGTCATCCGTCTGTCCGATGTCGTGAAACCCGGCATGAAGGCGCGGTTCGCCGAGCTGCGCGCGATGGGCATCCGGACTGTCATGGTCACTGGAGACAACCCGCTCACGGCCGCGGCGATTGCCAAGGAAGCCGGAGTCGACGACTTCCTCGCCGAAGCAAAGCCCGAAGACAAGATGGCGCTCATCAAGGCCGAGCAGGAGGGCGGTCGCCTCGTCGCGATGACCGGTGACGGCACGAACGATGCGCCCGCTCTCGCGCAGTCTGATGTCGGTGTCGCGATGAACACCGGTACATCGGCGGCCAAAGAGGCCGGCAACATGGTCGACCTCGACTCTGACCCGACCAAGCTCATCGAGATCGTCGAGATCGGCAAACAGTTGCTCATCACGAGGGGTGCGCTGACGACGTTCAGCCTCGCCAACGACATCGCGAAGTACTTCGCGATCCTGCCCGCGATGTTCGTGGTCCTGTATCCGCAGCTCGACCGGCTGAATGTCATGCACTTGGCGACGCCGAAGTCGGCGATCTTGAGTGCGGTGATCTTCAATGCGCTGATCATCGTGGCGCTGATCCCGTTGGCTTTGCGCGGTGTCCGGTACACGCCGTCCAGCGCCTCGGCGCTCCTTCGCCGCAACCTGCTCATCTACGGCCTCGGCGGTGTGGTCACTCCGTTCCTCGGCATCTGGGTGATCGACCTCCTCGTATGCCTCATCCCGGGAATTGGGTGACATCAATGAATGCACTGGTGAAGCAGTCGATGGCAGGCCTGCGGGTGCTGCTCATCCTGACCGTGATCACGGGAATCCTGTACCCGGCGTCGGTGTGGGCGGTCAGTCGAATTCCGGGTCTGCATGACCGCGCCGAAGCCGTGAACACCACGTTGGTGGGGGTCGATCGGGACGGCGATCAGTGGTTCCACACCCGGCCGTCCGCGGCGACCCTGCCGGCATCGGGTGCATCGAATAAGGGCGAACACAATGCCGACTACGACCAGGTGATCCTGCAGCGCCGCACGGAGATCGCGGCGCGCGAGGGCGTTCGGATCGACCAGGTTCCCGAGGACGCGGTGACCGCGAGTGCATCGGGCCTCGACCCGGACATCAGCATCGCCTATGCGGATCTCCAGGTGAAGCGCGTCGCCAAGGCGCGTGGACTGAGCGTCGAAGCCGTGCGGCAACTGGTCGAAAAGGCAACGCACGGGAGGATTCTCGGATTTCTGGGGGAGCCGCATGTCAACGTCACCGAGCTGAATCGGCTCCTCAGTGCACACTGATGATGTGCAACCCAAACCGCGGCGCGGCGAACTGAGGATCTACCTCGGCGCCGCGCCCGGCGTTGGCAAGACGTACGCGATGCTCGGCGAGGCGCACCGCCGCCGCGAGCGGGGAACCGATGTCGTCATCGGGCTCGTCGAAACGCACGGCCGATCCAAGACCGCCGAAATGGTGCAGGGTTTGGAGGTTGTTCCGCGGCACACGGTTCGGTACCGCGGGATCGAACTCGACGACATGGACATCGATGCGATTCTCGCGCGCAAGCCCGAGGTCGCGGTCGTCGATGAGCTCGCGCACACCAACGCACCCGGCTCCCGCAACAAAAAGCGGTGGCAGGACATCGAGGAGCTGCTCGATGCGGGGATCGACGTGCTTTCGACGGTCAACATTCAGCACCTGGAATCGCTCAACGATGTCGTGGAGCGGATCACCGGCGTCGAACAGCACGAGACAGTTCCGGACGAAGTCGTCCGGCGGGCCGAGCAGATCGAGATCGTCGACATCACGCCGGAGGCCCTGCGCCGCCGATTAGCGCACGGAAATGTGTACGCCGCGCACAAGATCGACGCCGCCTTGAGCAACTACTTCCGGCTCGGGAATCTCGGTGCTCTCCGGGAGATCGCGCTGTTGTGGGTTGCCGACCAGGTCGACACCGCGTTGCAGAAGTACCGCGGCGAGCAGGACATCACCGAGACCTGGGAAGCCCGCGAGCGGGTCGTCGTGGCGATCACGGGTGGACCGGAGAGCGAGACGCTGATTCGGCGCGCGCGTCGAATCGCGCAGCGGTCGAGCGGCGATCTGCTCGTTGTGCACGTGATGCGCGGAGACGGACTACAGGCCGCCTCGCCGGAATCGGTGACCAAGTGCCGCCAGATCGCCGACGATCTTGGCGCGTCCTTCCACAGCATCGTCGGTGACGACGTTCCACGGGCCCTGCTCGACTTCGCCCAGGGTGTCAATGCGACACAGGTTGTGCTCGGCACGTCTCGGCGGTCCCGGTTGGCGCGGCTGTTCGACGAAGGCATCGGGACGGCCGTCATCCAGCGATCGGGTGCCATCGACATCCATATGGTGACCCACGAGGAGTCTCGTCGCGGGATTCGCTGGGATCGGTCGCCCGGCGTCATGACACGGGCCCGGCGGTTGTCGGCCTGGTTTCTCGCGCTCGTGGCGCCCGGCCTGGTCACGGTGTTGGGCGTGGCTTTCCCTGGCTTGCTGAACTATGCCAGTGACATCGTGGCGATGTTCCTCGCGATCGTGCTCGTGGCACTTCTCGGTGGAGTGGGCCCAGCGGTGTCCGCCGCACTCATCGGCGCGGTTCTGCTGAACTACTACTTCACTCCGCCCATTCACACCTTCACGGTGTCCGAGCCCGAGAACCTGTTGACCCTGGTCGTGATGCTGATTGTCGCGGTGCTGGTCGCGCTCGTCGTCGACCGCGCGGCACGGTTGGCGGTGGCGAGCGCTCAGGCCAGGAACGAGGCCGCCCTCCTCGGTTCCTATGCGCGAACCGTGCTCGCTGATCCGGACCCGCTGCCAAATCTGCTCGAAAAGGTCCGCGAGAACTTCGGCCAGTCGTGCGTTGCGCTTTACACGCAGGAGTCGGGCGACTGGACAGTGATCGCCAGTGCCGGATCGTCGCCACCCGCTGACCCAGGCGAAGCCGATATCGATATCGCGGTTTCCGACGACGTGCATCTCGCGCTGGTGGGAAAGGCTCTCCCGGCCGTTGATCATCGGCTGGTCGAGGCCGCCGCCGGGCAGGCTCTGCTGGCGTTGCGACAGCAACGGCTGGCCGCTGATTCCGCCACCGCGCAACGTCAGGTGGAAACGAATCAACTGCGCACGGCACTGCTCTCGGCAGTCGGGCACGACCTTCGAACGCCACTGACGTCGATCAAGGCCGCGATCGGCAGTCTCCGCGATCCATCGTTGAGGTTGTCTCCGGGCGACGTATCCGAGCTGCAGGCGACCGTCGAAGAATCGGCCGATCGGTTGGCGGCCTTGGTCGCCAACCTGCTGGACTCGTCGCGGCTTGCGACGGGCGCGGTCGTCCCGCAAATGCGACCGATTACGTATGACGAAGCGGTGGGGCGGGCGCTGCGCGGAATCGACGTTCGGCAGTCGGTTCGAGTCGAGGTCGATGAGACGCTGCCGGCGGTCAACGCCGACCCCGGTCTGCTGGAGCGAGTGATCGCGAACCTCATCGACAACGCACTGCGTCATGGACAACGCGCAGACCGTCCGACTGAGGTCGCCGTGCGGGCGAGCGAGTACGGCGATACCGTCGAACTTCGCGTCGTCGACCGGGGACTCGGACTGCCGAAGAATGCCGCCGAGCAATTGTTCGCACCGTTTCAGCGGTTGGGTGATCGGGACAGCGTGCCCGGACTCGGGCTTGGACTCAGCGTCGCGAAGGGATTCGTCGAGGCGATGGGCGGCACGATCAGTGCGGAGGACACTCCGGGAGGGGGCTTGACGATGGTCGTCTCGCTGCCGGTGGCGTCGTGACCCCGCGCATGGAGGACGACCGGAGCATCGCAGCGAGTACCGGAGCGAAGCGAGGAACGCAGCGAGGAGCGCAGGCGAGGACGGTGCGCGCATGACCCCGCGCATGGAGGACGACCGGAGAATCGCAGCGAGTACCGGAGCGAAGCGAGGAACGCAGCGAGGAGCGCAGGCGAGGACGGTGCGCGCATGACCACGGTGTTGATCGTCGATGACGAGCCACAGATCCTTCGGGCACTCCGGATCAATCTGTCGGCACGGGGCTATGACGTGCTGACCGCAGACTCCGGGAAGCGCGCGTTGGCCCAGGTCGCCGACCGCAAGCCGGACGTCGTGATCCTCGATCTGGGGCTGCCGGACATCGACGGCGTCGAGGTCATCGCGGGAATCCGAGGGTGGAGCGAAGTGCCGATCATCGTGCTCTCGGCACGGTCGGAATCAATCCGGAAGGTGGATGCCCTCGACGCGGGCGCCGACGATTACGTCACGAAGCCATTCGGAATGGACGAGTTGTTGGCCCGGCTCCGCGCGGCCGTGCGGCGAACGCAGGTGAAGCAGGGCGACGAGCCGGTGGTGGTGACCGACTCGTTCACTGTCGATCTCGCCGCGAAGAAGGTCATTCGCGACGGCACCGAAATCCACCTGACCCCGACGGAGTGGGAAGTGCTGGAGATCCTGGTTCGCAACCCGGGAAAGCTCGTCGCGCAGAAGCAACTGCTCACCGAAGTGTGGGGGCCGACGTACCACAGCGAGACCCACTATCTGCGGATCTATCTGGCGCAGCTGCGACGCAAGCTCGAGGTCGATCCGAGCCACCCACGTCACCTCATCACGGAGGCCGGGATGGGATACCGCTTCGAGCCCTGAGAGAGGGAGGATTGGGGCATGGAATCCGTCGCGACGCAGATGCCGGATGGAACAGTGCTTCCGGTTCGCTTGCTGGCTGCCAAGAAGGCGCGCGCGGAGCGCTCTTCGCCGGATGTCATCGAGCCCGTCGTCGTGATCATGCCGGGCATGGGTGTCGGTGGTCGCTACTACACGGTCGTCGCCGGCGCCTTGGCTGAACGCGGTTTCGATGTGGCGGTCGGCGAACTACGTGGCCAGGGCGACTGCGCGCCGAGACCGCACTCCAACAGTGTCTTCGGGTATCACGACATCGCCGCGGTGGACATCCCGGCGATCATTCAGACGGCTTTGGAGCGATTTCCAGGCCGGACGCCGTTCCTCCTCGGCCACAGCATGGGTGGGCAGTTGAGCGTTCTGTACGCGGCGCGCGCCCGGCATCTCGGCGGCCTCATACTCGTCGGTGCCGGGACGCCGTACTACAAAGGCCGCAGCGGAGTCATGTCCCCGGGAATCGTCGCGGGCAGTGCGGTGATGTCACTGGCCTCGCGGGTCGCGGGCTACTGGCCGGATCTCGTGGGCGGGTTTGGTCGCCAGTCGAAGGTGCTCATCGCGGACTGGGCTCGCCTCGCCCGAACCGGACGATTCGTGCCCACGGGCGCCGATATCGACTACGAGACGCGAATCGGCCAGATCACGGCCCCGGTCCTGTCGATCACGCTCGGCGACGACGACTTCTCACCGCCGGCCTCGGTCGAACATTTGGCCGGGAAGTTGATCGGCTCGGACGTGACGCGGTGGAACCTGCCATCACCGACGGGGCACAACGGCTGGATCCGAGACCCCGGGCTCCTCGCGGACCGGGTCGAAAAATGGATTCGAGACCGCTAGGCCGAAACGAGCCTTTTGTCTTCCAGGGACACGAATTCCCAGCCCTGGGCCTTCAGATTCCGGACGCCCGCGATGAGGCCGCCGCCGGACGGGGAATTGGGCTGGTTCATGTGCGCGAGGATGATCGCCCCGGGGACGGCCGCAGTCAGCTGAGACTGGACACTCGCGGCGCTCAGGGTGGCGCCACAATCACCATTGATCGAGAACCCGAGCGGTTGTTCACCAATCTCCGAGACGATCTGGACCGCAACGTCGTCATAGTGCGCGGTGCCCGGGCGGAAGAAGCGAGGCGCGTGGCCGCAGATGTTGGTCAGCAGTTCGTGGCATTGCCAGATCTCGTCGACCGCCTCAGCTGAGTTTGCGGTGCCGACGATGTTGTACGCGGCGCGGCCGGTGACCGAGAGAGGCACATGGCGGCTGCCGTGGTTGGCGATCGTGAACAGCGGATCGTGCGCCAAGGCGATGGTCAGGTCGCGGTTGGCCTCGATCCAGCGGGCGTTGAGGAACAGGGTCGCCGGAATGCGGTCCGCGCGCAGTGCATCGATGATCCGCTGGTCGAACCCCGATCCCCGCGGTCCGCCACACGCATCGAGCGTCAATGCGATCTGCTGTCGATCCGTCTCGAATCGGGACATGATGCCCGCCATCGCGGTGCCCCAGACAAAGGGTTGGGCAGAAGCGTGCTTCGCAGCGACCTGGGCGGGGTCGACGTGGGGATTGGCCGCCACCGCGCGGTTCTGCTCAAGCCTTTTGCGAGCAGTGGCATCGAGTTCGGCTGCCGAGGCTGCGGCGCCTCTGCGCACTGCTCCGGCGCCGGTGAACCCGGCGACTCCGATTGCGCCGGTCAGCACGGTGGCAGACACGAAGGCGCGGCGAGACAGCGGTCGCTGCATCGCGGATCGGAAGGCATTGTCGTGTTTCATTTCGAATGAAAACAATATCGGCAAGCCAAATGAATTCGCGTTTCATGTGGTCGAATTCACGTTTACTGATCGAGATTATGAAATTGGGCACATTGCGCGAATTGAATTCTCAAGTTGAACGAATTGTGAACGCGCGGCTAATTCCTACAAACCCAACTTCTGCTCGAAGAACTCGAAAGCAAGGGCCGAGGAGTATGCCGCCTGCTCGTTGTTGGCGGCACCGCCGTGACCGCCCTCGATGTTCTCGTAGTACCAGATCTCGTGACCGGTCTCCTCGAGTCGCGCGACCATCTTCCGTGCGTGGCCGGGGTGCACGCGGTCGTCTCGGGTCGACGTGGTCATGAGCACGGGCGGGTAGGCGCGACCTGCGTCAACATGCTGGTACGGCGAATATTCGCTGAGGAACTTCCAGTCATCGGGGTTATCTGGGTCGCCGTACTCGCCGATCCACGACGCTCCCGCAAGGAGCTTGTGGTACCTGCGCATGTCCAGGAGTGGGACCCGGCAGACGAGGGCGCCGAACAGTTCGGGGTAGCGGGTCAACATCACGCCGATGAGCAACCCGCCGTTGCTGCCGCCGGACGCACCGAGCTGCTCGTGGGTGGTGATGCCGCGCGCGACAAGATCTTTCGCAACCGCGGCGAAGTCTTCGAAGGCGAAATGGCGACCTTCGCGCCGGGCCTGATTGTGCCAATTCGGGCCGTACTCGCCGCCGCCGCGAATGTTCGCGCTGACGCTGATACCGCCCTTCGAGAGCCAGGCGACGCCGCTGATTCCGGTGTAGGCCGGTACCAAGGAATTCTCGAAACCGCCGTAGCCGCCCATGATCGTAGGTCCGGAAATTCCGGCCTTTCGGGTGACGAAGTAAGGCACCTCGGTGCCGTCGTCCGAGACCGCGAAGAACTGCTCGGTCACCATCCCGGTCGCATCGAAGAACTCGGGGGACTGCTTGAGCAGTTTCGGCTCGGTTCCGACGGCGGCTTCGAACAAGGCCGGCGGCAACGTGAACCCGGTGGATTGCAACAGGAACTCGTCACCGCCGTCGAGGGGATCGAGACCGGCGATCGAGGTGGTCGTCATGCGTTCGCCGGTGGGCATCGCCTCGATCGTCCACCCGTTGTCGCCGGGAGTGCAGACATGCAGCTGGGTGTGGACGTCATGCAGCGTGGTGAGCAGCAGATGGTTCGCCGTCCAGCCGGAACCGGCGTACGAGGTATGCGCGTCCGGTGCGAACAGAACCTCGAACTCACGCTTGCCGGCGAGGAATTCGCTGAGCCGGGTCACGACGAGGCTGCCTTCGTCGAAGGTGCGCCCGCCGGTGGTCCAGGCGGTCTTCGGCCGGACGGTCATCCAGTCTTTGTGCCAGTCGACGCTCGCGTCCGTCGGAACGTCGAGCTTGGTCAGCCCGGCATCGGTGAGGAGATAGATGTCCGCGTTGAAGAAGTCGCTCGACCGGACGACATAGTGCGATTCGTAGCCGGGCGTGCGGTCGTAACCGGCGCTGCAGGAGACGTCTGAAGGCTCGGCTTCGAAGACGGTTTCGGCGTCCGTGAGCGGGGTCCCCCGGTGCCACTTCTTTGCGAAGCGGGGATAGCCCGAGTCGGTGAGCGATCCCTCGCCGAAGTCGGAGCCGATGTAGACGGTGTCCTCGTCGATCCAGCTGATCCGGGTCTTGGCTTCCGGAACGGTGAACCCGTCGTCGACGAATGACCTTGTCGCCATGTCAAATTCGCGGATGACGATGGCGTCGCCGCCACCGCGTGACAGGTGGATCAGTGCGCGCGATTGCGATGGACGCAGCACTGCGGCCCCGGCCCACACCCAGTTCTCGTCGTCGGCCGCAGCGAGGGCGTCGACGTCGAGGATGACGTCCCATTCGGGGTCGGGCTTGCGGTACTCCTCAAACGTGGTGCGGCGCCAGATCCCGCGCTCGTGGTCGGCGTCGCGCCAGAAGTTGTACAGCCACTCGCCCCTGCGGGTCGGGTACGGGATGCGGGTGTCGGTGTTGAGCAGGTCGAGGATCTGGTCCCGGAGTGCTGGATTGCCGAATTTCGCGTCGACCACCGCGTTTCGTTCGCGTGCGAACTCGAGGGCCGCGTCTGCGGTGATGTCTTCGAGCCAGAGGTAGGGATCGACCGTCATCTGGTCATTCTTGCAGGAGGTCCCGAGACTGTTCGAAACCGTATCGTTCGAACACGTGTTCGATTAGAATCGATCTTGTTGGATTGATGTGAGGAGGTATCCCTGAGCAACAAGGTGCTCCAGGCTGGCGGGTTTTCCGTCGGTGGAGCTTCGTGGACAGTGCTGATAGTGGTGGCGCTCGTTGTGATCGTGACGATCACGGCGTTGCTGCGGGCGCGGCGGGAGGACGTGCCGCGCGTTTTCGATTCGTTTGTACGAATCTTTGGGTCGCTCGGTTGGTTGGCGAACGTTCGCCGGTCTTCCAAAGAGTGATCGTCGACCGCGGAATACCAACGCGGCGAGTCCTGTTCGGCCAAGGTAGACGTACAAGTCCTCGAGGAGTTTGGTCATGACGAAGATCGGTATCTGGGGCGGCACCGGCTATGCCGGCGCGCACATTGCGAGCGAAGCTGTAAAGCGCGGTTTCGAGGTCACTGCGGTGGCCCGCAAGACGCCCGAGGAACCGATCGACGGCGTCACCTACGTAGAGGGTGCCATTGACGACGTCACCTTTGTCGACAAGCTCGCCGCCGACAACGACGTCGTTGTCGTCGCGATCGCCCCCTCTAAGCAAGTGCCATCCGCGCTACCTGCCCTGGTGGCGACGGCCCGCGCGCACGGCACCAGGCTGGGCTTCATGGGCGGTGCCGGTAGCTCGCTCGTCTCGCCCGACGGGCCGCGCCTGATCGATACGCCGGACTTCCACGAGGCGTGGAAAGCGGAGGCGCAGGCCTTGGTTGACGTGCTGGCGGCACTGCGGGCAGACACCAGTTCTCTCGACTGGTTCGTAGTGAGTCCGCCGGCGCTATTCGGCCGGTTCGCGCCGGGTGAAACCACGGGTAAGTACCGCATCGGCGGAGACGTCCTTGTCGTGAAAGACGACGGGATGTCGGAGATCTCCGGCACCGACTTCGCGCTGGCGTTTGTCGACGAGATCGCCGAGCCAACGCATCGTCGCGAACGATTTACGGTCGGTCACTGACCCCGTTTGCGCGCAGGACCGTCGCCAGGTGGGTGCGCGCATCATCGAATGCGCGCGTCGACTTCGTGGCTCGGCTCTGGACGATCACGCCTTCGATCACCGAGAGCAGCAGGCTGGCGATCGATTCGGCTGAATCTGGGCCCACACCCGCGTTGATGAGTCCCGCTGCCAGGCGGGAAATCCAGTCCTTGAAGGCTTCGCCGGCGACGGCCTGAACCGCCGGGTCGAGTTCGTCGAGAGCGGCCGCCATCATGAACGAACCTTCGCGGTAGCCGCTGGTTTCCAGCGGCTTTCGCCAGAAGCTGAACAACTCGTCGAGCCAGGACTCGACGGATTCGGCGGTCGTCAAGCTGTCCGCGGACTTGGCGACGTGTGACTCGACCAGCCGCGCGACAATTCGCGACGTGGTCTCGACAAGTTCGCTCTTGCCTGCCGGAAAGTGCTGGTAGAGAGAGTTTTTGGACGCGTTGCTCCGCTTGAGCAACTCGCTGAGGGCGGCGGCGTGAACGCCGTGCTCCTGCACGGTCGCGATGGTGCTGGCGATGAGTCGCCCCCGCGGACCAGCCGTCATCTGTTTACCCTCCGTGCCCTTGTTGAACCGATCGGTACATGTTATACCTGAGGTATGTGAACCGATCGGTTCACATTGAGAGGACGTCATGACCATCGACATCGCGACCGCGGTTCCTGTCCGGCACGCCGCCATCCTCGGCCTCGGCTCCTACCGTCCCCGCCGAGTGGTCCCGAACGCGGCGATCGTCGACCGCATCGACTCCAGCGATGAATGGATCAAGACCAGGTCCGGCATCGAAGCCCGGCATTGGGCCGAGGCCGACGAGACGATCGTCGCGATGAGCACCGCGGCGGCTCGAGGCGCTTTGAAGGCTGCGGAACTCGCGCCCGACCAGATCGATCTCGTCATCCTCGCGACGTCGTCGCAAATGGTGCTCGGGCCGTCGGCCGGTGCGATCATCGCGACTGAACTCGGCATGCAAGACACCGCAGCTTTCGACGTCTCGGCTGGTTGTGCGGGCTTCTGCTACGCACTCGCGAACGCGGCCAATCAGGTTCGTGCTGGTCAGGCGCGTCATGTGCTGGTCATCGGCACGGAGCGGCTGTCGGATCTCCTCGATCAGTCGGACCGAACATGCGCGTTCATCTTCGCCGACGGCTCGGGTGCGGTCGTGGTCGGACCGTCGGACGTCGAGGGCATCGGACCGGTTTCGTGGGGTTCGGACGGAAGTCAGACGAGCGCGATCAAGCAGGACAAAGACTTCGCTCAGTACTTCGCGGAGGTCGAGGAGCTCGGGTCTGATTCGGTGCGCCCGTACATCCGCATGAACGGAAGCGCGGTGTTCCGCTGGGCCGTCACGAACCTCGAAAAGGGCTGCCGCAACGCACTCGATCTCGCGGGCGTGACCGTCGACGATCTCGATGCGTTCGTGCCGCACCAGGCGAACAGCCGCATCACCGATGCGCTCGCAAGGGTGCTCGGATTGCCGGACCGAGTGGCCGTTGCCCGGGACATCACGACGACGGGCAACACGAGTGCTGCGTCGATTCCGCTCGCGATGGAACAGTTGCTGCGATCGGGGCAATCCAAGCCTGGCGATGTTGCCTTGGTTCTCGGGTTCGGCGCTGGCCTGGCGTACGCCGGGCAGGTCGTCCGACTGCCGAAGACTGCTTAAGGGGCGCCGAGAACCTCGTCGATGACGATGCCGAGGTCCATCTCGAAGCCCTTTTCGAGGTAGCGGTCCGCGCCCGCGGCGAGCGCCTTCTCGGCCATCGAACGTGAGTCGAAGCCGGACAGCACAATCACTCGGACACCGGGCGAGGCGGCGCGGATCAGTGGGAGTGCCTGCAGTCCGTCCATCATCGGCATTGCGAGATCGAGCAGCACGACGTCGGGCTTGAGTGCGATCGTTCGCGCGATCGCTTCCTCCCCATCGGCGGCCTCGCCGACGACCTCGTACTTATGGAGGCTCTCGATTTCGAGCCGCATCAGGTTCCGCACCACGCCGTTGTCGTCAACGATCAGGATTCGCGGGCACGGTGAGGGAATCCTCGTCGGCGCGGCCTGCTCGACCACCAGAGTCGAGGGAGATCGGCGAATCAGGTCGCCGGGGCGGAGGTCTTCGCCGCTGAGCGGTTCCAGCCAGTCGTCCATCAAGCGACGGGCGGCAGCCAGGGTGGTTTCCATGTAGGACTTAGCCATTCCGGGGTTGTGGTTCATGGCCAGGACGGCCGCGACCAGTCCTTGCACGATGTTGTCGTTGACTTCGAGTGCCTGGCGCCGGCGAACCTGAACTTCGCGAAGTTGTGCGGCGAGCTGCTCCCGCTCGATGCGGGATGTCGCGTCCCGTAGGAACATCGCCCGCCGGCAGCCCTCGCCGACATCGCTCAGGTTTGCCGTGGTGACGTCGAGCCGCAGTGGGTCGCCGGTGACCGTGAAAGTGGCGACGCCTTCACCTGCAACGAGACGCAGTTCAGCAACAGTGCGCCCGATGAGCGGTTCGCCGAGCAAGGTCGACGCGTGCCCATTCACCTCCAGGATCGATCCCGCGTGGTCGACGACGAGGATCGCGTCCGGGCTGGACTCGACGAGACTGCGGAAGGTTTCCTCGGCCCGAACCCGGTCGGTGATGTCGATGCAGGTTCCGCGCATCCGCTCGGGCGTTCCCGTGGCGTCGTGCAGCACCTGGCCGTTCGACGCGAGATAGCGCACTCTGCCGTCTTCGCGAACGATGCGCTCCACCATCTCGTAGGGCTCGCCGGTCGCGTAAGCCTGTTGGTGAATTGCCTGAATCCGCTCGCGGTCGTCGGGGTGGATGAACGACAAGAAGCGGTCGTAGGACGCATTGAACGACTGCGGCTCCTGACCGTAGATCCGGTACAGCTGGTCGGACCAACGATTCGTGTTCGACGCGATGTGCCAGTCGTAGTCGCCCATGTTGGCCAGACTCTGGGCGTTGTTCATGCGCTCTTCGACGTCGGCAAGAGTGGCCTGGGCCTGCGCACGGGCGATCGCGTTGTCGAGGATCGCCAGCCCCGGAGTCAGCTGTGCGGTCTCGTCGGCCGACAGAACGAGCGTTCCGGCGTTTCCCGGCAGGGTGTGACCCGGATCAGGGTCCGAAGTCCAGCGGATCGCTCCGCCACCAGTGAGTCTCTGCAGCAACGGGAGGGCTGCGGAGAGGATCTCACTGACCGTCGTTTTCTGGGCACACTCCAGCGCCAGCTGAGACAGTGCATCATCCATTAGCGGACTCCTGGCGTTCGGTGCTCCCAAGGCAACGCAGGTATTGTGCACGCCATTCCTCACATGCGGAATTTTGCCACCGTCGCGTTTCGATACCGAGGCGCTTGAGAGTTCATCAAGCCGCATGTACTCAGAACGGTGGAACGTCGTCGTCGCGGCCCCACTGTGCTTCGCGGTCGGCCTTGTTCAGTTTCCGTTCTGCCTCCTTGCGTTGGGCTCGCCCTTTCAGTCGGGTCTGTCGTTTGGGTGCGGGCGGATCTGGCTCGCCGAGGACCGCGAGGGGCCCGGTTGCGGGGATCGGGTATTCGAAGCCGAGGGGGCTGATCAGAGTCAACGTTTGTTCGAGTCGCCAGCCGCCGAAGGTTTTGGCGCGGTGGTGCTTGCGGCAGAACGGTCCGAGGTTGAACACACTCGTGTTCTTGCTGGTGGCGTGGGGGTTGCGGTGGTCAAGATCCGATTCCCATGCGGGTCGGTCGCAGCCGGGGAACTGGCACGTGCCGTGCAGGGCACGCACCCAGTCGGCCAACGCTCGTGAGGGCCGGTAGCCGTCCTCGTTGTTGGTCGGTGTCTTGAGGTCGCGGATGATCGCGTCGCGGGCGAGTTCGCGTAGGTGGTCGGCGTCGATGACGCCGAAGCCGTCGATCCAGCCGGGTTCGTTGCTGGTGCCGTTGAGGGTTGCGGTGGTGCCGAACGCGTGCACGAGGGGGCGGCGCGGGGTGCCGGCGATCCCGGCTTTGAAGGCACAGTCCGGGTTCTGGCATTGGCAGTCCA
>NZ_AQXZ01000007.1 GCF_000380645.1 Smaragdicoccus niigatensis DSM 44881 = NBRC 103563
TCCTAATGGGAACAGATCAGCTGCGTGTCTAACGGTCCGATCCAGAACTGACTGACGCAGGCTGGTCACCGAACCGCTGGCTGGTGAGCACCCGTTCCTCCTGGAACGATATTCGATTTCTAGCGCTAGATCGTGCCCCAGCCAGCCGGTGAGGTTCCTGTAGCGCTACTGGGATGTCGTGCCATCACGAGCACTGATCCATTAGGTCGCCGCCAGGGTCCTCCAGGTTCACCACCCCCAACAAGGAGCAGACCATCAAGGGAGGTAGCCGATGATCTTCGTCGGCGACGACTGGGCCGAAGACCACCACGACATCCACATCATGAACGCCACCGGAACCCGCCTCGCGGCACGGCGACTGCCCGAAGGCCTGCCCGGCATCCGAACCCTGCACGAACTGATCGCCACCCACGCCACCGACCCGACACAGGTCGTGATCGGCATCGAAACCGACCGCGGCCTGTGGGTCAACGCGATGGTCGCCGCCGGGTATCAGGTGTACGCGATCAACCCCCTCGCCGCCGCCCGATACCGCGACCGGCACACCGTCTCCGGCGCTAAATCCGACGCCGGCGACGCAAAACTACTCGCTGACCTGGTCCGCACCGACCGACACAACCACCGCCCGATCGCCGGCGACAGCGCCGAAGCCGAAGCGATTAAGGTCCTCGCCCGCGCCCACCAGAACCTCATCTGGGCCCGAACCCGGCACGCCAACGCGCTGCGCTCAGCACTGCGCGAGTACTACCCCGCCGCCCTCGAGGCGTTCGACGACCTTACCGACCGGGACGCGCTAGCGATCCTGAGCCGTGCCCCAGCCCCTGATCTCGGTGCCCGGCTGTCAATCTCAGCGATCTCAGCGACCCTCAAACGCGCGGGGCGCCAACGTAATACCGATCAGCGCGCGCACGAGATACAGGCCGTACTGCGCACCGAACAGCTCACCACCGCCACCGCTGTCGTGGGCGCCTTCGCCGCCACTACCCGGTCCGCGACCGCGATCATCGGTGAACTCAACCGCCAGATCAGCGAACTCGAAACCACGCTGGCCACCCATTTTGAGAAACACCCGGACGCCGCGATCGTTCGTTCCCTGCCAGGACTTGGTACTGTCCTCGGCGCCCGGGTGCTCGGTGAATTCGGGGACGACCCCGAGCGGTACACCACCGCCAAGTCTCGCAAGAACTACGCCGGAACGTCACCACTGACGATCGCGTCGGGGCGAAAACGTGCGGTCCTTGCTCGTCATATCCGCAACAAACGGCTCTACGACGCGATCGACCTGTGGGCCTTCTGCGCCCTCACGAGAAGCACCGGCGTACGCACCTACTACGACCAGCGTCGCGCCGCCGGCGACCTGCACCATCAAGCCCTGCGCGCGGTCGGCAACCGGCTCGTCGGGATTCTGCACGGCTGCCTACGCCACAAAGCCCTTTATGACGAAGACACCGCCTGGAACCACCGACAAACAGGGCAAAACGAAAGACTTGCTCCAGTCGCTTGACAAGCTACGGACCTGGGATGTCTAGCGCCCATGAAGATCCGTGGAATCGGCGGCAAAGACCTCCACGAGCAATGGACGGGCGGCGCACGTGCCTACCTCGGAATGTCCGTGCCGGAGTTCCCGAACATGTTCGTGATGTACGGCCCGAACACGAATCTCGGCGCGGGCTCGATTGTGTTCATGCACGAGCAGCAGGCCCGCCACATCCGTCAGGCGGTGGAACACCTCGCCCGAAAGAACGCGGCCTACGTGTCCATCAAGACCGAGGTCGCGGATCAGTTCGACGACGAGATCCAGCAGCGCCTCAGCCACACCGTCTGGACCCAGTGCATGAGCTGGTACCGCGACGCGAGTGGACGCGTCACCACGAATTGGCCGGGGCGAATGGCCGAGTACGAACGGCGAACTCAGTTCGATCCCCGCAGCTACGAAACCGTCTGATCAGGGCAGCGAGTCGACCCACTTCCACCCAGCCGTTGCCGTGTTGGCCGCGTGGTGGAAGCTGAGGAACTTGTAGTCGTCGACGGGCAGTGGACCGATCGGTTGACCCGCCAGCATGTACTGCGGCACCGGTGGCCAGGTCGCGACATCCCAGAACGCGACACGCACCATGACGGGCGGCCACTCCGTGACCAGGTCAGGCTCCCCCGGATCCGCGTCAAACGGACGAGTCCGGGTGATCTTGCTGATCTGTGCATACCAGCCGTCGCCGGCGATCATGGCGGTCACAGCCGGGAACGTATCAGCGATCGGTATCGGCGGATTCCCCATTGGCGAATTCGGTCATGATCACTCTCACAGCCCGCATTGACCAGGCGAAATCTAAACTCAGCTCATGAGTACCTGGGTGCTCCCACTGTTTCTTGGCGTGGGACTCGCGGCAGCGTGTGGTTTCCGCGCGTTCCTGCCACTGCTGTTGCTCAGTGCGGCAGTGCATTTCGATCTCGCGGGCCTTTCGGTCAACCATTCCTTCGCCTGGATCGGGTCGACGAACGCACTCGTCGCACTGTCGATCGCGGCCGCCGTGGAGTTGCTGGCCGATGTGATCCCGTACGTCGACAACCTCGTGTCACTCATCGGCAACGTCACCGGACCAGTTGCCGGGGCGGTTGCTGCGGGATCGGTATTCGCCTCGGCCGACCCGTCGACGGCGGCAATTGCCGGCATCATCGTCGGCGCCCCGACGGCGTTGGCATTCAGTGCGACGCAAACCGGAGTCCGGGCTGTGAGCACCGCCACCACGGGCGGTATCGCGAATCCGTTCATTTCGGTCATCGAATCAACGCTGACGTTCTTCATGGCATTGCTCGCCATATTGCTGCCGATCCTGATTCCGATCATGCTCGCCGGCCTGCTGTATGTGGCCTGGCGCTTGATCCGCCGATTGCGTCGGCGGCGAGCGGTCGCGGTTTAGAGAAGCCGAACGAGCCGAGCAATTGCGTCGGATGCTTCTTTCATCTTCTCGTCAGCATCGGGACCGCCCTTACGTGCGGCATCGACCACGCAACCCGCCAGATGCGAGTCCAGCAGCTTGAGCGAAACCGCCTGCAGCGCACTCGTTACGGCGGCCACCTGGGTGATGACGTCGATGCAGTACCGGTCGTCTTCGACCATTTTGTGAATGCCCGCGACCTGGCCCTCAATTCGACGCAGTCGTTTAAGAAGCGCGTCTTTTTCCGGACCGTACGAATTCATGCCGCCAGGATACCCCCGACGGGTACCTGGCGGGGTAAGCAGAACTCAGGACAACCAGGCCGGAACAGCCAGAAGGGCGATCATGACGAGCGGTGCCAGAATCAGCAATCCAAACAGAATGAAATCCCGCCGAGGTCGTCGCTGCGGCTCGATGACGACCCTCATAATCACGCTCTTTTCTCATTCGAATCTCAGATTGGATAACAGAACGATAGCGTCCATCGTTTCCAATTGAAATCTGTACAGCAGTAAATGGTTTCAGCTCACATTTCGCATGATTAGCTAGAGCTTAGCTGCAATCTCTGCTGCGGCGTACGTGAGAACAATGTCCGCACCTGCACGCCGAATGGACAGGAGCGATTCCAAGATCGCTGCGTCGCGATCGATCCAGCCCCGCTCGCCCGCCGCACAGAACATCGAATACTCGCCGGACACCTGGTATGCGGCCACCGGGACGTCCGAAATCGCGGCCACTTCGCGCACGATATCCAGGTAAAGCATGGCCGGCTTGACCATGACGATGTCCGCGCCTTCAGCCAGGTCGAGCGACACCTCGCGCAACGATTCCCGACGGTTTGCCGGGTCCTGTTGGTAGGCGCGGCGGTTACCCTGCAGCGACGATGCGACCGCATCCCGGAACGGTCCGTACAGCGCAGACGCGTACTTCGCGGCGTACGCCAGGATCGCCACATCCGCGTGACCTGCGTCGTCGAGGGCGGTCCGGACGGCGTCAACCTGACCGTCCATCATTCCGCTCGTGCCGACCACCTGAGCTCCCGCGCGCGCCTGCGCGACCGCCAGATCGGCATACGCCGTGAGCGTCGCATCGTTGTCGACGGCTCCGGAAGCATCGAGCACGCCGCAGTGGCCGTGATCGGTGAACTCATCGAGGCACGTGTCCGCCATGAGCACTGTACTGTCGCCGAGATCGTCCGCCAGCGCGCGCAGACCGCGGTTGAGGATGCCATCCGGGTCCGCGCCGCACGATCCGGCTGCGTCCTTGTCCTCCGGTTTCGGGACGCCGAACAGCATCAGTCCGCCGACACCCGCCGCCACCGCTTCCTCGGCGGCCGTGCGCAGCGACGACAGCGTGTGTTGGTAGACGCCCGGCATCGAGGAGATCTCCCGCGCCTCGCTGAGACCGTCCGCCACGAACATCGGAAGGACCAGATGACGTGGCTCGAGTGAGGTCTCCGCGACCAGCCGCCGGATCGCGGGCGTACGGCGCAGACGACGAGGACGGTCAGTCGGGAACATCAGGACCCTTCCTAAAGATGAAGCCACGCTCCAGTGGGCGTGGCTTCAAACTTACCGGCGACGGCTCTTCTTCCGCGGCGGAGGCAGGGCACCTTCCGCACGCAGTCGAGCAGCATGGTTCGCGAGCGCATCGACGAGAGGTCCGACCTGTGCGACCTCCGGCTGGACGTCGACCCGAAGCCCGAACTCGATCGCCGTCTCGGCCGTCTTCGGACCGATGCAGGCGACGATCGTGCGGGCGTGCGGCTTACCGGCGATGCCGACCAGGTTCCGCACGGTCGACGACGAGGTGAAGAGCACGGCGTCGAAGCCACCGGTCTTGATCATCTCGCGGATGTCGGCCGGCGGCGGAGCCGCGCGAACGGTCCGGTACGCGGTGACGTCGTCGATCTCCCAGCCGAGTTCACGAAGCCCCTCGGCGAGCGTCTCGGTCGCGATGTCGGCGCGCGGCAACAGAATGCGATTGACCGGGTCGAAGATCTCGTCGTACTCAGCGAACTCCTCGAGGAGGCCGAGGCTCGACTGCTCACCCGACGGCACGAGCTCCGGGCTGATGCCGAACGATCGAACCTTGTCCGCGGTCGCCTCACCGACGCAGGCGATCTTCACACCAGAGAACGCACGCGCGTCGAGACCGAACTCGGCAAACTTCTCCCACACGGCCTTGACCGCGTTGGTCGAGGTGAAGATGACCCACTGGTACCGACCGTCGACGAGGCCCTTGACCGCACGCTCCATCTGCGCGGGACTGCGCGGCGGCTCGACGGCGATCGTCGGAACTTCGATCGGAATGGCACCGTGGCTGACGAGCTGCTCGCTCATCTCGCCGGCCTGGTCCTTCGTGCGCGGAACGAGCACGGTCCAGCCGTACAGTGCCCGCGACTCCCACCAGGACATTCCGGTGCGGGCGCCCACGACCTGGCCGATCGTCACGACGAGCGGACCGGGCATGTCGGACGCCACCGACGCCATTGTCGCGAGGGTCGCCTCGATGGTCTTCTGCTGACGCGTCGTGCCGCGAGCCGTGATGGCGACCGGCGTCGACGGCGAGATGCCATGCTCGGCAAGCGAACTCGCGGTTTCGGCGAGGTGGGTTCCGGTCGCGTGCAGCACGAGCGGGCCCGGCGCCGCGGCCAGCGCAGCCCAGTCGACCTCGCCCCGGACATCCGCCGTGGTGTGCGTCGAGCCGAGCGCCATGCCCGCGTACGTGGGCACCGCAGAGGCCGGCGGCAGACCAGGCAGAACCTCGAACACGGCGTTCGCGGCGGCGACTTCGCTGACCTCGGCGATGACCGCGTTGTGCGCAAGTGGATCGCCGGCGACGAGGCGGACGACGTCAGAACCCGACGCGGCCGCGCTCAGTAGCATGCGTGCGACCTCGGCAGGTTCGCCGAGGGCGGGGCGTACCTCAGCTTGGGTGTCGTGCTTGGTACCCACCAGCGCGACGATTGCCGGGTCGACATCAGGATCGGTGAACGCCCGCGTCGCGCCGGCGATCACCTCCCGCGCGGCAATGGTCAGCAGAGCGGGATCTCCGGGACCCGATCCGACGAACTGAATCCGTCCCGGGCTATTCGTGGCTGCTCGCATCATGTTCTCCAGTGCGATCATTGACAGTGAGGTCTTCGGGGCGAGGTCTTCGATGGAGGTCATGAACTCACACTCCACATAAGTTGGCCTGCGCCTTGGTCGAGCAATTCGCGCGCGAGCGCAGCACCGAGCTCCGCGGCTTTCTCCACAGGCCCCACAATCGAGGCCCGAATGACGTCGGAACCATCCGGGGCTGCAGCGCAGCCTCGCAGCGACAGTTCGTCAATCACGTGTCCGTCGTCGTCGAGGGATTCGACGATTTCCGCCAACGCCCCGACCGGTGCAGTGCAACCGGCCTCGAGGACAGACAAGAGCGTGCGCTCCGCGATCACCGCGGCGCGGGTCCCGGCGTCATCGAGCGCCGACAGGGCTTCGATGATGTCGGTGTCGGTCGATCGGCACTCCACCGCGAGCGCTCCCTGCGCGGGTGCGGGCAGCATCTGGACCGGCTCGAGGCTCTCGGTGATGACCTCAGTACGGCCGATGCGCGAGAGTCCGGCACGCGCGACGATCACCGCGTCGACCTCGCCGCTGGTGACCTTGCCGATCCGAGTGTCGAGGTTGCCGCGGATCGGCACGATCTCCAGACCGAGGCCGAGCGCTTTGAGCTGCGCAATCCGCCGAGGCGCCGACGTCGCGACCTTGGAGCCCGGCGGAAGTTCGCCGAGCACGAGACCGTCACGGGCCACGACAGCGTCCCGCGGGTCTTCCCGCGAAGGGACCGCCGCAAGCGTGAACCGCTCGTCCGGCGCCGTCGGCAGGTCCTTGAAGGAGTGCACCGCGATGTCGACATTTCCGGCCGCCAACTGCTCACGCAGCGCGGTCGTGAACACACCGACGCCGATCTCCTCGACCGGGTTCGTCGTGCCGTCGCCCGCGGTCTTCACGACCACCAGTTCTGCCTGATAGCCAGCAGCGATGATGGCGTCGCGAACGTGACCCGACTGCGTCAGCGCCAACAGGCTGCCGCGGGTCCCGATCCGCCACACTTTCTCGGTCACGAAGCCGCACCCGTTTCATCTGAATCGACCGTGCCGTCCTTACGGAGGATCTCCGTCGGCGCGGCAACGGCCTGAGCTGCGCCAGGCTTGAGTTCGAAGAGTTCGCGCAATGCCTCGGCGTACGAGTCGCCGCCCGGCGTCGCAGCCAACTGCTTGACACGCACGGTTGGCGCATGCAGCAACTTCTCGACGACGCGGCGAACGGTGTTCGCAACCTCGTCACGCTGCGGGTCCTCGAGGTCAGGCAGCCGCGATTCGAGGCGCATGAGCTCGGCTTCGACGACCTCAGCAGCGCGCTGACGCAGGGCGGTCACTGTCGGGGTGACTTCGGCGAGGCGCTGGCCGTAGAGGTAGGCCGACAGTTCGTTGGCGACGATGTCGCGCGCAGCGACCGTGTCGTCCTTGGCGGCACCGGCAGCCGGGTCGTGCTGCAGCGTCTCCATGTCGATGACCGTGACGCCCGGCAGTCCGGCAACGGCGTGCTCGACGTCGCGCGGCAGACCGAGGTCGCACACTACGAGCGGCTGCTTCTGCTCATCGCGAGAAGACATCGCGCGGTGCACATCGGCGAGGCGCACGACCGCGCCGACCGCTCCCGTGCAGGTCACGAGGATGTCGGACTGGGAAATCGCCTTCGTCAGCTCCGACAGGTCAACCGCCGACGAGATCACCCCGGCGGACTCGGCCGACGCCGCAAGGCGCTCGCCGCGTTCCTTCGTACGGTTCACCACGATGAGTCGGCCGATTCCTGCTCGCGTCAGGTGCGCAACCGCGAGGCCGCCCATCGCACCCGCACCGACGACCGTTGCCGTGCAGCCCGAAAGGTTTGCACGCTCCTGGCCGTCGATCGCCAGAACCGACTTCGCATGTTCGAGCGCGACCGAGACGACCGAGGCACCGGCCGCGTCGATCCGGGTCTCGGTGTGCACCCGCTTGCCGACGCGCAGCGCCTGCTGGGAGAGCTCGTGCAGAACCCGTCCGACGGCCTGACGCTCGTCAGCGGCCGCGTAGGCAGCCCGGATCTGGCCGAGAATCTGCTGCTCGCCGACGACCATCGAGTCGAGGCCACTGGCGACGGCAAACAGATGCTCGACCGCCGACTCGCTGTAGCGGACGTAGGCGTGCTTAGTCAGGTCGTGAAGATCGAGGCCGGAGTGCTCCGACATCAGGCCGCTGACCTCGGACAATGCCGCGTGGAAGGCGTCGACGACCGCGTAGATCTCGACGCGGTTGCACGTCGAGACGATCATCGCCTCCGAGACGTGTGCGGAGCCGAGCAGTCGATCGATGAGCTTCGGGCGATCGCCGTCCGTGACCGCGACCTTCTCGAGCACCGGGACCGGTGCACTGCGGTGCGAGATACCGACCAGAAGAACGCTCATGCCTGCACCGCCCCAGCCAGGGCCAGATCCTCGCTATTGCGAGCACCGGTGAACGACAGCATCTGCATCTCGATCGCGAGGTCGACACGTCGCACCTCGACGTTCTCGGGCGCGGTGAGGAACTGCGGGGCGAAGCTCAGGATGCAGCGGACGTCAACACCGACGAGGCGATCGCAGATCGACTGCGCTTCCGCCTCGGGCACGGCGATGACACCGATGGTCGGGTCGAGGTCAAGGCACCGGGACTCGAACGTCGCCATGTCTTCCACCGTCAGCCCGCCGACCACAGTGCCGATCACAGCCGGGTCGGCGTCGAAAAGACCGACGATCGTAAAGCCGCGGCTGGCGAATCCCGGGTAGCAGGCCAACGCGCGACCGAGACTTCCCACTCCGACCATGACCACGCGATGTCCCTGGTCAAGGCCGAGGGCAAGTTCGATGCGTTCCCGCAGGCGAGCGACGTCATAGCCGACGCCACGAACACCGGTCGGGCCGAGGAAAGAAAGATCTTTTCGGAGCTTCGCCGAACCGACCCCCGCTGCAAGTGCCAATTCATCGCTGGATACGATGAGTGTCCCGTCCTCGACGAGAGCCGAGAGGGCGCGCAGGTACATGGCCAGCCGGGCAACGGTCGCTTGCGGGATATCCGCCGACCGAACCGCACCGGAATCGCCCGGCGCCGACGGCTGTTCGGTCACGTGGTTTGCTCCTCTTTCCGACCTGTTGACGACCCCGAATGTTGGGGTAAAACAGCGGTCGTGTAGATAAAGGTAGCCCTTCGCGTGTGCAGGTACAAAAACGCTCAAAATCGCACGCCTCTCTCCTATACTGCGACCGCGCCGAATCAGGCAGTGATATCGCGACGAAAACGCGGGACGTCGACCTCCCAGTAGCTGTGCTCACGTCCATCAAGAAGCACAACGGGAACACGGTCCCCGTATTCCGCCCGCAATTCCGGTCGCTCACCAGCCACGGCGTCGATATCGATCACTTCCACCGCGAATCCGAATTCGGATTGAAGTTCGGTGAGGATCTCGTGCGCCACATGGCACAGATGGCATCCGCTCCGGGTCAGGAACGTCACGTCGTGGTCGGCTGCGCTCACGCAACCACTGTGCCAGTTGGGGCGAGCGAAGCGACGGGGAATTTCTCACACTGCGCGCGGCAGTTGCTTGATTCGCTTGCGTAACAGTCGCACCACTGCGCTGGACCGCCCGGTTATGGTGAACGAATGGCGAGAACGCATCGCTGAGTGCCGTTCCACCATCGACTTTGGGCAACAAGGAGCTGTAGGTGACCGGGTTCTTCCGAAACACAGCCGCCAAGATCGGCGCAGCCGAGTTCGAGCTGCGGAAGAAGATCAAACGCGCACCAGCCGAGGCTGAGGTCATGGCTCACGTCACCGGTGAGGCGAGCGCCGACGCCGCCATCGCGCTCCAGTTCGCCGGCGCGGCGGCCTCCGCGGAAGCGGCCGAGCACGTCGAGACGACCGAGTCCGAACCGCCGCACGAAGCCCCGCCACGCGACCTCACCGCCGCCGCCTTCTTCGACGTCGACAACACGATGGTCCAGGGCGCGTCGATCGTGCATTTTGCGCGAGGTCTGGCCGCTCGCAACTACTTCCGCTATTCCGACATCGCTTCCGCGCTGTGGATTCAGATCAAATTCCGAATCACCGGCAAAGAGAACAGCGACGACGTGAAAAGCGGTCGAGAAAAGGCACTTGCCTTCATCGCGGGGCGACCGACGGCAGAACTCGCCACCCTCGGTGAAGAGATCTACGACGAATACATCGCGGACAAGATCTGGCCCGGAACGTACGCGCTCGCGCAGATGCATATCGAAGCCGGACAACAGGTTTGGCTCGTCACCGCGACTCCCGTCGAATTGGCGAACGTCATTGCGAAGCGCCTCGGATTGACCGGTGCATTGGGCACCGTCGCCGAAAGCAAGGACGGAATCTTCACCGGCCGGCTGGTCGGCGACATTCTGCACGGGCTCGGCAAGGCGCAGGCGGTGCGTCACCTCGCGGCCCGCGAAGGCCTCAACCTCAAGCGCTGCACCGCGTACTCGGACAGCCACAACGACGTCCCGATGTTGTCGCTCGTGGGCACTGCAGTGGCTATCAACCCGGACTCGGATCTGCAGGAAGTCGCCAAGAACCGCGGTTGGGAGATCCGCGACTTCCGGACCGCGCGGAAGGTCGCGAAGGTCGGTGTGCCGACCGCACTCGGACTCGGCGCCGTCGGCGGCGCCGTGGCCGCCGTGGTGACGCGGCGGCGCGGGGCCTAACTCTCGAGCAGTTTTTTTAGTCCGGCGAGACTGCGCGCGATGTTGCCGCGCTGGAATTCGGCGAAGCCACCAGTCTTGCCTGTGGCAAGCCAGTCGAATGCGCGAGTAGGCGTGTCCGGCCAGCCGCGGCGGTCATCGGTCCACGTTTCGGTCACGCGAGTGCCACCCTCGACCGGATCGAAGCGATAGTCCCAACTGGCGACGGCGACCGGAAGCATCGCCGGCCCCAATCCATAGCGGCGAACCTTGAACGCAAAGTGCCGACCCCGGTCGGCGGCGGTCACTTCACACCCCGTGGTCCACACGAATCCGCGGCGATTGTTCCATCCCGAGAACCGCATGCCGACGTAGGCGGGTGCACCCTCGGACGCCACCACGCCGCGCGTGTTCTCTGGACTGAACGCCGGAATCCGCTCCGGATGGCTGACCGCGTCGTACGCGGTCAGCGGATCCGTGGCGATGATGATGCTGTCGTGGACCTGCTTCGTGCGAGCCATGAGACCCACAGTAGGCCGTCGGCTCAGCCGAGGAAGACGCTCCGGCGCTTGGCGAGCTGACGGTACAGCGACAGCTGGATGCGCTCACGCACCGTGTCGGTCAGCTCGAAGGTCGCCACCGGGTCTTCGGCGTCGCTTGGGTCGTACGAGTTCGTGTAGATCGGCTCGCCGAACTCGATGTGCCACTTTGTCGGCAGCGGAATCATGCCGAGCGGTCCCAGCACCGGGAACAGCGGCGTCACCGGGAAGTACGGCATGCCGAGCAGGCGCGCGAGGAGCGGCAGGTCGGCGATCTTCGGATAGGTCTCCTCCGCGCCCACGATCGAGCACGGAATGATCGGCGCACCGGACTTGATGGCCGCCGAGACGAACCCGCCACGGCCGAAACGCTGCAGCTTGTAGCGATCCGAGTACGGCTTTCCGATGCCCTTGAAGCCCTCGGGGAACACCCCGACGATCTCTCCGTCGCGCAGCAGACGGTCCGCATCGTGCGTGCAGGCGAGCGTGTGACCGGCCTTGCGCGCGATCGAACCGACGAACGGCAGGTCGAAGACCAGATCTGCGGCGAGGATACGCAGCGGACGACCGTTCGAGTGGTCGTGAACCGCAACCGACGCCATCAACGCGTCGAGCGGAAGGACGCCCGAGTGGTTGGCGACGATCAGTGCCGCACCATGAGCCGGCAAGTGCTCGGTACCGCTCACGTCGACGCGGAACCACCGGTCGAAGACTGGCCGCAACACCGGCAGGAACACCGACTCGAGGAACTGCGGGTCGAAACCGAAGTCGTCGACCAGATAGTCACCGGTCAGTCGCTTCCGCAGGAAGCTCGCGGCTCCCGTGACACGGTTCGACAGCGAGCGGCGAACTGCTTCGCCGATCGTGGCCGGAGGATTTGCTTCTTGAATACGCGGCGTGATGAACGTGACCGCGTTCGTACCGATGGTGTCGATCTCGGTCGACACCCGTCTCCGCCTGGCGACCCGCTCCGCCGTGTCAGTCGGCAGCTGGATGACCTTGGCCACCGACTCAGCTACTTCATTCATCCCTTGGCTCCAGATCCTGTGCCGACAAGTGCCAGCAGCCCCTTCTCGGCGAAGTCGATCCATCTGATATCGACCACCGGGCGCAGCGCTGCACCGCGGACGAAATCGTCGAACGCCTGAACGGTCGTCCAACGAGGTTCGAACCCGAAAACTGTCCTCATGCGTGTGGTATCCAAGCCGCAGCCGTACTGGAAATAATCCAGCTGCTCCCTGGTGAACTCACGCATTACGGGCCCCATGATCGCGCGTCCCAACGTTCGGAACAGCGCGCTCGGCATCGGCGCTTCAATGCGCCCGGCCCGTCTGATTGCTTGCGACATCATGATAACGCCGTCGCCCGCAATATTGAATGTCCCGGCGGGACCTCCATGAATGGCGTGCGCCACTGCGGCGAACGCATCCTCTTCGTGAATCACCTGCATTCGGGCATCTCGCCCCATGACTTTCGGCACGAGCGGAGCGCCGACATAGGTCGGAATCACGCCCTGAAGTTGCGGTCCGATGATGGGCGCGAACCGGAGGTTCGTCACCGCCATGTCGGGCCGGCGCCGGGCGAGACTGCGCGCAAAGCCCTCGACGTCGAGAAGGTCCTCGCCGAATCCACCCTTCGGTGCGCTCTTCGCGCCCATCTGTTCGGTGAACTGCACCGGGTCGCGCGGGCTCGATCCGTACACCGCCGACGACGAACGAAGGACGATGCGGCGCACAGACGGTGCCTTCTGGCACACCGCGAACAGTTGCATGGCGCCGAAGACGTTGACGTCGTGCATCGCGATCCGCGAACCACCACGCGGCGGCCGAGCCATGACCGAGGCGTGCACGACCGTGTCGACCTCGTTGGCGTCGATCACTCTGCCGATCAAGGGATTCTGGATGTCGGCACGGACGAACTCGGCGCGGCCCATCCGGCGCATCAGATCGCGCGACGGAGACTTGGTGTCGACGGCGATGACGCGGGAGATTCGTTTGTCGGCAGCGAGACGTGCGACGAGCGAGCCGCCGAAATGGCGCGCGCCACCAGTCACCATGACCACCTGGCCACGGAACCCGCGATCGATCGCACTCATCTGCTTCTCCCCCGAGAAAGTCTTCCCGCGACCGTACCGTCCGCCCCATCTACCTGGCAATGAATACACCGATGCCCGCCACCGTTGGTGACGGGCATCGACGTCAAGTGCTTACTTGCCGAGTTTACGGCGCTGCACCCGAGTCCGGCGAAGGAGCTTGCGGTGCTTCTTCTTCGACATGCGCTTGCGGCGCTTCTTGATAACCGAACCCATACTGGGCGCCCCTTTTCACAATTCGAGTCTCGAGTCCTACCGCGCAACGCATCGTGATGCACGGGCGCTACAGCGCGACAACTGGGAATCGTACCCGGCGAGCAGGGAAGAACGAAAACGGCCCCTGGGGTCGCTCCGTTCCCACCCACTTAGCCCGCGTCGAAATACGAGGTCTCGAGATAGTCGTGAACCGCCTTCGCGTGTACGCGGAAGGAACGACCCACACGCACCGCCGGCAACTCGCCGCCGTGCACGAGTCGGTAAACGGTCATCTTTGACACTCGCATGAGGTTCGCGACCTCAGCCACAGTTAAAAACTGTGTGCTCGAGAGACCAATCTGCCCATCGCCGTGAACTGACGGCTTGCTCCCAGCCATGTAATGCACCTCCAACACCCCGCGCCGTCGGCGTCCACTCCGACAAACAGACACGTGCGTGCTGTATCGAGCTTAGCGGGACAATTGGTGTTATAGCGACGTCTGCGCGAAATCGAATCGTTATTCTTTTGTGCGTCCCTGCTGGACCGACCGGTCGTGCGCAGCGAACAATCCCTCGATGAACGCTGAGCGCAGACCTGCCTGCTCGAAGCTCCGCAGTGCCGCCGCCGTGGTCCCTCCCGGAGAGGTGACCGCAGCCCGCATCTCGACCGCTCGCTCGGGCGACTTCGCCAGCATCGCTCCTGACCCGATGAGCGTCTGAACGACCAGCTCAGTGGCGGTTTGTCGCGAAAGACCAAGAGCCACACCGCCGTCGACCATCGCCTCGACAACGAGGAAAAAGTAGGCCGGACCCGAACCCGAAACTGCAGTCACGGCGTCGAGTTGCGACTCCTTCAGCGTCAGCACCTTGCCGACCGCGCGGAAGATCTCGCTCACCAGATCGAGGTGCTTCTGCTTCGCGTAGCGGCCCGCGGAGACGACGGTCATGCCCTCACCCACGAGCATCGGGGTGTTAGGCATCACACGCACCACAGGAAACCCAGCAGGCAATTTGGCCTCAAGGCGCTGCGTCGGCACTCCTGCAGCTACCGAAACGAGCATCTGCTCACGATCCCGATCGAGGTCGAGGGTCGCAATCTGGCCCACGACGGTGTCGATATCGTGCGGCTTGACCGCCACGATGATGACGTCCGCGTGCTCGGCAGCCTCGATGACTCCGGTGACGTGAACGCCGAACTCCTCTGCCAGGTACTCAGCGCGCGGCGGGTGGGGTTCGGAGACGACGAGATCCTTGACCTCGTGGCCGGCATCCAACAGTCCGGCAAGCAACGCTTCGCCGATCTTTCCGCCACCGATTACGGCGATTCGAGTCATCGAGTTCTCTCCCGGCAGTCCAGTCTCAACCTTGGCGGCGCGGCCAGAGCGCGAGTTGCCGGCTCTGGGCTACGACAGCCCCCGTCGAATCAAACACGAGATGGTCCTCGTCAAACAACGCGGAACCGACGCTCTGCGTCGATGAGACGACCCGGAACCATCCCTTCGCGGGGTGCCGACGGATGAATGCAGTCAGCTGAACGGTTGGACTCCAACCGAATTCGCCGAGGTTGAAGACCACCGGCGGGCTCATGTCACCCAGCACGAAGCCGAACAGAACGGCGTTGTCCTCATCGTGTTCGTCGGCCTCGAACAGCCGCGCCCACAAGCGAATCGTCGGGTCGCCCGTCTCGCCCTTGAGGAAGTGCGCGGACGTCGAGTCCATCCGCATGTGCGTCACCTGGGACAGGTGGACGATGTCGGACATCGGTCCGTCGTACTTCAGCGCCGACTCGTCCGGCTCCGCCGGCATGTGCGACCCGTCGACCATCTGGCGGACCGGGGCATCGTCGAGGGCACCCATCGTGACCACCGCGCGTGCGCACAGCTTGGTGCCCTGCCAGACCTCGGTGTCGAGCGTGGCGATCTGCCGGCCGATCTTGCGCGTGATGACCCGCAGGATGACCTCACCCGGAACCGGTGCGGAAAGGAAGTCCGCGCTCGCCGCCACCGGCTGCATCCACAGCAGCGCCGAATCGTGGTCGCGCACCGCCTGGCGAGCGGCGGCCGCCGCGACGGCGAGCAGTGCACCACCGTGGACCTTGGGTCCGATCGTCCAGAGTGGCCCGATGGTTGCGCCATACTCCCAGTCGCTGATCGAAGTGAGCGTGGTCAGAGTCTGGAATGGTGCCGGATCACTCATCAAGCGATTCCTCGGTCGGGAGTTCGGCGGGCTCCGGCTCGGGTTCGGGGAGTTGGCTCGGCAAGCCGTTGACATTCACGCGCGCGAAGTCGAGAGCCTTGGCGAGCTTGACCGCCCGCTGTTCCGGCGTCCGCGCCGACTGCGTGTTGATCTCGAGCACGGTCTGGAAGTCGACGCCGCGACGAACGAGCTGCTGACACACCTCGGCGCAGGGCTGGGTGCCCTCCCCCGGGATCAGATGCTCGTCGTGCGCCTCGCCGGTGCCATCGGCCAGATGCAGGTGGCACAGCCGTGAACCCATCCGCAACGCCAGCGCAAGGGCATCCATGCCGGCGGTCGCCGTGTGGGACAGGTCGAGCGTGTAGTGCGCGAAGTCGGACCGCGTGGGGTCGTACGACGGCGCAAAGGCCGAGACCGACAATCCCGGTCCACCGCGACGCAGCAGCCGCGCGGCCGGGCCCTCTTTGCGACCGATGAAGATCCCGTCGGCCCGCAACGGGAACATGTTCTCGACCGCGAGCTGGACCTCGTACTTCATCTCCAGATCGACGACCTGGTCGAGAAATCCTTCGGCATAGCGCCGCTGCCACCGGAACGGCGGATGGACGACGACCGTCTTCGCACCGAGGTCGACCGCCATCTGGGTGCTGCGCTCGAGCTTCATGATCGGGTCCGAGCCCATGACGCGCTGCGAGATGAGCAGACACGGCGCGTGGACGGCCATGACCGGGACGCCGTACTTGCGCGACAGTTCGCGCACACCATCGGTGTCTTGACTGATCGATTCGGCCCAGATCATCAGCTCGACGCCGTCGTAGCCGATCTCGGCGGCGTAACGGAACGCGGCCTCGGTGTTCTCCGGGTACACCGAAGCGGTCGAGAGCCCCACCAACAAATCACTCATGGCTCGTCCGTTCGCTCCGTCGCACGGTCCGTTCCTCGCTCCGTTCCTCGCTGCGCTCCGGTACTCGCTGCGATGCTCCCGCGCTCCTCCCGCTCACGGGGCGGCCACCAGTGGTGTCCCCTCCACCTCGGCATCGAGGCGGCGCAGAATCAGGCCTTCTCGCAAGGCCCACGGGCAGATCTCGAGCTGGTCGACGCTGAGCGCGCGCATCGTCGCTTCGGCGACCAGAGCGCCCGCCACAAGCTGCTTTGCGCGATCCGAACTGACTCCTTCGAGTTCGGCCCGGTCGGAGGTCGTCATGCGGGTGATGAAGGCGATGACCTGGCGAAGGCCTGCGCGCGTCAGATAGCGCTTCGTCCGGGGTCCGGCGCTCGACGGAGCTGCGCCCGTGAGACGAGCCAGCGATCGGAAGGTCTTCGAGGTTCCGACGGTGAGGTCCGCCGACCCGACCTCGCGAAGAAGTTCGACCGAGTCTGCGAGTTCGG
Source organism: Smaragdicoccus niigatensis DSM 44881 = NBRC 103563 (assembly GCF_000380645.1). Taxonomy (GTDB): domain Bacteria; phylum Actinomycetota; class Actinomycetes; order Mycobacteriales; family Mycobacteriaceae; genus Smaragdicoccus; species Smaragdicoccus niigatensis. The sequence goes on from NZ_AQXZ01000007.1 coordinate 17,109, forward strand.
CGTCGAGCCAGTCGCGCAGCATCGAAATACGGCGTTTGTCCGGCGGATCCTCGGTCAGCCACTGACGCGTGACGCGACCCGCGCCCAGCGGGACCGACAGTGCGACGTCGGGCTCCTCATCGCCGCCGACGCTCATTTCGAGCGAGCCGCCACCGATATCGAAGTTCATGATCCGGCCGGCGCTCCACCCGAACCAGCGACGCACCGCGAGGAACGTGAGCCGAGCCTCGTCCTGGCCGGTGAGCACCTGGAGCGCGACGCCGGCTTCGTCCTTGACGCGCTTGAGCACCTCGTCACCATTGCCGGCTTCCCGAATGGCCGAGGTCGCAAACGCCATCAGGTCGCCGCACCCGGACGACTTCGCGATTTCCGAGAAGTCAGACACGAGGGACGTCAGCAGGTCGGAACCGGCCTTGGTGATCTTCCCCTTTTCGTCCATGTTCTCGGACAGCTTGAGAGCATGCTTCGTCGAACTCATGGGAGTCGGGTGCGCACCACGATGCGCGTCGACCACCAACAGGTGAACGGTATTACTGCCGACATCGAGGACACCAAGGCGCACAGCCCTAACCGTACTGGTTTAGCGTTTTGTGCGTGGTTGCTGGCGCATCGAAGGTTGATCCCGCCCCGGAAGTCGATTTGGACTTTCCTCGGGAGTGGTACGAATTCACCGATCCGGAAAACGAATCTCACGTCATCACAGCGGATTTGACGTGGCTGATGTCGCGGTGGACGTGCGTGTTCGGGACCGCGAACTGTCAGGGAATCGAGAAGGGCCGGCCCGACGACGGCTGCTGTTCGCACGGTGCCTACCTCACCGACGCCGACGACCGGGACCGGCTCGACGCCGGTGCCGCGCAGTTGACGGCCGCCGATTGGCAGTTCCGGGATATCGGTCTCGAAACCGGATATGTGGACGATGACGAACTCGAAGACGAACCAGCCCACAAGACCCGCGTCTACGACGGAGCTTGCATCTTCTTGAACCGGCCCGGCTTCGCGGGTGGAATCGGCTGCTCATTGCACCAGATGGCGGTGCGCAAGGGACTCGAGCCGCACACTGTCAAGCCCGACGTCTGCTGGCAGCTGCCGATGCGGCGCACGCAGGAATGGACCAAGCGCCCCGACGGCGCCGACGTCTTGCGCACGACGATCACCGAGTACGACCGCCGGGGTTGGGGCGAGGGCGGCGAGGACCTCGATTGGTACTGCACGAGCTCGCCCGACGCGCACGTCGGCCAGGTCGCGGTATGGCAGTCGAACGCGGCAGAACTACGCGAACTCATCGGCACCGCCGCGTACGACGAACTCGCGAGTTACTGCAAACGGCGCGAGGGAATCGGACTCATCGCGATCCATCCCGCGACCGCACGCGCAAATCGGTGCGGCACGGCTGAGCAAAGGAAATAGTTCCTTCGCGGCGTCAGGACCGTCCGGTTTGTGTCAGGCCTCGAGCTTGTAGCCCAGTCCGCGCACCGTGACGAGGAGTTCCGGCTTCGCCGGGTCGGCCTCGATCTTGGAGCGCAGTCGCTTGACGTGAACGTCCAGCGTCTTGGTGTCACCGACGTAGTCGGCACCCCACACGCGGTCGATCAACTGGCCTCGCGTGAGCACGCGGCCGCAGTTCCGCAGGAGGTATTCGAGAAGGTCGAATTCCTTGAGCGGCAACGTGACCGGGTGACCCTCAACGGTGACGATGTGTCGTTCGACGTCCATCTTCACCGGCCCCGCGGACAGTACGCCCGTCTCGCTCACCGGCTCTGCCTCGTTGTCCGCGCCCCGGCGGAGCACGGCCCGAATGCGGGCGATCAGCTCGCGCGAGGAGTAGGGCTTGGTGACGTAGTCGTCGGCTCCGAGTTCGAGCCCCACGACCTTGTCGATCTCCGAGTCCCGCGCGGTGACCATGATGACCGGAACGCTCGACTTCGACCGCAGTTGCTTGCAGACGTCCGTGCCGCTCATCCCCGGCAGCATCAGGTCCAACAGAACGATGTCGGCGCCGGAGCGCTCGAACTCCGCGAGCGCAGAAGGCCCGTCATTCACGACGGTCGTCTCGAAGCCTTCCTTGCGGAGCAGGAACGCCAGCGGATCCGCCAGCGAGCTCTCGTCCTCGACAATCAGCACACTCGTCATCGGCTGGTCCCTGCAGTCTTCATCGAGTCAGCACCCTTACTTGAACTAGCCACAGACCGAACTCCTGCTTCTCTCCCTGGGGCGATTTCACCCCGCGATGTGTGAGAACCGCTGATAGCGGCTCCCGGAACGTGCGTTTCGTGCGAGTCGATTTCGATGTGCGCCGGAATGCGCAACGTGAACGTCGACCCCGTGCCAGGCCGGCTCCACAGGGTGATCTCACCGTTGTGGTTAGCCGCGACGTGCTTGACGATCGCGAGTCCGAGACCAGTTCCACCGGTCTGCCGGGAACGCGCCTTGTCGACGCGGAAGAACCGCTCGAACACGCGCTGCTGGTCTTCCTTGGCGATACCCATGCCGCGATCGGTCACGGCGATCGACACCATGCCGCCGCGCAACGTGCGGCTGATCGACACCCGCGAGCCCGGCGGCGAGTAGTGGATGGCGTTCTCCACCAGGTTCGATAGTGCCGTCACCAACAGCGTGCTGTTGCCCACGACCTCGAGCCCGTTCGGACTGTCCGGGATGACGGTGATGTCGGCGGCCTCGGCGGCGGTGCGCGACCGGTCGACGGCGGCGGCGACGATCTCATCGACGTCGACCACGCCCATGTCTGGCCGCTTCTCGGCGCCTTGCAGGCGCGAAAGTTCGATCAGCTCGCCCACCATCACGCCCATCCGGGTCGCTTCGGCGAAAAGTCGCTCACCGAAGTTCCGGACCGACTCCGGGTCGTCGGCGGATTCGAGGAGGGCCTCGGCGAGCAGGCTCATCGCGCCGACCGGAGTCTTGAGCTCGTGGGAAACGTTCGCGACGAAGTCTCGACGAGTGGCCTCCATGCGGACCTGCTCGGAATCATCGTCGGCGAACAACACCACGAACGACGTCTCGGTCTTGCTGAGCGACCGGGCGACGCAACGGACCGCAATGCGCTCCCGCTGGTGCGGGTCCTTGACGTCGCTGAGATCGCATTCGGTCGAACGACCGGTGTCCAACACCTGCTGCGCGGCTGCCCAGGCGCGCGGATCGAGAAGGCGATTGCGCACGAGACCAAGTTGTTCGGCGCGGGGATTGAACAGCACCACGTCGTGGTATTTGTCGACGACCGCGATGCCGCTGTCGGACGCGAGAATGATGAGGTCGAGGACCTGCGACATCGTCAGACCGGACTGTGCCTGCACGCGCCGGGCGTTTCGGGCATTGAGATACGGGATGGTCAGCCCGCCGATCGCGAGGCCGATCAGTGCCGCAATGACTGCGAGCACTACCGCCTGAACAATACCCACACTCGAATCGTACGTTTCAGCGAACGTTCATCCGTGCTTCGTGAAGCATTTCTGCTGGTAGCGCGTCAGATTGTCGGGCAAGGTTTGTTCGCCGTTCACTCACCGTTATGCAGAACTCCACCAGAGAGGGAGTGACGTGATGGCCGTCTCTCCGACGCTGGTGGAGTTCGCGTTCGAAATCGTGGTGTTTTAGTGCTGAGCGCCCTGGTTGGCGACGGCGGCCGCGCCCGCTGCCGCAGCCTCTGGATCGAGGTACGTGCCGCCGGGGTTCTTCGGCTTGAGGTCGTCGTCGAGCTCGTAGACGAGCGGGATTCCAGTCGGGATGTTGAGCTCGGCGATGTCGGTGTCGGAGATGCCGTCGAGATGCTTGACGAGCGCGCGCAGCGAGTTACCGTGTGCGGCCACCAGGACGTTCTTGCCGGCCCGGAGTTCGGGCACGATCTCCGACTCCCAGTACGGAACCATCCGCTTCACGACGTCGAGGAGGCACTCGGTCGCCGGCATGTCGCTGGCGTCGTAGCGCGGGTCGCCTACCTGCGTGTACTTGTTGTCGTCCTCGATCGGGGGCGGCGGGGTGTCGTAGCTACGGCGCCACAGCATGAACTGGTCGTCGCCGTACTCGTCGCGGATCTGGGCCTTGTTCTTGCCCTGCAGGGCACCGTAGTGACGCTCGTTGAGGCGCCAGTTGCGAACGACCGGAATCCAGTGGCGGTCCGCTGCATCGAGTGCGATGTTCGCAGTCGAGATCGCGCGCCGCAGGACCGACGTGAACACGATGTCCGGGAGGATGTCCTTCTCCACGAGAAGCTCGCCGGACCGCTTGGCCTGGCCGATCCCCTTGTCGGTGAGGTGAACATCCACCCAACCGGTGAAGAGGTTCATGGCATTCCATTCGCTCTCGCCGTGGCGGACCAAAATCAGCGTGCCCACTGTGTCAGTCATGGGCGTTATCCTTCCACGTCACCTTCCGGCGCGTGATCGTCATGCTCATTTACAAGGTGCTTGAAGGCCTGCAGATTGGCCAGCGATTCGCCTCGCGAAACCCGCCACTTCCACTCGCGGCGAATGGATTCGGCGAAGCCGAGTTCGAGAAGAATGTTGAAGTCGCGGTCCGCCGCTTCGAGTACCTGACCGAGGATTCGGTCGACCTCCACGGTCGAAACCGACTCCGGGGTGAGGCGGCCGACGAGGTAGATGTCGCGATTGTTGTCGATCGTGTAGGCGACGCCGAAAATCCGGCGGTTTCGATGCAGCAGGAATTCGTGCACCTTCGGCTCGTTCTCGTCCGGATGGCGGCAGACGAACGCTTCGATCAGCACGCCCGTGCGTTCCGCCGTGAACATGCACGTGGTCTTGAGCTTTTTCTCGCCCGGGAGATCGACGATGTAGTTCCGCTCGCCGGCTCGGGTGAATTCGATGCCGAGTTCATTGAGCGCATCCTCAAGTGCTTGCGCCAGGTCCACGGCTACCACCCTCCTACCGCCATCGGCACCACGTCACCGGCGCGCGCCTTGGCGTAGCTCGAGAGCAAGCCGTCCGCGGTCTGGCGCCAGGAGAAGCGAGCCGCATGCCGGTGCCCGCGGTCGCCCATTTTCGCCAGGCGTTCCGGCTCGGACAGCATCTTCTGCAGCGCATCTGCCCAGTCCGTCGTCCGGTGGCCATCGACGAGTACCCCGGTGATCCCGTCGGAAACCGCGGTGCCGAGCCCGCCCACATCAGCGGCGAGCACCGGAGTTCCGCAGGCCTGAGCCTCGATCGCCACGAGGCCGAAAGACTCCGAATAGCTCGGTACGGCAACAACATCCGCGGCGCGGTAGACATTCACCAACTGCTGCGGCGGCATCGGCGGCAGGAACGTCATCTGCGCCGCGACACCCAACGACGTGGCCAGTTCTTCGAGCGCCTGCGGGCGCGCCAGGCCGGTCCCGGAGGGTCCGCCGACGATGAGGACGCGAATGGGCGCCGCACCGCGAGCCGCGAGCTCGGCGACCGCGCGAACGAGCACGTCCGGGGCCTTGAGCGGCTGGATGCGGCCGACGAACGCGACAACCTGCTCATGGGGTGCGATGCCCAGGCGGGCACGGGCCGCGATCCGGTCGCCCGGGGTGTAGGTGCGCAGGTCAGCGCCGGGAGCGACGACATCGATGCGCTCCGGACTCGCGCCGTACAGCTCGATCAGGTGGCGCGCTTCGAGAGAGGTGTTCGCGACGAGCCGGTCCGCCTCCGCAACGATCTGCTTCTCACTGATCTCACGCGATGCGGGTTCGGGCGAATCACCATCGGCGATCGACAGGTTCTTGACCGCGGCGAGCGTGTGCGCCGTGTGCACGAGCGGCACCCGCCAGCGATCCCGGACCAGCCATCCGACCTGGCCGGACAGCCAGTAGTGCGAATGCAGGACGTCGTAGTGTCCGACCGGATGAAGTGCTTGTTCGCGCAGGACGCCCGAGGTGAACGCACACAACTGAGTCGGCAGTTCGGCCTTGTCCATGCCCTCGAACGGACCCGCGACGATGTTTCGGACGAGCACTCCCGGCGCCGCTTCGACGACCGGAGCGTCGGCAGAAGACGTTGCCCGCGTGAAGATCTCGACTTCGACCCCGTGCTCGGCAAGCCGTTCGGCGGTTTTGAGGACGTAAACGTTGAGCCCACCGGCATCGCCGGTACCTGGCTGCGCCAAGGGAGAAGTGTGAACAGAAAGCACCGCAACGCGACGCGGCCAGAAGCCTTCGTTTGCTCTCACGGTCCCCATATTGCCTTCCCGACGTCAGACCCCTGCAACCACCTCAACCGTCTGCACACACATTTCCTTCCCGACATGGGCGCACCGTCCTCCATCCGCTCCTCGCTCCGTTCCTCGCTGCACTCCGGTACTCACTGCGATGCTCCCTCGTCCTCCTTGCGCCGGAATACACAATGGACGGGTGAATAGCGGAAAAGTCGCAGTAGTCACCGGGGCAAGTTCAGGGATCGGAGAGGCTTGTGTTCGCGTTCTCGCGGCCCAGGGATACACGGTTCACGCCGGCGCCCGGCGGATCGACCGCCTCGAGTCAATCGCCGCCGAGACCGGCGCCGTCGCACATTTTCTCGACGTCACCGATCAGGAATCGGTCGACGCCTTCTGCTCATCACTGCCCCGCGTCGACGTCCTCGTCAACAACGCCGGCGGTGCGAAGGGCCTGGCGCCCGTCACGGAGGCCAACCTCGACCACTGGCGCTGGATGTGGGAGACGAACGTCCTCGGCACGCTCCGAATGACGAAGGCCCTCATTCCGGGTCTCATCGCGTCCGGCGACGGCCTCATCGTGACGATCACGTCGATCGCCGCACTCAGCCCGTACGACAACGGTTCTGGCTACACGTCAGCGAAGCACGCGGAGGCAGTCCTCCACCGGACGCTTCGCGGCGAACTCCTCGGCAAGCCGGTCCGGCTCACCGAGGTTGCGCCGGGAGCGGTCGAGACGGAGTTCTCGCTCGTCCGGTTCGATGGTGACGCCGACCGATCCGACGCGGTCTACCGCGGGATGGAACCGCTTGTCGCGCAAGATATCGCCGACATCGTCGGGTTCGTCGCGTCGCGGCCACCGCACGTCAACATCGACCAAATCGTCGTCAAACCGCGCGACCAGGCGGAGGCCGGACGGGTCAATCGCGCCACCTAGGTGGCGAAAACCCGCCACCCCGGTGAGGTCTGCCGACCCCCTTGGGCACCTTCTTCAGACCGGTCAAGATCAGCACTCTGGATAGCGAAGAGATTGCGCCGCCAACGGAGAAGGAACACCCTGATGAAGAACACAATTGCCGCCAAGATCGCAGCATCCTTTGCCGCCGCATCGTTTCTCATGCTCGGAGCCAGCGGGCTGGCCAATGCGGACACCGCAAAGCCCGTTTCCCCCGCCGGCACGACCGCGCCGACGGTGAAGAAGACCTGCACCACCACCAAGACCCCGATCGTGGACAGCAAAGGCTTCATCATCGGCGTCAAGACGACAACGACCTGCGTCATCGAGTGATGACCACGCCCTGACCGCAACAGCGCCGGAGCCTGAGCTCCGGCGCTGTTTGCATTTGGCTAGATCGGGACCTGCAGCTCGGTGACCCACTCGTCCGGGTTTTCGGACCAATGCAGAGTCACCTCGCGGGCATAGCCGGCCTGCTGGTTCTCGTGGTCGGAGATCCAGCGCGCGAGCGTCTGCCACGACCCGAGCACGGTGTCCATGCTGCCGCGGTGGATCAGGGTCGCGGCCCGCGGAACCGCCGGGAGATCCACGATGTCGAATCCGTGGTCGCCCGGTTCGAGATTGACCGGCATCGCCGCGTGAACGATGACGCCGCCGTCCATGCTGTCTTCGTAGTACGCGACGGCCGGGCCGATGAACTCGATCTTCGCCGCACTCATGCGGTCGGCAAGCTGGCCGAAGAGCGGCTGGATGACCGGCGAGATGGCATCGGGGTTGTACCCCTCGGCATGGGCGGTCAGTTCGGCGACGCGAACGGCCGGGAGGGACTTGACGACGATTTCCGTGGTGGTGGGCATGATTTCCTCGCTATCGATGACTCGAAGACGAACGTCGACCTGGCGCAACCGGGCGGTGTCTGCCGCGATCTGGGCCCGCAGCTCAGATCGCCGCTGTTCCAGCATCTCCCGGAATTTTTCGGCATCGATGTGCTCGTCGAGAATCGAGCCGACCTCGGCGAGGTTGAACCCGAGCTCCTTGAGCGCGACGATCCGATTGAGCTGCGACAGCTGTGCTGCCTCGTAGTAGCGGTACGAGCTGTGTGGGTCGACGCGAGCCGGCTGCAAGAGACCGAGCTCGTCGTAGTGCCGCAACATCCGCACCGAAACCCGGCCGTGTCTGGCGAAGTCTCCGATGGTGAACAATGGCTCCTCCTTTGAAGAGGTGACACTGGTCTATGGCCTCACACGGTGTCAGGGTCAAGCCTGCCAAAAAAAGAATGCCGGGCCCCAACGGGAGCCCGGCATGCCTTGATCGAAGGTCAGTTTCCGCCGATCGGTGCCGGCTTCTTCGCCGACGCCGACACAACCTGCTTCGCACTGCCGTCGAGCGCCGACATCGACTTCCAGGTCGCCCAGTCGATCGTCCAGTCGTAGATGTCGCCATCGGCAGCCGACAGGTCCACATCCGTTCCGGTCACCTCGACGGGGTCACCGTAGAGCGCGGAGTTGAAATACTCCTGTGCGTCCTGCGGGTTCAGATTGATGCACCCGTTGGAGACATTGGCCGAGCCCTGCGAACCGACGGTGTTCGGGTTTTCATGGATGAACTCACCGTTGTTCGAGATACGGACCGCGTAATACTCGTCGACGTCCCGGTAGTAGGGCTCGTTCGTCATCTTGAAGTGCTCGTGCTTCTCCTGCACGATGTGCGTTCCGCTACGGGTCGTATTGCGTTCTTCAGTGCCCGCTCCGTAGCTCACCGCGTAATCGCTGACGACCTGGCCGTCTCGAATGACCTGCATACGGTGCGTGGTCGCGTCAGCCTTGACGATCTGGCTGCGTCCGATCTGGAACTCGAGGGACAGGTCCTGGCCGCCGTAGGCACCATCACCCATGTTGACGCCGTAGAGCTTGGCGTTGACCTCTACCTTGGTGCCGGGCTTCCAGTACTCCCGCGGACGCCAGTGCAGACGCGAACCGTTGTCGTCCGGCAGCCAAGCCCACGCGCCCTCCGTAGGCGTGCTGGTCTTGACGGTGATGGCACGTTCGACTGCGGCCTTGTCTTCGACATGGCTGTCGAACTGAATGATGATCGGTGCGGCGATACCAACCGTCTGGTCGTCACCGATGTTGAGCGATCCGTAGGTCAGAGTCTCCGGGTTGATCGTGGTGAACGTGCCCTCGATCTTGACGCTCTTGCTGCCGTCTTTGGCGGTGCCGGACCAGGTGTAGGTCTTGCCGAACCCGAGCGGCTCGGTGACGTGATACTCGTCCTTCGACGCGTTGAGACGGCCGTCGAGTTGGTGGCCTGCCGGACTCGTGAGCGTGACGCTCTCGAGCTTGCCGTGCTCAGCCTTGACGAAGATGTCGTCTGCCGGACTGACGTCGGTCGACCCATCGCCGGGCGAGTAGTCGAGCTTGAATTCCGCAAAAAGCGAACTGCTGCAGCCGGTTGCGCCGACGAGCGCCAGAAACAGCACTGACGCTACGAGCGCAAGACGCGCACGAACCTTGGTAGCAAACATGGAGAAAACGCTAACCTTGAATGATCATTTTGGTAACGACGAAGTGATGTCATCCACAACCCCCACGTTACTGTGGAATTGGCCGCAATAGGCGGCTTTCGACATCAGCCAAAAGATCAGTGCTGGTCGTCGCACGCAGCAGTGGGCAGCCTCACAGCTATTCCCCAGACTGCTATGTGATGTGTCACCCGCTCAGGCCACGGAAGCGGTCACGATCTCGACCTTATTCGCCGGAGCGCCGTCTTGGCCACCATCTTTTACGCCTCCGTCAGCAATGCCATCGATGACTTTGATTCCGTCGCCGATCCGGCCGAAAATCGTGTAGGCCGGCGGCAGCTCCGAATCGCCGTAAACGATGAAGAACTGGCTCCCGTTGGTAGCGGGTCCCGCGTTGGCCATCGCGATGAATCCGCGGGAATAGCCAAAGCTCGATGCCTTGACTTCATCCGTCGGATATTCGTCGGCGAATTTGTAACCCGGTCCGCCCGCTCCGGTCCCGGACGGGTCGCCGCACTGCAGGACGTAGATTCCGTCGGTCGTCAGTCGATGGCAGGTCGTGCTGTTGAAGTAGCCCTGCTGCGCGAGGCTGACAAAACTGTTCACCGTGCACGGCGCCAACGATCGATCGAGATCGAGCGTGACGGTCCCCTGTCCGAGCGCCAGCGTCACCACCGCGGTCCCCTCGGTCGACGCGGTCGCCGGGGGCTTCTTCGCCGGCTTTGCCGGGGAACCGTCGGAGTCGTAGGTGCAGGAGACAGTCGGAGGCAGCGGCGACTTTCGGGTCGGCAGCTTGCCGAGCGGTCCACGGTCCAGCGTCGCAACCGAACTCGTGCTCGAGCCCGCGTCCTCGCCCTGTGAGGAACCGCTCACCGTGTTGCTGCCACAGGCGGCAACCGCGGTCAGGACGGCAATCGCCCCGAAAACCCCAAATCGCGTCACTGCATCTCTCCTTTGCCCCGCGTGCGTCACGGTAGGCCCGACACGCCGGTCACAGAGCACGCCGCGCCCGGGCGCGCCCGGGTTGTTGCCTTACGCATTGAGCAGGCATCCTTGAAGCCGGGTCTGGAGATGACCGGAAGGGGCTTTAACTGTGCGCATCACCAGCGTCGGCCATGCAGGTTTTCACATCGAGACGAAGGCCGGGTCGATCCTGTGCGACCCGTGGGTGAACCCGGCGTATTTCGCCGCATGGGTTCCGTTTCCGGACAACACCCAGCTCGACTGGGATGCGCTCGGCGACGTCGACTACCTCTATGTCTCGCACTTGCACCGTGACCACTTCGACGCCGCGCACCTGCTCAAGCACGTCAACAAGGACGCCGTCGTGCTGCTCCCGGACTACCCGGTGCCGGACCTGCAGCGCGAACTCGAAGGACTGGGCTTCCACAAGTTCTTCGAAACCGAAGACTCGGTCAAGCACACGGTGACCGGCCCCAAGGGTGACCTGGACATCATGATCATCGCGATGCGGGCACCCGCCGACGGCCCGCTCGGCGACTCGGGCCTCGTCGTTTCAGACGGCGAGACGGTCGCCTTCAACATGAACGACGCGCGTCCGATCGACCTTGACGTCATGCACACCGCATTCGGGCACATCGACGTCCACATGCTGCAGTTCTCCGGCGCCATCTGGTTCCCCTGGGTTTACGACATGCCGCAGCGCGCCAAGGACGCCTTCGCGATCCAGAAACGCCAGCGCGGAATGGACCGTTGCCGTCAATACATCTCTCAGGTCGACGCGACGTGGGTCATCCCGTCCGCCGGGCCGCCATGCTTCCTCGACGACGAACTCCGCTACCTCAACGACGACACCGACAACCCGGCGAACATCTTCCCGGACCAGGTCGTCTTCATCGACCAGATGCGGCAGCACGGGCACGACAAAGGCCTGCTCATGATTCCGGGCAGCGCCGCCGACTTCTCGGGGTCCAACCTCAACGCTCTCGAACACCCGATTCCGGCGGACGAGGTCGAGAAGATCTTCACCACCGGCAAGGCGGACTACATCGAGTCCTTCGCCCAACGAATGGCTCCGACCATCGCCGCCATCAAGGCGACGTGGGCCCCGGCCGAAGGCGAGCCGCTGCTCGAGCCGCTCCGCGCACTGTTCGAGCCGATCATGGTTCAGACCGACCAGATCTGCGACGGCATCGGTTACCCCGTCGAGTTGGACATGGGCGCCGAGAAGGTCGTGCTGGACTTCCCGAAGCGAATCGTGCGCGAGCCGATCGCCGACGAGAAGTTCCGCTATGGCTTCGCGATCGCGCCGAACATCGTTCGGACGGTTCTCCGCGACAACGAGCCCGACTGGGTCAACACGATCTTTCTGTCGTTGCGGTTCACCGCGCATCGTGTCGGTGGCTTCAACGAGTATCTGTACACGTTCTTCAAGTGCCTCACCGACGAGCGCATCGCGTACGCCGACGGCTGGTTCGCCGAGTCGCACGACGACAGCGCGACGATCATCAAGGACGGCTGGGAGATTCAGCGCCGGTGCCCACACCTCAAGGCCGACCTCACGAAGTTCGGCATCATCGAGGGCGACAAGCTCACCTGCAACCTGCACGGTTGGGACTGGAATCTCAAGACCGGCGCCTGCCTGACCTCGAAGGGTCACCAATTGCGTAGTAGCAAAGTCGGAACTGGCAACACCGAATAACCTGCACCTATGAATCTCAGCGAGCTCACCACGATCCGAGTCGGCGGTCCAGCGCGCGAATACGCCGTGGCCGAGACGACCGAGGAACTGGTGTCGCTCGTCAAGGACGCGGACGCCGCCGGCACGGAACTGCTCATCGTCGGCGGGGGTTCGAACCTTGTCGTCGGCGACGTCGGCTTCGACGGTCTCGTGATCAAGGTCGCGAACAACCAGTTCACGATCGCCGACGACCTCGTGACGGTCGATGCCGGCGTCGAATGGGACTCAGTGGTCGCGCAGACCATCGAGGCGGGCCTCTCGGGCATCGAGCAGCTTTCCGGAATTCCCGGGCTCGTCGGTGGCACCCCGATCCAGAACGTCGGGGCCTACGGCGCCTTGACGTCGGACACGCTCGAGTACGTCACGGCATACGACCGCGAATCCGGCGCGGTCGCGCGGTGGCTCCGAGACGATCTCGAATTCGGCAACCGGACGTCGATCTTCAAGCGCAATCGGCGCTACGTCGTTCTCGACGTCGCCTACCGCCTCCAGCGCGAGACGATGTCACCGCCGCTGCGCTACGCAGCCTTGGCCAACCACATGAACATGTCGGTCACCGACTCCGCACCCGTCGCCGATGTTCGGCAAGCCGTCATCGAACTGCGCAGCATGCGCGGCATGGTGCTGAACCCGGACGACAACGACACCTGGAGCGTCGGGTCGTTCTTCGTCAATCCGGTGGTACCGCACGTCCCCGAGCTCGCGGTCGACGCGCAGCGCTGGCCGGATGAACACGGCTTCAAGCTGTCGGCGGCCTGGCTCATCGAGCACGCCGGGTTCCCGAAGGGCTACGGCAAAGAGGTCGGAACCGGTCGCGCGACCCTGTCCACCAAGCACACGCTCGCGCTCACGAACCGCGGCGGCGCCACGGCACAGGACCTCATGGTGCTGGCGGGCCACATCCGCGCCGGCGTACACGCCAAGTACGGCGTAACCCTTTATCCCGAGTGCGATTTCGTTAATTGCGCGCTTGCCTGACGGCCGCTTGTCAGGGTGAGCAGGTACCGTCTGCATATGGCCCGCGAGATCAACCATTCGGTGCACTTCGACGCTCCGGTCGAGGCCGTCTATGCGGCCCTCACCAGCGACGAGTACTGGGCTGCCCGGATCAAGGAAGTCGGCGGAAGTCTCGGCAAGCTGCTGAGTAGTTCACGCGAGGGTGGTCGCTTCACCGTCCACCTCGAACAGACGATCCGCAGCCACCATCTGCCTGCCCTGATTCAGCGGGTTATGGCGACGAACATCCGGATCAGCCGGACGGAGACCTGGGGGCCGTTGGTCGACCGGGAGTCCACGGGCAAATTCACCTCGGTGGTCGAAGGCCGTCGAGCTCACATGGCCGGATCGACGACATTGGAGTCGTCTGAGAATGGCAGCAAAGTCACCTTCGCCGGCGTCGTCGAAATAGGCGTTCCCATTGTGGGACGTGCTGTCGAGGCCGTCGTCGCCGATCAACTTCCGCGACTGTTCAAGGTGGAGGACGCATTCTCCAAAGCCTGGGTCGCAAGCCACTAACCACTCGGAAACGATCAGATCAAGGTCATCGGTCCACATGTCTTCGCCGGTAAAGTCGCTGCTCATGGCTCGTCGACTCGACTACAGCGCACGGTTTGTCAGCCACACCGTTCCTCAGGTGTGGGCTGCCCTGCAGAACACTGACCACTGGGAGACTCGTCTCGACGAGCTGCGTGTTTTCTCCCCCAACGAGCTCACATCGCTCGAGGTCGAGAAGTCGAAGATCGACGCCACCTTCAACCACATCATCCCGCGCGAACTGATGCCGGAACTGGCCCGTGCCGTGCTGCGCAAGGACATGGTCATCACCCGTCGCGAGCACTTCGACTACGACGGGAAGTCCATCACCGGTCACTCCTCGGCCTCGATCCCGGGCGGACCGGGCAGCCTGAGCGCCCGCACCCTCGTCGCGGCTGATGGTCGTGGCGCGGTCCTGCGCGTCACCTTCGAGGCTCAGGTCAACATCCCGATCGTGGGCGGTCAGCTCGAGCGGGTCATGCTGACCCACCTGCTCGAACTGCTCGACAAGGAGTGGGGCGCGACCGGAAACTGGTTGGACGCCAACAGTCGGGCAGTCGTCTAATAGCGAGGTGAAGCCCGCCCCGAGTTCCCGCCCCGTGGGAGCTCCGGTCGGTTCGATCACGCGCGGCACGACGGGAGTCAACCGGCTGCGCCGCAGTGATCGCTGGCTTGTCCATCACCCACTGGTTCGCCAGGTTCTGCACGATGCTTCCGATCCCCTGGTCGTCGATCTCGGGTACGGCGCTCGGCCGTTCACGACGTTCGAACTCGCACACCGACTCCGCAAGGTTCGGCACGACGTCCGCGTTGTCGGTCTCGAGATCGATCCCGCCCGCATCGCCGAGTCCGAACCCGGGGTCTCGTTCATGCGGGGCGGTTTTGAACTGGCCGGCCTGAATCCGGTGCTCGTTCGGACGTTCAACGTGCTGCGCCAGTATCCGGAGGATGCGGTCTCGGCAGCGTGGCGCCGGATGCAGGATCAACTCGCCCCGGGCGGCCTCATCATCGAGGGAACCTGCGACGAACTCGGTCGGCGTTGCGCGTGGATTCTTCTCGATAAGACGGGTCCGCTGACGTTCACGCTCGCGTGGGACCCCTTTACGACCGAGCGCCCGTCCGATATCGCCGAGCGACTGCCCAAGGCACTGATCCATCGGAACGTCCCCGGTGAACGAATTCACGATCTGCTTCAGTCCGCGGACCGAGCCTGGGCGACGTGCGCACCAGTGTCGACGTTCGGACCCCGCGCGCGGTGGCGAGCAACCCTGGACCTGCTTGCCGAAACGGGAATTCCGGTGCAGCGGTATCGCCGTCGCATGCGCGATTGCGTGCTCACGATCAACTGGGAATGGGTTGCCCCGGCGGATTAACAGCCAACCTTCAGGTAAATCGTGAACAATCGGAATCGTGGTCTACCAGCCCCCGCCCCCGCCTCCGCCCCAGCCCGAATACCAGCCGAGCCCTCCGCGTAAGTCCCTCAATCGCCGAGGGATCATCATCTTGGTGGTCTCCCTCGTGCTGTCCCTCATCGTGGTGGGTGTCGCGGGCGGCGAGGTGTACATGCGGCACAAGATCAAAGAATGCATCACGTCGTCGTTCAGCCAGATCGGCAGCAATGTCGATGTGGGCCTGAGCGCGAAGCCGGTTCTGCTTCAACTTCTGACCGGCAAGCTCGACTACGTCACGATCGAGAGCAAAGAATCGAGCACCGGGACTGTCAACGGCCTCGGGATCGACGCGAAGATCAACGGCATCAAGACCGATAACGGCGCGACGGACAGCGCGAAGGCCGTCGTCACGTGGAGCGCTGAGGGCATGCTGCAGACCCTGCAACAGCAGTCCTTCGGCCAGCTGATCTCCTCGTTGGAGACGAACAACGACGGGACCATCAAGATCTCCTTCGTCGGAGATATCGCGACCGCGACCGTCCGAGTCTTCGTCGAAAACGACACGCTGAAACTGCAGACGGTGGACGCGAGCTTCTTCGGCATGGGAATCGACAACAGCGTCGTCGACAACATCCTGTCGACGATCAACGAGAACCTGAGCAGCGGAAACATGCCGTTCGGCCTCAAGGCCAAGGCTGTGGCCCTCGACTCCAAGGGTCTGACTCTCGGCCTGGAGGGGAAGAACTGGACGCCGTCGGATCAGCCTCCGGCATCGACCACGCCGACCACCACGACGGCCGGCCCGACGAACTCGGGAGCCCTGTCTCCTGACGCTCCGCGGAAGGTCACCAGCTGCGGGTAGGCCCCTGCGCTTTCGATCGGCCACGATAATCCGCGCTCACCGCGGAGAATCGTGGCCGATCGTCTGTCAGATGCCGTCGAGAACGGCTCGGCTGTTCGATAGGCCGAGCCGATCGGCGCCCGCCGCGATCATCTCCAGGGCGGATTCCGCGGTTCGAATTCCGCCACTCGCCTTGACCTTCGCCCGCCCGGCCACCGTTTTCGCCATGAGTGCCACCGCGTGCGCCGACGCGCCACCGGCGGGGTGGAACCCGGTCGACGTCTTCACGAAGGCCGCACCGGCCTGAACGGCCGCCTCGCACGCCCCGACGATCTGCTCGTCGGTGAGCGCCGCCGATTCGATGATGACCTTCAGCAGTGCGCGACTCTTGATCGCCTCGTAGACCGTGAGTACGTCGGCCAGTACTGCGTTGAAGTCGTTCGCCTTGGCCGCTCCGATGTCGATCACCATGTCGACCTCATTCGCACCGCTTTCGACCGCCAGGCGCGCTTCGGCGGCTTTGACGAGCGAGTGATGCTTGCCGGAGGGGAAGCCGGCGACCGTTGCCACCGCGAGGCCATCCGCGGTCACCGGGAGCATCGACGGCGAAACGCAGATCGCATAGACACCCAGTTCCTGGGCTTCGGCCACCAGGGCTCGCACATCGTCGCGCGTCGCCTCGGGCTTGAGAAGAGTGTGATCGATCATGGCCGCGACCGCGGCGCGCGTCATTCCGGCTGTCACCCGGTCAGCGTACTCGGAGGGACAGAACATGCCGGTCCACAGCCTTCTCCGATAATCTCTCGGGGTGAGCAGAGCAGTGAACTCCGAGGCCAAACGTCGACTTGTCCTGACTTTGGGATGTCCTGACCGCCCCGGCATCATCGCGGAGATCACCCGATTCATCGCCGAAGACGGCAGCTCGATCCACGAAGCCGGTTATCACTCCGACGAGGACACCAGCTGGTTCTTCACCCGGCAGGCCGTCCTCCCGGCCGATCCCGAGTGCACCCCCGAGGTGTTCGCCGAACGGTTCGCCCCAATCGCCGAAACCCTCGGACCGGATGTCGAGTGGGCCGTGCATGACACCACCGAACGGAAGCGGGTCGTGCTGCTCGTCAGCAAGGAGCCGCACTGCCTCCACGACCTTCTCGGCCGTACTGCCGCAGGCGACTTCCCCGCGACGATCGAAGCCGTCATCGGCAACCATGAGGACCTTCGTGGAGTTGCGGAGGCGCACGGCGTGAAGTTTCACCACGTGCCGTTCCCCGCGAATCCCGACGAGCGCGGCCCCGCGTTCGAACAGGTCCGGGACCTCGCGGACTCCTACCTCCCGGATGCGATCGTTCTCGCTCGCTTCATGCAGGTCCTGCCGGAGGACCTGTGCCGTCACTGGGCGGGTCGCGCGATCAACATCCACCACAGCTTCCTGCCGTCCTTCGTCGGCGCACGCCCGTACCACCAGGCGTATGCGCGCGGCGTGAAGCTCATCGGAGCCACGTGCCACTACGTGACCGCCGAGCTCGACGCCGGCCCGATCATCGAGCAGGACGTCAGCCGGATCGACCACTCATTCACCGTGCGCGACATCGTGCGCCAGGGCCGGGATGCGGAGAAGCAGGTGTTGGCCCGCGGCCTGCGCTGGCACCTGGAGGATCGTGTTCTCGTCCACGGGCGCAAGACGGTCGTGTTCACCTAGCCCCAGAAAATGAAAACCGCCCGCTCCCCGGAAACTCTTCGGGAAGCGGGCGGATGACTGTGTGGATGTTTAACCCGCGGCAGCGCCGTAACGGCTCTGCTGGCGGCCGGCGACGCGCAGTCGGGCGACCTCTTCGTTGAAGGCGGTGGCGGCTTCGACGTTGCTCATGTGACCGACGCCCGGGAGCGATGCCAGACGGACCGGAACACCCGCGTCCTCGAGCTGTGCGACCAGCTTGTGCGAGTGGCTCATCGGGGTGAGGCGGTCATAGGTTCCGGCGACGACGGTGACCGGAACGTTCATGTTCTCGAGACCGCGCGTGACGTCGACGCGGCCCAGGGCGAGACCCCAGCGTGCGCGCGAGATCGGCGAGCAGGCCGCAACGATGTCGAAGCAGAAGTCGACCTGAGCATTGGTCGCGCGCGGCGACAGCGCCCGGTACTGGAAGATCTTCTTCACTGCGCCGAGCGGCGGCAGCGGAACCGGCGCGGCGACGACCGCCTTGGTCAGCACGCCGCGAACACCGTTGACCTTGCCGAGAATCGGCAGCGCCGCAGTGTCCTTGAGGATGCGGTCGGCACCAGTGCTGGCGAGCACGATGCCGGAGACCAGGCGATTGACATTGCCCGGGTAGCGGCTTGCCCACTCCATGATCGTCATGCCGCCCATGCTGTGGCCCACGAGAAGGGCCTTCTTGCCCGGGCGAACAGTGGCGTCAAGGACGGCCTGCAGGTCGTCGGCAAGCATCTCGACCGAGACGCGGTTCCGGCCAAGCTTGCTCTCGCCGTGACCGCGGTGGTCGTACGCGATGACGCGCTGACGCTTCGCAAAGGCGTTGATCTGGGGGTACCAGTACTCGATACGGCAAGTCCAGCCGTGTATGAGGACGATTGGGTCCCCATCTTCCGGTCCATAGGCATGGACCCGGAGGGAGCCGCCGTCGGAAGTGACGACGGGGATGACATCCGGTGCGACGCTCGGCTCGAGGAGCAGGTCGTCGTCGGAGTCAACTGACGCAACAGCGCGTGAGGTGGTCATCAACACTCCTTTGTGTTGCCGGTCACGTTACCTCAAATTTACGTGCTTGCAAGTGTTAGCGCCCAAAAAACCTACGTGTTAGCTACGCAAATGTTGACAGGGCCACTACCAGCGAGAACCGCCGTGCTGGATGTCGTCGACACGCGGTTTGACGTCGGCCAAGTAGATGCCGACGGCGATGATGGCGATGAATCCAAGCAGCCCAAGAACACCCATCGCCAGGATCACCAGCAGCGAGACGAGCAGGATTCCGAGCCAGATCGGCTTGGTGAGCTTGTCCACCGCCGTGAAGGCGTCGCTCCGCTGGCGGACGGCGTGAACGATGGCGTACACCGTCAGGCCAATGCCGAAGATCTGCAGAGCGGTCATGATCCAGAACAGGATCGTGTTCACGGCAACAAGGGTCACCCCCCGATGATAAAGAGATTCCCAAACGCGCAACTGCCCCCATGCAAAAGCATGGGGGCAGTTGTTATTGAGTTTGATCAGTAAGCGGGGTGCTTACTCAGCAGCCGGAGCCTCGGCAGCGGCCGGAGCGGCAGCCTTCTTGGCAGCGGTCTTACGCGGTGCGCGCTTGGCCGGAGCCTTCTTCGCAACCTTCTTGACCTCTTCGACGGCTTCCTTGACCTCGGCGACGACCTCGGCAGCAGCCTCCTGAACGTCAGCGGCGGCGGCCTCAGCGGCCTCCTCAGCCTTCTCCGACGCCTTGGTGGCAACTTCCTTGACCTTGGCGGTCAGGGTCTTGGCAGCCTCGGTGGCCTTGGCGATGTTCTCCTCGACGGCTTCGCGGGCGTCCTCGACGGCTCCGCGAGCCTTCTCGACCTGGCCCTCGACGGCGCCGCGGGCCTTCTCGACACGCTCTTCGACGCCACCACGGGTCTTGATGCGCTCGACTGCACCCTCACCACGCGCGACCAGGTCGGCGAAGATGTCGGTGGCCAGCTTGAGGTAGGTCTCTGCGATCGAACGCAGCTGGTCGACGGTGAACTTCTCGCGCAGCTCGGCGATGTCCTCCGGCAGCGAAGACGGCAGGCCGGCGAGACGCTCACGGAGAGCGAGGACCTGCTCCTGGATGTCGGCCGGAAGCGCAGCAGCACGCTCCTTGGCCTCTTCGACGCGAGCGTTCACATCGATCTCGGCAACCGAGGCAGCGCGGGTGCGAGCCTTGGCGACGAGGTCGGTCACGGCCTGGACGAGAGCGTCACCAGCACCAACAGTTGCGTAAAGCGGCTTGACCACGTTCTGTGCGCCCTTCTGGGGTTCAGTCATTCTTTTTCTCCTTGTGAGTTCGTAATTCCGCGCCGACGGCACCCACAGCACTGTGCGATGCGCCCCGAACCGCTGAGCCCGATCGAATCTCTACTCGTCCGCCGGGGATTCCTCGAGAGAAGCCTCTTTGAGGTTCTCGCGACAGAAGGATTCGTAGATATCCAGCAGCACCTGACGTTGCCGCTCGGTGATCGCCGTGTCGCCGAGGAGAGCGTCTCGAACCGGACCGTAGTTGTGCGGTTCCAGATACCCCGCTCGTACATAGAGTGCCTCGGACGAAAGTCGAAGGCCTCTGGCGATCTGCGCTAGCACCTCGGCGGATGGTTTCCGCAAACCGCGCTCGATCTGGCTGAGGTACGGATTGCTTACACCTGCCATCTGCGCCAGTTGGCGCAGGGAAACCTGGGCGGCTTCGCGCTGGGATCGAATGAAGGCACCAATCGAGTGGCCACCCTCTTTCGACTGGGCATCATTGCCCGCCGAATCGTCGGCACCGCTCTGGGCGGCACCACGGTTCAAGTCCATTCGCTCCACTTTCCAGGGGAATTGTGCTGACCCCGAGGTTAGGACGACGCGCTAGCAGTTGCAAGCACCCAGCTAGCGTGTCCGGATTGTGATCTAGCTAACCAGAATGCGCAAAAGCCCTGTACACAGATCCTTTCGGCGCTAGCCGAACATCAGGTGAGATATTGCGTAGATCACCAGTCCGGCGAGCGATCCGACGACCGTTCCGTTGATGCGAATGAACTGAAGATCCCGTCCGACCTGCAGTTCTATCTTCTTCGAGGCCTCTTCGGCGTCCCACCGAGCGATCGTGTCGGTGATGATTCCGGTGATTTCGCGTGCGTAGTTGCCCGCGATATAACGCGCTCCACCGACCAGCCACCGGTTGACTTTTGCGTTCAAGGCTGCGTCGTCCCGCAATTTCGTGCCGAGATGAACGACGTTCTCCTTCACCTTGCGGCGAAGAGTGCTGTTCTCGTCCTCGACCGAATCGAGGATGAGGCGCTTGGCGACCCGCCAGGTCGCCTCGGCGAGGCCGGTGATCTCCTCGCGGCCCATGACCTCGGCCTTGATCCGTTCGGCCTTGCGAATGGTCGTCTCGTCGAACTGAAGGTCGTGCGCGAAGTCGTTGAGGAAGCGATTGGCCGCGAGCCGGACTTCGTGGTTCGGGTTCGAGCGCACCTTCCAGGTGAATTCGACGAGCTCGCGATAGATCTTCTCCGAGATCATGATGTTCGCCCAGCGGGGTGCCCACTGCGGCGCATCGCGCATGACGATCGTGTCCAGGGTCTCCTGGCTCGCGAGTGCCCATTGATGCGCACGTTCGGCCAGAAGATCGAGCAGGGGCCCCTGGCGGTTCTCGGTGATGAGCTCGGCGAGGACCTTGCCGATCGGCGGACCCCACTTCGGCTCGGCCAGGCGTCGCACGATCGTCGCGTCGATGACCTGCTGGACATCCTCGTCACGCAGGATGCCGACGAGTGCGTGCAGCATCGTCGACGATTCCTTCGCCACGCGAGCCGCGTTTTCCGGTTGCGCCATCCAGCGTCCGACGCGGAATGGGATCTCGGCGGACAGCACCTTCTCCTCCACCACGTCCGGGTGCAGGAAGTTCTGGCTGACAAAGGAACTCAGGCTCTCACCGAGCTGGTCCTTCTTCTTCGGGATGATGGCCGTGTGCGGAATCGGGATGCGCATCGGATGGCGGAAAAGCGCGGTCACCGCGAACCAGTCGGCCATCGCGCCGACCATTCCGGCCTCGGACGCAGCCTTGAGATAGCCCACCCAGCCAGCCGCGTCGCCGCCTGATTCCGCCCACGTACACAGCACATAGACGATCGTCGCGACGACGAGGAAACCGGTCGCCACGGTTTTCATCCGGAGCAACTGGCGTCGCTTCTCGGCGAGCGCCCGATCCGCTTCGTCCATCAGCTGCTGACTCGCTGTCCGCGATCTTCGCTCCACAGCCATATTGTGCCAATCCCGGGGAGCAGGACTTGAATGGCTGCCATGAGCGCGAAGAATCCAGCATGATCGAAGCCGTGTCGGAACACGTGCCCACCTCGCGTCTGGCCCGCGGGACGAAACTGGGTGCGGCCGCTGCCGGTCAGGTTTTGATCCGCAGTAAAGCGCGTCTGTCGATGCTCGGGCGGTCCGCGGAGGTCCGCGAGCGGCTCAGCGAAGAGTCGACGATGCGCGCCGCGGAGCAGATCGTCACGGTGCTCGGCGGCATGAAGGGCGTCGCGATGAAGCTCGGCCAGATGATGTCGATCCTCGATATGGACCTCGTCCCGGCCGATCACCGCGAATCATTCCAGCGCAAACTCGCCGTTCTCCGCGACAGCGCACCGACCGTCCCGTTCGACCGCATGGTTCGGGTCATCGAACGCGACCTGAGAATGCCGATCGAACAGGCCTTTGCCACGTTCGACGAAACCGCGATCGGCAGCGCGTCGATCGGCCAGGTGTATCGCGCGACGTTGCCCGACGGAACCGACGTCGCGGTGAAGGTGCAGTACCCCGGCATCGATCGGGCGGTGCGAGCCGACCTGCAGAACCTCGTGATGCTCCGCCGCTTCGTGCAGTCGGTGTTCCCGTTGATCGGTCCGGGCGTCATTGACGAGCTTGCGGCGAACATGGAGCTCGAACTCGACTACCACCGCGAGGCGCAGACTCAGCGGCGGGTCGCGGACACGTTCCGGAACCACCCGTTCATCACGGTGCCGGACAGCTTCCCGGAGCTCAGCGGCCGGCGGGTACTCGTCACCGAGTTCGTCGAGGGCATGAATTTCGAGCAGATCTGCGAGCTCGACCAGGACGAGCGCAACCGCGTCGGCGAGATCATGTACCGCTTCTACATCGGTTCGCTCTATCAGTTCAACGAGTTCTGCGGCGACCCGCATCCGGGCAACGTCCTGCTGGCCAAGGACGGCCGAGTCGCGTTCCTCGACTTCGGACTGTTCAACGCCATGTCCGAAGAGCACGTCGAATTCGAGCTCGAATGCCTTCGAGCGGCGTCGGAAGGCCGCGCCGACGACCTGTATGCACTCCTGGACAAGCGCGGGTTCCTCGACAAGGACGTCGAAGTTTCCGCCGAAGAGTGCCTCGATTACGTCCTGGCCGCGTCCGAGTGGAACCTCATCGACGCCGAACTCGAGGTGACGCCCGACGTCGCCGGTGGGGCGTTCCTCCTCGCGATCGACCCACGGGCGTCGGAGTTCCAGGGCATGAAGCATCAGAACCTGCCGCCCGAGCACCTGTTTTCCCGTCGCGCCGACTTCTTCACGTTCGGCATCCTGGGGCAACTCGGAGTGAGCGCGAATTGGCACCGCATCGCGCGGGAATGGATCTACGGTGAGCCGCCGGCGACGAAGCTTGGCGAGCAGCATCAACAATGGCTGAAGTCTTTGGAAGGACAGCAGTGACTGCACGCGAATTCGATCTCGTTCTCTTCGGCGCCACCGGTTTCGTCGGGGGGCTGACCGCCGAATACATCGCCCGATCAGCGCCCGCGGGTGCGCGCATCGCGCTCGCCGGCCGTTCCGCGGACAAGCTCGCCGCGGTTCGAGACGCACTCCCCGGCGCGGGCCGCGATTGGCAGGTGATCGTCGTGGATGCGAGCGCTCCCGAAGAACTCGCCAAGCGTGCCAAGGTCGTCGTGACGACGGTCGGACCGTACGCGAAGTACGGGTTGCCGCTGGTGAAAGCATGCGCGGAAGCCGGAACGCACTACGCCGACCTCACCGGCGAGCCGCAGTTCATCAAGGAGTGCATCGACAAGTTCCACGACGTCGCGGTCTCCACCGGCGCGAAGATCGTCAATGCCTGCGGGTATGACTCTGTTCCGTCGGACCTGAATGTCTACGAGATCTACCGGAAGTCGATCGCCGACCAGACCGGCGAACTCGAGTCGGCCACCCTCGTCGCATCGATCAAGGGCGGTCTGAGCGGCGGAACAGTCGCCTCGATGCGGGAGCTCATGGCCGATATGGCCGACGACCCCAAAGTTCGCAAAGTCATGGGCGATCCCTATTCGTTGTCCGCGGACCGTTCGCTCGAAGCCGACCTGCCGGAACCACGAGCCACCCTCGCTCCCGCCTCGTCGATCGACCCCAGCCTCAAGGGCTGGGTGGCGACGTTCATGATGGGCCCGGGCAACTCGAAGATCGTGCGGCGAAGCAACGGACTCCTCGGGTGGGCGTACGGAAAGCACCTGCGCTACTACGAGGTCATGAGCACCGGCGAATCTCTCGCGTCTCCCCTGATCGCAGCGGGAATCACCGGCGGAATGGTCGCCGGATTCCTCGGCGGCCCGATCCTCGCGAAGTTCGGCGTCGGGCGGAAGCTCATGGAGAAGGTCGCGCCGAAGCCCGGAACCGGTCCGTCGGCCGAGTCCCGCGAGAATGGCTGGTTCACGAGTCAGACCTTCGCCCGGACGTCGTCCGGCGCGAAGTATGTCGCCACAATGTCCGCCCAGGGCGACCCCGGATACAAAGCCACCTCGGTGATGCTCGGCGAATCCGGACTCAGCCTCGCCTTTGACGCCCTGTCCGGCGCCGCCGGCATCCTCACCCCGGCAACGGCCATGGGCTCATCGCTCACCGACCGGTTGCGGAAGGCGGGCTTCACGATCGAGATCAAGCGGTCAGCCTGACCCGCTGATCACTGACTGGGAAGGATTCGGATCGCCCAGCGATCCAGATCCTTCCCACTACGTCACTCGATCAAGTGCGGTACGTCCCGATGGTGGGCGTGATCGTAATGGACGGTCGAACCCACAACCGAGATTCCCGCGACCGCGAAGATGACGAACGCGGCCGCCGCCAGGATCGCGAAGTTCGTGTGTCCCGTACCAGCCGCTACGAGACCGGCAGCGAGCGAGAAGAACGAACCCAGAACTGCCAGGTAACCAACCCAGCCTGCGAAAATGTTGAGCTTCATCAAGGCCTCCAAAGGAATAGAGCCGCTGATAGGCACAACGTTACGCCGGTGGGATCCCAGTATGCGAGACCCCATCTGATCTTCCCGTCCGCACGAAGCCGTCAGAACGGATGCGGAATGTCGCGGTGCATCTTGTGGTCGTAGTGGATCGTTTCGGCGACGGTCGGGATACCGACAATCGCGGCGATTCCCACGATCAAGAATGCGACGGCGGCCCAGCCCAAATGCCCTGTTGCCGCTGCAACAACACCTGCCGGAACACAAAACGCGGACGCCAGAACCAGGACGTAACCGAGCCAGCCCACGAAAATATTGAGCTTCATTTGTGGTCACCTCAAGACGAATGTCTTATATATCGAGGTTACGCCGGTTTCGCGGACGGCTCTGTCGCCGAGAAATCAATGCCTGCGCAGACCTGCTCGATACCCTCGAACTATGCAGATTTCGCGACGACGCCTGCTCACCGGGACGGCACAGATCGCAATTGCATTCGGCACCGTGTCCTGCACCAGGGCGGAGTCGGTCCAACCGCATCTTCGGGTAGGTGCAGCTTTCCCGGACCCACCATTCAATGGCGTTGCCGGTAACCGCGGGTTCGACGTTTCACTGATGGACGCGATCGGCACAATTCTCGGCAAGACCGTGGAATTCGTTCCATTTGCCGGACACGACTTCAACGATATTTTCGACCAACTCGACAACGGAGCATATGACTGCATCACTTCGGGAACGACGATCACTGAGGCACGCTCCCAGCAGGCGGCCTTCGGCGAGCCGTACCTGATTTCGGGCCAAGCCCTCGCCGTCGACGTCCGTCGGCTTCCTGCGGTCCGAAGCGTCAATGACCTGCAAGGTTTGACGATTGGCGTCCAGAGCGGAAATACCAGCCAACCGATCGCCAACGATCTCGTCGCCCAGGGCAAGGCGAAATCAGTACGCGTGTACGACTATGGCGACGTTCGCACGGCTATTACAGACCTGACGACCGGCAGATGCGATGCATTCATGAAGCTGGCGCCGGTGTTGGCCGAACTCGTCAAGCCCGTCCCCGGCGTCGAGATCGTGCAACGCGGACTCGATACCGAGAAAATCGCCATCGCAGTAAGCCGCTCGAATCGCGCATTGCTCGCACAAATCAATGCCGCGCAGGCGTCGCTGGAACGCGACGGACGCCTGTCTGAGCTACGCGAACGTTGGCTCGGATCACGCGAACTGGATCAGAACCCTAAATAGTCCCGGCATCGATCACGAAGCGGTACCGCACATCGCTGCGCAGCACGCGATCATAGGCACCCGTGATGTCGTCGCCGGTGATGAGTTCGATCAACGGCGCGATCTTGTGCTCGGCGCAGAAGTCGAGCATCTCCTGGGTTTCGCGGATGCCACCGATCGACGAGCCGCTGAGGCTGCGGCGCTGACTCGTGAGCACTCCGGCGCGGATACTGAGCGGCTTGGTCGGCAGACCGAGCATCACGAGCGAGCCGTCGAGCCGGAGCAGCGACATGTATCGATCGATGTTCAGATCCGCCGACACCGTGTTGAGGATCAGGTCGAATTTTCCGCGGAGCGCGCTGAACGTGGCCGGGTCGGACGTCGCGTAGTACGCCGAAGCACCGAGCTTGAGTCCGTCTTCCTGCTTTGACAGCGTCTGGCTCAGCACCGAAACCTCGGCACCCAGCGCCGCCGCGATCTGCACACCGACGTGCCCGAGACCGCCCATGCCGACGATGGCGACGCGTTTGCCGGGCCCGGCATTCCAGTGCCGCAGCGGTGAGTACAGCGTGACGCCCGCGCAGAGCAGCGGAGCCGCGACGTCGAGTTCGAGTGCGTCCGGGATGCGAAGAACGAAGCCCTCATTGACGACGACCTGCTGCGAGTAACCGCCGTACGTGATCGTGCCGTCGACGTCGCGCGAGTTGTAGGTCCAGACGGCGTTCTTGCAGAACTGTTCCTCGCCCGCGACGCAGGGCTCGCACTTGCCGCACGAGTTCACCAGGCAACCGACGCCGACGCGGTCGCCGACCCGGTACTTGGTGACCTCCGGGCCGACCGCGGAGACGATGCCCGCGATCTCGTGTCCCGGTACGCAGGGGTAGACCGTTCCCGGCCATTCGTTGCGCGCGGTGTGAATGTCCGAGTGGCAGATGCCGGCGAACTTCACGTCGATGACGACATCGCGGCCGGCGGGTTCTCGCCGGTCGATCGTCAACTTCTCGAAGTCCGAATCCGACGCGGTCATCCCACGTGCCGCTACTGCATTCACTGCTGCTCCTGCTCCTGCTGCTGAGCTGCTCGTCGACGCAAGCGGCGGGCGGCCGCAACCAGGTTCCGGAGGGAAGGCTCGAGTTGCCACTGGTGACGCGTCTTGAGACCGCCGTCCGGGTTCGCCCACAGGCGGTCGATGGCGATCGACTTCGACGCCAGCGTGAGAAGGTCGTCGAACTCATCAATGTCCGGGATGCGTGCCGAACGGCTTTCGTAGACGCCCGGTCCAACGCCGTGCGTCAGTCCCTCGCCGTGGCTGGCATCTTCCTCCAGCGCTTCGAGCACCCACTTGATCGAGCGGGTCGCGACCAGCGCCGTGACGTCCGCGTCGAGGCGCTCGATCGCGTCGACCACCGAGTGCTTGCTCGAATAATTGATGTGCGTGTGAATCTGGGTTTCTTTACGCACACTCGACGTCGCGAGCTTGAACGCATCGACTGACCAGCGCAGATACTCGTCGCGTTCCTTGCCCTCACGCAACGGCATGAGTTCGCGGATTGATGGTTCGTCGACCTGGATGATCGCGATCCCGGCGCGGTCGAGATCGGTCACCTCGTCGCGAATCGCGAGCGCGACCTGGTCCGCTGTGTCGAACAGCGGTTGGTCCTGGCGTACGAACGACCGGGCGATCATCGTCACCGGACCAGTGACCATGCCCTTGACGGGCTTGTCGGTGAGCGACTGCGCGTAGGTGATCCACTCGACCGTCATCGGCTTGGGTCGGCGCACGTCACCGTAGAGAATCGGCGGACGCACGCAGCGCGAGCCGTAGACCTGGACCCAGCCCTGATGCGTTGTCGCGAAGCCCTCGAGCAACTCCGCGAAGTACTGGATCATGTCGTTGCGCTCGTGCTCGCCGTGCACCAAGACATCGAGGCCGATGTCTTCCTGCAGGCGAATCGTGCGCTCGATCTCTTCCTTGATCTTCGCGACGTACGTGTCGTAGTCGAGACGACCTTGACCGAGTTCGTAGCGCAGATGCCGGATTTCATTGGTCTGCGGGAACGAGCCCAGGGTGGTCGACGGCACGAGAGGCAGGTTCAGGCGCTCCTGCTGCGCCGCCTGTCGCTCGGCGTAGGGCTCGCGTTCGCGCATGATCGGGGTGACCGCGTAGACGCGTTGGCGTACGTCGTGCTTCTGCTTGAAGTGCACCGAGGACGGCCTCCGGCGCCAGTTCTCCGACGGCCCCTCGGTGAGTGCACGCGCCAACGAGACGACCTCGCCGACCTTCTGCTTCGCAAAGGACAGACGGTCTGCGAGGTTTCCGTCGATCTCGTACTCGATGAGCGTGTCGTACGGAACGTGCAGCAGCGAGCAGCCGGTCGAGACAACCATGTCGGGGCAGACTTCGGCGAGTTCGCTGAGGTACTTCAGCGTGACGTACCGGTCCGACTTCCACACGTTGCGCCCGTTGATGACACCGGCGTAAAGACGCTTGCGCTTGATTCCCGGAATCTCGGCGAGCTTGTCCGGCTTCATCCGGAACGACGCAAGGTCGAGACCGATCGCTTCGACCTTGGTCGCAGCGAGGATGCGGAGCGCCTCGCCGAAGTCGTCGTATTGGCCGGTCACGAGCATGCGCGGGCGCATGGGAGCGTTGGTCAGCCGCTCGTAGGCACGCTTGAATGCCTCGAGGTCGACGTCCCGGCGATCCTGCGTGAACATCGGCTCATCGAGTTGCACGCACGTGGCACCACGCTTGGCGAGGATTTCGAACAGTTCCTCGTAGACGGGCAGCAGACGATCGAGGAGATCGAGGCGGGAGTAATCCTGGTCGGATGTCGACGGGCCCTTCTTCGACAGCAGCAACAGCGACACCGGTCCGACCACGACCGGACGCAGTTCGATGCCCCGGGCCAGCGAACGATCGAACTCGTCGAGGAGTGCTTCCGCGTGCAGCGAGAACTCCGTGTTCGGATCGAGTTCGGGCTGCCGGTAGTGGTACGGCGTGCTGCAGAAACGCACGAGTTCGAGCGGCGGCAAATCGCCGGAACCACGGCACATCGCGAAGTAGAAGTCGAGCGGATGCATGTCCGCCTGAATACTTTTGAATCGCTGCGGCACCGCGCCGAACAGCAGCGCGTTGTCGAGGATGTGGTCGTAGTAGCTGAAGGTGTTGCCCGGCACCTGCGTCAGACCAGCGGCGTGTAGCTCGTTGATCTGATCGTCCACGATCTCCCGGGCTACGCGTTCGAGGTCCTCGCGCGTTCCCGTCCCGTGCCAGTAGTGCTCGAGAGCCCACTTCAGTTCGCGACGGGAACCGATCCGGGGATAGCCCAGAATGCTCGATCCGAAACCGTCGGCGACGTTCGCCATTCGCGTTCGACCTTCCTGTCAAACACCAGTCCTGACAGTGCAATCCGCTCGAAAGCGGAGCCAGTGCGCCGGGCCCTACGACTTGGGCTTGGCCGCGCTCTTGTCAGGGTACTGGTAGAAGCCCGAACCAGCCTTCTTCCCGACGAGTCCGGCTTCAACCATTCGAAGAAGCAGCGGCGGCGCCGAGTACAGCGGCTCCTTGAACTCGGCGTACATCGAGTCTGCGATGGACTTCACGGTGTCCAGGCCGACGAGGTCGGTGAGGGCCAGCGGGCCCATCGGGTGCGCACAACCGAGGACCATCGCCTTGTCGATGTCCTCCTTGCTCGCAAAGCCCGACTCGACCATGCGGATGGCCGAGAGCAGGTACGGAACAAGCAGGGCGTTGACGACGAATCCGGAGCGGTCGGCCGAGCGAACGACCTGCTTGCCCAAGACCTCGCTCGCGAAGTGCTCGGCGCGCGCGGAAACCTCGGGGCTCGTGCGCAGCGTCGTGATGAGCTCGGTGAGCGGCAGCACCGGGACCGGGTTGAAGAAGTGCATTCCGACGACGCGCTCGGGCCGGGTGGTGGCCATCGCGAGCTTCATGATCGGAATCGAAGACGTGTTGGAGGCGAGCACGGCATCGGCGTCGTTGACGACCTTGTCGAGCTCACGGAAGACCTTGGTCTTGATCTCTTCGCTCTCGAGGATGGCCTCGACGACGAGCTGACGGTCGGCGAAGTCTCCGAGGTCGGAGGTGAACCGCAAGCGCCAGGCAGCCTGCTCGCGCTCACGGGAAGTGATCTTTCCGCTGCTCACACCGCGATCCAGCGAGCGCATAACGCGCGCGCGACCGGCAGCTGCGAGCTCACGAGTGGTTTCGTACACGAGCACGTCGACGTGCGCACGGGCACACACCTCCGCAATACCGGCGCCCATCTGGCCTGCACCGATGATGCCGACTCGCTGAATCTTCTCGGACACTTACGCTCCTGCTCGTTACTTCCGTGGTGGGAAATTGGTGGGGCTTCCACTTGTGGTGGGAAATACGACGCCGCGGGACCCGAATCGAATCCCGCGGCGGCGCGGTACGGCGGTCAGCCCAGTTCCTAGTGGAACTGGCCCTCTTCGGTCGAACCCTTGAGCGCAGCGGTGCTGGTGTTCGGGTCGACGGTGGTGGCGATGGTGTCGAAGTAGCCGGCACCGACCTCACGCTGGTGCTTGGTGGCGGTGTAGCCACGCGCCTCGGCAGCGAACTCGCGCTCCTGGAGGTCGACGTAGGCGGTCATGCCCTCGCGAGCGTAGCCGTGTGCCAGGTCGAACGCCGAGTAGTTGAGCGAGTGGAAGCCGGCCAGCGTGATGAACTGGAACTTGAAGCCCATGGCCGACAGTTCCTTCTGGAACTTGGCGATGGTGTCGTCGTCCAGGTGCTGCTTCCAGTTGAAGGAAGGCGAGCAGTTGTAGGCCAGGAGCTGGTCCGGGAACTCAGAGTGAACGCCATCGGCGAACGCCTTGGCGAGCTCGAGGTCCGGCTTGCCGGTCTCCATCCAGATCAGGTCCGAGTACGGCGCGTAGGCCTTGGCACGAGCGATGCAGGGCTCGAGGCCGTTCTTGATGCCGAAGAAGCCTTCCGCGGTGCGGGTGCCATCGAGGAACGGCTTGTCGCGCTCGTCGACGTCGGTGGTGAGGAGCGTGGCAGCCTCAGCGTCGGTACGTGCGATGACGACGGTCGGCACACCGGCGACGTCAGCTGCGAGACGAGCCGAGGTCAGGGTGCGGATGTGCTGCTGGGTCGGGATGAGGACCTTTCCACCGAGGTGGCCGCACTTCTTTTCCGATGCGAGCTGGTCTTCCCAGTGGGTGCCAGCGGCACCAGCGGCAATCATGGCCTTCTGGAGCTCGTAGACGTTGAGCGCACCACCGAAGCCGGCCTCACCGTCAGCGACGATCGGGACGAGCCAGTTCGGGACCGACGTGTCGCCCTCGACCTTGGAGATCTCGTCCGCGCGGAGCAGCGCGTTGTTGATGCGGCGAACGACGTTCGGCACCGAGTTGGCCGGGTAGAGGCTCTGGTCCGGGTAGGTGTGACCCGAGAGGTTCGCGTCACCAGCGACCTGCCAACCCGACAGGTAGATGGCGCGCAGACCAGCGCGGACGTACTGGACGGCCTGGTTACCGGTCAGGGCACCGAGCGAGTGGATGTAGTCATCCGGGCGGTTGACACCTTCCCAGAGGATTTCGGCGCCGCGGCGAGCGAGCGTGTGCTCCTCGACAACGTTGCCCTGGAGCGCAACGACCTGATCAGCCGTGTAGTCACGGGTGATGCCCTTCCAGCGCGGGTTGGTGTCCCAATCCTTCTGGATCTCTTCCGCGGTCTTCGGAGTGCCGACAGTCGACATGCTCTGGTTCTCTCCCTTATTGAAGTGAGTCGGGCGAGGAGACCATCCGGTCAGCCTCGTCGCCGACTTGGCCTTCGCAATTTTGCGAGGCACTTCGTGTGTACGTTGAAACGATTGCACAACAGAAATCGCACGTCCAGCCTTTGCAAATGCCAAGATTCGCCACATTGGGACGCTTCATTGCTAACTTTGCGAAGCCGCTCGTCCGAGGTCCTGAATAAACAGTACAATCGTCCGGTTTGCATGCTACCCCGACGACTGGGGATTGTGGAGTTGACCTGGGAAGTTCGTTATCGGACATTCCTGCGGCCCGCCTCAAGCGGTACAACGTGTCCCAAAGCACTCACGGTTCAACTGGCGTTTAACTTGCCGTCAGGTTGTGAGCGCATTCACAGCGCGCTGACGGTCCGCAGCCGCACCCTTTTTGGTCAGCCGCGCCCCCTTCCGCGCGCCAGCCGGGGTGCATCGGTGCGTTTGGGGTGCGGATGTGAACGGCTTTCGGAACTCATCGGCGTGCCGACCGCCTCGCCTCCCCGGTTATGTCCTCGTGACCGAGCATTCTGAGAACGTGACCAACGCACCCGGTCCAGCGCAATTCCTCCGGGGACGAGTCGTAGGACCCGACCATATTCATGACGACGCCGTCGTCACCATCCGCGACGGCCTCATCACCGCCGTCGCAACACCACATGAGTGGCGGGCAAAACATCCCGGCGCCACGCTTCCCCGGTTCTCCGGGACGCTTCTCCCCGGCATGGTCGACAGCCACTGCCACGGGACCGCTCGGAACTCCTTCGCGACCACCGATGTCGCTGAAGCTGAGCGGGCCGCCGCTTTCCACCACGCGCAGGGCACAACGTCCGTCGTCGCAAGCCTCACCCCCGCGCCGCTCGGTCTCCTGCTGCAGCAGATCGCGACGCTCTATCCCCTGGCCCTCAGTGGCGACATCGCGGGCATCCATTTGGACCTGCCTGGGCTCGACAGCCTGCCGACCGCACGCATGCTCGTCGAGCAGGGTGAAGGCACGGTCTGCTTGGTCACCCTCGATCAAAACTCGGAGCACTTCACCGAGATCGTGCACCTTCTCGATCTGAGCAGGGTGTGCATCGAAACCCGGGCCACCCTCTCGGAAGACGGCCCCAGCCTCCTGGAGAAGGTCCGCGAACAGGTGACCGGGTCTCCCATCAGCCTGATCGAAGCCGTCCGGGCAGCCAGTCTTCGCCCAGCGGTCGACGCCGGCATCGATGCTCACGTGGGGTCGATCGTGGCGGGTCGCCGCGCGGACATTCTTATCGTGGACGAAGACATCTCACTCGAGCGCGTCATGCGCGACGGGGTCTGGCTCGACGAGCCCGCATCGGGAAGCTGGTCGGAAGCCGTCGGGCTATAGGTCCTTCGCTTAACTGATAGTTCGCTGGTAGGACCGACGTCTACCGTTGCAGGATGACTGCCCCTACCCCTCCGGGCTGGTATCTCGACGACTACGCCCAGATGCGCTGGTGGGACGGCAACACCTGGACCGCGCACGTGCAACAGATGCCCATCGCATCGTTCCCGCCTGTCGACCCGCGCAATGCTCGGCCTGCTCTCACCACGGTGGCCGCGATCCTCGCGTTCGGGGGCGTGCTGTCGACGGGCGTTGCGGCTGCCGTAAACGGCATATCGCTGGCGGTCGTCGGCGCCGCGCCCGCGTCTCGGCGCCGCCTGCTTCCCAGCTGGTTCATGGCCTACGAGACCTTCACCGTCGTCTTCTGCCTGGCGGTAGCGGTGTTGCTTCTCCTCGGTGGGCTGGCTCTCCTCAAGCGACGGCGCAGCGGACCGGTGCTCACCGCGATCGGATGTGTGAGCTTTGTCGTGTTCCGGCTGGTCGATGCCGCGGTAGTCCTGCCGGCCGCCACGGCGGGCAATCACGTGAACAACACTGCGTTGACTGCGGGAACAGGCATCGGGCTCGCGCTGCTGGTCTTTCCGCTCGTCACGCTCTGCTTGGCATGCGGTCCGCGTACACACCGGTGGATCGCGCGCACCGCCTGACCAGGAGCTAAATCAGCCCGCCGTCATGCACGGTGATGGCGATCTGCACGCGGTTGGTTGCACCGAGCTTGTCGAACAGCCGCGAAACGTGCGCTTTCACCGTCGGCACCGACATGTACAAATCGGTCGCGATGTCGGCATTGCTCAGTCCACGCCCGATCGCGACCGCAACTTCGAGCTCCCGCTCGGTGAGGATCTCGAGGCGTCTAGCGGCGTCCGCTCCGCGACTGTCGCCGCGGTTCTCGCGGATCTGCTTGATGAGAATCCCGGCCGCCGATGGTGACAGCATCGGCTCTCCCGAGGAGACCTTCTTGACGGCCTCGACGATCTCCGCAGGAGGGGTGTCCTTAAGGAGAAAACCATCCGCACCGGCGGCAATCGCCCCGATCACGTAGTCGTCGGCGTCGAAGGTCGTCAGCACGATGACGCGCGGCGGAGACGCCTGCGAGTGCAATACCTTGGTCGCTTCCAGCCCATTCATGTGCGGCATGCGAATGTCCATGAGGACGACGTCGGGACGTTCGGTCTCGACCATCGCTATGGCCTCGCGGCCATCGCTCGCCTGCCCGACGACCGTCAGATCGCTGTCGCCGCCGAGCATCAGCGCGAGTGCGGAACGCACCAGAGGATCGTCATCGACGAGCAGCACCCGAATCATGAGGACCACGGTATCCAGGCGTGCAGAACAAATTCGCCCTTCTGGACATGGTGTTCGAGACGACCTCCCGCCAATTGCGCCCGTTCTTCCATTCCAACCAGTCCGAGACCCGATCCAGGCGCCCCCGGGGTCGAGGCGAATCCCGTCTTGTTTCGAACGTAGATATCGACTCCGTACGATTCGGAGCCGGTGATCTGGACGGTCACCTTGGCGCCGGGCGCATGTTTGCGCGCATTCGTGAGGCCTTCTTGAACGATTCGGTAGATCGCGCGGCCCGCACTCTGCGACAGGTCACCGGGATCGGTGATCGAGTTGTCGAACGCGACATTCAGTCCGCCCTTCGCCGTGGACTCGACGAGCTCCTCGAGGTCGGCGATCGTGGGCTGCGGCTTGTCCAAGATCTGTCCGTCCGCGTCCCGAAGGACGCCGAGAACACTGCGTAGGTCAGCGAGGGCCTCGTTCGCCTGGGCCTGAATGACCGCGGCGCTGTCGCGCATCTCCCGAACCGTCAGGTTGTCGCGGAAGGCGAGCGCGCCAGCGAACATCGAAACCTGCGAGATGCGGTGTGCGAGAACGTCATGCATTTCGCGTGCGATGCGTGCCCGCTCCGTGGACTTCGCCGAGTCGACCCGCAGATCGCGCTCTTGTTCGGCCTTCAGGGCGCGTTCGTGCAGCGTGAAGATGAGCTCTCGGCGCGAGCCGATGAACATTCCCCACCCGAGCATCGCGGCCGTGACACCTGCGTTCCACATCACGACCAGCCAGAACGGAGAGTTCTGCACCGCAAGACTCGAAACGAAGATCAGGCTGCTGCCGATGCCGAGCACACCGATGAGAAAGACCTGCCACCACACCCGACGCGTCGCCAACGACACGGACGCCAGGGAGGACGGTCCGCTCGCAATGCTCGAGACGGCATTCGCCGCCGTGGTGAACACGGCGACGGACAGCGGCCAGCGGCGGCGGAAGGGCACTGCAGCATAGGCGGCGAGACCGAAAACGAAGTCGACCGACAGCGCCACGGGCGCGGCTGACCCCCGGTCGTGCCACGTCGTCAGGAAGACGAAGGCCGAAATGGCGACGCACGTCACGTACCGCGCAGCCTGCAACCGCCAGGTCAGGACCGGCTGATAGCGGTCGGGAGCCACAGATTCGGACACCTGACCAGCGTAAACGGCCGCGTGCAGTCCCACGGCTGTCGCGACCCCGACTTTCGTCTATCGATTTCCCTACTCGTGACCGATGCGTGACCACGGGCCCGACCGGCAGGGTTGAGAACATGATCAACGTCGAAGCACTCACAAAGTCCTATGACGGGTTCACTGCTGTCGACAACGTGAACTTCGTCTGCCGGCCGGGACGCGTCACTGGATTCCTCGGACCCAACGGTGCCGGCAAGACGACCACGATGCGCATGATGGTCGGACTCACGACACCCACGAGCGGTCGCGTCACCATCGGTGGCCACCTGTACCAAGACATCCCGAACCCGGGACGTCACGTCGGCATCCTGCTCGACGCCTCCGCCCAGCACGCCGGCCGCACCGGCCGCGAGGTGCTGACGCTTGGCGCGAAGACGATGGGCCTGCCACTGTCCCGCGTCGACGAGATGCTCGAACTCGTGAGCCTGTCCGGCAAGGAGGGCGACCGCCGAATCCGCAACTACTCGCTCGGCATGCGCCAGCGTCTGGGCATCGCCCACGCGCTGCTCGGCGACCCGTCGGTGTTGATCCTCGACGAACCGGCAAACGGCCTCGACCCCGCCGGTATCCGGTGGATGCGCGGCCTCCTGCGCGAATACGCCGACCGCGGCGGTGCGGTTCTGCTGTCGAGCCACCTGCTCACCGAAGTCCAGCAGGTCGCGGACGACATCATCATGATCGGCCGCGGCAAGATCGTCGCGCAGGGCACTCCCGCCGAGCTCATGCAGACCACCGGCACGTTCGTCCGCGCTGCCGACAACGCCGTTCTGCTCCAGGCGCTCGCCAAGCACGACATCTCCGCCAACCCGGTGGGCGACGGCTTCCGCGCCGACGCTAACGCCGCGAAGATCGGCCGGATCACCGCGTCCGCTCAGATCCCACTTCTCGAATTGCGCCCCGCCGACGGCGGCCTCGAGGACCTGTTCCTCGAGCTCACCGCTGACACGCAGCGCGAAACCGTTCTGAAAGGAGCGGCGGCATGACCACCGCAGTCATCACGCAGAATCCTCCCGTTGAGAACCCCGGACTCGGTGTCATCGACATCTCCGGCACCAAGCGGACCCCGTTCGAGCGACTCGTGAGCGTCGAGGTCCGCAAGACCTACGACACCGCCGCGGGCCGCTGGCTCCTCATCACGATCGGCATCCTGACGACGGTCGTCATGGGCATCGCCCTCGCGGTCAGCACCGTTCAGAACATCGACATGAACTACGGCACGTTCATCGCGACGACGGCGTACACGACGTCGATCCTGCTGCCGATCCTCGGCATCCTGGTCGTGACGAGCGAATGGGGTCAGCGCACCGCGATGGTGTCGTTCACTCTCGAGCCGAACCGCAGCCGTGTGATCGGTGCCAAGCTCGTCGCCGGGTTGATCCTGGCATTCGCCGCATCGCTGTACGCAGTCGTGACGGGCGCGATTGCGAACCTGATCTACGCCGCAATCGAAGGAACCCCCGCGTCATGGGAGTTCGGCGCCGCGATGTTCTTCGGCTTCGTCGCCATCCAGGTTCTCGGCATGATCACGGGCTTCGGCCTGGCGACGCTGCTGCTCAGCACGCCGGCCGCGATCGTCGTGTACTTCGTCTACAGCTTCGTCCTGCCGGCCCTGTTCGCCATTGGCGCACAGTTCCTGAGCTGGTTCGCCGACGTTGCGAAGTGGATCGACTTCGGTGGTGCGCAGGCGCCGCTGGCCGCGGGCACGATGCACGGCGCGGACTGGGCTCACCTGGCCGTTGCCGGCTTGATCTGGCTTGTTCTGCCGCTGGTCATCGGACTCTGGCGGGTGCTTCGCGCCGAAGTGAAATAAGCCACCCCGGGGGGTGTGGAGGAAACCGGCGGCCGTTTGACGGCCGCCGGTTTCCGGTGTCTGCTTGTGCTCATTTTCAAGAGCCCAGAGTCCCGATCCGCCCAACGATGTGATCTAGACCATAAATCCATCTACTCGGTAGTGTTTCCCTATGGACCTGCGCCGTCCGAAACGTTGAGCCAGGTCCGGGCTGTTCGTGCTCAGGAAGGTGGGTCGAGACAGACGTGTCGATGCCGGTCTACCAGAGCATCGGAATTTGCATAAGCGCCGCAGCCGGTTTTCTCGGGCTTCCAAAAATTCTGGACGACGTGACGAATACGGCGCGCATTCAGAGAAAGTTTGAAGGCATCCAGCGAATCGCGGACAAGGCAGCCGACGGGCCAAGACAGGTACTTCTCGACAAGGGCGCCGATCTAGGCAAACAGCTCGCATCCGTCTACGCAGTTCCGTCGGACCCCCGCGCGATGGTCGACCTCTCCCTGGGCATTACGTGGCTGGTGATCGGGGCGGCGCTGCTGCCGATCGTGGTCCGGGATTTTGAACACCACGGAGGACACAGTCCGTTCTACTGGGTCTTGGTCTACGCCGGTTTGTGGTTCACGCTGCGCGGATTGGTGCGACATCGGACAGTGCTGTGGAATCGGCGCCTATATATCGAACTGGATTGTCCGGCTGACCCACCCCTACTCAAGGTTCCGCCGTTACGCCGCAGTCTCAGACTTCAACGGAGCGTTGCCACCGTCAACAGAGTTCTCAACAAGGCGAGAGCAGCTTTCGAAACCAATCCAGATGTAGGCCTCGCCGAACATGTTCGCAATGCCATTACCGAACTAGAGCAGGGAAAGAGCTAGCCGGTCCAGTTTCCGGCCGTTCGGAACAAATCGGGCACTGCCGCTACGCTCCTTGCGTGACTTTTGCCGGCGGAACAACGCCTCCCGGTTGGTACCCGGACCAGTACGGCCAGCAGCGCTGGTGGGACGGATACGCCTGGACCGACCACGTTCAGGCCCAGACTCAGTTCGTTCCGCAGCCCAAACGCCCGCGTCGTCTGCCGCTCATCCTGGGACTCGTCGCAGCGGTCGTGGCGATGGTCGGCATCGGCGGCGGCGCGGCCGCGTATCTCTTGACGCGCGGCCCGTCCCCCGAGGACGTCGTCCAGCAATGGCTCGTCGCGAAGACCTGCGAAGAAGAGAAGAAACTCGTCACCGGTAAAGAACTCGATCGCGTGCAGGCAAACCTCAATTCGCACGACGACGAGATCACCTGCGACTACTCCGATTGGGACTATTCGGACTACACGGTGGACTCCTCGAACATCGACGGTTCCGACGCGAAATTCACGGTCACGGGCACGTGGCATTACCGCGGCACCGATCCGGACGCCGACAAAGAGGGCGGCTTCGAGATCCACATGCAACTGACGAAGCTCGACGACGGCTGGAAGATCAAGGGCATGCAGTGGTGTCACGGCAACGACGACGACCCTGCGGAGTGCGCCGAGTAACAGCCTGCAAATGACCATTTGCAGGCTTGCGAATCCGACGTAGGCTGACCTTATGTCGAAGACCTTCGTCGGGGCTCGACTTCGTCAGCTACGTCATGAACGCGGCCTCAGCCAAAGCGCCTTGGCGAAGCAGCTCGAGATCTCAGCGAGCTATCTCAATCAGATCGAGCACGATGTCCGTCCCCTGACGGTGCCCGTATTACTCCGCATCAGCGAGGTTTTCGGCATCGATGCGTCGTTCTTCGCGTCCCAGGACGACACCCGACTTGTCGCCGAACTCCAGGAAGTCGCGCTCGATGTCGAGATGGGCATCGACGCTGACGCCCACCAGATCGCCGACATGGTGTCCACGTATCCGACGCTCGCGCGCGCGATGGTCAACCTCCACCGCCGCTACCGGAACACGTCCGCGGCCCTGGCGGCGGCAACCGAAGACCGCGCCGACGGCAGCGGCAGTGCCGCGATCAGCAAGCCGCACGAAGAGGTCCGCGACTACTTCTACCAACGGCAGAACTACCTTCACGATCTCGACGTCGCGGCGGAAGAACTGACGGCCCGGATGCGTTTCCACGGCGGCGACGTCCATCGCGAGATCCGCCGGCGGCTCGCCAGCCAGCATGATGTTCAGGTCGTCGAGCGCATCGACCTCGGCGGAGGGCTGCTGCACCGATATGACCCCGATACCC
The DNA here is from genome assembly GCF_000380645.1 of Smaragdicoccus niigatensis DSM 44881 = NBRC 103563. Taxonomy (GTDB): domain Bacteria; phylum Actinomycetota; class Actinomycetes; order Mycobacteriales; family Mycobacteriaceae; genus Smaragdicoccus; species Smaragdicoccus niigatensis. Next base: position 56,998 of record NZ_AQXZ01000007.1, read on the forward strand.
GGGTGCTGGAGATCGCGCCGCACCTTTCCGCCGGTCAGCGCACCTTCAAACTGGCAGCCGAACTCGCCTACCTCGAGGTCGGCGACCTGATCAAGGCAAACGTCGAGGAGGGGAACTTCACCTCCGACGCGTCGCGCAAACTTGCCATGCTCGGGTTTGCGAACTATTTCGCCGCAGCGACCGTCTTGCCATACACGCACTTCCACGAAGTGGCCGAGGAGTACCGCTACGACATCGAACGGCTGTCGGCGTTCTTCGCACAGAGCTACGAGACGATCTGCCACCGACTGTCGACGCTGCAGCGACCGAAGCTCCGGGGCGTCCCGTTCTCGTTCGTGCGCGTCGACCGTGCCGGCAACATGTCGAAACGGCAGTCCGCCACCGGCTTTCACTTCTCGTCGAGCGGCGGCACGTGCCCGCTATGGAACGTGTACGAGACGTTCGCCTACCCCGGCAAGATCATGATTCAGATCGCACAGATGCCGGACGGACGCAAATACCTATGGGTCGCGCGCACGGTCGAGCGGCGGGCGTCGCAGTTCAACCAGCCAAGCAAGACGTTCGCCATCGGACTCGGCTGCGAACTTCGCCATGCCAATAGACTCGTCTACGCCGACGGCATCGACCTCGTCGATGCGAAGGCGACCCCCATCGGTGCGGGATGCCGAGTGTGCGAGCGATCGAACTGCCCGCAGCGGGCGTTCCCGCCCCTCGGCAAGGAGATCGACATCAGCGAACATCAGAGTTCGATCGCGCCATATCTGATCGGCTGACAATTCGGACACATGTGATGTACGCCACGCCGAGCAGGGTCCTGAAGGATAAAGACGCGACGGCGTAGCGTCCGCAACGTCGGCAAAGCCGCCAATGAACCCCAAATTCGACAGCACCGTCCGATCGACGTGGATGGCGGACATTTTGCTGTCGACTGCTCTAGGAGAGCAATGACAGAGTTGCAGCCGTTCTTCAAGGACGTCCAGACTCATTACGACCTGTCGGACGAATTCTTCAACTTGTTCCTCGACCCGACGCACACCTACAGCTGTGCGTATTTCCGGCGCGATGACCTGACTCTCGAACAAGCTCAGCTCGCGAAGATCGATCTCGCACTCGACAAGTGCGATCTTCGTCCCGGGATGACCCTGCTCGACATCGGCTGCGGCTGGGGCGCGGTGTTGAAGCGGGCGGTCGAACGCTATGACGTCAACGTCATCGGCCTGACGCTGAGCAAGAACCAGCACGCGGCGGTCAACGCCGACCTGAAGAAGCTGGACTCGACGCGCCATGCCGAGGTTCGGTTGCAGGGCTGGGAAGAGTTCAACGAGAAGGTCGACCGAATCGTCAGCATCGGCGCGTTCGAGCACTTCCGGTACGAGCGCTATGACGACTTCTTCAACTTCGCGTACTCGGCGCTGCCCTCGGACGGCTCGATGTTGCTGCACACGATTACGAACTTCGACCGGCACACCCTTCGCGACCGCGGAATCCGACTTGGACGCGAGAATCTGCAATTCTTCCGATTCATCGCGACGGAGATCTTCCCCGGCGGGCAGCTGCCCCAGCCGAAGCAAGTGATAGACGGCGCGACCGCGGTCGGATTCAACGTCGAGCGGGTACATCCCCTGCAACAGCACTACGCGAAGACCCTCGACATCTGGGCGGCCAACCTCGAAGCCCGTCGCGAGGACGCGATCGCGATCCACTCGCTTGAAATGTACGACCGCTACATGAAGTACCTGACGGGCTGCGCCGACCACTTCCGGCAGGGCTACATCGACGTCATGCAGTTCACGCTTCGCAAGAGCCCGTGGACAACGCTGTCCAGCGACATCCCCTCGGTGCTCTAGCCAACCGAATGCAGCACTGGCTGGCCTGCGCCGGGGGCAGGCCAGCCAGTGCTGATCGGATCTAAAACGCTGCTTCGTCGAGCTCCATGATGTCGTTGCACACCGTCGAGATGATCTGGCGAGTCGCCGTGATCCGAGGCAGGACGTTGTAGCAGAAGAAGCTCGCGACCGCGACTTTGCCCTCGTAGAAGCGACGATCCTTGTCGTGGGTGTCCTCGTCTTCGAGCTTCTCGAGCGCGATCTGCGCCTGCAGCAGCAGACGCCAGCCGATCATGAGGTCACCAACGGCCAGCAGGAAACGCACCGAAGCCAAGCCGACCTTGTACAGCTCCGACGGCGTGCGCTGCGAACCCATCAAGTGCCCGAAGAGCTGACCGTTGATCGCGTGGATGTCGTCGAGCGCGGTCTGCAGCAGTTCGCGCTCGTCCTTGAGCGACTCCGGGCCGTCCGAGTCGATGAACTTCTTGAGCTCACCGGTGACGTGGCCGTAGGCGCCACCCTTGTCGCGGGCGATCTTGCGGAAGAAGAAGTCCTGCGCCTGAATCGCGGTCGTGCCCTCGTAGAGCGAGTCGATCTTCGCGTCGCGAATGTACTGCTCAATCGGGTAGTCCTGCAGGAAGCCCGAGCCACCGAGCGTCTGCAGCGACTCCGTCAGCATCTCGTACGCGCGCTCGGAGCCGACACCCTTCACGATTGGGAGAAGGAAGTCGTCGATGCGATGCGCCATAGCGGCATCCGCACCCGAAACCTTTTCGGCGACAACCGGATCCTGGTGTGCGGCGCAATACATCCAGACCGCACGGAGGCCTTCGGCGTACGCCTTCTGCATCGCGAGGCTTCGGCGGACGTCCGGGTGGTGCATGATCGTCACGCGCGGCGCGGCCTTGTCCATCGAGTGCGTGAGGTCCGCACCCTGGACGCGTTCCTTCGCGTAGGCCAGCGCATTGAGGTAGCCGGTCGAAAGCGTGCCCGCCGCCTTTGTGCCGACCATCATGCGGGCGTTCTCGATGACCTTGAACATCTGCGCGATGCCGTCGTGCTTGTCGCCGACGAGCCAGCCGACGGCCGGGTTGTCGGTAGCGCCGAAGGTGACCTCACACGTGGCCGAGGACTTGATGCCCATCTTGTGCTCGACGCCGGTCACGTAAGCGCCGTTGCGCTCGCCGATCTCCATCGTCTCCGGGTCGTGGTGGAACTTCGGCACATAGAACAGGCTGAGCCCCTTGGTACCGGGGCCAGCGCCCTCGGGACGAGCGAGCACCAGGTGGAACAGGTTCGGGGATACGTCGTCGACGTCACCGCCGGTGATGAAGCGCTTCACGCCCTCGATGTGCCACGTGCCGTCGGGCTGCTCGATCGCCTTCGTGCGGCCGGCGCCGACGTCCGAACCGGCGTCCGGCTCGGTGAGGACCATCGTGGCGGCCCACTTGTTCTCGTAGGCGAAGGACGCCCATTGCTTCTGCTGGTCGTTGCCCTCCTTGTAGAGGACGTTTGCCATGACCGGGCCGAGGTTGTTGAAGTTCGCGGCGGGGTTCGCGGACACCAGCAGCTCCTGGATCGACCAGAAGAGCGGCGCCGGGGCCGGCTCACCACCCATGCCCGTGTCGAGTCCGAGGCGGACGAAATCGGCCTCCATGAGCGCCTTGATCGAGCGCTTCAGCGCGTCCGGCAGCTTCACCGAGGCATTCGCGACGTCGAACTCGGTCGGGTTGCGGTCAGCCTCGGCCCATGAGTCGGCGACCGGTCCTTCGGCAAGGCGAACGACCTCTTCGAGAACGGCTTTCACCGTTTCCGTGTCGAGGTCGCCGTAGACACCGTTGTCGAGCAGTTCGTCGATTCCGAGAACCTCGAACAGGTTGAACTCGATGTCACGAAGGTTGGCTTTGTAATGACCCACAATGATCTCCTCAGCGCGCGCAGGGGTGCTGGCGGATTGAGCTAAACACCACGGCGTCGGTGCCGCAATAGAATCGGCGAGGCGGACAGCGTTTGGGGCAGTTGCTTTGTCAATCGCTCCAAGCAACTCTGCAGAGCTACGCTCCGAACGTGGCGAAACGTCAAGACTCCAGCTATGTGGTGCCTCCAGCACCCTCACCAGAGGCATTGGCGCCGTTCGTTTCCGCGCTGGCACCCTTGCGACGGATCATCAAGCCGAAGTTGTACGGCATCGAGAACGTCCCAGAGCGCGGTGCTCTGCTGGTCGGCAACCACACGTTGTGGGGAGTGTTCGACCTCGCGCTGCTGGGACCGGAGTTCATCGACCGGAAGATCGTGGTGCGCGGCCTTGCGGACCACTTCCACTTCAAAGTCCCGCTCCACCGTGACGCGATTACCGCCATGGGCGCCGTCCCGGGAACCCGAGACAATGTTCGCGAACTCATGCGTCGCGGCGACAACATCCTGGTCTTTCCGGGCGGGGCACGCGAGGTGGCCAAGCGCAAAGGCGAGAAATATCAGCTGATCTGGAAGAACCGGATCGGCTTTGCGCTGATGGCGATCGAAGGCCGGTATCCGATCATTCCGTTCGCCTCGCTGGGCATCGAAGATGCCCTGGACATCGTCCTGGACACCGAGAACCCGGTGTTGGCTCCCGCCCGGATTTTTGCCAAGAAGTTCTTGGACGCCGAGGCACTGCCGATCGTGCGGGGCGTTGGGCCGCTGCCGATCCCCCGGCCCGACCGGCTCTACTTCTGGTTTGGCGAACCCATCTCGACACTCGAGTACGACGGGGTGGCCAACGAAGAAAGTGCACGGGACCTGCGAGCTCGCACGGCCGCGGCGATCGAGGGTGGGCTGGACTTCTTGCAGGCTGAGCGTGAGCACGATCCGGAGCGATCGTTGCTCAGGCGAATTCTCGGAAGCGGCTCGGAGGCCTGACGCGCGGCCTCAGATCTCGGGCAGCTCGTTCACGGGAACGGTCGGCGGCGTCGTGAAGAAATCGTGACTGTAGGGCCGCGGATTGCACGGGCGGCCGTTGACAACGTCGAACAGCGCCTGAATCTGCGCAGCAAGTGCGGGAGTCCATCCGCCCTTGTTCTTGCGGTCGATCAGTTCGTCCAGCGCGGCAGCGGCGGCGGCCTTCCCCTCGGCATTGTATTTCTGGAAGGTCCCAAGATAGAGGCGGTCGGCGGCCGACTGCCCCGGCTCGAGCTGGCGGCGGTTATCGCCCATCGCCGCATTGAGTTCTTCGGCGTGCTTGTACCACCAGTTTTCGAGCTTGAGCAGGTCGATGCACTTGATGCGGCAGAGGATGGCATCGGCAATCCCCAGGCTGTCGCAGCCCTTGTCGCAAACCTTCGACAGCCGGTTGTAGCGATCGGCCATGGCATAGGCATCGATCCCGGCGGCAATCGCATCGTCCTTGTTGGGCATTTTGATGGCCATGCGATATCTCCTGCCGGGCGAATTGTCCGGGTAAGAGTATCGGCCGTTCGGACGCGCATCCGTTCGACACACCATCGATGCCGTAATGGATGCGCGTCGGGTATCGGAGCAGCAAAGTCTGCATTTTCCCTAGTAGACGCCCAAAATTGCCGGGACCGAGCTGAGATTCGTACCGATATCATGCCAGTTGCTGTAGCAACTCGAACATTAACCCCGCGTAGGATGGCATCCACACGACTTCGAAGGGGGCAGCATGGCTGACGTTGCCAAAAGTGCTGGCCGCAAGAAGCGCGCAAACGGCGAAGACTCGCGAGAACGCATCCTGGATGCCGCGACCGAAATCGCCGCCATGCGCGGATACGAGGGAACGTCGATCGGGGCGGTCAGCAAAGCGTCCGGACTGCCGGCGAGTTCGATCTACTGGCATTTCGTCGACAAAGACGACCTCCTCGCCGCAGTCATCGAACGAAGCTACGGAAAGTGGATCGCTGCGGTAACTGCTCCGGTCGAAGTCACCCGCGAGACGTTTGCGCGAGTGATGGCCGGCCAAATTCTCAAGAGCCTGCACGCGGCACCCGACTTTCTCCGCCTTGGGCTCATGTTGGTGCTCGAGAGGCGGCCGGAAGAGCCCAAGGCTCGAGCCATGTACATCCGCGTGCGCGACAACGCGCGAGCATTCGGACGTGAGCGCCTGCGCGGCATTTACCCGGACCTCAACGAGGCCCAGATTCATCAGCTTGCCGCGTTCATTCAGGCCGCCGCGGACGGCTACTTCATCGCGAGCGAGGCGGTCGGCGATGAGATCGACCTGGCTGTGCAGTTCGACATGCTCGCCAACACGATCGACATGATGGCCGCCCAGTTTGCTGAGGCGAATAGGAGCTGAGCTCAGAGGTCGCGTTTGCTGATCGCACGCGCGGCAGCACGGAACACCGACCGCTTCATCTGTCGACGCATCCTTGCGACGGCAGCGGGCTCAGCAAGCGGCTCGGCCGCGCCGAACCGTGGGAACAGCCGCAACGCATTGTCACGGTTGATCGCCTGCCGGACAGGGTTCGTCAGATTCGGGTCCGTGTCCAGGTTCCCGGCGAAGTATTGGCCAGCGGTCGCGGGTGCAAAGGGCCAGTCGCTGCCGAACAAGACATGCCCCGGCTGCGCGAAGGCCATCAAGCTCGGGAAGGTAGCGGGGCTCGCCGACAGCGCGGTGTCGAAGTAGAACGACGCGAAGTCGTCGAGATTGTCGAGTGGGCTGCGACCAGCGTCGGCGGTGATCGCCACCGCCATGCGATGCGACGCATATGGAACGAATCCGCCGGCGTGCGACAGGATGAACCGGATGTTCGGATAATCCCGTCGAATCCCGTTGCGCACCAATAAGTAAGCGGCACGGGTCGTATCGAGCAGGAAGTCTGCAGCCCATGGCGCGACACCCGGTACCTGCGGGCCCGGCAATTCGGCGGGATGGATGAACGCGACGGCGGACCGTTCGTCGAGCACCTGCCAAAGCCGATCCTGACGGTCCTCCCCCAGGTAGGTCCCGTTGCTGTTCGCAAGCAGGATCACGCCGTCGGCACCCAGGTCGAGCGCACGTTCGGCCTCCGCTGCGGCCGCGTCGACATCGGGAAGCGGCACGGTCGCGAAGAAGCCCAGCCGGTCCCGATGCGGCGCGAGTATTTCGGCGGTTTCGTCGTTGATCGCTTGCGCAAGACGCACGCCGTCGTCGACAAAGGTCGTGCCCGGTGCAGATACCGACAGAACAGCATTCGACGTGCTGAGATCATCCATCACCTCGAGCGCCGACTCGACGCCCCAGTCCGGCAACGCGCGACCCCCGACTTCGGTGATTCCCGCCCGCCGCAACGCCTCCCGATATCCCGGCGGAATGAGGTGCTGATGGACGTCGATCCGGTTCATGACTTCACCCCCCGCAGGTCGAGCGCGATGTCGACGAGCATGTCTTCCTGGCCGCCGACCATCTTGCGGCGGCCCGCTTCCATGAGCAGGTCACGAGCGTCGACGCCATACTTCTCGCCGACGGATTCGCTGTGGCGCAGGAAGCTGGAGTACACCCCGGCATAACCGAGCGTCAGGGTCTCACGATCGACCCGGACGGGCCGCTCTTGCAATGGGCGGACGAGATCCTCGGCCGCGTCCTCGAGGGCGTTCAGGTCGCATCCGTGCTGGTAGCCGAGCTTGTTCGCGGCCGCAATGAAGACCTCGAGCGGTGCATTTCCAGCACCGGCACCCATTCCGGTCAGAGAGGCATCCACACGGGTGCAGCCATGTTCGACGGCGGTGATCGAGTTCGCGACTCCCAGCGAGAGGTTGTGGTGGGCGTGCATACCGAGGACCGTTTCTGGGTTCAAAACCTGCCGGAACGCATCAAAACGCTCGGCAATATCGCCCATCGTCATCGCGCCTCCGGAATCGACGACATAGACGCAGGTCGCGCCGTAACTCTCCATGAGCTTGGCCTGTTCGGCGAGTTTCGACGGGCTCGCCATGTGGCTCATCATGAGGAACCCGACGGCTTCGAGTCCGAGCTCGCGAACGGCGTGGATGTGCTCGGCGGCGATATCGGCCTCCGTGCAGTGGGTGGCCACGCGAACGATCGAGACACCAGCATGGGCTGCGTTCTTGATGTCGTGAACCGTGCCAATGCCCGGCAGGACCAACGTCGCAAGCCGGGCGCGCTGAACGACGCTGGCCGCAGCTTCGATCCATTCGAGGTCGGTATGCGCACCAAAGCCGTAGATGCAGCTCGAGCCCGACAATCCGTCGCCATGGGCGACTTCGATCGAATCGACACCCGCGGCATCGAGAGCGGAGGCGATGGAGGTGACGTGTTCCCGTGTGTACTTGTGCCGAACTGCGTGCATTCCGTCGCGGAGGGTCACGTCGCTGATGTGGATGGTGCTCATGCCGGAACTCCCTGTTGAGCGAGCGATGCAATCTTGTCTGCGGCCGCGAGCGCGGCAGAGGTCATGATGTCGAGGTTGCCCGCATAGGCGGGCAGGTAGTGGGCCGCCCCGGCAACCTCGAGCATGACCGTCACCTTGGTGCCGGTCCACTTCCCCGTCTCCGGAATAAGGAGCGGGTTGTCCTCGCCATGGAGGTCGAACTGCACGGCTTGCTTGAGGGTGTAGCCGGGCACGTACGCCTTGACCCGGGCGACCATCTCTTCGACCGACGCGCGGATCGCGTCGTGGTCGCAATCGCCGTCGACCAGGCAATACACGGTGTTGCGCATGAGCAGCGCAGGCTCGGCGGGGTTGAGGATGATGACAGCTTTGCCCCGGACCGCACCGCCGACCTCGACCAATGCGCGGGACGTTGTTTCGGTGAACTCGTCGATGTTGGCGCGCGTGCCCGGTCCGGCGGACTTCGAAGAGATCGACGAGACGATCTCGGCATACGAAACCACGCCGCACTTCGCGACCGCGGCGACCATCGGAACGGTCGCCTGACCGCCGCACGTCACCATATTCAGATTCCGCTGATCGAGGTGATCGTCGAGATTGACGACCGGAACGCAGTACGGACCGATTGCCGCCGGCGTCAGGTCGATCATGCGGACGCCCGTTCCTTCGAGCGCCGCCCAGTTGCGTTCGTGCGCACTGGCCGAGGTCGCGTCGAACACGACTTTGATGTCGCCGAAGTTCGGCAGGGCGAGCAACCCCTCGACGCCCTCGGCAGTCGTCGGAATTCCGAGGCGTGCCGCGCGGGCCAGTCCGTCCGACGTCGGATCGACGCCGACCATGGCACCCATCGTGAGGTGCTGACTGTTGCGAATGACCTTGAACATCAGATCAGTACCGATGTTGCCGGGACCGATGATGGCCACCGGCCACTTGTCGTGCGGTGTAGACATACGAGTTCCTATCTGAAGATGACGGCCACGTCGCCGATGGCGGCGAACCGAGCGACGACCGAGTCGCCGGACTTGACGAAGGGCGCTGCGGTGCATGCGCCGGGCAGGATCGTTTGCCCTGGCTGAAGGGTCACTCCGAACGGCGCAAGAGCATTGGCGAGCCAGGCGACAGCTTCAGCGGGGTGGCCGAGGACGTCGGCGCCGGTTCCGGTCGCAACGACTTCACCATTGATCTCGAGTTCGACGGCCACGTCAGGCACGGAACCGACCCTGGCTACCGGTACCCACTCCCCGACGACGACCGCCGCCGAGCTCGCATTGTCGGCGATGGTGTCCGCGAGCGTGATCTTCCAGTCGGCGATCCGGCTGTCGACGATCTCGAGTGCGGGGGCGACGGCCTCGGTCGCAGCAAGGACGTCGGCGGCCGTGACACCTGGTCCGGTGATCGCAGTGTGCAGCCGGAAGGCGATTTCGGGCTCGACGCGCGGCGCGCACAGCGCTCCGGCATCGACGGTCTCGCCCGAGCCATAGCTCATGCTCGCGAGGAGGTGGCCGTAGTCCGGCTCGGTAACTCCGAGCAGTTCCTGCATCGCCCTCGCGGTGAGCCCGATCTTGTGGCCGACGATCGGATCGCCAGCCGCGACTCGGGCCTCGATATTGATTCGCTGAATCGCATAGGCCTGGGCAGCGGTCAGTCCCGGGAGTAGTTCGGTCAGTGGCGCAACGGGTGCCTGATTGATTTCCGCGTGACGCAACTGCGCCGCCGCGTCCTGCAGGGCAGCTTCGCTCGGTGCTGCAGTGGTCGTCACGGTGGGTTCCTTCGGATTGCTTGGATCGATCGGTTGACCGAGTAGGGATGACGTTACTGTAGCGATCACTATGGTGCAATAGCCAGATTCTGAATGCTTCTAGAGCCATAAAAGCCCGAAAGCCCTCTTGACGGCTTCGGTTGCGCGCCTTATTGTAGTGATCGTTCTAGTTGGAATCATCCATACAGGAACGACAGATCCACAACGCACATCAGGCAAGGGAGTCCACCGCTATGACCGAGAAATCGGCCTACGACGTCGCGATCGTCGGCTACGGCCCGACGGGCGTCACTGCTGCCAACCTGCTCGGTCAAGCCGGGCTCAAAGTCGTCGCGATCGAACGCGAACCGTCGATCTACACCCGCGCTCGGGCGATTTCCACCGACGAGGAAGTCGTTCGGATTTGGCAGCAGGTCGGCCTCGCCGAACGACTCAAGCAAGACATGCTCGCCGAGCGTCCGATCGACTTCGTTGACTCCAACAACCGCTCGCTCGTCAGCTTCTGTGCGCCGGTTCGTGGCCACGGCCACCCGCCGCAGATGTTCATCTACCAGCCCGCGCTCGAACAGGTGCTGCGCGATGGAGTCGAGCGGTTCCCGAACGTCGAACTGCTCCTCGAACGTGAATGCGTGCGCATTCGCCAGGACGGCGACGGTGTTGAGCTCATGGTCGCGGACCTGCAGACCGACACGTTCTCCCGAATTCGCGCCAAGTACGTCATTGCTGCGGACGGCGGCTCGAGCCCGACTCGTGGTCTTCTCGGCATCGGATACCAAGGCAAGACCTACGAGGACCGGTGGGTCGTCATCGACACGAAGGTCCTCAAGAAGTGGCCCGATGTCGACCGCCTGCGATTCCACTGCAATCCGAAGCGGCCCGCGGTGGACTGCCCGACCCCTCTCGATCACCACCGCTGGGAATTCCCGATCCTGCCTGGCGAAGACGAGAAAGAACTCGTCACCGACGAAGCCGTGTGGCGGCTACTCAACCGCCAGGGCATCACGGCGGAGCACGTCGAGATCATGCGGGCCGTCGTCTACAGCCACCACGTACGCTTCGCCGACCGTTGGCGCGTGGGCCGAGTTTTCCTCGCCGGCGATGCCGCGCATGCGATGCCGCCGTGGATCGGTCAGGGCATGGCCGCCGGCGTCCGCGACGCGGCGAATCTGTGTTGGAAGCTGACCGCGGTGATCACCGGTGAACTCCCCGAGTCGGTGCTCGACTCGTACCAGTCCGAGCGCATGCCGCACGTCCGGGACATCACCGAGCGGGCGGTTTTCGTCGGCAAGATGATCACCGAGCGCAACTCCGTCCTGGCCGCGCTCCGCAACCCCGCGCTGCGCGTTCTCAACTCACTGCCCCACCTGGGCAATACCTTCCGAGCGGGCCTGTGGGTGCCAGAGGCCCACTACCCCGCCGGCTACTTCACGACGAAGCGGCGCGGAGCGACCGGATGGAAAGTCATCCAGCCGTGGGTTCTCGACATCGACGGCAACCGTCAGCGACTCGACGACGTTCTCCACCAGGAATGGACAGTGCTTTACATCGACCGTGCCGACGGCATCGCGGCTTGGGCGGCAGCCGGCGTGAACGTCGTCGAGGTCGCGAAGTCCGGCAGTGCTCCTGCCGTCGATCGCGTGGTCGATGTCGAAAACGCCCTCACCCTCTGGATGAAGAGCAAGGGAGTCACCGCGATCGCATTGCGTCCAGACGGATTCGTCTACGCCGCAACGGAATCCGGTCGGACTCTGCCGCCACCGCCGATGGGCCTCACCCTCCGCACCCTTTCAAACGCCTGATCAATCAAGGACCCACTCATGACCACAACACTCACTGAGAACACCGTCTCCTTCGACGGCAAGACAGTCTTCTACGCTGAGGCCGGCTCTGGCCCGGTCGTCGTGCTCCTACATGGCGGCGGTCCGGGCGCGTCGGGCGTCTCCAACTACAGCCGCAACATCGACGCCCTCGCCGCCAACTTCCGCGTCATCGTTCCCGACCTCCTCGGGTACGGAAAGTCGAGCAAGGTCGTCGATCGAGGAGACCCGTTCGGTGGACTTGCGGCGGGAGTCCGCGGCCTGCTCGATGCACTCGGCATTGAGAATGCGCATCTCGTCGGCAACTCGTACGGCGGAGCCGCAGCCCTGCGTTTCGCACTTGAAAGTCCCGAGCGTGTGGGCCGCCTCGTCCTGATGGGTCCCGGCGGAATAGGCACAACTCGCGCACTGCCGACAGCTGGCCTGAACAGCCTGTTCGACTACTACGGCGGCAGTGGACCCAGCCGCGCGAAGCTCGCGCGGTTCATCCGTGAGTATCTCGTGTTCGACGGCTCCCAGGTACCCGAGGACATCATCGATATCCGGTACGAGTCGAGCATCGACCCCGAGGTCGTCGCCAACCCGCCGCTGCGTCGGCCGTCCGGCCTCGGCGCCCCACTCACGTTGTGGCGCATGGACTTCACGCGCGACTCGCGCCTGAGGAACCTGCAGACTCCCACTTTGGTCGTCTGGGGCGCCGACGACAAGGTCAACCGACCCGAGGGCGGTCGCATGCTTGCCGACGCTATGCCGAACTGCGACCTGCTCCTGGTGTCGAACACCGGGCACTGGGTGCAGTGGGAGCGCGCCGAGTTGTTCAACGCCGTCACACGTGACTTCCTCAGCGAGGGACACTGACATGAGCGTCTACGGAAAAGTCCATCTGGGCTACGTGGTCATCGAGACGAACAAGTTCACCGACTGGCATCGCTTCGCTAAGGACGCCATCGGCATGCACGTCGATACCCTCGGCGCGCATGCGATGCGCTTCCGCATGGATGACCAGGAATGCCGTTTCCTCCTTCAGCGCGGACCAGCCGAAGACATCGCCGCGACCGGTTGGCTCGTCGACGACCACGAAACATTCGAGCAGATCGTGGGCCGAGTTCGCGACCGCGGCGTGCCCGTAGTCGAAGGAACCGAGGAAGCGGCCGCACTACGCGGTGTCGAGCGGTTCCTGCGCTTCCCCGGGCCCAAGGGCATCGATCAGGAAATCTTCACCCGCGCCAAGGCCGCACCGACACCGCTCGACATGGTCACGAGCAGCTTCGTTACCGGTGACGCCGGAATGGGCCACCTGGCCATCACGACCACTCGTCCGGACCAGCTGCGCAATTACTACAACACCGTGTTCGATGCCCGGCTGACCGACTGGATCGACGAAACGATCAGCGGAATCAAATTCAAGATCAAGTTCTTGCGGGTCAACGAACGCCACCACTCGATCGCGCTCGCGAACACGGAGCCGTACCGCGTCGACCCGGTTCGTACGAAGATCCAGCACCTCAACGTCCAGGTCGCGAGCCTCGACGACATGGCGCAGTCGTATCAGCGTCTGCGCAGGCTCGGATTCCACATGGCGCTGGGCGTCGGCCAACACACGAACGACCGCGAACTGTCGTACTACGTGGAGACCCCGTCGGGATTCGAGTGGGAGACCGGGTGGAATCCAGTCACGATCTCGGACGACGCGGGCTGGGAGCCGGTCGGCTACGAAGGCATCAGCGTCTGGGGTCACACCCCGATGGGCCAGACGATCATGGACAAGGTCGGCCAGTTCCGCCAAGCTGCGCGCCATATCGCGCAACGGGAAGACACCGTGCCGGCACTGAGCCGGGCATGACGTCGCCGACGGCAGACAGCCTGACCCTCATCAGCGCGGTCAGGCTGCGCCCGGGCACCGAATACCAGCACCGCACGCTCCACGAACTCGGCGTGGACCAAGCGCGAGCACTCGGTGGTCTCGTACGTGCCGAACTGGTCCCTGCCCGGGCTGGCAGTCAACCGGAGACCGTCGCCATGCTGACGTTCGCCACACGCGCTGACCTCGACCGCTGGCTCAGCTCATCCGCGCGGCGCGAGGTCCTCGAACAGATGAATGCGCTGGTCGAGAACGCCCGAACCACAACGGTCGTGGGTGGATTTGCCGGCTGGTTTGCCGACGAATCGTCCGCACCGCGAAAGTGGAAACAAGCGGTGACCGTGATCGCCGCACTGATACCGATCTCCACGGGCGTGACATTGGTTCGCGAAGCACTGGCGCCAGGACTCCCCTTCATGCTCGCCATCGCGATCACGGCGGCACTCAACGTCTCGACACTGACCTGGGTGGTGATGCCGCCGCTTACCCGGGCATTGAAACCTTGGCTGGAACGGTGACCTTGTGGGCTCGAACGGAGTAGACGGGAGGTATGACCTTTCGCCTGCACGACATCTATCGCGCGAGCGGAGCCGATCTCCCCTTCGGCGATCCGCGCCGAGCCCACGGGGTTGCGATGGAGGGCTACTTCTGGCGGTTCACCCTCCCCGACTCGGATCGCTGCATCATCGCGTTGATCGGGGTGAACCGGTCCGCGGAGGCCACCTGGTCGACCTTGGGATTGGGTTCCTACCCGAACGGCTTCCTGCGAACGACGGCCCACCCGGAGGGTTTCGCCGATCCGGATAAGTTGGGCGCGACGGCTGGCACGGCCTTCCAAGCGTCGATCGACCGAGTCCAGGTCGATCTCGGACCTGACGCCAAACTCGACGTCCGGATCGTCGATCGCGAAGAGTGGCCGCACCGCCCCTTTGGGGGATCGAGCATTTTCCAGTCGGTCCCGGCATTGAACCAGTACTGGCATCCGTGGCTTCTCGGCGGACGAGCCGAGGGGACCGCGATCGTCGGCGGCGCGGAGTGGAACCTCGACGGCGCTCGGGTCTACGGCGAAAAGAACTGGGGCAAAGGCGGTTTCCCCGACTCGTGGTGGTGGGGACAGGCGCATGGATTCGCCGAACCCGAAGCGTGTGTCGCATTCGCCGGTGGCGAAGTCACGGCGGGACCGCTCAAGACCGAGGTGACCGCGGTCGTCGTCAGACTTCCCGACGGCCGTGTCCTTCGGCTCGGTAATCCCGGTGTGTCTCCAGTTCAAGCCTCCGTCTCCGACGAGAGATGGTCGCTGCGTGGACGACGAGGGCGAACAACCGTGACGCTTGAGGGGACTGCCCCGCTCGGCTCGGCGCACGTCTTGCCGGTCCCACTGCCCGCCGAACGACGCAACATCGCGGGTGCGATCGAGCATCTCGGTGGCCGGGTCGCGGTCGAGGTGCGCGAGCGCGGCCATGTCACGTGGCGAGGCGAATCGCGGTTGGCCGGCCTGGAACACGGCGGCATCGAGCGCGCACGTGCCGAGGTCAGGCGGCGCGGCGGCACCGACGAGGACAGCGAGGCCGCGCCGATCGCGGCCAACTGATCAGCGTGCGGTCGCCGCGAGTTCCGCCATTTCCACGATCTTCACCCGGGGCCGACCGAGCCGACGGCCCGACGCCTTCTCGCGCTCGTCGATCCGCCGCCAGCCGTCTCCATCGATCGGGTGGGCACCACGGGCGATGAGGAGATCGGCGACGTCGTGGTGCGAGGTGCGGGGCGACGAGAGTCGACCGGCAGCGAAGTCGGAGAGGATCGTGTGCGCGGTTTCGCGTCCGCACGTGCGGTTCATTCCGATGCCGCCGGAGGGTCCGCGTTTGATCCACCCCGCGACGTAGTGCCCGTCGGCATCGATGACACGACCTCGATCATTCGGCACAATGCCACGTGCAGTGTCGAACGGCAGCCCCGCGATCGGACTACCGCGGTAACCCACCGCGCGGACGAGGACACCTGCGTCGATCCGCACGCGCCGCCCGGTGGGCACGATCGCCCCATCGTCGGCGTAGGCATTGCGGACACAATCGACGGCAACGACCCCGGTGTCTCCAACGATCGCGGCGGGCGCCTGCAGGTACCGCATCACGATCCGGCGATTGCCCGGCGTTCTCGTCCGTGCTGCATACTCGCGGGCCAGGTTGACCTTCGTGGCGATGGTGCTCTCGAGAGATCCTCGTGCCAGCGCAGCGGCGGCCGGCGGGGAAAGCACCAGATCCTCCGGGTCGATGATCACGTCGACGCCCGGGATATTTCCCAGCGCCGCAAACTCGCCGTTGGTGTACGCCGCATCGGCGATTCCGCGACGCCCCAGAACCACGACGTCCCGCACCTTCGACTGCCTCAACGCTTCCAGCGCCTGATCCGCGATGTCCGTCGATGCGAGTGTCTCCGGATCGCTGACCAGGATGCGAGCGACGTCGAGGGCGACATTTCCGTTGCCGACGACCACCGCGGTCTCGCTCGAAAGATCGAACTGCTCGTTGGCGAAGTCCGGGTGACCGTTGTACCAGGCGACAAAGCGCGTTGCGGCAAACGAACCCCGTAGATCCTCGCCCGGCAGCCCGAGCCGTCGATCGCCGGCCGCGCCACTCGCGTGCAATACCGCGTGATACCGCTCGGCGAGCTCGTCAAGGCTGATCACACGGCCGACGTCGGTGTTGAGGAAGTAGCGGAACGATCGGCGTGCGGCGGTAGCGGCGAACATCCGGGTCACGAGTTTGGTGGACTGGTGATCGGGGGCGACCCCCGCACGTACCAGCCCGAATGGGGTCGGCAGCCGTTCGAACATGTCCACCGTGACGTCCGGCTGCGACAGGAGTTCCTCTGCGGCATAGAACGCGGAAGGCCCGCTGCCGATCACGGCGACGTGCAAGTTCCGGTGCCTCGGCAGTTGCGGAAGTGGGAGAAGCACGGGCTTACGGCGACTCGGTTGGTGATCTGTGTAGTACTCGGCGTTGATGCCGAGAAAGTGGTGGTTTGTGTCGTCGAGCTTGTCATCGGGCCGGATCGCCGAAACCGGACATTCATCGACGCACGCACCGCAGTCGATGCACGCCGCGGGGTCGATGTAGAGCATCTCGGCAGTCGCGAATTCGGGCTCATCGAGCCCTGGGTGGATGCAGTTGACGGGACAGACGGTTTGGCAACTGGCGTCGTTGCAGCAGGCCTGGGTGATGACATGCGCCATCGGACTTCCTTCGAGGGTCTCAGGTGAAACTGGCAGTAAAGGCAGCGAAGCCCTGCAATGTGTTGTTGGCCAACGGAACCGGGTCGCTGACCCGGATCGTCTCGACGCGCGGGATCATGGCGTGCAGCAACGTCTGCATCTCGAGTTTGGCCAGTTGCATCCCGACGCACGTGTGCATGCCGTGGCCCCAGCCGAGGTTGCTGCCGCGCCGGTTGAGGGTGAATGTCTCCGGCTGGTCGAAGTGGCGTTCGTCCATGTTCGCGGCTGCGAAGAGCAACGCGACTCGCTCACCTCTCCGGAGCCGCACCCCATGCACGTTGGTGTCGGTGGCCACCGTTCGGGTGAAGCCGCGGATCGGCGACGCCATCCGGACTGCCTCGACGACCGCGGTCGGAACCAAGCTGGGATCGTTCCGGAGTTGCGCCCACAGGCCCGGCACGGTGCCCAAGCTCCACAGCAGCTGAGCGGTCGCCAGAATCGTCGTGTCAAGGCTCGGCGCCACGAAGTCGATGATCATATTCTTGGCTTCCAGCTGCGAGATCTCCCCGCGATCGGCGGCGTCGAAGATCGACGATGCCCAGCTGTCCGGCTTCACGGCGGTGCGATTGAGACGCAAGGTGTACAGGTACAACGCGAAGGACCGATGCATCGTCGACAAGCCGCGCCGATTGACCGGACCCAGCGCATCGAATGTCGCTGCGGCCCAGCGCAACATGTGTTGCGGCGTGACCTGGACACCCACCAGTTCGGCCACTGCTTGCACCGGCAATCGCGCAGAGAAATCCGCAACGCCGTTGAAGGAATCCTGCGCGAGCAGCCGCTCGACGGTCTGCACCGCCTCGGCTTCGAACACCTCCGCCGAGGGCGACAGCGCGCGTGATGTCAACGATCTCATCAGGATCATTCGCCGGTTCAGATGAGTCGAACCATCGCTCGACAGCGTCGTCTGACGCCCGAGCAGATTGGCGACCGGATTTGCCGCTACTCCCCGACTGCTCCGAAATGTCACATCGTCGCGCAGGGCATCCCGCACATCGTCGAACCGGCCCATCGCCCACATCCGATGCCGAGGCAACCACACGACGGGTCCCGCGTCGCGGATCTGTCGATAGACCGGTTGCGGATCCCCAATCGCCTTCGGGCCGTACAGATCGACGTCGACCGACGGCACCGCACGCCGGTTCATCGGGCGAGTCCGTCCATGCGGGCCTGCATCGCGTGCTCGATCCGTGCCGCGAAGGACTCCGGAGTCTCGCCTTCTTCGGCGTACATCGCAGGCAGCACCGCCGTTCTGATCTGCACCGGAAGCGGAACGTACGGAAGCAGCGCCGGCACGCCAATCGATACTCCCCACGGAATCGACACCGTCAGCGGCAGTGCCTTCAAACGGAGACGGCGAGGCAGGTCCAGTGCCTTCGCTAGATCCTGTCCGTCGGTCAGGACGAACAGGGAATCGCCGGCGCCCGCGGTGACGACCGGCACGATCGGCACACCGTTGTCGATGGCCAGCCGCGCGTATCCGGTCCGTCCTCCGAAGAGGATCCGATTCCGGTCTCGCCAGGCCTTCGATGCTTCGACGTCACCGCCCGGAAAGACCGCGACGTGACGGCCCTCGGCGAAGGCCTCCTCCGCGGAGTGCTTACTGGCCGGTCGGCAGCCGAGTTCTCGGACGAGCGGCCCGACGCCGAGGGTCCAGGCGATCTGGTGGGTGAGGTAGGTGACCCGATCGGCGACACCGAGCTCATCCAGGGTTCGGAGCAGCGCGAACACGTTGAGGTCGTGTCCGCCGCCGAAGCCGTGGTTGCTGACGATCAACGCCGGCGTTTCCGGAAGCGATGTGTCGACCTGCAGTTCATGTCTGTTGTAGCGACGCACGAGTTCGATGGCGCCACGGCGGACGAGGTTCACGGCCGCGTTGAGTTCGGTTGGCATGACTGACACCTCAGCCCTGCACGAGAGCGATTGCGTACGCGGCCACGATCAGCGCGGTCACGACCGGCACGGCAACCTGCACGAAATCGCCGGCCTTCAGATGGGAGATGACCGCGCCCACCATCATGAGAATAAGGGCGGCGGCGGACGCGACACCGAGCGGCGGAAACACCAGGCCGAGCGCGACGCCGGCCGCTCCGCCGATTTCGAGCACTCCGAGTCCTCGGTACTGATTGACGGTGAATCCGAGGTGTCCGGCGGCGGCACGCATCGGCGCTACCGCCGCGAGTTTTGCGAGGCCGAGAGCGCCGAAGAAAACAGCGACGACGGCGGTGAGGGTGTTGATCATGAGGTGTTCCTGTCGAGATTGCGATAAGGGTGCGGATTGTTGGGTCAACGGGACCCGAGGTAGATGTCGTCGATGACGTCGGCATAGTTCTTCATGACCGCCGGGCGCTTCACCTTGAGGCTCGGTGTCAGTTCGCCGCTCTCGACGGTCAGCTCATGCGGCAGGATCCGGAACTGCTTGAGGGTCTCCCACTTGTTGAGCCCGGCGTTGACGCCCCGGATCGCTTCCTCGATCACCGCGTTGACGTTGCCAACACCTTTGGCCGCGTCGGAATCGAGGGTCAGCAGAACGCTCGCGAAGTTGCGCCCGTCGGCGATGACCACGGCGTTGGAAACGACCGGGCATGCGGCCTTGATCGCGGACTCGATCGCAGTCGGCGCGATGTACTTTCCACCGCTCGTCTTGACGAGGTCCTTCTTGCGATCGGTGATCTTGAGGAAGCCGTCGGAATCGACTTCGCCGATGTCACCAGTGGCAAACCAGCCGTCGGCGTCCCGTACCTCTGCCGTCTTGTCCGGCAGGTTGTGGTAACCGCGCATGATGCCCGGTCCGCGCAGCAGGATCTCGCCGTCGGTGGCAATCCTCACGTCGGTACCCGGGAACGGCTGGCCGACTGTTCCGATCTTGACGTTGCCCGGTCGGTTGACGAACGAGGCGCCCGTCGTCTCGGTGAGTCCGTAGCCCTCGAGGATCGGCAGACCAGCAGCCGCGAACCACTCCGCGATCTGCGGCGAGAGGGCCGCGCTTCCGGAAACGAGGTATTCGAGGTTGCCGCCAAGCCTTCCGCGAATCTTGCTGAACACCAAGCGATCTGCGATCGCTAGCTCGACCGACTGCCACGGCTTGATGGACCTCCCCGCAGCCTTCCGGCGGACTGCGTCAACGCCGACGGCAAAGGCCCGAGCGAAGATCTTCGCCTTGAGACCGCCCTCAGCTTCGGCTGTTGTCACCACGCGGCTGTAGATCTTCTCGAAGATGCGCGGCGCCGCGGCCATGAAGCTCGGCTTGATGATCCCGATGTTGTCGACGATCCGGTCGATGCGTCCGTCGATGGCGGTGACGAACCCGATCTCGTACTGAGCGGCGAGCAGCAACTTCCCGAACACGTGCGACAGCGGGAGCCACAGAAACTGCACGTGATCCGCGCGGATGACGTTCTCGGACGCAATGGCCGAACCGAGGTACATCCAGTTGCCGTGGGTGAGTTCGACGCCCTTCGGTCGCCCGGTCGTTCCGGATGTGTAGACAATCGTCGCGAGGCTGTCTGGCGTGACTTCCGCAAGCGCTTGTTCAACCGCGTCCGGGTGCTCGCTCAGGTGGTGGCGGCCCAGGTCGGCAAGGCGGTCGAGGGTGAGCACGCCTTCTTCTTCGTCCCCATCGAACAACACGACGTGCCGGACGTTGCCCACGAATCCGTCACCTCTGCGCAGCTTCGCCAGCTGGGCCGCATCCTCCGCGAACACGACCACAGCACCGCAATCGCTCACGATGTAGTCGACGTCCTCAGCGTTGGTGCTCGGATACACCGTTGTCGTAGCAGCGCCGGCGAGTCCAACCGCCAGGTCCGCGAGCACCCACTCGAGTCGGGTCGTCGCCGCGATCGCGACTCGCTGTTCGCGCTGGACGCCGAGAGCAAGCAGTCCAGCGGCAAGTTCGCGAGCCTCGAGTGCTGTGTCCTCCCAGGTCAGGGTTCGCCATCCGCCGTCCGAGGTGGGTGTGCGGAACGCTTCGCGACCCGCCGAGCGGCGAGCTTGATCGAGGAACAGTGCCCCCGTTGATGGGTGGTTCATCGGGATTCCTTGCAGTTGGTGATGCCAGCAGAGACAAGTCGGCGCTGCCAGACACGCAGATCGGGCGTATCGGCCGCGGCGGCCACGATGCGGTCGGGGCGAACGAGGATGGCGTTGGCGCGCTGGTGGTCAAGAAGTGCGTTGGCTTCGGAATCGGTGTCGCAGACGCGAACGATGGCGGTACCCAACTCGTCGTAGAACTGCACGAGGTCGGGTTCGAAGGCGTCAATGCGGTCAGCACCGCGGTAGACGAGCGCCCACCCCGGGCCGACGAGGTCGTCGAGTCGATTCCCACCTATCGGCGGCTGCGCGACAACATCTCCGGTTCGTTTCTTCCGGCGTCCGCCGTCGTGGACGAGCGGGCCCTTTCCGAATGTCGGCCAGAACGTGCTCACGAACTTGTCCTCGGCGCCCAGCACACGGGTTATCGCGCGAATTGCCGCATTTCTCGAACCCGTGAGACGGCCGGGACCGCCCGTCATCAAGGCCCCGACGAGAATCGCGAGCTTGACGACCCGTCGTGAGTAGGGGCGCCGCTCCCTCTCATAGGTGTCGAGAATCCGGTCGTCGGCCTTTCCGTCGAGAACCAGAGCAAGTTTCCACGCGAGGTTCGCCGCGTCTCGGATACCGGCGCACATCCCTTGGCCGATGAAAGGCGGCGTCTGGTGCGCCGCATCACCGAGCAGGAACACCCGACCGCTCCGCCACTTGTCGGCGACCACGCCGCGGAAGGTGTAGCAAGTCTGGCGCAGGAAAGTGAGCTTGTCGGAGTCGACTCCGGTCAGCCATGGCCGGGTCAATTCGAGGACCTTAGTGTGGTCGAACTCCTCGGGCTTCTCTCCTGGCTTCAGACGAAATTCCCAGCGGTAGCGCCCGGGTGTGACCGGCATGAAGGTCGCGGCCCGCTCGCAATCGCACACCTGCTGGACACCGTCGTAGACATCGAGCGGTTCCGGCGTGGCGATGTCGACGACCAGCCATTGCTGTTCAAAGTCGAAGTCCTCCATGGTCGCGCCAACTGCGGAACGAGTGATGCTGTTTGCACCGTCGCAGCCGAGTACTGCGTCGGTCCACACGTCGTGTTCGGTGCCGCTGTCGACATCGCGATAGCGGATGCGAACCGGGGCCGGGCCCCCTGCCACCTGCTCGATCGCGAAAACCTCGACACCGCCACGGAATTCGACGGTCGGGTACTTCGTGAGCGCACCACGAAGAACGCGTTCGAGGTCGGGCTGGTCGAACATGTTGGCCTGCGGAAAGCCGTGGACCTGGCGGTCGCGCCGAAGGTCCGCGAGGATGCGGTGTCGCGCATCAGTCAGGCGCATGCCGGGTGCGGGCCGCGAGATGGTTCGCACCTCGTGCTCGAGATCCATCGACGCGAAAATGCGGAAGACCTCGTCATCGAAGTGCACCGCACGCGGCAGCGGATAGACCTCCGGCCAGCGTTCGAGAACCAGCGTCTGAATTCCGCGCTGGCCGAGCATGATCGCGGCGCTGGCGCCGGTCGGCCCGGCGCCGATGACCACGGCGGGAACGTACTGCATAGCGATCACCGAACAGTGTTGTGCTGAATACCGAGGTCGAGCGCACCATCGTCGGTACGGATCGACGTCACGACCTGGTCGCCCGGCTTGAGGTAAGCACTGCTCTTGGCCTGGGCCTTGACGAACAGCTGCCACTTCGTGTCTTCGGGCAGCAGTCCGGCGATCTTCTGCGCAATCGCCTTCGGCGGCTGGAGGGCCACGCCGCCGGGAGTGCCGGTGAGGATGACATCGCCGACCTCGAAGGTCTCGAGTTGGGAGAACTCGGTGAGGGTGTCGGCCGGCTTGAAGACCATGTCACCCGCGAGCGCGTCTTGGCGCTGCTTCCCGTTGACCGCGAGCGTGAGGCGGAGCTCAGACCAGCGCGCGACTTCGTCGGCATTCTCGGGTACGCACAGGTACGGGCCGACCGGGCAGAACGTGCGGTAGCTCTTGCCCTTGTACCACTGTCCCTGCGGCAGCTGGATGTCTCGCGCACTGACGTCATTAGCGACGACAAATGCACCGACATACTCGGCCAGCGTCTCGGCGGTGACCGTGACCGGCTCCGTGATCGGCTTGCCGACGACGATGCCGAGTTCGACCTCGTAGTCGAGAAGCTGCACGTGAGACGGGGTGACGATGTCGTCATCGGCGCCCGACATCGATGCGGTCGACTTGGTGAAGAGCATGTTGAACGCGCGGGCCGGGTCCATTCCCGACTCGATCATGTGTGAGCGATAGTTGGCTCCCTGGCAGAAGACCTTCACGCCGGGGAGAGGGTTCAGCGGCGTGACGTCGGCCAGCGGAATCGCGCTCGCCATGGGCTTTGCGAGGACGTCACGCGCGGCCTTCACGCCTTCGGTCAGGACCTCGGTTGTCGAGGTGTAGTTCCCCGGCAGCGGAAGGACTTCGGCGCGACGGACGACTCCCCAGCCGTCGCTGTACCGAATCAGGTTGATGCTCATCGCATTGCTACTTTCGCGAGGCCCAGCAGACGCTGGGCGGTGAATTCGTTGTCGCGGTCCGCGAGCGCGGACACGAGGTGCTTGATGAAGTGCGGAGAGGGATTGGCCTCGAGGAAGTCGCGCGTCACCGCGGGACCCCACTGCGACAGGCCACTGGCGGCCATTTCCGCCCAGCCGGGTTCGACCGTGTTGTCGAACATGTCGCCATCCGCGAAATGCTCGACAAGAAAGCCATCCGGGTCACGCCAGTAGTCGAAAAGTTGGCTGCCCTCGATGTGCCGGCCGATGCCCCACGAGTGCTTGTACCGCTGCTCCTTGAGGTACTCGCCACCTGCGGCGAGCGCGTCGAGATCAGAGACCTGGAAGGCAGAGTGGATGTACTTGCGTCCTGGACCGAGGGTCATTGCGAGGGTGTGGTGGTCGGCGGGCGTGCTTCCGCGATCGCAGCGGATGAAGGCCATAGTGGGGCCCAACTGGCGCTGACCGGGGAAGTAGAGGAAGTCGCTGACGATGAGGCCGAGGTGCTGCTGATACCAGTCGAGCGCGCGGTTGAAGTTTGTCGATTCGAGCACGACATGTCCGAGGCGCTCGACGCGAGCCGGCTCACGCGGCGGGCGCTGCATGGCATTGACGCGGTTGAGTTCACCGGTGAAGTTGAACGAAAGCTTTTCCTGCAGAGGGAGTTCTGGCAGTTCCGCGACCCCGGCCACGACGCGAAGCGGGATGCCCGACGGATCGACGAGGTCGACGCCGATGCCGCCACCCGGGCTGGTCAGCTCGGTGACCTGCGAATTGGTTTCCTTGGCGAGCTTGCGGACGTCGGCGGTGTCGACCGCCTTGAACGCCGGACCGATGAACCGTGACTTTGCGCCCTGCCGGATGACGACGCACTGAGTTCCGGCGAGGGCTCCGCGTAGGTAAAGCGCGTCGGACGAGCGGCCCGCCGTCACGAAGCCGAAGTCGTGCGCGAACTGCTCAGCCGCGTCGAGGTCCGGTTTCTCGAACTCCAGCCAGGCGAGATCTTCGACCTTGATCACCGGGTTCTTGGCCTTGTGGGCCCGGCCCCCTTTGATTGCACCCTGCTCGCTGTGCAGGTCCTCGTGCACATTCTTCGATGTCCTCGTCATTTTCGATCCCTTCACCGTTTCTGATGCAATCATCAGTTAGGTACCACGACGATGTCAAGGGGTCTCATCAAAACTGATGAACAAATCAGTTGTGTGATAACTTGGGCACCATGACTGAGCCCGCAGTGGTCAATCGCGTCGACCGCAGAAAGGCGCGCACGCGTGCCGCGCTCATCGGAGCGGCCCGCCAATTTCTGGCCCGGGACGGCGGCGCCGACGTGAGCATTCAGGAGATCACCGAGCTCGCCGATGTCGGGTTCGGGACGTTCTACAACCACTTCGCCAGCAAGACAGAGCTTTTCGATGCGGCCGTGGCCGAGACCCTGGACGAGCACGGCGCGCTTCTCGATGAGATCACCGAAGGCATCGACGACATCGCGGAAGTCTTCGCTTCGTGCGTCCGCCTCACCGTGCGCCTCTACAAGACCCACCGCCAGATCGCTCAGATCATGTCCAACACCGGGCCGCAGTACCTGAAGTCGAACGGCGGACTTGCTCCCCGAGCCCTGCGGGACATCAACACAGCGAAAGCCGCCGGCCGCTTCGAGGTGTCTGATCCAGTCGTCGCACTTGCGTGCACGGGCGGATCGATTTTGGGCGTTCTGCACATCCTCGAAGGTGCGTCCGACGCCGAGATCGATCGCGCGTCTGACGAGGTCGCCATCAACGTGCTTCGAATGTTCGGGCTTTCCGGTGACGAAGCTCGGGACATCGTGTCGCGCCCGTTGCCGATGACTTCACCCCGGAGCTAGCCGGGCGCATGCTTAACTGACACCGCGCACCCACAATCTGCGTGCCGGACAGCGTCGTCCACCAAATCGACCACCGCACAAGATAGTTCGCACATTGAGCAAGCTCGTTCATCGCGCCGAAGTGGCCAAGCTAGCCGCTTTGCTCGCCGTCCCTGCCGACGAGCTGAGGTATCTCGAGCCGCTGGATACCGCGACGATTATCGAACTTCGCGAACAAGCCGCCGACATGCTTCTTGACGCCGACCGCGAACAACTCGGGCGCGCTGCGCGTGCGGTTTCCCGGGTGCCCGTCTCGTTTGTCGCCCGCATCGCAACCCGACGGGTTCCACCACGCCTGGCCGCGCGAGTGGCCGAACTTCTCGCCCCACCACGAGCCGTCAAACTCGCCACTCGGGTGCCCGCCGAATACGTCGCCGACATGGCCCCGTACATCGATCCGACCCGGGTCACCCATTTGCTTGCGGTCGCTCCGATCGACACCGTCGAACACGTCGCACGAATCCTCGACGCACGGCACGATTTTCATTCGATGGGCCGCGTGGTGTCGCATCTCGACGATGCCCGGCTGCGCGTCGCCTTCGACGCGGTGTCAGACGACTCGATCGTCCGCACGATTCCATTCGTGGAAAATTCGACCGGAATAGATCGAATTCTCGACCGCCTGAATGACGAGCGCATCATCAAGATCCTTCACTTCGTCGACGAACAAGACCGCTGGGTCGAGATCCTGCAACTCATTGCCGTCGTCGGGACCAGTCAACGGGCTCGGCTCGCAGAAATCCTCATGAACCTCGATCAGACGTTGCGCACCCACGTCCTTGAAACGGTTGGCACGTTCAATGCGTGGGACGTCTTTTTCGGACTGTTCGGCGTGCTTCCCCAGCCCGGCCGCGAATACTTCGCGGGCCTGATGGCGCAACGACCAACCGAGTTTCTGGAATCGGTCGTCCGCGCTGCCGTACAGGAATCATTGTGGGCGGATCTGACCTGGTTGGTCATCGCGATGCCGCCGCACGCCGGCCGCAATCTGCTCACGATCTGCGAGCGGATTGCCGACGAGACCGGTAGTCCCGGACTCGAGGAATTGGTTCGCCAGCTTCACGAGGTGACTGACCCGAAGACTCCGTCTGCCAGCTAGCCAGCGCGTCACCGTTCCCCGCGCCGGTTGCGGTGACTACCTTCGACCCTGTGGAACAGAAAACCCCTCGCATCAACCCCGGCGGCTTCCGCGACCTCGGTCCGATCAACTGGGGACTGGCGAAGGTCATCAGCACGGCGGCCGGGACGTCGAACGCGAAACTGTTCAGCACATTGGGTCGCACCGGTGCGACGTTCCTCGGCTGGCTGCACTACAGCGGCCAACTCATGCCCGGCGGTTCGCTGAGTCGACGCGACACCGAGATGATCATCCTGCGCGTCGCGCACCTGCGTGCCTGCGACTACGAGCAGGACCACCACCGCCGACTCGGCGCCAAGGCCGGACTCACTCCAGAGCTTCAGCAGCGCATCAAGGAAGGCCCGGAAGCGGCCGGCTGGAACGACAAGGAACGAGCGCTCCTCAACGCGGTCGACCAGATTCTGCTGACTCGCGGTCTGGAGGACGCGGAATGGAACGAACTGGCCAAGCACTACGACGAGCGGCGACTCATCGAAATCTGCCTGGTCATCACGCAGTACGACGGACTAGCGACGACGATCGGCGTCTTGCAGATCGGGCGCGATCAGTTCTAGGGGCTTCCCGACGCCTACCCGATCGCGGCTGACGGCATCCTGGCGCGTTCGGCCTCTGCCTCGCGCACCAGCCCGGCAAAGAACTTCAACACCTCGGGATCGACGAACGGTCGCCAGTTCGGGGCCAGCTGCTTCATGTAGCCCTCCACGTAGAGGAGCTGCTTGGCGACGAGCACGAGTTCGCGCGGAAGGCGAGCATCGTGCTTCTTAGCGAGTTCGGTGAGCTGCCCAACCAGGGATCCATAGGACAGGCTGCCGAGTGCGGTGACACCCACCGGCGCCACGAACGTCGCGATGTCGTTGGCGGTGGTGTCCGGCAAGCGCGATCGCCGAACGGCACCCATCTGCTGCAAGGCACGTCCGGCGGCGTCGTAATCGCGGCGGATGAGCAGGTCGCTGACCAGCTGTCGCAGGAGCACCCGGGTCGCTGAATCGAACCGGCCGACGATCCCGAAATCGAGGTAGACCAACCGTCCATCGTGGTCGACCCAGACGTTCCCCGCATGCAGATCGCCATGGAAGATGCCGCCGTGGAAAGCCGATTCGAGCAGACTCAGTAGGAGTGTCCGGATCAGGTCCTCGCCTCTGTGCCCAGCGGCGGCGATGGCCGACAGGTCGTCGATGCGGATCGCATCGACGCGCTCGAGGGTCAGGACGCGGCTGCCGGTGAACATCCAGTACACCTTCGGAGTGCGCACCTTCGCGCTGTAGGTGGAGTCCTTGACGGCGGCGTACCACTGCTCCATAGCCCGCGCTTCATCGCGGAAATCGAGCTCGTCATTGAGATTCGCCTCGAATTCGGAAACGATCTCCTGCGCGTTGAGCATGCGCCCGTATACCGACCACTCCAGCACAGCTGCTACGCGACGAAGAATGCGCAGGTCGGCCGCCAACCGCACCTTGATACCGGGTCTCTGGATCTTGACGACAACGTCTTCACCGCTGCGCAGCGTTGCGCGATGCACCTGGGCGATGGATGCCGACGCAATCGGTTTCGGGTCGAACTCGGTGAAGATACTCTCCGGGCCTTCGCCGAACTCCTCGACGAATACCCGGCGAATTTCGACCGGGTCGGCCGGTGGAACACGGTCGAGGAGCCCGCGAAACTCGGTCGCCAGCACCTCGGGAAAGACTCCCGGACTCGACGCGATGAGCTGTCCGAACTTCACATACGTCGGACCGAGGCGGGCGAAGGTCTCACGGGTTTCACGGGCCGCCCGCCGTCGAGCGCCGGACGGTCCCCGAACGCTGGATCGCATCGCAAAGCGGCCAAGCCCCAACACTGCTTGACCTGCCGTCGAGCCGACGCGCGCCACCTCCGTCGCCAGCGGAACAGCGCGCAGCGTCGGTGACGAGGCGTCATGTTTGTTCATCGCACGCTCGCCTTGTGGTTTGGGCATCGATGCCGGGTCTGTGGGTCGAAACCTACATTCGTGGATCACGGTATGTACAGACCCGGCACACCTCAAGAACCCCCACTCGCGCGTCGAGCGCCGATCACTGATCGAAGCGGACGTGTACGTTGTCGTCGATCGGGACCGACTGACACGCCAGCCGGATCCCCTTGTTCAGCTCGTAGGTGTCGAGGGTGTCGTTGGCGAGCATTTTCACCTCGCCGCTCACCAGCGTGTACGCGCACGAACCGCAGGAACCTTCACGACAGACGTACTCCGGATCGAGTCGCGCGGCCAGGAGAACATCCAGGAGTGGCACGTCCCGGGGCCAGGTCAGTCGATGCGAATCACCATTGATTTCGGCAAGTAGCCGGGTGCCGTGGGAGTCGTCCGGAGCCGGCACCACCGCCGGCGCGCCCTCGAACACATCGTTGCGCAGCGACGTGAACGTTTCGGTCGTGACGCGGTCACGACCGACATCCACGCCCTCGAGGTAGTCGTTCACGACCGCCATGAAAGGTCCGGGACCGCAGAGGAATACGTGCCCACGCGGCGGGCGGATCATGGTGCGAAGACCGGTGACAGTGGGCAGGCCGCGCTCGGACTCGAGCCAGTGCACAACGTCGAGTCGGTCCGGAAAGCGGCGGGCCAGGTCGTCGAGTTGCGCAGCGAAAATGACCGACCGCGCATCGGTGTTGGCAAACACGAGCGTGACCTTGTTCTGATGCTCGTGGAGCGCAGCCTTCAGGATCGAGAGCAGTGGCGTGATACCGCTACCGCCGGCGAACAGCAGAAAGTCGACATCCCACCGACGCGGCACGAATTGCCCCGAGGGGGGCAGGACATCGAGATACGAGCCGTCAGTCACGTTGTCGCAGATCCAGTTCGACGCACGGCCAGCCCGCGTGCGCTTGACCGTGATCTGGAGTCGATCGTCCACTCCCGGCGCGCTCGACAACGAGTAACAGCGCGCCAGGGCACCGAACTCGCCACATACTCGCACCGTCAGGAACTGACCGGGCCGGTACGGAACGTCAATCGCACCGGCGTCGAAGACGATCGAAACCGCATCTGGTGTCTCTTGCACCGTGGCGCACACGCGTAAGGACCGCGCACCGGACGTCACTTCATTCATGAACACAAGTGTGCGCATCCAATGAGCCATTGACAAGTGGCACATAGTCGAGTGATCCTGTTTGTCATGGCAAACAGCCGGTCAATGACGACCACCAACCTCGATGTCCCAGCGTCACCGACGTGGCGCTCGCGCGCCGCATCCGCCGCGGCCCGCCGGACGATTCGTCAGTTCAACAGTTCGCTACCGAGCAACCGACTCGGCGTGGCGATCGGCCGCGGAGCGGTCGCCGCATTCATGTCCGCCCTCGGACCTCCGCTCCCCGGCACCACGGTCGTTCCCGTACGGGACCCAAAGGTTCGAGGAGAATGGGTCCTCGCTCCTGGCGTGCGGCACGCCGACCGGGCCATCTACTACATCCACGGCAGCGCGTACGTCATCTGCTCTCCACGCACCCATCGCGGTCTTGCCTCCCGGCTGTCACGGAAAACCGGGCTGCCGGTCTTCCTCATCGACTACCGCCTCGCCCCCGAGCACGTGTTTCCCGCTGCCGCCGACGACGTCGAATCGGGTTATCGCTGGTTGCTGTCGCGCGGGCTCACCGCCGACCAGATAGTCGTCGCAGGCGATTCCGCAGGCGGCCATCTGGCACTCGATCTGCTCATCGACAACGCCCGGACGGGTACGCCACAGCCCGCCGGCGTCGCGCTGTTCTCGCCGCTGGTCGACCTGACTTTCGAACTCGCCGCCGCCGAGGAGCGCCACAGACCAGACCCGCTCATCACCGCTCGCGCGGCGCGGCGGACCGTAGCGCTGTATACCGCCGGCCAGCCCGACGACCACCACCGACTCAAACTGGCCTTCCCCCCGCGCATCGCACTGCCGCCGATCCTCGTCCAAGCAGGTGGCGACGAAATGCTCGCAGCCGACGCGCGCTACCTGCAGAAGGTCGTCAGCGCCTCGGGAAATTCGTGCGAGCTCGAGATCTGGCCCGGGCAGTTCCACGTCTTCCAGGCCCTGCCGCGCTTGATTCCCGAGGCCGAGCCGGCCCTCGATCGCGCAGCGTCGTTCGTCGGCGAAACGCTCGCCGGCGCTTCCACCCCCGAGGAAAAGGTGAGCTGATGTTTGGATTGGACTTGATTTTCGGAGGCAAAGACGGAGTTTCGTACAACGCGAAAGCCGTAGTCACCGGAGCCGGCAGCGGAATCGGTCGCGCGTTCGCGGTCGAACTCGCTGCACGGGGCGGCGAGGTGCTCTGTGCGGACATCAACAAAGACAGCGCTGACGACACGGTCCGCCTCATCGAACGTGTGCACGGCGGAAAAGCTCACGCCGTCTTCTGCGATGTCTCGCGCCGCGACGACGTCGAGAGTCTCGCGATGCACGCCGAGCTGATCTTCGGTGGGCCGCCGACCCTCGTCATCAACAACGCTGGCGTCGGCATCGGCGGACGCACGGTCGGCAACATCGGATTCGCCGATTGGGAGTGGGCGCTCGGAATCAACCTGTGGGGAGTCGTCTACGGCTGCGAGGTCTTCGCCCCGCTGCTCCGCGCGAACTCGGCCCGCGCGGGAATCATCAACGTCGCCTCAGCAGCCGGCTTCGCGGCCGCACCCCGGATGGCCGCCTACAACGTGTCCAAAGCCGCGGTGCTGGCGCTGTCCGAAACGATGTCCGCCGAAATGTCCGGCAGCGGCGTGACGGTCACGGCCCTGTGCCCCACGTTCGTCAAGACGAACGTCGCCCGCAACGGAGACCTCACCGAGAAGTCTCTCCAGATCGCCGACACCTTGATGCGGTGGACCGGCTTCTCCCCCGAGCGCGTCGCGCGGACAACGCTCGACGCACACGACAAAGGCCACCTCTATGTCCTCCCACAGCTCGACGCCAATCTCATCTGGCATCTCAAACGGCACCTGCCGGCGCAGTACACAGCCGCCCTCGGCCTTCTGAATCGAATTCTGCCGCAAGACAACTCGCATTCGATTCAGCCACTTCTCCCCACCCAGACAACAGGAGTCTGACATGTCATACGACTTCGATCACATGCTCGAAACGATCAAGGACAAGCAGTGGGCTCTGGCGGACATCAATTGGGATGCCCCCGGAGCGGACACCATGAGCCCCGAACTGTGGAGCAAGCTCAAACCGTTCATGGCGGACCTGATGTGGATCGAGAACGTCGGCGCGCGCGGATTCGCCGCCATGGCGAAAAAAGCGCCGACTGAAACACTCAAGGACATCTATCGGCACTTCCACGCCGAGGAGCAGAAGCACGCCAACGCCGAACTCGCACTGATGCGCCGCTGGGGCATGCTCGACGGCGAGGAGATCCCCCAGCCGAACATCAACGTCAAACTCGTGATCGACTTCCTCGACAAGTACTCCGACGGAATGTCGCTGTCGTTCCTCGGCACGGTGATCCCGATGCTCGAAGTCGCGCTCGACGGCGCGCTCATCAAGTTCATCACCGATGAAATCAAGGACCCGGTCGCGCAAGAAGTGTTCCGCCGGATCAACTCCGACGAATCTCGCCACCTGGCCACCGACTACGCCGTCATGGACCTGCTGGGGCACGCCCGCACCCGGAAACTGATCATCGACCTGGTTGGCGGGTGGCTCAGCCCATCCCTCATGATCGGGATCCTGAGCTATGTGCCGCTCCTGAACAAGATGCGGGACAACGTCGTAGCCATGGGCGTCGACGAAGAGCGCCTCTACGCCGCACTGCGCCGCTACTCGGCGGTCGGCGAACGGAGCAAGTGGGCGCGACGACTGCCGATGTACCAGATCGTCAGATTCCACGGCTCGATGGTCATCAACCGCAATCATCCGTACCACTTGCTCGCCGATGCGCTGGTGAAGATCACCGCGCACATCCCCGCCGGAATGCTCTCGGGCCAACCGACGTGGTCGAAGGAACTGACCTACCGGCCGGCCGCATGACAAACGACATCTCGAACGCCAACATCTCGAATGCCGACATCTTCAACGACGAGGACGGTCACCAGATGACAACCCAACACACGCCTCCGATGGCCACACTCGACGTCGCCATCATCGGTGCCGGCTTCGCCGGAATCGGAACAGCGATCCGCTTGAAGAGCAAGGGGATCACCAACGTCGCGATCTTCGAGCGGAGCGACCGAGTCGGCGGAACGTGGCGCGACAACACCTACCCCGGCGCGGCGTGCGACATCCCGTCGCGCCTGTACTCGTACAGCTTCGCGCCCAACCCCGACTGGTCGCAGACGTACTCAGGTAGCGGGGAAATCCTCGGCTACATCGATCGCATGGTCGACGACTACGGCATCCTCCCCTCGATTCGCTTCTCGCACAACATCATCGGAATGGACTTCGACGAGGACGCCGGTCTGTGGCGAATCCGAGTCGAAGGCCACGACAGCACCATCGACGCGCGGACGGTAGTGCTCGCATCGGGCCCCCTCGCCAACGCGAGCCTGCCGAACATCCGCGGCATCGAGGATTACCGGGGCCACAAGATTCACTCCGCCCGCTGGGACCACGATTACGACTTCACTGGCAAGAAAGTCGCCGTCGTCGGAACCGGCGCGAGCGCGGTCCAGATCATCCCCGAACTCGTCAAGCAAGCGGCCTCGGTGAAGGTGTTCCAGCGGACCCCGGGCTGGGTCCTGCCCCGGGTCAACCATCGCACCAATGCACTCTCCAAACAGATCTACCGGCAGATTCCGGGCGCGGAGTCGCTGGCCCGACAGGCCTGGTTCTGGGGCCACGAATCGGTCGCGCTGGGTGTCGTCTGGGATACGCCGCTCACCCGCGTCGTGGAACTCGTCGGCAAGGCACACCTGCGTGCCCAGGTCAACGACCCGTGGTTGCGGCGACAGCTCACACCCGACTTCCACGCCGGCTGCAAGCGACTGCTCATGAGCAGCGACTACTACCCCGCCCTCCAGCGGGACAACTGCAAGCTGGTCACGTGGCCGATCGCACGGATCTCGGAACAGGGCATCCGCACAGTCGAAGGAATTGAGCACCAATTCGACTGCATCGTCTTCGCCACAGGTTTCGATGTTTCGAAGACGGGCGCTCCCATTCCCATCACCGGCCGGGACGGTCGCGTTCTCGACGACGAGTGGAAACGCGGCGCGTACGCGTTCAAGAGCGTCGCCGTTTCCGGGTATCCGAATCTGTTTCTCACGTTCGGCCCCAACTCCGGACCGGGACACAGCTCCGCGCTCGTTTACATGGAAGCTCAGATCGATTACCTCACCAACGCGATCGGCGTCCTTCTCGATCGCAACCTGCGAATCCTCGAGGTCCGGCGCGAGCGACAGGACCGCTACAACGAGAACATCCAACGACGGTTAAAAGCCACCACCTGGAACTCAGGCTGTAAGAGCTGGTACCTGACCGAGGACGGATTCAATCCATCGATGTTCCCCGGATTCGCCACCCAATTCGTCGGCCAGCTCAAGAGCGTCGAGCTGACCGACTACACCGCGATCCCCGCCCGCCGCCTACCCCGGCAGACCAAGCGGGCGACGGTATCCGCATCGAACTAGAGGAGAACGAATCATGACGCGCCCGGCCACCAGTCGAAACCAGTCGACGGGCCGGGCGCGTACTGCCTCGGTGGGGCTTCCCCTCCGCCGGCCGCTGTCCCGCCTGCCGGGCCTTGGACCTGCCATGAAGTCGATAAGCTGGACCTCGGGAGTCAACCCCGAGAGGAGCGCAGTGACCGGCGAGTACCGGATCGACGACTTGGCGCGCGCCGCCGGCACGACGGTACGAAACGTCCGCGCCTACCAAGAGCGGGGTCTGCTCATGGCACCCGCGCGTCGCGAAGGCCGGGCGGCGATCTACAACGAGTCGCACCTCGAACGGCTCAAGATCATCGACCTCCTCCTGCAACGAGGGTTCACCACCGCCCACATCGCGGACTTCATCACCAGCTGGGAAACAGGCAAGGACCTGACCGAGGTCCTGGGCCTCCAACATGCGGTGACCGCCACGTGGACCAAGGCGGCCGAGGCCATCGTGATTCCGCGTGAACTCGCCTCGGCCTTCCTCGGTGACGGCGACGCCGAACTCCTCGCCAAACTCAGCGGCCTCGGTATCGCACAACTCGACGCCGACAACGTCACGATCACTCAGCCCAAACTGCTCGAGACATTTCAGGCGCTGAATAAGTACGGACTCGGTCTAGCCGAACTCATCGATCTCTTCACGTCGGTCAGCGGACGAGTCAAAGAGATCGCGGACCTACTGGTCCATGCGGCGAGATCCCACATCACCGCACAACACGGCAATGGCTGGCTACCCAACAGCGACGACGAAGTCAGCCACCTCACAGAGATGCTCAACACCCTCCGCGAAGTGGGGGTGTCCGCGGTGCACACCACCTTGGCCAGCGCACTCGATGAAGCGGTGGAGACCGAGCTCGCCGATTATCTGGTCGGCGTCGCCGATAAGCGCGGACGGAAGCCGAGCGACTGACCGTATTCGTACTCCCAGCTGCCACGATTCCGGACTTTCAACGCGCCCCGGCCACCCCGCGCGCGGGCGTAGAGTCAGGCCATGACCGCCACCGATACACCGCTTGACACAGCGGAATTGGATGCCATCGTCGCCAGCCTTCACGAGCACGCGAAGGAGTGGGCAGACCTTCCGGCCGCGGACAAAGCGGACTTCATGGACGAGATTCGCGGCCTGATCGCCGACAATGCCGACGAGTGGGTCAAGCGATCCGTCGCGGGCAAGAAGGTCGATCCGTCGTCCCCATGGGCCGGCGAGGAGTGGATCTCGGGACCGTGGGCGACCGCCGCGGCCCTCGAGGGCTACGCCGACTCGCTTCGCAAGATCGCCATGGGCGAGAAGCCGAAGCCGAAGAAAGTGCGAACCCGCGCCGATGGCCAGGTCATCGCGAAGGTCTACCCGATGTCGGTGATCGACAGCCTCCTGATGAACGGCGTAACCGCCGAAGTCTGGATGCAGGAGGGCGTCACCCCGGAGAACCTCGCCAGCACGACCGCGGTCGCGTACGACTCACCGTTCGCCGGCGAAGTTGCGCTCGTTCTCGGTGGCGGCAACATCAACTCCATCCCGCCGCTGGACACCTTGTACGAACTCGTCGCCGATCGCCGCGTCGTATTGCTCAAGATGAACCCGGTGAACGACTACCTCGCCGACGTCATGCGCGCGATCTTCAAGCCGCTCATCGATCGCGGATTCGTCGCCGTGGTGTCTGGCGGAACGCCCACCGGCGCGTACCTCACGCGACACGACGGCATTGACAAGATCCACATCACCGGCAGCGCCCGCAGCCATGACGCGATCCTGTTCGGCGTCGGCAAGGAAGGCGAGAAGCGCAAGGCCAAGGACCAGCCCGAGATCGACAAGCCGTTCACGAGCGAGCTCGGTGGCGTCGGTCCGGTCATCGTCGTGCCGGGTCCGTGGAACAAGAATGACGTCAAGTTCCAGGCCGAGAACATCGCGACGATGAAGCTGCACAACTCGGGCCACAACTGCATTGCCGCTCAGGTCGTGATCCTGTCCGAAGGCTGGGAACTGCGTGAGCCGCTGCTCGAGAAGATCGATGAGCAGTTCCGCTCGCTCCCGCCCCGCTCGGTTTACTACCCGGGCGCCTCGGCACGCCTGGACGCCGTCAACGAGAGCTATCCATCCGCAGAAGTCATTGGGACTGGGGACCAGCGTCGTGAATTCGTCCGCGGCCTCGACTCCACCGCCGCCGAGACCGCGTTCCAGGAGGAGTACTTCTGCCCCGCGCTCGCGCAGACCACGCTGCCGGCCACGGACCCACTCGAATTCCTGCGCACGGCAATCGACTTCGCCAACGACAAGCTGATGGGCACGCTCGGCTCCACGATCCTCATTCACCCGAAGACCATCAAGGAGATCGGCAAGGACGCTCTCGAGAACGAGGTCGCGAGGCTGAAGTACGGTGCCATCGGAGTCAACATATGGAACGCCGGTGCGTTCCTGATCTCCGAGGCGACCTGGGGCGCCTTCCCCGGTCACGCCCGGACGGACATCCAGTCCGGAACCGGAGTCGTCCACAACGTGCTGTTGTTCGACAAGCCGCAAAAGACCGTGGTCAGCGGACCGTGGTACGCGTTCCCGCGGTCGTTCAAACACGGCAAGAAAGACCTGCTCCCGAAGCCGCCGTGGTTCGTCACGAACAAGACCGCCGCGACCACGGGTCGCCGGATCGCGAGCTTCGCAGCGCGGCCGCAGTTGCGGAAGATTCCGGGAATCTTCGCTTCGGCGTTGCGCGGCTAGCCCTTGCCTTTGCGTCGCCCGCGGCCGCCAGAATTCGTCGCCGAACGCCTGGCGGCCCTCTTGAGGTCGAACCCGGCACTCCACGGCCTCGCTGTGGAAGTCGGGATCGTCGATCAGGATTGGCTCGCCAACCCCAAGGCCGGCCTGCCACCAGTACCGCCGGTCGAAACGATGCGGCGGTTCATGGAGCGGGCCGTCGAGCGCAGTCCATCGTCGCTCAACGCACTCGGTCTCAATGCGTTGCAGTTGATGTCGTGGGATGTCGCCTGGAATCGGTTCGCGGTGCGCGGCAGCACCGAGGCGGTGGTCTCGGTGCTGTTCATCGACCTGCAGGGCTTCACCCAGTTCACCGCCGAACACGGTGACGCGGAGGCGATGGAGCTGCTCACGACCCACAATCGGTCGGTGGGCCCGGTCGTTCGCCGCTTCGACGGAATGACGGTCAAACACATCGGTGACGGCATGATGATCGTCTTCAAGGACCCCGCAAAGGCCATCCGCGCGGGTCTGGAGCTTGTTCAAGGCGACCACCCGTTGCCGCTTCGGGCGGGTGCGCACACGGGCAGCGCCATCGTGACCGACAACGACGTGTTCGGGAACGTCGTCAACATCGCCTCCCGCGTGGCCGGACAGGCCAATGGCGGCGAATTTCTCATCTCCGGCGACCTCTATGAGCTGGGCGCCGGGAAGACCGACCTCACGTTCCGCGGTCCGCGCGAGGTGTCGCTCAAAGGGATCGACCAGCCCGTGGAGATCTGGCTGGTCGAGTCGTAGATTCATCGGCCGAACGTCGCGCTTCGAGTGACCGATTTGCCCGCTGACCACCTAATCTCATGCGGTGGCAACAAGAACTAACGCCGTCGGCCCTGCTCAGGCACGGCTTCTTCGACTCGCTGCCGCGTTCACGGGTTCCGGCGCGCTGTTCTACGCGCTGGTGTTGTCCACGACCCTAGGCGGCCAATCGTCGCTCGTTCCGGCTTGGTGGACGCCGTGTGCGCTCGGGTTCATCGTTGCCTGCGGTATCGGGGCGATCGCGGCGTCGCTCAGAGGGTCGATCTGGGCACTATCGCGCGTAATGCACAGTTTCGCGATCGGGTATGTCGTGCTCCATCTTTCGTGGCTGTTTCTGTGGGATAGCCAGCACATTCCGGCGCTGGACACTCCCTGGTTCAATGCCATGCCGGGCTTGGGTGCGATTGCCCTTGCACTCTTTCGACGATGGCCGACCGTGGTTGGGTATTCAGTCGGAATCACGACCACCGCGTACGAAGTGAACCTTCGCGCCATCACGGCGTACGACGAACCGGCGTGGATGATGATCACAATCAACTCCGCCTTCATAGCGATCTTCGCCCTGTCCGTCGGGCAAATGGTCAAGACCGGTCGAGTGCTCGATGAGACGCTCGACGAAACTCGGGCACAGACGTCCACGGCGGCCGCCTCCGAATCACGTGCACTCGAGCGGGAACGGTTCAAGCAACTCACCCACGATGGCGTGCTCGCGGCGCTTATCACGGCGATGCGGACTCCGCACTCGACAATCGATGTGCTGACCCAACGACAGGCCGCCGCGGCCCTGGCCGAACTTCGGGCGCTGGAGGACGGAAGTACATCCTCTGCCGTTCATTTCACAGACTTTGTCGCACGTATTCGAGCGTCAGTTGCTCTCGCCGACGACCTCGCTTCCATTGATCTGCAGGTCGATTCCGAGCCCGACCTCATTCCCGCCGAAGTCTCCGATGCGATGGCGTCGGCGACCTTGGAAGCGGTCCGGAATGTGCTGCGCCATTCTGGGGCACGGGAATGGCGCGTCTCCGTCGACGCCAACCCCACCCAGCTTCGAATCCGGGTCGCGGACAACGGGATCGGATTTGATCCGCGCGCGGTATCGCGCGAGCGCATGGGGTTGGCGGTCAGCGTTCATTCGCGCCTTAACGCCATCGACGGTGGCTGGTCCCGAGTGGAGTCCGAACCGGGTGTCGGCACGATGGTGGAACTTGGGTGGGTCGCCGCATGAACACCAAAAGGTTTCTCGATGCCGACGTGCGAGACTTCACGGGACTCGTCTCCTGGGGCGGCTGGACGGTCTTCGGATGGTTCTTCGCCGGCGTGATTGGTGAGTCGTTCTTGGACCAGTTCAATACCTCGATTCCCGTCATCGCGCTCGCCCTGTTGTTCTTGTTGCTCGGCGGGCTCGGCCTCATGCTCCTGCCTGGAGATCCGCTTCCTGCGCGCTACGCAGCGATCGTCGTCGGCTGTGTGACCTGCGGCTCGGCGCTGGAAATGGCGCAATTGAGACCGCCTATTCTCGGTGAAGACCACCTGTACTTCCCGCAGATGATCGTCTCGGCGGCGGTGCTGACCTTTCTATGCGCCCGGGGCGCGATGCTGTGGGGTTGGATCGGCTGGGTGTCGTTCGCGGCGGTCATGTCGGGGTGGTCGTTCAGCGTCAGCGGCAGCTTGATGTTTGGATTCGTTCTGTCACTTCAGAACCTCCCTCCGATGCTCATGGCGACGTTGTTCACGCTTGCGATACGCCCCGCCGTTGACCAGATCGTCCGACTCCGCCGTCAAGCCGTGAACGTTGCCGCTACCGAAGGCGCCATCGCAGCCCGCTCGGAAGAACGCGATCGCGAGCTCGAAGCGATTCGGCAGCAGGCCGTGCCGATGCTCGAGCAAATCGCGCGCGGAGGATCGATTACCGATGACATGCGGCGCGAATGCAGGCTCATCGAGGCAGCGCTGCGGGACCGGCTGTCCGGCCGTTCATTGGCGAACGACGAGGTTGCGGCCGCGGCGCGGAGCGCACGCGAACGAGGTGCGCGCGTGGTTCTCGTCGAAGATGGCCAACTGGACGACGACGTTCTGCGAACGGTGCAGCAGCGACTGGCGAGCGAGCTCAACATCTTGCAGGGAGGCGCCGCGACCGCGCGCATTCTGCCGGCTGGGCGGCAGTACGTCGCGACATTCGTCTTCGAGCAGAACGGCGAGTTTGAACAAATGGGCATTCTTGCCAACGGAAATGTCGAAGTGCATGCGTAATTCACCTCGCCGACTGTGCGGTCCCACCGAATGAGGATCTAATGCTTAACGTGAAGAAGCGCCTTCGAATCGGTCACGTCGATGACCATGAGACTTTTAGTCGAGGGTTGCAGGCCACTCTCGCGGCAACCGACGACCTGGAACTCGTCGCCTATGCCGAGACGGTGAGCAGCCTGTTGTCGAAGGCTTCCGACCTCGATCTCGTCGTATTGGACCTGCGTTTACGCGACGGGTCTTCGCCGGTGGCAAACGTCGCCGAACTGCGAGACGCCGGTCTTGACGTGCTCGTGTTCACGAGCGGCGAGGACCAGTTTCTCGTGCGGCAGGCGGCACGCGCGGGTGTGCTCGGCGTTCTGCTCAAGACGCTCGAGGCCGAGAGCATTGTGACTGCGGTGCGCGACGCGGCGTCCGGCCACACCGTCTCGTCGGTGCAATGGGCGTCCGCGGTCGACGGCGATCCGGTGGTCGAGGCGGTGGGCCTGACCGAGAGAGAGCGACAGGTCCTCGAGTTGATCGCGAGCGGTATGACCGAGAGCGCGATTGCTCGTCGGCTTTCCCTGTCGTCGCACACGGTGAACCAATACGTCGACCGGGTTCGAAGGAAATATGCGGAAGCGGCCAGACCCGCACGCTCACAGGTCGACCTCGCAAAAAGGGCGATCGAGGACGGATACATTCCGACGCCGACTCCGCCTCCAGTCCTACAGCGATCGTGGATCTCGAAGATGATACGGACGAAGCGCGGCTAGTCAAGACCCCAAAATCGGGGACGAAGATCGCGGGATTCTGCTGCCTCGCTGATCGCCCTAACGTCGATACCGACAGGTTCGGATGAGACTCGGGAGATCCGGTGACGGTGAGCGTAATGGAGCAAGGGTGGCGCATTCCGGCTTTGAGCCCGCGCGAGATAGAGGTACTGACAACTTGGCTGCGCCTCGATTCCAAAGAGGAGGTTGGCCGCCAGCTTTACGTGGCAATGGGCACGATCAACACCCATTTGCTCCGAATCCGCGCGAAGTACGAGATGGTCGGCCGTCCTGCGCCGACGAAGTCGGCCTTGTTGGCGCGGGCATTGCAGGACGGCTTCCTCGATCTAGGTGCGCTGTAGTCCGCTAAACGGCTGGCGTGGCACCGAGGTCGATCATGGACTTCCACAGACGAGTCCGGACTGACTCGACGGCGGAGGCGATGCCGTCGGCCGCGGTGACCGCGACCTTGATCGCGGGACGAAGCTGATCGCCGATGGCGTCGGCGAGTGCACCGAAATCGCGGGCGACAGCGTCGAGTTCATCCTTGGTCGACTTGGCCTCGAACTCGATGGGCGCGGTTGGCGCGGGCGCCTCGCTCGCGAAGACCGCCGCGATTTCGTCCACACGGTCGACGGTGAACTTCACGGCCGGGCGGACCTGTTCGCCGATCACGTCCACGAGTGCGGCAAGCTCGCGGCTCGCCTCCTTGAGCGACTCGACGGTTTTGTTGGTGTCGGTCTCCAGCGTCATTGCTGTTCTCCTTCCAGAGAGTGACTGTCGGCCCGGGGGGTCCGATTCGTGCTTGTCTCCAAAGTAGCGAAGGAAATATCGGCGACGCACGGACGAAGTGCCTTGGATTTATCGCTTCACAGTGCGAATTGCACATCTAGTCGGCGAAGACGTGCGCAATCTCCAAGGCCAGCGCAATCTGCAACCCGCGGCCATCGAGCGGCGTAGGCAGGAGTGCGCGTGCTCGATCGAGCCTGCTCAGAACCGTATTCCGGTGCGTGTACATCGCGCGGGCCGCGTGGGTCGGACTCGATCCTTCCCTCAAGTAGACGCGGACGGTCTCGCGCAACTCGTCGGGCGCGGTCGCCAGGTCGCCAAGGGTTCGGGTCACAAACTCGGCGGCGCGTTCCTGATTCTGCGTCGCGAGCGCGACGACCTCTACGTCGTCGTAAGTCGAGAGCTGGGTCGACGCCGGAAGTCTGCGCATCAATCGCTGCGTGACGACTGCGTCGAGATGGCTGCGCCGGAACCCAGCCATGCCGGAGTCGGCGCGCCCGATCGCGAGCCGGACTCCAGGTGAGGACTTCAGCGCGGCCCGCACCAC
This sequence comes from Smaragdicoccus niigatensis DSM 44881 = NBRC 103563, assembly GCF_000380645.1. Taxonomy (GTDB): domain Bacteria; phylum Actinomycetota; class Actinomycetes; order Mycobacteriales; family Mycobacteriaceae; genus Smaragdicoccus; species Smaragdicoccus niigatensis. The sequence continues at coordinate 98,862 of NZ_AQXZ01000007.1, forward strand.
CGCGAGGTCGGGCTCCGCGATCGTGGGCACCCAGACCCACATCGTCGACGAACTGACCAGGAGGCGGAGCGGACGGAGCGCGCCAGAAGAACGGGCGATGGCGTCCGCGACCTGCTCAATGAGGCCCGCGTCGATCTCGTTGTGGTCACTCCAGAGAATCGCGGCGATGTGCCGGCGATCGAGTTCATAGCGCAACCGATCGCTCGCCCGCCGGGACGAGATCGGTGAACCCTCCAGAATCAGCGACACCGTCTCCATTCGTGCGACATGCGTCGCGTCGGTGAGCTGACTGCGTTCCCGATTGATCAGTTCGTAGAGAGCGGCCACGGTGTCGTCGACGAACGCGAAGACGGACCGCGTGACAACTTGCAGAAGCTCGTGCAGCAGCGCGGGATCGTCGGTGAGTTCGAACGCGACGTCCGTCCAGATTTTGATGGCAACGGGCTGGGCACTGTGAAAGGTCCGCATGATGGCCTCGTCGAAGCCGTAGCGGATGACGTCCCGGGCAAGGTCCACCGTTTCGGCCGAAAGATTCGGGCGTACGGGCATGCCAGGTGCTCGCGAGTTCGATTGTGCCCAGTGCGCGAAGTTCGCCCGACTGCTCGCCCGAATGACGTCAACGAGGCGGGGTTCGATCTGCACGATGGGATCCGCTGCTTCGATCGCCACGCGATCCACTTCATCGAGCAACCGGGTGGAATCCTCGAGCATCCTCGACGTTCCGATTCGAATCAGCTCGGCTACTTGATCCGACGGCGGTCCCCAGATGTGCATTGCGCCTCCTCAACACGATTCATGTTGGGCAATGCGTCCATCGTCGCTGAGCCAGCAGGCCCCGATTCGAATTATGAGGAAGCTGCGCCGACCAATTCCTCGACCGGCTCCGAGGAACGTTTGGCGCGCTTGCCGCTCTTGGCGTCGACAACCTCGATGGGTCGCTCGGCAATCTTCCAACCGAACAACTTTCGAGCCCAGCGCTCTGCCGTCTCCGGACTGAGGAACGACAGATAGAGCACAAAGATCGCGAACGAGAAGAAGGCCACCGCCAGCGACATCAGGATCGTCACGTGCATGATCACGCCGAGAACGAGCACCTTGGGGCGGGCCGCCTTGTTCCAGACGAGGATCGCGAGTGCCACTTCCAGCACCAACGTCGACCAGGATGCGAAGTTGATGAACAAGGGACTGTTGATGACCCACGACGGCAGGCTGAACGTCGTCAGGTCCGAAACCCGGAGCGCGTACGACACCGCGGTCCCGTCGATCCACGTACCGCCGGCGAGCTTGCCCTGGACGGAAACCAGATAGACGAGCGACAGCTGCAACTGGAACAGGCGCAAGGTCCACGGCGCCCGCATCTGCGCACTCCAGAACGAGCCCGCGGTGCGCTTCCGATCCAACGACAGCGCCGAGCCACACGGACTCAGCACCAGGAAGAGTGCTTCAATTCGCAGCAGAACATCGCCGGAGTTGAAGACGAACATGTTCCGGCGCTCGAACGACAGCACGATCAACAACACGACCAGCGCGGCAAGACGACTGTGCCAACCGACGGTCAGCGCGGCCGCCGCGACCAGCAGCAGCCCCCACAGAATCACGACCGCGGTGTCCGAGGGGAACACGTGGAGCAGGCCCCACAGATAGGGGCTCGAGATCGGCTCCGGCATGACACCGTCGCGACCGAAGAGGTCGAACAGATCGGGCCCCAGCGAGAGACCCCAGCCAAAGACGACCACGCCGAACACAATTCGGAGAAGCCCGAGCGTCATCATCGATTGTGGCTCGAACCAGAAGTTCCGCCACGCCCCTGCGATTCCGCGAACGCGGTTGGTCGTCTTCGTCATCATTTCGCCTGTTGTCCGCAGTAGGTGTCGCTCTGGCACACGAGGACGATCGCCTCTGGGTCCTTGCCCGGCACGCCGGGCGGTAACAGCACCTTCGAGTGCACCGTGATGGTCACGAGCGACTGAGTCCCAGTGGCAACGTCAAGATCGCGCAAAACCCAACGTTCGAAGTCAAGCCAATACTTCGCGCACGGTTGGCCGGCGTTCGTCACCTGGAGTGGGTTGCCTTGGATCTGCAGGCAACTGGTCAGGTTTTCCTTGAGCTTCTGCCACCGGTACCAGCTGTACTGGCCGATGAGCCCGTCCCCATGCGGCACGGTCCAGTTGAGTTGATCGCCGTCGGCAAGCCGGACGTTGACCTTCACAACGTCGACGCGCTGCGGCGGGTTCGGCGCGAAGACCCGCCAATCCTGGTCGAGTCCGAGCGCCATTCCGGCGGGAGCAGCGGTCGAGATCATCGCCCGTTTGAGTGCGGATTCCGGCATGCACAACACGAGCGACACGCCCATCAGAAGGAGCACCAAAGCGGTGATCGCGACCTGACCGACGAATGAGCTCTCGATCTGTTCTTGGAGGCTCCCAGCCCTACGCGCTCGTTGCAACAGCTCCACGATGATGTCTCCCCACTCGCCGGCGACCCAATGCCACGAGAAGCAAGCCGACGGCGATAGCGACCAGACCGATGCTGACCAACCGTGCCAGGAAGACTCCCGTGCGCGGCAGCCTCGGAACACCGGTCGACGATGCTGCCGTCGCTGCCCCGGACACCGTACTCGACGAGGTGCCGTGAGGCGTGGAACCCAAACCGGTCGACACCGAACCTGTTGGGGAACCAGTCCCCGATCCGAAACCACCGCCGGTCACCGTTACCGACGAGAAGCCCGTGACGGTACCGCCGACGGTAACTGTGGCACCGCCGGTCGCGAGACCCGTGGCCAAACCTGTGACCGTGGCACCGCCCGTCGCGAGACCCGTAGCCAAACCTGTTGCGAGTCCGGTACCTGTGGCGAGGCCGGTTGCCAGACCCGTTCCGGTGGCAAGGCCGGTCGCCAGACCAGTGCCCGTCGCGAGGCCGGTCGCCAGACCGGTGCCGGTTGCCAGGCCAGTCCCGGTTGCAAGTCCGGTGCCGGTTGCCAGACCAGTCCCCGTCGCGAGGCCAGTTCCGGTCGCAAGACCGGTGCCCGTCGCCAGGCCAGTCCCGGTTGCAAGACCGGTGCCCGTTGCCAGACCAGTCCCCGTCGCGAGGCCAGTCCCCGTCGCGAGGCCAGTTCCCGTCGCGAGGCCAGTCCCGGTTGCAAGACCGGTGCCGGTTGCCAGACCAGTCCCCGTCGCGAGGCCAGTTCCAGTCGCAAGACCGGTACCGGTCGCAAGACCGGTTCCCGTGGCAAGCCCGGTTCCGGTTGCGAGACCCGTGGCCAAACCTGTTGCGAGTCCGGTACCTGTGGCAAGGCCGGTCGCCAGACCGGTTCCCGTTGCCAGACCAGTTCCAGTCGCACCACCAGCAGCAAGACCCGTCGCCAGACCAGTCCCCGTCGCGAGGCCAGTTCCGGTCGCGAGGCCAGTTCCAGTGGCTAGACCCGTTCCAGTGGCAAGGCCGGTCGCTAGACCCGTTCCAGTGGCAAGGCCGGTCGCCAGACCGGTTCCCGTGGCAAGACCGGTTCCGGTTGCAAGACCCGTCGCCAAACCAGTTCCCGTCGCGAGCCCGGTTCCCGTCGCGAGGCCGGTGCCCGTCGCACCACCAGCAGCAAGACCCGTCGCCAGACCAGTTCCCGTCGCAAGCCCGGTTCCCGTCGCGAGGCCGGTTCCGGTCGCGAGACCCGTCCCGGTCGCACCACCAGCAGCAAGACCCGTGGCCAGCCCGGTTCCCGTCGCGAGCCCGGTTCCCGTCGCGAGCCCGGTTCCCGTCGCGAGGCCGGTGCCGGTCGCACCACCAGCAGCAAGACCCGTGGCCAGACCAGTGCCCGTCGCCAGACCAGTGCCCGTCGCGAGGCCAGTGCCGGTCGCGCCACCTGTCGCCAG
>NZ_AQXZ01000008.1 GCF_000380645.1 Smaragdicoccus niigatensis DSM 44881 = NBRC 103563
TCGTCGGACACCCCGGCGGTGGCGTCGGCGATCTTCTGCACGCGGGCAACATCCAACTCACCGCGGGAGAACGCGTCCCACACGTTCGGCAGGCGCCGGGACAGGGTCACGCCGAGGCTGATCAACGACGATGCGTGGTACGGGGTGATGACCAACGCAGGTCCGAGTTCGGCTTCGAGCGCGTCCCAGGGGTCGATCGAGCTGTACTCATCGTTGAGTGCGGCGATGTCCTCGAAGCGCGAGAACAGTTCCGAAACATAGGCATGCTTGCGTGCCGAGACGGCGGACTCGAATCGGTGCAGGGCGGCGACGGTGCCAACGAGATGGTCGGTGGATAGGTAGGGGTCGGGCAGAGCCGCATCAAGCTCGCCTATCAAACGGTCGAACATGACTCGATCATATGTTCGACCTCTGACAAGTAACGGCCCTGACCAGCACCGATGCTAAACATAGTGCGATCTTTGTCATGAATTGTTGGTCGAAGTTGGATGGTTCTCAGAATCACTGGGAGACTGGATAAATGCAGGAATCCGACGTGCCGTTTGCGCCGGGCCGGGTTCTCGCGGGGAGATACCGCATCGAGAGACGCATCGCTCGCGGGGGAATGGCTGACGTTTACGCGGCAATTGACCCCGTTCTGAGCCGCAAGGTCGCCATCAAGGCGTTCCGACTCGACACTTCTTCGACCGCCGATCATCGACGAATCGATCGCGAGATTCGAATGCTGGCGTCGTTGCGCGATCCGGGTCTGGTGACCGTTTTCGACGCTGGTTTCGTCCCCGACGGCGCCGGGGGTGAGTCGCCGTTCCTTGTCATGGAACTGATCGAAGGCCCGACGCTCTCGGACCGGCTCAAGGGCAAGCGCTTGTCGTTGAACGAGATCGCTCGGCTCGGCGCAGAAGTTGCCGCAACGCTCGTCTATGTCCACAAGATCGGCATCGTCCACCGGGACATCAAGCCCGCGAACATTCTTCTCGACCCCATCCCTGGCGGTTTTCGCGCGAAGCTTGCGGACTTCGGCATTGCCCGGCTCGTCGACTCGACTCGGTACACGGCGGTCGGAGCCGCCGTCGGAACGGCGAACTACGTCAGCCCGGAGCAGGCGTTGGGGGAGCGTATCGGTCCGCCGAGCGACATCTACTCGCTCGCGTTGATCCTCATCGAGTCGATGAGCGGGAGCGTCGTTTTCCCGGGTACCGGTGTCGAGGCCGTGAGTCCGCGACTTCACCGCGATCCGACGATGCCCAAGGGATTGTCCGCCGATTGGGTGCGCTTGCTCGAACGCATGACGGCGCGCAAACCTGGCGATCGGCCGACAGCTGCGCAGGTGGCGCAGGAACTCACGGCGCTCGCGCAGGGGAGCCCGCAGACGCCGGTTCCGCCGCCGCCGACCGCAATCCTCACCCCTCCGCCGGCCAAAACGACGGCATTCGCGACCAAGATGGCCGAGATCAAGGCGCCTCGCACGCTCCCGAAGCGTCCGCTTGCGATCGCGGCCGCAGTGATCGTCGCCGCGGTGTTGGGACTCGGACTGTGGGCCGTGATCCCGTCGTCCGATGATGTTCCAACGCCGACGTATCCGACCGTCGACGGACAACTGGGAGTGCATCTCGGTGAGCTCGAGGGGGCGATTCCATGATTCGCCGAATTCTCGCCGTCTGCCTCGTCGCACTAGTGGCCGGATGCGGTAGCGGAACCGTCGATGCCGACACCCGCGACCTCCTCCGCAATGACATGACCGCAGTGGCGACGGCCGCCGCGTCGAAGGATTACGCCAGTGCGAAGTCAGCGCTGGCAAAGCTTCTTGATGACACCGAGGCCGCCTATCGGGCCGGCAAGATCAGCAGCTCACGTCGGTCAGAGATCGTCGACGCTGCGGCAAAGGTCAAGGCCGACCTCGATGCCGCGACCACGCCGCAAATAACTCTGCCTTTCTCGGTCCCTGGCATCGACATCGGTGGCGGAAACGACGGCAATGGAAACGGCAAGGGTAAGGGCAAAGGCAAGGACAAGTAGCTACGGCGCCAGGGAAACCGGGCTCAGTAGCGACGTCGCGATCATGGCTGCCTTGTCGGCATTCGAGTCGTGAATCGCGTCCGCGAGTTCGAGCATCTCGGCGGTTCGGCGGTACTCGGTAACCAGGAGCGCGATGAACGCTTCGCCTCCCACTGTGTTCGTCACCGCGTCGATTCCGGCGATAAGCGTGTTGAGCGAAAGCCGGTAGGCGATGTTGTCCGCACCGTCGACGAGGTGTGTCCAGTATTTGCGGTTCAGCGCGATGAGTTGCTCGTCGTCGGCGTTCTCGCACAGACCGGCCAGTCGGCGCAGTTCGGCACCGGATTCGGGGGAGCGTTCCGCACACCGGCGCGCGGCGTCGCCGCCGATGCACACTCGCATCTCGAGGATCGAGCGAACCACTTCGAAATCGATCTGGCCGCCGTGGACGAGCATGTCCGGCATGAGGTCGAGGCGACCGCTTTCCCGAACGGACAGCACTCGCGTTGCCCCGCCCTGATTGATTTCGACGAGGTTGGCCTGCTGCAGCCGCTTCATCGCCTCGCGGACCGCGTGCCGGTTGACCGTGAACGTGACGGCCAGGTCCCGCTCCGAGGGGAGCTTGTCCCGGATCTCGCCGCTCAGGATCGCGTCGAGCAGCTGTCGGTAGACCTGTTCGGATACCGGAACAGGGTCTACGCGCTCAAGGGTCACGCGATCAGGATAACAAAATCTTGCTAACTGGTTGACTGGTTGGACCAGTTGCCGCTACCTTAATCGGCATGGACATCTCGACCCTGCTGATCTGGCTCGCGATCCCGGTTTTCGTCCTGGGTATCGCGGCCGAGTTCATTTACCTGAAGGTCAACGGCAAGCCGTTCGACTACCGTGACTCCGCCGCCAGCATCACCACTGGCCTCGGATACCAGCTCCTCAACATCCCGTGGGCGCTCGCCGAACTGGCGATCTTCGCGTGGATCTCGTCGCTGATTCCGTGGGAAATCACCGGATGGCAGGCCTGGGTCGTCGCGCTCATCGGCGTCGACTTCGCGTACTACTGGTACCACCGGACGCACCACGAGATCCGCCTGTTCTGGTCGGTGCACGTCGTCCACCACTCGAGCGAGAACTACAACCTGACCGTCGCGCTGCGTCAGCCGTGGATGGTTGCCACCACGCTGCCGTTCTTCATCCCGCTGGCGTTCCTCGGCATCGACGGCCGGATCATCGCGGCCGCCTACGCGATCAACCTGCTGTACCAGTTCGGCATTCACACCGAGGTCATCGACAAGATGTGGAAGCCGATCGAGTTCATCTTCAACACGCCCAGCCACCACCGCGTACACCACGGCTCGCAGAGCCAGTACCTCGACCGCAACTACGCCGGTGTCCTCATCATCTGGGACCGCATGTTCGGGACGTTCGAGCCCGAGGGCGAGCGCGTGGTCTACGGCCTCACGAAGAACATCAACACGTACAACGTCGGAAAGATCTACACGCACGAGATGGTCGCCATCTGGAACGACGTCAAGAACGCGTCGAAGTTCTCGGACAAGTTGGGCTACATGTTCCGAGGTCCAGGCTGGCAGCCGGCGAAGGTCGCCGTGTCGGCTTAGTCTCCACTCGATCCATGGCCTTCCGCAACGTGCACCTGATCAGGGTGCGGGCTGCGGGAGGCCATTAGTCATTTCGCCGCGCAGGCCGGCGCCGGAGCGTCGATCGCGAGCTTCGAGCCCTTCGGAATGATGTAGGTGACGTACATCTCGACGGGCACGGTGCCGAGGTTCCGGCCGATGTGGACGTTCTGGTTGCCCTCCGGCTCGAGGATCGCGTCGCCGGCCTTGCTCACCTGTTCGGTGCAGTCCGCGAACTCCCGCGTCAGGGTGCCTGCGGTGATCGTCGCGATGAGTTCGCCGTTGTGATAGTGCCAGCCGGTGTCCGAACCGGGCGCGATGGTGATCTTGCGGAACACCACATCGGTCTCTCCGGTCGACTCAGCGTCGATCCCGGCGGGCGCGAAACCGGTGGCGAGGACGGTGCCGGTGACGCCGTTCTTCGTGACGGTCTGGCCCGACGACGACGCGGCTGCTGCGGACGTCGATGAGCTGGTCGCCGAGGTTCCCGGCTCAGTAGTCGAACTACAGGCGGCGGCCAGTCCGGCAACCGCGAGTACTGCAAGGAATCGGGCTCCGGACATGACTCCTCCTAGACCTGGTAATTCGCCTTGTAGAACGCGGCGATCTCGTGGCTGACAGGGTCGACGATGTCGTCGTAGGCGTCGGTCTTCGACAGGAAACCCTTGATGAACGGGCAGATGGCGACGATGCGCAGTCCGTCCGCACGGGTCTGGTCGAGAGCGTTGCTCGCGAGGATCTTGCCGAGCCCGCGTCCGCCCCATTCCTCGCCGATCTCGGTGTGGAAGAAAACGCGCTTGCCCTCGAGCTCGAAGAACTCGGTGAAGCCGGCGACGGCCTCATCGACCGTGACTTCGAAACGGCCTTCGGCCTTGCGGACTGCGATCTGCTCGCTCACCAAACCTCCGGGTTCTCGTGGCCTTCGATGACGATGTCGGCACCGCGACGGGCGAACAATCCCACCGTAACGACACCGGGTACTTGGTTGATGGCCTGCTCGAGCATCACCGGATCGGTGATCTGCAGGCCGTGGACGTCGAGGATGAGGTTCCCGTTGTCGGTCACGAATCCCTCGCGCAGCACGGGATTGCCGCCGAGTTGGGTGAGCACGCCGCCGACCAGCGCCAGGCCCATCGGAATCACCTCGACCGGCAGCGGGAAGGTGCCCAGCACCGGCACTCGCTTGCTCGGGTCGATGATGCAGACGTAGGTGTCGCTGGCTTCGGCGATGATCTTCTCGCGAGTCAACGCGCCGCCCCCGCCCTTGATGAGGTTCTTCTTCGGGTCGCACTCGTCCGCGCCGTCGACGTACAGCTGCAGGGGGCCCGATTCGTTGAGTTCCAACACCGGAATGCCATGGGCCTTCAGCTTTTTCGTGCTGTCGACCGAACTCGACACCGTGCCCGCGATGCGGTGCTTGATGTCGGCGAGCGCATCGATGAAGTAGGCGACCGTCGAGCCGGTGCCGACTCCCACGATCATGCCGTCTTCGATGAAGTCGATCGCCTTTTCCGCGGCGCGACGCTTGGCCTCAGTCATTCCTCGATCCTTACAGGCTGGCTAGGCCCTGTCTGGCAGACGGGGTATCGATCAGCGGAATGTGGCCGCGACGTTGCCCGGCGCGGTCTCCATGATCAGCGGGAACGCGGCGCGTGCGCGCTTGACGTCCAACGCGTTCGCCCCGAGCGCGTCGAGTTCGGCCGAAGTCGGCGTGAGCACGCGAACGGTCACGCCGGCGTCCCGCAGCTTCTTGACCTCGTTGCCGAGCAGGAAGCGCATGCGCTGGCGCAGTAGGAAGTCGCTGTAGGTTGGCCGTCCGGCGGCGGCCATGGGCGCCACGACGATGACCTCGTCAAGCCCTTGGTCGAGGGCGAGGTGGGCGCTCGTCGACGACGCCACGGCACCGTCCATGTACTTTCGGCCTTCGATCAGGACCGGCGTGAAGACGCTCGGGACCGACCCGGAGGCGCGTACGGCGTCGACGATCCCGCACTTCGGTGCGCCGGGGGAGCCGAACGCGACCGGCTTGCCGTTTTCGCAGTCGACCGCGACGATCCACGTCTTCGGGTGGTTGACCCATTCGCCGGGGTTCGAGTGTGCGGCCAGCGGAGCGAGCCAGATGTCGAGGCTGTGCGTGCCGCGAGGCAGCATGCCGGTGAGGGCGGCCGTCACCGGCACCGCACCCGTGAGGGCGCGCAGGGCCAGCAGCGGATCCGCCGGCAGGCGCGAACCCTTCTCCGACGGGGTCGGCGCCTCGGGCTTCGATCGCAGGGGGTGATCTTCCGGCAACTGCTTCGTCCGCCACGCGACGAGGTCGCTGACCGAGATTCCCTGGGCGAGAAGTGCGGAGATGAGCGCACCCGCGGACGTTCCGACGAACATGTCGGCTTCCCGGGCGTCCCAGCCGAGGTGCTTCTCGAGTGCATCAAGAGTTGCGATCGCCCACTGGAAGCCAGTGTCACCGCCGGCTCCGAGAATGAGTCCGCGCTTGGGAGAACCGTTGGCCGCCATGAGGCTAGACGCTACCGAAGTCGGACACCGATCAGGAACCGGATCGCTTGCGGCGTTTTCCTTCGTGCATCGCGGCGACCCGGGCGACCGGGATGGTGTGGCCCTCGGCGATCAGATCCGCGGAGATCTGTTGTGCTTCGGGCATCTGCTCGGCCCACGGATCGGCATCGCCCAGCAGTCCCGGGGCGGTCTTGATGGTGAAGTCGCGCGGATGAATGTCGTCGAGGACATCCCAGGTCAGGGGATAGGAGACCGTTGTCCCCGGCCGGATGCGCGGGCTGTACGCCGCCACGACCGTTGCGCCGCCGACGCGGGTGGAATCGACGAAGACGCGGCCGCCGCGGTCCGCCTTGATGAACTCGGTGGTCGCGATCTCGGGGTCGAGCTTGGCGGCACGTTCGGCGAGCGCGCGGGTGACGGCCGCGCCGTCATCGAGTGCGAGACCAGTGACCGGAATGAAGATGTGTAGACCTTTCGATCCGCTTGTCTTGACCGCGCCCCGGAGGCCGCACTCGTTCATCGCCTCGCGGACAAGCTTGGCCACGGCGACGACATGCGAGAAGTCCGAACCTTCCGGCGGGTCGAGGTCGATCACCAGATGCGTCTGCTCATCGGACTCGCCCCGAACGAGCGTCGGGTGGTACTCGACCGCGCGTTGATTGGCGAACCAGAGGAGCGTCGGGCGGTCGTCGCACAACGCGTAAGACACGGACCGATGCGATGAATGCGACCAGATGTCAACGGTTTTCAACCACTCCGGCGCGTACTTTGGCACATTCTTCTGCATGAACGGGGCCTGCCCGGGCCGGACTCGGACCACCGACAGCGGACGTTGCGCGAGCACCGGAATGATCCGATCGCTCACGGCATCGAGGTAGTCGACGAGGTCGCGCTTGGTGGCATCGGCGCCGTCGAAAAGTGGTTGATCGAGGTTCGTGAGCGTGACACCCTCACGCTGTTCGGTTGTGCTCACGTCTCCAACGATAGGGAGTGTCAGTGACATCTCACGTTGAAGCACCCGAACAGCGCCGGATTCTGGCCGTGTTGGTGATCGCCCAGATGCTCAGTGGCGCGGGCCTGGCAGCCGGCGTCACCGTGGGCGCGCTGCTGGCGCAGCAGATGTTCGGTTCCGCTGGTTGGGCCGGATTGCCTGGTGCTTTCATCACCGTCGGGTCGGCGACGGCCGCGATTCTGATCGGAAACCTCTCGCAGGCATCGGGCCGTCGACACGGTCTCGTGCTGGGCTATACGGGCGGAGCCATCGGCGCGTTCGGCGTGGTGCTCGCGGCGGTGACCGGCAGTGCGGTCCTGTTCTTCGCGAGTTTCGCCGTCTATGGGGCGGGTACTGCCGCAAACCTCCAAGCCCGTTACGCCGGCGCCGATCTCGCCGAACCGAGTCGTAAGGGGCGAGCCATCAGCACCGTCCTCGTGGCGACGACCTTCGGGGCGGTGGCCGGGCCGAACCTCGTCTCGGTCATGGGCGCGTTCGCCGGGCGGATCGGTTTGCCGGAACTCTCCGGGCCGTTCCTGCTGTCCGGCGCCGCGTATGGCCTCGGAGCCGTCGTCCTGGCGGTCGCGCTTCGGCCGGACCCGCTCCTTCGATCGCGCGAGCTCAGCCTCGGCCACGATGCCACGGATACGGTGGCCGCCACGTCGAGAGCCGGGCTCCGCACGGGTGCGATCGTCATGGCATCGGCGCAGCTCATCATGGTCGCGATCATGACGATGACCCCGATCTACCTGCGGGATCACCATCACGGACTCGGCACCGCAGGATTCGTCATTGGCCTGCACATCGCAGCCATGTACCTGCCGTCACCGCTGAGCGGATACCTCGTCGATCGATGGGGTGCGCAGCGGCTCGCCTATCTCGGGGCGGTGGTGCTGACTGCCGCCGGATTGGTTGCCGCACTGGCGCCGCCGTCCTCGGTCGCGGGGATCGCACTCGCGCTGGTTCTTCTCGGCCTCGGCTGGAACCTGGGCCTCATCGCCGGCACGACGATGGTTGCGCAGTCGACGCCACCCGACGTTCGAGCCCGAATCCAGGGTCGACTCGACATGGTGATCGCGATCTCCGGAGCGGGTGCCGCCTTCGGGTCCGGACCGATCGTGGCCAACGTCGGCTACACCGTGCTGTCGGCCGCGGGGGCAGTTGTCGCGGTGCTCAGCGCACTCGCCATCACGTCACGCGGAGCGCTGCAGAACCTTCGGGCGTGACTTCGCCGCCTGCAGGATCGACGGCGACAACCAGAACAGAATCGTCTGGTCGTACACGAAGTACCGCGGCTCACCGATCCGGTTGTGCACGAAGCCGACCGACAGTCCGTTGCTCGGGTCCGCCCAACCGCCCGAACCAGCGAAACCGATGTGTCCGAAGCCTTTCGGGACTCCGGCGAAGTGGAACGAGTGCAGTCCCAGTCGCCAGTTCATCGGCAGGAAGAGGGTCCTGTCGAGCGAGCGCTGCTGAACACTCGTCACGTTGCGGACAGTCGACGCGGACAGGAGGCGACCACCGGCGGTCTCACCTTCGCACGCGTAGGCGCTGTACATCTTGCCGAGCGCCCGGGCCGTGAGGACGCCGTTGGCGGCCGGCATCTCCGAACGCAGAATCGGTGGCGTCGTGCCGCGGATCAGCGCCTCGAAGTGTGGGACATAGACGGTGTTCAAGAAGCCGCCGACCGGGCCGGGGAGGCGCCGCGCGGCAGCCATGGCGGTCTGCCCGACCGCACCGCCGAACGCTACCTTTCCCACAAACTGAGAGGCCTTCGTGGGGGAGTGAGCCGGCGGTGTGCCCAAGTGGATGCCGTCGTCGTCGATCGGTTCCGCGATCTCCGTGCGGAACAGTTCCGCCATGCCCTTACCGGTGATCGCGCGCGCGATGCCCGCGCACAACCAGCCGTACGTGAGCGAGTGATACGCCGACGCGCCGAAATGGTGGGTGGCCTGCGCAGCGGCGAGGCGTTCCTCCATGAGGCGGTGGTCGAGCATCTCCTCGAGATTCGATGCGACACCGGTCATGAGCCCCAGGCCGGCCTGGTGGGTCAGGACCATTCGGGTGGTGATGTGCCGCTTGCCGTTGGCGCCGAACTCCGGCCAGTATTCAGCGATCGGGGCGTCGTAGTCGAGCAGTCCGCGGTCCGCGAGACGGTGCAGAACGGTCGCGGCGACACCCTTGGTGGCGGAGAACGGAACCGCCGCGGTGTTGCTGTCCCACCGGGTGCGACCGCGATGATCGGCGACGCCCGACCAGATGTCGACGACGGGCGTGCCGTGTTCGTAGATTGCGAGTGCGCCGCCGCCGCGATGACCGGCGAAGAGGCGGCCGAACTGACGGACAGGCGTGGCGAACCGGGCGTCGGCATGGCCGTGCACACCCATGGGAAGGACCATCTGCATCTGACATCACCTCTTTGTGACTACTGATGCCGCGCCACCATTGGCGCAGGTAGTGCCAGATTTACTCCGACTATGAGAGGCCCGCCGCCACTTCCGGCGAATCGGGATCATCTTGAGATTCGTCGCCGTTGAGGCGCAGCGAAGGCGACCCCGAGATCGCATCCCACGCTCCGTCGATCTGGTGTGTCAGGTCGATCTCGAGGCTCTTCTGGATCTCCGGCTTGTTCACTTCGTCGGTGATGTATTTGACGATGTACTTCTTGATCTGATGATCGACCGCCGCGAAGATGCGGAGCAGTGCGCCCCGGGTGCCCTCGTGCTGAACCACGATCTGCACGTCCCGGGTCCGCGGCTTCTCGATCTCGATGAGGATCCGCAGGGGAGAGGCGGCGCGTACCCGAAGGCGAATGTGGATGTCGCCGTCGACGTCGAACTTGCTCGAATCGAGCGTCAGGTTGATCTTGAGCAGCACCTTGATCGGGATCGCGACATCGAAGTGCATCTCGCGGCCCAGCTTGCGATGTACGGCGACATCGCCGAGCGTGACGTCCGCGTCAACCTTCGCGAGGCCACCTGGGCCGACCGGCAGCGGGCCGAACTGGAACGACTGGCCCGACAGTTCACCCACCGAGGCGCGCACTTTGTCCGCGGTCACCGCGTATTCCACGAAAGCACGACCGAACTGCTCATATGAGATGTAGTTCGTTTTGGTCGGTGCCGTCGGCGCCGGCTCGGTGCTCTGCTCTGAGGTCTCCACGTTCGAAATCTTAGGTGTATGAGACAACGGGTGCCGATTAAACGCCTGCAGGGCCCGGCATCAAGCCAGGCCCTGCAGGTCGGAGCGTTGTTCTAGAGGTTGATGATGGCGAAGTACGCGGCGATGACAGCGGTTGCCGCGAGTAGGCCGGCGGACACTCCGAGGACGGCCCGGGTGGCGTCCGGTCCCGACTTCCGCAGTGCCGGAATGCCGAAACCGACGACTCCCACCGCCGCGATCGCTGCGATGGCGAACAGGTACCAGACCTCGGACGGAGTCGGGGTCGGCGCCGGAGTTGCCTCGCCTTTCGCGGTGACCTCACCGGCGGTGACCGTGGTCTCGAAGAGCGAACCGTCGCCGAGAACGAACGACATCGCGTACGGGTGACCCTCGATCCACGGATAGTCGATGATCACGTGCGCGGACGAACCCGCAGCGATCGGATCTTCGGCGCCCTCGAAGTTGGTGTACTGGTCCTGAATGAACAACTGCGCGACGCTGACCGGCTTGTCGCCGTTGTTCTTCAGGTCCATCTCGATCGTGCTCGGGGAGAACGCGGTGTTCTTCGCCTCGATCGTCGCGACCTCGGCGGCCGGTGTGGCTGGCGCCGCGGTGCTCTTCGAATGCAGTGCAGCGCCGAAGACGCCGGTCAGGATCGCCAGCGTGCCGACGAGGAGGCCGGCGATCGCGGCGACCAGCCACGACGGCCGACTGGCGAAGACCGCGTCGACGGATTCGGTGGCTTCTTCGAATGGGTCGTCCAGCTTTGTCTCGGTCATTCGGTCACCTCGAAGAAGCCCATCCAGCCGAGGTCAGCGAACTCGGACTTGTGTGCATGGAACATGAACTTGCCGGCGAAGGGGAACGTGACCTCGAGGATTCCGCGCTGGCCCTGTCCCTGGATGATCGTGTCGGTGAACTCGGAGTGCACCAGGCTCGTACCCGTTGGGTAGTACTTGAAGAAGTTCGCGTGCAAATGGAAGCTGTTGATCGGGTCGTACTCGAGCATGTTGCCGAGGTAGATCCGCACGAGCTTGTTCTTCTTCACCTGGATCGGCGCGTACATGTAGTGGAACGGGATCGCGTTCACGGCGTACATCTGGTTGCCCTCGCCGTCGAACGTCGTGTTCCAGCCGTTCTGGATCATGACCATTTCGTCGGCGTCCGGACGCCCGCCATCTGGGTCGATGATGAGCCCGGCGTACATGCCGCGGGCGATGTGTTCGGCCAGTGGGTTCGCGTGGCAGTGGTACAGGTGGAATCCGAACGGCTCGGCGTCGATCTCGTACGTCGTTTCGCTGCCGGGCGCTACGAGTCCGGCTCCCTGTCCGGGTACGCCGTCCATCTCCGAGGGGTGGATGGAGTGGAAGTGCATCGTGTGCGGGTGCTTCGAGTTGTTGATGAAGCGGATCCGCAGGCGGTCGCCTTCGGTGGCACGCAGCGTCGGTCCGGGAGTGCGACCGTTGAAGAGCCAGGACGGGAACTTGACGCCCGGGGCGATCTCGATGTCCTTGTCGCTCGCGGTGACGGTCCATTCGCGCAGCGTCCGGCCATTCGGCAGCGTGCTGACCTTGCCGTAGTCGAAGTCGCGCAGGATCTTCGTCGGGTCGAATCCGTTGATCGCCGGGTCGACGACGCCGCTGCCCCGGAAGGTGGCACCGGACATCACGCCGTGGCTGTGCGACTCTTCGCTGTGGAGGGGTGCTGCGCCGGCAAGTTGCCGTGCTCCGAACGTGGCGCCGGCTACTCCGAGCAGTGCGCCACCGGCCAAGAATCCGCGCCGAGTCGGGCCGGGGTTCGAGTCAGCTGTCATTGGTATCGGCCTCGCATTACCGCACCTCCTATGGGCCTGGCAGGGCCCATTTTTTCGGTCGTCACAAGTTTCATTTTAGGTGAGGCGAAGTTTAGCCCTCTACACCTAAAACGGTAGCCGCAAAGATGCCGGTATTGCACTCTTCTAGCCAAATTGCGCAGGACACAACGGCTATCGCAAATTGCTCAGGTGTCACACAGTTAGGGAAACCTACGTTCTGGACGTGTCGGCAGGTCAGGCGAGTGCGCCGTGCACCCGCATCGTGACGAGGGTTCCAGCGTCGTTGGTCGAAATGTCCGTCTCGTCGGTCAGGGCTCGAATGAGTGAAATTCCGCGTCCGCGCTGACCGGAATCCGCCGCGGGTGGCTGCCACAAACCGGCGTCCCGAATGGAAACGACGACGTCGTGATTGTCGACGGACGCTTTGATGTCGACGCGACCCGAGTCGACGTTGCGGTAGGCGTGCTCAATGGCGTTCGTCGCCGCTTCGGCGACCGCCAGGACGATGTCGCTGACCTTGGCCGTCTCCACACCGCCGAGGCGGAGCCACGTCGTCAGATCCTGCCGGATCGTGGCGAGGCTGTCCGGAGTCGCCGCGAGGTCCAGGTCCAGCGGGAGCGGTGGCTGTCGGTAGACGACCATCGCGATGTCGTCGTCGTATCCGACGCTCGGCCGCATCCAGGACAGAATGCGATCGGCCAGGACGTCCGGCTTCCGGTTCGCCGAGGTCCGGATCATCGCGGTCAGATCCGAGATGCCGTCGTCGATCGACAGACCGCGCCGTTCGACCAGGCCGTCGGTGTACCAGACCACGGTGGCGCCGGGCGGAATGACGAGGTGGGCGTCCGGTCGGCGACGGCCAGGCACGGCCGCGAGCGGCACACCGCGCCCACCGACGATTTCGCCGAACGTGCCGTTCGGGCCCGCCCACAGCGCCGGCATGTGGCCGGCGCTGCTCGTGGACATCTCGCCGGTGCACGGATCGATGATCGAGACGCAGACCGTCGTGCACAGGGCTCCGGGGATGCGTGCGGCGACCGCGTCGAGCCCTTCGAGTACCGCAGCCGGTCGAACGTCCTGCAGGAGCAGCGCTCGACTGGCGCTTCGCAGCTGTGACATCACCACCGCGGCTTCCAGGCCACGGCCGACGCAATCGCCCGTCACCACGGCAATTCGGTTGCGGGACAGGGAAACTACGTCGTACCAGTCGCCACCGACCTCCAATGGCGAGACAGCCGGCTCATAGCGGAAGGCGAACCCGGCGGGGCGGTCGACCGGGCCGAGCATCGCGCGCTGCAGGGTCATCGAGATGTCGCGCGCCTGCAGGTAATCGGCTTTCTCGCGGGCCCGGGCGAGTTGGTCCGCGGTGACATCGCGAATCGTGCCGACGTACGTTCCGGTACGGCCATGCGGTCCGCGGACCGGGTGCGAGTTGATCGCGACCCAGACCCGCCGACCCGTCTTGTGGGTGATCGCCAGCAGTCGTCGGCCGGTGAGCTTGTACGAGTCGTCGCCGTCCTCGGGAACCCAGGGGTAGGGCCAGTCGAACGGCACTCCTTCGGCGTCGTAGCCAGTGATCGACGCGAACGCGGCATTGATCTCGACGACCGACGACCTCGAATCGGCGACGAAGAACCCGTCCTGCAGCGAGTCGACGAGCGCGGTGCGGAACGCGTCGCGTTCGGCGAGATCGTCGGCGCGAGCCCGCTGTTGCTGGTGCTGTCGCGTCTCGTCGAGGAAGCCGCGGGTCGCGACATCGAGCGCGGCCAAGGTCTGCAGCAGGAATTGCAGTGCGAGTTCTTCGCCGCCGGGCTCCTTGCGCACCTCGGCAAGTAGGCGCATGTGCGTTTCCGCGACCTCGAGAAGGCTGATTCCCTCTTCGAGGAAGAGTCGGCCGAGTTCGTGCCCCGCTTCGAGACTCTCCTCGCTGCGTTCGCGAACGTAGCGGCGCAGAGCTTCGCTGTACGCTGCGGCGAATTTGCTAGCAGGCATGGCGAATCACTGTGGTGTCCCGCGGTGGCGGACCACGAGGACGAGCGAGTCGTCGGTCGACTTCGAGCGGGTCGCGACGAGGTCTTCGGCGATCTCCCGAGTCTGGCTCGATAGGTTGACCGATGCGGACTCGTCGGTGCCGAGACCATCAGTGGCGATGACCAGCAGGTCGCCGGTACGAACCGGGATCGTCTGGGCTTCGAAGACCGACGGGAGGCTGTAGCCGACGATGCCGCCGAAGTTCAGCGCGGTGGCCCGGACCATGGGACCGCCCGGCGCGACAGCGACCAGACTTGCCCGGACGTTGCCGATGCCGATCCAGGAGATCGAACTCGGGGAGAAACTCACCAGCGTGACCGCGGCCCCGCGCGTGTTCGCCAACGCCCGGTGACACAGCAGGATCAGGACGTCGAGTGGCTCGGCGGGGTTCTCGCTGAGCACGGCGGCCGCACGATGCGCCGCGTCGAACGCGGCATCCCCATGACCGAGGCCGTCGATGGCCCCGAACAGCGCGGAGCCGTCGCCGGTATCGAGGGCGACGAAGTGATCGCCCGAAACGTTCTCCCCGGGTAGCGCACGTCCGGCCGCGGCCCATTCGGCGGAACCGATTCGCCCTTGCTCCTGCACCAGATTCAGACCCATTTCCACATTTCGACGACGGTCCCGGCGCCGACCTCGGAGTGAACCTCGAGTCGATCCATCAGTCGTTTGGCGCCCGGAAGGCCGAGTCCCAGCCCTTTGCCGCTGGAGTACCCGTCTTCGAGCGCGCGCGAAACGTCCGCGATTCCCGGTCCGTTGTCGTGCGCTCGAACGACGAATGCCGTTCGACCATCATACTTTTCGACCGAAAAGTGGATTTCACCGCGATCGGCGTAGCTCGTGATGTTCCGGGCGACTTCGGAAATCGCCGTGGCGATCATGGTGACGTCGGTGAGCGTGAAGCCGAGCCGAGTAGCGAGTTCCCGGCCCGATTGCCGTGCCTTGACGATGTCGTCAGGGCTGTCGACAGCGACCACCGTCACATCCGTCCGCTCATCGTCCACCGTCGCGCACATCCTTGCTTCGGCGTTTCGAGAGTTGGTGGTCGAGCAACGCCAGACCTTCCTCGAGGTCGAGCGCCAGAGACATGTCGTTGAAGGTGAGCCCGAGTTGGACCATCGAGAACGCGACGTCGGGCTGGACGCCGACGATGACGGTGTCCGCGCCACGGAGTCGCGTCATGTGCGCAATCGTCTGTAGGGCGCGGGCCGCGAACGAGTCCATGACATCGATCGCCGTCACGTCGACGATGATCCCCTGGGAGCGGAAGCGACTGACCCGCTCCATGAGGTCGTCTTGCAGACGCTGGGCGTCGGTGTCCGAGAGCTCTGCCTGAACGGTTGCGATCAGGTAGTAGCCCTGTTTGAGAATGGGTACTGGCATCGATTAGTCCGCTACGTCAGCGCTGGTCGCGGCCGTCGCCGGCGCGCGTGACCTCGTAGCCGAGGAGTCGCTCGGCCTCTTCGATACCACCCTGGAGGTCACCGACCGCGTTCATCTTCGACAGGTCGAGACCGATGGTGACCAGGGTCAGGGCGATCTCCGACGACAGGCCGGTGATGATGACGTTCGCACCCATGAGGCCGGACGCGTCGACGGTCTGCACGAGGTGGTTCGCCACCGTGGAGTCGATGGTCGGAACACCGGTGATGTCGATGACGACGACCTTCGCGCGGTTGGCGCGGATGGCTCGCAGCAGCTGCTCGGTGAGCTGGCGGGCGCGCTGGCCGTCGAGGACACCGATGATGGGGAGGATGAGGAGCTGCTCACGAACCTGGAGAACCGGGGTCGACAGCTCGCGGATGGCCTCCTGCTGCTGGCGAATGATGCGCTCGCGCTCTTGGACGAAGGACACGCCCACGGTGTTCGCGATTCGGTTCGCGGCCGGCTCGTACGCGTCGAGAACTCGGTTCAGCAGTTCGAAGTCGGACTGGTACTTCTCGAACAGCGAACGGGCGAGAACGTCTCGAAGCAGAAGCACGATGCCGAGGACTTCGTCGGTCTCGACGCCTCGCGGAATGATGCGCTCGGACAGGTTCCGCGCGTAGGCCTGCAGGGCCTCGACCGAACCCGTCTCGAGCACCTCGACGTAGTTGTCGTACACCGACGTCGCTTCGGAGAAGATCTCGTCCTGCGTCATCGCGGTGAGCAGTCGGGCGTTGGTGATACGACGTGCCCATTCCTCACGCAGCGCGGAACGGTTCTGCCGGAGGTGCTCGACGAGGAGGGGGAGCAGCGTGTCCGAGGAATTACTCGGTGCGACTGCGGTGGAGGTGTCTGACACGGTCAACCCCTGCGTTTCGGGCGGGCGGAAACAAGGCCCGCGTGCACTGCGTTCCGGCTTGCACCATATACCGACAAATTCGATGTTTGGCAGCCTTCTCGCGTGGGTAAAACACAAGTCGGCAACGGTATGTGGCTGACAGCGGTGAGGGTGACTCACCGCTACTTTTCATGCAGAGTGGAGACCATGGCTACCAACGTCGGCGACTCTCGAGTATCGCCATTGACTGTGGACGTGACGACGAAAGCGCAGGTCACGGTGCTCTCGGCCGTGGGCGCGATCGATCTGGCCACGGTGGAGACGCTCGAAGCCGCGATTGAGAAAGTCATCGAGTCCGAAAATGGTCCGATTGTCGTCGATCTGACGGGAGTCGATTTCCTGGCTTCGGCCGGAATCGCGTTGCTCGTCGCCACCCACCAGCGCATCGATGACGAGCGCGGACTGGCCGTCGTCGCCGACGGTCCGGTGACCGCGCGACCGCTCATGCTCACCGGGCTGGACGAGGTGCTGCACATTCACCCGACCGTCGATGCAGCCGTTGCGGCGTATTAGATCTTGAATTATCCGCTGGCAGTAACGGATTACCGCGGCGCACTCTAGGGTATTTGCCGTGACCGTCCTGCAGAGTCTGCGCCGTTGGCCAGACGTCGAGGCGCCGAATCTGTATGCATTCGACGCTGCCGACACGTTGCTGCTCGACATCGCCGCCCCCACTCTCGAAGCCGGTGGTCCGGTGGCCATCGTCGGGGACCACTACGGAGCACTCACTCTCGGCGTCGCCGAGCGGTTCGGATTTCGCGACCTGCGGGTCCATCAGGATGAGTTGACCGGCGAGCGTGCCCTCGATCGGAACGCCGCCGAAGTCGGCTTGGCTGATTGCTTCACTCATCACCGGCTCGACGCCGAGTTGTTCGACGGCGCGCACGTCATCCTGCTGCGCATGCCGCGGAGCCTGGCCGCGATCGCGGAGATCAGCGAGCTCGCCGCCAATCACGCAGATCCCGGCGCGACGTTGTTCGCCGCCGGCATGGACAAGCACCTCAGCCGGACGATGAACGAGGTTCTGGGCCGTCGCTTCATGACCGTCCAGGGTGGCCTGGGCCGCAAGAAGGCGCGGGTGATCACTGCGACGGGGCCGATGACGGGCGAAGTCACCTTTCCGCAGTTGTCCGAGCTGTCGGACATCGGAATCCGCGTGATGGCGCACGGCGCTGCCTTCGGGGGCAACAAGCTCGACCACGGCACCCGCTTCCTGCTCGGCTTCATCGACGACATGCTTCCCGAGGCGAAGATCGCGGCCGACATCGGATGCGGCACCGGCATTTTGGCGACGGTCCTCGCCAAGTCGCGGCGCGATCTGAAGGTCATTGCGGCCGACCAGTCGTATGCGGCCGTCTGCTCGACCGCAGGGACCGTGGCGGCCAACGGGGTCGCCGGACGGGTCGAGGTCGTGCGTGATGACGCGCTCGATTCCGTCGCGGAATCCAGCGTCGATCTCGTGGTGTGCAATCCGCCGTTTCACGCCGGCGCGGCCGTTCATGCGGGTGCGGGCATCAAGCTGCTTGAGGGTGCGGCTCGTGCGCTGCGACCTGGTGGCGAGCTGTGGACGGTGTACAACTCGCACCTGAACTACCGCGAGCAACTGCGCAAGCTCGTTGGGACCACGCGGGTCGTCGGACGGAACGGGCGTTACACCGTGACGTGTTCCATACGACGGGGCTAGCAAAGAATTCGCGGGTAGAGTCCGAATTGTCGAATTCTGTGGGAACTCAACGGCCATCCCGGTCGTTCAACAATCAGAATCGCACGTGCGATCTCGCGGCGTAGCTCGCCGCGGTGCTAACCGAGAAGGGAAAACTACGGTGCGCTCCACCAGCAACCCGGTATTCCGCAACCTGCCGCAGCAGTCCGGCGGATATTCCGCGTTCGGTTCTGCCGCCGCGGGTGCCGGTTACTACGGTCACCAGCAGGGTTACGGCCAGCCGCAATACGGCGAATACCAGCAGCAGGCGCCTACGCGCGCCATGACGATCGACGACGTAGTGACGAAGACCGGCATCACGCTCGGTGTTCTGGTCGTCGCCGCGATCGTTTCGTTCATTCTCTCCGCGGGCAACCCGGGGCTTGCCCCGTTGTTCGTCATCGGTGGTGGACTGATCGGCTTCATCCTCGCGATGGTCGGTAGCTTCAGCCGCCTCATGAACAACCCGGCGCTCGTCCTGAGCTACGCCGCCTTCGAGGGTCTGTTCCTCGGTGCGATCTCCCACCTGTTTGCGAACGTCGCAATCGGTGGAAACGCGCCGAACGGCAGTTCGATCATCATCCAGGCCGTTCTCGGCACGATCGGTGTTTTCGCCGGCATGCTCGTGGTCTACAAGACCGGTGCAGTTCGGGTCACCCCGCGCTTCCAGCGCGTGATGTTCGGCGCGCTGATCGGTGTCGTCGTCCTCATGCTCGGAAACCTCGTCGCGAGCTTCTTCATGGATGGCGGCTTCGGCCTCCGTACGGGCGGCCCGATCGCGATCATCTTCAGCCTCGTCTGCATCGGTCTCGCCGCGTTCAGCTTCCTGCTGGACTTCGACGCCGCTGACCAGCTGATTCGCGCCGGTGCACCGGAGAAGATGGCGTGGGGCGTGGCCTTCGGCCTCACCGTCACGCTCGTCTGGCTCTATGTCGAAATCCTTCGACTGCTGAGCTACTTCAACAACGACTAGCTGTCGTGAACAGCCGACGGCCTCCGGGAAACCAGGGGCCGTCGTTGATCCGGCTGACATGCCAACATGTGGCATCAGCCGCCCACCATGTGGACGATCGACGGTACCGTGCATCCAGTGCCGTAGAGAGCGCCTGATCAGGTGCTCTCTACGGCAGGCTATGAACCTGACCTCGGTATTCGATGCTTGAATCGGCAAGCGATGCATTCTTCTGACGTCCAACTCACCGATGTCCGGCGGACGCTCGTCCGGCCGCCATTCTGCAACACACCCTGGCTGCGTGAACTCCTACCATCAACCAGCCGAGGTGAAGAACCGGGTAAGTCGCGTACTGACCTTCTTCTCCTCAACGTGCGGCGAGCGTTCGGGCACCTGCGGGAGTGGGCCACCGGCCCAGACGCCGAGCGCCGACGCGAGTACCGGGAGCAGTAGATTGGCAGCCCGCTCGTACCCTGCGGCCGACGGATGGAAGCCGTCGGCGGAGAACATCTGATCCGGAGCGGCGAGGAATTCGGGCGAGAGCAGGTCGGCGAGGGCGACGGGGTGTCCACCGGCCTCGAGGACCTCGTGCGCCTGGGCCTTCGCCAGGCGAAGTCCATACTCGCGGAGCACGGCGCGCAGCGGTTGCGGGATGGCGCCGACGGTGCCCAGGTCAGGGCATGTGCCAACCACCACGACCGACCCGGCCCGGCGCAGGCGATCGACCGTCTCGCCCAGGCGCTCGGCGGAACGATGGACGGAGTGCTTCTTCGTCACGTCGTTGGCGCCGATGAAGATGACAGCGGCGTCGGGCGCCGTGCCGGCCACGAACATCGCGTCGACCTGTCCTCGGAGTCCCTTCGACGTGGCACCGCAGATTGCCTTCGTGCTGAGCCGGATGCGCTTTCCGGACTCGTCCGCGAGAGCCCTGGCGATCAGGACGCCGGGAACTTCCTCGGGGCTGATGCAGCCGAGCCCGGCGGCGGTCGAGTCGCCGAAGATCATGAGGTGCAGGTCGTATGCGACGCCGAGTCGGTAGGGCAGGGGATCACCGCCGGCAGGCAAGTAGACGCCGTCGGCTTCGGGTGGCTTGGTCGTGTCGCGGCCGATCCGCTTTCGCGCG
This sequence comes from Smaragdicoccus niigatensis DSM 44881 = NBRC 103563, assembly GCF_000380645.1. Lineage (GTDB taxonomy): Bacteria > Actinomycetota > Actinomycetes > Mycobacteriales > Mycobacteriaceae > Smaragdicoccus > Smaragdicoccus niigatensis. The sequence continues at coordinate 20,238 of NZ_AQXZ01000008.1, forward strand.
ACCGCGGCCTGGGAGTTGAGGTGTCGATACGCTCGACGCGCGCTCTGACCGGCGACAACGGTTGCCGTTCCGGTGAGCGCTGCAGTTCGCCAGCCTGGAGTGGGCATGGACCGATGACCTTCCGTGCGAAGGGATGCCCCTAAAAGGTTACCTAGCTGACGGCCTTCCGGGGCGTCTGGAAACATAGAGGTATGCGCATCGCTGACCACGTCGTGGATCTGATCGGCAACACCCCGCTCGTCAAGCTGAACTCGGTCACCGAGCAGGGCATGGGAATCGTGGCCGCGAAGCTCGAATACCTGAACCCTGGTGGCAGCAGCAAGGACCGCATCGCGGTCAAGATGGTCGAGGCCGCCGAGGCATCCGGCCAGCTCAAGCCGGGTGGGACGATCGTCGAGCCGACGTCGGGCAACACCGGTGTCGGCCTTGCGCTGATCGCTCAGAAGAAGGGCTACAAGTGCATTTTCGTATGCCCGGACAAAGTGAGCCTCGACAAGCAGAACGTGCTGCGCGCGTACGGCGCTGAGGTTGTCGTATGCCCGACGGCGGTGCCGCCGGAGCACCCGGACTCGTACTACAACGTCTCGGACCGACTGGTTCGCGAGACCCCGGGCGCCTGGAAGCCGGACCAGTATTCGAACCCGAACGGCCCGGCGAGTCACTACGAGACGACCGGACCCGAGATCTGGGCGGACACCGACGGCAAGATCACGCACTTCGTTGCTGGTGTGGGCACCGGTGGCACGATCACCGGCGTCGGCCGCTACCTCAAGGAGCAGTCGGGCGGTGCGGTGAAGATCATCGGCGCTGACCCGGAGGGCTCGGTCTACTCGGGTGGCACCGGCCGTCCGTACCTCGTCGAAGGCGTCGGTGAGGACTTCTGGCCGAGCGCCTACGACCCGTCGGTCGTCGACGAGGTCATCGCCGTCTCGGACGCTGACTCATTCGACATGACGCGTCGCCTCGCGCGGGAAGAGGGCCTGCTCGTCGGCGGATCGTGCGGTATGGCGGTCGTCGCGGCGCTTCGGGTTGCCGAGCGTGAGGGACCGGACGCGGTTGTCGTCGTGTTGCTCCCGGACGGTGGCCGCGGCTACCTGTCGAAGATCTTCAACGATGACTGGATGTCGTCGTATGGCTTCCTGCGGTCGCGTCTGGATGGAAAGGCCGAGGAGAAGCGCGTGTCGGACGTCCTTAAGGGCAAGTCCGGCGCGCTCCCGGATCTCGTCCACACGCACCCGACCGAGACCGTGCGCGACGCGGTGGAGATCCTGCGCGAGTACAGCGTCTCGCAGATGCCTGTCGTCCTGGCCGAACCTCCGGTCATGATGGGTGAGGTCCGCGGCTCGGTGTCCGAGCGCGACCTGCTCAGCGCGGTGTTCGAAGGTCGCGCGAAGCTGACCGACCAGGTGTCCAAGCACATGAGTCCGCCGCTGCCGCTCATCGGCGCTGGTGAGACGGTCTCCGTTGCGCAGAAGGCACTGGCCGAATCGGACGCGCTCATGGTCGTCGACGACGGTAAGCCGATCGGTGTCATCACGCGGCACGACCTGCTGGGCTTCGTCAGCGGACGCCCGGAACGGTAGAAATCTGCGCGCGAGTGTCGATTGCGCAGACCTTCGATCGTCATCGTGATGTCCGGACCTCAAGCCGGGCTCGATGAAAGGAAAAGATCATGCGCTACGCACTCGTTCTCAACCACGCTGAACCGGCACCCGGCGACATCCCGGAGGAAGCCATCCAGCAGACCCAGGCGGCATTCTCCCGGTATGCCGACGACCTGGTTTCGTCAGGTGTGCTGATCGGCGCGGACATCCTGCGGCCGAGCTCGGCGACCACCCAGGTGACCCTGCGGGACGGCACGCTCAAGGTTCAGGACGGCCCGTTCGTGGAATCGAAGGAGATGCTCGCGGGCGTCTTCGTCATCGATGTGCCGGATCTCGATGCCGCACTCGCCTGGGCGGAGAAGTGCCCGGCGGCCCAGTTCGGGGTCATCGAAGTGCGGCCCGTCGCGACCGCGATCATCGATGGTGAGTGGTCGGATCCGTGCCGTCTCAAGAGCTGAGGTCCGCGGTATCGGCGGTGGTGAGCCGGTCGTACGGTCGGCTCATCGCGCTGCTCGCCGCGCCCACGCGCGACCTCGCGGCCGCCGAAGATGCGCTGTCGGATGCGTTGGAGCGTGCACTCGTGAAATGGGCGGACGACGGGATTCCCGACAACCCAGAAGCGTGGCTGCTGACCGTGGCCCGCAATCGGCTTCGAGATTCGTATCGATCAGCGGCTTATCGCACGTCGGTCGAGCTCGAGGACGACGTCGAGGCGGCCGAACCTGCGGTGGTGAGCGATCGCCGGCTCGAGTTGATGTTCGTCTGCGCGCACCCCGCGATCGATCCGGGTATCCGGACACCGCTCATGCTGCAGACCGTGCTCGGCCTCGAGGCAGTGCAGATCGCGGGAGCGTTCGCGATTCCGACGTCGACGATGGCGCAACGCCTGGTGCGGGCGAAGCGCAAGATCCGCGACGCCGGAATTCCGTTCGTCGTGCCCGGGGCTGATGCGCTCCCGGGACGGCTCAATGCGGTCCTCGAAGCGGTGTACGGCGCGTTCGCGATCGACTGGCAGGGCATCGCCGGAATCACCGAACGCGACGGACTCGCCGCGGAGGCGCTCTATCTCGCGCGGACGCTCGTGGAATTGATGCCCTCGGAACCCGAGGTCTTGGGGCTCGCCGCGCTGATCGCACTGTCCAATGCGCGGGCCCGGGCCCGAATTCGGGACGGGGTTCTGGTCCCGGTGGGCGAGCAGGATGTCGAAGCCTGGGATGCGGAACTGATCACCGACGGTGAGGCCTGGCTCGCGCGGGCCCATCGCGTCGGGCGTCCGGGTCGATTCCAGTTCGAGGCGTCGGTGCAGTCGGTGCACTGCAATCGAAAGGCTTCCGGGCGAACCGACTGGGCTGCGCTGGAGACGATCTATCGCGCACTTGTTGCGACTGAGCCGACGCTCGGATCGCAGGTTTCGCTCGCGATCGTGGCGGGGGAGCGTCACGGCGCCGATGCGGGGCTTGCGCTGCTCGATATCCCCGGTGCCGACCGATTCCAGCCGACGTGGGCGGCGCGTGCGCATCTGCTTCGGGGTGCCGGTCGGATCGCGGAGGCGATGGAGGCCTATGACAAGGCGATCGGCCTGACTGTCGATGCGCCGATGCGCCGGTTTCTCATCGCGAAGCGGGATGGGATTCATGCAAGGCCTGCGTGATCGCCCGGATCTCGTCGCGGCTCGGGACGATGGCCACGACGTCCAATTCAGCGCCGAGATTGGCGGCGGCGCGCAGTTTGTGGTGACCGTCGAGCAGGAAGTGGACGAGGTTGTCTTCGCCGACGTAATCGCAGTCGTCGGTGCCTTCCACTCTGTGTGACCTCGAGTCGAGGACGCCGAGGCTCACTGCGGTCGGAACGGTCCCCTCGCGGATCTTCTGTTCGTAGAAGAGAACCTGGGATTCGTCGAGCTGAACTGGGCCGATGGGAATGACGTACTCGTTGGCAACGTCTTCCTCGTCGAGCAGAGTGGTGTTTGTCAGGTACCGATCGTTCGGTGTCAGAGAGGGGCTGATTCGGAGCAGGAATACGTCGTAATCGCCTTCGGCAAGCAAACTTCCGTAGATGTCGAGCAGTTCGGCGTCGACGGTGTCGAGGCCGTTCGCCAGGCGCAGCGCGAGGTCTTCCCACTGCGTTAGTTCGGGTGCCTGCCGCCACCGCTTGAACACGAACTCGCACGTCGAGCAGAGCGGGCCGGCCGACAGCACGGGTTGGCCGTCGACGACGAGTTCGAAGATGAACTCGTGAGAATCACTGCGCTCGATGGTGACTGACGCCTTCTGTACCCCCAGTCGGATGCCGAGTCGCTGGTTGCGAATGGTCAGCGGAACGCGCTTTCGCCGGTGAGCGACTGACCGACGACGAGTTGGTGCACCTCGGCGGTGCCCTCATAGGTGAGAACCGATTCGAGGTTGTTCGCATGCCGCATGACCGGGTAGTCGAGGGTGATGCCGTTCGCGCCGAGGATCGTGCGACATTCGCGCGCGACTCGAATGGCGGTCCGGGTGTTGTTGAGCTTTCCGACGCTGACCTGCTCGGGCCGGATGACGCCCTGGTCTTTGAGACGGCCCAGGTGGACCGCCAGGAGCATGCCGTTGCCGATGTCGACGGCCATGTCGGCGAGTTTGGCCTGCGTGAGTTGGTAACCCGCCAAGGGCTTTTCGAAGACTTCACGCGTCTTGGAGTAGGCGACCGCCGATTCGAGACAGTCACGTGCGGCACCGATCGAACCGAAGATGATGCCGAAGCGGGCCTCGGACAGGCAGCCGAGGGGAGAGGCGAGTCCGCGCGATTCCGGCAGGATCGCGTCGGCGGGGAGAACGACGTCGTCGAACGACAGTTCCGCGGTGATGGACGCGCGCAACGACAACTTGCGGTGCATTTCGTTGGCACTGAAGCCGGGGCAGTCGGTGGGAACGAGGAAGCCGCGGATCCGGTCGTCGGTCTGCGCCCAGACGATCGCGACGTCGGCAACGGTGCCGTTCGTGATCCACATCTTTGAGCCGTTCAAGACCCAGTCGGTGCCCTTGCGGGTCGCACGGGTGCGCATCCCGCCGGGGTTCGAACCGAAGTCCGGTTCGGTGAGGCCGAAGCAGCCGATCTTCGTGCCGGCGGCCATATCCGGAAGCCACTGCTGCTTCTGTTCTTCGCTGCCGTACTTGTGGATCGCGGTCATGGACAGCGATCCCTGCACAGACATCAGGCTGCGCGCGCCGGAGTCGGCCGCCTCTATCTCCAGGCACGCCAGGCCATAAGCCGTGGCCGACATACCCGGACAGCCGTAGCCGTCGAGGTGCATGCCGAGCAGGCCGAGGTTGCCGAATTCGGGGGCCAGTTCACGTACCGGGAACGTCCCGTTCTCGAACCACTCGGCGAGGTTGGGGCGCAGCGTCGAATCGGCGAATTTCCTCACGGTGGAACGTATTTCGCGTTCCTCGTCGTTCAGGAGAGAGTCGAAAGCGAAGAGTTCCTCAACACTGCTGGCCATGCAGTCACGATAGGCCAGCTTCCCGAGCCATGCTGCGGCCCAGTCGAATGCTCTCCGACATCGCGCGATCCTGGGGGTAGTAGTACGCCGTGTCGGCGACCCACAGGCCCCGAATGGGAGTTGCGATCGGTGGGAGTCGATCGAGGTGACCCGGTTCGCAGATCGGCTGTGCGCGCAGGTACCGGCTGACGTTGAAGTCCATGAAGTCGCCCGCAGCGAGCTGGGGATTGATGGTCGAGAGGTAGCGCGTGACCTTCGTGATGAACGAGGAGTCGGGCTCGGCGTACATGGCGTGTTCGGGTGGGAGATAGAACGGCACGTAAACCAGCGGGCGGGACATCGGCCGGAGGTTGGAGTATTCGACGAACCCAGGGACGTCCATGTCCGGGTCGCTGGTGTTGATCCAGAAGTTCTCGGAGACCGGCTTGCGCAACTTCGCGATGACACACACGACCGCCATGCTGTCGATGGATCGATATCCCGCGATGTTTTCGGCAGGCAGGTCCGGGATGATCCTGGGCACGTACGGCAGGGGAACCGTGCTGATCACTTTGTCGAAGCTCTCAACTGCTCCGTTGGTCTGCACGCCACAGACCGCACCGTCCGTGACCACAACGCGGTTGACCGGACTGCCGAGCCGCACTTCGCCGCCGTGCTTCTCGATGTCGTGGCGCATCGCGCGCAGCACGCCGACAGTTCCGCCGTCGAGGTAGCCGAGCTTCTCGCGGAAGGCGTCGTCCCGCGATGTCCCGACTCGACTGACCCGTCCCCAGATCCACGCCGCGGACAGACGATCGCTGTGGTGGTGAAACTTGAGTTCGAAGAGTCGGCGCCAGAGCACCTCGTACGCCTCCGCGCCGACCCACCGCTGCACCCAGCGAGTGGCGTGGAGGCTGTCGAGGGGCCGCCAGTTGCGGCGCCGCGTCGCGCCCATGACATGCAGGCCGTAGCGCAGTTTCGCGTGCCAACTGAGGCCGCGGAACCGCAGCAGCGCGATCGGATTTCCCCATGGTTGTAACCGGCCGCCGTGCCAGTACGCCATCCGGGTCGAGACCCAGTTCATGCGTTCGGAAATGCCGAGTTCGTCGAGCAGAGTCAGCAGGTCCGAGTCGCTCGTGCAATGGAAGTGGTAGTAGCGCTCGATCTCCAGGTCGCCGAATTCGAACGACGCGGTCATCCCGCCGATGCGGTCGTCCGCCTCGAACACGACCGGCCGCTGTCCGTCTCGAGCGAGTTGATACGCGACAGCCAGCCCCATCGGGCCGCCGCCGAGGACCGCGATGCGTTCCGGCGCAGTCATCGCTCACGCTCGAGCACGACGTGACTGAACCGGGAGGGCCCGAAAGTTTGGACCAGCGCATCCCGGAACGGTGTCGGCTCGACGCCGAAGATGTCCGGCCAGTCGATGACGGGAAATTCGTCAGGTGCCACCAGCGCGGCGAGTTGCTGGGTCGTGAAGGGAGGCTGGCGTTCGAAGCGCCCCCAAATCCACAGCAGTGCATAAAACAGCAGGTAGGGGATTTGGACGATGCGGGCACGTGCTCGCGTGACGTGCTTGAGCGTTCGGATGATGTCGATGTAATCGATCTCCTCCACGCCCGAGATGTCGTATGCACCGCTGCGAATGTCGCGCTCGAGGCAGGCGACGATGATGTCGCAGAAGTTCGCGACGAACAGTGGCTGGCGGCGGTAGCGGCCGCGTCCCGGGACCGGAAAAACCGGACTACGGCTCATGAAACGGGCGAGCCAGCCGAGGTGTTTGCGGTCAAACCAGCCGAACATCAAGGTCGGCCGGAGTGTGACGCAGGAAAGGCCGCTGTCCCGCACCATCGCTTCCTGCGCTCGTTTGCTGTTCGCGTACAGGTCGTCGACGACGGAATTCACGGCCGAGGAACTGACGTGGACGATGTGCGGTACCGCATGCGTGCGCGCCGCGGCGAGGACCAGGCGCGTCGCCTCCACGTTGTTGCGGGTGAACGCGTCGGGGTCGTTTCCACCGATCTGGGCGTGCAGCATGATGACGACGTCCGCCGAATCGAAGTGTTGCGGCCAGTCGCCGGGTTCGGCCAGGTCGGCGTCCACGCACTCGACTCCCGGGTGAAGCTCGCGCAGAACGCGGAGATTTCCCGCGTGCTTGTCCAGGACCACGAGGTTCGACCACCCGGCCGCGGACAGACGCGCGACGAGATTCTGCCCGACCAAGCCTGCGCCTCCGGTGACAACGATCCTGCGCTCGGTAGTCATGACACCTTCGTTTCAAGAGCGAGCCGACAGGATGGTTCGTCGCCGACTGCAGTCACCAGCCCGTTTGCCGTCGCAAGGAGGTAGCCGTGAAAGCCGGAGGTTGCCCCCGCGGGGCCGACAACGCGGGCGACGTCGGGACGTGGGGTACCGGTCAGAGCGAAACCCACGATCCGGTTGTCAGGGGTGACGAAACGGACGAGTCGCGGGGCCGCTGCGGTCTGTGGGTTGACGATCCAGCCCGTCACCCGAACAAAGCGATCGTCGACCGGTTGCGGTGGGCTATCCAAGGCACCCCGGCAAACGGTCGTTGTCGTGTCGTCGAGTCGCTGCCCGAGCTGTTGGCGGAGGCCTTTGTAGGGGTAGTGACCGAAGATCGACACGTCGGCGCGCTCCGCCTCCGGCGCGATGGACCGCGCGTACTCGAATGCCGGTTCCACGCTGATCAGCGAGATGTCGTCGACCCCGAGTTCCGCGGCCAGCGCGACGGCATCACGCGTCGCGTGCACCGCGTCCTGGGCGTCGAGGGCTCTTTCTTGATACTGCAGGAGAAAGACCGCCACGAGCGTGACGGCAGCCGTCGTCATCACCGGCCCAGGTCGGTGCCGAAAATTCACGCGAACCGTAGCGAGTAGAACGAGGAATGCACACCAGGCCACGACGGCGGGCGTCGAGTACCGGCTCACCAGCGCCGCGCCGATACCGAACTCGAGGCGCCCCGCCGAGGTGACGACGGCGGTCAGCACGACGTAGCCGCTCAGCGCCAGCAGGGCCATGACATATGGCGACACGCTCGGGCTGCGACGTTCCCGCCATGCGAGCCACAGAATTCCGATGACCAGCCCACCGCCGGCGACGGCTCCCGACAACTTCGCCACGTGGTCGTACCCAAGGAGGATGGCGACGGGGTTGCCCAGGTAGAGGAGCGCGAACTTTGCCCCCGACAACGGGTGAGCCAGGAGAGTTCCGGGGAAGGAACCGTGACGAATCGCCGGATTGACCGAGTCAACGGGTGACAGCCCCGGCAGATAGGCGGCCGTCACGACGACTGACAATGCGAACAGAATGATCTGGCGCTGCCGGGTGTGCAGTACGAAAAGGCTGTACAACCACATGATCGGCAGCGTGAGAAGGCTGTTGGACATGGTCCCGGCCGATGCCACGCCGGCAACGCACGCCAGCACGAATGACGTCGACCCGGACACTGTGGTGGATCGGGCGAGGAGATACAGCGCCAGCAGGGGGACGACGAACGCGAGGAAGAACTGCGGTTGAAACGCCCAGATGAAGTTCTCGCTCTGGGTCCAGAGAAACAGCAGACCGGTGGCGACGAGCGACAGCGCAAGGGCCGGGACCCGCAGTCTGCCCTCGCGCGCCAACTCGCGGATGAGCAGTCCGAACAGCACCGCGGCGAGGGCGACGAGCAGGTAGTTCATCGTGATCAGAAATGCCGACTGACCACCGAAAACGTACTGATCCAGCCAGAACAGCCCACGCGTGAGGACGATGCGGTGCTCGTTGTGCGGGGCCCACCAGATCGACCAGTCGCCGCGGCGGACGGCTAGCAGGAATCCGATCGTTCCGGGCCACATGTCCCAGAGCGGGACCGCGGTGTATCCCCGCCAGCCACCTACGACGGCGAGCGCGACCATGAGAGTGGCGAACACTCCCGCCAAGGCGGTGACCTCAATGCGGTGGACGCGGCGAACCGACGCGTCGACGGGTTCGGCCGACGTGGCTTCTTCGTTGCGTGGGGGAGTCGATAGCAGTCCGATTCGGACAAAGTAGCAAGCGACGACGGATCAAGCCGTTCGCCGCACAGGAAGGGTGACCGTTCCATAACGTCACTCCGTCCGGGGTTTTCGTCCTCTCCCGCCGCAGCAACGATGGACCCATGCGCGTATTGCTCACGGGGTCGGCGGGTTTCATCGGGTCTGCGGTTGCGGCGGAGTTGCGATCCCACGGGCATGAGGTCGTCGAATTCGACGCGTATCTGCCGTCGGCGCACGGTGATTCCTCGGGCGTGCGGCGCGATGTACGGGACGGATACGCGCTCGACGAGGCGTTGAAGGGTGTCGACGTCGTGTGTCACCAGGCTGCGGTCGTCGGCGCCGGGGTCGATGCGCTCGATGCGCCGGCCTTCGCTTCCCACAACGACTTTGGGACTGCTGTATTGCTGGCCGCGATGGCTCGGGCGGGCTGCACGCGACTGGTTCTGGCGTCGTCGATGGTCGTCTACGGCGAAGGGCGATATCGGGGAGCGGACGAGGTGACTCGGTCGATCGCCGACCTTCGGGCCGGCCGGTTCGATCCCCTCTCCGACGCGGGCGAGCCGCTGAGCTGGGAAGTCGTCCCTGAGGATGCGCCATTGCGACCGCGTAGCTTCTATGCCGCCAGCAAGCTCGCCCAGGAGCACTTCGCGTTGGCCTGGACGCGGACGACCGGAGGTTCGGTCGTGGCTTTGAGGTACCACAACGTCTACGGGCCGAACATGCCGCGCGATACGCCGTACTCCGGTGTGGCGGCGATGTTCCGGTCGTCGCTCGAACGGGGCGAGCCGCCGCGAGTCTTCGAAGACGGCCAGCAGATGCGGGACTTCGTCGAGGTCAGTGATGTTGCGCGGGCGAACCGGCTGGCCGTCGAATCGTCGGTGTCCGGATTCGAGGCAGTGAACGTGTGTTCCGGTCGTCCGGTCAGCATTCTGGAGGTTGCCTCGGCGCTGTCGTCGGCGGTTGGTGGTCCGCAGCCCGTGGTGACCGGTGAGTTCCGCCCGGGCGATGTTCGGCACATTGTCGCGAGCCCGGCGAAGGCTCGTGATGTGCTCGGCTTCGAGGCGGGGGTGGCTCCGAGGGACGGACTGGCCGGGTTCGCCACGGCTCCGCTGCGCGCGACTACCGGGCACACGCGACCCACAGTGTGATGACGCTTTCCCCGGCGCAAGGATGGCGTAAAGATCATGTCGGATGGCGTAAAGGGCGCGCATACTCAGCCCATGGCAGTGGCTGTGGCGGACACGAAAGATGAAGCGGCGAACGGGCATTCCGAGGGGCGAACGGCCCTGATCATCGGCGCTCTCGGGGTCGTCTTCGGCGACATCGGAACGAGTCCCATCTACACCATTTCGACGGTCTTCAACCCGGACGATCCACACCCCGTCCCGCTCAACCACGAGGCGGTCTACGGCGTCGTCTCGCTGTTGTTCTGGTCGGTCATGGCGATCGTCACGCTCACCTACGTCACGCTCGTCATGCGGGCCGACAACCACGGCGAGGGCGGCGTGATGGCGCTGATCACCCTGGTCAAGAAGTGGGGCGCCCGCAGCGGCGGCAAGACGAGGGTCCTCGCCGCGATGGGCGTCTTCGGTGCTGCCCTGTTCTTCGGCGACAGCATGATCACGCCGGCGATCTCGGTCCTGTCGGCCGTCGAAGGTGTCAAGACTCTCGACCCCGGCTTCGCGGATTGGGTCGTCCCCGTCACGGCGGTGATCATCGTCGCGCTGTTCATGGTGCAGAAGAAGGGGACCGACACGGTCGGCAAGTTCTTCGGGCCGGTCATGATCGTCTGGTTCCTGACCCTGGCCGCGCTCGGCATCAAGGGCATCATGGGACACCCGGTGATTCTGAAGGCGCTGTCCCCGACTTACGCGTTGGGCTACCTCGGTAATCACTTCCACTTGGCGTTCTTTGCGCTCGCCGCGATCGTGCTGTCGGTAACGGGTGCCGAGGCGCTGTATGCCGACATGGGCCATTTCGGACGTCGTGCGATCACATTCGGCTGGTTGGGACTCGTTCTGCCATCGCTCGTCCTGTGCTATCTCGGACAGGGTGCGCTCATCCTCGGCGACCAGTCGACCGTGAGCGCGCCGTTCTTCCTGCTGTCGCCGGATTGGGCTCGGATTCCGCTCATTCTTCTGACGGTTGTGGCGACGATCATCGCCTCGCAGGCGGTCATCACCGGTGCCTATTCCGTCGCTTCCCAAGCCGCGCAGCTTGGTTACTTGCCGCGACTTCGGATCGTCTACACGTCGGAGTCGACGATGGGCCAGATCTACGTTCCGTGGATCAACTGGATGCTCATGGTGTCGGTGCTGACGCTCGTATTCGCGTTCCGCAGCTCCGCGGCGCTCGCGTTCGCCTACGGTATGGCCGTCACGGCGACGATCCTCATCACGACCGCATTGTTCGGATTCCTTGCGTACAAGCGTTGGAAGACACCGCTGTGGCTGGTACTCCTCGTCGGAATTCCGCTGCTCAGCATCGACGTCCTCTTCGTCGCGGTCAACGTCACCAAGCTCGTGCACGGCGCCTGGCTGCCGCTGCTGATCGGCATCACCGCATTCACGATCATGCAGACATGGCAGAAGGGCCGAATTATCGCGACCGCTGCACGCGAGGCCGAGGAAGGTCCCCTGCAGCAGTTCATCGACGAGCTACACACCTGGACTCCGAGCCTTACGCGAACTCCCGGAACCGCGGTTTACCTCAACCGCGGCCTGGAGTCTGCACCGATTGCCATGCGAGAGACGGTCGAGCACTTCCACGTTCTCCACGAACAGGTGGTGATCATGACGATCCTGACGGAGTCGGTGCCCTCGATCCGGGATTCGGAGCGCCTCAGTGTCGACAGTCTCGGGTTTGAGAACGACGGCATCATCCGTGTGACGGTGCGCTACGGCTACATGGAGAACCCGAACGTGCCGCGCGTTCTGCGCATGCTCGATCCGGCGCTCACCGAAGGCCGCGTCGCCGCGGACGACGTGTCGTACTTCCTGTCGAAGATCGAGCTCAAGAAGGGCGATCAGCCCACGATGGCGGCCTGGCGCAAGCGGCTGTTCATCGCGTCCGCACACGTCAGTTCCGATGCCGCCGACTACTTCCGGCTCCCGCGGAGCCACACCGTCACGATCGGTTCGCAGATCGAGGTGTAACCGTCCCGAGGCGGCGCGGATGAAAGTCTCCTGCGCGGCGACGTGTACAAAAGTCCACTTTTGTACAACCCATTTTGCGGGAGACATTGCCTCCGAAAACGATCGCCGCAGGTCATCTAGACCGCCAGCGGAATCCGGACCTCGAAGCGACAGCCCTGCGCCCGGTTGGCGGCAGTGATCTCGCCGTCGTGTGCCGAGACGAGGCCGGCGGCGATGGCCAGCCCGAGCCCGGTTCCGGGTCCGAAATCGCTGTCGGCGGTCGGTGTCCGAGAGTTGGTCCCGCGATAGGCCATCTCGAAAACGCGGGGGAGATCGGCCGCCGGAATGCCGGTTCCGGTGTCGTCGACGCGGGCCCAGGCGTGTGCGGAATCAGCGCCGAGCGACACGTCGACGGCACCTCCGGGTGGCGTGTGCTGAATGGCGTTGACGATGAGGTTGGACAGCACGCGTGCCAGCGCGCGGTCGCTGCCTTTCACGACAACCCGCTGATCAGGAGCGTGTGACCGGAGGTCGACCTGAGCGCGCGCGGCCGCGAGGCGATGCGAGGCGAGTACTTCGTCGGCGATCTCGGCGAGGTCGACCGGTTCCACGTCGAGCATCATCGCGCCCGAGTTGATCCGCGACATCTCGAACAGGTCGTCGACCATCGCAGAAAGCCGAAGCGCCTCGCTTCGGACTTGGCGGGCGTAGTTCTCGACGTCGTCGCGATCGGTGACGACGCCGTCGAGGAAAGCCTCGGTCACGGCACGAATGCCGGCGAGCGGCGTTCGCAGGTCGTGGCTGATCCACGCGACGAGTTCGCGGCGGGACTTCTCCGCAGCGCGTTCCTTCTCGCGCATCTGCTCCTGCCAGACCGTTCGTTTCGCCTGCATTCGACCTAGCGCGACGGCAGCAGGCAGCGTCACGACGGCGACGACGATCAGGACGAACAGGTTGCGCGTGAAGTCGTCGGTGAACATGAACCCGCTGACCCCGACGACGCCGGAAAGCGTCGCGAGGACCGGGATCATCACGAGCACTGCGGTGCTGAGCGTGAGTGAACCACGGTTCATCCGGAGGACCACAAGCGCGCCGAGCACTACCACCGGAACCGCGAAGACCAGCGCATATAAAACGATGTGGAGCGAGTCGGTGGGCATCGTCATTCCTCTTCCCCCGAGCCGCCCCAGCTGTAACCGTGACCCCACACCGTCCGCACTCGGTGATGCTCCGCGAGTTTGGCGCGCAGGCGCTTCACGTGCACGGTGACGGTCGAGTAGTCGCCGAAGTCCCAGTTCCAGACCTGCTCGAGGAGGTCCTGCCGAGAGAACACCACGCCCTGGTGCGTGAGGAAGAAGTGCAGAAGGTCGAACTCGCGACCCGTGAGATTGATCGGCTTTCCGCCCGCCACGACTGTCCGCGCACCGGGATGCAGTTCGATATCGCCATCGCGGATCACCGCCGCCGTTCGAGTGATCGGTGCCGCCTGGGCGCGACGGAGCAGAGCCGCAACGCGCAGCGCGAGCTCGCGCGGGCTGAACGGCTTCACGATGTAGTCGTCGGCTCCGGATTCGAGCCCGACGACGCGGTCCTCCTCTTCGCCGAGTGCGGTGAGCAGGATGATCGGCGTCGCCGCGTCGACGACCGCGCCCGTTCGGATGTCGCGGCACAGCGAAAGTCCATCTCGGCCGGGCATCATGATGTCGGCGACCACCAGTTCGACCTCGTTGTTGCGCAACAGGTCCCACGCGCGGTTGCCGTCCGGGGCGGCGAGCACCGTATGGCCGTCGCGCTCGAGGTAGCGGCGGGCGATGTCGAGGACGATCGGATCGTCGTCGGCAATCAGGACGGTCATCTCACTCACCAATTCGTCAGGATCACATGGTTGATCAATAGTGCGCCCGCCGCTTGGACGACGAGCCATCTTCGCGCCTGGGGGAGTAGGGCGGCGGCCGCGAGCAGCCAGATGGTGAACGATAGCCAGATTCGTTCGGTTTCGGCTTTCGACAGCGCGCTGAGGTCGGCGGCGAGGATCGCGACCAATCCGCCGATCGGCAGCATGCCAGCACCTTGCGGTCGTACCCGGTGCAGCCCCGCGACCGTCGCGAGGCCGACCGCACACACGGTCGCCGCGAGGTTGGCCCACACCCAATATCCGAACTGACGCTCGCTCGCGATGCCCTGGTAGTAGCGCTGAACGACAAGATGCATGCCGTCCAGCCACCAGAACCCGCTCAGCGTGAACGCCGCGGCGACAAGCACCGCACCGACGAGCGCGGGTACCAGCGGCCGCCAATTCCGGGCCGCCCACAGGACGGCCACCGCGGGCACACCCATGAGGAGAAGTCCGTAGTTGAGGTACACCCCGAACCCGAGGAGCAGGCCGCTCGCAAAACCGGCGGCCAGGTTCGAGGTCGTCGCGGCGATGGCCAGAAGTGCGATTCCCCATGCGGTGACGCACATGAACCAGCCGTCCGCAGATGTTCCGACCCAGACTGCGATCGGAGCCAACGCGAGAAATGGTGCGGTCCGTCGCGCCCAGTCTGCGTCGCCCAGAACTCGGATGGTCAGCATGACGGCAACCACCGCCGAACTCCCGGTGATGACCACGAAGAGTCCCGCCCACGTTCCGCCGGATAGGCCCAGACGGTCGAGGGCGACGAACGTGAGGAAGGCGCCGGGCGGATGACCCGACACGTGCGTGGTCCAGGAATCCGGCTGAAAGTCGAGAATTCGGCTCGAGAAGTCGCGCACAGCTTCGCCGATGCTGCTGATGCGCGGAATGTCGTGCAGATACTCGTTCTTGTCGGTCAGCGGGTCGCCGAATCCGCGCAGGGAAGAGTCGACTAAGACGAGGCTCACCGTCCACGCTAGATTCCCCAGCCAGGTGACCGCGACAAGCCTGCGCCATGACAGTCGTTGGGCTAGGTCGGGACCCCACCAGACAACAGCGGCGGCGATGGCGAGCGCCGGAACGGTGCCCCATCCCACGTGGGGGTGCCATTCGCCGAAGATCGGCGCGGTCGATGCGTGATTCCGGCGGTGCAGGCTCTTGTTGATCAATGGCACCGCTATGGCGATCGCGACGAGCGTCAATGCGCCGGCCGCCATCAGGTAATCGAGTCGCGTCCGCGACGCGCTCTTCGACTCGAGGGTGCCAACCGCCATACGAGAAGACGATAGTCGCCTGTTTGTCCGATAAACGCAGGTCAAGACGTGGAAACAGCGAATGTCATGGTTTCGTCATGGCCATCTTGGGGTCGCGAGACGCCCGCCCCCTCTAGCGTCGAGACATGGGACAACCCGTGACGGTCGTGGTGCCGTGCCGAAACGAAGCGGACGCATTGCCAGTGGTTCTGGCCGCGATCCCGCCGGAGTACTCAGTGATCGTCGTCGACAACGGTTCGACCGATGCGACCGCGGAGGTAGCCACCGCGTGGGGCGCACGGGTCGTCCACGAACCACAGCCCGGATATGGGGCGGCGGTTCTCGCGGGCATCGCCACGGTCACGACGCCGCTGACGGCAGTGATCGATGGCGACGGATCTCTCGACCCGAAGGAATTGGCTCAACTGATCGCCGCGGTCGAGGCGGGTGCCGATCTGGCAGTGGGTCGCCGGCGGTCCCGCCTCTCCGAGGCTGGAGTCTGGCCATGGCATGCGCGACTGGGATCGTCGGTCGCGGCGTGGCGGCTGCGTCGCAAACACGGCGTCGACGTCCATGACATCGCACCGATGCGAGTCGCCCGGACCGATCGGCTGCAAGGACTCAATGTCCAGGATCGACGCTTCGGTTTTCCGATCGAACTGTTGGTCCGCGCGGGTGCCGCCAATTGGCGCATCAGCGAGCACGACATCTCGTACCGGCGTCGGGCAGGTGGGGTGTCGAAGGTTTCCGGGTCGGTTCGCGGCAGCTTCGTCGCGACGGTGGATTTTCTGAGGATGCTGCGATGACGACTCTTCTGGTGATTGCAAAGGCTCCGGTTGCCGGAGAGGCGAAGACGCGGCTGGCGCCCGAGTTCGGAAGCGTTCAGGCTGCGCGGCTGGCGGCCGCGAGCCTGCTCGACACTCTGGGAACCGTCCTTCGAACCCCGGCTCAGCATCGCGTGGTGGCCTTCACCGGTGATCTCGCCCGCGCCGAGCGCGCCGACGAGGTTCGGCGGATGCTTGCGCATTTCACGGTGATTCCGCAGCGTGGTGACGGATTCGGCGCGCGTCTGGCGAACGCGCACGTCGATTCGGCGCGCCTGGGTCGCGGGCCCGTCGTGCAGATCGGAATGGATACCCCGCAGGTCACGTCGGAAGAATTGCATGCCGCGGCCACCTCCACCCAGCCGGGCTTTGCCGCACTCGGACCGGCCGACGACGGCGGCTGGTGGGTCCTCGGGCTGGCGAACCCGGAGGCTGCGGCAGTACTGGCCGAGGTGCCGATGTCGACGTCGCAGACCGGTGACCTGACCGCCGCGGCCCTGCGTGGTGCGGGACTCGTCATTCGGTCCGTCGCCCAGCTTCGCGATGTCGACACTCCGGAGGATGCGGCCGCAGTTGCCGCGCAGTGCCAACCTGACTCGCACTTTCGCGCGGAACTCTTTGCCGCGCGAATGGCCCGAGGAGCCTGAGATGCGGCGCGTGAAAACGACCGAAATCTTCGAGCGCGCGTTGAGCGGCGACCGCGTCTGGATGCGCGCCGCGGATGGCAGCCGCGCACCGCTCCCGTTGGGACATCCCCGAGTCGTCGGATCATTCGAGTCGAGGGTGCTCCGGCTGTGCAGCGGCCCGACGATCGATGTGGTCTGCGGTCCGGGCCGATTCGTGGAGTGGCTCGCGGAACGCGGGACGCCGGCACTCGGCGTTCCGGCGCTGCAGCGGGACGTCTTCGGCCAACTGCCCGGCGGTGGTCGCTGGCATCACGTGCTGGTGATGGATCACAACCTCGGGCTCGGTGCGAACCCGGTTCGACTGCTGCGCAGGGTCGGCGAACTGCTTCGTCCCAACGGCACGGCGATCGTCGAATTCGATTCGCCTGGAGTGGCATTGGGAGTTCGGGCGGTGCGCCTCGAAACCCGGGACGCGGCCAGTCCATGGTTCCCGTGGGCGCAGGCGGGACTCGATTCTGCTGCCGAACTGGCTGCGTCGGCGGGTCTTGCGGTGATGTCCACGATGTCGGACGACGGTCGGCATCTGGCGGTAATGGGGCGAGCAGCATGAGCGACGCGAAGACAGTGCGAGGCCCCGCGATCGCCTCCCGGGTTGGACTCTTGCTCGGGATTGCGATCACGATCTGCTTCGTGACGGGATATCTCTCGTTCCTGATCCAGCATTCGCACGGTTGGGTTCCGTGGCCGACGCGTCCCGTGTGGCTCTACAGCTTCACGCAGGGATTGCACGTCATCACCGGCGTCGCGAGCATCCCGTTGTTGCTGGTCAAGCTGTGGGCGGTGTTCCCGAATCTGTTCCAGAAGCCGATCATCCGATCGCCCTTGCACGCCGCGGAGCGGGGAAGTATCGCGGTCCTCGTCGGTGCGATGATCTTCGAGGTCGTCTCGGGCATTCTCAACGCAGCGCAGTGGTACCCGTGGGCCTTCTTCTTCCCGCCCGTCCACTATGCCGTCGCGTGGGTTGTGGTGGGCGCGTTGCTCATTCACATCGGGGTCAAACTGCCCGAGATTCGGACGGCGCTCGCGGAGAAGGAGATCGATCCCGCTCGTCGGACGGTGCTGCGTACCGCGTGGCTGGCGACCGGTATTGCCGTGCTCGTGGTCGCCGGACAATCGGTACCTGTTCTCCGGCGCGTGTCGGTACTGGCGCCGCGCAGCGGGAACGGCCCGCAGGATCTGCCGATCAACCGGACCGCCGCCGCAGCCGACATCGGCGCGGCCGCGCAATCGCCCGATTATCGACTTGCCGTGGTCGGCGCCGGCCAGGAAAAGAGTTTCAGCCGGATTGATCTGCAGTTGATGGCCCAGACGAAGGCCACCCTTCCGATCTCCTGCGTCGAGGGCTGGAGTGCCTCCGCGAACTGGGAAGGCGTCACGGTGCGGCAGCTCCTGGACCTCGTTAAAGCGCCCCAAGGCCGCGAAGTCCGAGTCACTTCGCTCGAGAAGAACGGGCTCTATCGCGCGACGACACTGCCCGCCGACGTCGCCGACGATCCGCTCACTGTGGTGGCGCTGCGCCTCAACGGCGCCGTGCTCGACCTCGACCACGGCTATCCGTGCCGACTCATCGCACCCGCGCGTCCGGGCGTGCTGCAGACGAAGTGGCTGTCGCGAATCGAGGTGTTGTGATGTTGGTCCGAACGGCCCTCATCGTCGGTGGTCTCGCCGCGATCGCCTTCGGCGTGGCGTCGGCGTTCACCCGTCCGATCCCGGAACTCATCAACGCCGCAGTGTGGTTTGGAGGCGGCATCGCGCTGCACGACGGGCTGTTCGCTCCACTGTGCTTGGCGGTGTGGTTCCTGCTCCTTCGCCGGATGCCCGTGTGGGTCTCGGTCTGCGGCTTCTTGACGGTCGTCCTGGTGTTGATCGCGATACCCGTGCTCGGGCGCACGCTGCCGAACACGACGGTCCTCGATCGCAACTACGTCGGGGGGCTGGCTGCGGTACTGATCGTCGTGTGGGCGGCGGGCGGTGTCTACGCGCTCATTCGGTGGTGGCGTCACCGCGATTTGGCTGCGGCGCCCTTCTCGGTCCGCTGACCGGAATCGCTGAGCTGACCACCGGCGTTCTCGAGGTGTGCCCGCACGAACCACTGGAACTTCTCCAGCTCAGCGGCATGACCGATGAGCATGTCCTGGGTGACCGGGTCGGGCTTATCGGTGTCCGAGATGGCCTTGCGCGTGTCTTCGATGACGCCTCGATAGACGACGTCGAGCGCGCCCAGATGGGCGAGGACCGTGTCCCGGCCCAGCGAGTAGTCGTTCCAGGTCCGGTCCTTGATGATGGCGCCGGGCGTGCCCTGCGGTGACTCGCCCAGTGCGGCGATGCGTTCGGCGGTCTCGTCCGCGAAGCCGCGCACGAGCACGACCTGCGGGTCGATCATCTCGTGGACGCCGATGAAGTTCGGGCCGACGACGTTCCAGTGAACGTGCTTGAGCGTGAGATGCAGGTCGTTGTACGTGCTGAGCTGCTTCTGCAGAATCTGGGCGACCTTGACGCTGTCCTTCTTCGTCATTCCAGGGATCGTGAATTCCGGCATGATGAGTTCCTCCTTGACGGCAAGTTGCTTCAGTCCGCGTACCCGGATCGGACGCCACTAACCGTTCGGGCACCCGATACCCTCAAGGAATGAGTGACAGCGCCTTCGACAACGCCGGGTTCTCGACGAAAGCCATTCACGCCGGATATGACCCGGACCCGCAGACCGGCGCCGTCAACGTTCCGATCTACACGAGCTCGACGTTCATGCAGGACGGCGTGGGCGGCATGCGCAACGGCTACGAGTACGCGCGCACCGGCAACCCGACCCGTGCCGCGCTCGAGGCGAACATCGCCGCGATCGAAGCCGGTCAGTTCGGCCGGGCATTCAGCTCCGGTATGGCCGCCACGGACTGCACGCTCCGTACGGTGCTGCGCCCGGGCGACCACCTGGTGATCCCGAACGACGCCTACGGCGGCACCTTCCGCCTGATCGACAAGGTGTTCAAGCACTGGGGAATCGAGCACAGCGTCGCCGCCGTGAGCGACCCCGATGCCGTTCGCGCGGCGATGCGCCCCAACACCAAGCTCGTGTGGGTCGAGACGCCGACGAACCCGCTGCTCAACATCGGAGACATCGCCGCCCTCGCCGACATCGCGCATGAGAGTGGCGCGAAGCTCGTCGTCGACAACACCTTTGCGTCGCCGTACCTCCAGCAGCCGATCACGCTCGGCGCGGACATCGTGCTGCACTCGACGACGAAGTACCTGGGTGGTCACTCCGACGTGGTTGGTGGTGCGTTGGTCACCAACGACGAAGAACTGCACGCAGGTTTCGGATTCCTGCAGAACGGCGCCGGCGCGGTTCCGGGACCGATGGATTGCTACCTCACGCTGCGCGGGATCAAGACGCTCGCGATCCGCATGGAGCGCCACAGCGATAACGCCGAGAAGATCGCCGACTTCCTCGTCGGGCACTCGGCGGTGTCTCAGGTGATCTACCCGGGACTCGAAAGCCACCCGGGCCACAAGGTCGCCGAGAAGCAGATGCGCCGGTTCGGTGGCATGCTGTCGGTCCGCCTCCACGGGGGAGCGGACGCCGCCCGCGAACTGTGCGCCGGTACCAAGGTCTTCACGCTCGCCGAGTCGCTCGGTGGCGTCGAATCGCTCATCGAGCACCCCGCGGCCATGACGCACGCGTCGACCGAGGGCTCGGAACTCGAAGTTCCGGCTGACCTCGTGCGTCTCTCGGTGGGTATCGAGGACATCGAAGACCTGCTCGCCGACCTCGAGCAAGCGCTGGGATAGAACGTGCCCTGGGACTGCCCGCAGTGTGGTCGCCGCTTCCGGCGGTCCGGGCAGTCCCACGAGTGCGCGCCGGCGATGTCGATCGAGGAGTATTTCGCGACCGGCCCGCCGTGGGAACGACCGATCTTCGAAGCGGTCATCGACCATCTGGAGTCGATCGGACCGGTACACGTCGAGCCGGTCTCGGTCGGGATCTTCCTCAAACGAGCGCAGTCGTTCGCGCAGTTGCGACCCATGACGAAGTGGGTGGCGCTGTCGTTCTCGCTGTCGCATCGGGTGTCGCATGGCCTGATGACCCGCAAGCCGATGGAGTACTCGGGCAAGTACTTTCACGTCGTCAACCTGCGCGAACCCGCGGACTTCGACGACGAGATCCGCAACTGGCTGACCGAGGCCTATCTCAACGCGCCCGCAGACTGATCTGCCGGTGATGTTCGCGCAGCTCCTCGTAGCCGGCGGCGTTCGCGCGGATGTCGGCGACCTCCTCGTCGGTCACGGGCCGGCGAATCTTTCCGGGTACCCCCGCGACGAGTGAGCCCGGCGGAATGTCGACACCCTGGGGGACCAGGGCGTTCGCGGCGATGAGTGAGCCGGCGCCGATCGTGGCGCCGTTGAGGACCGTCGCGCCCATTCCGATCAGAACGTCGTCGCCGATCGTGCAGCCATGCAGGATCGCGTTGTGTCCCACGGAGACACCCGCACCGACCCGCAGTGGGAACCCGCGGTCAGTGTGCAGCACGCACCCGTCCTGGATGTTCGAACCGGCGCCGATGGAGATGGGTTCCGCTTCGGCGCGAAGCACTGCCTGGTACCAGATGCTGGCGCCGGGACCGATCGTGATGTCGCCGATCACGGTCGCGTTGGGAGCGACCCAGGCGGTGTCGTCGATATCGGGGGCGTGGTCCTGGAAAGGCGCAGTCAAGGTGTGCGGTCCGCTGGCAGCGCGGAGGAGGGTGTCGATGAGTCGATGACTGCGCGCCACCATGACCTCGGCACTGACGTCGGGATGCCGGAGCCACCCATTCACCAGGGCGGAAAAGCTGCTCATCCAGATGTCGGCGAGCGTCGACAAATCGGTGGGATCAGGCTGAATCCCGGTGCTGATGAAGGCTGCGGCGACACTTTCGCGGGATTGAGCGGCGATTCGCCGGCGAGCGCTACGGGCCGCGTCGGCGACCGGTCCGTCCATCGGATGGGATCGATCGAAGAGCACAGACCAGTCACTGGGGCGAGGTTCGAGCGCGGTGAACACGCGCCGAAACGTCTCTTTCGCACGCTCGCGTCCACTGCCGTGGGCGGCCGAGTCGATCGCCGTGCTCAGGATTCCCGCGGCGCGTTCGACGCATGCGATGTACAGCCGGTCCTTCGTGTCGAAGTAGGCGTACACCAGCGGTTTCGACACTCCGGCCTGCGCCGCTACCTCGCGCAATGACAGTCCGGCATACCCGGTTCGGGCGATCTGCTCAGCCGCGATGTCGAGAATCTGCGACTCTCGGGCAGCGCGCGGCACGCCTTTCGTTCCTGCGGTGCTCACCGTCGTGACGACCTTTCCTCGAACCCTTGCATTAGATTAACCGATCGGTATATTACCGATTAGTCAATTCAGTGAGGGGTTCAACTGTGACGGATCGATCGCCCGAGACTCGTTCGTGGTGGGGATGGGGTGCCGTCGGCGACGAGCTGACCGCGACCGAAACCGAAGCTCTCGTCGCACGTGTGCAGGCGCTGCTGCCCGGTCACGACTTCACCGACCATGCCCCGCCGGACCCGTCGAGCTTGCCGGTCTCAGCGCCCCGGATCTCGATGCCCGCGGCGCTGACCGCAATCGCCAGCGATGAGCAGGTCGACCGTCTCTCGCATGCCCGCGGTAAGGCGTTCCGCGATGTGGTGCGAAACCTGCAGGGTGATGTCGCGCATGTGCCGGACCTCGTGCTCCGGCCGCGCGATGAACAGGACGTTGTCGACGTGCTGGACTGGTGCTCGGCCACTTCGACACCGGTCATTCCGTATGGCGGTGGAAGTTCCGTTGTCGGTGGTGTCGAGCCGCGGTTCGACGGGCCGTCGGTGAGTCTCGACCTCGGCTTGCTCGACCAGGTCCTCGAGGTCGACCTGGTCAGTCGCGCGGCGCGTATTCAGTCCGGAACGTACGGTCCGGCGCTGGAACAGCAGCTTCGTCCCGAAGGTCTGACGCTGCGGCACTTCCCGCAGTCGTTCGCCTACTCGACCCTGGGCGGCTGGCTCGCGACCCGCGCCGGCGGCCATTTCGCCACGCTCTACACGCACATCGACGATCTGACCGAGTCGATTCGAGCCGTCACTCCCGCCGGGATCAGCGAGTCCCGGCGTCTGCCGGGATCGGGTGCGGGTCCGTCGCCGGATCGAATGTTCCTGGGCTCGGAAGGAACGCTCGGGGTCATCACCGAGGCGTGGATGCGGTTGCAGGACCGGCCGAAATGGCAGATCACCGCATCGATCACGTTCACCGATTTCGCGTCGGCAGTCGCGGCCACCCGGGCCATCTCGCAGTCCGGTCTCTACCCGTCGAACTGTCGGCTTCTCGATCCCGCGGAGGCCTTCATCAATGCCGGGGTGGGTACGAGCGGAGGGGTGTTGATCGTTGCTTTCGAATCCGCTGACCACCCGGTCGATGCGTGGTTCGACCGTGCGATCGACATCGCGACCAACTATGGCGGAGTGGTCGTGTCGTCGAAATCCAAGGACGAATCGGCCAATGTTTCAGCGGCGGCGGCCTGGAAATCCTCGTTCCTCCGGATGCCGTACCAGCGAGATGCCATGGCACGGCGATCGATGATCGCCGAGACCTTCGAGACCTCGTGCACGTGGGACAACTTCGACCGCTTCCATGGCGCCGTCACCTCGGCGGCGAACGCGGCGCTCGCGGAAGTCTGCGGAGGCGGTGTGGTCACCTGTCGGTTCACCCATGTCTATCCCGACGGACCCGCGCCCTACTACGGGATCTATGCCCCGGGCCGTTGGGATTCCCTCCTGGCGCAGTGGGACGACATCAAGTCCGCGGTGTCGGAGGCGATCAACCTCAACGGTGGCACGATCACGCACCATCACGCCGTTGGGCGTGATCATCGGCCGTGGTACGACCGGCAGCGACCTGAGCCGTTCGCCCTCGCACTGACCGGAGCGAAGGCTGCGCTCGATCCCGCTGCGATCCTCAATCCCGGTGTGCTCATTCCGGCGGGAGTCAGCAAGTGACCTCCGTGCGGGTTATTCGGATCGGCCGCCCCGAGGTGCGCAACGCGATCGATGCGGCGACCGCCGAGCGCCTGCACCACGAGTTCGCCGAGTTCGAAGCCGATCCGGAAGCCAAGGTCGCGGTGCTGTACGGCGACGAGAAGGCGTTCAGTTCCGGCGCAGACCTCGTGCGGTTGCCGGCGCTCCGCGATGACGGGCCGCTCGGGCCGAGTCGCCGCCTGATCACCAAACCAGTGATCGCGGCAATCGAAGGATGGTGCATCGCCGGCGGCATCGAACTGGCCGCGCTCTGCGACCTCCGAGTCGCCGGGGAAGGTGCCCGGTTCGGCTTCTTCGATCGACTCCACGGCGTCCCACTCGTGGATGGCGGGACGGTTCGCCTACCTCGGATCATCGGGCTGGGCCGTGCGCTCGACCTGATTTTGACCGGACGTGAGTTCGATGCCGACGAGGCGTTCCATCTTGGCTTCGTCAATCGACTGGTGCCGGACGGCACCGCGCTCACGGCAGCGACCGAACTTGCAGAACTCATCGCCGGGCACCCGCAGGCGTGCCTGCTCAGCGACCGGGAATCGACGTACGCAAGTGTCGGACTCAATGAGTCAGCCGCGTTCGATGTCGAGCAGGCGCTGGGGGAACGGACGATCTTCTCGCTCGATTTCATCAGCCGGGCCACCCAGCGAACGCTGCGGTCGGTCGTCAAGAAGACCATGGCCGCCGCCACCCGAACGAGATAGCGGGGATTCGCAATGTCATTACTGCACAACGCTTTAGGACTCATCAACCGGACGCACGAGCTCAACCGCCGGCCGTTCGACGCGAACACCACGATCGCGACCCAGCACGGGCGCTTCGGGATCATCCACTACGGCGTGATGATCCCGGGCCTGCCCGAGCCGTTCTGCTTCTTCGACGCCATCGTCGTGCTCGGGACGTCGAAGGCGCCGATCTTCGACAATCGGAAACTCGCCACGACCGATGACCCGGCGTGGGTGCTCGTTGGATCGGCAATCACCCGGGACTCCTTCCGCGAATTCAGTCAGGCGGCCGACTGTGATCTCGCGCCCGATGGGAAGGCACTGCGATTCGGCGACGACCTCGACATCAAACACGGCGCCGATGAGATTGCACTGAAAGCCGTCCGGCCGCAGGCGCACATCGAGCTGACGATCCGTCCGACGGCGGCGGTCTCGCACTTTGCGCACATGCTCGGTGTCTACGACCACTGGAGCGTGCTGTGCGAGTACGAGGGCACCTTCACCCCGACCGGCGGCGAAACGTTCACCCAAACGGGCCTGTGCACGTTCGAATACGCCCGGGCGGTGAACCTCCCGCTGCCGTTCCGGTTCTTCACCTATCAAATCCTGAACATCGACGACAACACGCAGGTGCTCTTCACCGACGTGCGCGCGACGGCCGGACTTCCCGTGTCCCGGTACGTCTACGTCCGGCGCACGGACGGTACGGCGACGGTGCACAGCAGCGGGTTCCATCACGAGGTGCTCGCGACGACAACCGTGACCACGCCAGACGGCGCGAAGATGGAATTGCCGACACGATTCCGTTGGAGTTGCGGGGACCTCGTCACCATCGAGGGCGAAACCAACGGCGACTGGGCTTACGGGCTCGCCGCCGGTTATGCCGGCAGTTACCGCTACACGGGAACGTTCGAAGGTGAGTCCATCGACGGCACCGGCTACATCGAGTGGATCGAGCGTTGACGGGTGCGGCTCAGGGCTCGACGTCGACCCACTCGATGTAGCCATTCCCGCTGATCGCGGAGCCGTTCCACCGACCGGTGTAGCTGTACGCGGAGACGTAACCGCGGCCGTGTCCGAATCGCCACGGGGAGTCATGGGTGGCGTCGATCGTCAGGACTTCGCGCTCGCCGTCTCGGACAGTCCACCGCATGCGCGCTGGGACGCGCATTTCCCGGCCGTACGGGTCGGTGAGCGGTTCCTCGTGCTCGAGGACCTCGAACGTCACGTCGGAATACACCTCAGCCTGCCCGCTGCGCGTGCGCACGTGTGCCAGTCGGCACGCGGTGGCTCCAGCGGCGCGAACGTCGGTGAGCAATAGTTGGGTGTCCGCATCCAGATTGATGATCTGGTACGTGAAGAAGTCGGCCGGCAGCTTGAGCGCCTTGGGAAGCGGGCGACTGGACAACGCCTGCGGCGACACACAGCGGGCGTACTCAAAAGTGCCCAGGCCGGAGAATCGGTGGTTGCCGGTCTCGTCTTTGATCACCGCGTCGAACGGTGCGAGAAGACTGATGTGGTCGTAGACGGCGCTACGCACGAAGTACGACACGGTGTCGGTGACAGTGAGCGTGATGTGCGCTTCGAACGACTCGTACGTGGCGTCGACGGCAACGTTCGGGAGCGCGACCCGGATCGAAAGGTCGTCACCCCATTTCAGGAGATGTCCGTCCTCGGCGAAATCGCACTCGGTGGACGCGTCGTAGGCCCGGTAGTGGTGCTGGTTCGCATGTGCGGTCGACGAAAGCACGGTGGCGGTGTTGCGGGCGTCCGCCGCGGCGAGCTCGTCGTTGTCGAACATGAGGGTTCCGGTGGGGCCGATGAACGTCATCGTGTTGAGGTACCGATACGGCGCAGGCAGGTCGGGAATGAACACGCCGTAGTGCGTCCAGCCCCACAGGCGGGACTGGGCGTACGGCCGAAACAGGTCGTCGCGGTCGAACGGCCGTCGGGACGCCTCGAGACGGCTGTCGATGCGCGGCAGAATGCCGTCCACGAGAACTTTGGCCGTCAAACCCCAGGGGGTTATGCGCGTCGTCACTTACCGCAATCTACCTGTGCCGCCCGAATGCGGCGGTCGATGACGGATTGGAGTTCCTCGCGGGTGAGCGGTGTGGGGACGTCCAAGTCGGAGGGGATGCGGGAGTCCTGACGGGCGCCGTCCATGCACAGGCGCAGGGCACGCCGCCAGAGGTCGGGGTGCTCGGCCCCGCCGAGGTCGCGGACCGCTTGAACGGCGATCAGCATGACCGGAAAATCGCTGGGGGCGAAAGATTCCCGCAGCCAGCCAGCCTTCTTGGCGCGGTCGGTAATGGCTTCTCGCAGTGGTCCCAGCCGCGCGGCGGCGGACGAGGTGAGTTCGGTGGGCGGGAGCTGACGGCTCAACATGAGCTGGCGCAGACCCTTGTTCTCGGCAAACAGTTCGCTGCACCGAACGCAGAAGGTCAGGAAAGCGGCCGCTGCGTCGTCTTCGGCGAGCGCGCGCTCGGCGAGTTCGATGACCTCGTCGATCTTTGCGGCGAACAGTGCGTCGATCAGATTCTCTTTGTCGCCGAAGCGCCGGTAGACCGTGCCGACGCCCACTCCGGCCCGTTCGGCGACCTCGGCGATCGAGACTTCCAAACCGTGTTCGGCAAACGCGGCCATCGCGGCCGGAACGATCTTCTCGCGATTGCGAATGGCGTCTTTGCGCAGCGGCTTTTCGTCCGCGGGAGTTTTCTCGTTCACCGCAGGGTCCGCCCCTGTTAGCTGCATAACACTATTCTACGCGTAAACGGAATGACATCGTCCGTTTAATCAGATAGGGTCAAATCAGTAAACGGAATGACCCCCTCCGCTTGGCGGATCGAGTCGCTGGCCGATCGAAAGAACGATGCAATGATCCTCACCGAAGTGCCCACGATCAACTGGGCAGCGCCCACGCGATTCGTGCCTGGACGCATCGATATTCGAGGTGACCACTGGGCTGCGCAGCTGACGCGGTTCGCAGTGACCGGCGGGCTGAGCAACGTTCTCTATTTTGCCGTATTTGTTCTGCTCACCGACGACGGGACCCAGGTCGCGAATGTGGCCGCCGTCGTCGCCAGCACGATCGCTGCCAACGAGCTGCATCGCCGAGTCTCATTCCACGCGAGCGACCGGGTCCACTGGCTCACCGCGCAGGTGGAAGGCGGCGGCGTGGCGCTCGTCGGGTTGGGCATCAGTGCGGCAGCGATCGCGCTGCTTCAGATGTCCGTGCCGGCGATCAGTGCAGCGGTTTTGGCGCTGATCACGATCGCGCTCAGCGGAGTGATCGGCGGTATGCGCTTCGTGGCACTCCGCGGTTGGGTCTTCAGCCCTGCACGCACGGCCTGACCTGGACAAAGAAGCGGCCCGCCGGTGATCCGGCGGGCCGCTCTCTTGGTCTGAATTGTCAGCCGTGGTACGGCTCTGCGCTGACGAGCGTGACCTGCATGTAGTTGCCGTTGGGCAGCTGGTACTTCTTGGTGTCGCCGATCTTGGCGCCGATCAGGGCACCGCCCAGCGGCGAATCGGGGGAGTAAACCTCGAGCGTGGTGGCGCCACCGGCGGCGCGCGTCCCGATGAGGAAGGTTTCGGTGTCGCTTTCGTCGCCGTCGTAGTAAACGGTCACCACGGTGCCCGGCTGCGCAACGCCCGCCTGCGCCGGCGCAACGCCGACCTTGGCGTTGTTGAGCAGTTCCTGGAGCTCGCGGATACGCGCCTCTTCCTGGCCCTGCTGCTCGCGCGCGGCGTGGTAGCCACCGTTCTCCCGGAGGTCACCTTCTTCACGTCGCTCGTTGATCTCCGCCGCAATGATCGGTCGGTTCGCGATGAGCGCGTCGAGTTCCCGCTTAAGCCGGTCGTGGGACTCGGGCGTCAACCACGTGGTTTCGGACATCTCGGTCTCTCCCTCATACGTTGGATCCCCCCGCGGGATCCATGTGCACGCAGCTGCCCAGCCGCGGCCAGAGGTCTGGTTGCATGGCGATCATCGGGCGGTGTCCCCCCGAACCACCGTGCTCGGGGTCTCGCTCCCGGCCACGTAAAGCAGCAAACACGGCTCCGATGCACGGAACCGTGTATCCGAACATTTTAGCACCCTTAGCCAACACGCATGACAACGTGCGAAGGCAACTCCGGGCTGATCTTGTGAACCTTCAGCTAATTGATGCCGGCCTGGTCGGACCGCAGGTAACGGGGTACCTCATATCCGCAACCGTAAACCTCAGCGACCACCGGAGGACGCGACGTACGGATGGAAGTGTGCACCACTGTCGACGATTCCGCACTCTGAGGAACGAGAACCTCGCGCCGG
Source organism: Smaragdicoccus niigatensis DSM 44881 = NBRC 103563 (assembly GCF_000380645.1). Lineage (GTDB taxonomy): Bacteria > Actinomycetota > Actinomycetes > Mycobacteriales > Mycobacteriaceae > Smaragdicoccus > Smaragdicoccus niigatensis. The sequence continues at coordinate 49,211 of NZ_AQXZ01000008.1, forward strand.
CCGACTTCATCCGCCTGCTTGGAGCGCGCACGCACGATGCAGACCGCGGGCCTGCTCGGGTCGTCTCGAGTGACGGAGAACGTCATCTCGACGGTCGAGTCGTCGACGAGCTGGAACGAGACCGCTCCGGTGTCGATCGGCGTCCGCCCGAACCGCAGATAGAAGGCGACACCGATCCCCGCGCCCACCACGAGTCCCGCGACGAGGACGAGAACCGCGGCGCGTTTGGAAATGCGCGAACTGCCCGCGGTCGGATAACGACCTGCTGGGGTTGTCAGTGGACGCTCAGCCATCAAGTGGAACTATAGGGGAGTGGTCGACACATCCGGTCGGCCCGCTCTTCAGCTACGGCGAGAGGGACGGTGAGCAGCTTTGCGTCTGATGGCGGTGCATGCACATCCGGACGACGAATCGAGCAAGGGTGCGGCGACCTTGGCCAAGTACGCCGCCGAGGGGCACGACGTGCTTGTGGTCACACTGACCGGGGGCGAGCGCGGCGACGTTCTCAACCCAGCTGTCGACATCGAAGGTGTCGCGGATCGGATGCACGAAGTCCGGCGGCAGGAGATGGCCGAAGCTGCGCGAATCCTCGGCGTCCGGCAGCACTGGCTGGGGTTCGTCGATTCCGGGTGGCCGGAGGGCGACCCGTTGCCGCCGCTGCCTGAGGACTCCTTCGCTGCGGTTCCACTGGACGAGGCGACGGCCGCGTTGGTCCAGGTCGTGCGCGATTTCCAGCCGCACGTGATGATCACGTACGACGAGAACGGCGACTACCCGCACCCGGATCACATTCGCTGCCATGAGGTTTCGGTCGCGGCCTACCACGCCGCCGCAGATCCGGACCAGTTCCCGGACGCGGGCGAAGCCTGGTTGGTGTCGAAGCTGTACTACGTCCACGGCGCGTGGTTCGTCCGTGCCCGGGGCGAGGCGCTCGCGGCGGACTACGCCGCTCGTGGCGAGAAGTTCCCGTTCGCCGAACGGATGGAGATGATGCGTCCGCTGCTGATCGCTCCGGACCGCATCACCACGCAGATCGAGTGCGGAAAGTACTTCCAACAGCGCGACGACGCCCTCCGCGCGCACGCGACGCAGGTCGACCCGAACGGCCCGTTCTTCGCGATCCCGATGGACTTGCAGCAACGCGTGTGGACAACGGAGGAATTCGAACTGGCACAATCGCGGGTGCAGACTTCGATCCCGGAGTCCGATCTGTTCGCTGGCATTGACGACGAGGAGGCGCAGCCCTGATGAACCAGCTCCTGCTCGCGGCCGGTGACAACAACCCCGCAGGACCCGAATTCGGCGAAGCATCGCCGCTCGGGTTGTTCATCATCCTGCTGCTGCTCATCGGCACGATCCTGCTAGTGCGGTCGATGAACGGGCACATCAAGCGGCTGCCGGAATCATTCGACGAACCGGCGGAAGCTCCGGAAGCGCAAGAGCAGCCGGGAAAGAAGCCGGAAGACTAGCGGTTCTGCACCGGACGTTGGGCTCCGGAAATCCGGGTGAAGGTCTCTGCCCAGGTGGCTTGTACAAAACTTATAGTTTGTACAGGCCGCCGTGCGGGAGACATTGAACCCGGGCCGCGTGGATTCCGAGGATCAGCGGGGCGTTTCCTTCGCCGGCTTCCTGATCTCCCCGGTGAGGTAGCGCTGCAATGTGGGCGCCAGCGCGGCGACGAGGTCGTCGACCGGCGCCGAAGCCAGCGGATCGGTCCGCACAACCCAGCGCATCGTGCCCATGCCGACGATCGCCGATGCGCACAGCGACGCCCGGAACGGGACGTCTTGCACACCGAGGCGCCGGAGAAGCTGCTCGAACACGGGGCCGAGGAACAGGTCCATCGAGGCGTCGACGGCCTTGTTGGCGGCGAGGCCACCGGCCGCGCTGACCGCGAACGGACCGCCGCCCGTGGCGTCCCACGTGATGATCATGGTCTTGATGAGGCGTTCGCCGATGTCGTTCGACGCGCCTTTGACCATGTTGTCGATGAAGTCCGGTACGCCGAACGGCAGATGCAGTTTCTTGGCAACCGAATCGAGGCTGGGTATGAACCGGGCTTCGTTGCTGGACATGGCATTCAGCTTGCCATCTTTCAGCGCCGCCACGTGCGCAAATGGCGCGCCGGGCGACCACGGAGCGACCGATCTGTGATCTTCATTGGATACTGGTCGCGTGGATTCCGACGCGCAGCATCCCGACGACGACCGTGACGAGAGCATCGAAAACGCCGACGCAAGCGCCGAGGTCGCCGAGGAAAACGTCGAAACCCCAACGGCGACACCGAAACGCAGGCTGAGCCGGAAGGTTCTGTTCGCCGGTGCCGGGGTCGCCATGGCCGCGATCGCGGCGTACGGCGTCGATATCTACGTGACCCACGGCGAGACCGGCCGGGGAACGAGCGTCCTCGGCGTCGACATCAGCGGAATCTCGCCGGCCGCCGCGCAGCAAAAGCTCGAAGGCCAGTTCCCGGAGATCGCGTCGAAGCCGGTGAGCCTCCGCGCTGGTGAGACCTCGGTCGAGATGGTCCCGGCGACCGCCGGTCTCGGTATCAACTGGAAGGCGACCGCAGAATCTGCGGCCCATCAGAGCTACAACCCCTTCAGCCGTCTCATCGCGCTGTTCCACACGCACGACATCGCACCGGTGCAGACCGTCGACGAGCCGAAGTTCAGCGCGGAGCTGCAGAGCGTGTCCGCCGCGATCAACCATGAGCAACTGCAGGGCGGCATCGTGTTCCACGGGTCGGTCCCGGAGGCGATCAACTCGATCGCGGGCCAGAAGCTCGATGCGGCAAAGCTGCGCGGCGCGGTTCAAGACGGGTGGCCCACGGGCGGACCGGTCGAACTTCCGCTGACCGACCCAGGCGCCCTCGTCACCGACCAGGCGCTCAAGCAGACCATGCGCGAGGTCGCGATTCCGGCTTCGTCTGCTGACCTGGTCGTCCAGGGCGAGCAGAACATCAAGGCGACGCTCCCGCGCGATCGAATCGGCGAGGTGCTGTCGTTCAAGCCGGACGGCAAGGGTGGGCTCGACGCGAAGTGGGACGTGAAGTCGGCGGAGAAGATCCTGGCCCCGCAACTCGCATCGACGGAGAAGCCGGCCCGCGACGCCACGGTCGCGATCGGCGCCAAGGGGCCGTACGTCGTCGGCGAGCAATCGGGTCGCACGGTGGACTGGGGTAAGACCCTCGCGAACTTCAGCAAGGACATGCTCAAGCCGACCGACCGGGTGTTGACCGCGACCTACGGCGACTCGGTCCCCACGTTCAAGAAGGCCGACGCCGAGAAGCTGGGCATTCGCGAGGTCATCGGGGAGTTCTCCACGAGCGGCTTCGAGTACGCCTCCGGGGTGAACATTCGTCGCACTGCTGAGCAGGTCAACGGCGCGATCGTCAAGCCGGGCGCGGACTTCTCGCTGAACGGCTGGACAGGTCCGCGGGGACTCGACCAGGGGTACGTCGAGTCCGGAGTGATCATCAACGGCCGTCCCGGTCGCGGTGTCGGCGGCGGCGTGAGCCAGTTCGCGACGACGCTGTACAACGCGGGCTACTTCGCTGGCATGGACGACATCGAACACCGTGAGCACAGCTACTACATCTCGCGCTATCCGGCCGGTCGGGAGGCGACGGTGTGGGAGGGCTCGATCGACGTCAAGTTCCGCAACCCGGCCAAGACCGGCGTCCTGATCCAGGCGATCGGCGACGACTCGTCGATCACGGTGCGGATCTGGGGTACGAAGACCGTCAACGTCGAGTCGATCAACGGTGGTCGCTGGGACTACACGAGTCCGTCGACGATTCGACTGCCAGAAGGGCCGGGCTGTGCGGCGTCGGGTGGTCAGGACGGATTCACCACGAGCGACACCCGCGTGATCCGCGACGCCACGACGAATGCGGAGCGCTCGCGTGCCACGCGAATCGTCGTGTACGAGCCCGTGCCCGTCGTGATCTGCGAGAAGCCGAAGCCACCGGCGAAGCCCGACCCCAAGCCGGCCGACGATGCTAAGCCGGCGCCCGCGACGCCGACCACCACACCACCGACGACGACGCCGGAAGCGCCGCCCGCCGAGGTGCAGGAGCCATAGGGCATGCCTAGGGTTGTGTCATGAACCGCTTGCGGAACGCAACGAGTCCCTACCTGCGACAGCATGCGGACAATCCGGTCGACTGGTGGCAGTGGGGACCCTCGGCGATCGAGCAAGCCAAACAGCTCGATGTCCCGATCCTGCTGTCGGTCGGATATGCGGCGTGCCACTGGTGCCACGTGATGGCGCACGAGTCATTCGAGGACCCGGCCACGGCGACCTTGATGAACAACAACTTCATCTGCATCAAGGTCGACCGCGAGGAGCGGCCCGACATCGACTCGGTCTATATGAACGCGACCGTCGCGATGATCGGCCAGGGTGGCTGGCCCATGACGTGCTTCTTGACTCCGGAGGGCGAGCCCTTCTTGTGCGGCACCTACTACCCGAAGACTCCGCGGGGTGGCATGCCGTCGTTCACCCAGGTGCTCGAAGCGGTCGCGCGGACATGGACATCGCGCCGTGCTGAGGTGGTCCGGGCTGCGTCGGGGATCTCCGCGCAACTTCGCAAACAGAACGCCATTCCGCGGTTCGGCGGAACAGTCGGCCCGGAATTGCTCGACGCGGCCACGGCGAACGTGCTGCGCGACCTGGACCACGAGAAGGGCGGGTTCGGTGGGGCGCCCAAGTTCCCGCCGTCGTCGCTGCTCGAAGGGCTGTTGCGGAGTTACGAGCGGACCGGCGACTCGACGACGCTCGACGCGGTCGCCATCACCGCCGACGCGATGGCGCGCGGTGGGATCTACGACCAGCTCAAAGGTGGGTTCGCCCGCTATTCGGTCGACGCGGATTGGGTCGTTCCGCACTTCGAGAAGATGCTCTACGACAACGCGTTGCTGTTGCGCGCGTACACGCACCTCGGGCGCCTCGGGTACGACTTCGCCCTGCGGATCAGCGCGGAGACCGCGGAGTTTCTCCTCGCTGACCTGCGCACGTCCGAAGGCGGCTTCGCGTCGGCACTCGATGCGGACACCGACGGCGTCGAGGGACTCACGTATGTCTGGACGCCCGAGCAACTCGACGAGGTGCTCGACCAGTCGGACAGCGACTGGGCCGCAGACCTTTTTCACGTGACGGTCGAGGGGACGTTCGAAGAGGGCGCGTCGGTGCTTCAGTTGCTCGCCGATCCGGACGATCCGGAGCGATTCGCGCGGGTCAAGGCGGCGTTGCTCAAGGCCCGGGAATCGCGGCCGCAGCCGGCGCGCGACGACAAGGTCGTCACGGCGTGGAACGGCATGGCGATCGCCGCGCTCGCGGAGGCGGGTGCGATTCATGGACGTCCGGAGTGGATCGCCGCCGCGGTCGAATGTGCCGAGTTCCTGCTCGACAAGCATGTGAAGAAGGGGCGCGTCCGGCGGTCGTCGCTCGGCGGTGCGGTAGGTAAGGCGCCGGGCGTCCTCGAGGATTATGCGTGGCTCGCGACCGGCTTGCTGACGCTGAACCAGGTGACGGGCCAGCGGGAATGGCTCACGCACGCGCAGGAGATTCTGCAGCGGGCGATCAACCACTTCGAGGTTCCGGGCGATCTGGGCAGCTGGTACGACACGGCCGATGACGCCGAGAGCCTCATCACACGACCGCGGGACGCCGTCGACGGGGCGACGCCGGCGGGCGCGTCGTCGCTTGCGGAAGCGTTGCAACTGGCTGCTGCGTTGAGCGATCCGGCCGAGGCACAGACCTACCGCGACCATGTCGCGCAGACCGTCGGCCGGTCCGCAGTCCTGCTCGCGCGCGCGAGTCGATCCGCCGGGCACTGGCTGGCCGTAGCCGAGGCGGAGATCGCATCGCTGCAGGTCGCGGTGGCGACGGACGGTGACCAGACGTTGGTCGAGGTTGCGCGACGACTCGCGCCCGGAGGAGCGGTCGTGGTCGCGGGGCCTCGCGATTCGATGCCGCTTTTGACGGATCGCGGACTCGTCGACGGCCAACCGGCGGCCTATGTCTGCCGCGGATACGTGTGCGATCTGCCGGTGACGACGGTCGAGGATCTCGCGGCGGCCCTCAAGACTTCATGAGCGGACGGGAATAATCCGCGGCGGCTGGGTGCTGAACGTGGCGTCACTTCAAGCTTGAAGTGAATCGCCGACGCCGAGGAGCCATCATGACCGCCGCGCTGCGCCCCACTGCGGGGCTGGTCCCCGCCACGGTCCGTACTCACGTGCGAATCCCGCTGACGTTCGCCGACGGGTACTCGACCGTCGCCGACGTCTTCACGTTCTTCGACCTCGTCGACAACCGCGAGCACCTGCTCCTGGGGCTGGGGGACTGGCGCGGTGCGCTCGATCGCGGTGACGCTCCCATCGTGCGCCCGCACAGCGAATGCCTCACGGGCGATGTGTTCGGTTCGCAGCGTTGCGACTGCGGCCCGCAGCTGCGCGAAGCGGTCGAGCGGATCGCGGCCGAAGGTGGATTCCTGCTGTACCTCCGCCAGGAAGGTCGCGGAATCGGCTTGTACGCCAAGCTCGACGCCTACGCGTTGCAGGACTCCGGCCTCGACACCTACGAGGCGAACGTCGCACTCGGGCACGGCGAGGACGAACGCGACTACCGCGTTGCCGCGCAGATGCTGCTGTCGTTCGGTGCCGACCGCATTCGACTCCTGAGCAACAACCCCGACAAGGCTGCACAGCTCGAGGAATTCGGCATCGCGGTCGACGAGCAGATCGCGACCGGCGTGCACCTTTCTGGAGCCAACGCGCGATATCTGCTTGCCAAGCGCGACCACACCTCGCACACGATCGATTTGGGGATGATCGCATGACCACCACTGCCATCGCTGACCGCCTGATCCCGGCACACCATCCGTTCGCCGCCCACCTTCGGCACGTCGCGACCACGGGCTCGCACCGCGAGTGGACTCCCGACGACGGGCCGCTCCCGGCGCTGTACGTCAGTCACGGTGCTCCGCCGCTCTTTGAAGACGGCCCATGGATGCGCGAACTCCACGACTGGGCGCGTGCCCTTCCCAAGCCGAAGGCGATCCTCATCGTCAGCGCGCACTGGGAGTCGAAGAGCCTCGGCATCACGAGCACGCAGCCGTCGGAACTGGTGTACGACTTCGGTGGTTTCGACCGCTTGTACTACCAGATGCGATACGACACCCCGGAGAGCACAACGCTCGCCGCGCAGCTCAAGGGCGTGCTCGCCGATACCGAGCACGTCTACGAACACCGTCGCGGCATCGACCACGGCGCCTGGGTTCCGCTCAAGGTCATGTACCCGGAGGCGGATATCCCGGTCCTGCAGTTGAGCCTGCCGACCACGGGAACCGACCGGCTGCTGCGGCTGGGAATGCGCTTGAAGGCGCTTCGTGAGCAGGGCGTTCTGGTGATCGGCTCGGGCTTCATGACCCACGGGCTGCCGTATGTCGACTGGGCGAACCCCGACCGCGTGCCGCGCTGGTCGTCCGAGTTCGATTCCTGGGCCACTGATGCCCTGGCCCGCGGCGACGTCGACGAGCTGCAGAGCTTCTGGACCAAGGCGCCCGGGATTCATATGGCGCATCCGACGGTCGAGCACTTCACGCCACTGTTCGTGACGCTCGGTGCCGCGACCGACCCCACCGTGCCGGTCGAGAACGTCATCGACGGCTACATGCTGGGCCTGTCGAAGCGGAGTTTCCAAGTCGTCTGAGAAGTAAAAACAGGCTCTCGATCCGTCGATCCAGAGCCTGTTTGCGCGGAATCAGCAGCCGTAGTCGTAGTCCAGGCCGTTCGCGACGTACTGCACGAGGTAAGTCGTGCCGCCGGCGAACTGGTAACCGGTGCAGTACTTGCGTGCGGCGAGTGTGTTCGACTGGCCGGTGGCGACCCAGTTGGACCAACCGGGCTTCCATCCGCCGGTGATCTGCTGCCACATCGACGCGGTGCTGTACACGCCGACGAAACCGGCGCCCTTGGCGAGCAGTGCGTCGCGCTCACCCAGCAAGCTCTGCTGGTTTTGGAGTGTGTCTGCGTTCCAGGAGTTCGAGGCTTCAACGTCGAGCCACCACGTCGAGCTGCGCACCCCGGCACTGGCCGCGGCGTCCCAGGCCCAGACTCCAGCGTTGTAGCCGTAGTTGTACGCCCGGCACTGCTGATCGCCGGTCGCGCACTGCTTCGGACCCGAAGTGTCGTGGGTCGTCTGGTCGTACCAACCGGTGTTCACGTACAGGCTGTAGCTTTTGAACTTCGCTGCCTCGGACGCCATGCACGAGTTGGTCGAGTAACCCAGGCCGCCGGTCACACCCACGATTCCGAAGCTCGAACCCTTCGGGATCGGCTTGTTGCAGTTCGGGTAACTGACGTCATTGCCCGTCGTTCCCGTGGTGTACTGGCCCACCGCGGATGCGGTACCCGTGCCCAAGATAATTGCGGCACTTATTCCCGCAATCAAACCGGCGAACGTTCGCTTCAAGTAAAACTCCTTGCATCTGTTCCGGCCATGCGTCATTGCAGGTCGGATTCGCAAGAAGATCGCGAGTGGGGAATTGCGCGTTACCGCGTCTTCGCAGCTCGGTTAGGTATTAATACGGGCGGTTCGGCATGAAAACTATTATTTTGCAATGGCTTTGGCAAAGAATATCGAAAACCGGCCGTGTGATCCTTTTCACGAGAAATGCATTCTGTGGAATAGGATTTAGGGCGCTCGGGACTGCGGATCAAATTGAAATGTGAATGATAATTTGTAGCTAAGGCTGACGCGACCGGCTGCCGTATCGCAGCGGTGGATAGCCGCGCCGGTCGGTCCAGGTCTTCGTCTCGACCGGGCGGCCCCGAAGGTGGATCGTCTCGTAGCGCATCCACTTTTCTCGCATCGACGGTGCTGCGGCGATCACCGATTCGCTCGCGAGGATGCGCTGCCGCACGCCTTTGGCCGCCTCGGTGAGACGCGCGGCCTCGTTGACCGGATCGCCGATCACGGTGAATTCAAGGCGCTTCTTCGAACCCACGTCGCCCGCGAAAACCGTGCCGCGGGAGAGCCCGATCCCGATGTCGAGTTCGCCGGTGGCCAACACTTCATCGCGGATGCGAAGTGCGGTTTGGAGTGCTGCCTCGGCGTCGTTGTCGAGCTGGATCGGTGCCCCGAAGATGCACAGCGCCGCGTCGCCTTCGAACTTGTTGACCAGCCCGCAGTTGTCCTCGGTCGCGTCGACGACGGTCGCGAGCAGGCGGTTGATTTTCTCGACGAACAACTGCGGTGGGATCTTGTGTGCGAGTTCGGTCGACCCCACGATGTCGACGAACAGCGCCGTGACTTCGCACAGTTCGCCGGTCATGGCGGATTCGTTGAGGCTGCTGCCGGCGGCGAGGGCGCGCTCGGCGACATCGATCCCAACGTGGCGGTCGAACACATTGCGAACGCGTTCGCGCTCGCGCAGGGATTCCGTCATGTCGTTCACCGAGGCCTGCAGGACGCCGACCTCGCTGGTGAACTCGACCGGGACACTCACGTCGAGGTCCCCGGCGGTGATCCGGCCGATTGCCTCCTCGAGTTCACGAAGCGGGACCGCGACCGATTTCGCGAAGGCGAGCGTGGCAACCAATCCGAACAGGATCGCACCGGCGCAGATGACGAGCGCACCACGCATCTTGTCGTCGGGTGCCGCCACCCGATCGGTCAGAACGAGGATCACGCTGAGGATCGGGAGTCCGCTCGCGAGTGCCCACGTTATCCCGACGCGAGCGAGGGCGCTGAGGCTGCGATCGCGCACCGGGATGACCGATGCCAGCACCGGCACGGCAGGTCGCAGTGCGCGATCCATGGCGAGGTACGCGAACGCACACGACGCGAGCCCGCCGGCGAGGATGAGCTGCATCGTCGTGAAGAGGACGTCGGTATAGCCGAATGCGATCGAGAGCGCGGCTTCGAGAATCGTTCCCGGTATCCACAGTGATGCGGACAAAACCGCCATCTTGAACGGCAGGCGGAGGACTCGGCGCGCTTCACCCTTCGTGGGTGGCCGGCCGGCCCGCCACCACGTCAGTCCTCGCTGTTGCATTCGCCAGGCGACGAAAGGCCCGATGATGATGCCGATCCCCACGTATCCGAACGTGAAGGCCAGGACGGCACCCAGGTTGCTGCCCGTGCGTTGCAGAACGCCGGTCAGCCACAGCTCGATCATGACGACGACGAACCCGCCCAAACCACACAGGATGGCGATCGCGGTGAAGCCCGCGGGGGATCGCAACGCCCATCTGGCGAGACGATCGATCATCGCGGACCCCGTGTTTCTTCGGCTCTACCTGCGACTGTAGAGCCGGGTGGGGCGGTCGCGCGCCGAGTTGATCCGGTCTAGGCGGCGACGACGAACCACACCGCGATGTAGTGGCAGATCGCGGCGACAACCGTTGCGGCGTGGAAGAACTCGTGATGACCGAAGTGCGTCGGCCACGGGTTCGGCCATTTGGTGGCGTACAGGATCGCGCCGACGCTGTAGATCACGCCACCGACGGCGAGCAGCACCATCGGAGTCACGCCGGCGGTGTGCAGCAGCGTTCCCGCGTAGGGGACGATGGCCCAGCCGAGGATGATGTAGAGCGGAACGCCCACCCAGCGGGGTGCGGTCGGCCAGAACATCTTGAGCGCGACGCCGAGGGCGGCGGAAACCCAGACCACGATCAGCAGCGGAATTCCGGTGGAGCGGGGGAGTCCGAGCAGCGTGAACGGGGTGTAGCTACCGGCGATGAACAGGAAGATCATCGAATGGTCCGCGCGCTTCATCCAGGTGCGGGCTTCGACGGTCTTCCAGGTGATCCGGTGATAGATCGCCGAGATTCCGAACAAGCCCCAAATGGTGACGGTGTAGATGGCGGTGGCAACGGCGGCGGTCGGGCTCACACTTCCGGCGTAGGCGACGAGCACCACTCCCGCGAACAGTGCGACCAGGAAGGACCACGCGTGAATCCAGCCGCGAAGCTTCGGCTTCACGGCCTTGATGGCGTTCTCCAGGGCTGCGGTCATAAGGGTTACCTCTTCGTGTGTCAGTAACAAACTTACGGTGCCGTAGGTTTGGGCTGAAGTCCCTTGTGGCCATTGTCACCCAGGACCGGGTTCGCGAGTAGTCTGATTGATCGTGACGACGCCGCGCGGTCTTGTGTACCGGCTTTATGAGCGCCGATTGCTGCGTCAGCTTGCGAAGGCCCAAAGGCCTCGTCACGTCGCTGTCATGTGTGATGGAAATAGGCGGTGGGCCCGCGAAAACGGCTTTACCGATGTGGCCCACGGGCACCGGATGGGCGCTCTTAAGATCGCCGAATTGCTGCGCTGGTGCGATGAAGCGGGGATCGAGCTCGCGACGATCTACTTGCTGTCGACCGAGAACCTCCGCCGCGATTCCAGCGAACTCGACTCACTGTTCGAAATCATCGGCGACGTCGTCGACGAGATCTCGGCACCGGACCAGAACTGGCGGGTTCGGATCGTCGGCCAACTCGACTTGTTGCCGGACTTCGCGGCTACGCGCTTCGAGTCCGCCGCCGCCCGGACGGAGGGGCGTACGGGCGCGACGGTCAACGTTGCCGTCGGATATGGCGGTCGGCAGGAAATCGTCGACGCGGTGAAGTCGCTTGTCGCCGCGAAGCAGGCTGAGGGCCTCTCGGGTACTGCCTTGACCGAGGCGATCACCAAGGAAGCGATCGGCGAGAACCTGTACACCCAGGGCCAGCCGGACCCCGACCTCGTCATCCGCACCTCGGGTGAGCAGCGGCTTTCCGGATTCCTGTTGTGGCAGAGCGCCTACTCGGAGATCTGGTTCACCGAGGCTTATTGGCCGGAGTTCCGGCACGTGGACTTCCTTCGCGCGCTGCGGGATTACGCCGCGCGGCACCGGCGGTTCGGGACTTAACGGCGATAGCGGGAGGATTGCCGTTTCGTCCGTTTTGCGCCTCTAGATCTTGTAGTTTCAACGACATCCGCCTCGGTCACGGGCGGATTCGCCACTCTTTGAAGAGGTCGCAGTTGAAGCTCACCAAATACGTATCCCGGACCGGAATTATCGTTGCGCCACTCGCCGCATTGGCCATTGCGGCACCGGCGATGGCTAATGCTCTGCCCAGTCAAAATGCGTGCGTCTCGGCGAATGGACGCACCATCACCAGGGGCACGGCCTCCTGTACCACGGACCCCGGCCGCAATGTCGCGTACGCCCGCGGCGCCAATTCAAGTGCCACGGCGACGGGTGGCACGGGCAACACCGCCATTGCCGCGGGCGACAACAGCACCGCCACGGCGTCTAACGGCAGTCGCAACCGGGCCTTCGTGTTCGGTAAGAACTCGAGTGCGACCGCCGGAACGGGAAACAAGAACTTCGTCTTTTCGCGGGGTAACGACAACGAAGCGACTGCCGAGAACGGCACCGGAAACAGCGCCGTCGTCAGCGGCAACGACAACGATGCAACCGTCGGTGACGGCGACAACAACAAGGCTGTGGTGGTCGGCGACGAGAACCGCGCCCACGTCTACAACTACGAAGACGATGGAGTGTTCCAGGGCAACAACAACACCCTGGTCATCGTGGGCACCGACAATCATGGTGACGTCAATTTCGGCGATAACAACAGCGGGCTCATCGTCGGCACCGGCAACGACATCGATGCTCAGGATGGCAATAACAACAGGGCGACGGCAATCGGCACCGACAACGAGGTCGAGGCCTATGACGGGGACAACAACACGGCGACCGGAATCGGCACCGATAACGGGGCGTATGCCTATGAGGGTGACAACAACACCGCCACGGCGATCGGAACCGACAACGACGCGGATGCCGCGTATGGCGATGGCAACACGGCCACCGCGATAGGAACCGACAACGACGTCGATGCCGACGCCGGCGATGGCAACACGGCGACGGCGGTCGGAACCGACAACGAGGTCGTGGCTGAGGACGGCGACGGCAACACGGCCACAGCTATTGGCACCGACAACTTCGCCAATGCTGAAGACGGCGACAACAACACTGCGACGGTGATTGGCAACGACAGCACTGCCGAGGCGACTGACGGAAACAACAACAGCGCGACGGTGATCGGCAACGACGGTTACGCCGATGCCAGCTACGGAAACAACAACACCGCCACGGTCGTCGGCAATCAGAGCGACGCCACTGCGACTATCGGTGACGGTAATACCGCCAGCGTCAAGGGGAACTCCTGCTCGGCATTCGCGAGCGGAGGCGGTGGAGTCGACAACGTGACCTGCTGATCTAAAACCAGTTGCGGAAGGCCCACCGTTGCGCACGAGTGACGGTGGGCTTTCCTATGTCCGTTTCATCAGTTTTGCGTGCCTCGATCTTGTATTTTCAACCACATCCGCACCGGTAACGGCGGATTCGCCACTCCCTGAAGAGGTCGCAGTTGAAGCTCACAAAATACGCATCCCGGACCGGGATTCTTGTCGCACCATTAGCCGCATTGGCCATCGCAGCGCCGGCGATGGCTAATGCCATTCCCAGTCAAAATGCGTGCGTCTCGGCAAATGGGCGCACCATCACCAGGGGCACGGCCTCCTGCACCACAGATCCGGGGCGCAATGTCGCGTACGCGCGCGGCGCCAATTCAAGTGCCACGGCGACCGGTGGCACGGGCAACACTGCCATTGCCGCTGGCGACAACAGCAGTGCAACGGCATCCAACGGTAACCGCAACCGGGCTTTCGTCTTCGGTAAGAACTCCAGTGGAACTGCGGGAACGGGCAACAAGAACTACGTCTTCTCGAGGGGCGACGACAATTCGCTTACTGCCCAGAACGGCACCGGAAACGGCGCTGTGGCGAGCGGCAACAACAACCAGGCGATCGTCGGCGACGGCGACAACAACAAGGCCCTCGTGCTTGGCAACGACAACGACGCCGACGCCTACAACTACCGAGACGCCGGACAGTTCCAGGGCAACAACAACACCGTCGTCACCATCGGGGACGGTAATGACGCGGATGCGGCATTCGGTGACAACAACACCGCGGTCCTCATCGGCACGGACAACGAGGCGGATGCCCTCGACGGTGACAACAACCGGGTACTCGCGGTCGGCACCGACAACGACGTAACGACCGGCGACGGTGACAACAACACCGGTACGGCGATCGGCACCGACAACACCGTCTACGCGCATGAAGGCAGCAACAACACCGGCACTGCCATCGGCACGGACAACTATGTCGACACCGAAGGCGAGAGCAGCACGGCAACTGCGATCGGCACCGACAACGAGTTGGATACCGACGACGGCTACAACAACACGGCCACGGCGATCGGCACCGGCAACGAGGTTGACGCCGAGGGCGGCGACAACAACACCGGTGTGGCGATCGGGACCGACAACGACGTAACTGTTGGCGACGGCGGCGACAACAACACCGGTGTGGCGATCGGGACCGACAACACTGTCTATGCGCACGAAGGCAGCGACAACACTGGCACGGCGATCGGCACGGACAACTATGTCGACGTAGAGGGCGATAACAGCACCGGCACCGCGATCGGCACCGACAACGAGGTGGGGACCGACGACGGCTACAACAACACGGCCACGGCGATCGGCACCGACAACTATGCCGAGGCCCTGGATGGCGATAACAACACCGCCACCGCAATCGGTACCGATAACGAGGTGTATGCCACCGACGGTGACAACAACACTGCCACCGCGATCGGCAACGGCAGTTATGCAGAGGCCTCGTACGGTGATAACAACACCGCGACGGTCGTCGGCAACGGGAGCGACGCCGGCGCGTTCGGGGACGACCAGTCGCCCGGCAGCAATAACACCGCCACGACAATCGGCAACGACAGCACCGCGTACGCCTTCGAGGGGAACAGCAATACCGCCACGACCGTCGGCAACGGCAGTGACTCCAGCGCGTATATCGGCGACAACAACACCGCAAGCGCCACCGGGAACAATTGCTCCGCCTCCGCCAGTGGTGGCGGCGCGGTCGACAAGGTGACCTGCTGATCTGAACCAGCCGGAAGGCCCATCGTCGCGGAACAGCGGCGGTGGGCCTTTTCGGTGGACGGGTGCAATTGACCACGGGTCGATCACGAAGAGTGCTCGAATTTATCCGCTTTGGGGATTTTGTTCTTGTACTTTCAACGACATCCGCCTCGGTCACGGGCGGATTCGCCACTCTTTGAAGAGGTCGCAGTTGAAGCTCACCAAGAACATCGCGCGGACCGGAATTCTGGTTGCGCCACTCGCCGCGTTGGCCATCGCAGCGCCGGCGATGGCTAATGCTTTGCCCAGTCAAAATGCGTGTGTCTCCGCGAATGGACGCACCATCACCAGGGGCACGGCCTCGTGCACGACGGACCCCGGGCGCAATGTCGCGTACGCCCGCGGCGCCGGTGCCAGCGCCAGTGCGACTGGTGGCACGGGCAACACTGCGATTGCCGCTGGTGACAACAGCTCCGCGACGGCGTCCAACGGCAGCCGTAACCGGGCTTTCGTCTTCGGTAAGAACTCCAGTGGGACTGCGGGAACGGGAAACAAGAACTTCGTCTTCTCGCGGGGTAACGACAACGAGTTGAGTGCCCAGAACGGCTCTGGAAACAGCGCGGTGGTCAGCGGCAATGACAACGAGGCCATCGTCGGGGACGGCGACAACAACAAGGCCTTGGTATTGGGAACCGACAACGAGGCCCACGCTTACAACTACGACGACGACGGTGTGTTCCAGGGCAACAACAACACCGTCGTGATCGCCGGCGACGACAACCACGCCGACGCAGTGTTTGGCGACAACAACACTGCGGTGATCACTGGCACGGACAACTACGCCGCGGCGCGGGAGGGCGACAACAACCGTGCCACGGTAGTCGGTGTCGACAACGAGGCGAGAGCCCAAGAGGGAAGCAACAACACCGCCACGGCAATCGGCACCGAGAACGAAGTGAATGCCGACAATGGCGACAACAACGCCGCCACCGCCATCGGCTTCGACAACCAGGCTGATGCCGCGTATGGCGACAACAACACCGCGACCGTCATCGGTAACGTCAGCGATGCTGATGCCACGGAAGGCAACAACAACACGGCCACGACCATCGGTGACGGCGGCGAGGCAAATGCCATCGTGGGTAACAACAACACCGCTACCGACATCGGCGACGGCAGTACGGCACTCGCCGGATATGGCGACAACAACACCGCGACTGTCATCGGTGATGGCAGTGAAGCTGATGCTGCTTTTGGCGACAACAACACCGGCACCGTCATTGGAAACAACAGCTTCGCCCCGGCTTATGACGGCAGCAACAACACGGCGACGGCGGTCGGTAACGACAACTACGCCAACGCGGCAGAGGGCGACAACAACACGGCCACGGCCATCGGGACCGGTAACTATGCAGCTGCCGGCGACGGCGGCGACAACAACGCCGCGACGGCGATCGGCACTGGCAACGACGTGTATGCCGACGTCGGCGACAACAACACCGCCACCGTGATCGGCAATGACAGCTACGCAGCGGCCGAGTATGGCGATAACAACACCGCGACGGCGATTGGCACCGACAGCGACATATTTACCGGCGAAGGCGACAGCAACACTGCCACCGTGATCGGCAATGGCAGTTCTGCATCGGCCTCGTTTGGCGATAACAACACCGCCGCGGTCGTAGGCAACGGGAGCGAGGCTGACGCCTACGGGGGAAACAGCAACACTGCAACGACAGTAGGCAACGGCAGCGACTCCAGTGCACACCTCGGCGACAACAACACTGCAAGCGCCAAGGGGAACAATTGCTCCGCTTCCGCCAGTGGTGGCGGGGCAGTCGATAACGTGACCTGCTGATCCAACCCGCCGGTCAGAGGGCCCATCGTTGCGCAATAGCAGCGGTGGGCTCTTGGCGTCTACAGCTTGCGCAGTCGCAACCGGTTGATCGTGTGATCGGTGTCCTTGCGCAGGACGAGGGTCGCGCGCGGCCGGGTCGGCAGGATGTTCTCGACGAGGTTGGGCCGGTTGATCGTCTCCCAGATCTCGACGGCGACCCGGCGGGCGTCCCGGTCCGACAAGTGCGCGTAGTGATGGAAATGCGAGGTCGGATCGGCGAACGAGGTCTTCCGCAGCGCGAGGAACCGATCGACGTACCAGTTCTCGATGTCTTCGATGCGGGCATCGACATAGATCGAGAAATCGAACAGATCCGAAACCATCAGGGTCGGGCCGGTTTGCAGAACGTTGAGCCCTTCGAGGATCAGGATGTCCGGTTGGTTCACCGTCTGCGCTTTGTGCGGAACGATGTCGTAGATCCGGTGCGAATAGACCGGGGCCTCGGCGGTCTCCACGCCGGATTTGATCTCGGTGACGAAGCGCAGCAGTCGGCGGCGGTCGTAGCTTTCCGGAAAACCCTTGCGGTGCATGATTCCGCGCCGCTTGAGTTCGGAATTCGGATAGAGAAATCCGTCGGTCGTCACCAGGTCGACGCGGGGGTGCCCGACCCATCGAGCGAGCAGTTCCTTGAGCACACGAGCCGTAGTCGACTTTCCGACCGCGACGCTGCCCGCGACTCCGATGATGAAGGGGACCGGACGCTCGGGGTGCTTGTCACCGAGGAATGTCGCCGTTGCGGCGAACAATCTGTTTCGCGCCGCGACCTGAAGATGGATCAGACGAGCGAGCGGAAGGAAGACTTCCGCGACTTCATCAAGATCGAGTTGTTCGCCGATACCGCGCAGCCCATGTAGTTCTGCCCGAGTGAGTTTCAGCGGCGTGGCCTGCCGAAGTTCGCGCCATTCTTTGCGGTCGAATTCGACGTAGGGACTCGGCTCGTTGAGTCGTGCCATCGTGTCCCTTCTCGTTGAAGTGCCGCTCGATTTATCTCCCGGTAAACCGTCTCATAAACTAGTGGTTGTGCCAGACACTTCTCGCTTGACCGCACCGTCCGTAACAACCCAGTCGCTCAACGAACTCGATCCCGAGCTCGCTGCGGCGATGGCGGGGGAGCTTTCGCGCCAGCGCGACACCCTCGAGATGATCGCGTCGGAGAACTTCGTGCCCCGCGCTGTCCTGCAGGCGCAGGGAAGTGTCCTGACCAACAAGTACGCCGAGGGGTACCCGGGCCGTCGCTACTACGGCGGCTGCGAGCACGTCGACGTCGTCGAGGACCTCGCCCGCACCCGCGTGAAGGCCCTGTTCGGCGCCGAGTTCGCGAATGTCCAGCCGCACTCGGGTGCGCAGGCCAACGCCGCGGTGCTGATGGCACTCATGAACCCCGGCGAGAAGCTGCTCGGACTCGACCTGGCGCACGGTGGTCACCTGACGCACGGTATGCGCCTGAACTTCTCGGGCAAGTTGTACGAGTGCCACACGTACGGGGTCAGCAAGGAAGACCACCGCATCGACATGGACGAGGTGCGCAAGACTGCACTCGAGGTTCGGCCGAAGGTCATCGTCGCCGGCTGGTCGGCCTACCCGCGTCACCTTGACTTCGAGGCCTTCCGATCGATCGCGGACGAGGTCGGCGCCTACCTGTGGGTCGACATGGCGCACTTCGCCGGCCTGGTGGCCGCGGGTCTCCACCCGTCGCCGGTGCCGTACGCCGACGTCGTGTCCTCGACCGTCCACAAGACGCTCGGCGGTCCGCGCTCGGGTCTGATCCTGGCGAAGCAGGAGTGGGCGAAGAAGCTCAATTCGGCCGTCTTCCCAGGTCAGCAGGGTGGCCCGCTCATGCACGCGATCGCGGCGAAGGCTGCGGTCTTCAAGATCGCCGGCACCGAGGAGTTCAAGGACCGTCAGGTTCGCACTCTCGCTGGTGCGTCGATCCTCGCCGAGCGTCTGACCGGCGCCGACGTTGCCAAGCGCGGCATCTCGGTCCTCACCGGTGGTACGGACGTTCACCTCGTTCTCGTGGATCTGCGCAACTCCGACCTCAACGGTCAGGAGGGTGAAGACCTTCTCCACGAGATCGGCATCACCGTCAACCGCAACGCGATCCCGTTTGACCCGCGCCCGCCGATGGTCACCTCGGGTATGCGCATCGGCACCCCGGCACTCGCGACCCGCGGGTTCGGCGACGCTGAGTTCACCGAGGTTGCCGACATCATCGCGACGGCTCTGGCCGGCGGCGCCGACCTCGACGCGCTGCGCGCACGGGTCACGACGGTGGCGCGTGCGGTGCCCCTCTACGAGGGACTCGAGGACTGGAAGCTGCTCGGCTGATCGCCTGATCGCTGAAATTGCAGGCTGGACCGTGCTCAGCGCGGTCCAGCCTTCAGTTTGATGGCGTTCTCGACTTCGGCCAGGACAGCTTCAGGTTCGTGGCGAAGGCGATGCCAGTCGTACCGAAGAACTCGCCAGCCGAGGTTCATGAGGAAGTTCTGACGACGCAGGTCTTCGCTATTGCGCTTGGCGTCCTTATGCCAGCGCCAGCCGTCCACCTCGATGATGAGGCGGGCTGCCTAGAACGCCGCATCTACCTGATACGGACCGATGGGCAATTGCGCCCGCCAACCCACGAGTGGCCGAATGATGCGGTGCAACAAGCGTTCGGCTTCGCTCCGGCCGCCAGTAGCAGCGACGGCAAGCAGTTCGGCCGCTTTGGCTGATCCGGCGTACCGCAGGTTCCGGTCGTGAGCTTCCCGAAGTTCCGTCAGTGTTACCCGCGTTTGCAGCGCGCGATCCATGAGAAGCGAGTCACCAGTCTCGAGAACCGTCAGTGGGATCGTCGTGACGGATAGTCCGAGGACCTCCTCCATATCGCACGAATGCAGGTTCCTGCGCCGAACGTCGATGCCCGTCCGATCGATCCAGCGCTTAGCAGGGATCGTGATCGTCGGCCTGGTCGGAGCGGTCGTCGAGAGGTTGTGCCACCAAGCGGCACTGGCACCGTGCGCCGCGGCCTCGCGCCCGGCGCCCAGAACGGCTGCGCGGAGTCTCGTTCGATGCGAACGTGGATGACCCGCAACGAGATACACGCCTCTGGTCAGGCTGTCCCACTGGCCGGCGTCGAGGCGCCACTGAATGGCATCGGCGGACAGACCGCATTCCCGAGCTTGCGGCATCGAAATCACTCCGTCTTGAATGGCGAGCATCGTTGCGAGTTGTTGTTGATCCACGCCGTAGCTGACGGATTCCCGGTCAGACCGGTTCCGCGGTCGCCGAGATTGCAGGCCTACCCGTGCTCAGCGCGGGTAGGCCTGCAAGTCCGATCCATCGTGTAACGCGAAGTTCATCCAGGCGCCCGCGTGGTGCCGCAAACGGCAACAGAACCAGGGTTACGTTGCAGGTACGGACTGGGGGAAGCAGTCCGTACGGGAGGTCCTGATCGTGAGTGATTCACTCAGTACGAGAGGGTCGGCACCCGGCTCTCGCGGAATTTTCCGCTAGGGACGGACCGGCCGAGCGATACTGACCGGTTCGCGTGGGGTGCCCCGCGCGATCGAGGAGCCCAAGTGCCCGTATCACGCTCGATCCCTGCCGACATCACCCCTGACCCCGAAGGTCTCCGGACGTACGTCCTCGACACTTCGGTTCTGCTCTCCGACCCCTGGGCGGCAACCCGCTTCGCAGAGCACCGGGTGATCCTTCCGCTGGTCGTCATCAGCGAATTGGAAGGCAAACGGCACCACCACGAACTCGGCTGGTTCGCGCGCGAAGCGCTCCGGATGCTCGACGACCTGCGCCTCGAGCACGGTCGCCTGGACCGTCCGGTTCCGATCGGTACCGAGGGCGGGACACTTCAGGTCGAGCTCAACCACACGGACCCCACGCTGCTGCCGGCAGGCTTCCGCAACGACAGCAACGACTCGAGAATCCTGGCCTGCGCGCTGAACTTCGCGGCCGAAGGCAAGCAGGTCACGCTCGTCACCAAGGACACCCCGCTTCGCGTCAAGGCTGGTGCCGTCGGTCTCCAGGCCGACGAGTTCCACGCGCACGACGTCGTCACCTCTGGCTGGACGGGCATGACCGAGCTCGACGTCGCGACCACCGACATCGACTCGATCTACCAGAGTGGGTCGATCGACCTCGATGAGGCGCGAGACCTGCCCTGCCACACCGGCGTTCGACTTCTCGGGCCCTCGTCGTCCGCCCTCGGCCGGGTCACCGCCGACAAGCGAGTGCAGCTCGTGCGGGAACGCGAAGCGTTCGGAATTCACGGACGCTCGGCGGAACAGCGGATCGCTCTCGACCTGCTCCTTGACGAGAGCATCGGCATCATCTCGCTCGGTGGCAAGGCGGGCACCGGAAAGTCTGCACTCGCGCTGATGGCCGGATTGGAAGCGGTGCTCGAGCGTCGTTCGCACCGCAAGATCGTCGTCTTCCGTCCGCTCTATGCGGTGGGTGGCCAGGACCTCGGCTACCTGCCCGGCAGTGAGTCGGACAAGATGGGGCCGTGGGCGCAGGCCGTCTTCGACACCCTCGAAGGCCTCGCGAGCAAGCACGTCATGGATGAAGTGCTCGGCCGCGGAATGCTCGAAGTTCTGCCGCTGACGCACATCCGCGGCCGGTCGCTCCATGACTCGTTCGTCATCGTCGACGAGGCGCAGTCGTTGGAGCGCAACGTCCTTCTCACGGTTCTGAGCCGGCTCGGCACGCGATCGCGAGTGGTCCTGACGCACGACGTAGCCCAGCGCGACAACCTGCGTGTGGGCCGTCACGACGGCGTCGCGGCGGTTGTCGAACGGCTCAAGGGGCACCCGCTGTTCGCACACATCACGCTCACGCGAAGCGAGCGTTCGCCGATCGCCGCACTCGTCACCGACATGCTCGAGGAGTTCGCTCCGAACTCGTAGCTGGTTTCGGCTCGCATCCCCTGGGAAACCAACAACCCATACGGCTCAAGCCACGGCGCCGGTTCGCACCGGCGCCGTGGCGTTTACCGAAGGGGTAAGGATGCGAACGGCAACGAAGCGGACCGCTGGAATCATGGCGGCGCTCGCGGCGGCGGGGTTTCTGACGGCCGGGTGTGGAGACAATTCACCGAGCGTCGGTGAGATGACGGCATCGGCGAAGTCTGGGGTGGCAACCGCGTCATCCAAGGCCGGATCGGCCCTCAATGGCGACGAATCATCCGGTAGTAGTGAGCAATTCAAGTCGCCGGACGGCGAGGATGTGACGGTCCAAGGTGACACCCTGGCCAAGTACAAGGACGCCGGCGGCCCCGACGGCGACCTCGGCGCGCCAATCGGTTCGCCGACCTCCGGGCCGGGCGGCGCGTGTCAGGAGTTCGTGGGCGGCCTCATCTGCGACAGCAACGCGACGGATGCGCAGATCGTCTGGGGCAAGATCCGCTCGGCGTGGGAAGGGGACGGTGGGATGAGCAGCTCCCTGGGCTATCCGACCGCGGACGAGAAGAAGGATGGAAACGTCTACTCCCAGACGTTCCAGCACGGCTCGATCGATTGGTCCGGCGGCGCACCGGTATTCCATCGGAACTAGATCTTTTGCTGCGTCCGCAGCGTGCTTCGCGGGGTGTGTGGCCTGCATAAATGTGCAGGCCACACGCGTGTCCTCACGAACTCGACCCAGTTGTCTATCTACGGTTTGAGTGTGGCAAACACGCGTGAAGACAAAGAGATGCTCGAAGGGTTGGAAGCCGCAGCGGCGCGGATCCTCTCCCGGCACGTCGAAGCCGCAGAGCCATGGCAGCCGCAAGATCTTGTCCCGTGGAACGAGGGCCGCAATTTCCAGTTCCTCGGTGGACAGGATTGGACTCCCGACCAGTCGACGCTGGGCGAGCTCGGCACGCTCGCGCTGACCGTCGGCGTGCTCATTTCGGACAACGTGCCGTCGTATCACCGTGAGTTGGCGAAGCTCATCCGATCGGGGTCATTGTGGACCTGGATCAACCGGTGGACCGCAGAAGAAGCACGCCACGCAATCGTTCTCCGCAACTACCTCATGGTGACGCGGGCGGTCGACCCGGTCGAGCTCGAGCGACTGCGGATGGAGCACATGACCGCCGGTGTTCGCCGTCCGGAACTGTCGATCCCCGAGATCTTCACCCAATGTGCCTTCGAGTCGACGTCCGCGATGATTCGGCACCGCAACACCGCGCTTCTGGTCGAGAACGACGAAGTCGCGGCGATTTGTGACCGCCTCGCAGAGGACGGCGAATCGCACCGCGCGGTGTGGGGGGATTTCGTCACGGCCGCGCTTGATGTCTCTCCGGACCGCACGGTCCGCGCCATCTCCGCGCGCGTCGCCGACTACACCGAGCCATCGATCATGTTGCGCGGCACCGACAGTCGCGTTTCGCTCGCGGCCGCCGGTATCTATGACCCGCTCGATGAAGTCGAGCAGGTGTTCACGCCGCTCCTCAACAAGTGGGAAATCTTCACTCGCACCGACCTGGGGCCGGCGGGCGAGTTGGCGCGCGACGAACTCGCGGACTTCATCAAGAACTAGTTTTCGACGCCCGCCATTCGTAGCACGTCCAGTCGCTTGTCCAATTCGGCTTCCGACAGCTTGTCGCCGATGAGCCCGCGGTCGATCACGGTCTGGCGGATCGTCTTGTGCTCTTTGAGCGCTTGCTTGGCGACGGCGGCCGCTTCCTCGTAACCGATGGCGGAGTTGAGCGGCGTCACGATCGACGGCGACGACTCCGCCAGAGTGCGCAGGTGGTCGGTGTTGGCGACGAGTCCGCTGACGCATTTGTCGGCGAACAGCCGAGAGACGTTGGCGAGTAACCGAATCGATTCGAGCAGGTTTCGCGCCATCACCGGAATGTAGACGTTGAGCTCGAACGCGCCCGCGGCTCCGCCCCACGCGATCGCCGCGTCATTTCCGACGACCTGTGCCGCGACCTGAGTGACGGCCTCGGGCAGAACTGGATTGACCTTGCCCGGCATGATCGAGCTACCGGGCTGCAGATCCGGGAGTTGAATCTCCGCGAGGCCGGTCAGCGGACCCGAACCCATCCATCGGATATCGTTCGCGATCTTCGTCAGCGACACCGCGATGGTCCGCAGGGCGCCCGACGCCTCGACGAGTCCATCGCGAGCAGCCTGGGCTTCGAAACTGTCGACGGCCGGTCGAAGTTGTTCGACTCCCGTTGCCTTCACCAGTTCGGCGACGACCTTCGGGCCGAATCCGGCCGGTGCATTGAGGCCGGTTCCGACGGCGGTGCCGCCGATCGGGAGTTCGCCGAGGCGGGGGAGTGTCGCCTCGATCCGTTCGACGCCTGCCGCGATCTGGCGGGCGTAACCGCCGAATTCCTGACCGAGCGTGACCGGTACGGCGTCCATCAGGTGTGTACGTCCGGACTTTACTGTCGAACGCCATTCCACGGACTTTGCAGCGAGGGCTTCGTGGAGATGCCGGAGCGCTGGAATGAGGTCTTTGACGACGGCTTCAGTGGCCGCGACGTGGGTTGCGGTGGGGAACGTGTCATTCGACGACTGGGACATGTTGACGTCGTCGTTCGGGTGCACTTTCGCGCCGTTGTTCGCCGCGATCGATGCGATGACCTCGTTCGCGTTCATGTTCGAACTTGTGCCGGAACCGGTCTGGAAGACGTCGATCGGGAATTGATCGTCGTGGCGACCTTCCGCGATTTCCGATGCGGCGGCGACGATCGCATCCGCTTTTTCCGCGGAAAGCAGACCGAGGTCCCGATTCACCTGCGCGCAAGCAGCTTTCAGGAGTCCGAGCGCTCGGATCTGGGCCCGTTCGAGACCCCGCCCACTGATCGGAAAATTGTCGACTGCCCGCTGTGTCTGTGCCCGCCACAGGGCCTCAACCGGAACGCGGACCTCGCCCATCGTGTCGTGTTCGATGCGGTATTCAGTCATGAATCCGACGCTACGCCCTTGGAATCCGGGTCCACCGTCGATAATGGGAAGGGTGCGAAGAATCGATGTCCCGCGAGCGGTGCGGCGTTGAACGACTTTGCGCATCAGCTCAATTGGATGAGCGCGGTATTCGATAACGCACCGACGGCAATTGTCGCGGTCGATCCGAATGGCATTGTCATGCTCGTCAACTCGGCCGCGGAGAAGCTGACCGGATTCGCCAAGGCGGATCTTGTCGGAGGTTCGCTGGCCAAGGTGCTGCCGCCAGAATACGGACACCGACTTGCTGCTCTCCATGAGCACTTCGAGGCGGCTGCGCCGGACGCCCCAAGTGGTCTCGATGGTGTGCTGCTGCTACGTCGCCCGGATGGGTCGGACGTCCCGGTTGATGTATCAGTGGCCACGGCAGCCGACGAACCGTCCACTTACATCGTCTCCATGCGGGATGTCACGGAGAGGCGTCCCTTCGACGACGCGTTGCGGTTTTCGTCGAGCCAGGTTCGGCAAGAGCGTCAGGCGACTGATGACCTGGCCACCTACCAGCGCGTATTGGATCGCATCGCACGCGGCGCAGCGCGGGACCAGACACTGGTCGAACTGTGCCGAGATGTCGAGGAGCGGTATCCCGGCACAATCTGCACTGTCATGGTTCCCGACGAGAACTCCCAGGTGCTTTACGTTGCAGCGGCGCCCTCGATGCCGAGTGAGGTGAGTGCGGCGCTCTCGGGGCTCGCGATCGCGGACGGGGTGGGTGCCTGCGGCACCGCCGCGGCGACCGGCGAACTCACGATCATCGACGACGCCCTGACCGATCCCCGAACCGCCGGCTTCCTCGATATCGTGAAGTCGCACGATCTCCGGGCGGTGTGGTCGAGTCCGCTCTACGACAGCGACAACCGTCTGCTCGGGACTTTCGCACTGTATCGACGGGTGCCGCATACCCCGGACGACGCCGAGCTCAAGACGATCAGCGCGGCAGCAGGTCTCGCGTCGCTGACGATCCAGCGTGCCGAGTCCGACCGCTTGCTGCGCACGGCGGCCGAACGTGATGCGCTCACCGGACTCCCGACGCGTGCGGTGTTCTTGAACCGGCTCAACACAATGCTCGGCGAATCGCCCAAGTCGGTTGCGGTCATGTTCCTCGATCTCGACCGCTTCAAGTGGATCAACGACAGCATCGGGCACCCCTCGGGCGATGAGGTTCTCGCTGCGGTCGCCGAGCGCCTCGCGGACGTCGTGGGGGACGAGGCGTTGCTGGCGCGGTTCGGTGGTGACGAGTTCACCGTCGCCCAGACCGATTCAGACCGTGACGGCGCTGCCAAACTGGCGCAACGCCTTGCGTCGGCGTTTGCGAAACCACTCCTCGTCAACGGTCGAGAGCACTTTCTCACCGCGTCGATCGGCATCGCGTTCAGCGAGGAACAGGCTGACGCCTCCGGACTCATTCGCGACGCCGATGCGGCGATGTACGCGGCCAAAGAACGCGGCGGATCGCGCTGGGAGTTCTTCGACAAGAAACTGCGCGATCGCATTGTGCGTCGGGTGACGCGGGAGAACGAACTTCGCCGAGCGATCGACCGTGGCGAGCTCATGATGGAGTACCAGCAGGTCGAGCGGCTGGGTAACGGTGCTCTCGCGGGCTTCGAGGCGCTCGTCCGCTGGAACCATCCGAAGCTGGGACGGCTCGGCCCGGCGGAGTTCATCCCGCTCGCCGAAGAGACCGGACTCATCGTGCCGCTCGGGGTGACGGTTCTCGATCTGGCGATTCGGGATGCGGTCCGCTTGTGCACCATCTCGGACGAAGTGCGACTGAGCATCAACGTCTCGGCGATTCAGCTGGGCGACCCGAACACCGCGGCACACGTCGACGCGGCGCTCGAACGCCATGGTGTCGACCCGTCGAGAATCATCATCGAAGTGACCGAGTCCGGCTTCATGGAGCAGTTCGACCACGCCCTCGCGACGCTGCAGCGCTTGGCCGCCCGAGGCGTGAGCATCGTCATCGACGACTTCGGGACGGGCTACTCGTCGATCGCTCGGCTCGCCGAGATGCCGATCAACGGGGTCAAGATCGACCGCAGCTTCACCCAGGGCATCGAGAACGACGTCCGAGCCGAACTCGTCCTGGCCTCGATCACGCGGCTGGCGCATGCCTTCGGCCTCGCGGTCATCGCCGAAGGCATCGAGTCCGAGCAGGCATATGCGATCACACGCAAGCTCGGCTGCGACTTCGGGCAGGGGTTCCATATCTCCCGCCCGATGCCGCTCGAATCGATCGTCTCCTAGCCTTTACGGCAGCGGCGGAATTGCGCCGTCGACGCCGGTGAAGTCGACAGCCGAGTATTCACGCAGCTTCGTCAGTCGGTGGTAGCCGTCGATGATGCGAACCGTGCCGGACTTCGACCGCATGACGATCGACTGCGTGGTCGCGCCGCCGCCCTGGTAGCGGACACCGCGCAGGAGATCACCGTCGGTGACTCCGGTTGCGCAGAAGAATACGTTCTCGCCGGACACGAGGTCCTTGGTGCGCAGCACGCGGTCGAGGTCGTGACCCGCAGCGAGGGCCTTTTCGCGCTCCGCGTCGTCCTTGGGAGCGAGCTTGCCCTGCAGCTCACCGCCGAGGCAGCGCATCGCGGCTGCGGCGATGATGCCCTCCGGGGTGCCACCGATACCGAACAGGATGTCGACACCAGAGTCGGGGCGTGCAGTCGCGATCGCGCCGGCGACGTCACCGTCGGAGATGAGCTTGATGCGGGCGCCGGTCGCGCGGATCTCGTTGATGAGGTCGACGTGCCGCGGGCGGTCGAGAACGGTCGCGGTGATGTCGGAGATGCCGAGGTTCTTCGCCTTCGCGACACGACGGATGTTCTCGGCGACGCCGGCTTCGATGTCGACGACGTCGGCAGCTTCCTGACCAACCGCCAGCTTGTGCATGTAGAACACCGCGGAGGGGTCGAACATCGTGCCGCGCTCGGAAACCGCGAGGACCGAGATCGCGTTCGGGAGGCCCTTCGACATCAGCGTGGTGCCGTCGACCGGGTCGACGGCGAAGTCGCACTCGGCGCCCTCGCCGTTTCCGACG
The DNA here is from genome assembly GCF_000380645.1 of Smaragdicoccus niigatensis DSM 44881 = NBRC 103563. Classification (GTDB taxonomy): domain Bacteria; phylum Actinomycetota; class Actinomycetes; order Mycobacteriales; family Mycobacteriaceae; genus Smaragdicoccus; species Smaragdicoccus niigatensis. The sequence continues at coordinate 77,090 of NZ_AQXZ01000008.1, forward strand.
AGCTCGCCGTTGTAGAGCATCGGGGCTTCGTCCTTCTCGCCCTCGCCGATCACCACGATGCCCTTCATGGTCACCGTCGAGACCATGTAGCGCATGGCGTCCACCGCCGCGCCGTCACCGCTTTCCTTCTGGCCGCGACCAACCCAGCGGCCCGCGGCGAGCGCACCGGCTTCGGTGACACGAACCAGCTCGAGCGCAAGGTTGCGGTCAGGGGTCTCACGGCTGTCAGCCGAAGAAGCGGTCATGCGTGTGGCCTCCTGCAATCGATCTTCGGGCGCGGACGTCCACCCGCGCCGGAAGAGTATCTTTCCAGAACCTCCTCATAATCCCGCTTACTTTGTGAGGCACGTGAGGGGGGTGTGCGAACAATCTGGATACTTATGGCGTGGCTGGACAAAATGCGCGGATCTTCGCCGGCGCCAAAGACATGCTCTGGGCAGTGATCGGACTCGCGCTGATGTGCTTGGTGATCGCCGGGCTCGCCGGACAATGCTCGTTCAGTCCTGGTGGTCCGACCATCGGACCCGTGCACCGATTCGACGCCGAGGCCGGTCTCAAAGAAGACGCTGCGAACCTCGCCTTCCCCGTGCGTATTCCGGCTGTTCCGGACGGATGGGTGCCCAACTCGGGCAACAAGAATGCGATCCCCGGCCAGGGCGGTGGCCCGGCCACGACCGTCGGCTACGTGACCACCGGGAAGCGCTTCATTCAGGTGACGCAGACCTCGGCGACCGAAGAGGCGCTGGTCAAACTGCAGGCGCCGACGTCGCCGAGCAGCGGAATTCAGAACGTCGACGGTGTTTCGTGGATCGTCTATCCCGGCGACAACGGCGAACCGGTGTGGATCGCGGACTTCGGCGACGTACGGATCTCGCTGCGCGGCACGGCTGACCCCGCTGAGTTCGAGGCCTTGGCGAAAGCGATGAAGGCAGCGAAACCGCTGCCCAAGTAGGTCTTAGCCGGCGTCGCGCTGAGCCAGCGCGGCTTCGATGCGCGAACGCGCACCGGCAAGGTGCTGTTCGCAGCGACGGGCAAGCGCTTCGCCGCGCTCCCACAGAGCGATCGACGTGTCGAGGTCGAGACCGCCTTGTTCGAGTTTGCGCACCACTTCCACGAGCTCTTCGCGAGCGGCCTCATAGCCGAGGTCGGCGATATCTACAGGAAGGGCATGCTTCGACGCGGTCACGATTCCACCGTATCGTCTGTGGGCTCCGTCACTATGGAGCGAATCGACCCATCTTGCAGTCGGATGCGAAGTTCGGTGCCAGTAGGGGCTTCGTCCACGGTTCGGACGACGTGTTCGCCCTTGAGAACGATCGCGTAGCCCCGCGCAAGGGTCGCCGATGGACCCAGTGCCGTCAGGCTTCTCCGCAGGTGACTGATCGTGGTTTCTTCCCGGGTGACGAAGCGCTCCACGTCTCGTCGCGCGGCGGTGATCAATCGTTCGACTTCGTCGTGTCGAGCGAACAGCATGTCGAGGGGGCGGTCGAGAACCGGTCGGCTGCGGATCTGCTCCAGGCTCCGGAACTCGCGCTGAACCCACGCCCGTAGTGCTTGTGCGGCGCGTTCGCGCAGGTCAGCGACGAGATCGCGCTCTGCGGCGACGTCGGGTACGACGCGTTTGGCCGCGTCCGTCGGGGTGGCGGCGCGCAAGTCGGCGACGTGATCGGAGAGCGGGTTGTCCGGCTCGTGCCCGATGGCACTGACGATCGGCGTGGTCGCGCGGGAGATGGCGCGGCACAGGGTTTCGTCGGAGAAGGGGAGCAGATCTTCGACGCTGCCGCCGCCGCGCGCGAGGATGATGACGTCGACATTCGGGTCTTCGTCGAGTTCGGCGAGGGCTTCGAGGATCTGCGAAACCGCGGTCGGGCCTTGGACTGCGGTATTTCGAACCTCGAATTGAACTTCGGGCCAACGCTTTCGCGAGACTTCGAGGACGTCGTGCTCGGCGGCGCTGGCCCGCCCGGTGATGAGGCCGACCCGCTTCGGCAGGAACGGTAGTGGCCGCTTCAACCGAGGATCAAAGAGGCCTTCAGCGGCGAGCAGTTGGCGCAGGCGCTCAATGCGAGCGAGCAGTTCGCCGATCCCGACGGCGCGAATTTCGGTGATGCGCAGCGATACGCTGCCGCGACCGACGAAGAACTGAAGCTTTCCGAGAACGATGACCCGGCTGCCTTCAGTGAGCGGCACGGGGGCGTTGCGAAGCAGGTCGGCAGTGCACGTGACCTGCAACGACATGTCAACCGACGGGTCGCGCAAGACCAGAAATGCCGTGCGGGTGCCGGGGCGGAGGTTGATCTGGGTGATCTGGCCCTCGACCCACACCGTCCCCAACCGGTTGATCCAGTCGGCGACCTTCGTCGCGACGGATCGAACCGGCCAGGGATTCTCGGCAGAGTTCGAATTGGCCTGGGTAGACGCTGCGGTCACACCGTGGAGGTTACTTGGATCCCAGTGCGGTGATCCGCTCCGTCAGCATCGTGGAGAAGCCGACGCGGGCCCGGGTGGCGGTCTCGTAGGTGAGCAACGCGGTGACGTCGTCGAGCGTCAGGCCCTTCAGACGAGCGCGGAGCTGCGCGAGCGTCAGCGACGAGTAGTCGATCTCGTCGGCAACGGCCGGAACCTCGGTCGGAGCGGGCTCGAGGATCGGGGTGACGACAGTCTCTTTCGCCGTGGTCGACTCGACCGGGGTCGAGTACAGGGCGAAGCGGCCGGATGCCGGAGCCGAACTCTCCTCGACGGGGTCGAGCGTGATCTCGTCCTCGTCGAATCGCGCCCACTCCGGTGTTTCCTCGGCCGGGTCCAGACCGAGCGTGACGAACAGTTCGTCGCCCTTCATCGCCAGGCCGTGCACGAAATGCTGTACCTGGACACCGGTTTGGATGAGCTGGCTGACGACGCTCATCGGCAGCGCGATCAGCCGCGACGGGATCTTGACGGACTCCTCGAACGCGTAGACAGCAGCACCGACGGCGACCCGGGCAGCGTAAGGCGGGCGAATCATGCCCAATACATTGCTCGGAATCAGCGACAGTGGGTAGGGCCTGTCGATGGACACGATCTCTCCGTTCCTGGAGTTGGCGTTGCCGGCGGTCGACTCATGCCGCGGCTTGACCGTTACGCTGGTTGTCATGACTGGTGCGGTTCCCCTCAGTGTCGGAATGTCGGGTTCGGCTGTGGTTGGAGCGACGGGCCAGGCGAAGCGAATTCTGCTCGCCGAGCCGCGTGGCTACTGTGCGGGTGTCGACCGAGCGGTCGAGACCGTCGAGAAGGCTCTCGAGAAGCATGGTGCGCCCATCTACGTGCGCAAAGAGATCGTGCACAACCGGCATGTCGTGGAAACGCTGACCGACCGGGGCGTCATCTTCGTCGACGAGACGGACGAGGTCCCCGAGGGTTCGCTGCTGATCTTCTCGGCGCACGGCGTCTCGCCGGCCGTTCACGAGTCGGCCGAGCAGCGCCATCTTCGAACGATCGACGCGACGTGCCCGCTGGTGACGAAGGTGCACCAGGAGGCGAAGCGCTTCGCTCGCGATGACTTCGACATTCTGCTCATCGGCCATGAGGGGCACGAGGAGGTCGAGGGAACCGCTGGTGAGGCCCCGAACCACGTGCAGATCGTCGATGGTCCCGACGCGGTCGACAAGATCACCGTTCGCGATGAATCGAAGTTGATCTGGTTGTCGCAGACGACGCTGAGCGTCGACGAGACGATGGAGACGGTAAACCGACTGCGCGAGCGATTCCCGCTGCTGCAGGACCCGCCGAGCGACGACATCTGCTACGCGACCCAGAACCGCCAGGTGGCCGTGAAGGCCATGGCGCCGCACTGTGATCTGGTCATCGTCGTCGGTTCGCGCAACTCGTCGAACTCGGTTCGCCTCGTCGAGGTCGCGCTCGGAGCCGGCGCGCGTGCTGCCAAGCTCGTGGACTATGCCCGCGAGGTCGATCCTCAGTGGCTCGAGGGTGTGTCCACCGTTGGTCTCACGTCGGGTGCGTCGGTTCCGGAAGTGCTGGTCCAGGGCGTTATCGAACTGCTCGCAGGATTCGGCTTCGGACAGGTGCAGCCGGTCACGACGGCGACGGAGTCGCTGGTCTTCTCCCTGCCGCGCGAACTGCGCGCCGCGCGCAAGTAGCGCCGGCGCCGCACTACGGCGTACATCAGCCACGCGGCTCATCGCGGTAGCGAAGCCGTCCGGGGTGTGCCGGCGCATCGTTGATGCGGTTTGGCGTGGCCAGCGCCGGAGTTCCCCACTGCCGGCGGGGCTGACGCCGGGTCTCGCGAACCGGCTCGTTCGCCCGGGCACGGCGTGCTTCGAGTCGCGCGCGAGTCTGGTCGGTCGGCTGGCGGTAGGCGGTATCGGACTGAACGTCCGGTCGTGGTGCGCGCGAATTCGTGCGGAACGTCGGGTCCGGGGCAGGCGGTGGCGTACGCCGGCTGACGCGCGGTTCCCGAGTCGGGCGACGGTCTTCCGGCAGTGACGGCTTGGCCACCCGGCCGGTCATCCAGCGGAAGACAGCCAGCACGAGCACAACGATCGAGGCCGCAAGCATCACGGGGAATCGGTCGACCATGGGGATCGCGACGTTGAGGAGCATGTCCTTGAGCGAACTCGGAGAGCTGCCCGAAACCACGACGGCCGCGACCGGCACCGAAGCCGCCATGATCAGCGGCGGCTGCACCGCCGCAGTGAACAGTCCGCGGTGACGAACGGCAAGTACTGCCGCCACACAGCCGAGAAAGTACAAGGCCGAGAAGGTTGCGGTGAGCTCGTTGCCCAGGAGGGCGTCGACACCGATACCGACTCCAGTGAAACCGAGGGCGATCAGAACCGCGACGGGCGCGGCGACGCCTCGGCGTGCGGCCACGATCGAGCGGTACTCGAGCGGCACTGTGCTGCGCGCAGGCTGGTTTGTCGCCGGATCAAAGCCTTCGGCGCGACGTAAACGCTCCACAGAAGGCCACCCTAGCTGCTCAAATTCAGAATTCCGTCGTGGCGAGGCCGGTTGTCGTGGAGCTTTCGTCCCACAAAACCGAACGTGGGCGCACGTCGACGGTCGATAGCTCCGGACCGTCCTCGTCGAAATGCTGGAGCTCGTTGAGCTTTCGCGCGGTGACCATGACGCGTGTCTCGATCGACGCCACGGCTTGGTTGAAGGACTCCACCGATTTGGCGAGTTGTACGCCGGCGCGATCGAGGTGCGCTCCGGCCGTCTTGATCCGGTTGTACAGCTCGCGTCCGAGCTGTTGAATCTTCGCCGCGTCGCGCGAGATCGCATCTTGGCGCCAGGTGAGCGCGACCGTGCGGAGCATCGTCATGAGCGTGGTCGGCGTTGCGAGGACGACCTTGTTGCTGAAGGCATACTCGAGCAGCGCGGCGTCTGCGGCGAGCGCCGAGTCCAGGAAGACGTCGCCCGGCAGGAACAGGACGACGAACTCCGGGCTGGTGGGAAACGAATCCCAGTAGGCCTTCGCCGCGAGAGTGTCGACATGTGCCCGGACCTGCTTGGCGTGTTTGCGCAGTTGAACCTGCTGCTCGCTGGAGTCCGCAGTCTGCATCGAGTCGAGGTATGCGCTGAACGGGACCTTCGCATCCACGACGATGTGACGCCCGCCCGCGAGGTGAATGACCATGTCCGGCCGGACGCCGTCGCCGCTGTGCTGGAGATCGAAGTCGCAGTGCTGCTTCATGCCGGCTAGTTCGACGACTCGCTGCAACTGCACCTCGCCCCAGCGGCCGCGGACCGTGGGGGCGCGAAGTGCCGACACCAGCTGGCTGGTCTGCGCGGCGAGTTGCTGAGACGTCCGGTGCATGCCATCGACGGTCGAGGAGAGGCCGGCATAGGCCCGGAGTCGGTCCGCCTCGACCTGCTCGACGTGTTCGGCGAGCGCGAGAACGCTGTCGCGAAGCGGGTCGACGATGCGTGAGATCTCGTCGCTGAGGGCGCCGGCGTGGCGCTTCGCCGAATCCTCACTCGCCAGCGCCAAGGAGGACTCGACGAGCCCCTGACTTCCGCTCAACGCCGCCAAACGTGCCTCGGCCTCGGCGGTCCGTCGCTGCATGCGGGCAGACTGCACCGCCCAGCCCAGCGCGAAGCCGAGGCCGAGCGCCAGAACAAAGAGAAGCAGCACCGAGATCGTCATGACCTCGATGCTGCCTCATACCTCTGACAAGTAGCGCAGATGTGCTCTGACCTGCCTATTCGCTGAACGCGCCCATCACCGGAACCCATTCGTGGATCTCAGTGCGCTCGATGAGGTTCTCGGTGGCAAAGACATCCTTGCTGAGAAGCTCGCGGAGAGCGTCCGCACTTTCCGCGCGGAACAGAAGTAGTGCACCGGTCCCGTCCGGGTACGCCCCGGACGAGAGGTTGATCCCGGCGTCCACCAACTCCCGCAGGTAGGTGCGGTGTGCCGGCCGGTGAGCATCCCGCGCCGGGATCGTGGCCTCGGTGTAGGTGTACTGAACAGCGAAGATTGGCATTGCGTCAGCCTACGGGCACCAGTTCGTCGTCTGGGTCCACCTTCCGCTGTTCGACCTCGATGTCCCGCTTGTGGGCCAGCTTCGACGGCCACCACATGTACCGGCCGATGTCGAGGTTCAGCGCCGTGACGAGAACCGACCGGACGATCAGGGTGTCGAGCAGAACACCCAACGCGACCGCGAAGCCGACCTCGGCGAGGAACACGATCGGCAGGGTCGCCAGGGCGGCGAACGTGCCCGCGAGGACCAGACCCGCTGAGGTGATGACACCACCGGTGGCGGCCAGGCCGATCAATGCGCCCTTTCGGGTGCCGACCCGCAACGTCTCCTCGCGAACTCGAGTCATCAGGAAGATGTTGTAGTCGATGCCGAGGGCGACGAGGAACACGAAGGCGAACAGCGGGAACGACGAGTCCGCGCCGGCGAAATCGAACACGTGCCGGAACACCAACGCACTGATGCCGAGCGCGGCGCCGAATGACAACACCACTGTGCCCAACAGAATCAGCGGTGCGACGACCGCGCGCAGGAGCGCCATCAGGATCAGCAGGACGACCACGAGAACGATCGGGATGATCAGCCGGTTGTCGGCCGCCGAGGCATCCTGGACGTCCTTGTTGATGGCCGTCTGTCCGCCGACGAGCGCATTCGCGCCCTGCAGTTTGTGCATCGCGTCGCGGGCGCGGTCGACGGTCGCGAACGCGGCCTTCGAGTCCGGAGAATCGGTCAGCGTGGCTTCGACGTAGACGATCCCGTCCTTCGAACCCATCGGCTTGACGCTGGCTGCGTCGATTCCGGGGACGCGGGCGAGGGTGCTGACGACCTCATCGGTCGCACTCGCATTGGCCACGACTGCCACCGGCGAACCCTCGCCACCCGGGAAGTGCTTGGCCAGCACCTCCTCGGCAGCGATCGACGGCTGTTCGCTGGTGAACATGTCCTTGTTGCTCAGGCCGTTGGCGTTGAGCTGCAGCATTCCGAAGCTGACGACCAGAAGCACGGCGGTGGTGCCGACCCACACCGCGCGCGGACGCTTGGCGAGGACGGTTCCAGTTCGTGCCCAGAAGCCCTTCGACGTCTGCGTCGGGGTTCCCAGACGCGGGATGAACGGCCAGAACACCCAGCGACCGCAGATCACCAGCAGGACCGGCAGAAGAATGAGCATCATCAGCAGGGCGACGACGATGCCGGCCGCCGCGACGGGCCCGAGTCCCGCTGTCGAGTTCATCTGCGCGAAGGTGAGGCACAACAGACCGATGACCACGGTCGCGCCGCTGGCGATGATCGCGGGCGCTGCGCGGTGCAGTGCGTGCGCCATGGCTTCGTGACGGTCGGCGTAGCGGTGGAGTTCCTCGCGGTAGCGAGCGACGAGCAGCAGTGCGTAGTCGATACCCGCACCCAGGACCAGGACGCTCAGAATGCCGGCACTCTGACCATTCACGGTCAGGTCGCCGTACTTGGCCAGCAGGTACACGACACCTTGCGCCGTCATCACGCTCGCCACGCCACAGAACAGCGGAATGAGCCACAGCACGGGGCTGCGGTAGGTGAGCAACAGCATGACGATGACCACGCCGACGGCGCTGAACAACAGAACGCCGTCGATTCCGCCGAAGGCTTCGGCCTGGTCCGCACCCTGTGCAGCAGGTCCGGCGATGGAGGCCTTCAGTCCGCCGGTGTCGGCATCGACGATCTTCCGCAGGTCGGTGACGATGCCGGGCAGCTTCTCCCAGCCCTCGCTGGACATGTGGGTCATCGCGATGACCTGGACCGCCTGGCCGTCCGGTGAGGTGAATCGGGCGAGGTCAGCGCCCGTCAGCGACGGCATGTACGGAATCCACAGGTCGATCTTGTCTTCGGGAAGTCCCGCAAGTCCCGCGGTCGTCACGTTGGTGATGCCGTCGACGCCCTTGATCTTCTGGATGTCTTCGGTGATCGCCTGGATGTCGGCACCGGTGATGCCGGAGTCACGAGTGAAGACGATGATCGCCGGGATGTTGTTGGGGTCGGAGAACCCCTTGGTCTTGGCGAGGGCTTGAGTCGACTCGGCGTCTCCCGGAAGCCAGGAGGCGATGTCGTTCTTCTGGACACTGGTCAGCTGCGCGCCGAAGGACCCGATCGCACCGATGAAGACGAGAGCGAAGGCGAGAATCGCCCACTTCGTCCACCTATGCGTGATCCAACCGGCTACCTGTCGATTCATAACTTCCACTAATACCGGCAAATCTGGCGCAAACGCCATCCGGTATTTCCCTGATATGACCCTGAGCGCGCCCCGCGCATCTCACGCCCCGGCGCGGTTACCGCAACTTGTCAGAGGGCAGTCGTAGCGTCTGCGACATGCGGATCCTGCACACCTCCGATTGGCACATTGGCCGAACGTTTCATGGTGTCGATCTCCTGGCTGACCAGCTCGCTGCACTTCTTGCCATTGCTGACCTGGTCACCGAGACCGGCGTCGACGTCGTCGTGCTCGCCGGTGATGTGTACGACCGCGCGATTCCGAGTGCCGACGCGGTGTCGACCTGCATGGCCGGGCTCGAGGCAATCCGGGCCGCGGGTGCCCAGCTCGTCGTTTCGTCCGGCAATCACGACTCGGCCCCGCGGCTCGGTGCGGGATCGTCCTTCGCTGCCGCGGGCGGGCTGCACCTGCGCACGGACCTGAAGCAGATCGCCCAGCCGGTTGAGCTCGTCGACGAGCATGGCCCGGTTTTGATCTACGGCATTCCGTACCTCGAACCCGAGGTGACCCGGCATGGCTTGGCGTGCGGCAACTCGCACGAATCGGTGCTGACTGCGGCGATGGGTCAGATCCGTGCCGACATCGAGTCTCGAGATGGCGCGCGCACAGTGGTCGTCGCGCATGCGTTCGTCGTCGGCGGTGAGCCCTCGGAATCCGAGCGATCGATCTCGGTCGGGGGAGTCGAAACCGTGCCGGCCGGGGTGTTCGCCGGCGTCGACTATGTCGCCCTCGGACATCTGCACTCGCCGCAGACGATCGCCGAGAACGTCCGGTACTCGGGGTCTGTGCTGCCGTATTCCTTCGCGGAGACCTCCCATCGGAAGGCCGTCTGGGTCGTCGATCTCGACGCACAGGGCCTGTCGAACGTGGAACGACACGACTTGCCGATCATCCGCGGACTGTCGACCCTCACGGCGTCTCTCGAGGAACTGCTCACCGATCCGTCCTTTGCTACATATGAGGACCACTACATCTCCGTCCTGCTCACGGACGCGGTGCGCCCTGCGGAGGCAATGCGGAAGCTGAAGGCGCGCTTTCCCTTTGCCGTCCACCTCGACCTCGTGAACCAGCAGGCCATGCAGGCTCTCGACTATCGGCGAAGGGTCAAGGGACGGACGGACCTCGATATCGCGCGCGGGTTTGTGGCCGACGTGCGAAGTGAACCGACGATTGGCGAAGTTGCCTGGCTCGAAAGTGCGCTCGCACAGGACGATCGTCAGGTCGAGCCGACGGGGGTGGCCAAGTCGGCATGAGGTTGCACAAGCTGTCGATCACCGCGTTCGGGCCGTTCGCGGCGACCGTCGACGTGGATTTCGAGCAGCTTTCGACGGACGGGTTGTTCCTTCTCCATGGAGCGACGGGCTCAGGTAAGACGACGATTCTCGACGCGATCGCTTTTGCTCTCTACGGCCGTGTGCCCGGTGTGCGGGGGAAGGAGAACCGCCTCCGTTGCGATTACGCCGAGGCGGCGGTCGTTCCTCGCGTCGAGCTCGAAGCGACGGTCGGCGGTCGTCGCCTCCGTCTGATCCGGAGCCCTGAGTACCTCCGGCCCAAGCGTCGTGGTGCCGGCGAGACGAAGGTCAACGCGGCGGTCACCCTGACCTGGCTCGACGGCAAAGGCAACAACCTGACGCGGCACACCGAGGTCGGCGATGAGGTCAACCGTCTGCTCGGGATGAGCGCTGAACAGTTCTTCCAGGTGGTGATGCTTCCGCAGGGCGAGTTCGCGAAGTTCCTCGTGGCGGCTAATGACGAGCGCGAGAAGCTGCTCGAGCGCCTCTTCGACACCGGTCGGTTCAAGGCGGCGGAGGAGTGGCTGGCCGAGCAGCGGCGAAAGAGTGCCGATGAGCTCGAGACATTGAGCCAGGCTCGGGACCGTCTCGTTTCGGAAATCAAGGGAGCGACGGCCGCGGACCTGCCCGCGGACGGACATGTCGAATGGGCCACCGACCTGCTGGAATGTGCGCGGCTTCGCGTCGAACAGGGACGTGCAGAATACGAGCTCCGGAGTCGTGAGCGGACCGAAGCACACAAGCGAGTGGCCGACGAAGAGGCATTGGCGGCACGCCTGATGAGGCGCGAACAGGCGTCGGCGGCGATGGCTGAGCTGCAAGCGCAACACGACACCTACCTGACCTGGGTGTCCGAGCTCGAAGGTGCCCGGCGCAGCGCCGAGGTCGCTGTTCTCGATGCGCAGCTGGTGTCTGCTCAGGTCCGGAAATCCGGTGCGGAGAAACAAGTCGGTAGCTGCGCGGTCGCGCTCGAGTCGGATGCTGACGGCGCCGACCTAGCTGCGATTCTGCAATCCCTCGAAGCGGGGGAGCGGGTCTCGGCGGTCGATCAGGCGATCGGGACCTGGAACGCCGAAATCGGTCTGCTCGACGCGATCATTCCGCAGGTCGAGGAGCTGGCTGCGACCGAATCGGCACGTCAGCGGGCGGGGACAGAACTCGAATCCGTCGGCGTCAGGCTCGCTGCGCTGACGGAGCAACGTGCGGTGCTCCCAACGCAGATCGCCGAAGTCGACGGCGAGCTCAGCGTTGATTCCGACCTCGCCGCCGGACTCGACGCGTTGATGGTTTCGGCGCGCGAATGCCGGAACCAGCTCGACGCCGCGAAGGCGCTCGTGCAGCAGCGTCGCGCCGTGCAATCTGCCGAGGCAGCCGCGATCGCGAGTCGCTCCGCGCACGTGTCTGCCCGGGAGAACCTCGTCGATGTTCGCGAGCGTCGTCTCAACTCGATGGCGGTCGAATTGGCGGGAGCGTTGGTCGCTGGCGAGCCCTGCGAGGTCTGTGGATCTGTCGAGCATCCCGCCCCGGCGGTTCCGGGCGGTTCCGGCGCAACCAAGGATGACGAGGCGAAGGCCCGGGCTGCGGAGCAGCGGGCCGCTGACCTCAAGGAACTCGATCAGGAGCGGCTCGCAGAAGCTCGCCGTGAGGCCGACCGGTTGCTGGTCGTCTCGAACGACGAGCCGGTGAGCACTCTGACCACTCGCCACGTCGACCTTGTCGCCAAGCTCGATGCCGCTCGCGCTGCTACTGCCCGAATTGAAGCATTGCGGTCGACGATTGTTCGATTGCAGGCCCAGCAGTCCAGCCTCGACGAGGAGATCCGCGAGGCCGAGAAGCGGTCCGCCGTCCTGACCCAACAGATTGCTTCCGTTGACGAGGACCTCGAGCGACGTCGGGCCGCAATCGGTGATGTCTGTCGGTCCGACATTTCGCCGGTCGCGCGCCGCGATCGACTGTCGAGCCTCGTAACGACGGCGGGACGGCTGCGCGACGCACTCAACTCGTCGGCCACCGCCGCCGAGGCGGTTCGCGAGCTCGAAGCCAGGGTGGGCCGCGCGGCGCTGGACGCCGGATTCGAGACCGCCGAGTCCGCACGGCAGGCGGTCCGCGGAGATACACAGATCAAGCGGCTCGAGAGTGGCTTGCGTGCGGTCGACGATCGACGGGTTCGTGCCGAGGCCGTTCTCGAGGAGACCGCTCCAGACGCGGACAAACCCGTCGACGTTTTGGCGGTCACTGCGGTTCTGCGCGCGGCGACGGCCGACGCCGAGGCGACGGCAGCGAGGCTCTCGGCGGCTAAGGACGAGGTCGCGAAGCTGGAACGACTCGTCGTCGACCTCTGGGCAGCGGACAGCAAGATCGCGCCCAAACGCGAACGGCACAACGAACTTGCCGGCATCGCCGATCTCGTCGCCGGGCGCGGGCAGAACCAGCGCAAGATCTCGTTGCGGTCCTACGTCCTCGCCGCGCGACTGGAGGAGGTCGCGGCCGAGGCGTCGATGCGGCTGCGGCGGATGTCGGGTGGTCGGTACGAGTTCGTTCACAGCGATGCTGCAGGCCCTCGCGGAACACTCGGCGGACTCGGCCTTGACGTTCGTGACCTCTACAACGACCAGGTCCGGTCGGTGAAAACCCTGTCTGGCGGGGAGAAGTTCATGGCGTCGCTGTCCTGTGCGCTCGGCCTGGCCGATGTTGTGGCCAACGAGTCGGGCGGCACCATGCTCGACACCCTCTTCATCGACGAGGGGTTCGGCTCGCTGGACGGCGAATCGCTGGAGTCGGTCATGGGTGTCATCGACGATCTTCGTGAAGGTGGTCGGATCATCGGCGTGGTCAGTCACGTGGAGGAGATGCGGCAACGGATTCCCGCGCGGCTGCACGTTGTGCGTGGTCACCTGGGTTCTCGGCTGGAAGTACAGGTCAGTTGAGCGGGTAGACTTCTGACCTCGTGAGCCTCACCCTCGGAATCGTCGGTCTACCGAACGTCGGAAAGTCGACATTGTTCAACGCACTGACCAAGAACAACGTCCTCGCCGCCAACTATCCGTTCGCCACGATCGAGCCGAACGTCGGTGTTGTTCCGCTTCCGGACTCTCGTCTGAACCGTCTCGCGGAGATCTTCTCGTCGGAGCGGATTCTGCCTGCGACCGTGTCGTTCGTCGACATCGCCGGAATCGTGAAGGGCGCGTCCGAGGGTGCCGGGCTGGGCAACAAGTTCCTCGCAACCATCCGTGAGGCGGACGCGATCTGCCAGGTCGTGCGGGTTTTCGTCGATGACGATGTCGTGCACGTCGACGGCCGAGTCGACGCCTTCGCCGACATCGAGACGATCGCGACCGAGCTGATCCTGGCTGACCTTCAGACTCTGGAGAAGGCAGTACCACGTCTGGAGAAGGAAGCCAAGGTCAAGAAGGACCGCAAGCCGTACTTCGATGCGGCAGTGGAGGCCCAGGAGCTTCTCAACAGCGGAAAGACGCTGTTTTCTGCCGGCAAGTCCATCGATCCGGAGTACGTCCGCGAGCTGCATCTGCTCACCGCAAAGCCGTTCCTGTACGTCTTCAACGCCGACGAGTCGGTGCTCACTGACGACGCCCAGGTGCAGAAGTTGCGCGAAGCCGTCGCGCCCGCCGACGCGGTGTTCCTCGACGCGAAGATCGAAGCCGAGCTTCAGGAACTCGACGACGAGAGTGCCCTTGAGCTGCTCGAATCGATCGGTCAGACCGAGCCTGGCCTCCACGCCCTCGCCAAGGCCGGCTTCCACACGCTCGGTCTCCAGACCTACCTGACGGCCGGTCCGAAGGAATCTCGCGCCTGGACGATCCACCAGGGCGACACCGCCCCCAAGGCTGCCGGCGTCATCCACACCGACTTCGAAAAGGGCTTCATCAAGGCCGAGGTCGTTGCCTTCAAGGACCTCGACGCGGCCGGCACAATGGCTGCCGCCAAGGCCGCGGGCAAGGTCCGGATGGAAGGCAAGGACTACGTCATGTCCGATGGTGACGTGGTCGAGTTCCGTTTCAATGTGAGCAAGTAGGCGACGAAGTTGTGCGGATCTATCCACCGCCGTCTGGTTTCCAGGCTTCGCTGAGGTCTGCCCAGCTGTACCGTCCACGCTTTTGCCAGATTCGGAAAATCCCGTAGATGCAGAGGGCTCCGACCGAGCCAAAGAACAGGGCATTGCCGGTGTGATGATCGACGGCAGCATGGACTGAGGCGATCGAAGATCCGATTCCGAACATGCCGGGAAAGATAAACGCCAGAAGCCACGCAGTTCGGCTCGGTGGATCGAGGTCGGTTCCGGTGAGTCCTGCCTGCGAGCGACGCGCTCGATCGCGCGCGATCTTGACCCGAGTCGCAGTGATCGCAACAACCACCGCCGCGGCGAATGCAATACCGGCCCACACGGGACAAACGTTATTGAAGCGGCTGCCGCCGAGCGCGAGTTTGCTCTCAAACGGGCAGGCGCTCAGTCGTCGAGTTCCGCTTCAATGTGAGCAAGTAGGTCAGGAAGTAGATCGAGCCGCCAACGCGGGTTGCGCGACTAGATCCGGGGTCCAACAGTCAGGCAATGGCGATGCTGCGGTCCCTCATCCGGCGGCGACCACTAGCCGGGGCAATGGCCGCCTGTCACTTGATTGGGCCGCGACGCGCCTAGGGTAAATGCGTGAACCTGCGGGAAGTCAACCAGCTGAGGCGAACTGAAGCGGGCAGGATCTGCCGCCTCCAGGTCGCCGATGTCCGGGCTTCTCTTGTGCCCGTCACTTGGATCGCCTGCGAGAATTCGGCATTCGTCTTGCTCGTCGGCGCTGTCCTGTTCACCGCCGCGGCGGTATTTCTTGCGGGTTGCGCGGTCTTGGTCCTCGCCGACGAATCTCGTTGGCTTGTTCTTGGTTTTGGACTCATGGTCGCCGCCGCTGCACTCGGATGCTGGCTCGCGGCGATTCCGCGGCTGCGGGGATTCCTACCGTCCATTGATCTCGATGAGCTTGGGCTGACCGTGGAACTCCATCCGTCGCGGAGAAGAACCTACGCGTGGTCAGAATTAGGGACGTTCAAACCCAAGACTCGTTGGATTCCCGCTGGTGAATACAACCCGGGAGTGAAAATCCGTTACGTCGAGTGCCTGACTCGCCGGCCTGGCAAGCGCGAGTACCTAGAAATCCCGTCCGGTTTTGGCGACCCCGAGCCGCTTGCGACAATCCTCAACGCTTATCGCACGACGTACGGCCTACCGCATCGCGAACTTTGATGTCGCCGAATTGCGGTTCACTGTGAGCAAGTAGGTTGCAGAAATGGTTGGCTGCGGCCGGTCAGGGAAACCATCGCTCGCTTTGGCGAACTCCGGTCTGGATACTCGCGGCGAGCCCAGTCAAACCGCTTAGGGAGGGCAGTTGAATTCGTCGTGGAAGAGTTGGTACCGCGTCGACAACGTCCCCAAGCGGTGGTTGCCCGTGTACGTGCCGATCTCGTACTTCGTCGCCGCGCTGATGTGGAGCTACATCCGTCTCGCCCGCTGGACCTGTCGGTTCACCGTTGTCGGCAAAGAGCATCTTGAAACGCAACGTTACGTGTGGGTGCTGTGGCACGAGCACGTGTGGCTCAGTTGGATCTCGCTAGGCGATTGGCGGGGTCAGGGCTGGCTGAACCATCCCTATTGGTACATGCGGCCAGTCCATCTGGCGGCTCGCTGGGATGGCGTCGAAACGCTTTATCTGGGTTCCAGCGGTACCGGGGGACGGGAGGCGCTCGAGGCAATGATCGCCGGGGTCCGCCGTGGGGAAAACACGATGTTGATGCCAGACGGTCCTGCCGGTCCTCGACGTCGAGTGCGCCCCGGCGCAGTTCTCACCGCGGTTGCGACCGGACTGCCGCTCGTCCCCCTTCGCTTCCAGGTGAAACGTTGCTGGAACCTTGGGGGATGGGACGAAAAGCCTCTTCCGATTCCGTTTGTCTCGCGCTGGGTGCTCACTGTCGGAGCGCCTATCACGGTCGTTCCAGGGGAAGAAGTCGCGGCGACTTCGGCATTGGTGAAGGCCCTCAACGGTGATTGTGAATGAGCGCGACCGGGTGACCATAATCTTGGCTATCAGGGAGCGCGACGTTGACTCCCAATTCCGCTGTTCAATCGCGGTTGTAACCATCTACCGTCAGCGAATTCACGGCGTAGCGTCGTCCCCAGCAAAGCGATGGTTCGGCGGCTGGAGGCATCGTGTCTCAACAAGATCAGTATGTGCTCGGCTACCGCACCGAAGAACAGAAGCGGCTACAGCAGCAGGCGGCTCAGCTCGCGCCTGAGTCCAGTTGGCTGTTCGATCAGGTGGGCTCTCTC
Organism: Smaragdicoccus niigatensis DSM 44881 = NBRC 103563; assembly: GCF_000380645.1. Taxonomy (GTDB): domain Bacteria; phylum Actinomycetota; class Actinomycetes; order Mycobacteriales; family Mycobacteriaceae; genus Smaragdicoccus; species Smaragdicoccus niigatensis. The sequence goes on from NZ_AQXZ01000008.1 coordinate 93,437, forward strand.
GAGGGCTGTCGCGTCGTCGAGATCGGTTGCGGACCGCATGGCTGCCTCGACGAACTCTCGCGTCGTGTCGGCAAATCTGGATCGGTCACGGGCGTCGAGCGAAGCAGCGATGCCGTCATGCTGGCGCGACAGATGATCGCTTCTCAAGGCCTGCATAACGTGGAAGTTCGCGAAGTTGATGCTCGATCCACGGGCCTACCGCGGGGCGGCTTCGACTTTGTCACCGCACGCCTGGTTCTGGTGAATATCCCCAGGCCGCACGAAGTGGTTATGGAGGCGGTGGCGCTTGCCAGGCCCGGTGGACTTGTCGCCTTCCATGAGGCGGACTGGATCAGCCACTTCTGTGATCCGCCAAGCGAGGCGTGGACGTCGATCGTCGACCTGTTCGTGGACTATTCAGCACGGAACGGAATTGACCCATTCATTGGTCGTAAGGTGCCCCGCTTGTTGCGCGAGGCCGGCGTGACCGATGTGCAGATCAATCCGATCGTTCACATTTACCCACCCGGTCACGAGCGCCGATCGATCTTGCTCGATTTCGCCGAGAACCTCACGCAACGTGTAGTGAGCGACGGCATGATCCAGGCGGACGAGCTCGGGGAGATCAAGACTCGCCTTGCACAAGATCTGGCCGACCCGAGAAGGCTCGTCGTATCCCACCTCTTCTTCCAGGTGTGGGGTCGCAAGCCCTCCTAAGCGTCTGACCTGAGCAGTCCAGCTTCCAGCAGCGCGACTGTCTCATCCGTCCAGCGCTGAGCGGTCCACCCGCAGCTGAGCACCAAGTCCTCCCACGCGGCAGAGCTGGTAGCGACCCAGATCATTGCTGCGGCTGCGTCGGTCGACAACCCTGGCCTGAGCAAGCTCTCGTTCTCGAGACGGTCAGCAACTTGGCGACAGCGCTCGAGTCTGGCTTGATCCCGCTCTTGCCAGGCGATCTCGGCGGCGGCGTCGGATCGGCGGAGCACGCCCAGCGCAATGATCATCGGGAGCAGAAGTGGCTTGATGTGGGCTTGCAGGGCGACGGCCTTCCGCAACGCTTCGCGCCCCGACGGCGCTTCGTCGATACGGCGCTGACGGTCCGGAGTCCGATATTTCCGATCCGCCAGTCGGCTGGCTTCGAGAAGCAGGGTGGTCCGGTCGGCGAAGTGGAGGTAGAGAGCCTGCCGGGATACGCCGGCACGTGTAGCTACCTGCGACATCGACACCGGCGCGCCGCGGCCGTCCTCCAGAACGGCCAGTGCTGCTTCGAGGATTCGTTGTCGGGTCTGTGGGTCTCCACTTGACACGGTGTAAAGCTTACTCGGATACTTGAAACTCGAAAGCTTGACAAGCTGTAAAGCGAGGTGCCTGTCATGTCGAATGCTGAGCGGCGGTTGTCTGAACTGGGATTTCAATTGCCGCGACCGGCTGTGCTGCCGCCCGGTGTCAGGATTCCCTTCAGCTGGGTCCGCGTCCACGGAAGTCGCGCCTTCGCTTCGGGGCACGGGCCCCTGGCGCCGGACGGCACGATGGCCGGACCGGTAGGACAAGTGCCTTCAGAGGTCTCCCTCGAACAGGCTCAGAGCGCAGGTGTTCTTGCGTTGTTGTCCATGCTCTCCAGCTTGAAGCAGGCGATCGGAAGCTTGGACAGAATCGACGCATGGTTGACGGTTACCGGATTCGTCAATGCAGCACCGGACTTCGAATTGACGACCATGGTTCTGAACCCTGCCTCTGAGCTCTTGCTCGAGGTTTTCGGTCCGGAGGTCGGTGCGCATGCTCGAACGGCGGTCGGCTATTCGACCCTGCCGTTCCGCCTGCCAGTGGTGATTTCAGCGGAACTGGAGATCGCCGGCGCGACCGCGTGACCCTCAGTCGACGAGCGCCAAAACCTCGTCGAACCCCGCCACCAGGCAGTCGAAGAACACCTCGAAGTCCGGAATCGCGCCGGTGTCAACGTCGATGCCGAGTGCGCAGGTGTCGACATAGGTCAACAGCGTGACGTTGACCGCAGCCCCGATTGTCGGGCCGAACGCGAACTGCATCTGCACCTTGGCTCCGCCGAGATACACCGGGACCGGAATCCCGGGAACGTCGCTGGCCAGGAAGTCGACGTGGCGCAGGATCGAGCCGATGTACCAACGTGGCATCAGGTTGAGGGCGCCCGCGATCAACTGGGTGTAGGGCAACGACTTCTCATGGCGTACCCGTTGCGTGCGGCTGTGGATCGCGCTTATCCGCAGCGCGGGATCGGCTTCGCCGGCGGGTACGTCGAACCGCATCAAAGTGATCTTGTTCCCACCCATGGAGTCGTCCGTGGTGCGCAGGCTCACCGGCATTGTCAGGTGCAGATCACCCACGCTGACGCTGTGTTTGGCGTGGTAGAGACGCAAGCCGCCGGCCACCCCGGCAACGAACGCGTCGTTGAGCGCGCCGCCGCCGCGGTGGGCGGCTTCTCGCAAACGCGGCATCGGCACTTCCAGCACGGCGAGGTGCCGCACAAGCGAGCGATCCGTCATCAGCGAAGATCCAGTCTGGTTCACGGGCCGCACGGTGCGGTACACCGACGCCACCATCTCGGCCGCCTCGGTCGCCACGTGAACCGGCCGGCGAATGCTCTCCACCAGCAGTGACGGAGCTGCTTTGAGCGCGCTGCGGACGGTCGAGGACAGGAGTCCCACGTCGTAGCCGGCCGAATCCCGGTAGGTCTGGAGGAACTGCGGGTTGGTGATCTGGGGTTCGACGATCTCCTCGCTGATCACCCGAGGCTCCTCGGTGAGGTCGAACAGTGTCATCGCGATCTGCACGCCGCCCACGCCGTCGGTCAACGAGTGATGGAACTTGCAGAGCACCGCCGCGCCGCCGTCCGCCAGTCCGTCGATGAACGTGACCTCCCACATCGGACGAGCGCGGTCGAACTCGTCCATGGCCGAGCGGCGCGCCATCTCCAACACCACGTCGAGGCCTCCGGGCGCCGGGGCCGACACCCGGAGCATGTGGAAGTCGAGGTCGAAGTCCGCGCAGTATTCCCACCGAGGCGGCGCCGGCGGAACCGACTCCACCACCCTCTTGCGGAACATCGGCAGCTTTGTCGCAACCAACTCGAACCGGGACCGCACGACATTCCAGTCCGGTTCGCGCTCCAGCAGAATCACCGTGACGACCGTCGACCTCAGCCGGGGATCTGCCTCCATCGCCCAGGTGAACGCGTCGCTATTGCTCATGAATTCAGTCATCGTTCTCTCCTTCACGGAAAGCTACGACGGCGGTGATCCGCATCACAACACCCAGGACGTGATCGGAGACTTTGTGCCCTAAGACTGAGGTCCATGGTGGATCGGTCGGACCCTGCTTGGACCCGGCTAGCATGAGCCTCACCACGGAAGGGGCACAAATGGGCTTGGTGCGAGTCGACCTCAACATCTCACTCGACGGCTATGCGACGACGACTGACCAAACTCCCGAAGACCCCATCGGGCAGGATTGGCAACGCCTCACCGCGGCGTACGTCGCAACGAAGACCATGCAGAGAAAGGTCTTCGGTCAACCCGATCGTGGCAGTGATGGCATCGACGAGAACTACGCCGCAGCGTATTTCGAGGGCATTGGCGCCGAGATCATGGGCGCCGGCATGTTCGGACTACACCTTCACCCAGACGACCCGGACTGGCAGGGCTGGTGGGGTTCGAACCCGCCGTTCGGCGTCCCGGTGTTCGTGCTCACCCATGAGAAGCGGCCAACGCTGACGATGGAAGGCGGCACGGTTTTCTACTTCGTCCAGAGTTCGGCCGAGGAGACGCTCACGCTCGCCAGGGACGCTGCCGGGGATCGCGACGTTCGTATCGGCGGCGGCATCAGGACCGTGCGGCCGTACCTCGCGGCCGGTCTGGTCGACCGACTGCACGTGGCCATCGCGCCGATCCTGCTCGGCCGCGGTGAGAATCTGTGGGCGGACCTGCGGGGATTCGAGGGTGGGTACAACGTGGCGACGGAAGTTGCCGAGAGCGGCACGATCCACGTCACTTTCTCGCGCTGACCTCGAGTTCCCGGGTACTGAGGGCGCCTATGGTGCGGCGCGCGAGGATCAGCCAGCACAGAATGGCGAATCCCGAGAGTGCCGCCGGAGTCCAATGGTCGAGCAACAGGGATGCCGCGGTCGCACATCCGAATGCCAGCACGTTGGCGACCACGTCGTAAACGGGAGCTACGAAGCGCCGGTTGACCACGTGTGCCACGGCGATGACAAGTCCACAGGCGAAGGTGACGGACAGCAGGAAGTTCACCACAGCCCGAGGATATCGGCAGCTATCCGGCAGCGCTTTCCGCGGCCATGCGGACCCCTTCGATCGTCTGCCGCATGCCGGCCTTCATTGACTGGGTGAACGCATCCTGCCCGCCCAGATAGGTCTCAGTGAGGTTCAGCGACACCGCTGATAGTCCCTCTGGTGTCTCCCGCCGCTGCGTGAGCCGCGTTCCGCCGGACTCGTTGCGGTCCAACGTGAATGACCACACCGCCCAGTTCTCGACGATTCGGAATGCGAGCTCCTGTAGCGGCGTGAAACGCACGATTTCGCCGTGGGTTGTCCACTCCAGACCGTCCTGGCTGTTGAGGTTCGTGAATTGCGTTCCCAACCCGACCTGGTCGAAGCCGCTGCGAAGTCGGGTTGAGCGCACCTGCGGACTCCAATCCGGCATCCGGCAGACATCGCTGACCAAGCTCCAGACTTTCTCGATGGGCGCATCGATGTCGATGCTGTCCATGAGAACGGGCTCGTATTCAGGCATGGCCACTCCTTGAACTATGCGACCGTCCGGTCGTAATTATGAAGCTAGCGCCCGCGGTAATTTACGTCCAGTCGGTCGTATAAAATAGATGGATGACTTCCGTGGACGGTCGGCGCGCGCGCGGTGACGTGACGCGACGCAAGGCCGCGCGCAAGGCGGCAGAGATCGCCACCACTCACGGGCTCGATTCGATCTCCGTGGGCTCGCTCGCCGCCGCCACGGGACTGAGCAAGAGCGGCATCCTGACGGTTTTCGGTTCCCGTGAGGCGATCCAGATTTCGGCCGTCGCAGAGGCGCGGCGGATCTATCGCGAGACGGTCATCGCTCCAGCGTGGGGTAGCCAACCGGGAGAACCCAGGCTGCGGGCGCTCGTCGACTCCTGGATCGCCTACCTGCTCGCCGGCGTCTTTCCCGGAGGCTGCTTCGTCTCAGCTACGTCTGTTGAGTACGGGCACCGCGAAGGGCCAGTCGCGGACTCGGTCCGCAAACTGAAACGTGAGTGGCTCGATCTGCTCGAGGCGGAGTTCGTCACGGCCGGGTCGGCGGACCCGGCGGCAGATGCATTCACGATCGACGCCCTGCTCAACGCCGGCAACGTGCGTCGCGAATTGTTTGGCAACAACGCGGAACTCGACCGAGCGCGCACACTCGCCCTCAGGGTCGTCGGGTAGATGCGTCGCGCCACTCGACGATGTCGAGCGCGACAGCAATGTTGACACTGTTGTCGTTCAACGGTCGCGGCAGCAGTTGATCCGCCCGTTCCAGGTGTCGAAGCATGGTGTTGCGATGCACGTGCAGGGTGGTCGCGGCCCGTGAGGCGTTGCACTGGCACTGCACGAACATCCGTACCGATTGGCGGATGTCGGCGGGGGCGGTGGCGAAGGGGCCGAGCGTTGCGGTGACGAACGCGTCCGCGCCTTCGAGGTCACCACTGAGGATCGTGAGTAGTTGTACGTCGGTGAAGTTTGCGACGCGGCGGCTGGACTTCAGGCGCGCGACCATGTGCTGGGTCGTCAGCGCGTTGAGATGGCTGCGCCGGAAACCTTCGATCCCCGAAGCGGCCGGTCCGAGTGCAATACGAACTCCGGCAATGGATTTGATCTGCGTGTCGAGTCGATCGGCGTCCGGCGGGTAGCCGCCCGCATACCACACCCACAGGGTCGCAGCGCTCGGCACGACAGTGAGCCGGTGACGCGCACCGCAGGCTCGGGCGACGAGGTCACTCGCGCGTTCGAGGTCGCTCAGTTCGGAATCCGGGTCCTCGCCCCAAACGATCGCCGCGAGATGCGTGCCGGTCAATGCGTAGCCCAGTCGCGCCTCAGCGCGCGGGCGGGGAATGGGTGCTCCGTCGAGGATGAGCGAGACGACCTCCCGGCGCTCGGCGTGTGTGCCGCGAGTCAATTCGTCGCGTTCAACGGCCATGCGCGCGGCAACTGCGCCGATCGTTGCATCGAGAAAGTCGGAGATCGAGGCAAACGCGAGGCTGAGGACCTCCTGCAGGATCTCCGCGTCGGAGGTCAAGGTGAACGCCTCGCGCATGAACTGCACCCATGCCGCGTTCTGTCCGATGCGGTACGAGTCCAAGGTTGACTCGGTCATTCCGCGCCGAATGAGGTCGCGGGCGTAGTTCAGCGTCTCGGCGCCGATGTTCGCAGGCACCCGGGCAGCGGGATCGCTGGCCACCGCGGTGGCCCAGTGGAGCATGTTTGAACGATTCGTTCGCTGCGTGGCGGCCCGTAGCACGGGGTCATCGGCGATGACCCGCATGCTTGGCGCGGACATGATGGCGGCGTCGATATTGGCGAGCCATCGCTGTGGCTCGCTGAGCGCAAGCTCAGCGGTGCGGCGGAGGAGATCGAGCGCCTCTTCGGATGCCATGGTCGAAGGATAGCCATGCTGGTGCAACAAGCACCATGACATGTCAAATGTGATGCACTCTGCCATGGCTAATGACGTGGTTTAGAGCGGATTCTGGAGTCGACACCTCATCGAACGGAATTTCCATGGCAACAGAACACGTCAACGTGCTGATCATCGGCGCCGGTATCTCGGGCATCGGCGCCGCGTACTACCTGCAGGCCGAGCAGTCGGGCCGCAGCTACGCGATCCTCGAGGCCCGCGAGGCGTCGGGCGGCACGTGGGACCTGTTCCGCTACCCGGGAATCCGGTCGGACTCGGACCTCCACACCTTCGGCTACGAGTTCAAGCCGTGGGTCCACGACAAGTCGATCGCGACCGCCGACCTGATCCTGGATTACCTCCGCGAGACGGCTTCCGAGAACGGCATCGACAAGCAGATCCGCTACCGCCACAAGGTCGTCTCGGCGGCGTGGTCGACGGCGGAAGCGTGCTGGACGGTCGAGGTGGATCACGACGGTGAGCCGGTGACCATCACTGCAGACTGGATCTTCTGTGCGGCCGGCTACTACCGCTACGACGAGGGATTCACCCCGACGTTCGAAGGCCGCGAGCAGTTCACCGGCCAGATCGTGCACCCTCAGCATTGGCCCGCCGACCTCGACTACACCGGCAAGAAGATCGTGGTCATCGGCAGCGGTGCCACTGCGGTCACGCTCGTGCCTGCGTTGGCCTCCCAGGCCGGGCACGTCACGATGCTGCAGCGGTCGCCGACGTACATTTTGCCGGTTCCGTCTGAGGACGCCATCGCCAACACGTTGCGCAAGGTCCTGCCGGCGAACCTCGCCTACCGGATCACCCGTCAGAAGAACGTCGTGCAGCAGCGCCTGATCTGGGAAGTGTCGCAGCGCTTTCCGCGGGCAATGCGCCGGTTCATCCGCGCGACGAACGCTCGGCAATTGCCGAAGGACTTCCCGGTCGACGAACACTTCAAGCCGACGTACAACCCCTGGGACCAGCGGATGTGCACGGTGCCCGACGGTGATCTGTTCAAGACCCTGCGCGACGGCTCCGCATCGGTCGTCACCGACCGCATCGCCACCTTCACGGAGACGGGCATTCGTCTCGAGTCCGGCCGCGAACTCGAAGCCGACATCATCGTGACCGCCACCGGACTGAACCTGCAGCTCTTCGGGGGAGTGGCCCTGACGATCGACGGGACGCCGGTCAGCCTGGCCGACAAGGTCGCGTTCAAGGGCATGATGCTCAGCGACGTGCCGAACCTCGCCTACGCGATCGGCTACACCAACTCGTCATGGACGCTCAAGGTCGGACTGTTGTGTGAGCACTTCACCCGATTGCTGTCCCACATGGACGAGATCGGTGCCGACATCTGCTATCCCGAGCTGCCCGCACCAGACATGGCGACCCGTCCGCTGCTGGACTTCGGGGCAGGTTACGTCAAACGCGCGATCGAAGACCTGCCGCGTCAAGGACTCAGCTACCCGTGGCTGACGTCGATGAACTATCAGGCCGACGTCAAGCTGCTGCGCGGCGGGCCGGTCGATGACCCCAATCTTCGTTTCACTTCTTCCTCTCGAATCGAGGTTTTCGCATGAAGGACAACTTCGCCGACGTCGGCCGTGGCATCACGCTCTGCTATCGCACCGACGGTGACCCAGCCGGGACGCCATTGCTGCTCGTCGCGGGACTCAGTGTCGACCTGACGGTCTGGCCGGAGGCGATGGTTGATGGACTCGTGCGGTCCGGTTTCTATGTGATCCGATTCGACAACCGCGACATCGGGCGGTCGACGCAGATCGACACCAAAGCGCCCGGAACCTTGCGGAAGCTCATGGCGCGCCCGCGCGCAGATGCCTACGACTTGGGTGACATGGCCGCCGACACGGTCGGCCTGCTCGACCACCTCGGAATTGGCCAAGCAAACGTCGTCGGAATGTCGATGGGCGGGATGATCGCGCAGACGGTGGCGGCCCGGTATCCCGAGCGTGTCACGTCGCTGACCTCGATCTTCTCGACCACCGGCGACCCGTCGGTCGGGCAGCCCCGGAAGTCGACGATGCTGCACCTCGCGGCCCCGCCCGCGCGGACCAAACGCAAGGCGATTGCTCGCCACGTGCGGATGATGCGCCACATCGCGTCGGCAGGGTTCCCGTTCGAAGAGGCTGCCGAGCGTGAATACGCTGCCGCGGCCTGGGACCGCGGTGCCGGTCCGCTCACGGGTCGCGGGGTCGCGCGGCAGATCAGCGCGATTCACAAGTCCGGTGATCGAACGGCAGAACTGGCCCGCGTCACGGCTCCGACTCTCGTCATCCACGGTGATCGCGACCTCATCGTCGCGCCGAGTGGCGGTCGTGCCACTGCCGCCGCCATCAGCGGTGCGCGGCACGTCGTCATCCCGGGCATGGGGCATAACTTCCCGGCTGGGGTCATCCCACGGCTCCTCGAACTGATCGCCAGTCATGTCGAGGTCAGCGCTTAGGTTCGCGGCTTCGACTGTCCGTAGGGCCTGGTCAGGCGTTCAATAATCTCCGTGGACATCTTCACGGACACCTCCGCGCGAGCGCTGTTGAGACAGTCGCTCGCCACCGTTCAGGCGATGGCGGGGAATCGACCACCGGCGACTACCGTCGTCGACGGCCGGGAACTGCGGATTCTCCTCCTCAGCGTGGCGAGAGAGGCCCACCTCGTCACAGTGCCGGCCAACCGGCGGCCCTGGACGGCCACCGGCATCCGTGTCCGGCCGGGTGATCGGGTCACGTGGCTTGCGTGGGGGCGTGCATTCGCGATGACGCAGCGCGGGATCGGGGCGGGTCCGAGCTTCGGGATGCTGTGCCGGGTCGGCGACGGACCGGCGCTGATGAGCGCGCGCCCCACCTTCACCTTCACCGCGGATCGGGAAGGAGAAGTGCAGTTCGGCGGACGACTACCGGCGGAACTGCAGTCGAACGGCGATGTCACGACCGATCGCATCCCGTTCCAGGCGATTCGCGGAGGCTTCACGGTCGTTGTCGCCATCTGGCCGAGTGACGGCGATCCCCAGCGCGCCCTCGCACAAGTCGCCGCCGCGGATTCGTCGGGATTGTGTGCGATCGAATCTCAACGTCTCACCAACCCACCGCACGCTCCGAACGGTTGGTTCCACCACCCTTTGCTCGGGCACGAGGACGTTTACACCGAGGCCGAAGGCCAAATCGACGTCGATTGCCGCGATACAGTCGCCATCATTCGGCACCCGGTCGATGTTGCGCTCACCGATAACCTGCGTTTGCGCTGGTCATGGCGCGTCGACGACCTTCCGGCTGCGGTGCCCGAGAACACGATGTTCACCCACGACTACGTGAGTATCGCCGTCGAATTCGACGATGGGCGAGACCTCACCTGGCAGTGGAGTTCCTCGCTGCCGCTGGGGTTGGCCTATCCGTGCCCGCTCGATCACTGGCGACGTCGTGAAACGCACATCGTGGTCCGCAGCGGTCGTTCGGATCTGGGGACCTGGGTGTCTGACGAACGGCCGGCATTTGCCGACCATCGAGCGGCAATCGGTGGCGCGGCGCCCGCGCGAGTGGTCGCGATCTGGTTGATCGCCGTCAGCCTGCACATGCATCAGACCGCCACTGCGGCGTTCCGGGGCATCGCGCTCGTCGACGGCAGCGACGTCACCAGCGTTCTCTGAGACGACCGATCAGCGAGATCTCACAATTCCATCCAGAACGAGCATGAGCTCGGCGACCCGCGACTTGCCTGCCGGCGCGGGCGGGTAGCGGCGCAGCACGTCGATGAGGACGGGCGTCGCGCGGGCCGCGACCCTGGTGATGTGATCCGTTCCGGCCTGCGGGTTTCCGGCAAGCAGATCAGTCGCACACGCGGCGTGGGCGGCTGACCGGAGGATGTGGCCCACCTGTTCGGCCTTGGCAAAGGGATGTAGGTACGCAGCGGCCGCAGCATCGCCAGCAGCGTGCGCGGCATGTTTTGCTGCCTCAGAGCCCGCTTCCTTGGCCGCGCGATGTGCATCGAGCGCGGTGACCCGTTGGAGCTTGCTGCGCTTTGCGCCGTTCGCAAACTCCCAGGCCGCGCTGATGGCAGCCCGCGGGCGCGCATCGACGGGATTCACTTCTTCGAAAACGCCCAGAACGTCTTCCGCGTTGCGGACGGCGAATCGAGCAACCTCCCGAAGCTCCGACATCTCGAGATCGAAGTAGTCCTTGGGATCGATCGCCACGACCTCATTGTGGCCGATCGGCTCAGCTTGCGACGTCCGGCTGCGTCGCCATGATCTGTTCCCACAACGGACGGAATTGGAACCAACCCGCGGGCTCGTTCCCGATCTGCTGGCGAACGAGGATCGCGGTGTCGTGGTCGACAACTGTGGGTGTCCCCGCGGCCATCGCGACGAGTTGAGCCTGGCAGGACCGCTCCATGGTGACGAACCACCAGGCGGCTGCGGATACCGAGCTTCCGACGGTGATGAGGCCGTGGTTACGGAGGATCGCGGCTTTGTAGTCGCCGATGGCAGCCGCGATGTTCTTGCCTTCTTCCTCGGCATAGGCGACGCCGCTGTAGTTCAGGTAGAGCCCGTGGTCGCCGTAGAACGCGCACGCATCCTGTGTGATCGGTGCGAGTTCGATTCCGAGCGACGAGAAGGCCTTCCCATACAACGAATGCGCGTGGGCGGCCGCGACGGCGTCTGGGCGGGCTGCGTGGACCTGCGCGTGAATGATGAAGGCGGCTCGGTTGACCGGCCGAGTTCCGTGGATGACGCGGCCTTCGTGGTCGACGCAGATGAGGTCGCTTACCCGAATCTGGTTGAAGCTCATTCCGAAGGGGTTGACCCAGAACAGGTTCGGGTCGCCCGGGTCGCGAGCGGTGATGTGCCCGGCAACGCCCTCGGAGAATCCGAACTTCCCGAAGACGCGGAAGGCGATCGCGAGGTCGAGTTTGCGCTGTGCACGCTCTTCGTCCTCGGACAGGCCCATGGGTGGAACCGGAAGGTCGCAGTTCTCCGGCATCGGGCCGACGGCCTGTTCGAGGAGTTTCCGGACGGTCTCGTTCATGGGCACCAGTGTTCCATTCAGTGCAGGTCACAACGGGCGATTGGCTAGCGCCGTGAGCCCAGCTGCAGCTGGTCCGTGAAAGTCTTGCCGGTCGAATTGTTGACCAGCGTGAGTGTCATGACGTTGTCGTGAACCGAGCCACTCATCGTCCCCGAGGCGCCGGTGCATTTGCCGGATATAACTTGACTCGTCCACGGTCCGGAGAACGTGCCGTTGGTCGGGTCGATGGCGAGTGACAGGTCGACATTCAGCGCGCAGTTGCCGCCGATGTTCTCGGCCAGTTTGACCAACACAGCATCCTTGACGGTGACCGAGAGTCCGCCGCTCGAGTACACGCCGTTCTTCACCGCGCCGCCCGGTGCAGTTCCGGACTTCGGAGCGTCCTTCTTACCGTCCGAACCGACGGGCCGATTGAACGGCTGTCCGGTGACGATGTCGATGAGCACGAAGATGTTGATGACGATCGTCGTCGGCTGAACGACGACAATCGTGCCCGGGTTGTAGCCGGCCCACCTGGGTCCGTTTTCCTTCGGGGTGGCGGTCAGGGCGCTCGGGGCGGTGAGCGGGTTCCCGCAGTAGCAGCGTGCCCGTGGAACGCCGTGCCCGTCGACCATCACGGCCGTCCCGGCTTGGAGCACCGACTGCAACGGCGTCGCCTTGGTCCCGTCGAACCCGTGATTGGTCACGCGCGTATCGACCCGAAGGATCACGGGCGTCAATTCCCGGAGGTAGGCGGCAATCTGGTCGACCCGGAGCTGCCTTCCGCCGCTCCAGAAGAGCGTCGAGTCCGCATTCAACGCCTCGACGAATGCCTTCGCCTGAGCGGGGTGTGTTTGTAAGAAGGCGATCATCTTGTCGCGGTCGCACGAGGAGTTGTTCATCGTGCCGCCGTACAGGCCCTCTTGGTTTCCCGGCTGGCTTTGCGGCGTGATGCTTTGCCCATTGCCCTGTGGTGTGAGCTTGGGCGGAGTGGCCGTCTTCTCGGGCAACGCTGCGGCGGCCGGCGGCATGAACGGGTTGTGGCCGGGCGCGGTTGCCGTGGTCAGCCACACCTCTCCCGATTCGCTGGTACCGGTGGCGGGTTTGGCGGAGCAGCCCGCGAGTGCGGACACCAGGACGACGACGAGTGCGATCCAGCGGATCTGGTTCCGCGCGGTCACGGCCCACACACTCCGTTGGAACAGGTGCCGACCGGACAATGAGTGCAGGTCTGGCCGATCGAGCACACGTTGCCGCAGGCACCGCAGTTGTAAGCGTCGCTGCTGAGGTCGACGCAGGTGCCGTTGCACAGGGTTTGGCCACCAGGGCAGGCGGGGGTGACGGGTGCGCAGGTTCCGTTGTTGCAGACGCCGGAGTTGCAGGCGTTTCCGCAGGCGCCGCAGTTGTTGGGGTCGGAGCCGAGGGAGACGCAGGTGCCGTTGCACAGGGTTTGGCCGCCTGAGCAGGTCGGGGTGACGGGTGCGCAGGTTCCGTTGTTGCAGGCGCCGGAGTTGCAGGCGTTTCCGCAGGCGCCGCAGTTGTTGGGGTCGGTGTAGGTGTTGATGCAGTATCCGGAGCAGTTGGTGAGGCCGTGGCCGCATCCGCAGGTGCCGCTGTTGCAGATC
>NZ_AQXZ01000009.1 GCF_000380645.1 Smaragdicoccus niigatensis DSM 44881 = NBRC 103563
AAGGCCGAGAGATGGCCTTGCACGCCAAAATCACCGCCACGATCGGCATGCCGATCTACTTCTGCGACCCGCACTCACCGTGGCAGCGCGGCAGCAACGAGAACACGAACGGGCTTCTGCGCCAATACTTCCCGAAAGGAACGGACCTCTCGTTCCACGGCCCGGGAATCCTCGACAACGTCGCATCCGAGCTCAACGGCCGACCGCGAAAGACCCTCAGCTGGAAAACCCCAGCCGAGGCCCTCGAACAACTACTGTCCAATCCAACCGAACCAGTTGCAGCGACCGCTTGAAACCGCCCTCATATGCAGGCTTCCTCAGCTGTCAGAGGTCTTTTTGAGCAGCTAGAACACGGTGATCTGGAGCTGGTGGAGTCACAGAACCTGAATCCGCGCATCGGTTCGAGTTGGCGAGCGCGTTCGACCGGGCGGCCGACTGCTGCCATGCCGCGGACAGGGCGAAAAGGAGTGCCGCAACGATGGCAAGGACGACGCTCGCTGCCGGCATAACCGCATCGTAAGGTGTGGCGAGTTCGCGTCGCGAGCCTCGCCGCTTGCGAAATCTGTCGGACCCCGGGAGTAGGTTTGTGGGGCAATGAACACGCTTCCGCTGTCGCTCGACCTGCCCGCCCAAGAACCCGCGCCGCGCCGGGCATCTCCGGATGCCGACAAGCTGCTCGAGGGTCTCAATCCGCAGCAGCGAGAAGCCGTCCTGCACACCGGATCTCCGTTGCTCATCGTGGCTGGTGCGGGGTCTGGAAAGACTGCCGTCCTCACGCGGCGCATCGCCTATCTGCTCGCCAAGCGAGACACCGCTCCCGGGCAGATTCTGGCCATCACGTTCACGAACAAGGCCGCGGCCGAGATGCGCGAACGCGTCGTCGGACTCGTGGGCAGGCGCGCGCAGACGATGTGGATCGCGACGTTCCACTCGAGTTGTGTGCGAATTCTGCGTGCCCAGTCGACCTTGCTCGAGGGACTGAACTCGAACTTCTCGATCTACGACGCCGACGACTCGCGCCGCCTCCTGACGATGATCGTGCGCGACTTCGACCTCGACGCGAAGAAGTTCACGCCGCGCATGTTCGCGACCGCGATTTCGAACCACAAGAACGAGCTCATCTCGCCAGAAGAGGCGGAAGACCAGGCCACCGCTGAAACTGCGGAACTGCCCAGGATTGTCGCCCGGGTGTACGCGGAGTACCAGCGCCGGCTGCGCGGGGCCAACGCCTTCGACTTCGACGACCTCATCGGCGAGACGGTCGCCCTGCTCAAGCGGCACCCCGCGGTTGCCGAGTACTACCGTCGCAAGTTCCGTCACATCCTGGTCGACGAATATCAGGACACGAACCACGCGCAGTACACGCTGGTGAAAGAGCTCGTCGGGGAAGACACCGACGACCTTCCGGCATCTGAACTGTGCGTCGTGGGTGACGCCGACCAGTCGATCTACGCGTTCCGCGGTGCGACCATCCGCAACATCGAGGAGTTCGAACGCGACTTCCCGAACGCGGAGACGATCCTGCTCGAGCAGAACTACCGATCGACGCAGAACATTCTGGCCGCGGCCAATGCACTCATCTCGAAGAATGCCGGTCGTCGCGAGAAGCGTCTGTGGACCGACACCGGTGACGGCGAACTGATCACCGGTTATGTCGCGGACAATGAGCACGACGAGGCCGCGTTCGTCGCGCGCGAAATTGACCGCCTCAGTGACCTCGGCGAGGCGCGCTACAACGAGGTCGCTGTCTTCTATCGGACGAACAGCGCATCGCGTTCGTTCGAAGAAATCTTCATCCGGATGGGCCTGCCCTACAAGGTGGTCGGCGGTGTCCGCTTCTACGAGCGCAAGGAAGTGCGCGATGTCGTCGCGTATCTGCGGGCGCTCGACAATCCGGAAGACTCGGTCAACCTCCGCCGAATTCTGAACACTCCCCGCCGCGGCATCGGCGATCGGGCCGAGGCGTGCGTCGCGGTCTATGCCGAACAGCAGGACATCGGGTTCGGTGCGGCGCTCAAGGCGGCAGGCGAAGGGCAGGTTCCGTTCCTCAACTCGCGGTCGGCCAAAGCGATCGCGCAGTTCATGCAGCTCATGGACGACATTCGCGGCACGTCCCATCCGGCGGACGGCTCGATCGCGGACATCGGTGATGTTGTCGAGGAGATCCTCGACCGTACGGGCTACCGTGCCGAACTGTCGGCGAGCAGTGACCCGCAGGACGGTGCTCGACTCGAGAACCTGAACGAACTCGTCAACGTCGCGCGCGAATTCAGTTCCGACGCACGCAATGCCGAGGGACTCGAGCAGGAGCTGCCGGAGGGCTCAGCTGAGCCGGGGTCGCTCGCCGCCTTCCTGGAGCGGGTTGCGCTCGTTGCGGACACCGACCAGATCCCGGATGACGACCAGGGCGTCGTCACTCTGATGACCCTGCACACGGCGAAGGGCCTCGAGTTTCCGGTCGTGTTCCTGACCGGCTGGGAAGACGGTCAGTTCCCGCACATGCGTGCACTTGGCGATCCGGTCGAGCTTTCCGAAGAGCGCCGACTCGCCTACGTCGGCATCACCCGTGCGCGGCAGCGCCTCTACCTGACGCGCTCGGTCGTTCGGTCGGGGTGGGGGCAGCCGATTTCGAACCCGGAATCACGCTTCCTTCGGGAGATCCCGCAGGAGTTGATGGACTGGCGTCGGCTCGACCCGCAGAAGACGTTCGGGCGGTCGAACGATCGTCGGCAGCGATACGGGGGCGAGGAGCAGCCCAGTTGGCGCAGCGATTACGACCGTCGCACTGGTGTCGGGAGTGGCGGTTCCTACCGCGGCAACGTCGATCGTCCGAGTCCACGCAGCACGCCGAGCTTCGGGAAGACCGGTGCGCCTGCGCCCAAGCTGGCGGTCGGTGACCGGGTCAATCACGACAAGTACGGGCTCGGAACCGTCATGGAGTCGAGTCCGGTCGGCGGAATCGCTTCGGTGATCATCGATTTCGGCTCGAACGGAAAGGTACGCCTGGCGTTGATCCCGGGCGTACCCCTCACGAAGCTTTAGCGAGACGGCAAGCCGCCGGGTACCAGTCTTCGAAATTTCGGTCTGTACAAACCACCAGGTTCGTACAAAACGCCTGGGCGAAGACATTGGGCCCCGGTCGAGCGCCCTACCCGCGCCCACCCATGTCGATGCCGCGCGAGGCAAGCCACGGAACCGGGTCGATTCGGTTGCCGATGGCGTCGCCGCCGACGTAGACCTCGAAGTGGCAGTGCGGGCCGGTCGAGTCGCCGGTGCTGCCCATGAGCCCGATCTCGTCACCCGCGAGCACCTTCTGCCCGACAGCCACGAGAGTCTGGCTCATGTGGCCGTAGTGCGTGATGGTTCCGTCGGAGTGCAGGATCTTGACCGAGTTGCCATAACCGTCGCCGGCATCGCCGGACTTGATGATCACGCCGTCGCCGACCGCCATGATCGGCGTTCCGATCGCGTTGGCGACATCGATTCCGCCGTGCATGGCACCCCAGCGCATGCCGAATCCAGAGGTGAAGATGCCAGTGGTGTACGGAACGAAGAGCGGACGGAGCTTCTTCGCTTCCTCGATGGCGCGCTGCTGTTCCCACCACGCGCCCTTGGCCAGGTCGCCGACACTCGGTGCGCCGATGGCGGCGGCCGGGATCGAGAGAACCTCTGCGGTCGGCTCGGGTGGATCGGTGGAGACGGTCGCGACGAGCGCGGGATCGAGGCGGGCCGGAGCTGACCCTGAGGACAGGCCTGCGCTGCCAACGGCCACAGCTGCCGCGGCGATGGCAACGAGCGAGATCCGGCGCTTTCCAGCGAGAACGCCCATCCAAGCCCGGCGCGTGATGCGCTCATTGGCGGGCCGGTGCGGGTGTTCGACGTTTTCTTCGGTGACGAGCGCAGTACGGCCGTGGCGAGCGCCCCGAACGACGAGATGTTCGTACAGGCGCTCATTCTCCGGGGATAGGAGATCGGTCACCCTGAGCAAATCGGATGCTGCATATTTGCGAGCCGAGCCGGTCAGAACCAGACGCGGAGCGTGGTCCAGCTGGCGGTGATTACTGTGTTCGTTTCGTCCATTCGGGCGCACATCAGCCCTGGAACTGCGTTGTTCGAGCAAGGTCTCGTCCTCTTACATCGTTACTTGGCCGTGACCTAGACCACTCGACGGTAACGAAAGGGTCTCGGCGTCAGCAAGCAATAGACACGCCGCAGCAAACTTTGAGATATGAGTCACAATTTCTGAGGTTTACTTTGGAGTAGCCGGGCAACCCCAGTGATTTGACCGTTATCTGGCCGATTTTGGCCGTCTGTATTACCGCAGATCTTCCTCACATGCAAATTGATCCCCCAGCAAACTCGATAACTTCGCCCATGCGCTAGGCGCGACCCGGGGGGTAGTTACTAGAGTTCGAAGCGGTCCGCTCCCTATCCGAGAGCGGCGAAACGCATACGAGATGGTGGCTACATGGATCTGTACGAATACCAGGCGAAGGAACTGTTCGTTAAGCACGGAGTTCCCTCGTCCGAAGGCCGTGTCACGGACACGGTCGAGGGCGCGCGCGAAATTGCGGAAGAAATCGGCAAGCCCGTCATGGTCAAGGCGCAGGTGAAGGTCGGCGGTCGAGGAAAGGCCGGCGGCGTCAAATATGCGGCCACACCAGACGACGCGGAAACGCACGCGCAGAACATTCTCGGCTTGGACATCAAGGGCCACGTCGTCAAGAAGCTCCTCATTGCCGAAGCGAAGGACATCGCGGAGGAGTACTACATCTCCTTCCTGCTCGATCGTTCGAACCGCACCTATCTCTCCATCTGCTCGGTAGAGGGCGGCATGGAGATCGAAGAGGTCGCGGCGAACAACCCCGAGCGGGTCGCCAAGATCGCGATCGACGCGACCAAGGGCGTCGATCTGGCCAAGGCTCGCGAGATCGCCGAGGCGGGCCACTACCCGGCCGAGGTCCTCGACGCGGCCGCGATCACGATCTCGAAGCTGTGGGAAGTCTTCATCAAGGAGGACGCCCTCCTCGTCGAGGTCAACCCGCTCGTCAAGACTCCCGAAGGCGAGATCCTCGCCCTCGACGGCAAGGTGACCCTCGACGGCAATGCCGAGTTCCGTCAGCCGGGCCACGCGGCATTCGCAGATATCGAAGCGACTGACCCGCTCGAGCTCAAGGCCAAGGAGAACGACCTCAACTACGTCAAGCTCGACGGTGAGGTCGGCATCATCGGAAACGGTGCAGGTCTCGTGATGTCGACGCTGGACGTCGTCGCGTACGCCGGGGAGAAGCACGGCGGCGTGAAGCCGGCTAACTTCCTCGACATCGGTGGTGGCGCCTCGGCTGCGGTCATGGCCGCCGGCCTCGACGTCATTCTCAACGACTCGCAGGTCAAGAGCGTTTTCGTCAACGTCTTCGGTGGCATCACAGCGTGTGACGCCGTCGCCAACGGAATCGTGCAGGCGCTGGAAATCCTCGGCGATGAGGCCAACAAGCCCCTCGTCGTTCGTCTCGACGGAAACAACGTCGAAGAGGGTCGCCGCATCCTGGCCGAGGCCAACCACCCGCTCGTGACCGAGGTGGACACCATGGACGCCGCAGCCGACAAGGCCGCCGAGCTCGCCGCTGCTGCGAAGTAAGGAATCGAGAAATGTCAATCTTCCTGAACAAGGACTCCAAGGTCATCGTCCAGGGCATCACCGGTGGTGAGGGCAGCAAGCACACCGCTCGCATGCTCGCCGCGGGCACCCAGATCGTCGGTGGCGTCAACGCGCGCAAGGCCGGCACCACGGTCAGCCACACCGACAAGGACGGCAACGCGATCGACCTTCCGGTGTTCGGATCGGTCGCCGAGGCCATGGCGAAGACCGGCGCCGACGTGTCCGTCGCGTTCGTTCCGCCGGCCTTCTCGAAGGACGCGATCATCGAGGCGATCGACGCCGAGATCGGTCTGCTCGTCGTGATCACCGAGGGTGTTCCGGTGCAGGACAGCGCGTACTGCTGGGCCTACAACGTCGAGAAGGGTCAGAAGACCCGCATCATCGGACCCAACTGCCCGGGCATCATCACCCCAGGTGAGGCGCTCGCCGGCATCACCCCGGCCAACATCTCCGGCAAGGGCCCGATCGGACTCGTCAGCAAGTCCGGAACGCTGACCTACCAGATGATGTTCGAGCTCCGGGACTTCGGCTTCTCGACCGCCATCGGCATCGGTGGCGACCCGGTCATCGGCACCACCCACATCGACGCGATCGCCGCGTTCGAGGCGGACCCGGAAACCGAGCTGATCGTCATGATCGGTGAAATCGGTGGTGACGCAGAAGAGCGTGCCGCGGACTACATCAAGGCCAACGTCACCAAGCCGGTCGTCGGCTACGTCGCGGGCTTCACCGCTCCCGAGGGCAAGACGATGGGCCACGCCGGCGCGATCGTGTCGGGCTCGTCGGGCACCGCACAGGCCAAGAAGGACGCCCTCGAGGCGGCCGGCGTCAAGGTCGGCAAGACGCCGTCCGAGACCGCTGCGCTGGCTCGCGAGATCATGAAGTCTCGCGTCTCGGCGTAACGGCGAGTAACACTGTTCACACCTCAACCCCCCGATCGGCGCGCCTGATCGGGGGGTTGAGGTTTTCCTGCCAATCTCGAAATCGATGAGTCTGCTAGCTGACCCACCGATCACTTCGAGCAAAACCGCCCCGGCCCAAGCGCAGCATTCCGAAGCTGCCGACGTCCGGGCGTTCGTGCTTGCCGGTCTACGCCCGTCTGGCATCAGCCTGCTCGTCGTCGCTGTCCTGATCCTGCTCACGCTCTTCGCGGGCGGCGCCGGGTTCCACGATGCGGCGGCCTACATCGCGGCGGCCTGGCTGGCGCTGCATCAGGTGCCGTTGCAACTGGGCGCGGACGCCCTCGGATTGATGCCCCTCGCCGCCACTGCGCTTCTCATCGGCTTGACGTCGCGGACCGCGCGGAAACTGTCGTCGCATGTCCAGGGCTGGAAGGACGTGGGACTCGCGATCGCCGGCATGGTCGTCGGGCCGATCCTGTTCTCGGTTCTCGCGCTCGTCGCCGTCGGCCAGGCGTCGGTCGAGTCCCAGCTCAATACGCCCCCGACGTTGTCGATGCTCGGCTGGGTCGCGTCAGTTCACCTCTTCGGCGCGGTCATCGGCCTGCGCAAGAGCATGCCGGCGATTCCGCATCGCATCGTTCCCGGCTGGGTGGCGAATGCCGGCGAGGCGACCCGGTACGCCACGCGCCTGCTGTTTCTCTCCGGTCTTCTGGCCTCGGTGACGGTCATCGTCGTCCGCTGGTCGGCGGTCGAGTCGTTCATGGCTGCCGGACACGGTGACGGCGGCGCGTTCGGACTGACGGTTGTCTCGCTGCTCTACCTGCCGAACATGGCGGTCTACGCGGTCGGCGTGCTGTGCGGTTCGGCGATCACGCTCGGCGATGGTTCGATCTCGTTGTTCGAGGTCGCGCAGGGGCAGATGCCACCGTTGCCCCTCATGGCGGCCTTGCCGGAGGGGCCGGCCGAGACGTGGTGGCAGTCGGCGCTGCTCGTGCCGCTCTTCGTGGCGTTCCTGACCGGCCGTAAGTGTGCGCGCCTGGCCGAGGGTCGGGGAGCGGCGATCCGCATGGCGCTCGTCGCGTCAGTCGGGTGCTCGGTGGTGTCGGTGTTGATCGCCGAAGTCTCCGGCGGCGTTCTCGGCGCGATCGGTTACGTCGGACTGTCGCCGGCGATGTTCGGCCTGTCGGTGTTCGTGTGGTTCGCCATGTTCTCGACGCTGGGTGCGTTCTTCCGGGTTCGGGTCAGGGAGCCGAAAGCGCCCAAGGAGCCCAAGGAGCCGAAGCCGGCCGAGCCGGAGGTCGAGGAAACTCCAGTGGTCGAGGAAGACGCGGCCGAGGAGCCGAGCGAACCCGAACCCGAAAGCAAGCCGGAAGAAGACAAGAAGCCGGGACTCGTGTCGTCCGTGGTCGGCGCGCTGCCCATTCCGTTCCGGAAGAAATAACTCCCGCCTGCACGGCTCGCCGAGGCTGCCATTACGCTGTTACCCGCAGGTATCAAGCGGATAAGGAACACGGCCAAAGAGTGAGTTCGCCAGAAGTGAGCATCACACGGCCGCGTCTGGTTGTCCTTGCGTCTGGCAGCGGCACGTTGCTGGCTTCGCTTGTCGAAGCCGCCGCAGCTCCGGACTTTCCCGCAACCATCGTCGCGGTCGGTGCCGACCGGGACTGTGCCGCTCTCGAGCGCGCCGCGGAAGCCGGCATCGAACACTTCCGAATGGTGCCGCGCGACTATGCCGATCGCGACGCCTGGACGTCGGCGCTCACGAAGAAGGTCAGCGAGTATTCGCCGGACTACGTCGTGACCGCGGGGTTCATGCGCATTCTCGGCAACGAGTTCATCGAGGCTTTCGACCGCCGGATCATCAACTCGCATCCGGCGCTCCTACCCGCATTCCCCGGTGCGCACGGCGTTCGGGACGCGCTCGCGTACGGCGTGAAGGTCACCGGCACGACGGTCCACCTCGTCGATACCGGTGTCGACTCAGGGCCGATTCTCGCGCAGGTCGCGCTCGAGGTACGCGACGGCGAATCCGAGGAAGACCTGCACGAACGCATCAAGGTCATCGAACGCAAGCTGTTGGTCGACGTCGTCGCCCTAGCGGCCAAGCACGGAATCATCACCGACGGACGAAAGGCGAGGATCGCACAGTGACTTCAGACGAAGGTCGCAAGCCAGTCAAGCGGGCACTGGTCAGCGTTTACGACAAGACCGGACTGGTCGAACTCGCCAAGGGGCTCAGCGCCGCGGGAGTCGAGCTCGTGTCCACCGGTTCGACCGCGGGCAAGATCGCCGAAGCCGGTATCGCGGTGACCAAGGTCGAGGAGCTGACCGGCTTCCCCGAGACCCTCGACGGCCGCGTCAAGACGCTGCACCCGCGCGTGCACGCCGGCATTCTCGCCGACACGCGGCGCGAAGAGCACCTCGACCAGCTCGTCGAACTTGGCGTCGAGGCCTTCCAGCTCGTGATCGTGAATCTGTACCCGTTCACTCAGACCGTCGCCTCGGGAGCAACGCAGGACGAGTGCGTCGAGCAGATCGACATCGGCGGTCCGTCGATGGTTCGTGCCGCGGCCAAGAACCACCCGTCGGTGGCCGTGGTCGTCGACCCGGAGCGTTACGACGACGTGCTCGAGGCGGTCGCCGCCGGTGGATTCACCCTCCAACAGCGCCGTCACCTCGCCGCGCAGGCTTTCCAGCACACCGCTTCCTACGACGTCGCCGTCGCTTCGTGGATGAGCTCGGTCGTCGCGCCGGAGGAAGGAACCAACTTTCCGGCCTGGGTGGGCGGTACGTGGACCCGAAGCGCGTCCCTGCGCTACGGCGAGAACCCGCACCAGAGTGCCGCGTTGTACGTGCACGAGTATGGCCACGGCAGCCTCGCGCAGGCGGTGCAGTTGCACGGCAAGGAGATGTCGTACAACAACTACACCGACGGCGACGCCGCGCTGCGGGCCGCCTACGACCATGCTGAACCTGCAGTTGCGATCATCAAGCACGCAAATCCGTGTGGCATCGCCATCGGTGCCGACATCGCCGAGGCGCACCGTAAGGCTCATGCCTGTGACCCGGTCAGCGCGTTCGGCGGTGTGATCGCCGCCAACCGGGAGATCTCGGTCGAAATGGCGGAGCAGGTCGCGGAGATCTTCACCGAGGTTGTCATCGCGCCGAGCTATGCCGACGGCGCCGTCGAGATCCTGAGCCGCAAGAAGAACGTCCGACTGCTGACGGTCGTCCCGCCGCGGATGACCGGCGTCGAGCTGCGTCCGATTTCCGGCGGTGCGCTGTTGCAGACCAAGGATGCGATCAACGCGCCTGGGGACGACCCGGCGAACTGGACGCTCGCGGCTGGCGAAGCGGCCGATGAGGCGACCCTCGCCGACCTCTCCTTCGCCTGGCGCGCATGCCGTGCGGTGAAGTCGAACGCGATCCTGCTCGCGCACGACGGCGGCTCGGTCGGTGTCGGCATGGGGCAGGTCAACCGCGTCGACTCGGCCTTCCTCGCCGTGAAGCGGGCCGGGGAGCGGGCACAGGGCTCCGTCGGTGCCTCGGACGCGTTCTTCCCGTTCCCCGACGGGCTGCAGACGCTCATCGACGCCGGCGTGAAGGCGGTCGTCCAGCCGGGTGGCTCGGTGCGCGACGCCGACGTCATCGAGGCGGCGAAGGCCGGCGGAATCACCATGTACTTCACGGGAGCCCGTCACTTCGCGCACTAGTCGCGCTGCGCACATACCCGATGAATTGCCGTCGGACGCGTCTTATCAGATGCGCCTTGCGGCAATCCATCGGGTTGTTGCCCGCCGGGTCTGACGGAACCCGGATTGGCCACCCGGCCGGCTCACAGCGACCTGGCAGGAACCCTGGCAGCGACCTTGCAGCGACTTCTCAGGACGATCTAAGTCCTGGCAAGCAAGATAAGAACATGCGCATCTTGGTTGCCGACGATGATCGGGCCGTCCGCGAGTCACTTCGACGCTCGTTGAGCTTCAACGGATACACGGTCGAGGTCGCCTCCGATGGCCTCGACGCGTTGGAGAAGGCGAACGCGACCAAGCCGGATGCCCTCATCCTCGACGTGATGATGCCGCGCCTCGACGGACTCGAGGTCTGCCGCCGACTACGCAGCACCGGGGACGATGTGCCGATCCTGGTGCTGACGGCGCGGGATTCGGTGTCCGAACGGGTTTCCGGTCTCGACGCCGGCGCCGACGACTACTTGCCCAAGCCCTTCGCCTTGGAGGAACTGCTGGCCCGGCTGCGAGCCCTGCTTCGCCGCGCTTCGGTCGAGGCGGGCACCCTCGGGAGCGATGCCGGACCGATCGAATTCGCCGATCTGACGCTGGACCCCGTGACCCGCGATGTCACGCGCGCCGGCCGGTCGATCAGTCTCACCCGAACCGAGTTCTCGCTGCTCGAACTCCTCATCACGAACGCCCGCCGAGTGCTGACTCGTGGGCGAATTCTCGAAGAGGTCTGGGGCTATGACTTCCCGACATCGGGCAATGCGCTCGAGGTCTACATCGGCTACCTGCGGCGCAAGACCGAGCTCGAGGGCGAGCTACGCCTGATCCACACGGTTCGTGGAGTCGGATACGTGTTGCGAGAGACACCACCGTGAGGTGGCGCTTCACGCGCCACGGCTCCCCAACAACCAACGGGGACGACTCGGGACGGCCGATGCGGCCGCCATTCCACCTCACGCGAGCGGTTTCGCTGCGTTGGCGTGTGACCTGGCTGGCCGCTACCTCGGTGGCGGTGTCGGTGGCGCTCATCTCGGTCGCCGCCTACGCGGTCGTCGCGCGCGCGTTGTATGCCGATGTCGACGATCAGCTCCACACGCGAGCGCGCACTCTCATCGAGAACGACTTCGATTCGTTCGACGTTCGCACGATCTCGCTCGCGACGTTCTACTCGAAGGACATCAGCGTCGCGGTGATCCTCCCGAATCAAGAGTTGTACATTCCACCGGGATCGCATCCGCCGATCGCCGATGCTGAGTACGCGGTGTCGCGTGGGGAGATCGATTCGTCGTTGCGCACGGTCTACGGACAGCGCGTACTGGCCGAGCGGACCAATGCCGGACTCACGCTCGTCATCGCCCAGCGATTGGCACCGACGCGAGCGGTTCTCGACCAGCTCGCGTTTGTGCTCTTCGTCGCGGGTGGGTTCGGTGTCGTCCTGGCTGCGTTGGCCGGTATGGCGACCGCACGGGCCGGCCTACGACCGGTCGCGCGCCTCACCGCGGCGACCGAGCGGGTTGCGCGCACCGAGGACCTCACGCCTATTCCAGTGACCGGAAACGACGAACTCGCGCGCCTCACAGCGAGCTTCAACACGATGCTCCGGGCACTCAACGAGTCTCGCGACCGGCAGCGACGGCTCGTCGCGGACGCGGGACACGAACTCCGCACACCGCTGACATCGTTGCGCACGAACACCGAACTGCTCATCGCGTCGAGTCGTCCGGGTGCACCGAAGGTGCCGGACGACGACATGAGCGAGCTGCGTGCGGACGTTGTGGCGCAGATCGAGGAGCTGTCGACTCTGGTCGGCGACCTCGTCGCGCTGGCCCGAGAGGACGTCCCGGAGGATGAATTCACTCGGACCGACATCGCCGAAGTCGCGGAACGGGCGCTCGAGCGGGCGCGCCGCCGCCGCAACGAGATCGAGTTCGTGGCGTCGCTACAGCCGTGGTTCGTCTACGGCCAAGAGGCCGGGCTGCAACGCGCGATCCTGAATGTGCTGGACAACGCCGCAAAGTGGAGCCCGCGCGGGGCCCAGGTGCTGGTGACCATGGAGCCCGCCGGACCGGGCCTGATGGCCCTGCTTGTCGACGACGCCGGACCGGGTATTCCGGAGGCCGAGCGGCAGCTCGTGTTCGAACGGTTCTATCGGTCCATGGCCTCGCGGTCGATGCCGGGGTCCGGTTTGGGCCTGGCGATCGTTCGGCAGGTCGTCGTGAAACACGGCGGAACCATCAACGTCGAGACATCATCCCGGGGCGGTGCACTGATTCGCATCGTCATGCCGGGCGATATCGGAATTTCAGAGAAGGAGATGAGCTCGCTATGACTGGTGAAGGTTTCGGATACCCACCACCCGGTGGCGCGCCGGCTCAGGGCGAGCGAACTGACGGGGGATGGGCGGCGCCGTCCACGGCGACACTGCCACCGATGTCCGGAGGCGTGCCGCCGACGCACACGCAGCAGTTCCCGGTCTATCCGCCAGAGCCGCCGCGCAAGCGGGGCCGGGCCGGATTGGCCGCTGGAATGGTCGCTCTCGCCCTCGTCTCCGGCGGGGTGGGTGGCGCCACCGGCGCCTACCTCGCGAGCAATCACAACGGCAGCTCAGTCACGCTGGGGCAGACCGGCAATACGGCGCCCGCGGTGAAGGCCGAGCCGGGCACGATCCAAGCCGTGGCGGAGAAGGTGCTGCCCTCGGTCGTCACGATCGAGGTCGCGGGTAACCAGGTTGAAGGTGAAGGCACCGGCATCGTCCTGAACGCCGACGGACTGATCCTCACGAACAACCACGTGGCGTCGGCAGCCGGCAAGAAGGCCCAGATCAACGTGGTGTTCTCGGACGGATCGAAGTCGGCCGCGACGCTCGTCGGCGCCGACCCGGTGTCTGACATCGCGGTCATCCGCGTCGACAAGACCGGCCTCACGCCCATCACGGTGGGTTCGTCGGGCAATCTCGTGGTCGGCCAGCAGGTTGTCGCGGTCGGTTCGCCGCTCGGCCTCGACGGCACCGTGACCACCGGAATCATCTCCTCGCTCGACCGCCCCGTTTCCACGAGCGGTGAGTCGAACAACCAGAACTCGGTGATCGACGCGATCCAGACCGACGCGGCGATCAACCCAGGCAACTCGGGTGGTCCGCTGGTCGACATGAACGGCGCGCTCATCGGCGTCAACACGGCGATCGCGACGCTCGGTTCGAGCCAGGGGAGCCAGACCGGATCGATCGGCCTGGGCTTCTCGATCCCGGTCGATCAGGCGATGCGGGTGGCACGTCAGCTCATCGACACGGGCAAGGCGACGCACGCGATGATCGGCGTGCAGGTGCCGATGAAAGACGACGCCGAGGGTGCCCGCGTGACCGCGGTGACGGCCGGTGGAGCAGCCGCTGCCGCCGGCATCCCGAAGGGCGCGATCATCACCAAGGTCGACAATCGGGTGATCACCGACGGCAGTGCGCTCATCGCCGCGATCCGCTCGCATTCGCCGGGGGACAAGGTGCAGGTGACGTACACCGACCCAGCCGGCGGTTCAAAGACGGTTACAGTCACGTTGACCGAAGCGCCCGCGGGCAGCTGAGAGCGCTACGGTATTGGCTATGACTATGGATGCCCCCGTCGCGGGCCGTGCACTCGTCGTGATCGTCGATGATCGCTCCGCCCATGGAGACCCCGGCGGCACCGCCACTGGCAAGCTCGTCACCGAGCTGCTGTCCGAAGGTGGATTCATCGTGGATGGCGCGCTGATCGTGTCGTCGGACGAGGTGGAGATCCGGAACGCGCTCAACACCGCTGTCATCGGTGGAGTCGATCTGGTGATCTCCGTTGGCGGAACGGGAGTCGGGGCGCGCGACGTCACCCCGGAAGCCACCGCGGACGTGCTCGACCGGCAGATTGCGGGTGTGGAAGAGGCGATCCGGTCGTCGGGTCTGTCCGCCGGTGCGATGGATGCCGGACTGTCGCGTGGCCTCGTTGGAACGTCGGGGAGCACGCTCGTCGTGAACCTCGCCTCGTCGCGCGCGGCGATCCGCGACGGCATGGCGACGCTGATTCCGCTGGCCAAGCACCTGATCGAGGAATTGTCCGACCTGGAGATCGATGACTGAACCGCAAGACCAGGAGGCGCTGCTGCGTCGAGAAGCGCAGCGCCGAAAGATCGCGGAGATCTTCGGCGACGTCCTCCCCGGAACGACCCAGGATGAGCGGGATCCCGAGGGCAGCTCGGGAAACGAGCAGCGCATCCGGAATGACGTTCCACCGCACTGGCAGTGAGCCAAATAAGGGCGGCCGATCACGATGATCGGCCGCCCTTCTTTATCTGAGCCCTTACGAGGACTTCGCGGCAAGCAGGTCGCGGATCTCGACCAGCAGGTCTGCTTCGGTCAGCGCGGCAGCCTCGTCGCCTTCGACCTTCTTGCGCTCCTTGAGCTTGGTGATCGGCAGCACGAGGATGAAGTACAGGACGAACGCGACCATGACGAAGTTGATCGCAGCGGTGATGACGGCACCAAGGTCGATGAAGGTCGTGGCGTAGGTGGGGTCGTTCGGCTGCTTGTCCAGCAGCTGGACACCGAGGCCGACGTTCTGCGCTCCACCCGCGGCCGCGATCAGCGGCTGGATGATGCTCTTGGTGAAGGCAGTCACGATCGCGGTGAAGGCAGTACCCATGACAACCGCGACCGCGAGGTCAACGACGTTGCCCTTGAGGAGGAAGTCCTTGAAGCCCTTCAGCATTGCTGCTCCATTTCTGAGTTTTTGAACTGTGTGAGTTGCCACATGGTTACCCGGGGGATGGTAGTCGAAGTCACACCACCCGGCTGATCAACTCAAGATGACCGTTACCCGTCCGGCCAGCGAAGCATTCGCCACGTCGAAGGCGGTGCCGGACGAAACGGCCAAAAGCACCATCGGTCCCTCGCGGGTGCTCACCTGGTCTTTGCTGGGTGCCATGACAACGGCCGCGTTGGTCGCCAGGCGTCTCGGTCCGGACAGTTCGTCGCTGGAGATCACGTCGACTCGATCGCCGACCTGCAACAGCATGGCGACCGCCGCGTCGGCGACGCGTACCCCGACGATTCGAGAGTCGGGATCGTGGGTCGCCAGGACCGCCAGTCGGGAACCGAGAGTTCGAACGTCGGTCAGGACCTCACCGGCACGTGCTGCGCCGGCGAGCGCGCGGCCGATGACCTGGGCTGGGTCGTGCACGGCGCCGTCGGGAACAGCGTCGTCCGACAGTGCGCGAAGTTCGACATCGTCCGAGGTCAGAATCGCTCCAGGCGCAAGGTCGTGGAGTGCGACGACGACGGATTCGTCGTGGGGGTCGACGGCGTCGATGGCCAGCAGTCCCAATCCGGCGAGCGCCAGGCTGACGGCGATCATCTGACGCAGACGACGGATGTTCGCCAGTCGATAAGCGATGGCTTCGACGACTCGCTGCAGGGGAGTGGGGTCGAGTCTGTCCTTCACCTTTGCGACGCTATCGCCGCGCGCCCCCTGCACAGACGACAGAACAGGCCCTCCGGTGAGGGCCTGTGGATAATTCGAAGACTTAGCTTGCGGTGCTGGCGGCCGGCGTGCTCGACGCCGTGGAGGTGCTGGTAGACGTCGTGGACGTGCTGGTCGACGAGTCGGACTTGGCGATCGTGTCCGCCTTCGACGAGCGGCTGTCGGTCCGGTAGAAACCGCTGCCCTTGAAGACGATGCCTACCGAATTGAACAGCTTCCGAAGCTTGCCGTTGCAGTCGTCGCACACGGTCAAGGTGTCGTCGCTGAAGGACTGCACGATGTCGAACCGGTTGTCACATTCAGTGCACGCGTATGAATAAGTGGGCACGGGTTCCTCCGGCTGAGTCGGGTGGTAGCACTCTACCGCTGACAGTGCAAACGCCGGTAATCGTGGAGTTATTCCACGTGATGTAGCCCACTCGGCGTCAGCACCCAGCTCACGCGGATGTCGTGATCCTCGGCGGGCAACGCCTCGACGATCTCTTCGTCGCGGACGACCGCGATGAGCCGCACGTCAGGACGTGCGTACGGCAGCGATCGGTCATAGTGCCCACCGCCTCTCCCGAGCCGGACGCCCCGGCGATCGACGGCGAGTGCGGGAACCAGAATGACGTCGGCCCGCGAGATCGCCTCCGGTCCGAGTCTTTCCCCGGATGGTTCGAGTAACCCGAACTTCTCCGGCTCCAGCGAATCGGGGCCGGTGTAGGCGCACCAATCGAGCGGACTCGCGCCCGTGACGACCGGGAGCAGCAGTTGTGAACTTGCACTCGCAAGTGCGTTGACGAAATCGAGAGATCCCGGTTCTGCGCCGCACGGGACATAGCCGCAGATGACGCGATCGGCAAGGTCGAGAATGTCCACTGCGGCCACCAACGCGTGCGCATCCGTGGCACGCTGAGCTGGGGAAACCGCTCGACGCCGAGCACTGAGTTCGCGACGGCGAACTCGCTTGGCCGCACTGGCCGAAATCAGCGGGTCGTTTCCCTGCACAGACACGTCGATCACCATATGCTCAGGCGCCGTGCCGGGTCGCGGCTCGGAATACCTATTAGGGTGTCGAGACATGGATGCAAGCGGGAGGCTGAACGTGGGGGAACAGCGCGTCTTCAGGACTGCATGCGTTCCGGCCGCCGGTATGGGCACGCGATTCCTGCCTGCGACGAAGACGGTTCCCAAGGAACTTCTGCCGGTGGTGGACACCCCAGGCATCGAGCTCGTCGCCGGCGAGGCTGCGGCGTCCGGTGCGGAACGGCTCGTCATCATTACCGCGCCAGGCAAGGACGGAGTGGTCGCCCACTTCGTCAAGGACGTCATGCTCGAACGTCACCTTCGCGAGAAGGGCAAGTTCAAGCTTCTCGAGAAGGTTCAGGTCGCTCCAGACCTGCTCGACGTCGAAGCCGTTGTGCAGGAACAACCGCTCGGGCTCGGTCACGCTGTCGCGCAGGTCGAGCAAGTGCTCGACGATGACGAGACGTGTCTCGCCGTGCTCCTGCCGGACGACCTCGTGACTCCGCGCGGGGTTCTCGAGGTCATGGCGCGCGTCCGCAAGAAGCGCGGTGGCTCGGTGCTGTGTGCGATCGAGGTGCCGCGTGAGGAAGTCAGCGCGTATGGCGTTTTCTCCGTGGAAATCGTTCCGGATGCGGTCAATCCGAACGTCATGAAGGTGACCGGCATGGTGGAGAAGCCACCAGCGGACCAGGCGCCCTCAAACTTGGCTGCGGCCGGCCGGTATTTGCTCGACCGTGCGATCTTCGACGCGCTGCGGCGGGTGCAGCCTGGAGCGGGCGGGGAAATCCAGCTGACGGATGCCATCGCGTTGCTCATCAAAGAGGGGCATCCGGTCCACGTGGTTATCCACAGAGGGGCCAGGCACGACCTCGGAAACCCGGGCGGATACATTCGGGCGTGCGTCGATTTCGGACTCGACACCCCGGAATATGGCCCGGGACTTCGCGACTGGCTCAAGCATCGTCTCAGCGATGACTGGGCGCCGCGGCTGGCATCAGACGACTGACGGACAAAAAGGGGGCCTGGATGCGCTCAGTTGAGGAGCAGCAGGCACTTGTGATGGCTGCTGCAGTCGCGCCTCGCCCAGTGCGCGTGGCGATCACCGAAGCTCAGGGATTGTTGTGTGCCGAGGAGATCACGGCCGACAAGGCGATGCCGGCGTTCGATCAGGCTGCGATCGATGGCTATGCCGTCCGCAGTGTCGATGTCTCGAGTGCCTCCGGCGGCCCGCGTCCGGCCGGTTCGCCGAGCGATGTCATCTTGCCGGTGGTGGGTGACATTGCGGCCGGTTCGCGTCAGCCGAAGCGTCTTCAGCCCCGGCAGGCGGTCCGGATCGAGACCGGCGCGCCAATGCCGACGCTGGCCGACGCGGTGCTCCCGCTCGAGTTCAGTGACGACGGACGCACGCGTGTCCGCGTCTACCAGTCCGTGCGCTCCGGAGACTTCGTCAAACGGACCGGCGACGACGTCCGTCGCGGCGATGTGGCGGTGCGTCCGGGCCAGTTGATCGGGGCGGCTCAGGTCGGGCTGCTCGCCGCACTCGGCAAGGACAAGGTGCTCGTGCATCCGCGTCCCCGCCTTTCGATCATTTCCGTCGGCGAAGAACTCGTCGACATCGGACGGACCCCGGGACCGGGCCAGGTCTACGACATCAACTCGTACGCCTTGGCTGCTGCCGCGCGCGACGCCGGAGCCGAGGTCAACCGCGTCGGCATCGTGGGCGGTGATGCGCGTGCGCTGCGCGATGTCGTCGAGGGCCAGCTGATCCGCTCGGAACTCGTCATCATCTCGGGCGCCCTCGGCGGATCGTCGGGAGCAAAGTTGAGCGAGGCCCTCGGCGAGCTCGGCAAGGTGGAGATCGCCCGGGTCGCGATGCAGCCCGGTTCGATCCAGGGCTTCGGAAAGCTCGGTCGCGACGACGTGCCGACCTTCCTCCTTCCGTCGAACCCGGTGAGTGCACTGATCATCTTCGAGGTGATCATCCGGCCGCTCATCCGCGCCGCCCTCGGTCGCCCGCAGCCGGGTCGCCGCATCGTCAAAGCGCGGACCGTGGCGGCGATGGCGTCGGTACCGGATCGCACCGGTTACCAGCGCGCTCAGCTCCTGCGCGACGAGAGCAACGGAGAGTTCATCGTCAAGCCGCTGACCGGAGGTCACAACGGCTCGCCGTACCTGCTCACGACGCTCGCCGAGGCCAACTGCCTGGTTGTCATGGGTCCGGACGTGGTCGAGGTTCCGCAAGGCGACCTGGTCGAGGTCTCCTTCCTGGCCCAGCGCGCCTGACCCGCATGACGACCCAAGTTCAGCGCTACACCGTCCACCCCGGCTGGCCCGCCAAACTCGGGCCGCTGCAGGTGCCCGGTGGGGTCGTGACGTTGCGCCCGATCCGGCTGCGCGATGGGGGAGCCTGGAGCCGCCTCCGGACCGCGGACCGGGATCACCTCCAGCCCTGGGAGCCTGCCGGTGTGGAGACCTGGGAGTATCGGCATCACATCGCCAATTGGCCCGCACTGTGGTCGAGTCTGAAGTCGGAAGCTCGCAAGGGCCACATGATTCCGATGGTCATCGAGGTCGACGGGCAGTTCGCCGGCCAGATCACGGTCGGCAACATCGTGCGCGGTGCGCTGCGGTCGGGGTGGATCGGTTACTGGGTGACGAAGGGGCGCGTCGGACAAGGCGTGGCCACCGCGGCCCTGGCGCTCGGCCTCGATCATTGCTTCGGCGCCGTGGGGCTGCACCGGGTCGAAGCGACCGTCCGTCCAGAGAATCACGCGAGCCAGGCGGTGCTTCGGCACGTCGGATTCCGCGAAGAGGGACTGCTCAAGCGCTACCTCAACGTCGACGGCGAGTGGCGGGACCATCAGCTCGTGGCGATCACCGTCGAAGAGCTGCAGACATCGGTCGTGCAGCGCCTCATCAATGAAGGTCGCGCGAACCACGCCTGACGAACGGCGCGCTTACCGGATGTGGCACCTGGATCCCGTTACCCTTCTGCGATAACAGCGGGTGTTTTCCGCATTGGTTGGTTGAGCAGGAGGCCAGGCACGTTGCCGAACTCATTGTTGTGGGCCGGTCTCGTAGCGTTGTGGCTCTTTGTCCTCTTCCCGATACTGGCGGACAAACACCCACGCATTCGCCGGACCACTGACGCTGCGCTTGCGACGCGCGTCTTGATCCGTGGCGGCTCGAAGCGTCGTCGTAAGGGTGGTCCGGCGACGGGGCACTCGGTCGACCCGGACTGGTCCCCGTCACCGGAGGACTTGGAAGGCTCGCTAATCGGCGAATCGAAGGAGGTTCCGATGAGCAGCGAAGAGGAGCAGGACGACGTCACCGAGATGGATGACGTCCACGAAGTTCAAGCCCACGAAGTTCAGGCCCATGAAGCAGAAGCTCCGGCGCAGAGGCGCACCTCTGAGGAGCGGACGCACTCGGCGGTCGCAACGGCCGAGCGCCGGTACCGTCCGGGCCGCGGCGGATTCGACCCCGAGGCAGACCGGATCGCGCGCGAAGCGAAGTTCGCCTTCCGCCAGCGGATGATTCTCGCGCTT
This sequence comes from Smaragdicoccus niigatensis DSM 44881 = NBRC 103563, assembly GCF_000380645.1. Lineage (GTDB taxonomy): Bacteria > Actinomycetota > Actinomycetes > Mycobacteriales > Mycobacteriaceae > Smaragdicoccus > Smaragdicoccus niigatensis. Next base: position 20,359 of record NZ_AQXZ01000009.1, read on the forward strand.
CTCGTCTCGATGGTCGGTCTGATCGGCGTCTCGATCTTCGTCACCGATCAGGCCTGGTGGGGCGTGGGTGCGGTCGTGGGCATGCTCGCGGGCTACCTCGTCTACCTCCGCCGTCAGGTGAGCCTGGAGACCGAGATCCGCCGCCGTCGCTCGGAGCGGTTCGCCCGGGGCCGCCTGGACCCTAACAAGGACGCCGGTGCAGGTCGTGCCGGCGTCCGACGAGCCCCCGTCGTTCTCGAACTCGACGACGAAGACCCCGCTTTCGAGCACCTCGCCACAGTCCGCAGTGCGATGGACCTCATGCAGGAGCGTCCAATGCGACGCGCGGCCGGCGAGTAGTACGACTCAGTCGATCGGGCAGGATTCTCCGCGATAGCCGCGGAGAATCCTGCCCGATTGCGTTGGGTGACGACAGGCCCGCCCTGGATTCGATCACGGGGCGGCGAACCTGCTAGAGTTTCGATGCCCGCAAGGGCATGGGGCTGTAGCACAGTTGGTAGCGCGCTTCGTTCGCATCGAAGAGGTCAGGGGTTCGATTCCCCTCAGCTCCACAAATTGAAAAGGTTTGGGCCAGAACGTTTTTCGTTCTGGCCCGGCTTGTTTCTACAGACAATTCGCCCCGTCACGTTAGCTGAGTCCGAATCGGAACCGGGCGCGCGCGAGCAACTCGCGACTCGGGTCAGCTTCTTGCTTGGCCTGCAGAGATGCGATGTGGTCCTCGACCGCGGTTCGCGTGCGGTCGCGGACATCTCTGAGCGCGGTGTCGTCGTTGTGGAGCCCGGCCCATCGTGTGGTGTCAATGGGTTCGGCAAAAGAGAAGTACAACCGCTCCATCCGGGGCAATGGCGTCGGGCCAAGACCGGTTGCGACGGGTGGGACAAGATCCCAATTGACCCCGACCTTCTGCAACGCGTCCCGGATCGGGGTCAGCGCGTGATGGTCCGCGTCGATCACGATGTCGAAGTTGTCTTCGATTCCGACTGACGCGAAGGGGACGATCGGACAGCCTGCTTCGATTGCCATGCGGGCGAATCCCATTCGCTCTTTCCACAGGAGCCGGTACTGCTCGTCCTTGCGCTTGGCGACTTCGCGTCCGCCGCCGGGAAAGACCATCACGGCCTCGCCGGCGGCGAGCAGCGATCGACAGTTGTCGCGCGTACCGCGTACCGCACCTGCGGCCATCAGCACGTCACGCCAGCCGGGCACCTTGTAGTGGGCGTTCTCGGCGAGTCCGCGAACGAACCGCCCTCGGCTCCGGTAGATCTCGTCGGCCATGAGGGGAACGTCGAGCAACCCGTAAAGCGTGTGGTTTCCCACGAGCAGAACCGGCCCGTCAGTCGGGATGTTCTCGAGGCCTTCGAAGTGGGGCGACGTCGCCAGACGCCACGGCGTCAGAACGGCTCGAACGAGGTTCACCTGTGCTGCGGTGGGTCGGTGGGCGAGTCGAGCGCCATCTGTCAGGTCCGGGCGTTCTTTGTTTGCGGTGGGCTCCACGGTGACTCCTGGTGTTGCTTGGTCGGTCGAGTCTTGAGACACGCTTAGTGAGCCAGCTTTTCGGCTACGCCCACGTACTCACCGAGGTATCCGCCACCGATCCAGCTCCGCGGCTGCGTGTGCTCGAGTTTGACGTCGCTGAGGTCGCGGTTTCGGACGGACTTCACGACCGAAAGTGGGTTCATGCGGTTTGCGTACTCGAGGCCGGCTACTGCGGGCTTGCCGGGATCGTCCTTCTTCGACACCAGGTGGAACCCGACATCGGTGAGGAGTGAGAACAGTTCCTGTGGCCTGGGGAAGCGGCGGAAATCGTGGATCGACATGTGCATTCCGAAGACGTACAGCGGTCCGACGGTGACGAAGGATGCCCAGGTGTACGGGTTGCGGTCGGGGGTGACGTACATGTAGCGCCCGCCCGGTCGCAGTGAGTTATAGGCACTTTCGAGAATCGTGCGGTGTTCGGTGCAGTGGTCGAAGATTCCGTGCATGTAGATGAGGTCGTACCCCTCTGCGTCGAAGACACCTGGGTTCCGTACATCGCCGACGAAGAGTCGAACGCCGGGCACGCCTTCGAGGTTGCGGCGACCGGCTCGGATGGCCTTGAAGTCGACGTCGAAGCCGTCGATCTCCCAGTTGTTCAGCTCGGGCCAGCGCTGGCGCAAACCGACGATGCTGTGTCCGGCTCCGCATCCGACGATCGCCATTCGAGGCTTCTCGGAGGGTGCCTTCTTGGGCAGGTAGTCGTGCAGGAAGTCCCACGCGGCGTAGTCGATCTTGCTGACCAACTCCCCGGTGAACCGCCATTGATCGACTGACTGCGATTGCGAGAAGTACCGCACGCCGCGCTCGATGGTGCCGTTCGAGATCTTCGTCAGGGCCTTGTCGAGAATCGAGTAGTCGTACTGCGGCTCTCCGCCGGCTTGACCGTTCTTGGTTTCCCGGGCGAGGAAGTCGTAAAAGACCTGTTCCTCTTCGTCGATGGGGGCCGTCCAAGAGGACGCTCCGCCCAGGGCGCGTTCCTGAATCCAGGAATTGATGACCTTGCTGTAGACCTCGGTCTCGAAAATCATGAGCTGGTGTCCGCCGCCGGGCAGTACGAACAGGTCCTTGGGTCCGCCGATTCGTTCGAAGCATTCACGGATGTGAGCGGGGTCGAGGATCTCGTCGTTGCCGCCGCAGGTGACCAGAACCGGCGTGGTGTTGGACTTTGCCGGAATTGTCGGCTTGTACGTGAACACCGACTGATAGCTCTTGAGGCCATACGACCAGACATAGAACGGGTCGGCGAGTTTCTTTCCGAGCAGGTCGGGGTCTTCCTGGTACGCGGCGCCGAAGTCGATGACCCGACGCAACGGCACGTGCACTCGGTCGCCAACGGCGTCGATGAGTCGGTTGACGAGGGGCGACTGCATGGCCTTCACAGCGGCGTTCATCGGTACTTCGTCGCTGAGAAGGATGTCCATGCAGACGGCGCCGGCGATGCCGGGCGTTCGCTCCATCGCGTGGAAGGCGATCTCTCCGCCTTGACTCGAGCCGTGCAGCACGACGGGGATGCCGGTTCGCTCGGCTGCCTCGGCGACAAGTCGCGTGTCTTCGAGGAAATCCTCGAAGGTGAATACTCCGCGTGGACCGGGGGTGTGGCCATGTCCGGTGAGGTCGAATGCCCAGATCGCTGCTGGGTAGGTGGAGCGGTAGTGCTCGGCGAATTCGTGGTAGACCTCGCTGTGTCCGGCCGTGCCGTGCACGAGAACAAGCACGTATTCGGCATTGGGATTGTCATAGCGGCGGAGGAAGAGTTCTTTGCCGCCGCTGCCGATGACGGTGTCGAAGGCCATGGGTGGGAGTTCCGGGTGTACGGATGTGGGCTGCTGCTGAGACATGGTCGTTCCTTGGTGGGATGTGGGGACGGAATGGGTGGTGTTTCTCTGGCTTCGGGCGTTACTGCAGAACGCTGATCGCCAGCAGTGCGAGGGCCCCGATGAGCACGACGAGCGCGGGCAGCATCGCGGTGATCGAGTCACGGACTCGAAGGTGTGACCCAATGGCTCCGAACATCAGAAGGCTGGTTCCCGCGGCTGTCGCGATGGTCAGCGGTGGCCAGGCGAGGCCCGCGACGAGTGCGACGCTGGCTGCGAGTTCGACGACTCCGATGAGGCGGCTCTGTCGTGTCGCGAGCCCGAGATGTGTTGCATTCTTTTGTGCGGTCTCGGAATTGAACGTCTTCATCAAGCCCGTGGCGAGGAAGACGGCCGCGAGGATCAGCGAGAGGACGATGGTCATCGAACGGTCTCCTTTCCGATGCAGGGGTTGCGGAGCTCGCCCAGGCCCTCGATGTAGGAGTGCAGGACATTGCCGGGCGCCAGGAAGCGAGCGGGCGTGCGGGAGAAGCCGACACCGGACGGAGTGCCGGTGAAGATGAGGTCGCCGGGGAACAGTTCACAGATTCCCGACAGGTGGCTCACGAGGGTTGCGATGTCGAAGACCATGTCGCTCGTGCGCGCGGACTGAACCGTCTCGTTGTCGATTCGGGTCGAGATCGCGAGGTCGTTTGCATCAAGCTCGTCCGTGGTCGTCAGCCAGGGCCCGATTGGGGTGAAGCCGCGGTGGCTCTTGGCGAGGCTGAACTGAGGCGGGGACCCGGCCATCTGTGATCGACGCTCGGAGATGTCCTGGCCGATGCAGAAGCCGGCGAGGTGATCGAACGCATTCCGTGCCGGAATGTCGCGTCCACAGGTACCCACGACCGCCACGAGTTCGACTTCCCAGTCGCAGGTCTCAGTCGGCAGGGCGATCGGGTCTCCGGGGCCGGCGATCGACGAAGCGAACTTCGTGAAAACCAAAGGCTCGTCCGGGATTGCCAGTCCGGTTTCGGTGCCATGGTCGACGTAGTTGAGGCCGACGGCGAAGATCTGTCGTGGGGAGGTGACCGGCGGACCGAGGCGGGACAGATCGCTCAGGAACTCGCCTTCGCTTCCGTCTGAGGTCGGCTCGGGCCCGTGGTCAGCGAACCACGATTTCACGTCTGCGAGTCGCGCGATGGCCTCATCCGGCTCGCTCGGGAGGTATCCGTCGGATGCCTTGGCGAGGTCGACGACGCCGCCGTCGACGAGCGCGACGGCACGTCCGTCAAGATTCGCGAGTTTCATTCTGTTTCAAGTCCTTTCGGCGGGCTTGGCCACCACCGTGCGTCGGAGCCAGCCGGGCGACGCAGCAACGCATTAAATTGATGACTATCAATTAATCATAAAACTTGATGACCGTCAACATATTGGTAGGATGATTTTCATGCCTGCTGCACGACGAGGACGACCACCTGCCGCCGAATCGCCGGCGTCTCTCCGGGAGATCTTGTCGGCGGCATTTCATGTGTTCGCAAAGAGCGGCTTCGACGGAACGTCAGTAGCTGCCCTCAACCGAGAGTTGGGAGTCAGTCACAATCTGATCCACCAGCGGTTCGGTTCGAAAGAAGGCCTCTGGAATGCGGCCGTCGACTGGGCGTTTGGCGAGATCGAGCAGCACATGCTCTTCGATGACGAGCTGGCAAACCTCGCTCAGGTCGATCTACTTGCTGCTGTCCGCGCGACGATTGTGCGATTCCTCCAGCTGCACTCGAGGCATCCCGACATTTTCAGACTCATCACCGTTGAAGCCGCAGCGGAAAGCCCTCGGCTTGCGTACCTCTACGAGATGCATGTCGACCCGCTCTTCTCCGCGATCACCGCACCGCTGAAGGTGTTCGTTGATCGTGGCGTGCTGACAATGGCGGACATCCGGTCCCTGCATTTCCTTGTGGCGCATGGCGGGACGGCGCCCTTCAGTCTCATTCCGCTCGCACGACACCTCGAGCCCTCTGACCCGGTCGATCCGGCCGTCGTGCTTCGGCATGCGGAGTTCATCGCTGACATGGTGGTTGCCGGTCTGATCTCCCGCGGGGCCTGACCAACTACCGCGAGGTGCTGTCGTTATCGAGAACGTGATGGTGTCCAGTGGACGGGGCCGAATCGTATCGGCGGTGTACCGCTAGAAGATGCCGACGGCTCGTCGCGCCGAGGGGCGGGGTGTTGCTGGTCGTAGCGTGCTCGATTCTGCGAGTCGCTCAGCAGGGCGTAGGCGCAATAGATCTGTAGAAGCGTTGGACCATTTTTCGTCACAGCGTCGCCGGCGACGTCGGGGTGGTGTGTGCGGACGAGAACCCGGTACGCATGTTTGATGTCGGCCGCGGTGGCGTCGCGGTCGACTCCGAGTGTGGCGTAGGGGTCGGGCAAGGTCGCCATGATGATCCGGGAGGGTTGTCAACGCGGTGGTGGAAGGTGAGAACTGATGAAAGAAATGGGGGGCGTGCCGCCCCTTGGTCGGCCCGTCGTGATGTGCCCGACATGGGCGGTGCGCGTGGAATCGGTTCGCGCCAACTATCGACAGGATGGGCCACTCGGGGAGGTCACGCCCCGGTAGAAGAGCGTCATTCGGGACCTTTTCTGGTTGGCTACTGGTATCGGTCCTCCTTTCTCTCGGTCCGGTGCGTGGCGTGTCGTGGCGGTGAGCGGGGGTACGGCTCCATGGATCGGGGCAGCCGGTGCGCTGGCGATCGTGTCTCACCGCCGATGGGCCATGATCGACCGCGGCTCAACGGTGGCCGTCGTGGCCGCAGTCGCGGTGCCGGACCTGGCGGTGGTGGCTGGTCGGGCCATTCGGCGGCGATGAGGGCCTCAAACTCAAGGTGCAGCAGGTCTGGGTCCGAGGCGACGAGGTCGTAGAACTCCTCGGTTTCACTGCGGGAACTGGTCGAGCTCGCCATGGTTACCACCGTCCGCGGGTCAGGCGTTGATGGCCTGTTTCTCGCTGGCGCCGTTGATGCTGATTTTGCGGGGCTTGGCCTGTTCGGCGACCGGGATGCGCATGGTGAGGACGCCATTGTCGTAACTGGCCTCGATGCGGCTGGTGTCGAGGTTCTCACCGAGAACCAACTGACGGCTGAACACGCCGCGGGGGCGTTCGGCGGCGAGCATCTCGGTGCTCTGATCCCGGGGTGGCCGTTCGGCCTTGACGGTGACGACGTTGCGTTCGACGTCGAGATCGATCGAGTCCCTCGACATCCCGGGTAGGTCGAATTCGACGATGAACGTCTCGCCCTCGCGCCAGGCATCGAGCGGCATCGCCGACGGACGGGCCAGAGTGCCGTCGGGGCCGAAAAACTGTTGGGTCAGGCGGTCGAGTTCGCGGAACGGGTCGGTACGCATGAGCATCGTGGCCACCTCCAAGTACTCCTTCTTGTGTATTGGGTTGTCGTTCCGGTGGTGTCGATCGGAAACCCTGTCCACCCTCTTGGATCGACTCTCTAGGCCTCTGATCTATCTCACTGGATGTAGATTTTTTATAGCACCGGCCATATAGTGGTGCAAGAGTCTGACGTCGAAGAAATAGGAGATCCCGATGGCTGCCACCGACCCCGGCCCTGATCAGGGCGTTTACGGGATTTCGGTGGCGGCTGAGCTGGTCGGGATGGGTGTGCAGACCCTGCGCCTGTATGAGACGCGGGGTCTGCTCAATCCGGCGAGAAGTCAGGGTGGGACTCGTCGTTACAGCGCCAGTGATCTGGACCGGTTGCGGCGCATCGCCGAGTTGCTCGCTGACGGACTGAACATCGCTGGTATAGCGATGGTCTTGGATCTTGAGCATCGCAACGCACAACTACTGGAAGAAAGGGAACGGCAGCAATGGCTGTCCACAGCGCGTCTTCGCACACCGGCAACCTCGACACTCTTCCCCGACCCCAGCGCTGGTCGAGGTCCTCTCGCTTAACGTCCCCAGTTCGGGTTATGGCCGGGCGCGAGGGTGTCTCGGACGTGACTCGCCAGTTAGTTGAGGTCGCCGTGCGCCTGCACGACCGGTTCGGCGCCGATGTCACCTTCGCCGAAGTTCTCACCGTGGTCGAAGGGTGTCGCCGCGATCTCGATATGGCGACCATGGCGGGCTTGCCCGAACTAGTCGAGCGTTTGGCCACCCAGCGCCTCCTCGATGCGAGAGTGCGACTGGGACAGCACCATACGCAAGATGAGCGCAGCTGGTCAGGTGTCTGCGAACGCACGTGATCCCAAGAGCTCGCAGAGTTCGGGGACCCAAACGGGGCCGTCCGAGCAGCATGGCGCCCCGCGAAGGTGCGGCAGATGGGTTCGGATGCGCAGCTTCCTTGCACTCGACCCGCTGGCGTTCCAGGCCACCCATGCAGTGGCTGAGTTCTAACCGACCTCGCTTGAGGAGGAATTTGCATTCGGTTTGGACTTATTGATCGACGGGCTTTCCGCTCTGCATGACCGTCACGTTCGGGGTGCTATTCCGGTCCGCGACTGACGGCTTTCGGCGTACTCAGATGATCCAGTGAGCCTCTGGCAACGCCGTTTCTGACGGGCACGCACGACTCGGGGAAGTCTTGCGCGACGTCCGCGCCGAGACTCTCCAGCGCATCGAGAAAGCGAGGCAAATGGGTCATCGCGCCCGTTGGAAGATCGTGGATGACGACAAGGCTCCACGGTCGCGTCGCGATATCGGTCAAGCACGCTTCTACCCAGTCGTCGGGGCGATCCCAGTCATGAGGAATGCAGTTCCACAGGACACACGTGTACGCGTGATTCTGTAGGTAATCGATCGCTGGAGCGCTGAGTAGTCGTCCGTCGAGGATGCCGCCACCGCCGAATGGGCGAAACAGCTTGTCTCGGTGAGCGAGGTCTCCGATGAGTTCTTGGGCCGAGCCGATCTCGCGGTGCGGCAGATCGGGGTCGGCCGAGTCGCCGAATTGAACCGTGTGCGTGAGCGTATGGTTTCCGATCCAATGCCCCTCTTCGGCGGCGCGTTCGGTGTATCGGCGCATTCCGGGCTCGGCGAGTTGGGTACCAACGACGAAGAAGCTCGCCCGAATTTCCCGTTGGGCTAGAACGTCAAGAACGTCACGCGTGGTTTCGGTAGGCCCGTTGTCGAAGCTCAGGGTTACTTTCATAGCGCCGTTCCCCTCAAGTCTCGTTCAGTTCTTCGTCGTCGGCAGTGCGCAACCACCGGAGTTGCCGGGAGGTCCGGAAGGTAGGTGCTTCGAAACACTCTATTTTGTAAATTGATATACATCAACATATGTGGCTAGTTCGAGCCGTCAGCTTGCCCGTCCAGCGTCCGCCGCATGGGGGCGGAGCACGAGCATCAGCATGATCACGTGGAGCAGGTCTGCATACGGGACCAGGAACACCGGAAACAGCACCATCGGGAGTCCGGCGAAAACGGCGGTCGTCGGGGTGGTGTGGATCAGCTGCCAGATGCCCGGAGCGGTCGCCAGGCCTGAGCCGATGGCGTAGGCGTGGTCGAGAAGCCCGATGACGTTGAACGCGATGACTCCTTTGCGCCAAGGTGAACCGGGGCGCAGCACTTCGGGGTAATGGAACCAGACAGCCCACGCGGCGGCCGGTGCGAGCACGGCAGCCAGTACGTCACCCCAGGCGGCTGGATACGCGAAATGGGCGGGAAGCAGATCGCGGGAGTGTAGGACGAGAAACACCAGGCCGAGTACTCGCACCAGGTGGGTCAGTGCCAGCAATGTCAGCCCGGCGCGGGAGGCGAGTGCTTGCCGCAGGGACGGCATGCGGAGCACCGCGATTGGTCCGGCCACGAGCAGAATGATGAACAGCAGCGCGATAAGCGGCTGGGTGACCGAGGGTTTGGGCCGTCCCAGGCCGATGTCGAGCAGGGCAAGAGCGCAGACCGTGCCGCCGCACAGCGCCAGGACCAAACCGACGCCAGTAGCGAGCCGCCACCACCGGTCAACCCGCGCGTACCGGCCGGAGACCGCGACAGTGAGCGCTCCGCCGAACGGGAGTAGTGCCGCGGTCAGCAGCACGGGAACCCACACCGACACCGGTATCCCGGAAGTCATAGGGCGGTCCGCTCCGTAACCCGAAGACACATACTCGGATTGTCTGGCGCTGCCATAGGGCGGGCATCGATTTGCGTGATTTCAATCGCTCGGCGACCCCAGGATCCGGCCCAACAGCCGTTTCACATCAACAAACCCAAATCGCACTGCGGAGTCGCTGCATCCGTAAGGCAGGACCAGTACGTCACCGTGAATCAGCGCGCCGCACGAGTAGACAACGCTGGGCACGTACCCGTTGCGTTCACGGCCTTCGGGAATCAGCAGTGGCTCGGTGAGCCGTCCGATAACCCGAGTCGGATCGGCGAGATCGAGCAGAATCGCCCCCATCGCATAGGTGCGCACCGCGCCGACCCCGTGGGTCAGCACCAGCCACCCCGCTTCGGTTTCGATAGGTGAACCACAGTTCCCGAGTTGAATCACTTCCCATGGCTCGGTCGGACGGTGGACCGTTGTCGCATCGCCCCAGATGCGCAGATCGTCAGATCGAGCGACGCTGACGTTCTCGCGATCCCAACGGGACAACATCCAGTACGAGCCGTCGATCCTTCGCGGAAAGAGGGCCATCCCCTTGTCTTGTGCTGACTGTCCGGCCAGTTGGGAGACTTCAAATGTCGTGAAGTCGTGCGTGCGCACGAGCCGTGGCGAAACGCGCTCGCCGTCGAACGCCGTGTAGGTCGCGTAGTAGGAAATGGTGCCGTCGTCTTCGACAAAGCGGGCGAAACGGGCGTCTTCGATCCCGTGCGATTCGCCCTCGGTCGAGGGGAAGATCGTCCGCGCTGAAAGCGGGATGTCCGTATCGAATTCGAGTCGGTAACCGCCGGCTGCGATCTGGCGGATGCGGTCGATCAGGGCATCCGTGCTCGCGCGTGTCAGCCGGTCACGACCTACCGATGCCAGGGCCGATTCGAGTACGGAAAGATCGAATTCTGCGGGCAGCAAGCTCAAGACATACGACGATGTATCGTCGTCGAGCATCGCGCGAATGAGTTCACGCGACAGGGGAGCAGGACCGAATCGGCCCACCTCCAGGTACGGTGCAGGTTCGTCGACGTCCAGCGAACCGTCCGGTCCGATCACGCCGGTGCGGAATTCGATGCTCGAGGTATGCCCCTCGCCGACCGCGCGGAGACTCATGACGAAGCGAAGTTCGCCGGGCCGGAGATCTGACTGATCTGGGTGCGCAACGATCGACGGGTTGAACAGGGCCGCAGCTTCAACGGCGTACTCCTGCGTGAAACAGGCTCCGATGAGTTGCGCCCGAGGCCCGACGGGCAACGCACCCTTGATGCGATGCCGGACTAGCCCGAAATGGTCGCTGAAGATCGCCGAGATATCCCGATGTCGACCAGAAAACTGGTAGTGAACCGACTTCAAGGTCGTGCGAACGTGCTCATCCGACATCACCATAACTCGGCCGATGATCGCGTCCGCACGGGAGACACCTTGATAGTGAAGCTCTTGACCAGGGAGGAAGAGTCTCGCCAGCACGCGGCGTGGGTTGGGAAACAGGACCACGTCCGAGCGCCGGACGAGATTCGTCACCCCGCGACCAGTCGAATCCGGCGAGCTTGTTGGAACGTCGACAACATGGCGAGTGTCGACTCGGCGCCCTGGTTCTCGTTGCGGCCTTCGCGTTGCAGTCCGTCGCAGCCACCGCCGCTGGCCTGATCCAACAACGCAACGCTGGAGTCATTGGCGCCGAGGAACCACTTCTCACATCGCAGCACCGCTGCGGCCCACCGCGAGTCACCCGTCACGTCGAACGCTCGGGCGCACGCATCAGCAAGTGCCGCGACCTCGATCGGCTGTTGGTCGAACGCCGGGCGTGGTTCGCCGAGCTGCCAGCCGCCGACCGGAGTCGCGGAGATGTGGTCGCCCGATGTCTCGACGTCGAGCAACCACTCGAGCATCGAAATCCCATCGCGAAGCACCTGGTCCTCGCCGAGTGCGGACCCGGCCGCGATCAGCACGTCCGCCAGAGAGGCGTTGGAATATGTCAGCCGTGGTTCGGGCCAGCGCCAAGCGGCATTTTCTGCGGGCGAGCCGATTCGCTCGACGCAGCTGATGAGCAAAGCGCGAGAAGCTGCGTGACGCGGGATCGCCTTGAGAACCTCGGCAGCGCCAAGGCCCGCGAAGGCCATCGCGCGCGTATGTTCTGACCGCAGGCGGACACCGCGTTCGAAATGCTCGAGCGCATGCCACGTGAGATGTGGCGCCCGACTGACAGCGCTTCCCAGCGCCCAGAGTGCGCGTCCCCAGTGGTCATTGAGGCTCGGCACGTCTTCCCAAGCCAGGGTCGCCGACATTCGGTTGCGGAACCGCCCATTCGTCGACTGGGCGCGCGTGACGAACCGGAAGTAGGTCCGGGCAGCCATCGTGAGTTCCGCGGTCGGGTCGGGTTCCCGCACGCAGACGATCAACGCCCGAGCGACGTCGTCGAGGCAGTATCCGTGTTCCGGCCTGAGCTCAGTGAACTCGGCATGTTCGAAGATCCCGTGGACGTCACTCAACCGGTACATGTGTTCGTACGAGATCGCTGTGCTTTTCACCGTCGGCAGTCCGCTCACGCTGTTGCGAGCGTGGAGTCGGCGCGGAGCAGGTCTTCACCGATGGCGCGATACTGCCGTCCGACGGCGGGCCACAGCAGATCCGGCGCGATACGTCGGGCTTCGGCCTCCATATCAACGGCGAGGCCGGGCTCGGTGAAGAGCCTGCGCAGAGCAGCGGCAATGCTGTTCGAGTCCTGCCGTTCCACGATGATTCCAGCACCGGAAGACAGCAGTTCCCGGGCATGGGGGAACCCGGTCGCGATGACGGGCTTGCCGGCTGCGATCGCCTCGATGAGCACTCCGGAGGTCACCTGATCGCGCGCGTCGTACGGAAGGAGCACCACATCGGCCTGTCGGACCATTCGCGAAAGTTCGCTTCGGCCGAGGTAGCGGGCGTCGAAGTGCACGGACTTGGTGACTCCGAGGAGTCGGGCGCGGTTCGCCAGACTCGCGCGGTAGTCCTCACCTTGGCGTTCCAGTACGCGGGGATGAGTTTGACCGACGATGCGGTACTGCGGCGCCGGCCGCAGGTCCGCGATGTGTCCCATCGCATCAATCGCCCATTCGATGCCCTTGCCAGGCCCGAGCAGACCCCACGTGAGAATCAGGGGTGTCCGCGTCAGTGGATCGCCTGCTTCGTATTTCAGCGGACGGCGGTTGTCGTCGGCACCGTGCGGAATCACGCGGATCTTGGCAGCGTCGACCGAGTACAGGTCGACCAGTCGTCGTCGCGCAGTCTGCGTCATCGTGACGACCACGGCACTCATGTGGGCCAGCGCCTGCAGGATTGCGCGCTGATGGGTGGTGGGGTTCGTCAGCACGGTGTGCATGACGACGATCGCCGGAACCGTGAGCGCGTGAACAACTTCCAGAACGTCTCCACCGTCGCGACCGCCGAAGATGCCGTACTCGTGCTGGATGATCGCGACGTCAAAGCGATTGAGCGCGGTCGCTGCGTGGATCCCGGCTCGCGGTGCGCCGCGGACCCAGCGATGCGTGACATTCGGGTCGGCTGGTGCCTCGTGCGGGAAGTCGACGATGGAGACGATTCCGACCGGGCTCGACGAACGGGAGGAGGTCTCCGTGTCGGCGAGCGAGTCCGCGAGGGCGGCGGTGAAGGTAGCCAGCCCGCACTGGGTAGGAGGGTAGGTGCTTAGGATTCCATAGGAAATTGCTGACATCAGGCCAGTCCTTCTTGTCGGACATGCCACAAAATGGGCAGGGCGTAGCCACTCAGCTGGCAATTCGTGTTGCGCGGAGGCGCATGAGAATCCGCACCGGCGTCACCGGACGACTGGATTGATCACGTGAAAGTCGGTCAGAGTGCTGCATTCGATGAAGCAGTCGACTCTGGTCAGCATAGCACCGCGTGCCAAAATCTGACGGACGAGGAAACCTGGTACGGTTGGCTTATCGAGACGGCGCCACATTTCTGCGGCAGCGAAACGTCCAAATTCTTTGTAATTCAGATCCAGGAGATCATGTGAAGATCGCCATTATTGCGTCGGTCGCACACCGTCTGCCGCCGACCAACTACGGGCCGTGGGAGCAGATTGCGTCGACGCTGGCCGAGGGGTTCGTCGCGCGGGGGCATGATGTGACACTGTTCGCAACCTCAGACTCGACGACGTCGGCGAAGCTCTCGGCGACCGTTCCCACAGGTTATGAAGAGTCCGCAGGTGTGGATGCGAAGGTCAGCGAGGCCCTGCACAATGCGGCGGTGTTCGAGCGTGCGAGCGACTTCGATGTCATCGTCAATCACTTCGACTTCATGCCGCTGACCTACAGTCGGCTCGTTGCCACTCCGATGGTGACGACAATTCATGGCTTCTCGTCGGAAAAAATTGTTCCGGTTTACCAGGCGTACAACGATATTGCGCACTATGTCGCGATAAGTGCGGCGAACCGCCACGCCGACCTGACCTACGACGCGACAATTCATCACGGGATTGAAATATCGCAATTCAGTTTCGTCGGCACGTCCGGTGACTATTTGTTGTTCTTCGGCAGAATTCATCCGGAAAAGGGAACACATCAGGCGATCGAGGTCGCCAAACGAGCCGGCCTGCCTCTCGTTATCGCCGGAATTATTCAGGACGAAGAGTATTTCCGTGAGCAGGTGGAACCGCACATCGACGGCGATAACGTGCGTTTTGTTGGTGCCGTCGGTCCGGCCGAACGCAACCGACTGCTCGGTGGGGCGCGCGCCCTGCTGCACCTTGTCGGTTTTGCCGAGCCGTTCGGCTTGTCGGTCGTCGAGTCGCTCGCGACCGGAACTCCCGTCATCGCAACCCCGCTCGGCTCGATGCCGGAGTTGATTCGCAACGGTAAGACCGGCTTCCTCGTCTCCGACATCGATGAAGCGGTGTTGCGCGTGGGCCAGGTCGAGACTCTCGACCGCAAGGCATGCCGGCAAGACGCCGTCGAACGCTTCGGCGCCGACCGGATGATCGACGACTATCTCGCGCTTCTGTCGAAGATCGTGGCAACGCCGCGTAGTACACCGGTGCCCGTTGTCTCGAGCGCTGCGCCCGCTGCGTACGCGTCCTCGACGCTGTTCTCACACGCCGGTCGGTGACCTCGAGGACTTTTAAGGCCTTTGGACCCTACGGTTTGACTGCTGTGGGCCCGTAGAAAAGGCCTATGGTTTGGTACTTCCATCTCGTCGAAGAGTGTGACGACCATTGGGTGTGCCAGCACGGAGTGCGCCCGATCGACAAACATTCGAACTTGGCCGAGGCGCTCCAGCACCTGCACGCCCTCGCGTCGTCCAAGACGCCGTCATCGATCGTTCTGCATCTGCGTAACGGCACCGTCCGAATGCTGAATCGGCACGGAGGGGACGGTCCGACCTCGCTCTGACGGTTTGCGCGAACAGCGCCCGGTCAGTGCCAGTTCCAGTGCCCGCGGTGGTCGTTGTCATGGTGGTCGTCATCGTGGTGATCGTTGTCGTGACGGTCATTGTCGTGACGGTCATTGTCGTGACGGTCATTGTCGTGGTGATCGTCATCGTGACGGTCGCAGTCGCGGTCCCGATCGCATGAGTTGTGGTGGTCGTCCTGGTTGCCGCCGTCGTTGTTCGCTGGAGGCGGGGTGTAGCCGCCACCTCCGTTGTTGCCACCTCCGTTGTTGCCGCCGTCGTTGTTCGCCGGAGGCGGGGTGTAACCGCCGCCGTTGTTGTTGTCGGGGGCCTGCCCTCCGTTGTTGTCGTTCGTCAGCGGGACCGGGTTAGCGGGTGGGGTGTACTCCGACGGTGGCGGTGCGGGCGGCTCCGGCGGGGGCGGGGGCTTCAACTGGCCGACCTGGCTGTTGTCGAGGTGCGCGGTCTGAGCCTGCGGAGCCGTGGAAATGTGGGTGACCGCAGCCGGATGGGGGTGGGTCGGGGATGTCGCGTCGCTGTCGCTCGAGAACAGAACGATTGCTCCCACTCCACCGATCGCCAAGACTGCCGTGGCGGCGGCCGATGCGATGCCGACACTGGAGAGGGTCGTCTTCCGGGACATAGCTAGCTCCTCGGGTCGGGGCGGCGGCCCCAATTGGTACTTCCCTTTGAGAATCTGCCTGTCGAGACGCCGAAAGTAGGCACCCTAGGGGGCGGAGGTTGCCACCCTGGGGCTTGGATCTGTGGACTTGCTGGAATCCTCAAGCGCCGGCGATCGCCGCCAGGGCGCGAGATTTTCGTTCACCGGAAGCCGGAAATATGGGCTGATTCGGCGTGTGACTGTGAGACTCGCCGAACAGCCTATGTGATCTACGCCGCACCCCGGTTCGCAACCGGGGTCTTTCACGACTACACTCAAGAGCGGTTGCTTGCAATCTTCCTTCACGTAGTTCGCGCTGGAGTGTTGTTGCGGCGTCGGACTCGGCCACTGGCCGGGGCGCAAAACCAGGTGATCCCGCACGGTGCGGCCACCTAAACCCCGAAGTAATAGGGAGAGCAATTCACATGGCACAGGGAACCGTCAAGTGGTTCAACGCTGAAAAGGGCTTCGGCTTCATCACCCCGGACGGCGGCAGCCAGGACGTGTTCGTTCACTTCTCGGCAATCGAGACGAATGGTTACCGCACCCTCGCGGAGAACCAGCGCGTCGAGTTCGCCACCACCCAGGGCGCTAAGGGCCTGCAGGCGGAGAACGTTCGTCCGCTCTGATAGAGCTTGAGTTAAACCCGGCCAGCTTCTGCTGGTCGGGTTTTCTTATGCCCTAAATCTGCTGGACCGGCGCGAGTACGGCATACCGCTCGCGGACGTCTGCGGTGTCGTTGACGGGAATGCCAGCGAATTCGACCCAGGCGTGGGCTGCTAGATCCCCTGTTCCGGGCGCAATGCCGATGACGATGTCGAGATGGTGGCCGCGTCGGCGCGACAAGTAGGCGACGGCCAGGGATCTCGGGAGGCACCGCACTGTCGAGGGGCTGTGCCGGACCACCGTGGCGACTGCGGCGGCACTGCGCCGGACCGCTTCTGGTACGTCGCCTGATTCGGACGCCCCGTCCAGGCGAAGAACTTTTCGCGTTCGCCGAAGGCCGACCACACGTAGCAAAATCGCGATGGCGGGAAGGATCACCGCCGCCTGGACAACGAGAGCCGGGTCCCGCCTCACCGGACCGCTTCCGAGTACGTGGCGGCCTGCACGTCGAACATGCACGCATAAGCGCCACCGCGAGCCATCAGGTCCGCGTGGGTTCCGTGTTCGATGACGCGGCCCTCATCGAGGACGTAGATGCGGTCGGCACGCATGACGTTCGAGAACCGATGCGAAATGAGCAAGACGGTCCGACCCGCAAACGCACCGGTCGAGTTGTCCATCAGTTCGTGCTCGTCGATCGGGTCCATCGATGCGGTCGGTTCGTCGAGGACGAGCAACGTTGCATCGCTGAAGAGCGCGCGGGCGATTGCGAGCCGCTGCCATTGACCGATCGAAAGGTCTACGCCACCTTCGTAAGCCGGACTGAGGCGAGTGTCGAAGCCACGGGGAAGGTCGGCGATGAAGCCGTCCGCGGAGGCCGCTGCCGCGCTGGCCACGACGGCGCTTCGATCAGACATTCGGTCCGGGTTGCCCAGTCCGATGTTCTCGGCCGCGGACATGTCGTACCGGACAAAGTCCTGGAAGACCGCGCCCACATCGCTCGTACGGTGAATCGACCCGCTTTGCGGCTCATAAAGGCCGCAGATCAGTTTGGCCACCGTCGACTTTCCCGACCCATTGGGTCCGACGAGGGCAGTGAATTCGCCAGGCCGGATGTCGATGTCGACACCCTTGAGCGCTGGTTGCGACGCCCCGGGGTAGGTGAACCACACGTCGTCGAGTCCGGCGTTGCCTGCCTGGGTGACCGGTTGGCGCGGCACCGCACCAGCCCGCCGAGTCCGGTCGAGGAATTCTTCGTAGTCGGTCAAGAAGACGGCATTCTCCTGGATCGCCGTTATGGCACCGTTGACGCCGCGGACGCGGGACGCGAGCTGCTGCACTGCGACACCGGCGACCGCTGCATCCGCGAGAGAGACCTTCGCGTTCGCGGTCAGAATCACCAGCAACAGAAGCACCGCCACCGAGACGACGGCGAACGCAGTGCCCGCGATGATTGTTCGTCGAGCACGGATTCGGCCGGCGTGACGCAGGGCGTCGATCTCGCGGTCGTAGCACGCCGCATAGCGCTGCTTCAGGTGGTTCTGACTGCGGAAGGTACGAATCTCGGGGGCTTCGCGACGGCCGGTCAGCACTGATTCGAGGTAAATCCGCTCGCGCGCGATGGGTGTCACCGACTGGTATGCCTGGAACAGGGTCCGGCTGTTGCGGGTCGCCGCAATGAATAGCGGGATGCCGGCGATGGCGATGACCGGAACCAGGATCGGCATGACTCCGAGCAGTACGACCGCGACTGCGCCAGCGCCGGCGAGGGCCGCCGCGAGTTGGCCGACGGCCTGCGCAACCTCCCACGGGCGATACGAGGACTGGTCGAGCGAACGTCGCAAGTGGTCTTGAAAGTCGGGTGACTCGAACTCGGCGAGCGGTACGGCGGTTGATGCATCGATGATGCGATCGGTCGCACGCCGGACCACGAGTTGGCTCAGGATCGTTTCGCGTGAAGTCTGGATCGCCGATGCCCAGGTTGAGATGAGGGCCGCCGCACCAAGGAGAAGAACAACTGGTACCAGCGCGGATACCCGGGGAAGTTCGCTTGCGGGGGCGAGTCTGATCAGGAGTTCACGACCGCTGAGCAGCACCAGTAGCAGTGCGATCCCGGACGCAACTGAGGTGGCCACATGCACGGCGTACTCGCGCGGTGCGGCTTGGCGAACCAGCCGGACCGCGGTGCGTGTGTTGCGCGGAAGAGTCCGCCACCCGTCCATCGCTAGACGAGAGATTCGAGCAGTTCGGACAGGTCGTCGAATACGCCCCATTGGCGTGGAAAGTCCACTTGATAACAGGGAATGCCCGCCGCCACCTCGCTGGCCAGCAGAAAGGCCTGAGGTGCGATGTCGCCGAGAGTGCGAGCTTGGTGGAAGATGTTGCGCACCAGCGTCGCGGTCGCCTCACCGAGTCCAAGCCGTCGAGCATCGAGGCTTGCGCTGTTTTCTCCGAGGGCAACGACGAGCCGTAACGGAACGGGCCCGTAGACGGGGGCGACGTCGGGGCATACGCGTCCCTTGTCCGACCCCGCGGCGAGCGGAGTGCTCGCGTAATCCGGCGTGAGTTCGGTGCGGCTCTGGGAGGTCAGTCGCACTCCCGGGTAGCTCGGCACGATCAGCGGGGTGCTTTGCGGGTCGATGATTCGGCAGACATCGTCGGCGAGCAACGTCCAGCAACGCCGCATGGCCAGAGCCGTGGCGGTCGTCGACTTGCCGCGACCGGTGTCGCCAATGAAGGCGATGCCGGCGTGCCGGGCAGTCGCTACGGCACTGCCGTGCAAAACCAGGTCGCCGCTCAGTGAGAGCCATCGGGGGAGTACGTGGTCGAGCACCACGTGCTCGGCGTAGCCTTCGTCCGCGCTCGAATCGTCGACCTTGATCTGGCGATGGTGGAGGTCGAACTCGGCCGTCACTCCTGGAAAACGGATGACTGTTCGATTGGTATCCCAGGAATATGCGACCCACGCGTCGCTTGCGTCCGCATCTTCGAGCGGTGCGAACGACAATCCTTCGGTGTCGATCTTGGCGTCGATCACGGCGACGTCGGCGAGCGGCGCGGCGTCCTTGCGGACGAGCGCAGCGATCGCACGGTCGCTCGAGACTTCGAGGCCATAAGCGTGATAGCGGTTCAAGGGGGTTCCGACTCCGGCCGGACAAGCTGCCTGCGGGTGGCTACAGTTTGCGTCGGCGGCCCGAGACGCCATCGGCGAGCAGGCCGCTGGCGCCCTGAACGAGTCGGGTCACGGCACCGAAGCGCTTCAACTCGGGTCGGGCATAAGGCTTCTTCTCGGCAGGGGGGTGCATGTGAGCCTCGCTCAGTCTGATCAGTCAAACGTTGTACACACGCTAGTTGAAGTCGCAATTGAATGTTGGACTATTGGTTGCCCTGGGAACCGTGGGTCGAAAGAAACGTTCCAGCTGACAATCCAGCCCAGAGATAGAAACCGAACGGTACGTCTGCGACCGCGAATGCGTCGCTTTGACGTCGAAATCCCCGCAGATAAGACTCTTGGGCGATTCGGTCACCGAGAGCTTCGAAGGCCTCGATAGCGTCGCTGTCGGTGAACGTTCGGTAGATCTTGGCTAGATAAGGTCCCGAGAATTCGGCCTTGTCGGTTCGGCTGAGCAACGTTGCCGGAAGCCGGTCGCGAAAGGCGATTCGATGCAATCCGCGGTAACGGCCGCCGACTCGAATGTGTTCCTCCGGAGTTCTGAGAATGAACTCGACGAACCGTCGATCTGTGAACGGGTCGCGAACCTCGACCCCGGATTGGGCGGCCAGGCAGTTCGTCAATTCGGTCGGGTACTGCGCCCAGGAACGGTCGGTGAAGAGGGTCAATCGTTCGGAACGGCCGCGTGGAATCCAAGCCCTTGGTGTCGGCGGCGGCGGGGTGTCGGTCCGCAACCACGGCACCTGTGCAGCCTGGACTCGCTGTCGTTCCCGTAGTCGTCTGAGCACAGAACTCCTCCGGACAACGGAGCCGAGCATCGAACGCGCGAAGTATGCCGTCGCGGCACCTGACGAGAGGCCGTCGTTGGCGGCCCAGCGATACGCCGAGACCAAACGTCGCTGCATGACCAGGTCGAACGTCGCCGTTTCGGAGCCATACAACAAGTCGTCGCCGCCGCCACCGATGAGAAGGACCGATCGCCCACTGGCTGCCGCTGCCTCGAGGCACGCGGCAGTGTCCGGCGCGTCCGCCGAGTACAAAGGCTCGCCGAATGCGGTGGACCACGCGCTTGGGTCGCTGGGTGCCAGTTTTCCGCCGTCGATGCGATGCGGATCGAGACCGATATGCGCGGCCGCCGCGTCGATGTGGGCTGACTCGTCCGTGCCGGGGAAATCGGGATAGATCAACGACACGGCCTGGAGGTCGGTGGTGAAGCGCGCCGCGGTCGCGGTCACTGTAGTCGAGTCGAATCCACCGCTGAGCTGGCTGGAGACACCGTCGGTGGTCCGCATTCGACATTCGACGGCGTCATCGAACAACCTGCGAACAGTCTCGGCGGTCTCGGTGAGGGACAGGTCATGTGAGTCGAGGTCCGGCTGCCAGTACGTCCACACGCGCGTGCCGCTCTCATTTGCCACCAGGGATTCCCCCGGGGCGAGGCGGCGTATGCCGTTCCATATGGTTCGGTCCCGTGGTGTGACGTCCGCGAGGTAGCCGATGAGGTAGTCCTCATCGATGGTCGGACTTCCATCGATGACGGCCAGAACCGACTGAATCGTGGAAGCTGCGACGAATCCGTTTTCGGTGGTGGCATAGAACGCGGGCCGCATGCCGCACGGATCACGCGCGACGAACAGTTCGGCGCGCTCAGCGTCCCAGATCGCGAATGCGAAGTCGCCAATGAGATGGTCGACGCATCGCTGACCCCAACATTCGTAGCTCGCGAGGATTAGGTCGGCGTCGGTCTCGAGCGGGTGGCGAACGTGCCCGTGCAGCGTGGTCCGCAACTCCCGCCGATTGTCGATCCGCGCATCCGCGGTCAACCAGAACTCGCGATTGGTGTGGCGCTGGGGTTGGCGCTCGGCCGTGGATTCGGGCGTTGTCCACAGTGCGGAATGTAGGAGAACGCATGGGCCTGAAGTCTCGGTTGAGAGCCCGTGGCGCCCGCGAGATGCGATGTGTTCGCGGACGCCATCGACGATCGTTGGCGGAATTTCACGCGCGGTGAGCAGCGCCGCGAACCCGCTCAATCAGACCACCAAGCGCAGCAGATTCGCCCGAACCATGTCCTCGACATGGGCCCAAACGTCGTTCTCGAGCGTGGCCCGATCGATGTCGTACTCGGTCAGCAGGATGTCGACCAGATCCGAGAACCGACGTTGTTCGCGCAGAAGTTCGAAGATCCGAGCACCGACACCCTCGAGGCCGAAGAACTGCTCGGTTGACGGTTCGAGCAGCACCATCTCCGACCCGCTGCTTCGTGCGAGCACGCCGGGTGCAATTGCCAGCATCGTCGATGGCTGCAGCGGTGAATTGTCATGCTGATCAAACTCAGCAACCATGCCCGGATACTATCCGCTGGACGGGAGGTTCAACCTTGGACAATATTCTTCCCAGCGGATTGTTAAGAACGACATTCCAGACGTTGCGACTCGACGCCGTCGCGGTCGAAATCATCGCGATTCTTACGGCGAATTCGATTCCGGTCGTCCTCGTCAAAGGTCCAGCGACCGTTCATTACCTCTATGCGGATGACCCGCACACGCGCTCCTATCGGGACATCGACCTCGTCGTCGCGCCCGCGGATTTCGTCAGTACCCAGCAATGTCTTGCGGCGCACGGGTGCGGTCTGGATCGAGGTGACCTGCATCCCGCGGAATCTGCGATAACGCTCGAAGTGCCGCTTACTCATGAGCGCAGCGGCGCCGCGATCGACGTCCATCAAGGCTTTCATGGGGTCCAGGACTGGAATGCATGGTGGGACATGCTCAGCACCACCGCGGTCGACTTCAGCATTGCAGATGCCCTGGTCCGAATTCCTGATGCGCCCGCCACGGCGTTGATCGTGGCGCTGCACAACGCGGTGCAGACGCGGAGCAGTCGTGAGGACGATGACCTCGAACGCGCGCTGAACATCTTCGATCATGCGACTTGGGTCGAGGCCGTGGCTCGCGCTGATGCGCTCGGTTGCCGTTCCGCGTTCGTGGATGGCATAGCTCGCCACAAGTCCGGTCCGGACCTGCTCGAACGGCTCGACCTCGACGTGCCGGCCTCGCTCGTGGGCGCGCTCGAAAGATCGGCGCTCACCGACGAGAGTCTGTCCTTGCGGTATGGATTGCACGTTGTGCACCGGTTGCAGCGAACCGAGGGGAGTGGCCGTCGGTTGCGCCAGGCGTTCCACCTGGTCTTTCCCTCGGCCGACGAGCTCCGATACCGGTATCCGGTCGCCAAGCGAGGCCGGGCAGGCCTGGTTGCGGCTCGTGTTTATCGACCGCTGAAGTTCCTGGTCTACGCGCCGCGAGTCGCGGTCACACTGCTGAAAGCGGCACGGGCGTCACGCCACTCCTGATTAGGCGGCGTCTTCCTCGCGCAGGCGTGGGGGAACGAGTTCCTTCGGCTTGATTCCGTGCTTGTCGGCGTAGAAGGCGCGAACCATCTCCATGTCAGCTTTGATGTCGCCGCTCGGATGAAACACCGGCCCGACGCCGATTGTCCTTGTCGGACCGTCGATGAAGGACAGGATGATCGGCAGGCCCGATTGCTGGGCGATTCGATAGAAACCTGACTTCCAATACTTGGTCTCGCCTCGCGTGCCTTCCGCAGCAAGCACGATGGCGAATCTGCCGGAGGACTCGCGAGCCATTGCGGCGAGGTCTGCAACGGCGTTACCCGGGTTCTGGCGATCCATCGGAATCCCGCCGAGGCGACGCACCAGCCAGCCCATCGGCCCCTTGAACGCTTCTTTCTTCACCAGAATCTTCATGCTCAGCCCGAGATGCCACATGACGGCGACTCCGGCGAAGAAGTCCCAGGCCGACGTGTGGGGATACCCGACGAAGATTCCGCGCGGTTCGTCGGTCGAGCCGACGATCTTGTAGCGAGAGATCAACAAACCCAGGCGGACCAGCAAACGCTTCACCCGCTGATCTTTTCACCCGTTCACTATCGGGAGGTCGGTATCGGTGAGATGTTCGGACGCCATAGCATCGTTGGGAAAGTAGCCACGCATACGCGGAAGTAGGTGCGGACGGGGGATGGACTCGAACGACGCAACTGAAACCGCTGTCCCTGAATGGTTTCTGATCGAGACGCTGCACCCCGCTGCAGGGCCGGCCGTGGTTGCTGACGGAGCTCGCCGGAAGTCTTTCGCGAGCGTCCGGCGGGTACGTCAGCATTTGGGCCCGGCCGCATCGTCGTTGTTCGACGAGGTCATCGCGGCGTGCCGAACATCGTCGGACCGTCAGGAGCGGCTTCTCGACACCAAACGGGGTCCGATCCGAGTCATCGCTATTCCGGTCCGCACGACGACAGCCGCGGTTCTCGGCGTTCAGATGTGGGCTGGGCCTGCGGATATGTCACCGCCTGCACGCCGAACCGTCGCTGCGAGCGTGTGGGATTTCGAGTCGATGGTCGCTCATCAGGGCCCTGGTTTACAGGGCTCCATCCTAGGCATTCCGGCTGGCGAACAACGCCCGACCATGATGGCCACCGACTTCTTCCAGCGTGTTCTGCGGTTCGACGACTGGCAGGGGCTCATGGGCCTCGCGGCGCAGTTCGAGGACGCGGCCGCGTGGGAGGGCGAGCTCTCGGTGCGTCACGGAGAATCTGAGAGCCGGCATCTCCAGCTCGTGTCCCGAGCGTGGATTGACAACGGGTTCAAGCGGATTCGATCGCTCTTCCACGACATCTCGGGGGCTCTTCCGCCCGCGCCGTCCGTCGACTCGGCGACGATGCGTGCGGCTGCGGCGCTGTCCGACGATGGGATCGGGCGTATCAGCCTCAACTCGAGGTTCGTCTACGAATGGCTCACGGCACCGGCCTCGCCGCTGGACCGCTGGACCCGGGAACGGCCCACGATAGACCCGGACTCCGCGCAGGCGTTGGCGCACGCGTGCGACCGACTCGCCGCGGACTCCGAGCGGGAATCCGTGCCCTTGCGCGTGTGCTTCCCGGGCAGCGGTTGGGTCGATGCCGACGCGTTGCTGACTCTTGTCAGCCGTGACTTTCCGGCTCAGGGGTTGATCAAGGTCACTGCTCGACGCGGCTGAGTTCATCGGTCGTTGGCCCACTTGTAAGGGCACATCCATTCGTGCGTTCAACCATATTGACGTGCGTATTGTGCAGCTGGCGAACTTCTACGGCCCCCGGTCAGGTGGGCTCCGGACGGCCTTGCACAGTCTTGGGGCCGGCTACCACGAGCGTGGCCATGAAGTCATCCTCATCGTGCCCGGGCCCGGCTATGCCGAGGAGGTGCTTCCAGGCGGCACTCTTCGGATCACGTTGCCGGCGATGGAAATCCCGTTCACCGGGGGATACCGGGCGGTGAGCCCCTGGCGTGTGGCGGATGTGCTGCGCGGGTTGCACCCGGACGCGATCGAGGTGTCCGACCGGCTGACGCTCCGCGGGTTGGGACGATGGGCGCGGCGGCGCAACGTCGCGTCGGTCATGATCAGCCACGAACGGCTCGACCGGTTGCTCGGTCAGGCGCTGCCGGAGTCGGCCGCACAGGCGCTCGCCGACATCGCGAACCAGGACACAGCCGCGAGCTACGACACCGTCGTGTGCACGACGGGTTTCGCGCGCGAGGAGTTCGACCGGATCGGTGCGGACAATGTTCGCGAAGTGCCGCTGGGCGTCGACCTCGACCTCTTCACCCCCGACCGGCACAACGACGAACTCCGCACCGAACTAGCGGACGTTTCGAGAGCACTGCTCGTCCACTGTGGTCGGCTGTCGGTGGAAAAACGGGTCGATCGCAGTATCGAAGCACTCGCCGAGCTGCGGCGATCCGGGGTCGACGCGCGTCTGGTGATCGCCGGTGATGGTCCGCGCCGGGAGTCTCTCGAGCGTCGGGCTCGCGGTCTCCCAGTGCGCTTCTCGGGGTTCATCGGCGATCGGTACCAGTTAGCGACGCTGTTGGCGACCGCCGATATTTCGCTCGCTCCGGGACCGCATGAGACGTTCGGCCTGGCCGCGCTTGAGGCATTGGCCGCGGGGACTCCGGTGGTCGCGTCGAAGTCGTCGGCGCTCGGGTCGATCGTCACCGCCGACTGCGGTGCCGTGGCGGCCGATGACCCGCAGGCGTTCGCGACGGCGGTGAGCGGAGTCCTGACGATGCCTCCCGTCGAGCGGCGGCTCGCCGCGCGTCAGCGTGCCGAGCAGTTCAGCTGGCCGGTTTCGGTCGACGGCATGCTTTCAGCGCTCACCGGGTGATCGCGGTTACTGTGACAGCGTGAGCAGCGCGCTGAACGGCCAGAAGACATTCATCACCGGAGCTGCGAGCGGCATCGGCCGCGCGACTGCGGAATTGGCGGCACGCAAGGGCGCGGAGTTGGTTCTCACCGATGTGAACGCTTCCGGTCTCGCCGAGGTCGCCGCTTCGATCACGGCGTCCGGCGGAAAAGTCCTGATGTTCAGGGCGTTTGACATCACCGATTACGAGACGGTGGTGGCGTTCGGTAAACAAGTCCACGACGCGCACGGCAGCCTCGACATCGTCATGAACGTTGCCGGCATCTCGGCGTGGGGCACGGTCGAGAACCTCGAACACAAGCATTGGCGTTCGATGATCGACGTCAACCTCATGGGCCCGATCCACATCATCGAGGTGTTCATCCCGCCGATGATCGCGGCCAAGCGCGGCGGCCACCTGGTCAACGTGTCGTCGGCGGCTGGTCTGCTCGCATTGCCGTGGCACGCGGCCTACAGCGCGAGCAAGTTCGGTCTGCGCGGGCTGTCCGAGGTGCTGCGATTCGACCTCAAGCGGCACCACATCAAGGTGCACCTGGTGGTCCCGGGCGCGGTGAAGACTCCACTTGTCGAGACCGTTGAGATCGCCGGCGTCGACCGGGCTGATCCGAAGATCCAGAAGTACGTGAACCTGTTCGTCAAAGCCGCGATCACGCCGGAGCAGGCCGCCGCGAAGATCGTCGAGGGCATCGAGAAGAACCGCTTTATGGTCTACACCAGCCGGGACATCGAATTCGGGTACTGGTGGGCGCGGAAGTTCGCCGCGCCCTACGAATTCGTCATGCAGCAGGCCAACAACAAGTTCAGCTCGGTGCTGCCCGACTAGAGGATCTCGTTGATTGCGCCGGCCGGGCGGGCCAACCGCGTTCCCTTCGGCGTCACCACGATCGGACGCTCGATGAGAATCGGGTGCTCGACCATCGCCGCGAGCAGTTCATCCTCGGACTTTCCGGCCAGACCAAGTTCGGCATAGAGCGATTCCTTCTTGCGAATCGCCTGGCTGGGCTGGAGACCCGCGTCCGTCAGCAGCCGCCGCAGAGTCGCCTCGTCGGGCGGCGTTTCGAGGTATCGGATGATCGTCGGGTTGAGTCCCGCGTCCTGTAGCGTCCCCAGAACAGTGCGTGAGGTGCTGCAACGCGGGTTGTGGTAGATCGTCACGTCAGCCATGTGTGTCATTCTGCCCGGAGGTTCGTGGTGGCCGAGATCGCACCGTATGAACAGGTCTGTCAGGCGATTATCGAGAAGATTCGGGCCGGCGAGCTTGTTGCCGGCGCACGCATTCCCACGGTCCGCGAACTGGCTGCCGAGATCGGGCGCGCACCGAACACTGTCGCCCGTGCCTATGAGGAACTCAAGAAGCGCGGTGTCATCGAAACTCGCGGGCGCGGAGGGTCGTTCATCGCATCGACGGGTGACCCGGTGCTTGACGAAGCGGGCCGGGCGGCCGGTGAATTCGCGACCGTGATGCGCAAGCTGGGGATCGCTCAGAGCCAGGCGCTGGCGCTCGTGACGGCGGCGTTCAGCGCCAGCTAGGCAGCCACAGTTCGGAGTTCCAGGTGGCCGGTGAAATCGGCATCGCCGTCAGAATCGGGTACAGCCAGATGAAGTTGGCGACGACGATTCCGAGGTAGATCGACACCGCCAGAAGACCGGTCTTGCGCCGTTCTTCGCCGTTTCGGGCCCGGCCGACGATCTCACCCATCGCCAAGGCCATGAACATGCACATGAACGGCGCCATGGCGACGGCGTAGAAGTAGTACATCTGTCGGTCGAGAACCGTGAACCAGGGGAGCAGTGCCGCCGAGTACCCGACGACCGCGATCCCGTAGCGCCAGTCCCGCTTGACGAGCCAACGCCAGACACCCCAGAAGTAGGCGGGCAGCGCCAACCACCAGATCGCGGGGGTGCCGACCGCCATGACGGCGCGGATGCAGCCCGACTCCGTGCAGGTCTTCGAGCCCTCGGAGAAGTAGTAGAGCATCGGGCGCAGGCCCATCGGCCACGTCCACGGCTTGGACTCCCACGGGTGCCGGTTTCCGGCCGAATTCGTGAGTTCCTCGTGGAACTTCAGGACATTGCCGCTGTAGTACCAGAGCGATCGGAGGCCGTCCGGTAGCCAGGCGTAAGGCCCGTCGGTGCCGATCTTCGTTCCCACGACGTAGCGCCCGACGCCGAACTCGCTGGCGAACCACGGCGCATAGGTCAGGAGATACGCGACGATCGGGACCGCGACCAGTGCATACAGAGCGGGAATCGCGTCGCGCAGTGCCGTACCGATGAGCGGCCGTTGGACGCGGTACGCGCGCCGCGCGAGGTAGTCCATCACCACGCACATGACGCCGAAGAAGGCGACGAAATACAGACCGGACCACTTGGTGGCGCACGCGAGACCGAGCAGGACGCCGGCCCCGAACCGCCACCACCGGATGCCCAGACGCGGGCCCCAGGGGCTGTCTTCGATCCGGCCTTCGGCATAGACCTTCGCCATGCGTGCCCGCACATCGTCGCGGTCGACGACCAGACAGCCCAGTGCCGCCACGACGAGGACGGCAAGGAAGATGTCGAGCATCCCGATCCGGGACGACACGAACATCAGACCGTCGCAGATCATGAGGACGCCGGCGAAGGCGCCGATCATCGTCGAGCGCGCGAGACGACGGACGATCCGGATGACGAGCAGCACGAGAATCGTGCCGCAGGCCGCCGCGGAGAATCGCCAGCCCAGTCCGGAGTAGCCGAAGATCGCCTCGCCGATGGCCATCAACTGTTTGCCGAACGGCGGGTGGACGACGAGTCCGTAGCCGGGGTTGTCCTCGATACCACCGTTCTGCAGCACCTGCCATGCCTGCGGCGCGTAGTGCTTCTCGTCGAAGACCGGGGTACTGGCGTCGGTCGGCGACTGAACCATCGTGAATCGCGTGATGGCAGCCAGGACAGTGAGCACGAGGGTGATGAGCCATGCCTCGAGCCGATCGTTCGGCATCGGCAGTTCCTGCGGAACCGTCGGTGCCGGACTGATCATGATCCGATCCGAAGGTCGGGTAGTTGGCCGCGAGTCCAGGAGGGTCACCCGACGATCGTATGCTGTGGAGAATGTCGGCTCCTGAGAGTGCACCCGGTCGGTTGGTTCTCGCGGGTACGCCAATCGGACATCTGGGTGACGCAACGCCCCGTCTGTGTGAATTGCTGTCGACTGCGGATGTGATTGCGGCCGAAGACACTCGGCGCACCCGGCAACTCGCGTCGAGTCTCGGCCTCGAAGTTCGCGGCCACTTTGTCAGCTTCTATGACCATGTCGAGCAGGCGCGTATCCCTTCTTTGCTGGCTGATATCGAGTCCGGTAAGACGGTCGCGCTCGTCACCGACGCCGGAATGCCCTCGCTCAGCGATCCCGGATATCGGCTCGTCGCGGCGTGCGTCGAGGCCGGGCTGCCGGTGACGTGCCTGCCCGGACCGTCTGCGGTGACGACCGCATTGGCGCTCAGCGGACTGCCTGTCGACCGCTTTTGCTTCGAGGGCTTCCCACCGCGTAAGAGCGGTCAGAGGAAGTCCTGGTTCGGCGCGCTCGTGGCCGAACCACGTGCGATCGTCTTCTTCGAGGCGCCGCACCGCATCGCCGACTGTCTCGCCGATGCTGCCGAGGTTCTCGGGGCCGACCGCCGCGCTGCGGTCTGCCGAGAACTCACCAAGACCTACGAGGAAGCCCGTCGCGGCACTCTCTCGGAGTTGGCCGAATGGGCCGCTGAGGGAGTCCGCGGTGAGATCACCGTCGTCGTCGAGGGTTCGACGGCCCCAGTGGAGGTCGACGTCGACCAACTCATCGCCAAGGTCGACGAGTTGGTCGAGTCCGGAGTCCGGCTCAAGGACGCCTGCGCCCAGGTCGCCATTGGGACCGTCTCCAAACGTGACCTGTACGAGGCCGTGCTCGAAGCCCGCAAGGGGTAGGGCATGTCAGACATGCCCTAGCCGGCCCGCGCGGAGATCGGCGGCAGGATTCGGCCGGCAGCCGCGGTCTGGACTGCTTTGCGCAGGTCGGCCGAGCCAGGATCTTCGGCGGTGGCGAATCGCGACAGCATCCGTTGGAAGGTGTCGTTGGCGCGTTTGCTGTCTACGTGGCGGTAGATCTCCACTGTGCCGGCCGCCGGGCCGCCGGGTTCGGCAGCCTGCCGAGCGCCGTTGCGGTCCGCGAGTGCCAGTCGCACGCCCATCCGAACCGCGTAGCCGTACAAGAAGGACTTGCGCTGGTTGATCGTCGTCTTGCCCTTCTCCCGGGTCCTTCCGACGGCCATCTCCGCTTGACGCTTGAGGGAGCCGTAAAGAATCGCAACGTGATTCAGGGAGGCCGTGGTGCCAACGACGGTCGCGATGCCGACCTTCGCGTGCCAGGCGACCCGGGCTTGGTTTGCGGCCGCGACCGATGTGAGCAGGAGGAGCTTCTCGCTCGCGAAGGGCGCCTCGATGTGGAAGTGCCGACTGTTGATGGTCGGTTCGACCCCGCGGCCCGGACGAGCGACGGCCGCGTGACGACTCAGCAGGGTCTGCGCCGTTGCGGTCAGAGTCTCGGACTCCTCGCCGAACATCGCCTGCTCAGCTTGCATCAACAGCGACTCGACCTCGGCGAGGACGACCGGCGCGACGCGTCCGGCATTGCCTCGACGTGGTGCGCGCACCCGCGGCCACTCCGAGGGAGCGGGATACCCGACGCTGGACAGGCTCGGCAGACCGCGCCACAGCGCGCCGAGCGCGGAGCGCTGGATCGGTGTGGAGGACTCGAGCGGGCGCTCCCCGAGTTGGTCGCTGATAGTGCGAAGCTGACGGACCCACGAAGCGGGCGCGGCTTTGTAGATGCGGCACGCATTCGCGTGATAGAGGATCGCCGATGCGGCCAACCGCACCTCGGCCGTACCCAGCGACTGCCGCGTCACATGGATGAGGTCGGCGGGTAGCCAGCCGCGTTCGTAAGCGAAGGAAAGAGCATCGAGAACTGCCCAGCCATCAGAGCGGGCGGCGGGGTTGACATGGATCGAAGCGGGTCGAACAAGCGTGCGAGTGTGGGCCATGTCACGCAGTCTGCACCCGGGGTCTGACAACTTCCTGCGCTCGGGCCGGGATCCGGCTGAAAGCGTTATTCAGCTGCGATCTCGAGATCGTGTGCGATTCCTATTGTTGCAGGTAGATGGGCCTTTTCCGGCTCCGGAACTTGTCGGAGGGTCGGTATAACTTCGAACACGTGATCGAACTCGAAGACCTGATCGTTTGGCTGCCGAACCGGAAGTCGGACGTCGACGACGCCACCCGTATCGACCGGATCGCGCTGTACGAACGCGCCAAGAACGCGCTGTCCGCCGCCCAAGCCGAGGAGGCCGCGGCACTCGATGCCTCGGTGCGCAAAAAGCACGCTGCCGCCGGCCTGCCACAACACCGGCAGGGCAAGGGCGTCGGCCTGGAGATCGGGCTGGCTCGGCGCGAATCGCCGAAGCGGGGCAATCTGCACCTGGGGCTCGGCAAGGCCCTGGTCGCGGAGATGCCGCGCGCCCTCGATCGCATGCGCGAGGGAGTGTTGACCGAATATCGGGCGACGATTCTGGCTCGTGAGACGGGCTACCTCACGCGGGAGGATCGCGCGCGGATCGATGAGCTGATTTGTGGTGATGCCACGACCTTTGATGGGTGGAGCGATCGTCAGTTCGAGCAGGAGATCAAGAAGTTCGCCTATCAACTGGAGCCCGAGGCGGTGGTCAAGAGGCATGAGCGAGCGCTCAACGAACGGCACGTCAGTGTGCGTCCGGCGCCGGACGCGATGACCTACGTGACGGCGCTGGTCCCGTTGATCCAAGGCGTCGCGGTCAAGGCGGCGCTCAAGCGTGCCGCCGATGCGGCCAAGGCGCGCGGTGATGGGCGGTCACACAGCCAGATCGAGGCGGACCGGTTCGTCGAGCTGCTGACCGGCCTCGTCCACGCCGACGAGGTTCCGCTGACGGTGAACCTGACGATCAACGACCACGCATTGTTCGCCGGCGACTGCGAACCGGCGACGATTCCAGGTTTCGGTCCGGTTCCCACGGTCATCGCCCGTCGGTGGATCAAGAAGGGAGCCCGATTCATCCGACGGCTCTATGTGCGGCCGACAACGGGTGAGCTGGTCGCGATGGAATCGCGCAAACGGCTCTTTCCGCAGAAGCTGCGCGAGTTCATCGACATTCGCGATGACACGTGTCGGATGCCGTTTTGCGGTGCCCCGATCCGGCACCGGGACCACATCCTGGGTAAGCAGCATGGCGGTGCCACCAGTGGGGAGAACGGCGCTGGCGTCTGTGAGGGCTGCAACTACGCCGAAGAATCGCCCGGCTTCAGTGCCAAACCCGTTGATGGTGAGCGGCACTCATTCGAGATCAAGACTCCGACCGGCCACCGGTACACGTCCGTCGCGCCCAAGCTTCCGGGCTCGGCGTGATTATTCGGCTTCGACGTACCGCGGGAAGACACCGCTCGGCGCCGGTAGCGACCGGCCGGCCTCCAAGCGGTTCTGCAGTGCTGCAAAGGAGCGCTCCGACTCTCGGCAGCCGAGCAGATCGAGCAGCTTCGCGGCCGAATCCGGCATCACCGGCTGGACGAGGATTGAGACCTGGCGGACGACCTCGAGGGTCACGTAGAGCACAGTCGCCATGCGTGCCGGGTCGGTCTTGCGCAGAACCCATGGCTGCTGGGCGGAGAAGTACCGGTTCGTCTCGGCGAGCATCGCCCACAGCGTCTCGACGGCGAGGTGCAGTGCCTGTACGTCGAAGTGCTCCTTGCACTTGGCGTACAGGTCGTCGGCCTGCGCCAACAGCGCGGTGTCTTCCGCCGTGAACTCGCCCGGCGTCGGAACGATGCCGTCCAGGTTCTTCGCGACCATCGACAGCGACCGCTGCGCGAGGTTGCCGTACTCGTTGGCGAGGTCGGCGTTGATGCGCGTCACGATCGCCTCGTGGCTGTAGTTGCCGTCCTGGCCGTACGAGATCTCCCTAAGCAGGAAGAAGCGCACCGCGTCGAGCCCGAACTGCCCGACGATGTCGACCGGGTCGACGACGTTGCCGACCGACTTCGACATCTTCTCGCCCTTGATGTTCACGAATCCGTGCGCGAAGACGCGCTTGGGCAGCGGCAGACCGGCCGACATGAGGAATGCCGGCCAATAGACCGCGTGGAACCGGGTGATGTCCTTGCCGATGACGTGCAGATCGGCGGGCCAATAGCGCTGGTAGGACTCGGACTCGACGTCCGGGAATCCCGCGCCCGTGAGGTAGTTCGTCAACGCGTCGACCCAGACGTACATAACGTGCGCCGGGTCGCTCGGGACCTCGACACCCCAGTCGAATGTGGTGCGCGAAATAGAAAGGTCTTTGAGCCCGCTCTTGACGAAGCTGGAGATCTCGTTGCGGCGTGTGGCCGGAGCGAGGAAGTCGGGCTGGTTCTCGTACAGCGCGAGGAGCTTGTCCTGGTAGTTCGAGAGGCGGAAGAAGTAGCTCGACTCCTCGGTCCACTCGACCGGCGTTCCGCTCTCGGTGGAGAGGCGCGTTCCGTCGGGCTGGAGCGTGGTCTCGCCCTCGGTGTAGAACGCTTCGTCGCGGATCGAGTACCAGCCGGAATAGCTGTCGAGGTAGATGTCCCCGGCCGCCTCCATGCGTTTCCAGATTTCCTGGCTCGCGACCTTGTGGTCCGGGTTGGTCGTGCGAATGAAGCGGTCGAACGAGATGTTGAGGATGCCATCGAGCTTCTCGAACACGTCCGAGTTGCGGGTGGCGAATTCGCCCGGGGTGAGCCCCTCCTTGGCGGCGGACTGCTGCACCTTCTGGCCGTGCTCATCCGTGCCGGTCATGAAGAACACATCGAAGCCATCGAGACGCTTGAAGCGAGCGATCGCGTCGGTGGAGATGTACTCGTACGCGTGACCGATGTGGGGCTTGCCATTGGGGTAGGCGATAGCCGTGGTCACATAAAACGGCGGACGTGTGTCAGTCATGGTGACCAATACTGTAGTAGCCATGGCTTTCAACCGTCCTGCGCCCGCACTCCCGGAGCCGCTGTCGCCGCTGGTCGATTCCCACACGCACCTCGACGCGTGTGGCGCGACAGACGCCGCATCGGTGGCAACCATCGTCGATCGCGCCGAATCGGTCGGTGTGGGACGAGTTGTCACGGTCGCCGACGACATCGAGGCCGCGCGATTTGCGGTGCAGGCGGCGCATTGGGATTCGCGCGTCTACGCGGCTGTTGCGCTGCATCCGACGCGGGCCAACGCGCTCGACGATGCGGCGAAAGCCGAGGTAGAGCGCTTGGTGGCGGATGAGCGGGTCGTGGCGGTGGGGGAGACCGGCCTGGACTACTTCTGGCCGGGAAAGCTCGAGGGCTGCGCCACAATCGAAGAACAGAAATCGGCGTTCACTTGGCACATTGAGCTCGCCAAGAATATGAACAAACCGTTAATGATTCATAATCGCGATGCAAACTCGGACGTCCTTACCATTCTTCGATCGGAAGGTCCGCCGAATTCGGTCATTTTCCACTGCTTTTCGGGCGATGCCGCGATGGCCAAAGAATGCGTTGACCTGGGGTTTTACCTGAGTTTCTCGGGGACCGTCAGCTTCCGAAATGCGAAGGATCTCCACGAGGCTGCGAGGCTCGTTCCGGACGACCTGATCCTGGTCGAGACGGACGCCCCGTACCTCACTCCGCACCCCTTCCGAGGTGCCCCGAACGAGTCATACTGCTTGCCCTACACCGCATCTGCGCTGGCAGAGCTACGTGGGGCTGATCCGCGTGATCTGTCCGTGATTGTGACCAAGAACTCCGAAAAAGTTTTCAACTTGCATTAATGCAGGTCAATCAATGTTTTTGCGGACATTGAATGTAACCAAACCGTTATGATGCGCGTCACAGAGGTGGCGAGGTTCACTATTCCTCGTTACTGTCCTGTGACCATGGCCGGAATTGCTCGAATAACTCAGTCGAGGACCGTGTGGCTCTATGCCGCAATCGGTGCCCTTCTCATCGCGATCCTGGCCGGTGGAATCGTTGCAGTCGCTTCTGCGAATGCAGTGACGGTTGTGGTTGACGGGAAATCGGAAAAGGTTTCGACGTGGGACAACAATGTCGACGCGATTCTCAAGGACGCCGGATACTCGGTGAAGGAAGGCGACGTCGTCGCCCCTGCGCTGACCTCCCAGGTTGCCGACAGTGCAACGATCACCCTGAAGCGCTCGCGCAAGGTCACCATCGTGACCGAGGGCAACGCGAAGGACTTCGTGACCACGGGCGCTACCGCAGATGAAGCGCTCGCGCAGCTGAACTTCCCGTCCGATGTCTTCGTGGTGGGCGATCGCAAGGCCCCGCTGCCGATCGAGGGTGGGCGTATCGACGTCTACTGGCCGTGGACCGTCACGATCCACGATGGCAATGCCGAGCCGCGCAGGCTGACTCTCGCCGCACCGAACCTCGGTACCTTCCTCGCGATCGCGGGCGTTCCGTTGCAGCAGGCCGACTCGATGTCACCCGCTCCGGATTCGCCGGTGTGGACCGCTCCGGACATCTACGTGACGCGAAACCGCACGACGGAGGTCACGGAAACTCGTCCGGCTTCGCCGCCGCAGAATGTCACGTACGACGCGAACCTCGACTCCGGTGTCGTCATCGTCGACGTTCCGGGAACGGTCGGCACCGAGGAGGTGACCTTCAAGGTCACGACAGTCAACGGCACCGAGGTGTCGCGTGAACAGGTCGGCCAGAAGGTCCTCGTGGCCGGAACGGCCGAGACCGTCCGGATCGGCACGAAGGAAGTCGCTGCGATCGCGGCCGTTGCGGCACCGGCGCCGGAAGTCGGCAACGGCGCGACGTGGGACTCCATCGCGCAGTGCGAATCCGGTGGGAACTGGGCGATCAACACCGGCAACGGCTACTACGGCGGACTGCAGTTCTCGCAGGGAACGTGGGATGCCTACGGTGGTGGCGCCTATGCGGGCCGGGCAGATCTCGCATCGCGTGAGCAGCAGATCGCGATCGCGGAAAAGGTCCGCGCGGCCCAGGGTTGGGGCGCTTGGCCATCGTGTTCATCGCAATTGGGATTGCGTTAACAATGTGACCAATGATGTTCGTGATGATCTTGTAATAAGAATGAACGATCCGCATCAATTGTTATAATTGAATAAGAAACCGCTGGTCAGACGGTATATATCGGGGATATCGGTGAATTGATTACGTCAATTCACCGATATCCCCGCCGTTATTTCATTAGCCTTCCGTGACCATGGGCCAGCATTACCGGGTCGCGAAGCATCGCCGAGTAGTTGGGCATGCCCGTGTCGTCGGTCGGCATGCCCGCAAGGTCGAACCGGTCTTCACGACAACACGAATCGTTCTGGGTGCGTCAGCGCTCGTTCTGGGTGTCGGCGGCGTCGCCGGCCACACTCTGTCGCACTCCGACGTCCGGACGGCGAACTCAGCGGCCCTGCTCGAGGCTGTCGTGCCTCCTCTGGCAGCGGCGTCGGACGACGATGTGATCGCGTGGGAGCCCGACGTGGCGACGATCCCCGACGAGAAGTCCCGTTCTGATATCGCGGACCTCGCGGTCCCGGAACCAACGTCAGAAACGACGACGGAGCAAAATGCTCCGCCGTCGTCGTTTGTGGAGGTACCAAAACCGACCACTACCGAACCGGAGCGCACCCAGAACTTCGCGCCACCGCCAGCCCCCGTCACCGGAAATTCGAACTGGGACGCCCTCGCGCAATGCGAGGCAACCGGCAACTGGCAGATCAATTCCGGCAACGGGTTCTACGGCGGTCTGCAGTTCACGCAAGGCACGTGGCAGGCCTACGGCGGCGGTGCGTACGCGCCCCGAGCGGACCTGGCCAGCCGGGACCAGCAGATCGCCATTGCCGAGCGCGTGCTCAACGGGCAGGGGTGGGGAGCCTGGCCTGCTTGCTCGGGCAAGCTCGGTTTGTTCTGATTGCAGGGTGACGACGACGGAACAGACCCAGTGAGCCGGGCTAGAGGAACGGTTTCGCTGCTCGGTCCCGCCGAGATCCGCACTTTCGCCGAGGAACTCGGCATCCGTCCGACGAAACAACTCGGCCAGAACTTCGTCCACGACCCGAACACCGTCCGGCGCATCGTCGACGTCGCCGGCGTCGATGAGAACGATGCGGTCATCGAGGTCGGTCCCGGCCTGGGATCGCTGACGCTCGCGCTGCTCGATGTCGTCGATTCGGTGACCGCCGTCGAGATCGACCCCGTTCTTGCCGGCCGCCTGCCGGACACAGTGGCCCAACGCGCCGCCTCAGAGGCTCACAGGCTGAAAATCATCGGTGCGGACGCGTTGCGAGTACGGCGCGCGGATTTCGACGTCCAGCCGACGGCTCTCGTCGCCAACCTGCCGTACAACGTGTCCGTGCCGGTTCTGCTGCATCTGCTGGCCGAACTGCCGACGCTGCGGACCGCGCTCGTCATGGTGCAGGCCGAGGTTGCCGACCGGCTCGCCGCGGGCCCCGGCAACAAGGTCTACGGGGTCCCGAGCGTCAAAGCCGGCTTCTTCGGCACTGTGTCGCGGGCGGGTTCGGTGGGCAAGAACGTCTTCTGGCCCGCGCCGCAGGTGATGTCCGGCCTCGTCCGGATCGACCGTTACGAAGAATCGCCCTGGCCCACCGATACCGAGTTCCGCAAGCGGGTCTTCACCGTCGTTGACGCGGCTTTCGCACAACGCCGGAAGACTCTGCGGGCCGCTTTGGCGGGCTGGGCCGGTAGTGCTCCCGCGGCGGAAGAGGCGCTCCGGGCCGCGGGAATCGACCCGGCAGCCCGCGGCGAGACGCTGACCACCGCTGACTTCGTCCGGCTCGCGACCGCCCGTCGCGGCTGAGCCAGATACGCTTACTCCTTGTGCTGTCGGTAGTTCCGCGATCGGTGACGGTCCGAGCCCCCGCGAAGGTCAATTTGTTCCTCGCGGTCGATGACCTGCGGCCTGATGGCTTCCATGACCTCGTCACCGTCTTTCAAGCGTTGTCGATCTACGACGAAATCACCGTCCGGCCGTCGACCGAGCTGTCGGTGTCGGTCAAGGGTGAGGGCGCCGCGGACGTTCCGACCGACGCGTCGAACCTCGTGTGGAAAGCCGCGGAGGTGCTCGCCGAGATCGGCAAGCGCGACCCCGAGGTCGACATCCACATCGACAAGTCCATCCCCGTAGCGGGTGGAATGGCGGGCGGCAGTGCCGATTGCGCGGCTGCGCTCGTCGGGCTCAATGCGCTGTGGCGTCTCGATCTGTCCCGCGACGAACTGCACGAGATCGGCGCTGAACTCGGCAGCGACGTGCCCTTTGCGCTCCAGGGCGGTACCGCGATCGGCACGGGTCGAGGCGAGAAGCTTCTCCCGGTTCTCTCCCGGAACACGTTCCACTGGGTCCTCGCCCTCGCCAAGGGCGGGCTGAGCACGCCGTCGGTCTTCCACGAGCTCGATCGCTTGCGCGCGAACGGCTCGGCTCGGCTCATGGGCGAGCCGGAACTTCTCATGCAGAAGCTCGTGCAAGGCGACGTCAACCACATCGCGGAGCTCATCGGCAACGACCTGCAGTCCGCGGCGCTGAGCCTCAAGCCGGAGCTGCGCCGAACCTTGCGTGCCGGTCAGGAGGCGGGCGCGCTGGCCGGAATCGTGTCCGGCTCGGGTCCGACGTGCGCGTTCCTCTGTCAGGACGCCGAGACTGCGATCCAAGTCAGCGCCGAACTCGCCGGCGCCGGGGTGTGCCGTAGCGTGCGTGTGGCATCGGGTCCGGTCCACGGCGCCCGCATCATTCCCGATTATCACGGAAGGGGAGGGCATCCCTCCTAGTGGCAAACCTCGTCAACCTCGAACAAGTCTCGAAATCCTTCGGCATCGCGCCGCTGCTCGACAACGTCTCGCTCGGCGTTCTGACGGGTGAGCGCATCGGTGTCGTCGGGCTCAACGGTGGCGGCAAGACGACGATGCTCGAGATCCTCGCCGGTATCACCGAACCCGATTCCGGGCGCGTGAGTCGCGTGGGCGGACTGCGCATGGCTGTGGTCACCCAGCGCGGGCATTTGCCAAAAGGCGCCTCAGTCCGCTCGGTCGTCCTCGACCCACTCGGCGGCGAGGAACACGAATGGGCCGGTGACGCGCGCATTCGGAACATCCTCGAGGGCATTGGCCTGCGCGAACTCGAAGACGACCTCGACGCCAAGGTCGACTCTCTTTCCGGTGGTCAGCGTCGCCGGGTGGCGCTCGCCGCGGCGCTGGTTCAAGACCTCGATCTCCTCGTCCTTGACGAACCCACGAACCACCTCGACGTCGAGGGCGTCCAGTGGTTGGCGCAGCACTTGCTGGCGCGACGCAGCGCGCTCGTGGTCGTGACTCACGACCGCTGGTTCCTCGACACTGTCGCGAGCAAGACCTGGGAGGTTGCCGACGGTCGCGTCGAGAGCTACGAAGGCGGCTACAACGACTGGATCTTCGCGCGGGCCGAGCGCACCCGCCAGGCCGACGCGGCGGAATCTCGGCGCCGAAATCTAGCGCGCAAGGAACTCGCTTGGCTGCGCCGCGGAGCGCCGGCGCGAACGTCGAAGCCGAAATATCGAATCGAGGCGGCCGAGGCGCTCATCGCCGATGTCCCGCAGCCACGTGACGGTGTTGCGTTGGCCGCATTCGCCCGGCGTCGGCTCGGTCGCGTCGTCGTCGAACTCGAAGACGCCACGATCACCACGCCGGACGGCCGGGTTCTGCTCGAGGACCTCACCTGGCGGCTCGCGCCGGGGGAGCGCGTCGGCTTGGTTGGTGTCAACGGTTCGGGAAAGACGACGCTGCTGCGGGCGATCGCGGGGGAGGTGCAGCTGCAGTCCGGTCGACGTATCCAAGGGCAGACCGTCAGCATCGGCTGGCTGCGCCAGGAGCTCGACGATCTTCCCGGCGGCATGCGGGTGCTCGAGGCCGTTCAGGAGATCGCGGGTCGAATTCAACTGGGGGACAAAGAAATCAGCGCCGGACAGCTGGCTGAGCGACTCGGCTTCAGTCCAGCTCGGCAGCGCACGCCAGTGCGAGACCTCTCCGGAGGGGAACGTCGCCGCCTGCAATTGACCCGCATCTTGATGTCCGAGCCGAATGTCTTGCTGCTCGATGAGCCGACGAACGACTTGGACATCGACACCTTGCAACAACTCGAGGATCTGCTCGACAACTGGGCGGGGACGATGATCGTGATCAGCCACGACCGGTACCTCATCGAGCGCGTGTGCGACTCGGAATGGGCACTGTTCGGAGACGGAAAGCTGACCCACCTCCCCGGCGGCATCCCGCAGTACCTGGAAAGGCGGGCGGCTACGGACGCGGTTTCTGGTTCGACGGCCATCAAGCCGGCAACCGACGGTGCTGCAGCACGGGCGGCCCGCAAGGAACTGGCAAAGGTCGAGCGTTTGATCCAGAAGCTCGACGCGCAGGAAGCCAAGCTTCACGCCCAACTCGCTGCGGCTGCGACTGACCCAGCTGCGGCGCTCGCACTCGATGCGCAACTGCGCCAAGTGGTCGCCGAGAAGGAAGCCGCCGAGCACCAGTGGATGGAGCTCGCCGAACTCGCGGAGTAGAGGCCTAGTGGCGGGTGTTCACCAAGAGCAGGTTGCCGTTGTAGTGGTGCGTCACGTGGTTGACCGTCGACCCGAAGAATCGCCCAGGTCCGGCCATGCCCGAGTTTCCGATGACGAGGAGGTCGTAGCCCTTCGCGTTGGCCAGCGTTCGGCCAGGCTGGACACCGAGCAGCACGTCGGTTTCGATCTTCGCGGCCGGGTTCGCTGCCGTGATCGCGTCGGCCACCGGCTCGGCGATCCGGCGTGCGGCGCTGTCGCTGATTCCGACCGCAACGAGATGTGCTCGGGCACCCAGTTCTGTGCTCAGGGCCAGGCCTCGCTGAACGTCCAACCGCGACATCGGGGAGCCGTTCGTCGCGAGCCCGATCTTCGACCACTTGGGCTCGGTGCGGGTGAACAACACGTCTGCGGCACTGTGGTGCGACAGGTGGTTCGAGACGCTGACGACGATCCGGGATCCCGCGTGGTGCAGGCCCTCGGAACCGACGATGAACAGGCAGTCCGGGTTCTCCTTCGTCCACGTGTGCAGGGCGCTCGAGGGATCACCGAGGCGGACTTCCTCCTCCTCGACCTCTGCGCCGAGTTCGGCCAACTTCTGGGCTGCCTTGTCGGCAGTCTCGTTGGCCCAGTACTCGCCTTGTTCGGCGTTGGCGGCA
This sequence comes from Smaragdicoccus niigatensis DSM 44881 = NBRC 103563, assembly GCF_000380645.1. Lineage (GTDB taxonomy): Bacteria > Actinomycetota > Actinomycetes > Mycobacteriales > Mycobacteriaceae > Smaragdicoccus > Smaragdicoccus niigatensis. The sequence goes on from NZ_AQXZ01000009.1 coordinate 61,136, forward strand.
ACGATCGGCACGCAGGGAACGCCGAGCGCGGACGCCAGACTCGCTGTGACTCGAATCGCCTGGGCCGCAGCCGCAGAGCCGTCGGTCCCGACAAAGATGCGTGGATAGAGCGTCGTCACGGCATGCAGGCTAGGCGATGCAAGGTCATCCTGGGAAACGAAACTCCGACTTAGTTCAGTACCTCGACCCGAGCGGGCACGTTCTTGTGCCACGGGGTGTTGAAGAACTTGTCGCGGCGGCTGTTTGTGGTCAGGTCATTGGGCGCCACGCCGACCTGCACCTCGACACCATCGGCGTTCGGGTAGGTGACGCCGAGGCCGTTCGGCAGCGAGATGTGCCCCTTCTGCATGATGTCCGTGACTTCAACCGTGGCTTCGGCAGCACCCGCCGAAGTGACCACCCGGACGTTGTCGCCATCCGAGATCTGCAGTTCAGTCGCGTCGGCCGGCGATATTCGTAATGCGCCGCTACGGTCGCGTCGACGCCATTGCGGATCGCGGAAGATCACGTTGGCGGTGAATGCACGGCGTTCGCCGGCCGACAGCGTCAGCGGGAACTCCTCGGTGGTGTAACAGGGTTCGGTCGCGTCAAGCGTTGCGAGCTCCTCCAGCAGGACGGGGATGCTCGCGTGTATCCGCTGGTCGTCGTGGTGAATGTACTTCCAGGCGTCTTCGTACCGGTCCTCGGTGATCGTCACGCCTTCGCGGCGGGACTGGATCGCCTCGAAGAGCTGCTCTCCCTTGCTGAATCCGGTTCCGCGGTAGCCCGCCCGAGATACCGCATCGGGATACGCGATCGCGCAGATGTGTGCCATACCCCACACGACCGCGATCGATTCCTGTCCGGCCGGGAGAGTGGATCCCAGCGTCTTGTACAGCAGGTACGGCACCAGTCCGGCGAGATGCGGCTTGGCTGCGATCGTCGAAAAGAATGCCAGCGCGAACGCCGCACGGCTGGTGCGAGCGGCTGCGGTGAGGTCCTTGATGAGATCAGCGTCGACAACGCCCAACGCATCGATGAGCGCAACGTAGATCTCTGGCTCCGGACGGGTGCCCGGTAGGCGCTCCATCAGCGGTGCGCGCAGCTGATACGTGTTGTGCGGGAAGTGCAGTGTGAACATCGAGCCTTCCCATTTCTCGAACTGGCTGGTCGCGGGAAGCACGTAGTCCGCACAGCGAGCAGTCTCGGTGAAGGCGACGTCGACGACGACGGTGAGGTCGAGCTTCTCGAAAGCTGCCCGCATCCGGGCGGACTCGGGAAGTGAGTGCACTGGATTCGAGGCGTCGACCCACAACGCGCGCAACCGGTCCGGGTGATCGGTCAGGATCTCGTCGGTGATCGAGCTGGCCGGCACGAGCCCGGCCAGAATCCGGGCCCCGGTTACCGGAGTTACCTCGGGCGCGTTGTGCATGTTCAGGGTGTTGGCGATCGACCGGGCGAGCGGTACGGACACCGCATCGAAGAACGCGTCGAGAGTTGCCTCGGAGATCGCGTTTGCCGCTCGTCGCGTCGGTGCAGTGCGGACCATTCCCGACATCGCGGCGCGCAGCAGGCCGGCGCCGCGCTTCATCGCGAGATCGCCGAGGACACGGCGGCCCGAAACGAGCGCGGACGTACGTGTGGGCGGAATGTGATGCCAGTAGCCGGCGAGCGGGAACAGCCAGGAGTGCATATGGACGGCACCGGGCTTACCGAAATTGCCGGTGAGGATCCACATGAGCTTGTTCAGGTACGACACCAAAGTGCTGTTGGGTCCGTGCTGGACGCCGATGTCTTCGTAGGTCGCGACGCTCTTTGCCGAGGCGATGCGGCGCGCGGCGGTCCGGATCAGGTCTTCGGGTACGCCACACCGGCGGCTGTGGTCCGCGACATCGATGGGCCGCAGTGCGTCGACGACCTCATCGACACCGGTCGCATGTTCGGCCAGCCACGCATGATTGATCAGGTTCTCCTGAACGAGCGTTCCGAGGATTGCGGTCAGGCACCAGGCATCGGTTCCCGGCTTGACCTGAAGGTGGATGTCGGCGATGGCCGCCGTCTCCGATCGACGCGGATCGATGACGATCATGGTCCGGTTGGGGTCGCGGGAAATCTCGCGCAGGACCGTCCGGGCATGGGCGACGCCGTGGCTTTGCCACGGGTTCTTCCCGACGAAGACGGCAACCTCTGACTTCTCGTAGTCCCCGCAGGTGTGGCTGCCGTACAGCTCACTGTCGACCCAGCCCTCGCCCGTCTTCTCCTGGGCGAGCGCGTTCGAGTAGTAGACCCCGCCGACCGCGTGCAAAAGGCTTCTGCCGTAGGCCGCGCCGAGGTGATTTCCCTGGCCGCCGCCGGCGTAATAGAAGATCTTGTCCCCGCCGTGGGTGTCGCGGATTGCGCCCAGCTTGGCCGCGATTTCCGTGATCGCGGTGTTCCAGTCGATCTCTTCGTACGTGCCATCGGGTCGACGTCGGAGCGGGCTGGTGAGCCGATGCGGATTGCTCTGGTAGTGGTCCAGGCGAAGCGGCTTTTCGCAGGTGTAGCCCGCGGAGGCGGGGTGCGCCTTGTCGCCGCGGATCTTCACCAACGCGCGATCCTGGACCTGCACTTCCAGTCCGCAGTTGCTCTCGCACAGGATGCAGGCGGTCTTCTGCCAGACGGCTTCCGCCGACTCGGTGGCGCTCATCGGCTCAACCTACTAGACCGTTTGGTCTATGACAATGGGTCACATGAAGGGGTCGGTGAGCGGTCGCAGTTCGGTGAGGATCTCGTGCAGTTGGGTCATCCGTCCGGGTCCGAGACGTTCGGTCCACTCCGCATAGATCGTGGCCTCGGTCGCCTCGGCGATCGTGACGATCTCCTTGCCCTTGGCGGTGAATCGGACCAGTCGGGCGCGCGCATCGGACGGATCGACGGCGCGTTCGACGAGCCCGGCCTTCTCGAGTTGATCCACGAGGTGCGTCGCGGTCTGCTTGGTGACCTGCCCTTGTTCAGCGAGGTCGGAGAGTCGACTGCCCGATTCGGCGATCCGTGCTGCGAGCCGCGCCTGTGCGAGTGTGATGCCCGTGAATCCGGCGTCCCGAACGGCAGCGATCACCCGGGTTTCGATCGCTCGGCTGGCGATGAACATCAGAACGCCGACGCGCGGTGTTTCGGACATGACTCCCCGTTGCGAATAGTTCGATCATCGAACTATATTAGTTCCAACTTCGAACTAATAGTAGGTGGCACGTGAACATTGACGAGGTATGGGCCGCGATCGACACCCATCGCGCCCGGACCGCCGATCTCCTCGAATCCCTGACGGACGAAGAGTTTGAGGCGCCGTCGTTGTGTGACGGCTGGACCGTTCGCGACGTCGCGGCGCATCTCACGCTGCAGGACCTGGGCTTCTGGACGGCGATCGCCAAAGGTGTGCCGCTCATGGTGCGACACCGCGGTGGCACCAATACGGTGATCCACTATTCCGCCAAGGAGTATTCGCGCCTCCCCAAAGAGGAACTGATCCGGCGGCTGCGGGCTCTGATCGGCGCGAGAAAGCACAACTTCGGTTTGTCGCCGCGCGAACCCCTCGTCGACGTGCTGGTGCACAGTCAGGACATCGCGATCCCGCTCGGTCGGCAACTGGAACTTCCGATCGATGCGGCCGCGGCGGCCGCCCGGCACGTGGTGTCCTACGGCAACGGGTGGAAGTCCAAGGTGTTCAAGAAGTTCGCGGTCGCCGACGTGCGGCTGACCGCGATCGACACGGACTTCGCCGTGGGTGAGGGGCCCGAGGTTCAGGGAACGATGACCGCGCTGCTGCTCCTGCTTGTCGGTCGCACCGTGGCCCTCGACTTGGTCGAAGGGCCGGGCTTGAAGGTGCTTACCTAGACGACCGGCTTGCGTGCGTGCACGATGCCGGCGGTCAGGATGCCGCGTTCGTAGCACTTGGACTGCAGCTTCGCGCCGATGACGTTCTGGTTCATCCAGTGCGTCCGCAGCTTGAGCCTGTAGGCCACCGCATTGACCGGGGTCGCGATCTTGGCCATGCGGGCGACCGTGCGAGCCGAACGACGGATGTGTTCGACGATGTCACGCGCCTGGATGTCTTCGAATCCGACCTCGGCAGCGCCGGCGGCGAACTCATCGATGGTGTCGACGTCTTCGATCGCCCAGCAGTCCATCGCCGCATGCAGCAGATCCTCATCCTCGGGAGAGAGGTCACGAACACTGCGGAACGGGTCTTCGACGCCCAGTTGGCCGCCCGGCTTCAGCACGCGGAACGCCTCACGGAGGAATTCGCGCTTGTCCGGGGCATAGCAGACCGCTTCCTGGGACCACACGATGTCGAAGGACTCGTCGGCGAAACCGGTGTCGCTGTAGTCGCCAAGTTGAATCGTCACGAGATCGCCCAAGCCACGACGGCGAGCGATCTTGTTGCCACGCTTGACCTGGGTGGGACTCAGCGTGAGGCCGACAACCTCGACGCCGAACGTCTCGGCGAGCCACATCGACGAGCCGCCCACACCACAGCCCGCATCCAGAACGCGGATTCCCGGCTTGAGGTTGAGCGGCTCGGCAACCTGCTTGTTCATGTTGATCAGGGACTGGCCGTGACGGCGAGTCGTCTCATCCCAGTAACCCGCGTGGAGAGCGTGTGCCTTGCGGTTCGACCAGAAAAGCTTGTAATCGATCCAGGTCTGCTCGTAGTAGTCCACGATCGGCGCGTGGTGCGACCTGGTCGTCGTCATTAAGGAATCTCCTGGCACTGGGAACTACGTTGAGATCAACGTTAGGGCAGGCTCGGCACCGCATTCAATTCTGAAGGAATTTCATCACATTTCTTGGACACCTGTTTGTCACCTAAAACAAGTCTGCGGCTGGCGAGGTGCCAGCCGCAGACAAATCTGGAGCGCACGTGCTCTTTTAATCGAACCGAGGACCTTTACCGAGGTACTTGTCGTTGATGCGACTGTCGATCCAACCACCGGCGGTGTAATCGCCGATGTCGAAACACGCATCGCAGAACTGCTGGCCGAACATCGACAGGTAGATGCTGCGGTAAACCGAGATCACCTTCTTGTGCTCGTGCATGACTTTGACGGACTCGTAGTGACCATCGAGCAGTGCATATCGGCGCGGGTCGTCGACCGGTTCCTCGGAGAATCGGACGAGGCCGAGCCGGTTGAGGTTGGCCAGGTACTGCTTGCCGAGGTTCGGCCAGCTGCATCCCGCGAACTCCGGGATCCAGCTGATGCCGCCGGCGAGGCGCTTGGAGCCGCGCATCATGAAGGTCTTCGTGCGCCAGTCGATCGACGGCTGCGGGCCCGCAGCGGCAAGGAAGCGCAGGATACGAGCCTCGTCCGGGGTCAGTTCCTTGAGGATCGCGGCGAACGACGGGTGGAAGTCCTTCGGCTGGTTCGCAACGTTCCAGGACAGGGCAAGCAGCGCGTTGCCCTGTGCCTTCAGTTCGTCGGCCGACGCACCGTGAAACTTCTCGGCGAACTCGTCGTGACCGATACCGAGTGCGGTCCCGACGGCCGAGCGGACCTCGGCGACCCGGTGGTCGATGATCGTGCTGATGTCCTCGCCCTGGACAACGTCCTTGACGACACCGGTCGCGACGTCGGTCGTGCCCTTGACGGCGCTTCCGACGACGCGCTGAACGGTCGAACTGGCGAGCCGGGCAAGGCCGACCGCGTCGAACGGGTTGGAAACCGGCTTGCCGTCGTGGTCGTCCGCGACCCTGGGTTCTGGTTCTTGACTCATGTCAGGCTCCAAAGATGAGGATGTGAATGGCTCCGACGACGATGCCGAGCAGGCCACCGTGGGCGTACAGCAGCCATGCGTCCTGTTCGATCGCCGCGAGAAGAATCTCGCCGAACTCGTCGGGAGGCAACTCGCGCAGCTTCTGCGTTGCGAATTCCTCGATGAAGTCGGCCTGCATGGCGAGGAAGTCCTCGTCCTTGGTCAGCACGTCGGCCATGCCGAGCGCGGCTGTACCGGCACCGGCCTTGATCTGCTCGAACTCCTTGCCACCGACGGCCTGACGGATCGCCGGCATCAGCGGTCCGAGGACGTGGTGGACTTCGGTGTTGAGCTGTGCGTTGATGAGACCCTGTGCGCGGTCACCGCGAGCACCGTAGAGAAGCTCGTCGATGATGTTCTTCGGGGTCAGAATCCGGTACGCGAGCGCGTGGCCGAAGTCGGCTGCAGCGGCGTGTTGGCGCTTGATGAGCAGACCCTGTCGCCAGATGCACTTGTACCAAGGCTGCGGCTCACCGGGCGTGAACACGACCTTGATCGCGATGATGTTCACGACGATTCCGATGAGGGCGGCACCGGTCAGGACCATGAGCCACGCCGGGATCGCGCCGACCACCGGAATCTTGTCGTAGACGTTGAGCCACAGCGCCAGCATGACGCCGAACGGTCCACCGAGCAGGCCGATCTTGACCATGAAACGGAGCTCCGGGGCGCCCAGGCCCTGAATGAGGTCGCGAAGAACGTCCGGCTGGCGGCGCAGGAAGCCGATGACCAGAAGCTTCGCATCGATGAGGTTGTCGATGTTGACACGGATTCGCTCGAATGCGCGGCTCGAGATTCCGGGAAGTTCGGTCTCCACACGTTCGAACACGGTGTTCTTGATCTGCTGCGGGACATCGCGCCAGAGCTGCGGGTTCTCGCGCTTCATGATGTCGTCGACGAGAGGCCGGATCTGCGGCTTGGCGACGTTGATGATCTGCCGTTCGATGGCCTCGCGGTCCATCTGGCCGATGAGGTCCGCGAGCGTGCCGATCTTCGCGATCGCGAGGTCGTACGTGATCGCCGCGACCTTCTCTGCACGTGCGGGCACGAAGCCCTGGAATCCGATGATGCCGCCCGGCGCCCAGCAGGGGAGGATCTGGAGCTTGCGCGGCAGCCACGGGAAGATGAACTTCACGCCGGGCATGTAGAAGCCGGTGAAATTGATCGGAACGAACAGCATCAGAACGCCGGTCCAGTTGGTGAGGACACCGGCGATCGCGCTGAAGATCGGAATGGTGAGAAGTTCGACCCAGAACTTGTCGCCATCGTTGTGCCCGAAGGTGATGAACGAGGGCTTGAAGGTGTGGAACCACTCTTCCCACGGAATACCGAGGGGGCTCTCGGCTAGCAGCTGTAGGTGGGACACTCGACGCTCCCTTGCGAAGTATCTCGGGTGTTGCTGACTGGACGGTTGGTGGTTTGCGGTGCGATCACTCGCGGTTGGTATTGGCGAGCAGGAGGTTGCATTCGAGGCCGTGGGTGATCTTGTTGGCGACCGAGCCGAGCAGTCGAGCCGGACCACTCATGCTCTTGTTGCCGATCACGACCAGGTCGTACTTCCAGCCGGCGTTGATGACTGCCGTAGCTGCCTGCGGGTCTTCGAGAACCTCGCGTTGAATGTCGGCGTCCGGGTACTTCGCGGTGAGCTCAGCGAAGATGCCGGCCATCGCCTCTTCACCCTGTTCCAAGTTTTTCGCGCCGGTGATCAGGCGCGGATGTGCATGCAGCGCAATGGCGAGCGTGATCCCGCGCCGAACCGCGCGGTGACTCGATTCCGAGCCGTCGGTCGCCAGCGCGACGTGGTTCCAACGCGTCGGAAGCGGGTCGCGGGCGAATAGGACGTCCGCCTTGCTGTGGTGGGAGAGACGGTTCGACGTGCTGCCGACAATACGGCTGGTGGCCTTGTTGAGGCCCGACGATCCGACGACCAGCAGGACACGGGGGTCATCGTCGGCGACGTCGACCAGGACGTCACCCGGGTCGCCCTCGGGGGTCGAAATGGTGATATCGCTGATGCCCAGCTCGCTCAGGATCGACTTCGCGTCGCTGACGATGGAAACGGCCTCGCGTTCGCTTTCGCTCCACACCGAGACGAGAGTCACCGGGACGCTGAGCCGGCTCGCGATCTTTCCGCCAAGCCGAACGGCCGCAGTGGCGTCCGTCGACCCGTCGGTCCCGATCACGACCCGAGGATACGAGTCCATTGTCTGGGCCTTCCGATCTGTCCCAGTGGGACTGAGGGTCTCAATGAATATGGCCCGCTACCTGCACTTATACAGTCGCGTGGATGTTTCCGGACGCTACCATTCGTGATCAACCAGAGATGGCAGATCGACAAATGCTTATCGTCTGCCGATCGTTATACATCCGGCTTGCGTGGCACCGCGAATCGCAAACCACTCGGTCCTAACGTCAGCAGCGATCGGGCGTCCGTTGGCCGGAGTGGCACGTGCACATTCATTACTCGGGTTTAGCAGGAACCAGGGTCACGTCTGACTCGATGCTGCCGAATTCGCTCAACGGCAGAGCCCGGAATGAGACGGCACCATCGATGAGATCGATCGGGAACCAGCCGTGTTTGCGGGAATCCTCCGATGCACCGATGTTGTCGCCCACGACGAACACCTTGCCTGGTGGCACGACCTGCTTGCGCGGTCGCGGTGACAGCTTGCCCTGCGCATCGCAGCAGTTCGAACCCACCGTCGTCCAGCGGGTCTCCCATGCCGGGTTGCGGACCTCGAACCAGGGGCCTTTGCTGCCTGGTTGCACCAGAACCACTCCGGGCCCAGAGCCCCACTTGTCGATCTTGATGGTGTCGCCCGGAAGGGCAATAACGCGTTTCACGACTTTCGCACCAGTCGCCGTGAATTGCCCGATGACGATGCTGAACCGCTCCGGCTCATCGATGGACGTCAAGAACACCCGATCGCCATTGAGCAGCGTCGGCTCCATGCTCTCGCCATCGATGCGTCGGCTCAGGGTGAAGACCCCGGCCGCGACGGCGGCGATCACAGCGAGGCACAGTGCCATGCCGATCGCGACGATGCGCAAACCCTTCATGGACACGTCCCGTCTTGCGGAGGCTCGGCGATGAGGCGCCGGATTCGACGCCGCGCGTACGGTATCGGAGAAAGAGCGGCGACGCTAGCGATCGGCACTGTGGGCGCGGTGGTTGTGACGATCGCGGCGGTTCTGCCGTCTGGGGTGGATTCGTCGACAACGGCGGTCGAAGTCGGAAGTCTCGCCGGCCTTTCCGGTGCGCCGCCGGAATCGCCCATTCGCCTCACCGCCGACGCAGCGTTGTTCGAGGGTGTCGGTCTCGTCAAGACCGCTGCCGCGACTCGCGGTTTCGACGGTGAACAGTCGCCCGACGACACGATCTACCTGAAGATGAATCGACTCATCGCCGACAACCTCACGATTGCGTCGACGATCAACGGGCACCGGGTGACGGTTCGAAACGACAATCGTGGTGACCCGAATCTGGCGGCGATGGCCGGGGGACCGGGCTCTGCCGTGGAAGCGTGGGCCGTCGTCAACGGCATGGACGTCTGCATCCCGCAGAAGGACCTCGACAAGTCCGCCGACGCGCTGGGAGTGCATGCGGCGCAAGCGAAGAAGCTCATCGGCAACGCGTATGCGCCCTACCGGAATCTGCCGGTTGGACGCGCCGGGCAGTGCATACCGCTCGGTGATCTGGCGCCGGCACTTTCGTACCTGACCGAAAGCGGTGGAGTTCTACCGCCGAAGATTCACACCGAGAATCTCGATCTGACCGTCTTTCAATTGACGGTCGATAAAGAGCCGGGACTGTCGTCCCTGACCGCACCTACCGCCGTGATCGGACTCGAATAGGCGCAGGAGTGCGGAAGGAATTGCGGAACTGTTCCCACGTGCTCGACGGAACCATGGCCACGAGGAACCAGGCGATCGCAATCGGCACGAGGATGTACGCGAACTTGACCACGAGTGTCATCACCGCCACGAACCCAAGCATGACGACGACGCCCACACCAGTCAGGATCTCGGCCACCACGTACCTCCAGAATTTTCGGTTCTGATGATTGAAACTGGCCGCGGACCGAAATTGATACCTATTTCCTGGCAAATGGGTTCTCAATCACAATTCGAAATCGGCCTAAAATAGCTGGTATGGACCTCGACGCGATCGCCGCGATCAGCCGGTTGAAGTACCGGCACGTGCGAGCGCTCGATACCAAACAATGGGACCTGTTCGCGGACACCCTCACCCCGACTGCCGAGGCCACCTACGGCGAATACCTGCAGTTCGAATCACGCGACGCCTTCGTGCAGTTCATGCAGGAAACGCTCGGTCCGCACGTCCTGACCGAGCATCGGTGCGGCCATCCGGAAATCGACGTCAAGGGCCGCACCGCGACCGGAGTGTGGATGTTGTCGGATCTGGTGCTGATCCCCGAACACGACAAATTGCTCCGTGGTTCGTCGGTGTACACCGACGAATACCAACTGTGTGAAGACGGAGCCTGGCGAATCTCGTCGACGACCTACAAACGGACGTTCGAGCTGAGTTATTCGCTCAAGGACCTGCCCTCGTTCAAGCTCACGGCTCCCGGGTGGATGCCGCCTCCGGCAGATGCCGACGAAGGCTAGTCAGCCGTCGCGACCAGCGGCTCGAGCGTGAGCTTCGGGTGCTCCTTCTGGATGAACTGCAGCCGCCACTTGTCGCTCACGAGTGCGAGCAGCGCGCCATCGGTGCGCGTGAAGACCTCGACGCCGCGCTGACGGCCGAGTTCGACCGCCGACTCGGCATCGGTCCGGCGAGCGAGCGCGTATCCGAGCGACTCCATCCGCGCCTCGACATTGAACTCCGACTTCATTCGCGCCGCGACGACCTCGAACTGCATCGGGCCGACGGCCGCGAGAACCGGGGAGGCGTCGCCACGGATGTCGTTGCGCAGAACCTGCACGACACCCTCGGAGTCCATCTGCTCGACCGCACGACGGAACTGCTTGTACTTCGCCGCGCTCTCGGCCCGAAGGACCGAGAAGAACTCCGGTGCGAACGAGGGGATCGGCGGGTATTCGACCTTCTTGTCTGCGTACAGCGTGTGGCCCGGAGCCAGGGCCGTCGCGTTCACCAAGCCGACGATGTCACCCGGGTACGCGGTCTCGACCGTCTCGCGCTCGCGGCCGAAAACCGTCAGCGCGTACTTGGTGGTGAAGGTGCGGCCGGTCTGCATATGGGTGACCATCATGCCCCGCTCGAACTCGCCGGAGACGATGCGCATGAACGCGAGGCGGTCGCGGTGTGCGGCGTCGAGGCCGGCCTGCACCTTGAACACAACGGCACTGAAAGCGTCTGTGACGCTTCGAGTTCCCGCATTGACGTCGGTGCGTGGTCCGGGTGGCGGCGCGATCGACACGAGCGTGTCGAGCAGCTGCTTGACTCCGAAGTTCAGCATTCCGGATGCGTAGATGACGGGGGAGGTGATGCCGTCGAGGAACGCTTGGAGGTCGTGGTCCTGACCGGCGCCCGACAGCAGTTCGCTCTCCTCTGCGGCCGTCTCCCACGCGTCGGTTTCCATGTCTGCGGCCTGCTCCGGGGTGAAGTACTCCTCCGGCGCCGCCTTCGCGCCACCCGCGGTGCGCGTGAACTTGATGTACTCGACTGCTTCGCCGTCCGCGCCGCGGCGCAGTAGGCCGCGGAAGTCGCCGGCGATGCCGACGGGCAGGAACAGGGGAGTAGGCAGCAGGCCGATGCGGTCCGCGATCTCGTCGAGCAGTTCGAGCGGCTCGCGACCCGGCCGGTCCCACTTGTTGATGACCGTGATGACCGGGATACCGCGGTGCTTACACACCTGGAACAGCTTGAGAGTCTGCGGTTCGAGGCCCTTCGCGGCGTCGATGAGCATGACCGCGCAGTCGACCGCGGTGAGCACCCGGTAGGTGTCCTCGGAGAAGTCGGCGTGGCCGGGGGTGTCGACGAGGTTGATGACGTGATCGTCGTAGGTGAACTGCAGCGCCGTCGAGCTGACCGAGATACCGCGGGCCTTCTCCATCTCCATCCAGTCGGAGACGGTCGACTTGCGGCCGGCCTTGCCGTGGATCGCGCCCGCCTCGGAAATCGCACGAGCGTGCAGTGCCAGCGCCTCGGTGAGCGTCGACTTTCCCGCGTCGGGGTGCGAGATGACGGCGAACGTCCGGCGGCGGGCGACTTCGGTGGCGAGGTCAGTCACGGAGAAATGTCCTTAGTGAAGGCGGTTCTGGGCGGCTTCGAGGCCCAGTTCAAGCAGTTGCTCAGCCGCGTCGGCAGCATGCTCCACCAGAACGGCGAGTTCCTTCTGCTCCACGGAGGAGAACGGCTTCAGCACGAAATCTGCTGGGTCCTGTCGGCCCGGTGGCCGACCTATGCCGAAGCGTACGCGCAGGTAGTCGCGGGTGCTCAGGGCGGCCGTCAGCGACTTGAGCCCGTTGTGTCCGCCTTCGCCACCGCCGCGCTTGAGCCGGATCGTGCCGAATTCCAGATCCAGTTCGTCGTGGATGACGATGACGTTCTCGGCGGGGATGCCGAAGAAGTTCGCGAGTGGGCCGATCTGGCGGCCGGAGACATTCATGAAAGTGCGCGGCTTGGCGAGCACGATCTTCGTGCTGCCAAGCCGCGCTTCCACGACGTCTGCTCCGGACTTCTTGTGAATCCGAAAACCCGACCCCACGCGCGCGGCAAGCACATCGACGACCATCTGGCCGACGTTGTGGCGCGTGCGTTCGTACTGGGGACCGGGGTTGCCCAGCCCTACAACGAGGGCTGGGCTGATGGGAGCGGTCACTCCTCGCTTGCGGCCTCTGCCTCAGCGGTCTCGCCCTCGGCAGCCTCGGCAGCTTCGCCCTCGGCGGCCTCAGCCTCTTCGCCCTCAGCGGCCTCCGGCTCCTCTTCCTTCGGAGCGACGACGACGTTGACGAGCAGCGCCTCCGGGTCGCCCGCGAGGACAGCGCCATCCGGCAGTTCGAGCTGGCCGGCGAGGAACTGGGTGCCGGCCTCGGCGCCCTCGATGTTGATCTCGAGCTGCTGCGGAACCTTGAGCGCGTCAGCCTCGATCGAGACGGTGTTGGCGTCCGTGGTGACGAGCGTGCCGGAAACGGCCTCACCGACGACGACGACCTGAACGTCGACCGTGACGCGCTCGCCCTTCTTCAGGACAAGGAGGTCGGCGTGCTCGATGTAGCGACGCAGCGGGTGGACGACGACCGACTTGGTCAGCGCGAGCTGGCTCTTGCCGTCGATCTGGAGGCTCAGAACGGCGTTGACACCGTTCGCGCGGAGGATCGCGGCGAAGTCACGAGCGCTCACCGCGAGGTGCTGGGGCTCGGTGCCGTGACCGTAAAGGACGGCGGGGACCTGGCCGGCGGCGCGGGCGCGACGGGCGGCACCCTTACCGAACTCGGTACGGACAGTAGCCTCGAGAACGTTGGCTTCAGACATTGAATACGGCTCCTACATCTAGCGGAAGTTTCAGCCCTGGGGGCTATCCCGAAGAGTGGGGCCAATTAGCGCGCGCTCGACACACAAGGCAGCACAGAAGTGTGGAGCCTTGCCGCGTCGATCACGGTCCGCTAGATGGCGACCCTCGCCGAGACAACGAGGTTAGAGCTTACCCCAGCTGTCCCGAGTCACTGAAATCGGCATCGATCATCAGGAATTGACCTTCTCGGTGAGCGCGGCGATGCGGTCGAGGGACTCGATCATTCCCTGGCGCAGGGCGGCGCGATCGTCTTTGATTCCCGCCAAAGTCCCGATGATGAACCAGCCGAACGGGGTCACCGGATCGATGACTCGGTAGGACTCGGTGACGAGAGTTCCGCCTTCGACCGCCTCGAACGTGTAGCGCCACTCCACGGTTCCGCCGCCCGGCTTCTCGGTGCGCTGCCACGCGACTTCACGGCCGGGATCGAGGACCGTCATGACCGGCCAGTTCGGCCAGCTGAGGCGTCCCATCGAATTGATCGTCCGGAAGCGTGCTCCGACTGCGGGGCCGGTCGCGCCTTTGATCCACTTGATGTTCTTGACATACGGGCTGTACTCAGGCGTCCGGGTCACGTCCGCGATTAGGTCGTAGAGGGCCTGGGGTTCGGCGGCGATGACGCGGGAGACTGTGTCGGTGTCGAGTTGTTGACGCATGGCTAGCTCCTGGGTAGATAGGCGTTGATGAAGATTTCCGCCATTCGGCGGGTACGTGAGGTGAAGCGGCCGCTCTCGAAGTCGGCGTGCGGCTCGTTGGCGAGTTGCTGAGAAATCAGCCCGCTGAGCATGACGGTGTAGAGAGTCAGGAATTCGTCGAGGTCGGTGTCCCGGCGAAGGTGACCGTCGTCGATTGCCTGACTGAATGCAGCGGCGATCATGTCCATGGATTCCGCGCTCGGCGCGAACGCTTCCGCGCTCGGGGCGAATCCGGGGACGGGCCGCCAGAACAACAGTTGTGCCATCGCCTGATGCGACAAGCACCAGCCGACCATCGCATCGCACGTGGCGTAATACAGCTCGACGCCGGTGGTGCCGGTCGCGATCAGGCTGCGCACCATCTCGAGGATGTCTTGCGATCCGCGCCGGAAGATCTCGTCATAGACGGCGTGCAGCGACGGAAAGTACTTGTACAGCGACGGTGGCCGGATGCCCATGCGCCGGGCCATCTCCGAGATCGAGAGTCCGCCGGCGCCGTCGACGGACATGATGTCGAGCGCATGGGCGAGTGCTTCGTCGATGACGGCCTCGCGTCTCGCCTGCGTTCGGCTAATTGGTGTAGCCATAGCTAAAGGCTATAGCCAAATCGCGTCTTAGCGCAAGGCTTCGACGGACTCCGCGAATTTCTCCAGGTCGGCGGGGGACACGAAACAGTGCGGCGAGGCACGGACCACACTGCTCAAGCCCCGGCGATCCATGTCCAGCAATGTCGAGGATCGATGGCTGACGGTGACGACGATGTTCTGCTCCGCAAGCGCGTCCCGGACTTCCGTGCACTCGCGGCCACCGATGGAGAAGGAGACGATCCCGGCGAGTTCACCGTCCGGGTCGTGAACGCTGACGCCGGGGATATCGCGTAGTTGCGCGCGGGTGGTTGCCGCCGTGGAGGCGATCGCCGCGAACACCGAGTCGGGTCCGAGGTCGAGGAGGTAATCGATCGCCGTCCCGAGGCCGAGGCGAGCGGCGACGTTGCACTCCCAGAATTCGAAGCGCGACGCGTCGGGAGCCACGTCGAAGTCCGCGATCGACTGCCAGGTTGCGCCATGGAGGTCGAGTCGGCTCGGGGTCAGGTCCAGGCGCGGATCGACGTAGAGAAGGCCCGTCCCGCGCGGGCCACGCAACCACTTCCGTCCGGTCGCGGACAGCGCGTCGACGCCCATCGCCGAGACGTCGAGGGGGAGTTGACCCGCGGATTGGCAGGCGTCGAGAAGGACCAGGGCGCCGACCCGATGGGCGAGATCGACAACCGGGCGAACCGGATTTACCACACCACCGTTCGTCGGGACGTGGACCAGGCTCACGAGCTTGACCCGCTCGTCGAGCATCCGCTCAAAGGCCTCGAGGTCGATGCGGCCGGACGGGTCGCAGGGGATCGGTTCGACCGTCGCGCCGGTCTGCTCAGTCCGCTGCAACGCGGCGATCGCATTGCTGCCGTATTCGATGTGCGAGATGAGAATTCGATCGCCGGTCTGCAGCGGCACACTGTAGAAGAAGTCCGACCACGATCGAGATGCGCTGTCGCTCAGGGCAATCGAATCAGTGGGGGCATTGATGAGGCGGCCGATCGACGTCTTGACCGCGGAGAGGTCGTCGAGGCGCTCGTTGGCCGCGCGGTAGCCACCGACTTCGGCTTCGCGGCGAACATGTCGCATCACCGTCTCGACGACCGGGTTCGGTGGCAGGGACGATCCCGCGCTGTCGAGGAAGACGAGGTTCTGGCAAGCGGGGGCGTCAGCGCGTACGTCGTCGAGCGTCCACATGGTCGCGACGCTACCCGCGATTCCTTACCGGTCGGTGACGGACCATCACGGAACGGTGCGGCGGGTCGTGAGGAATGACTAGGGTCGGTTTTGGTGTTGGTTTGAGGAGTTGTGTAGCCCGGGTATGAGGAGATTGATGACTTCCGCAACCATCGAAGTCCACTTGGTAGAAGACGATCTGCTCAGTGCGCTTCGATCCGACGTTCTGACCGGGTTGACGTCCTCGCCCAAGGTTCTTCCGCCGAAGTGGTTCTACGATGCTCGCGGCAGTGAGTTGTTCGACCAGATCACTCGCCTGCCCGAGTACTACCCCACGCGAACCGAGAGCGCGTTGCTGCACCGGTCCGCGGGCGAAATTGCCGCGCTTGCCAAGCCCGACATCCTCGTTGAGCTCGGTTCAGGCTCGGCGGAGAAGACGCGGACGCTGCTGACGGCGCTGGACTCGCTCCGCATGTTCGTCCCGCAGGACTTCTCGCCGGCCGCGCTCGAGGAAGCCGCGACCGCGGTGAAGTCCGAGTATCCGCACCTTGTGGTGCATGGCGTCGTCAGCGACTTCACCGAAACTCTGCACAACCTGCCGGGCGGCGGCAGCCGGATGATCGCGTTCCTCGGCGGGACGATCGGCAACTTCGCGCCCGATGAGCGAGCCGAGTTCCTGAGCAGCATTCGTGCCGTCCTGCAGCCGGGGGAGCAACTCGTGCTCGGCGCAGGCCTCGTTATCGACGAGTCCGTGCTGGTGCCCGCCTACGACGACGCCGCGGGCGTGACTGCGGAGTTCAACCGAAACGTGCTGCGCGTCATCAACTCTCGGCTCGGCGGCAACTTCGATCCGGATGCGTTCCGGCATGTTGCGCGCTGGGATGCACAGAACAACTGGATCGAGATGCGGCTCGAGGCGACCAAGGCGATGACGGTGCGCATCGAGGATCTCGATCTCGACGTGCAGTTCGCCGCGGGTGAGCAGATGCGCACGGAAATCAGCGCGAAGTTCACCACTGATGGGCTACGTAGCGAACTCGCGACCGCGGGCTTCGAGACCACTCACATCTGGACCGACGATCTGGACCGATTCGCGCTGGTACTGGCGACGGCGCGGTAGGAGATCAGCGCAGAAGAATCCGGGGAAGCCGGTAGTCGACACGATGGAGCACCTTCGCCGCCATTTCGACTTGCCCCGGTGTTTCCCACTGGAAGTCGAGTGCATTCGCAACCCGATTCATGACGTTGAACACGGCATTGACGTGAAGCGCGTCGATGATTGCCGCATCCGGAACTCCGACGTCCCGGACGGCGTCGATATCTGCGCGCGTGAGTAGTTCCGGGGACCGGGTCGTCTTGGCGAGAACGGGCAACATCGCTGCGGCCTCACGCCGCAGGTTCTGCGCGTCGCCGGCCATCAAAGCGCCGCCGGATTCAACACGGGTTGTCTCGGAATGGATCGTGGCGCAGAACGGACATTGATTCTGTTCGGAGGAGTATGCCGCGAAGAACTCTCGCTCAGCCGGCGTCCAAAAGGAATTGCTGCGCAGCACGATCGATGCGTAGTCGGACATCGCGCCGCCGAAGAACTCGGGCCGGTAGGTCCACAGCCTGATGACCGGATCGACGGGGTAGCGGAAGACGCGGTTGATGGTGGTGATGAACACTCGCGCGCGAAGTCGATGGCCATTCTCGAGAATTGACAGACGCATTCACGCCTCCGGACCGAGCAGCGCAACGGCGGCTTCCAGTCGCGTCAACGATGCGCCGAGTGCGGCGGCAACGGTGACTTCGAAGACCTCGTCCTCGGAATGACCTGCGAGGCGCAGTCGTTTGATGACCGCGTCGGTGATCTTGTACGAACTGTCCCGTACCGCCACGGCATAGTCACCGATCAAGCTGCCGTCCGATTCGTCGAAGGCCCAAGCGCGGCGGATCGAGGGATCACTATTCGCGGGAGCGTCGAGAACGGCGTGCCGAAGGGCCTCGAGCGCAGCATCACGCCTGCTCAGGCCATCGCGGCTTGCGCGGGAGAAGAATCCTCGCAGCATCTTTCGATGCTAGCGGCCCCGGCGCTCCAGCTCAGTCGGTCCCACGCGCTGCTGCAGCCACGATGTGAGCGGCTGCATCGCGTGGAAGCCATCGACGATGTGCTTCTTCGCCTTCGGGGTCGCCAGCCACGCCGGAGCGCCGAACGTCTTACGGGCGGTCAGCGTCTTGAATCGAAGCCGATCCGCGCGCGGGTGATCCTTCGGGTATCCGGCGGGCACGCGGGTCAACTGCTCGCCGCCGACTTCGAAACCCGCCTGCTCGAGGTCGGCGATGATGCCTTCGAGTTCCGTGCCCGAGATCTCGGCAGCCACCGCCTCGCGCAGGCGTCCGACCTGGTCACTGGCCGTTTCCCAGTAACCGGCGGCGACCATCAGACCGGCGGCGTCGATATGGACGTAGACCGATGACTCGCCGAACCACGCGCCCTGATTGGTCTTGTACGGCGACTTGTCCTTGGCGAACCGGACGTCACGGTAGGGCCGGAAGATCTTGGCCTCGCCGAACTCCGGGCCGAGTTCGGCGACCAGAGCCTCGAACGGCTTCTTTATCGCCCCTTCGTAGGTGTCCTTGTGGGCCGTCCAGAACGCCTTGGAATTGTCGGCCTCGAGGTCCTCGTAGAAGTCGAGCGCAGCAGCGGGGAATCCGGTGAACGTCACGAGAACACCATAGGCGGACGGAAATCCGCCCGGGCCCCGAGATTGCAGGAAACCAATCGCGACCCGAACGGTTCCTGCAATCGCGGGCTGTCGGCTAGGCGCTGCCGTCGAACAGACTGGTCACCGAGCCGTTCTCGAAGACCTCACGGATCGTGCGGGCGAGCAGCGGGGCGATCGACAGCACGGTCAGCGTCGGGAACCGCTTCTCCTCCGGGATCGGCAGCGTGTTGGTGACGATGACCTCGCGCGCGCCGCAGTCGGCGAGACGCTCGCTCGCGGGTGCGCTCAGCACACCGTGTGTCGCGGCGATGACGACGTCCTTCGCGCCATCCTGCAGCAGCAGCTTGACCGCGCCGGCGATGGTGCCACCGGTGTCGATCATGTCGTCGATCAGGATGCAGGTCTTGCCCTTGACGTCACCGACGACGCGGTTGGCGACAACCTGGTTCGGGACGAGCGGGTCACGGGTCTTGTGCACGAAGGCCAGCGGTGCACCGCCGAGGAGGTCGGCCCACTTCTCCGCGACGCGCACGCGACCTGCGTCGGGGGAGACGACGGCGATGTCCCCGAGGACGTAGTGCTCCTGGAGGTAGTCGCACAGCTGGTGGTTCGCGCGCATGTGGTCGACCGGACCGTCGAAGAAGCCCTGGATCTGATCGGTGTGCAGGTCGACCGTGATGATGCGGTCTGCGCCGGCAGTCTTGAGCAGGTCAGCGACGAGGCGAGCCGAGATCGGCTCGCGGCCGCGGTGCTTCTTGTCCTGACGGGCGTACGGGTAGAAGGGCAGCACCGCCGTGATCCGCTCGGCCGAGCCGCGCTTGAGCGCGTCGATCATGATCAGTTGCTCCATGAGCCACTGGTTCAGCGGGAACGGGTGGCTCTGCACGACGAAGGCGTCGCAACCGCGGACCGACTCCTCGAAGCGCACGAAGATCTCGCCGTTGGCGAACTCGCGCGCGGTCTGCGGAGTGACCGGAGTGTCGAGTTCCTTGGCCAGCTGCTCGGCAAGCTCAGGGTGGGCACGCCCGGAGAAGAGCATCAGGTTCCGGTCGTTGTCGGTCTTCAACCTCGTCACCGAGCTTGCCTTTCTTGAAACATCGTCGATCTATTCGTCTGCCGGAGCAGATTCAGCGGCCCGCTTTTCCTGCGCAGCTTGTGCGGCCTTGGCTGCCGCACTGTCCGGGCGGTAGCGCATGACCCAGTTCTCAATATTGCGCTGTTGCCCTGCCATCACTGCGAGCGCCCCCGGTGGAACGTTGCGGCGGATCACCGTACCAGCCCCCGAGAAGGCGCCGTCGCCGACGTCGACCGGCGCCACGAACATCGTGTCGCTGCCGGTGCGGACGTGCGATCCGACGGTGGTGTGGTGCTTGGTGATGCCGTCGTAGTTGACGAAAACGCTGGAGGCGCCGATGTTCGAGTGCTCGCCGATGGTGGCGTCACCAACGTACGTCAGGTGTGGGACCTTCGAGTTGTCGCCGATCGTCGCGTTCTTGGTCTCGACGAACGTGCCGATCTTGCCCTTGACGCCGAGCTTCGTCCCGGGCCGGAGGTAGGCGAACGGGCCGATGGTGGACCCCGCGCCGAGTTCGGCGTCCGTGCCGTGCGTGCGGATGACGACGGCTGCGGTGCCGACGGTGACGTTCGTGAGCGTCGTGTCGGGACCGATCTCGCACGCTTCGCCGATCGCGGTCGTGCCGCGCAGCTGGACGTTCGGGTAGATGAGCGTGTCCGGGCCGATCGTCACGCCCGCTTCGATCCAGGTCGTGGCGGGGTCTTCGATCGTGACGCCCGCGCGCATGTGGCTCGCGACGATCGCGTCGTTGTAGGCGCGCGAGACGGCCGAAAGCTGGGCGCGGTCGTTGACGCCGGCCACACACATATCGCCGGTGACGTTGGCGTCGGCCCAGGCACCCGCCGTCTTCGCGGCGGTGATGAGGGTATTGATCTCGACCGCGTGCACGTGACGCGCCTCGGAGCGGGCGATCGCGACGACGTCGGTGAGGTAGAGCTCGCCCTGCGCGTTGTCGGTATTCAGGTTCGCGGTGGCCGAACGCAGGTGGGCCGCGTCGAACGCGTAGACGCCGGAGTTGACCTCGTTGATCTCGTGCTGGCCGGTCTGCAGATCCTTCTGCTCGACGATCGCGTCGACATCGCCGGACGCGTCCCGGGTGATGCGGCCGTAGCCGAACGGGTTCTCCGGCCGGAACGTCAGGATCGTGACGGCGGTTTCGTTCGTGGCGAGGTGCGCGTTGTGGAGTTCGCGCAGGACGTCGCTGTTGAGGAGCGGGACATCCGCGGCGGTGAGGAGCACGTCGCCGTCGAATCCGTCGGGAAGGCCAGACAGTCCGCATGCGGCCGCGTGGCCGGTGCCGAGCTGCTCGTCCTGGACGGCGATGACCAGGTCCTGTCCCAGCTGCTCGCCGATCTGCTCGACCACCGGGATGACTTCTTCGCGCTGATGTCCGACGACGACCACGACATGACCCGGCGCGAGGTCGCACGCAGCGCGGATGGTGTGCTCGAGCATTGTGCGGCCACCGACGCGGTGCAGGACCTTCGCCGTCTTGGACCGCATTCGGGTTCCCGCTCCGGCGGCGAGAATGACTACTGCGGTCTCGGACATGAACGGGTCCTCTCGGCCGGGGCTGACTCCGCTGACGAACTTACAAGCAGCTCCGCCGCCAGGACTCGAACCTGAACTATCTGAACCAAAATCAGAGGTGCTGCCAATTACACCACGGCGGATTGAGGCGAATAGATCCTCGCATGCGCGGGGTATAGGTGTGCAACCGGCTTCCGGCCAGTGGCCGGTGATTGTCCGGATACCCTGATCGACAGGCGACCCAGTCGTGATGAAGGGGTGAGAAGTGGCGTCCAGCGAAGAGGTCTCGGCACCGCGCGGTCCGCGGACGCGCATGACCGGCACGCAGCGCCGGAAGCAGCTCATCGACGTCGGTCGGTCGCTGTTCGCCGAACGTGGCTATGACGGCACCTCGATCGAGGAGATCGCGCAACGCGCGCAGGTCTCGAAGCCGGTCGTCTACGAGCACTTCGGCGGCAAAGAGGGCATCTACGCCGTCATCGTGGACCGCGAGATGAGCCGACTACTCGGCATGATCACCGCGTCGCTGACCGAGAACAAGTCGCGCGTGCGAATCGAGAGTGTGACGCTCGCGCTGTTGACCTACATCGAGGAACACACGGACGGCTTCCGGATTCTCGTTCGCGACCAGCGCATCGCCGCGGACGAGGGGACCTACTCGAGTCTGCTCAACGACGCGATCGGCCAGGTGTCGAACCTCCTGGCCGGCGACTTCGAGCGCCGGCATCTCAAAGCCGAACTCGCGCCGCTGTATTCGCAGGCGCTGGTGGGCATGGTGTCGACCACCGCGACGTGGTGGCTCGACGATCGATCCGTGCCGAAAGAGGTTCTGGCCGCACATCTGGTGAACCTGTGCTGGAACGGTCTCATGCATTTGGAAGCGGATCCGACGCTCGGAACAGAGTAGCGGTCGGTTTTCGGCGAACGATCCGTTGCGCTGTTCGGAAAAATTGCTATCTGGCAGGGTCTCTACCCCGAAAAGTGGTGCTAACGTGTCCTTCGTAACCGTACCGTTCAGTTTCCAATGATCTTGTCCGGTCTCGACCAAACGGAGTGTTGCAGGTGGCTCGTCAAGCTCGCGCAGAACTGACTCGCGACGCAGTTCTCCTCGGTGCCGCCGAGGTGTTCCTCCGTCTGGGCTACGCGAACGCCAGCCTCAACGAGATCATCAACCAGTCCCATGTGACCAAGGGTGCGCTGTACTTCCACTTCGGTTCGAAGGAGGAATTGGCGCGCGCGGTCATCGACCAGGGTGCGCAGCGTCTCGCGGACGCCGTGCTTCCGGTGGTCAACAGCCGGGTGCCCGCGCTCGAGGCCGTCATCTCGATCTCGTACGACATCGCCGAATTGACGCTCAGCGAGCCGATCGTCGGTGCGATGACGAAGCTGACCTACCAGATCGGCGACTGGCGCGGTGCTGCCGACCGCTCGCCGGGCCAACTCGCCGGAGACCTCTACCGCGACCTCGCCGCTCGTGCCGTCGCCGAAGGTGACCTGCGCTCCGACGCGAATCCGAACGACGTCGGGATGGTGTGGCAGCAGGCGGTCACCGGCGCGTACGTCGTCGCCGCCAGCGTCGATGATCTCGCGAGCATGGCGAGCAGGCTCGAGCGCACCTGGTACTACCACCTGCCCGCGGTCGTCGCGGAGGACAAGCTGCCGTACTTCCGGGAGTTCGCTGCCCGGCGTTTGCGCCGCTACGTACCTTAGGTAAATCTGGTAGTGCCGCGGCCGGAATCGACCGAGTGCCGCGGTTTACAACCTTTGGAGCTCCCGCTTTGTTGCCTCTTGCAGGACTAGCTGAATTTGCCTGTGCGGACCCGGCATTCGATGCAATCAACGATCTCGCAGCGCAGCGATCGGCAACGCTCGTCGCGCCGGCGAGCGCGCGTCCGTTCGTCGCGGCGGCGCTGAGTGCAAGTGCTCCCTTGCTCGTCGTCACGGCCACCGGCCGCGAAGCCGAGGATCTCACCGACGAGTTGACGCAGATGCTCGGCGATCGCGTCGCGCTTTTCCCGTCGTGGGAGACGCTGCCGCACGAGCGGCTGTCGCCGAGCGCGGACACTGTCGGAAAGCGCATTTCCGTGCTGCATCGACTGGCCAAGTCCGACGAACTCCGCATCGTCGTCGCGACGGTGCGCTCGCTCATGCAGCCCATGAACGCCGGACTCGGGGAGATCGAACCGATCACGCTGACTGTCGGCAGCGAACACGACTTCACTGAACTGATCGGCAAGCTCGTCGAGTTCGCCTACAGCCGAGTCGATCTCGTCGGAAAGCGCGGCGAGTTCGCGGTGCGTGGAGGCATCCTCGACATCTTCCCGCCGACGGCCGAGCACCCGGTGCGTGTCGAGTTCTGGGGCGACGAAGTCACCGAACTGCGTGCCTTCGCGGTGACCGACCAGCGGTCGGTATCGGACCTCGAGGTCGACACCGTGGTCGCTTTCCCATGCCGTGAAGTGCTGCTGACCGAAGCGGTTCGCGAGCGGGCCGCCGACCTGGCGCAGACGCCTGCGGTGCAGCGGTCTGGACTTGTCGAGATGTTCACCAAACTCGGCGCCGGAGTTCCGGTCGAGGGCATGGAATCGCTTCTGCCGGTACTGGTTCCGGACAAGCTCCAGCTCCTGACCGAGGTGGTCCCGCACGGAACGCGCGTCTTGCTCATGGACCCCGAGCGAATCCGTACCCGTGCAGCCGACCTCGTGCGCACCGGCCAGGAGTTCCTCGAGGCGTCGTGGACCGCGGCGTCGATCGGAGCCGATGCGCCCATCGACGCGGCCGCACTCGACCTGGCGAGCTCGGCTTACCGCACCCTCGATGAGATCGAAGACAGCGCGGCGGACTGCAACCTCGCGTGGTGGGTCCTGACACCGCTCGCATCCGGCGATTCCACCGAAACTGTTCTGGACCTTCGCTCCGCACCGTCGCCGCGAGGCTCGGACGAGCAGCTCGTCGCGATGTACGCGATGCTGCGCGTGCATCTGAGTTCGGGCGGTCGCGCCGTCGTGGTCGTGACTGGTCATGGAACGGCGCAACGTGTCGTGGAGCGGCTTTCCGAGGCGGATGTCCCGGCGACCCTTCTCGATGGCGGTGCGGCGCCCGGCACCAACTCCGTCGGTGTCCTGTGCGCGACGTTGCGCGATGGCATCGTTCTCGACCGTTCGCAGCTGGTGGTCATCACCGAATCGGACCTGACCGGATCGCGGACCAATACGCCGTCCGGTGGCCGCCGGCTGGCCGCGCGCCGGCGTAATCAGGTGGACCCGCTTGCGCTCGTCGCGGGGGACATGGTCGTCCACGATCAGCACGGCATCGGAAAGTTCGTCGAGATGGTCGAGCGCACGATCGGCGGCGCACGACGCGAGTATCTCGTCATCGAGTACGCGTCGAGCAAGCGCGGACAACCGGGCGACCGGCTGTTCGTGCCGATGGAGTCGCTGGACCAGCTGTCGCGGTACGTCGGCGGCGAGATGCCGGCGCTCAGCAAGCTAGGCGGTTCGGACTGGGCGAACACCAAGCGGCAAGCACGCAAGGCGGTGCGCGAGATCGCCGGAAAACTCGTGCAGTTGTATGCCGCCCGACAGGCCTCGCCCGGATTCGCCTACCCGCCGGATACGCCGTGGCAGCGCGAGATGGAGGACGCGTTCGCGTTCACCGAGACGCATGACCAGTTGACCGCGATCGACGAAGTCAAGGCGGACATGGAGAAGCCGGTCCCGATGGACCGCGTCGTGGTCGGTGACGTGGGCTACGGCAAGACCGAGATCGCCGTCCGCGCCGCGTTCAAAGCCGTCCAGGGTGGCAAACAGGTCGCGGTGCTCGTGCCGACGACTCTGCTCGCCGGGCAGCACCAGCAGACCTTCACCGACCGGATGGCGGGTTTCCCGGTCACGATCAAGGGTCTGTCGCGATTCACCGACCCGGCCGAATCTCGCAAGACCCTCGCGGGTCTGGCGGATGGCTCGGTCGACGTCGTGGTCGGCACCCACCGACTGCTACAGACGGGCGTCCGGTGGAAAGACCTCGGCCTCGTCATCGTCGACGAGGAACAGCGCTTCGGCGTCGAGCACAAGGAACACATCAAGGCGCTGCGCACCCACGTGGACGTGCTGACGATGTCGGCGACGCCGATCCCGCGAACCCTGGAAATGTCGCTGGCCGGCATTCGCGAGATGTCGACGATCCTCACTCCGCCAGAGGAGCGCCACCCGATCCTCACGTACGTCGGCAAGTACAACGACAAGCAGGTCGCGGCCGCGATCCGGCGTGAGCTGCTGCGCGATGGCCAGATCTTCTACGTGCACAACCGCGTGCAGTCGATCGACAAGGCGGCCAAGCGGATTCGCGATCTCGTGCCGGAGGCTCGGGTCGTCGTCGCACATGGCCAGCTTAACGAAGAGCTGCTCGAGCAGACGGTCGAAGGCTTCTGGCACCGCGAGTACGACGTGCTGGTCTGCACGACGATCATCGAGACGGGCCTCGACATCTCGAACGCGAACACGTTGATCGTCGAGCGTGCGGACATGCTCGGTCTGTCCCAGCTGCATCAGCTTCGCGGTCGAGTCGGGCGTTCGCGCGAACGTGGCTACGCGTACTTCCTGTATCCGGACGAGAAGCCGCTCACCGAGACCGCGTACGACCGGCTGGCGACGATCTCGCAGAACTCCGACCTCGGCGCCGGTATGGCCGTCGCCATGAAGGACCTCGAAATCCGCGGTGCCGGAAACGTTCTCGGTGCGGAGCAGTCGGGTCACGTGGCAGGCGTCGGGTTCGACCTGTACGTGCGTCTCGTCGGGGAAGCGGTTGAGGCGTACCGCGCGGTCGCCGACGGCCGTCCGATCGACGCGTCCGAACCGCCGAAGGATGTCCGGATCGACCTGCCGGTCGACGCGCACATTCCGCCGGGATACGTGACGAGTGACCGCCTGCGCCTCGAGGCGTATCGCAAACTTGCCGCGGCCTCGAACGACGCCGAGATCGGTGCCGTCATCGACGAGCTTCGCGACCGCTACGGTGAGCCTCCGGTCGAGGTCGGCCGGCTGGTGTCGGTCGCTCGGTTACGGTTGTTGTGCCGTGAATATGGCGTGACCGAGGTACTTCTGGCCGGCACGCAGGTGAAGATCTCACCCTTGGACCTCCCGGACTCCAAGCAGGTGCGGCTCAAGCGGCTGTACCCGTCCGCCAACTATCGGCCGACGCAGGAAGCCATTCAGATTCCGCTGCCTCGCACGGGTTCGGGAGGCGTCGGTGCAGACCGCGTTCGTGATGTCGAATTGCTGCAGTTCATCGCCGACTTCCTGCTGAGCCTCGACTCGAAGCCGTCCATGCCGATCGCCTGGGACGGGTCGGCGGTCTACACCACGTCGTCGAAATGACCGTCGTCCTGCTCGACGCGCTGCGCCCCGGGGTGGTGCCGATCGCGGCTCTCGCTGAGTTGAGCGGGCCGGTGCGATGCACCGCCGAGGTCCCGGCCGAAACCCGGTTGCAGCTGCGCGAGGACGCCTCGGCCGACGTTTTGGTGAGCACGAATGCCGGTGACCCTGAGGTCGTCCGGCGGGTCGCCGCGGGGGAGAGGGTCATCTCTGCGGAACCGATCCTCGGTGACGCGCTCGTCTCGGTTGCCGACGTGATGAATCGCCTGTGGGGCTTCGGTGCGTGGGAGACACGGCAGACGCACTCATCGCTCACCGGCTACCTCCTGGAGGAGGCGTACGAACTCCTCGATGCGATCGAGCATTCCGATTCCGAGCACATTCGCGAAGAACTCGGCGACCTGTTGCTGCAGGTCCTGTTTCACTCCCGGATCGCCGAGGCGCAAGGCCGATTCGCGGTCGACGACGTCGCCAACGCCCTCGAGACGAAGCTGCGGCACCGCAGCCCACACCTCGACCGGGGCGCGCTCGACAGCATCGCCGAACAAGAGGACGCGTGGAACCGACGCAAGGCATCGGAGAAGGCTCGGGAATCGTGCCTCGACGGAATCGCGCTTCAGCTTCCGTCGCTCGCACTGGCGCAGAAAGTTGTGGCGCGCTGCGTCGAGGCCGGCGTCCCGGCCGACTGCATTCCGGCGGCTCTCCAGACTCAGATTTCGGAATTGGAACTTCGGGCGAAGGTCGTCCGGTTCATGGCGGCCGTCCGCGACGTCGAGGCGAAAAGTGGCAGCGCGCCTACCACGGAAGCCTGGCGAACCGGACTGCGGAATTTCGCGCTCTAGCAGCGGAAACGTCGAATTTCCTGAGCTGTCGCTGAGTCATTTATTCGGGGTATTGAAGTTGCACCTTCAACAGGGTTACGCTCAGTGCAACCAGAAGCAGACCAACTGGTATGTAGTTGATCAACGGCGATCTTCGCGCGTTTCGTTTGAGTGGGGGCTGACGAAATGGTGGTCACCCTGCGGCGCGCACAATGCGCCGAGCGACCAGCCCCGCTGACCCGTTCTTGCGCCCGGATCGGCGCCATCTCGGTGTCCCTCATCGTTGGCCTCGGATTTCTTGGTCTCACCACTTCCAGCGCCGACATTGTCGTGCCCATCGCGCCGCCTGGGGTCTTCGACCAGCCCGCGAGTCCGCCCCAGATTCAGTTCTCGCCACCCCAGATCCAGTTCGCGCCGCCTGAGGTTCAGTTCTCACCGCCGCAGGTTCAGTTCGCGCCGCCGCAGGTGGTTTTTCCAGACCCGCCCGCAGCTGTGATTCCGGCGCCGCCGGTGATCGAGCCACCGAAACAAGCGCCGACCTTCGTCCCGGCACCGCCCGTAGTCGCGCCGCCAGTGGTGGAGGCGCCCCCGGTGGTCGAAGCGCCGCCGGTGGTGGAGGCGCCCCCGGTGGTCGAAGCACCGCCGGTGGTCGAAGCGCCGCCGGTGGTCGAAGCGCCGCCGGTGGTCGAAGCCCCGCCGGTCGTTGAAGCTCCGCCGGTCGAGCAAGCCCAGCCGTCCGTCGCACAGCCACCGCCAGCGGCAGGTCAGACGACAGCGGCACCTCCCGCGGAGGGCAAACCAGCAGCTGAAACCGCGGAACCGACGACGGGCGCGGCGGGCCAGGCGACGACCGTCGTAGCCGAAGCCGCGGCAGACCCCGCGACCACTGGCACGAATGCAGAGGCAGCGAAGGCGGCCGCGTTCGCCGCACCGAACACCACGGCGGCCGGCCCCACGGTCGCGGCTGCGTTGGCGAATGACTCGGCGACGACGGTGTCCGCGAATCCGATGCAGCTCGCCGCACCGCTGGCCGCCGCGGCCACTCCCGCGGGGTTCGCTTCGGCGTCGACCGGCGGTGCGGACTATCCGTGGATGCCGGCCCCGAGTGCCATGACCGCGTGGGCGCCGTGCATCTGGGGCGGCATGCCGCTCGGTGTGGACGGAACGCTCTCGTCGCCGTTCGGTATTCGCGGTCGCGAGTTCCACCGCGGCGTCGACTTCGGCGCACCGTTGGGTTCACCGATCTTCTCGGCCCTCGATGGCACGGTGACCGACGCCGGTCCGGCCCAAGGCTTCGGGCAGTGGATCGTGATCGATTCGCACACCAGCAGCGGACTGGTGTCCACCGTCTACGGGCACATGTATCCCGCGGGCGTGCTCGTGCAGAAGGGCGACACGATCCGGGCGGGCCAGCGCATCGGGCTGGTGGGGAGCAACGGCGAGTCGACTGGTCCGCATCTGCACTTCGAGGTGTGGCGCGGTGGGCGTACCGAGGGCGGGGCGCCGGTGGACCCGATGGCAATCCTGAGTTCGAAGACTGCGGTATCACCACCGGCGGGCTGCAACGCCAACGCGCCGATCAACGCGAGCACCGTGCCGCAGGACTACATGCCGTGGCTGCAGAAGGGCGGTACGCAGTGCCCCGGCCTGTCGGCTCCGCTGCTCGCCGCGCAGATCATGCAAGAGAGCGGATTCCGCTCCGATGCCGTCTCACCTGCGGGGGCGCGGGGACCCGCCCAGTTCATGCCCGGTACCTGGCAGACGATGGCCGTCGACGGTGACCACGACGGTCGGCGCGACATCAACAGTGTTCCGGATGCGGTCATGACCCAGGCGCAGTTGATGTGTTCGAACCTGACGGTCGCGCGCCAAGGCGTTGACGGCGGAACTTTGCGGGGAGATCCCGTCGATCTCGCTCTCGCGGGGTATAACGCAGGAATGGGTGCGGTGACGAGGGCTGGCGGGATGCCATCCGGCGGTCAGTACACGACCGAGACGCAACCATATGTGGCTCGTATCCGATCCATGACCAGTCAGTTCTCGGTAGTCCTGCAGGGGGCTCGATGAGGGCTGCGGTCGCGGTCCTGTGTCTGTTGCTGGGCTTGTTGGTGGGATGTGGCAGCGAACCGCCGTCCGGTGACGTGACGGATCAGGCGAAGCCCGGCGACGAGGTCATTGTCAAAGCTCTCGACACCATCTTCACGTGGCATCCCGGGACCGATGCCTCGACGATCGACGGCTACCGGCGGGCCGCGCCGTTGCTCACCCAGAGCCTCTCGGACAAGTCGTCGGCCGGTTCTGACGTGAGACCCTCGGCGCAGTGGCAGGACTGGGCTCGACGAAAGGTGTCGGTCAACGCGACGACCTTCATCGTCGCGGGGGAGCATCGTGCGGACACTCCGGATCGCATCGAACGCACGGCCGTGGTCACTCAGACGGTCGTCGATCCCGCAGCGAGTAGCCAGACGTTAGCGCCGTTCAACGCGTATGTGGCTGCGGTTCGTACGTCGGCCGGGTGGCGTGTTTCGGACATCGCCATCCGGTAAGTGAGCAAACTTTCAATTATCTCACCATCTGAAATTGGACAACCGCACGTATAGCGTTGCCCTGCAAGCACTTCTCTGGTCGGTGATACTTGTCACAAGCGCCTGACGCTAATAACTGGCAACTGCATTCCGAAATCACATTGAGGGAATTTCGCAGGTCAAACTCCGGGGGGTTGTGTTGGCGACTCGTGAGATCGGCATCTTCCACTTCGATCGTCGACGTAGCAGTCAGCGGTCGGAAACGCGCATCACCCGTCGAGTACGGATCCTCATCGTGCTGGGCGCGGCGCTGTTGGAATCGGGCGCGGTCTTTGTTGCAGTCGCACTGCTCGCCGGGGTACTTCCCGGGGCGATCGTGGCCGCCAGCCTGCTCGTGATGCTCGTGGCGACTCGCCGCAGCCGGGACCGTCTCAACCTTCTCGTGCTCGACGACCTGGGCGCGATGGTGATCATGTGCTCAGCCGCCGCGTTCCTGGCTTGGATGGTGGTGCCGGACTTCGGCGGAACGCATCCGGCGCTCGTGGTTCTGGCGACGATCGTCGCCAGTTTCGTGGTGCGCGGTCTGACGTACGTCGTTCGCCGCCGAATGCAGGCCTCGCGCCGACTGCTGAAGAACACCATCGTCGTCGGCGGTGGCATGGTTGCCGCCGAACTCGTGGCCTCGATGGAGACGAACCCGAGCATGGGGCTGCGTCCCGTCGCGATGCTCGACGACTTTCCGATGGACAAAGCCACGTCGTCCGACGTGCCGGTGCGGCCGATGCAGCAATTCGAGCCGGGCTACATCGAACAGGAGGGGGTCGACGTCGTCATCGTCGCATTCTCCGGACTGCGTGAGCCCGACATGCTCGGCATGCTGCGACTGTTCGACAAGGCCGAGTGCGAGATCTACATCGTGCCGCGGCTCTTCGAGTACGCGAGTGTCAGCGGAGACATGGACCATATCCGCGGAATTCCGCTGGTCCGGGTCCGCCGTCTGGCGCACCGCACTCTCACCTGGCGCCTCAAGCGGGCTTCGTCCTTCCTGCTGTCCCTGTCGGCCATCGTCTTCTTGTCGCCGGTCCTGGGCGCCGTCGCGCTCGCGGTGTGGCTGCAGGACCGGTCGGCGCCGATCCTGTTCCGTCAGACCCGCATCACCGAGAACGCGTCAGAATTCACGATCCTGAAATTCCGCTCGATGAAGCCGGCGAACGAAAACGAATCGGCGACCAAGTGGAATATCGCCAACGACGACCGACTCGGCAAGCTCGGACGATTCCTCCGCAAAACCTCTCTCGACGAATTGCCGCAACTCTTCAACGTGCTCAGGGGCGACATGGATCTCGTCGGCCCGCGTCCGGAGCGCCCGCACTTCGTGAAGCAGTTCTCGCAGGACATTCCGGGCTACGGCGCTCGTCACCGAATTCCGGCCGGATTGACCGGTTGGGCCGCGATTCACGGCCTCCGCGGCGACACGTCTTTGTTCGAGCGAGCGGTTTACGACAACTACTACATCGAGAATTGGAGCCTTTGGCTCGACTTCAAGATCATGATTCGCACCTTGATGGTGGTTTTGCGGCGCACCGGCGGCTGATTTCCCGCGAGCGTCGCTCGGCACGATAGGCTCACCCAGTAGGTTTTTGCCGTCATCAAGGGAGGACGTCTCGTGGCGATCATCGAGCAGATCACCGCTCGGGAGATCCTCGACTCGCGGGGTAACCCGACTGTCGAGGTCGAAGTTGGTCTGGAGGACGGCACGTGGTCGCGTGCAGCCGTCCCGTCTGGCGCCTCCACCGGTGAACACGAGGCCGTCGAACTCCGCGATGGCGACAAGCGCTACGGCGGCAAGGGCGTCCAGAAGGCTGTCGACGGCGTCAACAAGGAGATCGCCGCCGAACTCAAGGGCTTCGACGTCATCGAGCAGCGCCGTATCGACCAGATCCTGCTGGACCTCGACGGCACGCCGGACAAGTCCCGCCTCGGTGCCAACGCGCTCCTGGGTGTCTCGCTCGCGGTGGCGCGTGCCGCTGCTGAGTCGACCGGCCTCGAACTCTTCCGCTACATCGGTGGACCGAACGCACGCGTCCTTCCGGTCCCGATGATGAACATTCTCAACGGTGGCGCGCACGCCGACACCGGTGTGGACGTCCAGGAATTCATGGTCGCCCCAATCGGCGCTCCGACCTTCAAGGAGTCGCTGCGCTGGGGCACCGAGGTCTACCACTCGCTCAAGTCGGTTCTGAAGTCGAAGGGTCTCTCGACCGGACTCGGTGACGAGGGCGGCTTTGCGCCCGACGTCGCGGGCACCAAGGAAGCGCTCGACATCATCAGCCAGGCCATCGACAAGACCGGCCTCAAGCTCGGCTCGGATGTCGTGCTGGCTCTCGACGTTGCCGCCACGGAGTTCTACACCAAGGGCCAGGGCTACAAGTTCGAGGGAAGCGTTCGGAGCGCCGCGGAGATGTCCGCGTTCTACGCCGACCTGCTCACCCAGTACCCGCTCGTGTCGATCGAGGACCCGCTCGACGAAGACGACTGGGATGGCTGGGTTTCGCTGACCGGGGAGATCGGCGACAAGATCCAGCTCGTCGGTGACGACCTCTTCGTCACGAACCCGGAGCGCCTTCTCGAGGGCATCAACCGGGGCGCGGCCAACGCTCTGCTCGTGAAGGTCAACCAGATCGGCACGCTGACCGAGACCCTGGACGCCGTCGACCTCGCGCACCGCAGCGGCTACATGACGATGATGAGCCACCGCTCGGGCGAGACCGAAGACACCACGATCGCGGACCTCGCGGTCGCGGTCGGCAGCGGTCAGATCAAGACCGGCGCGCCGGCTCGAAGCGAGCGCGTCGCCAAGTACAACCAGTTGCTGCGCATCGAAGACATGCTCGGTGACGCAGCCCGCTACGCCGGAGACGTGGCCTTCCCGCGCTTCGCCGGAGCCTGACTCCTTAAGTTGTCATGAGCACTCGCGATCGTCGGCGCAGTTCGAGCCCGGGCGGTGAATCGGTCAGGCGGGCTCGGCGAGACGATCGCGAGTCCGCTCGTGAGCGATCTCCCCGGGCCCGGCAGGCTGCCCCCGATGCCCCGGGCAAGCGCGCCGGAAGCATGACCGGCAAGTCTTCTCGAGCTGGCGGAAAGCGCAGCGAGGAGGGGGCCTTCGCCGCCCTCCGTTGGCGTCGTCCGTCGTCGGGAAGCGCTGACCGCGGTTCCCGAGGACCGGCGTCCCGTGGCCTCGCGATCGTCCAGCAGCGGCTGCCGCGTGTGCTCATCCCGCGGCGCACCGACTCCGGTGGGGAGCGCACCGTATTCGGCATGGCGGCGAGCCGTGCCGTGGCGTTCGCGGTCGTGCTGTCGTGCCTGGTCCTGACGCTGACGGTGCCGCTGCGGACATTCTTCACGCAGCAGTCGCAGGCGGATCAACTTGCCGAACAGAAGCAGGAGATCCAGCACGAGATCGAGCAACTCAAGGAACGTCAGGTTCAGCAACAGGATCCGGCATACATCGAGCAGGAGGCCCGCCGACGGCTCGGCCTGGTGAAGCCGGGGGAGATTGCGTACAAGGTGCAGCTGCCCGGTGCCTACGAAGCGGAGCTGGAGAAGTTGCGGCGGCCGGCGGAGGCAGCACCGGTGTGGTACTCGGAGCTGTGGAAGTCGATTTCGCACCCCACGGGAGTTGGCTGGTGACCGGAGTTTCCGAAGCTGATCTGGCCGCCGTTGGGGCGCAGCTCGGTCGGGAGCCGCGTGGTGTTCTCGAGATCGCATACCGTGCGCCGGACGGAGTTCCGGGAGTCGTGAAGACGGCCCCGCGCCTCCCGGACGGCACTCCATTTCCGACGTTGTACTACCTCACCGACCCACGCCTCACGGCGGAGGCGAGTCGGCTCGAGTCCGCGGGTGTCATGCGGGACATGCAGGAGCGTCTGGCCGCAGACCCCGCGGTTGCCGCCGCGTATCGGCGCGCGCACGAGTCCTACCTCGCCGAGCGGAACGCGATCGAGTCGCTGGGTACCGATTTCTCCGGCGGCGGAATGCCGGATCGCGTGAAGTGCCTGCACGTCCTGATCGCGCATTCTCTCGCGAAGGGGCCGGGCGTCAATCCGTTCGGCGACGAGGCAGTGGCGCTGGCCGCGCGCTCGGGCCTGCGCGGAACGGCAATTCCGGCGGATTGGCCCGACACAGAGTACGGAGAACGATGAGCAAGCCGTTCCGGCGGATCGCCGCGGTCGACTGCGGCACGAACTCGATTCGCCTGCTCATCTCGGACGTTCTGGACGGTGAACTGCTGGGCGATGTGCATCGCGAGATGCGCGTCGTGCGGCTCGGGCAGGGCGTCGACGCGAACGGTGCCTTCGCGCCTGAGGCGATCGATCGGACCCGAACCGCGTTGCGCGATTACGTCGGCCTGATGATCGAGGCCGGGGTCGACGCGGTGCGGATGGTCGCTACGTCGGCGGCACGCGATGCGTCGAACCGGGACGAATTCTTTGAGATGACGCGGCATGAGCTAGGCCGTGTGGTGTCCGGCGCCGTAGCGGAAGTCATCAGCGGCGACGAGGAAGCTCGGTTGTCGTTCTCGGGAGCCGTCGGCCAGCTCGATTCCGCCGACGGCCCGTTTGTGGTCACCGATCTCGGTGGCGGTTCGACGGAGTTGGTCCTCGGCGACAGCGACGGAGTCAAGGCCGCGTACTCGGCGGACATCGGTTCCGTCCGCATCACCGAGCGCACTCTGCCGTCTGATCCGCCGACGGCGGCCGAGATCGAGGCCGCACGCGCGTTCGCCGCCGAGCGACTGGCCGAGGCGTTCGGCCGGGTTCCGGTCGAAGGCGCGAAGACCTGGGTCGGTGTGGCCGGCACGATCACGACGCTCGCCGCGTTGGCGCTGGAACTGCCCGCGTACGACCCGCAGCAGGTGCATCTGTCCCGGTTCGACTTGTCGACGATCGAGGCCTTGTGTGCGCGAGTTGTTGGTATGAACCACGCCGAGCGGGCGGCACATGCGGTGATCCACCCCGGTCGAGTCGACGTCATCGGTGGTGGAGCGGTCATCACGACGGTCCTGGCTGAAGAATTCGCACGCCGGTCGGCGATCGACTCTCTGGTGGTCAGCGAGCACGACATTCTCGACGGAATTGCCATGTCAATCCTCGCTCGATAGTGACGTGGGTCACATCCATCGGTAAAATCGAAGTGGTCAACGAGGGTGAAGGTAAGGGGTCCCGACCGCCTAGCGCGACGGCCCGACCCGATCTGAAGTAAAGCCCCGGTGGTCGTTCCCGCGCCTCAGCCTCGCGGGTCCGGCCACCGGGGTTTTCTCTGAGTTACCCCGGTCACGCACCTGCTTCATCGCTGCGCCGTTCGGCCCGAATTGTGCAAGAGTTTGAAGGAGTCCATTAAAAACTGCCCGAAGGTGGCCCGATTGACGAACAAGCGTGTGGCGATCGTCAGTGCTGTTGATCCCTACCCTGTGGATGCCGGCAAGAAGGTCGTTCTCGCGGGCGTCATCGACTATCTCATCGATCGCTTCGGTGCGGACAACGTGCATTATGTGCTGCTGGGGAGCGGCGACAACGCGACTTTCCCGGTGCACCTGCACGAGGTGCCGTTGCCCGGCCGCAAGGCGGTATTGGGCAGTCTCGCGTCGCGCACTCTGACTGGCCGCGCGAGCCTTCAGGAGTCGTTTCTCTATTCGCGCCGCACGCGACGGGCGATCGAGCAGGTGATGGCGGAGATCGGCCCGGACGTCGAAATCTACGACACCATCCGGATGGCGCAGTACGTTCGGCGGCCGAAGCCGCATCAGGTCTGCTACCTCGACGACCTGTTCTCCGAGCGCTATGCCGCCATGCTCGACGCGGCAAAACGTCACGCGGGTGTGGAGATCCGGCCGCTCGGCAACTTCGCGGCCCACATTCCCGCGTCGATTCGTCCGCTCGCCGACCGTCCGCGATTCCAGCGCGGACTTCTGCGCGCCGAGCGCCGCCTGGTGGCCTCCAGCGAGAACCGGGTCGCGCGTCGATTCGAGCGCAGCGTGCTGGTGAATGCGCGCGAGGCGGGCGTCCTGCAGAAGCGTTCCGGGGCACCGGCATCGCACGTGGGCGCGATCTCTCCGCTGGTCCCGGACCGAGTCACTCCACGGCGGTTCACGGGGGCTCCCGTGTTCGTCTTCCTGGGTCTGCTGTCGCTCCCGCACAACGACGACGGGATCAAGAACTTCCTGGCGCAGACGTGGCCCGTGGTTCTCGAGCGCGAACCGAATGCCAAGTTGCGGATCATCGGGAAGGAACCAGGGGAGGCTCTGACGAGTCTCGTGGCCGGGTTCCCGGACTCCGTCGCCCTTGAGGGTTATGTGCCCGATCTCGGCGAAGCGCTCGGCACGGCGGTGGCGATGTTGAACACCTTGCGCTTCGGTTCCGGCATCAAGCTGAAGGTCATCGAGGCCCTTCGTGCGGGGCTTCCGGTGGTGTCCACTGCCATTGGCTCGGACGGCATCGCCGTGGGAGCCGAATTCGGGATCGTCGGCGCCGAGGATCCGGCCGCCATCGCGACGGCGATGCTGGAACTGTGCGACGTGGAACGGAATCGAGAGGTCTCCGCGGCGGCCCGCCGCCACTATGTTGAGACATATTCGCGAGAAGCCGTTTTCGCGCAGTACGACAAACAGTTGCTGCCGCCTGGTATTGCCCTCGGCGTGTCGTCGAATCGGCCGTAACGATAGGGTCAAGCCGGTCCCAAAACGGACGAGACCGATAGGTCTGTTTCTCATACTCCTTTCATGTGGAATCGAGCCTCGGAAGTCATCAAACGCCGGACAAGCGGCGCCTTCAAGACCACTGCTTTGGCTGCTGTGATGATGGTGGCCTGGCCCCAGAGTGCGATCGCGGCGACCGCAGCCAGCCCGTTCGCGCCGACCAGCCCATGGAACACGGCAGTTCCAGCCAGTCCTCAGATCGATCCCAACAGCGCGGCGATGATCGCCTACGCCACCCGGAACAACATGGTGACCTCGATCCTGTACGAGTACTCGCAGCCGATCTACGTCGTCGACGCCTCGACGCCGCGCTATACCGTCACGTGCACGATCAAGAACTGGGGCACCTGCCCGTTCCAGGGCAAGTCGGTTCCCATTCCGGTGGGCGCCAAGCCCTCGACGGGATCAGACGGAGCGCTGATCACCATCGACGAGACCGCGCAGAAGACGTACGAGTTCTGGCAGGCGAAGTTCAGCAAGGGTAAGTGGACGGCCAGTTGGGGTGCCGTGAACGACCTCGGAGGCTCGGGGTGGCAAGGTGCCGCGACCGGTGCCGGGGCGTCGCGACTGGGCGGTGCGGTCCGGGTCGCGGACATTGCGAACGGAACCATTCCGCACGCGCTGCAGTTGGTCATCGACAACGCGTGTAAGACCGTGTTCCGGGCACCGGCGACGAAGACCGACGGTGTCTCGACCCGAACGGACTGCATCCCAGAGGGTGCGCGCATTCAACTCGATCCGACGATCGACTTGAGCCAGTATTCGATGCCCGCAGGCGTTCGCGTCGTCGCCCGCGCCCTGCAGCAATACGGTGGTTATGTCGTCGACAAGGGTGGCGCACCACTGGGCGTCGTCTTCGAGCGCGCCCCCGATGCCACGTCGAACTTCACCGGCTCGGTGTACAACAACGCGGGATTCATGTGGGATTACTTCGGCATGACCGGGTTCCCGTTGAACAAGCTACGCGTTCTGAACTAAGCGGACCTGTCGGCGGCTTAGTACCCTGAACTGGTGACTTCAGCAAACAGTCGGCTGCGCGTCCTGACCGTCATCGACGGCTTCCGGATGGGTGGGGCGGAGACTCTTCTCGCCCCACTCGTCGTCGCGGCGCCGGACGCGGACTTGGACCTCGAGCTCGTCGGTATCTCGGGCGAAGAAGTGAACGCGCCCAAGACAATTGAGATCCTCCGACGGGTCGGTATCGAGCCGCGGTCGTTGGGTGTTCGACGACTGCTGGATCCCATGGCGTTGCCGCGACTAGTACGGGAGATCAAGCGGTCCGACTGCGACGTCGTGCACGCCCATCTCGAGATGGCGATGAGCCTGGCCGTACCGGCTGGGCTCATTGCCGGTAAGCCGGTGGTGTGTACTTTCCATCACGTTCACCGGCCGCTCGACGGGCGCGCGGCCAAGCGGGAGAAGGTCGCCGTCGCGGCTGCGTCGCGGTCGGCGCGCGCGATCTTCGTCTCCAACGCCTCCCGGATCTCGTTCCAGGAGGCCTACCGCCCGAAGGGCCTTCCGGCGAACTGGGAGGTCGTCCACAACGGCATCGACATCAGCGACTTCGCTCCCGGAGCGCCGGACCCGAAGGTGCGCGCGGAGCTCGCCGGGTCTTCGGAACTGCTCGTCGTGCTCGCGGCTGCCTTCCGTGACTTCAAGGGAATTCCCGTCGCGATCGACGCATGGAAGACCGTCAGCGAGCAGTTTCCGAATGCCAAGCTCGCGCTCGTCGGCGGCGGCGAGTTCGAGGCACAACTGCGCAAGCAGGTCGACGACCTCGGCCTCGCTGATCGCGTCACGTTCGCCGGCGTTCGCGCGGACATGCCAGACGTCTATCGGGCCGCGGATGTCATCGTCCTGCCGTCGATCTACGGCGAGAATCTGCCCACGGTCCTCATCGAGGCGGGAGCATCCGGCCGACCCGTCGTGGCGACTCGCGTGGGCGGTATCCCCGACATCGTCGCGGACGGAGAGACCGGACTCTTGGTCGCACCGAGCGACCCCGCCGACCTGGCTGCCGCGCTGGTGAAGCTCCTGTCGGACTCGGCCCTTCGGGAGCGTCTGGGGGCCGCCGGCACCGAACGCATCCGCAAGGAATTCTCCGCCAACGCGTGGGTGACCCATCTTCGTGCGGTCTACGAAGCGGCGATCGCCGGAAAGAAGAAGCGGAAGAAGCGCTCGTGACGACGACCTCCGGGCTGCACGTCGAGTACCTGGTCTCGCGGTTTCCCCGCACGTCGGAGACGTTCATCGTCCGCGAACTCGATGCGCTGGCGCGTCGACCGGGAACTGAGGTCGGTGTTCGATCGCTGTTCTCGTCGCCGGACACGAAGGTCCATGACATCGCCAAGCCGTGGGTGCCCAAGCTGAAGCGACCCTCGCAGGCGCAGGCCTTCCGCGGCTTCTTGTGGGCGCTGGGAACTCATCCCGTTGCCTTGGTCCGGGTTCTCGTTCTCGTCGTCGCCGGGCACCTGCGGAATCCGGGGCTCCTCGCTCGCGCTCTCGTGACCGTCCTGCTGGCCTGCGCACATGCGAAGGACCTCCGCGATCGATCCGGGAACACTCGAATTCACGCGCACTACGCGACGTACCCCGCGCTCGCCGCATGGGTCTGCAAGCAGTTGATCGGAATCCCGTACTCGTTCACCGCGCATGCGCACGACCTTTACGTCGACCGATCGATGCTCGCGACCAAGGTCGACGAAGCCGACCTCGTCGTGACGATCTCGCAGTTCAATCGCAAGCTCATCGCCGAATCCTGCCCGAATACCGACACTGCGGTCGACGTCATCCACTGCGGAATCGACACCTCCCGCTACGACTTCCGGCCGCGTGCGGCGGCTGCGTCCGGGACGATCCGCGTCCTGACCGTCGCCTCGCTCCAGGAGTACAAGGGCCACTCGGTACTACTTCGCGCGCTCGCGCTCGGTGGCCCGGTCATGGACCGGATCGAGCTCGAATTGATCGGTGGCGGAGAACTTCTCGATGAGCTGACCGCGCTCGCCGCCGAGTTGGGCCTCGCCGATCGGGTGAACTTCCGCGGAAGTTGCACCGAGGACGAGGTGCGGGCGGCCCTGGCTGGCTGCGATCTTTTCGTCCTGCCGAGCATCGTGGCGAGCGACGGCCAGATGGAAGGTCTCCCGGTCGCGCTGATGGAAGCCCTGGCATGTGGAGCGCCGACGGTGTCGACGCGACTGTCGGGCATCCCGGAGCTGGTCATCGACGGAGTCACCGGTTTTCTCGCCGAGCCCGGCGACCCGGTCGGCCTTCGCGACGCGATGACGTCGGCGGTGACGGCGGCCGGAGCGGAGCAGCGATCGGGTGCCGGCCGCAAGCTCGTCGAAGACGAGTTCGAACTTTCCAAGTGCGTCGACGAGTTGGGCGAAAAGTTGGACCGCCTGGCTACCGCATGAACGACTGCTAGCGTTCTGCACCAATGCTCCCCAGTGCTTCTCGGATTGCCATGATCGTCCGAACGACTCTCGTCGTCGGACTCGCCGTTGCCTGCTCGTCGTCGGGCAAGGGCGAGTCGGCGTACGGTCCGAATTTTGGGCGTCCGTTCGCCGATGGGAGCTATTGGAACCGGGCAATCCCGGCCGACGCGGTGCTGGACCCCGCGAGCGCTGCCACCGTGCGCGCGTTGGCGGGTGCTCCAGGGATTCGCGGTGCGGCGCTGTACGCCTTCGGAATCCCGATTTACGACGCCTTCGAGGACACCCCATACGCCGAAGTCACCTGCACGGAACAGTGGGGACACTGTCCGCTTCCGTCCCGGATTCGGATTCCCGTCGACGCTCGTCCGCATACCGGGTCCGACGGCGCGATGGTTGTCATCGACTGGACGGAAGGCGCCGCGTACGAGTTCTGGCACGCCAAACGGATCTCGCCCGGAAAGTGGTCGGCCGGTTGGGGTGCCGTGGTCCCGGACGTCGACGAGAGTGACGGCGAAGTCGGCGGTCATGCCACCGCGGCGGAGATGTCGAGGCTCGGCGGGGTCATCCGGGAGCGCGAGATCGCGCGTGGCCGGATCATGCACGCGTTGTCCTTCTCGAGCAGCCTCGCGTGCTCGAACACCTTCCGCGCTCCGGCGCACAAGACCGATGGCACGTCTACTTCGCCGAACTGCATTCCGGAAGGCACCCGGCTGCAGCTTGATCCCACCATCGACGTCAACAAGATTCCCGGCATCACGCCGGGGGAGAGAGCCGTCGCCAGAGCGCTGCAGACCTACGGCGGCTACGTCGTCGACACCGGTGGTGCCCCGTTGACGGTGAGCTTCGAACTTCCGGCGACCGCGACGGACACGCATCAAGTTTCGAACGTGTACCGGCAGGCCGGGCTCGAGTGGGACTACTTCGATCTGAAGCACATTCCATGGCAGAAGATGCGAGTCATCGAGTCCTGGGACGGCACCGCAGACACGACCCCGCCGGAGATTCCCGGCAAGCTGCACCAAGGCGAGGTGACGCGCGGATCTGTGGACCTCAGCTGGGCGGCGACGACGGACAATGTCAGTCTCGCGCGCTACGAGGTGGTTCGTGCCGAAGTGAAATCGGGCCAGACACCGACGAATTGGACGGTCGTCGGCACGGTCGGCGTACCGACGACGACATTCACGGACAAGACCGTCCGGCCGGGTGTCCGCTACGTCTACGCCGTCCGCGCGGTCGACCGCTTCGGAAACGTTTCCGATCGGTCGAGGTCGGTCACCGTGACGGTCCCGAAGAGTTAAGGATTCTCGACGGCCAGAACGCGCAGTCGACCCCACGGGATGCCGCCGAACTTGAGGTAGTCGAAGTCCAGGCCCGCTCTCTGGTACACGAGGCCCATGGAATCCAAGCGCGCCTGTGGATCGTGTTCGAAGCGGATGCCCAGCGGCTGACTACCGACGCCCACAACGAAGCCGCCGTAGACCTGGAAAGCGCGAGCGACCATCCGGATTCCCGGCTTCAGATTGAGGGCGTCGAGATCGATCGAAGGGTCGAGTTGGATGTGCGTACCCATCGGAATGCAGTTCGGGGAGGTCGACGTCCCGTCCGCCTTGGTCGCGGGTGGCCGGAACGTCGACGAGCATGCGGCGTTGGTCGTGAGCGCCAACGCATGCGGGATGTTGCCGTTTGCGATTTCCGAGGTCCGGACGATGCCGGAGAGCAGCGAGGCACCGGCACCCGTGGCTCCGCCGCCCCACCCCGAGCCGCCGAGGTCGAGGATCGAGCCGTAGCCGACTTCCCAGCCGGACGCCGTCGGCTTTGCGTGCCAGAGTTCGTAGCTCTTGCCCGCGGCGCGATCCACGATGACCATGACGGCGTCCGCCCCTGGACTGGGCTGCGCGTCGGTCGGAATCGGGACGGTGGTTTTCTTGAACGGGCATTCCCACTGGGGCGTGGTGCAGACGACCTTCACGCGCGGGGTGGACGGGGACGCGTCGTAGACCGGGATCGCATACTCGCGCAGGAGGGCGTTCACGACGTTGTCGGATGCGGTCAGCTGCGCGATCATCGCCGACGACTGCGGATCGATCGCTGCCCCGACCGGAATGGGACGAGTGAACGTGTTCTCCACGTGCGAATTGCCGACGAATCGAACGAGGAACACGGTCGCACCAGCCACGACAACCACCGCGGCGAACACGGCCGCGATGATCATCGCCTTAGTTGCGCGCACGCGCCGCCTCCACACCCTCGATCGACCGCGTGATCCGTTCCGCAGCCACGTCCCACGCATTCTCGACTTCAGCCTTGCCTGCGCGGCCCATCTGCTCGGCGACGTCGGGTGACCGGAGGAGCTTCTCGATCGCGGTCGCGAGCTGCGCCGAGTCGCCTGCCGCCACGACGAGGCCGGTGACCCCGTCGTCGACCGCGGACCCGAGGTCGCCGGTGTCGGATGTTACTACCGGACGGCCGAACGTAAAGGCGAGGTGGATGACACCGCTCTGGCTCGCGCGAATGTACGGCGTGACGACGACGCGGGCCGCTCCAAGAATCGCCGGGACATCTTCGACCGCAACGTAACCGGGCTCGGCCGAGACGTTGCCGATCGCACGTGCCCGGGCGGTGACGGCTTCGGCGTCGATGTCGGCGCCGGCGTTGCCGGACAGCACCAACCGCGCCTCGGGCAGGTTCGCGCGCACGATCTCGAACGCGTCGAGGAGCACGTCGATGCCCTTGTACTGGGTCCAGGTCCCGAAGAAGAGCGCGACGGGTGCGGTCTGACTCACCGCGGTCACGTCCGTGCTGGCCAGCGCCTTCTCCGAACCGTGGGGGATGACCACCACGTCGCAGTTCGGCTGCCACGCGTCGATGACGACCTCGCGGGTGCGCGGGCCGAGAACGAAGGCGACGTCCATCGAGTGCCATGCGGACCGGAACGCTGCGGTGAGGAATCGTCCGGATTTCGGTGTGCTGGTGTCCTTGGCGTCCGATCGCGGAAGCGGTTCGTGCGCGATGATCCCGACGGCCGCGCCGCCGAAGATGCGCAGTTTCAGCGCCCGCGCAATCGCGACCGTGATGGCGGGTTCGAAACTGAAGCGCCAGTGCTGCCACAGCACTGCCCGCGGTCGCGTGGTCAGCAGAACGACCGCGAGAACGATCCAGGCGAACAGCAGTTTGCCGGCGCGATAGGCGCGAAGCGGTACCCGGGCCCACCGCGCTTTGATGTCGGGCCCGCTCGCGGGATGCCACGTCGGTAGGACCGGCCGGACCTCGAAATCGGGATTCGGTGAGCGGAGTTCCGGGTCCGGCCCGGTGATCAGCTGGACTCGTTGGCCCGATTCCGCGAGGGCCTCACCGAGCTGAAAGGCGAACTGGAACAACCCGCCGGACGGCGAGAACTCGACCAGAACGATCGGTTTAGGACGTCGTCTGGACATGCAACTCCTCGGATTTCTTCGGCCGGCGAGTGAAACGATCGGCGACGAATCCGGCGGCCAGCGCGGCGAGGGCACCGATGAGCGCTCCTACCCAGGCGCGCGTCGGACGGTCCCACCCGTTGGTGACCTGAACGTCACCGACCTTCCGGAATGTGTACGAGTTGGTGAGGCCCGCATCCGACAGATGGTGCGTGATCGTCGCGAGGTCGGCGTCGAGTGCTGCCCGAGAATCTGCTTCGGTCAGTCCGTGTGAGCTGATGACGATGATTCCGCGGACGGGGTCGGCGATCGCGTGAATCTTGTTGTCGACGGACATGACCTCGGCGTAGGTCGGAAGAACGTTGTCCCGCGACCGGATGTCGAGCTGGTAGGGCGTGTACCAATCGCCGGTGGGGATGAGCGTCACGTACTGAGTGGCTGTGTAGTCGCGCGTGGACGTCAAGGTCAGAATCGACGCGAACGCGATCACCGAGAGGACGCCGGCCGCGATCAGCGTGGCGCGGCGTTGCAGTTCTTCGAAGAAGTTCTTCCACTCGAACGATTGGCCGTCGGGGTCGTACAGCGTCACGATGCAGGCGAGGGCGAGTACCACTCCGAGCGAGCGCATGTACGCCATGTGGAGGAACACACTCGCGAGCAACCAGCCGAGGAGCCCCGCCGCGAGCGCTGCGAGCATCAGGCGATGCTGCTCGGTAGGACGAGACACAGTGCGCATGATCGGCGGGACGATGAACGCCGCGAAGAACGCGGCCCAGCCGATAAGTCCCGCGATTCCGGTTTCGGCCGCGATCTGCGCGTAGAAGTTGTGCGGCGCGATCGTGGGATGCAGGACTGCCGTGTTGACCAAGCCCGCGTAGTGCGGGACCTGGGAGAGATAGGTGCCCGGCCCGAAACCGAACGCCGGGCGGTCGTGGAACATCGCCCACGCGATCTCCTGCGCCGTGGTGCGGCCGAGGACAGACGGGTCGACGCCGTAGATGTGATCGGTACCGACGTCTTTGAGGAGGGCGAGGAGCCGGTTTCCGACGCCCGGCAGGAACAGCAAGGCGAGCAGCAACGGCGAGAAGGTGATGCCGATCTTCCGTACCTTTGGGCCGCTCAGCGTGACCCAGACACCGAGGGTGACAACTGCGGTGATGTACGTGCCCCGAGATTGAGTCAGGTACATGCCGGCCGGAATCACGAGCGCCGATGCGGTGATGACCCAGAAGAGCACGCGGTTGTTCATTTGGCGGATGACGAGGACCAGTGCAAAGACGATGGGCAGCCCCATCACCAGGTTG
The DNA here is from genome assembly GCF_000380645.1 of Smaragdicoccus niigatensis DSM 44881 = NBRC 103563. GTDB lineage: Bacteria > Actinomycetota > Actinomycetes > Mycobacteriales > Mycobacteriaceae > Smaragdicoccus > Smaragdicoccus niigatensis. Next base: position 105,798 of record NZ_AQXZ01000009.1, read on the forward strand.
CGGCCCCAGAAATTCGAGTCTTCGAGAGGCCCAGCCTGGCGCGGCGTCGTGGTGAGTTCGCCCGAGGCGGCCGTGACGTTGGCGAATCCGCCGAGGTTCGACGTGGCGCCGAAGACGACCTGGTTGACGATCGAAAGTGCACATAGGGCGGCGAGCGGCAGGATGAACGCCAGCGTGAGGGTGATGATCCTTCCGGACATCCGGCCCAGCACGATCAGTACGTACATGAAGAGCAGAGTCGTGCACAAGTTGTAGATCTCGATGCCCGATGTCCCGCGATCGACGCTGCCGAGATAGCCCAGGTACTGGGTGAACAGCAACGCGCCGACTCCCGCGTTCAACCACCACGGCGGGACGAGGGCGGCTCGCGACTCGGGATTACGGCACGCGACCGCGATCGTCAGCAGCCCTAGTGCGAGGCTGCCCTTGACCACCGGAAGGTGGTACGGACCCAGAATCGCCGACAGGTTGATCGTCTCGAGGACGATCATCAAGACCGCGGTCGCCGTGGGGCTGAAGACGAGATGGCGCAGGGCGACGAGGCCTACCGGCATCGCCAAGAGCGCCGCGGCCGCGAGCGTCCCCAGCAGACCGATGTCCGCCACCACCACGACCGCAGCGGCCACGATCGCGGTGACGGCCCATGCCGTCCACGCGATCGGGTCGCGAACGAGCGCGTCGAACCGCGCGAGCGCTCGGTCCATCAGGGTGACGGCGTGGGAATTGCCGCCTCAGTCTTGGCGGCGGGCGTCTTCACCTGAGGAGCTTCGACGACGGGTTCCGGCTCGGGGGACTTCTCATCCGAGTCAGACGTGTCGTTCGTGCGGAAGACCCGGACAAGAACGAAGCCGAGGCCGGCTCCCGCCACGAGTCCGCCGCCGCCGAGCGCGATGAGGAGTTGTTTGGGGGAGCTGCTGGTCCGGACCGCACTGCCCTCGACAGGAGTCACGACGCGCAGGGCGAACGGCCCCGAAATTCCCTGAGCTGTGGTGAGACCCGCATCAAGGGCGTTCTTGAGGACCGCCTCGGCCTCGGCGGGGCTACCCGCGGTGACCTTGGCTTCGATGAGGGTCGTCTCGGGCACTGCACCCACTTCATAGACGACGCCCGACTTGAGTGCGTCCGACGGCAGGAAGCGCGTGCTGCCCAGAACGAGCGCACTCGTGCGGGTCGCCTGGCCGCGGCTCAGAACTTCCCAGAGTCCGGCTTCGGAGACCGGGTCGCTGCGGTCCTCCGGAGTCATCGCGATCGTTGCCGTCGCCTGGTACTTGGCCGGCTGCAGGCTCAGTGCGAATGCAGCGAGCAGACCGACCGCCATGAAGACGAGGGCGAGTGCTGCGATGACCGTCTTCGGACGGTTAGTGACCGCCAGCTTGACGCCAGCGGGGGTGCGAGAACGCTCGCTCATTCATTCCTCCCGGAAGCAGTTGGCGCTTTTTCTTGGCCTGGTCGAAGAACCCTCAGACTATCGCTGATGAGTTGCGGGGAGAGGAGCTTGAGACCGACGCCATACGTGACGGCCGCTAGCGGAACGATTGCCAGCAGCTCGAGAATGTCCGGCCAACTCGTGGTCAATCGAGCCGCCGACCAGGCAACGAGGCCCATCACGATGGCTGCGACGACGGGCGGAATCGCAGCTCGGCCGATGCGAGCGACGGGGACGCCGATCATCGCCCGGACGACCGCGATGCGCAGGACGAGATGGATGCACTCGACGACGATTAGCACGGTCGCGACCATCGTGATGCTCTTGCCGGCCGCCCACCAGATCGGCCCGATCATCACGGTGAACTTGGCGGCGTTGATCGCAGTGAGAACGCCCGGGCGGCCGATCGCCTTGTACACATCGCCGGTGTGGAAGCTGATCGAGTAAATGACGGTGAAGATCGAGAGCATGGCGAGCGGGGCCGCTGCGCCGGCGTACGTGCTGCCGTACAGGACCCCGATGATCTGCGGAGCGACGGCCGCCATACCGAGCCCGATCGGGGCGGTCAGGGCGACGACCACGCCCAGCACCTTCAGGTACTGCGCAGACATTTCGTCGTTGTCGTGCTGGATGCGGGAGAGCGCGCTGAACAGGACATCGCTGATGACGACGCACAGATTGAGGACGATGAGTTCGGGCAGTCGATACGCCAGCGTGTAGAGACCAAGGTCGGTGTCGCCAAGACGGGCGCCGATCGCAAGGTAGTCGACGTTGTAGATCGCAAACGCGAGCAGCGACAGCGCCGATGCCGGGACGCCGAACTTCAGCAGTGCAGATGCCGCCTGGCGGTCGTATCCGAATTCGACGTGTGTGGCGGCGGCTCGCCAGTAAAGGGCCGTCGTGATGATGACCGCAGCGAGTTGACCGTAGACGAGGCTCCACACCCCGATGCCCTGCCAGGCGAGGGCGATCGTGAGAACGGTCTTCGCGATCGCGCCGGCGAACTCGGGAATCAGCCGGGCACGGAAGTCGATCCGGCGGCGCAGAGCCGCGGCGGGGAAGGCTCCGATCGCCGAGATGATGATGCAGATCGCGAGAACCCGGATAAGAGGAGCGAGTTGTTCGTGGCCGATGAGATCTGAGATCGGGCCGGCGACGACGGCAACGATCGCGCCGGTCGCGATGCCGGAGACGACGGTGAGCGTGAGCCCGGTCGGGGCGAGCAGGCGCCACGACGACTGACTTTGGACGAGAGCCGCGCCGACGCCGAGGTCTTTGACGTAGTCGAAGAGGTTGATGACGACGAGTGCGAGGGCGAAGAGACCGAAGTCCGCGGGCGACAGGAGGCGCGCGAGGACGATCGTCATGATGAGGGTCGACGACTTACTGAGTGCGAAGACCAGGTAGTTCCACATCGCCTGGCGGCCCGTCCGGGGGGTGGATTGCTCCGGATTTGTCGGCATCAATCAACCCTCCTCTCGGGCTCGGTGACAGTGGCTGAAGATTTAGTAGAACATGCAAACTTCAATTACGCCGGATCAGAACGTTACAGTCATCCGCGCAATTATGACCGGTATCACATGACTCCTTTATTCGCTGCGTTTCCCAAGGTAGAGGTGCGTTGTGGGTCACCATTGACAAGGGATCTCCGTCGTCTGAACAATGGACAAGACGAGTCTCTCCGGGGAGAGCTTCGATCGGTTGTGATTGTTAACGCATTTGCGCCTGAGGATTTCCGGAGATCTATTTATGCGGCTTATTTGGAGACTGTGATTGCTATCGAGGCAGGTAAGGCTGTCGTGAAGCCGGCCGGCCTCAAGCGCGACCGGTCGATCGATGCGCTGCGTGGACTCGCGGCGATCTTCGTCGTCGCGCACCACGTCATCGGTGAGTCTGTGGACCGCGGCATGGGAGTTGGCAACGGAACGATCTGGCGCTACTTCGAGATCGCGACGGTCGACCTTCGCATGCCTCTGTTCACCGTCCTTTCCGGCCTCGTATACGGCCTCCGGCCGATTCACAGCACAGGGGATCTGCCCAGCTTATTGCGCGGAAAACGGCGCCGCCTGCTGTACCCGATGGTCACCGTTGGGACCGTTGTCTTCCTCTTGCAGGTCTACGTTCCGGGCACCAACAGCAAGCCCGAGCTCTCGTCGTTTTGGCGGATCTATGTCTTCGGGTTTGAACACCTGTGGTTCCTGCAGTCGATCTTCATCATCTTTGTCATCGTCGGATTGCTCGACGCATTCGATGTCATGCGCGATAAGTGGCGTTGGCAAGCCGTAACTGCCACGGCCTTCGGCGCGGCGTTGGTCTTTAGCGTTCCCGCGGCCTGGGACATCTTCAGCCTCAATGGCCTGCTGCGGCTGCTGCCGTTCTTCCTCGCCGGATATGGCCTCGCGCGGTACTCCCGGGAGTTCGACTGGCGGGATGGCGCCGGCTGGTTCGTCGCGTTCGTTGCCGTGTACTCGCTCGACGTCATGAAGTTCCTCGGGCACTTCTCCGGCTCGCACCTCGCGCGAACCAGCATCGCGATCGGTGTGGGTTTGACGGGGGTCATGGTTCTGTTCTCCATCCGTCACTTCATCGAGTGCAAGCCGCTCATCTGGCTCGGCGGCTATTCGATGACCGTTTACCTGCTGCATGGCATCACGGCGCCGGCATCGCGAATCTTGCTCGAGCAGGTCGGCATCACGTCGGATCCGATCGTGTTCATTTGCGGACTCGTCGCCGGCATCGGTGGTCCGATCGTCTTCTACCTGCTGTTCGCGCGGTTCAAACTGATCCGGGTCTACTTCCTCGGGGAAAAAGCACTGCCACCAGCGAAGGCCAAAGTCCAGTCGCCGACGGTCGAGCGACCGACGGTCGAGCCACCGGCGGTCCAGCTACCGGCCAAGGTTGAGCCCGAACCACAGTCCTGAGCCTCTATGCTGAACGCGCCAATTGGCAGTCTCTGTTCGAGTTGCCAGGCGCCCCTATAGCCCAATTGGCAGAGGCAGCAGACTTAAAATCTGCCAAGTGTCGGTTCGAGTCCGACTGGGGGCACAAGCGCGCCACCGGTTTTCGGTTTCTGAAGATAGTTTCTGGGCCTTGCTGACAGGTAGTTGAAAGGTACTTTCATTTCAGCCCTCACGTGTGCTTGTGCCCGAATTGCCAGCGGGGATAACCACGGTGTGGCTCAACGGCTTCCGGGGGCGGACCTGCGAAGATGGCGGCGGCTGCCTTGACGTTGGCGGGCAGTGTTCAACAGATTTCTAAGAGGTCATGCTCAAGGTTCTGGACAGGCCGGTCAGCCAGGACCGCCAACCCGAAGCGATCGTCGCCGACGATCGCCCGCGTCACAGCGTGCGCCTGGACATTCAGGGTCTACGCGCAATCGCTGTCGTTTCGGTGGTGCTCAATCACCTTCTCAACTGGCCATCGGGCGGGTTTGTCGGCGTCGATGTATTTTTCGTCGTCTCGGGTTATCTCATCACCGGACTGCTCTTGCGCGAGCAGCAAAAGAGCAACCGGATTTCGATCGCCGGCTTCTACCGCCGTCGGGTCAAGCGGATCATTCCGGCTGCCGCCCTTGTGCTTTTCCTGACGTGCACGCTGACACCGGTCATCCTTGGCTTCGACCGCGCGCGCACGACCTTCACCGACGGCCTGTGGGCGCTGTTGTTCGTTGGCAACTGGCGGCAGTACTTCGACCGAACGGACTACTTCGGGGCCAGCGCGCAGCCCAGCCCGCTCGAACACTTCTGGTCGCTCGGCGTCGAAGAACAGTTCTATCTTGTATGGCCCTGGCTGCTGATTCTGGTCTTCACTCTCATCCCGACGCGCACGCAGACACAGCTCGCCAAGGCTCGACTGATCGCTTGCGCGACGATGGGGCTGATCGTTGCCGCCTCCTTCACCTGGGCAATTGTTCAGACCGCGTCGAGCTCGCAACAGGCGTACTTCTCGTCGTTCACGCGCGCGTGGGAACTCGGGATCGGCGCACTGGTCGCGATGGGCGCACGGTATACCGCCAAAATTCCCGTGCATTTGCGGCCCACCATCGCGTGGGCCGGCCTCGCCGGCATCATCGCGTGCATCTTCGGCATCGATCCGGAATTGCCGTTCCCGGGTCCGTGGGCCCTGGCGCCGGTCGCGGCGACCGCACTCGTCATCGCAGCCGGGGAGGGCGGTTATCCCGAGCGTCGAGTCTGGGTGCTCAGCAACCCGGTCAGCGGCTTCATCGGCGACATCTCGTACTCGATGTACATCGTGCATCTGCCGGTCATTGTGGTCATGGGCTCGCTGGTTGACACGCGTGAATTGACGTATGCGGTCATTACGCTCGCGCTGATTCTCGCGCTGGCGGTGGCGAGTTACTACCTCGTGGAGGACCCGGTCCGCCGGTCAACGTGGCTGGATCGCCCGTCTCCGGGCCTGCGCCAGATCCGTCATTCCCGCCCGGCGAAGGTGACCGTCGCACTGCTTCTCGCTTACTCGATCGCGATCGTTGGCGTCGCCGCGCACATCCGCTCCGAACCCCAGGAATCCTCGACGATCCCGGCCTATGTCAGCGCGTCGAAGGAAGTGCTGTGTTTCGGCGCAGCGGCTAGGGCAGAACGGAATACCTGCAAACCGATCGACGACCGTAACCTCTACCCGAGTCCGCAGGACGCGTCGGAGCAAAAGTCCAAAATGCTGAGATGCATGGCGAAGTTCGACGCCCCGGCGATGCGCGTGTGCCGACTCGGCGAACGAACCAAACCCAAAATTCGGATCGCACTGATCGGCGACAGTCATGCGAGCACCCTCAACGGTGTGTTGTCGGACGTCGCTGATGAACGAAAGTGGCAACTCGACATTTATGCCGGTGCAGGTTGCCGGCCGGGCGTCGAGTACCGCTGCCCAGGAATGGCCAACGCCCTCGACACCATCAATCGTGAGCATTACGACGTCGTGCTCACGACCGGTTTCTTCGACGCGATGCTGATCTTCGTCGACGGGAAGATTCCGGCAGGCCCGGGGGTTGCACCGTCGATCGCCGCCGCGTGGCAACGCATCATCGACTCCGGCAATCGGCTGATCGTCATCACCGATGTCCCCTCGATCGATCGAGAAACCGTCGATTGCCTGACCCGCGTCACCACAACCATCGACTCGGACTGTTCCGTGCCTCGCGCAGGCGCGCTGCGCCGGACGACATTCGACCGCGCAGTGGAGCTCACCCACGGCGAATCTGTCGTCGACATGACGGACCTATTCTGCGATCAGTCTCGATGTCGAACGATTATTGGAAATGTCATCGTCTACGCCGACATCTTCAGCCATCTGACCGACACCTTCAGCAAGACGTACGGCCGGTACCTTGCTGACGCACTGGAGAAGCGATTCCCCGCTGACACCCATTCGTTTAAATCAAGAAAGTAATTTGGGTTCGGTACCCGGGACCTACAGGTAGGGGGCCGAAAGTAAAACATACCGATCGGTCGAAATCCGATCGGCAGCCCCTTGTCTCGGTCTATGACTGATTTGTGGCGCACGGCGCGTGACAATGGGGTTCTCGAGCGGCGCTAACGAACAATCCAACGCTCTGAGGATCACGTCATGCATCGCTACATCCGCACTACCGCAAGATCGGTTCTCGCCCTCGCCGCGACCTGCGGAACTCTGACGCTCGCCGCGACCGGCACTGCCAGCGCCGACACCCCGATCAATGGCTGCTATGCCAACAGCACCGTCCCAGGCTTCTTCAAACCCGTTTCCGTGTCTATCGGCACCGGCAGTACCTGCACCGCCGACACCGGAACAGGCAACAAAGCCATTGCCCGCAACGGAGGCAACGCAGAAGCAGGTCTCGCTCCCTCCGATAGCGGCAACTACGCCAACGCCAACGGCGGGAGCGCTGTCGCCGGCAACGGGAGCGGCAACGTTGCGACCAACACCGGCAGCGGGTTCGCCCTTGCGGTCGGCTCCAACAACACTTCAACCAACACGGGCAGCGGACAGGCCTTAACGGCCAACGGGAGCAACAACGTCGCGACCAACAACGGGAGCGGGACCGCCCAGGCGCTCGACGGGAACAACAACAGCTCGACCAACAATGGCAGTGGGGTCGCCGCGACGGGTGGCGGGAACAACAACGTCGCGATTAATACCGGCAGCGGGAGCGCCCAGGCGACGGCCGGAAACAACAACCTCGCGATAAACGACGGCAGCGGGTTCGCCGTCGCGAACAACGGAAGCAACAACGTCGCCAAACAGTCAGGCACCGGGTTCGCTCACGCACACGCTCCCACCGGATGCACCGCAGTGAGCACCAACGGCACAGTCGTGAACTGCCCTTAGTCCTAGTCGCCGCTTGTGCCCGTGATCGGCGGCTGCCCGCACTCGTGACCTGACCGCTACATGCTCGAGTGCGAGCGGGTCCACGGACTGCAGTGAGCGCACGCTGATTACCTCCCAGACCGGGGAGGTTGTCGGCATCTTCAGTTGAGGACCGCTCGTCAGAACGGGGGTGGGGAGTCGTCGGGACCCCACTGTCGTTCGCGGTCGCGCTTGTTGAGGGCGCGGTCGGCCTCGGCGCGCTTGGCTCGTCCCTCCAGCCGGGTTTGCTGCTTCGGTCCTGGCGGATCAGGTTCGAGCAGGGCGAGCGGCCCGGTCGCGGGGATCGGGTATTCGAAGCCGAGTGGGCTGATCAGGGTCAACGTTTGTTCGAGTCGCCAGCCGCCGAAGGTTTTGGCGCGGTGGTGCTTGCGGCAGAACGGTCCGAGGTTGAACACACTCGTGTTTTTGCTGGTGGCGTGTGGGTCGCGGTGGTCGAGGTCGGATTCCCAGGCGGGTCGGTCGCAGCCGGGGAACTGGCACGTGCCGTGCAGGGCGCGTACCCAGTCGGCCAACGCTCGTGAGGGCCGGTAGTTGTCTTCGTGTCCGGTGGGTGTTTTGAGGTCGCGGATGATGGCGTCGCGGGCGAGTTCGCGGAGGTGTTCGGCGTCGATGACGCCGAATCCGTCGATCCAGCCGGGTTCGTTGCTGGTGCCGTTGAGGGTTGCGGTGGTGCCGAACGCGTGCACGAGGGGGCGGCGCGGGGTGCCGGCGATCCCGGCTTTGAAGGCACAGTCCGGGTTCTGGCATTGGCAGTCCA
>NZ_AQXZ01000010.1 GCF_000380645.1 Smaragdicoccus niigatensis DSM 44881 = NBRC 103563
GCTTTGGCGGTGCCGGATTTGGGGGCGTTGCCGAGGCTTTTGAGGGCTTTGAGGGGCCGCAGCAGGGGTGGGGTGTATTCGGTGGCGTGACTCATCCTGCGATCTCCGAGGGCCAGAGGGTGTTGTAGACCTGGGTGATGATGATGTTGACCGCGAATAGGACGATCGCGGAGGTGACGACGGCGGTGTTCACGCAGTTGGCGACTCCGCCGGGTCCGCCTTTGGTGGATAGTCCGGCGTGGCAGGCGATGATCGCGGCCAGGAGGCCGAAGATCAACGCTTTGAGCAGGGCGATGATGAGGTCGTTGGCTTGGGCGAAGGCGGCGAAGGCGGTGACGAAGCTGCCGGGGACGCCGCCTTGGACGAAGACGGTGAACATGTAGCCGCACAGGAATGCGACGAAGATGACGCAGCCGCAGAGTAGGACGGACACGAGGGTGGCGGCGGCTAGGCGGGGGGCGACGAGGCGGCGCATGGGGTCCACGCCCATGACGCGCATGGCGTCGATTTCTTCGCGGATGGTGCGGGATCCGAGGTCGGCGCAGATGGCGGAGCCGACGGCGCCGGAGATCATGAGCACGGTGACCAGGGGTGCGCCTTGCCTCAACACGCCTAATCCGGTGGCGGCGCCGATGAAGGAGTCGGCTCCGACCTGGCAGACGATGCCGCCGACTTGGATTTGGATGGTGACGGTGATGGGGATGGCGACGAAGAGGGTGGGGATGACCGCGACGCTGCACATGAAGGCGCATTGGCGGATGAATTCGGCGAACGGGAATTTGCGTTGCCAGACGTCTTGGGCGAGGGTGGCGATGGATTCGCCGCCCATGGAGATCATGCGGCCGCCGGTCTCGAGGGACTGGCGTGGGTGTTCACGCCAATACTTCTTCGTCCACTCGGACGCTGCACCGTATGACGAAGTCTTGGGCGCGCTCTTGGTTGCGACCACCAGTGACCTCCTTCGTGCTGCCAGGGGGCTGCCCGGAGAGGGAGTCTCTGAGCAGGTGCTGCGGTAAAGCTAAGGGCAAGCTGAGACCCCTGTGAGAGACGGGGTCAGAGTGGCGTCTGTTAATTGGACGACACGCGTGATCAGGATCATAAGCATTGGGAGGTGCCTGTGGTACTGGCTTTGTCCAGATTTAAAGCTGGGAACAATGTGGTCATTGTCAAATCGTGATGAAGATGTGCACCAAAGGTGTCCTTGTGGGTATAGTTCAGATACTTCCCCCCTGAAGTGTCACCTGGTTGCACCCCGCCTTTAAGACGTTGAATTCTCCTGTCCAACAACGGGTATGGGGTTTGGACTAAGGCCATACTTCTGGCCATTCCGGTCTCGGCCGGGCCGAACTCGTTCGACGTTGGGGAGGATCATGTTCACCAAGCTCGCAACGGTCGTTGTCGCTGCCGTAGCGATGATGGCTGGACTATTCGTTACGCAGGCAGCTGCATCGGGTGGCATCGCCATGGGTGGTGGTTCCGGCATCATCCTCGCCGGCCGTGCCACCTGTACTCTCACCACGATCGGTCACGACCGCTCGGGTTCCCTCGTCGGTATCACCGCGGGTCACTGCGGTAATCCCGGGGCCAGTGTCGTGGCTGAGAGGTTCCGTGGTGCCGGTGTCATCGGTCGGATGGTCGCCAAGAACTCCGCGCTCGACTATGCGGTCATCGAATTCGACCCGGGTCGCGTCGTCCCGGTGCGCCACGTCGGCGGCACCACGATCACGGGCATCGGGTCCCCGGTCAGTTTCCCCGCGCTGATCTGCAAGGAAGGCCGCACCACGGGCCACACCTGCGGTTGGGCGTACGGTGACGTCTTCGCCTCGAACCAGACGTGGGGCCAGGTGTGTGTCCGAGAGGGTGACTCCGGTGGACCGGTCACCGTCGGCACGACGCTCGTCGGCATGATCAACGCCTACTTGTCGCAGGCCTGTGTTGGGCCATCGGTCGGTACCAACATGAATGCAGTGCTCGCCGACCTCCGGGCTCGCGGCGGCGCCGGCGCTGGATACCGGCCAATTTAGACCCTTCCCCAAGGAGCGAGAAGCCCGGCGGACTGCCCATTCCGCTGGGCTTTCTCGTGTCTGGAGTGCGATGCTCGACCCATGCAGATGGACGAAGTCGTGGCGTTCCTCGAAGCGATGCCAGGGATTCTCGTGCTCGCCCCCAAGGCGGGCGACGGTTCGCCCGAGCTCGCGTGGGGCGATTCCTTCTTCTACTTCTCACCGAGCGGCGAGGTCCCACTCCGTGAACAGCCGTTCGCCACGATCGTGACCAAGACCTACCCAGGCGAGAAAGCCTCGCGCCTCGATCGCCCGGGGGCGTTCCGGGTCAACGTGAAGGCGTCGAAAGACGATTTCACGCGGTTCACCGGGCATCAGCCGCGGGACACCCCGCCTCCGGCCGAACACGAAGACGACACCGTGGTGGCCCACCCGACCTACGGAACGGTGGGCTGGCTTGCCGTCGTGAACCCTGGTGAGGTGAGTCGCACTGACCTGTTTGCGCTGCTCGAGGCGGCGTACGAGAAGGCCGTCGCGCACGCCGCGAAGTAGCGGCGAACCCGAAGCCAATGTCTCGCGCCAACTGGCTTGTACAAAACTGGACTTTCGTACAGGCCGCTGTGCGCGAGACATTAACCCCGGCGCTAGCCGCAGATCGCTCCGAACGACGCCGAGCCCACGAGCTTGGTGTACTTCGCCAGGACGCCTCGGTTGTAGCGCGGCGGTAGGGGCTCCCAACCGACCTTCCGGGCTTCGAGCGTTGCCGAATCGATCTCGACTTCGAGCTTGCCGTGTGCCACGTCGAGCATGATCGGGTCGCCATCCTGGACGAACGCGATCGGTCCGCCGTCGACGGCCTCTGGCGCAACGTGGCCCACGCACAGACCCGTCGTGCCACCCGAGAAGCGTCCGTCGGTCAGCAGGAGAACGTCCTTGCCGAGACCGGCACCCTTGATCGCGGCCGTGATCGCGAGCATCTCGCGCATTCCCGGGCCGCCCTTCGGGCCTTCGTAGCGGATGACGACCACGTCACCGGCGGTGATCGTGCCGTCCGTGAGTGCGTCGAGTGCCGCGCGTTCCCGGTCGAATACTCGTGCGGTGCCCCGGAAGACGGTTTCGTCGAAACCGGCGGACTTCACCACCGCGCCGCCCGGTGCCAGTGAGCCATCGAGGATCGTGATGCCACCGGTCGGATGGATCGGCTCGCTCATGGCCCGCAGGACCTTGCCGTCCGGGTCCGGCGGATTGATGTCCGCCAGGTTCTCGGCCATGGTCTTTCCGGTGACCGTCAGGCAGTCGCCGTTGAGCATGCCGGCATCGAGCAGCGCTTTCATCACCACGGGGATGCCACCGATGCGGTCGACGTCGGTCATGACGTGGCGGCCGAACGGCTTGAGGTCGGCAAGGTGTGGGACTAGTGCCCCGACTTTGCGGAAGTCGTCGAGCGTGAGTTCGACCTCGGCTTCGTGGGCGATCGCGAGGAGGTGCAGCACGGCGTTGGTCGAACCGCCCAGGGCCATGACCACGGCGATCGCGTTCTCGAACGCGGGCTTGGTCATGATGTCGCGGGCGGTGATGCCCTGGCGAAGAAGGTCGACGACGGCCTGGCCACTGCGGCGGGCGTAGCCGTCGCGGCGCCGGTCGGTGGCCGGCGGGGCGGCGCTGCCCGGGAGAGACATTCCCAGTGCCTCCGCCGCGGACGCCATCGTGTTCGCCGTGTACATACCGCCGCAGGCGCCCTCACCAGGGCAGATCGCACGTTCGATGGCGTCGACGTCCTCGCGGGTGATCAGGCCGCGCGCACATGCGCCGACTGCTTCGAACGCGTCGATGATCGTGACTTCGCGCGACGTCCCGTCCGGCATCTTGGCCACGCCTGGCAGGATCGAGCCGGCGTAGAGGAAGACGCTCGCCAGATCGAGTCGAGCCGCGGCCATGAGCATGCCCGGCAGCGACTTGTCACAGCCCGCCAAGAGCACGGACCCGTCGAGTCGCTCGGCCATCATGACCGTTTCGACACTGTCGGCGATGACCTCACGCGAGACGAGCGAGAAGTGCATGCCCTCGTGGCCCATCGCGATGCCGTCCGACACCGAGATCGTGCCGAACTCCATCGGGTAGCCGCCGCCTTGGTAGACGCCGTCCTTGCTGGCCTTGGCGAGGCGGTCGAGCGACAGGTTGCACGGCGTGATCTCGTTCCACGACGACGCGACGCCGATCTGCGGCTTCGCGAAGTCGTCGTCGCCCATGCCGATCGCGCGCAGCATGCCGCGCGCGGCTGCCTTCTCGAGCCCATCGGTGACGTCGCGGCTGCGGGGCTTGATATCAACGGGGGGCTTGAGTCCGACCATGGGGCCAAGCCTATGGCTACCAGATGGTGATGCGCTCGTCTTCCGGCAGGTAGAGGGCATCACCTTCGGCAACTCCGAAGGCTTCGTGGAACGCGTCCAGGTTCCGCACGACACCGTTGCAGCGGAACTCCGGAGGCGAGTGTGGGTCGACCGACAAACGGCGCAACACCTCTTCGTCGCGACCCTTCGCGCGCCACACCTGTGCCCAACTGAAGAAGACCCGCTGGAGGCCGGTGAGTCCGTCGAGGACCGGGGCTTTGTCGCCGTTCAGCGCGATTTCGTATGCCTTGAGACCGATGGTCAGTCCGCCGAGGTCACCGATGTTCTCGCCGACCGTGAACGCTCCGTTGACCTTGTGGTCCGGAAGCTGCTTCGGGGAGAACGCGTCGTACTGCGCGATGAGCGCCTTCGTCCGCTTGCCGAATTCTTCGCGGTCCGAGTCGGTCCACCAGTCGACGAGGTTTCCGTCGCCGTCGTACTTGGCACCCTGGTCGTCGAAACCGTGGCCGATCTCGTGTCCGATCACCGCGCCGATCGCACCGTAGTTCGCGGCGTCATCGGCCTCGAGGTCGAAGAACGGCGGCTGCAGGATCGCGGCCGGGAAGACGATCTCGTTCATTCCCGGGTTGTAGTAGGCGTTGACCGTCTGCGGGGTCATGAACCACTCGTCGCGGTCCACGGGGCCACCGAGTTTCGACAGGTTGTAGTCGCTCTCGAAGGCAGCGATCCGGCGCGCATTTCCGACGAGGTCGTCGGCCTTGATCTCCAGAGCCGAGTAATCGCGCCACTTGTCGGGGTAGCCCACCTTCGGGGTGAACTTCTCGAGCTTGGCGAGCGCGGCCTCACGGGTTTCCGGGCCCATCCATTCGAGGCTGCTGATGCTCTGGCGGTAGGCCTCGCGCAGGTTCCCGACCAGCTCGACCATGCGCTGCTTGGCGACCTCGGGGAAATGCTTGTCGACGTAGAGCTTGCCGACCGCCTCGCCGAGACCGGCTTCGACGGTCGCGACGCCACGCTTCCACCGCTCCCGGTTCTGCGGGGCGCCGGTCAGTCGCGTGCCGTAGAACGCGAAGTGCTCCGCGACGATCTCGGCGGTCAGCTCGGTTGCGCGGCCGTTGACCACGCGCCACGCCGCCCATGCCTTCCAGTCGTCGAGAGGCTCGGAAGCCCAGAGTTCGGCGAAGCCGGCGACGAAGCTCGGCTGCCGAATGACGACTTCACGGAAGGGCTCGATCGATCCGGCGAACGCGGTGGCCCACCCCGCCCAGTCGAAACCGCTGTGGTCGCCGGTGAGGCCGGCGATGCTGCTCAGGTTGTACGAAAGTTCGGCGTCACGGCGCTTGACGACGTCCCAGTGATGGCTCGCGAGCTTGGTTTCGAGGTCGAGTACGCGCTGCGCGTCGTAGTGGAGGCCGGTGAGCGCGAACATCTTCGAAATGTGCTCGACGTACGCCGCGCGGGTCTCGGCGTGCTCGTCCGCTCGGTAGTAGGCCTCGTCGGGGAGCCCGATCCCGGACTGGCTCAGGTACATGAGGTACCGGGTCGAGTTCTTCGCGTCGGTGTTGACGTAGCTGCTCACGGCACCACCGATGCCGGCGTGCTGCAGTTCGCCCAAGACGTGCGCAAGCTCGGTCCGGTCGGCGGCGTCGACAACGGCCGACAGTTCGCCAGTGATCGGAGTGATGCCCAGGGCCTCGATCGTGTCCTCGTCCATGAAGCTGCGGAAGAGGTCGCCGATGCGCTGCGCGTCGGTCCCCGGCTCGGCTGTGGTGTCGGCGGCGTCGGTGATGATCTGCCGGACGTCGAGCTCGGCCTGGTCGTACAGCGCGCGGAACACACCGTCCATCGCACGGTCGGCGGGGATCTCGTGTTCGGCGAGCCATCGTCCGTTGAAGTGCGCGTACAGGTCGTCCTGGGCGCGGGTGCCCGCGTCGACGAACGAGAGATCGATGCCAGAGTGTGCGGTACCGGAGGTCACGAGAATCCAGTATGCCGTGAGTGGCCGCGGCGCCGGTCGACTAGTTGCCCTGGGTCCCGGAGCCGTCGTTGAATTCCGCGAAGCACTGCTGCGCCGAGAACGGGTTGTTCTGTGCGTTGTCGAGGCAGTTCGTCAGTTCGGTGCCGGTGCTGGAGACGTTCGAGATGAGCGTTCCGTACAGGGCCGTGAACCACATGGCGGCGATCATGGCGGCGAAGCCGAGGACGATGCCGGTGATGGACTTGCCCAGGCCGGTGCGGTAGCCGGTCGTGGCCCGGACGAACGCGATCGCGCCCAAGACCACTGCGATGAGGCCCAGAACGCCACCGACGACGAGCCACGAGGTGAGGACACCAAGGATCGCCAAGACAAGGGAGGTGGTCGCGGTGCCGTTCGACTGACGTCGGTGCTGGTACTGGGGATACGCCGGCTGGTGCTGCTGCTGGTAGTAGCTGCCCGCAGGCTGCTGCTGGTGGTAGTAGCTGTTCACGGGGGCGTACTGCCCGCCGGCCGGCTGCTGATGCTGCTCGTGCGCCGGTGGGTATCCGTCCACGACCGGGAACACCGCAGTCGCGGGGTACTCGCCGTAGTAACTCATTCCACGGACGGTACCGGCGCAATCCCGCAGTTAGGGAACTTGGTGACGTAGATCAAAGTCTGCTAGGACCGCTACGGAGCTGGCCCGGGCTCGGTCGGAACGGTGCCAAATCGGTCTTTGAAGTGCTGGTCGAACGACTTTCCGCAATCCTGCGCGGCCACTGGATCGCGGCCCGCACTGCTGACGCACCGGGACAGCTCGTTGAGTCCGCTCTCGGAGATGAAGTAGCCGAGCGCGACCGCGACGACGACCGCCAAGGCCACGCCGAGAACGCCGAACGTGATGCCGGCGGTCGCCATTGCGCCGCCGCTGGCCTGCCCGTGCCGAATGCGCCGCAACGCGACGCCGCCGGTGATGATCGCGAACAGGCCAAGCACCGCAGCCACGACGGTGAAGAACGCCAAGACCGAAATCAGCCCCAGAATCAGGGACGTGATGGCGAGACCGCGTGATGGAGTGAGCTGATCCCGTTCGACCATGGCGGCTTCTAGTTGCCGGGCGACAATCGCGCGTGCATTTCCCAGACGAGGATCTCGGCACCGTTGTCGGTGTGGACCGAAATATCGGGACCGAAGGTGATCCGGACGGCATCGCCCTCGTCGATCGGCCCGACTCCGGTCATTTCGGCTTCCCCGCGGGCGACATAAACGTGCAGGTAGGGGGCGTTTGGCAACGTCACGGTACGACCGGGGTTCAACCGGCCGATGTGGAGCGTCGCGTGGCGATTGCTCAGTCCGAGCGGCACGTGGTCGCGGTAGCCATCCATGCCGGAGGCGACGGGGATGAGATCGCCGTCGTTGAGTTCGGCGGCGATGTCGACGTGTTCGAACGAGGGATCCGGCCGCAGGTCATCGGGCGCGACCCACATCTGGATGAATCGGACCGACTCGTCAGGTTCGCTGGCGTTGCGCTCGGAGTGGGTGATTCCGCTGCCCGCGTACAAGCGAGTCAGGGCGCCGGGACGGACGAGCGTCGTGTTGCCCATCGAATCCTCATGCGTGAGCACGCCTTCCAAAACCCAGGTGAGAATCTCGAGGTTCCGGTGTGGGTGGGAATCGAAGCCGGCGCCGGGGGCGATGACGTCTTCGTTGTTGACCAACAGAACGCCGTGATGCGTGTTGTCGGGTTCGTAGTGGTGACCGAAAGAGAATGAATGTCGGGAATGGAGCCAGGCGACACGCGTGCGCAAGCGCTCATCGCCTCGATGGAGGTCGACGTGCGGAAGCACCGGCGCGGCCACTTTGCCCCTTTCCCGAACTGTGTGCTGCGTCACACAGAACGGGGCAAGACTACGTGGAGCGGATGAGACTGTGCCGAAAATTCGTCACAGTCCCATCCCAATCTCAGTTTTGAGCAGCTGAATTCATTCGTTTGACGCGAATGATGTCCCAATCAGTGCGCGGCGGGGATTCTGCCGAAGCGGCCCGACTGGAAGTCCTCGAACGCTTGGATGACTTCGGCGCGCGTGTTCATCACGAAGGGTCCGGCCATCGCGACGGGCTCGCGGATCGGTCGGCCGCCGAGGATGTAGAGCTCGAGCGACTCGTGGTGTGAGTCCTGGCTCGCCGACGCGGTCGCGGACAGGACGTTGCCGGTGGAACCGGGACCGAAGACGGCAAGCTGGCCGGTTTCGATCGGTCGCTGGTCGGCTCCGACGGTGCCCTTGCCGGCCATGACGTAGATCAGCGCGTTGAAGTCCGGCTCCCACGGCAGATCGAGCCGTGCGCCGGGCGCCAGCGTCACGTGCGACAGCGCGATCGGCGTGTGGGTCGAACCCGGGCCGTGGTGTCCGGCGACGTCGCCCGCGATGATTCGGATGAGCGCGCCACCGTCATTGTTGGTCAGCAGCTTGACTTCGCCGCCGCGAATGTCCTGGTAGCGGGGTGCGATGAGCTTGTCCTTGCCGGGCAGATTGACCCACAGCTGCATGCCGTGGAACAGCCCACCGCTCTGGACGAGCGACTCCGGCGGCTTCTCGATGTGGAGGATTCCGGAACCGGCAGTCATCCACTGGGTGTCGCCGTTGCTGATCGTGCCGCCGCCACCGTTGGAGTCCTGGTGCTCGAACGTGCCGTCGATCATGTACGTGACGGTTTCGAAGCCGCGGTGCGGGTGCCACGGCGTGCCCTTGGGCTCGCCTGGCGCGTAGTCGACCTCGCCCATCTGGTCCATGTGGATGAACGGGTCGAGATAGGCCGGGTTGACTCCCGCGAACGCCCGTCGGACGGGGAAGCCTTCGCCCTCGTAGCCGGTCGGGGCCGTCGAGACCGCGAGAACCGGACGCGGGGTCGCGGTGAGCGGAGTCTCGATGCGCGGCAGCGCGAGGATGTTGTCAGTGGTGACGGCAGGCATGACGCCCTCCCGAGGATTGTTGACCGTATTTGGTAGACAGGTCAACAAATATGTCGGTCGGTTATTCCCACTACTCAGACCACCAGCGGAAGGTTCAGGTCAGCGCGCCGATCTGCGGGGACGAGAGCGAGGTACTCGGGCCGCTTCGACACGAACCGATGGACGCTGCGGCACATGGGGAGCACGCCCAGCTTTTCGTCCCGAGTGGCGTCGAGGGCCGCACGGACGAGGACCTTCGACAGACCCAACCCCTCGAACCGCGGGTAGATCTCGGTATGCGTGAACGCCCGGTTCGTACCCGCCTCGCGATAGGTCGTGTATCCGGCCTCGGCGTCGTCGACGTACAGCACGAAGCGTTTGACGTCGCGTTTGTGCTCGACGCGTGTTTGCATGATGCTCCAGGCAAAGTGTGAGAGGGCGGGGGTGCCGATGCGATCAACGGTACCGATCGTCGTCGTCGCGCCGGACAAGTTGAAGGGTTCCGCCACCGCTGCGCAGGCTGCTGCGGCAATCTCCCAGGGGATCCGGGATCGAATTCCCCAGGCGGTTGTCCGTCAGTTGCCCATCGCCGACGGCGGAGACGGAACCGTCGATGCAGCGCTCTCGGCCGGATGGCAACGCATCGACCTCGTCGCCGAAGACGCTCTCGGAGTCGAGGGGCCGACGTACTTCGCCATGCGGGACGGCGTGGCCATCGTCGAACTCGCGCAGATCTGCGGACTCGTGAAGCTCGGTGATCGGCGAGATCCCATGGGCGCGGGAACCGAGGGTCTCGGCACCGCCATCGCGCACGCGGTCGAACTGGGGGTACGCGAGATCGTCATCGGACTCGGCGGGAGCGCCTCGACGGACGGTGGCGCCGGAATGCTGCGGCGACTGGGCGCCCGAACGCTCGATGTCGAGGGGCGCGGCGGGGCAGTGTTGGCCGGAATCGCGCGTCTCGACCTCAGCGGGCTGGCGTCGAGCCTCGCCGGTGTCGCCTTCACCCTCGCCGCGGATGTGGACAATCCGCTCCTGGGACCGCGCGGCGCCGCTGCGGTTTTTGCTGCCCAAAAGGGTGCAACCCTCGAGCAGGTCGATGAACTGGAAGAATCCCTGGCGCGCTGGGCGGCAGTGGTCGCTGAAGCGACGGGCCGGGACGTCTCGGACAGCCCCGGTGCGGGTGCGGCGGGAGGCGCGGGTTTCGCGGCGATGGCGGCGCTGAACGCCGTGCGCACATCGGGCGTCGAGGTCGTGCTCGATCTCGTGGGCTTCGACGCAGCTTCACGTGACGCAACGTTGGTCGTCACCGGGGAAGGCGCGCTCGACGTTCAGACCCTCGAAGGCAAAGCCCCGGCGGGGGTAGCGCGGCGAGCCCGAGCGGCCGGAGTGCCGGTCGTCGCGGTCGCTGGGCGGAATTCCCTGCGCGCTGAACAGATCCGCGACGCCGGATTCGACCGGGTGTACACGCTCGCGAGTCTCGAACCGGATTCGGAGAAGTCCATCGCCCGGGCCCTCGAACTGCTCCGGTTGATCGGCAGACACATCGCCGACGACCTCGAGTTCTAGCGCACCTTCCAGCCGGTGAGTGGCTGAGCGGACGTCGCGTACCCGAGCGGCGGCAGTCCGTACATCTCCTCGACAGTGCGCAGAATGCTGTAGTGGTCGATGCGCTGGTCGTTGGTTCCCGGCGTCATCATCGGTCCGTAGACGATGGTGGGAATCAGGTTGTCGTCGCTGCCGCTGTCTTCATCGAAGGTGACGATCAAAAGGCTGTTGTGGGTGCTCGCCCAGTCGGCATAGCCCGACAGGTTGTTCTTCATCCACGTATCGCCCGTTCGCACCGAGCATGAGTGCATGTCGTTGCAGAGGTTCGGCACCACGAACGACACCGCAGGCAGTTGCGAGTAGTCCGTCGGAAACGTGCTGAACGGCACCGATGCGGTGGCCGGGATATTGCTGAAATCCGCGAGTGGGTTGTGCTTGCGGTAGTAGTCACCGGACTTGCAACCGGCATATCCGGCCGAGGGCATCCCTTCGAAATAGCCGGTGACGGTGACGTTGTGGTCGAGCAACTGCCGCACGAGATTCGGCTGGTCACCGAGATCCTGCGGACACGAATCATTCGTCACGCCGAGGGTTTTCCCGGCGAGCAGAGCAACGTAATTGCCCTGGCTCGGGTGCGCGATTCCGTGGGAATTCGTGAAGTCCGCACCGCGCTCGGCAAGCGAGGTGAGGTAAGGAGCGTCGGGCGCACCGACGACCCGCGACTGGTCCTCGTTCTCCATCAGCACGATGACGACGTGGTCCGGGCGTGGAACGCTTCCCGCGATGGTCGTCACGGGTGGCGCGGTGGTCTCCGGGGCGGCGGTGAGCCTGGGATTGCCGCAGGCGGTCAGCGCGACGGCTGCCAGCGACGCGACCGTGATGAGCCACGGTCGCGTCCAACTCTTCACCACCGGCATGTCACCCTTTCTACGCCGCGTTGATGAGGCGCAGCTCAGTCGGCGTGGGAGCCGCCGTGAGCAGCGGCCGAACCGGAGTCTCCGACAGGCGCTCGACCAGGCGGGTCAGCGGCTTGCGGACGAGGTACCAGCCGACGACCGCGACGACCGCGCCGAGCGTGAGACCAGCGACGACATCGTGGGGATAGTGCGCGGCGATGTAGACGCGGGCGGCAGCCATCACGAGCGCAGTGCCTGCGGCAATCTTTCCGAGCTTCGGGGCGAAGAGCAGCAAGCCGGCTGCGGCCGCACCGGCCATCGTGGCGTGATCGCTCGGGAAGGAGGGATCTGTCGACCGGTGGGCCAGAACCAGCAGACCGGGGATCGACGTGTACGGGCGGGCCTCGTGGAAAGCAGCTACCAGCGGTTGGTTGATCCCGACGGCGATCAGGGTGCCGGCTCCGGCCCACAGTGCGGCGGCCATCCGGGCCGGGTCGCTGTCGCGCCGGGCAATCCACCAGCCCGCAATGAGCAACGCACCGAACAGCACGACTCCATAGGTGGCGAAGTCGTAGGCGATCGTGTGCAGCCACGGCGTCTCCCGGGCGAAGTCGTTGATCGGCGTCATCCAGTTGTTGTCGGGCAAGGTGAAGGCGTTGTTCATGCGGAAAACCCTAGGAAGACGACCATTAAGAGAACATGAAGTCCGGTGCGGGACGTGGGTGGGATCACGTCGTGGCGGGTTCGAGTTCGTCGTTCGCGCGTCCGCGCAGTCGCTTGATCACGGTGCCCATCGCGGGGACGACCGAGAGCACGACGATGAGGATGAAGATGCCTTCGACGTGCTGGGCGACGAAGCTGATCTGACCGAGCAGGTAGCCCGCGAGAGTGACACCGGCTCCCCAGAGCACGCCGCCGATGATGTCGTAGGTGAGGAATTTGCGGTACGTCATGTGTGAAGCTCCGGCGAGTACCGGACTGAATGTCCGCACAATCGGCACGAAGCGCGCCAGAACGATCGCCTTCGGACCGTGCTTCTCGAAGAACTGATGTGACTCGGTGATGTAGCTCTGTTTGAAGAACCGCGAGTCCGGGCGGTTGAAGAGGGCCGGGCCGAGCTTGCGGCCGATGAAGTACGACGTGTTGTCTCCGGCGATAGCAGCGATCGGAATCGCGATCAGCAGCACCCACAGCGGCACCGGCGGTGCCGGAGTGTGGGCGAGCAGCCCGCCGGTGAACAACAACGAATCGCCCGGCAGGAACGGGAACAACAGGCCCGTTTCGATGAACACCATGGCCAGGATCGCGGGCAGCACGGCAGCTGCGAACGGTCCGTCGCCGGTGAGGAGATGGATCGGGTCCAGGAGATGCGTCATGGCCCGGGACGGTACGTGGACCACCATTAAGGGAAGCTGAAGAAACCGGCTCCACGTGGCTGGGATCACCTCGCCGGCAGCAGGACCGTGACGGTCATCTCCTCGCCGTGATCGCATGGCACGGGCACCGAAACCCCCTGTGACGTGTGGTGACCGGCAAAGCACAACCGCAGTTCGCCGCCCGCTTCGCGCACCAGAGCCTCGACGAGCGACAGGCCCAGCCCGGCTCCCGGCTTGGCGCGGGCGTCGTCGGCTCGGGCAAAGCGCTGGGTGGCGGTGGCCAACAGATTCGCCGGCATTCCGGCGCCGGCGTCACTGACCGACAGCCGTGCCCACCCATCCGCAGGGCAGTCCACCCGGACCTCTATGGGTTCGGCGCCATGCTTGCAAGCGTTGTCGAGGAGGTTCGTGAGAATGCGTTCGAGCTCGACATCGGCGACCGCGACCGGGACCGGGCCACCCGGGACGGTGAGCGAAAACTGCACGGGCCCCGACAGCAGCCGTTGTTCGACTACTCGCGCGGCGGCGTCCTCGAGGTCGCCATTCGCCGTCGAGGCACCCGATGCGCTGCCGACCTCGAGCAACTGCTCCGCCAACCGTGCGAGGCGATCCAGATCGACCTGAAGTTCGGCGAGGATGCGCTCGTGCTCCTCGACCGACCTCGAACGCCGTTGGGCGAGCTGAATACGGCTCTTGAGCAGGGTGATCGGCGTGCGGAGTTCGTGGCTGGCCTCGTTGACGAACTGACGCTCGCGATCGAGTGCCCGTTCCAGCGTGGCGAGCATGTGGTTGAAGGTGTGCCCGAGGCGAGTCACTTCGTCGTCGCGATCGACTGGTACGTCGAGCCGCAAGTCTGTTGAACCCGCCGCGATCTGGGCGGCTTGCCGGCGATACCGCTCGACCGGCGCAAGCGCGGCGCGGGCCAGCCGGTCACCCACGAATCCGGTGACGACCAAAGCACCCAAACCAGCGATGGACAGCTGGAGAAGCAGTTCGCGCAAGGCCTCGTCGCGATGGTCGCGCCGAACGCCCACCAGCAGGTATCGCGCGGGAGCGCCGGCCATGCGAGTGATCTGCAGCCGATAGGGGTTGTGCGAGATGGGCAACAGGTTCCCGACGTCGAACGTCTGCGACGTCGTGCCCACCTCCGCGAGCTGTCCAGCGCTGACCATGCTCTCCGGACCCGCGGCACCCCCGCGGGCCAGGACTCGATCGTCCGGCGTCAGCACCTGCCACGCCACGCCGGTGGCCTCGGCGGCAAACCGGTCCGACACCGAGTCGCCGGTACCGATGAGCGGCCTGAGGACTCCGATCGCGTTGGACAGGTCCGTCGCGAGGTCCTGATCGAATTCGTCTTCGATCTGCAGGTACACAAAGGTCCCGGCACCGACGAGCACGACGAACATCGCCAGCGAGAACCCGGCGACCAGCCGGATCCGGAGCGGCAGCCGAGAGAGCCGGGAACGCAGCCCGGTCATGGCCGGTCCACGCGGTACCCGACGCCGCGCAGGGTGGTGATCGTCTCCGTGCCGAACGGCTTGTCGACCTTCGCGCGGATACCCGCGAGATGCACGTCGATGGCGTTGCTGCGGAGATCCGTCTCGCCGCTCCACACCTCGTCGAGGATGGTGCCGCGCGTGACGACCTCGCCGGCCCGCGAGGTCAACAGGAAGAGGATGTCGAACTCCCGGGCCGACAGGACGATGTCGACGCCGCCGCGGGTCACGCGCCGTGCGACCGGGTCGATCACCAGGTCGCCGACCTGCACCGGCGCCGCTCCCGTCACGCTGCGACGGCGATAGAGTGCGCGCAGCCGGGCCAGGAGTTCGTCGAGGTCGAAGGGCTTCGGAAGGTAGTCATCCGCGCCGGCATCGAGTCCCTCGATGCGATCCCGGACGCCCCCGCGCGCGGTCAGCATCATGATCGGCGTACTCACGACCCCGATGTCACGAAGGCGTTGCGCGACGGCGATGCCGTCCATCTCCGGGAGCATCCAGTCGAGTAGCGCGACGTCGTAGCCGGTTCCGTCCAGCAGTTGCGCATAGGCGGAACGTCCGTCGTGCACGACCTCGACATCCCAGCCGGCTTCGGACAACGACTGCGCCAGAACGTCGGCGAGTCGAACGTCGTCCTCCGCGACGAGGATTCTCATCGGCGGTCAGTGATGCTTGACGAGGTAATCGATTGCGGCGCGGTAGCCGAACGTGCCGAGCCCGGCGATCACTCCAGTGGCGACCGGTGAGACGAACGAATGGTGGCGGAACGCCTCCCGAGCGTGCACGTTGCTGATGTGGACCTCGACGATCGGGACCTCGGGGATGACGAGCGCGTCGCGCAGCGCCACCGACGTATGGGTCCATCCACCAGGGTTGATGATGATTCCGCTGACGTTTCCGCGCGCCGCGTGGATGCGGTCGATCATGTCGCCCTCGGAGTTGGACTGGAAGTCCTCGAGCGCGCGGCCAGCGGCCTGGGCGGCGCTCCGGCACGCCGACACCACGTCAGCAAGAGTCTCCGACCCGTAGACCTCAGGCTGGCGTTTGCCCAGCATGTTCAGGTTGGGGCCGTTCAGCAGCAGAATCGGGAGCGGCGACACGTCGAAAACCCTATCGCGTGCGGCATCATAGCCGGGTGAACACGCATGCCCTGCTTCGTCGTTCCCGCATCGCGACCACGCTCGTCGCGATCGGCGTGACCGCCGCGTCGACCTCGGTGGCATGCTCGTCCGCGCCGCCGTCGGGAGGCGAACAGGTCGCCCTGGCGTTCAGCACGGCGCTCAGTGCGCATGACGCGAAGGCGGCCGCGAATCTGACGACGGACCCCGCGAACGCCGAGAAGACGATCAACGACGTGTTCACCGCGCTCGGCAAGGACAGCAAGCACTTCGTCGACGAAGTCGAGGGTGAAAGCGGTCACGCCAAATTCGCCATCACGTCGGACTGGACGCTCGCCCTCAACGGACAGAAATACGACTGGCGATACCAAACAACGGGCAAGGCGGTGGACTCCGGACACGGTTGGAAGCTGAGCTGGGATCCGGCGGTGCTCGTGCCGAAGCTCGTGCAGGGTGCATCGCTGACGCTCACCCAGGTCCCGCCGCCGCGCGCGAACGTGGTCGACCGGAATGACAAACCGATCATGGTTCAGCAGATCGTCACCCGAATTCTGATGTTGCCAGGCGTCGACACCGCCGCGCTCGCCGGCTTGCTCTCGCCGATCGATCACTCGATCACCCCCGCAAGCCTCGCCGCGCAAGTGGCGGGGGCCAATGGCCAGCCGGTCACGGCGATAACACTGCGCCCCGACGACATGCTCACCGTCGGACACGTGCTCCAAGGCATGCAGGGCGTTGTGCTGGCGCCGGAGCCGAAGCTCCTCTTCGCGGATCCCCGCCTCAGGTCGGGGGCGCTCAGCGGCCTCAACGACGTCTGGGGTGTCCAGTGGAACAAGGCCGCGGGGTGGAGCGTCAATGTGACCCCCAAACCGGGTGCCATCCCGGTGGAGGTCGGATACGGGGTGCCGAAGACCGTCAACGATATCCACACCACCCTGGATCTGGACGTCTTCGCGGCGGCGAAGGCGGCGGTGAGCAGCACAAACAATGAGTCAGCTATCGTCGCGATCAAACCCTCAACCGGGGAGATCCTCGCCCTCGCGCAGAATGACGCCGCAGACGCGGTCGGCCCGGTGGCCAACAACGGACTGTTCCCGCCGGGCAGCACGTTCAAGATCGTCACGTCCTACGCCGCGATCAAGTCGGGCGCGGTCACCCCGGACACCGTGGTGGGCTGCCCCGGTGTGGCGACGATCAAAGGCCGGACGATCCCCAACGACGACAATTTCGACCTTGGCAACGTGCCGCTCCACACGGCCTTCGCGAAGTCCTGCAACACGACTTTCGCCCAGCTGGCCGCTGACATGAAGTCGAACGACCTCACGAGCACCGCCCAGCAACTCGGCCTGGTCGTCGATTGGGCGATCCCGGGTATGACGACCGTCACCGGTTCCGTGCCGGTGCCCAGCGACGACGCCGAACGTATCGAGGACGGCATCGGGCAGGGCAAGGTGACCGCGTCCCCGTTCGGAATGGCGCTGGTCGCCGCATCGATCGCCAACGGCAAGACGCCCACGCCGAGCCTGATCAAGGGTCGGCTCGGCAAGCCGGACCGCGAAGTGGGGCGCCTCGACGCGAAGGTGTGTGACCAGATCCGGACGATGATGCGCGAGACGATCACCAGCGGAACCGCGACCGACCTCAACGACATCCCCGGACTGATCGGCAAGACTGGAACCGCGGAATACGGTGACGGGCATGCGCACGGGTGGTTCGTCGGAATCGTCGGAGACATGGCATTTGCGGTCCTCGTCGCCGGCGCCGACAGCAACACGCCAGCCAAGAATCTCACTGGCAAATTCCTGCGCGCATTGAACCACTGACCTGGGGTTTTTCTCGATAAAGGGCAGCGTCAACAAACCGTGCCTTGATCGTGACAACGCCACCCCGAGCGGGCGCAACGGTACGGCCGGGTCAGCTCGCGACAATGACTCCCATGCGTTTCTGGATAGACCGTGGTGTGATCGCGAAAACCGCGATCGTGGCCACAACCGTGGTAACCGTCGGATCTGGTCTGGCCTCGTGCTCGATCTTCGGTCCGAGTGACCCGGAGAAGGTCGTCCGGAGCTTTGTCGACGCGCTCGATTCAAAAGACGCCACGAAGGCCGCTGCGCTCACCTCGTACCCGAACGCCGCGGCGGTCGAGATGAAGGGCCTGTTCGACGGGCTGAAGGACAGCAAGCCGGACTACGAAGTCAGCCAGTACATCGAGATCGATGATTCCTCCGGATTCTTCAACCTCGACACGTCGTGGGACCTCGGGAACGGTCACGAGCTGAGCTACTCCTCGTCCGGGCAGATTCGCAAGCTCGCTGTCGGCTGGCGGATCTCGTGGGACCCGACGGTCCTCATGCCGCAGCTCGGGCACGGTCGATCGGTCAACCTCGTGCGGACCGATGCCACTCCGGCGCCCGCCGTCGTCGACGCGCAGGGCCAGCAGCTGATGTCGCAGCAGGACATCAAGACCGTCAAGCTCGACCCGGACAAGATCAAGGACGTCAAGTCGTCGACCGAAGCGCTGGCGGAAGCCATCGAGCCGGTTGCGCCGCTGATCACCGCGGATTCGCTGCAGAAGCAGCTGAAGGACGCCAAGGGCGATGTCATCACGGCCGTCGGCCTGCGTGAGGCCGACTTCAACGTCCTGGAATCGGCACTGCGCAAGATTCCGGGCGTCGTCATCACCGACACCCCGCGGCTGATCACCGTCGACCGTCGCATCGTCTCGCCGGTCATCGACTCGCTGCGGGACATCTGGCAGCAGGGTCAGGACAAGACGAAGGGCTGGGCCGTTCAGGTCACGTCATCGGACGGCGAGCCGCCGGTGCGGTTGATCGGCGAGCAGGGCCCGCCCGGGCCGAACATCCGAACCACGATCGACTCCGACATTCAGATGGCGGCCGAAGATGCCGTCTCGATGACCGGGGTTCCGGCGGCAATCGTCGCGATCCAGCCCTCGACGGGTGCAATCCTCGCGGTCGCGCAGAACTCGTGGGGCGCCGAGATGGGCGACCTGCCGCTGAACACGACCTTCCCGGTGGGGGACATCGCGAAGATGTTCGGAAACCGGGACGGTGCGGCATCGCTCGGGGTGGGAGCGAACTACACGATCAACGGACTGAAGCAGGTCACCGGCTCGCTGCCCGGCGGCAAGGACGCGATCAACGGCAACAACCTGAAGACGAGCCCGTTCGGCATGGCGCTGGCGGTTGCGTCGGCCAACCGTGGGTCTCTCGTCTCGCCGTTCCTGGTCCCCGGGCAGACGTCGAAGTTGGTTGCCGGGGTTCCGAAGCTCTCGAACGACACGGTCAAGAACGCGCGGAGCAGCCTCGTGGAAATCCCCTCGAAGTCGAGCTTCTGGCAGATCCGCCAGTACGGCGGCACCCTGACCGGAATGACCAGCCAGAAGGGCAAGGTCCAGTGGGTCGTCGGTAGCCGCAACGACGTCGCCTACGCGGTGCTGTTGACCGGTGCGGAAGGCGACGGTCAGATCATGGGTGTGGCGAACTTCTGGATCAAGGAGTTGGCGTCGGGCGGTTCAACCGCCCGCTGACGAACGAGGCGATGGCGCGTGGTGCCAGCAGCACCACCGCCAGGCTGATGCCCGCGATGACCGGGAACAGTCCGGAGAGGCCGGCGCCACTGAGCCCGCGGAGCACCAATCCGATCACGAACGTCGAACCCCAGACGGCGACCCCGGCGGGCCAGACCTGTTCACCGCGCAACCGGGTGGCCACGACGATGACCCAGCCGACCGCGAGACCGACGAGAAACGGCCACGCCGTGTGCGCGATCCCGGGGAGCGTGAGGCCCTCCGTGTGGCTTGCCCGACCGATGGCCGCGAACGCGAACACCGCGATGACATCGCCGGCGAGGGGACCAATAGCGGTCCGGTTCACTCTTGCCTCCGTTGCTGTTCGACGTCGATGCCGAGGTGCGATTTCGCGCCCTTGGTGCGGAACCGGAACGCGAACACGATCCACCCCAGAATCGCGATCATGATGAAGCTGACGCCACGGTAGACGAAGGCCGCAGCGACCGACTGCGTGGCCGTCAGGGACGCGGTCGAGGTCAGCGACAGGATGAGCGTCGCGTCGACGATGACGAGGCCACCGGGGGCCAGCGGGATGGTGCCGACGGCCTTTCCGAACGCGAAGGTCAGGAGAAGGCCGGAGATCGTCGGGTCGGCACCGATCGCGAGGCAGGCGAACCCCAGACACGCCACATCGCCGACGCGGTGCATCGTCGTCCACAGCAGGATCAGGAAACTGTCCTGCGGGCGCATCTTGACCGACTCGATCTGGCTGATCTGCTCCTGGACGCGGTCGAGCCCCTCCTCCGCCGGCCTCTTGCGCAGACGGTTCAACCGCTTGACGATGCCGGCCACCAGGCGATCGAGCGAGCCCGGGTGGGACGCGGCGTACCGCACTCCCGCGGAGATGACGACGAGGATCGCCACGGAGATGATGAGTCCGGCGGAGCTGACCCGCGTTCCGGCGAGCATCGCGCCACTGACACCGACGACGGCGAGGCCGACCGCCGCGATGACGCCGGAGTAGGCGAGCTGCCACGAGGCGACGATGGGACTCGCGCCCCAGCGGCGCGTCTCGCGGTAGGTCAGGGCGGTTGCGAAGACCTGTCCCGCGGGCAAGGTGACCGACATGGCAGTCGCACCGTAGACGAGGGATAGCGATTTGGCTTGCCGAACGTCGACGCCACCGGCCGACAGCAACTGCTTCTGAACTCGGGCGAATCCGCTCATCGAAATGAGCTGAGCAACGATGCTGGCGGCCAACCAGCCGATGTGGGTTTCGTAGAGGGCGTGCCACGACTCGTGCAGGCGCGGCCAGAGATAGATCCCCTCCGCGGTCAGCAGCGCCAACAGTGCGATCGCGGCAACCCAGCGCAACCAGCGGAAACGGCCACGCGAACGCCGACCTGACGGGGTCTGCTGATCGGCATCCACACCGCCAGCGTAATCAAGATCGCGTTCTGGATCACTCACCAGTTTGACTTAGCTGAGGTGGATCGAATTCCAGGTCGGTGTTGATCGGCGTCGCCAGCCGCGTGCGCCGCTTTCGACCGCGGAGGACCACCTCTTCGCCGAGCTCCCAGTTGGCTTGTTCCTCGTCGGAGGCGAAGTACAGTGCGCTGCCGGACGCCACGACCTTGGTCGGCTCGGTCTTCGCCAATTCCTGCAGGCGGGAGGCCTCGTTCACCGGGTCACCGATGACCGTGTACTCGAATCGGTTCGCCGAACCGATGTTGCCGGCGACCGCGAGACCGGCACTCACGCCGATACCGAAGTCGAAGCCGGCCAGAGAACGCAGGCGAATTCGAAGTTCGCGCGCGGCCGACAACGCTTCGGTCGGGGCATCGGGGGAATTCAGCGGAGCGCCGAAGATGGCCAGCGCGGCATCTCCGACGAACTTGTTGACGAAGCCATTATGTCGGTCGACCACGTCGACCACGATGTTGAAGAAGTCGTTCAACAGGGCCACGACCTCGCTCGGCGGTCGTTCGGCAGCGGTTGAGGTCGAGCCGACCATGTCGACGAAAAGCACTGCGACGAAGCGAGTCTCGCCGCCGAGTTCGGTGCCGAACTCCATCGCGCGGCGGGCGACGTCCTCACCGACGTGCTGACCGAACAGTTCCTGCAGGACCCGTCGCTCGGCCGACTCGGCCATCATCCGGTTGAAGCCGACTTGGAGCTGCCCGACCTCCGAGCCGTCGAACACCTGGACCTCGACGTTCTCCTCGCCGGACTCGACCTTCTCCATGGCCTGGATGACCTGCTGGATCGGGTCGGAGATGCTCGAACTGGTGAGCATCGACAGCGCGAACGCCTGCAGGATCACCAGCAAGGCGATGGCCAGGATCGCGATCGCGAGCGAGCGGGCCGTGAATTCGAGCGTCGTGGTGATCTGCGTGACGCACAGCATGACGATGCCCAGCGTCGGGGCGAGGGTGCCGAGGCCCCAGGTCATACCCATGCGGGTACCGATGCCGGGCGTGAACGTTTTGTCGAAGCGAACTTCGCTGAGCGCGCGTGCCGCGACTGGTCGCAGTAGTCGCTCGCCGAGCATGTAGGTGAATCCGAAGACGATCGTCGCACCCATGATCGTGGTGAGGATCACGGCCGCGGTGAGCTCCGGAGTGGCCGTGATCGTGAGGGCGGCGAACACCGAACCGCCGATGATCCACAGCACGAGCTGTAGTGCTGCCTGGCGCAGCGGCGCGTGCAGCGCGGCGAGTTGCTCACGCCGGCTCGGCGGGCCGCCACGCAGCTCCCACTGCAGCACCGGCCGCAACAGGATGAAGGCCCCGAGCAGGGAAAAGAAGCCGAAGAGCAGGCAGATCGTCACGAACGTGATCAGGTTCCGGCGCCGGTCCTCGATTATCGCCGTCGACTGCGGCAACGGCAATCCGTAGCGCAGGAAGACGTAGATCAGGATCGCGCCGAGCCCGTTCGCCGCCAAAACCGCAGCGAGATACATGGGCCAACGCGTACCCATCGTCTTCTTGACGACATCAGTAGGCGCAGGCACCAGAACAATTTATCCCCGGGACGAAAGTCAACGCGGGCGAACCGTGTGGATGGCGGGTTAGGCTCGCAACGATGAGCGACAAAGCTTCTGTACAAACGACTTCCGCAGCCGATGCAGTTCCGCACTCGCTCCGCGTGTCCGCCGAGTGGACGTGGCGCCTGTTGGTGCTGCTCGCAGGCTTCATTGCTCTCTGTTTCATGATTATCCAGCTCCGCACGGTCGTGGTTCCGTTTGCCATCGCGCTCCTCGGCGCAGCGATGCTGGCGCCGTTGGTCGACTGGATGAATCGTTATGGAGTCCCGCGCGGAATCGCGGTCATGGTCTCGATGATCGGAATGATCGGTGCCGTCGCGGGCGTGTTGTCGTTCGTCGTCGAGCAGACGGTCAACAAGTTCCCGGAGCTCGCGGCGCAGTTCAACGCCGGTATCGCGGGCATTACGGATTGGCTCAAGCACAGCCACCTGCCGTTCTCCGAGGAGATCCGGCTCTCCAGTGAGAACGTCAAGAACTTCATCACCGAGCACAGTCAGTCGCTGACCGCCAATGCGATCGCGACCGCCACGGTTCTTACTGAAGCCCTGACCGGGCTCCTGCTGGCGACCTTCATCCTCATCTTCCTGCTGTACGACGGCCCCCGCATCTGGGAGTTCGTGACGCGGATCGTGCCGTCCGCATCGCGTCGTCGCGTGCGGCTGGCCGGGATCGCGGGGTTCCGGTCGCTCACCGGATTCGTCCGGGCCACGGTCGCGGTCGCGGCCGTCGATGCGATCGGCATCGGGGTCGGCCTGGGTGTTCTGGGCGTCCCGTTGGCGATTCCGTTGGCGTCGCTGGTGTTCATCGGTGCGTTCATCCCGCTCGTGGGTGCGTTCGTCACCGGCTTCGTCGCGGTGTTCATCGCGCTGGTGACGAAGGGGATCGTGACTGCCGCGATCGTCTTCGGCATCATCGTGGTGGTCATGCAGGTCGAGGGCCACATCTTGCAGCCGATGCTGCTGGGTCGGGCCGTCGCGATCCACCCGCTGGCCGTGGTCCTGTCGATCACGACCGGAATCGTGCTCGCCGGAATCTCCGGTGGTCTGCTCGCGGTCCCGATCGTCGCGATCCTCAACTCCGCGATCCGGTCGCTGGTCTCGGACGACCCCGTCGAATTCGTCGAAGCGCTGCCGGGTCCGGCGAAGGACACGCCGATCCCGGTCTCCGAGGTCCCGGTTGCCCCGGCCGAGCCGAAGAGCGCGTCGGAGGCGGACAAATAGATCCCACGCGGATCCTGATATCGCGGTGGCGCTGGGCGCCACTTGGATATCAGGATCGCGAACGGCTGCCCTTCAGCACTGTCTGACCGCCGATATCCTGGTTTCGTGGACGCCAGAGATCTCCGGGTTTCCGATGCCGAGCGCGCGCACGTCGGCGAGGTGCTGCAGCGTGCGGTGGGGCAGGGGATGATCACGCTCTCCGAGTTCACCGAACGCTTCGACACCGCGCTCGCGGCCCGAACCCGCGGCGAACTCAACTCCGTCCTCGTCGACCTGCCCGGTGTTCAGCTCATCGGAGCCGCGCCGCCGCAGCCGGTCCACCAGCCGCTCGCGTTCCCGGTGTATCGACACCCAACCCCGGTCGCCACCGCGCCGAGCTTTCCGCAGCACCTGCCCGGATATGGGCACGAGTTGGGCGGAGTCCGCGCGCGTCTGACCAACATCACGCGGCGCGGGCGATGGTTCGCGCCGCCGACTCTGCACGTGAATTCGTGGCTGAGCGGCGTGACTCTCGATTTCACCTCGGCGCAGATGTCGACGCAGGTCGTCGAGATCGTCGTCGATGACTACCTGAGTTCACTTGTTCTCATCGTGCCGCCGGTCGCGACCGTCGACCTCTCCAACCTCGAACTGATCGGTGGCTCGACCAAGAACAAGACCCGTTCGGGTCCGCCGATGGGTCCGCTGCATCTCGTCGTCCGGGGCCGAACGCGGTTCGGCTCGGTCACCGCAAAACACCCGTTCGGCACCGCATTTCGGCGGGCATTCGGCCGCTGACCGCGTGGCGGGAGTCTGATCTTGTCCGAATCCGGTCGAATGCCGCACTCTGGGTAGATGGACGGAACCCCGCCACCGAATGTCGATCCCGCCCTGCTGGCCCGCCTTGCCGCGGAACTAGACGGCCTGCAACGGCAAGTGGGCGCTTTGAGCCACACGGTCGCGCTGCTGCAGCGCTCCGGTCAGCCTGGCGCGTGGCAGGCCCAGCCCGCCCAGCCGATGCCGCCGCAGATGCCCGCACAACCGATCCAGCCGCTTCCACCCGTGGTGCGCCCGACGATGCCGGGCTACGCGCCGCAGCAGCCCCCGCACCCTCAGCAGCAGTGGCGACCGATGCCGCCGCGGCCGCCCCGCCAGCCGTGGTGGGAGCGAGAGGGAATGGTCAGCCGGGTGCTTGCGGTCGCGGGTGCCGGCGTGACGCTCATCGGTGTCGTGCTCATGGTCGTGTTGGCGGCTCAGGCCGGCTGGTTCGGTCCGGTCGCGCGGGTCATCGCCGGCGCGGTGCTGTCTGGCGTCCTCGTCGCCCTGGCCTTCCGCGTTCATTCCCGCCCGGGTGGCCAGGTCGGCGCGGTCGCGCTCGCGGCCACCGGAATCGCGGGGGCCTACCTCGACGTCATCGCCATCACGTCGATCTACGAGTGGTTCCACCCCGTCGTCGGCCTCGGGATCGCGCTCGCCATCGCAGCCGCCGGTCTGGCGCTCGCGGCCCGCTGGCAAGCGCTCGCGTTGGCCCAGATCGTGATCGTCGGCGTCGCGGTGCTCGCACCGATCATCACCGAGGAACCGAACGCCACGCTCATCGCGTTCCTCACGATCCTGCAGGTCGTGGGGTGGGCGGCGCAGTGGTTCCGCCATTGGCCGACGCTGCACGTCACCCGTACCGCACCGGTCGTTCTCGCCTTGATCGCGGCGATCGGAGTCGATTCGCTTTCCTCGACCATCGATCGCGCCTACCTCGAACTGCCGGGCGCCGCAATGGTGGCGGTCGTCGGGATCGCGACCTCGGCCGCATCGGTCGTGCGCCGACCCCACGACACGCTTGGTGGCGCGATTCTCGGCGTGGCAGCGATCCCGCTGCTGATGGTCGGCGTCCTGTTCGGAACCAGCGCACACATCGCGATTGCCGCGGTCACCGCCGGCGTACTCCTCACCGTGGCGCTCGTGCCGCAGCTGAACTCCGCGGCGCGCGTGTCGGCGCTGGTCGCGGGTGTCCTGGCCGTCGTGGAATTGTGCTTCACCGTGCCCGGCGACGGTGGACCGTCGATCGCGGTCTCACTCGCCGCTCTCAGCTTCCTGGGCGCTTCGGTGTCGCCGAGGGCACGGGCCGCCTACTGGGTCGGTGCGGGGCTGGCACTGTTGAACGTCCTCGTGTTCGTGAGCCTTGCGTCCGTCCAGGAATTGGTCGACGAGCGGGAAGCAGTCATTGGGCTCGGCGGGTACACCGTGGTCGCGAGTGTGCTGCTGATCGCGACGCTCGTCGTGCTCGTGTGGCAGGGCAATCGGCTCGGAATCATCGAACCGCAGCAGCTCCAGGTCATCGGGGTTCTGGCGGCAGTCGCTGGGGTCTTCGCCTTCACGGCGGCGCTCGTGGCCATTGGCGTCAGCGTCGGCGGTTCCGGCGGGTTCACGGTGGGCCACTGCGCCGCAACGGTCTGTTGGATGCTCGCCGCGACGCTCATCCTTTTATATGGGCTCAAGACACCGAGTGCGGCGCACCTGGCACTACTCGTCGGGCTCACCCTCACCGCGGCCGCCGTCGGCAAGCTGTTCCTGTTCGATCTCGCGATGCTCAGCGGTCTGACCCGCGCGATCGCGTTCCTCGCAGTCGGCTTGCTCCTGCTCGGCGCGGGCACGAAGTACGCCCGCGCGTTCGCCGAGCGTCCGGACTCGTAGTCGGTTTTGGCCCAGCCCCTGGTCCATCGGATGCCGCGTTGAGCGCCTGATCAGGCGCACCAAAAGGCAACGCATGCAACGGAAGTCGCAAATGACGCTCGCTGCGGTAATTCATGCACGTGCGCCAGCGCGGACTAAACGGAACTGCTGACCTGGAGTTCCGGAGCATCGTGCGGAATCCGGTCCTCCTCGGGAATCGGTTCCCCGAGCCCGATGCGGCTCTGCATCCGCTTCATCCACTGCGGTGCCCACCAGCAGTCGTCGCCGAGCATCTTCATGACCGCCGGGACGAGGAACATGCGCAGCAGCGTCGCGTCGATGACGAGCGCGGCGATCATGCCGAAGGCGATGTACTTCATCATCACCAGCTGCGAGAACCCGAATGCACCGGTCACGACGATGAGGATCAAGGCGGCGGCGGAGACGATGCGGCTGGTGTTCGCGGTACCGACGCGGACGGCTTCGGCGGTCGGGGCACCGAGCGCGCGCGCCTCGACCATTCGCGACAACAGGAACACCTCGTAGTCAGTCGACAATCCGAAGATGATCGCGATGATCAGCACGAGCACCGGAGACATGATCGGTCCGGGCGTGAAGTTCAGCAGATGCGAACCGTGACCGTCGACGAAGATCCAGGTCAGAATGCCCAGAGTCGAGCCGAGACCCAGCGCGCTCATGAGCACCGCCTTGATGGGCAGTACCAACGATCCGAAGCTCAGGAACATCAGGATCGTGGTCAACGCCGCGACCACGACGAGCATGAGCGGTAGCAGCTTGAGGAGCGCCGTGATGCTGTCGCGCTCGAGGGCCGGCGTGCCGCCGACGTAGACCTTCACACCCTCGGGAACGGCCATGTTCCGCAGGTAGTCGATCGTTTCCTTGACGTCGGTCTTTCCGTCGAGCGTTCCGTTCATGACGAAGACGTTGTTCTTCGTGACGACCGACAGGTCGGACTTGAACTTCTCGCGCAGACCCGGCGCGTGTGACGCCTCGCTCTTGATCGGCCCGATCTGGCTGGGGGACTCGGTGACCACGACGAGCTTGATCGGCTGCGTCGGACGCAGCGGGAACAGTTCGTCGAATTGCTGCTGCGCGATTCGAGTGGGGTTGGTCGGCGGCAGGTACTTCTCGTTGATGCCGCCGAACTTGATGCCGCTCACCGGCATGATCAGTAGCAGCAGGCCCACCACGATCGGCACCGTGATCTTGAGCGGGTGCCGCATGACGGACAGCGTCATCCGACCCCAGATACCGGACTCGACCTCTTCGGCCGTCTTGGTCTTGCGTAGGCGTTTGAAACTCAGTGCGTCGACCTTCTTGCCCAAGACGCTCAGAATCGCCGGGAGGATCGTCAACGCGGTGATCGCGGCGAGGGCGACCGTGGCGATGGCGCCATACGCCACGGACTTGAGGAAGCCCTGCGGGAAGATCAGCAGACCGCCGATCGACGCGATGATCATCGTCGCGGAGAAGATGACCGTCCGGCCGGCCGTCACGATCGTGCGTCGCACCGCGTCTTGGGTGCCGCGACCGCTCGCGATCTCCTCGCGGAATCGACTGACCATGATGAGCGCGTAGTCGATCGCCATACCAAGGCCGAGCAGTGACACGACGGGGGAGACGAACGAGTTCACCTCGGTGAAGTGCGTGATGATGCGGACGATTCCCCACGCACCGAGCACCGCCAGGGCGCCGATGGCCAGCGGCAGCGACGCCGCGACGATGCCGCCGAAGACGAAGAACAGCAGGATGCCGACCGCCGGGATCGCGAGGACCTCCATGCGGTGGATGTCCTCGGCCATCGTGTCGTTGAGTCCGTGCGCAACGGGGAGCAGGCCGGCGAGTTCAACGTCGATGCCGTTGATGTAGAAGACGTCGCTGACCGCCTTGAAGTTGCGGGTCGACTCGGTGTCGTTGCTGCCGTTGATCGCGATCGAGACGAACGCGTGCTTGCGGTCCGCGTCCGCGAGTTGCGTGTTCGACAGCGCGCCGGGGATCTTCCAGTAGCTCGCGTTGATCCGCATGATCTCGGTCGGGTGCTCGCGGACCGCCTTCTCGAGATTGTCGACGATCTTGGCCGCGAACTCCGGGTCATCGACCGTCTTGCCATCCGGCGCGGTGTACAGCGCGATGACATCGGAGTTGTGGTCGCGACCGTATGTCTCGTCGGCCAGTCGGGCGGCGGCCACCGAGTTCGAGCCCGGATCATCCCAGCCGCTCTGGCTCAAGTGGTCGTTCAGTGTCAGGCCATAGCTGCCGAGCGCGAGCAGAATGGTCACCATCGTTCCGATGACCAGATAACGCGCACGGTAGACCAGGCCACCCCAAAGCTCGAACACTACGACGAAGCTCCCTGACGAGTTGGGTCCATACGACTGCTGAGCAGCGCAGACAGCGGACGGAACGGTTGCAACCAGGCGCCTTCTTCAGGCAGCGAGTCCAGACTGACTCGCGGCAGCGGTTCACGGAAGACCCCGGGGATGTCCTCGAGGTCGATGAATTCCAGCTTGTCCGAGATCAGCGCCCATGCGGCGTGCTCCCGGAATCCGATCACAGTGACGTCGATCCCGCGATCCGAGAGCGCCTCTAGGGGCTCCCGGAAGGCCTGGCCGTCGGCCGAGGCCACGATGACCGCCGACAATCCACCGGATGTCGCACGCAGATCGATGTGGGCGAGCATGTCGGAGTCGACGTCGCTGTCTTCGTCGACCTTCGGTTTTGCGAAGACCGCATAACCGACGTTGCGCAGGGCCTCGACCCACGGTCGGATCAGCTCGGCCGTTCCCGGCGCGACGTTGGTGAACACCGTCGCCTCGGGCTCGACCTGACGCTCGAGACGTCGCGAAAGGTCAGCAGTGCGATTGAGGAGCCAGCGCCCGAGCGCGTCGAAGCGCGGTCGGTGGGCGGCGGTCGGACGACCGCCGAGGATCGCACCCAAGCCCATGTCGAGGTTGGGCGCGTCCCAGATCAGCAGGATGCGACCGACTCCGCGGGCGTTCACGAGGGACACCACGGAGGACGCAGCGGACGAACCAGCTACGTCGATGGCCGAACCGGCAGTGGTCATTCCTCGATCTTCTCCCAGATGAACTCCGTGATAGTGGACCCGGCACGTATCCCTTTGATTTCAAATTTGGTTTGTGGCCGTTCCAAGGTCATCGGGGACGGGCCGGAAAGCGGGCCCAATCGGTTTTCCGGGGCGCTCGCCTCGGCGATGAATTCGGCATAATCCGCATGGTCGGTCGCGATGTGCAGGACGCCTCCGGGGCGAAGTTTGTCGACCAGCATGCTGATGGTTTCGGTCTGGAGGAATCGCCGTTTGTGGTGGCGCGCTTTTGGCCACGGGTCGGGAAAGAAAACCCGGAATCCGGTGACCGAGTTGTCCGCGATCATGTGATTGAGCATTTCGGAGGCGTCGCCCTTGAGAATGCGGATATTACTGACGCCGCCATTCTTGATGTGCTTCAGCAATTGTGCGATTCCCGGGCGGTACACCTCGACCGCGACGAGGTTCACCTCGGGCTCGGCCGCCGCCATGGCGGCCGTGGCGGTGCCGGTCCCGGATCCGATCTCGATCACCAAGGGTGCCGATCGACCGAACCAGGCAGTGTCGTCGAGCGGTTCTTCGGAGACGTCGGCACCGAGCACGGGCCACAGTTCGTCCCACGTGCGCTGCTGGGAGTCCTTCAGAGAGCCGTGCCGAGAACGGAAGCTCGTCACCCGACGGTGGTACATCATCGGGTTGTCTTCCAGAGCGGAGCCTGCGGAGCGACCAGAAGGCGCAGCTGACTCGTCCACGGCGGGGTTCTCGGCATCTACCACCGAAACATTGTGACCCATAGCCGCAGGTGGTCCGCGCGGCTATGGGTCACAGTTGGGTTGTGAGCGCCTTTCGGCGAGCTACTTGTCGACGGTCTTGATCAGCAAGAGGTTCGCGTCGCCGTTGTGGACGACGCGGTTGGCGACCGATCCCATCATGCGGGCGAAGCCACTCATGCCACGGTTACCCATGACCATGAGGTCGTACTTCCAGGCTGCGTTGACCAGCGCTTCCGCAGGTCCGACACCGCTCAGGACATCGCGCAGAACCTCGATGCTCGGGTCGGCAGTCCGAATCGCCGACTCGACCTTGTCCAGGATCGCCTCGCCGGCCGCGCGGTCCTTGGCCGCGGTGACGAGGAAGCAGTTCCCCTTGAGCGCGTTGCCGATCTCGTAGCCCTTGCGAACCGCGACGACCGAGGTGTCCGAACCGTCGGTCGTCAGTCCGACGGCACCGAATGCCTGCGGGTTCTGGTGAGCGAACAGGATGTCGATCGGGCTCGAGTGCGACAACGCGTTCGAGACGCTGCCGAACAGGCGCTGGGCGGGGTTTCCGAGTCCACGGGAACCGACGACGAGCAGAGCAGTCGGGTGCTCCTCGGCGATGTCGACGATGACGTCGAAGGGGTTGCCCTCACGTTCGATCGTCGACACGGGCGAGGCCTTGTAGTCGGTGCTCGCGGATGCGGCGCACGACTGGGTGACTGCCTCGGCGTTGGCCTTGCCGTCAGCGTTCTTGTACGCGGTGATGATGATCGCCGGAATGCCCAAGCGATAAGCAATACGCGACCCGATTGCGACCGCGTTGTCCGCAGACTTCGAGCCGTCGGTAGCAATCAATACCTCTGAGTAGGCCGCCATGTGGCCATTCCTCCCCGTTGACGCAGGTGAAGAGCCGAAATCCCGGCACCGATCCCGAAAGTACCAGTGGCCGTGGGGCGCCGGGCCAACTTGAGACGAAAGCTTCAAAGCTCAAACATGGAGTAACGGGACAAGGTAGAACTTAGCGGTGGCCGGCATCACACCCGGCACGTGATCTATGTGCAAGGCGGCACGTGAGGGGCGGCGATGAACCAACTTGCTCTCGAGGGCTTCTTCGGGACGTTCAGCTGGACGGAACAGACCGGGATGCCCCGGTTTGTGATCGACCTGGTCACGGTACCGATCTTCAGCGCGATCGCTGGTCTCATCACCAACTGGACCGGCGTCATCATGCTGTTCGCTCCCGTGCGATTCAGTGGCTTCTACACCCCGGGTGCGAAGACGCTCTTCCCGTTCCTGCCGCGGATTCTTCAGGTCCTACCGATCTGGGCACCGGGCGGAATCGTCGGTTTCCAGGGATTCATCCCGGCCCGCGCGGAGAAGATGGCCAGCCTTTGCTGTGACAAGGCTCTCCTCAAGCTCGGAAACGTCAAGGACTTCTTCCAGGAGCTCGACCCGGCGAGTATTGCGGCCAATGTCACTGTCATCGCCAAGGGCAACCTGCGCGAGATGATGGAAGAGGTCATGGTCACGCAGCACCCGCAGCTGTGGAAGGACCTCTCGCCGCAGATGCGCGAGACGCTCTACAACCGCCTCGAGGCGGACCTGCCGGCCATCGTCGACCGCACGTTCGACCAGATCGCCGACAAGATCGACCAGCTCGTCGACGCAAAGCTCATGACCGTCGGTTACCTGCGCAAGAACCCTGAGGTTCTCAAGGACATCATCTACGGCCTTGGTGCGCCGGAGCTGAAGTTCATGGTCAAGATCGGTCTGCTCGGTGCCCCGATGGGTCTCGTTCTGGCGCTGTGGCTGTCGTTCATCCACTACTCGAGCGAGCACGCCAAGGAAGGCGTCGAGCATGGTGGTTACTACCTGAACCTCGAGTTCCTCGGCTTCTTCAACAGCTGGTTGCACTTCTTCCCGATGTGGCTGTGGGTGCTTCTCGGCGCCGCCCTCATCGGAATCATCGTCAACATCATCGCGATCAAGGTCGTGTTCTTCCCGGGTATCCCGCAGCCGCGCTACAAGTACATCTGGAAGCAGGCCCTGTTCGCCAAGCGCCAGGACCAGGCCGCTGCCGACTTCGGGCACGCTCTCGCGTACAAGGTCATCACGCTGCAGAACCTGGCCAACGAACTCCTGCACGGCCCGGCCGGTGACAAGACGCAGCAGTTGCTGAAGCACGTCGTGTCCCAGGAGATCGACAAGGTTCTCGGACCGATGAAGGCTGCTGTCCGTGTCGCCGTCGGTGGCAAGGAAATGGACAGCCTCATGGAAGGTGCGGGTGCGCAGGCCATCAGCTTCGCGCCGAACCTCGCGGCCGACCTCGAGTTCAACAAGAGGCAGGCGCAGAAACTCGACGAGTTCATGACTCAGAAGCTGCGGGACCTCCCGCCGGACGAGTTCATGGACATGCTTTACTCGGCAATCGAGCAGGACGCCTGGTTGCTGTATGCACACGGCGGTCTTCTCGGAATCGTTGTCGGTGCTGTTCACATCGCGATCTTTGGAGCGTGACGCAAAATGACCCACGCAGTGCCGGAAGGCGACGACATCAGCTCTGAGGCTCTCGCCCCGAGCGAGGCGCCTCCGAAGGCGACGTCCGCGACGGCTGCCGAATCCCCCGCGGCTCCTTCGGGTGGCGCCGGCGGCTTCGTCGGCGACCTCGCGCGAAGTGCTTCCGGAAGCCCGAGTGACGCAGCCGGCCTGGCCCGGTTGGCCAGCACCGGCTTCATGAAGGCGATGTCCGGCTTCGCCAAGGGATCGCTCGAGCAGGCGGCGACCGCGGCTCGCCAGATCAGCGAGGGCGCGCCCGTCACGCAGGTCATCGACCAGCAGATCGAGTCGGCGCGCCACAGCGCGGCGTCCTTCATGGGTCTCGAAGATGCCGCCGGACGCCGGATCATCAAGGGCACCAGCCGCAAGGAGCTTCGTGCTCGCGGCACGGCGCTGATCAACCAGTCCTGGAACGCGGCGGTTCAGCCGAAGGATCAGCACCCGGCGTTCTCTCGCATTCTCGACGAGATCACTCACGACGAGGCGCGGGTCATCCGCTTCCTCGCCGCCTGTGGGTCGCAGCCGGTGGTCGACGTCCGGACCAAGACGCCGTTCGGTGTCGGCTCCGAGCGGGTGGCCGGCGGTATCAGCATGATCTGTGAGATGTCGGGCTGCCTCTACCCCGAGCGCGACCACGTCTACTTCGCGAACCTCAACCGTCTGGGCCTGCTGCGCTTCTCGGAGGAGCCGGTCGCGGACTTCCGTCGGTACTCGCTCATCGAGTGCCAGCCGCGATGCATGGAGGCGATGGCCAAGACCAACAAGGCGACGACCGTCTACCGGTCGATCTACTTGTCGCTGTTCGGCTACCAGTTCGCCGACATGTGCTTCGAGATGGAAGGCTACGACGCCGGCGGTTGGAAGGACAACGACCGCGGTGACCGCATCATCGGTAAGGGCATCCCTGAGTTGAAGGTCAAGCACCACTAATTCCACACGCAAAGCCGGGCAGTGTCACTGAATCACGCTGTTGCCCGGCTTTTGCATGTCCTGGATGAGTCGGCCGCCGGGCACGCCGCGCACGCTCGACGCCTGTGGGAGGCGGTGTCGGCGCCGCTGCGGATTCAGTTGCTCGGCCGTCCGTGGGCCGGGGTTTCGACCATCTCGGCGCTGCTGTCGGCGGACGGATTCGCGGTCGTCGACGGCCCGGCCGACTGCACGCTCTACGTTCTGCCTGGTTCATTGCGACCGGTCGATCGTGCGGCGATCGAGAAGCTGTCGAATCCGCTGGTCGTCCTGAATAAGGCCGACGCGGTATCGCCCGATCCGGCAGTGGTGCAACAGGTGTCCGCAGCGGTGGCCTACACGCTCCACACCACAGTCCTGCCGCTGACGGCTCACATCGCGCGCGCGGACGTGAGTGTTGCGCAGTTCGCACACCTGCGGAAGCTCGCCTCCGCCGCCGACGCCGGTGCCCAGGTTGCGACGATCGTGTTCGGCGATTCACCGGTTCGGGAGTGGGGACCGCCGGCCGTCGCGGTCGCGGTGAGCGCACTGCGGCTGACCCCCGATCTCGATCCCCAGGGTGTGCAGAGGGTGCTCGAGGCGTTCAGCGGGATCGGTGACCTTCGGGTCGCGATTCACGAACGGGCGGCGTCGGCGACGAGCGCACAGAGTGGCGCATTTCTCGACCTGCTCGATCGTTGTGCCGCGGAGTCGTCGGCTCGCGACGAGGTGGAGGACTTCCTCGCCGGACCGACCGCGG
Source organism: Smaragdicoccus niigatensis DSM 44881 = NBRC 103563 (assembly GCF_000380645.1). Lineage (GTDB taxonomy): Bacteria > Actinomycetota > Actinomycetes > Mycobacteriales > Mycobacteriaceae > Smaragdicoccus > Smaragdicoccus niigatensis. The sequence goes on from NZ_AQXZ01000010.1 coordinate 34,229, forward strand.
GTGAGCTCGCGCTGCGCGCCGCGGGCTGGAGAGGTGAGTCGGTCGCGGAGCTGCGGTCGAGGGCGAACCTCGGCACGGCGAGTGAGCGGCGGGTCGCCATTCGCGCCGAGCGGGCGCTCGCGCGTCGATCGACGGAATGGGCGAGCGAACCGGCGGGAGGGATTCGACCATGACCGTGGAGCTGTCCGATCTCCTCGCGCGCTGGCACCCCCAGGGCCTGGCTCGCCTCGCCGGGGCGGGCACCCAGCGGCTTGTCACCGTGCGTGGGCCGGCGGGGGCGGGTGCATCGATCCTCGGGGCCGAGCTCAACGAGGTCGAGGGCATCGACTGCACGGAAGCGGCCGCCGATGTCGTCGTGTGCGTCGTCGACGCCGCCGCACCGATCACCGAGGACGAGCTCGCCGACCTCGACGGGCTGGCTGCCGGCGGGCAGTCGATTGTCGTCGCGGTCAACAAGATCGATGTGCACCCGGAGTGGAAATCGTCGCTTGCGGCCACCGCAGCGCGCGTCGCCCGCGTCGACCCCCGGATTCCCGTCGTGGGCGTATCCGCCCTGCTCGCCCAGTTGGGGCGACAAACCACCACCGACCTGCCCAGCGGGTTGGCCGGCGTGGTGCAGGAGATCGCGACCGCCGCGTCGCTCGCCGGGGACCGGGTGCTTCCGGTCGTCGTCGCGGAGGCGATTGCGAATGTCGAGCGGGAACTCGGACGCATCCAGGAGATCGAGTCGGGCCTGCGTGGGCGCCGAATCGACCTCGTCGGGCAGCGCGATGGTGGCCGTGCCTCGGTGCTGGCGGCCGCGAAGGCCAGGATCCAGCTCGCCCGAGTCGGGCTGCTGCACGACGTCAACGACGCCATCCGCGGTGCCGGGCAACGGCTTCGGCACCGGATTGACAGCGCGAGCGCAAAGGAATTGCGCAATGGCGAGCAGTTGGCGTCCGAATGTGCCGCCGAACTGCTGGCGGAGGTACATCGACGGGCGCATGCGCGGCTAGCTCCGTTCGGCGCTCGCGACCTCGACCTGTCGACGGTTCGCATGCCAGAACCGCCGCACGGCCGGAATCGGGGTGCCGAGGACGGCCTGATGGTGGTGTTGGGCGCCTCTGCCGGGTTCGGTATCGGTCGGCTGGCCGTCGCGCCACTGTCGCTGGTGCCTGCCGCGGACATCGCATCGATGCCGGTGGCGCTCGGGCTCGGCGGGGCGGTCGCGTGGTGGTTCGTCCGAATGCGATCCCTCGGCGCGGACCGAGTGCACGTTCGGGCCTGGGCGAACGATGCCTTGGCGTCGATGAAGTCGCAGCTCGAGCAGATTGTTCACGCTCGACTGGTGGAGCTCGAAACGACCCTGGCGAGCGAGGCGATGGCGTCGAGCACCAGGCAGGCAGTGGCGGTCGACCAGGAGTTGACGCAGGTTGAATCCGAGCTCCGGCGACAGCTTCCATTGCTGTCCGAACGTCGAGCGCAGCTCACGAAGGATCTCGCGGCGCTGCGCCAAGCGGGATCCGGAAGTTGCATGCTTCCCGAGAGCTAGGGAAAATCGCGACATGCCCGCCGAAGAGTTCCTCAATCCGACTTCGCACGACGATGCGATCGCGTCGGCAATCGGCGATGGATATCTCGACGCCGGCCCCCTCGACATGGATCACGCGACGATCGATGTCGACGGTGACGGAATTCTCGATACGGTCGTCGGTTCGCTTCATACCGGCCACGAAGCGGCGATGTTCGTGGCGACGGATACCGACCAGGATGGCACCGCCGATACCCTCAAGATCGTCGGCGGCAACGGTGAGTTCTCGTCTTTCGAATATGAGGCGGATGCCACAGGACACCGTTGGCAAGAGGTCGACCGGGGTAAACTCGCAGAGTAACCGCGCCATTCCCGCAATCGGGAATCGGCGCGGTTGAAATCAATCACAAAGTTGTGCCGTGGTCGGATGCTGTAAATAGATCGCTCAGGGTTACTCTCCACAGAGTTAACCCGGTGTCGTTCAAGCGGAGTTTCCGCACCGTCCTTCCGCGCCACGAAAGTGTAGGAGAGTTTCATGACCTCAGCGACCGTCCAAACACCACCGACGCAGCACGCTGAGCTGCTCGCCTGGGTCCAGGAAGTCGCTGAACTGACCCAACCGGACGCGATCGTCTGGTCGGACGGCTCGGACGACGAGTGGGAGCGCATGACGGCGAAGCTCGTCGCTGCGGGCACCTTCCAGAAGCTCAACGAGGAGAAGAAGCCGAACTCGTACCTGGCGCTGTCGGACCCGTCGGACGTCGCCCGTGTCGAGTCGCGCACGTACATCTGCTCCGAGCGCGAAGAGGACGCCGGCCCGACCAACAACTGGGTCGCTCCGGACGAGATGCGCGCCACGATGACTCCGCTGTACCGCGGCTGCATGAAGGGCCGCACGATGTACGTCGTGCCGTTCTGCATGGGCCCGCTGGGTGCGGATGACCCGAAGCTCGGCGTCGAGATCACCGACTCGGAATACGTCGTCGTCTCGATGCGCGTGATGACCCGTGCGGGTACGGCTGCCCTCGAGGCACTCGGCACCGACCGTCCGTTCGTCAAGGCACTGCACTCGGTCGGCGCTCCGCTCGCCGACGGTCAGGCCGACGTCCCGTGGCCGTGCAACGACACGAAGTACATCACCCACTTCCCGGAGACCCGCGAGATCTGGAGCTACGGCTCGGGCTACGGCGGAAACGCGCTCCTCGGCAAGAAGTGCTACTCGCTGCGAATCGCCTCGGCGATGGCGCATGACGAGGGCTGGCTCGCCGAGCACATGCTGATCCTCAAGCTCATCTCGCCGGAGAACAAGAACTACTACATCGCGGCGGCGTTCCCGTCGGCGTGCGGTAAGACCAACCTCGCGATGATCCAGCCGACCGTTCCGGGCTGGCGTGCCGAGACCCTCGGTGACGACATCGCGTGGATGCGCTTCGGCAAGGACGGACGTCTCTACGCCGTCAACCCGGAGTTCGGATTCTTCGGTGTGGCACCGGGAACCAACCACAGCTCGAACCCGAACGCGATGGCGACCATCGACGCCGGCAACACCGTCTACACCAACGTGGCGAAGACTGACGACGGTGACGTCTGGTGGGAGGACCTCGAAGGCACGCCGCAGCACCTGATCGACTGGCTCGGCAATGACTGGACGCCGGAGTCGGGCACGAAGGCAGCGCACCCGAACTCGCGTTACTGCACCCCGATGTCGCAGTGCCCGACGCTCGCTCCCGAGTGGGATGACCCGCAGGGTGTGCCGATCTCGGCAATCCTGTTCGGTGGCCGTCGCAAGACCACGGTTCCGCTCGTCAACGAGTCGCTGAGCTGGCAACACGGCGTCTTCATGGGCGCCACCATGAGCTCGGAGCAGACGGCCGCCGCCGAAGGCCAGGTCGGCTCGGTCCGCCGCGACCCGATGGCGATGATCCCGTTCCTCGGCTACCACGTGGGTGACTACATCAACCACTGGATCAACATCGGCAAGAACGCCGACGAGAGCAAGCTGCCGAAGATCTTCTACGTCAACTGGTTCCGTCGTGGCGACGACGGTCGCTTCCTGTGGCCTGGCTTCGGTGAGAACAGCCGCGTCCTCGAGTGGATCGCCGGCCGTATCGAAGGCACCGCCGCCGGCGAGACGACCCCGATCGGAACCGTCCCGACCGCTTCGCAGATCGACCTCGATGGCCTCGATGTCGACCCGGCCGACGTCGACGCCGCGCTCGCGGTCAACGTCGAGGACTGGAAGGGCGAGATCCCCCTCATCGAGGAGTGGTTCGAGTTCATCGGCGACAAGCTGCCTTCGGGCATCCGCGACGAGTTCGAGGCACTCAAGCAGCGCCTGGGCTAAGCCTCTGGACGATTGTGGGCACTTCGCCGTACTCAGTACGGTCGAGTGCCCACGTTCCGTTCGTGGCTACCGTTTCGGGCGCAGGACCAGCACGAGGTTCGCGGTCATCAGCTCACGCAAGACCGGCACCTTAACGACCCACCAAGCCCACGACGGGTTGTACCGGGGGAACGCGGCCACCAGTTCCGCACCCTCGAAACCCCGCGCCCACTTGAGCCCAGACTTCACCGACATCGGGAACAACGATTCCCCGTACCGGTTCTTCGGCTCCTTGCCCATCTTCCGTGCATAGCGGCGGGCGGCGAACTCACCGCCGAAGTAGTGCCACCGTCCGGTTTCGTGCCCGCCGAACGGCGACAGCCACACGGTGTACGAGTAGACGACGAGGCCATCGTCCTTGGTCACTCGAACCATTTCTTCGGCCATATCCCACGGATTCGGGACGTGCTCGGCGACGTTCGACGACAGGCACACGTCGACGGTCGAGTCGGCGAAGGGCAGCTCGAGTCCTGACCCCTGCACCCGGATTCCGGGGGAATCTGCCGCTTTTTCGAGCTCTCCGCGGTCGGGTTCGATAACGATGTACGACGCTCCGGCGGCGGTGAACTGTTCGGCGAAATAGCCCGGCCCACCGCCGACATCGACGATCTTGCGGCCAGTCAGGCCGTTCCCGGAGCCGTCGAGGTAGAGGTCCGCGCACATCGCCGCGGTGTCTTCGGCAAGGGCTCCGTAGAAGATATGCGGTTGCGGCTGTTCGTATTTGAACTTCGCCAGCAAACCGAAGGAGCGGCGAAGAGTGGCCCGGCGGGCGAACGTCTGCGTCCTCGATCGATTTCTCACGTCACGACCCTAGCGCGTGTCACACGCTGGCCCGATCCGGCGATGAACTACTGAGGAGACGCTGAGGGCGGCCTGCGCTTGAGCTGAGCCGCGCAATCACCCCGCTATCCTGGGAAGTCGATCGACCCTGAGGAGCCCGGCTGTGCGCGAAGTTCTACTTCTGTGCTGGCGCGACTCCACGCATCCACAGGGCGGTGGCAGCGAGCGATACCTCGAAGAAGTTGGCACTCGGCTGGCCGCCCGCGGCATCAAAGTCACTCTGCGCACTGCGCATCATCCGGGTGCCGCCCGGCGCGAAGTCCGGGACGGCATCACGATCATCCGCTCGGGCGGACGGTTCACGGTCTACGTCTTTGCCATGGTTGCGCTCGTCCTCGGGCGCTTCGGCCTCGGATCGATGCGGGACGTTCGACCGGACGCGATCATCGACACCCAAAACGGAATGCCCTTCTTCGCACGTTTGGTGACCCGAGTGCCGGTCACGGTTCTCGTCCATCACGGCCACCGGGAGCAGTGGCCGGTCGCCGGCCGTCTCGTGGGCCGAATCGGGTGGTTCATCGAGTCAGTGCTCTCGCCACGGGCCCACCGGACGTCGCAGTACCTCACGGTGTCGCTGCCGTCGGCCGAGGAACTGACCGCGCTCGGCGTCGAAGCGAGCCGGATCGCGGTGGTGCGCAACGGCATCGAAGCCATTCCCGCGGGTGTTCCGGTCAGCGACCCGACGGCGGAACCGACGATCTGCGTCCTTTCGCGACTCGTACCGCACAAGCAGATCGAGGATGCACTTCGCCTCGTTGGGCGCATTCGCTACCAGGTCCCGGGCGTCCGGCTCGACGTCATCGGCGACGGTTGGTGGTCGCCGAATCTGCACGAATACGCACACTCCATCGGCGTCGCCGATCGCGTGCGGTTCCACGGTCATGTGTCCGAGGAACGCAAGCACGAACTCCTCTCGCAGGCGTGGTTGCACGTGATGCCCTCCCGCAAGGAGGGCTGGGGCCTCGCCGTCATCGAGGCAGCTCAGCACGAGGTTCCGACTATCGGGTATCGCTCGTCGCGCGGTCTAACGGACTCGATCATCGACGGCGTCACCGGAATCCTCGCCGACGATCACGACCATTTGTGTGCCGCGGCCGTCGATCTGCTGCGCGATGACACATTGCGCGAGTCGATGGGCCGTAAGGCGGCGTTGCGCAGTGACGAGTTCTCATGGGACGCGTGCACGGACGGGGTCACCGCCGTCCTCGAGGCGTCAATCGCCGGGTCGCCCGTGAGTGGACTGGTGAGCGCGGCCGAGGACGAATCCAACTATCAGTCCGCCTGAGGACACCAGCAGCAATAGCGCCCATACGAGATGGGCTGCGATGGCGCTCGTGCGGTGCGATGGCTCGGCGACGACGTCACCCGAGACCGAGTAGAGGGCAAGTGTGCCGTCGTCGAACTCGCGCGTCATTCGGCTGAGCGTCTGGTTGGAGTCGCCTAGCGGCCCCGGGCTCGACTCGATGAGGACGTAGCGCACGCCTTCGCGCGCTAGTTCAGCCGGTTTTGCGCCGTCAAGCAGTGCCTTTTCGACGCGGATCGCGCGCGTATTCTCCCCGGCGATCACAGTGCGCGTGACGCGCAACTCCCCGGTCTGCAGGACGTTGCGCGGCAGGATCCGAGGCGCTGGATCGAGAACCGGCACCGTCATTCCGGTGAAGATCCGAAACTGCCCGGCGGGCAATACCGCGACATCACCGCTGGGTCCATGTTCGACGATTTGGGCGACCGCATCCCACGAATCCGGCAGACGAACCGGCCGCAGTGCACCGTCAACACCCCAGGCGAGGGGCAGCAGCACAACTATGAGGGCGGCGACCTTCGCGACGGGCGGTATCGGTACCCGCAGTCGCACTCGACAGCCCGCCGCGGCCGCGAGCACGTAGAACGGCACCGCCAAGGCGACGAACTTCTGGGTATCGCGAAGCAGTCCGGCGCCGGGGACGGTGTCGACGATCAGTTTGAGTACCTCGATGCCCCATCCGGTGGCCGCCAGAGCGGGGAGCACGATTGCGACGGCAGCGAGGATCGCCATCCGGCGGGCCACCGCACCCGCCCGCCAGGCCTGCCGAGCGCCGAGCGCCACGACTGCCAGCAGAACAACCGTGCCGACCAGGGCGAGGGGCGTATTGCGCGGGGAGGGGACCGCCTCGGCATTCCAGATGCCGCCGAGTCCGGCGAGGCTGCCGATCGTGCCGAGCCAGGGTTCGGCCCGGGCCGCGAACGCGCCGACGGCGTCGGGATCGGAGCGGACCGCGCCGCCGAACGAGGCGATGATCCACGGACAGTTCGCGACGATCCACACGGCTAGGGCGACGGCCAAGACGCGTCCGCGATCGGCCAGTGCGACCGCGACCGCGATTCCGGCGATGATCCCGCCCGTCGGCGTGAGTGCGGCCGCGGCCAGGCTCAAGGTCAAACCGAACCACGCCGTGCGATCGCGTGCATCGAGCCGAAGCGTGTAGGCGAAGCAGACGCCCCACAGAAGGCCGGCGTAGCCCACGAGCAGGCTCCAGTGCCCCTGTAAGAGGCGTTCGGCGACATAGGGATTCCAGACGGCCACCGTGATGGCCACGAGGCGATGACCGGTACGGAGCCCGGTCAGAACGGTCCGGGCCAGTGCGTCCGCGCCCAGCCCGGCGAACACTAGCGCCGCGAAGATCAGAATCTTGACCACCAGTCCGCCGTCGACAACGGCCGACAGCAGTGCGACCGCGGCATCCTGCGGCACCGCCCGCGGAGCGCCCTGGCTCGCGCCGAGGGCGACGTCAGTCAAGTACGAACGCGGGGTGCTGACGAGGTCGCGGTGGAGGAGGTAGCCCGGTGCGAACATCGGTGCGCAGATGACGGTGGCGAGGGCCAGGCAGTAGGCCGGTGGCAGCCACGCGGGACGTTCGCGCACGCCTCGAGTCTGTCACGGCCGATCGAAGATCACGATCATGAACCGTCATTGATTCAATCCAAAAACTCACGGGTCGCACTGATCACTTGCCTAGTTAGTCTTCTCTGCAGTCTCAGGCCTCCAACGCTCGAAGGATCTGATCGTGAAGTTGTCTCGTCTCTCCGTGCTGCGTCGTCTCGCGACGCCAGTGCTGGCTGTTGCTGCCGCGGTGACCGCGATGGCTGTTGCGCCGGGTCAGGCCCAGGCCTGGCCGGGTTCGGGCGCGGAAACTCACTACATCTATTCGCCGTCGATGGGTCGCGCGATCCAGACCGAGATCTGGCGGAACGCCGGTGGTGGCCCGATCGTCTACCTGCTGAACGGCATGCAGGGTGGAACAGACGGCCTGAGCTGGGGTCGCTCGACGCCCGCCCGGCAGTTCTTCGCCAATAAGCACGTGACCGTTGTCAACGTCATCGACGGCTCGGGCAGCTTCTATGCGAACTGGCGGAGCGACCGCAGCCAGCAGTGGGAAACGTACTTCACCAAGGAACTCCCGCCCGTGCTGAACAAGATGGTCAGCTCGAATGGCAAGTACGGAATCATCGGTCTGTCGCACTCGGGCCTCGGCGCGATGAACATGCTCGGCAAGTACGGGATGTTCCAGGCTGGCGCATCGTTGTCCGGATGCCCGCAGACTGCCGACATCGGAACGACGTTCATGCACGCGGCCGAGGACATGAGCGTGGGCCGCAACATCTTCAACATGTACGGCGGACCGGGCGACCCGTCGTGGGCCTACAACGACCCGACGATGCACCCTGAACGCTTCCGCGGCAAGACGATCTTCCTGACCGCCGCTTCGGGCGTCCCAGGCCCGCCGGACGATGTCGTCACGCCGGGTATGTACGGCGGTCCGGCCGCCGTTGAGGCGATCACCAAGCAGTGCACCCAGAACTTCTCGAACGCACTGAACAGCGCCGGGGTTCGGCACGGGGTCTACTACTACGCCAACGGTGCGCACACCTGGGGCTTGTTCTACAACGAGCTCGTGCGGGCGTGGAGCTACATCTCTCCGCGACTGAGCTGATTTCAAACGACTGACTAGCGAGCCCGGGAACCGATCGGTCCCCGGGCTCGCTGCCTATTGTGGAGAAGTGACTGACCTGGCCGGCGCCTCCCGATCGACCACGGCCGTGGGGCTGACCTTCGTCACCGCCGGGTCGATGATCGCGAACATCGCCGGCTACCTCATGCACGTGACGGCGTCGCGGTGGCTCGGGGTCGATGGGTACAGCGAGTTCGCCGCGCTCCTTGCCGCGCAGCTTGTGCTCGCGGTGCCGGCACTGGCCTTGCAGAACGTCATGGCCCGCGAACGTGTGCGCGGGGTCGATTCCGCGCACCTGCGACTCCTGGCCACCCGGTGCGCTGGGCTCGTCGCCGTGCTCGGGTTGATCGCCGTGCCGGGCGTCGTCGCCGGTTTGCGAGTCGGCGCCGTGGCGGCCTTCGCGGCGCTGCTGACCGCTCCGGTCTACGTGCTGCTCGCCGGTGAGCAGGGGATCATGCAGGGCGAGGGCAGGTTCCGTGAGCTGGGCGGATTCCTGACGCTAGGGGGCGTCCTGCGGGTGGTTCCCGCAGTGGCCATGCTGGCGATCGGTGCGGGTACTTCCGCTGCGCTCCTGGCCGCGGCCGCGGGAACCACGGTGGCGGCCGTCGTGGCACGCCTGTGGAACCGGCGAAGTGAGCGGACCGGCGTGCGGCTGACCGTCGGACTGCAGACGGTGCTCGCCGCCTCGCAGCTGCAACTGGCGATGATCGTGCTGACGTCCCTCGATCTGCTGCTCGCGCGCGGGGTGCTCACCCAGACCGACGCGAGTATCTACGGACTGGGTGCCGTCGCGTCCAAGGTCGCCTTCTGGCTGCCGCAGGCGATATCGATCGTTCTGTATCCGCAGTTCGCGGCCGCCACGGGTTCGGCACGAGCGCTGCGATCGGCGCTGCTGATGCTCACCGGGATCGGGACGCTCGTCGTCGTCGGCATCGCCGTGTGTGCACCGCTGGCACCGATCGTTGCCGGCCGCGACTACCAGCCGGTGACCGGCGTCCTGTGGCTGTTCGCGCTACAGGGCGCCGTGTTGGCGATCGTGCAGTGCGCGCTGACGGCCGCGGTGGCCGTCGAACGCACACATGCCGCACTCGTGGCGTGGTGTGGGCTGGCCATCGAAGCTGCTTTGATCCTCACCATCGCGGACGGGTCGCTCGAGCGCGTCCTGACGATCGCAGCGTCCTGCGCGACGGCCGTTGCTGTGGTGACCGTGGCCGTGGCGATCGCCGAGCATGCACGCCGATCGGCGAAACCTAGCGCGCCGGCGGCGGAGGCGGCGGGAACTGGCCGGTAGGCCGGTTGAACGGGTTCGTCGACCAGGGCGTCTCGGTCGGCAGCTGAGTTGTCTGAGTGGCCTCCGACGCGCTGACGCGCGTCGACCATTCCGGCTCGTCGTCGAACGGCGCAACAGCTTCGTCGTCACCGCCGCCGTCACCATTGCGGACGCGCAGTCCGGCGACGACGAGGGCGGCGATACCACCCAAGGCCAACAGCACGGGCAAGATGCGGCTGTACAGGCTCAGGCGGTCGGAGAAGTCGTTCGCGGTCGACAGCAGCGTCTCGACCGTGCTCTCGTCGAACGTGAGGTTCGCCTTCAGGACCGTCAGCACCGGCTTGCTCGCGCTGCGGGCGTAGAAGTTGTTGATCTTCTCCTCGGCCTTGACGATCGTGCCGGTGCGCGGTTCGACCCACAGGTCACGCTCGTTGGAGTACCACATCGGCAGCGTCACCTTCGTGCTGCCGCCGTCGATGCCCCACTTGTCGGCGCTGAACGTCGCGCTGTTGCTCTTGTCGACAGTGGTGAGGTCGACCGGGTTGATCTTCTGGTGGAAGTGGTAGACGGTCGTGCCGGCGAGGTCGGTTTCCTCGACGAACTGCAGCTCGAACGACTTGCGAGCGGTCAGGTCGAAGTACTGGTACGCCTTCTTCTCGGTGCCGATCGGGAAGCGGTACTGCAGACCGGTGTGCTTGAGTTCCGTCGGCGGCTTGAGGCCGTTGTCCTGGAGCGATCCGACCGGATCGGTCGGGTCGCCGGTGGTGCGGTCGATCGTGACGCGGTCGACGAGGGCGGACAGCAGGCCGGTGTCGCCCTGGCGGTCGGTCCGGCGCATCGTCTGACCACACTGCAACGTCGCCACACTGCTGTCGGCGGGGTCTTCGACGGTGATGAACCGCTGCATGACCAGCGGGACCTTCTTCGACGTGCCCAGGGTTGCCGAGCCTGACGTCGTCCGCGGGTCGACGAGTTCGGCGCCATCGTCATCGGTCGTGGCGACGGTCGTGGCCTCGAGGTCGAGCGGAGTCTTCGCCAACTGCGAGTACGTGAACGTGGGCAGCAGAACCGCGGCGACCAGGAAGAACGCACCCAGCCCGAACAGGATGAGCGTCACCAAGCGCCCACGTGGCATAACTCTGCTCCTCAAATCACGGATATCGACTCGACGGTATCAGCAGAGACTGAGTGAACCGGGACACCGCACGGCTAGACGGCTGGTTGTGGGCACAGGCACACTGGGTGTGCCATGCAGCTTGTCGTCGCCCCGCCCGCCCCTTCCACGGCACCGCACGGTCTTCGGACGACGCGCCCATCGGGTTATCTGCCCGCGGTCGAGGGCATGCGAGCCGTCGCTGCGATCGGAGTTCTATTCACGCACACGGCTTTCCAAACCGATGCCATCAGGTGGCCGGTCCTCGGGCCGCTGCTTGGACGGCTCGATCTGGCGGTCGCGGTGTTCTTCGCGATCTCGGGCTACCTGTTGTGGCGGGTGCACGCCGCGGCGGCTCGCGGACTCGCGACTCCACCTTCGGTACGCCGTTACTTCCGTCACCGTGCGGTTCGCATCCTGCCCGCCTATTGGGTCGCGGTGTGCGTCGTCCTGTTGTTTGTCGCCGGCGGCTCGTTCGAAGTGTGGTTCGCGAACCTGACACTCACGCAGCTGTACTTTCCATTCACCCTGACGACCGGCCTCACCCAGATGTGGAGCCTCGCGGTCGAGGTCGCGTTCTATGTTGCGTTGCCGCTGATCGCGATTGCGATGCGCCCGCTGCGCGACGATATCGCCAACCTGCGGGCGCCGATAATTCTGGGCGTCTCGCTGGCTTCACTGGGTTGGGCACACTTCAACCTTCCGCTTCCGCAGGGCGTCGACCCGTCCTCGATGCCGCCTGCGTACCTGTCGTGGTTCGGTGCGGGCATGCTCCTGGCGGAACTGTCCATCGGATGGCCGGAGCTGGTCACGCGGATCATGACGAAGCAGTGGATCTTCTACGTGGTCGCAGCGCTGACGTTTTGTCTGTCGGCGACGCCGGTCGCCGGGCCCGGCGGTCTCGTGATCCTGGAGACGTACCAATTCAGCACGAAGGTCGCACTGGGAGCGATTCTGGCGTTTGCGCTGATGGCACCGGTCGTCGCAAGTGATCGTCCACATCGATTCCTCGACAGTCGGGTCATGCAGACCCTCGGACGCTGGTCGTACGGAATCTTCATCTGGCACGTCGGCGTTCTGGCGATCGTTCTGCCCGTCGTCGCGGTCGCGCCGTTCTCCGGCCACTTCGTCCTCGTGACGGTCGTGACGCTCGGTTTGTCGATCCTGATCGCCGCGGCGAGCTACGCCCTCGTTGAGGAACCGCTGCGGGTCGTATCGCGGCGCTGGGAACGCAACCATTCCGGTGCTCCGACCGCGGCGGCGCCTGTCACCGCGACGGCGACCAGGCAGAGGAACTGAATCGTCGTCGAGTGGCCGAAGTAGCCGGTCAATGACTGCCACGGTCCGCGCGACAGCAGCGCCACGGCGAGCCCGTAGGTGATGCCGACTGCCGCCGGAACCCATCGCGGCCATCGCCGCCGAACGTAAGGCTCGGCCAGGAGCGCACCCACTCCGACCAGCGCGCCTACGACTCCCGAGATGGCCGCACAGGCGGCAACCACGCCAATCGCCCCCAACCAGGTGATCGTCGGGACGTTCATCCTGCTCGTCGTGCGACCTCGGCTGCCGATCAGCGCGAGTGCAAACAGGGGCAGGAGCAGCAGTAATCCACCGAAGATCGCCACGCGGTACCAGGTGTCGAGCGCGAATTCGAGAGTCACCCGAGTGATGCCCGGTGGCACGACCCAGCCCTGCTGCCAGCCGTTCACGGTGATGGCCTGCAGTTTCTTGCCGTCCGCCGTCGCGGTCCAGCCCACGTTCGTGCTCTCCGGCACGACCAGAATCTGCGCTTTCTGCGATGCCTGGACGTCGACCTCCCGGTGGGAGTTCGTCCAGTCGTCCTTCTTGACGTCGAAATGGCGCGGGTCGGCGACCGGGGTGCCAGTGTTCAGCCGCAGCTGGTCGGTCACGAACAGCGGACCCGCCTCGACCCGGACGTCGGAGTTTCCGGCCGGCAGTTCCGCGCTCGGCAGGCACGGCGAGGCCTCGAGGACCTCGTTCGACTTGAGCTGCGCAACCGTCGCTCGAACGCTGGTCGGGACGATCGTCTTGCCGATGGTGATGGTCGGTCCTTGGCCGCAGGGGATCTCGATGACCCGATCGCTGGGCTGCGGCGTCGCACGAATGACTGCTCCGTCATCTCCGATCAGCGCGACCTCGGCGAGGCCCGGACTCTGCGCGACGTTGAATCCGGCCGGAGTGCGGTCGAGCGTCGTCCGCCAGTCCAGGATCGAGATGTCGATTCGGTCGGTGACCTGCGGGTGTACCGCGATCGTGGAGGTCGAACTCGAGGGCACGGTGAGCGTCTCCGGCCCCGCGCCGAGATTGACCGATACGTGTTGCGGCGCGGCCGGCAGCTGACCCAGGCTGCGCGTCAGCTGAATACCGGTGATGAGACGGGGCGCCGGTAGGAGAACGGTGATCGTGGCTCGGCCACCCGTGGTGTTGACTGTGCTGTCCGGTGCGGTCCACGTCGTGCGCACATCTCCGTCCGCCGCCGCGAACGCGGAGCCGCGCAGGTCGGCGACATTGGCTCCGCCGATCGCGGTCAGCGGCAGCGTCGTCATGATCCGTTCGAGTTCGGCTCCCGGCCGGGACCGGACGGTGAGGACCGGATAGACCGTCACCGTTGCCGGAACCTCGAGCGTCCGGGCGAAGTGCTCTTCCTCAGGGGGGAGAAGGAGCGCGGGGCTGCACCGAACTCGATCTTGGCTGTCGAAACAGGCCGGCCGCCCCGGAAGCTCCTGCCCGAGATCCCAACCGGCGATCGTGCTCCCAGCGGCCGGCGCGGGCACGATGACGTGCTGGTAAATCGGGACGAAGACCGGGTTGTCAGGGTCGGCGAAGTCCTTCAGCGACACTTCGGCGAGGCCGAACTGGTTACCCACGCTGCCGTCGACCGTGGCCTTGGCGGTGATGCGGATCCACGTCGTTCGCCCGGGCGGGAGAGCGACCGCAACCGGCGTACCCGGTGCGCCCACGCGCACGCCGGTGCTGCCGATGTCGGTCGAGACTTCGATGTCCGCGACTCGGGAGCCATAGGCGCCTGCGCTCGGCGTGAGGTACAGGAGGCCCGACGTGATCGGGCGATCGAGGTTGAGTTGCATCCACTCGCCGAGCGCGCCCTTACTTCCTTCGCTCACCCAACTGGTGCCGGGATCGCCGTCGAATGCGCTGCCGGCCGAGCTGCTCGGTGACACCCCGCCGAGTTGGACCGCGTCGGCCGCCGAGCTCGACACGGTGACGCGGGCTCCGACCCACTCGGCGGAGATCAACCGAGCACCGTCGACGGGGTAGTCGGCCTTGGCATTGAGGGTTCGGCGGGGGTCTCCGACCGACCGGATGGCGGAAGCGTGATCGTCGACGCGGCCGTAGTCGATCTCCCGGTTCAGGGGCGTGTCGGTGACGGTGACCAGGGGCGCGCGGACGCCGGCGCGTGCGGCATCGGAGGCCAACAGAGCGGTCGGCAGGCCCATTCGGATCAGTGCTTCGGGGCCGCCGTCGACGACGGGGATGTCGGCCATCGCCGCCGTGTACGGCTCTGTGGGATTGGGGTCTTCGGGCAGCACCTGGTAGATCTCGACCGGCTTGTACGGCGGCCGAAGTTCGGTGTCATAGACGATTCCCGGCTGCTTGGCGGTGCCCGGCAATTCGCCGAACTCGGCGACCTTGCGTAAACCCGGGGAGGACGCGAGGACGTGGTGCACGAGCAGTGGACGCGTCGATTGGGACGTCTCGGGGTCGAGGTCGTTGCGGACGACGAGGTAGCCCACACCCATGCTGCGCAGTGCCGCCGAGAGGTTAGGAGAGGGCTGTCCGGAAGCGAAGAGCCGTTGGATGGCATCGAGAGCGCGAATCGCGCCCGGCGGATTCAACGGGATCGCGTCGCGGACCGCCCACGGCGAGCGAGCCAGAGCCTGTAGCGGCTCATCGCGGGTCAGACCCCACGTCTGGCTGCCGAACGGTGCGCCCGGGACGACGAGCGCGCGAGTGTGCGGGGCGTTGTCGGCGAGCCAATCGGCGGTGTCCTGCCAATACTGCGGTAGTTCGTCGTAGGTGCCGCGGGGCGCGAGCCGACCAGTCCAGGCCACGGCCGTCGCCACGGTGACAGCGACCAGAATGAGGGCCGCTCCGGCCATTGCCCGGTGCCGTTCGACATGTGCGAGGAGGCTCGCGAGGCGCCGCCACGGAGTCGCCAGCGGGAGTGGCACGTTCGCCAGGAGATGTGCGAGCCCCAGCGCGAGTGGAAGCCGGATCAGCGGGTCGAACTTGTGGACGTTCCGCAGCGGTGCTCCCGCGCCGTCCAGGAAGTGGCGGACGGGCTCAGCGATCGCGGACCCGAGCGCGTCCGGATAGCCGACCGTCAGGATGACGACGCCGGCCAGGAACATAACCGTGAGGCGGCCGCGAGCGGGCATCGACTTCAGCGTCAAGCCCATGAGGCCCGTGACGGCGATAGCGCCCGTCGCCAGCACGGTGACCGGCTGCGTGATGAGCACCGATCCGGCGATGCGGTCGGGCGAGACGAAGGCAGTCCAACTGTCGGTTCCGCGCAACACTTCGACCAGCGAGTTCCACTGCGTCGTGACACCGGCCGATTCGATGAAGTCGAGGAACGGCGGACTCAGCCGCCCGAGGAGCAGCAGCGGAACGAGCCACCAGACGGTCGCCAGGGCCAAGCACAGGACCCACCACCCCGTGAAGCGCACCCAGATCTTGTTGGGTTTGGTCAGGAGCCACCAGATCCCGGCAGGGACACACGCTGCGAAGGTCGCGATGGCGTTGACCGAACCCATCAACGCCACGGCGACCGCGCTGCGGGCCGCGGCCCGGCGGGGGGTGACGTCGCCACTCCACAGTCGGACCAGAGGAAGCAGCACCCAGGGCGCCAGCATCATCGGGAGCGACTCGGACGAGATGGGCCCGATCGTCGTGAGAATGCGCGGACTCAGCGCGAAGGCGATCGCAGCGAGGACGCGCGACCCACGGTTGCCGATCCCGAGCGCTTCGGCGAGGCGAATGATTCCCCAGAATCCGGCCGTGAGCAGGATCGCCCACCACAGTCGCTGAGTGATCCATGCGGGGATATGCAGGAGATGCCCGAGGCTGAAGAACGCGCCATGCGGGAAGAAGTATCCGTAGGCCTGGTTCTGAACTTGGCCCAGCGGGGCCTGACTGCTCCAGAGATGCGCTGCCCGCGCGAGGAATCCGATCGGATTCTGGCTCAGGTCGTACTTGGTGTCAGCGGCGATCTTCCCGGGGTCTTGCCAGAACGCAAGAATCAGAAAGGCGATTGCCGCGCCCGCGAGATGGCGGCGTCCGAAGGGTGATCGGTCGACTTCGGCGAGCGAAGCAGCGGATTCGGTCGCCGGAGTCCTGGCCTTGGCGCGACGTAAACTCGCCGGAATCCTGGCCTTGGCGCGACGTAAACTCGACAACGGCGCTGCGTATTACGCGGCCGTGGGGATCAGCGGCTGCCGTACGTGACGATTCCGAGCAGCGACGACTCGGCGTTGGCACTGCGATCGATGTTCGGGCGGGAGTTGTCGGACACGGCGACGGTGATGCCGAGCACGAGAGCAACTCCGAGCACACCTCCGGCGAGGGCGCTCAAAAGACCGGGTCGAACGATGTCCATGGCGTCCACGGTAGCAGTTCAGTCTGTGGCGAAGCTCAACAGTCCGCGCAGAGTGCGCAGCTTGGCAGTGGTTTCGGCCAGCTCATCGGCGGGATCCGAACTGGCGACGATTCCGCCGCCGGCGTAGAGGCGGGCGTGGAATCCGTTCGGGGACAACACTGCGCAGCGGATCGACACGATCCAGTCGCCGTCGCCCTGGGCGTCGCACCAGCCGACGGCACCCGCGTAGAAGCCGCGGTCGCCTTCGATCTCGCGAATTGCCTCGAGTGCGGAATCGGTCGGCGTCCCGCCGACGGCCGGCGTCGGATGCAAGAGCGCGGCGAGGTCGAGAGCGGTGGTCGCTGGTTCAGCAAGCGTTGCGCGAATCGGTGTCGCCAGGTGCCACACGTGCGGCGTGCTCGCCAGGATCGGCCCGGCCGGAACGTCGATCTCGGTGCACACCCCGCTGAGGCGGTCGCGCAGGTACTCGATGACGTACGCATGCTCTTCGAGGTTCTTGTCGGAATCGAGGAGCTTCTGGGCGTTCGCCTCGTCCGATTCGGGGTCCGTCCCGCGGGGAGTGCTGCCCGCCAGCGGCTTCAATGTCACGCTGCGTCCGCGCCGGCTGACCAGCACTTCCGGGCTGGCGCCGATGAGGGTGGTGCCCACGTGATCGGAACCGGCGGCCGAGAGGTCGACCGCGAAGACGTTGCCAGTGGGGTATCGAACTGCCGCGTGAAGTGCGAAGTCCACGGGGTCGATCGCGGCGTTGGCGGCGACGTCGATCGACCGGGCCAGAACGACTTTCTCCAGCTCACCGGCACGAATCCGTTCGATGGCACCCGCGACCCGGGCACTGTGTTCGGCGGGCGTGGGGTTCTCCGCGACGACGGACAGCGCGATCGGGTCGTGCTGCACCGGAGTGATCGACCTCCGCGTGACCTGACCGGCGCGGAACAGCGCGGTCGGGTGAGTGGGGTCGAACGGCAATGCACCGGCGATGAATGCATCCCGTTGGGTGCGGATTGCGATGCCGGCTTCGTGGACAGACTGGAACGTCTCGCGCGCGCCCGTGGCTCGCACGACACTGCCCGCTCGGGCCAAAAGAAATCCGTCCATCTCATCGCCGACCCTACCTCGGAGTATGCGCTCAGAACCGAGGGGTGTGACGCGTCCCATGGGTGTTGGTTCCAGGGTTTGCGGTGGGTTCGCCTATACGGTTGACCGAGTGAAGCGGTTGACCCGGACTGTGGTGGCTGCTGTGGCAGTGGTGGTCACGGCGTGCTCCGCCGCACCGACCACCGTTTCCGGTCAGGACGCAAGTCTGGCCGCCTCCGATTCCGAGATGGTTTCCGAAGCCGCTGCGAAGGCCTCCTGTGAAGCGAACTTCCTCGGTCGATTGACCCGTCGCGACAAGCTCGCGCAGCTGCTCACCGTCGGTGTCACCGGCTTCGACGACGCCTTAGCGGTGGTTCGCGCGCAGCATGTGGGCGGCATTTTCATCGGCGGTTGGACCGACCACGGTCTGCTCGCGAAAGCCTCGCTCGATCAAGTGAAGTCCGCCGCGAATGTGCCTCTCCTGGTGTCGATCGACGAGGAGGGTGGCCGCGTTTCGCGGGTTGCCGACCTCATCGGCCCGGTGCCGTCGGCGCGCACGGTCGCCCGCACAATGCCTGCCGACTCGGCGTACAAAAATGCCCTGAAGCGCGGCAAAGATCTTGCCGCGCTCGGGATCACCGTGAACTTCGCACCCGTCGTGGATGTGTCCGACCAGGCCGACGGCGAAGTCATCGGGGATCGGTCGTACTCGGGTGACCCGCAGGTCGCGACCACGTACGCCGACGCCTACGTCCGCGGCATGGAGGAAGCCGGGGTCCGCCCGGTCATCAAGCACTTCCCGGGCCATGGGCATGGGTCCGGCGATTCGCACCGCGCCGGCGTGGTGACCACTCCGCCGCTCGCGGACCTGCAGCAGGTCGATCTCGTGCCGTTCCGCAAGCTCGTCGACGACAACGTCGGCGTCATGGTCGGGCATCTCACGGTTCCGGGGTTGACCACCGACGGGATTCCGGCAAGCGTCAGTCCGGCGGTGATGGATCTGCTCCGGAAGGGCGACGGCTACGGCGCACGGCCGTTCAACGGCGTCATCTTCACCGACGATCTGCTCGGCATGGCGGCGATCAGTGATCGGATGGATCTGCCGTCTGCGGTCGTGGCCGCCCTCGAGGCCGGTGCCGACGTCGCGTTGTGGATCTCGACCGCGGAAGTTACTCAGGTCCTCGATCGGCTCGAGGAAGCAATGACGTCCGGCCGCTACCCGGAAAGCCAGGTCGACGCGTCGGTGTTGCGCGTGGCGCGCTTCAAACACGCCACCACCTGTTGATCGCCGGGACCGCGCCTCTCCTAACTTACTGACGAGTAAGGTAGGCTTCCTTCCGAAGTGGGGAGGTCGAAGATGACGAATCGTGCACGTCGGCTCCCGCGCGCGATCCGCGAGCAGCAGATGCTCGACTCGGCCGTCGAGGTGTTCTCCGAGTTCGGCTTCCATGGCACGTCGATGGAGGCGATCGCGACTGCCGCGGGCGTCTCGAAGCCGATGCTGTACCTGTACTACGGCTCGAAGGACGAGCTCTTCGCGGCGTGTATCTCACGCGAGACCGTCCGGTTCCTGGAGGCTATCGCGGGTGCGGGCGACCCGCAGTTGTCGCCCTTCGAGCAGGTCAACGTAGGGCTCGTCGGGTTTCTGAAGTTCGTCGATGAGCACCGTGCGTCGTGGCAGGTCCTGTACCGGCAGGCGGTTGGTCAGCAAGCCTTCGCGGGCCAGGTGGCCGCGAGCCGGCAGCGGCTTATCGACCTGGTTTCCCATGTCCTGCAAGCGAGTACGCGGAACCCGGAAGAGGACACGGACTTCTCGCTGATGGCCGTCGCGCTCGTCGGCGCAGGTGAGGCCGTCGCCGACCGAATCGCCGACGGGTCGGTCTCCGTCGAACGTGCGGCTACGGTCCTGCAGAACCTCGCGTGGCGTGGTCTGTCCGGCAGGCGACGGGAATCTTAAATTCCCGTTGCACTGTGAGGTGGGTCACAGTAATATGAGGAAACCAACTCGAAATGCGGTGAAACCGACTGCAGACGGATTCACACTTTCCAAGTGCCCGGCCATCGAAACCGGAAAACGATGACCCCGGGGGGACCGGAATAACGTACAAGAGACGGTTGAAAATACGGATTAGCGTGCCCAGCGTCCGCAAATAATTGGAGAAGAGCCGTACAACGGTTTGGTCCTCCAAACAACGACACATTGACCCTAGCTAGGCCGCAAAATGTGATCGCAGGACCTCCAAGCCCAGACTCTCAGCGCAAAAGCGCCCGATCCCCCGTCGGGCGCTTTTTGCGTGCCCGGATCAGGATCGGTTCGCGTTGGGAAGCGTCCGGATCGCTGACCGATCGATTTCCTTCCGAATCCCGAACTGGGGAACCAGGCGATCGCACCGGACGTCCATGTTCGCGTGCACAACACCAAACTGAATTCACTCCTCGCCCGGCAGGAGGGCATTCTCACCCTTCGTCAGGCGCGGGACTATGGCATGTCGGAGGAAGCGGTAAAGCGTCGACTGTCGTCTCGGCAGTGGCGCCGAGTCTCGTCGGGCACGTATCACGCGCTCGATCACCCGTGGACGCCTACCGCCGCGCTGCGCGCCGCTGTCCTCGGTGCCGGCAAGGATGCAGTGGCCCATGGTCTCAGCGCCGCCTGGTGGCACGGGCTCTTGGAAAAACCTGACGTCACGCGTTTCGTGACGATTCCACGGAAACGCTGCGTGACGCGGATTGGAAACGTGGAGATCCGCCGACGAGACCTGGATCGACGCGATCTCGCAGTAGTTCGGGGGCTTGCCGTGACTGGCGTGCCGTTGTCCGTGCTCGAAGCCGGTGATTCGGTCCTGATGGATAGGGCTCTTCAACTCCGGGTCAAACTTCCGATGCTTCGTGAAGTACACGATCGAAACGCTCGTCGAGACGGAGCTGCTGAGGCCGGACGACTGTTGGCAGTCGCCGAATCTGGCGGGCGGAGTGAGGCGGAGCGTCTCCTCCACTCGATCTTCCGACGATGGAACATCCGGGGTTGGACGGCGCAGTTTGAGGTGCAGGGCTATTTGCTCGATGCGGCGTTTGAGGAGGAACGCCTCGGCATCGAGGTCGACGGCTGGCGGTTTCATCGAGATGCGGCGCGAAACAGTGCTGACTTGCGGAGGCAGAACATCTTGGTCAACGCGGGGTGGCGACTGCTGCGGTATGACTGGCACCGCCTGGACAGTGACCCGGACGGAGTGGCCGAGGAGATTCGCCTGGCGATTGGGAAGCGTTTGGATCGCTGAGCGATCCGATTCCTTCCCAAAGCCGAACCCCCGCCAGTCCGAGGACTGGCGGGGGTTGGTTCCGGTCTAAATCAGAGCCCGCGCACCGTCGCAGTGAGGTGCGGGTAGCCCTTCTTCGGGTGCTTGACCGCGAGGTCCCAGCCGCCATCGGCCTTATCGGCGTAGACGTTGATCTTCGACGGGATCAGGACCGGCTTGTTGAACCGCACGGTGTACACAAACGCGTCCGGCAGCTTGCCTTCGATCGCCTGCAGAATGGTCGCTGCGCTCCACATGCCGTGCGCGATCGTTGACGGGAAGCCGAAAGCCTTCGCGCCGATCGACGAGATGTGGATCGGGTTGCGGTCGCCCGAGACGGCCGCATAGCGGCTGATCGTGCTCTGGGTGACCTTGAGCGCCTTCTGCGGGCGAGGCGGAACCTCGTCCGGCTTCTTTTCGCCCTTCGGTCCGCCCGACAGCGACGTCTTCTGCTGGCTCAGCATGGTCGAAACCTGCTTCCACACCAGCTCGCCGCCGACCGTGATCTCGCTGACCATGTCGAAGAGCATGCCCTTCGGGTGTTCGCGCAGGTTCTCGGCGCGAACGGCGATGTCGAGCACGTCGCGGACCGACAGCGGACGGTACTGCGTGATGACGTTCTCGAAGTGCACCAGACCCATTGCCGGGAACGGGAATTCGCCGCCCACGAAGAGCGACACCACGAGCGGAGTCGTCAGCGTGAAGGGGTAGGTGGCCGGCAGTGCGTCGATGAGGCGCAGGTCGGTGACCTTGACGTAGTCCGACAGGTTGTCGAGGTCGACCTTGAGGCCGTCGAGCTCCATGACCGTGTCCGGCAGCGTCTTCGGCTTCGACTTGCCCGGGATCGGGACCGCGCCCAGGGCGGCCTTTGCGTAAAGGCCGCCGAGGTTCGGCAGTTCAGTCAGCTTCTGAGTGGCCACGATCAGGCGCCCATCATCGCCTGGCCGCAAACGCGGACGACGTTGCCGGTGACGGCAGCCGAAGCCGGGCTCGCGAAGTAGGAGATGGTCTCGGCGATGTCGACCGGCAGACCACCCTGGAGCAGGGTGGAGAGCAGACGGCCACCCTCACGGGTCGCGACCGGAACAGCGGCGGTCATCGCGGTCTCGATGAAGCCCGGCGCGGCCGCGTTGATCGTGATGCCCTTCTTGGCCAGCTCGATCGCCTCGCCGTCGACCATGCCGATGACGCCGGCCTTGGTGAGGCCGTAGTTGGTCTGGCCACGGTTACCGGCGATGCCAGCGATCGACGAGATGTCGATGACGCGGCCGCCCTCGGCGAGGACACCCTTCTCGACGAGGCCGTTGGTGATGGCATACGGCGCAGCGAGGTTGACCGCGATGACCGAGTTCCAGCGTCCGTCGTCCATGTTGGCGAGGAGCTTGTCGCGGGTGATACCGGCGTTGTGCACGACGATGTCGATCTTGCCGCCGAAGCGCTCGGCTGCCTTGGCCAGAACGTCTGCCGCGTCGGCCGCGGTGACGTCGAGAGCGAGGGCGGTTGCGCCGATCTTGTTGGCGGTCTCCGCGAGCGCCTCGCCGGCCTGCGGAACGTCCGCGATGATGACCTTGGCACCGTCGCGGATCAGGACCTCAGCAGTCGACGCGCCGATACCGCGAGCGGCACCGGTGACGACGGCGACCTTGCCGGCGAGCGGCTTGGCCCAGTCCGCCGGAGCAGTGGCGTCGGCCGCGCCGACCTTGAAGACCTGGCCGTCGACGAAGGCCGACTTGCCCGAGAGGATGAAGCGGAGGGTCGACTCGAGGCCCGAGCCCTTCTGCTTCGGCGAGACGTAGACGAGCTGTGCGGTCGAGCCCTTCTGAAGCTCCTTGGCGACCGAGCGGGTGAAGCCCTCGAGCGAACGCTGCGCGATGCGCTCTTCGACGGACTTCGTCTCGTCCGGCGTGGTGCCGATGACGAGGATGCGAGCGCAGGCGGTGAGCTGGCGCATGACCGGCTGGAAGAACTTGTAGAGGTCGGCGGTGCCGGCGATCGTGGTGATGCCGGTCGCGTCGAAGACGAGGGCGCCGTACTTCTCGTCGTTGCCTTCGGCGAAGACATAGTCGGTCAGCAGGCCCGGGATCGCCTTGGCGATGCGACCGGTGCCGCCGACGAGAACCGGGCCGTTGAGCGGCGGCTCACCCGCGACGTAGCGACGCAATTCCGGGGGAACCGGGAGACCGGCCTTCTTGGCAACGAATCCACCGATGGCGGAGTGAACGAAGGAGCCGTAGAGCTGGGGAGCGCCGCCATCAGCGGCACGCTTGGTCGAGGCCACGAAAAACCCTCTTCTGCGTTGGATTGTTGGAATACTGCGGTTGTCTTGTGGGTCACTTTAAACAGGGCGGGTGATCCCCCTGTATCGACAAGTAACTTACCCCCGAGTAAGTTCACTGTCGAGTACAGCCCTCGTAACGCTGGGAGAAAAACAACAATGGCTAAGCAAGTTCGGAAGGTCGCCATCCTCGGCGGTAACCGCATTCCGTTCGCGCGCTCGAATGGTGCGTATTCGCACGCATCGAACCAGGACATGTTCACCGCGGCCCTCGACGGACTCGTCGCCCGCTTCGGGCTTCAGGGCGAAGAACTCGGCCTCGTCGTCGGTGGCGCGGTGCTCAAGCACGCCCGCGACTTCAAGCTCATCCGCGAGTGCGTTCTCGGCTCGCCGCTGAGCCCCTACACCCAGGCCTACGACATCCAGAAGGCTTGTGGCACTGGACTTCAGGCAGCGATCAACGTTGCCGACGCAATCGCCGCGGGCCGTGTCGACTCGGGTATCGCCGGTGGCACCGACACCACCTCGGACGCCCCGATCGCCCTCGGTGACAACACCCGCGAGGTGCTCCTCGGCTTCAACCGTGCGAAGACCACCCTCGAGCGCCTCAAGCTCATCGGTCAGCTGCCGGCGAACCTCGGCCTGGACATCCCGGCCAACGCCGAAGTCCGCACCGGACTGTCGATGGGTGAGCACGCTGCCATCACCGCAAGTGAGATGGGAATCGCACGTGAGGCGCAGGACGAACTGGCCGCGGCCAGCCACGTCAACATGGCTGCTGCGTACGACCGCGGGTTCTTCAACGACCTCGTCACGCCGTACCTGGGTCTGACCCGTGACGACAACCTGCGTCCGGGCAGCAAGGTGGAGAAGCTCGCGACCCTCAAGCCGGTCTTCGGCCGCAACCTCGAGAACCCGACCATGACGGCCGGTAACTCGACCCCGCTGACCGACGGTGCGTCGACCGCGCTGCTCGCGTCGGAGGAGTGGGCCGCCAAGCACAACATCGAGCCGCTGGCCTACTTCGTCGACGGTGACTCGGCTGCCGTCGATTACGTCAATGGCAAGGACGGCCTCCTCATGGCGCCGACCTACGCCGTGCCGCGGATGCTGGCTCGCAACGGCCTGACCCTCCAGGACTTCGATTTCTACGAGATTCACGAGGCGTTCGCGTCGGTCGTGCTCGCCACCCTCAAGGCGTGGGAGAGCGACGAGTACTGCAAGGACCGCCTGGGCCTCGACGGTGCGCTCGGTCCGATCGACCGCAGCAAGCTCAACGTCAACGGCTCGTCGCTCGCTGCCGGACACCCGTTCGCGGCGACCGGTGGTCGAATCCTGGCTCAGACGGCCAAGATGCTCAAGGAGAACGGCGGCGGTCGCGCCCTCGTTTCACTCTGCGAGGCCGGCGGTGGAGGCACCGTCGCAATCGTGGAGGCTTAGCCCCCAATAAGTGCCGGGTTGGCGGATTCGGTGTAACAGACACCCTCCGCCATCCGATACTTACGGTGACCCCGTGTTGCTGCCTGACCCCCGACCCGGCAGCCCCACGGGGTCATTCCATTTTCTGGAGCGACTTCGTGTTCTCGCCCATTGCTCCCAGAAAAATGCAGCCAACCCGTGACCTGTACCTGCCGTTTTGGTCCGCGGTTGAGATGCCCGTCCGACCTACGCTTCAGTTCAGCGAGTTGGGATCGGCATTGGAGGAACTCTGAGCGCGCGTGTGTTGCCGCCTGGAGGCGGTAGAGAAGCCATCGAGGAAATCACTGACGTCCTACCGCCGTATACCGGTGGGGGATATTCAGACCCCAAGCCGAAGACTCCACCGCCGCCACCGCGGCGCATCATTCCGGAGATCAAGGTCCCGATTCCGCGACCGTCACGCGTCGCGATGATCACCGCGGGTGCGTTCGTCGCCGCGGGGGCCCTTTACTCCCTCGATCTGGCGCTGACCACCGGCGAGATACCTCGTGGAGTGGAAGTCGCCGGGATCGATGTCGGTGGCCTCGACGCGCAGCAGGTCGACGCCGTGCTCCGCCATGACCTCGACCGCAAGCTCGATGAATCGCACAAGATCGTCGCGGGTGAGGTCGAGACGAACTTCGTCCCGTCGCGCGCTGGTCTCGGGGTGAATTACGAGCTGACGATCGCCGGCTTGCCGAAGCAGTCGTGGAACCCGATCACGCGCTTCGCGTCGTACTTCACGACGACTGAGGGCAATCTCGTCACCACGGTCAACGAGTCCAAGCTCAACAAGGCGATGGACAAGATCAAGGGCGTCGCCCAGCGGGACAAGGTCGAAGGGTCGGTCCGAATCAAGGACGGACGCGTCGTACCGATCTACCCGCTGAACGGTCAGAACCTCGAAGAGGACCAGGCGCGGACTGCGCTGATCGACGGCTGGGCCGAAAACGCTCCGGTTCGACTGCCGGTTCACATCGACCCCACCGGAGTCACGCAGGACGCGGTGAACTTCGCCATCAACGGCATCGCGAACCCGGCGGCGACTTCGGACGTCTCCTTCGAAGGCAAGGACGGCGAGAAGGCCACGCTCAAGAAGAGTGACATCGGGGACGTGCTGCGGTTCGAGTCGGACGGCAGCGGCGGCCTCAAGCCCGTCTACGACTACGACGCGGCCGTGAAGATCCTGGCTCCCCAGCTTGCCAGCACCGATGTTCAGGCCACGGAGGCGACCTTCATCTCCACGGGAAGTGGCGTGCAGGTCACGAAGTCGGCCGAGGGCGAGATCGTCGATTGGCCCAAGACGCTCGACCAGTTGCCAGACCTCCTGCAGCAGACGATCGGCACGCGTGAGGCCAAGGCGATCTACAAGAAGGTCCAGCCGAAGCTGACTCAGCAGCAGGCCAACGATCTCGGCATTCGCGAGGTCATCGGAGAGTTCAACATCGGCAAGCTGGACTGGTGGTCCGGCGTCAACATCCGTACTGCTGGAGCCCTGCTCAATGGCACGGTCATCAAGCCGGGCGAAACCTTCTCGTTCAACGACGTGACCGGTCCGCGGACGGCCGACGAAGGCTATGCGGCAGCGCCGATGATCGTGGACGGCCGGCCGAGTAAGGCCGCCGGCGGTGGCGTCAGCTTCCTGGCGGGGGCGATCTACAACGCGGCGTTCGAGTCGGGTCTGCAGATCACCGAGCGTCGCAACGCGCCGTACTACGACGGGATGATGCCGGTCGGTATGGATGCGTGGGTCGATGGCCCAGGTGCGGATCTGAAGATCAAGAACAACTCCAAGCACGGCGTGATGATCGAGGTATATGCGACGACCTCGAAGGTCAGCGTCAAGCTGTGGGGCACGAAGTCGGTTGACGTCGACCTCGAGACCGGCGACCGCCACGACATCACCTATGCGCAGTTCAAGCAGATCCCGAGGGGCCCGACGTGTGTGTGGTCGGACGGCGCCGAGGGCTTCACAGTGACCGAAACGCGAGTGATCACTGATGCCGACACCGGCAAGGAGACCGCGCGGGAGAAGACCGACGTGAAGTACGGCCCCAAGCCGAAGATTGCGTGCGTCTGATCGATCCGATGAAGAACGGCGGCACCCAACGGGTGCCGCCGTTCTCGGTGCGTGGGGTGCTGCGCGTCGTCAGTTGGCTTGCGGTAGGCGCGGGAGCCGCCGGAATCGCACTGGATTTCGTTCGCCTGCAGAACACGCTCGTCATCATTCTGGTGTCCGGTGTTCCGGTCCTCGTGCTGGCGGGAGTGATCGGGTTCGTCGGGCTGTCCTTACTCCAGCGTGGGAGAGAGGCGGCCGTCGCGGGCGTGTTGGCGCTCGTTGGAATCGGTACACAGCTTCCGTTGTTCGTCGCGTCGGACGTTCCCGACCACGGGGTTCGCGTCATCGTCATGCAGGCCAACGTCCTGTTCGACGGCGCTGATCCGAACGCGTTCGTCCGTCAGGTTCGCGACAACCACGTCGAGATCCTCACCGTCGACGAGTTGACCCCGGGTGCGGCGGAAGCATTCGGGAAAGCCGGCCTCGGGGAGCTCCTGCCATACCGCTACCTCGAGCCGGCGACCTTCGCGACCGGCACCGGGATCTACAGCCGATACCCGCTGTCGGACTTGGTGTCGCACGACGGCTACTTGATGAATCAGCTGTCGGCCAGTATCGATGTGCCGCGTTTGGGACCGGTGACCGTGCACGCCTTGCACCCGATTCAGCCCCTGTACGGATCGGCGGATTGGGTTTCCGAGCTGAATCGGGTGCGCGGGATTCTCGACCGCAGCAATCTGAGGCAGCCCGCGATCGCCGGTGGCGATTTCAACGCCACGTTCGATCACGCGCAGTTCCGGGCGTTGCTGGATCGGTTCGAGGATGCGACGGATCAGGCCGGCGCCGGCTATCTCCTGACCTATCCGACCGACAAGTGGATCGCGCCCGCGGTGGGGGTCGACCACATTCTCGTCTCGGGTGGTGTTGCCACCGAGGTCCGGACCGTCGATCTACCGGGATCGGATCACCGGGCGTTGGTGGCGACGGTGACTCTCACGGGCACTTGACGGTCAGGTTGTCGGCCCCGACCGCAGTCGCATTGCAGCCGTTGGCGATGGCGCGGTTGTTGTTGTTACTCAGGCCGGCTTGCGCGTATCCGCCGTTCGTCGCGTAGGCGTAGTTGTTGTTGCCTGAGGAACTAGCCAAACTGCCGTTTCGCGAAATCGAAGTGTTGTTGTTGCCGCCGACTAAAGCCGCACTTCCGCCCGACGCGAAAGCGCGGTTGCCGTCGCCGCCATAGTTGATCGCGGTGCTGTCGTTGGTGGCCACAATGACGTTGTTGTTGCCGTTGGCCGCGAACGCGTCGCTGCCGTCACCAAGGGCGATTGCCGTGTTGTGGTCGCCGTTGGCGGCGTCGGCATCGGCGTTGTCTCCGACGGCAATTGCCTTGTTTCCGGTTCCTCCGACGGCTTTCGCGTCGCTGTTGTCACCGGATGCGATGGCAACGCTGCCGCGGCCCGACGCTTCGCATGATGCGTTTCCCGAGGTGAAGCCAGATGTCCCCGCCGCATGGCTGACCTGAACACAGCGGTTTCCGGTGGGAAGCGCCTGGGCCGTGGGGGCGGCGGCGAGAACGAATGCGAGCGCGCTCACCGTCCCACCCAAGGTTGTTGCGATTACTGGGCGGTGGCGAGGCGTCATAAGGGTCCACAGTATTGCCGGTCCGGTCCGAAATCAGCGTTCTGTCCGGATTTCAACCGTTCGCGTCGAGAAATCGAACGGCGTCTGCGATCACCGCGGCGACCTGATCCGGGACTTCGTTCGGCAGTAGGAAGACCGACCCTGGAATCGTGACGAGTGTGATCTGCGGTGCTGCCGCAAGTGTTCGACGCTCGGCGTCGGTCAGCCCGCCGTCGCTGTTCTTCTCCGCGTGCACGACCCAGGTGGGGACACCCGTGGCGACGAGGCGACCGGCCGGGTCGTCGCTCTCGAGGTAGTCCAGGTAGGCCGCGCAGATCCGGGTGATGTCCCGGCCCCGGTTCGCGCGGGCGTCCGCGCGCAGTTTCTTCGCGTGGCTCGCCTCGATGTTCGCGGTCCGGATGATGAGCTCGGTCGCCCACATGAGCGCCCTCATGGGGATTGGTCCGACCCGCTGCGACAACTGCACCACGCGCCGGAAGAACGCGGATTCATCGGGTGTCGTAAGGCTGATGCCGAGCAGAACGGTCGGCCCGGTGAACTATCCGGACAGCACCATCTCCAACGCGACCGACGCACCGTGGGAGAACCCGACGAGAACGTCGCAGCCGTGTGCCCGCGCAAACGCGGCGGTCTCCGTGGCCATCGCGGGAATCGTGTGGTTGTCCGGACCGAGCGGTGCGCCGGCGTTGCCGGGCAGCGTCGTGGCGACGAGTCGGACGCCTTGAAGTGCGGGTTCCGCCATGACGAGTTCGTACGACCGTGCCGCGCACGAACCGCCCGGCAGCAGCAGCGCGGCGTGCGCCGCGTCAGGTGGACCTGATTCCAGAAAATCCCACTTCGGAGGCATGTTTTCTCTCCTCGAGAGAGTTGGGATAATCATGTCACCGTCAGGCGAAGCTGAGAATCGTCCCGGGTGGGCATGCACCACCCCTAGGAGTCCTATCTGGTGACTGTCACCCGGCCGCACCATTGACTTGTTCGACAATCACTAGGCCGAGAGGGACATCATGTCGGTCAACCGTAGGGGCACCAAAGCCATTGTTCTCATGATCAGCGCGGCAACGAGCATGCTGGTCATAGGGTGCTCGAGTTCGACCGACGACGGTCCTTCGATGCCGACGACTCATGCTTCGGTGTCAAAGACTTCCACGACAACGACGACGACCAAGAGTTCGGACAGCGACAACCCCTTCGGGTTTTCGTTCCCGAGCGACTCCAATTCGCCGGACGGAAACGACGATTCGGACAAGGGTTCCGGTGGTTCGGATAGCGATTCCGGTGGCGGGCCCACCCTGGATGCTGCGACCGGCTCCTACCCCGGCGACTGGAAGGGCGGGGGCCGGACGATGACTCTCAGCCCTGACGGCACCGGAACCATGAAGCTGGATGACTCCGAGTATGCGATCGCCTGGGCGAATGAAGGCGCCGGTATCACGGTCACGATCAAGTCGATCACCGTCAAGAAGGATGGTGCGGAGAAGGTCGGCAAGGTCTGGCACGGCGCACTCCAGAAGGACCCCGACAGCAGCAAGACCGTTCTGCACCTCGCGGACAAGGCGTCCGACCTCAAGGAGATGTTCAGCGGAATGTTCTGGTGCAACAACGACTCGGACAACAGCTTCTTGTGCGGCGGCGGCGAGTGACCGACTGACTGATTGACGAACACCAGAGCCTGGTCCCCGATTCGGGGGCCAGGCTTTGCTGTTTCTGCAGGTAAGAGGCTTGCAAGGGGGTGGGAACGTGAGCCCTAGGGTTCCTATTTGTGATGCCCGTCACACCGGACATTTAAGAGAGGCAGCGGAGCATTCAGCCGCTGCATTTTGTAGGAGTCCCGATGACCGACACCCTTGTCTTCGATACGCCCGTTCTGCCGTTCGAAGTCCCCAATCTGCCCGTGACGCAGGGAGCGCCCGAAAAACCACGACGACGGGGGCGCAAGTCGCGCCTGGTCATCGGGTTGATCAGCGTTTCGACCCTGGTGGGAACCGGCATTCTGAGCCACCAGCTGCAGACCGCGGCCGGCCCGCTCGACAAGTTCTACAACCAGACGATCCAGTGGGGGTCGTGTAAAGGCTTTGAAATGGGCGGACCTGAACTCAACCATGGACTGCAATGCGCTCGGGTCACGGTTCCGCTCGACTACTCGAAGCCCGACGGTGAAACCGCATCGATCGCGATCTCCCGGTCACGAGCGACGGGAAACAAGATCGGCTCAATCCTGGTGAACCCGGGCGGACCCGGCGGCTCCGGCCTGTCGATGCCGACGGATGCCGGCTACAGCTCCACGCTCGGCGAGAACTTCGACGTCATCGGGTTCGACCCGCGCGGAATCGGCGCCTCGACCCCGGCGATCAAGTGCACCACCACCTCCGAGATGGACCAGAGTCGTCAGAGCGACGGTTACGACAACACGCCCGCTGGGATCACGGCGCAAGAGGCTAGCACCAAGGCGTGGGTATCCAGCTGCGTCAAGCGGTCCGGACTCAACCTTCTCGCACATGTCGGTACACGCGACGTTGTGCGGGACATGGACATCATTCGTGCCGTACTCGGCGATGACAAACTGACGTACGTTGGCTACTCGTACGGCACCCGACTTGGTGCCACCTATGCCGAGATGTTCCCGGACAACGTGAGGGCGATGGTTCTCGACGGTGCTCTCGACCCCACGCAAAACCGGTCCGACCAATTGGTCAAGCAGAACCGGGCATTCCAGCAGGCCTTCGACGACTACGCCGCGTACTGTGCGCGGTTCGCCACTTGCCCGCTTGGTAACGATCCGACGAAAGCGGTATCGAACTATCGCGTGCTCATCGAGTCGCTGATCGGCAATCCTGCCGAGACCAAGGATGGCCGTGGCCTCAGTTATGGAGACGCACAGACAGCGGTGAGCCTGGCGATGTACTCACCCGCGTTGTGGGGCTACTTGACCCAGGGTCTGAGCGAGGTCACGCAGGGCACAGGTGACACGCTGCTGATGTTGGCCGACGCCTCCTATGGCCGCCGTGCGGACGGAACGTACACCAACGAACTCGACGCTCGCATCGCGGTTCGCTGCGTCGACGATCCCGCCGCCACCGACCGAGACGCACTCGGCAAACTCGACACCGCGATCCGTGAAGCTGCGCCGTTCGAGGACGATGGACGCGGCACTGGGCTCGCACCACTGGATACCTGCGCCTTCTGGCCGGTCCCGACGACCTCGAAGCCCCACGCCATCAACATCCCCGCCTTGCCGAAGATCGTCGTCGTCTCGACGACACATGACCCGGCAACGCCGTACCAGGCCGGTGTCGATCTAGCGCGTCAACTGCGTGCGTCGCTGCTCACCTACCAGGGCACCCAGCATGGAGCGTTTTTGAACTCCGGCAAGTGCATCGACGACGCCGTCATCGCCTACCTGCGGGACCTCAAGGATCCTGGCAACCTGACCTGCGCGCCGGACACCAAGTCCTGACCGCACAAACAGAAAGGCTGGCTCCCGGAAATCCCGGGAGCCAGCCTTTTCACGTTGACGTATCAGAACGCGGCTTCGTCGAGCTCCATGATGTCGTTGTCCAGCGTGGCCAGAACGTTCTTGACGCTGGTCAGCAGCGGCAGCGAGTTGCGAGCGAAGAACTGCGCAACCGCGACCTTGCCCTCGTAGAAGCTCTTGTCGGCGCCGGCAGCGCCATTGTCGAGAGCAGCCAGCGAGACCTCGGCGTGGCGAAGCAGCTGCCAGCCGATGAGCAGGTCACCGACGGCCATCAGGAAGCGCACCGAACCGGTACCGACCTTGTAGAGCTCGGCCGGGTTGTCCTTGGCGGCGAACATGGGGCCCATGAGCGAACCGGCCATGGCCTGAACGTCCTCGAGAGCGGTCTTCAGCAGCTGACGCTCGTTCTTCAGGCGACCGTTGCCGGCCTCACTGTCGATGAACTTCGTGATCTGGCCGGCGACGTGCGCGAGAGCGACACCGCGGTCCTTGGCGATCTTGCGGAAGAAGAAGTCCAGGGCCTGGATGGCCGTGGTGCCCTCGTAGAGCGAGTCGATCTTCGCGTCACGGATGTACTGCTCGATCGGGTAGTCCTGGAGGAAGCCCGAGCCACCGAGAGTCTGAAGCGACTCGGTGAGCTTCTCGTAGGCACGCTCGGAACCGACACCCTTGACGATCGGGAGGAGAAGGTCGTTCACGCGGAACGCCATGTCGTGGTCCGCACCCGAAGCGGCGAGAGCGGTGTCGTCGTTCTGGTGAGCGGCGGTGTAGAGGTAGATCGCACGCAGACCCTCGGCGTACGCCTTCTGGGTCATGAGGGCGCGACGAACGTCCGGGTGGTGCGTGATGGTGACGCGCGGAGCCGCCTTGTCCATCATCTGGGTCATGTCCGAACCCTGGACGCGGCTCTTGGCGTACTCGAGGGCGTTGAGGTAACCGGTCGAGAGGGTACCGATCGCCTTCGTGCCGACCATCATGCGAGCGTTCTCGATGACGTCGAACATCTGGGCAATGCCGTTGTGGACGTCGCCGACGAGCCAGCCGACGGCCGGGGTGCCGTGGAGACCGAACGAAACCTCACACGTGGCC
Organism: Smaragdicoccus niigatensis DSM 44881 = NBRC 103563; assembly: GCF_000380645.1. GTDB lineage: Bacteria > Actinomycetota > Actinomycetes > Mycobacteriales > Mycobacteriaceae > Smaragdicoccus > Smaragdicoccus niigatensis. The sequence continues at coordinate 67,379 of NZ_AQXZ01000010.1, forward strand.
GAAGCCTTGAGGCCCATCTTGTGCTCGAGGCCGGTGACGAATGCGCCGTTGCGCTCACCGAGGGTCTCGGTCTCGAAGTCGAAGTGGAACTTCGGAACGAAGAACAGCGACAGACCCTTGGTACCCGGGCCAGCGCCCTCGGGGCGGGCGAGCACGAGGTGGAAGGTGTTCTCGAACAGGTCGTCAGCGTCGGCCGAGGTGATGAAGCGCTTCACACCCTCGATGTGCCAGGTGCCGTCGGCCTGCTGGACGGCCTTGGTGGTGCCGGCGCCGACGTCCGAACCGGCGTCCGGCTCGGTGAGAACCATGGTGGCGCCCCAGCCGCGCTCAGCTGCGACCTCGGCCCACTTCTTCTGCTCGTCGGTTCCGTTGTGGTGGAAGATCTGGGCGAAGCTGGCACCAGCGGCGTACATGATGATCGCCGGGTTCGAGCCGAGGCCCATTTCCTGCAGGGCCCAGGTGACGGCGCGAGGTGCCGGCATACCGCCGAGCTCCTCCAGCAGACCGACCCGGTCCCAGCCACCATCGGCGTAGGCGCGGTACGACTTCTTGAAGCCTTCGGGGATCGAAACCGTGTGGGTCGACGGGTCGAACACCGGGGGGTTGCGGTCGGTGTCGGCGAACGACTCGGCCATCGGACCCTCGGCGACCTTGCTGAACTCCTTCAGCATCTCGCGCACAGTGTCTTCGTCGAGATCGCCGTAACCGCCGGCGGCGAGAACGTCACCAATACCAAGGACCTCGAACAGGTTGAATTCGATGTCGCGGACGTTGGACTTGTAGTGGCTCATCTTGAGACCCGTATTCCTTTGCTCTTCGTTGAGCTGGTGCGGACTAGAGTTCAGTTCCGCCCAGGGGTGCTACCCACCGGTAACTTAATAGCCATGTTACTGGCCAGTAGTTTTGCTGTTCAAGTGTTCAGCTAAGGCTGTGATGCGAAATACAGGTCCCCCCGCGCAAGGAGGATGAGTGAGCATCGCAGCGACGAAGGAGCGAGGAGCGGAGCGAGGGACGGTGCGCGCAGAAGGCGCCGTAACGTAGGTCTCATGCCGAATGAACTGCTGGTCACGACCAGTGCCGGTAATGCATCTGTCGTAGTGGATACCCCGACTGGCGAGCCTCGTGGACTTGTCGTCCTCACGCACGGCGCCGGTGGCGGCATCGAAACGCTCGACCTCCATGCGGTTCGGGATGCCGCGGTGGCGCGCGGTGCGGTCGTTGCGCGGGTGAACCAGCCGTACGTCGTCGCGGGCCGCCGGATGCCACCCCGCCCGCCGGTTCAGGACCCGGCCTGGATCGAAGTGATTCTGCAACTGCGGCAGCGCTTTCCGGGACCGCTGGTGCAGGGCGGGCGAAGCAATGGTGCGCGCGTGGCATGCCGGACGGCGACGTCGGTCGAGGCGGTCGGGGTCCTGGCTCTGGCGTTCCCGCTGCATCCGCCGGGCAAGCCGGAGAACTCTCGCGTCGAGGAGTTGCGGGGAGCAGGCGTTCCGGTCATCGTCGTGAACGGGGCGAATGATCCCTTCGGCATCCCGGACGCCGGCGATGCGCAGGAGGTTCACGTGCTTCCGGGTGAGGCGCATTCGTTCAAGAAGTCGCGTGCGGAGATCCGCGCCGCGGTGGACCCGTGGTTGGAGCGCTGGCTCAGCTAGGCCGGTGCGCGGTGACGAGGCAGTCGATAGCGACACCTTTTTCGGTCGCGCGGTGCAGCTTCTGGGCGATATCGATCGTCAACAAGTCCTCGACGTCAGACACGATGTCCTCCGGTGTGTAGAGAACCTCGGGGTCTTGAGGTCCGCCGACGCCCTCGGCGATGTTCGTCGAGTCATGCCCGAGGACCACGAGCGTTCCGCCCGGTGCGAGTGCCTGCGCGCAACGACGCATCAGGTCGCGTCGCTCGGTCTCTGGAAAGTGAAGATAGGCGCTGATGATGAGGCTGAATTCCCCGGGAATGTCCCAAGAGGTGAGGTCGGCCTCGACCCACGTGAGCCGATCGCGAGTCCGGCGGGGCAGTTTGGTGGCGATGGTCGCGCCCTTGTTGAGGGCGACTCGGGAGAAATCGACGGCGGTGACCGTCCAGGCGTTCAGGGCGAGCCATATCGCATGACGGCCTTCTCCGCAGCCGAGATCGAGCGCGCGACCGCGATGCAGCGGCCAGGCCTGCGCCACGATGACGGGATTGGGCGGAGCGCCCCACACGAGTTCGGTGGATGCGTAGCGGTCGTCCCAGGCTTGCGCATCCATACAGGAGAACCTAGCTCGTCAGAATCTTCTCTCGAAGGTCAACCGAGTGGTTCGCCCGTGCTTCTTGCGGCTGTTCGGTCGCACGGCAGAGCCTGCCGAGCACTAGCGCGACCGGAAGCGCCGCGAAGGCCCACAATGCGAGGGCGATGGCGATGACCATAGGTCCAGAATCCTCGAATTTGGCGAATACGCAACCATATGGCTATCGAAGTTTCTAATTAGTGCGCAATGTCATACGAATGTGATACACGGCATGGCCGTCGTCGTGCCCGAACGTTCTTGCTGGGCAGGGGATGTTTCTCCGCCGCGCGAGCATGCGTCGGTGAAGGAAACCAACTGGTTGGTAATGAAATTAGCTAAATAATAACTACGCTGAAATGAAAACAGGCCGCCGGCGAACTTCGCTGGCGGCCTGTATCGGTCGTCTAGCCGCCGAGAGCCGTGAGGAGTGCAATGACCGAACCGCCCGTGGCGGCGCCGTTCATGATGATGCCGAACACCGCGGCCAGCACTTTGAGAATTGCCATTTCAAACCCTTTCGATGCGAAGAACCCATCGCCGCGGAACTGAATTGAGCGTCGAGCGAGTGCTCATCAGCCGGAGACGCTCAGACCTGGTCCCCGAGTGGCTTGGATCAAGCGTATGGGAGGTTCTGGGCCAATCCGTCGATGAGACCTGATCGTTGGCCGACCGTAATCGGCGCCTCCCGAAAGTCCAATTCCCTTGGTGTAAATGGCTATTTGATTCCGAAGGCCGTTTCAAGCTCAACGACCGCGTCGCCGGAATAGACCGCGAGATGCTGCAGATGGGGAGCGTTGTCACGACAGCCGATGAACCCGACATTCAACGTTCCCGCATAACTCAAGCACGTGATGTTGAGTGCGGTCCCGTGCATCGGAATCGAGACCGGGTAATCCGATTCGAGTTTGTGCCCACGGAAATAGAGCGGTTCGGTCGGTCCCGGGACGTTCGAGATCATCACGTTGTAGGTCGGCGGCAGCACCTGGCCGAGTCCGGCCTGCGCGGTGCTGGTCTGGACGACGAACGGCGCCGACAGGATTGCTGTGTAGGCGAGGATGGCGTTGCGGGTCATCCCCTCCATCTGCTCTTTCGCGGCGCGAGTCGACGCGATGATCGACTCGATCCGCTCCTTCGGGTCGTCGATATGCGTGCTGAGGTTGGCAAGCATGCCGGCGACCGCGTTGCCGCCGCCCGGATCGTCCTTGGGCCGAACGTTGACCGGGATGAAGGCGATGAGGGGCTTGTCGGGGAGCTCGCCAAGTTCGCTCAAGTAGCGTCGCAAGCCGCCTGCGCAGATCGCCAGCAGGACGTCGTTGAGCGTCCCACCGGTGGCGGCGGCGATGCGCTTGAGACGCGGGAGGTCGTACTGCTGCGTCGCGAACCGTCGGTTGCGGCTGATCCGGTTGTCGAAGATCGTGCGCGGTGCCTGAAGTGACGGCACGAGTGCGTTCGCTTCGTCCCGGCGCGACCGGTTGACCTTGACGAGGGCCTTGAAAACATCGTTCAGCGAGGTGAACCCACTGCGGACGGTGTCCACGACGCCGCCGAGGCTCGGTGCGGGAGCCGAATCGAGCAGCGAAGCGCGCTCGCGACGCGTCGGCGGAACGGCGAAGAAAAGTGGTGTCCCGGTGTCGTCGGGGTCTTTCGAAAGAGCGCGGCTGAGCAGCTTCGCGGCGGTGTATCCATCGACGAGCGAGTGGTGCACCTTCACGTACAGCGCCAGATTGCCGTTCTCGAGCCCTTCGATCAGGTGCGCTTCCCATGGGGGTCGTGAGAGATCAAGGGGGCGAGAGTGCAGCCGAGAGATGAGCACGCCGAGTTCGCGCTCGTCACCCGGGCTCGGGAGAGCGGATCGACGCACGTGATAGGTCGGGTCGATCTCGGTGTCGGTCACCCAGCGCTGCATCGGATGCAGCAGGAAGTTCGGGTACGCGAGCTTGAGGTTCCACGGTGGCTCGACGACCACGGACGCGAGTTCGTCGCGCATCTGGGCGGTGATCTCCTCGGCCCGGGCCCCATTGGTGGGCTTGAACTGCAGCAGACCCGCCACGTGGAGCATGGTCTCCTGCGATTCGACCGTCAGAAAGAGCATGTCGAGGGGAGAAAGACGCTTACCGGCCACGAGTGCACATTAAACCGACCCCATATATCAGGGCCGATATCGGGGCAAACCCCGATGCCCGCGCGGACCGCCGACCCTAACGTTGGTGTCATTGATCGCGCAGATGGACTGGCGATCACGACGAAAGGTAAGGGGTCATGGCGACTCTGGTACGCACCCGCGACGGCAAGATGATCGCCGGTGTCTGCTCCGGCATTGCACGCACGTACGGCTGGGACACCACCGTCGTTCGTCTCGTGTTCCTGCTCTCGTGCCTGTTGCCGGGACCGCAGTTCCTCATCTACCTGGTGCTGTGGATCGTGATTCCGCAGGAGAAGGAGCCGGTCGGGTATTACGCACCGCCGGTCGTGACCACTCACCACGACGTCTGACAGATGGGGGCCGATTCGGCCCCCATCTTCTTTTTTGCGGTCGTAATGTCAGACCTAACGCTGCCCGCGTCATATCCATCAAGCGGAGGGAAGACCGATGGCCGCACCAGATTTCGACGTTCTCATCGTCGGTTCGGGATTCGGCGGCAGCGTCACCGCGCTGCGCCTCGTCGAAAAGGGGTACAAGGTAGCCGTTCTCGAGGCCGGTAAGCGCTTCGAGGACGATCAACTCCCCAAGACCAGTTGGGACATCCGCAACTTCCTCTGGGCGCCGGCGCTCGGTTGCTACGGCATCCAGCGGATTCACCTGCTCAACAATGTGCTGATTCTCGGCGGTGCCGGTGTTGGCGGGGGCTCGCTGAACTACGCGAACACGCTCTACATCCCACCGGAGCCGTTCTTCCAGGACCCGCAGTGGAAAGACATCACCGACTGGCGCTCGGAGCTGACTCCGCACTACCAGCAAGCCGAGAAGATGCTCGGCGTCGTCATCAATCCGCACATGACCCCAGCGGACGAGATCATGAAGTCGGTCGCGGATGACATGGGCTTCGGCGACACGTTCGTCCAGTGCCCGGTCGGCGTCTTCTTCGGTGAGCCTGGAAAGACCGTCCCAGACCCGTACTTCGGTGGCGCGGGCCCGGACCGCACCGGATGCATCGAATGTGGCGACTGCATGGTCGGCTGCAAGCACAACGCGAAGAACACGCTGGTCAAGAACTATCTCTACCTTGCCGAGAAGGGTGGCGCCGAGGTCATCCCGATGACGACGGTCACCCAGGTCAAGCCGGAGAAGGACGGCTCCTGGACGATCAAGACCCGGCGCACCGGCGCGAAGTTGGTCAAGCATCGCAAGACCTTCACCGCGGCGAACGTCGTCATGGCGGCGGGCACTCGAGGTACGCAGAAGCTGCTGTTCGAGATGCGGGACAAAGGCAAGCTTCCGGACATCTCGGAGAAGTTGGGCGTGCTGACCCGCACGAACTCCGAGTCGATCGTCGGCGCCGCGAAGTGGAAGGTCGACCCCGAACTCGACCTCACCCGGGGCGTCGCGATCACCTCGTCCATCCACCCCACGCCGGACACGCACATCGAACCGGTGCGATACGGCAAGGGATCGAACGCGATGGGCTTCCTGCAGGGACCGATGACCGATGGCGGAGGCAGCATGCCGCGGTTCCTGAAGTTCCTGCTCGCCGTGATCCTGCATCCGCTGCAGTTCGCGCGGTTGCTCACGGTCGCGAACTGGAGTGAGCGCACGATCATCTCGCTCGTCATGCAGCATCTCGACAACTCGATCACCACGTACACCAAACGCGGTGTCTTCGGTCGGAAGATGGCGAGCAAACAGGGCCACGGAGAACCGAACCCGACGTGGATCCCGGTGGGCAACGAGGTCACGCGAGCGGTCGCCAAGAAGATCGGCGGTTTCGCCGGCGGCACCATCGGCGAGGCGTTCAACATCCCGATGACTGCACACTTCCTCGGCGGCGCGGCGATCGGCGCGGATGCCGATAAGGGCGTCATCGACCCGTACCACCGGGTGTACGGCTACCCGACGATGTATGTGACCGACGGTGCTGCGGTTTCGGCGAACCTCGGAGTGAACCCGTCGCTGACGATCGCCGCGCAGGCCGAACGTGCTGCGTCGATGTGGCCGAACAAGGGCGAGGCCGATACACGTCCGGCGCCGGGATCGGCGTACGTTCGCGTCGATGCCGTCGCGCCGAACTCGCCCATGGTTCCAGCCGGCGCTCCGGCCGCGCTCGTGATCCCGACGTCGAGCCTGTTCCGGGACAAGAAGCCCGCGAAGGTGCCGAAGGAAGCGACGGTCCAGTAACGACCGATGGATTGCCGTATCAGGGACCCGATCAGGTCCCCGATACGGCAATCCATCGGCGTTTGGAAGCTGGATTCTCAGGTAAGCGCGATCACCAGGTCCCGCACGTAATTCGGGTCCTCGAGGCGCTCGCCGAAGATTTCGCGCAGCTGTCCCACGCGGTATCGAACGGTCTGCGGGTGCACGAAAAGGTCTTCCGCGACGAGATCGCGGCGGCCGTCGGACAATGCGTGCAAGAGCCACGATCGGAGCGTGACCAGCAGTTTCTCGCGAGCTGCCGGTCGGAGATCGTCGAGCGGCGCGAGAACTCGGTCGGCGAGGTCCTGGCGGCAGGCGGGGTCGGCATGGACGGTCAGCGCGGCGAGGTGAACGTCGGCCTCGGCTGGATCGCCGGTGATCGTGCCGTCCCGGACAAGCTCCAAGAGGCGCAGCGCACGGCGGTTCGATTCGGCGACCTCGAGCCAGGGCACCGAGGGGCCGACCACCGCGCGACGGCCCCGCAACGTCGTGACGAGGCGTTCGCGCGCTGCACCCGTGACATCGGGAACGAGGAATGTCCACACATCCGCACCCTCGAACAAGAGTGATCGCGCGTCGATCCACGCGACGACGTCATTGGCCTGCGAACTCGGGATCAGAACTGCGGTCAGCGTGTCTGGCGGCACCCATTCGGCCTGCTCAGCGGCATGTATGACCGATTCGGGTGTGGTCTCGGGGATCGTCAGCATCCGGGCAAGTTCACTGCGCAGCCGCTCGCGTTCACGACCCACTGCGTCGAGAGCGGCCGCATGTCCGGCCGCGCTCGCCAGTGACAGTTGATCCGTATAGGCGAAGACCGAGGCGGCGAGAAGGACGATGTCCGCTGGACTTGCCTTGCCTTCTAGAAGCGAATCGCCCATTCGGACCCACGCTGCACGACTCCCGACGCGGAAGGCGGCGTGCAAACCCTCCATCGTGCGGCCCGCATTCGCTTCGCCGCGCCCGAGTTCGTAGGCGCCGCGGATCGCGGGTGCCAGGGCGTCGGCCTCTTCCCGCTCGCCCGTGGCGGCGTCGATGAAAGTCCCCAGTGACAGCGCGACACCGAGCTGGATGTTCTCCCACATCCGGCTGCTCAGAGTTCCGGCGTAAACGGGGACTTCCGCGCGGATCGCCGCGACGGCCTGAACGCCGGCATCGGGGAGGACTTCGCGTAGCATGCGGCGGGCTTCGTCGGGCAGTTTCAGTTCCCCAGCGTTACGAACTGACCAACTGGGCGGTGTTGCCATATGAACTTTTATACCAGGCGAACAAAAACGTGATCTAGATTCACCAGTCACGGTCAAGCCATATTTCGCCGAAATCGAAACACTGGTTGCCATGACGCAAATCGTGGAAAAGCCTCGCTCTGCGCGCAAAGCGCTGGGGCAGCGAGTAGCCGCGTTCGCGCACCGAATCACGACTCCGTTGGTTCCGGACGACTACATCGATCTGTTCAATCCGCTGTGGTCGGCGGAGACCCTTCGGGGCCGCATCACCGCCGTCAAGCCGGAAACCGCGGACGCCGTTACCCTCACCATCCGTCCCGGCCGCGGCTGGTCGACGCATGTTCCGGGGCAGTACCTCCGCTTCGGAGTCGACATCGACGGCATTCGTCGCTGGCGGGCCTACTCGTTCACGAGCGACCCCGCTCGCCAGGACGGACTCATCGAGATCACCGTCAAGGCGATTCCGGAGGGGCTTGTCAGCAACCACGTCGTGCAGAACGCGAAGGTGGGCGAGTACGTCCACCTCAGCCTTCCGGAGGGCGACTTCGTCCTGCCGGAGACGAAGCCGGCGAAGATCCTGTTCCTCACGGCCGGTAGCGGTGTCACGCCGATCATGGGCATGCTCCGCACGCACGACCTCGATGACGTCGTGGTTCTGCACTCGGCGCTGACCCGCGATGGCGTCATCTTCGGTGATGAGCTGCGCGCGCTGCACACCGCCGGAACCATCCGTCTGATCGAGAAGCACACCGACGTCGACGGCCTTCTCGACATCACGACCCTGGACGAGATCGTGCCGGACTGGCGCGAGCGTGACGTGTGGGCCTGTGGTCCGGCTGGCCTCATGGCCGCGGCCGAGGCGCACTGGACTACGAACGACGTCGTCGACCGACTGAACATCGAGCGCTTCAAGCCGCACATCGCGGTCGAGGCAGGTGCCGGTGGCACCGTCTCGTTCACCAAGTCGAACGTCACCAAGGAGTTCGACGGTGGCAAGCCGATCCTTGATCAGGCCGAAGAGGCCGGAGTCATCATGCCGTTCGGCTGCCGCATGGGTGTCTGCCACCGCTGCGTGCTTCCGATGAAGAGCGGCGCAGTGCGCGACCTGCGTGACGGAACCATCACCACCGCGGCGCCCGGCGACGGCGTCATGATCCAGACCTGCATCAATGCAGCTGCCGGCCCATGTGAAATCGAGAACTGAGGTAGAGCATGACCCCTACATTGAAGGCTCCCGTATCTCTCGGCGGCGCAATCAACCCGCCCAAGCCCAGCCCGGTCGCGCACTTGACTGCTGCGGACATCGAAGCGCTCGGCAAGGAACTCGACGCCATCCGCGACGAGGTGCTGAGCACCCGCGGTGAGCGCGACGCGAAGTACATCCGCGCGGTCATCACGAACAACCGTCGACTCGAGCTCGCCGCCCGTGGCGTGCTGACCTTCTCGCTGTTCCCGCCGGCTTGGTTGCTCGGCACCGCCATGCTGTCGGTCGCGAAGATCGTCGACAACATGGAGATCTCGCACAACGTCATGCACGGTCAGTGGGACTGGATGCGCGACCCGAAGATCCACTCGAGCACGTGGGAGTGGGACAACGTCAACCCGTCCGAGCTGTGGAAGCACACCCACAACGAGGTGCACCACACCTGGACCAACGTCGTCGGCAAGGACAAGGACCTCGGTTACGGCGTCCTGCGCATGGACGAAGCGCAGAAATGGAAGCCGTTCTACCTCGGCGGACCGGTCTACAACACGCTCATGTTCCTGCTGTTCGAGTACGCCGTGGCCATTCAGGACCTCGAGCTCGGCAACCCGCGACTGCGCAAGTCGGAGCGCGCTCGCCGCACCAAGCTCGTGACCGAGAAGATCGCGAAGCAGGGCGCCAAGGACTACCTGCTGTACCCAGCGCTCACCGGTCCGTCATTCATCCCGACGCTGTTCGCGAACCTGACCGCCAACCTGGTCCGGAACATGTGGACGCACTCGGTCATCTTCTGCGGCCACTTCCCGTCGGATGTCCAGACGTACGAGTACGACACCATCAAGGACGAAACCCGCGGTGACTGGTACATCCGCCAGATGATGGGTGCCGCCAACATCGACGGCGGCGCGGCCATGAACTACATGACCGGCAACCTGTCCTTCCAGATCGAGCACCACCTGTGGCCGGACCTGCCGAGCAACCGGTACGTCGAAGTGGCACCCAAGGTGCGGGAGATCTGCGAGCGATACGGAATTCCGTACGTCAGCGGTCCGCTGCCGAAGCAGGTCTACGAGGCGTGGGCCAAGGTCGTTCGCCTGTCGTTCCCGAACAACTTCTGGGCCGACACCAAGCAGACGATCACGAACCTGCCGAACCGTCTGTTCAAGCGCGCTGGTCGTGTCGCCGGGAAGGTCATTCCGTTCCCGACGCCGCTGCGTCAGCGTCTCGCCGCTGCCTGATCTGACAACTCAAAACCGACAACGGCCGTCCGCGAAAAATCGCGGAACGGCCGTTTTCGTGTGGACTTGAGAATGGCACCCCGCTCAACCGTGGTGCCATTCCCCGGCGTAATAGCGCCGTGCTTTTCCGTGTTGCCGTGCCCGAGTGGACGTGGCCTCTTTCAAGGAAATCTCGGGACACGCGGACTTGGATTTCACCTGGCCGCGAAGGCCGTCTCCAACACGTCAGCTCGCGTGCAAGCGCGAACTGTTGAGTGGGGCCGGGTGGAATCACCGCGGGATCCTTTTCGCGGCTGCGGCCGACGTTGATGGGAACCGGTATTACCGGGCCATCGTTACGGACTGACCGAGGCAAATCCGTTCCAGTCCCACCTCAAGTACACGCCCGATGTGCCTCGGTGTCGATAGCTGGCACGGATGACCTCATCCAGAGACGATCGTGATTCCGATGAGCGTGTAGCTGATGAGGAGCGCGGCGAGAGGAATCTGGCCCAATCGCCGGAGTCGCGGCTTGATCGCGTCGGTCGCGATCGCTTGCGTGGTGAGTGCGGCGAGCACGGAGCCGCTCATGATCGCGATGAACTGAATGATCGCGATCGTGGTATTGGAAATGAACCCGTAGCGGGTAGCGCCGCCGCCGACGACGAGCAGGTAACCGGCCTGGCTTTCGAACAAGGCGGCGGGAAGGTGGGTCGAGATCGCGTACGAGACCACCACCGGAATCAGTACGGGCGTGAACGCGGTGAATGCCGACCGCCCGGACTGCATGAACTGGCGGATCGCCCAGGTGCAGGCAAGATAGAGAGCTCCCATCGCTCCGCTCGCAGCGACGAGGACGACGGTACTCAGGGCGATCGACTGAACGGCGTCTCCGTCGGGCGGGTTGATGACCAGGTCAACGCCCGGCCAGAAGGAAAAGTGCACGAGGCCGTCGAGCGCCGCCGCGCCCATGAGGATCATGACGAACGCGACGAGAGGGCGGTCGAGCGGCTGCGTAGGCCGGCGTCGGAACGGTGCCAGCCGAGCGATCAGGGCGGAGTAGACGGCGAACGTTTCGCAGCGATCGAACCATCGCGGACCGAACCAGGCGCCACCGGCAATGTGGATGACTGCGTAGACGGAGATGAAGACAGCCACCGCGCGCGGCCAGTCGCCCTCTTGGCTGACTCCATCGAGAACGAGATAGATGAGGAGACCAGCGACCGCAGGCCAGTACCCGATTCGATTCGGCAAGTCGGGACGGCTCGTCGTTCGGCGCAGTCCAGATATCAGGAGCGCGAGTGTCCGGAGGGGGTTCACGTACCGGTACACGTCGCCGAACAGCAATGACGCCGGCACCAAGCCCACCCAGAACCACACGTAGAACCAGGTGGTCGCCGGATTGGAGCCGACCGCGGAAGGACCGATCCATGCCTCGATCAGCAGAACGTCAAGAGCGAGGAGTCCGACGATCCGCAAGCAGGCGTGAGTGACCGCCGAGTCGCAGAAGTGACGGTCGGCTCGGGGTAGTGCAACGCCTGATGGGTTCCGCGGGTACCGGTTTGCGGTCATCGCGAAGGTGGCGATGACTGACAGGGACGCAACCAGGACCGTCAACCACAGTGGAATCGGCAGGCTGATTCGGGCGAGTTCGCCGTGGGCGAGCAGCACAAAACAATCTTGTATTGCTTTTCGTGCGCGGAATTGTGTTTGGGCGTTAAGTTCGGCCTGTGGCAGGCGTCGCTTCGCCGCGGCATGCCGCGTCCGTAGACCTCGAACCGAGGGGCCCGGTTACCCGGATCGAATTCGGGCGTCTCCTGGTCGTCACTGCGTTGGTCGGCGTCGGCGCAGGTGTCGGCGGCGCGCTGGTCACGCTCCTGCTTCACCTCCTGCAAAATGTGGCTTTCGGCTACTCCGAAGAGTCCTTCCTCACCGGTGTCGAGCAGGCGTCCGGTCTTCGCCGCGTCGTCGTGATGACGTTGGGTGGACTCATCGTCGGAGTCGGGTGGTGGGTGCTGAGGAAGTACTTCACTGTCGTGCCCACGACGGACGGGCTTCGTAATCGCGATCCACGGGTGCCGTTCTTCACCACGATCGCCGATGCGCTTCTCCAGGTCATAGCGGTGGCACTGGGTGGTTCGATCGGACGTGAGGGGGCGCCCCGGCAGGTGGGTGCGGTCATCGCCGTCTGGATTGCCGCCTACTCCGGCCTGACGGTTCAGCAGCAGCGTCGACTGCTTGCGTGCGGCGCGGGGGCCGGACTGGCTGCGGTGTACAACGTGCCGCTGGCGGGTGCGTTGTTCACGCTCGAGATTCTGTTGGTGTCGTTTGCGCTCGCCGATGTCCTGGCCGCGCTGCTCACGTCGGCGATCGCGGTCGGGGTGGCGTGGATTGCACTCGGAAACAAGCCGACCTACGACGTCGCCCCGGTCGTCATGTCGAGCGCGGTGCTGGTGTTCGGCCTGCTGATCGGACCATTGGCGGGACTGGTTGGTGTTGTCCTGAGCAAGTTGATGGACTTCGCGCAGTCTCACCAGCCGCACGGGTGGCGGATTCCTATCTTCACCACTGGGGTGTTCGCCGCGGTCGGAGCGCTGTCGATCGTGTTTCCGCAGTTGCTCGGAAACGGAAAAGGCCCTGCGCAACTCGCGTTCGACGGGGCGCTGGCCCTGCCGGTGTTCGCCGTTCTCCTGGTGCTGAAGCCGGCGGTCACCGCGGCGTCGCTGGCGAGCGGTGCAAAGGGTGGAACGCTCACTCCAGCCCTCGCGACGGGCGCGATGCTCGGGGCATTGATGGGCGGCCTGTGGTCACACCTCTGGCCGGGTGCGCCCACTGCCGCGTATGCGTTGATCTGTGCGGCAGCCGTGCTCGCGACGACGCACCGCGCGCCGTTCACCGCGATCGTGCTCGTTCTCGAGTTGACCCATACCGGCAACGCGCTGCTTGTTCCGCTCATCATCGCGGTGGTGGTGGCGTACATGCTCAGCAGTCGGTTGATGGCGAAGCGGATGACGGATCCGGTGTGATCAACTGGGGAGATAGCTCGCCGTCAGCACCTGCGGATAGGCGCTAAGTGCTTGAGTCTCGGTGCGCGCGTAGATCGTGAAGACCACGATCTTGTCGTCGCTCGGATAAGCCATCGTGAGCCGAACGGGGAAGTCCGGGTTCGGATTCTTCGTGTCCAGCCAGATCTCGATGCCGTCTGAATGGCGGACGGAACCCTCGTCGATCCCCGCGACCGAGGGGCGGCCTGTGCAATCGAAGGCAGCGCCGACCACGACCCAGCCGTCGCGATGGTTTCCGCCCGCGGTCTGGCCGGCGGAATCGACACCGCAGTCGCGGAGCACCTTCTCTTCGCCAGCCGTGATGAGGCTCCTCGCCAGTGCGTCGTGCAGAGTCATCTGTACGGAGAGCTGAGCGTTCGTAGTGAATCCCTCGAAGGGCAGCAGCAGCGGATCTGGCCGGGTCGTCACGACCCATGCGTACGTCGCGACCAGGGCGGCGGCGATGACCGCGGCGATTGCCTTCGGCGCCCACTTCGGTCGTGGGTGCTTGACCAGGAATGCCCGTTCGATGATCAGCCACGACACCGTTCCGGCGACCACCGACAACGCGAGGGTGATCGATGCATAAACGGCCAGCGTGCGAAGGGGGTCCGTCGGAGTGATGCGCTGCGAGAGCCACGCCAGGATCGGAACGTGGTAGAGGTAGACGCCGTAGCTGACCCAGCCGACGTACCGCACCGCAGTCAGTTCGAAAGGACGACGCAGTGCGCGGGGGCCGTAGGCCATTCCGAGAAGGCAGAGACCGAGTCCGATCGCGAACGGCACCCGTGAGTAGGCCGTCATATCCGCACTTGTGCCCCACGTCAGCAGAACCAGTTCGGTGACGACGATGGTCATCACACCGGCGACGAATGCGGCGATCGCGACGGGTCGCGACGTCCAACGCCCGGTCGCCTCGGGTGAAAGCTTCCGCACGACCTCCAGGCGGGCCAAGACCAGGCCCACGGCGAAATCGACCGCGAAAGCCGGAAGCTGTGCGCCGAGGCGATTGCGGATCACTTCGGCATTCGCCACGACTCCGGTTCGGAGTTCGGCACGCGCGTCGACCGTGTGGATCAGGTAGTTGACGACCGCATCGAGTGAATGAAGTGACACGTACGCCCACACGAGGGACACCACGATGGCGATGGGGAGGGCGATCCGCCAGCGTCGATACATGAATGCGGCGGCTGCCAGGGGAAGAACGAAATACCACGTGAGCTCGACGCCGAGGGTCCACCACGGACTGTTCAGCCCGTTGAAGTTTCGCGATGCGACTGGCACGTAGTTCTGCACGAACAGCAGCACGCTGCCGAGATTCCAGAAGCCGAGCGAGCCTTCGATCGCGCTTGTCGGCAGGGCCTTCGTGCCGGCGTACGCCGCGAGTACGGCGATGATGCTGACGTAGTAGGCGGGCGCAATTCGGTGGATTCGGCGCGACATGTAAGTGCGGAAGGAAGGCCACGGTCGGCCCCTCAACTCCGCGGTGAACCACGGTCGCGTCAACAGGTATGCGCTCAGGATGAAGAAGACGTCGATCCAGATGTAGCCCGTCTCGAAGATGATCTCGGCGCCGCCGAACCTCGGCCGGCCCGCGAACTGCCAGGAATGCGTGGCCAGCACCATCACCACGGCGAGTGCGCGGACGCCGTCCAGGTAGCCCTCGCGAGCATTGACCACTTCGTCGACACCCATGAGGTTTTCGAGGGAGCGGCGTGAGGTGGTGCTGACCTGGTCAGACGTCAGCACCGGTGGCCTCATCGCTCTGAGTATGCCGAAGTTCGAGGAAATAGTGTGTGAGCCCAGGGTCCGAAGGCGGTAGAACAAGAGCATGGGAAAGCATGCGGTCGTCGCGGTCTATCTGCTCGCGATGATTGCCATCATCGTCGGCGTAGACATCACGCTTTTTCGCCACTATCTGTTCCCGCGGCTGCTCGTGAACATCGGAATAGTCTTCGTGTTCGCGGCATTCTGGTTCAGGTTTCAGTGGAGCCGATGACGGGAATCGAACCCGCGCTGTCTGCTTGGGAAGCAGAAGTTCTGCCATTGAACTACATCGGCAAGGGGGCCTCCGGGCCCGATGTTGGCCACTGTAGCAGACGTGGTGCGGACCACATTTTCACCGCACGTTAGCCTTCTTGGGTGCTTCTTTCCGACCGTGACATCCGCGCTGAAATCGAGTCGGGTCGCCTCGGCATCGACCCCTTTGAACCGGGCCTCGTGCAGCCCTCGAGCGTCGACGTGCGACTGGACAGCCTTTTCCGGGTGTTCAACAACACCAAGTACACGCACATCGATCCGGCTCTTCGCCAGGACGATCTGACGACTCTCGTCGAGCCCGACAAGGGAGAACCTTTCGTTCTCCACCCGGGTGAGTTCGTGCTCGGTTCGACGCTCGAATGCTGCACACTTCCGCATGACCTGGCGGGTCGCCTCGAAGGTAAGTCGAGCCTCGGACGTCTTGGGTTGCTCACGCACTCGACAGCCGGTTTCATCGATCCGGGGTTCAGCGGTCACATCACGCTCGAACTGTCGAACGTCGCGAACCTACCGATCACGCTGTGGCCGGGTATGAAAATCGGGCAGTTGTGCCTCATTCGATTGTCGAGTCCGGCCGAGCATCCTTACGGTTCAAGCGCGGTCGGATCGAAATATCAGGGCCAGCGCGGCCCCACGCCGTCGCGCTCATACCTCAATTTCCCCGGTAAATGAAATAAACATCACGCGACACGCCGTTAAACAATTGTTATCACCAGTCAACTTACTCGTGTTGAATCTGTTACTGGAATAGACTTCCTTGGCAGGTGATTCGATGACGAATCGGCCTCCATGTCCAGACCGGGTGCTGCGAGTGAGGCGGAAGTGACGGCGGTTTTAGGTGTCTACGCGGGAGCAGAGGCAATCAGCCTTGTTCTCGTTTCGATGCTGGAAGCCACCGAAGATCATCACCAGACCATCAAAGTCACCGGCGATCACGTCGCGACCTTCGCTGAATGCATTGGAGTCGCGGTCGCCGCGATGCCCACTCTGGCCGGGCTCGGGATCTGCTTGGATGATCCGAGTCTTCGCGTCGAGCTGACCGAAGCGCTCCGGCACGAAGGCATCGTCAACTTCCGGATCGTCGATCGTAAGAGTGCCATCGCCTCGTACCACAAGCGCGTCAACAAACCTGCTGGGTTCATGAGCGCCACAACGGTGCTCGCCCTTGGCGCCGCGGAGTATGCCTACCGGAAACCGGTCCGGGGTTTCTCGGTCGCCGGGCGGCCCAGTCGCCTTCCCGGTGGTCCGGTTGGCGCCGCTGCGGCCGCAATCGTGTGTGCCGGTGCGGTGACAATGGGCTACGCGCAGACCGGTTTCAACGGTGCTTCGGAGAACGCGCCCGGTGGCCCGACTTACGCGTTCCCGACTCCGCCGAAGGGTGCGAAGCCGCGTCCGATCCACATGAACGTCCGGCCCGTATACAACGTGTCGCCGGAACCGGCGGACTCGACGCAGCAGTATTACTACTACCGCGCGCCGCAAACCCCGGATGCGCCGCTCGAGGTCATGATGCCCGACGGCAAGGTCATCAAGGTCGACCTGCCGCCGATGCTCGTACCGCCGCGCGACATTCGCACCTGGCTGCGTCAGTTCCTCATGCCGACGAAACCGGAACAGCAGCAGGCACTTCCGGTGCCGGCGCCACCACCGCAGCAACAGCAGCAACCGGCGCCGCCTCCGCCACCGCCACCGGCGCCCTGATCAATCTTTGGCGCGCGCCAGCAGAACCGCGATTCCCGTCGTGAGCGGTACCGACAGTGCGAGCGCCGAACCACCGATCGCGGATCGCACGATTTCGATGGCTATCGCATCTCCGGTGAGAACGTCGCTATAGGACCGTCCGGCGATGCTGAACAGCATCAAGAGGGGAAGAGCGCCACCCGCGTACGCCAGGATCAGGGTGTACACCGTGCTGGCGATGTGGTCGCTGCCAACGCGCATTGCGGAGCTGAAGATCTGCCGCCGCGAGAGGTTCTTGTCGAGCGCCGCGAGTTCGAACGCCGCCGACGCCTGCGTGATCGTGACGTCGTTGAGGACACCCAACGAACCGATGATGAACCCGGCGAGGAGCAGCCCCGTAATGCTGACCTTCTGGAGGTAGACCTGAACGAGGCTGTTCTGCTCCTCGGACAGTCCCGTGATCCGGGTGGCCGCGATCGCCGCGTAGGACAGGATCGTCGCCACCACCATCGAGGCAAGCGTGCCGAGCAACGCAGCGCTCGTGCGCATGTTGACTCCGTGCGCCAGATAGAGCACGGCGTACAAGATCGCCGCGCCGGCGACCATCGCGACCTGAATGGCGGGCTCGCCATTCATCAGGGCGGGAATCATGAAGAACACGAGGACGCCGAAGACGATCACTAATCCGGCGAGCGCGCGGAAGCCACGCCACCGGGCGACGGCGACCGTGATGATCGCGAAGATCGCCGCGACCACGAACAATGCCGGGCCGCGCGAGAAGTCGTAGAACCCGTAGATCGATCCAGTCTTGTCGCCGCCGTGGTCGAGCCGAATGCTGTCGCCGACGGCCAGCGTCGGTTGCCCCGGACCCTTGGTGATCTCGAGCAGGGTTCGCTTGCCCTCGTCCGCGCCGGATTCGATCGCGACGATGTTTCGCTGGCAGGTGTAGACCGCCACTGGCGGGGAGACGGGTTGGTCGGTGAACACCCGCCCGTTCGAGGGGCTGCCGCACGGGCCCTGGTTCTGGTCGACGATCGTGCCCGATTCGGTCTTCACCGCGGCGCCGCCCGCGGACTGATAGGGCAGCGGGATGGCCACCGTCTGCTTGCTGGGCCACAGCATCACTGCGCCGAAGAAGACGACTATGCCGCCGAATACCAGCAGCCCGATGACGATTTTCCGTGCGAAATCACCGATTTCGATCGGTTCGTCGTGGCTGTGCGAGTGCGAGTGTCCCACGCACCAAACGGTAGCTGAGACATGGGCGCACCGTCCCTCAGTCCGCTCCTCGCTGCGTTCCTCGCTTCGCTCCGGTACTCGCTGCGATGCTCCCTCGTCCTCCTTGCGCTACTGGGAGTAGCTCGCCAGGAAGTTTCCGAAACGTTCGATGGCAACTGCCAGGTCCCGCGCCCACGGCAGCGTCACGATGCGGATGTGGTCGTGGTTCGGCCAGTTGAACCCAGTGCCCTGCACGACCAGGATCTTCTCCTGAAGCAGCAGATCCTGGACGAGACGTTCGTCGTCGTAGATCTCGTAGACCTCGGGGTCCAGCTTCGGGAACGCGTACAGCGCGCCCTTCGGCTTGACGCAGGTGACACCCGGAATCGCATTGAGCCGTTCCCACGCGATGTCGCGCTGTTCGAGCAGCCGTCCACCCGGCAGGATGAGGTCCTCGATGCTCTGATGGCCGCCGAGCGCGACTTGAATCGCATGTTGCGCAGGCACATTCGGACACAGTCGGGACGAGGCGAGCAGGTCGATGCCCTCGATGAATCCGCGCGCATGCTCCTTCGGGCCCGTGATCGCCATCCAGCCGGCGCGGTATCCGGCGACTCGATACGTCTTCGACAGACCGTTGTAGGTGATGCACAGCAGGTCGTGCGCAAGGCTGGCAACGCTGATGTGCTTCGCGTCGTCGTAGAGGATGCGGTCGTAAATCTCGTCGGCGAGTAGCAGAAGCTGGTGCTGCCGGGCGATGTCGACCAGGTGCTGCAGCACCTCACGCGAGTACACCGCACCCGTCGGGTTGTTCGGGTTGATGATGAGCAGCGCCTTGGTCTTCGGCGTGATCTTCGATTCGATGTCGGCGAGGTCGGGCTGCCAGCCGTTCGACTCGTCGCAGAGGTAGTGGACCGGTGTGCCGCCGGCCAGGCTCGTCATCGCCGTCCACAGCGGGTAGTCCGGTGCCGGAATCAGCACTTCATCGCCGTTGTTGAGCAGCGCCTGCATGGTGATCGTGATGAGCTCGGAGACGCCGTTGCCGAGGTAGACGTGGTCGACGTCGAGCTCGGGGAAGCCCTGGACCAGCTCGTATCGGGTGACGATCGCGCGTCGCGCCGACAGGATTCCCTTCGACTCCGAGTAGCCCTGCGCATACGGGAGTGCGGCGATGATGTCGCGGACGATGACGTCCGGAGCTTCGAAGCCGAACGGCGCCGGGTTGCCGATGTTGAGCTTCAGGATGCGGTGGCCCTCGGCTTCGAGGCGAGCGGCGTGGGCATGCACCGGGCCACGAATTTCGTAGACCACGTTCTGCAGCTTTTCCGACTGACTCAGCACGCGGGGGTGCAGGTGCTTTTGCGGGCTCACGAGTTTCATCGTGCCATCCCGGTCAATTCGGCTCGCCCCCAAATGAAAAGTGGGCAGTCAACCGCAATCAATGCGGTCGACTGCCCACTACCGGACGATCAGTTGAGCGTGAGGCTGCCGACGAACGAGGTGTCGTGATCGGTTCCTTCGGCATCGGCACCCTTGAATCCGGCCAGGTAGGCGACCGATTCGTCCGGGCTGAGCGCGATCGAGAACCAGGTGTCGGTGACGCCGCCGAGGTCGGTCAGGATTCGGCCGCTCTCGCCGAACGTGGTTTCCAGCGCGCCGTCCTTGGTCAGCAGGACGACCATCGCGTTGCCGTTCTTCGACTCCTTCGTGCCCGATCCGGCGATGAGGATGCGTCCGTCGCTCAGGACTGCGACGTTCCGACCGCGGTCTTCCTCGCCGATGTGGTCGAGGCGGGTGACGCCGTTTGTGCCGAATGTCGTGTCGAGGTCGCCCTTCGTAGTGAACCGATAGGCGATCATGTCGACTTTCTGCTCTTCGGTGTCGCGGCCGTAACCGGTGAGGACGTAGTCGTCGCCCTGAGGCGCCACCCAGTACGACTCGGTGACAGCTCCGAGCACCTGGTGCATCGCGTATCCGCCCGTGCCGAATCCGGTGTCGAGCACACCGCTCTGGTCAGCGCGGATGACGACCGGACGAACGATGCCGTCGGCACCCTTGGCGTACCCGGTGCCCACGATCTTGTCGTTGTGAACGATGAGGTTCTTCGTGCTCGCGGTCGAGGTATCCGGGATGTCGATTCGCGTGACTCCGTCCGTTCCGAAGGCGGTGTCGAGGGCGCCGTTGTCGGTCATGCCGATGAGCACGAAGTCGGCGTCGGTGCGCCCTGGTCCCGCGAGGGTGCTGCCGAGGAGGGTGTATCCGCCCTTTGGTCGAGTCACGATGCCGGTCGCGGCGTCGCCGATGAACGTCTTCTCGTCGATGGCGGTGCCGGCGCCGAGGTCGATCCGGGCGATGCCTCCGGTGCCGAATCCCGCGTCGAGCTTCCCGCTCTTGTCGAACTGGACCGCGACGATGTCGGTGTCCTTGGCAGCGTCTCCCGCGGCTGCCCCGTCGTGTTCGGCGGTTCCGAGTACCAGCAGCTTGCCGTCGGCGAGAGGAAGCAGGGTTCGTGCCTGCTCTCCGGTCGTACCGGGGCTGACGTCGACAGTGGCGATTCCCTTGTCACCGAAGGAGGTGTCGAGTTTGCCATCTCGGGTCACTCGGGCCACCGCGAACTGCTGATCTTTGCCGACGGTGGTGAACCCGGCGGCGTAGATGGAACCCTCGGGACCCAGCACGACGCTCGTCAGCCGGTTCTTCGCATCTGCTGACAGCGGTACCGCAAAGATTCCGTTGTTGCCGAATGAGGAAGTGAAGCTGGCCTTTTCGGGCACGGTGGGGACGGGTTCGACCTTGGCGGCCTCGCTACTGCTGCACGCGGTGAACGCCAACGTGGACAACGTGGCGGTGCTCAGGAGAGCGCGTTTCATCAAGCAATCCTCCGGTTCGGTTAGGTAAGGCAAACCATACAACAGGATCCGCGATTGGTGCGCTTTGTCCGGTTTCGCGACAATGACGAAAGGCACGAGCACGATCGAACCGCGACGGTCGAGACAACGACCACGCCGACGGAGTTGGCTAAAACGCTCCCGGGAATTGTTCGGCGAGTTCGGCTTTCGAACGAACGCCGGGTACGTCCGCGAGGTCGACTCCACCACCAGCGAACAAGCCCTGGATCCGCTCCACGTTCCACGACTCGATTCCGCGCATCATGAACGACGGGGCCCCGGAATAGAAGCGGATCAGTAGTCGCTGGTCTCGCCGGCCGGGCGCGCCGTTCCGCAGCGTGTACACGCCGGCTTCGGCGACATCGTTGCAGTCGATCTCGTGCGTTCCACCCATGACCTTGTGAATCGTCACTGTGCGGCCGATGCGTTCCATTCGCGTCCGCCGGTGAACCAACTCCGCGAGACCGCCCGCGATTACCACGAGGCCGAGGAGGGCGATCCCGCCAAAAAGAACTCCGAACAGCTTGGTGACCACTCCCGCGCCAATCAGTACCAAGACGCCCAATACCGCCCACACGGTGGGCATGGCGGGTCTGACTTCGTGGAGATTGTCGGTCACCAAGTCTCCTACCCCGGAGGTGTTACTGGATCAAGCGTACTGCGGACAGAGGACACAAATGTCCGGCATGCGTGCGGTTGAAAACGAAAGTGGGCTGGAACCATAAGGTTCCAGCCCACTTTGTCTCGATTTACTGCCCCGGAGGCTTCAGTCCGCCCTTGAGACCGAGTCCAGCAGCGCCTGGCTTCGGAAGGCCGGCTGGCTTGGGAGCCTCCGCAGCGGGAGCCTCCGTTGCCGGTGCCTCAGCGACGGGAGCTTCCTCCGCAGGTGCCTCCGGCTCTTCCGCCTTCGGTGCCTCTTCAGCGGCAGGCGCAGCGGGTGCTGCCGGTGGCTTGAGTCCGCCCGGTGCGGGGAGACCAGCCGGCGGCTTCAGGCCACCGGGGGAGCCCAGTCCGCCCTTGAGGCCGAGTCCGCCAGCGGCGGGTTTCGGGGCAGCCGGAGCTTCTGCTGCCGGAGCGTCCGCAGCCGGAGCTGCCGGGGCAGCCGGAGCGCCCGGCGGCTTGATTCCGCCCGGAGCAGCCAGTCCACCCGGAGGCTTCAGTCCACCCGGAGCAGCAAGGCCACCTGGTGGCTTGAGTCCGCCCGGTGCAGCGAGTCCACCCGGAGGCTTGAGACCACCCGGAGCGGCCGGTGCGCCCGGAGGCTTGAGGCCGCCCGGTGCAGCGAGTCCGCCACCCGGGGGCTTCAGTCCACCCGGAGCAGCCAGTCCGCCCGGCGGCTTGAGGCCCGTGGCCGGGGCCGGGGCGGCAGCGGCCGGTGCAGCAGCGGCCACCGGTGCCTCAGCCTTCGGCTCGGCCGCAGCCGGAGCGCCGACCGTGACTTCTTCCTTGCGCGGCTTGCCGGGCGTGCGGCTGAACGGTTCGAAGGACGGAAGCTCGGTCTTGCCGCGCTTGACACCCTCGAGGAGCAGCTGGGACACGTCCTTGACGTCGACGCCCACACCGCGGCCCTGGTCCGCAGCCGAGGTCAGACCGTCGGCGACCATGACCTTGCAGAACGGGCAACCAACCGCAACGGTGCCGCCGACCGAACCGGCCGCATCCAGGGTGGCGATGGCTTCGTCGACACGGTTCTGGTTGATGCGCTCACCGATGTGCTCTTCCATCCACATGCGGGCACCACCGGCGCCACAGCAGAACGAGCGGTCGCCGTGACGCTCCATCTCGACGTGGACCATGCCCGACGACTCGATGAGCTCACGCGGCGGCGTGTAGACCTTGTTGTGGCGACCGAGGAAGCACGGGTCGTGGTACGTGACCTGCGGTCCGTTCGCGTCGGCCGGCTTCACCGGAACGAGGTTGCCGTCGCGCACGAGGCGGTTCAGCAGCTGCGTGTGGTGAACGACCTCGTACTCGCCGCCGATCTGCGGGTATTCACGCCCGAGGGCGTTCATGCAGTGCGGGCAGGTCGTGACGATCTTCTTGCGGGCCACCGGACGGTCACCGAACGCCTCGTCGAGGAGCTCGATGGCCTGCTTGGCCAGCATCTGGAAGAGGAACTCGTTACCACCACGGCGGGCCGAGTCACCGGTGCAGGTTTCCTGCTCACCGAGGACCACGAAGTCGACGTTGGCGCGGTAGAAGAGCTCGGCGGTTGCCCGAACGGTCTTCTTGGCCTGGTCGTCGAACGAGCCGGCGCAACCGATCCAGTAGATGTACTCGACCTCTTGCGCGAGCGGCTCGCCGTCCCAGATCGGGATGTCGAAGCCGAGGCCCTTGGCCCAGTCCATACGGCCGGAGTTGGCCTGACCCCACGGGTTGCCCTTGTTCTCCAGGTTGCGGAACAGAACTCCGAGCTCGCCCGGGAACTCCGACTCCATCATGACCTGGTAGCGGCGCATGTCGACGATGTGGTCGATGTGCTCGATGTCGACCGGGCACTGCTCGACGCACGCACCACAGTTGGTGCAGCTCCACAGCACGTCCGGGTCGATGACACCGCCGGACTCGAGATCGCCGACGAGCGGACGGAGAGCCTGCTCGGCGTTCGTTCCGGTGATGCGCTCGAAGCCGTCTTCGGGAACCGCGTGGCCGTGCGGGGCATGGCCCTTGACCTCGACCGAACCCTCTTCCGGCATCGGCTTGTCGCCGAGAACGTACGGAGCCTTTGCGAACAGGTGGTCGCGGAGGTTCATGATGACGAGCTTCGGGCTCAGCGGCTTGCCGGTGTTCCAAGCGGGGCACTGCGACTGGCAGCGACCACACTCGGTACAGGTCAGCATGTCGAGGCGACCCTTCCAGGTGAAGTCGTCGACCTTGCCCTTACCCATGATGTCGTCTTCGCTCGGGTCGTCGAAGTCGATCGGGACGCCGTTAGCCTCCACCGGAAGCAGCGGTCCGAGACCGTTCGGTAGACGCTTCGCGCCGACGTTCAGCGGAGCCGTGAAGATGTGCAGGTGCTTGCTGTGCATGACGATGTACAGGAAGACGAGCATGACGCCGATGTGGCCGAGGAGGCCGATGCGGTCGAGAACGCCGTTGGCACTTTCCGGGCCCGTCCCGAAGACCGAGAACACGTGGTCACCGAGGAAGTTCGAGAAGAACGCGCCCGGGTTGTCGAAGTTGCCCGCTGCCTTCGCCGCGCCGCGGAAGAAGAACATCGTCCAACAGACGTTGAAGATCATGAAGAGGATCGTCCAAGCGCCGCCGAGGTGCGAACCGTAGAAGCGGGACTTGCGCTCCTGCTTCTCCGGATCGTGCTTGATGCGGATGAGCGCGAAGACGCCGAGCGACAGGATGCAGGCGATGCCGATGAAGTCCTGGGCAACACCCAGGAGTGACAACAGGTTCAGGTCGCCGACACCGATCCGGCGCAGCAACGGCAGTTGGAACTGCTCGTTGAACGTCGCGCCGTAGGCCTCGATGTACACCGTCGACATGATGAGGAACGCGTACATGGTGAAGAAGTGCGCGAGGCCCGGCACCGTCCACTTGAGCAGCTTCTTCTGTCCGGCGACCTCGACAAGCTCAGCGGTAAGCCGCTTCGGGATGTCGGTGGTCACGCGGCCCGTGGCTGGCGGGCCGGATGAGATCAATCGGTACAGGAAGTTGCCTCGTTGGGCGGCGAGAGCCACCGTGGCAAGGGTTCCCAGCATCACGATGATCAGAGTGGCGATGAACACAGCATGTGTCACGGCGGCTACTCCTCAACGTTCTTCTATGAATGACTGAAAGTGATCATAGGCGGCGAAATGCCAACGTAATAACTGTCTCGGTACGCCCGTTATCCAAGTCCAAGAGGGCTGCTACCTGCGGAATTAGTTAGGGTTGGCTCAGAAGTGCTGGTCGACGCCGAACTGGTCGGCATTTGGGACGTCGTGGACGTTTTCGAAGTCGTGGACGGCTTTTCCGTCGTCGCGGTGGTCGTCTGCGTGGTTTCTTCGTCAGTGACCGTCTTCGACGTGAAATTGCTTGAATCGTTTGCCGATTCGCTGGACCTACCGAATGCAGATGTGAAGTTCGCGAAGTTCGGGCTCAGGTACAACAGTGTCCCGATGACGGTGATCACAAAAAGCAGGAGAAAGAATCCGGAGAATCCCGAACCCGACGATCGACGGGGCTGTGGGGGAACGCGAATCGGTGCGAATTCCATCGTCGGGGGTGAGTACCGGGGTGGCGAATACCGAGGCGGCGCGGGACGCACCGCCGGGGCCGACCACGCGGGGCTGGGCTGGGCCGCTCGAGTCGGTGTCCAGGCGCGCTGCGCGGCCGGGGCATCGGGCATCTGCGAGTAGGCCAGGAGCGGTGCTGCGGCGGCCATCCGCGGAACGACGAGTGTCGTCGTCGACTCGGCCAACGACGCGGCTGCGAGTCGAGCACCGCGGTAGGCGGCTTCGTGGTCGGTGGGAACACCGTCGTCTGCAACCAGCGCAACTTCGTCCAGGCCGAGAGACAACAACGACGTCCGCACGGACTCGACGGTGTCGGCCGACCAGTCGTTCGGGTAGGTCGCCACAATCGAGTCGGGCGGTGCGATCCGGGTGGTGACGTCGCCGAGTAATGCCAGCATCGACGTTGCGATCAGCGTCGGGTCGGGGGTGTTCGTCGTGGGGCTCGCGCCCGTGAATTGGGTAGTCCGCACGAGATACTCGGGAGTCGTGGGGGCGGAGTCAGAGACCACCGCCGCAACACTCTCGGCATTCCCGATGCGCAGGCCAACGCCTGTCGCCATTCCGGGCACCTTTCGATTCGTCTTCTCAAGACAAATCGCTGCCGCGCGGGTGAACCGTTAACCGGATGTGATGCGACAAACAGGCCGGAAAGGCTTAGTGCCCGGCCGAACCGTGGCCGATTGCACGCAACATCGACATCATTTCCGGGCGCGATTCGGCACCAAGTCGGATGCGGATTCGGGCGACGTGATGCTCAACGGTCTTCGCCGAAATGAATAGCCGGGCACCGATGTCTTTATAGGTGTGACCGAGGACGAGCAGGTTCGCGACCTCAGTTTCCCGCTCGGACAGCGCGCTCGCCGCGGTGGCGGTGCCAGTTCGGTCAGCGGCAGGGCGAAGAGACCGCGCGACCTGCAGTAACGCCGTTGCGTCAGCGGTATCCGAGGCACGCAACGCGGCCTCACTCGCCAACCGGGCACCGTCCCAGCTGAGGCCGATCGTCGCGAGCGTCTGTGCTGCCTTCGACACCTCGTCGGCGTCGAATTGGCCACGCAAAACCGCGAGCCAGACGCGGCCCGCAGCGGCCAGTGCCGCCGAGTGCGGGTCCCCCTTGGTCTCGGACGCGTCGCGGAGCGCGTGGGCGTGCGGAACCAGACGCATCGGCTGGTCGGCCAGGATCGCGGCCTGAACGGCATACCAGTGGTACGTCGACGACCACGCTGGCGGATCGCCGAGTCGCCGCAGCAGATCGTCGAGTTCGTCGACGAGATGCGAAATGACGTCCTCGTCGCCCGTACGGATCGCGCCGAGCCACAGTTCGC
This sequence comes from Smaragdicoccus niigatensis DSM 44881 = NBRC 103563, assembly GCF_000380645.1. Lineage (GTDB taxonomy): Bacteria > Actinomycetota > Actinomycetes > Mycobacteriales > Mycobacteriaceae > Smaragdicoccus > Smaragdicoccus niigatensis. The sequence goes on from NZ_AQXZ01000010.1 coordinate 94,063, forward strand.
CGATCGGGAAGATCGAGAACAGATCGGCATTGACCGTGTCCAGGAGGTCCGCGGCATCGCGCATGACGACCGTGAGGTCGCCGATGTCGCCGGACCGGCGAGCCAGGCTGCAACGCAAGGCCAACGCCCACAGCGCTTCCCGTTCGGTCATCGTCTGCAGATCGAGGTCCGCCAGCATGCCGCGAGCGTGGTCCTCGGCACCCGCGAGCAGCGAGGTCCAGGCGGCGAGCAGCAGATGGAGGTCGCCGAACCAGCTGTCTACTGAATCTGCGGCGACGGTCCGCTCGGCGATACTCGCGGCCCGGGCGATGTCGCCCGTGTGGAGCGACATCAGGATCGCGATCGCGTTCGCCGAGACGATGCCCGGCTCGTCTGATCTCGACATCGCCGCGGACCGGATGGCCGCGGTGCGGGCCCGGCGCGCGTCACCGTTGATCGACTCGAGCAACGCCATCGCCAGATCGCGGAAGCCGATGACCGTGTCCGAGGGCGGACCGGCGAAGGGCGCACGAACGAGCGCCGCAGCGAGCGCGGTGTTGCCGACGGCAACCGCGGCGGTTGCCGCCGGACCGACGTTTCCGCTGAGGGCCTCCGGGCCCAGCCAGCCAAGCAGGTCGACCGAGCGGCCCAGGCGTGCGCGACGAGACCAGATTGCCGACGACAGCTGAGCTGCCGTCGTGACGTCGTCCGGCGTCGACGCCGGGTTGCTAATGATCCGGTCCGCTGCGTTCAACGCACCGACGAAGTCGCCGGCCGCCGCCGACGACATTGCCCGCGACACGAGCGACGCGCCCACGGTCTCGAGGCCGCTCATCCGGCCGGCACCAATGGAATACCGATGACGGGCACCTGGATCGGATTCGACGGCAGCTGAACCGTCGGCACCGAGGGCATGGTCGGTACGTACGGCGGAGCCTCCGACGGCGGGGGTGCGATGGTCGGCGGCGGTGGGGGCGGCGGAGCCGGCTTCGTGGTGGCCGGTGGCTTGGCTGCGGCCGCGGCTGCGGACGTCGTCGTCGCGGCGTTCGCGGCAGCCTTTGCTCCCGCCTGCACTGGGCCACCGGTGGCGACGGACTTTCCGGACTCCGTTGGGCTTCCGACGAGGTTCTGCGAAGACTTCGTCGTCGAGTGCGGGGCCGGTGTCGTGGTTTTGGCGCCGATGATCTCGCGCACCTGTTCCGGCAGCGGCGCGACTCCGGTACCGACGGCAAGGCCGCCGGCGGCGAGAGCAGTGACCGCAGCCGCGGCACCGATGATGACGCCGAGTCGGCGAGCGCCACGACCCACGGCGGCGGCCGCGGGCTTGATCGGCGTCGGGGTGCGCACGGGGGCGAGACGAGTCGCGGCTGCCGCGGCCGGGGCGGCGACCGGGATCGGCGCGACGAACCGAGTCGCCGCGACCATCGCGTCGGCGGCCAGCATGGCCGCGCCCAACGTTGCAGTGAACTGCGGTTGCGGCGAAACGGTGACGGGAATTCCGAACTCGGCCGAAAGAAGTTCGGCGACAAGCGGAATCGATGCGCCGCCACCCACCAAAACGAGGTGTCCGAGGGTGCTGACGCCGGCGCGACTGACGAGGCCACGCGCGAGGCCGGCGGACTCGATCACGAGTGGGCGGATGAGGTCTTCGAATTCGTCACGAACCAGACGAACTTCGCGGCGGGCGTTGCCGATGTCGATCGGCAAGGTCGTCTCGATCTCGGACGACAGGGCTTCCTTGGCGGCCGTGCAGCGCGTGCGGATCTCCGCGAGCACCAGTTCAGTTGCGGGGTCGAACGGGTCGAGGCCCGTGGTTGCCGAGTTGGCGAGCACCTGCTGCAGGACGACGTGGTCGAACGCGGATCCGGAGATCTCCTCGGTGTGTACCGGCTGGGCGAGTTGCCGGGCGTCCGACGGGTCGACGACGGAGATGTCGAGCGATGAACCGCCAAGGTCGTAGATGAGCACGGGGTCGCCGGAGACAGTTCCTTCGCGCGCCTTGAGCCACCGCACGACCGCGGCGGAGTCGGACACCGTCGTGGCGTCCGGGAGCCCGGCACGAGACAGGGCCTCGCGCAATGTGTCCGTTGTGTAGGTGCTCCAATGCGACGGATAGGCCACCATGACGGGGCCGTCGACTTTCATCTCGACGGCAGCTTCATGCACCAGGCAGCCGACCGCGGTCGCAACGAGATCCTCGCCCGCGTAGGTCGCGCCGTCTTCCGCGAGAATTCCGACCGGATCGCCCACACGTGCGGCGAATCCATCGATCACGACCGAACCGCCGGTCGCAGCACTGCGAACTCGTCGGGCACCCAGTACCGGTGGGGCGTCCGTGGACAGGCGAAGCAACGTCGGGTAGCTCGTCACCGGCAACCCTGCGTCACGATCGTTGCGCTGCTCGACCGGACAGACCGCAGCCGTCGAGTTGGTCGAACCGATCGCTACTCCTAGACCGGAACTCATCGCACCCCCTCTTTTAAACATCCCAAATTGCTCACAATCATCATCAGTCACAACAGTGTGCGGTAATGAAGCGTTGAACTATGACCAGAGAGCCGGGAACTTCCCCTAATTGATATCGACCCCCTAACCGGAGTCGGGCCCCAAGAACGGTGTTCTACCCCGTTCTGAGAGTCCGGTCAGGACCGTAATTTCAGGTACAAGGTTCCACAGCTATAACCGACCGCAAGCCCGACGCGGACAACGACGACCGTCAGGAGACACGCAATGACCCCGAACGCGGTGCTCGACTTCATTCTCAACCTGCTCCGGGATGAGAAGGCTGCCGCTGCTTACTGCGCAGACCCGGCGCAGTCGCTTCACGCTGCCGGTCTGAGCGGTGTGTGCGCGGCGGATATCTCCGCGGTTGCGCCGATGGTGGCGGAGTCGGCTGTTGCCGGTTCCGGGGTACTCAGTGCTGTGGTCAACGCTGGCGGCCCGAACTCGGCGGTCGCTGGCGTGTCTGTTGATCCTTCGGCGCAGGCCGTTGGTGCGCTTGGCGCTGTTGCCGGTGGTCAGGCGAACGGCTCGATCGACCCGTCGCTCAACCTGGGTGGAACGTTCGGCGGAGCCGGCGGAGGTCAAGCGGGGGCCAACGGCGGCTTCTCGTTTGACCCCTCATTCGGTTTCGGCGGCAGCGCCGGTGCAAACGGTGGCGTCCAAGCCGGCGGTGGCGGTCAGGCCGGTGCCAACGGCGGCGCTTCGTTTGACCCGAACTTCGGCTTCGGCGGAACGTTCGGCGGCAACGGCGGAATCGCGGCCAACGGTGCCAGCAGCCTCGCGTTCAACCCTTCGGTTGACCTCAGCGGTGGCGCTGACCTCGCGGGCGGCCTCAACGCCGCGGCGGGAGCTGGTGCGGATGCCGCGGCGGACGCGGGCGCTTCGCTGGCCGGTGGCGTGGACTCGACACTCGATGCCGTCGGAAGCCTCGGTGGTGGCCTCACGAGCGCACTTGGTGGCGGCATCGGCGCCGGCCTCGGACTCGGTGGCGGTGCACAGGCCGGTGGCGGTGCTGAGCTTGGCGGCAATGTCGGTGCCGGCGGTGGCGGTGACGCACAGACCCAGATCGTCGACGGAATCGGCGGAGGTCTTTCGGCAGGTGGTTCGGCATTGACCGGACTCGAGACCGACCTCGGTGGATCGCTTGCCGGCGCGGGCGGCGGCTGGAGCGACATCGACGCGGGCGCCTTCGGAAACGGTGGATTCGACGGAGGTGCCGGACTCGGCGCGGACCTCGGTGGCGCGCTGAACGGTGCTGCCGGTGGTGGCGCTGACTTGGCTGGCGCTCTCGACGGAGCTGCCGGTGGAGTTGCAGGTGCTGGCGCGGACCTCGGTGCTGAGCTTGGTGGCGCTGCGGGTGGTACGGGTGATCTCGGTGGTGCCTTGACCGGCGCTGCCGGCGGGACTTCGGACCTTGGTGCCGAACTTGGTGGTGCGGCTGGCGGTACGGGTGACCTTGGCGGTGCTTTGACTGGCGCGGCTGGTGGTACTTCGGATCTTGGTGCCGAACTTGGTGGTGCGGCTGGCGGTACCGGTGACCTTGGCGGTGCTTTGACCGGTGCTGCCGGTGGAGTTGTCGACGGTGGAGCCGACCTTGGTGGCGCCCTGACTGGCGCGGCTGGTGGTACTTCGGATCTTGGTGCTGAGCTCGGTGGCGCGGCCGGCGGTACGGGTGACCTCGGCGGTGCTTTGACCGGTGCTGCCGGTGGAGTTGCCGACGGTGGAGCCGACCTTGGTGGCGCCCTGAACGGCGCCGCTGGTGGTACTTCGGACCTTGGTGCTGAGCTCGGTGGCGCAGCCGGCGGTACGGGTGACCTCGGCGGTGCCTTGACCGGTGCGGCCGGTGGAGTTGCGGGCGGCGGCGCGGACTTGGGCGGTGCTCTTGACGGCGCTGCTGGTGGAGGAGCTGACCTCGGTGGCGCTCTCGACGGCGGCGCTGGTGCGGGTGCCGGCGGCGAGGGACTGTTCGATGGCGCTACCGACACTGGGGCCGGACTGTTCGCCGGCGGCGACGGCGCGGGCGACGCGGCGGGTGGCGTCGACAGCCACGGTGGCGCTCTCACCGATGGCGGATGGGGCTTCTTCGCACACGGCTGAGGTGGGTCCACACACCTGGCAACGTGATCGACATGCCGCCGCGCGTATTCCGCGCGGCGGCATCGTCGTGTGTAAGCCTTATCCCGAAGACCTTGACCGAACGCGGAGCGGAGCACGATGAGCCTGGCAGATTCGCTGGTTGCGCTGCTCGATGAAGCGGCCGCAGTCGCGCAATCCGCGGATCGTGACGACCTCGTTCCGCGTCTGAAAGGCGCCCGCGATCGCGTGCTCGACCCGCGGCGCCGGATCATCGTCGTGGGCCCGCTCAAGCAGGGCAAGAGCCAGTTCGTCAACGCCTTGACAGGCTTCGACGTCTGCTCGATCGGCGACGACGAGACGACCGCCGTGCCAACTCACGTCTATGCGTCAGCCGTACCGAAGGCGAATCTTGTTGTCGCCGAGGGCACTGGGATGCAGTCGTCGGTGGACATCCCGATGGATCAGGTCATCGGCGTGACGCCCGACCACCCGGCGGGCCGCGGACGGCCGATCCTTCGGCTCGAAGTCGGAGTTCCGAGCAAGTTGCTCGCCGCCGGCATCGTCGCGATCGACACCCCGGGTGTTGGCGGACATGCGAGTCCGCACTCTTCGAGTGTTCTCGGCCTGATTCCGGCTTCCGATGCCGTGCTCGTTCTGTCGGATTCCACGACCGAATTGACCGACCCGGAGGTCACGTTCCTCCGCCAGGTGTCCGGACTGTGCCAGTCCGTGGCGTTCCTGCAGACCAAGACCGACGTGTCGCCGCATTGGCGTGAGATCGTTGCCGCCAATCAGCGCCACCTCGAGAAGGCGCAACTCGACGTTCCGATGATCCCGATCTCATCGGTGTTGCGACAGCACGCCGTCCGGCTGCAGGACCAGAGCCTCGCCGAAGAATCCGGTTTCGGACCGCTGCTCGAGTTCATCCGGGACCGCGTCATCAAGCCCGCCGACGAGAACACGATCCGCGGAGTCGGACTCGACGTCCGCGCGACGGTGGAGCACCTGGCCGTCGCGCTCGATTCCGAACTCGCCGCTCTGCGCGATCCGAACTCGGCGCAATCGGCTCTGACGGATCTGCGGCAGGCGCGCGAGCGGGCCGAAGACCTGGTGAAGAAGACGTCGCGTTGGCAGACGACGCTGGGTGATGGCATCACTGACCTCGCAGCAGATATCGATCACGATCTCCGGGACCGTCTGCGCCGCGTCACGCGCGAAGCCGAGGAGTGGATCGACGACAACGACCCGGCCGACAACTGGCAGCGACTCGTCGATTGGATGGTCGAGCGCGTCGGCGAAGTCGTCGGCGACAACTTCGTCTGGGCGCATGAACGTGCGGTGTGGCTCGCCAAGCAGGTCGCGACGCATTTCGGGGAATCGGGTGCGGTCGCGCTGCCCAAGCTCAACGTGGGCGAGATCGACGGGATTCTCGAGCCGGTGCATGAGATCGGCGATATCGATGATCGGCACATCGGGCTGACACAGAAGGTGCTCGTCGGCATGCGCGGCTCGTACGGCGGCGTGCTGATGTTCGGCCTGGTCACGACGTTCGCGGGACTCGCTCTGGTCAACCCGATCTCGATCGGCGCGGGTGTTCTGCTCGGCACGAAGGCCTATCGCGAGGACCGCGGAAATCGGCTCACCGCACGCCGAAATGAAGCCAAGGCGGTCATGCGTCGCTTCACCGAAGACGTCAGCTTCCAGGTGAGCAAGGAATCGAAGGACCGGCTGCGTCACGTGCAGCGCGTGCTTCGAGACCACTTTGCCGAACTCGCGGATCAGTCGCTGCGTTCGCTCAACGAGTCACTCCGACTCGCGCAGGAGGCTGCGGCGACCGCGTCGACGTCGCGCACTGCGCGGATCGCACAAGTTGAGCAGAAACTCGCGGCCGTCCGCGGTCTACAGGCCCGCGCGGACCGGCTGATTTCGGGGGCGGTCAGGACGTGAGCGGCGACGCCGTTTCGTCGGCTGCGCGATCGCTCCTCGATCGCGCAGCCCGACTCTATGCACACGATCCCGCGGTGTCCGCGCAGGTAGCGGACTGTATCCGGCGTCTGGACCAACCCCTGCGCATCGCGGTCGCGGGAGCGATCAAGGCGGGGAAGTCGACGCTGCTGAACTCTCTCGTCGGGCAGGCCGTCGCGCCGACCGACGCGACCGAATGCACGCGGGTCGTCACGTGGTACCGCCATGGCCAGCACCCGACTGTCACCGCGCGGATGGCCGACGGCTCGGCGGCGAACGTCCGTGTGGTGCGAGTGGAGTCCGGTCTCTCGTTCGATGTCTCGGACCTGGATTCGGACCGTATCGAGCACATCGACGTCGAATGGCCGGCCCCCGCGCTGGCAGCGACGACGATTGTCGACACCCCGGGCACGTCATCGCTGTCGCACGACGTCTCCGCACGCACGCTGGCGATGTTCGCGCCGGTCGAGGGCACGTCGAATGCTGACGCGGTCGTCTACCTGCTGCGGAGCCTGAGTGAAGGGGACGTGTCGTTCCTCAAGCAGATCGCGGCGCACATTGCTTCGGATGCGGGGCCGCTTGGTGTGATCGGCGTTGTCTCCCGCGCCGATGAGGTCGGTGCCGGCCGCATCGATTCGATGAATTCGGCACACGAGATGGCGGCGCGCTTCGCCGGTGAGCTCGAGCGGAACGGCCTGTGCCAGGCGGTCGTGCCCGTGGCCGGCCTGCTCGCCTTTGCCGCCAAGACCCTGCGCGAGGCCGAATTCTCGGCGTTCCTGGCGCTCGCCGCGGTGCCGGTCGACGATCTCACGCTCGCACTGCTGTCCGCGGATCGATTCGGCCGCCCCGACATGCCGCTTCCGGTCGACCCGGGTCTGCGGGCAGAGCTGGTGAGGCGCTTCGGATTGTTCGGAATCCGGCTGGCCGTCACCATGATTCGACTGGGCGTGCGGGACTCCACGGCGTTGGCCGCGGAGTTGTTGCAGCGCAGCGGGATCGAGGAGCTGCGAACACTCATCGACATCCAATTCGGGCAACGCGCGGAACAGCTGAAGTCGCACTCGGTGCTGACCGGCCTGGCCCGCGTGTTGCAGGCGCATCCGGTCGGCGATTCCGGTCGGCTTCTGGTTGATGTGCAGCGCACGCTCGCGGACGTTCACGGGTTCGCCGAGCTTCGTCTGCTCGGCCGTCTTCGCACGACGAAATCGCCGCTGCCCGAGGCGGATCAAGCGGAGCTCGTAAGGCTTATCGGTGGGCTCGGTGTCCACCCGGTCCGGCGACTCGGACTCCTGGAGCAGGCGGATCGCGGGACTATTCATGCGGCGGCGGTCGCGGCTGTGCACAAGTGGCGTCAGCGGGCGAAGCACCCACTTCTCGATCGCGGAACTGCCAAGGCGTGCGAGGTCGCGGCTCGCAGTGCCGAGGGGATCGTCAAGCAGCTGGCGCAGGTCTGAGGGTTCTGCACCGCCAGGCCCCCGTTTTCGCCGCGGACAAGGGACCTCATGGTGCGCGGGTCCGGCCTCCGAAAATTTTTCTGGATTCCTGGAACAAAAGTTGAGTGCCCTCCGTTCAACTTTATGAAACCTGAGCGAGACTGACTCAAGATTCTTCTTGACGCACGAGGGACTGTGTGGCAAAGATTGAGTCAACCCCGCTCAGGTGGGGAGATAGCTCATCAATTCAGGAGGAATCCAAATGGCTCGTGCGGTCGGAATCGACCTCGGAACCACTAACTCGTGTGTGTCCGTGCTGGAGGGTGGCGACCCAACCGTCATCGCCAACTCCGAAGGTTCGCGCACCACGCCGTCGGTCGTCGCCTTCGCGAAGAACGGCGAGATTCTCGTCGGTCAGCCGGCGAAGAACCAGGCCGTCACCAACGTCGACCGCACCATTCGTTCGGTGAAGCGACACATGGGTGAGGGCACCTGGCACGCCGACATCGACGGCAAGAACTACACGCCGCAGGAAATCAGCGCTCGCGTGCTCATGAAGCTCAAGCGCGACGCGGAGGACTACCTCGGTGAGACCATCACCGACGCGGTCATCACTGTGCCGGCGTACTTCAACGACGCGCAGCGTCAGGCGACCAAGGAAGCCGGCCAGATCGCCGGCCTCAACGTGCTCCGGATCGTCAACGAGCCGACTGCGGCCGCACTCGCGTACGGCCTCGACAAGGGCAAGAGCGAGCAGACCATCCTCGTCTTCGACCTCGGTGGTGGAACGTTCGACGTCTCGCTCCTCGAGATCGGCGACGGTGTCGTCGAGGTTCGTGCGACCTCCGGTGACAACCACCTCGGTGGTGACGACTGGGACCAGCGCGTCGTGAACTGGCTCGTCGAGAAGTTCAAGGGCAGCTCGGGCATCGACCTCACCAAGGACAAGATGGCGATGCAGCGTCTGCGCGAGGCTGCCGAGAAGGCCAAGATCGAGCTCTCGAGCTCGCAGAGCACCTCGATCAACCTCCCGTACATCACGGTCGACGCAGACAAGAACCCGCTGTTCCTCGACGAGCAGCTGTCGCGTTCGGAGTTCCAGCGCATCACGCAGGACCTCCTGGACCGCACGCGTGCGCCGTTCCAGCAGGTCATCAAGGACGCCGGAATTTCGGTCAGCGAGATCGACCACGTTGTCCTCGTTGGTGGCTCGACCCGTATGCCGGCCGTCTCGGACCTCGTCCGTGAGCTGACCGGTGGCAAGGAGCCCAACAAGGGCGTCAACCCGGACGAGGTCGTCGCCGTCGGCGCCGCTCTCCAGGCTGGTGTTCTCAAGGGTGAGGTCAAGGACGTTCTGCTCCTCGACGTCACGCCGCTGACCCTCGGTATCGAGACCAAGGGTGGCGTCATGACCAAGATGATCGAGCGCAACACCACCATCCCGACCGAGCGGTCGGAGACCTTCACCACGGCCGATGACAACCAGCCGTCGGTGCAGATCCAGGTCTACCAGGGTGAGCGTGAGATCGCCTCGCACAACAAGCTGCTCGGTTCGTTCGAACTGACCGGCCTCCCGCCGGCACCGCGCGGCGTCCCGCAGATCGAGGTCACCTTCAGCATCGACGCCAACGGCATAGTGCACGTGACCGCGAAGGACAAGGGCACCGGCAAGTCGAACACGATCAAGATCCAGGACGGCTCGGGCCTGTCCAAGGAGGAGATCGACCGCATGGTCCGCGACGCCGAGGCGCACGCTTCGGAGGACAAGGCTCGCCGCGAAGAGGCCGAGACCCGCAACCAGGCCGAGTCGCTCGTGTACCAGACCGAGAAGATCGTGAAGGAGAACGAGGACAAGATCCCGGGCGACGTCAAGATCAAGGTCGAGGCGGCCATCAAGGGCGTCAAGGACGCGCTTGCCGGCACCGACACGAACGCCGTCAAGGCTGCGGTCGAGACGCTTGCGGCCGAGGCTCAGGCCGTCGGCCAGGCGATGTACGCACAGGGTGAGGGCGAAGGCGCACCGGGCGCTGGAGCAGGTGCCAGTCAGGCTGCTGACGACACGGTCGTCGACGCCGAGATCGTGGACGAAGACAAGTGACCGAGCCGCAGGACGACGTCACTCTCGAGGAGACCGAAGCCCCAACCGCCGAAGAAGCGGTTGAGGCTTCGGCCCCCGAGGCCGACCTGCTTGCCGAGCGCACCGCTGACCTGCAGCGCGTGACCGCGGAGTACGCGAACTACCGTCGACGCGTCGAGCGTGACCGCCAGGCCGTGGTCGATGCCGCCAAGGCATCGGTCGTGATGGACCTGTTGGTCGTGCTCGACGACCTCGACCGTGCGCGGACCCACGGCGACCTCGAGACCGGGCCACTGAAGTCGGTGGCGGACAAGCTCGTCGTCGCGCTGACGAAGGTCGGTCTGCAGTCGTTCGGAACCGAAGGTGACCCCTTCGAGCCGGCGCTGCACGAGGCTGTCCAGCACGAGGGCGATGGATCGAATCCGGTCGTCGGCCTCGTGATGCGCAAGGGCTACCGGCTCGGGGAGCGGGTTCTCCGCCACGCGCTCGTCGGCGTTGTCGACGCCGAACCTGAAGTACCGGCCGAAGCTGAAGATTCGGCTGACAATTAGTAAGCGAGAGGGGGAAACGCCGTGAGCCAGCGCGAATGGATCGAGAAGGACTTCTACGCCGACCTCGGCGTTTCCTCCGACGCGACGCAGGACGACATCAAGAAGGCGTACCGCAAGCTCGCTCGCGAGCTGCACCCAGACCGGAACCCCGGGAACGCCCAGGCAGAGGAACGGTTCAAAGCGGTCAGCGAAGCCAACTCGGTGCTGTCCGACGCGACCAAGCGCAAGGAATACGACGAGACTCGTCGGCTCTTCAAGTCGGGCGCCTTCGGGCGCGGCGGCTTCAGTGGTGGCGGGTACCCGGGCGGCGCAGGTGGTCAGACCTTCACCTCTGATTTCAATATCGGAGACATCTTCGGTGGTGGAGCTGGTGCCGATGGCGGCCTTGGTGACATCCTCGGCGGCATCTTCAACCGCGGCGGCCGGTCGTCCCGACCCAAGCGCGGCGCGGACGTCGAGGCGACCACGACCCTCGAGTTCCGCGATGCCACGCGGGGCGTCAAGATCCCGCTCCGCATGACGAGCCCCTCCGCGTGCATCACGTGCCACGGCAGCGGTGCCCAGCCGGGCACCAGCCCGAAGCAGTGTCCGCAGTGCAAGGGCAGCGGAATCGTGAGCCGCAACCAGGGTGCCTTCGGATTCAGTGAGCCCTGCGACATGTGTCGAGGCAGCGGTTCGATCATCGAGAACCCCTGCAACGACTGCGGTGGCAGCGGCGTACAGAACCGCACGCGCACGATCAACGTCTCGATCCCGCCAGGCGTCAAGGACGGTCAGCGGATTCGCGTGCCCGCGCAGGGCGAGGCGGGGTTGCGGGGCGCTCCGGCAGGCGACCTGTACGTCACGGTCGCGGTCAAGCCGGACAAGGTGTTCACGCGCACGGGCGACGACCTGAACCTGACGGTTCCGGTCAGCATCGGTGAATCGGTACTCGGCACGACGGTGTCCGTCCCGACGCTCGATTCGCGCGTCAGCGTCAAGGTGCCGCCCGGCACCGCCGACGGACGCAAGCTGCGGATCAAGGGCTACGGCGTCCCACACAAGGACGGTTCGAGCGGCGATCTGCTGGTCACCGTGAAGGTCGTTGTGCCGCATGATCTCTCCGGCGACGCGCTCGAGGCTCTCAAGGCCTACGCGGAGGCGGAGAAGGCGGCCGGCTTCGATCCCCGCTCCGGGTGGGCAGGTGCGTAATGGCCGATCGTCGCAATCTTGGCCCGACCGAGACTGAGCTGTTCGTCATCTCGGTCGCGGCCGAGCTGGCAGGTATGCACGCGCAGACGCTACGGCAGTACGACCGCCTCGGCCTCGTCACGCCGCAGCGCACCAGCGGCGGTGGGCGTCGTTACACCTCGCACGACGTCGACCTCCTGCGCGAAGTGCAACGTCTCTCGCACGACGAGGGCGTCAACCTCGCCGGCATCAAGCGGATCATCGAGCTGACGAATCAGGTCGAGGCTCTGCAGGAACGGGTCAAGGAATTGATCGACGAGCTCGCGCAGGTGCATCGCAGCTACCGGCGCGATCTCGTTCACCTTCCCCGCAACAATGCGCTCGTGGTCTGGCAGCCGCCAACGCGCTGATTTCTCACTTGCACGTGGGCACGGCGACCTTGATGTCCGCGGCTCGGGTGAGCGGCTGGGCTGGGACCCGTGCAGCGCCGGGCGCCGTCGGCTCGATCAACCGATACTGCAGCGTCTTCGTCTGACCCGGCTCGGTGATGACCACGGCCGCGAACAGCGGATGCCCCAGTTCACTGCCCGTGAATTCGAACGCGGTCTTGGCGTCGATGGTGAACGACTTCAGCTGCGCACCCTTGGTGCCGTAGACCATGACAATCGACCGGTTCGTGCCGGGCGGTCCGGCGTACTTCGTGTCCGGGGTACGTCGCCCATAGATGTACGACGGGTATTTGGTGCTCTTGGGTGCGTTGTTCGTGAGCGTCACGGTGACCGTCGACTCTCGCGTCGGACCAGTGCAACTACCGGCCGAGTACGAGATCTTGCGGTCCATGTAGTAATCGAGCTTGCCTCCGGCGCCGTTGTTGAGGACGACGTTGGCATAGGGCGCAGAGTCGTTCGGAACGGCATGCCCAAGCACGGTGTCACCGAGCAGCGCTTGAACCTTGGGGTTCGCGCTCCACATCATGAGCCGTGAGTCATCGAGCGCTTTGAGGACGGCCTTGGCTGCGGCGGACTTGGACGTCGTGGGTGCGGTGACGGCATTGATCACTCCGCGGGAAATCGACTGCAGGTACTCCTTGCGCGCCTCCTGCTGTGATTGCGCGGGGTAGCGGAAGTAGGCCTCGTTGAGCGTGATGGCAGCGACGTTGTCGGACCGGATTTCCTCGCCGCTGGCCAGCCGAATGGGTCCCGTGGCTTCCAGCAGGTAGGACAGTGCGATCGGGTCGGTCGCGATGACTCCATCCACCTTGCCGCCGCCGCTCTGCATCCAGATCGACCGCCAGATCTGCGCCGCATACGGGAAGTTCGCGCTGAAATTCGCGTTCTGCCAGTTCGTGGTTGCGTCCCAGCGTCCGTAGTTGAAGTTGAATTCCTTACCGAGATTGATCGACTTGAAGTTGTCGATACCGAGTCCGAGGTTGCTCGCCGACTTGTCGATCGTGATCGCGCCGTCGTGGACGGTGAGCATCGCCGTGCCGCCCATGAGGCCACCGGTGCCGCGGGACTCGGAGTTCGTCTGGAAGACCATCAGATAGCGAACTTCGCGGCCTTCGCCGAGTAGTGCTGGCAGGACGGGTCCCAGCTGATGCGCCAGATCGAGAGCCTCACGGAGTTGGTGGCTCTGCGACTTGGCTTTGTTCAGCTTCCGATCCAACGGTGGCAGGAAGCCGGTCGTTTCAATCGTCGCCGCTCGCGCATCAATTCTTTCCGCCGCGACGCGGGCCGCATCCAGCGCGGGAAGCCCTTTCTTCAGCGCCGCTATGTCGATGCCCGGCCCGGCCGCATCCTGCCGCAGGGCGTGTACGAGATCGCTTGCGGCGATGGGTTGAACGACGTCGGACAGTGTCTGTTCAAGCACGTCGACAGCGCCTTGGGCGGCGACGATCGGGCGTCCTATTCCGGGCACCTTGGCGATCCAGGACAGGGGTGCGGCGGTGACGGTCGACCTGGCATCGACCGCTTTGGCGATGGCGGTGGAAACCGAGTTGCGGGCGGCCGTCGCATCACCCGACAGGACCGTGGACTTCGCCTCGTTCGTGGCGTCGAGGGACTGCTTTGTCGAGATGGCGAGCGACCCGAGCGACCACACGCACCACAGCACGAAGAGCGCGGCGCTCAGCGCCACGATCCGGAGGGGCTTGCGACGCAAACCCTCAATACCGCGATGCAGCCAATGTGGCGCAGTCATCGCTCGATCCTTTCCGCTGGGGTTTTCGTCGATCGTGTGGCCACCAATTCCAGGTGCCGAGGAAATGCATGATTGCCGGCACCAGGAGGCTGCGAACGATCAAGGCGTCGGTCGCCGCCATGATGGCCAGCCCCAGTCCGAACATCTGCATGAGTGCAATACGGGAGGTGACCATCGCCGCGAACACGATGGCCATGAGAAGGGCGGCCACCGTCACGATGCGTCCGCTCCGCCCGATTCCGAGCGCGACGGCGGATTGATTCGCCGCGGTGTCCCGTTCGGACTCGAGCCATTCCTCGCGGATTCGGGACAGCACGAAGATCTCGTAGTCCATCGACATCCCGAACGCCAGGCAGAACATCAGGATGAGCATCGCGGGAACGATGTATCCCGACGGGGTGACGCCGATTAGTCGCGAGAAGTGGCCGTCTTGAAAAATCCAGACGATGGCACCGAACGCGGCCGTCAGGGACAGCGTGTTGAGAACGATCGCCTTGAGCGGAAGCAGCACGCTACGCGTGAGCAGGAACAACAGGACAAAGGTCGAGATCACCAGGATCAACGCCGCAGTCGGAAGTCCGTCGCGCATCGAGTCGACAAGATCGACGTTCGCCGCGGCGGCGCCGGCGAACAGAGCCGGTACCGGACTCGGGACCGCGCGCAACAAGCGGATCTGGTTTGCCCCGGCCTGGGAATACGGGTCCTCGTTCGACTGGATGAGGATCAGGTCCCGCGACATCTTGATCGGTGCCGACACGTGAATTGGTGCGCCGGAGGCGAAAATGCCGACCGACGAGAGCACGGTTCCCACTCCGGGCACCGCGGACAGGGCCTGGGCATAGTCCACCACGGCTTGGTCGGGACCACCGAAGTCGGGCAGGATCGCGACCGAGGTCGCGGCGGGATCGCGCGGGAATTCGTCGCGGATCGCGTCGCCCACGACGCGACTCGATGCGCTGCCGGCGATGACCCGGTCGTCCGGAACACCGAACCGGATGTGCGCGAACGGCGTGACCAGGACCGCGAGTGCGGCGACGACGACGATCGTGACCGTTCCCGGCCGACGAGCGACCCGCAGTGCGGTGCGATACCAGACGTTGTCGGTCGGGGAGTCCTTGATCGGCGGGCGGCCGAACCATCGGCGCACGTCCGCGGCGTTGACTCGAAATCCAAGGAGTCGCAGCGCCGCGGGGACGAAAAGCACCGATGCGAGCGCGCTTGACGCGACCACGCATAACCCGGCGTAGGCGAAGGTCCGCAGGAAGTACTGGGGAAAGACCACCAGTGCCCCGAGTCCGCACCCGACGGTCACCGCGGAGAACAGCACGGTTCGGCCCGCCGAACGGACCGTGCGGCGCATGGCCTCGGAGGGGTCGTGACCGCGGCTGAGTTCCTCGCGGAACCGGGTCACGGTGAGCAGGCTGTAGTCGATCGCGAGGGCAAGGCTCAGTGCGGTCACCATGTTCATCGCGAAGACCGACACGTCGGCGACGTTCGTCAGCGCCCGGAGACTTGCCAGGCTGATCGTCGCCGAGAAAACCCCGATCAGCAGCGGCAGCAGGGCGGCGACGAGACTGCCGAAGATCCAGATCAGAACCAGCGCGGTGATCGGGATCGCGATTGCTTCGGCGAGTATCAGGTCCTTCCGGGCCTGCTGGTCGATCTGTTGACCGATGAGGGCATAGCCGCCGCAGGTGATCGTCACACCGTCCCTAGTCCCGGTCAACCTGCTCTGGAGGTCGTTCGCCAGACGCGGGGCGTCGTTGTCGGTACCGAGGACCTGCACCGCGAGGAGCGCGCTGCGGGAGTCCGAACTGCGGAGTTGCGCGGCGATCGGACCCGGTGACGACCAGGCGGAAACGAACCCGGTCAGCCCCGGCGTCTGCTCGATCTGCGCCGACACCTCGGCGGCCACAGCCCTGACGCGCTGACTGTCGATCGATTGATCCGACGTCAGGAGTACATAGAAGTTCGGCAGCCCGAACTGGTATTTGCCGCCCAGCATCGCTGCGGCGACCGACGACTCGGCGTCATCGGTGAGGTATCCGCCGCCTTTGAGGTACTGCGGAGCACTGGCTCCGTAGGTCCCCGCGCCGGCCGCGACCAGGAGACCGGCGAAGAGGATCGCCAGCGGGAAGCGGGCGATCGCGGAGGCGAGACGGTCTAGCAACTCGATCTCCGGTCAGACACCGAGTCCGCGTTCGAGCAGCGGCCAGGAAGCTTTGAAATCCTCTTGCCAGTAACCCCACGAGTGGTTGCCGACCGGCTTGAAGTTGAAGGTCGCCGGAATGCCCAGCGAATTCAAGCGGCTGGAGAAGCGCAACGTGCACACGTCGGTGGCGGCTTCGATTCCACCACCCACCACGACCTGATTCGCCAGTGCTTGCATCGAACCATTGATTCCGGGTGCGTCGAGGCGATCCATGCCACCGGGTATGCCGGTGCCACTGCTGACGTAGATCGTGGCTCCGCGTAGTCCTTCGGCGTGAACGTACGCGTCGTTCGCCGCCCAGTCGGGGTCGCCGGATGGCCCCCACATCTGGGTCGCGTTCATGCCGGCCACGTGTTCCATGGTCATCCGCACGGACATCTCGCCCGCGGTATCGCTGGTCTGCGCGCATGCGCTGTAGGCGGCGACGGCTTTGTATTTACCGGGATTCTTCGCCGCGATTCGAAGTGCCGCGGTGCCGGTGCGGGACATACCCGCAATGCCGTTGACCCCGTTCGTTTTCAGGGTCGAATCGATGATCGGCGGCAGTTCCTGGGTGACGAACGTTTCCCATTGGTAGACGTATCCCTCGGGTCCCGGAGACTTCCAGTCGGCCCAGTAGTTGTCGGCCGACGTCGACGGGCTCACGACGTTGACGTTCTTGTTCGCGAGGAAGGCGTTGAGGTCAGTTACCTGGGCGCGGTATTCACCATCGAGCAAATAGAGGGTCGGCCGCGGTTTGCTGGTGTCTGCGGCGCGATTCACGTGCACGGTGAAGTCGCGATTCATCGCGGCCGAGTGCACCGTCAGCGTGAGAAGTCGCCCGGATTCCGTGGAACTGACCAGGTGTGCGGTGTCGGCGTGGGCGGGAACGCCGGCTCCGAGGAGATTGAATGCGACAATCGCTGAAAGCGCCGTCGCTCGTCTCATGAACCTCACAAAACACTCCCTCCTCACGCAAGCTAACAACGCGCGACCGCACGTTGTCAGCGGTCGTTATGGGGTCGGAACCGTCCCGATGTGCGATCGCCGTGTATTCCATTCAGCGGACAGATTTGTATGTCCTTTAGGGGACACGTGATTCCAGTCGAGAATCACCCGAGAAAGTGCGGCGCGCTTCTTTGATATCCGTTTAGCCCGAGTGCAGACTCGGCATGACAAATTGCCCTAACCGGTCGAGCTGGCAATGGCGCAGGGTCCGGGTGGTCGGGGAGACGGAAGGTTCGCAGAGGCAGGCGAATGACCGACAACCAGGACACCGGTATTGCCGTCGCGTTGGTGACGCATAACGGCGAGCGATTCCTACCGGAGCAACTCGCATCGATCGATCGGCAGACCGTGCGTCCCGACGTGGTGTTCTGGGTCGACGATGAATCGACCGACGCCACCTGTGATCTCGTCCGCAAAGCATTCGCAAACAGCGGTATTCGCTTGGTGGAACTCGATGCCCCAACGCGTTCCGGCGGCTTGTTCACCCGCATCGCGCGCAACTTCCAGACCGCGATCTCGGCGGCCGCCGACTATCCGTTCATCGCGTTGAGCGATCAGGACGACGTATGGGTGCCGACCCGGTTGGAACGCCAGCGTGACCGACTGACCCGCGGCGCGCTCATGACCATCGCGGACGGCCACGTCATCGACGAGGACAGTGCGCGCACCGGCACGACCATGCGACACCGATTCCCGGTTCCGCTCGAGTGGACGGGGTGGGCCAGCACAGAACGCCTCGAAGCCGTCCTCCGGCAGCCCATGGCCACCGGTGCCGCGTCGATGATCTCCAATTCGCTTCTGGAACTTGCGCTTCCGATCCCATCGGGCTGGCTGCACGATCGCTGGCTGTCCCTGGTTGCCGCGGCGCGCGCGCATCTCGATGTCGATCAACGCCAACTCATCGAATATCGCGTTTACGACGAGCAGGCGGTCGGTGTCGACGGGGAGACCCATCTCGTGGGATGGCGCCGAATTCGGGTCGCGGCGTCGCGCCCGTTCGCATCAGCGCGCAAGTTGCTCGACCTTCGACTGCGTTTGCGAAAGGTCGCGGTCGACGCACACCTGACGCAACTGCGAACGCGGGAGATCCTCCGGATCTACCTCACGTCGTTTGGGTTTGAGGCGACGTGCCCGAACTCGTCGTGTTCATCATCGGTCCCCACTGCGGTTGCATACCAACGTGTCCCAGTTGGTTCGGCGGCTGCATGCGGGTGCGAATCTGATTGATGTTCCGGACGAAGTCGACGATCGTCTGGGTCGACTGATCGACGATGATCGTGGACACCCCGAAGTCGCCGCCCGCGAGCGGCAACGCCGGAATGTGAAAGTCGAAGTAACCCGTTCCCGGGCTGATCGAGCCGTGTTGTTTCGCGCCCGCTGAATTACCGCGCCATACCTCGACGTCGCCGGGCGAGTACAGCACGATCGTGAACTGGGGTTCGGCGATGAACTCCTCCGCCTCGTATCCGATGCGGAGCGTTACCGAATCGCCGACACCGAAAGCGCCGCGCGGTGCTCGACCAAGACCGTCGAGAACCTCGACCTCGGTCACCGTGACTTCGCCCGAACCCCAACGGGCCCGCCCGCTGTCATCGGTCCACGCCTGGGGGCGCAGTGCTTCCTCGTACGCCGTCACCACGCGGGTCGTCTCGCCGAAGTCGCGAACCTTGCCCTTCTCGAGCCACAGCGCGGTGTCGCACATGCTGGTCAGGACCGGCAGTGAATGCGAAACGAGCACGATCGTTCGGCCCGAACCGGTCAGTTCAGCGAACTTCTCGCGCGACCGCTGCTGGAACGAGGCGTCGCCGACGGCGAGCACTTCGTCGAGAAGTAGGACGTCGGGTTCGACGTTGATCGCCACGGAGAACGCAAGCCGGATGTACATACCCGAGGAGTAGTTCTTGACCGGCTGGTCGATGAATCGCTCGACACCGGACAGGTCGACAATGTCGTCGAACTTCTTGCGGATCTCTGCCTTGGGAATGCCCAGGATCGCCGCATTGAGGTAGATGTTGTCCCGTCCCGACAGCTCCGGATGGAACCCCGATCCGATCTCGAGGAGGGCGGCGAGCCGGCCCCGGGTCGTGATCGTGCCGGACTCCGGGAACAGGATCTTGGCCAGGCACTTCAGCAGCGTCGACTTACCGCTGCCGTTCTGCCCGAGCACAGCCAGAGCGCCGCCTTGTGGGACCCGGAACGACACATCACGGAGCGCCCAGAAGTCGTCATGGGAGTTTCGGCGCCCACCGATGATGGCGGCTTTCAAGGTCTGGTTGTTTTCCTTGTGCAGCCGGAAACGTTTGGAGAGGTTCTCCACCTCAATGGAAAACTCAGTCACAGTGACATCTCCCTCGCTCCGCTCGGGGTGTTCGCGGGCTCTATGGGCGCCGCCTTCCCTCGTCGCGTCAACGGCTCGTTCCTCGCCGCCGCCGACTCCTCAGTCCAGACGCCACCCAGCCCGCTCACAGTTCCTCCGCCAGTCGCTTTTCGAAGCGTTTGAAGATCCACAGCCCCAGGGTGAACGTCCCGATTCCCCACAGCGTGCACAGCGCGATGGTCGACAGCGGCGGAATCGTGTTGTCGTACAGCAGGCTCCGGAAGGCCGTGACGAACTGCGCCATCGGGTTGGCCATGTAGATCCCATGGATCGTGAAGAAGCCCCAGAGCGGCCCGGTTGCGGCGGACCGCTGCTCGACGAGAAGCACCGGGTAGAGAACCGGTGTCATGAAGAACCACACCTGCAGCAGGATCGTCGTGAAGTGCTGGGTGTCTCGGATGTACACGTTGAGAATCGACAGCATCAGCGAGATACCCGTCGCGAACAGGTACAGCGTCGCCATCACGATGGCGACCGGCACGATGTACAGCCACGGCTTCGAGCCGGCGATGATCAGCGCCACCAACAGCACGCCCATCTCGATCATCCACGTGACCACTCCGGCCATCGAGTTCGAGACGACGAGCGAGACCCGGGAGATCGGGACCTTCTTGATGAGGTGGGCGTTGCCGACGAGCGACGTCGTGCCCGAGTTCACGGTGGCGGTGAAGTACAGCCACGGCAGCAATGCGCACAACAGCCAGAGCGCGTACACGTCCATGCCGCTGTTCTTCCCCGGCGGCGGTTGCACTCGCATGATGAACGAGAACACGACGGTGTAGACCGCCATGATCGTGAGCGGGTTGGCCAGCGACCAGAGGTGGCCCAAGGCGGTCGCCTTGTACCGGCTCTTGAGATCGCGGGCGACGAGGCTCTGGATCAGCTCCCGGTTTTGGCGCAGTTCGGTGAACGCGGCCTTGGACATGGTCAGCGTCCTCCGTTTAGTTTTCGCACGCGATCGCGCACATTCTTCGCGGCGTCCAACGCGGCACCGGTCACTCGGTATCGGCGCGCGCGGGACACCACCGCTTGCCGCAGCTCATTGCGCCGGGCGATGAGCTTGGTGACGTTAGTGCGCGGAATGGTCGGATCGATCTGCTCGGCTGCGGCCTGACGCAGCAGGTCGGCGCGGCGCGCGTGATACGTGTCCGAGCCCTCCGCCGCGCCACCCGCGGACTTGCGGAGGTGGATGTAGAACTCGCATCCGTTGGGTCCCGCGATGCGGATCGGAACGAGGTCGAGCAATCCGAGGTAGCGCAGATCTTCGATGAGAAGTTCAAGGCTCGCCGGGGTGAAGGCCGAGCAGTGCGTGTCGACATACGGCCGTGCGTCGGGTGAGTCGACGAGGGTGTTCGACCAGGCTGCGAACGCGGTATCGAGTTGGCCGTCGGGCTCTGGGGTGCGGGTCTCGCCCGGCATCCATGCCCCGACGCCGGAGACGCTCGACTTCAGGTGCGACCCACGGAAAACCTGCGCCGGGGTGGGCTGGAGCCGCCGTTCGTGGAAGGCCTCGAGCCATTCCGACAGCTCGGTGGCGGGCCGGAAGTAGTCGAAGCAGAAGCGACGGTCGGGGACCGCCATCGTCAGCACGCCACCGTCCTCGAGCAATTCCGAGCACCCCTGCAGGAACCGGATCGGATCCGGAAGGTGCTCGAAGTTGTGGGACGACACGATGTACGCGAAGCGCTGCGCCCCGTACTGGGCGCGAACCAGGTCCACGAGGTCGACCGCGGAGCCCACGACGTCGACATCCTCGATCGCCGCGATAGAGGCTTGGGGAATGTTCGGGTCGTCGGCGGCTCGGCGCCGCAGTTCTTCGGCGTCGAAAACGTCGATCGAGATGCTGTTGAAGCCTTCGCGCTTCGGCACCGTCGGGTTGTGGTATGGACCGATTTCGATGCCCAGAGCGGATTTTTCGACATACTCGAGCAGTTCAAGAGAGCGATCCATGAACCTTCCTCCCAAGCATGGTCCGTATGATCGTCCTCGGACTATACCCATGGAGCCGAGGCGCATCGGACCAGAAGATCACTGGCCGTAGTGGAATCGAGATGGTGTGGAAACTCCTTCGATCGCGGTCGTGATCGCGCTGTACAACGGCGAGCGCTTCATCAAAGAAGCTCTCCAGAGCGTGTTTTCGCAGTCTGTTCCCCCTGCGGAGATCGTCGTCGTCGACGACGGCTCGTCCGATTCGGGCGTCGAGGTCGTGGAGTCGCTGGCGTCCAGCGTCCCCTTGCGCGTCGTGCGGACGGCGAACGGCGGCCAGGGTGCGGCGCGCAATCGCGGCTGGAGTTCGACCGATGCGGACCTGATCGCGTTCCTCGACCAAGACGACGTCTGGTACCCCACTCATCTCCAGGTTCTGCGTGAGCAGTTCGAGCGCCACACCGGCGCCCGCCCGCTGGGCTGGGCGTACAGCGACGTCGACGAGTTGTGGGCCGATGGGTCGACCGTTCGGCACGGCATGCTCCGCAACTTCCCCGGCACGCATCCGAAGACGTCGCTCGCACAGTGCATCTCCACGGACATGTACATCCTGCCGTCGGCGGCGCTGGTGGCGCGGTCGGCGCTCGCGGACGTCGGCGGATTCGACGAACGCTTGCGCGGCTACGAGGACGATGACCTCTTCCTCCGGATTCTGCTGGCGGGATACGATAACGTATTCGTCGACGAATCGCTGTCGAAGTGGCGGATGCACGCGGGTTCGTCGGGACGTTCCCCGCGAATGGGGCAGTCGCGGCTGATCTACCTGGACAAGCTCGTCGAGCTGTGCGGGACCGAGGCTCATGACTATCGAGGAAATCGGCTCCTGCAGGACCTGGCGGTGCCCCGCATGTTGCGCAGTGTCGGGGTCGAGCTGATCGATGGCCTACGCAGCGGCGACCGGGAATCGGTCGCCCGGTCGATCGATCAGCTGAACGCCATCAAGCCGCACGCGAGCCGTCGAGCTCAGTTGGCGATTGGGGGGATCGTGCCGGCGGTGCGCACGACCCCTGTCGGTCGTCTGCTGGTCAGAGTGGGTGCGCAGCGGCTGGCCCGCCGCGCAATCTGACGAGCGCCCTTTCGCTCAGTACTGGATCAACAGCCCTCGGCGTTCGGTGAATCGAGCGATTCCGCCGACCGATTGCGGCGGGACGTAGCACGTCGAGCTGAAGGTGCCTTCGCCGAATGTGTCGATCAGGATCTGGCGGCAGCGCTTGAACTCGCCGTCGATCTCGCCGTGGCCATAGTGCCCGCAGTCGATCTGGATGGCCCGCGTCCGGACGCCGTGGTTCTCACGCGCGTCGAGCGAGAACTTCTCGGAGTAGAAGTGCCACGGGAAGTCCGGATCGAACCGCAGCCTGTGCTTGCGAATCAGGCTCGAGTGCACGATGACGCAGCAGCAGTCCACCGTGTCGACGATGGGCAGACCCACCGCCTTCTCTCCGACATAGCCCGAGGGACTCAGCGTCTTCAAGCACTTGACCAGGCCGTGGATGCGGATCCGCGTGAAGGCTCCGCGCTCGATCTTCGGTCGCTTTCGACCATCGCCCCCAAAGTGGACATAACGACGGCCTTGCTCGACAACGGTTCCAATCACGCCGTAGATACTGTCGCGCGGGGTCACCGACAGCCGCGGCTGGAGCGGCTCGTCGAATTGCATGTCGTGGTGCATGAACACGACCCAACCGTCACCCATCTGGTTGTCGATGAAGTCGTTGTAGCGGCTCGCTATGCCGACGTTTTCCGTTGTGTTGTCGTACAACTGCACGGCGTTCGCGGGAATGTTGGTGTTCGACCCGACGTACTTCTCGAAGATCTCCGGGCGGTGGCTCACGCAGACGTACTGGACAGCGTCCGAGGGCGTCGCCTCGGGCACTGCCGCCAGCGGACGTTCAACTCTCTCGAGGAGCAGGAAGTCCTGATAGCTCGTGAAATGATCACGTCCGCACCAACTTCCGAAGTAGAAAGCCGACACCGCGAGTCCGTTGCGAGCGAGCACCTCGAGCACGTACTGCTGCGGGAACATGATCGCGAACTCGGGGTGTTCGGCACTGATCGTCCGGAAGCCGTCGCGGTGGAACGGGAAGCTCAGCGTGCTCTTCCCGCCGGAGATGAGTTCGTTCGCTTCCTCGTTTTCCAGGAAGAACGTCGCCAGACATCGACCACCCGGTCGCAGGGTCCGGCTGATCTCCGCGACATAGCGCTCGAACTCGGCCGGCAGCACATGGGTGAAGACCGAGGTCAGGAACGCGAAGTCGAACGAGTGGTCGTCGTACGGGAAGGTGTATTCGGCTGCCGAAACCGGCCCGTCCGGGTTGTAGAACGTGTTGCGCACGTCCGCGACGTCGAACTGGAACTTCGGGTACTCCGGGGTGATCGTCTCGCGGCACCAGTCGATGGCGGACGGGACGATGTCGAATCCGGTGTAGCTGCCCCGGTCATTCAGATACGCGGTGAGCGGGATGGCGATCCGGCCGCTGCCACATCCGATGTCGAGGATGTCGGCGTCGGGCTCCAGGTCGGCGTATTCGATGAAGTAGCTGAGAAACTCCTCGCCGACCTGGTGGTACCCGTCGGCCGACACGCTTCCGACGAGTTCCATGAGTTCGAGCGGCGGTGTGAACGCATCCTGCGCTGGCAGAAGATCGAGACTTGCTGTGCGCCAGAGAGACTCGTGTTTAGGAAGAGTCCAGTGCTTGGGCGTTACATCGCCTGGCTTGACCAGGAAGTCGAAGAAGAGGTCTCCGAAATGTTCCGGTGACGGGGCGATGGCGTTGCGTGGTTCGCCCGCTTGAATCGACTGAAAGTAGTTTCTCAGCACATCGCGGTATTCCGAGACAGAGCGTTGCAGGGAGCTGCGGTTCGTCATCGTGTTCGACTCGTGGAGGCGGTAGTACAGGAGCGGTTCGCGAACAATTGCCGGTTCGCTGTCGAGAACTGCCCGCAGCGCGTAGTCCCAATCCGACACGAGTAGGAGGTCCCGGAGGGGACCGACGCGGTTGAACAGCTCCCGGCTGAGGAAGAAGTTGCTCGAGGAGCAGGTGCCGTTGAACTGGAGAAGGGCGAACCCAAGGGTCGGCACACCATCGAGTTGCTGGAGCCACCGGTGGTTCGCCTCTTCGCAGATGGCCGCAAAGTCCGACCCTTGCGAGAAAACGACCTCCGAGAAGACGAACTCCGCGCCGCTCGTGGTGGCGTGAGCGTGCAGGCGGCTCAGCCGATCGGGGTGGTACGCGTCATCCGAATTGAGAATGCTCACGAACCGTCCGCGGGCGAGCGAAATGCCGCGATTGATCGTCGCGGCCGCACCCTGGTTCGCCTGCTTCTCGAACACCACATCCACGATCGAGATCTCGGCGAGGGTCGCTTCGATGATCTCGATGCTGTTGTCGGTCGATCCGTCGTCGACGATCACGAGCTGAATGTGCGGGTAGGTCTGTCGATCCACGGAAAGGATCGCCTCGCGGATGAAAGCCGCATGCTGGTACGACGGAATGATCACCGAGACGGTTGCGTCGTTGGGCGAATCCGCGGGCCGTGCTGGGGACGGGGCGCCGAGCCACTCTTGGATGACGGGCTCGGGAACCGCGGCTGGGGCTTCTGCAGCCGGCGCTTGCGAACGCCGTTCCCGGTAGGCCGCGTTGGCCTTCTGGAGGGCGCGCGCGCCCCCCTCACGCAGGATCTGGCGTGCGCGGCGCACGGTGGGGATGGGCTTCACGACGGTCTCCTGGCCGGGAAAGAAACGGCGATTGTTCAGCGAAGGTTCTTCAGCTTGGTGCGCACCTTGCGCAGCACTGCGCGCGGCTTCTCGGTGTAGATCAGGGTCTTCGAAGCCCGGAGCAGCTCGAGCTGGGTATGCGTTTCCTGGTGGGTCTTCGACAGGCGATCGAAGCTTTCGCGCAGGTCGGCGTACTTCTCGGCGAGCTGGCTGGTCTGTTCGTCGCCGTCGTAGCGGACGGCCGTGAACACGAACTGGTAGGTGTCGTGGTCGGGGTCAGTCCGGATCTGCTCGAGTACCGAGTCGGGAACGAGGCCCGCCTTCGCGCCGATCTCGGAGCCGAACGGCGGCACCTTGACCGTTCGCATGTCGACGATCATCAAGCCCGCGGAAGCGACGAGCTGGCGGATCGTCTTGCGGGTAAAGAACCGGATGTGGGTGCTGTCGAGCAGGCCCAACGGTGCGTAGTCCCAGCGTCCTTCGAGCAGAGCGAGCCGAACGTCGTGGTGTGCGACATTCGGCAGGGACACGACGATCCGTCCGCCCGGTGCCAGGAGCCGCGAGACCTGCTTGAGAACGCGGCCCGGCTCGAGAAGGTGTTCGAGCACGTCGCCGGCGAGCACGGCGTCGAACGGGCCGTCGAGCGCATCGAGAGTGGCCGGATCGTTGAGGTCGCCGATGATCGTGCGGTCGGCGATGCCCTCGAGCTCTGCACGGTTCTGCTCGTCATATTCGATGACGGTGACCTCGCAGCTCTGATTCTTCAGCGCTTGAGTCATATCGCCGCAGGCGGCGCCGAGTTCCAGAACTCGCTTGCTCCAACCGATCATCTGCAACGCGAAGGCGTGCGAGTTGTTGGGTGCCATCGCGTTCGGGGCGGGCGCTTTGTACCGGGTGGCCATGGGTCCTCGATTCGGGTCGTGCGGATGCGCTAGTCGTTGGGGTAGTGCGGCGAGAGAAGCGGGGGCATGGGAACGTCGACCGCCGGTGCGAAATCTGCGGGCAGCGTTTCCCGCCAACCGCCCGGGGACGCACTGCGATAGAACTTCCCGCTGCCGGTCTCCTCGACCGGAATCCGTTCGAACGCGTGCCGGTCGGTGACCTCGTCGACACTGGGCGCGGTCGGCAGCAGGTCGAGTTCGGTGAAGAGGCGACGCATCGTCGGCGCGGTGTTCGTTCGCAAGTCCTCGTAACGAATGAGGGACTTGGGCCCGGGATGCGTTTCGTAGGTCGCCAGGGTTATCTCCAGCAGAGTGCAGATGCTGGCGTAGAGAGTGCTGGTGTAGGCCGGATCGCGGACCTGGTCGATCCACACTGACAGTGCCGGATCCGCCGCCCAACTGGTCGGCTTGGACAAGGCGTCAACTATCGAGGCGAGCACGTCTCGGGGGTCACGGATGAGGGCCACGAACCGGCTGTCCGGCAGAGCCGCACTGATCTCTCCGCATCCCCCCGACGCATTCTGGTCCTTGAGAACCATGACATCGGACGCGGTGAGGTGCGGGAAGCGCGTCTTGATCGCAGTGTCGACAAACGCCCGGACGGCGGGTTGGTGGAGTTCCGGTTCACCCCCCATGACGTGGCACGGACTGTCGACGTAGGGAGCCGCCGGTTCCGGACGCTGGAAGATGTGGCCGAAACCTGGTTCGGGCCACATCGACCAGCCGTCGAAGCTATTGAGCATCTCGGCAAGCCAGGTGCTTCCCGACCGCCCGCAACCGAAGATCCACACCGTTCGATCAACGGTGAACGGCCGCGGAGCCGGCGGGGCCCACTTCCGCCACGGGCGGCGGAGTTCAGTGCGAACCGGCATCAGCGAAGCTTTCGAACGATGTCTCGGGCCTTCCGTGCTGCCCGGCGGACCTCTGCTTTGGCCAGGCCGGGGAGCGTCGACGGTGGCTGTGGCACAACCACCTGGGCGCCCGATGCCGCCAGTGCAGCGTTCGCGGTTGCGTTGTCGACACGCAGCTGAGCGATCGTCGAGACACCCGCGAGGTGCTGGTTGCGGAGCTCGACGTAGGCGCTGAACAGCTGGTCGTAGGTCGCCGAGAGCTCCTCGAAGCTCGTCGGGGCCCCGTTTCCGGCGTCGCCCGATCCCTTGCGCCAGTAGACGCCGGTCCAGTCGACGACGTGCATGACGTCGGTGATGCCGTGCTCGGTGCGGAAGTCGTGGATCGCCTGGCGACAGCCCTCGATACAGAAGTCGTCGACGATGACGTAACCGCCGTCGGACAGCTTCGAGTAGAGGCTGTTCAGCGCGTCGATCGTCGACTCGTACATGTCACCGTCGAGGCGCAGGATCGCGAGCTGTCCCACGGGAGCGGTCGGCAGCGAATCGCGGAAGAAGCCCTTGAGCATGACGACCTGGTCGTCGAGCAGGCCGTAACTGCGGAAGTTGTTCTCGACGGTCTCCTGCGAGATCGCGAGTTGCGGGAAAATGTGGAAAGGAACGCCTTCTCCATCGATCGGGTACTTGTCGACGTCGGCCGGCGGCAGCCCTTGGAACGAGTCAGCCACCCACACCTTGCGGTCGGTGATGCCGTAGGCCTCGAGGATTCCGCGCATGAAGATGCAGGCTCCGCCGCGCCAGACGCCCGTCTCGATGAAGTCGCCCGGGATTCCGCGAGAAAGCACGTCCTCGACGCAGAACTGCAGGTTGTTCATGCGTTTGCGGCCGATCATCGTGTGCGCAAGCTGGGGCCAGTCCCGACCGTCTTCGCGCAGTTCCGAGGCCGACGCCCCGAAGACATTCTGCATCTGGTTGCCGTCGGCAGCGTGCCACAGGGACATCGTCAACGCATCGCGCAGCAGATCGATGTAGCGGCTGCGAAGGGCAGCGAGCTGCACGGTCGTGTCGGTCGTTGCGGTGGAGATGTTGGCTGTCATGAACGCTGCCTGTCTTCGGAGCCGATGGTGGTCAGTTCGGTGGTCGGTCTGCTGTTTCGGTGCGGGTTCGGCCCGCCATCGACCGCCTTGGCGAGCAGTCGGTCGTATTCGTCGCACACGCTTTCCCACGTGTAGTGAAGGCGGCCACGGTCGCGGGCTGCGGCGGACAGTTCCGCGCGCAGAATGTCGTTGGTCATCAACGACGCGACCGAGTCGGCGATCGAGGACGGCTCGGGAGAGGTGAAGAGGCCGGTGTCGGCGAGCACTTCGCGGTTGAACACCGTGTCGCGCGCGACGATCGGTGCACCGCACGCCATCGCCTGCACCAGCGCGGGGTTCGTGCCGCCGGCGGAATGACCGTGGAAGTAGGCGCCCGCGTGCTGCCACAGCGCGTTGAGCTTGGCATCGTCGATCATGTGTCCGAACCAGTGGAAGTTCTCGTGGCGTTCGGACATCGCGCGCATCCGGTCGTCGTACCCGGTGTCCAGGCCCGAAGAACCCACCACCGCGACCGCGAACTCAGGCGCGAGGATTTCTGCGGCGCCGAGGAACTCCTCGACTGAGTTCTCGGGCACGAGTCGCGCGACCATCAACGCGTACGACAAGCCGCCGAAGTTCGAGAGCGGGTCGAGTCGGCCCGGATCCATTCCGCCGTACGGGATGAAGTGGCCCTCCCGATGGAACTCCTCGCGCCACAGGGTGGAGATGTGCTGGGAGTCGTAGATGAGGTGGTCGGCGTAGCGTGCGGTCAGACGCGCGCCGCCGCGGAAGACCTTGCGGGCGAGGGTGCCCCACTTCGCGCGCTTCCACTCGACGCCGTCGACGTTGACGACGGTTGGAATTCCGGCGCGACGGAGCATCGGGAGGAAGTAGCCGTTGGCGACGTTCAGGACGATTGCGACGTCGGGCTTGGCCTGGACGGCGTGCCGGGTGGCGAAATAACCGTGCGACAGCGTGCTGAGCGATTTCGAATCCATGGCAGTCGTCTCGACGACGTTGATCCGCGGGTCCGCGTCGTGCCCCCGGGTGGTGTCGGGACGCGAGTAGACGGTGACATCCCAGCCCTGATCGGCGAGGTACGGCGCGAGGTGACGAACGAGGGTCTCGAAGCCGCCGTAGTAACTCGGATATCCGCGGGAACCGATGATCGCTACGGACTTAGACATGGAAAACCACCCTCAGGTCTCGTGGTAGGAGTGCACTCACAAACGTCGAAGCAAGCGGGCTTCGAAGCGCCAGTTGGGTGTTGTCCTACGGAAGGGCAGTCGGAACGCGCCACGCTGCGTCGTTCGGTCTGCCGGAAGTTGCGAACCCAGGGAAACCGTAATGTCCCATTCGGTCTGTTTCTGGTGACACGCCGGTCGCGGGAGGTATCGGGGTTGTGAACGATGGGACGAACGTCCCTAGTGGCGGCCCGGTAGGTTGCTCAGACTTGACCCTGTGCAGGTTTGAAAAAATTCGCTAAGTTGAGTGGAACAGACTCAACCTTTGATGCGTTGTATCCATCGACAGATCGTTCACAACCAGTGAGGTGACCTTTGGACACGTTCAACCCCACCACGAAGGCTCAGGCTGCGCTGTCGGCTGCGTTGCAGGCCGCGAGCTCGGCTGGCAATCCGGACATTCAGCCTGCCCACCTGTTGGTGGCGTTGCTCGATCAGTCCGACGGCATCGCCGGGCCGCTCCTGCAGGCCGTCCAGGTCGACCCGAGCCGGATTCGGGCCGAGGCGCAGAAGCTTCTCGACCGACTCCCGCGCGCCAGCGGATCGCACAGTCAGCCACAGCTCTCGCGCGAGACGCTCAACGCCATCACCGCAGCGCAGAAGCTCGCCACCGAGCTCGACGACGAGTACGTCTCGACCGAGCACCTGCTCTTCGGGCTCGCCAACGGCGACTCCGAAGTGGCCAAATTACTGGCCGGCAGCGGCGCGACGCCGAAAGCCCTGAAAGAAGCATTCAAAGCCGTACGAGGAAGTTCACGAGTGACCAGCGCAGATCCCGAAGGCACCTACAAGGCGCTCGAGAAGTACTCGACCGATCTCACGGCCGCGGCCCGGAGCGGCAAGCTCGACCCGGTCATCGGGCGCGACACCGAGATCCGTCGCGTCATTCAGGTGCTGAGCCGCCGGACCAAGAACAACCCGGTCCTCATCGGTGAGCCCGGCGTCGGTAAGACGGCGATTGTGGAAGGTCTCGCGCAGCGAGTTATCGCTGGCGACGTCCCCGAATCGCTGCGGGACAAGAAGGTCATCTCGCTCGACCTCGGCTCGATGGTCGCCGGTGCGAAGTATCGCGGTGAGTTCGAGGAGCGGCTCAAGGCCGTCCTCGGCGAGATCAAGAAGAGCGAGGGTGAGGTCATCACCTTCATCGACGAGCTCCACACGATCGTCGGTGCGGGCGCGACCGGTGAGTCCGCCATGGACGCCGGCAACATGATCAAGCCGATGCTCGCCCGCGGTGAACTGCGGCTCGTCGGTGCCACGACCCTCGACGAGTACCGCCAGCACATCGAGAAGGACCCGGCTCTCGAGCGCCGCTTCCAGCAGGTCTTCGTCGGCGAGCCGTCGGTCGACGACACGATCGGCATTCTGCGTGGACTCAAGGAGCGGTACGAGGTGCACCACGGTGTGCGCATCACCGACTCGGCTCTCGTGGCAGCCGCCACGTTGAGCGACCGCTACATCACGTCCCGCTTCCTGCCAGACAAGGCGATCGACCTCGTTGACGAGGCGGCGTCGCGTCTGCGCATGGAGATCGACTCGCGGCCGGTCGAGGTCGACGAAGTCGAGCGTGCGGTCCGTCGCCTCGAGATCGAGGAGATGGCCCTGGCCAAGGAGTCGGACGAGGCGTCGAAGCAGCGGCTGTCGAAGCTGCGAAGCGAACTCGCCGACCAGAAGGAGAAGCTGAGCCAGCTCAACGCCCGGTGGCAGAACGAGAAGGGCGCGATCGACCAGGTTCGTGTCCTGAAAGAGCAGCTCGAGAACCTCAAGGGCGAGTCGGATCGGGCGGAACGCGACGGCGACCTCGGCAAGGCGGCCGAGCTTCGCTATGGCCGAATCCCGAAGTTGGAGAAGGAGCTTGCCGCCCTGACGGCCGAGACCAAGCACGATGTCATGCTCAAGGAGGAGGTCAGTCCCGATGACGTGGCTGACGTCGTCGCCGCTTGGACCGGTATCCCGGCGGGACGTCTCCTCGAGGGCGAGACCGAGAAACTCCTTCGCATGGAGGAGGAACTCGGCAAGCGTGTCATTGGTCAGAAGAACGCCATCGAAGCGGTGTCAGATGCGGTTCGACGGGCGCGCGCCGGCGTCGCCGACCCCAACCGTCCGACCGGTTCATTCCTGTTCGTCGGTCCGACCGGTGTCGGTAAGACCGAGCTTGCGAAGTCGCTGGCGGACTTCCTGTTCGACGACGACCGCGCGATGGTCCGCATCGACATGAGTGAGTACAGCGAGAAGCACTCGGTGGCACGGCTCGTCGGTGCCCCTCCGGGATATGTCGGGTATGACCAGGGCGGTCAGCTGACCGAAGCCGTTCGGCGCCGCCCGTACACGGTGGTGCTGTTCGACGAGGTCGAGAAGGCGCACCCGGACGTGTTCGACATCCTGCTCGCGGTGCTCGACGACGGTCGACTGACCGACGGCCAGGGCCGGACCGTGGACTTCCGCAACACGATCCTGATCCTGACGTCGAACCTCGGAGCCGGTGGCGACAAGGACTTTGTGATGGATGCCGTCCGCCGCGCGTTCAAGCCCGAGTTCCTCAACCGACTCGACGACGTCATCATGTTCAGCCATCTGAGTGAAGACGAACTCGAGCAGATCGTCGACATCCAGATCGCGCAGCTCGCGAAGCGGCTGCAGGCGCGTCGTCTGACGCTGGACGTCACGCCGTCGGCTCGCTTCTGGCTGGCGGTTCGCGGATACGACCAGGTCTACGGTGCGCGTCCGCTGCGCCGGTTGGTGCAGCACGCGATCGGTGACCAGTTGGCGAAGAAGCTGCTCGCCGGTGAGATCCGCGACGGTCAGACCGTCAAGGTCACGGTGAGCCCGGACGCCGACGCGCTGGTGCTCGAGGGCTGATTCAACGAGCGGGACGCCAGGGTTTGCAAAACGAACCTTGGCGTCCCGCTTCGCGTCTCAACCGGCCTTACGATGGCGACGCCATTGACCGCGCCAAGGTTCGGAGACGCCGTGCGATACGAATTCTCTGCGTCGCCACAGGTGCGCGCGCTCATTGATTCCCTGGGTCGCACGGAGGATGTCAGGTTCTCGCCGTCGAACAGCCGGCTCGCCGTGGCCGCGCACAACGTGCGCGCGATTGCGGTATTCGAGATCGAGCTAGGCGAGGTCATCGAGCTGCGCGACGGCGTTCTGATCACCTGCGACAGCCTGAAGATGCCACACGGTGTCGACTTCCTCGATGAGGACCGACTCATCGTCGCGGATCGCCAGAACGACCTCATCATCGTGCCGATTCCGAGCGGTGAATGGGCCGGCACGACGCAACACGTCGAACCTCTCGGGTCGATCGACACGTTGAACGGAGAAGTCGGAGTTCCGAGTTCGGTGACCGTGCTCCGAAAAGGCGGAGTACCGCTCGACGTTCTGGTGTGCGACAACAGCCGTAACTCGGTGATCCGGTGCGACCTCGACCCGGTCAGTCCGACGGCGCCCGAGATCTTCCTCAAGAAGTGGTTCGACATCCCGGATGGGGTCGCGGTGTCGCCGAATTCGGACTGGATCGCGGTCAGCAACCACGAGCATCATGATGTGCTGTTGTTCCGGAACGATGTGCAGCTGCGCAAAGACTCCGAGCCCACCGGGATCGCGGGGTCGGTGAACTACCCGCACGGCCTTCGATTCACCGCGGACAACCGATTCTTGCTGGTCGCTGATGCCGGCGCACCGTATGTGCACGTCTATCGAACAGGCAGCACGTGGGTCGGAATGCGGCAGCCGGCGTCGTCGGTACGGGTCCTCAGTGATGATCTCTTCCACGCGGGCCGCGCCAACCCGATGGAGGGTGGCCCGAAGGGAATGGACATCAGCAACGACGGAACCGTGATGGTCACGACATGCGAGATGCAGCCGTTGGCATTTGACGACCTCCGCGCGATTCTTCAAACAGCATTGTCGTCCGTCGACGAACCTCGCGACATCGGACCCGAGCTCGCGAGGATCGAGCACGTGCAGCGACTTCGCTCTTGGCTCACGCACGCGCAGGCGATTTCGGGCGTGCATCAGGCTCGGGCCGCGACGGCCGAAGCTGTGGCCAGCGCGACGCGCGCAACGCTCGATGAGGTGCTGACCAGCCGATCCTGGCGGATCACGGCTCCGCTGCGGGCCATGGCGACGCTGGGTCGGCGTCGGGAGGTCTAGGTCACGCGCCGTTGCACGGCTGACCAACGCCGCTGCGTGGGGCGCTCGGTAGCGAGTCCCGCGCTGCGTTCCGGCCGGGCGCCGATTCGCCGAATCAGCGCCGACTGGACGGTGGGTATCTCTCCGTCGTACGCGCCGGCGTCGATGCGCAGCGCTTTCGTGGCGGTCGGTAGGTAGAAGCTCACGACGATCGTCGAGTCGCTTTCGCGCCACGTCACAATCGTTTGCGCCTCCGGTTCGAGATGACCGTTGCCGCTGTCCGGGTACAGCCGCACGTGGTCCCAGCGGCCGGTCGTCGGCCCGATGCGCAGGCAGAGGTCGTACTCGCCGGCCGGGAGGGGAGCGTCGCGGTCCGGGCGAACCGCAAACGAGGCGTCGTGGAGCGGGACGAACTCGGCCGCGACTCCGTGGAGCCAGTGGACCAGTTCGATCCTCGGCAACCGACCCTTCTGCGGTAACGGGTGCCGAAGCCGCGTGCCGTCCTCGCGTACGAAATCGCCGATGGTCTCGAGGCGGGCGGCGATCTGTTTGCCGACAACGTGCCGATTGTGGTGGTTCCGCATGTATTCGGCGGCCGCGCGCCCCTTATGTCGGGCTTCCTCCGGGTTCTCGTAGATGCGTCGGATCACGCGCGCCGCGGCGTCCGTGTCGGCCTCGGCCCAGACGTTGCCCTTGCGGTACACCGCTTCGTCTTCACCGATGGGCGCCAACCGATACGGAATCGGGTAGGAGGTCTCGTTGCTCATGTACTCGGCGTTTGCCGAGTATGCGGTTGCCACCGTCGGTCGGCCCATCGCCATCGCTTCGGCGATGGTCAGTCCGAAGCCTTCCGAGCGATGCAACGACACATAGGCGTCGGCGGTCCCGATGAGCGAATGCATCTCATCGCGCGACAGGTAGCCCTCGATCAGGACACCGTTGACGTCTGCCATCTCCTGGCGGAGGCGGGCCGCGTCGGACGGGTAGGTGTCCAGGTTGTTGACCTTGATGACAAGGTGCGCTGTGCGGCCTCGCTCGTGCTTGTCGAAGGCAGCGGTGAAGGCGCGGATCACCGCCCACGGGTTCTTGCGGGCGACGACACTGTTCGCGTCGAAGGCGAACAGGACCAGGAATGACATCTCGGGTAGTCCGAGGCGTTGCCGGATCGCGGGGTCCGGGGTGGGCACTTCGAGCGGGACCGGAACTGTGGTGACCGGAATCGGAGACTTTCGGGCGATGGCCTCGCGGACGAACTCACTGAAGACCCAGATCTCGTCGTAGACCTCGAATGCCGCCGACCATTCGTCGGGGAATTCGTCGAGTTCCCACGCCCAGTAGCCGATGTTGTAGCGACCGGCGTAGACGCCCGGGCCCAGGATCGCTTCGAGGATGTTCGTGACGTTGGCGTTGGCCTGAAACACGTTGATGTCGAACGGTATGCCACGCGCATACCGTTCGATCGCACCGTGATCCGCTCGGGCGGGGTCGTAGAAACTGATCGGCAGGGTGGCGACGGGATAGCCGACCGCACTCAGCGATTCGAGAACGCCTCGTGCGATCTGGCCCTGGCCGCTTTCGGATGCGACCTGTCCGATGACGTTGATCCCCGACCGCCGCCGTCTCGGAAAGAGTTGAGCCACACTGGCACGGTACAACGCTCAGCTGACGTAGCGACTCTGTGCTTGAGCGTTGTCGTCGAGCACCTGGTCCCGGAATTCCGGTGTCACACAGATGGAATCGCCGTCGAAGGCCTGACGCCACACGTAGCCGTCCTCGCAGGTCTCAGTCCCGTAGGCCACCGCACGGTGCGCCGTCGGGTCGGCGTTCTGGCCGAGGATCGTCGAGCGGAAGTCAGGCGTGACGCAGATGGCGTCGCCGTCGAATCCTTCGCGCCAGACGTAGCCGCTTTCACAGGTCAGGCTGTCGGCCGAGACCCGGTGCGCCGTCGGGTCGGCGTTCTGTCCGAGAACAAGAGTGCGGAAGTCCGGCGTCACGCAGGTGGTGTCCCCTTCGCGCGTCTCGCGCCAGACGTAGCCGGTCTCGCAGGTATCGGCGCCGTAAGCCGGATTGACCTTATGCGCGTCCGGGGTCAGGTTCTGCGTCTTGACCGTCTCGCGCATGTCGGGAGTCACACAGACCACGTCCGATTCGCGGGCTTCGCGCCAGACGTAGCCCTGAATACAGGTCAGGGAATCGGCGGAGCCGATGGCTGCAGTGCCGAGCAGTCCGAGTGCGGAAGCGGAGGCGAAGCCTGCAGTGACGGCCACCATCGTGGCTTTGGCGAAGAAGTTCTTTGACCCGGACATGACGTAGGTCCTTTCTGGAAAACAGCTGGTGGTTATGCGTTTTTATGGACGCCTTACTCACTCAATGCTGAACCTCGAAACGGACATTTGTTAGCCACCCAAGGGGTGGTCCTGGGCGACCCTGGCGCGCTTACCAGCTGCCGGCGCCCGGGCCAGGACTACTCGTCGGCCACCGCTAATAGCGACAACCAGCGACTGAGCGACAGCGTGAAACCGGGCCGGGCGGACAGCTCCATAATCCGCCGGGCTCGTGGTCGACGGTTCGGTGCTCCACCAGCGTTCTCATCGAAATCCTGACGTGAGCTCGTCGGGAGAGCACCGAATCGTTTGGAGCGCGCATCGTGGGACCGCAGTTGGCTGTCGCTCAGTCGCTCGGTGTCGCTAAGAGTGGTCGACGAACAGCCCCTACCAGCTGCCGCCGCCTCCACCGCCGCCGCCTCCGCCCACGCTGCCACCTCCGCCGCCGCTGCTGCCCGAACTCGAGGGCGCGGTGCTCGCCGACCGAGCTGCGCTCGCGAAGGTGCTCATATAGACGATGTCCGAGACTCCGGACGTGCCGGCCGGGATCTGCGCCGACTTCACGAGACGGTCCCAGTTCTCGACTTCATCGAGGGCGATGGCCCACGCGGTATAGAGCCGAAGCTCGTCGCGCGCAGCCGCTTCCTCGACGTGCCGGGTCTCCGAGATCTGGAAGAACCGACGGAACCCTTCGGTGAGCTGCCGTTGCGAGAACCCTTTGGCGGTGCGCACTTCGAGCTCGCCGCGATTTGCGATCGCGGCGAACGCGGCACCGAAGGCGAGTCCCAGGACGGCGCCCATGACACCAGTGACCACGGGATTCGATCGGAACAGGTTGATCGCGGCCAGCGCGCTCAGGATGACCACCGGGATCGCGACCCACGTGATGAGCGTCGATCTCCGTTTCGCGGTCTTGGCTGCCTCCGCATCCCACAGTCCACTGGTCTTCTTGAAGTTCTCGAGGTCGCCGGCGATCTGCTGCCAGCCCGCAGCGAACTCCTTGTCGTAGGAGGACAAGTCGATCGTGTGCCGACCCGTGAACATCGTGTGGAGCGGAGCCGGAGCTTGCGCCCAGCGGTCGTCCTTCGCGGTCCACCGCAGAGCTTTGCCGCCACTTTCGATCGCGAGCCAGCCGGTCATCGAGTAGTCCATGAGCCACGCGATCCGGTGCGAGTCGGTGACTTTCTCGCGCAGCACAACGCCGCCTTGGGCAGGCGTCAGATCGCGCGGCGGCACGAACTGAATGGTGACCTGCTCTTCGGCGAGCTTGTCGTCGATGCGCCGCGTCTCCAGGCCGGGACCGCCGAACACCGAATCCACCGCACCGCCGCCACCGTGCCACGCCCAGTCGCGCCCGAGCCATCGCGAGTAGGCGGTCACCGGGAGCAATCCGGCGAGATAACCGAGGAGCGCGAGCGCGGCGAACGGGATCGCGCTGCGCAGGTACCAGTCGGAGTCGCCTGCTCCGAGCTGCGGTTCGGGCGGGAGCGCGGTCGGGGTCGCGGAACCGGAGGTGTTGGCGTACACCGTGATTCCCTGGTGTTCGCCGAGATCCTTCTCGTTGACCGTGAGAATCCGACCCTCGTGGCCGAAGGTCGAGCAAACGCTGTCCGAACCCGCGTCGCCGCTGACGCACCGCTCGCCGGTTGGATCGCCGGGCAGTTCGATCCGAGCCACCACGTCGTCGATCGGCACCGGCCAGTCGGTGCCCACGATGTCGAGCGCCATCTGCCCCGTCTCGAGGCCGGCGGTCGGCGGGAGACGGTACGAGATCTCGTACTGATGGCGTCCGGTGACCGTGACGTCGGGGGAGCCGATCTTGAGTTCGCCATGGATGGCGTCGTCGAGGTTGAGGTCGTCGGGTGCCGACGCCGAACGGACTGTGACGTCGGTGATGGTCGTCGGTCCCGCCTCCGGCCCGATCATGTAGCCAGGGAAGAACCGGAAGATGCCGTGCTTGGAGTCGGCACCGAAGTCGTAGTCGATGATTTCCCGCACGAGCGTCGAGCCGTCGGGCTGAACCGCGGCGTCGACCTGATAGCGCGTGATCCGTTCGCTCGCGCCGGCGATCACGATGACGATGACCAGTACCGCCAGCGCGATCGCGCCGACGACCGACGCGATCAGGATCCAGCGGCGACGGTTGCGGGTGGTGTTCTTATGCAAGGAATGTCCGACGGCTCACGCGAATGGGGGCCCGAGTCATGAATCAAGCGTAGGTACAGGGGGTTTCGGGCGGAACCCCTTCGCGACAATCCGCCCAAACCGCATGGGGGAGGTGTCATGCTCAGATCAAGCTCACAGCGGACGTGCGGGCTGTTCCATGGCCTGGTCGATAGGTTCCGATGACGAGCTAGCGGCCCGTGGACGGGCTGGCGATCGGAGGTGCGGGCGATGGTGATTCGCGAGCGGGTCCTGGCCGTCGATGCACAGTCGGTGCCGCAGATGTCGCCGTCGAAGAGCCCGGACCACCCACGAATGCGGCGCTCGGTGCGGTACGCGGTCATGCTCGCGTACGTGGTCGCCCTGACCGCCACGATCGCCGTCAAAGGTATTCCGCTCGACCGGGTTTACCAGGCCAGTTGGTTGGTCGCCGGCATCGTCGCCTTTCGGATCGATCGATCGTGGCGGCACCACGCGCGGGTGCTTCTCGACTGGACGCCGTTGATCGTCGCCCTGCTGGTTTACGACATGAGCCGGGGCATCGCCGATCGTCTCGGCATGCCCATCCGGGTCACGGAACCCGTGGACGTCGAGCGGTGGATATTCCACGGCACCGTGCCGACGGTGTGGCTCCAAGAGCATCTGATCCCCGCCTCCGGGCATCTGCCGTGGTGGACCGTCCTGACCGGCATCGTGTACTCGACCCACTTGACGGTCCCGTGGATTCTCGGGGCCGTTCTGTACGTCCGATCGCGGGCCGAATGGTCGCGCTACATGCGCCGAGTTCTCGTTCTGTCGTATGTCGGTCTGGCGTTCTTCATCCTGCTGCCCGCGGCGCCGCCTTGGTATGCGGCAACCCATGGGGCGATCGCGGAGCCGGTCCGCCGAGCCGCGGGCTTCGGATTCGGCTTCGTCTCGCTCGACACCAGCACGGTGTTCCTGCATTCACTGAGCAATGAAGTCGCCGCGATGCCATCGCTCCATGCGGCGTTCACGATCCTGGTGGCCGCCGCCCTCTGGCCTCATGCCCGCTGGCGCGTGGCGCGGTTCGCGCTGGTGATCTACCCGATCGCGATGGCGTTCACGCTGGTCTACGGCGGTGAGCACTATGTCATCGATGTGCTGGCGGGGTGGGCGTGTGCGGTCGCCACGATTCTGGTCTGTCGGCACTGGGACCGGGTAGAACCTGAGCCTGCCTCGCCCGACTTCATGGTTACGGTTCCGTAGCCGCTAGGCTGTCGGCATGATCGACGGGGCCCTGATCGACCGCCCGCTGATCGATACTGTCGTGATCCCGTGCTTCAACCCGCAGCGGGAGACGATCGATCTGGTGGCGCAACTGGCCGACCACATCAACAGCGTCATCGTCATCGACGACGCCAGCGACATGATCTCGCCGAGCTACTACCGACGTCTGAGTTCGCTCGACAACGTGGTGGTCGTTCGGAAGACGGTCAATCGCGGTGTCGCGCACAGCCTGAACATCGGCTTCACCATGGCGATGACCGCGGGTTCGAAGTACGTGCTGACTCTCGATCAGGATGCCGACGTACCAAGCGATTTCGTGGCTGGGCTCGGCCGCGCGATCTCCGAACTCGAACGCGACGACATCGAATTCGGGGCCGTCGGGCCCGGTGTCGTGAATGGTTTCGCCTACGCATACACCAATCGCAACGGCGTCATGGAGATGCAGGAGATCATGCAGTCCGGTGCGGTGTTCCGTACCGAGGCCCTGCGCATCGCCGGCCTCGCCGACGAGTCGCTGGTGATCGACTCGGTTGACACCGATCTGTGTCTCAACCTGCGCAAACACGGCTTCGAGGTGTTCGCCGACGGACGGGTGCACCTGTCTCACCGCATCGGTCGCGGCCAGTCGATCAGCCTGCTGGGCAAGGAAATCTCGGTCACCAACCACAGTTCGCGCCGCCGCTACTACCTGACCCGGAACCGCCTGGTGATGTTCGGCCGCTACGGCGCTTCCGAGCGCACGTGGTTGTTGAGCGGAATCTTCTGGCTTGCGGTGTCGACGTTGCTGGCCGTCACGGTCGAAGAGGGGCGCACCCAGGCGTTTCACGAAGTTCGACGCGGCATGGTCGACGCGGTGCGGGGCACGCTCGGGCGGCGCGGCGGGTCGCTGCCCGGAACGGTGAGTCATCGCCGGTCCGAAGGCGTCGCGGTGGTCGTGGTCGCCGGTGGCGGTCGTGACCGGGTCGCCCGACAGTTGCAGTCAGTGATGAACCAGACGCTGCCGCCCGCGGCCGTGATCATCGTCGATGAGCGCAGCGGCGACGGCGCCAAGCAGTTCGCCGCGGACTACCTTCGCCGCTTTCCGCAGGTCGAATGCCTGTCGATCGATGCGCCGGAGGATACCCAAGGCGTCACGGCATCCGGTCTTGCGGCCGGACTGCAGGCCGCAGCGCGCTTCCGTTTCATCGCGATCGCCGAGGTCGGCGAGATCTGGGAACCGGGCCGACTGGCGCGCCAACGCGCCCGACTGCAGCAATCCGGTGCCGTGATGACGGCAGCTCCGGGTATCGCCGTGGCGGTCAACGGGGACCCCGTCGGCGACGAGGTCCGCAATCTTTTCCCGACGCTCAAGCACTGGAATCTGGCGGGTCCGGTCGAACGCCTCCACGCGGTCCTGCGCGAACCTGCGCCGGCGCGCGCCGCGGTCATGATGACCAACCGAATGGTGCCTTCCGCCCTCCCGATTCCGGCGGGTTGGGAAGCTCATCGTTGGCTCGAACTCGTTGCAGTCGTTCAGGATTCGCTCGACAGCGACGACCAGTCGGTGATGCGCTACCGCATCTCCCGCGACGCGGGACCGTCGAAGCGGCGGCTCCGCGAGAAGGTGTCTGCGCCGGTGAACAGTGCGTTGAAATTGCGTGATGTCTCGCGTCGCCTGCGGTCGATCGCGACGCATGACGCAATCGAGAAAGAGCTTGCCGCGCACCGGATCGCGCGGACATTTCTGCAGGCCGGGGGCCGTTCTGACGAACTCGATTTCTGAGGTCGGAAGGTTTCAGGACGATAAACACCCAGCCCGGGGTCAGCATTCACTCAGAATCTGCGCCTACCCTGGGCTCTATGTCTGGACGTGAACAACCAGGACCTGGCGCGATTTCGGAGCCGGGCGCCGGGTACACCTCCAACCCGTACGAGCCGTACTCCGCGCCGGCTCCGAACACCGAGCGCTTGTCGACGGCGGAGTACCAGCCGCAGCAGTGGGGCTATACGTCCACGCCGGTGACGCCGCCTTACGGCGAGGCGTTGCCGCTGGAGGAGACTCAGACGCCACCTCCGCCGCCAGGACCGCCCGCCGAACCTCAGCCGCCGAGACAACGCGGCTCGCTGTGGCCGTGGATCATCGCGGCGATCGCCTTGCTTGCACTGGCGATCTTCGGGTCGGTCGGCGCCTACCTCGCGTCGGTCAGTTCCGACCTCAACAACGACGCAAAATTCGACACCACGATCGTGTCTGCGCCGGTGCCGAAGTCGACAGCGCCAGCGAAGCCGACCTTCGTGCCGCGGTTCGTCGCGTTCTCCGGAACGATCCAGTCGAACGACGGAACCACGCTGGTCATCGCGCCGAAGGACGGATCGGCGGCGGTGACCGTCGTGACCAACGCCCAGACGCAGGTCCTGCTCGGCGGAGGCCAGGGCATCGCGGAGTTCAAGGCCGGCGACGGAGTGTTCGTCCAGGGATCCACGCAGCAGGACGGAAAGGTCATGGCGCGCATGATCATCGGTTCTCTGTTTGGGAACTGAGCCATGTCGTGCGTTCAATAGACCGATCAACCTCGACGACTAGCTAGGGTGGCACGCAATGATGGCTATGTGGTTCGGCCTGGCGGCGATTGCATTTCTCGGCGCCGGAGCGCTGCTGTACCTGGACCGAGATCAGCGTCGTCGGTTCGGCCGCGCGCGTCAGGGCTGGGCGCGGACGCACGGCTATTCGTTCAGCATCACGATGCCGGACCTCGCCGGAAAGTGGACTCGTGCGGCGCTTGCGAAGCAGGACTATCTGAACGCGAACGACGTCGTGAACGGTGTCTACCGCAACCAGGAGTTCTTCCTGTTCGACCTCGAGGACACCACCACCGTGGTCGCCGTGAAGCGGCTCGTGGACTCCGATGTCGAGATCGATCTGCGCCTGAAGTCGACGACCGCGCCGAAGGACACGGACTTCGAGATGATCGGCGCGATCGGCGATCGGGTCATGTACTCGAATAACCCCGAGGTCGCTCTCCGGGCCTGTGACCAGCGTTTGATCAACCTGGTACGCGCGATGCCGGAAAAGCTGCACACCCTCTGGAACGAGGGTGCGTGGACGCTCGGTGTCATGGCGGTCGGTGCCGATCGGGATGCCCTGGACGGAGCACTCGACGCCGTCGCCCGCCTGAGCGGACTTCTTTATGTGCTTCCGCCCAAGGCCGATGCCGAGGTGCTCACGCCCGCTCGCCGTCCGGACACGTTGCTGTCGAACCCGATGCTGCGTACTACCGCACCGGCCAGCGGTCCGATGGTCTACCCCGAGATCCGCCCGAACGACGTCCCGGCCGTGGCGCCGGGGTCGGCCGGTGATGAGGTCGATGCCGAGCTGGCAGATGATCTCGGGATCGGAACTCCCACCCACTGACGTTGTCCGGTACGCCGCGTGATGTTCGGCGGCTATGGTGGCCGCATGGCATCGACTTCCTCGCGCCCGGTTGCGCTCGTCACGGGTCCCACGTCGGGGATCGGGGCGGGTTTCGCCGATCGGCTCGCGTCGCGCGGCTATGACCTGGTGCTCGTCGCGCGGAACGAAGCGCGGATGCACGACCTCGCCGCCGATCTCAAGCGTCAGTACGGTGCCCGTTCGGAGGTCCTCGTTGCGGATCTCGCGGATGCGCAGGGGCGCGCAGCGGTCGAAAAGCGGCTTGCCGAAGGTGTGCAGTTCCTGGTGAACAATGCTGGCTTCGGGTTGACGGGGGAGTTCTGGTCTCTCACTCCCGAGCAACTGCAGGCGCAGCTCGATGTCAATGTCACTGCGGTCCTGCAGTTCACGCGCGCCGCGCTCCCGGCGATGATGGCGGCCGCCAAGGGCGACATCATCAACGTCGCGAGCGTTGCCGGCCTCATTCCCGGCCGCGGGTCGACCTATTCGGCGTCGAAGGCGTACGTCGTCTCGTTCACCGAGGGGCTCGCGGGTGCGCTATCGGGAACCGGTGTCCGCATCCAGGCGCTGTGCCCGGGATTGGTGCACACCGAGTTCCACGAGCGCGCCGGCCTCGAACTTGGCAAGGTGCCGAAGTCGCTCTGGCTCGACGTCGATCAGGTGGTGTCCGGGTCCCTCAACGACCTGGCCGCCGGCAAGGTCGTCTCGGTGCCGAGCTTCCAGTACAAGGCCATCACCACCGCCGCGCGGCTGGTCCCGAGACGGGTCTCCGAGCGGTTGAGCAGTAAGGTGAAGGGCCGTAGACCGTAGACCAGGAGGATCGACTATGTCTGAGTTCACGTCGCGCCAGAGCCAGTCTTCCGGCGACCGCGCGAAACTCGCTGAACTCGTCAAAGAGCTCGCAGTCGTCCACG
The DNA here is from genome assembly GCF_000380645.1 of Smaragdicoccus niigatensis DSM 44881 = NBRC 103563. Taxonomy (GTDB): domain Bacteria; phylum Actinomycetota; class Actinomycetes; order Mycobacteriales; family Mycobacteriaceae; genus Smaragdicoccus; species Smaragdicoccus niigatensis. Next base: position 137,596 of record NZ_AQXZ01000010.1, read on the forward strand.
GTCGGGTCACGTTGTCCTCGGGTGCGGAGGCGGACTACTACGTCGACCTGCGCCGTGCCACGCTCCACCATGAGGCCGCGCCACTCATCGGCAAGCTTCTGCGCGAGCTGACCGCAGATTGGGACTTCGACGCGGTCGGTGGTCTCACGATGGGTGCGGATCCGGTCGGCCTGTCGATGCTGCACGCCGAAGGACGCCCGCTCGATGCGTTCGTCGTCCGTAAGGCCGCGAAGGCGCACGGTATGCAGCGCCAGATCGAGGGCCCGGACGTTGTCGGGAAGCGTGTGTTGGTCGTCGAAGACACCACGACGACCGGAAACTCACCGCTCACCGCTATCAAGGCCCTGCGCGATGCGGGCGCGACGGTCGTCGGTGTGGCGACCGTTGTCGACCGTGCGACCGGTGCCGACCAGGTCATCACCGCGGAAGGCGTTCCGTACCGCTCTCTGCTCGGCCTCGACGATCTCGGACTGGGCTAAGGCAGCAACAGCACCAGTCGCGGATTACGCGGATCCACGCGCACCGGAACGGTTTTCCCGACCGCGATGAGGGCGCGGTCGACGGGTGACACCTCGTAGGTGATCCGGCCCTCCCGAAACTCGAGGCCAGGAACGGTCAGGGTGACGTCGAGTTCGACGAGTTCGGTGTATCGGCCGGTGCGTTCTATCGGGCGCACGGCTTCGATGTGGGCCCAGCCTTCGAGCCCTCGACGGCGCAGTTGGCGGTCGACTTTCGGCTCGCGATTGAGCAGCAGGAACGCGATGCCGAGGCTCGATCCGAAGAGTCCGAACAGGCCCGTCGCCTGGTAGGGAATCGTGCCGCGCGGGGTGTACGGGGCGATCCAGCCGACCCAGAGCGCAAGGATCAGCACGTACACAGCCGTGATGCTGAGTACGACGTGCTGAATTCGCACATGGTTGATGGCGGGCATCAGTTCCAGACTAGTTAGTGTTTCGAACCGTGGAATCGAACGAAGTTGGCCCGACCGAGTGGGGCGATGGCACGCACGGCGTCGGGCCGTGGGAGGGCCCGCTTCCGACTGACCCGCGCTTCGATCCGGTGCTGCTTGCGGAGGGCGACCGCCGCAACGTCGTCGATGCCTACCGGTACTGGAAACGCGAGGCGATCGTCGCCGATATCGATGCTCGCCGGCACCCGTTCCACGTCGCCATCGAGAACTTCGGGCACGACGCGAACATCGGCACCGTGGTGCGGACCGCGAACGCGTTCGCGGCGGCCGCCGTTCACATCGTCGGCCGCCGCCGGTGGAATCGCCGCGGCGCGATGGTCACCGACCGCTACCAGCACATCGAGCACCATCCGGATGTGGAGTCGTTGCTGACCTGGGCGAAGGAAAACGGACTGGCGGTTGTCGCGGTCGACAACACCCCGGGATCAGTGCCGATCGAGCGGTTCGATTTCCCCCGTGAATGCCTGCTGCTGTTCGGGCAGGAAGGTCCGGGAATCACCGATGCGGCCGCCAACGGAGCTCTCGCAACGGTGTCGATCGCAAGCTTTGGGTCGACCCGCAGCATCAATGCCGGCGTGGCTGCGGGGATTGCGATGCATTCCTGGATTCGGCAGCACGCGGACTTGTCGAAGTCCTGGTAGGTCAGAGGCCGCGGTCGTCGAACTTCTGATTGATGAGATCGACGATTTGCTGCTGACCGGCGGCAACCATGTCGAACTTGGAGCGCAGCTCCAATCGCAGGTCTGTCAGGTCGGCGCGCGAAGCGTTGTGGAGACGCACATTCTGCTCGCGGTACTGCCGAAACTCTTGGCGGATGTCATCGACGTCCCGGTCGACGCCGCCGGCGAGAACCCGGGCCGCGGCAGCGTCTTCTCGTGCCCGCTTGACCTCGTGTTCTAGACGGTCTACACGCGCTTCGAGTTCGGGATCGTTGGCCACGCTTCGAGGTTACCGATGCTCACGTTGCGATGGAACAGCCTCGGGTCGTCCTGTGGATAACTCGGAAACACCCTCTCCGGACATCGCATCTAGACCTTGGTCCATCTGTCCGGAACGATGTCTCGGGCGGAATATGTTTCTAACGAGAACCACTGTCGCGGCGCGACGACTCGCGACGACGTCCGCCCGTCGAGCCAGGCGCCCCACCAACTGAACGAACTGTTGGCGATGATGTGATGGCTGCATTGGGACATGAGAAAAATCTCGCCGCCCGGATGAGACGTCCAGTCTGGCTCGACCGGAATGACGTCGCAGATCCGTCCGAGTTCGCGAGTGGCCCAGTCCAAGTCGTCACTGAAAACGAAAATCCGCGGGCTGGGCACAGCTAGTTCCTCGAGCGCGCGCTCGTAATACTCGAGCGCGAGCGGGTCGATGAAGTTCGCCGTGACGTAGTCACCGCGGCGCACATGAAGTGAAATCGAACTCGGGTCGGCCATTGCCGGGAGACGACTCAGTCCGTTGTACGAAACGTGACGGCCCAGCATGTCGAGAAACACTTTGCGGACGGTTTGTCCGACGTCGCTGAAGTATCGCTCGCACTGCCAATAGCCTTCGACGCGATATCTTCCCGGCGAGTTCAGATTCAGATACTGCTCGTCGAACTCGAGTGTCCGTTGCGTGCGGACTATTCGACCGTCGGGTCCGAAACGCAGCCTCGTGGCCAAAGCCCGGCGTAGAACGGTAGCCGCCAACCGGCCGGGGACCGGTGCCGGCGGCGTGGCATTCAGGATCTTCAAACCGCAGATCTGCGGGTCGATGTGAAGTCCGCGGGTCCACCGGACGACGGTGCCGTCGAGGGTCACGCGGTGACCTCGTGCTTCCAAATTCTTCGCGTAAGCAGTCTGGAACAGTTGATTTCCCAGCCCGCCCGCCAGCGTGACGACCACATCGGCCACCGCTTAGGCCAGCTCCTCGAACTCGTCGACCTCTTCGGTCTCTTTCGCCATCTCCTGGCGGTAGTGCCAGATTCCCACGATGGTCGCGCTGACGAGGACGACCGACATGATCGCGAGCACCGCCGGCATGAGCCACGGCACCTCGTCGATGAACTCGCCGGCGTAGAAGCCGACGAGCAGCAGAACGGGGGCCCACACGATGGCGCCGATCGTGCTGGCGATCGTGAACTTGCGGTGGTCCATGTGGACAGCACCGGCGACCATCGGGCACAGAGTGCGCACCCATGGGATCCAGCGCGACACCAGAACTGCGATGAAGCCATGCCGCTCGAGCATGTGTTTCACGTTCTTGAGCCGGTCGGCATTGAGGTACTTGCTGTTCTTTCGTGCCGAAATGTGCGATCCGGCGCGGGTGCCGATCACGTAGCCGACCTGGTTTCCGGCGATGGCGGCGATCATCGCGCCGAGCGCGAGAGTCCACACGTGGTTGTGCTGGTGGTGCGCAGCCAGGACCATGCCGGCGGTGATCAACAAGGAGTCGCCGGGAAGGAACAAGCCGATGATGAGCGCACATTCGAAGAAGACGAACGTGGTGACCACGAGCCAGACTGCCGCCGGCCCGATCTGGTACATCAGATCGTGGTGGCGGATGGCGAGAGGTTCAGCCAGAAGCATCGGGCCTACTCTTCGGTGGCCGGCGCGGCCTCGTCATCGAGGGGAACCAACTTGCGGCCGGCGCGCCAGCGTTGGAACACGTGGATGATTGCGGGCAGGACTGAGACCAGCACGATGAGCAGGAATATCGGCTCGATGTACTTCGGGTTGATGACCGAACCGAGCGCGTAACCGAGCAGCGTGACACCGCCACCCCAGGCGATGCCGCCGATGATGTCGTACAGCAGGAACTTGCGGTAGGTCATCTGGGAGACACCGGCGAGCACCGGTGTGAACGTCCGCACAATCGGCACAAAACGGGCCAGGATGATCGTCTTCGGCCCGTACTTCTCGAAGAACGCGTGTGTCTCGGTGACGTATTTCTTCTTGAAGAATCGACCGTCTTCTTTGTCGAAAATTCGGGGGCCGATCAAGCGGCCGATCAAGTACGACGTGTTGTCACCGGCGACCGCAACGATCGGCACGAGGATCAACAGCGTCCAGATCGACACCGGAGGGTTCTCGGTGTGGGCGAGAAAACCACCCGTGAACAGCAACGAGTCACCCGGAAGGATCGGGAAGAGCAATCCGGTCTCGATGTAGACGATGACGAGGATCGCGGGCAGGACGAGCGATGAAAACGGACCATCGTTGGTCAACAGGTACATCGGATCGAGGAACTGCGGCAAAAGCGCGAGATTTGTCACGGTATCCGGGGCTGCCAGCAGACTCACCCCTCAAACCTTACTGGCGTGAAACGACCGACGCGCCCAGACGCCGTCGCCTGTGACCTCTTTGATGACCCTTGTCACCAAGTTCGTGAGGCGCGTGCATAACGCTGCGCCAGCACGTGGAGGTACCCGATGAGCTCGCTGGGTGATTCGACCTGAAAGTCCATTCCGAGCATCCCGATCCACACCGCGACGATCTCGAGACTGTCGCCACCAGTGACCAGGACCGACCGACCGTCGGGTCGTGGCTCGACGACACCCACGGCCGGGTTGATCCGCGCGAGAACCTCCTCGGCAGGCGCGTCGATGACGAGCCGAGCATGTACCGACCAGCCGGTGCGCGCGACCTCGCGGACAACGAGCTCGGTGAGATCGCCGGGTAATGCCGCCGGATGGAAGCTCCCGCCGCCGGGGACACGCAACGTCAGCCAGTCGGCCCGGTACGGCGCCCACACCGCGGTGATGGGGTCGCGGCCGACGACGAACCACCGGCGCTGCCAGGCCACCAGCCGGTATGGCTCGATCTCGACTCGCTCGTCGTCGCGGTAGAACGCGCGCAGACGACGGTGGTCGCGGATGGCGGCCGCAATCTCGGTGAGTACCGCGGGCTCGACCGCCGGGTCCTCGACATTTGAGTCGGTGTTGACCGGGCCCGTGGCGGTCGCGTCGCGCAGCGAGGCCAACTGGCGGCGCAGACGGTCGGGCAGAACGTGTTCGAGCTTCGTGAGAGCCCGGGTGCCGGTTTCTTCAAAGCCGGACACCCCGGTGACCGTACGAAGTCCGACGGCGACCGCGACCGCCTCCTCGTCGTCGAGAAGCAGTGGTGGGAGTTTGGCCCCGACGCCGAGCCGATAGTGCCCGGCTGGTCCGCGCACACCGTCGACCGGATATCCCAACTCGCGCAGCCGGTTGATGTCGTTGCGCACGGTTCGTTCGGTCACTTCGAGCCGTTCCGCGAGCTCGGGTGCCGTCCATGCGACGCGCGCTTGGAGCAGGCCGAGTAACTGGAGAACCCGCCCCGAAGTTTTCTGCACAAGTGCGATTAAACCGGAAAGAAGTGTTCCGGAATGGTTCCTAAAGTCAGTTTCATCAGGTCGAACCCACCACGAAAGGCTCCAAGACCATGAACGCGCAGATCACTCCCTTCGTCATCGAAACCTCGCAGGCCGACCTCGACGACCTGCGCGCGCGCCTCGATCGCACCCGCTTCGCGCCGGCCGTGCCGGGGGACTCATGGACCTACGGGACTCCGGAGGCATACCTGCGGAAGATGGTCGACGACTGGAAGTCCTTCGACTGGCGTGCCGTCGAAGCGCGGCTCAACCGGTACGCCGGTTTCATCACCGAGATCGAGGGTCAGCGAATCCACTTCCTGCATGTCCGGTCGAAGCACGAAGCCGCAACGCCGCTGCTCCTCGCGCACACCTACCCGGGCTCGATCCTCGATTTCCTCGACATGATCGAGCCGCTCGTTGACCCCGAGGCGCATGGCGGAAGTGCCGCCGACGCGTTTCACCTCGTCATTCCGTCCATGCCGGGATTCGGCTGGTCCACTCCGGTCGTCGACACCGGATGGACGATGCGCCGAGTCGCCACCGCCTACGACGTCCTCATGCGGCGACTCGGTTACGACTCGTACGGCATCCACGGCAGTGATGGCGGTGCGATGATCGGCCGCGAACTCGCGATCCTCGATCCCGAGGGCTTCCAAGGCGCGCACGTTCTGCACCTGTTCTCGTTCCCGTCCGGTGACCCGGCGGAATTCGAGGGCTTCGGTCCGAAGGAGTACGCCGCGCTCGAACACATGCAGTGGTTCCAGTCGGTCGGCGGCTACAACCAGATGAACGGCACTCGCCCGCAGACCGTCGCGGCCGCCTTGGCCGACTCGCCGGTCGGGATGCTGGCGTACAGCGAACTCTTCGAGAGTTTCGGCAACGGCACGAGCCTGGTTCGTCCCGACCAGGTGCTTGCCCAGGTCACGCTGTACTGGCTGACCAACACTTACGGTTCGGCGGCGCGCTACCACTACGAGGAATCGCACGCAGGTGCCGAGCCGGCGGTCAGCTCGGGCCGGATCGGCGTCGCGGTGTTCAAGGACGACTTCCAGACGATTCGGTCACTTGCCGAGCGGGATAACAAGCGCATCGAGCATTGGTCGGAGTTCGGCAGGGGCGGTCACTTCGCCGCGATGGAGGTGCCCGAGGACGTCGTCGCAGACCTGCGGGTGTTCTTCGCCTGACGGTCCGGGACTCCCAAGGCGGTGATCTATGCCATTTGGTCTCAGGCTGCCATAGGGTGTAACCGATCGAAGTCCCCTAGCGGAGGAAGTCAGAAGTGCCAATCGCAACGCCCGATGTGTACGCAGAGATGATCAAGCGTGCCAAGGAGAACCAGTTCGCTTTCCCGGCAATCAACGTGACGTCGTCGGAGACTCTGAACGCTGCCATCAAGGGCTTTGCGGACGCCGGTTCGGACGGCATCATCCAGTTCTCCACCGGCGGTGCGGAATTCGCTTCTGGACTCGGAATCAAGGACATGGTCGTCGGTGCCAGCGCGATGGCGGAGTTCGCGCACGTGATCGCGGACAAGTACCCGATCACCATCGCGCTGCACACCGACCACTGCCCGAAGGACAAGCTCGACACCTACGTTCGCCCGCTGCTCGCGATCTCTGAAGCGCGCGTCAAGGCAGGTCAGCTCCCGCTGTTCCAGTCCCACATGTGGGACGGTTCGGCGATCCCGATGGAAGAGAACCTCGAGATCGCGGCAGACCTGCTTGCGCACGCCAAGGCCGCGAACATCATTCTCGAGGTCGAGATCGGTGTCGTCGGTGGTGAGGAAGACGGCGTCGAGGCCGAGATCAACGAGAAGTTGTACACCTCGATGGAAGACTTCGAGCGCACGGTCGAGGTCCTCGGCTCCGGTGAGAAGGGCGCCTACCTGCTCGCTGCGACGTTCGGCAACGTGCACGGCGTCTACAAGCCGGGCAACGTCAAGCTCAAGCCCACCGTTCTTCGTGACGGCCAGGCCGTGGCGTCGAAGAAGCTCGGCCTGGCCGAGGGCTCGAAGCCGTTCAACTTCGTCTTCCACGGTGGTTCGGGCTCGCTGAAGTCGGAGATCGAAGAGGCGCTCAGCTATGGCGTCGTGAAGATGAACGTCGACACGGACACGCAGTACGCCTTCACTCGCCCGATCGCTGGACACATGTTCGCGAACTTCGACGGCGTCCTGAAGGTCGACGGCGAGGTCGGCAACAAGAAGGTCTACGACCCGCGCAGCTACCTGAAGAAGGCGGAAGCCAACATGACGGCCCGCGTTCTCGAGGCCTGCCAGGACCTGAAGTCGGTCGGCAAGTCCGTCAGCGCCTGACGCCGGTGCCGGTGCCTACTTGGTCCCGGCGCCGACCCCGGCATCGCACACTTTCCACTTATCGCCCGCGCGCTGCAGAGCCACCGTTCGAACGGTCTGCTGCGCGTGGGCGTTCGTGTGTGCGCTGACTTCGGCGAGCGCGCGGTCGTCGGTGACCTCGACTCGTTTGACCGAGTCGATGATCGGAACCGAATCGCGCGAGGCGTTGTAGATCGCCGCGAATTGGGTCTCGTTGAGGCTGACGTAGTACTCGTAGGCCTGGCCGCACGTCGTGGCCCGCAGCCCGGCGAGGTCGCCGCGCTTGACGGCCGTCATGTAGTTCGTGATCGCCGTGTCGACCTTGTCGTCGTCGGTCGGTCCACGCGTCTTGTCGTAGGCGAACAAGCCGCCGACCGCGAGCGCGGCGAGGATGAGCAGAAGCAGCACGATCTTGACGAGCCGCTTGAATATCTTCCCGCGCGGCTTGCGCTGCTTCGGCGGGGTGGCCTCGGGTCCGACGCGCTGCGGCATCGCCGTCCGGCTGGTGACCTGGTCGTTGGTGTCCGACACGTGAGGCAGCCTAGCTATCTCCGGAACAACTTGTGTTGAATGATGCCTATGACATCGTTCGGCGATCTTCTCGGTCCTCAACCGATACGACTTCCCGGTAATCCGGACGTCGAAGAGGCACTCGAAGCCGGTGAGGACCCGACCGGCATTGCCGCGGCGAACCCCTCGTGCTCCCTCGCGTGGGCCTACCTCGCTGAGGCTGCGCTCGACGCTGACCAGCCGGTCGCGGCTTACGCGTACGCCCGGACGGGCTACCACCGCGGGCTTGACCAGCTCCGGCGCAACGGGTGGAAGGGTTCGGGTCCAGTGCCCTACTCCCACCCGGGCAACCACGGCTTCCTGCGCAGCGTTGCCGCGCTCGCGCGTGCGGCCGCGGCGATCGGCGAGGCGGAGGAGCACGATCGCTGCCTCGACCTCCTCGAGGACTGCGACCCCCAGGTGGCATCCGAATTGGGCGTCGACTGAGCACAGCATTCGACCGGGTGATCACGACGCCGCTCGCGCGGTGGCGGTCGTCGGCGATTCCGATGCTCGAGTGTGCGCTCGCTGCGGGTGCGGCGTGGTTCGTGGCGACCGACATCGTCGGCCACGAACGCCCGTTCTTCGCGCCGATTGCTGCCGTTGTGGCGCTGGGTGTGGGTATCAACGGTCGTCTCCGGCGGGCCGCGGAGCTTGTCGCCGGGGTGACGGTCGGGGTCGGCGTCGGTGACCTGCTGATCGCGCGAATCGGATCCGGCCCCTGGCAGATTGCACTTGTCGTGGTGCTGGCGATGTCGCTGGCCGTGCTTCTCGACGGTGGGCCGGTGATCACCGCCCAAGCGGGCAGTTCGGCGGTGCTCGTGGCCACCCTCATGCCGCCGGGTGGCGGTGCCGGGACCGGCCGCATGCTCGACGCCGCGGTCGGGGGACTCATGGGTGTCGCGGCGATGGCTCTCATCCCCGTGCATCCGGTGAGTCGTCCCCAGCGCGATGCCGCGGGGATTCTCTCGGCGACAAGCGAGGTCCTCGCCAGGTGCGCGGACGGGCTGCACGAACAGAACGCCAAGTGCATCTCCGAGGCGCTCGCGACGGCGCGCGGCCTGCAGTCCCAAATCGACAAGCTCCGGTCCGACCTCATAAGCGGGCGGGAAATCAGCCGAGTGTCGCCGATGTACTGGCGTCAGCGCGATCGGCTTCGGCAATTCGAGTCGATCGCAGATCCCATCGACAACGTGGTCCGCAACGTTCGCGTCCTGGCCAGACGATCGCTGAGTGTCGTGCGCAATGACGAAGTGCTCGACCCGCGGCTGATTCACGTCGTCGAGGAACTCGGCAAGGCGACTGATTTCGTGCGGCTCATGGTCCTTGCGCCACCGGACGGTGAGCCAACGCAGGCCGATGCCGCACGTGAACTTCGGCGAGTGGCGAATCTGGCGAAGCTGGAACTCGTCGAGGTGTCCGGGCTGTCCGCGCACGTCGTCTTGGCTCAGGTGCGCTCGACGATCGTCGACCTGCTGCAGGTAGCCGGACTCAGCCGCATTTCGGCGTTGGCGACGCTGCCGCAATAGTCAGCGTTTCCGCTTGTGCACCGGCTGCGGTTCCTGGCGAATCTTCGCTGCCCGAATGCCGGCGGCGATCCCGCGCGCGGGTCCCTTCACATCGGCCATCGTGTCGTGGAATCCGAAGATCAGATTCATCGCTCTGGCGATGATCTCCGCGAACTGACCGATCGTCCTGAGTAGTTCGAGAAGAAGCCGGACGACGACCAGACCGGCCACGATCATGAACGGTAGGCACAGCAGAGCGGCGACGCCGATGAGGACCGACTCGCGGAATGCAAAGACGACCAACAGGACCGGGATCAGGACCGCCGGGAGTATCCCGGCGAGGTAGATCCCGGGGAGGACCGTCGGCAGAGCGTGTCTCCGAAATCCGAGATCGAGGAGGCCGTGTGCCGTTTCTTGAAGGGGGTGACGCAGGGGCACGAGCGCCGATGCTAATCGGGTCTCGAAGTCCCACTGGGCGACGTGCCGGGGTCGAAAAATAGTGTGAGGAAGTCTGTTTCGTGTAACAAATTTTGTGCGAGTGGGCTTGTCAGCGGACCCAGAACCGCGTCAGCTGTCCGCCGATCTGGGCCCACAGCGGGTCTGCGCCGGTCAGACCGTAGATCCAGAACACGATGCTGAAGAAGATGCTGTTCAACTGCGGGACGAACAGCAGGGCCATCACGAACAACAGGCCAAGGGCCCGATACGGCTCGATCTTTGCGCGCGTCTGCGGCGACAGCGACGGCTCGAGGACGCCGTATCCGTCCAGGCCAGGGATCGGCAACAGGTTGAGCAGTAGTGCGGTGATCTGCAGGAATCCGAGGAAGGCAATGCCGGTCCAAAACGCAACGTGCGGGGAGTCGAGGCCCAGCAGGAAGATCGACCACAGCAGAACCACGGCGGCGAGCGCGTTCATCAACGGTCCGGCGAGGCTGATGAAGCGGGCGGTGGTCGGCTTGAACTGGTCGGCCTGCACGTAGACCGCGCCACCGGGCAGACCGATTCCGCCGACCGCGATGAACAGGATCGGCAACAAGATCGACAGCACGGGATGGCTGTATTTCACCGGGTTCAACGTCAGATAGCCGCGGATTTCGACTTCGGTGTCGCCGGCTTTCCACGCCAGATACGCGTGCGCGAATTCGTGCAGGCACAGCGTGACGATCCAGCCCGCGACCACCAGCACGAAGACACCGACGCCGGCCCAGACGCTGTTGGCATCGCTCATCCAAGCCAGCGCCCCGCCGGCGGCGGCCACGGCCACAACCGCCAGGAAAACTGGGCTCGGCCGGACACCGGTCATAGGACGAGTAGCCAGTCCTCGTTGTGCCGATAGAACGAAATCCGTTTCAGTACGCGCGGATCCGCAACTCCGTCACGAGTGACCGTGGCGCCCGCGGTGCCGAGTTGGAAGGCGCGCCCGGAAATCCAGCGATGGAATAGCGGACGAACCATGCTGGCTCGAACACCTGGAGCGTCAGCGGTCGGAGTCACGCGAATCGCCTTGGCGTGACCCGAGAAGAGCTTCGTGTCGTCGGTGTACGCCTCGCCCTCGATGGGGTCGTTCGACACCCCGGTGATGACGGCTTCACCGACGAGAACGTGCCCGAGTTCATCGCGCACAAGCGGAAGCGGCGTGGGATGACCTTCCAGCGCTCGCGCCGCCGCGCCCGCTCCGGTGCCGGTCCGATAAAGCTTCGCCGCTGGCCCCGGATATGCGGGTACGTACGCGATCTCGATGTGCAAGCGACCCGACTTCATGAGTCGTCCCAATACGTTGGCCAGTGCCGCATCGCCACCCAAAACCACCAGACGTGGACGGTCCGCGACGTCGAGTTTGAGCGTCACGTCGTCGAATTCGGCGTCCGTCGGGACCTGTGCGGCATGCACCGTTTCGAGGTCCGATAGCGCGATCGGCACCGGGCAGTCACCGCAGTGCAGCACGACACTACTCACGCGAACCCCCTTCCCGACATATTGATTTTCGTCGCCCTGATCGCCTGTCTGAACCGATGATCACCCGCCGCCCGATTTCACAGCTAACCGAAAGCTGACAAGGTATCGCAACGTTGTGGTCCTGTGATTAGGGCCCGCTTTCCCGTCGCTGTCCTCGGCCCTTCTCCCTTGCACTACACTGGACTCCCGGCCAATCCCGCATTCTGGACAGACGCGCGGGGCCAACCCGAGGAGTGTGGATGCCGGCGATCGTGCTGATCGGAGCCCAGTGGGGCGATGAGGGCAAAGGTAAAGCAACTGACCTACTGGGCGACCGTGTGCAGTGGGTGGTTCGCTACCAAGGCGGAAACAACGCCGGGCACACCGTCGTTCTCCCGAACGGGGACAGCTTCGCGCTGCACCTCATCCCATCGGGCATTCTGACGCCGGGCGTCAAGAACGTCATCGGAAACGGTGTCGTCATCGATCCGGGCGTTCTGCTCACCGAGTTGGGCGGCCTCGAAGACCGTGGCGTCGACACGTCGAACCTGCTGGTATCGGCCGATGCGCACCTGATCATGCCGTACCACGTGGCCATCGATAAGGTCACCGAGCGATTCCTCGGCAACAAGAAAATCGGCACGACCGGCCGCGGAATCGGCCCGTGCTACCAGGACAAACTCGCCCGCGTCGGGGTCCGGGTCGCGGACGTGCTCGACGAGAAGATCCTGACCCAGAAGGTCGAGGCAGCTCTCGATTTCAAGAACCAGGTTCTCGTCAAGATCTACAACCGCAAGGGTCTGGACTCGCAGCAGGTCGTCGACGAACTGCTCGAGCGTGCAGAGTCGTTCAAGCACCGCATCGCCGATACCCGCCTCCTGCTCAACCAGGCACTCGAGCGCAACGAGATCATTCTTCTTGAAGGCTCGCAGGGCACTCTGCTCGACGTCGACCACGGCACCTATCCGTACGTGACGTCGTCGAACCCGACCTCGGGTGGTGCGGCAGTCGGTTCCGGCGTCGGCCCGAACCGCATCACCGCGGTCCTCGGAATTCTCAAGGCGTACACGACCCGCGTCGGATCCGGTCCGTTCCCGACCGAGCTCTTCGACGACCACGGTGCCTACCTCGCCAAGACCGGTGGAGAGGTCGGCGTCACCACTGGCCGCGCGCGCCGCTGCGGCTGGTTCGACGCGGTCATCGCGCGCTACGCGACCCGCGTCAACGGCATCACCGATTACTTCCTCACCAAGCTCGACGTGCTGTCGTCGCTGGACACGATTCCGATCTGCGTTGGTTACGACGTCGATGGCGTCCGCTACGACGACATGCCGATGACGCAGACCGACTTCCACCACGCGACGCCGATCTACGAAGAGATGCCGGGCTGGTGGGAGAACATCTCGGAGGCGAGGACCTTCGAGGACCTTCCGAAGAACGCCCAGAACTACGTGCTCCGGCTCGAGGAGCTCTCGGGTGCGCGCATTTCCTGCATTGGTGTGGGTCCGGGCCGCGATCAGACGATCGTCCGGCACGACATCCTCGGCTGAGCCTGCTCAAAAACACCTCTCACAGCCGAGGAAGACCCATATACGGGGCGGGCTCAAGTGATCGCTGCAACACCTGTCTCTTTTGAGAGGTGCTGTAGCTGTGTGTGCGCAGTTGAAGCGTCGCCGTGGACGTCCGCGTGGCGGGAGTTTGCCGAGCGAGGTGCGTGAAGCGTTCTGGCGGGCGGTCGGTGCGGGCAAGACGCCCTCGCAGGCCGCAGTCGAGGCGGGCGTCAGCGAATCGACCGGGTTGAAGTGGGCCAAGGAGGCTGGCTACCAGTCCGCATGGGCACGGACGGCATCACCCGAGGTTCACGCACTGTTCTGGCGTCATGTGTT
>NZ_AQXZ01000011.1 GCF_000380645.1 Smaragdicoccus niigatensis DSM 44881 = NBRC 103563
GACGCGTTGGACGTCATCGCCATTAGGCCCCTGCCCTACCTGGTCACCACCCGCATGATCGCCGCCATGATCGCGATCATCCCCCTCTACGTCATCGGCCTCGCGGTCGCGTACGTGTCCTGCCGACTCACCGTCCAAATCCTCGGCGGCACCTCAGCCGGCACCTACATGCACTACTTCCACGCCTTCTTCCTCACCCAAGACATCTTCTGGTCCGTCATCAAAGCCATCGTCTTCGCCGCCCTGTGCACCTTCATCCAGTGCTACTACGGCTTCTTCGCCTCCGGCGGACCCGAAGGCGTCGGCGTCGCCGCCGGCCGCGCCATCAAAATGTGCTTCATCGTCGTCGTCTTCGCCAACATGTTCCTCACACTCGCCATCTGGGGCATCACCCCAGGCATCCGGATATCCGGTTAGTCGCGTCGGGCCGTGACCGGCCCGACCATTCGATCGGCCCCGACCGCTGCGAGACCCGGCATGAGAAGGGCCAGGAGCGCGTCGACGAGTTCGGCGCGGGATCGATCGCGTCGATCGTTCCAATCCTCGGCGGCAAGGAGCACCGCCCCCGCGAACGCACTCCCCCAGGGACGCGCAAGCGAGACGTCTGCTCCCACGGTGGCGAGGGCCGAGGCCACGACATCGGTGACCCAGTCGACGATCCAGCTGAAAAGCGGTCGGCTCTTGGTCTCATCGGGACTGACCCACGTCTGCATCAACAGCGGATAGAGATGCGGGTGGCTCTCGACAAAGGTGCAGAAGATGTCGATGACGCCACGGAGGAGCTCCGCCAGCGGCAACGGCTGAGCCAGCATCTCGTCCGTTTCACTGATCAACCTCGTCGAATGCCGGATCGTCAGGGCATAGGCAACAGCCGCCAAGTTCGGAAACGCGGCGTAGACAACGGTCCGCGCATACCCCGCCTCCGCTGCGATATCCGAAATCGACGGCTCAACGACGCCCCGCGCGATCACCCGCTCCGCGGCATCCAACAGCTCCTCGCGGCGCGCATCAGCGTCGATCGGCGGGCGCCCGCGACGCACCGACTTCGCCCTTGTCATCTCACCCTTTCCGATTTAACGTACACAGTGTACTTAAAAGCCACACCAACGCAGGAGGCTTCGATGTCAACGCTGACCCGAGCTGCCCATACCGGAACCAACTGGCTTGCCGAACACCTCTTGCCAACCCACTCCACACCATTGGCCCAACCGCCGGAAGGGTCGGGCCTCAAACCGGTGATGGGCGACCAGGGACTGCCGTACGTCGGCTGGGCGCCGGTCGCGATCAACGACTTCGCCGGCTTTGCACGCAAGCGCTACGACACCTACGGCCCGGTCAGCTGGACCGGCATGCTGGGCACTCGAGCCGTCAACGTTCTGGGTCCCGATGCCCTCGGTGAGGTCCTCAACAACCGCGACAAAGCGTTCGCGAACGGCCGCGGCTGGTCCTACTTCATCGGCCCGTTCTTCAACCGCGGAATCATGCTGCTCGACTTCGAAGAGCACCTCGAACACAAGCGCATCATGCAACAGGCATTCACTCGAGACCGGCTGATCGACTACCTCGGCACGATGAACTCGGGCATCGCCCGCGTAACCGGGGAGTGGCGCCCCGGCCGGCACTTTCCGATGTACGAAAGCACGAAACACCTGCTCCTCGACGTCGCGACGGAAGTCTTCGTTGGCGAAGAACCCGGACCCGAGAGCGACGACATCAACGAGGCGTTCATCGACACCGTCGCAGCCGGCATGGCGTATGTCCGGGCGGATGTCCCGGGTGGTCGATGGCATCGCGGGATCGTCGGCCGAAAGCAACTCGAGGAGTACTTCCGCGCGCTGATACCCGCTAAACGAGCTGGGAATGGAACCGACCTGTTCAGTTGGCTCTGCCGCGCCCAGACCGACGACGGGCTCAGCTTCAGCGATGACGACGTCGTCAACCACATGATCTTCGTCCTGATGGCCGCCCACGACACCAGCGCGATCACCACGGGGACGGTGGCGTACTACCTCGGCAAGCACCCCGAATGGCAGCACCGGCTGCGCGCAGAGGTCAAGAGTATGGGCAAGCCAATGCTCGACTACGCAGACCTCGACCGGATGCCATTGATGGACATGGTTTTTCGCGAGGCTTTGCGGATCAACCCACCTGTCGGAGGGATCGCGCGACGCACCGTGAAGGACACGTCCATCGTTGGTCACTACATTCCGGCGAACACCCTCATCCTTCTGCTGCCCCAAGCCCAGCACCGACTCGAGAAGTTCTGGGACCAACCCCACCGATTCGACCCTGAGCGCTTCGCACCGCACCGCCGCGAGGACAAGCAGCACCGATTCCTGTGGTCGCCGTTCGGCGGCGGAGTACACAAGTGCATCGGCATGTATTTCGGTGGGATGCAGGTCAAGAGCATCATGTATCAGCTGCTGCTCAACTTCTCGTGGACCGTTCCGGACGGCTATCGACCGGAGATGAAGTACGGAACCGGCTACTACCCGGCAGACGGTTTGCCCGTTCACCTCACGCGACTGGGTGCATGACCGATGCCGCATGTCATCACGCAGAACTGCTGCAATGATGCGGGCTGCGTCGACGCCTGCCCCGTCGACTGCATTCACCCGCGGCCCGACGAGCCCGGCTACCTGTCCGCCGAGATGCTCTACATCGACCCCGACAAGTGCATTGACTGCGGGGCCTGCATCCCGATGTGTCCGGTCGACGCGATTCGGACGGAGGCAGATCTGGAGCCGAAATTCCTGCGCTACAAGGATTTGAACGCTTTCTACGCCTCGGAAAGCCCGGCTCCGGCCCCGCGCGCTGCCATTCCACTGACCATTCGGACGTCGTCGCGAGCGCTGCGTGTGGCCATCGTCGGAGCCGGACCGGCTGGACTGTTCGCCGCCGAGCATCTCCTCACACAGCCCGGCATGCGGGTCGAGGTCGACGTCTACGACCGACTCCCGACACCCTGGGGTCTCATTCGCGCTGGAGTCGCACCCGATCACCAACAGACCAAAGCCGCCGCCGAGGTGTTTCGGTGGACCACCCGGCGGCCCGGATTTCGCTACCAACTCGGCGTCGAGGTAGGTCGGGACATCACGCATCCCGAGCTGAGCAACGCGTACCACGCCGTGATCTATGCGGTCGGTGCGTCCGTTGACCGTCACCTCGGCATTCCCGGTGAGGACCTGCCGGGTAGCCACTCCGCGACCGATTTCGTCGCCTGGTACAACGGGCACCCCGATCATGCGGACCAAGAGTTCGACCTGTCCGGGACGCGAGCGGTCATCATCGGCAACGGCAACGTCGCCCTCGACGTGGCGCGCATTCTGGTGAGCGACCCGGCGACCCTCGCCCCGACGGACATCGCCGACCACGCATTGGAAGCACTGCGCCACAGCAATATTCGCGAAGTTCTGGTCGTCGGTCGACGAGGTCCGGCCGAGGCTGCCTACACCACGCCGGAGCTGTTGGGCCTGGCGAATGTGCCCGGCGTCGAGATCCGGATTCAGCCCGATGAAGTACGGGAAGCGTCGGGCCTCAAGGTCGACGTTCTTCGCGAGGTCGTGCGTCAACAGCAATCCGGACCGCGGCAAATCATCCTCCGCTACCTGCATTCGCCGGTCGAGATACTCGGCGTGAACCACGTCGAAGGTGTGCGCGTCGTGCGCAATGAACTCCAGGCTGTTGACGGCGGTGTTCGTGCAGTCCCCATCGACGAATTCGAAACAGTCGCCACCGGTCTCGTGCTGCGTTCGATCGGCTATCGCGGCACCGCGTTGCCGGACGTGCCTTTCGACGAGTCGCGCGGTGTCATCCCGAACGTCAACGGCCGCGTCGCGCCCGGCGTCTACGCCACCGGCTGGATCAAACGGGGACCGTCGGGCGTGATCGGCACGAACAAGCAATGCGCGCGCGAAACGGCGGAGGCACTGCTCGAAGATGCCGTTGCCAATCGTCTGCCCACCCCGCCGAAGAACCTGTGGCACATCGATCGACTCCTGGACGAACGCGCGCCCAGGCGCCTTGACGTCCGCGGCTGGAATGCGATCGACAGGTCCGAGCGGGAGGCCGGCCGATTAGCCGGCCGGCCTCGTCGAAAATTCACGAACATCGAGGAGTTGATCCGGACCGCCATGTCTGCGCCCAGGTGAGAGGCAATTTTCGCGCCCGATCAAACGATCTTGAATCCCGGCGGAATTTGAAGAAAAATGCAACTTCTGTCGCGAGAAGTGACCCCGGATTATGTTTGATCCATGCTCGTCATTAATTCGCTCTCGAATGCCGGTAAGAAGTTCCGGCGTGAGCGCTCGGGCGCGAAGGTCAGCCTGTTCGCACGCATGCCCCAAAGCAAGCGCGGCCGCGTCGCTGCCTTTTCGCTGGCCGCGGCCGCCGTGCTGGCGCCGACGGCAGCCGCAGCAACCACCGCTGCGCATCGGCACTCGGCGGCCAAGAAGGCCACGGTCACTGCGGCGGCCAGCCATGTCGCCCCACCGGCTCCGCCGCCGGCGCCACCGAAGTACTTCATTCCGACCACCGGCGTCCTGACGTCGCTGTTCGGTGAGCGCTGGGGCACGATGCATGCCGGCATCGACCTCGCTGCTCCGATCGGAACGCCGATCGTCGCTGTCACCGACGGCACCGTGATCGAGGCCGGTCCGGCGTCCGGATTCGGCCAGTGGGTCCGCGTCCAGCAGGACGACGGCACGATCGCCGTCTTCGGACACGTCAGCCAGTTCTTCGTGACCGCCGGACAGCCGATCAAGGCGGGCGAGGTCATCGCGGCCGTCGGCAACGAGGGCCAGTCAACCGGCCCACACCTGCACTACGAGGTGTGGCTCCCGGACGGCACGAAGATCGACCCGTTGCCCTGGCTACTCGCGCACGGCATCAACTGTGGTCCGCTCGCCGTCTGACCTTTCGATCGGACACGCTCACGCCCGGTAGCGCTCCATTTGCTGCGGGTGTCCTACGCTCGTCTGCATGCGTTGGTCAGTGCTACTGCCCACCCACAACCGCCCGGAAACCCTGCAAATCGCGATCGAATCCGTTCTCGCCCAAGATGATCCGGACTTCGAACTGCTCGTCGTCGGCGACGGCTGCACGGACCACACCGGCGACGTGGTCGCGTCCTTTGCGGACGACCGGATTCGCTGGTTCGATCTGCCGAAGAGTCCTGGATTCGGGTACGCCAACCGAAATGTCGCGCTGCGCGAAGCGCGCGGTGAGTGGATCGCCTATCAGACCCACGACGACATCTGGGCGCCCGACCATTTGTCGTTGATGGCGTCCTTGCTTTCCGACGACGTCGACATCGCGTATTCGAGGCCCATCTGGGCCACTCCCGACGGCTGGATGTACCCGTTCTCGTTCGATCTTCGCGACCCCATCAACATCGTTCGATTTCAGACGGAGAACTACATTCCCGCCTTGTGCTTCGTCACCCGCCGGCGTGCGGTCGAGGCGGCAGGTTGGTGGCCGGAGGACGTCGAATCGAGTGGCGACTGGCTCCTCTGGCGGCGCGTTCTAGCAGTCACCGGCTCGACGCGTCCGGCATATCTGTCCACCCCGACGTCGATCCATTTCCGCACGATCCGCCGCAACTTCGATCATCCGATGGTGGTCTACCTGCAGCGATCCGCGCAGGACTGGTGGCCGGAGGATCTGCACTTCGGCGCACGGCAAGGCGTCATCGAACAGGAAATCGTTCGCGAACTACTGGGCGACGATCCCCAGGCGTGGTGGACCAAGGTTCGGGTAGCGACCGAGACGGCCGAGCATTACCTGGCCGGGCGGGAGCCTATCCATATGCAGCAGATCGACCAACTGACGCAGAAGGTCGCCGAACTCAACGCGCTTCTCGTTCGCCAGGCGCACCAGTTGGACGAGTCACGGCGGTCTGTCGACGAGATCGTTTCCTCGCGCTCGTGGCGGCTGACCGAACCTGTCCGCACCGGTGCCGCACGAATTCGAAACCACATGGCGCGTACGCGCGGAAATGGACTCTCCCGATGACAATTGACGAAACCCTCGCCGCAGCCTGGCGCGACTCGCAGACGGTGACCTCCGACGGCAAGTCGGTCGCGCGAGAAATCGAGGGCGTCAAGGTGCGCTCGACCGTCAACCACGTCGATCACCGCGGTTCGGTGTTCGAGATCTTCGAAGGCGACCTGACGTTCTGGGACTCTCCGGTCGTTTACGCCTACCAGTTCTCGTGCCTCCCCGGACAAGTGAAGGGCTGGGGCCTGCACGAGAAGAAGTTCGACCGCTACACGATCATCTCGGGTGAGATTCTGACGCTCCTCTACGATGCCCGACCGGACTCGCCCACGCGGGGTGTCGTGCAGAAGGTGACGATGTCGGATCGAGCGTCGCGCCAGCTCATCATTCCGCCGTTCGTGTGGCACCTGAACATCAACATCGGCGATTCCGAAGCGCGGCTGATCAATTTCCCGACCGAGGTCTACAACCACGCGGCCCCGGACCGCCTGCTGTTGCCGTGGGATACCGACCAGATCCCGGCGAACGCGAAGGATTACTTCCCAAAGTTCTGAGGCAATCCTGTGCATTCGCCAAAGTCCTTGAGGCCCACGCTCACCTAGCGGGACGATGGAGGTATGCGTCACCGGCTTCGGATCGCGTCTCTTCTCGCAGCGAGCGCGCTGTTCGCGGGATGTGGCGGATCAGGCACTGCGGTTCCCGGATTCCAGGGAGTTCCGGTCACAGTCGCGCCGGGCTCTCTTCCCCGACCTGACCACGTCGTCATCCTGATCTTCGAGAACAAGGATTACGACCAGGTCATCGGTTCACGCCGCGCGCCGTACATCAATTCGCTGGCCAACGGCGGCATGAACTTCACCGACTCGCACGCGGAAACGCATCCGAGCCAGCCGAACTACATTGCGCTGCTCGCAGGTTCGATGCTGGGCGTCAACGACAATGACTGCCCGCATGACCTCGGCGACCAACCCAACCTCTTCCGGCAGCTGCTCGATGCCGGGTTCACTGCGACCGGGTACTCCGAAGGACTGCCGTCGGCGGGGTACAAGGGATGCGAGTCCGGCGACTACGCCCGCAAACACAACCCTCTTCCCAACTTCTCCAACATCCCGGATTCGTCGAACCTGCCGTTCAGCGACTTCCCGAGCGACTATTCGAAGCTCCCGACCGTCTCGCTTGTTATTCCGGATCTCTGCAACGACATGCACGACTGCAACGTCTCCGTCGGCGACGACTGGACCCAGCAGAACATGTCCGGCTACGCCGAGTGGGCCAAGACCCACAACAGCTTGCTCATCGTCACGTTCGACGAAGACAACGGCTCCGACGAGAATCTGATTCCAACGGTCTTCTACGGCCAGATGGCTCCGGCCGGTGAGTTCAACCAGCGCATCGATCACTACAACGTCTTGCGGACCATTCAGGAGATGTACGGCCTGCCCTCACTTGGCGAGTCGACCTCATCGCAGACGATCAGCGGGTTGATCCACAGCTAGCTGTGGTCAGGGCACCAGCGAGAAGTGCGTGTGCACGGCCTGCCACGGCTCGTCCATTGCTTCGCGAGTGAGAAAGACCGTGCATCGGCCTGGGCGATGGAATTCGGACCCATCCGGCCGGAATCCCGTCGACGACCACAAGCAAGCCCCCCATCCGTGCAAGCGGTCATTGGACAGTCCGGCGTCGAGTGAATCCAGGTCGAATCGGAAGTTCGAGATCTTGCCCCACACCGATCGCCACTGCTGGTCTTCGAGTTCATCGAGACCGCGCACGACCCGCGCGACGGTACCGAATCCCACCACGTCATCGGCGAAAAGGTCACGCGCAGCACCGAAGTCGACGGACCCGATGAGACGTTCCCACTGCGAAAACCAGTCCCGAATCGTATCGGTCGTCACTGGAGAAACTCCGTTCGGTGCGTTGTATAAACTCACGCCCATGGCAATGAGCGGGGTATTCGTCCGAATTGTGCGGTCGGCCCTTCTGACTCTGCCACTTACGGCCCGTCGGTGCCTATTCGTCCTCACCACACATCGCAGACTGCCCAACCTGCGCAATCCGCAGCGCTTCACCGACAAAGTGCATTGGCGGATCCTCAACGACAGACGCGACGTCCTCGCGCGGACATGCGACAAGCTCGGCATGAAGGAGATCGCACGAGACGCTGGCGGAACGTCGGTGCGAATCCCCGAGACCGTGTGGTCGGGAACGGACCTCCGCGAGCTCGGGGACGTCGCCCTGCCAGACCGATGGGTTCTCAAGCCGACCCATCGATTCGGCCGGATCATCTTCGGCTCAGGACGCCCGGACATCGCTGACCTGCAGGAACGTACGGCAGGCTGGCTCGACGAGATCAACTGGGCCGTGCACGGCGAGTGGGCCTACGGACAAGCCGTCCGCCAATTCCTCGTCGAAGAACGCATCGGCGAATCCGAACAGGTGCCCGCGGACTACAAATTCTTCGTGTTCGACGGCGTCGCGCAGTTCGTGCTCGTCGTTGCGGATCGCTTCAACGGCGGCGGGTCCAACGCCGCCTACTACGACCGGGACTGGAACCGGATCGCGGTCCACCCCGGTGGTGAGAACATGCCGCTCCACGAGCGTCCGGACAACCTCACCGACCTTCTCGACGTTGCCGGCCGGATCGGTGAGGCGTTCGACTTCATGCGGGTCGATCTGTACAGCGTCGATGGCGAAGTCTGGTTCGGCGAGACGACGCCGTACCCGGTCAGTGGGATGGCGACGTACTCCCCCGACGACTTCGACTTCCAGATGGGTGGGTTCTGGACGCTGCCGAAGCTCGGCTGAAATCAGAGCGCGAACCCCTCGAGCGCACCCTGATACTGCTTGCGTGGCGGCGGCGCATACTCACCCACCCGGCTCGTGGAAACCCCCAGGCGGACAAGACCTTCTACGATTGTCACGCCCGCTGTCACACCGTCGATGACCGGTACGCCGAGTTCCCCCGACAGTTCTGCGCACAAGTCCGCCATCCCCGCGCAGCCGAGCACGATCGATTCCGCACCGTCCTGCTCCACGGCACGCCGGCACTCCGCCAGGATCCGTTTCTTCGCCTCCGGGTCGGTCTCCAGTTCGAGCACCGGAACTTCGCAGGCTCGAACGCTGCGGCAATAGGCTCGGACGCCGTAGCGGTCGACGAGTTCCTGTGCCCGGCCCGTCGTCCGCCCGAGCGTCGTCACGACACTGAACGATCGCGCCACGTACGTCGCCGTCCGCATGGCCGCTTCCGCGATCCCGACGACCGGACCACGTGCGATCTCCCGCGCCGCGTCGAGGCCCGGATCTCCGAAACAGGCGAGAACGTAGGCGTCCGCCGGTTCACCATTTCGGATCTCGTCCAGGATTCCCGGCACCGCGAGCGCTTCGTCGTAGTGCGATTCGATCGACGCCGGACCCATCGACGGACTCACCGCGACGACGGTTGTGCCCTGGCCTGCCACCGCCCGGGCACAACCGCCGATCAAGGTGGTCATCGCAGCCGAGGTGTTGGGATTGATGACCATGATCCGCATAATCGTCAAGCCTTCACCGGCTCGCCGGATCCGGCAACGTTCCTCTGCTTGGCGAACGGCAGGTACACCAGGAATCCGACACCCATTCCGATGAACCAGCTGTAATTGGACAGCCATTCGATGACGTGACCGAGTTTGGGAACCATAACCGAGAGCAGCGCCGCGACGAAGGCGACCACCAACGCGTAGACCGCAGCCCGGTTGTACCCCTTCTCGTAGTGGTACTCCCCATTCGGGTCCAGGGTGAAGAGATCATCGACCACGATCTTCTGCTTCCGCACAATGTAGAAGTCGGCGATCAGGATTCCGAACAGCGGACCGATCATGGCGCCCAGGATGCCCAGCGTCCAGAAGATGGCGTTGTCGTTCGCATACCAGTTCCACGGCGTCAGGAGAACCGATCCGAAGGCCGCGATCATTCCACCCATACGCCAAGAGATCTTCTGCGGGCTGACGTTCGAGAAGTCGAACGCCGGGCTGATGAAGTTGGCGACGATGTTGATACCGATCGTCGCGGTCACGAACGTGGCACCACCGAGCAGAATCGCGAAAGTTGTGTCGATCTTCTGAACGGTCACAATCGGGTCGGTGATGAGTTCGCCGTACAGCGGGACGGTGCATGCCGCGGTCAGCACGGTCAGCAGCGAGAACATGATGAAGTTCACCGGGAGCCCGAGGAAGTTGCCCTTCTTGATCGACTTGAAGTCCTTGGCGTAGCGGGAGAAGTCACCGAAGTTGAGCATCGGGCCGGAGAAGTAGGACACCACCGCAGCCACCGCCGCGAACATTGCGGCGACCAACGCTCCACCGGTGAGCTGCTCCTTCGAAAGGTTGAGGCTCACGCTCCAGCCGACCTTGTTGAGCATGTAGAGGCACATGACCACCATGACGACGTAGACGGCGGGTCCGGCGTAGTCGATGAACTTCCGGATGACGTCCATTCCGCGCCAGAACAATGCCGCCTGCAGAACCCACAGAATCGCGTAGCTCACATATCCGAGCACCGAGAGGCCGAGGAATCCGTGCTGGTCAACGTCAGCCCACGGCCCCAGGCTCGGCCACAGCTTGAGGAAGATGATGTTGAGCGACTCGGCGGCGAGGAAGGTTTGCACGCCGTACCAGGCCACGGCGATAAGTCCGCGGATGATGGCCGGGATGTTCGCCCCGAGCACACCGAACGACACCCGGCTGGTCACCGGGTACGGGACACCCGCCTGCTGGCTCGGCTTGGCGACGAGATTGCAGAAGAACTGGACGATGCAAATACCGACGATGAGGCAGATGAACACCTGCCACGCGTTGAGGCCGAGCGCGAACAAGGTTCCCATCGTGACGTAGCCGCCGACGCTGTGTACGTCGGACATCCAGAAGGCGAAGATGTTGTACGAGCCCCACGTCTGCTTCTTCAGCGGGGCAAGGTCCTCGTTGGTGAGGCGGGGGTCATAGCCTTCTTTGATCAGCCCACTGCCCACGGGCATTCCCGCGGCCTCGACAAGATCATTGGCTCCCAGGGCACTGTCCGCAATCGCGGATTTCTGATCGATGGTCATCACTACCTCCTCAGGAAGAGTTCCGGTTAGGTAGTGATGAACGTAATTTCCTGTTGTTTCCTCCTAATGACCCGAAACATATATTCTGTTGCTCCGCCAAAAAGGTCATCTGTGTGCAATAAACCGTCGCTACGGTTCAACCATGCCGACACGACGACGCTCGGTCCTGCCCGATCGCCTGCACGCGCGCGAGGGGGCAAGCCCACAACTCGAGGTCCTCGACGAACTGCGGCGAGTCATCGTCGAGGGCGGTGTTCCGCCGGGTAATCCGGTGCCCGTTGGCGAGGTCGCGCGAGTCCTCGGCGTCAGCACCATTCCGGTCCGGGAATCCTTGCGCCAACTGATCGGCGAGGGCTTGATCGACCACCGGCCCAACCTCGGTTTCACCGTTACCCAGTTGACGCCCGCCGAACTCTCCGAGATCTACCTTGTCCGGGGTTCCCTGGAGAACGCCGCACATGGTGCCGCGATCAAGCTCGCGACCAGCGACGACGACGACGCCGCGAAGGTCGCGTGCGACGCCCTCGACGAGGCGATCCGCACCGATGACGCTTTGAGCTACCACCAGTTCAGCCGTGCGTTCCACATCGCGCTGGTCCGGCCATCGCGAATGGGCCGGCTGCTGCACATGCTCGAATCGGCGTGGAACATCACCGAACCGGTCCGTCCGATGGCGCAGATTGCGAGTCGGCAGCGAACGGCGCTCCACCTCGATCACAAGGAAATGCTCGACGCGTTCACCCGGCGGGACGCCGATGGCCTGCGCGAAGTGTCCGCTCGTCACCAGGATCGGTTGAAAATCGCGATCGCCGATCTGCCACCCGAGTCTGGTCTGCGACACCCTGACTAACGTGCCGGATGCGTCTTTCGCCAGTGTTCGGCGATGTCGATCCGGCGGGTGATCCACACCCTGTCGTGCGCCTGCACGTGATCGAGAAAGCGCTCCAACGCGGCGATCCGCGCGGGTCGCCCGACGAGGCGACAGTGCAGCCCCACCGACAGCATCTTGGGACTGCCACCCAGGCCCTCGCGATAGAGCGTGTCGAACGCGTCGCGCAGATGCGTGAAGAACTGCTCGCCGCTCGGGAAACCCGCTGGGGAGGAGAACCGCATGTCGTTGGTGTCGAGGGTGTAGGGAACCACCAGATGATCCTTGCCCTCGACGTCGACCCAATAAGGCAGGTCATCGGCGTAGGAATCGGAGTCGTAGGCGAAGCCCCCGTGCTCGACGACCAACTCTCGGGTGTGCGGCGAATCGCGTCCGGTGTACCAGCCCAGTGGCGTCTCCCCGGTCAACTCCCGCAAAATCTGAACGGCTTCCCGCATATGCTCGCGCTCGACCGCCTTCTCGATGTACTGATAGGACGTCCAGCGCAATCCATGGCACGCGATCTCGTGTCCGAGCTCCAGGAACGCCGAGACCGCCTCGGGATTACGCTGCAAAGCCCGGGCGACCCCGAATATCGTGATCGGAAGCCCGCGCCTTTCGAATGTGCGCAGCACGCGCCAAACACCCGCGCGAGAACCATATTCGTAGATGGATTCCATGCTCATGTGCCGGTTCGGAAATGGCTGCGCGGGAACGATTTCAGACAGAAACGTCTCCGCTGCCGAGTCCCCGTCGAGGACGCAGTTCTCGCCGCCCTCTTCGTAGTTGAGGACGAACTGAACCGCGATGCGGGCGTCGCCGGGCCACTTCGGATCCGGGGGATGCGGGCCGTACCCGACCATGTCGCGCGGATAAGTCATCGCCGCCACCTCTCCGCGAGGTCCTCCGGCTTCAAGTCCCCGAAGACACGAAGCCTCGCCATGCCGCCGTCCGGATGGATGTCGAGTCGTAGCTGGTCGACGGGTACGTCGATCAGGACGGGAAAGCGATGCCGGGTATCCGGCTGAAGCGGTGTCCGGGGCAGCAGTTCGATCCACTCGTTGTCCGCTGTCCGACCGTGCACTACCGCAGCTCCGGGACTGTTGGCGATGAAGTAGGTCGTGTCCAGTTCGATCACGCGCGGAAGTCCACGTCCGGCGAGGCGCACCTCGACCCAGTCGTTGCCTTTGTCCCGGCGTCGTGCGGTTTCCCAACCGTCTCCCATCGACTGTGGCATGCCCGGTGCGAGGAGATTCTGCGGCGACGAATAGAAGCGGTTTGAACACGCGGTGACGAGGGCGCCATTCTCGAGCGCCGCCAGGTCGATCGGTCCGAGCGCGAGGAAGTCCGGGTCCGGCACTCCGATGCCGTGCACCCTCAGCCGCGCGACGCCGCCGTCCGGATACATCGTGAGCCGAACATGCGTCCAGCGTTCAGTGCTGGTGACGTCGAAGGCATTTCGGGTGTCGCCGTAGACCTTGACGCGCGCCACGATCGGCGTCCAATCGTCGCGTTCGGCAAGTTCCGCAGCACTCGGATAGCCGTCGACGTGCAGTGCCTCGACCGAAATCTGCGACGGATAGTTGCCCTTGAACCACGACGTATCCACGACGATGCCGTAGATGGCGCCGGGGATGCCAAGCCGGACGATGGCCTGGTCGACCCCGTCCTCGCGCCGTCGACGCGTCTCCCAACCGTCGTAGACCTGCCCCTTATGGCCAAAGGTCGACGGTCGGTAACCCGCTTTCTCCGGCCGGATGAGGTTCTCCTTCTCGGCGAACGATTCGTCATTCGCCCACACCACCGCGCCCCCGAAACTGCGTAGCGCCAAGTCAGGCAAGAGAAGGAAGTCGGGGCCCGTGTCGGACTCGGTCATCTGTTCCCCTCACTGTCGATGGGTGCCCGCGCCACGACGGCGGCCAATTGCGCGGCGGACGAAACGCCAGTGTCGGCAAGCGTCAAGACGCCACAGTCGAGCCCGCGCACGAGCACGCGGGCCAGTGCCTCGGCGGAGGCCGGCTCATCGAAATCGCTCGTCCGCTCAATGTAGGCCCGCAGTCGCGGTGCGGCGACCGCTGCGGCAGCCCGGTAGAACTCGATGTTCGCCAGCCACCTGGTCACCAGGTGGCCGGGGTGCATGTCCCAGCCCTGGTAGTACCCGCGCGCCAAGGATCGACTGACCAGGCGGAAGTGGAGGTCGAGCGCGTCCTGCACCCGTCCGCCGACCGGCGCCACCTGGGTCGACCCGTCGCACACCCACACCCCGGTTTGTGCGGCAGCTGCCTGCATCACAGCTTTCGCGTGGTCGGCGACCGGATGGTCGAGCGACTGATGCATTGCCGCGATGCCACACGCGGCGCTGTAGTCGTATGTCCCGTAATGCAGCCCGTCACAGCGCCCCTGCGATCGGTGGATCGCCGCCGCGACGGTCGCGGTTCCGTCGGTCGCGACGATCGCCTGCGGACTCTCGATCTGCAGTTCGAAGCGCAAACTCACCCCGTGGGCGCGCTCGAATGCGCGGCACAACTCGACGGCCGCACCGACTTGATCCAGAGCGCGGAACTTCGGAATCGTGAAGACGAAATCGTCGGTCGAATCCAACTCGGCGACAACGGCTTCGAGAATCGCGATCGAGCGTCGCCAATCGTCGGGCGTCAGCCCGGGAATTCGTACGCCCGCCTTGACGGGCAGTTGCGCGACGGTCGTACCGACCCGGCGAGCGTCGCGCATTTCGTCGCCGGTCGATCGATAGCCGTCTTCGAAGTCGAATCGAATGTCGCGGATAGGGCTGTGGGTGAGAACGGTCGCGGTCTGCGTTACCGCGCTTTCGGTGGCAATCGAGGTCAGGAACGGGCGGTTCTCCTCGAGGAGCTCCGAAGCGCGGTGGCCCCAGTCTTCGATGACGCTCGGATCAGCTTTCGCGGCACTGAGGTAGACCGTGTGGACCGGCTGACCCGCAACGCGGTCGCCCGGATAGTGCGACGCGAGGTACCCCGCGGCAGCGGCGACGTGACGTTCGACAAGACCAGTGTCGAGGATCGATTTCGCCATGTCGCCCATCGTGACAGTCCGTGGCGAAGGGCGAAAATGATATACGATTTCGCCACCGTGACCAGTGCAAACGCCTAGTCGAGCTCGTTCAGGAGAGTCTTGACTTTGTCGAGTTTGCCTTCGAGTTCTCGCTCCAGCGCAGCCACTTCATCACGCCGCCGAATGACGAGTTCGAGCTGACGCTGGATGTATCCCCGCGATTCGGTCAGAATCTCGCGCCGGCGCTCCGGGTCGTCAACGCCCGTTCGCCATTCGCGACGCAATTCGGCACGGGCGTCCTCGGCTTCGAAAACGGCGCGGAGTTCGTCGAGGGACAGGCCGAGCAGTTCCTTCAAGCGCAGTAGCTCGGTAATGCGATCAATCGCGGCATCGGTGTAGGTGCGGTGCGAGCCGGGCTCACGGCCACCCGCAGCGGGGAGCAAGCCGATCTCCTCGTAATACCGGATCGTTCGGGTCGTCGTCCCCGCGGCCCGCGCGACATCACCGATCCGCAGCTCCCTCGCCTCGCTCACGGGACCGCACGCACCTCTTCCAGGATTGCTTCTTCGACGTCGTCGGCAACGTTGTAGTCGTCGGCCTGACCCTTGACGTGCTTGGGTCGCATCATCGAAACTCCAGCACCGATCAGGGAGATTACTGCCAGCACCCACAGTGCGTTGTGCATGTTCTCGATGAATGGCCGCAGTTGCGCATCGGACAGGCCCGTTGCCAGGCCCGAGAAGATCTTGAACAGAACCGGTTTCGGGATTCCGTTGGTCACCGCGGCCATCACGAAGGCGATCGAGATGACCGCGCCCGTGTTCTGCAGGACGGTACGGGCACCCGACGCGACACCGCGTCGGTCCGCGGGAACGGTGCCCATCATGGCGGCGGTGTTCGGCGAATTGAACATTCCCGACCCGATTCCGACGAGCGCCAGCCAGGTACCGCTCTCCCAGTACGAACTCTGGGGCTCCATCGTCGTCATGAGTGCAAGTCCTGCTGCGGTGACGAGCATTCCGCCAGCGGCCAAGGCACGTGAGCCGTGACGGTCTGCCCAGACGCCGGCGAGCGGCGACGAGATCAGCATTCCGATGGCCATCGGCGCCAACTTCAGACCTGCGGTGATGGGGTCGTCGCCTTGGGCGCCTTGGTAGTAGAAGACGAAGATGAACATCAGTGCAAAGCGCGAGAGGCCATTGATGAAGGCTGCGCCGGTCGCCGCGGCGAACAGTCGGTTCGCGAAGATCGAGAGATCGAGCATGGGCGCGCGCCCGTGGCGTTCGATGAGAACGAAGAGAGGCAGGAGGATCGCCGCCAGGATGAAGCCGACGACCACCGGCATCTCGGTCCAACTCTCGAGACCACCACGCGAGATTGCGTAGACGAGGCCGGTCAGTCCGACGACGAACGTCAACGTGCCCGCGATGTCGAGTCCGCGTTGAGCGTCTCGCACCGCAAGTTCACGAAGGACCACCGCGGACCAGACCGCGCCGATGATGGTCAGCGGGACGTTGAACCAGAAGACCCACTGCCACGAGATCGCGACCAAAGCGCCACCCAGGACCGGACCGAGAATCAGGCCGACGGCCGCCACCATCGCGTTTGTCCCCATCGCGAAGCCGAGTCGTTCCTTGGGGAACGCGTCCGTCACCAGGGCGGGACCGTTGGCGAAGATGAAGGCGCCACCGACGCCCTGGATGATTCGCCAGATAATGAGAGACGTTCCGCCCGTTGCGAATCCAGCACCGAGCGAGGCGAGACCGAAGATGACGAACGCGGCGACGAACGCTTGCTTTCGACCGAACAGATCCGACAATCGACCGGCGGTGAGCACCAGGACTGTCGAGGAGATCATGTACGCGAGGATCACCCACACGAGTTCGAGCAGCGACGTTCCCAGGGCACGCTCGAGGTCCGGCAGGGCGATGATCAGCGTCCCGGAGTTGGTCGCGACAAGCAGCATTCCGAGACTCGTGCACGACAACGCCCACCACTTGTAGGAGTCAGCCGTGGACGCGGCGTGCTTCGGCACCGGACGGTCCAAGCTCTTTTTAACGTTCACGTTAAGTATTGTTCCAGACCTTCCGCGAGTCGTCTCATCTCCCCTCCCGACAGTCAGGGTTTGATCGACTGGTGAGCGAGAGACTCGGGCGGCAGTTCGGCTGGCTGTGGTCCGCATATGCGATCAGCACCGCGGGCACCTGGCTGGCGTTCGACGCGTTCTCGATGCTCGCGATTCTCGTGCTGCACGTCGATGCCGCCCGGGTATCGCTTCTCGCCGCAGTCGGATTGGCGGTCGGTGCGCTGGTCGCGATTCCGCTGGGTCCGTGGGTCGAATTCCGGAGCAAGAGACCCGTGATGGTCTCGATGGATCTGGTGCGGTTCCTCGCCCTGATCTCCGTGCCCGTCGCGTACTTCCTCGACGCCCTCAGGTACTGGCAGCTCGCGGTCGTGGCCATCGTCGTCGCAGCCGCCGATGTCACGTTCACGGCAGCGAGTGGCGCCTATCTCAAGTCCCTGATCCCGCGGCCACTGCTGCTGACCGCAAACGCGCGATTCGAGTCCACGACCTGGACCGCAACGATCCTCGGACCACCCCTTGGCGGTGCGGCGATCGCCGTTTTCGGTCCGATTTCGACCGTGGTTCTGAATGCGGTGAGTTTCGTTCTGTCGGCGATCGGGATTCGGTGCATCGGCGGGGTCGAGAATCCGCCTTCGCGTGTCGCGGGTTACCGCGTCGCGGAACTTCGGGCCGGCTGGGACGTCATCACCGGGGACCCGATTCTGCGCCGGCTGTTCGCCAATACCGTGCTCGTCAACGCGTTGATCCTGGCGCCCTTGCCACTGCTCGCGGTGCTGATGATGGGGAGCCTCGGCTTCGCGCCCTGGCAATACGCACTGTCGTTCGCAGTGCCGTGTGTCGGTGGCATTCTCGGCGCGCGAATGGCCCGGCCGCTGGTGGCGCGGTTTGGTCAGTCTTCGGTTCTGCGGACCGCCGGCATTGCGCGGTCCTGCTGGCCGATCGGGCTGGCGTTTGTGATGTCCGGCAGCGGGGGGATGGCTCTGGTCATCGCAGTGCAGTTCGGGCTCGTTCTCTGCTGTGGAATTTTCAACCCGGTCTACGCGACCTACCGGCTGGACCGACTACCCGGCACTTACGCCGCGCGTGCGCTATCGGCGTGGTCGATCAGCACCAAGACGACCACCGCATTGATGACGGCGGCCTGGGGGCTGGCCGCGTCGATCACCGGGCCGCGGATTTCGATTGCTCTGGCGGGGGCTTTGTTGCTTGTCACTCCCCTCCTGCTGCCGCGTCGGTTCCCGGTTTCTGCAAGCGCGCGTCCGGAAGCTGCCGGCAAGCTCAGGGAGCTTGTCGACTAGTTCCGACCCGGCGTTCGGGGTGGTGGAAGTGGTTGACCCGGGGTTTGCGTTCCGGGTCAATGATTTTGGGTGGTATCCACACCGTCCATCCGAGGTGGTTTTTCGTGGTTTTCCACTGATGGAGACCAGGACCGGCGAGTGGATGGTGGATATCGCAGGCTGGCCCGAGTTTGTCGATGTTCGTCGGGCAGCCCTCGACCCAGTCCCGGTCCGCGTGGTGTGCCTGCGTGTAATAGGCGCCGCGGTCGCAGCCGGGGAAGCTGCAGCCGCGTTCGGTCGCCGCGAGCATCAACCGCTGCCCGGGCGAGGCGATCCGCCGGGCCCGGCCGTGATAGAGCTCAACCGGTTTGGCGTCGCCGAAAAGGGTGGCGAGGAACAGTTCCGCATGTCCGGCCATGCGCAGGACGTCACTGATCGGGATATCGAGGCTGCCGCCGGTGCGTCCGGTCTGTGGGGCACCCAACGCGGGGTCCAGGGCGGTGATGTCGGCGGTGATGATGACCGTGACCGGCATACCGCGGTGCTGGCCGAGGTCTCCGGACATGAGGATCGCGCGCAGCATTGCCACGAGTGCGTCGTGGCAGCGTTGACCATAGGTCCGGGTGTCGGCCTTGATGTCGGCTTCGGTGGGGTCGTGGTCGATCGTGGGTTCGGCATCGGCGGGGTTGCACATGCCACGCCGTGCGAACTTCGCCAGGTACGACTCCAGATAGGCGGCAGCTTCCGGGGTGAGGCAGAACGTGCCGGACACCATCTTGTCGCTGCCCTGCTTGTGCAGCGTGAAATGCCGCTTGCGGGCCCGGTCCAGGTCATCGTCGAGGGTGCCGTCCGGGTCCAATACATGGCGAAGCCGGTCCGCGAGCTTGGCGAGTTCGTCGGGGCGGAACTGGGTGGCCCAGTCCGCGAGTTGTTGTTCGGCGAACACGCGTGCGTCGGGTTCGACCGCCCGGGGCAGGTTCTTGAAGAACCGGCGGATCACCGTCAGGTGCTCACGCCCAACAGTGCCGCTGTTCACCACTTCGGCAACGTATTCGAGGTTCGGTGCGACGACGTCGCCGGAGACCATGATCCGCGGGGTCAGGTCGGCGGCGATCCGCAGCCGTGCGCGGACGTCCTTCTTGTCCAGTCGTGCACCGTCGGCGACCGCGTCCACGGTCCGCAAGATGCCGAGTGAGTCATCCGTCCGAGTCTCCAGCTCCGCCAACACCCGGTAGCCGAGGGCATCGAGTTGCCGCTTGAGCGACTCGATCTCGACGAACAATGCCGCCTGCTCGGCGCGTGTTCCGTTCGCCTCCAGCGGCACGGCAGCGCGCATCGCGGCGAGAGCCGTAGTGGCCTCACCTGCGGAAACGAGCTGGTCAACAAGCACTATTCGAATATACATTCGACCTCTGACAAGTTGGATTCAGTGGCGCACCGCGACCCCGTCCGGCACACTGACCGGCGTGGGCCAGCCGACTCCCCCAGTGCCGCAATCGCGCATCGACCACCTCGTCGACGCGATCGAAGGCGACCGCAAACTGCGTCGCACCGAATACAGCGGAACTCTGTGGCTCGGGGGGCCGCCGCCGTCGGGCCCGATCCGGATGACCTACCCGGCCTCTCCGGACCGGCCAGAGATCGCGAGCTTCATCGTTCCCGATTCGCTGCCGTACCTCACCGATCGTGCCGTGGTCTCGGCGCGGGTATGGCTCATCGGAAGTGCCGGCGAGCGCAACACGTACGTGCTCCGACACGCGGCAATGATCGTCGAGGATCCGCAGGGACGACCAGTTCACTGGCTGCAACTGACGGTTCACGTTGCGGGAACCGTTCCGGCGGGCGTCGGTTATCAAATAGTCGTGCTCGCCGAAACCGACGCGGTCCCGCCACCCGGTTAGAGCACGAAGTAGCCGAGTACTCCCGCGGCGATCACGACAGCCCAGGCCGGCGCTTTCCAAGCGGCGAGCGCCACGAACGCGGCCGCAGCAATGATCATCGCCATCGCGTCCGGAATGCCCTCAGTGAAGACTGGCGTATACAGCGCCGCAGCAAGCAGACCGACAACACCGGCGTTGACTCCCATCAGGGCGCGCTGCACCTTCGGCGCGTGCCGGAGCTTCTCCCAGAAGGGCAGCGCCCCGACGATGAGCAGCGCCGACGGCAAGAAAATCGCCAAGAGTGCGATCACTGCACCCGTGATCCCCAACCCGGTCTCGGCACCGAGGTACGCGGCGAACGTAAATAGAGGCCCCGGAACAGCCTGCGCCGCACCGTAACCCGCGAGGAACAGGTCGTGGCTGACGAGCTCGGACGTCTGACTCTGCAGCAGCGGCAGCACGACGTGCCCGCCACCAAAGACCAGCGAACCCGCGCGATAGAAGATGTCCGCCAGATCAACGCCGAGATTCTTCGTCGCCGACGCCAACAG
Organism: Smaragdicoccus niigatensis DSM 44881 = NBRC 103563; assembly: GCF_000380645.1. Classification (GTDB taxonomy): domain Bacteria; phylum Actinomycetota; class Actinomycetes; order Mycobacteriales; family Mycobacteriaceae; genus Smaragdicoccus; species Smaragdicoccus niigatensis. Next base: position 20,770 of record NZ_AQXZ01000011.1, read on the forward strand.
CGGCAGACCGATCAGCAGTCCGGCGAAAATCAGCAGTGCCAGAACCGCAACCCAACGCGGAACCCGCACGTTGAACCGATCCCACATCAGCATCGGCGGCGGAGACGCCTTCAACCAGAACAATCCGACGAGCGCGGCCACCACGATGACCGCGACCTGGCCGGCAACCCACGGGATCAGCAAAGCCAGGATCATCGCGCCCACCGCGATCGTCGCGCGCTCCCGATCCGGGGCAAGGGACCGAGCCATCGCCAGCACCGCATTCGCAACCACGGCGACCGCGGCTGCCTTCAGGCCGAGCACCCAGCCCGCCTGGGGGTCGACCGCGAAATACTCAAGGCCGTATGCGAAGCCGACCATGAGCACAGCCGAAGGCATCGTGAATGCGAACCACGCGGCGAACATCCCCGCGTAACCGGCCCGCTGCAGGCCCAGCGCCATCCCGACCTGGCTCGAAGCCGGCCCGGGCAGTAGCTGACACAACGCGACGAGATCGGCGTAGGCGCGATCGGAGAGCCACTTCCGCTTCTCGACGAACGCGTCGCGGAAGTAGCCGAGATGCGCGATCGGGCCGCCGAAGGAGGTCAGGCCGAGAACGAAAAATGCGCGAAACACTTGCCAGGCGGACCCGCGCGTCTCCATGGCCCCACTATCGCACGGTATACAAACAGCGATTTTGCATCACCGCCCTCCACCCGGAGAGACGATGGTCAAAGAGGAATTCTCGGCGAACATGAAGGTCGCTATGTCGCGCATTTTCCTCAGCCATGCGAGCGCTGATGAACGACAAGCCAAGGCACTAAAGCAGTGGCTCACCGAACAGGACCCGCCCTTAGCGAACGAAATTTTCCTCGATCTCGATCATCAGACAGGAATCAAAGCTGGGCAGCATTGGAAGGAAGCGCTGCGGAAGGCTGGCACCCGCTGCGAAGCGGTCATCTGTCTCATCAGCCATTCGTGGTCAGACTCGCTCGAATGCCGAGTCGAGTACCGGACCGCCGAGAACCTGAGCAAGCAGATCTTCTGCGCTCTGTTGGAGGAATCGGCCCGGAGTTCTACTGCTGTCGATCTCACCCGCGATTGGCAGCACGTCCTCCTCTTCCCGGATTCCGGCACAGTGCCGACCACATCGATCGACATCGATGATGGTTCGAACCAGATCGTGTTCCCGACCGACGGATTGATCCGGCTTCGGGACGCGATTCGCGGGGCGGGAATCGGGGCCGAATCCTTTGTCTGGCCGCCACCGCGCGACGAGCACCGAAGTCCATACCGCGGCTGGGAACCACTGGAAGAAGTGGACGCCGCTGTCTTCTTCGGTCGGGATGAGGAGATCAGCAAGGGGCTGGACGCCCTTAGGGACATGCGAATTCAGGGCCTCGCGACCCTGTTCGTCGTGCTTGGCCCGTCGGGTACGGGTAAGTCATCCTTCCTCCGTGCCGGACTATTACCGCGGCTCCGTCGCGACGATCGCCACTACTTCATCCTCGATCCGATGCGACCGCGCCGAAATGCGTTGACGGGTGAGGACGGTTTCGCCAAGTCACTCGCCGCGACCCGGGTCCGCTTTGAACTCCCAGAAGGTCCGCTCGGTGACATCAAACGAGCCTGCACCGCCGGCGACTGGCATCGAATCGCGCAGTGGATCGAGGAAGTCCAGCACGCTGCAGCGCAACGCTGTCTAGCTGACAGTGACGGAGCCAGCGATTCCCCACCGGTCGCTCTCCTCCCGCTTGACCAGGCCGAAGAACTGTTCAATTCCGATGCGGGGCCGGAGGCCGGTCGGTTCCTGGACATGATCGCGCACCTCGCAAGCCATCCGACGCTCGGACTCATCGTGTGCGCGACGATTCGGACCGACCGCTACACAGCCCTGCAGACGGCACCGCAACTCGCCGGCGTTTCGAGCCAGCTGTTCGATGAGCTTCGGCCGATGTCGGAATCCCATTTCAGCGAGGTGATCACCAAGCCGGCGAAGCGATCGACCGAGGGTGGTCGGCAACTGACTATCGACCCTGCGTTGGTGAACAACCTCGCGGAGGAAGCCAGCAGTGGTGCCGACACTTTGCCCCTGCTCGCGCTCGCGATGGCGCGTCTCTACGAGGATTACGCAAGCACCGGAACGATCACCGTCGATCACTACGCCAACGTGGGACGAATGGCGAAGATCGTCCAAGCCGCGGTCGACGAGGTGCTGTCGGGAGATCCAGCCGAGCGGGAAGAACAACTGAGGGTTCTCCGATCCGCGTTCATTCCTTGGCTCGCAGGGGTCGATTCCGAAAGCGAGCGCCCGTATCGCCGGACCGCTAAGACGAGTGAGCTACCTACCGCCAGTAGGCCACTCATCGACGCGTTGGTGTCCAAACGACTGCTTGTAAAGGACGAGCTCGGCGGTGACACGATCGTGGAAGTCGGACTGGAATCGCTACTCCATCATTGGGACGACCTGCGCCGCTGGCTCGACGAGGAGAACCAGAGACTTAAGGAATCGGATGCTCTGGTGCGCACCGCCCACGGCTGGCACACCCATCGGGAAAACGAGTCGTGGCTGCTCAGTGGTTCTCGGCTTGTCGAAGCCGAGCAGTTGCTCGAAGACCCCACTTTCCACGACAGCCTGAGTGAGATCGAGCCCTTTGTTGAGGCGTCGCGTGCGCGGGAGAATCAGCGGCTTGAAGCCGAGCGCCTTGCTCTCGAAGAGAGAGTCGAGGTCGCGGAACGCCTGGCAAAGACCGAGGTAGAGGCACGAAAGGAAGCCGAGGCTCATTCTCGGACGCTGCGCAAGAGATCTCGGATCCTCGCGCTGGTCCTGACCGTCGCGATTGTGTTGGGCCTGATGGCCCTCAGTTATTACCGTAGTGCGGACAGGCAGGCAACACTCGCCACCGCCGCGGTGGTGGTCGACCGTGCCCAGACCGAACAGATCGTCGGCAGGCAGTCAACTCTGCAATACCTCGCCGCCTCGAAGCTGCGCGGTGACGAAGCCGACGAGACAAGACTTAACCTGGCCGGCGTCGACGCATCCCTCGGGTCCGCCCAGAAGATAGTCGACATTCCCGGAACATCCGTAAAAACCGCCTTCACTGATAACGGCCCCGTTGCTGTGTCGCTAACCCCAGCCGGAATTCGGCGATGGAGCCTGTCAACCGGTGCACCGATCGGCGATCCGATTCCTACCACGCCCCCCGAGAATGTCGCTCTCAGTCCGAACGGAGAACTTATTGCAGCCCGATTTTTGACCACGATCGACATCATCGACTTTGCAAGCGGGCGTCGTCTCCGCACGTTGGAAAGCCGTGACGGATTCAACGGCGCCGTGGCTTTCAGTCCGGACGCACAAACGATCGTCGCCGCACTGAACGGCCAACTCACCGAAGCGTGGCGAACACGGTCCGGAGATCGACTCTGGATGCGCGGGGGCCACATCAGCGACGTCTTCACCATCGCTTTCAGCGCTACAGGCGACAAAATAGCGACGACCGGTTACGACGACCGAATCGTGATGTGGGACACCGCAACCGGGCACCAGGATTACAGCTTCCCAACCAGCCACCAAGACCTTATACGCGGGCTTGCGTTCTCACCCAGAGGCGACATGATCGCGAGCGGAGCCAACGACTACAAGATCAAACTGTGGCGACTCGAACCCCGCGGCCAGGCCAGATTCATTTCTGAACTCGACGGCAATACTGGCACCGTGCTCGCACTAGCCTTCACGCACGACGGATCCACGATCGTCAGCGGCGCCTCCGACCAAACCATTCGACTGTGGGATGCCACCACCGGAGCGCAAACCGGGCAGCCCCTCATCGCCCATTCGATGCCGGTGGTGGACCTGCGGTTCAGCTCAAGCGGGCAAGACATGGAGAGCATGAGCACGGATGGCACCGTGCGGCTCTGGAATACCAACCAGCTCATTCCTGATACGGGCCACGAATCGGCGGTCTACGCCATCGCATTCGAGCAGGACGGCTCCCTCATTACAGCGGGACAGAACGGAACCGTGCGACGGCGCTTCCCGCACGATATCGGCATTATCCCCACACCAACGAAGCAGTTTCTGCCGAGCCAGTCCGCCACGATCAGCAGTAAGGGAGCGATCATCTCGTTCGGGGATTTGCCGCCTGCGTTGTTCCCTCCCGGTGAAACCACACCGAAGATTCTTACGCCCGGGGAGGCCGACGTCTCCGCCGCGGTCTTCAGTCCCGATGGGAGCTATCTAGCGACCGGAACAGTCGACGGCGTCATCTCAGTGTGGAATGTGCCAAGAGGTGACCTCTACAAAACATTCTCGGGGCCAGCGCACAGGGCGCACAAGATCACTGCCCTTGCCTTCAGTCCAGACGGACACACCGTGGCGTCGGCCGAATTCGGTAACGACGTCTGGTTCTGGAATCTCAAGAACGACACCGACGGCGGCCGCCCCTTAGTAGCGCAGCGGGACACGATTCGCACGCTGGCTTTCAGCCCAGACTTGAAGACCTTCGCAACCGGCAGTGCTGACAACACAATCGAACTCTGGGACCTGTCGGCGCATAGCAAAACGCACACTCTGAAGGGTCACACTGGTCAGGTGAACGACGTGCGGTTCAGTCGGGACGGCAAGCTACTCGCATCTTCGAGCATTGATCGAACTATCCGCCTCTGGGATGTCATGACCGGACGCGACCTCGGGAAACCACTCGCTGGCAGCACTGACAGTGTTCTCAAAATCGCCTTCAGTCCGGACGGCAAGCTACTCGCCAGCGCGGGAAGGGATGGAACCGTTCGCCTCTGGCATGTCCCAACCGCGGATCCGCAAACCGCAATCTGCACGAAATTGGCCTACGACATCAGTCCACAAGAGTGGCAAGACTGGGTGTCCGCAAACATCGACCCGCGTCAGGTCTGCCCAAACCTGCCGCAACCGCCGAGCTGACCTGTCAGCGTCCCGCGACCAGAACTTCCGCAATCTGAATGGTGTTGAGCGCCGCACCCTTCCGCAGGTTGTCACCCGAGATGAAGAGCGCGAGGCCCCGACCGTTGGCGACGGACTGGTCCTGCCGAATACGACCGACGAGCGAATCGTCGGCACCGGCGGCAGCGAGTGGAGTCGGCACGTCGACGAGCTTCACGCCCGGAGCCGAAGCGAGGAGCTCCTTTGCGCGGGCGACCGTCAGAGCACGGTCAAATTCGGCGTTGATCGACAGCGAGTGACCAGTGAAGACCGGAACGCGCACACACGTGCCGCTGACGAGCAGGTCCGGCAGACCGAGGATCTTGCGCGACTCGAAGCGCAGCTTCTGGTCTTCGTCGGTCTCTTCGCTGCCGTCGTCGACGAGCGAACCCGCGAGCGGAACGACGTTGAACGCAATCGGAGCGACGTACTTGACCGGTGCCGGGTAGGCGAGCGCCGAACCGTCATAGGTGAGCTGCTCAATACCGTCGATGACCGCACGGGCCTGCGACGCGAGCTCCTGCACACCAGCCAGACCGCTACCCGACACAGCCTGGTAGCTCGAGATCACCATGCGGTGCAGGCCGGCCTCGTCGTGCAGCACCTTCATGACCGGCATCGCAGCCATGGTGGTGCAGTTCGGGTTGGCGATGATGCCCTTCTTGAGGTTGAACGCCTGCTCCGGGTTCACCTCGCTGACCACGAGCGGAACGTCGGGGTCCTTGCGGAACGCCGACGAGTTGTCGACGACCGTCACGCCGGCTGCAGCGAAGCGCGGCGCCTGGATGCGCGACATCGTGGCACCGGCCGAAAACAGCGCGATGTCGAGACCGCTCGGGTCTGCGGTGTCGGTGTCCTCGACAACGATCTCTCCGCCACGGAACGGCAGCTTCTTGCCCGCCGAACGCGCCGACGCGAAGAAGCGAACCTCGTCAGCCGGGAAGTTCCGCTGCTCGAGGATCGCGCGCATGACCTGGCCGACCTGGCCGGTCGCGCCGACGACTCCAATACGTACACCCATGACTAGCGCCCCGTCCCTGCGTAGACCACAGCCTCTTCTTCGCCGCCGAGCTCGAACGCAGCGTGCAGTGCACGGACCGCGTCATCGAGGTCGGTGTCGCGAACCAGCACCGAGATTCGGATCTCCGACGTCGAGATCAGTTCGATGTTGATTCCGGCCTGAGCGAGCGCCTCACAGAACGTCGCGGTGACGCCCGGGTGGCTCTTCATGCCGGCACCGACGAGCGACACCTTGCCGATGTGGTCGTCGTAGGTCAGCTGCGAGAAGCCGATCTCCTCCTGCAGCTTGGTCAGTTTCTCGACTGCGCGCGGACCGTCTTCCTTCGGCAACGTGAAGGTGATGTCGGTCTTGCCGGTGTCGACCCGCGAGATGTTCTGCAGGACCATGTCGATGTTGATCTCGGCATCAGCCACCGCACGGAAGACCTTCGCAGCCTCACCTGGGACGTCCGGCACACCAATGACCGTCACCTTGGCCTCGCCACGGTCGTGTGCGACACCGGTCAGGATTGCTTCTTCCACGGGGATGTCCTCCATCGATCCGGTCACTACGGTTCCGGGCTTGTCGGAATATGACGAACGAACGTGCACCGGCACGTGGTAGCGGCGCGCGTACTCGACGCAGCGCAGCACGAGGACCTTTGATCCGGCCGCAGCCATCTCGAGCATTTCCTCGTACGAAACCTTGTCGAGCTTGCGTGCATCTTTCACAACGCGCGGATCGGCCGAGAAGATTCCGTCGACGTCGGTGTAGATCTCACAGACGTCAGCATTGAGGGCGGCGGCGAGTGCGACGGCCGTGGTGTCCGAGCCACCGCGGCCAAGCGTCGTGACGTCCTTGCTGTCTTGGCTGACGCCCTGGAAACCGGCGACCATCGCGATCTTGCCCTCGTCGAGCGCGGTGCGAACGCGACCCGGGGTGACGTCGATGATCTTGGCGCGGCCGTGCACGCTCGTGGTGATGACGCCAGCCTGCGATCCGGTGAAGGAGATCGCTTCGGCGCCCAGCGAATGGATTGCCATGGCGACCAACGCGTTCGAGATTCGCTCGCCCGCGGTCAGCAGCATGTCCATTTCGCGACCGGGCGGGGCCGGGCACACCTGCGCGGCAAGGTCGAGGAGCTCGTCAGTCGTGTCACCCATGGCGGAGACCACGACAACGACCTCGTTGCCAGCCTTCTTGGTCTCGACAATTCGCTCAGCGACTCGGCGGATCCGGTCAGCGGTCGCGACGGAGGATCCGCCGTACTTCTGAACGACGAGAGCCACGAGGCGACCTCCGGGGTCTTCGAGGGGGTGAAAGGCCGAATTAAGACTACCGACCGTCCTCCATTCGAGCGAATATCGGGCGACAACCGACATCAGACTCGAATTGACAACGTGACCAGCGATACGCTGCCCCGCAAAGCTGCGTTGCCGATATGCACGAATCCGGGGGACTACATGGTTGAATCCACCTCTTCTGAGGCTGGTGAGACGCCTGTGGCAGCTCCCATCCGGATGCATCCCGAGTTTGTGTCCGTCGTGATTCCGGCGTACGGCGCACTCCCCCATATCGTCGAGCAGCTCGATGCCCTGACGAACCAGACGTACACGGGCACTTGGGAAGTCGTCATCAGTGATAACGGCAACAACGTCACGCTTGCGGAGGTGATCGCCGAGCATCCGATCCACCTCGTCGCACCAGTACGGGTCATTGATTCGACCGACGTGCGCGGTGTCTCCCACGCCCGCAATGTCGGCATCCAGGCCGCCCGCGGAGATCTCATCGCGTTCCTCGACCATGACGACCACGCCCATCCCGAGTGGCTGGCGGCGATGGCATCGCGCGCGCCCTATTTCGACGCCATATCGGGCAGTCGGGACATCACCAAACTGAACTCCAGCGCCGCGCAGGCGTGGCGACCCCTCCAGAGTCCGGAGGACGGGTTCAAGTTCCCGAACTCCTACCGAATGTTCGTCGGCGCAAACGTCGCCATCTGGCGAGACGTGCTGGAGTCGGTCGGCGATTGGGACACCGAGTTCATCGGCGGCGCCGACGATCTGGACTACGCATTCCGAATCCAGCAGGCCGGATACACGATCGGCCATGCCCATGACGCGCGCGTCGACTACCGGCTCCGGGATGACCTGCGCAGCGCCTGCCGGCAGGTGCACAACTACGCGATCATGGACGCCCGCCTGCACCAGAAGCATCGCGATCTCGACTGGCACAACAACGACCCGAAGATGTTCGCCCTGAACATGCTCTCGCTCGTGGTCTACAACCCGCTCGTGCCCAACCGCTGGCGCGCGTACTCGCGAGGGCAATGGGCCATGCGGGCAGCGTTCATGGCCGGCCGCATCCGCGGTTCGATTCGCTATCGAACGCTGACCCTCTGAGGCGTAAGCGCTACTGAGTCTTGGCCGGCACGACCGCACCCGGCACGACTTCCGCCGGACCGTCCGCGGTGAGACCAGCAGACTGCCGCTCGCGGTATTCCTCGAGCGCGACCTGACCGCGCACGGCGGCCTTGATCTGGTCGATGTTCTCGCGCACGAGGTCGGAGATGAGTTCGTCGGTACGGGGGTCGTCGAGGACGCCGACGATCATCCGGTAAACGGTGTCGGCGACCAGACGAATGATGTCGTCATGAAACGGCACGTACCGGAACCTGCTGGTCAGCGAGTCTTTCTTGACGATCTCGATGATCATCTTGTCGATCTCGTCCCGGTTCTCCTGCAAGGCGGCCACGATGTTTGTCGTGTAGTGGCCTTCCTTCAACACGTCGCCGACTTCGTCGAGAACCGCAACCGTGATGGGTCGCTTGATGGCATCGACGACCACTACGGTCCCGCGAGTCACGAGCGTCTCCACGAACTGCGCACCGAAAGCGCGATTGATTGCGCGAGCGAGGCGGGCGAGAACGACGACGATGCGGAGGGCCCGGAACGGCTGCAGCGCCGGACTCGTCAGCACGATCGCGGGGATCATGCCGATGATGTCGAGGAAGTTGATGAGCGGAAACTTCCACGACCATTTGGCGAGATGCCACCGACGCAGGAAGTCCAGCGCGAACACACCACAGATCGCGAGGTCGAGGTAGAGCAACGTGTCGAGCGTTCCGGGACTGACTTTTCCCCACGTCATCCAGACCAGCAGCACCACGGAGATGACCGCGAGCGCGAGCAGTGCGAAGTCGATGATGGGCACTTTGCCGCGCTGTGCGTGTTCTTTCGCGGGGACTTCCGTTGCGCTCGGCACGTTGAAGGTGCGCCGCGCGGCCTCATGCGGGAACTTGATCTCGCCCATAGGTTCTATTCACGCAAACCCGCTGCAGCCGTGGGTTGCTTTTTCCGCATTGCCTGCGCCGGGTGTAAACTGCGGCCTGTGCAGCGGGCATTCCTTCTTCTTGGCTGCCGCGGCGGGGTCTGATCCAGACCGGCTTCCCGTCGCGGAGTCTTTGGTGCGCCGGTCTTAGAATCAAGACCAACCTTCCAAACGGAGAATCATGTCACCCGCAGACGCATTCACTTCCGGCACGCGCACGATCAACCCGCCGTCGCGACCGGCTCCCGCCGACCAGGCACCGTGGAACACCCAGAAGAACTCGTCTATGCCGGTCTATCGTTACCGGCCGTTCGCGCTCGAAGTCGAGGACATCACTGTTCCCGACCGCACGTGGCCGGACAAGGTCATCGACCACGCACCGGGCTGGTGTGCCGTCGACCTGCGTGACGGTAACCAGGCTCTGATCGACCCGATGAGTCCCGCGCGCAAGCGCCGCATGTTCGACCTGCTGGTCCAGATGGGCTACAAGGAGATCGAGGTCGGCTTCCCGTCGGCCAGCCAGACCGACTTCGACTTCGTGCGCGAGATCATCGAAGACGACGCCATCCCGGACGACGTCACCATCCAGGTTCTGACGCAGTGCCGCTTCGAGCTCATCGAGCGCACCTTCGAGGCCTGCCGCGGCGCGAAGAACGTCATCGTGCACTTCTACAACTCCACCTCGATCCTGCAGCGTCGCGTCGTCTTCCGTGCGGATAAGGACGTCGTCAAGAAGATCGCCACCGAGGCCGCACTGAAGTGCCTGGCCGAGGAGACGAAGTACCCGGACACCAACTGGCGCTACGAGTACTCCCCGGAGTCGTACACCGGCACCGAGCTGTCGTACGCGGTGGATGTCTGCAACGCGGTCATCGAGATCATCGACCCGACGCCGGCGAAGCCGATCATCATCAACCTGCCGGCCACCGTCGAGATGGCGACACCGAACGTCTACGCCGACTCGATCGAGTGGATGAGCCGCAACCTCGCTCGCCGCGATTCGGTCGTTCTGTCGCTGCACCCACACAATGACCGCGGCACGGCCGTGGCGGCCGCTGAGCTGGGCTACCAGGCCGGTGCGGACCGCATCGAAGGCTGCCTGTTCGGCAACGGCGAGCGGACCGGAAACGTGTGCCTGGTGACCCTGGGCATGAACCTGTTCTCGCGCGGCGTCGACCCGCAGATCGACTTCTCGAGCATCGACGAGATTCGCCGCACGGTCGAGTACTGCAACCAGCTGCCCGTCCCGGAGCGTCACCCCTACGGTGGCGACCTGGTCTACACGGCCTTCTCCGGTAGCCACCAGGACGCGATCAACAAGGGCTTCGACGCCATGTCCGAAGACGCCGCAGACGCCGGCGCGAAGGTCGACGAGATCCTCTGGCAGGTTCCGTACCTGCCGATCGACCCGAAGGACGTCGGCCGCAACTACGAGGCCGTCATTCGCGTCAACTCGCAGTCCGGCAAGGGCGGCGTCGCCTACATCATGAAGACCGACCACGGTCTGAAGCTGCCGCGTCGTCTCCAGATCGAGTTCTCGCAGGCGATCCAGAAGGTCACCGACGAACTCGGTGGCGAGGTCGAGCCCAAGAAGATGTGGGAACTGTTCAAGGCCGAGTACATCGAGCCGATCACGCCGCTCGAGCGCATGCGCCAGCAGGTGAAGGCGGCGGAGACCGACGGCGGCACCGACACCCTCATCGCCACGGTCCTCTACGAGGGCAAGGAGCGGGAGATCACCGGCTCTGGTGATGGACCGGTGTCCGCATTCATCGATGCGCTGAGCGAACTCGGCATCGATGTGCGCGTTCTCGACTACTCCGAGCACGCCATGACCTCAGGCGCGGACGCCAACGCCGCCGCGTACGTCGAGTGCGCAATCGGGGACAAGGTCCTGTGGGGCGTCGGCATCGCGTCGTCGATCACCACGGCTTCCCTGCGCGCGGTCGTTTCGGCGGTCAACCGAGCGGCCAAGTAATCCTGGAACGGGTTGGGCTTGCCTAGAGGCGCCAGACTGCAGGAAGTTGATCGCCCAGCGGCAAGTTTCCTGCAGTCTCAGGGGTCATTGTCGATCGACAAGGTAACGCCGCGCTGAGGGCGGAGAATCCTGTCAGATCGGCTGCAACCCAGAACACGAGAAGGGCGTCGACATAATGTCGACGCCCTTTCTTCGTTTATTCAGTTATTCAAAAGCTGGTGGTCACCAGTAGCGGACCGCACCGTCGACCTGCATGTCCGACATCGGCTCGATGATGACACCGACACCCTCGGTCGCAGCGTGGATGATCATCCCGTTTCCGATGTACAGACCAACGTGTCCGCCACCGTTCATGACGATGATGTCACCGGGCTGCAGCGCATCCAGAGCCACGGCCTTGCCGCCGGCCCACTGCGCGTCGCTGGTACGCGGGGTCGAGATACCGACCTGAGCGTGCGACCACATGACCAGACCCGAGCAATCGAACGCACCCGGCGTCGTCCCGCCCCAGACGTAAGCCGAGCCAAGCTGACCCAATGCAGCGTTGACGATCTGCTGACCAACCGGGATCGGCTTGACCCACATGTAAGCGGCAGCGTCATCAGCGTGCGAGTTCTTCTCCACAGTCCACGTCGCGGCCTTCACCTCAGGCGTGGCACCGAACTGAGCTGATGCGATACCGGCCGGAACCAGGGCTGCAGCAGCCGCGACGCTCGCAATGAGAGCGGTTCGGGTAACTCGTTTCTTAGCGGCAATAGCCATTGAAATTCAATTTCCTAACGTGTTGTGGAATCGGATTTTTTATTTCCGATCCGCAATTCGAGATAAACCGTACCCCGGAGTAACTATGCGTTGTCAATTAGTGGCCTGGGTTACAAGATGGCCCCTGAGCTGCTGTTTCAGCAGGTGACCCCTACTTTTGGATATACTTTCGTAGGGGTCGTTGAATAACGCATCGTGATGGGCGTCGCACTCCCGGCCAGAAAATCGGACATCAAATTCGGGCATTAATGGCCTGGGTCACACAGACCTACTCCACATCGTTCGCAGACCCGTGATCGTGACCCTGCCCCGCATCCGAGGAGCAGGCGATAACCTTGCCCAATGCGGAAGAAACGGCAGAAACGGTTCACAGTGCGCGGCCGCACCGCGCTCGCTTCGGCCAAAGCCGCAGCCTGGGCGTCACGCAAGACGGGACGCGGCGCGGGAGCCATGATCGGCGGCCTCATCGCCCTCAAGGTCGACAAATCGATCATGGCGCAGCTTGGTCGCGACCGTAAGTCCGTGCTCATCACCGGAACGAATGGCAAGTCGACAACGACCCGCATGGCTGCGGCGGCACTCGCGAAGCTCGACTCGGTCGCCACCCAGCAGGACGGCGCCAACATGGACGCCGGCATCGTGGCTGCACTGACCGCGCACCGCGATGCACCGCTCGCCGCGATCGAGGTCGATGAGCTGCACCTCCCCCATGTCGCCGACGAACTGTCGCCGGCCGCGATGGTGCTCCTCAATCTGAGCCGCGACCAGTTGGACCGCGTCGGCGAGATCAACATGATCGAACGAAAGCTGCGCGAAGGGCTCCAGCGGCACCCCGATGCCGTGATCGTCGCCAACTGCGACGACATCCTGGTCACCTCGGCTGCGTACGACAACCCGAATGTCGTGTGGGTGGCAGCCGGAAGTGGATGGGCGCTCGACTCGGTGAGCTGCCCGCGTTCAGGTGAGCCGATCGTCCGCGACGGCGAGCACTGGTACAGCACGGGTGCCGACTTCAAGCGTCCGACGCCGGACTGGCGCATCGACGACAACAACCTCTATGGCCCGAACGGCCTCGTTCTCCCGATGAAGCTGGGCCTGCCCGGCAAGGCGAACCGCGGAAACGCGGCCCAGGCCGTTGCGGCCGCCGTCGCGATGGGCGTCCTGGCGGCCGATGCGGTCAAGGGCGTCGAATCAGTCAGCGAGATCGCCGGGCGCTACAGCACGATTCAGGTCGGCGACCACCACTCCGTGCGCATGCTGCTCGCGAAGAACCCCGCGGGCTGGCAGGAAGCACTGTCGATGGTCGACCATGACGCCTCCGGTCTCGTCATCGCGGTCAACGGCCAGGTCCCGGACGGCGAAGACCTCTCGTGGCTGTGGGACGTGCACTTCGAGCACTTCCATGGGGTCCAGGTCGTCGCGTCCGGTGAGCGCGGCACCGACCTCGCTGTCCGTCTTACTTATGCGGACGTCGACCACACGCTTGTCGCCGACCCGATGAAGGCGATCCTCACCTGCCCTCCGGGCAAGGTCGAAGTACTCGCGAACTACACCGCGTTCCGCGATCTCAATACGGCTCTGGCGAAGGGTGCGCGCAATGGGTGAATCGACCGTACGCATCGGACTCGTCCTGCCGGATGTCATGGGGACCTACGGCGACGGCGGAAACGCCGTCATCCTGCGCCGGCGCCTCGCGATGCGCGGCTATGACGCCGAGATCGTCGAGATCACGCTCGACATGCCGGTTCCGGAGTCGCTCGACATCTACACCCTCGGCGGTGCCGAGGACTACGCGCAACGTCTCGCCACCCGCCACCTGCTGACCTACCCGGGACTGCAGAAGGCCGCCGCTAACGGGGCACCGGTTCTCGCGATCTGCGCAGCCATCCAGGTGCTCGGCCACTGGTACGAGACCTCGGCCGGCGAGAAAGTCGAAGGCATCAGCCTCTTCGATGTCACGACGTCGCCGCAGGAGAAGCGTTCGATCGGCGAGATCTCGATTGAACCGATAGTCGAAGGCTTGACCGAGCCCCTGGTCGGATTCGAGAACCACCGCGGCGGCACGACCCTGGGCCCTGACGCCCGCGGACTGGGGCGTGTACTCCACGGCACTGGGAACGGAGTCGGCGACGGCCTCGAGGGCGTCGTCCAGGGATCTGTCTATGGCACCTATATGCACGGTCCGGCACTCGCCCGGAACCCGCAGCTGGCCGACCTGCTCATCATGCGTGCGATCGGCGCCGATTCACTCGAGCCGCTGAACCTCCCCGAGGTCGAGCAGCTTCGGCGGGAGCGATTGGCCGCGGCCGCGAAGGGTTGACCGCCGGTCAAACGACTGTCATTCAATCAATGGAATTAGCCTTTTCGAAAAGATCAACTCGGACAAACCGATTAAATCGGCGTGCGCGAAATTTACGCTTCAATTAAGTCGCTCACCATTTCCGGCGATCGGCGAAAGTTCGGCCACGACTTCCTTGAGGAGCACTATGAAAAGGAAGCTTTTGCTTGTCGTACCCAGCTTGGCTGCGGCAACATTCTTGAGTCTTTCAGTTCCCGGCACAGCTTTGGCTGACGTCAGCGGCGGTGGCGGCGGGCACTTCTCCGGCAGCTTTGGCGGCTTCTCCGGCAGCTTCGGCGGCGGCGGAGGTGCGCACTTCGGCGGCGGAAGCGCAGGTGGCGGCGCCGGAGGCGGGTTCAACTTCAGCGGCGGCGGCTTCAGCGGAGGTTTCCACGCGGGTGGCGGAGGCGGTACCTCGGGCGGCGGAGGCGGCTTCGGCTTCGGCTTCTTTGCCGGCGGCGGCAGCTAGTCAGTTACAGAAAACCAGCGGCGAATTACTTGACGACATTTGTTGTCGAGTAATTCGCCGCTGGCTTTTTAGAATTCGACGATCGTTCGGTCGTTCGAATAACTACTGAATGATCAGTAGTAACCGCCTGGTGCGCCCACAACGCGGTCGTACTTGGCCCCTTCGGGCTTGCTGGGCAGGCACAGAAGAACCAGCAGCGCGATCCACCCTACGAAGATTGCAAGGATCAGAAGGAGCAGCCACGCGCTGAACCCTGCGTCGTGAAGCCGTCGAGCACCAAGGGCAAGACCCGGGACAAGAACGCCAAGCGCAAAGACGAACCCAACAAGGGCCAGGAGGGCGTACAACGCTGTCGAGCCGGCCAGACTGGCAGCTCCTTCGAGGACGTTCAAGACAATTGAAACCAGAAAGTATGCGAGAGCCGGCCACCAGTACTCACCGCGGCTGGCACGACCGTCGAAGCGGGCGTATTTCTGGAACATCCGCTTGATCGCATCGACGGCGCCGATCCCGTACCAAGGTAGATCGAGGGTGCCCGGGTCACCCTGCTGGGGGTTGAACTGCGGCTGGAAACCGCCGCCGTACTGCGGGGCTCCATATTGCGGGGCGCCGTACTGCTGCGGCGGGAACGGCTGCGGCGGAGGTGGAGCACCCCATGGCTGCGGGTTGAACTGCTGATTCGGGTCCTGGCCGGGTCCAGGCGGAGGCGGAGGAAAGCTCATACGGACAATTCTCACTCTGCCAAGTCAGGATTGCGCGCTGAATGACCTTGTTCCCTCCCCTAGCGCTGGCAGGACGCCTTCGCCTGATGTGGTGGAGGGGTCATCTCAAACAGCCAGGAACTGACCGACCAACGACCTGCACATGATTGCCAACATTCGATTGTGCCGACGCAGGCTCCTGCTGGCTCACCTCGACCGAGCAAGCCCGGATGATCGAATGTTTCCGTATGGGTCGACCTGAACGACCGCTCGGTGCTCTCCACCTTGGTTCTCCACGATCAGCCAGACGATGCCCCACAGAAGGCAGGTGAAGACAGTCAAAATCGCATGAATGATGTGGTTCACAGGCCTGCCGTACACCACGACCGCCTGAAATCGCGTATGCGCCTCGATCCGCCCGCCTCTCGAAACAGCCATCATGAGCGCATTGTTGAGCCTCTCGGCGCGTTCATCGTCCGAAATGACCGGACGCGGCTGCGCTTCCGGAGCCCATGCGGAGCCATCCCAAAACCGCATTCCACCGGATCCGCCGGGGTCTGGAAACCATCCAGCCGGCGCGGAAGAAGGATTCATGAGGTCATTTCCATGTAGCGGATCTTATGGCCCTGAAACGGCGGTGAAAGCGCTATAGGCCAGCACGTTACTTACGGACTTAAAGGGTGCGTCGCCCCGACAACGCCCGGCCCAAGGTCATCTCGTCCGCGAACTCGAGATCGCCGCCCATCGGGATTCCGGACGCAATGCGGGACACCGTCAGACCGGGGAACGGCCGCAGCGTGCGAAGTAGGTACGTGGCCGTCGCTTCACCCTCGGTGTTCGGATTCGTCGCGATGATGACCTCGGAGACTTCGGTGCCATCCTCGACTGAGCCGACCCGCTTCAGCAGTTCCCGAATTCGTAGCTGATCGGGTCCCACGCCGCGCAGCGGATCGAGCGCGCCGCCGAGCACGTGGTAGCGCCCGCGAAATTCGCGCGTGCGCTCAACGGCCTGGACGTCCTTCGGTTCCTCGACGACACAGATCGCCGTGAGGTCGCGTCGGGGATCAGAGCAGATTCGGCACTTCTCCTCCGCAGCGACCGTGCCACAGATGATGCAGTACTGAATCCCGTCTCGGATACGCTGCAGCGCCCCCTGCAGCCGTCCGATGTCCCCCGACGGGACGGACAGCAGGTGGAACGCGATGCGCTGAGCGCTCTTCGGGCCGACGCCCGGCAGCTTGCCGAGTTCATCGATCAGATCCTGAACGGGACCTTCGTACAACGTGAGTTCCTACAAACGGATTAGAAGGGAAGCCCGGGGATGCCGCTGCCGCCCAGGCCACCCGCGAGCGGACCGAGCTTCTGGGCCGTCAGTTCCTGGGCCTTGTTTCCGGCATCGGCGATGGCACCGATGACGAGGTCCTGCAGCGTCTCGACGTCCTCCGGGTCGACGACCTTCGGGTCGATGGTGAGGGCGACGAGTTCGCCGCTGCCCTTGACGGTGGCCTTGACCAGACCACCGCCGGCCTCGCCTTCGATCTCCGCTTCGGCGAGCTCGGCCTGCATGGCCATCAGCTGCTGCTGCATCTGCTGAGCCTGAGCCAAGAGCTGACCCATGTCCGGCATTCCTGGCATTCCTCCTGGCTGCATGGAGGTAACCTACGCCAGTTCCGTGGCCAAGTTGCTGAGCAACTCCGCCTGGATCTTCTTGAGTCCGAGCGGCGCGAACGTCTTCTCGAAGAAGCCGCCGATGCCGCCGGCACCGGTCCATTCGGTCGTGGTGGTGACCTTCGAACCCGCACCCGCCGGCTCGACCGTGTAGGTCGTGACGAGCGAGGAGTTCGAGTCCTTCTCGGTGACAGTGTTGCCCGAAACGCTCACAACAGCGTTGATGTTGCGCGAACGGCTCTCGGTCGCCTGGAGAATCCACTCGGCGACGGTGCCGTCGCCCTGGCCGCCGGAGACGACCTTGTACTCCTTGAAGTGACCCGTCAGGATGCGCGGACGCACGGTCTCGTAGTCCGCAAGCGCGGCGAGCGCCTTGTCCGGAGCCACGGGAATGTCAATTGAACTGCTAGCACTCACTTTGCCCATTCTCTGAGACTACCGCCCGTCACGAATCGGCCTCTTCGCTTGACTGGGATGACAAGTCCCATTACTTTGTCAATTAGAAGGACAAATGACGCCTCCACGTCTGTCACTGAGGAGACATCGATGACGCTGTCTGTTTCGCCACGCCTGCTTCCGGAAAATGCCTACGAAGATCTGTTGAAGACGCTGTCCGAGGGTTCGGTCCGGCGTAAGTTCGACCCCTTCCTGGACATCGACTGGGATGCCCCGCACATGGCGATCGACAAGAACGATCCGCGCTGGCAGCTCAATGGAAAGCTCGACCCGCTCGGCATCACCAGCTGGTACAAGAGCCTCCCCGTCGAAGAGCGCATTCGCATCGGCCGAATCCGCCAGGCCAACGCCATCAAGGTCGGCGCAGCATTCGAGAACCTGCTGATCCGCGGCCTGCTCGGTTTCACCAGCCGCATGCCCAACGACTCCGTCGAGTTCCGCTACTGCATGCACGAGATCACCGAAGAGACCAACCACATCCAGATGTTCCAGGAGTTGGTCAACCGGATCGGCGAGGATGTCCCGGGCATGCGCCCGTTCTGGCGCCTGGTGCAGACTCCGGCCGCTGCGGTCGGTCCGTACCTCGAGACCCTGATGTTCATGTTCATCCTGGGCGGCGAAGAACCAATCGACCATTACCAGAAGGCCGCGATCCGCGACGACGCCGAAGAGAACATGCCGCCGGCGGTCGTTCGCGCGATGCAGATCCACGTCGCCGAGGAAGCGCGCCACATCTCGTTCGCGCACGAGTTCCTCAAGCGCCGCATCCCCCAGCTCGACCCGGTCAGCAAGCTCGGAGCCTCGATTGCGATGCCGGTCATCATGCGCTTCCTGTGCGATCAGCTCGTCGTCCCGCCGGCCGCGCTGGTCAAGGAGATGAACGTTCCGGACTCGGTCATGAAGGAAGCATTCTGGGGCGGCCACGAGCAGCAGAAGATTCTGAGCGGCTTCTTCATCGACGTTCGCAAACTGGCTGAAGAGGTCGGCTTGATGAACCCGATCAGTCGCCGCGTCTGGAAGCTGATGGGTATCTACGGCGGGACCTCGCGCTACCGCAGCGAGCCGGACCGCCGCGCGAACCTCCGATCGGTCAAGACCGCATAAATGCCGCACGTCATCACGCAGTCGTGCTGTAGTGACGCCTCGTGCGTGTACGCCTGCCCGGTGAACTGCATCCACCCCACGCCTGACGAGCCCGACTTCCTCAGCGCGGAGATGCTCTACATCGACCCCAAGACGTGCGTCGACTGCGGTGCGTGCACATCGGCGTGCCCGGTGGATGCCATAAAGCCGCACACCAAGATCGACGCGTCGGAAAAGGTCTTCCTGACGCTCAGCGAGGACTTCTACCGCGAGCCGCGCAAGTACCCGATCCTCGCGAAGCCGGTCCCCCGGCTCGAGGTCAGCACTCCGGATCGACTTCGGGTGGCGATCGTCGGCTCCGGCCCGGCCGCGATGTACGCGGCCGACGAGATCCTCACGATCCCGGGCGCGACGGTCAACATGTTCGAGCGCCTACCCAAGCCATACGGGCTGGCACGATTCGGTGTTGCCCCGGACCACAAGCGCACGCGGCAGGTGTCGCAGCAGTTCGACGACATCGCCGCCCGGTCCGGATTTCAGCTGTACACGGGCATCGAGATCGGAAAGCACCTCACGCAGGCCGAACTCCTCGCGCATCACCACGCGGTCATCTATGCCGTGGGTGCATCGGCCGACCGTCCGCTCGACGTGCCCGGAATGGGGATGCCGGGCACTACGTCGGCGACCGATTTCGTCGCTTGGTACAACGGCCACCCCGATTTCAAGGACCGCGAGTTCGACCTGTCGCACAATCGCGCGATCGTCATCGGAAACGGCAACGTCGCACTCGACGTCGCCCGAATCCTCACGATCGACCCGGCCCGGCTCGCCTACTCCCCGATCGCGACTCAGGCGCTCGATGCGTTGCACGACAGCAAGATCGAAGAAGTCGTGGTGGTGGGTCGCCGCGGTGCGGCGAACGCGGCATTCACCGTTCCCGAGCTCGTGGGACTGTGTTCGACCGGCGGCATCGACGTCTCGGTGCGGGCCGATGAACTCGATGGGTCTGGCACCAAGGTCGATCTCCTGAAGAACCTGCCCCGAATCGGCACCGGAACGTCCAAGATCGAATTCCGATTCTGGAAGACACCCGTACGCATTCTCGGCGGCGAAACCGTGAGCGGTGTCGAGTTCTCGAACACTCAGACCGGCGAACTCGAGCAGATTCCGGCGGGGTTGGTGCTGACCTCGATCGGCTACCAGGGCCGCCCGGTGCAGGACCTGCCGTTCGACGAGACGCGCGGGGTGGTACCGAACGAGGACGGCCGTGTCTCGGCCGGAACCTACGTCACCGGCTGGATCAAGCGCGGACCGAGCGGATTCATCGGCACCAACAAGTCGTGTGCGCAGGAAACCGTGCGCGCGCTCGTCGATGACTTCAACAACGGCCGGCTGCGGGCACCAGGAACGCGGACGCGTGACCTTACGGCTCGGATCGGTCGCCTGCGGCGAGACGCGCGATAACCGACATCAGCTCTTCGTCCTGATCGAGATCGACGCCCATCGTTCGAGCACCACCGTCGATGAGATATCCGACGTACAGGGCGAGGTCGTTGATTATCTCGTCGCGCGTGCGCTTGGGTGCCGGGTCCTGGACCCATCGGGTCAGTGTGCCTTCGACCATTGTGACCAGGGCATATGGCAGCGATGCGAAGGGCGCGGGGTCCATGCCGATCATCGCGGCGATCGAGTTGACGACACCACTGATCTTGACCGCGACTTCGTCCTTCAGGGTTCCGATCGCGGACACCTTGGAATCCGAGGACGGACCGCTGCGCAGGAAGCCGTAGAGCCGCTGATGCCCCTCGGCCCAGTCGCCGATCGCCTGGATGGTCCGGCGCGCGATCGTGGACACGGAACCGTGCGAGAAATCGAGCGCGGCGATCAGGGTGTCGAGCAAGTCGTCAGCGATCTGGGCGCGAATCCGGCGGTCGAGATCGTCCCGGCCATCGAACTGGCGGTAGACCACCGACTTCGACAGCCCGGCGCGATTGGCGATGTCCTGAATCGGCACATCCACCGAAGGCGCGGACTCGAGGAGTTCGATCGCTGCTCGAACAATGCGAGTCTGGCGTTCGAAATTGTGCCCGACCCACCTTCCGCGCATGTCCGATTGTGGCTCCACAAACGATCATTCTACGAGAAGCCGCAGGTCACCGTGACAAGCCGGCATTCCGCGATTCTTGCGGCATAAGGTTTCGACCACTCGACTGCCGGGAATCGGACACCTATGACCGTTCTGTCGGCACTCGTGATTGCTTTGTGGTTGCTCGTTTCCGTCCCAGTGGCAATTGCCCTGGGTACCGCCTTGCGTCGGGCGACGCCCGAAAGGGAGCAATCCACATCGGCGGATGAATTCGAGCCGGTATCGCGCTAGCGTCGAAGTATGGCCGAAGATCACTTGGCCAAACTGGAACGGCTGCGCGCGAGCTACCGCGCGATTCCACCTGGCGAGCCGATACGGCTCGCCAAGCGAACGTCCAATCTGTTTCGAGCGCGGACGCATTCCCACACGCGTCTCGACGTTCGCACCTTTGATTCAGTGCTGAATGTCGATCCCCACTCGCAGACCGCTGATGTCGAGGGCATGTGCACCTATGAGAATCTCGTGCGGGAAACTCTGCAATTCGGACTCGCCCCGAAAGTCGTGCCACAGCTGAAGACCATCACACTCGGCGGCGCCGTCACCGGCCTCGGGATCGAATCCACGTCGTTCCGGAACGGGGCTCCGCACGAGTCCGTCCTCGAAATGGAAATCCTCACCGGCGCAGGCGAAATCGAGACGGTGAAGCCCGGCGACGACCTGTTCAGCGGCTTCCCGAACAGCTACGGAACGCTCGGCTACGCGACTCGCCTGCGGATCGCGCTCGAGCCGGTGTGCACGTACGTCGAGCTCGAACACCAGAAATTTGACGAACTCACGCGGCTGCAGGATGCACTCGCACATCCGCCCGATGTCGACTATGTCGACGGCGTCGTCTTCGGCCCGCACGAGAGCTACCTCTCGCTCGGCCGCGGATCGAACATCCCCGGACCGACCAGTGACTACACCGGCCAGCAGATCTACTACCGCTCGATCCAGAACAAACCCACCGACTTACTGACGATCCACGACTACCTGTGGCGCTGGGACACCGATTGGTTCTGGTGCTCGCGCGCCTTCGGTGCCCAGAATCCTCTGGTACGCCGATTCTGGCCCCGCCGACTCCGGCGTAGTGACGTGTTCTGGAAGCTCATGGCACTGTCGCGCCGGCTGCCGACAAAGGAGGAACGCGTCGTTCAGGACGTCGAGATTCCCGTCGAGAATCTCGCCGAATTTCTGTTCTGGTTCCTGCGGAACATCCCGATCACGCCGATCTGGATCTGCCCGATCACCGCGCGAAACTCGTGGCCGCTGTACCCGCTCGAACCGGGCCACCTGTACGTCAACGTCGGGTTCTGGTCGTCGGTACCAGCGGGCACGCAGGCGAACATCGCGATCGAAACCAAGGTCACCGAACTCGGTGGCCACAAGTCGCTGTACTCGGATTCGTTCTACGACCGCAACACGTTTGACCGCCTGTACGGCGGGGATTTCTACCGCGGGATCAAGGAACGCTACGACCCGGATCGGCGATTGCTGAACCTCTACGACAAGGCGGTGAACCGACGATGACTCGACCGGCAGCCATTCCATTCGCGGAGGCGCTGGGCATCGCGAAACTGAAGATCAAAGCGTACGACGGCAGCTCCGCCGGCGCCGATGTGCCGATTGGAATCCGCGTCAATCGACCACGAGCGGCCGCCGATCTTCTGCACTCCCCCGGCGAACTGGGCCTCGCCCGCGCCTTCGCGGCGGGAGATATGACGGTCTTCGGAGTCCCCGAGGGCGACCCCTACGAAGTACTCGCCGAACTCGACGACATGGGCGATCACCGTCCACCCGCGAGCGCGTTTCTCCATCTCGGCATGGTGGCTGGTCGCGATCTCCTCCACCGCAGTCCGCGTCTCGAGATCGAGATGCCACCGCGCTGGCGTCGATTGAAGCGTGGCCTCCGGCACTCGAAAGCGCGCGACGCTGAAGCGATCCGGCACCACTACGACGTCTCGAACGAGTTCTACGCAAACGTCCTCGGGCCGTCGATGACCTACACGTGCGCCGTGTTCGACACGACGCAGCAGTCCCTCACCGACGCGCAGGAGAACAAGTACCGCCTCGTGTTCGACAAGCTTGCACTGCAACCCGGCGATCGTCTGCTGGACGTCGGCTGTGGTTGGGGCGGCATGGTCCGCTTCGCCGCCGAACGTGGCGTCCGCACGCTCGGTGTCACACTGTCGAAGCCGCAGGCGGACTGGGGACAGCAGGCGATCGAGGAGGCTGGACTCGGGCACCTCGCCGAAGTTCGCTACCTCGACTACCGAGACGTCGACGAGGACCAGTTCGACGCGGTCTCCTCGATCGGGCTGACCGAACACATCGGGTTGGCGAATTACCCGGACTATTTCCAATTCCTGGCGTCGCGTCTACGGGATGGCGGGCTGTTGCTCAACCACTGCATCACCCGTCCCGACAATCATTGGGGAACACACCCGGACAGCTTCATGGACCGGTTCATCTTCCCCGACGCCGAACTCGCCAGCCCGGGACGAGTCGTCTCCGCGATCCACGACAACGGGTTCGAGGTTCGGCACGAGGAGAATCTCCGCGAGCACTACGCCCTCACCCTGTCCCACTGGAACCACAATCTCGCGGCTCACTGGGACGAATGCGTTGGCGAGGCAGGGATTTCCACGTGCCGAATCTGGGCGATCTACCTGGCCGGATCGCGCCTCGGGTTCGAACAGAACGACCTTCAGCTACACCAAGTGCTCGCCGTGAAGGGGCGCGCACGTCTTCCGATGCGGCCGTGGTGGAGGCCGTAGCGATAGATCAGGAGAGCTTCACGCCATCGAGCGAAATCTGGAAGCCGGCATTCGCCTCCGTGCAGGAAATTCCGGTCCGCTCGGATGTGCACGCGAACTTGTCGACCGTGATCGTCTGCCCGTAATCGAGGACCTTGAAGGCGGCCGTGGGCTTCCACTCGACATTGCACTGGTAGCCGGACTTGTCTTGCCACAGGGTGGCGCCGGTCCAGTTCTTGTCGTCGCACTTGATGTCATCGGGGACGGCCTTGCGACCGTTGACCACACACGTTGCGTCCGGCGGCGAGAAGTCCGCCATTCCCTTCGCGAAGGTGAAGGTGCATTGCAGTGCACCCGACGGCGACCGGAACTCGATGTAGTAGCCCGCTTCGTCCTCGCGGCGGAAGTCCACCGGATTGACCGGCCCGGGCTTGCCGGCCGCGGGTGCGCTAGCGGGCACCGGTTCGCCCGTGATCGCCGTCGTCGTAGGTGCGGCCGGCGACACCTTCGGAGTGGAACCGGTGCCGCCACATCCAGCGAGCACGAGGCCGGCCAACGCGACACCCACGGGTATGGCTGCCGAGCGCTTCATGCGACACCGCCTTCTTCTGAGATGACGACTCGACCGAAACGCTAGCGGTCGAGCGCAACCATCACCCCGATTCGCGGGAACCGACACGAAGTTGCTAGATGCAGGCCCGGACTCCGCCGTTCCAGCCCTTCATGAAGGAATCGTGCTGTTCCTGCGCGGTGCCATGGTCGGCGTTCGACTGCGCGGGGTGGGCGTCACCAGCGAACTGGTCCAGACGGACCAACTCTTCCTCGTCTCCGTCTTCGACGACGACAATGCCATCCGCGGCCATCTCGCCGAGCGTGGCGCCGGCGATGCACTCCGCGGCGAGTTCGTTCATCGGAAGTCCGGCGCGCGTCTGAATTGCGTGACCCCACTCGTGCGCCACGACGTCGTAGATCCAGAGGTCACCGAGCTTGCTCGCCTCGCCGATGAACGGCGCACCGAAGGTGACCGAGTCGTCGGCCGGGCAGTAGAACGCGTTGTTGGTCTTCATCTCGCCGCAGGCGGTGTTGACGGTGTCGTAGACCAGGCCACGGAAGTTCGGGGACGTGTAGGTGCCACCGAAGTACTCGCTGTAGTGCTTGGCCCAGAACTTGTCGACCACCTTCGCCGTGGCATTGAACTCGGCCTTGACTTCCTTCGTCAGGGCAGCTGCGTTGGCCGTTCCGGACAGCGCAACAGCGATCGTCGCGGCGGCGGAAACCGTGGCTGCGGCGATTCCGAAGGTCTTCATGGCTTCTCCTGGCTTCTCGGCGGGCGGTCGGTCAACCCGTGGTGATGTCTTTTAGAAGAGCGAGGGGCGCAGAAGGTTCCCGAGTTTCCCGAGGAACTTTTCAAGATCGGTGGCAGCGGCCAACAGTGGCGCGCGACCATGGTGGAGACAGGCTTCGATGGAGGTTCGGGCATGGCTTACCAACCGCCGCAACAACCACCGTGGCCGCCGAATAATCCGCCCGGCAATCCGCAGGGCTCGTGGCAGTCGGGGCCGTATCCGTTTGGCCCGCCATCTGTAATGCCTCCGTACAGCGGTCTTGCAATCGCTGCGCTCATCACCGGAATCCTCTGCGGTCCAATAGGTTTGATCCTGGGAATCATCGGGATCAACGACACGAAGAACGGGCAGAAGCGGGGCCGCGGAATGGCCATCGCCGGCATTGTGTTCGGCAGTTTGTATGTTCTGGCCACGCTGGGCCTCATCGCGTTTACCGTCAGCGAAGTGCAGTCGATGAAAGCCACTGATCTCAAAGTCGGCGACTGCATCGAAGGACTGCCCGCGGAAGATGGCTCCGAAGTCTTCCGAATCACGACGGTCGACTGCTCGGAGCCGCACCGGTCGGAACTGTTCGCCAACATCGACATCACGGCCTCGAGCTACCCGAGCGCCAGCGAGTTCTCCGAACTCGCCAAGAAATGCGTCGACCGCCTCCACGAACTACACCCGAACACGACGAGTGAGCAGGGCGTCAGCATCTTCACGCTCCACCCCACGAAGGGCTCCTGGGATCAGGAAGACCGGACGCTTTCCTGCTTCGCGGTGACGACGGAAAAGCGGTCGGGATCGGTATTCAAGTAGTCGGTCCTTGAAACCTGAAACAAATGGACGAAAGGCTGCGCGAATTCTTCTCTGATCCACAGAATGCGGATCCACATTCCACATGAAGGCGAGCCAGAATAATAAGTGCCTTACCTGCACAGGGACGGCAAGACCCCATCCCCCGAAATACGACTGATGGCCGAGAACTCCGGTTCCCGGCCATCAATTGGTTTATCGAGGTCCGGTCAGTTCCCGTCTTCGATCGCCAGGTCGACCATGAGTTCCGCGGCGACCCGTTCGAGATCCGTCCGGACATCGGCGAAGTTGTCGCTGGTGGGCACGCGAACCACGACCTGCGCTTCGAACAGCATTCCGCCGCCCATCGGGGCTTCGCGAGTCGCCGTTGTCATCGACTCGATGCTCGAGCCGCGTGAACTCAGGACCGAAGCGATCTCGTGCACAATGCCCGGGCGGTCGCTGCCGAGGATGTCGATCGTGAGCACCTTCGAGTCGCTGGCACCTTCGGTCGGTGCGGCGGGATACGCGGTGACCTTCAGCAGCCCGTCGAGGGTCTCGGTCGCGGCGACCATGGCGTCGACGTTCTCGGCGGGCACGGTGACGACCACGATGCCGGCGAACTTGCCCGCGAGCTGCGCCATCTCACTGCGTTCCCAGTTTCCGCCGAGCCCCGAAACGACATCCGCAAGCGCTGCGACGAGGCCGGCGCGATCGTCGCCGATGACCGTGAGAACAAGTTGTGGCACGGGGAAAATCCTACGGGAGCTCGACGTCCCGGAAGTCGCTGATCCACTCGTGCGGCTCGCGCGGCGGGTTGGGTTCCCCCGGTCGCGAAACACCGACGGCCAGCCACCCCGCGGCGACCGCCGCATCGAGCTCGTCCGGGTGGTCGGACAGGAACAGCAGCTGGTCGCCCGGGATACCGATTGCACCGGCGATCTTCCGGTACGACGACCGCTCACGCTTCGGCCCCGCCGTCGACAGGTCGAAGTGCCCGCTGATCAGCGACAACAGTTCGCCACCACGCGCGAATTCGAACCAGTCCTTCTGGTTGCGGACCGAGCCGGACGAGTAGACGTACAGCTCCATCCCGCGGTGCCGCCAGGCCCGCAACGCCGGCGCGACGTCCGCGAAGAACTCACCGAAAACCGCACCTGACCGGAAGCCCTCGGCGCAGACGATTCCCTGCGCCAACTTGAGCGGCTCGGACTTGACGTCGTTGTTGAGCCAGCCGATAAGGATGTCTGCAACCTCGGCGACGTCCGCATCCGGACGTTTCGCCTGCACGCGAGTCGCCTCGATGATGGACGCCGCCGCACCCTCGGCGTTCTCCGCGAGCCAGCCCGGCAGCCGGCTGCGGGTGTACCCGTAAAGGTCGCCCCGCACCGACGCCGTCGGGCTGGTCGTGCCTTCGATGTCGAGGACGAGCGCCCGAATCATGCAGAGACGACGAGTTCGTCGAGGGTCGGGAAACCGCTCGAGATCTTGTCGCCGGTGAAGTCGCCAACCCAGCCGTCTTCCTCTTCGAAGAAGCGAACGGCCACGAACTCCGGACGGGTGCCCATGTCGAACCAGTGCAGAGTGCCGGCCGGAACGGAGACGAGGTCACCGGCGGTGCAGACGGTCGCGAGAACTTCGTCCCCGAGGTGGAGGTAGAAGCAGCCCTGACCGGCAGCGAAGAAGCGGACCTCGTCCTCGGCGTGACGGTGCTCGTCGAGGAACTTCGCCCGGGCGCCCGCGGCCTTCGCCGGGTATTCCGGGTCGTTGTCGTCCGGGTGGATGCGGACGATGTCGACGAACTTGTACCGACCGTCGGCGTTGAGCTCGGCGATCTCATCGGTGTACTTGGCCTGGATGTCTTCGGTTGCGGTGGCTGCCGTCAGACCCAGCAACACCGGCCAGCGGGAGAAGTCGATCCCGCGCTTGGCGAGCTCGGAGGCGATCTCCGTGTCGTCGGTCGTCCGTAGCTTGACGAGGGATGAGTCATTGGCGGACATGATCTGGAGCAGGGTCATCGGTTCGGTCCAATCTCGCGGGTTCCGGTAAGAGTCGTTAGTTCACACATTGCCTCAAGACACTCCGCGCGGTCGCGGGCCTGCGCAAGCGTTGTACCCCAGGCAGTGATTCCGTGACCTGCGATGAACAGCACCGGCGGAGCGTCGGGGTTCTCGGTCAGGTACTTCTCGATGTCGGCGCCGATCTGCGGGACATCGGCGTGGTTGCGGAACATCGGAATGTCGATAGCGTCTGGCCGGGTTCCGCCGAGGCCCTTGATCAGCTCGTATCCGGCGAATCGCACAGAGTCGCCGGAGGCGGTGATCGACAGTGCGGTGGCATGCGGCGGGTGAACGTGCACCACAGCCTTCGCGTCACGCGTGCGGTAGACCGCCGTGTGAATGGTCGTCTCGGCAGACGGTCGTCCCGCACTCACGGGACGGGAGTCCACGACATTGACCTCGACCATGTCATCGCCGGTCAACTCGCCTTTGGACAACCCACTCGCGGTGATGAGCGCGGTTTCGCCCTGGCGCACCGAGATATTGCCGGCGGTCCCCGGCATCCAGCCCGAGCGATACAGACCTCGGGCGGCGGCGGCGATGTCGTCGCCGGCGTGCGACGTCTGCGACAGCACACCATTCTCGGTCACGACTGCGGTGACCAGGTCGGACGGCGTCACGTCGAAGGCCGGGTTGAAGGCGGCGGTGCCTTCGGGCGCCGTCAACACTCCCCCGAACCCGGTGACTTCGGATGCTGCCCGCTGCTCGACCACAATGTCCGCGCCGCGAGCGGTGGCCACATCGCGAGTCGACTCGGGCGCGACGACGATGAACGGAATCCCGTGGTGACGAGCCGCGATCGCGAGCATGTAGGTGCCGATCTTGTTGGCGACGGCACCGTCCGCGGTAACTCGGTCCGCGCCCACGATCACTGCGTCGACCTGCTCGGTCGCCATCGCCCACGCCGCGGCGGAGTCGATCGTGAGGCGATGCGGGATGCCGGCTTCGGCCATTTCGAACGCGGTCAGTCGGGCGCCCTGCAGCAGCGGGCGGGTCTCGTCGACGATGACCTCCGCCAGGGCACCGCGCGAGTGCAGGACTCGCAGCGCACCGATGGCCGTACCGAGCGCCGTGGTCGCGAGCCGGCCCGTGTTGCAGTGGGTCAGGATTCGCAGCGGCCGATCCGGGCACAGCTGCTGAATGAGGTCCGCGGCATTCGTCGCGGCGGCGAGATTGACCCGGCCGTCTTCCTCGAGCATCGCGAGTGCTTCGTCGAGCACGGACCGGGCGCCACCCGGCAGCTTGCTCAGCGCGCGCTCCACGCCCCACGCGAGATTGACCGCAGTCGGGCGGGCGTCGGCGATGCGCTTGGCTTCGGCCGCCACTTTCTCAGAATCATCGTGCGCGAAAGCCGCAATCACCACACCGAACGCACCCGAAACGCCGATCGCCGGCGCTCCCCGGATGGCCAAAGACTTGATCGCATCGATGATCTGGTCGACCGTGGTCAGCCGCATCTCCCGCATCTCATGCGGCAGCAGCCGTTGGTCGACGGTCACCAACGCACCGTCGTCCCACACAATCGAACTCTGATCCCTCACATGCACGCAACAACGGTAGCGAACCAGTATGACAAGGGCGAAAAGCTGGGACGACCAGCTCATTCCGCACGAGGATTGAACCGAGATCCGATACTCACATTGAGGGACGCCATGGACGCAAAGTTCACCGTCGAATTCGACACCGCAGCGACTCCGGAACAGGTTGTCGGAGCACTCACCGACTTCACCGGCAACCGGCCGAACGTATGGAAAGGATTGACGCGCAGCGACTATCAAGTGCATTCGATCGGCCCGACGTCAGCGGACGTCACCGAAGGCACCGTGAAGTTCTGGGCGCGCGAGTCCTACGACTGGTCGCAACCCGGTCGCGTCACGTGGACGTGCCGGGAATCGAAGTTTCTGAACCCGGGAACGACGATGCAGGTCGTCGCCACGCCGAACGGCAGCGGTTCCCACGTGACGTACGACTTCCACCGGAATTTCCGGGGCTTCCGCGGCGCAACCCTGTACCCCTTCATCAAGCTCACCGGCAAGGGCTACTTCCGCAAGTACTTCAAGTCGACGTTCGACCGGGTCGCACAGACCGGGGCCTAAGCCAGACCGGAGCTGACCGAACTCGACCTCACCCCCGGCCAACGGTGGTGGTAGCGTTCCCGCCCGAGACGGCGGGCGATTCATCCCGTTGGTCCAGGTAGTACCTCTTTTCGGGTTGAGGGGGAACGGGCAGCACTGTGCAGCAATCTGACCTGCAAGAACGACTCACCGACCCACCCGCCGCATGGTCTGACAACCCGGCCGTCATCGGCGAACACGTTGAGCTGACGTACCGCGAACTTCACCGCTCCGCGAACCAGGTCGCGAACGCCATACTCGCCCGAACCGGGCCGGGACCGATCGCCCTTCTCCTCGACCACGACACGTCCGCGATCGTCGCCGCACTCGGTGTTCTCAAAGCGGGCGGGCACTACATCGCACTCGATGTCACCTGGCCATTCGAGCGACTGGTGGCGACCGTCGGCGATTCCAATGCGCGGTTTCTCCTCACGAGTTCGCCGCATTCGGAGACCGCGAGGGGGCTGCAGACTCGTGTCGAGCAGCTCCGATTCGTCGTCGACATCAGGCAGCTCGAATCGGAGCCTTCAAACGACGTCGCCGGACCGTCGAATGCGGACGATCCCGCACTGATCGTGTACACCTCCGGCTCGACCGGACTCCCGAAGGGCGTGTGGCACAGCCACGCATGCCTCCTTGAGAACGCACAGATATGCGCATCTCTCCTCGAAATCCAACCTGGCGACCGGATGTCGCTCGTCCACGGACTCGGCACGATGGCCAGCGCGACGACGTTATGGGCGACGTTGCTCAGCGGAGCTGCAGTCGTCCCGATAGATCCGCGGAAAGGTCCACCCGCTCACCTGAGGGAGCGCATCGCGACCTGTGGTGTCACCGGATTACACCTGGTCCCGACAGTTTTTCGGCATCTGGTCGAGCGGGCTGAGACCGGGGCATTCGCTGGAGTCCGGCACGTCCGATTGGGCGGTGAGGCCGTCACACGCAGCGACTGGCAACTCTGGCGCCGGCACTTCGACGACGACTCGCGACTCCACGTGAGCCTCGGCTCCTCCGAGACCGGTCTGATCAGCCACGCGGTGTACGACCGAAACACGGCCGAGCCACCTCCGATCCTGCCTCTGGGCAGCGCCGTCCCCGGCCGGGAGGTCGTGGTGCTCGGTGACCGCGGCGAGCGTGCGGAACCAGGCGAGGTTGGGCGGCTGATGATCCGTGGCCGCCACCTCTTCGGCGGTTACCACGGGCGTCCCGAGGAAACGGCCGCAGTCCGTTCGGTCGGCACCGACGGATTCACGTCGTTCCTCAGCGGCGACCTGGGGTGGTACGACAGTGACGGCCAACTGTTCCATGCCGGTCGCGCGGACAGCCAGGTCAAGATCGACGGTGTTCGGGTCGAGCCCGCGGAAGTCGAGCACGCTCTTCGCACGTTGCCCTGGGTCGCCGATGCCGCCGTGGTCGCACACTCTCGGCCACAGGGACGGTCTGCACTCGCGGCGTTCGTCGTCGCCCGCGAGGACAATCCGGCAGGCCTGCGATCCGTGCGCTCGCACCTGCGCGAACTCCTTCCGCCGCAAATGATTCCGATGACGGTGGAACCTCTCGACGCGTTGCCGACGCTGGCCAGCGGAAAGATCGATCGGCGCGCGTTGACGTCCCGACCCGTGACGCGTCAACCGCACGCCGGCCCCCGAAACGAGATCGAGTCCGCGCTCGCCGAAGTCTGGCAGCGGGTTCTCGGTGTCTCCAACCTTTCGATGACCGACGATTTCTTCGTCGACCTCGGTGGCAACTCACTCGCCGCGGCGCAGGTGCTCGTGGAGACCGGCGAGATCGTCGGTCGCAAGCTGTCGATCGACTTCCTGTATCAGTCCAGCACCGTGGCTGCTATCTCGGAGCGCGTCGTCGATACCGGGTGGGAGCCCCCATCGGACGGCACGCTGGTCGTCCACCCCGAGGGCCGGCGCCGACCGTTGTTCGGAATATGCGGAATGTACGGACATGCGCTCCGCCTACTGCTCATCGGGCAAGCGTTGGATCCCGACCAACCGGTGTACGGTCTGCAGCCGCCCGGAATGGACTGGACGACAGTCGGCGCGACCACGGTCGACGCCATGGCAGCGCACTACGTCGACTCGATTCGGCGGATCCAGCCACACGGCCCGTATCAGCTTCTGGGCACAAGCTTCGGCGGCGTTCTCGCGTTCGTCATCGCTCGGCAATTTCAGTCCGAAGGTGAGCAGGTCGAATGGCTCGGAATGGTCGACACCGCGCCACCGGACTGCATCGTCAAGGGCCGTCGAAACCGCGCCGCCAAGCGTGATTACAACGGGGCAGAAAGCTCAGACCCGGTCCTGTCCATGGGCCTACGCGTTGCGGTCCAGCATGCCGACGCCCTCGCGAATTTCGTACTCGATGGTTCATTCCAGGGTCGTTTGACGTATTTCCGGGCCAAGGAACCGCGGACACTGCCGTGGCGGGACCGGCGGCGACTGTGGTCGCACCTCGTCACCGACCGCGTTCACACCGTGCAGGTCCCGGGCTGGCACGGAAACTTCCATCGCGAGCCGCAGTTCTCCGCGGTCGTCGCAGAACTACGACAATCCCTCGGCCACACGAAGGACCCTCGATGACATCGACTCAGACGGCCCTCCTCCTGGTTGACCTTCAGCAGGACTTCCTGTCCTCGCCAACCCTGACACCGACGCGTGGCGAGTTGATCGATCGCGCGACCACCCTCGTGGACGGATGGCGACGCCAAGGCAAACCGGTCGTGCACGTGATCACCACGGTCGCCCGTGACGACGACCGGCGAATGCCGCACTGGCGGGCGGCAGGTGTCTGGCGTTGTGAAGCCGGCACCGCAGGTCACCAGACGCCGGACACACTCAGGCCGCAATCCGGCGAACCTGTCGTTCACAAGACGGACTTCAGCGGGTTCGGCGGCACCGACCTGGCATCAACGCTCGAGGCACTGAACGCCAGCGCGATCGTCATTGCCGGAACGCACCTGCACGCGTGTGTTCGTGCGACGGCTCTCGACGCCTACCAGCGCCGGCTCGACGTGACGATCGCAGCCGACGCCGTCGGAACAGACGACGGGCTGCACGCCCAGGCGACGAAGGACTGGCTGGCTGCCAGAGGTATCACATTCCGCCCGGTGGACCGCCTGCTGACCGCACCAGAAGTGGTGCACGAGGCGACTGCCGAAGAGCTGCCGAGCCTGATCGCCGGCCCCGACGAGGAAGTCGGCACCGGCTCCAAGCAGCTGAACCATGCGTTTCCCGCGCAGAGCAGCCACGTTGCCTGGACTGTCGCGGCCGGTGACGCACGTGCGGTCGACCGCGCGGTCAGTGCGGCGAGAGCAGCCGCTCCGGGGTGGCGAGAAGCCGGCGGGCGCGCCCGGGCCGCCGCTCTCGTCAAGGTGACCGAAGAGCTTGCCGCAGCGGCTGATTCGTTTACTGCGGCGATCGTGGCGGATGTCGGTAAGCCCGTCAGTGCCGCACGCGCCGAGGTCGCTCGCACGGTCGACCTCCTGCGCGCAGTGAGCGCTCGCGGCGACGACTCGGTCGTGGCTGTCTGCGGGCCGGCGTCGATTTCCGAGGACCGTCCCGTCGGGACGATCGGGGTGATCACTCCGTGGAACAACCCACTCGCGATCGCGGTCGGCAAGATCGCGCCGGCCCTGGTCTACGGCAACACCGTCCTGTGGAAGCCATCGCCCGCCGCCACGCGAATTGCCGTGATGTTCGCGAGGTTGACGGCGACGCATCTGCCGCCGGGGGCGATCAGCATGATCGCGGGCGATGAATCAACCGCGCAGTTGGTGATGGCACACTCCGGCGTCGATGCGGTCACCATCACGGGTGGCGACGCCGCCGGTCGTGCGGCGCGCCTGATGTGTGCCCGCCGTGGCGTTCCCCTCCAGGCAGAGCTCGGCGGAAACAACGCGGCCCTCGTCGCGGCCGACGCCGATCTCGACGCAGCTGCGATCGAGATCGTTGCCGGCGCTTTCGACTTCGCCGGACAACGCTGCACCGCGAACCGACGGGTCATCGTCGAGGAATCGGTGCTGGACGACTTCGATGCGGCACTCCGGCGGGCGATGTCGCACGTGGTGCTCGGCCGACCCGAGGAAGAAACGACCACGGTGGGCCCGGTCATCGGAGAATCGGCGCGCGCACGTATCGAGCGAGCCATCAGCAGAGCGATTCGCGACGGCGCGATTCCCGTTACCGGCAGTGCGGAACCCGATGACGCCGCACTCCGGGCGGAGGGCGCCTACGTGCGGCCCGTGATTCTGCGTTGCGCCGACCCTCGGCTCGAGATCGTGCAGGAGGAGACGTTCGGCCCGGTGCTCGTCGTACAGCCCGCAGCGGACTGGGCCGAGGCGATCGACCTCGCGAACGGAGTTCGGCACGGATTGGTGGCGGCAGCGTTCACCCGTTCGCCCGACAAACAGGAACAGTTTCTTCGAGACATCCGGGTCGGCATTGTGAAGTTGGGATCCAGCACCGCGGGCGCAGACGTCGAGGCGCCGTTCGGTGGCTGGGGTCATTCCGGCGTGGGACCGCCGGAGCACGGCGCGTACAACCGCCAGTTCTACACACGCCCTCGTGCCGTGTACGGTTTGTCCATATGAGCCGCTGGTTACCGGCAATTACCGGTCACGCCCCCGGAAAAATCTCTCCCAAGTCTGAAGTCGTCATCGGCGTCCTGCCGGGCGAAGGCGTCGGGCCCGACCTCACGCAGAAGTGCGTTCAGGTCCTCGAGGCCACGAGCACACTGCACGGATTCCCGGTGCAGGTTCTGCACGGACCTAGCGGTCATGGTGACCTGCTGACGGCGGACGTTCGACAATTCCACGCGGACGTCTTCGCCCGCGGGGGCGCGGTCCTGTCCGGCGCGGTCGGCGGACGATTCGTGTACGACCTGCGTCGTGACTTCGACCTGTACTGCAAGCTCGTGCCGGTCCGCCCGTGGCGCGCCCTGCTCGATAACTCACCGCTACGTCCCGAGCACGTGCGGGACGTCGACATCATGATCGTTCGGGAGAACAGCGCGGGCCTGTATCAGGGCGTTGCGACCGTCGATGGTGAGGGCGACGAACGACGGGTTGTGCACTCCTTCGAGTACAGCCAGGCCGAGGTTTCGCGGATCGTTCGGGCGGCAGCCGCTCTCGCGGCGGGTCGCCGGGGACGGCTTGCGGTCGTTTACAAGGCCGGCGGACTGCCGACCATGAGCCGACTGTGGCGGGAGGCCGGAGAGGAAGCCGCGGCATCGTTCGGTGTCGAGACCAGCTTCGTCGACATCGACCTGTGCGCTTACGAACTCGTCAGCAAGCCGGCGTCCTTCGATGTGATCGTCGCGCCCAACACGTTCGGTGACATCCTGGCCGACATCTCGGCTCTCCTCCTGGGCGGCCGTGGCGTTTCTTTCTCCGGCAACTACGCGCCCTCGGGTAACGCGGTCTACCAGACCAACCACGGTGCCGCGTTCGATCTCGTGGGAGCCGACGCCGCGAACCCTGTTGGCCAGATTTCGTCCTTGGCGATGCTGCTTCGGGAAAGCGCCGGAATGCCCGCCGCGGCGCGCACGATCGACGCCGCGATCAAGACGGTGTGGAACGACGGGTGGCGAACCCGCGACGTCGCCGGACCGACTCACAAGGTCATCGGTACGAGCGAGTTGGTGGCTCGAATCGTGGATGCGATCGATCAGATGGCGGACGAGCCCGAGCCGGACGACGCGGAACTAATCTCCCAGCACTGAGACCGCTAACGCGCCACGGCCTGCCGGATGCATCCCACACCGAACAGGCCGGGGCGCAGCATCGTCAACGGAGATCGGCGGCGGGCCAGCTGACCCGTCATGAGCAATGCGCAGAATCCCACGGAGGCCACGCCGTGGTAGACGAGGCGAAATCGGTCGACGTCGCCCACCGACAGCGCAATTCGGGCTTTCCGCTCGCCGTACGAGACGTGCCGCGAAAGCACCCAACGCCAGCGGAGCCGCTCCGGCGGGATGTGGTCGTGCACGATCGCGGATGCCGCGAACACGATTCGGCGGCCAGTGCTGGTCAGGCGCCGGGTGAAGTCGGTGTCCTCGCCGCCGGTCTGGTCGTACGTGGGATCGAATCGCAGCGCCTGCTCCCCCGCGAAGCATGACCGCGCGAACGCGATATTGCCCGTGTACGCCTCGGGCCGTTCGGACAGATCCGCAAACTCCGGCATCTCGAAGTACGACGCCAACGCCGGAGAAACATCGAGCCCGTCAAATTCAGGACGGACCGGCCCCGTCACCGCGTCGGCACCGGTCCTGCGATGTGCGCCAACGAGTTCGGTGAGCCACTGCGGGTCGCACGTCTCGTCGTCATCGATGAAGGCCAACAGGTCGACGTTCTCGGCCTCCGCGTAGTCGAGGATGCGGTTGCGTACCGTCGCGAAGCCTGGCGCCGGTTCCACGACAACGGTCACCCCGGCGGGAACGAGCGACACGGCGGGAACTGCCGAGCCGTTGTCGACGACGAGGACGCTGACGATCGTGTCTGGTGGTGGGACGAGCGCGAGCACCGAATCCACGCATCGACGCAGCTCGCGCGGGCGATCACGCGTCGGGATCGCGACGAGAACCCGCACCTGCGTCCTCTCTGATAGGCGACACTTCGCACACACTCGCCCGCATCGGCGAGCTTCCGCTGATCGGGTCGCTCGGGGTCTGGGACAGCACGAGATTGACGTTCGCGCTTCCGGAACCATACGGCGAGTAGCCGGGTAATCCCAGTTCCTCGCACGCCTCCCACCAGCCATGTTGTCCGAACACAACCTCCGGGTCGATTGCCGAGTTGAGTTTGACCCGCGCCCGCACGCTGCCCAGTGGGGTCTCCAGGCTCGCCCAGTCGCCGGCCGCAATACCGCGCGCCGCGGCAGCTGCCGGGTGCATCTCCAGGGTCGGATCAGGTGCACTCTTGCGCAGCGCGGCGATCTGCCGATGCTGGGTCTCGCAGAAAAACAGCGACTTGGCACAGCTCAGGATCAGCGGGAACCGGGCCGCTAGATCGGGGCGCGAGCGCGGGCTGGTGAGCGGTTCGGCAAAGGCCGGCAGCGGGTCATAGCCCTGCGCGGCGAGCGTGGCCGAGTACAGCTCGACCTGGTGCGACGGCGTCTTGAATCCACCGTCCTCGTACTTGCGATATCGAGTCGTCAGCGGCACCCGAATCCCCTCGGGGTGTTCGCGAAGGTCTTCGAGCGTGATTCCGGTCGGTGCCAGCTGATGCCGTCGCGCCGCGTCGATGTCGCCGTTCCAGAAGTGTTCTCCCAGCCCGAGCCGGGTCGCGAGATCGAACACGATCTGCAGATCAGATCGAGCTTCGCCCTGTGGGGAGACGAGTGGCCGCCGGAGCTGAACGAGCGATTGCGCCTCCTGGCTGATCTCGAAGCCAATTTTCAATGCCTCGGACTCGAACGGCGTCGTGACCGGCAGAACGATGTCAGCGAGCTCCGCGGTGGGCGTCATGAACAGGTCCGCTTGGACGAAGAAGTCCAGGTTGCGCAACGCATCACGACCGCGGCGGCTGTCGGCGTGAGCCATCACCGGATTGCCCCCGAACCCGACCAGGGTCGTGATCCGGCCGTCGAGAGCGGCATCGTAGAGGTCTTCGCCGGTGACGAATTCAAATCGCGCGGGTCCGAGCGGACGCTTGTCGACGCCGAGAGCGGGCGGACGATTGCTGGTCAGGAACTCCCGGCCGTCGATCGGGTTGGCGGGGACCGCTTCGAACAGCACATTTCCGCCGCGGACGTCGAGGCTTCCAGTCAAGGCATAGAGGACGTTGATCGCCCGCATCGTCTGTGTGGTTCCGCTGTGCTGCTCGAGTCCGCTCCACGTGTAGAACGCGAGCGGTCGAGACTCCCAGATCGTCTGCGCGGTCGCGACGATGTCGGCGGCGGGAACGCCGGTGATCCCCTCGGCCCGCTCCGGCGCGAACTCGGCACAGCGCTCTTGGAGTAGTTCCCACACGGTCTGGCCGTCGACGACGTCTCCGGCATTGGTCCAATCCCGCACGAAATCGTCGTCGAACCAATCGTTCTCGATCATGACGTGAGCGAGAGACAGAGCCAGGGCAGCATCAGTTCCGGGGCGAACCCGGAGCCAGTGATCAGCCCGGGACGCGAGACCGGCCTTCCGGGGATCGATCACGATCAGCTTCGCACCGCGCCGGACCGCATCGACCGTGCTCGTGGCGTGCGACAAGCGCGCGACGGACGGGTTGTAGCCCCAGAACAAGATGCACCCGGCGTTGTCGATATCCGGAAGGTAGGTACCCGGAACCGGGGCGCCGAACGTGTACATCGGCGCGAGGTGGCGGCCCCACCCGCACAGCTCCATGTAGTTGGCGTAGTTGGGCGTTCCGAAGGTGCGAATCAGCCGGAGAATCCAGTCCGCCGCGTCGCTGATCGCCGTCGTCGACGGCGAGCTCGACGTGAACGCAACCGACTCGGGCTTCTCGACAGCGTTGAGCCGCGCGGCGACGGTATCAAGAGCCTCGTCCCAGGTGATCCGCTCCCAACCAGGATCTTCGGCGTCCTTGGGATTCGTCCGCTTCATCGGATGGAGAAGACGGGTGGAGTGGTACACGATCTCGGGCGCGGCCTTGCCCTTCAAGCAGATCGCCTTGCCGGTCGGGTGCGACGGGTCCGGATGCAGGGCGATCAATCTGCCGTCGGCCACGTCTGCCCGTGCCCCGCACCGGGACACACACAGCGGGCAGAAGGTCGGAACCGAGTCGAAGCTCACGAGCCGATTCTCACTGCTGTGATCAAGCGCGGCAATGGGTCAGCACTTCGTCGGCGATATGCCGCATTCCGGCCGTGTTGGGATGGAACGGAAGCGGCCTCCCCGACCACGGCACCCAGAGCTCCCAGCCGGCAACCCACGGCTCGGGAGCGGCAATCCCATGGGAGCGACTCGTCTGCGAAACGGTGACCAGGTCGGCACCCGATTGGTCCGCCGCACGACGCGTGGATTCCTGCAACCGACGTTCGGTTCGCCGCATCTCCTCGGTCTCGCGTTGGGGAAACGGCAGATCCGCGGCCGGCGTATCGCCGATGAGCGTCAGGTAGTCGACGAGCAGCACACGTGCGCCGGGTGCTCGCCGACGCACCTCATCGACGATGGTGATCAACACTTTGACCAGCGCAACGCCGTCTGCGTCCGTCGTTCTGCGAACGCGGCCCAACCGGCCCAGCGCGCCGACCTTGATCACCGAGGCGAGGAATCCGAGGTCATTACCGCCAATCGTGATCGTGACGTGCGTGGCGTCCCGGGTGACTGCCTCGATCTGCGGTGGACGTGCGCCGGTCAGAGTCAACTGGCGGGAATGCAAGATATGCGCCGTGGTCGCGCCCGCGGACGTGACGTCCCGCAGTTGGCTGCCCAGAGCACTCGCCAGCAGATGCGGATAGTTCACTCCAGAACGCATCGCGCCGACATCAACGACCGGGCGAATGCCCGGACCGGATGCGAACGAACTTCCCAGCGCGACGAGGGAGAGGCCGCCGGACGACATGCGCTCAGGGTACGCGACGGCGAAGAATCCGATACCAACCTTGGTATCACGATCGGTATCATCGAGGTCATGGCCATGACTCTCCGCATCCCCGACGAACTCAACGAGCAACTTCGCGAGTCCGCGAAGGCGCAGGGGATTTCGATGCAATCAGCGGTCATCTTGGCGATCGCCGAATATGTCGAGCGTCGCGAGGTTTCGATGGCGGCTCATCTGGCGCAGGAATTCGTCAAACAGAATCGCGAACTGATCGACCGGCTCGCCCAGTGATCTACTTGTCCTTTGCCCAAGCACAGGCGATCGCAGATATCGCGGTGGACGGCAAGGCACACTTCCGGGATATCGGCCTGCTCCACGCAGCGCTGGAGCGACCGAAGGCGACCGTCTTCGGAGAAGATGCCTACCCTGACGTCTTCGAGAAGGCCGCGGCGCTCATGCACTCGATCGTTCGATCTCATCCCCTCATCGACGGCAACAAGCGATTCGGGATTACCGCGACGGCCGTCTTTCTGGGCCTCAACGGCGTCCAGCTAGGTCTGCCCGTCGATGAGGCGGAGAAATTCGTCGTCAGCGTTGCCGATGGAACGTTTTCAGAGGTCAGTGAAATCGCGGCGCGGTTGCGGGCGTTTCAGTCGGACTGAACCGCCGAGACTGCTCGAGGTGCAGCCGCCGGAACCAACAACGCACTCGGCACGAGCAACACCGCAACGACCAACAACGCGTTCAGCGTGCCGATGTGGTCGGCCACCACGCCCAGGAGAGGTGGACCGGCCAAAAAGGCCAGGTAGGCGATCGTCGAGACGACGCTGACCCGGACCGCGGCATGCGCCGGATCGTCGGCCGCTGCGCTGATTCCGACCGGGAAGCCCAGCGAGGCACCCGCTCCCCACAACACAATCCCTGCGGAGACGATTGCCGGATGTCCGCCGACCACGATGAGAAGCACGCCGACGATCGCCGCCGCCATCGTCGACCACAACATCAGCGCACGACCCCAGCGATCGACCAGCACCGACCCGAACATCCGCGCGGCGGTCATCGAGGACACGAAGACCACGAACCCGGCGACCCCCACCCAGTGCGGCACCGCATAGCCATCCACGAGCGCGACCGCCAGCCAGTCGTTGGCCGTCCCCTCGGTCACGGCCAACGCGAACACCATCAGCCCGATCAGGATCGTGCGCGGCTCGAGCCACGCGCGCAGTGCTCGACCTCGCACAGGCACGCCTTCGGCGTGGACCGCGTCGCGCGGCAGGAAGTTGCCGACCGTCACCTGGGCAAGCACGAACATGAGTACCGCCATCGGCACGACATGCGCGACCAACGACATTCCAACACCCGTCGCGACGGCACCGATGACCGCGCCGGCCACCGCACCCAAGCTGAACAGCGCATGGAAGACCGGCATGATCGTGCGTCCGAGCTCACGTTCCACCGCCGCGCCTTCGACGTTCATCGCCACGTCCCATAGACCGATGCCGACGCCGTAGCAGAACAGCCCGACGCCGACGACCGGCACGCTTTGCAGAACCCCGGTTCCGATCGCCGTGGTCCCGAGCCCGAACACGGCGGCGATAACCCCGACGCGCACCACGTGCGCAGCGCCGATGCGATTGATCAATGCGCCCGCCGTGGGCAGCGTCAGCACCGAACCGACGGCGATCACGAGTAGCAACTGACCCAGTCGGCCATTGGAGAGTTCGAGTTCCGCGCGGACTGCCGGAATCCGCGACACCCAGGTCGCGAAGCCGAAGCCGTTGAGAAAGAACGCGATCATCACCGCCCGGCGGGCGGCGAAGACGGTTGTCGGCATCGTCAGCTGACGCGATGTCCGCCGAGTCGACCGACCATGGTCGGCTCGCGGTGGTCGAAGAACAGACTGACGCCCGTGTCGAGCGTGGCGATCTGCGCCAATTGATCGTCGGTCAGGGTGAAGTCGAAAATGTCGAAATTCTCGGCCATCCGGTCCTTGCGCACCGACTTCGGAATCACGACGACCTCACGCTGGACGAGCCACCGCAGGACAACCTGGGCGATCGACTTGCCGTGCGATTCGCCGATAGCACCGAGCACTGGATCGGAAAAGATGTTGTTGCGGCCCTCCGCAAAGGGACCCCACGACTCGATCTGAACGCCGCGCTCTTTCATCAACGCTTGGTCCGATTCACGTTGAAAGAAGGGATGCGTCTCGACCTGATTGACCGTTGGGGCGATCTCGTTGTGGTCGATGAGGTCGACCAGCCGGTCCGGATAGAAGTTCGAGACCCCGATCGCCCGGGCCAGCCCTTCCTTGTTCAGTTGCTGCAGAGCGCGCCACTCGCTGTAGACGTCGCCGAACGGCTGGTGGATGAGATACAGGTCGACGTAGTCGAGCCCGAGCCGGCGCAGCGAGTTGTCGAACGACCGCCTGCTGTCGTCTTCGACGCTTCCCGTCGGCGCGTGCTGGATCCACAACTTGGTCGTCACGAACAGCTCATCACGGGGTATGCCGCTCGCGGCGATCGCGGCACCGACCGCTTCTTCGTTCTGATACGCGGCCGCGGTGTCGAGATGCCGGTACCCGACCTCGAGCGCAGCCTCCACCGTGGCCTGCGTCTGGCCTGGCGGGATCTGGAAGACGCCGAAACCGAGGATCGGCATTTCGACGCCATTACTGAGCGTGACGGACTGCAAGGTCATGGCTGCACCCTAGAAGGGCATCGGAGCGCGGGCAACGGTTCAGTACAACGTGACGTTATCTCGGGTCAGGGTGAATCCTGGCTCGGAGAAATGGCACGTGATCTTGGATTGCTCAGAGATGCAACGGAATCCACCGACATCGATCGCATCGCCAGACTCGAGCGTCTTGTAGTTGCCCTGGGCGGCGCCACAGCTGTAACTGGCGCGGGTCGAGGTGACGACGGCACCGGTCGCGTTCGACTGGTCGCACGACCCCTGTTGCCCGGCGGCGGCATCCTTGCGGACACACGTTGTGTTGGATTCGGGCAGCGTCTCGGTATCGCCCTTACGGAGCGAGATGACGCAGGATTCCGCGTTTCCCGGGGTCGAGAACTTGTAATAGATCCGGTCCGCGTCCTCGCTGCGGTAATCGAAGACGATCACCTGGCTGCCATTGGTGGACGCGCCCCGCGGCGCATTCGCCGAGGATGACGCTGCGGCCGAACTCGACGACGCCGCGACCTCCGACTGGAGGGTCTTGCCATGTTCCTGCTCCACGTCCGGGCCACTCGAACTGCAGCCC
This sequence comes from Smaragdicoccus niigatensis DSM 44881 = NBRC 103563, assembly GCF_000380645.1. GTDB lineage: Bacteria > Actinomycetota > Actinomycetes > Mycobacteriales > Mycobacteriaceae > Smaragdicoccus > Smaragdicoccus niigatensis. The sequence goes on from NZ_AQXZ01000011.1 coordinate 63,430, forward strand.
GCCAGAGTCAGGGCAAACGCCGCTGCAGCGGCACTTCGTAACCACTTCATTGTCATCGAGTACCCAGAAACCGCCGCTCATTGCGTGATTCGTGGGAACGGGCTCGCTGCTTCCAGCTCATAGGCGAGTTCGAGCAATGTCCGCTCGGCGCCTGCACGCGCACAGATCTGGACCGAACCCGGCAGTCCGGAACTCGTCATGCCGTGCGGCAACGCGATCGCGGGCCCGCCACCGAGGTTCGCGAACGGCGTGAACGCCGCATATTCGACGAGTTTGTCGAAGAGCACCTCGAAGTCCTGCGTCGGTGCCTGTTCGCCGATCAGCGGCACCGGCTGCGCAACCACGGGCGTGATGAAGACATCGACGGCTCGAAAATGCCGTGGGTAGGCGCGTCTGGTTCGACTGAGCCGTCGCAGACCGGTGACCAGTCGATGCGGTCGGCGGCTCGCAAAACGGGCCAGGCCCTTGGTGAACGGATCGAGCCCACGGGGATCGAATCGGCGGCCGTGGAGACCGGCGAGGGCCGACGACTGGAAGATCGCATTCCACGCCCAATAGGTCTTGAAGTCGTCCACGAACTCCGGGCTCACATCGAACCTCATCTCGCCGACGACGTGATGCCCGAGTCCCTCGAACACCGCAATGGCCGAGCGCAACGTGGCTTCGACCTCGGGATGAACCCGGCGGTCGAGGATGTCCTGCACGACGAAGCCGATCCGTAGCCGCCGCGACGACGGCCCCGCGACCAGGCCGACCGGATCGAGTTCGGGGTGGTAACTCTCTGCAGCCACGAGATAGTGCGCGGTGTCGCGAACCGTGCGCGTGAGCACGCCTTCGGAGATCAGGACAATCGGCAACGTCCGCACGCCGGGGCGGTCGAGCAGTCGCTTCGGAGTCAGCTTGAGCCCAACGAGTCCGTTGGCCGCGGCCGGGATGCGAAGCGATCCCCCGCCGTCGTTGCCGTGTGCGAGTGGGATTGCTCCCGACGCGACCAATGCGCCGGCGCCGCCCGACGATCCGCCCGCCGAGTAGGCCGGGTTCCAGGGATTACGCGTCGGTTCGCGATAGGCCGACTCGGTACTCGCCGTCAGCCCGAATTCCGGCATCGCCGACTTGCCGAGCAACGCGAAACCCTGGGCGAGGAACTGACGACTCGGACCAGCATCGACCTTTGCGGGAAGCGGGTCGACCGCCGACGACCCCATGTAGGTCGGCAGCCCGGCGGCCTCGATGTTGTCCTTGATGAACGACGGCACACCCGCGAACGGGCCCGCCGAATGCCGACGAGGGCGGTCGAAGCAGTTGGTCCGCACGGCGTTGAGGGTCGGATCGATCTTCTCGACCCTGGTTATCGCGGCTTCTCGCACTTCGGCCGAATTGGTCTCTCCCGAGGCGATCCGGGCGGCCAACGCGAGGGCGTCGTCATCCCCCAACGCGTCGTCGGTGAACGCGTGGACTCTCGTCACCTGTGCGGTTCTTCGATGTGGTCCACGAGTCCGGCGAGAGCCTGGTAACCCGTCGCCCGCCCGACGTACATCGCCCGGCGCAGAAGTTCAGGGTCGCGCTCGAGCCGCGTGATGCGGTATTCGTCTGCGGGAGCTCGTAATTCGAGGACTCGTGGGCCGACGGCCGAAGGGTCGGCGGTCAGTCGTTCGAGCGTCGCGTCGTCTTCCAGGCCCCGCTGGTAGCGCGCATGCCAGGTCGCAATGGCCGGCGGCGAATGCCGCTTGAAATAGCGCCGAACGCTCGCATGCTCGAGCCAATGTGGCTGCTTGGTCGTCTCGCCGACATGGCGGCAGCGCAAGACGACAACGTGCGTCGCGCCGTCTGCAACCGCAGTGCGGAATCCGACGTTTTCGGCGACTCCGCCGTCGACCCAGTGGCGGCCGCCCAGTTCGATCGGACGGCCCGCGAGCACGGGAATCGTGGCGGACGCCCGCACCGCGCGACCGAAGGTATCAGCATCTTTGATGTACGGGTGCAGGTCGACGCCCTGGCCCGTTCGCGTGCACGTCGCGAGCGGATGCAGCGGAACCTCCGAACTCGCCATCTGTTCGAGGATTCCGGGTCGAGCACGTTCGAAACTGTCGAGGATCAGCTCGGTGTTGATCGGCGTGCGGCCGCGCGCGAGCCGGCGGAAATCGCACACCCCGCCCATCAGGCCGGGCCATTGCGGCAGGCTCTCCGACGCCGACCCGCTGACGAACAATGCGCCCGCTACCGCACCGGCGGAGACTCCGTAGACGGCATCGAACGCCAGCGACAAATTCAGTTCGTCGAACGCGGCAAGGATTCCCATCGGGTAGGCAACGCGACTGCCCCCGCCCTCGATGGTGATCGCCACTCGGTATGGGTCCTGCCGGCGTGCTGGACGAGTGCCGGCGTCACGACGCCGGCGAAGCACGTCGACGACGTTCGGGACGGTTGCGGTGGTTCCGGTGTACAGACTCACGACGCCTCCTCGGTTCGCTCTATTAAGCGTCTCGGATGCGGAGCAAGCAGAGATCATCGGCGCCGTGAACAGGACCGGACATTCCGGCGAAAGTTACGAAACGCGTGGTGTGCGACACCCGCACACCACGCGTTGATCGGTCGATTCAGAGAATGAAGAGCATCTCCTGATAGGTCGGCAGCGGCCACAGGTCGTCGGCGATGGTCGTCTCGAGAGCGTCGGCCGCGACACGCACCGCCTCCATCGCCGGGAGAAGCGCTACCTGCGCATGCTTCGCCTCGTCGTAGGCCGAATCGGCGGAATGATCTGACAACGCGGCCTTCAACGTGGCCAACGCAGTGCTCAGCTCGGCAATGGTCCCCGAGACCGATTGGAGCAACGACGAGTCCGGCTTGAGCCCCGCGCTCTTGAGCACGATCACGTTCTGTGCGAGTTCGGTCTGGTAGCGGATCGCGGCAGGCAACACGACCGTCGAGCCGATTTCCAACGCGAGCTTCGCCTCCACCGCGATGGTCAGCGCGTACTGCTCGAGACGCACCTCATAGCGGCTGTGCAGTTCCCGCTCGGTGAAGACGCCGTACTTCTCGAACACCTCGACAGCCTCGGGTTTGATGAGCTCCGGGATGGCATCGAGGGTCGTCTTGAGGTTCGGCAGCCCGCGGGACGCGGCCTCGATCTGCCAGTTCTCCGAGTAGCCGTCGCCGTTGAACACCACCGCTCCGTGCTCGGTGATGATGTCCGTCAGCAGAGTCTGCACCGCTTTGTCGAACGGTTCGCCCGCCGCGACGGCCGACTCCAGAGTGGTTGCCAGGTAGTCGAACGAGTCGGCCATGATGGTGTTGAGCACGATCATCGGTACTGCGACGGTCTGTCCCGAACCTGGCGCGCGGAACTCAAATCGGTTGCCGGTGAACGCAAACGGGCTGGTGCGGTTGCGGTCGCCGGGGTCGGTCGGAAGCACCGGCAGGGTGTCGACGCCGATGATCATGCTGCCTTTACCCTTCGACGACGTCGCGCTGCCCTTGGCGATCTGGTCGAAAACATCGGCGAGTTGGTCTCCGAGGAAGATCGAGATGATCGCGGGCGGGGCCTCATTCGCGCCGAGGCGGTGGTCGTTGGTCGCCGACGCGACCGATACGCGGAGCAGACCGGCGAACTTGTGCACGGCTCGGATCACGGCCGCACAGAAGACCAGGAACTGGGCGTTTTCGTGCGGAGTGTCCCCCGGGACGAGCAGTGAACCCAACTCAGAATTTCCGACCGAGAAATTGACGTGCTTACCCGAACCGTTGACGCCGGCGAACGGCTTCTCGTGGAACAGACATTCCATGCCGTGCTTCTTGGCGACCGTCTTGAAGACCGTCATGAGCAGCTGTTGGTGATCCGACGCGATGTTGGCACGTTCGAACATCGGTGCCACCTCAAACTGGCCGGGCGCGACCTCGTTGTGGCGAGTTTTGGCCGGAATACCGAGCTTGAAAAGCTCGCGCTCGGTGTCCATCATGAAGCCCAGCACGCGCTCGGGAACCGCGCCGAAGTAGTGGTCGTCGAATTCCTGCCCCTTGGGCGGCTTGGCGCCGAAGAGCGTGCGCCCGGCGTTGATCAGGTCCGGCCGCGCGAGGAAAAAGTGCCGGTCGACCAGGAAGTACTCCTGTTCCGGCCCGCAAAACGAGACGATCCGATCGATGTTCTTGTGTCCGAACAAGGTCAGGATGCGCTCAGCGTGCACGCCCATCGCCTGCTGGCTCCGGAGCAGCGGGGTCTTGTAGTCGAGCGCCTCGCCGGTCATCGATACGAATACCGTCGGCACGCACAGCGTGTTGCCGTTCGGGTTCTCGAGGATGTACGCCGGGCTGGTGACGTCCCATCCGGTGTAACCACGAGCTTCGAACGTCGAGCGGAGGCCGCCCGACGGGAAGCTGGACGCGTCCGGTTCACCCTGTATCAGGGTCTTGCCGGCGAATTCGGCGAGTGCCTGGCCATCAGAGACCGGCTCGAGGAAGCTGTCGTGCTTCTCGGCAGTCAGCCCGGTCATGGGGTAGAAGACGTGAGCGTAGTGGGTCGCGCCCTTCTCCAGCGCCCAGTCCTTCATGGCCGCGGCGACCGCGTCCGCGACCGCCGGGTCGAGCTTGGCGCCCTTCTCGATCGTGGCGACAACCGATTTGAAGATCGCCTTCGGCAGCCGAGCCTGCATCTCGGCCTTCGTGAAGACATTCGCGCCGAAGATCTCCCCCGGGGCTTCCGCCGGATCAAAGCTGAACGCCGGGGGCACGTAGGCCTCGACACTGGTAATTGCCTGCAGTCGTGCTGAATTTCCGGCCAACGGACGTCCTAACCCTGAAAGAAACACCTGGTGGCTTGACCGTAGGAATGCCCAGTGGCGAACCTGTTACCGATGCGTCAATGCCAGATCACACGCTGAACGATTTAGGTGTGAGGCCGATCGAGGGGCCGCGCGGAGCTCGCGCCATTCTCAATCCGATTCCGGCCATTGGCCTTGGCGCGGTAGAGCGCGGCATCTGCCGCGGCGACGACACGGTCCGGATGCGGTTCGGTGGGCGGCACGACTCCGATACCGAACGATGCTGTGATCGGCCGTAGCGTTCCGTGCGCGGCGAAGTGGTGCTCGATGCGCTCGCGCAGTCGCTCGGCAAGAGTTCCCGCCTCGTCCCCAGTGGTCTCGCGGGCCAGGACGACGAACTCCTCACCACCGAAGCGGTAGGCCGTATCGGTGGGTCGCAACTCACGGCGGACGGCTGCCGCGAGCTCCTGCAGAGCTTCGTCGCCCCGCTGATGGCCGAACTCGTCGTTGTAACTCTTGAAGTGGTCGACGTCGAACATGATGAGCGCCATCGGGCGCTGATAGCGGGTCGTCCGCTCGCATTCGAGCGCGATGTCGTTGTTGAAGCTGCGGCGGTTCGGAAGGGCCGTCAGCGCGTCGGTCTTGCTCAGTTTGTCGGCTTCGCCATGCAGGCGCGCCGCCTCGATCGACGCCGCCGCATGGATCGCGAGCGTCTCGATGACCTCGAGGCTGCCATCACTGAGCGAAATCGGATTCTGGCTCACGAACTCGATCGCTCCACTGACGCGGGCACCGACGACGAGCGGCACCGCGAGAGTCCGCAACGGCCGATCTGAGTTCAGTTCGACGATCGATTCCTGGCCATCGGATTCGCTTGCCAGCCGACCGTGCTTCACCGCCTGCCCCACGACACCGACGCCGACTTCCGCCGATGGCCGATCCGCCGGTAGTCCAAGCGGGGTTTGAGTGTCGTAGGCCAACGTCAGAGCCTGGTCTCCGTCCGGATTCGAGAGCCACACGATCACCCGCGAGAAATCGCTGACGTTCAGCGCACTGTGTGCCACCGCATGCAGGACGTACTTGAGGCTGAGGCTGCCGGAGATCTCGCGGGCCATGTCGAGAATTCGGCGCAACTGATCTTGCTGGCGTGCGGCGAGTTCCGCTTGTGCGCTGGTCAGGGCGTTAGCCACCCCCAGTGCCGCCGCCATCGAATTCACGCTCGAACCGATGCGCTGAATCTCCGCCGGCCCCGAGGTTTCGATGCGCTTGTCGAGGACACCTTGCCCGATCAAATCAGTCACGGCGACGATGTCCTCGACCGGCCCGACGACGAGGTCGGCCAGGAGCCGCCGCTGCCACGCGACACCAATCGCCAACGCGGACAGTGTGATCACGACGAGTCCGAGCCCGACCTCATACGCGACGGTCACGCGCGAGGTCGCGACCTCCCGACGGTCCTCGACGAGTCCGGTGAGTGTGTCCTCGCGCTGGCGATAGGCGTCGAACAACCGCTTTCCCTCGTCCAGGAAAGAAACCAGCTCGGGACCACTGGTCGGAGCGGCTCCGCTCACGACATCGGCGGCCCACCGGTCGGTCCATGCCTGTTGTGCCAGGCGTACCTCGAGGAGCGCGGGAGCAAGTGCGGCATCGGACCCGGCCAGCCGCACGACGTCCGCATTGTCGTGGGCCAACTCGTCGGCACCGCGCCGGTATGGCGCCAAGAAGCTGTCGTCGCGGATCAGCAGATAGCCGCGAAGACCAGTCTCCTGGTCGATCATGTCGGCGTGTGTCTCCTGAACCGCACGACTGGCCGCCGAATAGGCGAGCTGCGCGGGCCGCAGCCACAGCAGCACGATGCCGAACAACACCGTCAAGACCAGCGCCAACAGCGTCAGGGTGACGAGGATCAGGCGGAAGGTCAGTGTGAGCCGATCCGCCAGACCCTCCGCAGCACCCATCGCGGGGCGCCGAATTCCCATGAGGGAAGGCTAATCGCCGCAGCGGTTGTCAGGCCACCAAAATGACGCCTGGGTTGGAACGCGAACGGCCCGGGGAACCGAAGTTCCCCGGGCCGTCACTGAACTGAATCAGCGCAGCGAGTCCGGAACGTTGAAACGCTCGCCGTACTTGGCTGCGAGCTCGTCGGCACGCTTGACGAAGGCAGCCTTGCCCTCACCGTTGTAGTTGGCGACGAACTGGTGGACACCACCGGTCCAGGCCGGGAAACCGATACCGAAGATCGAACCGATGTTGGCGTCGGCGGTGGTGGTCAGAACACCCTCGTCGAAGCACTTCTGGGTCTCGATGGCCTCGGCGAACAGCATGCGGTCCTTGAGGTCCTCGAACGGAACGACGTCTTCGCGCGAGCTGTTGAAGGTCGTCCGCAGCTCGGGCCAGAAGCCCACGGCCTTGCCATCGACGTATTCGTAGAAGCCGGCGCCCTGGGCCTTGCCCTGACGACCGAACTCCTCGATCATGCGGTCGATGATGTCGCCCGTCTTCTTCGCCGCGTCGTTGATGACGATGCCGGCTTCCTCAGCAGCTGCAGCGGTCTCCTTGAAGATCTTCTGCATGGTGCCGAAGTTCAGCTCGTCCGACAGCTTCAGCGGAGCAGCCGGGTAACCCGCCTGCAGACCGGCCTGCTCGATGGTCGCCGGGTCGACGCCCTCGCCGAGCGCCGCGATGGCCTCGTTGATGAACGTTCCGATGACGCGCGAGGTGAAGAATCCACGGCTGTCGTTGACGACGATCGGGGTCTTGCGGATGGCGAGCGTGTAGTCGAACACGCGAGCCAGCGCCTCGTCCGAGGTCTTCTCACCACGGATGATCTCGACGAGCGGCATCTTGTCGACCGGCGAGAAGAAGTGGATACCGATGAAGTCTTCCTGACGCTTGACGCCCTCAGCGAGCATCGTGATCGGCAGGGTCGAGGTGTTCGAACCGAGCAGTGCGTCGGCGTCGACGATGTCCTCGATCTCCTGGAAGACCGCGTTCTTCAGCGACGGCTTCTCGAAGACGGCCTCGATGACGAAGTCGACACCCGCGAAGTCGGCCGCGTCAGCGGTCGGCGTGATGAGGTCGAGCAGCGCCTTCGACTTCTCCTCGGTGGTCTTGCCACGCGAGAGAGCCTTGGCCTCGAGGGCCTCCGAGTACGCCTTGCCCTTGTTGGCAGCCTCGATGGTGACGTCCTTGAGGACGACCGGGATGCCCGCCTTGGCGGAGACGTACGCGATGCCCGCGCCCATCATGCCCGCGCCGATGACACCGATCTTCTTGATCTCACGCTTCGGAACGTCCTTCGGACGCGAACCGCCGTTGTTGATCGCCTGAAGGTCGAAGAAGAACGCCTGAATCATGTTCTTCGAGACCGGGCCGGTCAGCAGCGAGACGAAGTAGCGCGACTCGATGAGCGAAGCACTGTCGAAGTCGACCTGCGCACCCTCGATGACGGCCGACATGATGGCGCGCGGCGCCGGCATGTTGGTGCCCTTGATCTGCTTGCGCAGGTTGGCCGGGAAAGCCGGGAGGTTGGCGGCGAGAGCCGGGGTCGACGGGGTGCCGCCCGGGATCTTGTAGCCCTTGACGTCCCACGGCTGAACACCCTTGTCCGGGTTGGCCTTGATCCAGGCCTTCGCGGCCGGGACGAGTTCCTCGACGGTGCCGACGAGCTCGTTGACGAGGCCGATCTCCTTGGCCTTGGCCGGAACATTCTGCTGGCCCTGGAGCAGGACCTGCATGAGTGCGTTCTGAATACCGAACATGCGAACCGAGCGAGTGACACCGCCACCGGCCGGGAGCAGACCCAGGGTCACTTCCGGAAGACCGATCTTGCTGCCCTTGACGTCGGCAGCGATGCGGTAGTGACACGCGAGTGCGATCTCGAGTCCACCACCGAGAGCGGCACCGTTGATCGCGGCGACGACCGGCTTGCCCAGGAGTTCGAGGCGGCGCAGCGGGCCCTTGACGTCGTTGAGCAGGTCCATGACGGCCTGCGCGTCGTTCGGGCCGACCTGCATCATGTTCTTGAGGTCGCCACCGGCAAAGAAGGTCTTCTTGCCCGAGGTGATGACAACACCGGTGATGCTGTCCTTCTCGGCCTCGAGACGGTCGACCGTCTCCTTCATCGAGGCGGTGTAGGCCTCGTTCATGGTGTTCGCGCCCTGGCTCGGGTCGTCGATCGTCAGGGTGACGATGCCGTCGGCGTCCTGGTCCCAGTTAATGATGTTCGTCATTTGTCTGATTTCTCCTGGAGGTCTTAGACGCGCTCGATGATGGTGGAAACGCCCATGCCGCCACCGATGCACAGGGTGATGACGCCGTAGCGGCCGTTGCGACGCTCGAGCTCGTCGAGGACGGTGCCGAGGATCATCGCGCCGGTTGCGCCGAGCGGGTGGCCCATGGCGATCGCGCCACCGTTGACGTTGAGCTTCTCGTCCGGAACCTTCAGGTCCTTCTGGAACTTGAGGACGACCGAGGCGAACGCCTCGTTGATCTCCACGAGGTCCATGTCGTCGATGGTCAGGCCGGCCTTGGCCAGGACCTTCTGCGTCGACGGCGTCGGGCCGGTGAGCATGATCGTCGGGTCGGCACCGCTGGTGGCGGTGGCGACGATGCGTCCACGCGGGGTCAGGCCCGAAGCCTTGCCGGCCTCTTCGCTCGCGATGAGGACGAGCGCGGCACCGTCGACGATGCCCGAGCTGTTTCCACCGTGGTGGACGTGGTTGATCTTCTCGATGTAGTGGAACTTCTGCAGCGCGACGGCGTCGAAGCCACCCATCTCGCCCATCATCGCGAACGACGGCTGGAGCTTGGCGAGGTCAGCGGTGGTCGTGCCCGGGCGCATGTGCTCGTCGTGGTCGAGAACGGTGATCCCGTTGATGTCCTTGACCGGAACGACCGACTTGGTGAAGTAGCCGCCCGACCAAGCCTTGGCTGCCAGGTCCTGCGAGCGGACCGCGTAGGCGTCGACGTCATCGCGGGTGAAGCCCTCGATGGTGGCGATCAGGTCTGCGCTGACGCCCTGCGGGACGAAGTAGGTGTCGTAGCTGGTCGCCGGGTCCATGGCCCATGCGCCGCCGTCCGAGCCCATCGGGATACGCGACATCGACTCAACGCCACCGGCGATGACCATGTCGTCGAAGCCAGAGGCAACCTTCTGCGCGGCGGTGTTCACGGCCTCGAGGCCGGAGGCGCAGAAGCGGTTGAGCTGGTATCCACCGACGGTGTTCGGGAGGCCCGAGGTCAGGACGACCGTGCGAGCGATGTCCGCGCCCTGGTCACCGACCGGGGTGACACAGCCGACGAGGAGGTCCGAGATGCGGTCCTCGTCAAGGTCGGGGAATCGGTTACGGAATTCCTGGACAAGACCAGTGAGCAGGTCAACCGGCTTGACCGAATGCAGCGATCCCCTCTTCCCCTTGCCTCGGGGAGTGCGAATCGCGTCGTAAATGAACGCCTCTGTCGCCACTTCGATGTGTTCCTTCCATGTTTGCGGCACCAAGTACCGCATTGATCCACCCGATCCCCGAGTCGGTCACAGCCAGCAAGCTATTTCCGGAAGGATCGCGCTAGGCACTCTCACACTAACCCTGTCAAATCCGGCTGGATATCGGGGGTCGTCTGTGCGCTACCACAGCGTACGCAAAGTTTAGGCAGATGCCTACAGTAAGTGCCATCACACTTGGCTCACCCCGGTTGACCAGGTCAAACCGCGCGCATTCGGCGTCGGGCTCCGATCCGCTGCAGTTCGCCGAGTGCCTCGACGATCCCGTCGGTGATGCGATGTACGCCGGGGACCCGGTTCGTCGCGGCCGCGACACCGAACGTCATCTGGTCGCCGTGGCCGATGCAGGTCATGTTCATCGGGCTGTTGTGCATCGGGATCGAGATCGGGATGAGCGCGTCGAGCCTGGCGCCGTTGAGATAGAGCTGCTCGCGTGGGCCCGGCACGTTCGAGACGACGACACCGAACGCGGCGGGGACGAACGCGCCGAAGCCCAAGGCCATGGTCGCGATCATCGGCCCGTTCGCGACGAACGTCTGCAGCGACAACGCACCCTCGGACAATCGCGACAGCTGTGCCTTGCTCGCGGAGTTCGACGCCGCCACGGCGTCCAGCCGCTCCTCGGCGTTGGCGATCTCAGTCGCCAGATCGACAGTAAGGAACGCGAATGCCGATCCCGGCCGCTCGTCGTCCTCGCCGCGGATGTTGAACGGCGCACCGGCCGTTAGCGGAGCCTCCGGCAGAGCATCGCGATCGAGGAGGTAGGACCGCAATCCCGAACCGCACAGGTAAAGCACGAGATCGCTTACAGTGCAATCGAAGTCGGCGGCAACCGCCTTCAGGTCGGCGATGCCGAACTGGCAGTAGCTGATGCTTCGACCGTGGGAAACGCGCCCGTGCCACATCGTCTTCGGCGAGCTGTACGGGGAGGCGAGCGCGTTGCCGTCGAATGATCCGCGGGCCAATTCGAGGACTGTGCGCGTCAATTCATAAGCCGTGCGGGCTGATGCCTTCACCGCGCCGGTGAGTGCCGCGCGCCGAGGCGAGGGTGGTCGACTCTCCGGCCCGACGGTGTACATCGCCGGACGGTTGCGCGCGGCCGGATCTGGGGACAGCCACCGCAGAAGCCGTCGCATGCCGGTAACGCCGTCCAGAACCGAGTGATGAACCTTGAAGAAGACGGCAAACTGCCTCTCGGCGAGCCCGTCGATGAGGTGCAGCTCCCACAACGGGTGGTTCGGATCCAAGCTCTGGTCGTGGATCTCACCGACGAGAACGTTGAGCTCACGCTCCCCACCCGGCCGGGAAATCTGGTGCAGACGGACGTGGTGATCGACGTCGATCTCGCTCACCTCCCGCATGAGCGGGAATTGCCGCAGACTCGGAAAGGCCGGCTTGAGGTTGTACGGCGAGGCCGGCACAGTCTGCTCACGCATCTGATCACGAAGGTCGGCAACGAAGTCGTCCCCGGCGTCGTCGGGCAGCGTGTAGACCATCATCACTGCGATATGCCAGGGCATTTCATCGCGATCGACGAGCATGAACGCCGCGTCGAGTGGCGTCACCGACTTGAGGGTCATTTGCCGCCCCGTTCCTCGACCCGCTTCAGCAACGAATGGACACGCTTGTCCCGGGTCAGCTGGCTGTCGAGAAACACGTTGATGAGGCCGCGGAACAGCGCGTATGGCTCCCACCCGCTGGGCGCGATGGTGCGTGCTGCGCGGCGGCCGATGCCATCGGCGATCGTCTTGGCAGCCTCTTCCGCACTGATCCGGATGTTGAGCGGCCACGGCAGCATTCCACCGATTTCGTGACCCAGCTCGTCTTCGTCGAGAGTTCCGCGAGCCATCGCAGTTTCGACGATGCCGAAGTACGCGACGCCGGCCGAGGCGCCGTGCGGTGCCAATTCGACCCGCAGCGAACGGCCAAGCTGCTCAACTGCAGCCTTGCTGATCATGTACGGCGCGCCACCCATGCCGGGCGCGAATGCGGCGCACGACGAAACCACAACGACATGCCCCTGAGCAGCGATGATGCTGTCCAGTGCAGGGTGGATGGTGTTGAACACCCCGGTCAGGTTGACGTCCATGACGCGGTCGAATGCGGTGCCATCCATCGTCCGAAGCGTGGCTGGCTTCGGGACGATGCCTGCGTTGGCCACGACGATGTCGAGTCCGCCGAAGACCTCGATGGTCTGCAGGACGGCCTTCTCCATGGCATCCCGATCGGCCACGCTGGCGGCGATTGCCACGGCGCGATCGCCCAGGTCATTGGCGGCTTTGTCGGCCGCTTCCCCGTCGAGGTCGACGATCGCGACGGCGGCACCGCGGCTGTGCAGCAGCTTGGCGAGTTCAAGTCCGATGCCCTGGGCCGCGCCGGTGATGAGCACAACCTTGTCGTTGACGTCGTAGGACTGGCCAAGCAGCAGGCTCAGTGGGTTCAGTTGCGTAATGTCCATCAGACCGTCACCTCGTAGGAATGGGCATCGAACTTGGCTGTGCGACGGCGGTATTCGAAGCTCCAGTTGGGGTAGAGCCCGGCGTTCTCGCCGCTGTCGGTGGTGTAGTAGCTCTTGCAGCCACCCTTGAGCCAGACCGTGTCGCGACTCCTCGTTTCCATCTCTTCGAGGAAGGCATCCTGGACCTCAGGACGAACTTCGACCCGGCGGAAACCCTTTGTGCGAGCGGTCTTGAGTGCATCGACGATGTAGGCGATCTGCGACTCGATCATGAAGATGGCGGACTGGTTTCCCGCTGCCCCGAACGGTCCGAGCGTGCAGAAGAAGTTGGGGAATCCGGCCAGGGTCGCGCCGAGGTAGGTCTGTGGCTGCTTGCGGTACAGCTCTCCCATCGAGAGCCCTTCCCGTCCGACGTAATGATCGAATGCGGTCGGAATCGAGGTGAATCCCGTGCCGTAGATGATCGTGTCGATGTGGTGTTCAACACCGGCGCGATCGACGATCGAGTGGGCACGAACTTCGGCGATTCCGTCGGTGACGACCGAGACATTCGGCTTGCCGAGAGCGGGCAGGTAGGCGTCGGAGAAGATCGCGCGTTTGCATCCGATGATGTAGTCGGGGGTCAGCTTCCTGCGCAGCTCCGGGTCCCGCACTTGGCGTAGCAGCTGGAACCGGCCCATCGACTCGTAGATGTGGCGGAAGCGCCGATCGACGAAGTTCATGAGTCCGAACGCTTCGATCGCGCCGTACCAGCCGGAGCGCACTGCCCGCTGAACGAGCGGGACGTTGCGCAGCACCGACTTCTCAATGCCGAGCGTGCGGCGGTCCATGCGCGGGACGATCCACGGCGCGGAACGCTGAAACACCGTGAGGTGATGGACGTCCGGCTGAATCTCGGGAACGAACTGCACAGCTGAGGCGCCCGTGCCGATGACGGCAACGCGCTCGGCGGTCAAGTCGTGTTCATGATCCCAGTGCAGCGAGTGGAAGGTCTTGCCTTGGAAGTTCTCGATGCCCGGCACGTTCGGGTACTTCGCGTCGGCGAAGATCCCGGTCGCCGAGATCAGGAAGTTCGCGGTCATCGCACCCTGGGAGGTCTCGATGCGCCACCGCGACGCTTCGTCATCCCAGCGTGCGCCCTCGAGTGTCGTGTTGAACCGGATGTGGCGCAGCACGTCGAACTTGGTTGCGACACCGCGGATGTACTCGAGGATTTCCTTCTGCGGCGCATAGGTGTGCGACCAGTCCGGATTCGGCGCGAAGGAGTAGCAGTACAGGTGTGAGGGAACGTCGCAGGCTGCACCAGGGTAAGTGTTCGCACTCCAGGTGCCGCCGAGGTCGTTCGATCGCTCGAGAACGGCAATGTCGTCGAAACCGGCTTCCTGCAGCTTGATGGCCAGTCCGATTCCGCCGAATCCGGCGCCGACGATGACGGCGTGTTTGTGTTCGATGTTCATGAGATTTGTACCTATTTCTGAGTTCAGAGGTCGACTGGTCAGAGATCGACGACGAGCGAGTCACCGCACGCGCGCGAGACGCACGTGAGCATCTGGCTGTCGCGCTCGGAGTCGAGGAGTCTCTTGTCGCGGTGGTCGACCTGGCCAGCGAGGACGGACACCTTGCAGGTGCCGCAGAAGCCCTGCTGGCAGGAGTAGACGACGTCCGGAATCTGTCGCTTGATCGCCGCCAGAGCGGTCTCGTCGGCCCCCACGCGAATGGTTTTGCCGGTCTTGGCCAGCGTCAGATCGAATTCCTTGCCGTCGACGACCGGCGGTGCCGAGAAGCGCTCGATGTGCAGGGAACCAGTGGGGTTCGCCTGGAACGCAATTCGCTGTGTCGCGGTGAGCACCGGGATCGGGCCGCAGACGTACATCGCGGAGCCAGGTTCGGCGCCAGCGAGCAACTGCTCGAGGTCCGGAACACCGTTTTCCTCGTCGGTACGAATCTCGACATTCCCCGCGAGTGCTTCGAGCTCATCGAGGAACGGCATGGTCTCGCGGGAGCGACCGAGGTAGACCATCTTCCACTGTGCGCCAGCAGCCGCCGCGGCTTTCACCATCGGCAGGATCGGCGTGATCCCGATACCGCCGGCAATGAAGTGGTACGACGGCGCCTCCACGAACGTGAAGGCGTTGCGCGGGCCGCGGACGCGGATTTCGTCGCCGACCTTCAGGCCCTCGTGGACCTCCAGCGAGCCGCCGCCACCGTCGGCGATGCGACGCACGGCAATCCGATACCGCGTCCGGTCCGCAGGGTTGCCGCACAGCGAGTATTGACGCTGCTTTCCCGAGGGGAGAAAAAGGTCGATATGCGAGCCTGGCCGCCAGGCGGGCAGGATGCAGTTCTGTGAGTCCCGAAGCGTCAGGCTGACGACATCGTCCGCCTCTCGTTCGACCCGGGTGACAACCAGGTCGAGGTCGAAGCCGCTGTGCCGCAACGGCTTCGGACGGGAAAAGATCGAGGCGGTCGGTCCGGCGACGAATACCTTCTTATAGGCGTCCATGACGGTTCCCAGGACCCGCAACGATGCGGGGGCGTTGACTTCGTTGTCCACGGTGAGAATTCCTTATTGACCTTCTGCCCGCGGAGCGGGCGAGTGGCCGCTAGCGCGGGCGGCCGGCGAATGGGCGAGGTACCGCAGCGCGGTGTCCATCGAACCCAGCTGCGAGGGATGGAACTTCGGATTCAGGTAGCGGGGCATCTCGGTGAAGAACACGGTGAACTTCGGGATGACACCCCGAACGGTCGCGCTGACGAACTGCCACGGCCAGTTGCGGCCCTTGTCCTGCGACGGGTCCTTCTGGAACAGGTACGCGGTCGAAATGATGAACAGCGGAAGGAGCGTCGCCGTAGCGAGCACTGCGGTGCGCGCGCGACGGGCGTAACTGCCGTCCAGGTACATGTACGCGTCGTAGACGACGCTGCGATGTTCGACTTCTTCGGCGCCGTGCCAGCGGACCAGGTCCAGCATGGTCGGGTGCATGCCGACTTCTTCGAGAATGTCGGCGTTGAGCAGCCATTCGCCGAGAACAGCGGTGAAGTGCTCCATACCCGCGAAGAGGCCGAGGCGTTCCTTGAGCCACTCTTCCTTGGCGCGGCCCGTGAGGCCGTGGTCGCCGAGGATGCGGTCTACGAGCCAGGCAACCTTGTTGACGTAGCCCTCAGCGTCGAGGCCAATGGACTGGAGATGCTTGCGGGCGCCTTCGTGGCTGTTCGCGTGCATCGTCTCCTGGCCGACAAAGCCCTGAACTTCCTCGCGTAGGCGTTCGTCCTTGATGTAAGGCAGCGCCTCCGAGAGAGCCTGCGCCATGGCGCGCTCACCTTCCGGCAGGACCAGATGCATCACATTCACGATGTGCGTCGCGAGGACTTCACCAGGGATGTAGTGCATCCGCACCGAATCGAACGAGAAGCTGACGTCGCGAGCATTGATCGCATGGGCTTCTTCGCTGTAGGTGCGCTTCTTTGCGTCTACCGGTTCGTTCATACATCGACTGTACAACGCAACAAATATGATTGCAATGTTGCAGCAACATTTGCTATCGATATGTTGCACGGCTTACTCTTGGTAGATGCTCGAGGTATCCGAAACCAACGCAGTCGACACCGTCGAAGCGCGCATCCTCGACGCCGCTCTGGTGCAGTTCGAGAAGGTCGGGTTCCGAAAGACGACGATCGAAGACATCGCCCGCCAGGCCGGCGTCGACCGGGTGACGGTCTACCGCCGCATCGGGTCGCGCGATGACGTGGTCCAAGCAGTGGTGAGCCGCGAAGTCGCCGCCACACTGGCCGAACTCGATGAGCTACCCGCCAAGCACGACAACATCGACGACCTAATCGCCGACATCTTCGTCACCATCATCGTCAAATGGCGCAACCACGCTCTGGTTCAACGGATGCTCGTTCTCGAGCCGGAACGACTGGTCACCAAACTCACGATCGACGGCGAGCTGACCTTCACGATGTCCGTGGCGGCGACGGCGAGCGCCCTGCGCCGAGCCGTCTCCAGCGGGCTCGTCCCCGAACCGACAGACCTCGAAACCCGCGCGGAGCTCGTCTGTCGCGTCGTCCACTCGATGATTCTGGCGCCGTACGGACAGCTCCGGAACGCTGACGAACAACACCTCGACGCTTTCGCCCGGAAGTTCCTGGTACCGATCGTCACTGGTTAACCGTTTGCAGTCACCCGCCCGCAGTTGTCTTGACTAGGATGGGCAGAGCGCAGAACTCCCGCGCGACCGACGGCCAGGAGGTGCCATGCCCGAAGGTTCGCAGCAGGATGAACGTGTCTGGGGCGGAACAACTTTGGCCGAGCGACGCAAGCAGCGCCGGGCCGCTTTCATGACCGCAGCACTCAACATGATCGGCGAACACGGCACGCCCGCAGTCACGATGCGCGCACTCTGCCGCGAGACCGGCATCGCCGACCGCTATTTCTACGAGAGTTTCGAAAGCCGCGACGACCTGCTCGTTCAGCTCTACAAGAAGGTCGCCGACGAGACGTACGAGTTCCTCGCCGACAAGACGGACTTCTCGAGCCCGCGCGACTTCGCCCGCACTTACGTCGAGCTCGTCGTCGATCTCACCATCAAGGACCGTCGGCGAGGGCGGCTTCTGGTGGTCGAACCGATGGGCGAACCGGCATTGCGCGGGATCTGGCTCGCAACACTTCCGGTTTTCACAAAACTGCTGCGCACCGCACTTCCTAGGTCCGCGAGCCAGGTCGAGCGCGCGGTCGTGAGCATCGGATTCGTTGGGGCCATCGGCTCGATAATCCTCGCGTGGCTATCCGGCGACTTTCCGGCTGACCGCGACGAGCTCGTCGCCGAATGCGAGAAGTTCGCCGTTCGGGTGATGGCAGTCGACTGACCACATACGAATCGTCCCGGAGGCGGTGCTTCCGGGACGATTGCAGGTCAACGGGTTATAGGCCCTGACACTGCAGGGCGGTCAGGCCGTAAGCCTGGATGCAGCCGCCCCACGTGCCGATGTCGGCCGCGGCCGGCGGAAGGCCGAGAATGACCGTCCGCGGCAGGATCGGGACAGCGTTGATGATCAGGCCGATGACGTCGATGCCGAACAACATGGGGACTCCTCAAGCTCATGTGTAGCGGCTTTAACGGTAAACGACTTTCGTCACACCCATGATCAATTTCGATATCTTCTCGTGATCTTGAGGTCGACTCTCAGCTACCGATGACCTTGCCGCCAAGCACCTTCTTGACCTCGGAAATCGCCATGTCCATCGGGTCCTGACGCGCCTGACTCGGCTGGTCGACCGATTCGTAGGCGTCGTACGACTCGTCCGGCTCAGGCTCCTCCGGCGGCTCCATCGGACCCGGATCCTCCGGATCGTGGGACGAGACCGGCGCGGCGGTGGGGGCTGCCGACCGCGACGGGCGCACGAACTCCCGACGTCGGTCCGCGGCGCTCGGTCCGGCTGAAGCTTGCGCAGCGGGTCGCCTCGGCGCAGCAGTCACTGGCCCGGTGCCAGGCTGAATCCCCACGTCGAGGCCGCATACCTGCTTCACCGCCGCCCGAATCTGATCGGCATGGCGTGGGTCAGCCAGTCGCTGCGCGCCGTTCCCGCCGATGACGAGAATTCCCTGCTCCAAGGAGACGGGTGACAACGAACCCATCATGGTTCTCAACATGCCCTGCGGCATCGCATCGCGGACCTTGAGCCAGTTCGTCCGGACGACTTCGACATCTCCGGACACCGTCGGCGCGGGTGGCGGCTCAGTCGCCGGCTGCGGCACTCGCGGCGGTTCCGGCGCGGGCTCTGGACGCTTCGCGGGTTCGGGGCGTTTCGGCGGTTCCGGCGTCGGCTCGGGTCGCCTACGCGGTTCAACAGGCTGCGGCGGATCAACAGGCTTGGGCGGTTCGACCGGCCTCACAGGTTCGACGGGCTCAACCGGTTTGGCCGGTTCGACAGGCTTGGGAGCCGGCTCGGCCGGCTTGTCCGAAGCTCGAACAAACTGGCGACCGGAGGCCGACGTGTCCCCCGCGGCGGCGGCCGCAGCAGCCGGACGGGCGACGACTCCACCGGCCTCGAGCCGTTCGAGGCGCTGCAGAACGGCGGTTTCCGCGTCCGACGCAGAAGGAAGGAGCATGCGCGCACAGATCACTTCGAGCAGCAGGCGGGGTGCGGTCGCGCCACGAATGTCCGAAAGCCCGTCGTGCAAGAGCTCCGCGTACCGAGCCAGCGTCGCCGGACCGATCCGCGTGACATCCATAGCCATCCGTTCGAGCACGTCCGCCGGCGCATCGACGAGTCCGCGCTCTCCCGCATCGGGAACGGCCTGCATGAGAATGAGGTCGCGCATGCGACCGAGGAGATCCGTCGCGAACCGGCGCGGATCATGCCCGGATTCGACGACGGACTGGACCACGCCGAACAAGCTCGCGCCGTTCGAGGTGGCAAGCGCGTCGACGGCCGCATCGATCAGTGCAGTGTCGGTCGCGCCCAGCAGACTGAGCGCCCGCGGGTAGGTGACACCGTCGGCTCCGGCGCCCGCGAGCAATTGGTCAAGGACGCTCAGCGAGTCACGCGGCGAACCTCCGCCGGCCCGAATGACGAGCGGATACACCGCATCGTCAACCTGCACCTTCTCCGAAGCACAGACCTTCTCGAGCAGACCGCGCATCGTCGAGGGCGCCAGCAGGCGGAACGGGTAATGATGCGTTCGTGAGCGGATGGTGGCGAGAACCTTGTCTGGCTCGGTCGTCGCAAAGATGAAGATGAGATGCTCTGGCGGCTCTTCGACGACCTTCAGCAGCGCATTGAACGCGGCCGTCGTGACCATGTGCGCCTCATCGATGATGAACACGCGATAGCGCGACTCGCTCGGCACGTAGAACGCGCGGTCACGCAGCTCACGGGCATCGTCGACACCGTTGTGGCTGGCCGCGTCGAGTTCGGTGACGTCGAGATTGCCCGGACCTCCGGGCGCCAACGCGACGCACGACGGGCACGTTCCACACGGCGTCGACGTCGGGCCTTGTTCGCAGTTCAGCGACCGGGCGAGGATGCGGGCAGAGGACGTCTTTCCACAGCCACGCGGCCCGGAGAAGAGGTACGCGTGGTTGATTCGACCGGCATCGAGCGCGGTGCACAACGGCTCCGTGACATGCTCCTGGCCGACGACTTCACCGAAGGTCGCAGGTCGATACTTCCGGTACAGAGCCACGGACAAGAGGCTAGCCGCACCCGGTGACATTCTGAGAGGGGGCTGACCATTTTCCAGACCGCCGGGTCATGGTCAAGATCACGAGTACGCTGGCCAACGTGCTCTCTCGACTAGCGTCCGCAGCCATCAGATTCCCGCGATCTGTGCTGGTCGGAACGCTTATCGTCATGATCGCCGCGGGCGTTTACGGGGTCTCTGTATCGAAGTACCTCAGCGGTGGTGGCTTCACCACCAGCAACGCCGAATCGACTCGCGCGGCCCAGCTCATGTCGGACAAGCTCAAAGCTGGCGGCGCAAACCTCATCCTCTTGGTGACCGCTGACGACGGCATCGACAGTCCCGCGGCGAAGGCCCGAGCCGTCGACATCGTCGATCAGCTCAAGAAGTCCGCAGACGTCAGCAGCGTGCAGTCCTACTGGACCGACCCGGCCGCAGCGTCCGGTCTCCGCGCCGACGACGGTTCGAGTGCGCTCATCAGCGCGCGCATCGGCGGCGACGATCGGAACGGTCCCCGTACCGCTGCCGCCCTGGTCAAACCGATCACCGGAACGAAAGACGGCGTCACCGTCCGGGCCGGCGGCATCGTTGCGTCCGATGAGTTGAACCACCGAATCGGCAAGGACCTGTTCATCGCGGAAATGATCGCCGTGCCGATAACCGCAGTCCTGCTTCTCCTGGTCTTCGGCAGCTTCGTCGCCATGTGGTTGCCGCTCATCATCGGCGTCTTCTCCATCTTCTCCACGATGGCGATCCTTCGACTGATGAGCGAAGTCACCGACGTCTCGACGTATGCGCTCAACATGACGACCGGTATGGGTCTGGCGCTGGGAATCGACTACAGCCTCTTCATCGTCAGCCGATATCGCGAAGAACTCACGAATGGTCTGTCCGAACGCGCGGCGGTCATCCGCTCGATCGAAACGGCCGGTCGCACGGTGCTGTTCTCGGCCGTGACGGTCGCTCTCGGTCTCGCGTCGCTGCTGGTCTTCCCGGTGTACTTCCTCAAGTCCTTCGCCTACGCCGGCTTGGCGGTCGTGGCGGCAGCGGCCTTGGCATCGATGCTGGTACTCCCGGCCGCGCTCATTCTTCTCGGCCAATGGGTCAACCGGCTCGACGTGCGGGCGCCGTTCCGCAAGATGCTGGGCAAGCCGGAACATCCGGTATTCGTGCCGGAGAAGAGTCTTTGGTACAAAACGGTCAACTTCGTCACCCGGTTCGCGCTGCCGATCGCCGTCGTGGTGATCGGTCTCCTGCTGGTGATCGGTTCGCCCTTCTTGTCGGCACGCTTCGGCAGCCCGGACGACCGTGCCCTGCCCCCGTCGAGTACGGCCCGACAAGTCGGAGACGTGCTGCGCGACAAGTACTCCCACGGCGCCTCCGGCTCCGTGAGCGCCGTGCTGCCGAGCTACACCGGTGACTCGACCGCGATCGGCGCATACGCCGCCGAACTCTCGCGGGTCAAGGGCGTGACCGAGGTGAAGTCGATCGACGGCACCTACGTCGACGGCACGCGAGAGGTCACCCAGGTGCTGCCGCCAGCAGGCACCGGAGCACCGATTCCACCGCAACAAGCGCCGGGAGGCGCGCGACCGAAGACCGACGGCACGTACCTCTCGATCGCGACGTCGTACGACCCGTATTCCTCCGACGCTTCAGAGCAACTCGACGCATTGCGGGACGTCAAAGCGCCCAGCACCGTTTTGTTCGGCGGACAGGCGGCCTCCAACCAGGACGTCATCACCGCGCTGACGGGCAAACTCCCGCTCGCGATCGCGCTTATCGCGACCTCGACGTTCATCCTGTTGTTCCTGTTCACGGGCAGTATTGCGTTGCCGATCAAGGCAATCGTGCTGAACACGCTCTCGCTGACGGCCGCGTTCGGCGCGATGGTGTGGATCTTCCAGGACGGCCACGGCGCGAGCCTGCTCGATCTCACCGTCACGGGTTATCTCGTGCCGACAATGACGATTCTGATGTTCTGTCTGTCGTTCGGTATGTCGATGGACTACGAGGTCTTCGTTCTCTCGCGGGTGCGTGAGGAATGGATCAAGTCGCACCGGACGGCGGCGGACAACACCCATGCGCTCGCGATGGGCTTGGCCCGCACGGGACGAATCATCACCGCCGCGGCCGCGCTGATGGCCGTCGTCTTCTTCACGATGGTGACGTCGAAGGTGTCGTTCATTCAGCTGTTCGGCCTCGGCATGACGCTGACCGTCCTGGTCGACGCGACGATCATCCGCGGCATCCTCGTGCCGGCGCTCATGCGTCTGATGGGCCGCTTCAACTGGTGGGCCCCAAAGCCGCTGACCTGGCTCCACGATCGCATCGGGCTGACCGAGGAGACTCCTCCCGCGATCCACCGGGAGGCCGCGAAGCCTCCGGCGGAAGAAGTGTCCGAGGAGGCCACGGCCTCTGAAGACGCCGAAGACTCCACGTCATCTGAAGAGTCCAAGACCTCCGAGAACGACAAGGCCTCGGCCGACGCTTAGGCTTTCGCAGCCTTGGCTGCCGCCTTCGCTTCCTTCTTGAACGCACGAACTTCCTGCAGCGACTGGGCGTCGGTCACGTCCGCAACCGAGCGGCGCGAGCCTTCAAGTCCGTAGTCGCCGGCAGCCTGGCGCCAGCCGGCCGGTTCGACCTCGTACTGCTTGCCGAGAATCGCGAGGAAGATGCGCGCTTTCTGGTCGCCGTAGCCAGGCAGGGCCTTCAAGCGCTTGAGCACCTCTTTGCCGTCCGGATCACCCTCGGTCCAGATTGCCGCCGGCGAACTGTCGTAGCGGTCGATGATGATGTGGCACAGCTCGTGAATGCGCTTCGCCATTGAACCTGGGTAGCGGTGGATCGCGGGCGGTACCGAACACATCGACGCGAACTCGTCGACATCCGATTCGGCGATCCGATGAACGTCGAGTCCGCCCATGCGGTCTGCGATCTTCTTCGGCGCCGCGAACGCGGCCTCCATCGGATACTGCTGATCGCACAACATTCCGATGAGCAACGCGAGCGGATCACTCGACAGGAGGGCATCTGCCTCGGCGTCACCAACGATGTTCAGCGTCACAGTCATGCTGCCGATATTAGTGGCGTGCGTCGTCAGGGGTTGTGCCCTCTAGAAGCTGGACTTCGCTACGCAGGGCTCGCACGAGAACGTCGAGGTCAGGCACGTGCTCCGGGTCCGCGGTAACCGTGATCGTCAGTCTTCCCGCGTACGAGAACGCCACGAAGGTGACCGTCACGTTCCAGTTCTCGGCAACCGAGATCGGGACGATGTCCGCGATGCCCTGGCCTGCGAAGCAAAGCTGATTCGCCGGACCGCGGACGTTCGAAACCACCGTGTGAATCATGTGCTGGCGATTCAGGTAGTGCCGCAGCAGCCCGGTCCGGGCCGCGATACGGATCACGGCGGACAGCCAGGCGAACGAACCGACTCCGACGGCAGAGGCTGCTCGTGCCGCTCGCGTCCGACGTGCGATTTCGCCCAATCTCGCCGCGCCGGCTGCGGGCACGGCCACCAACATCTCGTTCACCCGATTGCCCAGGGCACCAGCGGTCGCCGTCGCACGAACCGAAACCGGTTCCGACACAACGAACTCGTCGATGTGCTCGCCTCGGTGAGCCAGCAGGGTGCGCAGCGCCCCGCCGATCGCCGCCAGGACCGCGTCGTTGACCGTCGCGCCCCGACGGTGTGTTTCCGTATGAATCGCTGCAAGGTCGCCGCGAACAACCGCAAATCTTCGCTTGGGTCCGGTCACCGCCAACAGCGTGCAATCGGCGGCTCGAGCGGGTCGGACGCGATGCGCCGACCGGAGCGACGCTGCGAGACCCCGGATCGCTCCCCCAGACTGTTTCAGCGTCCGGAGCCAGGACCGGACCGCTTCGGCACGAAGCTCGGACGGGGTGGGCCGGCGATGTGGGAGCGGCTCAGGCGAGATCGGCGGAGCACCGTCGACAAGTGATCCCAAGGCGGCGAGTCCGCCGATACCGTCGGAGACCACGTGATCAACAACGATGACAAGGCCGACCTTGCCTGCGGAGAGACCCGTGACGAAGGTGGCGCTCCATAGCGGCCGGTCGGCGGCCAGTGGCTGGCAGACCAACTCCGCGGCGAGATCGAGTAAGGCGTCCTCGTCTCCTGGACGGGGACACGTGCGATGCCGGATATGACGCGTCGGGTCGAAGTCGGTGTCTTCGACCCAAATCGGCCGACCCTGCCACCGCGGCACCGACACCAGTGTTTGCCGGAATCGCGGGATCGCTCGGACGCGATCCGCGAGGAGCGTCTCGGCGACCGACAGATCGAATCCGGTGTCGTCGAGGACCAGAACAGCGCCGAACTGCTCCGGCATCCGGCGACTGCCCAGCGATGCCATTGCGAGATCACCCGGGCTCGCCCGGTCGATCCGAACTTCGCCGTCCACACTTGCTCCTCGTCATGCCGGCTAGGAGCAGCATGCGGGAGTCGCGAGGCGTCAGCGCAGAGTCCAAGGCCGGAAAAGCCCGGGACCAAAGACTCAGGACGCGGCGATGAGCTTTTCCGTGGCGGCGAGCAGAACACACGTCGCCACACCGTCGATTGCCTGCTCGAGTTCGACCGTGCCCGGGAAGCTCGGCGCGATGCGGATGTTCCGGTCGTTCGGGTCATTGCGGCACGGGAACGCCGAACCGGCTGCAGTCAGAGCGATTCCGGCGTCCTTCGCGAGACCGATGACGCGCTTGGCGGTGCCGTCCATGACGTCGAGGCTGACGAAGTACCCGCCCTTGGGATCACTCCACGACGCGACCTTCGACGCACCGAGTCGGTCCTCGAGGATGCGCTGCACCATGGCGAACTTCGGCGCCAGGATCTCCTGGTGCTTCCGCATGTGCGCGCGAACGCCTTCCGCGTTTTCGAAGAAACGCAGGTGGCGAAGCTGATTTACCTTGTCCGGACCGATGCTCTTCAGCCCCGAGTATCCGAGGTACCAATCGAGGTTCTGCTTGGTGGCACCGAAGAAGCTGACGCCCGCACCGGCGAAGGTGATCTTCGAGGTCGAGGCGAAAACGAGCGGGCGGTTCGGGTTCCCGGCCGCGGCGGCCATACCGAGAACGTCGAGGCTCGGCGCCGGCTCCCCCTCGATCGAGTGGAAGGCGTACGCGTTATCCCAGTACAGCCGGAAGTCGGGAGCCGCAGTCGGCATCGTGACGAGCTGGCGCACGACCTCTTCCGAGAAGACCGAACCGGTCGGGTTCGAGTAGTTCGGAACGGCCCACAGACCCTTGACCGTCGGGTCCGATGCGGCGATCTCGACGACGGCGCGAATGTCCGGGCCGTCCGGACGCATCGGAATGGTGATCATCTCGAAGCCGAGCGACTCGGTGATCGCGAAGTGGCGGTCGTAGCCGGGCGACGGACACAGGAACTTGCGCACCGGCTCCTGCACCCACGGCCGCGCGGAGTCAGGGTTGCCGTGCAGCATCGAGTAAACGATCGAGTCGTGCATGATCTCGAGGCTCGCGTTGTTCTGCGCGATCAGGTTCTCGACCGGAATGCCGAGCAGCTCACCGAAGATCGCGCGCAGTTCCGGCAGGCCGTTGAGACCGCCGTAGTTGCGGCAGTCGGTGCCGCTCGCATCCTTGAAGTCGTCCGCACCGGGGAGACCGAGCAGG
Source organism: Smaragdicoccus niigatensis DSM 44881 = NBRC 103563 (assembly GCF_000380645.1). Taxonomy (GTDB): domain Bacteria; phylum Actinomycetota; class Actinomycetes; order Mycobacteriales; family Mycobacteriaceae; genus Smaragdicoccus; species Smaragdicoccus niigatensis. Next base: position 88,984 of record NZ_AQXZ01000011.1, read on the forward strand.
CTGTTCGAAAGATCGAGCTGCTCGGGCGAGGGCTTACCGCGCGTGAGATCGAGTTTGAGGCCCCGGGCCTGGAGTTCGGTGTACGCAGCAGCCTGACGTGAGTGCTCAGCGGCGAGTTCGGTGCTGTCCATCAGCTCGAACTGCGTCTGTTGCGGCATTCGCGCGCCCTTTCGGTGAACTACCACCGCCAACGCGTCGATTCGCCGCGCGTGGGCTTGCGTCGCGTTTCGCGGCCAACACTGGAGCCAAAACGGGAGTTAAGGGGACCCCGCGCACCCGGCAGAGCCCGTTGACCCTTGCTGCCTTCCGGCCCTGGGGGAGTTCACAGGATGCGCGTCGCGCGGGATCCACGGTCGAGTGTAGCCGTACAGGTGGTGGCTCAAGCAATTCGGGTGACAGTCGCCGTCGGGAGGCGTGCACGTGGCGGCGATCCATGCACGATCAGGCCATTTCGGTCGATGAGTGACGACCCGGTATGCTTCCCCACGGAGGATTCGCCTAGTGGCCTATGGCGCTCGCCTGGAACGCGGGTTGGGTTAACGCCCTCAGGGGTTCAAATCCCCTATCCTCCGCCAGTGTGATTGACCCCCGCCAGACTTCGGTCTGACGGGGGTCTTCTCGTCTGTATGGTCTCGCCGCACGGCCCAGTCAACGCCGAATAACGATTTCAAGCATTCTTCCGCATCATATTTGCATATTTACAGATTCAGTATGATTGCTTAACCTGACCGACCCCGACATTAACGCCGACTTAATTGTCGCACTATTCAGATGCACTTCCCGGCGCCATAAACTCGAATCACTCACAAAGTACGCCGAGACCGTAATCATGTTGCCGCGCAGGCAGTCTCGTGCGTTGCCCAATGACGCTGGGTGCGAATTGGGAATCGACAAGTGAGGCGAGAATAGGAGCAGAAGTGTCGCTTTCAGATTTCACCAGCTTATTGTCGGCCTGGGGCGATTTCGGCGGTCTTCCGTCTGGAATCGGCGATCTTCTGGGTGGAATCGCAGCCCTATTGACCGCCGGTTCGAGCGGATAGGGTCGTCGATCGCGTCCAGCAGCCGAAGTCCCCGGATTCGTCCACGATCCGGGGACTTCGGCGTGACGGGGGTGGATATCACGATCGAACGTCATCCCTCGGAATCCGGGGTTTCCGCTTCTAACATCTCGCGAATGGGATCACTCCGGGTCGTCGCCGCGGCAGCGGTTTTCGCGGTCGCAGCGGGTTGCTCGGCATCCGAAACCGGGACTGCTCACCCCTCGGAAAGTCCGACCACCACCCGAACTCTCCCGGCCAGTGTGCAGGAGATCGTTCTGCGGCCCATTGACGAAAACGGCAAGGTCCAGCCCGGCTGGAGCGTCAACGATGCCGCCAGCGCCGTCAGCTGTGACGCCGCGAAGTCATCGCCGAACGCCGTGACCGCCGGGGTGGTCGAGGGCTGCGGCTCGGATGCCGACGGATTCCTGGCGTGCTGGCCGACGTCACACAAGTACTCGGCAGTCTGCCTACGCCAGCCCGTTGGCAAGCACCTGGTCCGCATCGACACGAAGATCACCGCGAAGGGCGTCGCCGCGAAGAACCCCGAACCGCTCGCGATCGGACTCGACGACGGCCGAGTGTGTTCGATCATCCACGGCGGCGCGTGGGGCCCCGAGGGCGCGCCGGATTTCTTATGCCATGCCTACCCGGACTTCGCCGGCGTCTGGAACGGCATCAACAAAACCGCCACCGGGTGGACCGTCGACGTCAAGACCCAGGACGGTCAGACCTCGCGCGCCGTCACTTCCGTCTACTACGTCGGGATTGCCTGATTTGTGATCCACCCAGCTCGGGGCAGCGTCTTGCGAGTCGACGTGGAATCATGGGACCGACGGTCCCGACAACTCAAAGAGGTGGAACGAGAGTGGTCATCACGCTCATCGTCCTTGCAGTCATCGTCGTACTCGCAGTGCTGTTCGTCATCAGCATCTACAACTCGCTGGTCCGGCTGCGTAACGGCTACAAGAACAACTTCGCGCAGATTGACGTTCAGCTCACGCGTCGTCACGACCTGATCCCGAACCTGGTCGAGACGGCGAAGGCCTACATGGCCCACGAGCGCGGCACGCTCGAAGCTGTCATCGCAGCCCGCAACTCGGCGGTCACCGCACAGGCGGCAGCCTCGGCAAACCCGGGCGACCCGAACGCGATGCAGAACCTGTCCAACGCGGAAGGTGCCCTCACCGCCGGCCTAGGTCGACTGTTCGCACTGTCTGAGGCCTACCCGGACCTCAAGGCGAACCAGAACATGATGCAGCTGTCGGAGGAACTGACCTCGACGGAGAACCGCGTTGCATTCGCTCGCCAGGCCTACAACGACTCGGTGATGACCTACAACAACAAGCGCGAGGTGTTCCCCTCGAACATCTTCGCCGGCATGTTCGGGTTCACCGCTGCGGCGCCGCTCGAGATCACGAACCCGGAAGCTCGCGAAGTTCCTCGCGTTCAGTTCTGATTCTGCGCTAGATGAACTTCTTCGAACGTCAGCGTGAGGTGCGCTCGGCGTCGAAAAGACTTGTGCTTCTTTTCGCCGCCGCCGTCCTCGCCATCACCGCCGCGGTCAACATCGCGGTCATCGGAGCGACGCTGTCCCAAGGCGCGACGGTGGACCAGATCGTCGGTCTCGTCATCGTCGTCTCCGCCCTGACGCTGGTCCTCATCGGCACCGTCTCCGGGGTGAAGCTCCTCATGCTTCGCCACGGGGGCGGCGTCGCCGTGGCGGAAAGCCTTGGCGCGGTGCGTCTCCCGGACCATCTGACCGACCCGCAACTCAAGCGGTATCGCAACGTCGTCGAAGAGATCTCCATCGCCTCGAGCACCCCGGTTCCCGTGCTCTTCTTCCTGCCGGACGAACCCGGTATCAATGCGTTCGCGGCGGGCTACACACCCGCCGACGCCGCGGTGTGCGTGACGCAGGGCTCGCTCGATCGCCTCAACCGCGATGAGCTGCAGGGCGTCATCGCGCACGAATTCAGCCACATCGTCAACGGCGATATGCGACTGAGCATCCGTCTGATCGGCGTGCTCGCGGGTATCACCGCGCTCGCCGTCGTCGGCCGCATTCTGCTGCAGTCCGGCGCGGGCAGCCGACGCAGCGACGACAGCAAGGGCGCACTCCCGTTCTGGGCGCTCGGCCTCATTCTCATGATCCTGGGATGGATCGGTGTCTTCTTCGGACGTCTCATCAAGGCCGCGATCTCCCGCCAGCGCGAGTACCTCGCCGACGCCTCCGCCGTGCAGTTCACGCGCCAAACGACCGGCCTCGCAGGCGCCCTGAAGAAGATCGGCGGACTCGACGCCGGTTCGAAACTCCACAGCCCGCGCACCGAGAATGTCAGCCACATGCTGTTCGGCGAAGGCATGAACTTCTCGGCGATGTACGCCACCCACCCGCCACTTATCGCACGCATCCAGGAACTCGAGCCCGGATTCACGGTCGAGGGCCTCGACCGACTGCACTCCCAGTGGCAGTCCGCTCCGCCGAACGGTCTCGCCGAGGACGCCGCGCTCGGTCTCGCCGCGCCGCAGGACGGTGGATTGGCCCCACAACAAGTCCGACTCAACGCGGATGCAGTGGTCGCCACGGTCGGCTCCCCCAAGCCGGACGACTACGAATCCGGAACCCGAATCCTCAATCAGATTCCGGACGAACTCGCCGACCTCGCGCACAACCCGAACGCCGTCATCCCCCTGATGTTCGGCCTCCTGCTCGACCGCGACGCCAACATTCGCAACGCCCAGTTGACGATGATCGGGCAGACGTTCGGAAACCAGGTCGTCGCCAACACGATGACCGCGGCGAACCAGCTCGCCGCCCTCGACCCGCAGCTCCGCCTCGCCATCGCCGAACTGTCGTTCCCCGCGATGCGGCGCCGCACTCCGGACGAGATCCGGTCCGTGTTGTCACTCGTCGGACAGCTCGTCAACGCCGACGGCAAGGTCAGCGTCTTCGAATACTGTCTCGGCACACTGGTTTACGTCGGTCTGCACGAAGCAGTGAACTTCACCTCACCGTGGAAGAGCCGCCGGCAGAACCTGGGCAGCGCGCAGAACGCTGTCGCGTGCCTCCTCGCCGTCCTCGCGATCACGGGCAACCGGGATCAGCAATCGGCCGAGCGGGCGTTCCGATCCGGAATCTCGACCATCTACCCGAATGCTCAGCTCCCGCTTCTTCCGGTTCCGCAGGGCGTGCTCGCGCTCGAAGCGGTGTGGCCGGTCGTCGACGGACTGCAGGGCAACGACAAGGCGCTCATCGTCGAAGCCGTCGTGAACACCGTCATGGCCGACGGCATCGCGACCCTCGACGAGACGGAACTCGTTCGCACCGTGTGCGGCGTACTCCACTGCCCGGTGCCGCCGCTCAACTGACCAGTCCGGAGCGCGACAAGTCTTACGCACGGGCGCTTGTACGAAACTCCTGTTTTGTACCAACCCCTTTGCGTGGTGTGTGTCTCGACGAGATTGCGCCGACGCCTAATCTGGGCTCATGGAACGCGATCGCGATGACGCCGGGCGCGCGCGGAACAGCCGAGCGCGTGATGCGCTGGGACGTCCGCTGCCTTACGGCGTCGAGGGTGTTCCGCGCATTCCCGATGACCTGACGCTGTCACCTGCCGAGACACTCGCGTACGCACAGCAATTGCTCAACGACGGCCTCGCCTTCAACGCGCATGAGGTTCTCGAAGCCGCCTGGAAAAGCTGTCCGGAGTACGAGCGGGAACTGTGGCAGGGCCTGGCCCAGATGGCGGTCGGCATCACCCACGTGCAGCGCGGGAATCCGAAGGGCGCGAAAACGCTCTTCGAACGGGCCCGACTCCGTCTGAAGAGTGTCCAGGGTGAACCGCACGGGATCGACGTCAGCGGACTCATCGCTTTCCTCGACACGCCTGGGCTAGAACACGTTCCGCGCCTCATTCGACGGAGCTGGAGGGAATCTTTTCCGCCAGGGTCGCTGGAGCTGCCGTCCGGTCGTGCCGCGTTCGCCGGAGAACCCGAGGAAACGGCAATCACTGTCGACATCGGCGATGGTGTGCGCGCTGTGTTGGATGACTTTGGCGAGAGCGGCCCCGTGGACGTGAGCCTGCATTGGTCACGACACCAGCTCGACGGACCGCCGGGCACATTTCCCTATGACTCCGAGGCCGTCGTGCGGTACGTCGAGTCGATTCCGGGGCACCTTGTCATCGAGATGATGCCTGCTGCCCGACACCAGGACGACTGCGACGCCTGCCCCGTGGATTCCGCACCCGCTCTCGCGGTGGAAGTCGCACCCGGAGCCGTCATGGACCTGGTCGACGTGCTCGCGGGACTCCCCCGCGGACGCACGGGCTACTGGAAGATCGACGAGGGCGGCACGGCGCTCTGGCGCGGCAGACTCGACGAGGCAGGCAACGCGTTGATCGAGAACGTCCCCTATGACGACCGAATCTGGCGCGTCGATGGGAATGCTGTGGAGTTCGCGGTCGTCGCGAAGGTGCCGGTACTCGCCCGCCCGAAGACGTAGCCTGAGCTCAGCAAACACCTTGCGTCGCAGGAGGAGTGGCTATGACCGCCGGCGGAAACCAACCCGCACCACTCGAGCTGAGACCCGCTGCCCTCATGCATCGTTTCGGCGCACGCCTCCTCGACGGTTTGATCATCGCCGTCCCCATGTGGATCGTCGGCCTGGTCCTGAGCCTCGTCCTCGGCACATTCGGTAGTGTGCTGTGGCGGCTGCTGCTCGTCGCTGTGTCTCTCGGCTACTTCGCCTACTTCGAGTCGCAATACGGCCAGACGCTCGGCAAGCAGATCCTCGACATGCGTGTCGTTGGACCGACGGGCGCAAGCCCGACGTTCCAGCAATCCCTGCGCCGGAACTTCTTCCTCGCCGTGATGCTTCTCGGCGTGCTCACCGTCTTCGTCTGGCCGTTCGTCGACACTGCGATATCGATCATCGAAGCCGTCGTCTACGGCTGGATCGGGTGGACGATCCACAAGAGCCCGACCAAGCAGGGCTTCCACGACACCTTCGCCGGCGACTTCCACGTCGTCAAGTACGCATAAGAAAAGGCGCGCACTGGCCGTGAGCTCAGCGCGCGCCTCTACTTAGGTGCAACTACCGGACCGGGACCTCTAGCGAATCCGCAGGACCCGCGAACTGCGTGCGGTACAGCGAGGCGTAGTGACCGTCGACCGCAAGCAGTTGGTCGTGGTTGCCCTGCTCGACGATCCGTCCGCCATCGACCACGACGATGATGTCCGCGTCGCGGATCGTCGACAGTCGGTGGGCGATGACGAAGGCGGTCCGGTCTGCGCGGAGAGCCGCCGTCGCGTGCTGGACGAGGGACTCCGTGCGGGTGTCGACGGAGCTCGTCGCCTCGTCGAGCACGAGGATCGACGGCCGTGCCAGGAACGCGCGAGCGATCGTGATCAGCTGCTTTTCGCCCGCGCTGACGCCGCTGCCCTCGTCATCGATGACGGTGTCGTAGCCGTCTGGCAGTGCGTGCACGAACCGGTCGACGTACGCCGCCGTCGCGGCCTCGAGGATCTCCGCCTCGGTGGCTTCGAGGTTTCCGTACGCGATGTTGTCGCGGATGCTGCCGCCGAACAGCCAGGTGTCCTGCAGAACCATGCCGATCTTCGAGCGAAGGTCGGCGCGGGTCATGTCGTGGACGTCCACGCCGTCGATCCGGATCGAGCCGGAGTCCACGTCGTAGAACCGCAGCAGCAGGTTGACCAGCGTCGTCTTGCCCGCACCCGTCGGTCCGACGATCGCGACAACCTGGCCAGGCTCGGCCCGCAGAGACAGGTTCTCGATGAGCGGCTTCTCCGGGTCATACCGGAACGACACGTCGTCGAACTCGACGAGTCCGCGAGTGCGCGCCTTCGACGCGGGGTCCGACGGCGCGGTGTCCGGAGTCTGCTCCGTTGCGTCGAGAACCTCGAACACCCGCTCCGCCGAGGCGACGCCCGACTGGATGACGTTGGCCATCGAACCCATCTGGCTCAGCGGCATCGAGAACTGCCGTGAGTACTGGATGAACGCTTGGACGGCACCAAGTGTGAGGGAACCGCCGGCCACCTTCAACGCACCCGCAACCGCGATCGCGATGTAGTTGATGTTCCCCAAGAACATGATCGTGGGCATGATCAGGCCCGAGATGAACTGCGCGCGATAGCTCGACTGGAACAACTTCTCGTTGCTTTCGTCGAACGTGGCTTCGACCTCCTTGCCGCGGTTGAACGCGACGACGAGCTCATGGCCCGAGTACGCCTCATCCACCTGCGTGTTGAGGACACCGGTGTACTTCCACTGGTCGATGAAATGCGGCTTAGAACGCTTGGCGATCTTCGCGGTCACGAATCCGGACGCCGGAATCATGAGCACCGCGATGACCGCGAGCATCGGCGAGATGAAGATCAGCATCGCGAGAATTCCGACCACTGTCAGGGTTCCGCCGAGAGTCTGGGAGAACGCCTGGTTCATGCCGAGGGCGATGTTGTCGATGTCGTTGGTGACACGGCTGAGGGTGTCACCGCGCTTGGCCTTGTCGAAGTAGCTCAGCGGCAGGTCGTTGAGCTTGTCCTCGACGTCCGAACGCAAGCCCGAAACGGTCGACTGGATCGCCCGGTTCAGCAGCAGGCCCTGCACGTAACCGCACGCCATGGCCACGAGGTAGAGACCGACCACGATGAGGAGCAGATGTCCGACCGCGTCGAAATCGACCCCCTTGCCCGGCGTCACGTCCATCGCCCCGAGCATCTTCGCGATGGCGGTGTCGCCGCGCTCGCGCAGTATCTCGATTGCCTGTTCCTTGGTGGTCCCCGCGGGCATGTTCGCACCGAGGTATTTGCCCATGAGGCCGTTGAAGACGACGTTCGTCGCCTTACCGAGCAGCCACGGGCCAAGCGTCATCAACGCGACGTTGGCAATGGTGCACAACGACGCGAGGACCACGAGCGGAAGGTCCGGTCGCATGCGGCGCGCCATGCGCAGCGCCGTCTGCTTGAAGTCCTTGGCCTTCTCTTCCGGGGCGGCCATACCGGGAGGACCCATGGGGCGGCTCATGCGAGCACCGCCTGCGAGTCCACGATCTCGGCGTAGCACGAGCACGAATCGAGCAGTTCTTCATGCCGGCCGATGCCGACGATCTCGCCATGCTCGAGCACGATGATCTGATCCGCCTCCCGGATGCTTGACACGCGTTGTGCCACGATGATGACGCTCGAATCGCGCGTCACGTCGCGAAGCGCGGACCGCAGCCGGGCCTCCGTCGCCACGTCGAGCGCGGAGAAGACGTCGTCGAACAGATAGATCTTCGGGTTCCGAACGAGCGCGCGGGCAATCGCCAGACGCTGTCGCTGGCCGCCCGAAACTGTCGTTCCGCCTTGGGCGACCGGGGTGTCGAGTCCTTGCGGCATCGCTCGCACGAAGTCTGCGGCCTGTGCGATCTCCAGCGCGGCCCACAACTCGTCATCCGTGGCGTTCGGATTGCCGTGGCGAAGGTTGCTGGCCACGGTCCCGCTGAACAGGTACGCCTTCTGCGGCACGAGGCCGATCTGCTCACGCAACTCGATCGGGTCGAGATCGCGGATCTCGGTACCACCGACGCGCACCGAGCCGCCAATGACGTCGATCAACCGCGGCACGAGGTTGATCAGCGTCGTCTTTCCGGAGCCGGTGGCGCCCACGATCGCCGTCGTCTCCCCCGGGCGAACCGTGAAGTTGAGCGACCGAAGAACAGGTTCCTCGGCACCGGGATATCCGAAGGTCACGTTGTCGAACTCGAGGAGACCGCTGTGCGTGGCGAACGTCTTCGGCTTCGCGGGCGCGGCCAGCGAGGACTCGGTCGTCAGGACGGCGCTGATGCGCTCGGCACTGACCGCCGCACGCGGCACCATCATCGCTACGAACGAACCCATCATGACGGACATGAGGACCTGCATGACGTAACTGATCATCGCGGTGAGGGAGCCGATCTGCATCTGGCCCTCGTCGATGAGATGCCCGCCGAACCAGATGACGGCAACGCTTGTGACGTTTCCGATCATCATGACGGTCGGGAACATGATCGCCATCAGGCGGCCGACCTTGAGGGACGTCTCGGTCAGTTCCGCGTTGGCGTCGGCGAAACGCTTGGTTTCGACCTCCTCACGCACGAACGCGCGGATAACGCGGACACCGGAGATCTGCTCACGCAGGACGCGGCTCACGCTGTCGAGCTTGCGTTGCAGGCCACGGTTGACCGGAATGAGGCGAACGACGATGAGCGACATCGTGACAGCCAGGGCGATGATCGCAACGAGCAGGACCCACGACAGCCCGACGTTTTCGTGCAGCGCCATGAAGACACCGCCGATACACATCATCGGTGCGACGACGAGCATCGTGCAGCCCATGACGACGAGCATCTGGACCTGCGTGACGTCGTTGGTGTTCCGCGTGATGAGCGACGGCGCTCCGAAGTGGCCGATCTCCTGTGCCGAGAAGTTGTTGGCACGGTGAAGCAGGGCTCCACGCATGTCTCGACCGGCACCCATGGCGGCACGACCGCCCAGGTAGACACCCAGAATCGAACAACAGACCTGGACCGCGGAGACGGCCAGCATGACCAGGCCGATCTTCCAGATGTAGGGGACATCTCCCTTGACGAGGCCGTTGTCGATGATGTCGGCATTGAGGCGCGGCAAGTAGAGCATGGCAAGGACAGCCACGAGCTGGATCACGACAATGATCGACAGCTCGCGGCGATAAGGCGCGAGAAACTCGCGTAGCAGTTTGTAAAGCATCGTTACCGAGGTTACTGGAGGTTCTATCTCCGGTCCCGTGGTTCTTCTCTCACCTGGCACAGCCGTCACGCACTGGTCACACCCTCGAACAGTGCCCGAGTCACGCAAATTCCGGGTTACGGTCACCCGGTGAAGTCCGCAGCCGACACCACCTCGCGGTTCGCGCCGGCTGCCGTCTCGATCCTGGCACTGGCGATCTCCGCGTGGGGCATCGGTCGGCCGTCTTTCTGGTACGACGAAGCGGCCACGATATCGGCGATCAACCGGCCGTGGCACGACATGGTCGCGATGCTCGGGAACGTCGACGCGGTGCATGGTGCGTACTACTTCGTCATGTACGGCTGGCTCCAGATCACCGGCGATTTCGGCTTGTCCGAATTCGGCTCCCGGCTGCCGTCTGCGCTCGCCATCGCAGCCGCGGCGGGCCTCATAGTCGTGCTGGGAACGAAGCTCGTCGATCGCCGGTTCGGAGTGGTCGCGGGACTCGTCCTGGCGACCCTCCCCCGCGTGCTGTGGACCGCGTCCGAAGCGCGGGGCTACGCCTTCACGGTGATGCTCGCGGTCGCGTCGACGCTGCTGGCGCTCATCGCGGCCGAACGAGGCAAGTGGTGGTGGGCGGCGTATGTCGCCACCAGTGTCGTGCTTGTCGTGTTCTTCGTTCCCGCGATCACAGTCGTGGGCGTGAACGTGCTGATCGTCGTGCTGCGGAACGGCTTCGCGCCCATCGCCGAACTGCTCATTTCGAGCATCGCGGTGGGGTTGATCAACGCACCTTTCGCCGCATTCGCGCAGAGCCAGACCGAGCAGATCTCCTGGATGGCTCCCGTCACGCGACAGACGCTCGTCGACGCGGTGCTCCTGCAGTACACCGAGGAATCACCCGCCTACCTCATCCTCGGAATCGTGGTGGTTCTGGCCGCACTAACCGCTGCTCTGTGGCGATCCGTGCCGAAGCCGGTGTGGCACGCCGCCGTGGCGGGTGCCCTGCTGGCGGCGATTCCCACCATGGTGACCCTGGTCTACTCCGCGTTCGTGACGCCGACATACGTGCCCCGGTACATGTCATTCACCGCACCTGGGGTCGCACTGGTTCTCGCGGCGGCGATCCGGGCGCTGGCCCGCCACCGGGATTGGGTGGCAGCGGTTCTCGTCGCGGCTCTTGCCCTCGCTGCGGTTCCCGCGTTCCTCGCGCAGCGCGGTCCCTACGGGCGAGCCGGCGGGAGCGACTTCTCCCAGGTCGCCGACTTCGTCGGCAGCCACGCGCGGGCGGGAGATTGCGTCGCGTTCGAGCCGGTCCTGAGCTGGAGCCCCACCTCACAGCGAATAGTCATGCGCGCCAAGCCGGTTCAGTTCCGCGGACTCCGGGACATCGGACCGAGCGTCGACGCCGTGGCGGGCGACAAGCTGTGGGACGACCCGCGGCCGGTAGGTGACTACACCGAATGGGCCTCAGATTGCTCGGTCGTCTGGGCGGTGACCGATCGCGAACGCACGGTCAGGAGCAGCGTCCGGCCGTGCGGTTGCATCCCGTGGTTCTTCGACCCGTTCCACTTCGAGAACTCGCCGCTCTACCGCGCGCTCCAAGCGAGCGGACTGAGTGTCGATTCGCGCACTCAGTTCAACGATTCACAGGTTGTTCGGATGGCTCGGTCACGATGAAGCCGCGGAGGCGGGCCTGCTGCGCGATGTCGGTGCGAAAGACGTCGAGGTTCGACAGCGTGTAAAGCCCGTCGATGGCATCGCTGTCCCACAGATCCCACAGCCGCTTGAGGTCGGCCTTGCGCGATTGCCAGCCCATTCCGTCGATCACCGCGCAGATGAATTGGCGCGGCAGGCGAACCTCCGCCATTTCCTGGATTTCGCGAACGGCATCGGTCAGCTTCGAACCCGTGGAGTCGAAGCCCTTCGCCGCAACCGCGATGACGGCGTCGGACCCGGCCGGGATCGCGAGATCGCAGGGAGCGGTCAGTCCGTGTTTGCCGACGAATCGCGTGCGCGTCTCGCACGGCAATCCGAGTTCCACGGCGATGTTCTCGATCTCGTCCTCGACGCTCCGCCCGGACGCTGCCGCGGCGTTGGCCCGAACCCGGCCTCCGGCCCGCGCGGCGAGCACATCACCGAACGTGTAGGTCCTGGTCAGCTGCGCGTTCAGCAGTTCGACGACCCGGAATTCACGGTCGAATCGGGACACGAAACCGTCCGGATCGGATCGCACGACACGCTCGACCGACGTCGTGCCGAACAGCCTGCGCATCTCATTTCGCAGGCGTTCCTGGCTCATGCCGAGCACCAAACCGAGGACGTAGGCCGCATCCCGATTGTTCGCGACCCACCAGATCAGCGAGTCGGTCGTGAAGGGCGCCCACGCCTCGAGATCGAGCGCCACGCTCTTGATGTCCGACGCCTCGACCGTCTCGGCGACGGGATCGATGTCGGCGCTGAGCTTCGAGAGCGACGTCAGATACTCGTCGAACGTGAGACTTGCACTCATGTGGCGATGAACAGGTACTCGTCGACGGTTCGGCGGGTGGCCGCCGCGTGGGTGCCGAACGAGTACGTGTGCTGGATCGGCCGGACAGTCACATTGTCTTTGAACTCGCGCAGGAGACCGACGATGGTGTCGGCATCAGGCACCGCGTTGCTGCTGTACGAGACGACCAGAGCCGATTCATGAAAGCGCTTGAACGCCATGCGAAGTGCCTCTTCCGCGGTGCGCTTGTAGGCGAACGGCGTGTACTTCTTCGCAATCTTCTTCGTCTTGGTTTGGTCCATGATCTGCTGGCCGCGCCAGTAGATGGAGAGCCCCTCGAGGAAGTGGTAGCGCTTCATGTAGTCGGCATCGTCGCGCGGCGGCGCGTAGGGCGGGTCAAGGTAGACGACGTCGAAACCGGTGGGAACGGCGAACACATCACCGGTCATCGCGGTGTGTGTCTGACCGTTGTCGAAGACGGAGTCGTTGTACTTCTCGGCATGCTCGAGGAAGTGCTCACGCAGGGAGATCGACAGGTCACGACGGCCGTCGTTGTATTTGGCCGAGTCGGTGAACGTGAACACGCCCCGCGGTTGGCGGCGCGCTGCCGACAGGACGAGCGCCGAGATCGCCACCGCGCGCTTGTTCCCGCTCATCGTGTCGATGTGTGACCACGCACTGTCGAGGAAGCGGCGATCGTCGTCGTTGAAGTACAGCCCGGCGAACGTCTGCTGAATGAAGTCACGGTCGTCCGCAGCGGGTCCGCAGATGGTCGCGATGTCCGCCGCGGTCAGCCGGTCTGCATTGTTCACCGTGGTCGCCGTGGCGATGACGCCGGGAAAGTTCAGAAAGTCATTCGACGTGACGGCGTAACCCATCGACTTCAGCAAATAGGACACGACGCCCGACCCGGAGAACGCGTCGAGCGCGGTGCTGCCGCCGACCTCCTCGAACACCTCGGCAAGCGCCGGGATCAATCGGTACTTCGACCCCATGTACCGCAAGCGTGGGTACCCGAACGCACGCTCGACGGCTGCCTCACGGGAGGCGAGAGAGGTGGACACCGATTAAGTATGGCGGCAACCACCGACAAGTCCGGCGCAGCTACCGGCTGATGTTGGCAAGAAGCCTGGCACGCGCCGACTGCCACGCGGTCGAGGTAACGACGGCGAATTCCTGATGCCCGACGCCTGGCAACGCGAGGAGTTCGGCGGGGTCTCCGAGTCGCCTGGCCGCGGCGACATAGCGACGAGCCTGCTCGATCGGCACCGCCTTGTCCTCAACGCCATGCACACAACACACCCGAATGCCGGTCGGCAGCAGGTCGATCGGGGAGGCGATCCGGTACCGCTCGGGGAACGTCGCCTCGGTTCCGCCGAGGAACGGCAGAACCCACTCGTCACCGAAGCCCGTGGTGCTGAGGTCGAATACGCCGGCCATCGTCAACGCGGTCTTCACCTTGACGCGCGGCGCGCTTCCCGGCGCGCCCGCGGGCAATCGGGGGCGAGACGCCGTCCAAGCAGCCAGGTGGCCACCCGCGGAGTGGCCCGTCACGTGGACGCCGGTGAATTTGAGCGGCGCTGGAACGGTATGAGGAAGGTCAGCGACGAAGTCGACGGCGGCCGCGACGTCAGTCAAGGTCGTCGGCCAGCCTCCACCGCCGCCGACCCGCCGGTATTCGATGTTCCACACCGCCACTCCGTGCGACGCAAGGTCACGGGCAAGCGGCGTCATGTATCCGAGCCCGATGGGCTCGCGCCACCCACCGCCGTGGATCATCACGACGATCGGAAGTTCGGACATGCCCTCGGGCAAGAACAGGTCGCCGCCATTCTGTGGCGCTGGGCGCCCGCTGAGTGGCGGATAAGCGATCCGCTGCAAGGCGTTGACGCGGAACCGGCCCGAGAGGCCACTGCCCGGTGCAGGCGTCGACGTCGGCACGGGTTCGTGAAAACCCTGTGCAGATTCTGGTCGCGCTGACCCGGCGATTCGCCCACCGGTCATGGCCCCGGAGCAGCCGGCAACGGCTGCCGCGGCACCCCCGGCGAGGAACGACAGCATGGCGCGCCGACTCAGCGGCGCACCCGTTCCTCCCGACCCGGACTCCACCGAACCAGGTTATGCCGCAGGCGAACTTGGCTGCAGCAAGCGAGTATCGGCACTCACGAAATCCACAGCACACATATGGACACGGCTCAGCCGCCGAACTTGGCTTTCAGGATTTCCTCGACTGGCTTGGGCAATGTCGTGTCGAAGTCGTTCATGCGTGCCCAGGTCGGAGTGATGGTGATGACGGCCATCTGGTCGTAGAGCTGGCGGACCTGGCCACCGAAGTCTTCCGAACCTCGTGCCGACATCGACTTCTTGCTCGCCTCGACGTATTCGTCCGGAACGCCATCGACGATGTCGACCGTCGCGGTGCCGCGGATGAGCAAACAACGAGGTGGGAGCCCGTCATGGTCGATCGTGATGGCCACCTCCGGGCGCTCGCGAAGCGCCGCCACCTTCGGTGAGTTGACGACGGTCGCGAACGCGATCTTGCCGTCGGTCAACCAGAAACCGATCGGGATCACGCGCGGTGTTCCGTCTTTGGCGACGTAGCCGACCCGCATGAGGGTGGAAGCCCGGAGCATCTGTTCGGTGATGGGCTTGGTGAGTTCAGCTTTCAGAGCATCGACATCCATGGTGGTCACGCTTGCTGATACCCGTTATCGGTGCCCGCGGAAACAGAAAATCCCCCACGGAACTCCGTGAGGGATTTTCTTGGCGGTGGCGGCGGGATTTGAACCCGCGGAGGCTTTCACCTCACACGCTTTCGAGGCGTGCTCCTTAGGCCGCTCGGACACGCCACCGCCGAGAACTTTACCGTGACCGCGCCGGATCGCTAAATCGCCCGGTTACGACCTACTTCGTGACGTCCGCACCGGTGCCGTCCAGGCGTACGGCGTCTGGCCCGACCGGGCTCGGATCGAAGGCCGGCGGTTTGGCGGGGTCGAACATCCCGGGGATCGTCTGGCAGGTCGCTCCGATTTC
This sequence comes from Smaragdicoccus niigatensis DSM 44881 = NBRC 103563, assembly GCF_000380645.1. GTDB lineage: Bacteria > Actinomycetota > Actinomycetes > Mycobacteriales > Mycobacteriaceae > Smaragdicoccus > Smaragdicoccus niigatensis. Next base: position 104,296 of record NZ_AQXZ01000011.1, read on the forward strand.
GGGAACCGTGTATGGGTTGAGCCGCAGCGCGCTGATGAACTGGCTGATCCGCAGGTCAGAGACGTTGTCGACCTTCAGTTGGTGCCCCCAGCCCTGCAGGGAAACGGCCTGGTCCATCCCCGGAAACGGCGACATGAGCAGGTACGGCACGCCATCCACATACCGCGCCAACTGCGCAACCTGACCGGCACTCAACCGTTCGGGGTCGTAGGCGATCCACACGGCGCCATGTTCGAGCGAGTGGACGGCCAACTCGGTGCGAATCGGGTCCGCATAGACGACTCCGGTGCAGTCGGCCCAGATGGCATCGTGCGGCCCACCCATCGGTGGCGTGCGGTCATAGGCGACGCGCTGGCCGCGTCCGACGTGCAGCGAATGGGCGTAGGACGCCACCTCGACGCCGGGAACCGCGAGGGACGGGTCGTGGTTGCTTTCGTCCGGCACCACCTGGCTCGCGACCGCGTGCCCTTCGATCGCGCACCCGGCAATCAGGAGAGAGCAGGCCAAGAGGGCAAACCGGGCGACAGACATTCGCCGTTTATATCAGGACTCCGGGTGACGCTGCCGAGCGAAGAAGTCCTCCAGAAGCTGAGCGCACTCCGCTTCGAGGACTCCGCCGCGAACTTCGGGGCGGTGGTTGAGGCGCCGATCGCGAACCACGTCCCACAGCGATCCGACGGCACCGGTCTTCGGCTCCCAGGCGCCGAAAACGACCCGCCCAACCCGTGCCAGGACAAGGGCGCCGGCGCACATCGTGCACGGTTCGAGGGTCACCGCCAGGGTCACGCCGTCGAGGTGCCAGCCATCGCCGTGGACCCGCGCAGCCTCCCGCAAGGCCAGGATCTCCGCATGCGCGGTCGGATCCCCCAACGCGTCTCGGGCATTCGCTGCGCGCGCGAGTTCTCTTCCGTTGGAATCGAATACGACGGCACCGACAGGAACGTCCCGCTCGCCCGCGAGCTTGGCCGCCGCTAGCGCCGCCCGAATGTAGTCCTCGTCCCTCACCGCTGCAGTTTGTCGAGGACCGCCGAATACTCGTCGGTGAATCCGAGCCGCTGCGCGATCATGCCGAGCTGCTCGTCCGGGTAGAGGTCTACGTCCGAGACGATCACGCCGAGTACCGGTCCGGGCAGGCCGATGTCTTCGAGCAGGTTGAGGTCGCCCTCTTCCCACGGGTCGACGTCGTCGAGCTCATCGGGGTCGTAATCCGGGACGTCGATGTTCAGCGCATCGAGAACATCGGCGGCAATGTCGTATTCGATCGCCGCGGTCGCATCCGAGAGCAGCAGGCGCGAGCCCGACGGATGCGGACGAACGATGATGAAGAAGCCGTCGTCGACGTTGAGGAGGCCGAACACGGCTCCGGAGCTGCGAAGATCGCGCAGTTCCCGCTCCGCGTCCTTCAGGCTCGTCAACGCCTTTTCGGATAGCGCCTGGCAACGCCACTTGCTCTCCTCACGCACGACGCCCACCGCGAAGCCCTCGAGATCGTCGAGGTCACCTGAGGCGGCACTGCTGGAGGTCGGACGTTGAGCCATGCAGCCAAGGTAGCCCGATATTGCGGAGTAGTTAAAGTCGTCCGCTGGATCTTCTTGCTGCAGACGGTGTGTCAGTCTTGATGTCGTGCCCCGTTCTGCCCCGCCACCCGTATGCGTGATCGGTCTCGGACTCATCGGCGGTTCGCTCCTGCGGGCCGCCACTCAAGCGGGTCGCGATGCGTTTGCGTACAACCGCACTCGCGAGGCGGTGAAGGCTGCGCGCGACGAAGATTTCGAAGTCTCCGACAATCTGTCGGCCACGCTCGAACGTGCCGAGTCGTCGAACGCGATCATCGTGGTCAGTGTTCCGATGCCGGCTGTCGACGCGATATTCGACATGATCGCCAGGCTTGCGCCGCAGTGCACCGTCACGGACGTCGTGAGCGTGAAGGGCGCGGTCCTTGACGCCGCTCGCCACCACGGGTTGGCGGAGCGGTTCGTCGGTGGACACCCGATGGCGGGTACCGCGGAATCGGGTTGGGCTGCATCGTTTCCCGAGTTGTTCCACGACGCGGCCTGGGTGGTTGCCGCCGAGTCCGACACCGATCCGAACCGGTGGCTCGACGTTGCTCAACTCGCGCTCGACTGTGGCGCCTTCGTGGTTCCGGCGAATGCGGCTGACCACGACCGAGCCGTTGCCCGGATCTCGCACCTCCCCCACGTGCTCGCCGAGACGCTCGCGATAGCCGGCGAAGCGGGACAGGACCTCGCGCTGGGTCTCGCCGCCGGATCGTTCCGCGACGGCACGCGCGTCGCGGGAGCCTCGCCAGCGATCGTCCGAGCGATCTGCGAGCCGAATGCAAAGGCGCTGCTCACCGCACTCGACGAGGCGCTCGGCGAACTTCAGCGCGTGCGCGAATCGCTGACTGAAAAGGGAACCCTCGGCGACCTCGCAGATCGCGGCCACGCCGCTCGAACGCGGTACGAGAACGTCGAACGCAGCCCGATCGAGGGCATCAGCGTGGGCAAGGATGGCTGGGCCGAAAAAATGTGCGAAGCCGGACGCCGAGGCGGCGTCGTCCGCTCCCTAAACGAGCTCAGCTAGACCGGGATAGTCGGTGACGATTCCGTCGTCGTCGAGTGTCAGGGTCGCCGTCGAGGTTGCGGTCTGAATCTGGATCGAATCGCCGTCGATCCGGTAGACGTGAATCGCCTCGTAGAGACTCAGGTCGATCAGGTTGACCATGAGCATCGGGACTTCGATCTCCCCGCCGACGCCTTGGCTCCGGAGCCGGCGCAGCGTCAGCGTGCTGAAGAACGGGCTGAGTCCGAGATCGAGGTCGATGGCACCACCGAAATTTGACCTGACCTGCGAGTTTCCGGTGATGACCGTCCAGAATCCCTCTTCATCGCGGGTCAGCGACGTGTGCTTGACGCCCGACTTCCGCGTCGTTCGAAGGGTGACCCGGTCGATGATGCCCTTGTCGTCGGTCGCCAGATCGTATGAGGCGCTGAAGGCGGGGTGCAGCGGACTCTGCGCCGCCACAATGCGTCCGGCCGCGCGAACTCGATTGCCGGCGATCTGAACTCGCGCCGACTCCATTCGCGGCTCGTCGTAGGCGCGCCACGTCAGGATCGTGGGCCACTGTGCGTCGCCCGCGACTGCCGTCTCTGCGGTAAATGGCGTGGTCACTCCCCTACGGTAGATGACCAGACGGTGAACAGCGCGTCAGACGGTGTTAGTTGATGGTTCGTCCCATGCTCTCGGCGGCGTCGTCGGCCATACCCTGTCCGGCCTCTTCGTAGAGGTGGTGGACGACATCGGCGCCACGATCACGGAGCAGATCGATGTGGTCCGCGAACTTCACCATGGCCGCGATGCGGCCGTGGAAGGTGCGCGTCTTGAGCTGATCGAGCGCGAAGATGTTGGTGTCGTGCGCGGGCATGCACAGCATGACGAGTTCGACCGATGTCGCCATGACGAGCTTGTCCCAGAAGTCCGCGTCGACGGCGTCACCCTCGACGACGTTGACGCCCTCGTCCCGAAGTCGCATCACGCGTTCGTGGTCGGTGTCGATGCCGAGAACGCGTAGTCCGTATCGCTCGGACAGCCGCTCGTAGGCACCGGCTCCGACGCGGCCCATTCCGACGATGATGACCTGCGCATTGCCGACCTCGATCGGGCGGTCGCTCGGGTGCAGCTTCTTGGGGTCGATGTGCGGCAGGAACGGTTCGATCCGTCGGCTGACCGCCTCGCTGAGGCTGTTCAGCGGGGCCGCGACCGTGAAGCTGAGCGCCACGGCGAGCGATAGGACGACGAGCCAGTCGCGACTGAGCCAGTCGTTGGCGACCGCGAGGGCACCCACGATGAGACCGAATTCCGAGAAGTTCGACAGCGCGAGCGTGGCCAGGATGTTCGTACGCGGGCGGAGTCGGTACAGCGAGAAGACCACGATGTAGAGCAGGCTGCACAGCGGCATGCACAAGAGCAGAACGAGTGCTGCGGCCACCGAACTCCACGACGGCAGGCCCGCCAGCCCGATCGACAGGAAGAACCCGACCAGGAACAGTTCCTTCATGTCGAACAGCGACTTCGACATCGACGCGGCCTGTGGGTGTGGCGCGAGCAGCATGCCGATGATGAGAGCGCCAAGGTCGCCCTTGATGCCGAGGTGCTCGAACAGCGCGTATCCGAGAACGAGCGCGAGCATCACGCCGTAGAGAACCTGCATCTCACCGTGGCCGAGGCGGTCCAGAATCTGCCGAAGGACCCACGCTCCCGGCAAGAGCAGGAGAAGCAGCAAGGCCCACGGGCTGGGCAGCTTTCCCGTGGAGACCGTTAGGAAGATGACCGCGAAGATGTCCTGCATGACGAGGACACCGATGCTGACCCGGCCGTAAAGCGAGCGCGACTCACCACGGTCTTCGAGCACTTTCATGACGAAGACCGTGCTCGAGAACGACAGCGTGAAGCCCAGGAGCGCCAGGGTCTGCCACGACGCATCCCGGATGAAGATGACCCCGAAGGCCTTGGCGATCGCCAGGAATCCCATGAGGACGCCGGTCGACGCGGCAACGTGCAGAGTCGCCGCACCCCAGACCTCGCCTCGCATCAGGGTCCGGACGTGCAGTTTGAGGCCGATCGTGAACAACAGGAGCGTGACACCGAGTTCGGCGATGGTCTGGATTCCCTCGGTGAGGTGGAAGCCCATGGCGTTGAGAACGAACCCGGAGACGAGGAAGCCGACCAACGGCGGCAACCGCACCGCCATCGCCACGAGCCCACCGATGAAGGCGACGACGATCATGATCGGTTCCACGACGGTCAGTCTATTGAGCAATGTCCAGATTGGTGCGGCCAGATACGCGTCGTAGGCACCAATTGGGGTGCGACCGTGAGCCCGCGGAATATCCGCACCCCTGCTGTCCGCTCGCACCGCTGTCAGCGTCGGGTTCAGTGTGCACCTAGCTGATTGGGGTGCGGCCGTACCACCGGTTCTGACGCCCGAGCACGCGCCGTACTGACGTTCATTTGTCGGCCGGCCGGAACACCTTCCCGGCTACGCCGGAATCGATGAGCAGTTGGGCGAAGTACTGGTCGCCATCCAACGTCCAGTGCGCGCCGTCCCAATAGATGATCTTTCCCGTGGGTGTGACCACCGGACAGATCTGGTTCTTGCACATCAACTGCAGCGGACTGACATAAGAGACGCCGTGACTGTCGGAGAAGCCGCGTAACCAATCGTCGATCTGCTGCATTCGTTCGAACGGAACCGCATAGAAGCCGGCCAGATACTGGTTGACGCCCTGCAACTTGCCGTACTCGAGGACGCGTTCGTATACCGGCCTCTCATTGTACGTCGCGCGCGGACCGATGATCACCAATCGTGCGTGCGGGTTGATCGATCGCAAGTGGTCGATCGCCGTTGTCAGCTGACGTGAGTACTCCTCGGGCGGCACCTCCGGAGCCCAGCGTTCGTGGATGACGATCACGTCCGCAGTGCGGGCGTGCATATTGCTCGCCAAGTAACCGAAATTCCGCTCGCAGTCGAGCTGATACCCCGGAAGAAGCCGGTGCAGTGCGTAGCACTGGTAGCCGCTCGTCCCGTCGATTCGGGGATCGAGTCCGGGGATGTCTTTGAGGCTGTAGTACGTGTCGACGGCGAAACTGTTTCCAATGACGTAAACGCTTGTGCCCGTGCCGCTGAACGGCTTGTCCGCCTCGTACGCGTTCGCCCAATAGTCCTCTTGCTGACTCGCGACCGGCGCAATGATGTTGCGGAGTTCGGGCGGCAGTCGCTCCGGCCAGCCGTTCCGCAGGTAGGTCAGCGACGTGGCCGCCAGCAGTGGAATCACCAGCACGGCGGTGATCGCCAGTCCGGCCGGCCGCCACGAGAATCGCTTGCCGATGAGTCCTTGGCGGAACGGGCGTTCGACGCTGTAATACAGCGCCAGCCCGAGCACGAACGTCACGGCGGCAAGCCCCACCATGTCGAGGCCGGTCAGCGGTCCCGCATGCATGAACCGGAACAGCACGACGACGGGAAAGTGCACCAGGTACAACGAGTACGAGATCTTGCCGACGAACCGGGTCGGTCGGTTACTGAGGATCACCGCCAAATCGGAGGCGTCGGCACCCCAGATCAGCAGTGCGGCACCCACGCAGGGCAGGACCACGGCAAACCCCGGGAACGGTGTTGCTGTGGTGTAAAGGATCACGGGCCCGACGATCAGGCTGATGCCCGCGAGGTACGCCAAGTTCGCCGTCAGTCGCGTCGCCGCCGGCACGGCCACCACGGCGAGCCCAGCACCGATTGCAAACTCGAAGATGCGCAACGGCATCAAATAGAACGCGGCGTTGGGATGGTTGATCAGCACGAACTGCGACGCGAGCAGCGACGTCACGAACAACACGGCCATCGTCGTGCCGAACCGCTTGCCGAACAGCCTCCACACCGCGAGCATCAGCAACGGCCAGATCAGATAGAACTGTTCCTCGACACCGAGCGACCAGGTGTGCAGCAACGGTTTGGTGATGGCGTCGGCATCGAAGTAGCCCGCGGAATGCCAGAAATAGAGGTTTGACACAGACAGTACTGCCGCGGCCGCCGAGACCGCCGTCCGTTTGAGGTCCGGCGGCGGCATCACGAAACACGCGACGATGAACGTGATCGCGACGGTTGCGAGCAACGCCGGGAAGATGCGCCGGAATCTCCGGACGATGAACACCCGCAGCGAGAAATTGCGCATGTGCATGTCGCGCACGATGATTCGAGTGATCAGAAAGCCGCTGATGACGTAGAAGAGGTCAACCGCAATGAACCCGCCGGTCAGAATGTGCGGGTCGAGGTGGTACAGGATCACCGCAACGACGGCGACTGCACGAATACCGTCGATCGCGGGGCGGTAATCGAGGGTTCGATTGCCGACGTTCGGCAGCTTCGCGGAGGCGGCATGCGTCGGGGTATAGCGCAGCGCTTCCACTTTGGCGTTGATCACCTCGCCCCACCCGCGTCCATTTTGACCAGAATGCCCAGATGCGAACACTAATCAAACAGGGGATATCGGCGACCCGCCGTTCGTGCTATTTGATTGCTGTTTGAACGATACTCGGTGTAGTCCCACGCGTACCCGGGTTAATAGGGCATACCAAAGTATGAAATTTTGACTTGGCACCCGTGACGGGACGACGGGTAACCTCGGGCAGATGCGCCGCGCGTCGATCAACATGTTCATCTTTGCGCTGGTCGCGGGCATTGCCATCACGATTTCCCTGCTGGTCACGCCGATGCAGAGCGTGTCGGCCGCCGGGCAAACCGTGCGAGTCGGAGCAGCTGCTCCGACGTGGTCCATGTCCGGTCCCGGCGAAATCGACCTCTTCGGACAACAACTCCCCACCACGATCGACTTCTTCGGACCCGTCCGGCCGAAACTCGAGCTCACCCGCATCGAACTCTCCCCCCAGCTCGCGAATCTCGTCGAGCCCGGCAAGGGAGCGAACGCGGCTCAATCACTGCAGCAATCACTCGTGGACGGATGGACCCACTACTTCCTGTGGCAGGTGGCCATCGTCGCGGTCGTTGCGGTTGCGCTGCTCGCAGCCATCGCCGGATGGCGCCACATTTCGATCCGCCACACGCTGGCGTTCATTGCGATCGGTCTCGTCATCACCGAGGCGATCAACGGCGGCGCGATCATGGTGACCGCGTACAGCGCCCCGTCCAAGCTGCGGGAGGTCGACTCCTTTCAGGAACTCGTCGGCATCGCGCCGACGATGGCCGCACCGGCTCACGAACAACAGTCGAAGAAGTCCTCCGACCGCATCGTGGTGGTCGGTGACTCGACCGCGGCGGGGATCGGAAATCCTCCGTTACCCAACGCAGACCAGTTCGACAAGGCATGCGAGCGCAGCATCGATTCGTTCGCGACCGCGCTGGACCAGACCGCCGATTGGCAGGTCACGAACCTTGCCTGCAGTAGCGCGACGGTTCAGGACGGCCTGCTCGGCGCACAGGCGAGGGGCGACCTCTCGATCGAGCCCCAGCTACCGCGCGCCATCGCCGCCGGCCCGAAGGCCATCGTCATCAGTATCGGCGCGAATGACGTGAACTGGTCCGGAGTCCTGCAGATGTGCGCCGTGGTCGACGACTGCCGGAACAACGCGCTCGATGCCTACTGGCAACAGCAGTTGGCGGTATTCACCCGCGAGTACCTGATGCTCCTCGTCTGGCTCCGGTCGATTCCGGACCCGCCGGCGGTCGTGGTGAACCTCTACTACGACCCGTTCGGCGACGACAACAGCTGCCTGGAACCGCTGGGCATCACCACGGAAAAGGTCAAAGTCCTCAAGGAGCACCGCGACGCGCTGAATACGGTCATCGCCAACGGTGCGACGTCGGCGGACATCACCGTCGCAAAGCCGGACTTCACCGGCCATGGCGTCTGCAGCGACCAGCCGTATGTTCAGGGCATCAAGGCGAAGGCGCCGATGCACCCCACCGCAGCGGGCGCCCTGGCTATCGCACTCGCCGACCAGGACGCCCTTCGCACCGCATTGGAGCCGACTCCGACTACCTCGCCTCGGTAGGAGTCAGGCAGCTCGGCTGGCCGGACGCAGGTGACGGCCAGGACCCGAATGGTCAGCACTCGGACCAGCGGATTCCGGGTTTCGGCCAGAGCCGACCGCGCCATCCGGGACAGCCTTCGCAGTACGTGGCTCGGGCCTACCCGGGTGCTGTGCCTGGCGGTGCACGAAGAACAGGAACGCCAGACCGACGACGAGCAGACTGTGCGCGAAGATGTGCATCGGCTTGATCGCGCCGTCGACGATGTCGTACACGGTGACCCCGACGACGAGAATCGCGAACGGGGTCAGCATCGGGAGCAGGCCGACGGTCGCCTTCGTGCGCCAGGCCGCGTACATGAGACCGCAACCGGCCGCGACATTCCAGGCTCCACCTTCACTGAAGGCGTGCAGCGCGACGCTCGGCGTGGCACTCGTCTGGAGCTGAACGACCATCTGCACCATTCCGAACACCACCTGCGCGAACCCGACCCAAGCGAGCCCGATTCGCAGCCACGGCAGCGACGGCATCGTCCACTTCGGTGCACTCGCCGTGAGAATCGCAGCAGTCAGATCCGGCACGGGAGCCGCCGACTGCACGCGAAAAGCCCGATTCAACGACTCCGCAGCGACGAGCCAGGAGCGGCAATCGGCACAGTGCTGCACGTGCTCGTCGACGAGGTCCGCAGCGAATAACTCCTGCTCGCCGTCCATCCGAGCGGACAGGGATTCCCGGCATTCATCGCACTTCACAGTCAGGTAGTCGTTCGTTTTGAGCGATTAGTTCCCGCCATCCCGGTGTTATCGTCAGCCGCGTGGAGCTTGCCGGCGAGGATGCGCTGACCTCCGTGGCGCGCGCCGCGGCCGGTGGCGATCGCGCAGCTCTCGCGTCGTTCATTCGACTCGCTCAAACCGACGTCTGGCGCATGCACGCCCACCTTTACGGGACCGACCTCGCCGACGATTTGACGCAGGAGACTTTCCTTCGCGCGATCGGCGCACTGTCGAAGTTCGCTGGGCGATCGAGTGCCCGAACCTGGCTCATGAGCATCGCCCGCCGGACGGGCATCGACCACCTCCGGGCGAAATCAGCTCGGCCGCAGGTTGTCTCAGATGAGGCCGACAGCGTCTCCCCCGGCTTTTCCGAAACCGTCGCGTTGAACGCGATACTGCGGGACCTTCCGGCGGACCGTCGCGAGGCCTTCGTCCTGACGCAGCTGCTCGGCTATTCGTATGCCGAAGCCGCCACCATTGCGGACTGCCCGGTCGGCACGATCCGATCGCGGGTCGCACGTGCACGAGAGGATCTCGTCATCGCCACAACCGGCGCTCGCGAAGCCTCCGCGATGTGACCTGCTTCACATTCACTCTCGGGAACTGCTCGGCCATCGAATCCGACTATTAGGGCGACATCCCTGATATTCGGAGGACCTGAACGTGAAACTGTCACGCACCGCTGCTGTCATCGCCGTCGGCGCCGTTCTCTTCGCCGGCGGCTGCAGCTTGAACAAGTCGACCACGACGCCGGCGATGACCACCGCCACGGCCGACAGCGACGCGACGAACGTTCCCGCCGAGGTCCCGGAGTTCATCCTTCACAACGGCGCCAAGGTCAGTGGCCCGGACACCGTCAGCGTCAAGTCCGGGGACACCGTCAAGTTCACTGTCATCAGCGACAAGGACGACCAGCTGCACATCCACGGCTACGACAAGGAAATCGAGCTGAAGTCGGGCCAGTTCCAGACGGTCGAGTTCAAGGCCACCATCACCGGCAAGTTCGAGATCGAGATCCACAGCAACGACAGCCTGGTCTGCACCCTCGAGGTCCGCTAGCTCGTGTCCAACACGACGGTGATCCTGGCCCACGGCCTCGGTGGCCGTACCGATCTGCCGGTCCCCCTGTGGATCGCGCTGACCGCCGGTACGGCTGCCGTCATCATCTCGTTCATTTTCGTCGCCGCGCTGTGGACCGAACCGCGACTACGCGGTGCCGCCGGCGGCCGTGCGATCCCGGCAGCGATCGAGACGATTCTCGACTCACCGACAACCCGGGCCGCACTGCGGGCCCTGGGCCTCGCGGTCTTCGCGGTCATGCTCGCCGAGTCGTGGCTCGGCCCTTCGGCATCTAACGAAAACCCCGCACCGACGTGGTTCTACGTGTGGTTCTGGGTCGGTCTCGTCTTCGTTTCGGTAATCGGTGGACCGGTCTACCGACTGGCGAACCCGCTGCGTACGGCCGGCACGATCGTGCACGAATTGATCGGGCGACCGGAACACGCGGAACTGCTCGCCAAGCTTCGGTACAAGCCGGCAGTCCTCGGGCTGCTTGTGTTTCTGTGGCTTGAACTCGTGAGCCCACATCGTGACGATGCGCGCGTCGTAGCCACGTTCATCACGGTGTATTCGCTGGTCAACATTGCGGCAGGTGCGTGGTTCGGCCCCAAGTGGTTCGACCGCGGCGACGGCTTCGAGGTCTATTTCTCACTCATCGCTCGCCTGGCGCCGCTGGGTCGTCGCAGCGATGGGCGACTGGTGGTGCGCAACCCGCTCGACGGCCTCCTGGCCGGGCCAGCCGACAAGGGTCTGACGCCGGTGGTACTGACTGTCCTCGGTTCGACGGCATTTGACGGCATCACGCGACTGGGGTTCTGGTCGAAAATGGACAGCGCAGCCAAAGCTTCCGAGCTGCGGCCCTGGCCGTCGATCCTGCTCGGCACGACCGGGCTCATCGTGACGATCCTGCTCATCGCGGGTCTGTACGCCAGCACGATCTGGGCCATGGAACGCTTCGTCAAGCCGGAGACCGGATCGGCGTTCGATCTGTTCGTGCACACGTTGATCCCGATCATGCTCGGGTACACCATCGCGCACTACTTCTCGTTCGCGCTGTTCCAGGGCCAAGCCGGCTACCGGCTGATCTGGGGCGATTCGACGATCGACTACACGGTCGTCGGTACCGCGACGATCGCGTTCGTGCAGATCATCGGCATCGTCGCGGGCCACATCGTGGCGGTGTTCTCCGCGCACGATCAGTCGGTCAGCGTGCTCCGGCCCGGGTTCATCAAGTTCGGGCAGATCCCGATGATGGGCCTGATGATCAGCTACACGATGGTGGGAATCACGCTGGTCAGCGCCGGCTAGTTTCTCGCCCTTGCCCACTCGGCGAACGTTCCGGTCCCGACGGCTTGCTCCGGGCAGGTCAGGCCGCCGGCCCGGAGCGCTTTGCCCAGCTTGCCCGGCACCCGAAGTCCCAGAACGGGCTTCTTCTTGCCCTGGATCTCGACGTACGTCTTGGCCATGTCTTTCAACGTCGTCACGGTCGGTCCGCCGATGTCGGCGACTCGGCCCTGCGGTGCCTGGACCGCAAGTTCGGCGAGACGGTCCGCAACCTCGGTGACCTCGATCGGCTGGATCTGCGCACCCGGCGCGATCACGAACGGAAGCTTGCGCTGCGGCTCGAGAAGCATGGTTCCGACGAGGTCGTGGAACTGCGTCGCACGAAGGATCGTGAACGGAATTCCCGAGTCCTCAACCAGCTTCTCCACCTCGAGTTTGATGCGGTAGTACGGCATCGGGATCTTCTCGATCCCGACGATCGAGATGTAGATGAAATGGTCCACGCCGGCACTCTTTGCGGCAGTGAGGAGGTTCCGCGCCTGCTCGACGTCGGTCTTGCCGAAGCGCTTGGTGTCCGACGCGCAGTGCACGATCGTCGTGACGCCTACCAACGCGGTCGCGAGACCGTTTCCAGTCGTCAAGTCACCAGCGATATCGTTGGCACGCTTCGGATTTCTCGTCAGGACCCGAACCTGAAGACCACGCTTGGAGAGGTTCTCGACGAGGGGCTTGCCAACGGTTCCAGTACCACCAGTCACGAGGATCACAGCGCAACCTTAAGCTCTTCGACACCCTTCCGCAGAGCCACATTGATCTGTTCGGTGATCGATTCGATCGTCGCGTCGGGTCCGATCTCGAGTGGTTCGAAGATCAGAATCCGGTGTTTGGTTCGCTTGAGCCACTTCAGCTTCTTGTTGTAGAAGTCGAACGATTCGTGCACGCCCCACTGCACAACAGGAATCACCGGAACACCGGGCGCAGCGAGCGCGATGCGGGCCGCGCCGGTCTTCGCTGGCTGCGGCCAGTATTCGGGGTCTTTCGTGATCGTTCCCTCGGCCATGATGCCGACGATCTTGCCGTCGGCGAGGGCTTCGGCCACCGTCTCGATGACCGCATCCGAACCACCGCCACGCTTGACCGGGATAGCCCCGATGCCACGAATGGCTCGCCCGAGGATGCTGTCGAACATCTCCTGCTTGCCGATCATCGTCGGCAGTCGCTTGGCGTCGCCGACCATCATGCCGACCATGATCGGGTCAACGTGCGAAATGTGGTTGCTCACCAGCAACGCGGGACCGGTCTTCGGTATGTTGGCGAGCCCCCGGTAGCGAACCTGCACCAACATCCGGAAGAAGCCACCGATCAGATAACCGAAGTAAAACCAGAATCCGGGAAACTTCTCGCCGCGCCACACACGCAGTGGCCACGGAATCGGCTTCTCCCAGGTCTGGGCATCCTGCCTCGCCATATGAATATGAAACCCGCTGCCCGACAACGATGTATCAGAGTTCGCGCAAACCCGTGTCAGGCGATGCGAACACCTCGACCGAGCACACCCGCCGGTGCCCGCAACCGGCGTATGGTCGTCGCCACCGCGAGTGCGCCGATCAGCACATCCATCGCCAATCCGACGGTCCACGCGGGCACCACTGACTGTGCCGGTTCGTAGGGTGGACGCCGCGTCGATTCGACCGAGTTGGCGATTCCAGTCATGGGATCGAGGTCGTTGGCGACGAGTCGCCCAGACCGGTCGAGGTACGGCGGTGCAGTCGGCGCGGCATCGGCCAGGATGACGAACGGGTTCGGCGCCAGGAGCCACCACACCTTCTCGAACTGCGGGCGGTTCGCGGCGTAGCGCTCGGTGTGCCACTGCGCCGGAGTCGTCGAACCGTCCGGATTGACGCAGGTTTCGGGATGAATCGAATCGAGGTGTCCCTCTTCCGCGCACGCCGGGAATCGGTACATCTTTTCCACGTATTCGCTGGTCGCCGAAGCTGCCAACCCGAATCCGATGACCGATCCGACCGTCAGCACAAACACGGCGACGTACGACATCACCGCCGAGGTGGTGCCACGCAGGAAGATCGCCGAGAAGCATTGGGCGATTGCGCACACGATCCCCAGCAGGATCACGACCACGAACAGCGTGACGACGGCCTGCAGAAACCCGACTCCACCTTCGATCATCGCCCACACGACCATCGGCACGGAGACCAGCACGAACACCGCGGCGGTCGCCCACGCGGCCAGCAGCTTCCCCAGTGCGATATCGGCCGGCGTCAATAGAGTCACCTGCAAGGACGCGAGAACTCCGCGCTCACGATCGCCGTTGACCGACTGCGACGTGAGGGCCGGCACCACCAGAAGTCCGAGCCCGAGCAGGAAGAGCATCAAGCCGCCGAACATCGGCGTCCCGATCTTCGGGCTGTTGGACGTGACGAGCGCCTCGCGAAGCAAAGCGGTGAACGCCAACAAGACGGCGAACCAGATTCCGAGAATCCAGCGCCACCGCCCAGCGCGAAGGCGCAACCGGAACTCGTGACGCGCGACAGTCGCGATTCCGTTCCAACTCACCAGAGCAGGGCTGATCACAATCCGATCTTCCACCTCAGCCCAGGTCCCCGTCGACACTTCGAGGCGGACCTGGGCCTTCTCGTGCGGGTGCGGGAATCCGTCGCGCTAGGCCAACTGTGCAGTCAGGAGACCCCGCCGGCAGGCGGCTGAGGAGGCGCTTCGCGCTGCCAGCGGGGCGTGATCTTGGAACTTCAGTTCGGACGCGGTCTCGGGTGCGTCGTCACTGGTGGCAGTCAAGAACCGATCCGGCAGAGCTAGCTTGTGGATGGTTCTCAGCGTGAGCAGGTACTGATGCGCAAGCCCGCCGGTGGTGTATGGCAAGTCGTATTTGGCGCACAGCGCACGCACTCTCGTAGAGATCTCGGCGAGTCGGTTGCTGGGCAGATCCGGGAAGAGGTGGTGTTCGATTTGGTAGCAGAGATTTCCGCTCGTGAACGCCATCACCCGGCCCGCCCGGAAGTTGGCCGAACCGAGCATTTGCCGTAGGTACCATTCCGCTCGGGTTTCGTTCTCGATTGCCGCTCGCGTGAACTTTTCAGCACCGTCTGGGAAGTGTCCACAGAAGATCACGAGGTAGGCCCACAGATTACGGAGCAGGTTGGCCACAGCGTTTGCGGACAGCGTGCGGCGCCACCGACGTCCGCTCAGTGCCGGCACCATCACATAGTCTTTGCCGACCTGTCGCGCGATCTTTGCGATGAATACTCGGGTGACTGTCTTCTTCTCCCGGGCAGTCGCGGCACGGTCGCGTTCGGCGTGATAGTCGGTGAGCGCGATACCCCACTCGAAAGTCGCCGCGAGAATGACATTCTGCAACGGCTGCAGCAGGTACCCCTTCTTCCACGGCTGGTCTCGCGTCATCCGCATGACACCGAAACCGACGTCATCGTCGAGCCCAAGGACGTTGGTGAATACGTGGTGGCGGTAGTTGTGTGCATACCGCCACTGCTTCGATGGCCCCGCCATATCCCATTCCCACGTCTGGGAATGGATTTCCGGATCGTTCATCCAGTCCCATTGGCCGTGGGAGACGTTGTGGCCGATCTCCATGTTTTCCACGCTCTTGGCCAGGCCAAGTGACATCGCACCGATAGTCCAGGCGATTTTCGAACGCGTCACGCCGATGAACACGCGCGCTGCAACGTCGAGAGCGCGCTGGAACGCGATGGTCCGTCGGATGTAGTTGGAGTCGCGAGTGCCACGTGATTGTTCGATGTCGCAGCGGATCGCATCAAGTTCATACCCCAACGCCTCGACATCCGCGTCGGTCAGATGTGCATATGCCGGGACGTCCGTGATCGCCATTAACTGTCCTGACAAGTCACTAGTACTGACGGCGACCGAAAGTGGGTCGACCCATCGAGCCCATCACGAGCAGAACCACTCCAGCGACAACAAGGACGAGTCCGATGGTCGTGATGACAGGCATTCCGAGGAAGATCCCGGCGAGAAGGAGTACGACCCCGAAGACAGCCCCGACGACTTCCGCTCTGTTGATTCCGCGCGTTGGCGACAAGAGCGTGTTCTTCAGTTTCACGCCCGCTTGTTTCGAGTTGCCCCTGGCCTGATCGACTGCACCCCCGGCCTGAAGACTGCGGTTGCGGGTGACTCGGCCAAAGTTCTTCTTCATCGAGCCTTTGGCGGCCTCGGCCTTATTGGCCATGTTCTTTGCGATTCCCATGACGGCAACCAGCCTTGCGATACAGCTTCTTGATGAAGCCTCTGCGGCAAGTCTACGCCGTATACAGACGTCGTAGTTCTACGGCTCTTAGTCGTCTGAGGAGTTGTGCTGCAGGAGCCACGCGAGCGCTGCAATGGCGAGAACCGCGACGACCATCCAGATGAAAGTCCCAGCGTCCATCTTTGTTCCTCACGGCCAGATACCCCCATTGCACGCTGGCTTTGTCGCCATGTCAATGCCGTAGGACTACACTGCCAATATACAGCGTAGACAGTCTCCTTCAATTGATTATGGAAGCCAGGTGTCGATTCTGATGATCGAACCACCGACCGAATCCGGCACCTCCGACCTGAGTCAAGGTAGGGGGCCGCCCAAGTCTGGCCGCCTCACCCGCGCTCTGGTGCTGGCCGCAGCACTCGAGGTCATCGACCGAGACGGCATCGATGCGCTGTCTATGCGGCGACTTGGCGATGCGCTGGGACGGGACCCGATGGGCCTCTACCGGCACACCCCAAGCAAAGCGGCCCTGCTGGACGGCGTCGCCGAAATGGTTCTCGACCAACTCGCGGTCGATACCACCCAGGGCGACTGGGCCGGCCAACTGCGGAACCTGGCACGCGACTTCCGGATGCTGGCACTGGACCATCCGAATGTGGTGCCGCTCTTGGTAACCCGGCCACTGGCCACCCCGCTTGGACTGCGCCCGCTCAGCTCACTACGACCGCTGGAGAGCATCCTCACCCTGCTCACCCGGGCGGGGTTCTCCGTCACCGACGCTCTGCACATCTACCGCGCCCTGTTCGGGTTCCTCTACGGGCACGTCCTCAACGAACTTGCGGAGCTCGTCAAGCGGCCCGAAGAAGCCGAAGATCTCTTGCGATTGGGTTTGCACCGGCTCCCTATCGCCGAGTTTCCGCTCCTGCGTGAGCTTGCCTCGATCCTCGCCGCATACGACGGCGCCAGTGAGCTCGAACGCGGCCTCGACATTCTTCTCACCGGTCCGCTCACCGACCCCGGCCATCAAACGCGTGAGGTCGTAACCTGAAGTCGAGGATGCGCAGTGCCCATTCCGGAACGAACCCAGGTCGCCTTCGTACTCGGAGGCGGCGGGATACTCGGCGCGACGCAGGTCGGGATGCTGCGTGCACTCCTCGAATCGGGACAGACCCCTGACCTGGTACTCGGCACCAGCGTCGGCGCGCTCAACGGTGCAATCCTGGCGGGTGGACCGACACTCGCCGTTGTCGACCATCTGACGACCTTGTGGACGTCCATGTCGACGAGCGGGGTATTTGCCGAGTCACTGTTCGAACGAGCTCGGACCCTGGTCAAGCACGGAACTCACCTGCATTCCCCAGGCCCGTTGCGTCAGCTGTTGGAACGGCAGTTGGCCGTAGAGCGAATCGAGGATCTGCCGATCCCGTTCCAATGCGTTGCCGCGAGCATCGAACGTGCGGCGGCCCACTGGTTCACCGAAGGCTCGATCGCAGATGCCGTACTCGCATCGTGTGCGGTGCCGGGGTTGCTGCCCCCGGTCCGGATCGACAGCGAGACCTACATCGACGGTGGCATCGTCGACAGCGTTCCGGTTGGCCGGGCGGTTCAGCTCGGCGCCACGGAGGTCTACGTGCTGCACGTGGGGCGAATCGAGCAGCCGTTGACGGCGCCCCGCCGTCCGTGGGAGGTGGGGCTGGTTGCGTTCGAAATCGCGCGGCGGCACCGCTTCGTCGAAGCGATGGCAAATTTGCCCGACGGCGTGAAAGTGCACCTGTTGCCCAGCGGCAGTGACAGCACGCCATCGGTCTCCTTGCGCTATCGCAGTCCATCCGGCGTTGCCGACCGCATCCAACGCGGCTACGACGCGACGAGCGCGTTCTTGAGCGGAGGAGCGTCACCACAATGAGCGTGCCGCTGCCGCCGCGCTGGTTGCGGCGGTCCGTCATCGTTCCCCTCTGGCTACCCGTCGGGGTCGTGCTCATTGTCGTGTTTGCACTGATTGCGATGGCAGCCGCTGTGGTGGCACCGATTACGCCGCGTCGTCGCGTGTTGCGATTGGCGGCGTTTGCGGTCATCTATCTGGCCATCGACCTCGGCCTCATCGTGGCGTGCACCGGGCTTTGGTTGCGCCATCCGACCCCGGCAGGCCACGAAACGAAGGAATGGGACAGTGTGCATACTCGGCTGTTGTTCTGGACCCTCTCGCGCCTGCTGAAGGCCGCCAGAGTGCTTTTCGCGTTTGACGTGATCGTCGAGGAACCCCCGGACGCCGCTGCCATGCGATCCGGCGGGCCGTTACTTGTCCTGGCACGCCACGCCGGTCCGGGCGATTCGTTCACGATCGCCTATCTGTTGATGTCGCGATATCGGCGCCGGCCGCGAATCGTCCTCAAAGATGTTCTGCAGTTTGATCCGGGGCTCGACATGCTGTTGAACCGCATGTCGTCGTGCTTCTTGCATTCGCGCACCGGCGCCGGTGACGACCTCGCCGACCAAGTCGCCACGCTGGCAGCCGACTTAGAGAACGACGACGCGCTCCTCATCTTCCCCGAGGGAATGAACTGGACACCCCGCCGTCGCCGACGAGCTATTCGTCACCTTCGCCGTTCACAAGAACCTGAAGCCGCCGCTGTCGCCGAAGCGATGACACACGTTCTGTGCCCACGTCCCGGCGGCGTTTTGGCTGCTCTTGACGCGCGCCCCGATGCCGGGGCGGTGATCGTGGCTCATACCGGATTAGACACTCTCGTCACCCCACGACAAGTCTGGAAACGCCTGCCGTTGATCGACACACCAATGCGTTTGCACTGGTGGTTTCAACCTCCCGGCGAGCTTCCGGCCGGCGATGCCGAGCGAGTCCAGTGGCTGGAGCGTCAATGGACTCAAGTGGACCAGTGGGTAGAAGAGCGACAGACGCCGTGACAACGAACGGCACCCGAGAACATCGAGTGCCGTCCGCGTGCACAAGGCCCGGTTACCAGGCGTGCAGGATCACGCGGTGCAATATGGCCTCGGCGTAAGGAGTCGTTGTCTTCCCCGTACGCAAGCCCACCGCGCTTGGCCCATTGAGTGGGCCTTGCTTTGCGTGGGTGCCTGGAACTCATGCTGGGCGCCACGACCTCCAGAGGAAGTGTGTCCGACCTTCGTCTGTCGTGGCGCCGTACCCTCGGTCTACCCCGCATATGCAGGGAGCGCAACCACCTGAGCTTTCAGGAGACCGCGGGATCGTTGCCGTAGAAGGAGAGATAGGCCGTCTCAAGAGCACCGGCGACCGGCGCACACGTCGTCAACTGCACGCCGTGGCTCACCAGGTTGGCGATCAGCTCGGCGGCCTCGGCGTCGGAGTCGAGCATTATTTCGGCGCTGTCCCCGATTGGCTTCGGATCGCGCCCAAGCCGCAGGAGTGCGTTGAGCAGCTCTGTCGGGTCAAGTGCCCGGAGCCGCCACTGCTTGTTTTGTTCGCGGCCCAGGTGAGCGATGGTCTCTTCGCCGATGGTCCGACCCCGGTCGACGAACACAGCGCGATCGGCCATTTCCTCGAGCTCGGCAAGGACGTGGCTCGACACGATGATGGTCTTCCCGAGGGCAGCAAGGTCCCGCAGCAGGGTGCGAAGTTCGATGCGGCTGCGTGGGTCCAGGCCAGCGGCAGGTTCGTCGAGCAGGACGACGCTCGGGTCGTGGACCAGCGCCCGAGCCAAACCGAGCCGCTGCTTCTGACCTCGGGAAAGGACGTGGACGGGTCGATCCGCCAGATCCGAAAGAAAGAGCAGAGTGAGCAGCTCCTCCGCCCGTTCCCGACCCTGATCCTTGGGCACCCGGTACACGGCGGCGACGAACTCGAGAATCTCGCGGGCGGTGAGTGTTTCGTAGGTTCCGAACGAATCCGGCATCCAGCCGAGTTGCTCGCGCACCTTTCGCGGATCCTTCGCGGGGTCGAAACCGCCAACTCTGACGTCACCGGAGTCGGCTTTCAGCAACGTGGCCAGAATGAGAAGGAGCGTGGTCTTGCCCGCGCCGTTCGGACCAACGAGCGCGGTGACCTGGCCCGGAAACGCCGTCAGATCGATCGACTCCAGCGCGGTGAACTTGCCGAACGTCCGCCGGACGTTGCGACACTGGACGCCGGGTTCGGGCGCGGTCATATTCGCGACAATACAGACGACTGCTGAGCGAATCCTGAAGCTGGATCATGGACTTCGCGGTGAGGGCCTCGCAACGGAATGCGACTGTCGGAGGTCGGCCGTAGCATCAGACCTATGCAACCCGGCCCCGGCGAACCTGGTGCGAGCCAGCCGAAGCCCTCGCCGTTGGCGGACACGCGCCGCTTCGCCGCATACGAACGCAAGTCCGTGATCGACTGTGCGGTCTACGTCGACGGCTGTCGCCAGCCCGGTAACCCGGCGTTCGATGAAGCGCTCGCCGAAGTTCGCGAGAATGGTCAGGGATTCTGCTGGCTCGGCCTGTACGAGCCCAACGCCCGGCTAATGACGAGCGTCGCGAAGACGTTCGGGTTGCACGAGCTGGCCGTGGAAGACGCCGTCCACGCACGTCAGCGACCGAAACTCGAACGCTACGACGACCAGCTCGTGATGGTCCTCCGGACCGTTGCGTACGTCGCCGCCAACGACCTCAGCGCGAGCAGCGAGATCGTCGAAACCGGCGAGATCATGATCTTCGTCGGACCGGACTTCGTCATCACCGTCCGGCACGGTGCACACGGCACGCTGCGCGGGGTTCGTCGTGCTTTGGAAGCCCGGCCGACACGCCTGGCACAGGGCCCTGGGGCGGTGCTCCACGCCATCACCGACCACGTCGTCGACGACTATCTCTCTGTCATCCGCCGCGTCGAAGCGGATGTGGACCACATGGAGGAGCTCGTCTTCACCCCGGGCAACCAGAGCATCATCGCCTCCGTTTACCTGCTCAAACGCGAGATCGTCGAGATGCGACGCGCGGTTCATCCGCTCGGAAGCCCGCTGCACACCTTGGTGACGAACACGGACCTCGGGATTCCGAAGGAAATCCGACGCTACTTTCGAGATGTCGCAGACCACCACACGCAGGTGACCGAGCGCATCGCGGAATTCGACGGCGCCTTAACTGCCCTCATCAACGCCGCCCTGGCCAAAGTCACCAATCAACAGAACGATGACATGCGCCGGATCTCGGCGTGGGTCGCGATCATCGTCGCGCCGACGCTCATCGCCGGCATCTACGGCATGAATTTCGACCACATGCCCGAACTCCACTGGCGGTACGGCTACGAACTCGCGCTCGGTCTCATGGCCTTCATCGGGATCGGGCTGTACCTCGGGTTCAAGCGCAAAGACTGGATCTGACTAGGGTGGGCCGAGCCCCGACCGACGTGCCAGCGCGATCGCCTCATCCCGGGAGTCGACGCCCAGCCTGCTGACCATCGTCGAGATCCGATTGCGGATCGTCTTTGGCGCCAGAAAGAGCCGCGCGGCGACCTGCCCCGTCGTCAGCCCTTGGGCCAACAGCTCGAGAATCTCCATCTCACGCGCATCCAACGCCCCAAGTACGTCGAGACGAGGTGCTGACGCGGCCGCGGCAACCACCGCGCGACTGGCACCCGGACCGAGCACCATCGAACCCCGTGCGACCGAATGAATCGCGGCGAGAAGGTCTTCGGGATCGGAGTCCTTGAGAACGTATCCGTCGAGTCCGGCTCCGAGACTTCGAACAACGGCACTGTCGTCGGCGTGCATGGTCAGAATGAGCACTCGGAGTCCTGGATTCGCTCTCTGCAGCTCGACGCCGAGAGAAATGCCGTCGCCATCGGGCAACTGGAGATCGACGACGGCGACGTCAGCAAGGGCGCCGATAGATCGCGCTTCGGTCGCCGTTCTCGCTGTCCCGACAACAGCGAAGGCGGGATCCGACTCCACGAGGGCAACCAAACCGGAGAGGACGATCGGATGGTCGTCGACAAGGATCACTCGAGTCACGAACGCTCCCGCAGCGGCACTGTCAGCCAAAGCGTTGTGCCCTCGTCGCTCGATTCGACGACGAGTCGGCCACCGAGTTCCTCCGCCCGCTTCTGCAGTGACGTGAGCCCGATGCCGGGCGCTATCGGTCCACCGATCCCGTCGTCGACGACCGTGACGCTGACGTCGGCCCGAGAAGCCTCTACTCGAATCGAAACTGATTGCGCTCGAGCATGTCTCATTGCGTTCGTGATCCCTTCCGCCGCCGTCCGATAGATCGCGACCGCTGCGTCGGCCGGAACCGGCACGTCAAGAGACACGTCGAGCGACACGGCCGGATCTGCGCCATCAAAGGACCCCACGAGCCGATGCAGGGCCGCCTCGAGGTTGCCATCATGCAGGGCTGACGGGGTCAGCCCCGACACAATGCGCCGCAGATCCCCACGACACTCCGAGAGATCCGCCGCCAAGGTTCGCAACCACTCTGCCGGATCCGAACGCAACCGTGCCTGCACTTTCATACTCATCCCCGCCAAGACGGGCCCGACGCCATCGTGGAGATCTCCGAGAATCCGCGCTCGCTCCGCTTCGCGTTGCCGGACCGCATCTCGCCTCGCATGATCGGCTTCAACGGCCAGCCCGACTGCCTTCGCGACGAGGGCAACGGTCGGAATCAGCTGGTCGACGGTTCGAATCTGACGGAACTCTGGCCCCTCCGGGTGGACCGGAACGAGCACCAGGTCACCAACGTGATCGCCACCGACCACGAGGTGATGGACGACGGTGCCGGAGGGGACCTCGTCCCCTTCTTCCAGAACGATCCGTACATCACGATGCCCGCTGGCGGTCGCGACCATCGTGGCGGCTTTACCGAGGAGCAACCGTGGATCCGGGTGGCGATGCAGGTCGGCGGTAATGGCCGCGACGTCGTCGGGGGTCAGGGTGCCCCGCCCATACCGTCTCTCCAAGAACACTTTTCGTGCCGCCAATAGCGCCGGAAGCGACAGCGCTGCGGCCGAAACTGCCGCGAACATGACGGGCACTTCACTGTGTCGCATGCCTGCATTGTCGGCGAGGAGCCGAGCCAGCACTCCGACGCCGGCACCGATGACCAGCGGAATAACACCGGCTGCAACGTCGACCAACGGCTCATCGATCGGACGGAGCTGATCGGCCATCCCGAGAACCGCGATGACTCCCGAAAGAACCCACAGTCCGAACATCGTCGCGTCTGCGGCAAGGGCTGCGTCACCGACCATCCAGACAACGACGAGAACGGCGACGAATGCGCTATCCCAGACCACGAGCCAGGTAAGTCGGCGAACGGACAAGCGATCCGGCGCGTATCCCACGGCCCAACCGATGGCCGCAAGGACTGCGACGATGATCGCAATTCCGAGTGTGCGCCAAGTGGTCTCCAGCTGCGCCCACGAGGGTAGTTCTCCGTGTCCGATCGCTGTTCCGAAGAAGACGACAACCGGCACCAGCGGAACCATCGCGAGCGTCCAGCCGAGCCGAGTCCGTGGATCGCGATCGAGCAACAACGCCGCGGGGACCGCGAATCCGAACCACCCCGAGCCGAAGAGCGATGCCGTCGTAAGGCCGTTTCCGCTGGCCGATTGAATGAAGATGAACATGCCAGGGGTCGCAATCAACGCCGCAATGATGACTCCAGGAGAGATCGCGACGGGCCGGGGCTCGATGTGAGGCACAAACAACATCAGATGCGATTCGGGGCGTATGCGCCAGTGCTCCCCACGTGTGCGGGACAGTGCGGGACGGGACGGGACGCCACGGGTCTCGTTGACGGGACACCCGCTATCTCACGATGTGACGAGAAGCAATCACCGCCGAAGGAGCACACAATGTCTGCCGCCACCCGTAGCCGCCAGCTGCCCGCACCGATTCTGGTTTGGGAGCGTACTTCCTGAGCACCGCTGTCAGCGTGCTGATCTTCGTTGCGATCATCCTGATCACGAACGTCGACCCTCACAAACCCGAGGGTCCCATCGAATCGATCACCGGGATCGCCATGTTCGGCTCCTTGGCGCTGATCGTCGCGCTGGCCATCGGTTTCGCACTGCGCGGGCCGCGCTCGAACATTGCCGCGATCGTGCTGGGCGCTCTGGCCGTCATCACGCTCCCGTTCTTCTGGTCGGGCGCACCGGCCACCTTCGGTGCAGCCGCAGCCTGGCGAGCCGGCTTCGTCCAAGGCGGTGAGCCTCAGACCGGCGCTGCGCGCGGTTTCGGCATCGTCGGGATCGTCGTAGCCGTGCTGGTGATCGTCGGCGGATGGGCTGGGTTCGGGGCCTCGATCATCAGCGGAAACTACTGAGCGGATTGCTGGCCGATCGAGTCACGGAATCAGGCGGTAGAACCGCCAGAAATCGTGCTCGATCGGCAAGATGTCAACCTGCGAGAACCCGGCTTCCTGCGCATATTTTCGCACTGTGCTCGGCCGGATGACCGTGCCCGTCGCCGCGGTGCCGGGCTCCCCCATCGCCGCCGCCAGACAGTGCAATGCACTCCATCCGTAGTTGAAGCGCTCGAGCTCATCGCCCGGCGCCGCGAACTTCTCGGCGACCTTCTCATCACCGACCAGGACCGCTCCCCCGTCGGTCAGCATTTCGCGGGCCGCGCTCAGTGCAGCAACCGGATGTGCCATGTCGTGCAGCGTCTCGAAGAAGGTCACCACGTCATACCGGCCGGCGAAGGACGGACCGGCCGCATCTCGACAGATGAATGTCACCCGATCTGCGAGATCGGGTTCGGCTGCGAGCGCTGCCGCGGCTTCGGCAATCGACGCTTCGTCGAGGTCAAGGCCGTCGACATGCGCTTGCGGATATCCGCGGGCGAGGGACAACGTCGAACAACCGGTCCCGCACCCGAGGTCAGCCGCCCACCCACCGTTGCGCAGGCGCTCGTCGATGTCGGGCATCGCCGGAATCCATTCCGACACCAGGTGATTGACGAACATCGGCCGGTTCAGCCGGGCGATGCCGACGCGGACGTCCGCGCCATAGTCGGCGTAGGGCACCGCTGCGCCCGTCCGAAATGCCTCCACGACCTTCGGCAGCGCCGCCGCGACCCCGGCGATCAACTGCGCACCGGCCGCCATCTGAAAGTCGCTGTCCGGGTTGCACAGCACCTCCTCCGCTTCTGCAGACAGGGCGTAGCGCCGATCGTCCGAAACGTCGATGACCCCGGAAACCGCTTGTTGCTCAAGCCATTCCCGCGCGTACCGGGGGTTGATGTTCGCGGCCGCAGCGAACTCGTCGGCGGTCACTTCGCCACTCGCTGCCAGCGTCGAATACAGCCCAAGGCGGTCTCCGACGTACACGTGGAAGATCTCGAGGGCGCCCAGCATCGACGTGAAGATCTGCTCGGCGAGTGCGGCCCTGCGGTCGGTCGTGGTGGTCATCGGGGATGTCCTTTCGCGTGCTCTATCGCGATTGTCGCGGTCCGCCACAGAATCCGACAGAGGGAACAAAGCGGACATCCCCGAATCGCCGGGATTCTTGGGAAAAGTTGTTTGGCGCGGCCCACGGGTGTGCGCCCGGCCAAGTCGCTCAGTCGCTCACTGTCGCTCGTACTGGTGGCTGCCGAGGCTTGCGGCCCCGACAACAAGATCGCCTGCCCCGGTGTTCCCTCGCGGACAGGTAGCGTTTGGAGTGACTGGAGGTCTTGAAGCATGGTTGGGCGAACTGCGACCGACGCGGAGCTCTGCTCTCGAATTCTCGAGGGCGACAAGGCAGCTTTCGCGACGGTTTATGACCGCTACGCCGACCCTCTTTATGACTACGCATATTCGGTGCTTCGTGATCACCGCGAGGCAGCGGATGCCATCCAAGAGACGTTCCTCGTCGTCGCCAACCGCTTGAATCAACTCGACGACCCGGATTGCCTCCGCCCGTGGCTCTACGCCATCACGCGAAACTGTGCACTGCACACGATCCGGGAGCATGAACGGGAAGTTCCCGACGAGGTGGAACGGGAAGCCGAGCTCAACGAGTTGCGGGACCTCGTGTGGGCCGCAGCGGCAGAACTGAGCGAGAACGAGCAATCGCTCCTCAACCTGCACCTCCGCCACGGCCTCACAGACACCGAACTCGGTGCCGCGCTGGGCATCTCGTCGATTCAGGCGAACGTGACGGTGTCCCGCCTCCGGGATGAGGTCGAGAAGTCGATCGGCGCCCTGCTTGTCACGCGCCAGGCCCGAAAGGACTGCGATGGACTCCGGCAGCTGCTCGGCGACCGGAAGCGCGTGGTCCGACATGTCGAAGCATGTCCGACATGTTCGGACCGACGCAAGGCTCTCGTCTCACCGCTGGTTCTGCTCGGTTCTATTCCGTTCTTCGTGGCTCCGCCGTCGTTGCGGGATCGGGTGCTGAGCAACGTCCAATTGGTCGCGCTCTCCACTCCGATCCCTGTCTATCGGCGCCCGAAGATCGTCGCGTCTGCGGCGTTGATCGTCATCGTTTCGATCATCCTGGCGATCCTGCTGTGGCCGCGTCCGAAGGCCGAGCCGCGCCCAGTCTCGCTCGCCGACGTGACGCCGCCCGAGATCTTCAATCAGTACGCCTCGGCCACCGCGATTTTCGAGGACGGTTGCCAACCCCAGCAGGTCATCGTCAAGGCTGACGTCACCGACAACGACAGGCTCGAAACCGTCGAGATCCACTGGGACGGACCGGCTTCAGCTCCCATGGAGTACCAGGACGGCGACTGGTCGGCGACCCTCGGCCCGTTCGAGAGTGCACAACTCATTCACTGGCAGATCGTCGCGACCGATGTCGCGGGCAACGTCCGGTTCGGCGATGACCAGGTGCTGCGGGTCGAGGCGTGCACCGGCTAGCGCCTACTCGCCTTTACCGGCCTTCGGCGGCAGTCCCGCGGCAATGCGCTCCCGGTACTTCTTTGCGGTCTTCTTCCGCCCCGGAACCACATACGGTGCACGACGCCGGATCTCCTCGGTCACCCGCGTAGCGAATTCGGCTGGCGTCTCGTCGGGTCGCTTCTGCCCGCCCTCCGGCTCGAAGAAATCGATCCGAATCTTCGGTCGCTTCGGAAAGCGCACGATGTCGACGCTGCCCGTGATCGCACCGAGGACGACACGACACTCCGGCACCGCCTCGGCCAGTCGACCGGCACCACTACGCGGACGCAGGTAGGCGCCGCGGGAGATCGTGCCTTCCGGGAAGATGCCGATGCACGATCCGTCCGCAAGTTCCCGGATCGCGACGGCGAGCGCCTCAGCATCGCCCGCGCCCCGCTTCACCGGGATCTGCGCCATGCCGGTGACGACTTTCGCGACGAGCTTGTTCTTCCAGAGCGAGTCCTTGGCGAGGGCGCGGATCTGTCGGTGTTCCCTGCCGGCCACACCGAAAATCACCGGGTCCCAATAGCTGTCGTGGTTCCCGATGGCCAGCACCGGATCCGGGCCGTCGAGCAGTTCGAGGCCCGTGGTCTCGAGCCGGCCCCACGTCTTGACGATGGGTGCGGCGAAGGCCATGACGCGGCGGTAGGCCGGGGTGAGTGTCGTAGACATGCTGACCAATCTAGTTGCAGCGAACGTGTCAGCCCCCAGTCCTACCGTCGAAGAGTGGATCTGACGAAGACACCTGCTGGTTGGATCGAACCCGCCCCGGAACGTTGTCCGAATGGTCACCAATTGGTCGGCCAGGCGTTGGTCGGTTGGCAGTGGTGTCTGTGCGGCGGTCATCGCACATTCTTCTGCCGAACGTGCGAAACGATGAGCTATCTACCGCCCTGGACCGACCAGTGCCATTCCGCGAACTTCGACGGGAGGTGAGTCAGGCCCGTACGTACGCCTCGATGGCGTTCGAACGTTGGTAGTCGTCCATGCCCATCAGCGCGATCGCCGGCGAGACCTGCGAGTACATCGAGGCCAACGCCGCGATCTTCTGATCGAGAACCTCACCCGACAGCTTGACGCACAGATCGACCTCGGCCTCGGGGACCCCGATCGGCCGCTCGTCGGTCATGAACACGCCCCACTCTTCATACCGCTGCTGCCACACCGCGTAGTGCTCACTCGTCCCCACACAGTGCAGAAGTCGAGCCGTCGGCCGGTACGTGTGCACGGCTTCGGTAACCCACTTCGACACTGTCTGATGGTCGGGGTGGTACGTCATGCCATCGGGACCGAACGTCAGGACCGTGTCCGGTCGGACATCCTCGAGGAGGGCACGAAGCTTGCCGATCGGTTCGGACGGGTCAAGGGCGGCAAGCCCGCCGTCTGGATAGCCGAGAAAGCGATGCTCCGCGACACCGAGGACAGCCATCGCGGCCGCGGCCTCCCACCGTCGTAGCCGACCCAAACGATCGGGAGGCCAGACGTCGGGATCCGGCGTGCCGAGCTCACCCGCAGTCGCGCTGACGCACACCACCCGCTGACCGTTCCGCCGCGCGAGGGCCATGATGCCGCCGGACAGATACGTCTCGTCGTCGGGGTGAGCCCACACCGACAGAATCGTGCCGAGTTCGGCGACTTGGGTACTCATGACGGAATCCGAAGCTGCAGGTAATAGCCTGATCCGACCTTCTTGAGGACCCGGCGTGCAACCGGCGAAGCCCAGCTGACCTCGGGGTCGTGAATGACTTCGGGCCGGTCGAGCGTGATCGTCTGGCCGCGGTCCACGAGCGAACATCCTCCCTGAGCCACGACGTTTCGCACCCAGTCGACGCCCGGACCGTAGTCGAGCGAGATCCGGTAGCCGCCGTCAAAGCGGTGCAGGTTCACCGGGGTGCGAAATTCCTTGCCGGACTTGCGGCCGCGATGGATCACCGCACCCATCCACGGTGCACGTCCAGCGAGACGGCCGTACGTCTTGTTGAGGGCAACTCTGTTTACCCTCGCCAGCCACATGGGAAGCACAGAGACAGGATCGCACCCGATGTACTCCCGTGCGCGCTAACGGATCAGAGGGCTATGTCGGCATCCAGGCGGGTGTTCGCTCCGCGAGCTCTTCGGTGAGCGCCTTGGTCTCCGCGGACGCCTTACTCATGTGCCCACTGTCGAATGGCGGATGCGGGTCGTACTCGATGACGAGCTGAATCGCTTCGGCGTGGGCACGGTCTTCGAGTTCGGCGGCCAGCCACAGTGCAAAGTCCAATCCCGCCGACACTCCTGCCGCGGTGACGATCTTTCCGGACCGCACGATTCGCTGGTCGGCCTGCGGAATTGCACCCAGTTCCGCGAGAACCGAAAGGGCTTCCCAATGGCTCGTCGCAGGTACGCCGTCCAGAATTCCGGCGGTCGCGAGGACCACGGACCCGCTGCACACCGAGGTCGTCCACGTGCTCGTCTCGTTGACCTTGCGCAGCCAATCGAGCAGTTTGTCGTCCCGGGCAGCCGTCATCCGCACCACGGGTGATCCACCAATGAGCACGATGTCCGGCGCTGGCGTCTCGTCGAACGTATGCGTCGCACTCAGCTCCAGAATCCCGCTGTCGGTCATGACCGGACCTGGCTCGTGCCATACGAATCGGATGTTCACGTCCTTCACCAGACGGAGAACTTCGTACGGTCCGACGACGTCGAGAGCAGTCATGCCTGGGTAGAGCACGATCGCGATTTGCATACCTTCATCGTGCCGAACTATCCGCTTCGTCCCAATAGCTCGCTAGCATTTGATTTGGCGCCCAATGGAATTTGAGGAGTCGCCATGGCGAGGGTTTCCGGCAGTCGAATCGGGGCCTGGTGGCTGCTCGCCGCGACCCCGGTAATCCTCATCCTCACGCATTACGCCGCGGTCCTCCCGCACGAGTTCGGGCACTCGTTCATGGCGTGGGCCTTGGGCCTCAAGCCCGATCCGCTGAACATTCACTGGGGCGGCAGCAGCATCGCGAACGTCCTCCTGCTGATCAATATCGACGAGCATGTCGACTACTCGGCCGCGTTCGACGCGGGAAAGAACTGGCAGGTCGCGGCCGTCGCCTTCGCCGGTCCCGGACTCGCCAACGGCGGGATGCTGCTCCTGTCCCGATGGGGGCTGACGAGGCGCTGGCTCCGGTCTCATTCCATCGCGGGTTATGTGCTGTTCTGGTTCTACTTCTTCAACGTGGTGAACCTGTACTGCTACATCCCGCTGCGGGTTTTCACGACAGGTGATGTCCACAACTTCATTCGGGGCACGGGGATTTCGCCCTGGGCGGTCTACATCGTCGGCACCTACGTGGTGGCGTGGGCAATGGTCGATCTGTACCGCAACGCTCTGCCTTGGGTGCTGGCTACCTGCGGATTCCGGAAGGCACCCCAACGGGCCATCATGCTCGTCCTTGTCACCCTGATCGCATTCGTTTACTACGACGTACCGGCACTTATGAAGGACGACGTGGCGACGACGCTGCTGGCCCGTACCTCGTTGGCGCTCGTACCCGTCGTATTGCTGTTCAACTGGAGACAGATCGTGGGATCGAGGAGCCGACATTGACAGACCTGGCGAACGACCGACTCGAACTCCTCGCCCGTTTCCGAACCATGTACGAGCAGTGCCATTTCGACCTCGACCTCTTCGACGTCGACGGCGGACATCTCCAGACCACCCTTTCCGATGACGCGAAGATGCCGCTGCGCTTCTTCGTCGAGTACAACAACGTCTGGTGGTTCGCCATCATCACGGGCGTCACCGTGCCGTCCATCGGATACGACGCCGAAACCGACACCGGCTCAATCGTTCTCGATATCCACTACGAGGGCGATCTGCTCCGGGCGATGCAGCACGTGCACTTCGGCGACGGCGTGATCGACAAGATCCGAACGTACGCGTCGTCGAGTTTCTTCGCCGGACACAGCCCCCTCGTGCGGCTCGATGCGCGCGGAAATTCGATCTGGTTAGAGACGGGATACGACCTCGAGTCGTCGAGGCGGACTGCGGAGATCTTCCTGGAGACGCCGCTGGGGAAGTACTTCGCGGAGCTGCCGGCGACGGCTGCCGCGGTCGAGCGGATCAAGGTGAATCTCGCTGATCTTCGGGAGCGTTCAGCCCGCTGATCCTGATACTTGGGCGGGGCCTGGACCCCGTTTATGTATCAGGATTCCGCGGCAAGGGCTTACCGCCAGACAAGCCCCACGAACATGATCGCGACCGCGATCATGTCGGTGATCCCCACCAGGATGAGCATCGTGGTGACGATTCCCTCGTGAACGGGCTTGCCGGTCCGTCCACCGGAGCCGATCGGCGAGATCTTGCCGGTTCCCCAAATCGCCGCGAGGAGGGTCGCGCCCCAGTTCGCCCAGGTGCCGTAGAGAAGGCACCAGAAAGCGATCTGAAGCCACACATCGGACAGATCGATCCGATCCCAGATCAGGCCGGCGAGGATGAGGAACATCCCGTTGCTGGTGCCCTCGAGGTGGCTCGTGAGACCCATGCGGGGGATGGCGAGCTTGGGGATGACGAGGCCGCTGACCAGGCCTGCGAAGAACAGGGCGAGGCCAGAAGCGAGGAGAGCATCGACCATGGCGTCACGATAACTGCGGGCCCGGGCAAATATCAGAAAAAGGCCCCGCTACCGAACTGGTAACGAGGCCTTTTGAAGTGCGCCCGAAGAGATTCGAACTCCTAACCTTCTGATCCGTAGTCAGATGCTCTATCCGTTGAGCTACGGGCGCGTGTGTATTCAGTTATGTGGCGGAGGCGAGAGGATTTGAACCTCCGGTTCCCTTTGGGGGGAACAACTCATTAGCAGTGAGCCCCATTCGGCCGCTCTGGCACGCCTCCTCGCACTCGACCTTACGGTCTAGTGCGTGGTGGTCCTCGTTGAACCGCCGGACTGGAACGTTACATGGTCCCGCAGCGGCAACGCAAAACGCCTGGTCAGCGTAGGTAACTGTCGAACCAGTCGAGAATTCGGTTCTGCGACTCGATCAACGCATCGGCCGAAGCAACGACATTCGACGCCACTCCCGAACGCCCGGCGGCCTCACGCAGGAGACTGAGATGTTCAGCCGGGATATCGGGATCGTCGGTGGCGTACAGCCCGAGCCACGGCACTCGGATATTGGCGGCCGCGTCGACGAGCGTCGGCGCATCCTCCGCAACCGGTGTCAGGATTCCGCGTGCGGCAATGCTGATCGCGGCCCCCAGGGGGCGGTTCGTCGCCACGACCAGCGCCGCAACTCCGGCGTCATTGAATCCCAGAACGCCGACCGTGTCTTCGAACACTCCCCGACCGACGAGCCAGTCGTGGCAGGCATCGAAATCGGCGAACAGGTCCGCACCGAAAACCTCACCGTCTGTCTTGCCGCGATGAAACAGGTTCGGCGACACTACGATCCAGCCTTCGCCCGCGAGCAACGCCATGACCTCGAGAAGGCCCGCAGGCAGGGTGTTGGCTTCGTGCAGCAAAATGATGCCACCGCGTGGCGGCCGATCCGGCTCAATGGCCGTCAGCGGCACAGAACCCGCGGCATCTCGCAGCGGCGCCTCGTCTTCGTAAAAGCCGGGCATATTTCCAAGGGTAGGACGCTGTGAGTCGTTCGCCCAGGACTGATTTACTACCACCATGACTGTGCGCCTCCGCGGAGATCTGAGCTCATTGCCTAGCTATATCCCGGGCGTCAGCAGGCCAAACGCAATCAAGCTCGCGAGTAACGAATCCACCGCTTCGTCGCATTCGAAAGTGGTCGACGCGATCACTCAAGCGGCACAGGGCATCAACCGCTACCCGGACAACGGGGCAGCCGCGCTGACCGATGCGCTCGCGGATTTCCTCGGGGTCGACCCGGCGAACCTCGTGACCGGCTGCGGCAGCGTGGCGTTGTGCCAGGAACTGATCCAGATCACGTGCGAGTCACCCGAAGACGAAGTCGTGTTCGCGTGGCGATCCTTCGAGGCCTATCCGATCGTCACTAAGGTCGCCGGCGCGACTGGAGTTCCGGTTCCGCTCCGGCCGGATCACAGTCACGACCTCGGTGCCATGCTCGCCGCGATCAACGACCGCACGCGATTGATTCTGGTCTGCAACCCGAACAACCCGACCGGCACCGTCGTCACGACGGAGGATCTGACCCACTTCCTCGACGCCGTTCCGTCGGACATCCTCGTCGTGCTCGACGAGGCCTATGCCGAATACGTTCGCGACCCCGACAGCCCGAACGGGATCGAACTGTTCCGCACGCGACCGAATGTGCTTGTCCTGCGCACGTTCTCGAAGGCTTACGGCCTCGCCGGAATTCGCGTCGGCTACGGCATCGGCGCACCGGAGATCGTCGATGCACTACGGAAGGTCCACCTCCCGTTCAGCGTCAACGCCATCGCCCAAGCCGCGGCTCTTGCCGCGCTCGAAGTTCGCGACGAACTTCTCGAGCGCACGAATGACGTTGTCGCCGAACGCGAACGCGTGAGCGCCGCACTCACCGATATGGGCTACCCGGTGGCGGCGACCCAGGCGAACTTCGTGTACCTGCCGCTCGGCGAAGCATCCGTCGACTTCGCGCGCCGGAGCGCGGAAGCCGGCGTCATCATCCGGCCCTACGGGACAGACGGCGTGCGGATTACCATCGGCGACCCGCACGAGAACGACGCTTTCCTGTCGTTTGCGACAACCGTCAGCCGAGAGTTCGCTTGACCCACTTCGGGAGTTCCTTCTTCGCCCCGGCGGACCGCGCGATGCGGTGGTTCTTGCCGGTGAGAAGTCGGGCCTGAAGAACACTCTCGGTCCAGAAAGCTGACCGCGGGGACTCGGTCCACGTCTCGTGGAACAGCTTCTTCGTCGCGGCAAGGGCGTCCGGCGAACGCTGGATGAGTTCCTTCGCGAGCGCTTCCGCCGCCGCCATCGGGTCCTCGGACACCTCAGTGGCCAGACCGTATTCCTTGGCCTTCGCGCCGTTGAAGATCTCCGCGGTCATCGTGAGGCGCTTGGCGAGATCCATCGGCAGGAGTTCGCGGAGGGTTACCGAACCGGTCATGTCCGGGATGAGGCCCCAGCGGCCTTCCATCACCGAGTAGTTGCAATCCGGGGTGGTGAACCGGAAGTCGGCCGCGAGGGCGAGCTGAAGACCGCCGCCGTAGCAGTGACCGTGCGTCACGGCGATGACCGGAACCGGCAGCTCGCGCCACTCCCAGCAGCACTTCTGGAACAGGTTCGTCGACTGGACCGGGAGCTTCGCGAAGCTCGTCAGGACCTTTTTCGTGTCCTTGAAGGACGCGAAATCGATGCCCGCACAGAACGCCTTTCCTGCGCCCTTGAGGATGACAACCCGAATCGACTTGTCCGCCGCGATCTTTGCTGGAACCGAAGCCATCGCTTCGATCATCGGGAAGTCGAGCGAGTTCAGCTTGTCCGGGCGGTTGAGGGTCGCGTAGGCGATGCCGTCAACAACTTCTACGGTGATGCGTTCGGTCACCCGGCGAGCCTAACCCGTGGCATTCCTATGCAACAAGTGGCATATGCGCTTACCGCAATCGGCGGTGGAAAAGATCCGTCGCAAGGCCGAACACCTGGCGCGCCAACTCAGCGTCGTAGCGGGCGCCTTCGTCGCGGACAAACGCGTGCTGACCATTCACTTCGTGCCAGCTGTATTCGACGCCGGCGTCGTCGAGCGCGGCGTGAATGAGTTCACGGCCTTCGCGCGGAATGTGCGGATCCTGACGTCCCCACACCGCCAGCAGTTCGCCGGAAATGTCTCCGAACCGAGTGATGGTGTCGTCGTTCGTGCCCTTGCCCAACGTGCGCGAATGAACATCGGTCGCGTAGAAGCAGACCGTGGCCTTCACATCCGGCTGGAAAGCCGTGCGCCATGCGAGGTGACCGCCGATGCAGATACCCATGGCACCGAGGGCGCCGTTGCAGGCGGGGTGCGCCGCCAGCAGGTCGAGCGCGGCGCGAGCGTCGGCGTCGTACGACGACAATTCCTTGGTGATCTTGTGGTCATTTCCGCGGTCGGCACCAGCCTGGTCGTACTCGAGGACGACCCCATGCTCGCCCTCGAGTTCGTGGAAGATCTCCGGCACCGCGACCACGTAGCCGTGCCCCGCGAGGTACTGCGCGACGCGACGAATCGGGCCCGTGACCTGGAAGATCTCCGAATAGAAGACGATTCCCGGATAGGTGCCTTCCGCCAGCGGGCGCAGCACATAAGTCCGCATCGGACCGGTCGGCGTGGCTACGTCAACGTACTGTTCCGGGGCGAGAATCATGAGCCGAACCCTATCGCTGGAGACCCTCCTAACTCGTGCAACCCAGGATCCCCAAAAGCACAATCTCGCAACAATTGTCTCGATAGACTTGCGCCATTCCCCCGCCAGGACCTCGAGGTAACCAATGATCAAGCGACCATTCGCGAAAATCCCAGTAGCCCTTGCGGTCGCCGCTGCGGGTCTCACCATCGCCGCACCGGCGTCGTTTGCTGCCGGCCCGAACGACGGTCCGCCGCCCGGCGGCATCCTCGGTCAGATCTTCGGGTTCCTGCTGTTCCCGCCGCCGCCGCAGGTCGAAAGCCCCCACCTGTTCCCGCCGGTTCCGGTCGAGGCAATCCCCTACGTCGACGTTCCGGACAGCTGGTTCGGCACGGCCAACAACATCGGCCAGCAGTCGAACGACTTCATCCTCAACAACCAACAGCCGATCGAGCAGGGTGCGGGCGCTGTCGGGGGCGCAATCTGCACGATCACGCCGATCCTCGGCGCTCCGTGCTCGCCCATCCCGTAAGCCGGTTCCGTACGAGGACGAACTACTGAATGATCCGCCGGGCGCCAATGCACCGGCGGATCATTCGTTTGCGTCCGGCTTGTCCGTCGGCTTGACGATGTCGTTGATCGCCTTGCCCGCCGCCCGTGCGCGGCCGATCAACGACGCGGCGATTCCCGATGCGACATCTGCCGCCGACGTCACCGCATCCGTGACGTTTCCCGACTGAAGATGCCCGGCCAGAATTTTGAGCGAGTTCGCGTTGTCCTCGACGAGACCCATCGAGATCTCGACCGCGCTGCCGGCCACCCCCCGAATCACTTCGGAGGTCACGATCGCCGCGTCATCGAGCGCCGCGGCCACCGCCGGATCGTGTGCGAATGTCGAGAGAACCTCACGCGCAAACCAGAACCGCTCCGCGAACTCCTCGTTCTCCGCGGCGCGCGCAGCCGCGCTCTGCAGGAGTCTCAGCGGGATACGGAACTCGACGGGAACGCCCTCACGGCGAGCGCGGTCGTGTATTCCGCTGACGATCGCGAAGCTGGCGGACCAGGCGTTCGTCAACTCTCCCGCCTTGAGCACCGACGGCAGCAGGCTCTCGAGCGGGAGGAACGCCGCCTTGTGAGACAGCTTCTCCAGCAACGGAAGTGGCACATCCGCGGCCACCCGCAACAGCTGGTTCCAAACGGCCTGCTGCTCTTCCGGCTCGAGCGCCGCACCGAGGAGGTCGTCGTCCGAGGCGCTCTCGGTGATGATCGAAATCGCTTTCTCCCGGGCCGCGATCGGCATGCCCGCCATGATTTCGAACAGTTCCGGAAGTGTGCCCTGCTCGCTGGCCTGAACCAGGGCGGTCCGCATCGCCTTCGGTGAATACTCGGCGACGATCGCGGACATGTCCACGATCGTCTCCGGCGGAAGCATCGGCACCACAGCGAGGAGGTCCGGCAAGCGGCCAGCGACGAACGATTCCTCGAAGGCGATCTCGAGCTTCTCCGCATCAAGTTCAGCCACCGCATCGGCGAAGGTCTGCCGGACGTCCTCCCCCGCGCGACGGAACAGCACGAGCGTCTCCGGGAACGCCTTCTCCACGAGGGAATCCGACACGATCTTGCCGATGACGCGGTGGTCCTGAAGTCGCGGCGCGGCAGCCAGCGCGGTCAGCGCCCGCTCGGACAGGCGGGGCAGGATCGGCAGGAGTGCGGCCACCATGTCCTCGCGGATCGCCGCGTCCATGAGCGCCGCGATGACCTCTTGCTTACGGAACGCGCGGGCCTGCGCGAATCGGTGCAGGTTGCCCGGGTTCACTTCGAGCAGAGCCGGCAGAAGCAGGCCGAGGTGGTTGCTTCGGTAGACCGCCTCGATGAAGCCATCCAGCACCGCATCCGATTGCTGCGCAACGATATTCGTCATACGGATGCGTGGTTTCGCGCCGATCGCGGCGTACATCTCGACCGCGACGTCGAGCAGATCTGCCTCGCGGGCGGTCTGCAGAATTCGGCCCAGCCGCGAATCCGACAGCAGGCTGAATATCGTCTCGAACGGTTTCGTACCCTCGGCGACCTCGAGCACGCGGAGAACCGAACGATCGTCGAAGTCCGGCAGGACGCCCTTGAGCGCCCCTGGCGTCAGATACTGGAGGATCTGGCCGACGGTGATGTACTCGCCACGCTCGAGCAGGATCGGCATGAAACGCCGCGTCGTCTCCACGGGCGTTTTCGCGATGAGGTTGGCCGCACGTCGCGCGTCGACGTAGGTGTAGGCCTCGGCGAGGAACGCCGGCGGCAGCTTCGGAATGAGCTTGAGAGCCTTTTCCGAGTCAACGACGCCCGACAGCGCCGCGGCCATCCGCGGATCGATGTGCTTCGGTGCGAGTTTGAGGATCACCGGATTCGGCACGAACTTCGTCGCCTCGGCAAGCCTGTTGAGTCGATCCTCCGCGGCCTCGAAGAACTGATCCATCACCAGATGGCGGAACTTGCGCAGGTCAGCCCAGCCGATGGGTTCCAGAAAGCGCAGCGCGTTGACGTCCTCGCCGAGTACCCGTGCGAGCTTGAGCAACTCGGACTGGGTATCGGTCGCCTCGCTCACTTCGTGCCCCCGAGGATTCCCCGTACCGGGCCTCGCAGCATCAACGGCAGGCGCGCGACCGCACGTTCGGTGCTGGCGTCGAGTTCATCGAGGTGCGCTTGTTTCGCATGACTGAGAGTCGTTGCGAGCCAACGCAACTTCTCCTCACTCAGCGCACGGAAGCCAGATGGCATCGGTCCGCCGAGTTCGTGTGCGACTTCCGAAGCCGCATCGGTCATGTCAAATCTCCCCACGCCTGGTCATTCGACCAAACTCGTATCGATTTCCTGCTCCGTTGCAGGTGGGCCCACTGGCGCCGACCGTTGTGGTTGGCTGGGGCCATGACGGGAATCAGTCTCCAAGACCACCTGTTTCCGACCATGAACTGCTTCGGCTGCGGCCCCGCGAATCCCCGTGGCTTACAGCTTAAGAGTTACCCCACAGAAGGATTCACATACGCCCTGTTTTCGCCGTGGCGCGAGCACGACAACGGGATGGGCTTTCTCAACGGTGGCATCATCTCGACGATCCTGGACTGCCACAGCGGAGCGACCGTTCTCTACGAAGCAGACCGGCAGGGCTGGCATGCGCCCGAAGGAGCGCCGCTCGCGTTCGTGACCGCAGGACTCGATGTTCGATTCCTGCGGCCGAGCCCGCTGAACTCGCCAGTGGAACTGCGCGGATACATCACCAGCGCAAGCGAATCCGAAATCGTGTGTGAGGCCGAGCTGGTGCACGACGGAAAGACCCGGGCAGCCGCGACCGCGTTGTGGAAGCGATGGCGGGCCCGGTAGCTATCTGACGCCCTCGAAGAACACCCGGTCTTCATCACCGAAACCGAGATCGATCAGGACGCTGCCCCCGACCGTGCTGTCGATCGGGACGGACCAGCAGACGTTTCCCTCGACCGTCGAATTCGGGAATTGTTCGCCCTTGTCGGTGAGGCTGTCCGGGATGACCCCGCAGTAGTCCTCCATCGAATTACCGAACGTCACGCGATTCGAACCGAGATAGCTGTCGCTCAGGTCGACCCAGGCCTCGCCGGATTTCTTTCCGAGGTATTCCGCCCGAATCCGGGCCATGACAAACTGCCGGCCCGCCGCGGGCGGATCGTTGAACTCGTTCTCCGCTTTGATGACGTCCCAGGCATCGGGATCGATCGACACCACGGTCACGTTCCACTCGTCGCCCACGGCATGCGCCGTCCCGATCGGAACCGG
This sequence comes from Smaragdicoccus niigatensis DSM 44881 = NBRC 103563, assembly GCF_000380645.1. GTDB lineage: Bacteria > Actinomycetota > Actinomycetes > Mycobacteriales > Mycobacteriaceae > Smaragdicoccus > Smaragdicoccus niigatensis. The sequence goes on from NZ_AQXZ01000011.1 coordinate 143,094, forward strand.
ATGGTCGCGCGTTCCCAGGGCGGCATCGGCGGAACGGGTGGTCACCGAGATCGACGGCTTCTGTAGCCCGGACTTCGGAGCCACACCGCTTCCCGTGATCGTGTTGGCGCCACACCCCGCCAGCACCAGCAATCCCGCCGCCAAGAGAACCGCGCGGAGCTTCATGGCCGACGTGTCAGACGTCGAAGTCGAGCTCCACTTCCGAACTCGCACACTTGGATTGGCACGTCAGGATGATTCCGTCGGAGACCTCGTCGTCGGTCAGCGAGTGGTTCTCGACCATCGGAGTGGTCTCGCCGGAGACCTTCTTCGCCCGGCACATTCCGCACACTGCCTCGCGGCACGACCACGGGATGTCCTGGCCCGTGCGAAGCGCGGCGTCGAGAAGCAGTTCGTTCTCTTCGACCGCGATCGTCTCCTCGGACCCTTCGAAGCTGAACTTCAGCGTGGCAGTGCCAACGCCGACCACTTCGGCCGCCGCAGCCGCCGCCGGTGCCGGCTTGACGCCGATCGTGTTGAACAGCTCGATGTGAACCTTTTGCTTCTCCACGCCGAGGTCGGCGAGCGCCGCCTGAATACCCTCGGTCATGGGGCCGGGGCCACACATGAACCAGTTGCCGACGTCACCCTTGGTCGCCAGATCCGACAGTTTCTCGGCGTCGATTCGACCGACGGCGAATCCTGGTCCGGAATCGCCGCCCTGCTCGAGGACGTGAATGACCTTCAGACGGTCGGGATACCGGAACTGGTAGTCCGTGATCTCGCCGAAGAACATGATCGACTCTGGGTCGCGGTTGGCATAGACCAGCGTGAACCTGCTGTTCGGCTCCTCTTCGAGAACACTCGTCATGATCGAGAGGATCGGGGTGATACCGCTACCGCCGGCGATTCCGCAGTAGTGGATGAAGTTGTCCGCCGACAGCTCCGTGAAGAAGCGTCCGGCAGGTGGCACGACGTCGACCGCGTCGCCAACCTGGAGTTCGTCGACGACGTAGCTCGAGAACACACCTCCCGGCACTTTCTTGACGCCGATCCGCAGCTCCTGCTTGCCTACCGACGAGCAGATCGAGTAGTTGCGACGAACCTTTTCATCGTTGAGGAGCGCCTCGATGGTGACGTGCTGACCCTGCTTGTAGCGATACAGCTCAGCAACTTCCTCGGGAACCCCGAAGGTGACCGCGACGGAGTCCTCGGTAAGTGGTTCGATGTCGATGACCGCCAACCGGTGCACACTCTTGGAGGTCTGTGGCTTCTTGCGGGGGCGCTTTGCCGGGGCGAGCGGGTCGCCCAAGAGTCCCCAGGGCAGGAATCCGGTGGCCTTGCGGATGGCCTGCACGGGCGTGAAGTCCGCGATCGCCCGGATCGGGTTTCCGAAGCCCATGTGGTGGGTGTCGAAGTCGGCCGGCTTGGGCTGCTTGCCGGGTCCCTTACCGATGCCGGCGAGAGTGCCGCTGACGAGCCGGTTCAGGCCCGGAATCTGGGTCAACACGGACTGCGCGGCATGCATCGCGGCCGACGTGCCCAGGTCCACACCCTTGCCGAGAATGCCGCGTTCGACGTCAGCGTCCGTAATCAGGTGACACGCGCGCCACAGGCCGGCCGCCGGGCCGCCGATGAGATCGTTCTCCGCGAGGAACTCGACGACGCCCTTGCCCCAGTCCGCGCGAGCCTGGTGCATGTGCGGGTTATTGCGCACCTGACGAAGGGCTTCCTTCTGGTCGAGTCCGACCGCCGGGTAAACACCGGGGCTGATGAGCGACTCGACGATCGCGAAACCGACGACAGCGCAAATGGTCTGCTGGGCGAGCTTGTCCGCCGGGTCTAAACCGGCACGCACCATGTCCGCGATCTCTTCGCGAGCGAAACGCATGTGCCGCGCTTCTTCGGTGACGTGGATTTGATTGACGCGGCGAACGAGCGGCTCGACGCTTTCGTCGATCATTCCCTCGCGCTGCGCTTCATCGAGAATTTCTTCAGCCACCAGAATTCCGGCGTAGGCCATTGGTCCCCAGGCAATGGTCTTGAAGATCCGGCCCAGTTCGTTGAACATCTTCGAATGCCGGTGCGGCGGCATGCCGGTCTTCTCGAGGGCCTTGCCGAACATGATCGAGTGGTGGCACTCGTCGGCGATCTCGGTGAGTGCCCAGTGGACGTGCGCGGTCCGCGGGTCCATGTCGTAGATCGTTCGCAGAATCATCTGCATGAGGATCATCTCGAACCAGATGCCGGAACTGGCGATACTGCCGGCCTCGTGGCGAGTGAGCAGAATTCGCTGCTCCTGAGACATCGACTCCCACATCTCGGTGCCGTAGAGCGTGGACCGGTGCAGAGGGAGGAACGGCTTGTCGGTACTGATCGGCTGGTCCCAGTCGATGTCCGTCCACGGGTCGTAGGACTGCTTCAACGACGACTTGATCAGTCGCGACGAGATCTTCTCGGAAGCTTCGAACCGTTCGTCCATAACGCCAGTCACGGGTTCTCCCAACACGTTTCAGTGCGACGCAGCACGGCCTAGATGTGATCTAACTCACTGTTTCGGAGACTACACCTGAGAATGGGCGTGTCACGGCGGTTCGCGTACGGGAAATGACGCCGCCTCGCATTTCGACATTTGCTACGTGAATGTCGAATTCGGTGGGCGCGCAGCAGAAATCGAATTAGCGACGCTCTAGAACCGCGACCGGAATTTCGCGAGTTGACCGCTCCTGGTACGTGGCGAAGGACGGATAGGTCGCATTGACGAGGCGCCAGCACTCGGCACGCTCGGGGCCTTCGACGACGCGGAACGTCACCGGCCAGGTCTCGCCCGCCACTTTGACGGTCGCTTCACCGGCCGCGCGCAGATTGCGGAACCAGTTGGGCTCCGCCTCGTTTCCGGCGTTCGATCCGGCGACCACGATGTCGTCGCCGCGCTTGGTGAGGATCAACATGACGGTCCGGAGTTCGCCCGTCTTTCGACCACGGACGGTCATCTCGAACACCGGCGCGCCGAAGTACCGGTCGAAGAGCCTGCCGACTGGAGTTCCGTGCACCTTGACGTGCAGCCTCGCGAAGGCCCGTGCCACGGGGTCGAGACGAGTCGAGGCGAAGTTGTTGAACACACCTTGCAGGTCGAACTTCATGGTTGGAAGGTACCGGTCAGGAGTGCGTCGAGAGTGCCAGTCGGAACGTGAATCCACCCTTCCCGAGCGGCAAGACGCTCATTGTCGGCCGTCGGCATCGCGGTTCGGCCCAGCGCGACGGCCCGGGCGATGAGTGCGGACACGACTGCGTCAAAGGCGTCGTCATTCGAAGCGAAGAGGGGCCGGAACTCGCCGAGCGCCAACCATGGGGCGGCACCCTCGATCGCAGAGACAAGTGCGTCGAATCCGACGGAGCCACTCCCTTTGTAGCCCTTCGATGCCATGTGCCACGTTCGCAGGGCAGCCGCGGGATAGACCTCGCAGACCGCGCCGCGGACCCGGTCGACGTCGACGCCTATTGCACGGAACTCAGCCAACAGTCCGGCACAGCGCAGGGCCACATGCGCGATGCGGTCGGCCGAGACACTGAGCGGAACGGCACCCGTGGTGGCCTGGACAACGACGTCCGTGTGCCGCTTCGTCATCGGTCGGCGGTCGTCACGCGTGGCCAGTTTGGTGGCCGGCGCCTGGTGATCATGGTGAGCGGCCACGAATTTCACGAAGGCGTCAGGCCAACCAAACGGCGCGTCGATCCCGACACGTTCGGCCCCGGACGCCATTCGAAGAATCTGTTCGTCGCCGGCGCCGATCGTCAGCGACATGACCGTCGCCCCGCCCGCCGCCCAATCGAGAACGGCGACCGCGGTCTTCGCAGGTTCAGCGGCCAGGTCGACGCCAACGGTTCGCACACTCGGACGCTATCGGATGGCACGTCACCAGGTGAACGGGCGAACCCCCGCCAACTTCTTCGCGGCGAGCGCGGTCAACAGTGCCGCGGCCATGACGGCGAGACTTCGGCCGATCGCCGCGAAGAGCAGGCCGCCGGTCCAAGCACCGACCAGCGCACCCAGCCCCACGGCGATGGCACCGATAAGAGTGCACAGGACCGCGATGTGTTCCCGGTCCTGGTACACCAGCACCGTGCCACCTTGCCCGAAGGCGAGAACCGCGACCTGGCCGAGCGCCATGATCACGAGTTCCGGCCAGCCGACGGTGAATTCAGGACCGAAGGCGGACAGCACGAGAACCGGGGTCAGGATGAACGGTGCGGCGACGAGAGTCCCGACGAGCAGAACCCGCCGGCCCGCGGTGCGAACGAGAGCACCCATTTCCTCCCGCTGACCGTCGCTCGCGGACGCGACCTTGGGTGCCAAAACGGTGTTGATCGCGACCGACGCGATGGCGACCGCCAACGCCAACTTCGAGACCGCGGCATAGATGCCAGCCTCGTGGGGAGGGAGCACCGCCACCACGACGAGCAGGTCGATCTGGGTGGCGATGAGCCCGAGCGCGGAGAAGAGCAGCCACATCGGTGCCCGACGTGCCCAGGCACCGGTTGGGACACGCGGGACAACCGCCGCGACCCCGATCGCGCTGCTCAGCGAAACAAGCTGTACGACAACGACTATCAACGCAGCAGCGACCGAAAGGGCCAGTGCTCGCGGAACGTCCGCAACCCAGCCGGCAAGGCCCGCGACGGTCACCGCGGCAATCAGCACGGCCGGTCGCAACGTGATCGAGGCGCCATAGGTCGAGATGTTCCGACCCGCTGCGCGCCCGACGTCGCTGCCGAAGTTCACGACCGCGATCGCGATGACGAGCAGCGCGAGAAGAACCGCCGTGGGGATCGACGTCCGATAGATGACGAGCGTCGCGCAACCGGTGATCGTCCCAACGACCGCTCCCCCGACGATGCAGCCGAACAACGCGGCACCCGAATACCGGCGCGCGGCCGCGAGGTCGTCATCTCGCAGAGCGACCGGGACGAAACGCGAAGCAGCGCCGGTGAGCCCGAACGTGGCGATGAGGCCACTGATCGTCGCAATGGCGAATAACGCACTGAACGTTCCGAATTGGGCAACACCGAGCCAGCGGGCGAGAACGATCTGACTCCCGTAGGCCGCAACCGCTCCGGTGAATTGCACGATGATCGCGGGCCCGAAGGTGAACCGGCCGACCTTGAGGTCGAGGTGGCCAGCAGTCACTGTGGCACCACCATTCATCAGCGAGAGGATCGGGTCGCAGTTTACAAGGCGGCGTTCCTTCGGGAGGTTTTCGAAGACGCGGCGATAATCAACTTCTGAACTGAATTGACGACGAAGGGACGCGGGTGACCGTCGCGATCGGACTCGTCGTTGCGTCGATCCGCCCCGACGAAGCGGCCGCGCAATTCGAGTCAGTGCTCGCCCAAATGCCACTCCCGGCATATGTCAGCATCGCGTTCCAGGGGTCCGACCAAGACTTCAGGCAGTTGCGGGACGCCGTCCGGATCACCGCTGACAACGCGGGATTCACCGACTACTCAGTGGTTCACGATCGAGGCCAGGGCGCGAGCCGCGCACGCAACATCGCACTCGCGAACGTTCCCGAAACCGTCACCTGGGTGTGGACCCCGAACGACACCACACGACCCACTGAACAGTTTCTGCAGAACCTTTCGCACAGTCTCACAACGGCGACCGAGGACGTCGGCGTTGTCGGGCTGAACTATCGCGTTGGCGACCGATTCCGCCGGCACGTCTCCACGAACAAAGAGCTCACTGGGTGGCAGGTATGGCACGTCATCGAGCCCGCGACCGTGTGGCGGCGGGACCACCTGGTCCGCGCCGGAGGCTTCGACGAGCGCATCGGACCGGGGAGCGACGGCTGGACGCAGGCGGGCGAGGGCACCGATGCGATCTACCGCGTCACCGCTCGAGGCCTGACCGTGTCGTCCGCACCGCTTGCCGTGATGGGACGCGAGCAGCACCTCGATCCACGCTCGAAGTTCCAGCGGCGCAAGGAGTTCTACTACGCCGTCGGCGTCGGCTGCGTGATCCGACGGCACTACCTGACGCTGCGCGGCCTCCTCGCGATCGTGACTCCGCTCGTCAACTGGGCTATCGGACGCTCGACGCCCGGCGAATCTCGCACACTCAGCCTCGCACTCGCCGCGTCATCGGGCCGGTTCCTCGGCATCGTTCTGGGCGACCGCGCCTGCCGCATCGACCGACGCACGGAACACTGGCACTGACGACAACGCCGCGAACGTGAAGAAGAAGATGTCGAGCGGGAACACCCGATGCGGCGGCAGGTTGATCATGGCGAGCAGGAACGCGATCTGGAACGTCATGGCGGCGACGTACACCGAGCGAACGGTCCCATCCGAGGCGAGCACATGCCGGCGCAAGCGGACGACCGAGCCGATCCCCACGATGAGAAAAAGCACGAAACCGACCGCACCGAGATGTGCGATCAAGCTGACGTATCCCGACTCCGGCGGCTCGATGCCGGTGTTCGTGCCATGCAACAACGCACGCCAGCCGAGTCCGAACAGCACGTCGAGTGACTCGCCGTGGTACTCGATGCTGCCCTGCTTCTGCTGGAGAAGTCGCTGGAATTGGTGCGTCGGCACGATGAGCGCGGCGGCGGCGAGACCACAGGCAATCAGTCCGCCACCGACTGCGAGTACCGTGCGGCGATGGCTACTCCAATAGGCCGCAACCGCGACGATCGACACCGCCACACACGTTGCCACGGCCCCGGTAAACGACTGCGTCAGTAGCAAACTCACGAACACCGACACCGTCAGGCCGATGCGAGCCCACGGGCGGCGAGGCCAGACCCATGCCACGACGATCAGCAGAGCGCAAAGGATCGCGTACCCATTCGGGTCGTCGAGCAGCGATCCGAACCGGACCGACAGGCTGTGGGCGTAACCCAGCGCCGGCAGACGCCCGGTCGTGAAAAAGAGCAGAACCTGGATCGCGTCAACGATCACCGCGACGATCGCGAACACGCCGAAAATGGGCAGCAAAGCCGAGACGTCGCTTCGATAGAACTCACGCAGCGTGACGATCGTGGCCGCTACGAATACAGCGAACGCGAAGGTCAGCACATCGTCGCGGGACACCAGCCAGGCGAATACCGCCCACGCGGAGAGCACCGGGAACCAGACCACTCCGCCGGACCAGTCGCGCGGCAAGCGCCGTTGGTGGCGCCAAATGTCAAGCAGCGCAAGGCAGGCGAGCCCGCACACGGCGAGAAGTACGACGTATTTTCCGTACTGGAGCACGACCGGTGTATCCGAATACGTCGAACTCGTTCTCTTCGAATTGATCCGGAACGGATAGCGATAGGCCAGGTAGTACAGGCCCACGAGCGTGATGCCCGTGATCAGCCACGTCGCGAATCTGGAGTCGCGGAGCAGGGTCGTCACCGGCACCTAGGAAGCCTCCAACCGTTCCCGAATCACGGCCTCGACTTTGCGCGCAATCGTGGGCCAATCGAAATCATCGAGACGTGCCGGGGCGACGAAAGGATCATCGAGCGCGGCGGACATCGCCGCGGAGAATGCACCGGGATCTCTGCTGTCCTCGACCGCGAACTGACTTCCCGAACAAATGTCCGCGACCGACGTTGCTTGCACGCAATAGACGACCTTGGTGTTGGACCGCATCGCTTCGAGAACCGGCAATCCGAACCCTTCCCAACGCGAGGGGAACAGCAACGCCGAAGCGCCCCGGTAGAGCTCCGCCAGGTGTTCGTCGTCGACATCGGACAGGATTCGGGTTCGGTCGGCGATGTCGTGTCGATCCGCCAGTTCCGCGGCGTGTTCACGATCTGCGGTGACAACCACGAACAGATGGTCGCCGAAGTCGCGCATCGCGGCGAACGCGAGCTCGGGATTCTTGTGCTCTTTCAGATTGCCGACGTACAAGAAAAAATCGCGGCCAATGTCCGCAGCCGGACCGTGTGGTGTGAAGGCATCCGAACATCCGGCGCCGCAATTGATGATCGCGATCCGATCGTCGTCGAGCCACTCGCGCAGCCATTCGACGCTGTTCCTCGAGACAGTGAGCACCGCACCCGTTCGACGAATGACGGGCGCGACCAGGCGGTCGTAGTAGAGCCGATTCGCCCGTCGCCGACGCGGATCCTCGACCTCGAGGTGGGTCAGATCGTGCACCGTCAGCAACTGGCGGCACCGCGACGGGCCCGTGCTGTACCCCGGCGAGTAGAGCAATGCGTTGCGCGGCAACCGCATTCGTGAAACGTTCAGGCCGTCCCGAGCCGATCCCGGTCGCACGCCGGACACGAACGATCGACCCTCGAGATTCAAGCGCGGCAGCACCTCACGCGAGTACCGTCCGATACCGAAATTGCCGACATATCGGCGATCGACGATCAGCGGGACCGTCACCTCAGTGCGACCCGGTCCACTCGAGGATCTGGTTCTGGAACGTCGACACCGAGAACATGTCCAGCCGGGAACGGGCAGCAGCCATATCGCATGCCATCGCCAACTCGGCCGCCTCGACGAGCCCGCCGGCACCCGCCTTCGGATCGAATTCCACGCCACCGCCGAGCGCGAGAACACTCTCCCGAGCGCCCCCCTGCGCGTTGATGAGGACGGGTGTGCCCGCCGCGATCGACTCGACGGGCATGATTCCGAAATCCTCGATGCCCAGGAAAACGAACAACGACGCAGCTTGGTACAGCGCATAGAGCATCTCGTCGGAGACGCGTCCGGTGAAGTAGACCGGCACCTTCGCGTAGGTGGCGCGAGTTCGAAGATCGGACATAGCCGGACCGCCACCGGCGATCACCACCGGAAGACCAAGAGCGTCGCCAAGCTCGATCGCGCGATCGACGCGCTTGTACTTGACGAGCCGGGAGGCCCCGAGAATGAAGCCGTCGGTCGGCAGGGAGTGGAAGACCGCATCCTCGGCCGGATCGAGCTCGTGGTGCCAATTCTTCACCGAGGCAATGCGTTCCACATTGACCGGTGGGTAGATGACAGTTGCTTCGACACCCCAGCAACGTTCGATTCGGCGCTGGATGTACTGACTGTTTGCTGCGTAGCTGACACGCGGTTCGACCCCACGACGATCGAGCACACGCAGGGGTCCAGCCCCGATGCGAGCAAGCGGCCGTCGGCCGCGCGGATCGACGTCCGGCGCCCAGATGTAGCGCGCCGGCGTGTGCACATAACTGAATGCGCGTCGTCCGGATCGCGCCGCGCGGGCCGCGAGGTGATGCGCGAACGCATGCGACAGCGCGACCACGGTGTCGTAGCCATGGAGCGGTACCTGCTTCCACGCCACCGGCATCGCGGGTAGCGCCAAGTTCTTGCGGCCCCGCAGCCACGACTGCGCCAGACGCGTCTCGGTGACCGGGGCTCGGCGGTCTCCGTCCGTTTCATCCCACAGGCACACCGCGTCGGCCGCGGGCAGGCACGCGCGGATATTGCTGAAGACCTTGTCGGCGCCGCCGGTGTCGGACATCCACTCTTCAGCGATCAGCGTTGCGGCACCGCGGGTTTGGGTAGGAGGCAGGGCGGGGACCAGGATCGGAGCTCCTCAGCTGGTTGCGTCCAGGTTGCTGGAGAACCGCGCGTCCATGGACGATTCCTCAGAAACCATAACGAATGTCCGAGTTCGAGTCATTCACTGGATTATCGAAACTGCCGATTGTTCACCGAATCGGGAAGAGCGATCCCCAGCTGAGCCGCCCTGGCGAGGTACGACTCGATTCGCTCCTGGCAGTATTCGACGGTCGTCCAGTTCGCGAGACGCGCCTTCATCTCGTGCTTCTGATTCTGGGGTCGGCCCAGGACTTTGCTGGTCGCACGCGTCGTCTCGATCCGAAGGTTCTCGAACATCCGGCTGACCGACGGCCACGAGTTCAACTCGGCGAGAGTCACCTCGTGCAGCCGGGCGTGCGGATGTTCGATCCGGAATCGTTCCGTTCGGGCCTCGATGTCGACCAGGTACGCAATGCAGATGTCGAATTGATCGAGGTCCGCATCGGGAGCGATGCAACGGATTGCTGACGTCGCTGCGTTTGGACTACTCATCCAGTCGGGCCACGCCTCGCTCGACCCGAAATACGAGAGTTCGACAAAGCTCTTGAGCACTTCGGCGAGCGGTCGTCGAAGGACGATCACGTCGACCTCGTCGAGTTCAGCCATCACGACATCGCTGAAGGTCTTGAGGAACATGTGCGACGTTTCAGCGTAGACATGCGGGAACGTCCACGGCGCGAGCCTTTTTCGCCACCGTGCCCGACCAGTTGGCGAATCGAAGTAGGCGCGCAGCGTATCGGCCTTGAATCGGCGCAGCTCGTACGTGTCGGTGTACGCGCGATCATTGATCATTTTCAGGTAGTCACCGGTCATGCGCGGCTCGGCCTCATGGAACGCTCGCACCCGACGACCGGTGTTCAGCAACCGCGCGAGGTACTGCGAACCGGCTCGCCCCGAGTTGATGCTGAAGATGAACCGTTGGTCAGACACGGCGCAGCCTCGACCACAGGTCCCGACGCGGCGGGAAGTACTGCCACAACGCCGAGCGGCCATAACCGTCCGGCAGCGCGATGCCGTATCGCAGTCCGTCGATCACGCCATTCGCCGTGATGTCCGGCCCGATCGTCGGCTCGCCGAATCGGACCAGACTCCTCGTCGTCGAGAACGCTCGGTGCACATGATCGCCGGCTAACAGCGCGCGATGAGGTTCGAAAATCGGGTAGTCGTCGGCATCGACGTCGACGAAGATCTCGCGCAGGATGCCGGCCCGAATGAACTGGTGGTGCCAGAATCCGCGGGCGAGGATGGCCCGATGCTCGTGGATGCGTTTCCTTCGGCCCAGCGTCCGAGGCGTGTGGTTGACCAGCCGGAGCGAATCGAATTCCGTTGCGCCGTCGACAATCTGGACGAAGCTGCGGAGTTCAGCCAGGTCGTGCACCTCGGCGAGGTAGCGGTCGTCGGTGCACCAATAAACGAACTCGTCGTCCGCGATTCTCGCGAGCAATGCGGACATCGTGTGCTTGATCTGCGGCCGAGTCTCGATGTATTCGACCGGGTGACCCGAGCGAAGCAGCGGCCGTTCGGTGTTGAACGGAATGCGAAAGACGAGCCCGCTGTCGGGCCAGTGCTCGTCGTACGACGAGAGAACCAACTGGGCGAACGGCAGTCGGGCCTGGTGAGTCAGAACGATGGCGTACATGTCACCCGATTCCGCAACACGTCATCGACCTTCTGCGCGGCAACCGGCGTGCTCAACCGATCGATGAAGTCGGACCGCCCGTTCTCGACAAGCGACTGACGCAGGTCGCGATCGTCGAGCAACTGCCCGACAGCATCGACGAAGCCTTCGACGCTGTTCGGGGTCATCCCATTGACCCCGTGCCGGAAGAATTGCGCATGGTCGAGAACGTCGTGGGTCACGACCGCGACATCACTCGCCAGGTACGACAGTGCCTTCCCGAACGACTTTCCGTGGCTGTACGGGTTCGCGAGGCATACCGGGTGCAGTCCGACCGCCACATGCTGCAAGGACCGGAGATACGAACGGTAGGACCGCCGGAAGTCCAGCACGCGAACCGTCACTCCCGCTTTGCGCAGCGGCTCCACATACGAGTCCCACTCCCCTGCGAATCGACTTCCGTAGAGCCAGAATTCGAACGATCGTCGCTGGGCGACCCCGAGCACGACGTCGTGCACGAACTGTGCCTCGATCGGATACCGCCACGGTGCCGCGTGCGCCCACGCCACGACGTCCCGGCGCTCACGGTTCGCCGTCCGCACCGGCCGATTCGGCACCGGGTGACTAACCCACACGACCTCGACATTCGCGTTGTGCTGCCGCGCCCAATCGGCCGTGACCCGATTTCCGGCCAGAACCGCCACACTCTCCCGACAGCAATCGACCGTCTGCTGCGCCTCATCGGGCAGAAGGTAATCGGCGTCGTCGAGCACGAACACGGTCGGCACGTCCGGATACAGGCTGGGGCGGTTGAGCGGGTGGCGACCCTTGATCATCAGAATCGCGTGCGGTTTCTCCGCCGCGATGACGCGGCGCCGCTGGACCAGGTCGAGTTCGGGCGGAATGACGATCACTCGCCATCCGATTCGCCGGAGTTCGATGGCGAGTTCGCGTCCCCACAGCAGATTCGAACCCGTCGCCGGACCGTTCGGCAGGATCACCAGACGCTTGTCTGACGACGGGCCCAGCCGGCGAAGATGAACTCCACCTTCGATGACCCGCCGCGCGGCGAACTTGAGTAGCTGCGCGTTCACCGGTCCTGGCTCCCAGTGTCGAGTGTCAGTTGTCTGAATGACTGTGACGATAATGCAGACCATGACGTCGGAACTTCGCCGACTCGCGTCCACTGGGCGGTGGGTCCTGCACCGAACCTGGATCGCAAACCGGCCGGTGGCGATCGGGCTCATCGCGATCGTCGTTTCCCGGGGCGTCCTGCCAGCGGGTATCGCACTCTCGATTCGCGGCCTCATCAACGCGGCATCGGCCGGCAAACCGATGCTCGGCTGGCTTCTTGTCGGCTTCGCGGTGGCACTTTTCGAGGCCCTCACGCCGCTCGCCAACCGCTACCTCCTGCAACGCGCCTTCGACGACCTCAACCTCGACATCACCGCCGACGTCCTGCGCCACAGCTCGACGCTCGACGTCGCCACGTTGGAAGATCCCCGGCATCGAGATGCGTTCGACCGCATCGAACAGGACGCGACGGGCCCGGTTTCCCAGTTCCTCGCGAACTTTCAGGCTGCCTGCATCGCCACGACCGAGTCCGTTGTGATGCTGGCCGTCCTCACATTCCTCGAACCGTGGACGCTCGTCATCGCCGGTCCGGTCGCGGTCCCGTACCTCTATTTCCGCTGGCGGGGTGCCCGGCTGCGCTACCGCGACGATGTCTCCTGGACGACGAAACGTCGATGGTCGCGCTATTTCGTCTCGCACGTCATGGGCCACGAGCACGCCGCCGAAACCCGCATGCTCGGGCTTGGCCCGCTCTTTCAGGCCAAGTTCAACGGGGTCATGGGAGACGTCCACGCCGCTGCCGGCCGACACTATTTGCGCGATTTCGTCGGTGCTGTGGCCTTCGCTGCCATCACCACGGCATGCATCTATCTCCTGTTCACGCGCGTTGCCGGCCACGTTTCGAGCGGCGAACTCACCCTGGGTGACATCGCGGTCTTCGCCGGTGTGAGCGCACGATTGCGGTCGACGCTCGAACAACTGGTGAGCGCGGCCAGCGTGTTGGTCGAGCAATCGCTGCACGTCGACGGCCTGCTCGGCTTCTTGGGGCTCGCCCCGCGACAGGCAATCGGCGGCGGTACGACAGAAGGGTTCAGTCGCGGCGAGGTCGCGCTCGACGACGTCGTGTTCACGCATATCGGTGCGAGCGAGCCGACTCTCGATGGCGTCTCACTCCGGATCGCCGAAGGCGAAGTCGTCGCGCTCGTCGGCGAGAACGGGGAGGGGAAGTCGACGCTAGTCAAGCTCATCTCGGGGCTGTACCAGCCAGATTCGGGAACGATCCGCGTCGACGGCGTCGACGTCCGCGACTGGTCGACGGAGCACCTCCACCGCCGAATTGCGTTCCTGTCCCAGGACTTCGCGCGCTACGAGGCTTCCGCCGCCGACAACGTGGCGTACGGCGATTGGTCTCGACTGCTCGACGACGAAGACCAAATCACTCGCGAAGCAACGAAGGCCGGAGTCCACGACCTCATCGGCACGCTGCCGCAGGGCTACGCCACGAAACTCGGACCGCTGTTCGGTGACCACGAACTGTCCGGCGGCCAATGGCAGGCGATCGCCGCCGCCCGAGCGCTCGTGCGGGACGCCGCGATCGTCATCCTGGACGAGCCGACCGCGCACCTCGATGCTCGCTCGGAGTTCGCACTGTATTCACGGTTCCGAGAGTTGGCGGCTGGGCGAACGGCGATCGTCGTGACGCACCGGTTGTCGACTCTCGCGATGGCTGACCGCATTCTCGTCCTCGCCGACGGCCGCGTCGCCGAAGACGGGACGCACTCCGAACTACTCGCGCTCGATGGGATCTACGCGGAGTTGTCGCGGCTGCACCATCGGCAGCTCACGGCAGAACCCCCAGCGCGCGGCCATACGCGGCCGACTGTGTGAGGACGTCATAGCGCTCCTGCGCGAACCGTCGGGCATCCGCCGCGATTCGGGAGCGTACGGCCGGGTCGACGAGCGTATCGATGCAGGTCGCGGCTGATTGTGGATCGTTCGCCGCGAACACGAGTCCGGTCACGCCGTGCGTCACGAACTGCGGTGCGCCGCCGGCATCCGGAACGATCGGGACGACACCGCTGGACTGCGCCTCCGCGACGACTCTCCCGCTCGGCTCGCCGTCATTGCAGTGCAGAAGGCCATGGAGGCCGTTGAGGGCGCTGGTCTGTGGAACCCGGCCGTCGAACCGGAATCGGTCGCCGAGGAGACGCCCGCCGAGTTCCAGCACCGCGGAAACGTAGTCGTCGCCGCCGGCGAATGGCCCGCCGCGAAGCACAATCTGCGGTCGTGACTCCGCAGCCGCTGCCGCTTCAAGCGCGAGTTCGATCTTCTTGACGGGGTCGATCCGGCCGACGATGCCGATCGTGAAGTTCGAGGGCGGATTCGGGTCCGCGATGACCGGCGACATCGGCCGCCACACCACCGTCTTCCGAACCCGCGGACTCAGCTGGTCGGCCATGAACTGACTGACGCACAACGACATGTCGACTCCGCGAGCGGCGAGCGCGATCCCCCGCCGCCTTCCACCCAGCCCCTGATCGACATGGAAGTCGAGAGCGGTCCGAATCCGGTGCCGCTGCAGGTACGGCCGCATCACCGCGAGCGTCGGAGCGAGCGAGACGTCGAAGCTGACGACCGTGGAGTCGTTGGGCAGGTCGCCGATCATTCGAAGCAGGCGGCGGTTCTTCGTATACGCGCGAATTCCAAGGTCGATCAGGCGCCCGCGGCCTTCCCATCTCTCGATCAGTTCGTCCGACTGTGCCCAGACCTCGACGTCGACGCCGAGTTTGTCGAGGCCATGGGCGATATGAAGGAGGCTGTGCTCAGCTCCCCACATCGCTTCCGACGTGCTGAGGAAGACGACCCTAGGACCCATCGGTCGCTTCGAACTGACTCTTGAGGCCGGTTTCGATCGATACCAGCGGGAACCAGCCGAGCAATTCGGCCGCCCGAGCGGTCGATGCATTCGTTCGTCGCGCATCACCGCGGGAGTGTGGGTGCGTAATCCGCTCGACTGCCTCACCGTGAAGGCCCGCCAGAACGTCGATGCAGTCGTTGAGCGAGACCGCCGAGCCGCCGGCGATGTTGATGATCGAAGCCGTCGGGGTCGGGCGTTGCCAGGCCAGGATTGTCGCCCGGACGACGTCGTCGATGTAGGTGAAGTCACGCACTTGATCACCCGTTCCGAAGACCTCGATCGGGAGGCCCTGGTGAATCCGTGTGCACATTCGCGCAAAGGCCATGTCCGGCCGCTGGCTGGGTCCGTACACGGTGAAGTAGCGAAGCGATACCGCATCAATCCCGTGACCGTGCGCATAGGCCGAAACAAGTTGCTCGGCGGCAAGCTTCGTCACGCCATACGGACTGAGAGGGTTGGTCGCTCGATCCTCGGTGACCGGCGATTCTCCGACGTCGCCGTAGACCGACGACGACGAGGCGTTGACGATCTTCGCGCGGTTTCCGCTGGCGACGACGGCTTCCAAGAGGCGCCGCGTCGCGCGGATGTTGTCATCGACGTACGTGTCGAAGGCGCGTCCCCACGCCGGCTGAACCCCGGCCTGTGCCGCCTCATGGAAGACGACGTCGACGCCGTCCAGAAGCCGGACCAGGTCGAGAACAAGCAGGTCGCCCTCGACGAATTCAAAGGCAGCACAATCAATTCGGGCAAGATTCCGGCGCTTGATCGCCACGTCGTAGTAGTCCGACAGGCGATCGACGCCGACCACTCGGTCCACACCGGACTCGAGCAACGACGCTGCGAGACGGGAACCGATGAACCCAGCGGCACCCGTCACCAGCGCGGTCGTCGTCACCCGAAGCACCCTATTAGGACAAATCCGCCGACACAACGATCATGGGTTGCAGTTCGTCACCCCTGGTCCGCCCGACGGGTTGGTGCACAAATCCGAGCCAGTGCCTCCGTCGCTCGTGTTGGTGCCGGCACCGCCGTTGAGGACGTCGCTGTCGGCATTTCCGAACAGAGCGTCGTTTCCGCCCTCCCCGGAAAGCCGATCGTTGCCCGCTCCGCCCTCGAGGCGATCGTTGCCGTCGCCGCCGTAAAGCGTGTCCGAGCCGTCACCGCCGCACAGGAGGTCGTCGCCGCCCAGTCCCCTGAGGACGTCGTTCCCGCCCAGACCGAAAATGGCGTCCTTACCCGGCGTTCCGGTGACGATGTCCGGACGGCTGGTCCCGTTGAGGACGTTGTATCCGGCGGCTGCGAGGTCCGAAGGAGAAGTCGCACACGTCGGGTTCACCGCGTACGTGATGGTCACTTTCCCGTTGCCCGACTGCACCCCGCGCTGCGCGGAAGCGTTGCTGGCAGTCGTGGCGATGAAGCTGCTGCCGCCGCCTCCGGCCGCACCACCTGCGCCGCCACCGGCGTAGCCGCCGCCGCCACCGCCACCGGCTTCGGCACCGCCGCCACCACCGAAACCGCCGGCACCTCCAACGGCTTGACCGGCTCCGCCGGCACCACCGAGTCCACCGCCGCCACCACCGGAGCTACCCGCGCGCGGCGTACCTCCGCTCGTTGCTTGGCCGCCGAAGCCGCCTTGGCCGTTGCCGCCAGCGCTGCCGTCACTGCCGGCACCGCCACCGCCACCACTGCTGCCCGCTCCGGTAGCCCCGCCCCCGCCACCGGAGCCGCTTCCACCGAGACCAGGGTCGCCGGCCGCACCGGCCGAACCGCCACCGCCGCCGAGTCCGCCACCGCCGGCACCGCCGGAGGGGCCCGCGCCGCCGTTTCCGCCGCCGCTGGTGGTGCCAGCAGTGCCCGCGGTTCCGCCGTCGGCGCCACCTCCCGCGCCGCCAAAGACACCCGTTCCGGTTCCGCTACCTCCGCCGGCTCCACCGGCCGCCGCCCCCGAAGCACCACCGCCGCCGCCCGCAGACAGAACCCGATCAGCAAGAGTGAATGCGCCGGTTCGCACGTCGCTGACACCACCGCCGCCACCCCCGGCGCCGGGGTTCGCGGAGTTGCCGGCGAGTCCGCTGCCGCCGACGTTGATCTGGAGCGTCCCGCTCACCGGCAGGGTCGCCGTGACGAGTCCGCCCAGTCCACCGCTCGTGCTGGAACCGCTCGCGCCGCCGGCCCCGCCCGAAACACTGAACGTCGCCGACGTGACGCCCGGAGGCACCACCCACGTCTGAGCGGCACCGGTGCTGTCGAACGTGCAGACCGTCAGGTTTGGGCCGGATGGAGAGCAGGAACCGTCTGCCGCGGCGGGGATCGCCAGCGCGGTGAGACCGGCGGAAGCGAGCAGCGCGCCTGCCAAGACATGTCCGAGCCGTGCTCGGTGATTGATGAGAACTCGCGGGACTGAAGTGGTCTGCGGTGTCATAGAGAAACGGTAGGCCTGGCTCCGCTTAGCCGCAGCGGTCCGAGTCACGGTTCGGCGTCTCTCTGCGGTCTTCCCCACAGTGCGCGAACCACCCGAAATCAGGACACTGGTGATCATGCTGACGCACGGGCTCTTGGTCGCCATCATCGCCATCTTCATCATCGGATGGCTCATTCGTCATGCCATCACGATCATCCTGGCCGGAATCGCGATCGCAGTGCTGCTGTCGATCACGGGGGCGCACACGTTGACGGATCTCGTGCCGGACCCGCATGTGGTTGCCCAACAGATCAGCTCGCTGATCGACGAGGTGTCCGGAAATTCTGCTCCGGCTCAGTAGTCGGGCGTTTCGTCCGGATCTGATGTTTCGAGATCTCTTGGAGTGATAGACCACTTCTGGTGGCTCGCGCGCCACCAGGCACTGCGCGGGGGTGGCAGCGCCTCACCCCTTCGATCGAGGAGATCTGTGATGCACGTCGTCACCCGCACACTCGTTCACGCAGTACTCGCCACTGCCGCCACCGCGGGAGCCATCTCCGTCATCGGAAGTGGTACGGCAAATGCTGCTCCAAGTGCCTGTTGGGCGAGCAGTGGAAGCCAGTTCGTCGATCCCTACAACAAATCGATTGGCACTGGCAGCTCCTGCGTCGTCACCGGTACCGACACGAACAACCGGGCCATCGCGCTGAACGGCGGTTACGCGCAGGCGGGGAATGCCGACTCGAACGTCGACAATTACGCGTTCGCGAACGGCGGAACGGCGCAGACCGGCTTCGGCAGCAACAACACCGCGATCAATGTCGGCTCCGGCAACGCCGTGGCGACCGGCAGTCACAGCTTCGCGTACAACGCGGGGTCCGGCAACGCCTTTGCGTTCGTGTCTGGCTGCCGCACCATCAACCGCGGCAGCGGAACCACGACCTGCCCCTAAGGCTGAGGCGAAAAAATTTAGCCCTGACCTGCACACAAACAGGTCAGGGCTTGAGCGGAAGCGGAGGGATTTGAACCCCCGGTCGCTCTCACGACGCACGCTTTCAAGGCGTGTGCATTCGGCCGCTCTGCCACGCTTCCAGTGGTGGCAATAGTAACCGGTTCAGCTGGCGAGCTGACGCACCGCGTGTACTGCAGGGCGTTCGAGTGCTCCGGTCACCTGCTCAAAGATCGATTCGAGGATCTTCAGCTGGTCGCCGCTCAGTGCCTCAATGAAGTGCCGGCGAATGGCGTCCGCGTAGGTGACCTGGGCTTTCTCGAACCAGCGAGCGCCGCGGTCGGTGAGGTGCGCGATGACCCCGCGGGCATCGGAGTCGCACGCGGACCGATGAACGAGGCCAAGTTGCTCCATGCGCCCGACCTGATGCGTGAGCTTGCTGCGCGACGACAGAACGCCGTCTGCCAGGTCGCTCATGCGCAGGCAGTTGTCGGGTGCCGCGATGAGGAGCTCGAGCACGCGAAACTGCGAGAGCGACAAGTCGTGTCGCGCCTGCAATTCGCGGTTGAGCACCTCCGTGAGGACTGTGCCACTGTCGAGAAATCCACGCCAGGCTCGGTCCTGCGATGAGGTGAGGGTACGGTCCGGAGAAATCATCCCGTTCGGTATGTTTTGCACGAACTGAGCATAACCGACCAAGTGGTATTTAAACACTGTGAATCGTCAACTAGTGTCCTCGAGTCGCAATTCGGCTTCAAGATCGGGCAATTCGGACCGATCTCGTCGCACATGAAGAAACCCCAGGCGATGGTACTCTACCTGGGGTTTCCCCTACCAACTGAAACCTAAACCACGAATCTTTCGGCAGGACTTCCGAATCCGCGACACTAACGGGCTGGAACGAATTCCCCGCCCTCCATTTCCTCTTCCGCGCGGATGACGTGCATGACCGCGTTGATCTGGGCGAGGTGCGTGAACGCCTGCGGGAAGTTGCCGAGGTGCCGGCCGGTCTTCGTGTCGATCTCCTCGGCGTACAGCTTGAGGGGGCTGGCGAATGAGAGCAGTCGTTCGCACAACTGCTTCGCCCTCCGGAGCTCGCCGATTTCGACCAATGCAGACACCAGCCAGAAGGAACAGATGGTGAACGTTCCCTCTTCGCCCTCGAGTCCGTCGTCGGTCTCTTCGACCTTGTAGCGCAGGACCAGGCCATCGACGGTGAGTTCGTCGGCGATCGCGAGGACCGTCGCACGCACTCGCGGATCGGTGGGTGGCAGGAAGCGAACCATCGGGATCATGAGGTTCGCCGCATCGAGCGCCTCGGTGTCGTAGTGCTGCGTGAAGACACCGCGCTTGTCGACACCGTTCTCGAGAATGTCGGCCTTGATCTCTTCCGCGATCTTGGCCCACTCGAGGGCGATCGCCTTCTCACCGTGCATCACCGCGAGCCGCGACCCGCGGTCGAGGGCGACCCAGCACATCATCTTGGAGTTGACGAAGTGCTTGGGTTCGCCACGGACTTCCCAGATGCCGCGGTCCGGGAGACGCCAATGCTTGATCGCCTGCTCGACCTGCAGTTTCAGGATCGGCCACAGGTTCTCCGGCACGTGCTCGCGGGACTTCACGTGCAGGTACACGGAGTCGAGCATCGCGCCCCACACGTCGTGCTGCTGCTGATCGAACGCGCCATTTCCGATGCGCACGGGACGAGCATCGTCATAGCCCGACATATGGTCGAGCGTGCCCTCGGTCAGCTGCGTTTCACCACCGAGGCCGTACATGATCTGCAGCGGTCGCGGCGTTCCGTCCGGGTTCTGGGTGACGTCCTCGATGAAGTGGAAGAAGTTGTTCGCTTCCCGGTCCAACCCCAGCGTGTACAGACCCCACAGCGCGAACGTGGAGTCGCGGATCCACGCATACCGATAGTCCCAGTTCCGAACGCCGCCTGGAGTTTCTGGGAGCGACGTGGTCGAAGCGGCCATCAGAGCGCCGGTCGGGGCGTACGTCAGACCCTTCAACGCGAGCGCGCTCTGCTGCAGGTAGCCACGCCACGGGTGGTCCGGGAACTTGCCCACGGTGATCCACTGCCGCCAGAACTCGGAGGTGTTGTTGAGGCGCTCCCACGCCTCTGCCTGGTCGCGCGGACCTGCGGCGGGAGACCATGACATCGCGACGAACTTCTCGTCGCCCTCCTGCATCCGGGTACGCGACTGCGCTTCCCGGCCCTCGAGCCCCAGGCGCATGTTCGTGTTGAGCCGCAGAGTCGGCTGCACCGAACCAAGGGGGGTCTCGGCGTTGACCCGAACGCGGTCGACACTGCCCTCGGTGGTCGCCGTCGCCTCCTCGTAGCACGAGCCCGTGTACTCCCACCGCGCGTGCTTGCGGCTGTAATCGAACGACGGTTCGCACGTCACCTCGACCTCGACGACACCGCTGACGCACTTGATGATGCGGAGCAGGCAGTGCTCGGCATCCCAGTCCGTCGGCGTGCGGCGATGGGTCTTCGATCGACGATCGGCGTTGTGCCACGGGCCGATGAGCAGTGCGTCATAGACCTTGAGCCAGCCGGTTTCGGTCTGCCACGTGGTCTCGACGATCAGTCCACCCGGGCGGTAATGACGCGCGGCGGGCACGTACTGCCCGTACGGACCGACCCGGAAGTGTCCGGCGCCACGGTCGAGAATCGCACCGAAGACACTCGGCGCATCGGGACGCGGAAGGCACATCCACTCGACCGCGCCGCTCGGCGCGATGAGGCACGTGGTCTCGCAGTCGGAGAGGAATGCGTAGTCATCGATCGGCGGGAACGGGCTGCGTTTCGCCTTCGGAACACCTTGAAATGCCGGCTCGGGACTGGGAGTCGGGGTCTCTACGGGTGATTCACCGTTGACCGTCGTCGTCATGTCAGCCACTACACTGTCGGCCACTTTGACGCTCCTTCTCTTGACTCGAGACTTGCCCTCAGCAGGTCGCTTCTCAGCGCGCACCATCTGGCAATCATCCCGTCGAGGCCTCGTGATCGAAGCCGATTCAGACAGAAATACTTGCATTAGCCTGCAGGTGTGCGAGCGATGACGATGAGCGCACCGGGCGGTCCCGAAGTCCTCCAGTGGACTGAGGTGAGCACACCGACGGTGGGCGACGGACAGGTTCGAATCGACGTGGCAGCGACCGCGGTGAACCGCGCTGACCTGCTGCAACGTCAAGGTTTCTACCCTCCGCCGCCGGGCGCGAGCGACATCATCGGTCTCGAATGCTCCGGTACGGTCAGCGAAATCGGGCCCGGTGTCGACCAGTGGCGCATCGGCGACGAAGTTTGCGCACTGCTCGCTGGCGGCGGTTATGCCGAACAAGTCGTCGTCGATGCGCGGCATGTTCTCCCCAAACCCGCCGGCATCAGCCTGGTTTCCGCCGCGAGCCTGCCCGAGACCGCGTGCACCGTTTGGTCGAACCTCCTGATGCGAGCGGGCCTCCATGCCGGACAGCACGTCCTCATTCACGGCGGCTCGAGTGGAATCGGCACGCATGCGATTCAGATCTGCCGGGCACTCGGCGCCACCGTCGCGGTGACGGCCGGCAGCACCGAAAAGCTCGATGCCTGCGCGGAACTCGGTGCAGAGATCCTCGTCAACTACCGCACCGAAGACTTCGCCGAACTCGTTCGCGCCGACCTCATCCTCGACATCATGGGCGCGAAGTACCTCGCACAGAACATCCGGGCGCTCCAGCCGGACGGTCAGCTCGTCATCATCGGAATGCAAGGCGGCATCTCGGCCGAACTCCCGATCGCCGAACTTCTCGGCAAACGTGGCACCGTCCACGCGACGAATCTCCGCGGACGCCCTGCTGACAACAAAGCCGCGATCGTCGCCGCGGTCCGGGAACACGTGTGGCCGCTCATCGCGGACGGGACGGTCAGACCCGTTGTGTACGCCGAACTCCCGATCACCGAGGCGCCCGAGGCCCACCGGATGCTCGATTCGGGCTCGGTCATCGGGAAGGTGGTGCTGGTTGTCGGCGCAGAAGCGGGCGAGCCCGTTCGGTAGCGTGGAGGCATGACACATCCAGATGGAGAGAACCCCGTGGTCATCGGCCCGGACGGACAACCTCTGGAAGTGAACGCAGACGCGATCGAGGATTCCGGGGATCCCGTAACCGACCTCACGGACATGGTCGAGCAGCCGGCGAAGGTCATGCGCATCGGCACGATGATCAAGCAACTGCTCGAGGAAGTCCGCCAGGCACCGCTCGACGACGCGAGCCGGACCCGGTTGCGCCAGATCCACAAGTCCTCGGTAAGAGAACTCGAACAGGGACTCGCACCCGAGCTCCGCGAAGAGCTCGAACGCCTGGCCCTCCCGTTCAGTGAAGATTCGATCCCGTCGGATGCCGAGCTCCGGATCGCCCAGGCACAGCTCGTCGGATGGCTCGAAGGACTGTTCCACGGCATTCAAACCGCACTCTTCGCCCAGCAGATGTCGGCCCGCGCGCAGCTGGAGCAGATGCGTCAGGGCGCACTCCCGCCCGGCCAGCATGCCCGCGACCCGCGCGCCCATCACCCCGGTACCGGTCAATATCTGTAGGCCGGAATCGGGCCAGTCCGACTCACCTTTCAGCGACCTTTCAGCGGTCGGGTGCCACCTTGTGGCGTAACTCGAATGCTGAAAGGTTCCGCTGTGGATATCTCCAAGATCAATGGGCTGCCGGCTCACCCCCTGCTCATTCACGTCGTCGTCGTGATGGTGCCGCTGGCCGCAGTGCTTCTGTTGCTGTCTGTCGTGTGGCCGGCTGCGCGTCGAAAGCTCGGCATCATCACCCCGATCGCCGCGCTGATCGGACTGGCCTTTGTACCCGTCGCCCAGGAAGCCGGCGACGCCCTCGAACACAGCTTGCCGCACTCGGCTGTGATCGAACGTCACGCCGAGTACGGCGATCAGGTGCTCGTCGGCGCCTCGCTGTTGTTCGTATTCGCCGTGGCGTGGTGGACGATCCATCTTCCGGTCATCGCCGACCGCCTGCCCGGCGCAGCGGGCCGTCGTCCCACGTGGGTTCGATTGGCCGTCACCGTGCTCGCGGTGCTGTCGATCGGATCGGCGACGCTGGCGACTGTGCAGGTCTACCAAGCCGGCGACACCGGTGCCCAATCCGCTTGGGGAGACGTTCAGATGACCAACGGAAAGTGATCAGAAGCGGGTCGCAGCACGCTGATTCGATGCTGTGTCGCAGCTCAGTGCGCATGCGACCCGCTCCGACTACCGAGTAGGCTCGCTTTTCGTGCCGGTAGCCTCCGCCTCGAACGCTGAACCCGACGAGATCGTCAACGACTCGTTCACGTTCAAGCGTGCTTTCAAAGATCTTCGAGATGGCTTTGGCCAACGCGAATTGTGGTTGTCGCTGGGCTGGCAGGACATCAAGCAGAAGTACCGCCGATCCGTCCTCGGGCCGTTCTGGATCACGCTGGCGACCGGTGTTCAGGCCGCCGCGATGGGGTTCCTGTACTCGGCGCTCTTCAAGCTCGACGTCGTCGACTTCCTGCCGTACGTCACCGTCGGCCTGATCGTCTGGAATCTGATCTCCGCGGCGATCACCGACGGCTCCGAGGTGTTCATCGCAAACGAGGGCCTCATCAAGCAGCTCCCCTCGGCGTTGAGCGTGCATGTCTACCGGCTGGTGTGGCGACAACTCCTGCTGTTCGCGCACAACTTCGTCATCTACTTCGTGCTGCTCATCGTTCTCGGAACGTGGCGCAATCTGCACTTCTCCGTGCTGCTTGCGGTCCCGGCGATGGCGCTGATCGCACTCAACGTCATCTGGGCGTCCCTGGTGATCGGCATCTTCTCCACACGCTTCCGCGATATCGCGCCCATTATGCAGAGCCTGACGCTGCTGCTGTTCGTCCTGACTCCGATCTTCTGGACGACGAAGAGCCTGCACAACCAGGGCGGTTCGATGTCCGAGCGCGCCAAGCTCGCCGAACTGAACCCGCTGTTCCACTACCTCGAGATCATCCGCGGGCCGCTCATCGGCGAGCATGTGGCCGCGTACCACTGGTACATCGTCATCGTGATCACGGTGGTGGGGTGGCTGCTGGCTCTCTTGTCCATGAAGAAGTTCCGCTCACGCGTTCCGTACTGGGTCTAGGGCACAGGGTTTAAGGGTCACTACATGGTCAGCATCGAAACCCGCGACGCGTGGGTCGAATTCCCGATCTTCGACGCCAAGGCGCGGTCGCTGAAGAAGGCCTTCCTCGGAAAGGCGGGCGGCGCGATCGGCCGCAACTCCTCCGACGTCGTCGTCGTGGAAGCGCTGCGCGAAATCAACCTCGACCTCAAGACCGGCGACCGCATCGGCCTCGTCGGACACAACGGCGCGGGTAAGTCGACGCTGTTGCGTCTACTCAGCGGAATCTACGAGCCCTCCCGCGGAAGCGCCAAGATCGAGGGCCGCGTCGCCCCCGTGTTCGACCTCGGTGTCGGCATGGACCCCGAGATCTCCGGCTTCGAGAACATCGTCATCCGCGGTCTGTTCCTTGGCCAGACACGCAAGCAGATGATGGCGAAGATCGACGAGATCGCCGACTTCACCGAACTCGGCGAGTACCTCAACATGCCGTTGCGCACGTATTCGACCGGTATGCGGATCCGCCTCGCCATGGGTGTCGTGACCAGCATCGACCCCGAGATCCTGCTGCTCGACGAGGGACTCGGCGCCGTCGACGCGGAATTCATGAAGAAGGCCCGCACCCGGCTCGAATCCCTGGTCGAACGTTCCGGCATGCTCGTGTTCGCATCGCACTCGAACGAGTTCCTCGCCCAACTGTGTGACACCGCGATCTGGATCGACCACGGCCGCATCCGGATGACCGACCGGGTCGACAAGGTCGTCGAAGCCTACGAAGGTCATGACGCGGGCGAGCACGTGCGCACGATCATGCGAGAACTGGGCAAGCTCTGATGCCGGACACCGTTATTGCCGTCGTCGTCACGCACAAGCGGATCGACTATCTGCGCAATTCGCTCGAGGTTCTGACGACGCAGTCACGTCCGATCGACCACCTGATCGTCGTCGACAACGCCTCCGAGGACGACGTCAAGGAGCTCGTCGAATCGCAGCCGGGCGCGGTCACCTACCTCGGTTCGAAGCACAATCTCGGCGGTGGCGGCGGTTTCGCGCTGGGCATGCTGCACGCGTTGGCGCTCGGCGCGGACTGGGTCTGGCTCGCCGACGACGATGGCCGTCCCGAAGGCCCCGAGGTGCTCGCGACGCTGTTGGCCTGCGCCGAGAAGTATTCGCTCGACGAGGTCTCCCCGGTCGTGTGCGACATCGACGAACCGGACCGACTCGCCTTCCCGCTACGCCGTGGCGTCGTGTGGCGCCGCTTCCGGTCCGAACTCGGCGAGGAGGACTTCCTGCCGGGGATCGCCTCGCTCTTCAACGGAGCGGTGTTCTCGGCATCGGCGATCGACTCGGTCGGCGTCCCGGATCTGCGCCTGTTCATCCGCGGCGACGAGGTCGAGGTTCACCGCCGTTTGGTTCGGTCCGGGCTCGAATTCGGCACCTGTCTGCAGACCGCCTACCTCCACCCGAACGGCGCGGACGAGTTCAAACCGATCCTCGGTGGCCGCATGCACGCGCAGTATCCGGACAACGAGACGAAGCGGTTCTTCACGTACCGCAACCGCGGCTACATCATGAGCCAGCCCGGCATGCGCACGCTCTACCTGCAGGAATGGCTCCGCTTCGGGTGGTTCTTCCTCTTCACCAAGCGCGACATCAAGGGTCTGCGCGAGTGGCTGACGCTGCGCAAGCAGGGTCGTTTGGAACGCTTCCGCCGACCCTGATTACTCGCCGGGGTGGAAAAGGTGCGTCCACGCATCTGCGCTGGTCAGCTGGGGCAAGGCGTCGCGGTATTGCTGCTTGACCTCGCCTGCCCGACGCCGAAGCTGCCAGCTGACCTTCGCCGTCCGCTTGAAGAGCCGAGCCGCCGTCTCCTTGTCGCGGCGGAGAACGCGCACGCCCTTCTGCGAAGCGTCGGTCACGATGGCGTTGTCGAAGTTCGCGACGTACCACCAGCGAGCGTCGTGCGCAGGAATCGAGACCGGTCTCCGTTGCGCCCGGCCGAGGTACTGGTAGACGATCCGCTTCGCGCGAACGAGGCCGATCTTGTCCGGGTTCGGAGCGGCAGGCATTCGCGTGATCTCGGTATGCGGGTTGCTGTCCGCACCCGCCTGATCGGCCGGCACGATTTTCGTGTCCGAGTACGGTTCCCGCAGCTCACGCAGCACTTTCAGCTTTGAGGTTCCGCCGTCGACCAGCACGGACGGGCCGGCGAGGAAATCCTCGACCGCGAGAAGCAGCGTTTCTGCCAAGCCGTACTGCATCGACGAAACGAACTCTGCGATCCGGTTGAACACCCAGCCGGACCAGTACTTCGCGTCGAACTCGGTGTACAGCGACTGCACGATGAGCCCGTTCCGCCAGGCGAAATATCGGCTCCAGTCGTTGTAGTCCTTGAGGTGGAAGTCGGCGTGCCAGACTCCCGCGTTCGGCAGGGTGACCGTCGGGAAGCCGGCGCGACGAGCGCGGATGCCGTATTCGATGTCGTCCCACTGGAAGAACATCGGCATCGAATAGCCCAGCTGCAGCACGGCCTCGGGTGGGAGCAGGCACGACCACCAGCCGTTCCAGCCCGCATCCACGCGCAGGTCCTGATGCTTGGTCAGTGCGTTGAGCCCCGCCTTGCCGCCGGGCGACAGGCGACCGCCCTCGATCGTTCCGACGTCCTCCCACTCTCCGGTGATGTGGACGCGGTACGTCTCGGACAGCAGCAACATCTGCGCGCCGACCAGCATGGGCCGCGTCGTGAAGTTCGCGAAGGAGTTGATCCGGAAGATCGACTCGGGGTCGCACAGGATGTCGTCGTCCATGACGATGATGTTGGTGTTGCACTCACCCGACGCCGTGAGCTCGTACATCCCGCGCGTGAAGCCGCCGGCACCGCCGAGGTTTGGCTGCGTGATGTAGTGCAGCTTCGATCCGAGGCGCGCCACGAGGTCGCTGAACCCGGCCTCGCCCTTGACCTGCTCGGTGCCCTGATCGACGACGTACACCGCATCGATCTGGCTCGTCACATAGGAATCGCTCGACAGTGCACTCGTGGTGACGACACAGTCCGCCGGGCGGTTATGCGTACAGATGACGACGCTCGCATTGCGCTCAACTCGCGCCGGTTGGGTCGCGAACCACTGGACGCCGCCGACGGTGACCGCCGCCGAATGCGCGGTGATGTCGAACCACAGGCCACCGCCATCGACGAAACGGTCGACGGCGAGTTCAAGTTCGTGCGTTCCGGACCCGGTGAGTCGCACTTCGCGGATCGGACGACCGCGCCCATTGGCGTCCGACGCGTTGACCTGGAGGAGGAGTTCGCCGCCCTCCGCGCACTCGTAGGCAAAGGACAGGACTACCGCGTTCAAACCCGTGTAGCGCTGCCAGTAGGACGCCGCGAATCTGCCGAAATAGGTATTGAGAGAAGCGGTTGCCCCGCGGCCGACGGTGATTTCGGTCCGGGAATTACGAATGTCGGCGTCGTCGGCTTTCACGTACATCGCCGTCACGACAGGTGGGCTACTCGGCGCGAAGTGCGTGCGCTGGATCAGCGTTCTGGCGTTATCCATCGGCTCTTCTCCAGATCGATTCAAAGACTTCTCAGGGCGCGATCGTCTTTTCTCCGCGCTCACGGTAGCCCTGTTCGGTCCGTTCCTTCTGGTGACGCCACCAATCCTCATGGGACCGATACCACTCAATTGTCGAAGCTAGTCCATCGGTAAAGGACTCGTATTTCGGCGCCCAACCAAGTTCTTTACGCAAACGGGACGAATCGATCGCGTAGCGCAGGTCGTGACCGGGACGATCGGTCACTTGGTCGAAGTCGTCGGCGTCCCGACCGAAGGCCTGCAAAATCAACTGCACGACCGTGCGATTGTCGTGTTCGCCGTTCGCCCCGATCAAATAAGTCTCGCCGATTTCACCCCGATCAAGAATCGTCCAGACCGCGTCGTTGTGATCCCACACGTGAATCCAGTCGCGAACATTCTGGCCGGCGCCATAAAGGCGGGGCCGGATTCCATCGATGAGATTCGTGATCTGCCGCGGAATGAACTTCTCGACATGCTGGTAGGGCCCGTAATTGTTCGAACAATTCGAGATCGTGGCCCGGACACCGAACGATCGGACCCAGGCCCGCACCAAAAGGTCGCTCGAGGCCTTCGTCGACGAGTACGGACTCGAAGGGTTGTACGGCGTGGACTCAGTGAACTTCGCAGGATCGTCGAGTTCGAGGTCGCCGTACACCTCGTCGGTGGAGATGTGGTGATAGCGGACGTCGTGCCGGCGAACCGCTTCGAGCAGGGAGAACGTTCCGACGACGTTGGTGTGGACGAACGGCCAGGGCTCGGCCAGCGAGTTGTCGTTGTGCGACTCGGCGGCGAAATGAACAACCGCGTCTGACGTCGACACGAGCGAATCCACAAGTTCGCGATCGGCGATGTCGCCCTCGACGATGGAGATTCGGTCGGCCACCGGGGCCAACGCGGACCGAGAACCCGCATAGGTGAAGAGGTCGAGGACCGTCACCTCGACATCTGGACGGCTTGCCAGCGTCTGATGAACGAAGTTCGATCCGATGAATCCTGCCCCACCAGTAACCAAAAGGCGCACGCCAATCACCATACGGCTCGGGTCGAAATCCCCGCGGGAGCGAATCGAAGTGAGAGACTACCCCGCGTGCGCGGCATCATTCTGGCTGGCGGAACGGGATCTCGTCTGCACCCCGTGACCCGGGGCGTCAGCAAGCAACTCGTCCCCGTCTACGACAAGCCGATGATCTACTACCCGCTCTCGACCCTCATGCTGGCCGGCATCCGCGACACGCTCATCATCACCACTCCGGAGGATGCCCCGGCGTTCCAGCGACTGCTCGGTGACGGCTCGCAGTTCGGCGTCCGCCTCACCTATGCCGTTCAGGAGAAGCCGAACGGACTGGCGCAGGCGTTCGTCCTCGGCGCCGATCACATCGGTGCCGACTCGGTCGCACTCATCCTGGGCGACAACATCTTCTACGGTGCAGGCCTCGGAACTCGCCTGCACCGGTTCAGCGAGCTGCATGGCGCACGCATCTTCGCCTACCGGGTCAAGGACCCGACGGCCTACGGTGTCGTCGAGTTCGACAGTCAACAGCGGGTCCTGTCGGTCGAAGAGAAGCCGACCGATCCGAAGTCCCAGTACGCCGTGCCCGGCCTGTACTTCTATGACAACGACGTCCTGGAGATCGCGCACCGCCTGAAGCCATCGGCGCGTGGCGAGTACGAGATCACCGACGTCAACAAGGCCTACCTGGAGGCCGGCTCGCTCTATGTAGAGGTGCTGCCGCGTGGTACGGCCTGGCTCGACACCGGAACGTTCGATCAGCTGCTCGACGCGTCCAACTATGTGCGCACCATCGAACAGCGCGTCGGCCTGCGCATCGGAGCGCCGGAGGAAGTCGCGTGGCGCTGTGGCTACATCGATGACGACCAATTGCGGGCGCTCGCCGAACCGCAGGTGAAGTCCGGCTACGGGACGTATCTGCTCGACCTATTGGATCAGTGAGGAGACCGGTGGAGGTTCGACCGCTTGCGATCGACGGTGCCTGGGAGTTCACGCCGCGACAGTTCGGCGATGCCCGCGGGCTCTTCCTCGAATGGTTCAAGTCGACCGCCTTTCGCGAGGCGACCGGACGCGACCTCGACCTTCGCCAGGCGAACTGCTCGGTCTCGACTGCCGGCACACTCCGCGGCATCCACTACACGCAGAACCCGCCCGGGCAGGCCAAGTACGTGACCTGCGTGCGCGGGGCCGTGCTCGACGTGATCGTCGACCTCCGCGTCGGCTCTCCCACGTTCGGTCGGTGGGACACCGTCCTCCTCGACGACCGCGACCGCCGCGTCGCCTTCCTGAGTGAAGGACTCGGACACGGATTCCTCGCGCTCGAAGACCATGCGACCGTCATCTACCTGTGCGACCTGGAGTACACCCCCGCGCTCGATGGTGAGGTGAACCCGCTCGACCCCGCGATCGGAATCGAGTGGCCGACGGTCGGGACCGACGGCTCGGCATTGCAATTCACGTTGTCGGCGAAGGACACCGCCGCCCCGACTCTCGAAGAGGCCCAGGCGGCGGGGAAGCTGCCGGCCCACCTCCCTTAACGGAAAGGCAGGATTCTCCGCGATGTGCGCGGAAAATCCTGCCTTCTCGTACGTCTTGGCGGGGTCAGCGCCGCGCGCGACTCCGCGCCGCCTGCTTCTGCGGCTTCCAGAACGTCACGGCCCGCATGCCCGCGGCCATCGTGTTGACCGGTGTGACGACGTCTTCCAAGGTGTTGTGCAGTCCGTCCGCGATCCGCAACACGTGGGTGATGTTCTGGCCGATGAGCGACAGCATCAACAGGAATTCGAGGAAAACGCGGATCGTCGCGACGCCCGCCAGCACGATGAACGGCACACACGGGACGTAGACGAGGCCCCACATCACGGAGTAGTTGAAGATCAGCACTCCGATAGCCAACGGTACGCCGACCGCCGCACCCGCTCCCATGAGATAGACGGCCGGCAGGATCCGGCGCGTTGCGATCTGCCGAAAGTGCACGTCCATCAGCGACTCGATACCCGCGGCGACGAGCGCGCGGTTGTTCGCACGGCGACGGCGTGGCAAGTCGGGAACAGGGGCCGGGTACCTCTGCCAACCGCCGTGATCGCAAGGCGTATCGGCGAATACAGAGTCGAGGTCGTCGGGCGCGCTGGCAACGGACATAAGCGAAATCTTCTGGCACATGTGGGATTCCTCACGCGCGTGACGCTCCCAACGTCTCAAGGCGTTATCCGGCCGAGTCCGGATCTCGATCTTGAAGATTCGCCGGTCAGCACCCGCCTGTCGGCTTGGCTTCCACGTAACGGTCTCGTAACCTTCCGTAGGCCTGCCTGTCATCCCAATCTGGCCCGCAAACATCAAGATTCGGCAACAATGATCTTGTCGGCCAGCGGGTCGGGATGGCAGGTTACCCCTCCAATCTCGACGCGCTCTTCGCGATGTCTGGGGTTTTCCTGGCAACTGGCTACCCGATGGCAACATCACACCAGTCCGGAAAAAAGGAAGATCATTTTTCCAACGAGGCTGTAACGGTCTCGTAGCATCGTGCGATGTGTCAGGTGGAATACCCCACCGAGACCCAGTAAGACGAAGGGAGACTCAAGTGCGCACGACGCCAGTAACCCCCTCGGCCAGCGTCCTTGCAGCATCTGCGCAGGCCTACGCCCAGAAGGGCTGGTTGGTGTCGGAAACCTCGAACGGGATCTCGCTGGTTACGGACAACAATGTCTGCGGCATCGAGGTTGACGAGACGGTTGCCGATCAGGTTTCTGTTTACCTTCGCGCAAACAAGCTCACCGGCCCGGTCATCGAACTGCCAGGTGCTGAGCGGCGCATCGTATTCCTCGCAACCGGAGTCAGCAAGGCGAGTCGCGCTCTTGACGCTCTTCGCGAGTTCGGAGCCACGATCCACGCTGAAGGCGCAAGCCTTCCCCTCCCGCCGACCAAGATGATCGCTGGATGCGCTCGCTGGGTCGTCGCACCGGAGGAGTGCAGCTGGGTACCGCCAGTCGTAGCAATCTCGGCCGCATTGCGCGCCGTCCGCGTTCAGCCGGGCAAGCTCGCCCGCGTCGCGTCCTAAGTTTATTTTTTTGACCTGATCAACCGGATCACAACTCAACGCTCCACGGGCGGAACCCACAAGGTTCCGCCTTTGGCGTATCCGGGGTCAGAAGCCCCCCGAAGTCATGAAATCCGGAAGATCACCGTCCTCTGCACGATGAAGTTGATGACCGTCGCCGTTCCCTGCGCAATCACGAAGGCGAACGGGATGCGCCACCACTGATCCGGCAGGGTCTGGTACATGATCCAGTTGAGCCCGACCTGCACCGCGAAGGTCAGCGCGTAGAGAACGATGACCGCGATGAAGCGGGATCGGCTCGGTTCGGCCTGGAACGTCCACCGGCGATTGATCACGTACGCCGTCGTGGTGCCGGCGATGAAGCTCAACGACTTGGCGACGTTGACGTGCAGGCCGGCGGAATAGAGCGCGACATACAGACCGAAGTCGACGATCGCGGACAGTCCACCCGTGAGCGTGAACCGGATGATCTGGGTCTTCAGATCGACGTCGGTTCCACCAGGTTCGTCGACAAGCGGCAACTCCGCAGGTAGCGGCAGGTGCGGCTGTGTCACAACACCCAATGTAACCGTTTCGTTATCAAACGACGCGCAGGCGCGCCGTAGTGTTTCTCACCTGCTGCAACAGCGTTGTGTCGCGGTAGCCTGACAGGCGATGTCTAGCTCACTCGATACCGAATCAGCGCGGCTGACTGGATGGGGACGCACTGCGCCCACCGTCGCCGAAGTTCTCCGGACACCCGATCCGGAAGTAATCGCGAAAGCCGTTGCGGCCGTCGCCGATCACAACGAGAGCAGCCCGCCACACCTGCGCCGCGGAGTCATCGCGCGCGGTCTCGGCCGCTCCTACGGTGACAACGCCCAGAACGGTGGTGGCTTGGTCATCGACATGACCGAGCTCAATACGATCCACAGCATCGACGAGACGACCCACATGGTCACCGTCGACGCGGGCGTCAGCCTCGACACCCTGATGCAGTCGTGTCTGCCGTACGGCCTGTGGGTTCCGGTCCTGCCAGGTACCCGTCAGGTGACCGTCGGCGGTGCGATCGGTTCAGATATTCACGGCAAGAACCACCACTCGGCGGGCAGCTTCGGCAACCATGTTCGATCGATGGATCTGCTGACGTCGGACGGCCAGATCCGCACGATCACCCCCGACGGTCCGACGAGCGACCTGTTCTGGGCGACCGTCGGCGGCTGCGGCCTCACCGGCATTATCCTGCGCGCCACGATCGAGATGACCCCGACCGAAACCGCGTACTTCATCGCCGACGGTGACGTCACCTCCGGCATCGACGAGACGATCGCCTTCCACAGCGACGGTTCCGAGGACAACTACACGTACTCGAGCGCGTGGTTCGACGCGATGACCCCGCTGCCGAAGCTCGGTCGCGCCGTCATCTCCCGCGGATCTCTGGCCAAGCTCGATCAGCTGCCGCCGAAGCTCGCGAAGGACCCGCTGAACTTCACCGGCAAGACGTTCCTGACGTTCCCGGACCTGTTCCCGAACGGAATGCTCAACAAGGCGACGTTCACGCTGGCGACCAATCTCTGGGTCAAGATGGGCAAGTCCTATCGCGACAAGCCGCAGAACCTCACCGCGTTCTACCACCCGCTCGACATGCTCGGCGAGTGGAACCGCGCCTACGGATCTCGCGGCTTCCTGCAGTACCAGTTCGTCGTCCCGCCCGAGGCCGTCGACGAGTTCAAGCGCATCATCATCGATATCCAGAAGTCGGGCCACTACTCGTTCCTGAACGTGTTCAAGGTGTTCGGCCCGGGCAACCAGGCGCCGCTGAGCTTCCCGATCCCGGGTTGGAACATCTGCGTCGACTTCCCGATCAAGGCCGGGCTGAGCGAGTTCGTGACGTCGCTCGACAAGCGCGTCCTCGAGTTCGGCGGCCGTCTCTACACGGCCAAGGACTCGCGCACGGACGCCGCGACCTTCCATGCGATGTACCCGCGAATCGACGAGTGGATCAAGGTGCGCCGCGCCGCCGACCCCGCAGGTGTGTTCGCCTCGGACATGGCCCGCCGCCTCGAACTTCTCTGACCTGACTCCATTAATAAGGACAAAACACCCATGATCGACGCTGTCGGCAACCCGCAGACCATCCTGCTTCTCGGCGGAACCTCCGAGATCGGGCTCGCCATCACCGCTGAATACCTCAAGCGCACGGCCGCCCGAGTCGTCCTCGCCGCGCTCCCCGGTGACCCGCTGCGCGACTCCGCGGTTCGGGAGATGACCCTCGCGGGCGCAAGCGCGGTCGACGTCATCGACTTCGATGCTCTCGACACCGCCAGCCACCCCAAGGTCATCGATTCGGTCGGAGCGGACATCGACGTCGCGATCGTCGCGTTCGCGCTCGACGACGACCCGGAAGTCCTGTGGCAGAACCAGTCCAAGGCCGTTCGTGTCGCCGAGGTCAACTACACGGCATCCGTCTCGGTCGGCGTGCTGCTCGCCGAGAAAATGCGCAACCAGGGCTTCGGCAAGATCATCGTCATGTCTTCGGTCGCCGGGGAGCGCGTGCGTCGCACGAACTTCGTCTACGGCTCGACCAAGGCGGGCCTCGACGGCTTCTACCTGAACCTCGGCGAAGCGCTGCGTGAGTACGGCGCCCAGGTTCTCGTCGTCCGTCCGGGCATGGTGCGTACCAAGTTCAGCGCGCACGTCAAGGAAGCCCCGATGACGATCGACAAGGACCAGCTCGCGGCGAAGGTCGTCAAGGCTGCGGACAAGGGCAAGTCCCTGATCTGGGTTCCGGGTGCGTGGCGGTTCGTGATGTCGGGCCTGCGCCACGTGCCGCGCCCGATTTTCCGCAAGCTCCCGATCTGATGCGTTCGGCCGTTCGCGCTGTCGGTACGGCCGTCGGCGAGATGCTGGCCGCGTCGGTCGTCGCTGCGATCGTCGCCGGTGTGGGTCTGTACGCCTTCGGCAAGGTGGAATGGCCGGCGTACAACTCGTCCAATGTGTTGCATGCCGTCACCACCGTCGGACAGGTCGGAACACTTGTCGCGCTCGGTATCTCGGTGCTGCTGTACCGCGCCGGGCGGTGGCCGTGGATTGCCCGCCTGCTGTCGTGGGCGGGCCTGTCCGGGTACGTGACCGTCACCCTCGGCGTTCCGCTGGCCGCGACGAAGCTCTACCTGCACGGCATCACCGCAGACCAGGAGTTCCGCACCGAGTTTCTGACGCGGCTCACGGACAGCCCGGCGTTGCGCGACATGACCTATCCGGACATGGCGCCGTATTACCCGGCCGGGTGGTTCTGGATCGGTGGTCGCGTCGCCAACCTCTTCGGCCTGTCGGGCTGGGCAGCCTTCAAACCGTTTGCCGTCGCGTCGATCGCGGTCGCAGCGGTTGTGGCGTTGGTGCTGTGGAGTCGCCTGATCCGGTCCGACTGGGCGGTCATGGTGTCGGTCGCAGTGACCGCCATGGTCCTCGCCTACAACTCTCCCGAGCCGTATGGTGCCGTCCTCACGGTTCTCATCCCGCCGGTGCTGGTGTTGGCGTGGGGGGCGCTTAATCGGGATGGTAGGAGCGGTGGCTGGGGCGCGGCGATCGGAACCGGAGCCTTCGTCGGCCTCGCCGGCTCGTTCTACACCCTGTACTTCGGCGTGACCGTGCTGATGGTGTGCGCGATGGCGCTCGTCGCGGCCTACCTCACGCGCCAGTACCTCACGATCTTCCTCAAGCTCGTCGTCATCGGCACGCTGGCCGCGATGGGCACCGGCTTGGTGTGGGCGCCGTATCTCATCGAATCCTTTGGTGCGATCACGCCGGAGACGGGCAGCGCGACCCACTACCTGCCTGACGCCGGTGCTCGACTGTCGCTGCCCATGCTGTCGTTCTCGCTCGTCGGCATCCTGTGCATGTTCGGAACCGTCTGGCTTTTCCTGCGGGTCCGAACCTCGCGCCGCGCGCAGTCGCTCGCGATCGGCATCGTGGTCATCTATCTGTGGACGCTCGCCTCGATGACGGTGACGGTCATCGGCCGGACGCTGCTGTCGTTCCGGCTCGAACCCGTCCTCATCGCTCTGCTCGCGGCCGCCGGAGTGTTCGGATTCCTCGAGTTCAGCCGCTCCTGGGCGGCCAAGTACGAGAAGAGGTCCGCGTGCCGCATGGTGGCGGCCGGTCTCGCCGGACTCGCGTGCCTGAGCTTCACGCAGAACATCCCCGGCATCCTCGATCGGGAGATCACGCTGGCCTACACCGACACCGACGGAGCCGGACACCGCGCCGACCGTCGTGCCGCATCCGCCACGACGTACTACGCACAGATTGACTCCGAGTTGCAAAAGCTCCGGCCCGGACTCCGGCGCGACACCGTGGTGCTCACCGCCGACACGAGCTTCCTGAGCTACTACCCGTACCTCGGATTCCAGGCGCTGACCTCGCACTATGCGAATCCGCTATCGGAATTCGCACAGCGCGCGAAAGCCATCGAGTCGTGGAGCAAACTCACGACGCCCGCCGAAGTCGAGCAGGCCTGGGCGAAGCTGCCGTGGCGCGCACCCGATGCGATCCTCTTCCGGTACGACCCGAACGGGTACACGCTGCGGCTTGCCGAGGACGTTTACCCGAACAACCCGAACGTGAAGCGCTACACGGTGAGCTTCGACCCGAAGTTGTTCGAATCCTCGGACTTCACTGTGCAGCGGATCGGACCGTTCGTTTTGGTTGTCAGGAACCGCTGAGCCGTCCGTTTCGTCCAACTGTCTGGGAACCCTCAGACAGATAGGATGTACAGATGACCGCGACCCTCAAGGCAGTGCTTGCGGCCGTCAACGTGCTGGGTCTGCAAACGCGCGAGCGTTTTGACCTTCACGATCGCAGATTCGATCAGGTTGATCGCAGATTCGACCAGGTCGAGCGCCGCATCGATGACATCCGCGAGGGTCTGGGTGCCCGCCTGCGCTCAGTCGAGGAAGGCCAGGCCGAGATCAAGGATCTCTTGATTCGAGCCCTCGAACGCTGAGCTCTACTCAGATGAATGCAGCCTGACCCGCGGTAATCGCGGTTCAGGCTGCATTCTTCGTTCGGGCTGGCTGCGTGCCTAGCCGGCGTCAGCTCACCTTGGCCAGGTTGC
The DNA here is from genome assembly GCF_000380645.1 of Smaragdicoccus niigatensis DSM 44881 = NBRC 103563. Taxonomy (GTDB): domain Bacteria; phylum Actinomycetota; class Actinomycetes; order Mycobacteriales; family Mycobacteriaceae; genus Smaragdicoccus; species Smaragdicoccus niigatensis. The sequence goes on from NZ_AQXZ01000011.1 coordinate 180,438, forward strand.
GCTGCTGACGACGAGACGGGCTCGAGAAGCTGAGGTGCTCGTCGACTGTCGGCGCGTTCTGCATCTTCTTGTCATCGAAGTAGCTCATCGACATCTTCCACGGCTTGGCCGTCCCCTGCTTGGGCAGCTTCTCCAGGGCACGCATGACGTAGCCGGCCTCGAAGTCGAGCAGCGGGCGGGTCTCCATGTCCGGATCAGCGACGGGCCAGACGGTGTCGTATCCGTTCTTGTCCATGTGCTCGAGCAGGTCGCAGAAGTACTCGCACAGCATGCCGATCTTCAGCGTCCACGACGAGTTCGTGTACCCGATCGCCATCGCGAGGTTCGGAACGCCCGAGAGCAGCGTGCCGCGGTAGGCCACCAGGTCCGGATTGTTGACCTTGCGGCCGTCGACGTGCAGCTCGATGCCGCCGAGGATCTGGATGTTCAAGCCGGTCGCCGTGACGATGATGTCGGCCTCGAGCTCGCGGCCCGACTCGAGCAGGATGCCCTTCTCGGTGAACGTCTTGATGCGATCGGTGACCATCGACGCCGAGCCGTTCGACAGTGCCTTGAAGAGGTCGCCGCTCGGAACCGCACACAGGCGCTGGTCCCACGGGTTGTACGGCGGGTTGAAGTGCTCGTCGACCGGGAAGTCCGAGGGCAGCATCGACGCGTTGACTGTGCGGATGATCTTCCGGGCCAGGCCGGGGAACGTCTGCGCGAAGTCATAGACGTACTTCTGCTGCAGGATGTTCTTCCGGCGGGCGACCGCGTATCCGAGCTTGTCGCCGAGGAGTCGGTTCGCGATGTTCGCAAACGGGTCCTGGCGGGGAACCGGCATGACGTAGGTCGGCGTGCGCTGCAGCATCGTGACGTGTGCGGCGGTCGGAGCCATCGACGGCACCAGGGTCACCGCGGTCGCACCACTGCCGATCACAACCACACGCTTGCCGGTGTAGTCGAGGTCCTCGGGCCAGTGCTGCGGGTGGACGATCGTGCCCTCGAAGCGCTCGCGACCCTCGAAGTTCGGGGTGAAGCCTTCGTCGTAGTTGTAGTAGCCGGCGCCACTGAAGATCCACGACGACGTGATGAAGGTGCGCTCACCGGTGTCGGTGCGCTCAATCTCAACGGTCCACCGCGCGGTTGCCGACGACCACTCCGCACGCACGACCTTGTGGTGGTAGCGGATGTGCGACGCGAGGCCGTTCTCGTCGAGCGTCTCGCCCAGGTAGGACATGATCTTCGACGCCGAAGCGATCGCGTCCTTGTCCTTCCACGGCTTGAACTCGTAGCCGAACGTGTGCAGATCCGAGTCCGAGCGAAGGCCCGGGTACTTGAACATGTCCCACGTTCCACCGAAGTTCGCACGCCCCTCCAAAATCGCGAACGACTTGTTCGGCTGCTTCGTCTTCAGGTAGCGCGCGGCTCCGATGCCGGAGATCCCGGCGCCGACGATGAGTACGTCGAAGTGGTCAGTTGCGGTGTTGGCGGTCATGCCATTCCTCCTCGTTGAGGTTCGTTGCATCAAGAATGCGGGACACCGCGACCCACTTACTATGTCAATGTGCCTCAGATCGACCATCGGACTGGGGCATAGTGTGCAGAATGACCGCTCCCTGGCCGGAACCGAGCGAACAAGTAGCCGCACTCTTTCGCCGCTGCGCCGAATTGGCGCTGTCCCAGACTCAGATGATCGAAGAGGTCAACGCGGCGACACTCGGCGGTCCCGGCATGGCCACGGTGTCCGCGGACCCGGTCCTGGCGGCGAGCATCACGCGCAGCAATCTCGCGAATCTTCTCCACTGGATCACCAACAATGTGCGCAGTCCGGGGCGCCGTGTGCCGCCGAACGTTGGCATCGAGGTGCTCGAGGTCTCGCGGGACATCGCTCGTCGCGGGTTGGACTCAACGGCACTCGACACGTACCGAACCGGGCAGACCGTCGCGTGGCGATTGTGGATGGAAATCTGCTTCGCGGAAACGCGTGACCCCGATCTTCTTCGCGAACTGCTGACGATCTCGTCGTTGTCCATCAGCACATTCATCGACGACACGATCAAGGCGGTCGGCGAACAGATCGGGGTGGAGATCCATCAGCTGACCCGCGGCAGCAACGCCGAGAAACTCGCTGCGGTATCGCTCATCGTGGAGGGAGCTCCGATCGCGCGGGCGCAGGCCGAGGTGCAGCTCGGGCACCCGCTGACCGGGCCACACGTCGCCGCGATCGTGTGGGCGGCACCCGGATCGAAGGCAGAACACCTCGAAGCGGTCGCCGATGCGTTCACGCACTCGTGCGGGGCAGTCCGCCGGCTGACCGTGGTCGCGAGTGCGACGACGCTGTGGATCTGGGTGCCGAGCGCGCGGGTTCCCGATACCGACGAACTCAGCGGGCAGATGACGACGCATCCGGACGTGAACATCGCGATCGGCCGCGGCGGTCACGACCTCGACGGATTCCGGCGCAGCTATCTCGACGCGTCGAAAACACAACAGATGATGGCTCGACTGCGATCCGTGCAGCGGGTCGTGCAGTTCGACGACGTCGCGCTCGTCGCGCTGCTCACCCACGATCAAGCCGGTGCCGACGAGTTCGTCGTCGACACTCTCGGTGACTTCCTCACGGCCGACGAGGAAACCCAGCACACCGTCGTCGCCTACATCCGCGAGCAGTGCAACACCTCACGAACCGCCGAGCGGCTCTACACCCACCGCAACACCATCATCCGCCGGCTCGCGCGCGCCGATGAGTTGCTGCCGCGACCACTCGCCGACAACCTCGTCGGAGTCGCCGCGGCCCTCGACATCGTCCATTGGCGCGGACGGCCTGCCTGATAAATAGCTGACCAACTCGCCGGATCCCACCCGGCTGGGCCGATCCGGGCATGGAACTGAAATACGATCACCGCGTGCAGAAAGCGTCGCCGAATACGGCCCGGATCATCGCGATCGTCACTGGCCTGATTGGCTTCCTGTGCGCGATCGCCCTGCCCGTCATGCCGGTCAAGGCGACGGTGGCAAGTCTCGACTGGCCGCAGCGCGGTGCCGGCAGTGTGACCGCACCACTCGTTTCCTATACGCCGGTTCGAGCCGACTTCACCGTGCCGTGCTCGGTGCTGACCGCGCCCGGCGCGCTGAAGCAGACGATCGTCGCGACGATTCCGGACAAATCCGACGGCCAGAGCTCCAAGGGCCTCGTCATCACGGTCGAACCGGCTCTCGACGGCGCTCCGGTGTCGGTTCGGGCGATCCTCCGCGACAAGACCCTGATCAACGCACCGCTGTCGGACTTCGCTGGTTGTCAACAGATTTCGATCGCGTCGGACGTCAACAAGACGGTCACGAAGGTCGGCGGTGTCTCGCGCCTCGATAACACCAAGAGCGAAGACCTCCGGCCGCAGGTCGTCGGCCTGTTCACCGATCTCCCGCAGGCGACGCTGCAGTCGTCGGGCATCAAGGTTCACATCGACATCGACTCGCGGTTCACGACGTCGACGACTCTGATCAAGACCTTTGCCATGATCGTCGCGGTCCTGACCACGATCATTTCGTTGGCGGCCCTGCACCGACTGGACTGCTCCGATGGCCGCCGCGCCCGTCGCTTCCTGCCGGCGCACTGGTACCGGATCTCGCTGGCCGACGTCTTCATGATCGGCACGCTCGGCGTCTGGTACGTCATCGGCGCCAACACCTCTGACGACGGCTATCTGCTCACGATGGGGCGCGCCGCCGGACCGACCGGCTACATGTCGAACTACTACCGGTGGTTCGGTGTTCCGGAAGCCCCGTTCGGCTGGGCGTACGACCTCCTCACCGTTTTCGCGCACATCTCGACGACCAGCATGTTCATGCGTCTGCCCACCCTCGCGGCCTCGATCATCGGCTGGCTCGTCATCAGTCGTGAGGTGCTTCCCCGGCTCGGCGCCCGCGTCCGCCGCGACCGCCTGGTGCTCTGGACCTCGGGCCTGGTCTACCTCGCGTTCTGGCTGCCCTACGACAACGGTCTGCGACCCGAGCCGATCATCGCGCTCGGCGCCCTGCTGACCTGGTGTTCGGCCGAGCGCGCGATCGCCACCGGACGCCTCATGCCGGCCGCGATCGCCGTGATGATCGCGGCGTTCTCGCTGGCTGCGGGCCCGACCGGCCTCATCTGTATCGCCGCACTCGCCGCATCGTCGAGGCCACTCCTGCAGATCCTCATCAAGCGCGCCAAGACTCACGGCTTCGCGGCCCTGCTGGCACCGATCGCCGCGGCCGGAACTCTGATCCTCGTTCCGGTGTTCCGCGACCAGACGCTCGCCGCGGTCAAGGAAGCGTCCCGCGTCCGGATGGCGGTCGGACCGAACGTGGCCTGGTTCGACGAGCGCCTGCGCTGGGATGCCCTGCTGACCTTCGGGCCGGACGGCTCCCTCGCCCGTCGGTTCGGCGTCCTGATCATGCTGGTCTGCCTCGCGACCTGCGTGATGCAGATGCTGCGCAAGGGTGGGCAGATCCCCGGCACCTCGCGCGGCCCGTCGATCCGCATCCTCGGCATCGTCTTCGGTGCGCTGCTCATGATGATGTGGACACCGACCAAGTGGACGCACCACTTCGGTGTCTACGCCGGGCTGGCTGGCTCGGTCGCCGCACTGGCTGCGGTCGCGGTCGGCCGGACCGCGATGACCTCACCGCGAAACCGCACCCTGTTCGCCGCCTTCATCTCCTTCTTCACCGCAATTGCCTTCACCGGCCCGAACGGCTGGTGGTACGTGTCGAGCTACGGCATCCCGTGGTGGGACAAGCCGGTCATGATCGCCGGTCACGGCATCTCGACCCTGTTCCTCGCGGGCACGGTCCTGCTTCTGCTGATCGCCGCCTACCAGCACTATCGCGCGCCCTACATCGCGGACGGATCGACACATCGGGTGTTCCGTGACCTCGCGGCCGCGCCGCTGACGGTCATCGTCGCATTCATGGTGATGTTCGAAGTCCTCTCGTTCGTCAAGGGCGCGGTGTCGCAGTACCCCGCGTACTCGATCGCGAAGTCGAACCTCGAAGCGCTTGCGGGACACCCGTGTTCGCTCGCGGACAATGTGCTCGTCGAGCCCGACCCGACTCGCTCGATTCTCAAGCCGCTCAAGGGCAAACTCTCGGAGTCGCTGCAGGCGGACAACGTGGGATTCACCCCGGACGGCGTCCCCATTGACATCTCCGCCGAAACCGAATGGGTCGGTAAGGGCGGTGCGAACTCCACGAGCACCGACGGCAAGAGCAAGAACAACACTCCGTCGTCGACCGGCGGTGGCTACCGGGACACCGTGAGCGTCAACGGCAGCAAGGTCGAACTCCCCTACGGGCTTGACCCGGCCGAGGTTCCTTCGCTGGGCAGTTGGACCGATGGCGATCAGCGCATCTCGAACCTGACCACGCAGTGGTTCGGCCTCAATCGACAGGGACCGCTTCTCACCGTCGCCGCCGCCGGCTGGATCCACTCGGTCGACAAGGACGGCGTGGTCACCGAGGGCCAGGACGTCATGGTCGAGTACGGAATCGCCGGCGCGGACGGCAACGTCCAGAAGCTCGGCGAGATCCGGCCGATCGACATCGGTCCGCAGCCGTCATGGCGCGACCTCCGCGTGCCGCTGTCGCAGATTCCCGAGAAGGCCAACGCGGTGCGCATCGTCGTCACCGACGATGACATCTCCCCTGGCGAATGGGTTGCGATCACCCCGCCGCGCGTGCCGGTCGTCAAGACGCTGCAGGAATATGTCGGTAGCGAGGTTCCGGTGCTTCTGGACTGGTCCGTTGGTCTCGCCTTCCCGTGCCAGCGACCGTTTGAGCACGTCGACGGCGTCGCCGAGGTGCCGGAGTTCCGCATCATGCCGGACCGCAAGGGCGCCGAGGCGACCAACGGCTGGCAGGACTCGATCGGTGGCGGACCGCTCGGCTGGACGGGCCTGCTGCTGAAGGCACAGTCGATCCCGAGCTTCGCGAACAACGACTGGGCGCGCGACTGGGGCAACCTCGAACGGCTGGTGCCGTACGACGGATCGGAAACGACCGGGCGCATCGAGACGACCGAAAAGACCCGTACCGGGCTCTACAGCGATGGGCGGATCAAGGAATCGTCGTAGTCGGTGCATGGCTTACCGTCCCGAGCACCTGATGAGGGGCTCTCCGGCGGCAGGCTATGCACCTCGGCCCGGCAATCGATGGGCGATCCGGCATTCCATGCATTCATATTCTTGTTGAACCATTAAGTGCCACCGCCGGTTTGCCTCACCGGAAACCGACCGGCTGCTCGGTAGCATCTCAGCCGTGTCGAACGCTCTGCTCGTAGTGCCTGACCTCCCCGAATCGTCTTTCGGGGAACCGCCCGAGCGGGGTTCGGACCGCAAGCGACCGAGTTTGCGGGTTAGTGCGGCGACGGTCGCGGCGATCGCCGGTCTTCTTGGTGCCCTCCTCGCGATGGCAACGCCGTTCCTGCCGGTGAAGCAGACGACCGCCGCACTCAACTGGCCGCAGTCCGCGACCTACACCGACGTGGACGCACCGTTGATGTCGCAGGTTCCGCTGACGTTCCACGCGGTCATTCCGTGCTCGGTGCTCAGCGGACTCAAGAGCGGCACGCAGGTCATCGGAACCGCTCCGGCGCAAGGCGACAATGCGCCGATCAATGCACTCTTCGTACGGACCACCGACACCAACGTCGAGGTCGTCAACCGCAACGTCGTCGTGGTGGCGGCACCGATCGCGGATATCTCACAGTGCAGCCAGGTGACGATCGATTCGACCCAGGAGAAGACGTCGGCGTCGTTCGCCGGACTCCGGGACGACGACGGAAATCCGCTCGACGGTGCCATGGTCGGCGACTTCCGTCCGCAGGTCGTCGGCCTGTACACGGACCTGACCGGCCGCGTGGCCAGCGGATTCAAGGTCACGTCCGACGTCGATTCGCGATTCACGACGAGCCCCACGCTGCTCAAACTGTCCGCGATCATCGGCGCCGCGTTGTGCACGATCATCGCGATCGGCGCGCTCGCCCGCCTCGACATGTGCGACGGCCGGAGTCACCGCCGGTTCTTCCCGGCGCACTGGCTGCGCCCGACGGTCGCCGACGGGCTCATCGGTGGAACCCTCATCGTGTGGCACTTCATCGGCGCCAACACCTCCGACGACGGCTACATCCTGACGATGGCCCGGGTCGCCGACAAAGCCGGCTACATGGCGAACTACTTCCGCTGGTTCGGCGTTCCGGAGGCCCCGTTCGGTTGGTATTACTACGTCCTCCAGTGGTTCAGCGAGATCTCGACCGCGAGCGCCTGGGTCCGGGTGCCGGCACTGGTGTGCGGTATCGGTTGCTGGTTGCTCATCAGTCGTGAGGTCATCCCCCGTCTCGGCCGGACGGTGCGCAACGACAAGGTCGCGCTCTACACGGCCGGTCTGGTCTTCCTCGCCTTCTGGCTGCCCTACGACAACGGCCTCCGTCCCGAGCCGGTCGTCGCATTCGGCGCGCTGCTGACCTGGTGCTCGGTCGAGCGCGCGATCGCCACCGGTCGCCTCGCACCGGCCGCGATCGCCTGCCTCGTCGGCGCATTCACCCTGGCTGCAGCCCCGACCGGCCTCATGTGTGTGGCGATCCTGCTCGCCGGACTCCGCCCGATCCTGCGGGTGGCCGCCCGTCGCTACCGCGAGCACGGCAAGTTGGCGCTGCTCGCGCCGATCGCCTCCGCCGGGTTCCTGATTCTCACCGTCGTCTACAGCGACCAGACCTTCGCGGCGATCCAGGAAGCCAACGGCGTCCGCTCGGCGGTCGGCCCGAACCTGCCGTGGACGAAGGACTTCCTGCGCTACTACTACCTGATCCTGCCGACGGTCGACGGCTCGCTCTCACGCCGCTTCGCGTTCCTCATCATGCTGCTGTGCGCCATCACCTGCGTCGTCGTGCTGCTGCGCAAGCGCAAGGTCAACGGCGTATCGCTGGGTCCCTCGTGGCGTCTCATCGGCGCCATGTTCGGAACCATGTTCTTCATGATGTTCAACCCGACGAAGTGGACCCACCACTTCGGCGCGTACGCGAGCATCGGCGGCTCACTCGCCGCACTGGCCGCAGTCCTCGTCGCTCCCTACGTGCTGACCGTCCGACGCAACCGCACGCTGTTCCTGTCGGGCGTGCTGTTCATCCTCGCGTTCTCGTTCTCGAGCATCAACGGCTACTGGTACGTCTCGAGCTTCGGTATTCCGTGGTGGGACAAGACGGTGTCGCTCAAGGGAATTCAGTCCGGCAACGTGCTACTCGTGCTCTTCGGTCTGTCCCTCCTGGCGTTGCTGTGGCAGACCATGCGAGCGGACTTCACGGAACCGAGCAAGCGCCTGCCGGGCATGAAGATCGCGAGCCGTCTCATCGGCGCACCGCTGACCGTCGCGGTCGCCGCGGTCGTCGCGTTCGAAGTCCTTTCGATGGTCAAGGGCGCGGTGTGGCAGTACCCGGCCTACTCGCTGGCCCGCCAGAACATCGAGTCCATCACCAGCGCAAGCTGCGGAATGGCCAACGACGTCCTCGTGGAACCGAACCCGAACAAGGGCTTCCTCTCGCCGGTCGCGGACCCCAAGCATCCGCTGAAGAACGCGAACGACCCGCTCGCCGGCTCCGACCCGAAGGGCTTCACGCCGGACGGCGTCGACACCGATCTCACCGCCGAGGAAACCGGCGTCGACCCCGGTTCCAGCGGCGCGGATTCCGGCTTCATCGGCCCGAAGTTCGCGCGCGGTCAGGAGGCCGGTACCGAGGGTGGCGAACTCGACAAGCCGGGAATCAACGGCAGCCACGCGAAGCTGCCGTACGGGCTGAACCCCGGCACGACCCCGGTTCTCGGCTCGTTCCAGAAGGAGATGCAGCAGCCCGCCTCGGTCGAAACGAGCTGGTACTCGCTGCCGGCGCCGAGCGCTGACTCGCCGCTCATCGTCATCACCGCAGCCGGCCGGATCTACTCGGTCGACTCGACCGGCAAGGCGACGTACGGTCAGCAGGTTCTCCTCGACTACGGCAAGCGGCAGGCGGACGGCACGATCAAGAACCTCGGTCAGGTTCGACCGCTCGACATCGGGCCGTCGCCGTCGTGGCGCAACCTGCGCGTGCCCCGCTCGATGATCCCGGCCCAGGCCGACGTCGTTCGAATCGTCGCTAACGACCCGATCCTCGCGGACAACCAGTGGGTGGCCTTCACTCCCCCGCGTATCCCGCAGCTGCAGACGCTCAACAGTCTCGTGGGCTCGAAGCAGCCGGTTCTGCTCGACTGGGCAGTCGGCCTTCAGTTCCCGTGCCAGCGTCCGTTCGACCACGTCGACGGCGTTGCCGAGGTCCCGAACTTCCGCATCCTCCCGGATCATCCGCTCGCCGTCACCGGTACGACGACCTGGCAGGCCGCGGAGAACGGCGGTCCGCTCGGATTCACGAACATGATCGCGTCGCGCCTGGCGATCCCGAGTTACCTGATGGACGACTGGGGTCGCGACTGGGGTTCGCTCGAGAAGTTCAACCGCTACTACCCGCAGGCGAAGACCGCGAAGCTCGAGACCGGAGAGGTCACCCGATCCGGCTTCTGGAACCCGGGCGATATCCGGGTCAAGTAGGCAGGGACACGACAAGGCCCGCAGCTTTCGAGCTGCGGGCCGTCGTCGATTCAGGGGCGGGCCAACCCCACCACGATGCTGCGCACGGCTTCGGAACACATGTCGAGAACCAGTTCCGCCGAGCGTCCCGCATCGAGCTGTCGGAATCCGGTTTCGGTGATACCCATCGTGAGCGCCGCAGCGACGGCCGCCCGATCGCGGTCACCGTTCGCAAGTTCCGTCCACGCCTGCGCCAGACTGTCCCGCAAGCCCGTGTGCGCCCGCTCGATCAGGTCCTCCGAAAGCGGCGTCGACCGAAACGCTTCGGTCAGCCACCCATGTCCGGTCGCCGCCGCCTGCTCGATGTTGGCGCGGACCCAGGCGACGACCTTCTCCTGTGGACCTTCGGCATCCGCCATCGCCGCGTCGACCGCATCGACCCAGGCCGGCAGATACCGGGCCACGACCAGAGCTCGGAGATCGTCGATCGATTCGACATAGCGGTAGATGCTGTTGCGCGCGATACCCGCGGCTGCGCTGACCGCGCCGGCGGTGAGCTGCTGCGGAGGTTCGGCGCGCAGGATCTGCTCGGCCGCATTGACGAGCCTGGCCTGGATCTGGGCCCGATGTTCGGCCACGGTCGGCGCATCGATCCGCGGCATGACCAACCTCACTTTGCGACATGGTGTCGCTATGTTGACGACACCGTGTCCCTAAGCATACGTTGGATCACGTTAGCGACATGGTGTCGCAAAAAGGAGGTTCTCATGGAGAAGGTGCTGTTTCGCTCCTTCGGTATCTGGACGGTGCTCGGGCTCCTCGGCGGGCTCGGATATCGCGAACTGACTCGGGCACAGGACTTCACCGGCCAGACCCAACTGGCCGTCGTGCACACGCACGCTCTCGTGCTGGGATCGGTGTTCCTGCTGATCGTTCTCGTTCTCGAGCGAGTTTTCACGCTCAGTGCCGACCGCGGGATGCGCTGGTTCGCCTGGGTGTGGAATGGCGGACTGGCACTGACGATCACGGGGCTGACCGTCAAGGGAACGCTTCAGGTACTCGGGTCGACGGCCGCCGACAGCCCGGCAATCGCCGGCGTTTCCGGGACCGGGCACATGCTGCTCGCCGCGGGATTCGCACTTCTGGTCCACGGACTCGGGCGGCGCCTGAGTGCCGACGCGAACGATGCCCGCGTGTCGGTTCCCGTCGCGGGGTGACCACCAGGAGCCCGCAGCTTTTCGCGCTGCGGGCTCTTCGTCTTGTCAGCCGGTCAATCAGCGACGGCGAGGCTGAATTGCATGACGTCGATGTAGCCCTCCCGGAAGAGCTCGGCACACCCGGTCAGGTACCGCATGTAGGTGTCGAACGTGTCTTCGGACGCGATCCGGATCGCCTCCTCTTTGCGCTCTCGCAACGCGTCTGCCCAGTGATCGAGGGTTCGGGCGTAGTGCAACTGCAGCGGATGGATGCGTTCGACGTCGAATCCGGCAGCCTCCGCGAGTTTAACGACCCGACTCGGAGTCGGCAGTTCTCCGCCCGGGAAGATCTGGGTGACGATGAATCGCCCGAATTCGAAGAACTTGCGGTCGAGCTTGAGGCCCTTCGCCCGGATGACGTCGCGCTCGTTGATGACGATTGTGTGCAAGAGCATGCGCCCGTCGGCCGGCAGGATCTCGCGGCAGCGATCGAAGAAAGCGGCATGCCGTTCGTACCGGAAATGTTCGAATGCGCCGATCGAGACAATGCGGTCGACCGGCTCGTTGAACTCCTCCCAGCCCTGCAGCCGAACCTCGCTGCCATGGGCGTTCGGCCTGGCGGCCAGCAGTCGTGCGACGTGATCGTGCTGGTTGCGGCTCAGGGTCAAGCCCGTCACCTGGACGTCGTAGCCTTCAACGGCCCGCATCATCGTCGCGCCCCAACCGCACCCGATGTCCAGCAGTCGCATGCCCGGCTCGAGGCGGCACTTCTCGAGGGAGAGATTGATTTTTGCCTGCTGCGCTTCGGCCAGGGAAAAGTCATCGCCGGCGAAGTACGCGCAGCTGTAGGTACGGCTGTCATCAAGGAAGAGGGCGAAGAAGTCATCCGACAGGTCGTAATGGGATTGAACGTCGTCGAAATAGGGCGCAAGGTCAGTCATTGAAACTCCGAATCCAGTGGCGGGTAGGGCTGACTGGCTTGATTCGGAGCGGCCGACGATCTGGATGGGTGTGAATTCCGTCAAAGGAGAAGCCCGCAGCTTTTCGCTGCGGGCTTCTTTTGGTTCAGCCTTATTGACTCGGCTGAGGCAGGTTCGGATTACAGTCCTCGACCTTGGGGTTCACGCCCATGTAGTTGAGCGGACCCGCAACGATGGTCACGATCGTCGTGCCAGCATTCGCGCAGTTTTCGGCCGCGTCGGTGTAGTAGCCGCGCTGACCTGCCGCAATAGCCCCGATGATCAGCCAGATCAGCAGGAGCAAAGGCAGGATCGAGAAACCGACGCCTCGGCGTGGTACGTCCAAGTCGCTTCGACCGCCTCTCCAACGCGGTCGAGCGGCGTAACCGTCATCGACCAGATCGCCCTCGTATGCGCGTCGACGCCCAAAACCGAACATCAGAATCCTCCTGCTCAGTGCATATGGCGGGCCCGCTGCCGAACCCCTCTCCTTGTGGGTTCCCGGTAGATCGGGTCTGAAGCAAAGTGAAAATTCAATTACCTGGACACAAACGCCGAGAGTGGCCATTCCCCCCTTATTGGGAATGACCACTCTCGGTTCGTGATTGACCACTAGCTAGGGCATATCAGTAGGCGACTCCTTCTAGTTCGGTGCGATTGTGTACGCAACGTTCATGGTCGGAACGCCGGTGTCGATGGTGGTGGAGACGTCGTAGCGACGAGCGTGCACGCCACCGACGGTGGTTCCGTCGGTCGTCGCGCCCTGGGCACTGTTGTTGGCCTGGAACGTGACGATCGTGTTGGTGTCCGGGACGCCGTAGTTCACAACCGCGGTCAGTCCGCCGAAGTTGTCCACCGCAGCCGTGACGATCTCGGACGAGTGCGGTGCGAGGGTTTCCTGCGGTCCGGCGATGAAGTCGCCGGCTGAGGTGTAGTCACCGGTGAGGGTCATCGTCTGGTCGGTCGAGTTGTAGATCGTCATGGCGATCGTGTTGCCGTTAGTCGGCAGGGTTCCCGCGGAAGCGATGCCGGCGGCTCCGATTCCGGCGCCGATGACAGCGAGGCCGATGAGCGGGGTGGCGATGAGGGTCTTGGTGTTCATGTCCGTGGTCCTTATCGGGAGAAGTTTCTGTGCCGGTGTGTTCCGGCGATGCATTAACTTTCCCGCGAACCAGGCCTCGACCTGATCAGCCA
>NZ_AQXZ01000012.1 GCF_000380645.1 Smaragdicoccus niigatensis DSM 44881 = NBRC 103563
AACACATGACGCCAGAACAGTGCGTGAACCTCGGGTGATGCCGTCCGTGCCCATGCGGACTGGTAGCCAGCCTCCTTGGCCCACTTCAACCCGGTCGATTCGCTGACGCCCGCCTCGACTGCGGCCTGCGAGGGCGTCTTGCCCGCACCGACCGCCCGCCAGAACGCTTCACGCACCTCGCTCGGCAAACTCCCGCCACGCGGACGTCCACGGCGACGCTTCAACTGCGCACACACAGCTACAGCACCTCTCAAAAGAGACAGGTGTTGCAGCGATCACTTGAGCCCGCCCCATATATGGGGCTTCCGAGGCTGTCAGACGACTTTTTGAGCAGCGAATTACGGAATCCGGCGGACTGCACCCTTGTCGGCCGAGGTTGCCAGGGCGGCGTAGGCACGCAGCGCGGTTGTGACCGGGCGGACGCGATCCTTGGGCTGCCACGGACGCTCCGAAGCGTCCATCTTGGCGCGACGGTCGGCGAGGGTCTCGTCGTCGACGAGGACCTCGAGTGCACGAGTTCGCACATCGATCCGGATCTGGTCGCCCTCTTCGACGAGTCCGATCACGCCGCCGTGCGCGGCCTCCGGCGAGATGTGCCCTATCGACAGACCCGAGGTGCCACCCGAGAAGCGGCCGTCGGTGATGAGCGCACACACCTTGCCCAGGCCGGCGCCCTTGAGGAACGCGGTCGGGTGCAGCATTTCCTGCATACCCGGACCACCTGTCGGGCCCTCGTACCGCACGACGATGACGTCGCCCGGGTTGACCTTCTTGCCGAGGATGAGGCTCACGGCCTCCTCCTGTGACTCGACGACGCGCGCCGGGCCCTGGAACGTGAACAGGTCCTCGTCGATGCCGGCGGTCTTGAGGATCGCACCGTCCGGGGCGATGTTGCCGCGCAGAACGCACAGGCCACCCTCGACGGTGTAGGCGTGCTCCTTGCCGCGGATGCACCCCTTCTCGGCGTCGGTGTCGAGAGACTTCCAGCGATTGTTCGTGGAGAACGGAGTCGTCGTGCGCACGCCACCGGGTGCCGCGTGGAACAGCTCGATCGCTTCCTCGGAGGCCTTGCCCGAGCGGATGTCCCAGGTGTCGAGCCACTCTTCGGACGACTTGGTGTGGATCGTCGTCACGTCCATGTCGAGTAGTCCGGCGCGACGGAGTTCGCCGAGGATGGCGGGGATTCCGCCGGCGCGGTGCACGTCTTCCATGTGGTAGTCGCTGTTCGGCGACACCTTCGACAGGCACGGGACCTGGCGCGAGATCTCGTCGATCGTCGAAAGGTCGAAGTCGACCTCGGCTTCCTGCGCCGCGGCGAGCGTGTGCAGGACCGTGTTGGTCGAGCCGCCCATTGCGACGTCGAGGGCCATCGCGTTGCGGAAGGCCTTCTCGTTGGCGACGTTGCGGGGGAGGACCGACGCATCGTCGTCGCGATACCAGCGGTTCGCCGCCTCGACGACGACGGTTCCCGCGCGGGTGAACAGCGCGCGGCGAGCCGCGTGCGTGGCGAGAGTCGAGCCGTTGCCGGGCAGTGCGAGGCCGAGGGCTTCGGTGAGGCAGTTCATCGAGTTGGCCGTGAACATGCCCGAGCAGGAACCGCATGTCGGGCATGCGCTGCGCTCGACCTCGTCGAGGCCTTCCTCAGTCACGTCGAAGTTCGCGCTCGCCGAGATCGCGGTGACGAGATCGGTCGGCGCATGGGCGACGCCACCGACGACGACGGCCTTACCAGCCTCCATCGGACCACCCGAGACGAAGACCGTCGGGACGTTGAGACGAAGCGCGGCGTTGAGCATGCCGGGGGTGATCTTGTCGCAGTTCGAGATACACACGAGCGCATCGGCGGTGTGCGCGTTGACCATGTATTCGACCGAGTCGGCGATGATCTCGCGCGAGGGCAGCGAGTAGAGCATGCCGCCGTGACCCATCGCGATGCCGTCGTCGACGGCGATCGTGTGGAACTCGCGGGGGACGCCACCAGCGGCGCGTACAGCTTCGGCGACGATCTCGCCGACGTCCTTGAGGTGGACGTGGCCGGGAACGAACTGGGTGTAGGAGTTTGCAATCGCGACGATCGGCTTTCCGAAATCGCTGTCGGTCATGCCGGTCGCGCGCCAGAGTGCGCGGGCACCCGCGGCGTTGCGTCCTACGGTGGTGGTTCGGGATCGGAGCTGAGGCACGTTTACCAGGTTACTGGCCCATGCGACCGACTATTTCCCAAGGCGCACCTCACCTCGTCGAGGACGGTCATGTGAATGATGACTAAGGGCATGTGTGCTGTTCCCTGACGCAATCGGACCTGTTAGCTTCGCTGCATGCCGGAAACTGCGACGTCCGTTAAAGACCTCTTCCTCAACCCCAGCACCTATGACCCGACGCGGTTCGACGACGAGACCCGTCGCCTGCTGCGCGCGACGATCGACTACTTCGAGGGAGTCGGCAAGCAGGAGTTGCTTCGCCGGGACCACGACGCCGAGTTCACCGCAGACTTCATCGCCTTCTCCAAGCGCGAGAAGCTCTTCTCGACGTTCCTGACGCCCGCCGCCTGGGCCGGCGGAGACCCGAACCGCCGCTGGGACACGTCTCGCAACGCGGCCCTCAGTGAGATCTTCGGTTTCTACGGACTGGCCTACTGGTACGCCGAGCAGGTCACGATCCTCGGCCTCGGTCCGATCTGGATGAGCGACAATGACGCCGCCAAGAAGAAGGCGGCGGACGATCTCGCGGCCGGCGATGTCATGGCTTTCGGCCTGTCCGAGCGTGCGCACGGTGCGGACATCTACAACACCGACATGCTGCTCACCCCGGACGGCAAGGGCGGTTTCACCGCCACCGGCACCAAGTACTACATCGGCAACGGCAACGTCGCGAGCATGGTGTCGGTGTTCGGCCGGCGCACGGACCTCGAAGGACCGGACGCTTACGTGTTCTTCGCCGCCGACAGTCGCCACTCGAACTACCACCTCATCGAGAACGTCACGCACGGCCAGATGTACGTGAGCACGTTCCACCTCGAGGACTATGTGGTCACCGAAGAGGACATCCTGCACACCGGCAAGGAAGCCTTCGCCGCAGCGCTGAACACGGTCAACATCGGAAAGTTCAACCTGTGCAGTGGTTCGGTCGGTATGGTCGAGCACTCGTTCTACGAGGCGATCACCCACGCGAACAACCGCATTCTGTACGGCAACCCGGTCACCGATTTCTCGCACGTGCAGGCCAACTTCGTCGAGGCGTTCTCGCGCATCGTCGCCATGAAGCTGTTCAGCAACCGCTCGATCGACTATTTCCGTAGCGCGAGCCTCGAAGACCGTCGCTACCTGCTCTTCAACCCGATGACCAAGTCGAAGGTCACGTCGGAGGGCGAGAAGGTCATGACGCTGCTCCTGGACGTCATGGCGGCCAAGGGATACGAGAAGCGCACGTACTTCCACCAGGCCAACCGCTTCATCGGCTGGCTGCCGCGCCTCGAGGGTACGGTGCACGTCAACGTCGGGCAGATCCTCAAGTTCATGCCGAACTACCTGTTCAACCCGAAGGAATACCCGGCCATCCCGACGCGCGACGACGCGGTGGACGACTCCTTCTTCTGGGCGCAGGGTCCGGTCGGCGGAGCCGGCAAGATCCAGTTCGAAGACTGGACGAAGGCGTACGAACGCAACTCCTCGACGCCGAATGTCGCCGTCTTCTATGAGCAGGCCAAGGCGCTCAAGACGCTGCTGATGACCGCGGCGCCGAGTGCCGAGCAGCAGAAGGACCTCGATTTCCTCCTGGTGATCGGACACCTGTTCTCGCTCATCGTCTACGGCCAGCTGATCCTGGAGCAGGCCGAGCTCCTCGGTCTCGACGCCGACATCGTCGATGAGATCTTCGCCGTTCAGGTTCGCGACTACTCGGCCTACGCGGTCGAACTGCACGGCAAGTCGGCGACGACCGAAGCGCAGCGGGCGTGGGCGCTTGGCGCGGTTCGCGGTCCGGCGGTCGACGCTGAGCGCACTGCGCGGGTGTGGGAGCAGGTCAAGGCGTTCGACGGCGCATACGAGATGTCGGAGTAGAACGGCCAAACGACCTGACGGCTTGTCTATCGAGATATATCGATGGACAAGCCGTCAGGTCGCCTTCCTGTTTTAGTTCGCTAGGGCGATCTCGTAGTCCGGCAGATCTATCGCCCCCGCCTTCGCGAACTCGGCGGCGAAGAGCGACCGCATCGGCCAACGGTTCATGGCGCGGATGGATGCCCGGCCGAGCGCGATCTCGAATCGCGTTCCTGGCGCGAAGCCGCGCGTTCCCATGGGCGGCAGATTCTGCGCGTCCGTGACGAAGGGCCGCATGATCGCGTCGTAGTTGCCGAGTGCGGTCTCGACGTCGTGGCGGTCGAGTTCACCCGCCAGGACGTATGCCCCGACCAGCGCCAATGTCGTGCCGAGGCCGGTCAGTGCGGTGGGGCAATAGCCGGCGTCTCCGACGAGCGCGACGCGACCCGTCGTCCAACTCTGCATCCGAACCTGCGCCAGCGAGTCGAACGCGTAGTCCGGCGCCGTACGCATCTCGCGCAGAAGCTGGGGGATGAGCCACCCCGACTCGGCGAAACGCTCCTCGAAGAACTGCCATTGGGCTTCCGGATTCCGTCGGTCGATCTCGACATTGGTGCGCACGCTCAGGCCGGCCTTCACCTCGGCGGGATTGTGCGATGGCCGCACCGTCGCCACTAACCCACCCGGTTGGTTGTGCATGAGGAACCAGCCATCGATGGATTGGTCGACCGCTGCGGTGAACCAGGTCGTTTGAATTCCGATCGGCCGGACGTCGACATCCAAGAAAGCCGCCTTCCGGACCGCAGAGTGCAGGCCGTCGGCACCGATGATCAGATCGAACGTCTCGGTCCGGCGTTTCTCGAAGGAGACTCTGCCGTCCTCGATGGCCGTGACGGTGTCGTCCCAGACGTACGACACCGAGGACGTGGTCGCGTCGTAGAGCACCTTCGCCAGGTCGCCCCGCAGGATCTCGTGGCTCGACACGATCCCATGCCCGCCGAACGCTTCCACGGGCATGACCGCTCGATGTCGGCCGGCGTCGTCGACGTACGCGAGGCCGCGTTGATCGAGAAGTTGCTCGGCGACCGAATCGGCGAGACCCATTCGTTCGATCACGGTGCGACCGGCGCCGCGAAGATCGACGGTCTGGCCACCGGGTCGCAGACGCGGTGCGCGCTCGACAACGGTGACGTCATGTCCTTGACGGGAGAGGAGGAGAGCGCACGCGGGTCCGGCGATGCTGGCTCCCGAAATCAGAATTCGCATAGTGCGAATGTACGGCGTACGAACGCATCATCACTACACTGTTTCCATGCATGAATGCGCAAAGTGCACTAGTGCGGACCGCACATGAAACGGGCCGAGGAGATCGCTGCGGTCCTCTCCGAACGCATCGCCACCGGCCGTCTCCGGCCGGGTGATCGAGCGCCGTCGACCCGAACGATCATGCGCGATTTCGGTGTCGCGATGGCCACCGCGAGCCGAGTTCTTGCGTTGTTGCAAGACGCCGGGGTCGTGGCGTCGACACCCGGACGCGGGAGTGTGGTGCTTTCGCCAGACGAATCAGCGCGCGCTGAGCCGGAGTTGACGGTCGACGCCGTAGTGGCCGCAGCGTTGCGGATCGCCGACAGCGAGGGCCTCGAGGCCGCCTCGATGCGTCGGGTCGCCAGCGAAGTCGGCGTCGCGACGATGGCGCTCTACCGGTTTGTCTCCGGGCGCGACGATCTGGTGCTTCGGATGATGGACCTTGCGTGCGCCGACCTCGTCATTGCAGAGTCCGATCCGAGCCACTGGCGCGAGCGCCTCGATTGGCTCACGCGTCAGTTCTGGCAGTGTCTTCGCCGGCACCCCTGGCTGGCGAGCGCCATGTCGATGACCCGGCCGCAGCCACTTCCCAACGCGCTGCCGTACTCGGAGGCGATCATCGACGCCTTACGAACGGCCGGATTCTCGCCGGCCGACTCGTTGACCATGCATCTGGGACTGATGAATCTCGTGCGCGGACTGGCGGAAACCGTTGAGACCGAACTTGCCGATCAAGCAGCGACCGGGATCACCAACGACGAATGGGCCGATACGCAGACCGACTCATTGCTCGAACTCATGCCGAGTGATCGGTTTCCGCGGATGAACGAACTGGTCCAGCAGGATTACCCCTACGACCACGACACCATCTTCGAAATGGGTGTCCGGTGCTTTCTCGATGGCGTGGCCTGGCAGGTCAGTCAGTCGAGCGACGCGAGGTAGTCCTTCAGGGCCTGCAGGAACGCCGGTTCGTCCTCGCGGTGCGGCCAGTGCCCGGCGCCCTTGACGATGAGCGCGGTCGAACCCTCGCCGAGCTTCTCCGGCGTCTGCTCGAAAGCCGATGCCGGAACGAGGTCTGCCGTGCCGCCGACGACCAGACCGCGCTTGTCGATCTTGTGGCCCGCGCGACCGGACTGGCCAGTGAACGCGCGATAGTAGGCGAGTGCCCCGTCGAGGTTGCTCGGGTTCTCTGCGAAGCACGTCTTGACGTCGGCGAGGGTTTGATTTCGTTCCGGGCCGTACCAGTTCGGTGCCCAGCGGCGGTACTCGTCGGCGATGTACTTGAAGTCGTTGCGCTGCACCCACTGCCGCGCGAACGGCAGACGCAGCTCAGCGAAGTGGCGGGCGTCCCACACCGACTTCGGTCCGGGCTTGATGAGGCTCAGATGTGGGATCGCCACGACGACCATCCCGCGAACGCGTTCTGGGGTGTACGCGGCCGCGCCGTAGGTGAGGGCTGCGCCCCAGTCGTGTCCGACGACGACCGCGTGCTCCTCGCCGAGGGCATCGAGCAAGCGCGAGGTCTCGAAAGCCAGTGTCTTGCTCTTGTAATCCCGACCCTCGACAACCGTGTCCGGGTGGTACCCACGCAGCCACGGCGTGATCGTGCGGTATCCGGCCGCGGCCAGGTGCTCGGCAGTCGAACTCCAGCCGTGCGGCGTGTCCGGGTAGCCGTGCCAGAGGATCACCAGGGGACCGGTGCCCCGCTCGGCGTAGACGAAGGTCTGCCCGTCGTCGGTGGTCGCGCGCAACCAGTTCATAGCCTCATTCCAGCACGTTGGGCGTACCTCCCAAGCCCCATTCGTCGCCCTTGGCGCCAGACGGGCTTGGGCGGCATGCCCTACGCCGTCGCGACGGCGACTTCAGCGGTCTTGAGTCCGGTCTCGCGACTACGAAGTTTGGCGATCGCAACACCGGTCACGAGTACCGCACCGCCGATGCATTGAACCGACGTGATCGTCTCGCCGAGAAGGAGCCAGGCGAAGACGACGGCGAAGAGAACCTCGCTCAAGAGGATCACCGAAGACAACGTCGAGCCCAGGGCGGCGACTGCCGCGACACCGGTGAGGTAGGCGAACGCGGTCGCGACCACGGCAAGCGGAAGAAAAGCCGCCCACCAGGGCAGTTCGTGGGAACCCAGCGTGACCGGCGCGGTGCTGACGGTGAACTCGACGACCCCGAACGCCGACAACGTGCCGACGATCGCAGCGCCCACCAGCAGTCCGACAGCAGTGAATCCGATGGGGTCGGCGTCCGAGTCGTCCGTCGACAACAGGAAGAACCCGACTTGCCCGATCATCGAAGCCACCGCCCAGGCGACGCCGATCGGGTCGATGCCGGAGCTGCCAAACGGATTGATGACGAGGACGGCACCGGCGATCGCGAGCGCGGCACCGGCCAGCGTCGTCGAACTCTGTGGCGCTTTTCGGACCAGCCACTCCCACAGGATGACGACGACCGGTGCACAGAACTGGATCATGAGCGTCACGCCAACCGGGAGCCGAGTCAGCGACAGGAAGAACGTCGTCTGCGCGAGCGCGACGGCAAAGAACCCGTACGCGACCGCGGACCGGCCTGGCCATTTTCGCGAGGCGCCGGTCGCCAGCCCGATAACAAGCAGCACCGAAGCGGCTCCGACACAGCGCAGGATCGACGCGGCCCCCGGCGACCATCCGGCCGCCATGAGTGACTTCGCGAACGGGCCAGAGAAACCGAAGCACATCGCCGACGTGATCGGCAGCAAGAGCGGCGCGGCGACCCGGCGAAAATTCCTCATATCATCCCATGATAGGGGATGAGCGATTGCTCAGGTCTGCCCGGGGAAGGCGTAAGTCTCCGGCGTGAGCTTGAGGGCCCGACGCCACTTCGCCATCCGGATGGCCGATTCGGTGAGTGCGGTGACGGCAGTCGTGATCGTGTCGGGGCTGTCGGCACGTTCGGCGACCCCACGCCACGCGGTCGCGGTGTCTGACTCCGCGGCAATCGCCGCAGCGCCCGCGGATTCAACGTCGGTAACCGGGTCGGGTAGCGAGTAGCCGGCCTGGGCCTCGAGTCCGTCGGCTCCGGCGCGAGTCAGTAGTGCGATGGTGGCGTCACGCCGCGTGCGATGCGCCGCAAGATCTTCCGTCGCCATGTCCTCGTTCGGTCCGGCGAACGCCTCGATCACTCCGTACGCGAAGATCGCGGCGTACTCGGTCTCCAAGGCCAGGCGGAGGGCGTTGAGTTCGGGTTCTCTCATTCCAGCAACACCTCGATCTGGACAGCGCACGCAGCGCTGATAGATGCCAGCAGTCCGGCACGGTAGCCGTGTGTCTTCCGTGCGACCGCGGCCGCATTCTGCTGGGACCGGCGCAGCAAGGTGGGCAGGTCGCCGGTGAACGAGATGTCGGCGGGTGTCGACTTCGGGGTGGTCGTCGCCGACGGGCTGGCCAGTCGCGCGATCTCGGCCTCCAATGCCTCGGCGTGCGCGGTGCGCTGCGCGGCGACCTCGGTCAGAGCGGCGTGGTCGTCGGGATTCGTGGCGATCGCGGACGTCGCGAAATCCGCGTCGAAGCGGGCCTGTGCGGCGAGTTCGATGAGGGGGTCGGGGGGCGGCGGCGTCGCCATTCGCTCCCGTCCGCAGCCGGCCGCGACGACGACTGCGCCGACCATCGGAATTTGCAGCGCCTGCCGCCTCGAGATCCGCACCCGACCATCCTGCCTCGCCCTTCGCTGCGCCGGTCGCGCGGACTCGGCCAGTGAAATATGGCGTTACCCTTATGTTGTCCTTCTCCGAGAGTGCGGAGTCCGCGCTGCTCGGGGCGTCACAACTGAACCCGACAACTGAAACCTAGATCGGCAGGCACATGAATATCGACATCGCTGCACTGCGTGCAATCGAGACGGAAAAGGGAATTCCTCTCGACACCGTCATTGCCGCAATCCAGACCGCACTGCTGACTGCGTACAAGCACACCGAAGGCCATCAGCCTGACGCACGCATTGACGTCAACAAGAAGACCGGCCTCGTTCGGGTCATGGCCCGCGAGACCGACGCCGACGGCAACCTGATCTCCGAATACGACGACACCCCGGAAGGCTTCGGCCGGATCGCCGCGATGACCGCGCGCCAGGTGATCGTGCAGCGTTTGCGCGATGCCGAGCAGGACAAGGTCTTCGGCGAATACGCCACCCACGAGGGCGAGATCGTCAGCGGTGTCGTGCAGCGCGACACCCGGGCCAACACCCGCGGCTTCGTCGTCGTCCGCATCGGCACCGACGCCAGCGGCACCGATGCGGTCATCCCATCGGCCGAGCAGGTGCCAGGGGAGCGGTACGACCACGGCGACCGCATCAAGTGCTACGTCATCGACGTCTCGCGCGGCCAGAGCGGTACCCGCGTGACGCTGTCGCGCACACACCCGAACCTCGTTCGGAAGCTCTTCGCGTTCTACGTTCCCGAGATCGCCGACGGTTCGGTCGAGATTGTTTCGGTCGCGCGCGAAGCAGGTCACCGGTCGAAGATCGCGGTTCGGTCCAAGATCGGCGGGCTCAACGCCAAGGGCGCCTGCATCGGTCCGATGGGCCAGCGCGTCCGCAATGTCATGAGCGATCTGTCGGGCGAGAAGATCGACATCATCGACTACGACGAAGACCCCGCGAAGTTCGTCGGGAATGCTTTGTCCCCGTCGAAGGTTGCATCAGTGACCGTCGTGGATGCACATGCGAAGGCCGCTCGGGTCGTCGTTCCAGATTTCCAGTTGTCGCTTGCGATCGGCAAAGAAGGTCAGAACGCGCGGCTCGCAGCACGCCTGACCGGGTGGCGGATCGACATCCGCAGCGACGCCGAGACACAGCCCCAGCACTAGGTTGGGGCCGTCGGACGAAGTGCCGACGACAGACACCCAGCCAGTTTCGGTTCTCCAGCACTCCGGCGGTACAGTAAACAGTGGTTCAACATAGCTCTTCGGTATCCGCACATTCACCGGGTCCAATCCGGACGTGTGTCGGGTGCCGTACGCGCGTGTTGGCCGTCGATCTGCTTCGGTTCGTGGCACGTTCTTCCGGCGACGGAATTTCGGTGATCCCCGATCCGGCGCGCAGGCTCCCGGGTCGCGGTGGATGGATTCACCGCAGTCCCGAGTGCCTGCAGACTGCAGAACGACGCCGAGCATTCGGCAGGGCACTGAAGGTGTCCGGCCGGTTTGATCTCGCCGAACTGGAGAGGGAACTCTCTCGCTAAGCCGATCAGGCCGACGAGCACTGAAGGTGTGAAAACACCTCGACAGAAGAGGCAACAGCAAACATGAGCACACCGTGAAGCACCAGCAATGAGCGTGCGTCGGAAGTAAACCGAGGCCGCGCGGGCACCGAAGATGGTAGCCACGCTCGGCCTCTTAGTGAGGAGAGCAGTGGCAGGAAAGCCCCGCGTACACGAGTTGGCGAAGGAACTCGGTGTTACGTCCAAAGAACTCATGGGCCGGCTCAAGGAGCAAGGCGAGTTCGTAAAATCAGCTTCATCGACCATCGAGGCACCGGTCGCACGTCGACTGCGTGAATCGTTCGGTGGCTCGAAGCCCAGCCCGGCAGCCTCGACGGCTGCGTCCGTCTCGGAGTCTGCTGCTCCGCGCCCGGCTGGCCCCCGTCCGGGTCCGCGGCCTGCGCCGTCGCGCCCGGCCGAACCTGAACCGCGGGTAGTACCGCCGGCAGCTGCTGCTGCCCCGGCTCCGGCTGCGCCGGCTGCCCGTCCGTCAACGCCGGAGTTCACTCCGGCTCCGCGCCCTAACGTTGCTCCCGGTCCGCGTCCGAGTGGCGCTGCTCCTGGTGCGCGTCCGAACGCTGCGCCTGGTCCGCGCCCGGGTGGCGCTGCTCCTGGCCCGCGTCCGGGCGGTGCTGCCCCCGGTCCGCGTCCGGGCGGCGGAGCTGTCCCCGGCCCGCGTCAGCCGCGCGTCGGCAACAACCCCTTCTCGTCTGCTCCGGCACCGGAGCGGGCTCCGCGTCCGGCTCAGCCGGGTGGCGCTGCTCCGCGTCCGCAGCATCCGGGCGGTCCGCGTCCGGGACCGGGCAGCGAGCGCGGCCCGCGTCCGGGACCTGGTGGCATGCCCCCGCGTCCTCCGGCCGGTGCCGGCGGTCCGCGTCCTAACCCCGGCTCGATGCCTCCGCGCCCGAACCCGGGTGCGATGCCGCAGCGTTCGGCGCGTCCCGCGCCGGGTGCTGGTGGCGGTCGTCCCGGCGGTCCGGGTCGTCCCGGCGGTCCCGGTGGCGGCGGCGGTCGTCCCGGCGGTCCTGGTGGCGGCGGTTTCCGTCCCGGTGGTCCGGGTGCTGGTGCCGGTGCTGGTCGTCCCGGTGGTCCCGGTGGCGCACCTGGTGGCGGCGGCGGTGGCTTCCGTCCGGGTGGCACAGGTGGCCCTCCCGGTGGCGGCGGCGGTCCCGGTGGTCGTGGTCGTGGCGGCGGTGCCGCTGGTGCCTTCGGTCGTCCGGGTGGCGCGCCGAAGCGCGGTCGTAAGTCGAAGCGTCAGAAGCGCCAAGAGTACGACTCGATGCAGGCACCGTCGATCGGTGGCGTGCGTCTGCCGCGCGGAAACGGCGAGATCATCCGTCTTGCTCGTGGAGCTTCGCTGTCGGACTTCGCCGAGAAGATCGACGCGAACCCGGCGGCACTCGTCCAGGCCCTGTTCAACGAGGGCGAGATGGTGACTGCGACGCAGTCCGTCGGCGACGAGTTGCTCGAGCTCATGGGCAGCCTGATGAACTACACCGTTCAGGTCGTCAGCCCGGAGGACGAGGACCGCGAGCTTCTCGAAGGCTTCGACCTCACCTACGGCGAGGACGCTGGCGACGAGGACGATCTCGTCATCCGTCCGCCGGTCGTGACCGTCATGGGTCACGTCGACCACGGTAAGACGCGACTCCTCGACACGATCCGTAAGGCGAACGTCCGCGAGGGCGAAGCCGGTGGCATCACGCAGCACATCGGTGCGTACCAGGTGCTCACCTCGCTCGAAGGCAACGAACGACTCGTCACCTTCATCGACACCCCGGGTCACGAGGCGTTCACCGCCATGCGTGCTCGTGGTGCGAAGGCCACCGACATCGCGATCCTCGTGGTCGCGGCCGACGACGGCGTCATGCCGCAGACGGTGGAAGCGATCAACCACGCGCAGGCTGCTGACGTGCCGATCGTGGTGGCGGTCAACAAGATCGACAAGGAAGGTGCTGACCCGCAGAAGATCCGCGGCCAGCTCACCGAGTACGGTCTCGTTGCCGAGGAGTACGGCGGCGACACGATGTTCGTCGACATCTCGGCCAAGCAGGGCACCAACATCGACGCGCTGCTCGAGGCCGTCCTGCTGACTGCCGATGCGTCGCTCGACCTGCGTGCGAACCCCGACATGGACGCACAGGGTGTGGCTATCGAAGCGCACCTCGACCGCGGTCGTGGTCCGGTTGCCACCGTCCTCATCCAGCGCGGAACGCTCCGCGTCGGTGACTCGGTCGTCGCTGGTGATGCCTACGGTCGTGTTCGTCGAATGCTCGACGAGAACGGCGACGACGTCGAGGCGGCACTGCCGTCGCGTCCCGTCCAGGTCATCGGTTTCACCTCGGTTCCGGGTGCAGGTGACAACCTGCTCGTGGTCGAGGAAGACCGCATCGCCCGCCAGATCGCCGACCGTCGTAATGCGCGTAAGCGCAACGCGATGGCTGCGAAGAGCCGCAAGCGCATCAGCCTCGAGAACCTCGATGACGCGCTCAAGGAAACCAGCGAGCTCAACCTCATCCTCAAGGGTGACAACTCCGGTACGGTCGAGGCCCTCGAAGAGGCCCTCATGCAGATCCAGATCGACGACGAGGTTCGCCTCCGCGTCATCGACCGCGGTGTCGGTGGTATCACCGAAACCAACGTCAACCTGGCGGCTGCGTCGAACGCGATCATCATCGGGTTCAACGTCCGTGCGGAGGGCAAGGCCACCGAGCTCGCGAACCGCGAAGGTGTGGAGATCCGGTACTACTCGGTCATCTACCAGGCCATCGATGAGGTCGAGAAGGCCCTCAAGGGCATGCTCAAGCCGATCTACGAAGAGGTCCAGCTCGGTCGCGCCGAGATTCGCGCCCTCTTCCGGTCGTCGAAGTTCGGTCTCATCGCGGGTTGCATGGTTCGCGACGGCATCATGAAGCGCAACGCGAAGGCTCGTATTCTGCGGGACAACAACGTCATCGTAGAAACGACCACGATCGCTTCGCTGCGGCGTGAGAAGGACGACGTCACCGAGGTCCGCGAGGGCTTCGAATGCGGTATGACGCTGACCTTCAACGACCTCCGCGAAGGCGACATCATCGAGGCGTACGAGCTGAAGGAAAAGCCGCGCGACTAGCGTGGGGCCGAATGTTCGTAGGCAGTTTGGAAGTGGACATCCTTCTTGGGGATGTCCACTCCCTAAAAGAAAAGCGGTCCGTGATCCGGCCGGTCGTCGCTGAGCTCCAGCGTTTTGGTGTGAGCGCAGCGGAGACTGGGGATCAGGACCTATACCGCAGAGCTGAGGTCGGCGTGGCTGTCGCAAGCTCTACCATCGCGCACATCACGGAAGTGCTCGATCGGTGTGAGCGTGCGATGGCCGCCCACCCGGAGCTTCAGATTCTGTCGGTGCGCCGACGGGTTCTCGGACCCGAGGATTGAGGAGGGTTTAATGGCCGATCAGGCACGTGCTCGCAAGCTGGCGAAGCGGATTTCCACGATCGTGGCCACCGCCATCGAACATGAGATCAAAGACCCTCGTCTGACGTACGTCACCATCACCGACTGCAAGGTGACAGGCGACCTGCGTGAGGCCACCGTCTTCTATACCGTGCGTGCGGAGAAGCTGGACGGGACACCTGATCTCGACGGTGCTGCCGAGGCCTTGAACAAGGCCAAGGGAAAGCTCCGGACGAAGGTCGGCGCCGGCACCGGGGTGCGCTACACCCCGTCTCTGGCATTCGTTCTGGACACGATTCCCGAGACGTCCAAGCACATGGAGGACCTGCTCGCGAAGGTTCGCGCGGCAGATGAAGAGCTCGCTCGCATTGCGGTCGGCGCCACCCCCGCTGGTGAGGCTGATCCGTACAAGAGCAGCGAGCCCCGTGACGACGAGTGAGCTGTCGTCTGCAGTAAAACTGCTGAACGACGCGACAACGGTGGCTGTGCTGTGCCACAGCCAGCCTGACGCCGACTCGATCGGAAGTGGGTTCGCGCTCGCGCTGGCACTCGACCGCCTCGGCGTCAAGGTCCAGGTCACGTTCTCCTATCCGGATCGCCTGCCGGCCTCGCTCGATGGCATTCCGGGGCAGCGGTTCCTCGTTGCGCCGGAGCAGCTTCATACAGCCGACCTGGTGGTCACCGTCGATTGTGGGAGTCCGGATCGGGTCGGCCGGTTACAGCATCTGCTGACCGGGGACGTCCTCGTCATCGACCACCATGCGTCGAATACCGGATACGGCTCCGTCAATCTCGTGGACCTTTCCGCGAGTTCGACGACGGCCGTGATCGCGGACTTGCTCGATGCGCTCGGCGCCCCGATCGATGCCGAGATCGCACATTGCCTCTACGCCGGCCTCGTGACCGACACCGGTGCCTTCCGGTGGGTCAACCCCGGTACCCACACTCTCGCGGAGCGCCTGCTCGCGACCGGTATCGATGGCGCGGAGATCAGCCGCGAACTGCTCGATACGCACAGCTTCACCTGGTTGCACCTCGTCGGACGCGTTCTGTCGTCGGCGACGTTCGTTCCCGACGCTGCGGACGGCGCTGGCCTGGTGTACGCGATGGCGACCCAGGAGGACCTCGCCGGCACCGCCCCCGAAGACGCGGAAAGCCTGGTCGACCTCGTGCGGACGGCGAGTGAAGCGCTCGTCGCTGCGGTGCTCAAGGAGCGCGCTCCGAACTGGTGGACGGTCTCCCTGCGCTCACGAGGTGGGGTGGAAGTTTCGCCGATCGCGGTCCGGCTCGGGGGCGGCGGTCACCGTTATGCCGCGGGCTATTCGGCGACTGGAACTGCCGCGGACGTACTGCGGGAGTTGCTCGCGGAGCTCGGGTGACCCCGACGGAATCGCGACAGATTCTGCGCCTGGCCGTACCTGCGTTCGGCGCTCTCGTCGCCGAACCACTTTATGTGCTCTATGACCTCGCGGTCGTCGGACGTCTCGGTGCGCAATCACTCGCGGGGATGGCGATCGGCGGCCTGATCCTCGCTCAGGTCGGCGCTCAACTGACTTTTCTCGCCTATGGCACGACGGCTCGGTCGGCGCGGCTGTACGGGTCGGGGAGTCGGCGCGGGGCAGCGGGCGAGGGGGTGCAGTCCACGTGGCTCGCTCTCGGAATCGGCATGGCGATCGTTGTGGCGATGCAGGCACTGGCTCAGCCCGTGGCGGAGATCATCGGTGGTCCGGATATCGCGTCGATCGCGGTCGAGTGGCTTCGAATCGCGCTCTTCGGCGTTCCGCTCATTCTCGTTGCGCTCGCCGGAAGTGGCTGGTTGCGGGGTGTTTCCGACACCGCTCGGCCCCTCGGATATGTCGCCGCCGGGCTCGTCGTGTCGGCTTTGCTGTGCCCAGCTCTCGTTCATGGCTGGCTGATATTGCCGCACCTCGGCGTGCCAGGGTCCGCGGTCGCCAATGTCGCGGGGCAATCGGTGACTGCGGTGCTGTTTCTTCGGGCTCTTCTCGCGGAGCGCGTCGTCCTGCGCCCGGACTTCGCGGTCATGCGCGACCAGCTGCGGCTCGGCCGCGATCTGATTGCCCGGAGCCTGGGGTTCCAGGTGTGCTTCCTGTCTGCCGGGGCGGTCGCGGCGCGGTTCGGTGCGGCCGCGGTCGGTGCGCATCAAGTCGTGCTTCAACTCTGGAATCTCATTGCGCTGCTGCTCGATTCGATCGCCATTGCGGCGCAGGCATTGGTCGGCGCGGCGCTCGGGAGTGGTCGCGTCGACGAAGCCAAGGCCTTGGCCTGGCGGTTGACGCGATGGTCGGCGGTGATGGCCCTCGTGGTGGCGGCAGTCGTCGCAGCGCTCTACGGTCTGCTTCCGCCGCTGCTGGCACCGGATGCGACCGTCGTGTCGCGGGCGCATGAGGTGTGGTGGATTCTGGTCGCGCTCATTCCGCTTGGAGGCATTGTCTTCGCACTCGATGGGGTACTCCTCGGGGCAGGCGATGCCGCTTTCCTGCGGAACATCACGCTCGCGAGTGCACTGGTCGGGTTCTTGCCACTCATCTGGCTGTCATTCGCGTTCGATTGGGGTCTCCGCGGAATCTGGGCGGGCCTCGGCGCGTTCATAACTCTGCGAGTGCTGGCTGTTGTCTGGCGGACCAGCTCCGGCAAGTGGGCGATCGCCGGCGCGCGGGTTCCGCAGGTAGAGAAGGGTGCAATCCTTGACTGAGCAGACGGAGAAACGTCCGACACTCTGGGCGGTCAGTGACATCCACGTGAGCCATAACAAGAACAAGCCGCTCATCGACCGAATCCAGCCGACGACACCGCACGACTGGTTGATCGTCGCCGGTGATGTTGCCGAGAAGTCTGACGACATCCGAGCGACCCTGGCGGCGCTGAGTCGCAAGTTCGAGAAGGTCATTTGGGTCCCGGGTAACCACGAGCTGTGGACGACGGTTCGTGATCCGGTTCAAATGTTTGGCGCAGCGCGCTACGACTACCTCGTCGCGATGTGCCGTGAACTCGGCGTCGTGACGCCGGAGGATGAGTTCCCGGTCTGGCCGCATGACGATTCGGGCCCGATCACGCTGGTCCCGATGTTCCTGCTCTACGACTATTCGTTTCTGCCGGACGGTGCGACGAACAAGGCCGAGGGCCTGAAGATCGCGTATGACGCCAACGTCGTGTGCTCCGACGAATTCCTGCTCAAACCCGATCCGTACCTCACGCGCGACGCGTGGTGCCACACGCGCGTCAAGTACACGCGGAACCGGCTCGAACAGCTTGCGCCCGGAACGCCGGTAGTACTGATCAATCACTGGCCGCTCGTCAGCGCGCCGACGGAGATCCTCCGTTACCCGGAGTTCTCGCTGTGGTGCGGTACGAAGGACACCGCGACGTGGCACACCGAGTTCAATACGGTGTGTGCGGTCTACGGCCACCTCCACATCCCGCGCACGACGTACTACGACGGAGTCCGGTTCGAGGAGGTCTCGTGGGGCTATCCGATGGAGTGGGAGTTCCGCGGACTGCCGGACAATCTCAAGCGCCAGATCCTGCCGACGCCGGACTACCCGCCGGGGAGTCTCAACGAGTTCGGCGGGCACTTTAAGATTTCTCCGGAGATGCGTGCAAAGTACGAACAGCACCGCGCCAAGCGCGAGTCGGCCAAGCTCCGGCGCAGACTCGATTCCAATGCACCCAGGAGGACCGCCCCGCAGTGATCGCTGACCTACTGCCCGCTGGCGTCGCCAGCGCGGAATTGTTCGCGGACCCGCCGGGGCTGCAGCCGCACCCAGGGGAGATGTCGCTCATCGAGCGAGCGGTTCCGAAGCGCAAGGCCGAGTTCGCTGGTGCGCGGCACTGCGCCCGGGTTGCGATGGAGAAGCTCGGGGTCGCACCGGTGGCGATTGGCCGGGGCGAGCGTGGAATGCCACTGTTTCCGCGCGGCATCGTCGGCAGCCTGACGCACTGCGATGGGTACCGGGCCGCGGTTCTCGCGCATGCGATGCAAATCCGAACCGTTGGCATCGACGCGGAGCCGAATGGCCCACTGCCGGCCGGTGTGCTCGATTCGGTGAGCGTGCCCGAGGAACGGGTCTGGCTGAAATCGACCGACGGTGACTGGAATTTCGATCGGTTGCTGTTCTGTGCCAAGGAAGCCACCTACAAGGCCTGGTTCCCGCTGACGAACCGCTGGCTGGGTTTCGAGGATGCGCACATCACGTTCGCCGAGGAGAGCCCGGGAGTGGGGACGTTCCACTCACGGATTCTGATTCCGGGGCAAGCTCTCGCGGGCCCTCCGGTGACCGAGTTCCGCGGTCGGTGGAAGATCACGGGGTCACATATCGTGGCGGTGATCGCCGCGTGATCCTGGGCGGACTGCTCATTGTGGACAAGCCCGCCGGCATGACGAGCCACGACGTGGTGTCGCGTTGTCGGCGGATCATGAAGACCCGGAAGATCGGTCATGCGGGCACGCTCGATCCGATGGCGACCGGTGTGCTCGTTCTCGGCGTCGAGCGCGCGACCAAGTTGCTCGGACTTTTGAGCCTGACGACGAAGTCCTATGCGGCGACGATTCGACTCGGTCAGGCCACGACCACCGATGATGCGGAAGGTGAGGTCATTTCGTCGGCTGACGTTTCGGCCGTCGAGGATGCGGACATCAAGGCTCAGATCGCAGTCCTGACCGGTGACATCATGCAGGTTCCGGCAACCGTCAGCGCGATCAAGATCGACGGAAAGCGGGCCTATGCGTTGGCCCGCGCGGGGGAGGACGTCGTCATTCCCGCGCGGCCGGTGACGGTCTCGCGGTTCGAGGTCATCGAGTCGCGACGAGGTCAGTTCATCGATCTGGACGTGGTCGTCGACTGTTCGTCGGGAACCTACATTCGATCGCTTGCTCGAGATCTGGGTGCTGCCCTCGGCGTCGGTGGTCATCTGACGGCACTTCGGCGGACGGTGGTCGGTCCGTTCGGGCTCGACGTCGCCCGCACGCTCGACGAACTTGCGGACGATCCCACGCCCAGCCTCGAGATCGATGACGCGATCCGGCAGGCGTTTCCCGTTGCGGCGATCGAACCGACCCACGTCGACGACATCAGCCACGGTCGCCCGATTCCGAAGCACGACTTCGAGGGCGTCTACGGCGTCGCGGACGAAAATGGCGAGGTCATCGCGCTGGTGGAGAACCGCGGGAAGTCGGCGCGGACGGTCTTTGTAGTGCGTCCGGCCTAGGCGGTGATTCGGACCCAGTCGACCAACATGTCGGCCGGGAAGGGCGTCGATGCGTCGACCGGCCCGGGCCAGTCACCTCCAGTCGCGATGTTCAAGATGACGTATTCCGGCTTGTCGAATTTCCCGAGATTCCCTTGCCGACGTCATACGACCAGTGCGCCGGGTTCGGCGCCGACCCCGATAGTCCAGTGAACTCGTCAGCGAACACGATGGTTGCCGCCTGCGCCTGGGGTGGTGCGGCCAGGGGAGTCGCGCACAGGATCGGAATTGCGAGACCGATCATCTGCGCACGTCGGGTATGCATGGTGCGCAGGCGGATTCGCATTCATCAATGGGAAAGCAACCAAACGGCACGGTCCTGCCGTTCGGGATCTCGTTATTCAACTGACGCGATCGCTGCCCCCGAAATGAATCCCGGGGGCAGCGATCCACGGTCGAACGTGGTTACGCCGCGACCGAACGGTGGAGTCGGATGTCGCCGCTACCGGTCCGTGCGCGAATCGATGTCGACGTACCGTTGGCCGGCGCCTGCTCCGAAACCGGAAGGTCGGTGTCGAGGCGTCCGTTGCCGGTCATGACGTCGATGTGTGCGTGCTTGCCCTCGGGCAGTCCCACAGTCAGTCCGCCCGAGCCGCTGACGAAATCGACGTCCCCCTCGGCGGTCTGAATCGACGCGGTGCCGGAGCCAGTGCGCATGCGGACCGAACCGTGCGCGACGCCGATCTCGAGCGTTCCCGCGCCCGTGCCCATTTCCACCGAACCGACCTCACCGAGCGAGGCGTTGCCGGAGCCGCTGCGCAGGATGACGGCGCCGACGACGCGGCGGCCGCTGGCCTGGCCGCTACCCGTGCGGAAGCGAAGGTCACCATCGATCTCGTCGAAGACCAGGTTGGTCGCGCCGGTGGCGATATCCGCGGTGCCGGTGCGGCCTTCGATGGTGACTTCAGACGAACGGCTGGCGATACGCACCCGCGAACCCTCGGGCACGGTGGCGTCGATGAGAAGCTCGGCGTGACGGCCGCGGAACAGTGCGAGGAACTCGGCGAACGTCTGCTGGCTCTGTCGGATCACCAGCTCGGTGCCCTTCAGTTCGACCACGGTCTGGTCGATGATCTCGGTACCGCCATCGCGCTGCGTCAGGCTCACCGTGGCTTCGGTGATGCCGGCGACTGCACGAATGATGACGTTGGCATTGCCGACGCGGAAGTTGAGGGCCAGCGGTCCCGTGACCGGGAAGTTCTTGATAGTCATTGTTGATCCTTTGCTTAGCCGGTTACCCAGCCGGTGATACGGGTGTTTCGTGCTTGCGGGCTCGAGGACCGAGTACGACCTGGCAGAGCCACTGCGGCCGCGCGGACGAGCCAGGTGTTGACCGAGACGCCGTCGGCAGCCGCCGCGCGGTCGATGTCGGCCTTGAGCGCTTCGGAAAGGCGCAGCGAGATCCGCGCTGTCGCGTCGCCGTCGTCGACGCGTGGCTCACTCACGGCGACCGCCGGGGTAGTGGTGGCGACGTCGACCCGGATTTCGTCGCGATCGAGCACGACCGTGATCTGCGGGGCCTGTCCGCTGTCTGAGTCGAGAAGTGCCGTCGTGACCTCGGCGGCCGCGTCCGTGACAGCCGAAAGGATCGCGAGCCGGATCCCGGCCTCCGCCGCGGTCGCCAACGCAGCCACCGTCTGCTTGGTTGAGTCGTCGGCGAGTTCAGCCGCGGCGGCAATATGCCGCTGCACCTGTCCGACGTAGTGGGCGATTTCCATGACTCCACTATGACATCACAGTGATGTCATATCAAGTAGAAGTGATGTCACACATGGTGTCGGCGCCAAGGTGCCGGAAACACAAAGCAG
The DNA here is from genome assembly GCF_000380645.1 of Smaragdicoccus niigatensis DSM 44881 = NBRC 103563. Classification (GTDB taxonomy): domain Bacteria; phylum Actinomycetota; class Actinomycetes; order Mycobacteriales; family Mycobacteriaceae; genus Smaragdicoccus; species Smaragdicoccus niigatensis. Next base: position 21,084 of record NZ_AQXZ01000012.1, read on the forward strand.
CCCCAGCGATTTCTCGCTGGGGCTGCCTTGTGGTGTTGGCTTAGTGCTTGGCTTCGCCGTTGCTACTGCCGTTGCTGCCGTTTCCGTGGATACGGTCCTGGAGTTGCTGCAGCATCTCGAGCGACTTGTGGTGCGCCTCGTGATCTGCCTTGTCCAGAGCCTGTGTCTGCACTGCCGGGTCGGCGGTCAGGATCGAACCGCGTCCCGGAGCGCCGGCCAGGCCGAGCTGGTTCATCTTGTGCGGCACCGCAGCTCCCTGGTAGGAGAGCGGGAGCGGATGACCGTGGTCGTCAACCGGTCCGAGCGGCTGGTGGATCTCGATGAACTCACCGTGCGGAAGACGCTTGACGATACCCGTCTCGATACCGTGCTCGAGGATCGCGCGGTCCTGGCGCTGGAGTCCGAGGGCCCAGCGGTACGCCACGTAGTACGCGATCGGCGGGACGATGAGGACACCGATGCGGCCCATCCACGTCGTCGCGTTGAGCGAGATCGAGAACTTGTACGCGATGATGTCGTTCACGCAGGACAGCGTCAGCACCATGTAGAACCCGACCGCCATCGCACCGATACCGGTACGAATCGGGTTGTCACGCGGGCGCTGCAGGATGTTGTGGTGCGCGTGATCGTTGCTGAGCTTCGCCTCGAGGAACGGGTACGCGAACAGCACACCGAACACGAGACCCATGACGATCGCGACCGCGAACACTGCCGGGACGGTGTAGCCGCCGAAGTAGAGCTCCCACGCCGGCCACAGACGCGCCATGCCGTCCGTCCACATCATGTAGAAGTCGGGCTGCGAACCGGCCGACACCTGTGACGGGTTGTACGGGCCCATGTTCCAGATCGGGTTGATCTGCAGCAGACCAGCCATCATGACGATGACACCGAAGTTCAGGAAGAAGAAGGCTCCGGCTTTCACACCGAACAGCGGCAGGATGCGGAGTCCGACGACGTTGTGCTCGGTACGACCGGTGCCGGCGAACTGCGTGTGCTTCTGGTACCAGACCAGGGCAAGGTGCACGGCGACCAGAGCGAGCAGAAGAAGCGGGAACAGCAGGATGTGGAACATGTAGAGGCGCGGAATGATGATGTCACCCGGGAAGTCGCCGCCGAACAATGCCCAGTGCATCCACGTACCGACGACCGGGATCGACAGCGTGATACCACCCATGGCGGCGCGGAGGCCGGTACCCGACAGCAGGTCGTCGGGGAGGGTGTATCCGAAGAAGCCCTCGAACATCGCCAGCACGAGGATCAAGCAGCCGATGATCCAGTTCGCTTCACGCGGACGTCGGAACGCGCCGGTGAAGAAGATGCGCAGCAGGTGGGCGATGATCGACGCCACGAACAGCAGCGCTGCCCAGTGGTGGATCTGGCGGATGAACAGACCGCCGCGAACTTCGAACGAAATGTTCAGCGCGGTCTCGAAGGCCCGCGACATCTCGACACCACGAAGTGGTGCGTAGACACCGTTGTAGGTGACTTCCGTCATCGACGGGTCGAAGAACATGGTGAGGTAGAAGCCCGACAGAATCAGGATGATGAAACTGTAGAGCGCGATCTCACCGAGCATGAACGACCAGTGCGACGGGAAGACCTTGTTGATCTGTCGACGCAGGCCAGGTGCTAGGTGGTATCGCGAGTCCACATTGTCAGCGGCTTTTGCTGCAGAGGCCGCGATCTTGTCAGCGATGCTCATGAACGACGCTCCCAAAATGCAGGTCCAAGGGCTTCGACGAAGTCACCCTGGGCAACAAGATATCCATCCGAGTTGACCGTGATCGGCAGCTGCGGAAGGGCGCGAGCAGCAGGTCCGAAGATCGGACGGCCCCACTCGAATGCGCTGAACTGCGACTGGTGGCACGGGCAAAGGATGCGCCCGGTCTGCTGCTCGTACAGCGAAGTCGGGCAACCGAGGTGGGTGCAGATCTTCGAGTAGGCGAAGTAGTCGCCGTAGTTGAAGCTCTCCTGACCCTTGCGCTTCTGGACATGCTCGGCGTCCTCCGGACGGAGACGGATGAGCATGACCGCGTTACGGATGCCACGAAGGGCCTTGAGCAGCTCCTCGTGGTTTCCACGCTCCGACTCGCGGAACGGGAAGACCGTCTCCATACCGCCGGCGTCGAGGTCCTCGGGGCGAATCAGAACGACGTCCTCGGGGCGACCGGTGTCGCGGCGGAGGTAGATCGTCTCGCCCTTGTAGTTCGGCGTCCAGCCCGAGATCCACAGCGCCGGCTGCGGTCCCTTGTAGGTCTCGCGGATCGGCTTCCACGGGTTTTTGATCATGCCGCCGACGAACGGAAGGATCGCGGCGAGACCGAAGAGTCCCATACCGAAGCCCGCGCTGCCGATGATCATCTTGCGACGCCCGAGGGTCGAGCTCTGCCAGCCGTCCGACAGCACCGCGACCACCGTCTTGCGGTCGGTTTCCGTCGACGGACCGTCGTGCCGATCCTGGATCGAGATCTCTTCCGGCATGAACTTCTTGACGTACAGGATCATGCCGATGCCGACGGAAACGATCGAAATACCGAGCGTCAAACCGTACAGCGGCGTGGTCAGCGAGTACAGGCCGTACTTGTCTTCGCCGAGACCCTGGTACTCCCACGGCCAGAACAGGAAGATGCCGATGAAGGCGATCGCTGAGAGTCCGGAGAGCAGGAACCAGAACGCGACCCGTCGCTCAGCGCGGCGCTCCGCACGCGTGGCCTTGATGGGCCACCGCTCCTTGCGGAACGCAACGTCGACGCCGTCGAGCTCAACGCCGTGCTTGAACAGCTCTTCTTGGCTCATCGCCGCGAGCTGCTCATTGGTGTACTTATTGCTGTCGCTCATGACCTCGATCCGATCCACAGTGCAGCACCGACAACAGCAACCATTCCGATGGCAAACGCGGCCAGACCCTCAGTAGCCGGTCCGAATCCACCAAGCCCGTATCCACCCGGCTGCTGCACCTCAGTGGCGTTCTTGATGTACGCGATGATGTCGCGCTTCTCATTCGGGGTGAGCTGGCGGTCCGAGAACTTCGGCATGTTCTGCGGGCCGGTCAGCATCGCGGCGTAGATCTGCGACGACGACGGCTTGATCAGCGCCGGCGCGAACTTGCCGGACGACAGCGCGCCACCCTTACCGGTGAAGTTGTGGCACGAAGCGCAGTTCTGACGGAAGAGTTCGCTACCGCGGGCAGTGCTGCCGCTGGGCTCCGAAACGCCAACCTCGTGCGAGCCACGGAACCAGGCTTCGTCGATGTTGCCGTTCTTGTCCTTAGGGATCACCGGGCCGCCACCGTTGGCCTCGACGTAAGCGCCGATCGCGTCGACCTCGTCGGCGTCGAACTTCGCCGGCTTGCGCTTGGCCTGTGCGGTGTTCGCAGCCATCGGCATACGACCGGTCGAGACCTGGAAGTAGACGGCGGCTTCACCGACACCGATCAGGCTCGGTCCGCGGTCGTTGACGCCCTGCAGGTTCGCTCCATGGCAGGTGATGCAGGACGTCTCGTAGAGCGCCTTGCCCTCTTTCACCTGTGCGGTCATGTCGTCCTCGGCGGAGGCGACCTGCGGCGACGGCGTCAGCGCGGCAGCGAGAAAGCCGGCAGCGACGAGGCCGAGGAGCAGGGCCATTCCACCGGCGAAACGGCGACGGAGCTTGCGATTACGCCGCACCTTGTGGCCTTCCCGTGGAGGCGATGAACTCATCTGGATCCCTTTGGTTGAGTTGACGTCTAGCTACTCGGGGCTGGTGTGTCGCTAGCGAACGAAATAGATCATGCCGAAGAGGCCGATCCACACGATGTCGACGAAGTGCCAGTAGTACGACACGACAATCGCGGCGGTGGCCTGTGCGGGCGTGAACTTACTGACCAAGGTGCGACCGATCAAGAACACGAACGCGATGAGACCGCCGATGACGTGGAGACCGTGGAAGCCCGTGGTGATGTAGAAGACCGAGCCGTACACACTGCTGGAGATCGACGTGCCTTCGCGGACGAGGTTCGTGTACTCGTAGCCCTGACCGCACACGAACATGGCGCCCATGATCAGCGAGACCAGGTACCAGCGGCGGAGGCCGAAGACGTCACCGCGCTCGGCGGCGAAGACGCCCATCTGGCAGGTGAAGGACGACAGGATGAGGACCGTCGTCACCGGGATGGCCAGAGCCATATTGAGGTGCGTCGGCGCCGGCGGCCAGTTGCCGCTCGCGTTGGCGCGCGCTACCAGGTACATCGCAAACAGCCCGGCGAAGAACATGAGTTCGCTCGAGAGCCAGACGATGGTCCCGACGCTGACCATGTTCGGCCGGTTCAGCGAGTGAACGCGCTGGGTGATTGCCGATCCGGGGGTGCTAACTGCGGTCGTCACAGGGAAAGTATGACCCTTCGTAGTACCGAAGATGTGCCGGGGTACGAAACTCGTTGTGTCGTGTCGTATCCCAGCCTCGAACTGTACGGTCTCACAAGCGTTTTTGGCCAATAAGCCACCGAAATCGTGGGTTGCGCTCACGCTTTTGCGCCGCTATTGCGAGCCTCGCCTAAGCTTGCCTCGACCGCGATCGCAGGAGGAAATCGATGAGCTGGGCTGAGGTACTCGACACCCTGACCACTGGTGGCGACATCGGTGCCGAGGGCGCGTCGTGGGCGATGAACGAAATCATGTCCGGCAGTGCTACGCCGGCCCAGATTGCCGCGTTCGGTGTCGCCCTGAAAATGAAGGGCCCGAAGCCCGACGAGCTGATGGGTCTGTCCGACACGATGCTGTCGCACGCCGCGGCGGTCCCGGTCGACTCCAACTCGGTCGACATCGTCGGCACCGGCGGCGACCGCGCCGGCACCGTGAACATTTCGACGATGGCCTCGATTGTCGTCGCAGGCGCTGGCATCCGGGTGGTCAAGCACGGCAACCGCGCCGCTTCGTCGAAGTCGGGTGGTGCGGACGTGCTCGAGGCGCTCGGCGTCAAGATCGACCTCGGTCCCGACGGTGTCGCCCAGTGCGTCAACGAAGTCGGGATCGGTTTCTGCTTTGCACCGGTCTTCCATCCGGCCTTCCGGTTCGCCGGCCCGCCGCGCAAGGAAATCGGCATTCCCACGGTGTTCAACGTCGTTGGACCGCTCTCGAACCCGGCGCGTCCGCGCGCCGGACTCGTCGGCTGTGCGTTCGCCGATCTCGCGCCGATCGTCGCCGGGGTGTTCGCCGGCCGTGGCGCGACCGCACTTGTCGTTCGCGGCGATGACGGACTGGACGAGATCACCACGACCTCGACCACTCACGCCTACGTCGTCTCCGACGGTCAGATCAGCGAAGTGACGCTGTCTCCGGAGGACTTCGGACTTCCGATCGTGGGTCTCGACGCTCTCCGCGGCGCAGACGCCGTGGTCAACGCGGCCATCGCGCGTGATGTGCTCGCCGGTAAGCCCGGCGCGGTTCGGGACGCTGTCGTTCTGAACGCCGGTGCGGCGATCGCGGCGTTCGAGGGCTTCAACGGAAATGTGATTGACGCGATCAAGGCCGGCATCAGCCGGGCTGAGGCCGCGATCGACAGTGGCGCGGCCGCCGAACTGCTGGCCAAGTGGGCGACCACCAGCCAGCGGATCGGCGCGAAGAGCTAGATTCCGGGGCTAGATTCCGGCGAGATGCCGGGCGCGGCGGGCGGTGGCAGACCAGTTCTGCCACCTCGCCGCACACCGGACCGGCTCGGCGTAGCCGTCCGACGTCCGCACGATCCGGACCCCCTCTTCGGTGAGCCATCGGAGAATCAGCGCAGTCTCCTCGGCCAGCGCTCCACGCAGCGGACCAGGGGAAACGTCGGGTGTCTCGGCTCCCGCGGTCAACAGATCGACGACCGGCATCGGCGCCACCCCGCGCCGCGCATTTCCCGCCGCGGCGAGGCGTCCACAGCGGACGATCGCCAATTCCCAACCGCCATTGCCGTCCGGTCGCGCCGCGACGAGTTCGTCGATCCGGGCCAGCGAGGCGAGGCGTTGGCGACGTCTCGCGGCATCGATGACGAGAGCGGTGCGGTCGCGGAGTCGGGCCGCGGTCTCGAACCGCTGCATCGCGGATAGTTCCTCGATCTGGGTGTAGAGATCGGTCACCGGAGCGTCGGCGTATCCGGCGATGAGGCCATCGACGAGTTCGACGTGCTGTGCGTATGCGGCCGCAGTGAGGCTGACGGCACCTCGGGACGCCGGGCAGCCACCGACCACCGCCGGCGGACACTTCGATCCATGCGCGTCGTCGGCGCGCAGTCGGTCGGTACACGTGCGGATACCGCAGACATCGGCCAGTGTGAGCGCAGTGTCATTCGCTTCGGTTCGGGTCCGAAACGGACCCAGTGCGCGGTCGTCGGCGGTTCGGCGAATCGTGAACCGGGGGAAGGGCTCGTCGGTGAGGCTCAACCACCACACGCGCTTGGGGAACTTCGACCGCCGGTTGTAGGGCGGCGCATGTGCAGCGAGCAGGCGCAACTCGCGGACACCGGCTTCGAGACCGTGTGCGCATTGCACGTAATCGACCTTTTCGGCGAGGGTGATCATCTCCTTCATTCGACCGCGCGATTCTGACCCGGTGAAGTAATTGCGAACGCGGCGTTGCAGATTCACGGCGGTCCCGACGTAGAGCACCTCGTTCCCGGGCCCTTTGAAGAGATAGACGCCCGGAGTTCGGGGCAACCCGGCCGCCATGCCGCGCTTCGCGCGTTGACCGGGCGAGACGTCCGGGAGGTAGTCGATCAGCTCGGTATAGCTGTGGACCCCTTGGTTGCCAAGACGTTCGAACAGGCCATGCAACACGTCGACGGTGGCGCGCGCATCGTCGAGCGCGCGGTGAGTCGGGGTCGTCGCGGCATTGAACAGCTGTGCCATCGCGGAGAGGCGAACCGAGGGAGCCTCGTCCTTGCGAAGTACGCGCCGCGCGAGCTTGACGGTGCACAGGGTGGTGAAGCCCGGCCACGGGATGCCCAGGTCAGCGGCGGCAGCTTTGAGAAACGCAATGTCGAATCGCGCGTTGTGCGCGACGAGCACCGAACCCCGGGCGAATTCGAAGAACGACGGCAGGACGGTGTTGATGCGTGGCGCATCGACCACCATCGCGGACGTGATGCCGGTGATCTCGACAATCTGCGGAGGAATCGCGCGTCCAGGATTGACGAGTGTCCCGAGTTCGCCGATGACCTCGCCGCCGCGAACCTTGACCGCGCCGATTTCGGTGATGGCGTCGGCCGCGGCACTGCCCCCGGTGGTTTCCAGGTCGACGACGACAAAAGTGGTGTCGCACAACGGGGTATCGAGTTGATCGAAGCTCAGCTGAGCGGCGGCTGCGACAGTCACCCGGGCAAGGTAGCGCCGACCTCTGACAAGATTCGCCCTCACGCGCGCCTGTCGCGGAGTCCTCGCTTGAGTTCGATCTCGATCGTGGCGCGCCCACTGCCAGGTTGTGCTGGTGGTGGTGAGTCGTAATGGTGTCCCGTCGGTGTGGTGAATCGGGTTCGGCGAGCCACGCCGATGTGGATGACGTCGCAGCTCCAGCCCGGGTTTTCCTTGACGTAGTTGCCGTACTCGCACAACCCTTGTCCACCAGACGCTTGGGTTTCGCGGTGCTTGGACCACGACGTGGTGTGGTCGATATGCCGGATCTGGTTGTTGCAGTACGGGGTTCGGCACGTGCGGTCGCGGGTGAGGACGAGTTGACGCAACTTGCCGCTGAACAGGCGGCGCTTGGACTCGATGTTCACGAGTTCACCGGAGGTGGGTTCGACGAACAGTCTGCGGATCCATGCCTTGTCGGCGTCGGCGAGCAACTTTCGTGCGATACCTGCCGGTATGTGACCGAACCCGGGCACATACGCGGCTTCGTTGTCGTTGCGCAGCAGTGTGCGTTCGTTCATCACGAGCCCGATCTCGATGTTGATCAGGTGATCGACCGACTTGCCGAGCAGTCGCTGCACGAACTCATCGGCCATCACCTGACCGATCGGACGCTTGTCCCCGTCGCGGCGTGCCTGCTCGGCATGGGCGCGGAGTGCTCGATGTACCGCGAGGCCGTGTTCGAAGGGCAGCAAGGCTTTGACCATCATCATGGCGTCGGGTTTGGCCCACGCACCGACCCAACGGTTGTTGCGGGCCTTCTGTGCGCGGCGCTCGGCAGCCGCTGAGTCAGCGCGTTGCGCGGCGGCGCGTGCGAGGTCGGCCACTTTGCTGTCACCAGCACCCATGAGCCCGCCCGCGAGTTCGTGGTCAACCGTGCGGCGGTCATCACTGGTGAGGTGGTTGGTTTCGCGGGCGATCAAGTGCGCACGGAACTCAGAGAGTTCGCCTCGCTCCAATGCGCCCATCGTGTGCGGCAGGTCCGTACACAACGCCTTCGCCAGGGACAGGTGGCGGCGCCCCCGCAGGGGCGAGTCCTTCCGCGCGAGGGCGATCTGGGTGCCGACGCTGCGTTGGACCAGCGCCGACGCCCGACCGGGATACTCGGCGGTTTCCAGGCGCAACAGCTCGACAGCCGCGCGGGCCTGCACCGCCGCGGCCGCAGACTTCGCGGTTTCGTGGGCGGTGATGAGGTCAACCAATTCGCCCTTGGACATCGACGACACATCGACATCGGGCCTGATCAGAAGCGTTAACGAACTCACTACTCGAACATACATTCGACCTCTGACAAGTAGCTCACCGCGCTTCATGGCGCGAGCTACTTGTCGTAGGTCGGATTTACGGTCTCTGCTGTCACCGTCACAAGCCGGCGCGGGCCGGAGAACAGGGGAGAGCAGTGATCGTGGATTGCAACGACTGCGCCGTTCGCGGCCCGGCGTGTGGGGATTGCGTCGTGACCGTCCTCCTGGGACCGTTGTCCACCGAGGACAAGACCGTCGTTCCGTTCCGGCCGCTTCGCCGGGTTGAATTCGATCAGGCTGAGACGCAAGCGTTGTCGGCACTTGGCGACGCCGGGTTGGTGCCACACTTGCGGCTGGTGCCACGCGAGAAGACTCAACTGCGGACCGGGTAGGGAGGGAGTCGGGACGACCAGGTTGTTTCCGCGACTGCTCGTCGTGTTGCTCGTCGCTGGGTGCTCGGCTCCTTCGGCATCCAGGCCGCACCCTGCGACGTCGCCACAGATGCTCGTCGATAGGCTCGCCGCCGCCGAGAAGGCTGCCGACTCCGACTCGGTTCGCGGGTTCCTCGATCCGGAAGCTTCGACGGCATTCATAGAGGGCGAGGTAGCCCGCACACAGAATCTTGCGGGCGTGCCGCTCGAGTCATGGCACTACCGATTCGACGCGGTCCCGGACGTTCCGGGTTCGGTTGCTGCGGTACTGGAGTACAAGATTCGCGGTGGTGACCGACTGCCAGCGCGACGACCTCTGGTCATGACTCTTACTCGTCATGGCGATCTCTGGTTCGTGAAGGGATTCGCTGACTCGCCCGGCGCGCGAACGTATCGGGGCCCCTGGGACTTTGGACCAACCGCAGCGACCGCCACCGATACGACCGTCGTCCTTTCGCATCCCGTCGACGACGCATTGCGCGGTCGGGTTGCCGAGCAGCTTCCGGCTGCCGTCACGGACGTCGCGCGCGCGACGTCCGGCGACTGGCAGCAGAACGTCGTCGTGTGGTTGACCTCGAGCGACGCGGAGTACTCGGCGCTTGGCGGAGCGCAGGGAACCGCGGCGGCAACGGTGTCGGACGATATGGCCGATGGTCAAGTGTCCGGTCAGCGGATCGTCGTCTCGCCGGCCGCGGCGACGCGGCTTGGCCGCGACGAACTCGATGTCGTGCTGCGGCACGAACTCGTGCACGTGGCGACGCGTGCACGCACGAACCCGGGGACGCCGATCTGGGTGACTGAGGGCTTCGCGGACTTCGTCGCCTACCGCGACCGTGGACCGATCGAGGAACAGAGCGGCGACCTCCCGGTCGACGCTGCCTTCTCCGGACCGCAGGCCAATCGGGCGTACGCGTCGGCGCGTACGGTTTTCGACTTCGTCGACGACCGGTGTGGCGTTGGTTCCGCGGCACGCTTCTACGATCTGCTCGCGGGCGGGGCGGTGCCCGACGCCGCGACCCGGGAGGTCTGTGCGCTCGATGCCGCCGAGTTCCGGCAATCCTGGCATGAGTGGACGATCACACATGCGCGGTGACCCTCCCCGCTACGGTGGACGCATGGCGCGGACCCTCTTGGTGACCAACGACTTTCCGCCCCGGCCCGGGGGTATCCAGTCGTATCTGGAGGCGTTGGTTTCCCGGCTGCCCGCCGATGATCTCGTGGTCTACGCGCCTCGCTGGCGCGGAGACAGCCACCTCAAATACGACGCCAAGCAGCCGTTTCCGGTCGTCCGTCACCCGACCACGCTCATGCTGCCGACCCCCTTTGTCGCCAGAAGAGCGCAGCGCCTCATTCGTGAGTACGAGTGCGACACCGTCTGGTTCGGTGCCGCGGCTCCACTGGCATTGATGTCTGCCGGATTGCGGTCGGCGGGTGCCAAGCGCATCATCGCCAGCACACACGGCCACGAAGTCGGCTGGTCGATGGTGCCCGGCGGCCGGCAGGCCTTGCGGGTGATCGGCGAGACGACTGATGTCGTCACCTACGTCAGCAAGTACACGCGGCGTCGGTTCGCCTCGGCTTTCGGTGCTCACGCAGCCCTTGAACACGTGCCACCCGGCGTCGACGACCAGCTGTTCAAACCGGACTCGGCGGCACGCGAGGAACTGCGCGCCCGCTATGGCCTAGGGGACCGTCCGACGATCTTGTGCCTCTCCCGATTGGTGCCACGCAAGGGCCAGGACACACTCATCCGTGCCTTGCCTCGCATTCGCCAGCGGATCGACGGGGCGGTGCTGGTCATCGCAGGCGGTGGTCCGTACGCCGAAACCCTGCATCGCCTGGCGGAGTCGTCCGGTGTCTCCGAGCACATCATCTTCACGGGATCGGTTCCGTCTGCGGAGTTGGCCGCGCACCACAACCTCGCCGACGTCTTCGCGATGCCATCCCGCACGCGCGGCGGTGGACTCGACGTCGAAGGCCTCGGCATCGTGTACCTCGAAGCGTCGGCCAGTGGGATTCCCGTCGTCGCCGGCGATTCCGGTGGCGCTCCCGAGACCGTCATCGAAGGCAAGACCGGGTATGTCGCCAACGGGCGTTCGCCGATCGACGTGGCTGACAAGGTCGCGAACGTTCTGGCGGATCCGGACAAGGCTCGCGAGATGGGCAAGGCCGGTCGAAAGTGGGTCGAGCAGAACTGGCAATGGGACGTCTTGGCAGGGCGTCTGCGGCGATTACTCTCCGACGATTAGGCTTTCTACTCGTGAGTAGCATCCAGGTCTCCGACCAAATGTTCATCGCGGCACCCGGCGAGGTTGTCGCGAGGGCAATTGCGGCGCCGAATCGGTGGCGTGGTTGGTGGCCCAAACTGTCGGTGTCCGTTCGCGAGGACCGCGGTGCGAAGGGCGTCCGCTGGATCATCTCGGGCGAGATCGACGGAACCATGGAAGTGTGGCTCGAACCGATGCTCGACGGCGTCATCGTGCACTATTTCGTTCACGCCGAACCCACGGCGACGCCGGTCAACCTGGTCGCCCTCAACCGGAAGTACCGCGTCAGCGGAAAAGCGATGTCGTTCGACTTGAAGCGCGAGATCGAAGCGGGTCGCCCCGCTGGTATCCCACCGGCAGCCATCGGCGTCTGACATGCGCCCATCGCTTCGCTCGCTGAAACCACTCCCGTCGCCATGGAGTCGTCCCGAACCCAAACGCAGAGGAATCAGGCAGCAACGTGGCTGAAGAAACGATGCGCTCGATCACGATCGATGCGCCGGCGGCAGACATCATGGCGGTCATCGCCGACTTCGAGCGGTACCCGGAGTGGGTCGAGGCCGCGAAAGAAGTCGCGGTGCTCGAGCGCCAAAGCGATGGACGCGCGATCCTCGTGCACTACGTTCTCGATGCCGGCCCGGTCAAGGACACCTATGCCTTGCAGTACAGCTGGGCGCCCGACGGGCTTTCGGTCACCTGGGAGCTGGTCCGCAGCGAGCTGCAAAAGACGCAGGCTGGGCGGTATTCGCTGCAAACTGAGGACGATGGGTCGACGACCGTCACCTATGAACTCACGCTCGACCTCAACATCCCGGTCATCGGGGTGATCAAGCGCATGGGCGAGCGCGTCATCACCGACACCGCACTTCTGGAACTGAAGAAGAGGGTCGAGAGCTGAACGGTGGTCTGGATTCGGAGTGCCGGGTCGAGATCTTCCTCGGCAAAGGCGGAGCGGGGAAGTCGACTCTCGCTGCGGCTACGGCGTTCGCCCGCGCGGCCGAGGGTAAGCATGTCCTCCTCGCCTCGATTGATCAGGCCCATTCGCTCACCCAGATTCTCGATCTGAAGACCTCACATAAACCGGGCCAACCGTCGTCGATCCAACGCGTCGATTTCGGGCTCGATGTCCTGGAGATCGACACCCTCGCGCTACTCGAAGAGCGATACCGGAACCTCGTGAAGCTGGCGGGTGTCGGGCAGGCCTTGGGTCAGGTTTCTCCGGTGACGCCGCTTGATCCCCGGGAAGTCGCCGGCCTGCCGGGCGTCGAGCCGATCCTCGCGCTCGCTGAACTCGCGGAACTCGTTGCCGACGACGACTGGGACGTCGTGATCATCGACTGCCCGGCGACCGCGGAGGCGATGTCGGCCCTGACCGCTCCGGAAATCCTGCTCGGGTATCTCGAGCGGATGTGGCCGCAGGAGCAGCGGTCGAACGAAGCGCTCTCGGCTGGACTGCGCACCGCGATGATGGCCGGCGGAGTCGAACGGATGTCTTCGACGGTCAAGTCTGTCCGCAGCTTGCTCGGCGATGCGCGCCGCACGTCGATCCACCTCGTGACGACACCCGATCGCGTGAGTTTCGCCGAGTTGATGCGGACGCGTTCGGCGGTGGCACTCGCCGGCTTCCGGGTCAGCGACATCATCGTCAATCGTGTGGTGCCGGAATCCGCCGCCGAATCCAGTGGGTGGCTCGCCTCCCGCCGCACTCAGCAGCAGCAGGTCATCGCCGAAATCCGGGCTGCGATCTCGGAGATCCCGGTGCAACTCGTTGACGACCTGGTCGCCGAGCCAATCGGCCGTGCCGCATTGGAGTCACTCAGCGAAGGACTGCTGCCACCGGATGAGCACATCGAGGTGCGCAGCGTTTCGGTCGTGCCGCGCGATGGCGGCACGGCGCTGAGATTCTTCCTTCCGGTTGCCGATCCAAGGTCGGTGACGTTGGCTCGGATCAGTTCCGATCTGATCGTCGGAGCGGACGGTGCCCGCCGCCGAATTCCGCTGGACCCGGACCTGCGCGCGTGTACCGTCGTCGGTGCGGAATTCGACGGGCAGTATCTCGTCGTCATGTTTTCCGCGAAAAGCTAGGGGGTCTGGTGGTCGATTTCGAAGGCGCCGGAGGAGTCGATCTTCGCGCTCTACTCGACGACGCGATCGGCAAGATCGAGCCGCTGTTGAAGTCGGCGGCCGCCGCCCAGTCCGAGCAGACTCCGTGCACGTGGTGCCCGATCTGTCGGGCTGCCAATGCGGTCAAAGGCCACGAGCAGGACCTGTTTGCGTCGATCGCCACGCAGGGCGGTGCATTGCTCAGCGTTCTGAAGGACGCGATGAGCGGGCTCGGCACCCCCGAACACAAGCCCGCGGAGACTGCGCCGGCTGGTGACTCGACGACCGAGTTCACCGAAATCCCGATCACGATCAAGCCCTGACATGACACCAGCCGTCGGTGCCTTAACAGTTGGTATCGACATCGGCGGAACCAGCATTCGTGCGTCGGTTGTCGATGAGTCGGGTCAGATTCTGGACAGCGTTCGCATGCCGACTCCGAATTCGGCGTGGGCGCTGGAAGACAGCATCACGCGGGCCGTAAACAAGTTGGCATCCCGCCATACCGTCGGTGCAGTGGGACTTGCGGTTGCGGGTTTCGTCACATTGGACCGGCAGATCGTGCGGTTCGCGCCGCATCTGCCCTGGGTCGACGCGCCGATCGGCCGAATACTCTCTGACCGGGTCGGACTGCCCGTCATCCTCGAGCACGACGCAAATGCAGCGGCGTGGGCGGAGTGGAAGTTCGGTGCTGCGGTACGCGGCCACAACATCGTGCTGGTTGCGATCGGGACTGGCATCGGCGGTGCGCTGCTGACCGACGGTCAGCTCTACCGAGGCAGCTATGGGGTGGCTCCGGAGTTGGGCCATATCCAGGTCGTACCGAATGGCCGGGGCTGCCCGTGCGGGAAGCATGGCTGCTGGGAACGTTATTGCAGTGGAACAGCTTTGGCGGATACCGCGATCGAGCTGTTGGCCACGGAACCGGAAGAATCCTCGATCCTCATGCAGGAGGCGATGATCGATCCGGACACGATCACCGGGCGTCGGGTGGCCACGGCAGCAGCCGACGGGGACCCGATCGCGCTGGCGGCGATGGACGAGTTCGCGCAGTGGCTGGGGGTGGGATTGGCGATGGTCAGTGACGTCTTCGACCCCGATCTCATCGTTATCGCCGGGGGCGTGAGTAGTTCTGCGCAACTGTTTCTCGACACTGCGCGTGAGCACTATGGCGCGCTCATCACGGGCGCTGCACATAGGACAAGAGCGCGAATACGAACCGCTCAGCTCGGTGAATCTGCTGGACTGATAGGAGCCGCTGATCTGGCTCGCGCGGCGCTGGTGAATTAGAGTTGCCAGTGTTCGAGTGCTGCCGCGATCCGGGGCCGAGCGACGAAACGTAAAGGAAGACATGACCGGTTGGTTTTACTGGCTGCTGAAGTACGTTCTCGTCGGACCGTGGATCAAGCGGTACAACAAGGTGATCATCGAGGGCCTCGAGAACGTCCCTGATGACGGTGCAGCGATCATGGCGGGCAACCACCTGTCGATCGCCGACTGGTTGTTCGTGCCGGTCGCCGTCAAGCGTCGCATCACGTTCCTCGCCAAGTCCGAGTACTTCACCCGCCCTGGATTCAAGGGCGCGCTGGAGAAGTTCTTCTACACGCAGACCGGCCAGGTGCCGATTGACCGTAGTGGCGCGGACGCCGCCGAGGCTGCCCTCAACACGGCCAAACAGCAGCTCGAGCTGGGCCGCCTGGTCGGCCTTTACCCCGAGGGCACGCGTTCGCCGGACGGCCGTCTCTACAAGGGCAAGACCGGGGTTGCCCGCCTCGCGCTGGACACCGGCCTGCCGGTGATCCCGATGGCGGTCATCAACACCGACAAGGTGTCACCTCCCGGTTCGAACCGTTGGTACCGCGTCCAGGTGACCGTGAAGTTCGGCAAGCCGATGGACTTCTCGCGCTATGCCGGCCTCGCCGGCAACCGCTTTGTCGAGCGCGCGATCACCGACGAGATCATGTACGAGCTCATGAAGATGTCGGGCCAGACCTACGTCGACGTCTACGCCTCAACGATCAAGAACAAGAAGTCGTCGACCAAGGCCACCGCAGACCGCATCCCGGATACTCGGGCCGGGTAGCGGCATCGCCTGGTGAAGTACTTCTACGATTGCGAGTTCATCGAGGATGGGCGAACGATCGATCTGATCTCGATCGGTGTGGTCGGGGAGGACGGTCGCGAGTTCTACGCGGTCTCCACCCAATTCGATCCCGACCGCGCCGGTCCGTGGGTCCGTCGTAACGTCCTGCCGAAGCTGCCGTCGCCCGCCGATCCCGCGTGGATGTCGCGCGATCGAATTCGTGACTCACTGCTGAAGTTCCTGGTTCCGACGCGCAACGCGCGGCCGGAACTATGGGCGTGGGTCAGTGCATACGACCATGTTGCGCTGTGTCAGCTGTGGGGCCCGATGACGGCGTTGCCAGACGTCATGCCGCGGTACACCCGCGATCTCCGTCATTACTGGGAGATGCACGGCAGTCCCACGCTGCCGCCGCTACCTGCGCAAGCGCACGACGCGCTCGCCGACGCGCGCCACAATCTGGCCAAGTACCAGGCCATTGAAGCCGTGCGTTCGGACCAGGCTGGAAAGCGTTAGAAGCGACCCCATATCCTTGACAGGTGAGTTGGAGTGTCGACCTTCCTATCGATCAGCTGCCTACCCTGCCACCGCTACCTTCGGACCTGCGCCGCGACCTTGACGAAGCACTCGCCAAGCCCGCCAAGCAGCAGCCGAGTTGGCCCGCAGACCAGGCCGCTGCCGCGCGAACGGTCCTCGAGAGTGTCCCCCCGGTCTGCGTCCCTGAAGAGGTCGACAGCCTCTTTGAGCAGCTCGCTCAGGTAGCGGAGGGCAAGGCCTTCCTGCTTCAGGGCGGTGACTGCGCGGAGACGTTCTTTGACAACACCGAGCCGCACATCAAGGCCAACATCCGGACGCTGCTGCAGATGGCGGTCGTGCTGACCTATGGCGCGAGCATGCCGGTCGTGAAGGTTGCGCGAATCGCAGGTCAGTACGCCAAGCCGCGCTCGGCGGACCTTGACTCGCTTGGTCTGCCCTCGTACCGCGGCGACATGGTCAACTCGATCGAGCCCGACCCGGCGCTTCGCGTGCATGACCCGGGCCGTCTCGTCCGTGCGTACGCCAACGCAAGCGCCGCGATGAACCTGGTTCGTGCGTTGACCGGGTCCGGTCTGGCCGACCTGCACAAGGTGCACGACTGGAATCGCGCCTTCGTCGCGGAGTCGCCCGCGGGTGCTCGCTACGAGGCGATGGCACGCGAGATTGATCGCGGTCTCGCGTTCATGCGTGCGTGTGGTGTTTCCGACCCGAGCCTCAAGAGCGCGCAGATCTACGCCAGTCATGAGGCCCTCGTTCTCGACTACGAGCGCGCGATGCTCCGAATGCGCAAGGACGAGCAGGGAACTGCGTCGCTGTACGACCTGTCGGCGCACTTCCTGTGGATCGGCGACCGGACGCGTCAGCTCGACCACGCGCACATCGCGTTCGCCGAACTGCTCGCGAACCCGATCGGTCTCAAGATCGGCCCGTCGACGACGCCGGAGATGGCCGTCGAGTACGTCGAGCGCCTCGACCCACGCCGCCAGCCCGGCCGCCTCACGCTGATCTCGCGCATGGGCAACTCGAAGGTCCGCGACCTGCTGCCGCCGATCATCGAGAAGGTCAAGGCGACCGGCCACAAGGTGATCTGGCAGTGCGACCCGATGCACGGCAATACCCACGAGAGCTCGACGGGTTACAAGACGCGTCACTTCGACCGCATCGTCGACGAGGTCCAGGGCTTCTTCGAGGTGCACCGTGACCTCGGCACGCACCCGGGTGGCATCCACATCGAGCTGACCGGTGAGAACGTCACCGAGTGTCTCGGCGGTGCGCAGGACATCTCTGACCTGGACCTCGCGGGCCGATACGAAACGGCATGCGA
This sequence comes from Smaragdicoccus niigatensis DSM 44881 = NBRC 103563, assembly GCF_000380645.1. Classification (GTDB taxonomy): domain Bacteria; phylum Actinomycetota; class Actinomycetes; order Mycobacteriales; family Mycobacteriaceae; genus Smaragdicoccus; species Smaragdicoccus niigatensis. The sequence continues at coordinate 38,433 of NZ_AQXZ01000012.1, forward strand.
CCCGCGCCTGAACACGTCGCAGTCGCTGGAGCTGGCGTTCCTCGTGGCGGAGATGCTGCGCGACTGAGCGCGGAAGCTGCTATCGGGCAGGAAAACCGGCGGTCATCGCCGGATTTCCTGCCCGATGTGCGTTAGAGCGCGAAAAGCGTGACGGACGAGCCGGGATCGACTTCGCGGCCGGCGACCGGGAACTGTGTGATCACGGTCGATGCGTCGTTGCTCGTGAACTGACGAACCGTGACTTCGAGCCCGGATTCAGTGAGGATCGTGCGTGCCTGGGCGATCGTCTTTCCGGTCACCGCCGGGATCGTCACCTTCGGGGGCGGACCTTTGCTCACGGCGATCTTCACCGTGCTCCCGACCGGGACTACAGCGCCAGGCGCGGGAGTCAGCTGGGCAACCTTGCCGGCCGGCACCTTGATGCTGAATACCGGTTCGGTGTCGACCGCCTTCAACGTCACTTTGCTCAACATGTCGACGACCTTGGTGCGATCGGCGTTCTTGGGCAGTTCCGGAACGCGCGGCTGGCCCTTCGACAGGATTAGGGTGACCGTGCTCTTCTGGTGCGCCGACGATCCGCCGGCCGGATCGGTTCCGATCGCCAGATCGGGCCCGACCGAGTTCGAGTAGCCGTCGGAGAACGCCACCGAGAACCCGGCTTTCTCGATCTCCTTCTGCGCCTGCTGCTTTGACAACCCATCCACATTCGGGATGGTTGCGGCAGCGCCGATACCGGCGAACCAGCCGCCCATGGCAAGTGCGAGCGCAACCGCCACGATGAGCGTCAGCCACACCAGCACGATTCGGCGCGACTTCTTGCGGTTGTGAACCGCACCCGGGAACGGTGAGTACTGCTGTCCGGGGACCCGCGGTGCCGCTGGTGGCGAGTATCGCGGTGCCGGCGGCGGCTGATAGCGAGGTGCGGGAGGCACCCGTCCGGCCGTTTCCGACGGCAGGTATTCGGGTCGCGGCGTCATGGCCGTGAACACCCTGGTCGGGTTGGGTTGCTTGGGCTGTGCAGGCTGCTGTGGGACAACCGTGGTGGTGGCCGCGCTACCGGCCGGAATCACGCTCGGCATCGCGCGCGGTACCGGTGCGGCCGGCTGCGGTCGATGTGGGGCGGGCACCCGGCATGCCGGCAGATGCAGTTTCGCGGCGATGTCGCGCAATGCATCTGCCATGTGCGCGGCGTCGGCATAGCGTCCGGATGCGTCGCGGTTCGTTGCGACGGTGACGAGTTCATCGAACTCCGAGGGCACTCCCTGGATGCGCGAACTCGGTCGCGGGACGTCATTGTGCAGTCGCTGATACGCGATGGCGAGGGAGGTGTCGCCCGTGAACGGTGTCTGGCCCGTGAGCATTTCGAAGATCAAGATGCCCATCGCGTAGACGTCGCCCCGAGTGTCGGATTGACCCGTCGCGACCTGTTCCGGCGAGAGGTAGGCAGCCGTTCCGAGAATGACGCTGTTCGAGGTCGTGCCCGCGGCCGCGATGGCCCGGACCAGACCGAAGTCGGCGATCTTCACCTCGCCGGTGTCGGAGATGAGAACGTTCTCCGGCTTGATGTCGCGGTGGACGAGTCCGCTGGCGTGGGCGACACCCAGAGCATCGAGAACGGGTTCGGCGACCGCACGTACCGCGTGCGGGGGCATCGGTCCACGTTCGCGCAGTAAGTCGCGCAGAGTGCCGCCGTCGACGAGCTCCATGACGAGGAAGGGGAGGTCACCGTCGCGCCCGTGGTCGTAGACGGCGACCAGTGCCGGGTGCTTCAGCCGGGCGACCGACCGGGCTTCGAATTCGAAACGCGCCTGGAACTGCTCATCGCCGGCGAATCCGGGGTCCATGATCTTGATCGCGACGGGGCGGTCGAGACGCGTGTCGATAGCGCGATACACGGTCGACATTCCGCCCCGCGCGATCCGTTCGTCGATGCGATAGCGTCGGTCGACGAGGGTTCCGATCAAGCGATCGGTCTGCGACGTTGCGCCCGGATTTCCCACTCGACCTCCTTCGCCAGTTCGTCCTGATGCCGAAAAAGGCCCGGCGTCTGATTTCGATGGTAGCGAGAAACGACAAATCGACGCATCGACCATCCGCCCCGCTGCGTCATAGTCGCCGGTAGTGGCGATAACGTTATGTACCGTGAGTTCTTTCCCACACTGTCCGGACATCTTCGGGGCAGACATTCAGTTGCTCTCCATCGAGTCCGTCGCGCAGGCTCTGGGCCTGCCACACTCGCGGGTCGTTCAGATGCTTCGCGATCATCAGCTCATCGCGATCAAGCGCGACAAGGAGTTCGGTATCCCGGCGCAGTTCATCGATGGCGACCATGTGCTCAAGCAGTTGACCGGTCTCATCGCGGTGCTGCGCGACGGCGGATGGCAGGACGAGGAGGTCCTGCACTTCCTCTTCACCGACGACCCGTCGCTGCCGGGCAAGCCGATGGACGCGCTGCACGGACACCTGGCGCGCGAGGTCATCCGTCGTGCACAGGCGATGGCGTTCTAACTAACTGGGATCGCATCCGGCCCAGCGCCACAGCTGCGCGCCAAATTTGCAGACGTACGCCGCCCAGCCCGCCAATCGGCGCGCAGCTGTGAGTTAGGGGTGCGTTTGCGGGCCGTCCGGCGAACACCCGGGCAGTCCCGACTTCAGCCGACCGCGCGGTGTGCGAGTGCCTTTCCGGCCAAGGGGAGTGCGATCGCGAGCCGGCGGCGGTTGGGCACGATGACCCGGGTGTGCAAGACCGGGTATCCACCCTCCTCGATGTAGTCGAGGATCGACGAGTACAGCCGATAGGCGGCCCAGATCGCCGGCTGGGCGATCGGACTGAGCATCGGGATGCCCTGGACCGCGTACCGGTACTGGCCGCGATTGAGCGCGATGAAATGTGCGAGGGCCCGAACGAGTCGACGGTCGGTCGTTCCGGTCGCATGGCAGTGGCGGAGCAGGTCCTCGTCGACGCCGAAGGCTGCGAGTTCATCGGCGGGGAGGTAGACACGATCGCGGTCGAGGTCTTCGCCGACGTCGCGCAGGAAGTTCGTGACCTGGAATGCCTCACCGAGCGCAGCCGCGTACGGCTCGGCCTCATGCACATCGACGATCGTCCCGAGGACCGGGACCATCTGCAGCCCGATGCCGGCTGCCGAGCCGCGCATGTAGGCCTTCAGGTCGGCCATCGTCTGATACGAGGGGTGATACGTGGGCGTGCCGGGCAGATCCATGCGCATTGAGGCGAAGAAATCCCAGAAAGGCTCCGACGCGATGTCGAACCGGCGAATCGTGTCCGTGAGGGCGGCGAGAACGTGCCGGGTCTCGTCGTCGATGTCGTGGTCGTCCGGCAGTTCGACGCCGGAGGTCAGCTGACGGAGATAGTGCTCGAGCAGGTCGAGTTGCTCGGCGCAGTGTGTGTACGAAAGCTGGTGTCCCGCTTCGACGTCGATGACGTCGTCGACCATGCGGGCGAACGCGTACAACGCGTGGATGGCAGAACGGCGCTCCGCCGGAAGCATGCGCGTCGCCAGGTAGTACGTCCGTCCATGTCCAGCCGCGACGTTCCGTGCGTGCGTATACGCCGCACGCAGAGTCTCCTCAGACCTCATGCGTCGACGTGCTCCGCCAGATAGCGCTCCGCGGTGCGGACGCGCAGCGGATCAGGCTTGACGAGCGACCAACCCGCCAGAATCGCCACGAACGTCACCACGAGCACGTGAACGAGGTTGTACAGGCCGGTGTTGCCGTCGGGCAGGAAGATCAGCATGAGCCACGCACAGAGCCCGGTCATGATGGCCATGGTCGACCGCTTGAGCGAGAAACCCGCGGCGAGCGCGAGCGGCCACGAGTAGTACCACGGCAGCGCAGCTGGCGACAGGACCACGATCGCGACGAACGCGACCAGAATGCCCATGACGGCCTCGGCTTCGGTGCGGCGATAGCGCCACCATGACCACACCAGGATGGCCGCGAGCGCGAGCGCACACAGGGACCGGGTGACGGCGAGGACCGACGACAGGTCCAACGGCGTGAACCAGGTGACGATGTGCGCCAGGATCGTCGGCAGCGACAGCCAGTTGATGATCTTCGCCGAACCGGAAAGCGCTGTGAGCCAGCCGATTCCGACTCCGGCAACGAGTGACAACCCGGCAAAGATCACCAGGAAGATCAATCCGCCGAGCGCCGAGTTCTTGACGAACATGACGAAGGGTGGCAGCGGTTTGCGACCCTCCGCCTCACGGTCCTGGCGTTCGTGGATCATCCAGATCCAAATGATGAATGGCAGGGCTATGCCCGCGGTTGCCTTGATGGCAGCGCCGACCGTGACGACCGCGATCCCGGCGCCATGATGCCGTTCGAGGGCCAGTGCGATGCCGGCCGCCATCAGGCCGACCATGAGCAGTTCGTTGTGCACGCCGCCGATGAGATGGATCAGCACGAGCGGGTTGAGGACCGCGAGCCACAGGGCAACTGGCGGCTTTCCGCCGAGGTGGGTGGCGATGTGGGGGATCGCCCACATCATGAGCGCGAGACCGGGCAGCATCGCCAGCCGGAACATCATGGTGCCCGCGACCACGTTGTCCCCGGTGATCTTCGTGATGCCGTCGCCGATGAGAAGGAACAGCGGGCCATACGGACACGTCGTAGCGGTCCAGACGCTGCTGACGTTCTCCAGCAGAATGCCCGGGTTGGCCACGGGGCCGACGGCGTACGGATCGAAGCCGTCGCGCAGCAGGGCGCCCTGAGCGAGGTACGAGTAGGCGTCGCGACTGAACAACGGGACCGATAGCAGCAAGGGCGCGGTCCACGCCAGAACGACGAATCGGAGATCGTTGAGGCGGGCGCGACCGGCCATCGTTTCGCGACCGAGGCGCATCCACGCCATGATCATCAGTCCGACGCCGATGATGCAGACCAGTCGGGACAGCCAGAGTCCATGCCCGAATCGCAGCCACGACAACTGCGCCATTTCCAGCAGGGGATCGTCGCGGCGAACCGCTCCCGCGCCCAGGCCGCCGAACGTGATCAGCAGCGAAGCGTAGAACCCGAGAACCGCGGCCCGACCAGCGTCCGTGGGGAGGAACTCCCGAAGCCGGTCACGCACCGATGCTAGGCGGGATTCGGCTGCGGGCTGCGACACAGCGTCAGCTTAGCGGCTGGTTTCAGCCCCCATACGCTGTGCCGCAAGCTTTCCTGACAGAAGCACCGTGGGAACTCCCACACCGGGAGTTGTGCCACAGCCCGCCAGAACGATGTTGTCGGTTCGGCGGAGCAGATTCCGGGTCCGGAATGGTCCGGTTTGCCGGAACAGATGCGCCGCCGAAAACGGACTCCCGGCGAGCATGCCCGCCGCCTTCCAGGTTGCGGGGGTGTCCACTCGGTCGATCCGGAACTCGCTGCGCAGCCAGGGGTATCCCCGGCTTTCGAGGGTGGCCAACAGGTCCTGTACATACGACTCGGTCAGGGCATCCCAATCGAGCGGTGCGGAGTCGAGGTTCGGGCACGGCGCCAGAATCGAGAGTGGCTCCTGTAGTTGTCCATGGCGCATGAAACGCATGCTCGGGTCGGTCAGCGCCGGGCGCGTCAGCAGCAGCGAGGGGTCCGTCATGAGGCGGCCGAGACCCTCCGGTGCCGTGATTTCGTCAAACGTGCGCGACCATTCCGCTCCGAATTCGATGGTGTGGTGCGCCTGAATCGGCATCTGAGCGGCGATGGCGACCGGGATCGAGCCGTGGATCACGACGCAGGAGGGCGAGGCGTGGAGTCGGCGAGGGAAGCGACGCCGGCGGGGGATCAGCTTCTCGAGTTCGCCGAGGTCGGTCGTGACGATGAGGGCGTCGCACTCGATTCGGCCACCCGTCGTCTGGACGGCGGTCGCACGAGACTTCGTGAACTCGATCTCGGTGACCTCGGTGCCCGTGAACAGCTCGCCGCCCGCGTCGACGAACGCCTTCGACATGACCTCGGCGATCTGCCGCATTCCACCTCGCGGGAAATAGACGCCCAGCGAGGTGTCCATGTGCGGAATGGCGCCGTAGATCGCCAAGGCCTTGGACGGCGGGAGGCCGGCGTACAACGCCTGGAAGGTGTACAGGCGCCGGAGATCGGGGTCGGGGACGTACCGGCGAATTCGGTTCTCGAGCTTTCCGAAACCGCCGAGAAAGGTGAGTTTGGCCAGGTCGAGACGTGATTTTCCGGTGCGGATCATGTCGAGCGGAGTGTCGAAGTTCGCTGCCATGAAGCTGTCGAACTCGGCGTTGTACACGCGCTCGAGCCAGTGACGAAGTCGGCGATAGCCCCGGAGGTGCCGTCCGGCGCCGACCTTTCCGATGATTTCGTTCTCCATCTCGCGCTGATCGGAGTAGACCCGGATGGTCCGGCCGCCCGCGTATCGCGCCTGGTAGGCGGGTTCGATCTTCACGATGTCGAGCGCGTCGGCGGTGGCGCCGACCGCCTCGAGCGCTTCGGTGATGAGGTGCGGGAGTGTGAGAACCGTTGCGCCGTTGTCGATCTCGTAGCCGGGCAGCGAATACGTTCCGACGCGCCCGCCGACGGTGTCCGAACGTTCGATGAGGGTGACCTCGCGTCCCGCGCCCCGCAGATGCAGGGCCGCGGACAGTCCCGCGAGGCCCGCGCCCACCACGACGACGTGGTCGGCGGGACGGGTGACGGTACGCATCAGGCCGACCGCCGGGTCGCCGAGATCGCCATGGCGGCCAAGGCGACTTTCGCCTCGTCGGTCACGGTGCTGCCGTCGAGTGCCGCCAAGGCGGACTTCATGAGTTCGTCGATGCGGCGTTCGACCTCAGCCACGGCGCCGAGTCGGGTGAGGATTGCGCGGATGTCGTCGAGGCGCTCGGCGGAGACCTCGGTTCCGAGGCTCTCGCGGATGACGTGCGCCGCATCCGGATCTTCGACGTCCGCCTTGGCCAGCGCGACCGCGAGCAGCACCGTGCGCTTGCCTTCGCGGATGTCATCGCCGGACGGCTTGCCGGTCAGCGCCGGATCGCCGAAAACGCCGAGAAGATCGTCGCGCAGTTGGAATGCGATGCCGAGGTCATGCCCGAACTGGCCGTAGGCCGCGATGAGGTCCTCGTCCGCGCCGGCCAGCGCCGCACCGAGTTGCAGGGGACGCTCGATCGTGTACGCCGCGGTCTTGTACCGGCTGACCCGCAGTGCGGCCTCGACCGTCTCGTCGCCGCGAACCTCGGCTTCGATGTCGAGGAGTTGCCCTGCGATGACCTCGGTGCGCATCGCCGACCACACCGATTCGAGTCGAACCCCAGCCTCGGTCTCGACCCCGGATTCGGTCACCATGTCTTCCGACCACGACAACGCGAGGTCGCCCAGCAGGATCGCGATGCTCTCGCCGTAGCGGGCGCTGTCTCCGGAGTAACCCGCGCGTCGATGACGGCCGGCGTAGTCGACATGGACCGTGGCCACGCCCCGTCGAGTGAGCGAGGCATCGATGATGTCGTCGTGAATCAGCGCACACGCGTGGAGAAGTTCGAGCGCCGACGCGACGCCGAACGCTGCGTCCGCGGCCGGGCCGCTCGCCGGGCCGCCGGCACCACGGAATCCGAGCCACGCGAACGCCGGTCGTACCCGCTTCCCGCCCTGCAGCACGTACCGCCGTAAAGCGTCCACGACCTCGGGAAATGCGCCGCCGATCGACTCGACGATCGAGGCCCTCGACGCGAAGAACCGGCCGAGGGTCTCCTCGGCGGCGGCCACGATCGATTCCGAGGCCGACCCAGTCGGTGCGACCGGGCCATAGGACCCCGATCCCAGTCGAACGGCCCCGTTGTTCTTCGACAGCGCCAAACCCCCGCCTCCGGTTCCGCTTCGATGCCCATGAATCACGTCTCACTGTAGTTGGCCGCGCAGGTGCAAATCGTGCTGCGCTTATGCTTGCGGGGTGACCTTGCACAAATCTCGTGGCACTCGACCGGCTGACCGGCTGCGATGAAAAAGCAGTCGGTGATCGAACGCCTGCGCACGTACCCGCGCGGAGTTCTGCCGTGGTCGGTCGAGTTCTCGCCGCCGAAGGACGCCGAGGGCGAGGCCCGGCTGTGGCGCACCATTCGGCACTTCGAGCGCATGGATCCGGCGTTCGTGTCGATGACCTACGGTGCCGGCGGCACCACCCGCGACCGGACGCTGCGCATCACCGCCAAGCTTGCCGAGCAGACGACATTGCTGCCGGTCGCCCACCTCACCGCGGTCAATCACAGCGTCGCCGAGTTGCGCGCGATCATCGGGGCCTATGCGGCGTCGGGCATCACGAATCTGCTTGCGCTACGCGGTGACCCGCCGGGCGATCCGCTCGGGGAATGGCACAAGCACCCCGAAGGCGTCGAGTACGCGCACGAACTCGTGGCTCTTCTCCGCCGCCTGGGCGGATTCCACTGTGGCGTCGCTGCGCACCCCGAGGGGCACTATCGCTCACCCGACCTGGAGTCGGACACCCGGCATTTCGTCGAGAAGTTGCGCGCCGGTGCCGACTACTCGATCACGCAAGTGTTCTTCGACGTCGAGGACTACCTCCGCATGCGCGACCGGATCGTCGCCTGCGACCCCGAGCAGGGCGCGAAGCCGATCATTCCCGAGGTCATGCCGATCACTTCGCTGAACTCCGTCCGACGGATGGTCGAGCTCGCGGGCACCGCGCTGCCGAAGGAGATGAACGACCGACTTGCACGCGCTGCGGGTGACGGCGCGGACGAGGACCGTGCGGCGGTTCGCGAGGAAGGCATCGCGATCGCGACCGAGATGTGCCAGCGACTCATCGCCGAGGGCGTACCGGGAATCCACTTCATCACTCTCAACTTCGCAAAAGCGACGAACGAGGTGCTGACGAACCTCGGCCTCACCGGTCTAGGTGCGAAGCGATCGGCCACGCCAGGCCAGCTTGCCGCGTCGATGTAGGTAGTGCGACCGCAGCGTGAGATAGCTGTACGCCGCGATCGACGCGGGGTGCTTCGCGGCTTGCTTGAGGTCGACGGCCTGCGGATAGGTGCGTCGTTCGAGTGCTGCGGCGGCAACGCGCGATCCGATCGCCGCGACCACACCCACGGTTCCGACCGCACGCACCCTGCCCTTGCCGGCGATCATCGCGACGGGCGGGATGAGATAGCCGAGGCTCAGTCCGCTGAGCACGCCGAGACTTCCGAACAGTGATCCGAACTGCGACCACAGCCATTTCGAATAGCCGTCCTGTGCGCTGCCCCAGCCGTCGTACATGCGGCACTGGGCGAGCGATCCGGCGCCGACGAGTTCGGTTCGGTGGCCGTTCCGGCGTAGCTCGCGCGCGATCGCCAGGTCTTCGGTGATCGAACTCGCGACACTCGCATGTCCACCGATCTGGCGGTAGGCGCGAGCGTCGAAAACCAGGAACTGCCCACATGCCACCGCCATCGACGGGCGGCGGCTCCGGTTTGCCACGGAAACCGGCAGCGTCGAGGCCCACGACCAGGCCAACAGCGGCTGTAGGAGCCGTTCGGCGGGGGATTCGGCGATTTGCTGGGGCCAGGGGGAGATCAGCGCCGCGTCGGCGGAACGCAGGGCACCTACCGCGGCGTTGATCGCGTGCGGTTCGAGGCGAACGTCGGCGTCGATGAAAACCAAGATCGAGGCGTCGTCGGCAATCTGGGCCAGTTCATGACAGGCGGCCGACTTGCCGAGCCACCCCGGCAGCGGATCACCCGTCTGGCGGTGAACCTGAAAACGCGCATCCTCGCGACAGGCTGACACCGCGGCGTCGAACGTCTCGTCTGACGAGTCGTCATCCAGAATCACGACCGACATCTCCGAGACGCCGATCTGCGATTTCAGATCGGCGATGAGATCCGGAATCTCGAGCGCCTGATTGCGTGCCGGAATCAGGACGGCGACGTTCTCGGACGTGTCCGCGGTCGGGTCGAGAAAACGGAACGCCCGCAGGTTGTGCACGGCAATGACGGCCCCGCTGACGGCGAGGGACGCTCCGGCTGCCGCAATTGGGAAGCCGAACCGCTTGGTCATATCAGGAGCCTTGGTCGCTGGATGCGGGTTGCGGCTCAGCTGCCTTGTCGTCGGACGAAGCGTCCGACTCAGACTTCTGGGACTTGGAGCCGATCTTCGGCAACTTCGGAACGTTCGGAAGCTTGGGCATCTTCTTCTCGCGCAGTCGCTGGATGGCACGTTCGGCCGCGGCCGCCGCGGCACCCGCGGCCTGCGGACTCCGCGTCAGGAACGCCATGGCGCCAATGACGAGAGCGACACCGATCGCGACACCGCCGACGATGCCTGCCCACCCGGCGAAGCTGCGCGTGTTCGGGTCGGTGTACCGGACCTCGGCCCGGACCGTGTTGACCTCGCCGGGAGTGAACCGCCAGCTGACCACCGAGTCGCTGACACGGGTTCCATTCGTCGTCGAGATGCGCGCGGGGAAGGCCATCGTGAACGTGACGTCCGTGCCTTCCTCAGGCAGCCCCTTGAGATCGACCGAGCCGTCGAGCGCGACGAGGTCGCCGGCGCGCACGAGCTTGAGCTCGAACTTTCCAGCAGTGTCGTCGGACATCGCCTTGAGGTCGGCCAGCTCGCCGAAGTTGAGTTCGCTGAAGATCACCTGGCTGCCGACCATGCCGTCGCGGTTGTACGGCTGCACATGGAGGCGGTCGCCGAGAGTCGACGGCTCTTTGAGCTGCGGCCCCTTGTCCTTGTCGTTCTTGGGTTCTGCGGCGACCACGATCTGACCGGATACCCGGTCGTTGTCGGACACGGCCATCGAGACCTGGACCCGCAGACATGCGCTCAAAAAGGGCATGGCGAGCAGCAGCAGGATCGCGAGCGGCCAGGCACGGTGACGGAACGACCGTGACTCGGACGGCGGGACTGATGTCATTGCAGACAGCACAGCGAACATCGTGCCAGTCTCAGCGCCGCAAGTCGTCGGCCGACGCCCGCGTTGCGGGGAAAAGTCTGGTCCGTGTCCACATCGCAGCGGGAATCCCCAGGATGGCCATGCCGATGAATCCATAAGCTGCGGTCTTCCGCAGGGTCGGATCGAGGAAAACGATGTGTGCCGTCGCGGATCCGACCCAGGTCCAGAGGTAAGCGAGGACCGGAATCATCGGCATCTCCGGTTCGGACGTAGCGTCAGTGACGAATTCCAGGGCGACTGCCATGACCAGCGCGACGCCGAGCCAACCGGCGTAGTTGGTGAACGGAATCGTTCCCATACCCGGAACCACGACCTGACCGCGGCACCAGGTCCAGTAACCTTCGACGACCATCTGCGGGTCGAGGTAGAGATCCCATGCGGTGACCCCCACCGCGACCGCGGCGATCCGCAGTGCCCGCGTGCGGACCAGCAGGCGGGCGACGATCCATACCGGATATACGCCGCCGATCCAGGCCACCGGAATCAGCAGTGGGACGTCGAAAAAGAGCGGGCCGAGTCGGTCCGGTGTGTATGAGTAGCAGCCGAACGGGAAGCCGGTTGCGGTGCCGATTACTTCGGCGGCGTAGCCGATTCCACCCACGGTCAGCGCGTAGCGGAGTGCGGTGGCGCGTCCGCTGGTCGCGATGACGTGCGTCAGTGCGACGACAGCAGTGCCGGTGACGACGAGCACGGTCACGACATCGCGGACCGAACCGTGCGTGAGCGGGTAGACGATCTGCGCGAGAACCGTGCCGGCGAGCGCGACTGCCGGCGCGTTGCGATTCATCGTCGGCCCCGGAACGGATTACGGCGGTCGGCGAGGATCGTCCGTGCCGCCGACCGTCCACTGGCGCCATGGACGCCGCCGCCGGGATGCGTCGATGCGCCGGTCAGATACAGGCCGGGCGCGCCCGCAACTCGATAGCGCGCGAGCTGAGGAGTCGGGCGCCACATGAACATGTTGGCCAACGACATTTCGACGTGCATGACGTTGCCGCCGATCAGCCCCAACTCCTCGGACAAGGCAGCGGGAGTCTGCACATAGCGGTGGGTGATCGATTCGGTCAGGCCAGGTGCGAAGCGTTCGGCTTCCGCGACGATGTGTTCGGCTGCTGCCTCGCCGACGTCGGCCCAGTTGCGTCCGTTGCTCAATTCATAGGGATGCCACTGCGCCCACAGCGTCAGTTGGTGTTGGCCGGGCGGAGCGGTCGACGGGTCGAGGGCGGTGAAGCTCATGCCGAGCACAGCGGGCGTCGGCGGGAGCTCACCTGCCCGGGCCGCGCCGTGGGCCGCCTCGAGTTGTCGACGGTCGTCGACCAGAAGCTGGAGACCCGTAGCGGAAAGGTTCTGCGGGACAACTGGATACGTCGGGAGAGCGGAGGTGGCGAGGCGAACGGCCATGCCGATCCCGGGACCGACGTGAATCTGTTTGCGCCACGAGGCGAGCGCGTTGGGGTCGAAGCCCCCGCGGTCGAGCAGGTCGAGTGTGGTGAGGATGTGGCAGCCGGCCAGGACCCGACGCGCCCGAATTGTCGAGCCCGCGCTACGGACTTCCCACGTCGATCCGGTCCGGGCGATTGACTCGACTGCGTCACCGGTCGTGATGAGGCCGCCGTCGGCACGAATACGTCCGGCCAATGCCTGCGTGAGGGCACCGCTGCCGCCGATCGCGCGCCCGGGTGGGAGCGTGTGCATGAGTGCGGCGAAACCGACCATCGGTGCGGTGCCGGGTTCGGACATCGGCGGGCCGGATTGGGCTCCGAACCAGGCGAGTGCGGCTTTGAGTCGCTCGTCGGTGAAGTATTCGTCGAGCAAGGCGTTCCCCGACGAGAGGAACTGGCGCGACAGTTCGTCGGCGGTCTTGCGATTGGCGAGTCCCCAGAACGACCGGACGAGATGCCCTGGCGTCGGTGCTGCGGCAAAGGCACGCATGACCCGCTCGCTGCGGGGCCCCCACACGCTGACGAACCTGCGGTAGGCGTCCGCGTCGGACATTCCGCACGCGGCAGCGATCGAGGTGCACGTGGCGTCGAGGTCGCGGTGGAAGACGATGGCCGGTGCGGTGGACGCGGCGCGTGCGGGCGCGATCGCCCACGGATCGCAATCCACATAAGAGAGGCCGTGTGCGGCGAGATCGAGATCCTCGATGATCCCGGTGTGCCGGATCATGAGATGTGCGGACGACCCGCGGTCGATGAAATGGCCGGGGAATCGCTCTACGGTCGAGACGGCGCCGCCGATGACGGTGTCGCGTTCGACGACCTGAACACCCAGGCCAGACCGCGCGAGGTAGGCCGCTGCGACGAGGGCGTTGTGCCCAGACCCGACGACCGCGACGTCGACGACCTTCACGCGTGACGTCCATCGTCGGCGTGTAGTGGAAGTGCTCGACCGAGGACCGCGAACGGGCGCGCGTCTCCGGTGAACGTGAAGTGCCGCACGACATCGTGGAATCCGAGTCGTCGATACAGGTGCCATGCGCGATTCGACTCGCCGGCCACCTCGGGGGTCGAGAGCAGAACGGCGTGCTCGGTCCGGTTTCGGAGCAGGTGGCGCAAGAGTGCCTCGCCGAATCCTTGACCTTGTTCATCGGGCCGGACGTGTAGTTCGGTGAGTTCGAAGTAGTTGCTGAGAAGGTTCTTGATCTGCGCTTCTGGCCAGCCGCCCGCGCGCATTCCGTGCCGGACCTGCTCCTGCCACCACTGCTGGGCCTCGCCGCGGTATCCGTACGCCACGCCCGCAAGATGCTGTCTGCCCTCGCGACTGACGATCACCGCCGCGCCCTGCCACCCGCGTCGCGTGGTGTGCTCGGTCCACATCGGCGCGCGGCTGCGTTCGGTGCCGCGGGGGTAGTTCATCGCCTGGACGTAGATGTTGAGAGCTTCGGGGAGGTTGCGGCGGAAGTCGCTCGCCGAGAGGTCCACCAGCGTCGGCCGGGGAGCCTGGCCTGTGTCGACGGTTCTCACCTCTTCGCGAATGAACTTGTCGGAGGGTACGGCTATATTCAAGCGGTCGAATGGATGTTCGACTCCCATTGGGTGAAACGGGTGTGCTGGTGGCGTACGAGGGAAGCGGACGCCGCCAGTACATCTCACCCTTTGGGCGGCATTGTTATCAGCCGATCGGAGGCAGAATGTCCGGCGAGATGAGCCGTTTCCACCGAGGAGAAAACCCGAAGGCGTGGCTCGAGCGAGCTGATCGCCTGCTGATCGAATCGAACGGTGAGACCGAACCGGCCGACCGTTTTCTCACGGCCTATCTATCGGCGCTCCGTGGAGCGGCGGCCGTGATCGCGCAAGTGGTGCCCGCGCCCTCGGCGCGGCGTCGCCGAGGCACTGGAGGCGCATGGGCGACCATGGCCCGCCTTGCCCCCGAATTCACGATGTGGGCCGATTATTTCGCCGAATATTCGCCGCTGCGCGCCGCGATCATGTCAGGTGTGTCACGTCCGATGTCGGCCGAGCGGGCCGACGAGTTCTCCGCGCGGGTGACGGCGTTCCTGCACGACGTTGAAGATCATCTTGGGGAAACCGCCCGTCTAACTGGAGATCACGCGTGGTCGACGTCGCCAAACACGATCTCGACAGGACTCACGGCGTAGTTACACGGGATTTCTGCAGCAGATCGCTATTATGCGAGTTCTCTCAACTCTGGTGGCCGCGAGGCGGTTCTGCTTCTATCATTGGGAGCAGGTAGCCGATTGGGCTACTCGTCAGCCTGCAAAGGTGACGATCAGTGACGAGTGCCGGAGGAGGGACCGTGCCACTCTCCGAGCACGAGCAGCGCATGCTCGAGCAGATTGAAAGTGCGCTCTACGCCGAAGACCCCAAGTTCGCCTCGACTGTGCGAACCGGTCACGTTCGTGGCGTGTCCAATCGGCGTCGTACCCAGGCTGCCGCGTTGTTCGCTCTGGGTCTCGTGATGCTATTTGCGGGAATGTTCCTCTTCATGGTGAAGGTCGGAATCATTTCGCTGGCGGTGAGCCTTGCCGGCTTCGGACTGATGTTCGGTGCGGGTGTGATGTTGCTCCGTGGGAGCCCGGTAAAAGCAGTTCCCGACGGTCGCAGTAGTGCTTCTGGCCCTGCGCGAGCCGCCGGACCGCACGGATCATCACGCCCTCGGCAGACTCGGCGCCAGGCCGGATTCTCGGCCCGCATGGAAGACCGCTTCCGTCGTCGTTTCGACCAGCCGTAGATAACTGAAGGACTCAAAAGCCCGCATCCACTGGATGCGGGCTTTTTCTTGTCTCGGTGCTCGGAGATGTACCGCGTTTGGCTGGTTGCACACCGTTTGGCGTGCTGATTGGGGTGTGAGCGTGCGTTTGTGGGGTGGCGTGGGAGATGCACACTGTTTGGCTGGTTGCACCCCGTTTGGCGTGCTGAACGGGGTGTGAGCGTGGGGTTGGGGTGCGTTTGCAAGGACCACCCACTTCGCCCCACCGGCCACCCGGCAAGCCCCCACCTTGCCCCACCGGCGTTCCCCACCTTCACCCACTTGACACCATTTCGTGTCCGTCGCCTACAGCTGGCACGGTAAACACGCAGGTAGAGATGGGGGAGCGGCTGCCCTCCGGACCCCTGATCGCCCGGTATCGTCCACTGGACCGCCCATTTCCGGAAACCGCTCAGACCTGCGAATTCAGCCCGAAAAAACTTTCACCGAGTTCCGCGTGCCGCCAACGCGTGGGGGAAAGTGGGGTAAAGTGGGGTGCATTGGAGAGCAAGGGTGAATTGAGCGGGGGTGCCGAGTGTTCGTCGGTACTTTCACGCCCAAGCTCGACGACAAGGGGCGGCTCACGTTGCCCGCGAAGTTCCGGGACGCTGTGGCGGGAGGCATGATGGTCACGAAAGGCCAAGATCACTGCCTTTCGGTCTATCCGCCGGCAGAGTTCGAGCAGGTCTTGGCCAAGATCGCGGCCAAGGCGGGCGATACCCCCAAGGGTCGCGCTTTCCTGCGGATCTTCTCGGGTGCATCAGATGAGCAGCGGCCGGATGCGCAGGGTCGAATCACGATCAACCCTGGTCACCGGGAGTACGCCGGACTCACCAAAGAGTGCCTCGTCGTCGGCGCCTACAAGCACTTCGAAATCTGGGACAAGGAACGCTACGAGGAATACCTCGCAGCGAACGAAGACGACTACTCCGAGGTGAGTGGCATCTTCTAGGCCCGCGAATGCCGCGCGGCCTCTGCCAGTCGCGACCCTGACGCACTTCCCCAGCGCCAGGTTCGTCTTGACCTGGCAGGGACCTCGCGGCATTCGCAAAACCGAACTAGTCACCCGAAACCAGACGACGCGAAGGCGGAGGACCACGTGGACCGCGAGGCACACAAGGACCGGCAGGATGCCGGAACCCCAAGTGCCCCGAAGGACCGCCACGTCCCCGTCATGCTGTCGCGCGCCGAGGAGTTGCTCGGTCCCGCGATCGAGGCTGCAGACAGCCCGGTCATGATCGACGCGACGCTCGGCCTCGGCGGGCACTCCGAAATGTTCCTCACCAAGTTCCCGAGCCTGCACCTCGTCGGCCTCGACCGTGACCTCAATGCGCTCGCGCTTGCCGGCGCACGTCTCGCACCGTTCGTCGACCGCATCACCCTCGTTCACACGCGCTACGACGGAATCGAGTACGCGCTCGAGCAGGCCGGGTTACCGACGACGGACTCAGTCCACGCGATCCTCTTCGACCTCGGTGTCTCATCGATGCAACTCGACGAAGCCGACCGAGGTTTCGCGTACTCGGTCGACGCTCCGCTCGACATGCGCATGGACCAGTCGACCGGCATCACCGCAGCGGACGTCCTCAATACCTACAGCCATGGTGACCTGGCGCGCATCCTAAAGAACTACGGCGAGGAGCGCTTCGCCGGAAAAATCGCGTCGGCGATCGTCGCGCAGCGTCAACGTCAGCCCTTCACGACGAGCGGCGTTCTGGTCGAGCTGCTGTATCGCGTCATCCCCGCAGCGTCTCGCCGCACCGGCGGTCACCCGGCAAAGCGCACCTTCCAGGCGCTGCGCGTGGAGGTCAACGGCGAGCTCGACTGCTTGCGCGCCGCGATCCCGGCCGCGCTCGACGCGCTGGTCGTCGGCGGCCGCGCGGTGTTCATGTCCTACCAGTCGCTCGAAGACCGGATCGTCAAGGCCGAGCTCGCCCCGCGCACCACCTCGCGCACCCCATTGGACTTGCCCGTCGAACTGCCCGGCATGGGCCCCGAGTTCCGCATCCTCACGCGAGGGGCGGAGCAGGCGACGGAAGCAGAAATCGAACTGAACCCACGATCAGCGCCGGTACGGATGCGGGCAGCTGAACGGCTCACCAGGAGGCTCGCGGCATGAAGGCAACCGTCAGCGCTAACCGGACCGCTGCGAGTTCGTCGACCTCGTCGACGACCCGCGGCTCCCGGACCGCACGGTCGAGCCGTCGAACGACCGCGGCGACGCGTGCCTATGCACGGCGCGCACAGCGTGCCGGACAGCCCATCGAGGAAGCCGTCACCCGGGACCGTGCGGTCGCCGTGGCCAAGCGGGCGCCGTTCGTCGCCTCGATGATCGCGCTGCTCTCGGGTGGTCTGGTCGTGACCCTGTACCTCACGACCCGGGCTGCTGAGTCGACCTACGAGCTCACCGCTGCACAGGACACGAACCAGCGGCTGCAGGCCGAACTCGCCCAGCTTCAGCGTGACGTCGAGGCTGCCGAGTCGGCTCCCGAGCTCGCGGCCCGGGCTCGAACGATCGGAATGGTTCCGGCCGGCGACCCCGCCCACCTCGTGGTGAACGCCGACGGATCGGTCAAGGTCGTGGGGGAGCCGAAGCCGGCCTCGGGCGCTCCGATGCCGAACATGAACACCCAGCGCGCCATCATCGCCACGGACAGCCGGGCGTCGTCTGATGAGTCGATCATCGAGTCGTCGTCATCCCCGTCCTTGTCGACGACGGCGACGGGCGGCACGCCGCAAACCGTCAATGCCGCGTCGGGGCAGCCTTCCGGGGAACAATTGACGACCGTGACTGCTAGTACTGAGTCCGAGAGGTAAACCAGTGACGATTGCTCCCGGTCGAGTACGGGGCCCTGGCCCCAAGCCGGCCGAGAGAAGGCGTAAGGGGCTGGCTCTAGACCACTCGTCTCGCCTGCGGTTCCGTGCGGGTCGCTTTATCCTGCTCCTTCTGTTGATCATCGCGACCGTTCAGTTGATGCGCATCCAGCTGATCTCGGCCTCGTCGATCTCGGCGGAATCGGGGCGCCAGCACACGGTGAAGCAGGTTCTCCCGGCCTTCCGAGGTCCGATCGTCGATCGCAACGGCAAGCCGCTCGCGTTCACGATGGAGGCGAAGAACCTCACCTTCCAGCCGATCGAAGTGCGCAAGCAGCTCGTCGAGGCCAAGAAGATGTACCCGGACCGGCCGGAGCCCGACGAGAAGCTCAAAGAGATCGCGAACTACATCAACTCCAAGCTCGGCGGGAAGGCTCCCGCCAGCGACCTCTTGGACATGATGCGCAGCGACAAGACGTTCGTGTACCTGGCCAAAGCCATCGACCCGACGATTGCGCGCGATATCAACGACAAATACCCGAACGAGGTCGGCCTCGAGCGGCAGGATGTGCGCGTTTATCCCGGTGGCGCGCTCGCGGCGAACCTGGTCGGCTCGACCGGTTGGGATGGCCACGGAAACATCGGCCTCGAGTCGTTCATGGACGGAACGCTCGCCGGCGTGAACGGTTCGCAGACCTACGACCGCGGTTCCGATGGCGCGATCATTCCCGGCAGTTGGCGCGACAAGAAGGACGCGATCAACGGCAGCACCGTCGAACTGACCATCGACTCCGACATCCAGTACTTCGTTCAGCAGCAGGTTCAGCTGGCGAAGGAGAAGTCGGGCGCGAAGAACGTCTCGGCGGTCGTTCTCGACAGCCTGACCGGTGAAGTCCTCGCGATGTCGAACAGCGACACGTTCAACCCGGCCCAGGGCATCGTGTCGAGCCGCAACGCGCAGACCGGAAACATCTCGGTGACGAGCCCTTACGAGCCGGGATCGGTTAACAAGATCGTCACCGCCGCGGCGGCGATCGAATACGGCCTGACGACGCCGGACGAGGTGATCCCGGTGGACGGCAAGATCCAGATGTACCACGACGTCCAGGTCAGGGACGCCTGGGAGCACGGCGTCGACAATATGACGACCACCGGTATCTTCGGCAAGTCGTCGAACGTCGGCACTCTGATCCTCGCGAAGCGGGTCGGTGAAGACCGCTTTGCGGACATGCTCCAGCGGTTCGGGCTCGGTCAGCGCACCGAGGTCGGGCTGCCCGGCGAGAGTCCGGGCGACCTGGCTGCACATGACAGCTGGACGGGTGGTGCGTTCGCCAACCTCCCGATCGGCCAGGGTCTGTCGATGACGCTGCTGCAGATGACAGACATGTACCAGGCGATCGCAAACGACGGCGTTCGGATCCCGCCGCGGATTGTTCGCGCGACCACTGGCCCCGACGGAGCCCGCGTGCCGACTGACAAGCCGGAAGAGATTCCGGTCGTCAGCGCCAAGACGGCACAGACGGTGCGCGACATGTTCCGTGCGGTCGTGCAGGCCGACCCGATGGGCTACCAGGCGGGAACCGGTTACAGTGCGGCGATCGAGGGCTACCAGATCAGCGGCAAGTCGGGTACGGCCCAGCAGATCGATGTGGCGAACAGCCGTTACTTCACGGACCTCGACCATCAGTGGATCACCTTCGCGGGCATCGCGCCGGCCGATCATCCGCGCTTTGTCATCGGCATGATGATGGACGGCCCGAAGCGCGCATCCGACGGCACCTCTCACCAGACCGCCGGTCCGCTGTTCCACGCCATCGCCTCGTGGTTGCTGCAGCGGGAGAACGTCCCGCTGTCGAAGGACCCCGGTAAGCCGCTCGTGCTCGAGGCGGACAAGCCTCGACTGGACAGCACACCGTAAGTGCGGTTCTAACCACAAAGTTCGCGGCTCGTTCTCGGGTAACGTGATTCGCGGCTCTCGCCCGCTCGGCGAGGCTCGTACACGAGCTTTGAGGAGGGAATCAGGTGTCGACGACCCCCTCGAATTTGCGGCCTCGCGGCCTCGACCCAGTGCCGCTGCAGCGCCTGGCCGAGCTGTCCGGCGCGCAGGTTCGCGGTTCATCCGAGTTGGCGGTCAGCGGGATCGATCTCCGCGCTCAGCGAATCGAAGCCGGTGACCTGTTCGCCGCTCTTCCGGGTGCGAGAGCTCATGGTGCGCAATTCGCCGACCAGGCGCTCGAACGCGGAGCGGTCGCGGTCCTGACCGATCCGGCGGGAGCCAAGCTCATCGGGAACGGTGTGCCACTTCTCATCGTCGACAATCCGCGGTCAGTCCTCGGCGATGTGGCGGCCGAGATCTACGGTCGACCGTCCGAGAGGCTGCAGGTCCTCGGCATCACGGGTACCTCGGGCAAGACGACAACGTCGTACATGATCGAGGCCGGACTGCGTGCGGCCGGACGGACCGTGGGACTCATCGGCACGGTGGAGACGCGGTTCGAGGGCGACCGCCTTCCGGCGTCCCTGACCACGCCCGAAGCGCCGGAACTGCACGCGATCTTCGCCTCGATGCTCGAACGGGGTGGTGACACCGTCGTCATGGAGGTCTCGTCCCACGCGCTCGAACTCGGCCGGGTTGCGGGTACACATTTCGCGGTTGGCGGATTCACGAACCTCTCGCACGATCATCTCGACTTCCACGAGACGTTCGAGGACTACTTCGCGGCCAAGGCCCGACTATTCGACCCGAACTCTCCGACGCACGCCGCGACGTCCGTCGTCTGCATCGACGACGAATGGGGCGAGCGGATGGCGACGATTCCGGCGGATCGCGTCACCGTCTCGACGACCGGTGCCGCGGACTGGACCGCGAGCGCCGTCACGACGACGCCGGATGGCCGACAGAACTTCACGATCACCGGCCCGACCGGCAGCTATGCCGCCACGATCGGCCTGCCGGGGCACTACAACATCGCGAACGCGTTGCTCGCGACGGTGGTCTGCGCGCAAGCCGGGGTCGATATTCAAGCGGCGCTCAGCGGCATCGCCGACGTTGCCGTGCCCGGTCGCGTCGAGCGCGTCGATCGAGGCCAGGACTTCCTGGCCGTCGTCGACTATGCGCACAAGCCGGCGGCTCTCGAGGCCGTCATCGACACGCTTCGCGACCACACCAGCGGCCGCATCGCGGTGGTCGTCGGCGCCGGTGGCGATCGTGATGCCGCCAAGCGCCCGGTCATGGGTGAGGTCGGTGCGCGGACTGCGGAATTGCTCGTCATCACCGACGACAATCCGCGTTCGGAGGACGCCTCCGCGATCCGCGCATCGGTGTACGAGGGCGCAATTGCGGCCGAACCGAAGCTCGCGCAGATCGAGGAGATCGGTGATCGAGCCGAGGCCATCGAGTTCGCCGTGGCCTGGGCACGGCCCGGCGACGTGGTTCTCGTTGCAGGTAAGGGCCATGAAGCGGGTCAGGAGATCAACGGCGTGAAGTACCCCTTCGATGACCGCGAAGTTCTCGGGTCGGCAATTGAACGCAAGCTTGGAGGTAAGGCGTGATCCCGCTGTCCCTGGCCGAAATCGCCGAGATCACCGGCGGCCGCCTCGTCGACGTGCCGGACCCGAACGTGACCGTCACTGGCTCAGTCGAATTCGACTCGCGGAAGGTCACCGCGGGCGGGCTGTTCCTGGCGTTGCCGGGTGCGCGCGTCGACGGACATGAGCATGCCCCGGGCGCTGTCGCGGCCGGTGCAGCCGCGGTACTGGCCGCCCGTCCGGTGGGCGTTCCGGCGATCGTGGTCGAGCCGTTGAAGACCGAAAGCGGCTCGTACGTCCTCGAACACGACACCGACGGCTCGGGTGCCGCGGTCCTCGCGGCGCTGTCGAAGCTCGCGCGTGCCGTCGTCGATCGACTGGCCGCACAGGGACTCACCGTTGTCGGAGTCACCGGATCCGCCGGCAAGACGTCGACCAAGGACCTGATCGCTTCGGTTCTCGAGCCGCTCGGCTCGGTCGTCGCGCCGCCAGGGTCCTTCAACAATGAACTCGGCCACCCCTGGACGGCCCTGCGCGCGGACGAGTCGACCAAGTTCCTCGTTCTCGAGATGTCCGCGCGCGGACCAGGGCACATCGCGGCGCTCGCGCGCACCGCGCCCCCGCGCATTGGCGTCGAGCTCAACGTCGGTACCGCCCATCTCGGTGAGTTCGGTTCCCGGGAGGGCATCGCGCAGGCGAAGGGCGAACTCGTCGAGGCGCTGCCGTCGGCGGCGGATGGGGGCGTTGCCGTCCTCAACATCGATGATCTCGCGGTCGCCGGGATGGCTTCCCGGACGACGGCAAGGGTCGTCGGCGCGGGGCAGTCGGAGAACGCCGAAGTGCGGGCGGTCGACGTCTCGCTGGACGGGAACGCGTGCGCGAAATTCACGTTGGTGACGCCCGCCGGGTCCGTTCCGGTGCAGTTGGCGGTGTCGGGTGAACATCAGGTCGGCAACGCGTTGTGTGCCGCCGCGGTCGCACTGGCGTGCGGTGCGACGCCGCAGCAGGTTGCGGACGCGCTGGCCACCGCCGGGCCCAAGTCGGCGCACCGCATGGACGTCAAAACCCGCGCGGATGGCGTCACCGTGATCAACGACTCATACAACGCGAACCCGGACTCGATGAAGGCCGCGTTGAAGGCACTCGTCACGATGAGCCGCGCGACCGAGCCGCGGCGCAAAACCTGGGCTGTACTGGGCGAAATGGCCGAACTCGGCGACGAATCGGTCGTCGAACACGACGCGATCGGGCGCTACGCGGTGCGGCTCGATGTCAACCGATTGATCGTTGTCGGAACCGGTCGACCTGCCCACGCAATGCATCAGGGCGCCGTCATGGAGGGTTCCTGGGGTAACGAGTCGGTACTTGCTGAGAGTATTGACGATGCGATCGCACTGGTGCGTGCTGAAGTGGCACCGGGCGACGTCGTTTTGGTCAAGGCATCGAACTCGTTTGGTATGTGGGCGGTCGCCGAGGCTTTGCTGGCCGATGGCCAGCCGAGTTCCGGCGAGTAAGACGGAGGAGCAGTAGTGCGGCAGATCCTGATCGCTGCGGGCATCGCGCTCGTTGTCTCAATCCTGTTGACCCCAGTTCTGATTCGTTGGTTCAGTCGGCAGGGGTTCGGGCAGGAGATCCGAACCGAAGGTCCGGAGAGCCACAAGAAGAAGCGCGGCACGCCCACGATGGGTGGTGTCGCGATCCTGGTGGGCATTTGGGCCGGTTACTGGGGCTCGCACCTCATCGGCATCTACTACCACGCAGAGGGGCCGACAGCGTCGGGCCTTCTCGTCCTGGGCTTGTGCACGTCCCTCGGTGTCGTCGGGTTCCTCGATGACTTCATCAAGATCCGCAAGCAGCGCAACCTCGGTCTGAACAAGACCGCGAAGCTCGTCGGTCAGTTCGTCGTGGCGATCCTGTTCGGAATCCTGGCCCTGCAGTTCCGCGACACCAGCGGCCTGACGCCGGGCAGCACGCACCTTTCGTACGTGCGTGACCTCGCCACCGTGTCGATGGGGACCTTGGTCTTCATCCTCTTCACGTACCTCGTGGTCAGCGCGTGGTCGAACGCGGTCAACCTCACCGACGGACTCGACGGCCTCGCCGCCGGTTCCATGGGATTCGCCCTGTTCGCCTACATCATCATCACGTTCTGGCAGTACCAGAACGCGTGTGAGACGGAGAAGGTGGCCGGCTGCTACGACGTTCGCGACCCGCTGGATCTGGCACTGATCTGTGCCGCCGGCGTCGGTGGTTGCGTCGGCTTCCTGTGGTGGAACGCAGCACCCGCAAAGATCTTCATGGGTGACACCGGTTCCCTCGCGCTCGGTGGTCTGCTCGCCGGTCTCTCCATCACGACCCGGACCGAACTCGTCATGATCGTCATCGGCGCGCTCTTCGTGGCGGAGACCGCTTCGGTTGTCGTCCAAGTCGCGGCCTTCAAATCGAGTGGTAGACGCGTGTTCCGAATGGCCCCGTTCCATCACCACTTCGAGCTGGGAGGATGGCCGGAAACCACGGTTATCATCAGGTTCTGGTTGCTGGCCGCGATTTCCGCGGCCTCGGGGCTCGGACTGTTCTACAGCGAGTACCTGGCTCAGGTCGGGAACTAACCGCTCATGGAACTGTCTTCGCTCGCCGGCACCAAAGTCCTCGTCGCGGGTTGGAAGACCACTGGTCGTTCCGTCGTCGACCCACTGCAGCAACTCGGCGCGACCGTCGTCGCCGCGGACGGAAATCCGGCCGCGCTCGACGATGCCCGGGCCAGCGGCGTTGAGGGTGTTCACCCCGACGACGCGATCCCGTCGATCGCGGACTACGCCCTCGTCATCACGAGCCCCGGATGGCGTCCCAACGCGCCGCTGTTCGTCGCCGCAGAGGCTGCGGGTGTTCCGGTGTGGGGTGACGTCGAATTCGCGTGGCGCGTCGATCAGGCGCAGATGTACGGACCGACGCGGACATGGCTCGTGGTCACCGGGACGAATGGCAAGACGACCACGACGTCGATGCTTGAAACCGTCCTGACCACTGCCGGCCTGGGCGCCGTCGCGTGCGGAAACATCGGTCTGCCGATTCTCGACGCGCTGCGCCAGCCCGAGATCCGGGTTCTGGCGGTCGAACTGTCGTCGTTCCAGCTGTTCTGGGCACCGTCGGTGCACCCGGAAGCGGGCGCGGTCCTCAATATCGCCGAGGACCACCTGGACTGGCACGGAAGCATGCAGCACTACATCGACGCCAAGACGCGCGCACTTTCGGGACGCGTCGGTGTGCTCGGCCTCGACGACGCCGAGGCCGCCAAGCTCGTCCGGATTTCGCCCGCGCAGCAGACGGTCGGCTTTCGTCTCGACGAGCCGGGTTCGGGGGAGCTTGGCATCGTCGACGGGCAGCTCGTCGACCGTGCGTTCTCCGACGGAGCCATCCTCGTCGACGTCGCCGATCTCGCGCAGCGCGGTCGTGCGGGACTCCTCAACGCGCTTGCCGCGTCGGCGCTCGCGCGCGCGGCCGGAGTACCTGCCGCGGACATCGGAGCTGGTCTGCGCGCGTTCGAAATCGGTGCGCACCGAGGCACGGTGGTCGCGACGATCGATGGGATCGATTACATCGACGATTCGAAGGCGACAAACCCGCACGCTGCCCGAATCGCCCTTTTGTCGCATGAACACGTCGTCTGGGTCGCCGGTGGACAGCTCAAAGGCGCATCGATCGATGAACTCATCATCGAGACTGGTCAGCGCCTACGCGGGGCGGTTCTGCTCGGCCAGGACGCGCAACTCATCGTCGACGCATTGGCGCGACACGCGCCCGAGGTACCCGTGGTCGTCGTCGGTTCAAGGGACGATGCTTCCGTGAAGTCCGCCGATGCACTGATGCAAGAAGCGGTTTCGCACGCGAAGCGCATGGCTGCGCCGGGCGATGTGGTGCTGTTGGCGCCCGCGGCCGCGTCGTTGGACATGTTCACCTCGTATGGGCATCGGGGAGACAGCTTCGCGGAGGCAGCGAGACTACTCGGGGAGGCGTGAGCGTGACGATCGCCGAACCGACCGCTCGTCGACAGTCGGAGCGATCAAGTCGGGCTCGCACCCGTTTCGGAATGTGGCTCGAGCGTCCGCTCGCCTCGTTCCACTTGATCGTCACGATCGCAACACTCCTGACGGCCCTGGGCCTGGTCATGGTGTTGTCGGCGTCGAGCGTCGAGTCCTACACCGAGGCTGGCTCCGCATACTCGCAGTTCATGCAGCAGGCGATGTTCGCGGTCCTGGGTGCCGTGCTGTTCTACGTCGCGCTGCGCATTCCGATTCGCGTGATTCGGGCGTTGTCCCTGCCCGGATTCGTCGTTTCGGTCGTCGTCCTGGCCGCCGTGCTCATCCCGGGAATCGGTGTCGAGGTCTATGGCGCGCGGCGCTGGATCGACGTCGCCGGCGTGACAATCCAGCCTTCGGAGATCGTCAAGGTCACGCTGATCGTTTGGGGCGCACACCTTTTGGCGTCGCGCGGACCGTCCCGCCGCGGCCTCTGGGACATTATCGTGCCCTTGGTCCCGGCCGGACTGTTCGTCTGTCTTCTCATCGTCCTGCAGCCGAACCTCAGTACGACGATCGCCATCGGCATCATCCTCGTGGCGCTGTTGTGGTTCGGTGGACTTTCTCTTCGCGTCTTCCTGTCGATCGCCATCTCGGGTATCGCGGCGGCATCGGTTCTGGCGGTCTCCGCCGGTTACCGGTCGGCGCGTGTCCAAGCGTTCTTCAACGGCGGCGCGGACGCGCAGGGTAGTGGTTACCAGGCGCGCCAGGCCAAATACTCACTCGCCGACGGCGGCTTGTTCGGACGTGGTCTCGGTCAGAGCCGCGCGAAGTGGGATTACCTGCCCAATGCCCACAACGACTTCATCTTCGCGATCATCGGCGAGGAACTCGGCTTCATGGGCTGCCTGCTCGTCATCGGGTTGTTCGCGCTCTTCGTCTACACCGGGCTCCGCATCGCGTCGCGGTCGGTCGATCCGTTCCTTCGACTTCTGTGCGCTTCGGCAACTGTATGGATCACAGCCCAGGCGTTCATTAACATCGGCTACGTGGTCGGCGTTCTCCCGGTGACCGGGCTCCAGTTGCCGCTGGTTTCTGCGGGTGGATCGTCACTGGCGATCACGTTGTTGATGTTCGGTGTCATGGCCAATGCGGCCCGACATGAACCGGACGCGATCATTGCGTTGACTGAGGGCCGTGGCGGCCGGGTCAGCCGCCTGCTCAAGCTCCCCGTCCCGCAGCCGTATCGTGCTCCAGCCGCTCCGCGTAAGCCCGGGCCCAAGCCTGGTCCCGGCGGTGCCGCGCGTCCCCGTCAGCAGCAGCCTGGGCACCCGCGCGTGCCTGGGGTGGGTATCGCCCGTGCCGGTCAGGCACAACGTCCACGTACTGCCACGCCAGCCGTGCGCAACAGTGGGCCGATCCGGGGCGGTTCCGGTTCGGTGGGGTCTTCTTCGGAGGGTCGTCGCCCACTTCCGCCCACGTGGGGTGCACCGCCGCGCCGGACAGGAACTCAGCGGTGAGTGGACTTTCAGTTGTCGTTGCCGGTGGTGGAACCGCTGGCCATATCGAGCCCGCACTCGCCGTGGCCGATGCGCTCCGCGCCCTCGATCCGTCGATTCGGGTCACGGCTCTCGGTACCTCGAAGGGGCTCGATTCCACGCTGATTCCCGCGCGTGGTTACCCGCTGGAGTTGATTCCGCCGGTCCCGATGCCGCGCAAGCCGAACAAGGACCTGCTGCGGTTGCCGGGACGCGTGCGCGATGCCTACCGGCAGACGCGGCAGGTTCTCGAATCCGTCGACGCCGACGTGGTGATCGGATTCGGTGGATATGTGTCGCTGCCGGCGTACCTGGCGGCGAGTTGGCCGCTGCGCAAGAAGAAGCGCATTCCGGTCGTCGTCCACGAAGCCAATGCGAAGGGCGGCCTCGCGAACAAGGTCGGCGCGCGTCGTGCGGCTCGCGTTCTGGCGGCGGTGGCGGACTCGGGCATCCACGCCAAGGGTTTGAAGGACGCCGAGATCATCGGCATCCCGGTGCGTTCTTCGATCACGTCACTGGACCGTGCTGCGCTGCGCGCCGAAGCCCGGAAACACTTCGGCCTGCCCGCTGACGGTCCCGTGCTGCTGGTTTTCGGTGGGTCCCAGGGCGCGCGCTCGCTCAACAACGCGACGTCGGGTGCCGCACAGGCCTTCATCGACGCCGGTATCTCGGTGCTGCACGCCCATGGCCCGAAGAACACGCTCGAACTTCCGGATGGCGTCGCCGACGGCAAGGGTGCGAAGTATGTCGCCGTGCCCTATCTCAACCGCATGGACCTGGCCTATTCGGCCGCGGATGCCGTCGTGTGCCGTTCCGGTGCAATGACCGTTGCCGAGGTGTCGGCGGTCGGGCTGCCGGCCACCTACGTGCCGCTGCCGATCGGAAACGGCGAGCAGGAACTCAACGCCATACCGGTAGTTTCGGCCGGCGGCGGAGCAATAGTGAAGGATGCGGACCTCTCCGCCCAGTATCTGATCGACAATGTGATTCCGCTGATGCATGACGCGGGCAGACTTTCCGGAATGGGTCGGGCGGCTGCAGATGCTGGACACCGCGACGCGGCGACCTCGGTCGCACGCATCGTGATGGAGGTGGCACGAAAATGAGTGAGGTCGCGACTGACCTGCCGGAGCAACTGCAGCGGGTCCACATGATCGGCATCGGCGGCGCAGGAATGTCGGGCGTGGCCCGAATCCTGCTCGCCCGCGGTGGCCAGGTCAGCGGTTCGGACGCGAAGGAGAGCCGCGCGATTCTCGCGCTGCGTGCTCGCGGCGCGTCGATCCGAATCGGACACGACGCTTCTGCGCTCGACCTGATCGAGGGCGGTCCGACTGCCGTCGTATCGACCGAGGCGGCGATCCCGAAGGACAACCCCGAGCTCGTGGCGGCAGGGGAACGGGGCATTCCGGTCCTGTTCCGTCCGAAGGTGCTCTCCCAGCTCATGAAGGGCAGCACCACGCTGCTCGTGTGCGGTACCCACGGAAAGACCTCGACGACGTCGATGCTGGTCGTGGCGTTGCAGCACTGCGGCCTCGACCCGTCGTTCGCGGTCGGTGGGGAGCTCAACGAGTCGGGCACGAACGCCCATCACGGCACCGGTGGACTGTTCGTTGCCGAGGCGGACGAGAGCGATGGTTCGCTGCTGCAGTACGACCCGAACATCGTCGTGGTGACGAACATCGAGGCCGATCACCTCGACCACTTCGGTTCGGTCGAGGCGTATGTCCAGGTCTTCGACGACTTCGCGTTGCGGATCGCGCCCGGCGGCCTGCTGGTGGCGTGCCTCGACGACGAAGGCTCTGCGGCGTACGCGAAGCGAGTCCTCAAGGAGCGCCCGGACGTTCGGGTCATCGGTTATGGCTCGGCGGGCACGGACGCGGACCCGGCGATCCCGTTCGCGGCGAAGATGCTCAGCTTCGAGCCGCGCGAAGTCGGCGGCACGGTGGTGTTCCAGCTTTCCGACGAGTCGACTCCGCGGAATGTGCATTTGTCGGTGCCCGGGCGTCACATGGCGCTCAATGCGCTGGGTGCGTTCCTTGCGGGGCGTGACGCCGGCGCGTCGGCGGATGACCTCATCGAAGGCCTGGAGGGCTTCGGCGGCGTCAATCGGCGTTTCCAGTTCGTGGGCCGCGAAGACAACGTTCGCGTCTTCGATGACTACGCCCACCACCCGACCGAGGTGCGTGCGGTTCTCGAGGCTGCGCAGGAACTCGTCGAGCAGGAAGCGAAGGACGGGCATCGGTCGCGTCGCGGGAACGTCGTCGTGATTTTCCAGCCGCACCTGTACAGCCGTACCGAGGCGTTCGCCGCGGAGTTCGCCGAGGCGCTGAGCCTTGCTGACATCGTTGTGGTGCTTGACGTCTACGGTGCCCGCGAAGAGCCGATTCCGGGTGTGAGCGGCGCTCGGATCGCCGAAGCGGTGACGAAGCCTGTGCACTACCAGCCGGACTTGTCGAAGGTCGGCCGGCAGGTCGCCGGTCTCTCCGAGCCAGGTGACGTCGTCATCACGATGGGCGCCGGTGACGTGACGATGCTCGGACCGGGAATTCTCGACGCATTGAGCTCGCGACAACACTATGGACGTCCTCGCGGATGAGTTCGAGTTCGACAAGAAGTGCGGGTCGGACGGAGTATCGCGAGAGTGCGAAGGACTCTGTGGCTAAGCCGACGCGCATCGAGCCTCCCGTCGAGGCGCCGCCGCGGCGTGGCAAATGGAAGTCTCGGCTGCTCATCGCGCTGATTCTGGTGCTCGCCGGAGTCCTCGGATGGGCGGTGTACTTCTCGCCGATGTTCTCCGTGCGCCGGATCGACGTCGAGGGTCTGCACGTCGTCAAGAGCGCGGATGTCATGAAGGCGCTCGATGTGCCGATGGGCGTGCCGCTCCTGCAGGTGGACACCAAGGGCGCGGCCCGACGCGTGGCGAACCTGCCGAAGGTGGCGCTCGTGCGTGTCCAGCGCAACTACCCGTCAGCGCTGAAAGTCACCGTGACCGAGCGGGTCGCGGCGGCCTACTTCACGACTGAGCAGGGGACCCACCTCGTCGATCTCGAGGGTGTCGACTTCTCCACCGAACCTGCCCCGAAGGATCTTCCGCGTCTGCGGATCGACTCACCGAGCCAGCGCGATCCTCGGGTCGTGGCCGCGATGACCGTGCTCGGCGCGCTGCCGAAGAGCCTGCGCTCGCAAGTCACCGAGCTGTACGCCAAGACTCCCGCGAGCGTTCAGCTCATGCTCGCGGACGGCAAGCGCGTGGTGTGGGGGAGCGCGGACTCGTCCGAGCTGAAAGCCAACGTCCTGGTCGCGTTGCTGAGCCAGCAGGGCCGCACGTACGACGTGTCGAGCCCGGATCTGCCGACGATTCGCTAGCAGGCCGCCGCAGGGCTGTCGGGCCAGGATTTTCCGCGCTGAGAGCGGATTATCGTGGTCTCTCGAGAGCTTGCCGGACGTCGGACGTCACGCCGGCGGGATCGCGGTCCAGTCGGTGCCAATCGAACCGGAGGACATGCCAGCCCGCGTTGACGAGGATGTTCTGGCGTTTGAGGTCGTGGCTGTTGCGGTGGGCATCCTTGTGCCACCGCCAGCCGTCGACTTCGAGGCAGACTCTCTGCCTCTCGAACACGGCATCGAGGGCGAACCCGCACGTCTCGTACTGTGCGCGCCAGCCGGTGAACCCTTCATTTCGGAGAATCCGGTGCAGCATTCGTTCGGCTTCACTGCGGCCGCCTTCCCCAGCTGACGTCAGCAGGCGCGCGGTCTGTTTCGCACCTGCGCGGTCCAGGTGTCGGGCGTGGGTGGCGTGCAGGATCGGAAGCGTCACCCGGGTTTGGAGGGCGCGGTCCATCAGGACGGAGTCGTTCGATTCGAGGACAGTCAGCGGCACCGCGGTGACGCGGAGTCCTCTGACGGTCTTGAGATCGCGCGCTGGGAGGTCGCGGGACCGCACCTTCGTGCCGTCTGCTCTCGCCAGATAGCGCTTCTTTGGAATCGTGACGAACTGCGTCGCGGGCGCGGAGTCAGTCAGTCCATGCCACCACGCAGCACTGCGGCCGTACGCGCACGCGTCCTTGCCGGCGCTCATAACTGCGGCTCGCAGTTTCGCGGCGTCGGACCAGGCGTGCGAGGTGTCCCGGTAGACCGCAGGGCCCTTACGCTGCCACTCGCCGGAAGACACTTTGCGTTGCAGAATGTCCTGCGAAATGCCGCAGTCCCGAGTTTGCGGGAGTGAGATGACCCCGTCCTGGCGGGCGAGGATGCGGGAGACTTTGGTGTTGTGCACGTGTTGGTAGACGCGACGACGCTCGGGTCGGTTCCGGGTGTTCCGGCGCGCCACGATTTTCCGCGTTCACCGCGGAAAATCGTGGGCCAGTCGAGCGGCGCCGAAATATAACTTCTCGGCTACGGCGCGCCTCCGCGCACGGGCGTCTGCGGACCCATAGCTTTTGTACCGAACCCGCTAGTTGACATAACTATAAGCCTCAGGTTGAGGTTTAAGGTTTAGCAACACGGGCGAGTCGAGAAAAAGGTTGCTGGCTCCCGCCAGGGACAGAGTGTGAAAAAAGGAAGGCGAGCGCATGACGCCCCCGCACAACTACCTCGCCGTCATCAAGGTCGTCGGTATCGGCGGTGGCGGTGTGAATGCCGTCAACCGCATGATCGAGCAGGGACTCAAGGGTGTTGAGTTCATTGCGATCAACACCGATGCCCAGGCCTTGTTGATGAGTGACGCTGACGTCAAGCTCGACGTCGGCCGCGAACTTACCCGTGGACTCGGCGCCGGTGCCGACCCTGAGGTCGGCCGTAAGGCCGCTGAAGACCACAAGGACGAGATCGAAGAAGTGCTCAAGGGCGCCGACATGGTCTTCGTCACCGCTGGTGAGGGTGGTGGCACCGGTACCGGTGGCGCCCCCGTCGTCGCCAGCCTGGCGCGCAAGCTCGGCGCGCTGACCATCGGTGTTGTCACCCGCCCGTTCTCGTTCGAGGGGAAGCGACGCGGGGCGTCGGCGGAAAACGGCATCCAGGCGCTGCGCGAGTCGTGTGACACGCTCATCGTCATCCCGAACGACCGCCTGCTGCAGCTCGGCGACGCGGCCGTGAGCCTCATGGATGCGTTCCGTCAGGCGGACGACGTTCTGCTCAACGGTGTTCAGGGAATCACCGACCTCATCACGACTCCAGGTTTGATCAACGTCGACTTCGCGGACGTCAAGAGCGTCATGGCCGGCGCTGGTAGCGCCCTCATGGGTATCGGTGCCGCCCGCGGCGACGGACGTGCCGTGAAGGCCGCCACCGCCGCCATCAACTCGCCGCTCCTCGAGTCGTCGATGGAAGGCGCCCACGGCGTCCTGATGTCGATCGCTGGTGGATCGGACCTCGGTCTCTTCGAGATCAACGAAGCTGCTTCGCTGGTTCAGGAAGCCGCGCACATCGACGCGAACATCATCTTCGGTACGGTCATCGACGACTCGCTCGGCGATGAAGTCCGCGTCACGGTCATCGCCGCAGGATTCGACGGTGCGCCGGCAGCGCGTCAGCAGCAGCCGGCACGCCCGACGACCGCTTCGTACGGTGGACGCAGCAACCTCGGTGCGCAGCCCGCGAGCAGTCCGTTCACCAGCACGGCTGCGACGTATGAGCAGCAGCGTCCGGCCGCAACCGTGAACGTGCGGGCGGCTGCGCAGCCGGCGGTCAAGGATGACGACGACGACTTCGATGTCGACGTCCCGACCTTCATGCGCCGGAGCTGATCAACCCTTCGGATGATCCAGTCCTTTTTCACGACTCGGAACGGTGGCGTCTCGGCGCCACCGTTCGCGTCGTTTAACCTGGGCGATCACGTCGGCGACGCATTGCCGGATGTACTCGCCAACCGGAAGCTTCTCGCTGAACAGGTCGGCCTGCCCGCGATTTCCTTTGCCTGGATGCGGCAGACCCATGGCCGCAACGTTGCGGTCGTCTCGGCGGGAACCGCCGAACCGATCCCGGACACCGACGGACTCGTCACTGCCACGCCGGGAGTTGTCCTTGTGGTCCTCGTCGCCGACTGTGTTCCGATCCTGATGTCCGACGCGCAGGCCGGTGTCATCGCGGCCGTGCATGCGGGTCGCGAGGGGGCTCGGCAGGGGATCGCCGCCAAAGCGATCGACGAGATGGTCGCGCTCGGTGCCGATCCATCGAGTATCGACGTTCAGCTCGGTCCGGCGGCGTGTGGCAAGCACTATGAAGTTCCGCTGGAAATGCAGCAAGACGTTGACCGAGCTCTCCCTGGCTCGGCGGTGGAAACCGTGTGGCACACCGCCGGAATCGACGTCCGACTCGGACTTGATCGCCAGTTGCGCGATCTCGGCGTGACGAGCATCCAGCACGACTCCCGATGCACCATTGAGGATGAGGCGTTGTTCAGCCATCGTCGCGGTGCGCCGACTGGGCGTATCGCCGGTGTCATCTGGATTGGATAAATCAATGTCGAGAGTCAACGAACTGTCGGCGAACCTGACCGAAGTCCGGGAACGGCTGTCTGCCGCGTGTTCGGCGGCTGACCGCAAACCCGCCGAAGTCACTCTTCTCGCGGTGACGAAGTTTTGGCCGGCGTCGGATGTGCTCGCTCTGCACTCGCTGGGCCTGAACGAATTCGGGGAGGCGCGCGAACCCGAGGCATCGCGAAAGGTCGCGACGGTGGAGGCCGCAGTCGGCGGCGATCTGGTGTGGCACATGATCGGCCGACTGCAGACGAACAAAGCGAAGTCGATCGCAAAGTGGGCTCGAGTCGTTCATTCGGTCGATTCGCAGCGTCACATTGCTGCATTGCAAGGTGGTCGTGAGGCGGCGAGCGTCCGTGATCCGATCGATGTTCTTCTTCAGCTCAGTCTGGACGGTGATCCGTCTCGTGGCGGTGTCGTCGCTGCCGATCTTCCGCATCTTGCCGATGCGGTCGAGGCCAGTTCCCACCTGCGACTTGCGGGTTTGATGGCGGTTCCGCCGGTGGAGGCGCAACCGGAACGTGCCTTCGCCGAGATAGCCCGGGTATATGCCGAATTTCGTGCGCGTTACCCCGCTGTGAATGTGCTGTCGGCCGGAATGAGTGCGGACTTGGAGATTGCTGTCAATTACGGATCGACGTGCGTGCGTGTCGGTACCGCGTTGCTAGGGCCCCGCCCATTAATCTCGAATCAGCCGCAGAGCACATCAGTAACACAGGCAACAAACCCTGCGTGACCAGCAGATTTAACGCAGTGCCGAGGAAGGTCGATCAATGAGCATCATGCACAAGGCCAAGCAGTACTTCGGCCTTACGGAGCTTGACGGGTACGAGGACGACTACATCGAAGAGCCGGCTCGCCCCCGCGCTCGGGTGGCTCGCGACCCGTACGCCGAAGTGGACCACTACGCCGACGACTACCGTCGTGACGCCTATGACGACGGATACGAGCTCCGTCGTCGCCCGGAGCCGGCCATGGCTCGTGCCGCAGCCCCGGCACCCCGCACCAACGGCGCACTCGCGATGGACTCTGCACCGCAGTCGCGCCGCGCACCGATGTTCGACGAGGGCGGCCCCATGTCGAAGATCACGACCCTGTGCCCGCGTGACTACAGCGAGGCCCGCACGATCGGTGAGCGCTTCCGCGAGGGCAACCCGGTCATCATGGACCTCGTCGAGATGACCAACGCGGACGCCAAGCGTCTCGTCGACTTCGCGGCCGGCCTGGCGTTCGCTCTGCACGGCTCGTTCGACAAGGTCGCCGCCAAGGTGTTCCTACTGTCGCCGGCCAACGTCGACGTCTCGGCTGAAGAACGTCGCCGCATCGTTGCCCAGAAGGGCTTCTACAGCCAGAACTGAGTGCTCGCTCAAATCGACCTTCAGAGCGTGTCTGACAATTCCTGGCCGTCACGCTCAGACGACACCGGCGCAAATATGCGCCGGTGTCGTTGTTTGTTCAACGCATGATCGTCGGGCAAAGTGGACGATGTGTCGGCATTCTGGGCAATCGTCTATCTCATACTTCGTTTGTTCGGCCTGTTGCTGATTGCTCGGGTGGTCATCGAATTCATCCGTTCCTTCGCGCGTGACTGGCACCCGTCGGGTTTCATCGTCGTCATTCTCGAGGCGATTTTCACGATCACCGACCCGCCGGTCCGGCTTCTGCGTAGGCTCATTCCGCCGATACCGCTCGGAGGTATCCGGCTGGACGTGTCGATCATGATCTTGCTGCTGGTGGTTCTCCTCCTCACGGAGGTAGCGGCGGGCCTGGCATCGACTGTGTAGCGGTTCGGCGAATCGGCCCCGCCAGCTGGCGCGACGGGGTTAGTGTCTGCCCGACTTTGCTTCCAGAGGTATGAGGTGATCGCACGATGGCTTTGACCCCTGCGGACGTTCATAACGTCGCGTTCAACAAGCCGCCGCTGGGACGGCGTGGTTACAACGAGGACGAGGTCGATGCATTTCTCGACCGCGTCGAATCTGCACTTTCCGAACTGACCGCCGAGCGCGACGCGCTGCAGGCGAAGCTCGCGGCCGGCGGCGGCGCGGCGACAGCCGCAGCTCCGGTCGCTGCCGCGCCGGTGGTCCCGGCGGTCATCGCCCGGGGCGCTGCGTCCGACGACTCCGCCGTGAAGGCTGCGCTCGCGGAACGGGATGCGCTGGCCAAGGAGCGGGACTCGCTGGTCGGGGAGCGGAACTCGCTGGTCTCCGAGCGGGACGCCCTCACCAAGGAGCGCGACTCGCTCAAGAGCGAACTCGCCCGCGTGACCGCCGAGCTCGAGAAGGTGAAGTCGGCATCCGGTAGCCACCAGGGACAGAACGACTCGCTCCAGCGCGAGCGCGATTCCCTCGCCGCCGAGCGCGACATCATCGCCGCCAAGCTCAAGCAGACCGAGGCATCGCTGGCGGCCGCACACGAGAAGGCGGCTGCGCCCGCTGACCCTACGGCTCCCGCAACGCGCCTCATGGCGATGGCGCAGGAAGTCGCGGACCGGGTTCAGTCCGACGCGAAGGCAGAGGCGGACAAGGTCGTCGGTAACGCGACCAGGGAAGCCGACATGCTGCTGAGCAAGGCCCGCGAGCAGGCTGCGGCGACGGAGGCGGAATCCAAGCGTCAGCGCGGCGACCTCGAAGGAAAGATCGAGCAGCTCAAGGTCTTCGAGCGCACGTACCGGACGCAGCTGCGTTCGTACTTGCAGACGCAGCTTGCCGAACTCGACACCGACAAGCAGCTCGCCAAGAAGAACTGACATTCGTCTCCATTCGGCGCTGCGCGGCCTGCCCGCGCGGCGCCGAATGCGGTTTTCAGTCCGCCTGGGTGAGTGGGTAGACTCGTTTGTCACAGGCACCGATCCGGCCATCACCGGGGAGCCTTCGGAAGAAAAGTTCGCGAGAACCCACTAGAACCGAACGGGTGAGCCCGTCATAGCTCGAATTAAGCGGCTGGAACTCTTCCAGCAAGCGGGGTGGTACCGCGGCTGCGCGCGAGGCGTGCTGTCGTCCCCGTGCCGAATGGTTTGCGACCTGGCACGAGGAGCACGTGGTGACCGAGAGTTACCCCCGCGTCGAATACACCGGCAATGACTTCCCTGCGCTCGAGGAACAAGTTCTCGCGCAGTGGGCGGCTGACGACACGTTCCGGGAGAGCATCGCCGCTCGGGAAGGAAGCGAAGAGTTCGTCTTCTACGACGGCCCGCCCTTCGCGAACGGTCTGCCGCACTACGGCCACCTTCTGACCGGGTACGTCAAGGACCTCGTTCCGCGCTACCAGACGATGCGCGGTTACAAGGTCGACCGTCGCTTCGGGTGGGACACGCACGGACTGCCGGCCGAGCTCGAGGCGGAGAAGCAGCTCGGCATCAAGACCGGCGACATCTCCGGCATGGGTATCGCGAAGTTCAACGAGTTCTGCAAGCAGTCCGTGCTCCGGTACACCGACGACTGGCGCGAATACGTGACGCGTCAGGCGCGCTGGGTCGACTTCGACAACGACTACAAGACTCTCGACATCGACTACATGGAGTCGGTGATGTGGGTCTTCAAGACCCTGTACGACAAGGGCCTGATCTACCAGGGCTTCCGCGTGCTGCCGTACTCCTGGTACGAGCAGACTCCGCTGTCGAATCAAGAGTCGAAGCTCGACGATGCGTACAAGATGCGCCAGGACCCGGCCGTCACCGTGAAGATGCCGCTGACCAGCGGAAAGTTCGCCGGTTCGAACGCCATCATCTGGACGACGACCCCATGGACGCTGCCGTCGAACCTCGCGATCGCAGTTAACCCGGACGTCGACTACGTCCTCGTCGAAGGTAAGGACGGGGAGAAGTACGTTCTCGCCGCCGAGCGCGTCGGCCACTATGCCCGTGAGCTCGGCGAAGTGCCTGAGGTTCTCGCGACCGTCAAGGGTGCCGAGTTGATCGGTGCGACGTACACGCCGCCGTTCGACTACTTCGTCGCCGAGCGCCCGAACGCGTTTGTCGTCCTTCCGGCCGATTACGTCACGACCGACTCCGGTACCGGAATCGTCCACCAGGCTCCGGCCTTCGGTGAGGACGACATGGACACCTGCACGAAGGCCGGAATCGAGCTCGTGCAGCCGCTCGATGCGGGCGGCAAGTTCACGTCGCTGGTCCCGGATTACGAGGGCCAGGTCGTTTTCGACGCGAACCCGAACATCATCAAGGACCTCAAGGCAGCGGGAAAGATCCTGCGCCAGGAAACGATCGACCACAGCTATCCGCACTCGTGGCGTTCGGGACAGCCGCTGATCTACATGGCGGTGCCGTCATGGTTCGTCGCCGTCACGACGTTCCGCGACCGCATGGTCGAGCTGAATCAGCAGATCACGTGGGTGCCTGAGCACATCCGCGACGGTCAGTTCGGCAAGTGGCTCGAAGGCGCCCGCGACTGGAACATCTCGCGAAACCGCTACTGGGGTGCGCCGATCCCGGTGTGGATCAGCGACGACCCGGCCTACCCGCGCGTCGACGTCTACGGTTCGCTCGACGAACTCGAGCGCGACTTTGGCGTGCGGCCGACCGACCTGCACCGCCCGATGATCGACGAGCTCGTACGTCCAAACCCGGACGACCCGACCGGCAAGTCGATGATGCGCCGGACCCCGGAGGTTCTCGACTGCTGGTTCGAGTCGGGCTCGATGCCGTTCGCTCAGGTGCACTACCCGTTCGAGAACCAGGACTGGTTCGACACCCACTTCCCGGGCGACTTCATCGTCGAGTACAACGGCCAGACGCGCGGCTGGTTCTACAACCTTCACGTGCTGTCGACGGCGTTGTTCGACGCGCCTGCTTTCAAGTCGGTGGTCGCGCACGGCATCGTGCTCGGCAGCGACGGCCAGAAGATGTCGAAGTCGAAGGGCAACTACCCGAACGTCAATGAGGTCTTCGACCGTGACGGCTCGGATGCGATGCGCTGGTTCCTCATGGCATCGCCGATCCTGCGCGGTGGCAACCTCGTTGTCACCGAGCGCGGCATCCGAGAGGGTGCGGCGCAGGCGCTTCGCCCGCTGTGGAACGCCTGGACCTTCCTGCAGCTTTATGCACCGAAGGTGGGCACATGGCGGACGGATTCGCAGCACGTCCTCGACCGCTACATCCTCGCGAAGGTCGCTGACCTGCGCGAAGAGATGACGTCGGCATTGGACGTCTACGACATCGCGGGCGCGTGTGAGTCGCTGCGCCTGTTCGCGGATGCACTCACCAACTGGTACGTGCGACGCTCGCGTCAGCGGTTCTGGGACGAGGACCAGGACGCGATCGACACGCTGCACACGGTTCTCGAGATCACGACGCGTCTCGCGGCACCACTACTGCCGCTCGTCACCGAGGTCATCTGGCGCGGTCTGACGGGCGGACGTTCGGTGCATCTCACCGACTGGCCGGACGCGCTGGTCCAGGACGCAGAACTCGTTGCGGCCATGGACGAGGTTCGCGAGGTGTGCTCGACCGTGCTGTCGTTGCGCAAGGCCCAGAAGCTGCGTGTTCGACTTCCGCTGTCGGAGGTCACCGTGGCGGCTGGCGATGCGGAGCGCCTGCGGCCGTACGTCGACATCATCGCCGACGAAGTCAACGTCAAGCGCGTCGATCTCACCACCGATGTCGATGCCCACGGCCGCTTCGAGCTCGTGGTCAACGCGAAGGCTGCC
Source organism: Smaragdicoccus niigatensis DSM 44881 = NBRC 103563 (assembly GCF_000380645.1). Lineage (GTDB taxonomy): Bacteria > Actinomycetota > Actinomycetes > Mycobacteriales > Mycobacteriaceae > Smaragdicoccus > Smaragdicoccus niigatensis. Next base: position 77,599 of record NZ_AQXZ01000012.1, read on the forward strand.
GGTCCGCGGATCGGTCGCGAGGTTCAGAACGTCATCAAGGCCGTCAAGGCGGGCGAGTGGACTGAGGTCGACGGTGTCGTCACCGCGGCTGGCATCGAGCTGCTGCCGGACGAGTACACCCAGCGCCTGGTCGCCGCCGAACCGGATTCGACGGCTGCGCTGCCGGAGAACCGCGGCCTGGTCGTGCTGAACTCGCACGTCACCGAGGAACTCGAAGCCGAGGGCTGGGCGCGAGACCTCATCCGCGAGCTTCAGGAGGCGCGGAAGAACGCAGGCCTCAACGTCTCGGACCGCATCGACCTCCTGGTTGCCGTGCCGACCGACTGCCTCGTCTGGGCTGAGCGCCACCGCGACCTCATCGCCGGCGAAGTCCTCGCGACGACACTGGAATTCGGCACGGGTGACGGCGATGGCGCCGAGCTCGCGGGTGGCTCACGCGCGTGGATCTCGGTCGCGCGTTAGGACGAAACGATTCGGTGCTCCCAGGACAAGATCATCGACATGTATCGATGACGGCGCCGTGAGAGCACCGAATCGTTTGGCTAACCGGGATCGCGCTCGGTGATGCAGTAGCGACGGCCGGTGGGATCGTGCAGCACGGTCCACCGGTCGTTCACTTTTTCGACCGAGGCGCCCAATGCGACGTGACGCGCGGTCTCCGCCGAGCGGTGGTTCGTCGCGAAGTCGATGTGCGCGCCGGCCGGTCCGTCGTTGAGACGTTGCAGCAGAAAGCGAATGCGCTGGTTCGGGGGTCGCTCGAGGTTCCGGAACTCGGCGAACCAGCGCGACTGTCCCAGCGGTCGGCCCGTGACCGCGGCCCAGAATTCGCATTCGGCGTCGAACGAGTCGGGCGGAATGTCCAGCGATATCTGGTCTGCGATCGAGGAGTGCCCGCCCGGCCACACGGTCGGCATTGCCACGCCGCTGACGGGATGGTCGACGAAGCAGAAGACGATGCCGGCCGGCGATTGCAACACCGACCAACCGTCATTGCGGGCGAGTTCAGTGGCACCGAGCGAGATGGCCCGGTCGGCGGCAGCCAGCACATCTCCAACGTGAAAGTCGACGTGAATGCGGTTGTGGCCGTCGCTGAGCCGCTGCACCTTGAGATAAACCCCGCCAGCGGGTGGCAGCAGGCTCGCGAATTCGCCGTCGCGTCCCCGGCTCCGCGAGACCGGGTATCCGGTCGCGGCGCTCCAGAATGCGGTTCCCACCGCATGATCAGCAGGCGCGAAATCGAGAAACGCCGTCGTCCAGTAGGGCTCCACAGGCCCTAGGCTACGTTCACTCAGTGCGCGTCGGTCAGCCGCACGAAATGTGCGATCCCGAAGCGTTCGAAACTGCGCGCATGACGGGGATCTAGCAGGGCCAGCGCCGTTGCCGCATCGATGACCTCCGGCTTGGCGACGTCGTATGTCACGCCGTGCGACCGGATCGTGGCGAACTCGGCAGCTTGCACGTTGCGCAGCCAATCCACGTGCGTGCCGTAGGGCAGTGGAATGAGGAAGCCGCTGTCGACCCGATCTGCGACAACCGGGGTGCGGTATACCTTTCCGGATCGTCGGCCGACGTGGGAGATCACCGACGCGTACCAGTACTTGCGTCCGGCGAGCGGCATCATGATCGGGTTTGTCACGTACTTGTTGAAGGTCCGAACAGCATTCCGGACGGGCGATGCAGTCTGAGTCATGTCGCGATCGTCGGCCGGCGCGGTATCCGATCGATAGGGCCGTTAGGCCCCGATTGATCTATAGCAGCCAGGTCCAACGGCACTGCGTGGACGCGAGGCCTGGCTAGGCTACGTTCGGACTGTGCCGCGCTGGGTTTTTCACCTCGACATGGATGCGTTCTTCGCATCGGTCGAGCAGTTGACCCGGCCGACGCTCCGGGGTCGGCCGGTCCTGGTGGGCGGTACTGGTGGTCGCGGAGTCGTCGCGGGTGCGAGCTACGAGGCTCGGGTGTTCGGCGCCCGATCGGCGATGCCGATGCATCAGGCCCGCCGGATGATCGGAGTTACCGCGGTGGTTCTGCCGCCGCGGATCGGGCTGTACTCGGTGGTCAGCCGTCAGGTGTTCGACGTTGTGCGGCAACGAATGCCGGTCCTCGAGATGCTGTCGTTCGACGAGGCGTTCGGGGAGCCGCCGCAGTTGACGAGTGCCTCCGCCGAGGAAGCGGCCCAGTTCGCACTCGACCTTCGCCAGGCCGTCCTCGACGAGTGCGAACTGTCGTGTTCGGTCGGAGTCGGGCCGGGAAAACAGGTCGCGAAAATCGCGTCCGGGCTGGCGAAGCCGGGCGGGGTGAAGGTGGTGACCGCCGCCGAACAGGAGGCCTTTCTCGCGGAGCTCCCCGTGCGCAAGTTGTGGGGGATCGGGCCGGTTGCCGAGGGTCGACTGCGCACTGCCGGCATCGAGTCCGTCGGAGCGCTCGCCAGGCTGACCGAGCAGGAAGCCGCGTCGCTGCTGGGCGGAACGAGCGGCTTGGCGTTGCATCGTCTGGCGCGCGGAATCGACGACCGACCGGTCGAGGAGCGGGGCGAGGCGAAGCAGATCAGCGTCGAGACGACCTTCGCCGCAGATATCATCACGCTCGCTGAATTGCGGGTTGCCGTGCGATCGCTGGCAGCGTCGGCACATGCGCGATTGCGCCGCGACGGACGGGCGGCGCGAACCGTCGTCGTCAAACTGCGGAAGTCGGATATGAGTGTTCTCACTCGATCGGCCACATTTCCGGCTCCGACGGCCGATCTCGACGACCTCACGACCGCCGCTCTCCGACTTGTTCTCGACCCGATGACAATCGGGCCGGTGCGGCTCGCCGGCGTCGGATTCGGGGGATTGGCGACGTCCGATCAGAGCGCGTTGTTTTCTCTGGATTCCGGTGAAACCCATTCGGAGACAGAAGAATCCGGGCCCGCGGTCGAACCTGTCGAAAAGCCTCCGGCGGCGTGGCGCCCGGGCGATGACGTTCTCCATCCGGAATTCGGCCATGGCTGGGTGCAAGGCGGTGGCCACGGGGTCGTTTCGATCCGGTTCGAGACCCGGTCGACCGGGCCTGGTGCGATGCGAACGTTTGCCGTCAACGATGCCGCATTGTCACCTGCCGATCCCCTGGACAGCCTGAACTGACAGGTAGGGTGGGAAGCCGTTAGCGGTGCCAGCGTTGAATTGGCAACCGCTGGAGTTAGACCCGAAGAGTAGATAGAAAAGGACTCTGGCGTGAAGTTTCGCAAGACTGGTGCTGCCATCGTGGCCGCCGCTGCTTTGTCGTTGTCGCTCGGATTGACCGGTTGTTCGTCTTCCGGTGGTGGCTCCACTGCCAAGACCTCTGTCGAGAAGTCTTCGGTTGCGCCGCCGACCGCCGCGGAGCTGAACACGGCCCTCAAGAACGCCCTCGGCGGTACCGGTGACGACGCCGAGAGCACCGCCTGGATCGAGGGTGCCGAGGACGACCCGAACCTCATCCCGAGCCTGGTGAAGTCGCAGAAGGACTCCGGCGCCACCATCAAGCTGTCGAAGGTCGACGCGACGGGCGTCGTGGACGGCAACCCGACCGCGAGCGCCAGCGGTGAGTGGACGGTCAATGGACAGACCAACCCGCTGACGGTGCCGCTTGTCTACATCAACAAGCACTGGAAGGTCAGCAAGGAATGGACCTGCAACATGCTGCAGGCCAGCAACCAGTCATCCAAGATCTGCCCGGCTGCCTGATAAAGCCACGCTTAGCGCCCGCACTCTTCCGGAGTGCGGGCGCTTTGCTGTCACTTGATGTCGCGGATTTTCGTCGCCTGCTTGTCGACGAGATCAGTCAGAACCTGCGGCGCGATCGGGCTGGTACCCGTGGCGGCGAACTGGACGATCGTCGTGCCGACGACCATGACGACGACGTCACTGGTGAGAGTGACGCCCTCACTCTCGGTCTGCAGGCGAATCGAGACCGAGGAGTCTCCGCTCTTCGGGCGGTCGAGACGGGCGAGGGTGAAGCTGATCTTGACGCCGTCGCCGTCCTTGTCGGAGTACTCGGTGCACTTGGCGAACACGTCCTGGACGTGTGCGAAGGCGTCGGCCACCGTCGATGGCGAGTAGCTCGCTGCGTCGATGTCGATGCTGCTGAAGTCCGTGCCCTGGAATCGGCCGAGGGCTCGACCGGTGGCACCCGGGGACACGTCCGCGATCGGTTCGAGCACGGCAGCGCATTCCGGCGGGTCCGTGTTCGTGCTGGCCTTGGTCGGCGAGGGTTGGGCGGCGCTGGGGCCGATCGAGGGGTCGGCCAGTGCGCCGAAGCCGACCGGAAGCTCGGACTCGGTGAGCAATGCGGACATCAGCTTTGCAGAGTCGGGAACGCCGGCGTTGGCGGCCGGGGGCGACATGGTGATCGAAGGGCCGAGATCCGGCAGGTCTTTGTTGTCGCTCGAGCAGCCGGCGACGAGCAGCGCCGCGGCGAGAACGGCCGGAGCGTATTTCACTGGCGATCCCATCCGACGCGCGTCGTCGAGGTCTGGCGCAGAGAGTTCGTGCCGTTCGGATCGACGTAGCTCTCTTCGCCGGTGAGCGTCAGATGAGCCTCGACCGGCACGGGTTGCGATAGATCGAGGATCACGCGGCCGCCGCCGGTCATGGAGTACTTGTCGATCTTGAGAGTGCCCTGACCGTCCGGAAGATTCCAGACCGACGACCGAGGCTCCTGAACGACATGAATATCGAGCGTCAACTGGTCACCTGCGCGTTCGACGAGCGTCACCTCGGTGATCTGCTGGACCGGCATCGTCCCGAGGACGTCCCGACGGACTCGCCACATGGCGCCGACTCCGACCGCTTCGCCGGGAAGGCTCATCGAATACTGCACCGCGAGCAGGAAGCTCTGCTCGATCGCGGCACGGGCGTTGTCATCCGCGGCGTCGACGGGGCGGAGCCACAGAGCGGTCAGGCTTCCGTTGGCGCCGAACTTCCAGCCCGCACGCCCGCCAGCGGCCGTTTCGAGCGACTTGTTGAGTGGCGCCTCGGGGCACGTGGCCTGGCCGAGAGTCAGTTCGATGTCGTTCGTCGACGCGGTCGCGGTGACCGGGATCGTCATTTCCGGGTTCGGAACATCTTGTGGCGCTTGCGAATTCATTCGCTGCTCGACCGTGTACCCGGTGCGGAGCGTCGCCTGTTGGGTCTTGTCGGCATCCGGGTGGAAGGTGAGGACGTCACGTGGTGCGGCGCCGGGATCGACGAGTTCGACGACGGAGGTGGGCAACGGAACCGTTACGGCCGAGCTGACCAACGGGCCGTTTGTCTGGGCCTCGGACCCATTGCCACAACCCGTGATCAGGACGGCCATCGTTGCGGTCACCGCAACCCACTGCGCTCGAATCACGGTCCAAGGTTACTCACCCGAATTATGTGTCTAGCTGATAAGGGGTTAAGTGACAGCGATGAGTAAACGTCCAGTCTAGTACGGGCGTACAAGTTTGCTGCGTCGGCTTGAGGTACTTGTCTGCGAACTAGGTTAAGTAGTACTGACGTACTAGCGCGACGTTGTTGTGCCCGGCATCAAGGTCAACATTGACGCCATTCGTCGAAGCACGCATCGATGAACCACACCTAGGGGTGGTGAATCCCCACCCTCAACGTTCCACCGGTCGTTGTGTGTTGCCGGATCATGAAAGTCCCAACAAGGGAAGGACTTTCGCATGGCCGTTACCGAGGCTTTCGCATGCGAGGAAGTCGCCGACGGAACCCGTTGGGCACCATGGACGCTCCTCGGCTTCCGATTCGGCGTCTGCTACTTCGGCACGTTCGGTGTGCTGTGCGTACTAGGTCTGATTCCAATCATGTTGCGCGGCATCGGAATTCCCATCTCGGCGACCGTGATGTCAGCGGTGCTCGACTACGTTCGGATGCCCGTCTCCTGGATCGGTTCGAACGCTCTCGGGTTGGACGTGACGAGTACGCAGATCGGCAGTGACAGCGCGTTTCAGTGGAGTGTGCTGTTCTGTCTGGCTGCGCTCAGTGGCTTGGCGACGGTCGTGTGGTCGATTGCCGACGTCCGGACGTCGTACACACGGTTGTACGTGTGGACGCGATTGTTCCTGCGCTTCGTACTCGCCGCCGCGATGTTCTATTTCGGGATGGCGAAGCTGCTCCCCACGCAGATGCCGGTCGTGCTGAATCGCCTGATCGAACCGTTCGGCGACTTCAGCCCCACCGGCGTGCTGTGGGCGCAAATCAGCGTGTCGCCGACGTACGAAGTGTTGCTCGGTGCTGCCGAAGTTATCGGCGGCCTGCTGCTCCTCGTTCCGCGCACCGCTGCGGCCGGCGCGCTGCTGTGCATGCTCGACATGACCCAGGTGTTCGTCCTCAACATGACCTACGACATCCGACTGAAGTCGGTCTCGTCGCACCTGCTGCTGTTGAGCCTCTTCCTGTTGGCGCCGCACGTCCGACGTCTTACCGCAGTGCTCTTGTCCGACAAAGCGATTCCCGCGAGTGTGCGGCATCCGTTCGGAGTGAGCCGGCGCGCTGTTGCGATCCAGGTGCTGGTTGGCTTGGCGTTGCTCGGCGCGATCAGCGGTCAGCAATGGCAACAATGGAATCGCCCGACGCCAGCCCTCTACGGGATCTGGCAGGTCCACCGCTTTTCCCTCGAGGGCTACCAACGCGAACCGCTACTCACTGACCATTTGCGTTGGCGCCGTGTCGTTGTCGATCGCCCGTTCCACTCGTCCGAGCCCGTCATGGTGACCATCCAACACATGGACGACTCCTTCGAAATCTATGGCGCACGAATCGATCCACGACGCCACATCATCGACCTGACCTACCGAATAGAACTCGGCACATTCGCGCACACACCCACGAAAGTCCGTCTCACCTACTGGTTCCCAGGTCCCAACCGGTTGATCATCGACGGGCGGTTCGCCGAGCACCAAGTGCACACTTCGTTTGACCTCAAAGATGTCAGCTCATTCCCACTCACCGACCGCGGGTTCCACTGGGTACAGGAAGATCCGTACATCCGTTAGCGGTGCGGCCGTACTAGTGGCGCACCTCGGTGTTGTGCCTAACTGATTCGGTAGGCGATCCCCGCCCAGAATCCGGCGGGTCGGTGGCCGACGGCGCGGCGGTCCGAAGGTTGTCGTGGCGACCTCTCGCGACAACTCGCCCGCGGTGATTCGCTAAGCAGTTTAAGATTCTTGCGGTGATGCAACGCCTTCAGCAGACGCTCATGGAGCAAATGCGGATCACGCAGAGTGATGTCCGGTTCCGTAAGACTCTGCTGAACTTCGAGCGAGACGACATCGACGTTCTCATCCTTTGCCTTCCGACGATCGAGACAAATATCGAGTCGATCGTGAACTCGTTCTACGAAGCTCAGATCGCCGTCCCCGAAATCGCCGCAGTCATCGGTGACGCGGACACCCTCAAACACCTTCAACAGGCGCAACGCAGCTACGTCATCGATCTCTTCAGCGGCAACTACGACTTGGACTACGTCAATAGTCGACTTCGAATCGGACTGGTACACAAACGCATCGGTGTGGAACCGCATCTGTACTTGTCCGCCGTCTATCAACTTCAAGACCAACTGATCCGCGCACTGCAGGACGAATTGCCGACTGACGCCGCCCTCCGGGCATCAACCGCGCTGCGAAAACTCGTCTACTTCGACGTCAGTCTGGTCTTCGAAACCTATATCCGTTCGCTGGTGAGCGAGATCGAGGCTGCGCACACCAGGACCGACGGATACGCCCGGGCGCTCGAACAGTCCATCAATGAACGCGATCTGATGCTGCGGCTCGATCCGCTGACCGGAGTCCACAGCAGACGATCGCTGTTCGATGCTCTGACGACGACACTTCGCAGCAGTCAGCGTCGTCGTGAGCCGGTCGCCGTGATGTTCATTGACGTCGACAAGTTCAAGACTCTCAACGATGAGAAGGGACATGCTCACGGGGACTCAGTCTTGCGAACAATCGGCGCAATCCTCCGGTCAGTCGCCAGAACAAATGACTCGGCTTTCCGATACGGCGGTGATGAGTTCTGCTTGATTCTTTCCGATACGACGGCCCGGAGCGCGATCGAGACTGTGGGGGAACGAATTCATGCCTCCCTTTCGAAGCAGCTGCCCGGCGTATCGGTGAGCATCGGCGCAGCCAGCACGGGACCTTACGACTTCGACGATGCCGAAACGATCCTGGAACAGGCAGACAACGCGATGTACAGAAACAAGCACCCGGAAATTGATCGCAGCTTCGACGACGACGGCGGGGTACAGCGCGACCTCGACTGACTCAAGCCCTGGCAGACGAACGAGCGCGCGTCAAGGACCACAGCCGGTCCGTGCGCGCTGTCGTTCACGCCATCTTGTGGATAAGGGATGATGGAGTGCGTGAGTACTGATCAGGAGGTGGCAATCGCTCCTATCCGACTGTCCCGGTTGTTGTTGGTGGCGGGTGCGGTTCTAGCGGCGGATCTCGCGACGAAGATCGCTGCGGTCGCGTATCTGAAGCCGGGTGACCCCGTTTCGATCATCGGCGATGTCGTCACGCTGACCCTCGTCCGGAACCCGGGAGCGGCGTTCTCGATGGCAACCGGCATGACCTGGGTGCTGACTCTCATCGCGATCGGGGTCGTGATCGGCGTGGTGCGAATGGGCAGCAAGCTGCGTTCACTGCCGTGGGCGATCGGGCTTGGGCTGGTTCTCGGCGGGGCGCTCGGCAATCTGACCGACCGCATCTTCCGGGCACCCGGCATCATGGAAGGCCACGTCGTCGACTTCTTCGCGGTCGGCTGGTGGCCGGTCTTCAACATCGCCGATTCCGGCATCGTGTGCGGTGCGATTCTTCTCGTCGGGCTGACGTTCCTCGGCATCGAGCCGGACGGCACCCGCGGAGGACACAAATGAGAGAAAGCAAGTTGCTGCCCATCCCGGACGGCCTGGATGGCATGCGGGTCGACGCTGGACTGTCGCGGCTGCTGGGCATGTCCCGGACCGCAGTCGCGTTGCTCGCCGACGAAGGTTCGATCACCGCGGACGGAAAGGCGCTCGGAAAGTCGGACAAGCTCGCGTCCGGCCAATGGGTCGACGTCGAACTGCCGGAGCCCAAGCGTGAGCTGACGATCGAAGCCGTGCCGGTCGAGGGCCTCAAGGTTCTCTACGCCGACGACGATCTCATCGTCGTCGACAAACCCGTCGGTGTCGCCGCGCACACCGGTGTCGGCTGGACCGGTCCGACGGTTCTCGGGGGCCTTGTCGCCGCGGGGTACCGCATCTCGACGTCCGGGGCCGCAGAGCGCCAGGGCATCGTGTCGCGCCTGGATGTCGGAACCTCGGGAGCGATGGTGGTGGCGGCTTCCGAGCGCGCGTACACGCACCTCAAGCGGGCATTCAAGCACCGTGAGGTGACCAAGAAGTACCACGCGCTGGTGCAGGGGCATCCGGATCCGAGCAGTGGCACGATCGACGCGCCGATCGGCCGGCACCGCAGTTCGGACTGGAAGTTCGCGGTCACCTCTGAGGGCCGTCCGAGCATCACGCACTACGACACGATCGAGGCGTTCGCGGCGGCGAGCCTCGTCGACATCCACCTCGAGACCGGCCGGACGCACCAGATTCGTGTGCATTTCGCGGCGATCAAGCATCCGTGCTGTGGGGACACGATGTACGGCGCGGACCCGAAGCTCGCGCAGCGACTCGGTCTCGAGCGACAGTGGCTGCACGCGAAGTCGATCGGGTTCACGCATCCCGCGGACGGACGTTGGGTCGAGATCGAGAGTGAGTACCCGGACGATCTGCAGCATGCCCTCGACGTGCTGCGCAGTGTCTGAACCGGATACTTCGGAACGCGGCGCAGTTCTCGGCGCCTCGGCCTTCTTCATCTGGGGCCTGTTTCCGGCATTCTTCGGACTGCTGAACTTCGCGGGCGCGGTCGATGTGCTCGCGCACCGCGTCGTGTGGACCCTGGTCTTCGCGATCGCGGTGCTGCTCGTGTTGGGCCGCATCGGTCAGCTCACGCGAATCGGGGCGCGGACCTGGGGACTCGTGGCCGCGGCGTCGGCGCTCATCACGATCAACTGGGGCACCTACATCTACGGCGTGATCAGCGGGAACGTCGTCGAATGCGCGTTGGGCTACTTCATCACTCCACTCGTTGTGGTCGTGATGGGCGTTGTGCTGTTTCGGGAGAAGATCAACCGGGCGCAGGCGGGAGCCGTCGCGCTGGCGGTCGTCGCTGTGGTGGTGCTGACGATCGACTACGGGCATCCGCCGTGGCTCGCACTCGTCCTGGCGGCCTCGTTTGCTTCGTATGGCCTGGTCAAGAAGGTGGTTCCGCTCGAACCGGTTCAGGGATTGGCCGCCGAAGGTCTGGTCGCGGCGCCCGTCGCGGTGATTTTCCTCGTCGTCACCGCCGCGCAGTCCGGCCCGAGCGCGTCCACGGTGGGGCAGTGGGTGCTTCTTATCGTCACCGGACCGGTGACGATGCTTCCTCTGGTCCTGTTCTCAGCGGCCGCTCAGCGCGTGCCGTTGGTGACTCTCGGTCTGCTGCAATACATCACCCCGGCGCTGCAGATGGCATGGGGCGTGTGGGTGAATCATGAGCCGATGCCCGTGTCGCGGTGGATCGGGTTCGGACTCATCTGGGCGGCCCTGACCTTGTTCACGGTCGATTCAGTGCGGCGGATGCGCCGGGTTCCCGTCGGTGTTTGACCCTGCCTTCGCGTTCGTTGCCGAAGCGTCTGTGTCAGTACCATCGCGACGGTGAGACCTTCGCAGATCACGGTGGGCGTTGACCGGGACAGTGTCGCGATGGGGGATGACGCCGAGTCCCATCGATGGCAGTTGCGTATCGACGACGGCACCTTGCTCAGCGCCATGCTGGCGGCGGCGGCTCCCAATGTTCGCAGTCGCGGCTGGTCGTGGATCGCGATCGTCAACGGCGAGGTTTCCGCTGTCTGGTCCGTGGACTATGGCGTGCGACTCCTCGTCGACGATCGTCGGCTCACCACCGACGACGTCGTACACGACGTGTACTTTCGGTACTTCTTGCAGATCGACCCGGAATGGCTCTACCAGCGGTTGCGGGCCGGTGCGCCGGCGGATCGCAATGCACTCGTTGACGAGTACGCGCCGATCGCGGAGGAGAAGTACGAACTCGAACTGCGTCGCCGTGAGCGTGAGCTCGCCGATCGCCTGCTGTCGGCGGAGTGCATCGCAGCGTTGGAAGCGCTAGGCGCGACGGTTGATCTGCATGCCGACCAAGTGTGCCGGTTCGATTTCCAGCGCGAGCGGTGGACGGTGGAGCGCTCCGATTCGATGACCGTGGTGTCGTACCCCGAACCGCGGGGCCGAACCAGGGCATCGCTTCGCCCGGCCGGGCTCGCGGAATCCTGGACCGTCGCCGCGGTCGCGACGAGAGTGCGTTCGGCCCGTGGTTTGTCGTCGCTACCGGATGTCGAACTACATGCGTCGCCGGAGCTGCGCAAGATGGGTAGTCGCTGGATGAGCAGCGGTCCAATAGCGGTGGTATTGACAGACGAAGGCGCGGTTGCCTGTTTTCGGTTCGCGGTCGGGCGGACGGTGCCCGAGGTATTCGGGCTTCTCGCGCAGTGGGACTTACCGGCGGTGCGCGAGTAGGTGGCCGACCGGAAATCGGTAGCTGTTGTCGCGATAGACAATTCGCCAATCCTCGTCGAAACCGCGCTGCCGAAGGATACGGCTGAACTCATCCGGGTGCCAGCGCCACGCAGGCGCAACAGCGTGATCGAACTGGATTGGCGGGCCCGGCTCGTCGCTTGCCTGGAAGGCGATCAACACGGGTGTGTCGGCAGTTAGTCGCTCGGACCAGCCTTTTAGCACCTCAGCAACCTGCGTCGGTTCGACATGGATCAGACTGAAGCGGGCGATGAGCGCGGCAATCTTGATCTCCGGCAAAGTCGCCAACGTTGCCTCGCCCTCGATGAAGGTGAGGTCGGGATAGGTGCGCCGCGCATGATCAAGCATCATGACGCTCGGATCGCACCCGATTACGTCGAGTCCGCGACCAACGAGATCCGCTGTGACGTGTCCCAGCCCGCAACCAACATCGACAGTCACACCTTCGCGGCCGCTTACCACCTCCGCGAACGCGGCTGCGGCGTGCTGCTCGATCGGAAATTGGTAGGCCGAGGGGAACGTCGCGGCGTAGAGGTCGGCCATTGCGTCGTAGCCCGGCTGCGTCATTCGACCACTGTTGCACCTGAGCCAACCGCGCCGAAAGAGCATGTGGGTGACCGAGTCAGTGCGGCTACCGGCGCGAGTTTCCCTGCGAATCAGATGATCCCAGCCTCTGCCACACCGCACTACCGACCGTCAGGGCCACGACACATCCAATCGCCGTGTCGACGATTCGTTCCCGCAGAAATTCTGCCGTCAGCGGCATGTCGAGTTCGGTGAAGATCACGACGAGCGGCGTCATCACGAGGGAGTATGCCGCGTAGTTGGCAGTCTTCAGGTACGTCCGGATCGCGCCCAACACGCCCAACAGGACGGACACCAGCCAGAACGGTAGCGGCAGCAGAAAGAGCGCGCCGACGACGACGCCGAGCAAGGTGCCGACGCCACGCTGGATCGTGACGATGCGCGAAGCATTGTGGTCGCGCTGGACGACCAGTGTGATTGTCAGGAGTATCCAGTACGAATGCGTACCGGGTTTCAAGTGCGCAATGGTTTCGCCGACGATCAGGCAGGTCACGAACCGGAGTGGATACTGCCACCCGATGAGGGTGGTCATTTGGTGTCGCCAGGTCCGTACGTCGGCCCGCAGCGTGTGTGGTGCCGGATCACCGCCGACTTGCCCGCCCAAGAGCGCACGCTCGAACGTGAACGCGCAGACCGTGAGGATGGACGCCATCACGGCACCGCCCGCGAATCCCGCGACCGTGTGCCACGTGGGCGCCGAAGCGCCTTGCAGTGAACCCCCGACCAGCACGAAGACGACGGCCTGCGTGCTCCGGATAGCAAAGGAGCGGCGGATTCCGCCCACGATCGCAACCGCAAATGCGAAACCGATCACGAGGACACTGCCCACCTGACCCCAACTGATCGCGACGATGCCGCCATAGAGAGAAACGGTGGTGACTACCCCGGCCAGAGCCAAGTCGGCCAACCGGTTGCGCAGCACTCCGGCGTGACCGGCGCCAGACACCGCCAGCGCACCGAGCGCTCCCGCCATACCGATCGAGAGGTGGTCGCTGAGATGACCTGCCAGGAGCGGCAGCGTCAGTGACAACCCGGCTGCAACCCAACGGAGGACGTTGATTTCAGTTTGCTTCCAGCGCGTGACGTCGGCCAATGCGCCCCGCGCAGATGACTTCAGTTGATGCGGGATGGACGCCCGGACGTTGGTGGCGCGCGGCGATTCGCTGACGGACTGGTTCGGGTCCACGTTTAAAAGCTAGAGCGAAGCCCGACGAGCCGAGGTAGTACTGGGCAAGCCTGAGGCGCTACTCGTCCGGATCGGTCGGCTTCGGCTTCGGCGGCTGGTTGAGGATCTGCTTGGCACGTCCGAGGAGGCCCAAGGCCTTTTCGCGGGCTTCCTGCATCGCCTCGGCGAGAGCAGCCGCGCTCTCGCGTGCCGTCGTGGTCAGTTTGATCGCGGCGTTGTCGAACCCGTGGGCCACGCCTTCACCCGAGAGCGCGCCTTCGAGTAGTGCATGGGCAAACGAGAAGTTCTGCAGTGCTTTTGATTCGGCGATCTGCTCGACCGCGGCCTGGATGAGCTTGCCCTGCACGGTCACTTCGACCGGTACGCCGTCTTCGGTGGCTCGATCGTGGATTCCGGACAGGATCGCAAAGCCGGTCTTCCAGTCCTCGGGGCTCTCTGCCGAACTCAGAATCGCGTGGTAAACGCCGTCGAGATTGAGCATCGAGGCGCCGTCAGCGAGGCCCTTAAGGACCGGAGCGGGCAGGCTGTCGGCGAGTTTGAGAACCTGACGCCACACGGCCTGCTGGCTCGCTGCATCGAGTGCGGTGCCGAGAAAGTCCTCTTCGTACACGCTGTCGCTGATGATTTCGACGGCCAGACGCCGGGCGGCGGCAGGCATCGCCGCGGCGATCGACAGCATTTCGGAGAAGCGCCCGTGATCGTTGGCGCTGACCATCGCCGACAACAGCGACTCACGATCGAATCCAGCTGTTGCAGTGGTGAAATGCGCACGCGCGTCGGGTGTCATGAGCGCGACCAGCGGAAGGAGGTTCGCCCATTGATTTCGTTCGAGCACGTCGCGCGCCAAGTCGTCGAGCGCCTCCGGTGACAGCGCGCTGATTTCGTCGGCAATGAGCTGCCGCACCTCGTCGGTCACCAGATTCACCAGCGGCAGCACATTAGGGATGAGGTTGTGGCCGCCCACGGCGTCGCTGACGACGATGCGCGCGGTCGACGCGTCGCGCAGGGTGGGTGACGCAGCGAGCGCGCGCAAGGACTCGTCCGGGAGGAGCGGAATGAGGCTCGAGAGCGTCGACCACTGATCGGTCCGCACCGCGCTCTCCGCGATCGCGGCCATGACGTCGTCACGCCGCATGATGCGCAGGTTGGCGATGCGCTCGAGGTTCTCCTCGGAGATCGCGGCAGTCATCGGGACAAAGAGGTCGAATTGTTGCTGAACGTGGACCGCGGTGACGAGCGATTCGAGCAGGCCGTCACTCTGTTGTGCCGAGATGTTCGCCAGGCGTGCGCGATTCTCCGGGTTGACCTCGTTGAGCATCTCGAACGCGATGGACCAGAGGTTCTTCTCGTTCGCCGTCTGAATCAGGCGGCCGAGTCGCTCGTCGGTCACGAGGGGAATCAGTTGGTCGTACTGGCTCTTGTTCTCCGCGACTTCGGCGACGCGAATGAGCGCCTCATCCGGAACGATCGGCATGATCGATTCGAGGAGAGCCGGGGTGACGAAGTCGATGAACTGACCGAGGGTGATGAACTCTTCGCGCTCGATGAGCAGGGGGAGGACCTTCTTCGTGGTGGCGAAGTCGACCTTGGCGATCAGCGGACCGATGACGCGCGGGTCGGTGTACGGCGCGACGTCCGCGATGAACTCGGGAGCCAACTTCGCGATGACCTTGAGCGCCTTCTCCTCGCCGAGCAGCGACACGAAGGCGGCGCACATCTCCGGTGCGAAATACGTAGGTCCGAGCTTGGCGATGAGCGGAATCGGGATGATGTTCGCCAGCGGCTCGAGATGTGCGAATCGCTCGCGGGTGTACTCGGTGATGACATCGGTCAGCACGAGGCGGAACTCGCGAATCGCGGGCCAGCCCATGGGGGTAAGAAACTGCAGCTCAGAGGGGTCGCACTGCAGCGTTCGTCCGAGCTTGACGAATTCGGCCTGCAGGTCGGCGACCTCGGTCACTTGTCTCCTCCGAGGATGGACCGGGCCGGGCCGCGCATCAAGACGGGCAGGCTGTTCACCGATTCCTCGGTGCTCTTCTCCAACGATTCAGCGGTGTTCGAGCGAATGCGACGAACCGCCTCGAGAAGCCATTCGAGGTTGTCCTCAGACAATTGCGTGAATGCGGCCGGCAGGCGGCCACCGAGTTCTGCGGAGAGGGCAGCAGCGACGTCGCTCAAAGCCTGCTCCTCTCCATTGAATTCGCGGGTTGCGGTGTTGGAGGTTAGTCGGGATTCGTACGTGTGTACAGCTATCGTTGCAGGCTCTTAATGCAGGTGGCAGCAGAAGTTGATCGAGAGCAGAATTGCAATACGGAGATCCTTTGATCTTTCCGCACCACTGAAGTTGCATCGAGAAGGTGAGTCGGGTGACCGCGTTCTTGGTTGTCTCCATGCTCGGTTTGGCCGTGCTGGTGACATGTGAATTCGCTGCAAGGTTCTTCTCCCCAATGCGGGAGTTCTTCGCCTTGAGCATGATTGCCATCGGACTGTTCGTCGCGTGGTTCGCGCACATGAACGTGTTCGGTGATCTGGGGTTTGCCATGCGGAGTGACTGGTGGGGAGTCACCGTCACAGGGTTCGTTCTCGGCGGTGCCGCGTACTTCTGGCATGAGGTGCTCGGACTGTTCGCTGGGCTGGGTCGCAAGTACTCCGACGAAGCGATGAGCTTCGAGAAGGAGCACGGACTGCGTCGCGTCGCATAGCGGCGGCATCGCGTAGAACCGGCACTGAGAGCCACCCAACGTGGGTGGCTCCCAGTGTGTCCGAACTACTGCGGCTTAGGGCTGGTGCCGGTGCAGTGCGTCCTTGGCCTTCTGCACGCCCTGGTCGATCTTGTCGGAGTGTTCGCCGAACTTCTCCTTGGCCTTGTCGCCGGCCTTCTAGAGACCCTGCTCGATCTTGTCCTTGTTCGCGCCGAGCTTCTCTTTGGCCTTGTCGAAGAGTGACATCAGTACTCCCTTTCGGTTGATCAGCGGGTACTCCTTGGCGGCTACCCCGGGGTCGGCGACGGGTAAACATCCACGTGGCTGCCGTCACATCCTTCCCACCGCGGCATGCCATGCGGAACTTGTCAGAGGGCAGTCATAAACTCGTCGGGTGACTGGGGGCTTCGTTCATCTGCACAACCACACCGAGTACTCGATGCTCGATGGTGCCGCCAAGATTTCGCCGTTGTTCAAAGAGGCTGAGCGCCTCGGGATGACGGCTGTCGGCATGTCCGACCACGGCAACATGTTCGGGGCCTCGGAGTTCTACAACACCGCCAAGAAGTTCGGCATCAAGCCGATCATCGGCATCGAGGCCTACATTGCGCCGGCCTCCCGTTTCGACACTCGCCGCATTCTGTGGGGTGACGCGAGCCAGAAATCCGACGACGTCTCAGGTAGCGGTTCATACACCCACATGACGATGGTCGCCGAGAATGCGGTCGGTCTGAAGAACCTGTTCAGGCTGTCGTCGCTCGCCTCGATCGAAGGTCAGCTCGGCAAGTGGTCGCGTATGGACGAGGAGATCATCGCCCAGCACGCCGAGGGCATCATTGCCACGACCGGCTGCCCGTCGGGTGAGGTACAGACGCGTCTGCGCCTCGGCCACGATCGCGAGGCCCTCGAAGCGGCCGCGAAGTGGCAGGAGATCTTCGGCAAAGACAACTTCTTCCTCGAGATCATGGACCACGGTCTCGAGATCGAGCGTCGGGTGCGCGAAGGCCTTCTCGATATCGGTCAGAAGCTCGGTATTCGACCGCTCGCCACGAACGACTGCCACTACGTCACCAAGGAAGCGGCGTCCAATCACGAAGCGCTGCTGTGTATTCAGACCGGCAAGACGCTCACGGACCCGACGCGCTTCAAGTTCGACGGCGATGGCTATTACCTGAAGTCGGCGGACGAGATGCGCGCCCTGTGGGATGCGCAGGTTCCCGGCGCGTGTGACTCCACGGAATGGATCGGCGAGCGCGTCCAGCCGTACGACGACGTGTGGAAGCACAGCGATCGCATGCCGGTCTTCCCCGTGCCCGAGGGGGAGACGCAGGACAGTTGGCTCCACAAGGAGGTGTTCCGCGGTCTCGACCGCCGCTTCCCGGACGGGCCGTCACAGGAATACATCGATCGCGCCGAGTACGAGATTCGCGTCATCTGCCAGATGGGATTCCCGGCGTACTTCCTCGTCGTCGGTGACCTCATCCAGCACGCGCTGTCGGTCGGCATCCGTGTCGGTCCTGGTCGTGGCTCCGCGGCCGGTTCCCTCGTCGCCTACGCGATGGGTATCACCAACATCGACCCGATTCCGCACGGTCTGCTGTTCGAGCGGTTCCTGAACCCCGAACGTGTGTCGATGCCGGATATCGATATCGACTTCGACGACCGCCGCCGCGGTGAAATGGTGCGTTACGCGGCGGACAAGTGGGGCAGCGACAAGGTCGCCCAGGTCATCACGTTCGGCACGATTAAGACCAAGGCCGCCATCAAGGACTCGGCACGGGTCCAGTTCGGACAGCCCGGCTTCGCGATCGCAGACCGGATCTCGAAGGCCCTCCCGCCGCCGATCATGGCGAAGGACATTCCGCTCTACGGAATCATGGACCCGGACCACGAGCGGTACAAGGAAGCCGCCGAGGTCCGGGCGCTCATCGAAACCGACCCGGACGTCAGCAAGATCTACGAGACCGCGCGCGGCCTCGAGGGTCTGATCCGCAATGCCGGTGTCCACGCGTGCGCGGTCATCATGTCGTCGCAGCCGCTCATCGACGCGATCCCAGTGTGGAAGCGCGCGCAGGACGGCGCGATGATCACCGGCTGGGACTACCCGTCGTGTGAGGCCATCGGCCTGCTGAAGATGGACTTCCTCGGTCTGCGCAACCTGACGGTCATCGGTGACGCGATCGAGAACATCAAGGCGAACCGGGGGATCGACCTCGACCTCGACAAGCTCCCGCTCGAAGATCCGAAGACGTATGAGCTGCTCGCGCGTGGTGACACTCTCGGCGTGTTCCAGCTCGATGGAACGGCCATGCGAGAGCTGCTTAAGCTCATGCGGCCTACCGGCTTCGAAGACATCGTCGCCGTCCTCGCGCTGTACCGCCCGGGTCCGATGGGTGTGAACGCCCACACCGACTACGCCAAGCGCAAGAACGGGATGCAAGACGTCTCGCCGATCCACCCCGAGCTTGAAGAGCCGCTCAAGGAGATCCTCGCTCCGACCTACGGTCTGATTGTCTACCAAGAGCAGATCATGCAGATCGCGCAGAAAGTCGCGGGCTACTCGCTCGGACAAGCAGACCTTCTCCGTCGCGCCATGGGTAAGAAGAAGAAGGAAATCCTCGACGAGGCCTACGGCGGTTTCCAAGAGGGAATGCTCCAGAACGGGTTCTCGCAGGCGGCCATCACCGCCCTGTGGAACACGGTTCTTCCGTTCGCCGGTTACGCGTTCAACAAGTCGCACGCGGCTGGCTATGGACTGGTGTCCTTCTGGACCGCGTACCTCAAGGCGAACTTCCCGGCCGAGTACATGGCTGGTCTGCTCACGTCCGTCGGCGACGACAAGGACAAGGCCGCGATCTACCTGTCGGACTGCCGCCACCTGGGTATCACGGTGCTGCCGCCCGACGTCAACCACTCGGTGCAGAACTTCGCGTCGGTCGGCGAAGACATTCGATTCGGCATGGGCGCGATCCGCAACGTTGGATCGAACGTCGTCGCGTCGATCATTTCGTCGCGTGCCGAGAAGGGGAAGTTCAATGACTTCTCCGACTTCCTCAACAAGATCGACGCCAACGCGTGCAACAAGAAGGTCGTCGAATCTCTCATCAAGTCCGGAGCTTTCGACTCGCTCAACCATCCGCGCAAGGGCCTCATGCTCGTGCACGCGGACGCCGTCGATTCGGTCATGGGTACGAAGAAGGCCGAGGCCATGGGCCAGTTCGACCTCTTCGGTGGCTTCGGTGATGACGATGCGGTCGACGAGTCCATTGCGTCCGTGTTCCAGATCAAAGTCCCGGACGAAGAGTGGGACACCAAGCACAAGCTCGCTCTCGAGCGGGAGATGCTTGGCCTCTACGTTTCCGGCCACCCGCTCAACGGCGTTGAACACATTCTGGCGTCGCAGTCCGACACCTCGATCCCGCGCATTCTCGAAGGCGAGGTCAAAGACGGCACCCAGGTGACCATCGGCGGCATCATCGCCTCGGTGAACCGGCGGGTCAACAAGCAGGGCTTGCCGTGGGCATCGATTCAACTCGAAGACCTCGTTGGTGGCATCGAGGTCAACTTCTTCGCGCAGGCGTACTCGGTCTACGGATTCGACATCGCCGAGGACCGGGTCGTCCTCATCAAGGGGCGCGTGAACATCCGCGACGAGCGAATCCAGATCAACGCCAATGACCTTGCCGTGCCTGATCTTTCGGGTATCGGAGTCACGAAGCCGGTCGCGGTGAGCCTGCAGGCCCACACGTGCACGCCAAATCGAGTCGCCGAGCTCAAGCGGATTTTGTCGAGCCATCCCGGTCCGGCCGACGTCCACCTCCGACTGCTCAACAATGACAAGGTGACAACGCTCAAACTCGACGACGCCCTCCGGGTGATGCCGTCGTCGGCGCTCATGGGTGACCTCAAGGCACTGCTCGGACCGGCCTGTTTGGCCAACTGATCTATCATCTGGTCGGCAGATTTAACAATTGCCGTCGAACGATTCGAGACGGCGTCGGAACTGCGCGCATACCGTATTGGCCATGAAACTCGCGGGCAAGACCGTCTTCATCACCGGCGCTTCGCGCGGCATCGGAGCGGGTGTTGCCCGCGAGTGCGTCGCCCAAGGTGCCAACGTCTTTCTCGTCGGCACGTCCGGTGATCTGTTGGTTCAGTTAAGTGCCGAACTCGGCGACCAGGCCGAGTACGCGGAGGCCGACGTAACGGACCTCGCGGCTGTCGAGTCGGCGGTTGCTGCCGCCGTCGACCGTTTCGGTGGGATCGATGTCGTGGTCGCAAACGCGGGAATCGCCGGTTACGGCACCCTTGCCGTCATCGGCAAGACGACCTTCGACCGGACGATCGCCGTCAACATCGGGGGCGTCTGGAACACGCTGAACGCGACATTGCCGCACCTCAGCGCCACCAAAGGACACGTGCTGGTCGTCTGCTCGGTGTTGTCCTTCATGCCCTTCGCCGGTGCGCACGCATACGCGGCCAGCAAGGCCGGCGTCGAGATGATGGCAACCACGATCGCGCTGGAGGTTGCGCATCTCGGCATCACGGTAGGACGCGCCTATCCGAGCTGGATCGACACAGACATGGTCCGGGACCTCCAAACCGACATGGCGTCCTTCGCCGCGGCGAAGAAGCGAAGCCCGTGGCCGATGAACTCGACGATGTCGGTCGAGGAGTGTGCACGCCGCATGGTGCGCGGAATCCGACGTCGTTCGACACAGGTGTGCATACCCGGCACGATCCGACCGGTGCTGTGGGGACGACCCGTGGTGCAGTCCCGGCTGGGCCTCTTCATCAACCGACTACTGCTGGGAAAGTTCGTGCAGGCGATGGACAACGAGGTATCCCAGCTCGGCCGCTCGACGAGTGAACGTGCGGAGCGACAGCTCAAAGCCGCCGAGGATCGAAAGTGATGTGCGTTTCGCCATGCAAAACTGGCACGATGGTCGGGTGCCCTCACCCCTGAACGCCGTCGAAATCGACGCCGCCGGCAAGCGACTTGCCGGTGTCGTCGCGCGTACGCCCTTGGAGCGCAACGTTCGCCTGTCGCACGCGACCGGTGCGAACGTGTTCTTCAAGCGGGAGGACCTTCAGGTGGTTCGCTCGTACAAGATTCGCGGGGCATACAACCTCATCGTCCAGCTCACGGAAGAAGAGAAAGCGGCCGGAGTGGTCGCGGCGAGCGCCGGCAACCATGCGCAGGGCGTCGCGTTCGCGTGCCGCACGATGGGCATCAACGGCCGCATCTACGTACCGGCGAAGACTCCGAACCAGAAGCGAGACCGCATCCGCGTCCACGGCGGTGAATTCGTCGAACTGATCCCCATCGGCCGCACGTACGACGACGCCTGGGATGCCGCGGTCGCCGACGTCGAGCGCACCGGCGCGACCATGGTGCCGCCCTTCGACGACCCGCGCACCGCCGCCGGTCAGGGCACCATCGCAGTCGAAATCCTCGAGCAGTTACGCACCCAGCCCGACGTGGTCGTCGTCCCCGTCGGCGGGGGCGGCTGCATCAGCGGAATCATCTCTTACCTGCGGGAACGTTCGCCGCACACGACCGTCATCGGCGTCGAGCCGGCGGGCGCTCCCTCGATGACCGCGGCGCTCGATGCGGGCGGACCGATCACCTTGCACGACATCGACCCGTTCGTCGACGGTGCGGCGGTTCGCCGAATCGGCAACCTGCCCTACGACACGATCGCCGCGACAGGCGCGAAGGTCGTCGCGCACGGCGGTCTGTCGCAGTACTTCCGCAAGCGTGCCCAGGACGAGCCCGGCGAGTTCGCCATGGTGACCGTCGAAGAAGGTGCCGTGTGCGCCGCGATGCTCGAGCTGTATCAGAACGACGGAATCATCGCCGAACCGGCGGGCGCGCTGTCGACGGCGGCCCTCTCCGGCGTCTCGATTGCACCTGATCTGAACGTCGTCTGCCTGGTGTCCGGTGGAAACAACGACGTGTCTCGCTACGGCGAAATCGTCGAGCGTTCACTGGTGTACCAGGGCTACAAGCACTACTTCCTCGTGGACTTCCCGCAGGAGCCGGGCGCGCTGCGTCGATTCCTTGACGAGGTCCTCGGCCCGGACGACGACATCACTCTGTTCGAGTACGTCAAGCGCAACAACCGCGAGACTGGTGCCGCACTGGTGGCTCTCGAGCTGGGCGATCCTAAGGGTCTCGGTCCGCTCCTCGACCGCATGGAGAAGAGCCGTTTGCACTGCGAGCGGCTGGAGCCGGGTTCGCCGGCGTATCGATACCTCACCTAAATCGATCGCCTAACTACCCCTGAGCTGGGTAATCCTCAGCTATGGGCGCAGATACGGGAATTCCGACCTTCGGTGTCGAAGAGGAGTTCCTTCTGGTCGATCCGGTGGCCGGGCATCCGGTCGCGTGCAACGTGGCCGTCGCACAAGCGGCCGCGGCACGGGGCACGAAGCTGCAACTCGAAATGACGCAGTGCCAGGTCGAGACGGCAACTCCGGTGTGCAATACCGCGCACGAGCTCGACTCCTACCTGCGACTTTCCCGGAAGAATGCCGCGGGGGCCGCCGAGGATTGCGGCGCCCGGCTTCTTGCCGCGAGCGTTTCGCCGGCCGTCACCGCCGACTTCCCGCTCACCGAGAAGTCCCGGTACACGACGATCAAAAGTGAGTTCGGAATCGTCGCCAACGAGCTTGCGGTGTGCGGCTGCCATGTTCACGTGTCGATCGATGATCCGGATCAAGCGCCCGCGATCAGTAACCACCTTCGTCCGTGGCTTCCGACTTTGCTTGCCCTGTCGGCGAACTCGTCGATCTGCGAGGGACGGGACACCGGCTACGCAAGCTGGCGATCGGTGCTGTGGTCGCGGTGGCCGTCGGCCGGCCCGCCGCCCTATTTCTCCGACCACGATCATTACACCGCCACCGTGCGCGACCTGCGGATCGCCGGGGCCGCGCTCGATGACGCGATGGTCTACTGGCACATCCGACCCTCATCGCATCTACCGACGATCGAAATTCGCGTATGCGATGTCCCCGCGACCGTCGACGAGACGGTCCTCCTCGCGGTTCTGATCCGTTCACTCGTCATGGCGGCGCTCAACCGTGTGCGGCAAGGCGACAACGGACCGATGGTTCCCGATTCATTCCTGCGAGCCGCGTGCTGGCGAGCCGCCCGCGACGGTATCGCCGGCGAGGGGGTCGACGTGCACGCAAGGCGGCTGACCCCCGTGCGCAAGTGCGTGGATTCGCTGCTGCGAATGGTCAGACCCGAGCTCGATCGCACCGGCGAGTACGACGAAGCGACTGAGCTCGTCGAGCGGGTATTCGGGCGTGGTAATGGCGCAATTCGGCAGCGGGCCGCCCTCGAACGTCGGGACGATGTCGGTGACGTTGTCGCCGAGTTGGCGCGGCTCACGGCCTTATAGCCCGACCTACTGCGACGTCGATACCGCGGTGACGCCCAGCTGATGTGCCTTGTCGTTCGAGCAACCCGTCGTCGGGTATGAGACGAATGCCGAGTCGAAGCTGTTGGGTGGGTAGACCCGGAAGCCCGCCACGGGTGTCGGACCGCAGTCCTCCGGCGAGTAATTCTGCACGTTGACGGCCTTGATCATCGATGTCGCGACCACTCCCGGAGCCAGCGAGATCGGTCCGTTCGAATCGCCGTCGCGCGTCGCGGGTTGTCCGATCGGCTGACCCTCGTTGTCGTTCGCGTAGGACACTCCCGGGAATCCGTCCAGAATGCACGTGTTGCCGGAGGTGTTGGTGAAGTTGAGGTGCAAGATCGTGCTGCCGGCCGCACCGCCTTGGCTGACTACCTTGATCGCGAGGTCGCCCACCTTGCAGGCAGCGGGCGCGCTCTCGGTTGTCGTTGTCGACGCCGCCGATGTCGAGCTGAGCACGGCCGATGTCGGTGACGCGGTCCCCGAACCCGTCGTGCTATTGCTACAACCCGCGACCGCCATCAGCAGCGCGCACCCACCAAGGGCGAAATACCCAGCTTTCATACCCGGACTATATGTGGGACAGACTCGAACATCGCTGTGAATTCGCCTGCAAGTCAATGCGATCTGATCGTCCACACGCGAACGATCGAGACGTAGGTCAAGCCGGCGACGATCCAGGTCGCGAATGCGCCCGGTGCGCCGGTCACCAGGAAACCGAGCCCAACCGCAGCGATCCCGAGGAGCACGATCCCGATCGCGGTGCCGGCGAACGCGATCACGCTCCGCACCGGATTGGTGCGCACGAAATCGAGCGGCGAGACGCGGTTCGCCACGCAGCACGCGAGTGCCATTCCCACCGTGAGGACGAGGACAGTCAGTACCGGCATCAGAATCCCCGCCGCGGCCGCGAGCGCGACGGTTCCGACGACGGTGGCCATTACCCGCCAGTCCCAGTTGCCCGCCATCACCGCCGTGATCGCCCAGAGAGACACGACGAGCGCACAGAACGATGCGGCGAAGGTGAGAGCGAAGGACCAGTGGAAGGTCGGGACTGGGTCCCCGAGGATGAGCAGACTTTGCACGAACGCGTGGGCGCCGATGATGCCGAGAAGTCGGAGGAACGTCGTCATCGTGGCTGCCCGTTTTCCGTGATGACGCTCTGGAGGGACCCGTCGTACAGCGAGCGCGGACCCACGGTGACCGTCAGGTGGTCGCCCTCGGACCGGACGGTGATCGCCTCACCGGCCATTGTCTTGCCCTCGCATGTGGACACCTTGTTGGTTTCAGTGCAGACCGGTGCGGTCATGAGTTCGACTCCGGCGCCCACCAGGACATCGTTCGCGGCGAAGCGGACGGTCGACACGTTGTCGCCGCCGACCGGCGCCAGTGCGTCCACCTGAGAGCAGCCCGCGAGGCCGAGCAACAGCATGACGGGGAAGATACGTTTCATCGGGGCTCCGGGGCGCTGAGTTCGAATCGCGTGCGGTCTGCCAGATGCTGGTTCTCGAGCATCAGGTCGGAGATGTCCGCGAGATTGAACGGGGCGGGCAAGAGAAGTTCGGTGTTGCGGTCGAGCGGAGAACCGCGTCGCATGAGCGGTGTCTCGGCCCAGTCGTTCGACGACAGTTCTCGGCTCTGGCCCGCGAGGTCGAGGAAGCTTCCGCTCGAACCTGGCTGCGCGGGGCCGGCGTGATCGACGACCATCGTGAAGATCGACATCGTGCCGTCCTGGTTGTCGACGAGCTCGACAGTCTGTTGCTGCTGCGGGAAGTCGATGCACGACGCCGTCGTGATCTCCCAGAATCCGCCGTCCTTCGTGGTGTGCGCGAGGATCTGGTTGAGGTGAGTGTGCCCGTTGAGCCATGCGACGACGTTGGGGTACTTCAGCAGCAGGTCGATCAACTCGTCGGCATTGTGCAGTTTCTCGGTGCTGCCCGGACGGACAGCTTGGTTCTCCAAGGTGAAGCTGTTGTGGTGCGAGAAGATCAGCACCACGCGCTTTTCCTTCTGCGCGGTCTCGAGTTCGGACTTGAGCCACTGGAATTGATCATCGGGCACGGCACCGTCCGGACCGGCTACCGCATTGCAGGTGTCCAGGCCCAGACCCCGCACCCACGGGTTGAGGTCGGCCTTCCACCACGTTTCACCGCTATCGAGATTGTGCTGGGTGAAGCCGTGGCCGATCGGCCCGGGGTGTGTTTGAGTGCGGAAGTGCTCGGACATGAACTCCTGCTGTTCGAGCAGATGGCGTGCCGGGTCGGCAGTGACCTGCCGGAACCCGGAACGGCTGCCGCTCTGCACGGAGAGCGCGTCGACGCCACGTTGGAGTGCACTGTTCGTCGCACCATATCCAGCGAGCGCGGACGACGCGGTCGCCTCCATCGTGAAGGCCTTCTGATCGCCGAGCGCGAGAGACCGCAATTGCGCACTGACATCGAACGTGCCGAAGAAGAGCGTGTCGTGGTTGCCATAGACGGCGTACCAGGGAACGGGCAGGCCGGGCGATTTCACGGGCCGGCTGATCGCCTGTTGGAGGAGGTTCGGTAGTCGTGGGAATCCGTATTCGCCGAACGAACCGCCCTCTGGATTGTCCGGGCGGTAGAACCACGGAGCGTCCGACCAAGCCTGCACGCCTTCGTAGCGATCGCGGGAACCACTGTTGGGCGTTATTTCGAGGCCATCGAGAATGTCGATATACCAGCGCAATTCGAGGTGCGAATGCATGTCTGCGCTGTCGCCGGTGACGATGGCGGCACCCATCGGCGCACCGGTGACGAGGCTGTACCGCAGGTCGTGGAACGACTTGGTGGTCGCCGCGGCGACGTGCACGGTCAGGGTGTCCTGCGGCCGGAAGGCGCCGGCCCACGTCGAGTGATTCTGGACGATCATCGGCTCGATACGTGCCGGCGACTGTGCGTCGATGATGTGCATGTCCGACAGGTGTCCCAGGTACAACAAGCTGCGCCGACGCGTTGTGCGGGCCGGGTCGGGCTTGCGACGAAGGACATCGACGCGTGGTACGAAATGTTCGCCCGGGCCGCCGACGAGTGTGCGGTACTTTCGGTTGCCCTTGGTCGCTTGCAGGATCGTCTGCGTCAGCGTGCTCGGGACGTCCGGCAACGCCGGTGCGGCCGCGAGTCGGCCTGCGAGGAACGTGGCATCGAGCCCGGTGAGGGACGCTAGTGCGGCTGTCCGGGTGAGGAACTGCCTACGTGAAAGTCCGCTCACATGTCCTCGATTCTGTTTCGGAGTTCATCCGCCTCGATACGGGCTGAGTCGACCTCGGCATCGCTGAGCCCACACAATCGCAGGCACGATGTCGCTATCGCGATCGAATCCCGGTCGTCGGGGTCGCGGTCCCGGCGGATTTGAATAACCACCTCGGTGAGTTGCAGCAGCAGTTCGCCGAGGCGAGTCTCGTCGATGACATCTCGGACGGTGGCGTGGGCTGCACGTTGGCCGAGCCGTCCGTATGCGGACTGCAGGCGTTGCCGTTGCATACGGAACTGTTCGTACGGCTCGCGCTGAACTTCCGGGAGGAGGTACAGCGTGCCGATGTTGTATGGCGTCGCGGCCAACGTGAGCACGTCGACGGTGGCCAAGCAGAACAGCGCGCCTGCGGGGGTGGCACCGTCGGCGACGAACTGTTCGATCCGTTGCGCCGCATCGAGGCTCGGCATCACCGACGTCGACAGCAGTTCGATGAGCAACTCGTCCTTGTTCGCGAAGTGGTAATACAGCGACGCCTGGCGAATACCCACCTTCTCCGCGATCGTCCGCGTCGACGTCGCAGCGAACCCGTTCAGGGCGAACAGGGCCGCTGCGGCGTCGAGGATTTCCTCGCGTGGGGACGCATCACCGCTCGTCTCCGAATGGCGGGGTCGTCCCTGCCGGGGGCGCGGTGGCATGCGAAACATCGTCGCACGCCGCGCTATACGTTGGCGGGCTCCCGCTCCGGTGCTCGTGGCGCCGCAAGGAATGCCCGCCATCCGCCGAAGTGGCTGATATCCGGCGCGCCTTCGAGTGCAAACGGTTCGGCGAGAAATCCGCTGACCGTCGACCCGTCCTGAAGCTGCACCGAACCGATGACCATCGGGCCCGGAATTGCGGCCACGAAGGTGCCGAAGCCAGCCGCGGGGAGGCGCCAGACTTCACCCGCGATGCAGGTGCCGTCTGAGTCCACCCGGCGGAGGCCGGGTTTCGGCGGCACGGTGTCGAGGGCGTGCAGCCGGTACTCGGGTGCGGTTTCCGTCGCGGTCACCAAGGTGCCGCCAGCCTGGACGAGTTGCCAGTTGAGCGGCTGTCCGGACAGATGAGCGCCGACGACGAAGATCTCGAGCTGAGGGTTCAGAAACCGCTGTGCGAGCTCGGCGAGTTGACGGTCCGCGAACGCCGGACCCGTGAGCATCACGCCGAAGGGCAAGCCGTTGACCATCCCGGCGGGAATCGCGATGGCGGACTTGTCGAGCAGATTCGCGAAGTTCGTGAACCGGCCCATCCGCGAGTTCGCGCCGACCGGATCCGCGGCGACCTCGTCGAGCGTCGGATGCCAGGTTGTCGTCGGGGTCAGGAGTGCCGAACAGTCCTTGAGCAGTTCGTCGCCAGCCGTTCCGAGTCCGGCCAGACGCGCGGTGTCGGCGGCCCACTCGGCCGCGGTCTTGTCCTTGCCGGCGAGGATGATCGACGCGACGGTCGGGTCGAGGTCACCCGCATGCTGTTCGATGTGCTCGCCCACGGCGGCGTACCGCTCGGCCACGAACGCCCCCTCATAGAGCAGCTTTGCGGCGTCGAGAAGGGGAGTGATATCGACCTCGACGATCTCGGCCCCGGCTCGGGCGAATAGCTCAACCGCGTGGCCGAAGGCTTCCTTCCAGCCCGCCGCCAGCCCGTCGAGGTGATCGGGGGTCGGCACCGCAATGCGCGGACGACGAGACAGCGAGGGCCGTTCGACCGCGGGACGAGACAGGGGATCCGCTGCGTCCGGACCCTCCATGATCTCCGCGACCGCTCGGGCAAGTCCCAGGTCGCGAGCGAAAACGGTGACGCAGTCCTGCGTGTAGCACGCCGGTACGACGCCGGTGATCGGCACGAGGCCCTTCGTCGGCTTGACTCCGACGATGCCGTTGAGCGCTGCCGGTACCCGGCCGGAACCAGCGGTATCGGTGCCGAGCGCGAAGTCGACCATCCCCAATGCCACCGCGACCGCCGACCCGGACGACGAACCGCCCGAGATGCGGTCCGGTGCCCACGCATTGCGTACCGCACCGAACGGACTGCGCGTTCCGACGAGACCTGTCGCGAACTGATCCATGTTGGTCTTGCCGACGACGACGGCCCCCGCGGCCCGCAACCTCGCAACCGCGGTGGCGTCCGATGTGGGCAGGTACGTGTATGTCGGCGCAGCGGCCGTCGTGGGGAGGCCCTCAACGTCGATGTTGTCCTTGACCGCGAACAGCAATCCAGCGAGCGGGAGCGTGGGATCAACGGTCGCCACCTCGGCGAGAACGTCCTCCCGCGAACGAAGTTCGATCCACGCTTCCGGGCGGTCTGCGGCTTCGATGCGGTCGAAGACTTGATGGGGAGTCATGCGCGCACCGCCGCGAGAACCTGACCCGGCGCAACCTGCTCGCCTGGCTTCACGTAAATCTCGAGCAGTGTTCCGGCAACCGGTGCCGGCACCCGGGACTCCATCTTCATTGCCTCCAGGGACAGGATCGGATCGCCGTCATCGAGCGAGTCGCCGGCCGATGCGTTGAGTTGCCACACCGTGGCAGTAAACGGAGCCGTTACCGGGATCGCCCCCTCCGGGATGGAGACCGATTCCGCCGCAACGACTTCCGGCTCGTCGCGCCGGTCGAATTCGCCCGTTGCCGCCCAGCGTAGCTTCTCGGCCTCGAATGCCGCCGACTGCTTCGTGCGGAATTCGGCGATCGAGTCCGAGTTCTCGCTCAGGAACGCGTTGTATTCGGCGAGCGAGAACGTACCTTCCTTCGTCTCGAAATCGCCGCGTCCCGCATCGGTTTCAGCACGCAGTTCCAGCAGCTCGTCCGCGGTGACGGGGTACCACTCGATGCGGTCGAAGAACCGCAGCGCCCACGGGTTGTCCTGGAACAGTCCGCCGCGACGGAAGCGATTCCAGATCTGGACAGTCCGGCCGACGAACTGGTAGCCGCCCGGACCCTCCATGCCGTAGATGCAGAGGTACGCGCCGCCGATGCCGACCGAGTTCTCCGCAGTCCACGTGCGGGCCGGGTTGTACTTCGTCGTGACGAGGCGGTGGCGCGGATCCAACGGGGTCGCGACGGGCGCGCCGAGGTACACGTCGCCGAGGCCCAGCACCAGATACGAGGCATCGAAGACGGTTTGGTAGACGTCGTCGACACTGTCGAGTCCGTTGATCCGGCGGATGAATTCGATGTTCCACGGGCACCACGGTGCGTCGTCGCGGACACCCGCCATGTACCGCTCGATCGCCAGTCGGGTTGCCGGATCGTCCCAGCTCAGCGGCAGGCGAACAGTGCGCGACGGCACTACGAGCTCATGCGTGGCGGGGACTTCCGATTCCAGTTCGGCGAGCATCTCGGCGAGCTTGCGTGGCGACAAGACTGCGGGATCGGTGTGGATCTGCAGAGACCGGATGCCGGGGGTCACGTCGATGATTCCGGCCGGTGCGTGCTGGGCCAGGGTTTCCTGCAGCGCATGAATGCGCATGCGAAGACCGAGGTCGAGCTCGATGGGGCCGTATTCGACGAGCAGGTTCTCGTCGCCGTCGCGTCGGTAGGTCACCGACGGGCGGTCGTCGGTGGCCTCGAGCCGCGTGAGCACGCCGTCGTCGCCATCGCCGCCGGAACTGCGCACGGTGGCATCGAAGCGCCGTTCGTTGAGCGTCGGCGCATCGGCTTCCCGCACCGGCACGAATCGCACGGTATCGCCCGGGCGCAGCTGCCCGAGCTTCCACAGTTCGCCACTCGCAACGACCGCCGGGCATACGAATCCGCCGAGCGACGGACCGTCGGGTCCAAGGATGATCGGAGTGTCGCCGGTGAAGTCGAGCGCGCCGATCGCGTACGCGTTGTCGTGGATGTTCGACGGGTGCAGACCGGCGTCGCCACCGTCCCGTCGTGCCCACTCGGGCTTGGGTCCGATGAGCCGGATGCCGGTGCGCGCCGAGTTGTGGTGCACCTCGTAGGCCGTTGCGTAGAGCGTCTCGATGTCGTTGCGGGTGAAGAAGTCCGGAGCCGCGTGCGGACCTTCGAGAACGCCGATCTGCCACTCGCTGACGATCGCCGGGCGCCGGTCAACTGGTGTTGCGGCGGGCGCAAGTGTGTCTACCGACCCGACTCGGAGCACGTCGCCCGCGAGCAGTGCCCGACCGCCATGGCCGCCGAACCCGCCGAGCGTGAAAGTCGACGTGCTGCCGAGGTACTCCGGCACGGAGATACCGCCGCGGACGGCCACGTACAGCCGCAGGCCGGGTCCGGGAGTCATTGGAATCGACAGCGTCGCACCCGCCGGAATGTCGAGCGGTTCCCACTGTGCCGCAGCTTCGCCGTCGACCGTGACCGCCACCGGAGCGCCCGTGACGCAGACGATGGTCGAGTCAGAGAAGCGGAGTGTCAGGCCTCCCGCGGTCACTTCGAGACCGGGTGCTTCCGCCAGGTTTCCCACGGCCAGATTCGCCTCGGCGAAGGACACCCGATCGAACGGTCCGCTCGGCGGAACGCCGATGTGCCAGTAGCCGATTCGACCCGGCAGATCTTGAACGGTGGTGAGCGGACCGGAGGTGATGACGTCGATGCGCGGCTGCGGATCGGCCGTCGTCGCCAGGGTCGAGGTCGAATGCACCGCGGCGCGGAGGTCGACGAGGTCGGTGAGAGACCGAAGCAGTCCGAGGTTCGTGACGATCCCGTCGACGCGGCTCGCGTCGAGCGCACTGCCGAGCAGATCGAGTGCGTCGTCTCGCGTGGCACCACGCGTGATGACCTTGGCCAGCATCGGGTCGTAGAACGGCGACACCTCGAGACCGGTCTCGACATACCCGTCGACGCGGACGCCTGGTCGCTCATCCGGGAAGTGCGCGTGCGTGACGAGCCCAGACGACGGCAACGACTCCTTGGCGGGGTCCTCCGCGTAGATGCGGGCTTCGACGGCGAAACCGGCGGGCCGCCACGTGCGGGTGAACACGTCGTCCGCCACTGCGCCGTCGCGGGCGAGGGTCAGCATGAGCTCCACGAGGTCGACGCCGTAGACCTCTTCGGTGACCGGATGCTCGACCTGCAAACGCGTGTTGACCTCGAGGAACGCTGCTTCCTCGCGAATCGGGTCGTAGACGAATTCGACCGTTCCGGCGCTGCGGTAGTCGACCGAGGCCAGCAGATCGCGCGCGGACGAATGCAGTAGTTCGCGCACATGATCCGGGAGGGCGGGCGCCGGTGCTTCCTCGATGACCTTCTGGTTGCGGCGTTGGAGCGAGCAGTCCCGATCACCGATCACTGCGACACGGCCGAGGCCGTCACCGAACACCTGAACTTCGACGTGGCGTGCCGGCCGAACGAGTCGCTCGAGGAACACGCCGGCCGAACCGAAGTTCGCCGCGGCAAGTGCGGCAACGCGGTCGAATGCGGCGCGCACCTCGTTCGCATCGGAGCAGGCCAGCATGCCGATTCCGCCTCCGCCTCCGGTGGCTTTGACCATCACCGGGAACCCGACGAGTTCTGCTGCGGCGACGGCCGCGTCCGCGCTGGCGAGCAATTCGGTGCCCGCCAGAAGTGGCACGCCGGCCGACCTCGCCAGCGCACGAGCGGTGTGCTTCTCGCCGAAGGCGATGATCTGGTCGACGGTCGGGCCCGCGAACCGGAGCCCGGCAGCGTCGATCGCACGAGCGAATTCGATGTTCTCCGAGAGGAATCCGTAGCCGGGGTGAATGATCCCCGCGCCCGTCTCCAAGGCCGCCGCGATGATCGCGTCCGCGCGCAGGTAGGACTCGCGGGCGGGCGCGGGACCCAGTCGGACGGCATGGTCGGCTTCGCGCACGTGGGGTGCGGCACGGTCGGCATCGGAGAAGACTGCGACCGTCTTCATGTTCATTGCGCGCGCAGTACGAATGACTCGGCGCGCGATCTCACCTCGGTTGGCGATGAGAACGACGTTGGGATCAAGCATCTGGCGTCACCACGATCATTCGAAGCGGCGTCGGGTTGAAGTCGTTGCACGGATTGTTCATCTGCGGGCAGTTGGACACGATGACGAGCACGTCCATCTCGGCGCGGATGGCGACCCGCTTTCCGGGCCCGGACATCCCGTCGACGATGCCCAGGGCACCGTCTGCCTCGACCGGCACATTCATGAACCAGTTCAGGTTCGACACCAGATCACGCGCACCCATCCCGTGCCGGGAAGCTTCGGCGAGGAAGTTCTCGCGGCATCCGTGGTGGTACATGACGTGGTGGCCGTAGCGGAGAGTGTTCGATTCCTTCGAGCACGCACCGCCGATCGTGTCCTGCCGGTCGATCTCGTTGGCAACGACCGTCATCAATGGGCGACCTTCGTTGCTGCGCAGTACCGTTCCGGTTCGAACGTAGGCGTTCGCCTGCCAGGCCAGAGTGTCCGGAACGCTGTAGCGCTCGTCGGTGTTCTCGGCGTTGTACATGATGCAGTCCGCGGACTGGTTACCGCCGACGTCGACGATCGTGAGCACTTCACCCTGCCGGACGACCGCCGACCACGGGCCGTTGGAGGCGACGCGTTCGTCGAGAACGACCGTGCCGGCGACGAGGCTTTCGCTCCAGTCGAGTTCAGAATCCGGTGCATACACAGCACCGACGGGAACGGTGGTGTTCATAGTCCTCGTGCCTCCGCATAATCGATGGTGTTGAGGTAGGCCCGCGTGAGTTCCGGTGTCGCGCTGAAACGTTCGTCCGACGGACCAGTCGGGTCGCCGCGCCAGGCGTGAACGCGGAGCGGCCCGACGGAGTAGTCGTCGCGGGGGTCGAGCGGGTGGGCCACGTTGGCGATGAGCACCAGCAACGGCAGTTCCGCCACCAGTTCGACAAAAGTGCCGGCGCCCGCCGAACCCTGCCATTGCAGGGTCCCGTCCGGTGCAACTCGCACGCCCTGGAAGAACGAGATGCTCGGCGGCAGGTCCCGCCGAGTCAGCCCGTGCTTCGTCGCGGCTTTGACGAACAGGCTGCGCCCGGACGGCGTGGGTCCCTCGGGTCGCGTGTCGCCGTATTTGTGCAGGTTCCACGCGTCCGTGGTGGTGCCGCAGAAGGCGTCGTGGTGGCCTGACGTGTCGGCGGTGATCGTCGCGAGCACCCGGCCGTCGCCCGACAGCAGCGGGTGGTTCGCACCGAGGTACGCCTGCCACGGGATCTTCTGCGTGTCCGCGACATTGAGCCGTTCGACGGGTTCGAGGGCGTTGAACACGAGAACGTGCGCGCACGCCTCGCCAGTCGGGTCGTCGAGGCGAAGCCGGCTGCCGCGAGCGAGGACCTTGTGGGTGTACCCACCGGGTGCCACGGTCTCGGCCCAGGTCAGCTTCGCCGGGTCGACTCCGTCCGGACAGAACGGGCTCGACGATGCGGGCAGGTAGGGCATCCATTCACTGGTCTGCCCACCCTGCGCGCGAGCGTCGGCTCGGGCGTTGAGAACGCTGTCGGTGAGGTGATCTTCACGGGTTGACGTGATGGTCATCAGATTCCTTCAGGCCGGAACCGGCGCGGGGACGTGGGTGTGCGGAATGTGCGCGAGCTCGATCGTGCGGTGCAGACGACGCAGGAAGAAGTACGCGGCGCCGCCGAGCAGGCAGATTCCGGTGAACAGGAGAGCGCTCCACTGCAGCCACCAGGTGCCGCCGGTGAGGTCGTAGATCTCCGGCCGCGGCCACATGAGGTTGACGATCATGCCGATCTGGTAGAGCACGGCGACCACGTTGATGGCGATGCCGAACTTGCCGAGCGAGAACTGCGGAACGCCGTCTTCGTCGACGCCACTGGGGAAGTGGTCGGTCTTGAGGTGCTTGATCCGGGTGAAGAGCAGCGGCAGGGTCACGCCGAGGTAGGCGAGGTACAGCATGCCGATGCAGAGGCTCGCGAGCGCGGTGAAGATCGCCGACTGGTTGATGTTGACCGCGAGGGCGATCATCGCGCCGAGTCCGACGACGATCGAGGTGATGATCGGCGTGCCGGTGCGGGGCGAGACCTTGGCGAGCTGCTTGTGGAACGGCAGTGCCTTCTCGCGGGCCATCGAGTACATCATTCGAGCGCCCGAGGTCTGGACCGCGAGGGTGCACACGAACACCGCGACGGCGACGCAGCACAGGAGGAGCCGGCCGAGGACATCGCCGAGGCGCTCGGTGAGGACCCAGGCGAGACCGCCGGTGGCGAGGTTGCCGTCGGTGAGGCTCGGGGCGGCCATGAGCGCCGCGAGAATCAGGAGGGCGCCTCCGATACCCGAGATGATGAGTGCGCGAAGAATCGTCTTGGGCGTCGTCTTGCGCGGGCTGTGGGTCTCTTCGGCGAGTTCGCCGGCAGAGTCGAAGCCGACCATGACGTAGGCCGCCATCAGCGACGACGCGAGGAACGCGGAGAAGTAGCTCCCGGTTCCAGACCATCCCTCGGTGTGGAAGATGACGCTCGGTCCGCGCTCCGGCAGGAAGAACAGAATTGCGACCAACACGATCACGCCGATGATCTCGACCGATACGCCGATGCTCGTCGAGATGGCCATCTGCCGGATCCCGAGGATGTTCACCGCGGTCGTGAAGACCAGCAGGATGATGCCGAGCAGAACGGCGTTCTGCGCGCCGGTGGGCGATGCCAGTGACGGGTCAGCGCCAGAGCCGCCGACGATCTGGAAGCCAGACCAGATACTCGGCAGCACGGCCTGAACCGCAATCGCGGCGGCGGCGACCGTGAGGATCTGACCGATGATCATGATCCAGCCGACGAACCATCCGGTCGTGGTGTTGGCCAGGCGGCTCGACCACTGGAAGATGACGCCCGATACGGGCCAGCGGGCCGCGAGTTCGGCGAAACACAGCGCCACGAGAAGTTGGCCGGCGAACACCAGCGGCCACGCCCAGAAGAACGTCGAGCCGCCGAGCGCGAAGCCCAGGCCGAAGAGTTGGAAGACAGTGGTCAAGATCGAGACGAAGGAGAAGCCCGCGGCGAACGAGGCAAAGGTACCGACACCGCGGTGCAATTCCTGCTTGTAGCCGAAGTGATGGGCAGGGGGAGGCGATACCGGGGCAAGACTTGGGGCGCTCATGACGACCTCCGGGACGGGGCAGAAGCATTACCTATCGGGTGACAGGTAATAGCTTCTGACCGGTTGGAGGCGCCTGTGAGTCGGTGCGGTTAAGAACGGATTTCCGATGTTGCTTCTGTGTTTCAGATCACTCAGCGGGCATCGGGGACCTCGATGAGACGCCCTGATTTCACGTCGTAGATGAAGCCGTGGACCGGGATTCGAGCGGGCACGAGGGGGTGCGACTTGATGCGGCGAACGTCCTCGACCACGCTCTGCACCTGATCGCGGATCGTGAGCCAGTCGATGTAGTCCGCCTCGCGGGAGCCGGGACCGGTGCCGACGTCGTAGAAGCCGCTGTCGCCGAGTGCGGCTGTTTCCAAGCTGTTGGCGAGCAGGCCGCGGATGACCTCGTCCGTGAAGAACTCCATGCCGCAGTCGGAGTGGTGGATGACGAACCATTCCTTCGTGCCGAGCAGTTTGTAGGAGATGACGAGTGAGCGAATGGCGTCGTCGCTCGCGCGTCCGCCCGCATTGCGGATGACGTGGGCGTCGCCTTCGGCGAGGCCGGCGTACTTCGCCGGGTCGAGCCGGGCGTCCATGCAGGTCAGAATGGCGAAACCGCGTGCGGGCGGCAGCGCAAGGTCGCGCTTGTCGCCGAATGATTCGGCGTAGGCCTCATTGCTGGCGAGGACTTCGGCGAGAACAGACATCGGGACTCCTTGAGGTCAGGTCGGGTGAGTACCTGAATTCAAGGAGTCCCGTGACGGTCGGCACAGACTTTGGATCAGTCCGATTCTTTCGCGGCTATAGGGGCATCGCCGCGGTAGCGGGCGTAGTAGGCGGCCATGTCGTCGGCCTCGCGTTCATGCTTGCGTGCGTCGACAAGGTCGCCGTCGAGTCCGTGCTGGGTCAGACGGAACCGTCGGTACACGGGGCTCAGTGCGATGGCGAAGTAAATGAACGGGATCACCAGCGGCAGCGTGATCACCATTCTGGTGATGATGTCGGCCGGCAACAGGTAGGCGGGGGCGACCAGGAGAACGACCGGGGTGGTGGCCCGGATGACGAGCCGTGCGGTGGCGCCGCGACCGGTGAGGTCTTCGCGCACCCAGTCTCGCAATTCCGGCGGCAAGACCTTGCCGTAGCAGTAGGCGAGGTACTGGCCGATGGTCGGCTTACGAACGTCGGTGTTGCGCATTGCATGCTCCTGAGAGGTTACTTTGTGTGCAATTTATCTGTACACCAATTATTTGTATGATGGCAATGTGACGAACAAGACGATTCCCGGAGTCCAGAACCCACTCGCTCTGGAACAGCAGGTGTGCTTCGCATTGGCGATCGCTGCGCGCAGCGTGATCGGGCTCTACCGTCCGCTGCTGGAACCGATGGGACTGACGCACCCGCAGTACCTGGCGATGCTGGCGCTGTGGGAGCACGAACCTCTTCGGGTCAACGAGCTCGGCAAGCTTCTCCAGCTCGACCCGGGCACGTTGTCGCCGCTGCTCAAGCGTCTGGAGGCTTCCGGTTACGTGACCCGCTCGCGCGATCCGCACGATGAGCGCGCACTTTCGGTTGCCCTGACCGCAAAGGGGTGGGCACTGCGCGACGATGCGCTGAACATTCCGCCGGCGGTCGTGGAACGGCTCGGGAAGGACGTCTCCGAACTTATGGAACTTCATCGGCGGTTGACGGAGGTCATCGCCGCTGCGACAGACTGACACTTGTCGGAGGGCAGTGTCAGAGTCGCGTCGTGGCTCTTGAATTACGTGGAACGAACCTGCGGCACTTCATCATCGGCGAGGCGCGCAAGCGCGACTTCATTTCGATCGCGGAGGTGATTCGTGCGGCCGAGGAGCAAGGTTTCTCCTTTTCCGGCAGGCCTTCGAAGGCTGTGTCGGATGCCCTCCGCTGGGAGACCCGTCGCAATCGAATGCGCAAGCTGGATCGCGGCGAGTACCGAATTGGATGCATTCCGCCGACTTCGGAGAAGCGGATCGATGAGCGACTCCGTCTGCTCAAGGTCGCGGTCGGGCGCGGGATGACGCTCGATGACTTGAAGAGCAACCCGGGTTACTTCATTCCCACCGGAGCCGAAGACGACGAGGAGTGGTGAGCGGAGGCGGCCGTGTCCTCGTCGTGGACCACTCTGAGCGACAAGCAGCGACTGAGCGACAACTGCCTGCTGTCGCTGAGTCGCGCATTGTCGCTATTAGTGGTCGGCGACGAGGGCGGCGAGCCCCGCAGGTCATCGAATGGTCACGGCATACGCACTGGTCAGAAGTCTGACGCGGGGTTAGAAATAGTGCATGACCAGCGCGATCGTGTTGTCCGGAGGCGCGAACCTCGGGTCAGTCCAAGTCGGGATGATGCAGGCAGTTATCGACTTCGGGGTCCGTCCGGACTTCGTGGTCGGGACGTCGGTCGGCGCGGTGAATGGTGCGTGGCTCGTCGGTGGGCGGCCACTTCATGAGCTCTCGGATCTGTGGTGCGCGATGCGGCGAACCGACGTGTTTCCCACGAGCGCAGTGGGCACTCTGCTCGGGTTCGCGGGCCGGCGCAATCACGTCGTGGGCAATCGCGGAATTCGCCAGTTGCTCGAAAAGCATCTGACGTTCGATCGCCTCGAAGATGCGCGAATTCCGTTCCATGTCATCGCCACGGACGTCCTGACCGGCGGCGATGTATGCCTCAGTGCGGGACCGGCGATCGATGCGGTCCTAGCGAGCGCGGCGATCCCCGGCGTCTTCCCGCCTGTCGAGATCGACGGGAAGACCTTGATGGACGGTGGCGTCGTCAACAACACGCCTATCTCGCACGCGATCACTCATGGTGCGGACACCGTGTGGGTTCTGACGACTGGGTACTCCTGCGCGCTGGCTGCGCGGCCGAACTCCGCGTTGGGGATGGCTCTGCACGCGCTGGAATTGAGCATTCATCAGCGTCTTGCGCTCGACATCGAGCGATATGCCGGCGTTGTTGACCTGCGAGTTGTCCCGCCGTTGTGTCCGGTCGAAGTTCCCCCGACCGACTTCAGCCAGGGCGCTTCTTTGATCGACCGCGCTCGCGTACACACGACCGCGTGGCTCGAAGAGACACATGCGGGACAACTCGCCAGGCCGGCGCCCGAAACGGTGTTCGGGCACGGCCACCCTTAGACGCTGACGGGGGTCCGCCCGGCATAGGCCGCTAGGCGATCGATCGCCGGCGCGTCCTCGTGGGCCCGGACTTCCTCGGCGAAGGACCGTCCGCGACCTGCGGGGACGAGTGCTTCGGCAAGCTTGCCGATGTAGGCAACGAGGTCGTCGTGAACCTCGAGTACCTGTCCGCTGCCCTGGGCGAGATCCCACGCGTGAAGAAGGATCTCGACCGGCAGAATGCTCGCGGCGAAGGCGGCCGGCATCTCGCCGAACGGACCCTGAACCATCCCGTCGAGTCCGCGCGCACGCCATGCCGACAATGCCTGCTCGCCAGCCGTCGCAATGCGGGACTCGGCTGAACCTGAGCCCGCGTCGATCGACGCGCCGGCCATTCCGCCGAGCTGCTGCAGCGAAGTCACGACGTGATCGACGAGTTGGCCGCAGTTGAAGTCGCTGCACGGCGTGGGCCGGTTCGGGTCGTCCACGCCCAGCGCAACTCTCTGGAGGAGGGCGAGCGCCGACTCGGCGGCCGACAACTCGGTGAACTCGCGGGGGAGTCCCACCCATTCGTCCGGTCCGGCGTCGCCGTCGGTGGCCGCCACGAGCAGGCGGTTCATGAAGTGTTCCCAACCTTCGGCGTGGCTGACTTCCTGCTCGGCGGTGAGTCCCTCGTGGATCAACGTGACCTTCGTGCCCCCGTCGATCGGGTCGAGAGTGATGGTGACGGTCGAGGCATCCGGCGCGAGCTCCTCGCCTTCCCAACCCCACCCGAACACGATTCGTTTACCCGGCTCGATCTCGCGGTAAGTGCCCATGGCGATGCTGCCCGGGACGATCGTGAACCGGTAGGTTCCGCCGACCCGAAGGTCGACGGTTGCGGTGACTGTCTTCCAGCGGCGTAGACGTTCGGGCTGGGTGACCAGGGCGAACGCGTCGTCGACTCCGATGGGCAGGTCGACGGACTTGATGCAGGTCATGATTTTTCCTTCTGGTTGAGGGCGTGAGCATCAGCGACAAGCTGATCGAGTTCGTTGGTCCAGAACCGATCGATTTCGGCCTGAAGTTGTCGGAGTCCGGCGGGCACCACCCGGTAGATCCGCTGCCGTCCGGACTTCTCGGCCTCGACGAGGCCAACGTCCGCGAGAAGCAGCAGATGTTGCGAGATCGCCGATCGGGTGACGTCGAACTCGCCGG
The DNA here is from genome assembly GCF_000380645.1 of Smaragdicoccus niigatensis DSM 44881 = NBRC 103563. Taxonomy (GTDB): domain Bacteria; phylum Actinomycetota; class Actinomycetes; order Mycobacteriales; family Mycobacteriaceae; genus Smaragdicoccus; species Smaragdicoccus niigatensis. The sequence continues at coordinate 117,716 of NZ_AQXZ01000012.1, forward strand.
CAATGTCCGTCACCGTCCGAGGCTGCTGAGCCAGCAGCTGGAGGATGCGGCGCCGAGTGGGCTCGGCGGCAGCGGAGAGAGCGTCGATCACGATTAATACGTTAGTCACCACTAACGCATAATGCAACAGTCGTCGCTAACGCATTTTTTTGGGTCAGTTGCGAACGAGGACCGCGACGGGATAGCGCGACAGGACGGCAGCCGCGTCGATCGGGCCGGTGTGTTCGGTCCCGGTGATGCGATCGATCCACGCGCCCGCCGGCAGATTGAGGCGGGTGGAACCCCAGCCGATGGACCGTGCCGTTGAACCGAGTCGCAAAGTGTGACGACATCGGGTTCGGTGGCCCGCGAGGTCACCCAGAGCTTTGCCGCTCCGGTGCCGTCCACGGATGGCGCGCTGTCGGAGCCCGATGAGCGACTTCGCCTGCTCAAGCTCGCGGCCGAGCGTGGAATGACTCTCGACGATCTCAAACGGAACCCCGGCTACTTCATTTCAACCGGGCGCGAAGACGACGAAGAGTGGTGAGCGGAGGCGCCGACGAGAGCGGCGGGCCCGCGGAAGATATCAGCGAGCGTGTTCGTCCTCATTGTGCATTCGAAGGGCTGCGAACGCGCCCGCTACCTCGCCGGTGACGACCATCTTGTCAGCGAGCGACGACCGCAAGCGGACGGGAAGCTCGGGCGCGAACCTCGAGAAGTACGCGTAGAGCCATTTGGTATCACTGGCCAGGAAGGGATAGTCGGTGCTCATCATCCGGCGAATGATCAGCATCGGAACGGGGGCGTCCAAGGGGCGGAACTCGCGGTTCCACAGCCCCTCCTGCGTGCACCCGGGGTAGAACTGGCCCAGCATTTGGCCGCGAGCGACGAACTCTGACTTGCGCAGGAAGTGGATGTCGTCGATGCGCTGGAATTCCGTGAGACCGGGCATGGCGACGATCATGGTGTGCGTGGCTTCGTCGGGCGATTGGCGTCGGAGTTCGGTGAAGAGTGTTGCCGCGTCGTCGATCGCGGCGTGAATCGTCTCGTCGGTGAGGGTGCGGTCATCGCCGTCGAGGAACGTGACCCACACGGTCTTCTTCTTCAATGACGTCCGTACGAAGGGACAGACTGCGCCGGTGCGTCCGAGTTCGGCCAATGGCCGCGTGAGGAAATCGGACATATATGCCGCAAGGATGCGCGCGCACGAATGGCGTGTGACGGACGTCGCGACGTCATCGAACAGGTTCACCCATTCGAGTTCCGTTGTAGCAGCAGTCATTGCCCGCATGTGATTCCTCCGTAATCGTTCGCCGCATGATCAATTCGGCGCAGAGCGGAACCTGGATGGGTCGATTGTTGACCGGCCTCCGATCAGTCGCGGACGAGAATCGCCACCGGGTATCGCGACAGAACCGCAGCCGCGTCGATCGGGCCGGTGTGTTCGGTCCCGGTGATGCGATCGATCCATGCGCCAGCCGGCAGGTTGAGGCGGGTGGAACCCCAGCCAATGGACCGTGCCGTGAACCGAGTGGCAAGCGCAACGACATCAGGTTCGGTTGCGCCACGGGCAAATCCGATGACGTGTTGCGCGGCGGGGCCGCTCGCGTAAACCGGCCAATACCCGCCATCGACGAAGCTTTCCGGGCGTTCCTGCCGCAGCCGAAGGCACCGCGACGTCACCCAGAGCTTGGCAGCCCCGGTGCCGTCGACAGGTGGCGGGACGTCGACGGCGTCGAGCCCCTCGAGCAGTGCGCGGCGCTTCGCGTAGTTGACCAGCCGACGGTTGTCGGGGTCGACGAGCGAGTCCTCCCACAGTTCAGTGCCCTGGTAGACATCCGGCACCCCGGGTCCGCACAGTTGGAGCACCTTCTGCCCGAGGGAGTTCGCCCACGCGTGCGGGGCGATTTCGACAACGAACGCCGTGATGGAATCCGCGGTCGGACCGAGCATGACGCGGTCGATCCATTCGTGGATCAAGGCTTCGAACTCGAAGTCGACGGCGTTCCACGACGTGCGCGTCGCGTTTTCCCGAATCGCTTTTTCGACGTACTTGTGGACCCGATCCGCGTCGGGAAGTCCACTGAGCGGCCAGATTCCGAACAGGGTCTGCCACAGGAACTGCCCGATCGCGGGATCCGGCGAAGGAGTCGAATTCTCCCAGCGGGCAACCTCTTCCGCCCACCGACCGGGTACCTGCGACAGCACGGAGATCCGTGCGCGAACGTCCTCGCCCCGCTTCGTGTCGTGCGTCGACAGCGTGGTCATCGAACGCGGCCAATGCCGGGCGCGGTCCGCGTTGGCGAGATGCAACTCCGCCGGGCTGAATCCGAATTTGGCGGGGTCCGAACCGACTTCGTTCAGGCTGATCAGACGCGTGTCCTGGTAGAGGAATCGATCCTCGACGGCCTTGGCGCCGATCGAGACGCACAGCTGGCCGAACCGCGACAGCACTTCACCACCCCGAGCGAGGCCTTCCACGAGCGCGTCGAACTCGGGTCCTTCAAAGCGCCCGAGAGTGCGCGCCAGGATTCCTTCGTTGGGTGCGGTGTCCGCCCGGCCGACAGGCATCGCGACCGCCGCCTCGATGATCGCCAGTCGAAGTTCGGTGGACGGCTCGGGCGCAATGCACCGTGCGAGCCGGTCGATCTCGCCGCTGAGTGATTTGGCCACGATCGCCCGCTTCAAACTCTCGATCGACGCGGTGTGTGCTGCGGCTGCGGTGAGCGCGGATTCTCCGGACGGATCGACGAAAACTCCGCAGATCCGGGACAGCGCTTCGTAACCGGTCGTCCCGTCGATGGGCCACGTGCGGTCGAGCGGCTCGTGCTCGCCGAGAACCTTCTCCGCGACAATCCAGCCGGACCCGACCAATTCGCGCAGCCACGCGAAGTATTGCGCCGGATCGGCGAGGCCGTCGGGATGGTCGACGCGAACCCCGTCGATGACGCCTTCGCTGATCAGCTTCCCGATCACCCGATGGGTTTCGTCGAAAACGTCGGGGTCTTCTTGTCGAAGGGCGGCGAGTTCATTGACCGTGAGAAACCGGCGATACGTGCTCGGTGCGGTCCGCCACTCGACGAGCCGGTAGGCCTGGCGATCGTGGACCTCTAGCGGGGTGCCGGGCAACGTGCCGGGACGGATCGGAAACCGCATGGCGCGCAACGCGAGCAGTGGTTCGTCGCCGGATTCGTCGATGGCCAGGTTGTCGAGGTCATCGGCGGTGTCGAGAACCGGCAGGGACAGGCCGGCGTCCCAGTCGATGTCGAAGAAGTGCGCATGCGCGGAGTCTCGGCCGTACAGGAGGACATCCCACCACCAGGCGTTCTGCTCGGGATGGCCGACCCCGAGGTGATTCGGAACGATGTCCGCGATCAATCCCATTCGTCGGCTGCTCGCGGCGTGGGCAAGCGATCGCAACGCGCCTTCGCCGCCGAGGTCGGCCGAGACCGTCGTCGGGTCTGTGACGTCGTAGCCGTGGAGTGACCCCTTGACGGCGGTCAGCACCGGCGACAGGTAGGCGTGCGAAACACCAAGGGCAGCAAGGTAGTCGACGATTGATTCGGCGGCGGAGAAGGGGAAGGCGTCGGGTCGCAACTGGAGTCGGTAGGTGCACGCCAGCGGGTGCATTTGTTCAGTCCATTCGTTTGAGAACGAGGAGCATTCGGCCGCCAACGGTGACGTTGCTGCCGGCTTCGACGGTTGCTTTCACAATGCCGGTCGGCGTCGACGTGTCAAGAGCAACTTCCCAATGGTTGCCATAGATGCCGCTGGGCAGGTGGAATTCGAGCGCCTCGTCGTGGGCGTTGAAGCACATGAGGAACGAGTCGTCTTCGACCCGCTCGCCGCGTTGATTCGGTTCCGGAATCGACTGCCCGTTGAGAAAGACACTCAACGACCGGCCGAAGTCGGCTTCCCAGTCTTCGGGCGTCATCTCGACGCCGGCGGGAGTCAGCCACGCGATATCGCGCAGTTCCTCACCGGAGCGAATGGGCCGACCGTCGAAGAACCGGCGTCGGCGGAAGACCGGGTGACGCTTGCGCAGCTTGATGACGTTCTGCGTGTATTCGAGCAGGTCAGGATCCTTGTCGGCGAGCGTCCAGTCCATCCATGCAAGCTCGGAATCCTGACAGTACGCGTTGTTGTTGCCCTGCTGCGTCCGGCCGAATTCGTCGCCGTGCAGAAGCATCGGCGTGCCCTGGCTGAGCATCAGCGTCGCAAGAATGTTGCGGATCTGGCGCTCCCGCAGTTCGTTGATCGCCGGATCGTCCGTTGGGCCTTCGACGCCGCAGTTCCAGGAGCGGTTGTGGGACTCCCCGTCGCGGTTGTCCTCGCCGTTCGCCATGTTGTGCTTCTCGTTGTAGGACACCAAGTCTCGCAACGTGAAGCCGTCGTGCGCGGTGACGAAGTTGATGCTGGCGCCGGGGCGGCGGCCGGTCGCTTCGTAGAGGTCGGACGATCCCGTCAGCCGGGACGCGAACTCGCCGAGCGTGGCGGGTTCGCCCCGCCAGTATTCGCGCACGGTGTCGCGGTACTTCCCGTTCCACTCGGTCCACAGGCCGGGGAAGTTGCCGACCTGATAGCCGCCGTCGCCCACGTCCCATGGCTCGGCGATGAGTTTGACCTGGCTGATGACCGGGTCCTGCTGCACGATGTCGAAGAACGCGGACAGTCGATCGACGTCGTGCAGCTCGCGCGCGAGCGTCGAGGCGAGGTCGAACCGGAAACCGTCGACGTGCATCTCGAGAATCCAGTACCGGAGCGAGTCCATGATGAGCTGCAACGTGTGCGGATGCCGGGCGCTGAGGCTGTTGCCGGTACCCGTGTAGTCCATGTACTTCGACAGGTCGTCGTCGACGAGTCGGTAGTAGGCGTGGTTGTCGATACCGCGGAAGCTGATCGTGGGACCGAGGTGGTTCCCTTCGGCGGTGTGGTTGTAGACGACGTCGAGGATCACCTCGATTCCCGCTTCGTGGAACGTCCGGACCATCGCCTTGAACTCCGACACCGCCGACGCCGGCTTGGCCCCGGAGCGGTATTCGTTGTGCGGCGCGAGGAAACCGAACGTGTTGTAGCCCCAGTAGTTGCGCAGTCCTTCGTCTCGAAGTCGCTGGTCTTGCATGAACTGGTGCACCGGCATGAGCTCGATCGCGGTGACGCCGAGTTCCAGTAGGTGCTCGATGATCACGGGATGTGCGAGGCCCGCGTAGGTTCCGCGCAGTTCCTCCGGGATCTTCGGATGGGTCGCGGTCATGCCCTTGACGTGGGCTTCGTAGATGATCGTCTCGTGGTACGGCCGACGTGGGGAACGGTCGTTCAGCCAGTCGAAGTACGGGTTGATGACGACTGTCGTCATCGTGTGGCCGAGTGAATCCAAGCCGTACGTGTGCAGCGATTCGTCTCCGTCGAAGTCTCCGTCGAACGCTTTTCCGTAGGGATCGACGAGCAACTTGCTGGGGTCGCAGCGATGGCCGTTTTCCGGTTCGAAGGGCCCGTGAACACGGTAGCCATAGCGCTGACCGGGCACGACGTTCGGAAGGTAGCAGTGCCAGACGAAGCCGTCGACTTCGTCGAGCGGGATGCGCGTCTCAGATCCGTCGCGCGCGATCAGGCACAGTTCGACCTTCTCCGCGATTTCGGAGAACAGCGAGAAGTTCGTGCCAGCGCCGTCGTATGTGGCGCCGAGGGGGTAGGCAGTTCCCGGCCACACCGAAAGGGGCGACGGGTCGCCGGCATTCGGTGCAGGTGCAGCCATAGGTGTCAAGGCTAGCCGTGTTGCTGGTGGGTCGAGGGGATCATGACCAACCGACCCCGTGTTGTTGCCTCAGTTTCATCGGGTTCTGAGCGGGTAGGTCACTCCTAGCCCCGAATACCGATTCGGGGATTCGAATTCTGGAGGATGTTATGAGTGCTATCGACAAGGCGAAGAACAAGGCCGAAGAGCTCACTGGCAAGGCCAAGGAGGCGTTCGGCCGTGCTACGGACGATAAGAGCACCGAGAACGAGGGTCGAGCTGACCAGGCCAAGGGCAACCTGAAGCAGGCCGGCGAGAACGTCAAGGACGCCTTCAAGAGCTGAGCGCTTCTGTGAAAAAGCGGCGGTCCGGGATGGACCGCCGCTTTACATTTCCGGGCAGCGCTCAGTCGCCGCTAGCCGCGACTGCCGTGCGCCCGTAGCGGGCGCGCGCTTCGGTCGGGGTGACGATCGTGTCGGTCAATGGGGGTTCGCCCTGGAGGGCGTTCTCCCAGACCGACACCAACGAAGGCGCGGCAAGCCGGGCGACGCGAGTGCGGATCGGCAGTGGCGTCACGGACGCCATCAGCGCCCTCATCGTCGGGATGACGGCAGCATCGATGGCTGCGTTCTGGTCGATGCTGCTGAGCTGGCGCATCCACCGGGGCAACGTGGCGATGACCGCAGGGGTCAGGCGTCGAGCGACCGCGGCAATCATCGGGTTCGTCGTGGTGGCCGGGGGATACAGGATCTGACGCGCGAGGCGATCGGAATGTTCGGTCCAACACAGCCGAGAACGCTCGTCCTCGAAGTACTGGCGAACACCGTCCCGGCTCGTCGGAACCTTTGCAGGGTCACACGTCTGGAGTTCGGCGGCAATGACGCAGTCTGCCCAATAGCGGGCCTCATCCTCCGCGGACAACTTTCCGGGACCGAACATCTCGTAGCACTTCAACACCGAGTGCCAGCCCGTCATATGGATCCACAGTTGACTGTCGGGATCGTTCGCGCTGTACCGCTTACCGCTGACCGGTTCGATTCCGGTCGCGCGGGCGTGCACCTTCTGGAGCAATTCGGCGGCCTCGATCGCGGATCGGCTGTCGCCTACCGCCACGATCGTGAAGTACGTGAGAGTGCTGTCCAATCGGCCCATGGGATCGGTGTAGATGCCCTGCGTGTCGGTGACGGCAGCAGCCAGGAAGGGGTCGAAGGCCTCGACGGCAATTGACCGCTGAAATCCGAGAAGTGCAGTCGGACTCGTCCACACCTTCCACGTCGGCGAGCCGGGGCCGAAGAAGCCGTGGTCCACGCGACGCCGCGTGGCGTCGAACGGAAAGCCTTGACGCGCCAGCATGCGCGGTCCGGTGCCGGTGAGGGTCTGGGTTGGGGACACTTGGATGCTCCTTTGCATCAGGGACATTGGTCAGGCGGCTTCGAACGCGCGGCAGATCATCCGCCCGTAGAGCGCGCCGAGTTCGTCTGGAGTCCAGGGGGATTCGGGGTCGAGGAGAGACTTCGCGGCGGCTTCACACGACGCCATGAACATCTCCATGAGGGCTGGCATCTTCTTGTCGAGGTCGGGGGTTGCCCACCACGCCTCGAGCGCCGGACGAATCCAATCTGTGGCGTGGTAGCGCAGCGCCTGGCGGGCCATGGTGAAGCGGGTCACCAGTGCGGGGTCCGGGTCGGCGGAGAACAGCAGTCGCCACGTGTCCGGACGGCTCGCGACGAACCGCAGCAACGACGTGAAACCGGTGATCCACGCGTCTTCGGGCGCCTTGCCGGCCGCGGAGTGTAGGGCGTCGAGCAGGCCGTCGAGCAACAGAGTGCCCTCGCGCTGGATCAGGGCCTGGATGAGTTCGACGCGGTCCGCGTAGCACTTGTAGACGACCGGTCGAGTGACGCCCATGTGGTCCGCGACGGCACCAATGGTGACGGCACCGATCCCGGAGGCGACCGCGATATCGAGGGCGGCGTCCAAGACGAAGGGGCGGCGGCGTTCCGGCCCGAGGTGAGGTGCACGAGCTTTGGAAGTCGTCTTCGTTGACGTGTTCACGCGGTCAATGTAGCAAGTATGTTGGACACATTGCTACACCGTTGCATCAAAATGATTCATCGATGTATCGTTTCCGGCCGTGACGACTCTCTTCAATCCCCAGTCAACGGACTTCTCGGAGTTCGACGCGCGTACGCGCGAGTGTTTCCAGGCGACGATCGACTTCTTCGAATCCCGCGGCAAAACGTGGCTCAAGCAGCAGGATCGCGACCGCGTTTGGTACACCGAGTACCTGGAGATGCAGAAGAAGGAACGCATTTTCGCGACCTTCCTGACTCCCGCGTCGGAGGCCAACGGAGACCCGGACAAGCGCTGGGACACCGCCCGAATCACGATGTACAGCCGCATCCTGGGCTTCTACGGAATGCAGTACTGGTACGTGTGGCAGGTCACGATCCTCGGTCTCGGACCGATCTGGCAGTCGAAGAACGCCGTCGCCCGCAAGCGTGCGGCCGACCTTCTCGAGGCAGGCGACATCTTCGCCTTCGGCCTCTCGGAGAAGGAGCACGGCGCCGACATCTACTCGACCGACATGGTCCTCACGCCGAACGCGAGCGGCGGATTCTCCGCGACCGGCGGCAAGTACTACATCGGCAACGGCAACAAGGCCGGCATGGTGTCGGTGTTCGGTCGCCGCTCGGACATGCCGATCATCGACAGTTCGGACATCGAGAGCTACAAGCCCGACTCCGACTTCGAGGGCTACGTCTTCTTCGCGGCGGACAGCCAGCACAAGAACTACAAGCTCCGCAAGAACGTCGTCGATGCGCAGATGTACGTCGCGGCCTTCGACCTCGAGGAGTACCCGGTCGCCGAGGAAGACATCCTGCACGAGGGTAAGCACGCCTTCCATGCGGCGATGAACACCGTCAACGTCGGCAAGTTCAACCTCGGCTTCGGCGCCGTCGGTCAATGCGAACACTCGCTTTATGAGGCGATGACCCACGCCGAGAACCGCATCCTCTTCGGCAAGCGTGTCACCGAGTTCCCGCAGATCCGCCGTCTGACCGCCGAAGCGTTTGCCCGCCTTGCGGGTATGCGGCTCTATGGCGAGCGGGCCGTCGACTACATGCGTTCGGCCAACGCGGACGACCGTCGCTACCTGCTGTTCAACGCCATCGAGAAGATGAACGTCACTCGCGAGGGCGAGAAGATCACGATCATCCTGGCGGACGTGATCGCCGCCCGCGGGTTCGAGAACGACATGTACCTGCCCATGGCGATCATGGGTTCGATCGGCCTTCCGCGCCTCGAAGGAACCGTGCACGTCAACATGGCGCTGTCGCTGAAGTTCATGCCGAACTTCATGTTCCGGCCGGCCGATGCCGGTCTGGCGGCACTTCAGGCGCTCCGGGTGGGCACCGCTCCGAAGAGCGCCGTACGTGCGTTGTCGACTGGTCTTCGCGCCGCCAGCCACGCGGTCGTTCCGGTTGCCGAGCGCATCCCGGGTGCACCGAAAGCGCTGCGTTCGACCGTGGTTCCGGAAATCAGCCGTCGCCGTGACGCCGTCAACGACGACTTCCTGTTCGAGCAGGGCCCGAGCCGTGGTCTGAGCAAGATCGCGTTCGCCGACTGGCGCGAGGTCTTCCGCAAGTTCTCGCACATCCCGAACGTCGCGGTGTTCACGCAGCAGGCCGAAGACTTCCAGGCGCTGCTGGTGGCGGCGAAGCCGACCGCCGAGCAGCAGCGTGACGTCGACTTCCTGTTCGCGATCGGCGAGCTGTTCACGCTCCTGCCCTACGCGCAGCTCATCCTCGAGCAGGCCGAGATCGAGAACACCGATGCGGACATTCTCGACCAGCTCTTCGAGGTCTTCGTCACCGACTTCTCGAAGCACGCCACGACCTTGCACTGCAAGACAACCGCAACCGCGGCGCAGAAGAAGCGGGCCCTCGACCTGGTTCGGGAACCGGTCGGCAACCCGGAGCGCTTCGAGCGTGTAGTGAACATGGCACGCAACCTCGCCAACACCTACGAGATGAAGCCCTAGGCGTAGTGCCACCGTCAGACGCCGCCGATACACTCGGCGGCGTCTGACTCGTTTGGGGAGAGGGGCGCGACATCAATCCGGTCGTGCGCCTTGCGCTGTTTGTGGTGGGTCTCTTCGCGGTGTGGCTCGTTGTGCACACCACCGGCATCATCGATCCGGATGCGGTGCGTGGCGCCATCGAGAGCGCCGGCCCGTTCGCTCCGCTCGCCTACATCCCCATTTCCGGTGTTCTCGGTGCGATCTTCGTGCCCGGGCCGATTCTCGCGGGGATCAGCGGTTACCTTTTCGGGCCGATTGTCGGAACCGTCGTCACCCTCGGCTCAGCGATCGTCTCGGCCTTGATCGCGTCCTTCGGCGGCCGCGTGGCCGGACGCGAAGGCGCGCGTCGAGTCTTGGGGGACAAGCGCACCGCGTGGCTCGATCACCAGATTCAAACCCGCGGACTGTGGGCCGTGGCTGGGCAACGACTCATCCCCGGCATGCCGGATGCGCCGGTCAACTACTCATTCGGCGCCTTGGGTGTTCCCGCTTGGCAGATGGCTGCCGGTACGGCGATCGGTTCGGCACCAAGGGCTTTCGTCTACACGGCGCTGGGAGCGGTCATCCACAACCCGTCGCCGTGGCTGGGCATCGCAGCCGCGGTCATTTGGATCGTCATGGCGATTGTGGGGCTCGAGGGGGTCCGTCGGATGTGGAAGAGGCGGCATGAGGTGCCGGCGGCGCCTGCCCCGTCCGACAGTGCAGAACCCCGCAGCTAGGCTCCGAACGTGGACCCTGCGCAGATCACGGAAACCGACAAGGCCCTCGTCTGGCATCCGTACACCGGCTTCCCGCCGTCGATGCAGCCGCTGGTTGTCACGTCCGCGCAGGGCACTCGGCTGACGCTCGCCGACGGACGGGAAGTCGTCGACGGCATGAGTTCGTGGTGGGCGGCGATTCACGGCTACCGGCACCCCGTGCTCGACAAAGCGGCCAAAGATCAGCTCGACCGCATGAGTCATGTCATGTTCGGTGGGCTCACGCATGAACCCGCGGTTCGGCTTGCCGAGCTGCTCGTCGAGATCACGCCGCCGGGGCTCGAGCGGGTGTTCCTCGCCGACTCCGGATCGATCTCGGTCGAGGTCGCCATCAAGATGGCGTTGCAGTACTGGCGGGCGCAAGGGAACAACCGCAAGTCCAGGCTCCTGACCTGGCGTGGGGGCTACCACGGCGACACGTTCATGGCGATGAGCGTGTGCGATCCCGAGGGTGGCATGCACTCGCTGTGGACCGATGTCCTGCCGCAACAGATCTTCGTCCCGGCGCCGCCGCGCGACTACGACCAGGCGTATGCCGACCTGTTGGAGACCGAGATCGCGCGGCAGGCGAGCGACCTCGCCGCAGTGATCGTCGAACCCGTCGTTCAGGGCGCCGGTGGCATGCGGTTCCACGATCCGCGATATCTGACCGACCTGCGCCGCATCTGTGATGCCAATCAGGTTCTGCTCATCTTCGACGAGATCGCCACCGGCTTCGGCCGCACCGGCGAACTGTTCGCTGCGAACCACGCCGTCGTCAGCCCCGACATCATGACGGTCGGCAAAGCGATCACCGGGGGTTACCTGACGCTCGCGGCCGCACTGTGCACTCCGGAGATCGCCGCGACGATCAGCGCCGGCCATGGCGCTCTGATGCACGGCCCGACATTCATGGGGAACCCGTTGGCGAGCGCGGTTGCGGTGGCGTCCATCGAGCTGTTGCTGTCGCGCGACTGGAAGTCCGACGTCGCGACAATCGAGGCGGCCCTTCTCGATGGGCTTGCCGGGGCACCGGGAGAGGTTCGGGTGCGTGGCGCGATCGGGGTGATCGAGCTCGATCACCCCGTCGACATGGCCGCTGCAACGAAGGCCGCCGTCGACGCAGGCGTCTGGTTACGCCCGTTCCGCAACCTCGTTTACTGCATGCCGCCGTACGTCAGTTCGGCTGAGGACCTGGCGTTGATGTGCGCCGGCATGCACGCCGCTGCAAAAGCTGGCTAATCGGTCGTTGTCAATCATCTGTTTGTCTGTTTCTGCCGGTGGTTAGCCGGTCCGAAGCGGTCTGTGTGCCAGGTGAGATTGACGTAAGAAAATTGTCATTGTCTGACAGCGAGATCCCCATTGACAAGTCTGTAACAGAGAGTTTACTGAATGTATGTCGCCCATACATTTCAGCCAGGGCGGCAGTCGGGGGATTGGTTCACCGGGAGGTAAAAAATGGGATGGCACCGGCACTACTTTGCATGGCACGGCCGCGGCGACGGATCGGGCAGCGGCGGAAGCAGCAGCTCGGGCTCTGGCGGCAGCTGGGGTGGATGCTAAGCGCTAGCGACTAGCGCGCTGCCCTCGTCAGTTTCAACTGATGAAAGGCAACACTCGTCGACGAGTGAAAATGACTGTGCCGCCGCGTGATTCAGCTCCACGGCGGCAGAGCCATGAGCAGGGGAGTACGGGTTGGCGAGCCCGGCTTCAGCGCTTCTTATCGCCACTTCCCGCAGACGACAAGAACATCGTCGCGGACGCGCCGACTGCCCAGTTGCGGGCCGTAGGGCGGCGATTCTTCCCTTTCCTGAGGCCGTATAGACGGCAGTTGATCTTTGTTGTTCTGCTGACCGCAATTGCCCCTGCGGCGGATGCCTCGGCATTGTGGATGTGGAAGCTCCTGATCGACAAAGTGATCGTTCCGCACGAATTCGCAATGTTTGCACCGCTGACCCTTGCGTTTGCCGGATTGTCTCTCGCGAGCGTCGCGCTCGGCGCGCTGGGGCGCTATCTGGGGACGTGGGCCAGCGCGAATTTTGTGCTGAACCTGAGAACGACGATTTTTCGTCATCTGGAGCGGTTGTCGCTCGATTTCTTCGACCGCGGACGCCGCGGCGACGTGCTCACACGACTCAACAGCGACGTCGACGCGATCCAGACTTTCACCCTCACAGGCCCGATTCAGGGCCTGTCTTTATTCTTCAAAATCGGCTTCTTCACCATCGCCTTGTTCGTGATCTCGTGGAAGCTCGCGCTGATCGCGGCGCTCACCGCACCGGTCTTCGGGTTGATCGGCCGGACGGTCGCACGCCTGCGACGCAATGCAGCGCGAGAAGAACGCCGGCTTGCGGGTGTCGTCGGTGCGCGAGCACAGGACGCGCTCGCCGCGATCCCGCTGGTCCAGGCATGCAACCGCGAAGATCACGAATCTGATCGGCTGCGCCGAGACGGGTACGGCGTTCTCCGCGCACAGCTCGCAACCGCCCGCATCAAGGGGTTCTACGGCGTCATCGTGGAGGTCGTCGAGCTGATCGGCGGCACCGCGATCATCGGCGCCGCCATCTATCTGCTGGCTCATGGGCAGATCACGATCGGTGGATTGCTCGTCTTCATGGCCTACCTGGTGGAACTGTTCTCGCCGATCCGGGCACTCGGTCAGTTGACGAGCACGATGTTCACTGCGCTGGCCGGCGCCGAGCGCGTCATCGAACTGCTCGACGAGAAACCCAAGGTGACCGATCATCCGGACGCCGTGACACTGCGGCGGGTGACCGGCGCCGTGAGTATCCGGGACGTCTCGTTCCACTATGAGACGAAGGAGACCGCGGCCCTTCACGACATAACGTTCGACGTCAGCCCGGGCGAGATGGTCGCCGTCGTCGGTGCGTCCGGCGCGGGTAAGTCGACGCTTGCCAAACTGATGGTGCGGTTCTATGACGTCCAGCAAGGGTCGATCAACCTCGACGGCACCGACATCCGGAAGGTCAAGCTCGAAAGCCTTCGCACGAACATCGGCATCCTCAGTCAGGAGGCCCTCGTTCTGCACGCTTCCGTGGCGGACAACATCAGTTACGGCCGCCCGGATGCGACCCGCGAACAGATCATCGAGGCTGCGAAGGCGGCCGACGCGCACGCATTCATCAGCACGCTCGCCGAGGGCTACGACACCCAACTCGGTCAGGACGGGCACCTACTGTCCGGTGGTCAACGCCAGCGCATCGCCGTGGCCCGGGCGCTCCTGCAGGATTCGCCCGTCCTCATTCTGGATGAGCCGACAACCGGACTCGATGCCGAGTCGATCGGTCGACTGGTCGACCCGCTGCGTGCGTTGGTGGCCGGCCGAACGACGATCGTCATCTCGCACAACCTGCTGCTCGCGCAGGAAGCGCATCGAATCGTGCTTCTCGAACACGGCCGGGTCGTTCAGATCGGCGATCACGAGAGCTTGCTGCGCGGCAGCAGCGTGTACCGCCGGCTGTGGCGGCTTCGCGGGGAAACACCAGGGGATTCAGGGGAATTGAGGGTCGTGCGGTGAACATGTTGGCTAGTCGTCTCTTGCATCGGCATCCCACCGGGCCGCAACCGGTCCTCGCGGACATCGAGCCGCCCGTCGCGCCCGGAAAGTACCTTCTCGACGGATATCGGGTCATGCGCCACATTCGCCGCGGTCCGGAATGCGACATCTATGAGGTGTGGAGCGAGGAGCGGCACTGCAATTGCACGGCCAAGATGGTTCGTCCGGACCGGGCCGACAATGAGCGCATCTGCGCGCACCTGCGCCGTGAAGTGGAATTTCTCCTGGACTGCACGCACCCGCACATCGTGCGGGCGTACGGCCTCTATGAGGAGCCGCGCACCACGATGATCCTGGAAACACTCGAGGGCGCGACGCTGGAATACCTTGTCCATCACAACTGGTGGCGCCTCACCCCGCCGGATGGAATGTGCGCGCTCGGATTGCACCTGTGCTCTGCGGTCGGCTACCTGCATGGCCGTCGCCTGCTGCATCTGGACCTCAAGCCGTCGAACATCGTCTCGAATTACGGGCTGGCCAAGGTTCTCGACCTCAACCTCGCCCGGCCGCCGGGGAAGTACAGCGCCGGCATCGGTACGGCTGCGTATCTTTCCCCCGAGCAAGCCCGTGGTGACTACCTTGCGGGTTCCGCGGATGTCTGGGGCATCGGAGCAGTGTTGTACGAGGTCGCGACCCGGCACGAGCCGTATCCGGAATCGAAGAACGGTGGTCCGTACGGACAGCTGACCCGGCGGGTCTCGCTGACCGGGCATGCCCGCAACCGGCTTCCCGGTGTCGTGGCGAACGTGATCAACGGCTGTCTCGATCCCAACCCGACCGCGCGGCCGCGGCTGGGGGAGCTCGAAGCAACACTCGACGCGCAGTTGGGATGATCACCTAAAAAGTACGCTGTCGCTATGACCCGGCAAACGACTGCTCTCGCAGTGAGTGTTGTGGTGGTCGCGATAGGGCTGTTTCTGCCGGCGACGGTCGGCTGGTTGCTGGTCATTGCCGGGCTCGCCGCGGCGGTGGGATGCGCCTTCGCTGCTCAGCGGCTCGCACCCGAGTTGCGGATGCCGTGGTATCTGCTCGCGTTCGGGCAATTGCTCAATGGTCTGGGCAACATGATGATCGCGTTTGACTCCACCAAATGGGTCAGCGCGCCCGATTGGGTATCCGCGGTCATCTTCAATTCGGCGACCATCGTGACGGTCATGGGCATCGTCGCACTGTGCCTGGCGCCGGCGGCCCGGAGGCTGACGTCGGTCGCGTTGGACCTGCTCGTCATCACCGGTTGCGCCCTCGGGCTCGGCGTGATGTGGGACCTCGGCCGGTTCTTCGGGCATCCTGCGGGCGAAGCGGACAACCTGCTTGGGCTGATGGGCTTTCTCGCGGTCGTCGTCGGGTTTGTCGGGCTGGCGTTCTGTGTCGTGGCGTGGACCGCGCAGCCGCCCGGCGGTCGCGCTGCCTACCGGCTCGCGGCTCTCGCGCACGTGTCTGCGACGGTCGGGGACACCGAGATGTTGGGCAATTACCTCGGGATCAAGTTCGAAGTGGTGTCGCTGACGTGGTTGGCGTCGTCGCTGCTCATTCTCGTTGCGTCGCAGTATCTTCCAGGCGTCCGGCAGCCGATCACGGTGGTCCGGCGTCACACGCTTGCGGTCGTCGCGGTGGTGTTCGGCCTGGTGCAGGTGGCGTCGTTGATCCTGCGCCCAGTACCGAATGGTGAGCTTCGGGTCGTGCTCGTTGTGGTCTTGGCCATCGCTGCACTGAGATTGCTCGGGATGTTGGGGCGCGCGCCGGTCGCGTCCGCCGAGTCGGTGTCCCTGTAATGGGCCGCGAGATCGAGGTCACGTCACTGGGTGCCAGTCCTGGCGTGCGTGCATTGTTGGCCAGCCGATTCCCGGACTCCTTCGAGCCCTCGCTGGATGAGGGTCCGGCGGTTCGCGCGATCGCTCGGTCCTTCGTGCCGCTCCCGGCCGAGCGCCTGGCCAGATATCCGCGACTCGAATTGATCGCGAACTTCGGCGTCGGCTACGACAACATCGACCTCGATTACTGTGCCGCGCACCGCATCGTGGTCACGAACACGCCAGACGTCCTGACCGATGAAACGGCAGATACGGCCCTCGGTCTGCTCTTGATGACTGTGCGCGAACTGTCGGCGGCCGAGCGCTACCTCCGTGCCGGAAACTGGGAATCCAGGCCATACCGGCTGACGCCTCTGACCCTGCGGAACCGAAGGGTGGGAATAGTCGGGTTGGGCCGGATCGGCACGGCGATCGCCCGACGCGTCGAGGCGTTCGGCGTTGAGGTCGGCTATCACAGCCGGAGACCGCATCCCAACGCTGAGTGGACGTACTATGGCGATCTGCTCGGCTTGGCCGCCGCGAGTGACACCCTGATCGTGGTCCTGCCGGGAACCTCGGAAACCCGGAACCTGATCAGCACGGATGTCTTCGGAGCGCTTGGGCCCGATGGGGTTGTGATCAACATCGGTCGCGGGTCCACGGTCGACGAAGCGGCGCTGATCGACGCACTTCGAACTCGAAAGATTTCTGCCGCCGGGCTCGATGTCTATCCCGACGAGCCTCGGGTTTCGCGCGAGCTACTCGAGCTCGACAACGTAGTGCTGCTGCCACATGTCGGCAGCGCATCGGAGTACACCAGAGCCCAAATGGGTCAGCTCGTCTTTGACAACATCGTCAGCTGGTTCGACCGGGGTATTGCCTTGACGCCGGTTCCGGAGACACCTGTCGTCTGATACCGGCTGCGCGTGCGGTCCGGGGCTAGCGTGGGGCGCATGGCTTCTCTTCCGGCAGTTGCGGATTACGTTGTGATCGGGACCGGGTCGGCGGGCGCTGTCGTCGCCTCGCGGCTGTCCGAACAATCAGGCAGCACGGTGGTCGTGCTCGAGGCGGGTGGGCCGGACAAGAACAAGTTCATCCACATCCCGGCCGCATTCTCGAAGTTGTTCCAAACCGATTCCGACTGGAACTACCGGACTGCGCCACAGCCGGAACTCGGCAATCGGAAGATCTTCTATCCGCGCGGCAAGACCTTGGGCGGATCGTCGTCGATGAACGCGATGATGTGGGTCCGCGGATTCGCGGCCGACTACGACCAGTGGGCCGCCGCGGCTGGCGAACAGTGGTCGTTCGCGAATGTGGCGCAGTACTTCACGCGGATCGAAGCACTTTACGATGCGCAGACCGATGACGAAGGGCACGACGGTCCGCTCACGATTTCGAAGCAGCGGAGTCCACGGCACTGGACGAGGGACTTTCTCACCGCGGCCCTCGGCGCCGGCTACTTCGTCGAACGTGCGAACACCCCCGCGCCGGAGGGCTTCACCGAAACGCGTGTGACGCAGCGCAACGGCGCGCGGTGCAGCACCGCGGACGCCTATCTGAGGCCGGCATCCAAGCGTAAGAACCTGTCGGTGATCACCGGCGCGAACGTGGAGCGGATCGGCTTCGACGGAACGCGCGCACGATCGGTGTCCTACCGGCACAACGGTCAGGCTCGGCAGATCCAGGCGGCCAAGGAAATCATCGTCTGCGCGGGAGCGATCAACACTCCCCAGATCCTCATGCTGTCGGGGATCGGGGACCCGGCGGAATTGAAGGCCGCCGGAATCCCGGTTGTCGCGGCCGCGCCCGAGGTCGGCAAGAACCTCACCGACCACCTGGTTTCGCTCATCGGCTTCTCGGTCGACTCGGACACGCTGTTCGATGCGGAGAAGCCGCTCGAACTGCTCAACTACCTCACGCGCCGACGGGGGATGCTCACGTCGAACGTCGGTGAGGCATACGGATTCGTCCGGAGCAGGCCGGAACTCGACCATCCAGACCTCGAGATCATCTTCGGACCGGCGCCGTTCTTCGACGAGGGGATCGGCCCGGACCCCACCGGGCACGCGATCGCGCTCGGCCCGATTCTGCTGCAGCCGAAAAGTCGGGGGACCGTCACGCTCGATTCGGGAGACCCGTCCGGGAAGGTCATCGTCGACCCGCGATACCTCTCCGACCCGGACGGCTCGGACCGCGCGACGATCATGGCCGGTCTGCGCATCGCGCACAACATCGTGACCACGGCTCCGCTCGGTGCGCGTTTGGGTGCCTTCGCTCAGCCCAAACAGGAGAAGGCAACGATCGAGGAGACCCTCGTGGATGCGCTGACGAACTACTCCCACACGCTCTACCACCCGACCTCGACATGCCGGATGGGCAGTGACTCATCGAGCGTCGTCACGCCGGATCTGAAGGTCCGCGGGGTCGAGGGTTTACGTGTTGCGGACGCCTCGGTGATGCCGTCAATTATCCGCGGTCATACGCATGCGCCGTCGGTCGTCATCGGCGAAAAGGCGGCGGACTTGATCAAGCGAGGATGAGCCCGACTACTTGAACACCGTTCAAGTCGGGTACTCTCAGTTCTTGTGGGTACGAAGAAAGACCCGCTGAGCTGGCTTGATCAGTATGCGGCGGAGCGACGGGCAGCAGGATTGCGCCGTGCATTGCGGCCGCGTCCGGAGCTGGACCCGATGATCGACCTGGCTTCGAATGACTATCTCGGGCTCGTCGATCATCCCGACGTCATCGCCGGTGCGATCGATTCGATCCGTCGGTGGGGCACGGGCTCGACCGGCTCGCGTCTGGTCACCGGCACGACCGCCGAGCACCACGATCTCGAGCGCGAACTCGCCGAATTCACCGGCGCTGAAACCGGATTGGTGTTCGCGTCCGGTTACGCCGCCAACCTTGGCGTGGTGACGTCGTTGGCCGGTCGGGGCACGTTGATCGTGTCGGACTCGAACAGTCACGCGTCGCTCGTCGATGCTTGTCGGCTGTCACGGGCCCGAGTTGTCATAACGCCGCACGGGGATGTGTCGGCGGTTCAGCATGTGCTGCGGGAACGGACCGAAGAGCGCGCCCTGGTCATCACCGACTCGGTGTTCAGTGCGGACGGCGACCTTGCGCCGCTCGCTGAACTCCATGCCGTGACGCGCGCGGCCGATGCGGTTCTCGTCGCGGACGAAGCGCACGGGATCGGCGTTCGGGGCCAGGGTCGCGGATTGGTTTATGAACTCGGGCTCGCCGGCGCCGAAGACCTCGTCATCACCGCGACGCTGTCGAAGGCCTTGGCCAGCCAAGGTGGCGTGGTGCTCGCGAGCGGCCGGGTCCGCGACCACCTGGTCGACTCGGCGCGGACCTTCATCTTCGACACCGGTCTCGCACCCGGGGCGGTGGGTGCCGCCCGTGCTGCGCTGCGGGTTCTCCAGGCCGAGCCTGAGCGCGCCGATGCCGTGCTGCGCAATGCCTGCCGGCTCGCCGCCGCGACCAACGCGGCCAAGCCGGAATCGGCCGTCGTGTCCGTCGTTCTGGGTGATGCCGAACGCGCGTACGCCGCGTCCCTCGCCTGCGCCGAGCGCGGCCTGCGAGTGGGCTGCTTCCGGCCGCCGTCAGTTCCGGAGGGCACGTCCCGGCTGCGGCTGACCGCTCGCGCGACCCTGACCGACGACGATCTGGACACCATCGAAGCGGTCCTCACCGAGGTACTTGCGACGGTTCCGTCGTGACGGTCCTCGTGGTCACCGGCACGTCGACCGGTGTCGGAAAGACCATCGCAACTGCGGCGATCGCGGCACGTGCGATCGCGAAGGGCCAGTCGGTGGTCGTCATCAAGCCGGCGCAGACCGGGGTTCTTCCCGGCGAGGTCGGAGACATCGACGATGTCGCTCGGCTGGTGGCGGGTGTGCGCACGATCGAACTGATTCGGTATCCGGAGCCGCTCGCCCCCGACACCGCGGCTCGACGGAGCGGAATGCGACTCCTCTCGCTCGACGAGGTGGTCTCGGTGGCGCGCGAGTGCGTCGAAGACCTCGTCATCGTCGAAGGTGCTGGGGGAGTTCTGGTCCGGATCGGCGAGTTCACGCTGCTCGACGTCGCGCGCGAACTTGGTGCACCGATTGTGGTCGTGGCGGCGTCGGGTCTCGGGACGTTGAACCATTCCGAATTGACCGTTCGCGCGATCGAGGCGGCGGGAGTCGAGGTCAAAGGCCTGATCATCGGGAGCTGGCCAACCGAGCCGGACCTCGCCGAACGGTGCAACCTCGAGGACCTCCCTCGCGTGACCGGTGCTCGGATCATCGGCTCCATCCCAGCCGGTGCAGGACAACTGTCCGGCATCGAGTTCACCAACCGCGCTGCCGAATGGGTCGACCCCGAGTAAGAATCGGCTATGTGAACGACTTCGACGTAGTGATTCTCGGCTCCGGTCCCAGCGGTCAGCGGGCGGCGATCGCCGCCGCGAAACTCGGGAAGAAGGTGGCTGTCGTCGAGCGCCGAGGAATGGTCGGCGGAGTCTGCATCAACACTGGCACGATCCCCTCGAAGTCTCTGCGGGAAGCCGTGGTCTACCTGACCGGTATGAACCAGCGCGAAATGTACGGCGCGGCCTATCGGGTCAAGGAGGACATCACCGTCGAAGATCTCCACGCGCGCACACAGCACGTCGTGAACCGTCAGGTCGACGTCGTTCGGAGCCAGCTCACGCGCAACCACGTCCACCTCATCCAGGGCACCGGACACTTCGTCGATCCGCACACGCTCGAGATCAACGATGGCACTGCGACCGCCCGCCACATCACGGCCGAAAAGGTCATCCTCGCGACTGGTACTCGTCCGGCCCGTCCGTCGACGGTCGAATTCGACAACCGCACGATCATCGACTCGGACGGAATCCTGCAGCTCGAAGGCGTGCCGCGCTCGATGGTCGTCGTCGGGGCCGGTGTGATCGGCATCGAGTACGCGTCGATGTTCGCGGCCCTCGGGACGCGGGTGACCGTCATCGAGAAGCGCGAGAACATGCTCGAATTCCTCGACAAGGAAGTCGTCGAAGCGCTCAAGTACCAACTGCGGGATCTCGCTGTGACCTTCCGGATGGGTGAGTCGGTGGTGTCGGTCGAGAAGTACGACCAGGGCGCCGTCACGATCCTGGAGTCCGGCAAGAAGATCGCGGCCGAGACGGTCATGTATTCGGCGGGGAGGCAGGGTGTCACCGAGGCGCTCGAACTCGAGAACGCCGGCCTCAAAGCCGACGACCGGGGTCGGATCGAGGTCGACGAGAACTACCAGACAGCGGTCGACCACATCTACGCGGTCGGCGATGTCATCGGATTCCCGGCGCTCGCCGCAACGTCGATGGAGCAGGGTCGCGTTGCCGCGCACCACGCCTGTGGAGATCCGATTCATCAGATGAGCGACCTGCAGCCGATCGGCATCTACACGATCCCGGAGATCAGCTACGTGGGTAAGACCGAACATGAGCTGACCAAGGCAAAGGTTCCGTTCGAGGTGGGAATCTCGCGCTACCGCGAGTTGGCCCGCGGACAGATCCTGGGCGATTCCTACGGCGTACTCAAGCTGCTGGTTTCGACGGAGACGCGAAAGGTGCTCGGCGTGCACATCTTTGGCACGCAGGCAACCGAGCTCGTCCATATCGGTCAGGCCGTGATGGGCTGTGACGGAACCGTCGACTACCTCATGGACGGGGTGTTCAACTACCCGACCCTCGCCGAGTCGTACAAGGTCGCCGCGCTCGACGCGACGAACAAGATTCGCCAACTAGAAGCGTTGACCTGATGACGACGTCGCACGAGTTCGTCGAGGCGATTGCCGACGCGGACTCGTTCGTGTCGTGGGATCCGCCGAACTGGAAAGAGTCGGTCATCACCGGCGAGCTGCGCATCCGAGGCCGGCGCGTGGCCATGGTCGCGGGAGAGTTCTCCTACCAGGCGGGTTCGATCGGAGTCGCGACCGCGGAACGCCTGGTGGAGGCGATCGAGAAGGCGACCGCGGCGAGGCTTCCCCTGATCGCATCCCCGGCATCCGGCGGAACCCGGATGCAAGAGGGAACGCTCGCTTTCGTCCAGATGATCAAAGTGTCGGCGGCGGTCGCAGCCCACCGCGCGGCTCATCTTCCGTACGTCGTCTATCTGCGCAGCCCAACAATGGGTGGCGTCTTCGCCTCGTGGGGATCGCTCGGGCACATCACGTTCGCCGAGCCTGGAGCTCTCGTCGGGTTTCTCGGACCGCGCGTCTATTCGGCGCTCTACGGCGAGGAGTTTCCCGAGGGGGTCCAGGTTTCGGAGAACCTTTACCGCAACGGGGTGATCGACGGTGTGGTCCCGGTGAAGGTGTTCCGCCACATCGTGCACCGGGCGCTCATTGTGATGGCCGGAGAGGTGAAGCCGACGCGGATCGCTGCTCCACCGACGGCCTTCGGCCGCCATTCATGGACGTCCGTGCTCGCGACTCGCCGACACGACCGACCCGGTATTCGTGACTTGCTGCGTCGGGCGACGGAACGAGTGCCGTTGAGCGGAACGGGCCAAGGCGAACTCGACCGCACCGTTCTGTTGTCGCTGGCCCGGTTCCACGGACAGCCGTGCGTGCTGTTCGGTCAGGACCGGCGCGGCGGTGAGTCGATGGGTCCCGCGGCCCTTCGCGAAGCACGCCGTGCCATGAAGATCGCGGAGGAACTGCGGATTCCGCTCGTCACCGTCATCGACACGGTCGGAGCCTCGTTGTCGAAAGAGGCCGAGGAGCGCGGTCTCGCGCCCGAGATCGCACGGTGCATCGCCGATCTCGTGACCCTTGAAACCAGAACTCTCGCAGTGCTTCTCGGTCAGGGTACGGGTGGCGGCGCGTTGGCTCTGTTGCCCGCCGATCGAGTCATCGCTGCGGAGAATGCCTGGCTCTCACCGCTGCCGCCGGAAGGTGCCAGTGCCATCGTCTACCGCGACACCGAGCATGCGGCCGAGTTGGCTGAGCAGCAGCGGATCGGTGCGGGCGACCTCTATGACGACGGCGTCGTCGATTCGGTGATCTCCGAGGACGGCGACTTCATCGCGGACATGGTCACCGCGATCGGCAAGGAGTTGGCGGGGTTGAAGCCCGTCAACCTCAAGCGGAGAGTTCGGCGGTATCGGGATCTGGGAGTAAAGCGCCCGGCGAGGTGACAGCTCTCGCGGATCGGGTTGCCAGGCTCGACCCAGAAGCCGTGGAGGTTTCGGTCTCACTCTGAAGTTCATGACGAGAGTGGCACGTAGTGGCGCAGCCGCGGCGGCGGTGGCCGGAACGGTGTTGCTGAGCTTCGGGATTGCACATTCGGCACCGCTCCGATCTGTGGTCTCGACCGCTCGGGACGCGATAGTTCCAGCGGTGGCGACGACGAAAGTGACGTCGTTGTCTGCACCGGACCGGACCGCAGTTGCGGTCATCTCACTCGATACCGGCGATGACGTTGGTACCGCGAACTCCCACGAGGCCCGGCCGGCGCTGTCGATCGCGAAGCTCTACCTCGTGGAATACGCGTTGGAGCACGGTGATGGGTCGACATCCGATCTCGACCTCGCTGAGCAGGCGATTCGGTACTCCGATGACGATGCGGCAGACCAACTCGACGCTGAGTACCCGGGCGCGATCGACACAGTCGCCAGTGAATTCCATCTGGAAGACACGTCCGGAGATTACTGGGGCTACTCGTACACCAGTGCCGCCGACGTTGCGTCCTTCCTAGCCGGTCTCGTCAAGAACGACCCGTCGTCCCCGATCCTGACCTGGATGTCGACCGCCAGTCCGGTCGCCGCCGATGGAACCGACCAGAACTGGGGCACCGTCGACGTAGCAGGTGTCGAAGGAACCAAGTGGGGTTGGTCCGACCAAGGTCCCGAGGCGGTGGCCTCCGCGTCCTATGGCAACGGCTTCATCGTCGTGGCGTTGACCGAAGGCACGCCCGACGACGAAACCGCTGATGTCACCGAGGCCGTCGGCGGGATGTCCCTCGCTACCTCCGTCTGACGATCAGAACGGCGGTGGGGCGAGTTTGTCCCGCAGGTTTTCGACTTGGCGGTGTTGCATGTAGAGCCTCCTCAAAGACCGCAGCGTTTGCTGCTGGGCCGGGTCGTTCGCCATCGCGATGTCGTTGAGCGTCGGGCCGGTGATATCCGGTCCGATATGGGTTTCCCACCAGGTGGGGTGGTCGAGTTCTTTCTCCAAGTCGTCGGCATGAATCCAGCCGCCAGTGTCAGGTTCGACCAGCTCTTGGTCGAGGTTCGGCGCGAGGTTCGCCGGATACGGTCCGGCTCTGGTGATCCGGGTCAACCCGTTCGGAGACGTCCACAGGACCCCCGATTTGACGCGTCGACAGCCCCACAGCTTCTTGGTTTTCAGCTGGTGATGGGCCTTGCACACGGGTTGAAGGTTCGACACGATCGTCAACCCCCCGAGGATCGGGTTGTCATGGTTAAACGGGTTGATGTGATCCAACTCGCAGTCCCGCGACGGCACACAGCAGCCCGGGAACGTGCAGGTCGGGTACATCGCCCGCACCACGGCCGCGGTCAGTGCGTCCGGCTTGTACTTCAACGCCGAACTCGAGAACTTCGGTGACCGTGGAGCCTTCGCGGGCACCGTGGCCGGCTTGCGCACACGCGTGCAATCGACCAACGGGAGCGAGTCACCACTGCGGGGCTTCTCGGCCAAGGCGGCGAGTTCAGCCAGGATTCCTTGCCACGCGGCGTCACCGGCCAACTCGCGCACGAGTTCGGTCGGGATCGGGGTCCCGTCATCCAGTGTTGCCGCACCGTTCTTCAACGCGAGCAGGGTTTTGATGTCCACAAGGATCTGCAGCAGGAACTTGCGTCGGGTCGGCTGCTCAACCCCTGCTTTCGGGCAGTCCACATCCTCACACCGGCACACGAGCACCGTCTCCCCGTGCAGCAGCGCCATCAGGCCATCGGCTCGCCGCTGGTTCCGGGTCCGCGGGTCCTTAGGGCAGACGGTTTCGGCGATCTCGTTGATCAACCGATCCGCCTCATGACCCTCCAAATCGGTGATGCACGCCGACAACCAGGCAAGGCCGTTGCCCTCCTGCCGCACATACACCGTCCGGGACACACGCTGGTTGAGCTCACGCGCGGCGGCGGCTTCCTCGGGGTTCACCTGGAACCACAACGCCCATAACCGGCGCCGAAGCGGTCCCGGCGTGAGTCGTTGTGCGAGCGGAACGAGATGCGGCTCGACCCCGTCGATGGTTTCGGCGCACGCGTCTCGGAACACGGACACGATGGTCGAGACCGAGGCGTAGTCGATCACCCCGGCTTCGAACGCGGCATGCACCAACGGCAGCCGATGCCACAACTGACTGCCGGTCTCGACTAACAGATCTGCGGCCCGCTTGGAGATCCCGAGCGCGACCGCGACCTCGGTGATCGCGGAGAACTGCACCTCCACCGGATCGGGAGCAGACGCGATCTGCCAGTCCCAAAACTCATGCGCGGCCATTGCCTTCCGACAGGCAGCCGCGTTCTCCGCCTGCGCGAGCTGGACGAGATCGTCGAGCGTCATGCAGTCGGTGTCAGGGGCGATATCACTATCGAACACGCATTCGACTCTATACCGTGGGTCCGACAAGTAACGCTCTGACCAGCAGGAATGTGCAAAACCCGTCGCTCGGCGAAGCGGCCGAATCGCTGGATCTGGACCCAATGCTCCACTCAGCGAACCGTCCCGTCCGAAACCAACGCCCCATAAAGATTCACGCTGAGCAATACCCTTCAGTCCCTCGAGAGCCCGCCGTAACTTCTCCAACGTGATGAACGAGTACGCGTTCCGCTGTATGCGGTCCTGTCGCTAAGCGCCGACAGCCCCCTTCTTCCGTTCACCCTCCTGTCCCACCTGTCCTGGGACACCTCTATCTCAAGGACCCCCTCATGACGCTTGTCATCAACAAGATCACTGCCCACATCGGCGCTCGGGTCAGCGGCGTCGACGTCAGTGAGGCGCTCGACGCAGAAACCGTGAATCAGCTGCGCCAGGCTCTCAACCAGCACAAGGCTCTCGTGTTCGATGCACCTGAACTCGACTCCGCAGGACAGGAGCGATTCGCGGCGAACTTCGGTGACCTCACCACCGCGCATCCGACGGTGCCAGGGCAGAACAGGGCCAACGTTCTCGAAGTCGACGCTGAGAACGGGAAGGCGAACGAGTGGCACACCGACGTCACGTTCGTCGTGAATCCGCCCGCGATCAGCACGCTGCGCAGCATCGTGATCCCGAGCTACGGCGGCGAGACGCTCATCGCGAGCTCGGCTGCGGCATACCGGAGTCTGCCGGAGCAGCTGCGCAGGTGGGCCGACTCGCTGTGGGCGATCCACACGAACATCTACGACTACGTGAAGGTTCGCAGCGACAAGGAGGAGCAGTACCGCACGGTCTTCCAGTCGACGCAGTACGAGACGCGTCATCCGGTCGTGCGCGTGCATCCGGAAACCGGTGAGAAGGGCCTGTTCATCGGGTCGTTCGTCAAGCAGATCGAAGGTCTGTCGAAGACCGAGTCGAAGGACGTGCTGCGCCTGTTCCAGGCGTACGTGACCAAGCCCGAGCACATTCTTCGCTGGTCGTGGCAGCCCGGTCAGCTGCTCGTGTTCGACAACCGCATCACGCAGCACTATGCGATCGACAACTACGACGATCAGCCGCGCAAGCTCAGCCGAGTGACAGTCGCGGGCGACATCCCGGTGTCGGTGAACGGCGAGCGCTCGGAGGCCCTGCTCGGCGACGCGTCCCACTACTCGCCGCTGGAATCGGCGAACGCCGCATGAGTCTCGTCATCGACCGCCCGGGCCTGAAGTTCCGGGCGGTCGAATGGGACACGTTCTCGGCCCGGCCGAACACCGCGTTCCTGCACCGCATTTCGAAAAAGCTCCGCTGGCCGCTCGGCATTTACACAACGCCGATTGTTCTGCTGATCATCTGGCAGCTCGCGAGCGTGGCCGGCTTGTTGCCATCGGACTGGGCGCCATCGCCGACCGCGATTCTGTCGTCCGGCTATGACCTCTACCAGTCAGGCGAACTTATTCCGTCGCTTGGTATTTCGCTGACACGTGCGGGAACCGGTCTGGCCATCGGCCTGGCGGTCGGCGTGACCCTCGGCGTGCTCGGTGGACTGTTGAAGAGCGGCGAGTACCTGTTCAACGGGCTGTTCCAGATCTTGAACACGATTCCGCTCCTCGCGATCATCCCGCTGATGATCGTGTGGTTCGGCATCGACGAACTGACGAAGGTCCTGCTCATCGCGCACGGAGCTGCCGTGCCGATGTATCTGAACCTCTTCGCGGCGATCCGTGGCGTCGACCAACGGCTCGTGGAGATGGCGCGGTCGGCGGGCGCGAACCGTTTCCGGCAGGTCTTCCGGGTGCTTCTTCCGGGCGCGCTTCCCGGATTCCTTGTCGGTCTGCGGTTTTCGCTCGCCTACAGCGTCCTCGGTCTCGTCGCCGCGGAGATGGTCAATGCCAGCGAGGGCATCGGATTCCTCATCAACCGTGCACAGACGTACCTCCGCATCGATCAGGTCTTCTTCGGTCTGGTCATCTACGCGACGCTCGGTCTGCTGGCGGATCAATTCGTCCGAACTCTCGAGCGAGTCCTGCTCCAGTGGCGACCCAGCTATGAGGCGTCATGACCACCGTCATTGCTGATCAGATTTCGGTCCGCGGTGTGGTTCGCCAGTTCGCCGGCCGCCGCGTTCTCGACAATCTCGATCTCACGATCGCGCGGTCGGAGTTCGTGGTTCTGCTCGGACCTTCGGGATGCGGAAAGTCGACGCTCCTGCGTCTGCTCGCCGGACTTGACCTCCCGGATTCCGGCGAGGTCGTCGTGCCGAAGGAACGAGCAGTCGTGTTCCAAGCAGACCGCTTGCTCCCGTGGGAACGCGTTCTCAAAAACGTGACGATCGGACTGTACGGCCGGGACGCCAAGGACAAGGCAAAGGCTGCGCTCGACGAAGTCGGACTCGGCGGCCGCTCGAATGCCTGGCCCAAAACGCTGTCCGGGGGAGAAGCGCAGCGGGTCGCCTTGGCCCGAGCGCTCGTCACGGAACCGGACCTGGTGCTCCTCGACGAACCGTTTGCGGCACTCGATGCGCTGACCCGCCTCAAAATGCACGACCTCGTGCGCCAACTGCACCAAAAGCATGGCGCTGCAATGCTTCTCGTCACCCATGACGTGGCGGAGGCGATTGCTCTCGCCGATCGAATTCTCGTCATGCAGAACGGGCGGATCGGGAGCGCCTATCACGTGGGACTCAGCGCGGCAGACCGCCGTTCGAGCCCGCAACGCGAGGAGTTGCGCGCACAGCTCCTCTCTGACCTCGGCCTCACCGGCCGTTAACGACAAAGGAAAACAGAGACAATGGCCAGAAGGCTCAATCGATTACTCGCGGGTGCGCTCGGCGCGCTGATCGTCGCGGGGTCGTTGGCGGGGTGCTCCACGTCGAGCGATTCCGCCAACGGCGGCGCCGCGGACGGCAAGAACCCGGAGTGGAAGGATCTGACCTTCACTGTCGGCGAGCAGAGCGATGGAATCGTCTCGCTGATCAAGGAATCGGGTGCGTTCAAGGACGCGTCGTACAAGATCAACTTCGCGAAGTTCGAGTACGGCCCGCCGCTGGTTGCGGCCGCGGCAAACGGGGACATTGACCTCGGCATGGTCGGCGCGGTTCCGCCGATCACCGCTGCAGCGAAGAACCTCGATTTCAAGATCATCGCGCAGCAGGCGCCGTATGACGCGACCAAGGGACTCGAGGGAATCATCGTCCCGAAGGACTCGACGCTGCAGACCGCCGCCGATCTCAAGGGCAAGCGAATCGCGGTGCCGCAGGGAAGCTCCGCGCACGGTCTGGTCCTGAGCACGCTCAAGAGCGTGGGCCTGACGCCGAAGGACGTCGAGCTGGTGTACTTGCCTCCCAAGGAGGGCGCGTCGGCGTTCGACAGCGGCAAGGTCGACGCCTGGTCGATCTGGGACCCGCTGCAGGAGTTCGCCGTTCAGAAGGGTGCCCGGGTCCTCGTGCCCGGTGTCCCGCCGCTCGACTACGGCAACCTCTTCTACGTCGGATCGGGCAAGACCCTCAAGGACCCGGTCCGTCGCGCCGCTTTGGCTGACGTGCTGACCCGGATCTCCAAGGCCTACGCGTTCGGAAACGCGAACAAGGATGCGCACATCAAGGCGATCGCCAAGGACAGCGGCATCACCGAGGAACAGGCCGCGAAGACGATCGAGGGCTGGCGCTACCGCCTCAAGTGGGTCTCACCCGAGACGATCGCCGGCGAGCAGACCCTGGCCGACAACTTCTTCGAAGTCGGCGAAATCCCGCAGAAGGTCGACGTCACGAGCACGGTCGACAACATCCTCCCGAACGGATACGACGTTGGCTAACCCGAATTCCACCAAGCACCTGCACTTGAACGCCTTCCTGATGGAAGCCGGCCACCACGAAGCGGCCTGGCGACTGCCAGAAAGCAACGCCCAAGCAGACTTCGACCTCGCGCACTGGATCAAGCTCGCGCAGCTCGCCGAGTCCGCGAAGTTCGACAGCCTGTTCCTCGCGGACGGTCCGGCGCTGCACGGTTCGGGCGAATTCCGGCCGGCGGGTCAGCTCGAACCGCTGACGCTGCTGACCGCGCTCGCCGCGGTCACCCGGCACATCGGATTGATCGCGACCGTGTCGACGACCTACAACTCGCCGTACAACCTGGCCCGACGCCTGGCGTCCGTCGACCACGTGAGCGGGGGACGGGTGGGATGGAACATCGTCACGTCCGCGACCACCGAGGAGGCCTCGAACTTCGGGCTCGACGACCGTCCGCTGCACGCCGAGCGCTATGCCCGAGCGGACGAGTTCCTCGAGGTCGTCCTCAAGCTCTGGGACTCGTGGGATGACGAGGCGATTGTCGCGGACAAGGCACGGGGCCGCTGGGCCGACCCGGACTTGATCCGCCCGATCCACCACCGTGGCAAGCACTTCCGCGTCGAAGGCGCACTGAACGTGAAGCGGTCGCCGCAGGGTTACCCGCTGCTTGTTCAGGCCGGATCGTCCGAGGACGGGCGGCAGTTCGCGGCCCGCTTCGCCGAGGCGATCTTCACCGCACATCAGACGTACGAAAGTGCGGTGAACTTCTACTCCGACATCAAGTCCCGGGTCCGCTCGGCCGGCCGAAACCCGGATTTGGTGAAGATCCTGCCCGGCATCGTCCCGATCATCGGCAGCACTGAATCCGAGGCACGCAAACTCGCGAAAGAGCTCGATGACCTGCGGGTTCCGGAGTACGGACTCGGCGCGCTCGCCACGATCCTGGAAGTCGAACCGCGGGAGCTGAAGCTCGACGAACCCTTGCCGAAGCAGGTCGTCGAACGACAGCATCGCGAAGGCTTCGTGAGCCGGTCGCAGCTCGTCATCGAGTTCGCGACGCGCGAGAAGCTGACGGTGCGCCAGGTGCTGTCTCGGCTCGGCGGAGGCCGTGGGCACTTCGTTCTCACGGGCACGCCGGAGCAGGTCGTCGCGACGCTGGAGAAGTGGTTCCACGGCGGCGCCGCGGACGGCTTCAACGTCATGGGTGCGGCCCTGCCATCGGGGCTCGAGGCCTTCATCGAGCACGTGCTCCCGGTCCTGCGGGCGAAGGGCTTGTTCCGTGAGGAGTACGACGGCGAGACTCTGCGCGACAACTACGGGCTGCCGCGTCCGGGCAACCAGTTCCATCGCGCGAGTGCCCAAAGTGCCTGATGCTCTTGAGGTTCGAGGTCTGCGGAAGACCTACTCGGATGGCTTCACGGCTCTCGCCGGCCTCGACCTCGACATTCCATCCGGATCGCTGTTCGGTCTTCTCGGCCCGAACGGCGCCGGGAAGACAACCCTGATCGGCTCGGTGTGCAACTTGGTGCGGCCCACCGAAGGTGAGATTCGCGTGTTCGGGATCGATCACCGCGACCGCGCCGCACGTCGGTTGGTGGGTCTCGCCGAGCAGGACATCAACGTCGACCGGTTTCTGACGATCCGGCAGTCTCTCGTCTTCCACGGGGGCTACCACGGGCTCAGCCGGAAGTTCGCGCGCAGCCGGGCGGACGACGTTCTCGAACTCCTCGGGCTCGCTCACAAGGCCGACGGCACCGTGCACGAGCTTTCGGGCGGTATGCAGCGTCGGCTCGTGCTCGCCCGGGCGATCCTGCATCAACCGGGGCTGCTGATCCTTGACGAACCAACCGCCGGCGTCGACGTCGAACTGCGCGCCGAAATCTGGCGCTTGATTCGGCAGCTCAACGCATCCGGAACGACGATCCTGCTCACCACGCACTACCTCGAAGAGGCGGAGGCGTTGTGCGACGAGATCGCGCTGATCCGGGCCGGCCGGATCGTCGATCGCGGACCGTCCGAGACGCTGCGCCAGCGGTACGGGGTCGCCTCGATCGCCGGTGTCTACGAACGCGTCATCCGGGCGGCGTCGTGACGGTGGCATTCACTTATGAGCGCCCGCCGTTCCTGTGGTTGCTCGAACGAGAAGTTCTGCGCTACTTGCGGATCTGGCGCTACTCGATGGCGGGCCCGGTGCTCTCGACGCTGCTGTTTGTCGTGGTTTTCGGCAAGATCCTGGCGCGCGACATCGGTGTCGCCGACTATGGCCGGTTCATCGTTCCCGGCCTCGTCGCCCAAGCCGTGGTCAACGTCGGCTTCTACAACGGCACGACGTCGCTGTATGAAGCGCGGCGTGACCGCTACATCAACGACGTGTTCGCGAGTCCGGTGCGCTGGTGGGAGATCAACGCCGCGCTCGTGCTGGCGGCGGTGATCCGGGGGATTCTCGTCAGTCTCGCGGTGCTTGCGTTCGCCGTTCCGCTCACCGGCATCGGTGTCGCGCGCCCGGGATATCTCCTCATCGGCGGATTTGCGCTTCTGCTCATCGCGGCCCAGGCCGGCGTCATCGCCGGTGCGCTCGCGAATTCACTCGACGACGTCTATTCGATCGAGTCGCTCGTGATCTTGCCGCTCGGCTTCCTGGGCGGAATCTTCTACTCGGTGAACCAATTGCCCGGGGTATGGGCGGTCGTCAGTCACCTCAACCCGGTGTTCTGGCTCGTCCAGACGGCGCGTATCGGATTTCTCGGATCGGCCGACGTGAACCCGATTGTCGGCCTTGCCGTGGTGTGGGGTGCTGCGGTGGTGTTGACGGGCCTCTCGGCCAGGCTGTTCGCCACCAGCCGCCGTCTCAAGCCGTGAGCCGCGTTGCGTGGCGTTGCTGGCCGGAAACTGATAGCTTGAACGACGTGTCGACGAACCTGAACTTCTCCGCAGCTGCTTCGCTGCGTGGTTCGTCATGTTGCCGAATGTGTTGTCGCCCTAGCTGACGCCGTCGCATTAACCGTCCTTTTCAGGACCGGGTGCGCGGCTTGTTTTCCGCACACATTCCGGCACTAAGGACACCTCTCATGACTATCGCCATCGATCGACCTGTCCACGTCGTTCCGCCGCGCTTCTATCGCCCTGAACTGCCTGCCGGGCTCGTGTTCCGGACGGCAGCGGTGCACGGTCCGCTCGGTCGAGACCAGGTCGCGGCGGCGACCGGACTCAGCATCGCGACCGTCAACCGCCAGGCCGCAGCGCTGCTGGCCACGGGGCTGCTGCGGGAACGCGCGGACCTCACCGTCTCCGGCGCAGTTGGCCGGCCCCGAATCCCGCTCGAAGCAAATCAGGATCGGTTCGCCGTCGCCGGAATCCACATCGGTGCGGCGACGACGACGCTCGTCCTCTCCGATCTCCGCGGCACGATCCTCGACGGTGCGCGAGTTCAGACCCCGCAACTCGATCAAGAACAAGCTCTTCGCGGCATTGCCTCGTCCGCCACGGACTTCCTGCGCAGGTCAACCGCCGCACGCCATCGAAAGTTGCTGTGGGCAGGCGTCGCGCTCGGTGGTCGGGTCGATGCGCGAACCGGAAGTGCCGATCATGCGCGTCTGCGCTGGGTCAATGCTCCGGTGGCAACGTCGATCGGCTTGGGTGTCGGCGTACCGGTATCGGTCTCGCCGCACGTCGAGGCGATGGCTGCCGCAGAGTTGCTGGCGGCGCCCGGAGCCCGTCCCGCGACCGGCAGCAGCCTGTTCTTCTACGCGCGTGAGACTGTCGGTCTCGCCCTGACGATCGACGGTCGAGTCCACACTCCGAAGAGCGGTCCAGGGTCGATCGCACATCTCCCGTCGGGTTCCGACGTGCTGTGCGAGTGCGGCCGTCGCGGCTGCCTCGAGGCCACCGTCAGCGACCGGGCCACGCTCGAAGCTGCCGTTGGGGCCGGTGTTTTCGGCACTGCCCGCCCCACATTGAGCGGCTTGTACGCCGAGGCGAACCGCGGAACTGCGGCAGCGGTAGAAGTGTTGTCCCGACGAGCCACGGCTCTCGGCCGGGGTGCCGCCCTGCTGAATGATCTGCTCAATCCCGACCAGATCATCGTGGCCGGCCAGGCGTTCACGGGTTATCCGCCGGCAATGCGCGAGTTCGGCGCAGCGTTCTGCCGCGAGGCTTCGCTGGCGGTCAACGACGTCATCACCAGCCGATTCGGCGGACTGGTCCAGGAGCATGCGGCGACGGCAGCGGCTTTGTCGGTGCTGTACGCCGACCCGCTGGGTGCCCTGCGCCGAACTGCCTGAGCAGAAAGGGGTCGATCACCAAGGTGATCGACCCCTTTCCCGCGGTGTCAGGCCGCGGCAGCCAGCGGGGATTGACCGCCGACCCGGAACTTTATTCCACGTGCTTCGAGCTCCGGAAGCACGGTCTCGAGCACTTGTGACAGCAGAACGGCAGGGACGTCAGATCGCAGCGTGATGCCATCGGCAACGCGGGCCGCCCAGATGTCCCAGATGAGTCCGGCGAGCGAGCGGCCACTGCCGGGGTGGACGATTTCTCCGGTGTGGACGCCCGGCCGCCAGTCCGGGTGCAGCGTTTCGAACTCGGCAAACGCGGCCGCCGTCGTATCCGCGAGATGGGCGCGCACGTCGACGAAAACCGGCTCGTGTGCAGACGCGGTGATCTTCTGGGCCTGTCCGAGCGTGCTCGTCCGGATTCGCTGAATCCGGCGACCGTCAGCCGGAGCTTCGGTGAGTTCGATCCAGATGTCGTCGGAGAACTCGATCGCTAGTCGCAACATGATTCTCAGAAAACCAGCCGCTGACGTGCGCGAACAGGGTTAAACCCAGGCTGAGTGAATCACCGTGCGTGCTTGGGTTGATGCGTGTCGCGGTGCTGCGTCAGCACGAACGACGCGACCAATCCGATGATCAGAATGCCGGCCGGCAACAGCATCGCCTCGCCGAGCGCGGAGCTGAAGGAGTCCTTGATCGCGCCGGGAATAGCCGAACCTACGTGCTGGCTGCCAGACAGTCCGTGTGCCGTCATGCGCGCGGTGATGAGCGCGCTGATCGCCGCGCTACCGAGAACCGAACCGGACTGCCGGGCGGTGTTGTAGACGCCGGATCCTGCGCCCATGTGCCGGAACGGCAGATCGTGCATCGCGGTTGCGGCGAGCGGCGCCCAGATGAAGGCGTTCGCGGAACCCATGAGGACGAGCGGCAACGCCAACATCCAGATCGACGTATCCGGCTTCATGATCAGCGCGAACCACGCGATGCCGACGGCGAAGGACGCGAAGCCGATGGTCGGGATGACGCGCGGGGGCATGCGATCGACCAACTTGCCGACCGCCGGTGCGAGTAAGCCCGTCGTGATCGCCATGGGAGCGAACGTGAACGCCGACGCGGTGGGCGAAAGCCCATGAACTGCTTGCAAATAGAAGAACGTGGGGACGGTCATCGCGGTGATGGCCGCACCCATGACGCAGATCGCGAGCGTCGACATCGCGAAGTTGCGCACTTTGAAGAGTTCCAACGGAACGAGTGGTTCGCGTTTCGTCCGGGCTTGCATCACGACGAAGACGATCAAGATAAGGATGCCGCCGGCGATCATCATCCAGATACGCGGTGCCCATGCGTCGGTCTCGCCTTCCTGCAGTCCGAACACCAGCAGGAACATGCCGATCGCGCTGACCACGACGCCGGGAATGTCGAAACTGTGGGAATGCGTCGGCAGCTTCGGAATGAACTGCAGTCCGAGCGCGATCGCGAGGATTCCGATCGGCACGTTGATGAAGAAGATCCACTGCCAACCCAGTCCGTCGACCAGCAGACCGCCCGCGATCGGGCCGACGAGGGTCGCGATTCCCGCCACCGCGCCCCAGATGCCCATCGCCGCGCCGCGCTTGTCGGGCGGGAAGATCCGGGCGATGACGCTCATCGTCTGCGGAGACATCAGCGCCGCACCGAGTCCCTGCACCGCACGCGCGGCGATGAGCATCTCGATCGTGTTCGCCAAGCCGCACCACAGCGACGCCGCAGTGAAGATCGCCAGACCGAAGAGGTAGATGTTCTTGGGCCCGAAGCGGTCGCCGAGGCGGCCCGTGATGAGCAGGGGTACCGCGTACGTCAGCAGGTAGGCACTGGTGACCCAGATGACGTTGTTGATGCCGGTGTCGAAATGCGCCAGGATCGCCGGATTGGCGACCGCGACGATCGTCATGTCCAGCAGGATCATGAAGAAGCCCAGGCACAGCGTGGCGAGTGATACCCACGGGCTTTGTGTCCGGGTTTGAGCCTGAACCGTCATGCCTTGATCATCGCGCGAGCACCCGCGATGAAGAGACTCAATCCGAATGTGAAGCGGTCGGTCGCCGTGGGGGACTCGAACAGCGGTGATGCCGAGTCCTCGAGCGCGCCACTGGAATCCATCTGCATTCGGGACTGCTCGTCGATCGTGTGGCCGAGGACGTAGTAGAGCAAGCTCGTCGCGGCGAGTTCGGCGTCGTGCTCGCGGATTCCGCCGGCTTGGAGGCAACGCGCGAAGAGTGCGACCACGGTGCTCGTCGTCATCCGGGATGCGAAGGCCGCGGACACGATCTCCGCGGCGTCGCGGTGGGCGAGAAGTGCATCACGAACGGCCGTCGCGATTTCGGTCAGCTGTCTGTCCCAGGCACCGTCCGAAGGTGCGGAAACGGGCTCGAGAATGCGGTCGGCAACCGCTGCGAGGAGCGCCTGCTTGTTGGGAAAATGCCAGTACAGCGCACCCGCGGCGACATTGAGGGACGTCGCGAGACGGCGCATCGTGAGATCGCCGAGTCCGTACTCGTCGAGGATCGCGATCGCCGCGCCGACCACGTCGCGCTTGGTCAATTGCACTCGACTACTCTAACCTGAACGGTGTTCAAGTGGTGCCGCACCCAGGCGCTGCGATGAGAAGAGGTACGGCAGATGACGCAGGCGCCGGTTCAGACTGACATTCTTGCAACCGCTCGCGAGCAAGTACTCGAACGGGGTGTTGGACTCGATCAGGAGCAGACCCTCGAGGTGCTCAAACTCGACGACGACCGACTCGAGGAGCTCCTGGCTCTCGCGCACGACGTACGCATGAAGTGGTGCGGACCGGAGGTCGAGGTCGAGGGAATCATCAGCCTCAAGACCGGCGGTTGCCCTGAAGACTGTCACTTCTGTTCGCAGTCGGGTCTGTTCTCCTCGCCGGTGCGCTCGGCTTGGCTCGACATCCCCTCGCTCGTCGAGGCCGCCAAGCAGACCGCCAAGACCGGTGCCACCGAGTTCTGCATCGTCGCCGCCGTGCGTGGCCCGGACGCGCGCCTGATGTCCCAGGTCGCCGCTGGTGTCGAGGCCATCCGCAACGAGGTCGACATCCAGGTCGCATGCTCGCTCGGCATGCTGACGCAGGAGCAGGTCGACCAGCTCGCCGCAATGGGCGTCCACCGCTACAACCACAACCTCGAGACCTCGAAGTCGTACTTCCCGAACGTCGTCACGACGCACTCGTGGGAAGAGCGCTGGGGCACTCTGAAGATGGTTCGCGAAGCCGGTATGGAGGTCTGCTGCGGCGGCATCCTCGGTATGGGTGAAACGCTCGAGCAGCGCGCCGAGTTCGCCGCGAACCTCGCAGAACTCGAGCCCGACGAGGTGCCCCTCAACTTCCTCAACCCGCGCCCCGGCACGCCGTTCGGCGACCTCGAGGTGCTCCCGGCTTCGGACGCTCTGCGCGCGGTCGCAGCGTTCCGTCTCGCGCTGCCGCGCACGATCCTGCGTTTCGCCGGCGGTCGTGAGATCACCCTCGGTGACCTCGGCGCAAAGCAGGGGATCCTCGGCGGCATCAACGCCGTCATCGTCGGCAACTACCTCACCACGCTGGGTCGCCCGGCCGAGGCCGACCTCGACCTGCTCGGTGAGCTGCAGATGCCGATCAAGGCGCTAAACTCGACAATCTGATGTTCAATCCGTACACCGGAAAGCCCGACTCGGACGCCATCCCGAAGGCCGCCGAACTCGGGCTCGAGCCGCCCCGCTACTGCACCGAATGCGGCCGCCGCATGGTCGTGCAGGTCAATCCGGACGGCTGGTGGGCGAAGTGCTCGCGGCACGGAGTGACTGACTCCCACGACCTCGAGCGTCGCTGATGCGGCGCGCCGTCAGCAGGATCCTTGCGGGTGTCCTGATCGTCAACATGCTGGCGGGAGTGGCGTGGGCCTTCATCGCCCGGCCGGTCAGGTTCGTCATCGTCGACAACGGACTGGGACAGTCCCTCGACGGCGAGAGTGCCAATGAATTCGGTGCGATCGGATGGTTCGCCCTGATCAGCGCGGTGCTTGGGTTGGTGCTT
This sequence comes from Smaragdicoccus niigatensis DSM 44881 = NBRC 103563, assembly GCF_000380645.1. Lineage (GTDB taxonomy): Bacteria > Actinomycetota > Actinomycetes > Mycobacteriales > Mycobacteriaceae > Smaragdicoccus > Smaragdicoccus niigatensis. Next base: position 155,353 of record NZ_AQXZ01000012.1, read on the forward strand.
GCGGTCGCCGCCTGGTCGTACCGCGGGCAGCGTGGGATACCGCTGCTGTACGTGATCATCGCGACGTGCGCGCTCGGGTCGCTCTCCATGGCGGCCATTGGCGAGTTGATTGTTCGTCTGCGCTATCCGATCGTTGACGATCCGAAGATCGGTGCGGTTGTCTCCATCGCGCCGAAGATCTTCGACGGCACGATCCCCGTCGTGCTGGCGCTCGAACCGCTCATCGCAGCGGTCGTCATCTTCGTGATGGCCGCGCTCAGTCCCTTCGACGATCTCGGCAGCGGACGCCACGCCAGCACGGCGGAAAGCGCCGTGCCAACGGGTTCGACGTCTGGCTGAGTGCCCCGTTAGCGGTATCCGCGATCGCGGTACTGCTGTCTCAGAGCTTTCGTTGCGGACTTGAACCGCTTGTCGTGCTCCGCGCGCGTCCGGGCGTCGATGCGGCTGGCTAGCCAGGCATCCTCGCGCTGAAGCTTCTGATAGCTATGCAGGCGACGATCCGACAGTGTCCCCGCTGCGATGGCTTCCCGTACCGCACAGCCCGGCTCCATCTCGTGTCGGCAGTCGATGAAATGGCACAGCTCGGCGAGTGCCGCGATGTCCTCGAAGGTCTGGTTCAGGCCTTCCTCGGCATTCCAGATGCCCGCGCCGCGGAGTCCGGGGGTGTCGATGAGGACGAGCCCGAGATCGGCCAGCGCGGTCAGGTTGCGGGACACCGTGGTGTGGCGGCCCTTGAAATCTGACTCGCGAACGGCCCCCGTCTCGGCAGTTTCCGTGCCGGTGAGGGTGTTGATCAACGTCGATTTACCCGCACCTGACGGCCCGATGATGGCGATCGTCCCGGACAAGGCGGCGACGAGGTCGGCAATCCCCGACCGGTCGATCGAACTCACCGCAACAACCCGAGCGCCGGGCGCGTTCGACGCCACTTCAGTGACCGTCGCGGACGGATTGTCGTGGAGATCCGCCTTGGTCAGTGCGACCACCGGCATCGCGCCGCTGCTCCAGGCGAGCGTCAGAAACCGCTCGATCGCATTCAAACGAACAGGCCGGTCGAGCCCGAACGCGACGACGACCGTGTCGACGTTTGCGGCCAGGATCTGGCTCGTCGACTGGCGTGTGGCGACTGCTCGCGTCAATGCGGTGCGGCGGGGGAGAAGCATGTGTCCGTTGTCGGACAGTGCCAGCCAGTCTCCCGTACACAGCGGGGGATCGTTCGGCGACAGCGGGAGAGTCGCAATGCCGTCTGTGGACACGACACGGGCGTGCGCACGATGAGTAGTGATGACGCGCGCGGCCCGCGCATCACCGGAAAGAAGTTGCTGCCAGGTGGAATCCCAGCCGTAGTGATGGAGATCAAACACGTCCGTGAACCTTTGAGTGGTCACCGGGCGTGGCGACTCAGGCGTTCGCCTGCCCGGTGCGGAATGGGTAGGTGGAATCGAAGGCCGCTGAGCAGCACATAGGTCATTCACCTTCCTGGGACACCGGGTCAGTTCAACGGTAGACAGTCGAGGCGGCCGCCTTCAAACGATTTTTGGGAATCGTCAGTCTGCGCGACTCGCGATGCCGAGCTGCCGGAAGCGACTCGCATGGAACACCAGTGGTGACGTACCCGCGTTGAGCTGCACGTCCTCGACGTGCAACAACGCGATCTCGTGGTCACCGGCGCTCACGAACGAGTCGACGCGAACGGTGAACGTCGCGGCCGCGCCCCTGAGCAAGACCGCTCCGGACTCGGTGACCTGCCAATCGACACCCGCGAACCGTTGATCGGGCTCGAGGCTCAGCTGGCGGCCCAGCACCTCCTGGCCCTCGGCGAGGACACTGACTCCCCAATGACTTCGCTCGCGAAGTGCGGGAAGCGTTTTGGAGGCCCGCGCAATGTTGACCGACACGATCGGCGGTGCGAGCGAGACAGACGTGAACGAACTTGCCGCTATCCCGATCGGACCACGCGGTCCCAGCGCGGCCACCGCGACGACGCCCGTCGGAAACGCGCCGAACGCGCGACGCAAGTCCCGTACTTCGGAAATCACGACCGTCATGCGGGCACGACCGAACGTAGTTGGGCGATCGCGATCTCGAACCACGCCGAGAAGGCTTCAGAATCGAGTAGTTCGCAGTCGAGTAGGAACAGCCCGCGAGTCGGGGTGCTCGCCCCGAGTTCGGCCAGGACCGGCTTCAGATGCACCTCCGGCGCGAGCGAGTGGCGCCAGTCGCCCCCCACGAGAAGCGGAACCGCCACGGTCCGCGAGAGTTGCCCAGCCGAGAAGCGGTCCAGGAAGAGCTTCAACAAGCCCGTGTATGTCGCCTTGTAGGTCGGGCTCGCGACGATGATGAGCGAACTCGACGCGACCGTCGACACCAGATCTCGAACATCCTGATCCGTCCAGTCGAACAGTCGAGGGCCGTAGTCGGCGAGGTCGATGACGTGGTCTGGCTGCTGGCTGGTGATCCGTTCAGCGAGTTCGACTGCGGTCGAATAGGTGCGGGATCTCGGCTTCGGATTTCCGACGATGACGGTCGTGGACATGGTCGTCAGTGTTCTGACGTGCTCGATCGCCGACAAGATTTGAAATCACCGTGCGTCGTAGTCAGCGACGTCGCTGACCCGATCCCTCTGGGAACGGCCATGCGACCGTGAGGGATTGGCCTTCGCCGATTGCCGACCATTGGGCCGCGAAGTCGTCGTAGCGGGCATAGAGCCTGTTCAGCAGTGCCGGGTCGATGCCGCTCTTCTCCGGAGTGCCAGGCCACGCTGGTTCGAACGTCCGAAGCCGGCGTTCGACCTCCCACAGGGCAACCGTCACGGACGCGAGGCGCTCGGAGCGCGCCATATCGGCAGACTCCTGCGGTGTCGGCTGGCGGCGATTCTTCGTGGTCTTCTTGTTGATCGCCGGATCGGCGGGCCAGAACAAGCCGTCGTCGCCATCTGCGGCCGCGAGCCGGCCGTAAACGCCGCCCCGAATGCGGTCTTCGATCTCGACGAACAAGTGCGCCACGTCGTGTGGAACCGCGTCGTTGTACCCCGGGCCGTTGCGCGGAGCCAACGCGTGGCCGGCCTCGCGCAGAACTGCGATCTCGTATCGGCCGCTGAGCTTCGTGAACTTGACTTTCATTTGAATCAAGGTTGCGGGGGCCGGTCGCCGTATGCAACCGAATTCGACCCTGGTAAGCAAGAAGCATGAAGCGCACGCTGTACACCGCAGAGCACGAAGAGTTCCGCGCCTCGGTCCGGGAGTTCGTCCGCCGGTGGATCGAACCGCGGGCCGAGAAGTTCATCGAGGACAAGTTCATCGACCGCGATGTGTGGCGCGCGGCAGGGGATCTCGGTTACCTCGGCCTGGGAGTTCCGGAGCAGTACGGCGGTGGCGAAGCGGGCGACTTCCGGTACTCAGCGGTCGTCACCGAAGAGCTTGCCCGGGTGGCGGTGGCGTATGCGTCGTCGTTCTCGATCCACTACGACGTCGTCGCCCCGTATCTCATCGAGCTGTCGACCGAGGAGCAGAAGAAGCGCTGGCTCCCCAAGTTCTGTACGGGCGAGTTGGTCTCGGCGATGGCGATGTCCGAACCCTCGGCCGGTTCGGACCTGGCCGCTTTGAAGACGACGGCAGTGCGCGACGGCGATGACTGGATTCTCAACGGATCGAAGACGTTCATCACCAACGGCATCAGCGCGGATCTCGTCATCGTCGCGGCGCGCACGACCCCCGAGAAGAAGGCCAAGGGCATTTCCCTCTTCGTCGTCGAGGAGGGCATGCAGGGATTCACTCGCGGGCGCAAGCTCGACAAGGTCGGGCAGCCGGAGGCGGACACCGGTGAACTGTCCTTCGAGGATGTGCGCGTGCCGGGGACGAACCTGCTGGGCGAAGTCGACCGTGGGTTCATCGCGATGATGGAGCGCCTCCCGCAGGAGCGCATTGGGGCGGCCATCACGAACATCGCCCACGCGAAGGCGGTGCTCGAGGAGACGATCCAGTATGCGAAGGACCGCAAGGCCTTCGGTCAATCGATCGGCAGCTTTCAGCACAACAAGTTCCTGCTCGCGGACCTCGTCACGAGGCTCGAAGCGGCGCAGGCGTACGTCGACCACCACGTGCTCGCCCACACGAACGGTGAGCTCGACGCGGTCGACGCGGCCAAAGCGAAGTGGTACTCGGCGCAGGTGCAGAACGAGATCATCGACCACTGCGTGCAGATCTACGGCGGCTACGGCTACATGAACGAATACCGCGTCGCACGAGCCTGGAAGGACGCTCGCGTCACCAAGATCTGGGCCGGTTCGAACGAGATCATGAAGGAGATCATCGGCCGCAGCCTGGGGTTCTAAAAGTCGAAGCTGTCGAACCCGTCGAAGAAGCCGCCGCCGTCGCCAGCGTCACCGGGGTCGACATCGCCGTTACCGGACGCGTCCTGGAAGCCGTCCTGGTAGCCGTCGGCGAACGCGTTCTGGTCGTAGCCGACTCCGTGCATTCCGCTGAACAGAGCGTCGAACAGCAGCATCGAACCGACGCCCCAGGCGCCCGCGACGAGGGCGGTCTTCCACCACGGCTCGGAGTACCAGCCGGCGGGGACCGGTCGTCCCGCGACCATGCCGCCGGGGTAGTAGTTCGGGGTCGTCTGCGACGGTCCCGGGGACGCCTGGATCTGGCGTCCCTCGAACGCGATGCTCCGGTTCTCGCTCACGGCACCCGCGGTGCGCTGGCCGGTCAGTTCGGGGATGTGCGGTCCCGGGTCCATGCCCATCGCCGTGCGCGCCGCCCGGATGTAGTACAGGCCTTCGATCGCGGTCTGCTTGGCGAGGCGGGCCTGCGCGGCGGACTTGGCTTGCGAGATCTGCGAGCCGGCTGCGGTGAATCGCTCCGACGCATCCGAAAGTGCCTGTTTGGCAGCGTCATTGGACCCGGTCAGGTTGTAGACCTGACCGCCGAGTCGGTCGATCGCCTGCCGGGCATCGGCGACCGCATCGTCGAGTTCCCGCTGGTTTCCCGCCTGCGATCCGCGAATCACGAGAAACGCGACGACGCCGATGATGACGAGAAGCAGGAGGAACCCGGTCGACATGAATCCAGCGTACGCAGCCTAGATCAGTTGGCCTTCGACGCCGGTTTGTCGATGCACAGGATCGAGGTATCTGAGGCGGAGGATGTGCTCACATCTCGGTCAAAGGGGACCCCGAGACCGCTACCGTCAGGAGAGTGACGTTCGCACCGGAGTCGGTACCTCGGGCGCGTGACCTGCTTGTACACATCGTGCCGGGTGCATTTAGGTGGTCGGCTGCGACGCGCGCCGCGCTGGCGTTCGGCATTCCGGCCGCAATCCTGACGGTCGCGGGTCATGCCGAACTTGCCGTCGCGGTGACCCTCGGATCGTTTTCGGTGATGTTCGGCGAGGGACGCCCCTATCGGGTGCGGGGGGTCATCGTCGCGCTCGCGGGGATCGGGTTCATCTCCGCGGCGCTGGTCGGCGCCGCAGTAGGCCATTCCGGGGCCCCGTCGATCGTCGATGTCGTGGTGCTCACTGCGGTCGCGTGTACCGCGACATTCGTCGTCGACGCGATCCGGTTCGGCCCGCCGGGCTCGTTCTTCTTCGTCATGATCTGCGGCGTCGCGATGCTGCTGGCACGCCACGGCATATCGATTGGGCAGATCGTGGCGTGCGCGGTCATCGGGTCGGCGTCGTCTGTGCTGGTCTCGATGGCCGGCGCGATGCGCGACGCGACCCGCCCCGAAACGACCGTCACGAACGCCGCGGTGAAGGCGGTCGAAGTATTCGTGACCCGGGGCGAGGCGGAGACTCTGACCGATCGCCACAACGTCGCCACCGCTCTCATGGCGGCCCGGACGGCCTTGAGAGACGCTCGCGCTCTGGATTCGGGCTTGCTCGCTCAGCTCGATGCGGCCCAGCGCCAGTGGGCGGTATCCATCGCTCGGATCGCCGACGGGGATGTCGACAATGGTGCGGTCGATTGGGAACGCGCGTCGTTGGGCTTCCGATTACGGCGTGCGCTGTATTTGGATTCGCACGCGACAGTCACCACTCTGCGGTTGATGGTCGGGTGCCTCATCAGCGGCTCTGTCGCAGTTGTCGCGGGGCTCGGTCGACCGGACTGGGCCATCTACGCGACGGTGCTGATCCTCAACCAGGGACTCGATCGAGTGCGCGGGGTCGTGCGGTCGCTGCACCGATTGGTCGGCACCTTAGGTGGAGTGCTGTTTTTCGCGGCCCTGCATCAACTTGCGCCGACCGGGTTGGCTCTCATCGGGGTTCTCCTGGTGCTGCAGTTCGTCGTCGAGCTGTTCGTCGCGCGCAACTACGGCATCGCCGTGTTCTTCATTACCCCGCTGGCGCTCCTCATCGGTGACTCCGCGCATCCCCACGGTTCGATCACCACGCTGGTCGGGGAGCGCGTGGTCGAGACGATCGTGGGCGTAGCCGTTGCGACAGTGTGCTTCTGGGTCACGTTTCCACGTGCCCACCGGCGAATCCTCTTATGGACTGACCGGCGCGTACTGGAAAGCGCACGCGAGTGCGATGTGCGGCAGCTGGGCGAGCTCCACTTCGAGATCGCCGGTTCGATGCGGGCCGGAATCGACGCGATGTTCAACGAACGTGAGTGGACGATCGCGCAGTGGCCCCGCCACGCCGCAATCGATGACCTGGGCTTCCGGGTGTTGGCGCTCGGCACAGTCGCACCGGCGTTGATGGCAGAGCTGCGCGCCGAAGCCGAGCGACTACGCGCGTGATCCGAACGCGGACGGGAACGAATCGCGGTAGGACGGAATGCCCGCGACCGCCGTCGCCGCGAGCACCGCGTTGACGATCGCCCGTTCGACGCAGACCGCGGCGGCGGCGCAGACGGCGTCGACGCGGGGGAGTTCGGCAAGGAATGCCGGCCCGAGGGCAACCGGCAGGTCTCCCTGCTCGTCGCCGGTTGCCGATTCGGTCAAACCTGTCGAGAGGGCGAAGATCGTGTCACCGTCCAGCGGAGAATGGGCCGGACGGATCGCACGGCCCAGGCCATCGTGACCTGCCATCGCCATTCGGCGACAACCACCTGCGCTGAGTTTCGCGTCGGTTGCGACCACACCGATCGTCGTGTTCAACAGCGTGCCTTTGGGACTGCGCAATCTCGCGGCCGCGACGTCGGCGCCGTCGGGGGTGCCGAGCCCGAAGAACTCGATGCCGTCGGCCATTGCGCCCCAAGGTACTCCGGTGCGCGGATCGTAGACCGAGCCCACCGGGTTGGCGACCATGAGCGCGGCGACAACGATGCCGCGGGCGGGGCCGTCCTCGATCACGACGCTCGCGGTTCCGATGCCGCCCTTGAGCGAACCGGCGCGCGCACCCGTACCTGCGCCGACGGTTCCGCAAGCGAAGTCGACCGCAGCGCTTTCGGCCGCGCGGTATCCGAACTCCGCCGTCGGTCGCGTGCGCCAAGCACCCACGGGGAGGTCGAAGATGACCGCCCCCGGCACGATCGGCACGACGAATGCGCCATCCGGGCCCGGTGGGGCCATGGCGATTCCTTCGCCGTGCTCTTCGAGCCAGTGCATGACGCCATCGGCAGCCGCCAGGCCGTAAGCGCTGCCGCCGGCCAGCACGATCGCGTTGACCTGCTGCACGGTATTGCTGGGGTCCAGAAGGTCTGTTTCGCGCGTGCCTGGTCCGCCGCCACGCACATCCACCGCGGCAGTGGCCCCGCCGGGCGCACGTACGACCGTGCAGCCGGTGGCGGCTCCGGCACCCATCGATGCATCCGAGTCGAGCTCGGTGTAGTGCCCTACTAGGAGCCCGGCGACGTCGGTCAGACTGTTTCGATCTCCAGTGCGCACGTTGTGGAGCCTACTTGGACAGGCGTGCGTCTCGCGGTGGGTTTCCGCAGGTCAAAGCGTGCTCTTGCCCCAGGTTGTCGGACCCACCTGCCCAGATTGTGCCGATCCGGCGGTTATCGGCCGGTGCTGCTCGCGACGACAGATAATCGGACAATGAGACCACATCGGCTGGCGGTTGTGCCGATCCTCACCGCCGTGATCACTTTTGGCGTCGCTTGTTCTTCGGAACCGGTGTCGCAGTCGGGCGGACAACCCGCGGGAGCCGCGCGAGAAAGTGGCGAGGTCTCGCCGACGGCCGGTAAATGGACCGAGCCGTGCTCGCTACTGACTGCGGACGAGATTTCGCCGTTGATCGATTCCACCGCCGCCGGTACGCCGAGCGGTGATTCGCAGCACGGTGCGGCGTGCGAGTGGCGGAACTCCGACACGTACGAGTCGGTGTCGCTCAACATCGGCAGCCCGGACACGGCGATCAACGACGTTGTGCCCGACGACCCCTCTGGCGCCTACACGTTTGAGGACGGACCAGACGGAATCAAGTTCACCAACGCCGGGACGGCGATGTTCGTGCTGGACAAGCGCCTCTGCGAAATTCAGGTCACCACTCTCCGCAGCGCCGACAACGCACACGACAAATATGTCGAACTCATCGGAAAGATCCGCTCGCGCTTCTAGCTCGGCGGTCGGAGCGCAGCGAACTCGTCGGTGACCCGCAGGGTCGAGTCCGTGAAGCGGTACATCTTCGCCGGTCGTCCGCCCGCCCGGCCCGGAGCCGAGACGGTGTCGAGCGGCGTGAGCACTCCACGACGGCTCAGAACGCGTTGGAGGTTGGTCGTGTCGACCTCGTATCCCAATGCTGCGCAATAGATCTGGCGCAGGGTCGACATCGTGAACGCAGCCGGGGCGAGGCCGTAGGCGAGGTTCGTGTACGACAGTTTCGCGACGAGCCGGTTGCGGGCGTGGGCGACGACTGTGCCGTGGTCGAAGGCCATGCGGGGGAGGGCGGACACCGGATGCCAGCTGGTGTCGGCCGGCAGTTGCGGGTCCGCGGTCAGGGGAACGAGGCCTAGGAACGTCGAGGCGATGAGCCTGGGCCCGGGCACCCGGTTCGGATCGCTGAACACTGCGAGTTGCTCGAGGTGCGCAACCTTTTGAACGTCGACCTTCTCCGCAAGCTGGCGCCGGGCGGACGTGTCGAGATCCTCGTAGTCCCCCAGCGTGCCGCCGGGAAGGGACCACGCGCCCACTTCGGGCTCCATTGCACGCTGCCACAGCAAGACGGCCAGTTCCGGACCGTCCGCAAACTTACGAACCTGGAACACTGCGGTGAGCGTTTCATGAACGGTGGTACGATGGGGCATGTTTTCGATCATAAGTCGAAAACCTAAGATTGTCGCTCGGAAGGAGAACAGCGATGACGACGACTCTGGATCTCGCGCAGATCACTGACACTGCTGCGGGTTACTCGGGTATCGAGGCCAACGCTGATTGGGCCGCTGAAGTGCGCAGACTCGCACGCCAGCGCAATGCGACCATCCTGGCGCACAACTATCAGCTGCCGGAGATTCAGGACATCGCCGACCACGTCGGCGACTCGCTGGCGCTCTCGCGCATCGCGGCTGAGGTTCCGGAAAGCACGATCGTTTTCTGCGGTGTGCACTTCATGGCCGAGACCGCCAAGATCCTGAGCCCGGAGAAGACGGTTCTCATCCCGGATGCGCGGGCCGGTTGCTCGTTGGCTGACTCGATCAACGCCGATGAACTTCGCGCGTGGAAGGCCGAGCACCCGGGCGCGGTGGTCGTCTCGTACGTCAACACCACCGCTGCGGTGAAGGCCGAGACCGACATCTGCTGCACGTCGTCGAACGCGGTGGATGTCGTGAACTCGATCCCGGCGGACTCCGAAGTGCTGTTCCTGCCGGACCAGTTCCTCGGCGCGCATGTCAAGCGCATGACGGGTCGCACGAACATGCACATCTGGGCGGGCGAATGCCACGTGCACGCCGGCATCAACGGCGATGAGCTCACCGACCAGGCCAAGACCCACCCGGACGCGGAACTCTTCGTGCACCCGGAGTGCGGCTGCGCGACCTCGGCGCTGTACCTCGCTGGTGAGGGCTTCTTCCCCAAGGAGCGCGTCCACATCCTGTCGACCGGCGGAATGATCGACGAAGCGCGCAAGGTGCACTCGAAGCAGGTTCTGGTTGCGACGGAGATCGGCATGCTGCACCAGCTGCGCAAGGCTGCGCCCGGCATCGACTTCCAGGCGGTCAATGACCGTGCTTCGTGCAAGTACATGAAGATGATCACCCCCACGGCTCTGCTGCGTTGCCTCGCGACCGGCACGGACGAGGTTCACGTCGATCCGGAGATGGCTGCTCAGGGCCGAAAGTCGGTGCAGCGCATGATCGCCATCGGTACTCCCGGCGGAGGCGAGTGAGATGCACGACTGGGAAGCCTCGGCGGACGTCGTCGTTATCGGCGGCGGCGTCGCGGGGCTGACCGCCGCGCGGGCCGCGACTCGGCATGGAGCGTCGGTTCTGACGGTCAGCAAAGGCGGCCCGACCGACACTGCGACGCAGTACGCCCAAGGCGGCATCGCGGTTGTCGCGCCGACGGGCGACTCGGTCGAGTCTCACGTGTACGACACGATGGAAGCCGGCGCGGGACTGTGTGACGAAGCTGCGGTCGAATCGATCGTCGAGGGTGGTCGGCGTGCGATCGAAGCGCTGACTGACCTCGGCGCGGTTTTCGACCTCGGACGCGACGGCCAGGTCTCGCGGACCCGTGAGGGTGGACACAGCACGCGGCGGATCATCCATGCCGGTGGTGACGCGACGGGCGCCGAGGTGCAGCGTGCCCTCAACGCCGCCGGTATGCCGGTCCTGTTCGGCGCGGCCGCGGCACATGTGGCGACCGGCCCGAATGGCGTTTGCGGGCTCGTGGTTCTCTCGACGAAGGGGATCGGGCTCATCCACACGCCGGCCGTACTGCTGGCGACCGGTGGTTCTGGTCAATTGTTCGCCTGCAGCACGAATCCGCCCGGCGCGACCGCCGACGGCATCGCCCTCGGCCTTCGCGCCGGAGCGGAGGTCGCCGACCTCGAATTCGTGCAGTTCCACCCGACGGTTCTGTTCACTCCGGGCGGCGTCGGTCGGCGACCGCTCATCAGTGAGGCGGTTCGCGGCGAGGGCGCCAAGCTCGTCGACCCCAACGGTGACTCGATCACCAAGGGTGTGCACCCGCGAGGCGACCTCGCGCCTCGCGACGTCGTGTCCAAGGCCATCCACGCACGGATGCACATGCTCGGCATCGACCACGTTTACCTCGATGCCCGTTCGATCAGTGGTTTCGCGCAACGCTTCCCGACGATCACCGCGTCCTGCCTCGCGGCCGGGATCGATCCGCAGACGGACCTCATTCCGGTCGCGCCGGCGGCCCACTACCAATGCGGTGGCGTCGTCACCGATGTTCAGGGCCAGACGCGCGTGCCGGGGCTTCTCGCTGCCGGCGAGGTTGCGCGCACTGGACTGCATGGCGCGAATCGCCTGGCGTCGAACAGCCTGCTCGAAGGTCTCGTCGTCGGCGAGCGGGCGGGCCTTGTCGCGGCCGGACGTAAAGGGACGCCGACCACCGGCGGCGACTACGCAATCCCACTTGCCCCGGTGCTGAATCGGCAAGCCCTGCAGGATGCGTTGACATTGAATGCCTCGGTTGTTCGCGATGCTCTGGGTCTCGAAGTGGCCGCCAAGGCGATCGCCCAGGCCGAGCTGCTGCAGACCAATACCGAAGAGGCACTCGAGGATGCGGCGTTGACGTTGACTGCGCAGGCGCTTCTCGCGGCGGCGACGGCACGGACCGAGAGCCGCGGCTGCCACACGCGTTCGGACTATCCGGAAACCAGTGACGACCAGCGCTTCAGCCGGCGCTACGCGATCGAAGACGGACAACTGGAGCCCACGCAGGCAGTTGGAGTGCGCGCATGAGCGAGTTGGAATGGCAAGACGTTGACCGGGCGATCGCCGCCGGACTCGATGAGGACCTGCGCTATGGACCGGACATCACGTCGTTGGCCACCGTGCCCGCGGATCTGGTGTCGAAGGGTGCGGTCATCACCCGCCAGGCGGGAACCGTCGCCGGAATCGACGTCGCGCTGCGGGTTTTCGACACTGTGCTCGGTGCCGGCAACTACGCGGTGCTCTCCCGCATCGACGACGGCACGCGGGTGCAGCCACGCGATGTCGTGCTCACGATCGAAGCACCAGTGCAGGGCATGCTGACCGCCGAGCGCACGATGCTCAATCTGCTGTGCCACATGTCCGGAATCGCGACCGCAACGTCGGCGTGGGTCGACGCGGTCGATGGGACCACCTGCAAGATCCGCGACAGCCGCAAGACCCTGCCCGGTCTTCGGGCACTCGAGAAGTACGCGGTGCGCGCGGGCGGGGGAGTCAACCACCGGATGGGACTCGGCGATGAGGCGCTCATCAAGGACAACCACATCGTTGCGGCGGGTTCGCCGATCGCGGCGTTGCGTGCCGTCCGCGCGTCCAATCCCACGATCAAATGCGAGATCGAGGTCGATCGACTCGAGTACCTCGACGAGATACTTCCGGAGAAGCCGGAGCTCGTGCTGCTCGACAACATGCCGGTGTGGATGACCCAGATGGCCGTGCAACGCCGAAACAAGGTGTCGCCGGAGACGAAGCTCGAATCCTCGGGTGGGCTGACGCTCGACGTCGCGGCCGACTATGCCGGCACGGGTGTCGATTTCCTGGCCGTGGGCGCGCTGACGCACTCGGTCAAGGTTCTCGACCTCGGCCTCGATATGTGAACTAGAGCAGTGCGTTGCAGTCGGTTTCGAACCAGGCTTTGACGAAACCGCCGGTCTGATAACCGATCTGGCGAATCCAGGCAACGAGGCCGATATGCGGCTGGACGCCAACGAACATCAGGTCGCCGCTATTGCATTTGCGCACGATCGTTTCCGCCCGGATCAGGTGGGGATTGATCGTGATGACGATTGCGCTCTTCCACCCGTGCTTGGCTGACATGCGGGCGAGCTCGGCTGCCTCGCCGCGGGTCGTGGGTGGCTGCGGGATGAAGCACTGCGCAAAGACACCATCGAGGGCCTCCTGGCAGCCCGGATGGTTCTTGCCGATGGGCGGTATCGAGAACACGAGGTTCGGGGCGTACCCCTGTTTGTACAGACGCGCGCCCAATTCGTAGCGCTCGATATTGCCAGAGCCGAGGACGTAGATCACGTCGGCCTTGTGGACCTGGTCCGATCGGGGAAACACGTAGACCTTCACCGCGACCGCCACCAGCGCGATGACGATGACTGCCACCGAGATGAGCCACGTTCGAGTGCGCCGGCTGCGCAGTTTCACGATCTCTGCCACACGGCCCCTTCGACTCGAGGTACCCGGACATTATTCGACACTCGACCGGTTCGCCACCGGCAACGAGTCGATTTGTCTGTCGTTCGACCTACCGACGCGCGATCCCGTTCAACACCGCGTCGACAATCCGCTCGGCCGTATCGGGTGCGACCTGCATTTTCCAGATCTTGACCATCGTCAGCATCGGACCCGAGAGCAGCGAAAGTGTGAGTTCTATATCGAGATCGGGGATGAGTTCGCCGTTCGCGATGCCATCCCGGAGCACCTCACGCATGAGTTCACGCCGCGGTTCGATGATGTGCTTGAGGTAGACCTCGCGCAGTTCGTCCGATGCTTCCGTCATCACGCACGCCATCAACTTGCTGGAGAGCGCCTCGTTGTGCCGACGGATGTAGTCGACAAGGAGGACCAGATCGTCTCGAGCTGAGGTGCCGGCCAGCTTCGGCGGCGGGTCCTGGATCGACGCCAGGGCGTCGACGATGAGCGCTTCCTTGTTCTCCCAGCGGCGGTAGATCGTCGTTTTGCCGACTCCGGCGGCCGTGGCGATCGCCTCGATCGACACCGCTCCGATGCCGCGATTGGCCACCAGTTCCAGCGCCGCCGAGATGATCGCCTCGTCGGCTTCGGCGCTGCGAGGCCGACCCGCAGGGCGTGCGGGCCGGCCGGTTTCGACAGTGTCGGTCACTGTGCGACGTGCTCCTTTACAGCGTGCTTGGGTGCGTACGGCGTGCGAAGCCAGAACCCGAGGAGGACAACCGACGCCAAGGTCAGTGCGGCGCCCAGACCGGCGGTGAGGTGCATGGCGTCGACGTACGCGTTGAACACATCCGGCTTGACCTGCGCGAGCCTGCCCGGCTCGGCATGAGCCATGACCTGCAGCGTACCGCCGAGGGACTCACCCGCGGCTTCCCGCGCCGGGGCGGGCAGACCGTCGAGCAACGGGTTGACTTCGTTGCGGTAGGCGACCGAGAGGACCGAACCCAGAACGGCGACACCGAGCGCACCGCCGAGTTGGCGAATCGTGTTGTTGATCGCCGACGCCGTTCCCGCCTGTTCGCGGGGAACGCTGCCCTGGATGAGCTCGGTTGCCGGCGGCATCACGTTGCCCATACCGAAGCCCTGCAGGAAGAAGAAGATTCCCAGCACGTACATCGGAGTGGTCGGGGTCGCGAACGTCAGTGCCACGAGAGAGATCGCGACGAGCGTGAGTCCCACCATGATGACGTTGCGAGGGCCGTAGGTTTGCGCGAGCTTGGCTGACCGCGGGGCGGCGATGAGCTGTGCGGCGGCAAACGGAAGCATCCACAAGCCGGTTTCCAGCGCACTCATGTCCCGGACGATCTGCAGGTAGAAGGTCAGGAAGAAGAACACACCCATCATCGCGAAGAACGAGAGACCGACGGTGACGTTGGCTGCGGCGAACTTCGGGTTCTTGAAGAAGCGAACGTCGAGCGCCGGGTGGTCGGACTTCAGTTCGAACAAGACGAAAGCGATCAGCAGAGCCAGGCCAGCGAGGCCGGGCACCCAGACTTTCTCATCCGTGATGGAAGCGAGCTCGCCGCCCTTGATGATGGCCCAGGTGATGAGGACCAGCGCGCCGACCTGCAGCAGAACTCCGATGGGGTCCATTCGGCCCGGATTCGGGTTCTTCGACTCGGGCACGATGCGCAGGATCGCTACGAGGCCGATGATGACGATCGGGATGTTGATGAGGAAGACCGAGCCCCACCAGAAGTACTGAAGCAGGAGTCCGGCCGTTATCGGGCCCAGGGCGACTGCGATACCGACGGACGCGGCCCACAGGCCGATTGCCTTCGGGCGTTCGCTCGGTTCGAAGACGTTGCTGATGATCGCGAGCGTTGCCGGCATGACTGCGGCACCAGCGAAGCCCAGGAACGCGCGTCCCGCGATGAGCGACTCCGGGCTGTACGCGTAGGCACACATCGCCGAGGCGATACCGAAGAGCGTCAGGCCGATCATGAGGATTCGTTTGCGGCCGAAGCGGTCGCCCAGAATTCCCCACGTGAACAGCAGGCCGGCGAAGACGAGTGTGTAGGAGTTGATCGCCCACTCGAGCTGACTCTGAGTGGCGTCCAGGTCGACCTGAATGGTCTTCAGCGCAACGTTGAGGACGGTGTTGTCGAGGACGACGACGAGGAGGCTGACGACGAGGACGGCGAGGATGGCCCAACGGCGCGGATGGCCGCCGGTGGCGTGGTGGTCCACGGTATGTGGATGCTCGGGGAGCGTTTGCGTCACGATAGGTGCCTTTTCGATACGGGTACGACTCGTTTCGTATGACAGTAGCTGGCTGTCTACTGATTACGCAACCGTTGCGTATCGAATCCTGTTCCCAGCGCCTCCATCAATTTGTGAGCTAACGGGCCTATCGTGTGAAATCAGTACTCTATTGAGAGGGATGAGGCGCAAGTGTCACGAGTTACTGTCGTCCTTCCAGATGAACTCACCGAACGAGCCCGCAGAGCCGGCATCGACGTTTCCGAGATCTGCCAGTCCGCCGTGCTGCGCGCGGTCGAACTGCGCGGCAAGGACCCCAATGGTCAACGATCGTTGATCGAGGCCGCGATTCGCCTGCGGGCTCATTCCCGCGACGGTCAACGCGAGGACGGCATTGCCGACGGTCGCGAATGGGCCACGACCGCAGCGGATCTCGCCGATCTTCACCTGATCGGTAAAGGCCGGATGGGCGTGGTGGCCGATCCTGACGATCCCTGGAATGCCTACAGCTGGAAGCAGTCCGGCACGAGCCTGCGCAAGACATGGAAGATTTCGGACACGTCGCTCTACGCGTGGTTGTCGAATACGTCGTCACCCGCGACGGGGCTGAATGTCGAGGCTGGTGAATGGACCGCGACCGCTTATGCCGAAGGTTTCCTGGAAGGCGCTCGGCGGACGTGGGTCGAGGTCGAACCGTTCCTGTCGGCGGACCGGCACACGCTGAACGATCTGTTGGGACGGGTTTAGGTCGAGACTGCAGGAAAACCCGCGGTAAGTGCGGTTATTCCTGCGCTGTTTGGCGCGACAATTGCAAGTGAGCGCATTTGCGCTGTTCCGTCGCGTGTTTGGGCGGTGGCGAATTTTGAGACTTTCAAAGGTCCAGATTCGGGACGCACTCGTGGCGCTCGGGTTCATCGTTGGGCTGACCGGCTTCGTTGGCTTTGGGTGGGTCGAACATTCGACGGTCACGACCGGCGATGTGAATTGGTTGGCACGTGCAGCTACGGTGGGGCTCGCGGTCCTTGGCACCTCAATTCTCACCGGCGTTCGGATGTTTGCCCTCGCACTGTCGCTGACAGCCACGGGAATTGGCATCGCCGCGGCCGTTCCGCGCCTGATTCAAGGGCACCTTGCATCCGCACTCGTCGTCCTCGGAGTCGGCCTCGGGGCTGCTGTGACAGTTGCGTTCCTGGATACCGTGTTCTGGCGGCTTTGGGGTAAGGAGAACCCCGCCGATAAGGCGATGAGAGAGACGCCGAGTCAGCCAGAAACCAAGATTGGCGACTGGGTGATCGCACACCGCAAGGGCGGGATCATCTGGGTTCTGATCGCGATAGGGCTCATGTTCTATTTCGAGACTGAATTCGGGCGAACGACGGACACGTTGAACATCGGCAACCAGATCACGACGGTTGACATCAACCACATTGACCCGGCCTTCGAGGGAAAGCCGGTGCGGATCTTCGGCCCTCTGAATGCTCCGGGAATCGCGGTCGACTCTGAATTCGGAGTGAGTGTCGAGGCGCCGAAATTGGTTCGACGTGTGGAGATGCTTCAGTGGCTCTCGGTATCAGAGGGGGGAAAGCGTTACGATCGAAAACGCTGGTTATCCGAACTCTCCCGCCGATCGCGTAACGGCGGACTCGAGATGCCGTTGCCGGGGCGGGTGTTCGCGCTTGATGGGACGGTAGGCGACTGGCAGTTGCCTTCGCAGACGCTCGCGCGACTGCAGGGTGAACCGCAGACCGTAAATCTCGACCAGTCCATAGTTGACCGCATTCAGCACGTTCTCGGTCGGTCGACCCGCCGCGTCGGCGATCGACTCGAAACAGTAGTTGATCCCGAGAATCCGCAGATCGGTGACGTACGGATTTGGTACGAGGCGATTCGTGCGCCAACTGTCTCCGCGATTGGGACACAGAGTGGACGTTCGCTCGCTTGGTTCGAGGCAGCTTCTGATGTTCGGCTCTTGGAGATCGCCAGCGGTGACCGGTCAGCGAGGGAACTGATCGGGATGACGATGACCAACCAACATCGTGAAGATTTCGTCCAGCGGTGGTTCGAGCGCACCTTTGCCTTTGGATGCTTGTTCGGCGGGCTCGTATTCGTCAGCGGATACATTCCGGCGAGTTGGAAACGCCGCCTCGTGTTCGCCGCTGGGATGACCGCGCTGGTCGGCGGTTTCGTGACCGTCGTTCCCTGGCTGGTCTGACACAAATAATTCGGTGTGCGTGGTCCCGGACCGCGTCCACCAGATCTACGGCACAAGCGTCCGGCGCGTCGAACCCAGCGCGATTGCGAACAGCAGGACTGCGGCTGCGGCCATGAGCCACCACGCCGGACGAGACGCGATCGCCAAGCCTTCGCCCACGCTCCCGTGTATCTGCCCGAACACAACCGCAGGCAGAATCGCCACGCCCAGGGTGGCGCCGATCTGTCGGCTCGTCGAGGCGATGGCGGCCGCGACGCCCGCCTGCGCGCGCGGCATCCCCGCCACTGCGGCGTTCGTGATCGGCGCATTCATGAGCCCGAACCCGATGCCGAAGGCCAGGTATGCAGCGCCCAGATAGATAAAGGACGTCGTGTCGGACAGTCTGGTCAGCATGAGCGCGCTCAGCCCGATGAACGCGGCCGAGGCAAGCAGGGGTGGACGGGGACCGACACTGCCCACGATTCGACCCGAGATCGGTGAGACAACCGCGGTTGCCGCGGCCATCGGCAATGTCATCAAGCCGGCGCCCAACGGGGAGAATCCGCGTACCTGCTGCAGATAAAGCGTGTTCAGGAAGAGGAATCCGCCCATGCTCGCAAAGCCCAGGATCGCCGTGGAGACGGCGCCTGAGAAGGGCAGGCTCCGGAATAAGCGAGGGTCGATGAGCGGCTCGGCCTGCCGGGATTCCACGATGATCAGCAACGCCAGCGAGGTTGCGGCGACGGCAAAGCATGTGGTCGGAGTCGGCGAGGTCCAGCCCAGCTGGTCTCCCTCGATGATCGCGTAGGTCAGCGAGGCCAGGAACGTCATGACGAGGATCTGGCCCAGCGGATCGAAGCGCCTCGGCCGTGCGGCTTTCGACGACGGGACGAACAGTCCGGTCAACGCGATAGCCAGGATCGCGACGGGGACGTTGATCCAGAAGATCGCCCGCCAGTCCACCGCCGTGACGAGTGCACCGCCGACCACGGGTCCGAGCGCCAAGCTCAAGCCCACGGCCCCGCCCCACACCCCGATCGCCCGAGCCCTCTCGCGCGGCTCGATGAACGTGTTGGTGATGATCGACATCGCCACCGGATTCATCATCGAACCGCCGATCGCCTGCAGCATCCGGGCCGCGATGAGAATCCCCGCGGTCGGGGCCAGTGAACACGCGAGCGATCCCACGGCGAAGAGCGTCAACCCGATTTGGAAGACGCGCTTGCGACCGAAGCGGTCACCTTGGGATCCGCCGAGCATCAGCAGGCTGGCCAGGACGAGCGTGTATGCGTCAACGACCCACTGGAGTTGGGTGGGTGAGGCGTGCAGGTCGTGGCTGATGGACGGGAGTGCGACGTTGACCGCCGCCACGTCGATGCCGACGATGAACAAGCTCAGGCAGCAGGTTCCGAGGATCAGCATGCGGCGGCCGGGGCTCAGCTCCGGCGGCTGGATCGGCGCCGAAAGTGTCGTGACGCTCATCATTCGGATTCCTGTCGTAAAAGGTCCAGCAGCGTCGCGAGCTGATGGCGTTGCTCGGTCGACAACACGTCGAACATCGACGGCGCGATGCCCGGCGAGGTGCGGACGTCGTTGAGGATCTGGCGACCGGCTTCGGTGATCGTGACGATCTTGCTGCGGGCGTCGGTCGGGTGAACCTCGCGCACGATGAGGCCGCGTTCGGCGAGGTCGGTAACGATGCCGGTCATCGCGGGGGCATCGACGCCCATCATCGACGCGAGCTCCCGCTGGGTCCGCGACTTCGCTTCGAGGCGGCGCAAAGCGCGGAAACGGCTGAAGGGCATGTTGATTCGTGCTCCGACTCGCTCGTACGTGCCGCCGCTGTTGTCGCGAACCAGCGCATTCATCGTCATCCAAAGCCCGGCCGGCGTCGACGAAGTAGTTTCATGCATACAACTATTGTATGCGCACAACTAAATCCTGTCGATGCACTGCAAAAGCCGCTCGACGGAACTGAGATAATCGGTAGGTACCCGACTGCTGTGAAGGGATCTTGCATGCCGATGCTCGCCCGGCTCGACCTGCGTGGAAAGACGCCGACCACCGCTGAACTGCGTGCTGCGCTACCGCGGGGCGGCGTCGACGTCGATTCAGTCCTGCCTGTGGTTCGTCCGGTCGTCGACGCGGTCCGCGAGCGCGGTGCCGAAGCTGCCCTGGAGTTCTGCGAGAAGTTCGACCGGGTTCGCCCGGCTCAGGTTCGGGTCCCGGCCGAAGAGCTGACCAAGGCCCTGGCCGAGCTCGATCCCGCCGTCCGGGCGGCTCTCGAAGAATCGATCGCGCGCGCTCGGAAGGTGCACGAGAACCAGCGGCGCACCGACCACACGACCGAGGTCGTCCCGGGCGGGACGGTCACCGAGCGTTGGGTCGCGGTCGAGCGCGTCGGCCTGTACGTGCCGGGCGGTAATGCGGTCTACCCCTCGAGCGTCGTGATGAATGTCGTACCGGCGCAGGTCGCAGGGGTCGGATCGCTGGTGGTCATCAGCCCGCCGCAGGAACAGTTCGGGGGCCTGCCGCACCCGACGATCCTCGCCGCCGCAGAGCTTCTCGGCGTCGACGAAGTGTGGGCCGTCGGTGGTGCGCAGGGCATCGCGCTGCTCACCTATGGAGACGTCGGCCTCGAGCCCGTCGACATGATCACCGGACCGGGCAACATCTACGTGACCGCCGCCAAGCGTCTGTGCCGGTCGATGGTCGGTATCGATGCCGAAGCCGGCCCGACCGAGATCGCGATCCTCGCTGATCACACCGCTGATCCGGTGCACGTCGCCGCTGACCTCATCAGCCAGGCCGAACACGACACGATGGCGGCTTCGGTGCTGGTCACCGATTCGGTCGCGCTCGCGGACGCGGTCGACAAGGCGGTCGCTGCCCAACTCGAGCTGACCAAGCACCAGGAACGCGTGACCATCGCGTTGAGCGGCACCCAGTCCGGGATCGTTCTCGTCGACGGCATCGAACAGGGCCTCAAGGTCGTGAACGCGTACGCCGCCGAGCACCTCGAGATCCAGACGGTCGATGCGCGTTCGGTTGCGGCCCGGGTTCGGTCGGCCGGTGCCATTTTCGTCGGTGCGTATTCACCCGTCAGCCTCGGCGACTACTGCGCCGGATCGAACCACGTCCTTCCGACGGCCGGCTGCGCACGACATTCGTCGGGCCTGTCGGTGCAGACGTTCCTGCGCGGCATTCACGTCGTCGAGTACGACGAAGCCGCACTCAAGGACGTCTCCGGCCACGTCATCACCCTGTCCAAAGCGGAGGACCTGCCCGCGCACGGCGAGGCGGTCCGCCTTCGATTCGAGAGCTTGCAGTGATCGGAAAATCGGTAGAGCTGAGCGACCTGCCGCTGCGCGACGAGCTACGCGGCAAGAAGCCCTACGGTGCCCCGCAGTTGACGGTGCCCGTCCAACTCAATACGAATGAGAACCCACACGCGCCTTCGGCCGCGCTCGTCGATGATGTCGCCGAGTCGATCCGCAAGGTCGCGGGGGAGCTGCACCGCTATCCCGACCGGGACGCGGTCGACCTTCGCGCGGATCTCGCCAACTACCTGACCAAGCAGGTCGGCGTCGACGTGGGTGTCGAAAACGTCTGGGCGGCAAACGGATCAAACGAAATCCTGCAGCAGATCCTCCAGGCGTTCGGCGGTCCGGGACGGACTGCGCTGGGCTTCGTGCCGTCGTACTCGATGCACCCGATCATCTCGGGCGGCATCAACACCGAGTGGATCGAGGCGTACCGGCGGGCTGACTTCAGCCTCGACGTCGACTATGCCGTCGCGGTTATTCACCAGCATCGGCCGGACGTCGTCTTCGTGACGAGCCCGAACAATCCGACTGGGCACAGCCTGACCATCGACGAACTGTCACGGATTCTCGACGCAGCGCCGGGCGTCGTTGTCGTCGACGAGGCCTATGGCGAGTTCTCGTCGGAGAAGAGTGCGATCACCCTCATCGACCGTTTCCCGTCGAAGCTCATCGTCAGCCGCACGATGAGCAAGGCGTTCGCGTTCGCCGGCGGTCGACTCGGCTACCTGGTGGCCGCGCCCGCGGTCATCGATGCGATGCTTCTCGTACGCCTGCCATATCACCTCTCGGTCGTCACGCAGGCCGCTGCACGAGCTGCCCTGCGGCACTCGTCCGAGACCCTGGGCACCGTCGCCGAGTTGTCGCGCGAGCGCGATCGCGTGTCGGCGAAGCTGCGCGAGTGGGGTTACGACGTGGTCCCGAGTGACGCGAATTTCATTCTGTTCGGCCACTTTTCAGATGCAGCCGGGACGTGGCAGCGCTACCTTGACCACGGCGTCCTGATCCGCGATGTCGGGCTGTCTGGCTATCTACGTGCGACGATTGGCCTCGTCAGCGAGAACGATGAGCTGCTCAGGGTCAGCGAGTTGCTGGTGAGCAGTGAACTGGAGGAGACACAGTGAGCGACCGGATCGCCCGGATCGAACGCACCACCAAGGAATCGTCGATCGTCGTCGAGCTCAACCTCGACGGCACCGGCAAGACGGACATCTCGACGGGTGTGCCGTTCTTCGACCACATGCTGACCGCGCTCGGCCAGCACGGCGGTTTCGATCTGACGGTTCAGTCCACCGGAGACGTCGAGATCGAGGCGCACCACACGGTCGAGGACACCGCGATCGTCCTGGGTCAGGCCTTGGGACAGGCACTCGGAGACAAGCGTGGAATCCGCCGCTTCGGTGATGCCTACATTCCGATGGATGAGACGCTCGCGCACGCCGCGGTCGATGTCTCCGGTCGTCCGTACTGTGTGCACGTCGGAGAGCCGGATCAGATGCTGCACACGATCATTCCGAGTCACGGCGGTGCCGACTACTCGACGGTCATCAACCGGCACGTCTTCGAGTCGCTGGCCCTGAACGCGCGCATCGCGCTGCACGTTCGGGTGCTGTACGGCCGCGACCCGCACCACATCACCGAGGCCGAGTACAAAGCCGTCGCTCGTGCGTTGCGTGCCGCGGTCGAACTCGACCCGCGGACGAGTGGCGTGCCGTCTACCAAGGGTGTTCTCTAAAACTGCTGGACGAAACGGTGCTCCCATGGCGCTGTCATCGATATATAGCGATGACGACGCCGGCAGAGCACCGATCCGTCAGAGATAGGTTGGAACTGTGTCGAAGGCTCCATCGGTAGCCCTCCTGGACTATGGGTCGGGCAACATTCGCTCGGCCGAGCGCGCGCTGATCTACGCGGGTGCGCAAGTCGAGGTCACCTCGGACCACAAGGTTGCGTTGGCCGCGGACGGTCTCGTCGTGCCCGGCGTCGGTGCGTTCGCGGCATGCATGGATGGTCTGAAGGCCGTTCACGGTGAGCGAATCATCGGCCAGCGACTCGCGGGCGGGCGTCCTGTTCTGGGTATCTGCGTCGGTATGCAGATTCTGTTCGAGCGGGGCGTCGAGTTCGGAATCGAATCCGAGGGTGCCGGCGAATGGCCGGGAACCGTTGAGCGACTGCCCGCCCAGGTGCTACCGCACATGGGCTGGAACACCGTCGAGGCTCCGGCGGATTCGGTGCTCTTCAAAGACATTGCGCCCGACGAGCGTTTCTACTTCGTGCACTCTTATGCCGCGCAGCGCTGGGAGATGGAGCCGTCGGAGCGATTCGCGCCGGCGAAGCTCACCTGGGCCGAGCATGGCGGCCGGTTCCTCGCGGCCGTCGAGAACGGTGCACTGTCGGCGACTCAGTTCCACCCGGAGAAGTCCGGTGCGACCGGCGCGAAGCTGCTGCGGAACTGGGTGAGGTCGCTGTGAAGAAGTTCTCGTACGGAGTCTTCGCCGGGCTGACGCTGGGTGCGGGGATGCTCGTCCTCGTTGCGTCTGGTGTGGTCATCTTGGCCTTCGGACCTGGGCCGAAGGTCGGCTTGGCGATCGCTCTCGGCGGGATCATTGGGTCGATCGCGGCGATGGGGTTCGTCGCGAACCGCCTGCTAGACCGGGCGAACGCCGATCCCGAGATCAACAATCAGCCGGACAACGGGTAGCGTCTAGCGCCGTGAGTCTCGTTCTTCTGCCTGCCGTTGATGTGGCCAACGGCGAAGCTGTGCGCCTTGTTCAGGGGGAAGCCGGCTCGGAAACCGGCTATGGCTCCCCACGCGATGCTGCCTTCGCGTGGCAGAGCGCCGGCGCCGAATGGGTCCATGTCGTGGACCTCGATGCGGCATTTGGTCGTGGTTCGAATCGCGACCTCATCGCCAAGGTCGTCGGCGAGCTCGACGTGAAGGTCGAACTGTCCGGCGGCATCCGCGACGACGCGTCTCTCGAAGCGGCGCTGGCCACGGGCTGCGCCCGGGTGAATCTCGGCACCGCAGCGATCGAGGACCCGGACTGGTGCGCGCGTGCGATCGCCAAGTACGGCGAGCGCATCGCGGTCGGTCTCGACGTCCGGCTGATCGACGGCGAGTACCGTCTCCGCGGTCGTGGCTGGGTCACCGACGGTGGCGACTTGTGGGAGACGCTCGAGCGCCTCGAACGGCAGGGTTGTTCGCGCTACGTCGTCACCGACGTCAGCAAGGACGGCACGTTGACCGGTCCGAACCTCGAACTGCTTCGCGATGTCTGCGAGGCATCGGAGGCTCCGGTCATCGCCTCGGGTGGTATCTCCGTTCTCGACGACCTCACCGCGATCTCGGAACTCACTGAGTTCGGAGTCGAGGGGGCGATCATCGGAAAGGCTCTGTACGCAGGACGTTTCACCCTTGGCGAAGCGCTCGCTGCCGTCGCTCGCTGAGTTCGCCGTGAGTCTGACCAGGGACCCCCAGGAGTTGCTGGGGATAGCGTCGGAAGTGCTCGATCTCGTGTGGGACCGATTCGTCGACGGTCTCTGCGCGGGGAGTGCGGTGTCGAAGGACAACGCCGACTTCGCGACCTCGGTAGACCTCGAAGTAGAACGGATCGTCTCCGCCGAACTCCGCGAACGCACGGGCATCCCCGTTCTGGGTGAGGAATTCGGTGGGCCCGATATCCACGCGGGTACGACGTGGGTGCTCGATCCGATCGACGGAACGTTCAACTATTCGGCTGGGATTTCGCTCGCCGGGACGCTGCTTGCCCTCGTGCACGAGGGCAGGCCGATCATCGGCCTCATCTGGATGCCGTTGACGGGGGAGAAGTACGCCGCACTCGAGGGCGGTCCCGTGATGAAGAACGGCAAACCGCTGCCCATGCTGGAACCGCGGGACCTCGCAACGTCTCTCATCGGCTTCGGTGTGTTCACACCTCCGATGGCTCAGTTCCTTTCGCCCGCGTTCCGGCTCGAACTGTTCAACAAGCTCAATGCGAAGACCGACCGAATCCGGATTTCCGGATCGACCGGCATCGACCTCGCTTACACCGCTGCAGGTGCACTCGGCGGCAGCATCGTGTTCGGCTTCCATCCGTGGGACAACGCGCCCGGCGCACTCTTGGTTCAAGCCGCGGGCGGCATCGTCACCGATCTGGCGGGTGAGCCGTGGACGATCGAGTCGACGTCGATGGTGGCGGCCGCACCGCGGGTCCATGACGAGCTGATGGACGTCATCGCCTCAACTCATTGCAGTGACAAGAGTCTGCGGCGCATTTCCGATAACTGAGTTGCGCCCCGGCCAGCGGCTTCACGGTCGCCAGATGGCCGAGGGTCGTGAGCATCCGGATCACTTTTCCACGATGGCACATTCCGTCGTCAGGATCATGCGGGCTACCGAAGCCGCATTGACGACCGCCCAGCGCGTCACTTTCACCGGGTCGATCACGCCCGCATCCAGGAGATCGCCGTACATCAGCGTGGCTGCGTTGAACCCGAAGTTGCCGTCGGACTCGTCCACGGTGTTCACCACGACCGAGCCGTCGACGCCGGCGTTCGAGGCGATCCAGAACAGGGGAGCCGAGAGCGCCCTGCGCACGATATCGATGCCGAGTGCTTCGTCCCCGCGCGATGAGTCGCCAAGCCCGATGAGTGCTTTGCGGGCGTGCATGAGAGCTACTCCGCCGCCGGGCACGATGCCTTCCGCGACCGCCGCCTTGGCTGCGTTCACCGCGTCCTCGACACGATCCTTGCGCTCCTTGAGTGCGGTCTCCGTCGGAGCCCCTACCCGGATGACGGCCACGCCGCCGGAGAGCTTGGCGAGTCGTTCTTCGAGCTTGTCGCGATCATGCGAAGACTCGGTCCGGCCGATCTCGAACCGAAGTTCGGCGATCCGACTTTGGATGCTCTCGGCGGATCCGCCGCCGTCGATGATCGTGGTCTTGTCTTTGGTGACGACGATCCGGCGCGCGCTGCCGAGCAGGTCAAGGCCAACGTCGCTGAGGCTGATTCCGGTTTCGGTGGCGATCACGGTACCGCCGGTCACGACGGCGAGGTCACCGAAGAAGGACGCGCGGTGAGCTCCGAAGTACGGTGGCTTGACGGCCACTGCCTTGAGGGTCTGGCGGATCGCATTGACCACCAGCGTGGACATCGCCTCGCCTTCGAGATTCTCGCTGACGATCAGGACCGGCTTTCCAGCAGACGCGATCTTCTCCAGCAGTGGCAGGAAATCGGCTACTGAGGCGATCCGCCCGGGATGCAACAGCACCAAGCAGTCTTCGAGCACGCACGTCTGGGAGTCGGCGTCGGTGACGAAGTACGGCGACAAGTAACCCTTGTCGAATTGCAGTCCGTCGCTGAGGACGACTTCCGTGGTGATCGAGGGCGAGTCCTCGACCGAGACGACGCCGTCCGGACCAACCGCAACGAGCGCCTGGGCGACCAGCGCGCCGATCTCTTCATCGCGGGACGACACTGTCGCGACACTCGCGATGGCGAGTTTGTCTTCGACCGGTGTCGCGGCCGCCGCCAGAAACTCGGTCACCCGCGCGACGGCGATCTCGATGCCTTTTCCAAGGTGTATTGGGTTAGCTCCAGCCGCAACATATTTCAGGCCGACCTGGATCATGGCCTGGGCGAGAACGGTCGCGGTCGTGGTTCCGTCACCAGCGACGTCGTTGGTCTTTGTGGCGACGCTCTTGACGAGTTGCGCGCCCATGTTCTCGAAGGGATCGCTGAGTTCGATATCGCGCGCCACGCTGACGCCGTCGATGGTCACCAGAGGTCGGCCGTACGTTTCGGCCAGGATCACGTGGCGACCGCGCGGGCCAAGAGTGACGCGGACGGTGTTGGCGAGCTTGTCGACGCCGCGTTGTAGCGCGCGTCGCGCATTCTCGCCGAATGCGATGACTTTCGGCATGTGTCCCCGGCCTTCAGTTCGCGGTCGAGCGTGCGGAATGGTCCAGCTCGAGGAGCTGGCTTGGTGTCGACTCGTTGTCCGCGGTTGAGGCAGAGGACATCATCGACTGGGCATCGGCCGGCTCGGTGCCTGGTGGTACGACGAGGAGGACAAGCCGATCGCGATCGGTGCCGACGACGTAGACCGTGTTGATCGGCTGGAAGCGGTATCCGTCGAGCTTGACGTTGCGGCCGCCGGTTTCGAATCGACGAGGTGCGGTGTCCCACGAGGGAAGGTGGTAGACCAACCGCGCGGTCGGACTGAGTCGTCCGGCGAGCGACTTGATGAGGGTCGGAACCTCCGTCGCGAGGTCACGGCTGCGTGGCCACCAGGCCCCGTCGACAGAACCGGTATTGGAGTGGGCCGGCTTCAGGTCGACACGGGCTTCAGTTTCTTGAGACTGCATTTGACGCGTCATGACAGACGCTCCAGACTCCGGCTGCGAGGGGCCAGATCATTCGAATCGGGGACGGCGCGGCCAAAGGTGGCCGGGCGCGAAGTGCCCCTGATACTGCTCAGGTTACACCGATACATGATCGTCCGACGGCGACGCGGGCGGCCCGCTCTGGGTCCCTAAATCGGCTAGTGCAGCGTCGACGCTGACGAACCTTTCCATGGACCCCGCCGCGCCGACAACGTCGAGCACGCGATCCACCGACCGCACGCCGGTGACCAGTCGGAGTCCGTGGGTGGCCGAAATCTGCGCATGGACGTCCAAGAGGACCTCGAGCCCGACCAGCCCGAAGAAGTCGACGCCCGACAGGTCGACGACGACGGTTGGTGTCGTGTCATCTATCGCGTTGGCGAGGTGCGTTCGGAACTCGTCGCCAGTCGAGAGATCAACCGCTCCGGCGACGGTCAAAACCGTGAGCCCGTCGCGGTGGACGACGTCGCTGCGAAGACCGGCAACGTATTCGGCGGAGCGGTGTAAGGACATGAATACCTCCGAAGGAGTGTTTGTTGAGGAGAAGGCACGACGGGGGCGCTTCTGGCGCGTCGACGTGAGACTGACCTGGTCACGGTCGTGGCGAGAACGGCAAGTCCGGTCACGGCCATGAAGATGGGAAGCGGATAGAGCACGAGTCGTTCGCTGATTCCGATCTGTACGACTGACCCGGCGAGCAAGACAACCCCGACAATCCCGCTCACGGCGCACGCTGCCGACCAGACCGCGACGGTTCTCCGCTGCCGCCAGAGCCACACCGCGATAAGAATCAGTACGACGTGACGGGATGCGAAAGCCGGGACCACGGCGAGGAGATGGGCGACGATGCCGTCGCTGGAGGGAACCAGTCCGGTCGCCGCCGTGCTCAGTCCCGTGATGAGCGAGAGCGAACCAAGCCACCATTGGCGGTATCCGCGCGGGAGTACTCCGCGAAAGAGAACGGCACCCACAATCGTCAGAAGCCCGAGGACGACGAACGTTGCGTTCATGAGTAGATGCAACGGCGAACAGAGAATCGCACTACATGCCGTGACGCCGAGGTCGCTGATCGAATCCCGGCTGAAGCTGTAAGGGACCTTCCAGGCGTAGGCGGTGACGATCTCGGACGCAAGGTAGAGGAAGGCGAGACTCCAGGCGAGACCTGCCGCACCGTATCGACTGGCCTGTGATTTCAACGTGTGCTCCCGACGAATGGGTACTTCATCCGTCGGCTCGTGTCTACGGTGTATATATGCAGTGTATGCCTACAGCCTTGACAACACCAGGTAGTCGGCGTGAACTGGAGTTGGACGCTCGGTGTCCGTAGCGCGAAGCCATGTCGGGAACGACGATCCGCCAGATGCCGAAATCGAAATCTTCGTTAGGAACCAAAATGGACACCAGCACTCTGGTTTGGCTCGCTGTTGTCGTGATTGCGGGAATTCTGCTCGGTGTGGGATCGGCTCTGGCATCGAGGCGCTCGATTGCGAAACGTCACTCAGAAGCCGACATCATCCGCGATCGTGCGACCCAACAGGAGCGTCAGGCGACCGAGCGCGAAGCTCTCGCCGACGAAGCCGCGGCGAACGCCCGGGCCATGCAAGCACAGGCCGAGGCCAAGGCGGCCATCGCAGCGCGATTGCACCACGGTGCAGAGATGCGCCGCGAAGAGGCAGTCTCTGCACGTGCCGAGGTCGACGGGGAGTTCGAACGTGCGGACAAGATCGATCCGGCCGTAAAGTCAGCTGACTCGCGCGACGACGGTGCCACGGACAAATTCGCCACCGGTAACGGCAACCCTTTCACGGGCAACGGCAGGCCCGACAGTCGGTCCGCCGGCCATCACGTCCCCTAGTTGGAGTCACCAACGACGACGTCGCCGTCTGATGGGCTGACGGCGGAGAGTTCGGCGGTCAGGCCGGTGAAGAGGATGTCGAGGCCGCGCTCGAGTTCGGCGGCGCCATCGTAGGTGGCCAGAACTGACGCCAGACTCCGGATCAATGGGAATTCATCGATCGGCATTCGGAACAGGCCCAGGCGCAACAGGTCGTCGGTTTCCTCGGGCCTTTCGACGACCTCCTGGAGTTCGTTGAGAACGTGGCCGTGCAAGAACCCAAAGAGTGCGCGGTAGATGTGGAGCGCATCTGCGCCGGTGAAACCGGCGCCGGTGAGGAGCGCGAGGGCGTCCTCCAGGGGGCGTAGCGTGCCGAGCGGACGCAGGCCGAGCGGCGTCGCCAGCGGGCGCGTGACGAGTAATGGAACGGCCTTCGGGTGGGCGAGTGCCAACTCTCGGAACTTCCGCGCGACCACCCGCAACTGATGCAACCAATCGGGGTCGGTGGTGTCTACGGTCAGATTTGAGAGCACCAATTCGGCCACCCCGTCAAGCAATGCGGCCTTGCTCGGTACCAGTCGGTACAGAACCATGGGGTCCCGACCCAGTGCCGTGCCGAGGCGGCGCATCGACAGTGCTTCGATGCCGTCGCGGTCGATGCACTCGAGGGCCGTTGCGAGCATCATCGGCCGCGTCAATGGGCCGGTCGTCGCACCATTAGTGTTCATTCCAGTCCGTCCATTCGGCAGTTCAACCATGTGGTAGCTCTCATTTAACACTGAACTAGAGTGTAGATCTACAGCGTTGACATGAGGCGTAGACTTGAGGTAGTTGCTTCACCCATGAAGCCCTCTCTCGCCCCGCATAACTTGCGCCGCGAAGAACTTCATCGGGTGAGTCGATTGGGCCAAACCGCACACCAAGCGGCGGGCGGAATCTCCGAATCGGTTTCCTCTCCGGCCCAGACAACAAACAGAAATCAGGTCATCATGATCGTTCTCGGACTGATCCTCATGGTCGCGGGATACCTCCTCGGAATCGGAATCCTCACGACGCTCGGTCTCATCCTCCTCGTCGTCGGCGTCATCTTGCTGGTCATGGGCTCGATGGGTCGACCAGCCTTCGGCCGCCGGCACTACTTCTGATCCGCGCTCGACATGAGAGTTCGGCGCTGGTCGAAAGGGGTTTCCCGTGCAAACCACCGCTGACGGGCTCCGCAGCCGGAGCTTCGATCTGATCATTTACGGCGCCGCACTGGTCGTCGCCGGGTTCGCGATTCCGCTGCCGTTGCTGTGGGCTCTGGCCAGCGTGTCTTTCGCCGCCGGAGTGGTGCTCGGAGCATCAGCGTCTTTGGTCCGTGTGGTCGATAACGACGACTCCACGGACTACGTCCGCTGACCCATCGCGGGTCACACAAAAACAGAACACTCGCGACCGTCTCGATGGTCGATGTGACAAATGGAGGTGCGCCATGCGCAGAGGACCAGGCGGAATTATCGGAATCCTCGTGATCGTGTGGCTGATCGTCGGCGCCGTCGCGTGCGGACAGCGCGGATACTTCACCAATCACACTGAGGGTTGCGGGGGTGTCGCGACGATCGCCGTGACGATCCTTGCGGGGCCGCTCAACTACATGGGCCTCAATCCAAAGGTGGCCGACTGCAATGTGCCGAATGCGCCGCAGCCCAGCCCGTAGAGACCTGGGAACCGCATGACCACGACAAGAGTGTCATCGTGCTTGATCCGGGTTTCTGACCTGGATCGCTCGATGAGCTTCTATCAGGACGTTTTCGAATGTCGGGTGGCGATCCGTGAATCGGACTCGGCGCTTCTCATCAGTCCCGACGGATTCCAGTTCTACCTGCGGATTGCCAACCGATCTGCGCACATGCAACGAATCGAAGACGTCGGCGTCAAGCAGATCATTTGGTCGACGGACAGTGCAGCTGAGCTTGCGCAGATCGAAGAACGGCTTCGTTCCTTCTATCCGAGCACCTATACGAACACCACGAACGGAATCACGTTCGTCGACGGCATAGACCCGGATGGCAATCGGGTGCTCATCACGACGCCCACGCCGGCGCAACTCCCGCGCGAGGTCATCGACCGCCGGATGCGCTGAACCCCCACCAGATGTCGTCAAGCGTCATCTCTAGGATGATTTTGTGACGGTTGCGGTTCGCGTTATCCCATGTCTCGACGTCGACGCAGGTCGAGTGGTCAAAGGCGTCAATTTCGCCAACCTTCGGGACGCCGGCGATCCGGTTGCGTTGGCCGCCGCGTACGACGCCCAGGGTGCGGACGAACTCACCTTCCTCGACGTGACTGCGTCGTCGGGAAACCGCGAGACGATGTTCGACGTCGTGCGTCGCACCGCGGAGCAGGTCTTCATTCCGCTGACGGTCGGCGGTGGTGTTCGCAGCGTCGCCGACGTCGACACGCTGCTGCGCGCCGGTGCCGACAAGGTGTCGGTGAACACCGCGGCGATCGCACGGCCGGAACTGCTCAAGGAACTCAGCGAACGTTTCGGCTCGCAGTGCATCGTCCTGTCGGTCGATGCCCGGACCGTGCCGGACGGCGAGACCGACACCCCTTCGGGCTGGGAGGTCACGACGCACGGTGGTCGTCGCGGCACCGGGATCGACGCCGTCGAGTGGGCGATCCGGGGACAGGAACTGGGTGTCGGCGAGATTCTCCTGAACTCGATGGATGCGGACGGCACGAAGGCCGGTTTTGACCTCCCGATGATTCGGGCGGTCCGCGCTGCGGTGACCGTGCCGGTGATCGCGAGTGGTGGCGCCGGAGCTGTCGAGGACTTCGCCCCGGCGGTGCAGGCGGGTGCGGATGCGGTGCTCGCAGCGAGTGTCTTCCACTTCGGCGATCTGACGATTCCGCAGGTCAAGGCCTCGATGATGCAAGCAGGCATCGTTGTCCGTTAAGGTCGGCGTCCTGGCGCTGCAGGGTGACGTCCGCGAACATCTCGAAGCACTGGAAGCCTCGGGTACCTCGGCGATTTCGGTGCGCCGGGAGCGGGAACTCGAGCAGGTCGACGGGCTGGTGATCCCCGGTGGAGAGTCGACCACCATCAGCAAACTGCTCGGCATGTTCGACCTGTTCGAACCGATCCAGGCCCGGCTCAAGGACGGCATGCCGGCGTTCGGGTCGTGTGCGGGAATGATCCTGCTCGCCAGCGAAGTGCTCGATACCCGCGACGACGCCGTGAACTTCGGTGCGATCGACATGACGGTTCGTCGAAACGCGTTCGGTCGCCAGGTCGACTCGTTCGAACAAGACCTCGACTTTGTGGGTCTCGACTCGCCCTTGCGGGCCGTCTTCATTCGGGCCCCGTGGGTCGAGCGCGTCGGTAGCGGCGTCGAGGTCCTTGCCCGGGACAGTGGCGGGCACATCGTTGCCGTTCGGCACGGCAATGTCATGGCGACCGCATTCCACCCCGAAGTGACGTCGGATCACCGGGTTCACGGACTCTTTGCACGTCTGGTTCAGACTGCGTAGTTGGCCGTCGACCGAGGATCATGGGTGATGTGCACCTAGCCCTCCGATCAACCGGCGTGCAGGCCGCTTTGCTGGCCGCGGTGCTGTTCGGCGCAGGGACGCCAGCGGCGAAGGTTCTGTTGGGCAGCGTGAGTCCGTGGCTCCTCGCCGGACTCCTGTACTGCGGTTCCGGGCTCGGTCTCGGGGTATGGCGGATCGCTCGTCGTGCTCCTCGCGTTCGCCTGTCGCGGTCGGAGTGGTTGCCGCTGGTCGGAGCCGTGAGCTGCGGCGGCGTGATTGCGCCGGTGCTGCTCATGGCTGGGTTGACGCATCTCCCCGCGTCCGGGGCATCGCTGTTGCTCAATGCGGAAAGTGTTTTCACCGCGCTGCTGGCCTGGTTTGTCTTCCGCGAGAACGCCAATTCTCGGGTGGTCTTAGGGATGGTCGCGATCGTGGCGGGCGCTGTCGTCTTGTCGGCCCCGAGCGGAGCGGACTTCGGCGGGTACTGGCCTTCGCTGGCGGTACTCGGCGCCTGCCTGATGTGGGGCGTGGACAACAACCTAACCCGCAAGGTCGCACTGGCGGACGCCACCTGGCTGGCGGCAGTGAAGGGCATTGTCGCTGGTCCGGTGAACCTCGTGCTCGCGACGGCGGTCGGCGCTCACGTGCCGCCGGCGCTGAGCATCGTGGGTGCCATGCTCGTCGGACTGCTGGCGTACGGCGTGAGTCTCGTGCTATTCATCGTCGGCCTTCGGCACGTCGGATCCGCTCGCGCCGGCGCCTATTTCGCGATCGCGCCCTTCTTCGGGGCGGTGGTCGCGATTGCCCTGGGCGATCCGTTGACCTGGCAGATCGTGGTCGCCGGGGTGCTGATGGCGATCGGAGTGTGGCTGCATCTGAGCGAGCGGCACCAACACCCGCACACGCATGCGCCGCTGTCGCACGACCACTATCACCGCCATGACGACGAGCACCACGATCACGTCCACGGTCCCGGGGTGCCGCCGCTGGATCGCCGCGGCGGTCATCGACATGAGCACGAGCATGTGCCCGTCACACACACGCATGAACATTTCCCGGACATGCATCACCGGCATCTGCACTGAGCGTGACGGACGTGAACCGGAAGCTGGTCCTCCTATTCTCCCTGGTTGTCGCCGGATGTGCTTCGGCACCAACGGGTTTGCCGTTGCAACAGGTCGGGTCGATTCCATTGGCCGTGGCCCCGACTCGCTTCGACTACCAAAGTCTCGATGTCGATCGGGGGCTGCTGTTCATTGCGCACATGGGGTCGGGTGAGGTGATCGAGGTGGACCTGCACGCCCGAAAGATCGTGCGGACCATTCCTGATCTACCGGACGTTCACGGCGTGCTCGTCGTGCCCAGCCACCACCGCGTCTATGCGACGGCGACCGGCCGAAACGAAGTGATCGCGTTCGACGAGGACTCCGGTGCGCGGCTGTTCAGTGCCCCGACCGACACCTATCCCGACGGTCTCGCGTACGACCCGAAACGGGACGCCGTGTGGTCCACGAATGAGTCGGCGGGCACCGAGACCGTCATCGATGCCGCCACCGGACAGGCTCGCGCGACGGTGCGAACGGGTGGTGAGGTCGGCAATGTCGTCTATGACCCGACAACGGATCGGATGATCGTCGCGGTCCAAGGTGCCGGCGATCTGGCGATCGTCAATCCGGAGACCTTCGAGATCGTCGATCGAATCGACACTCCCGGCTGCGACCATCCACATGGGCAAGCGCTCGCGGTCGTGGAGCAATTGATGTTCGTCGGATGTGAATCGAACGCCAAGCTCGCCACCGTCGATCTTCGGGCGCGGTCGGTTGCCGGTCTGAACGACGTCGGACCAACGCCCGACGTGATCGTTTACGACGCGGCTGAACACCGCATTTACGTTGCCGCAGAGAGCGGTTGGGTGAGTGTTTTCGCGCAGAAGGATGGCCGCACGGAGGTGCTTGGATCCGCACTCCTGGCCGACGGCGCGCACACCGTCGCGCTCAATCCAAAGAACCATCACATCTTCTTCCCGTTGCCGACGGCCGCCGGGCCCGAACTACGCGAGTTCGCTCCCACGTGACACCGTCCGGGTGCACACGGCATCGGTTGGACTGCCCGTTAAACTGGTCGGACTCTAGGAACTGCGGCGAAGGAAGAGGCGAATGAGCGGCCACTCCAAATGGGCCACTACCAAGCATCAGAAGGCGGCCAAGGACCAAAAGCGCGCCAAGATGTTCGCGAAGTACATCAAGAACATCGAAGTTGCAGCTCGTATTGGTGGTGGCGATCCGGCTGGTAACCCTGGGCTTTACGAGGCCATTCGCAAGGCGAAGAGCAACTCTGTCCCGAATGACAACATCGAACGTGCGCGCCGGCGTGGCGCTGGCGAAGACGGCACGGCCGTCGACTACATGACGATCATGTACGAGTGCTACGGCCCGAACGGCGTCGCGGTGCTCATCGAGTGTCTGACCGACAACCGCAACCGTGCCGCGGGTGAGGTTCGTGTTGCCGTGACGCGCAACGGTGGAAACATGGCGGACCCGGGTTCGGTGTCGTTCATGTTCAGCCGCAAGGGAATGGTCACCGTGCAAAAGGGTGAGTTGTCCGAGGACGACGTGCTCATGGCGGTTCTCGATGCCGGCGCGGAGGAAGTCAACGACCTCGGCGACACCTTCGAGGTCATCTGTGAGCCGTCCGATCTCATCCCGGTGCGTACTGCGCTGCTGGATGCCGGGATCGAGTACGACTCGGCTGAGTCGACCTTCGCACCGTCGGTCTCGGTTCCGGTCGACATCGACGGCGCCAAGAAGGTCATGCGCCTAGTCGACGCACTCGAGGACAGTGACGACGTGCAGAACGTCTACACCAACGTCGACATCTCCGACGACGTCCTCGCCGAGCTCGAGGCAGAGTAGTCAGACCGCTTTTGTCGCTGGTGCGGTCGTCCGAGCGGCGACCGCACCAGCGATGGCGGTGGACAGAATCGTCAGCACTGCCCCGAGGATGAGGGCCGCCGCTTCGCCGGGCGCAAAGATGTGCAGCGCACTGCCCACGGTCACTGCCGCGACCGGTACGCCCAGTTGCGAAGCGGCGAGAATTCCCAACGTGACCGGCTGTCCGAGGAGTCGCATCGCCGCGTGGGCAAGGATCGCCCCCGCCGCGAGCGCCAGCCCGAGCAGGATCTGGTTCGGGTGTGTGCCGAGTTCGCGCAGGTCGATGCGCGCGCCGAGCCACACGAAGAACAGCGGTGCAAAGAAGCCGTCGGAGACTGCGAACAGCTGATGCGCGACCCGTCTCGGTTCTCCCACACCCGCCACAGCGAGACCGAAGGCGAATCCGGCGAGCATGATCGAGACGTGGGTCGTCGTCGCCAGGGCGGCCATCGCGAACAGGACCACGAGGCTGATGCGAAGCTCGACGGCGAATTTCCGATTCTCGGAGACATGGTGCACGCGTTCCCGCACACCGGAGTTCTCGAGCCACCGCAGCGCAAAGAACATCGCGAGGGCCGCAATTCCGACGGCGACGGAGCCGATCGCGGCCCGCACCGCGTTCGAGGGATCGACGACGAGCGGCAGCGCCACGATGCAGGCGGTATCCGCGATGGCGACCTGCGCGGTGAGTTCGAGAACGCGCACCCCGGACAGCCCGAGCCCTTCGATGACGGGCAGCACGAGCGCCGCCGACGACGACGCAAGCAGCACTGCATAGAGGGCGGCGTGGCCGGTACCGAAGAGGTGGGAGAGTGCCACACCGAGTATCGCGGCGATGACACCTACCGCAGCGGCGCGCACCAGCCCGCGGCCGACCGCTGACCGCACCGCCGAATCGCGAACCGGGACGTGGGTTCCGGCGGTGAACATGACCAGCGCGAATCCGATGTCGGCGAGGAACGTGAAGATGTGGTCGTCCGCCTGCAGTACGCCGAAACCCGTCGCACCGAACACGGCGCCGGCCGCGAGTTCGCCCAGGACGACGGGCAGATGCCACGTGCGGCGCAGAGCGATCAGTGGACCGAGCAGTCCGAGCAGCGTGACGAGCGTCAGCGTTGCGAAGGTCATTCCGGGCCGGCCAGCTTCACCGGTATGTCGGTGTTCTCGTCGACCCAGTAGCTGGCGCAGACGCGGTGGTATCCGTCAGCGACCTGGAGGGGAGCGCCGGTCCGGAAGTTGCCGCGAACCAGGAGAATCGGCGACAGGTCCTTACCGTCCTCGATCTTCTGCAGGTCGGCCGCGACGTGTTTGTTGTCTTTCGACAGCAGCGCCAGTTGGGACGCGCGCAGGATGTCTTTCGCTTTCTGATGCGAGATCGGTGCGTCACGCAGCTTCTGGACGAGCGCGTCAACGGTCGGCGAATCCGCAAGCAGCGTCAGGTAGGCGGCGGCAGCCGGATAGTCATGGTCATCCGGCTGCGCGTTCCAAGTGACCTTCACTCGGTCATTGTCGAACGGAAGAGGTTCGGCGGGTACGCAGTTCGGAGAACCGTCCGGTTTGCTACGGAAGTCCGACCAGCTTGCCGACGACCCGGTTGTGCTCGAGATCGTCGTGGGCGCGGGCGATGTCGTCGAGGGTGTAATTGTGGATCGGACCAAGGCTGATCTCGCCGGTCCCGAGCCGATCGAGGAAGCGCTGTAGGACCGGTGCGGGCAGGTCACCCGCACCGCCGCTGTACGAGGTCAGGCGCACTCCGCGCGGAATGTAGTCGATCGGATAGAACTCGGACACGGTCCATTTGTTCGACAGCATTCCGGTGAAGCACACCGTCCCGTGGACCCGGGTGGCTGCGAGCGTGTCCGGGAGTGTGGGAGTGCCGACGAGTTCCAGAGCAGTGTCGACCCCGTTCGGTGTGATGGCACGAACGACCGACGCGATCGAACCATTGTCGAGAATCGGATGGTCGACGCCGTACTCCGCGAGCAGGTCGAGTCGATCCTTCTGCCGAGTGGTGGCCAAGACGGTGGCACCGAGGTCTTTGGCGAGGGCTGCAGTGGCGAACCCGAGAGCGGACGTTCCACCGCGGATGAGCAACGTCTGGCCGGGTTGAAGGTCGAGGCCGATGGTCAGCGATCCGTAGGCCGTCTGCACAGTCTCGGGCACGGCGCCGACGACGTTCCACGGAAGTTGCGACTCGAACGGGATGACGTTGGCGCGGGGGACCACGGTGTATTCGGCGTAGCCGCCGTCGAAGACGCGTCCCATCCCGCCCATGAGTGCGGCCACCTGTTGACCGACCGCGAGGTCACTGCCGTTCGGGTCGTCGACGATACCTACTGCTTCGATGCCGAGGACGCGCGGAAAGGTGACACCGTGCGCGAGCCCGAGTCGGGTGTGCAGTTCCGATCGGTTGAGTCCGAATGCCTTGACGTGGATACGCACCCAGCCCGCGGGCGGGGTGGGCACGGGCAGTTCGGTGATCCGGAGATTGGTGACCGGGCCAGGTTCGGTCAGTACGGCTGCACGCATCTCGCTCCCTCGACGTCGTGCCGTGACCCTATCGCGGGGTTCACAGGCGCACCCTGAACCTGCAGATCCACCCCGGCCAGCTCGCCGATTGGGGTGGACCTGGCCAACCGAGGTGCGGATTTCGCGACCGATCCGCAAACAGCCGAAGGATTGAAACTAATAGATTGCTGAGGAGCAACGCCATTAATTCTTTGCGGCGGAAAAGGCTCTCATGGTTGATCCACCGCCGCTCGGCGAAGTCATGCGCGTCGCGCGGATTGAGATTCGGATCACAGCGAATGCCGTGGTCACGGTCACAGTACCGCCTGCAACGCACGCTACCTGCAGGTCATTCCCGAATGTGAAACGGATCGCTATTCCCGCCAACCCCGAAACAGTTACTCATTCGCCGCCGAATAGCTATGTAAGTAAGCAACGAAGCTTAAGAGTCATATCGGAGTGAAACGTCATGAGCATTATTACCGTCAACGAACTGTCGACCTTCTTCGACCGCGCGGTTCAGCGGAGTTCGATCGCCGATAACAAGGTCACCCGTTCGATCGCCGTTCTGGCCACCCTTGGCTTCAGCGGTCTGGTCGGAATCTTCGCGACCCTCACGCTGCTGTTCCTCATCAGTGGTGTCTTCACCGGTGTGCTTACGTCGCTGGTTCTCGCGTTCCTGGCTGCGGCGCCTGCCCTCTACGCCTTCAAGTGGCTTGACCAGATTCAGGACGAGGAGCTTCTCTTCTCGGGCTTCTGAGTCGACCTCAGCTGAACAACAACGGCCGCGCGGATTGATCCGCGCGGCCGTTGTGCTGTCTGCGCACCGCCCTCATCTCGGTTGCGTGTCGATCGCTTGACCTGTCAGAGCTGCGCGGTATCGTATCGAACAGCTGTTCGGACAGGAGGTGAGTGATGAGCGGTGGCACCGGCTTGATGCGGGTCATGGGGGTCGACCCCGGCTTGACTCGCTGCGGTCTGAGCCTGGTCGAAGGGGGCGTCGGACGTCAGGTCATCGCGCTCGATGTCGACGTCGTGCGGACCCCGTCGGATATGCCGCTTCCCGAGCGTCTGCTGCGCATCTCGGAAACCGCCGAGTACTGGATGGACACGCACCGCCCGGACGTCATCGCCATCGAGCGCGTGTTCGCGCAGCATCAGGTCAGTACCGCGATGGGCACTGCGCAGGCCGGCGGGGTGATCGCATTGGCGGCGGCAAAGCGAAGTATCCGCGTCTCCTTTCACACGCCCAGTGAGGTCAAGTCCGCGGTCACCGGCAACGGCCGCGCCGATAAGGCGCAGGTCACGACGATGATCACCCGCATTCTGGCGCTCCAACAGAAGCCGACTCCGGCGGACGCAGCCGATGCGCTCGCGCTGGCCATTTGTCATTGCTGGCGGGCACCACTACTCGACCGGATGGCCCAAGCGGAGGCGGCAGCCCAAGAACAGAAGAAGAAATACGAAGCGCGGTTGCGCGAGCAGCGAAAGGCGGTGCGGGCGAAGTGATTGCTTCGGTTCGTGGGGAAGTCATCGATATCGCCCTCGACCACGTTGTGATCGAGGCCGCCGGCGTCGGCTACCGACTCAACGCCACTCCGTCGACTCTGGCGACGCTGCGTCGCGGCGCCGATGCTCGACTGTTCACCGCGATGGTCGTCCGCGAAGACTCGATGACGCTCTTCGCGTTTCACGACACCGATTCGCGTGAGCTCTTCCATCTACTCCAGACCGTCTCCGGAATCGGTCCCCGGATCGCGATGGCGATTCTTGCGGTTCTCGAACCGGACGTGCTCTGCAAGGCTCTTGCCGAAGGCAACACCACGGTGCTCACGCGGGTGCCTGGCATCGGGAAGCGTGGTGCCGAGCGGCTGGTTGTCGAACTCCGGGACAAGGTCGTCGTGCCGACTACCGATGATGTCCCACTCCAGATCATCGGGGGACCGGTGCGCGACCACGTCATCGATGCGCTGGTCGGCCTGGGGTTCGCGCAGAAACAGGCCGAGACCGCCGCCGACAGTGTGTTCGCTGCGGATCCGGCGGCCAACGCGTCGTCGGCACTGCGC
The DNA here is from genome assembly GCF_000380645.1 of Smaragdicoccus niigatensis DSM 44881 = NBRC 103563. Lineage (GTDB taxonomy): Bacteria > Actinomycetota > Actinomycetes > Mycobacteriales > Mycobacteriaceae > Smaragdicoccus > Smaragdicoccus niigatensis. Next base: position 195,579 of record NZ_AQXZ01000012.1, read on the forward strand.
TCGGCGCTCGCGATGTTGGGTAAGCGCTGATGGCTGACGAATCGCAGGTGAGCGCGGAGAAACTTCGGTCTGACGGAGAGATCGACGCCAGTCTCCGGCCACGGTCGCTCGATGACTTCATCGGACAGCCGCGCGTTCGCGAGCAACTCGGGTTGGTGCTGCACGCGGCGAAGCTGCGCGGGAGTACACCCGACCACGTGCTTCTCAGTGGTCCGCCGGGCCTCGGCAAGACATCGCTGGCCATGATCATCGCCAGCGAGCTGGGAACGGCGCTGCGGCTGACGTCCGGCCCGGCGCTCGAGCGTGCCGGCGACTTGGCGGCGATGCTCAGCAATCTCGTCGAAGGCGACGTCCTGTTCATTGACGAGATTCATCGGATCGCTCGCCCGGCCGAGGAAATGCTCTATCTCGCGATGGAGGACTTCCGCGTCGACGTCGTCGTGGGCAAGGGCCCGGGAGCAACGTCGATTCCGCTCGAGATCGCGCCGTTCACGCTGGTCGGTGCCACAACGCGGTCCGGTGCCCTGACCGGCCCGCTGCGTGACCGATTCGGCTTCACGGCGCACATGGACTTCTACGATCCGCCGGAACTCGAGCGAATCATCGTCCGGTCGGCGCGCATTCTCGATGTCGAATTGGACGGTCGTGCTGCGGCAGAGATCGCTGGCCGGTCCCGCGGGACTCCGCGTATCGCGAACCGGCTGTTGCGGCGCGTTCGCGACTTCGCTCAGGTGCGCGCGGACGGCGTCGTCACGCGGCAGGTCGCGCGCGATGCACTGAAGGTGTACGACGTCGACGACGTCGGTCTCGACCGTCTGGACCGCGCCGTACTCAGTGCCTTGATCCGCAGCTTCGGAGGCGGGCCCGTCGGTGTTTCGACGCTTGCGGTGGCGGTCGGGGAGGAGCCGTCGACCGTCGAGGAAGTGTGCGAACCCTTCCTGGTGCGCGCCGGACTCATTGCCCGAACGCCTCGGGGCCGCGTTGCCACGGCAGCGGCCTGGAAGCGTCTGGGATTGGTTCCGCCGCCGGACCTGGCGGTGGGCGGTATCGAGGTCAGACCACGTGAACCGCACCCAAATATGTTCGATGAGGCGAGGCGCGACTAGCGTTCGTCGCGGTCAATGGCAGACTGGTGTCGCTTGCGGGTGATTGAACCCCGCACTTCCTTGCGTCAAACCAGAAGGGGATACCCCACACTCATGGGCAATTACCTGTTCCTCATCATGCTGCTCATCCTGATGGTGCCGATGTTCCTCGCGGTCCGCCGTCAGAAGAAGGAGATGGGCAAGGTCGCGGGCATGCTCGCCACGCTCATGGTAGGCGACCGCGTCATGACCAGCTCGGGCCTGTACGGCACCATCGTCGCGATCGACGACGAGACCGTTGACCTCGAGATCGCCGAAGACATCGTCACGACCTGGAAGAAGGGCGCCGTCGTGGAGCGCTTCGAAGACGAGGTCGAGACCGACGACGCAGACGTCGACGCCTCCAACAACGCTCCGACCGAGCACTGATCACCACGCACTGATCCCCAACGGGACTTGCCCCGTTGGGGGCAGAACAACGAGGAGACTGACCGAACGTGGCGACTTCCCAGCGATCGGCGCAACCCATGCGCCTGCTGGCTCTGTACGGGTTGATCATCGCAACCGTGTACTGCCTGATCTTCTTCACCGGATCTCATTCCGCGACACCGAAACTCGGTATCGACCTGCAAGGCGGCACACGCGTGACGCTGACTGCCCGGACGCCGGACGGCAAGGACCCGAGCCAGGAGAGCCTCAAGCAGGCGCAAGAGATCATCGAGCGACGCGTCAACGGACTCGGTGTTTCGGGTTCGGAAGTCGTCATCGACGGCAACAACCTCGTCATCACCGTCCCGGGTGAAGACGGATCGCAAGCCCGTTCGCTGGGACAGACTGCTCGTCTGTTCCTGCGCCCGGTCATCAGCGCCCGTCAGGGTTCGGTTGCGCAAGCAGCGCCGGCACCTGCAGCCGGTGCGTCCGGCACCACCACGCCGGCCACCGCAGCGCCGACAACGACCGCTGAGCCCGCGCCGCAGAACCGTCCGTTCCCGGAGGAAGGCCCCTCCTCACCAACGCCGACACCGGCTGCGACGACGACCGCAGCACCCCCGACCTCAACGGGCCACACGAGCGCCGACGCCGCGGCCGCGGAGATCCAAGCCGCGAAGGCGGCGCGCCAGAGCACGGATGTGAATGCGCTGCAGGCCACCTACGCGACGTTCCAGTGCCCGAAGCACGACCCGCTCGCCGGAAATGATGACCCCAAGCTGCCGCTCATCACGTGCTCGGCGGAGGGCACGGAGGTGTTCATCCTCGGCCCGGCATTTGTCGATGGCCAGGACATCGCGGACGCGTCGGCGGTCTTCAATCAACAGCAGACGCGTTACGAGGTGAGCCTCTCGTTCAAGTCTGCCGCGGGTGACACCTGGTCGAAGTTCACGGCGCAGAACGTTGGCCAGCGTGCCGCGTTCGTCCTCGACTCGCAGGTGGTCAGTGCACCGACCATCCAGGGCGCGATTCCGGCGGGTTCGCCGACCTCGATCACCGGTAACTTCACCAACGCCCAGGCGACGCAACTCGCGAACACCTTGAAGTACGGTTCGCTCCCGCTGTCGTTCTCGTCGTCGGAAGCCGAGACGGTGTCGGCCACGCTCGGCATCTCGTCGCTCAAGGCGGGCCTGCTCGCGGGTCTCATCGGTCTGATCGCGGTGCTGATCTACTGCCTCTTCTACTACCGACTGCTCGGTGTGCTGACGGCGTTGTCGCTGGTCCTGTCAGGAATCGTCGTCTACGGGATGATCGTCCTGCTGGGCAGGTCGATCGGCTTCACGCTCGACCTCGCCGGTATAGCCGGTCTGATCATCGGTATCGGTATGACCGCCGACTCCTTTGTCGTGTTCTTCGAACGCATCAAGGACGAGATGCGCGAAGGCCGCAGCTTCCGATCGGCCGTGCCACGCGGTTGGGCTCGCGCACGACGCACGATTCTCTCGGGCAACGGCGTCACGTTCCTCGCGGCGGCTGTCCTCTACGTGCTGGCGGTCGGGCAGGTTCGCGGATTCGCGTTCACGCTCGGACTGTCGGTAACCCTCGACACCATCGTGGTCTTCCTCGTGACCTCGCCGCTGGTCCACCTCGCATCGACGTCGCCGTTCTGGGCGAAGCCGAGCGTGAACGGCCTCGGCGCCGTCCAGCAGGTAGCCCGGGAACGTCGCTCGCTCGCCACCACCGGCGCGAAGGAACTCTGACATGACGACTGAACAGGACAGCACGGACCTGGATTCGCACACCGATCTGGGAACCCTGCCGCATCACAGTTTCTTCAACCGCCTCTACACCGGCACCGGCGCGTTCGAGGTCGTCGGAAATCGTGTGATGTGGTTCCGCATCACCGGGGCCATCATCGCGATCGCGATTCTGTCGATCGTGCTGCGTGGCTTCACCTTCGGCATCGACTTCGAGGGCGGGACCCGCATCCAGCTGCCCGCCGACGGCGCGACCGAGCAGTCCGTGGAGAACCTCTACTCGACGACTCTCGGCCATGAGCCCGTGGCGGTGCAGACGGTGGGTGCCGGCTCGTCGAAGACGATTCAGATCCGCTCGGAGGCACTGAACGCGGAACAGTCGAACAAGCTGCAGAACGCGTTGTTCACGAAGTTCCAGCCGAAGGACCGCGAGGGCAGGGTCAGTGCGGACGCGATCAGCATCGCGGACGTGAGCTCGACCTGGGGTGGTCAGATCACCCAGAAGGCGCTTATCGCCTTGGTGGTGTTCCTCGCCATCGTGGCGGCGTACATCACCTTCAGGTTCGAGCGGTTCATGGCGATCTCAGCGCTGTCGGCGCTCGTGTTCGACCTCACGGTGACGGCGGGCGTGTACTCGATCATCGGGTTCGAGGTCACACCGGCGACGGTGATCGGAATGCTGACGATTCTCGGTTACTCCCTTTACGACACGGTTGTCGTGTTCGACAAGGTCGACGAGAACACCCGCGGAATTCAGCACCTGACCAAACGCACCTACGGTGAGCAGGCGAACCTGGCGCTGAACCAGACGCTCATGCGGTCGATCAACACGACGATCATCGGCATCATCCCGGTCGTCAGCATGATGATCATCGCGGTGTGGCTCCTGGGTGTCGGCACGCTGAAGGACCTCGCCCTCGTGCTGCTCGTCGGCATGATCGTCGGCGCGTACTCGTCGATCTTCTTCGCGACGCCGCTGCTCGTTTGGATGAAGGAACGGTGGGGTCCGGTTGCGGTCCACACGAAGAAGGTTCTTGCCCGTCGCGCGAGCAGCGGGACCAGCAAGGCAGCGGTGGCCTCGGCGCCGGTGCCAGCGAATGTGAAGAAGACGGCACCTTCGGCGCCTCGCCCAGGTGCTCGGCCCGCAGGTAAGCGCAACAAGAACAGGCACTGAGCATGGTGAAACGATCGGCGATTACCCTCCTGGCTGCCGGTTGTGTGGCCGCGACCGTGGCCGGATGTTCGGCCGACAAGGTTCCGTCCATCGGCTACGCGGTGGACGGGCCGATCACCACCTACAACGCGGCGTCCATGGAGGGCGCCGCGAGTGCCGCTGCACAGGCGTTCCCGCGGACGCTCATCGGCTTCAGCTATATGGGTCCCAACGGGCTCCCCATCGAGGACACCGACCTCGGCACGGCCAATGTCGTGCCGGGGGACGCCCTCACCATCCAGTACCGGATCAACCCGAAGGCCGTGTTCTCCGACGGAGACCCGATCTCGTGCGACGACATGATGCTGACGTGGGCCGCCCACAGCGGGATCTTCAGCAAGCGGTCGCCCGACGGCCAGGTCATGATCCCCATGTTCGATGTCGCCAGCACCGCCGGTTACCAGGACATCGAGCGAATCGAATGCCAGCCCGGTGCGAAGGACGCGACCGTCGTCTTCCACCAAGGGCGTTCGTACGCCAACTGGAAGATGCTCTTCGGCGCGACCGACATCATGCCGTCGCACGTCGCGGCCCGGGTGGCGGGAGTTCCGGACATCGTCGCCGCGATTCAAGGTGGTGACAACGGATCGATCCAGAAGATCGCCGACTTCTGGAACACCGGTTGGAACCTCAAGCCGGGCAAGCTCGATCTGTCGCTGTTCCCGGCGTCGGGTCCGTACCGCATCCAGTCCTTCAGCGACGAAGACGGTTTGGTCCTCGTGGCCAACGAGCGCTGGTGGGGCAACAAACCCGCGACGCCGCGAATCCTCGTCATCCCGCGCAGCGACAAGCTCAAGGACAAGGTCTCCTCGGGTGTGGTCGAGGTCGTCGACATCACGGCCGGTTCGGTGGACGGCCTCGACGTCGGCAAACTCAAGGGCGGCAACGTCGCTTCGCGGAACGTCGACGAACTTATTCTGCAGACGAACGGCGCCATGGGCCGGCCGGAAATCCGTCGCGCCCTTGCGCAGTGCACGCCGCGCACCAAGCTGTTCGATGACTTCGGTCACCCGGGCTTCAAGCCGGCCGAGACCGGTCTCGGTGCGGGCGTCGACAACTCGCGTCTCGTCCAAGCCGACTCCCTGATCTACCCCGCAGTTGCCGGGACCGAGGGAGGCAAGTTCCCTGGCGGCGACGTCAAGGCCGCGCTGGCGACCCTCGATGGCGCCCAAATCAAGGACGTCACAATCAAGATCGGGTACCGGACACCCGACGTGCGCCGCGCCGCGATCGTCAAGGCGATCGCCGACGCCTGCAAGCCGGCACGCATCAACATCGTCGACGCCGGTAGTCCCGACTTCAAGCCGTGGGCGCTGCGCGACCTCAAGATCGACGGCATGCTGACCGGCATCGGCGGCACCCTCGGAGCCGGCGGTTCGGCGACCGGGGTGGAGGAGTTGTACAGTCTCAGGACCGGCAGCCCGACGAACTTCGGTCTGTATGACAACACGAAGTTGAACGACGTTGTCGACAGCCTGGCGACCGACCCGAACTCGGCACTTGCCGTGGGTCCGCTCACCGACGCCGAAGGCATGCTGTGGGGCGACGTTCCGACGATTCCGCTGTTCGCGCAGCCGCGCACGATCGCCTTCGCAGACGGGCTGTCCAACGCGATCGCCAATCCCGGGCGAGGCGGTAGTGGCTGGAACATGGACAGATGGGTGCTCGAACGATGACCAGTGCAGTTGATGCGGTCAACCGGTTGACCCGATGGGTCGACGACTTCCCGATCGAAGGTGTGCGGTTCGCGGACCTGACACCAGTGTTGGCGGATCAGGACGGTTTCGCGTCGATCGTCGAGGCGCTCGCCGCGGCGGACATCGAATTCGATCTCGTGGCCGGTCTCGACGCGCGCGGATTCCTCCTCGCCGGCGCGGTCGCGATCCAGCGCGGCTGTGGCGTTCTCGCGGTGCGTAAGGCCGGGAAGTTGCCGCCTCCGGTGCTCAAGCGCGAATTCGCTCTCGAGTATGGAACGGCAGCGTTCGAGATCCCGGCAAGCCAGGTGGATCTCCAAGGTAAGCGAATTCTCATCGTCGATGACGTGCTCGCGACCGGCGGAACCCTCGCGGCCGCAGCGGGCCTGCTCGCCGATGCCGGGGCGACGGTCGTGGGGCTCAGCGTGATCCTGGAACTGACGTTCCTCGGTGGTCGCGATCGAGTGCCCGGGCTGCCACTCTCCGCCGTCGTCGCGCTCTGAGGACATAAACTAAGGTCGTGCCGCGTTATTTGTGGCACCGACCGCAGGGAGTGGGGGTGAGCCGGTGACGCAGAACATCGATCGCGGCCGTGGGGCCGAGGTGGATGGCCAGCCGCCTGCCGCCGAAGCACCTGCCGTTACTGCTGCGCCGTCAACACCGCGCCGGGTCCGCGCGCGCTTGGCTCGACGCATTACGGCGCAACGGCATTCGGCCGTCAAACCGGTCCTCGAGCCGTTGGTGGTCGTACACCGTGAGCTGTATCCGAAGGCAGATCTCGCCGTCCTTCAGAAGGCGTACGACATTGCCGAGGAACGGCACCAAGGCCAGCTGCGTAAGTCCGGCGACGCGTACATCACGCACCCGCTGGCCGTTGCCAACATCCTGGCCGAACTCGGCATGGACACGACGACCCTCGTCGCGGCCCTCCTGCACGACACCGTCGAAGACACCGGCTATTCGATCGATCAGCTGACCACAGACTTCGGGGCGGAGATCGCGCACCTGGTCGACGGGGTCACGAAGCTCGACAAGGTCAACCTCGGGAACGCCGCCGAGGCCGAGACGATCCGCAAGATGATCATCGCGATGGCCCGCGACCCGCGCGTTCTGGTCATCAAGGTCGCGGACCGGCTGCACAACATGCGGACGATGCGTTTCCTGCCGCCGGAGAAGCAGGCGAAGAAAGCCCGCGAGACGCTGGAAGTCATTGCGCCGCTTGCCCACCGCCTCGGCATGGCGACGGTCAAGTGGGAACTCGAGGACCTCTCGTTCGCGATTCTGCATCCGAAGAAGTACGACGAGATCGTGCGGCTGGTCGCCGGGCGAGCACCGTCGCGCGACCAGTATCTGAACCGGGTGCGTCAGGAAGTGAACGCGACGCTGAACGCTTCGCGGATCAACGCGACCGTCGAAGGACGGCCCAAGCACTACTGGTCGATCTATCAGAAGATGATCGTCAAAGGTCGCGACTTCGACGACATCCACGACCTCGTCGGTATCCGCATTCTGTGCGAGGAGACGCGCGACTGCTACGCCGCGGTCGGTGTCGTCCACGCGCTGTGGCAGCCGATGGCCGGCCGTTTCAAGGACTACATCGCGCAGCCCAGGTTCGGCGTCTATCAGTCGCTCCACACGACCGTGGTGGGTCCGGACGGCAAGCCGCTCGAAGTGCAGATTCGTACTCGCGAGATGCACCGCACCGCCGAGTTCGGCATCGCGGCCCACTGGCGGTACAAGGAATCGAAGTACCGCGACGCGGCGAAGCACGACCACGCCGAGGTCGACGACATGGCGTGGATGCGCCAACTGCTCGACTGGCAACGGGAAGCCGCCGACCCAGGCGAGTTCCTCGAGTCGCTGCGGTACAACCTCGCCGTCAAGGAAATCTTCGTCTTCACCCCGAAGGGCGACGTCATCACGTTGCCGACCGGGTCGACGCCGGTGGACTTCGCCTACGCGGTGCACACCGAGGTAGGCCACCGCTGCATCGGTGCGCGTGTCAACGGGCGCCTCGTCGCGCTCGAACGACAGCTCGAAAACGGTGAGGTCGTCGAGGTCTTCACCTCGAAGGCCGCGAATGCCGGACCGAGCCGTGACTGGCAGAACTTCGTCGTTTCACCGCGTGCCAAGGCCAAGATCCGGCAGTGGTTCGCGAAGGAACGCCGCGAGGAGGCGCTCGAGAACGGCAAGGACGCGATCGCCAAGGAAGTCCGCCGGGTCGGGCTCCCGCTGCAGCGCTTGTTCAGTGCCGATGCGATGTCCTCGGTCGCGGCGGAGTTGCGCTACGCGGACATCTCCGCCCTATACACCGCGGTCGGCGAGCACCAGGTTTCGGCCGCGCACGTGGTGCAGCGGCTCATGGCGCACTACGGCGGGGTCAGCGACGTCGAGGAGGAGATCGCCGAGCGGCTCACGCCGTCGACCTTGGTGTCGCGCAACCGGGCTCCGAGCGATGCGGGCGTCACGGTGCCGGGCGCCGATGGAACCGTCGCCAAGCTCGCGAAGTGCTGCACCCCGGTGCCCGGGGACGAGATCCTGGGCTTCGTGACTCGGGGCGGCGCGGTGTCGGTGCACCGGACCGACTGCACGAATGCGGAGAACCTGCGTGAGCAGCGCGAACGCATCATCGAGGTGGTGTGGGCGCCGTCGCCGAGTTCGGTGTTCCTCGTGGCGATCCAGGTCGAAGCACTCGACCGGCACCGCCTGCTGTCGGACGTGACGAAAGCTCTCGCGGACGAGCGCGTGAATATTCTGTCGGCTTCGGTGACGACGTCGGGTGACCGCGTGGCGGTCAGTCGCTTCACGTTTGAGATGGGCGACCCGAAGCACCTCGGCCACGTCCTCAACCAGGTCCGCAACGTCGAAGGGGTCTACGACGTCTACCGGGTGACGTCCGCGGCCTGATCTCAGCGCAACGAAAAAGCGCCCGCCGGTGAGGCGGGCGCTTTTTCGTGCAGAACTAGCCGGTGACGGCGGTGATCTCCACCTTGGCGACGGGCTGACCGTCCTCGCCACCGCCGACGATGCCCTGCTGGGCGATCTTGTCGAGGGTCTGCAGGTCGTTTTGATCGACCCAGCCGAAAACGGTGTAGGACGGAGGCAGCTTCGAATCGCCGTAGACGAGGAAGAACTGGCTGCCGTTGGTGCCTGGTCCCGCGTTCGCCATGGCGATCATGCCGCGACCGTAGGTGAGCAGCGGCTTCTTGTCGGGCTGGTCGACCGGGAACTCGTCCGCGAACTGGTAACCCGGTCCGCCGGTACCGCTACCGGTCGGGTCGCCACACTGCAGAACCTTGAGTTCAGCGCTCGAGGTCATGCGGTGGCACGTGGTGCCGTTGAAGTATCCCTGGCGCGCCAGGCTGATGAAGTTGTTCACCGTGCACGGCGAATCCGCGATTCGCATCCACATGGTGATCGGACCCTGTGCGGTCTCGATCTTCATCGGCTGCGGCATGATGCCGTTGGCGTCACCGGTCGTTGCGATGCCGGTGGCCGCCGGCGGGTTGACCGGCTTGGCGGCCGGCGCCGGAGTCGGGTCGTATTTGCAGTCGACAAGATCCGGGAAGGGCGTCGCACGACGTGCCGGCATCGGCGCAGCCGGTTGCGGCGGCGCGGCGGACGTTGTCGACGCGGCTTGGGTCGACTTGTCGTCGGAACTGCTCTTGTACACCATGACGCCGCCGACTACTGCGGCGATCACCACGACGCCGACGATGGCGCCCAGGACGGTGTTCCGACGGCGCAGGCGGGCGCGCTCAGCACGTCGCTCGAGCTGACGCTGAAGCTTCCTTTTTGCGGCCGCACGGCGCTGCTGATTGGTGGGCACGAATTTCCTCCGTGATTCAAGCGGCACAGACTCGACAAGACTATGGCATGTCCATGCGGGCTCTCCGGATGCGCTACCGGCGGTTCACCAACGATGGCAATCGGACGTATCGGATTTTCGGTCTGCGACGGAAAGACGTGTGGCATCGAGAAAATCGGGTCATCGGTACACGTCAGTGTCGGCAACCGTTTTTGAGTCGTGTTTTGGAACCGCTCGTTCTCGAGCCGGAGGATCGTGTCGATCTTTCCGACGTCGGTCGAGGAATCCGGGGAAAGTGTCGACTTCCACCATTTGGGGAAGCTGTAGGGACGCAGGCGACGATCCGTGGCCTGTGGCCCACGCCCAGAAGAACAGGCACATGAACAGGGCGGAAGCTATTTCCTGATACGGCCACAGCCCGACTGCTAAAACAATGCCGAATTACCTAATTCGGTCGAAGGGGACGAAATAACTGACTGCGCTGGGATCGTAGTTAATTGGCGACATATGGACGTTGAGGAGCGAAACGTCGTCGACCGCCGGGACGGGGCTGCGACTCCAGCCAGATGATGGTCGCGAAAATGGTCGAGTCATAGAGCCATGGCACCGCAGTGATAGGCGTCGTTCAGCACCGTGTTGACGTTGATGGTGACGGCGAGCGCGGCGAGCAGGCCTGACGCGATGCAGTCGGCGTGGACGCCACGGTCCGCTCCGCTTGTCTTCGTCACGCTCGAGTGGCGACGGCAGGCAATCGGGTCCGTCTCGGTCCGTCGCGCGTGCTGCCAGCCTTGGCATCAGACCCCCGATTACTTGCGGTCAAATTCAGCCGCCTGGGGGACCCATGTTCAAGTCGAATTATGCGATTTCGGACAGTCTTGCCGACATTCATCGGGATTGGCGGAGATGTGGGAAATTGAATTTTGTATTTAGCGTTCTTGCGAAGAGGAACGTATATGTCGCGAGGCCAAGAGCCAACGAACCGACGAGGTCAACGACGGCCCGCCCAGCGTCGTGTTGGTCCCGCTGCTGTCGTCGCCACGTCCGTCATGATCAGCCTCTTCGAGGTCACGCCGATCGTTTACGCTGCGCCGGCGGACTGCCCTCAGCCCAACCAGCAAACAACGTCGCCACCGCCGGCCGCACCGCCACCGCCGGCTCCTCCTCCGCAAGCCCCACCTGCACCGCCGCCACCTGCACCTCCACCGCCACCGCCGCCGCCGCCGCCACCCCCTCCGCAGGTGATCTCGCCGCCTCCCTTCGTGCCGCCGATCATCGTGTTCCCACCGCCACCGCCGCCGCCGCCGCCGCCACCGCCGCCACCGCCACCACCGCCACCGCCACCACCGCCACCGCCGCCGCCGCCGCCGCCACCGCCGCCGCCGCCACCGCCACCGCCACCGCCACCACCGCCACCACCGCCGTCACCACAAATTGCTTTGTGGGATCCGCCCGCGCGCCGTGACGGTCCTGAGGTTGTCCATCGGCTGGATTTCCAGCAGGCAAATGGGGATGACTGCGGCTCGCCGCCGCCGCCGCCACCACCACCACCGCCGCCGGCTCCTCGGCCGGCGGGCATGGCGTTGCAAGACCCCCAAGTTCCTGAGGGTGGGGAAGTGGCGTCCACTGGATACGGTTGTGATCCGAATGCGGATGTGACCCTTTCGAGCGAAGGGATGGTCGTCGGCACGACCACATCCGACGCTCAAGGTCGTTTCCAGACGCCACTCGACGTGTCCAACCTCGGCATCGGCCGGCACAACGTCGTCGCTGTGTGCGGGGTGACGTTGGCTGCGTCGTTGGACGTCTACCTCGTGACGCACTGGACGAGCAGTTCAGTGTTGACGATCATCATGGCGTTCCTCATGACGATCGTCGCCATGCTCTATCTGTACCCCAACGGGCTGTCCCGCCGGGTGGGGCGCTTGATCGGCCGGGACTAAAGGATCTGATGGTTATGAGGCTCCGGATCGCCGCAGCGGCGCTGACTTCAATGGTTCTGGCCGCACTGCCGCTTCTCGGCGGGGAGGCCCCGGCCGGCGCCGCGCCGGAAGCGGGCGGTCTGAGTTACGTCGCCACCTTGGATGGGCAGGACGTCGCCGCGTCAACGGAGTCGAAGCCCCTTCGTTTGGAACTCTCGCGTCCGATAGTTCTCGCGGTTCAGTTCACCAATCACAGTGGGCAAGCAGTGTCGGTCGACGACATCGGAATCCGTGGCGAGATCCTTGGGCTGACGCTGTTCAACGTGGAGGCAGCGGTGGACTTGTCGGTTCCTGCCCACAAGTCAGCATCCTTGAAGCTGAAGATCAACCTGCGTCAACTGCGTGGGCAGGCGACCGGTCTCATCGGCGGGGTCTTCGAGGTCCAAACGGCGGCCGGACAAACCATTGACACCGACATCGTCACCGATGTGCGAGGTTCGCTGTTCTCGGTGTATGGACTGCTGGGGCTGTTCCTGGTGATCGTGACGATCCTCGCCGGACTTGAGGTTGCACTTGCGATCTCGCAGGGAAATATGCCCGCGAACCGGTTCCGGCGTGGATTGCTGACTTCGGTTCCCGGTATCGGGATGGGACTGATCCTCGTCTTCTCATTCTCGGCGTTGCGCGTGTGGGCTCCGACCGGGCCCAAATGGATTCTTGCCGTTCTGATACTCGGTGCCAGCTGCTTCGCGGTCGGTTACTTCACCGGTCAGCCGGACGAGGACGACGACGAGATGTGGGACGGCAAATCGCCTCGGCACGCGATGGACGAAAGTATCGAGACATCGGTAATGGTGGAGCATCCGGTACCGCCCCCTCCAGGAAACTAGGTACCGGAACGATCTTGCAGACTGATCACGCGCAGCTCGGGATACCGCCCGATCCCTACCTGATCTGCACAACACCCAGATCCGGAAGTTGGTTGCTTTGTGATGGCCTAGCGGCGACGGGCATCGCGGGCACACCTGGGGAGTTGCTGACCGAGGGCTCCATTGACCTGCGCCGAAATCGTTGGGAGACAGAGCACTCGCCGCAGATGACGATGACGGACTACCTGAATGTCGTGCGTCGAGAATCAATCACCGGGAACGGCGTATTCGGGGTGAAGTTGTTCTGGGCGGACTTTCTGAGCCTGCCTCGGCTCGACGGCTTGCCGGAATCGTGGGAGAACTCGAAGGCAACGCTGAAGCGGGCTTTTCCGACGTGTCGGTACATCTGGCTGACCCGCCGCGACAAGGCTCGGCAGGCGATTTCTCTCGCCCTCGCCGGCCAGACCGACCGGTGGTGGAACTTCATTGGTCCGCAACCGGCGCAGCTTGCGCGACCCGCGATTGCCCGGCCAACCGCACTCACCTTCAACCCCGTCGAGTTGCTGCGCCTTGAGCAAGTGCTGGTCGATTGGGACAAGCAGTGGTGCCGATTATTCGCGGAGAGTGGGATAGATCCGCTTCGCATCGACTACGAGGACCTTTCCGCCGACTACGCTGCGACGATTTTGCGGGTGTTGGCATGGCTCGATGTGACGCCAACCGACGCGGTGGCAATTCAACCGCCCCGCATGCGACGGCAATCAAATGGCACGAACGAGGAATGGCTCCGGCGCTTCCACGAATGGAAAGCGACGGACCGTGTGGCTCAACTGTTCTCGGTGCAGGCTTTGTGAGCGGTCACAGCTTCCGGAGCAGGCCCACGGATTGCAGTTTGTCGAGTGCGATGACGACTTGGTCGAAGGGGATCGATTCAAGTCCGAATTCCTTGGCGGCGCGGTCCGCGATCTCAGTGAGCGTATCGCCGGCCTGGATGGTGTTGAGAATGAACACCGAACCCGCGCCGAGTCGGTGCGATTGTCCGTCCGGCGTCGTCGCAATCGCCCCCTCGGAGTCTTCGGCGATGTGGACCCCTGGCTCGACGATGAACTGATCACCGCTAGCGGGCAAGCCCGTGATCGGGAGACTGAACGTCACTGTTCCCGGACCTTCGAAGAAATGGAGTCCTTCCGCAAAAGTCCGGGCCGCGTCCTCGGTATCGGGATCACTGTGACCGGGCTCCCGGTCGGCGTACCACGCCGACAGGACTGAGACGCTGCCGGGACTTCCATCCCGCTTGACGGTGATCTCGACTCCGATCGAACAAGCATCGGCATCCGCGCATTCGGGGTGGTCCTGTGCCCAGGATTGCGTTGCGTTCTTCAAGACGCTGGCCGCGCGGAGGTAGTCGACGCTCCCGGTGGCGCGGAGTCCTCCCGGGCGGATGTGCCCTCTGATGAAAACGGGCGAGCGAAGGGGATCTGGAACGCCGAACACTTCCCCTAGTCGGATCGACGTCTTGTTGTCGACGATGCACAGGCGGTTGAAGTCGGGCGACATCTCATTCGTTCCCCACCTCGGCGGTGTCTGTGCCTCCGCCGGGTCGACTTCCACGGATCCGGGCCCGTCGATCAGCAGATTTCCGCCGCTGAATCCACCTTCAGTCAGGGAGTAAACGAATTCGTAGCCCGGTTGCGACGGCGGCGATGCGGGTAGTTCGAAGCAGCCTGGAAGCGCCATCGCCACGTCCGCAATCTCCACGCTGCCGACGCCGATGTTGTCCCAGGCCCAGTGGGTCAATGCGGCGAGAAACTTTGCCCGCGTCTCGGAACTGAACAGCGAGGCGGGGTCGGCGGTCAGGCATGCGAGACGGCCACCGGCCGACTCGACTCTCCATACTGCGTGATCGCGCGGGTGGCCAGGAGCCAGAGTTTGTTCGAACGCTGCGCGGAGTGCGGTGGTGGACCAGTAAAAGAAGTCGTCCGCGACCCAAGCCCATCGTCGGTAGGTTCGCGCGTCGCCGGGATAGGCAGCGGGGATTGGAATCGCCTCGGTGAACTTGGACGTGTCCTCCGTCGTGCCGGTGGTGCTTGGCGCTGGCGCCGATGCGGGGGAATCCATCGGGGCGTTGGCGAATGGCTCGATGTGCACACGAGTTCGGTGCTCGGGGGCTGGAGCGCCCACCGAATTCTTCCCAGTGAAGTAGTTGCGTTCCCACGCTCGAGGATCGTCGTTGGTCGCGTTGAACTTCCGGCGAGACTCGAGCCAGCGTCGGTACTCGGCGTCCAAATCCGGATCATCGTCGAGCGCGGCGATTCGTGGCTCGGCGCGCTCCAGCGTGTCGATCGAAAGAGGCTGGAGGAAGCAGACCGGATCGCCGGCTGCGAATCGCACCCAGTGGTGGGGTCTGGTTATCCGCCAATTCATGGTGAAAGTTGCAGTCATCCAGTCGGTTTCGACTATTCCATCCAACGGATGGGCACCGTCGACCCAGAAGTTCGGCGTACCGCGCACCGACATGACCACGCCGGGTGGCGTTCGGAACAGCCATGGGATTCCGAAGGTGATTACGCCCGATCCGAAATGGTCGACGACGAAGCCGGCTGCCGGATGGGTGGGCTCGCCGACCTCGATTCTAAGACTCCCAACCGCGGCACTGCCATTCCAGCGCACGGAGATATCGAATGGCGTGCACACGACCCAGCCAGCCTGGTTCGCGACGGTGAGCGGCAGGCACCGTCGAGCGAACGCAAAAGGGGTGGCGTCCATCCAGGCTCGACGTTTCATTGCGGGGACGGGAACAAGCCCTTCGGTGGCACCCAGGGTGTACGCGACTAAGTCCCAGTTCTCAGTCATGCGATCCATCTAAGCGGACAAACGCGCCGGCCCCGGGGTGATCGGTTGGGGTAGGCAGCCCGAAGAGTGTTGGTCTGGGCGGAAGTAAGGTATCGGAGTGACTGCTCCACATTCGGCCACCAAGATTGCCCCATTCAGCGCCCCCAAAGGCGTCCCGGACTACGTTCCGCCGCAGTCGGATGAATTCGTGGCCGTTCGGTCGGGACTCATCCGGGCGGCGACCCTGGCCGGTTACGAGCACATCGAGTTGCCGATCTTCGAAGACACCGCGCTGTTCGCCCGCGGCGTCGGGGAGTCGACCGATGTCGTCACCAAGGAGATGTACACGTTCGCCGACCGCGGAGAGCGCAGCGTCACGTTGCGGCCGGAGGGCACGGCGGGCGTCATGCGCGCGGTGATCGAGCACGGCCTCGACCGTGGCGTGCTCCCCGTCAAGCTCTGCTACGCGGGCCCGTTCTTCCGGTACGAGCGACCGCAGGCGGGCCGGTACCGGCAGCTGCAGCAGGTGGGCGTGGAAGCGATCGGCGTTGATGACCCGGCGCTGGACGCGGAGGTCATCGCGGTCGCCGACGCCGGATTCCGGTCGCTTGGACTGGATGGCTTCCGGCTCGAGATCACCTCGCTCGGCGACGACACCTGCCGTCCCCAGTACCGGGAGAAGTTGCAGGAGTTCCTTCTGAAGCTGCCTCTCGACGAGGCCACTCGCAACCGCGCGAACATCAACCCGTTGCGTGTTCTCGACGACAAGCGACCCGAAGTGAAGGCGATGACCGCCGACGCGCCTCTCATGCTCGACAATCTGTCGGATTCGGCGAAGGCGCACTTCGAAGAGGTCCTGATGCACCTGGACGCCATCGGCGTGCCGTACGTCATCAACCCCCGCATGGTTCGGGGTCTCGATTACTACACGAAGACGACGTTCGAGTTCGTGCACGACGGTCTGGGCGCGCAATCGGGGATCGGCGGCGGCGGTCGTTATGACGGCCTGATGGGTGAGCTCGGTGGCCAGCCGCTGTCCGGAATCGGATTTGGACTCGGTGTCGACCGCACGCTGCTCGCGTTGGCTGCAGAAGGCAAGACTGCAGGTAGCGGTACCCGCGTCGACGTTTTCGGAGTGCCGATGGGGGAGTCTGCGAAAAGCAAACTGGTTGTTATCGCGGCGCAGCTCCGGCAGCGCGGAATTCGAGTCGATCTGGCTTATGGTGGCCGCGGACTCAAGGGAGCGATGAAGGCCGCGGACCGATCTGGTGCGGCGTTCGCGCTCATCCTCGGCGATCGCGAATTGGAGGCGGGCACGGTCGTGGTGAAGAACCTCCGGACCGCCGAACAGACGCCGGTCGAACTCAGCAATGTCGTCGACTATCTCGGGAGCAACGTCAGTGTCTGAACCAAACCGGGTGCCGGAACCGAACCAGCTGCCCAGCACGGTTTCGCTCGACCTCATCCCCTCGCAGATGTACGGGAAGGCGGTCCGGAAGATCGTCCTCACCGTCGGGGTTCTCACCGCCATTGCGATGGGCCTGGTCTTCTGGGCAGTGAACTGGTGGGTCGCGTTGATCGTGGGGGTGCTGGTCAGCGGTCCGACGATCCTGTCCGCACTGTCGGCCCTTCGCCGGTCGGTCACGCTGAGCGGCACGACGGTGCACGCGGTTCGCGGGGTCTTCACGAAGAAGGTCGATCTGGCGAACGCCTCGACCGTGGAACTCGTCGTCCGACCGGGCCGCATCAACATGATCAACCTGTACGTCTCGGACGGGAAGTCGGCGGTCACCCTGCCGCTCGCCCTGTACAGCGACGGCGCCGGGCGGGAACTGGAGATCCTCGCGATCCGCGGGCTCGCGGACGGGTTGGCAGCCAGTCACCTCGCGGCCGCGCTCGCCGCCTCAACGGTCCTGGTCAACCAGCTGCGCGCCATGGCGCGCGACGCGTCGCCCAATGAGCGACCGCTCTACCGCGCGACGATGCAGGCTGCGGCGTCGAAGACGATTTCCGTGACGCTGACCGACGAACAGGTTGCCGCACTCGTCAACATGGGCTGAGGGCGGTCAGCGCAATGCCGGCGGGTTGTTCAGGTCGCGGGCCGAATAGGTGTCGCAGGCGCTGATCTGTCCGGTCTTGTAGCCGGCGCTGAACCACGCCTGGCGCTGCGCAGACGTGCCGTGCGTGTACTTCTCCGGGTTGGTGCGGCCGGTCATCGATTCCTGGATGTGGTCGTCGCCGACGGAGGCTGCGGCCGACAGCGCGTCCGCGATGTCCTTCTGCGTGAGCGGCTTGAGGTACGGCTGAGTTTGTCCAGGTGCGGGGTCCTTGTCCGCGTAGTAGGCCCAGATGCCGCCGTAGCAGTCAGCCTGTAGTTCGGTGCGGACGGCGCCGGAATTGGCGCCTTGCGGGTCCTGCTGCGACTTGTTGATGTCGCCCAGCTGGGTCTGAATGTGGTGGCCGAACTCATGGGCGACGACGTACTCCTGCGCCAGCGCGCCACTGCTCGAACCGAACTGCTCCTCGAGGGTTTTGAAGAAAGTCGTGTCGAAGTACGCGACGTTGTCGGCTGGGCAGTAGAACGGGCCGACGTCGGTGTTAGCGGGACCACAGCCGGTTTGGACGTCGCCGGAGAAGAGCTTGAGGCCCGGCTTGATGTAGTCGACGCCAGTCTGCTTGGGGAGTTCCGTGCCCCAGACGTCGTCCAGGCTGTACGCAGTGGCAATGACGCGGCAGTTCGGGTCCGTGTTCGCAGCCTGGCCGGTGGTGCACTGCGAAACATCCGGCCCGGCACCCCCATCGCCGCCCCCGGTGCTGCTTCCACCCAGTATCGAACTGGGGTCGACACCCATCAACAGGGCGATCACGACGATGATGAGCCCGCCTGCGCCGCCGCCGATGGCAATGCCTCGGCCACGTCCGCCACCACCGCCGGTGCTGGCTCGATCCGGGTCGAACTGCATGCCCTCGTTGAAGGTCATTTCCGCGCTCCCTCATTGCTCGCTGGCCACAGTCAGCTTTTCACGACACTGATGTAGCGGGAGCAGATTTCCCAGCGCAACCGACCCTCCGTAGGATCGACACCCGTATAGCGATTTCACGAAAGGTCGGCTGTGCTACGCACCCACGAAGCAGGCGCGCTGCGAAGCAGCGACGCTGGTCATATCGTCACTCTCGCAGGTTGGGTCGCGCGCCGTCGCGACCACGGAGGCGTGACGTTTGTCGATCTTCGTGACGCGTCCGGCGTGTGCCAGGTCGTGTTCCGCGAGGGCGAACCCGCTGCTCAGGCGCACAAGCTGCGCAATGAGTTCTGCGTGAAGGTAACTGGCAAGGTCGAAATCCGTCCGGAGGGCAACGAGAACACCGAGATCCCGACGGGTGCGATCGAGATCAACGTGACCGCGCTCGAGGTCCTCAACGAGAGCGCACCGCTGCCCTTCCAGCTCGACGAGCAGCCTGGCGAAGAGACGCGTCTGCGTCACCGTTACCTCGACCTGCGTCGCGAGGGTCCGGGTGCGGCGCTACGTCTGCGGTCGAAGGTCAACGCGGCGGCGCGTGAGGTGCTCGCGCGCCACGACTTCGTCGAGATCGAGACTCCGACTCTCACGAAGTCGACGCCGGAAGGCGCACGTGACTTCCTCGTCCCCGCCCGCCTGCAGCCGGGCAGCTTCTATGCCCTGCCGCAGAGCCCGCAGCTGTTCAAGCAGCTGCTCATGGTCGCGGGCATGGAGCGCTACTACCAGATCGCGCGTTGCTATCGCGACGAAGACTTCCGTGCCGACCGCCAGCCCGAGTTCACGCAGCTCGACATCGAGATGAGCTTCGTCGACCAGGATGACGTCATCGCCCTTGCCGAGGAAGTCCTGGCCAACGTCTGGAAGACGATCGGCGTTGATGTCCCGACCACGATCGATCGCATGACCTACGCCGAGGCGATGCGTCGCTTCGGTTCGGACAAGCCGGACCTGCGCTTCGACATCGAGATCGTCGAGTGCGCGGAGTACTTCACGAACACGCCGTTCCGCGTCTTCCAGTCCGAGTACGTCGGTGCCGTCGTCATGGCGGGCGGTGCATCGCAGCCGCGCCGCACGCTCGACGCGTGGCAGGAATGGGCGAAGCAGCGCGGTGCCAAGGGCCTCGCATATGTCCTGATCGGCGAAGACGGCGAGCTCGCTGGTCCGGTCGCCAAGAACCTGTCCGATGACGAGCGCGCTGGACTCGCCGCGCACGTCGGTGCCAAGCCGGGAGACTGCGTGTTCTTCGCGGCGGGTGCCACCAAGCCTTCTCGCGCTCTGCTCGGTGCGGCCCGTGGTGAGATCGCCAAGCGCCTTGGTCTCATCGACCCGAACAAGTGGTCGTTCCTGTGGGTCGTCGACGCGCCGCTGTTCGAGCCGGCTGCCGATGCGACGGCCTCGGGTGACGTCGCGCTCGGCTACAGCGCCTGGACCGCCGTGCACCACGCATTCACGTCGCCCAAGCCGGAGTCGGTCGACACGTTCGACACGGACCCGGGCAACGCGCTCGCTTACGCCTACGACATCGTGTGCAACGGCAACGAGATCGGTGGCGGAAGCATCCGTATCCACCGCAAGGATGTACAGGAACGCGTGTTCGCGGTCATGGGCATCAGCCACGAGGAAGCCCAGGAGAAGTTCGGGTTCCTCCTCGACGCCTTTGCCTACGGTGCACCGCCGCACGGCGGCATCGCGTTCGGTTGGGACCGCATCACCGCGCTCCTCGCCGGCACCGAGTCGATCCGTGACGTCATCGCGTTCCCGAAGTCCGGTGGCGGCGTCGACCCACTGACGTCGGCGCCGGCTCCGATCACGCCGCAGCAGCGCGCGGAGTCGGGCATCGACGGGCCGAAGAAGAAAGTCTGATCGGTCGATTTTGGAATCGGTGTCACGCTGACCGCGACACCGATTCCAAGATCAGAAACCGCCACCTGTCGACCCGCCGACGGGCAAGTAAACACGTTCTGACAATCGGCGTGTCGTGCATTCCGCGCGCCGCGACACGCATTGTGTGACGCGCGCTACATTGGTGTCGATGACGGCAATGTTGACCCGGCCAGTAGCCGATGTTGTGGTAGCGGCACAGAACGTGCTCGCGCGCCGCATCGGTCGCGCGATCCGGCTGGTCGATCCGGTAGGGCTCGGCGGAAGCGGGGGCTCCGTCGTTCTCCGTGTGCGCGTGGTGGCCAACGAGGACGTTGGCCTCCCGCGCACGCTTGTCGTCAAGGCCATGAACCGCATCGGTCGTGTCGAGCCCGGCGTCGAGAGCTCCGATTCCGCATTTCTGCGGGAGATGGCCTGCTACCAATTCGCGAACACGTTGCCGCGGCCGCGCCGCCCCGGCGCCGACATGATCTGCTGCGATCCGGTCCAGCGCTTGATGATCTTGAGCGATCTCGGCAACGGTCCGCGCCTGTCCCGGCTGCTGTCTGATCCGTCGCGGGTCTCCAACGCCCTGTCGGCGGTCGCGCAGGCTCTCGGCCGAATGCACGCCGGCACCGTCGGCCGCGAGAACGACTTCGCCGCGCTGCTTCGGAGAGCCGAGGTCGCCCATCAGACCGATGCGATGCGAAGTCGTGCGGCAAGCGCCGTGGATGAACTGCCGGATGCACTTGGCGAGTTCCTCGGCATCGACGTGGCGTCGGACATCGTCGACGAGGTCCGGAACTCCGTATCGCTGTTCCGCGGTGGCCGGTTCGCGGCGTTCAGCCCGTCGGGCATGTGCCCCGACAACATGGTCATGGGCTCGGATGGCGTGCGATTCGTGGACTACGAGTGGGGTGGCTTCCGCGACGCGATGCTCGACCTCGCGTATCCGCTCACGATGTTCCCGGGCTGCCTGTGTGCGCTCGACGTGTCCGAGCGGCAGTCCGAGATGATGATCGATGCCTGGCGTGCGGAGGTCGTCGACGTGTGGCCGCAGGTCCGCGACGATCGCCTGATGCGGCGTCGACTGCTCGAAGCGCAATTGCTGTGGGTCTGGATCTCGACCGCGTGGTTTCTGCCGGACGCGGAGAACGAGCGGGTCGCCGCGGTCTATGACCACGGTTTGTACCAGTCGCGCAAAGCGGTTCTCCCGCAGCGCTGGCGACTCGTTGCGGCAACCGCGGAACGCGCCGGACGCCGCGATCTCGCCCAGTTCGGTGAGGCAGTAGCCGACGCGCTGGTGACGGGTTAGGGAGAGCGGGTAGGTTCCACCCGTGGATTCGCTGTTCTCCGATGACCCGGACGAGACGGGTCTCGCCGTCGTGGCTGGTGAATTGGCGCCCCTCGCGGTCCGGATGCGACCGCGCACGCTCGATGAAGTCGTCGGCCAAGACCACGTCCTCGGCCCGAAGGCACCGCTGCGCCGGCTGATCCAAGGTGCGGGTGCGGCGTCGGTCATTCTCTACGGCCCGCCGGGAACCGGTAAGACGACGCTCGCGTTGCTCATCTCCCAGGCGACCGGGCGTCGGTTCGAAGCACTGTCGGCGTTGTCCGCGGGCGTCAAGGAAGTGCGCGCGGTCATCGACTCGGCCCGTCGCCGCCTTATCAATGGCGAGCAGACGGTGCTGTTCATCGACGAGGTTCATCGGTTTTCGAAGGTCCAACAGGATGCGCTGCTCGATGCGGTCGAGAACCGCATCGTTCTGCTCGTCGGCGCGACGACCGAGAACCCGTCCTTCTCGGTCGTGGGACCGTTGCTGTCTCGGTCGCTTGTCATCCAATTGCGTTCGCACACCGAGGAATCGATCGGCGGGCTCCTCGATCGCGCGGTAGCCGACGAACGCGGTCTCGCGGGGGACGTCAAGCTCGAAGAGGAGGCCCGAGCGCATCTCATCCGGGTCGCCGGGGGAGATGCCCGCCGCGCTCTGACTGCGCTCGAAGCCGCGGCGGAGGCGGCCGTGGACGGCGCGATCACTCTCGAGGTGGTTGAAGGTGCGCTCGATCGGGCGGCTGCGCGTTATGACCGCGCGGGCGATCAGCACTACGACGTCACCAGCGCCTTCATCAAGTCCATCCGCGGTTCCGACGTCGACGCCGCGCTGCACTACCTCGCACGCATGATCAGCGCCGGCGAGGACCCTCGCTTCATTGCGCGGCGACTCGTCGTGCACGCGAGTGAAGACATCGGGATGGCCGATCCGCAGGCGCTCCTGGTGGCGACCGCGGCTGCCCAGGCGGTCCAGCTCATCGGTATGCCGGAAGCCCGCCTGGCCTTGGCGCAGGCGACGATCCATCTGGCGACCGCGCCGAAGTCGCCCGCGGTCATCGCCGCGATCGGGGCCGCGACGGCCGACATCAACGCCGGCAAGGCCGGTCTCGTGCCACCGCATCTGCGCGATGGTCACTATGCGGGCGCCGCGAAACTCGGCAACGCACAGGGCTATCAGTACCCGCATGACACACCGGGTGGAGTGCTGCCGCAGCAGTATCCACCGGACGAGTTGATTGGCGTGGATTACTACCACCCAACCGAGCACGGCCACGAGCGTGAGGTCAAGTCGACGTTGGCGAAGCTGCGCCGGATCGTGCGCCGGCAGTCCTAGTCCGAATACCGTCCGGACAATTTCCGAGGCCGTGGAGGCGGCGATGATCGGGCGCAACGCGAAACGCTGTGAAGCTGGCTTCGCTTTTCTCGAATCGCCCAACGCCAGAATTGATTTCAATTTCAACAATATCTTCGCGGGTTGATTCAAGTGTCAAATATCCGGACTATCCCGAGGGTTTGCGTTTGGGGCCAGAAAGGACCAAACGGACGTGAGTTTTGTTCTACCGCAGAATGATTGACGTCGAGAATGTTTGCGTCTGTATTAATCTGACCGGACACGTGATAATTGCACTGTGAACGTCGACATAGCACGCCTGCCGGGTAGTACCGAGGCGGAGGGCATGGCCCGATTGCTGCGCGCAGTCCAGGATCTTTCTCTGGCAAGAAGTCTCGAAGAAGTGCAGATCATCGTCCGCACCGCCGCGCGTGAACTCACCCACTGCGATGGTGCCTCGTTCGTACTCCGGGACAACGGCAAGTGCTATTACCTCGACGAGGATGCGATCGAGCCCCTCTGGAAGGGCATGCGCTTCCCGATGGAAGCGTGTGTCTCGGGGTGGTCGATGCTGAACCGCAAGCCGGCTCTCATCCCCGACATCTACACCGATAGTCGCGTACCGCACGAGGCTTATCGCCCGACGTTCGTCAAGAGCATGGTGATGGTCCCGATTCGGACCGCCAGTCCGATCGGCGCGATCGGTAACTACTGGGCCCAACCGCGTGAGGCCACCGAGCTCGAAGTCGCGTTGTTGCAGGGGCTGGCGGATTCGACGTCGATCGCGATGGAGAACGTCGCGGTGTACGCCGAACTCGAGCAGCGCGTGCTCGATCGGACCGCGCAGCTCGTCGAAGCCAACGCCGAGATCCAGCGGCTGTCGCTGACTGACGAGTTGACCAAACTCAACAACCGCCGCGGCTTCTTTCATGCTGCGGAGGCCTCACTCGCTTCTTCGCGACGACGGAACGAGGCCAGCGCCCTCGTCTTCATCGATGTCGACGGGCTCAAGCCGGTCAACGACAAGCTGGGCCACGAGATGGGTGACCAGCTGATTGTCGACATGGCGCGCGTCCTGCAGTCCACCCTCCGCGAAGCCGACGTGGTGGCGAGACTCGGCGGCGACGAATTCTGTGCTCTTCTCGTCGATACCGACCACGCCGAGATGGTGCGAGCTCGGATCGAGGAAGCCATCACTGCGTTCAACGTGGAATCGAACCGGCCGTACCAGTTGTCGGCGAGTATCGGAATCGCCGAGTCTGAGGGCAGCGACACCCGCTCGTTGGACCGGCTCATGGCCCTCGCTGATGAGCTCATGTACGAAGTGAAGCGGACGCGATCCACGCGCTGATTCGCCTAACGACGCATCCGGTCACGGAACTGCGGGTCGTTCTCCCACCACAGGCCGCTCTGCATGGTGGTCGGTTTCTCGACGGCTGTTCGTGCATCGAGTTCGCGGTCGACTGCCTTTGCTTGCGCGCGGTCTTCGGCGCTGAATGATCGACCGAGGAGAAGTAGGAACGGCAGACCGATGACGTCTCCGAGAATCCAGAGAATCCCGGCACCAATGGTCTGATCGAGGCGCGCGTCCAGCCCCCACGTGAGGCCCAAAGCGGCGTAATAGTGGGCGAATCGCACCGGCCCCTGCCACAGGACGACGCCGAGAATGCCGTCGCCGAGTTGCTCGACGATGGTGATGACCAGCGAGATTCCCTGAGTGAACCGGCGGGGTACCGGGTCGGCCTGAATTCGTGCGTAGTAGTAGGTGAATCCGACGAGAACCAGCACTGACCTGGTCAGCACGTCGACGGGTTCGTACCGAAGAGACGCGACGTACCAGCCCGTTAGATAGAGCAACCACGGCAGTGCAATAAGGCCGAGCGAAGTTGGTAGTGGATGAAGCAGGACTCGAGCGACGCGGCCCTGCAAGTATGCGTCGAGGCGTTGCCGCCGCCGCTCGGTGAGCGCCGCGCGGAACACGGTGACCGGTGTTCCGGCGGCGAGGAACAGCGGCACGAGGTAAAGCAGAAGCAGGATCTGAAGAGCCCGCATCCAGAAGAGAACGTGGGAGTAGACGCCGATGAACCCGCACCCGGCGATGATCCAGATCAGTAATCCGACGCCGAACGACGTCATCCGGGTTCGCGGCACCGCCTGCCCGCGGGCGGACCAGAAATACGCGATTCCGGCAATGGCGACGGGAAGAACCGTCGCGGAGTCGAACTGCCACGAAAAGAGCGCGGTTTCGGGCGAAAAAGGAAGGTCGATCGGCACGGCAACCTGCTGACTTGGACGGGGTGTCCGCGTCCAAGGTACCGAAGCGGCGAACCGTTTCGTTTGAGGCGGCCGCTGCCGTGGGACCCTGACGACATGGCACTAAACCCCGGACTGTCGGCCCGTTTCGATGTCGAGATCACGCCGGAGGACACTGCGCTGCAACTCGGCAGCGGCGATGTCGAGGTTCTCGGCACTCCACGACTCGTCGCGTTAGCCGAACGTGCGACGGTGATGGCCGTCGCGCTCGATCTCCCCATGGGCAGCACGACCGTCGGCACCGACGTCGCGATCCGGCACCGGAAGGCGACCCTCCCGGGCTCGACCATCTCGGTGACTGCCGAACTCGTTGGCGTCGAGGGATCGAAGCTGACGTTTGACGTCTCCGCGCACGAGAACGGGACGCTCATCGCGAGCGGCCAGATCTCGCGTGCGGTGGTCGACCGAAAAGAGTTCGTGGCGCGAATCAGCGGGTGAGTCAAGCGGTCTCGTGACCGGACGTTCGAGGCCGGCCCCATCGGCGCGAAACGACGGCGACGCCGATGCCGACCACCACGCCGATCAATGTGTCGACGGCTCGGTCGCGCACCAACGTCAGCGGATCGGTGGGCGCAGTGAGTTCGGTCATCAGCAGGATGAGCGGCGTGAAGAACCCGAGTGCGAGTCCGTAGTGCCGGATCATGAACAGTTCCGTCGGGAACAGCAACACGATGACCACCACGGCGAGGAACACCGGACCTGATTTCGGTGCGAGCAGAGCGCCGGTGATGAGCAAGCCGACGAAGGTACCGAGAACGCGATGGGTTCCGCGCTCGACGACTCCGCGGATCGACGAGTCCTGACCACGTGCGTCGGCGGCGGCCAGCGGCACCGCGGCGGCTGCCATTGCCCAGTTGGCATGGTCGACTCCGAGAAGCAATCCGCAGCTTCCGGCAATAGAGATCGCGAGCGCGTACCGCAACGCGTGCGCCATCGTCGCAGTTGGCGTGTGCTGCCGAACGCCACGGAACGCTGAGGTGACCCGCAGCCCGCGCAGCGACCTCAGGTCCCGGGTGCGGATGGCGATGACGATGCTCACGACGATGCAGAACAGTGCCGTCGCGCCACCGATCGCGGCTGCGCCCCAGGGCGAGATCCGCCCGCTCGGCAGCGTCGCGATCGCGCCGAGCGCGAAGATTCCGAAGAACGGACCTTCGGGTCGCAGCCCCCACGAATCCGCCGCCATTGATGCGACGACGGCGAACAGCGTCTCCGTGATGACGAGGGTCGGGACCGTGACGCCATGGTTCGACAGTTCGACGCCGATGCACGCGGCAGCCCCGAGAATGAGCGCGGCCTGGGTCTGGTGGCGAATGCGGCGTGCGGGCGACTCCGCCCGTCCGTACATCCCGACGAACGATCCGAAGACTGCATAGATGAGGAGATCGGGCCGACCGGCAGCGAGAATCACCACGCCCGGGACAACAAGGCCGATGGCGACGCGCGCCGCGTGGATGTGGTCGTTGTCCGATGGCGCGATGCTCAGCAGCTGACGCAGCTGCACCAGCACCGAGGTCACCGGCGGTGCATCCGCAGGGCGAGCCGGACCTCTTCGAGGTCGAGCCCGGCCTGGATCTGCCGGAGGACCGTGTCGTCGATTCGGCGCTTGTCTCGAAGATCGATGATGACCTCGCGTTTGCGTGCGATGAGTGCCCGCCGAAGTTCGGCGTATTGCTCGTCCTGATGCAGCACCTGGTCGTCGCCCTCGGCCTGCAGCGTTCGAAGTTGCTGAGCGTATTCGCCGTCAAGACGCTCGGCGACTTCGGGGTCGATACTGAGTCGTTCCGCCAGTTTGGGAAGCTCGGCGTAGGCCGCTTCGGTGGCCTTGAGCTCGGCATACCGGCGTTCTTCGACGGTGGTGGTGTCGTGCGGGAAGCGCGCCCATCGGACGACGGACGGAAGCAACAGGCCCTGCACGATGACGGTTACCGCGATGACCCCCGCGGTGACGAAGATGATCGCGTCCCGATCCGGGAACGAGGAACCGTTCGCGAGAAGTTCCGGGATCGCCAGCGCGGCCGCCAACGACACCGCACCGCGGAACCCGGCGACGCCCATGACCACGGTTCCCCGCACGCGGCTTCGTTCGCCGTGTGGGCGGTCCTCATTGGCGACCCATCGCGTCACGTAACTCGACCCAAAGAGGAAGACCATCCGAACGACGACCAGGACCGCGACAACCGCCGCCACCAGGAGCAGTGCGCGAGGGATCGTGAGGCTCGTCAGGTTGCGGACGGCGGACTGCGATTCCAGCCCGACCAGGACGAACAGGCTGCCGTTGAGCAGGAAGGTGGCGAGCACCCAGAAGTTCTCCGTCTGCCGACGGGCGTCGGGCCGTCCCATGCGGGGGCTCGCCTGGCTGATGATGAGTCCCGCCAGAACCGCGGCGATGACGCCGGATGCGCCGATCGTCTCCGCGAGCAGAAATGCGGTGAACGGCGTCAGGATGACGGCGACGTTGATGAGGAGTGGGTTGTCGAGACGCCGCCGGGCGAGCACGGCGAGCCACGCGACGAGGGCACCTGCCACCGCGCCGCCCACATAGGCGACGACGAACAGCCACGAAATCCACGGAACACTGAAGTGTTCGTTGCCGACGGTGATGCCGACCGCGATCGCGTAGACCACAAGTGCGGTGCCGTCGTTGACGAGGCTCTCCGCGCGCAGAAGGGTCACCTCTCGATTGGGCAGCACCCGGGCGAGGGCAGCGACTGCGGTCGCGTCCGTGGGCGCGACTGCGGCGCCGAGCACCCAGGCGGGTCCCCAGGGCAGTCCGAGCGAGTGTGCGGTCGCCGCGACCGCGCCGGCGGTGACGATGATGAGAACGGTCGAGGTCAACGCAATGCCGACCAGGTCGCGCCGAATTCCGCGCAGGGGAGTGGTGAAGCTTTCCCAGTACAAGAGCGCCGGGAGGAACAGCAGTAGGACCGCTTCGGGGGCGAGATGCACCGCGCGCAGCGACGGAATGAACCACCACAATGCCCCGCACAACAACAGCAGGATCGGCGGCGCGACGCGATAGCGACTGCTCACCAGAGTGCAGATCAGAACCGTGACGCCCAACGCCACCACGAATTCCAGTCCGAGAAGACTTGCCACTCAACAACAATGCGGTGTGCGCGGCGGTTTGGCGGCCTATCTTCGGGCTTCGGCCTACTTTGTGGCGATCACGCCGACATCGCGATCGGTGAATTCCGTTGCGCTGCCGTCTTCTTCGCAAATGGGCAGGTGCGCGGAGCGGCCGGCTCCGCCGACTCGAAGACGGGAATGTCGCGCACGTGCGCCAAGTACGGAGTGCCTTCGGTGCTTCCCGTTCCAGTCTGCTCACCGAGCATGCGGACGGCGAGGCTCAGGTGCGTCTTGCGCCAGCGGAGGATCGCGTCCGACATTGCTTCCATTCCAGCGTGCACGGCGCCGATCTCGTCAGCGCTCAGCTGACCCGACGAGCAGGCCTCGACGAAGGCGTCGTCGAGGGTGTGGTTGCCGGCGAGGATGCGTTCCCGAACCTCGGGGACCGAGTAGTAGGCGAGGGAGTCGATGCGGTCGGCGTCGGGGGTGCGGCACAGCGACTCGAGAATCTTGTAGTTGCGGGACTGGATCGCGCTGGCACCTTCGGTGTAGTTGCGGAAGGTCTGGAACGACTCGACCTGCATGGTGGCGAGCATCGAGAACAGGAGACCGGCTTCGCGAAGTGCCGCTGCGGAATCGGAGAGGTAGTGCGCGGCCTGGCCGGCGTCGCGGTTCGCCAAGGCCGTCAGCGCACCGCGGAGCTGCAGGGCGATCAGGGCGAACGTGGTCTCGAAGGACTGCAGCACGCGCAGGAACAAGTACTCGTCGTGAGCGGTGTAGACGGGCAGGATGCTGAGTTCGAGCGTGCGCTTCTCGCTGTCCGACATGTCGTCGCGAACGGCCTCGACCATCTGCCGAGCGAGTTCGATGGTGTCGGTCGCGGTCAGGGAGCCATCGAGGCCAAGCCGGGTGAAGAAGGGGCGCATCAGGCGAACCGCGAGGTGGATGCGCTTGTCGACGACGTCAGCGGACGGCCGGAGCTGCGGAAGCGACGTGGTCAGACCGTCGATGACGGTGAGCTCGTAGTCGAGCAGATCGCACACGAGTTGTGCGCGGAGGCGGTCGAAGCGCGCGCGGGCGAACGGTGCGTGCTCGACCGGGTCATTGTGAGCCGGGAGCTGCAGAACGTTGAGCGCGAGGTAGGTGGGGTAGTCGTAGCGGTCGTCGTGCTTGTCGAGCGCGGTGTCGAGGAAGGATGCGAGGACCTGGACGTCCTGCCACGGTCCCGGGACTGTCGCGATGTGCGAACGCACCTCAGCGAGGCGGGCGAGAACGTCGGCGTCGACGAAGTGCTTTCCGACGGAGTGGTACTCGTTCATGACCTCCTCGAAGGGAAAGGTCTTGGCGTTCCGATGTTGGAGCCAGTCCTCGAGACCGGCCTTCGCGCGTTCGGTTTCGAAACGCTTCCCGATATGGCTTGCCACCACGAACTCCGTTCCGCTCGAAATCTTGTGTGGTACGAGAAATATCCGTCGAAATCGAGTGCGGAACTACGCATCCGGGGGTGGTGGGTGCACCCACCGAGGGTGATGTTTTTGCACCCTAGGGTGCCCTTCGCTGCCTCGGTGCAGCGCGTATGCGGCTGCCGGTAATCTTGACTGTTGTGCAGACCCACGAAATTCGACGTCGCTTCCTCGACCACTTCATCTCCGCTGGTCACACCGAAGTCGCCAGTGCGTCGTTGATCCTGCACGACCCGAACCTGCTGTTCGTCAACGCGGGAATGGTCCAGTTCGTCCCGTATTTCCTGGGACAACAGACGCCACCGTTCGCCACGGCCACGAGCGTTCAGAAGTGCGTCCGCACCCTCGACATCGAGAACGTCGGTCACACGACCCGGCACAACACGTTCTTCCAGATGGCGGGCAATTTCTCGTTCGGTGACTACTTCAAGCGCGGGGCGATCGAACTCGCCTGGTCGCTGCTGACGAAGTCGCTCGACGAGGGCGGGTACGGCTTCGACCCCGAGCGTCTGTGGGTGACGGTATACCTCGACGATGACGAAGCGATCCAGATCTGGAAGGACGTCGCCGGTCTGCCGGACGAGCGCATCCAGCGTCGCGGCATGGCTGATAATTACTGGTCGATGGGTATCCCCGGCCCCTGTGGTCCGTGCTCGGAGATCTACTACGACCGCGGCCCCGCGTACGGCAAAGACGGTGGTCCCGAGGCCGACGAGGACCGCTACATCGAAATCTGGAACCTCGTGTTCATGCAGAACGAGCGGGGTCTCGGCCGCGGTAAGGACGACTTCGAGATTCTGGGGCCGCTGCCGAAGCAGAACATCGACACCGGCATGGGCGTCGAGCGGGTGGCCTTCCTGCTGCAGGGGGTCGACAACGTCTACGAGACCGACCTCGTGCGTCCGGTCATCACCAAGGCCGAGGAACTGACCGGCCGCCAGTACGGATCGAAGCACGAAGACGACGTCCGGTTCCGCGTCATCGCCGACCACGCCCGTACCGCCGCCATGCTCATCGCTGACGGTGTGAACCCCGGCAACGAGGGCCGAGGCTACATCCTGCGCCGTCTGCTGCGCCGCATCGTCCGATCCGCTCGCCTGCTCGGCGCGGACAAGCCGGTCGTCGGCGAGTTCATGTCGGTCGTGCGGGATGAGATGTCGCCGTCGTACCCGGAGCTCGCCACCGACTTCGACCGCATCCAGACTGTGGCGGTGGGTGAGGAGACTGCCTTCCTCAAGACCCTGACGTCGGGTTCGAAGCTGTTCGAAGAGGCCGCCGACGAGGTGAAGGCGTCCGGTAAGTCGGTGATCCCCGGTTCGGAAGCGTTCACCCTGCATGACACGTACGGCTTCCCGATCGACCTGACGCTCGAGATGGCCGAAGAAGCCGGACTGACCGTCGACGAGGCGGGCTTCCGCGAGCTCATGGCCGAGCAGCGCAAGCGCGCCAAGGAAGACGCTCAAGCGCGCAAGCATGCCCACGCCGACCTTTCGGTCTACAAGGAGCTCGTCGACCGCGGTCCCACCGAGTTCACCGGTTTCGACGAACTCGACACCGAGGCAACGGTTCTCGCGATCATCTCGGGCGGCGTGCGGCAGCCGGTCGCCGAGGCTGGCACTGACGTCGAGGTCATCCTCGACCGCAGTCCGCTGTACGCCGAGTCCGGTGGACAGATCGCCGATCGCGGTTCGCTCAGCGGCTCGGGGCTCAAGGCCAAGGTCAACGACGTCCAGAAGATCGCCAAGAAGCTCTGGGTGCACAAGGTGACCATCGAGCAAGGACAACTCCTCGAAGGCGACACCGTCACCGCGCATGTCGATCCCGCGTGGCGCAAGGGTGCGACGCAGGGCCACTCCGGCACGCATATGGTGCACGCCGCGCTGCGTCAGGTTCTCGGACCGAACGCCGTCCAGGCCGGTTCGATGAACAAGCCGGGCTACCTGCGCTTCGACTTCAACTGGCAGGGCGGGCTTTCCGAGGCACAGCGCGACGAGATCGAGCGCGTGTCGAACGAAGCGGTCGGCGAGGACTTCGCGGTCAACACGTTCGTCACCGACCTGCCGAGCGCGAAGAAGATGGGCGCAATGGCCCTCTTCGGTGAGAACTACGGCGACGAAGTCCGCGTCGTCGAGATCGGCGGACCGTTCTCGATGGAGCTGTGCGGTGGTACGCACGTCGGAAGTTCGGCGCAGATCGGCCCCATCACCCTCCTCGGTGAGTCGGCCGTCGGTTCCGGTGTGCGTCGTGTCGAGGCGTACGTGGGACTCGATTCGTACAAGCACCTCGCCAAGGAACGTGCGCTTCTCGCGGGCATTGCATCGTCGTTGAAGGTGCCCTCGGATCAGGTTCCGGGTCGCGTCGAGCAGATCGTCACGCGCTTGAAGGCAGCCGAGAAGGAAGTCGAGCGACTCAAGGCACAGGCCGTGCTGTCGTCGGCAGGCTCGCTGGCGAACGGTGCGACGACCGCGGGCCGGTTCCGCGTGGTCGCGGCGAAGGTGCCGGGCGTCTCGGCAAACGATCTGCGGACTCTAGCGGGTGACATCAAGGGCCGTCTCGGCTCGGAGCCGGCTGTGGTCGCGCTGTTCGGCGATGTCGATGACAAGGTTCCGTTCCTTGTGGTCGTCAATGCGGGCGGGCAGGACGCGGGCGCTCGGGCCGGCGACCTCGTCAAGTCGTTCGCGCCGAAGATCGGTGGCCGGGGTGGCGGTAAGGCCGACTCGGCGCAGGGTGCGGGAACCGACGCGGCGGGCATCCCGGCTGCGATCGCCGACGTCACGGCAGCGTTGTCAGGGCTGTGACCTTCCAGCGGGGCAGAAGACTCGGCATCGATGTGGGGGCCGTGCGGATTGGCGTCGCCGTGAGCGACCCGGACGGCATCCTTGCCACGCCCGTTGAGACTGTCCAGTTCGTTTCGGGCGGCTCGCCGGAATCGGCAGATATCCGGCGCATCTGCGAGATCGTGGCAGAGTATGAGGCCGTTGAGGTGATCGTTGGACTGCCAACAACTCTGCAAGGGCGGCATGGAAATGCGGCCGAGGCAGCAGAGGAATTCGCGGCTCGGTTGCGTTCGAAATTGGACGTTCCGATCCAGATGTCTGATGAGCGCTTGACGACAGTTTTTGCAACACGTGCGCTTCGTGACAGCGGGGTCCGGGCGCGCAAACAACGGCAGGTGATCGACCAGGCTGCGGCCGTAGCCATTCTCCAGAACTGGCTTGACGGACGTACGAGAAGTTTGGGGCAGGACAGCTAAGTATGGGATCTCCGAAAGAGCCGCGGCAGCTTCCGCAGCGCGTTGGCGCAGCCGTTGCGGCCGCGCGGGGAAATAGGCGCAGAACGGCGGTCCTCGCGATCGCCTTGGCCGTCCTTCTCCTCATTGGCGCCGGTCTGGCCTATTGGTGGAAGTCGTCGCACCCGTATGCTCCGCCACCGGACTTCGCCGCTGGTACCGCCGGCCCGGACGTCGTCGTGGGCGTGAAGTCGGGGGAGACTGCCGACGACATCTCGCAGGAGATGCTCAAGAAGGGCGTTACGAAGAGTGCTTCGGCGTTCTTCGATGCGGCCGTGTCGAACGATGCGATGGGTAGCCTGCAGCCGGGCTACTACCTCGTTCCGTCCCACGTTCCGGGTGCCGTAGCGGTCGAGAAACTTGTCGACCCCAAGTCGCGCGTGGGCAACATGGTCCTGTCCGAGGGGCGTCAGCTGCTCGACAACAGCGACCTCGACACCGGCTCGACTCGGGAGGGCATCTTCCGGAAGATCGCCAAGGCCAGTTGCTACAAGCCGGACGGCAAG
The DNA here is from genome assembly GCF_000380645.1 of Smaragdicoccus niigatensis DSM 44881 = NBRC 103563. Taxonomy (GTDB): domain Bacteria; phylum Actinomycetota; class Actinomycetes; order Mycobacteriales; family Mycobacteriaceae; genus Smaragdicoccus; species Smaragdicoccus niigatensis. The sequence continues at coordinate 229,365 of NZ_AQXZ01000012.1, forward strand.
GAGCACTGCGTCACCTATGAGGACATTGCCGCGGCCGCGGAAAGCGACGACCTTGCCGCGCTCGGTGTTCCCGAGTGGCTCCGGGACGATGTCGCCAAGGCCCCACGCAAGGCGACCCAGCTCGAGGGGCTGATCATCAGTGGAAGTGTGGACTTCGACCCGTCCGCGTCGCCGACTCAGATCCTGAACCAGCTGGTCACCGAGAGTGCGAAGCGATACGAGGATTCGGGCATTCTCAAAAATGGACCGAAGGGTTACACGCCGTACCAGAAGCTGGTCATGGCCTCCCTGGTGGAACGTGAGTCGCATCCGAAGGACTTCGGCAAGGTCGCGCGCGTCATCCTCAACCGTCTCGCCAAGCCGATGCAGCTGCAGTTCGATTCGACCGTCAACTACGGCCTCGACACCGTCGAACTCGCGACGACGGATGCCGACCGCGCCCGCGTGACGCCCTGGAACACGTACGCCATGGACGGCCTCCCGGCCACTCCGATCGCATCGCCGAGCCTGGACGCGCTCAAGGCCGTCGAGAACCCGGAGAAGGGTCCGTGGCTCTACTTCGTCACGGTCGACGCCCAGGGCACGACGTTGTTCACCGACAACCTCGAGGAACACGAGAAGAACGTCCAGAAGGCCAAGGACAGCGGCATTCTCGACCAGGGACGATGACACGCAGAGCCGCAGTTCTGGGGAGCCCGATCTCGCATTCGCGCTCTCCAGACCTGCACCTTGCGGCGTACCGCGCGCTGGGTCTGGATTGGACCTACGAACGTATCGAGTGCACGGGCGAACAACTACCCGGACTGGTGTCCGGTCTGGGACCCGAATGGGTTGGCCTATCGGTGACAATGCCCGGCAAGGTCGCCGCGCTCGAGTTCGCCACTGAGCGGACCGAGCGTGCCGAATTGGTCGGGTCGGCGAACACGCTGGTCCGGATCGACGGTGGTTGGCGTGCGGACTGCACTGACATCGACGGGGTGGCCGGAGCTCTCATCGAGGGCGGCGTCGGCGATCTCGACGGTGCGCACGCGGTGGTTCTCGGGGCCGGCGGTACGGCACGACCGGCATTGCTCGCACTGAGCGACCTCGGCGTCGAGGCGGTGACCATCGTTTCGCGGGATCGCGGTCGCGCCGCGGACACTGTCGAATTGGGCGAGCGCCTCGCGATGGCGGTCGCATGGCAGGATCTCGAACCGGAAGACCTCGCCTACACGTGTTCGGGGGCGCAGGTCGTCGTCAGCACGATTCCGGCGTCCGCCGCGGCGGAGGTCGCTGCCGCTGTGGCGCAGTGTCCGTTCCTCCTCGACGCCATCTACAACCCCTGGCCCACGCCGCTCGCCGATGCGGTGTCCCGTGCCGGTGGAACAGTCGTCAGCGGCCTGGAAATGCTCCTCAATCAGGCGTATTCCCAGGTTGAGCAGTTCACGGGTCAGCCCGCACCTCGAGAGGCCATGGCCGCCGCGATTCGCTGAGCGGGATCCGGAAATCGGCTTTCGAGGGTCCCATCAACGACCGTTGGTGAATGACGTTCGGTCTCTTCGTAGCGTGGTGTGTAGCGCTCAGTTGGTACGACTGCTGTGAACGTCGCTTGCCTAATTGGCTCACCATTCCGGGCGCGATCGTGATCGTCGGCGCCGGCACTGCGATCGGGCAGTGTCGAACCGTCGTCGTGGGTGCGCTGCTCCTGTTTGGTTTGTACCTGGTCGCTCACGTGCTGGCTCCGACGTCGCTCGGTGCGGGCGACGTGAAAGCCGCGATCGGACTCGGGGGAGCCGCGGCCCTCGCCAGCTCGCAGTCTTGGGTGGTGGCTGCTGTCCTGGCGCCGCTGATCACCGCGGTGGTCGGCGCACTTCTCCTTCGCGGGCGGCCAGTGCCGCATGGACCGTCGATGTGTGCGGCGACGGTGTTCGGAATTCTCTGGTGTACGTGACTGCCCGGCCCGGAACACTGGCGATTCGGCAAAGTCGGACCCCGAACGTGGGGTGGATCGTTGAATCGCCCGTGGTTCGGGCCGCGCGCCGATTGCACTAGTGCCAACCGGTGATTCGGCAATTTGTCGGCTCATGAAAAGATGGACACCGTGTTGCGTTGGGTAACTTCAGGTGAATCGCACGGTCGCGCGCTTATTGCGCTGCTCGAGGGCATGGTTGCGGGGGTCGACGTCACGTCGGCCGAGATCGGAAACGATCTCGCTCGGCGCCGGCTCGGCTATGGCCGTGGCGCCCGCATGAAGTTCGAGGCCGACGAGGTCACGATCCTCGGTGGTGTCCGCCACGGCAAGTCGCTCGGTGGTCCGATCTCGATCATGATCGGCAATTCCGAGTGGCCGAAGTGGGTCGAGGTCATGGCGCCGGATCCGGTCGACGAGGCACTCCTCGCCGACCTGGCTCGCAATGCCCCGTTGACCCGTCCGCGCCCGGGGCACGCCGACTTCGCCGGCATGCTCAAGTACGGCTTCGAGGACGCACGACCGGTTCTCGAACGCGCCAGCGCGCGTGAGACGGCGTCCCGCGTCGCGCTCGGCGCCATTGCAAAGTCGTTCCTGCGCCAGGCTTTCGGCGCCGAGGTGATCTCGCACGTCGTATCGATCGGCGCCGCGGCCACCCCGGACCCGACGGTTCCGCAGCCTTCGGACCTCGCCGCGATCGACGAGAGTCCAGTGCGTGCGTTCAGCAAAGACGGCGAAGCTCTCATGATCGCTGAGATCGAGGCTGCGAAGCGCGACGGTGACACCCTCGGCGGTGTCGTCGAGGTCGTCGTTTCCAACCTGCCGATCGGCTTGGGCTCGTTCATCAGCGGGGAGAACCGCCTCGACTCGCGTCTGGCCGGCGCGCTCATGGGTATCCAGGCGATCAAGGGTGTCGAGGTCGGCGACGGTTTCGAGACCGCACGCCGACGCGGCAGCCAGGCACACGACGAGATGCGCCCGGGCCCGGATGGCGTCCTTCGTTCGACCAACCGTGCCGGCGGCCTCGAAGGCGGAATGACCAACGGTGAGCCGCTGCGCGTGCGTGCCGCGATGAAGCCGATCTCGACGGTTCCGCGCGCGCTCGCCACCGTTGACATGTCGACTGGTGAAGAGGCCGTCGCCATCCACCAGCGTTCCGACGTGTGTGCGGTCCCGGCTGCCGGTGTCGTCGCCGAGGCGATGGTCGCTCTCGTCGTCGCGCAGGCCGCGCTCGAGAAGTTCGGCGGCGACTCGATCGTCGAGACCAAGTCCAACATCGACAACTACCTCGCTGGCGTTGCCAAGCGGATGCGTCGCTGATGGCCGTACCTGGGCCGTCGAAGCCGCGAGCCATCCTCGTTGGACCTCCCGGCGCAGGGAAATCGACCATCGGACGTCGTCTCGCCAATGCCCTGGGAGTCGAACTTTTCGACACCGACGCGGCAATCGAACGCGAGACCGGACGCACGATTTCGGACATCTTCGCCACCGACGGTGAGGAGCATTTCCGCGAGATCGAAGAACGGGTCGTTCGCGAGGCCGTTATTCATCAGCGCGGAATCGTGTCGTTGGGCGGCGGTTCGGTGTTGTCAAAGAACACGCGCCAACTCCTTCGCGGGCACACCGTGATCTATCTCGAAATCAGCGAAGCCGAGGGTGTGCTCCGCACCGGTGCGAGCAACGCCCGGCCACTGCTTGCCGGAACGGACCCGAAGGCGAAGTATCGGGAACTGATGCGCCGGCGACGTCCGCTGTATCGGGAGGTCGCCACGATCCGCATCCGGACCGATCGGCGTAGCCCGGGTCGCGTCGTCGCGCAGATCCTGGGGAAACTGGGGGTCAAGACATTGCCTGAGCTGCAGCGCAAGACAGAGGAGAAGAAGTGAGCCAGACCGAGCCTGTGCGGATCGATGTGCGGACCGCGCAGCCCTATCCTGTGATTGTCGGTCGTGGCCTTCTCGACGAGATCCTCACCGCGCTCAAGGGCACGCGGCTGGTGGCGATCATCCACCAGCCGACCCTCGCCGTCTCGGCGGAAGAGTTGCGTGCTGAGCTCGCGGCGATCGGAATCGAGGCGCACCGCCTCGAGATCCCCGACGCCGAAGCCGGTAAGGATCTTGCCGTTGCCGGCTACGCCTGGGAGGTGCTCGGTCGTATCGGGATGACCCGGAGCGACGTCGTGGTGAGCCTCGGTGGTGGCGCGGTCACCGACTTCGCCGGATTCGTTGCGGCCACCTGGATGCGCGGCGTTCGGGTCATGCACATTCCGACCACGCTGCTCGCGATGGTCGACGCGGCTGTGGGCGGCAAGACCGGAATCAACACCGACGCAGGTAAGAACCTCGTCGGCTGCTTCCACGAGCCCTCGGCGGTGTTCGTCGACCTCGCGACCCTCGAGACGCTGCCGCGGAACGAACTCGTTGCCGGAATGGCCGAGGTGGTCAAGACCGGATTCATCGCCGACCCGGTGATTCTCGATCTCATCGAGAAGGACCCCGAGGCGGCGATCGACCCGACGGGGCCGATCCTCGCCGAACTCATCAAACGCTCGATTCAGGTCAAGGCCGATGTGGTCGCGGCAGATCTGCGCGAGTCTGACCTGCGCGAAATCCTGAACTACGGTCACACCCTCGGGCACGCGATCGAGCGTCGGGAGCGGTACAAGTGGCGCCACGGCGCCGCGATTTCGGTCGGCCTCGTTTTCGTTGCCGAACTGGCCCGCCTGGCTGGTCGCCTCGACGACGCCACCGCCGACCGCCATCGGGCAATTCTCGAGCTCCTCGGTCTTCCCACCAGCTACGACGGCGACGCGTTGCCGCAGCTCATGGAAGCGATGCAGGGCGACAAGAAGAACAAGCAGGGTGTGCTGCGGTTCGTCGTGCTCGACGGCTTGGCGAAGCCGGGCCGGCTCGCGGGACCCGACCCGTCGCTGCTGGCGGCCGCGTACTCCGCCGTCGCGCGGGACTGAAAAGTCGCATCTAGAGCGGAATTCGGACCGGCGATACGCTAAGCGCGACCCAGCAATTCGCGCGCGAAAGAAGATGGCGATGGCCGCTTCATCGAATCCCGAAGAATTCCGGTCTGCGTTCGGAGGAACGGTCTTCGAACCCGGCGACGACGGCTATGACGTTGCGCGGTCGCCCTGGAACGGGGACATTGATCATCGCCCGGTCCTGATCGCTCGGTGCTCGTCGCCCGGCGACGTTGCGTTGGCATTGGACTACGCCGCGTCGAAGGGCCTCGAGGTGTCCGTGCGCGGCGGCGCGCACAGCTATCGGGGCACGGCGGTCACCGACGGCGGCGTCATGATCGACCTCAGTGCGCTGAACACGGTGATCGTCGATCCCGAGGGGAAGACGGCGCGCGTCGGTGGTGGCACGACGCTCGCGGTTCTCGATGCAGCCACGCAGGAACACGGCCTCGCCGCTGCGGCCGGGGTCATCAGCCATACCGGTGTGGCTGGCCTGACCCTCGGCGGTGGCATGGGCTGGCTGACGCGCTTAGCCGGATTGTCGATCGACAATCTGCTGTCCGCCGAAGTGGTGTTGGCCAACGGCGAGGTCGTGCGAGCTTCCGCCGACAGCCACCCGGATCTGTTCTGGGCACTTCGTGGTGGCGGTGGCAACTTCGGTGTCGTCACCGAGTTCGAATTCCGGCTGTACGAGATCGGCCCGATGATCAGTTTCGGGATGTTCTTCTGGGGTCTCGAGTCGGGCCGTGAGGCGCTGCGTCTCGCCCGGGACTACATACCCACGCTCCCGCCCAATTCGGCGGTGCTCCTGGGAGTCGGATTGTCGGCTCCACCAGCGCCTTTCGTTCCCGAGGAATTCCACGGGCGGAAGGGTTATGCGCTCCTGGTGGTGGGTTACGGACCGCCCGACGATCACGCGGAAATGGTCTCGCCCATTCGTGCACAGTTGCCTCCGTTGTTCGAGTTCTTGACGCCGATGCCGTTCACGGCTCTGCAGCAACTGTTCGACGAAGACGCTCCGTGGGGCGTTTTGGGCTACGAGAAGTCTCTCGATATTGATGATCTCTCCGACGAGGTCATCGACGTTCTCGCCGACCTCGCCGGCGGTGCCACCTCGCCCATGTCATTCATGCCGATCTTTTCGCTGGCGGGCAGATTCACCGAGATTTCCGAGGACGCGACCGCGTTCGGGGGTTCGAGGTCGCCGCATTACACGGTCAACATCGAGGGGGCGTCGCACGACCGCGAGGTCTTCGAGGCCGACCGTGCGTGGGTTCGCTCGGTGTTCGACGCGCTGTCTCCGTACGCCTCCAATGTCGGCGGCTATGTGAACTTCATGGCAGAGGCGGACGCCGACCGAGTGCGCACTTCGTACGGGGCGGACAAGTACGACCGGCTCGCGGCCATCAAGGCGACCTACGACCCGGACAACGTCTTCCACCTCAACGCGAACATCAAGCCTGCGGCGCGGGCCTGATCCTGGTCGATTCTGTCCAGTTGATGACAGCCCATCTGCGCCTCTAGAGCGCACCTGCAAGCGTTGCCTACGCTGATCGCGTCAGTTCGGCCAACCGCTTGAGAGAAGACTCCGATGACGTCGACATCGAATCTCGAATTATTCCGCTCGGCGTTCCGCGGAACGCTCATCGAACCCAGCGACGACGGCTATGACCAGGCCCGATCGGCCTGGAACGGTGACATCGATCATCGACCTGTGCTCATCGCGCAGGTCTCATCGCCGCCTGATGTCGCCGCGGCGCTCGCACTTGCCGCAGGCGAGGGCCTCGAGGTCTCGGTGCGCGGTGGCGCGCACAGTTACCGCGGCACGGCGATCGCCGATGGCGGTCTCGTGATCGACCTCAGTGCACTGAAATCGGTGGTCGTCGACCCGCAGGCGAAGCGCGCCCGCGTCGGTGGGGGAGTGACGCTCGCCGAACTCGATGCCGCAACCCAGCCGCACGGGCTTGCGATGCCAGCCGGCGTCATCAGTGACACGGGCGTTGCCGGTCTCACACTCGGCGGCGGCATCGGATGGCTCACGCGGCTCGGCGGACTGTCGGTCGACAACCTCGTCGGCGCCGAGGTCGTTCTAGCGAACGGTGACGTCGTGCAGGCCTCCGCCGACAGTCACCCCGACTTGTTCTGGGCGCTCCGTGGCGGCGGCGGCAACTTCGGTGTCGTTACCGAGTTCGATTTTCGGCTGCAGACTGTGGGTCCCCTGATCAATTTCGGGATGTTCTTCTGGGGGCTCGACCACGGCATCGAGGCGTTGCAGTTCATCCGGGACTTCATTCCGACGGTCGGTGAGCGTGCTGGTGCCTTGGTAGCGGTCGGTCTCACGGCACCGCCGGCGCCCTTCGTCCCCGAGCACGTCCAGGGTCAGAAGGGGTACGCGATGATCGTCGCCGGCTACACCACACCCGAGGATCACGCCGACCTGGTGGCACCGGTTCTCGGCCAGTCGCCGCTGTTCTCGTTCATCACGCCGATGCCGTTCGTCGACCTCCAGAAGATGTTCGACGAGGACCTCACGTGGGGGATGTACGCGTATGAGAAGTCGCTCGACGTGGACGAACTGACCGATGAGATCATCGCTGCCCTCGCCGCGAACGCCGATGGTGCTCGCTCGACCGAGTCCTTCGTCGGCATCTTCTGCCTCGGCGGCGCGTTCAGCCAGGTCAGCGAGGATGACACCTCGTTCGGTGGGTCACGGTCGCCGCACTACGCGGTCAACGTGGACTGTGCGTCGATCGACCGCGCAGATTTCGAGCACGACCGCGAGTGGGTGCGCACGATGTGGGCTGCCCTGCAGCCCTACGCTTCGAATGCCGGCGGTTACGTCAATTTCCTCAACGACGCCGACGAAGCACGGGTCCGCGCATCCTACGGCCCGGCTAAGTACGACCGGCTCGCGGCCATCAAGGCGACCTACGACCCGGACAACGTCTTCCACCTGAACGCGAACATCAAGCCTGCACTCGGAGGTTGACGGCTGAAGCCGTAGCCCCGCGGCTCGGCTCGCCCTACGCTCGGAAGATGCGACCCAATCACGCGGCTCGGCGGGAAGCGCTTCGGCGCCTCGTTCGAGAGGCGGACGCGACGGCGATGCTGGTCACCGATCTCGTCAACATCAGATACCTGACGGGGTTCACGGGATCGAATGCCGCGCTGCTCGTGCACGTGCACGGTGACCAGCACACACTGCTGTGCACCGACAGTCGATATTCCGAGCAGTCGGCCCGCCAGGCGCCGGATATACGGGTGGACATCGCCCGGGCCTGCGGGCGCCGACTGGCAGAGTTTGCGAATGAATCGGAGTACAAGCGTCTGCTGTTCGAGAGCAACGTCGTCACGGTCGAAGATCATGCGACTCTCTCCGGAACCACTAAAGGCATTGAACTGCAAGGGATTTCGGGACTTGTGGAGCAACTCCGCGAGGTCAAGGACGACGGCGAGATCGACCTGATCCGGCAGGCGTGTGCCGCTGGCGACGCGGCTCTGGCGGCCCTGTTGAAGGCTGGGGGATTGCGGGAGGGGAGGTCCGAGCGCGACGTGGCTCGCGACCTCGAGTGGCGCATGTTCGAGGCCGGTGCCGATGGAATCGCCTTCGAGACGATCGTCGCGACGGGCGCGAATTCGGCCATCCCACATCACCGGCCGACTGAGGCCGTGCTCGCCCATGGCGACTTCGTGAAGCTCGACTTCGGTGCGCTGGTCGACGGATATCACTCGGACATGACGCGAACCTTCGTTCTCGGTGCCCTTTCCGATTGGCAGCGCGCGGCTTACGACGTCGTTCTGGCGTCACAGCTGGCGGGCTGTGAGGCCGTTCGCTCGGGCGTCACGGATGGCGAACTCGATGCGGCATCGCGTGATGTCATCGAGGCTGCGGGCATGGGCAGACATTTCACGCATGGGTTGGGCCACGGCGTGGGCCTGCGGATCCATGAAGCACCGGCAATCACAAAAACCGGAGAAGGTAAACTGCTCTCCGGCGCGGTGGTGACCGTGGAGCCAGGTGTCTATTTTCCCGGCCGAGGTGGGGTTCGGATTGAGGACACCCTCGTCGTCCGGGACTCGGGAGCCGAGCTGCTCACACTCACCAGCAAAGACCTGACAATCGTGTAACTGAAACAACTTGTGTCGTTTGAAAATCGAGGAGACCCGTGGCAAGCACCGCCGACTTCAAGAATGGGCTGGTTCTGAACATCGATGGAGTGCTGTGGTCCATCACCGAGTTCCAGCACGTCAAGCCCGGTAAGGGACCGGCGTTCGTGCGTACCAAGCTCAAGAACGTCATGTCGGGCAAGGTTGTCGACAAGACGTGGAATGCGGGTGTGAAAGTCGAGACCGCAACGGTCGACCGTCGCGATATGACCTACCTCTACCACGATGGTTCGTCGTACGTCTTCATGGACGGCGAGACCTTCGAGCAGGTCGAGATCAGCGAAGAGACCCTCGGCGGCGGCGAGCGCTTCCTGCTCGAGAACATGACCGTCCAGGTCGCCACCCACGAGGGTGCCGTGCTGTTCGTCGAGCTTCCAGTTGCCGTTGACCTCCTCGTTCAGCACACCGACCCGGGCCTGCAGGGCGACCGTTCGACCGGTGGAACCAAGCCGGCCACGATGGAAACCGGTGCCGAGATTCAGGTTCCGCTGTTCATCAACACCGGTGACAAGCTTCGCGTCGACACCCGGGACGCCAGCTACATCTCGCGCGTCAACTCCTGATGACGGACGATTCACGTCCGGAGAAGAAGCTCGGTACGCGCCACAAGGCGCGTAACCGGGCCGTCGACCTGCTCTTCGAGGCCGAAGCTCGCGGCATGAGCGCTGGTGAGCTGCTTGCAGATCGACTCGGGATGGTCGGGAAGACCGACTCGGTGAACCCGATCAATCCGTACACAGTCAAGCTCGTCGACGGTGTCATGGCTGAGCGCCAGCAGATCGACGGAACCATCCGGGACTATCTCGAAGAGTGGACCCTTGACCGTCTGCCGGCGGTCGACCGCGCGATCCTGCGGGTTGCCGTGTGGGAGCTCTTCTTTGCTCTGGACGTGCCACCTGTGGTCGTCGTCGATGAAGCCGTCGAGTTGGCGAAGAAGCTGTCCACGGACGATTCGCCGGGCTTCGTGAACGGCATCCTGGGACGGATCGTCCAGGTAGCGCCGCAGGTTCGCGCGTCCGCCGCAGCGCCCGCCGAGGACTAAGTACATCTTCTTGCACCCCCGTCGTTCGGTCCGAACTGCGGGGGTGCTTTTTGTGAGCCTGACGTCGATAAACATCCTGGGGGTGGGTTCCCTCACCCCCAGGGGTGCTAGTTGGGAATCGGAATCTCGCACATCCTTTTCATGTGGCAGTCGAACTCAGACGCCCTTCGTGAAAAGGACAAATCCAGTGCAGATGAAATCAATGCTCAGCAAGGTCTTCGTGGTTCCCGCGCTCGCTGTTCTCCTCGCCGGCGGCATCGGCGTCGCCTCAGCCGACGTGTTCGATGGCGGAGATGATGGCGGTTCGGAGTCCGCGGTGACCTTCGACAGCTCCGCTGCATCGGACATGGAGTCCACTGGAGACGAGGACAGTCAGGGTGATGACCAGTCCGCTGGAGACGAGGATAGTCAGGGTGATGACCAGTCCGCTGGTGACGAGGACAGTCAGGGTGACGACCAGTCCGCTGGTGAAGAAGATGGTCAGGACCAGGACCAGTCCGGCGGGGAAGAGGGCGGCGACGACCAGGAGTCGGGCGGCGAAGAGGGATAGTCACGACGGCTGGCCGCCGAACGCGATCGCGACGCCATCCGCGTTCAAAGAGGATGGTCAGCAACCTTCTTCGCGCATAGGCTCAGTTCGTGGAGAAGACCACGTGCTTGATCGCGGGCGGCGGCCCTGCAGGTTTGATGCTTGGGTTGATTTTGGCCCGAGGTGGGGTGGAGGTCACGCTCCTCGAGAAACACGGCGACTTTCTGCGCGATTTCCGCGGTGACACGGTTCACCCGACAACGCTCGACTTGCTCGACGAACTCGGTCTAAGTGAGGAGTTCGCGGACCTCCCGGCGAATCACGTCGACAGTGTGCAGCTTCCGGTCGGCGGCCAGGCGGTGTTGATTGCGAGCTTGCGCGACCTGCCCGGCAAGCACAAATACATCGCCATGGTGCCGCAGTGGGATCTGCTCGACCTGCTCGCACAGGCGGCCAAAGAAGAGTCAACGTTCACGCTGCGTATGAGCACCCCGGTGACGGGTTTGATCCGTGAAAACGGGCGCGTCGCCGGGGTTACGTACCGCAGTGAGCAGGGTGAGGGCGAGATCCGGGCCGACCTGGTCATTGCCTGCGATGGTCGGGAGTCGACAGTGCGTGCGGCCGCGGGGCTGGATGTCATTGAGTGGCCGGTTCCGTTCGATGCCTGGTGGTTCCGGATTCCGCGGCATGAGACAGATCCGGCCGGAATCGTGCCCGTGCTCGGCGACCGGCGCGCCTGGGTCATGCTTGACCGGTTCTCGTATTGGCAGATCGCCACATTGATCGCTAAGGGAAGTGACGTCCAGGCACGGCAGCATCCGGTGCGGGAGATCCTCGAATCGCTTGCGGGCATGGCTCCCTGGCTTTCGGACCGGGTCGACTCGCTGGACAGTTGGGACGACGTCAAACTTCTGCATGTCCGACTGGATCGCCTGAAGAAATGGCACATGCCGGGACTGTTGTGCATCGGCGATGCTGCGCACGCCATGTCCCCGGCGGGTGGGGTCGGAATCAATCTGGCGATTCAGGATGCGGTCGCCGCGGCGCGCATTCTGGCCAAGCCGCTCAAGGACGGGACCGTCACGGATGCGGATCTCGCGAAGGTGCAGCGGCGCCGGATTGTGCCGACCATCGTGACGCAGGGAATGCAGCGGGTTCTGCATGAGCGCGGCATGCGGCCGGCACTCGAAGGCGATCTGAATTTGTCGAACCGAACGGAGCTACCACGTCCGCTCCGGGTCCTGCGGCGAATCCCCGTTCTGCGCAGCCTCCCGCCGTTCCTCGTGGCACGGGGTGTTCTACCCGAACATGCGCCGAAGTTTGCTCGGCGCTGATTACCCGAGCTGTCCTCTCCGCTGCTAGGCTCCTCTATCGACCGACGTCCTTTAACGAGCCGTCCCGTGAGGCGGAGAAGGAGGTCCATCTCAGTCGTGCAACGCCACAGTGCTGAGTGGGAAGCCCATGCCCGAGAGCTGATGTCCGCAGCTGATGTGAGCCGGACGATCGCCCGCATGGCGCACCAGATCATCGAGAAAACCGCTCTGGATGCCGAAGATGCTCCGAATCGCGTTGTCCTCGTTGGAATCCCGACACGTGGGTTCACTCTCGCTGAACGTCTTGCGGACAAGATCGCCGAGTTCTCCGGCGTTCGTCCCTCGGTCGGCGCGCTCGACATCACCCTCTACCGCGACGACCTGCGCAAGAAGCCGCATCGTGCGCTGGGCGAAACGGTCGAACCGTCCGGTGGCGTGGAGCAGGCTCTCGTGATTCTCGTCGACGACGTCCTGATGTCCGGCCGTTCGGTCCGCTCGGCGCTCGACGCCTTGAGCGACATGGGGCGGCCCCGCGCGGTCCAGCTTGCGGTGCTCGTTGACCGCGGTCACCGCGAACTGCCGATCCGTGCGGATTACGTCGGTAAGAACCTGCCGACGGCGCGCTCGGAGGACATTTCGGTTCTGCTCGACGAACTCGACGGCCGCGACGCAGTGATGCTGCACGGAGGTTCGCGGTGAAGCACCTGCTCTCGATCAATGATCTGACTCGCGAATCGGCGACGTCATTGCTCGACGACGCCGAACGTTTCGAACAACTTCTCCTCGGCCGTGAGGTCAAGAAGCTTCCGACCCTGCGCGGTCGCACGATCATGACCGTGTTCTACGAGAACTCGACCCGTACGCGGGTCTCGTTCGAGGTCGCCGGCAAGTGGATGAGCGCCGACGTCATCAACGTCAGCGCGAGCGGGTCGTCGGTTGCGAAGGGCGAGTCTCTGCGCGATACGGTCATGACCCTGCGCGCCGCCGGTGCCGACATGCTGATCGTCCGTCACCCGGCGTCGGGTGCGGCCCAACAGATCGCCCAGTGGACCGAGGCAGACGGCACCAAGGTCGTCAACGCCGGTGACGGCATGCACGAGCATCCCACTCAGGCGCTGCTCGATGCCCTGACGATCCGCCAGCGGCTCGGGTCGATCGAGGGCAAACGCGTCGCGATCGTCGGCGACATTCTGCACAGTCGCGTCGCGCGCTCGAACGCGCTCCTGCTGTCATTGCTCGGTGCCGACGTCACACTTGTCGCACCGAAGACGCTGTTGCCGACCGGAGTGCAGGAGTGGCCGGTCAACGTGTCGCACTCGATCGATGCGGAACTGCCCGCGGCCGACGCGGTCATGATGCTGCGCGTTCAGGCCGAACGGATGAACGGCGGGTTCTTCCCGTCGGCGCGTGAATATTCAGTGCAGTACGGGCTGTCCGAGCGTCGGATGGCGATGTTGTCCGACGATTCGATCGTCCTGCACCCGGGTCCGATGCTCCGCGGCATGGAGATCGCCTACCCGGTAGCCGATTCGCCGCAAACCGCCATCCTCCAGCAGGTCAGCAATGGTGTGCATGTGCGGATGGCTGTTCTGTTCCAGCTGCTGGTCGGGACCGATGAGGAGGTCGCGTGAGTGTCCTGATCAAGAGCGTCCGGTTGTACGGCGAGGGTGACCCGGTCGACGTACTCGTCGCCGATGGCGAGATCGCTGATATCGGAACCGGGCTTTCCGGCGATGAAGTCGTCGACGCGACCGGTTGTGTCCTGCTGCCCGGGTTCGTCGACCTGCACACACACCTGCGCGAGCCGGGTCGGGAAGACACCGAGACCATCGAAACCGGTTCGGCTGCCGCAGCATTGGGTGGATACACCGCCGTATTCGCGATGGCGAACACCAACCCGGTCGCGGACTCTCCGGTGGTCACCGATTACGTGCGTCGGCGCGGTGAAGAGGTCGGCCTCGTCGATGTGCACCCGGTCGGCGCGGTCACGGTCGGACTCAAGGGTGAGCAGCTCGCCGAGATGGGCATGATGGCTGCGGGCACCGGTCGCGTGCGGGTGTTCTCCGACGACGGCATGTGCGTGTACGACCCGCTGATCATGCGGCGCGCGCTCGAATACGCGTCGACCTTGGGCGTACTTATCGCACAACATGCGGAAGAGCCGCGACTGACCAAGGGCGCGGTCGCGCACGAGGGCCCGAACGCTGCTCGACTCGGCCTCACCGGTTGGCCGCGCGCCGCCGAGGAGTCGATCGTGGCGCGCGATGCGCTGCTTGCTCGCGATGCGGGGGCCAAGGTCCACATCTGCCACGCGTCCACTGCCGGGACCGTCGAAATTCTGAAATGGGCCAAGTCGCAGGGGATTCAGATCACTGCCGAGGTCACGCCGCATCACCTGCTGCTCGATGACTCGCGACTGGAAACCTACGACGCGGTCAACAAGGTGAACCCGCCGCTGCGCGAGAAATCCGATGTCGAAGCGTTGCGCGCTGGCCTCGCACAAGGGGTCATCGACTGCGTCGCAACCGACCACGCGCCGCATGCGGAGCAGGACAAATGTTGCGAATTCTCGCAGGCTCGGCCGGGCATGCTGGGCTTGGAGACGGCGCTGTCGGTCATCGTCGAGACGATGGTCAACACCGGTCTTCTGGACTGGCGAGGCGTGGCCCGCGTGATGAGCGAGCGCCCCGCCGAGATCGCGGGACTCGACGACCAGGGACGTCCCATCGAAATTGGTGAGCCGGCGAACCTCACAATCGTGGACCCGTCAGCGTCTTCAAAGGTAGACAAGCTCAACAGTCTGGCGAAGAACACTCCATTCCGCGGGATGGAGTTGCCGGGCCGTGTTGTCGGAACGATGTTGCGCGGTCGAGTGACCGCATTGAATGGGGAGGTGCGTCGATGATCAGAACACTGCTGACCGTGGGGTTCATTGCCCTGTTCGTGCTGGGCGCATTGCTCATGCGTAAGGGTTGGCGCCGGCGGGCTGCCGAGCAGTCGTCGGCCATTGGGGCGTTGCCCACGGTGCCGGAATCGCTGGGTGAGCCGCTGGAGCACGTGAATGTGCGCTACCTCGGCAGCTCGATGGCACCGCGATGGACTCACCGCCTCGCGGTCGACGGACTTGGTGTGCGGGCCGATGGTGACATCACCCGCTACCCCGAGGGCGTGTTGCTCCGACGGGTCTCCGGCGCGCCGCTCTGGATTCCGGCGGAGTCCATCGAAGCGGAATGGAAAGTCAAGGACCGCAAGGTTATTCGCTGGGCTCCGCAGTCCGGCGTGGCAATCGATACGGCGTTTCACCAGAAGGACACAGCAGCGTGACTGAAGCAGTTCTTGTTCTCGAGGATGGACGGATCTTCCGCGGTTCGTCGTTCGGCGCGGAGGGCGAAACCCTCGGCGAGGCGGTTTTCTGCACGGCGATGACCGGTTACCAGGAGACCCTGACCGATCCGAGCTACCACCGCCAGATCGTCGTGGCGACCGCTCCGCAGATCGGTAACACCGGGTGGAACGAAGAGGACGACGAATCCCGCGACCAGCGCATCTGGGTCGCCGGATACGCCGTTCGTGACCCTTCCCGTCGAGCATCCAACTGGCGTGCCACCACGACCCTCCAGGACGAACTCGTCAAGCAGGGCATCGTCGGAATCGCCGAGATCGACACCCGTGCGGTGGTCCGCCACCTGCGTTCGCGCGGGTCGATGAAGGCGGGCATCTTCTCGGGCAGCGCGATGGCCACCGACGATGAGCTCGTCGCACGCGTCAACGGGCAGGTCGCGATGCTCGGTGCCGATCTCGCCACTGAGGTGTCGACGCAGGATGTCTACACCGTCGACCCGATCGGTGAGCACCGCTTCACGGTGGTCGCGGTGGACCTCGGGATCAAGACCAACACACCGCGCATGTTCGCCGAGCGCGGCGTCCGGGTGCACGTCGTGCCGTCGCTGACTGATGACCTGCTCGCGCTGAACCCCGACGGTGTCTTCCTGTCGAACGGACCGGGCGACCCCGCGACCGCCGACCACGCGGTCAAGGTGACGCAGAAGGTGCTCGAAGCCGGCGTTCCGCTGTTCGGAATCTGCTTCGGAAACCAGATCCTCGGTCGGGCGCTCGGTCGCCAGACCTACAAGATGAAGTTCGGTCACCGCGGTATCAACATCCCGGTGATCGAGCACGGTACGGGCCGCATCTCGATTACCGCGCAAAACCACGGATTCGCGCTCGAGGGCGAGAAGGGTGAGCAGTTCGACACCCCGTTCGGCCTCGCCGAAGTGAGCCACGTGTGTGCCAATGACGGCGTCGTCGAGGGCGTTCAGCTCGTCAACGGCAAAGCCTTCTCGGTTCAGTACCACCCGGAAGCCGCGGCCGGCCCGCACGATGCCGCGTACCTGTTCGACCGCTTCACCGCCTTGCTGGGAGACAACAAGTAATGCCACGTCGGTCAGACATCAACCACATCCTGGTCATCGGCTCTGGTCCGATCGTCATCGGCCAGGCTTGCGAGTTCGACTACTCGGGAACCCAGGCCTGTCGCGTGCTGCGCGAAGAAGGCATTCGCGTTTCGCTGGTGAACTCGAACCCGGCCACGATCATGACGGACCCCGAGTTCGCGGATGCCACCTACATCGAGCCCATCACCTGGGAGTTTGTCGAGAAGGTCATTGAGAAGGAGCGCCCGGACGCGATCCTGGCGACCCTCGGCGGCCAGACCGCTCTCAACACCGCGGTGGCGCTGTACGAGCACGGTGTGCTCGAGAAGTACGGCGTCGAGATGATCGGTGCCAACTTCGAAGCGATCCAGCGCGGTGAAGACCGCCAGAAGTTCAAGGACATCGTCGCGAAGGTGGGTGGCGAGAGCGCGAAGTCACGCGTCTGCCACAACATGGACGAGGTCCACGAAACCGTTGCTGAGCTGGGCTTCCCGGTCGTCGTTCGCCCGTCCTTCACCATGGGTGGACTCGGTTCCGGCATGGCCTACAACAACGAGGATCTCGACCGCATCGCCGGTGGCGGTCTCGCCGCAAGCCCGACGGCCAACGTCCTCATCGAGGAGTCGATCCTCGGCTGGAAGGAATTCGAGCTCGAGCTCATGCGCGACGGTCGCGACAATGTCGTCATCGTCTGCTCGATCGAGAACGTCGACCCGATGGGTGTGCACACGGGCGACTCGGTCACGGTCGCACCGGCCCTGACCCTGACCGACCGTGAGTACCAGAAGCTGCGTGATCTCGGCATCGCGATCCTGCGCGAGGTTGGCGTCGACACCGGTGGCTGCAACATCCAGTTCGCGATCAACCCGGACGACGGTCGCATCATCGTCATCGAGATGAACCCGCGCGTCTCGCGTTCGTCGGCGCTCGCGTCGAAGGCGACCGGCTTCCCGATCGCGAAGATCGCGGCCAAGCTGGCGATCGGCTACACGCTCGACGAGATCGTCAACGACATCACCAAGGAAACCCCGGCGTGCTTCGAGCCGACGCTCGACTACATCGTCGTCAAGGCTCCGCGGTTCGCGTTCGAGAAGTTCCCGGGCGCGGACGACACGCTCACCACCACGATGAAGTCGGTCGGCGAGGCCATGAGCCTCGGCCGTAGCTTCGCCGAAGCCATGGGCAAGGTGCTGCGGTCGCTCGAGACCAAGGCTGCCGGCTTCTGGACCGGGGTCGAGCCGGACAACGACCCGCTCGAGGATCTCCGCGTTCCCAAGGAAGGCCGGATCTACCAGGTCGAGCGCGCGCTTCGCCTGGGTCACTCGGTCGAAGAGGTCAGCAAGGCCTCGGGTATCGACCCCTGGTTCGTCGACGAGATCGCGGGTCTCATCGAGCTGCGCAACAAGGTCGTCGACGCTCCGGTTCTCGATGAGGGCCTGTTGCGTCGCGCGAAGTTCTCGGGCTTCAGCGACCGCCAGATTGCCGCGCTCCGTCCGGAGCTGGCGGGGGAGGACGGCGTCCGCATTCTCCGTCACAGGCTGGGAGTTCGGCCGGTCTACAAGACCGTCGACACGTGTGCCGCGGAGTTCGAGGCGAAGACGCCGTACCACTACAGCACCTACGAACTCGACCCGAGTGCGGAGTCTGAGGTCGCTCCGCAGAGGGAGCGCCCGAAGGTTCTCATCCTCGGCTCCGGCCCGAACCGCATCGGTCAGGGCATCGAGTTCGACTACTCGTGTGTCCATGCGGCACAGTCGCTTTCGGCGGCCGGCTACGAGACCGTGATGATCAACTGCAACCCGGAGACGGTCTCGACGGACTACGACACCGCGGATCGCCTGTACTTCGAGCCGCTGACCTTCGAAGACGTGCTCGAGATCTACCACGCCGAGAGCGAGTCGGGCACCGTCGCCGGTGTCATCGTGCAGCTCGGTGGTCAGACTCCGCTCGGTCTGGCGAAGAAGCTCACCGAGGCGGGTGTCCCGGTCGTCGGAACCTCCGCGGCGGCGATCCATCGTGCCGAAGACCGCGGTGCCTTTGGTCAGCTGCTCACCGCGGCTGGACTTCCGGCGCCGAAGTTCGGCACGGCCACGACCTTCGAAGAAGCGAAGGCGATCGCCGCCGAAATCGGCTACCCGGTTCTCGTTCGCCCGTCGTACGTCCTCGGTGGCCGCGGCATGGAGATCGTGTACGACGAGGAATCGCTCGCCGGTTATATCTCCCGCGCGACCGAGCTGTCGCCCGAGCGTCCGGCACTTGTCGACCGCTTCCTCGACGATGCGATCGAGATCGACGTCGACGCGCTGTGCGACGGCGAAGAGGTCTACATCGGCGGCGTCATGGAGCACATCGAGGAGGCCGGCATCCACTCCGGCGACTCAGCTTGTGCGCTGCCGCCCATCACGCTCGGCCAGAGCGACCTCGACAACGTACGTCGCTCGACCGCAGCGCTCGCGTTCGGCATCGGCGTGAAGGGTCTGCTCAACGTGCAGTACGCACTCAAGGACGACAAGCTGTACGTCCTCGAGGCGAACCCGCGCGCGAGCCGCACCGTTCCGTTCGTCTCGAAGGCGACCGCGGTGCCGTTGGCGAAGGCATGCGCCCGAATCATGATGGGCGCCACGATCGCCGAGCTGCGCAAGGAAGGCATGCTTCTGGCAGAGGGCGATGGCGGTGTCTTCCCCGATGACGCACCCGTCGCCGTCAAGGAAGCGGTGCTGCCCTTCCACCGGTTCAAGAAGCCCGACGGTTCGAACATCGATTCGCTGCTCGGACCGGAGATGAAGTCGACGGGCGAGGTCATGGGCATCGACCGCGATTTCGGAACCGCATTCGCGAAGTCGCAGACCGCTGCGTACGGATCGCTGCCGAAGTCGGGCCGTGCGTTCGTGTCGATCGCCAACAAGGACAAGCGCGCGATGGTCTTCCCGATCAAGCGTCTGCATGACCTCGGGTTCGAGATTCTGGCCACCGAAGGCACTGCGTCCATGTTGCGCCGCAATGGAATTCCGGCCGAGACCGTCCGGAAGATCACCGCGGACGGCGCTCCGACGACGACCGACCCGAGCATGAAGACGATCGTCGACCACATCCGCGAGGGCAGCGTCGAGATCGTGTTCAACACCCCGTTCGGCAACTCGGGCCCGCGCATCGACGGCTACGAGATCCGCTCGGCCGCCGTGTCCGCCAACATTCCGTGCATCACGACGCCGCAGGGTGCGGCCGCCGCGGTGCAGGGCATCGAGGCGAGCATCGTCGGCAATATCGGTGTTCGCAGCCTGCAGGAGTACCAGGCGGCGCTGCGGGACGACCAGTGACCGTTGGCCCGGCGCCCTTCGGCAAGCGTCTCGCGGACGCCACCGCCGCGCACGGGCCGGTGTGTGTCGGTCTCGACCCCCACACACCGCTGCTCGAGGCGTGGGGGATGGGGCTCGAGGAGTTCGCGGCGACCTTCGTCGACGCATTCGCGGGTCGTGTCTCGATCGTCAAGCCCCAGGTGGCGTTCTTCGAGGCGCACGGTGCTCGCGGCTATGTCCTGCTTGAGTGGGTCATCAGCGCGCTGCGGGACGCGGGGACCCTCGTCCTCGCCGACGCGAAGCGTGGCGACATCGGTTCGACCATGGCGGCGTACGCGCAGGCATGGCTGGGTGAAGGCTCTGCGCTGCAGAGCGATGCGGTGACGGTGTCGCCGTACCTCGGGTTCGGGTCACTGCAGCCGGCGCTAGATCGTGCGCCGGAACATGGCATCTTCGTACTATCGGCAACGTCGAACCCGGAGGCACGCGAGTTGCAATCGGGGATCCGACAATCGATCGTCGACGAGGCTGCGGCCATCAACACTGTCGCAGACGGCCTGGGCTCGGTCGGCGTCGTCATTGGTGCGACGCTCGAAACGGCTCCCGACTTGTCGCAGCTCAACGGCCCGATCCTCATGCCCGGCGTGGGCGCGCAGGGTGCCGGGCCGGATGAGGTTCGCAAGCTCGCTGGAGGGTTGCCGGGCGTTCTGCCGGCGGTCTCCCGGGACATCCTGAAGGCTGGACCCGACATCGCTAAGCTGCGCGCCGCAGCCGATTCCTTCAACGAGCGGTTCGCCTTCTTGCGCTGAACGCCCGGTGAGTTACGCGGGAGCCTCGTCGGTGACAGCAGTGATGGCGTGCGCGCCAGCGCGGTCGAAGGACGCTTGAACGAGCGCAAAAATCGCTCCCTGCACGGCAGCTGCAACAAGTACTTCTCCGATACCTCGCGAAAGATCCTTCGGAGCCGGAGGCGACGTCGGCCCGACCCATGCCCAGATGCGCCTTGAAAGGGCGCCGGCGAGTAGCCCACTGAGGACGCTGACGACGGTGGTGAGCACCTTGAAGGCGATGTTCTGGCGATTGGCCATGGTGGGAACCATCCGATCCGTGAAGATCAACGACGACGTCATGGTGACGAGAGATCTGGAGTTGAGGTAGCCGAAGAGACAGTCCTTAAACACGTCGGCCGCATTCAGATTTATCGGGAAGATGCCCGATGACTCGTGCCGGTTCCAGATCTAGGTTTTCACGCAGAAACCTAGAAAGGACCCCAAGCATGAGCACGAAAGCTGTCATCAGCCTCACCACGGGCCTCGAAGACGCCGAGAAGGTGACCGTTGCGTTCCTCGTCGCCGTCGGAGCGGCGGAGACCGGTAAAGAGACGTTGATGTTCCTGACGAAGGAAGCGGTGCGGCTCGCGGTTCCGGGTGTGGCACTGGGGGTGGCGTGTGACGGGTGTCCGTCGTTACCTGACCTGCTCAAACGGTATGAAGCTGCTGGTGGGCGCTACTACGTGTGTCCGATCTGCTTCACCGCCAAGCATCTCGACGCGAATAACTTGATCGCCGGTGCCGAGATCCAAGGCACGATCCCGATGTGGAACTGGGTCGGCGACGAGCCGGCCACGACCTTCAGCTACTGATCACCATGAAGAGCATCGAAGACCGCATTGCGGCGATCACACCAGGTGTTGGCGAACCTCCGTGGCCCGGCTATGAGTATGTCCGCGGGTGGGGTGTGTTTGGGTTGCCGTTCGACTCCGGCCATGTTCTTGCGCTCCGGGTGTTCCCGCAGAATTCGTTCGGTCCGTACGTCACTGTGTGGCACCGCGACCCGTCCGGTTCGTGGACGATCTTCGTCGACAACCCACATGTCGAGGCTGCGTGCCCGCGCTACTACGGGCAGGCCTGCGACCGGGTCGAGGAAGCAGATATTGCACTGAAGTGGCACGAGGGCTCGTTAACCGTCGCCTCCTCCGCAGCTCAGCTGAATTGGACGGTCACCCCACACGCGACCACGTTCTTGCGGGCGATGAACGCGGTCGCGCCTCGGATGCCGCTGTGGACGTGGCGTACGAAGAGTCTCCGACGGGCCCGCGAACTCGTTGCGAAGCGGCTCGGGATGGGCGAGTTGGAGATGGCCGGCGTCATGCCGAGCGGCCACTACGGCATCCTGATGCCGGAGCGCATGTACCTCATCGACGAATCGTCGGCGACGCTGGAAGGCGTCGATCTCGGCCAGCCGACAAAAGCCGCACAGAACCCGATGATTGGCGACGTGGCTCTGCCGGCCCGAGGAATCATGGCGATGGGCCAGGCCGCGTGGGAGATTCGTGACCAGGCCGAATTCGACGCGCTGCGGGCCACGGCGCTCACTTGACGACTGGTACGCGGACTTCCGTGAGATCGTCCTCGTCGCCCTCGCTGCGGAGGACCGTGCAGAGCGCATCGCGACCCGGCGGTAGAACTCGTGCCGTGATCCGCCCATGCCGAGTGGCGTTCAAGTGATCGAGGATTGCGCTGTGAACCTTGGACCGGACGTCCTCGGTTGCGTCATCGAGCGCACCCTCATCGAGTAGGGAAACCTCGACGCCGCGGGCGCGTGCGGCTTCGGCTGCGTCCAGCACTCGTTCGCTCGCGAGCGAACGGGCAAGAATGCGGTCCCGAAGCCGAGCCTCGACAAGGATCGCTCGACCACGAGTCGACTCGTCGGTATCCGCCTCCGTGGCCAGCTGTTCGAGCAGGGGCAAGGCGGCTTTGTCGAGATAGCGGAGCAAAGCGTCGCGCTCGCGCAACTGTGCCTGAGAGCGACCGCGGTCGGCGGCAAGCGTCACGGAGAGTGCGCGCGTGGCAGCGACTTCGCCGATGATGCGGCGCAGTGTTCGCGCGAAGAGGGTGAAGATGATGAGCAGGACCAGGTTGAACACGAGCTGGGATATGAACACGCTGCCGAAGCCGACACCGATCCGCGTATAGGCGTAGCAGTACGTGATTGTCATCGCGACCTCGGCTGCCCATGCCGGGAGGAATCGCCCGCGTACGGTGAGGAACCCCATCAGAACCGTTCCCGGACCCCACACCCACATGAGCCCTTGGTTGGCCATATGAATATGGGCAGTAGCTGCGACATTGCACAGTGCGGCAACGACGGTGCCGCCGGCGAGTATCCAGGACAGCCGGAGAGGCATCGGATCAGCCGTTCGGATCAACAGCGACACCACGCTAATCGCCATCAGCACAACGGCGGAGAGGTACCAGCCATTGAAGACGTGGTCGATGACCTGGAACGGTCGGGCGGCGACCGCGGCAAGGTAGGCAATTCCCACGGCACCGGCGCCCCAGCTGTGCAGCCGGAGCACGTCCGGTGCAGAGCGTTTCCACTGCCTCGGTGAATCGACGGTGCTTCCGTCGCCAATGTCGATCTGGGTCGGTTGTACGGGAATGCTCGCCGAAATGGTGGTTCCCAAGTGGGGTGCCGAATCGACGGTCAGCCGTGCACCCGGCACACTGGCGATTCGCCCGCGCATAACGACGGAAATTCCCAGGCGCGCTGGTGAGACGTCACTCAGATCGAAGCCGACTCCGTCGTCGTGCACTGTGAGTTGCGCTGACGAGGCGATGGTGACCGTCACCGTTCGCGACACTCGACGTCCGTCTGGTCCAGCGTGCTGCAGGCTGTTCCGAAGCGCTTCATCGACGACTTCCAGGAAAAGTTGGCCCATGGCAGCGGCGATCTGAGCTGTTGGGTCGGGAGTCCGCACCACCACGACGGCAGATTCGTCGAGTTCTGCACACCGGGTTCGGAGTCGTGCGGCTACCTCCGAAGCGGAAACCCAGCCGTCGAGTTGCGGGGGCTGCGAAACCGTGTGAAGGGCGTCGAGCGCGAGGGCAGCAGCGCTCTGAACGGTGCGACTGTCTTCGGTTCCACTGCCACCGGCGTGTAGTGCCGCCAGGACGTTGTCATGGATGAGTCCGTCGAGCCGAGCGCGCTCGGTCACCGTTGCCTCGACTTCGGCGCGGGCTGCGGCTTCGGCTCGGAGTAGACGGGTTTCCTCGTCGAGCACTGCGCCGCCCGACCACGCGCCGATGCCCACCATGGCGACCATGAATGCAAACGCAATGATGCCGGCGACGTTCCGTGCGATGAAGAATGCTCCGACGTCGGCAAACCACCACCACAGTGCGAAACCGAACATGACCGCGAATATCGGAACGACATACACCAGCGCACGAGAGCCCCAGGCGAGCGCCACCTGCATGATGAAGGGTGCCGTAAAGGCCAGGAACCAGGGCCAGTCGCCCTGCAAATGGACGCCTTGGGGGAGCGCGACAGTCATCAGCGGAATGATGGACAGCTGCCCGAGAACGAGAACAGCGGCCGTGCGTCGGATCCACGCGAGCGGCATTCGGATTGAGCCGAGGGCAAGCAGGAGCGCCGGAATGGTAGATACCGCAAGTGCGAAGGTTTCGAACCAGACGACTCCGATGCGAAATCGGTAAACGATCATCGGTATCGCCGTGAGGAGAAAGACAACACCAGCTGCACCTGTTGTGCACGCGACCACCCGAATCATCCGTTCGCGCGTGCTGACGACGTCGCCGTCACCCATGTCTCACCCCCGGTACCTGCGACAGTCACTCCGAACGATAAGGCACCGACGTCGCCGTGCCGGGCTCCTACCCGCGACATCAGTCATTCAGGGGATGGCCGTCAGCTCGCCGCAGTGACCCGTCGCGTCCGCTCGAACGTCGCCGACAGAGTTCCGGATGTGTTCAGCGCTGCGAGGGCACTGGTCAGGGCCTCGAGGTTGTCGACGCTCAGATCGCCGAGTGCCTCTCGCTGTAGGTCCTCGAGTCCGGAGTTCGCCTCGACGAGAGCGTCGGCCCCCTGAGACGTCAGCTCGATCCGATAGCGGCGACGGTCCTTCGGGTCACGTCCACGTGTGACGAAGGTCCGCTTCTCGAGTTCGTCGATGCACGCCACCATCGTCGCGGCGTCGATTCGCAGGTAGCTGCTGAGCTCTGCCTGGGATGCGCCGTCAAGGTCGTCGAGGGCCTGCAGAACGCTGTAATGACGAATGCGAAGTCCCTGCTCAGAAAGCTTTTCCTCGGTCAGGCGGAAGGCGATCTGCCCGAGCTTCTGCAGCATGCACAGCGCATGGTCGCCCAGCGATCCGGGGACGAGTGCGGTGGGTTCGGGAGTGACCATCAGTCCTAGCCTTTGTGGAGGTTTACAAACACGCCTGAGGTGCCCAACCTATTGACAAACTAGGCTGTTTGTAAATACTTTAGTCCTACAAACGATTTGCTCAAACACCCTTAGATTTTAGTAGTACTGGGCAAATCCTGTTCAGGAGGACCAATGACGTTCGCCATCCAGGACGCATCGCACGCTGACGGCCGCAAGAACTACGACGGCCTCGCCGACGATTTGCTGGCGGTTTACAACCGTGTGAAGGCTCGCATGGGCGACGAAGACCTCGAGCACATTCGTAATGTCTCCGCCTACTCGCAAGCGATTCGCGCCAACAGCCGCAAGCTGCTGATGGAGGGTGGTCGCCCGGACGCCTTGTACCGCGGTTCAATCCAGTACGCGCTGCACGTCTTGCTCGAGTTCTCCGAGATCGGCCACCTGATCATGCACGGTGCCTATGACGACCTCGAGAACCGTGGCGAGTTCGACTCCACCAAGTGGGAGTGGGATCTGCACTGCGACCCGACCGACTGGAAGGTGATGCACCACCAGAACCATCACCCGAACACCAACATCGTTGGTAAGGACCACGACCTGGGCTACCAGATCGCGCGTATCCAGCCCGGCCAGGACTGGTTCGGTCATCACCTGGCGCAGGTTGCATTCCTGCCCGCGCTCTTGGCATCGAACGCGTACTACTTCGCACTCCTGCCCGCGATCTCGGCAGCTCGAACCGAACATCGGTCGCTGTTCTCCCCGGACACCTATAAGGGTGTCGCGCGGGTCATGAAGAAGCACGTCCTGCAGGACTACCTCCGTGAGCCGTTCCAGGCCGGACTCCGTCTTCCGCAAACCCTCATCGGCAACTGGCTCGGCACTGCAGCCGGTCACGCCACGATCCTGCTGCTGGTGGCCATCGAGCACCACGCACCGAACACGATGGTGTTCCACGATCCGGGGCCGGACGAGACCCGCGAGGAGTACTACGCCCGGCAGATTCTGGCCACCACGAACTTCACGTCGTGGAAGCGACTGGATGACTGGATGGCGAGCATGCTCGACGACGTCGACTTCCCGACGCCGCCGCCCTTCCGCGTCTTCTACGGCGGACTCGACACCCACCTCGAGCACCACCTGTTCACGGATCTGCCAGGTAATCGCCTGCGAGAGATCCAGGACGAAGTGCGCGAGGTCTGTGAGAAGCACGGCCTTCCGTACAACGTGATGCCGTTCGAGGACATCATTCCGGCAGCCATCAAGCAGATCGCGACGCTGTCCGCACCGGCTGGTGAGCGTGAGTACCCGCGCTTCTGGCGTCTCGCGACCCGCCCATTTGAGACTGCACGTCGTGTTGCCTACGGACTTCGATTCAACGTCGTTCCGGACGCCCCGTACCTCGAAGCGCCGAAGACGTTCAACGCCAGTGCCAAGGTCATCGCTTCGCGCAAGGAGGCCGGCGGTCAGGCGACGACCTTCCGGATCGCCAAGCCTGCGGGTTGGGACGACGCGTCGTGGGACGCGGGTGCATTCATCTCGCTGCGCGTACCGGTGAAGGGCGAGGAACTCGTTCGCCAGTACAGCCTGGTCAAGGACAGTCGCGAGTCCGACGACTTCGAGATCTGCGTCAAGCGGGTGGCGGACGGCCGTATGTCGAACCACCTCAACGACGCGCTCAAGTCGGGCAAGCGTGTGACGATCGTCGGCCAGCCGGCGAACAACGGACCGTTCATCCTTCGGGAAGTGCCGGAGAAGGCGCTCTTCATCGCCGGTGGTGTCGGTATCACGCCCATCATCAGCATGATTCGCACGGTCGTGCGCCACGCGCCGAAGACCGACGCAACGCTGCTGTACTTCAATCGCGACGAGAGCTCGATCATCTATGGCAAGGAGCTTCGTGAGCTCGCCGCCAAGTCGAACCTGAAGATCGAGTTCGTCTGCGACAAGGCCGGGAAGTTCTCGCGTGAGGGCCACCTGAGTACCAAGCTCGTACAGGAACTCGTGCCGGACGTCGCCAACCGCCAGGCCTACGTGTGCGCACCGGCGGGCCTTATCGACGCGTCGCGCAGCATCCTCGTCAACCTCGGGATGCCGGAGGAGAACTTCCACACCGAGTCCTTCGCGCCGGTTCCGCTCGTTCGCCCGACCGAGGGCGCGGACAAGAAGTACGAGATCCGTTTCCGCCGCAGCGGCATCACTGCCGAGATCGATGGCGCTACGACGCTGCTCGAGAAGGCGCGCGAGGTCGGCATCAACGTTCCGACCGGCTGCGAGCAGGGCCTGTGCCGGGCGTGCGTGTGCCCGAAGCTCAAGGGCTTCACGCAGCACGACGAGGAAGGCCCGACCCTGGCTCGCGTCACAGTGTGCAACAGCCTGCCGAAGTCGGATATCGAACTCGACATCTAGTTGGTTCAGACTCGGTGGCTTGCCCTCGGAAAGCCACCGAGTTCGTCGGGGTGCTCGATCCAGTCTCGATAGCACGGCTCGCACAAGAGCATGGTGTCTTCACCTGGGACCGGGTACGGCCCGGGGAAGCGCCAGGTGAGCTTCCACTCGACCGGCCCGTGTTTGAGCTCCAGCGGCAGGTGACACGCCATGCACTCGCACTCGAGGTCTCCGGCGTTGACCAGCTCAACGAGGTTGACGGGAATCGCTTCAACAGATGGCATGGTCCCTCCTAATGGGAACAGATCAGCTGCGTGTCTAACGGTCCGATCCAGAACTGACTGACGCAGGCTGGTCACCGAACCGCTGGCTGGTGAGCACCCGTTCCTCCTGGAACGATATTCGATTTCTAGCGCTAGATCGTGCCCCAGCCAGCCGGTGAGGTTCCTGTAGCGCTACTGGGATGTCGTGCCATCACGAGCACTGATCCATTAGGTCGCCGCCAGGGTCCTCCAGGTTCACCACCCCCAACAAGGAGCAGACCATCAAGGGAGGTAGCCGATGATCTTCGTCGGCGACGACTGGGCCGAAGACCACCACGACATCCACATCATGAACGCCACCGGAACCCGCCTCGCGGCACGGCGACTGCCCGAAGGCCTGCCCGGCATCCGAACCCTGCACGAACTGATCGCCACCCACGCCACCGACCCGACACAGGTCGTGATCGGCATCGAAACCGACCGCGGCCTGTGGGTCAACGCGATGGTCGCCGCCGGGTATCAGGTGTACGCGATCAACCCCCTCGCCGCCGCCCGATACCGCGACCGGCACACCGTCTCCGGCGCTAAATCCGACGCCGGCGACGCAAAACTACTCGCTGACCTGGTCCGCACCGACCGACACAACCACCGCCCGATCGCCGGCGACAGCGCCGAAGCCGAAGCGATTAAGGTCCTCGCCCGCGCCCACCAGAACCTCATCTGGGCCCGAACCCGGCACGCCAACGCGCTGCGCTCAGCACTGCGCGAGTACTACCCCGCCGCCCTCGAGGCGTTCGACGACCTTACCGACCGGGACGCGCTAGCGATCCTGAGCCGTGCCCCAGCCCCTGATCTCGGTGCCCGGCTGTCAATCTCAGCGATCTCAGCGACCCTCAAACGCGCGGGGCGCCAACGTAATACCGATCAGCGCGCGCACGAGATACAGGCCGTACTGCGCACCGAACAGCTCACCACCGCCACCGCTGTCGTGGGCGCCTTCGCCGCCACTACCCGGTCCGCGACCGCGATCATCGGTGAACTCAACCGCCAGATCAGCGAACTCGAAACCACGCTGGCCACCCATTTTGAGAAACACCCGGACGCCGCGATCGTTCGTTCCCTGCCAGGACTTGGTACTGTCCTCGGCGCCCGGGTGCTCGGTGAATTCGGGGACGACCCCGAGCGGTACACCACCGCCAAGTCTCGCAAGAACTACGCCGGAACGTCACCACTGACGATCGCGTCGGGGCGAAAACGTGCGGTCCTTGCTCGTCATATCCGCAACAAACGGCTCTACGACGCGATCGACCTGTGGGCCTTCTGCGCCCTCACGAGAAGCACCGGCGTACGCACCTACTACGACCAGCGTCGCGCCGCCGGCGACCTGCACCATCAAGCCCTGCGCGCGGTCGGCAACCGGCTCGTCGGGATTCTGCACGGCTGCCTACGCCACAAAGCCCTTTATGACGAAGACACCGCCTGGAACCACCGACAAACAGGGCAAAACGAAAGACTTGCTCCAGTCGCTTGACAAGCTACGGACCTGGGATGTCTAGC
>NZ_AQXZ01000013.1 GCF_000380645.1 Smaragdicoccus niigatensis DSM 44881 = NBRC 103563
CCTCAACAAAAACACTACAAAGAATAAAACCCCACAAAGAAACACCCGCCACCATACGGTAGCCGGCCTCTTCGTGAAGTCAGATGCTCACGTCCACTGTCCAGTTCTCAAACAACACACGAAACAACCACTCCGTGCACTCGCATGCCCGGGGCGTGCTGCCTCAGGACCCAACAGTGTGCCACACAAGAAAATGAACAACCTTCGGTCCGAATGAACCTCACGTCGTCGCGATTATCAGCGTTCCACCCAGAAGCATCCACCACACGAACGGTGATGACGATGCTGATTCAAGGAATAGCTCCTTAGAGCTCCTTAGAAAGGAGGTGATCCAGCCGCACCTTCCGGTACGGCTACCTTGTTACGACTTCGTCCCAATCGCCGATCCCACCTTCGACGGCTCCCTCCCACAAGGGGTTAGGCCACCGGCTTCGGGTGTTACCGACTTTCATGACGTGACGGGCGGTGTGTACAAGGCCCGGGAACGTATTCACCGCAGCGTTGCTGATCTGCGATTACTAGCGACTCCGACTTCATGGGGTCGAGTTGCAGACCCCAATCCGAACTGAGACCGGCTTTAAGGGATTCGCTCCACCTCGCGGTATCGCAGCCCTCTGTACCGGCCATTGTAGCATGTGTGAAGCCCTGGACATAAGGGGCATGATGACTTGACGTCGTCCCCACCTTCCTCCGAGTTGACCCCGGCGGTCTCCTGCGAGTCCCCGGCATAACCCGCTGGCAACACAGGACAAGGGTTGCGCTCGTTGCGGGACTTAACCCAACATCTCACGACACGAGCTGACGACAGCCATGCACCACCTGTCTACCGACCACAAGGGGGGCCATATCTCTATGGCTTTCCGGTAGATGTCAAACCCAGGTAAGGTTCTTCGCGTTGCATCGAATTAATCCACATGCTCCGCCGCTTGTGCGGGCCCCCGTCAATTCCTTTGAGTTTTAGCCTTGCGGCCGTACTCCCCAGGCGGGGCGCTTAATGCGTTAGCTACGGCACGGATCCCGTGGAAGGAAACCCACACCTAGCGCCCACCGTTTACGGCGTGGACTACCAGGGTATCTAATCCTGTTCGCTCCCCACGCTTTCGCTCCTCAGCGTCAGTTACTGCCCAGAGACCCGCCTTCGCCACCGGTGTTCCTCCTGATATCTGCGCATTTCACCGCTACACCAGGAATTCCAGTCTCCCCTGCAGTACTCTAGCCTGCCCGTATCGCCCGCAAGTTCACCGTTGAGCGGTAAATTTTCACGAACAACGCGACAAGCCGCCTACGAGCTCTTTACGCCCAGTAATTCCGGACAACGCTCGCACCCTACGTATTACCGCGGCTGCTGGCACGTAGTTGGCCGGTGCTTCTTCTATCGGTACCGTCACTCTCGCTTCGTCCCGACTGAAAGGGGTTTACAACCCGAAGGCCGTCATCCCCCACGCGGCGTCGCTGCATCAGGCTTTCGCCCATTGTGCAATATTCCCCACTGCTGCCTCCCGTAGGAGTCTGGGCCGTGTCTCAGTCCCAGTGTGGCCGGTCGCCCTCTCAGGCCGGCTACCCGTCGTCGCCTTGGTAGGCCATTACCCCACCAACAAGCTGATAGGCCGCGGGCTCATCCCCTACCGAAAAAACTTTCCACCAAGAACCATGAAGCCCAAGGTCATATCCGGTATTAGACCCAGTTTCCCAGGCTTATCCCAGAGTAGGGGGCAGATCACCCACGTGTTACTCACCCGTTCGCCACTCGTGTACCCGAAGGCCTTACCGTTCGACTTGCATGTGTTAAGCACGCCGCCAGCGTTCGTCCTGAGCCAGGATCAAACTCTCCATCGAAAAATCTAGAAAACAAAGTTTTCAGAAAAAACGAGTGAATGTTGAACCCAACAAAAACTCACGCCAGCCAAAAATGACTGACTAAAAAAAATAAATCCACTGACTCTCACAAGCGAAGAGCCAGCCAAAACAATTTGGCACTGACAATCTAATCTTGTCGACACACTGTTGAGTTCTCAAACAACACGCGCTAGCTCCAGGCGTTTCCGCCTTTTCACTTGCTTGGTGTTTCCCTTACACACTGTAGCGACCGGAATTTTCCGGTGCAAATCGGTGTTTGGGGCGGTCCAGCAACTTCGTCCAACCTCGGTTCCCGGGGCTTCGAGGTTTCCCTCTCGCTCTCCGGTTCGGTGTCCGTGTCGCTCTGACTTGGATTAAGTTACGCGAGGTTTTGTGCAGAGTCAAATCGCGCTCCGCGGGCCGTGTCGGAGGGCTAAGAAACGCGCTCTATCTGCGCATTTAGGCCCTGGAGGTTCTCCACGAACGCCGGATATCCGCGATCGATATGGAAAACATCGTGAACTTCTGTGGTCCCATCTGCGCAGAGCGCTGCGAGCACCAGCCCGGCGCCGGCACGGATGTCGGCAGACCACACCGGAGCGCTCGAAAGACGCTCTACTCCGCGTACCCACACGTGGTGTCCATCGGTACGAGCGTCGGCGCCGAGGCGGACCATCTCGTCGACGAAACGGAAGCGCGCTTCGAAGATGTTCTCGGTGATCATCGCGGTCCCCTCCGATACGCAAGCCAGGCCGATGGCAAAGGGTTGAACGTCAGTAGGGAATCCCGGGAACGGGAGGGTCGAAGTGTTTACCGCACGCGGGCGCTGCTCCTGGACGACCCGGAAGCCACGCGGCTCGAGCGTCACCTGTGCGCCGGCAGCGCGAAGTTTGTCGAGGACAACCGCGAGGTGCTTCGGGTTCACGCCCGTCACCCGTACGTCGCCACGCGTCATCGCAGCGGCAATCCCCCACGTGGCCGCGACGATGCGATCGCCGATCACCTCGTGAGTCGTCGGCTTGAGTGACTTGACGCCCTGGATGGTCAGGGTCGAGGTGCCCGCACCCTGGATCTTGGCGCCCATCTTCGTGAGCATGTTGCAGATGTCAACGATCTCGGGCTCGCGCGCGACATTCGTGAAGACGGTTTCCCCCTCGGCGAGAACCGCGGCCATGAGGATGTTCTCGGTGGCCCCCACCGACGGGAAGTCCAGGCCGATGTTGGCACCGGTCAGCGCATCGGCCTCCGCCATCAGACATCCGTGCTCGACCCACGACCGGGCGCCCAGCAGTTCCAGTCCCGCCTGGTGCATATCCAGAGGGCGGTTACCGATCGCATCGCCACCCGGAAGCGCGACGATCGCACGGCGGCAACGCGCCATCAGCGGACCGAGCACGCATACCGACGCACGGAACTGACGAACCGCATCGAAGTCCGCCGCATATTTCGGCTCCGCCGGCGTCGTGATCGAGACCTTGTCTCCTTCGATCACGACCTCACAGCCGAGTCCGCGCAGAACATCCGCCATCAGTGGCACATCGAGAATGTCCGGGCAATTGGTGATGACGCTCGTACCCTCGGCGAGCAAAGTCGCCGCCATGAGCTTCAGAACACTGTTCTTCGCACCGGTCACCGGAACTTCGCCCTCGAGCCGCGTTCCACCGCCGACGAGAAATCGATCTTTATGCCCAGCTTCGCTCACCAGTCCAGCCTAGTCAGGCACTGGACTGTGGTCCCAGATAGTGCGAGCAAACTTGGCGGTAACGTTGTTTCCATGGCGATCCACCTGACGCGGATCTATACGCGTACCGGCGACGACGGCTCGACAGGTCTCAGTGACTTCTCCCGAGTTTCGAAGAACGACGCTCGGCTCGTCGCTTATGCCGACTGCGATGAAACCAATGCAACCATCGGGTTCGCGCTGACCCTCCCGGAGATCGCACCCGATATCGCCGAGGTCCTTCGCGAAGTTCAGAACGATCTGTTCGACGTCGGCGCGGACCTCGCCACTCCCCCGGATGTCGCACACAAAGCGCTTCGGGTCACCGAGGGCTACATCGAGCGATTGGAAAAGCACTGCGACTCGTTCAACGAGAATCTGCCGGCGCTGACGTCGTTCATCCTGCCGGGTGGAACCCCACTCGCGGCGCAGCTCCATGTCACGCGGACTGTCTGTCGTCGCGCCGAGCGCGCGGCGTGGTCAGCGTATGAAGACCTTCCAGGAACCAACGTCCTGACGGCGAAGTACCTCAACCGTCTTTCGGACTTGCTGTTCATCCTGTCCCGCGTCGCAAACGGCGGAGATGACGTGCTCTGGAAGCCCGGCGCGAACGGCTAGTGCGGGCGGCCGCGCCGAGAGCGGCCCGACGGGCGGGACTCGACCCAAGACAGAAAAGCAGTCAGCGCACCGGGCTCGAGCGCGAGTTCATACCACTCGGCGCCCTCAGTGAGCTGGATGATTCGGACATCGTCCGTCATGATCTCGGCCTCGACCGGAACCGGGAGGCGGCGCGTACCGACGTCGATCCCCTGCCGGTTCAACCGATAGTCCGGGCCGAAGCGGAGACTCGAAAGTTTGAAGATGACGAGCTCGTCTTCGCCGTAGCGAATGAGCCCGTGGCGCCAGCCCCCGGAACCGGAATGCGGCTTACGGCGAATGACGGCCTGCGTTCCGCCATTGCGAATAAGAACGAAGCGGTATGTGAGCACCGCACAAACGAAAGCGAGGAGCAGCATCAGCAGAATGAGAACCACGATCTGGGAACTCAACGCTGACCTGCTCCTCGCCTTGACGTTTAGGAACTCCTTGGCAGGAAGGTCGTCAGACCGTCTTGCCGAGAGCCCGGAGTCGAGCACGACCCCAGGCACTCACACTCTCGTCGTCGGACCGTGCGTCCTCGGCAGCGGCATCGGCATCGATGTCCTCTGCCGGCTCCGCGTTTCCAACGAGAATCGTGACGCCCTGCTCGGTGACCGAAAGGAACCCGCCGTCCACCGCGAAGGTGAACGACTGGCCCTCGGTGTCATCGATCCGGACCGAAGCGTCATCGACGAGCTGTGCAACCAGCGGAGTGTGGCGAGGAAGGATACCGATCTCGCCAGCGACGGTACGAGCGAACACAAAGCCTGCGTTCCCCGACCAGATCCGCCGGTCTACAGCGACCAGCTCGACCGCCATTTCGGCCATCAGAGCTTCACACCCAGCTTCTGAGCCTTCTCAGCGAGGTCCTCGAGACCACCGATCATGAAGAAGGCCTGCTCCGGAACGTGGTCGAACTCGCCCTTGCACAGACGGTCGAACGCCTCGATGTTCTCCTTGATCGGGACGTTCGAGCCGGCCTGACCGGTGAACTGCTCGGCCGCGTACATGTTCTGCGACAGGAAGCGCTCGACACGACGTGCACGACCGACGAGCTGCTTGTCCTCTTCCGAGAGCTCGTCGATACCGAGGATGGCGATGATGTCCTGGAGGTCCTGGTAACGCTGCAGGATACGGATGACTTCCTGCGCAACCCGGTAGTGCTCTTCACCGACGACGCTCGGCAGGAGGATCGTCGAGGACGAGGCCAACGGGTCCACGGCCGGGAAGATACCCTTCGCGAACACGGTACGGCTGAGCTCGGTGGTCGCGTCGAGGTGCGCGAACGTCGCCGCCGGGGCCGGGTCGGTGTAGTCGTCAGCAGGAACGTAAACGGCCTGCATCGAGGTGATCGACTTACCCTTGGTCGACGTGATGCGCTCCTGGAGCTGACCCATCTCGTCGGCCAGCGTCGGCTGGTAACCCACGGCCGAAGGCATACGACCGAGAAGCGTCGAAACCTCGGAACCGGCCTGGGTGAAACGGAAGATGTTGTCGATGAAGAGCAGAACGTCCTGGTTCTGCACGTCACGGAAGTACTCGGCCATCGTCAGAGCCGAGAGGGCGACGCGCATACGCGTTCCTGGCGGCTCGTCCATCTGACCGAACACCAAAGCGGTGTCCTTGAGGACGTTGGCGTCTGCGAGCTCGACCCAGAGGTCGTTGCCCTCACGCGTACGCTCACCGACACCGGCGAACACCGACGTACCGGCGAAGTTCTTCGCAATACGGTTGATCATCTCCTGGATGAGAACCGTCTTTCCGACACCGGCACCACCGAAGAGGCCGATCTTTCCACCACGCACGTACGGGGTGAGGAGGTCGACGACCTTGAGTCCGGTTTCGAGAACCTCGGTACGACCCTCGAGCTGGTCGAACGCCGGTGGCAGGCGGTGGATGCCCCAGTGCTCGAGGTCCTCGCCGTAGCCAGGCTCATCGAGGCACTTACCCAGTGCGTTGAACACGTGGCCCTTGACGCCGTCGCCAACCGGAACCGAGATCGGCGAACCGGTGTTGACAACGTCGACACCACGGACGAGACCGTCGGTCGGCTGCATCGAGATCGTGCGGACGAGATTGTCACCGAGGTGCTGGGCAACCTCGAGCGTCAAAGTCTTGGCCAGCTCCGGGAAGGTGACTTCAGCGTGGAGCGCGCTGAAGAGTTCCGGCATCGCATCGCGCGGGAACTCGACGTCGACGACTGGTCCGGTGACCCGGACCACCCGACCGGTCTTGGTGGCAGTTGCTGTCATCTCAGTCGTCACTTCCTGCTGCAGCGGCGAGCGCGTCCACGCCGCCAACGATTTCACTAATTTCCTGGGTGATGCTGGCCTGGCGAGCGCGGTTCGCTTCCAGCTTGAGCTTCTGAATCAAGTCATTCGCGTTGTCCGTTGCGGCCTTCATGGCACGGCGGCGCGAAGCCGACTCCGACGCCGAGGCGTCGAGAAGCGCGGCGTAGACCCGAGTGGTCAGGTAACGCGGCAACAAAGTGTTGAACAGAGTCTCCGCGTCAGGCTCGAAGTCATAGAGCGTTTTCGGACCCTCGCCCTCGTACTCGACGTCCATCGGGGCGATCCGACGAGCGACGGCCTGCTGGGTCAGCATCGACTTGAACTCGGTGTAGACGATGTGGAGCTCGTCCACGCCGGGCGGTCCGTCGAGGCTGGGCTCATAACCCTCCGAAGGCGAACCCGCGAGGAAGTCAGTCACCAGATCGGCCGCGACCGAGGTCGCGTTCGAGAAGTCCGGACGCTCCGAGAATCCCGTCCACGAACGCGCGATCTCGCGGTTGCGGAACGAGTAGAACGCGAGGCCCTTACGACCGATGGCGTAGACCACCGGCGTCTTGCCCTCCGCGCGGAGAGTCGCCTGGAGCTCCTCTGCCACACGCAAGACATTGGCGTTGTATCCACCGCAGAGACCACGATCCGAGGTCACCACGAGGACACCCGCGCGGCGCGGGTTCTCCCGCGCCACCAGCAGCGGATGGTCGAGCGCAGCCTCACCGGCCAGCGTCGACAGCATCTTCGTCAGTTCTTCGGCGTACGGACGGGCAGCCTCGACTCGGGCCTGTGCCTTACCGATACGCGAAGTCGCGATCAGCTCCTGGGCCTTGGTGATCTTCTTGATCGACCCAGCAGACTTGATCCGTCGACGCAGAACGCGTAACTGTGCACCCATTGATCGACGCCTTAGGCCTTCTTCGGTGCCGGGCGCTTGGCCTTGACCGACTCCGCGCCCTCACCCTCGAGCGGCTCGACATCCTCGACGACGACCGAGGAGCCATCGGTGGAAGCGAATCCACGCTTGAACTCGGCGACAGCAGCGTTGAGGCCGCTCTCGGTGTCCTCTTCGAACTTCTTCGAGTCCTTGATCGCGGTCAACAGGTTGGCGTGACGCGACTTGACGAAGTCCAGGAACTCGCGTTCAAAGCGGGTGCAGTCGCCGACCGGAACCGAGTCGAGGTGACCGCCGGTACCGAGGTAGATCGCGACGACCTGCTCCTCGACTGCGTACGGGCTGAACTGCTTCTGCTTGAGCAGCTCGACCAGGCGTGCACCGCGGTCCAGCTGAGCCTTCGAAGCGGCGTCCAGGTCCGAAGCGAAGGCCGCGAAGGCCTCGAGCTCGCGGTACTGCGAGAGCTCCAGACGAAGCGAACCGGCGACCGACTTCATGGCCTTGATCTGCGCGGCACCACCAACGCGGGAGACCGAGACACCGACGTTGATAGCCGGACGCACGCCCTGGTTGAAGAGGTCGGTCTCGAGGAAGCACTGACCGTCGGTGATCGAGATGACATTCGTCGGGATGTAGGCCGAGATGTCGTTGGCCTTCGTCTCGATGATCGGCAGACCTGTCATCGAACCAGCGCCGAGCGCGTCCGAGAGCTTTGCACAACGCTCGAGAAGGCGCGAGTGAAGGTAGAAGACGTCACCCGGGTACGCCTCGCGGCCCGGCGGACGACGCAGCAGCAGCGAGATGGCGCGGTACGCCTCGGCCTGCTTGGTCAGGTCGTCGAAGACGATGAGAACGTGCTTGCCGGCGTACATCCAGTGCTGGCCGATGGCCGAACCGGTGTACGGCGCGAGCCACTTGAAGCCCGCCGGGTCCGAAGCCGGAGCGGCGACGATCGTCGTGTATTCGAGAGCGCCCGCGTCCTCGAGTGACTGACGAACAGCCGCGACGGTCGAGCCCTTCTGGCCGATGGCGACGTAGACGCAGCGAACCTGCTGGTTCGGGTCGCCGGTTGCCCAGGCTTCCTTCTGGTTGATGATCGTGTCGACGCAGACCGTGGTCTTTCCGGTCTTGCGGTCACCGATGATCAGCTGACGCTGGCCACGACCGATCGGGGTCTGCGAGTCGATCGCCTTGATGCCGGTCTGCAGCGGCTCGCCGACAGACTGGCGCTCGACGACAGACGGAGCCTGAAGCTCGAGTGCACGGCGGGTCTCGGCGGCGATGTCGCCGAGTCCGTCGATCGGCTCACCGAGCGGGTTGATGACGCGACCGAGGAACGCGTCACCGACCGGCACCGAGAGAACCTGGCCGGTCCGCTTGACCTGCTGGCCCTCTTCGAGGTGGCTGTACTCGCCGAGGATGACCGCACCGATGCTGCCCTCGTCGAGGTTGAGTGCGACACCGAGGGTGCCGTCCTTGAACTCGAGCAGTTCCTGCGTCATCGCCGACGGCAATCCCTCAACGTGCGCGATACCGTCACCGGTGTCGGACACGATTCCGATTTCCTCGCGAGAGGTCTCCGGAGTGAAGGATGCGACATACGACTCGATCGCGCCCTGAATCTCGTCTGGTGAGATCGTCAACTCCACCATGGCTATCGGCTTCCTGCTTTCGACTGTGTGTTAAGGCTCTTGGGTTGTGGACGCGATGCCGTGCTCGGGACGACAGCGCTTGGGTTAACGCGGAATCTCGCCGGCTGCTGCCGAAAGACGGGCCGCGATGCTTCCGTCGATGACTTCATCGCCGAGGCGGATCACGAGACCGCCGCCGATCGAGGAATCGACT
Source organism: Smaragdicoccus niigatensis DSM 44881 = NBRC 103563 (assembly GCF_000380645.1). Lineage (GTDB taxonomy): Bacteria > Actinomycetota > Actinomycetes > Mycobacteriales > Mycobacteriaceae > Smaragdicoccus > Smaragdicoccus niigatensis. Next base: position 9,218 of record NZ_AQXZ01000013.1, read on the forward strand.
TCCACCTGGACCGAGATCTTCCGGCCGTAGATCTTCGACAGCACCGCGGTGAGGCGGGCGTCCTGACCGTCGGACAGCGCAACGGGCGCCGTCACGTGTGCGACCGACTCGTTGCGCCGCGCAGCGGCGAGCTCAGCGAGGTCCGCCACCACAGTCGAGAGGTTCGAGCCGTCCGCGCCGCGAACCGTCTGGGCAAGGAGCCCGGCCGTGTGCGACGTGGTCTTGCCGGCAAGAACACGTTCGAGCAGCTGGATTCGACCGTCCGCGGCTGCGGTGGGGTCACCCAGCAGAGACGCAAGACGAGAGTTCGATTCGAGCACCCGGCTGAAGCGGAAAAGCTCGTCCTCGACGTTCTCAATCTGCCCGGCGCGCTCGGCCGAGACAATCAGAGCCAGTCGGGCGAGGCGCTGGATCGCGTTCTTGAGGTCACGGCTCTTAGACCAACGCAGCGACACCGCGGCCTCGACAAGAGACAGCGTCGGCGCGGAGACTCGGCTGCTGAGCAACGAGCGAACCGCAGCCTGCTTCGGCGCGGCCTCGTCAGCACGGTTCGCGAGGTGCTTGCGCAGCGTGACCTCGCCGGCGAGCAGTCGGGCGACGGCGGCCAGCTCGTCGGCAAGAGTCGTCAGGCTCGCGTCATCGAGCGTTGAGATGACACTGTCGAAGCTGCTAGACAGCTTCGAGATCGATTCGCGGCTGGCTGCCTGCATCAGCTTCTCCCCTCAGTGCCGACCAACGAACCTTCGGCCATACGCTCGAGCTCGTCGATGAATCGATCGATGCTCGCTGCGCGCTCACCGGGCTGAGCCAGCTTCTCGTTCACGTTCTTCTCCGCCTGCGCCAGCGCCGCGGTCGCGAGTTCGCTCTGCAGCGAACGCACGAGCTGACGACGGTGCAGATCGATCTGCTCGCCGCCGTGGGCCTTGATCCGCGCCACCTCGGCGTCCGCCTGCTCGCGCAGCTGCTCGGCGATACGGTCCGCGTCGCCACGAGCGTCCTCACGGATGCGTGCGGCCTCGACCTGCGCCTCGCTGATCGCCTGCTCCAGCGACCGCTCGGCTTCGGCCAGACGGGTCTGAGCCTTGTCGCTCTCGGCCATCTGCTCGCGGACTTCGTCCTGCTGCGTCTGCATCAGCTTCTTGACCGGCGGTACCACGTACTTGACGATCACTGCGACGATCACCGCGAAAGCGAACAGCTGTCCGATGAAGATCGACAATCCCTCTGACATTTACCCTTAGCTCCGTCCGGACTGAGAGGCCACAGGCATTCCGAGAACCCGGCCGGTCAGCTGATCAGCCAGGGGGTTGATCTGCGACCGCACCTGGGCCGCCGCCGCGTCAGCCTGCGCCTGCAGCTGTTCGGCTGCCTTACGCGAAATGGCATCGGCCTCGGCGCGGGCCCGCGACCGCATGTCGTCGAGGATCTTCTGTCCCTCGGCGCGGGCCTCGTCGCGGATCTTGGCAGCGTCAGAACGCGCAGCCCTGATCTCCGCCTTGTACTTGGCCTCGGCCTCATTGAACGCCCGAGCTGCCTTGTGCTGATCGTCCGCCGTCTTGGCGATCCGGTCGGCACGTGCTTGCAGGACGTCGCGGATCGGCGGTACAACGAACACCGCGATGACGCCGAGAACGACCAGGAAGATGATCAGCTCAACGAAGAATGTGCCGTTGGGGATGAGAAAGTTGGACTTCTCCTCCTCGGCCAACAAGGTCGTCATTAGTTAGGCGCCCGGAGTCGCGAACACGAAGAGGGCCATGAAAGCGAGGTTGATGAAGTATGCAGCCTCGACCAGACCGACCGTGATGAAGAACGGGGTGAACAGACGCGACTGAGCCTCCGGCTGGCGAGCGATGCCGGCGATCAGCTGGCTACCAGCGAGACCGTCACCGATACCAGCGCCGATCGCGCCACCGGCCATGATCAGGCCGCCACCGATGAGAGCTCCCTGGATGATCTGGGGGTCTGCCATTTTCTTCTTCCTTTTCTTTTTATGGAGAGATTGGTCTTACCTGTTGGCCGTGCAGGCCAGGAATGGGATTAGTGGTGCTCGTCTTCCAGAGTCATCGACTGGCCGAAGTACAGAATGGTCAGCAGCGCGAAGATGAACGCCTGGATGAGCCCGACGAACAAGTCGAACAGCTTCCAGATCGCGTTCGGGCCCCACATGATGTACGCCGGGAACAAACCGATCAGCGTGATCATGATGCCGCCGGCGAACATGTTTCCGAAAAGTCGGAGGGACAGCGAGACCGGCTTGGCGATCTCCTCGATGATGTTGATCGGCGCGAGGATCGCGACGTGTCCCTTGACGAGAGCCTTGGCGTGACCGAACGGACCGCGACGGCGGATACCGGCGAGCTGGTAGGCGACGAAGACGAAGAGCGCCAGCGCGAGAACGAAGTTGATGTCCGAGGCCGGCGGCTTGACCCACTCCTCGTGGCCCCACTGCGCCGGAACGACCGACAGCCAGTTCGAGGCGAGGATGAAGACGAAGAGGGTGACGGCGAGCGGGAGGACGAACGGTGCGACCTTCATTCCGATCGCGCTTTCGATCTGTCCACGCAGCTGGACCGTGATGCCTTCGAAGAAGAGCTGCACGCCGGACGGCACACCCGAGGTGACCTTTGCGCGGAGGTAGAAAGCCAGACCCAAGACAACTGCCGCGGCGATGAGCGTGCAGTAAATGGTGTCAAGGTTGAAGGTCATTCCAAAGATGGTCTTGTCGATGTGCTCACCGACTGGAATTCCCTCTGCCAATACGTCGACACCGACGACGTCAGTCATGCTGGCGCAGTCCTCTCATAACGGGCACGGTCGTGTTTACCACGAGAATTACCTGAAAAACGGCGAGGCCGACAAAGATTCCCACCCCGTCTGGTCGCAGCACGAAACCTATCACGAGAGCGATCGCGGTAATCACCATCAATCGACTCAAAGAAGCGACGGCTAACTGCCGCTTGTTGGGGTTGTCCTGTGCGGTCACCTTGGCGACGTCGCGGTGCGCCAGGGCGATGTTCAGCAGGCCCAGAAGGAGGCCAACACAGAACAGCGCACCGATGAGCCACCGGTCGAAGTAGAAGGCCGCACCGAGGCCAAGAGCCCCGAGGACCGCGGAGATGAGCGCGGGACGACTCAGGCTGGGCACGTCCGGATAAACCGGAAGCCCTCCCTGCACTGGCGTCGACATCAGCTGCTAGGTCCTATCTCAAGAATTTCCGGAGTTCTCCGATCGCGGTTCCAACCGCGCCGAGCACGCCCAAGAACAAGCCGACCATCGTCCATACCGGTGTCGAATGCAGCCACGAATCCAGCGCGATACCGCCAACCAATCCCAGAACGACAAACCCTACGAGGGTCGCTCCAAGACCAATCAACTGACGCGGACTCGGTGATTCACCCGGCACGACGACAGCGCTGTCTAGTGCGCGGCCGACGGGCGCAGAACGCTCACGAAAAGCTCCTAATCGGTCGCAGCCGGCTTCGGACGCAAAAACCCGTCCAAGCAGACTGTCATGGCCACAGGAGGTACCTGGGGCCAAGGCACGCAAACGGTATCACAGGGTTTTGACAAACTGTTTACCCGTTCAGGTGGCCCGCTACACAGCGTAGTAGTACTGTGCCCTCTCCGGAAAGCCCCACAGCTTGTGAGAAGCCAAACATTCCGTACGTACGTACTACAGATTTCTTTGTTTCAGCGACGGAACCACGGTGACGATGAGGGCGAAGACCAGTCCCCCGGCGACCAGGACCACGACGATGCGCTGGTCGAGCCAGGCAGTGCCCACCGCGCCGAACGCCAAAATCGCGACCCATAAGTAAATGAGCAGCACGGCTCGACGGTGGGAGTGCCCCAATTGCAGCAGTCGATGATGCAAGTGCATTTTGTCGGGCGAAAACGGACTTCGGCCCGCGCGCGTCCGTCGAATGATCGCCATGAGCAGATCGAGCACCGGAATGAACATCACCGCACCGACCAGCAGTAGCGGAGAAAGCAAACCAACGATGTCGCTGGTGCCGTAGGCATTGAGCGGAATGCGCCCGGAGGCACTCGTGGAAATCGTGGCGAGCATCAGGCCGATGAGCATCGAACCGGAGTCACCCATGAATATCCGCGCGGGCTGAAAGTTGTGCGGAAGAAATCCGAGGCATGATCCGGCCAGTGCGGCGGCGATGAGGGCCGGTGGATACACGCTGACGTCGCCGCCCTGCTCACTGAGCAGACCGATCGAGAACGCGAAGATCGCGGTCGCCGCGACGAAGCCCACTCCCGCGGCAAGGCCATCGAGGCCGTCGACGAAGTTCACCGCGTTGATCATCACGACCGTGACCAGCACGGTGATGAGACCCGCTTGAAGCTGGTCGAGGACGATGGTCCCCTGTCCGCCGAACGGGACGTAGAGGATGAACCAACTGACGCCCATCACGACCAGGACTCCGGCGGCGGTGACCTGACCGACGAACTTCGTCAGCGCGTCGAGTCCCCACCGGTCGTCGATGATGCCGACGACGACGATGAGCGTTCCCGCGACCAGGGCCGCGGGAATGTCCGAGGTGAATTCGAATCCCCGTGTGAGCGCAGGCAACTCCTGCGCGAAGAGAAGCGCGGCAGCCATTCCGAGGTACATGCCCACGCCACCGAGGCGCGGGATCGGCTCAACGTGGACGTCTCGGTCACGGGGAACAGCGATCGCGCCGAATCGAATCGCTAGCACGCGGACCGCGCCAGTCGCGAGGAACGTCACCACCGCTGCCGTGAGCATCACGAGCATGAGCTCGCGAATCGGGACGCCTGCTCCTCCCCCGGCCGCGGGCAGGGCGAGGATCGCGGGCTCGGCGAAGGTCAACGCGGCATTCCCAGAGAATCCGCCGGAACTCCGAGGACCTCGGCCACCGCCGAAGTCGACACCGCACCTTCACGCAGAATTCGGGGTGCATCGCTGGTCAGATCAACAATCGTCGAGGCGACGGCGGTGACACACGGGCCACCGTCGAGATACACCGACACCAAATCGCCGAGCTGAGCGTTCGCCTGATCGGCGGTCGTCGCCGCCGGCTGACCCGAGATGTTGGCGCTCGAGGTGGCCAGGGGCCCGACCTCGCGCAGCAGTTCGATCGCGACCGGATGCAGCGGCATTCGGACCATGACCGAGCCGTTCGTGTTCCCGAGATCCCAGGCCAGTGACGGCGCCTGGCGAACCACGAGGCTGAGCCCGCCCGGCCAGAACGCCCGAATCAATTCGCGAGCTTGCGGGGTCACGCCCTGCGCCAGTCCGTCGATCGTGTGCCAGGAGCCGACGAGAACCGCGACCGGCATGTCCCGGCCGCGCCCCTTCGCCTGCAGCAATCCCGCCACTGCCTCCGGGCTGAAGGCGTCGGCCGCAAGTCCGTAGAGGGTGTCGGTCGGGATGACGGTCAGCTGGCCAGCCTGCAGCGCCCGCTTGGCGGCCGAGAGTCCGGCCTGACGTGCGGCCGGATTCGAGCAGTCGTAGGTCGTACTCACGCTGAGCCTCCTCGTTCCCGTCGTCGCTCCGCCACGACGAATCTTGGTCTACCAGTCAGGTCCGAACGCGCGGAAACGCCGGAGAATCGGCCGTCGGACTCCAGAAGGCGGACACACCGGTCACCGTTCGTGTCGTCATGTTCGATGGCGACGACGCCGTGGCCGACCAACCATCGCGCCACGTTCGGAACCATTGCGGCGATGACGTCCGTACCATCCTGTCCCCCGAACAATGCCCGCGCAGGGTCGTGGTCGGCAACCTCGGGCTCCAGAATCGCGGCGTCGGGAACGTACGGCGGGTTGGATACGACGACGTCAACGCGACCGTCGAGCTCACGAAGAAGCGCGGGATCGGTGACGTCGCCGTGGTGGAGTGAGATCGGGCGGTCGCCGGCTCGCGCGCGCGAATCCGCGTTTCGGCGAGTCCAGGCAATTGCGGCGTCGTCGAGCTCCACCGCGTGGACGGTGACGTCCGGGCGGACGTGCGCGATCGCCAGCGCCAACGCACCGGAACCCGCGCACAGATCGAGGACCATAGCGTTCGGGGGCGCTACTCGGACGACCCATTCCAGCAGCCATTCGGTCTCCGGGCGGGGTGTGAAGACACCGGGCCCGACGTTGAGATGCAGCGGACCGAACGCAGCCGATCCGACGATGTGCTGCAACGGAATTCGCTCCTCACGCTGCTGCACGAGTGCGGTGAAACGCGCAAACTCCGAAGCCGACATAGTCGGCGTGAGGATGAGCTTCATCCGGGCGACTCCGAGGACGAAAGCCGCGAGTTCCTCCGCGTCGACGACCGGACTCGCGACTCCCGCCGCCGACAGCTGCGCCGCCGCGGCATCGATCACCGCGCGGACTCGTTGCTCAGCCATCACTCCGCCGCGAGTCGAGCCTCACGGTCCGCCTTGATGAGCGCGTCGAACAGCGCGTCGAGGTCACCGTTGAGAACCTGGTCGAGGTTGTAGGCCTTGAACCCGATCCGGTGATCGGCGATCCGGTTCTCCGGGAAGTTGTAGGTACGGATGCGCTCCGAGCGGTCCACCGTGCGGATTTGGTTCGCGCGGTCGGCGGACGCCTCTGCCTCGGCTGCCTCCTCCGCGGCGGCCTGCAGACGAGCCGCCAGAACCTGCATCGCGCGGGCCTTGTTCTGGAGCTGCGAACGTTCGTTCTGACACGTCACGACGATGCCCGTGGGCAAGTGGGTGATGCGGACGGCGGAGTCGGTCGTGTTGACGCCCTGACCGCCCTTTCCGGACGATCGGTAGACGTCGATGCGCAGGTCAGACTCGTCGATCTGGACCTCTTCGACCTCTTCGGGCTCCGGATAGACCAGGACACCCGCGGCCGAGGTGTGGATACGGCCCTGCGATTCGGTTGCCGGAACGCGCTGAACGCGGTGCACGCCGCCCTCGAATTTGAACTTCGACCACACGCCGTCCGGACCGTCACCGCGGGCCTTGATCGAGAACGTCGCGTCCTTGTAACCGCCCAGATCAGACTGGTTGAGGTCGAGAACGTCGACCTTCCAACCCTGGCGCTCCGCGAATCGCAGATACATACGTGCCAGGTCGGCGGCGAACAGCGCCGACTCCTCGCCGCCTTCACCGGACTTCACTTCCAGGACCACGTCGTCGCCGTCGTGCGGGTCGCGCGGAGCCAGGAGGTCCGCGAGCGCGGCTTCCAATTCCTCGACCTCAGCAGTCAGCCCGGGCACCTCGGCCGCGAACGAAGCATCGTCGGCCGCGAGTTCCTTGGCCGCTTCGAGGTCATCCTTGGCCGTCTCGAGCTTGCGGTAGGCCGCCATGACAGGCGCGAGCTGCGAGAACCGCTTGCCGATGCGACGAGCCGCCGTCGGGTCGTTGTGCAGCGCCGGATCCGACATCTGCTGCTCGAGACCGGAGTATTCGGCGAGGACATCGTCGATGGCTGAGGGGTTGGTTGCCATGGTTATGAGTGCTCCGCGTGAGAAGTTGCTGTGTCTCCAGGATTCACAGAGAACCCCAGAATGACGCACGAGCCCGGCCTGAAATCAGACCGGGCTCGTGAGAGGAAGCTACTTGGCGTTGCGAGCCGGACGCTTGCCGTAGCGCGCCTCAAACTTCGCGACGCGACCACCGGTGTCGAGGATCTTCTGCTTGCCGGTGTAGAACGGGTGGCACTGCGAGCAGACCTCGACGTGGATCTGGCCCGACTTCTTGGTGCTGCGGGTCTCGAACGTCGCGCCGCAACCGCAGGTCACGGTGGTGGCAACGTACTCGGGGTGGATATCGGCCTTCATGGTGTCCCTTTCAATGGTCGCCGGGTCGTGACGCTCTTTCGTTCACGTGAACCGGAACCGGACTTGTCGACGGCTCAGTATGCCAGTTTTGACCACTGAGCTGTTAATCGATGGCTGTGGTGGAACACCGCCAGCCATCGATTAATTCCTGCCTTGGTTACTCGTCTAATTCCTGCGTTGGTTACTCGTCCGCTCCCGGCGCGTTCTTCGACACGGTCATGAGGAACTCGTAGTTGGTCTTCGTCTTGCGGAGACGGTCGACCAGCAGGTCGATCGCCTGGTGCGAGTCGAGGCCAGAGAGCACACGACGGAGCTTGTGCACGATGCCGAACTCTTCCGGGCTGAGCAGCAGCTCGTCCTTACGAGTACCGGACGGGTTGACGTCCACCGCCGGGAAGACGCGGCGCTCGGCGATCTTGCGGTCGAGCTTGAGTTCGGCGTTACCCGTTCCCTTGAACTCTTCGAAGATGACCGTGTCACCGGTCGAACCGGTCTCGACCATCGCGGTCGCGATGATGGTGAGCGATCCGCCGTTCTCGATGTTTCGCGCCGCACCGAGGAAGCGCTTCGGCGGGTACAGCGCGGTCGAGTCGACACCACCGGACAGGATTCGGCCCGACGCCGGCGACGAGTTGTTGTACGCACGGCCCAGACGGGTGATCGAGTCAAGCAGGACGATGACGTCCTTGCCCATCTCGACCAGGCGCTTCGCTCGCTCGATGGCAAGCTCGGCAACCGCAGTGTGGTCTGACGGCGGACGGTCGAAGGTCGAGGAGATGACCTCGCCTTTCACCGATCGCTGCATGTCGGTGACTTCCTCCGGACGCTCGTCCACGAGAACGACCATGAGGTAGCACTCGGGGTTGTTCGTCGCGATGGCGTTCGCGATGTCCTGCATGATCGTCGTCTTACCGGCCTTTGGTGGCGAGACGATCAGCGCACGCTGACCCTTGCCGATCGGCATGATCAAGTCGATGATTCGCGTGGTGAGCTTGGCCTGCGTGGTCTCCAGACGCAGCCGCTCATTCGGGTAGAGCGGCGTGAGCTTCTGGAACTCGGGCCGACGCTTGGCCGCTTCGGAGTCTCCCCCGTTGATGGTGTCGAGGCGCACCAGCGGGTCGAACTTCTGTCGCTGGTTCGACTGCTCACCGTCGCGAGCGGCACGAACGGCACCGGTGACGGCGTCACCACGACGCAGGCCCGACTTGCGGACCATGTTCATCGAGACGTAGACGTCGTTCGGGCCGGGCAGGTAACCCGAGGTCCGCACGAAGGCGTAGTTGTCGAGAACGTCGAGGATGCCGGCTACGGGCTGCAGGACGTCATCCTCGCGGATCTCCGGCTCGGTGTTCTGGCCGCCCTCGCCGCGGTTGCCACGACGGCGTTCCCGGAACCGGCGTCCGCGACGGCCGCCGCGATCGTCGTCGTCGTCGCCCGGGCCACTCTGGTTGCCCTGACCACCCTGGTTGCCCTGGTTGCCCTGGCCACCCTGGTTCTGGCCGCCGCCCTGGTTACGCTGGCCGCCTTGGCCACCCTGGTTGCGGTTGCCCTCGCCGCGCTCACGGTTGCCGCCGTCGCGCTGCTGGCCTTCGCGCTGCTGGCCGCCTTCGCGGTTGCCACCTTCGCGGTTGCCACCTTCGCCGCGCTCGCGGTTTCCACCGTCACGCTGCTGGCCTTCACGCTGCTGGCCGCCTTCGCGGTTGCCGCCTTCAGCACGGTTTTCGTCACGCGGTCCACGCTCGCGACGCGGACGCTCGCCGCCTTCCGCAGGCTTGTCGCTCGGGGCCGAGTCCTCAGACTTCGGCTGGTCGGCCGGCTTCTCACCGGCTGCTTCCGACGCCGGCGCGTCGTCGCTTGCCGGCTGCGATTCCGGAGAACCAGCCTGGCGCGACGCACCACGGCGCTGACGCTGACGCCGGGGAGCACCGTCTTCGCGGTCCTCTCCGTCACCAGTCACCTCGGCGGGTGGGGCTGGCGGCTGCACCGGCGGTGCCGCCTCAGTAACCGCTTCGGCGGCCGGAGCCGTTGCCGGAGCGGGAGTGTCGTGGGAGGGCTTTCGGGGCGCAGAACCTGCTTGACGTTCACTGATCGCGGCGATCAGCGCGTCTTTACGCATCGCAGACGTGCCTTTGATTCCCAACTGGCCAGCAAGCGATCGAAGCTGCGGCACCGGGAGGCCAGAAATCGTCTCAGAAGCAGAGGTTGCGACCAAGTCCGTATCGGTCACGGATGTCCTTTCCTTCCCTGCCTTCGTTATATCGGCAAGGTTTCGGCGAGCCCAGTTCATGCTGAGCCCGGATACGTCACGCATCTGTCATGCGGGCGCGTCGAATTTTCTTTTCGTGGCGACTACCAACGTGCTGCCACAGAGAACTGGTCCGGCTCGGCACAATCCTCGAAAACATCAAGTGGATTGCTGCCCGGGTGAAAACCGATTCGAAACGCGCACGGTGTGCGGACACCGACAGAATAGCCCCACACCAAATTCCCGGCAACAAACACGCAGTAAATGAGCCTTTTGCCGGAAAAATTCGGCAGTTTGACTCGGTTTAACCCGCCGACACCCCGTCGGAGATCGGCAATTCCAGAACAGTGAGGCCCTCCGCCTCGATCTCGATACGCAGTGCGTCCGGCATCGACGTCTGGCTGAATGCCAGGACTGTGGGTCCCGCACCAGACACCACTGCGGGGATACCCGCCTTGCGCAGCGCCGCAATCCACCGCGTGGTGATCGGCAAAGCACTTGCGCGATATCCCTGGTGAAGGCGGTCTTCCGTCGCCACCATGAGCAGATCCGGACGCTGTGTAAGCGCCACGACGGAAAGCGCCGCTCGGCTCACGTTGAACGACGCGTCCTTGTGGGGAACCATCGGCGGAAGGATCCCGCGCGTCTGCGCCGTCGACGACCGGAAGGTCGGAACGAGCACGATGAGCCGCAGGTCAGAGTGCGGTTCGACGCGGACCGCCGAGAACTTCGCGGCACCGTCGATTTCTTCCGTCCACGACACGACGACGCCACCGAGAACGCTCGCGGCCGCGTTGTCGGGATGCCCTTCGAACTCCGACGACAACTGAACCAGGCGCTCGGCGCCGAGTTCGAGCGTCGAGTCGAACTTCTTCGCCAAGGCCTCTGCGGCAGCGAGTCCGCCGACCACTGCCGACGCCGACGAGCCCAGGCCGCGCGAGTGTGGAATCTTGTTGCGGCACAAGACATTCATGCCAGCAGCTTGGACTCCGAGCGCGTCGAAACCGCGCTCGATCGCACGGACGACGAGGTGCGAAGCGTCGGCCGGAACGTCTCCCGCGCCTTCACCCTCGACTTCGACGGTTAATCCACCGTCGGTCGTCGTCACCGAAATCTCGTCGTAGAGCGACAACGCCAAACCGAGGCTGTCGAATCCCGGGCCGAGGTTGGCGCTCGACGCCGGAACGCGCGCGGTCACCGTGAGACCGCCGGGAAGCTGCACCGTCATCCGTGTTCTCGCTTCGACGCTCAGGCCAGGCCGAGCGCGGCGACGACTGCCGAGGGATCGACGGGAATCGGCTGCACGTGGGGCATCTCCAGGAGCGCGGTGTCCGGGTCCTTGAGTCCGTTGCCGGTCACGGTGCAGACCACGGTGAGACCGGCATCGAGCCAGCCTTCCTTTTTCGCCGCCAGCAGTCCGGCGACGCTCGCTGCCGACGCCGGCTCGACAAACACGCCCTCCGTCCTGGCGATCAGTCGGTAGGCCGCGAGGATCTCGTCGTCAGTTGCCGCGCGGAAGGCGCCATCCGACTCGTTCCGGGCGTTGACGGCGCCGTCCCAGGAGGCCGGCGAGCCGATGCGAATGGCGGTCGCAATGGTTTCCGGGTTCTTGACCGGAGCACCGTTGACCAGCGGCGCTGCACCTGCGGCCTGCACACCGAGCATGCGCGGACGCTGGGAGGTGAGTCCATCGGCGAAGTACTCCGAATAACCCTTCCAGTACGCCGTGATATTCCCGGCGTTGCCGACGGGCAGCGCGTGAATGTCCGGAGCGCGGCCCAGAACGTCGCAGATCTCGAACGCGGCGGTCTTCTGACCTTCGATGCGCACCGGGTTCACCGAGTTGACGAGCGCGATCGAGGGGTTCTCGGAGGTCGCCTTCTGGGCCAGCTCGAGGCAGTCGTCGAAGTTGCCGTCGACCTGAATGATCTTGGCGCCGTGCATGACTGCCTGCGCGAGCTTGCCCATGGCGATCTTGCCGGCCGGGATCAGGACGGCGCTGGTGATGCCGCCCTGAGCGGCGTAGGCCGCTGCCGAGGCCGACGTGTTGCCCGTCGAGGCACACAGCACAGCGCGCTGGCCACGTGCGATCGCGTCGGTGACCGCCATGGTCATGCCGCGGTCCTTGAACGAACCGGTGGGGTTCAGGCCCTCGACCTTGAGGTACACCTCGCAGCCGGTCAGCTCGGAGAGGTGCCGAGCGGGAAGCAGCGGCGTACCACCCTCGCGGAGGGTCACCGTCTTCCAATCCGGTCCGACCGGCAGGCGGTCGCGGTACTCCTCGATCAGACCGCGCCAAGCACGGTGGACAGGGTGGGGATTGCTCATTCCTCAGTGCCTTCCAGGCGGAGAACGCTCGAAACCTCAGTGACCACGTCGAGTTCGGCAAGTGCGGCGACGGTATCGGCAAGTGCCTGGTCCGGAGCGCGGTGAGTGACGACGATCAGGTGGGCCCCATCCGCGACGTCGGTCTGACGGACGGCGGAGATGCTGACTCCCCGCTCGGCAAACTCGCTCGCGACGGTTGCGAGCACACCCTTCTTGTCGGCCACCCGCAGGTTGACGAGGTAGCGCGTGGCGGTCTCCCCCATCGGCGCGATCGGCAGCTTCGCGTACGTCGACTCACCCGGAGCACGACCACCGTAGAACTTGTTGCGGGCCGCCATGACGAGGTCGCCCATGACGGCAGAGGCGGTCGGAGCGCCGCCGGCACCCTGGCCGTAGAACATCAGACGACCGGCGTTCTGCGCCTCGACGAAGACCGCGTTGAAGGCACCGCTCACCGAGGCGAGCGGGTGCTTGCGTGGGATGAGCGCCGGATAGACGCGAGCGGAGACGCGCTCCTTGCCCCCGTCCTTGACGCGCTCACACAGCGCGAGCAACTTGACCGTGCAGTCGAGATCCCTTGCGGCAGCTAGGTCTTCGGAGGTGATCTTGCTGATGCCCTCGCGGTGCACGTCAGCCGCGGTGACGCGGGTGTGGAACGCCAGCGACGCGAGAATCGCGGCCTTCGCCGCGGCGTCGTAGCCCTCGACGTCCGCGGTCGGGTCCGCCTCGGCATACCCCAGGCGACCCGCCTCGGCGAGGGTCTCGCCGTAGTCGGCGCCGGTCTCGTCCATCGCCGAGAGGATGAAGTTCGTGGTGCCGTTGACAATGCCCATCACGCGGTTGACCTGGTCACCCGCGAGCGACTGAACCAGCGGACGCACGATCGGGATCGCGCCGGCCACCGCAGCCTCGAAGTACAGGTCGGCGCGATTACGCTCAGCGGCCTCGGCAAGCTCGCCCGTGTACTCCGCGAGTAGTGCCTTGTTCGCCGTGACGACCGACTTGCCGGCGTTCAATGCCGCGAGGATATGCGTGCGAGCGGGCTCGATGCCACCGACCACTTCCACGACGATGTCGACATCCTTGCGGGCGACGAGCGCTTCCGCATCAGTCGTCAGAAGCTCTTCGGGAATCCCGCGGTCGATGCCCGTACGCCGAACGGCGACACCGCGCAGCACGACCGGTGCCCCGACACGGGCCTTGAGGTCGTCCGCATGGTCGCGAAGAATTCGCACGACCTCGGTGCCCACATTGCCGAGGCCCAGTACAGCCACGCCAATCGGGCGATCACCCGTTCCGAATAACGGCGTCATTCGTTCACCTCCAGGCTCAGCAGGTCTTCGACAGTTTCACGGCGCAGAACGAGCCGCGCAGCCCCATCCCGGACCGCCACGACGGCAGGCCGGGCAAGCAGGTTGTAGCGACTCGACATCGCATAGCAGTATGCCCCGGTCGCGGCCACGGCCAGAAGGTCACCGGGGCTGACGTCATCGGGCATCCACATGTCGCGGATGACGATGTCGCCGCTCTCGCAGTGCTTTCCGACGACACGCGCCACCACGGGCGCGGCTTCGGACGTGCGGGAGACCAGGCGACAGTCGTATTCCGCCTGGTAAAGGGCGGTACGGATGTTGTCACTCATACCGCCATCGACGCTAACATAGCGCCGCGCGGCAGAACCGCCGACCGTGACGTCCTTGATGGTCCCGACCTCGTACAAGGTGATCGTGCCGGGGCCTGCGATGGCGCGTCCCGGCTCCACGGCAATCGCCGGTTCCGGAATGCCGACCAGCGCTGATTCGGTCTTGACGATGTGCTTGAGGCGGTCCGCCAACTGCGCGACCGGCGGCGGATCGTCGCTTTCGAGGTAAGCGATGCCGAGACCGCCACCGAGGTCGAGCGTCGAAAGCTGGCTGGTCTTGTCCGCTCCGAATTCCGCGACGACGTCTCGCACCAGGCCGATGACACGGTGCGCCGCGAGTTCGAAGCCGTCCGCATCGAAGATCTGCGAACCGATGTGGCTGTGCAGACCCACCAGACGCAAGTGGTCTGCGGCGAACACACGGCGGACGGCTTCCATCGCGTCGCCGCCGGCGAGCGAGAAGCCGAACTTCTGGTCTTCGTGTGCGGTCGCGATGAATTCGTGAGTATGAGCCTCAACGCCGACCGTGATGCGGATGAGGACGTCCTGAACGACTCCCGACATTCGCGCGATCTCATCGAGGCGCTCGATCTCGACAAGCGAGTCGAGGACCACGTGCCCGACGCCGGCCTCGACGGCCATCGTCAGTTCGGCAACGGACTTGTTGTTGCCGTGCATCGCGATCTGTTCGGCTGGAAAGCCCGCACTGAGGGCAATAGCCAATTCCCCGCCGGACGCCACGTCGAGGGACAGCCCCTCCTGTGCGACCCAACGCGCAATCTCCCGGCACAGGAAGGCCTTTGACGCGTAGTGCACCTTTTTCGGGTCGCCGAAGGCGGACGCGATCTCGCGGCAGCGCGAGCGGAAGTCGTCTTCGTCGATGACGAACAGCGGGGTGCCGTACTTCGCCGCGAGATCGGTGACCGAAACACCGGCGACCTCGAGCTCGCCGGACTCGCGACGGCGCGCGTTGCGCGGCCAGACGTTCTCCGGCAGTTTCATCAGCTCTGCTGGCTCGGTGGGGCGCTCCCCCAGCGTCGGCGCGTGTGCCTGCTCCGCGTGACGCGGTCCAGCGGGATGCGCCATTACATCTGCTCCGGAGCTGCGACGCCGAGCAGCGCCAAACCGTTGGCGAGCACCTGACGGGTTGCCGAGGACAGCGCCAGACGCGCGATGTGCAAATCGCTGACCGACTCATCACCCATCGGCAGGACGCGGCATGCGGCGTAGAAGCGGTGATAGGCGCCCGCGAGTTCCTCGAGATATCGCGCCACGCGATGCGGCTCGCGCAGGGTGGCCGCCGAGGCGATCACCGCGGGGAACTCACCGATCGTGCCGATGAGCGCGTTCTCCTGCTCGGTCGTGAGCAGCGCGAGGTTCGGCTCCGAGGCGTTGATGCCGAGGTCAGCGGCATTGCGGGCGAGCGAGCACAGGCGCGCGTGGGCGTACTGGACGTAGTAGACCGGGTTGTCGTTCGACTGCTTTTCCCACAGCTCCAGGTCGATGTCGATCGCCGAGTTGACCGATGAACGAACGAGCGCATATCGGGCCGCATCGACGCCGATGAGCTCGATGAGGTCGTCGAGGGTCACGACCGTGCCGGCCCGCTTGCTCATCCGCAGCGCGACGCCATTACGTACGAGATTGACCATCTGACCGATGAGGACCTCGACCATGTCGGGACTGTCCCCCGACGCCGCGGCAACGGCCTTCAGACGACCGATATAGCCATGGTGATCGGCGCCGAGCATGTAGATACAGAGGTCGAAGCCACGCGACCGCTTGTTGCGGTAGTACGCGATGTCCCCGGCGATGTACGCGGGCTTGCCGTCGCTCTTGATGACGACGCGGTCCTTGTCGTCACCGAACTCCGAGCTCCGCAGCCACCAGGCACCCTCGTTTTCGTAGAGGTTGCCGGTCCCCTTGAGGTCTTCGACGGCGGTTTCGACCTGACCCGAGGCGAACAGGGCGCTCTCATTGAAGTAGACGTCGAATTCGGTGCCGAACTCGGCGAGCGTCCGCTTGATGTGCGCGAACATCAGCTCGACGCCCGCGGAGCGGAACAATTCGTGCCGCTTCTGCGGGTCGAGGTCGAGGATCTGCGGATTCGCGTCCACAACGGTCTTCGCGATGTCGTTGATGTAGGCGCCGGCGTAGCCGTTCTCGGGCGTCGGCTGACCGAGCGCAGCCGCGACGAGCGACTCGGCGAACCGGTCGATCTGGGCACCGTGATCGTTGAAGTAGTACTCGCGGGTGACCTGGGCTCCCGTCGCGACGAGGATGCGACCGAGGGCGTCTCCGACTGCGGCCCAACGTGTTCCGCCGAGGTGAATAGGCCCGGTGGGGTTCGCCGAGACGAACTCGAGGTTGATGTTGTGACCGGCGAGCACCTGCGACGTGCCGTAGGCGAAACCGGCCTCGAGCACCGCGGCGACGATCTTGCCCTGCGCGTCGGCGGCCAGCCGGATGTTGAGGAATCCCGGGCCCGCGATCGTAGCCTCGTCGATGCCGTCCTGGGCCGCCAATGCCTCAGCGAGCCAACCCGCCAAGTCGCGCGGAGCAACGCCAGCCCGCTTGGCGAGCTGCATCGCGATGTTCGTGGCGTAATCGCCGTGTTCCGGGTTGCGCGGACGCTCGACCTTGACCTCCGCGGGCACCAATGAAGCGTCGGCGCCGTGCGAGGTGAGCACGTCCGCGGTGGTGGCGCGCAGGAGTTCTGCGAGGTCGGCTGGGGTCACGGTTGACCATCTTATTGGGTGCCCCCGACATGTCGTTATTCCGGACCGAGGGCAGCGGCTCGCCTGCAATGCGGAGGGCTCTCAGGTTTTCCCAGCATCGAACCGTAGAGTGGTGCACGCGCATGCCGCGCACGTCCGAAATCCAGTTCGACATGATGGAGCGCCGACGACGATGCCGAGCAACACCGGTTCAAAGTCCGCGAAAGCGATCAAGGCCGCGAGCAAGGGCCGACGCGGTGCTTCTGCGCCGAAATTGCAACAGATTCCTTGGGTCCTGGTGGCGGGTGTTGCCATCGTCGTGCTCTTCATCGGCAGTATCGCCTGGCACTTAGCGCCGAAGATCGAGGACGCGAGCTGGAAGCCGTCAGCGGATAACCACGATCCGTCGCTGAAGATCGACGGCATCAAGACCGCAACGTATGCCAAGGCCATCCACGTCGGCACTGCCCAGCGGGTCGCCTACGACATCTGGCCGCCGATGGGCGGACCGCACGACGCCATCTGGGCGACCTGTACCGGCACCGTTTACCCCAAGCCGGTCCGCACCGAGAACATGGTTCACACCATGGAGCACGGCGCCGTCTGGATCACATACAACCCGGACAAGCTCGGCGCTGACGGCGTTGCGAAGCTCAAGTCGCTCGTCGAGGGCCAGCCGTACATGGTCATGTCGCCATTCCCGGGCCTGGACCACAAGATCTCGCTGCAGGCGTGGGGCCACCAGCTGCGTCTGGACTCGCCCGATGACAAGCGCATCAAGGAATTCATCTCCGCACTGCGTCTGAACCCGTACACCGCACCGGAAATCGGCGCGAGCTGCTCGACGACGCCGGGCGGATTCGACCCGGCCAACCCGCCGGCCTTCGACCCGACTCCGCCGCCGGCAGACGCGGTGAAGATGGACGGTGTCGGCGCGGATGTCAACAAGACGATCGCTCCTCCGCCTCCCCCGGCTCCGACCGAACCGGCGCCCGCACCGGCGCCATGACCGACCAGGTCGACCTCGCCGACGACAGCGCTACGCGGTCGCGATCGATTGTCCTGATTCTCGGGATCGTCGTAGCGCTGGTCGTCGGGCTCGCCGGCGGCTATCTGCTCAAAGGCTGGATGGTGGATCGGTCCGGACCGAACTCCGTTGACATCGGTTTCTCGCAGGACATGTCGGTGCACCACGACCAGGCCGTCGAGATGGCCGGAATTGCACTGTCGAACTCGTCAGATCCCGACGTGCGATCGATCGCGTGGGACATCGTCACGAGTCAGTCGAACCAGATCGGCCAGATGCGCGGCTGGCTCGCCGAATGGCAGCAGCCGCTCTTCGCGACCGACGGCTACATGACGTGGATGCCCATGGACGGCCACGACATGACCGGCATGGACATGAAGATGACCACCATGCCGGGCATGGCGACGCAGGATCAGTTGAGTGCCCTGCGGGCGGCAAAGGGCAAGGACTTCGACGTTCTGTTCCTGACCCTGATGATCGCTCATCACAAGGGCGGCGCCCCGATGGCCACCTACGCGATCGCCCACGCGAACACCGACGTAGTTCGCACACTTGCGGATTCGATGTCGAAGACGCAGGGCTACGAGGTCGAACTCATGACGAAGATGCTCGAGTCTCGGAAGAGCTGATCAGTTCTGGGTGAAGGCGGTCCATCGCTCGTCGGCGATGACGTCTCCATTCTTGGAGATGACGAGGTGCTCGTCCGTCGTCTCGTAGGTTCTGCCGTCACGTCCGGTTGCCGTGTATCCCGATCCTGAGCCGGATGCGCCGTTGATCGACACCTGGTCGTCGTTCTGGAGGTCGACGGCCTTGAACGTGTAGCGACCGAAGAGTCCCTTGCAGACGACAACCTGCCAGCCCTTCGACCGACCGACGATGGCGGCGCTCTCGACACCGTTGCAGCGCGGACCGGGCGGACTCGTGAATCCCTGAGCGTCGGCGTCCGGCACCGGTGTGATTGCCGTGGTCGTCGTCGTGGTCACGGTGGTCGTTCCCTTGGCCTCGTTCGAGCCGCCGCCGAGCTTCGTGGTCCACACGAGCCAACCGAATGCTCCGGCAAGTGCCAGCACGGCAAGAACCAGCAGCACGAGCGTCGCCGTCGTCGCTTTGCTCCGTCGAGGTGGTTGGTGCGGAGCCATCGGCGCTGCGTATTGCGTCGGTACGACCGGCTGCGGCGCCGTGTTCGGACGGTTTGGCGGTCCGGCCGTGGTCGGTTGATGTACGGCGGTCTGCGACCACGCCGTGGTGGCCTCGGGCTGGTCGAATCCCGCACCCATCGTGGGCATCACGGAGGTGGCGTTCGGCGGCGGCGTCGCTCCGGTCAGCGCGCGGCGTGCCGTCTCTGCGAACTCCCCGGCGGTCGCGAATCGCTCGGCCGGATTCTTTGCCAGCCCACGGGCGATGACCGCGTCGAGCGACTGCGGAACCCCCGGACGCACCAGGGAAACCTGCGGCGGCGGTTCTGAGAGGTGCTGACGCACCAACTGGCCCAGACTGGCCCCGCGGAAGGGCGGGACACCAGCGAGCATCTCGAACAGCACACACGCCAACGAGTAGATGTCGGCCCCGGGTCCGACTTTGCCGTCTTCGAGACGTTCGGGCGCCATGTACTGGCAGGTTCCCACGGTCGCTTGTGTACTGGTCAGAGACGAATCCGTGAAGCTTCGGGCGATGCCGAAGTCCGCCAGGTACGCGAAGTCACCGTCCGCGACCAAGACGTTCTCCGGCTTGACGTCGCGGTGCAGGAGTCCATCGTGGTGAGCGGCGTCGAGTGCTGACGCAACTTGCTCGGTGATGTGCACGGCACGCGACGGCGACAGGAAGGCCTCGGTACGAAGAAGCTTTCGAACGTCGCTCCCCCGGACCAGGCGCATGTCGATGAACAGGCGGCCGTCGATCTCGCCGAAGTCGTGGATCGGAATGACGTGCGGCTCGTGCAGGCGGGCAGCTGCGTAGGACTCCCGTCGGAACCGTTCACGGAAGGTCTCGTCGTGGCTGAGCTCCGGCGAGAGCAGCTTGAGCGCGACGACACGTTCTTTACTCGTGTCGAACGCTTCGTACACCTCGCCCATGCCGCCTTTGCCCAACAGCGAACGCAGCACGTACGGACCGATCTGACGCTCGGCAAATGGTTCGTCGCTCACGCCCACAAAAGTACGGCCGCCATCGCATTCATAGAAGAACTTCGCCCGAATCAACATCGTTGTGCAGCCTCGCGAACCGCCACTGACCGGGCAACTTTGGCCATCGGTACCGATGGGTTAGGCTAACGAAGCCCAACGGCCAATTGGCCCCCGTAGCTCAGGGGATAGAGCGTCTGCCTCCGGAGCAGAAGGCCGCAGGTTCGAATCCTGCCGGGGGCACTTCAATTCCGCACCACGGTCGTTGACCCCGTTGGTTGCGCGGGCGGATACTTTCCCTAATGGGGAGGTAGCCATGTCGTGGAGTCTGAAGGGCAGCTACGCCGAGACCTGTTCCTGCGAGCTCATGTGCCCGTGCAACCTGTCGTTCGACCACGGCGCGACCTATGACTACTGCCGGGCGACGCTTGGATTCAGCATCAAGCAAGGTGTCGTCGACGGCACCGACATCGGCGGGCGCCGGGTGGTGATGATCTTCGATGCTCCGAAAGTCATGACCGAGGGCAACTGGAAGCTCGGCCTCTACATCGACAACGACGCCGACGACGACCAGTTCAATAAGCTGGTCCAGGTCTTCAGCGGTCAACTCGGCGGCCCGATGGGGGCCCTTGCACCCTTGGTCGGCGAGATTCGCGGCGTCGAACGGGCATCGATCGACATGACCGACGACGGTCTTATTCACCGAGTCGTCGTCGGCGAATCCATCGACTTCGAGGTACAGGACATCGTCCCGTTCGGTGTCGAGACCGGCCAACCCGTCCGCTTCAACGGAATGTTCCACCCGGTGGCCTCGGATCTGACGATGGCTGAGGCGAAGCGATCGCGAATCAACGCCTTCGGGATCAGTTACGAGGGAAAAACCGGACTGTCGACGTCTGAGTTCTCCTGGGCCGCCTGACCCATGAACGCGCTCGAGCCGTCCGCTCGGGCGGACAGTCAGCGCGGCCTGCGCCCGCTTTACTCCGCGGTGCGCGCCCGGCTCGTACTCGTCGCAGTGCTGTTCGCGGCGGCAGCCCTGGGATGGGTGTGGACCGCTGGGCAGATGCAGGGAATGGACGACGGGCCGTGGTCTGACCTCGGTGAATTCGCCTGGTTCATCGGCGTGTGGGTGGTCATGATGGCGGCGATGATGTTTCCGTCGGTGGCGCCGACGGTCGCGTTGTACGCGCGGATGACCAGGCTGCGCTCCCCCGTGTTGCCCTTCGTCTTCGCCGCCGGGTACCTCCTGACGTGGGCTGCGGCAGGTGTAGTGGCGTACGGAATCGGAAGCGCGGCGACACACATCGCCGGTGACCAATTGTCGTGGTCCAACTGGGGCCGGACGATCGCCGGCGTGACACTGATCGTCGCTGCCGTGTACGAACTCACGCCGCTGAAGGACGTGTGCCTCGGCAAGTGCCGCAGCCCGCTCGGGGTACTACTCGGCCACTGGCGCGATGGGTTCAGAGGTGCACTGCAGATGGGCGCCAAGAACGGCGCGTGGTGTGTCGGTTGCTGCTGGGCGCTCATGGCATCGCTTTTCGCGCTGGGCGTCATGAGTGTGTCGTGGATGGCGGTCATCGCCGGGCTCATTGCCATCGAGAAGACTCTGCCGTGGCGTCGCATCGCGACCTACGGAACTGCTGCCATCCTGCTCACGCTTGGAGTGCTTCTTCTTGCCGCCCCGAATATGTTGCCGAGCCTGACGATCCCAATGGGCAACATGCCGATGTAGGGAGCGAGCCAGTCAGCCCGTGTGCACAACGATTCCCCGCTGCGCCCGCTCGATCCCGCCGGTCGCTCCGGCGAACTCGACCTTGATCTGGACGAACCAGTCGATCGAGGAGTTCACGGCTTCGGTCGTCGGGTCAACGTCGAGCGGAAGGGTCAACGCGAACGGGAACTCTGCGCGCTGATGCTGCCTGAGCTGAACGTCCTTAGCGAATGTCACCATCGGCCGCGTGTACTCCTCGGTCGCACTCCCTGGGGTCTTCTCGACCGGGTGCGACGCCTGTAGCCGCTGGAACCAGCCAGCGACGAGTGCCTTCCGGCTGACGGGCTCACGCGAGGTCACAGCGACGACACCTCGAACCTCCTCGCCCGGTTTGTAGCAGGCGCGGTCCGTTTCAATCTCGAAGTGCAAGGTATTCGCCAGCGCACGCTCGCCCTGGATCAGGGGGAGATCGGTTGGCTTCGGCTCGGGCGCCGCGATGAGAACCTGAAACGGCGCCTGTGAAGTGGCGGTCTTCTTCCCACGCTCGACGTGAAGTCGAACCTGCCACTGGACGACCTTCGCCGATGAGCCCGGCGCCCAAGAGGGCAGTCGCACCGCGACCTGGTGACTGCCTGCTCCGAGTAAGCCGTCCGCGACGAGGAGCGGCTCCTCGAGGACGTGCACCCACGCCTCACCGTCTTTTTCGGTGCCGTAATTCGTGCCGACCTCACCCATCATGAGCAACGAGTCGGCCCCTTGGCTAAACGCGGCATCGGCGCGTCCCGCCCAGCGGTAGCGGAACACGTTCACGTATCCGAGCTCGACCTTCGCTGCGGTGACGCCGTCCAGTGCCTCATCGAGGTTCACCGAGACCGTGATCGTTTCAGTGGCGCGGTATGGACCCTCGGGGCTCAACCTCAGGGACGCCGCCGACTTCCGTCTGAACAGACCCATCAGCGCGTCCGGGCCGCTTCCTTGCGGGCCTTCAGCTCGGCCTGGAACGCGGCGTACTCCTCAGGGTTGTTCTTCTTGTGAATCGCGCGGACCGGCCAGAAGAGGACGTACAACATCCCCTCGAGAGCCATACCGCCCAGCCAGATCGGCCACGCGATAAGGACGAAGAAAAGCCAAGCCGGATAGATCAGGATCAGGCAGAACTGGAGGAACTGCTTGACTCCGACCGGATAACCCTCGGCCTGCGAGAGCAGAACTCGGGTTGGCCGCGGAACCGAGCCGTCGGGCCCAGGTCGTCGACTGTGCAACGTTTTGTTGCGCGGCACTGACGTCCGGGCCGCGCTCGGCCGCGGTGGTACCTCGCGCAGGGCGAGGAGGCTCAGCAACAGTCATAGGTGCATTCCTATTTGAGAAACGGGACTGGCCAGATAGCCGAGTCGTAGACGCTCACACTATGGCCTGCGCCGATGTGAGGCAGCTCGGGACCTGTTCCGGAAAAGATCTACAAGAGGTGCCGGTACAGCCGGCCGTGATTGCTGAACCAGGCCACGCTTCCGTCCGCCGCCCGAAGGAAGTTCGATCGAGTGCCGACGGGTTTGAGGTCGGGACCGAGGTCGAGGCCGTAATCGGTCTTGTAGAACGCCAGGCCGAGATCCGGGACTGCCTGTTCATCCGGCAGATACGAGCCGTCCGGGGCGTCGCTCATGTTGCCGACGAGCTGACCGTCCTGGGCGCGGAAATTGATCACGACCGTGCCGAGCGTGCCCGATTGGTCGATGTCGTCCGTCGCATATCCGCCCTCGTAAGGTGCGAGATCTGCGGCACTCAACTTCTGCGGCGTCGCGGGCAGGTTGCTCACTCCGGCGAACTTGCGCAGCGACCAGTCCTCAGCGAACAATTCGGCGAGCAGCATCGATCCGCCCTCGGAGTTGGTCAGGACCGTCATGGCGAAGTTGCGGCTGGGCACCATGAAAAAGCCCGATCGCTGCCCCGACCAGGTCCCGCCATGCTGCACGACCGTCTCGTTCTCCGCGGTCGGCCGCAGCATCCAGGACACTCCCATGCCGGTGAGCTCGACCTGCAGCGTGCCGCCAGGGCCCGGATTCGAACGCATAGCGACCAGCGAGTCTTTGCTCATCAATCGCTCCGCTTTGGGCGTCGTTCCGTCGCCGAGGTGGAAGCGCGCATACCGCAACTGGTCGCGCACGTTGGAAATCAGCGAACCAGTCGGGTTGCAGCTCCGTGGGAAGTACCAGAATCCGTTGTCGACGACCGCCTCGCCGTTGACCACGTTGTGTGATGCGGCAACGTTGAAGCCGACGATCTGGTCGGAGAAGAAGCGCGTGTGATTCAACTCGAGCGGGTCCAGCAGCATCTTCTGGACGGCGTCCTCGTAGACCAACCCGGTCACGACTTCGATAATCCGGCCGGCCACGACCAGACCGGCATTGTTGTACGTGAAGGTCGTGCCCGGCGCGGTCCGTTGTGGGAGCCGCGTCATCGACGCGACAAAACGTGCGATTGCGTCATCACCGCGACCGAAGTCCTGTAGATCATCTCCGAGCCAACCCGACGTGTGGTTGAGCAGTTGTCGCACCGTCACCACGTTGCTGGCGCCTGGGTCGGCGACCGCGAAATCCGGCAGGTACTGGCGGATCGGCGCGTCCAGATCGACCTTGCCCTCGTCGACGAGTCGCATCATGGTCGTGCCCGTGAATGTCTTCGTCGTGGAACCGATTCGGAAGACGGTGTTGCCATCGACAGGTGCCGGGTAGTCGACGTCCGTGACCCCGAACCCCTTGATGTACTCCGCACCGTCGGTGATGACTCCCACCGCTACGCCGGGGATCGCATAGTCCTTCATTGCCCGCACGATCTTGGCGTCGAGCTCGCTGAGCGCGCCATCCACACCACTGGGCATGCTGGTTGCCGGCGTCGTGGACTCGTTCGACGAGCATGCCTGCAGTCCAAGCATCGCCAGCCCGGCGACGGCTCCGCCGAGCACGGCCCGCCGCGAAAACTCCGGCCCGTGGGGGTCGATATCGGCACTCATTGCGCTGGCGGGATGCTGTACGCGGGCAGAGGCGTCGAGTTCTCGCAGCTCGTGTCAGGCTTCTTCGGATTGTCGAAGAACGAGGCGATGATCTCTCCTCCGCAGGGTTCCGCATACACACCGTGCGCGACACCGGGCACAACGGCCACGGTGGACTGCGACAGGTTCTTCGCGATGTATTCGCCCCACACTGCGCCAGTCTGGCCGTCGTAGCTACCCGACAGCACGAGCGAAGGGATGTCGCTCTTGGTGATGTCCCGAATCGAGTCAGGAGCCTTCGGCACGTTCCACGCGGCACATGCGTCGCGCAGGAACGGTAGCTGTATCCCTTGGGCCTTCACCGAATCGGGGAAGGTGGGGAAGGCGTCATTCGCCTGCTTCAGCGTCTCCGCGGGCGTCTCGAACGGAACCCATTCGCGGCACCAGATGCTCAACGTCATGCCCCACGCCAGCATCCCGATGTTGTCCGGATTTCCAAACGCCATGACCATTGACTCCGCGAGAGGCTGCGGATTTCCGTGGTCGAGTGCGTCGATCTGTGCCGGAAAATCGACGGGCAAATGCGTCGCGACCGGAGTGAACCAGGCCAGCAGCTTGCCGCCGTCGATGACGACTTTCGTGTCGCCGACCGTGGTGGTGACGGGATTCTGCTCGAGTTCACTGACCAGCCGGATGAACGTCGCGGCCAGATCGGGGTAGCGCTCCTTGCACGCGGGTTGGGCGTCGCATGCCTTGGTCATGTTGTCGAATGCCTCCTTTGCGCTGGCCCACGTCCAGCCCAGGGCGGCGACCGATGGAGGCGTCACCCCGTCGAACGCGATCGAGTTGATCGCGGGGGCGTCCATGCGCAGGTAAATGAGCCCAAGGTCGGTGCCGTAGGAATGCGTGAACACATCCCATTTGTCGATACCGAGCGCCTTGCGCAGGTCGATGAGGTCATAAGCGCTGTCGACCGAATTGAAAGCCGTGAAGTCGACGTTTGGTGAGAGGCGGTCGCGGCACTCCTTCACCGCCTGCACGTAGGCATCACCAGTGGACTTCGCGAAAAAGACCATGCCGAGCCGGCTGATGGCGAACTTGTCGATCTCGGGGCATGCCATCGGGATACTCGACGTCAGGTTGCCGCGCTGCCCCATGAGGATCACGTCGCGATCGGTGTTGAGCGGTATTTTGTCGTTGATCGGCGGAGAGGCCAGCGCGTCCTGACCAGGGCCGCCGGTCAGAATCACGAGCGGCGGCTTGGTCGGCGGCTGGATCTTCGACGGCAGAGTCGCAACGGCCAGCGTGATGGTTTTGTCGCCGGACTTCGTCCGCTGCAGCGGTACGGTCAGCGCGCCGCAGCTGGCACCGTCGAGCATCGGCACTGGGTGCGGCACCTGTGCACACGTACCGGCGACGTACTTCGCCGGCGGGTGGCTGACGGTCGTGGGTGGTGAGCTCGATGAGGAATCCGATTTACTACACGCCGGGACCACCAGAATCAATGCGAGCGTGAAAATCGAGAACGCATTCTTTACGCGCATGTCAGCCACCAACCGTAAAAGAAGTCGATCGGTTCGGTTATTCGCCAGTTAAATCCTTGCACGATTCACTCGGCGCCGAAAGATCGAATGCTCACGTACGCAATAACTCTGCCCCGGAGTGCAGGCCCTCCTCAGGGCACGATGTTCTGATTCAGGCGGAAGAGGTTGTCCGGATCGTAGGCTCGCTTGACCTCGGTGAGCCGCCCGTAATTGCCGGCGAAGTTGTCCTGAACCTTGCCGGCGTCGTCCTCGGCCATGAATCCGAGGTATCCCCCGGCCTCGCTGTGCGGAGCGATCGCGTCGTAGTAGTCGCGAACCCACTGACGACGTTCGGCGTCGACCGCCGGGTCCTGCCACGCGCACACGATCACGGTGGCGAAGGTGGCGTCGCGGTACGCGAACGCAGTGTCACCGGAGGCGACGTCGTGGCACGCGCCGTTGATCGGATAGAGGTGCATCGTCGCGCTGACCTCGGGCACCTTCGATCCGTGCTCGAGGTGCGCTTCGATTGCGGCGTCGGTCAATTCGACGACGTGCGCACCCTTCCAGTAGCTGCGAATGCCTTTCGGGAAAATCGCGTCGAACGCGCCATTGAGCGCTGGGTACGGCCACACGTCGGTCATCTCGGCAACGCGAGGTGCGAGGTCCCGGAAGGGCTGCATCGCCCGGTCGCCCTCGTCCAGCGGTCCGCTCCAGTGCACGATTGCCACGCACAAGGTGTCGCCGTGGCGATCCTCCGGAATGAACGGCAGCGGTGGCGCGATCTGGAACGCCGGGAACCCGCCATATTCGCGCGGCGCGTCTTTGATCCACTCCCGGAAGAAACGCAGCAGGTCACCGGCATGTTCGAGTTCGTAGAAGAACAGGCCGACGTACACGTCCTTGACCGGCTGCACAGTGAATTCGAACGACGTCACGACGCCGAAATTGCCACCGCCGCCTCGGATCGCCCAGAACAGGTCCGGGTTGTCGTCGGCACTCGCGGTACGGATCTGGCCGTCCGCCGTCACCACCTGGGCCGACCGAAGGCAGTCGATGGTCAGACCCTGGCCACGCGAGAGGTACCCGATCCCGCCATTGAGCGTCAGCCCCGCGACACCGGTGGTCGACACGATGCCGCCCGTACTCGCCAGCCCGAAGGCGTGGGTGGCGTAGTTGTAGTCGCCCCAGGTGGCCCCGCCGGCTGCGCGCGCCGTTGACGCCTTGGGGTCGACGTGGACGTAGCGCATTCCAGACAAATCGATCACGAGACCGCCGTCAGTGGTGCCGAATCCCGGCGCGCTGTGGCCACCCCCACGGATCGCCAGCTCCAGGCCGGCATCACGCGCGAAGTTCACACCGGCGACGACATCGCCGACCTGTTCGGCGCGGAGCACAGCGTGCGGACGCTTGTCGAACATGCCGTTGTGCACCGCCCGAGCTTCGTCATAGCCGGGGTCGTCGGCCGTGAAGACCGCGCCCCGAACCTGCTCCCGCAGTTCACTGATCGAGTTGCTGCTCATGTCGGGCTCCTGTCAGGCGTACCTGCATGAAGCGTGCTCCGGATCAAAAGCGCACGTCAATAGGCATCTCTGACAGGTTGGTGACGTTGCGGACAAAGGGAACGAAGGGGCGCGCTAGCCCCTGAACTTGGCCAAGACCTCTGCCGACACGGGGTCGGTCTGGGCGCTGACCGCAACCATTGCGACGAACTGGTCGAGGAGCCAGCGGCGCATAGCTTCGCTGTCCATCGATTGGTGCTCCAGCCATTTCAGGACTGCGACCTCGGCAGCACCCATCCACGATCGAGCCGTCAGTTCGTAAACCGGACTCTCGCTGCCTCCGGCGCGGTCCACGATCAACCGCATGATCGTGTGGCGGACCGCTTCGACCTCCTCGGACAGCGCTCCCCCGGCGTTTCCCGCGCCCTGCGTGAAGATCGCGATGTACGCCTCGCGGTACCCGACGGCGAAGTCGACGTAAGCCTTGAGTCCGACTTCGAGTTGCTCGCGCAGGCTCCCCTCCCAGGAAAGCCCCTCGAGGCCCGCCCGCAGCATGCCGGTCACCATGGCGAACGCTTCGCGATACGCCTCGGACAGGCCCGCGAAGTACCGGTAGAAGAGCGCTCGCGAGACGCCGGCGGCGCTGGCGATCATTTCGGGAGTGATCTCGGAGAGCGGCCTCGAACCAAGCAGACCGAGAGTCGTGGCGATGAGGTCCGCCCGCCGCTCATCGGGGCTCATGCGCAGGCTGCGCCGCGGACGCGGAGCAGGGGCGCTTAAAAGTCGATCAGCGGTGGGCGGAACGGCGGCCATCAGAGGTCGAGCTTCACGCAAGCGCCCTCAGGGGCTCGCGAAACACACACCAGCATTGACTCTTCGCGCTGCTCGGCGGTCAGTGTCCGGTCCCGGTGATCGACCGGTCCCTCGACGACCTTCTGCACACACACGCCGCAGAAACCCTGCTGGCACGAGTAGCTGACGTTCGGCACCGACTCCTTCAGCACCGCCAGAGCCGTCCGGTCGGCCGGCACCTTCAGAGTCTTGCCGGAGCGCACGAGCTCGATTTCGAACTCCTTGCCATCGACAACCGGCAACGCGCTGAACCGCTCGAAGTGGAACGTGCCCGGACGCTCGCCGAACTCACGACGAAGCGCAGTGATCTGTGGAACCGGGCCACAGCAGTACACCGCAGCACCCTCCGGCGCGTACGCCAGGATGTCGGCCGCCGCCGGCACGCCATTGACGTCGTCGGTCAGGATGTGCACGCGCTCAGGATCGAGCGCAGCGATCTCGTCGAGGAACGGCAACGCTGCGCGTGAGCGGCCCGCGTACACGAACTGCCAGTCGACGCCGCGAGCGGCCGCTTCGCGGACCATCGGCAGGATCGGCGTGACGCCGATGCCACCCGCGACGAAGAGGTACTTATCCGAGACGATGAACGGGAACGCGTTGCGCGGTCCGCGCAGCTTCAGCTGAGCGCCCGAACGAAGACGGTGGATCTCGCGCGACCCGCCATCGCCGTCCGCGAGGCGGCGAACGGCGATCTGCCAGTGCTTACGGTCATTCACGTCACCGCACAGCGAGTACTGCCGCTGGCGACCCGACGGGAGGAAGACGTCGGCGTGCGCGCCGGCCTGCCACTCCGGGAAGTCGCTACCGTCGGCGCGAACGAATGTCAGCGAAACGACGTCGTCGCATTCGCGGTTGACACTTTCGAGTACGACGTCGATGTCGCGGTTGACCGGCTTCGGCCGCTTGCGCATGACGCGGTATCCGGCGTTCGCCGCGATGGTCCCGCCGATGATGACGCCCAAAGTGACGAACATGAAGTCCGTCTCGAAGCGCCCCTTCAGCGGGAAGACCTTACGCGCCTCGTCGCCGAGACGGCTCACTGTCCGTTCTCCTGCGCATCCAATGCCCGCTTCGCGGCCGGCGAGGTCGCGAGGTACGCAACGGCCTGGCTGGTCGAGCCGTACTTCGACGGGTGGTAGTTCGGCAGCAGGTAGCCCGGAGCCATCTTGATGAGCTCCCACACGGTCGGCAGGATGTTCTTCTTGCCGGCCTGCCAGAAGGTGATCGGGTTCAGCGAGACCGAGCCCTTGAGCTCCGGGTCGTTCTTCAGGAGGTAGCGCGTCCCGACGATGATCCAGATCCACACG
Source organism: Smaragdicoccus niigatensis DSM 44881 = NBRC 103563 (assembly GCF_000380645.1). GTDB lineage: Bacteria > Actinomycetota > Actinomycetes > Mycobacteriales > Mycobacteriaceae > Smaragdicoccus > Smaragdicoccus niigatensis. The sequence continues at coordinate 38,965 of NZ_AQXZ01000013.1, forward strand.
ATCATCGGCACGACGATGCCGTACGGCACAGCGCGACGAATGTAGCCACCGTCGAGGTGCTGGTACAGGTCGAACGCCACGCTGCGGTGTTCGACCTCTTCGGCACCGTGCCAGCGCAGAAGGTCGACCATATTCGGGTCCGCACCCGCGGCCTCGAGGCCCTTGGCATCCATCGCCCACTGTCCGAGGAACGCGGTGACGTGCTCAATCGCAGAGGTCAGCGAGGCCTGCAGGACCATGAGCTCGTAACGTGCGCGACCCGTCGTTCCGTGGTTGTCGTACAGAAGCTTGACCAACCACGCCATCTGATCGGCGAACGGACCGGGATCCAGGCCCTGCGCCTTCAAGCGCTCGAGCGCATCGGCGTGCCCCTTGGCGTGCTGCGCCTCCTGGCCGATGAAGCCCAGAACGTCTTCCTTGAGCTGCTCGTCCTTGATGTACGGCAATGCCTCGCTGAAGCAGCGGACGAACCACTCTTCGAACTCGGGCAGCATCATGTGCATCACGTTGATCATGTGCGTGGCGACTGGCTCGTTCGGGATCCAGTGGAGCGGCAATTCATGGAAGTCGAACTCGACGTCACGTGCATTCAGCGCGATGCGGTCGGGCTCAGCGGAAATGTTCGGGTTCTTGGTGGCCACGATGCCTCCTGGTCTAGCTGGTTCTTGGAAACTGGTCGGTGGGTCAGCCGGCGATTGCCGCAGCCCGGGCGTTGCGAATGCTGTCGGTTTCTTCGCCGTTCGCGATGAAGCGAACGAATTCAGTAACCCATGTCGCGATCTGATCCGGGTGCGATCGGCTGATCCAGTGCCCGGCCTGCAGATCCCGGCGGTAAAGGTTCGTAACCCGCTTGGTGGTCTCGGCAAAGAGCTTGGGGTTCACGAACCAGTCGCCATCGGTGATGACGGCCTGGACCGGAATCTCGGTACGGCCCTCGCCCGGCTTGAGCAGCTTCGGAATGAAGTTCGCGCGGTACAGCCCGACACCTCGGCGTCCATCCGCGGCGAACATGTCGTCGCTCGGACGAACCGGCTGCTTGTCCGCGAAGGCCATGAAATGCGGGACGATCTTGTCGAACCCGTTGTTCCACGCGAGCGGTGCCACGACCGGAAGGTGGAACAGGTAGATGTACCAGGACTTGACCAGTTGCTGAGCAAGCTCGGCGAGGTGGCCCGGGTTCGGACGAACACGGCTACGGATCCAATGCATCGCATGGTCGAGGGCCGGTGCACCGAAGTACGTGTACGACGCGATGCGCTCCGAAACCGTCTGGTCGAGGACGGCTTCCCAACTCTGAATGGCACCCCAGTCGTGAGCGACGAGGTGAACCTTCCGGTCGTCGGGAACGACCTGATCGATAACCGAACCCAGGTCCTGAACCAGGAGCGGGAACCGGTAGCCACCGAACTGCTCGCCCGGCTGCGATGCGCCGGCACCACGAACGTCGTAGGTGACGACGTGGAAGTTGGTGGCGAGCTGCGGCACGACGTCGTCCCACACGCTCGAGTTGTCCGGGTAGCCGTGCACGAGGAGCACGGTCGGGTTGGCCGGGTTGCCCCACTCACGAGCGCGCAGCGAGATGCCGTTCGCGCCGGTCACATAGTGCGTCGTGCTCATGCGGAGACTCCCATCTTGTTCCAACGCTGAACGTGGCTGGGCTCGGGATCGAGCCAGAAGGCGTCGTCATCGGTGACGACCATGATCTCTTCGAACTTCACCCCGACATTGCCCAGACCGATGTGCGGCTCGACGGCCCACATCGCCGGGTAGGCGGCGTGATTCGAGAACTTGCCGGCGTTCCACAGCGGCGAACGGCTCTTCATACGCTCGGTGACGAGCTCACGACCGATCGTCTCCAGGAAGCGGATACCGAAGGCACCGGCGATGACGCGCGGCCGCTGCTGCTGCACCCGCATGACGGTGTGCGCGAGCACGTGGCCCGGGTAGACGTTGTGGCAGTTCTTGTAGCCGAGGTCCTTGATGAGGACATCGACGTCGCTCCAGATCTCCGACAACGGACGACCGGCCTTGACGCGGTCGAGGATGAACGGACGGAACTTCGCCAGGTCCGCGAAGATCTGGTCGAACGTGTCGTTCTCGCCGAAGTGGTTGGCGTAGCCGATGTCGGCCATGTAGCCGTCGACGACCGGTGCGACATCGAGGATGTAGGCATCCCCTTCTTCGAGGCGACGGTTCGACGGGAGGAACTGCAAGGGGTTCCAGAAACCGTTGAACGCGGTGCGGTCGCCGAACCACGCGAACGGAATGTGCAGCCAGTCGTCAACGCCGTGGTCCTGCAGCCACTCTCGCATTTGGCGAGCGGCTTGCTTCTCAGTGATTCCGGCGGTGAGGCCGGCTCCGATTTCCTCGCAGCACTGGTAGGCAAGCTGCTGCACCTCGAGATGGTGCTGCAGATCCTCTGGCTTGAGCGACGTCATTGTGCACTCCCTGCGCGGCGTGAACCCCGTCAACTCACACCACTGTTAGACAAACTGTCATTAGTAGACGGTTCGTCAATAGTGGACAATCAGAGGTCCATTGTCAACCACCTGGACGTCCTATGCCGAAATGTCAGCGGGGTCACGTGGTTTATGTGGGCCGCGTCCCATTGGACTTCGCACTCGACCCAGAACTGATGCCGAGCCGGCTGTCCGCTCCCCCGGAATTCTTGAATTCCGCACCGCACCGCGGGACGCAAAATAGATTCAGATCCGGTCAATCCGGGCAGCGTCGCTCCAGTTCACCGAGCCGCTTCCGGCTGCGCCCGCAGAATTCACGTGTAGCTCAAGGATGTTCAGTGGATCGGATCAACCGTCGCACGTTCCTAGAGGGTCTGGGTTTGGTCGGGGCGGCGGCCCTTCTCAGTGGATGCTCGACCGATTCGAAATCCCCCGCAATCAGCGACGGCGCGATCGGCGACCTGCGCAAGAAACTCACGGGACGAGTCCTGACTCCTGGCGATCCGGATTACCGCACGACTGGTCTTCCGGCCAACACCCGCTTTGCGTCGACGCGGCCAGCGGTTATCGCCGAATGTCGTAGCGAAGCAGACGTTGCGACCGCGGTTCGCTGGGCACTGGACAACGGCGTCAAACCGGTACCGCGCGGTGGTGGCCACAGCTATGCCGGAATGTCGGCCACCGAAGGATTGCTACTCGACCTCAGCGCGCTCAACGCCGTCGAAGCCGGCGCGAGCGGCCTGGCGGTCACCGGCGGCGCAGCCAAGAACAGCGACGTCTTCAACACGCTTCGAGACGGCCGGATGGCATTGCCAGGCGGTACCTGCCTCGGCGTGGGCGTCGGCGGACTGGTCCTCGGCGGTGGGCTCGGCTTCTACTCCCGCTGGGCGGGCTTGACGGCGGACCACCTGCGAAGCACGCGAATGGTCACCGCGACCGGCGAGGTCATCGAGGTGAACGCGAGCTCTCATCCGGACCTGTTCTGGGCTTGCCGAGGTGCCACCGGCGGCCAATTCGGCGTCCACACGCAGTTCACGTTCGAGCTCGTGGAGACCCCGAGCAGCGTCACGTACTTCCGCTTCGAGTGGCGCGGCGCCGACAATGCCACGGCGGTCCTGGCGAACTTCGACAAGATCATGGCCAGCGCGCCGCCGGCGTTGAACGGCCTCGTTTATGCCGAGGCGACTCCAGTCGGCACCGACGGTCCACGGGCCGCCATCGACGTCGTGATGCGCGGTCAGTACATGGGCCCCCGCGCCGAACTCGAGGATCTGGTGCGTCCGGTCCTGACCGCTGCGCCGGCGACGCGCAGACCACAGTGCAGGAGTTGCCGTACTGGGAGGCAGCGAAGATCTTCCTCGAACCGCCCGCCGAACTGCATGCGTGGAACGACATCAGCCGCTTCACAAAAGCCACTCTTCCCGACGACCTTTGGGCCAAACAGGTAGACCTGCTCGCGCACTGTCCGCGACGCGAAAGCACTGCGAGCGGCGCCGTGACCGCCATGGGGTGGGTCGGCGGCTCGGTCATCGACTCGGTCGGCCGCACGGAAACAAGCTATGTGCATCGCGGCCTGCCGCTGCTGGTTCGCCCGACCAGCGCGTGGCCGCGAGACGCAGACCCCGCCGTCGGCAGGGACTTGATCGGTTGGACCGACGACATGATCGCCGTCATCGCCGATCACACCGCGAACGAGAGCTACCAGAACTTCCCGAACCTACGCATCAAGGACTGGCAGCAGCAGTACTACGCCGAGAACTTCGACCGCCTCGTCGAGGTGAAGGCGAAATACGACCCACATAACGTGTTCTCGAACGCGCAGGGCATACCGACGACTCGTTGATCGGCAGCGCCTGACCATCCGCCGTGGAACAGCTCAGCCCTGAACGACGCGCGCCCGAGCCGCTCCGACACTCACGACATCACCCGCTACGAGCTGCCGACCGCGCCGCAGTTCGACCTCCCCGTTGACGTCCACGTCTCCGGCCGCGACCACCGTCTTCGCGTCGGCGCCGCTCTCGACGAGATTGGCCAGCTTCATGAACTGAGCCAGCCGGATGGGGAGCCCGCTGAGCGGCACGTCCTCGATATGCATTCTTGGAGCCTATTAGCCGAGCAGGTTGTGCGGGTAGCACCACCGCCACGACTCCCCCGCCTCGAAACTGCGGATCACGGGATGGCCCGTTCTCTGCGCGTGCTTCTCAGCGTGGTTACCCGGCGACGAGCTGCAGCACGCGACGTGCCCACAGGTGAGACAAAGCCGCAGGTGCACCCACTGCAGGCCCTGCTCGATGCACTCTGAGCACTCGCTCGGGTTGTCCGGAACAACGGCTTCGGGTGCGCAGCTGAGATGTTCACAACCACCGGCGATCCCGGCTTCGAGTCGCTCTTCGTGCATCTCGTCTTCCGCTTCGTCGATGCGGTCGATCATCGATTCCTCGATATCGAGGGTCGCCATGACCTGCTGCAGCACTTCGTGAGCGACCTGACCGGAGTTGCGGATCTCGAGCACGGTCTCACGCTCCTTGGCCAGCATCGCCAGGCGGAGCTCCCGATAGATCTGACTCGGCGTCGCGCGGCTGGCCTCAGTCGGCCCGAGTCGCTCCCACTGCGCATTCGTGCGCTGCTGGATGCGGGTGCGCAGCGACGCCACGATCTCCTCGGGAACATCCGGTGTGGCCAAGCGGTCGAGTTCCTCGAGGCCGGCGTTCGCGGCCCGCTGCAGAACATTGGCCTGCTGCAGCGCATCTTCGGCACGACTCGGTGCGCGCAGATCCAGCAACCGGACCAGCCACGGCAGCGAGGTGCCCTGCAAGACCAAGGTGCCACCGACGACGACCAGCGCCAGCAGCATGATCACGGGGAGCTGCGGAGTGTCCTCCGGGAGCAGGAGCGCCGCCGCCAGCGTGACGACGCCGCGCATTCCTGCCCACGCGACGACAGCGGGGTACCGCCAGGATGGTGCCGGGTCTTTCGCGGCGACCTTTGGAATCATGCGCGGCAGATACGTCGCTGGGAACATCCACACGATGCGCGCGAGGATCACTGCCAGCAGCGTGCCGACACAGGCGATGAGCAGCTCGTTGTGCGGCAATCCGCTGTTCCACGCCGCATCGACGATGCTTCGAACCTGCAAGCCGATGATGAGGAAGACCGTGCTCTCGAGGATGAATTCGACGGTCCGCCAGTTGGTCCGCTCGGCGATGCGCGACGCAGCACTCTGCCAGACCGGTGCGCCATGCCCGAGGATGAGACCGCACGTCACGACCGAGATGACACCGGAGGCATGAACCTTCTCGGCGGGCAGATAGGCGATGAACGGTGCCAGGAAAGACAGCGCCGTGTCGATGACCGGGTCCGAGATGCGTCGCCGGATCGGAACGATCAGCATCGCGATCGCGGCGCCGATCAATGCGCCACCGCCAGCGGCGATGGCGAAGTCCGCCGCCGCTGACCCGAGGCTCAACGTACCGAGCGAGAAGGCGGCGATCGACGTCCGCAGCGTCACCAGCGCGGTCGCGTCATTGAATAGCGACTCACCTTCGAGCATGGTGACGATCCGGCGCGGCATGCCGACGCGCCGAGCCACGGCGGTCGCGGCCACGGCATCGGGCGGCGCAACGACCGCGCCGACTGCGACGGCCACCGCGAACGGAACCGGCAGCAGCCACCACACGACGGCCGCGACGACGAACACCGTGAACAGAACGAGCCCGACCGACAACAAGAGAATCGGTCTCTTGTTCTCCTTGAACTCGACGAGCGATGTCCGGATCGCGGCACTGTAGAGCAGCGGCGGGAGGATGCCCAGAAGGACGAGGTCCGGGGTCAGTTCGACGTCTGGAACGAACCAGATGTACGACCCGATGAGTCCGGCAATCGTGAGCACCAATGGCTCCGAAAGTCCGAACCGGCGGGCCAAACCTGCCAGCAGGCACGCCGAACCGACCAGGGCAACCACTCCGACCGCGATCATCACGTCAAGATCGTCGCAAACTGCTTGGGTGCGCGGTAGCTGATCGCCGTCCGCTGTTAGCGGAAAGAGGACGGCGTGAGCATCGCAGCCACTTCAGGAGCGAGGACGGAGGGCCGGACGGTCCGCCCATTGCGTAGGAGAACAGCGAAGGCGATGAGCCAGCCGCTCCAGACCACGTAGCCGAGGAAGTTAGCGATATCGGCGCCGGGGACATCGAACTTGACCAGCGCACCGACCGCGATGAGACCCGCCGAGACGACTCCGGTGACGCGGAACCACTGCGGTAACTGTGTCAGCGCCACGACCACCAGAACCGTCCACGTTGCGGTCAGCAGGTAGCCCAAGGTCTCGCCGATCCAGCCGCCCACGACGTTGCCGAGCATCTCGAACTGCGAGACCGCATGCGTGTCTCCGTGCGCAGCCCGGTCTGCGAGGAACGGGACGACGATGGGCCAGCGCGCGAGGCCGATCACCTGCACGATCGCGGCCGCGATGCCGGCCACCACGGCTACCCGCATCGCCCGCGACGAAGCCAGAGCACCGACCCGAATCGCGATCGGAATGAGGAGCGCCGCAGTCAACGCCAGCAGCGCGAAGCACGTCACGACCGCAACTTCGTTGTGCCGGAACATCGTCAGTTGGTCTGCGGCGGGTTTAGCGAGCACGTTCGGATAGTCGAACACTGCGCCCAAAACACCGAACACCAGGTTCATTCCCACTGCGGCGGCGACCAGGAGCGCCGCCGTCACACTGTTCTTCGACATGATTGTCCTATCTGTACGACGTACAGCTGTTGTACGTAGTACAGTCAACTCCATGCCGGAGCTTCCGTCAAACGCAAAGAAGACCCGGCCGACCCGACGGGCATTCACCGAGCAAGAGGTCATCGAGACCGCACTCGGCCTCGTCGATCGGGGGTTCGGCCACCCAGTGTCGATACGCGCCGTCGCGACCGCACTCGACGTCAACCCGAACGCCATCTACACCTACGTCACAAGCCGGGCAGACCTCGAACGTGCCGTCGCCGAACACGTGCTGGGCGACGCCGACCAGTCCGCGTTCAACGACGAATCCCCTTGGAACGACAGCATTGTCAAATTCTGCACCGGACTTCGAACCACGCTGCTGAACCACCCCGGAGTGGCGATGCTGCTCATGCGCGCGCCGATGGACGGCCCAGCCGCGCGCGAAATCGGCGAGAACCTCATGCGAATACTGATCGCCGCCGGCCTCGATGTGGAAACCGCGTCCCGAACGACCTATGCGGTGATCGTCCACACACTGGGTTCGATCGCCCTCGAGGTCGCCGAGACCGATGGCACTCCTCCCCTGCCGCCGGAGGAGGATCGAATCGCCGGCCGGCGCGAAGCACTCAGTGCCATCGACGAGTCGGACTACCCACTCACCGCACGATCAGCGGGGACGATGGCCGACTGGATATCCGGCGGGCAGTTCGAATGGGGACTGCGCGCAATCCTCGCCGGAGCCGGGGCTTAGCCCAGGGATACGGCAGCGGCGACGATGTCGATTCGGACGCTGTCGCCGACCGAGATCTCGATTGTGCTGGGACGCCGCAACTCGAGGAGCAGGTCGCCGACACGAACGCTCACGACGAGTTCGCCGCCGAGGAACTCCATCCCCACGACCCGCCCCGCACCGTCGTGGTCCTTCACGAGAACGAGCTGCTCCGGACGCAACATCACGCTGCGCTGGCCGCCGTCGAGAGCACCCTTGACCGGCACCTGACCCAGCACAGTTTCCGCGATGCCACCTTCGACTCGGGCTTCGAGCACGACGCAGTCGCCGAGGAAACGCGCGGTGAACTCGTCGCGAGGCGTCCGATAGATCGCTTCCGGCGTTCCGGACTGCGTGAACTGGCCACACCGCATGACGGCGATCTGATCGGCGAAGGAAATCGCTTCTTCCGTGTCGTGCGTGACCAGGACCGCGGTCACGCCCGCGGCCTGAAGCGTCTGGGCGACTGCCTTGCGCGTCGCCACTCGCAGTCCGGAGTCGAGCGCACTGAACGGTTCGTCGAGGAGCATCAACGCAGGCTTACGTGCCAGCGCGCGTGCCAGAGCCACCCGCTGCTGCTGTCCACCCGACAGTTCGTGTGGACGACGTTTGGCATAGGAAGGGTCGAGAGCGACCATCTCCAGCAGTTCATCGACTCGGGCGCGCGTCGACTTTCGATCGGTACGCAGGCCGTAGGCGATGTTCTTTCCGACGGTCAGATGCGGGAAGAGAGCACCATCCTGAGCGACGTAGCCGACACTGCGCTTGTTCGCCGGGAGGACGAATCCCTCGCGCGCGACGATCTGCCCCGCGATCGACACGGTGCCCGAGTCCGGTGCCTCGAAGCCCGCGATCACGCGGAGCAGGGTCGTCTTTCCGCAGCCGGACGAACCGAGAATCGCGGTCGTCGTCCCTTCGGCAACCGAAAGATCCACTCCCCCGAGTGCGGCGACGGCTCCGAAGGCCTTGCGCACACCGACGACGTCCAGAGCGCTCATCGGGTCACCGCCTTTCGGGATTGCGTAAACAGAAGGTAGGTCACGGGCAGGGTCAGCAGGATCATGATCAGGGCGAACGGTGCCGCATGCGCGTAGTCGAGTTCGTCGCTATAGGCCCAGAAACTCGTCGACAACGTTCGAATGCCAGCGGGGGCCAACAGCAGCGTCGCCGTGAGTTCAGTGCTCACCGCCACGAAGACTAGCGCCGCACCCGCGGCCGCCGACGGCCCGCTCAACCGCAGGGTCACATGCAAGAACGTCCAAGCGCGACCTCTGCCCAAGGATCGCGACGCCTCTTCGAGCCCGATCGGCACCTGTGCCACACCCGACCGCAGAGCCACGACTCCGCGCGGCAGATACATCAGCAGGTAGGCGACGACAACGAGCGTCAGCGTCTGATAAAGCGGCTTCATTGTCTTGATGCTGATCGTCACGAGCGCCAACGCCGTGACAATGCCCGGCAGCGAACTCGTGACGTAGTTGCTGCCCTCGGCGACCCGGGCGAACATCGTGCGGGTCCGGGCCGAGAGCCACGCGATCGGGAAGGCGAGAACGATCGCAAGCAATGCGGTGACCAGCGCGAACGACAATGTCTGACTCAATGCCGCGCTGACCGATTCCGCATCCCAGGCGTCAATTCCGCCCATTTCCAGCCAGCGCGAGACCATCCACACCGGCACTCCGACCGACATCGCGACCGCGGCACCGCAGCCGGCGAACGCGAGCGGTTTGAACCGGCCGAGTCGCACTCGAACGGCCGGACGCGGCGAGCCCGAACCGACGCGGGCGTAGCGCAGGCGCCCGCGCATTCCCGCTTCCGAAACGAGGAGGACCAGACAGCAGAGGACGAGAACCGCCGCGAGCATGCTGCCCGCCTTGCCCGCGAAGGTCGATTGGTACTGCTGGAAGATCGCGGTCGTGAAGGTGTCGAAACGGATGAGCGCGAACGCACCGTATTCGGCGAGAAGGTGCAGTGCGATCAGGAGCGCGCCACCCAGGACGGCCAGACGCAGCTGCGGGAGGACGACACGGAAGAACACCGCGACCGATCCGCTGCCGAGTGATCGAGCACTCTCTTCGAGGTCCGGATCGAGACAGCGAATAGCAGCTGCTGCCGGCAGGTAAACCAGCGGGAAGTACGACAGCAGCGAAACCAACACTGCCGCCGGCAGTCCGTGCAGACCCGGGATGAACGAGACCCAGGCAAAGCTGTTGACGAACGCCGGGACGGCAAGTGGGACCACGAAGACCGGAGCCCAGAGTCGAGCACCCGGCAGATCGGTCCGCTCGACGAGCCAGGCCAACCCGACACCCAGCGCGACGGCCAACGGAACTGTCAGTGCTACCAGCGAGACCGTGTTCCCCAACAGGTCGGCGACGCGAGCGCGGAACACCAACTCCGACGCTTCCGCCCAGCCGACGCTGTACACCGAGTACACGACGTAGCCCAACGGCACCATCGTCGCGACGAGAACCGCCGCCGCGAGGAGATAGACGACGACACCCGGCCGATGGGCCGGTGACGAAGAGGGCCGGACGATCGAGCGCCGGGTCAGCGCAAGCGTCATTGTTAGAGCAGACCCGCCTGAGTCATGAGTTCAGTGACCTTCTTGCTGTCGAACTTCGAGGTGTCAACCTTCGGGGCCTCGAGCGAGGCGAGCGGCGGGAGCTTGGGGTTGGCCTTGGCGCCATTGCCGACCGGGTACTCCCAGACGTCGCCGCCGCTGAGAACCGCCTGCCCCTTCGGGCCGGTCACGAACGCGACGAACTGCTGCGCGGCTTCGGCATTCTTGCTGCCCTTGAGGACACCGGCGCCGGAAACGCTGACGAAGGCGCCCGGGTCTTCGTGCTTGAAGTAGTGCAGCTTGACGTTGTTGCTGATGTCGCCCGTCTTGGCCTGGTCCTGGAACCAGTAGTAGTGGAACGTGACGCCACCTTCGACCTGACCGGAATTCACGTTCTGGTAGACGGCGATGTTGTTCTGGTACGCGGTGCCATCGTTCTTGAGCGACTTGAGCCAGCTCTCGGTGGCGTCCGCGCCCTTGAGCTCGAGCATGGCCGCCATGATCGCCTGGAAGTCGGCATTGGTGGCGGCGCTCCAGCGGCCCTTCCACTCCGGCTTCTGCAGGTCGAAGATCGACTTCGGGAGCTGGTCCTCGGTGAGCTTGTCCTTGTTGTACGCGAAGACGGTCGAGCGGGCAGCAGCACCGGTCCACTTGCCCGTCGAGGGGCGGTAGGCCTCCGGGACCTGGTTGAGCGTCGCCTGATCGAGCCCGGCGAACAGGCCCGCGTTCTCGACGAGCGCCATCGCCGGCGAGTTCTCGGTCAGGAACACATCAGCGGGCGAGGCGTCACCTTCAGCAACGAGCTGGTTCGCAAGCTCAATGTCGCCGGCACGACGAATTGCCACGTCAATGCCGGTTTCCTTCTTGAATGCCTCGACCCACTCGTTGGTGAGCGACTCATGCTGACCGCTGTAAACGGTGATGGACTTCGCCTTCGTCGAACCGCCGCCGCTGGTCTCGCCCTTGCTGCAGGCGGCCAGACCGGCTGCCGCAGTTACGGCCGCGGCGGTCACGAAGAAGTGCCGACGGTTCATCACCATGCCCACCGAATGCCCCCTGCAATTGACGTTATGAGGTATGGCTAACCACACTACCAGCGCAAGATCGTCGTTCTACCGCGCCGATTGGATTCACAGGATCTTCGACGCAAGCGCATATCCTCACCTGGTGATCAGAATGGTCCTGGCGATCGCCGCGATTGGCATCCTCGTCCTCTTGCTCGTGGTGACGGGTCTCGCCCTACGCCATTTCATGGCCGACGCACGGAAATCGAGCCGGTACAAGCTCAACGCGCGTTTCCGTGAAGAGGACATGCTTCGCCACGACGTGATCGCCCATTGCTACGGCTTCGAATCCGGCAACGGCGAGCAGTACCGCGGCAACGGCGCGCTCGTGCTGACGAATGAAATGATCTGGTACTCGAAGATGGCCACCGACGAGATGCTCGAGATCCCGATGTCGTCGATCCGGGAGGTCGAGATCGAGATGGAATTTCGCGGCGAACTCGGCGAGGGCCGACTGCTCATCGTGACGTTCGAACGAAACGGCCAGAACGATCGCGTTGCGTTCTTCACCGAGGCGCCGTTCGAGTGGCGCATCGCGATCCTCAACCTGTCGCAGCATCCGGGGACCTGATCGTGCCCGGTCCACTCGAAGTCGATCCCATTCACGCCGCCTACCAGCAGTGGATCGACGCGGGCTGGGGTGATGCGGCCGACGGGATGGCTACCGTGACCTCGGTGATTCGGGCCCAGCAGATCCTCATGGCTCGCGTCGATGAAGTGCTTCGACCGCTGGGACTGACGTTCGCGCGGTTCGAACTGTTGATGCTGCTGCGCTTCAGCCGGACCGGCAGGCTTCCGATGAGTAAGGCGAGCACGCGACTGCAGGTACATCCGGCCAGCGTCACCAATGCCGCCGATCGCCTCGAGGCGGCCGGCTTGGTGCAGCGCACGCCACACCCGAGCGATGGCCGGACGACGCTCATCGAACTCACCCCGACCGGCCGCACAGTCGTCGAAAACGCGGCGACTGCCCTCAACGAGCACGTCTTCAGTGTCCCCGGAATCAGCAACACCGCCGCGCGCGAACTCGTCGCCGTCCTCACTGGCTTACGACGTGAGGCCGGCGACTTCAACGCGACGGCGAAGAGCTTCGATTAGCTGTTGCTGAAGTTCGGCGAGCGCTTCTCCAGGAATGCGCCCATGCCTTCTTTCTGGTCTGCAGTCGCGAACAGCGACTGAAAGACACGACGCTCGAAGCGCAGGCCCTCAGCGAGCGTGACCTCGTACGACTTGTTGACGGCTTCCTTGGCAAGCAGTGCCGACGGCAGCGACATCGCGGCGATGGTGTTGGCCACCTCGAGTGCAGAATCGAGCAGTTCCGCGGCAGGAACGACGCGCGAGACGAGCCCGATCCGGTCCGCCTCGGCGGCGTCGATCGTGCGTCCGGTGAGCACCAGATCCATCGCCTTCGGCTTGCCGATCGCGCGGGTCAGGCGCTGCGATCCACCCATTCCCGGGATGATTCCGAGCTTGATTTCGGGCTGACCGAACTTCGCGGTGTCAGCCGCGATGAGGATGTCGCACATCATCGCCAACTCGCATCCGCCACCCAGCGCAAATCCGGCCACCGCCGCAATGAGCGGGGTGCGCGCATTAGCCACGCTTTCCCAACCGGCGAGGAAATCGGTCAGGAAGACGTCCATATATGACTTCTCCGACATCTCCTTGATGTCGGCCCCCGCAGCGAATGCACGCTCGGATCCGGTGATGACTATCGCCCCGATTTCCGGGTCCCTGTCGAACCCCCCAACCGCAACGGTGAGATCGGCCAGGACCTGCGAATTCAGTGCGTTCAGCGCCTTCGGACGGTTGAGCGTGATGAGTCCCACGCGCCCCTTCCGCTCGGTCAGGATGGTTTCGAATTCGCTCATTGCAGGACCTTTCGAATTTCAACTCTCGACTGCGGGCAGCGTAGCGTGAGGTGTCGTACACCACGCCAAGCCGTCTTGGGGGCGACTTCAGCGTTGTGACATACTTCAGTTTCGCCATGAACCACCCGATCTATTCGGGAAAAGACGTGCAGATAGCCGAAAAAGGACCCCGCACCCATGACTTCCCGCCCGTTGCGCGTTGCGATCGTCGGAGCCGGCCCGGCCGGAATCTACGCCGCTGATGCGTTGATGAAGTCCGAGACCCCGGTCAGCATCGATCTGTTCGAGAAGATGCCGGCCCCGTTCGGACTCATCCGCTACGGCGTTGCGCCCGACCACCCGCGCATCAAGGGCATTATCGACGCGCTGCACAAGGTCCTGGACAAGCCAGAGATCCGCTTGTTCGGCCACGTCGACTTCGGCGTCGACCTCAAGCTCGAAGACGTCGAGAAGCTCTACGACGCGGTCATCTTCTCGACCGGCGCGATCGCTGACCGTGAGCTCAAGGTTCCGGGCATCGACCTCGAGCGCTCCTACGGTGCCGCCGAGTTCGTCGCCTGGTACGACGGCCACCCGGACTTCCCGCGCACCTGGCCCCTCGAGGAGGAGAAGGTCGCGGTCATCGGCGTCGGTAACGTCGCCCTCGACGTCGCGCGCATGCTCGCCAAGACCGGCGACGAATTGCTGCCGACCGAGATCCCGGACAACGTCTACCAGGGTCTCAAGCAGAACAAGGCCGTCGAGGTCCACGTCTTCGGACGTCGCGGCCCGGCCCAGGCGAAGTTCTCCCCGATGGAGCTCAAGGAACTCGACCACTCGCCGAACATCGAGGTCATCGTCGATCCGGAAGACATCGACTACGACGAAGAGTCGATCGCCGAGCGTAACCGCCACAAGATGACCGACCAGGTCGCGCGCATCATCGAGCAGTACGCGATCCGCGACCACGGCGACCGCCCGCACCGCATCTACCTGCACTTCTTCGAGAACCCGATCGAGGTTCTCGGCGAGGATGGCAAGGTCGTCGGTCTGCGTACCGAGCGCACCGAGCTCGACGGCACCGGAAACGTCCGCGCCACCGGCAAGACCACCGACTGGGACATCACCGCCGTGTACCGCGCGGTCGGCTACCTCTCGGACGACCTTCCGGAGATCCCGTTCGACACTCGTGCCGGTGTCATCCCCAACGCTGCGGGCCGCGTCCTCAAGGACGGTTCGCACCTGACCGGTGTCTACACCACCGGTTGGATCAAGCGTGGTCCGGTCGGCCTCATCGGCCACACCAAGGGCGACGCCAACGAGACTGTTGCCTGCCTGCTCGAGGACCACGCAGCGGGTAGCACCTTCAAGCCGGAGACGCCGGAAGAGTCCGCCATCGAGAAGCTTCTCGAAGAGCGCGGCATCCGCTACACCACCTGGGACGGCTGGTACCGCCTCGACGCTCACGAGCGTGCACTCGGCGAGCCGCACGGCCGTAACCGCATCAAGGTCGTGGAGCGCGAAGAGATGCTCGACGCATCAGGCGCCTAATTCATTAAGTTGCAGGAAACCCCGCGCTGAGCGCGGGGTTTCCTGCGTTTTCGGTGAGCTGTTGCCCAGATCACACGATAAAGGAATTACTTGGACGTCCAACTAAAGCGTACTATTACTTGGACATCCAAGTAATTTTGAGGAGATCGACGTGCTGCACACACCCGAGCACCCCGTTCGCTTCGTCACCGCTGCTGCCCTGTTCGACGGCCACGACGCCGCGATCAACATCATGCGCCGCATCCTGCAAGCTCAGGGCGCCGAAGTCATCCATCTCGGGCACGACCGTTCGGTCGCCGAAGTCGTCAACGCCGCCCTCGAAGAGGATGTCCAAGGCATTGCCGTGAGCTCCTACCAGGGCGGTCACGTCGAGTATTTCGAATACCTGTCGGAGTCGTTGCGCGCTGCCGGCGCCGGCCACATCAGGCTCTACGGTGGTGGCGGCGGCGTCATCGTGCCGGCGGAGATCGCACGTCTGGCGAAGGCCGGCGTCAAGATCTTCTCCCCCGAAGACGGCCAACGCCTCGGCCTGCCCGGGATGATCAACGAACTCATCCGCGAGTGCGACACCGACCTGAGCGCCACTCCCCCGACCGCCGACGAGGTCATGTCCGGGCAGCGCACCGCACTTGCCCGAGCGATCACGTGTCTCGAGGCCGGTCATCCGATCGAGGGTCTCACCACCACCCGTAAGGTGCCGGTCCTCGGCATCACCGGTACCGGTGGTTCGGGCAAGTCGTCGCTCACCGACGAGCTGGTTCGACGCCTGCGCATCGACCAGCAGGACAAGCTGCGCGTCGCGGTCATCGCGGTCGACCCGACCCGTCGCCGCGGCGGTGGCGCGCTCCTGGGTGACCGCATCCGGATGAACTCGCTCGATGGAGACCGAGTCTTCTTCCGCTCGATCGCCACCCGCGGATCACACGAACTCCCCGAATGCATTCCCGCCGTCATCGAGGCGTGCCAGGCCGCAGGATACGACCTGGTCATCCTCGAAACGCCTGGTATTGGCCAGGGCGACGCGGCCATCGTTCCGCTCGCGGACGTCTCGCTGTATGTCATGACCCCGGAATTCGGTGCCGCTTCGCAGCTCGAGAAGATCGACATGCTCGACTTCGCCGACGTCGTCGCGATCAACAAGTTCGAGCGCCGCGGTGCCGCCGACGCACTGCGCGACGTCGCCCGCACGATGATCCGCAACCGCGAGGCATGGCACTCGACCCCGGAAGACATGCCCGTCTTCGGCACGAGCGCCGCCACCTACAACGACGACGGCGTGACGGCGCTCTACCACCACCTTGCCGAGCTGCTCGGTTTCGAGCGCGGAATTCTGCCCGTCGGCGAGACCAAGTTCTCGACCCGCACTCGCGAGATCATTCCGGGCAAGCGGGTCCGGTACCTCGCCGAAATCGCCGACTCCGTCCGCGAATACCACGCCGAGACGGCCCGTCAGGTTCTTGCGGCGCAGCGTCTCCAGCGTCTCGAAGCCGTTCGCGCCGAGCTCGAATCCGCCGACCTCGATGTGCTGATCGAAGGTGCTCGGGGCGACCTGACGCCGGCGAACAAGCAGCTGCTCGACCACTGGCCGGCGATTGCGTCCACTGACATTCCGTTCCGGAAGTCGCTGTCGGGCTTGAAGATTCCGAAGGTTTCCCTGCCCCGCTACACCGACCACGGCGAACTGCTGCGGTTCCTTCGGTCCGAGAACATGCCCGGCCACTTCCCCTTCACCGCGGGTGTCTTCCCGTACAAGCGCGAAGGTGAAGACCCGGCACGAATGTTCGCCGGAGAGGGCGACGCATTCCGCACGAACCGCCGGTTCAAGGTGCTGTCCGAGCACTCCGATGCCAAGCGCCTTTCGACCGCCTTCGACTCGGTGACGCTGTACGGCCGCGACCCGGCCGAGCGCCCCGACATCTACGGCAAGGTCGGCACCTCGGGCGTCTCGATCGCCTCGCTCGACGACATGAAGGCGCTGTACGACGGTTTCGATCTCCTCGCCCCGACGACGTCGGTGTCGATGACGATCAACGGCCCCGCGCCGACAATCCTCGCGTTCTTCTTCAACACGGTCATCGACCAGGCGCGCGAAAAGGGCATCGACCCGGCAGCCGCGTTGCAGGCCGTCCGTGGCACGGTGCAGGCCGACATCCTCAAGGAAGACCAGGGCCAGAACACCTGCATCTTCTCGACGGAGTTCAGCCTCCGAATGATGGCCGACATTCAGGACTGGTTCATCCGCCAGCAGGTCCGGAACTTCTACTCGGTGTCGATCTCGGGCTACCACATCGCCGAAGCCGGCGCGAACCCGATCAGCCAGCTGGCGTTCACCTTGGCGAACGGCTTCACCTACGTGGAGACGTACCTTGCTCGTGGCATGAACATCGACGACTTCGCGCCGAACCTGTCGTTCTTCTTCAGCAACGGCATGGACCCGGAGTACTCGGTGCTCGGCCGTGTCGCACGCCGGATCTGGGCTGTCGCCATGCGCGATCGGTACGGCGCCAACCAGCGGTCCCAGAAGCTGAAGTACCACGTCCAGACTTCGGGTCGTTCGCTGCACGCGCAGGAGATGAACTTCAACGACATCCGGACGACGCTGCAGGCCCTCATCGCGATCTACGACAACTGCAACAGTCTGCACACCAACGCCTACGACGAGGCCGTCACCACTCCCAGCGAGGAATCGGTCCGTCGGGCACTCGCGATCCAGCTCATCATCAACAACGAGTGGGGCCTGGCGATGAACGAGAACCCGCTGCAGGGTTCGTTCATCATCGATGAACTCACCGACCTGGTCGAGGCCGCTGTGCTGAAGGAGTTCGACCGGATCAGCGAGCGTGGTGGCGTGCTCGGTGCCATGGAGACCGGCTACCAGCGCGGCAAGATCCAGGACGAGTCGATGCTCTACGAGCGCCGCAAGCACGACGGCACGCTCCCGATCATCGGTGTCAACACCTTCCGTGCGCCCGATGGCGATGCTCCGCAGAAGGAACTGGTTCTGGCCCGCGGCACCGACGACGAGAAGCAGTCGCAGCTCGCGCGTGTCCAGAACTTCCAGGAGCGGCACCAGTTCGAGGCCGCGGAAGTGCTCGACCGTCTGCGGAAGGCCGCAATGAGCGACAGCAATGTCTTCGACGTCCTCATGGATGCCGCTCGCGTCTGCACTCTCCAGCAGATCACCGAGGCGTTCTTCGAGGTCGGCGGTCAGTACCGCCGGAACGTCTAGACGCTGTTGGCGGCCAGAAACGCGAGGATCTCTTTCAGCGCGTTCTGGCCGTCGGCGTTGTCGAGGTTGAACTGGTATTCGTGCGGCAACTTCGGCTCGTGATCCTTCGGGTAGAAGAGCTTTGTCACCGAAACACCGAGCTTGGTCAGTTCATCGGCGAACGGAATCGACTGACCGTCCGTCAGCGGATCGGCATTGCCGCCCGTGATGAACGCCGGCGGGAAATTCGCGTTGACGTGGTAGAACGGCGACATCTGGCGGATGAGTGGGCCGTCGAATTCCTCTTTGCCGGTGTACGCCCACACGGTCGTTTCGTCGCCCCAGTTGAGGATCGCCGGGAGGTCAGCCCCGGGCTCCGCCAACGACTCCATCTTGTAGATACCGCAGGTCAGCACCACACCTGCCAGCTGATCCGGGCGGAGAGTCGGCGTGATACCGACCTCGCGCGCGTAGTCCGGGTTCGTGATGATCGCGGCCATCTGGGCAGACAGGTTCGACCCCGCTGAGTCGCCTGCCAGGAAGATCTTCGTCGGGTCCGCGTTGAACGTCGCCGCGTTCTTGGAGACGTAATCGAATGCCGCGTTGAGGTCGTGGAGCGGAGACGGATAGTGCGAATCCGGCGCGAGCGAGTAGTTCGGCGCCGCCACGACGTAGCCACCCTTGGCGAGGAGTTCGAAGTACACCGCGTCGTCGGCTTTGTCGCCGGAGAGCCATGCGCCACCATGAACCCAGATGACAATCGGGCGCGGTTTCGCCGACTTGTGCGCCGACTGGTAGACGTCGAGATCCATACCTGATCGGTATTCGACGTCCTTCGTGACGGCCACCCCGGCCGGAGTGTGCGCCTTCAGTTTTTCGGCTCTTTGATCGGCACCGTGCGTGAACACCGCACGGATGGCCATCGCACCTGGCCAAGGCGTGAATTGGCACCATACGAAGACCGCGATCACCACGATCAGGACGGCTGCGACGGTGCCCGCCACGCCGTGCACAATTCTCCGCACCGCCCGATCGTGACACGTCGCGGAGGCAGCCGTTCGGCTATTGGAGTCGAGCGTAGAGCAACCGAAGTTCTTCGGCGCCAGCGGCGACAGCCCTCTCGTCGGGGCTGACCACACGTAGCGCCCGGCGAAGGAGCGCCGGATCGAGATCTGCGGGTGCGGGCACATACGACGGAGTCGGCAACGTCGGAAGAACGATGCGATCGCCGTAGGGGTCGTCGGTCGCGGCGACCGCGTTCTCCACTCCCGCGATGAGCGCGTCGATGTCGACGCCGCGAAGCGTCAGCATCGCGACCGGATTCGTGTCGAGGTGCTCCGCGAGCAGATAGATCGCTGCCGCAACGTGTTTGCACGGGTAACCCATGTCTGGGCAGGAACAGTCGAAGTCCAGGTCGGAACCCGAATCCGGCAACAATGCCGAGCCGAGTTCCTCGGGCAGAGAACCGGAGACGATCTCGGCCAGCATGCCGGGCGATTCCCGGACTGTCGACGCGAGCGTGGCTATCTCATGGTCTTCCAGCGGCCGAACCAGGAACCGGGCGATGAACGGATCGTTCTGGCTGCCTTGCACTTCCGCGACGACTTCGCCGGCCGACACCTGGAAGTCGATCACTTGGCCGGTACGGGCATAGCTACGGCCGCGACTCATCCGTCCCTTTTCGGCGAGCCGCTCGACGGTATCGACGAGCGTTCGGCCCCACCATGACCGGCCGAACTTGCCCGATCGGGATTTCGCTTCGACGCCGCCGCGGACGCTTCGGCGAGGACCGTACTGCTGCCAGGAGCCAGTCATTCCGCCACCGCATCGCGGTCAAGTCGAAGAAGTTCACGCAACTCTTCGTTGCCGAGCTCAGTCACCCAACCTTCTCCGGTTCCGACCACGAGGTCCGCGAGTTCCTTCTTGGATTCGAGCATCGCGTCGATGCGCTCCTCAACCGTGCCGACGCACACCAACTTCCGCACCTGGACGTTCTTGCGCTGCCCGATCCGGAAGGCCCGGTCGGTCGCCTGGTTCTCGACCGCGGGATTCCACCATCGATCGAGGTGAACGACGTGATTCGCCGCCGTGAGGTTGAGTCCGGTGCCGCCGGCCTTGAGCGACAGCAACATGATCGGCGGACCGTCCGGACCTTGAAAGCGCTCGACCATGTCGTCGCGCCGCGACTTGCTGACTCCACCGTGAAGGAACGGGATCTCGATCCCGAATCGCTCGGCGAGATAGGGCGCCACGAGGTCGCCGAATTCCTTGAACTGCGTGAACAGCAAAGCCTTCTCCCCGTCGGCAAGCACCGAATCGAGAACGTCCTCGACGAGCGCCAACTTTCCGGACCGATGGTGACCGCGACGCATGACGCCCGATCCGTCGCCGAGGAAGTGCGCCGGGTGATTGCACACCTGCTTCAACTTCGACAGTGTCGCCAGCACCGCACCCTTACGTCCCATGCCTTCAGACTGTTCGATCTGGCGGAGCATGTCGTCGACGATTGCCTGGTACAACGTGGCCTGCTCGCTGGTGAGGTTGGCGTGGATCGTCATCTCGACCTTCTCGGGCAGGTCCGAGATGATCGTCGGATCGGTTTTCACACGCCGGAGCACGAACGGTCCTGTCACCATCCGCAGACGTGCTGCGGCGAGTTCGTCCTTCTCGCGCTCGATCGGGACAGCGAACCGCGCGCGGAACGACTGCGCCGACCCCAGCATCTTGGGATTCACGAAGTCGAGCAGCGATCGAAGCTCTTCGAGTCGGTTCTCGACCGGGGTTCCGGTCATCGCGAGGCGGTGGCGCGCCGGAATCGATCGCGCCGCTTTGGCCTGACCAGTCGATGCGTTTTTGACGTATTGCGCCTCGTCGAGAACGATTCGCTCCCATCGCGATTCCTTGAGATGCGCGATATCGCGGGCGAGCAACGCGTAGGTCGTGATGACCAGATCCGCCTTCGCGGCTGCATCAGCGAAGGCGTCGCCACTGTGCCGGCCGGCGCCGTGGTGGACGAGAACCTGCAGGCCGGGCACGAATTTCGCAGCCTCACGCTGCCAGTTGCCGACGACCGACATCGGGCACACGAGGAGCGTCGGCAGCGGGCGGCGTTCCTCCCGCTCGTGCGCCAGCAGTGACAACACCTGCACGGTCTTTCCGAGACCCATGTCGTCCGCCAGCACGGCACCGAGCGAATGGCGGTCCATGAAGGCCAGCCAGTTCAGACCGCGCTCCTGATACGGACGCAGCGTCGCTTTCAAGGTCGACGGAATGGGGACCGGCTCCGGATTCTGCCGGGCATCGAGCAGTCCCGCGACCCAGCCGGTCGCCTGGATCTCCTCGACCGGAACGGGCGGCGGCGCGTGCCCGGCCAGCGTGCCGATGAGTGTGCCGAGTGTCGGTTGCTCCTCGGCCTGGGACACCAGATACCGGAGGGCCTGGTGGACTACTCGATGGTCGGCCTGGACCCAGCTTCCGCGAAGGCGGACGAGATCGGACTTCGCTTTGGCGAGCTGGATCATCTCCTCGTGGGTCAGTACGGTGTCGCCGAGCGCGAGCTCCCAGTCGTAGTCGACGAGCTCGTTCATCCCGACCGCGGACCCCTCGACCGCGACCGTCGGCGACGAGCTCACCTTGACGCGCAACGTCGGCGACTCCACGCGCCACGCCCGCGGAAGGAGCAGCTCGAAGCCGTGTGCGCGAAGTGCTTCGGCACCATGTGCCACGAGGTCGATGACCACCGGAGTCGGAAGCAGGAGATCGAGCGTGTACTGGTCGGCCGGCACGTCCCGAAGTCGCGGATAGACCGACATCGCGTCGCCGAGCTTGCGGATCGCGATCTGCAGCAGCTTCGGATCGCCGCCGCGAATCTGCACTGCCTTCGGAGCCTCGCCCTCGGAACGAAGGCACACCTCGAGTCGCCACAGCGCGTCGATCTCCGCGGGACTGTCGTCGTCTGGTTCCCCCAGGCGAAGCACGAGTTCGGGTTCGCCAGCGCGCAGCGTCTCCCGCCACTGTTGAAGCACAGTGCCCATCTGATGGGTTGCCAGGGGGATCGGATCTCCGGTGACCAGAGCCGTCGCCAGCGGATATTCGGTGCGCGGTGCACCGATGATCGACGCCGCGATGGGGCCCGTCAGCTCGCGGCAGATGTCCGCGAGGACGTCGTGCGGAGTGCCCTCGGCATGTTGGACGGCAGGCATCGCGGCCGCGAGCTCGGCAAGCCACGCACGCTGGGCGGCTCCACCGACCAGACACCAGCGGGCCCACCACTCCCCTTCGGCGCGATAGATATCCGGCACGATGCGGCCCGCGCGCACCCACACCTCGATTCCCCTCGCCACGTGACGCAGGTACCGCAGGTCGCCGGCGAGGCCGACATCGTCGCCTGCGGTGAGGAGCAGGCGGGCCGCACGATCCGGCGACGAAGCGTAGGCCGAGCGGGGTGACGCCAGCTCGCCAGGGACCTTGACGGCGATCGAGTGGCGGAACTTCTGCATCCGGGCAAGTTCCCCGAGGGCGCCGGTCGGCGCCGGCTCGAGGTCGTCTTGCCAGAGCAAGAGTCCCCGTCCGATCGACCAGTACCCGTGCAACATGCCGACTATCCAATCACTGCCCTACGACAGGTTGTGCAGTCAGAGTCCCGCGAGCGCCGTCAGAGCCGGCCCGGAAAGCCGGTATCCGGTCCATTCGCTCTGCGCCGCTGCACCGATCGATTCGTAGAACGCAATCGACGGCGCATTCCAGTCGAGCACCGACCAGCCCAGCCGCGTGTACCCGTTCTCGACGCATTCCTTCGCGAGTGCGGCGAGCAACCGGAGTCCGTGGCCGGCACCACGGTTCTCGGGTCGCACATACAAGTCTTCGAGATACAGGCCGTGAACCCCGTCCCACGTGCTGAAACTCAAGAACCAGACAGCGATTCCGACGACCTCACCAGCCTCAGTAGCCACCTGGGCGAAAACTTTCGGAGATTTCCCAAATAGTGCAGTTTCCATCTGCGCCGGCGTGACCGTGCATTCCGATGCCAAGCGTTCGTAGCTCGCCAAATCGTGAATCAGTTCGACGATCGCCGGAACATCGGACATCTGCGCTGGGCGCACATCGTGGGACATATCTGACGTTCTACCGGACTTCTCGGGCCGCTCGCCGCCGGGACTTGTCCGAGGGGCGGTCCATGATCGACCGCGTCGCCACGAACTCGGCGGCACACACCTCCGGAGAAGGGACCTTCGATGCAAAACACCTTTCCGAACCCGTCGGACGTAGTCAGCGGACTCCGACTGATGTACGCGGACGCCTACGACTCAGGTCCACACGACACCCTGTTCTCGCTGCTGCTGCATTCGAACGGCCAACTCGCCGGAGTCGCCAGCGTGCCGGCTCATGCATCTGACGACACCCTGCGAGACTGCGCGCAGGAGGCTCACCTCCGCGCGGCAGCAACATCGACGGTCCTCGTTGCCGTCTCCAATCGGCCGATGGCTGTGCTTAGAGGCGCAGCAGGCTTCTACGTCGAGCACCCGCAAATGCTCATCGGGGTCGATTCGCTGCAGTCCGGCAGCTGGACGGAGTACATCAGCGGCACGAGCGGGCGGATTGACCGGTCGGCGGCGATCCATGCTGGCAACCGATTCCTCGGACACTGGGAGTTCTGTACGTTCTCGGAGACTTTTAGCCGGGACAAGTGGAGCTTTACGAAGCCGACCAAGTTCAAGTCGATCGAGACGCCGCTCGAACGATTCACCCGCAGCATTTCCGCGGGGCGGTCGTTCCACGACCACTCGCGCACCGGCGGCTTGCTGATCTACTCCGAACACAGCCGTGACGAAGCGATTCGAGCGATCGATATCAATCCCGCCCGCGCCATGGAAATATTCGCTGCGGCCGCCAAGGACCTATCCGAGGACGCCCGAATCGAAGCTGTTGTGGCGGCGGGAGTCGCGGCGTTCTTTGCCGGCAAGCGTTGTATCGCCGAGCATGCCTACCTCGTCGCCGGCAGTGAATCCAAGGAGCACCCGCTGCGGTTCGACGAACGGATGTTGGCCGCACTTGGCGCACTGGTCACTGGCGAGGTGAGCGCGTCATCAGCGTCGGAACTCGTGCGGCTCTTTGCGCCGGTCAGCAAGACCGCATGACCCGACTCGCGATCGTCTGTACTGCCTTGGTGCTGGCGGGTTGTGCTGCAGTCCCGCCGGCACCGGGCAGTCCGCCGCGCAGCGAGATCGAGAGGCTGCTGTCGGCGGTTCGCGTCGTCGATCACCGGCCCGAGGTTCCCGGCTACGAACGCAGCTGCAAAGTCGGCGACGGATGTGTCTTCGGCCCAGCCTGGTCCGACGACACCGATGCGCCCGGCGGTCACGATGGCTGCGACACCCGGAACAACGTCCTCGCCGCACAGTTGACGAGCGTCGCGTTCAAACCCGGTACCCATGATTGCGTCGTTCTCAGCGGAATCCTGCACGACCCGTACTCGGGTGAGGAGGTTGCATTCGATCGGTCTCGCTCCGGCGACGTGCAGATCGATCACGTCATTCCGCTCGCGGCGGCGTGGGATTTGGGCGCTGCGCAGTGGACTCTCGACAAGAGGATGCGGTTCGCCAACGACCTCGAGGCGAACCTTCTGGCGGTGCGCGGAGACGAGAACCAATCGAAAGGCGACTCGACACCGGGCGAATGGCTCCCGGAACCTGCCTACAGATGCTTTTATGTCACCAAATATCTGGCCGCTTCAATTCGCTACGACCTACCGGTTACTGCCGCGGACTATCAAGCAGTGCAGCGTGTTTCACGCAATTGTTGATCATGGTGGCCGGTTCCGACTTTTCGGCGCATTCTATTTAGTACAGCGACACATGCTGCTCAACAAGGAGGGGTGATGAGTGTCAAAAGCACTTATCCCGTTCAGCTGATCCAGCCCGATGGGCGACGCGTACTCAATCGCGAGTACAGCAAGATGGTCAGCGATATCGGGCCGACGCAACTGCGTCAACTGTATGAAGATCTCGTCGTTGTCAGACGAATCGATTCCGAAGCCACCGCGCTTCAGCGCCAGGGCGAATTGTCGCTATGGGTGCCTCTGCTCGGGCAGGAAGCCGCGCAGGTCGGATCGGCACACGCTCTCGAACGCGACGACTTCGTCTTCCAGAGCTACCGCGAGACCGGCGTCGCGTACTGCCGCGGCGTTCCACCGTCGGACATCCTGCCGATGTGGCGAGGCGCCACGTTGTCGAACTGGGACCCCTACGAGTTCAACATCACCAATCCGGGCATCGTGGTCGGCTCTCAGGGATTGCACGCGACCGGATATGCATACGGTGCGCACCTCGATGGTGCTGACATCGCCGTGATTGCCTACTTCGGCGACGGCGCCACCAGCCAGGGCGACATGGCCGAGGCAATGGTTTTCGCGAGTACCTGGTCGGTTCCGTTGGTGTTCTTCTGTCAGAACAACCAATGGGCAATCAGCGTTCCCGTGACGACGCAGAGCTCGACGCCGCTGGCACAACGCGCGACCGGGTACGGCATTCCGAGCATCCAGGTTGACGGAAACGACGTTCTCGCCGTCCTCGCCGTGACCCGGATGGCTGTGCAGCACGTCCGCGAAGGCAACGGTCCGTTCTACATCGAAGCCCTGACCTACCGCATGGGGCCACACACCACCTCCGACGATCCGACCCGCTATCGGACGCAGGCTGAGCTCGAAGTGTGGAAGGCCCGCGATCCGATCCTGCGAGTGCGCCGGCTACTCGAAAACGAGGGTCTCTTCGACACTGAGTTCGAGTCGCGAATCCAGGCGAAGGCCGACTCGATCGCCGCCGATCTCCGCGCGGCCACGATCGCTCTCGAGACCCCTGCCCCGCTGACCATGTTCGACCATGTCTACTCCACGCCACATGCGTTCCTGGAGGAAGAAAAGGCTGAATACGCTCGGTACCTCGCGGACGGCGAGGAGGTGGCGTCATGACCATCATGACGTTCGCCGCCGCCCTCAACGCCGGACTCCGCAAGGCATTGGAGAACGACCCGAAGGTGCTCATCATGGGCGAAGACGTCGGCACGCTCGGCGGCGTCTTCCGCGTGACCGACACACTCCAGAAGGACTTCGGCAACAACCGCGTCATCGACACTCCCCTCGCCGAGTCGGGAATCGTCGGCACCGCGTTCGGTCTCGCGATGCGCGGCTACCGTCCGGTCTGCGAGATCCAATTCGATGGATTCGTGTACCCCGCGTTCGACCAGATCGTTTCGCAGGTCGCGAAGATCCACTACCGCACCCAAGGGCGGGTGAAGGTACCGCTGACGATCCGCATCCCCTTCGGCGGCGGAATCGGCGCGGTCGAACACCATTCGGAATCGCCCGAGGCGTATTTCGCGCACACCGCCGGCCTCCGGGTAATGACTCCGAGCAACCCGGTCGACGCCTACTCGATGATTCAGCAGGCAATCGCGCTCGACGATCCGGTCATCTTCTTCGAGCCGAAGCGCCGGTACTGGGACAAGGCCAACGTCGACCTCGAGCACCCGCTCGGGTTCCCGCTGGACCGCGCCCGCGTCCTGCGGACCGGCACTGATGCGACGATCGCCGCGTACGGACCGATGGTCGCAACCGCGATGGCCGCCGCCGACACCGCCGAGTCCGAGGGACGGTCACTCGAGGTCGTCGACCTACGATCCCTGTCCCCGATCGATTTCGACACCCTCGAGTCGTCGGTCCGCAAGACCGGCCGACTCATCGTGGTGCACGAGGCTCCCGTGTTCGCGGGGCTCGGCGCCGAGATCGCTGCCCGCATTGCCGAACGCTGCTTCTACCAATTGGAGGCACCCGTGCTCCGAGTCGGAGGTTTCGACACCCCCTATCCGGCATCCCGGCTGGAGATGAACTTCCTGCCGAGTCCGGACCGGATTCTCGCCGCCGTCGACCGCGCCCTCGCGGCATGACAACGCAGGAGTTTCGCCTACCTGACCTCGGAGAAGGACTCACCGACGCCGACCTCGTCGAATGGAAAGTCGCCGTGGGAGACGCGGTCGTGCTCAACCAGGTCATCGCCGAGGTCGAGACGGCGAAGGCGCTCGTCGAGTTGCCATCACCCGTCGCGGGAACCGTAGCTGAGCTGATCGCCAAGCCCGGCGAGACCGTGCTCGTCGGAGCACCCCTCCTGACGTTCGAGACGGACGAGAAGATGCTCGTCGGAACCGGGCCGAAGAAGGAGGAGTCGACCCGACGACGTCCGGATGCGAAGCCGGCAGCGCGCAAGCTCGCACGCGAACTCGGCGTCGATCTGTCGGCCGTCCAGACCGACCGGCCCATCACCGTCGAGGACGTACGCATGCCGGTCGTCGGGGTCCGCCGCGCGACCGCGGAGGCGATGACGGCGAGTGCGAACATCCCGTACGTCACCGAGTTCTTGACGGTCGACTGCACGGCGTCCGCCGACCTCATCGCCCATCTACGGGCCTCGCCGCACTATGAGGGCGTCCGGGTGACCGCTCTGGGAATCATCAGTCGGCTGTGCTGTCTGTTGATGCCGGAGCACCCCGCGATCAACTCGCGATGGGCGGATGACGAGATCATCCAGTACACGACGACTCATCTGGGAATTGCCACGGCAAGTCCGCGGGGCCTCTTGGTTCCCGTCATCCGGGATGCCGCGAAGTTCCGACTCCGCGAGATGTGTCAGGCGATCGAGACCGTCACCAGCGTCGCACGGTCCGGCCAAGCACAACCGAGCGATCTGCGCGGAAGCACCTTCACGATCACCAATATCGGAGTCTTCGGAGTCGACACCGGAACCCCAATGCTCAATCCCGGAGAGGCCGCGATCCTCGCTCTCGGCAAGGTCGCCAAGCGGCCGTGGGTTGTCGACGATCAGGTGGTGCCCCGCTGGGTGACGACGCTTGCCTTGTCGTTCGACCATCGCCTGGTTGACGGCGAACAAGGATCCAAGTTCCTGGCTGCTCTCGGCGACGCACTGTCGGACCCGCTGCCCCTCCTCGGCTAGGCGGGGGGCAACACAACCCGGACGTCATCAACGCCGGTCAGGTCGTCACCATCGCCTGACCGCAACGCCGGCGGACCGGCAACTCAGAGGGCCTTGAGTTCCTCGATGACCGCGCCGACCGACTTCTTCGCGTCGCCAAACAACATCGACGTCTGCGGCGCGAAGAACAATGGGTTCTCGACCCCCGCGAAACCGCTGTTCATCGACCGCTTGAGCACGATGACCGACCGCGACTGATCGACGTTGAGGATCGGCATGCCGTGGATCGGGCTCGACGGGTCATTACGCGCAGCCGGGTTCGTGACATCGTTCGCGCCGATCACGAGAGTGACGTCGGTGCGGGCGAATTCGCCGTTGATGTCGTCCATCTCCTTGAGAGCGTCGTACGACACCTCGGCTTCGGCGAGCAGGACGTTCATGTGGCCGGGCATGCGGCCCGCGACCGGGTGGATCGCGTAAACGACGGGCACACCCTTCGATTCCAGGAGCGAGGCCATGTCTTTGACGGCGTGCTGCGCTTGGGCAACCGCCATGCCGTAGCCCGGAACGACGATGACCTGATTTGCGTACGCCATCTGGATGGCCGCATCGGCTGCGGAGGTCGCTTTGACCGGGCCATGCTCCGAAATCGCCGAAGCAGTGACCGTCCCACCGAATCCGCCCGCCACGATCGCGAGGATCGAACGGTTCATCGCCTTCGCCATGAGGTTGGTCAGAATCGAACCGGACGCACCGACGATCATGCCGGCCACGATCATCGCCGTGTTGTTGAGCGCCAGTCCGGCGGCCGCGGCGGACAGTCCGGTCAAGGCGTTGAGCAGCGAGATGACGACGGGCATGTCCGCGCCGCCGATCGGCAGCACGACCATGAGCCCCAAGGCCGCCGCGAAGCACAGGATCGCGAGCATGAGGTACGACGATCCGCCGTCGCTGATTCCGATGCAGATCGCGAGGGCCACGGACGCGATCAGCAGGGCGATGTTCAGCGGCTGCTGCAATCGGCCGATTCCGATCGGCCGACCAGGAATCGACTCCTGCAGCTTTCCGAAGGCGATGAGCGATCCCCAGAACGACACCGATCCGACAATCGCACCGAACAGCGAGCCGGCGACGACGTAGACCGGCTCCCCGCGGAAGCCATGCGAACCGTTGAATTCAGCCCATGCGATGAGCGCGACGGTGCCACCGCCGACACCGTTGAAAAGCGCCACGAGCTGCGGCATCGCCGTCATCTTCGTGTACTTGGCGGGCGGAATTCCGAGCAGTACACCGACCGCGATTCCCGCTGCGATGAGGAACCAGTTGCCGGTGTCGCGGATCGACACAAGGGTCGCCACGACGGCGATCGCCATGCCGGCGGCCGCGATCTTGTTGCCACGCACTGCGGTCTTCGGCCCGGTCAGGCCCATGAGCCCGTAGATGAACAGCGCAAACGCCACGATGTACGCGAGGTTGATCGCGTTGTCGATCGTCATCACTTGCGGTCCTTCGACTTGAACATCCCGAGCATCCGGTCCGTCACGACGAAGCCGCCGATGACGTTCAGGGTTCCGAACACGACGGCGACGAACAGCACGAGTTGAACCAGGATCGACGGGTGCTGCACCTTGCCCAGCACCACCAGCGCACCCAACACGACGATTCCGTGAATCGCGTTGGTGCCCGACATCAGCGGCGTGTGCAGGGTGTTCGGCACCTTGGAGATGACGGCGAATCCGACGAAACCGGACAGCACCAGGATCGCGAGGTTGGCAAGAAGCGTCTTATCCATGAAGTCCCCCGGTGATGCACGAAGCGGCAACGATGTCGTCGTTGAAATCGGGCGCGATCTCGCCGTCCTTCAGAATGAGCTCGAGGAACGACAAGATGTTCTTGGAGTACAGGTCGCTGGCGTGCTCCGGCATCGACGCCGGCAGGTTCAGCGGCGCAGCGATCGTGACGCCGAACTTGTCGATAGTCTGACCTGGCACCGACCATTCACAGTTGCCGCCGGTCTCCCCCGCGAGGTCGATGATGACGCTGCCGGGACGCATGTAGCGGACGGCGTTCTTCGTCACCAGCACGGGCGCGGGTCTCCCGGGGACGAGAGCCGTCGTGATGACGATGTCGGAGGCTTTGACCGCGGCTTCGAGTGCAGCCTGCTGCTGGGCCTTCTCCTCGTCGGTCAGAGCACGGGCATAGCCGCCGTCACCTGCAGCGGAGATTCCGACGTCGAGCCACTGGGCTCCGACTGACCGAACCTGCTCCGCGACCTCGGGCCGCACGTCGTAGCCCGTGGTTCGTCCGCCGAGTCGCTTGGCGGTGGCCAGTGCCTGCAATCCCGCGACACCGACACCCAGCACGAGAACTGATGCTGGCTTCACGGTTCCGGCAGCTGTGGTGAGCATCGGGAAGAACCGGGTCGACTCCCACGCGGCGAGAACGACAGCCTTGTATCCGGCGACATTCGCCTGCGACGACAGCGCATCCATGGTCTGGGCGCGCGATGTGCGGGGCAGCGCCTCCAGCGCGAACGCCTGCACCCCGCGGGCCTTCAGAACGTCGATGATCTCCGGGTTGCCCCTCGGATTCAGCATGCCGACGATGGTCTGCCCGGGCCTGAAGCGCCTGATCTCGTCCGGCGACGGCGGCGCGATCGTGAGAACGACGTCTGCTCGCCAGGGGTCGCCGATCGTGGCTCCGACGTGCGTGTATTCGTCGTCGGCGAAGCGCGCTCCCGCCCCCGCTGCAGTCTCGACAATGACATCTGCGCGCCCGGTCAAGGCCTCGACGGCCTTGGGGACAAGTGCTACCCGCATTTCACCTGGAGTCGTCTCGCGAACGACTCCGATGGTCGGGCGGGGTGAAGCCTGGTTGGTCACGCGTACGTCTCCTGCGCTTCTCGGGCCTCTCGTGCCCGGTCTTTCGAGGCTGAGACTACGTGAGGGTCAGTGGCTCCAAAACGCCCGACCCCCGCGCGTCTCCCCTAGTCTGAGGCCGTGGACGGATGCATCTTCTGCAAGATCGTTACCGGTGAAGCACCCGCGATCGTGGTCTACGAGGACGACCTGGTTCTCGCCTTCCTCGACATTCGACCGATCGTCGCCGGCCACACTCTGGTTATCCCGAAGACGCACTCGGCAACCCTGGATCACCTCGATCCCGACCTCGCCGCCGATGTGTTCCGCGTCGGGCATCTGCTCGCCCGGGCGCTGCGCCGTTCCGAACTCGGTTCAGACGGTGCGAACCTCCTCATCAACGACGGTCGCGCGGCTTTCCAGACCGTGCACCATACGCATTTGCACGTCGTCCCCCGCAAGCATCGCGACATCGTGCAATTCGGCATCGGGTTCGTGACCCGACGGCCGCGGGGCCGCGAGCAGGTGGCCGCGCACATTCGCGAAGGCATTCAACGACTCAACGCAGAGGACGCGCAGTGACTCTCCCGCATGACGAAATTCAAGAAGCTCTCATCGAGCAGTGGAATGCCCTCGCCACGCTTCTCGACTCGCTGAGTGACGAACAGTGGAGTCAGCCGTCGAACCTGCCCGGTTGGACCGTGCAGGACATTGCGAGCCACGTCATCGGAACCGAGTCCTTCCTTCTCGGTGAGACGCCACCGGAAAGCCCGTCCGAACGTGGCGAGCACATCAGGAACCCGGTCGGCGAATTCAACGAGCGCTGGGTCTCCGCACTCCGCACGCGGTCGCCGCAGGAGATGCGCACGATTTTCCGGGACGTCATCACGCGCCGGGAAGCCGCGTTGCGCGGCATGACCGCGGACCAGTGGCAGGCCGAGACCCCATCACCGGTTGGACAGACGACCTACGCGCGGTTCATGCGTGTTCGCGTCTTCGACTGCTGGATGCACGAAATCGACATCCGGGACGCGCTGACTCTGCCCGGTCCCTCGACCGGGCACCGTGCACAGGTCGCGTTCAGGGAAATACCGGGCAGCCTCGGGTTCGCGATCGGCAAGCGCGGTAAGGCCCCCGAAGGTTCGCGCATCGCCATTCACCTCACCGGCGGTCTCGAGCAGACGATCAACGTCGAGGTCGCGGGTCGTGCGGCGGTGGTCGAATCGCTGTCCGGGCCCGCGACGACATCGCTGACGTTGGACTCCTTGCTCTTCGTGCGACTGTGCGGCGGTCGCGTCGACCCGGCTGCGCAGCTCGATGCGGTCCAGATCGACGGAGATGTCGAAGTCGGCCGACGGATCGCCGAGAATCTGGCCTTCACGATCTGATGCGCCTGTTCCTGTCGTCGTATCGGTTCGGGGCTCATCAGGATCGATTCCTCGAGCTCGTCGGCGGCGGTCGACGAGCGCTCGTGGTGGCGAACGCGTGCGATTCCTGGCCGGCGTCGGCACGAGCGTCGGCGGTCACCAGCGATGTGGTTCCGCTGCAGAAGCTCGGATTTCAGGTCGAGGAACTGGACCTTCGTCAGTTCGTCGGCGCGACGAATGCACTGCGGAAGCGACTCGAAACCACCGACGTGCTGTGGGTGCGTGGCGGCAACACCTTCGTCCTGCGGGCTCAATTCGGGCGCTGTGGTGCGGATGTCGTCGTGCCGGAACTACTGAGGACGGACTCGTTCGTCTACGCGGGCTACAGCGCCGGCGCGTGCCTCATGACTCCGACTCTGCACGGATTAGAGATCGAAGACCCGGTCGACGAGGTGCTACCGACGTGCGGGATTGATCCGATCTGGACGGGGCTCGGACTCGTCGATCATGCGATCGTGCCGCATTGGGACTCCCCCGAGCTCGGTCAGACGGGTTCGAAAGTGGTTTCTGAACTGCAGCGACTCGGCGTTCCCCACCAGACCCTGCGCGACGACCAAGCCATCATCGTCGACGACGGCAGCGCAGAGGTGTTCTGACGGGCGCTACGGCCCACACTCTGGTGCCCGGTAGATCTGACACAGGTGGTTGACCAACAGGTCGACCGAAATCGGGATCTCCAAATCATTTCGCTTGGATGTGGATTCCAAGATGACGACGAGGTAGCCGCTCGATTCATAGGTCTGAATCGAGCGAAAATCGGCAGCTTGAATGACCGGCGTCCGATTTGCCATTACCAGTCGCCCAGTCGCAACGTCGAACAATTCGAAGGTGCCGTCCTTCGCGTAGATCACGAGGAGCGAGCCTTGATCGGCTAGCGCTATTCCCGAAACGTCTTGCAGCTGGGTCGTCAACGTTGCCTCGCTGTGCCACTGCATTCCTGCGGTACCGAACACCCGCACCAAATGGTCCCCCGCTGGCAGCCCGGCCGCGCGATCCCCAGATACAGCGACTGCGACGTTTGAGCCTCCTATGGCGTCCGGGAGTGGCCGAGAAGTCACGTCGTCCCCAGGTCCGGCGCGGCCCCAGGTGGTGACCATCAACGCCGAACCATCAGATGAGTCGGGCTCCCGCCTCCACATGATGCGCCCGAAGTCATGCCCAATTCCGTACTCGAGGATCTGCGCGCCTCGAGTCGGTCCGATCGGACGCCCGGTACGGCAGTCGACCCCATTCGACTCGGAAACCGCAATTGCCGTTTCGGCAGCCCTACGTGAACTCTCAAAGCCCGGGGACGGCACGTACTTCACGTCCCCAAGTGCGCACTCGGCTGCCGCCGGCGTCGTCTTTCCCGTCTGGTCGAGGAAGTACCCACGGGTTTCTCCGGTCACGTCCCGCAGAACTTCGCTGCCCGCTGGATGTACGGCGCGGATGTCGCCAAGCTTTCCGCGGCCCCAGTTCGCGATCTTCCCATCGCGGTCGATCGATTCGGTGCGTTCGTAGTCAGCGACAATGCGACGTTCGCCGAGTGCGGTGACGTATTCCTGGTTTCCGTACATTCGCGTGGTCCAAGGGCGGCTTGCCCCCGGACTTGTCGATAACACCTCGATCGGCAGATCGCTCTGAAGGACTGCAACGAGCGACTCATCGACGCTGATGTCGACCGCATCAGCGCCCGAACCTCCGCGTATGACGACTCGTTTCCCGACGTCCGAAAATGCGATCGCCCCGTCCGCATTCACGACACCACAATCGGTACCCGCAGCCAGAAAGCCATTCACGTCGGTCGAACCGTCGAACGTCACGAGCGAACGTTTCTCGGGAAAAGTCCAGTTTCGGAGGAATACTGCCCGCCACTCGCCGCACGGACCGATGACCGCGTCATCGTCGGGATTGGTCGGAACGTGCCGCCAACCGGACTGCAGGGTTCTCCAGGAGTCTTGGGCAAGACCACCGACCAGCGTTTGATTGGCAACCACACCGGGCGGCCACACGATCGTCGCCATGTTGCGCCAAACCACGACGAACGAGCCATCAGACATCGGCTGGATTCGTGTGCGGTTATATGGACCCACAAATGCGTCCGTCGCGGCTTGTGCAAAGCCGGGGGTACCCACGATCCGGACCTCACCTGCGGAGTTCACCTCACCGATTGCCCCGGTGAACCCACTTGCGTCGATCTGCGGAACACTGTCGACCGCGGCGGAGTCAGCCGCGACCTCGCTCACGGCATAGCGCCCAAGGCCCGGCACACCGAAAACCCACGTTTGACTGTCTCTTCGGACAAACCACCTCTTCTGCCAGTCCACCGCAAAGGCCGAATCCGTTGGTTGCGAATAGACCCGCTCCGTTCCGCTCGGTGTGATCAGCCAGATTCCGCCAGGGCCCGCGAGCACTGTGACATCCGTACCTGGCCGGGCTGCCAAACTCGTTGCCCCGGCGATCCTGGTGATGTCGCCGTGGCTATCCAGGACGTACGCGGTATCCGTGCCGCCGGCGAACGCGACGGCGCCGTTGGTGGAGGCTGCGACCCGACACGATGTCGTTCGTCCTTGAAGTTCATGCACGTCGGATGTGTTGAAGGTGATCACTACGGGCGTTGAGTCAGAGCGACACGCGACGGCCTGCGTCGGCGAAATCGGCACGATATCGCCGATCACGCCGCCGGAAATTCGAAATGAGTATTCCCTTTTCCCGGACTCGACTCCCCAGACTGCGAGGAAGGAGTCTTTCTGCGATGCCGACGAACCCCACGCGAGCAAATGCCGATGATCCGGTGAAAACTTCACGTTCCTGGCGGAATACCCCGCCTCGTCTCTCGGAAAGTCGAACGCATGGATGAGGGTCGATGCGGCATCGGAAACAGCGAGGAGTGCAGCCCGGACACTTGCACTCGACGACAGATCCGCAGCCTCCAGAACCTTTCGAATGGCGAGCGAACTCGATCCTTGGGTAGCGAGAAGCGCCTGCGCCGCGTTCGCATCGGCCCGAGCCTGCGTTGCCTCGGAGTTGGCACGTCGCCAGTTCACGACGGCGGCGCCGCCCGAGGCGACCGCTACGACGAGAAGGATGGCAAGCGCCATCGCCACCAGACGGGTCCGCCGTCGTCGACGCTGCTGGAAGTCCGCCTCCGCGAGCAGCAAATCCTCGGGCTTGGCACCCGCGATCGGCGCATAGAGTCCAACGAGAGCCGTCTCATCGGACCCGGCGAGAGAAACCTTGAGCTCCAACCACTTCTGCTCGGCCGGAAAAAGCCCCGACAGAGATGTCGGCAGTCCTTCCGGAAACGCGAAGTTCTGATCGACTTCGTTCCATTCCAAATTGACGCGCGGATCGTGGCGAACGAGAAAGAAGCGACTCAGGTCGCCGCCGTGTCCAAGCCAGTATTCGATTTCTTTGTCCACCCACGGCGACTCCTTGGTACCGGTCGCGAGGAGGACGATCAGTGAACGCGAACTCTCGAGTGCGGACTTGATCTCCGCCTCGAGTTCTCCGGCGATCAGCGATTGAATGTCGAGGAACAGCGCAATCCGCCTGTCGGTACCGTGGCGCTTCGACAAAGAAACAAGTGCCCGCTGCAACTGCTTCGCCGCTTTGGCGGAGGTCGTGGTTCGGTAGGAAATGAACGCGTCATATCGGTACTGCCGGTCGCCAGCACCGTTCAACATTCGAGTCCTCCGGCGGTCGCGGTCACAATGTGGCCCGACTGCGCAATGACGCGGCTACCGTTCTTCGAATACTGGATCACCGGAGGCATGCTCTTGACCCCAGTGCCTTGCCCGAGCCGGTCATCGCAGGTTGGACCGATGAGGTCGAACGGATCAGCCCCACTGACTTTGCGATCAGAGAAGTGCTGTGACGCTACGTCGTAGTCACGCTCCCAGATGGCGGGGTCGTGGTCACAGCCTTTCGGGACGGACGCGTGGAGTTCGCCACGAGCAATCACGGTGTCCCCACGCCAGCGCAGTTGGTTGAGGTAGAACCACGACTTCTTGGCGGCCGTGTCGGCTGGCGGCAGGTCAGGTTTGGTGTTGAGTTCTCGCATTGCCGCGAGATCGAAAACCCGCAGCCATGCGTGCGAATAGCACGCATGGCTGCGGACCCGTAGGCCGCGAGCGCGACGTACTGCCTGTTCGGGGACACAGTCTGTAGCGTGGTTCGCCCGTCAACGACAACATGATCGAGCAGTGCGCCCGCACGAGAGTATTTAGCTATGACGTCAGGCCCACCGCGCGCGGTACCGTTGCTCGCGACGTAGGCCACCACAACGTCGTCTTCCGAGATTCGAATGACCTTCGGAGCCGACAGATCCTCATTTGGAAGGCCATTGGACGGTCCGGCGAAGCGCTGCATCGATGTGGAGGCGATCTCGCGAAGTTGATCGTCGAACTCAACTATGTCGAATCCAAGTGCTGCGCCTCCGTTCGCCCGGGTCGCGAACAGGTGCTCTCCATACGCTCCGACAGATGAGCAGAACGCGCAGTCGGTGGCCTTTTGTTCACCTTCCGCTGTAACCAGCGCTAGAGTCTCATTCCCGATCAACGCCATCTTGCCTGGGGAGACTTCCGCCCAACCGATGTGGTTCCACCCAACGTGGACGTAGTCATTTCCCTGAAAAGACGGAAGCCGGGTCGTCTTCTCGGCGGTGGCCACCAACCAACCGGTCTGGTCGATGACGACCCCGAAGCCTGGCTTCGGGGGTGGCCCTCCATGCGAACACGCGGTAAGCGCGACAGCGACGGCGACTACCAACACACGCACCCGAGCAGCGGATCGCCACAGCTGTCGGGATTCCGTCCTCGCCCATCCCACACGATTATGAAAGAGCCGGGATCGATTGACTTTCGGGAAATCGTTGAATCCGGCCCAAGAGGGCAATCGGGCTTGGACTCACAGGAAGTACGGTAATCGCGTGAGCCTCAGCGATCTGATTGCCCAGTTGCCCGACGGGTCTGTGATCACCGACCCATCGATCATGGAGGGGTACCGCCAAGACTGGGCGAAGATCCCCGGTGCCGGAGTTCCGCTAGCAGTCGTCCGGCCACTGACGACCGAGCACGTCCAGGCGGCCGTCCGCTGGGCCGCCGCGACGAACACCCCCATCGTGCCGCGCGGCGCCGGTACCGGCGTCTCCGGCGGTGCCACTGCGGTCAACGGCGGGATCGTGATCTCGACCGAGCGCATGCGCGAGATCACCGTCGACCCGATCACACGCACCGCGGTCGCACAGCCGGGCCTGCTCAACGCAGAGGTCAAGAAGGCGGTGGCCGCGCACGGACTCTGGTACCCGCCGGACCCGTCGTCGTTCGAAATCTGCAGCATCGGCGGCAACGTGGCCACGAACGCGGGCGGGCTGTGCTGCGTGAAGTACGGCGTCACCACGGACTACATCCTCGGTCTCGTCGTCGTCCTCGCCGACGGGCGCGCGGTCCGTCTCGGCGGTCCCCACCTCAAGGACTCGGCGGGACTGTCGTTGACGAAGCTTTTCGTCGGCAGCGAGGGAACGCTCGGCATCGTCACGGAGATCACCGTCCGACTGATCCCTGCACAGCTTGTGCAGGCCACGGTCGTCGCGACGTTCGGCAGCCTCGCCGACGCCTGCCAGGCCGTCCTCGACATCACCATGAAGATGCGGCCGTCGATGCTCGAGTTCATGGACAAGGCGACGATCAACGCGGTCGAGGACGACATGCGGATGGATCTCGACCGAACCGCCGAGGCGATGCTCGTCGCTCGCTCCGACGCTCCCGGCGATTACGCCGCGGTCGAAGCCGAGACGATGGCCGAGATCTTCCGGAACCGGAATGCCACGGAAGTCTTCGTCACCGACGACCCGGACGAGGGTGAAGCGTTCACGGCGGCACGCCGGTCCGCGTTCCACGCGATGGGCAAGAAGGGCTACGTCCTGTTCGAAGATGTCGGAGTTGCGATCCCGAAACTCGGAGATCTCGTGGTCGGCGTGGAGAAGATCGGACTCGACCACAACGTCCGGGTCGCCACGGTGGCCCACGCCGGCGACGGCAACACGCACCCGATGAT
The DNA here is from genome assembly GCF_000380645.1 of Smaragdicoccus niigatensis DSM 44881 = NBRC 103563. Taxonomy (GTDB): domain Bacteria; phylum Actinomycetota; class Actinomycetes; order Mycobacteriales; family Mycobacteriaceae; genus Smaragdicoccus; species Smaragdicoccus niigatensis. The sequence continues at coordinate 77,452 of NZ_AQXZ01000013.1, forward strand.
CGTGTTCGACGAGACCAATGCGGCTGAGGTCGAGCGCGCGCACCTCGCGTTCGGCGCGATCATGGATCTCGCGATCGGACTCGGGGGCACGATCACCGGCGAGCACGGTGTCGGCCGCTTGAAGAAGGCGTGGTTGCCGAACCAGCTCGGCGAAGACGTCATGGACTTAACCCGACGCATCAAGAACGCGCTCGATCCGCAAGGGATTTTGAACCCGGGCTCGGTGGTTTAGCGACGTGCCCGACTTGATCGCGCCCGACGCCGCTCTGCACAGCGCGTGGCTGGAAGCGCACATTGAGTGGGGCCCCGGTGCGCACGAAGACGGATTCGGACTGCAACCATCGGACCACGTCTGCTCGGAGTCGGGTTTCGCCGCCTGGGTGGATCGTCTGAGGAGCGCATCTGTTCTGGATTCGACAGGAGCTCTCCGGTCCGCGTGCACCTATCGATGGATAGTCGAGTCCGGTCAGGTACTTGGCGGCATCGCTCTTCGACACGAACACAACGACATCGTCGAGTGGGCCGGCCATATCGGCTACGGAATTCGACCGTCTGCGCGCGGTCGCGGGCTCGCCACCTGGGCCCTGGGCCAGATGCTCGAAGCGGCACGACAAAGTCGCATGGACCGTGTACTGGTCGTCTGTGCGGATGACAACGCTGCATCCGCGAAGACGATCGAGCGCAACGGCGGCATCCTCGAAGGCGTCCGAGCTACGCCACTCGGGCCCGCACGGCGCTATTGGGTGAACATCGGAACAGGGCCTAGCTAATGTAGATCGATCAGTCTACTCTGCAATAGACCGATCGATCTATTTAGGGGTTCTCGATGCCGCTCGTCACCACCGAACGCTCCGGCCACGTCCTGACCATCTCGCTCAACCGCGACGAGAAGCTCAACGCGTTCAACTACCCGATGCTGCGCGAACTCGCCGAGGCGTACACCGAGCTCGCCCAGGACAAGACCCTGCGGGTCGGCGTTCTGCGTGCCAACGGACGGTACTTCACCAGCGGGCTCGACCTGGGCGAACTGTTCCCCGAGCTGTACAAAGAGGCAATTGCCAAGGCGATTCCCTTCTTTGAACCGGTCAAGGGCCTCGTCCCCAAGGGCGGTGTCGACCCGTTCGGGATCACGACCGACCCGTGCCCGAAGCCCATCGTCTCGGCCGTCGAGGGTCGGGTCTTCACCCTCGGTATCGAACTCCTGCTTGCCGCCAGCATCAACGTCGCGAGCACGTCCGCATCGTTTACGCAGTACGAAGTGAGCCGCGGGCTCTTTCCGTTTGGCGGCGGAACCGTGCGCTGGCCGCTCGCGGTCGGCACCCACAACGCCAATCGCTGGACCCTGACCGGCGAGGAATTCGGCGCCGAAGAGGCCTACCGCATCGGCCTCATCCAGGAGCTTGTCGAGGTGGGGAAAGCCGACGAGAAGGCCCACGAGTTGGCGAACACGATCGCCCGCCAGGCTCCTCTGGGCGTTCAGACCGTCTTGCGGAACGGACGGATCGCACAGAACAAGGGCGCTTCCACAGCACTCGCCAAGACCCGCAGTGAGTTCGTGAAGATCCTGATGAGCAAGGACATTCGGCGCGGGTTCGCCGCGTTCAAGAAACGCGAAGAAGCCGTCTTCGAGGGCGACTAAAGGAACACTTATGACCACTCCACGACCGAACATTGCCTGGCGTGCGGTTAAACCCGCGGTGATGCGCCTCCTGCCCAAGCTCTCTGGGTCGGCGATTCGTGCAACAAATCGCCCGTTCACGCAGACGTCGATCCTGAAGCCGCATGTCGGCGGGCACCGATACGGGTGGACTCACTACGGCGTGATGATTCCCGACCTTCCGGAACCTCACCGGTACTTCAGCACGATGATCATCGCGGGCTTGCCTGGAGCGACCGCGTTCGACAACGACAACGGAGTCACCACGAGCCCGCGCGACACCGTCACCGTTTCGGTGTCCACGGCCGCGCCAGGTGCGGCGTTCTATCGCGCATATTCGATGACCGAGCAATGCGATCTTCGTGCCGACGGGTCCGTGTTGGACTTCGGCAAGGACGTCGTCATCAGCGGTACGTACCCGAACTTCGAGGTGTCGGTTCGTGCGGAGAACTTCGCAGCCGAGCTTCACTTGCGCGGAACCGGACAAGTCGCGTGGTTTGCGCGGATGCCGATCTATGACCACCTCAGCTTGTGCGTCGAATACGACGGGTGGATCTCTGTCGGAAACGACCGCACCGAGGTCAGCGGCGTCGGAACCTTCGAGTACGCCGCGTGCGTGGGAATGCATGGTCTGCTTGACAGGCAGTTGACGGCGTCGAACAAGGCGCCGCTCGACTTCTTCACCTATCAGGTCATCGCCATCGGGGAACGCGCACAACTACTTCTGGCCGACGTGCACGCCATGGGCGAACCTCTCGTGACCGTGGCGTACCACCGGGCCGTGGGCGAACCAACATGGGTCACCCATCGGGATGTGCGTTTCGAGGTCGTCGAATACGCGGCCGAAACGACCGTCGACCCGTACGGGAATCACATGCGGCTACCGGTCCGCTTCAGATGGACGGCCGGCAGCGAACTGACCGTTGACGGAGTCGTCGATTCGCCACCACGATTCGGTGTCGGACTCGGCTACATCCTCGGTTACCGCTGCCAGGGCACGTACCGCGGCACGTCGTTCGAAGCGCGGGGATACATGGAGTACATCGACAAGGAAGCCGCCAACCGTGCGGCACCGGACTTCGTGCACACCCGCACCGCCGAGAGGAACTGATCGTGACCGATCGTTTGGACACTTCCCAGCCCCCGCGCATCGATGGTGTGCGCCGCAGCTTCATCACCGCCCGTGGAGTCCGGTTCCATGTGACCGAGGCGGGGCAAGGCACTCCCGTTCTTGCCCTTCACGGTTGGCCGGCACACCACTACGCATATCGCGACCTGTTGGCAAACCCGCCGGCCGGGCTCCGAATCATCGCTCCCGACTTGCCGGGCTACGGATGGTCGGGACCGGCACCACACAAGTGGGCCAAGCAGGACGTCGCCGATGACCTCATCGCGTTGATGGACGCCCTCGACCTGAATCAGGTGATGCTCCTCGGACACGACTGGGGGGCTTACATCGGTTGGCTCATGGTGTTGGGCGCCGAGCATCGGTTCAGCGGGTTCATACCCCTGGCAATGCCGCACCCGTGGGCGTGGCCGGTGGGACTGCGGCATGCGTGGCGCCTAGCGCACATGGCACCGATGGCAACCGCAGGCTCAGCGTTGATGCGGAACACACCGTTCGTCGAACAGACGTATCGCCTCGCAGCTGACAAACGATCAGCGATCACCGGACCAGACATCGAATGGTTCGCCGATCGCTTCCGCGACCCGGTATGCGCCCAGGCTTCTCAGGACACGTATCGAACCTTCCTCACACGCGAGGTCTATGCCCTGGCCGGACCGCGGGAACGACGCCGGGTTGGCATCCCGGTCCGCACAGTGCTCGGCGCGAACGACCCGGCCCTGCACACGTCGCTGGCCTCGCCGCACACCGCATTGGCGGACGACTACGACCTACGCGTGGTCGAGCGCTGCGGACACTTCGTCCCTGACGAGCGCCCCGACGTCGTCAGAGAGGTTCTGACCGCAATGGCGGCTCCATTGGCGGTGTGACCGCGTCACCCCGAAAGGTGCTGCCGGACGCGCCTTTTCAAGGTCAGCATCGCACCGTCCCGCGGAACCATCATTTCGGTCCGCACCCTTGGGTGCGGTATCGGCGTCGACTGCGGCACGAAGCTACGTTCGGCGAGGAACGTGCGCAGCAGCACTTTCAGCTCAAATGCCGCGAACGGTGCGCCGAGACACTTGTTGACCCCGCCGCCAAACGGCAACAGCGACGTCGAGCTCGGCTGCTCATCGATGAACCGCTGGGGCCGGAACTCGAATGGATCGGCATGAATACGGGGACTTTCGTGCATGCCCAGGATCGGGATCAGCAGGGCTGTCCCCTTTCGAATGGCCACGTCGCCGACCGTCGTGTCGCGCACCGCGCGCCGACCCGTCAGCGGGATCGCCGGACGCATTCGCATGGCTTCGTTGATGACCGCGTCGAGGAATCGATCCTCGCCACGGTCGACACTGGCTTCGAGCTCTTCGACGACGTCCGGGTGTCGAGAAAGAAACACCCCGACCCACGACAGAGTGGCTGCCGTCGTCTCGTAGCCGGCGAACATGAGCCGGCGAGCGCTGGCCGCGAGCGCTTCGTCGTCTCGGGCCGACCAGGAACCGTTGGGTTCGGCCAGGTATCGACCTACCATGTCGCCGTCATCGATCGTCCCGTTTCGCCGGCGGTCGGCGATCTCGGCAAGGACGATCTGATCGATGGCTCGTTCGGCCGATGACAGCTGCGGATGTCGCGGTATCCGACCTCCGGTGACCAGGCCCAGCGCCGCAAGACTCTCGAAAACGACACCGTTGAGCACGCCGAAATAGTTCGCCAGCGCACGGTCCAACTGCTCAAGCCGTCGTTGGTCGGTCACCCCGAAAACGACCGCTGACATCACATCGGACGCCAATCGGTGGCTGAGGGCGAAGAACGAAATCGTTGTACCCGTGGGCCATTGGCCGATACGTCGATGGACGATGTCAACCATCTTCTGCTCATACGACTTCAACGCGCGGCCGTTGAACGGCGGAGAGATCAACCGCCGTTCCTGCGCATGGCGCGCATGGTCGAAGAAGATGTACGAATCGCCGAACAGCACGTCATGTGGCGAGAAGCGCCGCAGAAATTCACCCCAGGACCACGCCTTGTCCTCATCACGGAACACCTGGCGGAGATCCTCCGGGACTCTGGTGACCACGATGTCGGGGAATCCCGGGAAGCTGTAGCGGAAGCGGTCGCCGAATTTCTCGAAGACCTGCTGGGTGTGACCAGGCCTGACCAGCGCATTGACGCTGCTCAATCCCCTGGCCAACGTGACGCGTGGCAGCGAGTTCCTCGACTCCGAGGGCATAACCGCTCCTAACTGGTCCAACCACTGCTGGTTAGACCAGTTATACACCTCACACTCGCGGTCGCGCGCTAACTGAGCAGTCCTCTTCCGATCGCGCCCGCAGCAATCGCCCACAAAACGCTCGCGAAGGTTCCGATGATGAACTGCTCGGACGCCTTCGGATCGCGCAGTTCGGGATAGCGGGCGAGACCCTTGACCGCCATGACGATCGCGATCCCTTCCGGCCAGTGCGCCAGAATCGCCACCGAAATCGCAACGCGTTCGAGCAGTCCGATCACGAGGCCACCTTGCAGCGGTTGCGGCAGATCGGAACCATCCGCGGGCGTACCCCGCCGCCTCGCGAGATGAAACGCAAACGGCGCAATCTTGATGCCACCGACCGCCGCTGCCAACACCGATAGAACCGCCGCGAACGCGAACCCCACGCCGTGCACCTTGTGCGTGAACGCTGCGGCGATCGCCGCCGACGACAACAACACCGAAGCGAACGAAGCAGTGAGCCACGCGGGCATGCGCCACGACAAGAGCGGAACCACGACGGCGACACTTCCCAGCAGGAGCATCGTCACTACCGTCATGAGTCCGCCTCTCCGAGCAGCCGTGCCGCCAGGTCCCGGGCCTTCGTCTCGACTCCCCAGCCGGCGACCGAAAGCCGCTGCGATACAGCTTGTTTACTGATTCCGAGACGATCCGCGACGACCGCCTGCGTCGACCCTAGCCGCATGAGCTCGACGGCGGCACGCCCCTCATCGGTGCGTCGGGAGACGACAAAGGCGATCAGCGCGAGCACCGTTTCGGCGTCCTCCGCGGTCGAATTCCGGCCCTCAATGGCAACCCCGCCCGCCGCAGACTTCGCCCTCGTCACGGCGGCGCGGGCAGCTTCAAAGGCCGCGCCTCTACCGGCCCGCGTCACGGCCGGCAGTGGTTCATCGACCGGGCCGACACCGATCCCAACACTCCAATGACCGTCTTCGATAAGCGTGGTCGCAACCTCGACCACAACTTCGGGAGCAGCGACGACGCCCTGGATCTCGTCCCCGGCAGTGCGCTCGAACGGACGGAGCGCCGCACAGTCCGCCAGCAGTTCGAGCACCGCGTCGACGCGATCGACATCGCGACGACTTCGTCGTTGATCGATCGTCATAACGAACATCACTAAAGGCTACAAACTTGACCTTTATCAGTCAAGGTTTAAAACTTGACAGGACGAAATCAAGCCGGAAGGCTTGTCAACTGAAGGCGAGGACCTGGTCTCCCCAGGTCTTCCGAAGCTCCTCATCCGGATCGGACACCAGCGAGTCCACCGCGTCGATGAGAAGCGTCAGGCGCTTGCGCTCGTCATACATCGCCCAGTGCTTCGACGCATCAAGCGCCGCCGGTACGCCATATCGCGCGAAAGCCAACCACCTGCGCTGGATCCGGCCGGCGATCTCCAGCGACACCTGCCGGCCGCCCAGCCAAAACGTCGGATCGAACTTCACGGTCCCGAAATTTCCGAAGACATAAGGGAGTTCGGTCGCATGGGTGGCACCGAGGCGGGCCGCCTTCAAAATCGGTGTCGCGTAGTCGAAGCGGTAGAGGAAGGTTGGCGAGTGGCGGCTGTGAGCCTCCGCCAGCCAGATGGTGGGCATGCGGAAACCGGCATCCCGCGAGATCGCCATCGCACCCTTCGGCCGATCCACGTCCGGGTACGCCGCGAGAATCTCCGCGATGCGCTCAGGCGGAAGGGTCGGATGCTCCTTGGCGATGCCGTTGAGCATCGTGTTCACCGCTTCCGGTGTCACCGGCATGATCTGCGACTTGATGAACTTGAAGAGCGAAGCCTCGTCGGCGTTCGTGCCGATGATGAGCGGAATCCGGTGAGACAGCCCCTTCTGATACGCCGCAATCGGATAGCGCGGCACAATGTCGCCATCGACGACCGGCGACACCCCGAGAACGCCCGGATTCTCGGCCGGGAATTCCTCGGCCAAGGTGTCGGCAGCCTCGGCGAGCCGGTCGAGCGGAAGATTGCACAGATCGCGCGCATTCTCGGGTTCCACATCGAGCATCGCGAGAAACCGACGAGCGACCAATTCCGCCCGCTCCGGGCCGAAGACTGCCGACGCCGGCGAACTCTGCACGATCGCCCGGTGGAACAGCCCCTCCGCGGGTGGGGACACCATGAGCGTCGTCACGCAGCCGCCGCCGGCTGATTCGCCGAAGATGGTCACCTGGTCCGGGTCGCCGCCAAACGCGGCGATGTTGTCCCGCACCCAGCGCAGTCCCGCCAGGATGTCGTGCAACCCAAGATTCGGAACGAACTCGCAGTCCGGGGTCGAGAACGCCCTTAGGTCGATGAAGCCGAGAGCGCCGATCCGGAAGTTGAGGACGACGACCACCACGTCGCCCGTGACCGCCAGGTGCCGTCCGTCGTAGACGCCTTGCGCGGCGGTTCCCAGGCAGTAGGCGCCACCGTGGACCCACACCATGACGGGCCGGCGCTTGTCGTCGATCTCGGGGGTCCAGACGTTGAGCCACAGGCAGTCCGGACCGGGATTCAGCTCGCCGTCAAGCGGAATGAGCTTGCCCATCATTTGGGGCGCGATGTCCCGATGTTTCGTGCAGTCCTTGACCGCGGTCCACGGCTCAGGCGGCTGCGGCTTCACAAACCGGGTCGACGGCTCGAGCGGCGCGGCATACGGAATCGACTTGAAGACGACCGCGCCCGCGGCGCGCTCGCCCCCAACCGGGCCGTGCTCAGTGACGACGACCGGCCAGCCGGCATCGTCATCTTCGATTTCGCTCATATTTCAGTGTGCGTGACGCGGATGACTGCGGTCGATGTGGCCTAGGTCGCGGTCGGGCTCGATGCGGTCCCGGACAATCTGCTTGAGCGAGGCACTGTCGGGAAAACCGTGCTCCTCCTTGCGATCCCAAATGACCTCGTCGTCGAGAGAGATGCGGAAGATGCCGCCCGTACCGGGGACCAGCGTCACCTCGGTGAGGTCCTGCGGGAAGGTGCTGAGCAATTCCTGCGCCATCCACGACGCCCGCAATAGCCAATGGCAGAGCGTGCAGTACTCGATGCGGACCTTCGGTCCCGGCGTAGGAGCAGTCATAGCAAAACGGTATGCGAGAAACCGCGGCCAAGGGCGTGTCTGGCGATTCCTGGCCGCCGCGGAGTAGGTCAGGAATCGCCAGACGCGCCCTAAGTGTGCCGTCCGGAAAGGTAGACCCAGGAACGATCGAGGCGAACGAATTCGCTCACCTCGTGCATGACGTCTCGCTGGCCGTCCTGCCGGAAGAACGCGCGAAACTCCACAGTCCCGGTCGTGTCGAAGAGACTCCCCCGGTCCGTCGCCACCACGTCGAGCCGCGTCCACCTGATCGAGTCATCGAGAGTCAGATGCTTGGGGCACGTCTGCGGATGCCACGTTTGCCGCACATAGTCCACATCGCCGACCGCGTACGCCGTGAATCGCGATCGCATCAATTGCTCTGCCGTCGCCGCCCGCTTCTCGCCGGCCAGCAGCGGACCGCAGCACCCGGAGAGCTCGGACCCGGAACCGCATGGGCAACCAGACATGTACCTATCGTCCGGTATGCCCATGCGGTTGTCGCGCTACCCCGCGAACAACTCCTGACCGATGTACCGATTGCCGGTCACGCCGCGCGGAACCGCCCAGATGCCCGAGCCCGTGTGCTTGAGGTACTCCATCATCACGTCGTCGCGGGACATCTTGGTCTGCAGCGGGATGTACTGCGTCGCCGGATTGCGGACGAAGCCGAGGAAGAACAGGCCGGCGTCGAGCTTCCCGAGACCATCCGCACCATCGGTGAAGTTGTACCCCCGGCGCAGGATACGGTGCCCGTTGTTGGACGTCGGATGTGCGATCGCGACATGCGAGATCTTGTCGATCTTTTCCTTGCCATCCTGCTTGGCCGCGAAGTCCGGGTCGGTGAACTCCTCGCCACCAGACAACGGCGCACCGTTGCCCTTGAATCGCCCGACGATCGTTTCCTGCTCACCCAGCGGGGTGCGGTCCCAGATCTCGATCGACATGCGGATTCGGCGGGCGATGAGGTACGAGCCGCCCGCGAGCCATGCCGCGTTCGCATCATCGTTGGCATTGACCCACACGTGCTTGTCGAGCTCGCTACCCTCCTCGGCCTTCAGGTTCGCCGTTCCGTCCTTGAAGCCGAACAGGTTTCGCGGCGTCATCTGCGCGGTCGAGGTCGACGACGTACGGCCGTACCCGAGCTGTGCCCACTTGATCGCCGCCGTGCCGAAGGCGATGCGCGCGAGATTGCGGACGGCGTGCACCGCGACCTGCGGATCGTTGGCACACGCCTGAACACAGAGGTCGCCGCCCACACGATTCGGGTCGAGCACATCCTGCGGAAAGTGCGGAAGATCGGCAAGCAGCTTCGGCTTGTTCGTCAGCTTGAGCTTGTCGAAGAACGACGGGCCGAAACCGAACGTGATCGTCAGACCCGCCGCCTTGAGGTCCATCGCCTCGCCGGTGTCGTCCGGCGGAGCAACTGCCGGACCGTCGACGGGCCCGATCTTTCCGGCCGAGGCTCCGGTCGTCATGCGGCGGGCCGCGGCCGTCCACTCCTGGAGCATCGCGATGACATCGTCACGGGAGGTCGTCGTGAGGTCCCAGGACGCGAAATGCAGGTGATCCTGGGCCGGCGTGATGATGCCGGCCTGATGCGCACCGTCGAACGAGTACTGAAGGTCGGCGACGGCGGCGTCGGCTTCCTTAACACCGGCAGTGAAGCCGATTCCGGCAGCCGCGCCGATTCCGACGACACCGGCCCCTCCGACGAGGAGCGAGCGACGGCTCACTCCCCGGCGAGTGCTGGTCTCACTCACTGCTTGACCGCGGCGGCGAGCTTCGACAGCGGTTCGCCCAGAGCCTCGACCGCCTTCGACAGCGCCTTGATCTGGTCCTGGGTCAGTGCGGTGTACAGAACGAACCCGTCACCTTCCTTGTGGCTGTCGAGCAGCTCCTGCACCGCAGCGAAGCGCGCGTCGAGCGTCTCGGCAAGCTTCGGGTCCTTGTCGACGACCACCGGACGAAGCAGGTCGTAGCCCTTCTTAGCGCCGGTGATGTTGGCCTGGAAATCCCACAGGTCGGTGTGCGACCAGATCTCTTCCTCACCGGTGATCTTTCCGTTGGCGACCTCGTCGAGCAGCTCCTTGGAGCCGTTCGCGATGCTCTCCGCAGTGATCGAGTTCGGGAAGTCGTCGGCGTCGGTGTGGGTCTTGATCGAAGCCACGTCGGTGTTGAGCATCGTCGCGTATTTGGTGCGATCTTCAGGGCTCAGCGGCTGGTAGGTCTTTCCGCCGTTGGCGTCCGGCGCGGGCTGCCACAGGTCCTTCTCGATGAGGTGCCAGCCGGTCCAGGCCTGCCCCTGCGCGAGGTCCGCCTCGCGCGCGTCGGTCTTCGGGTCGAGGTCACCAAACTTCTCGGCGACCGGCTCGATGGCCTCCCAGTGCGCGCGAGTCGGGGCGTAGAGGCTCTTGGCCTTCTCGTTGTCGCCCGCGATGTACGCGTCGGTGAACTCCTTCGTGCCGGCCACCAGCGCGTCGGCTTCCTGGCGAACCCACGCGGCGTACTCGGATGCGGCCTCGGCCAGGCGCGGGTCAGTAGCCGCCACCTCAGTCGAGGTCTTGGTCTCAGAGGCGGTGTCGTTCGAAGAGCATGCCGCCAGAGGAACCAGCAGGGCGGTGCTCGCGATCAGCGCGGCCTTGGACATCGTCTTGAAGATCATGGCGCCTATGGTAAGCATATCCAAACTTAGGGAAGCAATACCTACCCAAAATCAGACGTCGATGATCGCTTCCAGCGGCTTGGTTCGGGCGGCCCGGATCGCGGGCCACAGCGCAGCCAAGACACCGACGATCGCACTCGCGACGAGCATCACGCCGACCTGGCTCCACGGCACCGCAAGCTTGTCCAGGCCCTCCGACGCCAGCGTCTTCACGAACGCCGCGCCCAGCGGAACACCGAGACCGACGCCGATGATCGCACCCGCCAAGGCGATGAGCACCGCCTCGACGTAGATGATCCGGCGCACCTGGCTCCGGAGCATGCCGACAGCGCGCAGCATGCCGATCTCGCGTCGCCGCTCGACGACGGACAGCGCAAGAGTGTTCACAATGCCCAGGATTCCGATGATGACTGCGAGTCCGAGCAGTCCGTACAGAATGCCGAGCAGCGTGTTGATCTGTTGCGCCTGCGTGCCCTTGAACTGCTCACGGTCGAGAACCTGCACGACGTAAAACCGGTCCGTCGCCGCCACGAGTCCGGACCGGACGGCCTTTGCATCGGCGCCGGGCGAGAGCTTGATGAACGAGAAGAAGTCCGCGGTCTTATTGCTCAATGTCAGCTGGTGGTACAGATCGGTGCCGGCGACAAACCCGCCGACGATCGTGTTGCGCTCGTAGACACCCGCGATGGTCGCCTTGATCGAATCTCCGGTCGGGTTCGCGAACACGACGAGGTCACCCGGTTTGCGGCCGTTCGCACGCTCTTCGGAGATCAGGAGACCATCGGCCGGAGGCGTGTCGGTTCCCTCGAGAATGTGCAGCTTCACGGCTTGGTTGAGGTCACCCTCGGTCGATACTCCGTAGATGTTCGCGCCGGTCAGCGACGTGACGATCATGTGCAGCGGAACCACCGACTCGATACCGGGAACGGTCGCTGCGGCCTGACTCGCCGCAACCGGAATGCCCGACATGCCCGGACCAGAGGTGGCCGCGCTGAGGACGAAATCGGCCGTCACGCCGTCGTCGATGAGCGCATTGACGCTCGCCTTCGCAGAGGAACCGAGAATGCTCACGATCGACACCAGCAGAAGACCGAGGGTCAGGGCGGAGGCGGTGGCCGCCGTTCGACGTGGATTGCGAATCGCATTGCGGCGGCCCAGTGACCCCATTGCACCGAACGGCTTCGCCGAGACGCCGAGGACCGTGATGAGCGGCTTCATCAGCGCGGGTGCGGCGAGCGTCGCGCAAAGTACCAGGAGCGCGGCACCGAAGCCGACCAGCGTGATCGACGTCCCGGTCGACTCACCGTTGAACACCCCGAAGACGATGACCATGATCGCCAGCACCGCAAACGGCGCGGCGATGAGCTCGCGCGCTCGAATGCCGTCGTGGCCTTCGTGGAACTGGGCGCGCATCGCCTCGACAGGTGGGATCCGCGACGCCCGGCGAGCCGGAGCGTAGGCACTGAGGATCGTGACGAAAACGCCGACGATCAGCGACAAAACGATCGTTCGAACGGTGAGCTCGAGCGTGCCGGTTGGCAGCGCGAAGCCCGCCGCATTGAGCGCGGAACGCAGGCCGTACGCCAGTCCGACACCGGCGCCCAGTCCGATGGCGCTACCGATAACGCCGACGATCCCCGCCTCCAACGCCACCGAGTTCCGGATCTGGCTGCGGCTGGCCCCGACCGCACGGAGCAGGGCGAGTTCGCGGAGTCGCTGCGCGACGATCATCGAGAACGTGTTGAAGATGATGAAAGTTGCCACGAGCAACGAAATGCCACCGAAGGCGAGCAGGAAGTAGTTCACGAACTTCAGCGCATCGAAGATATTGCTCTTGAGTTCGTCGCGAACCTCGTCGCCGGTCTGCACCTTGAGGTCCGGGAACGCCGCCGCCACGCGATCGCGAAGCTCTCCCTGACCGACACCCGGGGCTGCGGCGATGTCCACGTAGTCGACGTGCTGGCCGTCGGTGAAGAGATCTTTCGCTTGTTGCTGGTCGAAGACCGCCCCCACGAACCCGCCGGTATCGGTGGGGGTCGAGTACAGGCCGGTGAGCTTGACGGTGAGCGGCTCGTCACGCGAGTTGATGACGATCCGCACGTCGTCGCCCAGCTTGAGGTGGGCGATCTGCGCGGCGCCCACATTGAGTGCAACCTCGCCTGATGCCGGCGGGTGCCCCTCGACGAATGTCCTCTCGTCCGCGATCGATTGCTCGGGCGGCAGATACGTCAGACCGAAGCTCGGGGCACCGCCACTCTGGACCGGCTTCCCATTGGCATCGAGCAAGACGATCGAACCGCGAACGTTCGGCGCGACCTTCGCGACGCCCGGCACTGCGGCGATCTGCGGGATCTGGTCAAGGCTGACCGCTCCCCCGTATCCGTTACCGCTGGCCCGGACGTCGACGCCCTTCGCCTGGTTCGAGAAAATGCCGTCGAACGTCGACTTCAACGTGTCGGTGAAGACGAACGAACCGGCAACGAACGCCGTTCCGAGAATCACCGAAAGCAGGGTCAGCGCAAGACGCAGCCGGTGGGCCGCGAGATTTCGCAGCGTTACTTTCAACATCCGGCGGACACCTTCCGCATCATCGGACGGTCTCCAGCGATTTCATTCGCTCGAGGACGGAATCCTGCGTCGGGCCGGCGAGCTCATCGACGATCCGGCCGTCGGCGAGGAACACGACGCGGTCCGCGTAGGACGCCGCACGCGGGTCGTGCGTGACGATCACCACCGTCTGGTGGAATTCGTCGACCGCGGCCCGCAGGATCGACAGCACCTCGCCCGAGGAATGCGAGTCGAGGTTTCCGGTCGGTTCGTCACCGAAGATGATGTCCGGCTTTCCGACGAGCGCTCGGGCACACGCGACGCGCTGCTGCTGACCACCCGACAGCTCGCTCGGACGGTGATCGAGCCGGGCGCTCAGACCCAGCCGATCCACGATCGTGGTCAGCCAGTCTTTGTCGACCTTCTTGCCGGCGATGTCGAGCGGGAGCGTGATGTTCTCGATCGCGGTCAACGTCGGGACCAGGTTGAACGCCTGGAACACGAACCCGATGCGGTCTCGCCGCAGAGCGGTCATCTGGTTGTCGGACAGGCCCTTCAGATTCGTGTCGCCGATCCGGACGTCGCCGCCGGACACGGAATCGAGCCCCGCGAGGCAGTGCATCAACGTCGATTTGCCCGACCCCGACGGACCCATGATCGCGGTGAACTCACCGCGCCCGAAGTCGACCGAAACACCCGCAAGGGCACGCACCGCAGTATCGCCTGACCCGTACACCTTGACCAGATCGACCGCGCGGGCGGCATAGTGTTCGCCGCCCATCGCTCCGCTCACTCGATCTGCTGTTCCCATGTGCTCTCTTCCGTCGGAAGCTGTGTTCAAAACACCATCGTGCCGATGGCCGCCGAATACGGCCATCGGGAATTTCCCTGATTCGTGAGAATCAGATGTCGACGTGCGCCCAGAACATCGCGCGCAGCTGGTGCCGGATGTCGTCGTCGAGGTCATAAACGCCGAGCGCCTCAGACATATCGTGCAACAACGCTCGATCGATCTCGCGCGGGATGGACGGCTTGCCCGTGGAGAGGGCGAGCCGTTCGTCGGCGCTCGCACTCGCCTTCCACGAATTGAGTACCTGGCCGCAGACCTTGTTGATCTTCTCTTCGAGGTTCGTGTACTGGAAGGCCGCGATTCCGACGGGTGCCTGACCGGTCGTCGAGGAGTAGATCGGTACCGGCGCCGGCCGGGGTGCCGGAGTCGCTGTCTGCGGTATCGCTGGACTCGCCGCGACCGAACGTGCCGCCTCGGCAACGCGTTTCATGATCGTCGCGGGAGTTGGCCCGGTTGAGGTGATGGGTGGTGGCGGCGGCAGAACCGGCGGTGCGATCTTCTTCGCCACCGCGGCGTCGACCGCGGTCGACTCGAAGAGATCAAGGCCATCGGCCGCGCGCTGCAGATATTGACTGACACCATGCGGCTCGCCGTCGGCGTTCGGGATCGCGAGCACCGTCACCTGAACGCCGTGCGCCTGCGCTTCCTCGACGGCCTCGGTGAGGTCGTCATCACCCGACACGAGGTAGATCGCTTCGACAGCTCCGTTGCGGGCATGCGCCACGAGGTCGAGACCGATGCGAAGGTCGACGCCCTTCTGCTCACCGTCGTAGCCGATGCGCCCGAGACGGATCTTGACCCGAGGAATGAGTCCGATCGATTGCTGAGTCGGATCGGGAACCCCGTTGCGTGCCGAGTCGTACCAGTGCACCCGCAACAACGGAAGGCCCGAGTTCTTCTCGGCATGCTCGGCCAATGCCGAGATCAGCCGCTCGTGGTTCACGTCGATACCGCCGCGCAGCGATGTTCCGGTGATGCGTGTCGCCGCCGCAGCGAGCAGATATCCGGCATCTATGTACACGGCGCAATGCGATCGCACTGTGCTCTCCCCCCGTTGGCCAGGCTTGCTGGCATCCGCACGCCACCCGTTGGTGACTTGTTCCCCCGCAGTGAACGAGCACTACCCTTTCCATCATGCGCATTGGAGCCCACGTCCGTCTTGACAGCGATCCGATTGGCTATGGCAAGGAGTTGGGGGCAGACGTCATTCAGATGTTTGTCGTGGATCCGCAGAGTTGGGCGAAGCCTAGTGCGCATCCCCGACAAGACGAGATCCTGGCCAGCGACATCGACGTCGTCGTGCACTCCTCGTACCAGATCAACGTGGCGTCGACGAACAACCGGCTGCGGATGCCGTCCCGTCAGGCCGTTGATCTGCAGGCTCGTGCGGCCGCCGACTTGGGCGCCTTCGGACTCGTGGTGCACGGTGGTCACGTCCGGAACGAAGGCGAGATCGCGGCCGGAATCGAGAACTGGCGCAAGCTCTTCGAACGTCAAGAGGAGAAGGGCGGCTTCGCGGTCCCGGTTCTCATCGAGAACACCGCGGGCGGCGACTTCGCGATGGCACGGTACTTCGACTCCATCGCTCGACTGTGGGACGCGGTTGGCTCGTACGGCGCCGGGTTCTGCCTTGACACGTGCCACGCCTGGGCCGGCGGCGAGGATCTGATCGGGATCGTCGACCGGATCAAGGCGATCACGGGCCGGATCGATCTGGTTCACCTGAACTCGTCGCGGGACGAGTTCAATTCGGCGCGGGACCGGCATGCGAATTTGTCCGAGGGTTTGATCGATCCCCAGCTGTTGGCCGAGGTTTGTCGCACCGCAGGTGCGCCGGTCATCTGCGAGACGCCCGAAGAGGGGCTCAAGGATGACCTGGCATACCTGCGGGAGCACATCGGATCCTGATATCTAGGTGGCGCGTGGCACCACCTAGATATCAGGATGCGAGGCGCCGGACGGCTTCGGTCACTTCCGCCAGCACGCCGGCGGGATCGCCATCGAGGCGGTGCCAATCGAACCGGAGAATCGTCCACCCGGCGAGCGTGAGCGCATTGTGCCGTTGAAGATCCTTCGAGTGCCGTTGCGAGTCCTTGTGCCAACGCCAGCCGTCGATCTCGAGGCCGACCTTCGTCGCCTCGAATCCCACGTCGAGATAGCGACCTGCCACCTTGACCTGCGCAGTCCAGCCTGGAACCGCTTTGAGGATGCGGTGGGTAAGTCGCTCAGCTTCGCTTCGTCCGCCAGACTTGGCGACCTGTAAGAGGCGCCCCGCCTCCGCAGCTCCCGCACAGTTTCTATTTCGCGCGTACACGTCCTCTAGCTTCGCGATCGAAGTTCGGGTTTGAAGTGCCTGGTCCATGAGGACCGATTCGCCGGCTTCGAGGACGGAGAGCTCCACTGCGGTGACGCGAGCACCGCGCACATCCTCGACGTCGACCGACTGCAGATCCCGTCGGCGTAGGTCATGTCCCGGGTGCCGGATCGACCGCTGAGTCGGAATGGTGATCGAATGCCTCAAGGGCGCGGTGTCCGAGAGACCATGCCACCAGGCCGCGCTCTTCCCATGGGCAACCGCGTCCTTTCCGGCACTCAGGAGCGCGGCCCGGAACCGGGTGACGTGCGTGCGTCGGTGTGCCGTGGACTGATAGACACCCTTGAACTGAAACTCCCATTGGCCGCTCCGGACTTTTCGAATGACGGCGTCCTTGGACAAGCCGCATTCGCGCGCCTGCCGCATGGTGATGACGCCGTCTTGGATCTTGAGGATTTCGTCGAGCTGCACACCCCACTGACGCGGGCACGGCTCCCAAGGTTCCGTTGCCGAGAATCCTGATATCTAGGTGGTGCCACGCGCCACCTAGATATCAGGATCGGCGAACTATCGTTGTGGGGTGCTCCCCCTCGAAGGAATCCGAGTCCTCGAACTCGGCAACTACGTCGCGGCGCCGATGTGCGGCCGGATGCTGGGCGACTTCGGCGCCGAGGTGATCAAGGTCGAGCGTCCGAAAACCGGTGATGAGCTGCGCAATTGGCGCCTGTACGCGGGTACGACGTCGATGCTCTACCGCACGATCAACCGGAACAAGAAGTCGCTCGTCCTCGACCTGCGCACGGACGCCGGGCGTCAGGCGGTGCTCGACCTCATCCCCCACTGCGACGTCCTCCTCGAGAACTTCCGCCCCGGCATGCTCGAGAAGTGGGGCCTCGGGCCGGAGGTGCTCGACGCCGCGAACCCGAAGCTCGTGATCACGCGCATCTCGGCGTACGGACAAACAGGGCCACTAAGCCACCGCCCGGGCTTCGCGGCGGTCGCGGAAGCGGTGGGTGGACTCCGAGAACTCGTCGGTGATCCCGACCGTCCACCGGTCCGCGTAGGCGTCAGTATCGGCGACTCGATTGCCGGCATCTACGCCGCGTTCGGGACCGTCATGTCTCTCTACCAGCGCGAACGAATCACCGAAATCCCCCTCGACCAGCGCATCATCGACGTCGCGCTCAACGAGGCGATCTACGGCGTCATGGAGTCGCTCATCCCGGACTACCTCGCCTACGACGTCAAGCGGGAGCGCGTCGGCGGTCGGATGGAAGGCATCGCGCCGTCGAACGCCTACCCGACGAGCGACGGCTACAGCATCATCATCGGCGGCAACGGCGATGCAATCTTCCAGCGATACATGCAGGTCATCGAACGTCCCGACCTCGCCGCCGACCCGCGGTTGCAGGACAACGCCGGCCGCTGGACGAATCGCGACTACCTCGACGGCGAGATCGCCAAGTGGTCGATCACGAAGACGCGTGCCGAAGCTCTGAATGTGCTCGAGGCGGCGTCGATCCCATGCGGCCCGATCTACACCGCCGCCGACATCTGCGTCGACGAGCAGTACAAGGCGCGCAACATGATTCAGTACTTCCCGGTCGACGTCGGCGACGCCGAACCCAAGGATGTCGGGTTCCCCGGCATCATCCCGGTGATCGGGCAGCAGTCGATTCAGATTCGGAATGTCGGCCCGGACCTCGGCGCGCACACCAACGAGATCCTCGGCGGACTGCTCGGAAAGACCGCAGCGGAAATCGCACAGATCGCGGGTGCCGAGTGACCTACGCGTTCCTCCCCGAAGGCACCCTGCGGGACGTGACGCTCCGCGACGGCCTGCAGTTGACCGGCAAGGTCATGCCGACCGACATCAAAGTCGACGTCGTGCGGACTCTGCTCCAGATCGGGGTCCCCGAGCTCGAGATCGGCTCGATGGCTCGACCGGATCTTGTTCCGCCCATGGCGAATTCGCTTGATCTGGTACGTGAGCTGACACCGGAAGAACTGGCGAAGTGCTGGCTCTGGGTCGCTACTCCCCGGCACGTCGAGAAGGCTGCTGCAGCCGGAGTACGGAACTTCCAGTACTGCTTCTCGGCCAGCGATTCGCACAACACGGCGAACATCGGGCGACCGACGGAAGCGAGTATCGCGGCGATGCCCGACGCCATCGAGATCGCGAAGAGCGTCGGCGGAAAAATCCAGCTCACGATGGCAACGGCATTCACGTGCCCCTTTGAGGGCGACATTCCGGTCGAGCGAGTTGTCCGTATCGCGGCCGACGAGCGGACCATCGGTGCCGACGACATCGTTGTCGCCGACACCTTGGGTCAGGCGGTTCCGGCCCAGGTCACGGGCCTGATCGCGGCGATTCGCGCGGAATCCCCACCGCGTCGGATCGGCTTCCACGGACACGACACGTGGGGTTTGGGAACGGCGAACAGCCTGGCCGCGATCTCTGCGGGAGCTTCGTTCGTGGATGGTTCGCTCGGCGGTCTCGGTGGCTGCCCGTTCGCACCGGGTGCCAGCGGAAATACGCCGTCCGAAGACCTGTTGTTCGCGACGCGCCCAGCTTGGTTGACGCCGAGCGCGCTCGAGCAGATCGTGCAGTTGACTGAGAGAGTTCTCGCTGCGGTGGACGAGCCGAATCGCTCGAAGACCGCACAGGGCGCCCGTTCGAAGGCAAATGCCTTCAAATGGGTGATCAAGAGCTAGGGCGTGTCTGGCGATTTCTGGCCGTAGCGAGCGGCGGCCAGGTGTGCGGACTGCAAGGCGGACGAGGAGCCAATAGCGGAGCTATTAGCGACGAGGAGTTTACGTCGCGCCGCAGGCCATGATCCGGCGACAACGCCGCAGGTCGCGCAGGTGGGCGTCGCGCAGTAGGTCAGAAATTGGCAGACATGCCTTAGGCCAAGCGGCTGTACGTGCGCGGGCTGTGGTCGAGACGGCCCATCGCTTCAGCACGCATGTGCAACAAAACGAGGCCAGAAATCGATGACATGATCAGACCGAAAACCACGGTCTCAACGCCCAGGGTATAAACACCAACCCAGGTGCCGATCAAGCCGACGACGAAAAGTGTCCAAGCGAGGGACTTCGAAAAACTCATTGCACCGCTCCTCCACGATGATCTTCCACCTTGTGGGTAGTTCTCGGTGGGGTTTTATTGCCGTGTCATGACAGTAAGTCCGCAGTACGACAAGTTTTCGGCGACACGACGCGGGCGAATTACACCGATATCATTCCGCAACCGGTGGCCTCGAACGACGTTGCGGCAGAGGATGTCTCCCGCTCACAGGCAGTCCGTAGGCGAATCGTCCTATTCTGAACTCGCAGACTTCACCGCAATGCCTGGGTGGCCGAGATGACGAACGAACTGCCTGCCACACGAATTCCTCGGCAGAAGGCATGGATCTGCAAACGATGCGGCGAGAAACTCTCCAGCACGTTCGACGCGTGCTGGAACTGCGGAACCGACCGCTCCGGTGCAAAGGCAGGCGTGGACTTCAGGGCGGGCAAGACACGCAGTCCGGTTGCCGAGCACGCACCCGGCCGCTCCCCGGTGATCGGCTACACCCTCGACCACGAGCCGATCTACCAGATCGCCGGAATCACGGCCGCCGGCGAGGTCGTCACGCTGGACCGCGTCGATGAATGGGTGACTGGCCCCGGACAGAACCAAGTCGCGATCGCCGCGTTCGGCTTCGCCCTGGTTTTCCCGCCGGTGGGGATCGTGTTGGGACACCTGGCACGCGCGGAGATCCGAGACAGCGGCGAACAAGGCGATGGCCTGGCACTCTTCGCACTCATCTGGAGCTACCTGGCGCTGATCCTCTTCGTCGTGGGCCTTCTCCTCCTGAGCATGAGCCTTGACTCCCTCACGGGCAATCCATAGAAGATTCAAGTAAAACCGGAAGTATGAGACACATGCGCATCGTGGTCGCTCTCGCGTCCACCGCGGTTTTCGCCCTCGCGGGCTGCTCGAACGACGACACGTCCGGCAGTAGCAACAAGTCCCTCGAATCATCGATGGCACAAGCGACGACGACCGCCACCACCGTCAACGAAGCGCCTCCTACCGGAACTCTGCCGTTGGAAGGCAAGCCGTCCAACGGCGCGCGATTGACAGTGACCGATATGCGGGTAGGCCATCACACCGGCTTCGACCGGGTCGTGTTCGAACTCGGCGGCCAGGGCACACCGGGCTGGGTCGCGAACTGGACTGACAACCCCACAAGCCCAGGTAGCGGCAAGCCGATCGACGTGAAGGGCAAGAGCATCCTGCAGGTGCGGATCACCGGACTCGGCTATCCCGATGACACCGGCGCCAACCAGTACTCCGGGCCGAATCCGTTGGAGGGCACCGGCGAACTCACGAGTTGCTACGTAACGGGCGTGTACGAAGGCGAGTCCGAGGCGTTCATCGGCAGCAACCTCGACAAGCCGAAGGTTCGCATCTTCACCCTCGAGTCGCCGGCGCGCCTCGTGGTGGACATCGCTTCCAGCTAGCCCTTGACCAAAGGCGGCGGTGATCGATAGAGAAGGGCTATGGCCTTCCTCAACGACCTCGCCGCCGCCTTTGCCCTACAGCCGACAGACCCCGAAGGCGCACTCGCGCGCCTGATGGACATGTGGAATGCCCTCGACCGCAACGACCGGGCTGGGCAGTGCATTCTGGCGCACTACATCGCCGATCTACAGAGCGACGTCGCCGACGAATTACGTTGGGATGAAACGGCTCTCGAGGCGTCGAACGGAGTCACCGACGACGACCTGCAAAAGCTCCACCCGACGCTCACCGTCGCGGGTTTCATCCCCTCGCTGCAGCTCAACGTCGCCGACGGATACCGCCGCGTCGGTCGATTCGAAGACGCCAGCGCGGCACTGACAAAGAGCGTCGCGCACAACGATGCATTGCCGTTGGACCTGCCCGAGGAGGTCACCTACCGAGAGATGATCCTGGGCGGGCAGCAACGTCTCGCGGATCGAATTTCGAGGCGCGATACCGCGTCGGTTTAGTAGTCGCGCGAACGCTTCGGGCGGTCGTCACGACCCCGGAAACCGCCACGGTCTCCCCCGCTACCGCCACGGTCGTCACGGCTTCCACGGAATCCCCCGCGATCGCCGCCACGGTCATCCCGACCCCGGAAACCACCACGGTCTCCACCACGGTCACCGCCGCGATCGCCGCCACGGTCACCGCGATCTCCTCCGCGGTCACCACGGAATCCACCACGATCGCCGCCGAATCCACCGCGATCGCCGCCGAATCCGCCACGGTCTCCCGCGGGACGACCGCCTGCCGGAGGTCCGGTGTCGACCCGCAGCTGGATCGGCACACCGGCGATCTTGGTATTGCGCAATGCTTCCAGCGTCTCGCGGGACAGCTTCGCGGGCAGCTCGACAAGGCTGTGGTCCGGGCGGATGCTGATGTGCCCGAAGTCCTGGCGGCGCAGGCCACCTTCGTTGGCGATCGCGCCAACGATCGCACCCGGCATGACGTGGTGGTTGCGGCCGACCGCGATGCGGTAGGTCGCCATTTCGCCTTCGCCACGCGGCTCGCGCGGACCGCGATCCTCGCGCGGACCCCGATCAGGACGGTCGCCGCGGTCGCCGCGGTCGTCACGACGCTCGCGCATCGGCGGCCTTTCCGGCTCCGCGGACATGAAGAAGTTCTCGTCGCGCGATTGCACGGCAAGCGCTGCCGCGATGTCCGCGAGCGGGATGTTGTGTTCCTTCTCGTAGTCCTCGACGAGCTTGCGGAACACTCCGAGCGAATCCGAGGAAAGGCTCTCAGTGATCGAGTCGCGGAACTTCTCTTCACGCTGCGCATTGACGTCGTCGACGCTCGGCAACTGCATCTCAGTGACCGGCTGACGCGTCGCGCGCTCGATCGACTTGAGCATCTGACGTTCCCGAGGCGCGACGAAAAGCAACGCGTCACCGGTACGTCCAGCACGGCCGGTGCGGCCGATGCGGTGGACATATGACTCGCTGTCGTGCGGGATGTCGTAGTTGACAACGTGCGAGATGCGATCGACGTCAAGTCCACGCGCGGCGACGTCCGTTGCCACCAGGATGTCAAGGGTGCCCGACTTCAGCTGACCGATGACCCGCTCACGCTGGGCCTGCACGATGTCGCCGTTGATGGCCGCAGCCGAGAAACCACGTGCGCGCAGCTTCTCCGCGAGTTCCTCGGTCGCCTGCTTCGTGCGAACGAAGATGATCATCGCTTCGAAGGCCTCGACCTCGAGGATGCGCGTCAAGGCGTCAAGCTTGCGCTGGTGGGAGACAAGGACCCAGCGTTGAGTGATGTTCGCGGCCGTCGCGGTCTTCGCCTTGACGGTGATCTCGATCGGATCCCGCATGTACTGCTTGGAGATCTTGCGAATCGCGCCCGGCATCGTCGCCGAGAAGAGCGCGACCTGCTTGGTCTCCGGGGTGTCGGCGAGGATTCGCTCGACGTCCTCCTGGAAGCCCATCTTGAGCATTTCGTCGGCCTCGTCGAGAACCAGGAATTCCAGTTCCGAAAGGTCGAGCGTGCCCTTCTCGAGGTGGTCGATCACACGGCCCGGCGTACCGACGACAACGTGTGCACCGCGGCGCAGGCCAGCGAGCTGTCCCGTGTAGCTCTGGCCACCGTAGATCGGCAGAACGTGCAGACCGTCCATGTGCGACGAGTACTTACCGAAAGCCTCGGCGACCTGGATCGCGAGTTCGCGGGTCGGCGCAAGGATCAGTGCCTGCGGCTTGCGGGCGGCGAGGTTCAGGCGCTGCAGAATCGGGATCGCGAAAGCCGCGGTCTTACCGGTTCCGGTCTGTGCGAGACCCACAACGTCCGCGCCGGTGAGGAGCGGAGGAATTGTCGCTGCCTGAATAGGCGACGGCGTTTCGTAGCCGACATCGCGGATGGCCTTGAGGATTCGCTCGTCTAATCCCAGGTCGGCAAAGGTGCCCAGATCGTCAAAGGTAGGACCCGCTTGATCTGGTTCCTGAGCGGGCGCATCGGTTTCGATGTCAGTCATTGTGTCTAAAAGTCTAAGGGCAGTTCTCTTACCGCGTGACCACGCTGAAAAACTGTACGAGGTCTTACTGTGATGAACGTGGTTTCTGTCGCAATCGCACAATTCGCACCCGGCGAAGACAAGAGCTCGAACATCGCCGAGCTTCGCAAGCTGGCGATCGTCGCAACTCATCGGGGCGCCCAGGTCGTCGTAGCACCCGAGTATTCGATGTTCACTGCCAAACGACTCGACGATCGTTACCGCGCGGCGGCCGAACCGCTCGACGGAAAGTTCGTCAACGACGTGCAGTCGATCGCCCGCGAAACCGGTGCGGTGATCGTCGCCGGAGTCGCCGAGTCGCAGCCGGACGACGCGCACATCTACAACACCGTCGTCGCTGTCGGGGCTGACGGCATCCTCGCCGCCTACCGCAAGATCCACCTCTACGACGCCTTCGGATTCCACGAGTCTGAGATCGTTTCCCCAGGTCCGATCACCGATCCGGTCGTCTTCGAGGCCGGCGGCGCGACCTTCGGAATCCAGACTTGCTACGACCTGCGCTTCCCCGAGATCACCCGACGCCTGGCGATTGCCGGCGCGGACGTCGTTCTCATTCCGGCGCAATGGATTCCGGGACCGCTCAAGGAAGACCACTGGACGACCCTGATTCGAGCCCGTGCGATCGAGAACACAGTCTTCGTCTGCGCCGCCGATCAGGCTCCACCGCTGGGTGCTGGGCACTCGATGATCGTCGATCCGATGGGCATCACACTGAGCTCGTTGGGCGAACAAGTTGGTACTTCCGTCGCCGAAATCTCACCGGATCGGGTCGCTGAAGTTCGGCTCAAGAACCCCTCGCTGAGCCATCGAAGAATCAACATGTACAAACCTGAATAACTTCTGTGATTTGCGTAACAGAAGCATCACGCCGAACCGATTATCAGAGTGGATGAGGTGCTCCACCTGCGGAGTCAGCGAATCGGGGAGTCAAAGATGCCAACCCACAAGAACAACTGCTTAGCAGTCCTCGTGATCGAGGCACTGCAGTCGACAGTCTGCAGTGATGCGGACACCGAAGCGGTCGTCGACCGCTACTGCGCGTACCGCCAGGCTCAAGGCTCATGGCAGGGAAAAGACGGCGCGCGAGCACTTCTGCGGACTTTCGAAGACGTCGGTGGCTGCCTGCAATGGGTAGGCAAGGTCGGAAACTACCGCCGGCGCTATTCCGCGACGTCCACCCCGATCGCCGCAACCGCGATCGAGCGCGTGGCGGAACTCTTCTACCGGTACCGCATCGATTCGATCGCAGACTTCAACTCCGCGCTCAATGACCCGAAGCGGCGCAAGGCACTCGAGAGCGACTTCACCGCCATCAGCGGGGACCCCCACGCGTGGCACCGCATCACCGAGTTGGCCGAGGCGAAGGTCTCTATCGTCGCCTGACGTGGGCATTCAGTACCGCTGCGGCGTAACGTCACTGCTGTGCGCTATGCCGATCGCGCGCAGGCGGGCCGAGCATTGGCGCGCTCTTTGGAACACCTTCGCGGCCGAAACCCGATCGTGCTCGGACTCCCCCGCGGCGGCGTGCCGGTCGCCGAGGCCGTAGCTCACGCGATGGACGCCGATGTCGACATTCTCCTGGTTCGCAAGCTCGGCGTGCCGTGGCAACCCGAGCTAGCCGCGGGTGCGATCGGCGAGGGCGGCGTCCGCGTTCTCAATCACTCGCTGCTGCGCGCGGTCGGGCTCAGCGAGAGCGACCTCAAGCCCATCGCGCTCCGCGAAGAGGCTGAACTCAAACGCCGTGCCGCAGCCTTCCGCCGGGTGAAGCCGCCGGCGGTGCTCGAAGGTCGCACCGTGGTCATCGTCGACGACGGCATCGCGACGGGCGCGACGGTCTTGGCGGCGATCGAAGTCGCGCGTGCAAAAGGTGCGGTGTACGTCGCCGTCGCGACGCCGGTTTGTGCACCCGACTCGGGTCGTCGAGTTGCCGCGAGTGCTGACGAATTCGTCGCTCCCTATCAGCCGCACGATATGTCCGGGGTCGGCGCCGCTTACCGCGACTTCCACCAGCTCAGCGACAGCGAAGTCGTCAAGCTGCTGCAGAAGTTTTAGTTCAGCCCGTCTTAGCCCAGCCGCTCGAGCACCGGCGCGAACGCGGGCGCGAGGTCGATCGGTACCAGGATCTCGTCGATGCCCAACTGGTCGCGGCGGGACTCGAGCGTTTCCGCCGCTTCCGCCGGGTCAGCCGGGAGAACGCCGGCGAGACCCACGAGATCAGAGGCGAGACGTGCGGCGATCCACGCCTGAACCTGTCCCCCGACGCCGAAGACGGACTGGCTCAAGCCCACTGACTGCGACGTCCGGCGGACCAGCGTGGCCATCTTGCGCACGTCGTCCAGGGTCGCGGTGGGGCCCGCTGCGAGAAGTATCCGGTCAGCACCTTCGGCGGCATCCGACAGCATTCGAGGGCCGGCGGCCGCGACGATGATCGGCGGTACGGGCTGCACGGACTCGCGGACAGCCGCGACCGATTCCCACAGCTGTGCGCGGCGCCTTCCGGCCATCCCCCAACGCTTCCCGAGCTGCTGGGCCTCACCCTCGGCGTCCGGACGGCCGACGCCGATGCCGAGTTCGAACCGGCCCTCCGACAACGTCTGCAAAGCGCTCACTTCGCGCACCAGTTCCGCGCTGGTCCGGTACGGAGCGGCGACGACATTCGTGCGGAGCTTGATCGTGTCCGTGACCGCGGCGGCCGCCGCCAGGGCGGGGAACGGAGACATGATGCGCAGCGTGTCCGGCAACATGACGCTGCCGTAGCCGTTGTCTTGGCCCCACTGCACGTCGCGGACCAAATCGGTGCGAGTACGCGGAGCGATGATCAGTCCGAATGAGAAGGCCATGGTTTCCAGGCTGCCTGCTCGGCGGAGATCAGGGCAACCGGGGAAACCCTGAGATCGGGCACGTGACCCGATTTGAAATCCCGGCAACTCGCATTACTTCATGCCATGATTCGTCTACTTGCTTTACACATATTCCATATTGGTAAAGTAGGTAGACGAATCGGTTCGTTTGACGCCGTCGAAGGAGTGCGAAGTTGGCAGTCGAGAACCAGGCTCGCGCCTCGGGCGACGACGCTTTTGTCAACCGGGCGCACAGCCTTCTCAAGGCGATGGCGATCGACGCGACCGTCGACCTGATTCGCACTGCCGGCTGGGCGAACATCCGGATGACCGACATCGCGGCCAAGATCGGCGTCAGCAAGCCGACGCTGTACAAACATTTCGGCTCGAAGGATCAGCTCGCGAGCGTCTACCTCGACCGCGAAATTGACGCGATGATCGAGGTCGCGGCGACCGCGCTCCTCCGCTACCCGGACGATCCCGAGCGTGCACTCCGGGAAGGCCTTCGTTCGGTCATCGAGTCGTTTTCCTCGAACCCGGTAATGCGCTCGGTACTCGCCGACAACGATGCGTCCGCGGCGCTGCTCCCTCTCGTGACGACGCATGGCCAGCGGCTACTCAGGCGCGCAGCAGAGGCCTTCGCGCCGATCCTCGAGAACGCGATCCCCGGACTCGACCCGGCGGACACGCGTGCTTATTCGGACACGATGGTCCGCGTCCTGATCTCGCACGCGATCCTGCCCGCGTCCTCAGTCGAGGAAAGCGTCGACCTCGTGCTTCGCGTGGCGATTCCCGTGCTCCGCACCCAACGACCCCCTGAGTAACCAGCGCAACGCCCCTCAATGCCGAGAGGAAACAATGATCACCCTGCCGAAAATCACCCGCGACCAGTTCGCCGCCGAGTTCGAGCCCGCTGCCGACTACGGCTTCTTCGGGCCCGGGTCCGTGACCTGGACGGTGTGGGGATACCCCACCTCCTACATCCTGGGATTCGCCCGAGCGGTCACCATCGAACATCTCGACCCGAACCTGACGGCCGCTGTCGTGCAGGCCGGCGGCGTGAAGTACCGCCCGCACACGCGCTATGGACGGACTCTTCGTTACTTCGGCATGGTCGCGTTCGGTGCCACCGAGCCGACGGCTCGCGCTGCTGACGTCCTGGTCAAGGTGCACTCCAAGGCGATCGGCACGGACCCGGTGACCCAGCACGCGTACGACGCGAACAAGCCGTCGTCGCAGCTGTGGATCCACATGACCGCGTGGCACTCGATCCTCTACTGCTACGAGAAGTTCGGCCCGGGACGCCTCTCCGCCGAAGAGGAAGCACAGTACTGGGAGGAATGCGCTCGCGCCGCCGAGCTGCAGACCATCGACCCGGACACCGTGCCGCGCACGCGTGAGGACGTCATCAAGTACTTCGACGACTGGCGCCCGCACCTGTGTGCCTCCGAGGCCGCGCGCGACATGGTGGACTTCATCCTTCACCTCGAAGTCGCACTCCCGCCGGACCTGGCGAAGTGGGAGAAGCTTGCCTTCCTGCCGCTGACCCGCCTGCTGGCTCTTGGCGTCGTCGCCACTTATCCCCAGTACATGCGCGACCTCTTCGGCATCAGCCAGAGTCCCGTCGTGGACCGTCTGATCACGCCGCTCATGAAGAACCTCCACACGGTGATCGACCGGTCGTGGACGCTCAAGTTCTGGCTCATGAACCTGATCGCCCCGCAGGCTCTGCCGGTCGCGGCACCGGCGCTGCTCGGCATCCCGGCCGTCAACCCGATCACGATGACCCCGCGCGAGGCCCAGCAGAAGTACGGCTTCGACGTCCCGAATGACGCACACCTGGGCATGCGCGCCAAGCAGCGCGACCGGGTGTTCAAAAAGGGTCTCGCCCCAAGTGACGACGGTTTGCTCGAGTCCGAGGTGCATATCGGCAACCTGAACCCGGCGGAGCGCTCCGCCTGACGAGCCGAAATCCGATGCCCTGTCAGCCAGTTCACTGACAGGGCATCGGATTTTCCGGCACCCTGAATCAGTGGCGAGTATCAACTCGGTCGGCGCGACCCGGTTCCGAGTCTCGTGGACCATCGGCATCGCCGCCGGCTTCGGCTCCTGGTTTGTCTTCCACCACCGCTGGCCGGCAGTGCTGCTCGTGTTCATCATCGTGGGCGCATTCACGCAGTCCGTCTGGGCACTCACCGCACTGTTGCGCCTGGACGGCAATGAGACCCGCGACCATGCGAACGCATCGGATGTGAACGACACTCTTGGCGATATCGCGGCCGTGCTAGTACTCGTCGGCAGCCTGGGATCGATCGGAATCATGCTCGCCACCAGCTCCGACAATCACCGGGAGAAGACCGTCTACGCGGCGATGTCCGTCACCGCGATTCTCGCGGCATGGACATTGCTGCACACCTTGCACATGGCGCGTTATGCCCGGCTCTACTACCAAGACCCCGAGGGCGGCATCGACTTCAACAACGGCGAGCCGCCCCGGTATTCGGACTTCGCCTACTTCTCGTTCAACCTTGGGATGACGTACCAGGTGTCGGATACGTCGGTCAGCAGCAGCGCACTCCGCACCGCGGTGCTCAAGCACTGCATGTTCAGCTACGTGTACGGCACGGTCATCATCGCGACCACGATCAACCTGGTGCTGAACCTCATCTAGTGACACCAAGTTGGCGTCCTTCGCAGTGGCATGAGGCCGGCACGCCGGGCGAATATTCGCAGATCAGGCTAACTTCCTCACGCAACAATTAGCAGCGTTGTGAACATCACTTTCGCTTGCAACGGGGCGTGAGCGTCTGGGACGTTGATTCCCGGTCAAAAATAGTTTGGCTTCCTTACCTCACAAACGACCTGTGATGCGAGAGAGTCAATTTCTGGCATTCCGACCGCCAGGTGACAGAAACGGAAAAAATACGTCCATGATCATCGGCATACCGCGCGAGTCCCTACCGGGTGAGACGCGCGTAGCAGCTACTCCGGTAACGACCGAGCAGCTCATCAAACTTGGATATGACGTCATCGTCGAAACTGGTGCGGGTAACGCATCGAGCTTCCCCGATGAGGCATACGTCGCGGCTGGGGCCTCCACGGGCTCGTCGGATCAGGTGTGGTCCGCGGACATCGTGATGAAGGTCAACGCACCGAACGACGGCGAGATCGCCGCGCTCAAGGATGGGGCGACACTCGTCAGCCTCATCTCCCCCGCGTTGAACCCCGAACTCGTCGAGAAGCTCGCCGCTCGCCCGATCACGGTGCTCGCGATGGACGCGGTTCCGCGTATCTCGCGTGCCCAGTCGCTCGACGTGTTGTCGTCGATGGCGAACATCGCCGGCTACCGCGCGGTCGTCGAGGCTGCGCACGAGTTCGGTCGGTTCTTCACCGGACAGGTGACCGCCGCCGGCAAGGTCCCGCCCGCCAAGGTGCTGGTGTGTGGCGCCGGTGTCGCCGGTCTGGCCGCGATCGGCTCCGCCGGTTCGCTCGGTGCGATCGTCCGTGCCACCGACCCGCGTCCCGAGGTTGCCGACCAGGTCGCCTCGCTCGGTGGCGAATACCTGTCGATCTCCTCCCCCGAGGTCGAGGTAAGCGCGACTGGCTACGCCAAGGAAATGGGCGACGACTACAAGCAGCGCGAAGCCGACCTGTACGCGGCGCAGGCTAAAGACGTCGACATCATCATCACCACTGCACTGATCCCGGGACGTCCCGCACCGCGGCTCTTCACTGAAGAGATGGTCGCCTCGATGAAGCCGGGTTCGGTCGTCGTCGACATGGCCGCCTCCAACGGCGGAAACGTCGCCGGCTCAGTGGCGGGCGAGAAGGTCGTGACCGCGAATGGCGTCACGATCCTCGGCTACACCGACCTCCCGGGCCGTCTCCCGGCTCAGGCCTCGCAGCTGTTTGGCACCAACCTGGTCAACCTGCTCAAGCTCGTCACCAAGGAGAAGGACGGTCAGTTCGTCCTCGACTTCGATGACGTCGTGCAGCGCGGCATGACCATTGTCCGCGACGGTGAGACCACCTGGCCGCCCCCGGCAGTCAGCGTCTCCGCCGCTCCCGCCCAGGCCAAGGTCGCGGAAGTCGCCGTCAAGCCGGAGAAGAAGCCGATGTCGCCAGGCAAGCG
Organism: Smaragdicoccus niigatensis DSM 44881 = NBRC 103563; assembly: GCF_000380645.1. Classification (GTDB taxonomy): domain Bacteria; phylum Actinomycetota; class Actinomycetes; order Mycobacteriales; family Mycobacteriaceae; genus Smaragdicoccus; species Smaragdicoccus niigatensis. The sequence continues at coordinate 107,957 of NZ_AQXZ01000013.1, forward strand.
CCTGGGCATCGTCGGCGTGATCGCCGCACTGCTCTTCGTGCTCGTCGCAGCATCACCGTCCGAGCTGGTCGGACACTTCACCGTGTTCGCGCTGGCGATCGTGATCGGTTACTACGTCATCGGCCACGTGGCGCACTCGCTGCACACCCCGTTGATGTCGGTGACGAACGCGATCTCCGGAATCATCGTCGTCGGCGCGCTCCAGCAGATCGGGCACGGCAACACGACCGTCACGATCCTGGCGTTCGTCGCGATCCTGCTGGCCAGCATCAACGTGTTCGGTGGCTTCACGGTCACCCAGCGCATGCTGAAGATGTTCTCGAAGGGCTGAGGTAAACAACCATGACTGCGCATACCGCTGCACAGGCCGGCTACCTCGTCGCCGCGCTTCTCTTCATCCTCGCCCTCGCCGGACTCTCGAAGCATGAGTCCGCCAAGCAGGGCAACACGTTCGGCGTCGCCGGCATGACCGTCGCCCTCGCGGTGACGATCGCCGTCGCAACCGCTGCCGCCAACGGAGCCATCAGCCTCGCCGGACTCGGCCTGCTGGCCCTCGCCATGGCGATCGGTGCCGTCATCGGCATCTACCGGGCCCGCAAGGTCGAAATGACCGCGATGCCCGAGCTGATCGCCCTGTTCCACAGCTTCGTCGGTCTCGCGGCCGTGCTCGTGGGCTGGAATGGCTACTTCGAGGTCGAGGCCAAGGGCGGCCACCCGGACGAGTTCTCCGGTGCACTGCTCGGCATCCACCACGCTGAGGTCTTCATCGGTGTCTTCATCGGTGCGGTCACCTTCACCGGTTCGATCGTCGCGTACCTGAAGCTGTCGGCCAAGATCAAGTCGTCGCCGCTCATGCTGCCGGGCAAGAACCTCATCAACGTCGGTGCCCTGGTGGCGTTCGCGGCCCTCACCGTCGCGTTCGTCCTGCAGCCGAGCCTGCCGCTGCTCATCGCCGTGACCATCGTCGCGCTGCTCCTCGGTTGGCACCTCGTCGCCTCCATCGGTGGTGGCGACATGCCGGTCGTGGTGTCGATGCTCAACAGCTACTCGGGTTGGGCCGCGGCCGCCGCCGGATTCCTGCTCGGCAACGACCTGCTCATCGTCACCGGTGCTCTCGTCGGTTCGTCCGGTGCGTACCTGAGCTACATCATGTGCAAGGCGATGAACCGCTCGTTCATCTCCGTCATCGCGGGTGGATTCGGTATCGCAGCTGGACCGTCGGGTGACCAGGACTACGGCGAGCACCGTGAGATCAACGCCGAAGACACCGCTGATCTGCTGTCGAACGCGAAGACCGTCATCATCACGCCGGGCTACGGCATGGCCGTCGCCCAGGCGCAGTACCCGGTCGCCGAGATCACCCGCAAGCTCCGCGAGAAGGGCATAACCGTCCGCTTCGGTATCCACCCCGTCGCCGGTCGTCTGCCGGGGCACATGAACGTGCTCCTCGCCGAGGCGAAGGTGCCGTACGACATCGTGCTCGAGATGGACGAGATCAACGAGGACTTCAGTTCTACTGACGTCGTCCTGGTGATCGGCGCGAACGACACGGTGAACCCGGCCGCCGCCGAGGATCCGAGCAGCCCCATCGCGGGTATGCCGGTGCTCAGCGTCTGGGAAGCCGAGAACGTCGTCGTGTTCAAGCGGTCGATGGCCGCCGGTTACGCCGGTGTGCAGAACCCGCTGTTCTTCCGGGAGAACACGCAGATGCTGTTCGGCGATGCCCGCGACCGCGTCGAGGACATCCTCGCGGCGCTGTAGTTCGCTCCGACCAAAAGACCCCTGTCTGATTTCGATCAGACAGGGGTCTTCTGCGATTTGGTGCCCTGACGACGTTGTCATCGCGATATGTGGACGACGGACCCGTGAGAGCACCGAATCGTCGCGCTCTAGGTCAGGCAGACGCCCAGGTGGCCGGGTGAGCGGTCTTCCACTGCCGCGTGACGAGCTTTCGGAACCCGGGTCCGTACGTGGCGTCGAAGTACCCGTCGTCCGTCATGAGAAGCAGGTTCGAGTACACCGCCTCGGACAGGCTGGCCCCGGTGTCCGCGCACATCTCGACCACCCAGATGGCCGCCTCGTACGGCTCGCCGGCCTTCAACAACGCACGCCCAGCCCACAACTGGTCGTTGAGAGCGTCGTCTTGTCCCGCGATCGCCCGCAGTTCGTCGAGCGCCGTCTCGACCGTCCGGTTGAGTAGGAACGGCTGCGGATCCGCGGGGTTCGCATGGACCCGTTTGCCGTCGACAACCGGGAATGCGGTCACCAAACGGGCCGATTCACCCGGCAAAGTGCGAACGAGTGCTCCAACCCACACTCCGTCGAAATCACGGAAGCTCGCGGTCGACGAGCCGACGGTGAGCCAGTGGTCAGGTTCCCCCGTGACGGCCGTAATGCATTCCAGCAGTGTCGAATTGGACCAATCGGCGGGGAATTCTGCGACCCCTGGTGCGCCTTGACCGGCGCCATGTTCTCCGGACGGTGGTCGCCGATGCAGCACCTCGAGCACGCGCGGGTCATCGGTCTGATAGCTACCCATACAACGAATCTTCCACATGAGGGACGATGTATCTGACACGTCCTCGCCGGGCAGGTTCCGGCGACGGGCATCAAACGAGCAGTAACCCTGTAATGGACACGTGGCGTGTGTTTGTATGAACCCACCGCTACCTGCCCAAAGACCGTTAGACCGGAGGCTGTGAAAGATCATGCGGGAGTTCGAAGTACCAGCGTCGTACACCATCCCTGACGACGCCTCGATGGCGGACAATGTCTTCCGATTCGCCGTTGAAGACCCGACGTTCGTCCCGTTCAAGATTCCCAACGGCTCCGGCGGTTGGTATGACGTGACCGCCGCTGCGTTCGCCAAGGACGTCACCGCCGTCGCCAAGGGCCTGATGGCCAGCGGCGTCGAGCCCGGCGACCGCGTCGCACTGCTGTCGTCGACGCGCTATGAGTGGACCCTCATCGACTTCGCGATCTGGGCAGCCGGTGGTTGCACCGTCTCGATCTACGACTCGTCCGCTGCCGACCAGTGCAAGTGGATCCTCGAGAACTCGGGCACGAAGCTGCTCATCGTCGAGACGCCCAAGCATGCCGCCACCGTCGACGAGGTCGCCAAGAACGCTCCCGAACTCGACGAGGTCCTGCAGATCAACGCAGGAGCCATCGACGAGCTCAAGCGTCGCGGTGCGTCCGTCAGCGACGAGGAACTCGAGACCCGGCGCAAGACCGTCAACGCCAAGTCTCCCGCCACCCTGATCTACACCTCGGGTACGACCGGTCGTCCGAAGGGCGTCCTGCTTACCCACTCCAACCTGTATGCGGAGTCGATGAGCGCCCGCATCGCGCTCAAGGAAGCGCTCGTCAAGGGCAAGAAGACTCTCATGTTCCTGCCGCTGGCGCACGTGTTCGCCCGCGCGATCTCGGTCGGTGCCTTCGACGGCAAGGTGACCGTCGCCCACACCTCAGACTGGTCAACACTGGTCGAGCAGTTCGGTGCGTTCCAGCCGGACTTCATCCTCTCGGTGCCCCGCGTGTTCGAGAAGGTGTTCAACAGCGCGAAGCAGAAGGCGCACGACGGTGGCAAGGGCAAGATCTTCGACGCTGCCGCGGCGACGGCGATCGCGTACAGCGAGGCCATCGAGACCGGCGGCCCCGGCCTGGGCCTCAAGATCAAGCACGCGGTGTTCGACAAGCTCGTCTACGGCAAGCTCAAGGCGGCCCTCGGCGGTAACTGCCAGCGTGCGGTGTCCGGTGGAGGCCCCCTCGGCGCACGCCTGGGTCACTTCTTCCGCGGCGTCGGCGTCCCGATCTACGAGGGCTACGGCCTGACGGAGACCAGCGCCGCGCTCACGGTCAACACGCAGGAACACATCCGCGTCGGCAGTGTCGGCCGCCCGATCGAGGGTTGCGCCGCGAAGGTCGCAGACGACGGCGAGCTCCTCCTCAAGGGTGGCCCCGTCTTCCTCGAGTACTGGAAGAACCCAGACGCCACTGCCGAGTCGTTCGAGGACGGCTGGTTCAAGACCGGTGACCTCGGCAAGATCGACGATGACGGCTTCGTCTTCATCACCGGCCGTAAGAAGGAACTCATCGTCACGGCCGCGGGCAAGAACGTCTCCCCCGCGTCGCTCGAAGATCCGCTGCGCGCGCACCCGCTCATCGGCCAGCCGATGATCGTCGGCGACAACCGTCCGTTCGTCGGCGTGCTCGTCACCCTCGACCCGGAAGCACTTCCGGGCTGGAAGCAGCGCAACAACATCGCCGCGCACACCTCGATCGAGGAGCTCACGACGAACCCGGCGCTCCTCGCGGAGCTCGAAAGCGCGGTTGCGGACGCCAACTCCAAGGTGTCCAAGGCCGAGCAGATCAAGAAGATCAAGGTCCTTGCCGTCGAATGGACGCAGGAGACCGGTGAACTGACCCCGAAGATGTCGCTCAAGCGTGCGGTCGTCATGAAGCAGCACGAGGCCGACATCGAGGCTCTCTACTCATAAGAAGGCGATAATCCTGTCGCATCGGACTGATAGCCGCGGCGACCGGGACGGCAAGACCTGGGGCCATGTATGGGCCCGGGCACTTGCTGGTCTGGTCGCCGCTGGCGTCGTTTTAGGCTGCGGTGAGCTGCTTTCGGCAGCCATCGCAGGAGCCAGCGCGCCCTTGACCGCCATCGGGTCGGTCGTCGTCGACCACACCCCGACCGGGCTGCGCGAATGGGCGATCCAGACGTTCGGAACGCACGACAAGGCCGTTCTGTTCGCGATCATGATCGCCGGCGCCGTGCTGGTTGCCGTCGGTGCGGGCATCGCGGAGCGGCGCGACCGGCCGGCCGGCTCGATAGTGTTCGGCGTGCTCGGCCTGGCCGCCGCGTTCGCCGCGTTCACCCGTCCGAGCGCAACGCTCATCTGGACGATCCCGAGCCTCGTCGGCGCGGTCCTCGGCATCCTGCTGCTACGGACGCTGACGCGAACCGTCGAACCGGAATTCGACCGCCGACGGTTCCTCACGATCGCGGGCCTGACGACTGTCGCGGCGGCCGGGGTCGGGGCCTTCGGACGATTGGTCGGCGCGTCCGAACGCAAGGTTTCGGAGGATCGCACCGCCTTCACGCTGCCCGCTCCCGCGGAACCAGCGACTCCCCCGCCACCCGACGTCGATCTTCGCGGCCCAGGTTTGACGCCGTGGGAGACGTCGAACGGCTCGTTCTACCGCATCGACACCGCTCTCACGGTGCCGCGCCTCGCGCGGGCTGATTGGTCACTGCGCATCTTCGGCATGGTCGACAAAGAGTTGACATTGACGCTCGACGACCTGCTGAAGCGTCCGCTCATCGAGCGGTACGTGACTCTGACCTGCGTCTCGAACCCGGTCGGCGGAAACCTGGCCGGCAACGCGAAGTGGTTGGGGTGGAGAATCAAGGACCTGCTCGCCGAGGCGGTCGTCCAGCCAAATGCCGACATGGTGTTGTCCACGAGCGTCGACGGCTTCACGGCCGGTACCCCGCTCGAGGCACTGACCGACCCGCGCGATTCGATGCTGGTCATCGGCATGAACGGGCAGCCTCTGCCGATCGAGCACGGGTATCCCGCCCGCCTTGTCGTGCCGGGCCTCTACGGCTACGTGTCCGCCACGAAGTGGGTCACGAGCCTCGAGGTGACTCGCTTCGACAAGGCGACGGCGTATTGGACCGATCGAGGCTGGTCGGAGCGCGGTCCGATCAAGACGGCGACCCGGATCGACGTGCCGCAATCGAACAACCGCATCTCGGCCGGTCCGGTGACGATCGCGGGTGTGGCCTGGGCACAGCACCGCGGCATCAAGGCGGTCGAGGTACAGATCGACAGCGGCCCGTGGCAACCGGCCCGCCTCGCCGCGGACTACTCGTCAGACACCTGGCGCCAATGGGCGTTCGATTGGGAAGCCAGCAAGGGACCGCACGTCATTCGGGCGCGCGCGACGGACGGCACCGGCATGGTGCAGACCTCAGACGAAGCCGACCCCATGCCCGATGGGGCAACCGGGTGGCCGGAGATTTCGGTTCGGATCGACTGACAATGTGCGGTTTCCATCCGAACCTCGCGACTGATTCCTAGTGTCGTAGACAGGTGTTCTTGGTCGAACACCCGGCAACACAAAGGAATCTGGCGTGCGCGACATTTCTCGGCGTGGCTTCTTCCGGGGATCGGCGGCGTTCGGCGCGGGACTGGCCCTGCCCTCGCTGGCCGCATGCTCGAATGCCCCCGCCGCCGCGGCGATCGATTCACTTCACTCGTTGTTGCCGGGCCGCGTCGTCGGACGGTCAGATCGGGACTACACGTCGTTCGTCACCCCATGGAACCTGGCTTGGGACAAGGTGCGGCCGAAAGCTGCGGCAATCGTTCGAGCGACGAGTACCGACGACGTGGCTGCCACGCTGAGGTGGGCCGAGAAAACCGGCACCCCGATCGTGGCCCGGTCCGGTGGTCATTCGTACGCGGGCTACTCGACGACGCCGGGCGTCGTGATCGATGTGTCGCGCATGTCGGGTGTGGAGTTCAGTCCCTCGACGAACGTCGCCACGCTCGGCGGCGGAGCCCGGAACATCAACGTCTCGTCCGAACTCGAAAAGGTCGGCCGAACGGTCACCCACGGCCGTTGCTACCAGGTCGGCTACGCCGGCCTCGTGCTCGGCGGCGGGATCGGGTTCAACGTGCGCCGGTTCGGATTCGCCTGCGACCAACTCCTCGAAACGACTGTCGTCCTCGCGTCCGGCGAGGTCGTGCGCGCGGCCCCCGATGAGAATCCCGATCTGTTGTGGGCGGCCAAAGGCGGCGGGGGCGGGAACTTCGGCATCCACACCAGCTTCGTCGTCCAGACGTATGACGCGGCCCCGATCACGGTGTTCGATGTGGTGTGGAAAGAGAACGTCGATGAAGTCACGCGTTGGCTCCTCGATTTCGCCCGGAACGCGCCTCGCGAATTCGGCGCCAAGATCACCTTGCGGGCCACCCCAGATCCGTCGGGGCCCGCGCGCCTGAGCGTCGGCCTGCTCGGTCAATTCGTCGGAACGGCCGACGAAACCATGGCACTGCTCGATCCCGCGTTTGCGCTCGCCGAGCCCGATCGTTCGTACGGCTTTCTCCGCGAAGCGTCCTACTGGGACGGGCAGAAGAAGGTGTCCGACAAGGGCGATCCGGAGTGGTCCGCCGAGCGATCGGTGTTCATTGACAACTCGCTCGGAGATGACGGGCTGGGCGTGATTCTCGATCACATGCGGAATTGGCCGCCGCACCAGGGACTTGCTCAGTGGAAGGCATTCGTCATCGGCGGCGCCGCGAACGACGTCCGCCCCGATGCGACGGCGTTCGTCCATCGCCGGAGTTGGCTGCTGGCCGCGGTCGATGTGGCGTGGCACGGCGGCGATTCGGAGTCGGACATCGCCACCTCGCTCCGCTGGCTCGACGAATTCCACGCAGCGTTGGCGCAATACGGGTCCGGGGCGTACCAGAACTTCCTCGATCCGCGCGAAAAGAACTGGGCGCAAGCCTATTACGGCGAAAACTTCGGCCGCCTCGTCGCCGTGAAACAGCAGTACGACCCGCGGAACGTCTTCCACAACGGACAGTCGATCCCGCTGGATGTGATGGCGTTCGTCAATTCGAATTGACCGGAGCAGTGCGATTCGCACGTTCGGCGCAGACTTTCGTCAGCACCGCACCGACGACGATGAACGCGGTCCCGATCGGCCAGGGATAGTCGTCGACGAACAACGCGACGATGCCGATCACGGTGAACAGCGGGAAGACCTGTGCGAGAAATGCCTCGATTGGCGGCCCGTCGCCGGTTCCATCGGTCTGCGCTTCAATGCGCTTCGGGTACCACAGCGTGAATTGCACGGCGATGATCATCGGGACGAGCGGGATGATCCAGCCGGTCCACAAATTGTCCTGGTTGTGGAGCACTCCGTCGCCATAGAGCCCAGAGAGTGCCTGAATGACGAAGGACCCGGCCCAGACGCCGGAGATGATGTAGTTCGTCCGGATGAAGATCGGTGAGTCCCAGATCTCTTCCGGCGACTCTTCCTTCGCATAAGCGAGGGTGAAGGGCCGTCGGATGACGATCGAACCGACGACGATGACCATCAGGGCGACGTTGGCGATCTCACCACCCCACAGCTCGAGCCAGTTATTGACCGACTTCGAGGTCGTGGCGACGACAATCGACAGGACGCCGAAGAAGACGACATCGGCGTATTCGAGCATCTTGGGTCGACCGCCCCGGACCCAACCGATGCACAACAAGACCAACGCAATACCGAACGCGACGCCGGCCGCGAGTTCGAGCGTGCCTTTCCCCTGCAGCAGGGCGTACACGATCCAGGGCGACAGGCCGGCGAGCGGATTGCTGAGAATCCGGTCGAGGATCGGTTCCTTTTCTTCCTCGGTAGCAGTCATCGGACACCCGCCATCTTCTTGGAGACCCACGGAGAGATCCCGACCAGAATCACGCCGACCACGATCGACGCGACGCCGATCCACAGGAAGAACGGGTCGTCGTTCTTCGAGTTGTAGTAGCCGGCGAGGGTGCCCGACATCGCGGTGCCAAGCGCCACCGACAGAAAGAACAGCGCGACCATCTGCGTACGGAAGACGCGTGGCGCCAACTTCGTCGCGAGCGACAGGCCAACCGGCGACAGCAGCAGTTCGGCGAAGGTGAAGAGCAGCAGGATGAACGCGAGCGACAGCAGTGGGGTACTACCGGGCTCCGGATCGGTGAGCGGGATGAAGGCGAGAAACGCGATACCCATGATGATCGTTCCGCCCGCGAACTTGATCGGGGTCCGCGGCTGGCGATCACCGAGTTTCGTCCACATCGCGGCGAAAACGCCCGCGAACGTGATGATGAAGACCGGGTTGATCGACTGAACCCACGCCGCCGGAAACTCCCAGCCGAAGAGGTTGCGGTCGAGGCGAACGTCCGCAAACTGCGCGATCGTGGTGAATTGCTGCTGGTAAAGCGACCAGAACGCAGCGCTGGCGATGAACATCGGAATGAACGCGATGACGCGGCTGCGCTCGACGCCCGACAGATCCTTACTCGACAGGATCACTCCGAAGTACACGACCGCCGCAACCGCCGTCACCCCGACGACCACGTCCGACAGGTTCGATGCCTTCACCAGACCGGACAGGATCGCGGCCGCGATGACCACGACCACGCCGACGCCGACGCCGATCCAGCGCAGGCGTTCGGTCGCAGGCAGCGGGTTCGACGGCTCCGCACCGGCTTCGCCCAGGTGCTTCCGACCCAGCGAGTACTGCAGCAGACCAAGGAACATGCCGACCGCGGCCGCCGCGAATCCGGCATGGAAACCGATCTTGTCCTGCAGGAGTCCGGTCAGGAGCGGACCGACGAGGGCGCCCAGATTGATGCCCATGTAGAAGATCGAGAATCCCGCATCGCGACGCTGGTCGCCCTCCGCGTAGAGCTGGCCAACCAAAGCAGTCGCGTTCGCTTTGACGCCACCACTTCCGACACCGATGAGCGAGAGCCCGACCGCCACTCCCGCGATGCCGGGCAGAATCGCCAGCGACAGGTGGCCGAACATGATCATGATCGCGCTGTAGAAGAGGGTTCGTTCCTCGCCCAGCAGCCGGTCGGCGACCCAGCCGCCGAGGATCGTCGACAAGTAGACAAGTCCGCCGTATGCACCGACGATGCTGGTTGCGGACTCCTTGTCGAAGCCCAGACCGCCGTCTGCCGCGGTGTAGTAGAGGTAGTACAGCAGGATGCCCTGCATGCCGTAGAACGAGAATCGTTCCCACATCTCGACGCCGAACAGATTCGCGAGCGCGAAGGGCTGCCCGAAGAAGCTCCGTGACCGACCTGGAGTAGTCGATGGCGCGTTGATGTCAGTCGTCACCGCGACCCCCGCAGGTTGTCTCCATGTCCGAATTATCAGTCTGCGGCGCGCGGCTCAACAGCCGTTCAGACAAAACGGTTGGTGCGGGAAAAAGTATTGGCCCACAGATTAATTCAAGACTCAACCAGGAAAGACCGGAACCTCACGTGTGGCGCTGGCGACTGCTTGCGGCACGCCGTGCAGTCGACCGCTAATCTCGATGACACAACCCTCGTCTGAGTGTTGGTGCACGGAAAGGGCTACACGTGGTCAGCGTCGTTAGCGGGGCGGTCGACAAAGCGGTCATCAAGGTCCTCGATCACGGCAGCAAACTGCAGGCGCCGGCCGTGGCCGCCTATGTCAATCACCTGCGCAAGAGTCACCCAGACGAAACTCCGGAAAAGATCATCGAGCGCCTCGAGGGACTGTTCCTTCTCGGGGTCACCGGCAGCGGAGGCGCCGTCGGTGCCGCCGCGGCCCTGCCCGGGGTCGGTACTCTCGCCTCGCTCGGCGCGATCTCGGCGGAGACGGCTTTCTTCCTCGAGGCGTCCGCGCTGTTCACCCTCGCCGTCGCGCACGTCCACGGTGTGAACCCACTGGACAACGAGCACCGCCGGGCACTCGTCATCGCGGTCGCCCTCGGTGACACCGGTATGGGCATCGTCGAGCGGGCTGCCGGGCACTCGGCAAAGAACTGGGGAACCGTGCTCGGCACGAAACTCCCCGGAATCGGCGACGTCAACGATTCGCTCATCAAGAAGTTCATCTTCAACTTCTTCAAGAAGCGCGCCCTGCTCATGTTCGGCAAGATCATCCCGGCCGGTATCGGTGCGGCAGTGGGTGCGATCGGCAACCGCGCCCTTGCGAAGACGATCATCGAGAACGCGCACACAGCCTTCGGTCCAGCGCCCACTCGTTTTCCCGAGCCGATGATCGTCGACGCGGAAGTCGTGTCGAACAACGCGGCGACCGGCCCTGCGATCACGGAGCCATAGCGCTGAGCAAGCATGCCGCACTCGAGGTCAGCAAGCTGACGACGCAATCCGGCGCCGGCGGCGGATTGCGCGATGTCTCGTTCACCGTGAACTCGGGTGATGTGCTCGCTCTGATCGGTGGTCCGGGAGCCGGCAAAACGATGCTTCTGCACGCGCTGATGGGGCTCGCGCCGATCGAGAGTGGTGCGATCGAGTACGCCGGGGATCCCACGCCGGGCCACGGGTTGCCCTCGCTGGTCGGCACCGTCCTCAGCGAACCGGCCCTGCACCCAAGCCGAACCGTTCGGGCCCACCTGCAGATCATCGCGGCGGGTTATCGCGATGCTCGGACACGCATCAACGTCGTCGTCGCGATCACCGGCCTCTCGGACGCACTCGACCGTCCGGGGCGCGACCTCGACCCGTCGACGACGTTGCGGGTGGCGCTCGCGTCGGCACTGCTCCCCCAACCCGAAGTGCTGCTGATCGACGAACCCGTGTTCGGCCCCGGCGTTCAGCTGTCCGCGGTCGCGCCGATCATCGCCGCGTACGCGCGGAACGGTGGCGCCGTGATCATCGCTGGTCGTGGTCTTGCCGAGCTGAGCCAGATCGCCACGCATGCCACCGTGCTGCGCCAAGGTCAGCAGTCGCTCACGGCGACGATGCCCGCCCTGCTCGCGCGCCTGCACGGGAATCTCGTCGTGGCGACCCCGGCGCAGAAGCAACTGGCCTTGACCCTGGCGGCCGCCGGATTCACCGATGTGACGATCCGCCGCGACGGCCGTCTGCTCGTCGTCGGCTGTCCGACGTCGCGACTCGCGACCCTGTCCCAAGACGCACACATTCTCATTCAGCATGTTCAGTCGGAGTTCGGCAGTCTCGACGACATCTACTCCAGCAGCGCGGGTGTGCCGCCTATCCCGTGGGGATTCGGCGCGGTCAGCTCGCCCGCACCGCAACCGAGTTGGGCGGGCCAGCGATGAATCCCGCCATCCTCATCGCCGAGTGGCGAAAGCTGTGGACGATTCCGGTACTCCGTTGGGTGTTGTTCGCGCCGATCGCAGTCGGGCTTCTCGCCGGCCTGGCCGGAGGTTTCGCCCACAACGTCCAACCCGCGTTGTCGGCCGCGTGGCTCACCACGATGACGGTCGCCGTCGTGGTGACGACGCTCGGGACAGGTGCCGAGATTCGGCACCGCACGATTGTGTCGTCCCAGCTCACCCACGGATTTCCACGCCTATTCACGGCAAAGCTCATCGTCGCGGCGGGGATTGGCCTCGCCGTCGGCGTGGTGTGCGCCGTGACGAGCACACTCGGCGTGTTCATGGCTCAACAGGCTCTCAATGAGCCGGAGCATCTCGCAGTGGTCGCCGGCTCCGGCACGATCGGAACGATCTGCTGGGCCCTCGCGGGGGTGGGCCTCGGGCTGGCGATCCAGCGTGCAGACTTCCTACTCGCCGGTGTGCTGGCCTGGTGCTTCATCGTCGAACCCCTGCTGGTCGCGGCATTGGCGATCGTCAACGGTGCCGCCTTCGTGGCCGGCCCGGCGATGTCGGCCCTCGCACTGACCGGCATCCAGACGATGGGACAGATCGACCTTCTGACGATCCCGGTCGCCGTCCTCTCGACGGTTGTCTGGTCCGGAATCGCGGTCGGCGGCGGCTGGTGGCTGGCCCGCAACCGTGCCCTCGTCTGATCGTCCCGGCTGGATCCGTCGCCTCGTTGCGACGTGTACGAAATTCCGCGGTGTTCTGTTCGGTGCACTCGCGGCGACGATGGTCGCGGCCGCGGTCGAACTGACGGTCCCCCTCCTCGCGAAGGCCGCCATCGACGCGGCGACGACGGGCCGGACCGTCGTGACGATCGCCGGCGCACTTGTCGTCCTCGCGTGCCTCCGATGGGCTGCCCAATTTGGGCGGCGGTATCTGGCCGGCCGATTATCGCTCGACGTTCAGCACACACTTCGCCTCGACCTGCTCACGACGCTGCAGCGACTCGACGGCCCCGCGCAGGATCAGATGCGAACCGGTCAGGTCGTCTCTCGCTCGATCAGCGACCTCCAGGTCGTCCAGGGAACGCTCGCGATGGTGCCGCTGTCCCTCGGCGCGCTGATCCAGTTCGTGCTCGCGATCGTGGTCATGATCTGGCTCTCGCCGCTGCTGACCCTCGTCGCGTTGACCGTCGTTCCGATCGCGGCCGCCATCGTGTGGTTCGTGCGACCCAGCGTTCACGCGTCGACGTGGTCGGCTCAACAGCAGGCCGCGGAGATTGCCCAGCACGTCGACGAGACGGTCACCGGCATCCGCGTGGTGAAGGGATTCGGTCGCTCGGACTGGGCCGTTTCGCGCCTGGAGTCGTTGGCGCGCAACCTCTATTCGAAGCGGATGCGCTCGGCACGCATCAATGCGCGGTTCTCGCCGGCGATGAGTGCGGTGCCGGCGCTCGGCCTCGTGGGTGTCGTCGCCCTCGGCGGCGTCCTGGCGATGCACGGATCGATCAGCATCGGCACATTCGTCGCGTTCACTGCATACGTCGGCACGATGTCGGCCTCGGCACGAATCCTGTCGTCGGTCGTCGTGATGGCGCAGATGACCCGCTCGGCCGCCGAACGGATCTACGGCATCCTCGCGATCACCCCGGACATCACCGCGCCGGCCGCGCCGCGTGACGTGCCGATCGGGCCGCTCGGTCTTCGCTTCGACGACGTCTCCTTCGGCGATGTTCTGCACGCGATCGACCTCGATATCGCGCCCGGCGAGACGGTTGCCGTCGTCGGCCGTGCGGGCAGCGGCAAGACCCTCCTCGCGATGCTCGCGGACCGCTTCTACGCACCTGATTCGGGTCACATCGAACTCGTCGGTGACACCAAGGTCGACATTCGCGACGTCAGACTCGACGACCTCCGAGGTGCGGTGACGGTCGCATTCGACGAACCGTTCATCGCGTCGACAACGGTATCGGCGAACATCGGACTCGGCACGGACGCGACCCCTGCCGACATCGAGAGCGCCGCCCGCGCCGCGGCCGCCCTCGACTTCATCACCGAGTTGCCGGACGGATTCGACACGGTCATCGGCGAGCGCGGGCTCACGGTCTCCGGTGGTCAGCGGCAGCGCATCGCCCTGGCCCGCGCGATACTCGCCGACGCACCGATCCTCGTGCTCGACGACGCCACCTCGGCCGTCGACGCGGAAACCGAGGCGTCGATCTTCGCGAACCTTCGTCACCTGCAGAAGACCGTCCTCGTTCTCGCGCACCGGCGATCGACGCTCTCGATTGCGGACCGAGTCGCGGTTCTCGACGACGGCCGAATTGTCGACATCGGCACGGTCGACGAACTCGACGAGCGGTGTGCCCTCTTTCGAAACCTGATGGATGCCGACCCGGAAGCCGATGCGCTACCCGCCCTCGCCGCCGCACCGGCCCGTCGCGAGCGGCGCGGCAAGGCCTCCGCCCTCGCTGGCCAGGACATCAGCGCCGAACTTCAATCGCGTCTGGAGAAGCTGCCGCCGGCGACCGAGGAACCCCCGCCGATCACTCTTGATCCGTCGACAAACCACCGGTTCAGCCTGCGGCAACTGCTGCACCCCGTGCGGTGGCTGCTGATCGCGGCGGTCGTGGGCATCACGATCGACACGGCGTCCGGCACGGCGCTGCCCGCACTCATCGGGCGAGCCGTCGACCGTGGCGTTCTCGCCCACGAGAGCGGGCCGCTGTGGACGGCCGTCGCGATCGCGACCGGCCTGGTTCTCCTGGCGTGGTGCGCTTCGGTGGTCACCACGATCCTCACCGCACGAGCCGGTGAACGCGTTCTCTACGCGCTGCGACTGCGGAGCTTCGCCCATCTGCAACGGCTGGGCCTGGACTACTTCGAGCGCGAATTGTCCGGCCGCATCATGACCCGGATGACGACCGACGTCGACGCGTTGTCGACGTTCTTGCAGAACGGGGTGGCGGTCGCGGTCGTCAGTCTGCTCACGCTCGTCGCGGTGAGCATCGCCCTCCTCATCACCGATGCCGGTCTTGCACTCGTGGCGTTCATCGCGATACCGATTCTCGTGGGCGCCACCGTCGTCTTCCGCCGGATTTCGTCGAGGGCCTACACCCGCTCCCGGGAGCGGGTATCGACGGTCAACGCCGCGTTCCACGAGGCGATCGACGGACTCCGCACGGCGCAGGCCTACCGCGCGTCGAACCACATCCTCGAAGACTTCACCGCGAAGGCCGAGGCGTACCGCGCGGCCCGCATGCAAGCCCAGAAGGCGATCTCCACGTACTTCCCGTTCGTCGCGTTCCTGTCCGACATCGCCCTCGCGGCCGTGCTGTGGGAAGGCGCGAAGGACGTATCCGAGGGCACGCTCACGCCCGGAACGCTCATCGCTTTCGTGCTGTATCTGGGCATGCTCTTCGGCCCGGTTCAGCAGCTGTCGCAAGTCTTCGACGGCTACCAGCAGGCCCGCGTCGGCCTTCGCCGCATTCGCGATCTGCTGCACACCGAAGTCACCCAGACAAGCGGAACCGGCACTCCACCGAAGGCCGGTGACATTCATGCCGATGACGTCACATTCGGTTATTCAGGTGCCGCGGAATTCGCCGTGTCGAATATCTCACTTACGATCCGATCGGGCGAATCGCTTGCGCTCGTGGGACGCACCGGTGCTGGCAAGTCGACGATCGTCAAGCTCATCGCCCGGTTCTACGACCCCTCGGACGGACACATCCGGTTCGACGGCCACGACATCAGCTCGCTCGACCTCGGCGACTACCAGCGGGTGCTCGGGCTCGTGCCGCAGGAAGCACACCTGTTCACCGGCGATGTCGCGTCGAACATCGCCTTCGGCCGTCCCGAGGCCACGCGCGCGGAAATCCACGCCGCGGCGGAAGCGGTCGGTGCGAGGGCGATGATCGAGGCACTGCCGGATGGCTTCGACCACTCGGTCGGAGAACGCGGACGCGGACTTTCCGCAGGTCAGCGCCAGCTCATCGCATTAGCCCGGGCCGAGCTCGTCGATCCGTCGATCGTGCTACTCGACGAGGCGACCGCGGCCCTGGACCCCGCGACCGAACGAATTGTTCTCGACGCGAGCCGAGCCCTGACGCGGAGCCGGACGACGGTCATCGTCGCCCATCGATTGTCGACTGCGGCGCGAGCGGATCGCATCGCGGTGATCGAGCACGGACGAGTGGTGGAAATTGGCACACATGCGGGCCTCGTCGCAGCTGGCGGCGCCTACTCTCGTTTCTGGGAGGCGTCGCAGCGATCCCTTGCTCACAACTCGGAGTCTCCTGCGCGTGAGTCCGGTAACAGGTCTAGCCTCACTAATGGTGAAGGTTTGATTGTTTGCGAGAAAGGCGAACTTCGACCGTGAGTGGTTCGGAATCTCAATTCGGGCAAAACCAATGGCTCGTTGATGAGATGTATCAGCGTTATAAGGCAGATCCGTCGTCGGTCGACAAGAGCTGGCACGATTTCCTCGCCGACTACACCCCGGACAGTTCGGTGACTGTCCAGGTGCCGGCGGCCGCAGAGGTAGCGCCGCTCTCGACGGAGCGCAAACCGTCGACGACACCGGCCCCGGCGAACAACGCCGCGACCGAGGTGAAGCCTCCGGCCCCGCAGGCCGGTGCCGGCGACGACGCGAAGGTCCTGCGTGGCCCGGCCGCTGCGATCGCCAAGAATATGTCAGCGTCGCTCCAGATCCCGACCGCGACCAGCGTTCGTGCGATCCCGGCCAAGCTGATGATCGACAACCGTCTGGTGATCAACAACCACCTCGCCCGCACCCGCGGTGGCAAGGTGTCGTTCACGCACCTGCTCGGGTACGCGATCGTCCAGGCGGTCAAGAAGTTCCCGAACATGAACCGGCATTTCGCCGAGGTCGGCGGCAAGCCGGCGGCGGTCACGCCCGCGCACACGAACCTCGGTCTCGCGATCGACCTGCCGGGCAAGGACGGCAGCCGGTCGCTCGTCGTGGCGGCGATCAAGAACTGCGAGACGATGAACTTCGCGCAGTTCCACAACGCCTACGAGACGATCGTCCGCAAGGCACGCGACGGCAAGCTGACCGCTGAGGACTTCACCGGCGTCACCATCTCGCTGACCAACCCGGGCACCATCGGAACCGTGCACTCGGTGCCGCGTCTGATGAACGGCCAGGGCGCGATCATCGGTGCCGGTGCCATGGAGTACCCGGCCGAGTTCCAGGGCGCAAGCGACGAGCGCATTGCCGAGATGGCTGTCGGCAAGCTCATGACGCTCACGTCGACCTACGACCACCGGATCATCCAGGGCGCCGAGTCCGGTGACTTCCTGCGGACCGTGCACACGCTCCTCATCAGCGACGAGTTCTTCGACGAGGTCTTCCACACGATGGGGATCCCGTACGAGCCGGTCCGCTGGCGCCGGGACATCCAGGAACGCGGCGTCGACAAGAGCACCCGCGTTCTCGAGATCATCGAGTCGTACCGTAGCCGCGGCCACCTCATGGCCGACTGGGACCCGCTGCGTCTGGTCAAGGAGAAGTTCCGCAGCCACCCCGACCTCGATGTCACGACCCACGGCCTGACGCTGTGGGACCTCGACCGCGAGTTCAATGTCGGTGGATTCCACGGCGAAGAACGCATGAAGCTCCGCGAGGTGCTGTCGGTCCTGCGGGATTCGTACTGCCGCCACGTCGGTGTCGAGTACATGCACATCCTCGATCCGGAGCAGCTGCGCTGGATGCAGGACCGCGTCGAGCAGAAGCACTCCAAGCCGACGGTCGTGCAGCAGAAGTACATCCTGAGCAAGCTCAACGCCGCCGAGTCGTTCGAGACGTTCCTGCAGACCAAGTACGTCGGCCAGAAGCGCTTCTCGCTCGAAGGTGCCGAGGCCGTCATCCCGATGATGGACGCCGTCATCGACCAGGCCGCCGAACACAGCCTCGACGAGGTCGTCATCGGCATGCCGCACCGCGGTCGCCTCAACGTTCTCGCGAACATCGTCGGCAAGCCGTACTCGAAGATCTTCAGCGAGTTCGAGGGCAATGTGAACCCGGGTTCGACCCACGGTTCGGGTGACGTGAAGTACCACCTCGGTGCGCGCGGCACGTACATCCAGATGTTCGGCGACAACGACATCGAAGTCTCTCTTGTCGCGAACCCGTCGCACCTCGAAGCGGTCGACCCGGTTCTCGAAGGCATCGTCCGCGCCAAGCAGGACCTGCTCAACAAGGGCGACGGCCAGGGTGGATTCTCGGTCGTACCGCTCATGCTCCACGGTGACGCGGCATTCGCCGGTCAGGGTGTCGTCGCCGAGACGCTCAACCTCGCCGGCCTTCGCGGCTACCGCACCGGTGGCACGATCCACATCGTCGTCAACAACCAGATCGGCTTCACCACGGCGCCGGATTACTCGCGTTCGAGCGAATACTGCACCGACGTCGCGAAGATGATCGGCGCCCCGATCTTCCACGTCAACGGTGATGACCCGGAGGCGTGCGTCTGGGTGGCCCGCCTGGCAATGGACTTCCGCCAGCGCTTCAACAACGACGTCGTCATCGACATGATCTGCTACCGCCGCCGCGGTCACAACGAGGGCGACGACCCGTCGATGACCAACCCGGAGATGTACCAGGTCATCGACACCAAGCGCAGCGTTCGCAAGACCTACACCGAGGCTCTGATCGGTCGTGGCGACATCTCGCCGAAGGAAGCCGACGACGCCCTGCGCGACTACGAAGGCCAGCTCGACCGGGTGTTCAACGAGGTCCGTGACCTCGAGCGCTTCACCCCGGAGCCGAGCGAGTCGGTCGAAATGGACCAGCAGATTCCGGCCACGCTCGTGACCGCGGTCGACAAGTCGGTCCTGCACCGCATCGGTGACGCCCACGTCAACCTGCCGGAAGGCTTCTCGGTCCACCCGCGCGTATGGCCGGTCATGGAACGCCGCCGCGAGATGGCGTACGAGGGCAAGGTCGACTGGGCGATGGGTGAGCTCCTGGCTCTCGGCACCCTCGTCGACGAAGGCAAGCGCATCCGACTGTGCGGTCAGGACACTCGACGCGGAACCTTCAGCCAGCGTCATTCGGTGCTCATCGACCGTCAGACCGGCGCCGAATACACCCCGCTGCACAATCTCGGCAGCGAGAACCCGGGCGTCTTCTCCGTTCACGACTCCGCGCTGACCGAGTACGCAGGCCTGGGCTTCGAGTACGGATACTCGGTCGGCAACCCGGACGCGATGGTTCTCTGGGAAGCGCAGTTCGGTGACTTCGTCAACGGCGCGCAGTCGATCATCGACGAGTTCATCTCCTCGGGTGAGGCCAAGTGGGGCCAGCTCTCCGACGTGGTGATCCTGCTCCCCCACGGACATGAGGGCCAGGGACCGGACCACACCTCGGGTCGTATCGAGCGGTGGCTGCAGCTGTGTGCCGAAGGTTCGATGACGGTCGCGCTGCCGTCGACTCCGGCCAACTACTTCCACCTGCTGCGGCGTCACGCGCACGACGGCATCCACCGTCCGCTCGTGGTGTTCACCCCGAAGTCGATGCTGCGCAACAAGGCCGCGGTCTCGAACATCGAGGACTTCACCGACGGCAAGTTCCACTCGGTGCTCGACGAGCCGACCTACGCAGTCGGTGACGGCGACCGCAACAAGGTCAAGCGAGTCCTTCTGACCAGCGGAAAGATCTACTACGACCTGATCGCCAGGAAGCAGAAGGAGAGCCGCGACGACGTCGCGATCGTCCGCATCGAGCAGCTCTACCCGGTGCCGCGGTACCGCCTCAACGAGGCTCTCGAGGCGTACCCCAACGCGAGCGAGTTCTTCTGGGTTCAGGAAGAGCCGGCGAACCAGGGTGCGTGGCCGTTCTTCGGTCTCTACCTGCCGGAGTACCTTCCGGAGAAGCTGGGCGGAATCAAGCGGATCTCGCGTCGTCCGATGTCGGCTCCGTCGTCGGGTTCGTCGAAGGTGCACGCGGTCGAGCAGCAGGAGATCATCGACAACGCGTTCGGCTAGACGCCTCGCGTTCTCGAGAGTGCAGGAAACCCCGCGCCAGTCGCGGGGTTTCCTGCACTCTTCTCTTATGCGGTTGCCCTTGGACTTCCTCAGCGCCTTTCGGAATGTCGAACTGCCGCCGACACTGGCGGCGCCCGCGATCACCGCGCTGCTTCGAACCGTTTGGGCAGCACCGACTTTCGAAGCACAACGCATCCTGCTGAACCAGGCGACCGACCTTCTTCCGCTCGCTGACGGCGTCACCGTCGACCGCGGCAGTCTGGGCGGTCTTCGCGCGCTGAAGATCACTCCCGAGAATCCCGGCCCCGGCGCGGTGTTGTACCTGCACGGCGGCGGCTTCTGCGTGCTCTCACCAGAGGCGTATCTGTCGATGCTCACCTGGATGGCGAAATCCGCGGGCGTGACGATCTACGCCCCCGCCTACCGGCTCGGTCCGGAGAACCCCTTCCCCGCTGCTTATGAAGACGCCGTTGTCGCGACCCGCGCGGTGCTCGACGAAGTGCCAGCTGATCAGCTGGTGATCGGCGGAGACTCGGCGGGCGGAAACCTGGCACTGGGGGCCGCAGCCACGCTCACTCAGGAGCGCCATACCTTCGCGGGACTCCTGCTGCTGTCGCCGTTCGTCGACCCCGACATTCCCGTATCCGGCCCGTCTGACCCGATGCTGACCGAGCGCTGGACCGACAAAGTCCAGGCGGACTACTTCCCCAAGAACTCCGCCGACCCGCGCATCGCTCCTATTCGCTTCGACCTACGGGGACTGCCGCCCACACTCATTCAGGTTGCGACGACCGAAATCCTCCGCGATCAGGCACTCGCGGCGGAAAGCGCGCTGCGCCCCGCCGGGGTCGACGTCACGTTCGAGGACGTCCCTAACTGGTACCACTCCGGGCATATCTTCGCCGGTCTGCTGAAGGACGCCGCTGTTCAGACCGAACGCGTCGGCCGGTTCGTTCGCGAGTGTTTGGAATCTGCCGACCTGGCGTCGCGCCCGGCCGGATGAAACCATTCGGACTCACACAACACGTCACCCCCGACCGGATAGGCTGCGAGAGTGCGTATTCCCGGAAATCCACACGCATTACTGCGCTTCGTGCCGATTCCGACGCCGGTGTCGGCGCTGGGAATTCAGTCTTTGCTGCGCACGATCTACTCGATGCCGATCCCGACCCAGCGAACGCTCCTGGAAACGGTGTCCGAACTCCTGCCGTCCGCGGGCGATGT
This sequence comes from Smaragdicoccus niigatensis DSM 44881 = NBRC 103563, assembly GCF_000380645.1. GTDB lineage: Bacteria > Actinomycetota > Actinomycetes > Mycobacteriales > Mycobacteriaceae > Smaragdicoccus > Smaragdicoccus niigatensis. Next base: position 129,036 of record NZ_AQXZ01000013.1, read on the forward strand.
CAAGGTCGAGTGGACCACGCTGGGTGGTCTACGGACCCTCGTCCTGACACCGCCAAATGCCGGCGCCGGTGCGGTCTATTACCTCCACGGCGGGGCCTTCTGCGTCATGTCGCCGAATGCCTACCAGTCGTTTCTGACGTGGCTGGCGCAGGCCTCGGGCTGCCGCGTCTACGCGCCGGAATACGCGCTCGCCCCGGAGAACCCCTTCCCCGCTGCTTACGACGACGCGGTCGCGGGCGCCTACAGCATCCTGGACCGCGTCCCGGCGAACCAGTTGGTCGTCGCCGGCGACTCGGCGGGCGGCAACCTAGCGCTCAGCGCGGCCCGCGCCCTGACCCGGTCGCGACACGCGTCTCTCGCCGGACTAGTGCTCATCTCGCCATGGTCCGAGCCCGCTGCCCCACCCGCGGGCGAAGGCGACGCGATGCTCACCGAGAAGTGGCTGAACGAGTGTGCCGATGCCTACCTCGACGGCGCGAACCCTGGAGACCCGCGCGTCTCCCCGATCTTCGGTGACCTCACCGGCCTGCCGAAGACCTTGATCCACGCTGCCGATGACGAAATCCTCAATCCGCAAGCCAAGGAAACCGCCCAGGCACTGCGGGACGCGGGTGTTGACGTCGAACTCGTGGAACTCTCTGGATTCATGCACTCCGGACACATCTTCAGCGGTGTCCTTCGTCCCGCGGCACAACAGACCGAGGCGCTCGGAGCATTCATCCGCAGCGTTCTCCCTCAGGAGGGTTGATCAATGAGCAAGGCGTTCAAGGACAAGGTCTGCGTCATCACCGGTGCCGGAAGTGGCATGGGCCGCGAGTTGGCGCTCCTCCTGACGAAGAAGGGCGCGAAGGTCGCGATCTCCGACGTCGACATGGAAGGTCTCGCCGAGACCGAGCGCCTGGTCCGCGAGCTCGGCGGCGACCCCAAGGTCGACCGACTGAACGTCGCCGAGCGCGAAGCTGTTCTGCTCTACGCGGACGAGGTTGCCCGTCACTTCGGCAAGGTCAACCAGATCTACAACAACGCCGGCATCGCGTTCACTGGTGATGTCGAGGTCTCGGAGTTCAAAGACATCGAGCGCGTCATGGACGTCGACTTCTGGGGAGTCGTCAACGGGACGAAGGCATTTCTCCCCTACCTCATCGCGTCTGGGGACGGACACGTCATCAACGTGTCGTCGGTCTTCGGCCTCATCGCCATCCCGAGCCAAAGTGCCTACAACGCAGCGAAGTTCGCTGTTCGCGGCTTTACCGAAGCGCTCATCCAAGAGATGCGGATCGCCGGTCACCCGGTCGCGGTGACCTGTATCCACCCAGGCGGCATCAAGACCAACATCGCGAACAAAGCGACCGCTGCCGAGGGTAAGGACGCAGCCCAGTTGGCCGAGAAGTTCAATAAGCTCATGGCCCGCACGTCGGCGGAATCCGCGGCGAAGACGATTGTGGACGGTGTCGAGAAGAAGAAGTCGCGCGTTCTCATCGGCCTCGACGCCACGGCGATCGACTTGATGGCCCGCACGCTCGGACCTACGTATCAGCGCATCGTCGCGGCGGCCGCGGGTCGGTTGCTGAGCTGACAGCTGCGTTATGCCGTCTTCTCGCGCAAGTGACGGAAGACCGGAATCAAGAAGTCGCGTGCGTACTGCTCCGCTCCCCCCGGCTCGTCGAGTCCGAGCACAGTGGAGGGGACCAAAATCAGCGAGTGGTACGCCCGTGCGAAGTGTTCGGCGAACCGGTGCCGCTGCGGCTCGGGGAAGTCGTCGTCCTCCATCTCCGCGACGAACGATCGACCGAGGTTCAGTGCGTAACTGCTGTCCGTGATGACATACGGCACCAGCAGCTCCGGGCTTTGCCGCCGCAATGGCTGCACCGCCGGATGATCACGCAGTAGTCGGTAAGCGGCGGCAAATCCGTGGACGATTCTGTCCTCCGGGTCCGAGTACCTCTCCGTCACCGCCCGCACCTCAGCGAAGAAGCGGGCCAATTCGCGTTCGATGACCGCGCTGAGCAGCGCGTCGCGGCCTGGAAAGTACTTGTATAACGTTGCCCGCCCGACCCGGGCTCCCCGCGCGATCTCGTCCATCGACAGCTTGCGGAGACCGGTCGAGGCCGCCCACGCGAGCGCCGATTCCATGATCCGCGCACGCGCATCGCCGACAAGATCAGGGTTCGCGTCGCTCGGCATGGTTCGATTCTAGGGTGTAGACAAATAGACATAAAGTGTCTACTTTTCTACTAATACCGCCGGCGTGGCCGAAACAATCATCGCGTCGTTCATCCGGTTCGGATTGAAGGAGGAGCGCGATGACCATCATCGAAAACCGCGAGCACAACATCGCCGCACGCGACGACGTCGCCGATCGTCTGATCGCCGGATCGACCCGACGTTCGTACAACTCACTCGTCGACATCGACTGGGACGCACCCCAAGATCCCGACGTCTTCTACATGCCGCGGGAGACGATCTCCTTGTACGGCACCCCCATGTGGAACGCGATGACTCACCGTGAGCGCGTCGAGCTCTCGCGTCAGGAATGCGCGAACATGCTGAGTCGGGCGGTGTGGTTCGAAAACACGCTGAACCAGGGACTGCTGCAGGTCATGCTGCACCAAGACCCGACCTCGCGGAGCGTCCACTACTCCCTCACCGAGATCGGTGACGAGACGCGGCACATGATCATGTTCGGAAAGGCCGTCGCGGCGATCGGCGCCAAGCCGTACCGCCTGTCGCTCACCGAAGCACTCGCTGTGCAGGCGTTCCCGTTCGCCTACCGCGGACTCATGCTCTGGGTCGCGGCCCTGTGCGGCGAGGAGACGATCGACGACACCCAGCGCACCTACCTCCACAGCGAGGACCTGCAGCCGATCATCGCCCAGGTGATGCGCATCCACGTTGCCGAGGAGGCGCGACACATCCGCTTCGCCCGGGAAGGCGTGCGCCGCCGGGTCCAGCGCGCATCGTGGCTCGACCGTCAGTTCGCTGCGACCGCAAACGGCGCGGCCGGCTTCATCCTCCAGCGACTCTTCTACGACAAGCGGGTCTACGAGCGTTGCGGACTCGACGCCAACGAAGCCATGCGCCAAGCCCGCGCGAATGAGGAAGTGAGCGCACGGCGCCGCGCTGCATTCGAGAACCTGTACCAATTCCTCGAGGAAAACGGGCTCACGAATCCGATCTCGCGGCTGACCTGGAAGTACTTCGGGTTCCTGTGATGCGACGACCTGATTACGACGTCATCATCATCGGCGCCGGATTCGGTGGCCTCTGCGCGGCAATCAAGCTGCGCGAGGCCGGAATCGACAACTTTGTCGTGCTCGAGAAGGCCGATGAGGTCGGCGGCACGTGGCGCGAGAACACCTATCCAGGCGCGGCGTGCGACGTCATGTCACTGATGTATTCGTTCTCGTTCGCCCCGAATCCGAACTGGAGCCGCGGCTACGCAACGCAGCCGGAAATCTTCGAGTACCTCAAGCACGTCACCGACAAGTACGACCTGCGTCGCAGCATTGTGTTCGGCGCGGAAGTGGTGGCGCAGCAGTTCGACGCCGATAGCGACATCTGGACGATCACCGCCGCCGACGGACGAGAGTTCACGAGCCGCGTCGTGATCGCGGGTACGGGCCCACTGCACGTGCCGAAAATTCCGGCCCTCCCGGGGATCGAAACGTTCCGCGGAACGTCCTTCCACTCGGCGCAGTGGGACCACTCGATCGACTTTCGCGGCAGGCGTGTGGCGGTCATCGGAACCGGCGCGAGCGCAGTTCAGTTCATCCCGCACCTGGTCGACCAGGCCGAGCACGTCACGGTCTTCCAACGGACGCCCGCCTGGGTGCTGCCCAAGCCCGATCGGCCAATCCCGGCTCTCGAACGGACCGCGTACCGACTCGTTCCGGGATTGCGCAAACTCGTCCGCTCGGGCATCTACTTGAGCCACGAGGCACTCACGGCGGCGTACCTCGAGCCCCGCTACATGACGGTGGTGCGTGCGCTCGCCCTCGCGCATTTGCGTCGACAGGTCCGCGATCCCGAACTGCGAGCCAAGCTCACCCCGAGCTACCAGGTCGGATGCAAGCGCATGGTCCTCGACAACCGCTTCTACCCCGCGCTGCAGCACGACAACGCTTCGTTGGTGACCGAGCCGATCGCTGAGGTGACCCCGACCGGCATCCGTTCTGCGGACGGTCGGGAACACCGGGCCGATGTCATCGTCTACGGCACTGGCTTCAATCTCGGGGGCCGACGGCCTCTCGTCGCCGAGGCCTACCTCGGGCTCGCCGTCCATGGATTCCCGAACTACTTCATGCTCATGGGCCCGAACACCGGTGTCGGCAACCAATCCGTCGTCTTCCTCATCGAAGCCCAAACCCGCTACATCATGACGCTGCTCGAATCGATGCGCCGCGGCGAATCCACCCGCGTCGAGGTCAAAGCGCACGTCCAGGCCGAGTTCAACCGCGAGTTGCAGCGCCGATCTCAGGGCACCGTGTGGACCTCGGGCGGTTGCAAGAGTTGGTACCTCGATGCCGCCGGAGTCAATCGAGCCATCTGGCCGGCGCCGACACTGTCGTACTGGATGACCACTCGAAATCCCGACCTTCGCGATTTCGAGTTCACGACCCTCGAAGAACGCGACGACGACGACGAGTTCCACGGTCCAGCGTTGTTGGTCACGACAGATGGCGCCGAGCATCCGGTCGTCGCCCATCTCCTCGCGCTCTATCAGCCGATCGACAACGCCATCCGATGGTCCGGGCGAATCGAACCGTGCGCCGCACTCGCGGAGGTGCACACGGCGACGAATACCGCGGTCACACTGCGGATTCCCGGCAATCCCGAGGTTCGGGCCATGCTGACCGACTCGGACACCTGGGGCGGCTCGCACATCGTCGGGAGCGGCACGTCGCCGTACCCGATCTACGCAACCCTCTGAGGCTCGAAACAACTGAGAGGCAGTAATGGCCTACGTCATCACCCAGAACTGTTGCAACGACGCGGCGTGCGTCGCGGCGTGCCCCGTCGGATGCATCCATCCAACGCCGGATGAGCCGGGATTCGCGACTGCGGAAATGCTCTACATCGACCCGAAGACGTGCATCGATTGCGGAGCCTGTGCCGACGCGTGCCCGGTCGACGCGATCTTCCCGGAGAAATCCTTGAAGCCTGAGCACGCCGCCTACACCGAACTGAATTCGGAGTACTACGCCGGCAGGACGTTCAGCCCGACGTTTCCGACGAAAGCAGTGGAACGCCTCGTCACGTCTGACAATGCACTCACCGTCGCGATCGTCGGGTCCGGTCCCGCCGGCATGTACACCGCCAAAGAACTCCTCCGGCATCCCGGCATTCGGGTCGAGATGTTCGAGCGGTTGAACCTCCCGCACGGGCTCATCCGGTACGGCGTTGCGCCCGACCACCCCGCGACGAAGTCCGTGGTGCGCCAGTTCCGTTGGTCGCCGGAGAAAGAACGCAGGTTCCGGCTGAACGTCAACACCGAAGTCGGCAAGGATGTCAGTCACGACGAGCTCGTCGACCGATTCAATGCCGTCATCTACGCGCACGGCGCCTTCGGTTCACGCCGACTCGACATCCCGGGTGCTGAGCTCGAAAACTCCATCGGCGCGGGTGAGTTCGTCGGCTGGTACAACGACCATCCGGACTATCGAGCGGCCCCGATTTCGCTGTCCGGCAAGCGTGCCGTGATCATCGGAAACGGCAATGTGGCGCTCGACATGGCACGGATTCTGCTCACCTACCCGTTGGGCGACAGCACGATTTCCGAGGTGGAGATCGTCGCTCGCCGGGGACCCGAGAACGCGGCGTTCACCACTCCGGAACTACTCGCTCTGACCCACATCCCAGGCCTCGACGTCATCGTCGACCCGGCTGACCTGACGGGATCTCCCGGAGACCGGAAGATGCAACTGCTGAGAACGATCGCCGAAACCGTCCCCACGCCCGGTAGCCGGCGAATCATTCTGCGGTTTAATGCAACCCCCACCGAGATTCTCGGCGGTGGCCACGTCGAAGGGGTCCGCACGAGCGCCGGAATCCTCGACGCCAACCTCGTCATCCATGCCGTCGGATTCCACGGACGTGCCATCCCTGGCGTTCCCTTCGACAACGAACGGCACGTGATTCCGAACATCGCCGGCCGCGTAGTCGATCCATTGACCGGCGAGCCGCTTCCCGCCGTTTACACCGTCGGCTGGATCAAGCGCGGGCCGTCCGGCGTCATCGGCACGAACCGGACCTGCGCGCAGGAGACAGTGGGCAGCCTGCTCGCCGACCAACGCGCGGGCGCGCTCGCCACACTCGTGAGGCGTTAGCGCGCTATTGCAGGGCCGAACTCAGGCGCATCACGTTGTCGACGTACTTCTTGTGCGCGGGGCGGCGAGCCCATTCCTCTGACGTCAATTGCCGACTCATGGCGCGGTAGTCGTCCTCGACCTCGCGGAGGCGCTTGACCACGTCTCCGCCGTACAACATCACCGAGATCTCATAGTTCAGCGCAAACGAGCGGAGGTCCATGTTGCTGGATCCCACGACCGCAACGTCGTCGTCGATCGTGAAGTGTTTCGAATGCAGGATCAGCGGCGCCGGGTAGCGATAGATGCGCACGCCGGCATCGAGCAACGCGCGATAGTAGGAGGCCTGCGCGTGCCCCACCATGAACTGATCAGAGACCTCGCTGACGAATAGTTCGACGTCCACGCCGCGCTGCGCGGCGGTGGTGACGGCGTACAACAGCGACTCGTCCGGAACGAAATACGGACTCGTGAGCGAGATCCGACGCGTCGCCGAGTAGATGAGAGTCGTGAACATGCGCAGATTGTTCTCGGCAACGTATCCCGGGCCGCTCGGAACTACCTGGCAGGCGACGTCACCGACCGCATCGGGTTCCGACAACGGCAGCGGCAGGTTTGGGATCTCTTCGGTTTCGGTGTACCAATCTGCCGCAAAAACCAGGTTCAACGCGGGCACGACCGGCCCCTCACACCGGATCATGAGCTCGACCCACTTGCGACCGAGGCGATGATTTCTCGGCTTGTTGTACCCGGGCTCGGTGAGGTTCAGAGAACCCGTGAATCCGACCCGACCATCGACGACAAGAAGCTTGCGATGGTTGCGGAGATCCGGCCGCCGCCACCGGCGACGCAGCGGTCGGATGGGCAGCATGACATGCCAGTCGATCTGGGTTTTGGAGAGACGCGACCGGAGGTCCCGATAGGTCGGGAGCGTGCGGGTGCCGAGGTGGTCGAACAACAGCCGGACCTTGACGCCGCGTTCGGTGGCCGCAACGAGCGCACGGAAAAAATCATCCGTTTCGTCGTCCCACGCCGCTATGTAGAACTCGACATGCACGAAATCCGTTGCGGCATCGACGGCGTCGGTCATTGCCGCGAGGCACCCGCGATAGTCGTCGAGCAGGTCGACGCGATTGCTCCCGAGCACCGGCAGCGACCCGAGCCGGCGATTGAGACGAGCGACCGAGCTCAGGTAGTCCGGCGCATCCATGACACTCCGCGGCGACTCGACCATGCCGACGTGCTGCGCGATCACCTCGTGGGCTTTCAACTGGCGCTGCTTCCGTCGCTTGCCCAGTTCGGCCCGACCGAAAAGGTGGAAGGCGGCGAAACCGATGAATGGTTCGAACAGGATCAGCATGAGCCACGCCAGCCCGGTCGACGGCTTCCGGTTTCCGGGGATCACGCCGAGAGCGATCAGGCGCAGCACCACTTGCAGCGTCACCAGGAGAACACCGAGCACGACAGGCCAGTCAGTCAACGACATCCCCCCGGCCGGCACGATCAAGAATGCAAAGGTAGAACCTCCACCCTACGGGAGCTGTTTCGGCAATCGAGCTCTGGCGACTCGTCGACAATGGGCGGCGGGATATCTGGAGAGGCTGCGGAATGACCTCGTTCAGTCGGAAGGTCGCGATTGCGTTGGGAATAGGCGCGTTTGCCGTCGCCGGCTGCACCGTGGGACCTGCCGGCAGGTCCGACACTATTGACGTCGGAGTGTTGGTCATCACGATGTTCGAGGCAGAGAACCAGGTGTGGCGGACATACGAACAGTTACCTGACATCGTCGACGTCCCGGGCGTGCCCCAGGCCGTACGCTGCAATTCCCACAAGCTGTGCGTCGCCGAGACCGGCCAGGGCAAGGTCAATGCCGCCACGACGATGATGGCGATTCTGGGCAGCGGAAGGTTCGACTTCTCGCACGCGTATTTCCTCACCGCCGGGATCGCCGGCACCCCACCGGACCGGGGCACCGTCGGCGGCGCCGCACTGGCCCGCTGGATTGTCGACTTCGACCTTGGGAACCACCTCGTCCCCGCCGACGCACCCAGTGTCCCGTACGGATTCCGGCCGGTCGAGGACTACCGCACCGATGCCTACAAACTCGATTCAGCCCTGGTCGACAAGGCATTCGGCTGGGCGCAGAACGTGAAACTGGCAGATTCTCCCGAAGCGGTCGCCGAACGTGCGAATTACCCCGGCCAAGCTGGCCGCATACCCGAGGTAGTCCAGTGCGACACGATGACCGGGGACGACTTCTTCTCCGGCAAGCAGCTCTCCGACACGGCCGCCTACATCATGAACGTGCGAACCCAGGGTGCCGGGATCTATTGCACGACACAGATGGAAGACAACGCCACCGCCGGGGCACTCGCCGCACACGGATACCTGAAGCGCTACCTGTCGCTACGCACCATGAGCAATTTCGATCAGCCCTACCCTGGGCAATCGGTGCTCGCACACCTCGACGAGGCGAGCGGCGGATTCCCGGTAGCGCTCCAGAATCAGTACACCGTCGGGAAAGCGCTCGTCGAGCAGCTACTGAAGAATCCGCCCGCGACCTGAGCGTGGCCGCGGGCGGGCGGATGAAGCGCTCCCTACCGCACCCCGTTGAGGGGTACGTCGTGCTCGGCCGCGAGTGCCTCGAGTTCGGCCTTCGTCTTGTCGGCGAAGAACGCGGCGAACTCCTCGTACGTTCCGCCTTCGCCGAAGACCTCGAGCGCACGCAGGAAGAAGTGCGGTTCCACGGCGCCCAGCGCCACGTACCCGTCGGCGCACTTGTACAGGTTGTACATCGGCAACGCGCCGCCCAAGGGCGCATCGTCGCCGGTCACACCGTGGCGAACCGCACCTCCCGCAGCCGCAGCCGCATCCTCCAACGCAACGCGGTACGCAGCACCGGTTCCGGATGTCGTCCGCCGGACCAAGGCGGCCAGCGCAGCCGACACCGCCCGCTCGCCACCGAGTATGTCCGCGATCGGAACCCTCGGCATGTGCGGCGGCGTGAGAATTCCGTGCACGGCCTGGTAGTTGAGATCGTGCCCCGGCACCTCCGCGCGGTCCCCCGGATGCCCCACGATTTCGATGAGCGAGAGCTGTGGAAACTGCTCGTGCGGTCGCGCCAGACCCAGCCGCTCGAGAGCCGACGGGCGCATCGATGTGATGAGAATGTCGGCATCCGACAGCAACTCGTCGAGCTTCGGCCGGTCAGCCTTCATGTCCAGAGTGACGACCGTCTGCCGAGCCGTGAGCTCGCTGTACCAATCGGCGGCGGCCGCCGCGAGTGGATCGCCGGTCGGGGGTTCGACCTTGGTGACCGTCGCGCCCATTTCAGCCAGGCGTGAGGCGGCAAGCGGTCCGGGCAGGTTGATGGCGAGTGAAACGACCTTCACTCCTTCGAGCGGAAGCACGTGCTCCCCTTTCGTTGAGAATTCGGCCCCTGACGACAATCGCGGCAGCGCCTTGTGAGCACTGCCGCGATCCTCGTTATGTCGGCCGCTTACAGGTTGAGCAGGCCCTTGGCCACGTGCGTGACCTGGATTTCGTTGCTGCCGGCGTAGATCATGAGCGATTTGGCGTCACGCGCCAGCTGCTCGACGCGGTACTCGGCCATGTAGCCGTTGCCGCCGAACAACTGCACGGCTTCCATCGCCACATCGGTGGCAGCACGGGTCGAGTAGAGCTTCATCGCTGAGGCCTCGGCGAGCGTCGGAGTCTTGCCCTTGCGGGCGCTTTCCAGCGCCGAGAACACCATGTTCTGCACGTTGATCCGCGCAATCTCCATCTCCGCCAGCTTGAGCTGGATGAGCTGGAACTTGCCGATCTCCTGTCCCCACAGCTTTCGAGTCTTGGCGTAGTCGACGCACAGCCGGTGACACTCGTTGATGATGCCGAGCGACAGAACTGCACATCCGACACGCTCGACCACGAACGAACTGCGCGCGCTCTCGCGGCCGTCACCACCCTTGTGCTCCTCGGTCTCGCCGAGCAGACGATCCTTGGTCAGCCGGACGTTGTCGAAGAACAGCTCACCCGTCGGAGACGAGTGCATACCCATCTTCCGGAACGGCTTGCCCTGAGTGAGGCCAGGCATGCCCGCGTCGAGAACGAACGTGAGCACCTTGCGGTTCCGCTTCTCGCCGCCGTCTCCTTCGTCGAGCTTGGCGTAGACGACGATCGTGTCCGCGTACGGGCCGTTCGTGATGAACGTCTTCTGACCGTTGAGGATGTAGTCCTCACCATCGCGCTTGACGTACGTCTTCATCCCGCCAAATGCATCGGACCCGGAGTCGGGTTCGGTGATCGCCCACGCTGCGATTTTGTCGAGCGTGACCAGATCCGGCAGCCAACGCTCCTTTTGAGCGAGGGTGCCGCGCGCGGCGATGGTCGCTGCGCCCAGACCGAGACTCACGCCAACCGCAGCCACCATGCCGAGGCTCACGCCAGCGAGTTCGCTCGTGATCAAGGCTGCGGCCGAGGCCTGCCCGGCGAGATCACCCATGCCGCCGGACTTCTTCTTTTCCGGCTTGGGTTCGCCGGAGGCGATGCGCTCGAGCTTGCGTCGCTCTTTCTCGAGCAAGCCCTTGATCGCTTCGCTCGCCATCGCGTCGAGGCCGAACTCCGCCCAGAACTTGCGCAGGATCGCATAGGGAGGGGTGTCCCCGTGCTCGAGTTCGTCGACGTGCGGCCGAACTTCCTTCTCGATGAACTCCCGAGCGGCATCGCGCATCAGGATGTCGGTTTCCGACCACTCGATCATGGGAGCCTCGCGGAGATGTCGTCGATGAGCCACGGACCTTCGGTCTCGATGGTCTTGACGTCGTGCCAGCCGCCGAGCTCCGAGATGGCCTCGCCCTGTACCGCGAACACCTTGCCCGTGATCGAGCAGAGGTCGCTCGCGAGATAAGCGACGAGCGGCGAGATGTTGGCCGGGCTGAACGCGTCGAACTCGCCCTCTTCGAGCGGTGCGGCGAAGATCGCGCCCATGCCGGGCGTCGCCAGGGTCAGACGCGTCCGAGCGATCGGCGCGATCGCGTTCGCGCGCACGCCGTAGCGCTCGAGTTCATCGGCGGCGACCTGGGTCAGCGCCGCGATGCCCGCCTTGGCGGCACCGTAGTTACCCTGTCCAGCGTTCGGAACGGTCGTTCCCGACGCGGACGCCGTGTTCACGATCGCAGCCCTGCGCTGACGGCCGGCCTTGGACTCTTCCTTCCAGTACTTCGCGGCGTGGTGAGTCGTCGCCGCGTGCCCCTTCAGGTGAACCGCGACGACGGCGTCCCACTCGGCCTCCGTCATGTTCGGCATGAAGGCGTCGCGCAGGATTCCGGCGTTGTTGATGACGATGTCGAGACCGCCGAATTCCGCAATCGCCTGGTTGATCAGTGCCTCGGCACCCGCCCAGGTCGCGATGTTGTCGGTGTTCGCAACCGCCTTACCGCCCGCGGCGATGATTTCCTGTGCGACTTCGTGCGCCGGCCCGACGTCGACACCCTCGCCGGCGTTGCTGCCGCCGAGGTCGTTGACGACGACGAACGCACCTTCGCGGGCGAAGAGCAACGCGTGCTCACGACCAATACCGCGCCCAGCGCCGGTGATGACGGCGATCTTTCCTTCGAGTGCACCCATTCCATTGCTCCTGGTTTATATGTCTGAGTCGGCGATCACCGCGAGGCCGTCAGTGATGACGAAGTCCTCCCCGCGTGCCGTTTCGAATGCGTAGGTCGTGTTTCCGTCAGCCTCGGACTGCTTCCAGATTCGCGTCTCCAGGTCGTCGCCCGGGATGACCATCTTCGAGAAACGCACCGCAAAGCGCTTGAGCCGGTTGACATCTGAACCGCCGACCTCGGTGAGAACCGCCCATGACGTGAACGCCATGGTGCACAGGCCGTGCGCGATGATGCCGGGCAGACCGGCGTCGCGAGCGACCTCCTCTTCGAGGTGGATCGGCATCGGGTCGCCCGAAGCCGGTGCATAGCGGAAGGTCTGGTCCAGGTCAACGTGCTGCGCGACCTTGGCGACCGGTGCGTTGTCGCGCAGCGACGCATCGAACCGGTGTGCCGGGACCTGATCCCCGACCTCCGGACCCGCATCGACACCGCGGAAGAATCCGATGAGGTACTGCTCGTTGACGAGTTCGTCGTTCTCGTCCCGGCACTCGATGTGAATCGACAGCCGAGCACCGGAATCGACCGAGTCCCAGCCGATCACTCGGCCACGCGCGGTGATGACATCGCCCGGTCGGATTGCGCGGTGGAAGTGGAAGTCCTGCTCCCCGTGCACGATCCGGCCGAAGATGTCGATCGGGACGACGTCGAGCGCGGGTGCCATGAGGGCGTCGAAGGCCGGGACGATCGCGAACACCGGGGAAGCCACGTCGCCGTTGAGGTGTGCTTCGATCGGGTCGTTGGTCGCCGCGGCATACTCCGCGATGCGCTCGCGCGTGACCTCGAAGGTCTCCGGATCCGCCCAGACGTTGAGGCCATCAACCTCGAACTTGGTCACGGCCATGATCAGGCCGATGCCGTGGCGAGCTCGTTGAGCGCGTTCAGCGACTTGTCGAGCTGGTTGAGTCCGTCCTTCTCGACGGCCTTCGCCAAGGCGCCCTTGATGAGCGCACCTTCGAAGTCGCCGGCCACGGACAGCTTGCTGCCGTCACCGTCGGCCTCGATCGTGAACGTGAATTCGGTCTTCACGTTGGCCATTCCGACTCCGCTAAGCGTGAGCTTGTTCGGTGCCGAGACCTCGAGAACGGTCCACTCGATCTTGTTGGCCATGCCGAGCATCATGATCTTCGCGACGAGGCGCGCGCCCTCGGTCAAAACGGCCGGCGGCTCTTCCATCCAGCGCTCGTGGATCGAGAACCACTTGTCCCATGTGGTGACGTCGGAGACGGTCCCCCACAGTGCTTCCGGGGTGGCCGACAGGGTCTTGGTTGCTTCGATGTGTCCCATTTGGGGGCTCCTTCTTGAGTGAGTGAAATCAGCGGGTGGCGCGCTGGTAGGCGGTCACGATGGCGGCGCCACCGAGCCCGATGTTGTGCTGCAGAGCAGCGGTGACGTTCGAAACCTGACGCTTGTCCGCGGTGCCGCGGAGCTGCCAGGTGAGCTCGGCGCACTGAGCGAGTCCGGTCGCCCCGAGCGGGTGGCCCTTCGAGATGAGGCCACCGGACGGGTTCACAACCCACCGGCCGCCGTACGTCGTCTCGTCGTTGTCGATGAGCTTTCCGGCTTCACCTTCGCCACACAGCCCGAGCGCCTCGTACAGCAACAGCTCGTTCGCCGAGAAGCAGTCATGAAGCTCGATGACCTGGAAGTCGTCGGCGCCGAGGCCAGCCTGCTCGTACACCTTCTGAGCTGCGGCGACGTTCATGTCGTAACCGATGATGTTCTTGCAGGTGCCATCGAAGGTCGAACGGAAGTCCGTCGCCATGGCTTGCCCGACGATCTCGACCGCCTGATCGGCGAGGCCGTGCTCGTCAACGAACTTCTCCGATGCCAAGATTGCCGCACCCGAACCGTCCGAAGTCGGCGAGCACTGCAGCTTGGTGAGCGGGTCGTAGACCGTACGCGAGGCCAGGATGTCTTCGAGCGAGTACTCGTCCTGGAACTGCGCGTACGGATTGTTGACCGAGTGCTTGTGGTTCTTGAAGCCGATCTTTGCGAAGTGCTCGCGGGTGGTTCCGTACTTCTCCATGTGCTCGCGGCCGGCGGCACCGAACATCCACGGCGCCGGGGGGAAGAGAACCTCGGAGATCTCGGCGAGCGCCATGATGTGGTTCGCCATCGGCTGTTCGCGGTCGTCGTAGACCGAACCCAATGAACCGGGCTGCATCTTCTCGAAGCCGAGCGCCATGGTGCAGTCCGCGAGACCGCCGCGGATCGCCTGGGCCGCCAGGTAGAGCGCGGTCGAGCCCGTCGAGCAGTTGTTGTTCACGTTGACGATCGGGATACCGGTCATGCCGAGTTCGTAGAGTGCCCGCTGACCGGAGGTCGACTCGCCATAGACGTAGCCGACGTAGCCCTGCTCGACCTTGTCGTAGGAGATCCCCGCGTCGGCGAGCGCCTTCGTGCCCGACTCGCGGGCCATGTCCGGGTAGTCCCAGTCGCTTCCATCGTCGTTCTTGCGGCGGCCGGGCTTTTCGAATTTCGTCATGCCCACGCCCACCACGAACACCTTGTTCGCCATCGAACCTCCTCGGGTCATGGCGACAAACATACATACTTGTATGTAAGTGGACAATACCTTAGACAGCGCGTCCGATGTGACTCACGTCACTTTTCTGGTGACCGCAGCGCGCACACAAAAGCGCCCGCCCCCAGGGGGTCAGCCAGTCCGGTCAACGATTCAGTGCTCCCCTGCCGTCGTCATCCACATGTATCGATGACGGCGTCAGCAGAGCACCGAACCGTTCGGCATCGACGAGCAGCCCCTCGTTCGGAGTCGGACCGACGGGACAAGAGGCCAGGATTTTCCGCGGTCAGCGCGGAAAATCCTGGCCTTTCAGATTTGGGTGAGATCACCACAGAGCGAACCCGCCCTGCACGACCCTTCACCTACCGGGCGGACTGCCCGAGAATCTGATCAACAGCCGGCGACGCGATTCGGCGCAGATTCGTCTGCGCGCGGACCCATCGGCGATGTGCGCGCTCCGGATCCGCGTCGACATAGCTCGAGATACGAATTCCCCGCAAGGAATCCATTGCCGTGTAGACGAAGTCGACGATCTCCCGGTTGAGCTCGGGCGGCACCAGCTGCGCGATCACGCTTTGCAGGGTGTTGGTCACCGTGACTTCGAACTTCGCCATCTCGCGCGCGAGTTCCGGGTCGGTGCGGCTCGCGACCCACAGCTCGACGGTCGCATCGAAGATCGGGCCGTCATGGATGTCCCACAGCAACTCGAGGACCTGACCGATCGGGTCGGGCCCGGCCTTGATCTGGCCGAGTTCCCGGATCACACTCTCGGCGCGCTTGGCCGCCAGATGATTGACCGCCGCGATCACCAACTCGTTCTTCGAGCCGAAGTGATGCACCTGGGCACCGCGCGTGACACCCGACTTCTCCGCGATGCGCGGAGACGTCGTCCCCGCGTAGCCAAACTCGACCAGGCACTCGATCGTGGCATCGAGAAGCCGCACTCGCATCTGCGAGCTTCGTTGCTCTTGGGAGCGACGTTCAACCGGGCGGGTGGACCGAGTCATGTTGATCATCATAACCGCAGGTCAGAGTGCATCTATTGCCATCCTTAATCAACTGATGTGTTTCAACCAGCCGAGAAGCTGCCCGGTCAGCTCGCCGTGGAGCTCCCGAGGCAGGCCCATCCGGCTGTTCAAGGACGTCAATCGCTGCACGGCGACGGTCTGCGCCTCCGTGTACCGCAGTAGACCCGCAGCACCATGTCGTCGCCCGACGCCGGAACCCTTCATACCGCCGGCCGGCGCGGAGTGCGTTCCGAACGCCGCGGCGTATCCGTCGTTGACGTTTACTCCCCCAGCCTCGATTCGCGGCGCGAGCTTGCGACCCGCGGACGTATCTCGCGTCCAGATGCTCGCCGACAAGCCGTATTGCGAGTCGTTTGCGGCGGCGACCGCCTCGTCGATCGTGCGGAACGGATAGATCGAGACCACGGGCCCGAAGACTTCTTCGGCATGCAGTCGCGCCCGCGGAGTGACGCCGGCGAGGATCGTCGGCTCGAAGAACTTCGGACCGATATCGGGGCGCGGCCGCCCACCCGTCAGGACTTCGGCGCCGACGGACGTCGCCTGCCCGATGTACTCACCCAGCCGGGCAAAGTTGGCATCCGTCGTGATCGAACCCATGTCGGTGCCGAACGAGTAGTCCGCACCGAGTTGGATCTCCGCGGTGTGACGTACCGCCAGGTCGATGAATCGCTCATAGATGTCCACGTGGGCGTAGATGCGTTCCGCCGTCATGCACAGCTGACCGGAGTTGGCGAAACTGGTCCGGGCCAGCGAAGATGCCGCGCGGTCGAGGTCCGCATCCGGAAGCACGATCATCGGATTCTTCCCGCCGAGTTCGAGCGAACAGCCGATCAGCCGGCGTCCGGCATGCTGGGCGATCTCGCGCCCGGAAGCGGTCGAACCCGTGAACGCGACATAGTCCACACCGTCGAGCAGCGCGGCGCCAATGTCGTTCCGATGCCCGACGACCACTCCGAACACGTCCGCTGGGACGCCGGCCTCGAGGGCGCAGCGTCGGAGCAGAAGCAGCGAGAGAGCGGTCTGATTATCGGCTTTGAGCAGCACCGCGTTGCCCGCGATGAGTGCGGGGAGCGCATCCGCGGCGCCCAAGGCAACGGGAAAGTTCCACGGCACGATCACGCCGACGACGCCATGCGGTCGATGAATCACTGAGGTCGACGTCAGCCCAGGAATGATCCCCGAATGCGATTCGTCGGCGAGCAGCGCCTCTGCGGTGTTGACGTGATGCCGGACCGCAAGCAGCGCCTCGCCCAACTCGATGAGCGCATCGACCCGCGCCTTGCCGCCCTCGGCCTGCAGGACATCCATGAACAGTTCGCGGTCGCGGTGCACGAGGTCGAGCACTCGACCGATGGTCCGGGCACGCTGCTTCGCCGAGACCTGCGCCCACCCCTTCTGCGCGGCCCTCGCCCGATCGAGCGCATCGTTGATGTCCTCGGCGGTCATCTGCGGTATCCATGCCAGCGGCTCGTCGGTGAACGGCCGCTTGATGTGCGCCGGGTCGCCGCGACCGGTGACGGTGGAGGCCAGCGCTGCCGCTGTCGAGGCTTTCATGCCGCGTATGTTACATACATACACGTTCGTATGTAACTATCGGGACATGACCGAAAGTCACGACGCCACGGCCGGCGGTTTGCCGCGCCTCGCTCAGCTCACGCCGCGCGAGCAGGCGATCGTCACATCGACCGCGGCCGCCGATATCGCCGTGCGAACGGTGGCCGCCACGCTCCTGGCGGCGACCTTCGTTCCCACCGTGACGAGCGGTTCGTCAGTGCGCCGCGAGATCGCGAACGCCGACTTCTACGCGAACATCGCGAGTCGCCACGATCCTGTCGTATCGTTTCCGCGCCCAACCCACACACCGACTGTTCGGTCGCGGCCGGCGGGACCGGCGATGCGGAGGCTCACGGTCGCAGACGCCGAGATCCTGCAGTTTCACAGTGGGTTCGAACCGATCAACCCGAAGCTGCGAAAGCTTTGGCGCACCTTCGAACGCAATGACGTTGTCCACGCACAACACTGGCGTCATGCCGATGGACCGCGCCCGACGTTGATCGTCATCCACGGCTTCTTCGCTTCGACCTACCTGTTCAACAGCGTCTTCTTCCAGCTGCCGTGGTTCTATCGCGCAGGCTTCGACGTCGTCCTGTTCACGCTGCCCTTTCACGGGTCCCGCGCGGAGCGACGATCGCCGTACAGCGGATGCGGGTACTTCGCGCACGGGACCAGCGGATTCGTCGAGGCATCGGGACAGGCGATCCACGACCTGCGACTCCTCATCGATCACCTCGAGTCGACGGGTGTTTCGAAGATCGGCGTGACTGGCATTTCGCTTGGCGGATACACGTCGGCGCTCTTGGCGTCCGTCGACGACCGGCTTCAACTGGCGGTTCCGAACGTTCCCGTGATCGACGTTCCCGCACTGCTGAGCACTTGGGTTCCGGCGTCGACGCTGCTGCGCTTCGGACTCAAGGCCGGCGGCACGAGCACTGACACTCTCGCTGACGTCTTGGCATACTCGTCGCCACTGAACTACGCGCCGGTCATCCCCCGCGAGCGCCGCCTCATCATCACCGGCCTGGGCGATCGGCTGGCGCCGCCGGAACAATCCGCAGCGTTATGGGAACACTGGGATCGCTGCGCATTGCACTGGTTTCCGGGCAACCACCTCATGCACATCAGCCAGCCGGACTACCTACGGCGCATGACCCGCTTCATGAAAGACGCTGACTTCATGCCAGACAACTGGCGCAGCCTCGCCGTTTGACGTCAGAAACCGTGCTGGTCGAGCCAGTTCGACACGATGTCCGCGCGCTTGGCGCCGTGCCGTTCTTTGTCGCACAGGTCGAAGAGATCGGGCGTCGTGAGTTCGCCGGCGACCTTGTTCAACGCCAGGAGGGCATTGTCGTCGAGTTCGCCCGTGCGGTACAGCGGCACGATATTTCGCGCTGTGCCGGTCTTCGACGTGACCGCCTGGTCCGTGGCGAGCGCGAAGTCGCCCACCGACAACCCGTTCGGCAGCGACTCGCTGAGCGCCTTGAACAGCGTCTCCGGGTCAGGTTGAGCAGTACTCGACGGGTTGAAGCGTTCGAGCAGTTCAGCAGAGACTTCGGGCAAGACGGTGGCATCGCCGGCATCGAGTTCGCGGAGTGCAGCGGACAGGTCCGGCACCGACCTTCCACTTTCCGCGGCTTCTCCGTACCGCTGTAAAGCCTGCCGGTATATCTCCCCGACCATCGCCATCGGCAGACTGTCGACGCTTGACACGACGATCGAGTGTGCGGCCGGAGGTGGACCGGGTGCCACATCGACCTTGCTACATGCAACGAAAGCCGGGATCACCGCAATGACTGCGGCAATCCCGGCGTTCGAAAAACGACTCCGCAGAATCAGGCCACGCCCTCGGCGCGAGCTGCAGCGGCAACGGCTTCGGCGACCGCCGGCCCAACGCGCGGGTCGAGCGGGCTCGGCACGATCTTCTCCGGTCCGAGTTCGTCGGCCACGACCGACAGGATCGCGTTCGCGGCCGCGATCTTCATGCCCTCGGTGATCTTGCGGGCACCCGCGTCGAGCGCGCCCTTGAACACACCCGGGAACGCGAGCACGTTGTTGATCTGGTTCGGGAAGTCGGAGCGTCCGGTCGCGACGATCGCGGCGTACTTGCGAGCGACGTCCGGGTGGATCTCCGGGTTCGGGTTCGACAACGCGAACACGATCGACTCCGGAGCCATCGACGCGATGAACTCCTCCGGGATCTTTCCGGCGGAGACACCGAGGAACACGTCCGCACCGGTGAGCGCGTCGCCGGCACCGCCGGTCAGCGCACGCGGGTTCGTCCGAGCCGCGAGGTCGATCTTGACGTCGTTGAGGTCCGCGCGGTCCTTCGAGACGATGCCCTTCGAGTCGAGGACGACGATGTCGGTGATACCGGCCGCAAGGAGGATGTTCGCGCACGCGACACCCGCCGCACCGGCGCCGGAGATGACGACCTTGAGACCCGCGACGTCACGACCCTGCACGCGCGCTGCACCGTTGAGTGCGGCGAGCACGACGATTGCCGTGCCGTGCTGGTCGTCGTGCATGACCGGGCAGTCGAGTTCCTCGATGACGCGGCGCTCGATCTCGAAGCAGCGCGGCGCCGAGATGTCCTCGAGGTTGACCGCACCGAACGTCGGGCGGAGCAGCTTGATGGTGTTGACGATCTCGTCGACGTCCTTGGTGGCGAGGACGATCGGGATCGAGTCAAGGCCGGCGAACTTCTTGAACAGCGCCGCCTTGCCCTCCATGACCGGCATCGACGCGGCGGGGCCGATGTCACCGAGACCGAGCACAGCAGTGCCGTCACTGATGACCGCTACGAGTCGGCCAGTCCACGTGTGGGTCTTCGCCAGAGCCGGGTTGTCCGCGATCGCGAGGCATACCTTCGCCACACCCGGGGTGTACGCGATCGAGAGGTCGCGCTGAGTTTCCAGGGGTGCCGTCAAACTCACTGACAGCTTGCCGTTAATGTGAGAATTGAAGATCTCATCATCAGTAATATCGGCGAGGCTGCCGCTTGTCGAAGTTGGCGCTTCAGTCACCCAGACACCTTCCCACTTTCGTTGGAATCCCGTGCAATCGGGTCCCATTTCACGGCTGCACAAGAGGTTCCCACGCGGCCAACCAAGACCGCAAACGACCGCTCGTTTTCACGAACGGCGGATGATCAGTTCAACCACTGGGTCCAGAGCAGCAAAGCGGTCAGTCCGAGAACGAAAATGAGGACGCCGAACGCCGCGATTCCACGCCGGCGGTCGCTGTAGACCTGCGCGATGACCGCGACCACCGCCGCACCGAGATGCGCCAGGATCGACTTCGCGCCGGGACCGGGAAACGAGTTCATTCCGCTCAGGTCCGGGGCGCTTCCGAGGACGGCAATGGTGATGACGGCGAGCGCAAGCGCAACGAGGCCACCGGTGATGACTCCACTGAGGGTTCTCATGCCCACTTCCCTCCGATGACCGGCACTCCGCTCGCCCGTTCGGCGATGGCGTCGAGTGATTCCGGTCGAGTCTGGTACTCGCCGAGGCGAACGTGCTTGTTCGCGCCGTGATAGTCCGACGACCCCGTCACGATGAGGTCGAACGCCGTGGCGATGCCGGTCAGCAAGGAGCGCCCCGCTTCGTCGTGATCGGGGTGATCGATCTCGAGACCGCCGAGGCCACGCTCGGCCAGCTCCTCGATGTGATCGACCGACAGCAACCGACCCCGCTTGTGGGCCCGGGCGTGTGCGATCACGCTCACTCCCCCGGCGGCGTTGACGAGATCGACGGCCTCACCGAGTTCGGTGTTGCCTTTGCCGACATAGTAGGGCGAGTCCCGCGACAACAACTTGTGGAACGCATCGCCGACCGTCGGCACAATGCCGGCCTCGACGAGGGCACGCGCGAGGTGCGGCCGACCCGCGGAAGCCCCTACCGAATCCATGACCGCGTCGGGGTCGATCGGCAGCCCGTCGGCCGCCATCAGCTCAGCCATCTTTCGCAGACGGCCGTCGCGTTCCTCGCGCAGGCGCTCGAGTTCGGTTTCCATCGCACGGTTGTGCGGATCGAAGAGGTACGCGAGGAGGTGCACCTCGACCTCGCCACCGCCATCCTCAGCGCGGCCCGAGCACGACATCTCCATGCCACGAACGAGCGCGAGCCCGTCTGGCAACGCCTCGACCGCGGCCGCCCATCCCTCGGTTGTGTCGTGGTCAGTCAGTGCGACGGCGTCGAGCCCCGCGTCCGCGGCCAGGCGAACCAGCTCAGCCGGGGAGTCCGTGCCGTCGGACACGGCTGAGTGGGTGTGGAGATCGATGCGCACGGATTCCAGTGTCGCACTTGCGCCGGAGAGGTCCGGAATATCGACTCCTCAGTGCAACGAACAAAGGTGTTTGGTGACCCGGACAAAAAACGACTGCGGCAGGCTTTGCCCGTCTCCCGCTTGGTGTTACGGGCCTAGTGTCGAATTCACGAGTCTGCGCAGGAGGCCACGAAATGTCCGACGACACGATGTTCTCTGAACTGCCCGCCTCCGAGGGGCCGGACAACGGGAAACCGCCCAAGTTCAAGGGGCCGTACCACCATTCCGCGGCGGGTTGGGGCGCAGCCACGAGCGTCACGAAGTTTCTGGTCCGCGAGCGCGAGCTACTGCTCGGCTCGCGCGCGGTCTTCAAGATGAATCACGAGAACGGCGGCTTCGACTGTCCCGGCTGCGCGTGGCCCGACGACATGAAGGGCTTGCATCTCGACATCTGCGAGAACGGAATCAAACACGTCACCTGGGAGATGACGCACAAACGCGTCGGTCGCGAGTTCTTCGCGAGGCACTCGGTCACCGAACTCGCCGGTTGGAGTGAGTTCGACCTCGAGAACCAGGGCCGGTTGACCGAGCCCATGGTCTACAACCGCGACACCGACCACTACGAGCCGATCAGCTGGGAAGCTGCATTCACACTTGTCGGGACAGCGTTGTCCCGACTCCCCAACCCCAATGAGGCGTCGTTCTACACCTCCGGCCGGCTCGGCAACGAAGCCACCTTCCTGTACCAGCTCATGGCTCGCGAACTCGGTACGAACAACCTGCCGGACTGCTCGAACATGTGTCACGAAGCGAGCGGGCGGGCCATGCAGGCCGCCATCGGCACGGGCAAGGGAACTGTCGACCTCGAAGACTGGGAGACCGCGGACGCCCTGTTCATCATGGGAGTCAATGCCGCCTCGAACGCACCGCGCATGCTCACCGCGCTCGCGGAGGCGCATCGCCGGGGCGCGAAGATCGTGCACATCAATCCGCTGATCGAGGCCGCGTCTCGCAAGACGATCATCCCGCACGAATTCGCCCGGATGGCAACCTTCACGCCGACCAAGACCGGAAACCTCAACCTGCAGCCGCGCATCGGCGGCGACATGGCACTCGTTCGCGGCATCGCCAAATCGGTGCTCGAGCGGATCAAGAAGGACCCGAAGGCGATCGACGAACTCTTCATCGCCCGCTACACGACGGGCTTCGAGGCCTATCGAGCCCTTGTCCAAGCGACCTCCTGGGAGGAGATCGTTCGCGAGTCCGGAGTGCGGCGCGTCCTGATCGACAAGGCTGCCGACATCTACTGCGAAGCCGACAGCAGCATCATCAGTTGGTGCCTCGGCGTGACGCAGCACGAGCACGGCGTCGACACGATTCGCGAAATCATCAACCTGCTCCTCCTGCGCGGCAACATCGGACGGGAGGGTGCGGGGCCCTCGCCGGTACGTGGGCACAGCAACGTGCAGGGCAACCGCACGTGCGGAATCGATCATCGGCCGAAAGAGTCCTTCCTCGCCCGCCTCGACGAGGTCTGCGGTATCAACGCGCCCCGCGAACACGGACTCGACACCGTTGCGACGATTGAAGGGATGCATCGCGGGGAGGTCAAGGTGTTCGTGGCCTTGGGCGGCAACTTCGCGATCGCGGCACCGGACACCGCTTATACGTTCGCCGCACTCGAGAAGTGCGACCTCACCGTCCAGGTGAGCACGAAGCTCAATCGGAGCCACATCGTCCACGGCAAGCAGGCACTGATCCTGCCGTGCCTCGGGCGCACCGAGAAGGACCACCAGAAAGAGGGAATCCAGTCGACGTCCGTCGAGGACTCGATGTCGATGGTCCATCTGTCGGTCGGAATGAAGAAGCCCGCGTCGTCGCACCTGCTGTCGGAGCCCGCGATCATCGCAGGTATGGCGAATGCGGCTCTGCCGCACAGCAAGACGCCCTGGAAGTGGTACGTCGAGGACTACGACCGGATCCGTGACACCATGGCCGAAGTTCTCGACGGCTTCGACGATTTCAACCGCCGGGTACGTCTCCCTTTGGGATTCCGTATCAAGCAGCCGGCCCGTGAGCGGGTGTTCCTCACCGAATCCGGCCGCGCCGAGTTCTCCGCCGCACCGCTTCCCGATGAAGTCCCGGTCGAAGGTCAGATCCGGCTCGCGACGATGCGCTCACACGACCAGTGGAACACCACGATCTATTCCGACAACGACCGCTACCGCGGGATCAAGAACCTCCGCACGCTGATCTTCATGAACGCCGACGACATGAAGCATCGCGGACTCACGGAGTTCGACGAGGTGGACATCGTCGCGACGGCGCGGGATGGCAGCGAGCGATCGCTGTCGAACTACAAGGTGATCCCGTACGACATTCCGGTCGGGTGCGCCGCGGGGTACATGCCGGAGATGAACGTCCTGTGCGCGATCGGCGACTTCAGCACTCAGAGCGATCAACCGATCATGAAATGCGTCAACGTCCACGTGACGAAGTCACCGCAGCAGGGACTGGCCCCGAAATCGACTAGCCCGGCGACGGCACCTCAGCGGGCGTAGTCCGCCGTCGACCCCAGCGACGAGAGATCACCGCGACGCCGATTCCGATGACCACACCGATGAAGGTGTCGATCGCGCGATCCCGGACCAAGGTCAATGCGTCGGTCGGCTCGGCCAGTTCGGTCATCAGCATGATCAGCGGCGTGAAGAACCCGAGCGCGAGTCCGTAGTGATGGATCATGAACAGCTCCGTGGGGAACAGCAGCACGATCACCACCACCGCCAGGAACGTGGGTCCGGGATGCGGCGCGAGCAGCGCACCGGTGATCGCCAAGCCGCCGAACGTGCCGAGCACTCGGTGTACTCCGCGCTGTACGACCCCATGGATCGAACGGTCTCCGCCGCGCGCATCGGGTGCCGCAAGCGGCACCGCGGAGGCAGCCATGGCCCAGTTGGCGTGATCAATGCCGAGCGCCAGACCGCCCGCGCCGGCCAGCGAGATCGCCATGACGTAGCGCACCGCGTGCGTCAGTGTTTCCGCGGTCGTATAGGGGCGGATGGCCCGCAACGATGAGGTGCGCCGCAGGCCCGCGAAGGACCGCAAGTCGCCCGTTCGCAGGGCGATCACGACACTCAAAGTGACGCAGAACAACGCCGTCGAGCCCCCGATCGCCACCGCAATCGTCGGAGACACGTGTCCCGAGGGAAGAGTCGCCATCGCGCCGAGCGCGAATATCCCGAAGAACGGTCCTTCCGGCTTGAGACCCCACGTATCGGCGGCCACCGAACTGATCCCGGCGAACAGCATCTCGGCGACGACGAGCGTCAGGGCGCCGACGTGATGATTCGACAGTTCGACCCCGATGCCCGCCGCCAAGCCGAGAATCAACGCAGCCTGTCCCTGATGCCGAATCCTGCCGGCGGGTGATTCCGTGCGTCCGTACATGCCGACAAAGGACCCGAAGACCGCGTAGATGAGGAGATCGGGACGCCCAGCCAGGACGATCGCGAGCCCCGGAACGACGAGCCCGATCGCCACCCGCGCAGCGTGGGCATGATCGCTCGCCGCCGGGCCGAGGTCGGCCAACTGCCGGACGCGCCTCCTGATCGCCCGCAACTGGCCCTCCGCTCTCTGCTGGGTGCGCACGAGCGACGTGCGTCCAAGAATTGGAACGCGTGCGATACCGACTCTCGTCCATCGGAGCACCGGTTTTGTCGGACAGAACAGTGGTCACTGTCCTTCGAAATAAGTGCGGCGGTGAAAATTCGTAGCGAACGTCGACGCGACTCAGACCACCGGATTGCGCAGGCGAATGTCCCCTAGAGTGCCCATCAAGGTGCAGGGGGACGATTGACCGACAACGTGATGACAGAGCTGGCCACATGGGCTGACGCACGGCTGTCCGACCTCGTCGACAGCGCCCATGGCGCGATCCTCGACCGGATTCCGATGTACCGGGAAACCGATATCGTGCCGTACGAGGATCTGCACCAATCCATCGCCAACAACCTCGGCTTCATGATCGGCACGTTGGCCACAGTAGAGGCGCCGCTCGACCTGGCCGCCCCACGCGAGACCGGTCGGCGTCGCGCCCACCAGGGCGTGCCACTGCCGGAAGTCCTTCGTGCCTACCGCATCTGCTTCTCGACGATGTGGGACGCGTTATTGCAGCGTTCGAACCAGCGAAATCGACCCGGCGATTCCGAAGCATTACTCGACGCGGCCTCACGGATCTGGCAGGTGACCGATGAGCACGCGGTCGCATTGACCGAGTCCTACCGGTCCACCACGGCAGAACTCCTGGTTGCGCATCAGGAACGCCGTTCCGCCCTCGTCGAGGCGCTCCTGAGCGGCCGACCGTCGGCGGACGCGGGGCAGCTCGAGGCCGCGTCGCTGTTGGACCTGCCATCCGACGCGATGTTCGTCGTCGTGGCGGCCGAGACCCGCGGACTGGCCGAGGGCAGCCTCCCGAGCATTGAACGCCACCTCGCGTCTCAGGGCGTCGTCTCGGCATGGCGATTGACGCCGGCACTGCAGCTCGGAGTCGTCGCCCTGACCACCGAACAGCGCGAGCAAGCCCTCACTGTCATCCGGTCCCACGCCAGTTGCCGCACCGGCATCAGTCCGGAGTTCGGATCGCTGATCGACACGCCTCGTGCGCTGCAACTGGCGAAGGCAGCCCTGGCGATGGTTCCGGCCGGCCGGACGGCGACCCGGATTTTCAGCGCGAGCCCGCTTGCGGCGCTCGTGGCCCGATCACCGGAGGAAAGCCGGCGCGTCGCCGAGCGCGTGCTCGGACCGGTGCTGGAACTCGCCGCCGAGGACCGACTCATCCTGCTCGACACCTTGACCGAGTATTTCGATCACGGCGCGTCTGCCGAAGCGGCCGCGAAACACCTTCACTGCCACGCGAATACAGTCCGGTACCGACTCCGCCGGATCACCGAACTGACGCACCGATCGCTGTCAGAGCCACTTGACATCGCCGAACTGACCGCGGCGGCGTACGCGATCCAGCTCAGCCCCGAACTCAGCACGCCTGAGCCGCCCCGAAAGCGGCGCTGATGGTCAAGTCCGCACCGAACAGTTCCGTCACCGTCGCTCTCGCGTTCGTGGCGAACGCGTTGGTGGCCATCGCCAAGTCTCTCGCCGCAGCGGTCACGGGTTCCGCGTCGATGGTGGCGGAAGCGACCCATTCGTGGGCGGATACCGGTAACGAAGTGCTGCTCCTTATCGCGGAGCGGCGTTCAGCTCGAACCCCGGACCCGGACGATCCCGTCGGTTACGGGCGCGAGGCATACATCTGGTCGATGTTTGCTGCACTCGGATTGCTGGGCGTGGGTGCGGGGGTCTCGATCACGCACGGAGTCGGCGAACTGATACATCCGGATCCGTCGTCGAACTTCGGCGTCGCGTACATCGTCCTGGCGGTCTCTGCGGTGTTGGAGGGAATGTCCTTCCGCCAGACGTTGCGCCAACTGCGGAGCGAGGCGGTGGAATTCGAACGAACGCTGTTGGAACACGCGGTCCAGACCTCCGACCCGACTACCCGAGCGGTGTTCGCGGAGGACGCGGCCGCCCTCATCGGCCTGGCGATCGCGTTCTTCGGTGTATTCCTCCATCAGCTGACTGGTTCACCGGTGTGGGACTCGATCGGGTCGATCCTGGTCGGCCTTCTCCTCGCGGCGATCGCCGTCGTGCTGATCAATCAGAACCGCCGATACCTGGTCGGCGTGGAGGCATCGCCGCCACTGCGGTCCGCAATCATCGCCTCGATGTTGGCAATGCCCGAAGTCGATCGGGTCACCTTCCTTCGGACCGAGTACCTCGGTCCGAAGCGCCTGTATCTCGTCGCACGAGTAGACGTCGTCGGCGATGAGGTCGAGTCGAAAGTGGCGCAGACGCTGGATACGATCGCGCACCGGATGGAAGGTGGGCGCTACATCGCCCGAGCGGTGATTGGACTCGCGACCCCCGATCAGCGAAGCATCACGTCCTGACCCGTTCGCGTGCGAGCGATGGCAGTCCCACTCTCGACCGGCCGGAGTAGACGTTCATCGACGTTCCGCGGAGAAATCCGACAAGCGTGAGGCCGTTCTCCGCAGCCAATTCCACGGCCAGTGAGGACGGAGCGGACACCGCCGCCAGCATCGGGATACCGGCCATGACGGCTTTCTGCACGAGTTCGAAACTCGCCCTCCCGCTGACCATCAGGATCGTCTGGCGCAGCGGCAGCATCCCCTGCCGCAACGCATGGCCGATGACCTTGTCGACGGCGTTGTGCCGGCCGATGTCTTCCCGTAGGAACAGCAGTTCGCCGGTGATGCTGAACAGTCCGGCCGCATGCAATCCGCCGGTGTCGTCGAACACGCGTTGCGCCGCGCGGAGACGGCCGGGGAGGTCGGCGAGGACCTCGGCGGAAACGGTGAACGGGTCCTCTGCGACCGACCAATGCGCCGAGGTACAGACCGCTTCGAGGCTGGCCTTGCCGCACAGACCGCACGAGGACGTCGTGTAGAAGTTCCGTTCGAGCGACGCGGCGGGTGCCTTGACCCCATCGCTCAGCGCAACGTCGACGATGTTGTAGGTATTGCGACCGTTGGACGTGGCACCCGCGCAGTACCGGACCGCGGCCACCTGGTCGGAACTCCAGACCACGCCTTCGCTGACCAGGAATCCGATCGCGAGATCGAAGTCGTCGCCGGGCGTACGCATGGTCACGGTCAGCGACCGACCACCGACCCGGATTTCGAGAGGCTCTTCAACCGCCAAGCAGTCGGGGCGATCCACCAGATGATCGTCGCGGATTCGAAGGACCGGCCGGTGGACCGTCACCCGTCCCATGATCAGCTCGCGATGTGATCGGTCGTACCAGGTTTGGTGAGGTCGACGACTCGCTGCGCTTGGGTATGGAGCTCGTCGATCGCCGCGAGGACCGTTGTCGACGTCGCCTTGTCTGCAGCGCGCACCGATTGCGCGAGCTTTCCGGACAGTTCGTGAATCCAGCGCAACAGACTGTGCTCGTCGTAGGAGAGAGTTCCGCCCAGCGCCACGACGGGCTCTGGTACCTCGGTGGTGGTCTCCACGAGGTGTCCGCCCTGTCTCCAGAAGTCCCGATATCCGGGCGACAGCGGGTCGCGCGGGTCCTCTTCGCCGATCCTGCTCATTCAGTGAGCGTGCTCAGTCCAGAGACGACATGCAAGGGACGACAACGGATTCTGTATTGGGCGACAAGACATCATGAAGATCCGAACAAAGTCGATCACCACGCCGACGTTCGAAACCCGAGGTCGTAGCATCGACAACCGTGGGGTCTGCGGTGGTCGATTGTGCTGTCTACGTCGACGGGGTGCGACTTCCCGGCGCCTTCAGCGCGGACGAGGCCCTGACTGAAGTCCGCACCCGCGGAGAAGGTTTCTGCTGGTTGGGCGTCCACGAACCGTCGGCCGCGGACATGGCGTCGATCGCGAGAACGTTCGGATTCCACGAACTCGCCGTCGAGGACGCGGTCCACGCCCACCAGCGCCCGAAGCTCGAACGCTACGACGACCTCATCGTCGTCGTTTTCTGCACGGTTCGCTACGCCGCGAACGATCCGACCACCGGCATGAGCGAGATCGTCGAGACCGGCGAGGTGATGGTGTTCGTCGGAGCGGACTTCGTCGTGACGGTTCGACACGGCGAGCATGGTGGGCTCCGCAACGTGCGCCGGATGCTCGAGGCGAACCCCGTCCAGTTGGGGCTCGGTCCGGGATCGGTGTTGCACGGTATCGCCGACCACGTCGTCGACGCATATGTCGACGTCATCGAACAGGTCGAGGACGACGTCGACGCCATGGAGGAATCGGTGTTCGACGCGCGCAGCCGGACCGACACGACCCCGATTTATCACCTCAAGCGCGAGATCGTGGAGTTGCGACGAGCCGTCAATCCGCTGGCCGAGCCGCTGCATATCCTCTCGACCACCTCCGACCTTCGCGTTCCGAAGGAGATTCGGCGCTACTTCCGCGACGTCGCCGATCACCACTCCGAGGTCGCGGACCGGATCGTCGACTTCGACGACACCCTGAGCGCCCTGGTCAGTGCCGCGCTCGGCAGCATCACGCTCCAGCAGAACAACGACATGCGAAAGATCTCCGCGTGGGTCGCAATCATCGTCGTGCCGACGCTGATCGCGGGTATCTACGGCATGAACTTCGAACACATGCCGGAGCTCAGCTGGACATTCGGCTACCCGATGGCGTTGTTGGTGATGGGCGGCATCGCTGCGTGGCTCTACATCACCCTGCGCCGCCGAAAGTGGCTGTAGCCGGGAATACCCCGGCTACAGCTCGTCAATTCCCGCCAGCTCAGTGCTGATGCTGCGCGTAGTGGCTGGCCCCGAACCAGTCGACAACGACGACATCTTCGTCACCGACGACCCACGCGTCGTGCCCGGACGTCAACGACGTCACCTCGCCCGGCCCGACCTCGAACTCTTCACCGTCCGAGGTAAGGACGTGCAGCGTGCCGGACACGTGGTACTGGAAATGCGGGGCCTCGCACAGCTCCGTTCCGGCGATCGGCTTAACGTGCTTCGACCACTGCCAGCCCGGTGAGAACGTGAGCCGCCCGATTTCCATGCCGCCGATGCGGAGAATCTCCGCCCGCCCGTTCTCGAAAGTGCGGACCTCGTCCGGCTGTGCGAAGTCGCGCTGTTCGATCACCTGAGTCATGTTCATGGTTCCACTCCTGATTCGGCATTCCGGCAGGTCATCCGCCGTGACACCCAAGCTAGGGAGCGCTCCTTGCAGATTCCTTGCAGTTTTTCTTGCGCTCGCGATAATCAGGGGCATGCCCGAAGCCGGAGTGATCGAGATCCGGCTCCTCGGACGGTTCGCGGCGTTGCGTGACGGCGTCGAGATACCGGTCGCTGCGTTCGAAGGACGTAAGGTCCGCACCCTCGTGAAGGTGCTCGCGAGCCGGCAGGGTCGCTTCGTCAGCAACGATGTGTTGGCGGGCGCGCTCTGGCCCGACCGCCTGCCCGAGGACCCGGCGGCGAACCTGCAGGTGCTCGTCAACCGCGCGCGGCGTGCGTTGGGAGACCCGAAGCTGATCCTGACCGGTCAGCGGGGCTACACGCTGGCCGGAAGCCCGGCCTGCGAGGTCGATGCCGAGCGGTTCGCGGTTGCCGCGGCCGACGAATCGTCCGCGCCGAGGCTACGCGAAGCGCTCTCCTTATGGTCTGGCGAGCCGCTCCCGGAGGAGGCCTACGACGACTGGGCCGCCGAGTATCGCGCCCGGATGATCCGCATCCATCAGCACCTCCTCGAACGGACCGCCTCCCTCGCACTCGACGAGGGCGATGCGGACACCGCGGTCGAAATGAGCAGTCGCGCCGTCGCCGCGGAGCCGCTGCGCGAGGTCGCCGTTCTCCTGTTGGTCAAGGCCCTCGCCGCAGCTGGAGACGGCAGCGCGGCGCTGACGGCGTACCTCGACTTCCGCACCGCACTCGCTGACGAGTTGGGTGTCGATCCCTCACCTGCGGCAGCGTCAATATATGAGGGGCTCCTGCGGGAACTTCCGGCGCGGACCGAGTCGTCGCGGCGATCGCGGGCGAGCCAGTTGGGCGAACTCGCCTTCGTCGGGCGTACCGACGAGCTTCGATACCTGCGTTCGGCATTGACGTCGTCCACTCGGCGAGGTGCGGTCGTCACCGTGAGCGGGGTGTCCGGATCGGGCAAGTCCCGGCTCGTGGACCGGCTCGCTCGGGAGGTGCCGCTGATCCGAGTCCGGGCCTACCTGTCCGACCGTGCGGATCAGTGGAGCATGCTCCGCACCTTGTTGCGGGAAGCGCTCGCGCTCGACATCGGTTTCCTCGATGCCCTTCCCACACCGATGCAGTCTTCTCTGGCGTGGCTGCTTCCCGAACTCGGCCGTAGTGCGGGCGTCGAGCCCGACCCCGCGAGCCGGCACATCCTGGTTCAAGAGGCCGCGGTGCGCGTACTGGAGGCGACCGAGATGGTCATCGCCATCGATGACCTCCAATGGTGCGATCCGAGCAGCTTGGCAATCGTCGAAACGGTCGTGAACCGCGCGCAAGTCCGGGGAACCATCCTGATCTTCCGTCCCGCGGAAGCCGCGGATCGCGACGACGTCACGGCTCTTCTCGCGCACTGTGCCACCGCAGTGCGGGTCAATCTCGGCGGGCTCAGCGCGGATGCGCTGCGCGAACTCGTGAACGATGTCGGCGTTGTCGAGGCGATCACTCAGCACACTGATCGCACGCCCATGGCGGTTGCCGAGGTACTGCAGGTACTTGCCGCAGAGGGGCTCGTCCTGCACGGACCAGCGGGCCACCTCAACGGCGCCACGCCAGCCGCCGCTGCGCGCGCTACCCAGATCGCGCAAGCCGGCAAGCGAATGGCGATCGCGAACCGCGTGAACACGCAGATCCCGGCGGACCGAAAGGTGCTGTCGTTGCTCGCGTTGCGCTCGCGCGAAACCAGCGTTCCACTGATCTCTGCAGCATCCGGAACCGACCACAACGCGGTGCACGCCAGTTTGTCCCGTCTGTTCCGACGGGGGCTGGTGCGGCTCGGCGACCTGGGCTGGGCGACCAGCCACGACATGGTCACTGAGGTGGTGGGCAGCCTTCTAGACGCCGTCGACTCTGCGCGCCTGCACGCCGACCTCGCCGAAGCCCTGCGAACCGAAGACGATGTCACGGCTGTCGCACATCATCTGCGGGAAGCGGGCGACGCACGCGGCGCGGCCGAAGCCTATGCCGACGCGGCGGCACGCGCCCTCCTCAGCTATGCCGACGACGAGGCGATTCAACTCGCTCAGTCCGGGCTCGCGCTTCAACCGTCACCGTTCGTGCGGGCATCGCTCCACGAAACCCGCGGGCAGGCGCGACAACGTCGAAGTGAGATCACCGGAGCTCGGGAGGACATTCGGGCCGCGCTCGCGGCGAGCACGAACGGTCCCGCGCGTGCCCGGAACCTTTCCCGGCTGGCGATGCTCGCTTCGGGTGCGGACGACATCGTTCGGGCCGCGTCGCTCGCTGAACTCGCGGTGGCAGAGGCGGGAACGGACCACGCCGCGCGGGCGCGCGCTCTCGAGGTCGCTTCGATCCTCGACATGAACAATCAACGCGCTGACCGCGCGGTAGAACGGGCCGCGGAAGCACTGGCTCTCTACGAGCAACTGTCCGACGGCGCGGGGATGGCACGCGTCCTCGATGCCCGCGCGATGGCACAGTTCCTGGACGGTGCGGTCACCGAAGGTGAAGCGGCTCTGCGGCGTGCAGCCGACCTCTTTTACGACTCCGGTGATCTTGTCCGCGTCCTCACACCGCGGTCGACCGCGGGGCACGCACTGGTCTTCGCCGGACGCGCCGCCGACGGCCTCGTTCAGATCAATGCGGCACTCGAACTCGCCCGCACGCTCGGCAATCTGGAGGGGCAGTCGTACGCCTTGTGGCACCTGGCGGAGGCCTTCGCCGCGCTCTCCCGCGGCGACGAAGCGTTGGCGGCGGCGATGGAAGCACTGGACATCGCTACCCGAATCGAGCACCGCGGGTGGACCGCAACCGCCTGGCGCGGTGTTGGAATCGCACACCAGCAGCTTGGCGATCTCGATTCGTCGCTCAACGCATTCTTCACATCGCTCGATCTTTCCGAGCACCTCGGATTGTTCGCGTCATGGGCCGCGGCGAGGGCAGCGATTGTGCTGGTTCGGCGCGGCGCTCTGGATCAGGCACACACCCTGGCCGAACGCGCCCTTCGCGAGGGCCCGGCGCTCGGCCACTACGAGGCCCGGTGGGCGCAAACGGAGGTGGCGGCTGCGCTCGGCGATCCGCGCGCGGCGCATTTCGCGCGGAACGCACTCGAGCGGATGGCATCTGGCGGCATGGAGCAGGGCAGAGAACGTTTGACCGAGCTCGCTAATCCTCCAGCGTCGGCCTAGCCGAGAAGATCTGCACCGGCGAGGCCGGCTCCGGCAGAACGAAGTCCGCAACCCCGCTCGGCTCGATCCGCACTGCGGTCTCGGGGGCTCCCTTCCAGACAGGACCACCGAGCCGCAGCATGAGCCCCTCCTTGAGGACCACGCCCTCGACCGACGGAACCGCAGCGACGACAGCGAGCGAACGCGCGATGCCCGCTTCCGGTCCGGCAGCACCTTGGACCTGCAACAGCACTTCCGCCCGCGGGCCGCGGATCGGGTCGGCGTTGTATGAGCTCGGATCGACCATCGGGTACCGCGAGCAGCCGACCGTCACATAGAAGTAGTTGTTCGACTCGTCGGGGCCGAAGCGCAGGATCTCGATCGGTTCCAGACCGACGAACGTCACCGACGCCGAATCGGGCTCACTGACCCCGGAAAACCACGAGACCAAGTGGGAGCGAACGGCGGCGGCGACGTCTGAAGGGCTCGTCATACCCCTTAGATTGCCAGCTTCGCGAGAAGGTCTCGCGCCTGCTCTGCCGACTTCGGATCACAGATCACGTCGTAGCGGCCGGCGACGAGCTGCATCGTCGACGCGAAATCACGTTGGCCGCGGGTCGCGGCATACGGGATGCTCGCGCTGATCAGCCCGAACACGATGCCGCCGATCACGGCCGCGATGACCGGGCCCACGAGGTTGTTCGTGAACATGCCGAGCAGCAGTCCGATGAACAGACCGAGCCACGCACCGGAGGCGATTCCGCCCGCGAGGACCTTGCCCCAGGTGAGGCGACCGAGCACGCGTTCGACCTGCATGAGGTCGACGCCCACGATCGTCACGTCCTGGACGGGGAAGCGCTCGTCGGAAAGATAGTCGACGGCCCGCTGCGCTTCGGCGTAGGTTGGGTAGGAGCCGATCGGCCACCCACTCGGGGGCGTCGGCAGGTTTCCGCCTATGCGGTTCGGTTGCCCCATTGAGTTCGTCATGGCACCCATTCTGCCTGGGCACACTGTCTCCTGGCCGGGATCCGAGGTTCCCCATAGCGCTCTGGCATGTCAGTGCCAATGCGTACGATCACCGGCGGAGCAGTTCTGTCAGAAGAAGTGGAGTTCCGGCCGGGAGGTGAGCGCGAGTGGTCGCTGTGAGCAAGGTTTTCGCAGCTCGGCTGGCCGGAATGGTCGTTCTGGGTCCCGACGGTGAATCCATTGGACGCGTCCGCGACGTGGTCATCGGCCTCCGGATCAACCGCCAGATTCCGCGCGTTCTCGGCCTCGTTGTCGAGTTGCTCACACATAAGCGAATCTTCGTCCCGATGCTCCGCGTGACGGCTATCGAACCGAGCTCGGTCACCCTGCTCACCGCGAACGTCAGCCTCCGCCGTTTCGCGCAACGACCGAGTGAAGTCCTTGCCCTCGCACAGCTTCTCGAATCGAAGGTGCGGGTCGACACACCCGAACTCGCCGATTCCGAGTGTGTGGTTTTCGACCTCGGACTCGAGCAGGGCCGCGGCCGCGACTGGGCGGTGACGAAGGTCGCCGTGCGTGCCGCACGCGGACGCCTCGCTCGCCGTTCCGCGGTTCAGGTCGTGCCGTGGGGCCAGGTCCACGGGCTCACGCCGGGTGATCTGGCGCTGCCGGGCCAGGGCGTTTCGGTGTTGCTCGCGCAATTTGAAGGCCTGCGCGCCGCGGACGTCGCCAATGCGCTGCGCGAGTTGCCCGAGAAGCGCCGCCTCGAAGTCGCGATCGCCCTCGACGACGAACGCCTCGCCGATGTCGTGCAGGAGCTGCCCGAGACGGACCAGGTCGAACTCCTCGGCCAGCTCGAGGTCGAACGCGCTGCCGACGTCCTCGAAGCCATGGACCCCGACGACGCCGCCGACCTTCTGAGCGAACTCCCCGCCACCGAGGCGGAGTCACTCCTGCAACTCATGGACCCCGAGGATTCGGCGCCGGTCCGTCGACTGCTCGCCCACTCCCCGAACACCGCCGGTGGTCTGATGACGCCAGAACCGGTGGTGCTGGCCCCGGCCACGACCGTTGCCGAGGCGCTTGCGCGCGTCCGTAACCCGGACCTCAGCCCGGCGCTCGCCAGCATGGTCTTCGTCGTCCGTCCGCCGACTGCGACGCCGACCGGCCGCTACCTCGGCTGCGTGCACATTCAGGCCCTCCTGCGCGAGCCGCCGGCCAGCCTCGTCGGCGCCGTCATCGACAAAGACCTGCCCCGCCTCCACCCCGGCGACTCGCTACAGGCCGTGACCCGCTACTTCGCGACCTACAACCTCGTGTGTGGGCCGGTCGTCGACGACGAGGAGCACCTCCTCGGCGCCGTGACCGTCGACGACGTTCTCGACCACCTCCTGCCGGACGACTGGCGTGAGCACGAGGACGTCTGATGAGTGAGAAGAACCTCCGTCAGCGTCTGGACCTTCCGCTCGGTATCCGTCGCTTCCGGTGGCAGTGGGACGTCGAGGCGGTGGGGCGAAACAGCGAGCAATTCGCCAGGTTCCTCGGCACCGGCCGCTACCTGGTGATTCAGACCGTTTTCGTGGTCGTTTGGATCATCCTCAACGTGTTCGCGGTCAAGCTCCGGTGGGACCCGTATCCGTTCATCCTGTTGAACCTCGCGTTCTCGACCCAGGCCGCGTACGCCGCACCGCTCATCCTGCTGGCCCAGAACCGCCAGGAGAACCGCGACCGCGTCGCCCTCGAGGAAGACCGCGTTCGTTCGGCCCAGACGAAGGCGGACACCGAGTTCCTCGCCCGCGAGCTGGCCGCGATGCGCCTGGCGATCGGTGAGGTCGCGACCCGTGATTACCTGCGCCGCGAACTCGACGAACTGCGCGACATGATCGAGAAGCTGGCCGCGGGCGAACCTGCGCCGAAGAAGAAGCGCAAGGCCGAAAAGCCCCACATCGACTGAGTTCGACTGCCGCAGCAGGGATTTCAGCCCCTATGCGCTACCACGTCAGGCGCCGTCAAGGCAAAAGGCCTGCACGATACAAAGTCGAGACCTGATTTTCTCGAAACGTGGCCGTACGTAGATCAAATCGGTAATCTTGTTTCGCAAGTTGCATGTGCGTTCCACCGTTAATCCAGTGATCCGCGTTTCCAGGGTGACTGAAGTGGGGCCGCGACGCGCCTGAATCGAATGAGGTTCCAAACGGGCCGTCCAGGCACCCCGAGAGACCCTCACGGGAGTTGGTCAAATGCAGTTGAGAGCACCAAAGACGGTCTCCGCGATCGTCCTCGCCGGTTTGTTGAGTGCGGGGTCGTCCGCATTCACGCAGACCGCGCAGACGCCGCCGGCCGCCCCGGATGCGCAACTGCTCGCCGCAGACCAGTCCATGGCGAGCACCGAGGCCGCGGCCGAAAACGCGACCGTCGGCATCGTTCCACCCGCAGCTGTCGCGGTCCGCGCACCACATGCCTTCGGCGAGAGCGGCGACGCATTCGCCGGCGCACTCCCGCTGCCCGGCATGGGCGGTGTCGCCGGACTCGGAATTCCGCAGATCGTTCTCGCTGCTTACCGCAACGCCGAACTCGCTTTGGCGTCGTCAGACCCGGGCTGCCACCTGCCGTGGAACCTTCTCGCCGGCATCGGCAAGGTCGAGTCCAACCACGCCAACGGCGGCCAGACCGACCCCGCCGGTACGACGATCGGCCAGATCAACGGCCCCGCTCTCGACGGCACGCTGCCCGGCAACGAGGTCATTGCGTCCAAGGATGCCAAGGGCAAGGTCACGTATACGAAGGCCATCGGCCCGATGCAGTTCCTGCCGTCGACCTGGAAGACCTACCAGTCCGACGGAAACGGGGACGGAGTAGCGGACCCGAACAACGTCTTCGACGCTTCGCTCGCCGCGGGCAAGTACCTGTGCAGTGGCGGCATGGACCTTAGCGACCCGAACCAGGAACTGCGCGCCATCCTCCGCTACAACAACTCGGTGAAGTACGCCAACGACGTTCGACGCTGGTCGAACGCCTACCGCACGGGCGCGGTTCCGTCGGCAGTCGACCTCGCCGGACTCATCGACCCGAAGACGCTCGATGAGATGTCGGCATCGGAAACCACGACGACCGCGGCGACCACAACGACGACCGCAGCGTGCACCGGCAGCCTCCTGTGCCCGCCCCCGGGTGTCAGTGCTCCGCCGCCACCGGCGTGGTGGGGCCCCAAGCCAGCAGCACCCGCACCGGCCGCACCGCCACCACCGGTCGCGCCAGCGAAGAAGTAGCTGGACCCAAGCGCCGCTCCCCACGAGGGGGCGGCGTTTTTTGGCGTCACCAACCGTTCCGTAGACTCATGGAATGCCAATCCTCGAGGAAGTCGACGTTCGCGCCGCGCTCGCCAAGGTCATCGACCCGGAGATCCGGAAGCCGATCACTGATCTGGGCATGGTCAAGTCCGTCGACATCAACGGCAGTGCGGTGCACGTCGTCGTTTACCTGACGACGTCTGCCTGCCCGCTGCGCGACGAGATCTCCAAGCGCGTGGAGAAGTTCGTCTCCGAGGTTCCCGGCGCCGAGACGGTCACCGTCGAGCTCGACGTCATGAACGACGAGCAGCGCACCGAACTGCGCCGGAGCCTGCGCGGCGACTCGGCCGACCCGGTCATCCCGTTCGCACAACCCGGCTCGATGACGCGCGTCTACGCGGTCGCCTCCGGCAAGGGTGGCGTCGGAAAGTCAAGCGTCACGGTCAACCTGGCCGCCGCCATGGCCGCTCGTGGATTGTCCGTCGGTCTGCTCGACGCCGACATCTACGGCCACTCGGTGCCGCGCATGCTCGGTACCAACGCTCGTCCCACGCAGGTCGAGAAGATGATCATGCCGCCGATCGCGCACGACGTGAAGGTCATCTCGGTCGCGCAGTTCACCTCGGGGAACGTGCCGGTCGTCTGGCGTGGCCCGATGCTTCACCGCGCCTTGCAGCAGTTCCTCGCCGACGTCTTCTGGGGCGACCTCGACGTTCTCCTCATGGACCTCCCGCCGGGCACCGGTGACATCGCGATCTCGATCGCCCAGCTCGTCCCGTCGGCCGAGATCCTCGTCGTCACGACGCCGCAGGATGCTGCCGCCGAGGTCGCTGAGCGGGCCGGCGCCATCGCCGTGCAGACGCGTCAGCGTGTGGTCGGCGTGGTCGAGAACATGTCGTGGCTCGAACTCCCCAACGGAGAGCGGATGGAGGTCTTCGGCTCCGGCGGTGGCGCTCGCGTCGCCGAGAGCCTGACCCGCATCATCGGCGCCGAGGTTCCGCTGCTCGGTCAGATCCCGATGGACCCGGCGGTCGTCAACGCTGGCGACGAGGGTGTCCCGATCGTGCTCAGCCAGCCGGACTCCCCGGTCGCGAAGGCGCTCGTGGAGATCTCGGGCAAGCTGGCCGTACGCCAGCGCGGGCTCGTGGGGATGTCGCTCAACATCGACACCACGAAGCGCAAGAACCTGCTCTAAGTAGCGTCCCTAGGTAGCGTCGGGATCGAACGACGGAGTCGATCCCGGTGCCGGTGGCGTCGGGTTCTCCGTCTTCGGCTCGTACATCGCTGAGGACGGCTTGAGCGGTTCCTTCACCGATCGCGCCGTGTCTTCGAAGTCGCGGATGACGCTGTCGTCCCCGTCGAGCAGGTGCTTGGTCACCATCGCACGCGGGGACATGCCGCGCAGTTCATTCAGCTGCTGAATGGGCTTGCGAAATTCCTCGAAGTCGGAGCCGAATTCCTGCTTGAGCTGCGTCGATGCACCCGACGCGTAGTCCTTGACCTTGCGCATGGTGCCGCTCACCCATCGAATCGCACCGGGCAATCGTTCGGGTCCGAGGATCACCAGCGCGGCAACGACGAGAACGAACATCTCGCTCCAGCCGATGTTGCTGAACATCAGAGAACCTGCCTAATCCGTTAGTCCGACTCAAGCGTGACAGAAATATCGACGAGTCGACCGTTCCGGATCAATTGCACAGGAACCTCGGAGCCAATCTTTTGCATCTGGACCGCGACGACGAGTTCGTCCGCACTGGTGACGGCACGGTCGCCGACCTTGACGATCGTGTCGCCCTCGACGATGCCCGCCTTCTGCGCAGCACTGCCGGCCGCGACGTTGGCGACCCGGGCGCCGCTCGTGTTCTCGTTGACTACAGTCGTCGAGGTCACGCCGAGCGACGGATGGTGCATCACGCCGTCGCGGATGAGCGCCTGGGCAACCGCACTGACGGTATCGACGGGAATCGCGAAGCCGAGACCGACCGAGCCTCCGCTGCCGCTGCGAATCGCACTGTTGATGCCGATCACGCGCGCGTCCATGTCGACGAGCGGACCACCCGAGTTACCCGGGTTGATCGACGCGTCGGTCTGTACGGCATCGATGACGGCATCGGTGTCGGAGCCTTCACCACTCAACGCGACCGGGCGATGCAGGGCGCTGACGATACCGGTGGTGACCGTCTTCGTGAGGCCGAGCGGAGAACCGACGGCGACGACTTCATCGCCGACGTGCACGTCGCCGGACTTGCCGAGCTTGGCGACGACAAGGTTCTTGACGTCGACCTTCACGACCGCCAGGTCGGTCTTCACATCGCGACCGACGATACGACCGGGAACCTTCTGACCGTCCGAGAACAGAACCGTCAGCTTCGCCTTGTCGTCCGTTGCGGCGGCCGAGATCACGTGGTTGTTGGTGACGATGTATCCGGCACCGTCGATCACGACGCCCGACCCGGTGGCGGCCTGGTCACCGAGACTCACCTGGATAGTGACGACGGCCGGCTGAATCGCGTCTGCGACCGCGGCGACCGGAGTCCGTGGCGCGTTGCCACTCCCCTCCTGCGACAACGAGACAGTGCGGCTGGTCAGATCGCGGCCGATGTCACCGGTGAGGCTGCCGGCCAGACCGCCGACAACGCCGATGACCAGCGCAATAGCGGCCAGCACTGCGAGCGCTCGCGGGGACACTCGCCCGCCGAACAGCACTTCACGTGCGGACAGCTTGGGGGCTACGGTCTTGACGGTTTCGGGCTCCGACGGCAATGCGGGTACGCCGAGACGAGCGCCGGTTTCGGGATCGCGCCACGGATCTTCGGGAGCGGGCTCGGGAGTCGCGTCGAGGTCGTCGTCCGGACGCTGCAGACTGCCGGTCGCTTCGTCGGGACGCGAGAATGCCTCTGCGAGAACAGCATCGGGAGCCGCCGACGCGATGGGCCCGGTTTCGGCCCGACGACCGCCCGGCGCAAACGAACCTACGAGGTCACGTGGCCGCGCGAACGCTCCGGCGGTCGCATGGTCGACCGCCGGACGGTAGACGGGCCGCGGCGCCAACACCGGCGCGCCCGATGGGCGCAGCCCCTTGGAACGCGCCGGGTCACCTTCGGACGAGTTCGCCCAGGGCTGGTCAGACGTCACGTCTTACGACTCTACTTGCGCCACGGCCAGGGGCGGCGCTTGCCGTCACCTGAGGTGTCCCCCAGCGACATCGGGTTGCAACCGTCCGGGATTCGGCCCAGCATGCCGAGGAGGTGACGCGGAATCGCAATCTCGCCCGAGTCGCGGAGTCGCTCCCGCGCCTGCTCCTGCTTGGCGACCTCGGCCGCACACTCTGGGCATTGCGAAATATGGTGGGCGGCACGCATATGCGCGCGCAGACCGAGTTCGCCATCGGAATAAGCAGCCACCGCCTCCAGGGCGAGGTGCTCAGTGGGACGAAAACGGCGGGGCTCCTGACCGCCCCTGAGATCGTTCATCCGATACCCCCGTACGCCACGTTCCGGTGTGTACGAAGACGGACTACCCGACACGAATCGGTCCCCTCGGTCCGATCAACTCGTGTGCTGCAAGGTAGTCGCGGATTGCCTGACGTCCGCGATGGATCCGGCTCCGTACCGTGCCTAGCTTCACCCCCAGTGTGGCACCGATCTCTTCATATGACAGACCTTCGATGTCACACAAAACGACCGCAGCGCGGTACTCCGGGGCCAGTGAATCAAGGGCAGCTTGCAGATCCGGGTCGAGTCGCGAGTCTGCGTATTCCTGCTCGGGGCTGGGGCGCAAGCCGGGTACGCGCTCGGCGTCCTCGGGCAGCGCCTCCATGTGAATGCGTCCGCGGCGGCGCACCATGTCGAGGAACAAGTTCGTGGTGATGCGGTGGAGCCAGCCTTCGAACGTGCCGGGCTGATAGCTCTTGATCGAGCGGAAGACGCGGATGAAAGTCTCCTGCGTCAGGTCCTCGGCGTCGTACGGATTACCGGACAAACGGTAGGCCAGCCGGTA
The DNA here is from genome assembly GCF_000380645.1 of Smaragdicoccus niigatensis DSM 44881 = NBRC 103563. GTDB lineage: Bacteria > Actinomycetota > Actinomycetes > Mycobacteriales > Mycobacteriaceae > Smaragdicoccus > Smaragdicoccus niigatensis. Next base: position 170,568 of record NZ_AQXZ01000013.1, read on the forward strand.
CACACGGTCGGCATGCTCGCGGACGAGTTCGTCCCACGTCGGCATGTCGGCGGAGTCACCCGTCGCGTCGAACTGTTGCGTCGAAGGGGCAACACTCGGCAGCTCTTCCCAGCCCGAGGGTGGGAGGAGTTCGCGCGACTCATCGAGGGTGTAGATGGCAGAACCTCCTCGCGTGGGTTGGACCACGCATCGCGTGCAACATCCGGTTTGCCGGATGTATTCCACTGGTGATCAACAACTACTGTTCCGCACAGCTCTTGGGTGTCGGTGTGAGCAGGCTGTGCACTTACTGAGAACCATTCCCCGGCATCTACCGAGAACCATTCCCCGTCTCCGACCTGCGTATTCATCGTGCTGCTCACGGACGCACCTCACAATCAGGGGAATCCCCGAGATATCCCCGGATGTCGCCCACTACGCGTGACCGGTGTGATCAGCGATGCGCTAGTTCACCGTGAGGCGTCGCCGTAAACAACACGCCCAGCACACGGCCGCGCATCCCCGGGATTCAGATCACATCTCGGTAACCTCACACTCGTGGTTGCTATCGCGAATCAGACGCTTTCCTACGTTGAAGAATCGGTCGTCGAAGACGACGTTCTCGTCGCCGCACGCGAGCGTGCAGTCGACCTGGGCGCTGCGCCCGTCGCTCCCTCCGTTGGCGCACTCCTGAGCCTGTTCGCGCAGATCACCGGCGCGAAGAATGTCGTCGAGGTCGGCACGGGCGCCGGCGTCAGCGGCCTGTGGCTCATCGATGGCATGCGCCCCGAGGGCATCCTGACCTCGATCGACGCCGAGCCCGAGCACCAGCGCGCGGCCCGCGAAGCCTTCCGCGCCGGCGGTGTCGCCCCGTCGCGCACCCGACTGATCAACGGTCGCGCACTCGACGTTCTGCCGCGCCTCCAGGACGGCAACTACGACCTCGTGTTCGTCGACACCGACCCGGTCGACTACCCCACCTACGTCGAGCAGGCGGTCCGTCTGCTCCGCCCCGGCGGCGCAATGCTGCTGCACAACGCCCTCCCGGGCGGACTTGGCGATGCTGCACAGCGCGACCCCGACACGGTCGCCGTCCGCACCGCAGCCACCGCCATCGCCGAGGACGAGCGCCTGACGTCGGCTTTCATTCCGGTCGGGGTCGGCCTCATGGCTGCTGTTCGTCGCTGATCAACCACAAACAGCAGGAAAGCCCGCGCCTGGCGCGGGCTTTCCTGCGTTTATGGCGTCCCTAGATCCAAACACCCTTACCGACGCTCACGACGCCCTGGGCACTGATCGCATAACCACGCTGACGGTCGCGGGAAAGGTCGACTCCGACCTGCTCCCCCTCGCCGACCTGGACGTTCTTGTCGAGGATCGCCTTGCGAATCACCGCACCGCGGCCGACGCGCACACCCGGCATCAGGACGCTGGCATCGACGATCGCTCCGTCTTCCACGATCACATCAGTGGCCAGCACCGAGTTGCGAACCGTCGCGGCCGAGATGATGCAGCCCGCACCGACCACCGATTCCATCGCGACACCGCCGCGAACGAACTTGGCCGGCGGATTGGTGTCGACCGCACCGCGGATCGGCCACTTGCGGTTGTAGAGGTTGAACTGCGGGGTGATCGACACCAAGTCCATGTGCGCTTCGTAGAAGGCGTCGATGGTTCCGACATCGCGCCAGTATCCGCGCTCCTGCTCGGTCGCCCCGGGCACGTTGTTCGAGTTGAAGTCGTAGACGGCGGTCTTACCCTCAGCGACGAGGCGCGGAATGATGTTGCCGCCCATGTCGTGGTCCGAGTCCGGGTCCTCCGAGTCCGCCATGAGCGCATCGACGAGAACTTTAGTCGTGAAGAGATAGTTCCCCATCGATGCGTAGGTCGTATTCGGGTCACCCGGGATCGTCGGCGGATCGGAGGGCTTCTCGAGGAAGCGAGTGATCATCCCGCTTTCGTCGCTGTCGATGCACCCGAAAGCGGTCGCCTCCGACTTCGGCACGCGGATGCCGGCGACCGTCGCTCCCACACCCATTTCGATGTGTTGGCGAACCATCTGCTCGGGGTCCATCCGGTACACGTTGTCCGCGCCGAAGACCATGATGTACTCCGGGTCTTCATCGTGAATCAGGTTGAGCGACTGGAGAATCGCGTCCGCACTGCCGGTGTACCAACGCGGTCCGAGACGCTGCTGCGCAGGCACGGACGTGATGTAGTCCCCTGCCAGTCCGGACAGCCGCCACGCCTGCGAGATGTGTCGGTCGAGCGAGTGCGACTTGTACTGCGTGAGGACACAAATCCGGAGGTAGCCCGCGTTGACGAGGTTGCTCAGCACGAAGTCGATGAGACGGTAGGCACCCCCGAAGGGGACGGCGGGCTTGGCACGGTCAGCGGTGAGGGGGAAAAGGCGTTTGCCCTCACCTCCAGCAAGGACGATTGCGAGCACATTCGGCTGGCTCCTCATACCGCAAACCTATCCGTCGATCATGCGGTCCGCTAGCTGTACCAGTCTCTCGCGGCTACGTTTGGGATTGTGCGAGTAGCGATGTTGACGAGAGAGTATCCGCCACACATCTATGGCGGCGCCGGAGTGCATGTCGCCGAACTGGTTCGCCATCTCCACCCGCTGTGCGACGTCGACGTGCATTGCATCGGTGAACCGCGAGCCGGAGCCGTTTCGCATACACCGGACGCCGAGTTGCTCGCCGCGAACCCTGCGTTGCAGATGATGTCGGCGCAAGTCCGGATGGCCGCGGCGATCGGCACCGCGGAAGTCGCGCACTCCCACACGTGGTACGCCGGATTCGCCGGTCACCTCGCCAAGAATCTGTACGGAATCCCGCACGTCGTCACGGCTCATTCGCTCGAGCCGCGGCGGCCGTGGAAGGCCGAGCAGCTCGGCGGAGGCTACCGGCTGTCCAGTTGGTCCGAACACAACGCGATGGCCCACGCCGACGCCGTCATCGCGGTCAGCAGCGGCATGCGCAATGACGTCCTCGACGCCTACCCGGACATCGATCCGGATCGGGTTCACGTGGTGCGCAACGGCATCGACACGGCGCTCTGGAAGTACACCGCGGAACCGAGCGAAACGCTGAAGAACCTCGGCGTCGATCCAACGGCCCCGATCGTGGTCTTCGTCGGACGGATCACGCGGCAGAAGGGGCTCGCGCATCTCATCTCGGCGGCTCGTTGGTTTGACCCTGGTATCCAGCTCGTCCTCTGTGCCGGCGCGCCCGACACCCCGGAAATCGCGGCTGAGATCGAAGGCAGCTATTCCGCACTGTCCGCCTCACGCCCGGGTGTCTTCTGGATCCAGCAGATCCTGCCAGCCGACGAGATCCGGCGAATCCTCTCGGCAGCAACGGCTTTCGTGTGCCCGTCGGTGTACGAGCCGCTCGGCATCGTCAACCTCGAGGCGATGGCCTGCAACACCGCGGTCATCGCGTCGGACGTCGGCGGCATCCCCGAGGTCGTCGAGCACGGCGACACCGGACTCCTCGTCCACTACGACGCCGAGGACGCGGAGACCTACGAAAACCACCTCGCGATCGCGGTCAACCGCCTTTGTGGAAGTCCGGAACTCTCGAAGTTGATGGGCGACAGCGGCCGGCGACGGGTGGCGGAGAAGTTCGCGTGGACCGAGGTCGCGGCGGAGACGATGAAGATCTATTCGGACGTCATCGCCGCCAGTGGCTCTTAACGCTTCCCGATTCCGGCCGCGCAATTCGCGGTAGTCCTCGGCGCGAGCGCCTTGATCAGCGCTCCCCCGATACCGTCCGGTCCGACGGTGAATGGCTGGTCCGAGTTCGACAGAAGCGTGATGCCCCAGCACGCCTTCGGAATGATGAAGGTGTGCGAATGCGACCCCCACGTACCGCCATCCTTGTCCAAAACGGTCAACGGACTCAGCGCATGTGGATTGGTCGGCGGCGTGATCTGCCAGGCCAGGCCCTGGCATTTCGGGCAGTCCTGGCCGATCGCGACACCCTGCTGCGTCTGCAACAGCGCGGGCCAGATAGAGATGTTGCGCTGAAATCCCAGGCTGGCGGACACGAACTTCGCCATATCGTTGATATTGGACAGCACCCCTCCGGCGCCGGCAAACGCATTGTTGTTGGCCCACAGACAAGGCGGACCAAAGTCTTTCGGGCAGCTCGGCAGCGCCATTCCGGCTGCGGGTGACGTTCCGCCGATGACGGTTTGCGACATCCCCAAGGGACCCGTGACCAGATCCTTGATCAGCTTCGGGTAATTGGGCGTTCCCGTCGTCGTCCGGGTGTACTTGTCGGCGAGGACCGTGCCGAGGAGCGCAAACCCCCAGTTCGAGTAACTCCACGCCGTGCCTGGCGTGTGCTCCAACGCGTCGCAGGGCTGGGCAAGCCCCTGCGTGAATGAATTCCAGAGGTCGTCTCGCGTGTAGTTGGCATGACCTTGTGGGTGGTCCTTACCCCACGTCACATTCTTGGGATCGTCGATCAGGCCGGCGTTGTGCTCGGCGAGCTCGCCCAACGTGATATCCGCCGACGCCGTGCCGCTGCACTTTTTCGTGGGGGCCGTGATGCCGCTGGGCAGATACTGCTGAAGTTTGTCGTCGAGGCTCACCGTCCGGCGCCTCGCCAGCTGAGCGAGCGCGGTAGCCGTGAACAATTTCGTCTCGGACCCGATTTCGAATGGGGTGGTCGACGTGATCTGGTCGCCGCCGCCCAGCGTGGTGACGCCGCAATTGACGATCGCGATGTCGGGCTTCACCGGAATGCCGGGAGTCGGCGTCACGATGGCGATCGAAATACCCGAACTTTTCTCCTTCGGAGTGAAGCCGTCGTGTACCCCGAGATACTTCATGACCTCGGGTTCTACCGTCGACAGAATCTTCGCGCCCGCGGCATTTCCGGCCCGACACTCCGATGCGGGATCGGCGGCGGCTTCCGGTAAATGGCTGCTGAACCACTCGACCGGCGACAATACGGCTGCCGCGAGGGCGAAAGCCATTGAGAAACGGATCAATGTCGCATTTCGCGTGACCTTCACAAAATGTGAAAGTACGGGACAAAACGGTTCTGCTCGCGCTGCCACGCGCGTTCGGGGCCGTGCGCGGTGCCGGACGACGTCAGACAGCCCGATAGGTTCCGACGTTGACCGCTACGGTCACGTGCATCATCTCGGGCAGGCTCGACACGAGAGCACGGAGGGCCGAAACGTCGAGATGATGCCCGCTCGGTCCCATCGCCACGGCTTGCCCGGCCTCGGCGGCGGTCATCTCCGCAACGAATCGCACATCCTCGGCGGATTCCAACACGAACCGCCCCTCCAGCGTCTGCGCGAGACGCTGCGCCTTGTCCTGGTCAACGCGGACTCGATCGAGCAACTCGACGAGATGGTCGGACTGCGGCGTCACCACGACATAGGCACCGCCAGAAGCGAGCACGCGCGCGATCTCCGCCGCATTCCGCGGCGCGAACACCGACATCACGTGCGAGAAGGCGTCGTCCGCAAACGGCCAGTCGCGCCACGCATCGGCGACCACCGCAGCAGCGCGGGTATGTGCACGAGCGATGCGGCGAGCCGACGCCTTCGAGACGTCAAATCCGAGCCCGACCGCCGAGGGCTGAGCATCGAGGGCTTGTCCTAGGTAGTAGCCGGTCCCCGCGCCGATTTCGAGGATGCTCGTCGCGTCCGACATTGCGTGCGACACGGCGTCCGCAATCGGCTGATAATGGCCCGCGGCGAGGAAGTCCGCGCGGGCGGCAAGCATCGCCGGAGTATCACCGAAGACCTTCGTGCCGCCACCGCCAAGCAGTGTCACGTAACCGTCGCGCGCGATGTCGAAGCTGTGCCCCGACGCGCAGCGCACCGCGGCGCTTTCGACGGCCAGCGCCCCAGCGCATACCGGGCACCTCAGGCGATCAACGACGAGGTCGAGGCTCATCGCTCCAGAACCATCCAAAAAGCCCCGTTGCGGAGAATGCAACGGGGCCAGTGGCCGGTCCCAACAAGACCGTGATGGCTATTAGCTGGTGACAGCCGTCAGTTCCTTGCCAAGTGCGGCCGCTTCGTCCGGCGTGAGCTCGACAACCAGGCGCCCACCACCTTCGAGCGGTACACGCATGACGATTCCTCGCCCTTCCTTGGTTGCCTCGAGAGGACCGTCCCCCGTGCGGGGCTTCATGGCGGCCATCGGCTGCTCCCTCCAAATCCACGCATCGCGCGCACGTATGCTCTTCACCTGCGATCGCACCGATTCACGTCCCAACGCTGCGACGCGGCGGCGAAAACACCGGCTACCTCAACCATTGTTCCCTATCCGCGAATGGGGCGCGCAACCACCTTGCGTTTGGGTTATTCTTCCCGGTTAGCTCCGCGCCGGAACCCAGCATTCCTGCAGGTGATCATCAACCATCCCGGTGGCCTGCATCAATGCATAAGCCGTGGTAGGACCGATGAATTTGAAACCCCGACGCTTCAGTTCCTTCGCCATCGCCGTCGACTCGGGGGTCACCGCGGGCACCACCGAGGTGACGTGCGGCCGCGCGCGGGACACCGGCGCGAAGCGCCACACGAGTTCGTCGAGCGGTTCGTCCAACGCAGCGACCACTCGAGCGTTGTGCAGACACGCCTCGATCTTCGCGCGGTTGCGCACGATCCCGGCGTCGGTGAGCAGACGCGCAACGTCCGCATCGGTGAACGCCGCGACCGTCGCGATCTCAAAGCCGGCGAACGCCTTCCGGAATGCCTCGCGTTTGCGGAGGATCGTGATCCACGACAGCCCGGACTGGAACGCCTCCAGACACAGGCGCTCGAACATCGCGTCGACGCCGTGCAGGGGCTGACCCCATTCGGTGTCGTGATACTCGATGTACTCCGGCGCACCCAGCGACCACGGACAGCGCAGGCGGCCGTCGGGTCCGGGCTGCGGCTCGCTCATCGGGATTCCGCGTCGCTTCCGGCCGCGGCTTCCGTCGCCTCTCGCAGCTGTTCTCGCAGGAGGTCGATCTCGTCGGCGAGGATCTCGAGCGCCCAGTCGACCTCGCTCTGCTTGTAGCCACGCACGGCCTGCTGGAAGCGCAGCGCCCGAATGTCGGCTCCGGTGACCTCGTCGACCGGAAGTTGCGTCAGCGTCGTGCCCGGGGGTAAGGCGGGCAACTCCTCGCCGCGGCCGAAAACGGCGCTCGCGAGGAAGAACAACCCAGTCCCGACACAGGCGATGACGATGACATAGAACAGCGCTGTCAGCACGTGGTCAAGCCTCCACTACTCGATGCATCGCGAACAGTTTGACACCCAACGTAATGGCAAGCACGGCAGCGATCGCGAGCACGCTACCACCGAGTCCGATCCAGGCGGCCGTTGAGCCGGCGGCGAGCACCACCACGGCCGCGGCGATGACCAGCGGCGTGAAGCCGGTCGGCTCCCAGCCCGAGACGGCATGGAGCACCGCGAGAACGACCATGAACACGCAGGCGGACACGGCAATCGTCATGCTCGCGAGCAGTTCGGACGCGTGCCCGTGATGCGTGACGATGTCGACCGCAGCTCCGACTCCGGCACCGAGCGCGGCGACTGAACCGAACAAGAAATAGTGCCCGTAACCCCACGCAACCGCCGTCCTGAGGTCCTTCAGTTCGGGCTCGTCCCCCAGAAAGTAGAACCACCACAGGGCAAAAACGATGACCAGGGCCCCGCCACCGATCGCGATCAACTCACCGCGAACCGTTTCCCCTTCGATCGCCTCGCGCACCGTCAACAGAGTGCTGAGCAACACCTCGCCGAGCACGATGATCGTGAACAGTCCATAGCGTTCGGCGATGTGGCCGGGATGCCACGTCGTCCCGGTTCCGGCAGCCTCCGCGTACACCGGTCCCGCCAGTTCCGTGAGAATCAGGATCACAATCACAATGAGCGACAACGGCTTCGGGATGAACAACATCCCCACCCACGCGGCCTGGACCACCACGATTCCGATGGCATAACGCATGGTCGTCGCGCGGCTTTCGGGATGCTGACGCGCCGCTCGCAGCCACTGCCCGATCATCGCCACGCGCATGATCACGTAGCCGAGGACGATCACTCCCAAATTGCCGTTGAACGCGGCCGGGACACCGCCGGCGAGTACGAGGACGCCACCCATCTGCAGCAACGTCAGCACCCGATACAGGACGTCGTCGGTGTCGTACGCGCTCGCGAACCAGGTGAAATTCATCCACGCCCACCAAATGGCGAAGAACGCGACGAAGAAGTACGGCAGCGCGCTCAGCAGATGGTTCTCGGCGATCGCATGGTGCAACTCGGCCGCAACCTGCGACACCGCGACGACCAGCGTCAGGTCGAAGAGCAACTCGAGCGGAGTGGACGCGCGGTGCTGTTCGTCCGGGTCGCGGGCAGTCATCCGGCGGAGTAGGCCGGCACGCTCAGTCATGACCACTATCTTGGCCGATTCGGATCTCTAGCTGTGGACGCTTTGCATCGGCGGACGGTCCAACAGCGAGACCTCGGTATGCCGGGGCGAAAACACCCCGTCGACGAGGGGGAACTGCGTGAGGGCCGCACCCGAGTCCGGAATTCCGCAGCGCCGCAACATGGCTCCGACGATCTGGCGGCTCATGACGCCGAGATCGGCGAGCGACCGGTTGCGGTGACTGCGCACCCCGAGGTTGACCTGCGCGATCGCGCCGAGGCCGAACTTCGTATAGGTGTCGAGCAGCAGCCCGATCTCGACGCCGTAGCCCGGCGCGAACGGCACCGATTCGAGCAGTTCCCGCGAACCCGCGTATTCGCCACCGAGCGGCTGGATGACATCGCACAGCTCCGGTCGAAGCGCCGCGAGCATCGGACGAGCGACCAATTCCGTGACTCGGCCGCCGCCGTGGTGCTCGGTCTTTCCGTTCTGTTTCAGCGGTCGCTGGTAGTAGCCCTTGACGAGATGGATGCCGTCGACTGTCAGCAGGGGGCCCACGAGATTGGGTACGAAAGCCGGGTCGGGGTTGATGAGGTCGGAGTCGACGAAGGCAATGAGATCACCGGTTGTCGCGGCGAGCGAACGCCACAGCACCTCCCCCTTGCCGGGCACCGGCGGCAGGTCGGGAACGGCTTCCTCGCGGGTCACGACGCGTGCGCCGGCTTTCCGCGCACGCTTCGCGGTGCGGTCGGTACATCCGGAATCGAGCACGATCAGCTCATCGACGAGTGGGCCCAGCAGTGGCCGGATGCTCTTGACGACCGTCCCGACGGTCTTCTCCTCGTTCAACGCGGGCAGCACGACCGACAGCGTCCGGCCGCGCTTGGCTGCCACGAGTTCGTCGATGCTCCACTGTGGGCGATCCCACGTCGCGATGTCGCGCGCTGTCATGTCACCTCCGGCCTCCCCGCGGGTCCGGGAATCGATCAGGCCAGACCGCGAACAGTGCTGGCAGGCCGTCGAATTCCCATGATAGCGGCGACCATGTCGACCACCCGCCGCGTCTCCCCGACCTCGTGAACGCGGAACATCCGGCACCCGGCGGCGGCCGCGAGAGCGGTGGCCGCGAGCGTTCCGTCGACGCGTTCGGTGAGGCCGACGCCGAGGGTCTCCCCGATGAAGTCCTTGTTGCTCAGTGCCATGAGGACCGGCCAACCGGTCGCGACGAGCTCGTCGCAGCGCCGGAGCAATTCGAGCCCGTGATGGGTGTTCTTTCCGAAATCGTGGGTCGGATCGATGAGGATCGCATCTCGTGGAACGCCGAGTTCGACCGCCCGCTGCGCCGCCGTCGTGGTCTCGGCAATGACATCGGCAACGACGTCGGTGTAGCGCACCCGGTGCGGCCGAGTGCGGGGCACCGCCCCACCCGTGTGCGAGCACACGATCCCTTTCCGCAGCTCAGCGGCCACTTCGACGAGTGCGGGGTCGGCGCCTGCCCAGGTGTCGTTGATGAGGTCCGCGCCTTCGGCGATCGCCGCGCGCGCGACGTCGCTCCGCCAGGTGTCAACGCTGATGAGGATGTCCGGATAGCGATCGCGGATCGCCGCGACGAAGGGCACGACCCGGCGGTTTTCTTCGATCGCGTCGACGACATCGCCCGGCCCGGCCTTGACGCCGCCGATGTCGATGACGTCCGCCCCCTCAGCGACCGCCCGATCGACACGGGCCAAGGCCGCTTCGTCGCTGAACGTCGCCCCCTGGTCGTAGAACGAGTCCGGGGTGCGGTTCACGATTGCCATCACCAGGGCCCGATCGACCGGAACGGGCTTGCCGCAGAACGTGTTCACTTGACGCACGCAGCCAGCGCGTCGTCGACTGTCCGCGTCACGGTCAGAAGGTCCAGTGCGTAATCGGAGACGAACCGAGTCGCCGAGAGTGTCTTGAGCCAGTCGAGCAGTCCGTCGTAGTGCCCGTGCGGATCGAGCAGAACGACCGGCTTGTCATGCATCTGGAGCAGCGCTCCGGTCCAGATTTCGAACATCTCCTCGAGAGTGCCCAGACCACCCGGCAGGATCACGAACGCGTCGGCACGGTCCTCCATGATCTGTTTGCGCTCGCGCATCGTCTCGGTGACGATGAGCTCGTCTGATTCGGTGTCCGCGAGTTCGCGGTGCACGAGCGAATGCGGGATGACTCCCACCGTTCGGCCACCAGCCTCACGGGCGGCGTGAACCAGCATCCCCATCATCGAGACGTTGCCGCCCCCGGACACCAATTGCCAACCGCGCCTTCCGATTCCCGCACCGATGCGGCGCGCGACGGCCAGGCTGTCGGGGTCGGTGGTGCCGCTGCTGCAGTAGACGCAGACGGACAGTGGACTTTGGTCGCTCCGCAGGCTCCGCTCCCGGGGATCCGACGTCACCACTTGTCCTCATGTCCGGTCACACCATCGTCGATCTCGGGCTCCTGCCGGGAGCGCTCGATGACATCAATGACTTCCTGAACGCTGTCGGTGACGGTGATGAGTTCGACATCGGCCGGTGAGACCTTGCCGCCGTTGACCACCGACGTCCGGATCCACTCGACGAGTCCACCCCAGTATTCGGAGCCGAACAGCACGATCGGGAATCGCGTGATCTTCCGCGTCTGGACGAGCGTCAATGCTTCGAACATCTCGTCAAGCGTGCCGAATCCGCCGGGCATGCAGACGAACGCCTGCGAGTACTTGACGAACATCGTCTTGCGCGCGAAGAAGTACCGGAAGTTGATACCGAGGTCGACCCACTCGTTGAGCCCCTGCTCGAACGGCAGCTCGATGCCGAGTCCGATCGAGAACCCACCAGCTTCGCTGGCTCCCCGGTTGGCGGCCTCCATGACGCCGGGGCCGCCGCCGGTGATGACCGCATAACCGGCGGCGGCGAGTGCGGCACTCAGTTGCCGGGCAGCCTCGTATTCGGGATGGTCTTCCGGGGTGCGGGCCGAGCCGAACACCGTCACCGCGCGCGGCACCTCCGCGAGCGCACCGAAACCTTCGACGAACTCACTCTGAATCCGCAGGACGCGCCACGGGTCGGTGTGCAACCAATCGGCCGAGCCACGCTGATCCAGCAGCCGTTGGTCGGTTGTCGACGACTCGATCTTGCGGTTGCGCCGCAGCATGATCGGACCGCGGTACTTGGGTTTGCTCGCCGACGTCCCATCAGAGGTCATGATGCACAGGCTAACGGCGCACTGGGCTCTACCGCCTGACGGTCGCTTCAAGCGTTGGTGAATTCCGCAGCGTCTGCAGGACGACGCAGTAGCGCTCGGTCAGTTTCAGTAGCGTCGCGATCTCGTCATCGGTCGCATCGGTGTCGAGGTCGAAGGTGAGGCGGATGTCCTGGAATCCGACGCGAGCGGTCTTGTCGACGCCGAGGGTGCCGCGGAAGTCGAGGTCACCGTCGGCCCGCAGGTGAGCGCTGCGCAGTTCGATACCCAACGACGTCGCCACCGCGCGCATTGTCACGCCCGCGCACGCTACGAGCGCCTGCAGCAGCATGTCCCCGGAGCACGCAAGGCTGCCGTCGCCGCCGGTCGCGGGGTGCAGGCCGGCCGCTACGATCGCTCGGCCGGTCTCCACGTTGCAGGCGATCGACAGGTCGTCGAGGTCGCCATCGGCATGCAGCGTGATGAGCGCCGACGTGGGCTCGGCCCGGTACTGCTCCTTGAGCGGGCTCTGCAGTGCTCGTAACTCGTCTGCCTGCATCACTTCTCCAGGAATGCGCGGAGCACGGCGGTGACCTCGGTGATCTGGGTGGTTCGAACGTGTTCTTCACGCGTGTGCGCCAGGTTCGGATCGCCGGGCCCGAAGTTCACCGCCGGAATGCCCAGTGCGGCGAAGCGTGAGACGTCGGTCCAGCCGAACTTCGCCCGCACGACACCGCCCGCCGCCTGCACCAACGCGGCCGCCGCGGGAGCGTTGAGTCCTGGCAAAGCGCCCGGCGCCGAGTCGGTGATCGTCACCTCGACCGGAAGCCCGTCGAAGACCTCGCGAACGTGGTCGGCGGCCTGTTCCTGGCTACGGTCCGGCGCGAACCGGAAATTCACGTCGAGAGTGGCGACATCGGGAATGACGTTGCCGGCCACTCCCCCTTCGATGCGCACCGCAGACAGGCCCTCCCGGTATTCGCAGCCGTCGATGTCGACAACCCGGGCTGAATAGGCCGACAACCGCTCCAACGCCGCGCCGAGTTTGTGAATCGCGTTGTCGCCCAGCCACGATCGAGCCGAGTGTGCGCGGCGGCCGGAGGCGCTGATCCGAGCGCGCATCGTCCCCTGGCAGCCGGCCTCGATGAGACCGTCGGTCGGCTCACCCAGAATCGCGAGATCCGCGTCGAGCCAGTCGCGGTGCTCACGTTCGATGCGACCGAGGCCGTTGAACTCCGCAGCGATTTCCTCGGCGTCGTACATGATGACGGTGAGGTCGTGCGCGAGGTTGTCGATCGATGCCGCCAAGTGGAGGAAAACCGCGTCGCCGGACTTCATATCGACAGTTCCGCAGCCGTGCATAATTCCCGCGGTCCGAGAACTGGGGACATTATTCGCAATCGGGACGGTGTCCAGATGCCCGGCCAGCATCACGCGGGTTGGGAGTCCCAGATTCGTCCGTGCCAGAACGGCATTGCCGTTGCGGATGACTTCCAACCGTGGTGCCTGCGCGCGAATCGCCTGCTCAACTGCATCGGCAATTTGAGTTTCGTTGAGCGAAACACTGGGAATGTCCACCAGCGCGGCAGTGAGATCAACCGGATCGCAAAGCAGGTCCAAAGTCGGCATTTAGTCAGGTTAATAGCCAGATTAATTTCCGGCTAACACGACGACGAACTGCGGCGACCACCGGAAAAGTGAACATCGCACCTCAACGTAAGCCAACGGAAAGGCAGTAAGTCCATGGGCGTCGCCAACGACCTCGCAGACATCAACGGCATCGGGCCGAAGTACGCCGAGATCCTGAAGGAAGTCGGTGTCGACTCGATCAAGGAACTCCAGCATCGCAAGGCGGACAACCTGCTCGAGACGATCGAGACCAAGCACGGAAAGGTCGTCGCTCTCTCCGCCGAGAAGGTCCAGGACTGGATCGACCAGGCCAAGGCCGTCTACAACAAGTAGCCCTGCTCGCGGGACGAGGTCATCGACAAAGGATGGCCTCATCCCAGTAGGCTTTCCTTCGTGAGTGCACAGGGAGCATCTGCCGTCGGAATCGCCAACATCACTGCCGAGGGGACCGTCCTCGACACGTGGTTCCCCGCGCCGGAACTCGGCGAGTTCACCGAGACCAGCACGCTGCTGCTGACCGGCGACAACATCCCCACCGAGTTGCAGCCGCTCGTCGGCCCGGACGCCGCCCGCGGCGTCGAGGTCATCGCGGTGCGGACGACGATCGCCGACCTCTCCGCACCTCCCATCAACGCGCACGATGTGTACCTGCGGCTGCACCTTCTTTCGCACCGTCTTGTCGCGCCGCACGGCCTCAGCCTGGACGGTCAGTTCGGGCACCTCGCCAATGTCGTGTGGACCAACTTCGGACCCTGCCCGGTCGACGGCTTCGAGACCGCTCGCGCTCGCCTCAAGATCCGCGGTGGGGTGACTGTCTACGGCGTCGACAAGTTCCCCCGCATGGTCGACTACGTCCTCCCGAGCGGCGTCCGCATCGCCGATGCCGATCGCGTCCGGCTCGGTGCGCACCTCGCTTCCGGCACGACCGTCATGCATGAGGGCTTCGTCAACTTCAACGCCGGCACGCTGGGCACGTCGATGGTTGAAGGCCGCATTTCCGCAGGTGTCGTCGTCGGCGACGGCTCGGACGTCGGCGGTGGCGCCTCGATCATGGGAACGCTTTCCGGCGGTGGCAAGGAAGTCATCAGCGTCGGTCAGCGCAGCCTTCTCGGCGCGAACTCCGGCGTCGGCATCTCGCTCGGTGACGACTGCGTCGTCGAGGCGGGCCTGTATGTCACCGGCGGCACCAAGGTGACGCTGCCGGACGGCTCCACGGTCAAGGCCAAGGAACTCAGCGGCAAGAACAACCTGCTGTTCCGCCGTAACTCGGTGTCGGGCGCGGTCGAGGTCGTCTCGAAGACCGGCACGGGCATCGAGCTCAACGCGGCGCTGCACGCGAACGACTGATCCGTCGAGGTCTTTGAGTTATCCACAGGACGCGACGACATGCTTTCGCGGACTGCGAACGACTCGTAGCCTGATTGAGTGCCCGACGACGACAGCCTCGAACACAACATCCGCCGTGCCCGCGAAGATGCCGCGGCTGCACGAGTTCTCGCGGCCGGCGCCGACCGCGACGTTCACGATGTCCGGACCGAGTTTCGTGAATATCGCCGGCTGAACCAGCAGCTTCACAACGCAACCCGAGCGGACCTCGCCGACCTGCGTGAACGGGTTGCCGAGGGATTCGCCTCCGTCGACGAGCGGTTCGCCTCGGTCGAAGCGCGGTGCACGGCGATCGATGGCGAGTTCGCCAAGATGAACCACGGCTTCGCCGAGATGCGCGCGAAACTCGACGCCACGGCCGCCGGTCACCAGCAGATCGTCGGGCTACTCACGACAGTGATTGACCGACTCGAGTCCTGACCGACGGCCGATTAACGGCTACGGCACCAGCACGATCTTTCCGACACCCGTTCCAGCTTCCCCCGCGGCCTGCGCTTGCGCCGCTTGGGCGAGCGGAAACTCCCGCGCCGGAAGCATTCTCATCTTGCCGGTCGCGACGAGGTCAGCGATCTCGCCGATGAGCTCGGCCGGGTTGGGCGAACCGGTTGTCGTGAAGATTCCGCCGACCTCCGCCGCCTTGGGGTCGACGAGGGACACGAGACGAATCGGGGCCGCGAGCAGCTCGAGCGACACATCCACCGCGCCATGACCAGCCGCGTCGAGTACGGCATCGACGTGGGGTGCCACCGCGCGAACACGTTCCACGAGCCCGTCTCCGAAGGCGACTCCGATTCCGCCTCGGTCGGCGACGATCTGCTCGTCGCCGGGCGCCGATGTGCCCACGACGGTCACGCCCCGACTGGCCGCGAGCTGGACCGCGAAGCCGCCCACGTTTCCGGAACCACCGTGGACGAGGAGGGTTTCCCCCGCTTTGAGGTCGAGAAGCCCGAGAGCACGCGTCGCGGCTTCACCCGGAATCGGGATCGCCACCGCATCCGCCCAGCTCAATCCCTCGGGCTTACGAGCGAGTTTCCAGCCGAGCGCGTACTCCGCGTATCCGCCAGTCGAGGACCAGCCGAAGACCTCCTCGCCCACGGCGAACTCGGCATCGGGGCCCGCCGCCTCGACGACGCCGGCGATCTCCGAGCCCGGCGTCGAGGGGAACTTCGACGGCAGTCCCGGAATCGCGCCGGCACGGACCTTGAAGTCGAAGGGGTTGACACCGGCCGCACGCACGCGGACGAGGACTTCCTTGCCGCTGGGCTCGGGAGTGGGGACCTCGGTGAGCTCGAGAACGTCAGGGCCGCCATGTTCGTGGTAGGTGATTGCACGCATGGTCTTGGTTTACCACCCGCTCGAACGCAGAGGATGTCGAGTCCGTGACGTCAGGCGAATCACACACCCGATGGGACGACTTGACCCAATCACGGTGAAATGCAAGTCTGATCTAGGTTCATTCTGAACACGGTTCAGAATCAGATGTTCGTTCCGGAGGGTCAATGGCGACCAGGTGGGGTGATCGTGACGCCCGGCGCCGAGACATACTCGCCGCCGGGCGTGAACTCATTACGCGCCAAGGGTATTCAGCGCTCCAGATGCGTGACGTCGCACGCGGTGCAGGCATCAGTCCCGGAACGGTGTACACGTATTACCCAACCAAGGAAGCGCTGTTCGCGGCGCTCTACGCCGACCGCACCGACCGGTTCGCAGACACCTTGGAAGCAGCGCTGAACACCTGCTCCGATCTTGAAGAGTTGCTCGTCTCGATCGCGGACGACTACGTCGAGCTGTACCGGATCTTCGGCAAGAACCTCGACGTCGTCGAAGTCATGTCGAGCCCGTTGCGTAAAGACCCGGAGGTCGGCGGCCGTCTCGTCCAATCGACCGGGCGCGCGATCGCACTGCTGCGCGCGGCCGTCGAGGCGCACGTTCCACCAGAGGTCAACAGCGACCAAGCGGCGGCCCTCATGTGGGCAACGATGAACGGCCTCGCCGAACAGTTCACGTCGAGCCGACGGGTGATGCATGCCAATTCCCTCGAAGATCTCGTTCGTTTCGCAGCACGCACGTTGATCGGCGGTCTGGCCAGCACCAACAAGCACGCAGGAAGCCGGACCTTCCTTGCGGAACCGACCCACATGTGACCCACAACACAACTAGCGTGAACATCGATGCTCAATCTCAGGAGGATGCCGTGGGCGATAAGGGCACAAAGCATTTCGACGTTCTGATTCTCGGAGCCGGTCTCTCGGGCATTGGAATGGCGTGCCGCCTTATCAAGGAAGAGACTGGCCTGTCGTACGCCATCATCGAGCGCCGCGAGCGCGTCGGCGGCACGTGGGACCTCTTCAAATACCCCGGCATTCGCTCCGACTCCGACATGTACACCTTCGGGTTCGGGTTCCGCCCGTGGACCGGAACCCACATGCTGGCCCCTGGCGCGGCCATCCGGCAGTACGTCGAAGACACCGCCAACGAGTACGGCGTGTTGGACAACGTCCACTTCGGACTGAAGTTCACCAAGGCATCCTGGTCGAGCGCCGACGAGTTGTGGACCGTGGAAGTGGTCAACGAGGCCACCGGCGCGAAGGACACGTACACGAGTCGCTTCATCGCCGGTTGTACCGGCTACTACAACTACGACAAGGGCTACCGCCCGAGTTGGCCCGGCGAGGAGGACTTCAAGGGGCAGTGGGTGCACCCGCAGTTCTGGCCGGAAGACCTCGATTACGCGGGTAAGAAGGTCGTCGTGATTGGATCCGGCGCGACTGCGGTCACGCTGATTCCGAACATGGTCGACAAGGTCGGGCACGTCACGATGCTGCAGCGCTCCCCGACCTACATCATGCCGATTCCCGGCAAGGACCCCATTGCGGTCGGTATCGAAAACCTTCCGGGCATCGACGTCATACCGGGGACCGACAAGATCGCGTACATCCTTGGACGCCCCCGCCAGGTCGTGCTGCAGACGGCGATGTACAACATCGCGCGCCGCGCACCGCGGGTGATGAAGAGCGCCATCCGGCTGATGAACCAGGTATCACTCGGTGACAAGGTCGACATCAAGCACTTCACGCCGACCTACGAGCCGTGGGACCAGCGCATCTGCTTCGTCCCGGACAACGACCTGTTCAAGGCCCTCAAGAGCGGCAAGGCAGACATCGTCACCGATCACATCGAGAAGTTCGTCGAAGACGGAATCATCACCAAGAGCGGCGAGAAGATCGAGGCAGACATCGTCGTGACGGCGACCGGTCTCGACATCCAGCTTCTCGGCGGCGGCGAGGTGTTCGTCGACGGCGAGAAGGTCGGGTTCGGGGATCGCCTCCTCTACAAGGGCGCCCTCGCGGAGAGCATCCCCAATGCGGTGATCGTCATCGGCTACATCAACATGTCGTGGACACTCAAGTCCGACTTGGTCGCCGTCTACTTCTGCCGCCTCGCAAACTACATGCGGGACAACGGATTCACGACATTCATTGCGCACGGACGCCCGGAGGACCGGACGGACGCGACGGTCATGGGCGCCAAGCTGAAGTCCGGCTACATCGCGCGCGCGGCGTCCGAGATGCCGAAGCAGGGCAAGGGCCGGCCATGGGAGGCGTTGCAGGACTACATCCGTGACAACGTCGCGTTGCGCTACAACCCGCTTGAAGACGGTGTTCTCGAATTCCGCGGACACGACGCCGACGGCGATCGGATTGTCATCGGCGGGTTCAAGCTCCCCGGCGTCGCGAACCAGCTCGCGAACAAGGCGGGAGCACCAGGCCGATGGCTGTCGCGTCACGTCTAATTGACTCGTCCCAACTAATTGACTCGGAGACAAATGTGATCGGGAACGCGCGGCAACAGTGCTCCCAGTCACTGCATTTCTGTCAGCTTCCTGCCAATTTGGTTCTATGCGCATAGGTGACCTGGCACCCGACTTCGAACTCGCTGACCAGGACGGCGAGCTTCGCAAGCTGTCGGATCTGTTGACCAACGGACCGGTGGCTTTGTTCTTTTACCCCGCAGCATTCACGGCCGGCTGTACGAAGGAAGCCTGCCACTTCCGCGACCTTGCCGGCGAATTCACCGAAGCCGGCGTTCAGCGCGTCGGAATCAGTCGCGACGATGTGCAAAAGCAGTCGGACTGGACGGCCAAGCACCGCCTCGACTACCCCCTCCTCGCGGATGTCGACGGGGCAGTTGCGCGCGCTTACGGCGCAAGTCGTGGCGGGCTCTTCGGCGCGCTCGGTCTGCCGCCCAAGCGCATGACCTTCGCGATCGCACAGGACGGCACGATCGCCGACATCATCGCGTCTGAGATCGACATGAACGTGCACGCCGACCGTGCGCTGAAGGCGCTCGGGAAGTAGTCACTGCCCGGCGAGGGCTCGCAGGAAGAACGTGAGATTCGCCGGTCGTTCGGCAAGGCGCCGCATGAAGTACGCGTACCACTGCTTGCCGTAGGGCACGTAGACGCGAACCGACCGACCAGCGGCAACCAGGCGGAGTTGCTCGTCGTTCCGAATGCCGAACAACATCTGATGCTCGAACGCGCGGGTCGAGTTCTGCATGGCAGCAATGATTTTCGGGTCGTGCGAGGCGATCATCGGATAGCCGTCACCACGCATGAGGATGTCCGCGCAACGCAGATACGAGCCGGTCACCTGATCACGTTCCTGATATGCGACGGACGGCGGTTCCCGGTAGGCACCCTTGCAGAGCCGAACCCGCGAACCGCGCCCCGCGAATCGCGCGCAGTCAGCTTCACACCGCCGCAGGTAGGCCTGCAGGACGATTCCCAGCCATGGAAACTCCCGGCGAATGCTGTGCACGATTCGATGCGTCGAATCGGTCCTGTCGTGGCCTTCGGCGTCGACCGTGACCAGCACCTTCGATTTCTCGGCGGCCCGGCACACTGCAGTGAGGTTCTCGGTCGCCACTCGCTCCCCCACCCGCTCGAGTGACTGTCCGAGTGCAGACAGCTTCACCGACACCTCAAGCGCGCCGTCCGAAGCGGGCAACCGCGCCAGATCGCGGATGAGTTCGACGTATTCGGCCGCAGTCGAGTTCGCACCGCGCTCAGTCGTCACGTTCTCCCCGAGGAAATCCACGGAGATCCGGCGTCCGGACGCCAACAGCGAATCGCAGGC
The DNA here is from genome assembly GCF_000380645.1 of Smaragdicoccus niigatensis DSM 44881 = NBRC 103563. Classification (GTDB taxonomy): domain Bacteria; phylum Actinomycetota; class Actinomycetes; order Mycobacteriales; family Mycobacteriaceae; genus Smaragdicoccus; species Smaragdicoccus niigatensis. Next base: position 190,284 of record NZ_AQXZ01000013.1, read on the forward strand.
CCGCAGGACATCCGGCCGCGTCTCCCCCGCGACGAATCGCTCGACCACCGACTTCGTCAGCGGGGTGTGCGTCGCGACCTGCTTGAGCAATCCGGACTTCGAGGCGGCGAGGAGAGCGGGCCGTAACGGGTTGAGCTCCATCACTGTGCCTGCATGTGCGGGTATCGGTGATCGGTCGGCGGGACCAACGTCTCCTTGATCGTCCGAGGCGAGACCCACCGCAGCAGGTTGAACGGCGAGCCGGCCTTGTCGTTGGTGCCCGAGGCTCGCGAACCGCCGAACGGCTGCTGCCCCACGACCGCACCCGTCGGCTTGTCGTTGATGTAGAAGTTGCCCGCCGTGTACCGCAGCGCTTGCGCGGCCTGCTCTACGGCCGCCCGATCCTGCGCGAAGATCGAGCCGGTCAGCGCGTAAGGCGCGGTCCGATCGACGAGGGCCAGGATGTCCGCGAACGGTTCGTCGTAGACGTAGACGGACAGGATCGGGCCGAAGTACTCGGTGGAGAAGCACTCGTTGTCGGCATCCTCGGACACGAGGATCGTGGGCCAGACGAAGAAACCGTCCGAGTCGTCGTATCTGCCGCCGTGGACGAGAACAGCAGGCGACGACTCAGCCCGGTCTAGCGCGGCGACGTTCTTGTCGAAGCCGCGCTGGTCAATGAGCGCCCCGCCGAAATGACGTAGGTCGCTGACGTCGCCATAGGAGATCGACTCCGTCTCCGCGAGCAGCGAATCCCGCATGCGATGCCACAGCGAGCGTGGAATGTAGGCGCGCGACGCCGCCGAGCACTTCTGACCTTGGTATTCGAACGCACCGCGGATGAGCGCGGTCTGCAAGGCCGCCGGGTCGGCCGACTCGTGCGCGACGATGAAGTCCTTACCGCCGGTCTCGCCGACGATCCGGGGGTAGTCGCGATAGTTCGGGAGGTTGTTGCCGACCTCCTGCCACAAGTGGCGGAACGTCTTGGTCGAACCGGTGAAATGGATTCCCGCGAGATCGCGGTCGTTGAGGAGGACCTCGGAAAGGTCCTGCCCATCACCGGTCACGAGGTTCAGCACACCCGGCGGCAGTCCCGCTTCCTCCAGTAGCCGCATCGTGAGGAACGCCGAAAGCGATTGTGTCGGAGAGGGTTTCCAGACGACGGTATTTCCCATGAGCAGCGGGGCGGTCGGTAGGTTCGCGGCGATCGCGGTGAAGTTGAACGGCGAGATCGCGTAGACGAAGCCTTCGAGCGGTCGGTAGTCGAGACGGTTCCAGAAGCCCGGCGCCGACTCCGGCTGCTGCGCGAGAATCTCGCGACCGAACGCGACGTTGAACCGCCAGAAGTCGACGAGTTCGCACGGCGCATCGATCTCGGCCTGGAACACACTCTTCGACTGCCCGAGCATCGTCGCGGCAACCAGCGTCTCGCGCCACGGACCGGAGGCGAGGTCAGCGGCACGAAGGAGGATGGCCGCGCGGGCGTCATAGGGCAGCCGACGCCAGTCTGGTGCCGCGTCCTTCGCGAAGTGTGCGGCCGCCGTCGCATCAGCGTGGGTCCCGTTGGTGATCGTGCCGAGAACATGCCGGTGATCATGCGGCTGGACCACGGAAATCCGCTGGCCCGCTCCGTGCACTTGCTTGCCGCCGATGATCATCGGCAGATCCATGGGATTCGCTTTGAGTTCCGCGAGCTTGGACATCAGCCGGGACCGTTCGGGACTTCCCGGCGCGTACGAATTCGGCGGCTCATTGCGCGGGGCCGGAACCTGCGTGATCGAGTCCATGGTCGCCTCCTGAAGGGAGAACCAGCCTGCTCAATTGCCAGAGTAGCGCCGCAGACCGGACCGGTCATTCAGAGTTCGGCAGCAATGTCCTTGGCAGCCATGAGTTTCACGCCGATCCGCGCGAGATCGCCGAGCCGTTCGGCGGTCACCTGGGACACGGCGTCAGTCGCGAGCACCGCTCGAAAGTCGCGCTCGCTCGCGTCGAACAAGGTCGCCCGTGGACAGTTGGGCAGGTTGCACCCGGCGACGACGACCGTGTCGCAGCCGTTCTGTTCGAGCCATTCCTGCAGGTGGGTGCGATGAAACGCACTCCAGCGGGGCTTGAACATGATGATTTCGCGTGGCCCGACCTGTTGCAGTTCTCCGCGAAGGAGAGCCTCGGTGTCGAGCGGAACGTCGAGCAACTCCACGGGCAACTCGGCCCCTGCCGACCCGGGCGCCGCGATGTGCGCGCCGCCTTCGATCTGTGCCCGACGCAGCAAGTCGACGTCGGAACCGCCGGGCACATACAAACGCACGACGTGGCAGATCGGGAGGCTGGCGGCACGGAACGCCGTCACCAGCCGAGCGAGTTCGGGAAGAACACCCGACGTTCCGGCGACCGGCATGACGCCGTCGTCGAGAAAGTCCCGCTGCACATCGATGATGACGAGTGCGGCCGATTGCCAGTGCGGCTCGGTGTAATCCGGCATGTGCCGACCGTATCGCGCCTACAGGCGGCGTTTGAGCCCAACCTGGCCGGTCTCATATCCGTGTTTGCGGTAGAAGGCCCGCGCCCGTTCGCGGACTTCGTCCGTGGTCACCTGCGCCAACTGCGCACCGTGCGCCCGCCCGTAGTCGTGCGCCCACTCGAGCATTGCCGTGCCGAGGCCGCGCGAGCGCTCCGCGGCCGCCACGCGTAGCCCTTCGATCTGAAGCCGGGTCGAGCCACCCCGAGTGAGACCTGGAATGACCGTCAACTGCATCGTCGCCACGATCCGGTCGGCACCGTTGAGGACGACTCCGAGGTAGTTGGACTCGTTGCGCACCACGACGTCATAGGCCGCTTCATAGCGTTCGAGCTCGGCGGTCTCGCGAATCGGGCCGAACTCATCGTCGGACAGCAGTGCGGCGATCGCCGCAACGTCGTCGCGCCTGGCCCGTTCCACGCGGAAGGTTCGGCCGGACACTCGCAGCAGTCCGCGAACCGAGGAGCGCGCATTCGACTGCAGTCGGGCGACGAGCAGGTCGAGCCACGTGCCGACGTTGCGTCGAGCTTCGACCGTGTCCGGATATCGACATCTCAGATGCAGCCCGGATTCATCCAAGATGAACCACAGCATGACGCCATCGGTCTTGATCGTGGCGCTCACGGTGTGGGCGCGGAGTCCAGCGGCGTCGATTCGCACGGGCAGCCTTCGCAGGTCCAGCCAGGAAATCGCGAACATCCCCGGCGCCACGGGCATGCCACCCCACGGCGCCAGGACATCCGCGAGCGGCCACGAGCCCAGCTGAACAGCCTCCTTGACGGCGGCCGCGGCAGCACGCGGCTCGGCGACCGCCGACTCGAGCACCGAGTTGGTGATGAACCAGCCGACCGAATCGTGCCAATTGTGGTCGAAGCGGCTGTGCACGGGAAAGACCGCGCGCAGCGGGGTGCCGGCCAACTCGCGAGTCACGGCGGTCATTGCGACGACGGCCAGAGCCAGTGTCGAGACACCGTCATCGCGAGCCTGCGCGGCGAAGGCCGCACCGTCGTCGAGGTCGAACACGTCACGCACCTCGACGCGCTCGGGCTGCGGTTCCGGTGCGCCGAGTGGCAGCGGGAACCTCGGCATGACCCCGCCGCTGTCGTTGATGATGTCGGCCCACCGGTGACGCACGTGGTCGGGCACCCCGCCAACATCCAATAGCTCGATGAGGGCCTGCGTGTGCTCAACGAACGCCGGCGCCCGTCCCGCTTCGAGTGGTTGTCCGTCTTTCGCTTTGGTGAGCATCGACAGCAGGTCGCGCGCCAGCACGAGCAGCGACCACATGTCCACATGGGAGTGGTCGGCGGCGATCACGACCGTGAGCCCGGCGGCAGTCTCCAACACACACAGCCGGTGTGAGGGCCGACGATAGGGCGAACAGTAGGAGTCGAGCACGACTCGTAGCGCATCGTTGACCGCCTGCCCGGCGGCGATCTCGTGTTCGGCCCACGCGCCAGGCCCGATGTCGATCTCGTAGAGCTCTGGATCGCCATCCGGACCGGGGACGAACGCCGTTCGCAAGGTGCCATGACGCGCGATGACGGCGAGCCAGGCGTCGGCCAGCACTTCGCGGGCCACCGGCATCGGCAGCCGAATCGATAGCGCCATCCAGGATCCGGGTCGGTCTCCCCGACCGACATGAAGACGTTGGTCGAAGGACACCGAAAGGCGGCGACCGAGGGCAGACGCAGTGACGTCGTAGCCCCACAGTCGACCGAACGGAAGCCGCAGATGCGTGACGTTTGTCAGCCGCATGGCAGTAGATTAGCGCCCCCGCTAGCCTAAAAGGTCTTGCGCCACGGTCGCGCGAGGTGACTCGATCGATGACGAAAGGAGGAGCCTCATGGCCACTTTCGCGGTTCCGGGAGCCGAGCTCGCGGTTTCCCTCAGCGATGAGGGCGGCCACCCCGTCGTTCAGTTGCATGGCCTCACGTCGAGCCGCGCGCGCGATCGCCTCCTCAACCTCGATCTCGGCCGCGGTCTCCATGGAACTCGGCTACTGCGCTACGACGCTCGCGGCCACGGTAAGTCGACGGGCCGGAAGGTCCCTAGCGACTATCGATGGACCGTCCTCGCGGACGACCTGCTGCGACTTCTCGAAAAATGGTTCCCCGGCGAACAGGTCCACGGCGTTGGCCCGTCGATGGGTACCGCCACGCTGCTGCACGCCGCGGCCCGCGAACCAGAGCGATTCGCGGGGCTCACGTTGATGGTCCCGGCGACCGCGTGGGAGACCCGTCCGGCACAGGCGGCGCACTATCGGGCCGCGGCTGACCTCATCGAGTCAGAGGGCGTCGACGCATTGATCGCCGCCTCGCGCTTGATCGCGCCGCCGCCCGCACAGGTCGGCGTGCCCGAGACGGTCCCTGACGTTCCCGACGCTCTGCTCCCGTCCTTGTTTCGCGGTGCGGCACTCAGTGACCTGCCCGCGCCCGAAGCCATCACTCGTATCGACGCACCGACGACGATCCTGGCGTGGATCGACGATCCGGGACACCCGCTGTCCACCGCGGAATCCCTGGCCGCGCTACTTCCGAACGCGACTCTGACCGTGGCGTCGACGCCGGATGACGTCGAGACGTGGCCCCAGATTCTGAGCGAGGACGTCGCCCGCCGGGGCTAGCTCGTCAGTTGCATCCGTCCGCGCAGCACCTCGATGACCTGGTCGACCTCGAGTTGGAGTTCGAGGTCGGGATGGTCCGCGGGCCCCTCGCGATAGACGACCTCGTCGTTGACCAAATAGTGCATCGTCGCATCGGCGACCCGGACGGTCACCGAACCGCCATCCGGAACGAGCTTGGCCACATGCGGTCCCAATGGGATCGCGAACCAGTGCGCACGGATGGCATCCGTCGGCCGCCGGTCCCCCAGGTGATCGACACCCCAGGCCGACAGTGCCTCGAGAACCGGACGAAGTGCCTGCCCGGCCTCGGTCAATTCGTACTGAGCCGTCGTCGCACGGGGTCCGACTTTCGAGCGGGTCAGGATGCCATCGCGTTCGAGATCCTTGAGTCGCGCGGCCAGCATGTCCGTGCTGATGCCGGGCAGATCGGCGAACAGGTCGCTGTACCGCCGCGGGCCAGCACACAATTCCCGCACAACGAGCAGGCTCCACCGATCGCCGACGAGATCGAGGGCGCGGCTCACCGTGCAGTAATGGTCATAGCTCCGACGTGACACACAACCCACTCTAACCAATTACTTGGAAAATCAAAGTGCAAACTTGGGATTTCCAAGTAAGGTGGTCAACGTTGCCCGCCGAGGGTGCCGTGAGGAAGGAATGTCGATGCAGGTCAAGCAGTCGAGCAAGCTCGCCGGGGTGTCTTACGAGATCCGTGGACCGGTGGCCGAGCACGCGGCGCGACTCGAAGCCGAGGGACACCACGTGGTGAAACTCAACACCGGCAACCCGCTCCCCTTCGGATTCGAGGCGCCGGCGGAAATCCTGCGCGACATGGTTCGAACTCTGCCCGCGTCGAGCGGATACTCCTCCTCAAAGGGACTGCTTTCGGCTCGCCGGGCGGTCGCACAGTATTACGAGACGCTCGGCCTCTTCCATGTCGACGTCGAGAATGTGTTCATCGGCAACGGCGTCTCCGAGCTGATCATGATGGCGATGACTGCGCTGCTCGAGAACGGCGATGAGGTACTCGTCCCCGCTCCCGACTTTCCGCTGTGGACCGCAGCGACCAACCTCAACGGCGGCCGGGCCGTTCACTACATCTGCGACGAGCAGGCCGACTGGAACCCGGACGTCGCCGACATCGAGTCGAAGGTCACCGACCGCACCCGCGCGATCGTGCTCATCAACCCGAACAACCCGACCGGCGCGGTTTACTCCCCCGAGGTCGTTCGCCAGATCCTCGACGTCGCCCGCCGCCACAACCTGATCGTCTTCTCGGACGAGATCTACGACAAGATCTACTACGACGGACTGACGCACACCGCGACCGCGACGCTCGCGCCGGACGTCCTCGTCATGACGTTCTCGGGCCTGTCCAAGAACTACCGCGCCGCTGGTTTCCGCTCGGGCTGGCTCGTCATCACGGGACCGACCCACAACGCCGAGAACTACATCGAGGGCCTCACCATGCTGGCCGGCCTTCGCCTGTGCGCGAACGTTCCTGCGCAGCAGGCGATTCAGGCCGCACTTGGTGGACACCAGAGCATCTTCGATCTCACGGCACAGGGCGGTCGCCTCTGCGAGCAGCGCGACCGCACGTGGGAGGCACTCAACGCCATCCCCGGCATCTCGTGCGTCAAGGCAAAGGGTGCGCTGTACGCATTCCCGAAGATCGACCTGAACGTGTACCCGATCCACAGCGACGAGCAGTTCGTCCTCGATCTGCTTCTGCAGGAGAAGATCCACATCGTGCAGGGCACTGGCTTCAACTGGCACAAGCCGGATCACTTCCGGATCGTCACGTTGCCGCACGCCGACGACCTCGAGGCGATCATCGAGCGGATCGGTCGCTTCCTGGCGACGTACAAGCAGTAAGCGGGCGCGTCACCCGCTGTACGAAATCGACCCCGTCGGGCACGTTCCCCACGAGCCATAGGACGCGGAGCGTCCGCTGTGGGTGTCGTTGGTCAGAGCCCGCAAGGACTCGCGGCGCAGTGCCAGGCGGGAGGCGGGTGCAGTGGTGGTAGTCATCGAAGTGGTTCCTATCTGAGTGTGTGTTTCTTTGACCCACTCACTGTCGCGCGTGAGCACCACCCGCCAGATCCCCGCAATGGGCCCTCAGCCAGGGGAAACAACCCTCCGCCGATCGGTGGAGAGTGCGTTTATCGAAGCAACCCGCCGGCTCGCAGTGTCGCGATCGACGACGAGTTGCAGAAGTCGACGAAGGCATCGCCATCGGGCATTCCGCTGGCGATCCATTCGTCGAAAAGCCGGAACAGCGCGCCGATGAGGTAGGTCGTCGTCCACTCGCGCCGACGCGGTTCAGCGACGTCAGATTCCGGCAGAGATCCCACGAGTCCGCCGAAGAACTCCCGCAGGGCGCGCTCGGCATGCACGCGAACCGCATCGTCGGTCTGCGCCTCCCGAAACATGATTCGGCCGATCCGCGGATCTCGCTCGATCACGGTCACAACCGCACGGAACGAGGCATGGAGTCGATCCTCGACAGTCCCGAACCCACCCGCATCCTCGGCGATGCCGGCCAGCATTGCGGCATAACAGGCCTGGTACGCCGCACCCGCCAATTCATCACGGTCAGTGAAGGTTTCGTAGAAGTACCGCTGACTGAGCCCCGCCTCGCGGCACGCCGCCCGCATGGTCAGCTGACCGCCCTCGACTCCGCCAAGCAGATCGATGGCCGCATCGATGAGCCGTTTGCGCCGCGAATCGACGCGCTCCTGGGGCGATTCGCCCTTCCAGGTCCGAACGAGGTCCGAGGTCACACTTGACAGCTTAGCTCAAATTAGGAAGCATCTGGTTTAAGAAGCACATGGTTCCTAATTGGAATTGTTCACAATGCTCTGCTGCGCGGCACTGCTGTTCGTGCTCGGCATCGTCCGAGAGGTGTGGTTCCGGCTGCCCTTCACCACCCGGAAGCCCGAACCCGGATTCGCTCCGGTCGCGCATCGACCTGCTCCAGGCACGGCACCCGTCGTCGCCACAGTCGCTCCCCCGGCGCCGATTCGCCGCGGCGCGATGTTCGCCCCAGCCTTGGTGGGATTCGCGGTGAACTCCCTGTTGTACGTCGTTTTCGTCGTTGGGCTCATCGACACCGGGGTTGCCATCGGCAACGACGGGCCGTGGGCGTTACGCACGGCAGGTTTCGTCATCGCTGCCCTGATCGCGCTTTTTCTTGCCGCCCGCACGGCAGACGCAACCCATCGCCACCCAGCCGTGTGGCTCATCGGCGCCGGAGCCGCGTGGTGGCTTCTCGGTCTCGTCGACATGCATGCCTTCGGACTGTTCGACATTCGTGGCGGCATTCCCGCCGATCTGGCTTTCCACGGAAGTGGAGCCGTTCTCATCGTCGTCGGCGCCATCGCCTTCGTCCGTACCTCCCAGAAGGAGTTCGTCCATGTCCGTTGACGTCCAGGCGCCGGAGTTCGTCCAGGTGCCGCTCATCCCGGACTTCGCCGGTCCACACGGCCCGACGACCCGATGGCTGCTGCGCCGAACCCTCCTCGGGTTGTCCGCGATGTGGGGCAGCGCCCTATTCCTCGTGGCTGCCGACATTTCCGCTCGATCGACCGTGTTCGGCCTTGGCCTGCTGCTTCCCGGTGGCGGTCAGTTTGCGACCGGCCATCCCGTGTGGGGCGCCGCGGCGATCGGACTCCTTGTTCTTGCCCTGTTCCTGTGGTGGCTGTGCGGCAACGTCCTGCTGCTCCCGGCCGCGTGGCTGACACCGGCGATCCTGGCCGCGGCGACCGGTTCCGCAGCGATCAGCTGGACTCGGTGGGCGATTCCGGCCGCGCTCGCCGGCTTCGTCGTCGCTTCGATCGCGTACCCGCAGTGGCGATTCCGGCGCGAGCGTGAACTCGGCCGCCAGTACAACGAGCGCTTGGCCAGCGAGGGACCGGTGTTCCCTAGTTCACCGCCCGCCGCGACCGCCACCGAAGCCACCGCCGACGACGTCAAAACCCTGCGCTACCTGATGGACCTGGCACTGCAACCGGAAGACAGCTGGGACGGCTTCTTCTTCGTCCCGGTCGACCAATTCCGCGAAGGCGCCGTCCGATACCAGCTGAACTTCGTCTCCTATGCGTCTGCGATGTACCAGTACACGCGCACGCCGGCGTTCTCCGGCTACCTCGCCGAAGCGCAGCGCAACATGATCACGAAAATGACCCACCGCAAGGTCTGGAGCTACTGGTCGCTCGAGAACCTGTGGGGCAATCTGCGCTGGAACCCGGACCCGATCGTCGACGACAACGTCATGTACTCGGGATACCTGGGACTGATGCTCGGCCTCTACGAGACGACCACCGGCGACACCCGCTACCGCGAGCCCGGTTCGCTGCAGCTTCGGTGGAGCGACCGGAAGGTCTTCGAGCACGACTCCACGACGATCGCGGCGGCATTGGCAGACAACTTCGCACGTGCGCGCAGCAAGCAATTCCCGTGCGAGCCGAACTGGATCTACCCGATGTGCAACACCTTCGGTATCAACAGCTTGATCGTCGAAGACCGACTTCGCGGCACCAACCGGTCGGACGCGGTCGTCGCGCAGGTGCGGGAGAGCTACGAGAATGGCGACTTCTGCGAGCCGGACGGACGCCTCACCACTGCCCGCTCGGAGTACTTCGGCTTCCGGCACCCGATGGTCGGGAACATGGGCGACGGAATCACCATGTACTTCCTCAACTCGATCGTGCCGGACATCGCCCGCCGGACCTGGTGGCTCAACGACGCGTACCACCTGCGCAATTCAGCCGGCATCGCCGACCCGAAGAACCGGTCGTGGAACCTCATCGACCCGGGTAACTACGGCGTCTTCACCGATCGGTTCACCCGCGCCGTGCTGGCAGCGAACGCACGCGAATTCGGCTACCACGTTGCCGCCGATTCGCTCGTCGACTCGATGCGCGGACGAGTGACCGAGCAGGACGGTGCCGTCCGCTACAAGGGACTGTCGGTCTGGGGCAACCTCTATCTCGCGATGACGCAGTTCGGGCGCGAGGACGCCTTCCGCGGACTGGTCACGGACGGATTCCCGGCCGAATGGCGCACGGGCCCGCGCCTGTGCGAGGTCGCCTACCCCGACGTGATCGTCACGTATGCGGTCACCGATGGTGAATCGCTGGACCTCGTCCTCGTTCCGGGCGACGGTCCGCGCCACACGACCATTGCGTTCGACCGGCTTCGGCCGGGCCGGACGTACCGGGTTACCGGCGCCATGACGAACACCCTCACCGCGGATCGCGACGGCAAAGCGCTCGTCGAGATCAATCTCGACGAGCGCCTGGAAGTTCGGCTGACACCAGCGAGCTAAGCAGAGGTGTAGGAAATCGACCACGATCCGTAGGAGGCGCCGCGACCCGGGGCCGATTGGCGGTGGTCGTTCGTCAGCTCTCGCAAGCTCTGACGGCGCAGGGTGAGTCGGTTGGTGGCGGAAGGCGTGGTGGTGGTCATTGAAGTGGTTCCTGTCTTGATTGTTTGGTTGACCCACTTACTGTCTCGCTTGGAAGCCGCGCACGGTGTCCGCTGGGTGGCCCGTTGGCCGGTGGTGGCTGCCGTCCCCCGATCGGTGGATGGGGAGCGGCGCTGACTTCGGACGCAAAGGTTCGCTGAACGGGCGTTGCAGAGTGGCGGCTGGACGAACGTCCGCCGGAAATTTTCCGGTGAGTTGAACGACAGAAGAATGCATCGTTTGCCGGTTCAAGCATCGAATACCGAGGTCAGGTGCATAGCCTGCCGTCTAAAGCACCTGATCAGGCGCTCTAGACGGCACTGGATGCACAGTACTGTGGATCGTCCACATGGTGAGCCTCAGATGCCACATGTTGGTATGCCATCCGGCTCGATGCGGTTGTCGGAGGTCTGCGGCGGGAAGATTTCCGGTTGCCGAGGAGTGATCGAACAAATTTGCAACACCCACTGAGCGGAAGGTTGCGTCCAAAATCAGGCGCTTGTGCGGGCACCCTTCTAACGCAGAGCAGTCCATCGGTCGACCACATCGGCGGGCACCTCACCGTGCCCGTCGGTGATCGGCTCCCCCGCAACCCGACGCAGCGGGATGTGTCCGCCCCACACGCCGGCCTCGATGTCCTCGGGGTCGTCGACAGGGCCGCCCGACCGCTCCTTCATCGACGCTTCGGCAAGCGGAAGTGCGAGTACCGCGGTCGCGGCGAGCTCCTTCCGGGTGTTCGGTCGCAACGTCGACCACCGCCCCGGGATCATGTGGTCGACGACCGTTGCCAAGGCGCGCTCGCGCTCAGCCGGGTCGTCGACGAGACGGGCCCGACCGATGATCACCGCACTGCGATAGTTCATCGAGTGGTGGAACGCGCTCCGCGCAGCGACGAGTCCGTCGAGTTCGGTGATCGTGACGCAGACATCGCTCTCGATCGCTCGCCGGAGCCACCCAGCCGCGACCGATCCGTGCAGGTAGAGCGTGCCACCGTCGTCGGGTCCATCCAGGTCCACTCCGTACGCGGTGGGTAACACGACGGGGTGACCACCGGCGACGACGCCAAGGTGCGCCAGTAGCGCTTCCCCGAGGAACGCGTGGAGCTTGCGACGATCGAGGACGGCCCGCTTACCCAGTCGGGTCATCGTGGTTCGAGTTGTCGGTGAAAGCGTCTCCATAGCTCTATCGTGAAAGAAGAGTGGCCTGCCGTCACGGTCCACTTCTTGCCGACTTTGACAGGACACTTTGTGCCAACGCTTCCCGTCCGCATCGATCGCGCCGCGGCGACTCCGTTGCCCGCGCAACTGTCGGCACAGGTGCGTGCACTCATCCTCAACGGCACGCTCACGCTCGACGAGCGTCTCCCGTCGAGCCGGGCACTCGCCGCAGATCTCCAGGTATCTCGGTCGGTCACCGAGACCGCCTACGAACAACTCCTCGCCGAGGGATGGCTCGCCACCCGGCACGGCTCCGGGACATTCGTGGCGTCGCGCGGACTCGACAGCAGCACCCGCCGCGCTACGCCGACAAACATGTCAGCAAACAAGCTCGTCCGCCTGGACTCGGGCACTCCGTTCGTCGACCCGCGGTATCGCGCCGGATGGCGCCGAGCGTGGCGCGAGGTCTCCGCTACGACTCCTCCGCCGGGATACGACGATCCGCGCGGACTACTGGAGCTGCGGATCGCGCTGGTCGAACGGTTGGCGCGCACGCGCGGACTCGACGTCGATCCCGACGACATCCTCATCACCGCGGGCACGACAGACGGGTTTCGACAGCTGCTCGCCGAGCTTCCGGCCGGAGCCATCGGCGTCGAGGATCCGGGTTACCGCGCGGCCGCCGCAACCGTGCGATCCGTCGGGCGGAAACTCGTCGATATCCCTGCTGCTCAACCCATTACACAACTGGCCGGAGTGGTCGCTGCTTACGTGACGCCAGCCCACCAGCACCCGCTCGGCCCGGTGATGTCGGCGAGTGACAGGCTCTCGCTACTCAACGCAGCCCGCGCCGCCCACGCGCTCATCATCGAAGACGACTACGACTCCGAGTTCCGCTACGACGTCGCGCCCATCCCCGCGCTCACCAGCCTCGACCGCGATCGGGTCGTCTACCTGGGCACAGCGTCAAAGAGCGTCTACCCGACGTTGCGGGTCGGCTGGATGGTTGCTCCTCCGGCCCTCCGCGACGCGATCTACGAACGGCGCCTGACCACTCATGCCGGAGCTTCCTGGCCGTCGCAGAAGGCTCTCGTCACTCTCCTTCGCGACGGCTGGGTCGACAAGGTCGTCCGGTCAGCCAGACGTCTGTACGCCGAACGCGCAGTACTGGTCGCCGACGCCATGACGCCACATGCGACCGCGGTCGGCCCGCTCGCCGGCATGTATTCGGCGTGGCTCCTGCCCGAGGATCGGGCCGTCCGGGCGCGAGACGCAGCGCGGAAAGCCGGCTTTGACATCAACCTTCTGAGTGCCTATTGCCGGTCGAGCGAACTGACCGGGCTCGTCGTCGGATTCGGTGGAATCTCCGACTCCGAACTCAGTGGGGCACTCACCGCTCTGACGGGGGCACTCGAGTCTTGCGCATGAGCGGGATCACGCAGGCCATCATCGCTGCCAGGAAAGTGGCCGTCACGAGCCAGAAGATCCACGCTGGAATGGTGGCTCCGAGTCCCGCCACACCCGAAATCAGCACGATGACGGTGAGCAGGAGAAGGACGAAGGCGCCGATCGTCTCCATCGCCGACGCCATGATGGCGTTGAACTCGTCGCGATGCGCGGGACTCGTCCAGTACGCGTGAGCCTTCTTGCCCGGCACGTTGATCACGCTGCCGGGCAACGTCGGCAGCCACCACCGGGCGGCACCGAACAGCACGGCCATGACGACTCCGATGCCCGCCATCGCGGCCACGAAGACACCCTTGTCGTCGTAGCGATTGACCTCGCCGGAGAGACCGAAATGGCCCGGCACTCGATCGGGCATCGCGACCGCGAACCAGACGAGTAGAAGAGTGAGCGCCACGCCCGAGGCGAGGAGCGCGCGCAGAGACCAGCGAGCCATCAGCTTGCCGCCGCCGCAGCAGCGGCGGCAATCACCGTCGCCGTCGCCGCTTGAGCAGCCGCGACCGCGTCCTTCACCGCCTTGGCGGCCCACTCGCCTGCCGCGATGCCCTTGGCACGCTGGCGGATCACCTTCTTGTCGGCTTCCGGGAACAGGTTCGGCACGGCGTTGATCGAACTCAGAATCGCGATCAAAGCGGACTCTCGCTGATCGGGTTCACGCCCGTCGATGAGGACCGCCGCCAGCTGCGATCGCAGCGCCGCACGGTTCGACCGATCGGTCGGGTACCAGCGTCGGCGCGGAAAGACGCCGAGCACGCGGTCGCGCTCCTCCCGAATGCGGAAGTCGCGGCGCAGTTCAGCAAAGATCCTGTCGCCGAGCCCGTGGGACAGCTTCATCACCGCATTCGGTGGATTCGTCGGACGGCCCTTCCGCAGAGTCGCGAGGGCGCCCGACACCAACGGATCCGGGTGTGCGATCGCGGTCGGAACAACCCGACCCTTCCGAACTGCCTCTCCCGGGCCACTGATGCGGATCGAATCGCTCATTGCGAGTTCGAGCAGCTGAGCGCCACCGAGGCCGTACAGAACCGAGGTGTGCGCCACGATCGGCTTGCCCTTCTGCGGATCGAGCAGAAGAAGCATCACATCGGTCGCGAGTGCCATGGTTACCTCCTGACTCGAAGGTACAAACACCGCTCGGCCCGCAACTCCCCCTCGCGGTGGAGATTTACACGATCCGCGTCACAGCGGCAGTGATGCGCTCGTCCGTCGCAGTCAGCGCGCAGCGAACGAATTTCGCACCCTGAGGGCCATAGAACTCGCCCGGTGCGACGAGAATTCCGCGGTCGGCGAACCAGTTCACGGTGTCCCAGCAGGACTCTCCCCGCGTGGCCCAGATGTAGAGACCGGCTTCGGAGTGCTCGATGTGGAACTCGGCGCCGCGCAGACCGGCCTGGAGTACCGCACGACGGCTCCGGTAGATCTCGCGCTGCGCGTTCTCGTGGCTGTCGTCGGTGAGCGCCTCGATCATCGCCGCTTGGATCGGGTACGGCATCATCAGGCCGGCATGGCGACGGACCTCGAGCAATTCGGCGACGAGGTTGTGGTCACCGGTGATGAACCCGGTGCGGTACGACGCGAGGTTGGACGTCTTCGACAACGAGTGGACGGCGATCAGACCGGTGAAGTCTCCACCGCACACGCGCTCGTCGAGAACCGACACGGGCTGCGCATCCCAGCCCAGCCCGAGGTAGCACTCGTCCGACACGACGATCGCGCCCGCGGAACGAGCGACAGCGACCAGATCGCGCAGTTCCTCGACGCCGATGACACGACCGGTCGGGTTCGACGGCGAGTTGAGGAACACCAGTGACGGCGTCGCTCCCCCGACGATCGTGTCCGAACGCTGCATCTTCGAACCCGCGAGCAGTGCACTGATCTCGTACGTCGGGTAGGCCAGCTCCGGGAACACCACGAGATCAGCGGAACCGAATCCGAGATCGCGCGTGATCGACGCGATGAGTTCCTTCGTGCCGATCACCGGAAGGACGGCATTGGGTGAGATTCCCGTGACACCGAAACGCCGGGCCATCGCGGCGACGGCGGCAGCGCGAAGCTCAGGGGTGCCGTGAGTGACCGGGTAGCCCGGAACATCGGCGACAGACGACAGCGCAGCCTGGATGTTGATGGCCACCGGATCGACCGGAGTGCCGACCGAAAGGTCGACGATGCCACCAGGATGTGCCGCTGCCCGCCGTTTGGCCTCGTTCAGGGAGTCCCACGGGAAATCAGGCAGCCGCGATGCGACTGACCGCCGTAACAAAGTTGCTAGTCCTCGCCCATTGGCGGGAGCGCAGCGATGAGCGGCGCGTCGTATTCGACCTTGCCGACCTTCGCGGCACCACCAGGCGAGCCAAGATCATTGAAGAAATCGACGTTGGCGCTGACATATCCGGCCCACTGGTCCGGGACATCGTCCTCGTAGAAGATTGCCTCGACCGGGCAGACCGGCTCACATGCACCGCAGTCCACGCACTCATCCGGGTGGATGTAAAGCATGCGCTCGCCTTCGTAGATGCAGTCGACAGGGCATTCCTCGATGCAAGCCTTGTCCATGACATCCACGCACGGCTCTGCAATCGTGTACGTCACTGCTGCCCACTCCTGCCTACGAAACCCTAGTCCTCGAACCCACATCGTAGCGGCAGCGTCGCGGGCAGTCCCAATCGGGCAGCTAGGGCGTGTGCCACACGCGGCCTACGGCGCGGACTTTGGTGGCACCGCCGGCGGGACGAATGTTCCCGGAGCAGCCGGTCGCTTCCACGCGACCCCCGAGAAGACCGAACACGACGGCCACGCACCCCAACCCTGGGTTCCGAGCACCTTGTTCGCCACTTCCATCTGCTGGAGGTTCGTGGCGAGATCGGCCGTCGGCGCAAAACTGCCGCCGCCGTAATTCGTCCAGGTGCCCGCGTCGAACTGCAATCCGCCATAAAAACCGTTGCCGGTGTTCGCGGCCCAGTCGCCGGTCGCCTCGCAGGAGGCCATCGCCTCCCAGTCGGCGATGGCGACGATGTCCGGCGGCGGAGGGGGCGGCGGTGGCGGCGCAGGTGGCGGCGGGGGCGGCGGCGGAGGGGGTTCGGACCCACAGGCAACCAGGGCGAGACCGAGGACAACAGCGGCAGTGACACGCTGAATTGTCGCCCGGGAGACGAGTGCCGACATTGAACACCCTATTCGTGAGATTTAAACCAAATCCCACGCTAGGGCGACACAAGATCACTTACTCGAAAATGCCTTCAATCAGGCAATTCCGGGGCAATTCAATTAATGGATCGACGAAATTCACGCCTCTTTTATTAAGCGTTAGGCACTGCATAAACGGTGGTCCGCTGGCGCGCGGGCCGCCCGATGCCCTCGGCAATGGACCGCAATTCGGCCACGGTCTTGGCCGAACCGTGTTCGGAACCCGCCATGCGCGAGATCGTCTCCTCCATGAGCGTGCCGCCGAGGTCGTTCGCACCGCCCTGCAGCATCGCCTGCGTTCCGGCCACTCCGAGCTTGACCCAGCTCGTCTGAATGTTGTCGATGCGGCCGTGCAGCATGATCCGGCCGAGCGCGTGAACGGCGCGGTTGTCGCGCATCGTGGGCCCCGGGCGGGCGGCGCCCGCGAGGTACAGCGGAGCGCTGTGGTGCACGAACGGCAGCGGCACGAATTCGGTGAATCCGCCCGTCCGGTCCTGGATTCCACGAATCACCCGAAGGTGCTGGACCCAGTGGCCGGGGTGATCGACGTGGCCGTACATCATCGTCGAACTCGAGCGCAGGCCTACTTCATGGGCGGTCGTCACGACCTCGACCCAGGCCGAGGTCGGCAGCTTGCCCTTCGTGAGAACCCAACGCACGTCGTCGTCGAGGATCTCGGCCGCCGTGCCGGGGATGGTGTCGAGGCCGGCCTCGCGCAACTGCAGAAGCCAGTCACGAATGCTGATGCCCCCGCGCGAAGCCCCGTTGACCACCTCCATCGGGCTGAACGCGTGCACATGCATCTCGGGCACGCGAGCTTTCACCGCGCGCACGAGATCGGCGTAGCCGGTGGCCGGTAAATCAGGGTCGATTCCGCCCTGCATGCAGACTTCGGTGGCGCCATCGAGCCACGCCTCATGCGCCCGTTCGCCGACCTCCGCGGTCGACAGTGTGAACGCGTCGGCATCGCCCTTACGCTGTGCAAATGCACAGAATCTGCAGCCCGTGTAACAGATATTCGTGAAGTTGATGTTCCGGTTGACGACGTACGTGACGTCCTCGCCGACGACATCCCGACGCAGCTGATCGGCCAGCCCCACCACGGCTTCGAGGCCCACACCTTCGGCCTGCGCGAGCGCCAGATAGTGCGCATCCGTGCATCCGGCGGGGTCGCGTTCCGCGGAACGCAAAGCCTCCATCAGGTCCGAGCCGATCCGCTCGGGCATCGCCACCGCGCGGGCCCGCTCCCGGATCGCGTCCCAGTCCCCGAACGCGCTGCCGATGTCCGACCGGGTATCGGTATTGCGGCCCGTCGCGTCGATGTCGCTGTTCAGATCGGTACGACCGTGCGAGTCCCACGACTCGTCCGGTTCCTGCCACGGGAGTCCGGCCGGAATCACGTCGCGGGCCAGACCGTTGGCCCCGGCGAGAGCGTCGACGTGCGGGCGAACACGTGGGTCGATCCAGGCCGGGCCGCCGAGCACGTACTTCGGGTGCGCGGTCAGCCGCTCGGTGAGGCGGTAGCCCGCGCCGGCCGTGATCGCCGCCAGATCGTCGAGGTTCGGCCACGGCCGTTCCGGGTTCACATGGTCCGGAGTCAGCGGCGAAACGCCGCCCCAGTCGTCGATACCGGCCCCGATGAGTGCGCGGCACTCCTCGGGGGACACGAGGTTCGGCGGTGCCTGGACCCGCATCGAGGGCCCGAGGACCAGCCGCGTGACGGCGATCGTGGCGACGAACTGATCGATCGCGGCGTTCGGTGCATCGCGCATCGCAGTGTCCGGCTTGGCCAGGAAGTTCTGCACGATGACTTCCTGAATGTGCCCGAACTCCTTGTGCACCTTACGGATTGCGAAGATCGAGTCGGCCCGCTCGCCGAGCGTCTCGCCGATGCCGACGAGAATTCCCGTCGTGAACGGAATGCTCAGCCGGCCCGCATCGGACAGGACTCGTAAGCGCACGTCGGGGTCCTTGTCGGGACTGCCGAAGTGGCACTCCCCCTTGTCCTCAAAGAGTCGCTTCGACGTCGTTTCGAGCATCATTCCCATCGACGGCGCGACGGGCTTGAGCCGGTTCAGTTCCGGCCAGCTCATGACGCCCGGGTTCAGATGCGGGAGCAGGCCCGTCTCTTCCAGGACCTTGATCGCGACCGCGCGCAGGTAGTCGAGCGTCGAGTCGTAGCCGCGCTGATCGAGCCACTCGCGCGCCTCCGGCCACCGTTCCTCCGGTCGGTCTCCAAGCGTGAAGAGCGCCTCTTTGCAGCCGAGCGCCGCTCCCTTGCGCGCAATGTCGAGCACTTCATCGACCTCGAGGAACATCCCCTGGCCGTCGGCGCGGAGCTTGCCCGGCACCGTGACGAACGTGCAGTAGTGGCACTTGTCGCGGCACAACCGCGTCAGTGGAATGAAGACCTTGCGCGAATACGTGATCGGCAGCGGCGCTTCATGCCCCTCCGAAATACGCCCGGCATCGCGTACATGAGCGGCGATCGAACACAATTCCGCGAGGTCAGCGCCCTGCGCATGCAGCAGGACGGTCGCCTCGTCGACGTTGAGCGTCACGCCGTCGCGGGCTCGCCGCAACGCCCGGCGCATGGCGGACTGACTCGGGATGACCTGGATAGGTATCGGCGTCACCCCTCGATCATGCCGTGGCACGCAAGGGCACTGCAGCGCGGCCGCGACTTCTTTCTCTCAGCAGAATCCCGGCAGCCATAGCGGACACAGCGCCCACCCCGAATACCGCCCGAATTCCGAGGGTCTCGATGACCGTCGCGGCGTGGCGTTGGGCGGCCCGATATGGCCATCGCACTTCGCGACGAAGCCGGGTGCCGACTACTCGCGGAGTCGCGGCCGAACGACCCGAATCGATCTGACGCGCTGGTATC
The DNA here is from genome assembly GCF_000380645.1 of Smaragdicoccus niigatensis DSM 44881 = NBRC 103563. Taxonomy (GTDB): domain Bacteria; phylum Actinomycetota; class Actinomycetes; order Mycobacteriales; family Mycobacteriaceae; genus Smaragdicoccus; species Smaragdicoccus niigatensis. The sequence continues at coordinate 209,562 of NZ_AQXZ01000013.1, forward strand.
TCGAGACGAAAGACCAGCTCAGCTAGTCAGCCAACTGATCAGCCAGATCGTCGCGATGACCAGCAGGATCAGCAGGATCAGCGTCACCACGGCAACGACGACAAGCGACCAGAAGACCGTGCTCCGGATCTTGTTGTTTGTTCGATACGGGTCTTCAACATGATGGTCCAGCAGATTCACGTTGCGGTTGTTGGCCTTGTACACCACGTCGAACACGGTCCCGAGGATCGGAATGCTGCCAATCGTCGCGTCGAGGAACAGGTTGACCAGCATCAGGGTGAGCGTCCAGCGGCGTGCCCCGTAATGCACGGCCTGGACGACGATTCCGACGCTGAGAAGGAAGCCCGCGATTCCGCCGGCACCGGGAATCAGACCCACGATCGGGTCGATGCCGAACGTCTGCTGCGTCCCGGGAATACGGAACTTCGAGTCCATGAGGTCGGCATAGCGGCGGATGTTGGCACGCCGGTGCGCGATGACTTCGGCCGATACCTGTTCGATCGTCACGGGGTTAGTTTCGCTGAAATCTAATTCCGTTCGGCCGCTTTGGCGATCGCGGCGAGATCGGCGGCGATCATCTTCTTCGTGACGGCGACACCGACCGGCATGAGCACACGCTCGACCAGACCGCGGAGGAGGCCCGAGCCCTGCGAGACGGCGGAGAACGTCAGCGTGAGGGCCGTGGCGTCGCCCTCAGAAGCGAGCAGGAACTCGGTGCGGTAGTCAGTTCCGTCCGACGACGCGACCACGACGGTCCGCGTCGGCGCCTCGACCTCGGCGACCGTCATCTCCTCGGTGTTCTCGCGGCCGAAGAGCTTGCGGGTCTCGCGCCAGACCGTGCCCACTGCGTAGCCGTCGCCGGTAACGCGCTCGATCTTGGTGGCACCGGGAAGTTGGCGACCCGTGCCCTCCAGGTCGGTGATGACCTCCCACACGCGGTCCACCGGTGCCTCGATCGTGCGTTGAACGACGATGACGTGCATTTATCTCCTCATTCAGCCGGGTAAAACACGGTTTCCCGCGCGTACCGCGTTGCGCTTGATGCGGCCGGCAAGTCGACCGATCGAACCGCCGACGATACCCGGTTGTCCGGTTGGTACGAATTCGACCGCATCGCCGACCGAAACGCTTCCGACGGTGGTCACGTCGGCGTAGACGCCGAGGCACCGGTCGTTGTGCCGCGAAATCGTCTTCACCACCGCGGGATCCGGCTCGAGGCCCGGCTGCGGACGCAGCGGGACCGAACAACGGACAGTTGGAACCTCGACTCGAATACCGACCGTCCCGGTACGCAGTGTGCCGCCGATCCAGTCCTGTTCTACGAGTCCCTCCCCCGTCGTTTCGACGAGGATGTTCGGCCGGAAACGTCGAACATCGAAGTCACCACCGATGGCAGCCATCGCCTTCAGGCTCGAGGTCGTCAGGATGTGGACTGGGTACGCGTCCGCGAAGATTCCGACCGGAGTCGCGAAAATTGCCAACTCCGCGAGCTTGCGGAGCGGGAACATCGAGAAGTCCGGCAGCGGGTCGCCATCTGCCACCTGGAACTGCTGGCGGATGTCCTTCTTCGAGAACATCACGCCACGGTAGGCGGCCTTGTCGGTGACCGGCGGCAGCGAGACCAGCGCGACCGACTTACCCGTCAGATCGCTGAGCGCCCGGTTCATGCGGTCGCGATCGGTGCTGACGATCTCGGATCCATCCGGGAACGTGACGACCACATGAGCGACATCGCCGGGACCGACTCCGATCGCGGGCTCCTCGACGTATCGAGCCGAGCAGCCGAGCAGCATCGGAAGCCGACGCGCGGTGGTGACCGCCTTCAGCTCGAGATCCCGCACCGCCCACATCCGGTCGGCGTGCAGAGCCCGTCGGTCGATGACCGACGATGAAATCTGCTCGCCCTGCATGGACTTCACCGGATAACGCCACAGCGCCACGACGGTTCCGACATTGCCGCTGATCACCGATGACATGGCTCGACGGTACGCCCGAGCGACCCTTGCGATACGGCGCAAACACGAGAATCGTGGATGTATCCGGCAGCGCTCTCGGGGGGCGTCGCCCCTCACGCGAACAGGAGAAATGAAGTGTTCGCACGTTCCACCAGAATTCAAGCCGAGCCATCTTCGATCGACGAGGGAATCGACTACATCCGCAAATCCGTCATGCCGGCACTTCTCCGCATGAATGGCTGCGCGGGACTGTCCCTTCTCGTCGACCGCAACACTGGCGCATGTATCGCGACCAGCTCCTGGGTAACCGAACGAGAAATGCTCGCGAGCGAAATGCGCGCCCGCGACATGCGTGAGAACGCGACGGAATCGTTCGGCGGAAACATCACCGATGTCGAGAACTGGGAAATCGCCGTTATTCACCGCGAGCACCGAACGAACAATTCGACGAGCACGCGCTGCACCTGGTTGCACTGCAGCCCGTCCGTGCTCGATCGCGCAGTGGACATCTTCCGCTTCGGCGTTCTGCCGGAATGCGAACGGATGGAAGGGTTCTGCAGCGCAAGTATGTTCATCGACCGCATCAACGGTCGCTGCGTAACCGCAACGGCATGGGACAGTCGTGAAACGATGGAGGCGAGCCGCACGACCGCAAACAGCCTCCGCAGTTCGGCTGCGCGCGACATCGGCGCAGAAATCGTCGAGGTAGCGGAATTCGACCTCGTATTGGCTCACCTGCGCGTACCGGAATTGGCCTGACCGAGGATTGACATATGCAGCGCGGCGAGGTTTGGACTTACGAGTCCACCACACGCTCGGCGCGCGTACTTGTGGTGTCCACGGAGATCCTGAACATCTCCGGCATTCACGTCATCGTCGACGTCACCGAAGTTCCGCCATCGTTTACCTCGGTCGGACTTCTGACCGTCTCGCTCGGTGACGGACTGGGTTATGCGCGATGCATGGCCCTGTCGATCGGTGAGTCGCAGCGGTTCGAGCAGCGGATCGCGATCCTCTCCCCGGATGTGATGGACCGCGTCGGGATGGCGCTCAGCGCGGTTCTCGACCTGTGAACGAGTTGGCCGCGCTCGAAGCAGCTCTAGTCGACTGCCGTCGCTGCCCTCGCCTGGTCGCCTGGCGGGAAGAGGTGGCCCGCGTGAAGCGTGCCGCCTTCCGCGATGAAACCTATTGGGGCCGGCCGGTTCCCGGTTTCGGTCCAGCGGACGCCCGGCTGCTCATCGTCGGCCTGGCACCGGCCGCGCACGGCGCGAACCGGACCGGGCGGATGTTCACCGGCGACCGCAGCGGTGACGTGCTCTATGCCGCCCTGCACGCGGTGGGCCTCGCAAGCCAGCCGACGTCGACGCACATCGGTGACGGGCTCGAACTCTTCGGCACCCGCATCACGGCGCCGGTGCACTGCGCTCCACCGGACAACAAGCCGACACCGACCGAACGGATCACCTGCGGCACGTGGTTGGACAGGGAGTTCGACGTGCTCACCGAGGTCCGGTCCGTCGTCGTGCTCGGCGCCTTCGGCTGGAACGCGCTTCTCGCGGTGCTGTCTCGGTCCGGCTGGTCCGTACTAAAGCCCCGGCCTGCGTTCGGTCATGGCGCCCGCCTGGCGCTGACGAAGTCAGGACGAGAAATCGAACTGTTTGGCTGCTACCACGTGAGCCAACAGAACACGTTCACCGGCCGCCTGACGCCCGCGATGCTGGAGTCGGTGCTGGTGAACGCGGCACAGGCCGCTGCTCTGGAATCGGGCGCAACGCACTGAACACCAGCGTCGGGAGCAAGCCACCGATGCAGAACGCAATCGTCTGCCAACCGGCCCACAGGATGAAGTCGCCGCCCGGACCACCCGCGAGCATGATCACCATCGCGAACGCCCACGCGATCAGCGGCAGGAATGAGACGACCGGCCGCGGGTTCACCTTAGAGGCCGCCCACATGAGAACGATGTTCCCGGCTGCGGCGAAAAGAACGCTGATCGGGAAGGGAATCGCGCCGATGTAGAGCGGCAAGTAGAGCGCCTCGATCACGCAGCTGACGAATCCGTCGATCGTCAGGAACGCCAAGGTCAGCGGACCGATCCAGCGCATCACAGCTCCGACTCCACGCCGTCGGCGGAACCGCTCACCAGGACGAAGAATTCAGAGGTCAGGATCGGCTGGGCAACGTTGTTCGACAGCGCGAACATGCCGTCCGTCACCATCACTTGCGTGGCATGCGCAGCCAGTGCCGCCCGCTTCGCGTCCAGTACGGGCGTGATGTCGACTTCGGTCGTGATGAGCTTCGAATCCATCGCGGCCAACTCCCCCGGCCGAGGCATCTTCCAGCCGTCCGGTAACTCGCCCATCGCGGCAACGCCGGCGTCCACCGCGTCCCGCGAAGCGACCGCCCAGTAGAACCTGGAGACGCGCCAGGTCGCCGCCTCGACGGCCGCGGTCGTCACCGCATGGACCTGAATGTGGTCCGGGTGGCCGTAGCCGCCGTCCGGGTCGTAACCGACGACGACGTCGGGCCGGAACTCGTTGATCACCCGAACCAACTCGCTGACGACCTCCGGGCGCTCAGCGTTGATGAAGGCACGCGGGTGCTCCGCCGACGGCGTCCCGGCCATCCCGGAATCCCGCCAACGACCGGCCCCGCCGAGAAATCGAGGTTCGGAAACGCCAAGCGCAGCAAGTGCTTTCGACAGCTCCGAAATTCGGTACCCGCCGAGTTGGTCCGCGGCACCGGCGACGAGGCCGGCCCACGTCGAGCCGATGACCTCGCCTTCCTCGCCCAAGGTGCACGTCACCACGAGCACCTCGTCACCGCGGGAGGTGTGCAGCGCGATCGTGCCGCCGGTCAGAATCGACTCGTCATCGGGGTGGGCGTGGACAAAGAGAAGCTTCATGCTCACGAGATCTGATCACTCACGGAGTTGCTTTGGCCCACTTCTCGGCGTCGGCGAAGATGCCGACCGGGAGCGCACCGTTGAGGGTCGCTCCGGTCACGCCCGGTCCGATGACCGCCATTGTCTGGTCCTGCACGATCGGCAGTACCGCGGAGAGCGCCCACAGTTTCGGCTCGAGCGCGGCCAGGACTGAGCCGATGGCGGGGTCGCCGTCGAGTGCACCCGCGATCTCGTCCTGCATGTCCTTGTCGCAGATTCCGCTGAGGTTCGTCGCGACCGCGGTCGTCGACTCCTGCGACTCTTTGGTCGTGGTCGGCGTCGTGGGCTTGGTGCTGGTCGTGGCGGTGGACGGTGCGGGGCACGCGAAGCGAGATGCCAGCGTCGTCGCGGCATCGGTGCCCGCATGTTCCCAGCCCACGATGATGTCGACTTCGCCGTTCAGCAGGCTCGTTCCGTACAGTTCTCGCCCGGCGATGCTGTCGACGGTGACCTGAAGTCCTGCCGCCCGCAGCTGATCGGCAGCGGTCGATGCCACCGCGAAGGCAACCGTGTCGTTCTCTGGGACTCCGATGCGCAGAGCCAACGGCTTCGACTTCGGGAAACCTCCGGCCGCGAGCATCCCGATGGCATCGCCGTTCGACATCGGCGGTGGCGCGGTCGGTGCGTAACCAGGGTCCGAGGGCGACAGGATCTGGGCACGAGCCGGTTCGACGAAGGCACCCGTGTCCATCGCGACGGTGGCGAGCAGACCCGGATCGAGCAGTCCCAGAACACCGGCCCGGACCCGCACATCGGCGAGCTTCGGGACCCGGCCGTTCAGGACGAGTTGCAGTCGGCGAGGCTGGTAGATCTGCTTCGCGCTGACGCCTTCGATCGCCTGAAGCTGCGCCTGCACCGCGTTGCTGACGTGGACAAGCGCCATCTGGGCGTCGTCCGAGCGCATCGACTCCGCGAGTTGCGGCGCGTTGCCCGACCGTCGAATGAGGATCTGGTCCGGCGTCGCCGGCTTGTCCCAGAAGCGATCATTGCGCTCGAGGAGGATCTCGCCGCGACCGCGATCGACCGACTTGATGTGGAACAGTCCGCCCGAGACCGGGATCGTCGACGCGAGGCCTTCCTCGAATCCGCCCGGCGAATCCTTCACCAGGTGCGATGGCAACAGGCTCGTGAAGAGCTCACGCCAGGCCGGGTACTCCGACTTCATGACGACGTTGACCGTCTTGCCGCCGCCCGCTGACACGACCTTGTCGATCAGTTGGTAGCCCGCGGGGTCGACCGCACCGGGCTGCGTTGTCATTTGCTGCCACAGGTACTGGAAGTCCTCGGCGGCGATCGGAGCACCGTCCGACCACTGCGCCTCGTCGCGGATCTTGTACGTGATCGTGAACGGCTCGGTGCTCGTGACCTCGGCCGACACCATCATGTTCTTGTCGAGGACCCATGCGGTGCGGCCGGGCGCATCCCCCGGCACCGCCCGGAACGGGCTTGGCAGGACGAGCGATGCCACGGCGGCGTTCGCCGGCGATTGGTCCGACAGCAGGTGCGGGTTCATCCCCGTGCCGATGTCATCGACCGCGACGACGATCCGGTTCTTGTTCTCCGCGGACGGAGCGGTCGTCGACGTCGAGGGTTCGGCCTGAATCGGCGGCGGCGGGTTAGCCGTGCAGGAGGCCAGCGCCAGTGCGCTGGCCGTCACCATGGCCGCGGCGATCAATCTCCGAGAGTGGAACACGCGCATGCGCACACCCCCTCCCGTAGACGCCAGACTTACCCTCGTGCCTTCGCGCGCGAACGCTCGCGTCCGCGCTCAGTGGCATCGAGAATCACCTTACGCACCCGAATGACGTCCGGGCCCACCTCGACACACTCGTCTTCCGCGCAAAACTCGAGCGCGCCTTCGAGGCCCAGAGTGATCGGCCGGGACAGCGTCTCGAGGACATCGCTCGTCGACGATCGCATGTTGGTGAGCTTCTTCTCACGCGTCACATTGACGTCGAGATCCTCAGCGCGCGGGTTGATTCCGACCACCATGCCCTCGTAGGTCGGCGAGCCCGGCTCGACGAAGAACGTGCCGCGGTCCTGGAGCTGAATCATGGCGTACGGCGTGATGGAACCGGCGCGGTCGGACACGAGCGAGCCCGTGTGCCGCGCGCGAATCTCGCCGGCCCACGGCTCATAGCCGCTCGCGATGGCGTTGCTGATACCCGTTCCGCGGGTGTCGGTGAGGAAGTCGGTCCGGAAGCCGATGAGCCCACGCGACGGGACGATGAACTCCATGCGCACCCAACCGGAGCCGTGGTTGTTCATCCCCACCATGCGGCCCTTGCGGTTCGCGAGCAGCTGCGTGATCGCACCGAGGTATTCCTCCGGGACGTCGACCTGCAGGTCTTCGAACGGCTCGTGAATCTTGCCGTCGACGGTCCGGGTGACGACCTGCGGCTTACCGACGGTGAGCTCGAAGCCTTCGCGGCGCATCTGCTCCACCAGGATCGCCAGTGCGAGCTCACCACGGCCTTGCACCTCCCAGGTGTCCGGGCGCTCGGTCGGCAGAACGCGAATCGATACGTTACCGATGAGCTCCTGGTCGAGGCGGGCCTTGACCAGGCGAGCGGTCACCTTGGTGCCGCCATTGCGGCCGGCCAGCGGCGACGTGTTGATACCGATGGTGACCGAGATGGCCGGCTCGTCGACCGTGATACGGGTCAGCGCGACCGGATTGTCGAGGCTGGCGAGAGTGTCACCGATCATGATGTCCGGGAAGCCAGCCACGGCCACGATGTCTCCGGCGACTGCCTCTTCGGCGGGCTGACGCTCGACACCGAACGTCTTCAGAAGCTCAGTGATCTTGACGTTCTTGGTGCCCTCTGCGGTCATCCACGCGACGGTCTGACCCTTGCGCAGGGTGCCGTTGTGGATGCGGACGAGCGCAAGACGGCCCAGGAACGGCGACGCGTCGAGGTTCGTGACGAGCGCTTGCAGCGGTGCGCTGGCATCACCCTTCGGCGCCGGGATGTAGCTCAGGAGGACGTCGAAAAGCGCGTCGAGGTTCTCCGCATCCGGGGCCTCACCGTTTGCCGGCTGGTGCTTGGAGGCCTTGCCCTCGCGGCCCGAGGCATAGAGAACCGGCAGCTCGAGCGCGAGCTCGGCGGCGTGCGCGGCTTCGTCGTCGAGGTCCGACGCGAGGTCCAGGAGCAGGTCGTGGCTTTCCTCGACGACCTCGGCGATGCGGGCGTCCGGACGGTCGGTCTTATTGACGACCAGGATCACCGGCAGCGACGCGGCGAGCGCCTTGCGGAGCACGAAGCGGGTCTGCGGAAGCGGGCCCTCGGAGGCGTCGACGAGCAGGACGACACCGTCGACCATCGACAGACCGCGCTCGACCTCACCACCGAAGTCGGCGTGGCCGGGGGTGTCGATGACGTTGATGACGGTCTCGGAGCCGTCCGCGTTGATGTGATGCACCGCGGTGTTCTTGGCGAGGATCGTGATGCCCTTTTCACGCTCCAGGTCACCGGAGTCCATGACTCGGTCGACGAGCGCAGCACGCTCGGCGAAGGCGCCGGACTGGCGCAGCATGGCGTCGACGAGGGTGGTCTTGCCGTGGTCGACGTGGGCGACGATGGCGACGTTGCGAAAAGAAACAGACACGAGTTACCAGCTTACCTGGGATTTCTTGCCATGTTTCCACCGAAGAAGAGAGGGTAGGCTAACCACCGTGAGCAAGGTGGAGAAGGTTGCGCACTTCAAGCCCAAGAAGAAGTGCTGCAAGAGCGACAAGCGATGCCTCAAATGCCCCTTCGTTGTTCACAAGATGAAGAAAGCTGTTCATCAAGGTCTCACCGGTAAGGAACTCAAGCAGGCGCTCAAGAAGGCTCGAGCAGCCTGATCAGGTCCGGAACCCACTTCTCATCGTTCGGAACGAGCGGATAGCTCGCCAATTCGTCGGCCCGCACCCACGCGACAGCGCTGTGTTCGTGCGGAATCGGTTCCCCGACAAGCAATTCGGCGCGGTAAGCGCGTAAGACGAGATGCTCGGTAAGCCAGACGTCGACCCCGACGCGCTCATGGACTCGAACATCGACACCGAGTTCTTCTTGCAATTCGCGCGCGAGTGCGGAACCGGGCGACTCCCCCAACTCGACCTTGCCACCCGGCAACTCCCACATGCCCGCAAACTCCGGAGGCGAAACTCGCTGCGCGAGGAGAAGGCGCCCGTCCCGGACGATCGCCCCCGCGACGACCTCTCGCGCACTAACGCTCATGAGGTACATGATGGGGTATGGCCAACCTACTCACCGAGACCGAAGTCACACAATTTCTCACGGCAGAACCGGAATGGTCCCTCGTCGAAAACGAGATCAGCCGGACTTTCACCTGTTCTACTTTTCCGGCAGCCATTGCCTTGGTGAATCGCGTCGCCGAGGCCGCCGAGGCCGCACAGCACCACCCGGACATCGATATCCGTTGGCGCAAAGTCACATTCACGCTGAGCACGCACTCCGCGGGTGGCTTGACGGCCTCCGACACCGCCTTCGCCCAGACAATTAACCAAATCGCGGCCGATCAGTAGTAATTAATCTGGGGGCGATTGCGTCCCCGCATCGGACGTTAAACAATTCAGTCACTCACCCCTTTCTCAGCACGCGTCACCAGGGATTTCCGGAATACAGTCCGGCAAACGAATTCCTGTACCCAACGCAGAGTGAGGAAGAGACAGTGCCACGCTCGGGAGTGAAACGCGCCGCGCTATCGGTTCTCGCCTGCTCCACCGTTGTGCTCGCCCTGCCTGGCCAGGCGGAGGCCGCACCCGGCGGAATCGACTTGAGTGCCGTACCAGCCAACCTCGGATCCATGATTTCTCCGGATGCGATCGCATCGCTGGCGCCCGCCGTCATCGGACTTCTCACGACGCCCACCTCGGGCACCGATGCTCAGGCGTCGCTGCTCGAGCAGGCGAAGGCGAGCGCAGCCGCTTTGCCACCGCAGATCGGGAACATCCTGACGTCCGTCGTGAAGTTCATCGACGGAAGCGGCGGAGGTGGCCCGAAGATCCCGAACGCTGACGGCGTCGTCATCTCGCAGTTCCTCTACCCCAGCGTTGGACCGAAGTGCATCAGCGAGACCGGCCACTCGGTCGGCACTGCACTCGCGGTTCCGGGACCGGCAAAGCTGCCACTCCCCGGCCCGAAGCCGGGACAGACGGCCTTCGTGTTCACTGCACTCGGAACTCCGCTGCCGACCGCCCACCAGTCGAGCCCGATGGAAGTGACCTGGGTGAACATCAGCACCGGGAAAACTGGGACGACCAAGCTGACTGATGACGCGAAGATCAACCACCCGAGCGGCCCGGCGACGCTCAGCGGTACGGCCAACACCGGCAGTGGACGGGTGATTGCCATCATCTCCGGTTCGCTGACCACCCAGGCTGCCGGCCAGAAGTCGCATAGCTGCAGCTTCCTGCCGACGATTGGGACGGTCGAGGTTCCGTAAGGGGCCTAGCGCAGGGTCAGGCGATACGCCGGGCCGCCCTGTTCCCACGCAGCACGCAGATCTGCCGGGTCAGTATCCCCTGCGGCATCCCGGCGAATGTTGTTGAACTTCGCGAACTGCTTGTTCACTCGGCAGAGGATCGCGTAGTCGGCCATGGTGTCGTCGACATCAGAGCGCACCTCGACATCGGCGACTCGCAGTTTGCCCATGTAATGGACTTCGACGGGTTCACCGGTGCGCATGTTCCGGGCCCAAGCGAAGGGCGTACCGACCACGAGCGCATCGCCGTCACGCGCGTACGCCACCGGCACGTCGAAATGACGACCGGTCTTTCGTCCGACGACATGCAGCAGAACAAGCGCCTGACCGGGGCCCTTTGCCAACGGAGACCTCAGGATCGCAGTCGTGATCTTGTTGACGACGCTCTGGTACCGCATGGTCCGCGCCTCGCCGGCCGGACGCTCTGCGCTCATTTGACCCACGTCGGCGAGGTTACTCGCGGACCCCCTGGTCCGCCGCGTTGAAACGATTCGGTGCTCCCCTGGGTCCGCCAACTACATATTTCGATGACGCCGCCAGGAGACCACCGAATCGTTGGCGACGGGACCGGGGCGTGCGTCGCAACGACGACGCTGCGGCCGGGAACCAGCAGGTCGGACGCCGGGTCGAGGAGCCACTCCAGCAAGTGCCGCGCGCTCACGTCGTCGAGGTTCTCCGTCGGCTCGTCGAGAAGCAGCACCTGGGCGGGCGAAACCAGCGCCCGGGCTAGAAGGAGGCGTCGCCGTTGGCCGGCGGAGAGGCTGCGTTCACCGGAACGCAGGACGAAGTCGATGCCGACCTCGTGCACCCACTCGTCCAGGCCGACCAAACGCAGCGCCTGCCAGGCTTCTTCAGTGGTCAGCGCACCATTGGAAACCCGGAGGTTCTCGAAGATCGAGGTGCGGAAGAGGTGGGCGTCCTCGGAGAAGTACGCCGCCGACGGATCCTGCGCCGCCAACTTCAGCAACAAGGTCGTCTTGCCGGAACCACTCGGGCCGGTGACAGCGAGCCGCCCACCCGGTGGCACGTCGACCTCCGGTACGTCGACCCGCGCTCTCCCCTCTGCGCTCGCAGATTCCGCACGGTCGAGGAGGTCCATGAGCCGCACAGCCGCCCGCCGAGCCTGCCCAAGCTCGATCGCCGCAGCAGGCAATGCGCTCGCGATCTCGGTCACCGCCAGCGGGACAAGGACGAGGACGGCAAGGCTCGTCGGCGGAAGGTCGGTCGATCCGATCGCTGCGAGCAGCGCTGCGATGACTGCAATGCCCGCGGCGACGGGGATGGACGCCGACGACAGCGCGGCATGCCACGCCGTCCGATCGCTTGCGCGGCGGGCTTGCTCAGCAGCCCTTCGTGCCTCGCCCAGCATCTGATCGAGTCGACCGGTCACCCGCAGCTCTGCAGAGTGTTCGAGAACCGTCGACGCGTAGGCCGCGAACTCGGTGCGCAGGTCAGCGGTTCGCGACTGCTGAAGTCGGGCACCGCGGCTGGCAAGCCATGGCGCACCCACAACCGCGACCAGCAACGCGATCGCCAGGGCCGCCGAAGCGGGAACCGAGATCAGCCCGACGATCACGACCGCGGCAATCGACATGACCCCGGCAACGGTCGCCGGAACGATCGCGCGCACGAGAACCTGGGAGATGCGGTCGACGTCCGCGCCCGTTCGCATAAGCAATTCGCCTCGCCGGGTGCGGCTCAGAACCTGCGGGTTGCCGACGGACAGTTGGCGATAGATCGACACGCGCGCATTGGTGGTTCCGTCGAGCGCGGCGTCATGCGTCGACAACCGTTCGAGATACCGCAGCACCCCGCGCGAGATGCCGAGCGCGCGCACGCTGACGACCGCCACCGACAACATCAGAACCGGCGGCATCTCCCAGGCCCGGGCGATGAGCCAGGCCGACGTGGCACTCAGCGCGAGGGCGCTTCCGGAGGCGGCGACACCAAGCGCGATCGCGAACAGGATCTTGCGCCGCGCGGGAGTCGCGAGGTGGAGAGCACGCCACAGCGGGTCATTCGCCAGCATGGACTTCAACGATCGAGTCAGCGGCGGCAATGAGCGCCGGGCGGTGGGCTACGACTACGACCGTGTCCCCGCGGTGGGCGCGTTCTCGGATCGCCGAAATGACGCGCTGTTCGGCTGCGTCGTCAAGGTGGGCAGTCGGCTCGTCGAGTAGGAGAACGCTGCGCGGGCTGGCCAGCACTCGCGTGAGTGCCAGACGTTGTTGCTGACCGCGCGAAAGCCCCTCCCCGCGGACGCCGATGTGGGTGTCCCATCCGTCCGGAAGCGTCGCGAGGACGTCGTCGAATCCGGTTGCGGCACAAGCACGAAGGACCTGCTCATCGACACTGCTGAGGCCGGAGAGCCGGAGATTCTCGCGGAGGGTTCCGGGCACGATCGCCGGGTGCTGCGGCAACCACGCCACCTGCTGCCAGTCGGTGGCGCCGTCGATGGTGATGTTTCCCGAGGTCGGCTCGACGAGGCCGAGCATCGTCAGCAACGCCGTCGACTTTCCGCTGCCGTTGGGTCCCACCAGGGCCGTGATCTGACCAGCCCGAATGGTCGCGGTCAGGTTGGTGGGCACCGTGACGACGGGCTCGGATTCCAGCAGGGCGCGCGCCCGCTCCAACGCGGCGACTCCGTCTTCAGCCGCGTGGAACTTCGCCCCGACAGACCGGATGGGGCCGTAAACATGCGGCGCGAGGATCAGCGCGATGACTCCCGCAGCGAGCGGCATATCGCCGAACACGAGACGCAAACCGATACTCACGGCGACGAGCGCCACGCTCAGCGTCGCGATGAACTCCAGCACGAGCGACGACAGGAAGGCGACCCGCAGCGCCCCGAGCGCGGTATGCCGATACCGATCGCCGGTTCGGCGCAGCTGCTTTTCAAGACCCCGCTCGCGCCCGAGTGCCCGCAGCGTCGGCAGACCTTCGAGCACGTCGAGCATCTCGGCGGACTGCCGGGTGAGTGTGGCGAGCGTGGCAACCGCACGATCCTTGCTCAGCAGGCCGATGAGGACCATGAACAGCGGGACGAACGGAATCGTCACGACCACGATGACGGCAGAGGTGAGATCGAAATACGCGATCACGGCCAGGACGATCGGGGGCACGGTCAGCGCCGCACCGAGCGCCGGGACGTACTCACCGAGGTATACGCGCAGGTCAGTCAACGTGCGCGTGACCAGTACGAACGCGTCGTGCGCGAGGTCGTCGTCCGGCCTGCCCCGACGCTTCGCCACGGACGCCAGCACGTCCATCTCCAGACCCGTGACGATCTCGTCGGCAGCGCGATGCCCGTACCGTTCGCGCAGCCACGTGCACATCGCATCGCCGAGGACCGCGACAGCGAGTCCACCAAGCGCCCACGGCGAGAAACCCTCGCCGGTGGTGACGCCCGCGAGCACTGTCCCGATGCACACCGCACCGGCGACGATCGCGACCGCCGAACCCGTGGTCAGCGCGATCGTCGCCGCGATGTGTCGCCTGGTCCGCGCGGATTCGCGCACCAGTCCGAGGTCAATCGGACCGCGGGTCGTGGTGGTGCTCATCGTCGGAGACTGAGCCCGATGGACGGCGGAATGTGTTCGACCGCAATGCGTTTGCGGAAAACCCAGTACGTCCATCCCTGGTACAGCAGAACGATCGGGCCGAAGATGAGTGCCAGCCATCCGACGATCTTGAGCGTGTAGTGACTCGACGCCGCATTGGCGATCGTCAGCGTGAACTCGGGGTCGATGGTCGACGGGAGGACGTTCGGGAACAGCGATCCGAACAGCAGAACTCCGAGGCCGGCGACGCTGAGGGTCGTGAAGGCGAACGCCCAACCGTCGCGTTCGATCGCGGCGAGAACCCACGCTGCCAGGAGAGCCCCGACGACGCCCCCTGCGACGATCAACGTCCACGACTTACCGAACTCGATCTGCGTCCACACCGAGAACGCGGCGACGAACGCGACCGGCAGCACCCCGAACCGCCGCACAAGCAAACGGGCGTCGATACTCACGTCACCAGCAGACTTGAGCGCCACGAACACAGTTCCATGCAGGAGGAACAGCGCAAGAGTCGTCAGTCCGCCGAGCACCGCATAGGCGTTGAACAGGTCCGAGAATCCCGACGTCACATACCCGGTCTTGTCGATCGCGAGACCCGCCACGATGTTGCTGAAGATCACGCCCCACAGGAACGACGGGACGAACGACCCGGTCATGATTCCGGCGTCGCACAGTCGGCGCCAAGCCGGGTCGTTGATCTTGCCGCGCCACTCGATGGACACGACGCGCACGATGAGCGACACCAGGATCAGCAGCATGAGCAGGTAGAACCCGGAGAACATCGTGGCGTACCAGGCCGGGAACGCCGCGAACATCGCGCCGACCGCGGTGATGAGCCACACCTCGTTCCCGTCCCACACGGGCCCGATGGTGTTGAGCAGCACGCGTCGCCGATTGTCGGTCCGGCCGAGCACCGGGAACAGCATGCCGACGCCGAAGTCGAAGCCCTCGAGCACGAAATAGCCGGTGAACAACACCGCGACGGCGATGAACCACAGTTCAGGGAGAGTCATCATGTCCTCCTAGTACGCGAACGAGAGGAGTTCGTGGTCGTCCTCATGCACGTTCGGTTTCTCCCGCGCTCCCTCGATCACGTAGCGGCGCATCAGGCCCGCCCACAGGACGGCGAGAACCGCGTAGAGCAGCGTGAACGTCACCAGCGACACGACAACGGTCGTCGTCGGGTGGCCGGAAACCGCGTCTTGCACCATGAGCCGGATGCGTGGATCGCCATCCGGATTCGGTGCGACAACCCAGGGCTGGCGACCCATCTCGGTGAAGACCCAGCCGGCGATGTTGCCGAGGAACGGCGCCGGGATCGCGGCGAGCGACAGCCACGCGAACCACTTCTGATCCGGATTTCGTCCGCCGCGCGTGAGCCACAACCCCGCGAGCGAGAGGGCCGCCGACAGTGCGGCCATACCCATCATCACGCGGAACGACCAGTAGGTGACGAAGAGATTCGGGCGGTAGTCGCCGGGGCCGAACTTGAGCTGATACTTGTCCTGCAGGTCGACGACTCCGCCGAGTTCGACGCCGGAGAACTGGCCCTCGGCCAGCCACGACAGCACGCCCGGCACCTCGACGAGGTGGGTGACGCTGTCGCAGTTGTTGTGCGTTCCGATGGTCAGGACCGAAAAGTCGGGGTCGAGGCCACCGTGGCACAGCGATTCAGCAGAGGCCATCTTCATGGGCTGCTGCTTGAACATCAGCTTGCCCTGGATGTCACCGGTGAGGACCAGCGCGATTCCCGACACTGCGATGACCACCATTCCGATACGGGATGCCTTGCGCCACAACCCAAGATCTTCCGTCTGACCGCTGCGTGCGGTCTTGACCAGCCACCAACCGGCGATACCGGCGATGAACGTGCCAGCCGTGAAGAACGCACCGGCGACCGCGTGCGGGAACGCGGCAAGTGCCGTGTTGTTCGTGAGCAGCGCCCAGATGTCGGTGAGCACCGGACGCCCGCGCTCCGGGTCGAACGTCGCGCCGACGGGATGCTGCATGAACGAGTTCGCCGCGATGATGAAGAACGCTGAGGCGTTGACGCCGATCGCGACCATCCAGATCGTGCCCAGGTGAACAAGCTTCGGCAGGCGATCCCAACCGAAGATCCACAGTCCGAGGAACGTCGATTCGAGGAAGAACGCGACGATTCCCTCGAGTGCGAGCGGCGCACCGAAGACGTCACCGATGAACTTCGAGTACTCGCTCCAGTTCATCCCGAACTGGAATTCCTGCACGATTCCGGTCGCGACGCCAATCGCGAAGTTGATGAGCAGCAGCTTGCCGAAGAACTTTGTGAGCCGGTACCACCGTTCGTTGCCGGTGATGACCCAGGCAGTCTGGAAGGACGCGACGAGCGGCGCGAGGCCGATCGTCAGCGGCACGAAGATGAAGTGATAGACGGTCGTGATGCCGAATTGCCACCGGGCGACGTCGAGTGAAGTCACGCGACCCCTCCTTCACCGTTGAAGGTCGTCGGTCGACGGGCTTAAGCACCCGCCTCTATACGACACAGCGTAGTAGGAACGGGCCCGGCGTCAATGTGACGATTCACATGGTGGGTACCAGGCGGGCGAGTTCCGGCAACGCATCCTGGATGGCGCCGAGCAGGGGCCAAGCGTCGTCGAGCTGGCCGCGGTCGGCAACGATCCCGATCCCGAGGGCATCGCGATAGCTGAACACCGTGATATTCAGACCGATCCCATGCATGACACCGGAGATCGGGTATTGCGTCCGTTGTTCGGCGCCGGCACAGAACAGCGTCGTGGGAGAGCCGGGAACGTTGGAAATCGCGACGTTGACAGCCGGCTGGAGCAGTGGAGACGCACCGAACCGCAGGGCCGCGCCAGCCGTCCGGGCGAACAAGGCCGGCGGCACGAGGTCGTTCGCATCCTGCATGAGCGACGGCGGAAGCGTCTTGTGGTGCAGCTTGGCCGCGCTGAGCTCCGCCTTGACCCGCTTCAAACGAACGGCGGCGTCCGCCTCGTCGGTCGGCAATTCCGCCATCATGACCGATACCCGATTGCCGAACGTCCCAGCCTGCTCCTTGGTGCGCACCGAAACCGGGACGAAGGACACCAGCGGTCGGTCAGGCAACTCCCCGTTCGCGTCGAGCCACGAACGCAGCCCTGCCGAACACATCGCGATGACAACGTCGTTGACGCTGCAGCCGAAGTGCTCCTTGACGGCCTTGACGTCATTGAGCGAGACAGATCCGAATGCCACGCTGCGCTCGCCGGACACCGGCGCCTGGAATCGGGTGCGCGGTGCCGACATGGCGGACGCTTCGGTCCGTCGCCCGCGCCGACCCGAACGCGCCAGCGCCTTGATCCCTGGGAGCGCACTGAGCGTGGGCACCTGGTCGAGATGCGGCAGCGCGCGGGCTGCGACCTCGAGGGCACGCACGGGGTGCCGGCAGGCGTTGAGCAGGCCGCGGCCAAACAGTTCGAAATCCGACTGGCGTCTGCCCGTGGGCACCGCGACGGGCACATCGCGCCCGTCGGGGGTCTGGTCGAGCAGGGCGGACAAGATCTCGGCGCCGGATACCCCGTCGACGGCCGCGTGGTGCATCTTCATCAGCACCCCAACCGAGCCGTCGGCCAGCCCGTTGATCACGTGGATCTCCCACAGCGGGCGCGAGCGGTCCAGTGGCTGAGCGATGATCTGGGCAACGTGCTCAGCCAACTCGCGGTCGTCTCCGGCCGGAAGCGTCGACGTGTGCACGTGGGCCGCCACGTCGACGTCGTCACTGTCCTCCCAGTAGGGGTGATCGACGTCGAAGGGGACCCGAGCGAGGCGCCACCGGAACGGCGGCAACAGCGGCAGCCGTTCGGTGACGAGTTCGATGATCACCTCAGCGCTCAGGGAACGGCCGTCCGCGGTCATCGGGGCGTAGGTGCCCAGGACACTGACGTGTCCATGCGTCCGGCCGTCCTCGAAAGCGAGGAACTGCGCGTCGAGGCTGGTGAGCTGTCGCATCAGGACTTCACGACGCCAGCGGCGCCGCCTCCGATGTAGGAGAGGCTGGTGCCCTGGGCCGCGGAGACGGCTTCGGCGAGGTACTGCAGCGAGACGGTGTCGAGCACGGAGTGAAAGGTGCCGTCCTCGTTGAAGTTGACATTCGCGCCGCTGACCCAGATGAGCGCGACGGTGTCCTCGGTGTTGTCCGCGGGCGTCATGAACGTGTGCACCGAGCCGCCCGGCTCGTACAGGTAGGAACCTGCGGTCTGCGGCTGGTCCGGGTACTCGACGTACATCCATCGGCCGGCCAGCGTGTACACCTGCGCCGGACCCGTGTGGTAGTGGATCTGCAGGCCGACGCCCGGAGCCATCCGGGCAAGGATGACGTACTCACTGCGTTCGGTGTCGAGGCGCAGCGGGTGGAAGCTCAGGCCGGGGCCGAGGGCGTTCTTGAGAAGCGGGATGTCGGCGAGGCTGACGGTCAGCAATTCGCCCTGCGGAAGTGCGACGACAGGAAGCGGTACGCCGGCGCGGGTGGTGACCATCTCGGGGGATGCGGTGGCGGTCATGATCGGTGGCCTTTCGGTTGGTGGGGTTGATAAGGAAAATTCTGCTCGCGAACCACCGCCGGGTCTTGACAGCAGGAGACAACCTTTTAACACTTCGAGACATGTCGTTCATTCGCGGAACCTCGCTCCTCGGCTTTCGGGAACTCGTCCACGACCTCGGCGCTGACCCCGATCGACTGCTCCGCACGGCGCACGTGCCAGTCGAGGCCGTCGGAGATCAGGACTGCTTCATCGGATCTCGGGCGGTGATGGCGGTCCTCGAAGCGGCGGCATCGGCGACAAAGACACCCGACTTCGGCCGGCAGTTGGCGTTGCGACAGGGCATCGAAGTCCTCGGACCGGTGGGCGTCGCTGCGCGCACCGCTGCCACTGTCGGCACCGCATTGGCGGCGATCGAGCAGTACATGTCCGTGTACAGCGGATCGGTGTCGGTCACGATCGATCCGCAGGCCACGACCCGGAACGCACTGCTCGAATGGCGCATCGTGGAGCAACGTGTGCCACCGCACGCGCAGTCAGCCGAGTTGAGCATCGGCCTCGCGCTGCGAACCCTCCGCCTGTTCGCCGGGGCCGAGTTCACGCTCACCGAAGTCCAGTTCCGGCACCAGCCGCTTGGGCCGATACGAGACTATGAGCGATATTTCGACTGCCCGGTTTCGTTCGGCAAGCCCGGCCACGGGCTCCTGTTCCCCCGCGTCCTGCTGTCCCGCCCGTTGGCTGCCGATGCCGCGGTCCACGACGTCGTGCGCGAGTACCTGAACACGATCGCGAGGCCCGCCGGCGCCAGCGCGGTCGAGCCGATCCGGCAACTCATCCGACGCACCCTGCCGACGGGGCGGCTCACCCGCGATCTGGTCGCGGCCCACCTCGCGCTACACCCACGAACCCTGCAGCGTCATCTCGAAGCTCGCGGCACATCCTTCGACCAACTGGTGGACGATGTTCGCCGCCAGGAAGCCGAACGGTATCTACGCGACACCGACGTTCCGCTCGGACAGATCGCCAGCATCATCGGGTACACCGAACAGAGTGCCCTGACCAGGTCATCAAAGAGGTGGTTCGGTCAATCGCCGTCAGCGATTCGACGCACATCTACCAACGCCCGTAATCCGCCTTGAGAATCTTGTTCCGGTCGACGCCGACCCCATCGACCGTGAACTTGTCGATTTCGTACTGATGAATGTGCGCGGCCGGGTGCACGACGCCGTTCGAACCCCAGTTGTGCTGCCAGAAGTACGTGCCGAAGCCGGCGTCGGTTGCCCAACCGATGGTCGGAGCGTTTGCGTAGACGCCGGTCAGGGACTTGCCGAGCACCTCCTGGCAGCCCTTCAGGTAGGGCGCGATGAGCGTCTCGAACTCGTCGAACGTCGGGTTGTCATCGATGCTCATGTAGATCGGCTTGTTCTTCGGACCTCCCGCGGCGAGGTGAAGTTCGAGTCCGCGCTTGGCGTGCTTGAGGCCGGCGTCGTATCCGCCGCGCCAGTCCGAGGTGTCGCCCTTGCCGAACTGGTAGCACGAAACGACGGCGAGTCCGGCCGCCTGCAGCGCCTGCGCCTCGGTCTGGAGCATGGGCTTTCCGACCATCCACTCCGCGCCCGGGCGACGGTCGGACACGTAGCGGATCGCACCCTTGAAGCCGGCGGCGGCGATCGCGGCAGCCGACGGAACGCCGCCGGCATAGTCGATGAGGTCTCCCCCGACATCGTTCGACGAGGGCGCAGCGGGAGCGGGTTCCTCAGCGGGGACGGCCGGAGCCGCGGGCGCAGACACCGGCGCGGGTGGCGTCGACGCTGTGGAAGGCGTCGATTCAGAGGTGCCGAAGAGACTTTCGAGCGAGCCGAGACCGGTTGCGCTGGCCACCGAAGCCGCGGCAATGGTGGCGCCGCCGGCCAGACCACCTGTTGCGAGGTACCGGAGCACGTTCCGTCTGGAGAGCGGCTTCCGCTCGAGACCCATCGTTCCCACCCATCCCAATAGTCACCTGGTTTCCCATTGGAATGATGGCCGCGCAGCAATCCGCCACGCGGGAGTTGGAATCACAATGCAGTCACGTGGCCGAGTCGCAACAAACCGAACGGCCAACCGACCAGTCACCGCCGCCAGCGAAATATGCCGCTGGCGGGGCTGTCAGGTCGCGTGGCCGCGAGAGCTCAGGCGTTGTCGACGCGTTCGCCGATGTCGTAGGTACGGCCACTCTGGTCCAGGACACGCTCGGCGACCGATTCGGCGACCTGCTCTTGCAACTGAGCCTTGATTCCGCCGACGGCACCGAGCATCTTGGCCCGGAAACCTTGCGCCTCGAGGTCGACCTTGATCGACTCCGAATCCGGGGCCGGGACATCGAGGATCAGCAACAGCGGGTCAGCACCGCGTGGGGTGAGCACGAGCGGGATGTCGATCTTCGCCTGGTACTTGTTGTCCTTGCTCCCGACTGCCACGTTCAGGTCGAGATCGATCGGAATCGTGAGGTCGAACGCGTGGTCCTGTCCCCCGCGGATCTTCACCGCAGGCCGCCGCATGACGCCATGCGCGGTCACTGTCGCCATGTCCTTCGGTCCGGCCTTCAACGGCTCGATGTCGATCGTGTCGCCGTCCATGTCCGCGGTGCCGTCGATGAGCTTGTCCAGCGTGACGGCCTTCTGCATGAAGCGCTTGCCGAACTCGGCGTAGCTGATGAACGTCAGTCTCGCCGGAATCTTGGGCTCGGTGTCGTCGATCGCGGCGCCGACATCGGTGATCCGGCCTTCCTTCGACTCCGGTTCGGCGAGCATCGCGTTCACCCGGTTCGCGACCTCCTGCCGCAGCAGCGCGGTGAGCGGCGCGAGGATCGGGTCGAGCAACATCTTCGCACCGAAACCAAGCGCTTCGGCCTTGATGACGAGACGGACGTCGTCGAGCGTGACCTGCGGAATGTCGACCACGACGAGGAGCGGATCGGCGGGCCGGGCACGCAACTCGAGGCTGATCTCGATACCTGCATTGAGCCGGAACTCCGAACCGAGCCGCGCGACGATTCCGAGCGTCACCGGGATGTCGAGCTTGAAGACGACATCGTCGCCGCCCTCTTGGGTTATCGACGGGCTACCGACATCACCCTCGGCGTTGACGCCGGCGAGCCCCACGTTGAGCGGACCGATCGAGATGTGGTGGCCCGTCACTCCATCGAGCGCCGCCTCGACCCGCTTCATGGTCACCGCGCGCCGGAAGAACCGACTACCGAACTCCTCGTACGAAATCCACTGGGTGCCCGACACGGCAGCTCCTCAACCTGAGCGGGAAACAGAATGGATTTCACCTTAATGGGGTGCAGTTCACAGGCGGGCTGCATTCCGCAACGGAGATAATCGCGGCGTGTACCCACAATTCGCCGGACCGATGACGCCCGCTCCCCTGCCCGGCCCGCCCGGACCGTACCGACCGGCGAGTTCCGGACGCGCATTGCGGATCTTCACGTGGATCGCGATGGTGTGTGGCGCACTCATTTGGGTCTGCAGCATGCTCGTGTTCGCGTACGAGGGACCCGCCACCGCGATCGTCAGCATCGGGCTGGCATTGCTCCCGTTACCGATCGTCCTCGCGGTCTTCATGTGGATCGACCGCGTTGAACCCGAGCCCGGGCGCTACCTTCTGATGGCTTTTGGGTGGGGCGCAACGTTCTCGGTCATGATCGCGCTGACGCTCGAAGAGATCCTGACTCCCCTCGTCGGCGAGACGGCGTCGCCGTATCTCGTCGCGCCAGTCGTGGAAGAGGGCGCGAAGGCGTTGATCCTGTTCTTCCTGGTGTGGTTCCGGAAAGCGGAATTCGACGGGGTCGTGGACGGCGTCGTCTACGCGGGTTTCACCGCCGCCGGTTTCGCGTTCACCGAGAACATCCTGTACATCGCGAACGCCTATCAGACTGGAACCAAGGGCGGCGAGGGCGCAATCACGATTGCGCCCGGCGGCGTCGACGACGCATTGTTGACGTTCGTGATGCGGTGCGTTTTCACCCCGTTCGCGCACCCACTGTTCACGATCATGACCGGCATTGGATTGGGCATCGCGGTCCTGAGCCGGCACACGGCGGTCCGAGTACTCGCACCTCTGCTCGGCTACACGCTCGCGGTCGCGTTGCATGGGCTGTGGAACTTCTCGGCCACCTTCGGCGTCATTCTGCTGACGTACGGGCTCATCATGATTCCGCTGTTCATCGGCATGGGCATCTTCATCGCCTGGTCGCGAAAGCAGGACCTGAAGGTGGTGGCGGCACACCTGCCGGCATATGCCCAAACGGGCTGGATCGCCGCGTGGGAACTGCCGGCACTATGCACGCTGCAGGGCCGAAAAGCCGCGCGTCGCTGGGCGAACGCGGTCTACGGAAAGCAGGGTGGTCAGGCGATGGCCGACCTGCAGCAGGCCGCGACCGAATTGGCCTTCCTGCATCGTCGGGCCAACGCCGGACAGCACCTCAACGACTTCCCCGCCAAGCAACAGGAACTGCTCGCAAAACTCACCGATCGCAAGCGCATGCTGGCCCCCGCGGCGAGCTACCAGCCATTCGGCGTGATGGCGGCCCCAATGCACGCGCCCGGGCCGATGCCACCGACCTACCGCTAGACATGAAAATGCCCCGGCTTGTCGCCGGGGCATTCGTTTGACGTCGGATCAGATCAGCGGGCTGGTGATCGCGAGTCCCGGGCCCTGGGCGAAGACCCATGCCAGAGCGAGCGCCGCACCGGCGAGAGCGATGTCCTTGTTGAAGGAGATCTGCGCCATCTGCTTGGCCTGCGGGTCCTTCTCGGTCCAGAAGTTGTGGAACAGGAACGCGGTCGGGAGGAGGAACAGCGCCAGAAGGAGCGAGCCGATCTCGCCGTAAATGCCGAACAGGACGCTCAGGCCACCGAGGGCCAGGACGACACCCGAAAGCTCAACGGACAGCTTCGCGAACGGCACTCCCTTCGCCTGGGCATAGCCGGCCATTCCATCCGCCTGAGTCAGGTGGCCCACAGCCGAGCCGATGAAGAGTGCGGCGAAGAGGATTCGGCCGACGAGAAGAATGATGTCCATTGCGATTCACCTTTGTGGTCTTTCGGTGGCGGTGTATCCGTCCCCGCTGACCGGTACAACATGGTTCCCATGTCAACCATTCCTGGTGTGACCGACGCCACTCTGCGACAATCAGATTCGTGACGTCCCCGACCAAGCCCGGGTCACGCAAGCGGACGTGGCTGATCATCGGGCTCATCGTGGCGTTCTGCGTGGGGCTCGAGATCTTCTGGTTCGTCTTCGACGAGGAGCCGGTCAGCGGCGGCCCGGCCATCAGCAAAGACGAGCCCGTCGTGCGCATCGACCCCACGGACATCGAGACCACGCGCAACATCATCAACGTCCAGATCAGTTTCATCCCCGGCAATCGATTGACCGGCGCCGACAACAAGCTCGACGAGACGGTGACCCTCGAAATCGATCCGATCTCGCAGCCATCAGACCTTCGCTTCGCGGCCGGCACCGTACCGGGCACGATCACGATCCCGTTCAGCGCGAACGGCGACCCGAAGAAGTGGCCGTTCGACAAGTACACGATTCCGTTCGACGTCTACCTCGTCACCGAGTCGGGGCAGAACATCCCGGTCACGGTCGAAATAGTCGGCCTGCCGGCCGGATTCCTGCACGACCAGCACGAGTCGCACCACCTCGCCTTCTCGCGCCCCGCCGGAACGGTGGTCTCCGCATTCGTGTTGTGCGCGATGTTGATCGCGATTGCGGCGATGGCCGTGATCGTCGCCGCGCAGACGCTGCGCGGGCGACGGCCGTTCTACCCCCCGATGATGACGTGGTTCGCCGCGATGGTTTTTGCGGTCGTACCGCTGCGATCTCTACTTCCAGGCGCGCCGCCCATCGGCGCCTGGGTCGATCGGCTCGTCGTCGTCTGGGTGCTGGCCGCGTTGGTCGTCTCGATGGGCGTCTACGCGCGGTGCTGGTGGAAAGCCGGCTAGAGGTTCGCTTCCAGCACCCATCCCCCGCCCAGCGTCGGCCCAGCGACGACCCGGCCACCAAGCTGCTGCACACGCTCGCGGAGCCCGCGAAGGCCGCTTCCCACTCCCAGGATCGATGGCGAAGCGTCGACCGCCGGGTCGTTCTCCACACGCACGATCAGGCTTCGCCCCGCGCCGCGAACCAGTACGCGCACGGCAGCGCCCGGCGCATACCGCAGTGCGTTGGTCAGACCTTCTTGAACCACTCGAAATCCCAGCTGGGCCGCCTCTGCAGCGACCCCGTCACGATCGCCTTCGAAGCGACACGTCACCTTCAGCCCGCTCGCCGTGGCCCGACCGACGATCTCCTCGATCATCGACAGATCCGGTGAGCCCACCTCTTCGCCGCCGAGCAGCCCGACCAACTTGTGCAGATCTTCGCGGCCACGCCGAGCGGAGTCGGCAATCGTCGCGAGCGCATTTCCCGCGAGCGCCGGATCGGCGTCGACGAGGCGTTGCCCTGCGGCCGCCTGCACGACCATGACGCTCAACGCGTGGCCGATGATGTCGTGCAATTCCGCGGCGATCCGAGCCCGCTCATTACGCACCGAAAGCTGCGCGAACAACTCTCGCTCCGCCTCGAGCTCCGTCCGACGGATCTCCAACTGTTTGGCGGTCTCATCGCGCAGCCGCAGCACCACCCCACCGAGGTATCCGGGCGTCAGCAGGACCAGGAAGCCAGGTGAATCGTCACCCGTCCGCCAGTACACCGCGGCAATCCACAGGACAAATGCGCCGGCCGCAATCCACGCGGCTCGGCCGCGGAAGCAGAAGCCGAAGATCGCCGCGAGAGCGAAAAACAACGGGAACGCCGAATTTCCGGGATCGAGGTCGAGCTCGATCCCAGCCATGACCACGGTGCAGGCAACAACAAGGGCGGCGGCCGGGTGCCGTCGCCACCACAGCAGCGGCAGACCGATCCCGAGCACGACCGCATAGGTCAGACATTCATGCAGGCCGGGAGGTAGTTTCCCGGTCACCGCGACCGCCACGAGAACAAGCAGAACACCGCCGGCGATCACAGCTGATTCCTGGCGGCGCAGCATGGCGCTAGACCGCGACCGGAATCTGTGCCCGCGCCCGCGCATGCCCACGCGAGACCTTGACGTCGAGCGTCCCGTCCTGGAGTCGAGCACGCTCACGCGCTCGCGAGACCGCTTGGTCGACATCGGCACCACGAGTCAGCGGTCCCGTGATCGAGAGTTCGAGCGCATCGTCGGCGAACGTCATTCGAACGTCGACCGCCTCGTCGTCGTTGCCGAGCACCGCAAGGAGATGCTCAACGATCCGGTACGCCGACAGTTCGATACTCGGCGGAAGCACTCGCGGATCACCCTCGACCGACAACCGCCCATTCCTGTGTCCCTCGCGCGTCAGCAACGCGTCGAGCTGCGTGACCGACGGAGCCGGAGACAAGGCCACTTCCCCGCCGCGCAGTGTCCCGACGATCTCGCGCATGCGGCCCAGTGTGTCCCGACTTCGCTCTTCGAGTTCGGCGAGCCGGCGGCGCGCATCCTCCGGATCGACGTCGAGGCCCGCGTCCGCGATCGCGGCGAGTTCGGACAGGTGCTGGTCGAGCAGCGCGTCGAGATCGGAAGACAACCGTATGCGATCGCCGGACACCTCGAGCGCCGCGTTCTGGTCTCGCAGGCGCTGCAACTCGGCGTTGTGCGCCTTGAGCTCCTGCGCCATCTTCGTGCGTGATTGCGCGAGGAAGCCGAGACCGACGAGTCCGAGCGAGATCGCCAGGGTCGCCGGAAGAATGTCCCGGCCCGCCGACGAATCGAACACAAGCACTGCCACGTTGAGCAGCGCGACCACCCCATAGCCGACCCACAGGTCCCGTCCGCGCAATTGAAGACCCACGAGGAACGCAAGCACGAACGCGAGGGGAAGACCAGAACCGCACCGCGTGAGATGACCGAACAACAGATCGTGCAGCGCCATGACAGTCGTCGCGACAGCGGTCACCTTGATCACGCTGCGTCGCCACCACACCACTACAAGCGGCGGAATCACGAACAACGGCACGATCCAGAATGAGTTGGAATCAATGATGACGCCATCCGCATCGGGCACGCCGACGGGCGCTCCCACCTGCACCGACGCCAGCAGCGCCGCCAGTATCACCAGCGGCACCGCGATGACGACGTCGAGGGGGCGCACGCCACGCAACAAGACGTACATCATTCTCCCTCTCCGTCAGACGTAGGCGGGTTCGAGAGTCCGTGCCGACTCTCGCCGTGCCATTTTCGCGCTGATCGCGCGAACCAGCAGGCCGATCCCGAAAGCAACCGCGCCAAGTCCCAGCGCGAACGGCATCGCTTCGAGTCCCGCCGCCGAATCGTCCACGAACACGACGACCTGGACGACAGCAACCCCGATCAGCAGCGGCAGCAAGTGTGCCTTCGGCGCGAATCGGGCGACCGCGTACGCCAGGAAGAGGCTCAGTGGCAGGCCGACTCCGCAGCGGATGACACTGCCGAACATCAGATCGTGGACCCCGATCAGTGCGACGGCACCTCCGATCGCCGCCGCCTGATTCGCCCTCCGCCACAGAATCGGCACCATCGCCAGGGCGAAGGTCGGCACGAGCAACCATGACTGGGATTCGATCGGGCTGGCGAGGTCGCCCATGTCAGCGGGGCTGGCGTTCATGTTGACGAGCATCAGTCCGGCGCCCGCGAGAACGAACAGCACGGCAATAACATAGTCGAGCGGTCGAACGCCCGTGAAAATGGTGTTCATAGGAAGTCCTTTCAGGTCCCGTGTGGATCTGAATTGACGTTATGACCAGCACATATTCGGCTTCGTCGGCCAATGGGACGAATAGTTCGCAGCGGCCTCATCCGAAAGGATGAACTACGCGTCTCGCCGCGCGAAGCCGGTCTCGTAAGCGAGAACCACCGCCTGCACACGGTCCCGCACTCCGAGCTTGGTGAGCAGGTTCGCCACGTGGGTTTTGACGGTCGTTTCGGAAACGAAGAGTTCGCCCGCGATCTCGGCGTTCGATCGTCCGCGGGCCAGGAGTCGAAGCACATCGGTCTCGCGACTCGTGAGATTCGACAGCTCCTTGGGTACGGCTTGCGATGTGGCCGGCGCGAACGCCTCGACCATGCGCTTGGTGATCGACGGCTCGATCAGCGAATCGCCACCGGCGGCTGCTCGGACCGCGGCAACGAGCCGCGACGATGGAGCGTCCTTCAACAGAAAGCCACTCGCACCGGCACGGATCGCGCGATAGACGTACTCATTGAGGTCGAACGTCGTGAGCACGACAACCTTGGGCGGCGTGCGGAGGCGCATCAACTGCTCGGTCGCGGCGAGCCCATCGAGGTTCGGCATGCGAATGTCCATGAGGACGACGTCCGGCCTGATCAGCTGCGCCTGCCGAACCGCCTCGACCCCGTCGTGAGCTTCGGCAACGACCTCGATGTCCGGTTCCGCGTTGAGGATCACCGTGAAGCCGGCACGCAAAAGCTGCTGGTCATCGGCGATGAGAACCCGGATGGTCACCCGCACATTGTCACTGACGGCTGCGGTCAGCGCGCGCGAAGCGCGCGGTACGACGCCGGGCCAACCACCTCGGCAAGTCCTTCCGGCGTCCATTCGCTCCCGTCCGCGAGGAACAGCCGGATCCCGGTCTCGCAGATACCGAGGAAGACTTCGACGAGCACCGGGCCGGTCTCGTCCGGGTTCGACACCTGCCACCGCTTGAACAACGGCATCATGACCGCACCCACCTGCGCGGAGATCTGCTGGCGACCGCGCGAAATGGCCTCGGCGAGTGCGGCATCGGAGTCGAGGCCGAAGATGATGCGCCACGATGCCGGCCGCGCCTCGACGACCGTCAGCAGGGCCCGGAATCCGTCGGTGAAGAGTTGCTCGACACTGCCGGACTTCGGTGGCGGAAGCATCCCGAAGACATTGGCGAGGAGCTCGCCGCGCTCGCGCGCCAGCAGCGCCTCGAGCACCTCTCCCCGACTCGCGAAGCAGTCGTAGACGACCGGACGCGTCACCCCCATGCGCTCGGCGATGGCCCCCATCGTCACCTTCGCGATGCCCTCGGTGGACGCGATCTCCAATGCGGTGTCGAGGACCAGGGGCCGGCGTCGCTCCGGACCGAGATGGACTGCGCGCGATTTCACCTCTGCCATTTTTTCACCGCAGTGTGATGTCCGAGATGACAAGGGGCGGCCACGCGATGATCTCGCCGATGACGGAGAAGAACCAGTCGAGGCCATGGAGATTCTCGAGGTGGCTGTCATGCGTGAACAGCCAGATCAGTCCGATCAGGCAGTACGGGATGCCGATCGCAATGACCAGGTACATGATCTGGCGGATGCTGATCCGATAGTCGAGGAACCTCTTCAACTCTGTCTCCTGTCAGGCGATGTCGCCGAGGATCGGCTGGGATTCGATGATGCCTTCGTCGCTTGGCGCCTGATGCGCGCCGAACACCCGATTGCGTTGACGTTCACGCAGTTCCAGATGCGCCTGTGACGGTAGCGCGTAGCCGTACCGCTCCTGCGCTTCCCGCGGAGTCAGCACTTCTTTGTTCCGCGGCGCGACCTCCATGAGCATGGGCGCCGCGACCGGCAGTGTCATCGGCGAGATCAGCCGGAGCAAGATCAGCTGGAGCCGAACACTGAAGCTGACCAGGGTGAAGCCGGCGCTGAGCCACGGGACGCACAGGGCGTCGAGCAGTCGACCGGTCGGTAGCCCGGACATCTGCCGCATCCAGCGCGGCATCGTCGCGAGCGTGCCACGCCGCAGGAACGCGGTGACGATCCACATGAACGGCCGCAGCACCAGCGGGATCGGCGGCAGCATGACGTCCGCGCGCAGGAGATGCTTCATCGCGTTCTTGGCGATGTCGGACCCGATGAGCTGCGGCCGCATCTGCTCGAAGTACTCCGCGATGCCCGCGCGGGTTCGCGGCACGTCATCCGGGTCGCAGGTCTGCAGTTCGGCGGCGATTGCGCACTCTTCCCAGTACTGCGCTTCCTCGTCGTCGGAAAGCCGCCCCGGGCCGTACTTTTCGTACGCCATGAGGATCGAGTGCCAGGCGGTGAGGTGAATCCACAGCTGCGAGTGCGGGTCGTTCGCGTCGTAGTTCTTCCCCGTCACCGGGTCGACTCCGACGCCCTTCGAGTGGATCTTGACGAGCACGTCGGCCGCTTTGGACGTCGACCGCGAGTCACCGAACATGACCATCGCGAAGTAGCGCAGGGTTCGGTCGTAGCGCGTGCGCGGCCGATCGAAGATCGCTTGCGTCTCGTTCACGGACGCCACCAGGGCCGGGTCGAGTTCTTCGATGACGACCGCCCGCTGGAAGCCGATCGTCAGTCCCGTTGGGTAGCTCCACACCTTCCACGCGACCGAGTCCGGTCCGAAGAACCCGTAGTCCTCCGCCGGTTCGACCTTGGGCAAGAACAACCAGTCACGCAGGGTCGCCTTCTGAGCCGGCACCGCAACCTCCTGAGATTTCCTACATGTTGTAGGAATCATGCATCGCGACGCCGCTCTTGGCAATGGGCAATTACACGGACCATTCGATCGCGGGCGGACGGACCGCTGCGCAACGAGGCATTCCGTGCCCGTCCGTGAGATGGACACTGCCCGTGAGCTGCCCGGATTCGAGAGCCGCGGTCCACGTTTCGGCGGGGACGCCATCGAGCATGAGTTTCGCGCGGCGAAACATCGCATGACTCCCCGAGTCGTCGCGGCCCATCCAGTTCAGGTAGATGAACCGTGCACCAGGACGACCCTGGATGTGTGGACCGAGTACGTCAGATCCCTTGACGGTGCAATCGAGAATCCAGACCGGCGCTTCGGCATCCGCGGCAACGACTCCGTCGACCTGCCCAGAGGGGCTCTTCCGCTGCATTCCGACGTGGATGTCGGAATAGGGGCCGCAGGCGCGACCGGGAAGGTTCGTCCCTTCGATCCGAATTCGCATGCCTGAAGTTTAGGAGTAGGCGTAGTCGTCGATCGGGAAGCGCCCGGCTTCCCACAGCCCCGATGCTGTCGGCGTCGGACGCAGCAGCGCTGCCTCGCCGTGTTGGTTGAAGTAATAGCTGTTCGCGCCGGAACAATCTCCGCGGTAGAAGACTGACGAGTCGAGCTTTTCGGTCATCCGGTCGAGGAACTCGTCGTTCGGCAGCTGCTTGACCTCGAACGTCTTGACCCGCCGTTTGCGCATCGCCCCGAACAACCGGGCCATGTGCTTCATCTGCATCTCGATCGTCCAGAAGTAGGACAACCCGTTGTACGAATACGGACTGTTGAGGCTGATGAAGTTCGGGAAGTACGGGATCGTCACACCCTCGTAGGCCTGGAAACGATTCTCCCGCCACCACTTTCCGAGGTTGCGACCCTGCCGTCCGACGATTTCGAACGCCGGGAAGTTCGCGTCCCACAGGTCGAATCCCGTGCACAGGATGAGGGTGTCGATCTGAGACTTGCGACCGTCGACCGTGACGATCCCGTCCGGCTCGATGTGGTCGATCGAGGTTGTTTCCAGCGTGACGTGCCGCTTGCTGAACGTCGGGTAGTACTCGTTCGAGAACGTCGGCCGCTTGCAACCGAACGAGTACTGCGGCGTCAGCTTGCGACGCAGCTCTGGGTCCGGCACCTGATTGCGCAAGTGCGCTCGCGCCAGAAGTTCTGCACCCTTGTTCGTTGCCCGCGCCTGCTTGTAATGCAGGACGCCGACGACCATCAATGCTTCGAGATACGCCGAATTGGCGAGGCGGGCCGCCTTCTGTGCGAACGGCACATGCGCGAACGCGAACTGCACCGGCTTCGGGATCGGGCCATCGACCTTCGGCACGACCCAGATCGGCGTGCGCTGATAGACCGTCAGCTCCGAAACCAATTTGGCGACCTCGGGAACCAACTGCACAGCGGTTGCCCCGGTGCCTATGAGCGCGGCTTTGCGACCCCGAAGTTCGTACGTGTCGTCCCACTTGGCGGAGTGAATCACCTTGCCGGCGAAGGTCTCGATACCCGGAATATCGGGCACCTTCGGCTGCGACAGGAAGCCGGTCGCGGTGAACAGATACCGCGCAACGAGGACCTCACCAGTCGCGAGGTGAACGTTCCACACCTGAGCCTTCTCGTCCCAGATCGCCTGCTCCACCGCCGTGTTGAAGCGCATGTGCCGTCGCAGGTCGTATTTCGCGGCGACGCGCTCGGCGTACTTCTTGAGCTCCGGGCCGGGTGCGTACATACGCGACCAGTACGGATTCGGCTCGAACGAATACGAGTACGTGACGGAGGCAATGTCGACGGCGAGACCGGGATACCGGTTGACGTGCCAGGTGCCACCCAGCCCGTCCTCGCGTTCGAGGATGAGGATGTTGTCGATCTTCATCCGCTTAAGCGCGATCGCAGCACCCATGCCACCAAATCCAGCGCCGACGATGATTGCCTCGTACATCACGGCCTCACTGACGTGTCTGCGAATTGACCGCCGCGTCGTAGGCACCGCGAACGGCGTGGTCGATCGAGGTGAGCGCGCGACGGTCACCGAGGATTCGCCGACCGAGTTTCATGATCGGTTCGGGTGTCACGGCGTTGACCAGGTCCCAGCCCGCGAGGTAACCGGGCACCGGAATCTCCGCCGCGCGTGTGTCGACACTGGCGACGATCGCCTTCGCGACGTCTTCGGGGTCGACCGTCGGCATGCCGTGGCCGAGTGGCACACCCGACGAAAGCCGCGTCCGGACAGCACTCGGCAGGACCGCGCTGACGCTGACGCCGGCGGGCTCGAATTCCTGCCGCACCGAGGCGGTCAGCCCGACCGCGGCGAACTTGCTGGCGTTGTAGACGGCCATGCCCGGCACCGCGAGCTTGCCGGCCATCGACGCTACGTTGACGATGTGGCCGTGACCCCGCTCGACCATGTGCGGCAGGACGAGACGCATGCCGTTGATCAGGCCGAACACATTGACGTCCATGGTGGCGCGACTGAGGCCGTCTGGTTCGTCGAGGAATCCACCGAGCGGCATGATGCCGGCATTGTTGACCAGGACGTCGATACCCGGACCCGACCGCAGGATCTTCTGAACGAAGGCCGCGAACGAGTCCTTGTCGGTCACATCAAGCGGCAGACCCATCGACAGCGCACCGAGGTTGCGAGCGGCTTCCTTCGCCGCGTCGCCGTCGAGATCACCGATGACGACGCGCGCGCCCTGCTTGGCAAACGCCTGAGCGGTCGCGTAGCCGATGCCCCGAGCGCCGCCGGTGATGACGACGACTGCACCGCGAAGCCCAAACTTCGGGTAGTTCGTCGAAAGCTTGGGAATGCTGGGGAGATTCACTGGAGGGCTTCCTTCCGGAGGGTGTTCGGGACGTTCGCCAACGCGGTTTCGAGGGCTGGAAGTCGACGCCGGGGGTCCATGTAGTTCATACCCATGGTCCGGAGTTCGGGGACGGTCGGATGTACTCGGATCACGCGCGTTCCGGAGGCCTCGAGCAGCTTGACCTCACGGTGCAGTACCGGCGACATCGCGGTGCGGATGAGGTTCTCGGCGCGGTGGCCGAACTCGCCGCCTTGGGACGCCATCGGCGCCACGATGACGACTTCATCGAGTCCGAGATGAGCGAGAAGGTCGGCCGATCCGGTCGACACCGCGCCGCCGTCGATGTAGCGGCGTCCAGCGATTTTCACCGGCGGATACCAGCCCGGAATCGCCCACGAGGCGCGGACCGCATCGCGCATATCTACGGACGGTGCTCCCGGCGAGCCGAACGCGACCCGTTTGCCGGTGGCCAGGTCGGCCGCCACGATCCAGGTCGCCGGGTGATCGACCCAGCCGCCGCCCGGGACCAGGCCATCGACCAGCATGTCGACGAAATCGGGGTTGCTTCGCCCGGCCGGGGCAAGGCCCGCAAGGATTTCCAAGCGCGACCGGCGGCGGAGGCCACCGAGCGCAAGTCCGACTGAGGAAGGCAGCCCAAAGGGGATGGCCGGGATCGTGGACGGCGGTTTGGTGAAGAACGTGCGGATCGGTTCTCGCGCGGACGGGCGTCCGAACTGCGCGTCAACCATCTCCGAGACCGGTGCACCGGCGCCGATCATCGTCGCGGCTGTCGAACCCCCCGACGTCCCGATGATGACGTCCGCAGTGCGGACATCCCAATCGAGGAACTCCTCGACCGCCGAAAGTGCGCCGACCTGCCACGCCCCGCCGACGGTTCCACCGCAGCCGAGTACCAATCCACGCTTGGTCATTCACAACTCCCTTGTTGGCATACCGACGGTATTCCGATGCACAGAGCATGTCAACGGTTCTAGAATTCGAGCCGTGGCCCGACTCAGCCGAACGGAAAGCCAGGCTCAGACCAGAAAACAACTTCTCGCGACCGCCCGTGAGTTGTTCTTCGCCGATGGCTATGTTCAGACGTCGCTGGAGAAGGTCGCAGATGCCGCCGGCTATTCGAAGGGTGCGGTCTACTCGAACTTCCGGAACAAAATCGAGCTGTGCACGGCCGTCCTCGATGAAGTCCGCGCGGAGCGCATCGAAGAAGTCATGGCGATCATCGCGCTCGACAGCGCGGAATTGCAGATGAAGGCCTTCGACGAATGGGCCCGCCGCGTCGTCGGAGACCCGGGCTGGACGAGCCTCGAAGTCGAGTTCGTGAGCAATACCCGAAGGAACGAGGACGTTCGGGACGCGCTGGGCGACCGGCTCGACAGCATCGTCAATCTCATGGCCGCCGGCATTGACGCCAGCGGCGTCGACACTCGACTCCCCGGACATGAAACGGCTCTGACACTCTTGGCGCTCGGCACCGGACTCGGGCTCTTCCGCTCGATCAACCCGTCGATTCCAGTCGACGGGTTGATCGACACGATGAAGATCATCCTGCGCAAGCACCAGTAAATGCCTAAACCAGGCGCAGTTCTCCCGGTGCGCCCGCGGGAACCACGGGGTTCAGCGGTTTGACCGGCGCGATCCGCTGGTAGGCCTCACCGAGCGCCGGACGTGGGTCCGCCTCCCCCTTGTTCGGCCAGAACGCCAACGCCCGTTCCGCCTGCGCGGTGATCGTCAGCGACGGGTTCACACCCAGGTTCGCGGTGATCGCACTGCCGTCGACGACGTGCAGGCCGGGGTATCCATAGACGCGCTGGTAGGGATCGACGACGCCGGTCTCCGCCGAATCACCGATTGTGCACCCACCGATGTAGTGGGCGGTGGCCGGGATGTTGAAGACATCGGTCGCGATGTTCTGCGTGATGCCATCGCACTGGGCCGCATACTCCCGCGCCAGGTCGTGCGCGATCGGAAGCCAGTCCGGGTTCGGTTCACCGGTACCGGGCTTGGTCTTCAACTGTCCGTGCTTGAGGAACGACGTCAGCGAGTTGTCGAGCGACTGCATGACCAGCAGGATCACTGAAGACTCCGAGGCGCCCTTCGGGTTCTGGGTCCGCACGAATGTGATCGGATGCCGCGCAATCGTCATCAAGAGCCGAGTGAACCGGAACGAACCACCGTCGACCAACGGGACCGTCTGCAGGAACAAGGAGTTCTGTCCCTTGCCGTAGGTACACACCTCGACGTGCGTCGTCGGCTCCGGATGGATCGACGAGGTGATCGCGACGCCCTGGGCGAAGTCCTTCCGGGTCTTGCTCGACACGGCGATGATCGCTTCGGAGTTGCTTCTCGTGAGCTCACCGAGTCGAGGCGACAGATCAGGGAGCGTTCCGTCGTCCTTGAGCTTGTGCAGCAACTTCTGCGTACCCAGCGCGGCAGCCGAGAACACGACCTGCTGCGCCGTGAACGTCTTGCGGCGCTTACGCAACTTGCCGTTCGCGCGTTTGGTTTCCACGAAGTATCCGCCCTGTCCGTCCGGCTTGACCGAAGTCACCGTGGTCAGGGGGTGGACCTCGGCACCCTTGCTCTCCGCGAGGTACAGGTAGTTCGTCGTGGTGACGTTCTTCGCATTGTGCTTGCAGCCGGTGAAGCATTCCGAGCAGTGGATGCAACCCGAACGCGTCGGACCCGCGCCACCGAAGTAGGGGTCGGCGACCTCTTCACCCTCGAGGCCCTCGTTGAAGAACACCCCGACGTTGGTCTTGTGGAAGGTGTCCGCGACGCCGCGGTCTTTCGCCACCTGGAGGAGGATCTCGTCGACCGGCCCGACGCGTGGGTTGGTCTCGACGCCGAGCATTCTCTTCGCCTGGTCGTAGAACGGCGCGAGTTCGGACTGCCAGTCAGTGATGTGCGCCCACGCCTTATCCCGATAGAACTCGGGAAGGGGCTCGTACAGCGTGTTGCCGTAAATGATCGAGCCGCCGCCCACCCCCGAACCGCTGAACACGACACACTTGCCCAGCACGCTGATCCGCTGAGGGCCGGTGAGGCCGAGTTTCGGCGCCCAGATCGACTTCCGGATGTTCCAGTTCGTCTTCGGGAAGTTCTCCGCGGTCCAGCGCCGGCCGGACTCGATGACGCCGACCTTGTAGCCCTTCTCCGTCAGGCGCAGCGCCGTGACGCTGCCTCCGAAGCCGGATCCGATGACCAGGACGTCGTAGTCGTAATCGGTCATGAGTTGACCACCTCATAATCTGCCGGGTTGAACTTGGCTTGGGCCTTGTACTCGTAGCCGAGCAGCGGCCAGTTGTTAGTGATCCGGCCATCGGACTGCCGGTACCAGGACGTGCATTGACTCCAGACGCTGCCGCCGAGCAGTCCCTGGATCTTCTCGTCGAACTTGCGTTCCACGTCGGCGCGAACCGCGAGCGGTCCGCCGCGCTCGGCCATGTTCTGGACGAGTTTCCCGAGGTAATGGGCTTGCGCCTCGAGGAAGTAGATGATCGACCCACCGCCGGTGTTGGTGTTCGGGCCGTACATGATGACGAGGTTCGGGAAGTCCGGAACCGTCATGCCGTAGTAGGCGTGCGCGCCCGACTGCCAGGCATCCTCGAGCTTGTGTCCCCCGACGCCCGTGATCGTCATCGGCGCCAGGAACTCGGTCGCCTTGAATCCGGTGCCCCAGATGAGAACATCGAACTCGTGCTCGACGCCATCGGCCGTCCGGATGCCCTTCTCGGTGATCTCGGAAATGCGGTCGGTGACGAGGTCGACGTTCGGCTGCGCGAGCGCCGGCAGATAGTCACTGCTGAACAGAATCCGCTTGCAGCCGATCGGATAGTCGGGCCACACCTTGTCAAAGAGTCCCGGCTTCGCCTTCGTCTGCGACTTCATGTGGCGCTTCGACCACGCCTTGACCACGGCGGCCAGCGGCTTCGAATAGACCCACGCGATGCTCAGCGCCTCGACGACGCCGTACCACGTTCCCCGCTCGACGAGCTGAGTCGCGGGCAGCAGCGTGAAGACGCGATGGTGCAGGTTCGAGAACTCGGTGTCCGGCCGCGGGATGACATAGGGCGCCGATCGCTGGAACACGGTCAGGTGGGCCGCTTCCTTCTGCACCTCCGGAATGAACTGGATCGCACTGGCGCCGGTTCCGATGACACCGACGCGCTTGCCCGTGAGGTCGACGTCGTGCTTCCACAGCGCCGAATGCATCTCGACACCCTGGAACTTCTCCCGGCCCGGGATAGGGGCGAACGCCGGCCGCGACAGCTGACCGACCGCGCTCACCAGGACGTCGGCCCGAACGACCTCGCCTGTACTGAGCGTGATCTCCCACTTGCGGTCCGCATCGACGTAGGCCGCACCGTCGACTTCGGTGTTGAACCGGATGTGGCTGCGCACGTCGTACTTGTCCGCGACATCGCGCATGTACTGCAGGATCGCGGGCTGCTGCGAAAAGCGACGAGGCCAGCGCGGATTCGGCTCAAAGGAGAACGAGTAGAACGGCGAAGGTACGTCACAGGCAGCACCTGGATACGTGTTCTCGCGCCACACGCCACCGACATCGTTGCCCTTTTCGAACACGACAATGTCGTCATAGCCGAGCTTCTTGAGCTCGATCACGGCAGCCAGTCCGCCGAATCCAGCGCCGATGACGGCGACGGACGGAGTAGTCATGATTTCCCCTCGTTCTTGTTACGCAATGCTTGTACCGCCTCGACGCAGAGCGTCGCGGAGTAGTCGATGAGCTCGGCCGGTTCGACGTCGAGGTGCCCGGCAATCCATTGCCGGAATGACTCGACGATTCCGCCGACGAGCGTGACAGAAAGTAGTTTCAGCTCCCGCTGGTATGGACGACCGTCAAACCCACCGAATGTCCGAAGCTGGAGTTCGACGAGTTCCGAGAACTCGAGAACGGCGGAGTCTCGTCGACCCTGCAAGGTCGGGCTTCCGTTGACTTCGAAGTAGAGCCGCGACAGCCCGGAGTTGTTCGCCAGGACGTCGAACAGGGCCTCTCCACCGGCCCGGCATTTCCAGTAGAGGCCGTCGGGAGCGGCCGCCATCGTGGTGAGCACGGTCGCTCGGAACTCGTCGATGAACCGGTCATAGAGAGCAGCACGCAGTTCGTCGAGGTTCCGGAAGTTCTCGTAGAAGTACCGCTCGGTGAGACCTGCGCTCACACAGACGAGCGTCACCGTCATGCCGGCGAGGCCGGCCTTCTCCACCGCCGCGAAGCCCGCGTCGATGAGTTTCGCGCGGCGCTCAGCGCGACGTTCGTCGGCACTGACGCCGCCGTACTTACGCTTCGTTGCCACCATGCGATCGATATTGACAGGGTTCGTTGTCAGAATCTAGTCTTTTTGACAAGAAGTTCTGTCAATTTCTCAAAGAGGCGACCATGACGTTCCGGAACGAGCTCACATCTCTCGAGCCAGCGTGCTCCCCCGAAGCCGCGATGGCGCTGTTCGACAAGCTGCCGGCGGTGCGCGCCGAAGACATCCTCGGCCGATGGAAGGGTCGTGAGCTCGCGACCGGACATCCCATGGACGGACGTCTGGTCGCGTCCCGCTGGTACGGCAAGCAGTTCGACAGCACGGAGAACGTGCACCCTCTGCTGTTCCAGACCCCGAGCGGCGAACTGTTCGCGGGCAACCCGTCAAAGATGCCGTTGAATCTCGCCGACAAGATCAACCCTGACGTCGTGCGCAAGATGGGCAATTTCATTGCCCTCGCGAAGCCGGTGATCTCGACCAAGAAGTACACAGCGCGACTGCGCAACATCGAACACCGCGGCGTCGTGACGGCGGCGATGGTCTACGACGCGCTACCCATCATCGACATCTTCCGCCAGGTGGACGACGACACTCTCTTGGGAGTCATGGATCTGCGTTGGTCAGATAAGCCGTACTTCTTCATCCTCGAACGCGACTAAGGCGCCTTGGCGCTCGCGATCTCGGCGAGCGTCATAAAGATCGGCTGGTCGACATCGATGTCGAGGCCCTTGGTCTGGAAGTACGCATCGAGCACTCCCCACACGAGAGGCGTGACGACGGCGATGAACTCGGCCGGGTCAGCAGCCTTTCCGGTCGAGGCGGCCGGCAACCAGGCATTCGTCGCGAGCAGCGGAACGCCGAGGAGTCCGCTGATCGCCATTTCCAAGCCCGACGTTTCTACTCCCGCGGTCCGGCTCAGCGGCTCGAACAACTCGTACAACCGTTCGGCGAACCCGCGCAGGATGCCCGTCGGAAAGCCCGACTCGCGCTGAATCCCGCCGGTGGCCAGAAAGCGGAAGACGTTCGGATGCTCGGCGACGACGTTGGCGTACCCCGACACCGCGTGGTGGATGATGTCGTGCGGTGGTCGCAACAGGAAGTTCAGATCGGGCTGGACGGCGTCGAAGACCTCATCGCTCAACTGCTGGGCAATGGCCACGGCGAGATCACTGCGGTCCGCAAAGTGCCGATAGAGCCGTGGCTTGCTCGTCTCCGCCTCGCGCGCGATGTCGTCCATGCTGACTGTCGTGCCGAGCCGGTCGATCGCGCGGATCGCCGCGTCGACGATCATGGATCGCGCGTCCCGCTCTTCCACTCGTCCCCCTCGCCTGCTCGAGGGCGATCATACGAAAAACCAGGTACGCGACGCGGCGGGTTACGCCAGCCGTTACTCTCAGTAACGCTGTTCGTACGTGGCAATCCTCGGAGGCGATGTGAACTCAGTACTGGCCGCCGGCTTTTTCGGCATGCTCGACTGGGAGGAGATGACGGGACAGTCGAAGTTCATTGTCGACATCGTCTCGATCCCGCTGTTCTCGGCGTTCGCCGGTCTCATCACCAACTGGACCGGCGTCATCATGCTGTTCGCACCGGCCCGATTCACCGGCTTCTACATGCCGGGCGCGAAGCTGATCTTCCCGTTCATGCCGCGCAAGATCCAGATCCTGCCGATCTGGGCACCCGGCGGAATCCTCGGATTCCAGGGCTTCATTCCCGCCCGCGCGGAGAAGATGGCGTCCCTCGTCACGGACAACGCGGTGGCGAAAATCGGTTCCGCCCAAGACTTCTTCATGGAGATGAACCCGCAGGCGATTGCGGCACAGGTCACTCGAATTGCGACGCCGCAGCTACCGGCGATGGTCGACCAGATCATGTGGCAGGAGAACGCGCAGCTCTGGAAGGACATGCCGCCCCAGGGTAAGAAGCTGCTGATCAACCGCATTCAGAAGGAGTCCCCGAAGATCATCGGGCGGGCGTTCGACTTCATCGGGAGCAACTTCAACAGCCTCATCAACATCAAGCTGCTCGTTGTGGGCTACCTGCGTAAACGGCCCGAGTTGATGAAGGACATCATCTACGACCTCGGCGCCCCGGAACTGAAGTTCATGGTGCGGATCGGTCTGCTCGGTTTTCCATTCGGTGTCATCCTCGCGCTCTGGTTGTCGTTCCTTCACTACACCGGTGAGCACGCCAAGGAGGCCCACGAGGCGAACCCCGGTGCCGTCTTCCTCGACGTTTTCCCGAGTTGGCTGGGCTGGCTCGACACCGGGCTGCACTGGATCCCGGTCTGGATCTGGGTGCTCGGTGGCGCCGCCCTCGTCGGTGTCGTCGTCAACATCATCGCGATCAAGGTCGTGTTCGAGCCGTCGACTCCGCAGCCCCGCTACAAGTACCTGTGGAAGCACGCGAAGTTCGCCAAGCGTCAGCATGATGCCGCCGCGAGCCTCGGCCACGCGATCGCCTACCAGATCGTCACCCTCGAAATCATCGCGCAGGAACTCTTCGACGGCCCCAACGGCGACAAGACGCGTGAGGTGATCGCGACCTTCCTGAAGGCCGAGATCAACCGAATGCTCGGCCCGATCCTCCCGCTCGCGCGGCTCGCATCGGGTAGCGCGGAATTCCAGGCAACACTGGAGACCGCCGGCGCCACCCTCGCGATTGAAATGCAGCCGTGGCTCGTCGACGATGTCGAATTCAGTCGCGAGACCGCCGAGAAGATCAAGGTCCTGTGCACGGAGAAGTTGCAGGAACTTCCGCCGGAAGAGTTCGTCGAGATGCTCTACGTGGCGATCGAGCAGGACGCGTGGCTGTTGTACCTCCACGGTGGTCTGCTCGGTGTCATCGTCGGCGCCTTCCACCTCCTGATGTTCGGCACCTGACCCTGGTGGTACCTCCGCGAGCCTGATCGGGCCACAATGTGCGTGTGTTCGACTCCTTGTCGCCCGTGGAGATCGCCGCCGTCCTCGGCGACGACATCGATACTCGCCTGCTGACCGAACTCACCGGGCGCGACACCTTGAGCATCTTGGACGAGCTGGCTCTCGCGCACGACGCCATCGAGGTCGACGGAACGCACGCGCGTTTCACCAGTGACGGCGCACGTCGCCAACTACTCAAGAGCGTTCCGCCGTCGCGGCGGGCAGCCGTCCACGCTGGCGCGACGCGCATTCTCATGGCCCAGCAGACCGCAGCCGACGTGCTCAAACAGCACCTTGATGCGGGCACTCCGGCGCTCACGGTCGCCGAACGTGCACGCGCCCTCGTCGCGTTGGGCGATGCCCTCCTCCGCGAACGCGACCTCAACAGCGCCCGCGAGACGTTCCTGGCCGCGGTCGAACCGGCGCGTGCCGCGGGCGACGCCGTCACGTTGTCGCGCGCGGCTCTCGGCCTGGGCGCCGGAACGGTCGGATTCGAAGTTCAACTCGTCGATCGAGCCCAGCTCGACCTGCTCGATGAAGCGCTGCGGGCGCTCGGCGACCGCGATGCCGGCCTGGCCGCAGCGTTGACGGCGCGAAAGTCGATCGCACTCACCTACATCGCACCACCGGACGAACGCGAGCGGCTCGCTCGGACGGCGCTCGAGAATGCACCTGATCCGGTGACTCGAGCCCATGCGTTGGCTGCGTTGTGCGACGCGCAGGCCGGGCCGTCTCATCGCGCCGAGCGCCTGGAGATGTCGAACGAGATCGTCGGCATCGCACACGGCGCCGCGGATGCTCGGCTCGAACTGCTGGGCCGTCGCCTGCGCCTCGTCGCCCATGCCGAAAGTGGCGACTTCACCGCGGTCGAAGCCGACGTCCGCGACTACGCGGCGCTCGTGCAGACCCTGCCGGAGCCGATCTACGCGTGGTACGTCCCGTTGTGGCGAGCAAGTCGCGCGCTGCTCGACGGCCGACTCGACGACTGCGCCCACCTGCTCGACAGCGCCATCCGCCACGGCGAATCGGCCGGCAGCTTCAACTGCTACATGCTCACCGAGACGCTGAAATGGTGCCTCTTCAGTACTCGCGAGGACG
Organism: Smaragdicoccus niigatensis DSM 44881 = NBRC 103563; assembly: GCF_000380645.1. Classification (GTDB taxonomy): domain Bacteria; phylum Actinomycetota; class Actinomycetes; order Mycobacteriales; family Mycobacteriaceae; genus Smaragdicoccus; species Smaragdicoccus niigatensis. Next base: position 251,688 of record NZ_AQXZ01000013.1, read on the forward strand.
AATCCGCGCTGCGCGACATCGTGCGTGCGATGTCCGAATACAGCGAGCTGTGGGCGCTCGTCGCGCGAGCGCATGTGCACGCTCAGGTGGGAGACACCGATCGCGCCCGGTCGCTGATCGACGCCGTCGCCCCGCGGCTTCCGGAGTTGCCGTTCGACTCCGAGTGGCTGCCGTCGCTCGCGCAGGTCGCCGAGACGTGTGAACGACTGGGACAACACGCGGTGTCCGGTTGGCTGTACGACCAACTGCTGCCGTACGCCGACCAATGGGTCATCGAGGGGATCTTCGCGGCAGCTCGAGGCAGTGCGCATTTGTTCCTGGGACTCGCGGCGCGGGCGAAGGGCGATCCGGTCGCGGCTCAACGACACCTCGAAGAAGCCCTCGCTCGACACCAGGCTGCGGGCGCACCGGTTCTCGCGGCCCGTGCCCTGGCACTCCTGGGCGTACCGACGAAGAGCGCTGCCCCGAACGAAGGCTCGGGAACGTTCACGCGCGATGGCGACATCTGGCACGTCGGCCTCTCCGGAGTCGCCGCACCGGTCCGCCACGTCAAGGGCATGTCCGACATCGCCGCGCTGCTTCGCCGACCCCACGAGCCCGTGCGGGCCGTCGACCTCATCGGCAGCACGGCAGCGCCGACGTCCGGGTTGGGACCCGCCCTCGATGAACAGGCGAAGCGCGCGTACCGACAGCGGCTCAACGAGCTTTCGTCGCTGCTCGCCGACGCCGATGATCGCGGAGATTCCCGCGCGTCGAAGGCGCTCGCCGCCGAGCAGGAGGCGCTGCTCGGCGAACTGTCCGGAGCATTCGGGATCGGTGGTCGCGCGCGGCCGAAGGGTGATGCCGGTGAAAAGGCACGCACCGCCGTGACCGCCCGGATTCGGGACGCCATCAAACGGATCGAAGCCGCGCAGCCCGACGTCGGTCGCCACCTGCGACTTTCTGTCAAAACCGGAATTTCGTGCTCTTACGAGCCGGAACGACCCGTGCACTGGAATCTCACGTCGTAAGTCGCGATCTCACGCCTTCTAGGTGAAAGCAATGCCAATCACCGACAAGGAGGGCGACATGCCCAAGGCAAACAAGGCCGGAACCCCCATCGCCGTCAGCGAAGACGTCATCGAAGGCCGGTACGCCGAACTCGGTTCGTACACCGTCGGATTCGAGACGTTCTTCCAGGACGTCGACCCCGCGCCCCTGTTCCAGGGACTTCCCGACGACAAATGCCAGTCGCCGCACTGGGGTCACGTGGTCGCTGGTCGCATCACGTTCCGCTACGCCGACCACGAGGAGACGTACGAAGCCGGCGACGTGTATTACGCACCGCCCGGCCACCTTCCGCTCATCGCGGCCGGCACTGAGGTGATCGAGTTCAGCCCGACCGCCGAGCTCAACGCCACCATGGCCGTCGTCATGGGCAACATGGGTTAGGAGAAGAACAATGTACTTCGGCGTCTACCACTTCACCGGCGACAGCGCTGCTCTCCGCCGTTCCTATGACTCGCTCATCGACCACTTCGCCGACGAAGTCATCCTCAACCTGTGCGTCACGACCACCGACGGCATCAGCGTGTACGACACCTGCCCGTCGCGCGAGGAGTTCGAGGCGTTCGCCCGCAGCCCACTGTTCCGGGCGGCGCTTGACCGCGCCGGGCTCCCGGAGCCGACGGTCGAATTGATCGGCGCGGTGCACGCGGCCGCCGCAAAGGTTTAATCAGAACGCGCTGAAGGCCCGCCAGATGGCACGCCCGTAGAGCTCACCGAGCTCTGCGGGCGTCCACTTGTCCGGCTCGTGCACAAGGCTCAAGGCCGCCGCTTCGCACGACGAAAAGAACAGCATCAGAATCGTCGGCATCTTGCGCGCGATGTCCTCGACCCCGAGTTCGGTGAGCGCCGGACGAATGTGCCTGCCGAGCGCGTCCTCCACTACTGCACGCGCGGCGCGGTACACCTCCGCGATCGCCGGATCCGGGTCGCTGGCCAGGAGACGCCAGGTGTCCGGGTAGGCAACGGATACCTCGAGCCAGGCTTGCAGACCGTTGATGAAGGACGTCTCGATGTCATGGCCGATGCCGGCGTTGATCGCGGCGATGGTGGCAGAGACCAGCGACTCCGATTCCCGGTCCAGTAACGCTTCGAGCAACTCCACTCGATCGGCGAAGCAGGAGTAGACCACCGGCCGCGTCACGCCCAACCGTTCGGCGACGGAACCGATTGTCACGGAAGGGATTCCGCTCTCCGCAGCGATCGTGCGGGCGGCATCGAGAATCAATGGGCGGCGACGCTCGGGACCAAGGTGCGCGGCGCGGGTGCGAGTGGGGCCCGACCGATCGGCGGGGCTGGGTGTCGCAGGCATCAACCTGGATCGTAGCGGGCGCGCCTACTGACCCGTAACTTACGGTCGCGTATACCTTTGCTTCAAGTTTGCAGAATTTTGCCTTCGATCGGAGCACTCAGCATGACGCGAGACCTAACGCAGCTGGAGCTCCTCCGGGAACTACAACCCGTTGCCGAAGAGAACCTCAACCGCCACCTGGCGATTGCCAAGGAATGGCACCCGCACGACTACGTCCCGTGGGATCAGGGCCGGAACTTCGCCGCGATGGGTGGTCAGGACTGGGAACCCGAGCAGTCGAAGCTGAGTGAGGTCGCGAAGGCGGCGATGATCACCAATCTGCTCACCGAGGACAACCTGCCCTCGTACCACCGCGAGATCGCCGAGAACTTCTCGATGGACGGCGCCTGGGGTACGTGGGTCGGCCGCTGGACTGCCGAGGAGAACCGTCACGGCATCGCCATGCGGGACTATCTTGTCGTCACCCGCGGGGTCGATCCCGTTGCCCTCGAACAGGCCCGGATCGAGCACGTGACCGTGGGCTTCGGGCCGTCCGAAGACGAACGCCAGAAGGGCTTCGACGGCTTTCTTTCCTCGGTGGCGTATGTGACGTTCCAGGAACTCGCGACGCGGGTGAGCCACCGCAATACCGGCAAGGCCTGCAACGACCCCATCGCGGACCGCATGCTCCAGCGCATCGCCGCCGATGAGAACCTGCACATGATCTTCTACCGCAACGTGTGCGGTGCCGCCCTCGACCTCGCACCCGACCAGACGCTCGAAGCGCTTGCCGACGTCGTGGAGAACTTCCGCATGCCCGGCACCGGCATGCCGAACTTCCGCCGCAACGGGGTCCTTATGGCGAAGGCCGGCATCTACGACCTGCGTCAGCACCTCGAAGAGGTCCTGTGGCCCAATCTGCGCAAGTGGGAGATCTTCGAGCGCACCGACTTCACCCCGCGTGGTGAGAACCGGCGCGAGCAACTCGCCGCATTCCTCGAGGTTCTCGAGCAGTCCGCGGGCAAGTTCGAAGAACAGCGGGATCGCATGCTCGCGCGCGAGGCACTCAAGCGGGAGCGGACCGCGTCGTAGGCTCGTAGTCGTAGGCTCCTAGTCGTGAGCACTCCGGAGCGCGAACTCACGCGCGATCACTTCGACCTCGTCACGCGCGTCACCACGCGTTGGTCGGACAACGACATGTTCGGCCACCTCAACAACGCGGTGTACTACGAGCTGTTCGACACTGCGATCAACGCGTGGATCATCGAAGAGACCGGGCTCGACATGGTGACGATGCCCGAGCTCGGCGTCGTCGCGGAGTCGGGGTGCAAGTACTTCACCGAGGTCGAATTCCCTGGTGCATTGGATGTTGGCGTTCGGGTCGCCCGACTCGGGAACAGCAGCATCACTTACCAATTGGGCCTTTTCGCAGCCGGCCGCGACGAAATTGCCGCGCTCGGGCACTGGGTACACGTCTACATCTCGCGGGAGACCCGGCGTCCGGTTCCGATCCCGTCGGGGATTCGCGAGGTCATGGAGCAGTAGGAGCACGCGCATGAAGATCCAGGGTGCAGTCCTCGAAGAGATCGGTCGCGCACGGCCGTTCGCACAAACTCGACCGCTGACGATCAGCGAGCTCGAACTCGATCCGCCCGGTCCCGGCGAAATTCTCGTGCGGATGGAAGCTGCCGGTGTCTGCCACTCCGACCTCTCGGTCGTCGACGGCAATCGCCCGCGGCCGGTACCGATGTTGCTCGGGCATGAAGCGTGTGGCCGCGTCGAGGCCCTCGGGCCGGGCGTCGATCGGCTTCGCGTCGGGGAGCGAGTCGTGATGAGCTTCCTCCCCCGCTGTGAGGAGTGCGCGGCCTGCGCGACCGACGGGCTGATGCCGTGTGGTCCGGGGTCGGCGGCGAACGGTGCCGGAGCGATGCTGTCCGGCGGGCGGCGACTGCACCGCGATGGGTCGGAGGTGCACCATCATCTCGGCGTCTCGGCGTTCGCCACGCACGCCGTGGTGGATCAGCATTCGGCGGTCGCGGTGGGCGATGACGTTCCGCCGACGGTCGCCGCGGTTCTGGGTTGTGCGGTGCTGACCGGCGGTGGGGCGTTGCTGAACGCGGGCCACCCCGCGCCTGGCGAGACGGTCATCGTCGTCGGGCTCGGCGGCGTCGGCATGGCTGCGGTGCTCACCGGTCTGGCGTTGGGCAACCCGGTGATCGCCGTTGATCCGGTTCCGGAGAAGCTCGAGCAGGCTCGTTCCTTGGGAGCCTTCGGCATGACACCCGCCGAGCTGGCCTCCAGTGGAGTTCGCGGCGCGGTTGTCATCGAGGCGGCGGGGAGTGCGAGGGCATTCGAAACCGCCTTCGCCGCCACAGCTCCGGGTGGCAAGACGATCACCGTCGGGCTCCCCCACCCGGATGCCCGAGCGTCGATCTCGCCGCTGACGATGGTCGCCGAAGCACGCACGATCATCGGCAGTTACCTGGGTTCGTCGGTGCCGAGCCGCGAGATTCCTCGTTTTGCTCAGTGGTGGCGGGAAGGCCGGCTTCCGGTTGAGCAGCTCGTGTCGTCGACCATCGGATTGGCGGACATCAACCGGGCGATGGACGAGCTTGCGGATGGTCATGCGGTGCGTCAGGTGATCGTTTTCGACTGATCCTGATATCTAGGTGGCGCTGACCACCACCTAGATATCAGGATCGACAGTGACCGACCTCCCAACCTCCCATAGCCTGACCCCATGCCACGTTTGCGAATTCCCGGTTTCGGCTCCTGGGGCGAAGACCCGCTCTGGGCAACGTTCTACGACTGGTCCGTCGAAAACCCGCGGTTTGGGCGAGCGATCTGGAAGTTCGGCGTCGGCACCAGCCTCGACAAGCTGTATGCCGCCGCCGCCGAAATCGGCAGCCTGCCTGCGGGATCGAAGGTGCTCGACGTCCCGTGCGGTGGTGGTGTCGCCACCCGCGGGCTGAAGCCGGGCCAGAACATCACATACATCGCCGCGGACATCTCCCAACAGATGTTGGACAAAACGATGGCAGCCGCGAGAGAACGCGGAGTGGCCGACCAAGTCCACCCACAGGTGTCCGACGTCCACAACCTCCACTTCGCCGATGGCGAGTTCGACCTCGTCGTCAGCTTCACCGGACTGCACTGCTTCCCCGACCCACACCAGGCGATCCGCGAAATCGGGCGCGTACTGAAACCAGGCGGCCACCTGACCGGAAGCACGCTCCTCCTCGACGCCTCGTGGCGCTCGAAGCCGATGACCGTGGTCGGAAAACGCGCGAATCTGCTCGGCCCCGGGCTGACGACAACGCAACTCGAGAGCTGGCTGGCCGAAGCCGGCCTGACCAGCATCAAGGTCGACATTTCCGGCGCGATCGGATACTTCCGGGCCGTTCGCCGATAGAGCGAAACGCCCGAAATCTTTGGGGCACTTGAGATTGGCTCAGTTATCACGGTGTTGCACGGACATCAGACGGCAACACAGGTACTGTGCTCAATGTCACCGAACTCATCGGAGGTGCCCGATGGCAGCAACCGAATTCAACGACCTGCACGTAGCGATCAAGAGCCTCAAGGCTGCGCTACACGACCTTTCTGTGCGCTATGGACCGGCCACCGGACTGTTGCGCATACAAAACGACATCGAGCGGTTGACGATCGACGTCAACGACCTCGATACCACTCCTCTGCACTCCGTCACGGTGGGTTCGCAGCCCACTGAGGCGATCTACGTGCCTGAGCTACGGTCCGACGAAGCCGCCTGGATGGGCGCGCAAGACGAGGGCCTGGGCTTCCACTCACGCAAGCGCACCCAGTGAGCGCACCGGTCCGGGCGCAGAGCGGGGTTTTCTCTTCCACTCGAGCGAAAATCAGCGTCCGGACCTTGCGCACCGATCGGTGGTGGGTTCCCCCGCTATTGACGGTCGTGGGTCTTCTCGCGTTCATCGCCTATGCCACGACCCGCGCCTTCTGGGACGCTGCATTCTTCGTCCCGGAGTACCACTACCTCACGCCCTTCTACTCACCATGTGTGACGCAGGGCTGTGGGGACGCCGCGGACTTCGGCATGCTGCCGTTCGAGCTACCGCCCTTCATCCCGAAGGGCTTCCTCGTTCTGCCGTTCCTGCTGGGTTTCCGACTGACGTGCTACTACTACCGCAAGGCCTACTACCGGGCCTTCTGGGCGTCACCGCCGGCGTGTGCGGTCGCCGAACCGCATGCGAAGTACTCCGGTGAGACGCGGTTTCCGCTCATCATCCAGAACTCCCACCGGTACTTCTTCTACTTCGCCACGATCGTCTCGCTGATCAACACCTACGACGCGATCAACGCATTCCATGGCAAGGACGGCGGGTTCGGCATCGGACTCGGATCGCTCGTCCTCCTGGGCAACGTCATCATGCTGTGGGCGTACACATTGTCGTGTCACTCCTGCCGTCACATCACCGGCGGACGCCTCAAGCATTTCTCGAAACACCCTGTGCGCTACCGCATCTGGACCTTCGTTTCGAAACTCAACACCCGGCACATGCTGCTGGCGTGGATCACTCTCGGCACCCTCACGCTGACCGACTTCTACGTCATGCTCGTCGCCAGCAACACCATCTCTGACCTGCGTATCTTTAACTAATTTCAAGGAGGCTCGCCCCCGATGGCGGAAGTCGAGCGGCACAAGTACGACGTGGTGGTCATCGGGGCAGGCGGAGCTGGGCTGCGCGCGGTCATCGAGGCCCGCCAGCGCGGGCACTCGGTCGCGGTGGTCTGCAAATCCCTCTTCGGCAAGGCGCACACCGTCATGGCTGAGGGCGGCTGCGCCGCCGCGATGGGCAACGCGAACAGCAAGGACAGCTGGGAGGTGCACTTCCGCGACACCATGCGCGGCGGGAAGTTCCTCAACAACTGGCGCATGGCCGAGCTGCACGCGAAGGAAGCCCCGGACCGCGTGTGGGAACTCGAAACCTACGGTGCCCTGTTCGACCGGACCGCGGACGGCCGAATCAGCCAGCGCAACTTCGGTGGCCACACTTACCCGCGCCTCGCGCACGTCGGTGACCGCACCGGCCTCGAGCTGATCCGCACAATGCAGCAGAAGATCGTCTCGCTGCAGCAGGAAGACTTCGCCGCGACTGGCGACTACGAATCCCGCATCAAGGTGTTCGCCGAAGTCACCATCACTGAGCTGCTCAAAGACGGCGACGCGATTTCTGGAGCGTTCGGCTACTACCGCGAATCCGGCGGGTTCGTCGCCTTCGAGGCACCGGCGATCGTGCTCGCCACCGGCGGCATCGGCAAGTCGTACAAGGTCACGTCGAACTCGTGGGAGTACACGGGTGACGGCCACGCTCTCGCCCTGCGCGCCGGCGCGACGCTCATCAACATGGAGTTCCTGCAGTTCCACCCGACGGGCATGGTCTGGCCGCCGAGTGTGAAGGGCATTCTCGTCACCGAAGGTGTTCGCGGTGACGGTGGAGTCCTCAAGAACTCCGAGGACAAGCGCTTCATGTTCGAATACATCCCGCCGGTCTTCAAAGGGCAGTACGCGGAGACCATCGAAGAAGCCGACCAGTGGCTCAAGGACAACGACTCGGCTCGCCGCACGCCGGACCTCCTCCCCCGCGACGAGGTCGCCCGCGCGATCAACTCCGAGGTCAAGGCTGGTCGCGGCACCAAGCACGGCGGCGTCTACCTCGACATCGCCTCCCGTCTGCCCGCGGACGAGATCCGTCGTCGCCTGCCCTCGATGCACCACCAGTTCCTCGAACTCGCCGATGTCGACATCACCAAAGAACCCATGGAAGTGGGACCGACGTGCCACTACGTCATGGGCGGCATCGAGGTGGACCCGGACACCGCTGCAGCCACCGTTCCCGGTCTCTTCGCAGCCGGGGAATGCTCTGGCGGCATGCACGGCTCGAACCGCCTGGGCGGTAACTCGCTGTCTGACCTGCTCGTCTTCGGACGTCGCGCGGGTCTTGGCGCCTCCGAGTACGTCGAAGGCCTGAAGAAACAGCCGCAGGTCACCGAGGCTGACATCGACCAGGCGGCGGCGAGCGCACTGACACCGTTCCATGCTCCCGCCGATGGCAAGCCGGAGAACCCGTACACGCTGCACTCGGATCTGCAGCAGTCGATGAACGATCTCGTCGGAATCATCCGCAAGCACGACGAAGTCGAGGAGGCGATCGATCACCTCGACCAACTCCGCAGCCGGATGGTCCGCGTCGTCGCCGAGGGCGGCCGTGAATTCAACCCCGGTTGGCATCTCGCCCTCGACCTCAAGAACATGCTGATCGTCAGCGAATGCGTCGCGAAAGCGGCGCTGCTCCGGACCGAGAGTCGTGGCGGCCACACCCGCGACGACTTCCCGAAGATGGACCCACAGTGGCGCAACAAGCTGCTCGTGTGCTCGGTCGACCGGAAGGGCAACGTCAAGGTCGAGGCAGAGGATCAAAAGCCGATGCGGCCGGAACTTCTCGACCTGTTCGAGATCACCGAACTCGAGAAGTACTACAACCCGTCTGAAATTGCCGGCCACAAACAGCGGGAGGCATAGATGTCGTACGACGCGAAGTTCCGAGTGTGGCGCGGAGACCAGTCCGGTGGCGAGTTGCGCGACTACACCGTCGAGGTCAACGAGGGTGAGGTCGTTCTCGACATCATCCATCGCCTGCAGGCGACCCAGAGTCCGGACCTGGCGGTGCGCTGGAACTGCAAGGCCGGAAAGTGCGGTTCGTGCTCGGCCGAGGTCAATGGACGCCCCCGACTGCTGTGCATGACCCGCATGTCGACGTTCACTGAGGACGAGGTCATCACGGTGACCCCGATGCGGACGTTCCCCGTCATGCGCGATCTCGTCACCGACGTGTCGTTCAACTACCAGAAGGCGCGCGAAGTTCAGTCCTTCACTCCCCCAGCGGATCTCAAGCCGGGCGAGTACCGGATGCAGCAGGTCGACGTCGAGCGGTCGCAGGAATTCCGCAAGTGCATCGAATGCTTCCTCTGTCAGAACACGTGCCACGTCGTCCGCGACCACGAGGACAACAAGGAAGCGTTTTCGGGTCCTCGATTCCTCATGCGAATCGCGGAACTCGAGATGCATCCCCTCGACGTCGCCGACCGCCGGGTCACCGCGCAGGACGACCACGGACTCGGCCTCTGCAACATCACCAAGTGCTGCACCGAGGTGTGTCCGGAGCACATCAAGATCACCGACAACGCGCTCATTCCGATGAAGGAACGCGTCGCCGACCGCAAGTACGACCCGATCGTGTGGCTGGGCAGCAAGATCTTCCGGCGGAATCCCTAGTTCGTATCCTGAAGATGTGAGCGCTGAGCACAGCACCAGTGCGCGGTACGTCGAGTTCGCGCCGCCGCAACCGCTGCGCGCCTACGTGCAGTGTCTGTGGGCGCGCCGCAGCGCTGCGGTGCCACGCACTCATCTCGTCTTTCCCGACGGCTGTGCAGACATCATCGCGACGGACAGTTCGGTGCACATTGCCGGACCGATGACGGTCGCCGAATCGGTCGATCTCGGCCCCCGCGCACTGGTTGCCGGCATTCGATTCCGTCCGGGCGCCGCGTCGGCTGCGCTCGGTGTGAGTGCAATGACCCTACTGAATTCGAATCCACCGATCGGCGGTCTCTGGGGACGCGAAGGTGACCGAATGACGTCGAGACTCACGTCCGTGGAATCCGCGCGCGAACGTCTGATCCTTCTGGCCGACGCGATGATCGCGCGACTGCCAGAGATCGACGAACCCGACGACATCGCGATCACCGCGGGTCAGCAGCTCACCCGACAGCCCGAGATCCCGATTGCCGAGATGGCCTCGCAGCTCGGCCTGAGCGAACGGCAACTGCGCCGACGGATTTCGGAATCTGTAGGCTACTCACCCCGAACGTTGGCCCGCATCATGCGTTTTCAGCGATTCCTCGCGGCCCGTGAGAGCAGCCCGGACTCCGCCATCGCCGATCTCGCGGCGTCGGCCGGCTACGCGGATCAACCACACCTCACGCGTGAGTGCCGCGAGCTCAGTGGCCTGACGCCGGCCCAATTACTCAATCGCGACTGATGTCCGATTCGTTCAAGACCATCAGCGCCCGGTCTTGAATGATCGAGTCATGAGCACTCCACGATTTGACCTGGTCGGCATCGTCGTCAACGACATGGCCGCCGCACTCGCCTTCTACCGCGCTCTCGGAATGGACATCCCCACGGAAGCCGACACCGAACCGCACGTCGAAGTGACGCTTCCGGGCGGCCTCCGAATTGCCTGGGACGCCGTCAGCACGATCCAATCCTTCGATCCCGACTTCCAGCCGAGCCAAGGCAACACCATGGGCCTCGCCTTCGCGCTGGACTCACCCGGTGACGTCGACGACACGTACAAGCGCCTCGTGACCGCCGGATACACGGGCCACAAAGACCCATGGGACGCCTTCTGGGGTCAGCGGTACGCGATTGTGCACGATCCCGATGGTCACGGCGTCGATCTCTTCGCCCCGCTCGGTTAGCCCCGCGGGTTGTCGATGAACTGGATGATGAGCTTGGCAACCTCTTCGGGGTGCGATCGCTGAACCCAGTGACCGGCATCGATCTGTCGGTGGACGAGGTTCGGGACCCGTCGTGCGGCTTCGTCGATGAGGCCTTTGTGCACGAAGGGGTCCTTCGTCGTCTCAATGACCTGCACCGGAAGGTTGGTTCGGCCTTCGCCCGGATTCAGCAACTTCGGAATGAAGTTCGCGCGGTACATACCGACGCCGTACGCACCGTCCTTCTGCAGTTCCGCAGGTGTCGGCAGATCCTCTGGTCGGAGTCCCTCGATCTTCCCGACGACGGCCGGGAAGATCTTGTCGAGGCCGTTCCGCCACAGGAACGGCGCGACGAGCGGCAATTGGAACATCATGATGTACCAGGACTTCGCGAGTTGCCCGGCCAAGGAGCCAAGGCTTTCGGCATCCGGCTTCACCAGTCCGCGGAGCCAGTGTGCAGCGTGATCGAGGGCCGGCGCACCGAAGTACGTGTACGTCGAAATATGTTCTGCGACATGCGGATCGAGCACCGCTTCCCACGACTGAATCGAGCCCCAGTCGTGCGCCACGAGATGGACCTTGCGGCCCCGCGGCACGACCTGATCGAGGACCGACGCCAGATCGGCAACCAGCAGATCGAGTCCGTACCCACCGAACTTCTCGCCCGGTTGCGATCCACCGGTGCCGCGCACGTCATATGTGACGACGTGGAATCGACTGGTCAGGCGTTCGATGACCGGAAGCCACACGTCGGAGTTGTCCGGGTATCCGTGGACGAGCAGGATCGTCGAGTTGTTGCGGTCTCCCCACTCACGAGCGCGGAGTGCAATGCCATTCGCGCCGGTGACGGGACGCTCGACCGCACTAGACATCAGTGCCCCCGACCTGCTTGGGGTCGATGAGGATCTTGGCGTGGCGTTCGGGGCTTCCAAGCGCGGTAAACGCGGCGTCGACGCCGCCGAGGCCGACCGTCCCCGTGATGAGGGGCCGCACGTCGACCTTGCCGTCCGCGAGCATGTGGAGCGTGTCGCGGAACTCGATCGGCAAGTAGCCGAGCACGAACCGGATGTCGATCTCCTTGTTGATCGCCAGCGACGGCCGGAACTTGTCGAAGTCCATGCACACACCGACGACGATCACCCGTGAGCGCAATGGCGCCGCCGCGATGATGTTGTCGATCATCCCGGGGACGCCGACGCACTCGAAAATCACGGCCGACTTGGCGTCGACCTGGCCGGCAAGTTCGGCTGCGCGGAACATCGGCTCCCACGGCAACGGCGAACGTCGCATGAGGGACATCGCACTGATGCCGAGGTCGAACAATGCCTCACCGGAGACGAGGTGTCCCCGATCTTCGAGGTCATCATACGGCGAGGTCTCGCCGGGATGCACCACGACGTGGGCACCCATCTTCTCGGCGAGCGCGCGGCGCGCCGGCGAGAAGTCGCTGGCGACGATATGCCGCACACCCTTCGCCTTCAGCATGCCGATGACGGCCAATCCAATGGGCCCACAACCGATGACGATGGCGGTGTCGCCCTTGCCGACTCCCGATCGGCGAACCGCGTGCCAACCGACCGCCATGGGTTCAGTGAGGGCCGCTTCCTCGGTCGACAGACCGTTGGGAACGGTGAAGCACATGGACTCCTCCGCGACCACCTGCTCGGCGTAGGCGCCCGGCGCAAGTTCGGAGAATCCGGTCGGATGTGCGAGTCCCTCGTTCCGGCGAATCGGCATCGCGACGACGCGCGTTCCGGGCTTCCATCGCTTTCGCGTGCCCTTGCCGTACTCGGCGATCTCGCCGATGAATTCGTGCCCCATGACGACCTTGTGGTCGGCCCGCATCATCGACAGGACGCCGACCAGAGCAGCGTCATCGGCGAGCTGATCGGCGTGGTGACGTGCGTGCAGGTCGGAGCCGCAGATGCCGCAACGGAGAACCTCGAGGACGACCTGACCGCGACCGGGCTTTGGCGCCGGCAGGTCGGCGAGCTCGAAAACACCGTTCTGGACAGTCAGTGCCTTCATCCGTCGTCTCCTTTTCGATGCTTCGCCAGTTCAGTCCGTGCAAGAGCATTCTTGTGCACTTCGTCCGGCCCGTCCGCGAATCGCAATGTCCGAATCCCGGCAAAAGCGTTGGCGAGCGGGAAATCCTGCGACAAACCGCCCGCGCCGTGCACTTGGATGGCTTTGTCGAGAATCCACTGCACGGTGGACGGCGTCGCGATCTTGATCGCTTGGATCTCGGAGTGCGCGCCCTTGTTCCCGACCGTGTCCATGAGCCAGGCGGTCTTGAGCACGAGCAAACGCAGCTGCTCGATCCGGATGCGCGATTCCGCGATCCAGTCGCGAATGACTCCCTGTTCGGAGATCGGCTTCCCGAACGCAACGCGACTTTCGGCGCGGGCGCACATGAGCTCGATTGCACGTTCGGCAACACCGATCGACCGCATGCAGTGATGAATGCGTCCCGGCCCGAGTCGAGCCTGCGCGATCGCGAAACCGGAGCCCTCGTCGGAGATGAGATTCGAGACGGGAACGCGGACGTCGGTGAAGGTCAGCTCCGCGTGCCCGCCGTGCTCGTGATCGTCGTACCCGAACACCTCCATGCCCCGGCGAATCTCGAGGCCCGGAGTATCACGCGGGACGAGAATCATCGACTGCTGACGGTGCCGCGCCGCGGAGGGGTCGGTCTTACCCATGACGATGAAGATCGTGCAGTTCGGGTTCATCGCCCCGGTGATCCACCACTTGCGCCCGTTGAGAACGTAGTCGTCGCCGTCGCGCTCGATGCGCGTCGCGATATTCGTCGCATCCGACGAGGCCACGTCCGGCTCCGTCATCGCGAATGCCGAACGGATCTCGCCACTGAGAAGGGGATCAAGCCACCGCTCGCGCTGCTCCGGAGTGCCGAATTGAGCCAGCACCTCCATGTTCCCGGTGTCCGGGGCGGCGCAGTTCAACGCTGCGGGTGCGATGTGGATGCTGCGTCCCGTGATCTCCGCGAGCGGCGCGTACTGGAGATTCGTCAGTCCCGCGCCGTGCTCCCCCGGCAGGAAGATGTTCCAGAAACCCCGACGGCGCGCTTCTTCGCGCAACTCCCCGAGGACCGGCACGGAGTCCCAGGCCCAGCGATCGTCGAGGTCGGCGAGCTGGGCGTGGAAGGTCGCTTCCGCGGGATGGACGTGCTGATCCATGAAATCGAGGAGACCTGCGCGCAGTTCCTCGGTGCGGCTGTCGAAGGCGAACTCCATCAGCGGTACTCCTTCATCGAATTGAGCCCGGCCTCGAGCAGAACGTTGACGGCATCGCCGAGGTGGTCGAAGCCGGAACCGACCGTCTGCCCTTGGATGAATCGGAAATGGATGCCCTCGACGATCACCGCGAGCTTGTAGCTGGCAAGCCCTAGGTACCAGCCGATGCGCGCCAGATCTCTGGAACTGCGCGCCGAATACCGTTCGACGACTTCAGATTCCGTGAGGTAGCCCGGTGCGCTGGAAACATTCGTCACCGCGCTCTCGGCCGCCGAGACGCCGAGACGGTCGTAGATGAGCATGAGCGCGAGGTCGGTGACCGGATCACCCAGAGTTGCCATCTCCCAGTCGATGACAGCGGCGGGACGGTCGTTCGCGTCGACGAGAACGTTGTCGAGTCGGTAATCACCGTGCACGATGCCGCCCGCACCCTGGACCGGGATATCGGCCGCGAGCTCCGCGAACAGCTTGTCCGCCGCCGGCAACGGCCGGCTGTACGAAGAGTGCAGTTGCTTGTTCCAACGGTTCAGCTGACGCGTGAGGAACCCGTCGGCGCGACCGAAGTCAGCGAGCCCGACCGCTGCGGGATCGATTTCGTGCAGATCAGCGAGAACATCGACGAGGCGCTCGGAGATCATGCGCGTCCGCGTCTGGCCGAGTGCCTCGAGCTCGATCGCCGACCGGTATGGCACGCCCTCGACCTTCGACATCACGTAGAACGGCGCACCGATGACCGAGTCGTCGGTGCACATCGCGTACATCCGCGGCACGGGCACGGCACTGTCCTGCAGAGCAGACATCACCCGGAATTCGCGCCCCATGTCATGCGCGGTCGCGAGAACATGCCCGAGCGGCGGGCGCCGAAGAATCCAGTGGCTCGTCCCGTCGGTGACCGTGTAGGTCAGGTTCGACTTGCCGCCGGCAATGAGCTCAGCGCCCTCCACCGGACCGGCACCCGGAATCGCGGTCGGCAGCCACGCATCGAGACGGTCGAGGTCGAGACCAGGCGGACTCGGTCGGGGCATCACTCGTCTCCTTGCTGCAATGCGGGCAGCCATGCACGCAGCGCCGCCCGTGTTTGCGCCGCCGATTCGTGCAGGATCGTTTGAAGCCCAACCGCTTGGGCCCCAATGAGATTGGGTTCGGCGTCGTCCACGAAGACAATGCGCTCCGCCGGTACCGCAAGCTGCTCGGCGGCCATGAGATAGATCTCCGGTTGAGGCTTTCGAAGCCGGACCTCGCTCGAGATGATGATCGAGTCGAACAGCGGGTCGATCAGATCGCGCGGGTACGCGTTGCCCCAGCTGTTGGACAGCAGCCCGACTCGGAGACCGAGCTCGCGCAGCTCCCGGACGAGCGCGAACATCGCGTCGTCGGAACGCATTCCGGCGAACATCCGGGCCAGCACGCCGTCTGGGTCGACCGGGGCGCCGGAGTGTGTGATCAGTTCCGCGGCCAGCAGGCGGTCGAACTCAGGGATCGACACCTCCCCCATCTCGAGTCGATGGATGGGGGTCCCGTACGGCACGTCGCGAGACATCCAGGCCTTGAGAGTCACCGAGAACGACAGCGGATCGATTCCCTCAGCCGCGAGCCAGACGCCGATCGCCTCGCGCACGGGATTGGTGAGAACTCCGCCGTAGTCGAAGACCACAGCCTGAATATCGTGCTGCGCCATGTCTGAAGCCTCGCTGCCGTCAGATCGGGTTGTTGATCACTCTCGGTGAGCCTGTCAGACCGATCCGCGCAAGGGAAGACCGCGACCGAAGGAGACACGGCGCCGTTGCCGCGTCTCCACTCGCGTCGCCCTGTACCCCCGACCGGGCAGTCGAATTCTTGCAAGGCGGGCGATGGTTCCAAAGGCTGTCGGCTCCCTAAAAACCTCCCTATCTGTACGCGACCAGCGAAAACCGATTGAAAGACGTTGCGAAACAAGCTGTTAGCATCCACGGGCGGTGCAAGGGCGGACCGGCGGAAGGGCAGATCAAGTGGTGCAGGTGGCAGAGGCGTCGGTGATCATCTACCGACCCGTCACGCACCTGTGGACACATCTCACGTCGCCGTCGAACGTCCCGATGTTCTTACCAGGAACGTTCTCGGTCACCACCGATGAACCGTCCGGAATCGTCCGGCACGGGTCGACGGTGCGGGGACACACGGCGTTTATGGGTGTGCTCGCCGAGTGGACCTCCGAGATCATCGACTTCGACGAGCCGAAAACGGTCGCGACGAAGACCTCCTTCACGACGCACAGCGGCTATCGGTTCAGTGCGGCATTCGCCGGCTGTCTCGAACCGGTCGCCGAAGGCACCCTCTTGTCGATCAACGTTCGGACCGATTCGGGGTTCAACGGCATGTTCGGCGACGTCGCCGATGAGATCGTCACGATCGCTTACAGCCGGTTACTCCAGGCGAGTCTCATGAACCTCGCGGATGTGCTGGACACCGGAAAGCGTCGCAACCTCACCTCGCGCCACCGAGAGGTCCTGCGAATGATCCAGCAGGGGCTCACGGACCGCGAGATCGCCGAGAAGCTGTACATCAGCCCGAAGACGGTCGGCCATCACGTGAGCGCGATCCTCGCCGCGTTCCGGGTCACGCAGCGACAAGACCTGCGGAGATCGATCGACCTTCCGGACCAATGAGAAGAGGGAGCACTTCATGGTGAAGTGCTCCCTCCTCATTACCCCCGGGTTAGTGGTGAGCTCCGGCCGGTGAGTCGACCTTGTTGGGCAGGAACACCGACAGCACGACGACGATGACGCCGAATGCCGCTCCCACCACGAAGGCCCACTGCAGACCGCCGACGAACGCAGCCGCCTTGCTCGCACCTGCCGCGGCCAAATCGGTCGAGCGGTTCTCGAGGACGACCACGAGAATCGCCGTTCCGATCGCACCCGCGACCTGCTGCAACGTGCCCAGGATCGAGCTGCCGTGCGAGTACAGCGCCGGCGGCAGAACACCCAGACCGAGGGTGAAGACCGGCGTGAAGATCGCGGACAGGCTGACCATCAGGACGACGTGCAGCGCCAGGATCAGCGCGTAGGGCGTGTCCGTTTGGATCTGGCTGAACAGCGCGAGAACCACGACCATGACGATCGCGCCCGGGATCACGAGCATCCGTGAACCCTTGCGGTCATAGAGGCGACCGACGCGCGGACCAAGCAGACCCATCGCGAGACCACCCGGCATGACCAGCAGACCGGTCTGCATCGCCGACAAGCCGCGCAGATCCTGCAGGTACAGCGGAAGCAGAATCATCGAGCCGATGAACGACATGAATGCGGCCGACATCAGCAGCAGCGAGACCGTGAAGGTCCGGTGCTTGAGTGTCCGCAGGTCGAGCAGCGGGCTGTCCGACTTCTGCAGTCGCAGCTGGTAGGCGATGAAAGCAGCGACCAGCACCGCACCGACACCGATGATGACGGTCAGCTCCACGCCGCTGCGGGCGCCGATCTCGCTGAGACCGTAGACCAACGTCGCGAATCCGAGTCCGGCCAGCGCCACGCTGACCCAGGAGACGGCACTGTGGTTCGACTCGCCGATGTTCTCCAGGCGGCGCAGACCGAGAAGGGTGATCACCGCTGCCACTGGCAACACGAACGCGAAGATCAATCGCCACGAACCGAGGTGCAGGATGAGCCCGGAGATTGCGGGACCCATCGCGGGGGCAACCGACATCGCGAGCATGACATCACCCATGACGCGACCGCGGTCTGCCTCGGGCACGACCTGCATCAGCGTCGTCATCAAGAGCGGCATCATCACTGCGGTGCCTGCGGCCTGAATTCCACGGCCGACCAGCAGCACCTCGAACGACGGAGCCAGTCCGGCGACCAGCGTGCCCAACCCGAAGGTGACCATCGCCAGCGTGTAGGCCTGTCGGGTCGTGACGCGCTGCAGGAACCAGCCGGTCACTGGGATGACCGCGGCCATTGTCAGCATGAAGACCGAAGACAGCCACTGCGCCGAACGCGCACTGACGTTGAAGTCGACCATCAGCCGCGGAATCGCGTTGATCATGATGGTCTCGTTGAGGATCACCACGAACGTCGCGGCGACCAGCAACTTGATGATCGTCGGCGTTTTGCCGGAGACAGTCTCGGACTCGACAGCGTCCACCGGTTCTACGGGATCTACGACGTCTGTCACGGCACTCATGGGGTCCCCTTCGATAGTTGGCGCGGAAGGCCTTCTGACCACCCACTCATCAGTACGACGAACGAGAAGGCCGAAATACGACAAGCTTCGAAAGAAAGTTTCGAGGTTCTCTGCGAGCCGACTGAGATCACAACCGCGTAGTCAGAATGCGTATTCCCGCAACACGCGCGCAACCGATTTTTTTCGGGCGGAAGTTCGCTCAGGCGTCGGGGTCGACAGCGATCCCCATGTCGCGGGCGGCCTGCTCGACGACGAGCCACACCTGGCGCGTCAGCTTCTCGACGAGTTCGTCGTCGGTGAGCTGGTCGGGGTTGTCGAGCCACCACAGCACGCTGGCGTCGACGAGTCCGACGACGGCGGCCACCGTCTGTGCCGGGAAGACCGCGTCGTGGCCGAGTCGGTGCAGGTAGGCGGCCGCCGCGCGGGAATAACCCTGCACCGCAGGTGCATCCCGGCGGAGCGCGCGGAAGCGGTAGAGATTGGGGTGTTCGCCGGCCCAGCCCACCACTTCGCGACTGGCCGAACGAATGATTCCGATGGGAGATCCCGAGTCACTGAGCGTCGGTCGCACGCGGCGACCGAGAACGCGCGCGGCGTGCTGGGCCACGGCCTGATCGAGTTCGGCCTTGCTCTCGAAGTGGCGGTAGATATGCGGCCTCGGCAAACCTGCGAGGTCGGCGGTCACGCCGATTGCGACATCGGGTCCGAACTCCTCGATCGCCTTCGTTGCGGCGTCGATGATCTTCTGCTGGCGGTCGCTGCCTGCGGAGAGCGCAGCGGAGGAATCAGCGCGCTTCTCCACGTTAGTCACGACACGCAAAGGTACACCCTGTTCCATCCAGAGCCTTGGTGGTACATGATGTCCAAGACAACTTTGGTACACCGTGTACCGCTAGATGGCTTCAAAGGAGAACCCATGCCCTCCTCCCCTCGGTGGATGGACGCAGACCTCGAACTGTTCCGCGACCTCGCGCGCGAATTCTGTGAGCGCGAGATCAAGCCGAACGTCGATAAGTTCATTCAGAACCACCAAGTCGACCGCGACCTGTGGAACAAGGCCGGCGAGCTCGGCCTGCTGTGCGCCTCGATCCCGGAGGAGTACGGCGGCATCGGTGGCACGTTCGCGCACGAAGCCGTGCTGATCGAAGAGCAGGCGCGCGCCGGCGACTCGAGCTGGGGCGCTTCGCTGCACAGCGGCATCGTGGCGCACTACATCCTCGCGTACGGCACCGAAGAGCAGAAGCAGCACTGGCTGCCCAAGATGGCCAGCGGCGAGGTCGTCGGCGCCATCGCCATGACCGAGCCCGGCACCGGCTCGGACCTGCAAGGCATCAAGACCAGGGCGATCAAGGAAGGCGACGAGTACGTCGTCAACGGCGCCAAGACCTTCATCACCAACGGTGCGCAATGTGACCTGGTGATCGTCGCCGCCAAGACCAACCCCGAGGGTGGCGCGGCGGGCGTCTCGCTCGTGCTGGTCGAGACCGAGCGCGAGGGCTTCCGCCGCGGCCGCGTCCTCGACAAGGTCGGCATGAAGGGTCAGGACACGTCAGAACTGTTCTTCGACGACGTCCGTATTCCGGTGACGAACCTGCTCGGCACCCAGGAAGGACTCGGCTTCTTCCACCTCATGGCGCAGCTTCCGCAGGAGCGCCTCATCGTCGCGGTCAGCACGCAGGCGGCGCAGGAATTCGCCCTGGAGCTCACCAAGCAGTACACCCACGACCGCGAGGCCTTCGGACGCGAGATCTTCAAGTTCCAGAACACCAAGTTCAAGCTTGCCGAGATCGCCACAGACTGCCGCGTCGGACGTTCGTTCATCGACGAGTGCATCGAGCTGCACATCGAAGGCAAGCTCGATGTCCCGACGGCCGCGATGGCGAAGCTGTGGGCCAGCGAGACCGCGATGAAGAACATCGACAAGTGTGTGCAGCTCTTCGGTGGCTACGGCTACATGCTCGAGTACCCGATCGCACGTGCCTGGACCGACATCCGGGTCTCGCAGATCTATGCCGGCACGAGCGAGATCATGAAGGAGATCATCTCGCGCACCATGTGAGCCGACACGGCGTAGATCACATTCGAGAGCGTCAATCCCTTCGTCGCAGATAGGCTGACCTGCAACGAAGGGATTGTCATGCTCGGATTGCTGTTTGCCGCTGCCGCTGGAGCCACCGGATACGTTTTCGGTACCAAGGCCGGACGCGAACGCTACGACCAGATCGTCGCCAAGACGAACGAGCTCGTGGGCGACGAGAACATGGCGAAGATGCGGAGCGCGGGCCAGACCGTGGGCGACAAGACCCGCGAGATCTTCTCCGAGGAGAATCGCGAGAAGGTTCGCTTCGCGACCCAGTCGGCAGCCGACAAAGCCCGCCAGTTCGTCGACGACGCCAAGGCGAAGAAGCGCGCGCAGGCATAGTTCACGCGAGGCGCTGCCGGGCATCGACACTGATGCTCGCTAGGCTCGCCAACCATGCGCAACTCGTCCAAGATCCTGATCGCTGCGGCGACCCTTTCGACCGCGGCCGCACTGGCCGCCTGTGGCTCGAGCGGTTCGGCCAACTCGGCAACCGCGACGACGGTTGACACCCGCCCGCCGTGCAAGGCCGACGACGTCAAGGTGACCGGAAAGCTCGGCTCCCGTCCGGAGATCACGATCCCGGACACCTGCGCACCGCCGACGCAGCTGCTGATCAAGGACATCACTGAGGGTAAGGGCGCGGCGGTCAAGGACGGCGACAACGTGACGGTCCAGTACGACCTCGTCACGTGGTCCGACAAGGTCGAACTCGACGCGTCGTGGAACCGCAATGAGCCGTTCACCGTCGAGAACGTCGGACAGGCCTCGGTCATCGATGGCTGGAACCAGGGACTCGTCGGCATCAAGCCCGGTGGGCGCCGACTGCTCATCGTGCCGCCGGCCTTGGGTTATGGCGAAGGCGGCAACGGCATGAAGGCCAACGAGACGCTGGTCTTCGTCATCGACGCGGTCAAGTAGCGCAGCTTACGATTAGGCCGAACCCCTAGGTTCGAAAGTAGGTGGGGTTTGGAGCCCATCGCAGTATTCGCAGATCGGTACCGGCTCGACGTGGTTCTCGGCGTCGGCGGCATGGGCTGCGTGTACCGCGCCTGGGACGACAAGCTCGACCGGATGGTCGCGGTCAAAGTACTGCGCAGCGAGCTGATCGCCGACGCGTCGCAGCCCAGCAAGTATCTGGATCGATTCCGGCGCGAAGCCAAGGTCATTGCGGGATTCGACCATCCCGGAATCGTGCAGGTCTACGACATGGGGGAAGGCCGGCTCAGCGGGCAGACGGTCTACTACCTGGTGATGCAACTCGTGTCCGGCATGACGCTGTCGGCGGCGCACCAGAAGTACGGTCCGCTCGCGACGCTTCAGTTGATCGAGATCATGGCGAAGGTGCTCGCCGCTTTACAGCACGCGCACGACCGCGGCGTGGTCCACCGCGACATCAAACCCTCCAACATCATGCTGACGGACACCGGTGGCGTGAAGGTGATGGACTTCGGGATCGCGCATCTCGCCGGTGGAAACGAACTGCTCACCGGGACCGGGGACGTCGTGGGCACGTTCGCCTATCTCGCCCCGGAACAAGCCCAGGACAGTCGTCGGGTCGACGCCCGGACCGACATCTACGCCGTCGGTTGCACGATTTATCACCTGCTCACCAACCGGCTTCCGTTCCCTGGGGAAACACCGTGGCAGATCATCGAAGGGCGGATGAAGAACCAGTTCCCACCGGTTTCGGAAGTGCGCCCCGCACTTGGGACGGTCTTCGACGAGATCATCGAACGGTCGCTCGCCTTCGATCCCGCCGACCGATACCCCTCCGCGACGGCGATGCGCGAAGAACTGCTCCGGCTGCGCGCGCACCTTCCCGCCGGCCACGACACCGCCGAATCCGGCTTCAC
Source organism: Smaragdicoccus niigatensis DSM 44881 = NBRC 103563 (assembly GCF_000380645.1). Lineage (GTDB taxonomy): Bacteria > Actinomycetota > Actinomycetes > Mycobacteriales > Mycobacteriaceae > Smaragdicoccus > Smaragdicoccus niigatensis. The sequence continues at coordinate 273,915 of NZ_AQXZ01000013.1, forward strand.
GTGGAGCGGGTCCGACGAGCAGACCGCGCTGCGTACCCCATGGTCGGACCAGACCACCGGACCGGGTGGTCCCTCGTCTGAAGACACCGGCGCATCGACCGTCGCGTCGCCCTCGACTCCGGCGAAAAGCAAGGAGTCCGAATCCATTCCGGCACCGAGCCCGGAGCCCGCTGCGCAACCAGCTCAACCCGTCGTCAAGCGCCAGCCGAGTCGACGCCTGGTGCTTGCCGGCATCGGCGGCGCTGCGGTGGCGGTCGTCGGCGGCGCGGCGGTTTGGCGGCTCGGTTCGTCGTCCGAGGAGACCAAGAGCGTGCCGCGGCCGACCGCAGCCGGCGAGGTCTGGTGGACGAATCAAGTCAGCCCGATGATGCTCTCCTCGACTCCGCTTGTGGTCGACGATCGCGTGTTCATCGGCGGCGCGGACGCGAAAGTGTATGCACTCGAACTCAATTCCGGGACACCGACGTGGACGACCACGATCGGTGACCGAGTTCGCCCATCGCCGGTCGTCGCCGCCGATACCGTCGTCGCCACCAGTTGGGATGGCCGGGTCTACGGCCTGAGCGTCGATGCCGGCACGGTGCGATGGAAAACACCCACCGGCAATCAGGGCGATTCCTATCCCGTGTCGCCAGCCACCGCGGAGAACCTGGTCTTTCTCGCCACCACCGACTGGTTCGTTCTGGCCCTCGATCCAGCAACCGGCCAGGTGCGCTGGCAAACGCCGGTCAACGGAACCGCCAGCTCCGCTCCCGCGATCGCAAACGGCACGGTTTATGTCGGCACGGACGGACACGTCAGCGCTCTCGACGCCGCCACCGGCACGATCAAATGGAGCGTTTCCGCGGGCGACTCCTGGACCGCTCCCGCAATCGGGGACTCCATGGTCTACCTGGGGAGTGACGACGGTTCGATGTATGCGTTCGATGCTTCGTCGGGCGCCCAGGCCTGGAAGGCCCCGATGGGCGGAGAGGTCTACTCCTCCCCCGTCGTCGCGAACGGATTCGTATACGTCGGCGGCTACGACAACAACATCTACGCGCTCGATGCGAAGACCGGCGAAGTCCGCTGGAAGACCGCCACCGGCGGACACGTGACCGCGTCACCCACAGTGTCGAAAAACGTTGTCTATGCGGGAAGCTGGGACGGCTATCTGTACGCGCTCGACGACGGCACCGGAAAGGTCAGTTGGAAGGCACCGACCGGCGGACCCATCTGGTCATCGCCCGCGGTCGCTCAGGATGCGGTGTTCGTCGGGTCCTATGAGGGCAAGGTCTTTGCCTTCCAGACCTGATCATTTAGGAATGTATTCCTTTCGCCACACGGTGTCGCGCGTCGCGTAGCTGACGTTGCCGAGGAGTGGGCAGTACCGCTCGTACTTGGCGCGGTCGGCGAACACCGCGGCCGGGCTGTTGTTGTCGGCGACGTAGGTATCGATGGACGCCGCCGAATCGAGCAGGATCGACTCCGCCACGAGAACGCGCGGAATCTGCTTGCCCTCGATCCAGTCGGCCGCGAACCACCCGATGCCGTAGCCCATGAGCTGCCATCCGAAGGCAAGCGTCGATCGATACGGTCCGTCCTGCCGGATGAGCTCGAGAGCCTTCGCATCGCCGTCGATACCCGCGAAATACATGTCGGGGCGAAGCTTTCCGTCGGCCTCCATGGCTCGATAGGCGGGCGCGACGAACCCGTCTCCGCCGAGGATGATGTTGATTTCCGGATGTGCCGCCAACGCCACCATGAAGGCCTTCACGTTTTCCGAAGCAGTGTCCTTCCAGGTCAGGTCGCTCACCACCTCGACCGCGTCACCCGCGGTCTTCAGTCCGTCAAGCACGCCGAGGTGGCGAATCTTGAGCTGGGGAACCGTGTCGCTATTGGTGTAATGAACCCGGCCCAACCCGTTCAGATGCTGCAGGGCGTAGTCGGCAGCGCCCTTGCCTTGCCGAAACCCGATGTCGTACTGACTCGCCGCAATCTGCAGCGTGCTCGGGTGGGTGATGATGCCTTCCAAGCACACGCCCTGCCGCAGCGCGGCCTCGAGGACCGGGAGCTGCGCGTTGTAGTCCGAGGGTTGAAAGGCCAGCGCACCCAGCCCGCGCGCCAACGCTGTTTCGAGTTGCCGGACGTTCTTGACGAGGTTCGTCGTCGTGTACGCCTCGACGTATTGGACCTCGCGGGAGGCAACCGCTTTGTTCATGCCGATTCCGAATTGGCGGAAGAACTCGACCTCCTCCGTCGTGATCCAGGCCGCCCGACGTGGAAGGTGCGTCGGCGGACCAGCGGGAAGCGACGAATCGAAGGTGGCCAGGTCCGCGGTGGAAACCTCGGGAGCAGACGAGCTCGATGATCCGGACGAATCGTTGCCAGTGCTGCAACTCGGGCTGAGCACTGTCAGCGCCCCGAGCTGCAGGAGAGTCCGGCGATTCATGGACGTAACGACTCCGGGTGGCCTATCGAAAAGCTGCGGCTCTCAACAATTATCCGCGTGCTGGCGACCCGGGGCGAAGAGTTACTCCGAATCGTTCCGGAAGGTCGACACCGCCAGGATGCCCGGAATGTCGCTGACGTCATCGACGACCGCTTGGACGTCGCCTTTCCCGTCGAGGAAGACCCGCAGCTCGATCGAGTGTTGTCCGGGCTCGGCACCTTCCTCGTGCCGCGTCGTGGCGATATCGGTGACGTGGAATCCAGCCTCTTTCGCCGTCTCGACGATCTTCTGAACCAAGCCCTGGCCCTCGTAGAAGCGCACTCGCAACGACGGCGCTTCGGCTTTGACGAACCGGCGGGACCAGCGCGCGAGCGGCGGCAGGAACCACACCGCGACGAAGTAGCCGACGGTTCCGGCGATCGCGAGTTCGGACAGGCCACCGCCGGCCGCAGCACCGATCGAGGCGGTCAGGAAGATGCCGGCCGCGGTCGTGAGTCCGTGAACGACCGAATCGCGTTTGACGAAGATGATGCCGCCGCCGATGAAACCGACACCCGCCACGATCTGGGCTGCCACGCGCGACGGGTCGACCATGATCGTGCCGTCGCGCAGGACGTCGGTGAATCCGTATTTGCTGACGAGCATCCACAGCGCCGACGCAAATCCGACAACGGTGTAGGTCCGCACACCGGCAGACTTCTGCTTGAGTTCGCGCTCGAGCCCAATGAGGACAGACAGCACGAAGGCGATTCCCAAATCGGCGAACTGGTCCCAACTTTGGCCCATCGGCTCGCCAAAAGCCGCAAGGTTCACCAGTTCACGCTAACGCCGGCCACCCCCTCTGGGTGGGGCAAACCGGGCACATTGCCCACACGGGCAACCGATACACGCGCGCGCTTTCCAATACATATGACTAGGCAAACCTCGATCAAGATGTTTCAATCGACAAATGGTCAAAGACGATCTATGGCCGCACTCACCGTCGCGTATGGGCGTTCTCATGAACGTTGCGCTGCGTACCGTGCTGCGGACTCCGAGTCATCTTGTCCCGACAAATCGCCTCGGCGTCGCGCTCGTGCGGACGATGTTCAACGTCGTTTGCTACGCGACCCACGGAACCGAACTCCCCCACACGAAGATCGATGCGCGGTGGTCACGAGGCCGCACTCGCGGTGAGTGGGTCGGCACTCCGGCCAGTCTCGGTCAGACCGTCGTGTACTACATGCACGGCAGTGGCTACGTCGGATGCAGCACGGCAACGCACCGCGGCCTGACATCGGAAATCGCGCGACGACTCGACATGCCGCTGTTCTCCCTCGATTATCGGCTCGCGCCCGAGCACCGGTTCCCCGCTGCTCACGACGACGCACTCAACGGCTTCCTATGGCTCGTCGAGCAAGGGCACCGACCACGCGACATCATCGTGGCGGGCGATTCTGCGGGCGGCCATCTCTCCCTCGGACTCTGCGCGCAACTGCGCGAACTCGGCGTCGACCAGCCACGAGCCGTGATCTGCCTGTCAGCGCTGGTGGACCCCACATGGACGCTGTCCGCCGAGCGGGAGAAGACCGTCAGGGATTCGTTCATGACCGTCGCCCTCGCGAGTCGCATCGTGGGCATGTACACCCGAACCGGAGACCCCCGCGACCCGCGGCTGGACGTCGCATCGGTCGTCGGACCGGACTTCCCGCCGATGCTGCTCCAAGCGGGTGGTCGTGAACTCCTCGCTGCGGACGCCGAGCATTACGCACGAGAACTCAACGCGGCCGGCGGCCACGTCCAGCTCGAAGTGTGGCCCGGGATGTTCCACGTGTTCCAGATCGGCTACCCGTTGCTTCCCGAAGCCCGGGCCGCCCTCGACAGCATCGAAAAGTTCGTCGCGGCACTGGAAGCCGGCCGGAACAGTCGCCTCGCCTGATCGCTCGAGATCCGCGTTTTACAACTAAGCACCTTCTGTCCAAACACATTTCAATTTCGTTTCGACCACGCCACGAATCCGCCCTGGAGTGGCGGCGCCTCCGGTGACCCGCTAGATCCGCTCGAAACTGAGCCAAATCGGTGTTGGAATCTGTGGATCGGGGCGGGAACCATGGCGGGTATCTCACGGCTCGGAAAACGCGTGCTTGCTGCGGTCGCAGCGGCGCTGACCGTGACGATCGGCGCCGCGACGCCGTCCGCGGCCGCGCCGGTCAAGGGACCGCTTCCCGTTCCGTGGGATCTGCGAGCCGGCATCGTTCCCGGACTCGTCGGCGCCGAACAGGCGCCGCCCGGTGCGAACGATTGGCATTGCAAGCCGAGCGCTCGGCACCCCCGACCGGTCGTGCTGGTCAATCCGACCGTCACGACGCAAGCCCTCGCCTTCCAGGCCGGTTCACCGTTCCTGAAGAACCAGGGATTCTGCGTCTTTACGTTCAACTTCGGGAACGTCACGCAGATCCCTGGATTCCCTATCCAGGCCCTCGGCGATATCCGACAGTCCGGCCGCAAACTCGCCGCCACGGTGGACCGAGTGCTCGCCGCAACCGGCGCCTCGCAGGTCGACTTGGTCGGTCAGTCGCAGGGCGCGGGAATCCTCCCCGACTACTACTTGAAGTTTCTCGGCGGAGCGAAGAAGGTGCATACGAAGGTCGGAATCTCGCCGTCGCGGGGAACGACTCTCAGCGACATGGTGTGGATGCGGACCCTCATCCCGGTCATTGGCCCGTTCGGCGAACAGACCATTCGATTCCTCACTCCCGGCCTGACGCAGCAGGAATACGACGACAAGCTCATCAGGCAGGTCTACGGGAACGGGGACACCGTCCCGGGCCCGCAGTACTACGCGATCGTCACCAAGTACGACGAAGTGGTGACCCCGTACGACACGCAGTTCTACGACGCACCGAACGCGACGAACTGGCTCGTTCAAGACGGATGCGCACTCGACCACTCCGAGCACGCCTCGATCCTCTACAGCCAGCGGGCCTGGTGGTACGTGCTCAACGCCCTCGATCCGGCCACCGCCTCGCCGGTTCCGTGCTTCTATGTGGCGCCGTTCCTGCCGTACGTGAGGTAGCCGGTAGCTGCGCAGCCGCTGTTGCAGTTCCCTGACCGAAATATGCCGATATCGTCCTTACCAGGGAACAACTTGACGGCATTTACGGCAGATCAGGAGGCCTGACGATGTTCGGACTGGTGAAGCGGGACGTCCCCTATCGGCTCATCATTCGCGCCTCGAAGGCATGGATGCGGTTCTCCGTGCCGATGGATATGGCCAACACCGAACGCGTGCCCAGAAGCGGCGGTGCCGTGATCGCCTGCAACCACAACTCCTACTTCGACTGGATGATGGCCGCCTACCCCGCGGCCGAGCAGAAGCGGTTCACCCGGTTCATGGCCAAGCGCGAGATCTTCGACAACCGCTTCGGCGGACCCTTCATGCGCGCGTTCAAGCACCTGAGCGTCGATCGCGCCAGCGGCGCCGAGGCCCTCGATGTCGCGGTCGATGCGTGCCGCCGCGGAGAGGTCGTCGGCATCTACCCCGAGGCGACGATCTCGCGCAGTTTCCTCATCAAGGATCTGAAGTCCGGTGCCGTTCGGATCGCAGCCGCCGCCGGCGTGCCGCTCATACCGGTCGTCCACTTCGGGATGCATCGCTATCAGACCAAGGACCACCCGCGCGACTTCTCCCGCGGCAAAGCCGTCGTGATCCGGGTCGGCGAACCGATGCACCTGACCGGCGAAGACCCGGTCGCGGAAACTGCCGAACTGCGCCGCCGCATGGAGGCTCTTCTCGACGAGTGCATCAAGGCGTACCCGCAGAAGGAAGACGGCGCCTGGTGGCTTCCCGCGTCCTACGGCGGGTCTGCGCCATCCCTGGAGAGGGCCGCTGAGCTCGATGACGAAGAGAAGCGCATTCGGGCCGAGCGAAAGGCAGCTCGCAGACAAAGCTGACCGCAAACAGGCAATCCGGACCGCTCGATTTACGATGGCGTCGTGGAGAACGACGGACGGCCCTTGTCGTGGCTCGAGCGCGCCCGTCGAGTCCGCGATGGCGAGGGTGAGCTTGCCAACAAGCCCGCCGAAGTGTCGTACGTCGACCTTCAGGACTTCGTCGAGACGCTGTTGCGCCGCGCGTACGACGCGGTTGTGCTGTGCACCCGTGGCGGCATGTATCTCGAGGTGAGCGACTCGTTCTGCACCCTCACCGGATACCGCCGCGAGGAGCTGCTCGGCCAGACGTCAATCACTCTCGGTCTGGTGGACCCGAATGGTGTGCGCCGCGCAGTCACCTCGGACGTCCATAGCGGTATCGAGGGCCTGTACGCGAACACGATCGTCCGGAAGGACGGCGCGCGCCGAACGGTCGAGTTCTCGCACCAGTTCCTCGACGGCGGCTACACGCTGGTGATCATTCGCGATATTTCGCGGCGATAGGGATCAACAGTCTCGCGTCGCGGTTCGGACCCCAATGCAACGTGCACTTTCCGCGCGGGGAACTCTCATACGCTGCTGGAAACTGGCCCGTCAACGGGTTCCGCGGCCACAGCCACCGACCGGAAACAACGAGCTGTAGTCGCTCCCCGCGCCGGAACATCGTGGCAGACGGACCGAGCGGGAGGTCGACCTGAACGACCTCGCCGGGAGACAGTAACTGCTGGTCAGTCAGGGTGGGAACAGGGGCGAATTCGCGGGTCTGTGTCTCATCGAGCCGTCGCATCGAGGCCTTCTGCCAGCCCGTCGTCACGCGGTCGCGTCCGAAGCCGTACGACCCTTCGAAGGGAACGAACGTCCCGTCGCGCCACTTCTCGACGCCGACGAAGAGATACACGTCCGGCGCGGTCGATTCCACGAACAGCCGCAGCGCCATCGGCCCGACGACCTCGATGTCGTCCGGAACGGTCCAGCCGAACCGAACACCCTGCGATCGAGCGTTGAATGCGATCGATCCCGTCTGCCCGGCTGGCTCCGGTGTCAGGCCAGATTCGTTGAGGCGCAAGGTGGTCCACGTCGCGCCAACCGGCGGCCACGTCGATTCCGCACGAACCGATGCGACGACGTCCCGCGATTCCCGAACCTCGAGCCGGACCGGAGGAAGCTCCGGAGCGTCGATGCCGCGCAGGTGCCGATTGAAGAAGTCCAGCTGCACCGCGAGCGCCTCGTCGGAGTAAAACGTTGCCCACTTGCCCGCACGATGCGTGTACACGTGCCGCTCGACCGAACTGATTCGCTCGAACGCTCGAAACGATCCTCGACTGTGCAGGTTGTTGTCGGAGAAGCTGCCACAGATGAGTAGAGGCACAGTGATCCTCGACAGGTCCGGAACGAGCGAATCCCACCAGTCGTCGTGCAGTGGATGCTTGTCGGCGGCGTCCTCGATCCCGAACGTGAGGCCCGCACGTCGCAAGCCGAGGCTCCAAATCCGGAGGAACCCTTTCTCCCGGATTCCGCCGGGACGGACGAGATCTCGGTAGCAGTCGGTCAAGCCTTCCCACGGCACGATCGCCTTGAGACTCGGCGGATGCAGCGCCGCGGTCTTCCACTGCGACATCGCGAGGTACGAGACACCCATCATCCCGACGGAGCCGTTGCTCCAGGGTTGGGCTCCGGCCCACTCGACGAGGTCGTAGACGTCCTCGCCCTCCTGATCGGTCAACAGGGCGAGCGTCCCCTCGGACGTGCCCGCCTCACGAAGGTCGCAGTTGACGACGGCATATCCCTGCGCAACCCACCAAGCCGGGTCCGGCGCTTCCCACGAGGTCAGCGTCGAGAACCGCACAGTTCGCGGTTGCCGGAGCATCCGGTACTGCACCGAATATCGGTACCCGAATCGGGTTCGTACGGGAAGGTTGTCCTTCCCATACGGATGCGCACACATCACGACCGGGAACGGACCGTCACCCGGCGGGCGATAGACGTTGGCACGCAACGTGGTTCCGTCGCGAGAGACGATCGGGACGTCGAGATCACTGACGATCGCACCCGGTTCCGGTTCGTACACCGTGACGTCCGGATGAATCAGTCCGCGAATCCGAGAGATCGCATACCGAACCGCACCGGGACGCTTCCACGGCCGATCACGCGCCGGGGCGTTCGGGTCGGGCATGATCGACCTCCGTCAGTCGAAGCGCACTGCATTCCAATCGACGATCCGTGGGTCGGCGAGCCCTTCACTGACAAATGGGTCGCCAGCGATGAATCGCTCGGCCTCTTCGCGCGAGGTGAAGATTCCCATCGATCCGCCGGCCGCGTCCGGGGCACCAAACGGGCCCAGCGCGACGAGACCGCCGCCACCCGCCTGGAAGGCCTCGTAAAACGCCTTGTGCTGGGGGTAGATCTCCATGAGGCGAGCTCGATCGACGCCGTCACGGAGGGTGTAGAACAGCACGGTTTCCATGCGTTGTGACATTACCGGTGCTTGATCATGCCGGGCGGCGGAGCATCAGCTCGATCGGCGGCGACCCGAGCGGCCGCACAACGTCCAGAGTGACAAATCCGTGGCGCCGGTACAGGCGCGCGCTGTCGGGGCTGGTGGCCTCGAGGTAGGCAGATGTTCGCTCCACGTCGCAACGGTCGACCAAGGACTTCAGCATCGCGCTGCCCACGCCCTCGCCCCGGACACCATCTCGGACGCCGATGAACGGCACGTAGTAGTGCGGCTCCCGGATGTGTTTGTGTTCGAAGATCGTCAGTAATCCGAAGGCGTGCCCGAGGCGGCGACCAAAGACGCGACCGAACCCCACACTGTTTCGCACTTCGACGGAGAACGGTGTTCGCCATTTGTTCGGCGGCAGAACGAGCATCGCGCCGACCTCTCCTTCCGCGGTCGAAGCCACCAGGCATGCGTTGTACGGCAACGCAACCGCCTGAGCTTCAATGGCGAAGAAGCGACGCAGCGCAGCCGGGCGCCGGCGGTCATCCGGAACGAGCCAGCGCATCACCGGATCGGTCGTGAAAGCCTCGGCCAATATGTCTGCAATCGGTCGCCAGTCATCACGTGTGGCCGTCTCGACTCCCGTCAGGGCGCTCGCCTCCCCCAGGCACCGACAAGCGCGGGTCCCACGTCCCAGTAGTTCGGATCGGTGAGCAGTTGATCGACCGCGTCGAGGTCGGCTTGGGTCGCGATTCCGGCCTCGACGATGCGCGGCCAGAGCGTCCGCAGCGACAGCCCAATCCATTCCGCGAACGGCGAAAGCCCTTGCACAACCGGGGCATTCACCGCGGCATCGATATCGGACAGTCCCGCGTCGACGAGCGGCTTGGGGAAGGTGCGGGCCCATTCGTAGGAGGTACCCGTCCGACCGATCATCTCCGCGAATGCGCGCCAAGCCTTCGGCATCGGCGGGTAGGGCGAGGAGTCGGCGGTGAACATCGAGAAGTTGTCGAGGTACAGCCATCCGCCCGGCGCGAGCCACTCGCACACCCGGGGAACGGCGTTGACCCGGTCCGCTATGTGCTCGAATACCGCTCTCGCGTAGATGAAGTCGAACGATCCGGGGGCGAAATCGTCGGTCAGCAGATTGTGTTGCAGCACCGTCAGATTCGGCTCGTCGAGTTGACTGATCCACCGCGTGTCGAGGTCAGTCGCGGTGACCGATCCGGTCGGGCCGACCTGCTGGCACATCCATCGAGTCATCGACCCGTGTCCGGCGCCAATCTCGAGACACCGCGCGCCCGGCCCGATTCCGAGTTGTGTGAGTCGAGCAGTGGCTCCGGGGTCGAAGATCTGCTCGAGCAGGGCAAGACGTCTACCCTCGTGTTCCCACTCCGGGCTCAGCACGTACCGCGGGGTATCGGAGGTGGTCATGGCGCCGCTCCAGCAGTTCGAACGACTTCTTTTACACCCGTCAGTCTGGGCTATCAGTCGTCTTCGAGCAGGCGCTTCGGATGCATGCCGTCGACCTGCCCCACGAACGGCGGATGGATGCTGTAGCCGAGCATTCGTCGAATGTCTTCCGAGACTCGGCGCACCGTCTCCTTCGTCATGGAGAGCGCGAACGCCTCCTGGGTCCGCAGCCAGGGCTCGCAATATTGCGCGGTCAGGGCAAGCCGAGATCCTTGCGTGCGGTTGGCCCCACCGCCGTGCCACAACGTGCCGAGGAAGAAAACGCACGAACCAGCGCTCATCACGACCGGCTTGCGATCCAGGTCCGCGGGCATCTCATGGCCCCAGAGGTGACTGCCGGGGATGATGTCGGTCGCGCCGTTGTCCGCCGTGAAGTCGTCGATCGCCCAGATCGTGGCCGCACTCAACGCCGCGCGCGGTCGCGGCAGCGGGTAGAAGCTGTCGTCGCAGTGCAGCATCTGGCGCTGCTCCCCCGGCAGGATGTTGATCGCCTGCAGCATCGACAGCAGGTAGTTCGGCATGAGCAATCGATCGAGAATCGCAAGCACCCGCGGATGGTCCGCAATCCGATCGCAGCTCGAGGTCTTGTTCAGGACGCTGTACACGCGCTGTGTCGTGTGGCCCTCGAAGTTGTTCCGCCCCCGCCGATCCAGATACGGCGCAATGGCTTCACGCACCTCGTCGAGCTCAGTCGAAGTCAGCAGATCCGGCAGGATCACATAGCCGTCGCGCTGCACCGCAGCCAGATCTGCGTCCGCGATCGCCGGATCAACGGTCGCGCCGCTGCTCGCCGTGCGGCGATACGTCCCGGCCAAGTCCCCGGCAAGATCCACCAACGATGACACCTGCGTGCTCATAGCCACCTCGTAACATAACTGAGTTCTGTTATGTTTTGGACTATGGCACGGGCCCCGATCGGACGTCAACAACTTCTCACCGCTGCCCGCGACGAGTTGGTCCGCGGCAACGGTCTGCTCGAGCTCAGCGCGCTCACCCGCCGCGCCCAACTCAGTACCGGAGCGCTCTATCACCACTTCGGATCCAAAAGTGGTCTCCTCGCGGCGATCTACGACGGCTTCTACGACGGACTTCGGCACGCGATCGCCGATCCGCACCTTCCCACCGAGGCCGATTGGGGCACTCGGGAACGCAGACGCACCCATCTCTTCGTCGACTACCACTTCGCCGACCCGCTCGCCCCGATCCTGCTGAACCGCGCCGCTCTCGACCCAGAACTCGCCGAACTCGAGGCAGTGCACATCCAGACCATGAGTGCGTTCGCCGCCGACAACATTCGGCACGGGCAGTCCGTCGGCGAATTGCCCTCCACACTCGATGCCGCGAGCGCTGGGGCCTTCGTCATCGGTGGCCTCCGACACGGAATCGCACAACAACTACGGGCAGAACCGCCGGTAGAACCGTTCGAGGCCGGCGAGCGACTGTGGCATCTCGTCGCGTCATCCCTCGGAATTGCCTGACCAGCCCCGATTTCTTCCGACCTTGTGCAATCCCGGCTAGCGTCACGAATATGACGCAGGGCTACGTGTTCGACCAGGCGTGGCACGACGAACGCGCTCGAATCGCGGGCATGGAATCGCTCTGGGATTCGGGCACGATCGCGGTGCTCGATGGCCTCGGGATCCAACCCGGATGGCACTGTCTCGAGGTCGGTGCGGGTGGCGGAACCATCGCGCATTGGCTCAGCGAACGCGCAATGGTGACGGCGACGGATCTCGACACCCGCTTCGTCGAACCGCTCGCTTCGGAGATGCTTCTCGTGAGCCGGCACGACATACGTGAAGATCCGCTCCCACCCGCTGAGTTCGACCTGATTCACACCCGCCTCGTTCTCGAGCACCTCCCCGAGCGCCTCGCGATCATCGACAAACTGATCGCCGCATTGAAGCCAGGCGGAGTGCTCGTCGTCGAGGACTACGACTGGACGTCCTTCGGGTGGACGCCATCGGACGAACGTCTGGAGCGCGGCGTCGAGGCAGTGTTCAGACTCATGCAGCGGGCCGGATTCGTGCCGTTCTACGGACGAGCCGTTGTCGGCGACCTGGTGGCCGCCGGACTGCTCGACGTGCAAGGACACGGTCGCGCATTGCTGATCCGGATGGATCACCCCGGCGCGGCCTTCTTCAGATTGACATTGGATGCACTGGCGCCGGCCTTGGTGAAAGCCGAACTGATCAGCGCCGAGGACGCGGAATACATGCAGGGGCAGTTCGCCGACCCCGCGCAGCGCCTGATGACCCCGCAGATGGTCGTAGCGATCGGACGGAAGGCGTGACCGCGGCCCTCTCTACTCGGCTGACCAAGCAACTCGGGATCGCACACCCGATCATCTCGGCCCCCATGGCACTGGCCGCCGGCGGCGCGCTGGCGGCGGCGGTCACTCGCGCGGGCGGGCTCGGCCTCATCGGCGGCGGATACGGGAACTCCGACTGGATTCGCACGCAGTTCGAGGCAGCGGGTGCCGAACGGGTTGGCGTCGGATTCATCACCTGGTCGGTTCAGCGGTCGCCGGGCGTTGTGGCGGAAGCTCTCGCACTCAATCCGGTCGCCGTCATGCTGTCGTTCGGCGACCCGGCGGCATTCGCTGATCAGATCAAAGACGCCGGTGCCACGCTTATTTGCCAGTGCCAGAACCTCAACCACGTCGAGCAGGCAGTCCGAGCCGGGGCTGACATCATCGTCGCCCAAGGGTCCGAGGCAGGTGGGCACGGCGCGTTCCGCGGAACGCTGAGTCTGGTGCCGGAAGTGGCGGATTTCCTCTCGACGCGATCTCCGGAAACCCTGCTCGTGGCCGCGGGTGGCATCGCCGACGGCCGAGCGTTGGCGGCGTCACTTCTGCTTGGCGCAGACGGCGTATTGATGGGAACTCGGCTCTGGGCATCGTCCGAGGCGGTCGTGCACCCGCGCCATCACGAGACGATTGTCGCGTCGAACGGCGATGACACGATTCGCACGAGTACTCCCGACATCGCCCGCGGTCTCGACTGGCCGGCCGAGTTCACCGCCCGCATACGGCGAAATGCGTTCACCGAGCGGTGGCACGGTGACGAGCAATCGTTGGCCGCGAACACCGCCGTCGAGGGGCCGCGCTATTCCGCCGCGTTTGCCGACGGCGACCCCGACAACGCTGGCGTCTTCTTCGGCGAAGCCGCCGGACTGATCCATTCGATCGAGCCCGCGGGTTCGATCATCGAACGCGTCATTGCCGAGGCGGTGGCCGTATTGCGCTCCGGCGCTTCGTATCTGAGGTGAAAGCATGCAGGTCCTCCGAACCCCCGAGTCCCGCTTCGCGAATCTGTCCGACTACCAGTTCGATCCGCACTACGTGGACGTCGTCGCGTCGGACAGCGAGCCCGTCCGCATGCACTATGTCGACGAGGGCCCACGGGATGGACGGCCGATCGTGCTCCTCCACGGCGAGCCGACCTGGAGTTACCTCTATCGGACGATGATCCCGCCGCTCGCTGCTGCGGGTTATCGCGTGCTCGCGCCCGACCTCATTGGATTCGGCAAGTCCGACAAGCCGACCAAGCGCGATGACTACACCTACTTGCGGCACGTCGAGTGGGTGACGAACTGGATCGAGACTCTCGACCTGAGCGACATCACGGCATTCGTGCAGGACTGGGGATCGCTCATCGGGCTTCGCATCGCCGCGGAGCAACAGCACCGGTTCAGCCGCATGGTCGTCGGAAACGGTTTTCTGCCGACCGCCGATCGCCCGACACCGAGCGCGTTCACGATCTGGCGAGCCTTCGCACGGTATTCCCCAGTGTTGCCGTGTGGCCGAATCGTGCAGGTGGGAACGGTCAACAAGATCTCGGGCGCGGTCCGAGCCGCCTACGACGCACCGTTCCCCAGCGCGAAGTATCAAGCGGGCGCGCGCGTGTTTCCAGCACTCGTGCCAACAGATCCCAGTAATCGGGCGGTGCCGGCAAACCGCGCCGCGTGGGAGGTCCTGGGTCGATGGGAGAAACCATTCCTGTGCCTTTTCGGCGCCGCCGACCCGATCCTCGGGAAGGGTGACCGGCCGCTGATCAACCACATTCCGGGCACAGCCGGTCAGCCGCACGCTCGACTGCGGGCCGGACATTTCGTTCAAGAAGACGCCGGGCCCGAACTCGCACAGCGGATCATATCCTGGGAGGCACAGTGACTGACCCCGACATGTTCGCCCGCGGACTCGAGATGAGGCGTCAGGTGCTCGGCGCCGAGTACGTCGACGCCAATCTCAACGGCACCGACGAGTTCATGATGACCTTCCAGAAACTGCTCACCGAGTGGGCGTGGGGTTATTCGTGGAGTCGGCCGGGCCTCGACCCGAAGACCCGCAGCCTCATCAACCTCGCGATGCTCACGGCACTGGGCAAGTACGAAGAGCTCTCGATTTACGTCAAAGGCGCGCTCAACACCGGCGTCACCGTGCAGGAGATCTCGGAGGTGCTCCTCCACGCAACCGTCTACTGCGGAACGCCGGCCGGGCGGCAGGCGTTCCGCGCCGCGCATAAGGCACTTATCGAGGAAGGCGCGCTCGAGAAGCCCGCTGAGTAGTCGGCCGGCCTTCGACGAAGAGCCTGCCCAACTCCCCCGCCGCGCCGCGCCACCCGGCAGCCTTGACCGCCTGCCAGGTGTCCTTGCCCGCGAGAGCCAGACCAGCCCAGAACATGACCTCGGCGGCAACCAGGGAGCCACCGACCAATCCGGCGCCGGTCGCCAACGAGACGCCGACGAGAAACGCCCCGGTGACAAAGATCCACGGGACGAACGACAGCACCATCAATGCCACACCGAGCCGGAACAGCATTTCCTACCTCCGAAACACGTTGTGCAACGATCGTTGCACAACAACTGTTGTACTACGATAGCAAACATGCCCAGAACTGTCGATCCTGCGCAGCGTCGGTCCGAGGTCGCCGCGGCGGCACGGTCAGTCATTGCACGGGACGGATTCGACGCGACGACCGTGCGCCGGGTCGCCGCCGAGGCCGGCAGCTCGACGACGGTGGTCACCCACTATTTCGCCGACAAAGAAGCCTTACTGCTGGCGGCCGTGCAGGACGCCTACACCGCCCTGGTCGCCCGGATGGCAGCGTGCGTCGACGGCGGGCCCGGCGGGTTGCCGACACTGCGCGCACTGCTGCTCGAAGCGCTCCCCCTCGACGACGTGCGCGCGGCGGAGGCCCGAGTGTGGCTCGCTTTCTGGTCAGCGGCGATCACGCGACCAACGCTGCGCGAAGTGCAGCGCGAAAGCTACCGCGAGTGGCGCGAATTCATCGCACAGGTCCTCGCCGATGCCGTTCGGCGCGACGAGGTCGACCCACATCTCGATCTTGCGGCTGCGGCTGAACGCCTTACCTGCCTGATGGACGGGATGTTGGTTCAGGCGGCACTCGAGCCTGGACGCCTCTCCCCCGAACGCCAGATCGAGATGGTCGACCTGGCGTTGGCTCGACTCTGATTTACCGCGGTGAGATCTCGATCGGGATGGAGAAGTCGGCGCTGCGGAAGACGCGAGCACCCAGTTCACTGAGCCGAGCCATGATGCCGTACTTGCGGTTCAAGATCTTGCGAACCCGGCTGGCATCACTGAACTCGAGAACGCGCGCGGTGCCTTCGACCACGGGTGACCCGGGCTTGATGGCACCGCGCACGCTGCACGGTTGCAGAGTGACATTCGGATTGCGCGCAATCCGCTTGACCTTCCATGCCTTCGTCTCGGAGAAGAAGTACAGGCGACCGTCGCTGGGCGCGATCCACACCGGTGTTGCGACGGGCGTCCCGTCTTTGCGGAAGCTCGTGAAACTGACGTAATCCGCCTTGCCGACAACGTCCCAATCCGAAGTGTTTGTCACGAAGGGAGATTCTCCGTCACGAACGAACCTCGCGGAGGTCCGTTCGCGATCAGGTGAACGACGATGCAGGTCTACTTCTTCTTAGCGCCGCCCGGGGCCGGCTCCGAGTAGACCCTGCCGTACGCGATCACGGTGTCGCCGGTCGAGGCCTCGAGTTTCACGTAGGGGCGAAGGTTCACCCGGCCGAGAACACCCTTCACCGTGCCGTGGAAGCCCTGGAGTCGGATCGAACCCGCGGGACCGTTCACGTTGCCAGCGCCCACCGGAATGTCCACGATGCCGGGTCCGAGGCCGACTTTGATCGCGCCGACGGCTTGCGGGATGAGCTGTGCCGAGAATGTGATCGGCGACGCGGCCGAGGTGCACGTTTGATTCGAGCAGGTCGTGGTGGTGGTGTTGCTGTAGGTCAGGCTCGGCGAGGTCCAACTAGCCTCGATCGTGCCGTCAACGGTGCCCGGGTAGCCGACTTGGTAGCCGAAGGTGACCTTTCCTTGGAAGCCACCTGCCTTAGGCCCGGCGACGTTGTAACCGACCGTGCCGTTGATGAACCACTCACGAGTCGTCGGGCCGCCATCGAGCGGCGGATAGAAGTCGACCTGGAAGTCTTTGAGAATGGCCGTGAGTTTGTCGCCGTAGAAGTCCACGATCGACGCGCGGCCGTCAATCGCCGCGGCCGCCTCACCGGATCCCGTAACTGCGCCGAAGCCGATCACCGAACTCAAGGCGAGAGTGCCGAGCGCGAGAGCACCAATTCGCTGGGCTCGATCGCTTCGGCTCGCCCATAGGGCTGACACCTTTCCCCTAACTCGCATTGCCCCCGCCTTAGATGAGTTCTCGTTTGATTCATTGGCAAGGTAGCCATCTCAACAAACAGCGACTTTTCCGGCGTGCACACGCGTTCTGAATCGTGATAGCCCGACCACCGATGCGTTATCTGACGCGCCGAATCGCGCTGGCGGCTGGCATGAATTACTTGTCGAAGGTGCCGATTATTTCCGTGCTGGGGGTATCCCGCGCACCGTCTGTGCCTATGGGTCGTTGAAAGGCCGTCCCGTTCGACAAATCGGCGAGAACCACATTGGTCATAATGACTTTGCTCTGCTGTACGATGGCGAGCGCGCCGGGCCGATATCCGGGCCATGCATTGCCAGTTACGTTCGGTTTTTGCTTCAGCGCAACCGGCGCGGTGATCGGACTACCGCTGATGCAACGGACCCGCGGCATGCCCGCCGCGTCGATGAGCACCGCTGTTCCCGACTCGAAGACCGCCTGAACGGCCACGGACTTGTCGCCGTCGAGCGAATAGTGCGTGACCCGAGTGTCGAAGCGAAGCCGAACCGGCGTCAGCTCGTCGAGGTATGTAGCGACATCCGCCGAGGTGAGTGGCCGCCCGCCGCTCCAATACAACGTCGGATCATCGTTGAGGGCCGCGATCAACGCGCGCGACCGGTCCGAATTCGGGCTGAAGAGGCCGTTGATTATCGAGCGATCACAGTCCGCCACCTGCGGTTGACCGGCAAACAGTCCGGGCGAATCGCCGAGGATCGGCCGCGCGACGATGTTCTCCCCGGAACCCTTGTCTGGCAATGCCGGCAGGCTTGTCGGCTGCGCATCGGGAGCGGTCATCGGCATGAACGGATTCGCCCCGCCGTCCGCCACTCCGAGGAGCACCAACTGGGGCGCGGTCGTTGTGGTCGAGGCGGGAATCCAGTACCAGCCAGCAAGGGCGGCTGCCGCGACCGCGACGAACACGAGGGCGAGATGAATCAGGCGCCGGCGCCCATTCTTTGGTTTCCGAGGCGGCGTCTCGATCCGCGGCGTCTCGATCTGCGGCGGCGGCACATCGGTCGGCAACGGCGGACGCGTGGGAATGTCGCCTTCGGACGGCAGCCAGTGCGCCGCGCGAGCCGGAGTACTTGTCGGTGGTTGAGTGAGTGCGGGCGGACTCGTCGGAACATCGGATTGCGACCGAAGCGCTTCTGGTCGCCACGTGGTCGATTCCATCGACACATTCGTTGCCCCGCGTGCCCCAGGCTGGGTGCGCGCACTCACCGAATCCGGTGGGCATGCGCTGATCGCGTCGTTCAATGCTCGGGCCAGGGCCCCGCAGCTTTGGAAACGCCGGTCGCGGTCTTTCGCGAGCGCGAACTCCATCACGGCGTCGATCTCAGCGGATATCGAGCCGAAGCGGTCGGGCCGTTCGGCGCTCAAGTGGGGAATCTTGCCGACCAGGTGTCCGGCCATCCACTGCGCGGGAGTCGTCCCGGGATACGGCAGCACCCCCGTCATCAGTCGGTACAACGTGCAGCCGAGGGCATAGACATCGACGCGATGGTCGAGCCGCATCGATGGGTCGAACTGTTCGGGAGCCGCGTACTGCAGGCTGCCGGCGAACATGCCCGTGGCAGTGACCTGTCGCGGATCGTTGAGTGCCTTCGCGATTCCGAAGTCCGCGAGATACACCCGCTCCGCGTGCCCGCCGACCGGCTTCGCCAGCAAGATGTTCTGTGGTTTGACGTCGCGGTGGACGATCCCTCGTTCGTGCGCGTAGTCGAGTGCCGCCGCCGTCTCGCTGATGATCCTGCCCACCCGGTGTACCGGCATCGGACCATCTCGAAGCGGAGCGGCAGCGTCCGTTCCTTCGATGTATTGCATCGACAGCCAGAGCTGGCCGGCCTCGTCGCCGCGGTCGTACACGGTGACGATGTTCGGGTGTTCGAGCAGTGCCGCATGCTCGGCCTCGAGCAAGAACCGCTCACGAATGCTCTCATCGTCGGTCAAATGCCGCGACAGCAGCTTGAGCGCGACCTTCCGCGGAAGATTTGGATGCTTGGCGAGAAATACCGATCCCATTCCGCCCACGCCAAGCTGGCGAACGATCTCGTACCCGGCGATGAAGTCTCCAGGTCCGAATTCTCTGTTCGCCATCTCCTGCCCGCCTTTCACACTGGCCGTGAGAATCAGACGATGCGTTTTGCGGAACCGACAACGTTAGCTTCGCGCAAATATCGCAGGCGTGCCAGACCGTGCCTATAACGCCCACCCGTCGAATAAACTCCAGACAAACCCCAGTTCACCCGCACTCAGGGGTCGTCATGAGCACTGCGACGATGTTCGCCAGACTGCTCTTGGCTGTGGTTTTCGCGGTGGCAGGCAGTGCGAAACTCGTCAACCCGGAAGCGGTGGCGACCGCGGTCCGAGAATTCGGGGTTCCGCGAGTCCTCGTCCGGCCCGTCGCCCGGGCATTGCCGGTTATCGAACTCGCCTTGGCGATTTCTCTCGTAGTCGCCGCGACCGCCCTCTGGGCGGGGATAGCCTCGATCGTTCTGCTCGCGCTGTTCACCTCGGCGATGGCTATTTCGCTGGCCCGCGGCCGCCGCCCGGACTGCCGTTGCTTCGGCCAGGTGCAGTCGTCGCCCATCGGTGCCAGGTCGGTCATCCGTAACGTGTTCCTCGCGGGTGTCGCCGGCTTCGTCGTGTGGAGCACCGCGCAATATGGCGCACTCGGAATTGGTGAGTGGCTGAGCCGGTTGACCGCAATTCAGTTGGTCGTCGGAGGATGTGTCACTGGATTCGTCGCGCTGGAATCCGTCCAAGTGTGGTTCCTCCTGAATCTCGCACGCGAGCAAGGACGTTTGCACCTGCGACTCGATGCGCTCGACCAGGCCGCTGCTTCCAATACACCCGAAAGAGCCGGCGCCGGACCCGCAATCGGCTCGGCTGCACCCGAATTCGAGCTGCCCGGTTTGTTCGGTGAGACGCTGACATTGCAGTCTCTGCGCGCCGAAGGCCGGCCGGTTCTGCTGGTCTTCTCCGACCCACATTGCGGGCCCTGCGCCCAACTGATGCCGGCGATCGCACAGTGGCAGGACGAGCACACCGACGCCCTGACGATCGCGATCGTGAGCCGCGGTGATCCCACCGAGAACCGCAACAAGGCGGCGGCGGACGGCGTCCGGCGCGTGTTGATTCAGCACGACAACGAGGTCGCGGACCGCTTCTCCGTCAGCGGCACACCAACCGGCGTCCTGGTGCGTGCGGACGGAACAATCGGCGCTCCCCTTGCACCGGGGCCCGACGCCATCTCTGCGCTGGTCGCGTCCGCAACCCGACCCAGACCAGCCGATCCGCCGCCCGCTCCGGCCATCGGAACGACTGCGCCTGGATTCGAACTCCCCGATATCGAGGGCACGCCCACGGCCCTGCATCGATTCCGGGGACGCCAACTCCTGCTCCTCTTTTGGAATCCCCACTGCCGCTTCTGTGCGCTCATGCTCGAGGATCTCCGCGCCTGGGAATCCACCGGATTCGTCGCCGCACCCCAACTGGTCGTCATCTCCACGGGTTCCCTCGCCGAGAACCGTGCATTGAACTTGAGCAGCCCGGTTCTCAGCGACCCCGACAATTCGGTGGCGGCGCGATTCGGCGCCCGCGGAACACCTATGGCACTCCTCGTGAGCCCGATCGGAACCATCGAATCGGGCCTGGCTGCGGGCGCTGAGGCGGTGTTCGACCTCGTGCGAAATCTGCCGCTGACCTCGTCAAAAGTGAGAAGAACCTGAACATTTACCGTGCACCGCGAGCGGTTCATACTGAGTGAGTCCCAGCACTGCGGCTCCAGCATCAAGCTGAGTTCGGAGCGACGGCATGGAGGACGCCCGGTTCGAATCCTTCACTCGCGCAATAGCTTCCGCGCCCGTCAAACGTCGCACCCTGATAAACCTGGCCGCTGTCCTCTTTGCCGGAAATGCCTCGCGGGCATTATTCGGAGCACCCCGAGCCGCGGCGAATGAGTTCTGTACCAACGGGACAACCCTGTGCGGCGACATCTGCGTCAACACCTATACCGACCCCGAAAACTGCGGTGGGTGCGGCAACACCTGTAACTACGGGATCTGCAACAGCGGCACCTGCGGATGCGGC
>NZ_AQXZ01000014.1 GCF_000380645.1 Smaragdicoccus niigatensis DSM 44881 = NBRC 103563
CGAGTGCGGTGCGAGGGTTTCCTGCGGTCCGGCGATGAAGTCGCCGGCTGAGGTGTAGTCACCGGTGAGGGTCATCGTCTGGTCGGTCGAGTTGTAGATCGTCATGGCGATCGTGTTGCCGTTGGTCGGCAGGGTTCCCGCGGAAGCGATGCCGGCGGCTCCGATTCCGGCGCCGATGACAGCGAGGCCGATGAGCGGGGTGGCGATGAGGGTCTTGGTGTTCATGTCCGTGGTCCTTATCGGGAGAAGTTTCTGTGCCGGTGTGTTCCGGCGATGCATTAACTTTCCCGCGAACCAGGCCTCGACCTGATCGGCCGAACAGGCCATCCACCAGGGGAAACCGCGTTCCCCCAATCGGGGGACAACGTGGCTATCGACTGCCGAAATCCAACGCTGGCTTCGGCATCGAATACAGGAAACCCTGCGCGAGATCGATGCCGTGTGCAGCCAGCCGATCGGCCTGTTCCGACGTCTCGACACCCTCCACGACGACTTCGAGTTCGAAGGCCTTGCCCACCGCGGTGATCGCATCGAGGAGCTGATGCACTCCGGTACTGGTCGCGATGACCTCACGGTCGACCTTGAGGATGTCGCACGGCAAGGAGGCGACCCTGGTGAGCGACGAATAGCCCTTCCCGAAGTCGTCGATCGCGATGCGCACGCCCTCTGCCCGTAGCTTCGACAGCTGGCGGATGGCTTCGACGGAATCGGCTTCCAGGTCACGCTCGGTGACTTCGAGGATGAGGCGGTCGGCGGGCCAGTCGGTTCGACGCAGCGTCTCCTCGACCCGATCTGCATAGCTCGGGTCGACGAGTTCGAGCCCCGAGATGTTGACGGTGACCGATATGTCCTCGCCGAGTCGGGTCTTGACGACCTGACCACCCGCACACGCAAGTTCGAGCACGACTCGGCCCAGATCGCCGATGCGGCCGTTGTCCTCGGCCGTTCGCACGAGTTCTTCCGGGGTGAGTGCGATCTCGTTGCGTTCGGGCCAGCGCACGAGTGCCTCCACGGCAATCACCCGATTGCCGTCGGAGATCCGCACGATCGGCTGGAAGTGGACCTCGAGGTCCCGGCTCTCGATCGCCTGCCGGACGTTGTCGACGACCTGCGAGTTCTGCGCCGACTCGACGGTCGACTGTCCACGACCGGAATTCTTGGATCGGTAGAGGCCGATGTCGGCGCGACCGATGAACAGCGACACCGAGTCGCCCGGTCGCCAGCTCGTGATGCCGGCCGAGCAGTCACCTCGAACAGCGGCGCGCATGCGTTCGGCGATGTGCAACGCTTCGCCTTCCGAAACCCCGGGCAGCAACACGGCGAACTCGTCGCCACCCACGCGCGCGAGCAGCCCCGTCAGCCCCAACTCCCGCCGCCAGGCGATCGCCGCCTCACTGAGCATGCGGTCGCCGAACGCGTGGCCGTGGCGGTCGTTGACCGATTTGAACCGGTCAAGGTCAAGCAGGATGAGCGACAGCGGTTGGTTGCTGGCGGCCGCCACTGCCATCTGCGTGTGAATCTCCCGATCGAAGCCGCGGCGGTTGCGTACACCGGTCAGTGAGTCGATAGCGGCCTGCGATGCGATCATCCGAAGCCCGGCGGTCGCGACACCGATCAACACCACCGACGTGCCCGCTGGGATCGTCGCCCACAATGGCAGGTCTCGGAGGACCAGCGTCAATCCGAACAACGTGGCCTCGGCGAGGGCGATGACGGCCGCGGCGCCCTTCCATCGCAGGATCAACGCCGCGTGGCACGCCACGCAGGTAAACAGAGCGGTCATCGCGACCTGGCTCGTCATCGACGGACCCAGGCTGATCATCGTGGCCATCGCCGCGATCGCGAAAACCAGGAACACGACGTGCGCTGATTGCGGCAGGCGAGCACGGAAGACCGCGATGGCGGCTCCCGACGCCGTGGTCGCGATTGCCCCAACGAGTATGGGCAGGCGCGCCCCCTGCGGCTCGGGAAGCAACAACGCGAACACAACGCCAGCGAGGCCGAGCGCGATCCAGAAGCCGGCCGTCATGAAGCCCATGACGTCGTGGCGGGACAGCGTGAACAGGCGCATCCCGTTCACGACCCCACGACGTTGGAAGAGGCCATGCGCTGAAAGCTATCGCGTGGGAACGAACCGCACGGTCGCTTTCGCTAGTTGCCGACCGCTCTTAGCGACAGTGAGCGACTCAGCGACAACGCGGAGTCGCTCAGTCGCTGCTTGTCGCTCATAGCGGTTCACAACGAGGCTGCCTACCCCAGCGTGTAAGTGGCGTTCATGCTCGGGAAGCCCGCCGTGACCGTGCTGTTGATACTGAACACCCCGGCGTACTGACCAGCGACTCCGGTTCCGTCGGTATTCGCACCGGACTGGTTGTCATTGGCCTTGAAGGTCGCTACCGAGCTGCTGTCCGGCAGGCCATAGCTGACCGTCACCGAGAATCCGCTTGCGTCCGAACTCGACGCCGTGACGACCTCGCTGGTGTGCGGAGCGAGTGACTGCTGCGGCACGTAGACGAAGTCGCCGGAAGAGGTCTCGGCGTCCTGCAGGTTCATCGTCTGGTTCGTGTTGTTGAAGATCGTCATCGAGACGGTGTTGCTGTCGGTCAGCGGCGCGGCGTTGGCGATGCCAGCGGCACCGATTCCGGCACCGACGACGGCGAGGCCGATGAGCGAGGTGGCGACGAGGGTCTTGGCGTTCACGGTCTTGGTGGTCATTGCGGGGTCCTTATCGGGAGAAGTTGCTCTTGGTATGCATTAACTTTCCCGCGAACAAGCATTCTTCAAGATCGGCCGAACAGGCCGTCGGGTAGGGGAAAGCTCTGTCCCCCAATCGGCGGAACCGGCATATCCGGACCAATTCCGGCTATGCCACCATTTCGGACATTTCCGCGTGGGATCGTTGCCCGATGGACTCGCGCCGCAGTATCAGAATTCGCCTGTTCGCCGGCACTCCAGTCCTCGCGGCGCTGGCCGCGGCAGCCGCGATATCCGCGCTGTATCCGACCGACGCGGTTCCGTCGTACGACCCGTCACAATACGTCGTCGAAATGGCCGCGCACCCGCGGAACCTGTTCTCCACCAATGGGACTCGTACGCTGCACCAATCGGCATTCTGGCGGACTGCGCCGGCATCGCGGTCGTTGTTGGTCAGCACGAACGCTCCGGCGGCCGCTTTCACGGTGCCCAAACTCATCGGTGACGGCGCCGACGGCGCTCCTGGCGAAGACGGCGAAGACGGTGGCGTGATCTGCGGCAACGGCGGCAAGGGTGGCGACGGCGTCGATCCCGGCCAAGCCGGCGGCGACGGTGGAAACGGCGGAAAGTTCTGCGGCAATGGTGGTGCCGGCGGTAACGGCGGCGCGGGCGCGGCGGGCGGCAACGGTGGCTCCGCCGGCCTGATCGGTAAGGGCGGCAACGGCGGCAACGGTGGCGCGGGTGCGACCGGAGCAACCGGTCAAACCGGAACCGTCGGGACGACGGGCACCAACGGCACGAGTGTCACGCCGGGTACCGCAACGAACGGGACCGACGGAGGCGCGGGCGGGGCCGGGAACGACGGAAGTGCGGGCACGGACGGAGGCAATGGCGGAAACGGCGGCGCCGGCGGGCGTCTCATTGGCACGGGCGGTAGCGCCGGAAACGGCGGCAACGGTGGAAACGGCGGCGCGGGAGGCAACGGCGGCATCGGTGGAAGCGGCGGTAAGGGCGGCGACGCTGCTGGCGCCGATGGTCAGACGACTGGCTCGGCTGGCCAGGACGCTGTTGCGGGCAACGGCGGTAACGGCGGGTCGGGCGGTGCGCCCGGGACCGGCGGCAGCGCTGGCACGGGCGGAACCGCGGGAACGGCCGGCTCAGCCGGAAGGTTCGGCGCCTCGGGGGCAACCGGCACGGATGGCACCGGCGGCACCGCCGGCGGCAACGGAAATCCAGGTCTGATTGGAACTGGCGGTAACGGCGGAAACGCCGAGGGCGGTGACGGCGCGTCCGGAGCGCCCGGACAGAACGGCGGCAACGGCGGGAACGCCACCGGAGGCGTCGGCGGA
Organism: Smaragdicoccus niigatensis DSM 44881 = NBRC 103563; assembly: GCF_000380645.1. Taxonomy (GTDB): domain Bacteria; phylum Actinomycetota; class Actinomycetes; order Mycobacteriales; family Mycobacteriaceae; genus Smaragdicoccus; species Smaragdicoccus niigatensis. The sequence continues at coordinate 4,044 of NZ_AQXZ01000014.1, forward strand.
ACCGGTTCGACCGCCGGAGCCAGTGGCATTGGAACTGGTGGCAAAGGCGGCGACGGCGGTGATGCCATCGCAGGTGCCGCCGGAAACGGCGGCGCGGGCGGAAACTCACTCGGTGCGTCCGGCAACGGCGGAAACGGCGGCGACGGCGGCAAGGGAGCGCCCGGTCCCGACGGGATCAACCCAGTGCCCCAGCCGCCCGCACCAGACGGCGCAGACGGTGTTGGCGACGCCTACCTCGACGACACTCCGCTGGGCAACCCAAACGACGCGATCTTCGGCAGCGACGGTGGCGACGGTGAGAACGGAAGCGCCGGAGCGAACGGCGGAAACGGTGGAGACGGCGGATTCGCCGATCCCATCCTGTGCAACTGCGGAGACGACTCCATCGGCGGTGATGGTGGAGACGGTGGCAATGGCGGGCAGGGTGCCGACGGAGGCAACGGCGGCGACGGCGGATTCGCTCATTCGCCCCTTGGCTTCTACTGGGCGGGCGACGGCGGTAATGGCGGAGACGGGGGAGCCGGCTCTCCCGGCGGCAGTGGCTCGGCGGGTGGTTCCGGCGGAAGCGGCGGCAACGGCGGCCTGGTGAGCGGCGACGGCGGCACTGGCGGCAACGGCGGGACCGGAGGTTCGGGCGGCACGGGCTCGGCCGGCGGTCAGGGTGGCGATGGCGGCAACGGCGGGCTGGGTGAGGGCGCTCGCGAGGTGTTACCCGGAATCGGTGGCCTCGGTGGTGACGGAGGAACCGGAGGAGCGGGCGGCCCTGGTGGCGCTGGCGGTTCCGCCGGTACGGGCGGTGCAGGCAGCCCGACCGGATCGGCCGGGGACAACGGCAGCCAAGGTCAGCCCGGCTCCACCGGACAGAAGGGCAGTGACGGCCAGGCCGGTCAGGACGGCACGCCGCAGTTCCCCGAAGAGTGACGTGAAACGCGAAGAGTGGGCGATCCTTCGGCCCAAGTCCGAAAGATCGCCCACTCCGCGGTGAAACCTAGAGCACGATCAGCGTGTGCTTCTTCGGCAGTCGGGCGACCTTCTTGTCGCGCAGCATGTTCAGCGCGTGACGGATCTCGAGGCGCGTCGTGGACGGTTCGATCACTGCGTCGATGTAGCCGCGCTCAGCTGCGGTCCACGGCGTCGCGATGTTGGCGTTGTACCAATCGATAAGCGCCTTGCGGACAGCGGGACCGTTCTCCCCCGCGGCCTCGATCTGCTTGCGGCCCATGATGCCGATGGCACCCTCGGCACCCATGACGGCGATACGAGCGGTCGGCCAGGCGAAGTTCATGTCCGCACCGAGCTGCTTCGAACCCATGACCGCGTAGGCGCCACCGTACGACTTGCGCACGACGACGGTGAGCTTCGGGACCGTCGCCTCGACGTACGAGTAGATGAAGCGTCCACCGCGCTTGATGACGCCGGCCTTCTCCTCGGCCACACCCGGGAGGATGCCGGGGGTGTCCACCACGAACACGAGTGGGATCTCGTACGCGTCGCAGATGCGGATGAACTTGGCGGCCTTGTCGCAGGACCGGGCATCGATAGCGCCCGACAGCACCATCGGCTGACTCGCCACGACACCAACTGGCCGCCCGTCGACGCGGGCGAATCCGGTGATGATGTTGAGTGCGGCCTGGCCCTGGAACTCGAGGAAGTCGCCGTCGTCGAACAGCCGGAGCAGCACTTCGTACATGTCGTACGACATGTTGTCCGAGTCCGGGATGATCGAGTCGAGCTCGAGGTCGCTCGTGGTGATGTACGGCTCGAGGCCCGGGTTCACGACCGGCGGCAGCTCATTGCACGTTGACGGCAAGTAGGACAGGTAGTCGCGCACCCAGCGGAACAACGCTGGCTCATCCTTGGCGACGTGGTCGATGTTGCCGACGACAGCCTGATTGAGTGCTCCACCGAGTTCATCAACGCTGACGTCTTCACCGGTGACCGTCTTGATGACTTCCGGTCCGGTGAGGAACATGTACGACTCTTCGGTCGCCACGACGATGTCCGCGCAGATCGGCGCATAGACCGCGCCACCGGCGCACTTGCCGAGGATGACTGAGACCATCGGGGCAAAACCGGACATCGGCTCCTGTGCGCGGCCGAGGTTCGCGTACCAAGCCAGCGAGGTCACGGCGTCCTGGACACGTGCTCCGCCGGAGTCGTTGATGCCGACCACCGGGCAACCGATCGTCGCGGCCCAGTCGTACAACGCCTTGACCTTGCGGCCGAACATCTCGCCGACCGTGCCGCCGAAGACGGTCTGGTCATGCGAGAACACCGCAACGGGGCGTCCGTCGACGCGGCCGTGGCCGGTGACGACACCGTCGCCGTACAGCGCGTCCGGGTCGCCGGGCTGCTTGCAGAGAGCACCCATCTCGACGAACGTGCCCTTGTCGAGCAGCATGTTGATCCGGTCGCGAGCACTTGGCAGGCCCTTGCGAGCCCGCTTCGCGATGCCTTGTTCACCCGCCGGTTCCTGCGAGAGTTCGAGGCGCTTCCGCAGCTGAGAGAGCTTCTCCGCAGTTGTCATCAGTTACCCGCCTTGTGCCGTGAGCTTCTTCGAAAGATGCGCACCGACCTTCGAGATGTACGGTTCGTCGACGATCTGAAGGTGGTCGCCACCGATTTCGACGACTTCCAGGTTAGGCACAACCTCGCCCCATCCCCCCTTCGGCGCGCGGGCGCCGTAGCGAGGTTCTAGCGCAATTGCGTCGTCGTGGTACTTGTCCGCGAGGTAGAGAACGACCTCACCGTCGTACGGAATCGGCTTGACCTTCATCAAGTGCCGGTTGTCGATCCATGATGTCTTCTGGTGTTCGAGGACGCCACTCGGGATCTGGATTCCGGAGAATTCGACCATTTGCAGCAGCATCTCGATCTGCTCTTCATCGCTGGCCTCGGCCAGAACCTCGATGAGTTCGTCCGGTAGACCGTCAATGCCGTAGGTACGCTTCGCGAACTCGCTGTAGCGCTGCCAACGCGCCCGGACCTCTTCCGGAGTGTCATCCGGGTTGTCCGCGGGAAGTGCGACGTCGAGCATCGCGACCAGGCGAACGTCGGCACCTTCGGCCTTGAGCAGGTTGGCGACCGCAAACGCGAACGCGCCGCCGAGCGACCAGCCGGCCAGGACGTACGGGCCGTCACCCTGGATCTCGCGCAGCTTCGGCAGGTACTGCCGAGCCCGCTCTTCCAACGACTCACCCTCGACCCGCTCGAGGCCGTACATCGGCGTGCCCTCAGGCAGGCGACGCAGCAGCGGCTCGTAGACGACGGTCGAACCGCCGGCCGGGTGGAACATGAAGACCGGAACCGCGGTCGAACCCTCGGGGCGAGCCCGCAGCGTCCGCAGGATGCCGTCGACTCCACCTTCGAGGAAGCCCCGGACCTTGTCCGACAGCTGCTCGATGGTCGTGGATTCGAGCACGTCAGCGACAGTGATCTCACCCTTGGCCCGCTCGGACAGCCGCTCCGCGAGCGTGGCGGCCACGCCGTCGCTGAGCTTCGGCAGCTCGTTGAAGATGCCCTTCGCCGACTCGCCGGTCACGACAGCCCACGTCGCGTACGTCAGACGCTCGGCGGCATCCCGCGGCGGGATGTCCGGGGACAGGCTCGGGGTTTCGGCTGGCTGCTCCTGTGTGGAGGTCTCCTCGGAGATGTCCGGCAGCTCGATAGCGGCGACCGCGCCACCCTCGGCGATCTGCCGGGCCTGCTGCTCGGCGAGTGCCGCAAGTTCCTCGCGGTGCTCGACGGCGTAGCGCAGGTACTTGCCGACCTCGATGAGGTTCGCGTCGCGCACGGCCTGCAGCTGCAGCTGCGGGATGTCGAACTCGTACTCGACGCGGTTCTTGATGCGGACCGCCATGAGCGAGTCCAGACCGAGCTCCAGAAGCGCGATCTCGCGCGGAAGGTCCTCGATCGAGTACCCCATCGTCTCCGCGACGATGAGCGCCAGCCGATCCTCGAGCGACTGGGTACCGTTCGGGTCCCACTTCGCGCCGAACGACTCCAGCTCGAGCTCAGGTTCCGCCGCTTCGACCTGCACCTGAGCGGGTACCGAAAGAGCACCCACCTGCGGAGCCGCGAGCGGCTCACCCGCACTGAGCACCGCTTCGAAGATGAGCTGGAAGCCACCCACGACCGGGGCATGCACGTTGACCGACGCACCGCCCGGGTGACGCTGGAGTGTGGTCGTGACGGTGCCCGTCGCCGGGAGACCGGCGTAGCTGACGAACGGTCCGAGCTCGACGCTTCCGAACACCTGGGCCGCCGCCGAGACGACCAGCGCCTTGAGGTCGGTCACCGCAGCGACTTCGACCTCCCACGCGTGGCGACCGTCCGGAAGTGCGACGTGCGCACCCGGGATTCGGCCCGAACCGCTGCTGTTGATGCGAACGTCGATCCAGAACGGACGCTTGATGAGCTCGGTGCGCGGGATGTTCGCGAACGGGCCAGGGGTGAAGAGCGACGGAACGTCGACGTCATGTCCCTGGACGTACAGCTGCGCGAGTGCCTGCAGAACGCCGAGTGGCTCGTCTTCCTTGCGCTTGAGCGTGTGGATGAGCGCTGCGTTGTGGAGTCCGGCAGCGAACGTCGTGGCCGCGACCTGCATGAGCGCGACCGGGTTCGGCGACAGCTCGAGGAACGTGGTGTGACCACCGGTGACGGCCTGGCGAACCGCCTGCGTGAACCAGACGCTGTGGCGCAGGTTCTTGACCCAGTACTCGACGGTGTGGATCGCCGCGCCCGGACGGTAGTGCTCCTCGCGGTCGACCGTCGAGAACAGGCCGGTCGTGAGCGGCTGCGGCTCGAGTCCGGCGAGCTCCGCGGCGAGTTCACCGATGAGCGCGTCCATCTGCGACGTGTGGCCGGCGCCCTTGGTCAGCAGCACGCGGGACATCTTGCCGAGCGCCTCGGCACGCGCGACCATCGCCTGCACCTCGGCATCCGGACCACCGATGACCGTGTGGGTCGGCGCGGCGTAAACGCACACCTGCAGGTTCGGGAACTCTGCGATCGCGGTGTCGATGTCCTCGGCGCTGTATTCGACGAGGGCCATGCGCCACGCCTGGTCCTCGGGGATCATCGCCTCGCCCTCGCCCATGAGGCGCGAGCGAACGGCGATGACGCGGACGGCATCTTCGAGGCTCAGACCACCCGCGATGTACGCCGCAGCGACCTCACCCTGCGAGTGTCCGATGACCGCAGCCGGTTCGGCACCGTGATGGCGCAGCAGCGCCGCGAGACCGACCTGGATCGTGAAGATCGCGGTCTGGCACGTGCCGACGCCCACGTAGTCGATGCTGTCGTCGAGGAACATCTCGACGACCGAGTACCCGGCCTCGAACTCCATGTGCTCGTCGACCTCGTCGACGGCAGCCTTGAAGATCGCGTTCTCGAGGTACAGCTGCTTGGCCATCTTGCGGTGCTGAGCACCGAAGCCGGACATGACCCAGATCGCGCCCTGGGCCGCGGGAGCGTCGGCGCTGAAGACGCCGGCACCCGGACGGCCCGCAGCCAGGGCGCGCAGCCCGGCAATCGCCTCGGCACGCGTCGCGGCCACGACCGCGGCCCGAGAACGGCCGTGGTTGCGCTTGGCGAGGGCACGGCCGATGTCGGCGAGCGGAGTCGTCGAGCCCTCTTCGGACTCCATCCAGTTGGCGAGGGCCTCGGCCGCCTTGCGGCGCCGGGACGGCATTGCCGCCGAGACAACGAGAACGACCGGCTGATCGGTCGCAGTCTCGGTGACTGCCGGCTGCCGCGAGACATACTCGCGGACGACGACGTGCGCGTTCGTACCGCCGAACCCGAACGACGAGACACCGGCAATCGCCTTGCCGCTGTAGCGCGGCCAGTCGCGCGCCTGGTCGACGATCTGCAGGTTCGTCTGCTCGAACGGGATGAGCGGGTTCGGACCGGCGAAGTTGATGGTCGGCGGGATCTTGTCGCCCTGCATCGACAGCACGACCTTGATGAGGCCCACTGCACCCGCAGCGGCCTCGAGGTGACCGAAGTTCGTCTTCGCCGCACCGAGGAGCATCGGCTTCTGCTTGGCGCGACCACGACCGATCACACGACCGAGCGCATCCGCCTCGATCGGGTCACCGAGAAGGGTGCCGGTGCCATGAGCCTCGACGTAGTCGACCGAGTGCGGTGCAATACCTGCGTCGCGATACGCCTGCTGCAGAACGTCGACCTGCGCGTCCGGGTTCGGCGCCGTCAATCCGTTCGAGCGGCCATCCTGGTTGACCGCGCTTCCGGCGACGACGGCGAGGATCGTGTCACCGTCACGCTCGGCGTCTTCGAGGCGCTTGAGCACGACCAGACCGCCGCCCTCCGAGCGGTTGAAGCCGTCGGCGTCCGACGAGAAGGCCTTGATCTTGCCGTCCGGGGCGAGGATCTCGAGCTCGCCGAAACCGAGGTGTCCGGCCGGGGTCGCGAGGATGTTGACGCCACCGGCGACCGCCACGTCCGACGAACCGTCCCGCAGGCTGCGCACCGCCTGGTGCACGGCGACGAGAGCCGACGAGCAGGCCGTGTCGAGTGCGACCGAGGGTCCGCGGAAGTCGTAGAAGTACGAGACCCGGTTCGCGAGGATGCTCGACGCGGTACCGGTGATCGCGTACGGGTGCGCGGTCAGCGGGTCGGCGACGGCGAGCAGCGTGTAGTCGCTCGACGAACTGCCCAGGAAGACACCGACGCGCTGGCCCTTGAGCTCGTTGGCGGGGATGTGCGCATGTTCGAGCGCCTCCCAGGTGAGTTCGAGGGCCATGCGCTGCTGCGGGTCGACGTGATCAACCTCGCGCGGTGACATCGAAAAGAACTCGGCGTCAAAGCCTTTGATGTCGTTAAGGAAGCCGCCCTTGGTCGGGATCGCGGCGAGCCGCGCGGCCAGAGCCGGGTCGGCCTTGAACTCGACCCAGCGGTCCTCGGGAACCTCGGTGACCGCGTCGCGTCCCTCCATGAGGGTCCGCCACATGTCGTCCGGCGTGTTGACCTGCCCCGGGAAGCGGGTCGCCAGACCGACGATCGCGATGTCGTGGCCGTCGACGCGAGTGTTCGAGGTGTAGTAGCTCTCCTGCGCCGGCGCCGCAGCAGGCTCGGTCTCGCCTTCGATGATGCGAGTGGCGAGCGATGCGATCGTGGGGTGCTGGTAGGCGACGGTCGCGGTGAGGATGACACCGGTCAGTTCTTCGATGTCTCCCGCGAGGGCGAGAACGTCCCGCGAAGCGAGACCGAACTCCTCCATCGGGCGGTCTTCCGCGATCGCCTCGACGGGGTTGCCCGTCGCCTTCGAGATCCAATCGCGCAGCCAGATCTTCATCTCCGCCACGGTGGAGACGTGAGGATTACTCATGTTTTTCTGCGCCTGTGTCTCACCAGCCGATTCGCTGGTTTCCACTTCGAGATCGGCCGGTGGAGTCACTTCATTGTCCAAACTGTGTCAGTCGGTGCCGGTATCGCCGGCGCTATCAGGAAATGCAGTCTGCGTGTGGCCACCGCGAAGCGTGCCTTCGAGGTATGCAGTCTTGCACGCGCGGTGGGCGATCTTGCCGCTCGACGTGCGCGGGATCGACCCCATCCGGACGAGCAGGACCTCGCGTGGTGTCACACCGTGGTTCGCCGCGACGGCGTTGCGGATCGCCTCGATGATCGGCTCCGGTGCCAGCTTGCCCGCTCCGGGAGCGCGCTCGGCGACGATGACCAGTTGCTCGGCATCGTCATCGAGGTCCGTGGCGCCGGGCATCTGGTTCGCCGGAACATCGAATGCGGCAAGGAACCCGGTCCGCACCCCCGACGTGGCTTCCTGCGCGGTGTATTCGATGTCTTGCGGGTAGTGATTACGCCCGTTGACGATGATGAGATCCTTGCAGCGCCCCGTCACGTACAGCTCGCCGTCGATGTAGACACCGAGATCGCCAGTACGCATCCAGTGCGCATCCTCGGACAGTCCCTCAGCACGGCTGAGCTGCGGCTGGCGCTTCGAGATGACCGCCTGGAACGTCGTCGCGGTCTCCGCCGGGCGACCCCAGTAGCCCTGACCGATGTTGTCGCCGTGGAGCCAGATCTCGCCGACATGCTCGTCCGCGAGTTCTTCCGCGGTCTCCGGGTCGACGATGGCGGCGGCGAGGTTGCGGGCCACGAAACCGCACGAAACCTGCGGCAGCGAACCGGGAGTGTCCTTCTCGACACGAACAACGCGGCCGGCGTTGAGTTCGGTGCGGTCGACGTAGACGATCTTCGCCTCGTCTTCCGGACGCGGGCCGGAGACGAACAGCGTCGCCTCGGCCATGCCGTACGACGGCTTGATCGCGGTCTTCGGAAGGCCGTACGGGGCGAACGCGTCGTTGAACATCTTCATCGACGAAACGCGCACCGGCTCCGAGCCGTTGATGAGGCCGATGACGTTGCTCAGGTCGAGGGTCTCGCCCGGCTTCGGCAGTCCACGGGTCGCGGCGTGCTCGAACGCGAAGTTCGGCGCAGCGGCGAACGTCGGCGCATGGTCGGCCATCGCCGCGAGTTCGTTGATCCAGCGTGCGGGACGCCGGACGAATGCGCTCGGGGACATGATCGTGATGAACTTGCCGCCGATCGTCGGGAGGATGACGGTCAGCAGGCCCATGTCGTGGAACAGCGGCAGCCAGGTGACACCGCGCGACTCCGGGCCCAGACCCTGTGCGTCGGCCATCTGCAGCACGTTGGTGACCACGCCGCGGTGGGTGATCTCCACACCAGCCGGAGTACGGGTCGAACCCGAGGTGTACTGCAGGTATGCGATGTCGTCGACCTTCACACCGGGATTGACCCAGGTGTCGCCGAGCGTGTCCGGAACGGCGTCGACGGCGATGATGCGCGGGCGCTCGGCAGCGGGCAGCGAACGGAAGAAGTTCCGAACACCGGCGGCGGACTGCGAGGCCGTGAGGATTGCCGACGGCTTGCAGTCACCGAGAACGGCGTGCAGACGGTCCGTGTGGCCCGGCTCGTCCGGGTCGAACAGCGGGACGGCAATGGTGCCGGCGTAGATCGCAGCGAAGAACGAAACGACGTAGTCGAGTCCCTGCGGCGCCAGGACGGCAACGCGGTCACCCGGCTGGGTCACCTGCTGCAAACGCGCTGCAACGGCACGCAGACGGATTCCGAACTGCTTCCAGCTCAGGTCCTGGCGTTCGCCATCCCGCTCGCGGGAGTAGTCGATGTAGCGGTACGCAAGGGTGTCAGCATCGGTGCGAGTGTGCTTCTCAACGAAGTCGACGAGCGTGTGACCTTCGGAAACAATGATGTTCCCGGCCTCGTCAAGGTAATCCTCGACCCTGTCGCTCATTTCATCTCCTCTGAAGCGCCGCGCCACCAACTGACCCGACCGCGCCGTCGGATCGATGTCCCCGAGCCTGTCCGGTTCGAGTCCCGTTCCGCCCGCGGGGGTCTCCCACGTTTCGAGGTGCATTGCCACTGATTGCATTGCTACTGACTGTATTGGTAACGCACGCTGGTTTCCCGGAGCGTCCGTGTGTGTCGAAACCAGAGTTATGTTACTGAGCCAATGTGACTGGAGTTGCGTGCCGTGATACTCGCAGCAACCTCCATGCGAAGGTCGCTACTCGTCTCACCACAGACTCCCCGGCCACATCGGCCTGGAACCGATACAGGGCGCAATACATTCACTCCTCGATACTGCTGAGACATCACTGGCTCGCAGGCGGTGAAAGTCGTTCAAAGGACTCTAACCGCGATTGCGCGCGAGCACGAATGCAAGATCATTCGTGCGCGGGGACCGGCGCAGACGAGATGAGGTTCGACGCCCAGCCCGCTAGCCACTGGGTTGCCGTCGTGCCGTTCCCGTCGACCGCGAAGCTCGCGTACATCGCGTGCGCCGGGTTTCCAGCCATGCCGGCAAGTGCGGCCAGGTTCTCCGCGATCTTCGACGGATTGAACGGTTGGCGCGGTGCATTGCAGATGCCGTCGGACGGGTTGCACACGGAGTAGACGCGGTCGGCGATCTTGCCGAAGCCACCGTCTCGAGGACCCGTCATAGTGATCCCCGGCACACGGAGTCCATTGAGCGAAACCTCGGCGCCCACGCCCGCCGGATCGGCTCCGACCGCATTCGCCTGACCTGGCACTCGCCGCCCGTCGGCAATCAGCGCGACGCCAAGTACGCGGTCCGGATCGATCGGTCCGTCGCCGGCACCGATCTTCGCCGCGATGTCGCCGGCGATGACCGCGCCCTGGGAGAAACCCATGAGCACGTAGTTCGTGAGCGGGCATTCGTGGCTGCGCTTCGACATCATGTCGACCGCCCGCGCGGTGCCTTCGGATCGGCTCTTGTTGTACGAATCCTGGCCGTCCGGAGGAATCGCGACCGGATTCGAGAACTGTGCGACGTACGGCACGGTGTAGACGTCCGCTCGGGAACCGTTGAACTGCTGGCCCAGCGGACCTGTCACGTTGAGCAGCAAGGCCCGCGGGTTGCTGTGCGGGTTGTAGGGGTCATCGTCGGCACGCGACTCCCACGTTCCCGGGATCGAGATCACCTGGACATCCGGGCAACTCGCCGGCTGGCTCGTTGCTTCGCCGGGGAAGGGAATCCGGCCCGGCAGGTTCAGCCAGCCCGCCAAGAGGTACCACGCCGCGCCAATCAGCACGAACGTCACGACGACCACGAGGACGAGGTACTTCAGCACCCCGCCGCGGCGCGGGGCCGGTCGGGGTGAGGTGCGGGCGCGGGTGGCCGCGCGCGACTGAACCGTCCGAACCATCAGTCAGTTACTTGCACAGTGTGCTGCGCGCTGAATCGATGTAGATCTTCGTCGCATCGTCCGGCGGGAACTGCGACTGCGCCAGCTGCTGCTCATTGCCGGCCATCGCGAGCACGTTGATGCTGATGCGGTCTTCGTCGATACGGTCGCGCGTGGCGGCACACACGTACTCGCCGATCGAAACCGCATTGTTTCCGTTGCCCGAGTACGGGACGTCCGACTTCTTGAGCGCGGCGAGGAACAGCGGCGCGTTGGGGTCGACGTCCGGATGCGCCGGGCCTGGGAAACCGCTCGGCTGGTTCTGGAGGGTCTCGTCGGGAGCGGTCGCCGCGGGCATCTGTGAACCCGCGGTACCCGCCGATGTCGGCGGAGTCGTCAAACCTGCGCCCCCGGACTCGCTCACGTCGTTCGAACCGCAGCCAGCCACGAGGACGGTTACCGCGAGGAAAGAGAGCGCCGCCCCCGCGGTCTGCCGAGCCTGCACCCGTTTGCGGGTCGAAAACATCACGCCACCGTCACCTTGCCATTGACTATCTTGATCACGCCGAACTGGAATGTCTGTTGCACTCCGCCCGGAATCGGCGACTCGTCACCCGTCGGGTAGCCGAGTTTGCCCTTTTCGTATCCCGCCGCCTTGTATGCGTCCATGACCGGGCCATTCTTGATGACCCAGGCATTGCCCGTGGCGGGACTCCAGTAGATGCTGCCACCTTCGAAGAGCGTGACGCGACCCATGTTCTTCAGAGCGACCTCGTCGCTCTTCGGGAACCCGAGCGGTCCGTTCTCCCAACCAGTGGAAGCGTACTTGTCCTGGATCTTGCCCTGGACAGCGTGTGCTCCGGTAGCCGGGGAGAACAGGATCGTGCCGCCCTGGAAGGGCTGGACCGAACCGTTCTTCTTCGGTGTCTTGTGCTCATCGGCGACCGGCAGCTTCAACGGGCCACGCTCGAAGCCCTGCTTGGCGTAGGCGTCCTTGATCGCGCCACGTACCGAAGCCGCACCCGTGCTCGGCGACCAGTAGATGAGTCCGTTCTTGAAGGTCTGGATCCGGCCGATGCCGTTCGGCAGTGCCTTCTCCGGTCCGGCCGGAAGTCCGAGCGGGCCCGCGGTTCCGCCGGTAGCCGAGTAAAGACCACCGATGCGTCCGCCAATTGCCTGCGCACCGGTGCCCTTGGACCACGTGACGCGGCCGAAGCGGAAGTCCTGCGCAACGCCGTCGCCGGCCGGGTACTCACCGGTGAGGCAGTCGCCGAGCCACTTGTTCGCCTTCACCGTGTTCGCGATGGCGCCACCGACCTTGCACGCCGGCTTTTCGTTCTCGACACCTAGCGCGTTCGCGACCGTGGGCCACGCCTGGCGCATCTCGAAGTCCCAGTACTGCCACGTGTGCGTGCCCGACGGCCGATAAACGACCTGAGCCGGGATCCCGAGCTCGTTCAACTTGGTGGCGAAGTTCTGCGAACTCAATCGCGACAAGATCTCCAGGCCCATACCCGGGGTGTTGGTGCTGACGCCCGGAATGTTGGTCGGGGTGTCGTAGGCACCCGTGCTTCCGCTGCCCGACGAGACGTACAGCGCGGTGCCGCGCAGCTTGTCCGCGTTCACGTACGGGTCGTGGGCCGCCCAATCCGGGTCCTCCGGCTTGCCCCACATGTTCTCGGTCGTGAACCCGCCCGCGTCGTGCTGCGCGTACTGGATCGCCTGGGGCATTCCCATCGACGTCGTCTGCAGGAATCCGGAGAACGAGGAGGCTTCCTTGAAGAATCCCGGGTTACGCGTCGCGAGCATCATCGCGGCCGCGCCACCCATCGACAGACCTTGGACCGAACGGACATTCGTCGACCGCCACTGGCCCTCGAGGATCGGCGGCAGTTCTTTGGTGAGGAAGGTCTCCCACATGTAGTGCTTGCCCTGGTCCGCCTTCTGCCAGTCGGTGTAGAAGCTCGACTGGCCGCCGATCGGCAGCACGATGTTCGCGTTCTTCTCCGCGAAGAACGACTCGGCCCGGGCGTCTTTGGTCCAGCCGCTTTCGTCGTCCTGTGCGCGCAGTCCGTCGAGCATGTAGACGACGGGGAACTTCGCGGTCGGCTTGGCGTACCAGTCGCGCGCGAGCAGCAACTGCACCTTGACGGGACCGTTCGCGGAGGGAGAGAAGATCTCGAGTTCAACGCGGCGGTCGGTCATCCACGTGACCCGCTTGACGGTTGCTCCGGCCGCGGGCGCCTCGTGCGCGGGCATCGCGCCGGCGACTCCACTGGTCGCGGCCTGCACCACGAATGGCGTGACGAGGGCAGTAGCGCAGAGCACGAGTGCGCGGGACCTCAGGCGGTGTGCGCGTCGCATCGAATGTCTCTCCCGAGTGGCCGTCTTGGTCTGGTGTAGCTCAGATCACGTTTCAAGCCCGCGCTGGTGAAGGCACAAGCCTGGTTATGGATCTTTTGTACACTCCACGCCCCACGAGTCACGGTTGCCACGCGGCGCACACCCGCCCGTGGTGAACATCACCCGCGGGGCTTTCCGGTGGCCGTTGGATTCGGTTCCCAGGGGCGCGGTTGCCATCGCACTCAATCCCTCTGCATTGGGCAATCATTCGTCGGGAGACCGCAATATCGCCCATTCGAGGCCGATCTGAATCGACAAAGCGGCCGCCGCACTGGAAGTGCGACGGCCGCTTCTGACGAACGTGTCCGGGGTTAACCCGTGTGTGCCCGCATGTCCGGAATCATCTGGAACACCTGGTCCTGCCAGTAGTTCCAGCGGTGCGTGCCGATTGCGGGGTACGAGAACACGGCGTTGTGTCCACCGGCGAGCGTGTAAGCGACCTGGAAGGCCCGGGTCTGAATCTGTGCGAGCGCTTCCAGAGCCACCGCAGCCGGGAGGTTGACCAACTGATCGAATCCCGCGAAGTCCGGAACACCTGGAATGCCGGTACCGGCCGAGATCCACAGCCGCGTACCGATCTGCGACAGTGCTCCCGCCTGAACGGTCGGGTCGTTGCGGTACCACGCCGGCGATCCCGGCGGGCCCCACATCGCGTTGACGTCGAAGCCACCTTCGTCCCGCATCGCGGCACCAATACCCAGCGAAACTCCAGGTGCGGTCGTGTTCAGGTACCCCGACATCGACGAGGCGAAGCTGAACATGTCCGGGTGCCAGCGGGCCAGGTTGACCGCGGCCCCACCACCCATCGACAGACCGATGACCGCCATCCGGCTGGTCTTGAAGCCCTGCCCACCGAGTGCGCCACGCAGCGCGCCCGTCAGGTAGCTCTCCCACTTGTAGAACTTGCCGGCGCTCGGCGCCTGCCAGTCCGCGTAGAAACTCGAGTGACCGCCGACCGGCATGACGACGTTGAACCCGGCACGCGTCAGTGCGCCGGCGATCTCGGTCTCATGCTCCCAACCGCTGATGTCAGTGGTCGCGCGCAGACCGTCGAGCGCGATGACAACGCGGTTCGTGCTGCCATCGGCAGCGCGGAATACGCGGTTCTTGATTGGGCCCATGCTGGATTTAACCCAGAGGTCGGAGCCAAATCCCTTGTGGTACGCCGCCGACGCGGTTGCGCTGAGTCCAGTCAGCCCCACCATCACTGGCAGTAGTACCGCGAGCAAAGCTGAAACTGAGAAACGCTTCAGCAAACCGAATCGCTCGCTAATGCGATCATGACGATCGCGCATAGCAGGGCCCCTTTCATGGTCACGGCACCGTCCAAGAACATCTTTGATCAAGGACTGGTCGAACAAGAACCGACGTCTCCGAACCGAAATGACACAAGTAAGTGTCGTTACGAAACGTTCGCTAGTCCGTGACTAGAGTGTCGTTCCTCGTGTGACTGATGTTACTACTGAGGCAGTTGAAGTTTGCAGCGAATTAGGTCGTACTCAGGAATGCGGTCAATCCTGTAGCGCGCGAACTGAATTGAGTGAATGAAATTCGAGACAAATTGGTGAATTGTCAATTTCGCGCGGGTCGAATTCAGCACCGCCTGGGTCTCGGGACAGCTCAACGCCACGTGTGCTTCGGCGACCCACGTCTCGTTCGCGATCGGCGGCATCCACGGCCGCTTGTCGACCATGCCGGTGTCCGCGACCGCCCAGTCCGGGGGCAGTGACTTGTCGTGACCGATACGGCCGTCGTCAAGTCGCTGTGAGTGTGCTGCGAGCGGGTAGGCAAGCCCCATCTGGTCGATCACGCGAACATCGAGGCCCACGTTCATGCTCGACATCCCGAGGTTGAGGAAGTAGACGACCTGTTCTGCCCCGCCCTCCGGGATCGGCTGCGGCGGCGGGGTGACAGCCCAGTTCATGAACGTATTCGTCGCCAGCAGGAGTCCGCCGTCGGGGCGCTGCTCGATTGTCTGCAACATCGCGCGCACCCGCGGGAAGTCGATGTAGTCCTCAGCGCGGATCGGGTGCGAGCGGCCGGTGTTCAAGACGTAGAAGCCGCGCTCATCGACGATGCCGCTCTTGCCGATCACGGTGCCGTTCGGCATGCCCGGGACCGTCGCGCACGCCGCCGCCCAGCCCGCGATGCCCACCCAGGCCACCGCCGTCACCGCGGCGATCGTCCGTGGGAATCGCAAGGGAGAGTACTGAAAACCACGGAAGCGCACGGGCAACGCCGCCGCCGGCAGCATCAACGCGAACAATGCCGGCAGCAGAACGCGGCCGTGCATGAAGTCACCGCCGACGCGGAGGACGTAGACGCCCATCAACAGTCCGCTCGCGACGAAGATCGCGACCACCGACGTCGGTGAGAACGCCCGCACCTGAAGCAGGCGGAGTACTTCCTTGACTGTCCAGGACCGCTTCTCCTCGGACTCCTCCGAGTCGTCTCGCCGGGTCCGGTGTCGATGCGGTGGGCGGATATTGCCGACTGCCGCGATCGCCAACAACGCAACCGGGAGCCACAGCCAGTACGGATTGACGAGATTCGACAGGTAGAGGAAGCCCTGGTGCCACTTCGCACCGGTCGCATCCTTGGCCAGTGCGGTGTTCGGATAGGGCAACGCGTAGTAGCCCATCCGGAAGATCTGATACGCGACCGGGACGAACCCGGCGACCGCGGCCAACACGAGGATCGACCGCAGCGGGCGCCGAATCGGTACCACGACCATGAAGCCAAGGATCAGCGCCGACATCATCGCGAGTTCCGGTCGCACAAGTGGGCCGAGACCAGCCATGAAGGCCGGAAGAAGCATCGGCTGCAGTGCCGCGCCGTCAACCGGCAGCGGGTTGCGCCGAACCCAACGCAGCAGCAACCACCACATGAGCGCGAGCCAGAAGATGATGAGCGGCGTCTCGAGTCCGCTCGTCGCGAAGTCGCGCGCGGGCGGAAGGGCGATGTAGGCGAGAACCCCCGCCGGCAGCAGGACCTTGCCGGGCCGCAAGTGCCACAGCAGGGCCGCGCCTAGCAGCGCGAACACCACCGCGAACGCGTCGAGGACCAGCGTCAGACCGAGGACCGCATACTCCGGGCGGGCCCCAGTGGCCCACGTGACCAGGAAGTTCAGGTACGTCCAGAGAACGCTCGTGTTCGTTTCGACGCGTTCCCCAGCGTTGAACACCGGGCCATTGCCGGCGAGGAGGTTGCGCACCGTCCGCAGCACGATGAGCCCGTCATCGGCGATCCAGCGTCGCTCCCAAGCACCGTAAAGAAACAGCGCAACCGACACCGCGATCCCGGTGGGGAACACGAGTCGGCTGAGGCTGTCCAGTCGGTCCCGATGAGGCGTGGGCGCGGGGTCCGGACCCTCACCGTCCGGCTCTGCGCTTTCCTCCATGACCTCCTGGTCTACAAGCTCATCGTCAAACGAAGTAGACAGCGACACCAACGACTCCGATCCAGGCGATCGCGAGGACCTGAAGCACTCGGTCACCGAGCGCGATCTCCTCGGGTTCACCTCCGCGTCCGCTGTCCACGACGACCGCGTAGCGCAGGATCGCGACCGTGAACGGGATCATCGAGATCGCGAACCACGACGTTTGCTTCGCCGCATCCTGCTGGAATGCCCACAAACCGTAGAAGATGACGACAGCGGTCGCCGCCATGCCCCAGATGAAGCGCAGGTAGGTCGGCGTGTAGTACTCGAGCGACTTGCGGATCTTCTTGCCCGTGGTGAGCGCGATTTCGAGCTCGGCAGTGCGCTTCCCAGCCGCCATGAACAGCGAGCCGAACGCCATGACCAGCAAGAACCACTGCGACAGCGGAATCGACGCAGCCGCACCACCGGCGACGGCACGCAGCAGGAAGCCGGACGACACGATGCAGATGTCGATGACGGCCTGGTGCTTGAGGCCGAAGCAGTAGCCGATCTGGATCGCGATGTAGACACCCATGACGACGGCGAGGTGCCAGTCCGCCAGGAACGACAGGCCGACCGACGCGGTCAGCAGGACGACCGACAGCGCATAGGCCAGGTTGATCGGGACGACACCGGCGGCGATCGGACGGAAGCGCTTCGTCGGGTGGGCACGGTCGGCCTCGACGTCGAGCGCGTCGTTGATCAGGTAGATGCC
Organism: Smaragdicoccus niigatensis DSM 44881 = NBRC 103563; assembly: GCF_000380645.1. Classification (GTDB taxonomy): domain Bacteria; phylum Actinomycetota; class Actinomycetes; order Mycobacteriales; family Mycobacteriaceae; genus Smaragdicoccus; species Smaragdicoccus niigatensis. Next base: position 21,313 of record NZ_AQXZ01000014.1, read on the forward strand.
GGACGCGGCGAGGCAGAACACGACGAACGCGATCGCAACAGGTCCGAGAACGCCCAGGTCGGTGACCGAACCGGCCGCCATTGGAGCGGCCAGAACGAGCACGTTCTTGATCCACTGCCGCGGCCGAATCGCCTTCACGAGACCGGCAGCGAGTGTCTTCGGCGGGCCCTTCACCACACCGGACGCCAGTTCGGCGGTGGTCGGCTCTTCACTCATCTCATTCCTCGGCAAGGTTGCTTCAGCAGTCATCGCTGGCTCCGGTTCTCATATGCAATGACGGCGGCGGCCGAGGCAGCGCCGAGCGCCGCTCCCGCTGCCACATCCGTCGGGTAGTGGACGCCCAGGACCAGCCGGGACAACATCATGGGCGGCACGATGATCGGCGCCACCGGCAGCCCGGTGAGGCGGCCCAGGAGGATCGCCGCCGCGGTCGTCGACGTGGCGTGCGACGACGGAAAGCTCAAACGGCTCGGAGTGCTGACGTTGACGACAACGCGCGGGTCATCCGGACGACGACGCCGAACCACTCGCTTGATGACGATCGATGCCGCATGCGCGCCGACCGCGCCGACCCCGACGCCGATCCACTGCTTGCGCCGCGCCGGGTCAGCCAAGGCGCCGACCGCGGCGATGCCCATCCAGCCGAGCGCGTGCTCGCCGAAGTGCGACATCGCGCGTGCGGCGGGAATGGCAGCGGGATGCGACCCGACCGTCGACTGGACGGTTTCGAGGATCGCGATCTCCCGCGCAGTGGTGTCGATCATTGGTCCACCGTCGCGAACAACTCGGCCCAACGTTCCCGGCTCGTGAGCACCGGATGCGCGGCGCGATACTGCGCCTTCATCTCCGGGAATCGGCGCGCGAGTTCCTTGCGCAGGCGCAACGCCTCCTTGAGGAGGTCCTTGGCCTTCTCGCGGTCGCGCTGGCGGTACACCACTCCCCGACCGTCGGCGGTCGTGACCGTCACACCGTCGACCTGCGACAGCAGGAACCAGCGCGCCTCGGCCGTCGTCGCGTTGAGCTGCGGCGTCACGTGATGCTGTTCCTTGGCGGGCTTGAGGTTGTGCAGCACGCCGTTGGCCAGGCGCTTGACCTTCGCGATCGGGTTCGTCGGAATCCCGACGGCCGGGACATCCGCGCGCGACGCACGCGGCAGCTCGGCCGAGGTCGGGAGCACGACGGCGTCCGGGTACTCCTTGCGGATCGCGTGGACCTGTCCGAGCGCGCTCGGCAGCAGATCCCACAGGCCGTCCGGCCCGGCGAGGAAGTGTTCGATCGCCAGGTTCTGGATCGCGACGGTCGAGTACTCGAGGCACACGAGGTGCTTGATGGTCGCCTTGATCGTGTTCTTGACCAGGGCCTTTCCATCGTTGTCGAGGTGCAGCGCGGCGACGACCAGGCGGTTGCGCAGGTGGAAGTACGCCTGCCAGTCGATGGCGTCGTCCTTGTCGCTCCACGCCATGTGCCAGATGGCCGCACCCGGCATGGTGACCGTCGGGTAGCCGGCCTCACGAGCACGCAGACCGAACTCGGCGTCATCCCACTTGATGAACAGCGGGAGCGGCTGACCGATCTCCTCCGCGATCTGGCGCGGGATGAGGCACATCCACCAGCCGTTGTAGTCGACGTCGATGCGGCGGTGCAGCAACACCGAGTTCTCGCGGTCGGTGAGCGGGTACTTGGCGAAGTTGTGGTCGTACTCGACGTTCGGCGCGGCACCCCACATGAAGTGCGGCATGTGCACGATCTCGCCCATGGTGTGCAGGTGGCTGCGTTCCTGCAGGTTGAGCATCTGCCCGCCGACGAGCATCGGCTTCTTCGCATAACGCCCGAAGGCGAGCGCGCGCAGGATCGAGTCCGGCTCGATCTCGATGTCGTCATCCATGAACAGGATGTACTCGGCGTCGGTGCGCTTGAGCGCCTCGAACATGATGCGGCTGTATCCACCCGATCCACCCCAGTTGGGCTGGTCGTGGATGGTGAGCATGTCGCCGAGCGCGGCCTTGGCCTCGTCGTAGCCGGGCTCGTCGACGACCTTCTTCGTGCCCTGGTCGGGGACGATGACCGCGGTGACGTGCTCCATGACGAGCGGGTCGCTGACCAGCGCCTTGAGTGCCTTGACGCAGTCGGTCGGCCGGTTGAACGTGGGGATTCCAACGGCGATCGTCCCCGCACCCGGAGCCGCTTGCGGTGCGTACCAACCCGCAGCTTCCAGCTCGACCTTGGTGTCGCTCGTGATGTCGAACCAGATCCAGCCACCGTCTTCGAACGGCGCGAGCTCGACCTCAAACTCGATCGTCTCGTTGTTGAATTCCTGGCCCTGAATGTGAATGCGCGACGCATCGACCTTCGAGCGGTAGACATCCGCGCGTCCGTGTCCACTGAGCTGCAGCTTCAGGACGACGGTCTTGAGGACCGTCCAGCGCCGCCAGTAGCTCGCCGGGAAAGCGTTGAAGTACGTCGAGAACGACACTTCCGACTCGGCGCCGATGCTCAGAGACGTGCGGGCCGGCGCATGCGACCGGCGCGGGTTGGTCTCGGCTTCGACGATGTAGAGCGATCGCACGTCCAGCGGTTCGCCCGGGCGCGGCAAAATGACGCGCTGGAGCAACTGCACTGCTGAACTCACGTTTGTCTCTCCCACTAATCGGTCCCGTTCACTTCGTGCAACGGCTCACCGTCTAAAAAATGCGGACGGAGCACGTTGTCGTACATTCCCAACGCACTCGCGATCGCCATGTGCATGTCGAGGTACTGATAGGTACCCAATCGTCCACCGAAGAGAACACCCGCGGACTCCGTCTCCTGCTTGGCGCGGGCACGGTAAGCGGTGAGCTTCGCGCGATCCTCCGGAGTATTGATCGGGTAATACGGCTCGTCACCCTCGTCGGCGAATCGCGAGTACTCCCGCATAATCACCGTTTTGTCCTTCGGGTAATCACGCTCGGGGTGGAAGTGGCGGAATTCATGAATACGGGTATATGGCACATCGCCGTCGTTGTAGTTCATGACCGGGGTGCCCTGGAAGTCCTCGATCGGCAGCACTTCAGTCTCGAAATCGAGTGTGCGCCAACCAAGTTCACCTTCTGCATGGTCGAAGTACTGGTCCAGCGGACCGGTGTATACGACGGGTGCTCCCGGGTTCTCGGCGCGAAGTTCGTCGCGGACGTCGAAGTAATCCGTATTCAGCCGAACTTCGATGTTCTCGTGCGCGGCCATGTTCTCGAGCCACTTCGTGTAGCCGTCGACCGGCAGACCCTCGTAGGTGTCGTTGAAGTAGCGGTTGTCGAAGTTGTAGCGGACCGGCAGTCGCGTGATGTTCCCGGCGGGCAGATTCTTCGGATCGGTCTGCCACTGCTTCGCGGTGTACTCCTTCACGAACGCCTCGTACAACGGGCGGCCGATGAGGGAGATCGCCTTTTCCTCGAAGTTCTTCGCGTCCTTGCTGTCGAACTCGGAGGCCTGTTCGGCGATGAGCGCCTTCGCCTCTTCCGGGCTGTAGTACCTACCGAAGAACTGCGAGATCAAACCCAGTCCCATCGGGAACTGGTACGACTGGCCCTTGTAGAGGGCGAAGACGCGGTGCTGATAACCGGTGAACTCGGTGAACTGCGTGACGTAGTCCCACACGCGTTGGTTCGACGTATGGAAGAGGTGGGCACCGTATTTGTGCACCTCAATGCCGGTTTCTGGTTCAGCTTCGGAGTAGGCGTTCCCACCCAGATGGTGGCGACGGTCCAGGACCAGCACACGCTTGCCGAGCTGCGAGGCGCATCGTTCCGCGACAGTGAGTCCGAAGAATCCTGAACCGACGACAATCAGGTCGAAACGGCCGTCTGTATTTGCACCGGTCACGGTGGTTCAGCCTATCGGAGCCGATCGCCCCGGGGGCTTTTCGCGCGCCCGGGGGTGTCGGGTTCATAGAGGGCTCTCAGCCGCGGCGCCGAACTACGATCGGGACATGCACTTCTCCCTGGTAGTGCTGCAGTTAGTCGTCCTGATCACCCTGGTCGGGTGGTTGGTGATCGAGCTGCGCCAGGGCCGGCAACGGCGTGCTGATGCCCGCAACGCCGATGCAGGGAGTTACCGCGTCGTCAAGATCTTCGGGATCGCGGGCCTCCTCGGCGCGGTCGCGGCATCGCGGCTGGTTCCCGCTGCGGCGATTCACCCGCAAGCTGTGCCTGCCACCATCGGGCTCGTGATCCTGTGGGCGGGGATCGCGTTGCGGCTGTGGTGCTTCCGCGCTCTGGGCCGATACTTCACCTTCCGCGTGCAGACGAGCCCTGATCAGGGCGTTGTCTCGACCGGCCCGTATCGCGTGCTGCGGCACCCGAGCTACGCGGCGATCCTGCTCGTCTTGATCGGCATCGGATTGCTCTACGCGAACTGGCTGTCACTCGCCTTGATCGTGGGTGTCAGTTTCATCGGCACGCTGAACCGGATCCGAGTCGAGGAACGGGAGCTCGAGCGGGACCTCGGCGATCGATATCGGGAGTTCGCCGCGACGCGCAAGCGCATCATCCCGTTTGTGTGGTGAGGTGCCAAACGGAACGGTGCTCTCCCGGCGGCGTAATCCATATATGTGGATGGCGACTCCGAGAGAGCACCGAATCGTTTTGAACGACCTAGCCGACGAGCTCCTTGAGCGCGTAGGCGACCATGGCGTCCCGGACGTACTCGGCGGTCTGCGCGCCGTGGACGTCGTAGTTCGCGCGGAATCGGTCATCGGCGACGTACATCTCGCCGAGGCCGGTGAAGGCATCGGCAGTGGGCTTGCGTCCCTGCCAACCGACGGCGATCCAGTCGTAGTGCCGCTTGACGATGGCTTGAACCTCGTCCGACTCGATGGACAGTCCGGCGGCATGTGCCTTGCCGTAGTCCGCCGCGATGTCGAGGTGGGTCTGGCCGAAGTCCTTCTTCTGCTCTTCGGTCATGCCTCGCCACCAGCGATCACCGCTCTCGTAGGCGTCCTTGCCCCAGCGGTCGATCACCTCGTCCTTGTATTGCGTGTGGTCGAATCCGTCGAATACTTGGTCAGCCACGAGTGGCTCACCTCCTTGTGTCTTGCTGATGGTTGATTTCACCGATGCGATCTGCCGGCCGATCCGGCTTCGCTCCTCTTCGAGGTAGCGCAGGTGGATCGACAGTGCGGACACCGTGTCCTGTTGGCCGCGCAGGACGTCGGCGATCAGGGGTAGCCCCAACCCGAGATCACGCAGAAGCAGAATCCGCTGCAGACGAAGAAGGGCTTCCTCGTCGTAGTAGCGGTATCCGTTGCTGCCGATCCGAGTGGGTGGGAGCAACCCGATCTCGTCGTAGTGCCGCAACGCCCGACTGGTCGTTCCGGAAGCTTTCGCAAGCTCTTGGATCGACCACTCGGGTCGTGCGTATCGCGTCATGAGAACAAGTCTGCAAGTTGACGCAACGTCAATGTCAAGGGTTATTGAGAAGCTGGCGCCAAGAGGTGCTGAAGGTTGGCGATGACCTGCTGAAGCACCGGTCCGGACAGTGATCCGGCCAGCCCTGCCATCTCCTGAACCGTTTCCGGAGTCGGGACCGAAATCGGCAGTTGCGGCACCGGCGCGGTCGGAACGTCCTGCGGTGCCGGCACCGCCGGCTCGCCCGGCTTCGGGGCGGGCAGTGCACCCGGAACGATGATCTGGAATTCGTTCGTCCCGATGTCGAGCTTGCCGTTGAGCTCTACGTTGGAGACGTCGATCGTCTTGTCGCTGCCGACGATGTGGACCGACGTGACGTGGCGGTCCTGGGCTTTGGTCACCTCGACCGACTCGACGTTGCCGACGCCGAACGCCTTGCCGATGTCGCCGGCGGTGACGGCCTTCTCCCAGTGACCCGGCGCGACGCGGTCACCCTCGTCGACGATTCCGCTCGCCGTGAGACCACCGGTCGAGGCCGAATACTCGGCGCGCAGAATCTTGCCGTCCTGCATGAGGACGGTTCCCGCCGTGCTCTGGACCGCTTTGTCGGTGCGGGGGTCTTCGATGCTCGACCCCGCGTACACCTGGCACGACTGGGTGTCACAGGTCTGCGCGTAGTCCGTGCGGTGCTCGGACAGCGAGTACGAACGCGCGGCGATCGCTTGTGCGCGCAGCGCTTCGAAGCCGTTCTTGTCCGCCCAGCCCGCCATCATCTCCGACGGGATGACGCCGCGGAGGTAGTCGTCGACGTCGACGGTGTTGACCGTTTTTGCGCCGCCGTCGTCGGCAAGCCCGAGCGAACCGCGGTACGCATTTCCGCCGCAGAACTGCAGGTGCTCGTTCTCCGGGCGGTTGATTCCGGCCGTGATGGGGTCGACGCGCATGCTGTCCGAGTGCCCGGTGGACACCTGGCCACCGTTGCAACCGTCGGTGACGGTGTAGTTGCCGCTGAGGTCGAGATGGATGGCCTGACCCGGCGCGACCTTCTGCCCGTCGATCGACATTCCGGCATCGGAGGTGACGTCGAGGTTCTTGCCGTCGCGGTATTCGAGGCGAACAGTGATCGGCGCGGCCGGTGCCTTACCGAGCGTGGCGTCCGGGTAGAAGTGGCCGACGATCTTCTCCGCGGTCCAGCCCATCTGCGCATAGCCGAAGGCACCCCACTGCCCCATGCCTCGGCCATGACCGTTGCCGAGACCCACGAACGTGTACACGGCATCGGCCGCGACGACGGGCTGAAAAGCCGGTCCGGATGCGAAGAGAAGGCCGACGACGGCAGACGAAGCGATAAAACCCCAGCGCGGTGCGCGCACGTCGACCCCTCCTGATTTCGAATTAGGCGTTCCTAATACAAAACCAATTACGTGTAACGCCAACCGGATCCATTGGGATGCGCTTTGGACACAATCCTGGCTAACCCTCTACTGGAGGTTGAATAGGGTCTTTTGCCCTCAGTAGCGTGCGGTTAGTTACATCCGCAGATCTTGGGAGTCCGCCTTGCCGAACCGCCGCCGGAAGCATTCGCTCGTCGTCGGAGTCGTTGCCTTTGCCACAGTTGCCAGTCCGCTCGGAGTCATCGGACTGAATTACGGACCCGACATCAAGAACGCCGATAACGCCCATCCAACCGATTTAGCGTCTGTTCTGCTGAAGACGGTCCCAGACGTTGTCATTCCGATTAAGCAACTAACTGGTCTCGACCTCCCCGACTTCCGCCTGTCGGACCTCACGTCGCTGCCGCTGCCCGGCGGCATCAAGCTCCCGGTTTCGCTTCCGGGTGCGCCGGGCGAATCGCCCATCACCGATCCATCGGCGCCGGTCAACCCGGGCACGCTGCCCTCGGATGTCGCGGACAAGTACGGCACTCAGGTCAAGGAAATCCACCGCGACCAGCCGTTCAGTATGGTCGCGCTCGCCGCGAAGGACATGGCCGGCGGAACGGTCGCACAGGTGCGACCCAAACTCGCCAACGGCTCGTGGGGTCCGTGGACCGAGGCTGAGGCACTCGGCTGGCGCGACAACAAACCGGGCGCGCTCACCGGTACCGACCCGATCTACGTCGGCAAGACGAACGACGTCCAGGTCATGCTGACCTCCGGTCTGAAGGAAGCCGCTGCTGCCGGCCAGGCGCTCGAGCAGGTGCCGCAGGCCGCCGCGACCGGCATCAAGCCCGCCGCGTTCAGCACCCCGCTGCACGCCGCGGACCCAGCCGCCGCGCCGACGGACGCGACCGCGGCAACCACCGATGCCAACGCATCGACCAGCCCGGATCCCAATGCAGCCACCACCACGACCGCTGACGACCTCACCGCCGTCCTCATCGATCCAGGTCAGACGACCGATGACGCGAACCTCAAGTTCGAGAAGCTGCCGAACGGCGGACCTGAGGTCGTGACGCGCGCCGCGTGGGGCGCCGACGAGTCGATGCGCTGCGAAGACCCCACCTACGACGACGCGGTCAGCGCCGGAACCGTGCACCACACGGCCGGCCGCAACGACTACACGCCGGAGGAGTCGGCGGGCATCGTCCGCGCGATTTACAAGTACCACGCACAGACTCTGGGCTGGTGCGACATCGGCTACCAGGCACTCGTCGACCGCTTTGGACGCACCTTCGAAGGTCGCTACGGCGGCATGACCCGCAACGTCGAGGGCGCCCACGCCGGTGGCTTCAACGAGAACACCGTGGGTGTCGCGATGATGGGCACCTTCGACACCGAGCAGCCGACCGCCGAGCAACTCAAGGCGACGGGCACCTACCTCGGCTGGCGCCTGAAGATGGCCGGCGTCGACCCGAAGGGTCACGCCACGCATTACTCGGAGGGCACGTCGTACACGAAGTACCCGCAGGGTGAAGCCGTCGATCTGCCGAACATCTTCGCCCACCGCGACGTCGGCACCACGGACTGCCCCGGTGACGCCGCCTACGCCGACCTCGACCAGATCCGCACCATCGCCGCGAGCGTCCAGGGCGTGACCCCGCAGTCGCTTCCGCTGCCGGACATTGCGCAGCTGCTCGCCGGGACTGGAAACACGACGCCGGCTACCCCGACGACCCCGCAGGCTCCGGCCGCGGATGCCGCTGCGGTTCCGGCCGCACCGGACCTCCCCGCGGAGATCAAGGCTTCGGCACCCGCCGACGCCGCGGCCGCCTCGGGAGCGACCACGACATCGGCGACGGGATCACTGTCGACGCTGCTGACCGGGCTCACCACGGCCGTGCTGCAGCCGACCGACGACAACGCAGTCGCCAAGCGCTGGGTTGCTGAAGGCGGTGCCACCGGCAAGCTGGGACCGGCGCTGACCGGCCTGATCACGACGTCGAGCGGTCAGTCGGTCGCGAAATTCGCGAACGGCATCATCTTCACCGCGGCCAAGCCGACCACTGTGGGCACGGCCGACACCGCGTCGACCCAGCCGCAGACGATCGTGCTGCTGGGCGAGGTGCTGAAGAAGTTCATGGCCTCGGGCAACGTCACCGGCCAGCTCGGAATGCCGCTCGCCGACTCGGCCACGGCGGACACTCAGACGTTCAAGTTCCAGCGCGGATCGCTGATCCTGAACAAGCTGACCGGCGTCGTCACGACCCAGTAGTCCACCAGCGCTCCAACACCCGGGCGACCCCGTCGTCGGAGTTCGAGGCAGTGACCTCGTTCGCCGCGGCGACGGCGTCCGGGTGTGCGTTTTTCATGGCCACGCCATGGCCCGCGAGGTGCAGCATGGGAACGTCGTTGGGCATGTCTCCGAACGCGACGATACGACTCGGCTCAACACCCAGATAATCTGCAGCCCAACGCAACCCGGAAGCCTTCGTGACCCCTGGTGCGGACACTTCGAGGAGTCCCTTGTCGGTCGAGAAGGTGACGTCCCCGCTGTCGCCGACCAACGGCGCGAGGCGTTCGTACATCCAGTCGCTCGTCGCGGTCGGGAATCGGATCAGCATCTTGATGGCCGGCATCGCGAGAACGTCGCGAGTCGTCAACTCGATGTTGTCCGGGTTCAGCCAGGCGTGCTCGTAGTCCGGCGACGTGACGAACTGTGGATTGGCCTGGTCGTGGGCGCTCTCCCCCACTCGCTCAGTCGCCAGGCCACATCCGGGGAACAGCGCGAGTGCCATTCCGGCGATCATGTGCATCGTGTTGACGTCGAGCGTCCACGCTTGCAAGATCCGGTCGGCGGCACTGTCGTAGATCACCGCGCCGTTTCCGCACACGGAGAGCGGGTGGTACCCAAGCTGTTCGGTGATCGGCGTGATCCAGCGCGGCGGGCGGCCCGTGGCCAGCACGAACGGAACCCCGTCCGCGACGACCGCATTGACCGCATCGCGGTTGCGCGCGCTCACTCGTTCGTCGTCACCGAGCAGCGTTCCATCCACGTCAGTGGCGACGAGGTGCGGTTTTTCGATGTTCAACCATTCGTCAGCCATGGATCCATAGTGCCCGAGCAGCGAAATCCGCGCAGTGCATGGCGGATGACGTCACTGCGCGGATTCGAGGTTTCGCCCGGCGTTTACCGCCCGAAATTGGGGTCGTAGTACTGAGTCGGCGGAGGCGGAACCTCGTCCTTCTCCTTGTCCCCGGCGACCTTCTTGGCGACGTCGGCCGCCGCATCCAGTGCCTTACCCGCGGCGGAACCAGCGCTACCCACGACCGACTCGACCGTCGAACCAGCCTTGCCGATAAGCCCGGTGGCAGTGCTCAACGTCGATGTGCCGAGGGAGGTTCCGGTGTCGAGGACATCGCTCGCGGCGCCCGTTCCGGACGAAATGACGGTGTCCGCGACGCCACCAACGGCAGCGCCGAGTGCACCCGCACCAGAGCCGAGAGCGTCCGTCGCCGACCCGACTGCGCCGCCGGCCGCGTTGGCCGCTTTGTTCAGCGCGTTCGCGCCGGCCTCGATCGATCGGCCGAAGATCGCGGCCACCGACGACACCGCTTCCGCGGCCTTGCCGGCGGCATCAGCTGCTACGCGTGCGGCTTCGGCAGCGATGCGCGCAGCTTCCGCGGCAGCTTCGGCGGCCTTGGCGACCACATCGGCCACTCCTTCAGCGGCCTTGCCGGCCCCCATTGCTCCGGCATCGGCGGCCTTGCCGACCAGGTCGGTTGCCGTGCCGGCAGCACCGCCCGCGGCACTGACGGCCGAACCCGCGGCACTGGCACCGGCCCGGGCGACATCTCCTATCGTGCCTATCGCCGAACCAGCAGCTTCCGCGGCCTTGTTGGCTACATCGGCGGCTGCAGCGCCGGCTTCCTGGCCAGACCGAGCAACGTCATATGGCATTTCGAGCACCTCCGTTTTGGGATAAAAGCTCTAACAAAATCGAACCATTGCTGGCACCTGCGTACCAGGGATTCAGGCCGAAATGCTGGGGAAATGGGCAGCGTCACACGCCGACGGAGTTCACGTCGCGCCCAAGGCCAGTATCCCGGCGACACGCCCGCCCACCAATCCATCCGGTACGGTTCCCTGTTTTTTGTCGAGGTCGCGGGGTTACGATTCGGACATGGCCGACACACCGATCGCGGCCCGCCTACTCGAAGTGATCGAGTCCGAAATCCTGCCTATGACAGCGCGCGGCGTCGCTTCCGGAAACAAGGTTTTCGGCGCGGCTGTCCTGCGGAAATCGGACTTGTCTCTCGTTATTGCCGGGACCAACAGCGAAACCGATAACCCACTCCTCCATGGCGAAATCAACACGCTGAATCAGTTCTACGAAATGGCCGACCGGCCATCGACGAAGGACCTCGTGTTCCTCACGACGCATGAGCCATGCACGTTGTGCATGTCAGCGATCACGTGGGCCGGATTCGACAATTACTACTACTTCTACAGCCACGAGGATTCCCGGGACGCCTTCGCGATCCCGCATGACCTCACGATCCTCAAGGAACTGTTCGGCCTCGAGCCCGGCGGATATCGGCGCACCAACAAGTTCTGGACCGCGTATTCGATCCCCGCACTCGCCGATGCCGAGGCAGAGCCGCTCCGGAGCGAACTGATCGAGCAGATCAAACGCATCAAGGACCGGTACCAGGAACTGTCCGAGCAGTATCAGGCGTCGAAGGGCGACAACGACATTCCGCTCAACTGAGCCGGACTACTCGCCCTTCGCCTCGCGCTTGGCGCGACGCTCCGCGACTTCCGCCTCGTCGAGCTTGTTGGCCTCTTCGAGTGTCGGGGCCGAACCGCCGAGGCGGGCGGGAACCCAATAGGCACCCGGCTCCATCGGGTAGTCCTGCTGCGCCTTCGCGAGCATGTCTGCCATCACCTGGTGGAGGGTCGCGGTGAGTTCTTCAGCGGAACCCTCGGGCTGCAGCGGCGTACCAGCCATGACCACGATCGGGGTCTTGGTGCGGCCCATGTGCTTGGGCTGACCCTTCGTCCAGACGCGCTGCGCACCCCACACGATGACCGGGATGATCGGCACGCCGGCCTCGAGCGCCATGCGGGCAGTGCCGGACTTGAAGTGCTTGATCTCGAAGCTGCGACTGATGGTCGCCTCGGGATACATGCCGATGAGTTCTCCGGCTTGCAGGCGCTCAACGGCGACCGCGTAGGCACCGGCACCAGCCTCACGGTCGACCGGAATGTGCTTGCAGCCGCGCATGATCGGGCCCGAGATCGCGTTGTCGAACACGGCCTTCTTCGCCATGAAGCGGATGTAGCGGTTCTTCTTCCGCTTGAACGACCGCGCCGGAAGGTGCGAGTACGCGAAGTCGAGGTAACCGGTGTGGTTGATCGCGACAACCGCGCCACCCTTGTCCGGGATGTTCTCGTGACCACTCACGGTGAACTTCAGGCCCTGGACAGCGAAGAGCGTGCGAGCAAAGCCGACGACGGTGCGATAAACCGGATCCACGCCGATAGCGTAGCGGTCGACTTACGGTGACGTAACCCGGTACGTGAGAGAGCCTCACCTCATCCACTGGTGACGAGCCGTCAACGAGGCCCATAGGCCACCCGAAATTCACCCAAATTGGTCGACTTATTCGTGGCGCTGAGCTCGCAAAAGGAGGAACCTTGCTAGTAGATCCCTGTGATCTAGCTCGTCTAGACCCAGCGATCAAGCTCGTCGACGGCAGGTGCCCATTGAGGCGCTAGTGTGGCCATTTTTCGACGCTGGTATGGGCAGCCGGAGAAACACCAGACAGGAAGATTCGGCTTGCCTTCCTGTGGTTTGACGGCCACAAGCCCCCAAACCGATCTCTACAAAGAGCCGCGTCTGTGGTTCCCGGTCCCTGCGGGAATCCAGGACAAAGGGGCATCCTTTGCGTGCCATATTCATCCGCCGAGCGATAGTTCTCGGCCCAATGTGCGTTGCATTGGTCCTCTTCACCGGAGGACCCGCGGGCGCACGTCCACACCGACCCGTACTCGACCCGGACACCACCGAGGAGGTCGCTCCACCGGCTGCCGACGTGCCGGCATACGTGCCACCCCCACCACCGCCGAGACCGGCCTACGTACCGCCGAAACCCGCGTACGTCCCGCCACCAGCACCTGTCTACGAGCCACCGGTCATTCCGGAGGTTCCGCGTCCGGTCGTTCAGGCTCCGGTGATTCCCGCGCCCGTGGTTCCGGATGTTCCGAAACCAGCCGTGGTTGCAGACATTCCAAAGCCAGCGGTAGTCGTTCCAGCACCTGTGGTTCCGGATGTTCCGAAACCAGCGGTAGTGGCCAACATTCCGAAGCCCGCGGTAGTCGTTCCAGCGCCCGCGGCTCCAGACGTTGCCAAGCCAGCGGTTGTGGCTGCGACCGTTCCGGACCCCAAGGCGCCAGCCGCAGCAGTCGTCGTACCTAACGCGGTTTCCGCAGCTCAAGCTGCTTCGGCAGCCGCAGCAAACGCCGCGACGAAGGCCGCCACCGCGGCCGCAACCGTTGCGACGGATGCCGCCAACAAAGCAGCCGCGGTCACCGAGAATGCCGCCAACGCAACCTTGCCAGGTGTAGTCGCGCCAGCCTTGCCAAAGGCAGCCACAGTCACGCTTCCGACGGTGAATCTGCCAGGCGCTTCGGCCGTCCCGACTTTCCAGAAGCCGGCGATCCCGAACATCCTGACAGCCGGGCTGCTACCCAAGATCGCGCGTCCGGACTTCCCGGCGTTGCCCAACATCGCCCGCCCCACGCTGGTGACCACGGTGACGACCGGAACTCAGGACGACACGCGCCACCGATCGACCGAGTCCTCTCGGCAGTCTGTGAACGCGACTGACCTGGCCTGGCTCAGCACCTGCTGGAACGGCTCCCAGGTCACGGTGACCAACGCCTGCCTGCGGGCAGTCGCTGCGCACGCATCGTGGTTCGACGGATGCAACTTCAACTTCTGGGTTGAAGGCGTGGGCTGGATTCACACGTCCGGGAACTCCTGCGCTCAGTTGCTCCAGTTCATCCTCGGTGTCCGCGGAGTGACCTGGGACGGCTGCGGTTGCGAGCAGTACACCTACATCGCTCCCAGCGGACTGTGGTGCACCGGGTACTACCGCGACGACGTCTTCATCTACACGGGCTACTACCCGAGGTGGGTGCAGAACGCCAACCAGGCCCAGCAGGCACAAGCCGCTGGACAAGTGGTGTTCGAACCGCCGAGCGTCACTGCGATCGTCGGTGATTCGACCATTGGGGCCGACGTGAAACTCGCGTCCGCACCCGGCGTACCCGCCGCACCGACCGGCACGACTGCGGTTTCGCAGGCAATGGCGCCCGGGATCATTCCGGTCTCGCACAACAGCTCTAGCAACTGGTGGCAAGGCCCGGCCCTGGCCATCGGTCTCGCGATGCTCATCGCGGCCTGGTTCACGGACCGTCGGAAGATCGAAATCGAGAGCAAGTTCCCACCACCAGCCCCGGGAGGAGGCCGCATTGCGGGTGGATTCGCCTGACCTCGGCTAGCTGATCTGGGGCGGCACCGTCATTCGGTGCCGCCTTGGTCATGTCCGGGCTGCGTTCCACCGCGACGGCCGACCCACACCCCCACCAATGCCAGCACGCATCCGACGACGACTCCCCAATTGAGGTGCCGACCTGCGGGCACGAACACGTCGAGCGCGAGCGCGCCGATGAGCTGGCCGGCGATCGTGGCGAGCGCCAACAACAGCACTCCCAGGCCGTGAACGATCCGCGCCGACACCGCGATGAAGAGAATTCCGAGCAATCCACCGAGATAGAGCCACGGCTCGTGCGGAAGCGCTCCCGGCCAACCGCGGTTCGCGACCACGATTGCGCCGACCACGAGCAAGGCCGACGTGCCGACGATGAAGTTGACCAGCGCGGATGACATCGGCCCGCCTACCGCGGCGACCCGCCCGTTGACCGCCATCTGCCATGCGGTCGCGGCGCCCGCGACGACCGGAAAGACGACGAACAACCAATTCGTGCCGCTGGTGATCGACGAGTGACTCGCGATCGCCACCGCCGCCAGCACAATCGCGGCTCCGGCTATTCGCCGCGCTGTGATCGGACTCCGACCCGACGGTCCGAGACCCGCCCGGTCCACGAGCACGCCGCTGACGACCTGTCCGGCGACGATCGCAACGGTGAACAGCGCGACGCCGATCGTCGTGACCGTGATGCCTTGACTGGCCACTGCCGAGGCACCCGCGAGACCGCCGACGCAGTGCCACCACTTCAGGCGCCCGGTGCGTACCGCTGTCACAACTTCCGCCATCCGCGCCCGTCGCGCGGCGCTGACCAGGGTGAACACCACCAGAACGACGAGTCCCGAGCCGAAACTGACGATCGCCGCGGCCACGCCGTCATGGATGCGCGTGCCGAGGGTGCCATTGAGTCGCGACTGGATGGCGACCGCGATCCCGATCAGAACCGCGACGATGAGTGCGGCTTGGTTCCGCACTCAGCTGACCGAGTCGGCCGAGGCCGTCCAGGTATTGCACACCGACAACGAGTCGAGATCGGCGCCGATACTGAACCAGCCGCCGAAGTGCGACGACGACCCGTGATCGGCCGGCCGCTTCGGGGCATCTCCACGGGTGTAGCTGTCGTGCTTGGCGACGTCGACGGTCACTTCGTCGAAGGTTGCGCCGATGAACATCCCCGCCAGGCACTGGGCCTGGAGTTCGGTTCGCCGGGTCAGTTCGAGGCCGAGCGGGGTCGTCCGGCCGGCGGCGTCGATTCGGGACACCGCGGCCGGCAAAGTGCCGCTGAGCTGCTGAATGTGGTGTCCGTACTCGTGCGACAGCATCGACAACGCCGCGATCGCCACGGCCGCCCGTCCGGCCGAGGTCTTCTGGTAGCTGTTCTGGTCGAGGTAGATCGTTCCAGCGCAGTAGTAGCTGTTGTTTTCGAGCTTCTGCTTGCAGTCGGGCGGGGTACCAGTGCCGCTGAGCACGAGGGTCGGCGGCGTGAAGTCGACCTTGATCGATTCGAGAAGTGGGCGCCACGCATCGTCGAGGCAGACGAGCGCCGCACGCAGGAATGGCTCGTCACCGTCCGACCAATGTGGGAGTACACATTTGGCCCGGACCAGCGGTCGCTCGACCGTGATCGGGGACGTCCCCGGATCCTCGGTATTGGCCGCTGGCGTGATCGATGGTTGGGGGCTGCGCGACGGGGTCACCCACGTTGCGGTCGCCGGCTGGCTGATGGCAAGAGTGGTCGTCACCTGGACAGACGTGTCCGCCACATCGTCTTGGTTCGACATTTGCGCGGTGAGGACGACACCCGCGACGGCTACGACACCCGCGATTGCAACAATCGCCAAGGCGCGGGCTTTCCCGGCACTCGCCACGGGAGTGAAATCTACTGGGCCGTGGCGACTAACCGGTTGAGGCGCACCTAGCTAGCCTTTCGGCTTCAGTACATCCGTCCCCACGAACGGCACCAACGCCTGCGGAACCCGCACGCTGCCGTCGGCCTGTTGGTGGTTCTCGAGAATCGCGACGATCCACCGCGTCGTGGCGAGCGTTCCATTGAGCGTGGCGGCGACCTGTGGCTTGCCGTTCTCATCGCGGTACCGAACTCCGAGTCGGCGCGCCTGGAAGGTCGTGCAGTTCGACGTCGAGGTCAGCTCGCGATAGGTCTGCTGCGTCGGAACCCACGCCTCGCAGTCGAACTTGCGCGCCGCGGACGAGCCCAGATCACCGGCGGCGACGTCGATCACGCGGTACGGAACCTCGATCGCGGCGAGCATCTCGCGCTCCCACGCGAGAAGGCGACGATGCTCGGCGACCGCGTCCTCGGGACGCGCGTAGATGAACATTTCGACCTTGTCGAACTGGTGAACACGGATGATTCCACGCGTGTCCTTGCCGTAGCTGCCAGCCTCCCGGCGGAAGCACGACGACCAGCCCGCGTACCGCATCGGACCGTTCGACAGGTCGAGGATCTCGCCGCTGTGGTACCCCGCGAGGGGAACCTCCGAGGTGCCGACGAGGTACAGGTCGTCCTCTTCGAGGTGGTAGATCTCGTCCGCGTGCGCACCGAGGAATCCGGTGCCCTGCATGACCTCCGGTCGCACGAGCACGGGCGGAATCATCGGCGTGAAGCCGTTGGCGACCGCCTTCTGAATCGCGAGCTGCAGCAATCCGAGCTGCAGCAGAGCGCCGTACCCGGTGAGGAAGTAGAAGCGCGAGCCCGAAACCTTCGCGCCGCGTTCCATGTCGAGGAGTCCGAGCGACTCGCCGAGCGTGAGGTGGTCCTTCGGCTCGAATCCGAGATCGGGAATGTCGCCGACGGTCTCGAGGACGATGAAGTTGTCCTCGCCGCCAGCGGGAACTCCGTCCTCGACGACGTTCGGAATCGCACGATGTGCGGCATCGAGAGCAGCTTCGGCAGCGGTCTCCTCGACCTCGGCCGCCTTCACCTTGGCGGAGAGCTCGGCACCCTGAGCGAGCATCGCCGGTCGGTCTTCCTTCGCGGCGCGACCGATCAGCTTGCCGTGCGACTTGTGCTCGGCGCGCAGCTGGTCGGCCGCGCTGATCGCGGCGCGACGCTGGGCGTCAGCTTCGAGGAGGGCATCGACCAGGTCCGGATTCTCGCCGCGGGACCGCTGGGAGTCGCGAACGGCTGCCGGGTTTTCGCGTACGAACTTCAGGTCGATCACGCCTAAAACCCTATCGTCACGCAGCGCCTCAACGGGCAGCGGGCCGCAACTGGGTATTCTCGGAGTTCATGCGCCTTCGGAAGCCGAAAACCGGCGAGCCCACCCCTCCGAGCACGGTGACCAAGTCATTTTCGGAGGTCGCTCCGGGTCCGGACGCGCCGAGTTCGTTCACGAAGTCGGGAAACCGCAAGGTCTGGATCCGCCGCGGCATCCTCGCGGCTGCGGTCATCGCTGCGCTGGTGGCCGGAACCGCCATCGCAGCCAGCCAGCTCCGGAGCTCGGATGAGTCTTCGACAGCTGCCGCGGTGACCACAACCGGCGCGAAGGCCGGTCCGGCATTCGGCACGGCCAAAGAGGGCAACTGCCTGACGTGGCAGAAGCCGGATGCCAGCGACCTGGCGAAGGTCGACTGCAAGGAACAGCACCTGTTCGAGGTGACTGCGGAGGTCGACCTTTCCAAGTACCCGACCGCCGAATTCGGGCCGGACTCCCCCTTCCCGGGCACCCTCCGCTTCGCCGAACTGCGCGATACCCACTGCGTCCCCGCCGCGAAGTCCTACCTGCACGGCAAGCTCGACCCCTTCGGCAAGTTCAGCGCCGGCCTGATCAACCCGGGCCCGCAGGGTTGGGCCGCCGGTGAGCGCACGCTTCGCTGTGGTTTGCAGATCACCGCGACGACCGGACGCCTCCAGCCGATGAAGGGTTCGGTCGCGGACCAGGACCAGTCCCGCGTCTGGGACCCGGGTACATGCGTCGGCATCATGCAGGGTCAGCCCACCGACCCGATCGACTGCAACAAGGAACACGCCTTCGAGATCATCTCCGTGGTCGACCTCGGCGCCGAGTTCAAGCAGGGTTCGCCGTCGGTCGAGAACCAGGACAAGTTCCTCAACAAGGTGTGCACCGACGCCGCAAACGCCTACCTCGGCTCTCCGGACGCCCTCAAGAACAAGACCCTGACACTGTTCTGGGACAACCCGGACCCGATCAGCTGGCTCGCCGGAAGCAAGAAGGTCAACTGCTCGGTCGGCAAGCAGGACACGGGTGGCTTTGCGCCGCTGGTGAATTCGGCCAAGACGGACGGTCTGCTGATCAACGGTCAGAAGCCGGTTCCGCTGGCCGGCGCGCCGGAAGGCCGCTCGATGCCGACGCCGCTTCCGGGAGCCGAGCCTGCTCCGGTGCCCGGCGGGAACTAGTGCCTGTTCACATCGACACGGGCCGTTTCGACGAGCTCGTGTCGGATGCACTCGATCGCATTCCGGAGAAGTTCGCGCGCGCGATCGACAACGTGGTGTTCCTCGTCGAAGACCGCGACCCGGACGATCCGCATCTGCTCGGCGTCTATGTCGGTGTGGCTTTGGACGAGCGGGACAGCAACTATGCCGGGTCGCTGCCCGACCGGATCATGATCTTTCGCGAGCCGCTCATGGAGATGTGTGACGACGAAGACGATCTCGTGCACGAAATCGAGGTGACGGTCCGGCATGAGCTCGGGCATTACTTCGGGCTCGACGAGAAGCGATTGCACGAACTCGGGTGGGGCTAGCGGTTTCGCCCGGGGGAACCATTCTCTCACCGGCTCGCTTGTACAAAGCTGCTGGTTTGTACAGCCAGCTCTGGAACAACAGTGTGTGGGTTCAGCGGAACCAGGAGCTTGCTGCGCGCGTCCAACCAGATGTGCCACATACCTGCCGACGCCTTGCCGGTGCCCGCCTGAACACTCAGACCGGCGTGGTGACTCCCGCGCCTGTCCCAGAAGCCGCGCGTCCGCGCGTGACCGTGGCGCCGACTGCGTTCCCGGACTTGTCAGCCCATGGGGTCCTCGGCTGATTCGGCTTCCGTGCCGAACGGCGGGAGCAGACTCCCCCATCGAAGGCAGTGCCACGAACCGTCGGAGACCGCTCCCAGTTCGATCGACTGGGTGTTCCGCAGATGGCTGGCCAACGCGAACTGCGGCGGGATCGAAGCCAGGTAAGCGGCGATGAGTCGGATAGCCGCACCGTGCGCGATGACGACGATCGTGTGTTCGCCACGCGAAAGATGTTCCGCCCGAAGATTTTCGATCACCGGCACAAACCGGTCGAGCACCTGGCGCCCGGATTCGCCACCCGGGATCTGCTGATCGAGCAGGCCGATGTGCCACTGCGCGTAGATCGAATGGAACGTGTGATGAGAATCGTGATCCGAACGATTCTCGAGGTCGCCGGCCTGAACTTCGTGCAATCCCTCGAGCACCGTGTGTTCGATGTCGAGATCCATCGTCGACAGTGCATGTTCCGCGGTTTGCCGAGCGCGCAGCGCCGCGGAACTGAAGATTCCGATCGGCTTCTCCCAGTGCAGGCGCTCGCCGAGCTCACGAGCCTGCGCGACGCCATCCTCGGTGAGCGGCGTTCCCGGCAGTTTCGTGTCGAGGCGCCGCGCGACGTTGCCTTCAGTCTCCCCGTGCCGGACGAGAATCAGCCGACCGGTGATCATTGCTCCTGCTTCCCAGCGCGCATGTGGGCGAGCCACTCGGCAGACTCCTCGCCGGAGGGCGGCGTGCGTCCCGCGACGCCCGGAACCGGCCACGAACCGAGGTATCGGACACCTGCGACCTGGTGAAGCGCCTTGAGTGCTTCGGCGACGGCGGGGTCGTCGATGTGGCCGACACAGTCGATGAAGAACCAGTACTTGCCGGGCGTCGTGCGTGTCGGACGCGACTGCGCAAGTGTGAGATCGACTCCGCGCGTGGCGAATTCAGCGAACGCACGATAAAGGGAGCCGGGCTCATCGGAGAGTCCGAACACCACCGAGGTTCGGTCGGCGCCGGTGCGTTCGGGCGGTGGGCACGGCTTGGAGACGAGCACGAATCGAGTACGGGCGCCCTCGTAATCGGCGACCCCGTCCGCGAGACTGATCAGTCCGTTCTGCTGTCCGGCGAGGGCGGTCGAGACGGCGGCATCGCCATGACCTGCGGCGATATCGGCGGCCGCGGCGGCATTCGAGGCCGAATATTCGACCTCGGCGTCGGGGAGGTTCTTGGTCAGCCACTGCTGGACCTGTGCCGCGGCGACGGGATACGCATGCACGACCTTGACGTCAGCGAGGTTCGTACCGGGGCGCGCGACGATCGAGAACGCGACATCGAGTTCATTTTCGGCGACGATCTGCAAGCGATCGCCGACGGCGAGAGCGTCCATGGTGGCGGCGACCGGGCCGTCGACCGAGCTTTCGATCGGGACGACGGCCGCGTCAGCCGAACCGCTGCGCACCATCTCGAGCGCTGCCTGCTGCGACTTGGCCGGGATGCGGGTCACCTGGTCGGTGAATTCACCCGCCGCTTCAAACTTCGCCAATGCCATCTCGGTGAACGTTCCGGCTGGTCCGAAGTACGAAATCCGCAGCACAACGACGAGAGTAGTGCACTCACGCCTTCGGGGGCGTCAGGATTTCTTCCAGTGGAGGAGTCGGTAGACGTTGATGTCGAAGCCCCAACCGAAGGTCTTGGGCGTGAAGACGCGCGGCTCATCCGGGTTCCACCAGCGCGCCTTGAGCTTGGCAAGGGTTGGACGGCGCCAGTCGTACGGCATGCCGGCGAACTTTCCCTGCGGAGCGGGCACTTTGTTCTCATCGGGGGTCGTCATGAGTCAATGATTACACATGTGCGATTATTTTCGATAGTGAAAGTAATCGGGGTAACATTGACCCTGTGAACACCGTCGAGCTGCTTCTGCACCCGGTGCGCCTGCGCGTCGTGCAGGCACTTCTGGGTGATCAGGTGCTGACCACCGCCGAACTGAGCGAGAAGCTGGGCGTCACGCCCGCGAGTCTCTACCGGCACATCAACCTTCTGACCTCGGCGGGGATGCTCGACGTCGCAGGTGAGCGCCCAATTCGGGGCACGGTGGAACGGTCATACCGGCTGAATATTGCGGCCACGCGGATCACGCCCGATGAGTTGGCCGCCATGACTGCCGAGGATCACCACCAGGCCTTCATCGCCTATATCGCCGGCGCGATCGCCGATTTCGACAAGTACCTCGGCACCCGCGATATCGACCTGGTGCGCGACGGCGTCGGCTACACCACTGCCGGCCTCTGGCTCGACGACCAGGAGTTCGTCGAGTTCGCGAAGGAACTCGCGGAAGTGTTCGGAAGGCGGATCCGGAACAAGCCCGGAGACGGTCGCCGGCTGCGGACCGTCCGGCTGATCAATCTGCCCGGCGGGCAATGATCTCGGCCGGGCCGTCCTCCGGCCCGGCCGTACGCGTTACGGGTTACCCGTTCCGTTCGCTCCCGGCGGGAACTGACCACCGCCCGGACCTCGATCGAACCCGTCCTCGCCGGATCGAACCGAAATCGCCGTCGCGGTGCCGTTCGATTCTGTCGCCCGGACGTTGACGGTGTCTCCGACGGCGACCGACGACGGAGTGGTCAGGGTGTAGATCTGACTGAATCCGTCGACGCTCTTCACCGTCAAGGACGTGTCGGAGACCGCGGTGACCGTTCCCTCCTGCGTCAACTCGGTGGTGTAGCCGCCGTTGCCGTCCGAGACGACGAACTCGCCGTGCAGAGCCATGCCCATGCCACCGCGCATTCCGCCGCCGAACTGTCCGCCGCCCTGACCCGGTGCGCCGCCTTGCCCAAATCCCTGCTGGACCGAACTCGAGGTCGAGTTCGACAGCGCGTAGATCGCACCGCCGCCGGCGACCGCGATTCCGAGAGCGATGCCAACGGCCGCGAGAGTCTTCTTCGTCGACCACTTGGCGGTGGCAGCAGGCTGCGGCGCACCCCAAGCCGGGTTGGGCATGGTCTGGGTCGCGGTTGACGCCGGGGCGTCCGTCGGCGGATTCGGTGGCGGATAGTAGTTCGGCGGCTCAGTGCTCATTGCTGCTCCTTCTGCGCGGTTTCGTTGCGTGCAGTCCGATCGTCAAGGTCGAAATGTGGGAATTGCTGTGAACGCCATCCGCATTCGTTGTGCATGCCCTACCAGGCAGCTGCCGGGTGCCTCGACGGAAGCGCACAGGCGGCTCCCAGGGAAATCGGACCTTTCGCCTCAACGATCGAGAGCATGACCACAACTCTGATGCCACCGGAGCATCGACAAATCGACCATCACCCGGCCGATGCCGTGCGTCCCACGTGGCGTGAGCGGCTGTTCACCGGCAGCCCCGACGAGCCGCGTTGGGCCAAGCCGGGCCTCTACGGCCTCCTCATCGCGACCGCGGTTCTCTACCTCTGGAACCTCAGCGCCTCCGGGTGGGCGAACGACTTCTACGCCGCCGCGGTTCAGGCCGGCACCCAGAGCTGGAAGGCGATGCTGTTCGGTTCGCTCGACGCGGGCAACGCGATCACCGTCGACAAGCCGCCGGCGGCCCTCTGGGTCATGGCGCTGTCGGGCCGACTCTTCGGATTCAGCTCGTTCTCGATGCTCCTCCCCCAGGCGCTGATGGGCGTCGGGTCGGTGGCGCTCGTGGCTGCGACGGTTCGGCGGTGGAGTGGACCCGCGGCAGGTCTCCTCGCCGGCGCCGCGCTTGCCTTGACGCCGGTCGCTGCCCTGATGTTCAAGTTCAACAACCCCGACGCGCTGCTCGTCTTCCTCATGACGCTCGCCGCGTACTGCGTCGTTCGAGCAACTGAGAAGGGCAGCACACGCTGGCTGGCGTTCGCGGGTATCGCGCTCGGATTCGGCTTTCTCACCAAGATGCTGCAGGCGTTCTTGGTTCTTCCCGCCGTCGGACTCGTATTCCTCGTAGCGGCCCCGATCACCTTCTGGGCTCGCATTCGGAAGCTGTTGGTGGCGTTCGTTGCGCTCATCGTGAGCGCGGGATGGCTGCCACTTCTCGTGGCACTGTGGCCGGCTGGATCGCGCCCGTACATCGGCGGTTCAACGACCAACAGCCTGCTCGAGCTAGCGCTCGGATACAACGGCCTCGGCCGCATCTTCGGCGGCACGGGTAACGGCGGCGGCGGTGGCGGTGGAATGGGCGGCGGCAACGCCGGATTCGGCGGCACGACCGGCATCACCCGCATGTTCGGCGAATCGATGGGCACCGAAATCTCGTGGCTGCTGCCTGCCGCATTGATCGGCTTGGTCGCGGGTCTGTGGTTCACGCGCCGCATGCCGCGCGCCGATCGCACTCGTGCCGGACTGATCCTCTGGGGAGGCTGGCTGCTGGTCACCGGGATCGTCTTCAGCTACATGCAGGGCACGATGCACCCGTACTACACGGTTGCGCTGGCACCCGCGATTGCCGCTCTCATCGGCATCACGGTGGTCGAACTGTGGAAGGGCCGAAACAACCTCCCGGCCCGGACGGCACTGGCTGCGATGTCCGCGACGACCGGGCTCTGGGGATTCGCCCTTCTGGCCCGGACCCCGGACTGGTTCCCTTGGCTGCGTTGGGTGATCGTCATCGGTTCGATTGTCGTAGCTGCGGTGATCGCGGTTGGTGCGCATCAACTCGGTAAGGCGACGGTTGTTGTGGCTATCTCGGGCGTGCTGCTCGGCTTCGGCGGAACGGCAGCTTATGCACTCGACACGGCAGTCACCGCGCACAGCGGCTCAATCCCAACTTCGGGACCGGCGACCGGTCGAGGTATAGGCGGTTTCGGTGGTGGGATGCCGGGTGGCGAAGCTCCCACGGGCGGATTCGGCGGCATGCGCGGCGAGTCCAGCAACAACGCCGAACTGCAGGCTCTCTTGAAGGCCACCGACAACCGCTGGGCAGCCGCGACGATCGGCTCGATGTCCGCTGGACCGCTCGAGTTGTCGACCGGCACCTCGATCATGGCGATCGGCGGGTTCACCGGAAGTGACGATTCACCGACTCTCGCGCAGTTCCAGCAGTACGTGGCGAACGGCAATATCCACTACTTCATCGCGGGTGGCGGCATGGGCGGCCGCGGTGGTGGGGAAGGTGCATCGAGCCAGATCACGGCGTGGGTCGAGGCGCACTACACGGCCAAGACCGTGGGTGGAGTGACGGTTTATGACCTGACGCAGGCGACTTAAGGAGGTCGAAGGCGCGTCCGCGGCAAAGCGGGCGCGCCTCGGGTGGTGCCGGCCGATTGGCCGCCCGAGTTAGAAGGGGGTTGGGCGCGAAATATCCACTCAACGCAGCCGTGGGGCAATCCGTACCTCGGCGTACGCCGAATAAGAGATATGGGTGGCCGGTGTACCAGCAGATACAACCGGATATCACCGGCCACAGCACCTGTGCCCTCCGGAGACGAAACATGGAAACAGTACTCAGCGAGATCGGCGAGCTGATCCGCCAATTGCCGACCGCGACCGCATCTGCGAAACAGAAGGCGGACTGGTACGAGCGGAAAGCCAGGCTCTTCGACCACGTCGCCGCAGATCCCGCTGCCGATCGAGAAGACGCGGCCACCGCCCGGGCCATCGCAACACGGGCGCGCGAACATGGCCGCAAGTTACGAGCAAGCTAATCAGAAGCAGGGACATGACGGCATCACACCCACCAATACGCGGCACGGTCATCGTGCTACCCGGAGGGCGGCCCGTGAGCTGGGCGAAATCGCGCCCCAACCACCTGGCGAACCTACGAATGCGGCCAATTACCCGACGCCTGCGCCGCGAGCTGGGTCATGAGTACGCAGTGCATCAAGTGCAGTACCGGTTTCGGGGCTGGAACCCACCCCATTTGCCTGCTCTGGACGATGCACTCGCCACGATCGGCGAAGTGGGTTCGCCGCTGATCCTGGTGGGTCACTCGATGGGTGGACGGGTCGCGGCGCACATCTGCCAACGCGCTGACGTGGCCGGAATCGTGGCCCTCGCACCATGGTGGCCCGACCACGACAGCGAACTGATCACGGCACCACAGGTCGTCACTCTTCACGGCACCGCAGACAGCTGGACCAGCGCGAGAGAATCGTCGGAACAAACGACTGAAATGGTCGACCGCGGCATCGCTGCCACGTTCATCGAGATGAAGCGAGCGGGCCACTTCATGCTCTTGCGACCAGGCAAATGGCATGAACTCATCTGCGATTCCGTCACGAGCATGCTTGCCGCCCACCGGACAGCACCCGGATCGCCCACAACGATCAGACCGGCTTGAATTCCTTCGCAATCTGCTGCGCGATCATCCAGAACCGGAGAACCTCCGGATAGACGACGGCCTTTCCCGTGGTGATGAGCGCTGCAGACAACGCGCGTTGCGGGTCCGCCCAGCCGACGATATTGATCCATCCCAGGTGGCCGAACGCCTGCGCCGTGTTCATCCCGTACAGGCTCAGGTACTTCCCGCCGAGCATGAAGCCATAGCTGAAGCCGACCGGCGCAATGAGGCTCAGATCCATTTCCATGTGGGACTGCGGAATGAGAGCACGACGAATCGTCCGCTCCTCCATGACCCGAACTCCATCGAGTTCGCCACCGAGACGGAGCATTTCGTAGAACCGGCCCAACTCGTTCGCGGTACTGATGCCGTTCGCGGCGGGCAGTACGGCACGCAGGAATCGTGGGTCGTTCGACATCCGGGTCGCGACATCCGGATGTATCCCCAGCGCGCGAGTGGCGATCTGCCGCATGGGTGGCAGCAAGACCGGACCGGTCACGTAGTTCAGACCGACAAGCGGGATGTCGGCTTCGGCGACGCCATAGTTCATCCATCGAAAGCCGAGCGGGTCAAGAAACTCCTCCGCCAACACGTCGCGAATGCTGCGACCGGTCACTTCCTGGACGACTTCACCGAGCACCTGACCGCCGGATATCGCGTGATACGCCTGCCGCTTGCCGGGACGGAACACCGGTCGGGCGTTGTACATCGCCTCGCGAAGGAAGTCCGGGTCGTCGAGGTTGTCGAGATCGAGGGTGTTCGGGGGTGCGGTCGGGATTCCCGCCCGATGCGACAGCACGTGTCCGATGGTGATGCCGCCCTTGCCATTTCGCGCAAACTCCGGGAGGTACTCCGCGACCGGGTCACCGATGTGGAGTACGCCCTTCTCATCGAGCTTGTGGATGAGAGCGGCAGTCGTGCCCTTCGTCGCGGAGAAGACGCAGAACGGTGTGCTCGGAGTGGCCAGCACCTTGTCCGCATCCGGGTGATCGTCCGGCCCGTTGCCGCTCGCGTGACCGATCGCGCGATCGAGCACCACGGCACCCTCGCGCCGTACACAGAGCGCTAGCGCTGGATGAATTCCGCTGTTGTACAACGACTCCACGGATCGCCATACCCGCTCGACATTGTCTTGGGACAGCCCGACGTCGGCAGGATCCGCTTCAGTGGCCCGCGTGGTGACCGAGGCAAGGTCCTTCGGAATTCGGCTTCGGCGCAGCAGATCCGGGGCGTGCAGAGTGTCATGGAGAAATGCGGAGCGACGCACCATGAGGTGAGTCTTACACGCTCGGCCCCTCTGACGAGTGCACCCTCCTCGCGGAAGCCACTCGAACGTTGTCGCGATCAGGGTGCAGTCACGGAATTTCGACATCCATGATCCAAATGCTTGCCATCTCCAGCCTTTTTGCATAGCTTAGGCTTACCTAATTTCCAGTGGAGGTGGGAGCCATCGTGACGACCCCGACCATTCCGACGGCCGCCGAACGAATCCGAACCATCGCCATGCAGGCGCCGACCGGGGTTCTCGCGGCCGACAAACTCGAACCAGCCACCACGTCGTGGCACTACCTGTGCACAACCGGCGACATGCTCATCTCGGTGCGCAACGACTCACCGCCCCTGAAAAGGATCGGCGAATCCGGCCTACCGGCTGTCCTCGAACTCACCGACAGCGCACCGCTTCCCTTTCGAGAACCCGTCCGCGGACTCGTCTGGCTCCGCGGCACGCTGCACCGAATCGACGCCGACCGAGCCCGCGCGCTCGTCACCCAAGCCGCCGAATACGACCCTGCGCCAGCACTTCTCGACATCGGCCACACGACGACACTCATTCAGATGGACGTCGAGTCCGGAGTAGCCGCCGACGCCAACGGAGCCGAACCGGCCACCCGTGATGCGCTGAAAATGAGCATGCCCGACCCGTTCTGGAACTTCGAGTCGGACTGGCTGCAGCACCTCGACACCGACCACCCGGATCTGCTCGCGATGCTTGCCCGCCGCCTTCCGCCGCAGCTCCGGCAGGGCCGAATCCGACCTCTCGCACTCGATCGGTACGGAATCACCCTTCGCGTGGAATCCGGACCCGTCGATGACCGCGACGTGCGCCTCCCCTTCGCGCAGCCCGTCTCGAGCCCGGAGGCACTCAGCCGAGCGATTCGGGTTCTCATTGGCTGCCCATTTCTGAATGGCCTCCGTCAACGCACGGGCTGATCAGCCAAGATCAGTACTCTCAAAGCGTGCTGACTGATCGCGAACGCCGCGGAATCCGCGTCGAGATCGTGGTCGTCCTCGCGGTCACCTTCGGGCTCAGTGGCGCACGTGCGGCGCTGTCGCTCCTGCAGGACGCCCTCGCCCCGACGCCCCTCGCCGAACAATCGGTCGCGCTGAACCAATCGCAGGCCGAGATGTCCGCCATCGATCTGGCGTGGCAGATCCTCGGATTCACGCAGCTCTTCGCGTGGGGCGCACTCGGTCTTTACTTGCTGTGGCGAACCGGCCGGACGCTGGCCGAAGTCGGGCTCGCCAAGTTCTCGAGCCGCAAGGACCTCCTCCCTGCCGTCGGCCTGGCGCTGCTCATCGGAATCCCCGGACTCGGCCTCTACCTCGTCGCGCACGCTCTCGGCCTCAACCTGACGGTCGTACCGACGACGCTCAACGACCACTGGTGGCGAATCCCGGTCCTGGTCGTCTTCGCCGTCGCCAATGCCGCGGCTGAGGAGATCGTGGTCGTCGGGTTTCTCATGACGAGACTGCGCGATCTCGGCTGGTCCGAGAGCCGATCGCTCGCCGCGTCGTCACTGCTCCGCGGCAGCTATCACCTGTACCAAGGCCTCGGCGGCGGACTCGGAAACGTCATCATGGGCCTCATCTTCGGCCGCTATTGGCAGGTGCGAAACCGCCTGTGGCCGCTCATCCTCGCGCACGCTTTCATCGACATCGCAGCGTTTGCCGGTTATGCCCTGCTCCATGGTCACATTTCGTGGATTGGGTAGCTCACCTCAGCGAATCGCCAGGTGGCGCCGCGTAAAGTCGCTGCCATGACCAACGATCGGCGACCTGACGACTCTGGTGAACGGCCAGACGAGGGAACGCAGATCATTCGTCGAGATGGGCGAAAGTACTACCTGGAAGGTGGCACGCCGGAGAATCCGCCACACGTGCCGCCGTCGATGCAGGCCTGGTCCGCGGCCCCGAATCCACCGGCACCGTCGGCAACCCCACCACCACCGCGGCCGGCGCCACCTCCGCCGTCACCACCCCGCGCGGAACCGCCCCGAGTGGAGGCCCCACCGCCGATCCCGCGGCGGGACCCACCACCTCGCCCAGCCACCCGCGCGATGCCGTCCCAGCCGCCCAAGCGACCGGCGCCACCCCCTCGACGTCAGGCGTACGCGCCGCCACCTCCGCGTCGACCGGTGCGCATCGGAAAGCTGCTCAAGTACGCGGCGATTCTGCTGATCGTCGGCATGATCGCGTCGTTCGCCTACGTCGAAATTGCGCTCGGCCGAGTCGACGCCTTGGCCGACTACGACGGTCGCGTCGCCGACACCCCGGGCACCAACTGGCTTCTCATCGGCGCCGACAGCCGCGCTGGACTGACCGAACAGCAGCAAGCCGAGCTAGCGACCGGCGGCGACGTCGGGGCGGCGCGCACCGACACGATCATGCTCGTGCACATCCCGAAGTCCGGGCCGACCGACATCATCAGCATCCCGCGTGACTCCTACGTCAGCATCCCTGGCAACGGCAAGGACAAGATCAACGCGGCCTTCGCCATCGGCGGCGCACCGTTGCTGATCCAGACCGTTGAGATTGCGACCGGCGTACACATCGACCACTACGCGGAGATCGGCTTCGGCGGGTTCGCCGGGATGGTCGACGCGGTGGGCGGCGTCAAGATCTGCATCGACCAGCCGATCGACGACCCGCTGGCTGGAATCAATCTTCCGGCGGGCTGCCAGACGCTCAATGGTGCCAATGCGCTCGGGTTCGTCCGCACCCGCCACACCTTCGCCAACGCCGACCTGCAGCGCGTGCAGAACCAGCGCATGTTCCTCGCCGCACTCCTGGCGAAGGCGACCTCGATCAGCACCATCCTCAATCCGGTTCGCCTCGGCATGCTCGTCCACAGCGGCATCGACTCACTCACGGTCGACAACGGCGACCACGTGTGGAGCCTCGCCGCACTCGTCTGGGCGATGCGGGGCCAGACAGTTCAGTCCACCGTGCCGGTCGGCGGCTCCGAAAACGTCGACGTCGGCAACGTCCTGCTGTGGGACACGACCCGGGCCAGCGCGCTCTTCGAGGCGATCGCGAACGACCAACCCATTCCCGAAGCGGACATAACGCCCGGTGGAGGGTAGCCTTCGCTCGCCTGCATGACTGTTTCGGCGCCGGTAAGGTGCTGTTCATGTCCTCGAAGTTTCTCGATCTCCTGCACGAGCAGATCAACCACGAATTCAACGCGTCGCACCAGTACATCGCGATCGCCGTTTGGTTCGACTGCGCAGATCTGCCGCAGTTGGCGCAACGCTTCTACCAGCAGGCGTCCGAGGAGCGGGGCCACGCCCTGATGATCGTGCAGTACTTCCTGGACCGCGATATCCCCGTCGAGTTCAGCGGAACCGACGGCGCGATCTCGAAGTTCGCCGATGCCCGCGAACCGATCGCACTCGCGCTGTCTCAGGAGAAGATCGTCACCGAGCAGATCATCGCGCTTGCCAAGACGGCCCGCGAAGAGGGCGACTACCTGGGCGAACAGTTCATGCAGTGGTTCCTCAAGGAGCAGGTCGAGGAAGTCGCGAGCATGACCACCCTGCTCACGATCGCCGACCGTGCAGGCGGCAACCTGTTCGACCTCGAGAACTTCGTGGCACGCGAGATGAACAACGCCGCCGAGGACACCGCCGGAGCTCCGCCGCAGGCCGGCGGCGGCGCTTAACCGTTAACGCCGATCGGGGCTGTCAGCAATCGCTGGCAGCCCCGATGTGGTCTGTTGCGACTAGCGCAGCGTGATCTGACGACCACGCAGACCGTCGCGAGCACGACGCTCGTCCACGGTCAGCTCGTCGGTGGCGGCCAGGGCCTTATCGAGACGCTCGCCGAACTCGGCGGTCCCAGCGGCCCAATCCTGAGCAGGCCGGGTCCGTTCGAGGTCGAATACCGGAACGAGCAGGCCATCGGTGCGGAACGAACCGGCGTACCGCGAGCCCTCGCCGAGGGTGAGTCCACCGGCGGCGTGCACGCGCGCCAACGCGAGCATCAGCGCGTCCTCATCTTCCTTGCGCACCCAGCGGATGTGCGCCTTCTCGCCGGCATCGACCCACCACGCCGCGTCGAGGCCCTCGACCCGCGCCGAGGGCATGATCGCGGCGTTCGCCCGCTCGACGACAACCGCAGCCTCCGAGCCCGCCGGAATCTCGCTGTTGAACCACCAATCGAACGTGTCGTGCACCGTGATCTCGAGCGGTTCAGCTGCGTCGATCAGCTCCGCGAGCGGCTTCGATCCCGCCTGAGCACGTGGGAGCGACTCCCCGACCTTGGACTCCAGCGCCCACTCGATCGATCCCGCGAGATCGGTCGCCGGGTCGGAGCCGCGCGACTGAGCCTGCAGCGCGACATACGCGACGACGTCGTCGCCCTCTTCCCGAACGATTGCGTTGACGGCACCCGGCAGAACCGTGGCGACGAAGAACTTGCGGTCCGTGCCCTTGACCGGGAGCGGCGCGGTCGCCGACGGCACGAACTCGCGCATCGCCACGAGGTCGCCTTCCGCGGCGAGTCCCTCGAACGGCCGAGCAATCACCGAGGCGGCGGCCTGCGCTTCGCGGCGGCGCGCCAACTTCTCGGCACGATTGCTGTCGGCCTTCGGAGTGTTGCGGTTACTTCTGCCCATCGAAATCCATTCCCATCCCGCGTCTGCGCGCGCTCGAAATCGGCGGCGAACACGAGCGAAGTTACACGTCGACTAGACCGACTGCCCCAACCACGTCTTGGTTCTGGCAGGGTGATTCGTCGCAATCCAGCTCACGCCCAGTTCAGCGCAGTAGTCGACGTCGGTTCGATCGTCGACTGTCCAGCAGTACGTCGCTCGTCCCGCGGCCGCCGCCTTGTCGACCAGATCGGGGTGATCGCGGAGCACCGCGACCCCTGGACCGATCGCCGTGGCGCCCACCGTGTGGGCCGCGCCGCCCGTGAGATAGAGCGCCGTCTCACCCAGCAGGACCGTGGGCAACATGGGCGCCGAACGACGGATTCGCCACACCGCCGTCGCCGCGAACGACATCACGACGGCCCGGGACATGTCCGCCGACGCGGGCGAAGCCAAGCCGAATCGCTGCAGCTCAGCGAGTAACTTCGTCTCGACCAACGCGCCGTAGCGAACCGGGTGCTTCGTCTCGATGAAGACCTTCGTCGCGCGGGATTTCCAGTCGAGGGTGAGGGTCAGCAACTCGCTGAGAGTCAGGACTTCGGCTGGCTTGTCGGCCGTCCCGAAGTTGAATTCCTTGAGTTCGGCGAGCGTCATCTCGCTGATGACACCGGTGCCATCGGAGGTTCGCTCGATCGTCCGGTCGTGGACACACACGAGGACACCGTCGCGCGTCAGTCGGACATCGCATTCGAGACCGTCCGCGCCCTCGTGCAGCGCCAATTCGTAGGCCGCCAAGGTGTGCTCGGGCAGTGCGGCCGACGACCCACGGTGCGCGACCACAAACGGCGGACGGTTATCACTCATGGCGCCACGGAATCCTTCGCGGTACTGGTGACGGGACGAATCGGCTCGATCACATCGCGCGCCGGACGTGTGGCCGGAACCAGCCGGTGAACCACACGCTGGCGGCCGGCGAGGGTCCGCCCCTCGATCGATCGGATCAGCTTCAGCGTCAGCAGGGCGATACCCGCCGCGGCGAGGTCGGTCCAGGCGTAGAGCAGGACACCGTCCGCCATCGCCTGCAGCGAATCCGCACGTCGCCACAGGAGCGCGACCACCGCGAGTCCCGCGCCCGCGACCCATGCGATCCACCACACGCGGGCGAGTCGGCGCACGCGCGGGTCCGACTCGGCGGTGAGCTCGGTCAGCAGAACGCCGGGCATCACCAGGTTCACGCCGGGAACCAGGCAACCGACCCAGATCCGCCAGCGACTCCGCGGATCACGCGATCCCTTTCGGGCGAAGAACTCGCGCCGGGTGCGGACGAGCCACGACGCGCAGGCCACGGCGGAATACAGGCCGAGCGCCGGAGCGGCCGCACCGGCGATCCAGACGGCCGCATCGGACGCGTACACGAGCCACTGATCCACCAGGCGGGTGCGGTTGTAGACGAGGATCGCGTAGCGCCCCACTTCGGCGAGCGCGGCCACGACGAAGACCACTGCCGTGATCACCAGCAGCCGGCCGGCTCGATTAGCGAGGGCGTCGACTCGTGGCGTCGGCTTCGCGGGAACGGACGGGGGCGAATCCTGCAAACCCCAGCGCGGGATCTCGGCGTAATGCGGCGTCGGCGTGACAGATCCGGTTGTCGCGCGTCTGCCGCTGCCGAGACGTGCTCCGCGCGCGACCCAGCGGAAGTTGCGATGCTCGGCCGGGGTGTCCTGTGCCGAGGGAGCCAGCAGCACGCCGCCGCATCGCGGACACCAATCCAGAGGCGAGCTGGCGACGGGCCATTTGCTGTAGCAGCGCGCGCAGAACTGCACGTAGTGAGATCTCGGCTGGCGCGGACGACGGTCGCGCGGGCTCCGCTCCTGATGATTCACACAGCCCCCGGCTCGCCGTCGTCGGTGACAACCTCTCGGCCCGCGCTCTGCCACGCGACCATTCCGCCGTTGACATTGACGACGTCGTATCCGAGCTCGACGAGGAACTGCGAGGCGACGCGCGAACGGCCGCCATTGCGGCAGATGACGAAGATCTCGGCGTCGATGTCAACGTCGTCGAGGCGCGCGGGGACATCTTCGAGCGGAATGTGCACTGCCCCGGGCGCGTGGCCGAGTGCCCACTCGTCGTCCTCGCGAACATCGAGCAGCACGTACTCAGCACCGAACGCGGTGGGGACCACGTCGATGGAGACCGAGGGGAAGCCCGCGTCACTCACGCCCTTGATCCTTCCATGTGGATACCGGCGTTGCCACGGATGTCCGCAGGTGGCGCGGCCCTGGGTAGCGACACACCCCGTTTCGTATGAGTTGAATCACACCTTTTCACAGAGTTATCCACAGTATCCACAGCCTTATCCACAGGATTTGGCGAGGTGGGAGCGTCTGCGGGCAAAATTGTCCACAGGCTGAGGACTACCCGTCAGACGGTTGTCAACTGATCAGCGATGGCGCGGAGGGCGTCGATGTCGACGACCTCGCTCGACATCGCCGCAACCGGCTTCCACGGCACACTCGGGTGCTCCGAGGCGAAGCGCTCCACGAGGAGCTGTTCACGCTCGGCCGCCTCGACGCGGCGTGCATGAATGCGCAGGGCCCCCGTCGCAAGCGCACCGTCGTCGCCCGCACCGGTCGTCTCGATCGCGTCGGCGGCTGCGGTCGCACGTTTCGGCGCGATGTCGCACCACGAGGGGTGCGTCCGGTTGACGATGAGGCCGGCCAGCGGCATCCCGTCGGTCGCCAGGCGATCGACGAAGAACGATGCCTCGCGGAGCGGGTCGGGCTCGGGTGCGGCGACCACGAGGAAGTACGTTCCGGGACGTCCCAGCAGCTCGTACGTCTCCAGCGCCCGTTGCCCGAAGCCGCCCCAGATCGAGTCGAAAGCCTCGACGATCACCGCGACTTCGGAGAGCATCTGACCACCGATGATGGACGACACCGCCTTCAGGCCGAGGCGCACCGTGGCACTGACCAAGCGTCCCGCACCGCGACCAGAGGCCGAGAGGACGCGCAGCATGCGACCGTCCGTGAGCTTCGCGGCACGTTGCGGCGCATCCAGGAAGTCGAGTGCATTCCGCGACGGCGGGGTGTCGACGACGATGAGGTCCCACTTCTCCTCGGCGATGAGCTGCCCCAGCTTCTCCATCGCCATGTACTCCTGCGTCCCGGAGAACGAGGTCGCCATGCTCTGATAGAAGGGGTTCGCCAGAATCTGCTCGGCCTTTTCCGGTGTGGCGTGCCCGATGATCATGTCGTCGAACGTGCGCTTCATGTCGAGCATCATCGCGTCGAGGGTGCCCTTGGCATCCGGTCCCAGCGTCAGCGCTTTGGGACTGTTCCCCAATTCTTCGACGCCAAGCGCCTGTGCGAGCCGCCGTGCGGGGTCGATCGTCAGGACGGCGACCTTGCGGCCCTGTTCGGCCGCACGAACGGCGAGCGAGGCCGCCATGGTGGTTTTTCCTACGCCGCCCGAACCACAGCAGACGATGACCTTGGTCTCGGGGTCCTCGAGGATGCCGGCGATATCGAAGTCGTTCATTCCACACCCTGCTCTGCGAGTTTCCGTGCGATTTCTTCGATGGCGGCGCGGTCGACTCCGCCGTCGAGTGACGGGAGCGTCAGCGGTTCGACACCGGCTCGCTCAATGGCCGCCGCGCACTCAGACTGAGCCTGGTACCGAACGGCGTACTCGATGACCTCTCGCCGCAGACCTTCGGCCGCGGACGGGTCCAAACCCACCTTCCGGAGGTAGGACTCGAGCACCGCGGCATCGACCACGCCGTTCGCAGCGTCCGAGGCCACGCGCTCCGGCAGGAGACGCTCACTCGCCCGGTTGACGATCACGGCGCCGAGGTGGAAATCCTTCGCGCGGAGTTCGGCGATGGCGTCGAGAGTTTCCTGGACTGGCAGCGCTTCGAGGAGCGTGACCAGGTGAACCATCGTCTGCTCGGAATGCACCAGACTCG
Organism: Smaragdicoccus niigatensis DSM 44881 = NBRC 103563; assembly: GCF_000380645.1. Classification (GTDB taxonomy): domain Bacteria; phylum Actinomycetota; class Actinomycetes; order Mycobacteriales; family Mycobacteriaceae; genus Smaragdicoccus; species Smaragdicoccus niigatensis. The sequence goes on from NZ_AQXZ01000014.1 coordinate 56,714, forward strand.
CGACGCGATCGGCTTGTTGGACGATCGGACCACCCTTGGCCAGTTCCGCCATCGCGGTGGTGACATCCAGGAAAGTCGTGATTCGGCCGGTCGGCGGCGCGTCGACGACCACTGCGTCGTAGACCCGGCTCTTGTCCTTGTTCACGGCCTCAACGCATTCCATGATCTTGCCCGTGATGATGACGTCCTTGAGCCCCGGCGCGAGACCGGTGACGAAGTCGACGAGCCCCATGCGCTTGAGCGCCTTGCCCGCGATGCCGAGCTTGTAATTGACGGCGAGGTACTCGAGGAAGGCGTGCGACACGTCGATCGGAAGCGCGATGACCTCGCCACCCCGTTCGGTGGTTTCGATGAGGGTTTCGGTCGGTGGGAGCGAATCGAAGCCGAACAGCGGCGCGATGCCCTGGCGACCCTCGACTTCGACAAGAAGTACACGGCGTCCCTGCGCGGCGAGTGCGAGTGCCAGCGCGGCCGCCATGGTCGACTTGCCTGTTCCGCCCTTGCCCGACACGTAATGCAGTTGCGCCCGGGCCGCCGTTGCTGACCACGCGTTCGATTGCAGCGGGAATCGACGCGACTCCGCGTCCACGTCGAATCGAGCCTGCGATTGCAGATCTACGCTCATGCGATCGTCCTCTCTGACGATTGCCGTGTCGGTTCAGCACCGGCTGGAAACGCTAAAGCCAAGTCAATTGACTGGACAATTTGGACGATAGCCAGTTTCGATATCGAATCGAAGGACGTTTGCGTCTCACCCATGGAGTGCTGATGCGCAAGTTACGGGGCGCGCACCACTCAAAAGAGCAGGTCAGGCCATTATTCGGCGCCTGCAAGCTAATCGCAGACGTGTTGACACGCAGCCAATTACGTGACGATCTTCACGCCGATTTGGGCCATTTTGGTCCACTCTTTGGCACCGAAATCCCAGCTACTGGCCATCAGATTCGGCGGATCCATGGAATGCCGTATCGGGCGCCTGATCAGGCGTGTCGATTTGGCAATCCACGCACCCGAAGTCCTAATCGATGCATTTTGCGGCAGCCCATGCACTGCACGGACTACTCGAGATCGAGTCCCACTGGGCAACTGACACCCGTCGCATGAACCGGGCAGTAGCCGTGCGGGTTCTTCGCGAGGTACTGCTGGTGATAGTCCTCGGCATAGAAGAACGTGCCCAGCGGTGCGATCTCCGTGGTCACTTCGCCGTAGCCGGCGGCCGCGAGGCGCTCGCCGAACATTTCCTTCGTCGAGTTGGCGATGGCCGACTGATCGTCGGAGTTCGTGTAGATCGCAGATCGGTACTGCGTGCCGTGGTCGTTGCCCTGGCGCATGCCCTGCGTGGGGTCGTGGTTCTCCCAGAAGTGAGCCAGGATCTGGTCGAGCCGGATCACCTTCGGGTCGAAGACGATGAGCACGACCTCGGTGTGACCCGTCCGCCCGCTGCACACTTCCTCGTAGCTCGGATTCGGGGTGAAGCCTCCGGCGTAGCCGGCGGCGGTGCTGTACACGCCGTCGAGCTGCCAGAAATCCTTCTCAGCGCCCCAGAAGCAGCCCATGCCAACGACCACCGTCTCGAGACCCGCCGGGAACGGCGGCTTGATGCGATGACCGTTCACAAAGTGGGTATCCGGAACGCGAAGCGGAGTCGGCCGCCCGGGAAGCGCCTTGTCCGCGCTGATCATGGCCGACTTGGCGGACGGGAGGAAGAAGTAGTTGTCGAACAGACCCATGACTCCACTTTGCCTTCGGAACCTCACAAGGTGTCTGACCTTTCGGTGACCTTGCCGGAATTATTGCGGGAACCGGGGGTTTGTTGGAAGGGTGGAGCCGTTGGCGCGCACCGCCTGTGCTCGACCCCCTAGGCACGACCCCGTAGGAAAATATGTTCAAGCTCAACCGGAAAGAGAACAAAGTGGCTGACTACACCCTGCCCGACCTTGACTATGACTACGCCGCCCTCGAGCCACACATCTCGGGCCAGATCAACGAGATCCACCACAGCAAGCACCACGCTGCCTACGTCGCCGGCGTGAACGCTGCGCTCGGCAAGCTCGAAGAGGCCCGCGCCAAGGAAGACCACGCCGCGATCTTCCTCAACGAGAAGAACCTGGCGTTCCACCTCGGTGGCCACGTGAACCACTCGATCTGGTGGAAGAACCTCTCCCCGAACGGTGGCGACAAGCCGACCGGTGAGCTCGCCGCCGCAATCGACGACCAGTTCGGCTCGTTCGACGGCTTCCGCGCGCAGTTCACCGCGGCCGCCAACGGCCTGCAGGGTTCGGGTTGGGCCGTCCTCGGCTACGACACCCTCGGCAAGAAGCTGCTGACCTTCCAGCTGTACGACCAGCAGGCGAACGTCCCGCTGGCGATCATCCCGCTGCTGCAGGTCGACATGTGGGAGCACGCCTTCTACCTGCAGTACAAGAACGTCAAGGCGGACTACGTCAAGGCGTTCTGGAACGTCGTCAACTGGGCGGACGTCCAGGCCCGTTTCGAGCGCGCCACCAGCGCGACCGGACTGGTCTTCTAAGTCGGTTCCTGAAAAGCAGCTCCCCGGACGACCGTCCGGGGAGCTGCTTTCGTTACTGCACCGGCGGCGGGGGCGGTGGCGGCGGCGCGAACCCAGCGGGACCCTGCTGCCCGGGCGATTGGTACCACCCATAACCCGGCGGAGGCCCGAACCCCGGTGGCGGCATGACCATCTGCGGTCGATCGGGTGACACCGCGCCTCCGGTGACGACCCGGTAGCCGTACCCGGCCGCGACCATATAGATCGGATAGGCGACGAAGAGTCCGACGTAGCACGCCATCGAGCCGACCCAGATGACCGCATAGTTGAGGATCGCCAACAGCAAAAGCGGTCCCACGTTGCGCCGAGTCACCTCGATGCTCGCTCGCAATGATCCGACTGCGCCAGCTCGGCCGTCGACGACGAAGAAGATCGCCAAGAAGGTCAGGAACTGCAGGGCCAAGACCGCAACCACGGCAGCCACCGCCGCGATGATCGCGACGGTGATCGTCAAGGCGCCCTGGCCAACCGCGACCGCGGCACCTACGAGAGCCCCCGCGAGAAGGACGGGAATCATAACGATCAGCCACGCCAGGAGCTGGACGCCGATCGCCGAACCCCAGTTGATCCCGCCGAAGAATTCACGGAGTCGCGGCTTCCTCCCGTCGAGTTCGAGGATTGCGCCGCGTGCCAACATGGCCCCCGCGACCACGATGCCGATCAGGGTGCAGACAAGCAGAAATGCCACGAGAACGGCCAGGATCCAGGTCCACGGGTTTTGCGCAAACTTGTTCCAGCCGTAGGAGATTGCTCTCGTGGGTGAGACCGGAAAGGGCTCCGGCGGATATCCCGGCATCGGTTGGGCGGGCGGGAAAGTCATCGGACCTCCTCGAGTGAGACGCTGAGTCAAGCCTCGCAATATTTTCGAGTCGCGGAAAGTATCACTACACCTAATTTCGGACATCAGCGCCGTAGCCTGCACTTTTACCGGCCGAGTGCTAGCAGTCCGTTGATCTTGTGTGCCAGATCGGTTGTGCCTCATTCTCATCTACACGAACGAGGAGGTGGCCCAATGATTGATCCATATCAGGTCGGCGTTGCCCCGTTCCATTCCTCCGGAGCCCTACAGGGCTTCGTGATCTCCGGTCGCTGGCCGAATTCGATGAAGGAATGGACCCAACTGCTGGTCTTGGCCGTCCGCGTTGCGACCGTCCCCGGACTGCTCGGCACCTCGACGGTCTTCGGCGCTCGCGAGGATCTGCCGGATAACCCCTTTCCGGGCACCGTCGGCCTCGTCATCGCCGAGGGTCCCGTGCTCGGCGAAGCGGCGATCAACCCCGGGCGCCTCGCGGGACGGTTCCCACCCGCACTTCTGATGCTGCATCCGCCATCGGAGACAACCCCGTCGTTGCCCGAGTGCGAAGGTGCCGCATCGGGGTGCGTATTGCTGCCGGGAGTGCCCCATCTAGGCCTCGATCACCGTGCTGCGTGGGTCGAAGCCGATTCCGACGGGACGATAACGTCGCTGGTCAGCCGCGTCGGAATCGACCCGATTCGCGACCCCGACACTGCAGTTTTGGCGATGCTTCTGGCCGCGTGAGGCTACCCGAAGATTAGTGGTTCGGTTCACCAAACTTATTGTGCTGGTTAACCTTTCAGCATTTGCAAGTTGCGCACGACCGCCCCGCGAGGCTACCGTTATCTGAGCGTGTTTTTACGCTGCGCAGGTTTGAGGAGCCACCCGTTGATCACCGCCATCGCCCTGAGTTTCGCCATCGTGTTCGTGGCCGAACTCGGAGACAAGTCGCAGCTGATGGCGCTGTCGTTCTCGATGCGGTATTCGTGGCGCCAGGTCCTCGCCGGAATCACTGTTGCTGCCGCGATCGTGCACGCACTGTCGACCGTCATCGGTCAGGCCGTCGGGTCCGCCTTCCCCATGACCGCAGTCGCCATCGTCAGCGGGCTGGCGTTCATCGGATTCGGCCTCTGGACGTTGCGCGGCACTGAGGACGCGGCCGGCGCGATTGCGGCCAAGACCGGATTCGCGACCGTGGCCATGACGTTCCTGCTCGCCGAACTCGGCGACAAGACGATGCTGGCGACCTTCACCCTGGCCACCCACGGCAACGGTGTCGGAGTCTGGCTCGGCTCCACTGTCGGAATGGTGGCCGCGGACGCGCTCGCCGTCGCGATCGGATTGACGCTCGGTCGTCGCATTCCGCAACGCACCATGACCGTCGCATCCGCCGGAATCTTCGTCCTCATAGGCGCTTTCGCCGCGATGAACGCAGCGTCGGGCAGCATCCTGCTGGCCGGGGCGGTGGCTCTGACCGCATCCGGCGTCGTCGTCGCAGTCGGGCGCCGGGCACCGCGGGTGCACATCCCCGCTGTCGCACCCGACCGGATTCCGGTCGCGGCCTAGCTTTCCGCCCTCTTATCGCGCATCTCGCGCGCCTTCACGACGACCTTGTCAGCCACGGTCTTTGCCCGCGACTTCGCGCGCTCGGACCGCGGGATGTACTCCGCGGCGGCCTTCGCGTTGTCGATGATCGCCGACATCGACAACAGCCGGATGCCCGTACGGGCCGAAACCTCGATGCTTTCGAGAAGCGAGCGATCGGCGTCATCCCACCACACCGGCTCGGTTGCCTTCTTGATGAAGTCGATCTCGGGCTCGATCGAAGCGCGGCCCCAGCCGATCGCGCGATCGATTCCGGCCGGCGAGGCCGCCACCGACAACGGCGACAGAGTCGGCTTGAACTGCACGATGCTGTCCGCGTAAGGAGCGTTGCGGAGCATCTGGATCTGGAGCGCCTGGGTGACCGGCTGCAGCCATAGGTGCTTGGGGTCCCATTGCGGATGGAAACAGTCCCATCCCAGGTAGAGCGCGTTCCGGGTGCCCAGTCGACCGTCTTGGATGCGCTTCCAGGCGAGTTCGACGGGGACGTTGCTCGCGGCTCCGCCGTCGACCAGTGCGGCGACGTCCTTCTCCGCCATCAACTCATCGAGCAGCGGCCACATCCGCGGATCGTCGGACTCGTGGTGCAGCACCCCCGGAATCGACGACGAGAAGCTGGCCGCATCGACGACGTTGAACTGCTTGGTCAGGTCATCGCCACCGATGACGATGGGCTTCACCACCCGGGTGTCGATGAACGCGGCCACCTGCCACAACGCCGCAATCAACGCGGGGTTCTTGTTTCCGCGCTTGGGCAGCGCCCGCAAGGCCAAGTTCGTGAGCTCAGACGGCCGGAACCGACCCGGCAAGCGATCGAACGACTGCTTCCGTACCCCTGCGACGACCGTTTCGTACGGGATCGCCAGATCCTGCATCTGCAAGCTCGAGCCGTCCTCACGAACGAACATGTCGTGCGCGAAACGGTTGAAGTACAGGGCAACCACACCGTTCAGACCGTGCCGCCGATTCAGTCGAGCCGGACCGAGGATCTGCCGGTAGGTGACTGTCTTGGCCCAGTCAAAGTAATCCTTAATCGGAATCGGCAGTTCCCGAGCGACGACACTGCCGATGATCGCGCCCATGGAGTTCGCCATCATGAAGTCCGGCTTGATGCCCTCGTCATGGAGGCGCTCGATGCCGCCGAGGTAGACGTAGCCCGCACCGCCACCGCCACCGAGGGTGTACACGAGTGCCTTGTAACCGACTTCGGCATCGAGTTCGGCACGTGAGAAGTCGTTCGAATGGACTTCGAGAACTCGGTTGCGGGTCGCCTCGAGCTCGCCCTCGAGATCATGCAGCGCAGCCTTCGCGCCGACCAGACGGTCGAGGGCTTTGTTCTCCTTACGAAGTGGTCGATACAAGGCGTCGATCGCCTTGGCGCGGAACTCCTCGATGAGCTCACCGACCACGATGTCGGCGCGGCCGGGGCGCAATTCCGGACCCGCGGCGCCGGGTGCGAAGGCGTGCAGGCGAGCGAAGGTCAGGAGATACCGGAGACGGCGAAACTCCTCTTCCGACAACACATCCGGGTGCTCGAGCTGGGCGCGGACAAGCGCGCTTTCCATGTGCTGCAGCAGCAGAACCGCGTTTGAGTCGACGTCCGGAGCGGGCTCGATCCCGGCGATTTCCTCGATCCGCCCGACCACCTCCCCAACCGCTGCATTCTGGAGTCCAATGAGGGAATCGGTCAGCCGCCGCTTAGCCATGTGTTCATCTTGAACTGTCGTCCCGCTACGGTGGGCAAGTATTGGTGCACCTGACAAATAAGTGCGCCGAACACACGAGTACCACTCGCTCACAAGGAGAACCACGTGCAAATCACTGGAGCAGCAGCGGTCGTCACCGGCGCCGCATCCGGCCTCGGTGCCGCCACCGCGAAGGCCCTCGTCGACGCTGGAGCCGAGGTCTACGGCCTCGACCTGCAGGCGTCGATCGACAAGGCCGGCAGTGCACCGGAGGGGGTCACCCTCATCGCCGGTGACGTCACCAGCGACGCCGACGTCAAGGCCGCGATCGCCCGGATCGCCGAGAACGGCGCACCGCTGCGCGTCGCCATCAACTGTGCCGGTGTCGGCTGGGCGTCACGCATCCTGTCGAAGAAGGGGCCGCACGACCTCGAGCTGTTCCGCACGGTCATCACCGTCAACCTGCTCGGCACATTCAACGTCATGCGCCTGGCCGCCGAGGCCATGGCTGCCACGGAGCCGGTCGACCAGTACGGCCAGCGCGGCGTCATCATCAACACCGCGTCGGTTGCGGCGTTCGAGGGCCAGATCGGCCAGATCGCGTACTCAGCTTCCAAGGGCGGCGTGCACGGCATGACCGTCCCGGCTGCTCGCGACCTCGCCCAGTTCGGCATCCGCGTGTGCACGATCGCTCCGGGAATCATCGACACCCCGATGCTCGCCGGCGTTTCCGACGAGTACCGCGCGGGTCTCGAGGCCGGCGTTCCGTTCCCGTCGCGCCTGGGTCGCCCGGACGAATACGCCAAGCTCGCCGCGATGATCATCGAGCACGACTACCTCAACGGCGAGACCATCCGTATGGACGGCGCGCTGCGGATGGCACCGCGCTAATCAAACCTCGGTAGTTGGCTCCGGCGAAGTCTCCACGCGAGGCTTCGCCGGCGTCACTCGGTAGGTGCTGAAGCTGCGGAAGACGTCACCGACGGCACGGTTGATGCCGCTGATCGCCGCGTAAACGCCGTCGACATTGTCATCGTGAAGTTTCTGCGCGGCTCGGCCCGCTTCACGCGTGCTTTCGAACGAATCAAGAACCTTGAAGGCACCCTCGGCCAGCGTCTTGTGCCCGGCTTCGAGAACCGCCGTTCCGAGTTCGACAGCGGTCGACGTTCCGGCCGCGAAATCCACCGCATTCGGCTGCGGGTTGGACTGCCGAAGTGCGAGCGACTTTCGCGCGCCGTCGAGCTCATCGGTGAGGCGATTGATCTCTGCACGCGCGTTTTCAAGATCAATCGTTTGGTTCTTCGACTGCTTGGCGGTACGCAAAAGCAGCGCGACGAGAGCGACGACAATCAGCGACAGCAGGCCGATGGCGATGTAAAGCACGTGGACAAACTTAAGGGGCTTGTCTCCACTGCCCCGCAACCGACCCCATCTCAAATTGATGACGCATTGAATCGGCATCTGGCACAGCATCATTCGCGGTTTCGGTCATCCATTGACGGAGCACTGCCGTCGCCCGGACGTCGTCTTCGTTGTATTCGAGGATGCGAGTTCGCTGGGTCAGATCGATTTCTCCGTCCATGCCGACAGCATGGCGGTACCAGGTCATCGAGGCTTCGCCGCTCGCTTCCGCGTCGCGCCAGTTGAAACCCGCGATGGGTGCGATTTTCTTCAGTCCCTTGCCATTCGGACAGATGAACTGTTCATTGATCGCCTGATAGATATCGACCCACTGCGGGCTGTCGATGAAAGCCCGGATCTCCGCCTCGGTCGGGACCCCAGGAATTCCAGGGAATCGACGGGCCGAGTCGAGAAGCCATTTGTCTTCTGCCGACCGGGAATAGCAATACGCGGCAAAGGTCTTGCCGGCGGCAACGGCGGCATCGCGAACCTGCATGAGCCACGTCCAGAATTCGCCGAACGCGCGGCCTTCATCGGCCGTGGGCAACGGATCCCACGTTCCGAACGGGCGGTATTCGCCGTCGAGCAGCGTGCCCCACAAATACGCCCCGCGCTCTTGATAGCTCTCGAGATCGACATCGACTTCGACGTCGGCTCGGCGGACTCTGACCATCGGCACCCGCCGCACCAAATCCGCGCCGGCCAACCAGGCCTGCGCAGCCACCACGGTGTCGCCGAAATCGCCGTGCTGCCACTCCTCGGGAGCCGCGCCGACCCATCCGGCCAGCTGATCGACCGTATTGACGCCGACCGCGCGAAGGACGTCAGCGCGGGACCCCGCGGCCACGATGCTGACATCGCCGCGGGCGGCCAATTCGGCTTCGCACGACGACCACCAGGGGCAACTGCGGCATTCCGGAACCCGGGACGGCGCCGTTTCGACCGTGCCGGCGAGGATGCCCAGGCGATCCGCAAGTCGTCGGTCGTACTCCTCGAGCGGACCGGTGAGATCGTGAACGAGGATGCAGTCCGCATCCAAGCCGATCGCACCACCCACCGGTTCGCCACTGGCGAGTTCGAGTTCGGAAAGCATCCGGTGGATGTGCGCGAGGCGGAGCTGGTCACGGAGGTGACTCCGCGCACGCCGACTTGGATCGGCGGTCGGACTCCACTGGTCGAGCGGAGACGTCACCACGAGGGACTCGGCGGAGGCCTCGGGGCGCAGGTCGGTGATGCGGTGGTTCACGACGATGATCGGGATGTATCCGCCGCCCTGCCGCCACAAGATCTCGACCCCACCGCGTCGCCCCGCATCCGCATCGATCGGAAAGGCGGCGCCCCAGATCAGCTCGGCACCCTCGCGGCAGGCCGCGAGCGTCTGCGCGGCGCGCTCCGGGCCGCTCGGGACCGCCCACTCACCCAGTTCGGAGAGCGACTCGAAAACCCGCTGCCGGTGGAGCGCCGCGGCTTCGCGGCGCTGGCGGACACCCGGGTCCTCCGGCAGGTCGACCACCGCGCCGAGACCGTTCCGCTCGAGATGGATGCGGTGGCGGCAGCGCGTGAGCATCCCGGCATCGACGAGGAGCTGTTCGGCTGTCACGCCACTCATTATGGACAGAGGTACTGACACATCCCTCCAAACGCCCCGCACCGGTTAGGGTTGACCAGCAGTGACAGGTGTGGACTGGCGTCAACTTCGAAGGCATCGAACATGGGATTGTTCTCCAACCGCAAGCGCAAGCGTGAGGCTCGCCGGGCGAAAGCCGAGGCGAAGGCTTTGATGCACAAGGCCAAGGTCGAGGCGAAGGCCAACGCGAAGAACGCAAAGAAGCAGGCCAAGAAGAACGCCAAGTCCGCCACCAAGCTCGAAAAGGCGCAGATCTCCACGCTCAAGGCCCAGGAGAACCACGCCAACAAGGCCGCCGCGAAGGCCGAACGTGACCGTCTGGCGCCCAAGGAAGTCAAGAAACTCCTGGGTACCGCTAAGGTCGTCGCACCGATCGCCGCGCCGCTCGTCTACCAGGGAGCGACCTGGTTGCGCGGGTTCCTCGATGAGCGGAAGGCCGCCGGACTCGGCGTCCCGGTCGGTCAGCTCGGTGAGTTCGGCGGCCACGGCGGCCGCCTGAGCGCACGGATCGCTTCCGCCGACGCGACGACCGCCGAACTGCTCGCCCGGTCTGGCGACGGCGCCACGAAGAAGTTCGCAGATGCGACGCGTGCCCGCCTCGCGGAGCTCAACACCGCCGTCCATGCGGCCGAGAACATGCCGCCGACGGCCCGCAAGTCCGCCCACCAGGCCATCTCGAACGAGTTGAGCCGCGTCGAGACCAATCTGCTAGACCGGTTGGGTGTCCACTAACTCCCTCCGGACGGTCGTTGCCCTCGTCCTCGCGTTCCTGCTCGCCGCCGTCGGGCCGGCGCAGGCACACACCACGGCGATCGCGGTTGATCCGGCAGACGGTGCGCAACTCAGCACATCGCCGAAATCGGTGACCATCACGTTCACCGAAGCTCCCCAGGCGGACTTCGCGGCGCTGTCGGTCGTCGGGCCGGACGGCGGGCAGTGGACCGACGGTGAACCCACGGTCGACGGCGAACGACTGACCGTTGCGGTGCGTGAACTGGGCCCCGCCGGCAAGTACACGATCGCCTATCGGGTCGCCGCCCAGGACGGCCATCCGATCACCGGTTCGTCGACGTTCACGCTGCTCACGCCGGGCAATGGAACACCAGGTCAAAGCACGAATTCGGCGAGCTCATCAAGCAGTATCCCGGTGGCCGCCGGGGCGGGACTCGCGGCCCTCGCGGTGCTGTCCTTGCTCGTGTTCGCGATCCGCCGGACACGACGTTCGGAGACCGACAACACGCCGACTGCGTGAAACGCCGTCGACGCTCTGCGTCGGCTCTTGGCGGGGCGACGATGTCGGTGGGTTGATCTAGTGTGAATCCGTGACCGAAGTGGTAGCTACCGCCGACCTGGCCGATGAAATCGGCCCCGGCATTCGCAGTTGTGACACCCAATTCCGCCAGTTCGGAGGCCGTAGTGCCTTCGCCGGCCCGATTACCACTATTCGCTGCTTTCAAGACAATCTGCTGGTCAAACAGACTCTGAACTCGCCTGGCAACGGCGGAGTTCTCGTCGTTGACGGCGACGCCAGTGTGCACACCGCCCTCGTCGGCGACCTCATCGCGGGCGCGGCCGTAAAGAACGGCTGGGTCGGCGTCATCGTCAACGCGGCCGTCCGCGATTCGGCGATCCTCCAGACGCTCGACATCGGCATCAAGGCCTTGGGCACCAACCCGCGCAAGAGCACGCAGACCGGGTCGGGCGAGAAGAACGTGCCCGTCGAAATCGGCGGCGTGACGTTCAACCCGGGCGAGATCTGCTACAGCGACGAAGACGGTGTGGTGGTTCGCGAACCATGATTGAAACCGCCTCAGTCCGGCGCCGAATCGTTCCTCGACTCACCGGACTGGTGGTCGGGTGCGCGGCAATCGCCTGCGCGATATGGAGCGTCGTCCCGGTTCTTCGTGAGAGGTCCGAACCTGTGCGTTCGGTCCTCAACAGTCATTTCATCCATGCCCCGAACTCGAGTCTGAGCTGGGCGCTTGCACTCGGCGTTCTCGCGGTCGGTCTGTGGCGCGCGAAACGCGTCGCGTGGTGGGCCCTCATCGTGATGGCCGCGGTGGTCGCAGGTGGCCACGCCATCGTCATGACCCAGCAGGTGGACCTCGATTCCGGCATCGCGTTCGGCATCTCCGCCGGCGTTCTCGCGACCCTCGTCGCGCTCCAGCCGCAGTTCCCGCAGCATTCGCGCTGGCCATCGGTCGGAAAGACGATCGGTGCCGTCCTCGGCTTCGGCCTGTTGTTCACGGCGATCGGGTACGGCCTCATCGCCCTCGCACCGGGCCGTCTCGCGGTGCAGGACCAGCTCTGGTACGCCGCAAATCGCGTCGTCGTGTTCGGCCTGATCCCCAACAGCTACGACACCGGCGTCGTCTCCATCAACGTCGACGCCGCGCTCGGCGCCTTCGGTGCGCTGGCCTTCATCGCTGTTCTCGCGGTCGTCCGGCGCACCCAGCGGACGTCGAACACCCTGACCGCGCTCGACGAGTCCGCGCTCCAGGCCCTCATCGCCCGATCGGATGTCAGCGATTCGCTCGCGTACTTCTCGACTCGCCGCGACAACTCCGTCGTCTTCGCACCCAGCGGCAAGGCTGCCGTCGCTTACCGGACCGGCGTCGGAGTCAGCATGGCGGTGGGCGATCCCGTCGGGAATCAGGAGGCGTGGCCGCGGGCTATCGCGGCGTGGCTCGAGATGTGCCGCGACCACAACTGGATTCCAGCCGCGACGGGTGCCAGCAAGTTGGGTGCTCGAGCCTATCGGCGTGCGGGTCTGTCGACGCTGCGAGTGGCATCGGAGGCGATCCTCAAACCCACCGAATTCGATCTCAGCGCACCGGAATTCAAGGCAATTCGCCTGGCTGGAAATCGCCTCCGGAAGCAGGGCCTCACCGTCCGGGTACGGCGCCAAGCGGACATTCCGGCGACCGAACTCGCCGCCGTCCGCAAGCGCGCGGCGCAGTGGGCCGACACCCAGACCGAACGTGGATTCCACCGTTCGCTAGGTCGCATCGGCGACCCGGGAGACACCGAATCGCTGCTGGTCGAGGCCGTCGGCCCAGGCGGTCCGGTCGCGATGATGACCCTTGTGCCGTGGGGCGCCACGGACGCCACCGTGGATCTCCTGTGCCGCGATGAGTCCGCTCCCGGTGGCATCACCGAACTGATGCTGAGCGAGCTCGTCCTCGCGTCGGCGGCCCTGGGTCTGACCCGGATCTCGTTCGGCTTCACCGACGTCGACAGCACGGCCACCAGCGCGATGGCGCGGGTTCCGCTGTTCCTGTCGCGGTGGTGGCAGCAGGACTCCTCACGTGCGGCCAACGAGCAGTACCGGCCGACGTGGGCGCCGCGCTACGTGGCGTACCCGGCGGGGCGGGTCTCACGGGTGTCGATCGCCAGCGGCGTGATCGAAGGTCGACGCAAAGTGGCATCGACCTTCACTTCCAGCCGGACCCGGATAGACCGGGCGGTGCTCGCAGATCTGCTCGAGTCACCCATCCCCCGTCCGCACCCGGGCCTGACGAGGCAACCCGAGCGGCCGGAGCACGTCCGGGTTCGCGTGGACAAGCTCGCGCGTCTGGCCGAAGCCGGAATCCCCGGTTACCCGCCCGCCTACCCGCCGACGCACACGATCGCCGCCGCGCGCGATGCCGTCTCGGGCACTCGCGTCCGCCTGACCGGGCGACTGCTGGCCTGGCGTGACCTGGGCGGTCTCGGGTTCGCCAAGCTGCGGGATGCCAGCGGAGACATCCAGATCATGGTCGACGCGAATCGCTGCGGCGAGGACAAAGCCGTCACGTTCGGCTCGATGTTCGACCTCGGCGATCTCATCGAGGTGAGCGGACCGATCGGGCGCGCCCGCAAGGGAGAGACCAGCCTGTTCGCGATGGACTGGCGACTCGTCACGAAGAGCCTGCATCCACTCCCCGACCGCCACAAGGGGCTGACCTCCCCCGAGGCCAAGGTGCGGCAGCGTCACGTCGAACTCGCCATCAACCCGAGTGCCCGGGAAGTCGCGCAAGCACGCAGCGTCGTGTTGCACTCGATCCGCTCCTCGCTTGCCGGCTGGGACTACCTCGAAGCGGAAACTCCCATCCTGCAGTCGAATTCGAACGGCATCAACGCTCGTACGTTCCGGACGCAGCCGGACGTGTACGGGCTCGAACTTCGCCTCCGGACCACTCCAGCGCTGCAACTCAAGCAGCTGGCGGTCGGCGGGTTGGAGCGGGTGTACGAACTCGGGCGAAGCTTCGCCGACTCCGGGACGAGCGCGCAGCACAACCCGGAGTTCACGACGCTGCATGCATTCGAAGCGCACGTCGGTTACGGCGAAATGGTCACGCGTTGCCAGGAGATGGTTCAGCAGGCAGCGCTGGCCGTCCATGGTCAGGCGCTGTCGTTCCGGCAACGCTACGACGGTGTGATGCGTCCGTTCGACATCAGCGGACCGTGGCCGGTGCGTACGTTCTACGAAGCGGTCAGCGAAGCCGCCGGCCAGCCGGTCAACGCCAGCACCACGATCTCGACGCTTCGGATCTTGTGTGAGACCGCGGGCATCACGCCGCGGCATTCGTGGGACGAAGGTCGCCTTGCGTACGCGCTCTACGATCGCCTCGTCGTGGCCCGTACCGAACTCCCGACGTTCTATCGGGACTTCCCGGTGACGATGGCTCCGACGGCACGCAGCCTCGCCGCCAACGAGGACCTCGCGGAGCGGTGCGATCTCGTGGCGTGGGGTTCGATTCTGGGGTCGGTTCACACCGAGTTGACCGATCCGCTCGAGCAGCGACGTCGTCTGGCTCTCGAGGAGAGCCGGGCACTCGCCGGTGATGTCGACGCCGTTCGCGCCAACGATGCCTACCTCGAGGCGATTGAGTTTGGCATGCTGCCGACGGCGGGCCTGTGGCTCGACGTCGACCGCGTGATCACGCTGATCACCGGGCGTACGGTGCGCGAATCGCTGGCGTTTCCCTTCGTGAAGCCGCTGGCCAAGCGCTGAAACAAGAAATTGGGCGATATTCCGTTTTCGGACGGAATATCGCCCATTCTCGTTCTGTGGACTGTGACGCCGGTCAATGCGTCAACGTCACGACTCACGTACCGTCGTACGTTAACTGGGACGAACTGTCCCATATACATCGACAACGAAGTCAGGATGGAACATGAAGCTCAAGGGCAAGGTCGCAGTCATCACCGGTGCCGGATCCGGAATCGGGCGTGCACTCGCCGTGGAACTCGCGAAGAAGGGTGTCACCGGACTCGCACTGAGCGACGTCGATGAGGCCGGACTCGCCGAGACCGCCGAACTTGCCAGCGCCGCCGGAGCTCGAGTGCACACCCAGCGCCTCGACGTCGCCGACCGCGCCGCTTTCCTCGCGTACGCCGAAGCCGTCGCGGCTGAGTTCGGCGTCGTGAACGTCGTTATCAACAACGCCGGAATCTCCGCCACCGGAAACTTCGAAGACCTGACCTTCGAGCGATTCGACCGCGTGATGAACATCGACTTCGGCGGTGTCCTCAACGGCTCCAAGGCATTCCTCCCCCACCTCATCGCGAGCGGTGACGGTCACCTGGTCAACATCTCGAGCCTGTTCGGCCTGCTGTCGAACCCGGGTCAGTCGCCGTACAACGCCGCGAAGTTCGCCGTTCGTGGACTCACCGAGTCGCTGCGCCAGGAGATGCTGATCTCGGACCACAACGTCGAGGTCACGTGCGTGCACCCGGGCGGAATCAAGACCAACATCGCCAAGAACGCGGACACGGGTGGCACTGAAGCCGGCCGCAAGCAGACCGAACTGTTCGAGAAGCTGTTCCTGCACGTGAGCCCCGAGTCCGCGGCCAAGGAGATCATCAAGGGCATCGAGAAGAAGAAGGGTCGCGTCCTCATCGGGATCGACGCCAAGTCACTCGATGCGCTCGTTCGCCTTTCCGGCTCCAGCTACCAGCGTGTGCAGGCCACGATCGCTGGCCTGGTCGTCCCCGGAATGAAGTAGACCGACTCGGCTGGCCGGCAGCGATTGGTCGCTGTCGGTCAGTTCGTTCCGACGCAGCAGTGCCACCAGATGGCTCGAGATGAGCAGCGGGACATAAAAGCCGGGGATCAGGATCAGCGGTAGATATCCGATCGCCGACGTGTTCGATGCGGTCGTAGAGAGCACGCCCACGGGGCTGGCCGAGTAAAGCACGCCCAGAGTCACCGCGACAACGAGGTCGAGCAGTCCAAACACGTTCCACGCCAAGAACGTCCGTCGCGCCGGTCGGCGTGCCGTCAGGAGCACGAGAGCTCCGATCGCGGCAATCACGTCGCCGAATCCAGCGGGGATCGCGAACCCCATCGGCAGTTCCCCGCGCAGTGCATCGAGGAAGAAGATCGCGCCCTCGAGTCGGGCGACGTGGAGCAGAACGAGATGCCGCAGGTCGACCGCGAGAAGCGCTCGCCGGACTGCCGGCACATAACGCCAGCCCAAAATCGTGAGCAACGGCGGAATCGCGACAGCGGCCCCGAGAACCAGCGGGGGTCCGGGTTGAGCGAAACCGCCCGCGGCTCCGACGATCGCGACGACGGCAAACCAGACGCCGAACAAGACAAGCCATACGCGCTGTGAATTCATGACACACCTCAATCCAGAGAACGATTGTGATGTCCCGAACAACAACGAACGAACGTTAGTTATTTCAGGGCTCCACGGCGGCGTGCATCAAACGCCGAATGCGCGCGATCGACTCGGTTCGGCCGAAGAGTTGAAGCTCTTGGTTCAGAGCGGCCGCAAGACCGAACAGCGTGAGCACGACGTCGTCGGGATCGGTGTTCAATTCGTGCGCGTCGACGGCCGCCGCCACCTCCTCACGCAAGAAGCCCAAGAACCACCCCATCGACTCCTTGACGATGTCGCACAGCGGTCCCGGCTGCCCATCGATCTCAGACGACACCGCAGTCATGAAGCAGCCGTTGGGAAAGGGCGAATCGGCCAGATAGCCGATCCAACTGTCGACAACCACTCTCAGCCTGGCCAATCCAGGCTCGTGCGGTATCGCGGGTGCGGCCACCGATGTCACGAAGACCTCGACCGCGCGCCGCAGGGCGGCCTCTTGCAGCGCCTCGCGGGATCCGAACGGGCCGACAATGCCGGCCTTGCTCATGCTGACACGGCTCGCGACCGACCCGATCGTGATGCCTTCCAGACCCTCGGACGATGCCAGCAACACGCACTCTTCGACGATTCGCTGTTTCGTTCGAGCAGCGTTCGCGGCCGAACTGCGGGGACTCATGCTCCGATGTTAACGAACGATCGTCAGTCGTTGGGCTTCACGGAATGAAGCAGCCCCGCCGGGGTCATAGTCTCCCGCCGGGGCGCTTGTACAACCTGGGAGTTTTGTACAGACTGCTCCGGCGGAGACTTTGGACCCGGATTTCAGTCGTTGTAGCTGAGCTCGATCGGCGTCGCCAGCACATCGACCATCGCGCCGCTGCGCAGCACCGTGACCGGCAGCAGAGTTCCGATGACCTCACCGAAGAGCTTCTTCTGGATGTCTCCGGCGTCGGCGATCTGCTCGCGCGCCACGCTCAGCACGAGGTCATCCGCACGCAGGCCCGCCATGTCCGCAGGTCCACCCGGCACGACCTCGACGACGCGAAGCCCGCTGCGCTGCCCGGTCCGCTCGAAGACCGATGCCGGAACCGGCGACGGAACGCCGACGATGCCGAGGTACGCCCGGCGAACCTGGCCTTCGACCTGCAGCGTGTCGATGATCCGCAGCGTGGTCGGGTTGATCGGCACCGCGAGGCCCAGACCGTGTCCCGCGATCGCGGTGTTGATACCGACCACGCAGCCGCGCGAATCCGCCAGCGCACCACCGGAGTTACCCGGGTTGAGCGTGGCGTCGGTCTGGATGACGTTCTCGATGACGCGTGCGGTGTTGCCCGAACCGACCGGCAGGGCACGACCGAGCGCGCTCACGATTCCCGCCGTCACCGATCCAGTGAGTCCCAGCGGTGAGCCGACCGCCACAGCCAACTGCCCCACGACCAGATCATCTGCGTTGCCGAAGCGGGCCGGCGGCGGACAGTTCTGGTGCGCCAGCAAAACGGCGAGGTCGGACAGCGGGTCGCTCCCGATGACGTCGAAGTCAACCGTGAGGCCATCCGGGAACGTCGCCTTGCCGCGAACAGCCGATCCCACGACATGCGCGTTGGTCAGCATGTGGCCCTCGTCGGAGAACACGACAGCCGAACCGTTGCTCCGACGAGTCTGGACGAAAGCTACGTGTGGAGTGAGGGTGCGTGCCACTGTGCTGACAACACGGGAGTAGGCGTCGAGCGGCTCTTCCCGCGAGGCCAGCGGGATTGGTTCGTACTCGTAAGCCACTTGCCACCACCCGCTTCTTTGAAGGTCACGCTTCTATTACGAGTTTGGACCAAAAGAGCGACGTTCATAGGGTGTTCGCTGAAAGCAGAGCGACATTATCGCGCAGATCACCAGAAACTCTCGTAACTGGCGTTCCGCGTGTCTCCCAAACGAATTAGTGCAATCTGTAGAAAGTCTACAAAAGCCAACCGCCCGCCTCACCGATTCATGCTGATCGGTGTGAGCGGGCGGCGGGCGAAGGTGCTGGAAATCCTAGCGCTGAGGCAGATCCGTCGGACGGATCGGCGACGGAAGCGCGGTTTCGCCATCGAGGTAGGTGTCGACCGCGGCCGCACACGAGCGGCCTTCCGCAATCGCCCACACGATGAGCGACTGTCCACGACCCATGTCACCGGCAACGAACACGCCGGGAACGTTGGTTTCCCAGTCGCTGTTGCGCTTGACGTTCTGCCGCTGATCGAACTCGACACCGAGGTCGGTCAGCAGACCCGGCTTCTCCGAGCCGACGAAGCCCATCGCGAGGAAGACAATGTCAGCGTCCATCGTGAAGTCCGAGCCTTCGACCTTCTCGAAGCGTCCGGCCTTGAACTCGACCTCATGGCCGTGCAGACCGGTGAGCTTTCCGTTCTCGCCAACGAACTTCTCGGTGTTGACCGAGTAGACGCGCTCGCCACCCTCTTCGTGCGCCGAAGAGACACGGAACATGAGTGGGTAGGTCGGCCACGGCGTCGTGTCCGCACGCTCGTGCGGCGGCCGCGGCATGATCTCGAACTGGTGGATCGACTCCGCGCCCTGGCGGTGTGCGGTTCCGAGGCAGTCCGCGCCCGTGTCGCCACCACCGATGATGATGACCTTCTTGCCCCGTGCGTTGATCGGCGGAAGGCCCTCAGCATCGGTGATCTGGTCGCCCTGCTGCACCCGGTTCGCCTGCGGCAAGTACTCCATGGCCTGGTAGATGCCCTCGAGCTCGCGGCCCGGGATCGGCAGGTCACGGCGGTCGGTGGCACCACCGGAGAGCACGACCGCGTCGAACTGCGCGCGCAGCTCGGCAGCGGTGATGTCGACGCCGACGTTGACACCGGTCTTGAAGACCGTGCCCTCGGCCGTCATCTGCGCGAGACGACGGTCGACGTGGCGCTTCTCCATCTTGAACTCGGGGATGCCGTAGCGGAGCAGACCACCGACGCGGTCGTCGCGCTCGAACACGGTGACGCTGTGGCCGGCGCGGGTCAGCTGCTGAGCAGCGGCCAGACCAGCCGGTCCCGAACCCACGACGGCGATCTTCTTGCCGGTGAGCTGGGTCGGATAGACCGGAACGACCCAGCCGTTGTCGAAGGCGTGATCGATGATCTCGACCTCGACCTGCTTGATCGTGACCGGGTCCTGGTTGATGCCCAGAACGCACGAGCCCTCACACGGCGCCGGGCACAGGCGGCCCGTGAACTCCGGGAAGTTGTTCGTCGCGTGGAGACGGTCGATCGCATCGCGCCAACGGTCCTTGAAGACCAGGTCGTTCCACTCGGGAATCAGGTTTCCGAGCGGGCAACCGTTGTGGCAGAACGGGATACCGCAGTCCATGCAGCGGCTCGCCTGGCCCTTGAGCGACTCGTCATCGAAGTCTTCGTAGACCTCTTTCCAGTCGAGCAGGCGCAGCGGAACCGGGCGACGGACCGGCAATTCACGCTTGGTGATCTTCAAAAAGCCTGAGGGGTCACCCACGTGCTGCCTCCATAATTGCTTCGCTGACGTCGCGACCGAGCTTCTCCGCCTTGTCGATCGCAATGAGAACACGCTTGTAGTCGCGCGGCATGACCTTGACGAAGTGGTTCACCTGCTGCGACCAGTCGTGGAGGATCTTCTCCGCCACGGCCGAACCGGTTTCGTCGCGGTGCTTCGTGACGATCGACTTCAGCCAGGTGAAGTCCTCGCCCGACAGGTCTTCGAGGTCGACCATCTCGGTGTTGAGGTTGGCCTCGAACTTGCGGCCCGGGTCGTAGATGTACGCGACGCCACCGGACATACCAGCGCCGAAGTTACGTCCGGTCTCGCCGAGAACGACGACCTTTCCACCGGTCATGTACTCGCAACCGTGGTCACCGACACCCTCGACGACCGCGGTCGCACCCGAGTTACGGACGCAGAAGCGCTCGCCGGCGATACCGCGGATCAGGACCGACCCCTTCGTCGCGCCGAACAGGATCACGTTGCCCGCGATGATGTTCTTCTCGGCGACGAAGCCCTTCGGGGCGTCGAGCGCCGGGCGCACGACGATGTTTCCACCCGAGAGGCCCTTACCGACGTAGTCGTTGGCGTCACCGAAGATCCGCAGCGTGATACCAGCCGGCACGAACGCGCCGAAGCTGTTGCCCGCCGAACCCGTGAAGGTGATGTCGATCGTGCCTTCCGGCAGGCCTTCGCCGCCGTAGACCTTGGTCACCTCGTGGCCGAGCATCGTGCCGACCGTGCGGTTGACGTTGCTGATCGGCGACTCGAACTTGACCGCGGTCCCGTTGTCGATGGCCGGCCGGCTCTCCGCGATGAGCTTGTTGTCGAGCGCCTTGTCCAGACCGTGGTCCTGGGTGCCGGTGCAGTAGAGGTCCTGCTGCATGAACGGCGATTCCGGCATGTCGAGGATCGGCGAGAGGTCAAGCTTGCTCGCCTTCCAGTGCTCCTTGGCCTTGGTGGTGTCGAGCAGCTCGACGTGACCGATGGCCTCAGCGAGCGTGCGGAAACCGAGCAGTGCCAGGTACTCGCGGACTTCCTCGGCGATGAAGTTGAAGAAGTTCTCGACGAACTCGGGCTTACCGGTGAAGCGCTTACGCAGAACCGGGTTCTGCGTGGCGACACCGACCGGGCAGGTGTCGAGGTGGCAGACGCGCATCATGATGCAGCCCGACACAACGAGCGGAGCGGTCGCGAAACCGAACTCCTCACCGCCGAGCAGCGCGGCGACGATGACGTCCCGACCGGTCTTCAACTGACCGTCGACCTGAACGACGATGCGGTCCCGCAGGCCGTTGAGCATCAGGGTCTGCTGAGTCTCGGCGAGGCCGATCTCCCACGGCGCACCGGCATGCTTCATCGACGTGAGCGGTGTGGCACCGGTACCACCATCGTGGCCCGAAATCAGCACCACGTCGGCGTGCGCCTTCGAAACACCGGCGGCGACCGTGCCGACGCCGATCTCCGAGACCAGCTTCACGTGAATCCGCGCAGACGGGTTCGCGTTCTTCAGGTCGTGGATGAGCTGCGCGAGGTCTTCGATCGAGTAGATGTCGTGGTGCGGCGGCGGCGAGATGAGGCCGACGCCCGGCGTCGAGTGACGGACCTCGGCAACCCACGGGTACACCTTGTGACCCGGCAGCTGACCGCCCTCACCCGGCTTGGCACCCTGCGCCATCTTGATCTGGATGTCGGTGCAGTTCGTCAGGTAGTGCGAGGTGACGCCGAAACGTCCCGACGCGACCTGCTTGATCGCACTACGCCGCCAGTCACCGTTCTCGTCCGGGGTGAACCGGCGCGGGTCTTCTCCGCCCTCACCCGAGTTAGACCGACCGCCGAGACGGTTCATCGCGATGGCGAGCGTCTCGTGCGCCTCGGCCGAGATAGAGCCGTAGCTCATCGCACCGGTCGAGAAGCGCTTGACGATCTCCGACACCGGCTCGACCTCGTCGATCGAGATCGGCTTGCGGTCCTCGGTGCGGAAGCGGAACAGACCGCGCAGGGAGGCCAGTCGCTCCGACTGATCGTCGACGAGCTGCGTGTACTCCTTGAAGATCTTGTACTGACCGCTGCGGGTCGAGTGCTGGAGCTTGAACACGGTGTCCGGGTTGAACAGGTGGTACTCGCCCTCGCGACGCCACTGATACTCACCGCCGACCTCGAGCTCGCGGTGCGAGCGTTCCGGCTTATTGATGAGGAACGCGGTGGCGTGACGCGCAGCCACGTCCGCTGCGATTTCGTCGAGGCCGATACCGCCGAGCTGGCTGCTCATACCGGTGAAGTACTGATCGCACAGTTCCTGCGACAGACCGATCACCTGGAACAGTTGGGCACCGCGGTACGACGCGATCGTCGAGATGCCCATCTTGGACATGACCTTCAGAACACCCTTGCCAGCGGCCTTGATGTAGTTCTGAACAGCCTTCTCGAACGGAACACCGACGATCGCACCACGATCGATCATGTCCTCGATGGTCTCGAAGGCCATGTACGGGTTGATCGCCGCAGCACCGCAGCCGACCAGGGTCGCCATGTGGTGGATCTCGCGGGCGTCACCGGACTCGACGATCAGGCCGACCTTGGTACGCGTCTTGTCGCGCACAAGGTGCTGGTGAACCGCCGAGGTGAACAGCAGCGACGGAATCGGTGCGAGCTTCTCGTTCGACTCCCGGTCGCTGAGGATGATGATGCGAGCGCCACCCTCGATCGAGGCCGACACCTGCGAACACACCGCGTCAAGCGCCTTGCGCAGACCCTCGCCGCCATCGGCGACCGGGTACAGACAGCGCACCACGACACTACGGAGACCCGGCTGGGTTCCTTCGTCGTTGATGTGGACGAACTTGGCGAGCTCGTCGTTGTGCAGAATCGGCGACGGCAGCGAAATCTGGCGACACGAAGCGGCATTCGGGTGCAGGAGGTCACCCTCCGGACCGATGTTCGCCTGCAGGCTGGTGACGACCTCTTCGCGGATGGCGTCGAGCGGCGGGTTCGTGACCTGCGCGAACAACTGCTGGAGGTAGTCGAACAGCATGCGCGGGCGAGCCGACAGCACCGCGATCGGCGTGTCGGTACCCATCGAGCCGAGCGCCTCGAGGCCGGTCCTGGCCATTGGCGCGAGCAGGATGTTGAGCTCTTCGGTGGTGTAGCCGAAGACCTGCTGGCGGATGAGAACGCGGTCGTGCGACATGTGCACGTGCGGGTGCTCCGGCAGGTCCTTCAGGTAGACCAAGCCCTCGTCGAGCCACTGCTGGTACGGGTGCTCCGAGACGAGCGCGTCCTTGATCTCGTCATCGCTGACGATGCGACCCTGCGCGGTGTCGACGAGGAACATCTTGCCCGGCTGGAGGCGGCCACGCTGAACGACGGTCGAGGCGTCGATCGGCAGCACGCCCGCCTCGGACGCGAGCACGACGAGTCCGTCTTCGGTGACCCAGTAACGACCGGGGCGAAGGCCGTTGCGGTCGAGGACCGCACCCATGACCGTGCCGTCGGTGAAGCAGATGCAGGCCGGTCCGTCCCACGGCTCCATGAGCGTGGAGTGGTACTCGTAGAAGGCCCTGCGCGTGGGATCCATGTCCTCATTGCGCTCCCAAGCTTCGGGAACCATCATGAGCACGGCGTGGTGGATGTCGCGTCCACCGAGGTGCAGCAGCTCGAGAACCTCGTCGAAGCGAGCGGTGTCCGAGGCGCCTGGGGTACAGATCGGGAAGATCTTTGCCAGGTCGTCGCCGAAGACGTCCGAAGCGATGAGCGCCTCGCGAGCACGCATCCACTTCTCGTTACCGGTGACGGTGTTGATCTCACCGTTGTGCGCAACGCGACGGTACGGGTGCGCGAGCGGCCACGACGGGAACGTGTTCGTCGAGAAACGCGAGTGCACGAGACCGAGCGCGGACTCCATGCGCTCGTCCTGCAGGTCGAGGTAGAAGTCCTTGAGCTGCGGCGTGGTCAGCATGCCCTTGTAGACAAAGGTGCGACCCGACAGGCTCGGGAAGTACACCGAACCGCGGTCGGTGCCGTCGACGCTCGGCTCGGCGCCGAGCTCGTGCTCGATCCGCTTGCGGATGACATAGGTCTTGCGCTCGAGAGCAAGACCATCGAGGCCCTTGCCCGCGATGAAGATCTGGCGGAAGGTCGGCATCGCGTCGCGGGCGAGAGCACCGAGCGACGAGTCGTCCGTCGGAACCTCACGCCAGCCCAGGACCTCGAGGCCCTCCTGCGCGACGATGCGCTCGACTCCAGCAGCCGCGCGCTTCTGCGCGATGCGGCCCTGCGGGAGGAACGCGATACCCGAGGCGTAAGCGCCCTCGGCGGGAAGTTCGAAATCGACGACCGCGCGGAAGAACGCGTCCGGGATCTGGATCAGGATTCCCGCACCGTCACCGGTGTTCGGCTCTGCACCAGCGGCCCCACGGTGGTCGAGGTTGACCAGTGCGGTGATTGCCTTCTCGACGATGTCGCGGGACTTTCGTCCGTGCATGTCAACGACGAAGGCGACACCACAGGCGTCGTGCTCGTTAGCGGGGTCGTACAGGCCTTGCCGGCCAGGAGGTTGCTTCATTCCCTTACCTTCATGGACTCACGTCCTAGTAGAAGATCACCGGCCTCGATGCCGGCAGCAGGTCTGCCGGACACGCAGTGACCGACGCTAGGTCCGAGCTGTACCAGGGGCTAACCTGTGGGCTATCACAGGCTCGCGTGGACTGCGGTGAGTCTTGTGGACGATTGCAGCGCTCGGCGCCCGACCGTCTCATTCCATGCGAATTCAACGGTCGGCAATTAAGAAACTGTAGGTCAGTTCCCCCATCGAACGCCAACCAGAGCCGTTCCGAATGGGCATCGATTGCCGCTCTCCAGGGTCGCAAACACGTCAATCTCCGGGCTGTGGAAATCACGGATCCGCTTGTCTTCCAGGATAAAGCAAGCTCGGCCGGGGTCGAATCAGCGGTCGTCGATGCGAAAATGCTCACCCCGCTGGATCGGACCCATTTCCAGTGTGAGACGGTTCACAACCGTTGGCGATAGCGCCGAGTCGACCGCGACTGGCACTGAGCGTGGGAAACACTCGGTAATTGGCGCATTGCCGCAGGAAAGGAGCCGTCTCGTGTCTGAGGCTCAGCCCAGCGGGGCACAATCGACCGAGCGGGCCAAACAACTGCTCCGTTTTCAATTCGGCCTTTTGGTCGTTCTCGGTCTCGTCCTCGGCGAACTCGCGGCTCTGTGGGCATTCTCATCGCCCATTGATCAAGTGATCGCCGATCGCGACGCTGCGCGCCCCGCAGTCGTAGCGGCCCAATCGCGCCTCGATTCCGCCGAATCCGACCGGTCGCGTCTGGATACGGACGTCGCGGTCGCGCAGAAGGCGCTCGATGCAGCCGTCGTGCGCGCGAACTGCGAAGTGAATCCCAAGCCCGGCTGCCCGACGGACGGCCAGGTCACCGGTGTCGCCGGAGCCGGCTCCGAGACCGAGGCGGCCCGGACTGCGCGCAACGCGGCCATGGCGAACCTCGACGACGCGATCGCGGCCCGGACCCAGCGTGCGCCCGGAATCGACACGCGCATCGCTCAGGCACAGGACCAGCTCGCGTCGGCACAGGCGGCTGCTCCGGCCAACTCATCGAGCGTCGGCGTCCGCTGGATCGCGCTGAACTCATACTCGGTCAACCACTTTGGCGCGCTCGCTCTGCGGATGGTGCTCATCGCACTCTTGGTTCTCGTATGTGTGGCACCGCTGCTATTTCTGCGGTGGCGGAACGAGTCCGCAGCGAAGCGTCTGGCTCGCGCCGAAGCGGAAGCCGAGGCTGAGATCGCCATCCGCAAGGCCGAACTTCGCGCCGAAGCCGAGAAGCTGCAGGCCGAGCAAGAGCTCGAGAAGGCGAAGATCGCGGCCGAAGCCGAACTCTTCCTCGAGCAGGAGAAACAGCGTCGTCGCGTCGCGGCCGAGCTTGGTGAATCGCCGCGGGAGATTGAGCGCGCGCAGAATGGCTCCGGTCAGCTCGCCCTCCCTTCGTCTGAAAAGGCGCCTTCCTGGGTGCCCGCACCTTTCCAGGGAATTGCGAGCCTCGCGTCGTCAGTCATTTCCGCGCCGGCGCGCGTTGCCCAGACGGTCGTCGAGGAATTCGAAGAATTGACGTTCACAATCACGCGCAAGCACCGAGTGACCGTCACCCCGCAGGAAGTCGCACCCGAGCTGGTTGCGGACGCGCCGCTCGTGATCGACGCGGAAATCGTCGACGAACTTCCGAGTGCGCCGCGGCGGGAGCTTCCGCGCGGTTTGTAGTCCGTTTGACTGCATTCGACGGTGACCCGTCACAAAGCGGCGATCCGCTGGCTCATGCAGGGGCACAATGAGTTTGGCAGCGCGGCCGGCATTCCGTGGATCCACAATCGGAGCGTTCGATGGCACCAGAGCCGAACCAAGATCACGACTCCTCGCGCTCCGTCGCTCCGCGGAAGACCCTGCGAATCGCGCTCGCCATGCGTGGCGGCGTCAGCATGGCGGTGTGGATTGGCGGCGCGGTTGCGGAACTGGATCTTCTCCGTCGGGCGGCGCTTGCACAAGCATCGGGCACTCCGCTAAGCCATCTGCCCCCACGAGCAGCCGACTATTTGGACCTGCTTAATGACAACGGCTACAACAAGGTCGAGTTCGACATTCTGGCTGGTGCCAGCGCAGGGGGCCTGAACGCAATCCTCTTTGCCGTCGCCCAGACATACGGCGTAGCTACTGACGACATTGTGCAGAGGATGTGGGCAGATCAAGCTGGAATTTGGAGGCTGCTCCGAGATTCCGGATGCGGTGCTGTCCCGTCTCTACTCAAAGGGGACGAGCGCCTTCTGGCTCTGGCGTCGGAAACATTGAGGGACATTTCGGAAGGGCCTGGTGTCGCTGAAGCCGCCGCGCGCTACGACATCACCGTCGAGCTCGCAGCGACCCTCCTGCCCGACGCCCTCGAACCTGATCTGAACAACCAAGCGGGTTTCACGTTCACACGAAGGCGCGGTGGACTTGCTTCGTGTTACACGACGATCCCAGGACTCGGTGACGACACCGCAGAAGCACTCGCCGCAAGAGAACGACTGGCTCTGGCAGGTCGGTCGACATCCTCATTTCCCGGGGCCTTTGAACCAGCGTCGGTGTTCTCAGTCGCAGACAACGTGACTCTCGCAGATGCCCTCAATATGGCGACGACATTCCCATTTGCACGCCCCGCACGTCCCGTCGATCAACGATCCGAACCGTTCTTCGTGTTAGACGGCGGAGTTTTCGACAACATCCCCATCGATCGCGCTCTGCGTGCGGTGGGTCGAGCCCCGGCTGGCAATCCCTCCGAACGCCGTCTCTTGTACCTGGATCCTCAACCGCCCGCCAAGCGCGACCCGGTTAAAGCCGCCAAAGACATTCCGAAAGCTTCCACACGAAAGAAGGACGAATCCGAACAGAAGGTTCAATCGGGCCGCTGGGCACACATCGTGCGTACGGCCAATTCGCTCAGGGAACGCGTTGAATCCGCGGACCTGGAGATAGGCCAAATTCGAGAACACAACGACAACGTGATGGCCATCAGGGGGCGCCTCGAAGGTCTAGCCGCAGCAATGGCGAACTCCGATGTAGCAATCGAAGTCAACATCGGACAGTACGTCCAATCGCGAATCGGCTTTGATGCCAAACGTATCGGTGAACTGCTCACAAGCCCATGGGCATACATGTCGATGCCTCCCCACAGTGCCAGTCGGTATCGAGCATTAAAGCCGCTGCGCGCGATGCGTGTGGCACACGCCCTCAAGCACGCCTACGACCACTCCGCATCGACCGACGCGAAGGCAACCCAATGGCCCGTCGAGTGGATTGGCCCCGACATGGTGCCCAAGGCGTTCGCGATCGGCGACATCGGAGCCGCTGTTGACGCCGCTCGGGTTCTCATCGCGTGGACTCAAAAAATGCAGCAAATTCAGGGAGGGCACCAGCACGACCTGAGCCGGCTCAAACGTGGCCTTTACAGATGCCTGACGGTCCTCGTCGAGGCTCGTCGGACTATGGTGGACGACAGCGTGTTGGTGTTAGCAAACTCCGACATCGCCGAAGGAATCCGTCTCGGCCTGTGCAAGCAGACCCGGCTGTGCATGACCTGGTCCTTGTTCCAACTCCTCAAAATCCGGGTCGACAAGTCCGACGATGCGCTGGACGCTGAACTGTTCATAGAACTCGCGCGATCACCAGGTACCGCTGAGGCCGGACGCAACCACTTGTATTTCCCACCGGTTCAGTCGGAGATCGGGCCCACCCTGTTCTTGACCCTGATTTGGCTGGCTCTCGAGGGCTACCGCTCAGCACTCGGGGTCATTTCGCAGAATGTCCAGCCCTTTGCGAGCGACGCCCGCAAGTGGGACGAATCAGCATTTCGCCAGGCTGGACTTCCGAAATACGCTTCGCTCGATTGCTATGCATTAGTCCGCGTATTCTCGTTGGCCGGCACGCCGAACACCGCTGACATCATCCAGTTCCAGCGCATCACTGGTGACGAACGACCTCACCTGCAAGACGGGGATCTCTCAGATCTCCGGAACGCGGCGATTGCGTCGACCCTGGAACGGTGGCTTCGTACGAATGTCGATCCCAACTCTATCCAGCGCCAGCACCTCCAAAAGTCAATGCAGGCAACCGTCGAACTCAAGAGCGCAGAGTGGAAACTCGACGGAATACCGTTAGCGCGGTTCGGAGGATTTCTCGCGCGCAGGTGGCGGATTAACGACTGGTATTGGGGACGCTTGGACGCTGCTGCCGGGATTGTTCGCATGCTGCCGCCAGCAACAAGCGAATCCGATGATTCGGAGCACCGGTCGGTGCAGAGCAAGCTACAGGACTCGATCTTCAGGGAATCGAAGGAATTTACGACATCAGCAGACGGTAAAGGTCTGGCTGCAATTCCAGGTTGGTATCGCAGCGCTATTGCCGCGCGCCTCGGACCTCTCGCTCTACGAGCGCTCTGGCCGCAAGACCTTCCCACGGGATCCTTGTCGACTTGGGCGAAAGTAATTGGACTCCTCCTCGCCCGTCCGCTGACCGTCTTGGTAGCGCTGGTCGTGGACCCATTGCGGTTCGCTGCCGCGTTCGCGATTTCGCTGGGTACAACTGCGATGCTGAGTCGCGCGGAGCGTCCGCGTCATGGCCAGGCGTTCCCGCCTGATGCCCACTACCTCTCAACCTTCGCGCTAGGCCTCATGCTCGTTGGTGCCGTGATCGGCAGTGGCGTTCTCATATCGCGCGGCATCGGCGTCCGGGGTCGATGGAGGCGCCTGAAGGAGATCGTCGCGATCGGTCTTTCAAACCATCCGCATCAGCGGGAACCCCACAATTTGTGGAACATAACGCTAGACGCCGCCCGCAAGCCGGCGATAGCGACTTGCTGGTTGTCCATCGTCATCGGGTGCGGGCTCACTCCACTTACCGCCGTCGTCGTATCCGTGCCCGCGGTACGGAAGTTCGTGTCCCCCGAGCTGGCGATTGCTGTGGCGGCTTGTGTAGTCGGACTAATTCTCGACCTCAACAACCGCGCCCAAACGGTCCGCCGAGTTCGCCAGCCGGTTCGGCCGGCACAGCCGATTCAGCCGCCGGAAAAGCGATTGCTGATGTGGCTGCTCCTAGCGGTCGGCGGTGGGATCGTCACCCTGGATTCCATTCTTGGTGCCGAGCATCGGTGGCACTGGAGTACTTCGCTCACCGAGAATCCGAGTCCATGGATTGCAGGAATCGAAGCGATCGTTCTCACTTACCTAACCGTCTGCCATTGGGCAGACAAGCGCTCGATCGTATTGCTGATGGTCGGCACAACGGCGGCGGCCGTACTACCCCAGGTCGTTGCCACCTGCATTCACAAGGGAGTTCTGCCTGGTGTCCTTCCTACTGTTGTATTGATCATCATCCTGGGATTCTCGCTGCAGTACGTTCGCCCGGTGACCTGGGAAAATGACCAGGCTCCGCCGAAGCGTTTCGCCGTGCTCGATTGAGCTCGGGCCGAATAGCGATGAAGGTTCAGCTATTTCTCGCGCCACCGATATCGCGTCTTAGGCCTTCCAGCCTTTCCGTAATCAGTGTGACGTTTGACCGTGCCTTCGTCAGCCAGCCGTTCGAGATATCGCCACGCGGTCACCCGCGAAACTCCGACTTGCGCAGCGATCTCGTCGGCAGTGGCCCCGCCGGGACTGTCGCGGATCGCCCGCGCGATGTCGTCGTTCGTTCCTGCTGACTGGCCCTTCGCCGTCACATTTCGTTCCGTACTGGTCCGCAGTTCGGCAAGGGCGCGATCCACTTCGGCCTGGCTCGCGGCCGCGGTTCCTTCGGGCAGGGCTGCGCGATACAGGCGATACCGCTCCATGCGATCGCGGAACGCGGCGAACGTGAACGGTTTGAGGAGATAGGCGAGCGCACCGTGCGACACCGCCGATCGCACCATCTGAAGATCGCGCTCCGAGGTGATCGCGATGATGTCGGGCGCGGGCCGGAGCCCACGGAGCGCCGACGCGAGGGAGATCCCGCTGGCATCGGGCAGGCCGAGATCAAGTAACACCAGGTCAATTGGCTGTTCCGCCTGCGAAGCCGCCCGCATCGCGTCCCGCGCGGTGTGGGCGACTGCGGCCACCCGGAATCCGTCGATCCGGCCGACGTAGACGCGGTGGGCCTCCGCGATCATCGGATCGTCCTCGACGATGAGCACTTCGATCATTGGGTGCTCACGGTCGCGGTCACGACCGAGCCGTACGTTACGTCGGCGGTCAGCGAGCCGCCATGCCGACGCACGACCTGCGCCACCAGCGCGAGGCCGAGTCCGTGATGGCCGCCATCCACTTTTGTGGAGTACCCCCGTTGCATCGCCTGGGCAAACGTTTCTTCGTCCATTCCGGGGCCGCTGTCGGCGACGCAGAGGACCAAAGTGCGGTCCTCGAACTTCACCGTCACCTCGACCCACGGATCATCCCGGTCACACGCGTCCATCGCGTTGTCGAGGAGATTGCCGACCACCGTCACGATCTCCGCGGGCGACAGCGGCAAGGCGTCAGTCGCCGCAGGGATCGACGTGTCTTCGGTGATCGTCAGACTGATTCCGCGCTCCGCGGCCTGCGCGGACTTGCCGAGCAACAGGGCCACGAGTGCCGGCTCCCCCACGGCGTTCGACAGCCGGTCAACGAGTCCTTGTGACATCGCCAGCTCGTCCGTCGCGAATTCGACGGCGTCGTCAGCCCGGCCCATCTCGACCATCGTGATGACGGTGTGCAACTTGTTCGCCGCCTCGTGTGCTTGCGCACGCAATGAGTCGGTCAACGACTTCAAGGCCCCGATCTCGCCGAGGGCGCCCTGCAGTTCCGTGCGATCACGAATGGTGATGACTTCCGAATCCGAGCCCGGGACCTGCGATCGGTTCACGACGAGCACCCGATCGTCGGTAATGCGAACCTCGTCGCGCGCACCCGAACCAGTGGCCTGCAGAAACTCCGGTAGCTCGTTCCGGCGGACGGGACCCTCAACCAATCCGAGAAGGCGCCGGCCCTCATCGTTGACCACGACCACGCGGTCATGATCGAGCACGATGAGCCCCTCGGAGACCGAGTGCAGAATCGCGTCGTGATGGTCGTACATGATCCGCAACTCGTCGGGGGCGAGGCCACGAGTCTGCCTCAGCAAGCGCCGCCGGATGAGAAGCGTGCCGACGAGGGACACGGCGAGCGCGACCGCCCCCACCAGCGCGATCGTCGGAACCTGGGACTCCCACCGCTCGGCGAGAGTCCGCAGGGTCACCCCCGCTGACACCAATCCCACGATCGTGCCGTCGGCGTTCCGGACAGGTGCGACCGCGCGCACTGATTCGCCGAGCGTTCCGGTGTAGATCTCGGTGAAGGTCTCTCCGCGAAGAGCGGGTTCGATCGTTCCGAGGTAATGCTTGCCGATCTCGGACGGGTCGGTGTGTGTGAACCGAATTCCGTTGGGCCCCATGATCGTGATGAACGCGATGTCGGTGCTCGTGCGGACCTTCTCCGTCACGGGTTGAAGCCCCACTGTCGCCTGACCGGATTCGATCGCCGATGCCGTCGAGGGTGCGTCGGCGAGTGCGATCGCGACTCCGAGCACCTGTTGCCGAGCAGATTCCTCGGCGTCGCGGCGGGCATCGAGGACCGCCAGCGTCGATCCGAGCGCGACGACGAACGTGATCACGATGACCTGCAACGCAATCGCCTGACCGGCCAAAGACCGGGGCCACGACACGCGCATTCGCGCCTCCGAAAGCGGCAGGTGAACGAAATGAACTTAAGCGTGATCTACATCACGCTTAACGGGAACATTTCCTTCATAGCAGTTCTCGATCAAATCGAAAGGAATGCGGTCATGAGCGCCAACTTGTCACGCACCACCGCCTCCGAAGTACGGCCTCACCGTGACCGCACCCACTGGCTCTACATCGCGGTCATCATCGGCGTCGTCGGGGGTGCCGCTCTCGGCCTCATCGCACCTAGTGCCGGCAAGAGCGTCGGCGTCCTCGGCTCGATGTTCGTCGACCTCATCAAGATGATGATTGCGCCGGTCATCTTCTGCACGATCGTGCTCGGCATCGGCTCGGTCCGAAAGGCGGCCACGGTCGGCAAGGTCGGCGGGATGGCCTTCGGGTACTTCCTGGTCATGTCGACGTTTGCACTCGGCATCGGTCTCGTCGTCGGCAACCTGCTGAGCCCCGGCACCGGACTGCACCTGAGTGCGAGTGCCGCCGGGAAGGGTACCGAGCTCGCCGCCAAGGCCCATGAGGCCGGCGGACTGATGGACTTCGTGCAGAACATCATCCCGACGTCGCTGTTCTCGTCGCTGACCGCAGGCAGCGTGCTGCAAGCCCTGCTCGTCGCGCTCCTCGTTGGCTTCGCGTTGCAGGCCATGGGAACGGCGGGCGAGCCGATCCTCAACGGTGTCCAACACCTGCAGAAGCTCGTCTTCCGCATCCTCACCATGATCCTGTGGCTCGCACCGATCGGTGCGTTCGGCGCTATCGCCAACGTCGTCGGCCAGACCGGCTGGGCCGCAGTGACACAGCTCCTGACGCTGATGCTCGGCTTCTACATCACCTGCGTGATCTTTGTCTTCGGCGTCTTGGGCACGGTTCTTCGGGTCGTCGCCGGTGTCTCGATCTTCAAACTCGTGCGCTACCTGGCCCGGGAGTACCTGCTGATCTTCTCCACGTCGTCGTCCGAATCGGCACTTCCGCGCCTGATCGCGAAGATGGAGCACCTGGGCGTCGAGCGCAGCACCGTGGGTGTCGTCGTGCCGACGGGCTACTCGTTCAACCTCGACGGCACCGCGATCTACCTGACGATGGCGTCCCTTTTCATCGCCGACGCGATGGGCAAGCCGCTTCACATCGGCGAGCAGATCGGTCTGCTGGTGTTCATGATGGTCGCCTCGAAGGGCGCCGCGGGAGTGACCGGTGCCGGTCTCGCAACCCTGGCCGGCGGTCTCCAGAGCCACCGTCCGGAACTTCTCGACGGCGTCGGATTGATTGTCGGAATCGATCGATTCATGTCCGAGGCACGTGCGGTAACGAATTTCTCCGGAAATGCAGTTGCCACCGTTTTGGTGGGGGCCTGGACGAAGACCATCGACAAGCGCCGCGTCGACGCCGTTCTCGACGGTGATCTGCCATTCGATGAATTGACGATGAGCAACGACCACGCCGCATCGGACCTGCGTACGAGGGAACCTGCCCTCGCGCGGTGATTGTTTGGCCGGAATCTGGGTATCGAATTAATCGGTACCCAGATTTCGAATGTCAAAGTGGCAATACCCCGACAATTAACTACCGACCGCAGCGAAAACATCAAGCTGCGGTCGGCGTGATCTGATCGTAATCTCAGGTTTCCACGGAAACCAGCACGACACGCGGTCGGATTGTTCTGTTTTTAATCATTCCTTCGTTCGAATGACACCCTGCAGCAACACCGACCGACCTGCGCCTACAGTGGCGGTGTGGGAGCCGACGGTGAATTTCCCTTGCCGCCCCGTGCGCAATCCCTTCAGTGGATGCGCGCGCTCAACCGCGCGCGCGAGGCATTCGTCGCCTCGGGCCGCCCCGATCGAGTCGTGCGAGATCTCGTCCGGGATTCCTGGACGCGCAGTATCAACAGCGGAATCGACCCCGAAAATGCACTGGCGACGATTCATCTTCCGTCCGATTCACTCGAAGCGATCCGCACCGCTCACCCCCTCGCGGTGGCGATGCCCGTCGTTCGCCGGCTTCTCGTGGACTCGGCCGCCGAAGCGGGGTTGCTTGTTGCGGTGAGCGATGCCGCTGGACAGCTGCTCTGGGTGGAAGGTTCGCCACGGATGCGTACGCGCGCCGAGGACATCCACTTCGTGCCCGGTGCCGATTGGAGCGAGGCATCCGCCGGCACCAACGCACCGGGGACCTCGCTCGCGCTCGATCGACCGGTGCAAATTCATGGGCCAGAGCATCTTTCGCGGATCGTCATGCCCTGGAGTTGTACTGCAGTACCGATCCACGATCCCGAGAACGGCTCCGTACTTGGCATGCTCGACCTGACCGGCGGTCCGGACGCCGTCGGAGTGCAGAGTCTTGCCCTCGTCCGGGCCACGGTCGCGGCGGCCGAGGCGGAGATGCGCCTGCAACGCATCGCGCCGCCCTCCACCCCCTCTGCGCAACCGTCCGCCGGCCACCTGAGCGTGCTCGGAAAGCTCGGGGCAACCCTCCGATTTGGCGCAACGACCACGCAATTGAGCATCCGACACAGCGAGATTCTGGTGCTTCTCACGCAATCGACGATCGGCCTGTCGGCCGCCGAACTGGCGGTCGCCCTGAGCGATGACGAGCAGGCAGAGGTCACCGTCCGGGCCGAACTGTCTCGTCTGCGGTCCGCCATCCGACCGCTGGAACTGCAGTCCCGCCCGTACCGGGTGCCGGCAAGTCTGCGCACTGACATCGCTGAGGTGAAGACGCATGTCCGGGCCGGTCGGCTACGCCAGGCGGTCTCGGCCTATCCGGGCCCGGTGCTGCCGCAGTCGATCGCCCCGGGCGTCGAAGAGCTCCGCATGGAACTCCACACGCTGGTCCGCACGAGTCTGCTGTCGAGTCGGGACGCCGACGCCGTGTTGGCGTTCGCCGACACCGCGCATGGGCGCGACGACTACGAGATGTGGACGCACGCGTTGCAGATCCTCCCCGCCGGATCGCCGCGTCGAACCGCAGCTCAGGCGCATCTGAACTTCCTCGACGACAGGCTCGGCTGAGCCCCTTACGCTGCAACGTTGATGCAACGTCGCTGTGACTACCGTCACTCTCGCCTGGAAATTTCTGCTCCCTGACGAGCACAAAGCGAGGAGTCGCAATGACTGTTTATGCAGCACCCGGAGCTGACGGCAGCGTCGTTTCGTACAAAGCCCGCTACGACAACTGGATCGGCGGGCAGTGGGTGGCACCGGTCAAGGGCCGGTATTTCGAGAACACCTCGCCGGTCAATGGCAAGCCGTTCTGCGAGGTCGCCCGAAGCACCGCCGAAGACATCGAACTCGCTCTCGACGCGGCTCACTCGGCTGCCCCGGCCTGGGGAAAGACGTCAGTCGCCGAACGGGCCGTCGTCCTCAACCAGATCGCCGACCGCATGGAAGCGAACCTCGAGATGCTCGCCGTCGGCGAGACCTGGGACAACGGAAAGCCGGTCCGGGAGACGCTCGCCGCGGACCTCCCGCTCGCGGTCGACCACTTCCGGTACTTCGCCGGCGCGATCCGCGCCCAGGAAGGCGGTATCTCGCAGCTCGACGAAGACACCGTCGCCTACCACTTCCACGAGCCGCTCGGTGTTGTCGGCCAGATCATCCCGTGGAACTTCCCGCTGCTCATGGCGGTCTGGAAGCTGGCGCCTGCTCTGGCCGCCGGGAACAGCGTCGTTCTCAAACCGGCCGAGCAGACCCCAGCATCGATTCTGCTGTTCATCGAACTCATCGCCGACCTCCTGCCGCCGGGCGTTGTCAACGTCGTCAACGGCTTCGGCGTCGAAGCCGGCGCGCCCCTCGCCTCGAGCAACCGCATCCGCAAGATCGCATTCACCGGCGAAACCTCGACGGGCCGGCTGATCATGCAGAACGCGAGCCAGAACCTCATCCCGGTGACCCTCGAACTCGGCGGTAAGAGCCCGAACATCTTCTTCGACGACGTGACGCGTCAGCAGGACGCGTTCTACGACAAGTGCCTCGAAGGCTTCTCGATGTTCGCTCTCAACCAGGGCGAAGTGTGCACGTGCCCGAGCCGCGCTCTGATCCAGAACTCGATCATCGACGAGTTTCTGCCCGCCGCGACCGACCGGGTCAAGCAGATCAAGCAGGGCAATCCCCTCGACACCGAAACCATGATCGGCGCTCAGGCCAGCGGCGACCAGCTCGAGAAGATCCTCAGCTACATCGACATCGGAGTGAAAGAGGGTGCTCGGATCATCACCGGTGGCGAGCGCGTCGACCTCGGCGGCGACCTTTCCGGCGGCTACTACGTGGCGCCCACGATCTTCCAGGGCAACAACAAGATGCGGATCTTCCAGGAGGAGATCTTCGGTCCGGTCGTGTCGGTCACCGGTTTCGAGGACTACGCCGAAGCGATCTCGATCGCGAACGACACCTTGTACGGACTCGGCGCGGGCGTGTGGTCGCGGGACACGAACACGGCCTACCGTGCCGGTCGCGACATTCAGGCTGGCCGCGTGTGGACGAACTGCTACCACCAGTACCCGGCCCACGCCGCCTTCGGCGGGTACAAGCAGTCCGGAATCGGCCGGGAAAACCACCGGATGATGCTCGACCATTACCAGCAGACGAAGAACCTGCTCGTCAGCTACTCGCCGAACGCGCTCGGGTTCTTCTGAGGTCTTCCGCGCAGGATCGACTTGACAGCCGTGCCATCAAGATATGTCGATGGCGCGCCTGTCAGGTCCGTTGGCCGCGACGTCTCCGGTGGGTCACGACCCTGAGTCAGCGCCTTCTCGTTACCGGCTGGCCCCGGGACGGGAGGGCCAAGGTCAACTACCCAGAAGCGCATTCCTGCAGTTCAGTGGGGTGACTCTCGCCGATTTGACCCCTGGGACATAACCCTGGGTCACGGATTTGTCACGCGAAACTGACCCAGCGACAACCATTCTCAGCGGCCGATTCGGAAGGTAGGTTCAACGCATGCTCGTGCCACTCACCGCTCGCGACTTCATCGATCGCGCCGAATTGGTTTACCCCGACCGAATCGCCTTCGTGGACGAGCCGGATCAGCCCGCGCCTTCCCTGGGCTCGATCACGTATGGGCAAATGGCGAAGAACGCCCGCGCGCAGGCCGCCAAACTCGACTCCCTCGGGATCGAACGGGGTGCGCGCGTGGCGGTCATTTCACAGAACTCGGCCCGCCTGCTGACGTCGTTCTTCGGTGTCTCCGGGTACGGCCGAGTTCTGGTGCCGATCAATTTCCGGCTCACCGAGCACGAGATCGCGTACATCGTCGAGCACTGCGGTGCGGACATCGTCTATGCCGACCCGGCGGTGAGCCAGATCCTCGAAGGTCTCGACGTCACCCACAAGTTCGTCTTGGGTAACGATGACGACCTGTACGACTATTCGGTCGCCCCACGGGAGTGGACCGACCGCGATGAGAACTCGACCGCGACGATCAACTACACGTCCGGCACCACCGCTCGGCCGAAGGGCGTCGAACTCACGCATCGCAACGTGTGGCTCAACGCCGTGACCTTCGGGCTGCACACGTCGGTCACGGACCGGGACGTGCTTCTTCACACGCTGCCGATGTTCCACTGCAACGGCTGGGGCATGCCCTACGTCAACACCGGATTCGGCACGAAGCAGATCGTGCTTCGGCAGGTCGACGGCGCCGAGATCCTGCGCCGAGTTGACGAGCACGGAGTGACGCTGATGTGTGGTGCGCCGGCGGTCGTCAATGCGGTGCTCGATGCCGCCGCGACGTGGGACGGACCGATCCCGGGTCGGGACCGCGTGCGCGTCGTCGTCGCGGGCGCACCTCCGCCGACCCGGACCATCGAACGCGTCGAAACCGAGCTCGGCTGGGAGTTCATCCAGATCTACGGCCTGACCGAGACCGCACCCCTGCTTACGGTCAACCGCACGAGGTCCGAGTGGGACGAGCTCACACCGAACGAACGCGCACGTCGACTCGGTCGCGCTGGCGTGGCGGCGATCGGTGTCAAGCTGAAGACCGACGAGAGCGGCGAGATCCTCGCGCAGTCGAACCACATCCTCGGGGGCTACTGGCAGCAGCCCGATGCCACCGCCCAGGCTCTCGACGGCGGCTGGTTCCACACCGGTGACGGCGGCCAGATCGATGACGAGGGCTATGTCGTCATCTCGGACCGCAAGAAGGACGTCATCATCTCGGGCGGCGAGAACGTCTCGTCGATCGAGGTCGAAGACGCGCTACTGAGTCACAGTTCCATCCGCGAGGCCGCCGTCATCGGGGTTCCCGACGAGAAGTGGGGTGAGCTGGTCACCGCACTCGTCGTCACGGACGGCTCCGGAATCACCGCGGAAGAGATCGTCGCGTACTGCCGGACTCGGCTGGCGGGGTACAAGCTTCCCCGCCGGATCGAGTTCCGCGACGAGCTCGCCCGAACCGCCACCGGAAAGCTCCAGAAGTTCAAACTGCGGGAGCCGTTCTGGGCTGGCCAGCAGAAGAAGGTGAACTGACCCTCGTCGGGTAACCCGTGACCACGGCGGTCGTGAGTCCGACCAGGACGATCGCGACGACGATGCCGAGCTGACCCAGGGTCATGACATCGGGTCGTACGACGGGCTGACCACGCAGGGCCTGGACGGTGAGAACGCTCAGCAACCCGAAGTAGCCGACGGCGACCGACCACACCAGCAGCATCTTGCTGAACGCGCGAGTGATTCCGAACCGGCTCAGCAACGCGAACCCGGCCAGGCACGCCAACGGCACGATCTGCAGCGCGTGCATTCCGACGAAGTGCGGGATCCGAAGGTCACCGCCCGTCGTGGACCAGCCGAGCAGCGGCAGTCCCGGACCGCCGTCTTCGACGCCGACGCTGTGGGCACCCATGATCGTCGCCGCGCCGCCTTTGGCTTCCTCGAGTTGAGCTGCAGTCGGCGAGGTCATGGGAAACGCGACTGCCAGCCCGGCAAGGGAGATTGTCGCGCCGAGGCGAAGAGCGAGCGATGTCGCGGCCTCGAGTAGCGGTTGACGCCACAAAAGCACTGTCCACACGACGTTGGCGACGAACAAGACCCCGATCGTCGCACCCATGGTGCTCCAGAGCGCGGCGTCCAACGGGGTCGCCACGTTGAAATGGCTGCGGTGCAAGCGGACCTGCTGTCCGACGATGACGATCATTTCGATGACGCCGGCGGTCGTGATGACAGTGCCCAGCCACCAACCGAGCCGCTGCCAGCGCGTTTGCAGGGACAGCAGCCACGCCCAGGTGACTCCGTAGATCGTGAAGGAAAGCGCGAACTTGAAGGGCTTCGCCCATAGTGGTGCGCCGACGAGTGATCGGTCGTCGACCAGCAGGCCGATGACGGACACGACGACGAGAACAGCCATGGCTGCGGCGAAGGTGACGAGCGGACGGTGAGCGGACCAGATGGATTTCATGACTGACTCCAAAACGGATAGTTCCACTATCTATAACGGATAGTAGTACTATCTATTCGTAGGTCAAGGGGGTATTTGATGAAGATGGCGGAGCTATCGCGTGAATCCGGGGTGCCGGTCGCGACAATCAAGTTCTATCTCCGCGAAGGCCTCCTCACGGCCGGCGATCGCACCCAGTCGAACCAGGCCGAGTACCACGAGCACCACGTCAAGCGGCTTCGACTGATTCGGGCCATGGTCGGCGTCGCGCAGACACCCATCGCGGACGTTCGAGACGTGCTCGCCGCGATCGACGATCCCGAGGTGAACGCTCACTCGGTGTTCGGTGTTGCCCAACGCGGCGTGATGCCGAAAGCGGGCCTGCGGGCCGAGGGGCCGCTTCCCGAACGTCTCGAACGACTTGCTGTCCAACGGAATTGGACTGACACCGAGGACAATCCGGCTTGGCAGGCGGCAGCGAGCGTTCTCCGCAGCTACGACGAACTCGGTGCGGATGACATCACCTCGGTCCTCGATGCCTACGCCGAGGCGGCGGAGATCGTCGCGCGTGCCGACATCGCCGCCATCGCCGCTCGAAAAGGGTTGGTCAACCAGGTCGAAGGCGTGCTTCTCGGCACCGCACTGGGCGACGTTCTCTTCGCATCGCTACGACGCATTGCGCAAGAACACGTCTCAGCGCAGCAGTTCCCGACTTAACCGAGCTCGGCGCGGACTTTCGCGACCCAGGCGGGTTCTTTGCCGTAGCGCACGTACTTGACCAGCTGCCCAGCGGCACTCTCCGCGACCAATTCGGCGATGCGCTTGTCCCGCGTCGCCTGCTGCTTCGCGGACATGACCCAGCTCTTCATCTGCTTTTGATACGACGCGGTGGCGGCCTGCCAGAACGTCCACGCGCGGACGTTGCCCTTCAAGAGTTGTTCGTACTCCGGAGGCAGCTCGCGCTCACCGTTCTCATACGAGTAGATCCCGGACTTGTGTGCCTTTCGCCGCTCGAACGCGGCGATTCCCGCAGGTCGCATCCGGCCAGCGGCGGTCAGTTCGGCCACGAGGTCGATGTTGATCTGGCTCCAGACGCTGGTGGGGCGGCGTGGGGTCCAGCGTTGACGGCGGGTGTTCTCGTCGATGCTCTGGACGAGCGAGTCGATCCACCCGAAGCACAACGCCTCCGGCACCGCCTCTTCCCAGCTCAGGCCGCGGGGCACGACGTGCTTCTTGTTGAAGCCCATCCACAGCTCGGGCGCAGATTCGTGATTTGCCTCGAGCCAGGCCCGGAAGTCCTGGGCATCATCGAAGAAGATCGCCGGCTTCTCGGATGTTCCGCCTTCGCGCATGAGTCGATGATGCCAGGAAGGTCAGCGCGAGAGTCGGCCCAGCAAGGCCGCCGCCGCCACGATTCCGGCGATCGCCGAGCCGCCGAGCACGGCGAAATCGAGCCAGTAGTTCGTCGGCAGGCCGAGCAACAGTCCGCGCAAGGCGCTGACCTCGTAACTCAGCGGGTTGCCATGACTGATGATCTGCAGCCAACGCGGCATGAAATCGATCGGGTACAGCGCGTTCGACGCGAAGAACAGGGGCATGGTGATTGCCTGCCCGATACCCATCAGCCGGTCGCGTTTGAGCACGATCCCCGCGATCGTCACGGATAAGCACGCAAAGAATGCCGCGCCGAGCAGCACGACAACGACGACTCCCAGCAGTCGCAGCGGGTTCCATGTCATGCCCACACCCAGCAGTGCGGCGACGAGAATGACGATGAAGGCTTGGGCGATCGCGCGGACACCCGCTGCGAAGGCCTTGCCCGCGACGAGAGCGGTTCGGGGCGTCGGCGTGACGAGAAGCTTCGTGAGCACGCCAGAGTCGCGCTCCCAGATGATCATGATTCCGTAGAAGATCGAGACGAACAGCGCCGATTGGGCGATGATCCCGGGCGCCAGATAGTCGATGTAAGGCACCCCGTCACTCGGGATCGCCCGGATCTGGCTGAACGTCTTGCCAAAGACCACCAGCCAGAGCACCGGCTGGATCGCGCGAGTGAGAAGTTCACTGCGGTCATGCCGAAGTTTCTGCAGTTCGACGAGGCAGAACGTCCCGATTCGAGAGAACAATCGCAATACGCGTCGAGCCCACGTGGGTTCGGAAATCTCAGCCCATTCGGCCGGCGGTGCGACGAGTGGCACGGACACTGCGCAGACCTCCCTTCTCGGCTTCGGTCAGGCTGTCGCCGGTGTAGCGACGGAACACGTCCTCGAGGCTCGCGTCGGGTCCGATTCCAGCCTTCAAGTCGTCCGGTGCCCCGATGACCCGCATCGATCCGCGGTGCATCAACGCGACCCGATCACACAGCAGGTCGGCCTCTTCCATGTAGTGCGTGGTGAGCACGACCGTCATCCCGTAGCGCTCCTGCATGTCCGTGACGCGTTGCCACACGCTGTCGCGGGCGACCGGATCGAGCCCGACGGTCGGCTCGTCGAGAACCAGGAGGGCGGGCCTATTGACCAGGGCCTGCGCCAACTCGAGCCGTCGCACCATGCCGCCGGAGAACGTCGAGGCCAGGCGGTCCGCGTCGGGGAGCAGATCGACCATGTCAAGGACCTCATCGACCCGGGCTTTCCGTTCTCGCCTCGGGACATCAAAGAGACGAGCGAACCACGTCACGTTCTCGCGCGCGGTCAGACCGCCCTCGATCGACAGCTGTTGCGGGACGTACCCGAGCAGGCGCCGGACCGCCATTGCGGAGTGGCGAACGTCGTGCCCGAAGACTCGGACGTCACCCTTCTGCACGGGCAGCAGGGTATTGATCAGCCGGATCGTCGTGGTCTTCCCGGCGCCGTTCGGTCCGAGCAGACCGAAGCATTCGCCCTGCTCAACGCTGAAACTCAGATCATCGACCGCGGTGAAGTCGCCGAACTTGTAGGTGACGCCATCGAGCGACAGTGCCTCGTTCATATCCGTACCCCCACCGACTCGCCGAGCAGCGCAGTCAGCTTGCTCAGGACCGGAAGCGCCTCCGCCAAGGACGCGACTTCGGCCGACGTGAGGTCCGCGATCGACTCCGACAACAGCGCGGTCCGGTGGTCGCGCCAGTTCTCGAGCTGTTGCCGGGCGGTAGGAGTGAGGTCGAGCCGGGCGATCCGTCGGTCCTGCTCATCGGTGTGGCGGACGAGAACGCCCAGTTCAGTGAGTTGCCGGACGAGTGTGCTGACGGTGTTCGGTGCGACGCCGAGGTCCGCTGCGACGTCGGCCACCGACAGACCGGGAGACATCCGCACCGAGCGCACGACATCGATCTGCGCGCCCGTGAGACTTCCGGCCGGAAAAGGGCTTCCGGCCCGGTGCCGAATGTGGTGGCGAAGATTGCCCAGGATCGTGCCCAGTTCGTCTGCGATCGCAATGTTCGTCGAGTTTGGGTCTGCCACGACTCGATAATACCTCTGAGTCAGAGATATTTACCGACCACCGGTCTCACTGTTCGCCGCTGCCGTGACCGCCGCGAGCAGCCCCGGCACCGCCGCATCGACATCGTCCGACCGCAGCCGTTGGCATACGTTTCCATCTACCGTGACGCGCTCGGTGATCCCGGCTTCGCCCAGGATCTTGAAGTGGTGGGCGGCAGTCGATTTGTTGATGCCGTCATAGAGGGTGCTGCATCGCGCCTCGCCACCGGCATTTGTCAGGCGGCGGACCATCTCGAGACGCACCGGATCCTGCAGCGCGAGCAGCAGCTGCTGGACCCTGCCAACTGGGATTCGAGTCACCTCGTCGACGGTCTCGGGCATAATTCCTCACCTTTATTGGTTTGACGGATATCAAACCTTGCGTACGGTGAGGTTTGACGTACATCAAACCTACCGGAATCAGGTCGACATGACGACAGTGGCACTCGGCACGGGTACAGACGTCGCTACCGACGCACAGCAACC
The DNA here is from genome assembly GCF_000380645.1 of Smaragdicoccus niigatensis DSM 44881 = NBRC 103563. GTDB lineage: Bacteria > Actinomycetota > Actinomycetes > Mycobacteriales > Mycobacteriaceae > Smaragdicoccus > Smaragdicoccus niigatensis. The sequence goes on from NZ_AQXZ01000014.1 coordinate 100,063, forward strand.
ACAGCGCTGGGCCTACGCACTCGTCCTCACCCTCAGCGGAATCGCTCTCGGCGTCTCTGGCATGCCCGCCCCGCTGTACGGCATCTACCAGTCCGAATGGCACTTCACGCCGCTGACGACCACGGTCGTATTCGCGGTCTACGCGTTCGCCGCACTCGGCGCAGTTCTGGTTTCGGGAAAGATCTCCGACGTCGTCGGCCGTAGGCCCGTCCTGCTCGGCGCGACCGCCGCGCTCATCGTCGGCCTAGTCGTCTTCTTGTTCGCCAGCAATGTGTGGATGTTGCTCATTGCTCGAGCGATTCACGGCGCTGCGGTTGGCTCGATCGTCGTCGCCGGTGCGGCCGCACTCATGGATCTGAAGCCGGCGCAAGGTACTCGGACTGGTCAGCTCAGTGGCGTCAGCTTCAACATCGGCATCACCGCCGCGATCCTGACGTCGTCATTGCTTGCCCAATACTCGCCATATCCGCTGCGTATGCCCTTCGTGGTGATCGGTGTGCTCGTCGCCGCGATCGGCGTCGGCATCGTGCTCCTCCAAGAGACGCACACCTCGCGCACCGCCGGTCCGATCCGGATCGCCAAGCCCGCTGTCCCGGCCGAGATCCGCGTCGACTTCTGGTTCGCGGCGCTCGGCGTGATGGCGTCCTGGTCGGTACTCGGTGTGCTGCTGTCGCTGTTCCCGACCCTCGCGGCGCAGAAGACCGGCGTGCACAACATCCTGTTCGGCGGAGCGGTAGTGGCGGTGTCGGCCTTCGCCGCCGCGATGGCACAGCTGCTGGCCACCGACGTCGAGGCGCGGCGGGCGGCGCTCCTCGGGGACATCGGGATGGCGGGCGCGCTCGCGCTGACGATTCCGGCCCTCGCCAGCCACAACCCGTACCTCGTCTTTGCGATCTCCGCGACTCTCGGCGGTGTCTTCGGACTGAGTTTCGGCGGTTCGTTGCGGCACCTGTCGAACGTCGTGCCCGCAGACCGCCGGGGCGAGACGATGTCGGCGTACTACCTGCTCGCCTACTCGGCGATGGCCTTCCCGACGATCGCAGCCGGTTGGGCAGCGACCGAATGGGGTCTGGCGGCGATCTACCCATGGTTTGCGGGCGCCGCGGCGTTCGCGTGCCTCGGGGCCGCTTTACTCGGCGTCCGGCAGCCGCGTCCGTAGGCTGGGCAGCAAGACAACTGGAGGAAACCGATGTCTGAAAGCGAGATCCTCGCGCGGATCCATAACCTCGTCGAGACCGAGCATGCGCTGCGCAACATGGTCGAGTCCGAGTCGATCTCCCCAGCGGAGGAGCAGCAGCGGCTTGCCGAGATCGAGCGCACGCTCGATCAGTGCTGGGACCTGCTTCGGCAACGACGGGCCCGCAGGAGTGCCGGCCAACTGCCGGAAGCTGCCGAGGTCCGGCCGGTCGATCAGGTCGAGGGTTACCTCCAGTAATCAGCTGCCCGACAGCAGGGAATCGGCGATCGCGCTGAGCAGGTCACCCGTTGGCGCGGCGCTGTCGGCGGCGACCGGCGCTGGCGGACTGGCTGGGGCCGCAAGGCCAACCGTCGAAACCGGCGCCGTCGGAGGCGCTACGCCGACCCCGATGAGAATGCGCGGTTTCTTCGCCGGGTCCAGCCATTTCAGGATGTTCTGCATCGAGTTCTTGTCGACGGCGACGCAGCCGAGCGTGGGTGAACCATCGGTCACGTGCAGGAAGATCCCTGCGGTATGTCCCGGAATTCGGTTCGGATTGTGCGCGATGTTGACCGCGTAGTCGTACACCGGCCCGCTGTTGTAGAGGTTCTCACTGCCGCCGCCCGGGCTCGCCGACTGGTGCACCATCGTGTTGTAGGTCGGCGACGACGGGTTCTCGTCCCACCAGTCTTGTGTCGTGACCTGCGTGTACGGCATCGACGTCACCGGATTGACGAGACGTCCGAAGGCGATATCGAGGGCAAAATCTCCGACCGGGGTCCGTGGCACGCCGTCTTGGGGCTCGCCCATGCCGACCTCGCCCACATAGGCCTTGACCGGCCCGAGAACGCGCTGCCACGTTCCGTCGGCCACCTTGTCGTACGTCGACAACGTCGCGGTCGTGTCACTGGCGTTGGCCGAGTTCACCACGACCAGCTGCTGGCCGATCTCCTCCGCCGACGCCGTGGCCCCCGGTGTGACGGCAAGGACGGCTAGCAACCCGACGAGTCCCACGTGTCTCAGGATCAACAGTCGCATCACTTCAGTGTCGCGAGGCACAGTGCGCACGTCCGGTCAGTGGGTCACGAAAGGACCTCGATCCCCGCGACCTCGTCGGTAATCGTCGCCAAAAACAAAGAAAGAGGTCGATCCATCCGGATCGACCTCTACTTTTGGTGGGCGAGGGGGGACTTGAACCCCCACGTCCTTACGGACACTGGCACCTGAAGCCAGCGCGTCTGCCATTCCGCCACTCGCCCGAGCGACGATTGAGAACACTAGCAGAACTTTCAAAAATCTCCGATTCGTGCCCCTGACTAGGCAACTCACGGCCAAGCCACACCCGGATCCGGAGCACGAACACGACTAGTATTCAAAGTCGGCAACAAGATAAGGAGTGCAGGTGGGGATCGTCGACCGATTCGAGCGCAAACTCCAGGGCGCGGTAGGCGACGCGTTTGCGCGCGTTTTCCGAGGTGCCGTGCTGCCGCAGGAGGTCGAGGCGGCACTCAAACAAGAGGCGTCCGGCGCGGTCCAGACGCTCGAGGGCGGTCACAAGCTCGCGCCGAACAGCTATGTGATCACCGTCAACGCGAGCGACCACGAACGTCTCGCCAACGACCGCGCGCTCACCGTACGCGCCTTCTCCCGCCATCTCGAGGACTACATCCGCGAACAGGGCTGGCAGACGTACGGCGACATCCAGGTCAGGTTCGAAGCCTCCGAAGTCCTCCACACCGGCCAATTCCGCACCAGCGGACTCGTTGATCCAGATGTTGTGAACCCCGACGCCCGGACGCGGGCTTCGGCACCGCCCCAGCCACCGAGTTCAGGAGCACGACCGATGCCCTCGACCGAGACCTCCCAGGCCGCGGCCGCCACGCTGTTCCTCGAGGACGGCAGTCACCGTGCATACCGTCTAAAGAACGGTGTCAACGTCGTCGGACGCGGCCAGGACGCCGACTTCCGACTTCCGGACACGGGTGTCTCGCGTCGCCATTTCGAGGTCCACTGGGACGGCAGCACGGCCGTTCTCCGTGACCTTGGATCGACCAACGGCACACTGGTCAACGGCCACCCTGTCCGCGAATGGCAGCTCGCCGACAACGACGTCATTCGGGCTGGAAACTCCGAGATCCACGTTCAATTCGGCTAGCCAGAAACTAAGTCGGAGCGAGGATCTGAGCATCGCCGCAGAAATCCTCCACAACGCCTCAAACGACCGCTACGTTGGTGAGGAACTGCGCCCTTCGCGCAGAATCCTCCAGAGGAAAAGAGGTTCGGAATGCAGGGCTTGATCTTGCAACTGACCCGTGCCGGCTTTCTTCTGATCCTGTGGCTGTTCATCTGGACGATCTTGCGAACGCTGCGCAACGACGTCTATGCAGCATCTGGCATGCGCGTCCCCAGCCGCCCGCCGAAGGCTGCCGGTGCACCAGCAGGACCGAGCTTCCAGAAGGCCAAGGGTGCGCGCATGCTCGTCGTCACCGCCGGCCCCCTGCAGGGCACGAAGATCCCGCTCAGCGCCAATCCCGTACTCATTGGACGGGCCGACGATTCGACTCTCGTCCTCACCGACGACTACGCCTCGACGCGCCACGCCCGCATCTCGCCACGCGGCAATGACTGGTACGTCGAAGACCTCGGATCCACCAACGGCACCTACCTCGACCGCGCCAAGGTCACGACTGCTGTGCGGGTTCCGCTGCGGACCCCCATCCGCGTCGGAAAGACCGTGATCGAGCTGCGCCCGTGACGCTGGTTCTGCGCTACGCCGCCCGCAGCGATAGAGGCCTCGTCAGGTCGAACAACGAGGACTCGGTCTACGCCGGTGCTCGCCTGTTGGCGCTCGCGGATGGCATGGGCGGTCACGCGGCTGGCGAGGTCGCCTCGCAGCTCGTCATCGCCGCGCTGGCTCCCCTCGACGACGATGAGCCCGGCGATGATCTGCTCACCAAGCTCGCCGACGCCACTCGCGAGGGCAACGAATCGATCGCCGACCATGTCGACGCCGATCCCGAACTCGACGGTATGGGCACCACGCTGACCGCAATTCTCTTCGCGGGCAAGAAGCTTGGTCTCGCACACGTCGGCGATTCGCGCGCCTACCTCCTCCGCGACGGTGAGCTCACGCAGATCACCCGCGACGACACGTTCGTCCAGTCGCTCGTTGACGAAGGCCGAATCACTCCGGAACAGGCGCACACGCATCCGCAGCGCTCGCTCATCATGCGCGCGCTCACCGGCAACGATGTCGACCCGACCCTCACCATCCGCGAGACGCGCGAAAACGACCGTTACATGCTGTGCTCGGACGGTTTGTCCGACGTCGTCAGCGACGAGACGATCGCGGCGACGATGCGCAAGGCCGACAACGTCGACGAATGCGCCGAGCGTCTCGTCGAACTCGCCCTCCGCAGCGGTGGACCCGACAATGTCACGGTCATCGTGGCGGACGTCAAGGACGTCATCGTCGCCCCGCGGCCGTCGAAGCCGATCGTCGCCGGCGCCGTTTCGGACACCGACGAGAACTCCCCCACCCCGGACACGGCCGCGGGCCGCGCCGCCGCGATCCGACCGCAGAAGTCCACGCCCCGGCGATCGGTCCTCGTCGCTGAGGACGAGCCACCGAAGCGGATCAACAAGCTCCGCCTGTTTCTGATCGTCCTGGCCGTTGCTGTCCTCGCCGTCGTCGGCGTATGGGGTGGACTGCAGTGGATCTCGACGAGCTACTACGTCGGCGCCGATGGCAACAAGGTCGTCATCTACAACGGCGTCGACGCCTCGATCTTCGGACGTTCGATGAAGGACGTCGACTCGGTAGCCTGCATCTCCGAGAAGGGCGACTTCAAACTTCTGAAACCGGGCGTCAAGCCGACCGACTGCAACATTCTCCTGGTCGAAGATCTGCGTCCGTCCGCGCGCGCCGACGTCCGATCCGGTCTTCCGCTGACCAACCACGACGATGCCGTGCAGGCCATCCGCCGCATCGCGGTAAATGACCGGCTTCCGCTGTGCAAGACAGCGGAAGAGCTCGCCACCGAGACTCCGACGCCGGCACCCACGACGACCACCGAGCCGTCGCCGACTCCGTCGACCTCGCCCGGAGCCACGACCACGGCACCGACTCCCACGACCACTCCCGTTCAGACCCCCGGCCAGACCTGCAGATTGGCCAAGTGATGTCGGTACCCACCCCGCAGACCACACCTCCAAATCGACGCAATGTCGAACTGACGCTCCTCGGTTTCTCGGCCGCGGTCACCGTCGCGGCGTTGATCATCGTCGAGCTCAGCCAGGATCGCTTCCTCGATGCGAACCTCGCGGTGTATATCGTGGCCTACCTCGTGGTCTTCCTCGGTGCGCACCTTGCGGTCCGCCGCTTCGCGCCCTACGCCGACCCGCTGATCCTGCCGATCGTCGCCCTACTCAACGGCATCGGACTGGTGCTGATCTATCGACTCGACCTCGCCAGCGCCGCGGAAGGGGATCCGAGTTCGGCGGCCACCGCGCAGGTGCGCTGGATGGTCCTCGGCGTGATCGGGTTCGTCGCGGTCCTCATCCTCATCCGCAACTACCGCGTCCTGGCGCGCTACGGATACACGATCGGCCTCGCCGGCATCGTCTTCCTCGCCATCCCCGCGGTGCTGCCCGCCTCACTGTCCGAGACAAACGGCGCGAAGATCTGGATTCGTCTGCCGGGCTTCAATATTCAGCCGGGTGAGTTCTCGAAGATCGCGCTCATCATCTTCTTCGCGGCGATTCTCGTCGCGAAGCGGGATCTGTTCACGACCGCCGGCAAGCACTTCCTCGGGATGGATTTCCCGCGCCCACGGGACCTCGGTCCGGTCGTTGCCGCGTGGATGATGTCGATCATGATCATGGTCTTCGAGAAGGACCTCGGCACCTCGCTGCTGATCTTCTCGACGATTCTGGTGATGCTCTACATCGCGACCGAACGCGTCGGCTGGCTCGTCATCGGTGCTGTGATGCTCGTTTTCGGCTATCTCGTCGCCAACATGGTCTTCAGCCACGTTCAGGTCCGTACCCAGACCTGGCTCGATCCGTTCGCGACCTATGACACGACCGGATTCCAGATCTCGCAATCCTTGTTCGGCCTCGCAACCGGCGGAATCGGCGGTACCGGACTCGGCAGTGGACGGCCGAACGAGGTTCCGTTCGCGAACACCGACTTCATCATCGCGACGATCGGTGAAGAGCTCGGTCTCATCGGTCTCATCGCGATCCTGGTGCTGTTCCTCGTCATCGTCATGCGTGGTCTGCGCACTGCGCTGTCGGTGCGGGACAGTTTCGGAAAGCTGCTCGCCGCGGGACTTTCGGTCACCATGGCCGTTCAGCTCTTCGTCGTTGTCGGCGGCGTCACCAAGCTCATTCCGCTCACCGGTCTGACCACGCCATTCATGTCCTACGGAGGTTCGTCGCTCCTGGCGAACTACTGCCTTATCGCGTTGCTCATGGTCATCTCGAACGACGCGCGTGAACCTGCCCCCACGACCCGGCCCGCACCGAAACCTGCCATTGCCGAGGCCATGACCGAGGAGCTGCGGCGCCCATGAACACCCCGCTACGCAAGGTGGCCATCGGCGTCATGGTCATGATCGTCGCGCTCATGGGCAACGCCACGTATGTGCAGGTCATCAAGGCCGACCAGCTGCGCAATGATCCCCGCAACTCGCGCGTTCTGCTCGACGAATACTCGCGCGAGCGCGGTCAGATCACCAGCTTCGACGGTCAGATTCTCGCGATCTCGAACCCAAGCGATGACCGCTTCAAGTTCCAGCGCGAATATCCCGAGGATCCGAAGGCGTTCGCGCCGGTCACCGGCTTCTACTCGATCCAGTACGGCAGTAGCGGACTCGAGCGCGCCGAGGACGGCATCCTCGCCGGCTCGGACAACCGCCTGTTCGGCCGTCGGTTCATCGACATGCTGCAGGGTCGCGACCCGCGCGGCGGCAACGTCGTGACGACGATCAACCCCACGCTGCAGAAGATCGCGTACGAGCAGCTGACGTCCCGCGGCTACACGGGATCGGTTGTCGCCTTGGAGCCGAGCACCGGCAAGATCCTTGCCCTGGTCTCGACGCCGAGCTACAACCCGTCGTCGCTGGCCTCGCACAACGCCACCGAGACCACAGACGCCTGGAGTCAGCTCGCCAACGACCCGACGCGTCCTCTCGCGAATCGTGCGGTCAACGAGCTCTACCCACCGGGTTCGATCTTCAAGATCATCACGTCGGCCGCGGCGCTCGAGCATGGCTTCACGCCGGCATCCCAGGTCACCGGCGCGGCGTCGATCACCCTCCCGGGAACGAACACTCCGCTGCCGAACTACGGCGACCAGTCGTGTTCCGGTGGTGCGAAAACCGTGACTCTGACGGTGGCGTTCGCGAACTCGTGCAACACCGCATTCGCCGAGGTCGCACAGCAGATCGGCGAGGACGCATTCCGCAGCAAGGCCGAGGAGTTCGGGCTCGACAAGAAGCCGTCGAACATCCCACTGTCGGTCGCCGAAAGCGAACTCGGTGACATCCCGGACGAGCCGGCGCTCATGCAGAGCGCGATCGGCCAGAAGGACGTCAAGATCACGCCGCTCGAGGGCGCGATCATGGCGGCAACCGTCGCCAACGGTGGTGTCCGGATGCGTCCGCAGCTTGTCGCCGGCCTGCAGGGTCCGGATCGCTCGACCGTCTGGGCGATGGATCCCGAGTCGCAGGGCGAAGCGATGTCGCCGTCGACCGCACAGCAGATCACCCAGATGATGATCGAGTCCGAGAAGCACTCTGGCGGTGGCTATATCGGTGGCGCCCAGGTCGCGTCGAAGACCGGTACCGCGGACGCTTACACCAGCCCGAACCCGTTCTGCTGGTACGTGGCCTTCGCCCCGGCGACGAACCCCAAGATCGCGATCGCGGTCATGGTCGAAAACGGTGGCGGAATCGGACCGGGCGCGGTCGGTGCGACCGTCGCGGCCCCGACCGCCCGCGCTGTCATGGCTGCGGCCCTGCAGGGGTCGTGACGATGCTCACCAACGGAGCAGTGATATCGGATCGGTACCGCCTGCAGCGGCTCATCGCCACCGGCGGTATGGGTCAGGTGTGGGAGGCACACGACTCGCGGCTTGGCCGCGCGGTCGCGATCAAGGTGCTCAAGCCGGAGTTCTCGGATGACCCGACGTTCCAGGAGCGGTTCCGGGTTGAGGCCCGCACAACGGCCAAGCTGAACCACCCGGGCATCGCCGGCGTCTACGACTTCGGACAGACCACGGATCCCCAGGGCCAGCAGACGACGTACCTCGTGATGGAGCTGATCCAGGGCGAGCCGCTCAACTCGGTGATCGCCCGGCTCGGGCGCCTGCCGATCACCCACGCTCTCGACATGCTCGAGCAGACCGGCCGCGCGCTCGCACACGCCCATTCGGCGGGCGTCGTGCACCGTGACGTCAAACCCGGCAACATCCTCGTGACGCCGACCGGGGTAGTGAAGATTACCGACTTCGGAATCGCCAAGGCCGTTGATGCGTCACCAGTGACGAAAACCGGCATGGTCATGGGTACCGCCCAGTACATCGCGCCCGAACAGGCGCTGGGCCACGACGCGACCTCAGCGTCGGATGTGTACTCTCTGGGCGTCGTCGGATACGAAGCTTTGTGCGGAACGCGTCCGTTCGCCGGCGACAACGCACTGGCCGTCGCGATGCAGCATGTGCGCGAGGAGCCGCCGCCACTGCCGTCCGACATCCCGCAGCCCGTCCGCGACCTTATCTCCTGGACGTTGGCGAAGGATCCCTCGCGCCGATACCGCAACGGCGCCGAGTTCGCCGATGCAGCCGCAACCGTCCGCGCCGGAGGTAACCCGCCGACGCCGGCTGGCGCGTCTACCGGAACGGCGACCCAGTCCATCCCGAGCGCAACCGCGATCATCGCTCCCCCGCCCGGGAACGCAACCACCATCATGCCGACCGGGGCAGGCACCCAGGGAATGCCGATGGGTGCCGGAACCCAGGCCATGCCGATGACGCATGCGCAAGCGGTGTCGCATCGTCCGCAGTACGGATCGCAGCCACCGGCATACCGGGACAACCGCGGAATGGGCGGCATCCAGAAGTTCGTCGCCTGGCTCGCCGCAGTCGCCCTGCTGCTGGCCATCGGTATCGCGCTGTGGGGCATCTTCACCGCGATGATGAACGACCGAAACGGCACCTCGGGCGAGACCACCACTGAGACGACCCAGGAAACGACCGAAGAAACCACAACGAAAACGACGACGACTACCAGCGCGCCGCCGACGACAACCACCCAGTCGTCGCCTACAACTACTAAAGAGACAACTACGGCTCCGCCGCCCACATCGAACGGTAGCTTGCTATTTCCTGGCCAACGATGAGCACTCCACGCATCCTGTCCGACCGCTACGAACTCGGGGAAATCCTCGGGTTCGGTGGTATGTCAGAGGTGCATCACGCACGTGACATCACGGGTGAGCGAGATGTCGCGATCAAGGTCCTGCGGGCCGATCTGGCCCGGGATCCAGCGTTCTACCTGCGGTTCCGGCGCGAGGCGCAGAACGCGGAGCAGCTCACCCACCAGGCGATCGTCGAGGTCTACGACACCGGTGAGGCGATCACCGACACGGGGCCGTTGCCGTTCATCGTCATGGAGTACGTCGACGGCCAGACACTGCGGGACATGGTCCGGACCGATGGCCCGCTCCCGGTTCGCCGCGCGATCGAAATCATCGGCGACGTGTGCGCTGCCCTCGACTTCAGCCACCGCCGAGGAATCGTCCATCGTGACGTGAAGCCCGCGAACATCATGGTGAGCCGGTCGGGCGCGGTGAAGGTCATGGACTTCGGAATCGCACGCGCGATCTCCGAGAGCACGAACCCGATCACGCAGACCGCCGGCGTTATCGGTACGGCGCAGTACTTGTCGCCGGAGCAGGCCCGCGGCGAGCGCGTCGACCGTCGATCGGACGTCTACTCGCTCGGCTGCGTGCTGTACGAGATCCTCACCGGGCAACCGCCATTCAAAGGCGACTCGGCGGTTGCGGTCGCCTACCAGCACGTCCGCGAGGATCCTCGGTTGCCGTCGACGGTACTCAAGACCGTTCCGCGCGAACTCGACTCGATCATCCTCAAGGCGATGGCGAAGAACCCGGACAACCGGTATTCGACCGCGGCCGAGATGCGCAACGACCTCATCCGGGTCCTGAACGGTCAGAAGCCGCTGGCGCCGACCGTCATGACCGACGATGACAAGACCGTTCTGCTCGGCACGATCGACGCGGGCGGGACCAACTACGCCACCGTCGACAAGGCCGAACCGGAGGACATCCGACCACGCGACGACCATCCACGCCGATGGCCTTGGCGCTGGCTCCTGCTGGCGCTACTTGCCGCTCTCCTCGTCGGAGCGCTCGCGGGATACCTCACGAGATCCGGACAGATAGAGAATTCATCGGTCACCGTCCCGTTCGTGGTGGATCAACCGGTGAAGGAGGCTACAGCGGCCTTACAGGACGCAGGTTTCCGAGTCACCATCCAGGAGAAACCCGACCGAACCGTTCAGGCCGGTCGGGTAATTTCTGTTCTCCCCCTTCAGGGTTCGAAGGCTGATGCGGGGTCCACCGTCACTCTCGAGGTATCGAACGGCAGACCTCTGGTCACCGTCCCGATCCTCAACGGAATGACCAAGGACGAGGCGAAGAAGAAACTCGAAGAGGTCGAACTCAAGCTGGACAACGAGGTCGACCAAGTCGCCTCGACTCGTGACCAGATCGGCCATGTCGTGGAGACGAAACCCGCTGGCGGACTCCGCGTCGATGTCGATTCCACCGTTCGGCTTTCGATTGGCCGTGGTCCGGACCAGGTCAAGGTTCCGTTGGTCCTTGGTCAAGACCTCGACACCGCGCGTTCGAACCTCGAAGCCGCGGGCTTCACCGTGATCGTGGAGACCGTCGAAGACTGGCACCCGAAGAACCAGGTGGTCCGCACCAGCCCCGGCGGTGGCGCCGAGATCGACAAGGGCTCGGCCGTTACGATCTACGTCTCGAACGCGGAGGGCATCCGAATGCCTAATCTGCGTGGCATGAACGTGCCGCAGGCGATGGTGACGCTCCGCGCGGCCGGCTGGACCGGTAGCCCGGACAAGCTCGTTCAGCGACAGGTCGCCCCGTCGGGACCAGGTGACATCGGTCGCGTCCTCGAGCAGTCGCCGTCACCGGACGCGAACCTCGGGAAGAACCAGACCGTGACCATCTCCGTGGGCACGGTCGGCGCACCGCCGGCCTAGGATAGCGGGCCGGGGCGGTGGTCCCGGAAAGTGGCCTAGGCCGACGCCGAGAAGGCTGCCGCGACCTCGGCCTCGAAGCCGGCCACCAAGCCCTCGGCCGGGCGCTCACCACACACTCCGAGCCAGTTCGCGAGCATGCGGTGTCCGCCCTGAGTCAGGATCGATTCCGGGTGGAATTGAACGCCGTGAATCGGCAGCGTGCGGTGCTTCATCGCCATCACCAGCCCGCTTTCGGTGCGTCCGAGCACCTCGAGCTCTTCCGGGATCGTCGGCTCGAAAACGGTGAGCGAGTGGTAGCGGGTCGCACGGAACGGATCGGGCAGCCCTTCGAGGACTCCACCGCCGTTGTGGTGGACCATGCTGGTCTTGCCGTGAAGCAGCTCCGGGGCACGGTCCACGGTCGCGCCGAACGCGGCACCGATCGCCTGGTGTCCCAGGCACACACCCAACAGCGGGGTCTCGGCTCGGGCACACGCACCGACCAGGCCCATCGTGGCGCCGGCTTTGTCGGGCGAGCTGGGTCCGGGGCTCAGCAGGATGCCGTCGTAGCTGTTGGCAACCGCGTCGAGGTCAGACAGACCGGGGTCGTCGTTGCGCACGACCTCGGCGTTGACACCCAGCTGTCCAAGGTACTGAACCAGGTTGAACACGAAGCTGTCGTAGTTGTCGACCACGAGAATGCGCATGAATGCAGGTTACTTCGTACGCGCAATCCATTTGCATACGGCGTGCTATAGACACCTCACTCTTCCCGGGGCGTCTGCGCCGCTAAAGTGACATTCATGCCGAAGTCGAAGGTCCGCAAGAAGCAGGACTACACGATCAATCCCACCAATCGCACTCCGGTGAAGATCAGCGCTGGTCCGTCCCCGGTCTGGTACGTCGTTCTCATGCTCGGTTTCATGGTGGCCGGGCTGCTGTGGCTCATCATTTATTACCTTGCCGGTGGCCTGATCCCGGTGATGGCTGACATCGGCCCCTGGAACTTCATCATCGGCTTCGCCCTCATGGTGGTCGGCCTGTTGATGACGATGCGATGGCGTTGAGTATCACCGACCGAACTACATCGATGTTATTCATCCCCAATGTGGATAACTCCTGTGGATAACTCTTCATCCAGTTATCAACAGCAGTGGTCCACCCCGATCGCCGGCCTCTCGATCATCGGCACACTTGGAGTCGTGCTGCTGTGTGCCGCCATATTCACGCAGAACAACGCGCCCGGCCGTGTCATCGCCACGCTTGCCGGTCTGGGCGCACTGTTGGTGTTCGCACTTGGCTTGCGTCGCCGTCCGCGGCTCGCGATCGAACCGGGCCCGGCTCTCGTCCTGGGCCGGCTTCGACACCCGGAGATCTATCTCCCGAGCGACATCGCACGGATCCGCGCGACGAGCTTCTCGCGCATCGGTCGCAAGGTTCACCTGCTCGAACTCGACCTTCGCCGCGCGTCCGAGGAGCACTTCGTGGTGCTCAGCCGGTGGGACCTCGGCGCTGATCCGCGCGATGTACTGGCGGTTCTGGAGCGGGCCGGACTGACCGGCTAGCGGGCGACGGCCCTACCGGCCGTCATCGGCTCCGCTGCCAGGCGACAAGTCTCCCGAAAACTGCTCTGTACAAAACGCGCCTTTCGTACAAGCCCCCGGTGCGGAGACATTGGCCCCGGCGACTCAGAGCCCGTACTGCGCGCGCAGTTGAAGCGCGCGCACCACGATCATCGCCAAACTCGCGAAGATGACGGCCAGCACGATCCCCCACTGCACGGCGCGCGGGGTTGCGCCCGGCTTGGTGCCGATGCCAAGCCACTGCGGACCGAACAGAATTCCGGCGGTCGACAACACTCCGGCCGCCAGTCCGCCCAGGTGCCCCATCAGCGAAATCCCGGGAAGCGTGATGCTGATGAAGACGTTCAGCGCGATCACCGTGAGCACCGGACCGGGACTCTGGCGGATACGCAGCAGAATGACGGCCTGCGCGCCGAACAGGCCGAAGATCGCACCCGAGGCACCCGCGGTCTGCGACAGGACGTTCTGGAACATCATGACCGCCGCCGATCCACCGAGGATCGACGCGAAGTAGACCGCCAGATACCGCGAGCGACCGAGGATGATCTCCACGTCGCGGCCGACAATCCACAGCGCCAACATATTGACGAGCAGGTGGATCGGGCCGAAATGCAGGAAACCGCTGGTGACGATCCGCCACACTTCTCCGTCGGCAACGGCGAGCGGAAGGAGCGATGAGTCCTTGAAGAGCTTCGAAGTGTCGTTGTAGGCGACGGACCCAGCCATCGCGACCGTGATCGCGAAAACGGCGACGTTGATGGCGATGAGGGCATACGTGACGATCGGAGCGGATCGCTGTCGTCCACCGCCGAGCCCGCGTACCTCGCGGACCTCACGCTGTCCGCGGGCCACGCAGTCAACGCACTGGAAGCCGACTGTCGCCGGTCGTAGGCATTCCGGGCAGTTCGGTTGGCCGCAGCGCTGACAGGTCAGCAGCGTCGGCCGATCGGGATGACGAACGCAGACGGGGGCAGGTTGGTTATGCCACTGAGGTGGGACATGCGGGGGCTGACCCCCGGGCTGTCCCTGGCCAGGGGGAAACCCACCTGGGCCGAATCCGCCGTTGAATCCGCCTGCGTTCGTCATTCCGCTTTTCTCAGATGATCAGGAGATGGTGATCGACTCGATGACGACCGGGTCCGTGGGACGGTCCTGGCGGTCAACCGAGGTGCTGGCGATGAGGTCGACAACCGCCTGCGACTGCGGGTCGGTGACCTCGCCGAAGATCGTGTGGCGACGGTTGAGGTGCGGCGTCGGGCCGACAGTGATGAAGAACTGCGAACCGTTCGTTCCCGGTCCGGCGTTCGCCATGGCAAGCAGGTACGGCTTGTTGAACTGCAGCTCCGGGTGGAACTCGTCGCCGAACTGGTATCCCGGGCCACCACGTCCGGTGCCGGTCGGGTCGCCACCCTGGATCATGAAGCCGGAGATGACGCGGTGGAAGGGAGCGCCGTCGTAGAACGGGCCCTCGTTCGTGCCCTGAGCGTTCTGTCCATACTTCTTGGTGCCCTGCGCAAGGCCGACGAAGTTCTCGACGGTCTTCGGCGCGTGGTTCCCGAACAGAGCGATGGCGATGTCGCCGCGATTGGTGTGCAGAGTGGCCGTAGCGGTCTTGATGGCCTCGGCATTGTTAGAAGTCACGGGGTCCATCGTGCCATTGGATGCAGTGATTCCGGTCTCCCGGTCGAGATATGGGTGTCAGAGTATTGGCCATGGCTAAGCGCTCGTCGGAATCAGGCATCCCGCGCACGTACGGTGGTTCGCTTCGACTGGTCGGCCAAGGTGCCGACGCAGCGGCCCGCGGGACCATCGGTTTCGCATTTTCGTTGGGCAAGACGGTCGGTTTGGTGTCCGGTGCAGGAGTCCGCGCTGTCGGACGAGGCTGCACCAAGGCAAAGGCGCGCCGAGCCGAACTCGCCGCCGCCCGTCAGGCGACGGCCGAGGTGGCCAACGGGGTCGCGAAGCACTCGAACGCTCCCGTCGTCATCGGCGCAATCGCCGGTCTGGCTATGGTCGGCGCGGGAGTCGCGCTCCTCAAGTACCGATCGGCCAAGACTGAGTCGTCCGACTTCGACGAATTCGACGACGACGCGCAACTCGACGACGCCACGGCCTAATCGGGCAGCATCGGAACGGACAGTCCTGGGTCATGTCCCAGCAGGCCGGCTCGGGTGACCGCGGCCCGGCCGAATCTGTCGCGAAGTGAATCCACGGCCTCGTCCAGCGCGGTCGAACTCTGCTTGTGCAGCGGCAATTCCAGCTGATACGGATCGTCTCGGCTGGTCAGATTGGTCAATGAGATACCAAGCAGCGTCACGCCTCGACTATCGATGAGTGGGCTCGCCTCAGCGAGAAGCTCGCGGGCCGTCGCCCAGATTGAGGCCGTGAGCTGCGTCGGGTCGTGCATCGTGCGAGACCGGGTCGCCCGCGTGAAGTCTCCGAACCGGAGCCGCAGCACGACCGTGCGGCAGAATCGACCCGCATTGCGCAGACGCTTACCCAGCCCATCGACGATGCCCAGCACAATCTGCTCCCGTTCGGCCACCGACAGCGCCCGACGTCCCAGTGCACGCTGCGAGCCGATCGATCGGCGGCGACGACCCGTCTCGACCCGGCGGGGATCCCGCGCCCAAGACAAGGCGTGCAAGTGGCGAGCTGCCCCACCGCCCACGATGGTCGAGAGATCGGACTCCGAGGTCGCCGCGAGTTGACCGACAGTGCGGATGCCGAACGCGTGCAATTTCGTGGACGTCACCTGGCCGACGCCCCACAGTCGTTCGATCGGCAGGGGGTGCAGGAATTCGAGTTCGGCGTCGGCCGGCACCAGCCGCAGGCCGTCCGGCTTGGCGACCGCACTGGCGACCTTGGCCAGGAACTTGCTGCGTGCAATGCCGACGGTGATCGGCAGCCCCACCTTGTCGCGGACCTCGGCGCGGAGACGGACGGCGATGCTCAGTGGGTCGCCGGCGAGCCGGAGAAGTCCACCGACTTCGAGGAATGCCTCGTCGACGGACAGCGGCTCGACGAGTGGAGTGGTGTCCCGGAACACCTCGAAGACGGCCCGGCTTGCCTCGGTGTACGCCTTCATTCGCGGTGGAACCACGATCGCGTGGGGGCACACGCGCAGCGCCTGGGACGCCGACTTTCCGGACTTCACGCCGAACGCCTTGGCCTCATAGCTCGCGGCCAGCACGACGCCCCCGCCCACGAGGACGGGTTTGCCCCTCAGCGAAGGGTCATCACGCTGTTCTACGGACGCGTAGAAGGAATCCAGGTCGGCATGCAGAATCGTTTCTGACACGAACATATGTTCGCATCAGGTACCGACAAAAAGAAGGTCTAGCCGATCGGCGAGAGAAGGTCCGTCGCCCGCTTGTGTGCGCGCTCGGCGAGGGCACGCTCGAGTTCGCTGTCCGGTCCACCGAGTCCGGCAAGGTGTGCATGAAGCCGCGACTTCGCCTCGTACCACTCCGCGACGGTCTCCGCGGTGGCGCCGGCGCGAGGGCGACCGACGGCGAGGTGGGTGAGCTCAGTGAGCACGTTCATGGGCGAATTCCTTTAGCGGCCGACCGCGGGGACCGGTTCGGTGGGGGTTCCACTAGGACCATCGGCCGCTCGGTCGAATTCGCTACGCTTCGCGGCCCGGCGTAACTCATTCGTTTCTTCTCTCACCACAGCGACGTGTCCGGTGTGAGAAGAACCCGTGTCAGTCGGTAAGGAGAATGAGCTCCGACGGCTTCGAGACCTCGACCCGGAGGCCTGCCTTCCGCGCGACCCGCGCCAAGCCGGTGATGTCGTGCGGATCTGCCCGCGACTGGAGCAGCACCCGGGCGAGGACACCCTTGTGGTGCTTGTTGAAATGGCTGACCACGCTGCGTGACCCATCCGGTGCTTCGGTCAGGACCGTGACTGTCACCGCCCCCGGAACCTTGCCGAGCTGCTGATATGCGCCCGATCGCAGATCCACGACCAACCGGTCCCCGGCCGCCTTCTCGAGGGCCTGGGTCAGCATCGGCTTCCAGACCGAGGTCAATGTCCCGATCTCCGGAAGCTTTGTCCCACCCGAGAGCCGGTACGCGGGAATGAAGTCACCGGCGCCGACCGCACCGAACAGTGCCGACCCGATCGCGAAATTGGCGTGAGCCTTCGCCAGTTGCGCGCGGGTCAGGGTCTTCACGTCGAGCGCGTCGTAGAGGACCCCGGTGTACCGGGTCAAGGCGGTCTGCGTCTGCGCTGTCCACAACCGGGCGTTGCGCTCGACTTCATGCGCTTGCGACGCGCTGATCCCGAGGACGGAGTACGCGGCTTCCGGATCGGCCGCCAGTTCGACGATCGCGTTGGCGACCCGGGTGCGGATCTCGGTCAGCTCGGGCAGCAACAGGTTCTCGAGGGCGAGCGGCTTGCCGCGACCGCCATCGGCCTTCGTCTCGGACGGTGGGAGAAGGACGAACACGGTCACTAACCCTAGGGGGCCGGGCCAGCCAGTAAAACTCAGGGTGATTCGAACTCTCGCCGAAGCGCGAGGCCGTCGATACTGTCGCCGAATGCACTCACGACGAACGGCGCTTCCGGAGCTAACTCCGGACCTGTCTCGTCGCCTGCGTCGTTCGTGTTGCGCCGCCGACTGCAGTTGTCGCTGACCTTCCTCGTCAGCCCCTTCTTCTCTTCTCCGCGCTCCCACCGGTCAATCCGGGTTGGCGTGGTGTCGCGCGCTCTTTAGAAAGACACGAAACCCATGTCCAAGCCCAGCCGTCTCGCGTCCACGGTTCGAATCCGGTCCCTACTGTCCCTGTCGGCCTATGTCACCTCCACCGCCGACGTCGCCACGTACCTGGCGGATCCCGACGCTGAGGTTCGCCGAACGGCACTCGCCCTCGTGGTCGAAGCGACCGAGGACTGGGCTGGGACCACCGCTGCTGTCTCGGCGGCCCTCACCGACCGCGACGCCAGTGTGCGACGCCTGGCGATCGACCTGCTTCGCGAACTGGGCACGTTTATCGAGCCGAGTGAAATCTTCGACAACGCTATTCGCGAAGCCGCCGCGCACAATGACGCGGACGTTCGCGCGGCCGCGCTGGCCGCACTGTGGCGCCAATCGATCACGAGCTTGGGCGAACTGCGCGGCTGGCGGTCCGACCCTTCGCCCGAGGTACGCCAGGAGTTGGTTTCGGCCTTTGTGTCCTTCGACGGACTCACCGAGCTCATCGCCATGCGCACTGACACCAATCCCGCCGTGCGGCAGGCGGTCGCCACTGGGCTCGGCCGGCTCGGAGACCCCCGCGGCGCGATCGCGGCGGCTGAGCTTGCCGTCGACAACCACGTGTCGGTACGGGTGGCTGCGCTCCATGCACTTGCCCGGACCGGTCTCAGCAACTCCGCGGGCGAGGTGGCCGCGAAGAGCATCACGTCCGCATTCTGGGAAGTCCGTGCTGCGGCGGCCGGGGCGCTCGGTGCCGAGAACCGCGACTTCGTGCTTCCTGCGCTCGCTCGCGCCGCGGCCGACAAGAACGACGAGGTCCGGCGCGCGGCCGTCCGAACCCTGGCGGAGAAGTTCCCCGACCATCCGATCGCACACGACCTGCTGACCCAGGCATCGTCTGACCCCGACCCAGCGGTGGCGGCCTATGCCAAGTTCGGCATCGGCACTCGTCCACGCCGGACGTCCGCGGCCCGCCGCCCTATCACGGCCTGACCGACCCATGGCACCCACACGCGAAAACATCGTCCTCATCCACTGGCATGACCTAGGTCGCCACCTCGGGGCCTACGGTCATACCGCAGTACGGAGTCCGAACCTCGACCAACTGGCCGCCGAGGGGTTCCTCTTCACCGACGCACACGCCACGGCACCGCTGTGCTCACCGTCGCGCGGATCCCTGTTCACCGGCCGGTACCCGCACAGCAACGGACTCGTCGGACTCGCCCACCACGGCTGGGAGTACCGCCCGGATGTCCGCACGCTGCCGTCACTGCTCTCCGAATCCGGTTGGTACACGGTCCTCTACGGAATGCAGCACGAGACCTCGCATCCGCCGCGCCTCGGCTTCGACGAGTACGACGTCTCCAACGCCTTCTGCGAATACGTCACCGCCCAGGCCAAGACCTGGCTGCGCGAACGCGACGAGCGTCCGTTCCTGCTGACCGCGGGGTTCTTCGAGACCCACCGTCCCTACCCCGCGGATCGGTACACACCCACGCCGGTGACCGGAGCGGACGTGCCCTCGTACCTGCCGGATACGCCGGCGGTGCGAGCGGACCTCGCGGAGTTCTACGGGTCGATCGAGGTCGCGGACGCAGCGGTCGGGGACCTGCTCGAAACGCTGTCGGACACCGGACTCGACGAGAACACCTGGGTCGTGTTCCTCACTGACCATGGCCCAGCCTTCCCGCGCGCGAAGTCGACTCTCTATGCCCCGGGGACCGGCATCTCGCTGATCATCCGCCCACCGCGAGGCCGGAAGCTGCCGCCGCGCACCTACGACGACCTCTTCAGCGGGGTCGACCTCGTGCCGACACTCCTCGCGCTCCTCGGTCTCGACGTTCCGGACGACATCGAAGGGATCTCGCATGCGGCTCAACTGCTTGCGCCGGTCGACGAGCCGGTCCGCGATGAGGTCTACGCGACCAAGACCTACCACGACTCGTTCGACCCGATCCGCTCGATCCGGACCAAGGACTACAGCTACATCGAGAACTACGCGCCGCGCCCAGAACTCGATCTGCCCTGGGACATCGCGGACAGTCCCTCGGGTCAGGCGGTCGCCGGATCGACCGGTCAACCCCGGGCGAGCCGCGAACTGTACGACCTTCGAAGTGACCCCGCCGAACTGGTGAACGTCGCCGACGACCCGCGCTACGACGCGGTCGGCGAGAACCTCGCGCTGCGCCTCAACGAGTGGCGTCGCGCGACGGGAGACGTCATCCCCTCCGAATTCGTCGGCACGCGCACCTCCGAGCAACACACCACCGCCTACGCCCGGGCGCACGGAATCAATCTCGTGTCCCGGTTCGCGAAAGCAGATGAACGCGGCTACGACGCCGCCGCACAAGCCAGACCCGCCGCGCCCCCGCGCGGCGATGCCTGACCCAACCCCCGTAAAGGCTCAAAGACCCATGTCTACGCGTCGATATCTCGTTCTCGCGTCACAGCGCAGCGGCAGCACGCTGCTCGTGGAATCGCTCAAGCAGACCGGCATCGCCGGCCATCCCGCTGAGTACTTCCAATACCTCCCGGAAACCGGGCTCTCCCCGCAACCCCGCCAGTGGTTCGCCGGCGTTCACGACGAGTCGGTGCTCCGACTGCTTGCGCCGCTGCGCGCGGGTACTCCGATCACCGAGACCTCCGAAGAGTTCCGGGATCGAGTCCTGGCTGAGGGCAGCACTCCCAACGGCGTCTGGGGCGGCAAGCTCATGTGGAACCAGGCACCGCTCTTGATCCAACGTGCCCGCCGACTGTCCGACAGCAGCGGACCCACGCTGCGCGACGCCATCCGGGATGTCATCGGCGACGACGTGTTGTTCATCCACGTGTCCCGACCGGACATCGTGCACCAGGCCGTCTCGTTCTGGAAGGCAGTCCAGACCCAGACCTGGCGGGCGGACATCGTGAAGGACAACGCACCCAGTCCGAAGTACCACGCGACGGGGATAGGACACCTGCACCGCATCTTGAACGAGCAGGAACAAGGGTGGCAGAAGTGGTTCGCCGATGAGGGGATCACTCCGTTGACCGTCAGCTACGCCGAACTCGCCCGCGACTCGCGTGCCGTCACCGCCCGCGTGCTGACCGCCCTGGGACTTGACCCGTCCGCGGCACCGCACGCACCGCTCGAACGCCAAGCCGACGTGCGCTCGAACACCTGGGTCGAGCGGTACCTCATCGATGCCGCGACCACGGGACAACTGCCATGACCCGCACCCTGTCCCCCATGGATGTCCATGTCGACGAACTCCGGGCACTCGAGGCCGAGGCCGTGCACATCATCCGCGAAGTCGCCGCTGAGCTCGAGCGACCGGTGCTGCTGTTCTCCGCGGGCAAGGACTCGATCGTCCTTCTGAGACTCGCGGAAAAGGCCTTCCGACCGGCGAAACTGCCGTTCCCCGTGTTGCACGTGGACACGGGACACAACTTCCCCGAGGTCATCGACTTCCGGGATCGACGGGTGTCCCAGGCGGGACATCGGCTCATCGTGGCCTCGGTACAGGAGTCGATCGACTCAGGCCGGGTGAAGGAGACCGGGCTGTCCCGCAACCGTCTCCAGACCCGCACGCTCCTCGATGCCCTCGCGTACAGCGGTTTCGACGCGGCCTTCGGCGGCGCCCGCCGCGATGAAGAGCGGTCTCGCGCGAAAGAACGCGTGCTGAGTTTCCGCGACGAATTCGGTCAGTGGGATCCACGCGCGCAGCGTCCGGAGCCATGGTCGCTCTACAACGGCAAGATCCGGCGCGGGGAGTCCGTCCGCGTGTTCCCGTTGAGCAACTGGACCGAGCTCGACGTCTGGCGGTACATCAAGCTCGAGAACCTCGAACTGCCCTCGATCTACTTCCGCCCATCAGCGCGAGGTCTTCGATCGCGACGGCATCCTGCTCGCGACGTCCGAGTTCACGCAGCCCGAAGGCCGCGAACGAGCGAGCGTCGAGTGGGTCCGCTACCGGACCGTCGGCGACCTCACCATCACCGGCGCGGTCCGATCCCACGCCACGGACATCGACGGCGTCATCGCCGAGATCTCGGCCGCAACGGTCTCCGAGCGCGGCGAGACACGCGCCGACGACCGCACGTCGATTGCCGCGATGGAAGACCGGAAACGAGAGGGCTACTTCTGATGGCACGCCAGCTTCTTCGCCTGGCCACCGCGGGTTCGGTCGACGACGGCAAGAGCACGCTCATCGGCCGGCTCCTCCACGACACCGGAAGCCTCGCGACCGACCACCTCGACGCGGTCACCGGCGCGGACGGCATCCCGGACCTCGCCGCGTTGTCGGACGGCCTGCGCGCCGAGCGCGAACAGGGCATCACGATCGACGTCGCGTATCGCTTCTTCTCGACGCCGAATCGCAGCTACATCCTCGCGGACACCCCGGGACACGAGCGGTACACGCGGAACATGTTCACCGGTGCCTCGAACGCACACGTCGCCGTGCTGCTCGCCGACGCCCGTACCGGTGTCCTACGCCAGACCCGGCGCCACGCCCGCATCGCGAGTCTTCTCCGGATCCCGCACATCGTGGCCACGGTCAACAAGATCGATCTCGTCGACTATTCGCAAGCGGCCTTCGAGACCCTCCAGCGGGAACTGAAGGCGCTCGCGACCCAGGTGGGACTACCGGCCATCACGGTCATACCGATCGCCGCGCGGCACGGAGACAACGTCGTGCATCGGTCGAAGAACACCCCTTGGTACGACGGTCCCACTCTGCTCGAATATCTCGAGGCCATCGAGCTCGTCGCGCCCCACGCGTCCCGGGATGAACTACGCCTTCCGGTCCAATGGGTGTCCCGGCCCGAGCGGGGACAGCGCCGCCGGTACATGGGACGCATCACGGCCGGTTCGGTCACTGCCGGAGACGCCATTCGAGTCCTCCCCGCAGGCACCGAAACGGTCGTGACCGCGGTCGACACTCTCGACGACTCGCGAACGGTCGGCGTCGCACCGCTGTCCGTGGCGATCGAGTTGGCCGATGACATCGACGTCGGGCGGGGAGACATCCTCGTCAGTGGTGACTCGGCCGCCCACGAGCCGGTGAACGCTCGCGAGATCGAAGCCGTCGTGTGCTGGTTCTCGTCGCGTCAACTTCGTGCGGGCGATCGACTCGTCCTCAAGCACACGACGACCACGTCCCGCGCCACGATCTCGGCCCTGCACACTCGACTCGACCCGGAGACGCTCGCCGAGCAAGACCATCCGGTCGAGTTGGCGCTCAACGACATCGGCGCCGTGACCATCCGCACCGCGTCGGTCCTCATCGCGGATCGCTATGCCGACAACCGAGACGCCGGATCCTTCATCCTGATCGACGAATCGACCAATGACACCGTCGGCGCAGGCACGATCCTCGAGGCCCGCGAGGTCAAGCCCGGGACGGAGCAACGCAAGGACATCAAGTGGCATCCGTCGTCTCTGGATCGGTCCTACCGCTGGTCGTCCCTGGGACATCGGGGTGCCACCATCTGGTTCACGGGACTGCCCGCCTCCGGTAAGTCGACAATTGCGGTCGCGCTCGAACGCGCACTCGTCGAAGCCGGCCGGCCCGCTTACCTCCTGGACGGGGACAACGTTCGCCACGGACTCTCGGACGATCTCGGGTTCTCCCCGGGTGACCGAGCCGAGAACATCCGCCGGGTAGGACACCTGACCCGACTGTTCGCGGACGCCGGATTCATCGCTCTCGCGTCGCTGGTGTCTCCGCTTGAATCCGATCGGGCGATTGCCCGGGCCCTCAACCACGCGGCGAAGCTTCCCTTCATCGAAGTGCACGTGGCGACTCCCGTCGAGGAGTGCGAGCGCCGCGATCCGAAGGGCCTCTATGCCCGTGCCCGACGCGGCGAGCTGAAGGGCCTCACCGGCGTCGACGCGCCGTACGAACGCCCGGAGAACCCCGACCTCGTCATCGACACGACGGACGCCGATATCGATGTGCTCGTCGAAGAGGTCCTGCGCGTTCTGGCCGACTACCTACCGAAAGCCGAGGCACACCAATGAAATCCGTCTTCTCTCACGCGCTGCGGCGGCGCCCCGCTCCGCAGATCGGCGGTTCCGGAGTTTCCCGATACGCGGCAAGTCTCTTCGGGAGTTACATCCTCGCTGTGTGGCGGTAAGTCACGACGAACCGGTCACCCGCGCTCGGCACCGTTAGTACCGTTTTGGTGTGCCCAGGGTCCAGCCCGATCCTCAGAACTACGAACCGACGCCGAAGTTCGCGCTGGTCGGTCGCGCCGACGCGGGACGACTCCTCACGATCATGGCCGCCGGCTTCGGCACGACGGTCATCTTCACCCGGCTCTATCTCGTTCTCACCGGCTATCCCCAGATCGGGAACGGGACCTATCACATCGCCCACGCTCTGTTCGGCGGGCTGCTCCTCGTATTCGCGTCGCTCATCATGCTTCTCTACGCCAATCGCGGTGTCCTCACCCTCGGTGCAGTCCTCGCTGGGGTCGGTACGGGATTGTTCGTCGACGAAATCGGCAAGTTCATCACGCGGACGAACGACTACTTCTTTCCGCTCGCCGCACCGCTGATCTACATCATCTTCATGCTCGTCGTTCTCGTCGCCCGCTATGCCGCGAACATCCGGCCCGACAACCCGCACGAAAAGCTGCTGACCGCAATCGACGCTCTTCCCGACCTCGTCAACGGCAACGTGACGCGAGAAGAAATTAGCGAGCTCGAGGACCTGCTGGAGGAGTCCCGTAAGCACGAAAGCAGCGCCGGCCTCGCGGCCGTCCTGCACGACTACCTCGCATCGCATCCGGAACTCACCGCTCGGCGGCTTCACCGCCGACCGAAGATCCTCGTCGGTCTCGCGGTGGCGGAACGCTACCTGCTCCCCAAACGCGTCGTGCGATCTCTCCTGGTCGCGGTGTTGTTCCTACACGTGGTCTGGTCATTTACCCGGCTCGGACTGACCGCCGCCTTCGCCGCCGGCATCGGCGCGACCAGCCTCCCGCTACGAGAACTGCTCGATCCGGCGGCGATCGACTCGCACTCGACCGCGATCGCCTGGTTTGGCACGATCGCCGCCGAGGCCGTGGCGGTACTCCTTTATGTCCATGCCCTGTACCAGCTGACCCTGCGCGATGACTGGGAAGGGATCCGATCAGCGATCTGGGCGACGATGGTGTCCTTGACCGCGGTCAACGCACTCAGCAGCTACTTCCATCAGTTCGTGACAGTCATCGCCGCATTGGGTGAGGGAGCCTTGCTGCTCATGCTGCTGCGCTATCGGGTTCGATTCGGGCCGCGCTGAGACAACAAAGGACCGAGCCTCGACAGGCTCGGTCCTTTGTTGATGTTCGTCCTAGAAGAAGCGACGCCAACCGCGCTTGGCCTGCTGCTCCTCCACGACCTGTGCCGGCACGGTGCGCACGGGCTCGAGCTGACGAAGTGCCAGACGAAGGTCGTCGACGCGTCCCGCGCGCTCGGTCGCGATGGCCTCCGCCACCGCCGCCCGCTTCTCCGCATCGGTGGCCCGGCGCTGCCAGTTCTCGATCTCGGCGCGGAGAGCATTGACCGCGTGTCCGTCCGCCGAGGTCACGACCGGCTCAACGTGGACCGAGGTCACTGGCTTGGTCTCGGCAGCGGCCGGCTTCGGGGGCTCCTGTTCCGGGCGCGACGGGCGACCCGGACGAAGGTCAGCAGCAAGCAGCGCCGACAGCGGGATGACCCACTGTCCCTGGCTGTCCTTCCAGGCACCGAACTCCTCGAGCTGCGGGAGCCGGCGAACAATGGTCTTGCGGGAGACGAGGCATGCCTCGGCGGCCTGGGTCACCGAGAAGGTGGCCTCGGTCGGAGAGCGGTCGGCAGCCTTAGCGTTGCCCGCCGCGAGATCGGCCTTCACGGCGTCGTACATCAGAGCCTCGTCCGGTGACTCGGTCTCCGACGCGGGGGCAACCTCACCCTCGAGGAAGTCTTCCTCGACGATGGTCGAATCAACAATGCGGGGATCTACATCTGCGATCGTCATGGGTCACAGTGTGCGGCCGGGTCATGGGACACCCGCGGAGGCCGCGCGGTGTGTCATCGAGGAATGTCCATGGGACACGGGTCACACCAGGTCAGCTGGGTCAACGCGGTAGGCGCGTGTGCTTGAACTCGTTGAGGTCGGTCCACCCGGTGACCATGTCCACGACCCGTTCGATGCTGCGAATCGACTCCGCGGGATCGCTACCGAGTGGGGCACGGTTGTACAGACGCACGAAAACCGCAGCGTCCCCGGCGATGAACGTCGGCACGCCCCACACCCCGTGGGACTCCACATAGCGCTCGTGGTCCTTGCGGACCCGGGCGAGCGCGTCACCGCTGTCGATCAGGCCAAACACCTCGGGAGCGGGGGCTCCATTGGCTTCCAGAACCCGCTCGACCTCGGCGCGGTCCCGGAGCCGCTTGGACTCGTCGTGTCGGAGAGCGAACAGCCCGCGGTGGACCGCCGGGAACACCTCGGGATATTCGTCGCGAACGATGACACCAGCTTGCAGCGCGAGGATCCCACTGTCCTGGTCGGGGTTGTCCCACACGTCCGGTTGTCCCTCTGCCACGTGAGCCTGTCCCAGGGAAAACGGCAGGAAGGTGACGGTCCAAGGAGCGCCGGCCGCGAGTCCGGTCAGGATCTGTTCATTGGCGTTCCGGGCAAAGGGACAGCGGTAGTCCCAGGTGACAGCGAATTCAAGTCCCATACCTGATCCAACCTCTCAGTCGGACTCAGTGATTCCCATTCCGCGCAGCGTGAATCAAAGTCGCCCGCTAGTGGAACTGCAGCACTCCGTCGTCAAGCTTGTCCCGGAGCAACCCGTGGATATCGCGGCGATAGTTCTGGTGCAACCGCCACGGCACTTCCACGCCCTGCGTGGGTAGCGTGCTCATCGAACGCTCGATGTACCCGGATTTGAGCGCGATCACGGGAACTTTGGCCATCGACGACGGTGGCGGTGAGGCCACGCAGTACTTCGCTCCGGTCGTGTCCATGTGCTTGAGCAGTCGACAGACGTACCGAATGGTGAGGTCGGCCTTGAGGTTGTACGACGCGTTCGAGTATCCGGTTGCATAGAAGGAATTCGGCAGCTCGCACAGCATCATGCCGCGGTACATGCGCTTGTCACTCAGACGCACTGGCTCCCCGTCCACGGACAACGTCGCACCTCCGAACAACACCACGTTCAGACCAGTCGCGGTCACTATGACGTCGGCAGCGAGCTCACTGCCGGACTCCAGCTCGATGCCGTGCTCGGTGAATGACCTGATTCGATCGGTGACGACGGAAACCTCGCCGCGCTTGATCGCCTTGAACAGATCACCGTTCGGCACCAGACACAAACGTTGATCCCACGGCTTGTAGGGCGGCTTGAAGTGCGCCTTCCAGTCGTATCCGCGCGGCAGGCACAGTCGCGTTATGCCGATGAATACGTACGTCATCAGCGTCGGCCAGATTTGGCTCAGCGACCAGCTGCCCGCCGTGAAATACACGTTCTTCCAGCGCAATATCGTGTGGGCCAGCCGATTCGGCAGCACCGCGAGCAGCGGCTTCGCCAGCGGGTCGACCTTCGGGTAGGGAATGACGTAGGTCGGAGTGCGCTGCAACATCGTCACATGCGAGGCGTCCTTCGCGATGTTGGGAACAAGCGTCATGGCCGTGGCCCCACTGCCAATGACCACAACCCGCTTACCCGCATAGTCGATCCTGTCGTCCCAGAACTGCGGGTGGATGATCGGCCCGGTGAAGCGCTCACGGCCAGGAAAGTCGGGCGTGTAGCCGGTGTCGTAGCGGTAGTAGCCCGACGCCCAGTACAGGAAGCTGCACGTCATCTGCACTCGGTCCGACCCGGCGCTCTCCGGATCCGTGCGCTCGATTGTCACGGTCCAGCGCGCGCTGCTCGAGGACCATGCCGCATCGATCACGCGATGATTGAACGAGATATGGCGCGGCACGTCGTACTGCGCTGCAGTGTCACGGATGTACTGCAGGATGTCGGCACCCTCGCCGATCGCCTCGCGGCGGTCCCACGGCCGGAATGGGTATCCGAAGCTGTACATGTCGGAATCGGACCGGATGCCGGGGTAGCGGAACAGGTCCCACGTCCCCCCGATTGCTTGCCGGGATTCCAAGACTCGAAAGGTCTTGTCCGGACACAGTTCCTTGAGGCGACAGGCGGCCCCGACACCGGACAGGCCGGCGCCGACGATCAAAACGTCGTAGTGCTCGATCTCCACTCGTCGATCGTGACGATCGTCCCGTCTCGCCGCAACGTAATCGCCATGATCAAAGGCCGAGCAAAGTGCCGACAAAGAAAAACCCCGGCTCGAAAGCCGGGGATTTTGTGGAGCTGAGGGGAATCGAACCCCTGACCCCCGCCTTGCAAAGGCGGTGCTCTACCAATTGAGCTACAGCCCCGAACCCGTCAGAGGTCGCGTGCAGTGACCTCGTGCCAGATGTCTTCGCCTCGGCGTTGCGACTGGAACTTCACGATTGTCGCCACGATCAAGGCCAGAACACCGGCCAGTAGAACCCGTTTCATGGCTTCTACCCTATCTTGTCCGGAGTGGGCCTAGGAGGACTCGAACCTCCGACCCCTTCGTTATCAGCGAAGTGCTCTAACCGCCTGAGCTATAGGCCCGGATTTCGGCTTCGGGGCGGACCCCTGACCGAGAAATGAGATTACCCGACGAACGGCCACGCACCAAAACGAGTGGTCGCTGTCAGAAACCCCGTCGACGCGCCGCCAGCTCGTGCATCTCCCGGTTGCCGAGGATCCGTGTCGGATAGCCACCTGCAGCGACTGCGAGCATCGCCCTTCCGATCTCGCGCGAGGTCACCTGGGACGCCGGCGCCAAGCGCTTGATCAGGGCGAAGACGGGCCGGGTAGCGGTATAAACCGCGTTGTACCAACGGACTCGGGACTTGATTCCATCGAGCGGAATGATGATGCCCGGTCGGAAGAGATAGACGTCGAGGGCAAGCTCCTGCAGGGCGTCTTCCGTCGCGCCCTTGACCCGGGCCCACATCTGGCGGCCGTTAGTATTCGTCCCGGCGCCCGACACATAAGCGAACGTCGAACCTGGGTTGAGCTCCGCAAGCCGCCGGGCCACCGCCAAGGTCAGGTCATAGGTCACGCGACGATAGGACGCCTCGTCCATGCCGACCGAGGAAACACCGACACAGAACAGGCAGCCATCGAAGCCGGTCAGCTCGGCCGAGTGCCCCGCGAGATTCTCGAGATCCGGAACGATGAGCTCTCGCATCTTCACGTGCGCCTCGGTAGCGGGCGCGCGACCCACGACGAGCACGTCAGTGACCCGAGGATCCCTCAGACATTCCAGAAGAACGCCCTGACCGACCATCCCCGTCGCACCGAACACGATGAGCTTCATGCCGCCACGCTAACCGACCGGTTAGCGTGGCGGCCCGAGCTTAATCCGGATCGGCGAGGGTGATCTGAATGCCACCGACGAGATCGGCACACAGGTTGTAGATGAACGCACCGATCGTGCTGAACGCCGTCAGCAGGACGACGTTGATGAGCCCCACGATCGCCGAGTATCCGAATACCTGACCTGCGGAGATCAGGCCCTCGGAGCTCGAGGTCGACACGATGTCGACGAACGCGCTGTTCAGGCGATCCCAGACACCCATCCCCGCGAGGACGATGTACAGGAGGCCCACCGCGAGCATCCAGATGAAGAAGCCGGCCGTCGCCATGACCAGGGTGACCTTGAGGGTCGTCCATGGGTCGATCCGGCGGACTTGCACTGTTGCTCGCAGCGCTTGCGGAACGGCACGACGAACTCCGACGTTCGTCGGTCGCGCGGCGCTCTGCGATTTCACCTCAGACGCGCTCGATGCGGGCGCGGTCCGGGTTGGTGCGTCCACGACGCCTCCCTTTGCAGTGGTTTCCTCGACTTTTGTCAGATCCGGTTCAGGAGACCTGGAAGCCATCGAACGGGCCAGCGGCGACTCGCTGGGGAGGCGCGGAACGCCTGCCCCACGCGGGTCGTCCGCCGAATCGTTCTGGCTCACTTCGTCTCCTTGATGTCGGGCTCATCCGGCTCATCGGCATTGCGCGCGATGGCCAGGAGGTCGACTCCCTCTCCGAGGTTCATGAGGCGAACACCCTTGGTCTGTCGACCTGCCTTACGAACCTGCTTGGCAGCAGTGCGGATGACACCGCCGCCGGTGGTGATGGCATACAGCTCGTCATCATCGTCGACGATGACCGCACCCACGAGGTTGCCACGTCGGCGGTCGTACATAATCGTGAGAACACCCTTACCGCCACGGTTCTGTGCAGAGTATTCACTGAGCGCGGTCCGCTTGGAGTACCCGCCTGAAGTGGCCACGAGCAGGTAGCTGCCCTCGACGACGACGTTGAGGGACAGGAGTTCGTCGTCCTCGTTGAAGCGCATACCCGTGACACCCGAGGTCGCGCGTCCCATCGGACGGAGCGCCTCGTCGGTCGCGGAGAACCGGATCGACTGGCCCTGTGCGGAGACCAACAGCAGGTCGTCCTCGGACGAGCACAGAATCGCGCCGACGAGCTCGTCACCATCACGCAGGTTGATGCCGATGACGCCGCCGGTGCGGTTCGAGTCGAAGTCGACCAGGCGCGACTTCTTGACCAGGCCGCGCTTTGTGGCGAGAACCAGGTACGGCGCGTCCTCGTACGACTTGATCTGGATGACCTGGGCGATCTTCTCGTCCGGCTGGAACGCAAGCAGGTTCGCCACGTGCTGCCCACGCGCGGTCCGGTTCGCTTCGGGAAGCTCGTAGGCCTTCGCACGGTAAACGCGACCCTTGTTCGTGAAGAACAGCAGCCAGTCGTGCGTCGAGCTCACGAAGAAGTGGCGGACGATGTCGTCCTGCTTGAGGCCGGCGCCCTGCACGCCCTTTCCGCCACGCTTCTGCGCACGGTAGAGGTCGGTCTTGGTGCGCTTGGCGTACCCGGTCTCGGTGATCGTGACAACGACGTCCTCGCGTGCGATGAGGTCTTCGTCGGTGACGTCGCCCTCGGCCGCAATGATCTTCGTCCGGCGATCGTCGCCGTACTTCTCGACGATTTCGGACAGCTCGCCCTTGACGATCGCGCGCTGGCGCTCAGGCTTCGCGAGGATGTCCTTCAGGTCGGCGATCTCGGCTTCGATCTTGGCCAGGTCGTCGATGATCTTCTGACGCTCCAACGCCGCGAGTCGACGTAGCTGCATGTCGAGGATGGCGGTGGCCTGAATCTCGTCGACGTCGAGCAGGGTCATAAGCCCGGACTTCGACTCCTCGGCGCTCGGCGACCGACGGATCAAGGCGATGACCTCGTCGAGCATGTCGAGTGCCTTGACGAGTCCACGCAGGATGTGGGCACGTTCTTCGGCCTTGCGGAGCCGGTAGACGGTCCGTCGGTAGATGACCTCGATCTGGTGCTTGACGTAGTACCGGATCATCTGGTCGAGGCGCAGCGTGCGCGGCACACCGTCGACGATCGACAGCATGTTGCAACCGAAGCTCGTCTGCAGCTGGCTGTGCTTGTACAGGTTGTTCAGCACAACCTTGGCGACCGCGTCGCGACGCAGCGTGATCACGATGCGCATGCCGACACGGTCGGACGAGTGGTCTTCGATCTTCGAGATGCCGGCGATCTTGCCGTCGCGAACCTGTTCGGCGATCGACGAGATCAGGTTGTCCGGGTTGACCTGGAACGGTAGCTCGGTGATGACGATCGTCGTCGAGCCGCTGCGCTCCTCTTCGATCGAGACGACACCCCGCATGCGCACGGAACCGCGCCCCGTGCGATACGCGTCCTGAATCCCTTGGCCACCCACGATGAGCGCCGAGGTCGGGAAATCCGGACCCTTGACGCGCTGGATCATCGCCTCGAGCGTCGATTCTTCGTCTGCCTCCCAGTTGTCGAGGCACCAGTAGACACCTTCGGCAACCTCGCCGAGGTTGTGCGGCGGAATGTTGGTCGCCATTCCAACCGCGATCCCGCCCGAGCCGTTGACCAGCAGGTTCGGGATCCGGCTCGGAAGAACCGTCGGCTCCTGAGTACGGCCGTCGTAGTTCGGGACGAAGTCGACGGTTTCCTCGTCGATGTCCCGGAGCATCTCCATGGCGAGCGGGGTGAGGCGGCACTCGGTGTTGTGACTGACGAAGCCGTTCGTGATGAACGCATGGTCGTCGGTATCGACCCGGAGGCTAAATACGGGCTGAACCCCAGCCGCGGTGACCGCAGTCACCGCCACGTATCCAAAGGAATCCACCGGCGGCGCGTCCGGAACATGGCGCCAATCAGCCAACGCCCCGCGATCCGGCAGGATTTTCCGCTCTGACCGCGGAGAATCCTGCCCGATCGTCACGGTGCTTGCAAGCAGATCCCCAATCCGGATTTCGCCCGCCAACTTCCAACTCAGCTCGCCGTTGATTTGGCACAAGACGGGGTGATTAGTCGTGCAAGTCAAGGACTGGGCACCGGCACTGACGGTCAGGACCGGATGGTGCCCACTGTGATGGAACGCTGTTGCCCGAACCGCATTCCCGTGCAGACCGATGACCTTCAGATCGCAATCGACCGTCGAGTTCGGTTCCGCGGCAACCAGATCCACGATCGGGACATCGCCGTCCGGTGTCGCGACCAGCGCATCACCGGTCACGCAGTAACGCATGGCGGCCGCGCCGTCGTTTCCGCGCGAACCGAAGTTGCCCTGGCCGTCGACGAGCGGGTAGCGCAGCGACCACGGCTGGGCCATGCGCACGAGGGTGTCGTAGATCGATGAGTCACCGTGCGGGTGATAGTTACCCATGGTCTCGGCGACCGGGCGAGCCGACTTCACATAGCCGCGGTCGGGACGGTAGCCGTTGTCGTACATCGCGTAGAGCACGCGCCGGTGCACCGGCTTGAGGCCGTCACGGACATCGGGCAGCGCGCGGCCGACGATGACGCTCATGGCGTAGTCGATGTAGCTGTTCTGCATCTCCTGCTGAATGTCAACAGGTTCAATGCGGTCGCCGCCCTCTGGAGGCAAGGTCGTCTCAGTCATTGATCAAAGTCCTTTAACGGCAGCGTTAAACATCAAGGAAGCGAACGTCTTTGGCGTTCCTGGTAATGAATGATCGGCGCGCTTCGACGTCTTCGCCCATCAGGATCGAGAACAATTCGTCGGCGGCGGCGGCATCATCGAGCGTGACGAGACGCAGAGTCCGGTACATCGGATCCATCGTCGTCTCCCACAGCTCCTTGGCGTTCATCTCGCCAAGACCTTTGTAGCGCTGGATGCCGTCGTCCTTGTTGATCTTCTTGCCGGATTCCAGGCCGAGCTTCATTAGCGCATCGCGCTCGCGGTCCGAGTAGGCGAACTCCGGTGGCTGGCCCTTCTGCCACTTGAGCTTGTACAGCGGCGGTTGTGCCAGGTAGATGTGACCGTGCTCGACCAGCGGGCGCATGAAGCGGAACAGCAGCGTCAGCAGGAGGGTCGCGATGTGCTGACCGTCGACGTCGGCGTCAGCCATCAGCACGATCTTGTGATACCGCAGTTTCGCGATGTCGAACTCGTCGTGGATACCGGTGCCGAGCGCGGTGATGATGGCCTGGACTTCAGTGTTCTTCAGCACGCGGTCGATGCGCGCCTTCTCGACGTTGATGATCTTTCCGCGCAGCGGCAGGATCGCCTGGAACATCGAGTCGCGGCCGGTCTTCGCCGAACCACCGGCCGAGTCACCCTCGACAACATAGAGCTCGCAGCGGCTCGGGTCGTTGGAGCGGCAGTCGGCGAGCTTGCCCGGCAGGCCGCCGATGTCGGTCGCGGACTTCCGGCGAACGAGTTCGCGGGCCTTGCGTGCGGCGACGCGGGCCTGCATCGACGACAGCGCCTTGTTGATGATCGTCTTGGCGTCCGCCGGGTTCGCCTCGAACCAGTGCGCGATGTGCTCGTTGCACGCCTTCTGGACGAAGGACTTGACCTCGGTGTTGCCGAGCTTGGTCTTCGTCTGACCCTCGAACTGCGGCTCGCCGACCTTGACGCTCACGATCGCAGCGAGACCCTCACGGATGTCATCGCCGGAGAGGTTGCCGTCCTTCTCCTTGATGAGCTTCTTGTCCTTGGCGTACTTGTTGACGACCGTCGTCAGCGCCGCGCGGAAGCCCTCTTCGTGGGTTCCACCTTCATGCGTGTTGATCGTGTTCGCGAAGGTGTGGACCGACTCGGAATAACCCGAGTTCCACTGCATCGCGATCTCGAGTTCGTGGCCCGTTCCCTTTTCGGAGAAGCCGACGACCGAGGTGTGAATGGGCGTCTTGGTGCGGTTGATGTGCTTGACGAAGTCGTTCAGTCCGCCGGGGTAGTGGTAGGTCCGCGTCATGACCTTGTGCACGACCGGCGCATCTGCGGCTGCCTCGTCGTGACCCTTCGGCGCCTCGGCCGTGTCGCTGACGACCTCGTCGACGACGTCCTCTTCCTTGACGCGCTTGTCCGTCAGGACGATGGTCAGTCCCTTGTTGAGGAACGCCATTTCCTGCAGACGGCGGGCGACGGTGTCGAAGCTGTAGGTGGTCGTCTCGAAGATGTTCGGGTCGGCCCAGAACCGGATGGTCGTACCGGTTGCCCGGGTTGCCTTACCCCTCACCAGTTCCGTTGGCTTGGCGTAGTTGTACGTCTGGGTCCAGTTGTAGCCATCGTGGTTGATGTCGACCTCGACCTTGGTCGACAGCGCGTTCACGACCGAAATACCGACACCGTGCAGACCACCGGACACCGCGTAGGAGTCCGAGTCGAACTTTCCACCGGCGTGCAGCTGGGTCATTACGACTTCGACGGTCGGAATACCGGACGCGTGCATGCCGGTCGGGATGCCGCGGCCGTCATCGATGACCTCGATACCGCCGTCTTCGAGCATCGTGACTTCGACCTTGGTCGCGTGCCCGGCCATCGCCTCATCGACGGAGTTATCGACAACTTCCCAGATCAGGTGGTGTAGACCGCGCTCGCCGGTGGAGCCGATGTACATGCCGGGGCGCTTGCGGACTGCTTCAAGGCCTTCGAGAACGGTGATGGAGGATGCGCCATAGCCCTTGTTAGGTTGCTTGGCGTTTTTGGCCTTGTCAGTCACGGACGGACTTCACTCCTTGTTCGACCCAAAGTCAGGCAATTCGCAATCCCGGTATCCGCGCAGGTAGCGGACACCAGGTATGACCTTCCTATCTTACTGGCCCACTCAGCCTAGACGGGGGCTGCGACACCCTTGACACGCACGTCAACCGCTGAAACGGACCCGCCAAGGGTCAGCGGGTAGAAATGTGCATTTTCGGGGGTCTGGCTTACCCGTAGGTGTCGCGCGGACCACGGCCTTTCACATGCCGCTCGCCCTTGCGCCAACTCGGCGCGACCGGACCGGTGATCCGCAGCTTCGTCACCACGCCATTACCGACTGCGGCGGCGATCTTCGCCAGGATCTGTGGCTGCATGTGACGCAACTGGGTGGCCCATGCCGTCGACTCCGCCGTGATGCTGAGAACGCCATCTTTGAGAGTGGTCGGTTCGGCATGTGAAGCAATGTCATCACCGACGACCTTCAACCACTGGCCCAGGACCGTGCCCTCGGCAACGTGAGATGACCAGCCGCGCGCCTTCGCGATCGAACCGACGAGGGATCCGAAGGCTTGGGGGTCACGCTGATCCGGGCCGGAGCCAGACCACCCGCGGCGAACCGGCCGCGCGGGCCCACGAGCACCGGCCGCACGTCCCTGACCGACGGACTTGCCATTCGCCTTCGCCGCGGCGCGGGCTTCCTCGAGGGCGCGGCGCGCGAGGTCGTAACCACGAACTTCGCCGACGTCGTTCGATTCGGATTCACTCATGAGTTTGGTCTTCCGCAGGGTATTCCGAGATCCGGGAAATCCGGCCACCGTCGTCGAATTCTGACGATACGCCGATGCGACGGCCCTTCAGCTGCTCCGGTACGTCCTCGGGAACCGCAGCAGTCACGAGAACCTGTTCCGCATCGGACACCAGACCGGCCAGCGCGGCGCGGCGGCGCATATCGAGTTCGGCGAAGACATCGTCGAGCAACAACACCGGGTCACTGCCGTCGGTCCGGAGCAACGAGAAGGCCGCGATCCGGAGCGCCAGAGCAAAGGACCAGGACTCCCCGTGACTGGCATATCCCTTGGCACTTTCCGTGCCGAGTATCAGGTCCAGGTCGTCGCGGTGCGGACCCACGAGACATACCCCGCGCTCGAGCTCCGAGGACCTGACCCGGGACATCTCTTCGAGCAATACCTGGGTCAAGACCTCGACATCATTGTCCAGGGGCACCCGAGTCGGATCCGCGAAGCCCTCCGGCAGCGCCGCGGCGACACAGGTCCGGTAGTGCAGCGTCGCCGGCCGTGCACCGGGGGCAATCCGGGCATGTGACTCGGTGACATGAGGTGCGAGGTCGTGTACCAGGGACAGCCGAGCGGCGATCAGCGCGGCGCCGTGATTTGCCAGGTGCCCGTCCCAGACATCCAGCGTGCTGAGATCGCCTCGGCTGCGATACGCCGTCTTGAGCAGGGCAGCCCGCTGCCGCAAGACCTTTTCATAGTCGCTGCGTAGGGCGGCCATTCGCGGCCGGCGCGTCGTGAGCAGCTCGTCCAGGAATCGGCGCCGCTCGCCCGGATCCCCGCGTACCAGGGACAGGTCCTCAGGTGCGAATAACACCGTGCGCAGGACTCCGAGAATCTCGCGAGTCCGCCGGACCGGCGAACGATTGATGCTCGCGCGGTTCGCCGCACCGCGGTTGAGCTGGACATCGATCCGAAGTTCGCGTCCGTCATTGATGATCTGCGCTCCCACGGTCGCGCTCGTGGCGCCGTTTCGAATCATCGGAGCTTCGGTCGCAACTCGATGCGATGCCATCGTCGCGAGATAACCGAGAGCCTCGATGAGGTTTGTCTTGCCGTTGCCGTTACGACCGACGAAGACGGTGGTGCCTGGTTCGAGCGCGATCTCAGCCGAAGACCACGACCGGAAATCCCGCAGCGATAGTGCGTGGACGAACAATGTGTTGAGTCACCCGTCGCTTCGCGCGGGCTAGCCCGGCAGACGCACCGGCATGAGGAGGTACGTGTACTCCGAATCGACCGGCGGGAAGCGGTCGCCTTCGGGTTCAGGCTCCTCGTCGCCGATCGGACGCAGCATGGCCGGGCGGCTCGGAGCGGTGAACCCGAAGTGCACACGGTCGCTGTGCAGCGAGTTCAGCCCATCGATGAGATATCCCGGGTTGAACGCGATCGTCAGCCCCGGGCCCTGGACGTTGGCTTCCAGCGACTCCTCCGCGCGGCCGGCGTCGTCGCCGCCAGCCGACAGCAGCAGGCCGTCGCCGGAGAACTCCATGCGGACCTGAGCGCCACGCTCGGCAACGAGAGCCACGCGCTTGATCGCGTCGATCAACGGAGCAACATCCATCGTCGCGGTCGAGGTGTGATCCTTCGGCAGCAGCTGACGGAACTTCGGGAACTCCGCGTCGAGCAGGCGCGTGGTGGTCTTACGGCCGTCCCGCGTAATGCCGAGCAGGCCTTCCGAGCCACCGCCGAGGCACAGTTCCACCGGCGAATCCGACGGACCGACAAGAGTTTTCGCGGCGTCCGCGAGCGTCTTGGACGGGATGAGGACCGCGGTGTTGAGCTCGTTGTCACCCGGGGTCCACTCGAGTTCGCGAACCGCCAGACGGAAACGGTCGGTCGCGGCGAGAACCAGCTTCGAACCGTCGATCTCGAGGCGAATACCCGTGAGCATCGGCAAGGTGTCGTCCTTGCCGGCCGCGACGGCGACCTGGCTGACCGCGGTACCGAAAATCTCGACCGGGAGCGCACCGGTGCGCGCCGGCAACTCCGGGAGCTGCGGGTAGTCCTCGACGGGCATCGTCGGCAGCGAGAACTTCGCGCTACCGCAGGTGATGATCACACGACTGCCATCGAGCACGACATCAACCGGCTTGGCCGGAAGTGAGCGAGTGATGTCCGCGAGCAGACGACCCGACACGAGCACGTCGCCTGCGGTGGAAACGTCGACCGGGATGCGAACCTGGGCCGAGACCTCGTAGTCGAATCCGGAAACGGTCAGGCCATCGGCATCGGCGGCCAGGAGGATCCCACCGAGAACGGGAACCGGCGGACGAGACGGAAGGTTGCGGGCCACCCAGGCAACGGAGTCTGCGAAGTCTTCGCGTGCGACCCGAAAGCGCATGCCCTCAACTGCCATAACTCACGTCCCCTTGTGATTCCGGTAACGGCTGCCAGGGTAACAACCTATGGGGTCCAAGCCTGCAGCGCCATCCCTTCGATGAAGGTGGTGCGGCTCTCGCTAGCTCTCGCTTGCGGGCCTGTTAGCTGAATGATGCACAGGCCTACCTTTAAAACTTTTCTATAAAGATCTAAATACGTAGTAGTAGTAGGTCCTGTGGAATCTGGGGAGTAGCACGCTTGCCGCAGCTAGCACGGCGTGTCGGCATGTGGATCAGCTGGGGGTCTGCTAGCACCCGAGTGCTTGCAACTGTTGATAGTCACCGTTTGCTGACATTTGTGCCCCAATTCATCCCCAAGGATCCACAGATATCAACAGGGTTATCCACAAGTGTGGAGTAGTCGTAGCGCGGTTGTAATCAAGAGGACACGCCGGGCGTAACACGCGGATGCAAAAGAGCCCCGGCCAGTGGCGCGGGGCTCTTCGTACGTACTCGTCACTTGGATCGCTGTCGGATCCGGGTCGTGAGTTCCTGGATCTGCTCGAAGACCTTCGGTCGTTCGGCCATCTCCTTACGGATCTTCTTGTCGGCATACATGACCGTTGTGTGGTCACGGCCGAATGTCTGGCCGATGCGTGGCAACGAGAGGTCAGTGAGCTCGCGGCACAGATACATGGCAATCTGCCGCGCCTGGGCGACTGGGCGGGCCTTACCGGGGCCGCGAAGCTCCTCGATCGAGGTACTGAAGAACTCGGCGGTGACGGCCATGATGGTCGACGCACTGATCTCCGGAGCACTCGAATCCGGCATCAGATCGCGCAGGACGGCCTCGGCGAGCGAAACGTCGAGTTTCTGTCCGTTGAGCGACGCGAACGCCGTCACGCGGATCAGGGCGCCTTCGAGTTCGCGGATGTTGCGTTCGATGCGGCTCGCAATGAGTTCCCGCACGTCATCCGGCACATCGAGGCGGTCCATCCGGGCCTTCTTGTCGAGAATCGCCATGCGCGTCTCGAGTTCCGGCGGCTGGACGTCGGTGATCAAGCCCCATTCGAATCGCGTACGCAAGCGCTCTTCAAGCGTTGCAAGCTGTCGAGGCGGGCGGTCCGAGGACACGATGATCTGCTTGTTCGCCGTATGCAGCGTGTTGAAGGTGTGGAAGAACTCTTCCTGGATACCTTCGCGGCCTTCGATGAACTGGATGTCGTCGACGAGCAGGATGTCCGGTTCGCGGTAGCGCCGCTTGAACGCTGCCTTGCGGTCGTCACGAAGACTGTTGATGAAGTCGTTCGTGAATTCCTCGGTCGACACGTACTTCACGCGGATACCCGGAAACAGGCGCTGCGCGTAGTTGCCGGCGGCATGCAAGAGGTGCGTCTTACCGAGTCCGGAGGATCCCCAGATGAAGAGCGGGTTGTAGGCGCGGGCGGGTGCCTCGGCCACCGCTACGGCCGCTGCGTGCGCGAAGCGGTTGGATGCACCGATGACGAAGGTGTCGAACGTGTACTTCGCGTTGAGGCTGTTCGTCGACGGCGGCGCGGCGTCGGGCTTGACGAAGGTCGGCGTCCAGCTCGCGCGGTCGCTGCCATTCTCGCTCGGCAGTTCCTCGTCGCGGCGGATTCGCGACTGCGAGGGCAGCAGCGGATCGGCAACGGGCGGAGTCACGACGTCGTCCGGGTCGGCCTCGGCGCTGGGTTCGACGCGAACACCGAGTCCTTCGATGCGAGTGTCGAGTCGCCGTCGTAGCTGGCTCAGGATCGGTTCGCGAAGACCGCGCTCGACTGCTTCCTGGGCGAGGACCGATGGGACGGACAACAGTGCGAAACCCTCGACGACAGTGAGGGGTTTGACCAAGCGAAGCCACGCGCGTTGGGCATAGCTGACTTGCGGAATCGATCCATCTTCGGAGCCCGTGGTCAGATCAGCGAGAATGGTCGGCCAGACCTGTGCCAGCGCCTGCGCGTCATTGGTCACGCTTGGGCCCCTCCCAGATCGCGTCGTACATACCCCGGCTCGGCAGAGCGCGAGCCGATCGGCCTACGAATATGCCAGGTCGACAAGTAATCCACATAATTATCCACAGATGTGGACAAGTACACGGATAGCACTGTGGGCGCCTGATCGTCGTTGACAGCTACGGCGAAAGCACGGTTGAAGAATCCCACCGGACGGTGGGTTGTCTCCAAACTGCGAGACGGACTGGGTCTCATCGGGCCATCCAAAACGATCCGGATGGCGACCCCGTGCGCACTACTTTGTGCGTCCGTCGGGGAGAAAACTAACAAGAGTCTGACGAACAGGTGGTCAAAACCTGTAATTCCTTGCAGCAGTACTTCAGTGACTGTTCGCCTGGCGTACAGGTTGCGGTCAGGCACGAAGTCGGCCGCCAGGCGTCGGTATCGACGGCTCAAGTTTGACCCGTGGGCGCTCTATCAGTACCCTCGAACAGTCGAGCGTTTGCGGACTATAGGCCAGCGCGCCGAGCTTCTCGGGGCACCGCGCCGCCGCTAGCCGGAAGTCCGTGGGCGTTCACCATGGATTTGTCACCAACCCATACGGGGCATGGCGTTTGCCGTGCGCCGTGAACTTGCAAGGAGAGTCGACCGTGGCCAAGGGCAAGCGGACGTTCCAGCCGAACAACCGTCGTCGCGCGAAGGTGCACGGCTTCCGCCTGCGTTCGCGCACGCGTGCCGGCCGCGCCATCCTCTCGGCTCGCCGCCGCAAGGGCCGCGCCGAGATCGCCGTTTAATCCACCCCACAGGTGCATTGGCGCTCGGGTGCTGCCTGAGCAGTATCGATTGCACAATTCTCGAGACTTTCACAGTGTTGTTCGCTCCGGTCGTCGCGCCGGTGGACGAAATCTCGTGATCTACGTCGCGAATCGTGCTCCAGAAACTGGCCCGCCGGCCTTGATATTCGGCGGGCCACGTTTTGGTTTGATCGTCAGCAAGAGTGTCGGCGGATCCGTGGTCCGTCACACCCTCGCGCGGCGGCTTCGGCCCCTCTGCGTCGATGTGGCTCCAGGCCTGGACCGGGGATCCGACGTCGTGATCAGAGCATTACCCCCAGCCGCGGTTGCGTCGGCGACAGTTCTGGAACGAGACCTGCGGCGAGCCTTGCAGCGCCTCGGTGTCGTCGGTGGTGCATAGGACATGAGTGCACTTCGGTGGCTGGCGCACCTCCCGGCGCGTGCTCTGATCTTCCTGATCGAGCTGTACCGGTCCTACATCTCCCCTATGCGGATGCCCACCTGCCGATTCAGTCCGACGTGCAGCGAGTACGCCGTCACGGCCCTACGAACTCGCGGCTTCTTCGTCGGCAGCGTGCTGACCGTGATTCGGCTGGCGAAATGCGCGCCCTGGCATCCTGGTGGTTGGGATCCGGTTCCGGAGCGGCGGCGGTGCAAGGAGGACGAGGGAGCATCGCCGCGACGAAGGAGCAAGGAGCGGACCGAGGGACGGTGCGCCGAAAAGACGCAGCACGACCACGTGCACGCCGCGTCTGGTGAGACCTGTTGAATGGAAGCACACAACTCGTGAGGAGTGTCTAGCGCAGTGCTGAACTTCGTCTATTACCCGGTATCCGGAATCTTGTGGGTATGGCACAAGGCCTTCGGGTTCCTGTTCGGACCGGACAGCGGCCTGACCTGGGTCCTTGCCGTTGTGTTCCTGGTCTTCACGCTGCGTCTGTTGCTTTACCGGCCGTTCGTCAAGCAGGTCCGCACGACGCGTCAGATGCAGGAACTGCAGCCACAGATCAAGGCGCTGCAGAAGAAGTACGGCAAAGACAAGCAGCGTCTCGCGATGGAGATGCAGAAGCTGCAGAAGGAACACGGCTTCAATCCGCTGATGGGTTGTCTCCCGGTTCTGGTCCAGGCCCCCGTGTTCATCGGTCTGTACCACGTGCTCAGTTCGTTTGCGCGAACCGGAACCCGCTTCGGGCAGTCGCACGCCATGACGGCGCTGCAGAATGCTCAAACCCCGAACTACTTCTTCTCCGCCGAGGATGTGCAGTCGTTCCTCAAGGCGAAGGTCTTCGGTGTTCCGCTCGCCGCGTTCATGAACATGAGCGTCGACTACAAGCGCGCGTTCAACGTGCCGGAGCTGGGGATTCTCACCCACGATCTGACGGTCGTGAAGATCGCCATCGTCGCGGCGCCCCTGATGATTCTCGCGAGCCTCGCGACGCACATGAACTCGCGATTCTCTGTCGCGCGTCAGAGTGCGGCGGTCGCGGCCAACCCGCAGACCGCGATCATGAACAAGCTCGCGCTGTACGCGTTCCCGCTCGGTGTCCTCGTGGGTGGTCCGTTCCTCCCGGTCGCCATCCTCTTCTACTGGGTTGCGAACAACGCCTGGACCTACGGTCAGCAGCACGTCGTGTACCGGAAGATGGACCGCGAAGACGAGGCGAAGAAGCTCGCCGCGCTCGAGAAGCGTTCGGAGCTCGCCCCGCGACCGGGTGCCAAGCCGACCGCGAACCGTACGCAGGAGATCACCACGTCGACGGCAGTCGAGATCGAGGACGACACCGATACCTCGGCCACGCGCAAGAACCCGAATCGCGGGGGTACTCGTCCGGGACAGGTGAAGAGCCGGAAGAACAATCCCAATCGCGGGCGCCCGAACCAGGGTCCGAAGCGGCGGCCTTGACCCATGGCCGACGTGGTGCTTGCGGAGAGACCTGAAAACCCAGCAATAACAACGAGAGCAGAAATGGGAGGCGACGAGGCTGTGTCTGACCTGGCTGTGAGTGAACCCTCGGATTCGGCATTGGAAAAGACCTCGGCGGAGGCTGAAGCTCCCGAGAACGAAGAAGACGAACTCGTCGAAGAAGGCGAGATCGCAGGCGACTATCTCGAGCAACTGCTCGACATCCTCGACTTCGACGGCGACATCGATCTCGATGTCGAGGGCAAGCGCGCGATCGTGAGCATCGACGGTGGACGTGACCTGAGCAAGCTCGTCGGCCGAAACGGCGAGGTCCTGGACGCTCTCCAGGAGCTCACCCGTCTCGCCGTCCAGCAGGCAACCGGCGAGCGCAGCAAGCTCATGCTGGACATCGCCGGCTGGCGTGCGAAGCGTCGCGCGGACCTGACCGCGATCGGTCAGGCTGCCGCGAAGAAGGTGCTCGAGAAGGGTGGCCGCGAGGTCCTCGAGCCGATGACGCCGTTCGAGCGGAAGGTCGTGCACGACGCGGTCGCGGCCATCGGCGGGGTCGTGAGCGAGAGCGAAGGCGCGGAGCCCCAGCGGCGAGTCGTCGTCACCCGCGGCTGACGTTCAATTTCAAGGAGCCCGGCGGAACCTGAGTTTCGCCGGGCTCTTCTTTTGGATCAAATCGTC
This sequence comes from Smaragdicoccus niigatensis DSM 44881 = NBRC 103563, assembly GCF_000380645.1. Lineage (GTDB taxonomy): Bacteria > Actinomycetota > Actinomycetes > Mycobacteriales > Mycobacteriaceae > Smaragdicoccus > Smaragdicoccus niigatensis. The sequence goes on from NZ_AQXZ01000014.1 coordinate 143,366, forward strand.
ACGTTACGAAACGCGCTGTGACACACCGTTAGGTTGGCTCACGAAGCGGGGAACTGTAATTTGGCCCACAGGCGGTGAGCGGGAGCGGCTCTGGGAGGATGTTTCACGTGGAACAACGAACGGCCGAGGTGCCCGAGGCGGCAGTCCGCCTGTTCGGCGATCGACTCGATCTCGCTGTCGCCTACTGGGAGTCACTCGTTTCCGAGGGCCAGAAGCGTGGACTCATCGGTCCGCGTGAAGTGCCGAAGCTGTGGGAACGCCACATTCTGAATTGCGGAGTCCTGCAGGAGTTGGTCCCCGAAGGTGCGGTAGTCGCGGATATCGGCAGCGGCGCGGGTCTCCCCGGAATCCCGTTGGCGATCGCCCGTCCCGATGTGAAGGTCATTCTCATCGAATCGATGTTGCGCCGCACAACATACTTGTCTGAATTCATCGCGTCGGTCGACCTCGATATCAGAGTTGTCCGAGGTCGTGCCGAGGACCGCGCGGTCGTCGCCGAAGTGGGACAGTGCGATGTCGTTACGTCGCGTGCTGTCGCTGCCCTCCCCCTGCTGATGTCCTTGTCGATGCCTCTCCTTCGCCCCGGCGGATTGATGCTCGCACTCAAGGGCTCGACCGCGGCGCAGGAAATCGTCGATTCCGCGCGCGAGGCGCGCAAGTACGGTGCGGTGGATCTTGCCGTTCGCGAGTGTGGCGCAGGCTTTGTCGACGAGTTGACGGTCGTGATCGAAGCTCGAAAGATCGATGCGCCGACGCGCAGGACATCCCGAAGATAGCTTCCTGTTTCACGTGAAACACAACGGATTCGATCGGAGTTGGACTTGAGTCAGCCCAGGAAGAGCGGCGTTGGCCGCGGACTTGCTGCCCTCATTCCCTCGGGGGCCTCCCTGACCGGAAGCGGTCTCGGTAGTGCAGCTGCCGATGTCTTGATCGGTGGTCCGCGGCCGGCCGCCGCTACGTACCGGGAGATTCGCCCGGAACACGTTCAGCCGAATCCCAAGCAGCCGCGCCAGGTCTTCGACGAAGAGGCTCTCGCGGAACTCGTGCATTCGATCCGCGAATTCGGACTTATGCAGCCGATCGTCGTTCGCGAGGTCGGACTCGACAATTACCAGCTGGTCATGGGTGAACGCCGTTGGCGTGCATCACAACTCGCAGGTCTCCAGGCTATTCCGGCGATCGTTCGCCAGACCGCGGATGACTCGATGCTCCGCGACGCGCTGCTGGAAAACATCCACCGTGTGCAACTTAATCCGCTTGAAGAGGCCGCGGCATATCAGCAGTTACTCGAAGAGTTCGACGTTACCCACGAAGAGCTTGCGACACGTATCGGTCGTTCTCGCCCGGTGGTGTCGAACATGATCCGGCTTCTCCGGCTCCCCGTGGCCGTTCAGCGCCGAGTTGCTGCAGGTGTGCTGTCGGCCGGGCACGCACGCGCTCTCCTCGCACTCGAGGCTGGCGCCGCAGCGCAGGAAGAACTCGCCGCTCGCATCGTCGCCGAGGGCATGTCGGTGCGCGCGACAGAGGAGGCCGTCACGCTGGCCAATCGAGCGGGAGAGGCGCGAGTCAAGCCGGCGCCGAAGGGACGGCCAGCTCCACCGCCCGCGTTGCAAGACTATGCATCCCGGCTTGCCGACTCGTTCGACACCAAGGTCCAGGTGAGCATGGGCCAGCGCAAAGGCAAGATCGTCGTCGAGTTCGGGTCGATCGAGGACCTGCAGCGCATCATGTCGTTGATGGACAAGACGTGATCTGAGTGGGACGGCCCCGCGGTTGTGATGCGTCGGTGATACGTCACAGTGACGCTGACCAGGCGAAAGGGCTTATCCTTTACTAGAACTAGATGCCACCATGCCGACCACCCAGATCCGAGGTTGACGCTGCAGTGTCCACAACCATCACGACACTGACCCTTTCGGAGATTGGCAAGCTTCCCGCCCATGCCCGGCGATGCGTCTTCTGGGAAACCGACCCCTCCGTCGAGCGTTCGCCCGCAGTTTTCGACGACCCCGCTTTCGAGAAGGAAGCGTGGCTGTCGAAGGTGATGTTGGAGTGGGGTTCATGCGCCCAGGTCTCGCGCAACGAATACGGCGCCACTGGCGCCGCTCTGTATGCGCCACCGAGCGCTGTTCCACGCTCGGCTGGATTTCCGACGTCACCCGTGAGTCCGGACGCTGTGCTTCTCACCTCGGTCGTGGTCGAGGGATGCGCCTCGGGATTGGGGAACCCGGACTACGACGGAGTTGCGCATCAGCTCGTTCAGGCGGTTGCGAAGGACCTCATTCGCCGCGGTGTTCGGGCTCTCGAGGCGTTTGGCATCAAGGCGGACCCAGCGGACTACCCCACTGGTCCGAGCGCTACCGCCGCCCTGACGTGTACGCCGCACCAGTGCATGATCCCGGCGTCGTTCCTGGAAGAGGCCGGCTTTAAAACGGTTGCGGCACATCATGAGTACCCACGGCTACGGCTCGAACTCGACAGCGATCACGAGTGGAAGGTCGACGTCGAGTACGCGCTCGAGCAGCTCCTGGCATCCGCGAGCCTGACGACGACCGGAAGCTTCCGGATCCCCTGACCAACGGTCGGGGACCCGGACTCAGGCCTCGCGGTTCTGTTCCTCGGCCAGCAGGTCGGCGAAAGTGAACGTCCCGGTCGGTTGGTCGTTCTGACCGAGGAGATACAGGCGCTTCACCGCGACGAGAATCGCCTCGGCGATGATGTCCCGCATGCGCGAATTCGCAAGCAGCGCAGCATCTTCGGGATTTGACGCGAATGCCACGTCGATCTGGACGGTCGGCATCTTCGTCAGGCGCAGGATGTCCCACACACGCGCGTGCGAACGGCAGTCGAGGAGGTTCGTGCGGGCGACGATCTCCCGCTGGATGTAGCCGGCGAGCGCCTGGCCGATCATCGACGCCGACGTGCCATCCGGGTGCCCGTAGTAGAAGCAGGCGATGCCGTGCGCCTTTGCGGTGTCATTCCGTGCGAGCCGCAGCGAGATCATGAGATCTGCGGCAAACGAATTCGAGAGCTCCGCGCGTTCGGAATCCGTGGGGTTGGCGTACTTCGGCCGGGACAGGAACGTCTCCATGCCCGTCGCTGCCATGCGGCCTTCGAGTCGATTCGCGAGGTCCCACAAGACCGCAGCTTCGGTGGTGTCTCCGTCCGGTCCCGACAGTGTCAGACCGGTCGCCGTGCCACCCAGACCTGGGTCGATGACGATGCGCTTGCCGGTGAGGTGCGGGCCCGCGCTGCGGACGAGCTCCTCCTCGGTCATGGCATGTGGGTTACCGCCGGTGATGCTGCGGCCGAGCAGCTCCACCGAACGCAACGTCTCCGGGCCGCAGATACCGTCCGGTGCCAGCCCGAACTCACGCTGGAACGAGGTCAGCGCTTCGTGGGTATGCAGGCCGAAGTAGCCGTCGACGCGGCCGACGTAGTACCCGAGCTCCTGGAGCCGGCGCTGCAGCGCCACGACGTCGTCGCCGTAGAGCGGGGAGGAGAGCTGGTAGAAGAGGAATCGGGCGCCAAGGTGGTAAGACGCCTCCTTGAGAACCCGGTAGGTGGCCGGGCCTACGATTCCGTCCACCAGCAGCCCACGGGCCTGCTGGAAGGCGCGTACCGCGGTCTCGAGGTCAGCGTCGAAAGTGGCCGCCGGAGCGTTCCACACGCCGTTCGATGCTGCTGAGGAGCCGTCGTAGTGGAGATATCCAAGGCTGGCCAGCGAGGCGCGGATCTCGGCAACGGCGGGACCTTCGTCACCGCGACGAAGCAGATGCATACGCGGAGGCCGTCCTTCCTTCAAGTGTGCGGTGCCTCGAGTTGAGGCCCATCGATTGTCGCATTATCAGCGCCCAATTGCCGCATACATGGCCCTCGGGAGAACGGCCTCAGCGCGTGTTCGGACGTTCCTAGAGAACGTCGGAGAGGTCGCGCAGCAGCGCAGCCTTGCCCTTTGCACCGACGATCGTCTTGGTGGGCTTGCCGCCCTCGAAAAGCATCAGCGTCGGCAGCGAGAACACCTTGTAGTGCTTCTGCGTCTCCGGGTTGGAGTCGACGTCGAGCTTGGCGATGGTGATCTTGTCCGCGTGATCGCGGGCGATCTCCTCGAGCACCGGAGCGACCATCTTGCACGGTCCGCACCAGTCCGCCCAGAAGTCGACGAGGACGGGCTTGTCGCTGACGAGGACGTCGTCGGCGAACGAGTCGTCGGTGACCTTGATGGTGTTGGACATGATGTCTCTACTTCCCGGCCGGGGTACCGGCGTGGTCGAGGGTGTTGGTGGTGATGTCCCCGCGCTCGGCTAGCCAGCGCTCGGCGTCGATCGCGGCCGCGCAGCCGGAGCCGGCGGCGGTGATGGCCTGGCGGTAGTGGTGGTCGACGAGGTCACCGGCGGCGAAGACGCCGTCGAGCGAAGTCGCGGTGCGCGGTGCCTCGACCTGGACATATCCCTCGTCATTGAGCGTGACCTGACCCTTGACCAACTCTGACCGTGGGTCGTGTCCAATGGCGACGAAAACGCCGGTAGCAGGCAATTCGGTCTTCTCGCCGGTGTTCGTGTCCTCGACGAGGACGCCTGTCACACCATCGGTACCCAGGACTTCAAGCACCTTGGCATTGGTCACGAAGCGGATCTTGTCATTGGCCTTGGCGCGTTCGAGCATGATGCGGGAGGCACGGAACTCGTCGCGACGGTGCACAACGGTGACCGTCCGGCCGAAGCGGGTGAGGAAGGTGGCCTCCTCCATTGCGGAGTCACCACCGCCGATGACGATGATGTCCTGGTCCTTGAAGAAGAACCCGTCACACGTCGCGCACGCGCTCACACCGCGACCAAGCAACTCCTGCTCACCCGGGACATTGAGGTACCGCGCAGCAGCACCCATGGCGAGGATGACCGAGTGAGAGCGGAAGGTCTCCCCGTCCACGGTCACGGACTTGATGTCCCCGGACAGATCGATCTCTTCGACGTCCTGGGTTCGGATGTCCGCGCCGAATCGGAGAGCCTGCTCGCGCATCTCGTCCATGAGATCGGGGCCTTGAATGCCCTCCCGGAAGCCCGGGAAGTTCTCGACTTCGGTGGTCGTCATGAGGGCGCCGCCGAACTGCGTGCCCTCGAAGACGAGGGGCTTCAGTTCCGCGCGGGCGGTGTAGATGGCGGCGGTGTAGCCGGCCGGACCAGAGCCCACGATGATGACGTCGTGGATGACGGGGTCCGTTGCGTTACCCATGAATTCCTCACGTTTGGCAGCTCAGCAGGTGTCCTTTGTCAACAAGAGCCTAAACGGTTCTGTTCCCGAGCAGATTTCAGATGTCCCGCTGCGCGCGGACGTCGGTATTACCGGGCGCGCAGTCGGGGTTGACGATGACCGCGGTGATCGAGCCTTTCTGGGGCCCGGCGGCGAGGATCAATGCCCCGGGCCGGTCCAAGTACACGACCGCAGTTGATCCCAGGGGCTTGCGATCGATGCCGATTGCCGACAGGCAGGCCCGGAGTCCTTGGTCAGTGGACAGTGTCCCCTGGGCATCATGCCGTCCCATCGCGGCCAGAAGGATATTCGCGGAGAGGTCAGGGCCTAGGACAAGGGGCGGGGTCGACGTCCGGTCCGAGGGTTGCGCCTGGACGGAGTCATTGGACCGGTCCGTCGAGGCCACCCAAACGTCTGCCGCGCCGACCGCTGCGACCAGCGCACATGCGGCAGCGAGCCACTTCCAGCGGTTCGGTGCGCGACGCTCGGACGTAGGACGCAGGGGTAGGACCGTGGCCTCGGTATCAGTGACATCCGGTGTGGACTCGAAGAGGGCGTCGAGTCGTGAGGCAACGTCACTGGGCATGGACTCGCCGTGGTGACTCAGGCCTACTGACCCAAGGCCGGACAGGGTGGACGAAACGCGGTCGAGTGCCTCGATGACGGCACTCGCCGCGGGATCGGCATAGACCTGGGGCCACAACTGCGCGGCCTCGTCCGGAGGGAGAACTCCCGCGTGCAGATCGGCAAGGAGTTCATCGGAGAATCGGGCACTGCCATCAGTCACGAGATGTCCTCCTTTCGTATGTTCTGACGCATTCGGCTCACGTTCGGTTCCGTGGGTCGCGGAGGAATTCCAACTCCTGGGCGAGACGAAGGCGACCGCGCGCACAACGACTCTTGACGGTACCGCTGGGTACGCCCAACAAGTCGGCGGCTTCGTTGACCGAGTACCCCTCGACGTCGACCGCGACGATCGCGGCACGTTGATCCGGCGGCAAAACGGCCAGCGCTCGCTCGATGAGGGCCGCAGTCTCGCGTTCGGCCGTCACATTCCGCGGGTCCGATGGCTCCGGCGTTTCGGTGTAGTCCAGCGTGACGGCCGGACGTGCCTTGTTGCGCCGAATGCGGTCCAGGCAGGCGTTCACCACGATCCGATGCAGCCAGGTGGACACCGACGCGGCGGCGCGGAAGTCCCCGGCTGAGCGATGCGCCTTCAGAAGCGCTTCCTGCAGCGCGTCAGCCGCGTCCTCGCGTGAGTAGGACGTGCGCACCGCGGTCCGCCACAGCTGGTCGTAGTGGCGCTTGACGAGGTCCCCGAATGCGTGACGATCGCCGGCGACATGTGCCGCCAACAACTCCGCATCCGTCACGAGATCCACGGTGACCTTCCAGCAAACCAAACCCGCCCTACTCGGAAGGTTACTGCTGCGGGGTCGTGAAACTCACTTCGATGATCGAAGACTGCTTCTTCGGATCTGCCAGTTTGGTGATCCAGACGATGACGTAACGAACCTCGTCTGGCGCATTGAGCTTGATCTCGTTCTCGCCGGACTGCAATGTCGTCGCCGCGCTGACGAGGGTCGTGTCGCTGAGGTTCTCCGGGCTCGAACTACGTGCCGTACGGATCTCGACGACAGTTCCCGGCGAGTCGGTGTTGATCGTGGCGGTGAGAATCCGGGACGTCTTCGGCAGCGTCAACAGCAGGCCGACGCCTTCCTTGTACGAGGGGAATTGGGCGGCATACGAGTCCGTCGACCACTTCGTCGACTCGTCATTGTCGATCGCGTATCCCGCGGAGTCGGCGTTGTCCGGGCTGCCCTTCGGGGAGAAGACGTCGGCGCCGGTCGCGAAGAGCGGGATGCCCTCCGGCTCGGGAGCTTTTCCGGTGGTCGTGGTCGTCGATGAGGTGGCGAAACCGAATCCCTGGTCGGACAGGGAGGTGTCGTTGCCACCGCCGGCGAGAAGCCCCATGATCCAGCTGCCGATCAGGGCGAACAGCACGACCGTGACGACGCCCAAAACACCCAGGGCGATGAACGTGCGCTTGTTCTGCTCCGGGTCGACCTCGACCGGCTTCTGTCCCAGGCGAACCGGTGGAATGTAGTCAGCTTCGCCGTAACCCGCGGAGGCCTGCTCGAGAACATGCTGGACAGTCGCCGCAGTGCGCACCCCGCGGTCGGCGCCGAGCGCACGGAGCGCGACCGCCGAGATCTCGAACGGCAGATCAGGGTGGATATCGGACGGGTCAACGAGCTTCCCGTTGTCGCCGCGGACCGCGGGCTCGAGCCCACCGGCGCCCGCATCGGCCGTGCCGAGTGCCCAACGGCCGGTCAACAGCGCGTAGAGGACAGCGCCGAGGCCGCGGACGTCGGATTCGACGTCGGAGCCACTGTGCGAGCCCGGAAACGCCAGGACGGCCTTCCCGTCGGCCGAGATGCGGATCTGATCCGGATGCTCGATCGACAGCGTGCTGCCGTCGCCGTGCGCCTCTTCGGCGGCCTGCGCGAGAACCGCGACGGCTCGCGCCGCGGCGAAACCGTTCGGTTCGCCCTCACAGGCTTCCCGCAGCGATGCGCCCGGCGTCCATTCTGCGATGACGAGACCCGTTGAGCCGCTGCGCGTCACGTCGAGGACGCGGGTCAATCCGGGCGACGCGATCTTTCCCAGCCGCAGTGTGCGCGTGAGGATGTCGTTCTGCTCCGAGTTGGAGATCTTCGCGTCCGGCTCCGTCGGGACGATCGTGATCGCGACATCGCGTTCGAGCCGCGTGTCACGGGCCTGCCAGAACTGGAGGTTGTGGGTACCGCCATGCTCGGCCAGCAGCCGATAGCGGCCTCCACCGATCGCCGCACCGGGAACCAGAGCCCCACGTCGGCGAGGTGGAGGTGCCGCGGCGCCGGTGGCTTCGACGTCGTCGCTCAACTCATCCCCTACTTCCATGTTGCGGGCGTGGTTTGGTTTTTCGGTGAGCAGCCTACGACAGGTCACCGCCGGTCAGTCGGACCTACTGACCGCTTTTCGCAGGTCGCAACCGTTGTGTGACCGAACGCCAGATCATCGTGACCTCTGGAACGCGCAGGAGCAGCAGTCCCACGCCGGTAACCCCCAGATACAAAATGCCATCGATCGCGACTCGGACCAGCGCACCGATGCCCCCATATGCCTGGGGCAGATGTCCTAGGTGGGCTACCCAGTCGAATCCGAACATGACCAGCCCGGCGACGAGGGACGCGACCATGATCTGCGCAAATGTCCGGACGACAGCCTGGAGTTGCAGGTGTCCCAGGGACCGCCGGAGTAGGGCAACCGAGATGATCGCACCGGTGACATAAGCCAGTCCATTGGCGACACCGAGCAGGATGACGACGTGGTTGTCATCGCTGGCGACCTGCGGTGTCAGCACTGAGAGGACGATCTTCACCGTGGTGATGCCCACGACGATCCAGACCGGCGTCCAGGCCCGCTCCTGCGCGTAGAAGACCCGAAGGTACAGCAGGACCAGCGCATACGGGATGAGGGTGAACGCCGACCAGGAGACGGCTTCACCGAGGCGGGCGGCGTCTCCGGTGAACTTGCCGTATCCGTACAGCGCCACGCCCACCTGCCGACCCATGAGGGTCAGGAAGACGACGATCGGGAGGAGTCCGAGGAAGGTCAGCCGGGTGCCCATGGTCAGGTCCTCGATGACACCTTGACTGTCGTTCGCGGCCGCCTTGCGGCTCATGCGGGGCATGATCGCGGTCAACAGGGTCACGCCGATCACGCCGTACGGCAGCTGGAGAAGCAGCCAGGCGTTGCTGTAGATGATCGGACCGGCGACGTCATGTCCCGCGGACACGTTGGTCGCGACGATGAATCCCACTTGGCTGATGGCTACGTACAGCAGCACCGCGGCCGCCATGCCGCCGAACTTCCGCAGCCGATCGTCAAGGCCCCACTTCGGGCGCAGGTCGACTCCGGCCTTGCGAATCGCGGTGAACAGCAGGATGACCTGGCTCAAGACGCCGAACGTGGCGCCGACACCGAGGATGTACAGCCGGGTCGTCCCGAGACTCTCCGGCAGGAACCAGTACGAGATCAGCACCGCGAGGAAGACGACGTTGTTCAGCACCGGTGCCCAGGCCCCGGGCTTGAAGTTCAGCCGGGTGTTCAAGATGCCGGTGAACAGGGCGGTGAGGCCGTAGAAGAGGATCGCGGGCAGCAGCAGATAGGACAGGGTCGTCGTGAGGTGCGGGTCGACCTTGGGGTGCGGGCCCAGATAGAGGTAGGTCAGCAGGGGCGCGGCGGCCGTTGCGAGGACCGCGGCCGTACCGAGAGTCACCAGTGCGGCGTTGAACAGGCGGCGGATGAACATCGCCCCGCCGTCCGGGTCCTCGGCTTCGGAACGGACGAGCACCGGGATGACGACCTGGGTCAGCACCGCTCCGAGGACGAACTCGGAGATCATGTTCGGGATCACGCTGGCGACGGTGAACGACGAACCGATCGCGCCACCGAGGACCGCCGCGATGAGGACCTGCTTCATGAAGCCGGTGATGCGGCTCGTCAGCGTCGCAATCGCGATCGAGCCCGTGGTCGCCAGGAGCCGGCTGTCCGCCCCGGTGCCCGACTCGGCCTTACTCGTCACTGTGCCTCCGGAGTGGGTGCTGGGACGGCGCGCGCCCCTCGTCTGCGGGGTCTGGCTGTCCGCGGAATCGGCGCCAGAGTCGTCGGCCGGCGAGGAAGAGCAACAACGCTCCCGCACACGCTGTGATGATTGTCAGCGCCTGACCATATGCATTCGATCGAATCGTCAGAATCGCCGGGGATCCCAGCGGATGTCCAGTGACCGTGGTCAATTCCACAGGCAGGACGATCTTGCGGTTGGCACTGACCTTGGTCGGGATCTGAAGCGTCCGGCTGCCACGGGCGGGCAGTTCGACCAGACCCATGTCCCCGAGGGACATCTCCGGCGGTGGGTCCATGACGATCCGCACGCGAATCGGGACCGGCAGGTCGTTTCGCGCGACGAGCGGCAGCGGGCTCTGTGCCGAGGCCAGCGTGTACACCCCGCTCGGGGCCAAGACGGTGACCGAGTGGAACATGCCATCGACGGAGCGGACGAGCTGTGCGCGGCGGACTCGGCTGGCGTCCCGGACGTCCGCGGTACTCGCGCTGTTTCGTCCGGGAGTGGCCAGCGCACGGAGCAGTTCGTCGCGTAGTGGGGCCAGGAACTCCTCCGGAGTCGGCGCCGCATTCGGGTCGTCGACCATGGACTCCTGGAGGATGCCGAGCCGCGAGTTCTGTGCCGAGACCTCGCCGCGGATGTCGTCCCCGGGGGCCTCGGCCTCGGCGCGGTCCGAGTAGAAGATGCTCGCGGCCGGTCCGGTCGAGGTCCCACCCGTCAGCGCGGACAAGGGACGAGCCACTGCTCGACCGCTGGTCAGGAAGTCACTGACCTGGGTCAGGATTGCCCGAGTCTCACCCACGCTGGGATCCCACGACTGCGGCGGGGCCAGGAACAGCCCACGGGGTGAGTCACCGGGTGCGGTCAGCGCGGCGAAGGACACCGCGCCGAGCGCGTCCTGCAGGCGGGCGGTTCGAGAGTCGCCGGCGACGTTGAATCGCACCCGTTCCGGTGTGAACACCGGGGTCTGCGGATCCACACCGACGGCGGCGAGGGCGCTGGCGGCATACGCGTCGTACGCGACACCGCGCAGTGGCGGTCCGGTCTGGCCGGCAGGCGCGGGCGCGCTCGGGACGCTGACGACGTCCGGGACCGGGTTGGCCGGATTGTTGTCGTCGCTGAAGCCGTCACGGGCGAGCAGAACAGCCGTGACGCCATCGCTTCGAAGGGCCACCGCGGTCTTTTGGTCGATCATTCCGGCGCCCGGCCACACGACCCCGTGCAGAGTCTTGACGCTGAGGATCGACTCGACGGTGTCGACGCCGCGCAACACCGCACGGTCGAACAGGTCCTCGTCGTCGAGTCGGTCGACCGCCGTGATGTCGGTCCGGGCGAACGGCATCGGGATCGTGCACATCGAATCGGCGAGTGTCCGAAGTCGGTTGAGCCAGTTGAGAGCGCCCGCCATCCCGGTGCCGGGGTGGACCCGTCCCTGGGGCGCCGCGGGGTCATCGAGGACGTCATAGCCGCGGGTCATGGACGAGACCGTGGACAGGAGGTCGGGATCGATCGCCAGACACATGGCGCTTGCCATGCGTTTCTGCTTGTCACCGGTGCCGCCTGCGGCGGTTTCGACGGCGGTCAACATGTCGTTGAGTCGGCCACCCGCGACCAAGGACTTGGCGAGGTCCTCATCGACCAGTCGGACGCGATCGGACGCCGACCCAGGGACACCAGACGCCGTCTGCGGGCTGTCCGAGATGGGCCACAAGAGGGTCACGGCAGCAGAAGGCTTGGTCACCGTTGCCGGCTCGGCGGCCGGCACATCGACCACCGGAAGGAGGAAGCGAGCCTCGTCGAGCTTCGATTCGATGCCCGGCTTCGGCGTGGCGTTGACGTTGAGCAGTACCGGATAAACGCCGGGTTCGGTGATGTTCAGCGACGGGCTGTTCCCCGGGTGCAGCGGCAGGGTGATCGTGAAGGACACCTTCTTGCCGGGGTCGAGGCGCGGGCTCACCTTCTCGAACGGACCGGCGATGTCGAAGCCCTGCTGCTCGGGAAGCAGCATGCTGCGCAGCTGGGACTCCGCGGAGATCTTTGCGGCCCGCTGCATTCGCACCACAAGGTCGACGACCGGACGATCGCTGACGTTCTGGATCGTCGCCTTGACCTCGAGGTCGGCTGGTTCGGCGCCAACGGACGGCGGATTGACTGAGTCGATCGACAGCTTGAGGTATCGCGTCGGCGCCGGCGCGCCGGTCGCCGGGGGCATGGCGGCAAAGAGTGCTGTGCCGGCGAACAGAATCAGCACGAGGGTGCGCAGCGCGGAATCTGCGCGGGTTCCGCGGCGAGGGCTCATGTGGCGGAGTCGGCGTCGCCAGCGTCGGTGGCGGAGGGGTTCTCGCTGTCCATGCGGTCGATGAGCTGTCCAGCCAGCTCGGCGAGTTTCCGTTCGTCGGCGTAGGCGAGTTTCGATTCGAGTTCGCTGAGCGGCACCCACGCCACCTCGGTCACCTCGACGTCGGAGTCCGACAGTTCTCCACCGAGCGCACGCATGAGGTAATGGTGCACTGTCTTGTGGATGCGGCGCCCCTCGGTGACGAACCAGTATTCGATGCTGCCGAGGGAGGCAAGCACCGCACCGCTGATTCCGGTCTCTTCGCGAACCTCGCGCATCGCCGTTTCCTCGGCGGATTCGCCTTGTTCGATGTGGCCCTTCGGCAGCGACCACAGCAGACGACCGCGGCGGTCGGTACGCCCGATCAGCGCCGCGCGCAGGAACTCACGCGGCCCGTCGAGGCCCGAAATGACCAATCCACCAGCGGAAGTCTCACGCACAGTGCGCATTCGGGGGGCACCCGCCGGATCACCGCCCTGGCGCCGCCGCGGGTTGCGGCGTCGCTGATTTGCTCGGTCGGCGGCTGACACCTCACAAATGTATCGTGTCATTTTGATCACTCTCGGTTGCCGGTCACCTTGTGGTATGAACCCGTGACCGTGGCGGGATACAACCGAGGAAGCGGATAAGCTCATTCGTCGTGGTCAATCCCGATTCCCCCAGCCCTGTCGATCCCGAACGCCGGGCCCGACTGCTGGCCTCGGCAGCGGTCACCCTGCGGCATCTGGGTGACGTTCTGGTTCCGCTCGGTGAGCGATTCGCGGACGCCGGCCACGATCTCTACCTCGTCGGTGGCACGGTGCGCGATGCGTTGCTCGGCCGCTTGGGACTCGATCTCGACTTCACGACCGATGCCCGTCCGGAGAAGGTTCAGGAACTGCTCCGCGGCCTGGTCGACAACCAGTGGGACACCGGCATCCGGTTCGGCACGGTCAGCGCGGCCAAGGGTTCGCACCTGATCGAGATCACCACCTATCGCAGCGACGTCTATAACGGCGTCACCCGCAATCCCGAAGTTCAGTACGGCACCTCGCTCGAGGACGACCTCGTTCGACGGGACTTCACGGTCAACGCCATGGCCATCAAGATCGGCCGGGGCGGTGCCGAGGAGTTCGTCGACCCGCTCCACGGCGTCGATGCTCTCGTCGCCGGCGTACTCGATACCCCGTCAGCGCCGGAGAGTTCGTTCAGTGACGACCCCCTGCGCATGATGCGAGCCGCGCGGTTCGTGTCGCAGCTGGGGTTCGCCGTCGCGCCGCGGGTGTCGAAGGCCATCGTCGATATGGCCGACCAGATCGACCGCATCACCGTCGAACGGATCCGCGCCGAACTCGACAAGCTCATCCTCGGCACGCATCCGGAGGACGGCATCGACCTCCTGTGCGTGACCGGACTCGCGGATCGGGTGCTGCCGGAGATTCCGGCGCTGCGACTCGAGATCGACGAACACCACCAACACAAGGACGTCTACCAGCATTCGCTGACCGTGCTGCGTCAGGCAATCGACCTCGAAGAGTCGGATCCCGATCTGGTCCTGCGCTGGGCCGCGATCCTGCACGACGTCGGCAAGCCCGGCACGCGGCGTCACGAATCCGGCGGCGGCGTCAGCTTCCACCACCACGAAGTCGTAGGTGCGAAGCTCGTGCGTCGACGGATGCGGACGTTGAAGTACCCGAACCAGGTCATCGACGATGTCGCCCAACTGGTCTTCCTGCACCTGCGTTTCCACGGCTACAGCGGTGGCCAGTGGACGGACTCCGCGGTCCGTCGGTACGTGACCGATGCCGGTCCCCTACTCTCCCGGCTGCACAAACTGGTTCGAGCGGACTGCACGACCCGGAACAAGCGCCGCGCCGCAGCGTTGCAGTCGTCCTATGACAGCCTCGAGCACCGCATTGACCAAATTCGGGAAGCGGAAGATCTGGCCAAGGTCAGGCCTCAGCTCGACGGCAACCGAATCATGGAATTGCTCTCTGTCCCACCAGGTCCGGTCGTCGGGCAGGCGTGGCAGTTCCTCAAGGACCAGCGTCTGGACCGCGGCCCGATGTCCGACGCGGAAGCCGAAGAGGCCTTGCTGCGCTGGTGGGAAGACCAGCAGCGCGATAATCAGTAACTGTGACTGACCCGTCCGGTCCCCCCGCTCCGCCGGTTTTTCGTTCGAAACCGCTCGGCGCGAGCGTGGCACCGCCAACTCCACCTCGCCTGGTGGCGTCCACGGCATGCTGGTTGACCGCAGCGGTGGTGACCCTTGGACTCTCGGTCGTTGGTCGGGATCTGCTGGACCCGGCGGCCGCCGCCCTCTACGACCGTCTGATCGCGGCGCCGTCCGCAGACCCCTCGCAGACCGACGCACTGCACGAGATCGCGAACAACGGTCCCATGTGGCTGACCTATGCCCAGTTGGTACTCGCGGTGGGAAACCTGCTCGCGGCCGTCCTGATGACCGGGCGTCGAAGTCTGTCGGCACGGACGGTTCTCGTACTCACCGGAACGGTGACCGCGGCAGTCAGTGTGCTGTTCTACGTCGTGATGCTGTCCCTGCCCCACAGCGACGCGATGCCTGTTCGGATCCTCGCGGAGGCCCAACTTCTTCTCATCGTCGCGGCCATCGTCCTCATGCTCGGCGGGTCGGTGACGAAGTGGCTGCGTCCCTGACGCTGCTCAGGAAATGACATACCGCGTTCCCGCAATGATGGCGTCGCGCATCTGACCCAGGTCGATCTGTCCCTTGACTGAGGGGAGGTCGAGGACAACGTGGACGGTCTCACCGCTTCGCCGTGCGTGCAGAATGCGAACGTCGTTCCCGATCGGGGTCAGCGGGAACGCCCACGACGTGAGCTTCGTGCGTGGGATGCGCAGTCCGTACCAGCGGCCGCGAACCACCTGTACGTGGACGGTGTCATCGGTCACGGAGGCATCGATGACCGCTCGAATTCTTCGCTGCCGGTGGTAGGCGACGAAGTTGTCAGGACCGGCGTCCGCCTTGCGCGGGGCCGGGTCATGGGCATAGAGCTCCCAGTCGAGACCCTTGCCATTGAGCCAGGACACGACCGACTCGACGACGAGGTCGCCGCGAAGTTCGATGCGTTCGACCCAGATCCGGGCTGGGACACCGGGTATGACCTGGACCCCTTCGGCGTGGATCCGGAGGTGGGACACCTCGAGGCCGTTCCAACTGAGATCGTCCAGGGTCGCGCGGACCGCCAGGCGCGCGCGGGCTCTCCGGACTTCGAGGCCGCGCAGCGTGCCCTGGATGACCCGGTCTTTGTACCGTAGATCGACGCGGCGCCCGAGCAGTCGTGGGACGAGGCCCTCGTTGATCGCGTACAGAACCGAGTCGGGCATCAGTGCCGTCGCAGTGCCGGCGCTGAGCGTGGCCAGCGGCTCGATGATCGATGCGGTCGTAGCTAGGACATGGTTGGCCAGGACCCAGCCCTGCTTGACTGCCCGCGACGGCAGTTCGCTGAGTCGACCGATCCAGGGAAGCATCTTCAGTCCTGAACGTCGCGCCGGTTGTTGGCGGCGATGGCGAACAGACCGGCGAGGTACAGCGCACTCGCGGCGATCGCCGCTGAGGTCAGTGATCCACTCGCGCTGACCCACACCGCCGCGGCTGCGGCAGCGGCCACGAACCCGATGTTGAACACGGTGTCCTGCAAGGCGAATACCTGTCCTCGGTGAGCGTCGTCGATGTCGATCTGCATGGCGGCATCTCCCGCCAGTTTGATCGTTTGCCCGGCGAAGGACAGCAGGAATGCCGCCGCGAGGATGGGGATGGGATGCACGGGCGCGACCAAGGTCAACTGGACGACGAAGGCGGCCGCGAGCGCGATCACGATGGTTCGGCGCCGTCCCAGCTTCGGGATGATCAGCGGCGTGAGCGTCGCGGCGATGAACATGCCCGCCGCGCCGCAACCGATCGCGACACCGAATCCGATGAATCCACCGGTCGCTGATCCGCCGCCGTCGCGCTGATTGAGACTCAGCACGAAGATCAACGTGTTGGCACCGAACACGAGACGGTGGACACCGAGACCCACCAGGGTCGTGGTCACTTCCTTGGACGACCACACCGCGCGGGCACCATTGAAGAGGCCGGCACCGACCGCCTTGACCGCTGCCAGTCCGGACGGGTGCAGTCGCGCATCGTCGGGACCGAGGAATCCCCGACGGAAGCCGACCAATGCCAGCGCACAAATGAGGGATAGGACAGCACTCACTCCGACGGCGGTCCCGGATCCGGTGTCCCCCTCCCCGATCGCGGAGATGATCGCGACTGCTGCGCCCGCACCCAAGCCAGAGCAGATCGCCGCCGACGTTGCCAGCGCGGCATTCGTCGGCACGATCCACGACTTCTCGACGACGTGTGGAAGGCTCGCCCCGAGGCCGGATAGCACGAATCGGCTGATCCCGATCGCGGTCAGTGACACCACGAGCGGAACCGCGGTGTTGACCCCCAGGACCAATGTCGCGGCCGTCGCGAGGATGAGGACAAGTCGTAGGACATTGGCGACGAAGAGAACGAACCGGCGGTCCCAGCGATCGAGGATCGCGCCCGCGAACGGACCGACGAACGAATATGGCGCGAACAAGATCGCGAACCCCGCCGCGATCTGAAGCGGATCCGAGTGCCGTTCGGGGTTGAACAAGATCGCCCCGGACAGCGCCGCTTGGAACATTCCGTCGCCAAACTGACTGGCCCACCGGATCGTTGCCAAGCGAGCTAGCCCAGGGTGATTCCGGAACGCGAACCGTAGCTGCCGGGTGACCCCGGACGGCCGCGTCGTGTCGCTCACCCTTGAACCTTTCAATGCGAAGATCGTCGTCTTGCCAGATGATTGGATGGTGCCCGCGTCAGAGGAACCCGGAGGCTGGTCGTACGACGATGCGCCGCGCGCCGGCGATCTGCTCGTCGCTTCGACCGATCTCCACGAGCCGACCTTCCGACGGACCGTCATCTACATCATCGAACACAATGAGGCAGGATCGCTCGGCGTAGTGCTGAACCGCCGAAGTGATACGGCACTGCACAACGTCTTTCCGGCATGGGAGTCCCTGGCTCCCCGTCCCAAAGCCGTCTACGTCGGCGGTCCAGTGCGTCGCGATTCGGCAATCTGCTTGGGCGTCCTACGACTCGGGGTCGATGCCGAGGGCGTGCCCGGCCTCCGGCGAGTCGATGGCCGGGTGGTCATGGTGGACTTGGACACCGATCCGGAGTCACTGGCCACTGTCCTCGAAGGGATCCGTGTGTACGCCGGATATTCGGGGTGGACCATGGGACAGCTGCAAGGCGAACTCGACCGCGACGATTGGTTGGTCGTGTCCTCGCGCGCCCAGGATGTCCTGTGCCTGCCCCGCGAAGACCTGTGGGCCAAAGTCCTACGACGGCAGCCAATGCCCTTGGCCATGATCGCGACGCATCCGATCGAACTAGATCGGAACTAGGTCTGCGCTGTCCAAGGACCCCCGGAGTCTAAGTGGGCATTCTTTCGGCGTGCCACCGAAGGATTGCCCACGGAACAACTACGCAGTTGCTGCCGCATGCTCCCAACGCTGGGCTAGGACAGCGCACACGATCAACTGAATCTGATGGAAGATCATCAACGGCAGCACGATCATGCCGATCGGGTGACCGGCGAAGAGAACGGACGCCATGGGGAGTCCGCTCGCGAGGCTCTTCTTCGATCCGCAGAAGACGATGACGACTCGGTCTTCGCGCGCGAACCCCAAAGCTCGTCCGGCCAACCACGTCACGCCGAGGACGATCGCGAGCAGCAGAGCGCATAGAAGGACGATGGCCACGATTCGCCACAGTGACAGATTGCTCCAAACGTGCTCGCGTTGCGACGCGCTGAAGGCGCTGTAGACCACGAGAAGAATCGAGCCACGATCGATGGCCTTGGTCTGCTTCGAATAGCGCGCCACGACGTCTTTGACCCAGGGTCGGAGCAACTGTCCCAGCAGGAACGGCAACAGGAGTTGAACCACGATGTTCACGACGGACCCAGCGTCGACCGTGGCCTTGCCCGTGGTGTTCATGAGGGCGATGACCAGAAGCGGCGTGATGAAGACACCGAGCAGGTTCGAGATCGACGCGCTCACCACGGCCCCGGCGACATTGCCCCGTGCGATCGACGTGAAGACGATGGACGACTGAACCGTAGACGGCACTAGACAAAGGAAGAGCAGACCCGTGTAGAGGCCGTCCGGAATGAGGGCGGGACTTGTGACGGTCGCCGCGAGACCGAGCAGCGGGAACAGCACGAAGGTCGAAGCGAGAACGACCGCGTGGAGTCGCCAGTGGGCCAGGCCGGCGAGAGCCTCGTTCGGCGAGAGCCGCGCACCGTAGAGGAAGAACAAGGCTGCGATCGCGACCATGGTCACGACCTTGACCACATCGGCAAATGTCCCAGAGGCCGGGAACACCGACGCCAGGATGGCTACCCCGATGATCGCGAGAACAAAATTGTCCACGATCGGCGGTCGGCTGGGGCTCGCCATCTGGTCGGTCCTCCTCAGTGGCCGCGCAATCTCAGTCGCAGCAAGCGCCGTAGCGATCGCCGGGATTTCTCGGGCGGCGGGATGATTCCTTCGGAGATCAGGTGATCTCGGAAACTAACGGTATCTGCCGCGGTCGTTGTCTTAGGACGTGAGGATGCCCACTCGCGGAACCTGGCCGCGAACTCCGCGCCGAGTTGGTACGTCAGATCGGGTGCCCGGTGGGCCACTTCGCCGGCCCGCTTGTTGAGGAGAGCTACGGCTGTCGCCTGCAAGGCAAGTGAATCGAATCCGGCCGGCGGCGGGCCGCCTGCGACCAGCGCAGCGACCAGAGCCTCTTGTTGCTTCGCCAACTCTTCCCGCGTCACGGGACACTCCAGGACGTGCCGGCAGTGATCCGAGGCAGCCGCGCAGCGTCGGAGATCGCGTCGAGTTCGCCGAGAATGGCGCTCGCCGCCGGGAAGTTGCCATCGAGTTCGAGCATGAGCGGAGGCGGGGTGGGAAGCTCTCGGATCATCGCGAGGACTTCCTCGGGGATCCGATCCGTGTGGGTGTCGTGGTAGCGGCCGCCCTCGAGACGCCCTCCGGCGACGTGGCAATAGGCGACCCGTTCGAGCGGCATGGACGCCAGCTCGGCGATCGGATCGACGCCGCGATTGCGTGCATTCGCATAAATATTCGCGATATCGAGCAGAAGGTAGATTCCCGTAGATTCCACTAACTCGGTCAGGAATTGGGCATCGGTGAACTCGGCGTCGGGCCAGTCGAACAGTGCCGCGACGTTTTCCAGCGCCAAGGGAACGGACAGTTCGGCCTGGACCTGCTTGATATTGGCGGTCAGGACATCGAGCGAGTCCCTGGTCCGTGGGACAGGCAGAAGGTGACCCGCTTCGACTCCGCCCGCGCGGACGAAGGAGATGTGCTCGCTGACCAGCGGTGCAGATAGAGCCTCCGCGCACGCGGCGAGATGCTCGATACGGGTCGGGTCGAGCGGCTCTGCCCCACCCAGGGACAGACCGATCCCGTGAGGTATGACATGCACGCCTCGTGACCTGAGTCGGGTCAGCTCCTCTGGAACGTGCATCTGATGCTTGTGCCGGTGCAGATTCTCCGCGATGACCTCGCAAAAGCGCAGGTCATCGAGCTCGTCGATGATGCCGGCGATCTCGGAACGCCAGCCGATGCCGACGGACGGCGTGCCCAATGGACTCATTCGCCGCCACCTCCAGGTTCATGGATCACCCGCCACCTCCACCGCACCCGCCGCCTCCACCGCAGCCGCCGCCACCACACGACGAGCCGCCACCACTGCCGCAGAGACCGCCGCCGCCTCCTGCACCGCCACCCCCAAAAACCCCGTAAGGGTCGCCGCGGGTGGCCCAGCCAGTCCGATTGATCGACAGCCACAGCGGTTCCGCGAACTTGCTGACGCCTATCGTTTCTGCGAACGAGGGCTCCGACAGCCACAAGCTCGCCCCGCCGAATAGCGCCGCACCGACACCGGCATGTGCGGCGCCATAGGACGACATCGCCGGTCGATATCGGGGTTGGAGGAACAAGTACCTGCGTCGTGCAGCCTCGAGCGTCCGACGTCCCGTGGCGGTTGTCCGGAGCGGACGGAGGGTCAGTCCTAGGACAACGACCGAGCACACGATCATCGTGAGAACTAGTCCACGGGACTCGACGGGACCCTCTACGAGTTCGAAAACACCGGCGGCCAGCGCAGCGAGGACGGGCAGCGACGTCCAGAGCAGCAGCCGGTCGACACCGCGGTTGGGTAACAAGCCTCGGGACTGCAGCGAAGCTTGAACCGCCTCGAGCTCCGGCTGGACCGCGACACGGACGTCGCTCAGCTGGTGTGCACTCAGATCGGCGTACCGGGCCCGGAGTGCAAGCGCGAACGCGTCGAGGGATCGGAGTTCAGAATTCGACGGGTCTGAGTGCACAGTCCCGTAGGAGAGAAGTCCCGCTGAGGACAGCTGCGCGAGCCCGGCGAGGATGGCGCGCTCGTCACTGATCAGCGCACCCAGCTCGGACGGTGTCAAGGATGTGACCGGCTGAATCGACCTTCCGCCGCGTGCCACGTACTTCCGGGTAACGATCGCCATGACGCACGCCGCAGCCGACCCGAGCGAATAGAGCGCGACGGTGTTCATGCCCCATTGTCCGCGATCAAGGTCAACCACGCCTGTCGTGCGAGAGTCATACGGCTATCCACCGCAGCCGCCGCCACCACCGCAACTGCTTCCGCTGCTGCAACTCGACGACGACGAGCAACTCGAGCTCGAGGAGCTGCCGGACGAATCCCACGTCGACGACGAGGAGTCCGAATATCCGGTGCTGACGTGGCGGTTCACCTCACTGGCCTGCGCAAACTCGGGGTCGAGAAGCCATAGTGCGGCCCCTCCGAACAACGCGGCCGACAGTCCGGCGTGCGTGGCGCCGTAGGTGGTCAGCGCCGGCTGCTGTGCGGGATTGAGGTACCTAACCTCGTGGCGCGCCTTTCGGAGCGCCGCCCGGCCGCGGGCTGTCATTCGGGGCTTACGGAGGAATGCCAGCCAAATGAGGGCCTGAATCACGGTCAGAACGACCAGGAACGCGACAGACTTGCCGTTCGCAAGTCCGGCCACGATGCGGGCAACGCCGAGGATGAGGACGAGATCGATCGGGACGGCGGCGAGGAGCAACGCACCGCGCAAATTCGGACCGGCGAGGTACCAACGGTTGGTGAGCGAGGTCCGGATCTCGGCGAGCGGTGTGTCCGACAGCGGGACAAGCGCCCGGACCGTGGGCGTGGACGCCGAGTACCGGTTGTAGATCGCGACTGCGAAAGGGTCGAGATTGCGCTGGTCGTTGGCATTGAGCGGGCGTAGCTTGCCGGTGTTGCCGATGAGTCCGGCGGCCCGCAATTGGGTGAGCGCCGCGACGACTGCGCGGTCGTCGCTCAGGAGCATGCCCAGCTCAGAGGGAGTGAGAACCTCGCCGGTGTCGCCACGTCCCCAGAACCGGGTCAGGAAGATACGCAAGACGAGGGACGCGACGAACGCGGTCACGGCCAGCAGGACGTAGATCCCGAGGAAGTCGGGCCCAGAGATGCCCCAGGTATCGGCGGCCAGGAGTTCCTTCATGACGTCAGTATTGGGCACCATCTGCGACGGTGCAGCGTTGGACCCCTGGTAGAGCGTCACCCACCACCCCCACAGCCTCCTCCGCCACAGCCGCCGCCACCGCATCCACTGCCGCCCCCGCAGCCGGAACCCGCACCGCCTCCGCCGCAGCCACCGCCTGACGCGGAGTGACTGACCATCGGTGAGTCTTCGATCTCCTGACTGAGGTGGCTCATACTCGCGAACGGCGGATCAAGCAGCCACAATGCCGCTCCGCCAAAGAGCGCGGCCGCCAAACCAGCGTGGGCGGCCCCATACGTCGACAGCGCGGGGCTGTTCGCGGGATGCAGGAAATTCAGCTGGCGATATGACTGGCGAAGAACCTGTTTTCCGGTGCCGGTGATGCGTGGCACCCGCAGGAAGAAGACCAGGACGGCAATGACCGCCAACAACTCCAGCACGATGACCCAGCTATTCGGGTCCTGGTTTGAGCTGCCGATCAATCCGAGGGCACCGAGAAAGAAGACGCCAAGAACGGGAGCGGCGGTGAGGTAGACACGCAGGCGAAATCCTGGCCCGGCGATCAGATTTTCGTCAACGAGGGCATCGTGAAGCCGTCGAAGGTGGTGCCGGTTCGCCTCCGCCACGGACTTTAGGGTGCGCACTCTCGGATCGGCGTACGCGATCGACATCTCGGCCGCCAGTGGGTCGATGACCGTATGGTCACCGTCGGTCGGCCGACGGAGGAGGCCCGCTTTGCCAACGATCCCCGCGGCGCTCAGCTGGGCCATTCCGGACATGAGCGCGTGGCCGGGACTCACGAGCATGCCGAGTGCCGACGGGTGGAATCGATCGGTGTTGGGGACGCGACCGGCGGACCGCACCGCGGCGAGGCGAAGAATCACACTCGCAACGACCGCACCAAGAATCAGGCAGAGATAGGTCGCCGGGAATTCATTCCACGGAATCCCGAAGAATGGGGGCCGGTCGCTGCTCATGTGATGAGTATCGGCATCCCCCGACGCGTTGTTTGTCCTGCGAATGCAGGATCACCGTCGCAGTTCAGCGCGGGTCAGGCACCCGCAGCCGGAGACTCGCACGCGTCGCGCAGACTGCAACCGCCGCACGACTGCCCGCACGAACCGACGGAAGCCTGCGCCTTCGCCGCGCGTGAACCCACCGTTGCGCCAAATCCGGCCACGACGACCGCGGTGATGATCGCGAGGATCGCGACGATGGCGCCGGTCAGGCCGCCAATGACGTTGATCGTGAGCCCAGCGGCACCGAGCAGCACGCCGGCGAGGATGGTCGTCGGCGCCGCGATCTTGTTCGCCAGGCGGAACGTGTCCTCGTTCTTGAGCGCCTCGGCCGTGCGGATTCCCACGAAGCGGTTCGGTGCGAGCAGGCCGAAGAGGGCCGCGATCCCGGTCGCCACCACGACGACGCCGAGTACCCAGAGCACAACCGATACGGCAATCACGTGTGCAACCTTACGTCCCTGCTCGCAACCTTGGGTTCGGAGGCCTGAGAAGGACGTCTTACCCTGTATTGGTGACTGAATCCGCCAACATGCCCGGCTTTCGCTACAACGCCTCTCTCGCGGGAGACGTGGAACGGCGCTGGCAGGAATTCTGGCGTGAGCAGGGCACGTTCAACGCGCCGAATCCGGTGGGCCCGTTGGCTGGCGATGTGCCCGCCGACAAGCTGTTCGTATTGGACATGTTCCCCTACCCCAGCGGTGCCGGCCTGCACGTCGGACACCCGCTCGGCTACATCGCGACCGATGTCTACGCGCGCTTTCACCGGATGCAGGGACACAACGTCCTGCACACCCTGGGATATGACGCCTTCGGTCTGCCCGCCGAGCAGTACGCGGTCCAGACCGGGACGCACCCTCGCACGACGACGGAAAACAACATCAAGACCATGCAGGGACAGCTGGACCGGCTGGGCCTGGGACATGACCGTCGTCGCGTCATCGCGACCACGGACACCGACTTCTACCACTGGACGCAGTGGATCTTCCTCACGATCTACAACTCCTGGTATGACACCGAGCAGAACAAGGCCCGGCCGATCAGCGAACTCGAGGTCCCCGCGGACCTGAGCGCGGACGAGCGACGGGTGTACATCGACTCCCGTCGTCTGGTCTACCGCTCCGACTCGCTCGTGAACTGGTGCCCGGGTCTGGGCACGGTCCTCGCGAACGAGGAAGTAACGGCCGACGGCCGCAGCGAGCGCGGCAACTTCCCGGTGTTCCGCAAGCACCTCCAGCAGTGGATGATGCGGATCACCGCGTACTCGGACCGACTGATCGATGACCTCGAGTTCCTGGACTGGCCCGACAAGGTCAAGTCCATGCAGCGCAACTGGATCGGCCGTTCGCGCGGTGCCGAGGTGACCTTCAAGGCCGACGGTCACGAGCTCGAAGTCTTCACGACCCGCCCGGACACGCTCTTCGGTGCGACCTATGTCGTCCTCGCGCCCGAGCACCCGCTCGTGGACACCCTCACCGCTGCGTCCTACCCCGAGGGGGTGGACAGCCGCTGGACGTTCAAAGCGGGCACTCCGGCCGAGGCGGTCGCGTCCTACCGCAAGGCGATCGCGGCGAAGTCGGATCTCGAGCGCCAGGAGAACAAGGAGAAGACCGGCGTCTTCGTCGGTGAGTACGCGATCAACCCGGTCAACGGGCACAAGCTCCCGATCTTCGTCGCTGACTACGTCCTCATGGGCTACGGCACCGGCGCGATCATGGCTGTCCCCGGCCACGACACCCGCGACCACGACTTCGCTTCGACGTTCGGACTCGACATCGTCGAGGTCATCAGCGGTGGCACCGAACTCCCCTATATCGGCGACGGCACGTTGGTGAATTCGGACTACCTCGACGGTCTGTCGGTCGACGAGGCCAAGGCCAAGGTCATCGCCCAGCTCGAAGCCGATGGGCTGGGACAGGGCAAGATTCAGTACAAGCTGCGCGACTGGCTGTTCGCCCGCCAGCGCTACTGGGGTGAGCCGTTCCCGATCGTGTACGACGCTGACGGCAACGCCATCGCGCTCCCCGATTCGATGCTGCCGGTCGAGCTGCCGCAGGTCGATGACTACGCGCCGGTCAGCTTCGATCCCAATGACGCCGACTCTGAGCCGTCCCCTCCCCTGGGCAAGGCCACGGACTGGGTCCACGTCGAACTTGACCTGGGCGACGGACTGAAGTCCTACACCCGCGACACCAATGTCATGCCCCAGTGGGCTGGGTCATCCTGGTACCAGCTCCGGTACATCGACCCGACGAACCCGGATCAGTTCTGCGCGCCGGAGAACGAGGCGTACTGGGTTGGTCCGCGCGGGGCGAATGACCCGGGCGGCGTCGACCTGTATGTCGGCGGCGTCGAGCACGCGGTTCTGCACCTGCTCTATGCCCGCTTCTGGCACAAGGTTCTCTTCGACCTGGGCTATGTCAGCTCGTGGGAGCCGTTCCGCCGGCTGTTCAACCAGGGGTACATCCAGGCCTACGCGTTCACCGATGCGCGCGGTGTCTACGTGCCGGCCGCTGAGGTGACCGAGGAGGGCGGCAAGTTCTTCTACAACGGTGAAGAGGTCAAGCGCGAGTACGGAAAGATGGGCAAGTCGCTCAAGAACGCCGTCGCGCCGGACGAGATCGCCGAGGAGTACGGTGCTGACACGCTGCGCTTCTACGAGATGTCCATGGGACCGCTCGATGCGTCACGTCCCTGGGCCACCAAGGACGTTGTGGGTGCCCATCGCTTCCTGCAGCGACTCTGGCGTGTGGTGGTCAACGAGGACACCGGCGAACTGCGAGTAACCGACGACGACCCGGACGACGCGACCATGCGTCTGCTCCACCGCACGATCGACGGAGTCACGGGCGATTACGCGGCCCTCCGGGACAACACCGCTGGCGCCAAGCTCATCGAGTTGACGAACCACCTGACCAAGCAGTTCCCGAACGGAGCTCCGCGTGCAGTCGCGGAGCCTCTGGTGCTGATGCTCGCGCCGCTGGCACCGCACATCGCGGAGGAACTGTGGTCGCGACTGGGTCAGGACAAGTCCCTGGCCCACGGCCCATGGCCAGTTGCGGATCCCGCGTGGCTGACCGTGGACACCGTGGAGTACCCGATCCAGGTCAACGGCAAGGTGCGCAGTCGCATCTCGGTCGCGGCCGATGCCGACCCGGCGTCGGTTCAGGCGGCGGCCCTCGCCGACGAGAAAATCGTGGCGCTGCTGGACGGCAAGGAGCCACGCAAGGTCATCGTGATCCCGAAGAAGATGGTGAACGTCGTCCTGTAACCAGGAGCGGTGCCGAATCGATCAGGCGATGATGGCTCGTATGGGTGCTGTAGAGAACCGTGAACTCGTCTGCCGATGGATCGACGGCTGGAACGCAAACGACACGGCCGCCGTCCTGGGCGACGTGTACGCCGAGGACTGGATAGACGGAGATTCGGCGCAGGGTCCGCATGGTCACGATGGGGTCCGAGCATTCGTGGACGCGTACCTCGGTGCGTTCCCTGACCTGCAGATCAAAATCCTGCAGCTGGTCGCCGACGACGAATTCGTCGCTCTCCGTTGGTCGGCGAACGGCACGCACACAGGTCCGCTGTACGGACGGCCACCGTCCATGGCGTCGGTTTCGTTCACGGGTCACACCATGCATCGGATCGCCCACGGTAAGATCGCCGCGACCTGGCTGCAGGTCGACACCACCGGCTTGTTCAATCAGCTTCGGTGAACTGCCAGATAGCGCCGAGGATCGATAGCGTCGAGGTTGCCTAGTTCAGCGGCGGGATGTTGATGCCGATCGACGGCAGGAGCCCGGGCGTGGTGGTCGTGGTCGTTGGAGCAGTCGTCGTCGACGGTGTGGTCCCGCCCGTCGCCACCGGTGGCGCCGCGGTGGTCGGGAGCACCGGGGTCTGATCCCGTGCGGGCGTGCGACATGTCCCATCGGCGTTGCGGGGACAGATTCCGCCGCCGGCCTTCTCCAAACCAACGATCTTCGAGATCCGCCACGCGCCGTCCGCGAAGGTGAGGACGACGGGCTGAAGGTCGAACGTGAGATCGCCGAGGTTCTCGCCCTTGGCATTCCGGATGTGCTGGGTCACCGTGACCCAGCGGGTGTACTGGGTGTACGTGTCCGTTGTCCCAGGGGCAGGCCGAATCGTGAAGGTCGGCGTAAGGAACGCGCCTTGCTTGGCCCAGGTGTCCCACTGTGCCGGTGGCTCGTCTTCGAGGTCGATCAACACCGGCAAGACTTCGGCGGTGACGTACGGCCGGGCCCGCTGGAATGCCGCGGCCTCAGACTTGTCAAAAGCCGGCCGCCAGGTGAAGAGGGTGTCGATCGCCGTCTTGAGGGTTTCGTCAACCCCGACGGGGAGTTCGTTCTTTGTCGCCGCGGCCTCGCCGAAACATCCGGTGAGAGTGAACGCGCAGGTCAGAAACAAGATCAGCGAGATGGCCATCCGGTGGAGTCGTGATGCTGTGCGCATGACTACCTCCAGCGCCTCGTTGCTTATGCAGTGGCGAGTTTAGCGTGGATCGAGGTCCCAACTAGGGACGCGAAAGAGTGCCGTTGATCACTGGGCCTGATCACTCAGCCGGAAAAATGGCGGCGACCTGCGCAAAATAGGACGATGAACCGTCGAGGATTTACCGCCACGCAACTTGCGGCGCGGGCCGCGTACATGTTGCGCGGCAACGACCTCGGCACCATGACGACCGCCGCGCCGAAGCTGTACCCGCACATGTGGAGCTGGGACGCGGCATTCGTGACCGTGGGACTCGCCGCCTTGAGCGTCGAGCGCGCGATTCTCGAGCTGGACACCCTGCTGTCCGCCCAGTGGCAGAACGGCATGATTCCGCACATCGTGTTCGCGAACGGGGTTGACGGGTACTTCCCGGGACCGGCCCGCTGGGAGGTCGCGCGCCTGACTCCGAACGCACCCACCGGTGTCGACACGTCCGGGATCACCCAGCCGCCGGTCCATGCGATCGCGGTGCAACGCATCCTCGACCACTCGCGCCGGCATGGTCGGACGACCCGCGCGATCGCCGACGAGTTCCTCGACCGCCGGTG
Source organism: Smaragdicoccus niigatensis DSM 44881 = NBRC 103563 (assembly GCF_000380645.1). Taxonomy (GTDB): domain Bacteria; phylum Actinomycetota; class Actinomycetes; order Mycobacteriales; family Mycobacteriaceae; genus Smaragdicoccus; species Smaragdicoccus niigatensis. Next base: position 171,319 of record NZ_AQXZ01000014.1, read on the forward strand.
GCAGAACCTCATGCGTTGGCATCGGTGGCTGGCGACGGCACGGGATCCGGAGCGGAGAGGACGAATCCGGATCTACCACGGGTGGGAATCCGGGATGGACAACTCACCGCGGTGGGATAGGGCGTACTCAGGGATCCGTCCGGGCGCGGTTCCGCCCTATGAACGTGCTGACCTGAACTTCGTCACTGACGTTTCGCAGCGGCCCTCTGACCTCGAGTACGACCGCTACCTATGGCTGGTCGAACAGATGAAGTCGGTGTCCTATGACGACGAATCAATGTCCGGGGTCATGGACTTCGCGGTCGAGGACGTCTTCGTCAGTGCGATCTTTGCGCTGGCGTGTGAGGTGCTCGCCGAGATCGGCGAGGAACATTCGAAACCCAAGAGTGATGTCCGCGATCTGCGGGAGTGGGCCGAGCGATTCCGTGTCGGTGTCGCCGCGACGGCCGATTCTCGATCCGGTGCCGCGCGCGATTTCGACGTCCGGTCCGGCCGTTGGATCGGAACGGAGACGCTCGCGATGTTCGCGCCACTGCTGTGTGGTGGCCTACCGCGGGACACCGAGCGCGCGCTGCTTCGCACTTTCGAGGGACCGCGCTTTTGTGGACATCCGGATCTGTTGTTTCGGGTGCCTCCGTCGACGTCGCCGGTATCGCGCGACTTTCGCCCTCGGGAGTACTGGCGGGGCCCGGTCTGGCCGGTGATGACGTGGCTGTTCTCGTGGGCATTCGGTCAACGCGGATGGGTTGAACGTTCGCTCGCGCTTCGGGCGGAGGGTCTGCGCCAGGCGAGCGACGGTACGTTCGCCGAATATTTCGAACCCTTCACCGGTGAGCCACTCGGCAGCATGCAGCAATCGTGGACGGCCGCGGCGGTCCTGGATTGGCTGGGCTTGCCGTGACACCGTAGGGGGCGTGTTGGCGAAGCTGAAGTGGGTTCTCCTCTTCGGCGCGTGCCTCTTGGTCGGTGTCTTCCTCGGTTCGGTGTTCAAGTCGCCGCCGGATCAGGGGTCGGGAGTGTCCGATAGCCCCGCAGCGCAGGTGCCGGGCGGTGAGAACGCGCCGGACAACAGCATGTTGTGGTCGATCACGGTCGGCTCGAAGCCGTCGGCCGTGGCTCTCTCGCCGGGCGGCGACGTTGCCTACGTCGCAAACCAGCAGTCTCGAACGGTGACGTTCGTCCAGACGCGACCACAGCGCGTCGCGGCGACCGTCGAGGTCGGAAACCTACCGTCGGCCGTGGCGCTCGATGCGCAGGGCGGTCTGCTCTACGTCGCGAACAACGGGGATGACTCGATCTCTGTTGTGGACATCGACAAGCGGACGGTAGTTGCCACGGTTCCGGTGGGAGACGGACCCAGCGGAATTGCGCTCGACGGCGGGACCGCGTTGGTCACCAACTTCGGCGCCGCCACGGTGTCGATTGTGGATCTGGCTACCCGCTCCGTCGCCAATGTCGTCCCGGTGGGCAAAGGGCCCAGTGCGGTCGTGGTCGATGGTCGGCGGGCCTACGTCACCAACAGTGTCGACCGAAGCCTCAGCGTCATCGACCTCGACGCCCGGACGGTGACCGGGACAGTTGACCTCGGGGACAGGCCGTACTCGGTCGCCGCGGACCCGGCGTCCCACCGAGTGTTGGTCACCGCGGTGGACGGGGACAAGGTCATTGTCGTGGACACGGAGACATTGCAGTTCAGCGGGCGTTGGACAGTGGGACATGGACCGCAGGGCATCGGAATCGACCCTGGGTCAGGCGTGGCCTACGTGTCCGTGGATGGCCGCGGACTGGCCTTGGTCGACCTCAGGACGGGAAAGGTCACGACCACGGTCGACGTCGGTACGGCACCGAGCGCGGTGGCCGTCGACCTGGGGAGTCACCTGGTGGTGGTGACCAATTCCGGGGATCGGTCGATCTCGGTGCGCCAGCCGTGATGTCCTGACCTATCCGCCGTTGTGTGCGTCCCGCCAGGCGAGAGCCTGTTTGACCTTGGTCAGGTCATAGTCCGGACCACCGGTTCCGATCGTGAACAGGGTGACGCCTTCGTCGAGGAAGTCCTGTGCGCGTTCGGCGTCCGGCCAGTCATGGGACTTCTCGATGTGGGCGGGGTCAGTTCCCACCGCCGAACAATGTTCGTCGAGAACCGTGATCTTGTGTCGGTAGGTCTCCGGGTCGCCAAAGCAGTGCCAGATGTCGGCGTACTCGGCGACGAGGCGAAGCGTCTTTCGTTCACCGCCACCTCCGATGAGGATCGGAATCTTGCGGACGGGGGCGGGGTTGAGCACCTTCAACCGCGCGTCGATCCTGGCCAGGTATTCCTTGAAGAGCTTCAGGCGGGTGCCGGGCGTTCCGAATTCGTACCCGTACTGGTCGTAGTCCTTCGGGTACCAACCTGCGCCGATGCCGAGAATCAGTCGGCCGTTGCTGATGTGGTCGACGGTTCGGGCCATGTCGGCGAGCAGGTCGGGATTGCGGTATCCACCGCCGGTGACAAGGGCACCGAGCTCGACGCGCTCGGTCTGCTCGGCGATCGCACCGAGCATCGTCCAGCACTCGAAGTGCGCGCCTTCTCGGTCTCCGTACAGCGGGAAGAAGTGGTCCCAATTGAAGACGATGTCGACGCCGAGGTCTTCGCAGCGGCGCACCGCGTCGCGGATGAGGCCATAGTTCGGGGCGTGCTGTGGGTGTAGCTGAACGCCGATTCTGATCTTCATTCGTGCACCGTCCTACCTTCGCTCCTCGCTCCTCGGTCCTGCGTCCCTGCGATGCTCCGGGTCGTCCGCTTTTGACGAGCTTCGCGAGGGCGCTTCAGGGCTCATTTCAGAAGGGTATCGATTCGGCGCGCCCGGCGCTTCGCAGCTCGGGATCGCCGGGCGGAGGACCCACACTTTCGTTCCATGGCGTCAGTGACCTTCGAGAAGACGAGCAAGCTGTGGCCCGGGTCGTCGCAGCCCGCGGTCAACGGCCTCGACCTGGAGATCGGCGACGGCGAGTTTCTCGTGCTCGTCGGTCCGTCCGGGTGTGGCAAGTCGACCTCTCTACGAATGCTGGCCGGCCTCGACACCGTCGACGGCGGACGGATCCTGATTGGCGACCGCGATGTCACCCGGCTCGAGCCCAAGGAACGGGACATCGCGATGGTGTTCCAGAACTACGCGCTGTACCCGCACATGACGGTCGCGGAGAACATGGGTTTTGCGCTGAAGCTCGCCAAAACGCCGAAGCCGGAGATCGACAAGCGAGTCAACGAGGCAGCAAAGCTGCTCGGACTCGACCCCTACCTCGCCCGCAAGCCGAAGGCGTTGTCCGGCGGACAGCGACAGCGTGTGGCCATGGGACGTGCCATCGTCCGGCAGCCGCGGGTGTTCCTCATGGATGAACCGTTGTCCAACCTCGACGCGAAGCTCCGCGTGCAAACCCGCACGCAGATCGCACAATTGCAGCGACGGCTGGACACCACGACCGTGTACGTGACCCATGACCAGGTCGAGGCCATGACCATGGGTGACCGGGTCGCTGTCCTCAAGGACGGAGTCCTGCAGCAGTGTGCGACACCGCGCGAGCTGTACGCGAAGCCGATCAACGTCTTCGTTGCCGGATTCATGGGATCGCCCGCGATGAACCTGTTCACACTCCCGGTTTCGGACGGTGTCATTGAACTCGGCGGACAGCAGATCGCGCTACCCCGCAATGCAACCGGGCAGTCGAAGGAAGTCGTCATCGGCATCCGCCCCGAGCACTTCGTGGTCGCTTCCTCGGGCATCGAGATGGAAGTCGACGTCGTCGAAGAACTCGGTTCGGACGCCTATGTTTACGGCCGCACCCGCGGCCCGAATGGGGAGCTCCAGATCGTCGCCCGCGTCGACTGGCGGAATCCACCCGCGAAGGGCTCGCGCCTGCAGCTGCAGGCGGAACCCAAACAAATACACATCTTCGCTGCGGACACGGGGAACCGACTGATCTAGCGAAGATCTAGCCTTCCTGCGCTCCGCAATCGTGCAGCGTGACGCGCAGGACAAAAGCCGCCTCGGCTCCGATCAGCTCGCTGACGAGAGTCAGCAGCCGACCCAGGAATGCCGGTCCGTGGGGTGAGTCCGAGGAGGAGTGGGGTGCTCCGTTTGGAGTGCGGGGTGCAAGGTGATGCGCGAGCTCGTGGAGAACCACGAGCTCGCGCATAGCCCAACCCCGACCGGGCAGTCCGGGCGGAACGGCGATGGTTGCCGATTCCGGCTCATAGTGAGCGGCTGCCTGGCCTGCGCGGCTACGGACCCTCACTGGATCCGCCGCCTCTGGCCACGTATTTCGCACCCAGTTCAGGGACAGAACGCGGTTGACGTAGTCCTGAACCGACTCGACAGACGCGAACCGACGCTCGATCGGGAGCGTAATCGTGGACCCGTGGAGCTGCACCTCTCGACGAGAGCTCGACGCCACGTTGTCGAACATCGCGCGCACGAGTTTCTCGGCGTCGTAGACCCGCGACCTTTGGCTGTCGCGATCGATCATGAAGTCAGGCGGGTACGTGCCGTGGACAGCTCGGTATCCGCACCGAGCTTCGCGCGCTGAGCAGCGTGGTCGCCGGCTTGGCGGGCCGAGGCAGAGTACTCCGCTCCGGTGCGTCCACCACGCCACGTGCCCCGCGCCTGCGACTCCGTGCGGTAGTAGTCCTTGAGCTCGAGTTCCTTGTTTCGCAGCGCCAGGGCCGTCCCGGGTTCGGACAGTCGAACCGCCTCCGATTCGGTAGCGGATTTGGCGTCGGCCAGGCGCTGGCCGATGCGCTGGGCGTAGGCCGTCTGGAAGTTCAGACGGGCGGTGACCGCCGCGACGCCCGCGTCCCGGTAGGAGCCGGACTTGATGTAGAAATCTGAGGCTCGGACCATCTGGATCACCAGGCTCGAATACAGGGCCTGGACAGTATCGACGTCGGGTTCGAACCCGAACGCGTGCACGCTCGTCGAGTTGTGGGCGACGTCGCAGCGAACGTCATTGGCGTGTGCGATGCGGGCGAACAGCAGGACGTAGGTGCGCAGGCCCCGCTTTCCCGACTCGCCGATGGGGATGACGCGGTGAACCGGGCCGCTCGGACGGCTATTGCTCGCCTTGTGGGCGCGCGCAACCGCGAGATCGATCGATGACTGGGTCGCGAGGCGTTGCGCGGCCGTCATGAACGCCTCAGCCTCGTGTGGGTTGTCCGTTCCCTCGGCTTGCCGAAGGAGTCCTGCGATGCGGGTGAGCAGCTTGTCGGAAGGCACGGTCGACAGCCTAGGACGTGCCTGTGACAAGTTGCGTATGCCGCGTCCCGCTCCACCGCAATCCCTGGGACAAGTCCCTGGGACGTGCCGTGCGGGCCGGTGGGTCAACCACCCTCGTGGCCCATGCTCAGAAACGTTCGCACAGGTCAGGGCGAGGACATCAACCGGGGACAGGCGAAATCGGCGTGCCGACACGACCGCAACACACCCTGTACAACCAGTCAGACAAAGCGGGAACACAGGTTGACAACAAAGGGGCTAACGCGGCTGTCGCGTACTGGGTAAGAGGGGTGATCCGTGGCACAGTCCCCCCGACGGTTCAACGTCACCAAGAGAGGAACCAGATGAGGGTCTACAAGAAGGCCGCGATCGCCGCGTGTCTTTCCACGGTGGCCGTTCTGGCCGCGTGCTCGAGCGGCGACAAGGCCGCCGGTGGCGCCGGTGAGAACCTGGACAGCCGTGGAAACATCACGATGGCCATGGGCAAGAACGACGCCGCGACGGTCAAGACCGTCGTCGACATGTGGAACAAGAACCACGCGAACGAGAAGGTCTCACTCAAGGAGCTCGACGGTGAAGCCGACTCGCAGCTCGCGAAGCTGACCCAGTCGCTCGAGGCCGGCAGCGACGAGTACGACGTCATGGCCCTCGATGTCGTGTGGACCGGAAAGTTCGCCGCCAACGGTTGGGTCGAGCCGCTTGAAGGCAAGCTCGCCGTCGACACCAGCAAGGTTCTGCCGGCGACCGTCGAGAGCGCGACCTACAAGGGCAAGGTCTACGCCGCTCCGATGAACACCAACGCGCAGCTCCTGTACTACCGCACCGACCTGGTCAGCAAGGCACCGAAGACCTGGGACGACCTGACCGCGGACTGCGCCAAGGCCAAGACCGCGAAGGTCGACTGCCTCGTCACCCAGCTCAAGCAGTACGAAGGTCTGACCGTCAACACCTCGGAGTTCATTAACTCGTGGGGTGGATCGATCGTGGGCGAGGACGGACAGACTCCGACCCTCGACACCCCGGAAGCCAAGGCTGGTCTGACGGCTCTGGTCGACGCGTACAAGGACGGCGTCATTCCGAAGGCGGCGACCGGCTACAACGAGGAAGGCACCCACACCAACTTCCTCGCGGGCAAGTCGCTGTTCGCCTACAACTGGCCGTACATGTACGACAAGGCTGCCGGTGACGACTCCAAGATCGTCGGCAAGTACGACGTCGCAGCGATCGTCGGCGACAACGGCGCGGGTGCATCGACGCTCGGTGGCTACAACAACGCCATCAACGTGAACTCGAAGCACAAGGCCACGGCCCGTGACTTCATCGCGTTCGTCGAAGGCACCGAGGCACAGACCGAGTTCGCCAACAACTCGTTCCCGCCGGTGCTCGCGAGCCTGTACGACGACAAGGAACTGGTCGACAAGTACGGCTACTTCCCGGCTCTGAAGGCTGCTCTCGAAAACGCCAAGCCGCGTCCGGTGACGCCGTTCTACGACGGCGTCAGCAAGGCCATCCAGGACAACGCCTACGCCGCGCTGACCGGTAAGAAGACGGTTGACCAGGCGCTCACGGACATGTCGGCCGCCATCAAGGCCGCCGCGAAGTAAGTCTGGGATCAGAGGGAGTGACAATGGCTGACTCTGCAATCGCAGACGATGCCGCCGTCGTGGCGGGGCAGGCCGGTACGTCCGGCCTGCCCTCCGCCGGAGCGGATGGCAAGCGCAAACGCGACCTACGTGCGGTGTGGCTCATCGGGCCCACGATGGCGGTCCTGGCAGTGGTCATCGCGTATCCGGTGCTGCGTGCGGTATATCTGTCGTTCCAGTCCGACCGCGGGCTCAACCCGACGACGGGTCGGTTCGAAGAAGGCGGCTTCGCCGGATTCACGCATTACCTCTACTGGATCACCGGCGACTGCGGTGCCGGTTGGGGTTCGTGCCCCGACGGCAACCTGGCCGCCGACTTCTGGCCCTCGGTGGGCATCACATTTTTCTTCACAGTCGTCACCGTGACGATCGAAGCGGGCCTCGGTCTGTGGATGGCGACCGTCATGAGCAGGACATTCATCGGTCGCTCGGCGCTGCGGGCGAGCGTGCTCATCCCGTGGGCGATCCCGACGGCGGTCACGGCAAAGCTGTGGTTCTTCATCTTCGCCGAGGACGGCATCGCCAATCAGATTCTCGGTACCAAGGTCGCCTGGACGACCGACCCGTGGGCCTCGCGGTTCGCGGTGATCATCGCCGACGTCTGGAAGACGACGCCGTTCATGGCGCTGCTCATTCTCGCGGGATTGCAGATGATTCCGAAGGATGTCTACGAGGCGGCGCGGGTCGACGGTGCGAGCGCCTGGCAGCGGTTCACCCAGATCACGCTTCCGCTGGTCAAGCCGGCACTCATGGTCGCGGTGCTCTTCCGCACGCTCGACGTGCTGCGCATGTATGACCTTCCGGCGATTCTGCAGGGCACGAGTGGCAGCACGCCGACCACGACACTGTCGATTCTCGTCGTCGGTGAGGTCAACCAGCAGAACTACAACAGCGCCTCGGCACTGTCGACGATCGTGTTCGTCGTGATCTTCGCGGTCGCCTTCATCATGGTGAAGTTCCTCGGAGCGAACGCAGTGGCCAACTCCAAAGAGGCACACTGATGACGACACTTCCATTGCAGCTCAAGCGATTTCGCCTCTCTGGCGCACAGGCGCGGACTTACCTCGCCGCCGCCCTCATCCTCATCTGGGGCCTCGCGCCGTTCTACTGGATGATTGTCACGGCCGTGCGCGATTCGAAGCAGGTTTACGACACGACGCCGTGGCCGACCCAGCTGACGATGCAGAACTTCAAGGATGCGCTGTCGACCAGCACGGGCAACGACTTCCTCGGGGCGCTGCAGAACAGCCTCATCATCGGTGCCGCGACCACGGTCGTCGCCCTGATCATCGGCATTTTCGCGGCGTACGCGCTAGCGCGCCTGGAGTTCCGGGGCAAAGCGCTGGTCGCCGGGCTCATCCTGGCCGCATCGATGTTCCCGGCGGTCGCGCTGGTGACGCCGTTGTTCCAGCTCTTCACCGATCTGGGGTGGATCGGCCAGTATCGCGCCCTCGTCATCCCGAACATCTCGTTCGTCCTGCCGCTGACGGTGTACACGCTCACCTCTTTCTTCCGCGATCTACCGTGGGAGCTAGAGGAAGCAGCCCGGATCGACGGCGCGACCCGCTGGCAGGCATTCCAGAAGGTGTTGCTGCCCTTGGCCGCTCCCGCGGTCTTCACGTCCGCGATCCTGGCCTTCATCGCGGCATGGAACGAGTACATGCTCGCGAGCCTTCTGTCCCGCGAGACGACCGAACCGGTTACTGTCTCCATTGCACGATTCACCGGCGTTGACCCGTACTCGCCGCCGTATGCTGCTGTGATGGCAGCGGGAACGATTGTCACGATCCCGCTTGTGATCATGGTGCTGGTGTTCCAACGGCGGATCATCTCGGGTCTTACCGCCGGTGGTGTGAAGTAGTCGGACACGGAATCTGAGTTGGAGTGCTCGAGTGACGTTTAGCGTGGTCGAGCGGCCGGAGACGCTGGTCGCGGGCACTGTTCTTCGCAGTCCGGCAATGGCGATCGAGGGTGTCCGCCGCCTTCGCGTCGAGCAGGCCTGGCGCGAGATGCTCACCCGGGAGCTTCCGGGCCGTCCGGGCACCGCCTACGTCGACTTCCTGCCGGAGATGTCGTCCTACCAGACCCACATCCTCGGGTACCAGTGCGCCACGATCGACGACCTGCAGCCGGGAGACATCCTTGCGCGCGTGCCAGCGGGCCGCTTCGCGGTGTTCACGGCGTCTGGAGACAATCTCGGCAACGTGATTGCCGCTCTGTGGCAACGCATCTGGGAAGCAGAGGATCGCGAGCGGATCGAGCGCGCCTACAGCGGCGATTTCGAGCAGTACCCGAGCAGCACATCGGTCGAGGTCTACGTTGCGATCACCGAGGAGAGCGGTAAGTGAGTACTCCCGTCGTGAACTCGGTCGAATTCGTCGAACTGCCGGGCTATCTCGTTGCTGGGTACGCACTCCCGCTATCCGGGCGCGGAGTCAGCCCAAAGGACCTCGACCTCATCAACTACACGTGGGACCGCTACCTCGACCGCGCCCGTCCCGGGCCTCGCGTCGCCGCCTACATGGCCCAGGGTTCCGGCGGTGCCGCGGTGCTCGGCTACGCGTGCGACACCGCCGAGGAAGCCGATGACGGCGATCTTCTGACCCGCATTCCGGCTGGTCGCTACGCGAAGGTCACCGTCTCGGGCAAGCCCTACGACCTCACCCGTACCGCCTGGGCGGAAATCCGCCGCGCGGAATCCGAAGGCCTCATCACCCGCACGTTCGGCGTCGATATCGAACGCTTCGTGAGTGACACCTCGATCGAGCTGTACGTTTCCATCGCCTAATCAAGTTTTGGCGCCACGAGTCTCGGGTACCTAACGCCCCATCAGCGAACCGGTCACGATAGGGCCGCGTTCCCGCATCTCGCAGTGTCGGCCCTTGGGCGGGCGGCGTGACTCAGGTTACGGTCGGCCTCGGCCCGCCCAATGCTGGGAGCGTTAGGAAGACCATTGAACTCAGCCACCCTGTTCGACGCGAAACCTCCCGTCGACGATCTGCCCCCGACGACCAATGACAACGGACAGCCACCGCGACGGCGTCGCCGCCTGTGGCTGCGCGTCTTGGTCGCGCTTGTCGTCCTCGCCCTCGTGGTGCCCGCGGCTCTGTTCGCGTTCGCCTACGCCGGCAGTGACATCCCACGTCCCTCGGACATGGCCGTCAACCAGGTCGCGACGATCGTGGCGGACGACGGCAAGACGGTCGTGGCGAAGATCGTCCCGCCGGAGGGCAACCGCGTAGAGGTCAACCTCTCGGACGTGCCGAAGCCGGTCCAGGCGGCCATGCTGTCGGCCGAGGACCGCGACTTCTACACGAACAGTGGTTTCTCGATCAGCGGCATTCTGCGCGCGGCCCGGGACAACGCACTCGACAAGGAAAGCGCCGGCGGCGGCTCGACGATCACGCAGCAGTATGTGAAGAACGCGTTCGTCGGCTCGCAGCGCACCATCACCCGCAAGCTCAAAGAGCTCGTGCTGGCCACGAAGATGACGCGCGAGTGGTCGAAGGACGACATCCTGGCGGCGTACCTGAACACGATCTTCTTCGGTCGTGGGGCCTACGGCGTCTCGGCCGCGTCGCAGGCCTACTTCGGAAAGCCCGTCGGCAAGCTCACGGTGGAGGAGGGCGCAGTTCTCGCGTCCGTTATCCGCAGTCCTTCGGCGCTCGACCCGGAGACGCACCTCAACGAGCTCAAGCTGCGCTGGAACTACGTGATGGACGGCCTCGTCTCGATGAAGACGATCACGCAGGCTGACCGCGACAACGCCGGCTTCCCGAAGATCATCCCGTTGTCGCAGATCGGCGGCGGTGAAGCACCGGGTCCGGAAGGACACATCCGCACGCAGGTCCTGCACGAACTTGCCGAAGCCGGCATCACGCAGAAGCAGATCGACACTCTCGGACTCAAGATCACGACCACGATCGATCCGAAGGTCCAGCAGGCGGCCGAGGACGCGGCGAAGCAGAGTCTCAAGGGCGAGGACGACGAGCTCCGCACTGCGGTCGTTTCGATCGATCCGCGTAGCGGCGCCGTGAAGGGCTATTACGGCGGTGACGACGGAGCCGGACTCGACTTCGCGCAGGCTCCGCTCCAGACCGGTTCCTCGTTCAAGACGTTCGGCCTGGCTGCGGCGCTCAAGGACGGAATCCCGCTCTCGGCGCGCTACGACAGCTCGGAGCTCACGGTCCACGGCATTCGCATCACGAACGTCGACGGCGAAAGCTGCGGCAAGTGCACGATTGCGGAGGCGTTCAAGCGATCGCTGAACACGGCCTTCTACCGACTGGCGCTGAGCATGGACAACGGTCCGCAGAAGATCGCGGACATGGCCCACGCAGCGGGCATCCCGGAGCACATCCCCGGCGTCAACGGAATCTCTCTGACGGAGAACGGGGGCGAGCCGGAGACCGGAATCGTCCTGGGCCAGTACCAGACTCGGCCGATTGACATGGCGTCGGCGTACGCGACATTCGCGGCGTCGGGTGTGTTCCACAAGCCGTACTTCGTGTCGAAGGTCGTCACCAACGACGGCGAGGTGCTCCTGAACAACGGTGGCGACGCCGGCAAGCAGACCGTGCCGAAGGCGGTTGCGGAGAACCTCACCCAGGCGATGCTTCCGATCCCGGCGTGGTCGCGTAACCACAACCTGTGGGGCGGACGTCCGGCAGCGGCGAAGACGGGAACCACTCAGTACCTCGACACCGGTGACGACAAGGACGCCTGGATGGTCGGCTACACGCCGTCGCTGTCCACTGCGGTGTGGGTCGGTAAGGCCGATGGCAAGCCGATCTACAACAGCTGGGGCGGCCCGATCTACGGTTCGGGTATCCCGTCCGACATCTGGCAGCTGACGATGGAGGATTCGCTGGAAGGCACCGACGTCGAGTCGTTCCCGTGGCCGGACCCGATCGGCGGGCAGGCGGGCGTTCCGTCCAACTCCTACGTCGGTACGAGCGGCTCGGGCAGCCGTGGCACCGGCGGCGGTGGTGGTGGCGGCGGTACGGCCAAGAAGCCGGACGCGCCGGCCGCGCCCGCCGAGAAGAAGCAGGTCGAGATCTTCCCCGGGTTCTTCGTCCCGGTCGGCTGATCTCCGCGCTCTGAAACGGTAAGAGGCTGGGAGAGCATCGCCATCGACATATATCGATGACGACGCCCTCCCAGCCTCAAATCGTTTGAGCCCGGAATGCACATCGGGCAGGACTCTCCGTGAAGAGTCCTGCCCGATCTGTTATGCAGGTCAGCCGTAGATGAAGGTCTCGAGCTCGACGCGAGCCTGAGTGTCTTCCATCTGGATCGGCGGGGACTTCATCAGGTATGCCGACGCCGGGAACACCGGGCCGCCGATACCGCGATCGAGCGCGATCTTGGCAGCACGGACAGCGTCGATGATGATGCCGGCCGAGTTCGGCGAGTCCCAGACCTCGAGCTTGTACTCCAGGTTCAGCGGCACGTCACCGAAGGCGCGACCCTCGAGGCGCACGTACGCCCACTTGCGGTCATCGAGCCACTGGACGTAGTCCGACGGGCCGATGTGGACGTTGCGGTCGTGGATCTTGCCCGACAGCGGTCCGGTGAGGTTCGAGGTGACGGCCTGCGTCTTCGAAACCTTCTTGGACTCCAGACGCTCACGCTCGAGCATGTTCTTGAAGTCCATGTTTCCACCGACGTTGAGCTGGTAGGTGCGGTCCAGAACGACACCGCGGTCCTCGAACAGCTTCGCCATCACACGGTGGGTGATGGTGGCACCGACCTGCGACTTGATGTCGTCACCGACGATCGGGACGCCGGCGTCCTCGAACTTCTTGGCCCAGACCGGGTCCGAAGCGATGAAGACCGGAAGCGCGTTGACGAATCCGACTCCAGCGTCGATGCAGCACTGCGCGTAGAACTTGTCAGCTTCCTCAGAACCCACCGGGAGGTAGGAAACGAGGACGTCGACCTTGGCGTCCTTGAGGGCCTGAACGACGTCGACCGGCTCTGCGTCGGAGACCTCGATGGTCTGCGCGTAGTACTTGCCGATGCCGTCGAGGGTCGGGCCTCGCTGGACGGTGACGCCGGTCGGCGGCACGTCCGAGATCTTGATGGTGTTGTTTTCGCTCGCGAAGATCGCTTCCGAAAGGTCGAAACCGACCTTCTTCGCGTCGACGTCGAACGCCGCGACGAACTTCACGTCCTTGACGTGGTAGTTGCCGAAGCGAACGTGCATCAGGCCCGGCACAGTGGCCGACTCGTCTGCATCCTTGTAGTACTCGACGCCCTGGACCAGGGATGAGGCGCAGTTCCCCACGCCCACGATGGCCACGCGGACCGCGGTGTCCCTTTCACTCACTTCCTGCTCCTTTTTCCTTCTTCTTCTCCGGTGTGGTTATCCGGTGAGGTCTGTTCTGCTGCTATCAGTTCGTTTAGCCAGCGCACTTCTCGTTCACTCGTCTCGAGGCCGAGTTGGTGAAGCTGACGGGTGTAGCGGTCGAAAGAACCGCTGGCGCGACGCACTGCGTCGCGCAGTCCTTCGCGTCGTTCCTCGACCTGGCGACGGCGGCCTTCGAGAATCCGCATCCGGGCTTCGGCCGGCGTGCGGTTGAAGAAGGCCAGGTGGACGCCGAAACCGTCGTCGGTGTAGTTCTGCGGCCCTGTGTCGGAGACCAGTTCAGCGAACCGGGCCCGGCCCAGGGGCGTCATTTCGTACACCCGCCGTGCTCGCCGAACGACCGCACCATCGGGGCCGTTGTCCTCGGCGATAAGCCCTTCTTCCTGCATCCGGCGCAACGCCGGGTACAGGGAGCCATACGAGAAGGCGCGAAACGCTCCCAGCAGGCCAGTGAGCCGCTTGCGCAGTTCATAGCCATGCATGGGCGATTCCTGAAGCAACCCGAGTACAGCGAGCTCTAGCACGGGCCACCTCCTTGATCGCATTCTCTAGCGTGGAATCTTTGTTGCATCTAACTGCTAGATGCGATTCCCCACTATATCGCCGCGATATAAAAAAGGAACGATCAGACCACGACAAAACGACCGTACGGTTAACGGAAACCGAGGTTTTGGGGGTGTTTTGTAGGAGGCGGTTTCAGCGCGGTGCGTTCGGGTAAACCGACTGCACAGTTCCGTCGAGACCTGCTGAGAGGTAACCGGTTTCGGAATATGCGTTGGAAACGTAAACACTCAGCGGAGCGAACGGCCCGCCGATGATGAAATATCGCGACGTGACGTCGCGCACGTTCAACGACTGAGGGGCTCCAGCCATGAGTCCGAGGGCCGCCTCGACGTTCAATTGCGACAGGTCGACGGGCACGTCCTGACCGGTTCGCGGCGTCGGACTTCCGTTGTCGAATCCGCCGCGCCAGGTGTATCGGACCGCGCGGTTCGGCTCGTTGGGCACCGACTTGGTGAAGATCGCGTACTCGGGGTAGATGACGACCTCGTCGAATGTCGTGTCCCCGAATCGGTCCTTGGCGTTCTGGATCAGTTTGTGGAGTCCGTCGGCCGTCATGAGGTCGATCTTGTTGACCACGATCGGGTCGGCGCCGCCGAAGAAGCTGCCGCCGGACGACGATCCCGAGCTGCCGACCGAACTGAACACGAACAGTCCGCCGAGCCCGACGACGACGGCGACGATCACGCCGACGACCGCGAGCCCGATCCCGGACGGGCGTCCACTCCGCATGAGCGGGGAGGACTGCGCATAGGACGGCGGCGCGTACGAGGGCTGGGCATAGGTCGCGCTCGGCTCGGCGTACGACGACATCGGCTGCGAGTAGCCGGGGGTGGGCGCCGAACGCTGCAGGTCGACGGTCAGCTGGTCGAGTTCGCCGAGCGTCTTCGCCTTCATAGCCGCGGCGACCCGGTTGCCGTGCTCCGCGGTGTCGAGCTGACCTTGCCCATAGGCATTGTCGAGAGTTGTGCAGGTCGCCGCCCGATCAAAGTCGGTGGCTCGCTCATTCCTGCCGAAGACGCTCATGGGAAGGAGTGTAAAGCTGCTCTAAAGCACGAGCACGGCGATGACCCCGACCAAGATCAGGACGAGGAGCAGCAGTACCGGAACGATCGAACCGGAGCGGCCGGACTTCTCGTCGTAATCCTCGGGGAGCGTGCCGTCCAGTTCGAGATCGCGAACAACCAGGTAGAGCTCTTCTCGGGTGCGTGCCTCGTTTGCCCGCTTTACGCGGTCGCGGTACTCCTCGTATCCGAAGGCGTGTAGTGAGTAGCCACGCGAGATCGCGGCAAGGGCTTCGGCACGATCCACGCTGCTCGCGCGGGATCGATCTTCATTTCGAGGTGACACACCCGGATCGTAGGACCCCAAGTCGTCCGACCAATCATCCCGCGCCGAGTACAAGGTTCGTCGTCGCGTCGTACATTGAACAGGTGCGACTCCAGCGACAGATTGTGGACTTTGCGCTTCAGCGCAGGTCCCTCCTCGCTGCGGTGTACGCAGGCCGGGTCGGAGTGAGCGAAGTTTGCGACGCTAGTCCGTATCTGTTGCGGGCGGCGAAGTTTCACGGTCGGCCCAGCGAAGTTCTCTGCCCGATCTGCCGCAAAGAGCAGCTGACTCTAGTTTCCTGGGTCTATGGCGAGACCTTGGGACCTGTCTCGGGCTCGGCTCGAACCAACGCGGAACTCCAACAGCTCGCGACGACCCGGGATGAGTTCTCGGTGCACGTCGTCGAGGTGTGCCGGACCTGCAGCTGGAACCACCTCGTGCAGTCCTACGTGATGGGTGCGATTCCGGTGCCGAAAGCGCGCCGGACCCGAACCGCCAAGACTGAACCCCCCAACCGCCGTGCGGCGACCGACTAGTCAACGACGATCAGGAGAAAGCACCTGTGAGCACTGAGAACAGCGCCCCGGACGCATCTGCTTCCGGTCCCGCCGCACCGAAACGGAAGTGGAGGAAATGGCTCGTCATCGCCGCGGTCGTCCTCATCGTGCTGCCGGTCGTCACGTTCGTTCTCAGCTACCTGATCGTCTCGGTGCCGAGTCCGAACGACATCAAGACCAATCAGGTCGCGACGATCTTCGGCGATGACGGAAAGACCATCATCACGCGGGTCATTCCGCCGGAGGGCAACCGCACCAGCGTTCAGTTGAACCAGGTTCCCAAGCAGGTGCAGGAGGCCGTGCTCGCGGCCGAGGACCGCACGTTCTACACGAACGCGGGATTCTCGGTCTCCGGTTTCGCACGCGCCCTGCGCGACCACCTGCTCGGTCGGGAGAGCGCGGGCGGTGGTTCGACGATCACGCAGCAGTACGTGAAGAACGCACTCGTCGGCTCTGACCGCACGATCTTCCGCAAGATGCACGAACTCGTCGTCTCCACGAAGATGGCGCGCGAGTGGAGCAAGGACGACATCCTCGCGGCGTACCTGAACACGATCTACTTCGGTCGTGGTGCCTACGGCATCGCCGCCGCCTCGAAGGCCTACTTCAACAAGCCGGTCGAGAAGCTGACCGTCGCCGAAGGCGCGGTGCTCGCAGCGTCGATCCAGCTGCCCACGGCCTTGGACCCGGAGACGAATCCGACCGGTGCCAAGAATCGTTGGAATTACGTTCTCGACGGCATGGTCTCGATGGGCAACCTGCCCGCCGCCGAGCGCGCAAAAGAGGTCTATCCGACCGACTTCGTCAAGATCAAGGACCTGCCGAACCCGGCCGAGGATGCCGGCCCGAAGGGCCTGCTCAAGGCGCAGATCATCAAGGAGCTCAACGACAACGGCATCACCGAGCAGCAGCTCAACACCGAGGGCTTGCAGATCGTCTCGACGATCAGCGCACCAGCCCAGGAGGCCGCTGAGCAGGGCGTGAAGCAGACTCTCGACGGTCAGCCGTCGAACCTCCGCGCCGCGGTCGTGTCGATCGACCCGCGGACGGGTGCGGTTCGCGCCTACTACGGCGGCGACAAGGGAGCCGGTCTCGACTGGGCCCAGGCCGCGCTGCAGACCGGTTCGTCGTTCAAGACCTACGGTCTCGCGGCCAACCTCGAGGCCGGCAAGTCGCTCGCCACGATGTACGACAGCTCGCCGCTCTCGATCTACGGCGTGACGATCAATAACAGTGAAGGCGCCTCCTGCGGTGTCTGCACGATCGCTGAGGCCACGAAGCGGTCGCTCAACACGAGCTTCGTGCGCATGGAGCTTGCGCTCGACGACGGACCGAACAAGGTCAAGGACATGGCGCACCGCGTTGGTGTGGCGAGTTCGCTGCCGGGTATCAAGAAGACCCTCGAGGAGCAGGACGGCTCGGGCACGCAGATCGGTGTCATCCTGGGCCAGTACCAGACCCGCCCGCTCGACATGGCCTCCGGCTACGCGACGTTCGCGGCATCGGGTGTCTACCACAAGCCGTACTTCGTCCAGAAGGTCACGACCGCCGATGGTGCGGTTCTGCTCGATCGCAAGACGCCCAAGGGTGACCGTGAGGTCAGCGCGGCCGTCGCGGACAACGTGACCGCGGCCCTGCGCCCGATCGCCGCCTACTCGAACAACCACCAGCTTGCCGGTGGCCGTCCCTCGGCTGCCAAGACCGGTACCGCCCAGTACGGCGACACCGGCCAGAACAAGGACGGCTGGATGGTCGGCTACACCCCGTCGCTCGCGACCGCGGTGTGGGTCGGTTCCTTCGACGCGAAGGCCGCGCTGAACTCGTGGGGTGGCTCGATCTGGGGTTCGACGCTCCCGTCGGACATCTGGAAGTACACGATGGACGGCGCTCTCGAGGGCACCGATATCGAGAGCTTCCCGACGCCTGCGCCGATCAACGGTGTGGCCGGTGTTCCGGACTACTCGGGCCCGACCACCTCGAAGGCCGCGGACACGACACGCGTCTGCACCGGCTTCGTCTGCCGGGACGTCACGGCCACCAGCTCCGCGGCACCGTCGAGTAACCCTGGCGCGACGGACACGTCGGTTCCGGGCGATACCACCACGACGACAGCCGGACCGTTCGGGATCCGTCGGCGGTAACGTGGCGCAGGTGACTGCACCTGCCGAACTGAGCGCCGATCGTCGGGAAGCGGATCGAGATCTGCCGAGCCGCAACGACGTACTAGCTTCCTCGTGGTCGGCACTCGTCGGTGGTCCGGTTGGCGACCATGCCGTGATCGGCAGAGCCAGGTTCTTCACGCCCCTGCGCGTGATCCTGGTTCTGTCGATCGTGTTCCTGTCCTTGGGCTGGTTCGGCAAGGCCGCGTGCATCCAGCAGATCGACAACGGTCCGTATGGCGAGCTGAACCTCGACTGGGGTGGCAGCCGGCAGTACGTCGCGATGTGTTACTCGGACACGATTCCGCTCTACGGTGCCGAGCGACTCAATCTCGGCGAGTTCCCGTACAAGGCATCCTGGTCCGAAGTCGACTCCGACGGCTCCCAGCACATGCGGTACATGGAGTATCCGGTCGTCACGGGCCTGTATCAGTACCTGTCGATGCGGATCGCGAAGGCGTGGGACGCGTCCAACTGGCTTCCGCAGGCGTTGCAAGTGGTCATCTACTTCAACGTCGTGGCGGTCGGGCTCGCACTGGCGTGGCTCGTGACCATGTGGGCGACCACGATGCTGGCCGGCCGGCGGGTGTGGGACGCGGCACTCGCGGCCTGTTCACCGCTGGTCGTGGTCCATGTGTTCACAAATTTCGATGCGTTGGCGACCGCGTTCGCGGCGGCAGGTCTGCTCGCGTGGGCACGAAAACGGCCGGTCCTCGCCGGTGTCCTGCTGGGTGTCGGCGGGGCGGCGAAGCTGTATCCGCTGTTCTTCCTGTTGCCGCTTCTGGCGTTGTGTCTGCGTACGGGAAACGTCCGCACGTGGGTGAACACCGCGGCCGCGGCGGTCGGGACATGGGTGGCGATCAATCTGCCCATCGCGCTGCTCTACCCGAACGGCTGGTGGGAGTTCTTCCGCCTCAACAGTTCTCGTCACCAGGATCCGGATTCGATCTACAACGTCATCACGTCGTTCACGCGCTGGCCGGGCCTGGACGGACCTCTCGCGTCGCGCGAGACGCCAGTGGTGCTGAACCTGGTGTCACTCGGACTGTTCGCGCTGGTGTGTGTCGGCGTCGCGTACTTGGCCGTGGCGGCACCGCGCCGACCGCGGGTCGCCCAGCTGTGCTTCCTCATCGTCGCGGGCTTCCTGCTGACCAACAAGGTGTGGAGCCCGCAGTACTCGCTGTGGCTGGTTCCACTGGCGGTGCTCGCGCTCCCACATCGACGGATCCTGCTGGTCTGGATGGCGATCGATGCATTCGTGTGGGCGCCCCGGATGTACTACTACCTGGGCACTGACCACAAGGGACTGCCCGAGCAGTGGTTCACCGGCACGGTCATCATTCGCGACTTGGCGGTCGTAGCCCTCTGCGTGTTGATCGTTCGGCAGATCTACCGGCCGAGCGAGGACTTGGTCAGACGGTCCGGAGTCGATGACCCAGTGGGCGGTGTGCTCGACGGTGCCACGGATATCCGGGACTTCGCCCACAGGAAAGTCACGAAGAAGTAGACGAGCAGCACCGACTGGCTCCATACGCCGACCTGCACGATGCGTTCCTCGGCCAGTGGGTTGATGCCGTGCGACAGCGCGTAGAAGTAGCGGAAGATGCCGATCCCGACGCACGCGTTCGCGGCGATGTAGGCGACCACGATGGGCCACGGCACCGCGATCAGCACGAGGAACGGCATGAGCCACAGCGCGTACTGCGGTGAGTAGACCTTGTGGAGCAGCATGAAGCTGCACAGCATCGCGCCGCTGACGCCGATCCAGTTGAACGTCCCGTTTTGGAGGTATCGGCGGAAACCCCAGCCCGCGGCCAGCGCAAACGACATGAGGATCAGCAGCGGCGAGAGCGTGCTGACGAGGTCTTGGTACGCCTTGTCATCGGTGGCGGCGGCGTCGTAGATCGCGTGGTAACCCCAGTACCAGATCGAGTTCGTGGTGATGTCCGCCGTGCGATTGCGCTGGAAAATGAACGACGCTGCCCAACCCTCGTAATTGCCGAGGATGAACGGGACATTGACGACGACCACCGTGACCGCCGCGGCGAAGCCGGCCTGTGCGGCGCCGACGATGTCGAATCCGCGATAAGCGCGGCGGTCGAGTTCCTTCCCGTCCCGCCCGCCCGTCAGGATGTAGATCATCAAGGGCAGGACGAAGGCGCCGGGATAGATCTTGAGGCAGAAGCCCAACGCGAGCATGACGGCGCCGAGCACTCCGCGGGTTCGCAGCGAGAAGTTCGTCGCCATGACGAGGTAGATCGCCGCAACTGAGGTAAGGACGACCGGCAGTTCCCAGTTGTGGAATGCGTACAGAACCAGCGGTGGCCCGATTGCCCACCAGAATGCGGCCCGTCCGGATAATCGGCCCAGCATCCAGGCGGTGAGCAGCGCGAACGGCGCCATGAGCAGAGCCGAGTACTTGAGGAACTCGCCGTCCGTGGTGGCGTAATAGGCGCCCATCCACATGAGGACACCGGACAAGACCGGGTATTCGACGCTGCCGCCCACCATCGCGCCGTCCGGCGTGGTGCTGCCCGAGAGGTAAGGGAAGACGTGGTTGTTGATGTCTCGGCCGAGCCACAGGAGCTGGATGTCCGAGTAGCAGACGTCCTTGTCCTTGATCTGGTCGAAAACGACGGTTCGGCCGTCGGGCCGGACGGCGCCTTCCGCACATCTGGCCTTGTTCAGGTAGCCGGCGAAAAGGGTCAGCGCACACATCAGAAGTACGACTGCTGCAAGGCGTTTGCTGTGCAGTTCAGTGCGCATGGGTTCCACCCTAGGGGCAATTAGGGCTGCAGGCTTGATGTCCGGTAGCCTGGTCAGGTTGCCGACGCAGGCGACTCTCCTGCCACGGGAAGTCCGTGGCCGATTAGACCAGAGGAGGTGATGTAGTCCCGTGCGTCCTTACGAAATGATGGTCATTCTCGACCCGAAGCTCGACGAGCGTACCGTGGCTCCGTCCCTGGACACGTTCCTCAACGTGATCCGTCAGGATGGTGGCAAGGTCGACAAGGTCGACATCTGGGGTAGGCGTCGTCTCGCCTACGAAATCGCAAAGAACGCCGAGGGCATCTATGCCGTCCTCGAGCTCAGCGCGAACCCGGACTCCGTGAAGGAGCTCGACCGTCAGTTGAACCTGAACGAGAGCGTTCTTCGCACAAAGGTGCTCCGGCGCGACAAGTGAGCCTTGGACCTGTCGGACCTGCAGCGTAGGTTCGCAGGGACGGACTTCAGACCCTCCGCGTCATTGGCTTAAAGCGAGGAGCAACCTACATGGCTGGCGAAACGATAATCACGATCATCGGCAATCTCACTGCCGATCCTGAACTGCGCTTTACCCCCGCGGGTGCTGCGGTGGCCAACTTCACCGTGGCCGCGACTCCGCGGAACTTCGACCGTAATTCCAATGAATGGAAAGACGGCGAGGCGCTGTTCATGCGCTGCAACGTCTGGCGCGAGGCCGCGGAGAACGTGGCCGAGAGCTTGACCCGCGGTAGCCGCGTCATTGTGACCGGTCGCCTCAAGCAGCGGTCGTACGAGACTCGCGAAGGCGAGAAGCGCACTGTCGTGGAGCTCGAAGTCGATGAGGTCGGCCCCTCGCTGAAGTACGCCACGGCCAAGGTCAACAAGGCCGGCCGCGGTGGCGGCGGTGCCGGTGGCGGTGGCGGGTACGGCTCCAACTCCGGTGGAGGTGGAGGCCGTGGAAACCAGGGCCCAGCTGACGACCCGTGGGGCAGCGCCCCGGCGGCGTCGTACGGCTCGCAAGCAGACGATGAACCCCCCTTCTGATCGCTGAGAGCGTTCAGACAATCCCAGATGGAGACTCACCATGCCTAAAGCGCCAGCGCGCGAAAAGGTCGTGAAGAAGAAGGCTTGCGCCTTCTGCAAGGAAAAGAAGACCGGTAACAAGCACCCGATCGACTACAAGGACACTGCGCTCCTTCGTAAGTTCATCAGCGACCGGGGCAAGATCCGCGCACGTCGCGTGACTGGAAACTGCGTCCAGCACCAGCGTGACATCGCGATCGCGGTCAAGAACTCGCGTGAGGTCGCTCTGCTGCCTTACGTCTCGACCACACGCTAAGGAGGGGTTGACACATGAAGCTCATCCTTACCGCTGATGTTGACAACCTCGGTGCGCCTGGCGACACCGTTGAGGTCAAGGACGGCTACGGCCGTAACTACCTGCTGCCCCGTGGCCTCGCGATTCTCGCGAGCCGTGGTGCGGAGAAGCAGGTCGAGGGCATCCGTCGCGCTCAGGAAGCGCGTCGCGTCCGCGACCTCGACCACGCCAAGGAGCTGAAGGCTGCGATCGAGGCCATCGAGACCATCTCGATCTCGGTCAAGTCCGCCGGCGGCGGCAAGCTGTTCGGTTCGGTGTCGCAGGCTGACGTCGCTGCTGCCCTCAAGGCAGCCGGTGGCCCGGTCGTCGACAAGCGCTCTATCGAGCTGCCGAAGGCGCACATCAAGTCGACCGGCAAGCACAAGGTGGGCGTTGCGCTCCACCCGGACGTGGCGGTCAGCTTCGACCTGCAGGTCGTTTCGGCATAACGATTCATCGTTCAAAATCAGGCCCAGTGGAAACTTTCCACTGGGCCTGATTTCGTTTCGATTGCGGCTCGCGGAGGGCCTGTGCTAGGTGGCCCAGGTCACACAACACGCCCGGCTGGCACGGCTGTCGAGACACGCCGAAGAAAAAGAATCCACATGTGTTTGAACTCTGAGCAGCCGGTCTACCTGCGAGAACGACCGTTTCATGAACAGTTATCCTCAGGTTATCCACAAGAGGTGCACAAAGTGTTCGCGCGGCGTGCACAGGCAATCCCCAACGTTATGCACAGTCCGATTTGGCACTAATTCTCATTGCTCATAAGTTCGTCCGGTCACGGTTCTGACTCGGTTATCGAAGGCCAACTTGTCAGTGGTCGGCGGTACAACGAGTGGGTCCCAAGCGGGCACTTTGGTTGTTGAGGCGAGAGGACGGTCGGTATATGTCGGTTGTCGACGAGCGTGGGCGCGGACGCTTCGAGCGAAACCCGGAGGAGCCGCCAGCCAGCGAGGAATTCGGTCGACAGCCCCCGCAAGACCTGGCCGCCGAGCAGTCGGTCCTGGGCGGCATGCTGCTCAGCAAGGACGCGATCGCTGACGTCATCGAGCAGATCCGGTCGCAGGACTTCTACCGACCGGCTCACTCGTCGATCTACGACTCAATCCTGGACCTCTACGGTCGTGGTGAGCCCGCTGACCCGATCACCGTGGCCGCCGAGCTGGACCGGCGCGGAGAACTTCGCCGCATCGGCGGTGCGCCCTATCTGCTGACGCTCACCCAGACCGTTCCGACCGCCGCCAACGCCGGCTTCTACGCGAAGATCGTCGCCGACAAGGCGATCCTGCGGAAGCTTGTCGAGGCCGGCACCCGCATCGTCCAGTACGGCTACGCAGGCGCGGACGGCCAGGACGTCGCCGACGTCGTGGACCGTGCGTCTGCCGAGATCTACGACGTGTCCGAGCGCCGCAGCACCGAAGACTTCATCGCGCTTGAAGAGCTGCTGCAGCCGACCATGGACGAGATCGACTCCATCGCCTCGCGCGGCGGTGTCTCGCGCGGTATCCCGACCGGCTTCACAGAGTTCGACGAGGTCACCAATGGCCTGCATCCGGGGCAGATGATCATCATCGCGGCGCGACCTGGTGTTGGAAAGTCAACGCTAGGAATGGATTTCATGCGTTCCTGCTCGATCAAGCACAAGATGGCCTCCGTCTTGTTCTCGCTCGAAATGGGCCGCACCGAGGTCGTCATGCGTCTGCTGTCCGCCGAGGCGAAGGTCAAGCTCGGTGACATGCGTGCCGGGCGCATGAGCGACGACGACTGGACGCGTCTGGCCCGCCGCATGAGCGAGATCTCCGAGGCGCCGCTGTTCGTCGACGACTCTCCGAACATGACGATGATGGAGATCCGCGCGAAGGCCCGCCGTCTGAAGCAGAAACACGACCTGAAGCTCATCGTCGTCGACTACCTCCAGCTGATGACGTCCGGCAAGAAGGTCGAGTCCCGTCAGCAGGAAGTCTCGGAGTTCTCGCGAAGCCTCAAGCTGCTCGCGAAGGAGCTCGAGGTTCCGGTCATCGCGATCTCGCAGCTGAACCGTGACTCGGAGAAGCGCAACGACAAGAAGCCGCAGGTCTCCGACCTTCGTGAGTCCGGTTCGCTCGAGCAGGACGCCGACATGGTCATCCTGCTGCACCGGCCGGACGCGACCGAACGGGACGACCCGCGCGCCGGCGAAGCCGACATCATCCTGGGCAAGCACCGTGCCGGCCCGACCGCGACCATCACGGTCGCCCACCAGCTCCACCTCTCGCGTTTCGTCGACATGGCTCGGGGTTAGTCACGCGGTAGGCAGGAAGCGTCGCAACCCGCGTTGCGCAATCAGCGCGGGTTGCGATGCGACGAATCAAGAGGCACGGTCCCTGCGTCGCGAAGGTGCGATGGGCGATCTCGGGCTCAAGGTCGGGATTCGTATTCACGTGTGTTCATACAAAAACCGCCCGGACCTGGGAACAGGCACGGACGGTTTTTTTCGGGTTCGACGTCTGAGTCGGAACCAAGCGTTCTAGACCGGCGTCACATTCTGGGCTTGTGGGCCCTTCTGGCCCTGCCCGACCTCAAAGCTGACCCGTTGGCCCTCATCTAAAGACTTGTATCCACTGCTGGCGATTGCGGAGAAGTGGACGAAGAGGTCCTGCCCGCCGTCGTCTGGGGTGATGAACCCGAAGCCTTTTTCGCCGTTGAACCACTTCACTGTGCCCTGCGCCATGCTGGGGACTCCCTTATTTTGATTGCGCGCTGTCCCGGTTCGGAACAGCACCGCATTCATTCTCCCATGGACCATGGACGAGCACACTCGCAGGAGGACTCCGCCGGGTAAAGGGGAGATCGTCGACACCGCGTTCAGGGCCGGGTGGTGGACTGCTTGCAGGTGCACGGGCAAACATTTGCGACTCTTAACGTACTTTGACAAACCCTCGCGTCACGCGGGACTTTGATGCGACGGATTACGCGGTCAAACGCGCACGAGACTCGCTTCGGCATGAAATTCGGTGATGGCCACCCAGCTGGTCTCGCGTGCCTGCGGGCCGGCGATCATGCCGAGATGGCTGCCGGGCACTTCGACGAACCGGGCGGACGCCGCTCCGGTGAGCACTTCCACACCGGCCGCGACCGATCCCGCCGGGGCCAACACGTCACGACGGCTGCCGAGCAGCAGAACCGGACAGCGCAGGTTCGACAGCTCGATTGTTGTACCGGGCGCAAGGCGGACCGTGCCCGTCCACATCTCGTTGCGCACCATCAACGAACGCCAGACCTGCCGATAGAACCGTCCCGGGTAACCGGGCATCTCGGCCATGAAGCGATCGACGGACTGCATGCGGGCGAGGGCTTCGGTGTCGGTGAGGTTGCGCGCGATGAAGAGCGGCTTCTTGATCTCGCGGTCGAATGCTTGCACGCGGAAGCCCGCACGCACCAGGTACTTCGGGATTCCACCGAGAAGGCGAGTGGGCACGACGACCTCGCGACCGCCGGTGACCTGCCCGATCACGCGGGGAACCGTCGATCCCGGGTTGCGTCGCTGGTCAAAGGGCGTTCCGACGGCGGTCACCGAGGAAATCGGCAATTCGGGATGCGAAGCGGCGGTCAGCACGCTGATCGTTCCGCCGAAGGACCAGCCGATGACGTCGACGGTCTCGCCGTCGTGCTCCTCGGATACGCGACGAATGGCGGCGGGAACGATGTCCTCGGTCCACTCCTCGAAACCGAGGTGGCGGTCGCTGTAGGTGATCTCGCCGTAGTCGATCACGTACACCGGGCGACCCGCGTCGAGCAGGAACCGGACCAGGCTCTGACCTGGACGAAGGTCGTAACACGCGATGGTGACGGCCAGTGGCGGCACCAGCAGAACCGGTTTGCCGGTCGCCGGAACCTCGGACTGGTAGCGACGCAAGTGCCGGTGCGGCTCGTCGTACACCGTGGTCGACGGTGTTGGCTCGCGCGGCTCTACGCCGTCGCCGAACGACAGCGCCCAGAGGTTGCGCAGCGCAATCGATACTTCTGCCACGACTTCTCCTGGTTTGTTAGACAGCCTGTCCAGGGTCTCGTCCGCGGTCCTGGATGGGCAAGGGTCTGTGACATATGGCATCGCGGTCCGCACTGCGCTCTTTTCAAACCACCGCCGCGGAGTTTCGCCTAACAATTGCACGTCGGCGCGGTTACGGAGTCGCCTACATTGTGGCCAATATTGTTGAACTGCAACGCAATACACGATTACTACAGGATCTTGGCCGAACATATCGAATCGGCAACACCGGCGATGGGTGCCGCTTCTGCGACCTCTAATGAAGTGTGACATCTCGCCGAGGAGGAACGTTATGACCGCTCGTTCCCAAGCTGCCCCATCGCATCACCGCTCGCAAGCGCGACGTCGACTCTGGGGCGGCGTGGTCGGCGGTGTCGTCGGCGCCGTGACTCTCGGGCAGCTGATCGCGCCCGCGCCCGCGTTTGCGCGGGACTATGGAGGCGAAGCGATCCTGCTGTGCCACGACGCGGGAATTGGGGCGTGTCAGTATCACCCGCCCGGTCTTCCCGGTCCGGCGAACCCGCACTGCCCGCCGGCGGTGCGCCTCAATGGAGACGAGACCTCGGCTGAGGACCTGATCGGGTCCGTCGCGTACCTGGACCGCCACTGCAAAGACACTCGGACGACTGTGGTCGGGCACTCGATCGGCGCGGTCCGCGCGGAGAACGCCGCGAAGCACTTCGGCCGTGGCTACCGGGGCAACGCGAAGTTTGTGATCAACGGAGGGCCGGGAAGCGTCGCCGACCTCAGGGCGATGCCGCCCGGCACCGTCATGAACTGCAACTACGGGGACATCGTGTGCGACAAGCAGCACGGCAACGTTCTCATGTACTCGATTCACATGCCGGAGCACTACCCGTCGTCATATGACAACCACCGGGCGGGCTACAACCTCATGCTCGCGAATGGCGTCGTGGAGCGGCCGTACGGGTAAGCGGGCCCAGGGCCTCTAGTCCCGCGTCGTGGAGCGTGGCTGACGTAGGTAATCGACCACGTTCCGAAACGGAAGGCGGTCGCTTACCCACCGATGCAATTCGGATGCGGGGTCCTTTGGATGCGGGACGTGGCGCGCGATCACCGTAGGCGGATCGTGCAACTCGTCGGCCGGTCCGGGGCAGTGGTCGTACTGGTGACGGACCTCTTCGGAGCACCGGAGATCTTCTGCTGGGTCGGGTTTCCGTGAACGAAACATCGTCGTCTCCATCGTCCGCTTCAGGCTCGGTACGAGTTCCCGTCCATAGGTCAGCCACTCGCGCGGTCATGCCCGAATTTACTAGGTTCTTGGTTGCCGTGGCAGCTTCCCGGCAATTGAGATCAGCGTGTCCATTCGGTCCTGCTCCAGGTCTGGCCGTGGGTACGTGGCCCGGAAGATGGCTTCGCCGTCGAACATATGGATCAGCGAGGTACCGACCAGCCGCGCGAGCGCGGGGTCGACACGGTACTGATCGGCGATCTGTAGACCAAGCACCTCGAGCTCGCTGAGCAGCGCCTCGGCAACGGGTGCGAGCCGTTCGCGCAGTTCGGGTTCCGTCCGTGCCGCGACCAGCAGCTCAAACCACACGGTGTTGATTCGGTCGCGGATCTCATCGCGCGCGAATCGAACGGCGTCGGCCGCGTCGACGATCGCGCCGGCTTCCCGGAGTGCGGAGAATCGCGCCGCGTGACGACGGCCGACCTCCTCGGCAGCGGCCACCACGAGATCGAGTCGGGAATCGAAGTGACGGAATAGACCGCCACGGGAAATCCCTGCACGAGAACAGATTTCGTTCAGCGATGTCCGGTGGTAGCCAACGTCGGCAATCGCGTCGATCGTTGCGTCGATGAGCTGACCGATGCTCTTTGTCCGGCGTTCCGCCTGCGTGCGGCGATCGCTCACGCGGTGGCCTGCTCGGCCGCACGGAGGAACCGTCCGGTGCGTTCGGTACCGAGTGTCTCGGTCGGCCGACCGTCGGCGATCACCTGCTGCCCGGCAACGAAAACCGCGGACACGGCGGCGTCGTTGCGGTTGACCATTCGGCTCAAACCGCCGTACTGGCTGACCTCTTCCTCGTGGTACTCGTCCAGCGTCGCATTGAGGTGCCGTGGGTCGATCACCACGAGGTCGGCCCGATCGCCTTCGCGCAGATGTCCGGCATCCACGCCGTACCAGTCCGCAAGCTCGCCGGTGAGCCGGTGCACTGCATGCTCGAGAGTCATGAACGGCTGTCCAGCGCGTTCGGCGTCATGAACACGGCGCAGCATGCGCAAGCCCATGTTGTAGAACGCCATGTTGCGAAGGTGCGCGCCGGCATCGGAGAAGCCGATCTGGACGGCTGGTTCGGTGGCGAGCTTGTCGAGGTACTTGGGTCGGTGGTTCGAAATCGTTGTGCGCCAACGCAGTTTCGTACCGTGCTCGACCACCATGTCGAGATAGGCATCGACCGGATGAACGCCGCGTTCGTCGCCGACTGCTCCGAACGTCTTGCCGATGACGCTTGCATCGGGGCTGTCGACGATCTCCGCGTCGAAGAAGTCGCGGTGCCACACCCTGGGGGTGAGGTTGCGGTCGTACTCCTTCCGGAAGCGGCGGCGGTAGGCCTCGTCTTTCAGCAATTCGTTGCGCTCGACCTGAGTGCGCAGGTGAAGGGCCTCCGCGCCTGCGCCGAGTTCCTCGAAGATCACGAGATCGATGCCGTCGGCGTACACCTCGAATGGCACCGGCAAGTGCTGCCATCGGAAGTCGCCGCCGAGTTTGTTCAGGATCCTGCCGAGTGGACCGAAGGCGTGCACCAGAAACGGCACGGCCTTGAGGTCGGCAGCCGAGAGCAGGCTCATCTTCAGCTTCTTGCGGCGCCAACCGACGGTCGATGCGATGAAGCGGGCCGTCTTCAGTGGTGACGTCGGGTCGGGCCCGGCCTGCAAGACGCGGCCGCGGTTGCGCAAGACCGTGTTGAGCTTGGAGTACTCCCGCTGCTTGGCGTACGTCGACGGCAGAGTGCGCGACCGGGCCACATCTCCGTCGACCTTGTCGAAGAGCAGTTGCTGAGCCGACATGCCGGCGAAACCGGCGTCCAGCGCCTCGGTCAGCATCTCTTCCATCCGAGCCTGTTCCGCTTCGGTGGGCTTCTCGTTCTTACGAGTCGCGCGGTCCAGACCCATGACGGCGGTTCGGATATCAGAGTGGCCGATGAGCGCGAACACGTTGGGGCCCAAGGGCAATCGATCAAGAGCGGCCACAAACTCACGCGCGCTCGACCAATCTTTGGAGTGTTTCAGCGCGGCGATCACATGGTCGCGCGGGATCGCCTCGACGCGTCCGAATAGATCTCCCGCGCCCTCGGGATCAACGTGCACCGTCGACAGCGAGCACGAGCCGATCATCACGGTGGTGACGCCATGGCGGACCGACTCGGACAGGCCGGGTCCGTTCAGCACCTCGACGTCGTAGTGGGTGTGGATGTCGAGGAGGCCCGGCAGCACCCACTTGCCTTCGGCGTCGATCACGTTCGCGCCGGCTTCGTCCAGCGGTTCGAACGAGACGGCAGTCACCTTGCCGCCGCGGATACCGAGATGCCGGTAGCCCGAGGGTGCACCGGTGCCATCGAACCAACGGCCGTGGTTGATGACTGTGTCGTACGTCATACGAACATAGAAACAGATCGGTCTCTAAGTTGGCAAGACCCGGCCGACTACGGCGTGAGCCTGACCTCACTCATTAACCGTCCGGCACAGTACGGCTGTATCGTGCGAAATGTCAGATCTGGGTGGTTAAAGAGGGGTTTTCAGCGATGCGACACGAGGTGAAGACGGTCGGCGTGATCGGCGGCGGATACATGGGTATGGGAATCGCCGAGGTGAACGCAGCGGCCGGCTTGCGCGTCGTCGTCCGAGACCTTGCACAGTTCCTCGACGGCGCGAAGCAGCGGATCGAGACGTCGCTGAACGGGCAGGTCAAGCGCGGCCGGATCGATGCAGCCAAGCGCGACGAGATCCTGGGCCGCATCACGTTCACCTCCGAACTCAGCGACGTCGCCAACTGCGACCTCATCCTCGAGGCGGTGCCCGAGAGCCCTGACCTCAAGAAGTCTGTGCTTGGGGAACTGGATGAGATCGTCACCCCGGACGTCGTCATCGGCACCAACACCTCATCGATCCCGATTGCCGAGCTCGCGGGCGCGGTGAAGAACCCGGGCCGCATCGTCGGCATCCACTTCTTCGGGCCGGTCCCGGCGATGAAGCTCGTCGAGGTTGTCGTCGCGCTGGACACCAGCCCGGAGACCGTCGAGATCGCGAAGGCACACGCCGAGCGGCTCGGCAAGCACCCGATTCTCACCGGTGACCGCTCGGGATTCATCGTCAACTTCTTGCTCGTCGGCCAGGTCATCGAAGCGATCCGGATGTTCGAGCAGGGATTCGCGAGCAAAGAAGATATCGACAACGGCATGAAGTTCGGCGCCGGCCACCCGATGGGTCCGCTGGCGCTCGCGGACCTCATCGGTCTGGACGTTATCGATGCGATCGCCAACTCGCTCTTCGACGAGTTCAAGCGCGATCAGTACGCCTCTCCGGCGCTGCTCAAGCGCATGATCGCGGCTGGTCGCCTCGGTCGGAAGTCCGGCCGAGGGTTCTACGAATACGCCTAGCTCAGTAGATCTTCACCTCTTCCCGCGACAGGAAGAATCCGCGATCGCCCTGGTAGCACGTCATTCCGGCCTTTTCGGAGGTGCATGACATGTCGCCCACCCGGATGGTTTCGCCGTACTGGAGGATGCTCCGGTCCTCGACGGCGGATTCCATGATGAACGTGCCCTGGTGGTAGCAGATGTGCCGCGGGACCCCGTCCTCGAAGATCACGCCCGGTGACGGGGTCGGCCACATGCAGGGATCGTGCTCGGGTCCATCGCTGTTCATCTGATCGTGGTTGCCGTGGACGGCCGGTATCGGCGCCTGTTGTGCCTGACAGCCGAATGTCGTATAGCCACTGTGCAGCTGGATTCCACAGCTGATGTTCCGCGAAGGCGAGACCCAGCCGTACGTCCCCGGCAGGTGTTCGAACCGGCCCGCATCCACGGTCAATGGCTGCGGTGCTGACTGAGTCGAGGTCGCGTGTGAAGACGTCGCCGCTGGTGGGGCCACCGTGGACGGGGCCGGGCCAGCGGCGCCGTCGTCATGCGCACCGCATCCGGCGATCCCCGCCAGAAACAGCATCGTCCCGGCCCCGTACCGCAACTTCATTGCGTCCCACTCACTCTCGAACTTCAGGTGCATCGTGACCCGGCGCTTCCAGGTCAAGATCGAAGTTACGGAGAGGTGCCGTGCTTGGGCAGACCACCTAGGGGGTGGTCTTTTCCCACCTACGCTGCCGGCCCGTAGTTCAAGTGCACTACGCCGTTGGCGTAGACGTCATGGCCGTTGAGCTGCATCTTCGTCGATTCGCCGTCACGCCAGAACTTCTCGCCGGCACCCAGAGCAATCGGGTAGACGAACAGGTGCAGTTCGTCGACGAGCCCGTCCTGCAGGAGTGCGCGAACCAGCTGGCCGCTGCCCGAGATGTACAGCGTGCCCTCCCGCTCGTCCTTGAGCTGCTGGATCTTGGCGGCGTCGTAGCTGCCGATGAACGTGGTGTTGTTCCATTCCTCGGCCGGCGGGTTCGAGCCGACGACGAGCTTCTCGGACTCGTTGAAGAAAGGTGCGCCCGGGTCGTCCTCGGTGGTGCGCTCGCGCCAGGCCGGCGCGAACATTTCGTGCGTCTTGCGTCCGAGAAGGATCGCGCTCGCATCGGCGCACATGGCGCCGATGGTCTCGCCCATCTTCGGGTCGAAGCCGAATTCGAAGGTCCAGGTTGGTGATTCAAAGACTCCATCGGCGGAGATGAACTCGTGAACGGCGATCTTGGCAGACATTGGAGGTCCTTTCGGTCCGCCCGGGCCGGGCGTTTTGAGGTGGTTTCAACTGGACTACGAACGGGGATGCCCCGTTGCGACACCGATCGAAAAGAAATTCTGAAATTCTTTCGGTAGCGACCGGGCCAACTCACACGCAAGGGGTCAGTGGTGAAGGTTTTCGTCACCGGAGCAACCGGCGCGGTCGGTCCATACGCGGTCCGCGCGCTCATCGATGCAGGTCACGAGGTCACTGCGCTCGCGCGGACAGATGAGAAGGCCGCCCTGGCGAAGCAGTTCGGCGCGAACCCGGCGCGCGTTTCGCTGTTTGACGCCGAGGAACTGACAACCGCGTTTGCCGGGCACGACGCCGTCGTCAACCTCGCCACCTCGATTCCGAGCCTGGCGATGTTCCCGTTCACGTTCGCCTGGCGGGCGAACTCGCGTATCCGCGTCGAGGGGTCGGCTGCCGTCACCAAGGCCGCGCTCGCCGCGGGGGTACCGCGACTGGTTCAGGAGTCGATCTGCATGGTCTATCCGGACAGCGGCGATGCATGGATAACCGAGTCGGCGCCGCTTGACCTCGTGCCGATCGTGACCTCGACGCCGGTGGCGGAGGGAAATGCGCAGCAGTTCACGAATTCCGGTGGCACGGGGGTGGTGCTGCGATTCGGTCTGTTCTACGGCCCGGGATCGGTACAAAGCGCTCAGATGATGGGGCTTGCCCGGCTGCATTTCGGGATCGTTCTCGGTCCGGCGAAGCGGTACATGTCGCTGATTCATCTCGAGGACGCGGGCCAGGCGGTCGTGGCTGCACTCGCGGCACCCGCGGGCATCTACAACGTCGCCTGCGAGCCAGTGACCAAACGCGGTTTCGGCGACGCTATTTCGGACGCGGTCGGGAAGAAGCAGTGGGTCCGAGGACCTGGGCGGCTCGCCTCGCTCGGGGGCCGAAACATGAATCTGGTCTTGCGGTCGCTCCGCGTCTCCAGCGACAAATTCTCCAGGGCAACCGGGTGGGCGCCGAAGTATCCGACCGTGCGTGAGGGCTGGGCAGCGACCGCTTCGACGGGCTAGTTTTTGGCTATGCCGACGATCCGGATCATTACGCTCCTGCTCGCCACCATCACCATGGGCCTTACCGCCGGGGCGTTCGCGCTGTATAGCCACACGATCATGCCCGGCCTTCGCACTACCGACGACCGGACGTTCGTCGCCTCATTTCAGGCAATGGACCGAGCGATCATCAATCCGTGGTTCATTGGCGGGTGCTTCCTCGGCGCGCTGGTGGCAACTGCGGCGTCTGCCGCGCTGACTTTCCGGACCGCGGCGTTCGGCTGGGTCGTTGCCGCCTTGGTTCTCTACGCCATCGCAGTCGTGCTCACCGTTGCGATCAATGTGCCCCTGAACGACGCGCTCAAGGCCGCTGGTGACCCGAACTCGATTGACGTCGCAGCGGCGCGCGCTGCGTTCAAGGCATCGGTCTGGGAAATGTCCAATCATGTTCGGACCGCTTTGTCCCTCGTGGCATTCGGCCTTCTCGGATGGGCTCTCGCTGTCACCGAACGCTAAGCCGCCGGTGAGGTTGATTCACTGGTAGAGATAAGGGAAAGCCATCCCTAGATCGGTGGACGGAGTCGACGTGCAGAGTTCAGCCATTCTCGTCACTGGTGCGACCGGTTTCGTGGGGTCGGCGCTCGTTGAAGCACTCGTCGCGCGTGGGCACGACGTTCGCGCCCTCACGCGCAATGCGGACAGGTACCGGGGCCCGGGAAAGCCGGTCGCTGGAGACGTCCTGGATCCGGACAGTCTGGTGGCTGCGCTGCAAGGCGTCGAGATCGCCTACTACCTCGTTCATTCGCTGGATTCGAAGGACTTCGAGAAGCGAGATGCCGCTGGGGCGAGGTCATTTGGGCGGGCCGCTGCCGACGCTGGGGTCAAACAGATCATCTACCTGGGCGGCCTCGGCTCAGACGCCGTGCATCTGTCGCCCCATCTGCGGTCTCGCCGAGAGGTCGAAGGAATTCTCACGGCGAGCGGTGTACCGGTCACCGTGCTCCGGGCCGCCGTCATCGTCGGGGCCGGAGGCGTCTCCTGGGAGATGACGCGTCTACTCGTCAGGCGGTTGCGGCTCATGGCGGTTCCGAACTGGGCGACGACCCGCAGTCAGCCGATTGCCCTCGTCGACGTGATTCGCTACCTCGTCGGAGTCGCCGGTGACGAACGGGCGATCGGGCAGGTGTTCGAAATCGGCGGCCGCGACCAGCTGACCTACGTCGAGATGATGAAGGGCGCGGCGCAGGCCATCCACGGGACAACAGTTCCGATCATCCGCGTACCGATTTTTCGGGCGCGGCTCGTGACGAACACTGTGCACGACATGTCGGCGCGATGGATTGCGATGATCACGGGTGTCGATCGGACAGTGGCGCGGAATCTGGTGGAGTCCATGGGAACCGAGGTGGTGGTCACTGATCGTGCGATCCGCGAGATCGTGCCGGGTGAGCCCTTGTCCTATGCGGAAATGGTCGAGGTTGCCCTTGGCGACCTCAACCGAGCAGATGCGGCAAAGCGAACAGCATCGTCATAGCCCACAGAACGTGCGTCCCCACCGACACGGCGATTCCGCCGGTCAACGACCGCTGAACCGCTGTCACACCGCCGACCAGCACCGCCGCGCCGACGAGCATGATGTTGCCCGATGCGGCTGTGACCAGCGCATAGATGCACGTCGTCACGACGATCGGGTGGACCTTCGTCAGCGAATACAGAGCGCCACGGAAAAAGAGCTCTTCCGCTAGTCCGGCGGCTGCGGTCACCACGGCGATGAGCGCAAGCGGTCCGGATGCGCTGTGCGCAAGCACCTCGAGGACGATCTCACCGACATACGGCACGAATCGGACCAACGCGCCACCCACGAGCGACGCCACACACAGCGCGACGCCAATGCCGATCGCCAGGCGCCAGCGACTCCCCGCCTCGACCAACCTCGGCCGGCCCCCGACGACGATCGCGCCGGTCAGCCACGTGAGTGCGAGAAGCGTCGCCATCGGCAGAAAGTCCGGATCACCAGGCGCTATTCGGAGTGATGCCCACGTACACCAAGCCCCGACGGCGAGCGTCACGCCGGCCGCGACGAGTCGCCAGGTCGGCACCGACTGCTTGGCGTCGGAGGTGTCGGTGTTCATCGCCTCCACGGTACGCAATCCTTCAGCTCCGATTCAGCGTGAAGTAGCGGGGAATGCACTCATCTATGGATGATTCGTTGGTACGTCGGCCGAGCGGAGTGTCCGATTCGACGGTCGAGGCATTGGGA
Source organism: Smaragdicoccus niigatensis DSM 44881 = NBRC 103563 (assembly GCF_000380645.1). Classification (GTDB taxonomy): domain Bacteria; phylum Actinomycetota; class Actinomycetes; order Mycobacteriales; family Mycobacteriaceae; genus Smaragdicoccus; species Smaragdicoccus niigatensis. Next base: position 206,496 of record NZ_AQXZ01000014.1, read on the forward strand.
AAGTTGTCGGAGGCGCTCGAGACGGTCGAGCAGGCGCGTGGACATCTGTACGCGTCTCATCAGCTCGTCGGTCGTGCCGACAAGTTGTTCGCGGACGCGGCACAGAAATTCGACGAAGCCGAGCAGGCCGCTTGGGCGGACCGAATTCGCACCGAAGTCATCGGACTGAATGTGCTTGCGGGCCGGTGGACTTTTCAGGTCGTCGAGGAGTTCGACGACGGATATTGGACGACTGTGCGGGATCTGGAACGGGCGGCACGGGACAAGCTCGCGGACGGAGTCCGGCACGTGTACGAGGCCGAACTCAAGCAGCAACGGATCACTCCCGGTCGGCCTGGACACGAGGCGGTCCCTGCCGACCGCTGACGCACCCAGGCTGCTCTGAGTAGCTGCGCTACAGCTCGCCCGACGCCGCCAACCCGTCCATCGCTGCCTCGGTCGCGACGAAGCTCGCGTCCATCGCCGCGAGAACCGCGGGCGAGTTCGGGTTCGGCCCGAGCATCAGTCCGAACGAGAACGACTGCGCGCGTCCGGCCTGCGAGAACACGTAGGAGGTCGTCCCGTCGCCGAACACCGGGTCCACCACGTCACCGACGAAATACAGCTGGAAGAAGCGCGACATGTCGTAGCCGTACACCGCTTTGATGTCGGCGACGATCGTCGGCGTCGTCGGGATGAGGTCATTGCCGACGGCGAAGAAGTCACCCGTGTTTGCCGGCGTCGTACCGACCTTCGCGAGTGCGCGCGGGAAGTCCTCGATGAGGTGCGCGTTGAGTGCCGAGGTGAGCACTCGACCCGGCGACTTCGAACAATCGGCGGTCATCGCGTAGTGGTGCTGCCACCACGGCGCCACAGATCCGCCGGTGAGGTGGCCGTGCAGGTTCGTCAGGTATCGGTCAACGAAGTCGAAGCTCGCAGCCCACGCCCAGCGCATGTCCTCGTAGCGGGTGTCCTCGAGAGCGGGGATCGCCGAGTTCAAGGTGTCGCGGTAGTAGATCGCGAACAATCCGCGGTAGTCGGCGTACTGCGAGAAGATCCCCGCGATCTCGGTGACCTTGGTTCGCGCGTCGTAGAGGTCATGCAGCTGGGCCGGGTCGCTCAACGCGATCAACCGCTGCATTTCCGCATCCGAAAACTCATGGCGGCACGATGCGTTCGTCGCCGTCGGAGTTGCATCTGCCAGTCCAGCGCCCGCCATGGGAAGTGCGAGCGCGATCATTACGGCGAGGAGAAGTCGCTTCATCAGATTGCTCCTGCAGTTGCGGACGTCGTGACAAACCCTTCGGCAAGGAGCCAGCTCGCATGCATCCGTGCGAAGGCACCTGCCTTCGTGAAACCTTGGAGCTCAAGCCCATTGGCGAACGCGTAGGCGCGCGCCGACTGCAGCACGGTGTACTGCGTACCGCCGGGTCCGACGACCAGATCGATCGCATCGCCGAAAATGAGTCCGCCGAAGAAACCGGACACGTCCTCGCCGTAGACCTGTTTGAAGTCGGCGAACATCACCGAGGTCGACGCCTGCAGACTGTCTCCGACTTTCATGAAGTCGTCGAAATTGCGCTGCGACGACCCGGCGGTCGCAACGGCCTGCGGAAGGTCGATGATGACGTGCGCGTTGAGCGCGGCCAGCAGTACCCGTCCCGGCGACAGGTTGCACTCCGCGGTCTTGTCGTAGAAGTTCTGCCAGTACGGAGTGACCGGTCCGCCGGTCAGATGGCCGTGCAGGTTCTCGAGGTAGCGCTTGAAGAAGTCCAGGCTGACCGCGGTCACATAGTCGCGGTCGGCGTAGTCGCCGTTGTCGATCGAGGGGACGGCGCCGTCGAGGACCGCTTTGTAGAAGACGGCGAACGTGCCGCGGTAGTCGTGATTCTTGACGAACAACGCGCGAATTCGCGTCGCGCGATCGCGGGCGTCATGCAGATCGCGAAGTGTCGAGGGATCACTCAGAGTAATTAGTTCGGTGCGGTCTGCGCCGGTGAATTCGTGACGGCACTCAGTACTTTTCGCGGACACCGGCGATACCGCCATGGCCTGTGCGGAGCCGACGGCGACCGCCGGGATTGTGCACAGAAGAGCGCCAATAATGCTGGCACCCAAGAATCTTCGGCCACGAGCCACCCGCATCTGGAACCGCCTCACAAATCGGAAATCGCGCGCACAAAAACCCGCTGATAACGCGGGAAACGCATCAAAATTAATCAGTTAGGAAATGAGTCTAAAAAGAATAGATTTGTAAATCTAATTTTGTGCGGAGCGTCTCAAATGGTGTCTGGACGTGGTCGATGTCACCGATGGGGCGAATTCTGCCGGTTTCGATGACAGCGGCGAGTGTCATTGACAGTGCCTACTGCAATTGACTAGCCTGTCCACACGTTCCTCGACCGAGTCGATCGGACCGCGCTCATGGCCAACGAAGACCGCGCACCCGCGGATTCGAGGCGTACCCATTCGCCACCTGAGCAGGAGCTGATCTTGACCACATTCCAGGAAGTCGCTGACCGGACGTTCGACGCAGCTCGCGAGCGCGTACAGGCGTTCTACGAGGAAGTCGCGAAGCGGATCGAATCCGCGATCGACGCCGGCCGTCGCTTTATCGGGGACTTCGCGGAGAACGTCGAGTCTGCGCTGACCGCCCGCCAGGAGTCCGCCCGGGTCGGCCTGGGTGGACGGATCCGCCAGTAATCGCGCTGATCTGCCCCTTCGTCGCGTTGTTGTTCCCCGTGTCCACGGCGTACGCCGTGGACCGGTGGTGCCGGAGGAAATCATTGAGGTGATCCGACTCTGTCGGTGCCCTCAGGCAGGATGAAGGCGTGACCACCATCGTCTTCGTCCACGCCCATCCCGACGACGAGAGTTCGCAGACCTCCGGGTCGATGGCGAAGGCGTCCGCGGAGGGGCATCGCGTCGTGGTCGTCTATGGCACGAACGGAGACCACGGCGAGGTTCCCGAGGATCTGGCACCTGGGGAGACGCTGGTCGACCGGCGCCGCAAGGAGGCTGACATGTCGGCCGCGGCGACCGGTACCAGCCGAGTTGCGTGGCTGGGCTACTCGGACTCGGGGATGACCGGCTGGGAGCAGAATCACGAGCCGAACAACTTCCACAACGCCGACCTCGACGAAGCGGCTGGACGTCTCGCGCAGATCCTCGATGAGGAGAACGCCGACATTGTCACGGGCTACGACTGGCACGGCGGCTACGGTCACCCGGACCACGTGAAACTGCACCACGTCGTGCACCGGGCCGCCGAACTCGCCGTCCGACGCCCGCGGGTGCTGGAGGCGACGTTCAACCGAGACCGGCTGCGCGCGTTCCGCGACCTCGCGCTGGCCGCGGGGCAGGATTTCGGCTTCGATCCGGACGGCCCGATGGACGACGGCAATCCCATGGGCACGCCCGAAGCCGAGATCCACTGGCAGGTGGATGTTTCCGCGTTTCTCGAGCAGCGCCGGGCAGCGATGCAGTCGCACGCGAGTCAGGTGACCGACATCGGGAGCTTCATGGCGATGCCGCCCGAGGTTTTCGCCGCAGTCTTCGGGACCGAGTTCTACAGCGAGCCGGGACGGCCGCCGGGAATGCGCGAGGGTTGGTTCCTCGACGAGTGATCAGGCTGTCGCGCCGTTGCTCATCGCCTTCAAGAGCGCGGACGAGTCGGCAATCGCGCCGAAAACGCCGCCTTGCATGGTCACCATCTTCAGCGCGGCTTCGTAGTTGCCGCGGTCGGTGGCGCCCGTGCAGTCGGTCAGCAGCAGACATTCATAGCCGCGGTCGTTGGCATCACGCATCGTGGTGTGCACACACACGTCGGTCGTGATTCCCGTGAAGATGAGGTGCGTGATGCGGCGTAGACGCAGGAGCAGGTCGAGGTCGGTGGCATAGAACGACCCCTTGCCCGGCTTGTCGATCACGAGTTCACCGTCGATGGGCGCGACCTCGGGCACGATTTCCCAGCCCGGCTCGCCTCGGGTGAGAATCCGGCCGCACGGTCCGAGTGAACCGATGCGGGCGGAAATCTGGTCGGAGCGCCACAACTTGTTCGGCGGACAGTCGGACAGGTCCGGTCGGTGGCCCTCGCGCGTATGGATGACGGTCATTCCAGCCTCGCGGGCGGCAGCCAGCACGCGCTGCGTGGGTTCGAGGCCGGCTCGCGTCAGGTTGAGGTCGTAGCCCATCTGGTCGACGTAGCCGCCGGGGCCGCAGAAGTCGACTTGCCAGTCGATGTTGATGAGGGCGGTGGTCGCCGAGCTGAACGAACCGTCGTACGGCCACGCGTAGGGCTCGGCGTCAATCTGTTCGAAGACAAGGGGACTCATTGCATAACTCCTGGGGATGAGTGCGTCGCCACGGAGGGCAGGACCGCCGCGCGTACGGCGGTCCTGCCCGGCTCCTACTTGGACAGCGTTCCGACGACGCCCTGGACGAAGAAGTCCATCTCGTCGTTCTTGGCGTAGTCGGGCACCTGGCCTGCCGGGATCTTCACTTCGCCGTTCTGGTCGTTCACCGGACCGGCGAACGGAGACCCTTCGGGGGTGGCGAGCCAGGCCCGCGCGGCGTCGATCTTCGCCTTCGTCTCGTCGGTGACAGACGGGCCATAACCGGCCATGACGAACGGGTTGGTTCCGGTCTTGTAGCCCACTCGGAAGTTGGCGTTGTACTTGCTTCCGACGAACTTGCCGTCCTTGACGGTCTTGACAATGTCCGTGTAGAGCGGGCCCCAGTCCCACACCGCGCCGGTCAGCCAGCCCTTCGGCGCGAGACTCGATGCGTCAGCGTGGTAGCCGACGGTCATCGCGCCCGCCTTCTCTGCCGCCTGGATAACGGTGGCAGTGCAGTCCTGATGCTGGGTCATGACATCGACACCCTGCGACAGGAGGCTGTCGGCTGCGGCTTGCTGCTTACCGGGGTCGCACCACGATGAAGTGCTCACTGTGATGGTCTGAACGTCCGGGCGCACCGTCTGTGCGCCGCGCTCGAAGGCGTCGATGTTCGCGATGGTCTGCGGAATCGGGAACGCGTAGACGTACCCGAGCTTGCCGGTCTTCGTTGCCGCACCGGCGGCGATCCCGGCGAGATACATCGGCTCGTACACGGTGCCGAAGTAGGTTCCGGAGTTCTTCGGGATCTCACCGGTGATCGTGTTGCCCTGCTGCACCACGACGACGTCCGGGTGTTCCTTCGCGACCTTCTCCGCCGCATCGAGGTGACCGTAGCTGGTCGCGAAGATCAGCTTCGCGCCCTTGTCGATCATCTGCTCCATGGTCGTGGCGGCCGTGTCGTCCTCGGGAACGTTCTCCGCGGTGAGGACCTCGAGGCCCGGGAATGCTTTGCGCACCGCGTCGGCTCCGCCGAACACGGCTTGGTTGTATCCGAAGTCGTCCTTGGGGCCGACGGTGATGAACCCGACCGCCTTGGTATCCGCACCCGGCGCACCGTCAAAGGACTTCGTGGAGGTCGCCGATGAACAGGACGCCAACGCCAGTGCGGCCGAGATCAGCCCGGCCGCAAGGGCCGTTTTTCGAGGACTCATTCGTAAACGGGACATACCGGTTCCTTTCATTTGGGGTGTCAGCTGCGCGCGGGTGCGTTCTCGATGACTCGTTTGAGTTCGGCTGGAGCGGAGGTCAGCGTTCGTTTTCCGAGCACGGCCAGGACGACGAGGGTCAGTACGAACGGGATCGCGTCGAGTGCAAACTGGTTGAACGCGTACCCGCGGGCCTGAAGTGCGCTGCTGAGCGCGAGCGCCATGCCGAAGAGGTAGGCGCCGCCCATGACCCGCCACGGACTCCACACCGCGAAGATGACCAAGGCAACCGCGATGAAACCCCTTCCGGCGACCATGTTTTCGAACCAAGCGTTGGCGTAGGCGATGGATAGGTGGGCACCGCCGAGCCCGGCGAGGAAGCCGCCGAACGTCACTGCCAGCAATCGGACGTGCCGGACGTTGTAGCCATGGACCAGTAGCGCGTCCGCGCGTTCACCGGCAGTGCGAATGAGGAGACCGATCCGGGTCCGGAACAACAGGAACCACAGGGCGGGAATTGTCGCGAAGCTGAGGTAAACGAGCGGGTCGTGCCGGAAGAGGATCGGTCCCAGCACGGGGATCGAGGACAGTCCCGGCACATTCCAGATGTGAAACCCGTGGACCGGGCGTCCCACGTAGGCCGCACCGAACATCGACGTTGCGCCGAGCGCTACGAACAACATCGCCAAACCGGAAGCGAACTGATTTGCCCGCCGCCACACCACGAGATAGGCGTGTATTGCCGAAAGGACTGCGCCCGCGGTGGCTCCGGCAAAGGCGCCGATCCACGGACTACCGGTTTCGACCGTCACCATGTACGCGGCAAGGGCCCCGACCAGCATGGAACCTTCGGTTCCCAGATTGATGACGCCCGCTCGCTCGCCCACGGTTTCGCCCGCGGCGGCGTACATGATCGATGTACCGCCACGTACTCCACCGGCGACGACGTCCACGATGAGACTCATGCGGCAACCTGCTTCCGGGTGGACGTCCAGCCGAGAACGGCGATGAGAATGAGAGCGGTGAGGATGTTCGTCGAGGCCGCGGGTACGCGCAGGTCCAGCTGCATGCTGTCGCTCGCGACCGACAGTGCGGCGAATACGAACGTGGCGGCGACGATCGGGAGTGGCCGGTGCCGCGCCACCCAGCACGCGAGGAACGAGATGTACCCGAGCTGGGCTCCGAAACCGGGACGCAGCTTGTACTCGACGCCGGCGTAATGAACCATTCCGGCGAGTCCGGCAAGCGCGCCACCGATCACGAGCGCCGACAGAACGAGCATTCCGACTCGCATGCCGGCCCGCCGCGCGGCTTCGGCGTTTCCGCCGGCGACAGAGATCTTGAATCCCCATCGGGTGCGCTCGAGGACGAACCAGACGACGGCGACCGCAATGAGAGCGACGATGATGCCGACGTGGATCTTCGTGCCGCTGATGACCGGCAACTTGGCCGGGTCGGCGAGTTCCTTGGTGGCGGGCTGCCCAGTCGGGCTCCACCGCCACGGCGAGTAGATGAGAAATAGCAAGACGTCGAGCGCGACAAAGTTGAGCAGCAGCGTCGTAATCGCCTCGTTGACACCGCCCCACAACCGCATCGCCGCGGCGATACCGGCCCACGCGGCGCCGGCGACCATGCTCGCGAGGAGCATCGACACGAGCAACACCGCAGGTGGTGCGGTGTCTCCCAGTACTTGGAACACGCCGGCGGCGGCGACTCCGCCGATGATGATCTGCCCCTCACCGCCGACATTGGTCAGGCCTGCTCGCGCGGGAATCGCCACCGCCAGTGCGCCGAGGATGAGTGGCGCCATCTCGATGGCGATCTGCTGGAGAGAACGCGGCCGCTCGAATGTCGACGCGAACATCTCGGCATAACCGGTGAACGGGTTGACGCCCTGGGTCATCAGCAGGATTCCGAAGATGATGAACGCCAGGCTGATTGCGATGACCCACCGGCTGACGACCGGCACGGAAGCAGACAACTTCCAGTTGGACACGGCCCGCGTCATGCTGTCCGTCCGATCATCATCTGGCCGATCGTCTGGCGGTCGAACCGGGCACGGTCGACCTCGCCGCTGATGTGGCCGTCGTGCAGCACGACGATGCGATCGGCCATGCTCATGAGTTCGTCGAGATCCTCGGACACCATGAGCACCCCGGCCCCCGCGTCCCGACGCTCGAGCAGCAACTCCTGCGTGCGACGGGCATTTGCAATGTCGAGTCCGCGACTCGGATAGGCCGCGACGACGAGTGTCGAGTCGACGGAGAGTTCCCGCGTCAGGATGACGCGCTGAATGTTGCCGCCGGAAAGTTCGCTGACGCGCCGCGCGCGAGGTGCGATGTTCAACGCCATTCGCTCGTTCGCCGTCTCGGTGCGTTCTTTCACATCAGTCCAGGCGATTCCCATGCGGCGCGCGGGCAGCGGTCTGCCGTCGAGTGCCATGTGTTCGAGCACGGTGAGTCGTTCGACGACAGAGTCGGCCACCGGGTCTTCCGGAACGCAGACTGCCCCGGCGTCGAGTGCCTGCACTGGATGTGAAACGGCGGTCCCGTTCACTGCGACGGTGCCGGTGGCAGGCTTTCGCAGCCCGAGCGCGACCTCGCACAGTTCGCGCTGTCCGCTGCCAGCGACTCCCGCGACACCGACGAGTTCTCCCGGACGAACTTCGACAGTGACGTCCTTGAGTGCCGTATGTCCCTGGTCCCCGACACAGGTCACGCCGGTGAGAACGAGGGCGCGGTGTCCATTCGTCTCGATCAGGGAGGGTCGAGCCGCGAGGTCGGCAACGGTACGGCCGACCATCGCCTCCACGAGTTGGGAGTTGGTGTAGTCCGCCGGGTCGACACCGACGAGCACGGTCTTCCCGGCCCGGAGGACTGTCGCGCGATCGGCGATGGCGCGAACTTCGTCGAGTTTGTGCGTGACGATGAGGACTCCGAGGTCTTGCTCGCGGAGTTGCCGGATGACAGCGAAGAGAGACTCGACCTCCTGAGGTGCGAGGACGCTCGTCGGCTCGTCGAGAATGACCAGTCGCGCACCGGTCATGAGCACCTTGAGAATCTCCGCGCGTTGACGCTCTCCGATTGACAGGTGTGCCACCTTCGCGTCCGGTTTCACCGCCAATCCGAACCGGGTGCTGGCTTCGGAGATCCGTCGGGACAGGTCGCGCAGCCGCAGCAGCGGACCTTCCGGCAGGGCGAGTGCAATGTTCTCGGCGACGGTGAGAGCGGGAACGAGGCGCAGATCCTGGAACACCATGCCGATCCCGAGCCGGCGCGCATCGGCCGGCGAACCGAGCGGGGCCTCTTTGCCGGCGACGATCAGGGCTCCCGAATCCGGGGTGTAGACTCCGTACATCATCTTCAGCAAGGTGGACTTACCCGCGCCGTTCTCGCCGACGAGCGCGTGGACCTCGCCGGGCCAGAGCTTGAGGCTCACATCGGTGTTCGCCCGGATCTCGCCGAAAGCCTTGGTCAGACGGACCGCTTCGAGCAGCGCTACAGGGTAGATCGTGCGCACGGGAGCTTGGGTTTCGGACACGGTCCTATAGGATCACTCGGCTTGTTTCGAGGCATTTTCGCGCAGTTAAAAGGTTGTTAAGCGTCGCCGATGGCGAGTACGGGTCCGCGGGATCTATAGGATTGGGGCATGAACTCCGTGGGCTTGTCGGCAATCTCGCCGATCGATCGAGCGGAGTTCGAGGGTGATCTGGCGCAGTGGATCGTCGCGGTACTCGAGGACGCGATCCTGCGGCGGATGCTGCAACCAGGCGATCGGCTCAACGCGGATGCGCTGTCGAAGCAACTGGGCGTGAGTCATATTCCGGTCCGGGAGGCACTGCGAGTGCTTGCCGCTCGGCATTGGATCGAGATTCGACGCCACCAGGGCGCGTTCGTCACATCGAGAACCGCGCAGGAATTGTCGGACCTGTTTGAGGTCAGGTTGTGTGTCGAGCCGTACTCGGCTCGCCTCGGTGCGACTCGCCGCTCGAGTGTGCAGGTCGATGAGCTGGAGGAGATCGTCGCGGCGCAGCGCCGAACGGATGACCCGGTGCGGTTCGCCGAGCTCAATGCCGAGTTTCACACGGCAATCGCGGGCTGCTCGCAGAACGAGCAGCTCACCCGGACTGTGTCCGAACTCGGAGCCAGGGCGAGGTTCTACTTCTCGCCGGCGGCTGACCTCCGTCACGACCGATCGATCAACGAGCACTGTGCGATCCTTCGGGCAGTTCGAAATCGCGATCCGGAATCAGCAGAATCGCTGACTTTCCAGCACATCGACGACACTCGCTTGGACGTCCTCGCACTGTTGCGCGCGGACGGCTCTTAGCCCGGCAACAGCAGCGCCGAATCTCCGAATTCGTGCCAAAGGTAGCCTTCGGCGACCGCTGCGTCGTACGCCCGTTGGGTGAGTTCGGGACCGGCGACCGCTTCGACGAGAAGCAGATGCGAGGCCTCGGGATCGTGCCACCCCGTGATGAGCCCGTTGACGACCGCTGGGGGCTGAGCCGGCGTGACCACTCGCGTCGTCCATCCGGATGCCGCTTCGACATGACCTGCAGATACCGCCGACTCGAGAGCGCGGACTACCGTCGTCCCCACCGCGATCACCCGGCCGCCCGCCTTGCGCGTCTGATTGACCAGGCGCGCGGTCGACGGCGATACCGAGAATCGTTCGGGCTGCGGAGCCTCGCCGGTCTCCTGCGAGGACACCCCGGTGTGCAGGGTTATCGGCGCTAGCGCTATGCCTGAGGTGACCAGCCGGGTGACCAGCTCGTGAGTGAAAGGTCTTCCAGCCGAGGGCATCTCCGCACTTCCCGGCCGAAATCCGAAGACGGTTTGGTAGTCGGAGAGCGGGTAAGAACGATCGAGGTAGCCGTAGGAGATAGGCCGCGCCGAGACCGCAGCGACGTCCCCCACGATCGCTGCGGTCCACAGCCGGTTCCCAGATCCCGTGGGCGATGAGCCCTCCTCGGGATAGGGCCGCACCAAAGTGATTTCAACTTCGGACGCCTCGATCACATCACCGGCCGTGGCATCGAGAATCGATCGCTGAGCCCGCGGCGGTGTGCGCAGCTCGACGACCCAACGTCCGTCATCGAGTTCCATCGCGAAGTGGACGATGACCTCGCCGCGCGCCCACACACCGTCGACCTGCCGAGCCATGGTCGCGGAATCGTTGACGACGACGAGGTCGCCGGGCGCGAGGAAGTCCGGGAGGTCCCGGAAGTGGGCGTGGGTGATACCCGCCGTCCGGCCGACGAGGAGTCGGACGTGGTCGCGCCGGACTCCGCGCCGCTCGGGTGGAGCAGGCGCGAACGTGCTCGCTCGGAATCGCGTGACGGGTTGTTCAGAAAGCAGTGTCATCAGGCCACCTCTTGCACGAGGTTGATGTCCGCAGCCCGGAAGCGCCCATTGGCCGGCCGGGCGTTGATGAGTGCGAGCAGATGCGGGACGACCGTTTCGGGAAGTGGCCGGTCGGAGATGTCTTCGCCCGGGAACCACTCTTGGTGCATTTCCGTGCGCATGTCTCCCGGGTCGACGGCGTAGGCCGAGATCGTCGGATTCTCGGCGCCGAACGTCAGGGTGATGTGGTCGAGCGCGGCCTTGGACGCGCCGTACAGGCCGAAGCCTTCGTAGTGATCGACGGCGGCATCCGACGAGATCGAGAGCAGAATCCCGCGCGACTCGACGAGCCACGGCAAGAGCAGGCTGGTCAGAACCAGCGGCGCGCCGATGTTCGGACGCCAGACGTCTTGGAAGTCCTCCGGCGTGGTCTCCGCCAACGCGCGGTACCGCGTATCGCCCGAGCGCGGTCCGAGCGCGCTGGCGTTGTGGACGAGCAGGTCGAGGCGGTCGGCGAGTTTCACCTGCTCGAGGAGCGCCCTTCGGTGCACACCGTCGGTGATGTCACCGGTAATCGCGATGACGTTCGGTGATTGCGGGAGACGGGAACCGTCCCGCGCGTCGGTGATGACGGTCCAACCTCGGTCCGCGAGCGCAGTGACGAGGGCACGGCCCAAGCCAGCAGAACCTCCGGTGACAAGAGCGACGTTCATGGGATCTCCTTGGTTGAGTTCAGTCCCTGTTCGCTCTCCACTGTTCAAGTTAAAGTGAACTTGAAGTCAAGGAGATTCTTGTGGAGGCTCATCTCACCGTCACGGACGTGGCAAAACGCAGTGGCTTCGCGCCCAGCGCGTTGCGCTATTACGAGGCCCAAGGACTCATCTCGGCCGCCCGCACGCCCGGTGGCCGACGACAGTTCGAGCGAATAGTGCTGCGCCGCTTGGCGTTCATCCGGGCCGCGAGCAATGTCGGCCTCACCCTCGAAGAGATTCGAGCCGAACTCGATCAGCTTCCGGAGGGGCGAACGCCAACCGCCGCCGACTGGAAGCGGATTTCGAAGCATTGGCGCGGCCGGCTCGATGACCAGATCAACGCGCTCAAGCGGCTACGTGACGGCCTCGACAGCTGCATCGGGTGTGGCTGTCTGTCGATGGGCAAATGTTGGATTTCGAACCCCGGCGATGTGGCCGCCTTGACGGTGGACCCGCCGGGAGCAGCGTACTTACCACCGCTGCTCCGGCGGCCCCATCCCAGGGTCTAAGGCTCGACGATCGACAACACACCTGTCGCCGAGACGTACACGGTGTGGGTTTCCGGGTCGACGACGGGCGTCGCGGGGAACGAACCCACGTCGAACGACGCGAGCACGGTGTTCGTGGCCGGGTCGATCGCGAAGACCTTTCCGTCCTTGTCGGTCGAGTAGAAGATGTGCGACCCGGTGTCGATGCCCACCGTGCCCGGCGAGCTTCCCGTGTCGATCGTCGCAACCACACTCCGCGACTCGGTGTCGATCACCGTGATGCTGCCCGCGGTGCTCGGGACGTAGACCCGCTTGTTGCCGGGGTCGACGCCGATGCCGCGCGGCATCTCACCGATCGGAGCCGAACCGACGATGTTGCCGTTGGGGTCTGCGATGACGACTCGCCCGTTGTTCCCGTCGACGCCGTAGATCAGGTGCGTGGTCGGGTCGACAGCGATTCCGCCGCAGCGCCCGCCTTCGATGATGTTCAGCGTTCGCGTCGTCTTGGAATTGAGGTCGATCGCCGTCACCGCCGACGATTGCGCACGCGCGACGTAGGCGACGTGTGCGTCACGGTCGACCGCCAGGCCCGTGGGGCCGGTTCCGAGACTGACCGTGTCGGTCACCGATCCGGAGTTGAGATCGATGAACGAGAACGTGCCCGGGCTCGACCGGGTGTCGGCGCTGTTCCCACTGACCTGCGTGACGTACAGGTTCGTGCCATCGACGGCGACCTCGACCGGGTGGTTGTCCACGTTGATCTTGCGCGTGATCGACTTCGTCTTCGGGTCGACCACGGACACCGTGTTGTCCTGCGGGTTCGCCACATAGACCATCTTGGTCTTGGGATCGAACGCGACGCCGCCGGCGGAATACTGGCCGCCGAATGACACTTCACCGGTAATCCGGACGGCGGCTTGAGCTTTCGAGACGGCCGCGGCGGAACTCGGATTCACCTTGGCGGTCTGACCGATGTGCGATTCCGGTTCGGCGCCGTTGCTGCAGCCGGCGAGCGCGAGGGCGACCGCCGCGCTGGCGATGGTTACATTGCGGAAAGGTCTTGACATCACGGAGGCCTGAGACACGATCTTCACAGTAGGTGTCTGATTCGGGACTGAAACGGTTACCGGCAAAATCTCAGGTTGTACCTTAAAGATCAACATCTGACTCTCAAGATGCGGGAGTGTTTCATGTACTACTTCAGCTGGCCGTTGACGCGGCCCAAGAAGCTCCAGCTGGCCGGCATCGCGACGGCGGCAACCTTCATCACCTACGGTCTGAACCTGATCATCTGGCCGGCACCGAAGATGACCGGAATGCCGGGCATGGGTGGCGGTGATGCACCTCCGCCGATGTGGTTCAACCTGACCATGTGGTCGGCGAACTTCGTCGAGTCGATCATCTTCGGGCTCGGTTTGGTGTTTGCGCTCGTCGCGTTCCCGTTTTTCCGGAACCTCACCACACACCGGACTCTGGGCGGTTGGGCCTATGCCGCGATTTGCTGGGAAACACTCACCTGGTGGCCGCACGACCAGATGCACCGCGTGCGCAAGCCGGGCGACATCATGGCGCTTCTGCGGATCGAAGTGGGATTCCACATCACCCTGGCCATCGGGTCCGTCATCATCGCCGCGTTTGTTGTCGCGATGCTGATTCAGCTCCGGTCTCTGTCGTCGCTGAAGAAAGAGCCGGTCAAGGCGGCTCCGTAGCTAGTCGCGCGCCCTCGCCAGCCATTCCCGCGCTGGCGCCAGCGCGCCTGTCCCATCGCCGTTCGCGGTCTTGTCCCCGCGAGACGCCAGGTCGGCGATGGTCACGCCCCGCAGTGATGCTCGCCAGGCCGCATCGGCGGCCAGCATGACGGCGTTGATTCCACACGGGGCCACGCACTTCTCGGGCGGGGTCTGACACGGCCCGCGCTGCCGGATTTCGGTGCACACAAACGACGGGCTCGCGCCGTTCACGGCTTCGACGACATCAAGGACGCTGATCTCGTTCGCGGGACGACCGAGAACATAACCGCCGCCCTTGCCTTGAATCGAGCGAATGATTCCGGCCCGTGCGAGGCCCTGCAGATGCTTCGCGAGGTAGCTCGGCGACACGTCATGGAATTCCGCGAGGTGCGACGCGGGCGTCGGGCAATCGGCGATGCGCAGGACGACACAACAGTGCAGCGCCCACTCCACTCCGTCGGAAAGCTTCATTCTCACCCCTTGACGCGGACACTTCTTGTCTGAGTATAGTAATCGGACAAAGAATATCCAAGTTAGGGGGCGTCATGAAGGTCGTCATCGTGGGTGGAACCGGACTGATCGGCAGGAAGGTGCGCGAGCGTTTGGAAGCGCTGGGGCACACGGTCCTCGCGGCGTCGCCGAGCACTGGCGTGAACACGGCAACGGGCGAAGGCCTTGCCGACGCGCTCGTCGGAGCCGATGTCGTCGTCGACGTCACCAATCCGCCGAACTGGGACGCCCAGGCACTCATCGACTTCTTCACGACATCGACCGCGAACCAGCTGAAAGCTGAGGTGGAGGCGGGGGTCGGACACCACGTTGCGGTCTCGATCGTCGGCGCCGAGCGCGCGCCGGACAATTTCTACATGGCAGCCAAGATTGCCCAAGAAAAGGCTTTAGAGGGCGCGCCGGTTCCGACGACGATCGTCAAGGCGACGCAGTTCTTCGAGTTCATGCGCACGGTTGCGGACACCAGTACGACCGATGGCCAGGTCCGCGTCACCGACGCCACGCTGCAGCCCATCGCGGCCGACGACGTTGGCGATCGGGTTGTCGACGCAGTTCTCAACGGCCCGGCCGGAGTCGTCGAGATCGCCGGCCCGCAGGCGATCCCACTGTCGGAGCTCGTGCGACGGGTTCTCGAAGCCGAGGGTGAGTCGCGCGCGGTCGTGCCCGACCACTCGGCCGGCTACTTCGGCACTGTCATCGAAGACTCCACCCTCATCCCCACCCCTGGAGTGAACGCCTGGATCGCGGAGCGGGACTTCGACAGCTGGCTGGCCGCGCGATAGCGTCGGCGCGTGGACGGTTCGGCGGACATCGAAGGCGAACTTCTGCGGCGGGAACCGCTGTTTCATCACCGGGTGCTGGGGACGTCTCGCGCCGATTTCCTGAGGCAGACCTCGGAGGACTTCTGGGAAGTCGGTGCCTCGGGCCGGCGGTATAGCCGCGAAGAGGTGTGGGCGGTGCTCGAGCGGCGGTTCGAGAGCGATGACGAAGAGCCCTGGGAGATCTCCGCTTTCCGAATCCGGCAGCTCGCGGACAACGTTTTCCTCGCGACGTACCGACTCGTGCAGGCGGGTACGCGAATCACTATGCGCGCGACCTTGTGGGAGCGCGCCGGTGACGACTGGCGGGCGATCTACCACCAGGGAACAATTAATTCAGAAAAAGAGGTTTGAACCCGCGCAATTGTGGGTAAGGCCGTCGAAAATTAGTGGACGAATGGTTTCGTGCACACGAACAATAACCGACAATTCACACCACCAATGGGTGATAGAACGCATTTCCGCAGGTAGAAGCCTCTATCGAGAAACCACTTCTGTGGCACATGGGGTTTGTGTTACGTTTGAATTCTGCAATATTCGTTACGACACCGTTAAGGGTCGAAATCACGCGGTTGCAATTTTCCGTTCGTCGTAACCGGTCTTCCGGCAGTCAACCAGCGTGTTCCGACTCGGGGTGGGGGAACAATGCAATCCAGCGTGTGCCGCAGCGCGTGGGTGCTGGCCGCCGTGCTCCTGGTGACGACAGTCGCCGCGTGTGGCGGCAAAGTTCCGACGAAGCCGAAGCATGCGGAAACCGCACCGATTCCGACCGTCACGGAGATGGACGCGTGGCTCCGTCACGCGATTGATCCCACGATTCCGGCCGCCGAGAAACAGGACCTTGTTCAGGGCAGTATCGCCGACCCCGACCTGGTGTCGAAGGTGCTGTCGCTGTACTCGACTGAGGGCGCGAAACTGCAGGTCAAAGATGTCGTGAAGCGCGATCCGACGTCGATCATCGTTGATGCCGACCTCGATCTCTGGTCGGAGACCCGTCCGCAGCAGGTGCCGTTCGTCTATGACGGCGGCGTGTGGAAGATCGAGAAGGACTACGCGTGCCGGCTCACGGCGGTCCTCAACCTCTCGTCACCCGCGTGCGTGTGAGCCGCCATGACGATCACCAGCGAACGGCCCAGGGCGAGAAGGCGACAGCGTCCCGCCGGACTGCATCTTTCGCCCGCGGGGTTGCGCGCATTTCTTGCCGTTGTTGTCGCGGTACAAATCCTCAAGGGCGTGACCGCGCCGCTGTCGATCTACACGAAGTCGGCCTGGTTCGTCGACTACCGGTACGGCTTCGTCCGACGCGGACTGGGTGGCCAGATCACCGGGCAGTCGGAGTTGGCGGTCAACGCTGCGATTGCGATGTGCTGGGTCCTGCCGATCATCGCGATTGTCGTGGTGCTCGAACTGCTGGTCCGCCGCTGGACAGCCGCATCGACGTCGTTGGCGATCCTGCTCGCGTGCAGTCCGCTCGTGGTCGGCGAGCTGGCCTACTTCCGGCGGACGGACCAACTGGGACTTGTCGTCCTCGTCCTCGTCGGAGTGGCCTGTCTTCAGTTGCGGCGATCGCTGCTGCCGACGCTGGCCGGGCTCGGCGTGGTTCTCGCGGTGCTCGTTTTCGTGCACGAAGCGACGCTGCTCATCTGGGGTCTGGCGGCCGTTCCGATGGTGTTCGTGACGGGAAACCGATCGCGACTGAGGAACATTCGTTTGTCTGCCGCTGCAGTCGGTCCGGGACTGCTGGCGCTCGTGGGGATCGTCATCGCGGGGAGGGTGACGCCCGCAGTTGCGACGCAGCTCCGTGAAGACGCTGCGCTTGGCGGCCCGACGGTATTCCGTTTCCTGTCCCAGGGCATCGCTGACTCGTTCGGCGAGGTCTCTTACGTCGGGTTGAGCAAACACCTCGCCCAGCTCACTTTGGGCGCGCTGTTGATCTTGGTCCACGTCGTGTGGATTCGTCGTTCGGTCGGACTGCAATGGGTGTCGATGTTCACTCGACTCGACCGGCGCACTTTGCTCGCCGTCTCTGCGCTGACCGGTGGCACCGTCTTCGCCGTGTTCGCCACGGGAATCGACTGGATGCGCTGGTTCAGCAGCTTCGGCGCGACCGCGCTGGTGGTGGTCGCATTCGCCGTGCTGGCAGTCGACGAACGACCGATGTCGAGCCGAACTGTGCATGTGTCGTGGACCCAAGTGGCGGTCGTCGCGTACCTCACGATCCTGTCGCCCACGCCCGAATTCGAGCCAAGCCTTCCGATCCCCGATGTCGGCGCGGCCCATCGGCTGCTGGGCTTGTGAGTGCACGGGCTTTGCGCGGATCACCGCGACTGCCCGCTCCGGCAACCTGTGGCAAACCGGCGCAACGGCCAGTAACAATTTAAATCTGCACCATTTGAGTTTAGCGCCTGATTTCTTCCTGGGTGTCCGCCGAAATGCGATTTCGGACTCCCGAAACAATGGCTGAATTTTGAACCATTTCTCGACCACCGCCGACCATATCGGCAGGTAAACGATGTGACTGGCTCTTCTTTGAACTTGGGCAACCTTTTTGCCCGGATAATTCGTTACTACACCGTTAACGGCTGGAAATCCGATTGCCGCGCCTTGCGGGCTACCGTGGCTAGCGGTTGATCTTCAGGGGGATCGCCGATTAGTTGACGAGTTCAGCAATCAAACAGCCAACCAGCGGGGGCGGGCGGATTATGCGATCCAGGGTGTGCCGAAGCGGATTTGTCATATCGGCCGCGCTCCTGGCGCCGGTGGTTGCGGCGTGCGGCGGGCAGGTGCCGGTTCGGCCGCCAGCGCCGGTGGGTGCACCGATCCCGAGCGTTGCTGAAATGGACGCGTGGCTTGCTCACGCCACCGATCCCAAGATCTCGGCGGGTGAGAAGCAGGGGCTGGTGCAGGGCAGTGTGGCCGACCCGGACCTGGTCTCGAAGGTTCTGTCGCTGTACACCGATGAGGGCGCGCAGGTCCAGGTGCGGAGCGTCGTCCAGCGGGATCCGAAGTCGATCATCGTCGACGCCGACGTCGACCTGTGGTCCGAGAAACACCCTCAGCAAGTTCCGTTCGTATACGACGACGGAGTCTGGAAAATCGAAAAGGACTACGCCTGCCGGCTCGCCTCGGTCCTGCAGCTGTCCTCGAGAGCATGTGTGTAGGACGTCATGACCATCACTCTTGAACGGCCAAAGTCGACTGTTCAAACGACCTCCGCTGGGCTGCGCCTGACGCCGGCTCTCCTGCGGGTCTTTCTCCTTGCCGTCGTCGGACTCCAGGTGGTGAAGTCCGCGACCGTACCCAACTCCGTCTATGCGAAGTCGATGTGGTTCGTCGACTATCGGTACGGTTTCGTTCGCCGCGGTCTCGGTGGACAGATCACCGGCCAGTCCGATCTCGCGGTCAACGCCGCGCTCATCATCTGCTGGGTCGTGCCGATCGTCGCGATTCTCATCGTCCTCGAACTGCTCGTGCGCCGGTGGACAACGGCATCGACGTTCCTGGCTCTGCTGATCGCGTGCAGTCCGTTCGTCGTCGATGAGCTGGTGTACTACCGCCGTACGGACGAACTCGCGCTGATCGTTCTCGTACTGACCGGCGTCGCTTGTTTACGCCTGCGGCGGTGGTTGCTGCCCGCAGTCGGAGGTCTCGGCCTGGTGCTTGCGGTGCTTGTTTTCGTGCACGAAGCGACGCTGCTCATCTGGGGCCTGGCGGCGGTTCCGGTCGTTTTCATCACCGGAGAACGGTCCTGGCGAAGGAATGTGCACCTTTCCGGCGCGGCTGTTGGCCCTGCTTTCCTGGCTCTATTGGTCATCGTCATTGCCGGGAAGGTCACTCCCGCGGTGGCGACGCAACTTCGCGAGGACGCCGCGCTGCGTGGACCGACGGTGTTCCGATTCCTGGTCCAGGGGATTTCCGATTCGATCGGCGAGGTTTATTACGTTGGCCTCACCAAGCATTTGGCCCAGTTGACGGTCGGCGCGTTGCTCGTTGTCGTCCACGTGCTGTGGATCCGCCGCTCGGTCGGATTCGGCTGGCTGTCGCGATTCACTCGCCTCGACCGACGGACCTCGGCCGCGATCGCACTGCTGATGGGGTCATCGGTCGTGGCGGTCTTCGCCACGGGCACCGACTGGATGCGTTGGTTCAGCAATTTCGGCACGGCCGCGCTGGTCGTGGTGGCGTTCGCGGTGCTGTCGACAGACGAAGAACCGATGGCCGATCGAGCGGTGACCCTGTCGTGGGCTCAGGTCGCTACGATCGTCTACCTCACGGTCTTGACGCCGACGCCAGAGATCGAGCCCAATGTGCCGGTTCCGGATGCGGGTGCTTTGTTCCGGCTGTGGGGCCCGTAAGTCACCGTCGGCTGCAAAGATCGGACGCATATGTCCTCGCGGCTCACGACCTTCTCGAACGGTAAGTACACGTTCGACGTCATTGACGAAGGTCCGCTCGACGGACCTCCGGTCGTGCTCCTGCATGGGTTTCCGCAAACCGGCGCGAGTTGGGCTCGCCTGGTTCCGCATCTCCACGCGCGCGGATTTCGCACGTTCGCGCCGACCCAGCGCGGTTACTCCCCGGGTGCCCGTCCGCGAAGTCGATTCCAGTACCGGATCGGGGCGCTGGTCGGAGACACCCTCGCGTTGATCGATGCGCTGGGCACTGAATCGGTGCATCTGGTCGGCCACAACTGGGGGTCGACCGTAGGCTGGGCCGTCGCCGCGAGGCACCCACATCGCGTGAAATCATTTGTCTCCATTTCTGTTCCGCATCCGGTGGCGTTCCTGCGGGCGTGTCTGACGAGCAGCCAGTCGATGCGGTCCTGGTACATGCTGGCGTTCCAGGTGCCGTGGATTCCGGAACGAATACTCGGTATGAAACAGCAGCTTCGAGAAGGGCTCGCGGGAACCGGAATGGTCGACGACCAGATCGACCGAATCGTCGATGACGTTGCTGGCACGGGTGCGATGCACGGGGCCGTCAACTGGTACCGCGCGATGTTCATCGCGGGACCCGAGGCTTTGCGCAAAGTGACCGTGCCGACCACGCACGTCTGGAGCACACGGGACGGGTTGATGGCGCGGAAGACCGCCGAACTCGCGGGTGACTACGTCACTGGTCCGTACCGCTTGGAAGTGCTGGATGCCACGCATTGGGTTCCGGACGACTGTCCCGAGGAACTGGCGGCGATCATCGCGGAGCGGGCGGGATCCACCGGGGTGGGGTGAGTCCATCCCTGGGGTACCTGGTTGGGTTCTCGAACTTCGACCACGATCAACATCAACAAAGTTGATCGAGAAGTTGGGGAATTCATGTTCATGCGACAAGTTGGCGCCGGGGTTTTCATGGCGGGGATCGCACTTGGCTCGGTGCTCGGGGCAACCACCGTCGCCCAGGCGAAAGTGCCGGCCGGAACGTACGCGCTGAAGAACGGCTACTACAACGAGACGCCAGCCTCGACCGGTTTGCGGGAAACCTGCGATTACTACACGGCCGAGGCCAACAAGTATCTGACGAATGGCCAGACCCAGTCGGCGACGCAGTTTGTGGCCGAGGTGAACCAGGCCAAGGGCTGCACGATCGTTTATCACTCGTACTCATTCGCCCAAACCGCTTACTAAAAGGTTTCGACTTTTCGATCATGGTCCGGTAGCGGAATTGGCTCGTTTACATTGAGCCGATGACGACCTCGGTCGATTGGGGAAATGAGCTTCTCAAGAGCTTGTGGTGGATCGCCGAAGCGTCGGCGATCACCGCAATAGTGCTGCTGGTCGTCGGCGCGATTCTCATTCGCTCCACGGAATGGGGACGCCAATTCTGGCGAATCAGCGCGGGCTACTTCGATCCCCGGACTCAATGGCGTGACCTGCTGATTGTCGCCGTCGTGTTGGTAATGCAGGTTTCCTCCGTACGCCTGACGGTGCTTCTCACCTATCAGGGCAACGACCTGTACACCTCGCTCCAGAACGCCTTCTCGGCGATCGCACAGGGTGACAAAGCTGCACTCAATCAAGCCGAGAACGATTTCTGGTTCGCCATGAAAGTCTTCTTCGTGCTGGCGACGATCCACGTCGTTCGCTCGATGTTCGAGTTCTGGATCGGTCAGGTTTTACAGATCCGCTGGCGTATCTGGCTCAACAATCGGGCGGCCGGCGACTGGCTGCGCGGCGACGCCTACTACCGGTCCCGTTTCGTGGATTCGACGATCGACAATCCGGATCAGCGAATCCAGCAGGACGTCGACGAATTCACCCGTGGCGCCTACTCACTGGCGTTCGGCGGCATGGTGGGCGAATATGTGGTTCCGGCGCCGGGCGTCATCGGTTCTTGCTTGACGATCGTCTCGTTCACCACGATTCTGTGGGAGCTGTCCGGTCCGCTGACCGTGCTCGGAACCACCGTTCCGCACGCATTGGTGTGGGGTGCGCTGATCTACGTGACCATCGCGACGGTCATCGCGTTCTGGGTCGGCCGTCCGCTCATCCGTTTGAACTTCTCGCTCCAGGCGTTGACCGCGAGCTTCCGGTATGCACTCATCCGCCTGCGCGATTCGGCGGAGCGGGTCGCGTTCTACCGCGGCCAGGAAGTCGAGCGGGCTGAGGTCTTCCGACGCTTCGACCGGGTGATCGACAACCGGTGGCGCCTGGTCTACCGGGACATCAAATTCAATGCCTGGAATCTGGCGGTGAGCCAGGTCGCGGCCGTTTTCGCCATCGTGCTCCAGGCGCCACGGTTGTTCGCCGGACAGATCAAGCTCGGTGATCTGACGCAGTCGGCCCAGGCATTCAGCAACGTGCACGACTCGCTGTCGATCCTGCGGAATTCGTACGACGCGTTCACCTACTTCCGGTCGACCCTCGTCCGCCTCGACGGAATGCTGAGCGCCGACGAGATTGCGCGGGATCTGCCGAAGATCGTTCCGACCGACAGCGACGACTCGGTGACGCTGTCGCGGGTCACCGTTCGCCTGCCGGATGGAACGAGCCTGATCGACGACCTCTCGCTGGTGCTGAACGAGTCGGATGCGATCGTCGTGTCCGGCGCCTCGGGTAGTGGAAAGACCACTCTGCTGCGCAGCCTGGCCGGACTGTGGCCGTGGTGTGACGGCGATGTCGCGCACCCGCCAGGTAGTCAGACGATGTTCCTGTCGCAGATGCCGTACATGCCACTCGGTCCGCTGCGGACGGCACTGACCTATCCCGCGAAGGACGAGGAATTCTCGGACGACCGACTCCGCCAGGTCCTGCACGATGTCTTCCTGCCGCACCTCGCGGACCGCTTCGACGAGGTACAGCTGTGGGACCACATCCTGTCCCCGGGAGAGCAGCAGCGCGTGGCCTTCGCGCGCATTCTGCTCAATCAGCCGAAGGTCGTGTTCCTCGACGAAGCGACATCATCGATCGACCAAGGTCTCGAATACACGTTGTATTCGACCGTTCGAGAACAGCTTCCGGGACTGATCCTCGTCTCGGTCGCGCACCGAAGCACCGTCGATGTGCACCACGACAAGCGCCTGACGCTGGCCGGCGACGGAACCTGGTCTCTCGACGACATCGCGAACTGATTGGTGCGGACGCGCGATACTGACTGCCATGGGCCTGTACGAGGACGCCGGCGGATTCGACGCGCTGCTTGCGATGTGCCGGCGATGGCATGAACTGTGCCTCGCCGATCCGGTCGCTGAGCATCCGTTTTCGCACGGGGGAATTCATCCCCAGCACGACGAACGACTCGCTGCGTACCTCGCGGAAGCGCTCGGCGGTCCACCGCTGTACACCGCCGGATACGGCGACGAGACGGTCATGCAGCGGATGCACGCGGGCAACGGAGAACACGAAGAGATGGACGAGATCTGTGTCGCCCTCTTCGCGGACGCGTTACGTGACTCCGGAATCACCGGTGAAACCGGGCAGCGCATTCACGACTACTTCCGCGCGGCGACCATCGGCATGCGGAAGTACCACGCAAGCCCGGACGACGTACCGGACGGATTGCCGTTCAACCGCGCATGACGGAATTCGCGATCCGGGCCGCTGAGGCCTCGGATATCCCGCAAATCCGTCATGTCTATCGCACGGCATCGCTGTCGAACGACGGTGAGCGTGAGGTTCTGCTGGCGAACCCGGATTACCTGGTGTGGCGCGGAGGCGTGGGGCCGGGGTCGGTATGCCTTGTCGCCGAAGTGGATTCGACAATCATCGGATTCGCGACACGGACCGCCGAGGGCGAACTCGAGGATCTGTTCGTCGTGCCGGAACACAAGCGCCGAGGCGTCGCCACCGCGCTGATCGATCGACTGGTGGCCGAGGCCCGCGCGAGCGGAATCGCTCGAATCGAGGTCGATGCGAATCCGCACGCGCTGGCGTTCTACCGGTCCGCGGGATTTGTCGAGGTCGGCCGGATTTCGACGCAGTTCGGCGAGGGTATTCGAATGGTTCTCGCCGTTCAGTGATCGAGTTCGCGCTGTTCCAGGGCCGCGATGAACGGCACGTCGAAGCTCTGTTTGACCGCCTTCGCGGCACCGCCAGGTGATCCGAGGGTGTCGAAGAAGTCGACGTTGGCCTGCGTGTACTCGGTCCACTCGGTCGGAACGTCGTCCGCGTAGAAAACCGCTTCAACAGGGCAAACCGGCTCGCACGCACCGCAATCGACGCACTCGTCAGGGTGGATGTAGAGCATTCGCTCGCCCTCGTAGATGCAGTCGACCGGGCATTCTTCGATGCACGCGCGGTCCATCACGTCGACGCAGGGTTCGGCGATCACGTAGGTCATGAAACGTGAGATTAGACCGAACGGTCTATGGAGGCAAGGTGCTAAGCGGCGGTCATCAGTGTGTGCTTGGTCAGCGGCACCAGGACCGTCTTCAGGTCTTCCAGCGGCTGCGTCGACCGGCGCGCGCGGCTCTGCGTGATCGCGCCTTCGATGCTACTGATCGCCAGGCTCGCGAGCGGCTCTGCTTGGGCTCGCGAAACATCCAGCCCGACAAGAGCTTCCGTCACCTGATCGGCCCAGTCGTGGAACACCGACGCGGCTGCTGCCTGGATGGCGGGTTCGCTGGCTCCGCTCTGCGCAGCTGCGAGGATCGGGCAGCCGCGGATGTAGTCGCTCGATTCCAGTTCGTAGATCCAGTAATCGATGAGGCCGACGAGGGCCTCATCGGGCGACTTGGTCTCGAGGAGTGACGTGATCAGGCGACTGATGAATCGACCGGCGGCGTACGTCGCCTGCTCCATGAGGTCGGACTTGCCGCCGGGAAAGTGTTGGTAGATCGAACCTCGCGCGGTGCCACTGTGCTGCAGCAGTTCGGTGAGGCCGGTTGCGTGGACGCCACGCTCGCACATGAGCGCGATCGCGCTGGTGAGCAGACGCTCCCGTGGTCCCTGTGCCACTGTTCACATCCTCCGCTATAGACCGGTCAGTCCAATCAAGTGTAGGTTCTTTTCTCAATAGACTGAATGGTCTAGTGACGAAACCACCTGGTCTTTACACAAAGGAGTGGAAATGACCGATCACGCTGGGCCTACCGGGCTCGAACTGCTCCAGATGTTCATGACCGCGCCCAAGGATGCGCCGAACATCGGCAACCTGCTCGGGTTCACCTACGAGAAGCTCGAGTTCGGCGAAGTGTCGTTCTCGATCGCGACGCGTCCGGATTTCGCAAACCCGCTCGGCTCGGTCCACGGAGGAATCTGCGCAACCCTGCTCGACTCGGTCATGGGTTGCGCGGTTCACTCGACGCTAGGACCCGGAATCGGCTACTCGACGCTGGAAATAAAGGTGAACTACATCCGGACGGTCCCGACCGACGGTCGAAAGCTCATCGGAACCGGCAAGGTCGTCCACGCCGGACGCAGTACGGCAACGGCCGAGGGAAAGGTCGTCGACGAAGACGGTCGACTCGTCGCCCACGCCTCCACCACCTGCCTCATTCACACCCCGAAGTAAGGACTCGACATGAAGGTTCTCGACCTGTGGCAGCAGGCCCAGCGACTCCCGTTCGGGAAGACCATCTTCAGTGAGGCCCTGTGTCTCAAGGCGCCGTTCTTCGGCTCAATTTCGCCGGAATTCGAAGAGCTCGGTCCCGGCCGCGCGGTGATCAAGGTGAAGAACCGCCGCAAGGTGCACAACCACCTGGGGACGGTTCACGCGATCGCCTGCTGCAACGCCGCCGAACTGGCCGCCGGAACCATGACCGACGTGACGATCCCGTCGACCCACCGATGGATTCCGGTCGGCATGACCGTGCAATACCTGAAGATGGCGAAAACCGACCTGCAGGCGATCGCTGAGTCGGCGTTGCCTCCGCTCAGCGACACCGATGGTGTCGACTGGATCGTTCCGGTCCGAATCGTCGACACCAACGGCGTCGAGGTCGTGCACGCGGACATCACGATGCGCGTGACTCCCAAGAAGAAGCGCTAAGCGGCGTTTTCCGGCTTGAACTGGCTGGCGGTGAAGACGGCGCCGGCCGGGTCAGTCAGAACCGACATCCGCACCCATGGTGCTTCGAATGCCGGTACTAGGACGGTTCCACCGAGTTCGGTGGCCTTCGCAACGGTCTCGTCAGCGTCGGCGACGGCGAACGTGATTCCCCAATTCGGGCGGGATTCGCGGTCGTCGACGCTGATCGGTACCAGTGCTGCGACCACGTTTTCGAATCCGGCGGGCCCGAACTCGGCGAATCGCTCGAGCGTTCCGGGGTTCAGCAGTTCGAGGTGCTTGCCGTAGTCGGGCAGCGTCCAGAAGATGATGCCGGGACCGAGTTCGAGCGTCTCCCAACCGAAGACAGCGCCGTAGAACTCCTTGGCGGCGTTGATGTCCCGCGTGTTGAGGTTGTTGAAGTTCACGCTGCCTGGTTCGTTCACGACGGCCGAACCGCGGTGTCGGTGAGGCTCCCACACGAGGAATTGCGCACCTTCACGATCGAGGAATGCCGCGCTCCGGCCCGCGTCGTTCACGTCGAATGGGCCCTGGACGACGGTGCCGCCGGCGGCGCGGACCTTGTCGGCCGTCTCCTCGACGCTGTCCACCCAGATGTAGGTGTTCCACACTGGAATCTGCGGTCCGACCTCCTGGTATGCGGCGATGCCGGCGACATCGCCACCGCCGAGGCGGCCGATGAGGTACTTGCCGGGCGCCTCGGCCGGCATGACGTTTTCGACGTCCCATCCGAACAAGCCGCCGTAAAAGGCTGCGGCCGCGTCCTGGTCGGGTTGGTCGGTGTCTGCCCAGCAGGGCACACCGGCGATGTAGCGGTCTGGTGAAGTCATGATTCGTTCCCTTTCCGGTTGGTCTGTCATTTGACGAGTCTGCTGCCGATCTAGGACAGTTCCGGTCCTCGATTGCCGCGGATTTGTCAGGAAATTCTTCGTGGCTGACGATCCGATCGCGATATATCGTGAAACTGTCGCGAAGGATCGGAGGGGATAACGATGTTCGGACGGCATTGCGGCCCACACGGGGCCGGAAATTGGGCAATGTACGGACCTGGCCGGGGGGCTTGGGGTGGACCACCGCCGTGGGCAAAGGGCTGGGGAGCGCCGCCGTGGGCCGGGCGACGCGGACCGAGGGTGCGTCGTGGGGACGTGCGCGCGGCGATTCTGTCGGTGCTCGCCGACGAGCCGCGCAACGGTTACCAGATCATCCAGGAAATCAGCTCGCGCAGTGGTGACGCCTGGAAGCCGAGCCCTGGCTCGGTGTATCCGACCTTGCAGCAGCTCGAGGACGAAGGTCTAGTCGAGGCGGCAGATGACAACGGCCGCAAGGTCTTTCGTCTCACCGCCGAAGGCAACAACTACGTCGCGGCCAACGCTGACGAGGTGAACGCGCCGTGGGAGGCATTCGCTGAGGCGTCGACTGAGGACGACGGATTCCGTCCCCTTCTCGGCCAGACGGCGTCGGCATTGTGGCAGGTCATGGCGACTGGAAGTCCGGCGCAACAGGCTCGCGCACGGGAAGTTCTGCAAGACACGCGTCGCCGCCTCTACGGCATCCTCGCTGACGGCGACGATGAAGCCGAGGAGTCATGATGTTGGTCGAACGATCCGCGGTGCGGGCGAGCGACGCTGAACGCGAGGCTGCGGCCTCGGCGCTCGGCGACCATCTGGTCGCCGGCCGGCTGTCGGTGGTGGAGTACGAGGAGCGGGTCAGCAAGGCGTGGGCCGCGACCTATGACCGCGAATTGACCGAACTGTTCGCGGACCTTCCGGTGCCACAGCGAGCGATTCCGGTTGTGCGGCGCCGCGGTCCGTCGGTGTTCATGTTGGCGCCGATGGTCGTGATGATGGCGGCGGTCGTCGGCTTCATCGCCGTGGTGAATGTTGTTCCGTGGGTGCTTTTCGTGCTTCTCGGAATGTTCGTTTTCAGTCGCCGTCGTCGGATGCGGTACCGGTACTCGATAGCAGGTCATTCAGCAGTAGCTCGAGTTCCTGCCGGGCCAGCACCGTGGCACGGTCGGTCGACGATGATGCCGCCACGAACATGGCGAGTTCGTTAAGAGCCCCCAGCAGTAGGTGAGCCAGAACCCGCGGGTCGTGGGTGCCGAGAAGTCCGGCATCCGCGACCGCGGCCAGCTGATTTCGCACAAGTTCGAGTGACCTGCCGCCGTCGAGTTCGCGCCACCGCGCCCAGCCGAGTGCGGCCGGAGCCTCGACGAACAGAATCTGGCGCACTACCGGATCGCCGAGTTGATCGACGAATTCTCGGCACGTCGCCCGAAGCTGGTCGGTCGGGCCGGTCGCTTCCAGTGCTGCCAGTCGGGCCACGAGCCGATGATCGACGCGGCTGAAACATGCTTCCATCAGGTCGGTCTTGTTGTTGAAGTGGTGGTAGAGCGCGCCGCGTGTGACGCCGAGGCGCTCGCAGATCTGCACCGTGGAAACGGCTGCGAATCCGTGCGTCGTGAACAGCTCGATCCCGGCGTCGACGAGCGATTCCCGAGTTCGTTCCGAGTTCTCCTTGCGTGAAATGCCCACGTCCGGCAGCATTGGATTCAGTTTCACATACAGAGTGTATGTGAAAACGGCGATGAAGCCGGAGGGTCTCATGCTCAAGATGCTGTCGAAGTGTGAAATCTGTCGAGCATCGCTCGCCGCCGACGGCGAGGCCTGGATCTGCAGCTATGAGTGCACGTATTGCGCCGACTGCCACGCCAAGCTCGCAGCGTGCCCCAACTGTGGCGGCGAGTTGGTCCGTCGGCCGAAGCGCACGACGGGTGTCGCTGACATCGCCCAGCGCTTTCCGGACCGGGCACGCCGCGTGATCGGGCGAGTCTTTGGCTGAGCAGTTCGCGACGTCATCCGGTGCGATCGGAATCCTCTATCCCGCCGACGGGCCCACACTGATCATCTGGCCCGGGATGGGGATCTCGGCGTCGAAGTTCCGTCGCGCCGCCGAGCAGTTTCAGCAGCGGGGCCTCTACGCGGTGACCGCCGACTATCCGGGTCAGCCGAATGGAATCGGCCGCCACTCAAGGATCAGTTACCCCGACCTTGCCGACAGCATGGCTGAGGTCGCTGCCGAGATGCGCCGTCGAAGGCCAGGGCAGCCGTTGTATTTCGTGAGCCACAGCATGGGTGGTCAGCTCTCGGCAGTTCTCGAATCGGCGCGTCCGGGGGTCTTCGACGGACTCGCCCTCGCTGCATCGGGCACAAATCATTGGCGCCGATTCCCGCTGTCCTCCCTGCCGACGCTGTTGTTCGTGCCGACCTTTCTCGAACTGCAGGCACGGCTCAAGGGTTACTTGGACGGCACCCGAGCGGGGTTCGGCATCCAGTCGAAGCAGACGATCATCGACTGGGCGCGGATGGCGCGCACCGGAAGTTGGGGCAAGCACGACCGCAGCACGCGGGAATTTCCGCTGCTCGCGCTGTCTTTTCCCGAAGACAATTTCGCACCCGACGGAGCGGTTGACGGCCTCGTCGCCGAATTCCCCGGCGCGCGCGTGACCCGAAAGCGGCTCGGCGAGCCTCGCGGCCACGTCGGGTGGATCAAGCATCCATCGCCGGTCGTGGACGAAGTGTGCGGTTGGCTCGACCGCCTCGCAGTCACGGGGCGCGCCTGAGCGGCACCCGTGCTTGAAATCCGCACACCTTCTGTCCGGATCCACCCCGGCCAGCCGCAAGTTCGGGTTGGAACTAGCTGGCAGGGGTGCGTTTGTCGCCCGGGCTCAGCTACGCAACCACCCGCTGCAGCGCGGACAGGTCTTCCTCGGTCTGCCGGAACAGGTAGTAAGCGCCGATAAACGCAAGGATTCCGCCCATCGACAGAATGCGCACCGACAACACCATTTCGGGGAGATCCGCGACCGGGATGAAGGACAGTCCCGTCACGCCGACCAATGGAACCGAGGCCGCGACACAGAGGTAGACGACACTGCGCCGGCGAAGTGACGCCAGTTTCTGCCGGTCTCCGCTGGTGTCGCGCGAGTACGGCAGCAATTCCGGATAGAGGCTTCGGACGACGAAGAACGACACCATGAAGAACGGGTAGGCAACGGCCATCGATCCGCAGACCGCCAGGGACGCGAAAAAGTGGAAGGCCGCCTTCCAGTCGATGCTGCCGGTCGACAACTCGAGGGTCAGCGGGAACAGCAACCCGGCCAGCAGCCACAGACCCAGCGCGACCGCGGCCACGCGGTCTGCCGTGACGAGGGTGTCCGAGCGTGCTCTCGCGATCTCCTCCGGCGGGAAGGTCTTGCCCTGCCGGAGCCCATGCGGGACCCGCAGCATGAATCTGGAGATGTAGATCAGTACCGCGATGCCCGTCGGGAAGAAGATGCCGTTGATGATCGCCGTGATCACGAGGAAGCGGGTCTGTGCGTCGGGCGGCAGTTTGTTGACGATGAGCACTTGGTTGTACTGGATGTTGTACAAGCTGGCGAGGCCGTTGGGCACACCGGCTGCTATCGCCACGACCGGAATTGACCACTTGCGCAGGCGTTTGCGCCAGCTCTCCGCGGGCGGATCGACCAGTTCGCGAGCGCGCTCGTCGAGAACCATGTCGAGCTGCTGTGCGAGTTCCTTTCCGCGTGCGAAGCGATCCTCACGATCGGGGGCCAGGCATTTGAGCAGAATGCGACGTAGCGCTGTCGGGCAGTTCTCCGGCAGCGCATCGATCGCGGAGTTCGGCACTCCCTGCGCACGAAGGTTGAGCATGGCAACGAGCTCGCTGCCGTCAGTCGAGGTCTGCGAGCGATCGGTGAACGGGCGCGTGCCGGTCAGTAGTTCCCACAGCACCACGCCGAGCGAGTACAAGTCGCTGCGGGTGTCGAGGTCGCCGGCACTGCGCAGGTGATCCGGGTGGCACGCCTCGAGCTGCTCGGGTGACATGTAGGCGAGCGATCCGCCGAAGTAGGCCACCGGACTCGTGTTTCCGATGCTGCGCGCGAAGGAGATGTTGAAGTCCGCGAGCTTGGGCACGCCTTCGGACGACAACAGGATGTTCGCGGGCTTGATGTCGCGGTGGAGGACGCCCACCTTGTCGGCGTAGTCGAGGGCCTCGGCGAGACGGCGGCCCAGCCAGGCCACGGTTTCCGGCCAGCTCAGAGCGGCCACCAATGCACGAGTCTGCGATTCCGAGGGACGGATCTCGGCGCGGGAACGCAGCGAGGCATCGACCGAGTCGAGCAACAGTTGGCCGCTCCGTTTGGCCGGCTCGTATTCGCGCACGCGGTGCAGGAGGTTCTGCAGCGTGCCGCCGGAGAGGTACTGCATGTAGAGCAGTCGGAGACCGGTGCCCGGAACGATTGCCTGGTCGAACACGCGGACGATGTAGTCGTGATCGAGCTGGGCGAGCGTCTGCGGCTCGCTTCCGTGGTCTTCGGAGACCTTGACGGCCACGATGCGCTGCATGGAACGCTGCCGGGCGAGGAAAACGCGGGCGAACGCACCTTCGCCTAGCTGGGTGATGAGGTCGAAGTCTTCGAGTTGGTCGCCCACCTGGATCGAATCCAGATCAACATCTTTTGTGGGGCCGACCGTGAATTCGCCCGTCCACTTACCGGTGGAGTCGGATTCGTCGCGCAGACTGGGCGCCGAGGCGACAGTCGGGTCAGAATCCTCGACTGGCGCATGATGCTTCGGATCATGTGTGCTCATGCGAATCCTTACCCGATGCGGGTGAATATACAATCCAGTCAATGGAATAACTGTACGAGCCGTTGTCCAGGCGTGGAGAGGAGGCATAGTGCACGACGGGCCCAGACTGAGGTTCACCGACGGAAGTGGGCGGCCGCTGGAAGTCGAACTGTCTCCAGAGAAGCAGCGCGTGACGATCGGTCGGTCGGCGCAGGCCGACATTTCCCTCACGTGGGACAACGAAGTGTCGCGGTTGCACGCGACGATCGAATGGATGGGCACTCACTGGACGATCGTCGATGACGGGTTGTCGCGGAACGGTACGTTCGTCAATACCGACCGACTGACGGGTCGGCGCCGACTTCATGCTGGAGACCGTATCCGTATCGGTGGCGTCGTGCTGACCTACCACGAGTTCAACCTCACTCGGGATGAGGAGACGCGCCTCGCGGCCTCGACCGCGCCGACGATGCGCTCACTGACCGAGACCCAACGCTCGGTGCTCATCGCCCTGTGCCGGCCGTACAAGCACGGTGCCGCGTTCGCGAGCCCCGCCGCAAATCAGCAGATCGCGGCGGAACTGTTCCTCAGTGTCGACGCCATCAAGACCCACCTTCGGGCGTTGTTCACCAAGTTCGGCGTCGAGGATCTGCCCCAGAACCAGAAGCGAGTTCGCTTGGCAGAACTCGCACTTCAGAACGGAATCATTTCCGAACGCGATCTCTAGCGAGGCGCAAATCTCCTACTGCGGTAGGGCGACGCCCAGCAATCGGGGCGTTACCTTAGCGGTGTTCACATCGGCAACGAGGCCGTTTTGTAGGGGGAAGTGTGCTGACCAGGATCGCCAAGGTAGCCCATCGCTGGCCGAAGTTCGTGCTCATAGCCGCGTTCCTGGCGCTGATCGCAGCCGGCGTATTCGGCGCTCCCGTGGCGTCGAAACTGTCGTCCGGTGGCTACGACGATCCGAACTCGCAGTCCCATCGCGCATCCCAACTTCTGCGGGACCACTTCGATCGCGGTGCGATCGACATCGTCTTCGAGGTCATCGCTCCCGCCGGTGCGGACAGCGCCGCCGCCCGCACACGCGGACTCGAGGTCGAGGACACGCTCAAGAAGTCGCCGTACTCGCGGCAGGTGACGTCCTACTGGTCCGCGCCAGCCGGCGCCAACGCGTCGCTGAAGAGCAAGGACGGGACGATCGGGCTGGTCGTCGCGGAGATCGAGGGCACCGACTCCACCGCCCCGCATCGCGGCCGCGAACTTGCCGAAACCATCCCCGAGACCCGAGACGGCGTCACCGTGCGGGCCGGCGGATCGGCGATGTTGTACGAGCAGATCAACTCG
The DNA here is from genome assembly GCF_000380645.1 of Smaragdicoccus niigatensis DSM 44881 = NBRC 103563. Lineage (GTDB taxonomy): Bacteria > Actinomycetota > Actinomycetes > Mycobacteriales > Mycobacteriaceae > Smaragdicoccus > Smaragdicoccus niigatensis. Next base: position 239,080 of record NZ_AQXZ01000014.1, read on the forward strand.
CAGTCGGAAAAAGACCTGCTCAAGGCGGAGATGATCACCATCCCGCTGACGGCCTTGGTTCTGCTGTGGGTGTTCGGCTCGCTGTCGGCCGCCGCGCTCCCGCTCATCGTCGGAATGTTCGCGATCGTCGGTACGACGGCCATCCTGCGCGGGTTGACGATGGTCACCGACGTTTCGATCTTCGCCATGAACCTCACCACCGTGATGGGTTTGGCGCTGGCGATCGACTACGCGTTGTTCATCGTGAACCGGTACCGCGAAGAGCTCTCGACCGGGCGGGACAGCGAGCAAGCGTTGATCCGTACGGTCAACACCGCCGGTCGCACGGTGCTCTACTCCGCGTTGACGGTTGCCCTGTCGCTCGCGGCGATGGCGGTCTTCCCGATGTACTTCCTGCGGTCGTTCGCCTACGCCGGCGTCGCCGTCGTCGTGCTGGCCTCTGCGGCCGCCATCATCGTGGCGCCCGCGTGCATGACGTTGCTTCGCCGCCGGCTGATGACGGGCCGACACAGCCGCAAGGGGCGAATCGTCCTGGAGAAGACGTTCTGGTACCGCGTTTCCCGCGGGGTCATGCGGCGCCCGGCCACGGTCGCCGTGCTGATCACCGCCGCGTTTCTCGCCGTGGGCACCCCGTTCCTCCACCTGAACCTCGGTTACCCCGACGACCGGGTTCTCCCGACGAGCCACACCGCCCGCGTGGTCGGCGACGATCTCCGTACGAAATTCGACACCAGTCCGGCGAAGGAAGTCACGATCGTCCTGCCCGATACCCGCGGGTTGAATGACGAGCAGCTGAGCACCTATGCCGCGGAACTGTCCAAGGTCCACGGCGTCGACCTCGTCACCGCACCCATGGGCTCGTTCCATGACGGGACGCCCGTCGGTCCGCCGATCGGTCAGACCGGTGCCGCTGACGACGTGGCATATCTGACGGTGGCGACCAGCTTCGATCCGTTCAGCGCTGCGGGCGAGGACAACCTGACGGCGTTGCATGCGGTGAAGGCCCCCACGGAGACGCTGTTCACCGGCATGGCGCAGTGGAACGAAGACAACGTCGACGGAATCGTGAGCCGGCTTCCGCTCGCCCTCGGGTTGATCGCCGGAGCGACGTTCATCGTGTTGTTCCTGTTCACCGGCAGTGTCGTCCTTCCGATCAAGGCCCTGCTGATGAACCTGCTGTCGCTCACGGCGACGTTCGGTGCGATGGTGTGGATTTTCCAGGACGGGCACCTCGGGGCGTTCGGTTCCGCCACCACCGGGTCGCTCGTGGCGAACATGCCGGTGCTCATGTTCTGCATCGCATTCGGCATCTCGATGGACTACGAAGTGTTCCTCTTGTCGCGAATTCGAGAGCAATGGCTGTCGTCAGGAAAAACCGCCGCGGACAACGAACGCGCGGTGGCCATCGGTCTGGCACACACCGGCCGCATCGTCACCGCCGCTGCGTTGATCATGGCGATCGTCTTCAGCGGTCTCATCTTCGCCGAAGTGTCGATGATGAAGCTGTTCGCGGTCGGAATGGTGCTTGCGGTGCTCGCCGACGCGACCCTCATCCGAGGCCTCCTGGTTCCGGCGTTCATGAAACTCGCCGGACGCGCCAACTGGTGGGCGCCGTGGCCGTTGAACAGATTGCATGCCCGATTCGGGCTGACCGACGAATTGCCGGCGGACGACCACGAGAAGGAACTCGTCAAAGTCTGACCTCACAAAGGTGTCGACGGTCCTGCGACGTGGGGACCTTCGACACCGGCGCGCGCTGCCGAAGCCTTCTAACGTTGGGTGTATTCACAGGTCACTGCACCTTTTAGGAGCTCCGATGACGGTCACGCTGCCGCGCACAGACATCATCACGAAGGCGGTCGCTCTGGCGTCGCGCGCGCCGTCACTCCATAACAGTCAGCCGTGGCGCTGGCGTTTCGATCGCGACGGTCTGAAGCTCTACGCCGATCCTGAGCGGCTGATCTCCGCAACCGATTCCGCCGGACGCGAGCTCATCCTGAGCTGCGGGGGCGCGTTGCATCACCTCCGTGCGGCGATGGCGTCGATGGGGTACCGGTCGTTCGTCGAGCGATTTCCGAATCCCAACGACCCGCGATTCCTCGCGCGCGTCGAATTCGTCCGGTCCGGCTACGTCACCGACGCCGAACGGGACCGGATCGAAGCCATCAAGCTGCGGCGCAGCGATCGGTCGCCGTTCGCTCCACCCGCGGGGTGGTCCACCTTCGAGACGGTCCTCCGGCACACGCTCGGAAACTCGGTGCTCATGACCGTCATGCCGGCGAACGTCCGCGCTGACCTCGAACGCGCGTCGTCGCTGGCCGGCTCCATGCGGCGGTACGACTCGAAGTACCACTCGGAACTGCACTGGTGGACGGGACACGTCCACGACCGTGAAGGAGTCCCACCACAGATGCTTCCGTCCGCGGAGACCTCGGCCAAAGTGCCGATCGGACGCGCATTTCCGGTTCTCGACGACGCCCAGCCAGCGGACCCGGAATCGGGTGCCGACGGCGCGGTCATTGTCGCGTTGTCCACGGACACCGACAACCTTCCGGACATCCTGCGCTGCGGTGAAGCGATGTCGGTGGTGCTGCTCGAGGCGACCATGGCCGGGTATGCGACCTGCACGGTGACGCACGTCGTCGAACTCTCGAGTAGCCGGTTCATCGTGCAGAAACTGGTGGGGGGCAACGTCCTTCCGCAGGTTCTCATCCGGATCGGAGCGCCTCCCGCCGGAGGACTCCAACCGTCGCTGACCCCCCGGCGGTCGGTTGAGGAGATCCTCGAGATCGCGAGCTAGCTCGCCGCCGCGGCTGCCAGCCGATCACCGAGCGCCCGAAGCGTTTCGCGGAATTCGGCTGGCTCGAGCACCTCGAACGGGATGCCGACCCGGGCGAGGTGCATCGCCGGCCAATCCAGAGTGCCGGCGGTGAACTCGAGGACCGTCGCCGAGCCAGACTTGGTGAGAGTGCCGCCGGTCCACGGAATGCGTTGCTGCACTTCGTCGATGGTGGCCAGCAATCGAACTCGGACGCGGAACTCGGTCGGCGAGGAGCGGATCGATCGACGGATGTATTCGACCGGATCGGGATGCTCGCGGAAACGGAATCTGAAGGTCGAAGCGGTGACCGTGGACATGCGGTCGAGCCGGAACGTTCGCCAGTCGTCGCGGTCGAGGTCCCACGCCATCAGGTACCAGCGCCGGCCCGTCGCCACGAGGCGCACGGGTTCGACGGTCCGCTCGGTCTCCGCGCCGTCGCGCGCCTGATAGCTGAATCGGGCGCGGGTGAGATCCCGGCAGCAGCGGGCGAGGACCATGAGTACTTCGCCGTCGACTTCGGCCTGCGGGGGTCCGCCGAGGACGTCCGTCGCCTCCTGGATCGCGCGGACTTCCGCCCGTAGGCGAGGCGGCATGACCTTGTCAAGTTTGGACAGTGCCCGCAGCGCCGATTCGCTGGCGCCGGCCAGCGTGCCTGCGGCGGCGAATCTCAGCGCCACCGCCATGGCGACGGCTTCATCGTCGTCGAGCAGCAGCGGTGGAATAGCCTTTCCGGCGACCAGTTGATAGCCACCCCCAGCGCCCTGGACGGCACTCACGGGGTAGCCGAGTTCGCGAAGGCGCTCGACATCGCGACGGATGCAGCGGCCGGTGACACCAAGTCGTTCCGCGAGCTCGTTGCCCGTCCACTGCGGTCGCGTCTGCAGCAGGGCGAGCAATCGCAGGACGCGTTCGGTCGTTTGGCTCATGTTGGAAAGTTTGCGCGCAATAGCGGACCGGATCAGTCCTATTTGCGCGAGACGCTCGTTGTGTCAAGGGATTCGCCCTCTAACAAGGAGCCAGAAATGCCGTTCCACGTTCCGCCGGTCAACGATGAAGTCAGCTCGATCCGCGCCTTTCTCGCCCAGCAGCAGGACGCCTTCCGGGTCGTGGCCCATGGCTTGACCAACGCCGAGGCCGGCAAGGCGCGGAGTGCGAGCGCCCTGACGGTCGGCGGACTCATAAAGCACGTGACCCAGGTGCAGGAACACTGGCTCGGGACCGCGCTCGCCGCACCGCAGCGGGACAGCCGCAAAGCGGACCCCGAGTCGCACCACGACGGATTCCGGTTCGATGGCGATCTCGCGGCTCAGCTTGCCGCCTTCGACGACGTCTCGGCGCGGGTTCTCGATGCGGTTGATTCGCTCGACCTCTCGACGCCGGTTCCGGTTCCCGAGGCGCCGTGGTTCCCGAAGGATGTGACCTGGTCGGTCCGCTGGGTGTGGATGCACGTCATCGAGGAGCTCGCCCGTCATGCCGGCCATGCGGACATCATTCGCGAGAGTCTCGATGGTGCGCAGATGTTCTCGTTGGGGCTGGCCCGCGATGGTCTCGGTGATCTGCCGTTCCTCAAGTCGTGGCGTCGCGAGCCGGTGCGCTTCTCCCGCGGGGTCAGCACTGTTCGGCTGCACGCGGACGACCTGGTCAAGGCGACCGAGTGGTACAGCGAGCTGCTGGGTGCCGAGCCGTACTTCGTCCAGCCGGAGTATGTCGAGTGGCGAGTCGGCCCGAACCGTCATGAGTTGGGCATTCTCGATCGCAAGTACGCCGATGACCACAATGCGTTGGGCTCGGTCGTCTACTGGGAGGTCGAGGGGCTCGAGTCGGCGATTGCGGATCTGCTCGAGCGCGGAGGTTCGGAGCATGAGCCGATCCGTGCGGGTGAGGCCTACCGCTGGGCGTCGGTGATCGATCCGTTCGGAAACGTTCTTGGACTTATGGAGCGGTGACATTCCACCGTCGCTTTGCTCGGCCGATCCTGTCATAATCGGTTAATGACCGTTAACCGACTGCTTCCCACCCCCGAAGCACACGACCTTCTCGAACTCACCCAACAGGTGTGCGACAAGGTCCTCGAACCTCGCGTTGTTGAGTGCGAAAAGACCTCCACCTACCCGGCGGAGGTCTTTTCCGCGCTTGGCGCCGCTGGCCTGCTTTCTCTGCCGTATCCCGAGGAGTTCGGTGGGGGTAGCCAGCCATACGAGGTCTACCTGCAGGTTCTCGAAGAGATCGCGAGCCGGTGGGCTGCGGTCGCCGTCGCCGTCAGCGTGCACAGCCTCTCGTGCCATCCGCTGTACGTCTTTGGCACAGATGAGCAGAAGCAACGATGGCTGCCCGAGATGTTGTCCGGCGATCAGGTCGGTGGCTACAGCCTGTCCGAGCCGCAGGCCGGATCGGATGCGGCCGCGCTGCGGTGCAAGGCAGTCGCCGAGGGTGATGGGTACCGGATCAACGGCACGAAGGCGTGGATCACGCACGGTGGCGTCGCCGACTTCTACTCCCTGTTCGCGCGGACGGGCGAGGGCTCGCGGGGCGTGAGTTGCTTCCTCGTTCCCGGGGACACCGAAGGCCTGTCGTTCGGGAAGCCCGAGGACAAGATGGGCTTGAAGGCAGTGCCGACGACGACGGCGAACTACGACGACGCCTTCTTGCCGGCAGACCGCCGGCTTGGCGACGAGGGCCAGGGGCTGCAGATCGCGTTCAGCGCCCTCGATTCCGGCCGGCTCGGAATCGCTGCCGTGGCAACAGGTCTGGCGCAGCGTGCATTGGTTGATGCGGTCGCCTACGCGAAGGAGCGCGAGGCGTTCGGGAAGCACATCATCGACCACCAGGGCCTGGGCTTTGTGCTCGCCGACATGGCTGCAGCGGTCGACTCGGCGCGCGCGACCTACATCGACGCGGCTCGCCGGAAGGACGCTGGGCTCGAGTACTCGCGCCAGGCTTCCGTCGCGAAGTTGGTGGCGACCGACGCGGCCATGAAGGTCACCACCGATGCGGTCCAGGTGCTTGGTGGCTACGGCTACACCGCGGACTTTCCGGTCGAGCGGTACATGCGCGAGGCTAAGGTCATGCAGATTTTCGAAGGCACGAACCAGATTCAGCGGTTGGTGATTTCGCGGTCATTGGCGCGGTAACTAGGCTGGCGCCGTGCGCCGAATTCCAGTCATCGCTCTGACGGGATACCTCGGAGCTGGCAAAACGAGCCTGTTGAACCACGTCCTCCGCACGCCCGCCGCGCGAATCGGTGTGGTGATCAACGACTTCGGTGAGATCAACGTCGACGCTGGACTCGTGACCGGTCAGGTTGATGAGCCGGCGTCGATTTCGGGTGGCTGCATCTGCTGCCTCGACGACGAGGGCGGCCTCGACAAAGCTCTCGAGAAGCTCGCGAGTCCCAAGCTCGGGCTGGACGCGATCATCGTCGAGGCGAGCGGTCTCGCCGACCCGGTCGCGCTGCAGCGGATCATCGGCTTCAGCGGGGTTTCGGGCGTGCGGCCGGGTGGAGTGGTCGATGTCGTCGATGCGGTTAACCACTTCGACACGGTTGATCGCGACCCGCTGCCGCCCCTTCGATATGCCGCATCGTCACTGGTCGTAGTGAACAAGCTCGACCAGGTGATCGATCCGGAGGCAGTGGTGTCTCGCGTCGAAGGCCGGGTCCGTGAGCGCAATCCCGGCGTGTACGTGACCGGTGCGGTTGGGGGCCGGATCGATCCCAAGCTGCTGTTCGATGTCAGCGGCGAGGAGGAGTCGGGCCAGCTGTCGTTTCGGGAACTGCTTGCCGACGTCGAGCATCCGCATGATCATGTGCATGCTTCGTCGGTCAGCGTTTCAAGCTCAGGTGCTGTCGACCCGGACGCCTTGATCGAGTTTCTCGAGAAGCCGCCGGCCGGTGTGTATCGGATCAAAGGCCAGGTCAATGTTGGTGGGCGACGGTATGTCGTGAACGTCGTCGGGGCGTCGATTCACATTGCCGCTGCGCGGGGCAAGGGCGGACCGAATCAGCTGGTGGCGATCGGGATGGGGATCGACGTCGAGGTCGTTCGGTCTGCGGTCGAAGCCGCTCTGGCCCAGTCCGAGGAGCCGGGCGATGGCCGAGTGTTCGGTCGTTACGTGCGCGCGAGCGCGTAGGCGCGCACATTGGCATAAATGATCTTTGATATTCAGAATTGTGATGTCCGTCGCATATGTGATTGCCGCCGCAATTCGGGTGAATAATGTTCCGGTTTTACAAACCGGTCGGTAATGTCCAGTTCATCGCGAATTTAGATTCGCCGGATTTTGATAATTGGACTTGCAGGAGTTGATCTGAATGCGCTCGGAGTTGAGCGTCAGCGCGGCGGAGGTTTCGCCGCAGCACAACGACCACCTCGCGAGCGCGATCACCGCGCCGAAGGCTCCCAAGCAGCGTGTTGCCTGGGTTGACATCGCCAAAGGTATGACGATCGTGCTGGTCGTTCTGCTTCACTCCACCGACATGCTGGTCCGCCATGACCTGGTCGCGCCGTTCTGGGAGTCGATCAACGGCTCCCTGCAGCCGATCCGCATGCCGCTCTTCTTCGTCGCTTCGGGCCTATTCGCGCAGAAGACCATTGCAATGACGTGGCCGACAATGCTGCGCAGTCGTACCGCACACCTTTTCTACCTTTACCTTTTGTGGACCGTTCTTTTCTTCGTCGTGCACAACATTCTGCCGGCAGAAACTCGCCACGACGGGTACGCGCAATTCCAGAGCATCATCACCGGGATTTATGTCCCGAACAGTGCACTGTGGTTCATTTACGGTCTCGCCGTCTTCGGCGTCGTCGCCAAGCTGCTGCGCAACCAGACCCTCGAGGTCCAGTTCGGGCTGGCGATCGCACTGAACATCACCGCGCAGTACGTCACGATCGTCAACTTCGGTTGGAACAACCTCGCCGAGTACTTCGTGTACTTCCTCGTCGGCCTGAACTTCCGTGAGATCGTCGTCCGCATCTCGAACTACGACAGCAACCGCTGGATCGCCGCGAGCGTCGCCGTCTACGTCGCGACCTCGGTGATCTACGGACTGGGACATGCTCACGGTCTCAACGGGCTGAAGATCCTCGTCTCCACTTCGGGTCTGGTCCTGGGTGTGCTCGTCGCCTCGCGAATGGCTGGTACCTGGATCGGGGACGTCTTCAACTACATCGGCAAGAACACCATCGGCGTCTACCTGATGTTCGACATCATGATCGCGATCGTGGTCTACGGCTTGATTCAGGTCCCGGACCTCGCCACGATCCCGGGCATCGTCTTCGTCACGCCGCTAGCCGTCGCCCCGGTGGTCGTTCTCATGGCCCTTGGAACGAAGATGGCCCTCGTGGCTGCCGGTCAGCACTGGCTCTTCGAGCTGCCTGCGAAGCTGCGCGGCACCGCGAAGTAGCGAGCGACAGTTCTCTCGAAAATCGGCTTGTACAAACCTCCATTTTTGTACAAGCGGTTTTTTGAGAGACTTGTCGCCCGGCGATCAAGAAAGCGTGATCGAAGATATCCGCCGCGCGGGGGATCCGTGGTGGCCGGCGTCAAAGTTAGTCTGACGCCATGGCCCGGTCAGTCGAGGTTCGAGACGTCATGTCTCGACTCGAAAGCTGGGCTGGTGCCGACTCCGATTGGGAGCGGATTCCGCAGGACCTCGATCGCGTTCGCCGCACCGACTCGATCATCGCGCTGATCTTCGCCCTCGTCGGCATTCTCGGGATCGAACTCATGCGCTCGATCGACATGCTGTCCGGCATTCCGTACCCCGGCTGGGTTCCGCATTTGGCGGTCATCACCGCAGCGATCCCGCTCGCGTTCCGCCGTGTGTACCCGCTGACCATCGCGGGGCTGCTGTCGCTGCACATGCTCGTGACGGGTCTGTCGATGCCGGCGGTCATGTCGTCGATGCCGCTACAGATCCTGTACTTCTTTGCGCTGTTCACGGGCGTGGCGTGGGCGCGCGATCGCCGGGCGATGGTCATCGTCGTCGGGCTCGTGCTCGTCGTCATGTTCGGGTGGATCGCCTGGCAGTTCGCGGTCGGGAGCGGCATCGAGGACATCCTGAGCCACAACGGCAAGCAGATTCCGCACCAAGGCCTCTTCGCGCCGATCGCGGCCTTCATCACGTACACGGTGATGGTCAACATCGTCTACTTCGGGGGCGCAGTGCTCGGTGGGCAGGCTGCGTGGCGTGCCGCTCAGCAGCGGGCGCGCCTCGTGGAACAGGCCGAGACGATCGAGCGGCAGTCCGAGGACCTCCAACGTCAGGCCGTCGTGGAGGAGCGCCTGCGGATCGCGCGTGAATTGCACGATGTTGTCGCCCACCACGTGTCGGTGATCGGCGTCCAGGCCTCGGCCGCGCAGCGGATGCTGCGCCGCGACCCGGACATCGCGGAGGCGTCGCTGCGCTCGATCGAGACCTCGTCGCGCGACGCCGTGACCCAGATGCGCGGACTGCTCGGGACGCTGCGGTCTTCCGACCCGGTCGACGCGAACGACCGTGCGCCCGAACCAAACCTTCCCGACGTGCGCGGGCTGGTCGACGAAGTACGCGATACCGGCTTCGACGTCACGCTCGACGTCGTCGAGGACGAACCTGGTGCACTTTCCGCGGTATCCGCACCGATCGGACTCTCGTTGTACCGGACCGTTCAAGAAGCGCTGGCGAACGTGCGCCGGCATTCGACCGCTACCAAAGCGCACGTCTCGGTCCGGGTGTCGCATGCCCCGCAACCACGGTTCGCGAACGGATATGCCGAGGTCGAAGTGGTCGACGACGGTCGCCCACGGCCGGGAACCTCCGGCTCCGGACTCGGCCTTCTCGGTGTCCGGGAACGACTGTCGACGCACGGTGGAGTCAGCGAGATCGGACCACGAGTGACCGGCGGCTATCGAGTTCGGGTGCGCCTTCCGTTGGGAGAATCGAAATGATCCGGGTCGTACTGGTCGACGACCAGGCGCTCATCCGGTCTGGATTTGCACTGATTCTCGGTGTCGAGGACGACATCGAGGTTGTGGGGGAAGCGGCGAACGGCCGCGAGGCCATCGACCTGACGCGAAATCAGAGACCTGACGTCGTCCTCATGGACGTTCAGATGCCGATCCTCGACGGCATCGCCGCGACCCGGGAGATCGTCATGTCGACCGAAGCGCGGGTGCTCATCCTCACGACGTTCGACCGCGACGACTACGTTTTCGACGGTCTAGCCGCCGGTGCGAGCGGGTTCCTCCTCAAGAACTCCGAAGCCGACCATCTCATCCATGCCGTCCGCACGGTCGCGGCCGGCAACGCGCTGCTCGCGCCCGAGGTCACCCGGCGGGTGATCTCCCGCATGGCCGCGAAACAGTCGGCGCCACAGTCAGATCCGCGCATTGAAACCCTGACGCCGCGCGAGCTGGAAGTCGTGCGACTCGTCGGACGAGGTTGGTCGAACGCGGAGATCGCGGCGCACCTCGTCCTCGGGGAAGCCACGGTCAAAACGCATCTGTCGAATGCCTTCGCCAAACTGCACCTTCGGGACCGAGTCCAGGCGGTCGTGTTCGCCTACGAAGCCGGACTCATCCTCGCGGGGGAAGCCGACCTCGACGGCCACGGCTGATCTCCACCGCGCGTCGGATCCGCGTGCGCCGCGACGCCCATACGGTGGAGATCATGAAGCACAGCAAAGAGCGCGGCGGCGACCTCGAATTGCGGCATCTGACGCGAACGTTCGGTGAGGTCCGGGCCGTCGATGACGTCAGCTTCACCGTCTCGAGCGGTCTGCTGACCGGGTTCGTCGGTGGCAACGGGGCCGGCAAGACAACGACGATGCGCATGGCCATGGGCGTTCTCGCGCCGACGAGCGGTGAAGTGCACTGGCAGGGTCATCCGATCACCGGACTCGATCGCCGCACCTTCGGCTACATGCCGGAGGAGCGCGGGCTCTACCCGAAGCAGCCGGTTCTCGATCAGCTCATCTACCTGGCCCGACTCCGTGGAATGAGCACGTCGGCGGCCCGGAAATCGGTTCTCGACCACCTCGAGCGCCTCGGTCTGGCCGAGCGTGCGAAGGACCACGTCGAGAAGCTGTCGCTCGGAAACCAGCAGCGGGTGCAGATCATCGCGGCACTCATGGGACAGCCGCAGGCACTCGTTCTCGACGAGCCGTTCAGCGGTCTCGACCCGGCAGCCGTCGACAGCATGGTCGACCTCCTGCGCGAACACACGTCGCAGGGCGTTCCGGTGCTTTTTTCGTCGCACCAACTCGATCTTGTCGAGCGATTGTGTGAGCGATTGGTCGTGCTCGCGCGCGGCCATGTGGTCGCGTCGGGAACTCCCGACGAACTGCAGTCGCGTTCGGTCCTCCGGCACCGGCTGGTCCTCGATGGTGACGCCGGCTGGGTTCGTGACCAGCGCGGAATCCACGTCGTCGACCTCGCGGGACCGTCGGTCCTCCTCGAAATCATCGATGCGGGCGCCGAACGGGACCTCTTGTCCAAGGCCCTCGATCGCGGTGCCATCCAACAGTTCTCGCCCGAGCGCCCGAGCCTCGCGCAGATCTACCGAGAGGTGACGGCATGAACCGCCAGCCACAGCCCTGGATCATCGTCGCCACCCGCGAGATCCATGTCCGCCTGACGAACCGAGCCTTCGTCGTGTCCACGCTCATCACGATGCTGCTCATTGCGGGTGGCGCGGCGTTCGGCGTGTGGCAGAGCAGCAAGGAATCGACCCACACGATCGTCGTGTCCGATCAATCCGCCGAGGCCCTCGTGACTAGCGCCAGCAAGATTGCGCATACCGCCGACGACACGGTGACGATCGAGGTTGACCGGGTCAGCAGCGACGTGGCCGCGAAGGCGGCCGTCGACGACGGCAAGGCCGATGCCTGGCTGTACAACGGGCCGAGCGGATGGACCCTGAGCTCGGACGACCAAGTCGACCTGACGGTGAAGACGGCCGTCGAACAGTCGGTGCGGATGAGTGTCCTGGACGCCAACGCTGCCGCTGCGGGGACGTCGGTTCAAGACCTCATGAAGGGTGCCGACCTCAAGGTCGACCGACTCGACGGCAAGCAGGACAACTCGGGTGCGATCAAGCTGATCACCTTCGCGTTCGCCATCTTGTTCTTCATGGCGGCGATGATGTTCGGCATTCAGATCGCGCAGAGCGTCGTCGAGGAGAAGCAATCGCGTCTCGTGGAGATCATCGCGACGGCGATCCCGCTGCGACACCTCCTCAGCGGCAAGGTTGTCGGAAACGCAGTGCTCGCGTTGGCGCAGGTCGTGCTCTATAGCGCCACCGGCCTGGTCGCCCTGTCCTTCACGGATCTGTCGGGGCTGCTGCCCGGTCTGAGTTGGGCCGTGGCCTGGTTCATCGCGTTCTTCGCGATCGGATTCCTGGCGCTGGCGTGCCTGTATGCCGTGGCCGGCGCGCTGGCTTCACGCAATGAGGACATTCAGACGACCACGGCGCCGATGACGTATGCGCTGATGGCGGTGTACCTCGCGAGCTTCGGGTTGTCCGGCAATGCCCTGGTGATCGTTTCGTACGTGCCGATCGCCTCGGTCATTGCGATGCCGGCCCGCCTGCTCGCCGGCGACGTCGCCTGGTGGGAGCCGGTGCTGTCGCTCGGAATCACCGGATTGTTCGCGGCCGGAGTCATCTACGTCGGCGAACGAGCCTACCGCCACTCGCTGATGCAGACCGGCGGAAAGTTGTCCTGGCGGAAGGCACTCGCGCCCGTCGGCTAGGTGGCAAGCTCAGAGTCGGTTCCGACCGTGGACGACCCGGAGGCTGTAGATGACCGCCATCGTGTACCGACTGGCGCAAGAGCGCAGACTCGTCACCCCGCTTCCCGGCCCGAAATCGCTCGAACTCGCTGCTCGACGCGGCAAGGCCGTGGCAGCGGGGGTGGGTTCGTCCGCTCCCGTTTATGCCGTGGACGCGGACGGCGGCGTGATCGTCGATGTGGACGGGAACTCGCTCATCGACCTCGGCTCGGGTATTGCCGTCACCGGTGTCGGAGCGTCGAATCCGGAGGTCGCGGCGGCGGTGGCCGATCAGGCCGCGCGACTGATCCACACCTGCTTCATGGTCACCCCGTACGAGGGGTACATCGAGGTCGCTGAGCGGCTCAACCGACTCACACCGGGCGACCACGAGAAGCGAACGGTGCTGTTCAACTCGGGTGCGGAGGCGGTCGAGAACGCGGTCAAGGTGGCCCGCCTGGCAACCGGGCGCCAGGCCGTCGTCGCGTTCGACCACGCCTATCACGGCCGCACGAACCTCACGATGGCGCTCACCGCGAAAGCGATGCCCTACAAGACGAACTTCGGCCCCTTCGCGCCGGAGATCTACCGGATGCCGGCCTCCTACCCGTACCGCGACGGCCTCGATGGCAAGGAAGCCGCCGCGGACGCGATCGACCGCATCGAGAAGCAGATCGGCGCTTCGTCGGTCGCGGCGCTCATCATCGAGCCGATCCAGGGTGAAGGTGGATTCATCGTTCCCGCGCCCGGGTTCCTCCCGACGATAGTGGACTGGGCCAAACAGAACGGCATCGTGTTCATCGCCGACGAGGTGCAGACCGGGTTCGCCCGAACGGGTTCGTGGTTCGCATCGGACGACGAAGGCATCGTTCCGGACCTCATCACGATGGCCAAAGGCATCGCCGGTGGAATGCCGCTCGCGGCTGTCACCGGGCGTGCGGACCTTCTCGACGCGGTCCACCCCGGTGGGCTCGGCGGCACGTACGGCGGAAACCCGGTCGCCTGCGCGGCCGCGATTGCGGCGATCGACTACATGGCCGCGGCCGACCTGCCCGCGCGTGCGCGGCACCTGGAGAAGCTGTCCCGGTCCTATCTCGAGAAGCTGCAGGCCGACACCGGCGTCATCGGCGACATTCGTGGTCGCGGCGCGATGATCGCGATCGAAATCGTGAAACCGGGTACGAAGGAACCAGACGCGGTGCTCACCAAAGAGGTGGCGACCGCGACGAACAACGCGGGCGTCGTCGTTCTGACGTGCGGCACCTACGGCAACATCATCCGGCTGCTGCCACCCCTGGTGATCAGCCACGATCTGCTGATGGAAGGACTTGAAGTGCTCGGCTCGGTTCTGCGAAACAAGGCAGGTCACGCATGACTCCGGAAGAAGCCCTCAAGGCAGTACCGCTGGATCTCTGGATCGGTGGAGTGCAGACGCCGGCCGCGTCCGGCAAGCGCTTCCCGGTTCATAATCCCGCGACCGGCGAAGTCCTGGTCGAGGTGGCCGACGCCGGTCCCGAAGACGGCGCCCGCGCATTGGATGCAGCAGTGGCCGCGCAAGCGGAGTGGGCGGCGACGCCGTCCCGCAAGCGCGCCGAGATCCTGCGCAAGGCCTGGGAACTCATCGACGGCAAGTACCGCCCCAACCTCGCCATGCTCATGACTCTCGAGATGGGCAAGCCGCTCGCGGAGTCGAATGGTGAGGTCACCTACGGCGGCGAGTTCATTCGCTGGTTCGCCGAGGAGGCACCCCGGATCAACGGCCGGTACACGACTTCGCCGACCGGTACGGGCCGGATTCTCGTGATGAAGCAGCCGGTCGGGCCGGTGCTCGCGATCACTCCGTGGAACTTCCCGCTCGCGATGGGCACCCGCAAGATCGGTCCGGCGTTCGCCGCCGGCTGCACCGTCGTGTGCAAGCCCGCCGCGGAGACTCCGCTCACGATGCTCATGCTCGGCACGGTCTTCGAGGAGGCCGGACTGCCGCACGGCGTCCTGTCGATCCTCCCGACCTCGCACGCCGCGGCGCTGACCGACCCGATGTTCGACGATCCACGCCTGCGGAAGGTCACCTTCACCGGTTCGACCGGAGTGGGAAAGCTGCTGCTGGCCCAGGCCGCGAAGCACGTCCTCAACTCCTCGATGGAACTCGGTGGCAATGCGCCGTTCGTCGTGTTCGACGACGCTGACCTCGACGCCGCGGTCGACGGCGCAATGGCCGCCAAGATGCGCAACACGGGTGAGGCGTGCACGGCCGCGAACCGCATTCACGTCGACAACTCGGTCCGTGCGGAGTTCACCCGCAAGCTCACGGACCGCATGGCCGCGCTGCGCGTGGGCAATGGAGTCGAAGAAGGTTCGCAGGTCGGGCCGTTGATCACCGAGAAGCAGCGGGGAACGGTGCAGGATCTCGTCGCGGACGCGGTCGCCAAGGGAGCCAGCATCACCTGCGGTGGTGAGGCACTTTCGGGCGCGGGCTACTTCTACCCGCCGACCGTCCTTGATGGGGTGTCGGTGGATGCCCGAATCCTCAAGGAAGAAGTCTTCGGCCCGGTTGCGGCGATCGCTGGATTCGACGGTGAGGAAGCCGGAATCGCGGCCGCCAACGACACCGAATACGGGCTCGCGGCGTACATCTATACGCAGAACCTGAGCCGCGCTCTGCGTGTCGCGGAGGCCGTCGAGTCCGGAATGGTGGGCGTCAACCGCGGCATCATCTCCGACGTCGCGGCACCGTTCGGTGGCGTCAAGGAGTCGGGCCTGGGCCGCGAAGCGGGGTCGGAAGGAATCGAGGAGTACCTCGAAACGAAGTACATCGCCTTGCCTTAGAGTTCCTGACCCAGGGTGATGTCCCATCGATGACCTGCAGCGATGGCATTCTCGACGACTGACCACGATAGGTCACAGGTCGGTGTCCCCGATTGGTGTCCATCGGCGCGTCTCGGCGGCGGGCTGGAAAACCGCTGCCACAGTGAATGCATGTTCGGAGTCGTCCGGCCGTGTGCCTCGGGCAAAGAGGCGTGGCGCGAGCACATGTGCGGTCTGTGTCTGTCCCTGCGCGATGGGCACGGTCAGGTGGCACGGGCCACCACAAACACCGACGCGATCGTCCTCAGCCTCCTGACCGAGGCTCAGTCCGGGCGCGCATCGCGTCGGACTGCGGGTCCGTGCCCGCTGCGAGGCATGAAAACAGCGTCCGTCGTGACGTCGGACTCGGCTGGTGCAGAACTCGCAGCCACCGCATCGTTGCTGCTCGGGGCGGCCAAGGCGACGGACTGGGCGGCCGACGGTGACGGGCGGTTTCGTGCGCGACTGTCGAAGCGTCCCGCGCGAAAGTGGCGCGCCGAAGCGCACGAGCGCGGAAGTCGCATCGGACTCGACGTTCAACCGCTGTGGACCGCGATCACATCGCAGAAGGCAAGGGAATGCGCAGGCATCGCTCTCGACGAGGTCACCTGGCCCGCCGAGTTCTGCGCCGGGGAGTTGTACGCGCACTCTGCGGTGCTCGCCGATCGACCGGAGAATGTTGTTCCGCTGCGGACGATTGGTCGAGCGATCGGACGGATCGCCCATCTGAGCGACGCGGTCGCGGATCTCAAGGTCGATCGCAAACGCGGTGCCTTCAATCCGATCGACGCGACGGGGACGTCGTTGGCCGAGGTCGATGACCTTCTCGGTCGTGCGCGTGACCAAGTGCGAAGTGCAACTGCGGTCCTGACCTTGGCGGATCCGGAGCCGGTGTCGACGATCCTGGTCCATGGGACCAACCGAGCCCTCGCGTCGGCGCAGGAACCGGTCCAACGCCCGGGACTACTGACTGGCGTCGGATTGCTCGTCGGTGGGTACTGCACCGGGTACGCGTGCTGTTTCGAGCACACCGCGCCGTGCACTGGGGAGCGGAAGCCGCCGATCGGATGTGATTGTGACTGTGGCGATTGTGCCTGCTGCTGCGACGACTGCTGCTGCGACTGTGGCTGCGACTGCTGACATCGAGCGTCGTATTGGGCCGTCTAGCAAACGCTCTACATTTGCCGATAATTCGCCGAATACAGTTTGTCGCGGGCGGTACGAGTGCTCGCCCATGCGAGGATCACGCGGACCGACGGGGAGGTCATGACACTCACGCTCGCACCACCGACGCCCCTCGACGAACCTGTCGAGGCGGCGCCCGACCGCGTGAGTGCGTTCCTGGGCATTTCGGCCGCGAGGTCGGGCAATGAACCGTACCTGGACGGATTGCGTGCCGTTGCGGTCCTGTCCGTGCTGGTCTACCACTGCCTCGGCGTCGCCATCGCGCATGGTGAGCTACGGCTTTTCGGCGTCGACGTGGGGTTCATCTTCGCGCGGGCGTACCTCGGGGTCGACCTGTTCTTCGTTCTCAGCGGGTTCCTGCTGGCCCGGCCGTGGTTTGTCGCTCGACAGCAGGGAACGCCGAGACCGAGCCTGCGCCAGTTCTGGCGGCGCCGTCTTCTCCGAATCGTGCCCGCCTATTACCTGTGCTTCTTCCTCGTGCTCGGCATCTTCGGGTTCCTCGACGAGACTCCCGAACAGATGCTCACCGGCACGACCGGGCTGATCAACATCGGCGCGCACCTGCTCTTTCTGCACGGCTACGTTCCGATCGCGTACTCCGACTTCAACTTCAACAGCTTCCCCTGGTGGACGTTGACGATCGAGATGACCTGGTACGCGCTACTTCCTGTGCTGGTTCTGGCCTTCCTCGGCCGCCGGTGGTGGTTGTCGCTCACGCTCTTCGGCGCCGTCTCAATGGGCTGGATCTGGCTGTGGTCAACGTCTATGGACTCGGTCATCGAGGCGGCGATCAAGCACAGCGACCCCACGACGTTGCTGCTCAGCGGATTCAGCTCCGATTTCGACTTCTGGTTCAGCGGGATGTTCGTGAACAGCCTGCCCGCGTTCCTGCTGACATTTGGGCTGGGCGTCGTCCTGGCAAGAGTGCAGGTCAACGGCGCGTCCGGGCGGTTTATCGGGTCGTTGGCCGCGTCGGCAATCGCGTTGGCAGCCGTCTGCGCGGGACTTATCGAGCTGGCCTGGCTCAGCCGAGACCCCTTGGAACAGGTCTACTACCGCCCGGTGTTCGGGCTGCTGATCGCGGCCGGCGTCTACCTCGTCGCGTTCGGTCACCCGGCCCTGCGCCGCCCATTCGAGTGGCTCCCACTGCGCCTCATCGGGTGGGTCAGCTTCGGGATCTACCTGATTCACGAGCCGCTCATCCATATCGAGAACCGTGGTCAGTGGTTCGATTCGTGGGGTCCGTTCTCGACGTTGCTGGGACTCGCGGCCGTGACGCTGGCGATCTCGACGGCACTTGCCGTCCTGTCGTGGCTGTTCGTCGAGAGGCCCTTCCTCGTCCGGCAGCCCGATACGGGGAGTTGGCCTCCCCGGGTGAAACGTGGGGCGGTTGCGGCGGCGCTGGCCGTGGTGGCAGTCGGTTGCTATGTCGTCGGGACGTGGCCGTCGTCCGCGGATCGAGCCTGGACCACCGTCAATGCGGAGATGCGCGAGCAGGGGGTCGAGCCCCTGCTGTCCTACGTGCCGAAAGTCGATCTCGGGGTTCGCGACTCCGGCCCGATGGCGATCGCGGCAGCGGTCCCGCGACAGCGCATCGACAGTGAGTTGGCGTGGTTCATCGCGAGTTGTCGTCGGGTCGACAGTCCGGGCGCGGTCTACACGCTGTCGACGGCTGGTCTCTACGTCACCGCCTCTGCGTTTGGGTGTACCGATGAGAGGTCGGCTGCGCGGGTCATCGATGAGACGCAGCAGCACTCGCAGTTCTATGGGCAGGCGCGATCGATCGCAGGGGTAGGCGAGGCCGCCATCGTTCGGTCGTTGGCGTTTCCGGGCCAGCCGAATCGCGTGCAGATTCGCTACCGCAGTGACTATTCGGTGGTGACGATCGACGTGCAAGCCGAGAACTCGATGTTGTCGGATCAGCGTGCGCGCGACCTCTGGTACTTCGCCACCAAGACGTATCCGATCTCTACGACGTTCTACGAACCGCGCTAGATATCGTCCGAAAGACGTAGCGGAGCGATGTCGTCGAAGAGATCACCCGGGCCGGGGTTCGCGGGCGATGTTTGGCCATCGAACTGATTCATCACGCCCCACACGGCGTTGAGTGCGGTGGTGATGGCGCCTTCGGCCCACCCCGCGGTCCACGAGATGTCGTCGCCGGCGAGGTAGATCCCGCGATGCCGGGCGCTCAGGTCGCGTTGCATGAAGTGTGTGTAGAGCCGTTCCTGGTAGCGGTAGTGG
Source organism: Smaragdicoccus niigatensis DSM 44881 = NBRC 103563 (assembly GCF_000380645.1). Taxonomy (GTDB): domain Bacteria; phylum Actinomycetota; class Actinomycetes; order Mycobacteriales; family Mycobacteriaceae; genus Smaragdicoccus; species Smaragdicoccus niigatensis. The sequence continues at coordinate 257,921 of NZ_AQXZ01000014.1, forward strand.
CCCGGCAGATTCGCCTTGAACGCACCCATGAAGTGCCGTTCTGTTTCCCATGAGATGGTCTTCGGGGTCCCGATGATGTGGCTGCGAATGTCGACGTTCGGATAGATCGCGCGGAGCGATTTGAGCATGAGCTCCATGCGTTCGTTGGCGTCGAGTGGCACGATCTTCCGCGAATCGTCCTCCCAGGTGTACGAGAGGCACATGACGGCCGGGCCATCACCGTGGCCGAGCAGGTAGGTGCCCCGGCTCATCCGGTCGGTGAGCGTCATGGACATCGAATCGCGCCCGCCGGCGACTTTGTCCTTCCAAAACGGGCGGTCGACCAGCACGAACACCTTCGATGAGCCCATGTAGTGCGTCTGCTCGATCGCGGCCCACAGGTCAGCGGGGAACAGGTCGTCGTCGCAGTGGATGTTGTTGAGCAGCATCCACGACTGTGCGGTGACGATGACCGCCGGATAGGTGCGGATCTCGCCGGACGAGTCGGCGATCGTGTAGTTCCGCGGATGCGTGCGCCGGATGCTGGTGACCGCCGGGCGCGGGTCCCCCTCGTGCAGCGATTCGAGCGACGTCCCGTCCGGCCAGTGCGCAATTCGTCGGGGTGTCCGCTTCCACAGCCGAAGCGGCAGTTGTTGTGAGCCGCCGATGACCCCGCGATGGTTGTCGTCGGCTTCCGTCAGCACGATGCGCAGGATCTCGAGCATCGAGCTGGGGTAGTCGGTGTCCCAGCCGCCGGTGCCGAATCCCACCTTGCCGAAGATCTCTCTCAAGCTGAATGTAGGGAAGTGTTTGGAAGCGGCTAGAAAGCCGTAGAAAGTCTGATCGTCGAGTTCGCGAATGAGCTTGTCCCAGAGGAATTTCAGCGTGGGGACATCGCGTTCGCGGATCGCGGTCTGGATGGCATGCAGGTCGGCGCTGTCTTCGAGGGTCTGCCGCCAAGCGTCGGCGACTTGCGTAAACACGGCGGGCAGCTCGTCGAGAGTCCGGGCGTAGTACGTCTCGCCCTTGAGGTCGACGACCGTGCTCGGTGTCGCCGCGGCCAGCGGATTCGGGAAGGGGAACGTCTCAATCGCGACCTTGGCGAAGTACTCCCACAGCGTCGTAGACGATGGCGGGAACCGCATCGCGCCGAGTTCGGCGATGGCGCCGGGCGCCTGCTCGAAGGGCGCCGACCGCATCCGCCCGCCGATCTGGTCGGCTTCGTACACGACGGGTCGGAAACCCATCTTCATGAGTTCGTAGGCCGCGACGATGCCCGCGACCCCGCCACCGACGATCGCGACTTCAGTGCCATGAACCTCGTGCGGGATCGAGCCCAGGCCCACTGGGTTTCGCACATAGTCGTCGTAGGCGAAGGGGAAATCGGGCCCGAACATCGTGAGCGGTTTGCCCGGTTCCGGAGCGTCAGAGTGGGGAGCTACCGGTTGAGTCATCGGATGCTCCGGTAGAGGTCTCGGCGGCGATCGTCCAAGTGCGTGTTTTCCGCGCGGGACTTGGCGAGCTGGCCGGGATCGATGTCGACGACGAGGAGTTCCTCGCCACGACCTGCTCGCGCGAGTTCGGTCCCGTCGGGCGCAATCGCGCAGCTCAGGCCGCAATACGTAAGTTCACCCTCGGTCCCGACGCGATTGACGTACGCGATGAACAACTGACTCTCGTACGCGCGCGTCGGCACCATGTGAGTGGCGACGTGGCCGTATGGATCCATGAGTCCAGTCGGAACAATGAGGAGCTCGGTCCCCGAGTCGGCATGTGCCCGAACGTTTTCCGGAAATTCGACGTCGTAGCAAATGAGAAGTCCGCATCGGACGCCATCGAGTTCGAACTGCTCGATCCACCGATCGCCCGGGGTGAAGTAGGTGCGGTCGGACCCGAAGAGGTGGGTTTTCCGGTAGGTGGTGACGGACTTTCCGTCCCCGTCGACGACCTGAATGCTGTTGTAGGGCAATCGATCACCGTTCGACTCTGGGAAGCCATAGACAACCGCGATCCCGTTGCGGCGTGCGACGTCGGCCACCGCCTGAAAGATCGAACCGTCGGTGGGTTCGGCCAGTTGGGCGATCAACGAGCCGATGTTGTAGCCCGTCGCCGACATCTCCGGCGTGATGAGAATCTGGGCTCCGGCCGCTGCAGCGCGAGCCGCGGCGGCGCCGATCGAGGCGAGGTTGGCTGGGACGCCAGCGGATTCAGGTCCTTGGTACAACGCGACGGTCAGCATGAGGCCTCGCACGAAAGTAGTGTTGAGATCAGGAAACCACCAAGTGGAGGCGTCCGCGACATGACTCACGAGGGATTCATCAGGGGCGCGCGTCCGGACGGTCGCGAGACCATCGGTCCGGTGGATGCCATCCGCGTGCCGCGTTTTGCCGAGCCGACGACATTCGCACGGCTGCCGCGGCTCGACCAAGTCACCGACCCGGACATCACGGTTCTGGGGGTGCCGTTCGACTCGGGAACCACCTACCGGCCCGGCGCTCGATTCGGTCCCGGCCACATCCGGGCGTCGTCGAAACTCCTGCGGCCGTACAACTCGACTCTCGACGTATTCCCGTTCGGCGATCAGCAGGCGGCGGACGCCGGTGATATCGCCGTCAATCCGTTCAACATCACCGAGGCGATCGAGACGATCGACGCCGAGGTCACCGAGCTGCGCAAACACGGCTCGAAGGTGCTCACCCTCGGCGGCGATCACACGATCGCACTTCCGATCCTGCGTTCGATCGCACGGGACCACGGTCCGGTGGCGGTCCTGCACTTCGACGCCCATCTCGACACGTGGGACACCTACTTCGGCGCGGCTTACACGCACGGCACGCCGTTCCGGCGGGCGAGCGAAGAGGGGCTCATCGACCTGGAGCGGTCGCAACACATGGGCATCCGCGGTCCGCTGTATAGCAAGGCCGACCTCGAAGATGACAGCATCCTCGGATTCCAGGTCATTCGCTCGGACGATTACCAGGTCGACGGGCTGAAAAGCGTCGTCGAGCGCATGATGAAGCGTCTGGCCGGCGGGCCGGTCTACATCTCGGTCGACATCGACGTTCTCGACCCCGCGCACGCCCCCGGAACCGGAACGCCGGAAGCCGGCGGACTCACGTCTCGTGAATTGCTCAACACCATTCGAGCCCTGCAGGGGCTGAACATCGTCGGCGCCGACATCGTCGAAGTTTCACCGGCTTACGACCATGCCGAAATCACCGGTATCGCTGCAGCTCATGTGGCGTACGAGTTGCTCTCGGTGATGGTAGAGAAGTAACGGGAGGAATGATCATGAACTATCCACCATCGCCCTCGGGCTGGCAGCAAACGCCCACCGTCGACACCTCGGCCGCGATCGTCTACGGCTGGAAAAAGTTCGCCGCAAACCCGTTGTGGTGGATTCTTCTGATCGTCGCCTATGGCGTCGTCCTCATCATCGACAACTTCATCAGTTCCGGCATGCCGTACGTCGTCAGCCTCTTCTTCACGCTGGTCGGGATGGCGATTGCGGCGGTCTTCCAGGTCGCCTCGTTCCGCGGAGCCCTCTTCGAACTCGACGGCCGCAAACCGGAGTTCGCCGATTTCTTCAAGATCGACAACTGGCCCCGCGTGCTCGGCGCCTCCCTGCTGGCAACCGTGCTCGGCGGTGTCATCCCGTGGGTGATCTTCGTGATCGGGAGCGCGCTGGCCGTGGCGGCGGGCAGTCTCGTCGTTCTTCTTCTGTTCGGGCTCGTGGCCTTCGTCGCCTTCGCAGTCGCGATGTTCCTGACGTACTTCACGGTGCCGTTCGCGCTGGACAAGCAACTGGATCCGGTCTCGGCGGTGCGCGCGAGCTACCAACTGACCAGCAAGAACGTCGGTCCGCTGTTGCTTCTCGCACTCGCGAACGTCGGACTCCTCATCGTCGGCGCGATCCCATGTGGGCTCGGTCTGCTGGTGACGATGCCGATGGTGATGATCTCGTCCTCGTTCGCCTTCCGGACTCTGACCCAAGGCCCTATTTCGCCTGCCGATGTCGGACCGCAAGCTGCGTATCCGCAGTATCCGAACCAACCTCCGTACCCGCCATACCCGCCGCAGCAGCCACCCGGGGGCCAGCCTCCGTTCCCGCCGCCTCCACCGCAGTAGGTATTCCTGAGACAATGGTCGGGTGACAGGAATCAAGAAACCGAGCGTGTGGCAGTACCTGCGGTACTGCTTGGGTGCGGTTTTGCCTCCTGACCTGCATGATTGGGTTCGCAACGACCTCATCAGCAAGGGTGCGGCGACGCGCTTCGTGGTCCGCGTGACGACGCCCGTGGTGCTCGTGCTGGCGCCGGTTTATCTGCTTCCGACGGACATCGTGACGAAACTCATCATGACGATGCCGTTGGCCCTGCCCTTCGTCTACTTCGCGATTGCCCTGAATCCGGTCTATCGTCGATACCGCCTCAACAAGCACGGCATGGACGGCGACCTCGTGGATCAGTTACGCCGCGAAAAAGAAGCGCCCGACATGCAGGCTTACTACGCCAGGTATCGCCCCGAGATGCTCGAAGATGAGGCAAACCCGCCAACGTAGGGAGTTCACCTATGTGGAAGTCCTCGACCATGATGCCGGTGCCGTCATCTGGACATATCTTCGAAACGACGCTGCCGGTTCTGTCGAGCGACCTCGATGAAAGCGACCAAGTCCGCCCCGATGGGATCGCCCGTTACCTGCAGGAAGCCGGTTTCCAGCATCTGATCGCCAACGGAATGGATGAATCGCATCCCCACTGGATCGTCCGCCGGACCGTCATCGACGTGATCGAGCCGATCAAGTGGCCGGACCAGCTGCGCGCGCGGCGCTGGTGTGCCGCCCTGTCGAGTCGCTGGTGCTCGATGCGCATCCGGCTCGATGGCGGCGACGGTGGCCTCGTCGAGACCGAGGCCTTCTGGATCTGCATGAACCTGAACACCCAGGCACCGGCCCGCATGTCGGATGAGTTCATCAACACCATCGGCGACACCACCTCCGAGCACCGACTCAAGTGGAAGTCGTGGCTCTCGAACCCGGTCTCGAAGCAGGCGTCCATCAAGTTCCACGTGCGCCGCACCGATATCGACATGTGGAAGCACGTCACGAACTCGGCCTACTGGCAGGGCATCCACGAGGTGACCGCCAACCACAGCGACATCACGAGCATTCCGCACCGGTACGTCATCGAGTACAACAAGCCCATCACCTCCGGTGAGGACGTCCGCATCTGGACCGAACTCGAATCCGACGGCACCCTCCAGATCGCGTTTGCGGTAGGCGACGAAGTTCGTACGCGCGCCGCGGTTATGGCGTTGCCCTAGGGCGTCCCAGCCGGTTTGCTGATCGGTTACTCTCGGCACTGTGCGACGGTGGCGCGGTGAGCGAGGACCGAGAAGGTCTGTCTCAGGGGTAACCCCTGGGTGCGTCGAATCAGTTGGCAACAGCGTCCGAAGCCGCTGGGCACGCTCCGCGTGCGGCCCGGCGACAAAGACAAGAGCAGGTCGTCGGCCACCGTCGCGCGCCCACTGATGCAGGGCCGGTTTTCACTCCCGCACGCGCAAGCCATCGCGCGCGCGTTCGGCCGGAGGGAGCTTTCCTGGCGGCGGGAGAACCTCGCTGAGGTCTTCGCCGGCTTTGTCGAAGCAGGTCTGGCGGAATCGTTGGCGTCGCAGGTCATCGACAACGTACCGCTCGAGCCCATCGAGCCTTATCCGACGCTGGTGGCCCAACTACGTTCGCTCCGCTGGGAAATCGACCTCAACCCGCCGCTCGCCAAACCCTTGCGGTTTGGCGTTCCGGAGTTGCCAGACGTCTCGGCGCTCGCGCAGTTTCTCAACCTGACCCCGAGCGAGCTGGACTGGTTCGCGGACTGCGGAGGTTGGTTGCGGACCGCTAGCGGCCCGCTGTCGCATTATCGCTATCGGCAGCTGCCCAGGCGGTCCGGTCGTCGATTGGTCGAAGCTCCCAAGCCGCGATTGCGGGAGATTCAGCGGACCATCAACCGCCGGATATTGGCGTGCTTGCCGGTCCACAGCGCGTGTCACGGGTTCGAATCCGGACGCAACCCAGCCACGTTCTCGGCTCCGCACAGCAGTGCCGGCCTGCTGATCCGTATGGACCTGAAGAACTACTTCTCGAGCATCGGTGAACCGCGCGTCCGTGCGATCTTCGAGGCCATGGGTTACTCGGAGGTGGTGTCACGATCGCTCGCGGGTTTGAGCACCAATGCCTCGTCGATTGCCGCGTTGCGGGGTTTGGACCACGAGCAACGAACATTTCTCCGGGTTCCGCATCTGCCGCAGGGTGCGCCGACATCGCCCAAACTCGGCAACTTGGCCGCGCGTGGACTCGATCGACGGCTGTCCGGTTTCGCGCTTCGCGTGGGGATGACCTACACGCGCTATGCCGACGACCTGGCCTTTTCCGGTGCCGATGGCATCAACGCGGGGTCGATAGTCAGCGCCGTCGAGCGCATCATCGCGGCTGAAGGTCTCTTCGTGAACCGCCAGAAGACGCTCATTCGGCGATCGCACCAGCGGCAGATCCTCGCCGGGTTGGTCGTCAACGACCACCCCCAGGTTCCGCGGGACAGCTACGACAAGGTGCGCGCGATCCTGCACAACGCCGCTCGAACCGGCGCCGCCGCGCAGAATCGCGGTGGCCATGCGGACTTTCGGGCACATGTTCTGGGCCTCATCAGCTGGATCGGGGAGACCAACCCGGACCGGCGTGAGCGGCTTCTCGACCTGGCCGCCGAGGTCGACTGGACTACGTGAACCGGCGCAGCCGCAGGCTGTTGCCCACGACGAAGACGCTCGAGCTCGCCATCGCGGCTCCCGCGATCATGGGGTTGAGCAGGCCAGTTGCCGCGAGCGGAATCGCGGCGACGTTGTAGGCGAACGCCCAGAAGAGGTTCACCTTGATCGTGCCGAGGGTTCGGCGCGACAGTCGGATCGCATCGGCTGCGCTGCGCAGGTCACCGCGGACGAGCGTCAAATCCGCCGCTTCGATCGCCACGTCGGTGCCGGTACCCATCGCGAGCCCGAGATCGGCTTGAGCGAGGGCGGCGGCATCGTTCACGCCATCTCCGACCATCGCGACGACCTTGCCGTCGCGTTGAAGCCGGGCGATGACGTTCGTCTTGTCCTGCGGAAGCACCTCGGCGAAGACCTGGTCGATCCCAACCTCGCGCGCTATCTCTTGGGCCACCCGCTCGTTGTCGCCGGTGAGCAGGATGGGCGTGAGACCAAGGTCCTTGAACTGCGCGATCGCTTCGCGGCTCGTCGGTTTGACCGTGTCCGCGACGACAAGAGCGCCCTTGGCGGCACCGTCCCACGCGGCGAGAACCGCGGTCCGACCCCGGTCTTGTGCGTTCTGCACGGCGGCGCGGAGTTGCTCATCGATCACGACCCCGTAGTCGGCGAGCAGTGCTTCCCGGCCGATGACGACGGCATGACCTTCGACGACCCCTGTGACGCCCAGGCCTTCGACGTTCTGGAAGCTTTCGACGACCGGGAGCTCGGGAACTGCACGTGCGATCGCCATCGCCACCGGGTGTTCGGACGCATTCTCGACGGCTGCGGCGATCCGGAGCAGTTCATCGCGCTCCACGCCTGAAACCGGAATGACGTCGACAAGCTCCATGCGACCGGTCGTGACAGTGCCGGTCTTGTCGAGAACGATGGTGTCGACCCGACGAGTGCTTTCGAGGATCTCAGATCCCTTGATGAGAATTCCCATGCGAGCGCCGCGACCCGTACCGACTAGCAGTGCGGTAGGCGTGGCCAGGCCGAGGGCGCAGGGGCACGCGATGATCAGGACGGCGACGGCTGCAGTGAAGGCGTCATTCGCCGAATGGCCCGTCAGGAGCCAGCCGGCCAGGACGACGAGGGCGATGCCGATGACGACGGGGACGAAGACGCCGGAGATGCGGTCGGCGAGGCGCTGGACCTCAGCTTTTCCGGATTGCGCGTCTTCCACGAGCTTGGCGATCTGGGCCAGTTGCGTGTCGCTGCCGACGCGTGTGGCACGCACGACGAGCCGACCACCGGCGTTGATCGTCGCGCCGGTGACCGAGTCACCGACCGTGACGTCGACGGGCACCGATTCGCCGGTCAGCATCGACAGGTCGACCGCGGACGAACCGCTGAGCACGATGCCGTCGGTGGCGATTTTCTCGCCCGGACGAACAACGAACTCATCGCCGACTCGCAGTCGGTCGGTCGGGATCCGTTCTTCGATGCCATCCCGCAGGACCGCAACGTCTTTGGCGCCGAGTTGGAGGAGGGCGCGTAATGCGGCACCAGCCTGGCGCTTCGAGCGCTTCTCGAAGTAGCGGCCACCGAGAACGAACATCGTGACGCCCGCGGCGACTTCGAGGTAGATGTGACCGTTGCTGATCGTCAGCGCATACAGGGACCACAGCCACGATGCGCCCGTACCGACGGAGATGAGGGTGTCCATCGTCGACGTGCCATGGCGGAGGTTGGTCCACGCGGCGTGGTGGAACGGCCAGCCCGACCACCACACGACCGGGGTTGCAAGCGCGAACGCCACCCATTCCCAGCCCGGGAATTGGAGGGCCATGATCATGGACACGGCAATGACGGGGATGGCCAGCACGGTTGCGACGATGAGCCGGAGGCGCAGCGTGGACAGCTCGACGTCCGGTGTCTCGTCCGTTCGCGGCAGCGACGCGGTGTAGCCGGCCTTCTCGACCTCAGCGATGAGAAGTTCAACGGGCAGATTGCCGATGACCTGCGCCTTTTCGGTCGCGTAGTTGACGGTCGCCGAGACGCCATCGAGCTTGTTGAGCTTTTTCTCGATGCGCGCGGCACACGAAGCGCACGTCATTCCGCCGATCTCGAGTTCGAGAGCGGCGGGCGCTTCAGTCCTGGTCATGCGACTCGAACCGCCTGGTATCCGGCTTCGTCGACCGCGGCGACTACGTCGGCATCCGCGACTGGCTCGGATGAGGTGATGACAAGCTTGCCGGTCTTCGCGCTGACGGCGATCTGCTGGATCGTGCCGATCTTGCTCAATTCCTCGCGGACCGAGGCCTCGCAATGGCCGCAGCTCATTCCGGTGACCTGGTATTCGGTGGTTGCCATGCAAGCCACTATACCCCCTTGGGGTATGTGGTCGCCAGGGTAGTTCGCCATCGATGAGAGGGCCTATTGACAAAGAGTTAGGTAAACCTGTCCAAAGCCGCTAGCCTGACAAGTGTGCGTAGCCTAACCAACCCTGGGGAGCTGGCTGCGCGCTTGGCACAGTTCGAGGGTCAGTCCGCACTTGTCTGTGGTGACCTCGAATTGACCTATCGGGCGCTGGCGGATCGAGTCGGCGAAGTCGCCGATCAGCTCGGCACCGAGCGACGACTGGTGCTGATCGAGGCCGACAACGACATCGACGGCATCGTGAACTACCTCGGCGCGCTGTCGGCAGGCAATGTCGTCCTGCTCGCCGGCTCCAACAATCGGGACGTCGTCGCGACCTACGATCCGGACGTCGTGATTGCGAGTCGGAGTGGGAAGTGGGCGACCACCGAGATCCGCCGCACGACCGAGCACGACCTGCACCCAGACCTCGCCTTGCTCCTCAGTACCTCAGGCTCGACAGGGTCGCCCAAGCTCGTGCGGTTGTCGTACGAGAACGTCCTCTCCAATGCGGCGTCCATCGCCGGCTATCTGCATCTGACCAGCGGTGACCGAGCGATCACGACGCTGCCGCCGTACTACTGCTATGGCCTCTCGGTGCTCCACAGCCACCTTCTCGTCGGTGCTTCGATCGTGCTCAACGAGCACTCGGTCGTCGACCGCGAGTTCTGGGAGGAGTTCCGGAAGCGAGGCTGCACCTCGTTCGCGGGTGTGCCGCACACGTTCGACCTGCTCGATCGCACCGGCTTCGACGAGATGGATCTGCCGTCGCTGCGGTACGTCACGCAGGCCGGCGGGCGTCTCGGGCCGGATCGAGTGCGTCACTTCGCTGAACTCGGTCAGCGCCGCGGCTGGGACCTCTACGTCATGTACGGCGCGACTGAGGCGACTGCGCGCATGGGTTATCTGCCTCCGGATCTCGCCGTCGACCATCCCGGAAGCATCGGCGTCGCGGTGCCCGGGGGAAGCTTTGACATCGACGATGCGGGAGAGCTGATCTACTCGGGCCCGAACGTCATGATGGGCTACGCCGAACGCGACTCCGACCTCGGTTTGGGCCGCACTCTCGACCGGCTCCGCACCGGCGACCTCGCTCGGTTCACCAGCGACGGCCTGGTCGAGATCATTGGCCGGAAGTCGCGCTTCGCGAAGATCTTCGGCCTGCGGATTGACCTGCAGCGCATTGAGTCTGAGTTGGCCGAAGACGGGATCTCCGCCTGCTGCGCCGAATCGGACGGCACGCTCGTCGTCGCGGTCGAAGGCGACACCGGAGTGATCGGTCGAGTGGCGGCGATCTCGGGGCTGCCGCGCAGTGCGATCACCGAGTGTGCGGTCGACGCGATTCCGCGTCTGCCCTCCGGCAAGCCGGACTACCCGACGATCCGGACGCTGAGCGCCGGTCTGGCCGACATCTCCGACGTCCGCGCATTGTTCGCCGACGTTCTCGGTATTCGCCGCGATGAGGTCTCGGCGTCGAGCGCGTTCGTCGACCTCGGTGGTGACTCGCTGTCCTACGTCACGATGTCGGTACGTCTCGAGCGACTCCTCGGGCATCTCCCACCGAATTGGCACACGACTCCGGTTGGCGGTCTGCGTCCCGCGGTGCGCAAGTCTGGGCTGCGCTCAGTCGAGACGAGTCTGGTGCTTCGCGCAGTCGCGATCGTTCTCGTCGTCGGGTCGCATGCGGGATTGTTCGCTTTGTGGGGCGGTGCGCACGTGTTGCTCGGGGTGGCCGGCTTCAACTTCGCGCGCTTCGTGCTGACGGGCAAGAGTCGAGTCGAACGCGTGCGGCATGCGCTGTCGACGGTCGTCGGAATCGCGGTGCCGACCATTCTGTGGATCGGCGTCGTTATGGCCGCCGGAACCCACTACTACGGCGTGACGAACCTCCTGTTGATGCAGAAGATCCTGGGGCCGGACGGGCCGACGCAGGGTCATCTGTGGTTTATCGAGATCATCGTGCAGATTCTGCTGCTTGCGACGGCGGTGATCGCGATTCCACAGGTAGATCGCCTCGAGCGCCAGTTCCCCATGGGGTTCGCGTTGAGCGTGCTCGCCGTCGCGTTGCTGGTGCGGTTCGACGCTTTTGGTTTCCACTCCGGCGATCAGCGTTGGTCGACGTTGCACGCGACCTTCTTCTTCGTCATCGGTTGGGCCGCCGCGAAGGCGGTGTCGAACCACATGCGCCTGGTCGTGACCGTCGCCGCGGCGATGTCGACGATGGGTTACTTCAACACCACGCAGCGCGATCTCATCGTCCTCGGCGGCATCGTCGTGCTGATCTGGTTTCCGACCGTGCGGGTGCCGGCCTTCGTGATCCCCGTGCTGACCGTCCTCGCCGGGGCGTCGCTGTATATCTACCTCGTGCACTGGCAGATCCTGGAACCGCTGGCGGGGCATCATCTCCCGGCGATCGCGCTGAGCCTCGTGGCGGGGATCGCCATGTGGTGGCTCGTCAGCAGGACTGGAAGTATTTCTGGAAGGATTTCGGAGCTCCGTCGTGCTTGGCCTGCTGCCAGCACCGGTCCGTTGGGAACTTCACGTAGGTGACCCACTTGTCGCCGAACACGCGAACTGCTCGCTGCGAGTCGCCCGGGACGTCCCAGCTGATGATCGACCAGTTCGGCTCGCACTCGACGATCGTCGCCTGAGCGTTCTTCTGCTCCGGGGGGAGGTCGAGATCGTCGGAGATCTCCTTCGGGTCGCACTCGCCGCTCGCGCCGTGGCCGGACTTTCCGAACTTCAGCTCGAGAGACTGTTTGGGATCCGTATCGGTGAGGAAGGCCGCGTGCGCGGTTCCGGCGGCCAAGTGTCGGCCCGCCGGATCGTCGACGCTGATGTTGTAGCAGCCGAGCGGCAAGTCCTTGAGCTCGACCTTTCCGGTCTTGTCCGTGGTCCCGCTGAAGTGGTTCGTGAACGAGGTGCCCGGCGAGATTGTCTTGTGTGCGATGTCGCAGTCGAGCGCGCGCTCGATCTCGACCTCGACGCTCGGGACTGGCTTGCCGTGTTCGTCGACTGTGCTGATATTCAACACGCCGGTCGCCGCCGACTCGCCCGACGTTGTCGTGGAGACATTGGAGGAATTTCCCGATCCGCAGCCGGTCAGTAGGAGCGCAGCGCCAAGCAAGGCAAGCGCGGCGCGAATCGACATGCCCAGAATTTCTCACCTTGCGCGGGCGTGCGCGGCCGATTCCAGAAGATAGGCGACCAGCGGATATACCAAATGACATAAACTTGTCCGTATGGACGCACGAGATCGCATCATCGCCGGCGCCATCGAGATGTTCGCCGAGCGCGGTGTGGCCGGTACCTCGATCGCCGATGTCATCGAGCGTTCGGGGGGTCCGCGAGGTTCGATGTACCACTACTTCCCGGCGGGAAAGTCGCAGTTGGCGGAGGAGTCGACGCTGGCCGCGGGACGTCTCATGACCGCGGTGATCAACCGTCTCTGCGCTGAGCGTGGACCGTCGGAGGCGCTCGCGAAGATCGTGGACTACTTCCGAAAGAGGCTGGTGAACAGCGACTTCGAGTATGGATGTCCGGTCGCTGCGGGTGCCCTGGCAGGTGCGGAATCTCCGGGTGCCGCGACGGCCGCGGGCGAGGCCTTCGTCATGTGGCAACGCGCGCTGTCGGCCGCGCTGTGGCAGGCCGGATATGCCGTCGACCAGGCGGAGGACGCAGCCTCAGCTGCGGTTTCGGCGATCGAAGGCGCGCTCCTCGTGTGTCAGGCACAGAAGTCGACGGACGCGCTCGATCGCGTCGAACGGTTCTTGACGACCCAGCTGACCGGAGGCTAACGTCAGCGATTATATCGATCGTCATAATGCGACGGAGCGGGGAAACGATGTCTGCTGAACCCAAGGCAAAAGGGCAGGTCACCGCGTGCATCCTGTGCGAATGCAACTGCGGCATCACCGTGGAACTCGAGGGCCGCAAGCTCAAGACGATCCGTGGCGACAAGAACCACCCCGCCTCGCAGGGCTACACGTGTGAGAAGGCCATGCGCCTGGATCACTATCAGAACGGCGGCAAGCGCCTGACGTCTCCGTTGCGTCGTCGCGCGGACGGCACCTACGAGGAAATCGACTGGGACACCGCGATTTCCGAGATCGCCGCGAAGATTTCGACGATCCGCGGTGAGCACATCCTGTTCTACGGCGGCGCGGGCCAGGGCAACCACCTCGGCCGCACGTATTCGACAGCGTTCCAGGCCGCCATCGGCTCGAAGTACTACAGCAATGCTCTTGCCCAGGAGAAGACCGGCGAGATGTTCGTCGACGGCAAGATGTACGGCAACCACACCAAGGGCGATTTCGAGCACGCGCAGACCGTCGTGTTCGTCGGCAAGAACCCGTGGCAGTCGCACAGTTTCCCGCGGGCCCGGCCGGTCCTCAAGGAGATGGCTGCCGACCCGAAGCGAACGATGATCGTGCTCGATCCGCGCCGGACGGAGACCGCTGCCCTGGCGGACATTCACCTGCAGGTTCGTCCGGGCACCGACGCCTGGTGCCTGGCGGCCATGGGCGCGGTCCTCGTTCAGGAAGACCTGCTCGATCACACCTTCATCGCCGAGCACACCGTCGACATCGATCCGGTTCTCGACGCTTTGCGCGCTGTCGATGTCGATGTTTTCGCGGATCGCTGTGGTGTCGACGCCGATCTGATTCGCCAGGCCGCCCGCCGGATCGGCGAGTCCGAAACCGTCGCGACCTACGAAGACCTCGGAATCCAGCAGGCACCGCACAGCACGCTGTCGTCGTACCTACAGAAACTGCTCTGGATCCTCACTGGCAACTTCGCGAAGCCGGGCACGATGTCGATGCACTCGTCGTTCGTGCCGCTCGCCGGCGGAGGTGCGCCGCGTCCGCGCAAGCAGCCCACGCGCGTCGAGGTCATCAAGCAGAAGGCGATCGCTTCCGCCATGCGGAACGGTGCGGCCGCGGTCTCCGGACTGACCGGTCTCGCCACCCGCAGCGCCGGATCGATCACGAACTCGGCGTACGCGGAGTTGCTCAGCCGCATGCCGGCACCGACGGTGTCCGTGTCGACCGGCGGCAGCGGCTCGCGCACGACACCGGTCACCGGTGCGCGCATCATCGCCGGTCTCATTCCGGCGAACTCGATGGCCGACGAGATCCTCACCGATCACCCGGATCGCTTCCGGTGCATGTGGATCGACAGCTCCAATCCCGCGCACTCGATCGCCGAGTCCGAGCGATTCAAAGCGGCCCTCGACGCGCTCGACCTCGTCGTCGTGGTCGACGTGGCCTTCACCGAAACCGCACGTCACGCACACTACGTGCTGCCCGCGAGCTCACAGTTCGAGAAATGTGAGTCGACGTTCTTCAACTTCGAGTTCCCGCACAACGCCTTTCAGTTGCGTGCGCCGATCCTCGACCCGCTGCCCGGAACGCTGGCCGAGCCGGAGATCTATGGGCGGCTTATGCGCGAGCTGAAGGTTGTTCCGGATACGACGATCAAGCGTCTGCGGTCGGCGGCCCACGCGGGTCGATCGGCGTTCGCGGTCGCGTTCTTCTCGGCTGCAATGGCCGATCCCTCGCTCATGAAGGTCGCATCCTTCGTTCTGTACGAGACGCTCGGCGAAACCCTGCCGCCCAAGCTCAGGGGCGCGGCGTCGCTGTGGGGAGTGGCGCACATGTGTGCGACGACGTACCCGAAGGGCGTTCGGGGCGCCGGGTTCACCGGCAAGGGACTCGAGCCGGGCGAGAAGCTCTTCGAGGCGGTGCTGAACGAGCGCTCTGGCGTGACGTTCACCGTCGACGAGTGGGCAGACACCTGGAGCTACGTGCGCTATCCCGACCGTCGCTTCCGAGTGCACATTCCGGAACTCGTCGCTCAGATGCACAAGCTTCGGGACGAGGAACCGGGCTGGACGACCCCCGAGTATCCGCTGGTCCTGGCCGCGGGTGAGCGGCGCGCGTTCACGGCGAACACGATCATTCGCGATTCAGGTTGGCGTCGTCGGGACTCCGGCGGATCGCTTCGCATCAGTCCCGAGGACGCGGAGAACCTCGGCATCGAGAACGGCGCGACGGTTCGCGTGACAACTGAAGCCGGTTCTGCCGTCACGACGGCGGAGATCACCGACACCCTGCGGTCGGGCCACGTCACCCTGCCGAACGGACTCGGCGTCGACAACGTGACGTCGGCAGATGGTGGTGCGGGCGTCGGTATTTCGCCCAACGACCTCACCTCGACGCGGTACCAGGATCCGATCGCGGGAACCCCGTGGCACAAGTACGTTCCGGCACGGGTGGAAGCCGTCTGACGTTTGGCGTTCGTTCTCTCCGGGTAGAGATTGGGTACCACTTGGAGGGACCAATGACGAAATCCTTGATCGAGTCGACCGTGACGCGACTGTCTATGCAGTTTCCGCGGATTCCGGCGGAGGTGATCGAGGAAACCGTCGAGATGTGTCGTTCTGACCTGAGCGGCACGCCACCGGGCGCGCTGCCTGAGCTGGTCGAACGGCTGGCCTACTGGCGTCTGTCCCAAGGGGCGCGCAGCGATTCTGTTGCGGCAAGTTAAGGGATGAATAACGACCTCTAGGACACGCCCTAGAGATGCCGATATTGTCCTCGCGCCGCCTTAACTTCGGTCCATGGACCCGGTTCGGAACCCCTATGCCCCCGGCGCCGGACAGCGCCCGCCGGAGCTTGCCGGTCGTGACCGACAGCTCGACGCCTTCGATGTCGTGCTCGAACGAATCTCCCGGTCGAGGCCGGAGCGTTCGGTCGTTCTCACCGGCCTTCGAGGCGTCGGAAAGACGGTGCTGCTCAACCAGCTTCGCTCCGCGGCGATCGCGCGTGGGTGGGGCACCGGGAAGATCGAAGCCCGCCCCGATCAGGACCTTCGGCGTCCGCTGTCGTCGGCGCTGCACATGGCGATCCGGTCGGTCGCGGGCACACATCGCGACTCCGAGCGTGTCGATGAATTCCTTGGTGTCCTGAAGGCGTTCGCCCTGCGCGCGTCGGCCGACAAGGCGCTGCGCGACCGGTGGCAGCCGGGTATCGACGTGCCGGCCGTCAGCGGCCGGGCGGACTCCGGGGACATGGAGATCGACCTCGTCGAGCTGCTCATGGATGCGGCCTCCCTGGCGCAGGACGTCGGCGTCGGGATCGGGATCTTCATCGACGAGATGCAGGACATCCGGTCTGATGACCTGTCCGCGATCTGCGGTGCCTGCCACGAACTGAGCCAGAACGGCCTGCCGCTCATCGTCGTCGGTGCGGGCCTCCCGCACCTGCCGGCGCTGCTGTCGGCGCAGAAGTCGTACTCGGAGCGGCTGTTCAGTTACCACCGCATCGATCGGCTCGATCGTAAGTCGTTCGACCAGGCGCTCATCCTGCCGGCCGAGCGCGAGGACGTGAAGTTCACCGACGAGGCCCTGGACCTGCTGTACCAGGCCGCCGATGGCTACCCGTTCTTCGTGCAGGCGTACGGAAAGGCGACGTGGGACGAGGCGGCCGACAGCCCGATCACCGCGCGCGACGTCAAGGTTGCGGCACCGATCGCCGAAGAAGAGCTTGCGGTCGGATTCTTCGGTTCTCGCTACGAGCGCGCGACCCCCGCGGAGCGCGAGTACATGCGGGCGATGGCTGACCTCTCGGGTGACGACGGACCGGTGTCGACGGCCAACATCGCGAAGCATCTCGGTCGCCGGCCGGCTTCGGTGTCACCCGCGCGAGACGGACTCATCAAGAAGGGGCTGATCTACTCGGCCGAGCGCGGAACGATCGGCTTCACGGTGCCGCACTTCGGGAAGTACCTGCGTCGACAGGCGGACGAGAGCTAGGCGCGACGGTGTGGGGTTCTCATCGGCGACCGCTATCAGCGACAGTGAGCGACTGAGCGGCAGTTGGCTGCTCGTTGTGTGGGCGAAATTTTTCTCTGACGCCCTAATTTTGCCCGCACACCTCTCTTCTGATCGCTGTCCGGCTGAGGGCGTGCCGACGGTTGTCGCTCAGTCGCTCGATGTCGCTAGTAGTGGTGCGCGACGAGGGAGGACCACCCTCCGGCCGGGCGTTGTCTGACTCTTTCTAGACCCGTCTCGCGCTGACGGTAGAAGTAGTTAGAAATTCAATAAACGCAGGTCAATAACGAATTCGCATCAACCGGAACGAACACGCACGGTTCTGCTAACAGTGACGTGCGTCACACCGACACTAGAGATACACCACCGTGAACTGGGAGCCAATGATGTCTACCAGCGGAGTTTTCGCGTCTGATTTGTTCAGTCGCCGGCGTAAGACCACGGCGGCCGGAGAACCTGCAATGGAGCAGTCCGGTCGCCGGATCTTCGTCGAGGCTGACGACGGAGTGCCGCTTGCGGTCTGGGAGTACGGGCCCGCCGATGCCGCTCTCACCGTCCTCTTCCTGCATGGCCACTGCCTGCACTCGCGTTCGTGGGACGCGGTCCGGGTCCAGTTGGAACGTGCCGACCTGCGGATCGTCTGCTACGACCACCGCGGCCACGGCGCCTCCGGCCATGCCTCTCCCGAGACGTACACCGTCGAGCAACTCGGCTTGGACCTCGCCGCTGTCATGCGGGCGATGTGCCCGGCCGGTCAGGTTGTCCTCGTCGGGCATTCGATGGGCGGAATGTCGGCGCTCGCCTATGCGCGACTGCATCCCGAGATGATCGGTGCCCGAGTCGTGGGTATTGCGCTGATCTCGACGGCTGCTCGCGGTCTGACGGAGGCCGGCCTCGGACGCTACGTCATTCGACGACCACTCACGTTGGTGCGGCGTGCGGTTCGCCGTGCGCCACGGGCCATGGGCGTCGGCAAGAAACTGACCGGATTCATGGCGTTGCCGCTGGTTCGGCACACGTCCTTCGGGTCCTGGCGAGTGCACCCCCGCCTGCTCACGTTCGCGACGGCGATGGTCAACGAGACGTCGGTCGTGACGATGACGGGATTCCTCGACGACTTCGTCGAATACGACGAGTCGGATTCATTGGCACTGTTCGGCGGACTGCCGGTCGTCATCATGGGCGGTACGCGCGATCTGATGACGCCGTTCGAGCACTCGGTCGAAATGGCGAACGTGCTCCCGGATTCGGAGCTGATCTGCCTCGACGGCGCGGGTCACAGCGTGACGATCGAGCGTGCGGCGGATGTCGCGGAATCGGTGTCGAGGCTCGTCGAGAAGGTCTGGATGGAATTGCGATCCAGCGGCGGACGGCTCGGACTGGTGGGGTGAAGTCCCCGTTGGCGCTGCGCCGTTGCAGTGCCAACAGGCAAGTCCGGACGTAGCGCGTCTTCCCCTGCTCTGCAGAACGCGCACCGGTACATCTGTACTTCGGCTTAGGCGGGTCGACCGTTAACACACGGTGTGGCCCACGACACGTCAATATTCAGATTTCTAACGTTTTCCCAAGAGAATGGCAGAAATCGACGATTACAGTGCTGCTTCGATCGCGCTGACGATCTTCGGTGAGTCCGGCTGAGTCGTCGGCTTGAAGCGCTGGACCGTTCCATCGGGTGCGATGAGGAACTTCTCGAAGTTCCAGCGGATGTCGCCGGAATGGCCGTCCGCGTCCTCGATCTGGGTGAGTGCGTCGTACAGCGGGTGGCGGCCCGGGCCGTTGACGTCGGTCTTTGCCAGAAGCGGGAACGTCACGCCGTAGGTCGTCGAGCAGAAGGTCTGGATTTCCTCGGACGAGCCAGGCTCCTGGCCGCCGAATTGATTGCACGGCACGCCCAGTACGGACAGTCCGCGGTCTTCGTAGTCCCGAGCAAGCTGCTCGAGCGCCGCATACTGCGGGGTCAGCCCACATTTGGAGGCGACGTTGACGACAAGAACCGCACGCCCCTCGTAGTCGGCAAGGGAAGTGGTCGAGCCGTCGATCAGAGTCAGCTCGATTTCGCGAAGGTCAGCCATGATTTGTCACAACGCCAAAAGACCCCGGGTAATTCCGGCTCAGTGCCACGTGTGATCAGTGACCGCGGTGCGCGGGCCGAACTTCGGCTTGACCGCGAAGCCGGCCACCTCGAGCAAGCGGACCGCGCGATAGCGATGCGGCCGAACCGAATTCAAGTACTCGACCATTTCGTCGTCGTCGAAGGGGCGGCCTTCGAGCGTCCAGCCGACCATCGCGGCGAGATGGAAGTCGCCCACCGACAGGGCATCGCTGTCGCCGAGCGCCCGCTGTCCGACCTCGGCCGCGGTCCAGACGCCGATACCGGGAACCATGCGCAGTCGTTTCTCCGCCTCGGTGCGATCCATCGTGGCCGCGGCTTCGAGGTGATCAGCGGACTTCGCGGCGGCGACGATCGTGCGCGATCGCTGCGGGTCCACGTTCGCGCGGTGGTACTCCCACGACGGGATCATTCGCCACACCTCGGCGGGCGGCGGAAGCGTCAGGCGGTGTGGTCCGGGTGCGGGCTCGCCGAACTTCGTGACGAGCTTTCGCCACGAGTTACGCGCGGCGATGCCGTGCACCTTCTGCTCCAGGATCGCCGGCACGAGCGACTCGAAGACGCGGCCGGTGCGGACCATCCGCAGGTCGGGGAAGCGACGGTGCGCGTCGATGATTTTCGGATGCGCGGGGGCAAAGTCGGAGAGGTCCTCGTCGAGGCACAGAAATCGCTCGAGTCCGTCTAGGAACTCCGCGGTACCCGCGCCCCAGGCCTGCGCCCGAATGTCGTGTCGGCCGATCTGCCAGATCCGATAGGTCACCGGGCCGCTGACCAGCCGGGACGCGCGCACGATGCTGCCGTCCCGTTCGTGCCGATGGGTCGGATCGCCGCGGCCCCGACCCAGCGGCGACAGCGTCAGCGCCAGATTGACCGGAATCGCGGTGTGCAGGGAGCGTTCAGCCACGCGGCAACAATGGCGTCGTCGGCATCGCCGGTGCGGGAATGGATCGACCCAGGTAGCCGACGACGGGCCCGAACTGGTGATCGCCGTCGAAAACCCCGTCGCCGATCTCGGCTTGCCACTGCTTGCGGTAGGCGTGGATCTCCTCCGTCGATCGGCCGACGAAGTTCCACCACATGATGATCTTCTCGCCGAACGGAGTGCCGCCGAGAATAAGCACCCGGGCCGGCCCGTCGCCCGTGGCGATCGTCAGATGTCGGTGGCCAGGCGAGACGTACGCGAGTTCGTAGCGGTTCGCGGGCGTGCCCTGCACGGTCACCGCGCCGTGGTCGATGAGGACACCATGCTCGAATTCCGGATCGACCCGGAGAGCGATCGTCGATTCCGGCGCGATCGTCAGCTCGGCGCCGAGCAGGGGGGTGAACGTCTCGATCGGGGAGGTGTCGCCGGCCAGCGCGCCGAGGAAGACCCGCAGCTCACCGCCCGCCAACGCGACGACGCCAGGTTCGTAGTGTTCGAAATTCGGTGCCGCATCACGCGACACTTCCGGCAGCGCGACCCACAGCTGAACCCCATGCAGAAGCGTCGTGCTCTTGGTCGACACCTCGGAGTGCGCGATTCCGGCGCCTGCGGTCATGAGATTGAGTTGTCCGGGGCGGACGTACGCGTGCGTGCCGAGCGAGTCGCGGTGCTCGATCTCGCCGGTGAACAACCAGCTGACAGTCTGGAGTCCGGTGTGCGGATGCGGGGCGACGTGCATCCCGCCGGTGTGCGAAACATCGCTGGGCCCATAGTGATCGGCGAAGCACCAAGCGCCGATGAACGACCGCTTCTTGTGCGGAATCGTTCTCTTGACCGGCATCCCACGGACACCCCCGAGGGGAACTTCCCGAGCGGAGATCACTTCGACCGAGTTCACGTTCCCATTGTGCGCCGGATCCTGGCGGCTCGTTCGTGGCATCATTTCCCCACACCTGGCCCGTCCGACCCGAAAGCCCCTTCGCGAATGCGTAGTCAGCCGATTGTCGAACCCGGTCTCCCGGGTCTCGTCAAGGCTGGTGCGTTGGCTCAGGCCAACGCCCTCGGAACTGTGGTCCGCAACGCAGTGTTCCTGTTCGCCGCCGTGGTGTATCTCGCACAGCCGTTTCACACGCATTGGGGCAACCTGCTTGCGGCCGCGACATTCGCTTGGGGAGTCGGCCGCCTGCTCACCCTCTCGTTGTCATTCCGCTGGGTCGTGGCGGACGGCGTGTTCGGTGCCGGTCTGTGTGCCGCGGAGGTGCTCCTTGTGGGTCCCGGCTTCGGGGATCCGAGCATGTCTTTCACGCGGGCCATCGCGGAAGCCGTCGTGGTGTCGGTAGCGATCTCGATGCCGACCCGGATTTCCGCACCGATCATCGGGAGCGCGATCCTGGCGTGCCTGTTCGGGCACTGGCTGGTTGATGGCTCTCTCGATCCGACCGTGCTCTACCCACTGGTCGACGGTTTCGTGGCCGCCGCGATTCGCTGGGGATTCGTCCGTGCGGCCTTCGCTGCGGACCAACTCTCCGATGCGGTCCGCGTGGAGAGGCTCCGCAGTGAGGTCGCCCAGGCTCGTCGGCGCTTCGAGCGAGAACAACTCGCGCTCCTGCACGACACGGCTGCCTCGACGCTGCTCATGGTCGGCGACGGGTCTGCGCCAGACCGAGACCGTTTGGCGCAGCAAGCCGCTCACGATGTGGTGCGGCTGGAAGCTGCTGCGAAGTCCGCTCGCAACGATGCGCAGGTCGACCTCGTCGCCGCCCTCGCGGAGGTCTGCGCGGAGTGCCAGTGCTCGGCCCGGTTGGTTTCGTCCGGTCCGGTCACGGTCACGCGGACAATTCTGGGTGCCGTATGCGGCGCGACCCGCGAAGCTCTCAATAACGCGAACCGGCATTCGAAGGCGCGCCACGTCGATGTGAGCGTGCAGGGTCGGTTGGTCACGATCACCGACGATGGTGTCGGGTTCGCCGCGTACCGAAACGCCGGGTACGGAATCCGCGCATCGATCGAGGACCGGATGCGCCGTGCCGGTGGCGAGGGCACCGTCGAAAGTGTGCCGGGAGTAGGCACCCAAGTGCGTTTGACGTGGCCGGACGACGAACCGTCGGACCGCCCCGAATCGCCGATCGATCCGGATCGAGTGCAGCGTGGATTCGGCTACGGGATCGCGGCCGGTTCGCTGGTCGCCACTCTCGAACTAGTGCCAAGGGTCTTCACCGCGCCCGTCCCGTACCTGTGGGCACAGTTGTTGCTCATCACGCTCACGCTTGCCTCGAGTGTCATCGCGGGCCTGGCGACCGCGGGTGTGGTTGTTCGCCTCGCCGAGTGGTATGCACCGTTTGCTTTCCTCTTGAGTCCGATTGCACTTCTCCTGCTTCCGGAGCAGGGGCTCATCGGCGGCCAGAACTGGGTGTTCGGCGTCAACGGTTGGGGAGTCGTCGCGTTGCTGGTCGGTGCCGGCCGGCCACGAACCGCTCTCGCGCTGGGGTCGGTGGCAGCCACATGGACGATCGACTCCGTCATCATCCTCGCGCGATCGGATTCGCCGAACTCGGCGGCTTACGTCGGCTACATGATGGTCGCGATCGGCACACTGCAGGTGTTCGCGGTCTTGTTCGCGCGACTGTTGCGAACGTCCGTTCTGCGTTCACGCGAGCTCGACGCCGAGCGCACGCGATTGCAGACCGAGCAGGCCATCGCCGCGGCGCTGCAAGCCGACTACCGGGAACGATTCTCGGACCTGGCGCGGACCGTGATTCCCGTGCTGAGGCTTCTCGCGGACCGTCCGATCGCGTCCGACGATCCGGAGGTGCAGGAACTCGCGCGTGCGGAGTCGGCCCGCTTGCGCCGGCTCTTCGCACAATCGGATGCCTTCGACCATCCGTTGGTCCA
Source organism: Smaragdicoccus niigatensis DSM 44881 = NBRC 103563 (assembly GCF_000380645.1). Lineage (GTDB taxonomy): Bacteria > Actinomycetota > Actinomycetes > Mycobacteriales > Mycobacteriaceae > Smaragdicoccus > Smaragdicoccus niigatensis. Next base: position 280,814 of record NZ_AQXZ01000014.1, read on the forward strand.
GCACCTGCGGCGCGGTCTGGACGAAGCCGAGCGACGGGGGGTGACCGTCGGATTCGACCTCGACAGCCGGCCGCCAGACCTTCCGGTCGAGGAATCGACGCAGACGGTATCGGCTCTCAACGACCTGATCGACGGTGCCCGTAGCCGCGTCCGCCTCGTCGTGACGTCGTCACCGTCGATAGTCACGGTCAGCGTCGTGTCCGACTGCGAGTCGGATTTGGTCGACAATGTCCGCGCCAGGCTCGACGGTAGCCGCTACGAGCTCACAACCGACGGCTCCGTGGTCTGGGTTCGCGTGCATTTTCCGGTGCCGGTGAGTGTATGAGACCCGTTTCTGCGCTGGTCGGACGTGACACAATCCAAAGGGTGCCGACCTCGATGACGGCGGAATCCGCCAACTCTGTCGAGACACGTGTGTTCCGGCAAGCACGCGTGGTGGCAATCGTCGGGCGAAACGTCGCGTTTCTTCTCGTCTCACTCGTCTATCTGATCCAGTCCGCGAAGACCCCCGTCGGCATCGCCTTGTTCGGTGCTCTGCTGATCTGGTCGTCGTTCCGCATCTACACCCGGAACGACAGCCTGTTGCGCGTTGGCGACGTGGGCTTTGTCGTCGCGGCGGGGCTGCTCGCGCCGCTTATCGTGTCGCCAACGATCATTGACGCATCGATGTCCGCCACCCGGGCAATCGGTTACCCGATGATCGTCGCCGCTGGCGTGGTGTGGGCGACGCGGTGGTCGTTCACCGTGATGGTCGTGGTCACCGGCGCCGCCGCTATCGGAGACCTGATTCTGTTCGGGCGATTGGACATCTCGCTCGCCGCGTTCGTGTTCAGCTGGGCCGCGGCAGCCTGCGTGCACCGACTCATCCAGCGCGCCGCGGCGAGCGCGGACGCTGCCTACGCCGAAGCGCACCGGGCGCGGCTGCGCGAGCAGGTCGCGGCCGCGCGCATCCGGTTCGAACGCGAGCACTTCGCGATGCTCCACGACACCGCGGCGTCGACGTTGATGATGGTCGGCGACAGTTCCGGCCTCGACGCGAAACGACTGTCCGCGCAGGCGGCGCGCGACATCGAGGTGTTGACGACTGGTTCGGAGGTCGTGGATCCGGACTGGCAGGTCGATCTGGTCGACCACGTGGAGGTGGTCAGCCTGGAATGCCGGACTCCGGTGACCGTCACGCACGAGGGTCCGGTCATGGTGCCGTCGCTCATCGCCTCGCTGGTCTCGGCGGCCACGCGGGAGGCCCTCAACAACGTCGATCGGCACTCGGGCGCGAGTCGAACGACGATCGACGTCGAGCCGGGCCGGGTGTCGATCGTCGATGATGGAGTTGGCTTCAACCCAGACGAACGTCGCGGATTCGGGCTGCGATTCTCGATCGAGGGGCGGATGCGGCGCGCCGGCGGAACCGGTTCGGTGTCGAGCGCGCCGGGTGCCGGAACGATCGTCAAACTGATGTGGCCGGTGGTTCCGCCCGAGCCGGCCGGCAAACCGATTGACGTCGCGGGTGTGGTGCGCGGTTTCCAATATGGGCTTGCGGCAGCATCGTTCCTGGTCAACATCGAGATGCTGGTGATCGGCTTCGGCGGTTTCACAGGTATCCGGTCGCCGATTACGGCACTCGTGATTTCCGGACTGTTCCTCATGAGCGGGCTTGCCGTTGTCGTCGTTCGCTTCGGCGCCGAAAGGCTGCGCTGGGTGTGCATCACGATCGTCGTGGTGGTTGCGTTGTTTCGTATCGCGACTCTCCCGCCCGGCCTTCTGACCGCCGTTCCGAACTGGGTGGCGATTGCGGTCGGTTGGGTCTTGGTGGCCCTGCTCAGCGGGTGGGTCGCAAGCGGCCGCCGGACGGCGATCGCCGTCGGACTGATCTTCGGGTACTGGGTGATTCGTGGCGCGATTCGCGTCTGGCGAATGCCGACCAGCGAAATGATCGAATTCTCGGGCTACGGGATCGCCTCTGTGGCGACCATGCAGGCCGCGGCAATTGCCTGTGCGTGGGTTCTTGCCGAGGCCGTACGAGTCGCTGCGCGGCTCGGTGAGCAGCGGTACCGGATCGCGACCCACCGCGCCGTCGAAGAGGCTCTGCAGCAGGACTACCGGCGCCACTTCGCGAGCCTCACGGCCGACATCGTCGGTCTGTTGCGTGGCATCGCCGACGGCACGATGCCAGTCGACCGGCCCGCGGTCCGGGATCGGGCGCACATCGAATACGCCCGTCTTCGGCGCCTGTTTGCCCAGGCGGAGTCCTTCGAGCATCCACTCATGCAGCGTTTGCGGCCGTTGGTCGACGCCGCGGCACGACGAAATGTGGACATCACGCTCGATGTGCAGTCGCGACCGCCCGAGCTCGCACCGCAGGACCTCGAAGCGGTGGCCGCCGCGATCGGCCACCTGGTCGAGGGTGCGCAAGAGCGGATTCGTCTCGTCGTTTCGTCGTCCCTCGGGCACGTGACGGTGAGCATCGTGAGCGATTCGAACGACGCGGTCTGCGCGCAGGTGCGCGATGCGCTCGCCGACGGTGACTATCAACTGACTGTTGCCGATCGCGTGACGTGGCTTCGCGTACACATTCCGGTGGCTGTGGCGGCGTGAGGATGACTTTGCCGCCCGCCGAGGGCTTGGTTCAGACCGGCATCATCAAACAGGCCGAAGTGGTGGCGCTCCTGATGCGCAACTCGGCATTTGCGCTGGTCGCCGTGGTGTATTTGCTGCAGACGACGCGCTCGGTCGCCGGAGTCGTGCTGTTTGGGCTGCTGTTCGTCTGGTCGGTCTGGCGGTTGCGCAGTCGGGACCTGTCGCGGTCGTTGCTGGTCGCCGACGTCGCGTTCGTGGTCGCCGCCGCGCTGCTCGAGTCGGAGATCGTGCCGGTGACAGTCGCCGACCTGTCAATGGCGTCGACGCGGATGATCGCGTACCCGGTGGTGGTATCCGTCGCGATCGCACAGCCGAAGCGATGGTCGTTCACGATCGCGGCGGTGATCTCGGCGGCCAGTGGAATCGGGGATTACGTGCTCTTCGGGGCCCCGAGCATTTCGACCATTGCGATCTTCGCGCTCAACTGGTGGGCGGCGACGTGGGTGCGGCGGATGGTGCTGCGGGCCGGTGCGGAAAGCGATGCGGCGGATGCCCTGGCGCGTCGGGCCCAACTCCGGGAACAGGTCGCGGCGGCGCGGATCAGATTCGAACGTGAGCAGTTTGCGACGCTGCACGACACCGCGGCCTCGACACTTCTCATGGTCGCGGACACCGATGTACTGGATCCGCATCGATTGGCGAACCAGGCTGCGCGGGACATCGCCATCTTGACCGAGGCAACGAGCCGGGTCAGATCGGATTCGACGGTCGACCTCGTGGCATGCGTCGAGGGAGTGTGCGCCGAGTTCTCGACTCCCGTCGAGGTCTGGTCAGACGGGCCGGTCGTGGTGTCGCAGCTGATCGCGGCAGCGGTCGCGGCGGCGGTGCGGGAGGCGCTCAACAACGTCGACCGGCATGCTTGTGCCACGTCGGTTCGGGTGACAGTGGCTCCGGAGGCGGTGACGGTGACCGACGACGGCGTCGGATTCGACCCCGCGCGGGCGAGTGCCGGCTTCGGTTTGCGTGCGTCGATTGACGCCCGGATGCGTCGAGCCGGTGGTTCGTCGGCAGTCGTCAGTTCCCCGGGTGCGGGCACGACGGTCTCGCTGCAGTGGCAGCAGGCGCCGGTCGATGACGATCCCGAGCAGTCGATCGACGTGAGCCGGGTGCTGCGCAGTTATCAGTACGGACTCGCCGCCGCCCAGATTCTGGTCCTGACCGAGATGGTGTTTCTCGCGTACGGCGGTTTGAGCGCGATCGGGCTGGGCTTACCGGCCGCGGTGATCGCCATGCTCGCCATCACCGGACCGATTGTCGTGATTGCCGTGCGCGCCGATCTCACGCCGGCGCGGTGGGTGTGGGTCATCGCGTTGTCACTGCTCGACCACTGGTACCTCGCGGTACTGCCGACCCGTGAGATGTTGACGATGCAGAACTGGGTCTCGACCTCGGTGGGTTGGGCCACGGTCGCCGTGTTCGCGGGGTGGGTCAGAAGTCGACAGCGCGTCCTGGCGGCCGCGACGATGGTGGTCACGATGTGGGTCATCGACAGCGCGATCATGGTGTGGAGGGTCCCGACCAGCGCGGTCGTCGAGTACGCGGGGTATGGCCTTGCATCAATCGCATCGATGCAGGTCGGTGCGCTGTTCTTCGGTTGGCTTCTCGCCGAGGCGGTGCGCCGGGCGGAGCTCCTGGGCCACGCACAGCTCACGGCGGCGACCCATCTGGCCGTGGAAAAGGCAGTGCAGGAGGACTACCGCAAGCGATTCGAAAGGCTGACGACCGAGGTCGTCGAGCTCCTGCGTGGGCTGGCGGATCGGTCGCTCAGTGCCGGACAGCCCGCAGTGCAAGAGCGAGCGCAGACCGAGTACGCCCGCCTCCGGAGGCTTTTCGCGCAAGCAGACTCCTTCGAGCATCCCCTCATGCAACGGCTCCGCCCGGTTTTCGACGCAGCGGCTGAGCGCGGGGTCGAGGTGACGTTCGACGTGCAGTCACGGCCGCCGGATCTCGCCGAGCGGGACATCGAGCCACTCGCCGCCGCGATCGATCAGCTGGTTCAGGGGTCGAGCGATCGGGTCCGCTTGGTCGTCTCATCGTCCGATGAGCGGGTGACCGTGAGTGTGGTCAGCGACTGCATCGATCGCTGCCGCGCGCAGGCGAGCGATGTGCTGGCGGGTACGGAGTTCCAGCTGACGGTCGCCGACCGCGTGACGTGGCTTCGCGTACACCTCCCGGTGGTCGTTGCCGCGTGAGTGCGATGGTCCGGCCCGTTCCGGGCCTTGTTCAAGCTGGCATTCGGCAGCAGTCCGACATCGTCGCGCTGGTCATGCGGAACGCCGCATTCCTGCTCGTGTCGCTGGTTTACCTGTCGCAGTCCGGGCGCACGGTGACCGGTGTTGTCCTTTTCGGGCTGACAGTGGTCTGGTCAGTCTGGCGGCTCCGCCGCCGTGACCTGTCGGCGCGCTATCTCGTGTGCGATGTCGCGATCGTGGTCGTCGCGGCCCTGCTCGAGTTCGCGATCGTGCCCGCGACCGTCGCGGACATCACCCAGTCGGTGACCCGGGTGCTCGCGTACCCAGTCGTCGTCTCGGTGGCGATATCGCGTCAGAAGCGGTGGTCATTCGCGGTGATGGCGGCCGTGACGGTGTCTAGCGCCGTCGGCGATCAGCTCCTCTTCGGGGCACCGAGTTCAACCGTCATGATCTTCGCGCTCAATTGGTGGGCGGCTACGTGGATTCGTCGGATGGTGCTCAAGGCGGCCGCGGCGAGCGATACCGCGGATGCCGAGGCGCGCCGGGCCCAGTTGCGGGAGCGCGTTGCGGTGGCCCGAATCCGGTACGAGCGAGAACAGTTCGCGACCCTGCACGATACGGCCGCGTCGACGCTCCTCATGGTCGCCAATGCGGGCCGGCTCGATCCCGAGCGACTGGCGACTCAGGCGGCGCGCGATGTCGCCGTGCTGACTGATTCGTCGAACATTGTCGGCTCGGATCTCGAGGTCGACCTCGTGGCCGGATTGGAGCGGGTCGGCGCCGAGTGCCGGACGTTGGTCACGGTGCGCAGTTCGGGACCGGTCGTGGTCAGCCCGTTGATCGCCGGTTCGGTGATGGCTGCCGTTCGGGAAGCGCTCAACAATGTCGACCGGCATGCGTTCGCGACCTCGGTGCAGGTGGACGTCACCCCGGACCTCGTCACGGTGACCGACGACGGGATCGGATTCGATCCCACCGAACCCCGGCTCGGATTCGGATTGCGATTTTCGATCGAGGAACGCATGCGACGAGCGAACGGATCAGCTGAGATTTCGAGTTCGCCGGGTGCGGGTACCACGGTGTCGCTGGGCTGGGTTGCGCCGTCGGTCGAGGTCGAGGCCAGTTCACCGACCGATGTCGGCCGAGTGCTGCGGAGCTTTCAATACGGGCTCGCGTTCGCGCAGGTTCTCCTGCTCATACAACTGGTGCTCATCGTGTTCGGGGTCGACGGGATCAAGTGGGGGCTGTCGACCGTCACCGCTGCGATGCTGTTCGGTACGTGGGTCGTGGTGACATTGCTCGTGCGCGAGCGGTTCATGTTCCTACGCTGGCTGTGGGTCGTGCTGCTGGCCGTTCTCGACCACTGGTACCTCGTCACGCTGCCGACCTCGGACTTCCTCAGCCCGCAGAACTGGGTGACGAACGCCGTGGGATGGGCCGTGGTGGCGGTGCTGTGCGGATGGGTCGGATCGTGGCGTCGAGTCTGGATCGGGACAGCAATCCTCGGCGCGATGTGGGTCATCGACACGGTGATCATGGTGTGGCGGGATCCGAGCGGGCCGGTCATCGAGTGGGCGGGCTACAACCTCGCGGCGATCGCGAGCATGCAGTTCGCGGGCTTGTTCTGTGGCTGGCTGCTCGCCGAAGCCGTGCACCGGGCCGACGACCTCGGTCGCGGGCAGCACGCCGCGGAAACGCGTTTCGCGGTGGAACAAGCCCTGCAGCAGGACTACCGGAAGCGGTTCGAACGACTGACGACCGAGGTCATCGTTCTGCTCCGCGGGTTGGCCGATCGTTCGCTTCAGGCCGGAGACGTGCGGGTCCAAGAGCGGGCGCAGGCCGAGTACTCGCGTCTGCGCAGGCTCTTCGCGCAGGCAGACTCGTTCGAGCATCCCCTCATGCAGCGTCTGCGGCCGGTGTTCGATGCGGCCGCTGACCGAGGTGTTGACGTGACGTTCGACGTCCAGTCGCGGCCACCGGATCTCGCCGACCAGGACATCGAACCGATCGCCGCGGCGATCGATCACCTGGTGGAGGGCTCGAACAATCGGGTTCGGCTGGTGGTGTCGTCGTCCCAGGAGACGGTGACCGTGAGCGTGGTGAGCGACAGCACCGACAACGTCCGAGCTCTGGTGCGGGATGCCTTGGCGGACGGCGAGTTTCAGCTGACGGTAGCCGACACGGTCACCTGGCTACGGGTTCATCTGCCGGTACCCATCGCCGCGTAGAGCACTTCGGCGAGGGTGAGCGCGGGTGCATTGAGCTGTGCGGCTTGCGTGCGGCACGAAAAGCCGTCAGCGAGCAGGGTTTCGCCCGTCGCGAGGGCCGGTCCGATTCCGTTGGCGGCGATCGCCATCGACACGTCGAAGTGCCCGGTTTCCATGCCGAAGTTGCCCGCCAGGCCACAACACCCGCTGATTTCGGTCACGGTGGCGCCGGCCCTTCGGAGCAAGGACCGATCGTGGGCGAATCCGAAGACTGCGTGCTGGTGACAGTGCGGTTGGGCGACGAATCGCTTCCCCTGCAGGTCGGGGATCTGCCATTCCGGCTGCTCGAGGAGGAACTGTGCGAGCGTGCGGGTCGCGGCGGCAATCTGCCGGGCTCTTGCGTCGTCTACCAATTCCGGTAGATCGCTCTTGAGAGCCGCCAGGCACGACGGTTCGACGCCGACGATGAGTCCACCCCGGCTCACGTGCGGCCACAGGGCGTCGACGGTTCGCTCGAGACGCCGCTTGGCGGTCGTCAGTTGGCCGGTTGTGACCCACGTGAGCGCGCAGCAAGCGGATTCGGGACTCACTCCGACCGAGTGGCCGGTCGATGCGATAACGTGCCGCGCGGCCTCGAGCACCTGCGGCGCAAACGCCCGCGTGAAGGAGTCGGCGAACAGCATGACCTCGCCCGTTCCGGACCGGGTGAATCGTTTGTTCGCGAGCTTCGGGAGAGTGCGCCGGGGATCGATGCCGGCCAGTCGCTTCGCGGTTCGAGTTCGCGTCAGGGCGTTCGTGAAGCGCGGAATCCTTGTCGCCATGGTCAGCCACGCCGGCAGACGTCCCAGGGAGTAGTGGCTCAGGGGCCGCAGTCTTCGCTGGTAGCGACGGTGTAGGACCTCGGACTTGTAGGTCGCCATATCGATCCCGGCCGGGCAGTCCGTGGCACATGCCTTGCACGAGAGACAGAGATCGAGCGATTCCTCAACCGCATCGGATGACCAGGAGAGGTTGCCGTCGATGACTTCCTGCAGTACCCGTGCGCGGCCCCGGGTGCTGTCCTTCTCATCGCGGGTCGCGCGGAAACTCGGGCACATGAAGCCGGGTGCGTCGGCGCGACACTTCCCGACTCCGACGCACCGGTGCACGGCCATCGACAGGTCGCCGCGGTCGTTCGAGAGGGCGAAGGCGGATTTTCCGGCTGGCCTGCGTGGCCGCCGAAGGTCGGTGTCGAGCGGCTGGGGATCGACCATGACGCCCGGATTCAGCAGTCCGATCGGGTCGAAAAGGTGCTTGAACTCGGCGAACGCGCGCAGCACTTCCGGCGAGTAGAGGATCGACAGCAGTTCGCCGCGGGCTCGTCCGTCGCCGTGTTCGCCGGACAGCGAGCCGTTGTGTTTGGCGACGAGTCGGGCCGCATCGAGCATGAACGCACGGAAGTGCTTGGGTGCCTTGGCCATCGGCAGAGTCAGGCGAGTGTGGATGCAGCCGTCGGCGAAGTGGCCGTAGGTCAGACCAGAAGCGTTGTACGAGCGCTTCAGGTCGTCGAATTCGCGCAGGTAGGCGGCCAGATTCTGTTGCGGTACCGCCGCGTCTTCCCAACCCGGCCACGCAGGTTCACCGTTGATCCGCCCGGCCAGGCCGGCGCCGTCCGCGCGGATCGCCCACAGCACGACGGCCTCGGCGTGGTCGGCAACGATGCGTGCGGTCCGCCCGGCGGCGACCTGTTGGGCCACCGCCATCGCCTCGGCAAACGTGTCGCCGGCGAGCTCCACGAACAGCCAGCCGTTGCCTTTCGGCAGCTCAGGTGGGGTGCGGCCGTGCTGCCGCACGATGTCGATGAGTCCGGAGTCGAAGCCCTCGACCGCGGTCGGTCCGAGGTGGGCGAAGTTTGCGACGTCCACGGCTGCTTCGGCCATGTCGGCGTACCCGAGGATGACGAGGACGGTCGCCTTCGGGATCTCGACGAGCCGCACCGTCGCCTGTGTGACGACGCCGAGCGTGCCCTCCGATCCGACGAACGCCTTGGCGACATCGGCCCCGCGCTCGGGGAGCAGGTGCTCGAGGCCGTAGCCCGATCCCTGCCGTTCGAATTGGCCGAGTTCGGTGCGGATCACCGCCAGGTGCGCGAGCGTGAAGTCTTCGAATCCAGCGGTGCCCGGACCGAGGATCAGCGGTGAGGCATCGCTTCGCAGGACCTCGAGTTCGACCACGTTGTCGCTGGTCCGGCCCCAGGCGACCGCTCGCGGACCACACGCGTTGTTGCCGATCATCCCGCCGAGCGTGCAACGACTCTGCGTCGAGGGGTCCGGCCCGAAACGCAGGCCGTGCGGTGCAGCGGCGGCTTGGAGCGACGCCAGGACGATGCCGGGTTCGACGATCGCCGTGCGTTTGTCGGGGTCGATGTCGACGAGCCGATTGAAGTGCCGGCTGAGGTCGACGACGAAGCCCGGCCCCACGGCATTGCCGGCGACCGACGTGCCGCCACCGCGTGCCGTGATCGGAATTCCGTTGGCGGACGCGAACTCCAAGGTCGACGCGACGTCTTCGCTCGACCGGGGGAACACGACCGCCTGCGGCAGCACGCGGTAGTTGGAGGCGTCCGAGGAGTACTCGGCGCGACGTCGCGGCGAAGCATCTACCTCGCCGGCGATCCGGCGGCTCAACTCCTGGGCCGCGTCCATGTCTCTCAGCGTATTTCTCCTTGACCTAGATGACCGGTGGTGCGGTGGATTCGTAGGTGTGTCCGGTGGGTGTTCGGGTTTCGAAGGTGTGCCTTTCGCCGTTGATGGGTTTCTCGGAGAATCCGGGTGCCTCCTTGTGGTAGTTACAGGCTTCGCAACGGCAGGCTCCGTCTTCGGCGCTGGTCGCTCCGCCGTGGCGGGACCGGATGATGTGGTCGTGGTGCTTGATCGGTGCCCCGCAATAGGGTGTGCGGCAGCGGTCATCGCGCAGGTCGAGGAACTCGGCCAGCGGTCGGGGGAACAGGCGCCTGCGCGAGTCCATCGCCACGAGTTCCCCAGTGGCGGGTGCCAGGTACAGCCGCCGAATCCAGGTTTTGAGCCTCGCCGCGACCGAGTCCCGGATCCACTGTCGCGCGATCGGCCCCGGGATGGTGCCGTACCCGGGGACGCGGGCTGGGTGATCGTCACCGGCGAGCAGGGTCAGGTCGGTGATGACGAGCCCAACCGAGACCGGGATGTCGGTGGCGCGACTGATCCCGAGCACACGTTCGACCAGCAAATCGGCCTCGTACTGGGCGGGGGTCCTCGGCTCGCCGCTGGTGATCCACTTGGCTGCTTTGGCCAGCGTGGCTTTCACGGCAATGGCCTGCTTGAGCGGGAGCAAGGCGGTCAGGTAGGCCATGCCGTCGGCGGCGGTGCGGACCGTGACTCGTCGCTGGGTTTCGGCGAGCTTGTTCCGCCGCAGTCGCGCCTCGACATCGAGCAGGTCGGCGGCTTTGCGGGTTTCGGTTTCGAACCGGTTGTCGCTCCAGCCGGCGAATCGGGATGCCTCACTGCAGAGGGTGGTGTCGACCGCCTGGCGGTCGATGGCGTCCAAATGGCTGATGCCGCGGCGGATGATTTGCGCGCGGTATTCACTCAGTACGCCGTCTTGCATGCGGGCAAGCGCGTTCGGCATTTCCGTCATCGGGGCGCGAGCCAGCGTGAGATGCGCTTGGCCGGCCGTCGGAGACTCACGCCGGGCGAGAGCAACTTGCGCCGCCACCCCAACCCCGTGCTTGTCTTTCGGCAGCCCCATCGCGGCGTGCTCAGTCCGCACCGCGCGGTACAAGTCCGCGGTATCGATGGCCTGAGCCGCGCAGATCTGCGCCTTCAATTCCTCCATCTGCGCGACCCGATCGACCCGAGTCGCGTTATCCACATGCCGATCCAGCGCCACCACGTGGCGCTGAAACTCTGTGATCACATCGCTTCGCGCCATTCGAACATACATGCGACCTACGACAAGTGGCCAACCTATAACTGCAGGTCAGAGACTTAAGTGCAGTTTCTAATGTGGCTAGTCAGCACCACTTTGTTTACGCCCAGCGCAAACAAAGTGGGCCCTTGTCGGTACCCCGGCCTACCCTCATTTGGTGAGTATGGAAATGGTGGCGTTTCGCCAGCTGATGCAACGGTCGTCCGGCGTAGACGATCAGCGTCCGTTCTCGTGGGCGACGGTCAAGCGGGTCGGCACCTTTGCGGGCCCGCACCGCAACCAAATCATCGCGTTCGTCATGTTGAGCGTCGTGTCTGCCGGGCTCGCGGTGTGGACCCCGGTCCTCGCGGGCCAGGTGGTGAACGGGATCGTCGGCCACAAGGCTGCCGATGTGGTCGTGAAGCTCGCGCTGTTGATCGCCGGGCTCGCGGTTGCCGATGCTGTTCTGGGTCTCATCATTCGCTGGCTGTCGGCCAACATCGGTGAGGGTCTGATCCTCGATCTGCGCACCGCGGTGTTCGATCACGTACAGCGGATGCCGATCGCGTTCTTCACCCGCACCCGGACTGGCGCGCTGGTCAGCCGCCTCAACAACGACGTCATCGGAGCGCAGCGCGCCTTCAGTGACATCCTGTCGGGCGTCGTGTCGAACATCGTCATGCTCATCCTGACACTGGTGGTCATGGTCGGGATCTCCTGGCAGATCACGCTGCTCGCGCTCCTCCTTCTTCCGGTCTTCGTGATTCCGGGCCGGCGCATGGGCGACAAGGTCGTCGGAATCCGGCGCGAGGCCGCGAACCTGAACGCGGCGATGAACACGCAGATGACCGAGCGATTCTCGGCGCCGGGCGCGACTCTCGTGAAGCTGTTCGGACGTCCCGATGCGGAGTCGGCCGAATTCTCGGCACGCGCGAGCCGGGTCGCCGAGATCGGCGTGCGTTCGGCGTTGCTGCAGACGGTCTTCGTGACCTCGCTGACGCTGGTGTCGTCGCTGGCGGTCGCGCTCGTCTACGGACTCGGTGGCTACTACGCGATCAAGGGTCAGTTGGACGCCGGAGATGTAGTGGCACTTGCCCTTCTGCTGACCCGCCTGTACACGCCACTCACGTCGCTGGCCAGCGCGAACGTCGACGTCATGGGCGCGCTGGTGAGCTTCGAGCGGGTCTTCGAGATCCTCGACCTCGAGCCGCTCATCAAGGACAAGCCCGACGCGAAGTCGGTTCCAGCCGGCGCGGTGTCGGTGGAACTCGACCACGTGAAATTCGCCTACCCGTCCGCGGACAAGGTCTCGCTGGCGTCGCTGGAGGAGGTCCGCGTTCTCGACACTCGCGGCGGCGAACAGGTTATTCATGACATCTCACTGCGTGCCGATCCAGGTCAGGTCATTGCCCTCGTGGGTTCGTCGGGTGCCGGCAAGTCGACGATCGCGCAGCTCGTGGCTCGCCTCTACGACGTCGACTCCGGCGCGGTTCGCCTCAATGGTGTCGACGTGCGCGACCTCTCGGCCGAGTCGATCCGCCGCACGGTCGGCATGGTGACCCAAGACGGTCACCTCTTCCACGAGACCATTCGCTCGAACCTCACCCTTGCTGCGCACGAAGCCAGTGACTCGCAGATCTGGGACGCGTTGGAGCGGGCCCGGTTGGCGGATCTCGTGCGATCCCTGCCGGACCAGCTGGAGACCGTCGTCGGCGAGCGCGGCTATCGACTTTCGGGTGGTGAGCGGCAGCGACTGACCATCGCCCGACTGCTGCTGGCGCAGCCGCGAGTCGTGATTCTCGACGAGGCCACGGCCTCGCTCGACTCGACCAACGAGGCCGCGGTGCAAGAAGCGCTCAACGAGGCGCTCGATGGACGCACCGCCTTGGTGATTGCCCACCGTTTGTCGACGATTCGCGCAGCCGACCGCATCCTGGTGATCGAAGACGGCCGAATCGTCGAGCAGGGCAGCCACATTGAGCTGTTGGCGGCCGGTGGACGGTACGAGGAGCTGTACCGTACGCAGTTCGAAACCGAGCCGGTGGAATGACAACAATCCCGAAGTAGCTGTCAGTATGCCGGTATACAGCCAATATGTATGCCGTGACTGATGTTGCTGCTGAGGCGCCCCACGATTCGGGGCCGGTGCGCGATCGAAAGAGTTGGGCGCCCGTTGCCGTGTTGCTCCTGGCCCTGGCGGTCATGGCGGGTGCGTTGTTCTATGGCCTCGGATCGCAGGGTTCGATGGCGCCGACGGTCCTCACGGTCGACGGATCGGATTCCGCCCGCGCGGACGAGATCCTCACCAGCGACTTCACCGTTGGCCGGCCACAACTCCTGTTCAAGGTCGACACTCCCAAGGGCGTCGACGACCCGACCATGGAGCAGCAGGGTCTTGCCCTCACCGCACGTATCGCGGCCGCTCCCGGCGTCACGGAGGCGGGTTCCTACTGGTCCGAGGAAAAGCTCCCACTCATGCGTGGGTCGGACAAAGACTTCGCGCTGATCCTCATCTCGCTGAAGGGCTCACGCGCCGAGCAGCGGGATACGGCCGTCCGTCTCATGGACGAGTTCACCGGCAAGCAGGGCGACCTGACGCTGGAACCGACGGGCGAAGTACCGACCCAGATTGCGATCGAAAAGCAGAGCCGGCACGACCTCTGGCGTGCGGTCCTACTGCCCGCGCCGATCGTGGTGCTGTTGCTCGTCGCCTTCTTCGGGCCGGTGACGGCGCTCATCACTCTTGGAATCGGCGCGTTCGGGGTTTCGGTGGGTATCGGCCTGCTGCGCGTCGTCGATCAGTTCACCCCGATGTCCGTTTTCGCGATCAATATCGTGACCGCGCTCGGGCTTGGTCTCGCGGCCAACTTCACGCTGTACGTCATCTCCCGGCAACGCCGTGTGGGCAATGCAGCGTCGGCACTGCGGGTGGTCAGTTTTTCGGTCGCGACCATCGCGGTCGGATCGTGCGCACTGTTCGTCTTCCCGCTGGGGCAGTTGCGATCGTTCGCCTTCGCGGGCATCGTGGGCGCGATCGGCGCAGGTGTCGGCGCCCTCGTGGTGCTGCCCGCGGTTTTGACCCTGCTGGGTGGCCGAATCAACCGATTCAACACCGGGCTGCTGACGCGGGGGATCGGCGCTCGGTGGGACGGGCTCGGCCGGGCGATTGTGCGCTGGCCGACGCTGCCGGCACTGATTGCTACTGGCGTGGCGATTGTCATTGCCTCGCCGGCTGCCCATGGCATCCACTTCGCGGAGTCGAACGAGAAGGTGTTGCCGACCGAGAACTCGGTGCGCGCCACGACCGACGCCATCAATGCGGGGATGGGTGGTCCTAAGGGAAGCGTCATGGTGGTGCTGCCGGGTGTCGACGCGTCGGCACGCACGACCGAAGTCTCGAACTATGCGACCGAGTTGTCCAAGGTCGACGGTGTCGTTCGCGTCGACGCTGCGACCGGCTCGTACGCGATGGGCATGCTCGTCAAAGCCCCGTTCGAACAGAGCAAGCGCTTGGCCTCTCCGGAGGGCTCGGTGCTGAGTGTCGGGATGAAGTATCCCGGCGATGATTCCCGCGCGATCGAACTCGTGCGTTACCTCCGCGGCATGCCAGCGCCCAGCGAACCGCTCGTGACGGGCGGTGCGGCATCGATCCTCGATGCCAAGAACGCGCTGGTCAAGTGGCTGCCCGTGGCCGGCGGCCTGCTCGCCGCGTTCGTCGTTCTGGTCATGCTGTGGTTCAGCCGGAGCGTTGTCACCGGCCTTCTCGCCGTGGTCAGCTGCGGGTTGACCCTCACCGCGATGGTCGGTGCCGTGGTCTATCTGTTCCCGACGGGCATCGATGTCGATATGACGATGTTGATGCTGGTCGTGGCGTTCTTCTTCGCGATCGACCGGCACATCTTCCTCATCGGCGCGATCGGCGAGCAACGCGAAGAGGGCAATTCCTCGGCGACGATCGTGGCGAAGGGAGTCGGGGTGTCGGCTCCGATCATCGTCGGCACGACCATCATCGTGGCGGTCGTCCTCGCGGCGTTCGCGACCTCCGGCCTGGCTCCGATGCGCATGCTCGGCATCGGACTGGGCGTGGGCGTCATCCTCGACGCGGTCCTCATGCGTCTGCTGCTCGTTCCGGCGGTCATGACGCTCGCCGGTCCCGTGGTGTGGAAGCTACCGGAACCTGCGGAAAAGCTTGCCGATGCCGGCCGACACCACCGGGGTAATCGGTAGTCCGATCAGCATTCGGACCGTCGTGGCACACAACGACGCGTAGGCGAACGGCCTGGACCGGAATGTCCAGACGGTGCGGATACCTGGTGTGGTCGGACGACCCTGGACTCGAGCACTGATCCACTCCAGCGCGGTCGGCACCGAGAGCGGCAACCCGCTGAGGTGTTCCGCAAATTGAACCCGAATGTAGGTGACGTCGGCACCGGCGGAAATGTAGCGCTCGACCTGACCGTCGACATCGGTGACCGAGATGATCTGGTCGTGGACGGGCTGCACGACGAGCAGCGGGCACGACGGTTTGTGTGTGCCAAGCTGCAGGTCATCGAGGACCGCGACGACTTCGGGGGTGCCGAGCAACTCTTTGAGCGGCTCGTCGACGTAGTCGTCGAAGTCGGTGTGGGCCAACCGCAGAATGGCACCGACGGTGGTGAGCCGACCGGCGAGATCCAGTAGCCGACGACCTTCGAGCGTCACGTGGTCGTGGATGACCGCGGACAGCGCCGGGTAGCGGGGTCGGATCCCGGCGATCACCAACGCGGCGAGCCCGGCATGGAACGTGCCGTTGAGCCGCCAGAAGGCGTTGTGCGGATTGCCGACCGGTGCACCGAGGACGCCGCCGACGAGGTTGATCTCCGGGGCGTACGTCCCCGCCATTTCGACCACCCACGACGTCGCCATGCCGCCACCGGAGTATCCCCACGCCGCGACCGGGACGTCGGAGCGAATGACCCCGTGGTTCATCGCCGCGCGCAGACCATCGAGGACGCGGTAACCCGGTTCGCGCGGAGCACCGAATCGACCGTCAAGGCCTTCGTGGTCGGTGACCACGACCGCCCAGCCCTTGCGGAGTGCGGCGCCGATGAAGAAGAACTCGATGGGCACCGCGGAGCCGAGCGTCTTGGCGCCGCGTTGCAGCAGGTAGGACGGGAATCCTTGGGACGTCACGACGTCGATCGCGCACTGGTAGGCCACGACCGGACGCGGAACCGCGGGGTCTGCGCCCCGCGGTAGCAGAACGGTCGTGACGGCCGCTTCCGGGTGACCGTCGAGGTCGGTGCTGCGATAGAGGAGTTGAACTGCGTCGATCCGCTGGGGCACGACACTGAGCGCCGCGACGTGAACGTAGCGGGTGCGAATCACGGTGCCTGGTTCCAGCGCCGCGAACGTGCGTGGCGGTCGGTAGAACGGATCGTCGGCGGGGAGAAGAGGGCGTTTACGCAGGTCCCATCGCCTGCGCTCGGCAGGCGCGACCGGCGCGGTCGTTGCACCGAACTCGCTGAGCTCAACGCTGACGCTCATAGCACCCCACTCGGAAGCATCGTTACTTCACTACCGAATGTAGCGCTTCGACGAAGAATGCCCGCGCCCCTTACGGAGTCGACACGATCTGGCGGTACATCCACCTGACAGCGCTCGAAACCGGCAGCGGCAAAGCCAGAGCGGCGGGGGCTTGCTCCGCAGGCGCGGTGTCCGCCGGGATCGCCGCCGGGCGGCCCCGGTCTACCAAGAGTTCCAGTTCCCGATTGACGAGATCGGCGCGGACCAACATCGTCATGTGTCCGCTGTCCGGCACGGAGACGAACCGTGCTTCGGGAAGCGCGTGGAGCCAGCCGTCATAGCTCGAAGGCCTGACCAGTCGGTCCTTTTCGCCGGCGATGATCGTCGTCGGGATTGGCGCGAGCCGCCGGAGGTGGGGTCGTTCATCGTGTTCGAAGATTCCCGCGATGTGGCTGGCATATCGGCGTGGATTCGATTCGTAGACCATCCGAGCGGTGAGGCGTCGAGCGGTGAGATCGACGCTGTCGTTTCCGGCGACGGCGAGCCAGCGCATCGCGAGCAGGTAGGGGCCCATCCCCAGTATTCGAAGGGTGAATGCCGGCAGAAGACCGGACAGTCGGGCCACTGCGGCGGCGTACTTCTGGATGAGCCACACGACGGGCCGGAAGATCCAGGAAAGGCCGAACCAGACGGCATCCTTGGCCGGACCGGGGGTCGCGTCCAGAATCAGGACACCGCGCACCCGGGCGAAGATGTCCGGGCGAATCGCCGCGAGCGCGAAGATGGTCATTCCGCCCATGGAGTGACCGACGAGGACCAACTCGCGGGTCGGGGCGCACTTATCGATCACGGTCGCGAGATCGTCGGCGAGAACGCGTAGGCCGGGAACGTTGTTGTCGAGTTTTCCGTTTCCGGATCGGCCGTGCCCGCGGGCGTCGTAGAACACCGCACGGCAGTCGGCGGGGATGGCCGCTCGCTGAAAATGCCAGGCCCGCATGTCATTGCAGATTCCATGCGCGAACACGATCGTGCGGGTCGCGTTGGCGGGCCCTTCCACCTCGGTGCGCAAAAGTACGCGGTCGCGTGTCTGGATCTGCCGGGCCAGTCGCTCGGATTTTGGAATCTGGTCGTAGGGCGATCCGCAGGACAACGAATTGACGTAGACCAGGCCCAGCGCCAATGCGCCGCCGGTCAACACGACTGCGGCGACACCTATTCCTGCTGGCAGGAGGGCCTCTTTGCCCCCGATCCGGAACAGCACGTAGGCAGCGCCGCCGAGCGCGATGAGAGCGGCGGCTCCGGCGCCGAAACTGAGGCCGAGGAGGCCGAGAACCTGACGTGCCATCGACGGGCGACGGCGGGCGTACTGCTGGTCGTTCTCACTGAGCCACCAGGGCGATTCGTTGGCCGTCACGCTGTGCCACTCCTGCATATCGCTTTTTCCTACAATGTGTAGGAACGTAATCTACAACGTGTAGGAATGCAATGGCTGGCGCGAGAACGAGTTCGATCAGGGTGATGATCCGGCCGAGGCGAAGGATTAGGTTGTCGGCCTCGGTGACGAATTCGGAGAACTGCTGCATCGTAGAGGTGCCCAACCGGGTGAAGTCGTCCAGCTGGTTGAGCGTCGTTTCGACCTGGAGGGCTGCCGCGCTAAGTGAGCGGACTCGGCCGGCCATTGCCGAATTGCGCACTCGGGCCCGTGCGGCAGCCACGCGCCCAGGGTCTTGTCTCGTCGCTGTTGGGGTGGGCGATACCGGCACCTGCTCCGCCTTCGGTTGACCTCGGACCAATTCCTACATCGTGTAGAATTATGGCGGCTCGGTCGCCTGTCAAGGCGGAGGCGTCGGTTACGGCTGGACCGACTTGAGTGCGTTGAGGAGGAACTCCTCGGTCGCGGCCGCCTCGACGCCGAGCGTTCCGAAGACTCCGCTGCTCTGGTCGATGAGGGCGAGAAGTAGATGCTCGGTACCCACATAGTTGTGGCCGAGACGCAGTGCTTCGCGGACCGTCAGTTCGAGCGCCTTCTTCGACGCACCGTCGAACGGGATCATCGTCGGGATCTCAGCGCCCTCGGCCGCTGGATTGATCGAGCCGGTTGCCACTTCGGTCAACTGCTCGATGGAGACGTTCTGCGCCGCAAGGGCTTTGATTGCGAGGCTGTCCGGGCTGGCGGTGAGGCCCAGGATGAGGTGCCCGATCTGGATGTCGGTGTTACCGAGCTTCCGTGCCTTCTCCTGTGCGGTCACGATCGCCAAACGCGCCTTTTCGGTGAAGCGCGTGAACATGTTCTCGGTTTCCTTGGGCGTGAAGCGCTGCTGCGCGGCCTGGCGGGTGACGCCGATCGAGCCTCCGATGTCCGTCCAGGAGGCGCCGCTGCGACGGGCCTGGTCGACGAAATGGCCGATCAGGTGGTCGGAGACCTCGCCGATGTGGTCGGCGATCATCACCGCTGCGGTCAGTTGCTCGAGAGGCTTTTCCGGGTAGCCACGGCGGATGCCTTCGATGAGTTCGTCCAGTCGGATGTTCTTCATTGCGTCGCTCGTCATGGTGTCAAGGCTAGGTTGACAGGAAGGCACTGTCAACCGTCTCTTGACAGTAGCGCCCGAGGTGCCGGTCAAATCTGCACCCCATTCGCGTAGAAGTACCCCTAACTTGTCGCTGGCCGTGATGTTTCTGGCAAGTAGGGGTGCGGATTTCGTGGGGTCATTGCGTGCTCGGCCACAATGCAAGTTATGTCCTACGACTTCTGCGTCATCGGCGGCGGCATCGTCGGGTTGGCGGTTGCACACCGCCTCTTGTCCGAGCGCCCGGGGGCATCGCTCGTCGTGCTGGAGAAGGAAAACGCGCTCGCGGTTCACCAGACCGGCCACAACAGCGGGGTCATCCACTCTGGCATCTACTACGAGCCGGGCAGTATGAAGGCCCGGTTCTGCCGCGAAGGTGCCGCGGCGACAAAGGAATTCGCGAAGGAACACGGCATCGCGCTCGATGTCCGCGGCAAGCTGCTGGTCGCGACCGACGAGGCCGAGTACGCCCGGATGCTGCGGCTCGACGAACGGGCCCGCGTCAACGGCATTCGCGCCGAGCTCATTGATGCCGCGGAGCTGCGCAAACGTGAACCGAACGTGCGCGGGACCGGTGCACTCTTCATCCCGGACACCGGCATCGTCGACTATCCGGCGATCACTCGGAAGCTCGGGGAACTGGTCCAGGCGGCAGGCGGCGAGATCGTGCTCGGAACTGCGGTGACCGCCATTCGAGAGGCGTCCGATGGCGTCGAAATTCGTGCGGGCGATCGGGTGTGGACTGCGAGGCACTTGGTCGTGTGCGGCGGCCTGCAGGCAGACCGGCTGGCGAAGCTCGCCGGCGTCGACCCCGGCTGTCAGATCGTGCCGTTCCGCGGCGAGTACTACCAATTGCCCACTGCGAGATCGGGTCTCGTCCACCACCTCATCTATCCGATCCCGGACCCAGCCCTGCCGTTCCTCGGCGTTCACCTCAACCCGACGATCGACGGAAGCCTCACCGTCGGACCGAACGCGGTGCTCGGACTCGCGCGCGAGGGCTACCGGAAATGGAGCTTCAATCGGCGGGACTTCGGCGAGATGGCGCGCTTCCGCGGCAATTACCGAATGGGTAGACAACACGTCCGGACCGGCGTCCGGGAGCTGCGGAACTCGGCGTTCAAGCGCGGCTACCTGGCTGAATGCCGCAAATACTGCCCGTCACTCGAGCTGTCCGACCTGCAGCCGCGTCCCGCCGGAATTCGCGCGCAGGCGGTTTTGAAGGACGGCACCCTCGTGCACGACTTCATGCTGGTCAGGACCGTTCGGATGCTCCACGTCCTCAATGCGCCGTCGCCCGCCGCGACTTCTGCGTTGCCGATTTCGCGCCACGTCGTCGCGGAGTTACTGGGCTGAGACCCGCCGCCCTTAGGCTGATCGACGTGATCATCGTGAGCACCGACGGATCGTGTCTGAAGAACCCGGGCGGGGCGATCGGCTGGGCGTGGGTCAACCACAACGGCCCTTCGGCCAGCGGCGGAGCGCCGGTCGGCACGAACCAGATCGCCGAACTGCGTGCAGTTCTCGAGGCGATTCGCGCCCATGGCGGAGACGAGCCGCTGCTCATCGAGAGCGACTCGCAGTATGCGATCAAGTGCGCTTCCGAGTGGATTCACGGCTGGAAGCGCAAGAACTGGCGTACCGCCGACGGCAAGCCGGTGAAGAACCTCGAACTCATCCAGGGGATCGACTCGGCGATCAACTCCCGCAAGGGTCCGGTCCGTTTCCGCTGGGTGCGCGGCCACGTCGGCAACTACTACAACGAGCAGGCCGACCAGCTCGCCGGGGAAGCCGCACGTGCGGTCCGCGACGAGATCGTGGTCGAAGACGTTGTGGTCGAGGAACCGATCGTCATCGAACCCCGAAAGACGCCCGTGCTGGTCGGTGCGCCCGCAGAAGAGATGGCTCTCTTCCCGGGCAACGACCTGACGCTTTTCTAGAATCCGCGCTTGATCACTCGCCCGTGAAGTTCGGGGTGCGCTTCTCGAATACTGCGCCGATGGCTTCGAGCAAGTCCTTCGACGCGAAGAAGGCCGCGTTCCAGGCGGCGACGTAGTTCAGGCCGTCGGCAACGGCGCCCGCGCGCTGCCGGTGGAGAACGTCCTTGACGCCTTGCACAGTCAGGGGAGCGTTTGCGGCGATCTCTCGAGCCGTCGCGTGCGCCGCTTCGAGGCACTCTTCAGGGGTCGCGAACACGTCGTTGACGAGCCCGATCTTCTCCGCGCGAGCACTGTCGATGTCTTTACCGGTGAGCGCGAGCTCGCGCATGTGCCCGTCCCCGATGATCGCGGGGAGGCGCTGGAGGGAACCGATGTCGGCGACGATGGCGATCTTCGCCTCGCGCACGCTGAACTTCGCGTCGGCGCTGGCGTACCGGATGTCGACGGCGGCGATGAGGTCGACGCCGCCGCCGATGCACCAGCCCTGGACCGCCGCGATAGTCGGCTTCCGGCATTCGGCTACCGCGGTCACCGAGCCCTGCCACCGCTTGACCATGTCGTGGAATTCGGTCCGTGGGCCGGCGAGGGCGTTCTCGCTGCCGACGAGCGGCGCGATGAATCCGGCGGCCGCCTTGAGGTCGAGGCCGACGGAGAAGTGTGCGCCGGAGCCGGCGAGGACGACCGCCCGGACTTCCGGGTCCCGGTCCAACTGACGGAAGATCTGCGGCAACTCGTCCCAGAAATCGGGACCCATCGCATTGCCCTTACCCGGGCCGGTCAAAGTCACCTGTGCGACGTGATCCTTGGTCTCAACTGTGAATGCTTTCCACATCCGAATTCCCCTCGCCGGTGAGCACTGGCCGCCAGCATATCCAGCCAGCCACAGCGAGTTCACGAACAGACATCAGAGCGCTTCGAGGCGAAACGCGGGGCCCACGAGACCCGAAAAACAAGATGGCACCCTCAGG
This sequence comes from Smaragdicoccus niigatensis DSM 44881 = NBRC 103563, assembly GCF_000380645.1. GTDB lineage: Bacteria > Actinomycetota > Actinomycetes > Mycobacteriales > Mycobacteriaceae > Smaragdicoccus > Smaragdicoccus niigatensis. Next base: position 302,751 of record NZ_AQXZ01000014.1, read on the forward strand.
CAGGAGAGACCGGCGAGTCGACTGCCTGAGGGTGCCAAGTTTGTGGCGGTTACCCGCTTACTTCACCAAAGGACCGTCCACCTTGGTGACCATCCACTTGCCGTCCTGCTTCTCGACCGTCGCGACGACCGAGAGCGTGGTGTCCATGGAACTGCCGCCCGTGGCGATCGACATGATGGACTGGCTGATGCCGATGACGATCCGCAGGTGTCCGGTCGAGGTGTCGACGCCGCAGCTGGTGCCCGTCGCCCGCGACGAGACCTCACCCTGCTTGAGCCAGTTGCCGAGTTCGCTCTGTCCCTTGAGGAACTGCGACTTGAAGTCGCCCGAAGCGCGCGACAGGACCTTCGCGTAGTAGTCGTTAAGGTTTCGGTAGTTGTACGTCGCCAGGATCGGGGCATAGGCGCAGATCTCGTTGCGCGCTTCCTGCTGCGCAGAAAGCTCGGACTGCGCCTTGCCGCCGAGAACCGGCAGCGGGACGAACATACCCACGATGAGGCCCACGATCAGCACGACCGAGACTGCGAGCGGCGTCCAGAACAGCCAGCGCCGATCCTTCGGCTGGGCGTTGGCGGTTGCGGGTGCTGCTTCTTCGAGTGTGTCTATGTCATCGGTGAGGGTCATTCCCCGTCCTCTCGGGTCAGTCGAACATTGGAGCGTTGAGCTTGGTGCAGAGCCACGTACCGTCGTGCAGTTCCATCTCGGCGACCATCGCAACCTGGGCGGGTCGCGGTGCGGCATCGGCGGAGGTCTTGAGGCTCTGCGCGACGGCGACGACAACCGTCGCGGTCGTCCCGTCCGACTCGACGAGGCCGCATTCGGTGTCGCCGGCTCCGGACACCATCTGCGATCGAGTCAGGACGTCCCGCATACGGTCGGCGGTGTCGGAGAAGTCCTTCTTCCACTCGCCGGTCGCGCCGTCGAGGATCTTCTTGAAGAACGGATCCAGGTTCCGGTAGTCGAAGGTGACGATCTCCGGCACGTAGTAGCAAGCCGCCCGACGTGCCTGTTCGCCGGCCGCCGCACGACTCTGTGCGGCGGACTTCGACTGGTTCTGCACGAAGAAGTACACCGCTGCGATAGTCACGACTGCCAACAGCACGGCGAGCAACGCGGTGACCGGGTGGCCATCGCGTGCGGGCTCGGGCGCCGGCGCGGGCCGGCGTCGCTGGAGGGTCGCGGACTTGGTCATGAAAAGGTGCCGCTACTTCGTCAGGAACGGCACGTCGACCTTGCTGCAGAGCCACTTGCCGTCGATGAGTGACATCGTCGCGACAACGCCGACCTGCTTCGGAACCATCTGACCCTGGGTCCCCACACTGCCCGAGCGGACCGACATCACGACCACGACATCGACCTGGTCAGTCGTGCCGCCGCGAACGCCGCACTGCGCGTCATCGACGTGCGACGTGGCCTTGGCCTGCACGAGGGTGTTCCGTAGCTCCTGGAACGCGGCCGTCGCTGCGAATTCCTTCTTGGCTTCCCCGGTCGCGCCGTTGATGAGGTCCTTGAAGAACGGGTCTAGGTTCTTGGAGTCGTAATTCTCGAGCTTGGGTGCATAGGCACAAGCCGCCTTCTGCGCTGCGCTGTACGCGTCACGAAGGTTTGAATCCTGGTTCCAGAAGAACAGGGATGTGCCGGCCACACCCAGTGAGGCGAGGACAACGGTGCTCGCACCGCCGAACGCCGCCCACTGCCTGCGGGACCAATCGGGCAGAGTCGGCCGAGGCAGCGAGATCTTCCGCTTGGCCTTCTTACCTGCCTCGTCGGCCTTTGTGTCGAGTGTCGCAGTCATCAGTTCACCTCGATTTTTGGAGCGCCCAAGAGGGCATCTGCGCTGATGCTGCCAGCCCGAACGGTGTTCGACATCACACCAGGTCGTTTAGTTAGGAAACGGTGCTCAAGCTGTGGGCAGGCCGAGACCTGAGTACGAACGTGCAGGAAAACATGCCCGAAAACGCAGAACGCCCCGCCGGATAACCGGCGGGGCGTTCGTGCCTTCTAGTGGGGCGGCCCGGAACCTGAGTGCTTGTCCGGCTCGATGAGCGGGATCGGCGCCAAGAAGGCCTCCGGGTTCTCCACGGCTCCGCCAGGAGGCAGAGCGCGGTAGTCGAACGGGGGCAGATCCTTCGGCACGTTCGGGTGCCACGACACGGATGTCAATGGCGTGAGCTTCCAGTTCGGGTCGTACTGGGTCAGCTTCTTCGGGTCTTCCCAACCCGTCGTGCCGTGCTCGTAGCCGTTCGGCGTGATGCCGGGCGGCGGGCCGGACGTGTTGTCGGGTCCGGGCGGTCGTGGTGCGTTCGCCGCACCGCGGACCTGCGTCGCCGGCATGTTCGGCTCGAGGCAGTAGTTGTACAGCGGCACCCGTGGATCCTGCGGGATCTTCGGGTCACGCGGCTGGACGTAGTACTCACAGTTCGGCCGGATCCAGATGTCACCCATGACGTGGAAGTCAAAACGACCCGGAGGACCGGCGATGGTCTGGTGCCACGGAATCTGCAGGCGCTGGCCGGCGAAGGCCATGGCGGGGAACAGGGCGCGGAAGGCCGGTGCTCGGACCGTCGCCGCTTTCATGATTCGCGCGAACGTGTGGGTGAACTCGGTTGCCGGGTCGGCGATGTCGTTGACCGTGTCACCGAGAGAGGTGGTCTCACCGGGTGCGTTGTCGAGGAACTTTCGCAACTCGGCGTTTGCCTTCGTCAGGTTGTCGAAGATGGTCTGCGAGTTTGCCGCCAGCGTTCCCAGGTCGGGCTGCGCCAGAGAGGTTGTGCCCAGGATGACCTTGAGGTTGTCGATGAGCCCCTTCGTCTGCGGAAGCAGGCCGTCGAAGCCGGCGATGGCGATCGAGGTACCCGACACCACGGTGTGGAGTGGGGCTGAGCCGTCCTTGAAGGCCTTGTCGAGCTCGCTGACGATCGTGTCGAAGCGGTCCGGCGGGATCTGGCTCACCAGGTTCGTCAGGTTGTCGAGAACCGATGACAACGGCTGCGGCGTCTTGACGTTCGTCCCGTAATCGATATGCGCGCCGTCGGTGAGGTACGGTCCGCTGTCGGTCTTCGGCTTGAAGTCGATGTACTGCTCGCCGGCCGCCGAAAGTGCCTGGACCGAGACATCGACATCCTTGGGGATGTTGTAGTTCTTGTTGATCTCGACTTCGGCCTGAACACCGGTCGGCGTGATCTTGAGATCCTTGACCTGACCGACGCGGAGACCGCGGTAGGTGACGTCGTTACCCGGCTGCAGACCGCCTGATCGGTTGAGGTCGACCGACACGGTGTTGAACCGCTCCAGCGGGTTGATGCGCATGATCGCCACCAACAGGTAGCCGGCGCCGACCACGAGCAGCAGGACGAGACCGAGGTTGGCGAGCATAACCTTTCGACCGAGCAAATTCTTGATCATCGGTTGCTCCCTGCGAACTTGGCGTATGCCTTCTGCAGCATGTACGTCATGCTGATGACCAGGAGGTTCACGTCACCCAGAGTCGGCAAGCGGCTTCCGGTGTCGTAGAGGACACCGATTGACAGCGCCCCAAGGACAAGGTCGGTGCCGACCGCGCTGCTCTCGGTGTTGACGCGGATCCGCGGCTCCAAGGCGTGGATCTTGTCCGCGAGCCCCGCGAGGTGATCGTCCCAGACGTTGACCGCTGTCGTGATCTTGTCGGTGCTCTGCAACAGGACGTTCATCGCACCGGTGCTGGTCGCCGAGAAGTCGCCCAGAGCGTCGAAAGCCTGCGCCGTCGAGCGGACCGCGTTCCCGAGGTTCTGGTTGTTCGTCGCCAGGACGCTGATCGTGCCCGGAAGAGAGTCGGCAACATCGCCGAGCTTCTTCTTGTTGTTGTTCAGCGTGTTCATGAGCTCGGTCGTCTGATTGAGTGTGCCGTCGAGGGACTCGGTGCGCCCGTTGATCGTGGTGATCATCGAGGTCAGCCGGTTCAAGGTATCGACCAGAGTCTGGTCTTTGCCGGCCACGGCCGAGCTGATCTGGTTCAGGACGTCCACCGCGCGCGTCAACGCGCCACCGTTGATGAGGATGCTCGCTTGCGACAGCAGTTCCTCGACGGTCGCCGCCGCCTTGGTGTGCGTGTTGTCCAGCCTGCCACCGTCCTTGATGGGCGGTCCGGCTTGATCCGCCGGCGGCAGGGTCAGCGAAATGAAGACGTCACCGAGTGGAGTTGCCTGGCGAAGTTCCGCCGTCGTTCCCTCGGGCAGGATGACTTCCTTCTTGATCTTCATCTCGACTGAGGCCTTGTAGTTCTTGGTCGAGATGTTTTCGACGGACCCGATGTCGGCACCACCGGACTTGACCTTTGCGTCAGTCGGCAGATTGAGTGCGTTGTCGAAGTCAGCCGTGATCGTATAGCCCTCGCCCGCCGGATTCGGCTTCGGCATCGGGAGATCGGAAACGCTGAGACCACAGCCGGCCACGGTCACGCTGGTCACGGCGACCAGCGAAGTCATGATGAGCCCTTGCCTGAGTTTCATTTGAGATTCACCACTCCCAGCATGGCCTCGGTGATACCGAAGTCCGGTCCAAAGTCCTTCAGGCGACCTGTGCGGCAGCCGTCGGCGTGCATCAGAATTCGCTGACAGAACACTGCGATGTGCTCACCGTCAAGGATTTCCTTGTCCAAGTTCAAGTGGATTCGGGTCGATCGGTCCTGGACGCTGACCGCGTTGCCGAGGTTCTGCATTGTCAACGGCAAGACGTCAATAGTCTCCGTGAGCTTCCGGGCGTTGTCCTGCAGCTGCTGGGACACCGAGGTCAGGTTGACCAGCGATTCCTTGAGCTGAGGACGGTGCGCCTCGAGCACGGTCGAGGTGTTCTTGAGGAACGCGTTGACCTGGTTGAGTGTGGCCTCAAGGCCGGGAGACTGCTCGGCGAGCAGGTTGGTGAGTTTTGTGAGGTTCTTGGACAGATCGCGGACCGACGAGTCGTTCTCGGCAACGATCTGCGTCAACTCGTTGAGGTTGACGATGATGTTGCCGACCGCGTCCTTGTTGTCGATACCGACCTTCAGCGACTTCGACAAGTTGTCGATGATCTCGCGCAGATGATCGCCCTGTCCGTTCAGAACGTTGTAGGCGACTCGACCGGATAGCGGTCCGAGCTGGTCCTTTCCGGCCGTACCCTGCAGGTCCTTACCGATTCGGTCCAAGGTGTTGAGGACCTCTTCAAGCTCGATCGGGGTTCGCGTCCGGCTGAGCGGAAGGTGTGCCCCCGGCTCGAGAGTCGGCCCGTCACCGCTGTACGCGGGGACGAGTTCGACATGCCGGTTCGTCACGATGCCGGGCGAAATAAGCGCTGCCATAGCGTCTTTCGGCAGCTTCACACTTTTGTCGACCGAGAATTCGACCCGGACGAACGTGCCCATCGGCGTGACCTTTTGGATCTCGCCGACCGGGACACCGAGAACGTCGACTTCGTTGCCCTCATACATGCCGGCAACGTTGGAGAAGTCGGCGCTGTAAAGGTTCTGCCCGGTCAGCGCCGCATTTGCGGAGTCTGGGAGAGCCGAGCAGCTCGCGGCGGCCAGGCTGAGGACGCCGACTGCGGCGACCCGAGCGAGGGTGGTCAGTCTTGTATTCATCAGCGGCACCCCGGAATCACGTTGACGGCACACAGCCAGTTGTCTGGGAACAGCCAAGGCGCGAACACCTCGATGTAGTTACCGTTTCCGGAGGCATTGGCGAGCTGGCGGAAGGTGACGGGGAAGATCTCGTACAGTCGCTCGAGGTTGTCCCGGTTTTTCGTCAGACCCTGGCCGAGCGTGTTGAGTTGGTCGATGAGACCACCGAACTGGTCGGCGTTGTCGATACCCATCTGCTGGAGCTGCGCGGACATCTGTGCGATGTTGTCCAGCAAATTCCTGATGAGCGTCTCGCGGTCTTCGATGGCCGTGAAGATCTCCTGGCCCTGCGTGACGATCGACAGCACGCTGTTGTGGTTCTCGCTCAGCAGCTGGCTCACCGAGTCTGTGTTCTTCAGCAGCTTGTCGAACTGTTCCTGCCGCTTGGCAACGACGTTTCCGATGACGCCGAGGGCGTCAAGCGAATTGATCAGATCCTGCGGGTTCTTGCCGAACTGGTGGTTCACCGCGTCGAGAGCCTCAGCAAGCTTCTTGGTGTCGATGTTCTCGAGTTTGTCGAACTGGTTCGGGTTGTTGGGGTCGAAGGAGTTCGGGTCCTGGTCGGTGCCGTACACGAGCTTGGCCAGCGAGAACGGAACTTCCGTGTTGCTGAGCTTGATCCGGTCATCGGGGAGGCCTTTGCCGTTACCGGGCGTGAGGTCGATGAACTGCGTACCGAGGATCGTTGACAGCTTGATCACTGCCTTGGCGTCCGGACCCAGCTCGACGTCCTTGTCCAGGTCCAAGGTCGCCACCACATGGTCGTTTTCCAGGGCCACGGACTTGACCGAACCGACGGTGATGCCGGCGGTCTTGACCTTCTGGCCGGCTTTCATCCCGGCGGCCTGCTCGAACTCGGCCTTGACGCTGTTCTGCCCGATACCGGCGACCTTCCATGCCGACGAGCCGAGGATCAGCACGCCGATCAGGATGACACCCGCTACACCGAGCCAGAACATTCTCTGGCCCTTGAAATCTGGTCTTGGGATTGCCATTAGCGGCACACCTCCGAATGACTCGATCCACCGATCTGCTCGAAGAGGCCGCGGGGGAAGATGACACCCCACAGCGAGACGTCCAACAGACAGACATTGATTCCCAGGTACGCACCTTCGCTTGAGATGCGAGCTAGGTCCGTCAGGACCAGCGGAGCCTCCACCGCGAGTCGATCCAACTTCGGACCGTCCGCGATCAGCAGGTTGAGAGCGCCTGTGGCGGAGTCCTGGGCGTCCTTGAGCGCCGGCCGGATCGTGGTGATCAGATTGACGAGGTCGGTGCTCGTGTTGGCTAGCCGGTCCGTGGCGTCCTTGAGCGAGGCACCCTGATCGGATAGACCCTGGATCAGGACACGGGACTGCGCCAGCAGCGTGTCGAGCTGGCCACTGCGGTTCGCGAGGCCTTGGGTGACGTTGGCGATACTTTCGATCAGGTCGCCAAGGATCTGGTCCCGGTCGCTGAACGTCTTGGACAACGCGGTTGCCTGGACGACGAAGTTGCTCAGCGACAGCTTGTCGCCCTGGAGAGCGTTGACGAACGTCTCCGACATGGAGTTCACAGCCTTCGGGTCCATGACCTTGAACAGTGGCTGGAGGCCGCCGAGCAGTCCCGAGACATCAAAGGACGGTTCGGTGTTCTTCATCGGGATGGTGCCGCCGACGGGGAGGGGTTCCGGCGAGCCTTCGCCCATCTCGAGTGCCACGTACCGCTGACCGATGAGGTTCTGATACCGGACCAGCGCCTTCGTGTTCTTGAAGATCTTCTGATCCTTCTCCATCTGGAAGTCGACGGTCGCATAGTCCGACGGTGTGACGTTGTTGTCGTGCTTCAGCGCGATCTTGTCGACACGGCCGACGCGGACACCGGCGATACGAACGTCGTCGCCGACCTTGAGTCCCATGACGTTGCTGAAGTTCGCGTGGAAGTCGTTGGTCGCCCCGACGACTTGGCGCTGCAGGGTCGAATAGATCAGAACCGTTAGTGCGACGGCCAGCACCATGAAGGCGGTGAAGCCGATAAGTGGTTTCCGGATACTCACTAAACCGCTCCTTCCCCTGGGCTGACCGTGATGTATCCGCCTTGCAGGGCGGTGCCAATCAGCATGTACTCGAGTGGGCTGGGAGCCCGGCCGAGCAGTGCTTCCATCGCTGCCGCGCCGGTGAAGGACGCGGGAGTGAAGCTCGCCGGCTTCGTGCCGGGTGCGGACGGAACCATCCACGGGAACGGAGTCGGGTTCTTGGCACTCGGTGCCTTCGGAGCCGCTGGTGCCGTGGGTGCGCCGTGGCTGTCGCCCTTGGGCGGCAGGAACGGCGCCAGTGGTCCGGCTTCGTTCACGTTGCCCTTGGCGGCGGCGTCCGCGTTGTGGCCCAACGAGTGCGGGTACATGTTCTCCGGCAGGTAACCGGGGTCACCGTGGATCGGAGCGGTGTAGCAGCTTGGCCCTTCCATGTCGCCGTAGCGCGGGCAGTCGGCCCGGACGTACGGACGGAACGGCGTGAACGAGATGTTCGCGACCTGGGTCAGGTACGGCTGCGGGGCCCACGGTCCGGACTTCTTGAACGCTCCCACGATGCCGATCAAGGATTTGTCGAGTTCCGGAATCGAGGCGTTCAACGCACCCTGGTCAGCGGACAGGTTGTCAAAGACGACCGCGGTCGACTGAACCAGAACCTTGCCGAGGTCGGGGTTCCGAGCGAACAGGTCGTGCGCCGAGTCAAAGGCGTAAACACCGGCGAAGAGCAGGTTCTCGAACTGGGTCTGCTTCTCGATGAGGGTCAGGTTGGTCGTGACGGAGGCCGCGAGGCCATCGATGAGTTGCGGCATCGACACATTGAGCGCGGCGAAACCAGCCGAGGTCCTGGCCAGGAGGTCCTGACCAGTCGGAGTTCCGTCGTCGAGCGCCTTGAGAACGCGGTCGAGTCGCTCGAGCGTCGATCCGGGAACACGGCCCTCCGGATCGAGACCGCCGGCTATCGCGTTGAGGATGTTGCCGAGGCGTTCCGGCTGGATCGCCTTGAGCAGCGTCCGAACGTCGGTCAGCGTGGACTGCAGTGCCGTGGTCTCGACGCTGGTGTCCTGGGCGACCTCGTCACCCGAGGCGAGCGTCTTGTTCGAGGCCGTCTCCGGTGCGAGCAGCTCGATCGAGTTGACCGCGAACACGTTGGACGGAACGGTTCGGGCGGTGACGTTCGAGGGGATCGAATCCGCGAACTCGGGCTTGAGGTGAATCGAGACGTCCTGGTTAGCGCCACCCTCAGTCGACTTCACGGAGTCGACTTCGCCGACGAGCACGCCCTTGTACTTGACGTCCGCTTTCGGCATGAGGCCGTCGCCGGTTGTCTTCATGATCGCGTTGATCGGGACGTACTTATCGAAGAAGCCGACGTAGCGCAACATCAGCAGTGTGAGTGCGACCGCAATGATGAGGAACATTGCGATGCCAGCCACGTATAGCTGGCGCATCGTGGGTCCGCGTCCACTCGGATCAATGAGCATCAGTTCACCCCTATCCCGAGATCCGGATGCCTGGGGTGATGCCCCAGATGGCGAGTGTGAGGAACATGTTGGCGAAGACGACGACGATGAAGCACATTTTGATGGCGCGGCCGGCGGCGACGCCGACGCCTTCGGGTCCGCCGGAGGCGAAGAAGCCGTAGTAGCACTGGATGAAGGTGCACAGGGCGGCGAAGACGATGGCTTTGATGACGGACCAGAAGATGTCTTGGGTGAGGAAGAAGGCGTGGAAGTAGTGCATGTAGGTGCCGGCTGAGGTGCCGCCGAGGATTTGCACGGTGAGTCGGCAGGACACGTACGCGACCGCGAGGCCGATGACGTAGAGGGGGATGATCGCGATCATGGCGGCGATCATGCGGGTGGTGACCAGGTAGGGCAGGGGCCTAATGGCGATGACGTCCAACGCGTC
>NZ_AQXZ01000015.1 GCF_000380645.1 Smaragdicoccus niigatensis DSM 44881 = NBRC 103563
CTGAACACATGACGCCAGAACAGTGCGTGAACCTCGGGTGATGCCGTCCGTGCCCATGCGGACTGGTAGCCAGCCTCCTTGGCCCACTTCAACCCGGTCGATTCGCTGACGCCCGCCTCGACTGCGGCCTGCGAGGGCGTCTTGCCCGCACCGACCGCCCGCCAGAACGCTTCACGCACCTCGCTCGGCAAACTCCCGCCACGCGGACGTCCACGGCGACGCTTCAACTGCGCACACACAGCTACAGCACCTCTCAAAAGAGACAGGTGTTGCAGCGATCACTTGAGCCCGCCCGCGTATATCGGTTGCCTCGGCTGTGAGACGACAATTCGAGCACGCACCTCAGTCGGTCGCGCTCTGGTGCAGTCGATATCCCGCGAACGATGCGATCAACAGCGTCACTCCGGCGACGAGGACTCCGCCGACGGCACCGAGTGAATCCTCGGTCCAATCGCTCACCATCTCGGGGACGACGAGCGTCACCGCGATGACGGCGACCGCCACGTACGGCCAGTCGATCTTCTTGAGGTACAGCCACACTGCGGCGCCTGCGACGAGGATTGTCAGCAGGTAACCGACCCACGAAGACGCATCGGTGAACGACGCGATCTGCGCTCCGATCAGCGTCGCCGTGACACCGAGCGCCCGGGCGATCGTGATGTCTTCGAAGAACCGGAACTCGGTCAGAATCAGCCACACGAGCCCGACCCCGAAGAACGCGAGGCCGATCACGAGCGCTTCGTAGCGCGACGGCGCGAGTCCCCCGGCGAGGTCGACGGCCGCGACGAGCGCTCCACCCAACATGCCCAGGAGCCCGACCGCGGTCGAACTGAACCGGTACGCGAGCACGCAGATGACGACGTCGACGAGCGCGCCCCAGAACGCCGGCCAGTAGACGCCTCCGGTGTGCACACCCCCGAAATCCTCGATCGCGACGCCGACCGTGACACCGATGGTCACCGCCGCGGCCGTCAGCAGGGTTCCCGACAACCGCCGGCGCGTCTGCTCCGCGAGCCGGCTGCGCAGCGCCCCGAAGCCGGCGAGTCCGAGCACGATCGCGATCGCACTCAGGAACGCGACGTGACCGACTTTGCCCAGGTCGTTCCAGGCTTCCATCGTGAAGAGAAACCCAGCCGCCAAGACGAGCGCCCCACCGAGATAAGCGACGACCTCGGTGAGCTTTGGTAGTCCTGATTCCGCCGTCGGGGCCTTGCTGGTCGCCATCGCCCGCTGCACGACAGCGATCGCGCGTTCTTCCCCACCGGGAATGAGCAAGCCCTCGCCCGCGAGTTCGGACACCAGACGCTCGGCCGCTGAGTTGTTACCCATACCTATAACTTTGACACCAAATCGGTCAAAGTGATCACTCGTCGACGATCGACCGCAGCTTCGCGATATGTGCCACGCGCTCTTCCTTCGTGGCACCGATCGGGGTGACGAGGATCGTCGTGACGCCCGCTTCCCGGTAGGCCGCGATTCGCTCGCGGATGAACCCTTCCGGACCGACGAGGTTGGTGTCGCGAGCGAGTTCATCGGGTACGGCCGCGGCGGCTTCCATTTTCTTGCCGTCGAGGTAGAGATCCTGGATGAGCTTGGCTTCGTCCTCGTAGCCGTACCGGCAGGCCATCGTGTTGTAGAAGTTCTTGCCGCGCGCACCCATGCCGCCGACGTACAACGCGATGTAGTGCTTGATCGCCTCTCGCAGATGCTCAGTTCCGTCACCGATCGCGAGCGCCGCCGAGGTGAGAATCTGCAGTGGCCCCAACGCCGGATCACGCTTGGCCAGACCCGCTTCGAGCGACTCCCCCCAGACTGCTTTGGCCTTCTCGGGATAGAAGTGGATCGGCTGCCAACCGTCGGCGATCTCGGCCGTGAGCTCGACGTTCTTGTGCCCGACTGCCGCCAGGACGATCGGAATGTTGTCGCGCACTGGCTGGTTTATGATCTTGAGCGGTTTGCCAAGGCCAGTTCCCTGGTCGGCCGGAAGCGGCAGCGTGTAGTACTTGCCCTCGTACTCCATACGCTCGCGCTTCCACACCTTGCGGCAGATCTCCACGACTTCGCGCGTCCGGCCGAGCGGAGCGTCGTACTTCACGCCGTGGAATCCCTCGATGACCTGCGGTCCGGAGGCACCGAGACCGAGGATGTACCGGCCATCGGACACATAGTCGAGGCCAGCCGCGGTCATCGCGGTCAGCGTGGGCGTCCGCGTGTAGAGCTGCAGGATTCCGGACATCAACTTGAGGCGCTCGGTTTTCGCGGCCAGGTAGCCGAGCTGGCTGACCGCGTCATACGAATACGCCTCGGCCACGACCGCGAGGTCGAGCCCGGCGGCCTCCATGTCGACGACTTCAGCAGCGAGTTCTTTGAAGCCGCCGGCGTAGTTGATGAGGAGTCCGATTTCCATTTACATCATCTTCTTCAGCACCGAAATGGGGGCTACCGCCATGGCCTTGGTCATCGGAACCCACGGCCACGCCGGGACGATCGCCTCGTCGGGTTCCTTCTCGATCGCGTCGACGAGGGCCTTGCACCCCTCCTCGGCGGACACCATGAACTTCGTCGAGTCGGCTTTACCGGTCATCTCCGATTCGATGTAGCCGGGCATCAACGTCGTGACCGAGATCGGCTTGTTGTAGTTCTGCAGGCGGATGCCCTCGGCGAGCGATCGCGCGGCCGCCTTGGTCGCGGCGTACACCGTCATCGGACCCGCGAAACCGCGAACGGCGCTGATCGACGAAATGACCACGAGGTGCCCGTTCTTGCGTGCGAGGAAGATCTCCATCGCGGCCTCGCACTGAGCGAGCAGTCCCAGGAAGTTGGTCTGGGCGGTTTGAAGATTCGCTTTGAACTTGCCGGTGCCGAGGGGTGCGCCCTTACCCATTCCGGCGTTCGCGATGACTCGGTCGATGCCACCGAGTTCTTCGTCGAACTCCTTGAAGACCCGGAAAACGGCGTCGTAGTCGTTGACGTCCAGGGCGCGAACCGCAACTTTAATGCCCGGGTACTTGGCCCGAAGTTCCTCGGCGAGCGTCTCGAGACGGTCGGTGCGGCGCGCGCAGATCGCGAGATTACGTCCCTTCGCCGCGAATAGCCTGGCCATTCCTTCGCCGAGACCGGAGCTCGCACCGGTGATCAGGATGTTCTTACGTTCAACCTTGGACGTCACGGCTCGACTCTAGCTGCGGCGCTTGATCTCGAATAGGGGCCGTTGGCGTTACCCTCAGTAACGCACGATGACCGGAAATGATCAGGACAAATGACGACCCCAGACTCGCCTCGCTACCAAGACGCCGCGAAGACGTTGATGCGGAACACGATTCTGGACGCGCTCGGCCAACTCGTCGCCGAGCGGGAATGGACCCGCATCACGCTGACCGATGTCGCCAAGCTCGCCGGTGTCAGCCGGCAGACCGTCTATGCGCAATTCAAGTCGCGCAGCGGACTGGCGATGGCGTACGTCCTGCGCTTCATGAGCGAAGTGATTGCAGACGGCGTCGAGAAGGCGATCACCGATCACCCCGGCGATCCATTCAATGCCTTCGTCGACGGATTCCGGTCGTTCTTCCAGTCGTTCGACAGCGATCCGGTGGTCAAGGTGCTGCTGCACCCCGAGCGCAACCCCGACCTGATCCCGTCGATCACCGATTCGAGCACCGAATGGCTCGGCCAGGCGAAGGAACGGCTGAGCCTCTCGTATCAGAACAGTTGGGCTGGCGCGACGGCTCAGCAGGCCGACGTCCTCGCCTCTGCGGTCGTGCGAGTGACCTTCAGTTACGTGCTTCTTCCGCCCGAGAACGACCGCGATCATGCGGTGGACCTGGCCGCGATCTTCGCGCCGTGCGTCTATGCGCTCCTGGCGATGCAGCAGGCGAATAACTCCTAGCTCGGATTGTTTCCGGTCGCCGGATCGCGGCCCCGGCGTTAGCCTGGCAGGGTTGTCACGGCTAAGGGGTATGTGTGGACCGGCGTCATTTTCTGGGTTTGAGTGCCGCTGCGGTGGTGACCGGGCTGCTCCCCGGCTGCTCGAAGGACACGCCGTCGGGCCCCCGGATCGGATCGAACTCGCAGATCGTTGCGGACTACGAAAGCAAGCGCCGTGCCGCCAACGCCGCCGTTGCGGAAGTAAAGCTGCGCGCTGCCGCGACCGACGTCGACCTCGGGGGCGGCGTCATCAACACCTGGACGTACAACGGCGGTCTGCCCGGACCATTGATCCGCGTCAAGAAGGGCGACGTCATCCGGGCGACAATCCAGAACGATCTCCCCGCGGACACCGCCATCCACTGGCACGGCATCGGGCTCCGCAACGACATGGACGGTGTGCCGGGTCTGACGCAGGACCCCATCAAGCCGGGTTCGAGCTTCACCTACGAGTTCGCCGTCCCCGACTCCGGCACGCACTGGTTCCACCCGCACTTGGGAACCCAGCTCGAACGCGGGCTCTACGCGCCGCTCATCGTCGATGACCCCACCGAGAAGGCCGACTACGACATCGACACCATCGTCATCTTCGACGACTGGCTCAAGGGCGACCCCGACGCGACGCTCGCGGGCTTGAAGAAGAACGGCATGGGCGGCATGGACATGCCGGGAATGGACCACGGCTCGATGGTCATGCCGCAGTCCGACGTTCTCGATGGCGACGCCGCGGATGTCACCAGCTACCAGGGCATGCTCGCGAACGGTCGGTTCCCGACCGCACCTGTCGTGGTTACCTGTCGCGAAGGTCAGCGCGTTCGGCTTCGCATCATCAACGCAGCTGCCGATACCGCGTTCCGCGTTGGTGTCCCGGGCCAGAAGTTGAACGTCACCCACACCGATGGGTTCGCGGTCCAACCCGTCGAGGGCGACGCCGTGCTGCTCGGTCAGGGTGAGCGAATCGACGCAGTCGTCACTGTGCGAGGCCTGACCCGCGTGATCGGAGTCGGCGAGGGTCGAAGCCTGTATGCCCAGGTCATATTGCTCCCGGAAGGCGCTCAGGGTCCCCAAGAGGACCTGGCAATGGCGCAGGCGGTCGAGAAGTCAACGCCGTTGCGCCTGTCGGATTTCGTTGCCGCCGAATCAGTCCGTCTCGCTTCCAAGTCACCCGACGTGACCCACGACCTCGTCCTGGGCGGACCCGGTTCGAACTACGAGTGGACGATCAACGGGATCGCGTTCGACCACGCCAAGCCACTCGAAGGTGCCCTCGACTTCAAGCCGGGTCAGCGCGTGCGACTCAACTACAAGAACGACACCACGATGTTCCACCCGATGCACCTGCATGGGCACACCTTCCAGGTGGTCAACAACGGCAAGCCGGGCGCACGCAAGGACACCGCGATCGTGCTCCCGAAGCAGACCCTCACCGTCGATTTCGACGCGAACAACCCGGGTCAATGGGTGACGCACTGCCACAACGTCTATCACGGCGAATCCGGAATGATGTCGGTGCTGTCGTACGTGGAGTCGTGACGGAGCGGTAGACACAGGGTGTTCCCACGGGCGGCTAGACTTACCCCGCCCGCCCCCGTAGCTCAGGGGATAGAGCAACCCTCTCCTAAAGGGTAGGTCGAACGTTCGAATCGTTTCGGGGGCACCAGCAAAGAAGCAGGTCAGAGGTCATTTCTGGCCTGCTTCACTGCACGAGACGAAGGGTCGTGGGCACATTTTGGGCACAACCGTCCGTCCATGTGCCCGACAGCTTTGCCGAAACTTCATCGAGCTCGTCCTCCATCAAGTGTCCGTAACGGTTCAGCGTGAGGCTCGCGTCCTGGTGTCCGAGCATCCGCTGGATGGTCTTGATGCGTGCGCCCGCGCTGATGGCCAACGATGCCGCCGTGTGCCTCAGCTCGTGCAACACGAGGTCTCCGGGCACACCGGCATCGGCTGCCTGCGCAACAGCCTTGACCCACCAGCGTTGGGCGACATTGCGACTCCGCAGCGGTCCTCCGTTGCGATCCGGGAAGACGAGATCCTTCGGCGCCTTGCCCTCGATGTGCTTCGCCAGCAGGGCCATGAGATCGGGAACCAGCGGAACCTCTCGCCCCTTGCCGCTCTTAGTGTTGGACCAGACCAGGACACCCGCGGCCTCAGTCACGCTGGCGTGGACGTTCAGACGCCCTCGCAGCACATTGACGTCCTCGACGCGGAGCGCGGCAGCCTCACCGAAGCGAAGCCCCGAATAGCCCAGCAGCAGGATCAGTAGTCGGCGCTCCCCCTCGGCGCCGTCGGCAAGCCGGTGCAGCTGCGGCGCGGTCAGGAAACGACGTGGCTTCTCCGTCACCTTCGGCAGGCTCGCCTTCTTGAGAACGGCCGGATTGCTCACCAGGAGCTTGTCCTCGACCGCCACGTCCAAGATTTGCCTCAGGATCGTCACCGCCTTGCGCACCGTGTGGCCGGCCACCTTGGAGTCCAGGTCGGCAACCCACAGCCGCACGGCCTCCGGGGTTATCTGCCCAATCTCCTTGTCCGCGAATGTTGGGAGCACATAGCAGTCCAAAGCCTGCCGATATCGGCTCCGAGTACTCGCGGCCAAGTTCACCTTGGTCTTGAACCACGCCTCCGCAAGCCCCCCGAAGTTTGTCCGGCCCGCGGACGGAGCGACGTACTCGCCGCGCCGCATGGCGACCTCGACCGTGCTGGCGAACTCCGTGGCGTCCCGTTTGGTGCGAAAGCCTCTTTTCTTCGACTGCGCACCCCCGGGCGTGCGAAACCGCACCATGTACCGCTTGCCCGCGCTCGTCTCGTACGCCTCAATCGTTGCCACTGCTTGTCCTCTCGCTCGTTGTTCGCGTCGCCGGCCCTAACCAGTCCGTTGCCTCCGGCACGAAGCCAGGTAATCCAGAACAGCGGACTCCTCGTAGACGATCCGCCCGCTCCGAGAGTTCGACAGCTTCAAGAAAGCCGGTCCAATGCCTCGATGGCGCATCTGGGCAAGCGCTTGCTCTGACGGGGCGATGCCCATGTCGACCAGGGCGGCGGGAGTGTAGAGCCTTGGAATCCCGACTGGTTGGGTGTTGATCCCGGCGAACGCCGGCCGTTCCGTCTGTGCCCTAGCAGTTTCACTTCTCCGCATCCTGACTCCTACGCCGCAGTTGCCGAAACATTTGAGGGCGGTCCGCCCCAAGCGAGCAGCGCTCTGTCGTACTCGGCTCGCCACCGCGTGCGCTTGGCGATCTCTGCCATGAGAACCACCGACCGGCTTGGCACGCGAGGGTCGCTCGGTTTGGCGATACGCCACGTGAACTGGGACTGGTCGAGTTGTGGCTTCTCAATCCCGATCTCGGCGAGCGCCTGTCGGACGAATTCAACCCGATCAATGTTGTGGTCCGTCAAGGTCTTTCCGGACCACTGACGGGAGACGAGGACGCGACGGCCCGGCAGCCCGAGCGTTGAGCGGCGGTGGGCTCGGCCGCGGCACTGGCCCGGGATCATGCTCGAGGTCGAACCGAGCGGCTGGATGCCGTAGAGCAGCCAGACGGCACAGCGTGGAGAGCACGGCGTCTTGGCGAGTTCGGCATGGAGCTTGTTGTGGTGGACACGTTGGCGCTCGCCATCGGTGTCGACGAGTTCGGACGTCGATTTCATCAAGTACTTCGTGAGATACCCGATGTGCCGATTGGACTCCTCAGTGCCCCCGAGGATGCCTTTCGAATGAACCTGACGACCGAACCGAACAACGTGCGCCGGCTGTGACAACCCGTCGACAGCGGTGTCCCACTCAGTCAGAGGCAGTCGAGACTCCGGGTCGACGAAGGCCAATGCTTCGTGGTCCCATCGCGGCGGGTTGGCCGAGCTGTAGACCTGTTCGTCGTGGGCTGGCCACCACACTTGGTGATACGTCGCCTCGGTGACCTGGCGGAGCACCTCATGCGGAACGGACCCGCGCACGGCGGCATGCAGGTGCGGTGCCGCGCGCCTTTGCGGTTCGACGGTGGCGAAGTACTGGGCGTTCCAACCGAGAACTCGCCGCAGGTTCTGCCACCAGCGATCGACCAGGGCCGCGAAGTGGACGGCATCGCGAGCCGCGCGGCGGTAGTCGTAGCTACTCGGATCGACCGGACTCCCGTCATCACGAACCCGGCCGTAGCTATCGCACGTAAGGGTGATGAACATCGACGGCCGGAATCGGCCCGCGAACTCACGCCCAACCGTCGTTTTCGAGACTTTCTTGCGTGGCAGGTTCGGTGAGTCCTGACGTCGCTTTGTCGACCGGTACTTCGCTCGCTTGGCCGGACCGTCGGGATCGGGAAGCTTGCCGCGGACACCGAGGGCTCGCAGCCGGGTGTCGACCTCGGTGATCTGGTCACGGATCACTGCTCGCGCTTCCTTGTCGAGCGCCTGGCGGTACTCCTCGACGAGATCGGCCCGTTTGGTTGCGAGGTCCTTCTCCTCGTCCGACGGCTTTCGCGATTCGACGAGCGGCTCCGTTTCGGCGTGCCATCCCTCGCGGCACTGCGTCATCCGCAGCGATTTCGACTTACGGGCGCAGGTCGGACAGACCGATTCGATCGTGTTTCCGCACGGGGTGCCGACGTAGGAGACGGCACCGCTGGCTGAGTCTTTGACGTGCATGATCACCGGACGCACGCACACCTTGTGCTGCTCAGCAGCCGCAACAGCGACGGCCTCGGCATTCGGGTGAGAAAGCCGCTCGGCGCGGCTGCCGATGCGGGGAGCGGTAATCACGCCGCCGCCTTCGCGGTGGCTGGCTTCGAGCTAGCGGTCTGCTTGACGCCAGAGGCGCGGAACACGAATCCCTGGTACTTGAACTCGCCCTGCCCCATTACCTTCGGCTGAGCGGTCAGACCTTCCAGTTCGATGGGACGGATACCTGGCATCAACTCTGCCGCGGCCGGAACCGGCTGGACCTCGGCGAGGAAGAACATCTCGAACGAGGCGCGCTTGGCTTTGGTTTCTGAGGGGTCCATAACGGCCGCCTTCCAGATGCGAAGGCCCGTGATCTCGTCAACGCGCTGATGTGCCGGCTTGGTGCGGTCCGGTTGGAATTCGGTGTCGGGTCCGATGTCGCCGACGAGAACGAGTCCCAGGGGGAAGGCTTCGCCGAAGGAGACGGGGAAGCGTTGATCGCGCGTGAGTGCCACGGTGATGCCCTTTCAGTGAGTGGCTCTGAGCTTCTTGAGCCAAGATCACTCTGCCGGGACACCGAGGGACGTTTTAACCACCTTTCGGGGACACTTTAGGACACTTAACTCGCCGATAACGTCCCTTCGGAAGCCTTCGGGGTTCTTCGAACGCCTGACCGGTATACCCCGCCAGTCGCTGAAGTGCGCTAGAGCGTCGCGGTCGCCGGTGAAGTTTCCCAAGTACGGCCGTTTAGTGTCACGATTGGCGGTCTGGTCTCGAACGTAAGCCTCAGCCTGTTTCCGTACCGGCTCGGAGTCAGAAAGTGCCACGTACCAATGGCCGATTACGACCGGATGGGAGGCGAAGGCAGCGCGCAGTTCAGTCGGATGAGTCGGTCGATCACCGACGGCTTTGCCACGCCATCGTCGTCCTGCTCAGGTAGTCGTCGGGGGCGATATTTCGATGGGGGTCCGGCTGCCTGGAGCCGCTGTTAACTTGCCGCCGAGTGCTGCGATGGGCCCGAGTATCCGATACTTGCGGTTGAGTATCTTCCGGACGCGGGGAGTCTCGGCTGGGTCCAGTGGCCTCGCGGTCGCCGGCACTATCGGCGCACCCTCGACGACCCGCCCACGAATGTCGCACGCCTGCAGGGTGACCTGCGCGTTCCGTCGCAGTCGCTTGACCTTGTAGGCGTCGGTCTCGGAGAGGAAATAGAGCTTGCCGTCCGAGGGCGCTATCCACACAGGCGTCGCCACGGGTGTTCCATCTTTTCGGTAACTGGTGAAAGCCACATAGGTGGCCTTCCCAACTGCTTCCCATTCCTTAGTCATGTCGAGCTACCTCCCGCGAAGCGTTGTTCAGGACCTGACATCGCGGCGTTCCAGCCATGTCCGATAGCGGCTCAGCGCTCGTCGCTGCAGCACGGTTTCCTTCGCGAGTGCGAACTTCGGGTTGATGCCTGGCCGTGGTGAGCGTCCCCGGCCGAGCCTGCGCAATTGTTGGCGAACGCGTGCCATGCCGGCGGCCGACGCGAGGGCTTTGTCCTCGATCTTGACCGGGGCCAGTCGGACCACAGCCTCGTCGCTCTCTCGCCACCTGTTCGGCAGGTCTGGATCGACGGCCAGAGCTGTGCCCATGCCGACGAGGTCGACGCCGCTACCAAGAACGTCTTCAGCAACCGGCCGACGAACGATTCCACCGGTCAGCATCAGTGGGAGTGGGCTGTTGTCGGCGAGTTCAGATGCCAGCTCGAGGAAGTACGCTTCGCGAGCGAGCGTTCGACCGTCGGCGGATCGCCCGGACATCGCGGGGCTCTCGTAGCTGCCTCCCGACAGTTCGACCAGATCAACACCGAGCGGTGCGAGCATGGCGATCACGGTGCGCGCGTCGTTCGCGTCGAAACCTCCGCGCTGGAAGTCCGCCGAATTCAACTTCACCGCTACGGTGAATTCCGGACGTACCGTGGCCCGAACGGCACGCACGACGTCAAGCAGCAGCCGGGCACGGTTCTCGAGCGAACCTCCCCATTGGTCCGTGCGGTGGTTTGCCAGTGGAGACAGGAACTGCGACAGCAGGTATCCGTGAGCGGCGTGAATCTCGACGCCATCGAACCCGGCAGCCTCGGCTCGGCGTGCGGTTTCGGCGAACCTAGCAACCGTTGCCTCGATCTGCTCGGCGGTCATCGCGACCGGTTCGGCAATGCGCTTCGTCTGCTTGCCAATGTCGACCCGGATGGCTGAAGGTCCCCATGCGACGCCGGGCATCTCGGCCCGAATCTGGCGGCCGGGGTGGTTGATCTGCATCCAGATCTTCGCCCCGCCGCTGTGCGCTGCGTCCGCCCATTGCTGGAACGGTTCGAGCGGTGAGTGCGCGTCGAGCACGATTCCGGCGGGGCCGGTCAGAGCTTCGGCGTGGACCATGACGTTTCCGGTGATGATGAGACCGACTCCCCCGGCGCTCCAGCGTTGGTAGAGCCGCCGGATCTGGTCGTCGGGGAGTTGACCCGGCCCTGCCATGTTCTCCTCCATGGCCGCCTTGGCCAGCCGGTTCGGCAGGACGGCTCCGTTGCCGAGTACGAGTGAATTGAACAGTGCTGAGGACATCGGAAGCCTTCGGATCGATGATGTTTACGTTGCTTACATGAGCTTAGGGTTGGATGTAAACACCGTCAACATGATGTGTTGAGGTTCACGCTCAGGGCAACAGCGGTAACCGCCATAACGGCATCCCCGGCTCGATAAGCCAGAGTTGGGTGGCCATTACGCGCATAATGCGCAGCGTTCGCACGATCATGAATGCGGCAAGCGGCAACTCGGCGAGCACGGCGCTGAGGATCGAGATCCATTGGTCGCCGGGTGACGCCGTCATGATGTCGAACCAGGCGTCACACACGAGCAGGATCGCCGTCGTGAATGCCGTCAGTAAGACGAGTTGCCGACGCAGCCACCCGAAGACCGCCGTCATGGCCATGAAGGCAATGAGCAGGAAGTCAAAGCCCACCCACGTGACTGGCCAGTTCTGGGCGACGTAATCCGACGGGAGCGTCAAAGCCAGATAGACAATCCAGGGAATCAATCCGACCGCGCCGGCAGCCATCACTCCGACGCGGGCCTGGCGTAAACCCTCGATGAGGCGCGGATCGAAGTGAGTTGCGAAATCATCGCGGGGTCGCTTGAGGCGATTAATGAGTTCCCGCCGCTCGGCCGCCGTCATCTCGGCGATCTGCGCATCCGTCACTACCTGGTTAGCCATACACAGTCACTTTCCTGGTTCGGCGCCATCGGGGAGTCGCAGCATGTTCATTCAAAGATGAGCCTCGACCGTCGTGCCGCCTTACGAACCTAAAAACCGGCAGTTCGAACTCCCAGATGTCAGTTGGCCAAAAACTTATGAAGAGCGGCCACGTGGGTTCCACGATGGAGTCCAGTGGGCAAACTCACTCCTGGGAGCCCGGTCCGGCAGCGCAGGCGGGTCGGGCGAACCACAAGCGGAAGGAACCCCATGACCACAGTCAAGCCCGTGCTCGAACCTCAGGCCGCAGAGTTCGCGAAGGCCACCGATACCCCGCCATTCCTGTATCAGCTGCCGCCGGACGAGGGCCGCAAGACAGTGGACGACGTGCAGTCGAGTGAAATCGACAAGCCCGCCATCGACGAAGAATGGATCACCATCGCGGGCGGGCCGACCGGCTCCGTGCCGGTTCGGATCGTCAAGCCTGCCGAAGCAGACGGAACCCTGCCAGTCATTTTCTACATTCACGGCGCCGGGTGGGTATTCGGCAATGCCCACACCCACGACAACCTTGTGCGCGAGCTCGCCGTCGGCGCAAACGCAGCAGTGGTGTTTCCCGAGTACGACCGCTCGCCAGAGGCGAAGTACCCCACCGCCATCGAACAGAACTACGCGGCAGCTCAGTGGGTTTTCGCGCACGGAGCCGACAAAGGCCTCGACGCGTCTCGATTCGCGGTGTGCGGCGACTCGGTCGGCGGAAACATGAGCATTGCGCTGACGCTGATGGCAAAGGACCGCGGAGACGTCAAGATCGCCCAGCAGGTGCTCTTCTACCCGGTCACCGACGCCAACTTCGATACCGGCTCCTACCAGCAGTTCGCCGAACACTACTTCCTCGCTCGAGAGGGAATGAAGTGGTTCTGGGATCAGTACATTGACGGCGACGAGCAGCGCAACGACATCTACGCCTCGCCGTTGCGGGCCACCACCGAACAGCTCAGCGGGTTGCCGCCGGCGTTGGTGATCACGGCTGAGGCCGACGTTCTGCGCGACGAAGGCGAAGCCTACGCATCAAAGCTGCGCGAAGCCGGCGTCCCGGTCACGCAGGTGCGATTCGGCGGCATCATCCACGACTTCGTCATGCTGCACGCGCTGCGCCCAACGCACGCCGCCAACGCCGCGATCAAGCTGGCGCAGGACACCTTGCGTACCGCGTTGCACTAAACGCAAATCCCCGCTCGCCTGGGACTCTCGCGCGGTAGACCTGTAGGCGGGAGCCCAGCGAGCGAGGACGGCATGGCTGATCTGAACGACCCGGTGATGGCCGATATTGATTTGGATGTGTTCGCCGAGGCTATCGAAACGATGCTGCTCGGAGGATCACGCACGCTCACTCCGCGCGACCTCGCCGAGGCGGCGGGTCTCGATCGAGACGACGGGCGACTGCTCTGGCAATCTATGGGTTTCGCGACGGTCGCCGACGATGAGGTTGCGCTGACCACCGCAGATCTCGAGGCGGCCAAACGAGTGCGCCGAGCGATCGACCTCGGGATCGCCAGTTTCGACGAAGTCATTTCCCTGTCGCGGTTGACTGGCCAGATCTTCGCTCAGCTTGCCGACAGTGAAGGTGAGTCATTCCTGGCCATGGCCGCAAAACAGGCCGACGCCCGAGGCTTCACTGCGACGATTGAACAACTCGCGAAGGAGATCCTGCCGTTTATCGAGGAACTCCACACCTACGTTTGGCGACGTCAACTCTCAGCATTCGTTGCACGGAAAGTCGCGAACTTCGCCAGAACTGCTGGATCTCAACCGGAAGCCACGGTCGGGTTCGCCGATATCTCGGGTTTCACCGCACTGTCACGACAAACCGCGGACTCCGATCTCGCTACCTTGCTCGAATTGTTTGAGTCCGTCGCGACAACAGCTGTCGGTGCGCACAACGGACGGGTCGTGAAGCTCATCGGAGACGCGGTTCTGTATACCGCAGACGATCCTGGCGACGGCGTGTATGTCGCTCTCGACATGTTGGACGCCTGGCCTGTGACGCAGCCACCGATCCGCGCCGGCGTTGCCTCGGGCCCGATCCTTCGGCGATTGGGCGACGTCTTCGGATCCACTGTCAACATCGCTAGCCGCCTGACCTCACTGAGTCAACCGCGCGAGGTGCGCGTCGACGAGATGACGTCCTCCACTCTCTCTTCCGACTCGAGGTTCGAAATGCAGGAACAACCACCGCAAGACGTACGCGGGTACGACCAACTCCGTTCCTGGCTTGTGACTCCGAGGACTTAATGACAGCGTCGAAATGGCCAGTAGTCATAACTCATTGGCCACCGCTCATCTGCCGCACACCGTGGGTCACAGCCTACTGTTCTCGGTACCGAGCGTCGCCCGAGTGTGAAGTACCGCTGAGTTGTGAGGTGTGAGTGAGCCTGCATGAAGTCCTGCGTTCTCCGGCGAGCGCAGCATTGCTGGTCGATATGGCCACCGATTACGGAATGTCGGCCACGGATGCGCTCGCCGGAACAAAGCTGACGCGCCCAGCCCTCGACAACCTGGACTTAGAGGTCAGTTTTCGCGACGAACTCAAGATCATCGCCAACATCCTCGATGCACTAGGCGACAACCCAGAGCTGGGCATCGAGGCCGGGCTGCGCTGCCATGCCTCGTCTCCCGGGATCTGGGGCTTGGCCCTCATGAGTGCCAAGACGATCCGCGACGCGATCGCCGTCGGTCTCCCGCTCGCCACACTGAGCTTCTGCCTCTGCCGCTTGGAGCTGGTCAAAGACGCCGCGGACGGATCGTTACGCATCGTCCTCGATCCGAGCGAGTTGCCGATCTCGGTACGGCGTTTCGCACTCGAGCGGGACAGCACTGGCATTCGGACCCTTCAATGCGACCTGATGATGACGTCTGACGTGCCGTTGCAGGTCACTTACACAACCTCGTCACCAGACGATGCCGTCACCCAGCGACTCGTAGAGATCTTCGGGGTTGAGCCCAAATTCAACACCGGCGAAAACGGCCTCATCATCTCCGGCGACTGGTTGGACGTTCCGTTGCCGAAGGCGAATGAGAACGCCAAGTCGTTGGCTGAGCGACAAGCGATGGAAATACTGCGGCAACGCTCCGCGCGCGCAGGGGTGTCCGGCCTGCTGCGGGACCTGATGTTCGCCAATCCATCAACGGCATTGACGCTCGAGGATGCGGCGCGTGCCCTGACCGTCAGTTCTCGCACACTGCGCCGCAACCTCGCGCTCGAAGGGGTGTCGCTTCGCACTTTGCAGGAAGAAGTGCGTGAAGCGCTGGCCGAGGAACTGCTCATCACTGATGGCCTGGCGGTCGCGGAAATTGCCGAGCGACTCGGCTATTCACAGGTATCGAACTTCACCCAGGCGTTCCGGCGCTGGAAGGGCGTCGGACCCCGCGAATACCGGCAGAAGATGTTGCGAACGTGACCACCTCCGTCCTGCATTCGCCACGCTCAGCGACCGGTCTCGCAGTGATGGTCGACTGGGCATCTCAGTTCGGGGTCACGCCCGAACAGTGCCTGATCGGCACTCGGATCAACCCCCGAACACTTCGGATCCCCGACGCCGAAGTCAGTGGCCAGCAAGAACTCCGCGCGATTGCTAACATCGTCGCCGCGGTCGGGGACCGGCCCGGGCTAGGGCTGGACATGGCGGCGAACTACCCGCTGACCGCCTACGGAGTCTGGGGTTTCGCCCTACTCACCAGTCAAACGCTGCGCGAGGCACTGGAGGTCGGCATCCGATTCATCCGCCTCACCTACGCGCTCTGCACATTCGAGGCACGTCAACACGATGGCTCGGTATCCATCGTCGCCGACGCACGGACGATCCCGGGCCCGCTACGACGCTTCATCCTCGAGCGCGACACCGCAGCCATCGCCGTCCTGCCGCGCGAGATATTCGGCACGAGCGTTCCGCCGGCTCGATTGTCGTTCGCCGTGCCGGACCCGGGCCCGGCTGTCGACCGCTACACGGAAATGTTCGATGTGGTCCCGGAATTCGACGCGGCCGAGACCATCATCACCTTCGATCCCGAGCAGTTGGACGTCCCTCTCCCCCAAGCCAGCGCGCACAGCGCACGGTTTGCCGAGCAGCAATGCCGAGTACTGCTCGAACGGCGTGAGGCTCGCACGGGCCGCGCAGGTCAGGTCCGAGATCTGCTTCTGGCCAATCCGGCCGAGCCGCCGACACTCAACACCATCGCCGATCACCTGGCGATCAGCACCCGAACCCTGCGGCGCCAACTTGAGCAGGAGGGGACGTCACTGCGAAAGCTGCTCGATGAAGTGCGCAGGCACCTCGCGACGGAATTGCTGCACGGCGGCATGAGCGTTGAACAGGTCTCCAAGCGCTTGGGCTACGGCCATGTCAGCAATTTCTCCAACGCGTTCCGACGATGGAACGGTGAGGCGCCCCGCGCCCACCTGGCTCGACGGAACGCGACGAACAAGCTCGGATGACGGTGGGGAATGTCCTATGCGCAGATCACGTCTAGACCGTCTTGACGAGGGATGTCTGACGGTCGGCTCGGTCGATGAGCCCTGGACGATCCAACTCGAGGTCAGATTGCTGACGCGCCTCGATGAGCAACGTCTGACGGAAGCGATCCGGCGGGCGATGACGACTCACCCCATCGCTCGCGCGCGACTGCAGCCTCCCCGGCCCAACGACTTCCGGTTCTGGTGGCTTATCCCGGACGCACCGGGCAAGGTACCGCTGACGGTTGCCGATGGCGATGTGACCGAACTCCGCGATCAGCTGGTCAGCCGCGCGCCCGATCTGAAAGTCCGCACGTTCGATGCATTGCTCGTTCATGCTGATGACGGCGACCACTTGATCCTCAACATCCACCACGCCGCCGGCGACGGCATGGCCGCTTACCGGTTGATGACATCGATCCTTCGCAACTACTCCGGCACGCCCGACCCGGTCCCCGACTTCGATCCGGTTGACGCCCGCAATGTTCGCACGCTCATCGGCGCGCATGGGTGGAAGGACCGATGGGACCGGGGCCGACAGTTCGGCAAGCATCTGTTCTTCACGATGTGGCGGCCCGTTCGAATCGCCCCGCAGAATGGTCATAATGCCGGCGGATACGGCTGTGAGCTGATCCGATTTACCGCCGCGGAGACCAAGCAGGTCGTGGCCCGTCGACCACCCGGCGTGACCGTCAACGATCTGCTGCTCGGCGGCCTGGCGCGCACTGTTCGACGCTGGAATGACGCTCGTGGCGTCCGGCCCAGGCGGGTCACCATCACGATGCCAATGAACGTTCGACCGGACGAGTGGCAGCACGAAGTGTTTGGAAACTTCGCTTCCTACGTGACGGTTCGAGTGATGAAGAAAGAGCAACGGGACCTGCAATCCGCAACGCTCGGTGCGCAGGCCCGCACCAAGCTCATCAAACAGCGTCGGGCTCAGGGAATCCTCGTCGATATCTCCACGATGAGCAGCCTCGTTCCGGTGCGCTGGAAGCAGCTCATCGCGGACAAGCCGTTGGTTGGCGACCGCGCCGTCGACACCACCTGGCTCACCAATCTCGGCCGGCTGGGTGTACCCGACCTCGAGGTCGCGGACGTGTGGTTCTCACCGCCCGCGACGATGCCCATGGGGGCCAACATCGGCGTGGTGACGATTAATGGCGAAATGTTTGTCGCTTTGCGCTATCGGCACCCGCAGTTCGACCGCGAGGCCGCCAACCAGTTCTCACAGCTGTTCCGTGAGACGCTGCTTAACGGATAGCTGCGGAGAGTCATTCGCCCTTCGGGACCGGGAATTGAGCGCGCATGGCCAAGTCCCAGACCCGGTCCGGAGTGAGCTGACGCTGCAGGATTCCGAGCGTTGCGCTGGGAGTCACGGTGTAGCGGGCCTTGGGTCGCTTGCTCTGGACGGCTTTGCGAATGACCTTCGCGACCGCATCCGGGCCACCGCCAACAAGTGCGGCCATCGGACCCGCGTAGATATCTGCGGTCACCTTGCCGACCTTGGCGTTGAACTCGGCGTAGGGGCCGTCGTTGAGGCCGTCTACCGAACCGACTGCCGTGCCCGCGAACTCAGTCGTGATCAAACCGGGCTCGATGAGCACTACCTGTATCCCGAAACCCTGGACCTCGAAGCGCATCGCGTCCGAGATCGCCTCGACCGCGTACTTCGTCGAGTGATAGATGCCGCCGCCGGGGAACGTGAGCCGGCCGCCCATCGAGCCGAGGTTGATGATGCGTCCGCGGCCTGCCTTGCGCATGCCGGGTAGGACGAGCTGGCTCATCCGGATCAGGCCAAAGACGTTGGTTTCGAACTGCTTGCGGATGTTGTCGAGCGGAATCGACTCCACGGCGCCGGATTGCGAATAGCCGGCGTTATTGATGAGAACGTCGATCGAGCCCGCTTCACGCTCGACGGTTGCGACCGCCGCCGCCATCGACTCCTCGCTCGTGACGTCCAAGGCGAGCGTGTGACAGCCCTGGTCGGCCAGGTCTTTGAGGGTTTCCGGTCGCCGCGCAGTCGCGTAGACGGTGTGCCCGTGGGCGACGAGGTCGGCCGCGGTCGCCGCGCCGATCCCGCTCGAACAGCCAGTAATGAGGACAGTGGACATGGATCTTTTCCTTCTTGGTTGGTTTCCCGGAGAGGTCAGTGGGCAGACGAAGCTAAGTGCTCGTCCAGATAACGCCAGGTAGTGGCCGCGGCCTTGGGGCCGGTCAAAACGCCAAGGTGTCCGCCAGGTGCGGTTTCGAACCGAACTGAAGCCGCACGCGAGAGAACGTCGGTAATGGGCCGTGCAACAGGTACCGGAGCGATCGCATCCGCGAGCCCAGCCACTGCCAAGACAGGAACGGTGATCGCATCCAGTCGAACTGTGCGGTCACGAAGGCCGAAACCACCAGACGCCAATTCGTTGCCGAGCATGAGGCGGTGCCACATCTGGTTGAACAGGCGACCCGGGTAAGCCGGCATTGCCGCGGTGAAGCCGTCGATCGACTTCATCTGGTCAAGCTTTTCGACGTCGTCGGTGTTCTGCAGGACGAACCAGGGCTTCTTCAGCTCACGCTCGATCGACGTCAGTCGGTAGCCGTTTCTCACCAACCACGGCGGGATGCCGCCGATCACTCGGTTCATCGTTCCGAGGACTTGACCGCCCGTGAGTGCGGAGGCCTGCCGCAGCGGAGCGATCGTCGCCAACTTGGAGTAGTCGATCGGCGTCGCGATCGCTGCGATCGAGCGGATCGGAAGGTCCGGGTGCGCCGCCGATGTCAGCAGCGAGAGGGTTCCGCCAAGGGACCAGCCAATGACTGCAACATTCTCGCCAGCATCGGCAGCAGCTGCCTTGGCCGCGTTGGGCACGATTCGGTCAATCCAGTCCTCGAAACCCATCTTTCGGTCCGCGAAGGAGATGTCGCCATAGTCTGCGAGGTAAACGGTGTGTCCGTCGGTGATGAGCTGCTCGAGCAGGCTCTGGCCGCGACGGAGATCGAATGCCGCCGCGGGTGCCGCCGGAGGCGGGATCAGAAGGACAGCGCGATCGCCGTTCCCATATCGAGTCAGAGTCAGCTTGTGTTCGGACAAAATGACCGAACCCAGCTGTGCGGTGCCGGGGCGAGGCGGTGTGGTGGCAAGGACCGACAGGGCCGTACGGATTCTCGACAGCTCGCGCGAGAGGCGAGCCGGTGAGCTGTTGCTGTTCATGCGATGAATCTATGAAACTTTCAACGCCGCCCACAGATGACGACCGGCCAATGAGTTATGCCCAAAGGCCAGTCACTATCCGATGGCCCGAGTGATCAACGCCAACACATCCTCGGGGGGCAGTGTCGAGGGAAGGACTCGGCCTTCAACCCGCTCTAGTGTCGCCAACCCATGCGCACTCGACCAACACGCGATAGCTAGAACCAGCGGCTCGGCGCCCGATCCCCATCCCCGATCGCATTCGGCAGATACCGCTGACAGAACCAACCGCCACAAGCGGCGCCGGGCATCGACAAGCGCGCGTGCGTTTGAATCAACCAGGCCGGAGCCATACATCAAGCTAAACCGCGCAGGCTCCGCCCTGGCGAATCGCACATACGCCTCACCTAACCGCGCGACGGATGTTCCCGCTGGCACGTCCGGACCTGCCGAATCGACGGCCGATTTCGACAGCTCGTGGAGCTTTTCCAGGCCGTCAACTGCTGACTGAGTGAACAGAGCCGTCCGATCGGGAAAGTAGTGCGCAATCCCCTGATGGGTGATGCCGACTCGACGGGCGATTGATCGCAAGCTCGCCCGCTCGGGTCCGACTTCTGTCAATTCATCGATTGCTGCTGCGAGCACCCGCTCGCGGACGGTGCCCTGGGCAGCGGCGACGTTCTCCACGGCGTCTGACATACAGGGAGTATGACCCACGCCGCCGAGATCACCCGAAGGTCAACGGATTGGCATTCCCGATATCGCGCGAGAGATGACCAGGCGCTGAATCTCGGAGGTGCCCTCAAAGATCGTGTAGATCTTGGCGTCGCGGAACATTCGTTCAACCGGGTGCTCGCGGCTATAGCCCGCCCCGCCCAGGATCTGGACCGCACGCTCGGTTACCCACACCGCGACTTCACTCGCCTTGAGCTTGGACATCGAGCCCTCGCCGGAGGTGAACGCCTTGCCGCTTCGGCCCATCCATGCGGCGCGCCACACGAGCATGCGAGCTGCGTCGATTTCGGTGCACATGTCGGCAAGCGCGAACGCAATCGCCTGGTTCTCGATGATCGGCCGCCCAAACGCGACGCGCCCCTTCGCGTAGTCGAGGGCGTACTCATAGGCCGCACGGGCAATTCCCAAGGCTTGCGCACCGACGATCGGTCGGGTCAGTTCGAAAGTCTTCATCGCGGTCTGCGTGCTCGTGCGCGTACCTTCCCGAGCCCGCGCGAGACGCTCATCGAGCTTGTCCTTTCCACCGAGAAGGCACCGACCCGGGATACGGACGTCATCGAAGAACACGTCCGCGGTGTGCGATGCCTTCAGACCCAGCTTCTTGATCTTGCGAGTGCTCTCAACGCCGGGAGTGCCCTCCGGCACGATGAAGGACGCTTGGCCGCGGGCCTTCAGTTCGGGGTCAACGCTGGCGACGACGACATGCGTTGATGCGATTCCACCGTTGGTAATCCACGCCTTCTGCCCGTTGATTACCCACTCGTCGGTCGCTTCGTCATACCGCGCGCGGGTGCGCAGGTTCGACACGTCTGAGCCCGCGTCAGGTTCCGTGGCGCAGAAGGCAGCGAGGCGCGGTTCACTGACATCGCCGTAGAACTGCGGCGCCCACTCGCCGATCTGCTCCGGCGTCCCCGCGGCGAGAAGACCACCGACGGCAAGGTTGGTGCCGAACATGACCATCGCCGTACCCGCATCACCCCAGAACAGTTCTTCGGCCAGCAACGCCATGGAGAGACCTGCGGGGTCACCCCAGGTCGTCGCGGTCGCTTCCCAGCCGTAGAGCCCGATCTTGGCGGCCTCTTGGATGACGTGCCACGGCACCTGCTCGTTTTCGTCAGCCTCAATCGCCGCTGGTCGCATGACGTCGACAGCGAACCTGTGGGACCAGTCCACCAACTCCTGGTGGTCGCTCGACAGTTCCATAGAGAAAGTCATTACAAAGCTCCTTACCTGCCAGTGGCAGAACATGTCGCATGCAGCGTAAGCTCGCTACCTGCCAGTGGCAAGCAGCGAGGAGACCGTGATGATTGTTGGCACCAAGTACGTGTCGAGCGATGTGGACACCAACTACGACGCCATCGTGATCGGATCGGGCCTCGGCGGCATGACGACCGCGGCACTGATGGCAAAAGCTGGACGCAAGGTCCTTGTACTCGAGCAGCACTACACCGCCGGAGGATTCAGCCATTCATGGGGCCGCCGCGGCTTCACCTGGGATGCCGGCGTCCACTACATCGGTCGCGTCCACAATCCTCGCTCCTTCGAGCGCCAACTCTTCGACCTGATCACGGACGGTCAGCTGAAGTGGGCCAAGATGGACCCGGTCTACGACAGGATCGTCATCGGTGACCAGACCTACGACTATGTCGCGGGCGCGAAGAACTTCCGCGAAAAAATGCTGGAATACTTCCCAAACCGCCAGCGGGAAATCGATACCTACCTGCGCCTTGTCCGCGAATCAACGAGCGAGTTGATGAACCACTTCGGACCGCGCCTGTTCCCCGGAATCATCCAGGCAGGACTCAAGGGTGTCACGCACCGCACCGGCTCAAAGTACTTCGAGCGAACCACGCAAGAGGTTCTCGAAAGCTTCATTGACGACCCCAAGCTCATCAGCGTTCTGTGTGGACAGTGGGGCGACTATGGGACGACGCCGCGGCGATCCGCCTTCGGTGCGCACGCCGCGACCGTGCAGCACTACCTCGACGGTGCCAGCTTTCCCATCGGCGGGGCGTCCGCGATCGCGGGGAACATCGTGCCCATCATCGAACGCGCCGGCGGAATGGTCTGTACCCAAGCCGAGGTCGACGAGATCCTGATCCGCAGGAACCGCGCGGTTGGCGTTCGCATGGCAAACGGCGATGAAATCCAGGCCGACCAGGTCATCAGCGCGACGGGACTGTTCAACACCTGGAACCGATTGCTCCCGCCACAGGTCCGTGAGCAGCACGGCATGGGTGACAAGCTCGCTCGTCTGAAGCCAGCGATTGCGCATGTCGGTCTGTACCTGGGGATCGACGGAACCACCGAGGAACTCGGGCTGGAGCAAGCCAACCTCTGGATCTACCGCGGCTACGACCACGACGCCGAGTTCAACCGATTCGCCCAGCAGCCGAACACCGACTTCTACGTCAACTACATAACCTTTCCGTCCACGAAGGACCCCGACTGGCCGCGCGAGCACCCCGGCAAGTCCGCCATCGACGCTATTGCCGCAGTCCCGTACGACTGGTTCAAGAAGTGGGAACGCAAGCCGTGGGGCGACCGCGGCGCGGACTACGAGGCCTTCAAGCAGCAGTTTGCCGACGCCATGCTCGCCGACGTGTACAAGTACGCGCCGGGCGTCCGCGGCAAGGTCGAGGTACAGGAAGTCTCTACACCGCTATCGACCGCCCACTTCAGCAACTACGCGAACGGCCCGCTCTACGGCCTCGAGCACACTGTGGAGCGGTTCAGCCAGTCGTGGATCAAGCCGACCACCCCAATCAAGGGTCTGTATCTGACTGGTCAGGACACCCTCCTCGTCGGCATCGTCTCGGCGATGGCCTCAGGACTGCTGACCGCAACACAGACTCTCGGACCAGCCTTCGCACGGCTTCTGCCTGAACTCGGGCTCGTCCGAGGCCTCCCGGCTAGCGTGCTCGGCAAGGTTCCCGGCATTGCGGTGCCGGCACCAAAACCAGCCGTCAAGCTCACCGAACCGGACCCGCTGCCCCGCACATTCACTGCGCGCTGCGTGGAAGTCATCGACGTGACCGCCGATACCCGGGCGCTGAGGTTCATGGACGGGTCCGGCGCGGACCTCATCTACAAGCCGGGCCAATTCTTGACCTTTCACCTCGACATCGACGGCACGACGTGTCAGCGCTCGTATTCAATGTCGTCGGACCCGACCAACCCGAAGATCTTTGAAGTCACCGTCAAGCGCATCGACGGCGGCCTTGTCTCCAACTGGC
Organism: Smaragdicoccus niigatensis DSM 44881 = NBRC 103563; assembly: GCF_000380645.1. GTDB lineage: Bacteria > Actinomycetota > Actinomycetes > Mycobacteriales > Mycobacteriaceae > Smaragdicoccus > Smaragdicoccus niigatensis. The sequence continues at coordinate 23,468 of NZ_AQXZ01000015.1, forward strand.
TCTGCGATTCAGTTCGAGTCGGCGACGAACTGACTGTCAGCGGTGCCCACGGACACTTCACCTGCGCTCCGAATCCTCGACGCAAGCTGCTGATGCTGTCGGCGGGCAGCGGCATCACTCCCATGCTGTCGATGAGTCGATGGATCGTGTCGCAGAAGCTCGACGTCGATGTCGTGTTCTTCCACAACGCACGCAGTCGCGACGATTTCATTTTCGGAGCAGAGCTCACCCAGCTCGCCCAGGACCATCCCAATTTCACGCTGCACTTGTCGCTCACCCGCGAGGGCCCCAAACAGGGTTGGGATGGGCCGACGGGATACCTCGATAGCGAGACCTTGGAGCACATCGCCCCCGATCTTGCCGAGCGCCACGCCTACTCCTGTGGCCCAGAAGGCTTCATGGAAAGCGTTCGCGGCATCGTCGAGGACACCGGCTTCCGCATGAGCCGCTTCTTCGAGGAGAGCTACGCCAGCCCGGAGGCGATCGTCACGCCAGGAGGCAACCTCGTCTTCACTCGCTCGAACAAGACAGTTCCGTGTGCGAGCCTCCAAACAGTCTTGGAGGCGGCGGAAGCGGGCGGACTCAAGGTCGACAATGCCTGTCGCACCGGCGACTGCGGTGAATGCACGCTGAAGACTCTGTCCGGCACTGTCGAGATGAGCAGCACCGCCGGCCTCGACCCAGCAGACGCCGAAGAGGGCGCCATCTTGAGCTGCGTGGCCTACATCGACGGCGACGTATTGATTGACGCGTAGTTAAAGAGTTCGACCCCCGATCAAGGTGCGATCGGGGGTCGAGTCAGGACTGAGCAAACGAATCAGCCTTCGAGAACCTTCACGACCTGCTTGGCCGTGACCTTTGCTGACGGCGGGTTCTGTCCGGTCACGAGACGACCATCGACGACAGCCTTGGGGACGAACGGAACGACCGGGACCTTCTCGTAGAGCGCGCCCCGCTTCTTCATCTCTTCCTCGACGTTGTACGGAACGAGCTTGTCGACTCCGGCGGCCTTCTCTTCGGCCCACGCGAAGCCGGTGAGCTTACGCCCCTTGACCAGCAGAGAGCCGTCCGAAAGCGTCACGTTGAGCAGGCCGCAGTAGCCGTGACAGACCGACGAGACGACTCCGCCATTCTCGAAGATCTCACGGGTGATCTTCTGCAGACCCGGGCTGTCCGGGAAGTCGTACATGACGGCGTGACCACCGGTGTAGTAGATCGCGTCGTAGTCCGACGAGTTGATGTCGTCCGGCGAAGCCGTGTTCGCCAGCAGTGCCATCTTGGCTTCGTCGGCGTGCCACGCCTTCGCGGTCTTGTCGTAGTTCGGGAACTTCAGCGAGCGCGGCTCCAGCGGGGACAGGCCGCCCTTGGGGCTGACGAGGTGCTGTTCGTATCCGTGCTTCTCGAACACGTGCCACGCGTGGGTGAGTTCGGACAGCCACAGGCCCGTCGGGTGGGAGGGGTCGTCGTAGTGTGCAACGTTGGAGACGACGTGGAGAATGCGTTTTGTCATGAGGTAAGAATCCTTGTCTTGAGTCGAGGGCGATATCTATTGGCCACTACGAATAACTAATTGGCCATTGGTCAGCGATTAGGTCTCAGTTCCTCCAGTGGGGTGACACCTACGTGCATGCCAAACTCACGACGCCGTTCACGACTGGTCGTGATGATCCCAACGATCGATATGGCGGTGGTCAACGCCGTGTAGGTCAGCAGGACGGTGTCCAGCCCGAAGGTGTGAACCAAGGAGCCGGCGATCATCGCGGGGACGCTGAAGGCGATATAGCTGACGACGTAAATGAAGGCGAACGTGGCCGCACGCTCGTGGCCGCCAACAAATTCCATGACCTGTCTCGCGCTAGCCGAGAATGCGAGTCCGAATCCGCTTCCCGCGACGACCGTGCTCACAAAGAAGAGTGGTACTGATCCGAGCGCGACGGACGCCGCGACGCCCACGGACCCGATCGCCATCGCGCAGCTCGCCGTGACCGTGATGGTCGCGGGCGCACACTTTCTGAGCAGCAGCGGCGCCACCGCTCCCGAGGCATTGAACAGGCCGATGGCCAGTCCTCCCGCGAGGCCGAGATGCAGGTCGAAGACGGTGATCATCGCCGGTGAGACCAGAGACAGATAGAGTCCGCTGATCGACCACAGCGCGATGATCGCGGGCAGAACTGCGAGGAACGTTCCGCGCGCGGCAGGGGGCATGGACAGGCGAGGAACCAGTGACTTCAACGCGCCTGGTCGACCGTGTGTGGTCCGCGTAACCGGGATTGCCGCGAGGGCAGCGAGCGCGAAGAACACCGCCAGCGAGATGAACGTGATGTGCACCGGGTTGTGGAATTGCTGGATGATCCACCCGGTTACGAGACCTCCTGCCGCGAGGCCGCCAAGCGGCGCGAATCCGTTGGCGAGCGCACCGACACGCGAACCCGCCGGTGAGTTCTCCAGGATCGCGGCGTTGAAGGCACCCAAGGCAATTCCGGTCGCGATTCCCTGAACTGCTCGGCCGGCGAGCAACCAGCCGACGTCCTTTGCGTACAGGAAGATGAGCATGCTGAGGGCTTCCACGACCAATGCGCCGATGATGACGGGTTTACGTCCAACATGGTCCGAGAGTCCCCCCGCGACCAGCAGCGTTGCCATCAGGGCAATCGCGTAAGTCGCGAAGATGATGGTCAGCATTGCCGGGCTGAAACCGAGCTCATGCTGAAAGGGAACAAGCAGCGGTGACGGCGCCGCGGCTGCGACGAAGAAGCCGAACAGTCCGATAACCAGGAGCGGAAGCGCGGGCATTATCGACCTCGGCTCGCGCCGTGAATGATCACGGAACTGACGGCTTGTGGATCGTCATACATGGGCACGTGGCCGCATCCCTTGAGGTTGTGCCATTCGGTGTCCAGAGGAAGCTGGTCCGTCTCGCGGCAACCGCGGTTGAGAAGCACGTCGCGGCTCCCGATCGCGATTGTCACCGGAACGTCCAGGTGTTGGCCTCCGTGGAATCGTGCGTGCGGAAAGGCAGCGAGAGTTCGGTCGAAGCCCGACGACCGGCCAAGCGCGCGGCTTTCGGCGATGAGTGCGGATTTCGGCAGTTTCCACGGCTTTCCGTACACTCCCGCGGCCGCGATGGAGCTGCCCGGAAGGCGGCTCAGTTGTTCGATCCTGCTGTCGAGACGCCGATTGACCCTGCGGTTGAACCGCAGCTCGCGCATGGTGTACTTCGGGACCTGCTTCCAGAGGCCCGCAGGACAAATACCCGTCGCGGAGCGTACTACGCCCATACGCGCGAGTTCGAGCGTGATCCATCCACCCAGGGAGTTGCCGGCGGCGTGCGGGCGGACCACACCTAACGTCGTAACGAAGTCGTGGACCGCATGCGCCAGGCCCGCCGGGCTGACGTCGGCCGCGTCGTCCATCAGTGGCGATTCACCGAAGCCGGGAAGGTCGAGGGTGATCACGTCGAACCGGTCGACGAGGAACGGCAGGACCGGAGCCCACGACTGTCGGCGCCCGCCAATGCCATGGATGAGCACCAGCGGCTCCCCAGTTCCGGCACGCTCGTAAGCGAGTTCGGTCATCGATCGTCCCACTCACGTTCGGGATCGAATCCCGGCAGACCCAGGTCTGCCCGCAGGATGTCCGCGGCCCGTTCGGCGAACATCGAGATGGTGAGAAACGGGTTCACCCCGAGCGCGCGTGGGATGACGGACCCGTCGATAACCAGAAGTCCCTCATGCAGATCTCCGTCAGCACGGAAGACGCGTCCGGCATCGTCGACCACGCCGCCTTCCACGTTGTCCGCGGTCGCGCACCCGCCGATCGGGTGGCCGGTCATTCGGTGCTTGCCCATGAGTACGTTCTTGGAGACGTACGTGCCGCCGACGGACTCCACGACACGCTCGAGCGTGTCGTCGATGTCGCGCAGCATCCGTTCCTCGGGAGCACCTGGCCAGTCGATGGCGACCGAACCGTTCTTCTTGAGGACGAACTCCCCGTCGGAGTTGTCGTGCGCCATGATGAGGAAGCCCAGTGAGTGGTTCATCGCGCCGTCGGTGTTCCAGCGCACGTCTTTGCGGATTCGTTTGCGTTTGATGCGATCCTTGGGCCGCTTTCGAACGGTTCCGAGCGTCATGAGGGCGACCCGGAGGACGTCCACGACCGCCCGCGGAACCGACATGTCTTCGACAGTGAAGCGTTTGCGGAGGTCAGACTGGTTGGCGCCGAACCGCATTGCGGAGTTGATGCTCGGGCCGCACTGGACGTCGGAACGTGGCGAACCGTCGGTTGTCGCCCATGGCAACGTGTCGGTGCGGAAGTCAGTGTTGTAGGCGAAGGCGTAGTTGTCGCCGTTACCACTGAAGTTCTTGCCGAGCCACTCCGAGGTGCTGAGGCCGCTGGCTCTGGATCGCAGCAGAATCCCGTTCGTCCCGAGGGTTCCCGCGCTGAGGATGACCCGTTTGGCGGTGATTTCCACCGGCGTCGTATCCCGGCCTCGTGAGCCGTCCCGTCGCACTCCGACGACCTGCCAGCTGTCGTCCGCGGACTTGGTCACCCGATCGACCTCGATGCAGGTGTGTAGTTCGACGCCGTAGTGGTGGGCCATCGGCAGGTAGTTCGTCATCAGCGTGTTCTTGGAGAACGAGTTGTCGCCGGTTCCGTCCCCACCATGCAGGGGGCATTTCTTGCGCTGCACGCCATACTTGGTGACGCGATCTTCGGTGCTGACGGTGATCTCGAGGTTCGTTGCCGGTACTCCCGCTTGATCTGCAATCTTGTTGAATGCGTCCACCCGTGCCAACGGCTGGTCGTCGGCGAACCGAACGGCACCGAGCATGGCTTCGGCGCGGCCGAAGTACTTGGCGAGGTGTCCGATCCCGTCGGAGTCCTCCTCGACCGCATCGCGGAACGCACGTGGCCACGACTGCAGAAAGACCTCGCGGTCGGGTCGCATGGCGACGTTGAAGTTGACCAGCGAGGTACCGCCAAGTCCGACCGCCTGGAGGACGTCGATGTCGTCGTTGCGGTTGATCTCGATGAGGCCGAGCGGGTTCCGCGTCGAGTACATCTGCTTCATCGCCGATCGACTCGTTTCCGGGAACGTGCCGGTCGGATGTTCTTTACCTCGCTCGAGCACAGCGATGCGGAGTTTGCCGCCGGAGGCCGCATTGGCGACCCCCAGTCGCGCCGCCATGATGGACCCGCCGTAGCCCGAGCCGACGATGACGATGTCGTACTCGCCGGCCAGCGCCTCGGGTGCGCTGGCCAGCGACTGTGCGATCTCAGACACCGGTCGCATCCAGCGCGAACCACAAGACATTCGCCGCGTCGTTCTCGCCCTGCTTCCACATCGCCGGGCCGAGGAACATTCCGGGCGAGACCTCGCGCAATTCGTCGTGGATCTTTCGAATGAACCACGGGTTGCCCGGCTGCTCGTAGTCGAGCACGATGCAGTCGTTGCCGTCGATGAGCGACTTCTGGATTCGGGTCTTGAACTCGAACCAGTCCATCGAGACGCCGAGCTGGATACGGTTGATGCCCTTGCCGCTGGTCGCGTCCTCGGACGTCAGCGTCTTGCCGTCCCAGGGAAAGACCGGCAGCTTCGACCACAGCCGCAGGAGTCCCGCGACAGGCGTGATGCGATGCGTGCCGCGCACCGCGAGCATGCGCCCCTTGGGCTTGTTGTCGAGAACTTCCAGGTGGTCCGGAACCGAACCCGACTTATAGAGCGCTTCGAGATCGTCGAAGCTCATCGATGACAGATCGTCCAGGGTGTAGGTGGTCATGTGATTTCCGTTTCTAGATGTTTATCGAATGAGACGCGCAAATTGGTGCTGACGCTCCGCGCCTTGAATTTGGGCGTGCTGAATACAGTGCCGCGATTGATCGCGGCACTGTATTCCAATGAATTGGCTTGCTACTTGTCGTACGCGGTGGTCGGCCGCGGCAGGTGCAGCATGAGCTGGGCGTCTTCGATGACGTCGAGGCGCAGGATCGTCGATGCGCCGAGACCGTCGAGCAATTGTGTCAGCGGGCCGTCGTGGCGGGTGAGCTTCACATCGCGGGGGAAACTGCGCTGTGCGTACGACAACGTGTTGGTCTGGACAGTGGTCGTGTGCCATTTGCCGTCTACGAGGCCAACGGTCGTGCTGGTGCTGATGCGGGACTGCGGCTTGACCTTCTCGAACTTGGGAAGGGGTGCCTGGAACGTCAGATCCGGGGCCCCGCCGGGACCATTGGAGATCTCCGCCCGCACGTCCTGGTCGATGTTGACGCTGATGTCGGTGCGCCATTTCGGCAGCTGGTAGCCGTTGACGCCGCGCACCCGGGCAATCTCGGTAGTGACCGGGAGGGCCAGCACGTGGGCGTGGAAGCTCTGGCGACGCATGGAGTCGAGCAGTTCCAGTTCGGGGAGTCCGGTCGCACCTGGCCGGCGGGCAACCACAGCCACAGACACTTCGTCATACGGGTCGTTGTCGCACACCGTGTACGAGAAGAACGTCAGCGCCACCAGGCCCTGGGTCGGAACTGCGCGCAGCGGCTCGATCGGCTGGGGAACGGCCGCGCGCAGCTTGTCGAGCGGAGCGAGCATCAGGACCTGAATGATGCGGGCGCTGTAGTAGAAGTTCGGTGCGTAGATGGGCCCGACTCGGGACTGCACCAACTGCTTGGGCACTCGGCGGAACCAGTCGATGTTGGCCACCGCCGGATCCTGTGCGACCTCGTCGAGGTTCGGATTCGACCGATAGCGGTCGTAATAGCCGCCCTTCGGGACCTGGACCGTCTCGCCCGCGAATTCGACGTCGATAAATTCCATTGTGCGATGCCTCGCTCGTTCATGTGGTAAGCCGCCGAATTCGGCGACTGTTGTGGACTTCATTGGGCGGTGCCCCTATCCGGCGTGTGAATCCACATCGGATTAATTCGAAACTAATCGGTTTTCGACACTCGCTACAGACGACAAGTGGCCAATAACTTATGACGAGTGGCCAAGGCGATTGCCGTAGGAACGCAGTGCGTCAGGATCGATGTAGCGCAACATTCTGCGCACCTGTTGCCGTAAACGAAAGACGTACGCAATGAGTAAGAACGACACCATCGTCGCGGAGTTTCGCGCGAACAACGGAACCGTCACCACCGGTGGATTCGGGCGGCACCTGATCCTTGTCCACCACATCGGCAACAAGACCGGAACGGAACGCGTCACGCCGCTCTTCGCGATGCGAAAGGACCAGGACACCTGGGTGATGGTCGCAACCAAGGCCGGCGCACCCACCGACCCCGACTGGCTGCACAACTTGCGCGCCTTCCCCGAGGTGACCATCGAGACGCCAGACGACGGAACAGTACCCGTTCGCGCGGAGGAGATCACCGGTCCCGAACGCGACGCAATCTGGGCTCACCTCACGCAACTGGTCCCGCTGCTGGGCGAGTACCAAGCCAAGACAACTCGCGTCATACCGGTCATCGCGCTCCACCGGAGGTGACGGGCCTGCCGGGCTCGTCACTCCAACTCAGCAAGACTCCACTCGAGGTGCTCGAGCATGCGCTGAAGTCCGGGAACCGCGGTCCGGCAGCCGACGATTCCGATGTCCAGGTTGCCTGCGTAACTTACAGCGGTGATGTTCAAGGCGTTGTGGTCTGCGGGTATGGACACCGGATAATTTGCCGCCATCCGCGCACCGTTCAAATACAGCGGCTCCTTCGGGCCCGGAACATTGGAGATGACCAGATTCGCGACCGGAGGCGCGATCGATCCGATGCCCGGCAACGCTCCGGTCAGCAACTGCGCGGCCTGCATCGTCGCACCCATAAGCTGGATTTGGGACTTGGACTGCCTGGCCATCGTTGCTTTGGCGCTGTTCATGGAGCCGACGATCGTCGCGAGCCGATCCTCCGGATTCGGCAGATGTGTGCCGAGATTACAGAGCGCAAATCCAATCGCGTTGCCCCCGTCGGAATCTTCGGATCTCACCGATACCGGAACGGCGGCGACCAATGGCCGCGCCGGCAAGGCATCATGAGAGAGAAGATACCGACGTAGGGCACCCGAACACATTGCGAGGAATACGTCATTGAGCGTCGCCCCCGCACCGGCTTTGCGCCCGGCTTCGCGGATACGCTCAATCGGCCACGACTGGGCGGCGAACCTACGGCTGCCCGTGATGGGAACGTTGAACATCGTGCGCGGGGCAGGCAACGGAAGAGCCGAGTTATTTCTACCCACGCTCCCGGCTGCGATCTTGCCGAAACTCAGCGCCGCGGGCCCCGCCGCGCGGACATAGTTCGCTAAAGCACTTGCCGTTGCCGGTGACGCTGTTTTCGGTTGACGAACCGGGACCGACGGAGGCTTAGCCCACAGCGGCGCGGACGTACCGTCGACCGTGTCCGAAAGAGACGACGCCACGAGGCGCATGGCGGCCACACCATCGGCGAGCGAGTGGTGCAGCTTCGCGTAGACGGCGAATCGATTGTGGTCGACACCCTCGATGAGGTGGTACTCCCAGAGCGGTCGATGCCGATCCAACAGAGCGCTGTGCGCACGCGAGACGTACTCGAGCAGCTCGCGAACCCGGCCCGGTTGAGGCAGGCCCGACAGCGTCACGTGATGCGAAAGATCGACGTCGTCGTCTTCGGTCCACCAGATCTGGCCGAGCGAATCGACCGGATCTGCAGGCCGTTTCCGGAAGGTCGACTTGAGATCCGTGTACGTCGTCACGTCGTTGTAAAGGTTGCGCACAAACTGTTGGTCCGCGTGCGGCGGGAGCTCGAAGAGTTGCATAGCCCCCACATGCGTCGGATGTTCGCGTGATTCGGCCAGCAGGAAAATTGAGTCTGTTGGTGAAATGAGCCCCATGTCCGTGTCAGGCCTTCTGGTCCGCGAGGCGTGTCGATGGTTCGAATTTCGCCGCAAGCCGTTCCAGCGTCGTCCGCATTCCGTCCCGGAGATGATCACTTCGGTCGGTTGCCCCGGCCATGTCCTGCAGGAGCACCACTGGACGAATCTGCTTGGTGTGCTTGCGGATCGACTCGGTCACCCGGGTTCCTCCGCCCTCGGCGTCGGCAAAGGTATACCGCCAGTGCGACTCTGAGGGCGAGTCGGTAAGGAATGCGAATACCTTCCCCGGGACGTTCTCAGTGACGGTGCCGGTCATCGACCAGCGGTAGAGGGGTCCGATGTGATTACGGCCGACGAATCTTCTCCCCGGTTCTATCCACGCCGTTTTCCTGTTTTCCGGACTGATTTCGCCCATGTGCGTCATGTCGCTGATGAACGCCCACAGTTGCTCGCGGGGCGCATCGATGACTCGCGACACGACCACCTCGAGCACCGGTCCACTCAGTTCGGCGACCAAACGTTTGGCCAACTTTTCTGAAGAAGCCGGATTCTGGCCCGTGTAGAGGTTCCGGTCGATGACCACGTAAGGGCGCAACGGAATCTTTCGCTTCGAATAGTCGACGCCCGCTTGTTTGAGTCGATCCTCCAGCAGCCAGGGCGCCTTCTTGGCGAACCGGTTGAGAAGTTCTTCTCGGTTGGATAGTCCGGTCATCCGATAGCCCGCGAAGGGCGATGTCCCGTCCGGGTTTCTCGCGGCCAGGATTGCCGCCGGTGCATGGCACAACAACGCCAGGGGCTTACCTGATTGCAGCCGCTTGGTCAGCAATTGCCCTGAGGTCTCGTTGTAGGCGAGGTCCTCCATCGGTCCGTGCCCACCCGGATAGAAGACGAGGTCGAACTCGTCCGCGTCGATCTCGTCGAGCGGCACAGTATTTTCGAGTTCGGCGGCGATGCTGTGCAGGTAGTCCCTGACGTGCGCGGTCTTGCGCGGCAGGCCGCCGGCGAGCCCCACACTGAGCTGGTCGAGCGTGGGTGGTTTCCCGCCGGGGGTCGCGATCGCCACCCGCCATCCGGCTTCGGTGAAGATGCGGTGCGGGACCGCAACCTCTTCACCCCAGTACCCCGACGGGTGCACCGTCCCATCGTTGAGGGTCCAGCGATCAGCCGCTGAGACCACAAACAAAACGGTCTTCATGGTTAGCTACTTCACCCCGGCGCGTTTGAACATCTTCAACGCCACCGTGGTGGCCTTCGCCCAGGCCTGCCACGGGATCGACTTCGGCGGGTTGATGTTGTGCAGTCGCTGGTAGGCGATCGTCTGACCTTCGGTGTACTTGAGAATGCCTTCCGAGCCGTGACGGCGGCCGAGCCCAGAGTCCCCCATGCCACCCATCGGCGAGTCGACGCTCCCCCATGCTGCGGCATAAGCTTCGTTGACGTTGACCGTGCCGGCGTGAATCCGCGATGCGATCGCTCGCCCGCGCGCGCCGTTGCTGGTCCACACACTCGCGTTGAGTCCGTACTCCGTGTCGTTCGCCAACCGCACTGCAGTGTCGTCGGCCGAGAACGGGTAAATGGACACCACGGGACCGAAGGTCTCCGACCGGTAGAGAGTCATGTCCGGGGTGACGTCCTCCAGGATCGTGGGCTCGAAGAACAGTGGTCCGAGATCTGGGCGCGGGTTGCCGCCGGCGAGGACTTTCGCGCCTTTGGCGACGGCGTCCTCGACATGCGAACTGACGGTCTCGAGCTGGCTCGCGTTCGTCAGTGAGCCCATATCCATGTCGAACTTGTAGCTGGCACCGAGCCGCATCTCGCCGACGCGTTTGACGAACCTGGGGACGAACTCGTCGTAAATGTCCTCATGGACGTACATGCGCTCGACGGACACACAGAGTTGGCCCGCCGAGGGGAAGGACGCCGCGACAGCTCCTTCGACTGCTCGGTCGAGGTCCGCGTCGTCGAGAACCACCATGGGATTCTTGCCGCCCAGTTCCAGGGACGCACCGATCAGTCGACGACTTGCCGCGCTGGCGATCTCGCGGCCACTCGCCGTCGACCCGGTGAACATCATGTAGTCGGCGTTGTTCATCAACGAGTCGCCGATCGAACTGCCGCGGCCGATGACGATCTGCCACACGTCACGCGGAAGGCCCGCTTCGCGCATCAGCTCCAGCGCCCACAACGCCGTCAAAGCGGTCTGCGTGTCGGGCTTCTGCACAACAGCGTTACCTGCCATCAGTGCCGCGATCGTGTCGGTGGCGGCCATGCTCAGCGGGTAGTTCCACGGGGAGATCACGGCCACGACACCCTTGGGATGACGAAGTTCGGTGGTCGCCGTCATTCCCGGAATCAGCCCGCGGCGACGCTTGGGAGACAGCACCGACTCCGCCGTTCGCGCGTAATAGCGCGAGACGATCGCCGCGTCCATCACCTCCATGAAGGCATCGCGACGGGTCTTGCCGCTTTCGGCCTGCATGATGTCGAGAACTTCGTTCTGGCGCTCGAGCACCAGGTCATGGAAGCGCAGCAAGATCTTCTTGCGCTGCTTGAACGAAGTGTTCTTCCAGTCCTGCTGCGCCCTGCGGGCACGAGCGAAGGCGTCTTCGACGTCGTCCGGGGTCGACACCCGGAACGAAGCCAGAGCATCCAGTGTGTAGGGAGCTCGCGTGGTCGTCTTCGCGGCGTCTGGCTTCGCAACGACCAGGTTGGCCAGACGATTTGCCACCTCGGGCGTCAGCGAGGCGGGCATTTCGCCCGGGTGCTCGAACGCGGCCCGAACCGATTCCGGCGTTGCTACTTCACTTCTCGTCATGTCATTACTCCGTTCAATGTGGGCGCTACCCACCGAGTGATTCGGTTGCTCGCCGCGAGTGGCGAGCAACCGCTAATGACTTCCAAGCTAGGGAAATCGCGCACCCGCCCACAGATGACAACGGGCCAATGACTTTTGCCGACTGGCCAATTCGTATCTCTGCATTCCGAATGGAATGCCCGTTGACCAGCGCTTTCGCGCCCTAATGTAAGTGGCTATGTTCGCGCGGACGTTTCAGGAGATCGCCAACGGTGGCCGACTCCCCACGTTGTTCATGCTGTTGGCGATCATCGCGGCCTTCACGTTCATCCGCTTCAGCACCCGCATGATCCGCGCTGAGGTGAAGTGGTGGCCCGGCAACATCACGCCGGGAGGCCTCCACCTTCATCACGTGGTGTTCGGGGTCGGCTTCATGCTTGTGGGCGGACTCGGACTGGTGGTGCTCGCACCGGCGTTCAACCTCACCGCCTCATGCGTCCTCGCCGCGGTATTCGGCGTCGGCGTCGCGCTGGTGCTCGACGAGTTCGCGCTGATTCTGCACCTGAGTGATGTCTATTGGGCGAACGAAGGGCGCAGCTCGATCGCCGCAGTGTTCGCCGCAATCGCCATCACCGGCCTCTTCCTCCTCGGCTTCCATCCACTGGGGATCGCCGGCAACTTCGATCTGTTGCGCGAGGACCAAAGTGTGGTGGTACGGGTCGCGACGCTCGGATACTTCACCGCACAATGTGTGCTCGCCGTGATCGTGCTCCTGAAAGGCAAGTTCTGGACTGGGTTCCTCGGCATGATCTTCGTGCCGTTCCTGGCGGTCGGCGCGTTCCGCCTCAGCCGGCCCCGAGCGCCGTGGGCGAAGCACTTCTACGCGAACAGCCCCGAGAAGCTCGCACGGTCCAAAGCTCGGGAACAGCATTACCGAGCACCCTTCATGCGGCGCTTCCAGGACGCGGTTGGGGGCCCGTTCGGAGTTCAACCGCCTGAAACTCCGTGAGCGCATGGCCAGTCGACATAACTCCTTGGCCTTCCGTCATCTGTCAGCGCGAACGAAAACCCAGTTGACTTGGATCTATGAATTCCCCGGAATACGACCTCATCGTCTTTGGTGCGACCAGCTTCGTCGGCCAAATCATGACCAAACATCTTGCTGAGCACTTCGCCACTCACGATGCAGAGGCTCGGTGGGCCATCGCCGGTCGATCCAAGTCGAAACTCGAGGAGCTGAAGCGGTCGCTCGGAAGTGCCGGCCGATCTGTCCCGATCGTGGTCGCCGACGCCGCAAGTGAAGAGGAACTACGTGCTCTGTGCGCGCAAACCCGCGTGGTCGTGTCGACGGTTGGCCCCTACGCCCTGTACGGCGAACCGCTGATCAAGGTATGCGCCGAAACTGGCACCGACTATTGCGACCTCACTGGAGAGACGCAATGGATCAAGAAGATGGTCGACAAGTACGAGGCCACAGCGAAGCGCTCCGGTGCACGGATCGTGCATTGCTGCGGTTTCGATTCCGTTCCCTCTGACCTGGGCGTGTACTTCCTCCAGCAGCAGGCGCTGCGACAGTGGGGCGCGCCCGCCACCAAAGTCACGATGCGAGTCAAGACGCTCAAGGGTGGAGCGTCCGGTGGGACGATCGCCAGCATGCTCAACGCCGTGGAGGAGGCTGTAGCCGATCCGGCGCTGCGCAAGCAATTGACCAACGCGTACTACCTCTGCCCTGACGACCACGGGTTCTCCGCCCGACAGCATTACGTGAAGTCAGCCGAGCACGATCCCGATTTCGATGCGTGGACTGCCCCGTTCGTCATGGCGGCAGTCAACGAGCGTGTCGTGCACCGCTCCAACTTCCTGTCCCACAATTCGTACGGAGACGGCTTCACGTACAACGAGGCGATGCTGACTGGATCAGGCCTGCGCGGACGGTTGAACGCGACCGCTATCGTGGCCGGTCTTGGAGCTTTTATCGCGGGTGCAGCCGTGAAGCCCACACGCAGCTTGATGGAACGCTTCCTACTTCCGAAGCCGGGCGAAGGCCCCAGTCCGGAAGCGCAGGCGGCTGGTCGCTACGACATCCGCTTCGTGGGCAAGTCCGAGAGTGGTCAAACGATCCGGACCAAGGTCACTGGACAAGGTGACCCCGGTTATGGCTCCAGCAGCAAGATTCTGGGGCAGGCGGCGATCAGCCTTGCCTTCGATTTCTCCGATGCGGGCGTCAAGACCGGGCCCGAGGGTGGATTCTGGACGCCCGCGACCATGTTCGACCAGCGCCTCATTGGCCGTTTGACGCGCTATGCAGGTATGCGATTCGAACTCGCCTAGAAACGTGTTCAGTCAGGACACGAATTCACAGATCACGACCGGAATCTCCCGTGTCGTCCGCTGTTGATACTGGGCGTATCCGCGGTAGGCGGCGGTGATCTGCGGCCATAGCTGTGCCCGCTCGGCCGCACTCGCGGTACGAGTGCGAACCTTCCGCCGGCGGCCGTAAATGACCAGCTCGGCGTCTGGATTCGCACGCAGGTTCTGGTACCAGTCGGGGTTGCGATCGTCGCCGCCCTTCGACGCGACGAGGACGACCCGGTCGGCGTCATGAACAGGTGAGGTCAAGTAGCACGAACGAGGTTGTCCGGACTTGCGGCCGACCGCATGGAGCTCAACCACCGGCATTCCGAAAGCGCTTGCTAGTAAACGATTTCCGGTAACGGTGAGGACAGCCTTGTGCACGAGGTTCATCAGCCTGGCGCTCCGGTCTGCGCGGGCGTTGCTGTTCATTACTGGAGGACCTTCCGAGTTGCGAGCGTCACACCATCGTGGGTGTTAACGGTGTTTACATCACCTAAGTTAGCACCGCATACTAGATGCTAGCAATGCTTACATCGGTCGGGAGGATCAATACTGATGACAAACACCAACGCGCAGACACCGCGAATCGCCATCGTCGGGTCCGGCTTCGCCGGACTCGGCGCAGCGGTCTCACTCAAGCGTCAAGGGTTCGACAACATCGTCATTTTCGAGAAGGCGTCAGATGTCGGCGGCGTATGGCGAGACAATGACTACCCCGGCGCGGCCTGCGACGTGCAGAGCTACCTGTACTCGTTCTCGTTTGCACCAAACAGTCAGTGGGGCAACACGTTCGCCCGACAGAGTGAGATCTATGCCTACCTCCGCAAGGTCGCCGTAGATTTCGACCTGCTCCCCCACATTCGGTTCAACACCTCGGTCGATGCGGCGCGCTGGGACGCTGGCCGATCCATCTGGCGACTCGACACCGCGGGCGGCGTCACTGAAGTCGAGCACCTCATCGTCGCGACAGGTGCGCTGTCCGAGCCTGCGATTCCGAACCTCAAGGGCATTGAGCAGTTCAATGGAGAGGTATTCCATTCGGCCCGATGGAATCATTCGTTCGACCTCGAGGGCAAGCGCGTCGTTGTCGTCGGAACCGGCGCATCAGCAATCCAGTTCGTCCCGGCCATCCAGCCCAAGGTCGACCACCTGACCCTGTTCCAGCGCACCGCGCCATGGGTTCTCCCGCGCCACGACCGCCCGATCGGAAGCGTCGAGCGCACCCTCATGGGTACGGTCCCACTCCTTCAACAAGCCGAGCGTGCGCGCATTTATGTCCAGCGGGAAATGGCGGTTCTCGGCTTCCGCAATCCACTCCTGATGCGAATCGGCGAATTCCAAGCCAAGCGGCACCTGCGCGACCAGGTCGCCGACCCTGAGTTGCGCGCCAAGCTCACGCCCGACTACCGACTCGGCTGCAAACGGATCCTCATCTCCAACGAGTACCTCCGGTCGCTCGATCGGCCGAACGCCGACGTCGTCACCAGTGGAATCCGTGAAGTGACTGCTGACGGTGTCATCGACAACGACGGCGTTCTGCATCCAGCAGACGCCATCATCCTCGGAACGGGCTTCAAGACTGCTCGACTGCCGCTGACGGACGCGATCGAGGTTGATGGCAGGACAATGGGCGAGACCTTCGGGAAGAGCCCGCGGGCCTACCTTGGGACATCGGTGGCCGGTTATCCGAACGTCTACCTCATGCACGGCCCGAATATCGGACTGGGCCACACGTCGGTGATCCAGATGTTCGAATCGCAGGTCAACTACATCGTCGACGCGATTTCGCACGCGGCCAGCCAGAACGCCGGCGCGATCGAACCGACTGCCGAAGCGCAGGAACAGTTCGGCCAGCTTGTCGACCGCCTCACCGAAGGATCGGTCTGGACGTCGGGTGGATGCGACAGTTGGTACCTCGATCAGACGGGGCGCAACAGCAACCTCTGGCCGGGAACGACATTCGACTTCAGCGCCAGATCGAAACGCTTCCGAGCCGACGATCACGTCCTGACTCCCGCGAAGGTTGCGTCATGACGACTCCGATCGTTTTGCTGCACGGTCTCGGCGGCTCACCGGCCGCGTGGGGCCGGGTGCGTCCACTCTTGGACGGCGACGTAATCGCACCCAAACTGGCTGGCGACTCGATCGAGGCTGACGCCGACAGGGTCGCGGAGGTCGTCTCCGCGCCTGCCATCGTGGTCGGCCACTCGAGGGGTGGCCTCGTTGCGACCGCGTTGGCCGAGCGTCATCCAGAACTCGTCAAACGGCTCGTCCTAGTCAACGCAACGCCGACACGGGACAGCCGGATCAGCGCCACCGGCTTGTCCGAACGCATCCTTGAGATCCCGCTGGTCGGCGAGGTGATCTGGCGCAACCTCCCCACGGCTGTGGTTGCGAAGGGATTGGCCTCGGCCTTCGCGCCTGGAACACCGGTCCCAGGCCAGTTCGTCCGGGATCTCCAGGCAACGAGACTCACCACCTTCCTGTCCGCCACCCGCGCAATCGATGCCTATCTGGAAACCAGCCCGCTCGGTGCACGCCTCACGGCACTATCCCAACCAACACAGATCATTTACGGCACCGCTGACCAACGAGTCGATCCAGCGGCTTTTGGCGCGCTTGCCGGCATCGACGGAGTGACAGTCACTTCGTTGCCGTCGGTTGGCCACACCCCAATCTGGGAGCGTCCGGAAGCGGTCGCTGCCGCGATCATGGCGTGACGAACGCATCGCACCAAATGTGTGCAGTGCTAACTATCATGACGGAGACGATTCACGCGAAGGAGTATGAGGCTGTGACAGCACCATCGACCCCGTATCACCACGGCGATTTGCCGAGCGCTCTCGTTCGTGCGGCGGTCGAACTCCTCGAGGAGGGCGGCGCCGGCGAACTGTCGCTTCGTGCTGCGGCGCGACGTGCGGGAGTGTCGACAGCCGCCCCATACCGGCACTTCGCTGACCGCGAAGCCCTGCTGTCGGAGGTTGCGGCAGTGGGCTACCGCGAACTCGCACAACAACTGATCGCGATCCACCCGGAACCATCCAACGCGAATGAACTCGCGGATGTCGCCATCGCCTACGTCCAGTTCGCGCTCACCCGGACCGGCATGTTCCGCGCTATGTTCGCCGAACCATGCGATCCGACGAGTGCGGAACGCGTGGCCGCCACCACAGCGATCAGCGACTACGTCAAATCCATTGTGCTGCGGGTCTTCCCAGATGTAGAACCGCAGCCGATGGCCGACGCCGTCTGGGCATTGGTACACGGGATGGCATTCCTATACCTCGACGGAAAGTTCGACGCCTCGTCCAACGGCGAAGTCTCCGAGCGGATTCGCTCGGCCGTTTTGGCTGTATTGAGCGTGCCAAGCCAGCCGAAGTGATCAACGGGTTTGATCGCCCAACAGGAGGACGCGCGCGTCATGAGTGCGTCCATCCGTCGGCAAAAGACCGTTTATCTACACTCGTTCAACGATCTCCCGCGCAGGCCGGATGAGTGTCGGAAACTAGGGCGTCGAATGTCGGCAAACCATTCGCCACGGCGGCGCCGTGCTCGGACGCGACCTTTCACCACCGAAAGCGACATCTGTCGCGATGGTGTCGTTCAACCGCGAGCCCGTCAGTGATCACTCAATTTTCGACACGCACGCCATACGCACACCAGCCGCGTCATGCTGGCAAACCTGGCGCCTGCTGTCGACGGCACCTACGCAGAAACTCTGCCGAAATCGGCCATTAAGCATCAAGCGGCGCGCTCCGCGCGCCGATCCCGGCTCGAGGCTGCGCTCCGCTCCGCCTCGGCCGGCCCGGTGTTCGAGTGGTCGCGTTGGGTCACGCGCCGGCGGCGCTGCTGGCACTATGCTCGACGCGCGATCGGCTGTCGCTCGCGGCGACCGTCATCCGGCGTCTCCGAGTTGCCAAACATCGGTAGGCCTCAGACAGCAAAACGAGCCCACAGTTCGACAGAATCGTGGGCACATTTTGGGCACAAACCAGGTCAAAACAGGGCAAATCGTGGTCACACCCAGAAAGACGAAACCCCAGCTCAGCGCCCATTTCTGGCTACCGATCTGGGGTCCCTGGACGCTCTCCTAAAGGGTAGGTCGGATGTTCGAATCATCTCGGGGGCACCAAGCGACAAGATCCGGTCCCGTCGACCGGATCTTGATTCGTTCCAGAGATAAAATCGAGCCGTGCGAAAAATAATCGTCATCTCGATGATTTCGCTCGATGGCGTCTTACAAGCACCGGGCGGACGTGACGAGGACACCTCCGGCGCTTTCCAATACGGCGGGTGGACCGCATCCTATTTCGACGAGGTTTTCGAAGCGGCGATGGCCGAGGACCTGAAGCCCGCGAATTACCTGCTGGGCAGAAAGACCTTCGATATCTGGGAGCAGTACTGGCCCAAGCATGCCGACTTCTGGCCCGGCATCAATGACGGCATGAAGTACGTCGTGTCGACGACGATAACTCGGTCGGACTGGGCCAACACAACGTTCCTGACGTGCGTGGATGACATCGAAGAACTCAAGAAGTCGGACGGCACGGACATCCACGTCTGGGGCAGCGGTCAGCTCATCCAACTGCTGCTCGAACATGACTGGGTCGATGAACTCCGGCTCAAGATCTACCCAATGACGCTCGGTTCGGGAAAGAAATTGTTTGCCGAGGGCACAATTCCGGCGGCGATGAAACTCACCGACAGTACGGCAACACCGAGCGGCGTTATTCTCGCCAACTATCAGCGCGCCGGCGACGTTGAAACCGGAAATGTCGGACCTTAGGGTGCGTATGGTGGCCGCATGAGCAGCACTGACGGCGAAGATCCGCGGGCCAGGTTCCGGATCCTCCCGACCCCGGACCCGGTCGAGACCGACGACCTGGCGACCGAGGAGGCCGTCGAGCCGGTCCCTGCAGAGATTGCGCACAGCCAGCAGCGGGCGCATCTGCGGTTGGTGACCGAAGCCGGAGGCTAAACGCCGAACCGGTCGCTCAGTCGGTGCCGGTAGACCAGAAGTGCGGCCAGCTCGTGACGGGCCGAGCTGAGGTGATTCCGGACCACGACGGTGCGCCGCCGCGCTTCGAGCGTGGCAAGAATGATGCGGAGACTTCCGATCTCGACGTCCAGTTCGTCGGCGAGCTGTCGGGCTTGCGCGCTGTCGGCGCTATCCGGTTGGGCTCGTCTCACGACGTTGAAAGCTAGGTCGAGAAGGTTAACGCGATCGAAGTCGATCTCTGACGGTTTGGTCACATACGCCGATCGGCGGCCGGTCCGAAGACCAGCCGCCGATCCGGCAATTCTACTTCGCTCAGCTACCAGACCCGGTGAAGAGCCCCAGCAGCGTCGTAATCAGTGAGATGAGGGCTTCCATTGCCATTCCTCCAGTTTTGTTTTGAACTACCGAATATTTCGAAATTCGGGCCGCGCATTTGATTGCCGGCGACATCCGAAGTTGTACAGTGTCGACGGGAGCACTGGAAAGAGGCCCGACCGAAAGTTCGGCGAGTCGATACACGAGTGCAATGCGGTCAGGAACCCGACTGCCATTCCGAGACCTTGAGGGACCTAAGCGCCCGCGCCCTACCGCAGCCACAGCACGGTAGCTCGCCACGCCGGACCTGCGGCTTCTATGACGAAGACCACACTCACAGGTGTCGGAAATTTACCGAATTACACGCGTGTCGTTCACTCATCGTTCACGTTCCGACCAGGTCAGTCGCAGCCTTGTCACGACTATGGATCAGGTACGAATCGCGCCTTTTCAGGCGGCTTAGCGGACTTTAAGAATTACACCGCGACGAACCACTGGTCACATACCCACAGCAGAAATCGCCGAAACGCCACTTCCGGAAATCCCGCGACAATTCGGGAAATGGCGGAGACACGAAAGATAACGGATTCAGCACACTGGTTCGCCCCCCGGCGACCAGTAACCGAAAGGCTTGACATGAAGATCCGCAAGGCGACTGGGCTCGCAGCCTTCGCCGGCGCAATGTCCGTCATGATGACCATCGGCACCGGAACCTCGGGCGCCGTCCCTGTTACGTCCCCCGACCGCGCCATCGACGTTCCGATCTCCGGTGGTTGTATCGCACACATCGCCACGGTGGGCCAGGTATTCACCAGCGTGATTCCGCTGTCCGGCAGCCCGTTCACCCGCGAGGTGTTCCTCAAGGACACCGGAATCGTGAAGTTCACGGGCTGCGACACCAAGAAGCTCCCGGTCAACTACGTTCTCGAGGTCGGCTACCAGATTGCTCCGAACGCTGACGTCTCCGACGGTCTGTCGCTCGGTGTGAGCCCGCAGTTCGCGACTGCGAACCAGTTCATCTGCAGCACTGATGGTACTGCCGCTACAACGAAGAGGGAGCCTTGCCCGGCGGATCAGCAGCCTAGACTCATCAACTCGACGACCCGAACGACCACGATCGCCCTCCCCGTGAGCCAGAAGTTCAAGCCCGGACCGATCGTCGAGACCGCCGTTCAGAAGCGTGAGTGGAAGAAGGACGACACCAAGACCCCGACCAAGTACCCGCCGGGGGCCGCTGCCATCAAGGTCAACAACTGGCACCTGGTGCTGAACAACGCGGTGGGCATCATCCAGATGCGCTCGTACGTGAAGCTGATCTCCTCGTCCAGCGCCGGCGACGACATCAACGTCGTTTACGGCCAGGCGACCGTCCTGCGCTAAACCTGAATGAAGTGCCGGGTGGGGCATTGTTGCCCCACCCGGCACTTTCACGTTCAGACCCCGAACCGATCCTGCAGCCGGAACCGCAACATTTGCGTTGTCGCCAGGTCATGACGAACGGCATTTATTCGGCGCTTCAACCTCGGCGTCAGTTCATTCGCGGAAAGCACGCTGAGCAGAATGCGAAGGTCGGCGATTTCGCCATCGAGTTCGGCCGCGAGTTCGACTGCCTGCTCCAGGTCAGTCGTGTCCCCCGCGTCCTCGCCCATGGATGCAAGCTAAATGCGCGCCGTTGAACCCGCTTGCCAGCAGAGCGAGCCGTCATCTGATGTTCAACTAGCGGCCAGGAATTCGGGCAAATCCGTCGAGATATCGCCTGGTGAAACGAATTTCCGTGAACCAGGGATATAGCTCTCGCAATGACGCACACACAGCCTGGCACCGGCGCCGAAGACACTCGCGAGCAGGAACAGGCTCGACAGTTCCACGGAACACTCGTCGAACAACTGCGCATCACCGGTCATCAATTGAAATCCGCCCGCAGCGCGGCCCGGCGTGGAGCGGCAGCCGCTCACTTTCGGGTCGGAAAACTGAATCGCGATGTCAACGAGCTTCGCCACTTGATCTCGCTGCTGCACGATCGGTTCCCGACCCTCGCATCGCCGGACGACAAGATCTGAACGAGTCTCAGCCCGTGGCTGCGGCGCGCTGCCAGTTGTGCTCATGGAGCAGAACTTCAACGCGGCGCTCAACAAACAACGGCACGAAGTCACGCACCTTCGCGTTTGCGAAGCCGTCGTGCGCCTGCGATACGAGAGCCACGATCTGATCGCGTCCGATCGCCGAGTACTTGGCGGTGAGCCGTTCGACGAGGTGGTCGAGAGAACGGCGTTCTTCGTTGGACACCATGAGGCAAAAATTACCCCCGGGCGGCGTACCGCGCGGGGGTAACGGTGAGTCGGTCGTTGCCATTCAACGCCCAAGCGGCGCGTCGTGCGAAACGCCCGAGGCGCTCTTATTTATGAAGCCCGACCCAGCTGCCGGGTGGCGCCCAACGCTTCCATCACCACGAGATCGGTGACATCGCACGGCCGGTTCACATGCTTGAATCGGGCGAGCTCGTGCGGCTGTCCCGCTCGAGCCGCCCACGTGGCGGTGCCTCCACCGCCACACTGCGGGCACTCCTCCCGCGTCACACGGTCGCTGCTCATCATGACTCCTTGATACCCGTCGGCCGTATAGGCCAACCTCTTCTACCGGGTTATCGCTCAGCGAACCGGCTGTCATTACTGGTCAGGGCGATTTGTCACACAAACGAAGCACGCCGTAACGGTAAATTCACTGGCCACCGTCCTCCGGCTTCGCCACACTTGCTGTCGCCATCACGGACAGAATCCGCGTGGCAAGTAACCCAAGAGGAGCCAGCAAATGAATGGGCCACGAATTCCGTACCCCGGAGTGGCATGTTTTGCGTCACTGATCGACGACATCACGCTTGACCAGGTCGCGAACCTCGCCCGCCTGCCGTTCATCCATCCGCACATCGCACTCATGCCGGACGCGCACACCGGTAAGGGCAGCGCCGTCGGAACCGTCATCCCCACTATCGGGGCGGTCATTCCGGCGGCGGTCGGGGTGGACATCGGCTGCGGCATGGTCGCTGCTCGGACCGTTTTCACCAAGGACGACCTCGCCGGCCGCGACCTGACCCAACTGCGAGCATCGATCGAATCGTCGATTCCGCTGTCACCCGGAAACTACAACAAGCGGTTCGATCGCTTTCCGTTCACCGCGGCGCGTATCGACGAACTGCAGGCGCAGGCGGATCGCGACGGGGTTGATCTGTCGCACTCACCGAAGTGGCGCGAGCAGTTGGGGTCGCTCGGCGGCGGAAACCACTTCATCGAGCTGTGCATCGACCAGACGGATCAGGTCTGGATGTTCCTGCACTCGGGGTCGCGTGGCGTGGGAAACAAGATCGCGCAGAAGCACATCGGCATCGCCCAGCGGCTGTGCAAGATGTGGCACATCGATCTCCCCGACCGTGACCTCGCGTACCTCCCGGAAGGGACGCCCGAGTTCAGCCGCTACCTGACGGAACTCGGCTGGGCGCAGAAGTTCGCATTGCTCAACCGTGCCGAGATGATGGACCGGTTTGCGCGCAGCCTTGCGCACTTCATGGGTGGCGACCCGGAGGACATCGCGAGCATCGAGACCGAGCGGATCAACTGTCACCACAACTACACGGTGAAGGAGCGTCATGCCGGACGTGACGTCTGGTTGACGCGAAAGGGTGCGATCGATGCGAGCCTGGGCACGCGTGGACTCATCCCCGGATCGATGGGTACGCACAGCTACATCGTGACGGGTAAGGGAAACGCGGCTGGACTGAACTCCGCTCCGCACGGTGCAGGACGTCAGTACTCCCGGACAAAGGCCCGCCAGCTGTTCACCGTCGACGACCTCGCGGCAGCAATGACCGGTATCACCTACCGGCATGGCGAACAGTGGGTCGATGAGATCCCAGCGGCCTACAAGCCGATCGATCAGGTGATGGCTGACGCGGCTGACCTGGTCGAGATCACGCACGAGCTGCGCCAGGTTCTGAACGTGAAGGGCCTCTAGCCCCTCGAGTGAAGGTGTGACTGGCTGGCAAAACGCGCGCGGTCACGGTGGTCCCTCTTGCGCGTCCGCCGTCGGGCAATCCGGCGGTGGACGCGCCCCTGGGTCAGTACCACAAGTTCGCACACGAGTCCGATGAGGATCGGGATCGCGAGCACGATCAAAATGTCGATGGTCGGACTGACCCACACCCCATCGACGGCCGGGGCGGCGACCGTCGGACTGGTGGCGGACAAGATCACGTAAGTAAAGTTACCTAAAAGCTCTCCTGTTAAACGTGGGAAATTCACATTAAACCCGCACCCCGAGTACGACCTCCCTGTTGATCAACAGTGCAAAACTTTGGATATGCAAGCACTTCGTGCCGGTCACGGCTTCTTTCTGCTCGGCGGGATCCTGCACGTCATCGTGCTCATAGCGGTCGCGGCAGCCATCTACTTCATCGTTCGCCGCTGGCCGTCGCGGTCGGGCGTCAAGCAACTTCGGGAGTCGTTCGCCCGCGGTGAGATCGACGAAGACACCTACCGTGCGCGACTGGCCGTTCTACGCGAGACCGCCCGGTACTGACGGGTGCGCAACCAAGCTCCGATCGTCGCCGTCGTGAGTCTCGGCGGCGTGATCGGCGCCCTGCTCAGATATGGCGTCGGCACCGTCTGGATGAGCGAATTTCCCTGGGCCACAATGACGATCAACGCTGTCGGCTGCGGCGCGATGGGGGCTCTGATCGTTCTGGTGACCGAGGTCTGGCCCTCCCAGAAACTCCTCCGGCCCTTCCTCGGAACCGGCGTTCTCGGCGGATTCACGACGTTCTCCACCTACGCCAGCGACGGCATCACGATTCTTGATCGCGGGCAGTTCGTTCCCGGCGTGCTGTATCTGATGGCGACGCCCTTGCTCGCGCTCACGGCGGTCTTCGCCGCGTTCGCATTCACCACACGTCTCGTCGAGAGGAGAGTCCGATGACCCGGCTCAGCGGCCAGGCAGTTCGGCTCACGGTCTACATCGGTGAAAGCGACACCTATCACCACAAGCCGCTGTACACGGAGATCGTGCATCGAGCACACGCCGCCGGCATTGCGGGTGCGAGTGTGTTCCGCGGAATCGAAGGATTCGGAGCATCCTCCCTCGTCCATACGACCCGCATCCTGTCGCTCAGCGAGGACCTACCGGTCGCGATCGTCATCATCGACAGCGACGAACGCATTCGCGCCTTCCTCCCCCAGCTCGACGAGCTCGTCACTGAGGGGCTGGTCACGCTCGACAACGTCGAAGTGTTCCGATACTCCGGCCGAACGAAGTGAATTGGCTGCTCGTCGCGATGGGCGCCGCCGTCGGCGCGCCGCTTCGCTATCTCACTGACCGGGCCATTCAGTCCCGCCACGACTCGGTCTTCCCGTGGGGCACGTTCACGGTCAACGTCGTCGGGTCGGCGATCCTCGGCGTCATCACCGGCGCCGCGAGCACCGTCCATCTCCTCCTCGGTGTCGGATTCTGCGGGGCGCTCACCACGTATTCGACGTTCTCGTACGAATCCCTCCGCCTCGCCCAGACCGGCGCGCGCATGTATGCAGCCGCGAATGTCGTCGCGAGCATCCTCGCGGGCCTGACAGCGGTGCTCATCGGTCGAGCCATCGGAAGCCATTTCTTCGGGTTCTGAACCTGCTCCGACCCGGAAGGTTGGTCACCGGTCGTGCCACGCTTGTAACCTCATCGCTGTGACCAAGCCCCCGTCGCTTCGCTCGCCCCGGATGTCTGCGCAATCACTTCGGGATAAAGCAGATTCGACGTTCCACGCGTTCCGGGAGTCGCGCCGCAGCCTGCAGGTGACCATCGCTGTCCTGATGATCATCAGCATCATCGCGGTGGTGTCCGCAATCTCGCTCGCCGCCGCCCGGACGACCGAATCGAAGCGGCGGGAACTCGCCGTGGAAGCCCGCAACGAGGCCTGGTCTCGAATGGCGGCGGCGGAAGCGGCCCGACTCCGCTACACCGACCCCGCCTTGGCCGCACAGTTCGCGCTCGCCGCATACCGCCTCGCCGACACCGTCGAGGGCACCTCGGCACTCCTCGACTCGACGACCCTGGTGACGCCGAGCCGTCTCATCGGACCGCCCGGCGCGACGATCGTTTCCGCGTCGGCGGGAAGCCGCACGGCGATCAGCATGGCCGACGGCACCGTCGGCCTGTTCACGATCGGCGCGGACGGGTCGCTGCGGGAACTCGAGACCATCAAGTCGGGCGGCACTTCCGGTGCTGCCCTTGTCTCCATCAACCGCAACTACCTCGTGCGTTCGGTGGGCTCGGCGATCGAACTGTGGCGTCTCGGCGATTCTGCGACCCTGGCGGGCCGCATCGAGACTCCCGGCACCGTGACGGCACTCTCGCTGTCGGGCGACGGCATCGCGGCCGCGGTCGGCAACGACGTACTGCGTTGGGACATCACCAACCCGAAGGCTCCCGCACCACTCCCCCCGCTGTCGTTCGGACACCCGATCAACGGCATCGCCGTCAATGATTCGGCGCACCGCATCGCCGCCGTGTCCGGAGACGGCACGCTCACCGTCTGGACCGGCGACCAGCCCACGTTCAACACACAGGGCGATGGGTTCACCGCGGCCGCGTTCAACGGTGACGGCACTCTTCTCGCGGCTGGAAGCCAGAGCGGAATCGTGTCGCGGTGGCGCTTCGACGGTGATGCGGCACAGGGCCTTCCGGTCCTGACCGGACTGGCCGGCAACGTGCACTCGGTCGCCTACAGCGGCAACCGACTCGCCGCGGCCGCCGGAACCATCACGCAGGTGTGGCGGGACGATCTGCCGGAGTCGACGATGCCGTCGGCGACCGCGATCACGTCCGTCGCCATCACTGCCGACGGCGCGACGCTCGTCACCGGAGGGGAAAACGGAACGACGCAGGTGTGGCCGATCCCGGCACCCCTCATCTCCAATCCGAACCTGGCGAACGCCAGCCTGGCCGTCGGCACCAAGGGCACGAAGATCACAGTGGGTGACACGGCCGCGACGGTCATCGACGCCGACCACCCGCGCAATCTCACCGCCCAGCCACTGCCGGCCATGCCGGAGGGCCAGGTCCCGAGCGGCGCCACCGCGACGTCGGCCGACGGGCTGACGACTGCGGTCGGCACCACCAGCGGCAACGTCGTGGTGTGGCAACGCAGCGCCGGTGGCGATTTCAAGCTGGCCGGTGTCGCAGCGATGACGCACGACCCCATTGCACACCTCGAGCTGAGCCGCTCAGGCAAGATTCTCATCGCCACGACCCAGACATCCAACAAGGCGTTCCTGTGGGACGTGGCAGCCGACAAGGCGCTCCCCAGCATCGATGTCTCGACCGGTACGCCGACCGCGCTCGGCTACGACGCCCGCAGCAACCGCATCGCGATCGGATCGAACCGAGACGTCGCGATCTACAGCCTCGAGCCGGCGAACAACCCGTCCAAGCAGTCGTCGATCGTCGTGCCGTCGACGCCCACGGCAGTGGCGTTCAACCCGGAGGGAAGCCTTCTCGCCGTCGGTAGCGCCGAGAACGAGGTCCTGCTGTACGACGCCGGAAACGGTGAGCTCACCGGCCGCATGAGCGCTCCCGCAAAGGGCGTGCAGTCCGTCACGTTCAGCCCGGATGGCGCCTTCGTCGCCGCGGGCGGGCGCGACGAGTTCGTCTGGATCTGGGACGTCACCGAAACGGACAAGCCGGTTCGCTATGCGACACTGCGCGCTTACCCGGGACCGGTCTCGGACGCGGT
Source organism: Smaragdicoccus niigatensis DSM 44881 = NBRC 103563 (assembly GCF_000380645.1). GTDB lineage: Bacteria > Actinomycetota > Actinomycetes > Mycobacteriales > Mycobacteriaceae > Smaragdicoccus > Smaragdicoccus niigatensis. The sequence goes on from NZ_AQXZ01000015.1 coordinate 50,529, forward strand.
CTTCGTCGGCGACGGTTATCTTGCCGGCGCCATCGACCACGTCGGAGTTGCCCTGTGGCACTTCAGCGCCGAGGACGTTGCCGCCGAGCTGTGCTCACGCGGCAGCACTCCCGTCAGCGAAGAAGAGTGGCGCACGCACCTTCCGGGTGTGCCACTCATCGAAACGTGCCTGACGTCGATCCGGAACTGAGCCGCTGCGAGATAGTCGACTGGCCTGCACATCGTGCAGGCCAATCGACTATCTCCGGCAGACAAGGCTCGATCAGCTGATCGAGGCGTGTTCCTGCTGCTTCTTCGCGGCCAGCGTGCGCGCCTGGCCCCGCTCGATCGCCTCGGCGAGGCTCGGGCGCAGCGTCTCGGCGGCGACGATGGTGTGCACCGAACCGACTCGCTGTGCACGGTCGATGTTGTGGATCGCCTCGAACTCTGCGGCCACTTCACCGAGCTTGACCGAACGCACCGACGACCGAACCTCGGCCAGGGCGACCCGGACCCGAGCACGCTCGGCATCGTCCTTCGCCTCAGCGAGCTCGGCCTCGAGCTGCAGGACGTCCGGGTCCGACGCGACCCGCTTGTCGACCTCACGGGTGAACACGACAGCCGCCGCCGGTGCGCCACCGATCACGGAAGCGAACGATCCCTCGACCGCGATGACTTCCATGTTGTCGTTGAGCGCTCCGGAGAACACCACGAACGCACCACCGTGGTAGCGCGAGATCAGGCAGAACACGATCGGGCCGTCGAAGTTGACGACCGCACGGCCGATCTCGGCGCCGTACTCGAGTTGCAGTTTCCGCAGTGATTCCGGCGAGCCGTCGAATCCGGAGAGGTTCGCCAGAACGACGACCGGACGGTTACCGCTCGCTGCGTTGATCGCTCGCGCGGTCTTCTTCGACGAGTGCGGGAACAGCGTGCCGGACGTGAAGGAATCCGGACCGTCGGCGGGGTACCAACCCTTGCGCGAGATCGGGCGCGACTCGATACCGATGAGCACGACCGGGTGACCGGCGAGGTGCGCATCGAACACGACCGAGGTCTCGGCTCCGGCCATGTCGGCCCAACGCTCCATGACGCGGTGATCCTGGTCGACGATCGACCGCATGACCGTACGGATGTCGAACGGCTTCTTGCGGTCGCCGTTCGTGATCGGCGAGAAGATCTCGCCGACGGTCGTGAAGTCGCTCGACGGATGGACGTGCGGGTAGTTGTTCACGTCGCGGTTGATCGGGTCCTTGGTGAAGGCCCGACGCGGGAACCGCTCGCCCGGTGCGACGTACGAGTGCTCGTAGTGCTCGAGCAGCAGGTCACAGGCGGCCTTGAGGTTCGGCACCCAGTACTGCGCCTCACCGTTCGGACCCATGACACGGTCGTATCCACCGATACCGAAGTTGTCTTCGGCGGAGACACCACCCGAGTAGTCGAGCGACCGCTTACCGGTGAGCACCATCGCACTGTCCGGGGTCATCACAAGGATGCCCTTCGTGTGCGCGAGCATGGTCGCCTCGGCGTTCCAGTACGGCTGGGCACCGACGTTGATACCTGCGACGACGACGTTGATCGTGCCGCCGGCCTGCGTGAACTGAACGATCCGGCGCAGCGCCTTCGCGACCCAGTCCATGTTCTCGGTACCGCTGTCCATCGAGATCGTCGCACCCGAGGAGAGCGCGAACCACTCGACCGGAAGCTGACGCTCGGTCGCGAGGTCGAGCGCGGCGATGATGCGCGAGCACTCGGCTTCGGCGACGGTTCCGAGCGCCTTCGTCGGGTCACCGAACATCGCAACGCGCGTCATGCCCTCGGGGTAGCGCATCGTCGGCTTCGTCGTCAGACCCACGATGACACCTGCGGAATTGCGGCCGCGCGGTCGATCGATCGGTACGAGCGTGCCGGATTCGTTGAGGTCGTACTCGACGAACCTGCCGTCCTCACCGGTGAGCATCGGAACGAGCTCGTACGGGTAGACGAGTCCACGCATCTTCGCGTTGTGGACCTTGAGCGTGTACTCGTCGAGCGGACGAAGGGCTTCGCTCGGCGGCTCGGTGACCGAGACGACCAAGCCCGCTCCGGAACTGAACGACACGCGTACCGAAACGTCGCGCGGCTCGGTGCGGACGTCCGGACGGACGCGCAAGCGGATTCGAACCTGCTCGAGGCCCGCGCCGTAGGTGATCGGAGCGATGATGTGCCCGATCGCCGACAACTCCGACTCCGGGATGTCCAGGACCGGCCACACGAACATCGCGACCCGGTTGTTCTCGAGGCGCTTGCCATGACGCTGCGTCTGCGCCCGGCGAAGGCCGTCGACACACGCCGCGATCGCGCGCTCGATGCCGGGCACGCTGATCACCGCACCCGAGGCGTCCCGCTGGACATCCTCTTCGCGGACCTCGGCGAATGCGTGCAGACGCTGGTCCTTCGCGTTGTTGCGCGCGGTGAGCTCATACAGGTGAGTGTCCGCCGGCGCCGACAAACGACGGCCTTCGAACTCCTTGAGCCGCCAGAAGTCGAACCGCTGCGCGGTCATCGGGTGCATGTCCCGGATGATGCGATCTTCGGTGAAGCCGTTGTCGCCCGGGCGCAGCGTGATCTGGAAGGCGACGTTGCGAGCACCGAAGACCGTGATCGTGATCCGGCGAACGTTCAGCGCTGACGTGTGCGAGTTCGCACGACGCACGAGCTCGGCGGAGACCGCGTCACCGTCCAGCGGAGCATCCGGCCAGCTCACATAGATGTCGACGCCGAGGTTGTGCCCCGCACCGGCAGCAACGTCTTCAGGCAATTCCGCGACGTGGTCGAGAACCGTGCCGAAGTCGTCGAAGCTCGCGGCCGTCGCAGCGAGGTACATCCGTTCCCCGGCAAGGTCGAACGTGCCGGTCACGAAGCCATGGTCGCCGCGGGCGACCGTCGTGACGTCCGCGAGGGTGTGAATGCGGTAGTACTGCCGCGTCAGCACCTCGACGAGCGGGCCGGGGCTCGCGATCCGCTGGCCGAGCATGAGCAGCAGCGGCTCGGTCGACTCGGCAAGCGCCTGCACGCGATCGGTGTAGTCGACCGCGTCCGGGTTCGCCGACAGATAGTCGAGACCGCGACGCACGTTCCGGTAGGCGCGGAAACGCGCTTCCTTGATGACGGGCTCGCTGAACGCACGGAAGCGCAGCAGTCGAGCGACGTCACTGATGAGCGGGAAGCGGATCTGGGTCGCCCCGATGAGGCGGTCGAGAACCTCTGCCAAGGCGGGCGTCGGGCGCGGCGCGGCGGCGTCGCGAGCGAGCCAGCGCTCGAGCAGCCCGGCGATGACCGGAACCTGGTTCTCGATGCGCTGCAGACCCAGGAACAGGCGGTACACCGCCGACTCGAGGTCGGGCCCAGGCGTCAGGTCGGCGCCATAGTGTCCGAGCGCGCCCGCGAGCTTGGCGGTGAACGCCGGCTTGAGTCCGGCGATCTCGGGGTCGAGCGTGAGCAGGAACGAGTGGAATCCCTCGCGCGGGCTGTGGACCTCTTCGAGCACCTCGGTGTCCTCGTCGGCGGCCGGCCGGTTCCGCGAAATTTCGCAGATGTCGGCGAAGGTCGCGATGAGTCCGACTTCGGCCTCGAGAAGCGCAGCACTCGGCTCCGCGAGCGACGAACGCAGCTCCCAGTACTCGGACAGAACCCGAACGGCACGCTTGGCGTCGACGTCGAATCCGGTGATGACCGAGCGAAGGGTATCCAGGCGAGCGCCGGCCTCGGCGATCGTGTCGCCCAGGACCTCGGACTCGGCGCGCGGGAACACCACGCGCGGAGCCGTCGAGACCGCAGCGCCCTCAGACTTCTTGTTCATGCGAAGCAGCGGCGCACCGGCGTCGATCTGCGAGTTCACCACCGCGAGGACGTCGCGCACGACACCCGGCCACGGGGCACGTACGGCCATCTCCATCTTCATGGCCTCGAGCACCACGAGGGTGTCGCCGACCTCGACGGTGTCGCCCGCAGCGGCCGGAACGGCCACGACGACCGCCGGAGCCGGAGCCCGGACGATGCCGCCGTCGTCACGACTGACGCGGTGGGTGATGTTGTCGACCTCGACGAGGAACTGGCCCGGGCTGTTCGCGAGAACGACCTGGTAGTGCGTGTTGCCGAGAGTGATTCGGGAGCCGAAAGCCCCGAGACGCTCGATCGAGGCCTCGAGCTCGTTGTCGGCCACGTTGATTCGGTAGTTGGTCGGACCGGTCTGTGCCACGGCCAGCGTGTACGCCTGACCCTGGTAACTCAGCTCGACGTCGCGGGACATCGCGTGCGTCGTACGTGGGCGACCACCGCGGGCCGAACGCAGGAACGAGTCACGTTCCATGTCCTGCTGGCTGTCGTAGAACTCGATCGCCGCAGCGATCAAGGCCACGTGCGCCACCCGGCTCGGTGCGACGGTGCGCGGGCCCTGGCGGTCCAGCCAGCCGGTGTCCGCGGAGCCGTCGATGAGCTCGGGGCGATCCAGCAACTCGAGGAGGAACGACTTGTTGGTGGTACCGCCATCGAGCACGACCTGGGTCGCCTGCAGCGCGGTACGCAGACGCGCCAGCGCCTCGTCGCGGTCACGACCCGACGCGATGATCTTCGCGACCATCGAGTCGTAGTCCGGCGGAATGACGTCACCCTGGGCGATACCGCTGTCGACGCGGATACCCGGGCCCATCGGGAAGTTCAGGTGGACGACCTTGCCCGGTGCGGCGGCGAAGTCGTTGTCCGGGTCCTCGGCGTTCAGGCGCGCCTCAACGGCGTGGCCGATCTCTGGCGGGCAGGCACCCGGGAGCGGCTCACCATTGGCGATGAGGATCTGGAGCTTGACGAGGTCGACACCCGTCGCGGCTTCGGTGATCGGGTGCTCGACCTGGAGTCGAGTGTTGACCTCGAGGAAGGTGAAGATCTGCTGGTCCGGCTGGTAGAGGTACTCCACCGTGCCGGCGCCGACGTAACCCGCGGCGTGCACGAGCTCGGAGGAGGCGAATCGGAGGTAGTCGGACTGTTCCTGGGTCAGGACCGGCGACGACGACTCTTCGATGACCTTCTGGTTCTTGCGCTGGATCGAGCAGTCACGCACGCCCGGAGCCCAGACATTGCCGTGTTGGTCGGCGATGATCTGCACCTCGACGTGGCGCGCGTCGGTGACGAGTCGCTCCAAGAAGACAACCGGGTCGCCGAAGGATCGCTCGGCTTCGGCCATCGTGCGGTCGAGACCGACCTCGAGCTGGTCCTCGGAGTAGACCTTGCGGATACCGCGACCGCCACCACCACTACGGGCCTTGATGATCAGCGGGTAGCCGATGGCCTGGGCGTGACGGCGAGCGTCGGCACGGTTCTCGACCGGCCCGCCACTCCACGGTGCCACGGGGACGCCCACCTTCTCGGCGAGGATCTTCGCGGCGACCTTGTCACCGAGCAGTCGCATCGCATCAGCGGACGGCCCGATGAAGGTGATGCCCATGCGAGCGCACATCTCGGCGAAGGCTGGGTCTTCGGCAACGAAGCCCCAACCGACCCAGACAGCGTCCGCACCGCTTTGGCGGAGGGCACGACCGAGTTCGGCGTGATCGAGGTACGGCGTACCGCTGCCCGTCGGTCGCAACAGACAGGCTTCATCAGCCTGACGTACGAACAAGGCCCGGCGCTCTGCTTCGGTGTGCAGTGCGACGGTGCGGATCGACCAGTTTCTTGCGGCGTTCAATTCGCGCACAGCCCGGATAAGGCGAACCGCAGGTTCACCACGGTTGACAATCGCGATTTTCTGAATTGTGTTCATCGTTCAACATCATGCATAACTACTGGCGGGTAGCACAGTCGGCACACATACGTTGTCTAAAGGCGGAAGAAATCCGTGACTTTTTTGGCCGCGCCTACAGGCCACACATGCCGCCCTCCGTTGATACGGAACAGCTCGACGGGCTGGTCGCAACTCGGGTAAGTGACAAGGTCAGTCTGCTTATCCGTCTTCGTCACCGGAGCGCCGGTGCAGCCGTTGCGCTTGCCCCAATCCGCGAATTCCGTCATGACTGGGATCGTCGTCACATCGGTGAGCGTCTTACTCGCTCCCCCCGCGTACGGGACCGTCGTGTCGGCGGTTCCGTGGATGAGGAGAACGGAATCCTTCGCCGACGGCGTGCACGTCGACACCTGGATGGTCCCCGCCACCGCGGCGATTCCCTTGAACACCTCCGACGCTTCACACGCCAGACGGTTGGCCATCATGCCGCCGTTCGACATCCCGGCGGCGTACACCCGGTTCTTGTCGACGCGGTAGACCTTCGACACCCGGGCAATGACTTCCTTCGAGTAGCCGACGTCGTCGATGTTCTGCAATGGCTGGGCCGCGTCGCCACAGCACATACCGGCGTTCCACACCGCGATGTCGCGCTGGCCCCACTCGGTGCCCTGGCCGTAGACGGCGATGAAACCCTTTTCGTCGGCCAGATCGTCGAATCCGGTGAGACGTTCGAACTCCGGCGCGCTGCCGAACGCGCCGTGCAGCAACAACACCACCGGGTACTCGCGGTTCTCGTCGAACTTAGCGGGGATGTGGACCTTGTACGTGCGTTCCTTGCCGGCCCACGTGAACGTCTGGATCGGATTGCGGTCAAGACTCGGTGTCGCCGCGGCCGTCGGGAAGGACGTCGGACCACCGCCCGTCGTGGACGAGCAGGCGGCGAGAAGAAGGAGGACGAACGAAAACCAGATGCGCCGCATGATCACCACGGTAACCGGCATTCGATCGTGGTCGCCTCGAGCTCGTCGTCGGTGACGACCGTCGCGGACCATCCCGCGGCTACGGCAGCAGCGACTGCCGCCTCGGATTGACCCCGACTGGTTTCGAACAGGAATCGTCCCTTGGGGGTAATCCAGCCGGCCGCGTCGGCAAGTGCCTGACGTGCGATTTCGAGTCCGTCGACGCCTCCGTCGAGAGCACGCAGCGGCTCGTGCTCGCGCGCCTCGACCGGCATGGTGACAATCCGTGCGGTCGGAACGTAGGGCGGACTCATCGTGATCAGGTCAACCCTTCCCCGCAGGTCAGCAGGAATGCCGTCGAACAGATCAGCGCAATAAACCCGATTCGGATCAAGGTTCCGGCGCGCACATTCGACTGCAATCGGATCAATATCCGCACTGTGCGCGTCAACCGTTGGGAGTTCGCGCTGCAGGACAGCGGCCACCGCCCCCGAGCCGCAGCAGAGATCGAGGGCGACTCCCGGCTGCGCAGCTATCGCACGACGAACGAGCAATTCGGTCCGAGCGCGCGGCACGAACACCCCCGGAGTGACGACGACCCGAAGTCCACAGAATTCGGCCCATCCGAGGATCGTCTCGAGCGGCTCGCCTGCGACTCGACGCCGCAGCAACTCGTCGAGATGGGCGGACGAGGTCGCGGCAGCAACGATCAGCTCAGCTTCTTCCGCGGCAAAGACACAACCAGCCGCTCGGAGCTTTTCGACAACGTCTGGATCAGGCAACCGTGATCTTGACGTCCATGCCCAGGTCTTTGTGATCACCGACTGTGCACCACAACTCGTAGTCGCCCTTTTCGAGGTCAACGGTCAGCTCGGTCGTCTCACCGTTGTTGACCGTGCTCGACTTCACCTCGTCGACTCCGGGGCCTTTGATGGCGAGGTCGTGCGGACGCTGACCGTGGTTCATGACGACAAAGGTGTACCTGCCGGGCTTGAAATCCTGCTGCGACAGTTCGATCGAGTACTCCGACTCCATCACGTCGATCTTGGTGCCCGCCATGGTCGACATGCTGCTCGTCGCAGCAGATGTGGTGGCGGTGGATGATTCCTGGGAGTTGGAGCAGCCCGTCAGAGCGAGGGCGGCAATGGTCACGCAGGCAATCGCAAATCCCCGAATACGCATGCGCGCCACGATAACCGGAGCCCCTGCGAGCGGGGCCATTCTGCGGGAATCCGCAGGCGATCACCAGGTGAGTTCAGCACACCGGCGAGCGGCGTCCGCGCCTTCGACCTGGAGCGTTGCGTGCGGAATGTGGTGGTCGTGCGTGAGCAGGTCCTGGGCGAGCGCGAGGACGACATCGGCGTCGGCCCCGGCAGCGAGGATGAGGTGAACCGACGCCACCTCCATGCCCGAGGTCAGTGTCCAGATGTGCAGATCGTGCAGATCCGCGACACCGGGAAGCGCCTTGAGCGCGGCTGCGATCCCCTCGACATCGACGCCTTCAGGACTGTGCTGGAACAGGATTCGCAAAGTGCGGCGGGCAATCGTGAAGGTTCGTGGCAGCACCCACACACCCACCGCGACACCGATGATGATGTCGGCGTAGCGCCAGCCGGTGAACAGCGTGATCGTTGCTGAAACCAGAACCCCGACGGTTCCGACGAGGTCAGCGATCACCTCGAGGTACGCGGCCTTCATGTTGAGGCTTTCCTGCGAGCCGCTGCGCAGCAACATCGCCGACGCCATGTTCGCGACCAGGCCGATGCAACCGACGACGAGCACGGGTTTGGCATCCACCTGCGGCGGATCGCCGATACGCGTCAATGCCTCAAAAACGACATATATCGCGACGGCGAACAAAAGGACCGCATTGACCAGCGCCGCAAGGACTTCCGCTCGGTAATAGCCGAATGTCCGCGCGTAGGTTGGTTCTTTTCGGCGGGCGAGCAAAACCGCACTCAATGCCATGCTGAGCCCGAGGACATCGGTCAACATGTGGGTCGCATCGGAGATCAACACCAGCGAATTGGTGAGCACCGCGAACGCGAATTCGATGAACATGAACGCAGCACTGATGGTCAACGCCATCGCCAACCGGGAGAGATGTCTCCCGGATGCGCTCTGCGGTGGCAGATGCGAATGATCGTGGCCCATTAGGCAAACCTATGCTGACGTGTTGGTAGCGACAAAGCGAACGAGTCGTGGCAAGCCTCACTCGCCGCGCGTTCACCCTCAGCCACAATTACAGTTTGCGCTTGAAACGTACAAACTCGAACGACCCCACGCGAACCGAAGAGGAAAAATGTCGAAGCGAGTCACGGTATTCGGCACGGGCTATCTAGGGGCGACGCACGCCGCTTGTATGGCCGAAATCGGTCATGAGGTTCTCGGTGTCGATATCGACGCCGCCAAGATCGCCAAGCTCGAAGCAGGAGAGGTCCCTTTCTACGAACCAGGCCTTGACGAGGTTCTCAAACGGAACATCGAGGCCGGTCGCCTGCGATTCACCACGTCCTACGAAGAGGCCGCCGCCTGGGGGGATATTCACTTCCTCGGTGTCGGCACGCCGCAGCGCCGCGGCGAATACGCCGCCGACCTGCGGTTCGTCAACTCTGTCGTCGAGAAGCTGGCGCCGCTGGTCACCAAGCCGGCCGTCATCTTCGGAAAGTCGACCGTCCCGGTCGGCACGGCCGCCAACCTGGGCGAACTCGCTCGCGAGCTCTCCCCCGCCGGCGAAGGCCTCGAGGTCGCCTGGAACCCCGAGTTCCTGCGTGAAGGTTTTGCCGTCGAAGACACCCTGCGCCCCGACCGGCTGGTTCTCGGCGTCGACCGCGATCGTCCGGGTCGTGCCGAAGAAGTGCTTCGCGAGATCTACGCCCCGATCCTCGAACTCGGAATGCCGTTCATCGTCACCGACCTCGCAACCGCGGAGCTGGTCAAGGTCGCCGCGAACTCGTTCCTGGCAACCAAGATCTCGTTCATCAACGCGATGGCGGAGTTGTGCGAGGCCGCCGGAGCGGACGTCACCGTTCTGGCCGACGCGATCGGTCACGACAAGCGCATCGGTCGTAAATTTCTCAACGCCGGCGTCGGTTTCGGCGGTGGCTGTCTCCCGAAGGACATCCGCGCCTTCATGGCCCGCGCCGGTGAGCTTGGCGCTGAGCACGCGCTGACGTTCCTCCGCGAGGTCGACAACATCAACATGCGTCGTCGCACGCGCATGGTCGAGATTTCGCGCGAACTCGTCGGCGGCTCGCTCCTCGGCTCGCGCGTCGCCGTCCTCGGTGCTGCCTTCAAGCCCGACTCGGACGACGTCCGCGACTCTCCCGCCCTCAACGTTGCTGGCCAGCTCCAGCTGCAGGGTGCAACGGTCAACGTCTTCGACCCGAAGGCGATGGAGAACGCCCGCCGTGAGTTCCCAACCCTCGGCTATAGCGCGAGCACCGAAGAGGCGTGCCAGGGCGCGGATCTGGTTCTGGTCGTCACCGAGTGGAAGCAGTTCCGCGAGCTCGTACCCGCCGACCTGAACAAGATCGTCCGCCGCAAGCGGATTTTCGACGGTCGTAACTGCATCGACCCGCAGGTATGGCGCGCGGCTGGTTGGACGTACCGCGGGCTCGGTCGGCCTTAGGCGCCAATATCCACACCTCACGCGAGAGCCGCGGCCAATATCGGCGCGGCTCTCGCGGCACGGGCAAGCCCCTGCCACGGCCGATCTGCATAACCGCCGGAATCAGGACAAATCGCAGTAGCATTCGCGGCATCGGCCAAATTAGCGCGAACTCGCGCGCGTCGGCACGCCGATTCTCAGGAGCGTCATGGCTACCCCTGTTCTTCGCCGCTGTGTCGTCGCCTCCGCAGTCGCCGCTGCCGGGCTCCTGGGTCCCGCGTTTGCCGGCGCTCAGGCTTCGGCCGCCCCGAACCTCTGTGTGTCGGTCAACGGTCACGCCGGACCGCAGTACGGCACCGCCCAATGCTCGAGCAACGGCCGTGGTTCGGTGGCAATCGCACGAGGTGACAACACGAGCGCGAACGCGGACGGCGACTTCAACCGCTCCGTCGCAACCGGCACCAATTCCAATGCGACCACCACTGGGGGCACGAGAAACACCGCCACCGCCCGAAACGGAAGTTCCGCGTTCGCCGGCGATGGCAACGGCAACACGTCGGTCGCAGACAACGGAAGCAGCGCTACAGCCCGGTTCGGCAACAACAACAAGGTCACCGCAAACAACGGAAGCACGGCCCAGGCGTTCGACGGCAGTGGCAACAAGGTCACCGCAAGCGATGGAGGCTTCGCCTCTACGCAAGCGGGGAACAACAACAAGGTCACCGCAAGCGGCACGGGCAGCGTGGCAAATATCGATGACGGTGACCGCAACACGGTGACGGCGGACAACGGCAGCCACGCATCTCTCACCGCTGATGACAGCACGGCAACCGCGGACCACAACAGCTCGGCATCGATCGGCGGTGGTGATCACAACACCGCCATTGCAGACAACAACAGCACGGCGGGTGTCTTGGACGGCTCCAACAACACTGCCATCGCGACCAACAACTGCACTGCGCAGACCCCGAGCGGGAGCAATCAGACCGTCGCCTGCCCCTGACGGTGGATCTGGTGTCACTTGTCTTCGCGCAGGCCCCGCCACGCCGGGTGCCGCAGCCGGCCGTCGGACGTCCACTCGGTGAACCGCACTTCGCCGACCAGCATGGGATCGACCCACGTCGCATCCTTCGCGTCCAGCGGCGGTAGCGGTTCTTCGAATGGACTGGTCTCGCGGCGCAGGGGTTCGAGCCGCTGCAGCAGATCCGCCATCGCTCGGTCGGTGAAACCGGTGCCCACCCGACCCGCGAACCGCAGTCCGTTCATCGATGGCGTGCCGACGAGGAGTGCGCCGATCGACCGTCCGCCCGCGCCTGGGCGCCAACCGCCGATGACAAACTCCTCGCTCTGCCAGTTCTTGGCTTTTATCCAGGTGTTCGCCCGCTTGCCCGGCAGGTAGGTCGAGTCTCGCCGCTTGGCGATGATGCCCTCCCAGCCCTGCTCCTCGCTGAACTTGTGGGCACTGGCTCCGTTGCCGTCGACCAGCGGGGGAACCTGAAGTGTCTCGGACAGCGACTTGACCGCTTCGAGAATCTTGCGCCGGTCCCGCCACGGCTTGTTGATCAGCGAGACCCCGTCGAGGAACAGGACGTCGAAGGCAATGAACTCGGCGGTCTTGCCCCCTTGTTGCAGGAGCCCGAAGTTAGTGGTCCCGTCCTGGCCACGCACGACGATCTCCCCGTCGAGAACCACATTGTGGCCTTCGAGCTCGCGCGCGATGACGCTGACCACGGGATAGCGATCGGTCAGGTCATTGCCGTTTCGGCTGCGTGCCACCGCACGCCCACCCGTGATCTCGACGACGAGCCGATACCCGTCCCACTTACCCTCGAACGCCCACTCGTCGGCGCTGAGCCGGTCGATCTCACCCGGACTCGCGAGCATCGGCGCAATCGGTGACGGCATCTCCGGGATGCGCTGGTCCCGCATGAAATGCATGAGCCATTGATCCCCCTGCGTGCGGATGAGCGCATAGCGGCCGGCCACCTTCTCACCACGAAGACGCACGATGACCTCGTCATCCCGCCACTTCTCGGTCTCGTACGTGCCGGTGTCCCAGATGGTCATCACGCCGGCGCCGTATTCGCCCTTCGGAATCGTGCCGGCGAAGGTCAGGTACTCGATGGGGTGGTCCTCGGTACGCACCGCGAGATGGTTCTCCTTGGCGGTTGTCGGCGGTCCTTTGGGCACCGCCCAGGAAGCGAGCACCCCGTCGCGCTCGAGCCGAACGTCGTAGTGCAGTCGCCGCGCGTGATGCTCCTGGATGACAAAGGAGTTGCCGCCCGCCTTACCGGTGACGCGGATCGGCATCGGCTCCGGCGTCTTCCGGGCGTCCCGCATGCTGCGGTATTTGTCGAGAGAATCCGACACCGGATCGAGACCGCGCAATAGGTCCCCATCGCGCCGATAGCGTTCGAGAACCTCATCGAACATCAAGTGGCGCAATGTGTCCGGGTTCTCGATCTCGGCCCACGTGCGTGGCGCGGCCGCGGTCGGCAGTGTGCGCCCGCGCATCGAATACGGCGCGATGGTGGTCTTGGACTCGTTGTTCTGGCTCCAGTCGAGAAACACCTTGCCGACCCGGACCGCCTTCGACATGTTGGACGTGACCAGGCGGGGATGCAGAGTCTCGAGGTTCCGTGCCACCTGCTTGGCGACCGTCGACGAACCGCCGGGGCTCAGCGCGCGATCGAGCGGAACGTAGATATGAATTCCTTTGCTCCCGCTCGTGACCGGAAATGCGGAGAACCCGATCTGCGCAACCATGTCCCGGACGGCCACCGCAACCTCGGCGCATTCGGTCAATCCGACACCGTCGCCAGGGTCGAGGTCGAATACGAGTCGTGTCGCCGGACCCATCCCCTCATCGGTGAATGTCCATTGCGGAACGTGAATTTCCAGAGACGCCTGTTGGCCCAGCCAGGCCAGTCCCGCCACATTTTCGATGATCGGATAGACCACTTCCCGATCCGAATGCGCGATCCCGCGGCGAGAAATCCACGACGGTGCATGCGCCACCAAATTCTTCTCGAAGAACGGCGGCTCATCCACGCCGTTCGGCCACCGGTTACGGGTGACTGGCCGACCGATGATATGCGGCAACATGGCCGGGGCGATCTCGACGTAATAGTCGATGACCTGGCCTTTTGTGGTTCCGGTTTCGGGATACAGCACCTTGTCCAGGTTTGTCACCTCAAGGCGGAGGTCCCCGAACGAAAGCGCCGTCACTCTAATAGCTTCGCAATCAGTCGGTTTTCACGATCCTAGGGCGGCGTCACCCTAGCGGCTTCGCCATTGATCGTGGTCGAGATCCAATTTCGCAGCCATAACGTTCTCATTCCACTGAATGACAGGTTCTGTTGCCGCGAAGTTCCTGCCAGCTACCTTTGCGTCAACTCGGAAATGCCACCAGCACCGAGTCATCAGCGAGGATGCAATGGACAAACTGCCGAGGCGGGCTGCGATCACCGCCGCGATTTGTTCAGCACTGGCCATGCCATTGCTGACGCCTCTCGCTGCCACCGCAGATCCGTGCGGCGGAAATGGCAGTGCGGGCGCGTTTGGCTGGTTCGGCGGTGGTGGGCAGAACACGAATCCCGCCGACGGTCCGGATTCGACCGGTAACAACGCGAAGTCCAACATCGTCGAATGGCTGACCGGACCCAAGAGCAAACAAGCCAGTGGCCTTGCCATCGGCGGCACCGACCTCGGCATTATGTGGGACAACGGCGTCAAGGGACCCAGCCACAAGGTTCTCGTCATGTTCGGCGACACCTTCAGTTGCACCGGCGACGGCAACCATCGCAGCAACGTCATGTTCCGCAGTCCGGATGCGAACCTGTCCGACGGCATGGCGATCCCCGGATCAGCATTCGGCTATGCGCAGGGCGGCGCGCCCATCGACCTCGGCGGCGGTTCCGCCCGGAAGATGATCGACTCCCTGCCGACCAACGCTCCCGAGATCACCGTCATCCCGACCGCAGGCATCGCGATCAACGACGGGGTGCAGGTTGTGAACTACATGTCGGTGCAGGCCTGGGGCCAACCCGGCTACTGGACGACGAACTACTCCGCCCTCGCCGTCTCCTACGACAACGGCGAGACGTTCACCTCCGTCCCCCGAACGATGCGGACCAACGACGGCGGAAACCAGAACTTCCAGATGGGCGCGTTCGTCAAGAAGGACGGCTACATCTACAGCTTCGGCACCCCACAGGGCCGTCAGGGTTCGGCCTACGTTTCGCGGGTCTCCGAGCCGAGGGTCTTCGAGCTCGAGCAATACGAGTACTGGAACGGGCAGAGCTGGGTCTCCGGCGATGCGTCGGCCGCAACCCCCGTCATGCGCGGTCCGATCGCCGAGATGTCGGTTGCCTGGAACGACTATCTCAAGAAGTTCATTTCGCTGACCTACGCGGACGGCAGCATCCAATTGCGGACTGCGGATGTACCGGAAGGCCCGTGGAGTGATCCGCGGTCGATCCTCGACGACGGACAACTGCCGGGCGGCTTCTACGGACCGTTCATCCACCCGTGGTCGTCCGGGCCGGACCTCTATTACACGTTGTCGCTGTGGTCGACGTACAACGTCTTGCTGATGCACACCCGTCTCGACGGTCAGTAACCCGGTGTCGCTGCCGCACGCCATTCTCACCGCTCTTCTCGAGAAGCCGTCGTCCGGACTCGAGGTCGCGCGCCGGTTCGACAAGTCCATCGGGTATTTCTGGTCGGCCACCCACCAGCAGATCTATCGCGAAATGAACAAGCTGGAAGCGGCCGGGCTCATCCGCGCGCGCGACACCGAAGTCGCCGCGCAAGGCCAGCGAAAGACCTATGAGGTACTCCCCGAGGGACGCGACGAACTCGTCCGGTGGGTCGGGGAATCACACGATCCGCGACCCTTGCGCGACCCGCTTCTGCTCCGCCTCCGCGCGGCCGCAACCGTGGGAATCGGCGGCCTCGAAGTCGAACTCGAGCGCCTACTCGCCCTGCATCAGGACGAACTGCAGACCTACCTCGGGATCGAACAGCGCGACTTCGCTGGTGAACTGACCGATGCCGGCAAACTGCAGCACATCGTGCTGCAGGCCGGTATCGGAATGCGGGTGTTCTGGGTCGAGTGGCTCACGTCGGCGTTGGAAACCGTCCGCAACCTCGAAGGTTAGGCGGTCTTCCCGACAAGCTGATCGACCGCGTCGTCGTACTGCACCTTGAGCTGGGCAACCAGGTCCGCGACGGAAAGGCTCTGCTTGATCGAGCCGATACCCTGGCCCGATCCCCAGATGTCCTTCCAGGCCTTCGCCTTGCTGTTGCCGCCCGAGCCGAAGTTCATGGCCGACGGATCAGACTCGGGCAGGGCGTCCGGGTCAAGACCGGCGGCCTCGATGCTGCCCCGCAGGTAGTTGCCGTGGATGCCGGTGAACAGGTTGCTGTAGACGATGTCCTTCGCAGTGGAGTCGACGATCATCTGCTTGTAGGCGTCGTCCGTGTTGGCTTCGGTGGTGCTCAGGAACGCCGAGCCGACGTAAGCGAGGTCCGCACCCGCAGCTTGCGCCGCGAGAACCGAACGGCCGTGTGCGATCGCGCCCGAGAGCAGCAGCGGACCGTCGAACCACTCGCGGATCTCCTGGACCAGCGCGAACGGCGACTGCGTCCCGGCGTGGCCGCCGGCGCCGGCCGCCACCGCGATGAGTCCGTCCGCACCCTTCTCGATGGCCTTGCGCGCGAACTCGTTCGTGATGACGTCGTGCAGGACGATTCCGCCGTACGAGTGAACGGCTTCGTTGACCTCCGGGCGTGCGCCCAACGAGGTGATGACGATCGGAACCTTATGCGCGACGATGACCTCCATGTCCGCCTCGAGGCGGGCATTCGACCGGTGCACGATCTGGTTGACCGCGAACGGCGCAAATCCTGCGGTCTCCTCCGCGATCCGGTCCAGCCACGCCGACAACAGTTCCGTCGATCGCGCGTTCAGCGCGGGAAACGAGCCGACGATTCCAGCCTGGCACTGCGCGATGACCAGTTCCGGTCCGGAGCAAATGAAGAGCGGCGAAGCCACGACCGGCAGAGACAGACTGGACGAGAGAGCGGGAGGCAGCGCCATTGCAGTTCCTTCTGGGACGGGCCGACAGTGCGTACCCAATTGACGTTCTGCCAACAACGCTAAGCGGTGGCACGAAGGTTATGCAACTAGTTGCAAAAGAACTGTGGCTGCCGTCACATCAGCCCTGGGACAGCACAAAGGCCACCAGGAACTCGTCCTGGTGGCCTTTGGGCGGCTGCGAAAGATCAGGCCTGGTTGCTCGGCGGAGCCGGGATGAACGCCTTGACGGTGTCCTTGCCCTTGGCGATGGTCTCCGAGTACTTGCCACCGGTCTTCTCGTCGACGAAGGCGCTCGCCTTGTCGAGGACGTCCTCGATCTTGTCCTTGTTCTCGCCCACGATGGTGATGCCCTGCTCGAGGAGCTGCTTCAACGTGTCAACTGCGGTCATTGCTGTCCTACCTTCTTGAAGATTCCGGGCACATGCGTCATACGTGCGCCCGGAGAGATTAGATCACTAGTCCTGAGCGAACTTCTTAGCCGCATCCTGGGCCTTGTCGACCATGGACTCGTACTTGCCCTCGGTCTTCTCATCAACGACGTCACCGACCTTGTCGATGGCACCCTCGACTTGCTCGGCATGCTCCTTCGCCAGATCCTTTGCCTTACCAACGAGGTCGCCGAAGCCCATGACATTCTCCAAACCGTGAGAGCCGCTGTTCGGTCACCAACCTTAGTGACGGCGCCATGATCTGGCGGAAGTTTCCGCGCATCAGGGACGGCTGAGACCGTCCCACCACACCTTCTGATCCCAGGTGTCGGAAAGGTCGGTTCGCTGCCCCGGCAGCGGCACCCGAACCGAGGTCCCGACCTTCTCGGCCGCGGCCAGCAACCGTTCGACGGGCTCGGTGTATCGGTGGAAAGCGAGGTTGAACGTGGCCCAATGGATGGGAATGAGCATCCCGGCCTGCGGACTTCCGCACAGCAGCGCATGCACCGCAACCGCTTCTTCCGGGTTCATGTGGATGTCCGGCCAGCGTCCGTCGTAGGCACCGATCGGCAGCAACGTCAGATCAAATGGGCCGAGCGTACGACCCGTATCGCTGAACCGCTGGGTGAATCCGGAGTCACCACCGAAGAACACCTTGTGGGTCATGCCGGCAAATGCCCAGGACGCCCACAGCGTCGTATTCCGCACGAGGCCGCGGCCGGAGAAATGCCGAGCCTCGGTACACGTCACCGTGAGTCCGGCGACCTGCTCGGCCTGATTCCAGTCGAGTTCTTCGATCCGGTCGCTCGGTACACCCCAGCGCCGGAGATGCGAACCGACGCCGATCGGCACGAAGAACGGTGCCTCCTGCAGGCGCGCGAGGTCGAGGATCGTCTGCTTGTCGAGGTGGTCGTAGTGATCGTGCGAGATCACGATGACGTCAACCTCGGGGAGTTCCTCGATCGCCATCGGCATCGGATGCAGCCGCGCCGGGCCGACGAGATGGGAGGGCGAACAACGCTCGCTCCAAATAGGGTCGACGAGAATTCGGTGTCCGTCGAGCTCGATGAGAGCGGTGGCATGGCCCAGCCACGTCACCGCGAGATCCGCCGGAGTGTCCGGAAGGTCGGGACTCGACAACGGGATATCCGCGGCCGGCAGACCGGTCTTCATGCCTTTGACGAACTCGACGAGAATCGGCCCGGTTCCCCGTAGAGAGATGACCTCCGACGGCTCCGAATTCTGGAACCGACGCCCCCTCGACGTGGCGACGCTGTTAGAACTCACAGAACAACTGTACGCAGCGGTAAACGCAGCGGGTATGGGAGCTACTGTCCCGTGAACTGCGGGGTGCGCTTCTCGGCGCGGGCGCGGCGGCCCTCCTGGGCGTCCTCGCTCGTCCAGGCGCGCAGCAACGCCGCGCGCTGCTCGGCCGGCTCCGGGTCCTGGGTGCCGTCGTCGTTGAGTGCCATCTTCATGTGCGCCAACGACAATGGCGCGAGTTCGGCGATCTTGTGGGCCCACGCGATGGCGTCTTCCCGGGTGCCGATCTTGTTGGCGAATCCGAGACGGTAGGCGTCATCGGTGAAGATCGGCTCGAGTCCGAGCAGCATCGTACGGGCCGGACCAGGACCGATGAGCTGCATCAGGCGATGGATCGTCCAGCGGTCGACAGTGACGCCGATCTTTGCTGCCGGGATGCCGAAAACCGTGCCGGGTGCCACGACGCGCAGGTCCGAAGCCAGTGCCAGCTGCACGCCACCACCGAGCGCGGCGCCGTGGATGGCGGCGATCACCGGAACGGGAACCGAATCGATCGTGTGATTGAGCTCGAGAAGCCGCTCGAGGAACTTCTCCGAGAAGACCTGGTTGAGGTCGGCTCCGGCGGAAAAGACCTTGCCCTGGCCGCACAGAACGATGACGCGCGACTCTTCGGCACACGTGGTGATGGCTTCCTGCAGTTTCTCGACCATCTCGTCGTTCAGCGCATTGCGCGCCTCATCGCGCTGCAGCTCGATGATTGCGACGGCACCATCACGTTCAATTCCGATCACAAGGGCTGAACCTAATGGGAAGAGATTGCTCGTGTCTATCCGCCCCGCGGGAGCGCCGCGGGTTCGGCTCGAGCCCAAACACACCCCTAACGTGCAGCCGAACCCCGACCAGCAGCAAGTTCTCGGTGCATCTGCGCGCTTGGGGTGCAAGTCCTGGGCACCCGCCGAAACGCACCTGAATGATGACTCTCACAGACCTCTCACAATTGGTTCACCGACCCCACAATCGTCATCCATACCGTTGCTCTCGTAGTTGTTGACACAACCGAGGAGCTTGGAATGAAGCGCATGAAATATGTCCTGATGGGTGGACTGGTGGCTGCTGCCGCCGCGCTTACCGTCACCGGCGTCGCCTCCGCAGACGCGCCGAGCGGAAACCATCCGCTGCTCAGCACCACCTGCAGTTACGACCAGGTCGTTTCCGCTATGAAGGCGAACAACCCGAAGGCCGAGGCCCGCTTCGAAAAGCACCCGAAGGCCCAAGAACGTCTCAAGAAGATCCTGGCGATGACCCCGGCGGACCGTCAGAAGAAGTACGACGAGCTCAAGGAGAAGCACCCCAAGGCGGCTGAGCGTCTGGCCAACGGCCCGAAGCACGAGAAGGCGCGCGCGGTGCTCAACAAAGCCCTGGAGACGTGCGGAAGCCACTGAGCAACAGCGACAATCGTTCGGTGAACTCACCCACGGCAACCGTCCTGGTCGTTGACGACGACCAGGACGTTCGCATGTCCGTCGAACGTGCCCTTCGCCTGTCGGGATTCACCGTGTTCACTGCGGCCGACGGCGCCGCCGCGCTCCGTAGCGTGAGCGAGCACTCCCCCGACGTCATCGTCCTCGACATGAACATGCCGCTCCTGGACGGCACCGGAGTCGTCACCGCGCTGCGCGCGATGGGCAACGACGTTCCGATCTGCGTTCTGAGCGCCCGGAACTCCGTCGACGACCGCATCGCCGGGCTCGAAGCCGGCGCCGACGACTACCTCGTGAAACCCTTCGTTCTCGCCGAACTCGTGGCGCGGTTGAAAGCACTGTTGCGGCGACGGCCGGAGACTGCGGTCAGCGATCAGCTCATCCGCGTCGGCACGGTCGAGATCGATCTTCCGGGCTACCGTGTGTTCCGCGATGGTGCCGAAATTCCGCTGACCAAGCGCGAATTCGAACTCCTGGCGACGCTCGCCAACAACCGCGGCGTCGTCCTGAGCCGGACGCGGCTGCTCGAGTTGGTGTGGGGCTACGACTTCGACGCCGACACCAACGTCGTCGACGTGTTCGTCGGCTACCTGCGCCGCAAGCTCTCGGCGGGCGGCCCCGAAATTATCCACACCGTGCGTGGCGTCGGGTACGTGCTGCGATGAGGCGCGGTCAGTCGCTCCGAACCCGCGTCGCGTTGGCGGCCGCGCTCGGCGCGACGATCATCGTGGCCGTCACGTTCGCCGTCATGTACAAGGCGATCGCCCGAAGCAATCTCGAGCAGGTCGACCGACGCCTGACGACTGCGTCCCGGTTGGTGCTTCTCGATCCGTCCAACGTCGTCGCGTTCGTCGCCGCAAATCGCGGTGCCGGCGAGGTGTCGGTGACGGTCCGGCACTCCGGTGAGCCGACCAGTTCCGACATCGAACTACCGCAGTTGGCGGACGGTCGAGCCACGGTGGAGGTCGGCGGAAGGCCGTA
Organism: Smaragdicoccus niigatensis DSM 44881 = NBRC 103563; assembly: GCF_000380645.1. GTDB lineage: Bacteria > Actinomycetota > Actinomycetes > Mycobacteriales > Mycobacteriaceae > Smaragdicoccus > Smaragdicoccus niigatensis. The sequence continues at coordinate 71,088 of NZ_AQXZ01000015.1, forward strand.
TCGGCTGCTCACCGTTTCGCGACCCCGGCTCGACGACGTCGTCACCTTGGGACTGCCTCTCAAGGAAGTCACCATCCAGACCAACAAGCAACGACAACGGGTTCTGGCTGCCGGGATCGCGGCGATCGCCGCCGCGGCCGGACTGGGTTGGGCGCTCGGCGGCCGGGCGCTGCGCCCCATCGCCCGGCTGACCTCCTGGGTCCATTCCCACCCACAAACCGGGCCGCCACCGAAATCCGGCGTGCGCGAGGCCGACGAACTCTCCGACGCGCTCGCCACAATGAACAAACGGTCCGCCTCGTCCTTGGAGACCGCCCGGGACTTCGCCGCGGCGGCGGCGCATGAATTGCGCACTCCGCTGACCGCGATGCGCACCAACGTCGACGTGCTTCGGACCATGGACCTCGATCGCGCTGCTCGCGAAGAGGTGCTCGCCGATCTCGATCGCACACAGGCCCGTATCGAATCCACGTTGCGGGCACTCGAGCAACTCGCGGTTGGGGACCTGGCTTCGCCCGCCAGCCGCGTCGAAGCCGATCTCGCTGAGCTGTGCGATCGCGCCGCGCACGATGCCGCACGCGCGATGCCCGATCTTGCCGTCGAACTAGACGTCGACCCGGAACTCGTCGTCCTGGGCTTCCCGGCCGGCCTGCGACTCGTCGTCGACAACGCGCTGACCAATGCCCGCCGCCATGGGAATGCCACGCGCGCAATCGTTTCCGCACATCGCCAGCCCACCGGCCGGGTGGTGTTGGCGATCGACGACGACGGCACCGGAATCCCGCGGGGCGATCGCCAACGGGTGTTCGAACGCTTCGTTCGCGGTACCGGCGCCGCACCGGGCGGCTCCGGACTCGGACTCGCACTCATCGCACAGCAGGCCGCACTCCATGGCGGACGTGCCTGGATCGAGGACAGCTCGCTCGGCGGCGCGAGGCTCGTCGTCGAACTTGCTGGCTAGTCCTCGATTTCGGCGAGCAGCGGACCGAGGTGCTCACCCAGACCGGTGTCCGCGAGCTGCAGCCGGATCAACCGCATATCGCGCGGGGTGATGAACGGCAGCCACGCCCTGCCGATCAAGGACTGCACCTCGGGCTCCTGCGCGGCGACCGTGCGCAGCAGCGGCAACCACATCCCGAGTTCGGTCAAGTAGTGACCGTGTACCTGGAGCGCCGTGGGATCGGCGGCCGACAGCACTTCGAGCGCCAGCACCTGCGACGGTTTCGGCATGAACTCGAGAATCTCGACGAGGCCCTTCCACAACGCCTGGTCGAGGTTGCGGGTCACGGTCTCGACGATCTTCGCGAGAATGTCGGGTTCATTGATTACCGGAGTCTGCGCGACTCGGACGCGGTCCTCGGGATGAATCACGCCTCCGACCCGGATGACGTCGGCGGCGTACCCCTCCTCAACCCAGAATCGAGCCAGTTTCGGCACGAGGTCCGGACCGCGGTCAAGCAGTGCCTTCACCGCATCGGCCGCGACGCCCGGTTCGCAGCGCGCGATGACCGAGAGGGCGGCGATCATCAACTCGTCGTCATCGGCCGCGTCGAGGTGATCCAGGATTGCGTCCACGCGTTCCGGGGCGTTATCGAGCACGAACCGCAGGACTCGGTTGGCGAGATCGGGTGACAACGCGTACGCCGCGGCCTTGATCGCCTCGGAGTCGTCAAACTCGCCCGCGCACACCGCGTCACCGAGCATGTCGGGCGCCGCCATGATGAGGCTCGCGGCGGTGATGTAGTCGCGGCGGTTGAGAATCTCGCGAGCGACGTTGATGACAACCTGGGGATCGACGATCGGTGCGATCGCCACAACGGCCCGCGGATCGATGTGCGGTGCAACCTGGGCGGCATACTTCGGGTCCACGAACCGCAGGAGCGCGGCGCTGCGCTTGGGATGGTGGGTACCGAGCGCTCCGATGGTTCGTCCGGCGAGGCGAGGGGGCACCCGCTTCTGCGCGAATCGCGCGGCCAGGCGCAATGGCGCGGCGGGAGCAAGGGTCGCGACTCGGCCGAACGTGTGTGCCAAGTCGTCGTGGAACACCCGCGAGATCCGCTCCCGGAGGTCGGCGACGTTCTCGGCGCTGAGGCGTTCGAGGTGCGCGAGGCTCTCCGGACTGATTTCCAACAGTCGAGCGAGAAGGACCACCTGGCCGTGCGTCACCAGGCTGTTCACAGGTTCAGCCCCTGGCTGATCACGAGCCCCTTGATCAACGGGCGGAGGAACCTGGGGAAGCCGACGAGCGACGCTTCGATGTCAGCGGCGATCTCGTCGCGTTCGAGCACCCGCACCGCGCGGATCGATTCGAGCAGTTGCGCGCACTCCGAGTCGGACAGGAGCCCGAGGGACTGCACCGAGCTACCCAGCAGGTGGTCCAATTCGAGGCGCGCGCTAACGCTCATGCCGTCATGATGCCGCAAAGATCATTGCGGCAGATCAAAAACGCCCGGTCCGAGGACCGGGCGTTTGATGGCTATTGCGCCAGGACTAACGCGTGGCGAGCAGGTCGATCACGAAAACGAGCGTCTTGCCCGACAGACGGTGGCCGCTACCAGCCGGACCGTAGGCCTGCTCCGGCGGAATCGTGAGCTGGCGACGACCGCCGACACGCATACCCGGGATGCCGTCCTGCCAGCCCTTGATCAGTCCACGCAGCGGGAAGGTGATCGATTCGCCGCGGTTCCACGACGAGTCGAACTCCTCGCCGGACTCGAATTCGACCCCGAGGTAGTGGACCTCGACGGACGCACCCGGCTGCGCCTCGGCTCCCTCACCGACGACCAGATCCTTGATGACCAACTCCGACGGGGCCGGGCCATCCTGGAACTCGACTTCAGGCTTGCTCATTACGGAATTCCTCCAGAGAAGTTCAGCGGCGCTTGGCCGGGATGTAGTTACGTTCGCCGTAACCGGTGTAGATCTGGCGCGGGCGGCCGATCTTCATCGGCTCCTCGTGCATCTCCCGCCAGTGCGCGACCCAGCCGGGCATCCGGCCGAGGGCGAACAGCACGGTGAACATGCGGGTCGGGAAGCCCATCGCACGGTAGATGAGGCCGGTGTAGAAGTCGACGTTCGGGTACAGCTTGCGTGCGATGAAGTAGTCGTCGGTCAGCGCGGCCTCTTCGAGAGCCTTCGCGATGTCCAGGAGCTGGTCGTCGCCGCCGAGCTTGGCGAGGATCTTGTCCGCGGCCTTCTTTACCAGCGCAGCGCGTGGGTCGTAGTTGCGGTAGACGCGGTGTCCGAAGCCCATGAGCTTGACACCGTCTTCCTTGTTCTTGACCTTGCGGACGAACTCGGAGACGCTGATGCCGCTCGAACGGATGTCCTCGAGCATCTCGAGAACGGCCTGGTTGGCACCACCGTGGAGCGGGCCCCACAGCGCGTTGATGCCGCCCGAAACCGAGGTGAACAGGTTCGCGTCCGACGAACCCACGAGGCGCACCGTCGAGGTCGAACAGTTCTGCTCGTGGTCGGCGTGCAGGATGAGCAGCATGTCAAGCGCGGCCGCGACCTCGGGGTCGAGGTCATACTTCTCGGCCGGAAGACCGAAGGTCATGCGCATGAAGTTCTCGACGAGACCCAGCGAGTTGTCCGGGTAGAGGAACGGCTGGCCGATCGACTTCTTGTAGGCGTAGGCCGCGATCGTCGGGAACTTGGCGAGAAGGCGGATCGTCGACAGCTCGACCTGTTCCGGGTCGTGCGGGTCGAGCGAGTCCTGGTAGTACGCCGACAGCGCGTTGACCGCACTGGAGACGACCGGCATCGGGTGCGCATTGCGCGGGAAGCCGTCGAAGAAACGCTTCAGGTCCTCGTGCAGCATGGTGTGCCGACGGATCTTGTTGGTGAATGCTTCGAGCTGCTGCGTGGTCGGCAGTTCGCCGTAGATGAGCAGGTAGCTGACCTCGATGAAGGTCGACTTCTCGGCCAGCTGGTCGATCGGGTAGCCGCGGTACCGGAGGATGCCCGCGTCACCGTCGATGTAAGTGATCGCCGACTTGGTCGACGCGGTGTTCACGAAGCCCTGGTCCAGAGTGGTGTACCCGGTTGACGACAGCAACTTCCCGAGCTCGAACCCGTCGTTTCCCTCGGTGGCCTTGACCACCGGCATCGTGTACTCGCCACCTGGGTAGCTGAGGGTGAATTTCGCGTCGTTCTCAGCGGGCACGGATGATCCCTCTCAACTTGAGCTCGTTCGGCATGAACGCCGGTTCAGTGTTCATGCGGGCTAACCGCTTACGCTAGCCGTTGTCGACAAGCGCCGATAAATCAGGGTAAATGCATGCCTGTTGCAGGCACGTTTCGTGAGGCTCACGGTACCTGCGATTCGGCGTGATTGTTCACTGCTTCACGAGACCGCATGGATTCCCCATGATCCCGCCCACATCTGGCCCGGTTCCAGAATCACCAGGTCCGTGCCGGAGTTAAACGCGTTGGCAGGGCACGACATTGGCTCGATCGCCAACGCTCGCCCGCGGTTCGGGTACGCCTGCCCCTTCTCCGGATCAGCGGTGAAGATCTGCACCCAGCGCAGGCCCTCGTCGGCCCACAGAACTGTCCCATTTCCATCGGGTGCGCGCAGCACATAGCGCGCTCGACCGTCGTATTCACGTGCGATGTGGGTGAACGGTGTGTCGAGCCACACGCCCGCCAGCTTGCGGGGTTCAGAGAAGTCGAAATCCGTGCCGGCGACGGGCACGAGATCGCCGACGGGAACGAGTCGGTCCGGGTCGAGATCTGCGCGCACGCCCACATGGAATTCGAGAGTGCACTCGTCGAGCGGCACGTCACCGACCCGCGCGAAGCTGTGCATTCCGAAGCCGAAGGGGGCCGCGGTCTCGCCGATGTTCGTGGCCGTGTGCGTTGCGGTGAGTCCGGACGCATTCAATTCATACGTCACGCCGAAACGCATCGGGAATCCCCAGCCCGGTTCATCGCCGACCTCGATCGTGAGCTCGACGCGAGACTCGCTATGGCTCAAGAGATCCCAGTCACGCCGACGCACCAGCCCGTGACTTGCATTGTTTCGTGCGGGTTCAGTGATCTCGAGGTCATGGTCGACGCCGGCGAACGTGAATTTTCCGTCGAGCACGCGGTTCGGCCACGGCGCAAGAATCAGGCCCGCAGACAACGGGGGCTTCTCCCCCGCCGGCCAGGTCTCGGTGAGCGGCCAGGGCTGCCCGTCCTTCTCGGTCTCGAGTGCACGCAGGCCAGCGCCCGTCGCGGCGATGTCGGCTCGATATGACCCGAACGCGATGGGGTAAGTCGTCGGCATGGGTTCAAGTTTCGCGGGTGAGCTTGATGGATGCGGGGCGAATCCGCTATTCGATCAGGTGACTCCTGCGAGACAGTCACCCGTTGCGCGGGCCCCGGGCGACCCGCGGACGGTTTTGGAGAACCTGGGCGTTTTGGAGAACCCCCGTGTAAAACCGACATATCGCCCGACAAAGACTTCGTCTGTTCCAGGGCTGCGCACTGTCCCCCCGAACTCAAAGGTTCCTCATGTCTCGATCTGTCGTCCGTTGGTCCGGCCGTATCAGCGCTGCCGTTGTGGGAGTAGCCCTCAGCGGCGGACTGCTCGGAGTACTCCCGAGCGCGAATGCCGCACCCAACGGGTGCGTCTCGGTGAACGGTCATCAAGGTCCCAAGTACGGAACCGCCGAGTGCGCCAGCAGTGGGCGGTTCTCCGTTGCGATCGCCAATGGCAATGACAGTGAGGCAGTTGCCACCGGCGATTTCAACCGCGCGACCGCGAACGGCGAAGGCGCCCTTGCCTACGCCGAAGACGGCAGCCACAACTCAGCGACTGCGAAGGGCGACTACGCGGGTGCCTACGCCACGAGTGGCAACAACAACACAGCGACTGCGAAGGGCGACAGAACAACCGCTTTCGCCGGAGTCGGCGACAACAACACCGCCACTGCCACCGCCTACAACAGCAGAGCAGTGTCCGAGGTCGGCAGCAACAACGTCGTGAAGGCCACGGCACGAGACTCCCGGGCCGAGAATGTCAACGGCAGCAACAATCGACTCACGGCCCGCACTCCCGGGTGCACGGTCTCCAACGTCGGCTCCGACGGGCAGACCCTGAGCTGCTGAAACCCTGGTGTCTTCGGGGCGAACAATTCATTCGCCAACTGCTGAGGAGTCAGGCCACGACCCCGAAGCGCGGTAGCGCGGCGACCGTGACATCGGGCAAGACGGCCCGGATCTCGTCCGCGACCCACGCCAGATTGGTCTGGGGGAGAAATCCGATGGGATCTTCGAGTGTGGCGAAAAAGTCGTCGTAGTGCATCGGCACGACAGTTTTGGGTCGCAACCGCGTGAGCACCCGCTCCCAGTAGTTCGGCGTGAAATTTCGGCCGGCTATGCCGGCGAGGAAGATGTCGACGTCGCGGTCCCGCACCGCGTCGTCGACGAGGTCCGCGCTCCCCTGGTGGTAGATGACGATGCCGGCGACCGCAATGCGAATGCCCCAGGTCTGACCGCACTTGTAGTGCGGTGCGGACATCTGTTCGAGGGAGGTGGCGTCCGTGTCGCCGTCCATCGGGATACTGAGCCCCAGCACCAGCTTCGAATGGACACTCGGCGTGAAGGACACCTCAAACGGACCCAGCTGGTATCGGTAGTACGGCTCAGCGGTCACCGCCTGCCCGGCCAGCCCGTGTAGCGCCATCTGGTTTGCGAGCGACGTTGACCCGTACGCGGCGCACCCGAATCGGCGTGCGAAAGCGGGAGCATCCAGCGAGTGGTCCCAGTGGGCGTGACCGCAGGCAATACCGACGACCTTCCCGCGCGGATCGAAGGCCGCGATCCGCTCCGGGTCCGGCAGGACCGTGCGCCGGAGCACGAGATCCTTGATCGGAAAACGCGAGACGAACGGATCGATCAGCAGCGTCTGGCCTTCGAAGGTGAGGCGGTATCCGGCCACTCCGAGCCATTCGAGCTCGAGCCCAACGGGAAGCTCCACCGGCACTCTTTCCAGCTTCGCCAGCGCCGCGAGGTCGGCGCGATGGTGCTGGGACCTGGTCATCCGGTAGTGCGCCAACTCGACTGCGTGCCGAGCCGCCGTAACGGCCTCCCACATCTGAAACCCTCCCAGGACTGAAGTCAGGCCTTCGGCTGGTAGCCCATCGCGGAAATGTCTGGGTCCTCACCAAGCCTGCTGAAGCTTGTCACCCAGCTGGCATCGAGCCGGTGAAACGCCCCGAGTCGTGCGGTTGCCAATACCTTCACGATCGGGTTCATGGCGAATTTTCCGACGGGGAGAGGGCTGTCGAAAAGACACAGTTCCCGAACCTCCGCGCTCGTCCCTTCGATAAGGAGTTCTCGAACCGCGGGCCGCAGCGGTAGCGGAACGTATTCGGACACCCCTTTGATCAGCCCTTTGAACGATTCGTGCGCTGCTTCTGATGGCTCGAACCAGCGCTTTTCGTAGTCGTCGATCCAGGTCAGAAACTCTTCGCGGGTTTCGGGTACATCCTTGAGTCGCATCGCCTTACCGACGCCCACCCAGAAGTGAAACCGCGCCTCGTTCTCCTTGTCGGAGAACCACTCGTGTCCGTAGTTCTTGGCGAATCGCTCTTGGTCGAAGATCAGCATTCCCAGCACGTGGACCTGCGTCTCGTTGCCGATGCCTTTGACGGTGCGGTGGATGTCCTGCACGCGGTCGTAAATTCCCTGAGCTTTGTCAGTTCCGAATCCATAGCGCATGAAGAGTCCGAAGAACGCCAGAGTGTCGACGTCACGCCGGGCCGATGCCACGATCTGGTCCCCTTCACCGTTTCGCCAGATCCGGTGCGCAACAGCTGGATTGCCAAGAGTCCTGGCAAATCCGGCGGAGTATCCGAGGTACCCCAGCAACGGAGGCGTGAGTACCTCCATGCTCAGATGCGTGATCTCGACGGCGTTGTCGACCGGGTCGAGTTCGTCGATCATCTGTTTGACCTCGAGGCCGCTGGCGCGGCGAGCTTCGTAGTACTGCTGCAGCGGCGCGGAATTGCTCATAGGCGCAGGTTATCGGCAAGAAGTGGGCTGCGTGTCCCACTTGAGTCGTGCCCATCGAAGGTCGACCTACGGCTGCAGGCGCGTGACGTCCCAACCGTCGGTCGTGCGCGTCAGCCGGATCCGATCGTGGAGGCGGTTCGTGCGTCCCTGCCAGAACTCGACGGTGCGCGGCGTGATCTCGAATCCACCCCAACCGAGCGGACGCGGAATGTCGTCGACTTTCGCGAACCGCTCCTCGACCTGGCTCAATTTCGCGTCGAGTTCAGTGCGAGATCCGATCGGGTTCGACTGCTCGGAAGCCCACGCGCCGAGCCGGGCACCCCGGGGTCGCTGCTCCCAGTACTCGTCGGACACGGCTTCGGGTACTCGACTGACATCGCCACGGAAGGTCACCTGCCGAGCGATCGATGCCCAGACGAAGGTCGCGGAGGCCACCGGACGTGCGGCAAGATGACGCCCCTTGCCCGATTCATAGTTCGTGTAGAAGGCAATGCCGGTGTCGCTCAGGCCCTTACAGAGGACCGTTCGAGTCGCCGGAAGTCCGTCGTCGCCGATCGTCGCCAACACCATCGCGTTGGGTTCGGAGACGCCGCCCTCGATCGCGGCGGCAAGCCAGGATTCGAACATCGGCCGCCACCCGGCCGCGCACGCATCCTCGGTCAACTCCACGGCCGGGCCGGAGTAGTCGACACGCATGTGGGCAAGATCATCGGAATTGCGCGCAGGGGCCACAGCACAACGCTATCCGAGCATTCGCGCGACGTCAGCGAGAGCTTGACCTGCGCGATCAACGTCGGGACCGTATGGTTTTCAACCAGTGAAATCCCCAGACCGACATGACGCAGCGCCGCGCCCGTTCACGCGGCGCGCGTTCCTGTCTGCGGTCACCCTCGGTGGAGCCGTCACCCTGACCGGTTTCGCGGCCAGTAGTCGCGTCACAGCCGAGGCACCCAAGGGCGTCGTGGACGTCGTCTTCGGTTCAGATTCCCCACCGATTCGCTATCCAAACCTGTCCAAGTTCCGGGTCTTGGAAACACGTCAGTCGGCGAAGTACGCAGGTCTCCAGCCGACGGCGTGGGGAACAGGAATTCGCGGGACGGTGTCCAGATTCCAGACGTCGACGCGCCAGATTGCGCTCACGCTCGACGCCTGCGGCGGGCAACGCGGATCGGGATACGACGCCCGCATCATCGCTGCTCTCCGGCAGGATCGCGTCCCGGCGACCCTGTTCCTCAATTCGCGTTGGGTGCAAGCCAACCGGGCGATTGCCGACGACCTGGCGAAGGACCCGCTGTTCACCATCGGCAACCACGGCACCCGCCATGTTCCGCTATCGGTGTCGGGCCGCTCCGCCTACAACATCGTCGGCACTCACTCCGTACAAGAGGCGATCGACGAGGTGTGGGGCTGCCACCAACTGCTCACCGAGATCTCCGGCAAGGAACCGACGTTCTTCCGTTCGGGGACTGCGTTCTATGACGACGTCGCGATCCGAATCGTGTCCGATCTCGGCGAGACCCCGATCGGATTCGCAATCAACGGCGACGGCGGCGCGACGCTCAGTGCGAATGCGGTCATCGCACAAATGTCGAACCCGGCCCCTGGAGCGATCATCATCGCGCACATGAACCAGCCGAATTCTCGGTCCGGTGACGGCGTCGTCGGGGCAATTCGAACGCTGCGCGCCCAGGGTTGGGAGTTTGTCTCGCTGGAGGACAAACAACTCCTGACCGCTTAGCCCCAAGTCCAGCGCTCACCGAACTTCTTAGTACGCTGTGACCATGGCAGATGCAGCATCGCTCCAGATCCCCGCAGACCTCAAGCCGGTCGATGGCCGCTTCGGTTGTGGCCCGTCGAAGGTTCGTCCCGAGCAACTCCAGTCGCTCGTCGACACGGGCGCTTCGGTGTTCGGCACCAGCCACCGCCAGAAGCCCGTCAAGGACGTTGTCGCTCGCGTGCGCGGCGGCCTTCGCGACCTGTTCTCCCTCCCCGAGGGCTACGAAGTCGTCCTGGGCAACGGCGGTTCGACCGCGTTCTGGGATGCTGCCGCATTCGGTCTCATCCGCGAGAAGTCGCTGCACTTGACGTTCGGTGAGTTCTCGTCGAAGTTCGCGTCCGTCGCCAAGGGCAACCCGTTCATCGGTGACCCGATCGTCGTCAAGGCTGACCCGGGCTCGGCTCCGACCCCGGTCTCGGACCCGTCCGTCGACCTCATCGGTTGGGCACACAATGAGACCTCGACCGGTGTCGCACTTGGCGTGCAGCGTCCGGCTGGTTCGGAGAACGCCCTCATCGCGATTGACGCCACCTCGGGTGCCGGCGGTCTTCCGGTCGACATCAACGATGCCGACGTCTACTACTTCGCCCCGCAGAAATGCTTTGCGGCCGACGGCGGTCTGTGGATCGCGCTCATGAGCCCCGCCGCGATCGAGCGCGTCAACGAGATCGGCGCCTCGGGCCGCTGGGTTCCGGAGTTCCTGTCGCTGCCGATCGCACTGGACAACAGCACCAAGGACCAGACCTACAACACCCCCGCGCTGGCAACTCTGCTGCTGTTCGCGAACCAGATCGAGTGGATGAACAGCCAAGGCGGCCTGGACTTCACGACCAAGCGCACCGCGGACTCGTCGTCGCGCCTGTACTCGTGGGCCGAGGCATCCTCGTTCGCGACGCCGTTCGTCACCGACCCCGCGCTGCGCTCGCAGGTCGTCGGCACGATCGACTTCAGCGACGACGTCGACGCCGCCGCGGTGGCGAAGGTCCTGCGCGCCAACGGCATCGTCGACACCGAGCCGTACCGCAAGCTCGGCCGCAACCAGCTGCGCATCGGCATGTTCCCGGCGATCGACCCGTCGGACGTCGAGGCACTCACCAAGTGCGTCGATTGGGTTGTCGGCCAGCTCTGATCCTCAAGTTTTGAAGGCTCGGTCCCATTCGGACCGAGCCTTCAGGCGCTTCTATGGCTGAAGTGCACAAAGCCCGTCGGAGCCGATGTTCAGCCCGATGTTGTTGATGTTGTACAGATGCTCGCTCGCGACGAGCCAGACGATGTCGCAGATTTCGCGCTCGCTGTAATGCTGCGTGAGTTCGGCGAAGGTCTCGGGTTCAACGTGCTTGTTCTCGGTCAGCTCGGTCGCGTAGGCGAGCGCACTTCGCTCCGCATCGCTGAACAGCGGACTCGTGCGCCATGCCCGAATCGCGTCGATCTTCGGGATCAGATGCGGATCACGCTTCTGCGCGAACCAGCGACTGCCGTCCATGCACCACTCGCAGCTGTTGGTGCTGTTGACGCGCGATCGGACGAGTACGGCCAGGTCTGGCGAGATCGTCAGCTTCTTGTCCAGCTGCGAGACCTTTCCGTAGAACTGCCCGAACGCCAGCGGCATGCGCGCCACGAACACGCTGAACGGACTCGGGACCAACCCCATCTGCTTGCGCACAACCGCGAACAGCAGTCGCTTCGCAGGGTTGGTCGGGTTCTCGATGGGAGCAAGGAACGGGGCCATCACATTTCTCCTTTGTGCTTGTCACAAATTCCCGCTCTCGCGGGTCTATCGGGTTGACACTTCGAGGCGAGGGAATGTGACACAAATGCCGGAGAATTCTGAAACCGAATGGCTGACAAACGCATTCGAAGCGCAGCGACCGCGGCTCCGCGGCGTGGCGTACCGAGTACTCGGCTCTCTGACCGACGCCGACGATGCAGTCCAGGAGGCGTGGCTCCGAGTCAGCCGGTCGGACACGGAAGCGGTCGAGAACCTGTCGGCGTGGCTGACGACGGTGGTGGGGCGCATCAGTCTGAACATGCTGCGGGCACGGACCGCTCACCCGAACTTCGAGCTTGATGAGACCCAGCCGAGCCTCGAGTCGACTCCGCAGGAAGAAGCGGTTCTCGCCGACTCGGTCGGACTCGCGCTCATGGTCGTTCTGGATACGTTGTCGCCCGCCGAGAGGTTGTCGTTCGTACTGCACGACATGTTCGACCTGCCCTTCGACGAGATCGCCACGATCGTCGGTCGCACGCCCGACGCGACGCGCCAGCTCGCGTCCCGAGCCCGCCGGCGGGTGCGCGGTGGTGCGGAGTCGCATTCTCCCGACTTCACCCGCCGTCGCCGAGTCGTCGACGGGTTTATCGCCGCCACACGGAGCGGCGACCTAGACGCCCTGATTCGACTGCTCGACCCCGAGGTGACGATCCACGCGGACGCCACCGCTGCGCCCACCGGCCGCGAGATCAGCCTGCGCGGCCGGAAGGCCGTCTCACGCGGCGCACTGGCGTCGACCACCCGCGCCGGAAACGGCGAGGTCGCGATGATCGACGGCAAGCCAGGCATCGTCGTTGCGCCTGGCGGGCACCTGTGGCTCGTCCTCACCTTCGAGATCGAGGGTGACGCGATCACGCACATCGAGGTCGTCGGAGAGGCGGAGCGGCTGGCTGGGTTGACGATCGCGACGGTGTGAACCACCGCAAATTTTGCACATTCCTGCTGGTCAGGGCGCTACTTGTCGGACCCCCGGTATAGAGTCGAATGCGTGTTCGATAGTGATCTCGCCCCTGACACCGACTGCATGACGCTCGACGATCTCGTCCAGCTCGCGCAGGCGGAGAACGCGGCTGCCTGCCGGAAGGCAATGGCCGCGCATGAGTTTTGGGACTGGCAGATCGCGTCAGCTCCCGATCCGGTGGAGGTGCAGTTCTCCGCGATCACCGAGGTCGCGGTCGCGCTCGGGATCTCCAAGCGGGCCGCAGATCTGTTAGTCGAGACCGGCAGTCAGTTGTGGCATCGACTGCCGCTGGTGCACGCGGCGTTCGAAGCCGGGGTCATCGACTACGCGTCGGTGTCGACGATCGTGTCCGTGTTCCGGGACGCGTGCGCCGAGACGATCGACGGTGTCGAGCCGCGCCTGGTTCCGCTGGCGCAACGGTTGACGCCGGGTCCGTTGCGGCGCCGGTTGTGGGCGTTGTGGTTCGAGGTGAACCCGGAGGAAGCCGCTGCCGCGCGTGAGGTGAACCAGCGCGTCAGTCGCACTGTGTACGTCCGGCAGGAGGGCAACGGCCTGTCGTGGCTGTCGGCGTGCATCACTGATCTGGAGGGTCATGAGGCGGATCGGTTGATCAACGAGATCGCCGAAACCGTCTGCCCTAAGGACCCACGCACCCGCAACGCCCGGCGCGCGGACGGACTCATGGCGCTGTTGCATGGGGAAACGGTGTTGGTGTGCCGGTGCGAGGATGCCGACTGCCCCAAAGCGGGAGTCGAGCAACCGACCCGCCGGAAGTTTCTGCTGCAGATCCTGGTGGACATCAAGACGTTGTTGGCGTTGAAGAACGGGGCCGCGACGTTGGATGACGGGACCCCGATCCCGACCGAACTCGTGCGCGAGCTTGCCGGTGATGCGGCGTGGCAGGCGATCTTCGCCGAACTCGCCGCCCTCGCGGACAAGCCCCGGTCGGGGGATTCGCTGCCGCTCGTGGACTGCGGTCGCGTCCGCAAGCCCGCTACCTTGCCGGCAAAGCCGCTGGTGGCACCGCCACGGTCGAACAGTGCCCTGCGATACAAGCCCGACGCGACGGTCGCGGCGGTGGTGCGGGCGATGTACCCGACCTGCACCTTCCCCGGCTGCTGCGTGCCGTCGCGGGACTGCGAACTCGATCACATCAACCCGTTCAACCACGACAACCCGACCCTCGGGGGTTTGACGATCGTGAGCAACCTCCAACCCGTCTGCAAAGCCCATCACCAGCTGAAAACCAAGAAGCTGTGGGGCTGCCGACGCGTGAAATCGGGGGTCCTGTGGACGTCGCCGAACGGGATGACCCGGATCACCAGAGCCGGGCCCTATACGGCGAACCTCGCACCCAACGTCGATCGATTCGAGATCGAACCTGACACTGGCGGCTGGATCCATGCCGACGACCTGGACAAAGAACTCGCCCACCCCACCTGGTGGGAAACCCACATCGGACCCGACACGCCGGGCCCGACGCTCAACGACATCGCCCTCGCGGACGACCCGGCCCAGCAGCAAACACTGCGGTCCTTGAGGAGGCTCTACATGCAACACCGACAAGTAGAGAACCTGCGGGACAAGCTGGCACCTCCGCCGTTCTGACCTCTTGCCACATAAATACTCGTACACGTATATTCGTATACGAATAAGGAGGACGACATGTCGGATCGCAAGGTGAGCAACCTTCTCGCCCTTGCGGTTCTCGCGTGCCTCGCGGAGCGACCGATGCATCGGTACGAGATCGCGTCGGTCCTCAAATCGCGCGGCAAGGACCGCGACATGTCGATCAAGTGGGGTTCGCTCTACACGGTCGTGCAGAACCTTGAACGTCACGGATTGCTCGAAGTCGTCGGCAGTGAACGCCCTACGGCGCGCCCGGAGCGGGTGATCTACCGGATCACCGGGGACGGCCGAGTCGAGCTCGATTCGTGGCTCAAGGAACTGCTGTCGACACCGTCCCGCGATTCGCAGTCCTTCATCGCCGGCCTGTCGATCATGGCGATGCTGCCGCCTGACGACGTGATTTCACTTCTGACGGAACGACTCTCGACGCTGCGCGCAAGAATCGCCGAACGAAGAGCAGCGCTGCAGAATCTGCCCGACGGACTTCCGAGGATCTTCGTCGTCGAGGACGAGTTCGAGATCGCGATACAGGAAGCCGAGGCCCAATGGGTCGAGGAATTCCGCGACTCCCTGGCCTCCGGATCATTCCCTGACCTGGACATGTGGCGCGAGATGCAGAGGAGGTTGGCCACTCCAGACGACTGACCAAAGAAACCAGGCCCGGCGAAGTGCGGCAACACGTCACCGGGCCCGATCCATCACCCTCCCGAACCGGCATCGCTCGCACGAAAACCCGGCCCGAGTCTGGCAACTCAAGGATATCGGGGTACCTCGCGTGCGCGGCCGTTCGGACACCCTCCGAAGGAACCCAACCATGACCGTGAAAACCGCACTCATCATCGGCGGCGGCATCGCCGGACCCGTCGCCGCCTGCGCCCTGCAGAAGGCAGGCGTCGAAGCCCGCGTCTTCGAGGCCTACGCGGGCCCCGCCTTCAATATCGGCAGCACGCTCGGCTTCGCACCGAACGGACTAGCCGCTCTTGACGTCATCGGAGCCGGCGACGCCGTGCGAGCGATCGCATTGCCGATGACGCACACCGTGATGAACCTCGGCCGCAAGTCCGTTCCCCTCCCCGCACTCAAGGACGTGGAACCGCTCCAGGTCGTCGATCGAAGCGACCTCCAGTCCGTCTTGCATGACCACGCAGTCAAGGCCGGGATCGAATTCGAATACAACAAGCGACTCGTCAACGCCGAGGAGAACCCCGACGGAGTCGTCGCGCATTTCGCCGACGGGACCTCGGCGACCGCTGACATCCTCATCGGTGCCGACGGAATCAAGTCGCTCGTGCGCACCCTGATCGACCCGAACGCGCCCGACGCCGAATACACCGGCGTCCTGGGCTTCGGCGCTTATGCCCGAATCGATCGAACTCTGCCAGAGGAAACGATGACGTTCTCCTACGGCAAGAACGCCTACTACATCTACTGGACCCAGCCGGACGGGCGCGTCGGCTGGGGCGCGAATCTGCCGCATCGGTACCTGACCTCGACGCAGGCTCGCGAAATCTCAGCAGTCGATTGGCTGCGAATCCTCGAGGCCACCTACGGCGGAGACAACCCGGCCGGCGAACTCATCGCCGGCACCGATCCCGCGGACCTTGTTGCCATCGGCGGCAACCACATCATGCCGCCGGTTCCGCACTGGCACTCGCAGCGGATGGTTCTCGTCGGCGACTCCGTTCATGCCCCGTCGAACAGCACCGGTCAGGGTGCGTCGCTCGCGATCGAAAGTGCGATCCAGCTCGCGCGGTGCCTGCGCGATATCGACGATCCGACCACCGCGTTCGACACCTACGAGCGCATCCGCCGACCTCGCGTCGAGGGAATCGCCAAGCGCGGCAAGCGGATCAATCAGACGAAGACGATGGGTCCGATCATGCGCCGGACTCTGCCCGTTCTGATGCCGCTGGCCACCAAGATGATGAAGCTCAACGAGGTCATGAGCCGCGAACAGCGCTACGTCATCGACTGGGATTCCCGCGTCGACGAACAGGCGGAGTTGGCCTGGGTCTAATCAGATCCCGCGCTGGTACTCCCCCGGCGTCATTCCGACGACGGCCCGGAATTCGTTCGTGAAGTGCGACTGATCGCTCCACCCGAGCTCGACCGCAAGATCTGCGAAGTCGTCGCGGCCGCGATCGATGTAGCTCATCGCGTCGTGCAGGCGGTATCGCCGAAGCACCCACTTCGGCGATACCCCGACGTAGCGCTGGAAGAGTCGCTGCAGGGTTCGCTCGGCCACCCCGAAGCGCTCGACGACCGATTCGACCGTCGTGAGCGTCGGATCGGCGATGATCCCGGCGACGATCGACATCAGTCGTTCGTACTGCGGATCAGGTTCGGGAACCAGGAGGCGCAGTGCATCGTCCACGATCTTCGCGCGGTCGGCGTCGCTCTCCACCGCGAGCACCCGAGCAAGAAGATCGTCGGCGCCGGGCATGGCCGTCGACATCAGGTCGACCCGGTCTGTCCAGTCCGCCACGTCCACACGGGTAAACGCACCGAAACCACCTGGGCGGAAACGGATACCGAAGGCCCGACCGGACCCCGTGATATCGACGGCGAACTTCCCCGTGATGACTCCGTGAACCAAAGCGGCCGGCATCTCGAAGCCGAAGCGCGCAACCGAGCCCGACTCCAGCGACAGCGTCACCACCGGGTGCGGGACAACGCGCGACACCATCGGAAACTCGTCGCCGACATCCCATCGGACCGTCCAGTAGTACTCGATCCACGGAGCGAGCTCGGCCGCACAAGGCAGACGATCGACACGCGCGAACCGCTGGAGCCGTTGCGGCTGCACGATCCCGGATTCGGTTCCCGTCGCCGGCCAGCGGGCGTCCGGCGGCAAGGAGCGAGCCGCGGGACGTGACGGGTTTTTCCAAGACTCCACGACACCATGCTGGCAGGTTCGAGGTATGACAGTTCAACCGATTCCCACCGGCTACACGAGTCTCACCCCGTTCTTCGTCTGTTCCCCCGCCATCAAGGCCGTCGACTTCTACACGAACGTCTTCGGCGGGACCGTGGTCGCTCGCAACGACCTCCCGGACGGCACCGTCGCCCATTGCGAACTGCAATTTCCCACCGGCCGAATGCAATTGGGCGATCCCGCACCTGCCCACAACCTCATTGCGCCCACTGGCGACGACAACGTCAGCCGCTCGACCGTGCTCTACTGCGACGACGTCGACAAGGTCTACGCGGCCGCCGTCGAGGCCGGTGCCAAGGGCTATGGCGAACCGAGCACGTTCGTCACCGGCGACCGTTACGCCGCGATCCTCGATCCGTTCGGTCACCGCTGGGCGATCATGACCCGCGTCGAGGATGTTTCCGAAGAGGAAGCAAAGCGACGAGTCGACGAGTGGCTCGCCAGCCAGAGCTGACAATCGTGCACAATCCGTCGGGTAACGAAACTCGACGGAGGCGCGCGCTTGACGACCGCACTGCAGGAACGCGTGGGCGCACGGTCTCGCACGTGGCTTCTCGCCACTTTGAGCCTGTGCACCTTCGCGGCCCTGACGGTCGTTCAGATTGTCGCGTGCTGGCGATACCCCAGCGACTATGACGAGGGTGTCTACCTCCAGACGCTGCGCGCGGTCGCGGACGGATTCGAACCGTATCGCGATGTGTTCCTTGCGCAGCCACCGGTTTTCATCGATCTAGCGCTGCCGTTCGGCGCGGGCATCGTCGCGGCCCGGCTGACGGTCGTCGCGTTCTGGGCAGCAGCGATTATTGGCATCTACGTCGTGGGCAGCCTGCATTCGAAGAAGTCCGTGGGCCTTCTCGCGGCGGCGCTTCTCGCCCTCGATCCGCTGTTCCTCAACGCCGGCAGAACGCTGCAGGCCGAGGTGCCGGCACTGGCACTGGCGATCTGGTCGATAGCTGCGGGGCTTTACGCGGTTCGACACTCGCGACCGGCGACCCGGCTGACCACCGCCGCGCTCTGCGGAACGCTCTTCGCTCTGGCGGTAGCAACAAAGTTCATCGCTGCTCCCGCGTTGGTCCCGCTCATCGTGATCGCTGTGCGCAATCGGCCGATCGATCGCCGGGTGGTGCTCAGCGCGCTGGCCGGCGCAGTGGCCACGACCGCCCTCGTCCTCGGCCGCTTCGCCGACAGCCTCGCGGCGTTCTATGACCAGACCGTCCGCTTCCATCAGCAGGCTCAAGCGGGGTTCGGCGGCAACCACACAGCCCGCCTGGACATGTGGCTGACGGCCCTGCACGACCCGCTGATCAGCGCGGGAGTCATCGGATTCGTCATCGCGGCGGCACTGAGCTGGCGGTCAAACATGCTGCCGCTCAGCTGGTTCGGCGCCACGGCGGCTGCCCTGCTCGTACTCGCCCCGCTCTGGGAGCACCACTTCGCCGCACTCGCCCCGGCTGCGAGCCTGCTCCTCGCGACCCTGATCGCCAGCGCGGCCCGATGGTCGAAACAATGTGCCGTCATTGCCGTCGCGGTGATGACCGTCGCTGCCGGATCCGCCAGCGTCACGGCCTTCCACTCGGACGATCCGTACCCGCGATGGGCCATGACCGAACTCGAGCGGGTGACCGCTTCCGAACGCTACATCGTCACCGACGATCAATTTCTTGCGTCGAAACTCGGACTGCGAGTTCCTCCCGAACTGGTCGACACGTCGCTCGTCCGGATCGAAACGGGCTACCTGACGCTTGAACAGGTGACCGGGGCAATGACGCGCCACAAGGCGCAGATCGTCATCCTCACGAGGGGCCGCCTCCGGTTGGTGCCCGGGTTCGTCGGGTGGATCAAAGCCTCGTGCACGCCGGTGTCGGGACTGCTGGTGGCCCGGGTCTTCTCCTGTCGCTAGCTGAGCAGGTCCCGGAGCACGGTGATGACGCCCTGCTCAGTGTTCGACGGCGCCCGCCAGCGCGCGCGTTCCAACACCGCCGGGTGCGCGTTCTCGACGGCATAGGAATGCTCCGCGGCGTCGAGCATCTCGAGGTCATTGAGGTAGTCGCCGAACGCGACTGTCTGCGCAGGCGTGATCCCGAACTTCTCCTGCAGCGCCTTGACCGCGTGCCCCTTGTTCACATCGCTCGCCATCAGGTCGATCCAATGCTCGCCCGACACGACCACCTGATGGGTCTCCCGGAATTGCTCGAGCCGAGGCGCGGTTGAGGTTTCCGCATCGGCGAAGTCGTAAATCGCGATCTTGAGTATCTGATCGTCGACGGCCAGCACATCGTCGACGTGTGCGAGTTTCACGTAGTACTGATTCGCCTCATCGAGAAATGCCTGGTCTGTCCGCTCGACGTACGCCGACTTCTTTCCACACACCACGATGCCGATGTCGTAGCTCTCGTCGAGGGTTCTCAGGGCCGTGACGACCGCGCGGACAAAACCCGGATCAAGGGTCGAGGACGTCAACTCGGCGTCATCGACGACGACATACGCGCCGTTCTCTGCGATGAACGCCAAACCATCGGTGACCTGCTCGAACAGCGTCGACAGCGTCGCGTACTGGCGCCCACTCGCGGGCACGAAGAGAATCCCGCGACGACGCATTTCATCGAGGACTGGCCAGAACTCATCCGGCACGTGACGCTGCTCATCGAGCAGAGTTCCATCCATGTCGGAGACGACGAGGCGAAGGTCCATTAACACACTGCATCCCGCGAAATCGCAAAACGCAAATCAACTATCTAAGCCGACACTCCACCGATTTCTCGATCTTGTGCGAATCCTCGGCGTGTTGAACGAGTCGCAGGTCACAGATCGGTTACTGTCCGAAATCAAAGGCGACCAGTGCGGCATAAGTCGGAGGCTAGTCATGCAGGAACTCAAGGTAGTGGGCATCGCGTCCGGAGGCCGCTACGTCACACTCGCGGACCCGCACTCGGGCAACGAGTTCCGCATCGCCGTCGATGACAAGTTGCGCGCCGCGGTCCGCGGTGATGTCGCATTCTTCGGTCGCACCGAGATCGAGGCCGAAGAGACGCTTCGCCCACGCGACATCCAGGCCCGCATCCGTGCCGGCGCCTCGGTCGAGCAGGTTGCCGCGATGACCGGAATGCAGACCTACCGCATCGAGAGCTTCGCCTACCCCGTGCTCCTCGAGCGCAGCCGGGCCGCCGAATCTGCCAAGAAGGGCCACCCGATCCGCGAAGACGGTGGAATCACCAAGGGCTCCGTCGAGGCGATCGTCAAGGCCGCCTTCCGCGCACGCGGACTCGACATGGAAACCGCAACGTGGGATGCCTGGAAGGGCACCGACGGCCAGTGGGTTCTGCAGCTGCAGTGGCAGTCCGGCCGCACCAGCAACGCCGCGCATTGGAAGTGGCAGAGCGACGCGCACGGCGGCACCATCACCGCTCTCGACGAGATCGCTGCCGGTCTCGTGAACCCGGAGCAGAGCCGCCCGATCCGCGGACTCACCGCTGTTCGCGAGCAGGAGAAGGCCGACGAGCCGGTGCAGGAAATGCTCATCGCCGAAGACATGGTCGTCGAGGACCTCGAGGTCTTCGAGATGGCCGAGGATGAGGTCGCCGCTCCGGCACCGATCAAGCGCCCGGCAGCCAAGTCGAAGAAGAACACACCGTCCATGCCCAGCTGGGACGAAGTTCTCCTCGGAGTCCGCAGCGCGGGCAACGAATAAGTACTTCTCAAAGGGGAGGGGCTCTGTGCGTGCACAGGGCCTCTTCCCCATTTCGGGGTTACGTCAGCCGGCAAACAGCGCCGAGAAAATGAGTGCCCCACACGCCGCCGCGACTCCCCCGGCGATCCCGTAGACGACCCACCGCGCAACCGGTCGCTCGCGGAACCGCCACACGGTCGGGGCGCTGCCGCCGATGATCACGGCCAGCAACACGATCGCCAGCCACGGACTGATTTCGATGAGCGACGCAGCGAACGCATACATTCCGACCATTGCCAGGCCGAAGGTCAAGGCCGTGACGACCGAACCGGTTACCCACGTCGGCGACGGCTTCTCGAGGTCGGGTGGATAGCTCACAAATCCATGCTAGTGCGGTCGGCGCGGTCCGTCGGACCCTCCGCTCCTCGCTGCGTTCCTCGCTTCGCTGCGGTACTCGCTCCGTATGCTCACGCCCTCCTCCTACCGCGAGCGCTCGTAGAAGGCCACCGCCGCCGCTGTTGCGACGTTCAGCGAATCGGTTCCGCGCGACATCGGGATACGCGCACGAACATCGCTCGCCCGCATCGCTTCGGCGGTCAGGCCCGGACCTTCCGCGCCGAGCAGCAGCGCGACCTTCTCCCCCGTCATGGCCCGGGATAGCGGCGGAGCCGTCTTGTCCGGCGTCAGCGAAACGATCTGAAAGCCGCTGTCCCGCAGTAACTGCAGACCGTTCGGCCAATCCGGTACCGACGCGAACGGAACACGCAGGACATGCCCCATCGAGACGCGCACCGAGCGCCGATACAGCGGGTCCGAGCATCGATCGCCGAACAACACCGCCGACGCACCGAGCCCTGCCGCGTTGCGGAAGATCGACCCGATGTTCTCGTGATCATTGACCCCCTCGAGCACCGCGACCGTCGTCGCGTCGACCAAGGCCTCGGCGACGGTCAACGGCTCCGGTCGGTGCGCGACGGCAAGGACGCCACGGTTGAGGTGGAACCCGACGATGTGCGCCATCACCTCGGCCGTCGCGCGGAAGTACGTCACGTCGAGATCCGTTAGGACGCCGTGAAGTTCGCTCAATCGCCGGTCGACGCCGAGCAGTGCATGCGGCCGGAACCGGGAACGTGCCATCCGCTCGACAACCCAGACACCCTCAGCGACGACGAGTCCCTGTCCGCCGGGGCGATCCGGACGTCGGTCGGAGTTGCTGAGGTCGCGGAAATCATCGACGCGGGGGTCGGCCGGGTCCTCGATGTCGACGATATGGGCCACCGACACACGATATCGACCGGCTACCGGTTGGCAGACGGGCATACCGTGGCCGAAGTATCCTGTGACTGTGTCCGAGCAGGAGGTTCCCCAGATTCCGAAGCGGTTGACCGACCCGCGCCCGGTTCTGGCGATCGGAACTCTGCTGTGGGCTATCGCAACTGCGGTGGTGTGGGCCAGCGGCGACCTCTGGATGGACGCCCGCCCGACATGTCTCATGGGAATGGCGCTCGGCGGCGTCGGCTACCTCATGTTCACGGTCCAGCGCCGGAGTGCCCGCCTCGGGAAAAAGGGCGCTCAGCAAGGACTCATCGACGTCGACAAAGGTTTGTGACGCCGGCTTCGTCGACCCATTCGCGAACGCTGAACGTGCCGTCGACCGCTCCACTGACCTTGACGACGAGGTCGTCGTGCACCACGACGGGTCCGCTCGGTAGGTCGATCCCACGGGCGACGGCGTCGAGAACGAACTCCGGCTCATTCGCCCACAACGTCTTTACGCCGGCCGAAACGATCTGCGCCGAAACGACATTCGAGGCCAACGGCAGATCAAGAAGGTGTGCAAGTACACCCGCAGTCGACAAACCACTGACGACGAGACGAGAAGCCGGCACCACGCTCGCGAGCCACGGCTGATCGAGCACGATCGCATCGTCGGCGTTGACGAGCGAACCATCAATCGCGCGAACTCGGTCCGGCAGGTGAATGTCCATGGGCTCGAGGCGCCCCTCGGCCACCGCCGTCGCGAGGACGGTGTGCACTCGCACGATCGCGGCTGGGTTCGGCGTGCGACTCTCGTTCGCCAACCGGTCCACGAGCAATTGCGCGAAGTCCGCATCCAGATCGTCGAGGGAGGCGAGGAGCGCTGGTACGACGACCACCCCCGGATATGGATCGAGCAGCCCGGCGAGAACAGGATCGCGGGGATCGCAGAATGCACCCAGACGTCGGTCCCCGATCACACCATGGTTCCGCAGCCACCACGCCGTGTAACCCGCACGATCCGCGACGATCGATGCCGTTTCCGGATCGTTCGCCAAGACCGAGATGGCTTCTTCCCAGGCGGTGTCATCGATGAGATCGAGGTCGCGAACCGCGGCGAGCGTCTCGGGTTCGTCGGCGCACTGTGCCCACCACTGTTCCTCGTCCGGCAGTTCGTGGTCGGGACCGGTGGGGCTCTCGTCGCGAACGACGAGGAATGACCATCCCACACCCAGCTTGCGCAACACCCCCGCGCCGAATCTGTGCACGAGGTCGTCCGCGACGGTCCCGAACGGCGCGTCCACGCTTAGGAGCGATCGCAGCGGCGCGTCGGGCAGGAGCAGCTCGTCGGCCGGTCGGTGGTCTCCGTCGTCGTCGGCGAGTTCGACAAGTCCCAGCCACGTCGGCAGCTCCTCATCGGCCACCGCCGCGGCCAGCACCAGCACGACGTCGGCAACGTCTTCGCCGTCGAGAACCAGCTGCTCAAGCGCCGGATCGCTCAGCAGACCGGCGGCATTCACCGGCGCGGCACCAAGTCTCGCCAACAGGGGATGCGCCGCATCCGGGTGCACGAGCCGAGCCCAATGCACATTGGCGAGTGCCGGGTCGTCGGGTAGATCGCTCGGTAGCAGAGTCGTCCGCGGTCCCGTGACGGTGCGGCCGTCGGCGAGCGGCACCGGCAGGCCACCGAGCTCCTCAACTGCGACTGCATCGACGACCAGCGGCTCGACGGAGTCGTAAAGTCTTCTCCACCAGCCGGGTTCGCGGTCGAGACCGGACAGAAGGTCGGCCAGCCGCGCGAGACCGACTTCGTGCGCGCCGACCGCGCGCAGCGCCGCAAGCTGGTGGCGACCGGAAAGATCTGCGGCGATGAGGCCATCAACGGTATCGGCGAGTACGTCTTCCAGTTCCGCGGACAGTCCCGGCAGAACGACGGCACGCCCAGGCCGAACCGGATCGTCACTGCCGACAACCGGTAGCCAAGCGCTGGTTTGAAGCTGTTGGAGAGCCGCCTCGCGCAGGAGCGCGTCGATGTCGCCGCGGGCAAACCTCGCGCGTGGCACGACCACGAGCCGATCCTCGGAAGGAAGCGCCGCGGCGAATTGTCCGTACCCGTCCATGAGGTGCTCGACCCGCGAGCCGGGCAGAATCCGGCGGCGATCCGGCTGGAGCGACGGGGAACCGATGACAATCACCGGCAGCGTCAGTTCTTCGTCGGAGCGGGTAGGCGCGCGGAGAACGTCGGGCGCCGACGCCACCGGCCGCCCGGCGATAATGGGCAACAACCATCGGGCATGTGGGCCGACGAATTGCCACCACACGCGGTCCGCGATGACGACTTCGGTCAGACCGTTCCCGAGAGCCCGCTCGCGACGTTCGAATGTCTGCCCATCGACGGTTATCGAGGCGATAGACGGCAATTCGAGCAGCAGATCGAACACCTGATCCGTGAACTGGCGCAGGAGGTTTCGAGCGCCGCCACGGACGTCGTGCAGCACAACCTCGGTGGCAAAGCCGGTTCGGACGGCGGCGTCCGACGGCCAGGCCAACCGCAGAACCGGCACCTTCTCGGCCGTGATTCCCACGGCCGAGAGCTCACTCTTCGTCAACGCCGCCGAGAACCGGACCGAACCCGACTGTGAACGAATTTCGACGTCGTCGCTCACGCTCAGGACCGACGTGAACCCGACGCCGAAGCGACCGACCGAATCCACGTCTTTGCGGGATGCGCGCAACGATGCCAGCGATTCGACGCCGGTTCGGTCAATCGGTTCGCCGGTATTGGCGACATGGACAGACTCGCCATCGGCCCACACCGACACGACGCCGGCAACACCGGCACGGTTCGCCGCATCGGCCGCGTTCTGGACAAGCTCGGTGAACACACGGTCCCGATAGCCCCCGCGGACGTGGTCGGCTTCGGTAGCCGCGTCCTCGATCAGCCGCGTCGGCGACCGTCGCCACGCGTCAAGGAGCGCTACGCGCAGCTCGGCGGTGCCGAACGGGTCACTCAGCTGGAGCTGCTTCGACCGGCGCCTCTACCGCAGCCCGCGGTTCGATCTCCACGAGCTCGATCGCTGCGTCGTCGAATGGCTCGAACGCCGGAGAGCCCATTCCGGTCGGCGCGGCGACGTCGCTGTGCGCGCCGCATCCGTAGCTGAAGTGGACGACGTGTCCGTCGGCCGACATCGAGTTGCAGCAGACACCGAAGACGCCGTGCAGTGCACCGGCGAGCGGGGTGAAGAATCCACACAGGCCGCAGATGGACGGTGCGGACTTCGCCATGTCGGAGTTCGGGCCGTAGTCGCCGTCGTACCAACGCTGAGCAGCGTCGAGGCGACCTTCAAGGCTGAGCACCTGACGGCGGCCCAGTCCGGACTCGTAGGCCACGTCGTCGATCTCCGGGTCGCCGGTGGCAGCGAAGCCGGGGACGAGTCGCGGGTCGTCGGGCGCCGGCGCGAGAAGGTCGCCCGGAGACAGATCGCCCGGCTGCACGCGCTGGTCCCACGGCAGCCATTCCGGCGCGATGAGGGCATCTGGTCCAGGCAGGAGTGCCGACTCGCTGACGGTCACCGCACTCGAACCAGTCACGGCTGCCACGACGACGGCCCACTGCCAGCCGCGGTAGCCGGACATCGTGCACGCGAAGTGATGGGTGGCGGAAACCTCGTCCTCAGCGGTCACGCCGAGGTGTTCGCCCACACCGTCGGCGCCGACGTCTGCCAGCGCAGCACGCGCGACGGCAGCACCAGACTCCAGCATGGACCAGGTCGTCGGCTCTGCCGTAGCAGTGGACTCAGGAGTAGCAGCGCTCACGTCTACCCATTTTGCCGCATGAATCGTCCGGCGTAGTCGCTGGACGGCGATTCGCACGAAGTTGCTTCATCTCACGGCACACCCGCCCCAATCCCGGCGCTCAGACATGTCCCTGTCGTACTCGATGCGGTCATGCGCAAGAATGGGGTCGTGGCTGGCCGACCTCCGGATTTCGATTCTCACGGACAGCACCCTGGCTACCACCAGTACCCGCCGTATTCTCCGGACTTCGAGGAACGTCCGCGCGGACCGCAGCAACGCCCGGTGCAACCCGAAGCCCACGAGACCCCCTACGACCAATTCGAGCCGAACGAACCGATTCGTTCGGCTGGTCGCCCGCGGGAGGAAGCCCCACGCGACGTGAACTCGAATCCAGGCGAACCGCGGATGCCCAAGAAGCTGACGGTGACCCGCGTCGCCGCCTTCCGCAGCCGCGAACTCACCAATAAGGGCATCGAGTCATTCTTCCGGGCCGCCAAGGCGGACGGCGCCGACAAGTCCGGTCTGACTGCCCTGACCTACGCCGTGATGGCGAACTTCGCGACCGACGCGGCCATGGCAGTCGCCCTCGCGAACACTCTCTTCTTCTCCGCCGCGACCGGCGAGAAGGAACCTGTCGCTCTGTTCCTTCTCATCACGCTCGCACCGTTCGCACTGATCGCGCCGCTCATCGGCCCCCTGCTGGACCGACTCCAGCACGGTCGTCGCATCGCGCTCGCGGCATCGTTCGGGGCGCGGATCCTGCTGGCCGTGATCCTGGTGTTCAAGTTCCACAGCTGGCTGCTCTATCCGGCCGCGCTCGGCATGATCATCATGAGCAAGTCGTTCTCCGTGCTCAAGAGTGCGGTCACACCACGTGTTCTCCCGCCGGACATCGACCTCGTCCGCGTGAATTCGCGGCTGACGGTCTTCGGTCTCATCGGCGGGACGATCGGCGCGGGAGCCATCGCCGCCGGTCTATCGGTTCTCGGCGGGGCCCTCGGATTCGATCGCTCCGCCGGAGCCCTGTGGTTCGCGGTCGTCCTCGCCGCGACCGGATGCTTCCTGAGCCTGCGGATTCCGGCGCACGTCGAGGTCACCGAAGGCGAAGTTCCTGCGTCGCTGAGGTACCACGGCGACCCACAACACACGGGGCCGCTGCACTCCCCCGGCGGCACCGGAATCGCGCCGAGCAAGCGTCGCCAGCCCTTCGGCCGGACCGTCGTCGCCGGTCTGTGGGGCAACGGGACCATTCGCATCGTCACGGGATTCATCACCCTGTTCGCGGCGTTCGTCGCCAAGACGGGCGAGGGCTTCTGGGGACAGGCACTCGTTCTCGGCGGCCTTGGCGCGGCGGCCGGTATCGGAAACTTCGCGGGCAATGCCGCGGGAACCCGCATCAAGCTCGCCAATCCGCCGTTGACCATCGTCTACTGCGTGACCGCGGTCGCCGCGTGCTGCCTGCTCCCGGCTCTCGCGGACAACCTCGCCACCGCGGCCCTGGCCACGCTCGTCGCGTCGGGTGCGAGCGCGCTGGCGAAGGTATCGCTGGACGCCTGCATCCAGGACGACCTCCCCAGCGAATCGATCGCCTCCGGCTTCGGCTGGTCGGAGACAGTGATGCAGCTGAGCTGGGTCATCGGCGGCGCGATCGGCGTCTTCCTGCCGACGAAGTGGTGGCTCGGCTTCACTGTTATCACCGTCATCGCGGCCATCGGTAGCCTGCAGACCTTCCTCACGTACCGTGGAAAGTCGATTCTTCCCGGCCTCGGCGGTCGTCGTCCGGTGCACCCGCACCAAGAGGTCGCCGATCGCGAACTACAAGGTGGTGTCCACTGAACCTGTCGCCCCGAATCCAGCGGATCGGCGCGCTCGTCGCAGTCGGCTTTGCGCTGCTCACCATCGTGTTCGTCGCGGTTGAGTTCTGGCTCATCCAGCGTGCGCCGAAGCAGCCACCCACACTCACCGCCTACGCGAACGGCAAGTCCATCGAGGTCGAGCCGACCCGGTACTGCTCGATCAAACTCGAGAACTGCCAAGACCGCCGGCAGGCAATCCTGCTCGTCCCGCGGGGCGACGTCCTCCAGGTCTCGCTCCCGGCGGAGATCGCCGATGCGCCGTGGAACCTCGTCCTCGAATACATCACGCGGGACGGCGTGATCTACCACGAGCAGGTCCAGCACTTCAGCGGCCCACGCATGGCGTCGTTCACCATCCCGACGAAGGACCAACTCGTTCTCATCGAGCTACAGCAGCCGTCTGCGCTCATCGACGAGAGCGGACTCCCCTACGCCCGCGCCTACTGGTCGCTTCGCACCCTCTGATCAGACGTAGCGAAAGAGCCGCTCACCGTGTGGTGAGCGGCTCTTTCGCGTGAGTGGGACCTAGTGGTCGAGCTCGCGAGCGAGCGTGCGGAGGATTTCCGCGATCTTCTTCGAGTGCGCGCGGTCCGGGTACCGGCCCTGCTGGAGGGACGGCTGGATCGTCGACTCGAGGGTCTTGATGGTGTCTTCGATGAGACCGTGCAGGACGTCGGCGGTGTACTTCTTCGGCGCCGGCTCCGAGCGCGGACGCTCCGTACGCTGACTCGTCGTCACGGACGGAATCGGGTCGAGAACCTTGACGGTCAGCGCTTGCGGACCCTTACGACCGGCCGCCATACCAAATTCGACGCGCTGGCCAGGCTTGAGACCCTCGACACCCTTCGGCAGCGCCGACGAGCGGACATAGACGTCCTCCCCTTCGTCCTGCGAAAGGAAGCCGAAGCCCTTTTCGACGTCGTACCACTTCACCTTGCCGGTAGGCACTTGTTCACCCGTTCATTCCCGACGTTGACGACGCTGTTTGCGCCGCTCAACTGTCCACTTGCGAAAGAAATGCGTCCTGATTGTGCAACGCAGCACAGGACGCGACTGTCGGCCAGTGTACTCCGCGCGTGATCACCCTGTGCAAACGCTTTTGACCTTGAACTGGCTACTCTGGAACCCGACAATCCACACCAGATCAACGGCCGACAGGACCCCGACGATGCGACTGATTCTGAACATCATCTGGCTGGTTTTCGGGGGCCTGTGGTTGGCCCTCGGCTACTTCCTGGCCGGCATCATCTGCTGCATCCTGATCATCACGATCCCGTTCGGCATCGCGTCCTTCCGGATCGGCGTCTACGCGCTGTGGCCGTTCGGCAAGAAGGTCATCGACAAGCCCGGTGCGGGTGCCGGCGCCATGCTCGGCAACATCATCTGGTTGATCTTCGCGGGCATCTGGCTGGCCATCGGCCACGTCATCACCGCGATCGCAATGGCCGTCACGATCATCGGAATTCCGCTCGCCATTGCGAACATCAAATTGATTCCGGTGTCACTCATGCCGCTGGGCAAGCAGATCGTCGACAACGACCAGGCCGTTACCTACTACGGGCCACGAAACTAGCGGGACACGCCGCCGCGATCGTGTGATCTTAGTCACACTGCCCCTCACTGAGGGCGTACCCACATTTGTCTGAAATCCATTCGCTACCAGTGAATTAACAGGAAATCGCACAGCTAATTCACAATCTGCACCATTTCCTCATTATTCCCATTCGATTTATTTCGTCACTTGCGTCACAGTACCGTCGTTCGCGGTTGCACTGGTGCGACCATTCGGAATCGCCGCGCACCTCTCGTCCTGCGATTCCGGCAAGAATGAACACGCATAGGACGAGAACAAAAGACGTTGATCGACCGGCGCGGTGCGGGAAACGGAACCACCCCCATGACCGGACGATCCAAGACTTTTCGCCTGACCCGAATCTTCACGTTCCTCGGCGTGCTCGTCGGTTCCACCGGCGTCGCCCTCGCCGCCACCAGCGCGCATGCGGCCACCGACTCAGACTGGGATCGACTCGCGAACTGTGAGTCGAGTGGCAACTGGGCCACGAACACCGGCAACGGATTCCAGGGCGGGCTGCAATTCACGCAGTCCACGTGGAACTCGTTCGGCGGCCAGGCCTACGCGCCGTCAGCTGACCAGGCCACGCGCGAACAGCAGATCGCCGTCGCGGAAGATGTTCTTGCCGGTCAGGGCTGGGGTGCCTGGCCCACCTGCTCGCAGAAGCTCGGACTCAACAGCCCGGCGACGCCGCGCCCGGCACCCCTGGGCCCATCCGCGCCGTCCGCTGCCCCGACCGCGGCCGAGGTCATGGTGTCGAAGCAAACCGCCGACCTCGCGACCACGGTCACGCAGGAGGCCGCACCGGAATTGACGGGTGAAGCAGTTCAGGCGTCGCAGACCGTGGCCAGTACGGCCGCGGACACCGGAATGCTCGACGAACTGGCCCAGATGATCGTCAAACTCCGGCCCATGGTCCGCCAAGCGCTCGCCGAGGCCTTCGGTTCCTAGGGCATAACGAATGCCCCACCGCCGAGTTCGGCAGTGGGGCATTCGGGAAGCAATTACTTGTTGATGACCGTCACGGGGTGACGGTACGGAAGCGATTCGACCGGCACCGGGAAGGTCGTGTCCTCGCCGAACGGCGAAAGTCCGCCAGCCCGATTCGAGGCGAGCTCACTGATGGCGTGCTCGCCATCCGGCACCGAAGGCCAACCGTTGTCTACGTAAGGCTTAGTAGTTTTGTTCACCACATCGCCCATTGTGTCACCTGCCCCCGTCGGTTCGTAGTCGAACTCTCTAGGCTTATTCGTGATGAGCACCACGATCCCCTCCACCGGCGACGATTCAGGCACGCTCACGGCGTGGCTGACCTCCCGCCCGGACCCGGAAATCGTGGAACTCGTTCGCGCACGGCCGGATCTGGTGATGCCGGCACCGCCGAACCTGCGCATTCTGGCGAGCCGCGCCGAGCAACGACACTCGGTCCTGCGGGCCGCCGATGAGCTGAGCATGCTGGCACTGATGATCATCGACGTGCTGGCTCTCGAGCAGGCGACGACCTATTCCGTACCGCGGTCCCGCATCTACGACTCAATCGGTAACCGGGCGCCCCGCCGGGCGATCGACACGGCGCTCGCCGACCTCATCCGGCTTGCGCTGGTCTACGGCACCAGCGAACTGCGTCTCGTGACCAACGCGACGGCGGCACTCCCCTGGCCGGTCGGCGAAGGCATCGAGTCCGAAACCGAACTGTCGGCGGCCGAGATCGACGCCGCGCTTTCCGAACTGACTCCGCCCGAACGCACGGTCCTCGAGCGGCTGGCGTACTCGGTTCCGGTCGGACGCACGCGCGACGCCGGCGAGGACGCTCCCACGGATCGGCCCATCCCCCGGCTCATCGCCCGGCGATTGCTCCGGCGAGTCGACGAGGAGACCGTCCTGCTGCCCGTCGGGGTCGGCCAAGCCGTGCGCGGTGAGCCGGTCACGCCCAAGGGTTCGCTCGCACATCCGACGATCCCGACCACCAAGCATGCGCCCGCGGATGTGGCGGCCGGTGCGGCCGCGGTCGCGATGGACGTGATCCGGCACTGCACCGGAATCATCGAGGAACTCGGTCGCAATCCGGCGCTCGCGCTACGGGGCGGCGGTCTGGGCGTTCGTGAGCTTCGTCGCGTCGCCAAGGTTCTGAGCCTCGAAGAATCGCACGTCAGCCTGCTCGTCGAGGTGCTGTCGGCGGCCGGTCTCATTGCTTCCGGGATGTCGGACGCGGTCGGTGACGTCGACGAACTGTGGGTCCCGACAGTGACTGCCGACGGCTGGCTCGACTCCGAACCCGCACGACAGTGGTCGGTGCTGGCGAACACCTGGCTGCAGATGCCGCGGCGGCCGTGGCTCATCGGAATGCGCGATGCAAACGGGAAGCCGTTGCCCGCGTTGTCGAGCGACCTCTTCAGCGCGTTCGCCGCGCGCGACCGCCGGATCGTCCTCGAAGTCCTCGCCAACCTCGACAGCGGTTCCGGCGCCGCCGCCCGCGACGTCTCCCGGATGCTCGCCTGGCAACGTCCCCGCTGGTCGACCCGCTTCAGCGAGGATGCCGTCGCGCACACGCTGCGCGAGGCGAACGAGCTCGGCCTCACGAGCCGCGGCGCGTTGACGCCGGCCGCGCGCGCACTTCTGCACGGTGGTGAAGCCGAATCCGAGATGGCCGCGGCCCTTCCGAAGCCGGTCGATTACATCCTCGTTCAAGCTGACCTGACCGTCATCGCGCCGGGTCCCCTGACGCGCGACTTGCACGATCGAATGAACGCCGTCGGCGACGTCGAATCGGCCGGTGGTGGTCTCGTCTATCGCATCAGCACCGAGTCGGTCCGCCGGGCGCTCGACAGTGGGCTGACCGCGGCCGATCTCCACGCACTGTTTTCCGTGCACTCGAAAACACCCGTGCCGCAATCGCTCACGTATCTGATCGACGATGTCTCGCGCCGGCACGGACAGCTGCGAGTCGGCATCGCGCAGTCGTTCATCCGGTGCGATGACCCGCAACTGGTCTCCCAAGTGCTCGCGACGCCCGCCGCCGACACGTTGATGCTGCGCGCCCTCGCACCGACCGTCATCATTTCGCAGGCTCCGATGCGCGAAGTTCTCACGTCGCTGCGCGCACTGGGATTCGTTCCGGCCGGCGAAGACGCGACCGGTGCCGTCCTCGATCTACGGTCGCGAGGCGCGCGGCTTCCGGCACGTCCGCAGGAGCCCCTCCGCGGTCCGCATCTGCCGAGCGACGAACAACTCGCAATGCTGATCGAAGACCTGCGGGCCACGGACCGAGCGGCGGCGGCGATCAAGTCCGGGCTGGTCAAGGTGGATGGGACGCGCGCGACGGGTGCGGCCACAATGGCCCTTCTCCAACTGGCCGTCAAGACTCGGCGGACCGTGAGCGTCGGGTACATCGACGCGGCCGGGATCGCCACCCAACGAATCGTCGAACCGGTCGCTCTCGGCGGCGGGACGTTCGATGCCCGGGACCCCGGATCGGGCACGCTGCGGCAGTTCACGCTGCACCGGATCTCGTCGGTCGCTTTCGTCGAATGGTGACAGCCAGCGCGTTCTTCCGCACAATGGTGGTTTGCGTTGTCGATTGAGGTTGAAGGTGAAGCGTGGCCGACGGACCACTGATCGTCCAGAGCGACAAGACTCTCCTGCTCGAGGTCGATCACCCGCTGGCCAACGACGCTCGGCAGGCGATCGCACCGTTCGCCGAACTCGAGCGCGCTCCGGAACACGTCCACACCTATCGGGTGACGCCGCTGGCACTCTGGAACGCCCGTGCCGCCGGCCATGACGCCGAGCAGGTCGTCGACGCGCTTGTTCGGTATTCACGCTTCGTCGTCCCGCAGGCACTCCTCGTCGACGTCGTCGACACGATGGCCCGGTATGGCCGTCTGCAGCTGACGAAGAGCCCGGTGCACGGTCTCACGCTCGTCAGCCTCGACCGCGCGGTGCTCGAAGAGGTGCTGCGCAACAACAAGATCAACCCCATGCTCGGCGCGCGCATCGACGACGACACCGTCATCGTGCATCCGAGCGAGCGTGGTCGCCTCAAGCAGATGCTGCTCAAGATCGGCTGGCCCGCCGAGGACCTCGCGGGATACGTCGACGGCGAAGCGCACCCGATCGCGCTCGATTTCGCGACCAACGAGTGGCACCTGCGCGACTACCAGGAGATGGCGGCGGACTCGTTCTGGGCCGGCGGTTCGGGCGTCATCGTGCTGCCCTGTGGTGCGGGCAAGACGATGGTCGGCGCGGCCGCGATGGCGAAGGCCCAGGCCACGACGCTGATCCTGGTCACGAACACGGTCGCCGGTCGTCAGTGGAAGCGAGAACTGCTGGCCCGCACGACGCTCACCGAGGAGGAAATCGGCGAGTACTCAGGTGAGAAGAAGGAGATCCGTCCGGTCACGATCGCGACCTATCAGGTCATCACGCGGCGGACCAAGGGCGAGTACCGGCACCTCGAACTGTTCGATTCGCGCGACTGGGGCCTGGTCATCTACGACGAGGTGCACCTGCTTCCGGCACCCGTCTTCCGGATGACCGCCGACCTGCAGTCGCGTCGGCGACTCGGCCTCACCGCGACGCTCGTTCGCGAAGACGGCCGCGAGGGTGACGTGTTCTCCCTCATCGGACCCAAGCGATATGACGCACCCTGGAAGGACATCGAGGCGCAGGGGTGGATCGCTCCGGCGGAGTGCATCGAGGTCCGCGTGACGCTGACCGACAACGAACGCATGCAGTACGCGGTGTCCGAACCCGAGGAACGCTACAAAGTCTGCTCGACCGCGCGTACCAAGATCGCGGTCGTCGAGTCGATTCTGGCCCGGCACAAGGACGCCCCCGCGCTCGTGATCGGCGCGTACCTCGACCAACTCGAAGAACTCGGCGAGCATCTCAACGCGCCGATCATCCAAGGTTCCACCCGGACGAAAGAGCGGGAGGCGCTGTACGACGCGTTCCGCCGCGGGGAGATCGGTGTGCTCGTGGTGAGCAAGGTCGCCAACTTCTCCATCGACCTACCCGAAGCGTCCGTTGCCATCCAGGTGTCCGGCACGTTCGGTTCTCGGCAGGAGGAAGCTCAGCGACTCGGGCGTCTGCTGCGACCGAAACAAGACGGCGGTCAGGCACACTTCTATTCAGTCGTCTCGCGCGACACGCTCGACACCGAATACGCCGCACACCGGCAGCGCTTCCTTGCCGAACAGGGTTACGCATACCGCATCACCGATGCTGACGACCTACTCGGTCCCGCGATCGGCTGAACAGGAACCAGACAGAGATGCATGCTACGAATGGAGTTATGCGCCGGTTCGAGTTCGCCGTCGATCGCGCTCATCTTCGTACCGCCAACGAAATCGTCGTTCACGCACGCCGGTTCCGGATCTCGGCCTTGGTTTCGAGCGTGATCTTCGCACTCGGCGCGGCCGTGCTTCTCGTCGTAGAGCACCCGTGGTCGTACATCCTCGGCGGCGTCCTGATCCTGATCTCGGTGACGGCTCTCTGGGTCGGTTTGCGGGCGCCACGGCGAGCGAAGCGAGTCAATGAACTGTATCGAGCGGGCGTCCTGGTTCCGGCCATCGTCGCGGAGGTCCGGCCACGCGGCGCGATTCTGCTCGCGCTCGTCGACATCTCGAAGCCAAACTCGACTCAGGCCCAGATGGCGCTCGTGACGCGCCGAGTCCAGACACTGCCCGGACACGCAATCGCGGTCGGCGAACGTGTTCCCGCGGTGCCCGACCTCAGCGATCGGCACCACGGCGACGATCACACCTGGCAGGTTGCGTCGGTGCTTCCGCTGGCGTGGGGAACGCCGGACCCTGAAGTCATCGCCGCGGCGACCTCGGCGATCACGGACTCCGAGTGGGAAAGCCTCGAGGCGCGGGTGTCCGCCTGGCGTCAACTGCACCCCGCCGGAACCCGGCACATCATCAGCTGACGGCCGCTCCACAACCCGGAGCCGGAACCGCCGCGAACCGATCCTTGGTCCACGCGATCAGGTCTGACACCGCCGGCGAGTCAGCCACGACGAGGGTCACGTGCCCTAATCCGGGATATTCGCGGTAATCAATGACCGAGCCTGCGGCGCACTGCGCAGCGATGAATTCTTTCTGCGTCTCCGCGGGTATGACATCGTCGATCTCCCCCTGCGCAATCCGGACCGGCATGGAAAGCCGCTGCGCAGGAACGTTTTCCGCCAACCGCTCACCGAAGGCACCGCCCGCGGGATCCCGGACCCAGACCTGCCGGTTGATCATCGCCGAGATCGCCGTCGACACCAGAATTCCGAAGTCATCGGTACAGCGCACCGCGATCGCCCGCACCGGAACCTCGAGGACGGGCCGGACATAGTCGGCGACTTTCACGTTCGGATAGTTCGCCGCGTAGCCCGCCACCAGGTACGCGCCGATCGTGACGCCGTCGCGCTCCGACTTCAAGTGGGCGATGACCTTCGGTAGATCCGCAGCCGGAGCGAGCGCCCCGACCCCGACGATGTTCAGTTCGGGCGCATATGAGCCGGCCAGAATCCCCGTCCACAAAGCGGCGTGCCCGCCCTGGGAGTGTCCCCACACGGCGGTCTGCGGCGAGAGTTCCATCCCGGCGATGTGGTGGGCGGCGCGCACGGCGTCGAGCACCGCACGTCCCTCGCCTTGCCCGATCATGTACGGACTCGGCCCTTCGGTGCCGAGCCCGATGTAGTCGGGTGCGACGACCGCCCAGCCGTTCTTGATGGCCTCGGTCGGGGGCGGGCCGTAGGTGTCGAACGAGTTGTTGAGCGACGGTGCACATCCTCGGGCAATGCCGGTCGTGCCGTGGGCCCAGGCGATAACCGGTGTCTGCGGACCGGCATTCGCAGGCACGACGACGAGTGCACTGCCGAGCGCCGGTGAGCCATCGTCCCGACTGGTGACGTACAGAATCCGCCAGGCCCGACTCCCCGGCGGGACCGAACCGGTGTAGTCGTGCGCTTTGAGGAGCTTGCCCGGCGCGCCCGCCGTCGAGGCGGCCTCGTAAAACGCGTCCGGATGGCGCATGTGAACCTGCAGCAACGTGCTGACCGCCGCGAGAACGATCGTCGACACGAGGGCCACCGCCGGCAGCCACAACTGCCGAAGACGCGGAAAGCGCGGCGGAGCGGAATGCTGCCTGGGCTTCGAGTCGCTGCGGAAGGCACGCAGAATCAATGCCCATCCGCTGATCGCGATCCACAGCGCAACGACCTCGGCGATCACGATCAAGGTGACGCCCGGCCAGATGAGCGCCAACAACCCGAGGATGATGCCCGCGATCCCGAAGGCGCCGGCCTCGAACCGGTCGATTGCCGTGCCCCGGAGGGTACTCAGCAGCCGGATCACGCCGTTGACGAGAAGCGCGATTCCCACGACTAGCGTCAGTGCTCCGGCCGTGACGCTCGGAATGAGGATGACGACCGTCGCCGCGACGATCCACACCACGAGCCGCAGAATCGGCGCGACCCAATGGTGGTCGCGCAACGCGAGGAGCTCACCCACGGCCAGGACGAGAAAGCCCCCGGCCACCAGGACTACGAGAAGCTCCAACGACGCAAATGGCTCGACGACGAGTGCGGCGCCCAGCACCAGCAGCACCAGGCCACCCAGTGCGGCAAGCCATTTCATGTCGCCGATGCTACGGACTCCGGGCTGATCAGGTACCGCAAGCGAAGTCGGACTAAGTTGTCACGACATGAGCGGTTTTTCGTCGACCCCGTTGGCGGCCCAGCGCACGGTCGAGCGGTTGCGCCCGTTCGCCACCACGATCTTTGCCGAGATGACGGAGTTGGCGGTTCGCCATGGCGCCGTGAACCTCGGTCAGGGATTCCCCGACGACGACGGACCCGCGGAGATGCTGCGCCAGGCTCAACAGGCGATCGCAAGCGGCCTCAACCAGTACCCGCCGGGTCGCGGTATGCCGGTCCTTCGCAATGCAATCGCACGCGACCGGGAACTCCGGTATGGCCAGGTCTACGACCCGGAGGTCGGTGTCCTCGTGACGGTCGGCGCGACCGAGGCGATCTCGGCAGCTATCCTCGGCCTCGTCGAACCCGGCGATGAAGTCCTGCTCATCGAGCCGTACTACGACTCCTACGCGGCCTCCGTGGCCCTCGCGGGCGCCGTCCGGCGGACGGTTCCGTTGGTTCGCGACGGCGACGGATTCGCACTCGATCTGGATGCGTTGCGTCGGGCGCCCGGTCCGCGCACCCGCATGATCATCGTGAACAGTCCGCACAACCCGACCGGAACCGTGCTCAGCCGCGACGAACTGCTGGCGATCGCCGAAGTCGCAAAAGAACACGACCTCGTCGTGGTCGCCGACGAGGTGTACGAGCATCTGACCTTCGGCGAGCGTCCGCACCTGTCGATCGCATCGCTGCCTGACATGTACGAACGAACCGTGGTCATCTCCAGCGCGGCCAAGACCTTCAACGTCACGGGGTGGAAGACGGGCTGGGCCTGCGGTCCGGAATCGCTCATTGACGCGGTCCGCGCAGCCAAGCAGTTCATGACCTTCGTGGCCGGCGGACCGTTCCAGCCCGCGGTCGCGTACGCGCTCGAAAACGAGCAGGAGTGGATCAAGACCTCCCGGGACTCGTTCGATGCGCGGCGCCGACTGTTGAATTCCACCCTCGTCGACCTCGGACTCGATGTGACACGTTGCGACGGAAGCTATTTCATCTGCGCCGACATCACGTCGCTCGGCGCGGACGACGCGCTTGCCTTCTGCCGCGAACTGCCCGGCCGGATCGGCGTCGCCGCGGTACCGGTCAGCGTCTTCACCGACCACACCGAACCGTGGCGAAGCTTCGTTCGATTCACAT
Organism: Smaragdicoccus niigatensis DSM 44881 = NBRC 103563; assembly: GCF_000380645.1. GTDB lineage: Bacteria > Actinomycetota > Actinomycetes > Mycobacteriales > Mycobacteriaceae > Smaragdicoccus > Smaragdicoccus niigatensis. Next base: position 109,143 of record NZ_AQXZ01000015.1, read on the forward strand.
TCTGCAAATCGGTCGAAACGATGCAGGAGGGCGTTGCGCGACTCGCGAAGCTAAAGTAGCTTCGAACATGTGTTCGCATCGCTTCAGGACAGCTTGTTCGATTGTTCCGAGCCATCCGTGCCCGCATTGCCGGGTCGCCTTCGGCGCACCGTCCTGACCGACGGTGCCTGGGTCGACCATCTGCCGGGCTGGATGGGCGGCTCGGCGCAACTTTTCGACGCCCTCTCCGAGACGGTGCCGTGGCGGTCCGAAAGCCGCCCGATGTACGACAAGGTGGTCGCCGTACCCCGGTTGACGTGCTTCTACGACGAGAACGACCCGCTCCCCGATCCCCTGTTGACCGATGCCCGGGACGCGCTCAATCGCTACTACCTCGACGAACTCGGCGAGCCGCTACGCACAGCGGGGCTCTGTCTTTATCGCGACGGCAACGACAGCGTCGCCTGGCACGGCGACACGATCGGTCGCGGAAAACTCGAAGACACGATGGTCGCCATCGTGTCGTTCGGGACCTCGCGTCCGCTGTTGCTGCGGCCTTGCGGTGGCGGTACATCCCTGCGGTTCCACCTCGGGCACGGCGACCTGCTGGTGATGGGCGGCTCGTGCCAGCGGACGTGGGAACACGCCGTCCCGAAGATCACCGGCGCGACCGGACCCCGCATCAGCGTTCAGTTCCGGCCGCGGGGAGTTCGTTAGGCCATCAACCCGTTGAACGAGAACTTCACGCTCGTCAGCGATTCGGACAGATTCCACAGCTCGCGGGCGACCAACGGGTCGCGGGACGCACGCGTCGACTTCGCCGGCCCCGGACTGCCACGCATCCCGAAGAAACCCTGCGGGCCGATGTAGTCCCCGCCGGCAACGTCCGGCTCGGTCGCCGCGAACAGAACCGGCAACGCACCCGTACGGACGTGCTGCGCGACGAGCATGTTGCCGAGCGCCATCACGTGGCCCTGAATCGACTCCGTGTGGCCCTGCAGACCCGTCGCGGTGTAGCCGGGGTGTGCGGCAAGCGACCGAACCTTCGAACCCGCGTTGGTGAGACGGCGCTGCAGTTCGTAGGCGAACATCAGGTTCGCGAGCTTGGACTGCGCATAGGCGAGCCAGCGGCTGTAGGGCCGCACCCGCCAGTTGAGATCGTCGAGGTCGATCGCCCCGTACGAGTGGAACGAGCTCGACACCGTGACAACGCGATCGCGCACGCATTCCAGCAACTGACCAGTCAGGGCGAAGTGCCCGAGATGATTGGTGCCGATCTGCAGCTCGAAGCCGTCGCTCGTACGGCCGAACGGCACCGCCATGACACCGGCGTTGTTGATGAGAACGTCGATCTCGTCGATCGAGCTGGCGAACGCGGAGATCGATTCGAGGCTGGTCAGATCCAGTTTCCGGACGTCAGCGTTCGACCCGATCTGGCGGGCGACCTCCTCGCCGGCATCCAGATCGCGAACCGCCAAGATCACCTGAGCCCCGCTGCGCCCCAATGCTCGCGCAGTAGCTTCACCAAGACCACTGGTGGCGCCGGTGACAACGAACGTTCGGCCGCGCTGGGCGGCGATGTTCCGCTCGCTCCAACTCGTCACGGCGATAGCTTACGACGGGGTAAGAATGGCCTTCGAGGCACACCTCGCCAGGAAGTGAATCGCGGTATCGTCAGCGGAAGTTCGCCTGCCAGGGTGCCTCGCTAGGAGTTGTGTGTGAGTTCATCACGCGGTACGGCCCGAGTGGCAGCCTTCCTGGTGCTCGCGCTGTTCGCCGGGTTGATCAGCGCGTGCAGTGGGCCTGCGGTGGTCGTGCGGGTGGCACACTCCCGCGGCGAAACCCGCGTTCCCCTCGGGCCGACGCGCATCGTCGCTCTCGGACGCCAATGGATCGACACGATGAGCGCGCTCGGAGTCGCACCGGTCGGCTACCTCGACGACTTCTCCACGATCGCCGGCGAGCCTGCGCCCTGGCCGGTCAACGTTCCGGACAGTGCGACTGTCATCGACCCGGGCGGCGACCTCGCGGCGCAGATCAGTGCACTGAAACCGGATTTGATCCTGGCGTCGAGTTACGCCTCCAGCGAGGCCGATTTCAATGCGATGTCGAAGATCGCGCCGACGCTGCCCAACCTCACCACCGTCGGCGCCGACTCCTGGAGTTCTCAGCTCGACATCCTGGGCAAGATCGTGGACAGACAGCAGCAGGCCAAAGATCTCATCGACGGTTTCAAGAAGCGTGTCGCCGACATGGCCGCGAAGTATCCGCATCTCAAAGGCGAGACGTTCCTCAAGGTTTCGGTGGACTCGCCGATGACGGTGTCGGTCCTCGCGTCAGGCGCGGATTCCCCCACGCGCCTCCTCGGAATGACCCGCCCCAAGCAGTTCGAGGAATCACTGGAGAAGACGTACAGCGTCAGTCTGCCGTTCAGCCGGATCAAGGAACTCAACTCCGACGTCCTGTTCATCATGGGCACGGAGGACCTGCAGACCGCCTTCCGGGAAGCCGACGGCTACGACAACCTGCTCGCGGTGAAGCGCGACACGATCCTTTTCCTCGACCCGGTCATGAGTCTCGCGGTCAATCGGCCGTCGATTCTTTCCCTCCCCTACGTGCTCGCGAAGACCGATTCGCTTTTCGCGCGCGCCGACGCCTTCGCCGCACCGCTGGCGACCGCTTCCACCGATACGCCGACGACAGAACCTCAGCGGTAACGACCAACTCGCGGACCACGAGAGGTGTTGGCAGCAAAATGGATTCCATGACAACGCACGTTGTGCTCGCGGACACCACCACTGCGGTCGAGAGGAAACTCATCGAGCAGTGGCTCGCGCACGGCGGTGTCGAGGGCGCCACCCGCAAGCCGACCTTGGTGTCGCTCAACATCAGCGACATCGAGTCCAAGCTCCTGTTCCGCACCGATGACCCCTTGGTTCTACCCGTGCAGGTGTTGTGGCTGCCCCCGGAGCGCGACGGAGTTCGTCGGTCCCAACTCCGAGATCTGGCGACCTTCACGAACCCGCGGAACCCGAACCGGCTGGCGCAACGGTGGATCGTCAAAAACGCGCCGGACCGGCACCGCATCCTGACCGGCGAGCCCGCCCGCCTGAGCGAACTCAAGGCTCGCAACGCCAAGGCCGGCGGAGCGATGGACTCCGATTCGCAGGCCCGGTTCATCAAGCGAAGCGCCGTACGCGCCCTGTTGCGCGCGGAGCGATCAGTGATCGGCGACCGCTACAAGGTCCCGCGCCTCGTCGCCGAGGAAATCCTCGACACTCCGGCGTTCCAACAAGAGCTCAAGCGCCTCGCCGCCGAACTGGGCATGAGTCCAGCCGAGGTGAACCAGCGCGCCGAGGAGAACCTCCGCGAACTCGTGGCCGTTCAGTCACGACTGCTGACCGACCTGTTCACGCAGGCCATGGGTCAGATTCACAAGCGGGCCTACCACCCGGACGTCGACGAGGCGGGGCTGCGCAAACTGCAGGCGTTGAACCGCAGGTACCCACTTGTTTTCCTGCCGTCGCACCGCAGCTACGTCGACCCGTTCGTCCTCGGCGAAGTGCTTGCGACGCACGAATTTCCGCCGAACCACGTCATGGGTGGCGCAAATCTGAACTTCTGGCCGATGGGACCGATCGCGCGCCGGACGGGCACGGTGTTCATCCGGCGCAGCTTCGGAAACGACATGATCTACCGAACCGTCATGGAGGAGTACTTCGCGTACTTGCTGTCCAAGCGGTTCAACCTCGAGTGGTACATGGAGGGCGGCCGTACCCGCACCGGAAAGCTGCGCCCGCCCAAGTACGGCCTGCTCAACTATGTCGCCGACGCGGTACGCGAAGGGCGGGCCGAGGACGCGATGATCGTCCCGGTCTCGATCACCTATGAGCGTCTCAACGAGCTCGGTGCGATCGCCGATGAGCAGACCGGCGGCCAGAAGCAGTCCGAGGGCCTCGCGTGGATGGCTCGCTACATCCGGAGCCAGCAGCAATCGACCGGTCACGTCTACATCCGATTCGGTGCGCCGCTCTCGGCCCTGGACCGCCTGGCCGCGCACGGCGATTTGAAGGCGCGCGCCCGCAAGGGTGAAGACGTCGGCGAGATCACCGACGATGCAGACAGCGCGGCATTCCGGATGGCCGTCCAGAAGCTCGCGTTCGAGACCGCCGTCGGCATCAACGCCGTCACCCCGATTTCCGCGAACGCACTGGTGACACTGGCTCTCCTGGGTGTCAACCGTGCGCTCACGATCAGCGAGGTCGAGAACGTCATCGCACCCGTTCGCGCCTATATCAGGCAACGGAACATCCCCGGCGGCGGTCTCGAGGCCCTGGCCAACCGTTCCGGCCTCATCGGCGTTCTGACCCGCCTCGAGCTCGCGAAGGTCGTCACCGGTTACACCGGCGGAGTGGAGGCGGTCTACACGATCGAGCCCGGTCAGCACCTGATCGCGGCCTTCTATCGCAACAACGCCATCCACTGGTTCGTCAGTCGCGCGATCCTCGAACTCGCGATCATGCGGGTGTTCGAAGACAACGCCGAAGACGCTTACATGGCCACGTGGGAGGAAGCGCTACGACTGCGCGACCTGCTGAAGTTCGAATTCTTCTTCTCGAACCGCAAGACCTTCCGCGCCGAACTCGAAGCGGAACTGAACCTCATCGACCCGGGCTGGACGCCGGAGAGTCTCAGCGGTCCGGACCTCCGGAAGAAGCTGCGGGACACCGGCTTCATGACCGCTCACCGCACGCTGCGCTCGTTCTTCGATGCGCAGCTCGTGGTGGCGGAGCGGCTTGTCGCAACCCCGGTCGACCAGACCGTCGACAAGCCCGAATTCCTCGACGAGTGCGTCAACGTCGGACGTCAGATGTTGTTGCAGAACCGAATTCACAGCACGGAATCGGTGTCGTCGGAGCTGTTCACGACGGCGTTGAAACTCGCCGACAACCGGGGCCTCGTTGCACCCGGCGCCGACGACCTGCATTCGCGCCGCCGTGCCTTCGCGTCCGAACTGCGCGAGATCACATCCCGCCTCAACCGCGTGCAGGCTCTCGACGCGTCGAACCTCAAGACGCTCGACGACTAGGAAATGTGCCCCGCAGTCGCTGCCGCATGCTCTGCAACGTTCTTGGCGAAGCTCGCGGCGGTCGGGCTCTCGAACTCGTAGCCGACGAACGTCTCGTCGCCGACGACCCAGGCATCGTGGCCCGGCTCGATCACGTACGCACTGCCCGGAGTGATATCAGCTTCCGAGCCGTCGTTGTGCACGATGTGCATCTGACCGGAGATGACCACGCCGAAGTGCTTGGCCTGGCAACTGTCTCCACCGACGACCGGCTTGATGCACTCCGACCATTTCCAACCGGGCTGCGCAGTCAGTCGGGCGGCCTTCTGCCCGTTCACGTCAACGACGTCCACCCGCGTCTTCTCCGGGCTTCGGGTCTCGTCGGGGCTGTCGAAACTGCGTGCCTTTACTCCTGCCATGACTCTCTCCTCACCAACTATCGCGATACCGATCTGGTACCCACTGTCGATCGTCGTCCCGTCGCCAGGACTGCGAAAGACATAGAGCCAGGTCGTCACCGTTCTGTCAGGAGCGGCTGCGCATGGCCTAGGTTCGAGGCGTGACGAAGACCCATCCCCCACTTCGAAACGGGTTGAATGCGGTCTCGATGCGGCTGCCGGCTGGTTCTTTCGCGACGGTCGCCGAGTATCTCGTCAGCCGGTTCGGAGAGACTGCGATCGAAGCCGTGAACAGCGAAAACGTGCTCGACGAGCGGTTGGCTCCGATCGACCTCGACACGCAGTATCGAGCGAACGCGACGATCTGGATCTATCGCGAGCCCGCCGAGGAGGTGGCGGTCCCGTTCGACATCGAGATCGTGCACCGCGATGACGATCTGGTGGTCATCGACAAGCCGCACTTCCTCGCGACGATGCCGCGCGGACGCCACGTGACCGAATCCGTGCTCGTGCGTCTGCGGAGGCTGCCCGGACTCGAAGCATGCTCCCCAGCCCACCGCCTCGACCGCCTGACCGCGGGCGTGCTGATCTGCACGGTTCGGCCAGAAGTCCGTGGCGCGTACCACGAACTTTTCGCATCGGGCCAAGCCGAGAAGACGTACGAAGCAATCGCCCCGGTCAGCGACGCGGAATTCCCGCTCACCTGCACGAGCCGGATCGTCAAGGAACGCGGCGTGCTGCAAGCCCGCGAGATCACGGGCGCGCCGAACAGCGAAACCGTCGTGTCGAAGGTCGAAACCCGCGGCGATTTCGCCCGCTACGAATGTCGTCCGATAACCGGGAAAACGCACCAGATTCGGGTGCACCTCAATGCGCTCGGCATTCCGATCGTCGGGGACCCGCTCTACCCCGAGGTGCTGCCGGATGCGGCTCCGGACTTCACCAATCCGCTTCGGCTACTGGCGAAGTCGATCGCGTTCCGCGATCCGATAACCAGCGTGCTCCGCGAGTTTCGGAGCCACCGAACACTCGATTGGCCGGATCAAGCGAAGTCAAAATAAGCGACCCAACGGTCCACGAGCGCCGCCTCGACCTCCTCGACGGTCGGCATCCGGTCGACGTTCACCTTGAGCGCGATGTACTGGGCCTTCTTGTATCCGAGCTGCTCGAGGATCGCGTGGAAGACCTTCGCCATCTCCATGCGATCTTCGACAACGGTCACGTGTGCGCGCTGCATACCCTCGCCAGTCGTGACGTCGATATCGGCGCCGCCGCGCAGGTTGTAGCGCCATTTCGCCCCGATGCTGGCGACAGTCCGGCCGTTGAGCTCGTGCCGCCCGATGAGCACGTCGAACTTCTTCCCCGACTTACGCCCGACGATGTGCACGATCATGAAGTTCTTGCCGACCTTCCGGCGCAGCGGCGACTTCAGAAGCAGCGTGATGACTCTGTTGGCGACGGCCTTCATGCGGTCCGGCGGGAAGAACGGCTCAACCGCGGGTGTCTCGGAGCTCATGGCGGCGAATGTAGCACCGAGTTATTCGCCAGGACGCTGATCCACGTCGTAGCGAGTTCGCTCCGGTGCCCGCCGCCGACGAGGTGCCCGTCGCAGTGCCCGGCTGACCCCGGAGATCGTGCCGTAGACGCCGTCCGCGATCGTGTCGTGGATTTCGTGGACCACCTTGGTGACCGGCGCGGTCGCCGGGATCGCCTCGAGAATGCCGAACGGAATGTTGGCGATTGCATGGTGGGCCTGCTGGACGATCGAGTTCGTCACCTCGACACTCGCCGTCGTCGCTTCGAGCGCTTCCAGGGCAGCGGCCATCCGCGCGTTCTCGGCGATGATCGCCCGCAGTCGTCGAATCTCGGCCGTGGTTCGGGCGGTTTGCGCGCGCTGCTGGATCACTACTCGACCGCCGGCACCCGTGAGGACGAGTGCGGCGAGGGTGAGAATCCAGCTAGCGGACATGAATCTTCACGTCCGCTTCGACGCCATGGCCGGCAAGTTGTTCGCGCAGAATTCCAGCGGCCTTGACGTACACGATCTGGTTGAGCAGGTTGGGCGCGACTGCTCCCGCGACCGGTGCCAACTTGTTCTCCGAGGCCGCCAACTCGCCTGGGTTGAGGATCTCGATGGTGATGAACCGGCCCCTCCCCGGCATCGCCGAGGCATCGGGACTCCGGACGGCTTCGGCACGCAGCGGAGCGACCGCGGCTTCGAGCTTGGCGTTCTGCTGACGGATCTTCATCGTTTGGGCGAAGAGCACCGCCAGCAGAACGGCGATACCGACCAAGACGATGAGGTGCACGATCTCCACCTCATCAGCCTAGGCCGTAATGGGACCCGGGGTCCCGGGAGATTTACTTCAGGCCGATGCGCTTCATGAGCGACAGGCTCACGGTCATGGCCTGCGCGTACAGCTTGTCCGAGACGCCGGGCGGCGGCGCGATCGGGTGGATGCGCTGTGCGGCGATCGTCTGGGTGCTGACGTACTTGAGGATGCCCTCGGTTCCGTGACGACGGCCGCTGCCGGAGTCACCGAGACCACCCGACGGTGCGTCCACGCTGCCCCACGCGGCGGCGAAGCCTTCGTTGATGTTCACGGCGCCGGCCTTGATCTGCTCAGCGACCTTCCGGCCCTCGCTGACGTCGCTGGTGAAGACGCACGCATTGAGGCCGTACGTGGTGTCGTTCGCGCCGTCGATGGCCTCTTGGTCACTGCTGACCTTGTAGATCGAGACCACGGGGCCGAAGGTCTCCTCGCGGAAGACGGTCATGCCTTCCTTCACGCCTTCGAGCAGCGTCGGCTCGTAGAAGAACTGCCCGAGGTCCGGACGCGCCTTTCCACCGACGAGCACCCGGGCACCCTTCGCGACCGCGTCGTTCACGTGCTCGTTCACGGTGTCGAGCTGGCGGGAGAACGTCAAGGAGCCCATATCGCTGTTGAATTCCAGGTCCGAACCGAGAACCATGTCGTTGATCTCGCTCACAAACGCCGCGACGAAGTCGTCGTAGACGTCCTCGTGGACATATGCGCGCTCCATCGACTCACACAGCTGCCCTGCGTTCGCGAAGCAGGCGCGGATGGCGTGCTTGGCGGCGGACTTGACGTCGGCATCGGCGCGAACCACCATCGGGTTCTTTCCGCCGAGCTCGAGCGAGCAGCCGATCAGACGGCTCGCGGCCTGCTGCGCGACGGTCTTTCCGGTCGCGGTCGAACCGGTGTAGTCAACGAAGTCGGTGCGCTTGATGAGCTCGTCGCCGATGACCCGGCCACGACCAAGGACTGCCTGCCACAAGCCGGCCGGCAAACCCGCCCGCTCGGCGAGTTCAATCGCATAAAGGGCGGTGAGCGCGGTCTGGTTGTCCGGACGCGAGATGACCGCGTTACCTGCGATGAGTGCCGGCAGCGCGTCCGACGCGGACAGCGCCAGCGGGTAGTTCCACGGCGAGATGACCGTCACGACACCCTTGGGTCGACGGATCTCCTCGGCCTGGGTCAGCAGCGGAATCGCGCCGCCGCGGCTCTTCTTGCTGAGCAGCCCCGGTGCGACCTTGCAGTAGTAGCGAGAGTTGTTCGCCACGTCCAGCACCTCGTCGAACGCGTGCAGACGCGACTTCCCCGACTCGGTCTGGAGAATGTCGAGCATCGTCTTCTGCTCGCTCAGGATGAGGTCGTGGAACTTGCTGAAGATGGCAACGCGCTTCGAGACGGGAAGCTCAGCCCATTCCTTCTGCGCGCGACGGGCGGTCGCGAAGGCGGCGTCGATGTCGTCGATGGAGGACTGCGGCAGATTGCCAATCTTCTTGCCGGTTGCGGGCGCGAAAACTTCGACCGATGGCGCACCGCCCGCAATGGCACGGGAAGTCAGCCGCTCAACGAGATCCGACGGGAGAGCCGTTTCGGTCGTCTGCTGCGGTGCAGTTGTCATCTTCGACAGTCCTTAGTGTTCGGAACATTGTTGGTTGTGCGGGAACACAGTGCCGGGGCGGAAATCGTGTTCGGCAGAACATTTCCTTAACAGCGGTGTTCGTCTAACAGTGATGTTAAGTTAAACGCGGTGAATCCATGAGTGTCAAGCAACCCACCCCGAAACGCGGCAGGCGTCCACAGTCCGCCGCGGAGTCTGATCGCGTCCGTGCTCATATCGTGTCAGCTGCGGGAGAAGTGTTTGCCGAATTCGGCTCGCGAGGCTGCAACGTTGCCCGAATCATTGAACGCGCCGAGATCGCCCGGCCGACGTTCTACCGATATTTCGCCAACGCGATCGAGCCGCTGAACGTCTTGCTCGACGACTCCGACGAAGCGTTGGTGAGAGGCGTCGCCGCGGCGGTCGCGAGCACCGACGACTCGATCGAGATGGGCATTCGGGTCATCGACGCCTACCTGGAATGGGCGCACACGCGCGGGAGCGTGCTGCGGCCGCTGTTCGCCGAGCTGTATGACCTCTCTTCTCCGGTGTGCGCACACCGGGAACGCGCCCTGGACCTGATCCGAAAGCTCATCGTCGAGAAGACCGTCGAACTCGGGCGGCCGGCGCCGAGCCCACTGGTCCTGGACTCCATGCTCAACGCCTGCGAGTTCGTCGTCTTCCGCGTTCTTTCCGAGGGCCTCCAAGACACGGAATCGCTTGCGGAAGCACGCATCACGATGATCCGGATGGCTCTGGTCACGGTGGGCAACACCGACGACATCGCGCGCGCGTTGACTGTGCCGGGTCTTTTTCTCGCACCTCCAACTCCAGGCGACCAAGCCTCCTAATGTGAGGGGCGACAGTCCCATCGTTCAGGAGGTCCGCCGTGACCGAAGCCGTCATCGTTTCCATTGCCCGATCCCCGATCGGCCGGGCCTTCAAGGGTTCGCTCAAGGACATGCGCGCGGACGACCTCACGACGCAGATGGTGCAGGCGGCGCTCGACAAGGTTCCGGCGCTGGACCCGAAGGACATCACCGACCTCATGCTCGGCTGTGGCCTGCCCGGTGGCGAGCAAGGCAACAACCTCGGTCGAGTCGTCGCGGTGCAGCTCGGCATGGACCACCTCCCCGGTACGACCATCACGCGCTACTGCTCGTCGTCGCTACAGACGACCCGCATGGCGTTCCACGCAATCAAGGCCGGTGAAGGCTCCGCGTACATCTCGGCCGGCGTCGAAACTGTGTCGCGTTTCATGAAGGGCAACTCGGACTCGCTGCCGGATACCCGGAACCCGCTCTTCCACGACGCCGAGGCGCGCACGAAGGCCGCCGAGGCCGGTGGTGTGAAGTGGCATGACCCGCGCGACGACGGCCAGATCCCCGACATCTACATCGCCATGGGACAGACCGCGGAGAACGTCGTCACGATCACCGGCATCTCCCGCGAGGAGCAGGACCGCTGGGGTGTCCAGTCGCAGAACCGCGCCGAGGCCGCGATCAACGCCGGTTTCTTCGAGCGCGAAATCACGCCCGTGAAGCTGCCCGATGGCTCGACCGTCTCCAAGGACGACGGCCCGCGCGCAGGCACCACCTACGAGGCTGTCTCGCAGCTCAAGCCAGTGTTCCGGCCGGACGGCACGGTCACCGCCGGTAATGCGTGTCCGCTCAACGACGGTGCAGCGGCGCTCGTCATCATGAGCGACAAACGGGCCAAGGACCTCGGACTGACGCCGTTGGCGCGAATCGCGGGTACCTCAGTCACCGGCCTGTCGCCGGAGATCATGGGCCTCGGCCCCATCGGCGCCATCCGAGCCGTTCTCAAGCAGACGGGAATGTCGATCGAGGACATCGACCTCTTCGAGATCAACGAGGCCTTCGCGGTCCAGGTCATCGGATCGGCGCGGGAGCTCAACATCGATCCGGAGAAGCTCAACGTCTCCGGTGGTGCCATCGCGCTCGGTCACCCGTTCGGCATGACCGGTGCTCGCATCACCGCGACGCTGCTCAACAACCTGCAGACGCAGGACAAGCAGTTCGGCATCGAGTCCATGTGCGTCGGCGGCGGCATGGGAATGGCGATGGTGCTGGAGCGGCTCAGCTGACCAGTTCGGTCGCGCAGACATCGGGCCGTGCGCTATTGCCTCCAGCGGGGCGGGCACATATCGTGCTATGTGAATTTCCATTAATTTGACATAGCTCGTTGCCGATCATCGCTTCAGGCACGCTCGAAGGAACCCCATGCACCTCACCCAGTCGCTGCACCGCGCCGTGCAGCAGCGCCCCAACGCCATTGCCACCATCTATGGCAATCGGAAGCGCACGGTTGCCGAGTCTGCCGATCGGATCGCGCGGTTCGCGGGTGCCCTCCGAACGCTTGGGGTGAGCAAGGGCGACCGCGTTGCGATTCTGGCGCTCAACAGCGATCGGTACCACGAGTACTTCTTCGCGGTGCCGTGGCTGGGCGGCGTCGTCAACCCGGTCAACATCCGCTGGAGCCCCGCGGAGATCGTCTACTCGCTGCAGGATTCGGACACGAAGGTCCTCCTCGTTGACGATGCCTTCGCACGGGCCCTGCCCGCAATCACCGCACAGCATGAACTCGAGCGCGTCATCTTCATCGGCGACGGTGAAGCGCCCGCGGGCACACTCGACTACGAAACTTTGGTGAGCGCTGCCGACCCGATCGAGGACACCGAGACGGGCGGCGACGAACTGCTCGGAATCTTCTACACCGGCGGAACGACAGGCTTCCCCAAGGGCGTGATGCTGAGCCACAACAACGTGGTCACCTCGGCCCTCGGCGGGGCGGCCACCACCGACCTCGTGATCCGCGGCGGAAACCTGCTCCACGCTGCACCGATGTTCCACCTCGCGGATTTCGCAGCCTGGAACCTCGGCAACATCTGCGGGTCGACGCACGTGATCGTCCCGATGTTCACACCCGGCGGAGTTCTGAAAGCCATCGCGGACCACCAGGTCACCGACTCGCTGCTCGTCCCGACGATGATCCAGATGCTCATCGACGATCCGTCCGTCGCACAATTCGACACGACGAGTCTTCGCCGAGTCCTCTACGGCGCCTCCCCGATCTCCGAGGCAGTCCTTCAGCGCGCACAGAAGACGTTCCCCGCGGCCGAATTCGCACAGGCCTACGGAATGACCGAGTTGTCACCGATCGCGACACTGCTCACTGCCGAAGACCACAAGCGTCCCGAACTGCTACGCGCCGCTGGCCGTGCGGTTGCGCACGCCGAGGTTCGCATCGTCGACGACGCAGGCAACGAGGTTCCCCGCGGCACTGTGGGCGAAATCGTCGTCAGCGGCGACAACGTCATGCTCGGTTACTGGAACAAGCCAGAGGCGACGGCCGAAGCCATCCGAAACGGCTGGATGCACACGGGCGACGGCGGCTACATGGACGAGAACGGCTACGTCTTCGTGGTCGACCGCATCAAGGACATGATCGTCACTGGCGGGGAGAACGTCTACAGCGCCGAGGTCGAGAACGCCCTGGCGAAGCACTCGGCGATCGCGCAGTGCGCGGTCATCGGCATCCCCGACGCCGAGTGGGGCGAACGGGTGCATGCCGTAATCGTCCTGGCGCCCGGACAGACCGCCACTGCCGAAGAATTAAGCACGCACTGCAAGACGCTCATCGCCAACTACAAGGTCCCGCGCAGTGCCGAGTTCGTCGACGCCCTACCTGTTTCGGGCGCCGGCAAGATCCTCAAACGCGAACTACGCAAGCCGTATTGGGAAAACGTTTCCAGCGGAGTTTCCTAGGGCGCCCAGCAGTTTCCATGAGCTGACCCCGGGTACTCGTCTGTTGCCAACCAAACCGGGAGGTCAACAAATGGTTGTCTTGGGTCTGCTCATTCTCATTCTTTCCGTCGTCGTCGGGGTCGGGGTCATCTTGATGCCGGACAACAACGACGCCGCCGACACCCTCACGGTGTTCGGCTTTCACGTCGACCTGTCGCAAGCCGGAGTGTTCATCTTCGGTGCGGCCGTCGGTGCGCTCGCTCTGCTCGGCCTAGCCCTGATGCTCAGCGCCCTACGACGTTCGAGCCATCGGCGTAAGGCCGCCGAACTCGACCACTATCGGCATGACGCCGAATCCGCGCGGCAGGAGCGCGACGAACTGCTCGAGGCACGCGAGCGTCAACTCGAGCAGGAACGCGAGCTCCACGCCCGGCACGAGCGGGAACTTCGCGAGGTGCGAGAAACAAGCACCACCCCCGAGGCCCTCGAGGATGCGCCGAGAGCCAGGGATACGCGGGAGCCCCGTTTAGACGAGCCAACGACCGTGACGTCTTCTCGCCGCGAGTCGGTCGAAGACACTCGTCGGGCCGTCCCGGAATCGCGCCAGCCTGCCGTCCACACCGACGACAGCGGGCACAAGGAAGGGCTCTGGCACCGTCTGACGCATAGCCCAGCCCATCGATCCTGATCCTGAATTCACCCGGGAGCCGCCGACATTCGTTCGGCGGCTTCCGTCTTTGGCGTTCAAATAGGCACGAACCGGGTACCCGAGACAAGACAGATCGTCGAGGCATTGGAGCTGTCATGGTTATTTTGGGATTACTCGTACTCGTCGCCGCAGTCGTCGCCGGAGTCGGCGTCTGGTTCAACAGCATGAACGAACACAGCGCGGACGTCGCCGTCTTCAACTGGATGCTGAGCGGTCAGATGAATCAGATCGTCATCATCGGCATGCTGGTCGGCGCACTGGGCATGCTCGGACTCATGATGGTCGTTGGTCGCACGTCTGCTATCGCGGGCGATCGCCGGGCCACCCGACGTGAGCTGCGGGAAATTAACCGCGAGAACAAGATGATGCGCAAGGACCGGGATCGCCTCGCGCGGGAGAACCGCGATCTTGCACAGACCACAGCTGTACGCGACGAACCGGGTTACGTGGCAGCGCCGCGGCACCACTGGTGGCACCGGTTCTCCCACCGTCAGCCAACGCACGCATGATCACCCCTTGACTTTCCTATGAGGAAAGTGGCAGCCTTACTTTCCAGACAGGAAAGTGAGGTAATGCCATGGGACACATCGCCCCCGAAGATGCTCGCGCCGCGCTCGACGCCGTCGAACACGCCAGAGCCAACATTGCCGAAGAGATCGGCCTCCCCCGCTGGTACTGGTGGGTGCTGGCGGCGGCCTGGCTCGGCTTGGGCATCGTCGGCGAGACGTGCCCCGAATGGGTCACCGCCGTCGCCACCCTGACGTTCGGTGCCGCGCACTCAGCCATCGCGTCACGTCTGCTGAGCGGACGTCGACGCACCGGTTCAGTGCAGGTCAGCGCGGACGTCGCCGGGCCACGCACTCCCGCGCTCGTGATCGGGATGCTGCTCGGACTCGTCGCACTGACGGTCGGGGCCGCATTCGCGCTGGCCGCCGACGGGGCGCGCCACCCGGGTATCGGCGCGGCTGTGCTGGTGGCCGCGGTCGTCGGACTCGGTGGGCCGGAGATCCTCCGGGTACTGCGGCGGTGGGCGCGGGCATGACCCCGCCCTCGAAGACCCCGGCGCGCTTCGATGAATTGATTCATCCGAGCACTCGGCTCGCCCTTGTGGCCACCTTGGCGGCCGCGGACTGGGCCGAGTTCGCCTTTCTCAAGGAGAAGCTGGCGTTGTCGGATTCAGCGCTGTCGAAGCAGCTCACCACGCTGGAGGAAGCCGGTTATGTCGCAACCGAGCGCCGTCTCGAAGGTAGCCGCCGAAAGGTCCGGGCACGGCTGACCCCCACCGGCCGAGACGCGTTCAACGGCCACGTTGCCGCGTTGCAGGCGATTGTGGGAGGGCCCTAGATACGCCGAAGAGCGGATCGACTGAGCTGGCCTGGCGCGGTGAATCCCGCCAGGCCCAGCGTCAGGTCGAACTCGGCGATGACGTTCCGCAGAACGTCGACAACGCCGTTGCGGCCGTCGAGCGCAAGTCCGTACATGTAGGGACGGCCCAAACAGACCGCATCCGCACCGAGCGCGAGCGCCTTGAAAACATCAGCGCCGCCACGAATTCCAGAGTCCACAAGAACCTTCGCCCGGCCGTCGACCGCGTCAACGACATCCGGCAGGGCGTCGATCGCCGAGATCGCACCGTCGATCTGCCGACCACCGTGATTCGACACCAGAATTCCCTCGACGCCCGCCTCGACTGCGAGCTTGGCGTCGTCCGGGTGCACGATCCCCTTCAGGACGATCGGCAGCTTCGTCTTCTTCCGCAGGTCAGCGACGTCATCCCAGTTGAGCGACTGGCGGGAGAACACATCCAGGAACGTCTCGACGGACGCCTTCGGTTCCGCCGCGATGAGGTTCCGGATGGTGTCCCCCGGGTAGTGCCGGGCCATCGATGCCAGCGACTTGATCGCCCCGAGAGTCACCCGGAGGTCCTGCTTGGTGCCCTTCGCATTCCGGATTCGCTCGGCGACGATCTCGCGGAACCGCGGGTCGGACGTATATTGCGCGATCCCCTCCCCTTGCGTGAACGGCAGCGAACCCAGGTTGAGATCCTGTGGGCGCCAGCCCAACTGGGTGGTGTCGAGGGTCAGCACGAGAGCGTTGGCGCCGACCGCTTCGGCCCGTCGAATGAAGCTGTCGGTGAGGGCATCGTCCTTCGACCAATAGAGCTGGAACCAGCGCGGCGCATCCTGGCGAACGCGGTCCATCGCGGCCGCGACGTCTTCCATCGCGTTGCATCCCTGGCTCGAGAAGATGTACGGAACGCCGAGTTCAGCGCCAGCTTCACCGATCGCAACGTCCGGGTCCGGACACACCACTTCGCCGGCACCGACGGGCGCAAGCAGCACCGGAGCGGGCAACTTCTGACCGAACAGTTCGATCGACAAGTCCCGGTCCGACACATCCCGAAGCATCCGGGGCAGGATCGCCCACCGCTTGAGTGCCTCACGATTGGCGTCCATCGTCTCGCCGTCGCCCGCCCCACCCGCGATGTAAGCCCAGGCTCGCTCACTCATCACCGCCTTCGCGCGGCTTTCGAGTTCGCTGAAGTTCGTGGGGACCTTCGGCTTCTCGCCGTACACCCCGTTGGTGTAGATCGTGCTCTGGCGGGTGCGACTGGACAGATCGGGTGCGCTGCTCACGGCTGCATCCTAAGTGCCATCCCGAGCGCCCGGGACGAAGAGCCGAAGGTCCCTGGTCCCTTGCGAAGGGGTCCGCCGGCCCTAACGGCGCACGGAGCCGCCAAGTCGAATGAGATCAATCTCTTCATCGACTCCGGAGGTTCCTGATGCATGCGGTGTTCGCGGCCCCACGATCGGCAACGACCAGTGAGTGGATCCGGACCGTCACGCTGGCCGAATTCGTCGGCTTCAGCGCGCCCGCGATCGCTGGTGCGCTGACGGTGAACATCGCCGAGTGGATCGCGTTCCTCATCCTGATCAGCGCCGGAACGCTCGAGGGCTTGGTCCTCGGAATCGGGCAAGGTTCGGTTGCCAAGCACGCTCTCCCCCGTTTCCCGAGGCGTGCCTGGGTGTCCGCGACCGCGCTCGGGGCGGGACTCGCCTGGCTGGTAGCGATGCTGCCGAGCATCTTCGGCGACCAACTGTCGCAAGCCTCGACGCCTACGCGCATCGCGGTCGTCGCGCTGGTTGGCACGATCGCTGTTTTGTCTCTCTCGGTACCGCAGTGGCTCGTCCTGCGACATGTTTCGCATCGCGCGTCGGAGTGGATCGCCGGTTCGGCACTGGGCTGGTGCGCGGGACTCACCGTGTTCGCCGCAATCGCGATGCCGCTCTGGAAACAAGGCCAGCCGATGCTCGTCGTGGTCGCCATCGGTCTGCTCGCCGGACTCGCCATGGCGTCGACCATGGCCACGGTGACCGGGATCTTCTTCGTCCGCATCGTGATCGACCGCAGCCGCTCCTGATCACTGACACCGAACTGAGGCGGCGCGATGGAACATCTCACCCCATTCGATGCACTCTTCCTTCAAGCAGAGGACGCAGATCCCCACGCCAGTCTCATGATCGGTGGCGTCGTGGTCATCGAAGGTCCGGTCCCGACTCATCGAGAGTTCCTCGACGCGGTGGCCTCGCGACTTGACGCGGTTCCCCACGCCCGCCAGGTAGTGCATGGTTTTCCGTTCGACCTCGGTGCCCCCGTTTGGGTCGATGACCCGTACTTCGACATCGCGCACCACGTTGGTCGAACGACGCTGCCTGCTCTGGGCGATGAGGCGGCCCTCGACCGACTCGTCGGACACGTCATGGACCCGAGGCTCGACCGCGAGCACCCCCTGTGGAAATGCTGGATTGTCGAAGGGCTGCCGGACGGGCGGTGGGCGATCCTGGCCAAAATGCATCGCTGCATGGCCGGCGGACTGTCCGGTGCGCGACTGATCGAGTTGCTGTGCGACTACGAAGCGGGCGCGCGCGTCGTCACGATCGCCGGGCCGCAGCCGAAGGTCTCGACGCGCTCGCTGAGTGACGTGATTCTTGAGGTCATCGACCTGGCGCTGTCACCACGCCGGCAGGCCGCCTTCATGGCGAGACAGCTGACCAGTCCCATTCGCTTGACCCGGACGTCGCTGCAGGTCATCCGCGGACTGATGCGATACGGCACCGACCTATTCGCCGGTTCGTCAGCGCCTGTTCTCAACAGCCACCTCGGGAGACATCGAGCCTTCGCGGCGGCCAGGACGTCACTGGATGACGTGCGCCTTATCAGGGACACCTTCGACACCACGGTCAACGACGTGGCGCTCGCCGCGATCGCCAGCGCCCTCCCCGTCCCGGTTCGAGCCGACGAAATCCTCAATGCGATCGACAACCGGATTTCAATCATGGTTCCGTCGCTCCCGGTCGAGGTCGCTGACCCGGTCGCACGACTCCTCGCAGTGAAGAACCGCGTCTCCACGCACGAGTTCAGCGCCGGGACAGAAGCGGAACATGCGATCGCCACACTCGCCGAGCGTTGGCCGTTCGCGCCGGTTGCGTGGACCGTCCAGATGGCGGCGCGACTGCCGCAACGTGCGATTGTCGCCGTCGGAGCGAACATCCCAGGACCGACCGAGCACCGGAAGTTCCTGGGTCGCCGCATCGTCGAGATCCTGGCTGTCGCGCCCATCTCCACGGGGTCGAGCCTCTCGATATCGATCTTCAGCTACGCCGGCCGTCTGACGTTCGGCGTCCACACCGACTTCGGCGCCATTCCGGACGTGGGCGCCATCGCCGCATCGATCGAACAAGAAATCGCCCGGATTACCGAAGCCGCGCGCCGAGTACAACAACGACGAACCACAGGAGCGAAGCGATATGAACACCTCACGTCCTGACGCCACAACAATTCGCGCCGCGATCGCCCTCGCGGTTCGAGCGCCTTCCGTGCACAACACCCAGCCCTGGCGGTGGCGAGTCGGTGATTCGACGATCCATTTGTTTGTCGATCCGGAGCGTCGAGTGCCCGAGACCGATCCCGACGGGCGAGATCAAATGCTCAGCTGCGGCGCCGCTTTGCACCACATGCGGGTTGCACTCGGTGCTCTCGGTTGGCAGGCAACCGTGCACCGGTTCCCCAACCCCGCGAACCCAACCCACCTTGCGGCGATCGAAGTGCACCGGCATCAGCCGACCGAGCAAGACATCGAACTGGCTGCGGCGATCCCGCGCCGGCGAACCGATCGTCGTTATTACAGCTCGTGGCCGGTCCCTACGAGCAGCCTCACCCGGATCACCGCATGCGCAGCCCACGAAGGAACACTGCTGACCCGGACCGAGTCCTTCGACTACCTCTCGCAAGCGTCGGCCGAGTCGGCGCGCGTGCACGCGGCCAATGACGACTACCGCTCGGAGATCGCACTCTGGACGGGCCGGAACGGGTCCCTCGACGGGGTACCCGCATCGAACATCGCCTCCTCGCATGCCACCGATCTCCTCCCCGCACGCCATTTCGCCCACGCCACATTGACGCAACCGGTGGGCGCGCGATCGGACCGCGACGGAAGCGTGATTCTCGTTCTCAGCACTCCGTCCGACGATCCGATGTCCCGATTGCGGGCTGGAGAAGCGACGAGCGCGGTGATGCTCACGGCCACCGTCCTCGGGATGGCGACGTGCCCGATCACCGAGCCACTCGAGGTCCGCGACACGCGCGACTTCCTGCGGCTGACCGTGCTCGAGGACAGTGGTTACCCCCAGTTGCTGCTGCGCGTCGGATGGGCACCGCTCAACGCGGACCCGCTGCCCGCGACCCCGAGACGGCACATCCGGGAGGTGCTGTCGGGCCTCGACGGGTAACCCTCGCTCAGAACCACCCTTTGCGTTTGGCCCAGATGAGCAGGCACGTCGAAATCGCCAGCATCAGGACGAGAGTCACCGACAGCTCGACCCATCGCGTGTGATCGTTGACGATGACGTTCATGCCGAGAATCGAGGACAAGGCCGTGATCGGCAACGTTATCGAAGCGATGACGGCAAGCCGTTCCGCAGCAATCGTCATCTTGGTGTTCGTGCGTGCCTGATAGAACTCGATCGTGCCCTGCAGATAGTCCTTCTGACGATCGGCCATCACCGCCAAGTGTTCGAATTGGTCGACCGCGTCACGCAACAAGTGCTGGCCCTGACCTTCTCCGAACGCCTCGATGGTCACCATCCGACCGTAGATTTCGCGGCTCAACGACGCCATCGTGCGAATCGTGAGGAGTCCATGGCGGGCCCGGAACATCTCGTCGAGGAACGACTCCGGATCGCCGAGGTGCCCCGCGGTGACTTGCTGCTCGAGTTTCCAGACGTCCTTCGTCAGCGCGGCGACGTAGGCCCTCATCCGGGCGGTCAGTGCCGCCAGCAGCGCAGAAGACAGTTCGAAAGCGTTGGCCGGCTTCAACTTTCCCGATTCGAGCCGACTCAGCACAGTGTTCACTTCGACCATCGCAGTCGACTGATCGATCGCCGGATTGATGGGTCCGTGCACGGTCACCAGAAAGCGGCTCCCGATGAACTGATCAAGTTCCACGTAGTGCACGTGGCCCCGAGCACCCTGCTGCGGCGCGTGCAGGACAAGGAACATGTGACCCGGATATCTGTGCAAAGCAGGGACTTGGTTCCGGTTCTTCGAGTCCCGGATGGCCAGGGGATGGAATTCGAAGACCTCCGAAAACGTCTTCTCGGCCTCGACGTCCCAGGTCGGCACGTCGACCCAGACCAGTCCGTCGGGGCGATCGAGGAGTGCCTTCAGTTCGGTTGCGGGATACACACGTACACCGTCGGAGATGAAGCGAACGTCCACGTCGGCCCCCTCAGATTTGAGCCGTCTTCTTCGTGATAGCACCAGAGAGGTTCCGGTGCAGGGCGACTCGTCGAATCTGAGAAGTTGGTCGACTCGCGGTGGAAAATCGAAGGAACTATGAGCGACCACCGGGATGCCCTCGCCGCCGAACTGGGTGGAAGTCTGCCCGACGGGTTCGCCGAGTTGCCTGTTGCGCGACTTGGGTGGCTCGTCGACAAGGTGCGTTCGGTGAAGGCAGAGACTGCGAAGTCACTGGAGAAGAGCACGACAGATTCGGTGAACAACCTCCCCGTCTTGCTACGCGGTCCGGCACGCGCGATCTTGGGGGCCGGCAAGTGACAACCGATGAGGCGGATCTGCACGCCGAAATGATCAAGCTCGGCCGGACTCTGCACTGCGATCCCGCGGAGCTGGCCTTTCTGGCTCCCCTCGGCTGGCAGCGTGTGCGCGAGTTCCGTTTCCAGGTAGTCGATCAACTTCAAGCGCACTGCAACGCACGATTCGGACACCTCGCGTCACTGGCCAACATCATTCCGGTCCCGATCATGGCCAAGCTCGGGCCGCAGTACTTCGAGCCGCAAATGTGCGCTTCCTTCGTCGGGCTGGTCGCCGAGGAGAAAGCACTCAAAGCCGTCTCCAAGCTCCCACCGACGTTCATGGCAGATGTCACGCCCTATGTCGACCCGCGGACCGTAGGCCCGATGATGGCAAAGATCGATATTGCGACCGGACGAAAAGTCCTGCCCATCCTCGTGGAGCGCGAGGAATTCGTGACGATGGGTCAGTTCATCGATTACGTGACACCCGAGCTGATCGAGGCGTTCCTGCCGATCATCCCCGATGAGGCGATCATTCGGACTGCGCAAGTCGCGGAGAACAAGGCGCAGTTCGATGTCGTGCTGCCGCTGGTCGATGATGCTCGAATCGCCCGGTTGATTCAGACCGCCAACGAGAAGCAGTTGTGGGACGTCGCACTCACCATGGTGGACGCCCTCAACTTCGAGAATCGGACTCGCCTGGCGAACATCGCGGCCCAGCAGACCGATGCCCTGCTCGAGTCGCTCGTCACCGCAGTTCACGAACAGAACCTGTTCGATCTGTTGCTCGCCATGACGAGCGTGATGAGCACGCCCAATCTCGCCCGGTTTGCGCGCCTTTCCATCCTCCGGGATCCCGCCGTGATGAGCGGCCTCGCGGAAAGCGCGATTCGCAACGACCTCTGGGCCGGAGTCGCCCCGATCATCCCGTTGATGCCTGAGTCAACGCTTCGGGTACTCGCCGACACCCAGATAGTGCAAGACCCAGAATCTGCCCGCAAGATCATGCGGGATGCACTTGCAGCGGTCGGGCAGTCCGGACCGGACAATCCACTCCTCGCCCAGCTCTTACCTCTCCTCCAGGTCGTGCCGTCGGCAACCAAACAGATCGTCGCCGACGAGCTGGGCAACCTTTCCGAGGGCGACCTGGATCGCTGCATTCACTCCGTGGTCGCTGCAGGTCAGGTGCCGAAGCTCATGCGCATCGTGCCGTTGCTGTCTCGACGTGCGCAACGCCGAGTAACGGCGGCTGTCGCGTCGTTCGACCGCGATGCGCTGCGATCGGAATTGATCGAGGCTCGCGACAACGGTGTGCTCCCGGAAATGCTCGGTGTCGTCGGTGACTTGCCCGCCGATCGGCGCGAGGAGACCTTGGGCATCATCACCGAGAGCGTCTATGACGAGGATCTGCTTGGAAACGACCTCGAACCGGAAGCGCAGCGCGCGATCTGGGGGCAAGTGCTCAGACTCGCTGCGGACCTCCCGGGGGCCGTGGACCGGCTGACCGAGGCGGCAGGCATGCTGAAGCTTGACGACGTATTGACTGCCATCCTCAGCGCTGCCGAGTCACCCGCGGACTGGGCGGTCGGCTTTGCCATCCTGGGCGGCATACATGACCGGGCGATGAAGGACGGACTCGCCGTCGAGACGACCGTTCAAGGCAAACTCGTACAGGCTGCGGCCGAGCAGGTTTCGAAGTCGGGTGCCCTCCAGCGATTCTGGTTTGCCGACGCGCTGCTCAAGGAGTACGTCAAGGATCAGGGCGTCGCGCGAGAGTTCGACAACACCACGATTCTCCTGGCCACGACCGCCCGAGAACTCCCGAAACAGCTGTTCGAGATCTCCTTCGGCAAACTGGAGGAAGGCGTCGCGCCGATTCGCACCTTGTTCGGAATCGCCACGTCTGCGGCGAAGAAGGCCAAACAACAGCTGGAATGACGGGCGCATTGCACCCGCGAACTCACGTCTTGGTCGCAGAGATCAGCCAGACGCCACTGGTGAACCGAACCCCCTCGGGGGTCTCGTGCGCCCGAAGCGCTGCTCTGAGCCGCTCGTGGGCCGCCGCCTTGGCGTCCGGGTCGAGCCCGTCCGAGAGTCCCTTCACGATCCCAATCTCACCGACGAACTTGTAGGCTGCCTCGGCGTCGACACCGAGCCAGACCGGCTCTTCGATGGAGGTGAAATCGATCGACTCGAAGCCAGCGCCGGCGAGCAGGCCGCGCACATCCTCCGGGTCGGCCAGCGCCATCGGGCCTGGCACGCCAGGCGACGGCATGGGAAGGTCCCGACCGGCGGCCAAGGTCTCGCGCACTTTCATGAACCACTCGTTCTTCCGGATGTCCTGCCACACCAACATCGCCAGCCGGCCACCCGAGCGGAGCGCTGACGCGATGTTGGCGAAGGCGGCAATGCGGTCTTCGAAGAACATCACGCCGAATCGGCTGATCGCGATGTCGAAGGCACCGGGATCGAACGCGTACACCTGCGCGTCAGCTCGTCGGAAGTCGACGTTCCGGACGCCTTCCGCGGTGGCGCGCCGCCGGGCGAGGGCGAGCATCGACGTAGACAGATCCACGCCGAGCGCAGATCCTTCGGGTGCTCGACGCGCCGCGTCGCGGGTTGACTGCCCATTGCCGCAGCCGATGTCGAGCACGCGGTCAGCACGCCCGATCGGTTCGGTCGCTAGGAACCGGGCCCAGATCGACCGGTTCGTGTTGTCGTACTCATCCGCGAACTGCGTCCACTGGTCACCCTCCTCACCGTCCCAGGCTTTCGCCATGTCGGTGTTGACGATTTCTTCCGACACGGTCGACTCCTTCCGACGGGACCGAGGTGGCGCCTCGATCAGTATCCACTCGTGAACGGTTTCAGCGGTCGGACCAGCGATTACCCGCTTTCGAGGGCGCGTTGAAATAATGCGGCGAAGTCTGCCGCTGCGGCGGCGTCGAACTGCGGATGCCGATAGCGGAACGTCAGGAACATTTCGTCGCCCATTGTGGCGACACCAAGCGTCACTCCCATCGGCATCGTCGCCGGTGCCGAGAAACCGAGTTCGGTCACGGCGCCGGCGGTTTCGCCCAGGTGGACGGGCAAATCCAATCTGCCGAGGTTGGTGAGCCAGGTGGTGTCAACGGCACGGTCCCCGACGAGAGGTCGACGCTGGATGAGCTTCTTGACTCCGGCCGGCATGATCTGTGAGACCTTGAGGAGGTCCACCATGATTCCTTGTGCGCCAATGCCTTTCATCTCGGATGTGCACTCGTGCACGGCTCCGGTCGCGGTGTGACTGTCCCGCTGACTCTTACGGGGAACGTTCACGGTGACATAGGAAGCGAAGTTGCCGAGTACTTCGTGCTGCCATTCCGCGGGCCGAACGTTCACCGGCACCGTGATCGAAACCCGCCGTGGCTTCTTGGTCCCGTGGGCGTCGTTCCAGCGTCGGATCGTCACGGCGAGTGCGCCGACGAGCAGGTCGTTGACGGTTGTCCCTTCGGGCCGACGAGCCAAGATCGCTGCAGTTTGCTCCGCGTCCAGACGCATCGGATGGCATCCGTACCCCGAGATGCGCGTCCCGCCCGACGTCTGGACGCGTGCTGGTTTGCGCAGGTTCTGTCGGAGGTAGCGGCCGAACCGTTTCGATCGCGTCCAGCGATCCTTTGCTCCGTGCGCTCCGATGATGTCGCGAACGTTGCGCGCTTCCAGTGGGTCGAAGCTCGGAACCGGATCTGGCTCGTTGGCGTAGTGGCGCAGGATCGAGGTCATCAGCCGATGCGCGGAGATCCCGTCACCGCCCGCGTGGTGGAGGTTGAGGATCAGATAGTCGCCGCCCGGAGCATGGGCCAGCAGGACTTCGAAGATGCGACGCTGCAGCTCCGGAGCTCGGCTGAGGAGTTTGTTGCGTGCCGTTGCGACATTGCCGGATTCAGCACAGTCGACGACCGTGAGCGGAACATCCCCCGGCTGATCGGAGATCTCCCACCAGTACCGGAAGTCGGTCGGCCTCCAGGCCACGATGTGCGCTCGTGCCAGCGGATGGGTCGCCATCGCTGCGACAACGGCCCGGCGGACGAGTTCATCGTCGAGTCGGCCTTCCACACGAATTTCCAGATGGACCGTCCACGGCTCATCGACCGAACCCACGTTCAGGCAGGCTTCATCGAGGCGATCGAGCCGCGTTCGTCTCATCCCCAGTCCTTTCCTTCGTTGGCGAGCTGGCCTACGACTCCCAGAGTTTCACGTAGAAGCGACTGCGGCTTCGAGCTCGGCGAGGGCGTCGGCCAGGTAGGTCGCCATCTTCTGCAGGTGCGGGAGTTGGTCGCGGCAGCCGACGAGGCCGATGTTCAGCCGGCCGCCGGTCGAGAATGCAGTGATGTTGAGGGCCTGGCTGTGCATGAGCATGGACAGCGGGTAGACCTCCTCCACCGTGGCTCCGCCGAGGTAATGCGGCGCGGACGGGCCGGGAACGTTGGACAACACGAGGTTCGCGTGTGGCAGACCCCCTCGGCCCGCGATCCCGAGCAGTGACTGCGCTACCAACGGGCCAGCGATTAGGACAGCTTCGCGTTCTCTCGCCGCGGGCGATTTCCGCATCAAGGCTTCTTTGCCGTCGCTGGTGGATCGATTGATCGCGAGTAGACGCTCGACCGGATCGGCGAGGTCAGTGTGCAGTTTGGCGATGACCATGCTGACCGCGTTGCCTCCCGAGGCCACACCGGGCTGGCGTAGGGACACCGGGACACCGGCGGTGAGGCTGCGGACCTGCGGTTCCCCGATCTCCTCGAGATAGCGGCGAAGTGCAGCGGCACAGATCGCGAGAAAGACGTCGTTAAGCGTCACTCCATGCGTGGCCGAGACGGCTTTGAGGCGAGTCAGTTCATAGGTTTGAGTGACCGCGCGGCGCTGGCGGCTGATCCTGCCGTTGAGCGTCGGAGAGACCGGCCCACGAAATGGCATGACGTTCTTGGGGTCGCGCGAGTCCGATACCTTCTTGGCGGCATCGATGACCAGTTTGCCGGCGTCCGCGGCCCCGGTGGCCATTCGTCGAAGACGTGCGGGCAAACTCGACGGCGTCGTCGGGCCCGTGTTGTCGCGTGGGTCGACTGTCCAGATCGGACGCGGAACGGGGTCGGCCGGGTCTGTGGCCAGGCTTTTGATGAAGGCCTGGGTTCCGGCAACGCCGTCCATGAGCGCGTGGTGAACCTTGAAGTACAGCGCGAACCGCCCGTCCTCGAGTCCTTCGATGATGTGTTGCTCCCACATCGGACGGCTCGGGTCCAACGGACGCGAGTGGAGCCTGGAGATGAGAATGCCCAGCTCGCGTTGACTGCCCGGACGGGGCAATGCCGAGTGCCGGAAGTGGTAGTCGAGGTCGACCTCGGCAGGGTCGAGTTGTAACCACGGTCCGAGAAGCAGCGGCGGGAGATGATGGGCCAGGGTGTAGGTGAACGTGGGGGCGACGTCGTGCCGTTCACGCATGCTCGCGACGAGTTCGCGAACGAAGTCCGGGCCGGCTCCCTCGGGCGGGGTGAAGATCGCGAGGAGCCCGACGTGGCAGTACGCCTCGTCAGATTCGAACAGGAAGAACCCGCGGTCGACGAGATTGAGCGGGTGCTTGACCGGGCTACGGGTCTGCTTACTCATGCGGACTGCCCCGATGGCACGTGTGTCCGAAGCGCCTTCTTGTCGATCTTGCCGACAGCGTTCTTCGGCAGCGCGTCCAAGACGTGGATCGTTGCCGGGCGCTTGTACCTGCTCAGATGAGTGGCGCACCGCTGTTCGAGCTGGTGCAGATCGATGGTCGAACCCGGTCGCGGTTGCACATAAGCGACCACGATCTCGCCCCACGTCTCGTCGGCCACGCCGATGACGGCGGCCTCGAGAACGTCTGGTTCGCCGGCGAGCACGTCCTCGATTTCCTTGGGGTAGATGTTCTCCCCGCCGCGGATGATCATCTCCTTGGACCGACCCACCAGGATCAGGTAGCCGTCGGCGTCCAGGTGCCCGACGTCGCCGGTACGCAGCCATCCATTGACGATGACCGCTGCAGTGTCATCGGCGCGTCCGAGATAGCCACGCATGACGTTCGGGCCGCGAACCACGACCTCCCCGTTCTCGCCCTGGGGAATTTCGTTGCCGTCGGAGTCGACGATGCGCAACTCCTGGCCAGGGAACGGACGTCCGACGGTGCCGGCTTTGCGCGGACCCGAGACCGGGTTGATCGTTGAGCCGCACGTTCCTTCGGAGAGGCCGTAGCCCTCCAGAAGCGGGAAGCCGTAGCGGTTCTCGAAGCGGGCCAGCAGCTCGGCTGAGGCCGGTGCGGCCCCGCACACGGCGAACCGGACCGACGAAGTATCGGGCTTCACCTCGTCCGGCAGTGCCGCGAGCATGCTGTAAATCGTGGGCACGGCGCTGAAGAACGTCGGGCGCACACTTTCGATCGTGGCGAAGAACGTCTTGGGGTTGAACCGGTCGGCGATCACCACACTTCCGCCCGCGCGCAGCGGCGTGAGCACGCTGACCACGATGCCGTTGACGTGGAACAACGGCAGAATCAACAGGCTGCGGTCGGCCGAAGTCATCTCGAGCGCCGCTTCGCCCATTGTTGTCATGGCGTCGAGGTTGGCATGGTCGAGCATGACGCCCTTGGGCGTACCGGTCGTTCCGCTGGTGTAGATCAGCAGCGCGATGGCGGACTGGTCCGAGTGCGGCGCGGGGCCGGGGTCAACTGACTCCTGGGCGATGTCGCTGACGTGCAGTGTCGGTACCACCATGGCCGGGGCGGCGTCGCTGTCGACCACGAGAAGGCGCGCACCCGAGTCGGCGAGCTGGCGTGCGACTTCAGTTGGCGTGAGGGCCGGGTTGACCGGTGTGACGGTGGCACCGATGCGCCAGGCTGCCAAGAGCAGCACGACGAATTCGGGTCGGTTGCTGAGCTTGAGTGCCACCACGTCACCGGGGCCGACGCCGAGGCCATTCAGCTGACCGGCTGCCGCTTGGACACGCTTGAGCAAAGTGGTGTTGGTGAACCAGCGATGGCCGTCGGAGATCGCGAGACCGTCCGGGTCGTGGGCCGCCCGGTGGTCCGGCAGAGTGCTGAATTTCATGGCGGTTAGCGGGCTTTCGGCTTCAGGTGGCGGGTCAGGAACTCGGTCTGGTCGGCAACGATCTCTTCGAACGGTTCGCCGAGATAGAACGCGAAGTGGCCGGCATCGTAGGTCTTGATTTCTGCGTGCGGAGCGGTGCGTGCGTAGCGGATCGTCTCCTCGGGCGGGGTGACGGAGTCGGTGTTGCTGACGCAGAACAGGATTGGCATCTTGACGTTCTTCGCTGACTTGCCTGGCCGGTAGGCCACGATCGTCGGGATGACACGGGCCGCGACCTCGTTGATGAAGGGCATACTCGGCGAAATCAGCGCCTCGTACCCGGGCAGTGCGTCGGGGGCGTTCATGAGGGCGAGTGATCCAGGAGGTCCCGCGAGCGGGATCATCGCGGGCTCACCACCGCGCACCATGGCGACCAGATCTTTGGCGAGGGTCGGCATGCCTTTCGCAGTCGCCTTCGGGCCTAGTGCCATCGCCGAGGCCAGGCCGTCGGTGAACGGGCACTGCGATACCGCGGCGAGCAGTTCGGGGTGGCGGGAGGCGACGGTGATCGAATGTCCACCGCCGAAGGAACTCCCCCACACTGCCAGGCGCTTGCCGTCGACATCGGTGCGGCTCTTGATGTGCGCGATCGCGGCGTCCCAGTCGGCGAGCTGCTTCTTGATCGACAGCAGCTGACGGGGTTCGCCGGTGCTGTCGCCGAAGTGCCGGTAGGTGAATGCGAAGGCCGCGATACCAGCCTGGGCGAATCGTTCGGCGAACGCGTCCAGCCGCATCTCGCGGGTGGCGCCGAGTCCGTGGCCGAGGATCACCACGGGCGGATTCGTGACGCCTTCAGGCAGGTAAAGCCACGCTGCGCAGGTGTCCTCACCCGAGCGGAAGGTGACGTCTTTACGAATGTAGGCAGGTGTTGAGGACATCAGCGGTTCACGGTTCCTTTGTTGCTGTTGCTGCGATTGCGGAGACCCGGCACAGTGCCGGCCTGGAGAGCGGTGTCGAAAACACCGGGGCGGTAGAGAGGCAGTTCACCATCGGCTTCGGTGGTGGCCATGTAGTCGAGCATCAGTTCCTGCCCGATCTTGGAGAGTGCGGTGGTGAGGAACTCGGCGCGCTCGATGTGCAGGCCCTCCTCCAGCGATGCCGATCCGCCGAAGTAGACCGACCGCTTGATCGCGGCAACGGATCCCTTCGGTCGCGAACCGAAGTGCTTCGCGAGTTCGATCGCCCGCTCCAAGACCTGGTCCTGCGGAACGACATCGTCAACCGCACCGTTGGCCAGTCCCTCGGCGGGAGTGAAGGGCTTGCCTTCGAGGATCGCGACCAGGGATTTATGAGTGCCGATCAGGCGAGTGAGCCGCTGCGTCCCGCCACCACCGGGCATGATGCCCAGCAGGATTTCGGGCTGGCCGATGAAGTAATCGCCATCGGCCATGACGCGCAGGTCGTTGGCCCACGAGAACTCGGCACCCAGGCCGAGGGCCGAGCCGTTGAGGGCGGCCACGAAGATCACGCCGCTGCGGTTCATCTTGAGGAACGTCTGGTGAACGCGTTCGAGCTGGACCGCCGGCCAGAGAGGCGTCTTGCCGAGGACGGCCTTGAGTCCGCCTACGGCGTTGACTCCCTTGGCGGTGCGTGCAAGCGTGGAGGCACCCTTGACGTTGACCGAAGGAACCTTCGCCCCGCCTTCTTGGAGCCAGCGGACTTCGGCGTGGCTGACGAATCGTTCCGGATGCGTTCCGGTGAATACCACGGCACGAATGTTCGGGTCGTTATCCGCGCGGTCCACCAACGCCTCGAGGCGTTCGGCGATGTCATTGCCGAACAGTCCGAGCGGGCCGCCGTCGATGCGGGCGACGAGTACCGCTCCACGGTCCTCGATCTCGATGTTGCCTCTGACTTCGTGTGTCACTTTGCTTGTTCCTTCGAATGCAGGTATTGGAGTTCTCGCTGTTCACGAAGCATTTCTTCGGCTCGGAGTGGCGATCCCTGCGATGACTATAACTTGGTTATAGTCCTGGCGGCAATAGTTTCGGCGGAAAATTATAACGAGGTTACAGAGGTGCCTGCAGACTGTTGACCCGAGCTATATAACGAAGTTACATTGACGAGGCCAGCTAAATCTAGGAGCTCTCCCATGACGAAACCCCGCCACGACAGCGGCCCAAACCCCATTCCCGCGCCGGACGTCGACTGGCTGGTGATCGGC
Organism: Smaragdicoccus niigatensis DSM 44881 = NBRC 103563; assembly: GCF_000380645.1. Classification (GTDB taxonomy): domain Bacteria; phylum Actinomycetota; class Actinomycetes; order Mycobacteriales; family Mycobacteriaceae; genus Smaragdicoccus; species Smaragdicoccus niigatensis. The sequence goes on from NZ_AQXZ01000015.1 coordinate 139,376, forward strand.
TCGGGCTTCGGCGGAAGCGTGGCCGCCCTGCGCCTCGCCGAGAAGGGTTATCGGGTCGCTGTCATCGAGCGCGGACGTCGCTACGCGGACGAGGATCTTCCGGCCTCAGCATCGGATCGGGGTCGATTTCTATGGGCACCCGCATTCGGACTGCGCGGGATCATGCGCAACGTCCCGTTCCGGCACGTCTTCAGCTCGACCCAGACGGGCGTCGGAGGTGGAAGTCTCGTCTACGGCGGTGTGCTGTTTCGAGCCCAAGAGAAGTTCTTTCAGGATGCGCAGTGGCGCGAGCTAGGAAATTGGGCGCAGACACTCGACCCGCACTACTCCACCGCTGAGCACATGCTCGGAGTGCAGACCACGCCGTGGGAGTCGGTGACCATGGGGCTCACGCGCGAAGTCGCCGAGCAATTCGGGACGCCTGAAACCTTCGCTGCCGCACCGGTCGGCGTGTTTTTCGGCATGCCGGGAGTGCGGGTGGACGATCCCTACTTCGGCGGAGAGGGACCGGCGCGAACCGGTTGCACTCGGTGCGGTTCATGCATGGTCGGTTGCCGCGTCGGCGCCGCGAATCGACTGACAAAGAACTACCTCTGGTTCGCCGAGAAGCACGGTGCTCAGATCACCGCCGAGCGCGAGGTCATCGACGTCTCCCCGATCGGCTCACCGGATGGCCGCGACGGATACCGGGTGACCACCCAGCGGCCCGGCGCACCATTCAAGCGCGACCGAACGACCATCACGACCCGAGGGGTGGTGTTCGCCGGCGGCGCCGTCGGGACCAACGAACTGCTTGCTGACTGCAAACACCGGGGTTCGCTCCCCCGGATCAGCGATCGGCTCGGCACTCTGGTCCGCACGAACAGCGAGGCCGTTTTGTCGGTCCTGCTCCCCGAGGACCGGGAAACGTGGCGCGACGTCACTGCGAGCAGTCGAGTCATTCTCGATGGGGATACTCAGATCGAGTTCCTCACCTACGGGCAGAACGGCGACTTCATGCGCCTGATGTTCACCGTGCTCACCGGCGAGGGCGCGGCACCGAAGCGTCTGGCCAAGTGGCTGGTCAATGTTGCCCGCCATCCAGGCCAGTGGGTCGAGACCATGCGCCCGGGGTGGAGCAGTCGAACCTTGATGATGCTGGTCATGCAGGCACGCGACAACGCGATCCGCTTCAAGGCCACCAAGCGCCGGCTTGGTCGGGGCTATCGACTCACGACTGAAGTCGACAGCGAACGGCCCGCTCCGACGTACCTCGAGATTGGGCACCAGGTGGCGAAGTGGGTGGCGGAACGAACCGGCGGCATCGCCCAGAGCAGCATCTTCGAAGCGTTCGGGAACATCCCCATGACCGCACACGTGCTCGGTGGCGCCACGATTGGGGCCGACGCTCACTCCGGAGTCCTCGACCAGCAACTCAGGGTTTTCGGCTACGAAAACATGATGGTCTGCGATGCGGCCGCCCTACCGGCCAACCCTGGTGTGAACCCGGCACTCACCATCGCCGCGCTCGCCGAGCATGCAATGGCGCACGTACCGCTACGTGCGCCTCAGTAGTGGTGCGCGCGGGACGTAGGCCAGAACCCGGAACAGCTCGTCCATCAGCTGGCGCGTTCCGCTGCGAATCGCTACCCGGTTTTGCTTGATCGCCTGTGCGGGTGTCACTGAACGTAGTGCAAGTTCCATGAACGTCTGCAGATCACAGTCGATCCTGAGGTCGGGATCAGACGGCGAGGGGCCCGACCGCGGGAGGAACCAGCCGTGACGCAATTGGAAATGAAACACTTCATCGCCGACGTGAAATTCGAGCGTGTCCCGACGGCCAGACTCCAAGGGTTTCGTCTGGGTCCCGGTCAGACACAACGCAATCAGTTCGGCACGTGCACTTTGCGGGTCGATACGGTCGTCCATCGGCAGATCTAGACCCCATAAGCCGAGAGCGATCAGGGGCTCGCGGAGCCGTTCGCCGTCGTCGGTGAGTTCGTAGACGGGAACTCCCGCGGGCGCCGGGAGCGTGCCTTTGCGAACGATCCCGGCTTCGTCGAGCGCCTTGAGTCGGTCGGCGAGCCGGTTGGCACCGATCGCCGGTAGTGCGGCAAGGAGGTGCTTGAAGCGTTTAGGGCCCAGCAACAACTCCCGGACAACCAAAACCGTCCAGCGCTCTCCCAATACATCGAGCGCACGCGCCATCGGGCACACCTGCCCGTAGGTCTTGGTCGGCATCACTCGACGGTACCTTTTCGTCTCCGCGGTCGCCATACGAAATGTATAGCTACTCAATACCAATCGTATCCATTGACAATGGATTGCAGGTACGAGCACTATATTTTTCATATAGCGAATCGAGGACGGCGCGGACAGCACCGGACCACCCACTGCCAGCGAAAGAACCGATCATGAGCGCCACAAACAACGAACCGGTAGTCACCTCTTACGCCAAGGCGCCGACGCGGACCATAACCGCTGACGGCACGACGTACGCCTACCGGGAGCTGGGCCCCAAGGGCGGCATCCCGGTCGTGTTCTTCGTGCACCTGGCCGCCACCTTGGACAACTGGGACCCACGCATCATTGACCCGATCGCGCAGAATCGCCACGTCATCGCCTTCGACAACAAAGGCGTCGGTGCTTCCACCGGGAAGGTTCCCGGCACCATCGAGGAAGCAGCCGATGACGCCTACGCGTTCATCACCGCACTCGGGCTCAAGCAGATCGACATCTTCTCGTTCTCCATGGGCGGAATGATCGCCCAAGACCTGGTCCTTAAGCACCCGGACCTGGTCCGCAAGCTCGTTCTGACCGGAACCGGGCCACGCGGCGGCAAGGACATGGACAAAGTCGTCGCCACGACTTATTGGGACATCCTGCGCGCCACACTGACCCGGTCGGACCCCAAGGAATTTCTGTTCTTCAACCGCAATGCCACCGGCAAGCCGGCGGCGAAGGCTTTCGTCAAGCGCCTCCAGGAACGCACTGAAAACCGGGACAAGGACATGAGCCTTCCCGGATTCCAGACTCAGCTCATGGCGATCCGCAAGTTCGGCCGCTCCGCATCATCGGATCTGTCCAAGATCACCCAGCCGACCCTGATCGCCAACGGCGACAACGACCGCATGGTGCCTTCCGTCCTCTCGGAGGATCTGCACCGCCGGATCAAGAACAGTGAACTCGTCATCTACCCAGACTCCGGGCACGGCGGGATCTTCCAGTTCCACGACAAGTTCGCGCCGGTCGCCGTCAAGTTCCTCGGTAAGTGAGCCCACGAGGCGAAGCGAAGGCGGGCGACAATGCCGTCCGCACTGGGTAACCGGCGCCGGTCGCGGAATCGGCCTGGCCATCACCGAGCGCATGAGCGGACGAGGATGGGACGTGTATGCGACAGCTCGATCTGCCAAGGCACTCCATAGCCTCGGTCGCATACCTACCTCCAAGCACCCGAAATGTCGCTATCTATGCGACACCCTCAGCCGCGTACAGACGGCCGCCGTCTCCATGACTCCGACCGCGGTCAACGACGCGATCCTGTCAGCGGCCACCACATCCAAGAAGAGAAACTCCGCGTAACAGCTGATCGGCGCGACGTCGAGCCTGCGCCAACGGACCGAACTTCCTTTCCGGTAGCTCTTGCGCCCCACATAGCATTATAGTCATAATAGTATGAACGTAAGCCAATCTGATCCGAGGACCGCGATGCCTGAGCTCGCCGACACACTTGACCTTCCCAGCGGCCTCCGGCTGCCCAACCGAATCGCCAAAGCGGCGATGAGCGAGGCACTGGGAGATGCTGACAACTCACCCGACGGCCGAATCGTCACGCTCTATCGTCGCTGGGCACAGGGCGGGTACGGCCTCCTGGTGACCGGCAACATCATGGTCGACCGAGCCCACCTCGGAGAGCCCGGCAACATCGTGATCGAGGACGATCGAGCGCTTGCACAGCTCACCGAATGGACCAAGGCTGCGCACGACGGCGGAGCGGCAATCTTCGCCCAGCTGAACCACCCCGGCCGACAGTCGAACCTGTTTGCCATCGGTCACCAACCGGTCGCCCCCAGCGCGGTGCCGCTGGCGCTGCCGGGAGCCGTCACACCGCGTGAGCTGACTCCGGGCGAGATCGAGAACATCATCGAACGGTTCGCCAACGCCGCGCTCGTCTGCGAGACAGCCGGTTTCGACGGAGTCCAGTTGCATGCTGCGCACGGCTACCTGATCACGCAGTTCCTTTCGCCGCTGAGCAACCTGCGCACCGACGAGTGGGGCGGAGATCCCGAAAAGCGGATGCGGTTCCTCATCGAAGTCGTTCGACGTGTCCGGAGCCGCGTCAGCCCCGGGTTCGCGGTCAGCGTCAAGCTCAACTCCGCAGACTTCCAGCGCGGTGGATTCAGCGAGGATGACTCGCGCGGCGTCGTGTCGGCGCTGGCCCGCGAGTCGGTCGACCTGATCGAGGTCAGCGGTGGCAACTACGAGTCGCCGGCCATGTCGGGAACGGCCGCAGAATCGACCCGGGCGCGGGAGGCCTACTTCCTGGAGTACGCCCGTTCGGTCCGTAGCGAAGCCGGGTCAGTTCCGATCGCGGTGACGGGCGGGTTCCGCAGCCGCACAGCGATGCAGGAGGCTCTGGCCGCCGGAGACTGCGACCTCGTCGGCATCGCTCGACCGACCGTGACCACGACGAACGCGGCCGCGGTGCTGCTCGACGGGCAGGCGGACGCGCTGGAGACGCACGAAATCAAGGTCGGCATGCGGCGATTCCTCGGTCGATTCGCGGACCTGAAATCGATCGACGGTGTCCTGAATCTGAGCTGGAACGCCGATCAGCTGCATCGACTCGCCCGCGGTTTGGAACCAGACTTACAGCGCGGGCCGTTGAAGACAGCGGTCGCGATGGTGCGGCGCAACGGCCGAGTCTCCCTCAAGCCGAAGCGGGGTCTGGCATGAGCACGTCCACCAACCTGACCGGCAAAGTTGTCCTGATCACCGGCGGCAACGGCGGCATCGGCGCAGCAACCACACGCGAACTCCTCAAACGAGGCGCGAAGGTATCCATTGCTGATATCGACCCCGCGACCCCCGCTCGAGCTGCCCAACAGTCCGGCGAAGTCCTCGGCTGCGTCGCCGACGTCCGTGACCGCGCGTCACTCGACAACGCGGTTGCCCAGACCATCGATCGATTCGGCCACCTCGACATCGTCATCGCGAACGCCGGCCTCCTCGCCAAAGCCGCCACATTCCGCAACACGCCGATCAACGACCTCGAGTCGACCCTGGCAGTCAACGTCACGGGAGTCGCCAACACCGTGAAAGCAGCGCTCGAGCCGGTGATCGCCAGCCAGGGCCAGATCGTGCTGATCAGCTCGGTATTCGCATTCCTCAACGGCATGGGAACGATCCCGTACGCGATGAGCAAGGCGGCCGTGGAACAACTTGGGCGGGGATTGCGCGTAGAACTCGCGGACCACCACGTCTCGGTGCTGACGGCGTACTTCTCGCTCGTCGACACCAACATGATCAAAAACGGCGTTGACGAGGACCCGGTCGTGATGGACCTGCTCTCGACCCTGCCCAAACCAATGCTCAAGCGGGTCACCCCAGAATCGGCCGCCACCGCACTCGTGGACGGCATCCAGTCCAGATCCTCTGTGGTCGTTCACCCGGGCCTATGGCGACCCGTCTCGGCCTTGCGCGGACTGCTCGGCCCCACCCTCGATACCCGTTTCACCCGCGACCGCCGCATCCTCGACGTGCTCGCCCGACTCGACAACCGCACCCCGCACTCAAGCAAGAAGGAACTCAAATGACCACCTGGCGCACCGCCCCTACCCGCACTATCGACGTCAACGGCACCAAGTTCGCCTACCGCGAGCTCGGCGACCCGACCGGGGTCCCGGTGGTCTTCCTGCACCACTTCACCGCCGTCCTCGACGACTGGGATCCGCGCGTCATCGACGGCGTGGCCGCCAAGCACCACGTGATCGCCTTCGACAACCGCGGTGTCGGTTCGACCGGGTCGGAAGTACCCACCGACCTCGAGGAGATGGGCGCGGATGCGATCGCGTTCATCAAGGCGCTCGGATACGACAAGGTCGACCTGTTTGGCTTCTCGGTCGGCGGTGCCGTCGCACAGATGGTCGCTCTTCAGGCTCCCGATCTCGTACGCCGCATGGTGCTCGCCGGTACTGGGCCACGCGGTGGAGGCGGCATCTGGAAGATGCCGTTCATCGTCGGCGACGCCTACGCCAAGGCATTCCTCACTCGCAAGGACCCGCGACACTTCCTGTTCTTCCCCCGCAATGCCGAAGGGAAGAAGGCCGCCAACGACTACTTCGCCCGCCTCGCCGAACGGACGGCCGACCGCGACCAGCCGATCTCCCAACAGGCGCGCCTGGCTCAACTTCGTGCCATCACCGGCGGCGGACTTCACGCCCCAGACGACCTGTCCAAAATCACGGTGCCGGTCCTGGTTGCGAACGGCGACAACGACCTCATGGTCGCCAGCAAGCTCTCTGCCGACCTAGCCAACCGCCTCCCGAACGCCACCCTGCGGATCTACCCGAACTCCGGACACGGCGGCATCTTCCAGCACCATCAAGCCTTCGTCCCTGAAGTGCTCGACTTTCTGGCGAGCAAATCGGCGGTGGCGCGATGAGCTCGCCAGATTTCGTGACCATTGACGTCTTCCAGCGACCGCCTGGCGGCCGCATTCTCTGGTGGCTCAACCTCCGACGCCAACTCGCGCGGACTCCCGGTCTGCGGGGCGCGACGGTGAACCATTCGAACAATGGCACCCACGCGCTGATCCCGGCGATCATTCCCGGAGGGGGCGCGCTAGTCGCGGCATGGGAGTCACCAGAGGCCGCCGAAGCCGCCTTTCGCGGACCACTGCGCCGAGCCATCGACGGCCCGGGTCGCTTCAGCCTCGACGGTGAACTGGTCCGGGTCAGGGTGGATTCGGAATCCGAGCTTGACAACTGGCACGGGTGGGTGCCACGAGCCGACGGAGCCAAACCCCTCACCAAGGACGAGCCCATGGTGGCGATCGTGCACGGGATCTTGCACCGCCGCGAACTCGGCACCTTCCTGCGCAACAACATGCACGCAGCGAGCCGCGCTGCCCACCATCCCGGACATCGCGGCAGCGTCGACATCTCATCGCAGCTACCGTTCGAGCACACCTCGATCAGCTTGTGGAAGACCTACGCCCTGGCCCAGGACTATGCGTACAAGCCGGGCGGCCACGCCACCGCGATGAAACACACACAAACTGCCAAGGCACATCGGGTCGGAGTCTTCCTGCAAGTCCGACCCATTGCCTCAACCGGATCGCTGGGCATCGACTCCCCCGCATATCCAAACCTGCCGCCGGCAAATCGCGGTGGATTGTGACGTCTGCCGCGCTATAACTTGGTTACACAACCATTGACAGCGTCGGCCCTCCAGATATATAACGAAGTTACACACCGGTTGATGACAGCCGGGCGCTACAAGAAAGCAGACCGTCATGAAGGCATTCGTCGTCGACAAATACGGCAAGGACACGCTCCGCGCCGCGGACGTACCTCAGCCGACCGTGGGTGCCAACGACGTCCTGGTCAAGGTGAGCGCGGCGAGCATCAACCCCCTGGACAAGATGGTCCGCAACGGCGAGTTCAAGCAGCTGATCAAGTACAAGACGCCCTTCGTGCTCGGCCACGACGTCTCCGGAGTCATCACCCAGGTGGGCTCGGCGGTTCGCGACTTCAAGGTCGGCGATGAGATCTACTCGCGGCCTCGCGACCTGCACATCGGAACCTTCGCGGAGTACATCGCGATCAACCAGGACGACGTCGCCCTCAAGCCCGACTCGTTGAGTCTGCACGAGGCTGCCGCGGTCCCCCTGGTCGCCCTCGCCGCACAACAGGTCCTCGTCGACCGTGCACACATCAAGCCTGGCCAGAAGGTCCTCATCCATGCAGGCGCCGGAGGCCTCGGGTCCACCGTCATCCAGCTCGCCAAGCATCTCGGTGCCCAGGTTGCAACGACCGCTCACACCCGCGACGTCGATCGCGTGCGCGAGCTCGGCGCCGATGTCGTCGTCGACTTCACCAAGGACGACTTTTCCCAGGTGCTGTCCGGCTATGACTTCGTGCTGGACTCTCTCGGCGGGACCAACCTCGAAAAGTCCTTGACCATCCTCAAGCCGGGTGGTCTAGCCGTCGGTGTCGCCGGCCCACCCGACTCTGGTTTCGCCAAGCAGCTGGGTCTGCCGTCGTTCATGGGCTTGCCGATGGACTTCCTCAGCCGCAAGGTCCGCGGCGCGGCCAAGAAGCTGGGCGTGCGCTACGAGTTCTTCTTCATGAAGGCCAGCGGAGCGCAGCTGCGTGACCTCGCCGCTCTCTACGACGCCGGCATTCTCCGACCCGTCCTGGACCGGACGTTCCCGTTCGACCAGACCATCGAAGCCATGGCGTACGTCGAGCAGGGCAAAGCCAACGGCAAGATCGTCATCACGATGGACTGACCGCCCGTCTTAATCCACATCGCGAGCCCGCAGGGCGCGGGTCTATTTGTCGCGCCCTGCACCTCAGACCGCGGCGATCAGCAAGGACCGCCAGCAAGGAAGCATCATGGCCCTCAAACTCGTACGGAACGCCATCAACTCGCCGACCCTGACTGCCGACGTCGGCGGAACCCTGTTCACCTACCGCGAGTTCGGACCAACCGGCGGCGTCCCACTGGTGTTCCTGCACCACTTCACGGCGACGATCGACGACTGGGATCCCCGCGTCATCGATGGCTTCGCTGCTCAGCGACACGTGATCACGTTCGATAACCGCGGCGTCGGCGGCTCGCAAGGACATACGCCGACCACGGTGTCGGAAATGGCCGACGATGCGATCGCGTTCATCCGCGCGCTAGGCCTTGAACAGGTCGACCTCATGGGCTTCTCGCTGGGCGGCTTTGTGTCACAGATGATCGCGATCAAGCAACCCTCACTCGTTCGCAAGATCATCTTGGCGGGCACCGGCCCCGCGGGTGGAGACGGAGTTGGCGACGTCACCCGCAGGTTGCTCAGCGACACCCTCCAAGGCGTACTCACCCTGAAAGACCCCAAGCGGTACCTCTTCTTCACCAGAACTACCAATGGCAAAGCGCACGCGGAGGCTTACATGAGGCGGCTGAAGCAACGGACGCAGGACCGAGTCAAGCCCACCTCCGCGCGCAACATCGCCGCGCAGGTTGTCGCGATTCGCCGCTGGGGTGCTCAGCAGCCCATGTACCTGGGAAAGATCGAGCACCCCGTACTCGTCGCAAATGGCGAGGATGACCGCATGCTCCCGACACGGAGTTCGTTCGACCTCGCACAGCGCCTGCCGAACTCCTCGCTGCGGATCTACCTCGATGCCGGCCACGGCGGGGTCTTCCAATGCCACGAGCAGTTCGTCCCGCAGGCGCTGGAATTCCTCAAGTGAATTGGTTCTAACAGAGGCGTCAGCGGTCGATGGTGGACATATTCGCGTCGTCGTGGCGGGCCCCGACGGCCGGTGTGAGCCGGTCGAGCCGCGCGATCTGGTCCGCGCCAAGGACGACGGAATCGGCGGCGGTGTTCTCTTCGACGCGGGCAACCCTACGAGTGCCGGGGATGGGGGCGATGTCGTTGCCCTGTGCCAGCAACCAGGCCAGTGCGACCTGCGCGGGCGTGGCACCGACTTCGTTCCCGACCGCTCGGACCTCGTCCACAAGCCGCAGGTTCCGGGCGAAGGCATCCCCCACGAACCTCGGGTTGGTCTTGCGCCAGTCGTCGTCCGGGATGTCGGCAGGCGACCGGAGCTGACCGGTCAGGAAGCCGTGACCCAGTGGGGAGTAGGGCACGAAACCGATGCCGAGGTTGCGCAGTAACGGGAGGAGTTCGTCCTCGGGGTCTCGTGTCCACAGCGAGTACTCAGTCTGCAGTGCTGCCAGCGGGTGGACCGCGTGAGCGCGGCGGATCGTCTCGGGTGAGGCCTCCGACAGACCAATGTGCAGGACCTTGCCCTCGGCGACCAGGTCAGCCAGCGCGTCCATGGTCTCCTCGATGGGCGTATTGCGGTCCACACGGTGCTGGTAGTAAAGGTCGATCCGGTCGGTGCCAAGCCGCTTGAGAGAACCCTCCACCGCCGCCTTCACGTTCGCCGCGCGGCTATCGACGATGCCGGGCCCGCCGCCGGAGTGAGAGACCAAGCCGAACTTCGTCGCGACGACAACCTGGTCACGTCGCCCGGCGATGGCCCTACCGACTAACTCCTCGCTGTGGAATGGCCCGTAGATTTCGGCGGTGTCGATGTGGGTGACACCCAGGTCCAGCGCCCGATGAATGGTGCGGATCGACTCAGCGTCGTCCAGACCCCCACCGGACGTGTACGTTCCCGCCATGGTCATGGCTCCCAGACCTATTCGCGATACCTGCAGGGCGCCCAGGGCAGCGTTCTTCATCAGATGGTTCCTTCGTCTCGTTTGCCTGATGCACTAAGCGAACTCCGGTTCCCGCGGTCGAGGCAGAGTCTGACAAGAGGGGTACTCGCAGTGACCCTTTAATTTCCGACCGGGTGTTTACGCTCGATGTCATGGATGAGAAAGAGGCGGCACGCACGGCGGTACGCGAATTTCTCAGCACACGCCGCGACCGGATCTCACCGGGCGACGCCGGCCTACCGCCGACCGGGACCCGGCGTCGCGTGAAGGGCTTGCGGCGTGAGGAGGTGGCGTTGTTGGCCGGAGTCAGCCCGGAGTACTACATCCGCCTTGAACGTGGCCAGGCAACCGGCCCCTCACCCGCTGTCGTGGAGTCGATCGCCGCGGTTTTGCGTCTCGACGACGACGAACGTTCCCACCTTGATCGCCTACTCGCGGCACTGACCCCAGAGGCCCGAAAGCGCCACAAGCCAGCGGTCAAGGACACTGTCAGTCCCGGAATACGGACGCTGCTGGACTCCTTGGCGCATCTTCCCGCAGTGGTCTTCAACAGCCGTCTCGACATCCTTGCCGTTAATGATCTCGGACGATCCCTCTACGAAGGGATGCTCGACATTGGCGGCACAGCGAACGCAGCTAGCTTCATATTCCTCGAGGAGTACGCTGCCCGACGCATGTTCCCCGAGTGGGAACACATCGCCGACGACACCGTCGCCATCCTGCGTATAGAAGCAGGCCAACGCCCCGACGACCCCGCTCTGATCGCCCTCGTCGGCCAGCTATCCACGCGGAGCCAGGCCTTCCGCACTCGCTGGGCCGCTCACGACGTCAAGGCGCACCAGTCAGGGGCCAAGACATTCCGGCATCCCATCATCGGCGAAATAACCCTGCCCTTCGAGAACCTCACCGTCGACGCGGCCGGGGACCAGATCCTGACCGTCTTCACCCCACCGCCGGGCTCGCCCGAAAACGACGCGATCCAGCTGCTGGCCAGCTGGACTGCTCACTCCCGGACCAACCACCGTACGGAATAGGTGGCTGGTATCACTGGCGCAGCTGCGGATACAGGACTTCGAGAGGCTGGCTGAGGCCCGCCTTTACCTGCGCAGTCACCTCATCCGCGATGACTTCGAATTCGCCGGCCTCGACGGCTTCGAATACGGCACGAACCAAATCGGCCGGCAGCATCTTGGGTCCGGTCGCGTGCGCGGCCATTGCGGTATCGACATAGCCCACGTGGACTCCGACAACGTGGACTCCCTGGGGAGAGAGTTCGAGGCGGAGCGAGTTGGTCGCTGACCAGAGTGCAGCCTTGGACGCACTGTAGATCCCGGCGAATGCGTACCAACTCGCCACTGAATGCACGTCGATAAGCACAGATTCCGGGTGCGAAGACAGCACCGGCGCGAAGGCTTTCGCCATGAGCACGGGCCCAAAGAAGTTCGTCTCCATGCCCTCCCGCAGTTCCGCCTCCGACAAGTCCAAGATGTTCGACGACGGCGGCGTCGCGCCAGCGTTGTTGATCAGCACCGTGACGTCTTGAGCCGCAGAGACTGCGGCGGCAATGGAGGCGGCATCGTTGATATCGAGGGCTAGCGGCACGATCCTTTCGTCGTCCCAGGTTCGCGGACTGCGAGCCGTGGCGTAGACCTTCGTTGCGCCGCGGTCGAGGGCGCCTTTGACGAACTGGGTCCCGATTCCACCATTGGCTCCCGTAACGAGAACCACAGATCCACTGATTGAGGGCATTCGGCCACATGCTTCCTGTGCAGATGCGCCACGCCGGGTAACTGTGATCCGCTATCCGATGGTGACGGAGATTATATGTTAGTCATAATATTACATTCGACATTCTTTCGTCTATACTCATAAGCGACGGAATTTTCGACCATGAACGGAGCAAGCGCGTGGTGCGCTACGACAAGGAGCACAAGCTTGCGACGCGGCGGCGGATAACCGAGACGGCTGCTCGGCGGTTCAAGCAGGACGGCATCGACGGCTCGGGCATCGCCGCCCTCATGGCCGATGCCGGACTCACCAACGGCGCCTTCTATGCGCATTTCGCATCCAAGGAAGACCTTGTCGCCAATGCCATCGCTGACGAGCTACGAATTCAGCACGAGCGACTGACCGCGCTCCCCCCAGGTCGTGAGTCGCTGGAAGCGTTCGTGCGCGAATACCTTTCGCCCGACCATCGGGATTCGCGGACGACCGGATGCCCCTCGGCGGCCCTACTTGACGAGGTCGGCCGCTGCGCCCCAGAGACCCGGCAGGCCTACACCGAAGGTGCAGGCGCAATCGTCGACACGATCGCCGCGCACATCACGCCCGACGATCCTCGAAGTGCACGTGGCCAGGCCCTCGGGCTTTACACACTCCTGGTCGGAACCCTGCAGTTGTCGAGGGCACTGATCGACGCCGACTTCTCGGATGAGGTACTCGAGCAGGGCATCCAGAATGCGCTTACCCTCCTGGGCTGACGTCACTACCTTGCGAGTCCAGGCCGATCTGCGCGACCACCGCGGCGTGTGACGCCATGGACTGCTCGCGCGTATCGCCGAGCCCCACGGCGAACGTGATTCCCATCGGCAGCAAGACCTGAGCGGCGGGGTCTTCAAACTGCGAGAAGTGTCCGGCGAGTTCGAGAGTCACATAGCCGTGCACGTAGCTCCACAGCTGGGCTGCAACGACCTCGACCGACTCCTGGCGGACCCGCCCCGAATTGACCAATCGCGCGCAGGCAGCGACCAGGTGCGCGTACACCCTTTGAAAGGCCGGCGAATGACCGCTCAGTCGGAGATCAGAGTCCGATAGCGGGCGATAAGTGGCGCGGGTCGACAACCCGAACATGAGGTCATACAGGTGGGGGTTTCGCTGGGCGACGACCCGACATGCCAGCGCCATCGTGAACAGATCCGCGACCGGGTCATCGGTGATCGGAAGCTCCGCCAGAACGCGTTCGAAGTCTCGGAAGCCCTCGTCGACCACCGCGCGCACCAGCTCTGGAATTCCGCCGAAATGGTGGTACACGACCATGGTCGACAAGCCACTCGCTGCAGCGACCGAGCGTGCCTTGATAGCGGACGGCCCCTGCTCGGCGATCAGACCGATCGTTGCCCTGATCAGCCGCTGCGACGGCGTTTCGGTGGCCAACTCCTCCGACATGTCCTCACACTCTCTTCGGGTCCTACGCTCGGTCAGAGAACGCTCGCTGCCCACACGATTCCCGTCGAGCGACCAGCTTAACGGCGCAATGCTCCGGGACGGCCTCGTCCGACTCCGTCAGGCGGTTGCGAGCCGCAGCAACCACTGTAACTTTGTTATAGTCGCAGGCGCAACCCCGCCACAGCTGATGGGTGGCAAGAGCGACCGCTGCCGGCGCCCATAGTTTGCGCAGTTGTCTCCCCACGTTGCGGCCCTGTGAAGATTCCCACTTGCGTTTGAGGGACGAGAAAGTCGTCCTTACTGTTTGCGTTATCGCTTCAGCAAGGTGAGCGACAGCGAGGTTCTCACGCCGTCCATATCTCCGGGGGGTTCCGGAAGATGTAAGAACGCAGGGAATCTCATGACTAGACCAGTGGGCTCGAACGATTCCAGAGCCGTCCTCCATAGCTACGTGCGTATGAGCCGTCGTCTCGTTGAACTTGGCCGAAAGCGGCTCGTCGAGGCACTGCCGGCCGACCGCCTCAGCGGCCGAGTAGCGGTGATAACCGGAGGCTCGTCCGGCATCGGATTAGCTACCGCCGAGGCCTTGGCGAGGCGCGGGGTAACCGTAGTAGTCGTCGCTCGAGGCGTCGGCGATGTCAAGAGCGCCGTCCAGAGAATCCGAGATAACGGCGGTAGCGCGTACGGTTACCCCTGCGATGTGACTGATCACTACGCCGTTGCCGGCCTGGCAAAGGTCGTGCTGAAAGAGCATGGGCACGTTGACTTTCTGGTGAACAGCGCAGGCAAGTCGATTCGCCGTGCTGTCGTCAGTTCGACTGATCGCTTGCACGACTACGAGAGAACCATGGCGGTCAACTACTTCGGCGCCGTCGACATGATTCTCGCCTTTTTGCCATCGATGCGTGAGCGGGGCTTCGGCCACGTCGTCAACATCTCGTCCATCGCCGTGCAGACGAAAGCACCGCTGTTTTCGGCCTACGTTGCCAGCAAGTCTGCTCTCGATGCTTTCAGCGTTATTGCTGCGGCAGAGAACGCCGATGCGGGTGTCTCGTTCACATCAATTCGAATGCCGTTGGTTCGGACACCCATGATCGCACCGACAGCCGCGTACTCGACGCTGCCGGTCGATACCCCAGAGCAGGCTGCAGAGCGAGTGGTTCGGGCACTCGAGGAACGCCCGGCTCGCATCGACACGCCGGTCGGAACCCTCGCCGAGTACGTGGGATTCTTCTCGCCCCGCGTAGAGCGCTCGATACTGCACCAGGTCTATAAGGCTTTTCCTGAATCGGACGCCGCCCGGGCAACAGTGACCAGACGTGAACTAGCCCCAACGTCGGCTTCCGGCAACCAAATCGCCAAGAGGCTACTCACGCCGCTGATGGCCCTGCCGACACCTGGGATCAGGTTCGCGAGATGGGTGCCCGGCTTGAATTGGTAGCCCCCATCCAGACGAAAGCACGGGGCCGATTGGCATCAAGCTCTCCCAGATAGGCAGGTCCACCCAAACCAGTCCATCGGGACGGTCGAGCAACGCCTCCAGTTCCGAGCGACGGTCTCATACGGCAGCCTCGAGCAGGGTGCCCGCCTCGAGCGGCATCGCTGCGGCCTCGAAGTGCAGATGACTGTCGTCGATCGTGTCCTCGCGAAGCATCCTCGAGTCGCGCTTGTAGTTCATCAGGACCTTCCAGGGGCCACGAGCTCCCTGCCGCGGCAGCTTTTCCTTGCCACGCTGCACGTACCCGGACTGCAGCGCGTCGAAGATGCCGTCGTCGAGGGCTGAGTCCTCGAGATCCCGAGGAGTCGCGACGGCGTGTCCGTTGGCGTCCATGTGCTCGAGCAGGCGGCAGATGTACTCACCGGCGAGGTCGGACTTCAGCGTCCACGGCGCGTTGGTGTAGCCGAAGATCCAGGCCAGGTTCGGAACGTCTTCGAGCATCACTGCCTTGTACGTCATGCGGTCGCGCAGCTCGATGGCCTCACCGTCGACCGACAGCTGCAGGCCGCCGAGGGTCTGAATCTGCAGGCCCGTCGCAGTGACGATGATGTCGGCCTCGAGCTCCTGGCCGGACTTGAGCAGGATGCCCTTCTCGGTGAACGTGTCGATGTGGTCAGTGACGATCGACGCCTCGCCGGACTTCAGCACCTTGAACAGGTCACCGTCGGGGACTGCGCACAGGCGCTCGTCCCACGGCATGTACTTCGGGGTGAAGTGGGTCATGTCGAAGTCGGGACCGAGGTGGTTCCTCACCTGCGACAACAGGAAGCGCCGCATCATCTTGGGCCAGCGCTTGCACGCCACGTAGAGGGCGCGCTGGATGCTGATGTTGCGCTGCCGGGCGCACTGGAACACCCATTTGGCGGGCAGGAACCGGCCCAGCACCGCAGAGATCTTGTCCAGGGCGGGCACCGCGAAGATGTAGGACGGCGAGCGCTGCAGCATGGTCACATGGGCGGCCGTGGGGGCCATCGATGGAACCAGGGTGACGGCGGTTGCGCCGCTGCCGATCACGACGACCTTCTTGCCGGTGTAATCGAGATCCTCGGGCCAATGCTGGGGGTGCACGGTTTGACCCTGGAACCGGTCGATGCCCGGGAAGCTCGGCCGGAAGCCCTGGTCGTAGTTGTAGTAGCCGGTGGCGCTGATGAGGAATCCGGCCGTGTAGAGGCGCGTCTCGCCGGTCGCTTCGTGCTCGGCGGTGACCGTCCACTGAGCGTGCTCGCTCGACCAGTCGGCAGCCACGATCTTGAGGCCGTAGTGGATCTTGTTGTCGACGCCGTACTCCGTTGCGGTGTCCTCGATGTACTGGCGGATCGTGGCTCCAGGTGCGAGCACCTTGAGGTCGTGCCACGGACGGAACTTGTAGCCGAAGGTGAACATGTCGGAGTCCGAGCGGATACCGGGGTACTTGAACAGGTCCCAGGTGCCGCCGAGTCGCTCGCGCCGTTCGAGCACGGCGATGGACTTGTTCGGGAACTCGCCGGCGATCTGGCAGGCGGTGCCGATGCCGGACAGGCCAGCGCCGATGATCAGGACGTCGAAGTGCTGTACGTTCATGGCTTCCTTCTTGGTTGTTGCGTGCTGTGGGTCACAGGACGGAGTACAACCAGAATGGGCGCCAGGGAAGCGCAATCCTATGTGCGATGGTTTAGCAATTGGCGGCACCTATATGCAGCGGCACACACGCTGACTAGGCCGACCGGACCAGCACCCGCGGACCGAGCCGATGAGCTAACTCGAGTGCGAGCGCAAGCGCCAGGCGACGCTCGCCGATCTCGTGGCCGAGCAGTTCAGTCGCCCGTGCGATCCGCTGCAGGACCGTGTTGCGGTGGGTATGCAGTCGGATTGCCGCCCTCGGTGCGTTGTCTGCCTCATCCAGGAACACCCGCAGCGACTCACGCAGCCGGGCCGCATTCGGCTCGTCGGCGGCAAGCGGCCCCAGCGTTGCCTTGATGAACTCCGCGGCGCGCCGCTCGTCATGGGCGGCAAGCGCGGTCACCTCGAGTTCGGCGTACGTCGCGAAGTGCTCGCCCTCGGATTGGCCGGCGAGGAGCCGATGAACTCCGACCGCGGCGTCGTGGGAGCGGCGAAATCCGACGATGCCCCGTTCGGTGGGCCCGACCGCAGCGCGAATGTTCTTGGGGGCCTTGGCGAAGGCCGCGCGAAGCGCCGCGGCCGTCGGATCAGCCTCGGTGCCGATCCAGGCCCACAATGTCGATGTTCCGGCGACCAGCGTGAGGGGCCGGCGCCCGCCCGCGGCCTGAGCGAGCAACTCAGCCGCAGACTCCAGGGCACCCTGGGGAACTCTGACCTCAGCCCACAGCACCACCGCAGTGTGGCGACGACGCAGCTCGTAGCCGAGACGATTGCTTGCGGCGCGCTCATCGATGGGCGCGTGATCGAGGATGAGCCGGACGGTTTCCGCACGACGCGCAAGGGCTCCACCCAGGATCTCCTCGCGCTCATGCTGCGCCTCCGCCAGCACCCGGCTCAGCACGTCGTCGACGTACTTGAAAAGCAGTGCGAGCGACGCTTCGAGCACCGCCGCGAACTCGGGCCCCGACCCAACGACTTCGGTCGCGGCTTCGAGCCAGCGCTGCCACGCGACCTGCTGGCCAGCGCGATAGCCCTGGAAGATAGCGTCGAACTCGATGCCTCGACGTACGAGCGTCCGCGCGATGTCGAGCGCCTCCGGAGGCACATCGACGGGCGGCGGCGAGTCCGCGTGCTGTGCCACGGTCACGAACCGGCGAAGGTTGCCACGGTTGCTGGCACTGGCCTCCGCCATGATCGCGGCATCGGCACCGAAGACGGGCACCAGGGCGATCACGGCAGAGTCCATCGCCTGAACGATCTCGTCCTCGTTCGCGAGCATTCGTCCGGCGATTGCGCGGATGAGCTCGCTCATGTGCTTGTCGATGGCCACCACCAGAGTGTGCCACAGCACATTCTTATGGCGTAAGTATGGGCTGCAGCCCGTATCAAGTGTGCCCGATCGCTCGTAACTTCGTTGCATGACCGAAAAGCGCGAGCTCACCTTCACCAGCAGCGGCACTCGCTGCGCAGCCTGGCACCTGACTGCCGCGAACGCCGACTTCGCCGGCGAACACGGCGTGCCATGCGTCGTCATGGCCCACGGATTCGGCGGCTCGCGCGACACCGGACTCCTTCCCTACGCGGAAGGATTCGCTGCCGCCGGGCTCGACGTATTCGTGTTCGACTACCGCGGATTCGGCAGTTCGGAAGGTACTCCCCGGCAACGGGTTTCCTACCGCCGCCAACGGGCCGACTACCACGCCGCGATCGCCGCGGCACGACAGATCGATGGCGTCGACCCCGAGCGGATCGTCGTTTGGGGCACGTCGTACTCGGGCGGCCACATCGTGCCGGTCGCCGTTGCGGACCGCCGGATCGCGGCCCTGTTGTCGCTGACGCCGGCCATGGACGGGCTCGCGGCGCTGGGCGCGATCGTGAAACGCCACCCGCGCAAGCTTGGACCACTCATCGGACACGGCCTGCGCGACGCGGCCCGCGTACTGCTTCACCGCGAACCGCACCGCATTCCGATCGTCGGCAAGCCCGGATCGACGGCCGTCATCAGCTCTTCCGGCGCGCTCGAGGGGTACCTCGCGCTCGCCGGACCGACGTGGCGGAATGAGGTGTGCGCACGCGCCATTCTCGAAGTCGCGGCCAATCGCCCCGGTCGCTTGGCGCATCGGCTCCGCACCCCGCTCCTCGTCCAGTACGGAGAGCACGACGCCGTCGCGCCCGCCAGCGCAGCCAAGCGAGCTGCCGCCAAAGCCGGCCGCTACGCCGAGGTCCGGGCCTACCCCGTCGACCACTTCGACGTCTACCAAGGCTCGTGGCAACACCGCGCCCTCACCGACCAGATCGAGTTCCTCAGTCGGCACCTAACCGCAAGCACCAGCACCAAGAAAGCAGTTCACTCATGAACACCTTCCCTGTTACCGACAAAGTTGCACTCATCACCGGCGGCGCCCGCGGTATCGGCCTCGCCACTGCGCGAGACCTCTACGAGCGCGGCGCACACATCGTGCTCGTCGACCTCGACGCGGTCGCCACCGCACAGGCCGCCAGTGAACTCGGCGGCCGCGCGATCGGATTCGGCGCCGACGTCACCGATGTAGACGCCATGCACGACGTCGTCGCCCAGGCCGTACAACGATTCGGTCGCCTCGACATCGTGGTCGCCAACGCCGGCATCGCCCCCAAGCCACAGACCGTCGAGTCGATGGACCCAGAGACGTTCGCGCGAGTGATCGACGTCAACTTGCTGGGCGTTTATAAGACGGTTCACGCTGCGCTGCCGCACATCATCGCTAACAAGGGCCATGTCGTCGTGGTCGCGTCGGTCTACGCCTTCGTCAATGGCGTCATCCTGGCCCCGTATGCGATGGCCAAGGCCGGCGTTGAACAGTTCGGCCGCGCGCTTCGTGGCGAGCTCGCTCAGCATGGCGCATCGGCGAGCGTGGCGTACTTCGGCTTCATCGACACCGTGATGGTCCGCGAAGGCTTCGCGTCCCCAGTCGCTCAGCGCTTCGAAGCCACGTTCCCGGGGTTTCTTCGCAAGCGCCTCGTGCCCGCCGCGGCCGGCAAGGCGATCGCTGCCGGGATCGAGCGCCGTGCGCCGCGGATCATTGCTCCCAAGCGTTGGACCGTTTACTCGGTGCTCCGCGGTGTGCTCAATCCCCTGCTCGACGTGCGTACGGAACGCGACGCGACTATCCAAGGCGTCCTTCGCGACGCCAATGTGAAGGACGTCTCCCCCGCACCGGTAGCCGTCGCACTACACGAGGTGAACGCATAAGCATCTGAGCTGCAGACGGTTCCCTATCGAGGTGGACCAATTTGCAGGACTTCTGGGTGGCCAAACGCTCGACGAGTTCAGGTAAGCCTGCCGTGGTCGCCATATCGAGATCGCGGCGACACCCCTCAACCACTGCCAGGATCTCGGCGAAGGTGGCGTGCACACCGAACCGTTCGTGCAGGCGCACCCCGACCTCGACCAAATGTCGAGTCACGTCCGAGGAGTCTGCGCGCCCGGCCATGACCGGAACCGGCGGAGTCAGCCGATAGGCCCACGGTCGTTGCTGGGGGCGGGAAAGAGTGCCGACGGTACCCGAGTGCGAATACACGCTGTGGACAGCCATTGCTGCCGTTCCCTTTCTTCCAGTAGTTGTGTGTTGCGGTGCTCAAGATCCAAGACCATCGCGATGCCGGCGAGGTTCAG
Source organism: Smaragdicoccus niigatensis DSM 44881 = NBRC 103563 (assembly GCF_000380645.1). Taxonomy (GTDB): domain Bacteria; phylum Actinomycetota; class Actinomycetes; order Mycobacteriales; family Mycobacteriaceae; genus Smaragdicoccus; species Smaragdicoccus niigatensis. The sequence continues at coordinate 159,718 of NZ_AQXZ01000015.1, forward strand.
GCCATGGGAGAGCAGATCGGCGATGCGCCGTAACCGGTCCAGATCGTTGGCGCTGTACCGGCGGGTCCCGCCCTCGCTGCGCGTTGGGGTGAGCAGACCCCGCGTCTCGTAAAGACGCAAGGTCTGCACCCCCATCCCGACCAGCTCGGGGCCACCGAGATCCCATAAACGCCCTGATCAGTGCGTTCTGTCCTGCGTTCAACGGTGCTGCGTGACCGACTGCTCAGGTCTCTCTGGACATGTTGCGCCCGGGCCGCGCCCGCACCCGCACCCGCACCCGCACCCGCACCCGCACCCGGAGAACACGGTCGCACCGCAACCTTGGTCGGCGCAAAGATCTGAACGCCGTTAACGGGCCTCTGTGAGGTCCAACATTCACGTTCAGCGCCGAGCTCAGCCGGGGTCGTATTACCCGCCATACGTATCGCCACTCAGACGCACCCGACAACAGCGAATTGTTCACTGCAATTGGATCATCCGTTCAGCCGTGAATCTCACGGCCCTCTCGCCGGCCTGGATGAACTTTGTCGGACGAACGACTAAGCGACACACCGGGTGGGTTCGGAGCGGTAACGCGACGGCCGGCCGTCCACGCCGGCTAACTTCCAGGCTGGACGGGTCAGCGGCGTGAGGAGACTCGTTTCGATAGCCAGGGCGCGGACATCTGCGGCGCAATCGGCGCGCAGTCGGCTGAGCAACGGACTGTTCCACCCGTAAGCCTCGCCAAAGACTTCGGGCGGGATGCCCATCGCTTCGACGTCCTTCGGACTGGGCACCATAATCGCCCAGAATCCGATCGTCATGAGGAACGGCGTCGCCAACCCAGTCGCAATTCGAGTCAGCGCCGAACGGGACGGGGCGTGACGCTCGAGCCACGCGTGAGCAAACCCGATGTGGCGCGCCTCCTCGGCAACGTGAATCTGCATGATTCGGTCGAGTAGCGGGTTGGTCCCGCCACTGCGCAAGATGCTCTTCTGGACGTGATCGATCGGCTCCTCGCCGGCGAGGATGATTTGAAAGAAGAACGATGGCCACAAGGTCCCGAGCATGCCGACCAGCGGGAACACGTTCTTCAGCCAAGGCCGTAGCCCGGTGGCTTCAGGGCAAGCGCGGTTGGTGAACTCCTGAAACATTTGTATGTGGTGGGTTTCCTCGGTGAGTTCGTGCATGAAGTAGCGGAACTCCGGGTTGCCGTTCTTCAGCCCCATCAAGAACTGGGTGCCACCGAGCAGAAGCAGCTGTTCGAACTGGGAGCCGCACTTCGTGATGGCAGCGAGCCGAAGCCGCGCAACTTCAGCCCGACGTTCGGCCGGCAGGTTGCGGTACCAGTCAGTGTGGGCGAGCGGGTCGATGTCCGGGAGTTTCCACTCCGTTGTCGTGCCGTCGACATCGAACTCCGGTGAGTCCCACGCGATGTCTTTGAACGCTTCGAACCGGGTTCCGTGTGCTGACGCCTCCGAGAGGGTTCGGAGCGTTTCCTCGTAGGCGTTTCGGCTGGGCGTATCGGACGTTCTAGCTGTGGTTTTCCCGCCAGCCCCCAATTCAGCAAGCTTGAGGGCGCCGCCGATTACCCCGGTTGCAGCCTGCGCCGCACCAACCACGGAGCGAATGACGGCGTTGTCAGTCACGTGTCCCACTGATCCTCCTCGGATTTACATTGGACGGTGCATCCAACGTAACACCACGACTGGACGCAGTGGTCAAATCTGTCAGTTTCGTGGACAACACAGCCTGTTTGTCAGGCGATGTCGGCATGCTTGATCGAGGGACACGCAGCCTGGGAATCCGCCGCGCACTGCGGCAGATTGTGCAGAGAATGCAAAAAGCCCGGCCATCGGCCGGGCTTTTTAATGTGGCCAGAGCCGGGATCGAACCGGCGACCTTCCGCTTTTCAGGCGGACGCTCGTACCAACTGAGCTACCTGGCCGGACAGTACCAAGGGCACTGTATCGCAAATATTTTGCGACCCTGACGGGACTTGAACCCGCGACCTCCGCCTTGACAGGGCGGCGCGCTAACCAACTGCGCCACAGGGCCTTGCTTTCCGTCCGAAGACGGTCGTACTCCCTACGGGATTCGAACCCGCGCTACCGCCTTGAAAGGGCGGCGTCCTAGGCCACTAGACGAAGGGAGCTCGTCAGGTCTGTCCTGCCGATCTCATCAACGGCTATCCGTTGGGAGCGAAGTTAGCTTAGGACACAATCGCTTGATTCCCCAAACCGTGAGTTCAGAACGGTTTTGGATGATCAGCTCGCGGTCCACCCCGGTGCGGCCATCGCCGCAACGAAGATGTCGAAGACCTGCCGGAAGCGAGTCCTCAGGTCGGTCGCGTCACCCAGTCCGTTGACGAAGAACTGGCCGATGAGCGTCGCCAGCAGGAGACGGCAGAACTGTTTGGGGTCGACATCTTCGCGCAACTCCCCCGCTTCCAGAGCCCGCTGTGCCACATCTTCGAACGTAAGAAGCCAGTTCGCCGACGCCGCCAACACGTCTTGGAAGAAATCCGGGTCCTGAGTCAGGCGGAAGCCGGCTTGCACGACCATCTCGTCGATGAGCGCCCCAGCGATCTCGTCGCAAAAGAGTCGGAGCGAATTCAGGGGCGTGATCTCGGGATTGGAGAACAGCGGCTCGGTGATCGCCACCTGTTGTTCGAGCGCCGCCTCGAGGACAGCCTTGGCCAGGTCTTCCTTCGAGTCGAAGTGGAAGTAGAGGGCGCCCTTCGTGGCGCCCGAACCCTCGAGAATCCGGTTGAGAGACGCAGCCGCGTACCCGCTGCGACCGAACTCGATCGCAGCTGAGTTGATGATCGAAGCACGCGTCCGCTTCGCCCGCTCTTGCTGCCGCGCCATTGGGCCCGTGCCCCTCCGTCCCCCTAGACGACACCACACTAAGCGATCAACAGCCGCAACCGTCAGAAATGCGTGGTGTGCCCGGTACAGGTCTGGTCCAAGAGCCGATTACAATCGCTCCCGCGCCCCTATAGCTCAGTTGGTAGAGCTACGGACTTTTAATCCGCAGGTCGTAGGTTCGAGTCCTACTGGGGGCACAAGATGCCGGTCGGGGCTGGGGAGTCACACCTCAGCCCCGACGCCACATCACCCAACCCAACCTGAAGCTCGAGTTCGTCCAGCCAGCTTCAAAGCTTCTGAGTGTCATTCGTTCGAATGATTGTGGAAAAAATTCGCGAAGCCGAGCGTCAAAATTGATCGCCAGGCAATCGCAAGGAGCCCGTCGTGGTCATGAAGCATGTCACCGCGATAACCTCCACCGCCCACGACCCCCGGTGGGCGTATCGGGTGTTGGCGGCGCTGGCATTTCTCGTCACGATGTCGGTCAGTCCGGCTCCGCGGGCAGCAGCCTTACCAGTCGTGGATTGGGCGTGGCCCGGCATGCAGTACGACATCTATAAGAACAATCAGTGGTACGAAGGGTGCAGCGTCGGCTTCCCCGCCTGGGACAATGACGGCAACCACTACATAATCTCCGCCGGCCACTGCTTCCGAGCAGACGACGGAACGCAATATCTAAATCCTGGCGGCTACGGCCTCAACATCTACGCACCCTCGAACCACAACGAGGCGGTGGGCTGGGAAACGATCTACACCAATCCCAGCAACGGCATGTATGTAGACGTGGCGCTGATAGAGATGTATGCGGACAGCAAGCTCGACGGCACCGGATGGCCGAACATCCCAGATAATCCAGTCGACGCGGCCGTAGGTGATAGCGCATGCCTGGCCGGTAATCGCCACGATTCGGCGATCTGTGGAACCGTGACCGCAGTCGGTGCGAACGAGCAGATGATCGGATATCCCTGGACCGAAGCGGTCACCTTCGCGTCATACTGCGGACTGCCGGGCGACAGCGGTGGCGCGGTCTATAACGCAAAAGGCGCCCTCGGTATTCACATCAGCGCGGACGATGAACAAAACGGCACGGGCGAGAATTGTTCGAGCCAGTTCATCCCGCTATCACTGGTCCTTTACGAGCTGCGACTGACCGTCCCGTCACTCACCATCTGACACGCCCCTAAGGACGCCAAGGGGGTGCGATTTGGGCCGCCTTCGCCGCACGGGTTCAGGTCACCGACGGTCGCCGCAGGCACGTACTGATACCGAACGACAGGCCCACGCGCGCTTGCGGCGAGAAGCCCTAGATCGGCGGGACGAAGGAACAGTCGTTCAGCCAATTGAGCAACCAGTCGAGCGTGCTCAGCGTCGTTGTACACGGTCGCCGACCTTAAGAGTTGGCTGTGACCACCGCGACCAGGCGGCTTGCCATCAGTGATGTATTCACCCACTTAGCATCTGCTCGTCACGCCCCATTCACCCGACGCGTTTCCCGTGCCGATCGGATCGATCATCAGGCCGAGACCGGACTGGAATCGACTGTTCAACCGACATTCGGTCGCCGTCAAACGACGTTCGGTCGGCCTGCACTGACACTTGTCGACATGACAACCAGCATCGTGAGGGCGACGCTGAACTCGCCGCCCCTAGTGAAATACGTCCACTGTGAACGCACGCCCGAGTCGACAATTGCCGCACCGAAGGAAACCGAGCAGGCCCGACAATTTCTCCGCGCGCTGCGTGAAGAACTCAATACTTGCAGCTCAGCCGACACTTCAGACCGACACCAGTCCGCTCAGGTCATCGCCCTGCGCCAGATGGTTCGCGACCTCGAAATCCGGTTCCCGAACGCATCTCGGTCGCTCGACGCCGAATCAGTGCTCTAGAAGGTCCACGCAACAACCCGTCAACGTACGAAATGAAGGTGAACAGACGAGCGGTCACATCGTGAGGGATGTCTCACAGGCTCGCGCTGAAACGATGTGGCCGCTCCGGATCGATCTATCGCACGCAATGACGTACGCAGACACTGGCATTGGTGCCGACCACAGCCGCGAGCAAGAACAAGCTCGACGCTTCCACATCACGTTGATCGACCAGCTGCGGACAACGCGAGCCGAGCTTCAGTCGGCGAGGGCAGCGGCCAGAGAGTCGGGCGACGTCGTAGCACGCGACACCCTGTTCCGAGTGGCGAAGTTGGCGCGCGAAGTCGTTGAAGTCCGCCACATGATCGCCCGGATTCACTCGCGGTTTCCCGCTCTGGGTGCTGACGAAAGACGCTAAGCCCAGATTGAGGGTCTACACCCCGAAGCGGGCACGCAAGTTCGACCGCATCCGGTTCATGGCCGCCAGCTCCGCATCCTTCGCCTTGATCTGCACGCGGAGACGCGACCGATACCCGCCGGAACGGGCACCGTTCGAGCCGCGCTCGAGGTTGGCGATGACGCGCTCAAGTTGGCGGATTGCGTCGTCCAGTTCGTCAGCAAGACGCGCGGCCTGAGCAGTGTTGGTGTCGAGCTCTTCCGTGACGGTCACGCGAACGAGGCCGGCATGACGTCGTCATGCTCACCGAGCACACGGTGAACACGGCGCTCGACGAACAGCGGGACGAAGTCGCGGATGCGCGCCGAGTCGAAGGTCCCGTACGCCATAGTGACAACCTCGGTGATCTTCTCGCGTCCGAGCTCAGGATGAATTTGCGTCAGCCGTTCGATGAGATCGGCGATCGAACGGCGTTCCTCGTTGGACACCATAAGGGCGAGGCTACGCTCGCCATGAACTGCACGAATGACATCCCAGGGAACCGTAATCCAGTTTTCAAAACCGTCGATGACGCGTTACATCGGGGCGGCACTCAGCCGAACGCGACCGGGTGTTTCGGCTCGTAGATGCCGACCTCGGCGCCGCTCGGCAGCTTGATCGCGGTAAGCCGTCCCCACCGCAACTCACTCACTCCCCCAACGAATTCGACGCCCTTTTCAGCGAGGTCACGCATCGTTTCCTCGATGTCGTCGGTCATGAAGTACAGCTCGTGCTTCGGCGCATCCTCGGTCGGATGTACGGCTATCTCCGCCGGCGGCAACGCCACGATCGTCCAACCCCCACCGGCGTCGACGGCACGGGTGCCGAGGATGTTCTGCAGGAACGCGCGATCGGCGTCCGCGTCGCTGCTGTAGAGGATGACGTGCGCGCCGCTGATCATGAATCCCAAGCGTAGGTGCCCTAGTCGGTGAACGGCCAGCCTTTGCGTTCGAGCCGGGCGCGGACCCGCTCGATGTCTTCCTCGGCAGGCAATTCATTGGTCCGACCGGTGATCGCCACGGCCGCATCCACCCGAGTGATGGGCTCGATGCCGTCGGTCGTCACCCGCGCGCCATGGATCAGCTCGCGGGTGACCTCCTTGACTTCTTTCCATGTCAGTCGACGTTCGAGCAGCGCCAGCAACGGCTCGTAACCGGTCTTCGGCACGCCGTGCGCATAACCGGCCCGAAACCACCGCACGAGCCGGTTCAACGCCTCCCGAACCGCCATCTCTCAAATTTAGTTGCTGCCGAACCCCGACAACGGCCAACCGCCGGCCGCGAGCTTGGCCGCGACAAGATGCAGCTCGTCCAAGCCGGGCTCACTCTGCTTGACGCGCGTGATCGCCTCGTGGATCTGCTCCTTCGTCACTTCGTTCGGCCGTGCGGCGAGCAGTTGGCCGATGACTCGATCGACCTCTTCCTCGGTCAGCGATTTCCGCAGGAGAGCGAGCAGCGGAAAGTAGTCCTTCGGCGGAATTCCGTCCGGATATCCGGCACGCAGCCAGTCCAGAACCTGCGTCAACACGTTTTCGTTGGCCATTGCCGGCTCCTACTTCTTGTCGACGAGGGTCGGGTAGATGTGCTCGAAGCTGACCTTCATCCCGAATCCGGACGAGACGATGATCGTGATGCCAAGGACGATCGCCGCGATCACGACGACGAAAGCCACCGCGGCGAGAACGTTCCCGAGCGGATTGGGACGATGGATCGTTCCGTCTGCCGCTTCGTGGCCATTACCGATGGCGAGACCCCGCACCCCGGTCGCGAACAGCGCGGGCAGTCCGGCACCCAGCAGGATGCCGATGAGCAGCACCTTCCAGACCGATTCGATGACGAGCTTGAGAGTTTCCATCGGTTAGACCCCCACGGTCTGCTTCGGGGCGGGAACAGTCGAGTTCGACGACTCGTCCCACTCGGCGTTGACGTTGTTGTGGTCGACCTTCTGCTGCTGGGCCCGCCGGTACAGGTAGCCCGACAGCGCGAGGAGCATCGCGAAGGCGACGAGCGGGCCGGCCAATCCCGGGATCTTGGCGGCCACGACCCACATGATCGCGCCGACGACACCAGCGGCCGGCAGCGTGATCATCCAGGCCACGACCATGCGCAGGGCCACGCCCCAGCGGACCCGTGCACCCGGCTTTCCGACCCCCGAGCCGAGGATCGAACCGGTTGCCACGTGCGTCGTCGAGAGAGCGAAGCCGAGGTGGCTCGAGGCCAGGATGACCGTCGCCGAAGCGGCTTCGGCGGCCATGCCCTGCGGCGAACTGATCTCGACGAGTCCCTTTCCGAGGGTCCGGATGATGCGCCAACCGCCGAGGTAGGTGCCGAGCGCGATCGCGAGAGCACACGCGAACTTGACCCACAGCGGAACACCGTGAGTGTCATGCCAGGCAAGCGGCCCGGTGGAATCCGGAGTCGAGGCGCTGTAGCCGATGAGTGCGAGCGTGATGACACCCATCGTCTTCTGGGCGTCGTTCGTGCCGTGCGCCAGCGACACCAGCGATGCCGTACCGATCTGACCCCAGCGGAAGCCCGTCTCGGTGAACCGCTCGGCCACTCCGGCAACGATCTTGAAGATGAGGAACGTGCCGAGTGCAGCGACGATTCCGGCGACGACCGGTGAGAACAGCGCCGGCATGATCACCTTGCCCACGACACCGTCGATCTTGCCGTGACCGATCCATACGACACCACCGGTGCCCAGCGCGGCGAGCGCAGCACCAATGAGGCCGCCGAACAGCGCGTGCGAACTCGAACTCGGCAGACCGAGCAACCACGTCAGCAGGTTCCAGATGATGCCGCCGATGAGGCCGGCCATCACGATCACCAGGAGCGCGTGCCCGTGATCGGCGACGAAGGCGGCTTTCGGTGAACCGTCCTTCTCCTGGATCTTGATGACCGCGTTGGTGACCGTGAGCGCGACCTCGACCGAGAGGAAGGCGCCGACAAGGTTCAGAATCGCCGAAAGCGTAACGGCCGTTTTGGGTTTCAGGGCACCCGTGGCGATCGATGTTGCCATCGCGTTGCCCGTGTCATGGAAGCCGTTGGTGAAGTCGAAGGCCAGGGCCGTGACGATCACCAACAGCAGAATGATCAATTCGCTGCTCATAGTCCCGATCTTCGGCGCGAAACGACCGGCGCGTTAGTGGCCAAAGCATCTATTTGAAATGACTACATTCCACCTTCGCCAGCTGTTAACCAAAGCCTCCTAGCGTAACCGCGTGAGCATTCTTGGTGAGCTGCATGGTTTGCGCGTTCTCGACGATGACGACGACGATCCCGTGCTGGTCAAGGCCGATGGCAGCCCCGTCGACACCTGGCGCGAGGACTACCCATACGACGAGCGCATGCCACGTCACGAGTACGAACTCGAGAAGCGTTTGCTGCAGATCGAACTGCTCAAACTCCAGTCCTGGATCAAGAGCACCGGCCGCCGCCACATGGGCATCTTCGAGGGCCGGGACGCCGCGGGTAAGGGCGGAACGATCAAGCGATTCATGGAACACCTGAATCCGCGCGGTGCGTCCGTCGTCGCGCTCGAGAAGCCGAGCCCGCGCGAAGCGACCCAGTGGTACTTCCAGCGCTACGTGCAGCACCTGCCGGCCGGCGGCGAGATGGTCTTCTTCGACCGCTCTTGGTACAACCGGGCCGGCGTCGAGCGCGTGATGGGCTTCTGCAGCGCGGGGCAGTACAGCGCGTTCCTCGAGCAGGTTCCGCTGTTCGAGGAGATGCTCGTCGCCGACGGCATAAACCTCACCAAGTTCTGGTTCTCCGTCACGCCGTCCGAACAACGGACTCGCTTCATCATTCGCGAGGTCGACCCGGTGCGGCAGTGGAAGCTCTCGCCGATGGACATCGCCTCGCTCGACAAGTGGGACTCCTACACCGCGGCGAAGGAAGACATGTTCCGCGCGACGGACACCGACCATTCCCCGTGGATCGTGGTCAAGAGCAACGACAAGAAGCGCGCCCGCCTCGGCGCGATGCGCTACGTGCTGAACAAGTACGACTACCCCGGCAAGGACCACGAGATCGCGACGCCACCCGACCCGCTCATCGTGGGTCGCGCGTCGGATCTGTTCGGGGAGTAACCCATGCGCCGGGAGTGAATTCAATTACACGTTTCTGTGGAGCCATCTCTCGATTTGCGTCACTAATAAGCGCTGGTTGAATACTTGCCAAGAGTGTTGTGACACTCGGCCCACATTGATGGACTTTCGTCACAATTTCACTTCCAATCTCGCCCGCCCCCGCGTTTCGGGTCCGGAGGGGACGCTCACGGTCCCGTAGCCTGACCAAGTTCCCGCCTGTGAACACGCTCTTGCTCCCTCCCGGGGGCACAGCCCCGAGCGCACCACGAGCACTACGACGCGAAGCACAAAGGGGTAGAAGACACATGGCACGAGAGCTGACTCAGCTCGAGCTTCTCAAGGAGCTCGAGCCGGTTGCCGAGGAAAACGTCAACCGTCACCTGTCGATGGCCAAAGAATGGCACCCACACGACTATGTCCCGTGGGACGAGGGCCGCAACTTCGCCGCAATGGGCGGAGTCGACTGGGAACCAGAACAGTCGAAGCTGAGTGAAGTCGCCAAGGCTGCGATGATCACCAACCTCCTCACCGAGGACAACCTGCCTTCGTACCACCGCGAGATCGCCGAGAGCTTCTCTCAGGACGGCGCGTGGGGCACCTGGGTAGGCCGCTGGACCGCGGAAGAGAACCGGCACGGAATCGCCCTGCGCGACTATCTCGTCGTCACCCGCGGCGTGGACCCGGTGGCGCTCGAGCAGGCCCGCATGGAGCACATGACGCACGGCTTCGCCGCCACCGAGGAAGAGAAGTCCAAGCTCGAAGAGGGCTTCCTGAACTCGGTCTCGTACGTCACGTTCCAGGAGCTCGCCACCCGCGTGAGCCACCGCAACACCGGCCGGGCATGCAACGACCCGATCGCGGACCGCCTGCTTCAACGCATCGCCGCGGACGAGAACCTGCACATGATCTTCTACCGGAACATGTGCGAAGCAGCCCTGGACATCGCACCGGACCAGACCCTCGAGGCGCTCGCGAACGTGGTCGAGAACTTCCGGATGCCCGGACAGGGAATGCCGAACTTCCGCCGAAACGGCGTGCTGATGGCCAAGGCCGGCATCTACGACCTGCGCCAGCACCTCGAAGAGGTGCTGTGGCCGAACCTGCGCAAGTGGCGCATCTTCGAACGCACCGACTTCACGGGCAAGGGTGAGCAGCGACGCGAACAGCTCGCCAACTACCTCGAGGTCCTCGAGAAGTCGGCGCTCAAGTTCGAGGAGCAGCGCGACCGCATGAGGGCGCGCGACGCTGCCCGGGCGGACGCCGCAGCAAGCTAGTTCTGCTCAAATCGGCACCGCACGCCGCCGCGAAGGCATAGTTTCCTTCGCGCTGGCGTGCGGTGCCGATTTGTGCGATCGATTTCGCATTCTCCCTGCGTAGACGCCACAATTGACCTTGTGCAGGTGAGTGCGGAATCGACGTCAGCGGTCCGGATTGGTCCATATCCGGTGGATCCGCCGGTCGTGCTCGCCCCCATGGCCGGCATCACCAACCTCGCATTCCGCAAGCTTTGTCGCGAATTCGGAAGTCGCACCGCCATTTACGTGTGCGAGATGATCACCGCGCGCGCGGTCGTGGAACGCAACGAGAAGACGTTGCACATGATGTCGTTCGACGCCGACGAGCACCCGCGATCGATGCAGTTGTACGGCGTCGACCCGAAGACGCTCAGCGAAGCCGTGCGAATCATCGTCGGCGAGGGCTGGGCCGACCACATCGACGTCAACCTCGGCTGCCCCGTTCCGAAGGTCACCCGCCTTGGCGGAGGCGCCGCCCTCCCCTATAAGCGCCGTCTCTTCGCGGAGATCGTCCGCGCGATGGTCGCGGTCGCCGAACCGGCGGGCGTCCCCGTGACATTCAAGTTCCGCATCGGCATCGATGACAACCACAAGACGTTCCTCAGCACCGGACTCATCGCCGAAGCGGAGGGCGCGGCAGCGGTCGCATTGCACGCTCGCACGGCCGCCCAGCGCTACTCCGGGACCGCCGACTGGTCGGCGATCACCGCACTCAAGGAAGCCGTCACCACCATTCCGGTCCTCGGCAACGGCGACATCTTCTCCGCGGCGGACGCGGTCAAGATGATGGATCAGACCGGCTGCGACGGCGTCGTCGTCGGGCGCGGCTGCCTCGGCCGCCCGTGGCTGTTCGCCGAACTGTCCGCAGCGCTGCGCGGTGAGCCGTTGCCGACGCCGCCGAACCTCGGCGAAGTCGCCACAATCCTCCATCGCCACGCGGTCCTCCTCGCCGAGCACCACGGCGAGGACAAGGGCCTCCGCGACCTCCGCAAGCACATGGCCTGGTACCTCATGGGATTCCCGGTCGGTGCGGACCTTCGACGCTCGTTTGCCTCGGTCTCGACGGTCACCGAACTCGAGGACCTCATCACCCGGCTCGACCCGGCGGTCCCCTTCCCGTCCGATGCCGAGGGACCGCGCGGCCGACAGGGTTCGCCGGGCAAGGTCGCACTCCCCCACGGCTGGCTCGACGATCCCGACGACCTCTGCGTCCCCACCGCGGCCGACGTCATGCACAGCGGCGGCTGATGGCGGAAAACGGGGCGCCACCGGAGCGCAATCCTCTCTCCACGAAAGCAAAGCCTCGTGTTCTTCTCCCGCGTCGGCCAGCACGGCATTCGCGGTCCCGCAACCGTCCGATCCTCGCGGCCGGCCGATCGTTCGTCGCGTTCGCTTCGGTTCTGGTGCTGTTCGGCACCGGAGCGCTGTGGATGTTCAAGTCGCACACCGACCGGTCGTTCACACAGGTCTCCGCGCTCGAGGAGGCATCTCCCGACATCGTCGCCCCGGAAACCCAACTCGGCGACGAGAACTTCCTCATCGTGGGGACCGACAGCCGTGCCGGTGCAAACGGTGCGGTCGGCGCCGGGACGGAGTCCGACGTCGAAGGTGCCCGCTCGGACGTCATGATGGTCGTCCACATCCCGTCCGACCGCAGTCGCGTCGTCGTGGTGAACTTTCCGCGCGACCTCGAGATCGACCGCCCGACGTGCACCTCGTGGGACAACAGCGCCGCGGTCTACAGCGACGAAGAAGTGTCGCCGGAGGACCAGGTCAAGCTGAACTCGGCCTACCAACTCGGCGGGCCGAAGTGCCTCGTACGCGTCATTCAGCGTCTCACCGGACTGCGCATCGGGCACTTCGTCGGGACCGACTTCGCCGGATTCGAGAAGATGGTCGACACGATCGGCGGCGTCGAGTTGTGCACGACGGAACCGCTCATCGACGGCGAACTCGGACCGGTTCTCGAGAAGACCGGCCGCCAAGTGGTGCCCGGTTCGGTCGCCCTCAACTACGTCCGCGCGCGAACGATCGAGTCCGAGGGCACTGGTGACTACGGCCGCATCAAGCGCCAGCAACTGTTCCTGAGTTCGCTGCTTCGATCGGTGCTATCCCAGAAGGTCCTGCTCGACCCGGCGCGACTGAACGGCTTCATCGCCGCGTTCACCGAGAACACCTTCGTCGAAAAGGTCACCACCACAGACCTTTTCACGCTTGCGACGTCGCTGCGAAACGTCGAGCCGGGGGTCGTCACGTTCATCACCGTGCCAACGTCGGGGACGTCCGAATGGGGCAACGAGATTCCGCGCGTGCGCGACATCTCCGCGATCTTCCAAGCGATTCGAACCAGCGCACCGCTGCCCGGTGAGTCCAGCACGGCGAAGAAGTTCAATGACCGGATCGATCACGTCGATGCCGTCGAACCCGGAACCGTGTCCGTGTCGATCTCGAACGCCTCCGGCAACTCGAACACCGGTCAGGACGTCGGCGACAGCCTCACCGCCCTCGGCTTCAGCGTCTCCGGAATCAGTGGCTACAGCGGCACGAGCGTCCGCACTCTGGTCCGCTTCACCCCCGAATACGAGGCCGAGGCCATGACCCTCGCCTCGACGATCCCGGGTGCGGTCCTGGTCCGCGTCAGCGAGTCGGAAGTCCCGATCGAGCTGGTGATCGGCTCGGATTTCCACGGCCAGCCGAAGGATCCCGCGAAGCCGGGCACCGTGATCCGGGCCACGATTGTTGACGAGGAAACCGCAAACGATCTTCCGCCCGATTTGTCCTATACGAACGCCGCTGATCAAACTTGCGCCTGACCTGGACAAATCCGCACCATGTTCACGCTTGATTCAACGTGTGCTCACCATTGAGTCATATGGCAACGACTAATGTGGATGTATGCGTGTAGTGCTCAATGAGCGGTTAAGCGAGCTCGGCGGGATTCTCGGCGAGATGGTTTCGATGGCCGGGTCCCTGATGGAGCAGGCTACCCAGTCTCTTCTCCAGGCCGACCTCGCCGTCGCCGAGACCGTCATCACCGAATACGACAAGCTCGCCATCTTGTCCCATCGCGGCGAAGAGCGGGCGATGTCCCTCCTCGCCCGCCAGGCACCCGTGGCGACCGACCTCCGTTCGGTGATCTCGGCGATCCAGATCGTCGCCGACATCGAGCGAATGGGTGCGCTCGCCCTCCACGTCGCGCAGGCGACGCGCCGCCGGCATCCGAACCACGTGCTGCCCGAGGAAGTGAACGGCTACTTCTCCGAGATGGGCAAGATCGCGGTCGGCCTCGCCGCGCAGGCGAAGGAAGTCCTCGAGACCCGCAACACTGAGCTGGCTGCTCGTCTCTCCGAAGAGGACGACGCGATGGACGACCTGCACAACCATCTCTTCACCCTGATGATGGATCGGGAATGGAAGCACAGCGCCGCCGAGGCCGTCGACGTCGCGCTGCTGGGCCGCTACTACGAGCGGTTCGCCGACCACGCCGTCGAGGTGGGCCGTCGGGTCATCTTCCTCGTCACCGGCCACCTGCCGATTCCCACGGACTAAGCACCAAACCGACGAAAGCCCAGCCCCATTCGGGACTGGGCTTTCTCTCGCCTGGTGGATTATCCGAAGCGACCCGAGATGTAGTCCTCGGTCGCCTTGACCTTCGGGTTCGAGAAGATCGTCTCGGTGTCATCGATCTCGATGAGCCGGCCGGGCTTGCCCTGCGCCTCGAGGTTGAAGAACGCCGTCTGGTCACTCACGCGCGCAGCCTGCTGCATGTTGTGCGTGACGATGACGATCGTGTAGTTCTGCTTGAGCTCAGTGATGAGGTCCTCGATCGCCAGTGTGGAGATCGGGTCCAGCGCCGAACACGGCTCGTCCATGAGAAGCACGTCCGGCTCAACCGCGATGGCGCGAGCGATGCAGAGACGCTGCTGCTGACCACCGGACAGGCCACCACCCGGCTTGTCCAGGCGGTCCTTGACCTCGTTCCAGAGGTTGGCACCGCGCAGCGACCGCTCGGCGACCTCGTCCAGCTTCTTCTTGTCCTTCACACCAGCGAGCCGCAGGCCGGCCACGACGTTGTCCTTGATCGACATCGTCGGGAACGGGTTCGGGCGCTGGAACACCATGCCGATGGTCCGGCGGACACCGACCGCGTCGACGTCGGCAGCGTAGATGTCTTCGCCGTCGAGCAGGATCGAGCCTTCGACGCGGGCACCCGGGGTGACCTCGTGCATGCGGTTGAGTGAGCGAAGAACGGTCGACTTACCGCAACCCGACGGGCCGATGAAGGCAGTGACGTTGCGCGGCGGAACCGACATCGTCACGTCCGAAACGGCGTGGAACGCGCTGTAGTAAATGTTGACGTCTTTGAGATCAAGGCGTTTGACCATGGTATTTCCCTCGGTTTCCAGACTCAGTGAGTCTTCGGAGCAAGCAGTCGCGACGCGAGAGCGGCCAGGCCGCTCAGCGCTGCGATGAGAAGAATCAGCGTGAGGGCAGTACCCCAGATACGCAGATCGCCGGCGGCTTCGGAGTTGGCTCGTTCGGTGAAGATCAGCAGCGGCAGCGAGGCCATGTTGCCCTCGAAGATGTCGAAGTTGATCGACTTGCTGTATCCGACGAGCACCAGAACCGGTGCGGTTTCACCCATGACACGGGCGGTGGCCATCAGGACACCGCTGATGATGCCGGAGATCGCGGTCGGCAGAACGACCTTGAGGATCGTCTTCCACTTCGGAATGCCGAGCGCGTACGACGCCTCGCGGAGCGAGTCCGGCACGAGCTTGAGCATTTCCTCGGTGCTTCGCACGACGACCGGCAGCATGAGCAGAACCAGCGCGAACGAGACCGCGAGGCCGCTTCGGCCGAAGCCCATCGTCGCGATCCAGGCCGCGAAGACGAACATGGCGGCGACGATCGACGGCACACCGGCGAGAACGTCAACGGTGAACGTGGTGACCTTGGCGAAGCGTCCGCGTCCGTATTCGACGAGGTAGATGCCGCACATAATGCCCAGAGGCACCGAGATCAGCGCGGCGATACCGGCCTGGACGAACGTTCCATAGATCGCGTGGTAGACACCGCCACCGAAGTCTTCCGGCAGCACACCCTTCATCGAGTGCGTCCACCAGTCGATGCTGATGAGCGCGGAGTAGCCACGCTCGATCACGGTGAACAGAACCCACACGAGCGGGATCAGGGCGACGCCGAAGCACAGTATGAACACCGCAGTGGCGATGTTGTTCTTGACCTTGCGAGACGTGCTCGTCGACTGGAACGTCGGCTTCTTGACCGGACGATCCATCGTGGAGATTGTGGTGGTGGTAGCCATCAGCCATTCACCTTTCCGCCGGCCACGAATCGCGCTGCCGCGTTCACCACGAAGGTGAGCATGAAGAGCACGAAACCAGCCGCAATGTATGCACCCGTCGGCAGCGGCGAGGAGAACTCAGCGGCCGCGGAGGCGATCTTGGAGGCGAACGTGTAGCCGCCGTCGAAGACCGACCAATGTCCGGCGGTGACCGCGGTGCGCAGGATGATGAGGACCGCAACGGTCTCACCGAGCGCACGGCCGAGGCCGAGCATCGAGGCCGCGATCATTCCGCTCCGCCCGTACGGGAGAACGGTCATCCGGATGACTTCCCACTTCGTGGCGCCGAGCGCCAGCGCAGCTTCGACGTGTTCGGTCGGAGTCTGGCGGAAGACCTCGCGGGTGACCGAGGTGATGATCGGGATGATCATGACGGCCAGGACGATGCCGGCCGTGAAGATCGTGCCGCCACCGGTCAGCGAGACGTTTCCTGCTTTGAACAGGAAGATCCAACCGAAGGCGTCATTGAAGAACTGAGCGACCGGCTCGAGCTTGGGCGCGAGGATCAGGATTCCCCACAGACCGAACACGATCGACGGAACTGCCGCGAGCAGGTCGATGACCATCGAGAACGGCCGAGCCATGCGCTTGGGCGCGTACTGCGTCAGGAAGATCGCGATACCCAGCGAGACCGGTACGGCGATGACCAGTGCGACGACAGAGCTGAGCACCGTCACCATGAACAGGTCGGCAACACCGAAGTTCAGGTCGTTCTCGTTGTTGGTCGAGAACTCGGAACTCGTCAGGAAGTTCGCGTGGTTCGCCAGGAGCGACGGCCACGCCTTGATGAAGAGGAACAGTGCGATCAGCGCGATCGCAGAGACGATCAGAACACCTGATCCGGTGGCAAGGCCACTGAAGATCCGCTCCCCGAGGTGCTTCTGGGGTTGGGCCGAGATCTTCTTCGCGGCAACTGGGGTCGCGTCTGGCATAAGGTTCAGGTTATCCGTTCCCCGCCCGGAGGCCATCTCGTTCTGAGATGGCCCCCGGCCCGGAGTCACTTGGGTTCGGGTCGACATCAGCGGTCCGATCGCACTGTTCTACTTCGAATTTCGATCAGGAGATAGCTGCGATTGCAGCTTCCAGCTTGGCCTTGAAGGCCTCCGGAAGTGCGACGTAGCCGTCACCCGGGTCACCAGCGGCAGCAGCAGTCAGGAAGGCCTTGACTGCCTTTGCGACGTTGGCGTCCGCGTACTTCGAGCACACGATCTCGTAGGTGGCGAGCATGATCGGGTACGCACCAGCCGTGGTCGGCTTGTAGAACGACGAGGTGTCGAGAACGAGGTCGTTGCCCTCGCCCTTGATCTTGACGCTGTCGACAGCCTTGGCAGCTGATTCCTTGCTCAGTTCGACCGCGTCCGGACCAGCCGAGGTGACGATCTTGGCAACGTTGAGGTCCTTGGCGAACGACCACTCCATGTAGGAGATGGCACCCTCGGTGGACGAAACGGCAGACTTGACGCCGTCGCTCTTGTCCGCACCCTCGCCGACGCCGCCGCCGAAGGCCTTGCCCTTACCGGTGTAAGCGCCGTCCGAAGCCGCCGCGAGGTACTTCTGGAAGTTGTCGGTGGTGCCCGACTCGTCGCTACGGAAGACGACGACGATCGGCTTGTCCGGGAGGTTCTTGCCCGAGTTCAGCGCGGCGATGGCCGGGTCGTTCCACTTGGTGATCTCGCCCTTGAAGATCTTGGCGAGGGTCGGTCCGTCGAACGCGACACCCTCGACACCCGGGAGGTTGTACGCAACCGCGATCGGGCCGAAGACCGTCGGGAGGTTCCAGGCGTCGCTGCCGCAACGTGCCTTGGCCTTCTCGATCTCGCCCTTGTCCGCGTTGAGCGGCGAGTCCGAGCCGGCGAAGTCGGTCAGGCCGGCGAGGAAGTCCGAGACACCCTGTCCCGATCCGGTCGGGTTGTAGTCCAGGGTGTAGCCGGAGCACGAAGCCTCGTAGTTGGCGATGAAGCGCTCCATGGCGTTCTTCTGGGCGCTCGAGCCGCTGGCGGCGAGCTTCTGCTTGCCTGCGCAGATCTTGGCGTCAACGGTGCTGGCACCGCCGGCCGAGTTGGTGTTGTTGTCGCTGCCACAGGCCGACACAAGAAGGGCACCAGCAGCGAGGAGGCTGACTGCTGCACCTGAACGCTTGAGCTTCACAGATGTCCTTAACGTTTTGGGTGAGGCCGTCTGCCCCACCTATCCAGGGATATCGAAAGTTGTTCATCCCTGTCTTGGGATCTTTTGCTTTCGGTGAGAAAGCTAAGGAACGTCAATGAACGTGGAAGTGGTAAAAGCTGAACGGAAGGTGAACAGCAGATGTCTCCGCTGGTAGATCCGCTTTTACGAAGGGCCGTTTGTGGCATAAGCCACGTCAACGGCGTGCTTTTTAAACCCAAGATCGCGATATACGGCGAGCGCCGGACGGTTATTTCCTTCAACATATAGGGCAACTGTCTTCGTGCCATTGTTGCGCAAATAATTGAGTCCCGCCGAAGTAAGAGCTCGACCGAGCCCACTGCCTTGCTGATTCGGGTCGACGGCGACGATGTAAACCTCACCAAGATCACTACCGGGCTGGCGTTTTGTCCAGTGGAAGCCTCGGATCGTGTCGCCTGGCCCGGGCGCGATGAGCAGTCCGCCCGGATCGAACCACTCTGATTCCCGCCGATTATCGATTTCCCGCTGCGTCCAGCCACCTTGTTCCGGGTGCCAGGCGAAGGCCGCATTGTTGACGCGGAGCAATTCCGCATCGTCGGACGGGCCGGCGTAAGAACGGATCGGAATGTCGGGAACGGCGAATTCTTCGTCGAGCGGCCGCCGGAGTTGCAGTAACTCGCGAACGACCGTCAGGTTGAGGTCCGCCGCGGCCGCGCGCGCCGCCTCGAGGTCGCCGTGTGCCCACAAACGAGTCGACGGTCCTCCGCGTTCGAAAACCGCAGTGATCATTTGTCGACCGATGCCTTGCCGCCGCATCGCCGGCGCCACCACGACCTCGGCCATCGGATCGTGGCCCGCACGGGGTTCGACGAGGCTCGCGTAGCCAGCAACGGTGTCACCCGCCCACGCCAGAAGATGCGCGTACCCGGGTTCGCCGTCGAGCGCGTGCCGACCGGGCTCCCCCACCGCATTGACGCCGTCATGCTCGGACGCCTGTTCGAGAATCTGCCGAACGACGTCGGCCTCCCAAGCTTGGAGAACCGGAGACCAGACGAGTCGCAAACTATTCGTCTTCTTCGGAGTCCGGGAAAGTGACGTGATCGCCCTTGGAGCGACCCGGCCGAACGGCCTTGTAGCCGACGTTGCGGACGGTACCGATGAGTGCCTCGTACTCGGGACCGAGCTTCGCGCGAAGGCGTCGAACGTGGACGTCCACGGTGCGGGTACCACCGAAGAAGTCGTAGCCCCACACCTCCTGCAGCAGCTGGGCGCGGGTGAACACTCGGCCCGCGTGCTGCGCGAGGTACTTGAGGAGTTCGAACTCCTTGTAAGTGAGGTCGAGCGGACGGCCCTTGAGTCGAGCCGTGTAGGTGCCCTCGTCGATCACGAGTTCACCGAGCGTGATCTTGCCCGACGCCTCCGCATTGGTCTGGCCACCGACGCGGCCCACGAGCAGACGCAGACGAGCGTCGAGTTCAGCCGGACCGGTTCCGGGCAGGAGGATGTCGTCGAGGCCCCAGTCGGCGCTGACCGCAACGAGCCCACCCTCGGTCAGAACCGCGACCACGGGCAGCGACGAACCGGTCGTGCCGAGGAGGCGACACAGTCCGCGCGCGGCAGCCAAATCGGTGCGTGCGTCGACGAGTGCGATGTCTGCGCTACCGGCTTCGAGGAGCGAGGAGACCTCGGTCGGTGCCGGGCGAACGGTGTGCGGAAG
The DNA here is from genome assembly GCF_000380645.1 of Smaragdicoccus niigatensis DSM 44881 = NBRC 103563. GTDB lineage: Bacteria > Actinomycetota > Actinomycetes > Mycobacteriales > Mycobacteriaceae > Smaragdicoccus > Smaragdicoccus niigatensis. The sequence continues at coordinate 179,486 of NZ_AQXZ01000015.1, forward strand.
CAGCGCCAGAGAAGGAAGGACCGACTCGTAGTTCGGATCGGACGTCAGCAGAAGAAGCTCCATGGTCCCCTCCGCTCTTGAATCTGATCCACCCGCACGCGAATTGCCTTGCGCAACAGATTAGCGTGACGAACTGCTTCAGCGACGACTGGCACGAAGAAACACACACCCCGTTCTCCGGGCTGGCTCCGCGCGACGACGCGGTGTAGTCACAATGGAGACCATGCGGAAGCTCATCATCGGTCTCCTGGTCGCGGCGGCAGTCTTCGTGCTGACCGATTTCAGCGCGGCCGCCTACTGCGAGTACCGCTTGTCGAAGGCACTCCGCGAGCACAGCCAACTATCGACCGACCCCGAGGTCACGATCCACGGCGTGCCCTTCACAGTCGCCGCGATCCGCGGCAAGTTCCCCCAGGTCGAGATTCGAGCCCGGGGCGTCCACCGCGACCAGATGCGCAATACCTACATCGAGGCCTTGCTGAGCGATGTGGAAATCAGTGGCGGCAAGCTGTTCGCCGGCGACTACGCCGACGCCAAGGTCGAGACGATTCTGGGCCGCATGCGAATCGACGTCACCGAACTCGGCCAGCAGCTCGGCATTCCGGACCTCGAGATCGTGCCCAAGAGCGAGCAGAAGGTAAAGGAGGCCGACCAGGACGCCCTGCCGACCAACGACGGCGTCGTGTTCTCGGGCACGGTCCTCGCCGGCGGCAAGAAGGTCAAGGTCAATGTGCGCGCCAACCTCTTCATCAGTGCGGGCGCGCTGCGGATCGTTGCACAGGAGCTGGTGGTCGACCCGGACGAAGGCCTGCCCGCGGAGATCACCGAGGCCGACCAGCCGGCGATCGTCGCCCGCTTCAGCACGGTGATCAACAAGCTGGTCCTGCCGTTCGGCGCGATCCCGCGCAAGGCCTGGGCCGAAGGTACTCAGATCGTCATCGAAGGCACGTCGACCAAGGTCGAGGTCGCCCTCGACGATCTGCAGATCAAGTAGGTGCGATGAGCGGCAGTGTTTACCCGGTGATCATCGGCCTGATCGCGCTCGCATTGGCGACCGCAGCCGGGCTGTGGCTGAACAAGCGGGACGGCGAGATCCGGCATGCGGCGATCGACGAGTCAGAGGAGCTCCTCGCCCTACTGACCGAGGTCGGGTTCACCGGCGCCGGACCAGCTGTGGTGCATTTCTCGGCGGACTGGTGCGCGCCCTGCAAGGCCGTCGCTCGGGTCGTCAGCGGCGTCACGAACGATCTTGCGGACTCGCCGCACCCGCCGCAGGACCTGGAAGTCGACATCGACGAAAACCCAATTCTGTCAAGGTATTTGCGGGTTCTGTCGCTGCCCACGACGTTCATCATCGACCGCGACGGCGCGCAGAAGTTCCGCGCCGCGGGGGTGCCTGGTGCCACTGACCTGCGGACTGTTCTCGAACCCCTCAGCCACTGACTAATTTGCATACATGGCCGTAGCGAAAATTTCCGCGTAAACTCGCCGACGTGTATTACCGCTCCGAGCTCATGCTCACTCGACGCCGCACAGTTGATCTGTGCCGGTTGAGCGGTACCTGTTGTCGCCCCTGCTGCTGATCCCCTCGGCCATTCCGGCCACCAGATCCGCGTGTATTGCCCGGCAGAGCTCTGTTCATCGAGCCATGGGTCTGCACACAAACACAGGAGCTTCTCCCACATGTCCGCATCGTCAGAACAAACCCTGACCACCACCAGCGGCACGACGGTCAAACCCGCACTCGACCAGGTCGATGTCCGCGGTCCGCGTTTCGCTGCCTGGGTCACGACGGCCGTCCTCGTTGCCGTTCTCGCGATCCTCGCCTTCTCCCCGCCACTCGCGGCACTCGTGCTCGCCGCTCAGACCGTGGTCTTCCTGGTCGGCGCCATCGTCGGCCCGCGTCGACACCCGTACGGCCGGATCTACAGCCGCTTCATCCAGCCCCGCCTCGGCCCGGTCACCGAGAAGGAACCCGCCGCACCGCTGCGGTTCGCCCAGGGCGTCGGTTTCGTCTTCGCCGGAGTCGGCCTAGTCGCCCTCACTTTCGGCGCCACGACGGTAGCGTCCGTTGCGGTCGGATTCGCACTGTTCGCGGCGTTCCTCAACGCGGCGTTCGCGATCTGCCTCGGCTGCTTGATCTACCCGTTCGCAGCTCGACTCGTCAGTCGCCAGCCCGCATAGTCGCGGCCGACCGACGCACCTCCGTAGAACTTCACATCCGAAAGGGACTTCATCATGGCCCGCTCCGACGTTCTCGTCTCGGCCGACTGGGTTGAGCAGAACCTCGACACCCCCGGCATCGTTCTCGTCGAGGTCGACGAAGACACCACCGCCTACGACGGCGGACACATCAAGGGCGCCATCAAGCTCGACTGGCGCAAGGACCTGCAGGACCAGGTTCGCCGCGACTTCGTCAATCGCGAGCAGTTCTCCGCACTGCTCTCCGAGCGCGGCGTCTCGAACGACGACACCGTGATCCTCTACGGCGGCAACAACAACTGGTTCGCCGCCTACGCGTACTGGTACTTCAAGCTCTACGGCCACGCCGACGTCAAACTCCTCGACGGTGGCCGCAAGAAGTGGGAACTCGACGGTCGCGACCTGTCCGCCGACGCCGTCTCGCGTCCGGCCACCGACTACAAGGCCGCCGAGCAGGACCTCACGATTCGGGCTTTCCGCGACGAGGCGATCGCAGTCTCCAATGACGGATCGAAGAACCTCATCGACGTCCGCTCCCCCGACGAGTTCGCTGGCCGCATCCTCGCGCCGGCACACCTGCCGCAGGAACAGAGCCAGCGTCCCGGCCACATTCCGGGTGCGCTCAACGTGCCGTGGAGCAAAGCGGCCAACGAGGACGGCACGTTCAAGTCCGACGACGAGCTCACGTCGCTCTACGGTGCCGCCGGCCTCGACGGCTCGAAGTCGACCATCGCGTACTGCCGGATCGGCGAGCGTTCCTCGCATACCTGGTTCGTCCTGCGGGAACTCCTCGGCCACGAGGACGTCAAGAACTACGACGGCAGCTGGACCGAATACGGCTCGCTCGTCGGCGCACCGATCGCACTCGGCGACTAGCCGACAGACAACAGGGGGAATTGGAGAATGTGCGGAGCACCAGCACAGGGACAGGTTCTGCCGGCGGGCATCAACCTGGAGAAAGAGACGGTCATCACCGGCCGGATCGTGAAGTCCACCGGTGAAGCGGTCGGCGGCGCGTTCGTCAGACTGCTCGACAAGACCGGCGAATTCACCGCCGAGGTGGTGGCGTCGGCGACTGGAGCGTTCCGCTTCTTCGCAGCTCCGGGCACCTGGACTGTCCGGGCCCTCTCCAAGTCCGGCAACGGCGACGTGACGCTGACCCCGCAGTCCGCGGGAATTCACAACGTCGACGTCCAAGTGGACTAGGCCGTGTCTGGCAATTCCTGGCCGTAGCGAGCGGCGGTCAGGTGCGCGGGATGCAAGGCGGACGAGGAGCACATAGCGGAGCTATATGCGACGAGGACAACGCCGCAGGCCGTGTGCCTGGGCGCCGCGCAGCAGGTCACGGGATTGCCAGACATGGCCCCGCTCCATAACGACCGAACAACTCCTTCCGGATCCGACATCCGGGAGGAGTTGTTCGTTTCCCCTAATAACGAGTTCCTGACTAGGATGTTCGCCATGGTGCTTTTCTTCGAGACCCTTCTCGTCCTGGCATCGCTGCTGATCACCTGGTTCGCGGTGTACGTGCTGTACCGGTTGGTCACTGACGAGTCGTGACGTCCCCTGACGATCGCCTTTCTGGCGACGAAGCGATCGCCAATGCCGAAGTCCGTGCACAGGAAACGGGCAAACGCAATATTCCGGTGATGCCTGGCCTCGTCGCGCCCGATGAGACTGCCAACCTGCGTTTTGGGCCGAACCTCAGCGATGCCCTGCTCGCACTGCTGCCGATGGTCGGCGTCTGGCGTGGCGTGGGTGAAGCCATCGATCTGCACAGCGGCGAGCCGGACGGCCCAGGCGAGAGCTACCGGTTCGGCCAGCAGATCGTCGTATCGCACGATGGCGGCGACTACCTGAACTGGGATTCGCGCTCCTGGCGTCTCACCGAAGACGAAGAATTCCACTCCCCGCACCTGCGTGAGACCGGCTTCTGGCGCGTCGCGACCGGCGACGATGTTCCCGACGGCGAGTCGCTCGAACTCGTCCTGGCTCATTCGACCGGAATCGTCGAGCTGTACTACGGCGCCGCGCTGACGCAATCGTCCTGGGAACTCGCGACCGACGTCGTCATTCGTTCGCAGACCAGCATCGTCGTCGGTGGTGCGAAGCGGCTCTACGGAATCGTCGACGGCGGCGACCTCGCATACGTCGAGGAGCGCATCGACGCCGACGGCGAACTTCGGCCGCACATCTCCGCGCGCCTCGCCCGCTACGTCGGCTAGGGGTATGCGCTAACTTGAGCGCATCGACACTTCCGCACTCGTGACCATCGCTCGGCGAGCGCTCGTCTACGTCTATCGCCACCGGCGACTGCCGAACTGGCACAATCCGAAACGCTTCACCGACAAGGTCAACTGGCGGATCGTTCGCGACCGCCGCGACGTCTTGATCGGCACATGCGACAAGCTCGCAATGAAGCGACGCGTAGCGTCGGTCGCCGCCGTTCGTGTCCCGCAGACCTACTGGACCGGCACTGACCTGCGCGAACTTGCGTTGGTCGACCTGCCCGGCGACTGGGTGCTCAAGCCCAATCATCGGACCGCGAAGGTCATATTCGGCCAGAACAAGCCCGACATCGAGACCCTCATCGCGCAAACCGACGGCTGGCTCGATGAGGAGAATTGGGCGCAGTCGGGCGAGTGGGCGTACGGCCACTCGGCGCGCGTGTTCCTCGTCGAGGAACGCATCGGCACCGGACCGAAGCCGCCGGTCGACTACCAGTTCTACGTCTACGACGGCGTGGCGAAGTACGCGATGGTCATCACCGGGCGACCGTCGGACACGACCGCGACGTTCTACGACCGCGACTGGTGCCGCGTCGCGAGCAACCCGGGCGGCGAGCACCTCCCCCACGCGGACGCGCCGCCGAACCTCGATGAGATGTTCGAGGTCGCCGGACGGATCGGTCGCGGTTTCGACTTCATCCGGGTCGATCTCTACAACGTCGACGGCACCATCTGGTTCGGCGAGACGACGCCCTACCCGGTCAGCGGAATGGGCCGGTTCGTGCCCGATGATTTCGATTTCGAACTGGGGAGCCACTGGCAGTTGCCATCGTCGACTCGCTGAGTCCGGTCACAACTTGTTTTCAGTCCCGGCATGTTCGGTGTTCGGCGCGAATATCGGATCCACCATTGGCTACATGCTCGACGACGATGTCAGCCTGGAGGTCCCGTGAAGCCTGCTAGCGAACTCAGCGACGCCGAACTCGCGTCCGAATTCCGCGCGGTCGCCCGCCTGCGCCACGAAGGTCCTTCGTCGTCGGCCGAGCAGTTGATCCGGCGACAAACCGCCGTGCTCGACGAGATGACCCGTCGGGCCGAGCGCGCGTACGAGGTCTGAGCGACCCAAGGTCTCTCGCACAGGGGTCTGTACAGAACTGGAGTTTCGTACAGACCGACCGGGACAAGAAACTTACCCCCCGATGGTGGCAACCGCCTGGTCGACCATCTCCGCGATCTCCGCTGCAACCGCCGGAACGGCGAGGCTACGTCCGTCGAGAGTGTGCACGAGCGCACCCAAGGCCACGCTCGACATGAGCCACAGCCCGTCGGCGTTGTCCAGGTCCGCCCGCTCGAGGGGCACATATTCGCAGGTGTAGCCCCGATTCTGGGCCACCGCGAACAACGCGCGCTGCGTGGTGCCGGGCAGAATTCCGAACTCGGTCGGCGGGGTCAGCAGCGTGCGCCCACGCGTGATGACGACCGTCGAGCGGGGCCCCTCGAGGACCTTCCCGTCGGTGCTGATGAATACGACGTCATCGGCACCCTCTCGGCCCGCGTGCCGCAGCGCCGCCATATTGGTCGCGTACGACAGCGTCTTGGCCCCGAGTAGCTGCCACGGTGCGACCTTGGCCAGGTCGGTCGAGAACCCGCGTTCGAGCGTGACGACGCCGATTCCGTTGGCCCGGCCGTTGACGATCCGTTCGGGCACCTCGGTCACGGTGACGAGCGCGGTCGGTTCACCGCCGCTCTCCCGTCCGCGGGTCAGCAGGAGCCGCATCATGCCCTCGTTGGCCACTCCCCATTCGCGGACGGCAATGTCGATAGCATTTCGCCAGGTTTCGAGGTTCGGCTCCGACAGATCCAGCATTGCCGCCGAAGTCGCAAGCCGGGCGAGGTGCCAGCCCACGACGCACGGCCGCCCCTCGCGGACAAGAATCGTCTCGAAGCACCCGTCGCCGCGCACGAATCCGCTGTCATCGCTGTGCAGAATCGGCTGGTCAGCATCGAGAATCCGCCCATCGAGAGTCACCAGCAAGCGCGTCATGAACACAGCGTATTTCGCGGTCGGGCTATGTGTTGGCAAAGTTTCGGCACACTGGGGTTCATGACCCAGCCGATGTACGTGCCGAAGTTCTTCATTCGCCAGCGCATCACCCTCATGGTGAATCGCTACGAGGTCCACGCGGCGAATCCAGACGGCACCGAGGGTCCGCTGTGGGCGTTCGCCGAGCAGAAGCGCATGAAGCTGCGCGAGGAGATCAACTTCTTCGCCGACGAGTCGAAGACGCGACGAGTGTTCTCATTCCGGGCCCGGCAGCGCCTCGACGTGCATGCCGAACATGACGTGTACGACGAGAACGGCCAGCCGATCGGTTGGTTCAAGAAGGAATTCGGTGCCAGCCTGCTCCGGTCGACCTGGACGATGGCCTCGCCGAACCTGCAGGCCCGCGGCCAGGAACGCCGCCTGTTCATCGCCATCCTCCGCCGCATCTGGGATCTCATCCCCTACCTCGGCGACATCTGGGTCCCGTTCGTGTTTCACTTCGACTTCGCCGACACCACGACGGGTCAGCCGGTGATGACGAGCGAACGGCAGAAGGCGATCCGCGACCGCTACACGATCACCGTCCAGGACCCGCGTCTGGACTTCCGGGTCGCCGCATCCATGGCCGTGGCTCTTGACGCCCTACAGAGCCGATAAGAGGCACGCACGGCCCGTCACTACACTGAAATCGTGGCCGAATCACCGCTAGAGCTGTCGAAGAAGCCGGGCGCTGTCCTCGGTTTACCCGATTCACCCGACAGCACTGTCGCCTGGCACTACGGCGATCCACTCACTGAACAGCGGAACGCGCTGGCAAATGGCGCGGTGATCGACCGTTCGAACCGGTTCCTGATCACGATCACGGGTCCGGAGCGGCTGAGTTGGCTCAACACCATCAGCAGCCAGCTGGTCACCGGCCTCGGCAATGGCGAGTCGGCCGAGAACCTGATCCTCGACGTCAACGGCCGCGTCGAGCACCACTTCGTTCTGACCGACATCGGCGAGACGGTATGGATCGACACCGAGGGGTCGCGCGGGCCGGACCTACTCAAGTACCTGCAGCGGATGGTGTTCTGGGCGAAGGTCGAGGTTTCGGCCGCTGAGGACTACGTGCTGCTGAGTCTCGTCGGCCCGGTCAAGCTGCCGGAGATCCTGCATCGTCCGTACGAGGCGACGAAATTCGCGGGCGGATTCATCCGGATGATGCCGTGGCCCACCAATCCGGCGTATGACGTCGTCATCCCACGTGCAAACCTCGAAGACGTCTGGCGCGAGCTGCACCTCTCCCCCGCCGGCATGTGGACCTACGAGGCCTTCCGAGTGGCGGCCCTCAAGGCCCGCCTCGGCGTCGACACCGACGAGAAGACCATCCCGCACGAAGCGAACTGGATCGGCGGTGTTGACGAACTCGGTGCGGTTCACCTCAACAAGGGCTGCTACCGCGGTCAGGAGACGGTCGCGCGGGTCCACAACCTTGGCAAGCCGCCGCGTCGGCTCGTCCTGCTGCACCTCGATGGATCGAGCGACGAACGTCCCGCCACCGGTGACGCGGTCACCGCTGCGGGGCGGGTCGTCGGTCGCGTGGGCACCGTCGTCGATCACTTCGAATACGGTCCGATCGCGCTCGCGCTGATCAAGCGCAACGTGCCTGCAGATACGGCATTGACCATCGGAACGACCGCCGCCGCGATCGACGCCGACAGCTACCACGACGACGATCGGGTCCAGCCTGGTCGCGCCGCGATCGAGAGGCTGCGCGGCAGATGACGGGACGAATTCTCGCCGTCTGCCTGGTCCACAAAGACATCCCCGCGCCCGGCAAGGCCGGCAAGTCGGCTATCGACAAACGTCCGGTTGACGGCCCGGTCATCGCCCGCTCGCTCGGGCTCGACGGCGACCATCAATGCAACACCCACGTGCATGGCGGCGTCGACAAGGCGGTTTACGCCTATGCCGAGGAAGACGCCCGCCGTTGGCAGGACGAACTCCGTCGGGACATGCTGCCGGGTTCGTTTGGCGAGAACCTCCGCATGGAGGGTGTCGCGTGCAGCGATGCCGTGATCGGCTCACGGTGGGCCGTGGGCGGTTCCGTACTCGAAGTCGTCGGTCCGCGCACGCCCTGCTCGGCCTTCCAGATGTTCACCGGCGAAGACAACTGGGTGAAGCGATTCTCCGACCGCGGGGACACGGGAACGTACCTCCGAGTCGTCAAAGAAGGCCCGATCACCGCTGGCGATGCGGTCACGCTCGTGCACGTCCCAGCGCACGGTGCCACGAATCGTGATGTCTTCCATGGGCTTAACGTCGATCGACTCGAGCGGCTCCTGGCTGAAGAACCGACTCTCAGCGACGGGATTCGTGAGAAGGTCGAGAGGCATCTCGCCCGCGAATCCTGACGCGCGTCGAGTCAAAACGCCGACAACGATGTTGTGTGCGCCATCCGTGGCGGCGATAGCGTCATGAACACGCTAGAGTGTGTGGCAGGACAATAAACAATCAACGGGGCCGCCGAACACCCCTGGCGCCGCCCCGCAAAAGCGCGAGGGGGTTAGCCATGGGCCGCGGCCGGGCTAAAGCTAAGCAAACCAAGGTTGCACGCGAGCTGAAGTACAGCTCACCGAGCACAGACTTCACCCGCCTCCAACAGGAGTTGTCTGGTGGAACCAACTCGCAGCACAAGTCCGTCCTCGCGGATGAGCCCAAAGATCAGTGGGACGACGCAGACGATGACGACTACGGCAATTGGCGTCATTGACAACCTAGCTTGATAAACGAAAGATGGGGCCGACTGCGGGTCGGCCCCATCTTCGTATGTCTGTGCCACGTTCAGAAGCGCGGGTGCTCCCCGACCATGATCGCCCGCTCGCCAGCGTCTGCGGCCTTGCGGACAGTGCCGAGCGTCCAGGCCGAGATGTGCCGGGCCGTGAGTACAGCGAGGGCGCGGTCGACGTCCTCGGGTGCGACGATGGCGACCATTCCGACGCCCATGTTGAACGTCTTCTCCATCTCGGCGCGCTCGACGCGGCCACGCTGGCCGATCATGCGGAACACCGGAGCCGGCGCCCACGTCCCACGGTCGAGTTCGGCAACGAGGCCGTTCGGCATGACGCGGGCCAGGTTGGCCGCGAGTCCGCCACCGGTGACGTGCGCGAAGGTGCGAACCTCGGTCTCGGCGATGAGCGCGAGGCAGTCCTTTGAGTAGATGATCGTCGGCTCGAGAAGCTCTTCCCCGAGCGTGCGACCGAATTCCTCGATGTGGCCGGTCAGCGACATGCGGTCGATGTCGAGGAGGATCTTGCGGGCGAGGCTGTAGCCGTTGGAGTGCAGACCCGACGACGCCATCGCGATGACGACGTCACCCGGGCGGACCCGGTCCGGGCCCAGCACGGAGTCGGCTTCAACGACACCGACACCGGTCGCCGAGACGTCGTAGTCGTCCGCCGCCATGACACCTGGGTGCTCCGCGGTCTCGCCGCCGAGGAGGGCACAACCAGCCTTGATGCAGCCATCGGCGATCCCGCCGACGATCGCGGCCATGCGCTCCGGCACGACCTTGCCGACGGCGATGTAGTCCTGCAGGAACAGCGGCTCAGCACCGCACACGACGAGGTCGTCGACAACCATCGCGACGAGGTCCAGGCCGATGGTGTCGTGCTTGTCGAGAGCCTGCGCGATGACGATCTTCGTGCCGACGCCGTCGGTCGAGGCCGCGAGCAGCGGTTCCTTGTACTTCTTCAGCGCGAACAAGCCGGCGAAACCACCCAAGCCACCGCGAACCTCGGGTCGGCTGGCCCGCTTTGCAAGCGGTGCATAAAGTTCGACCGCGCGATCGCCCGCTTCGATGTCGACACCGGCAGCGGCGTACGAGGCGCCCTCGGTTCCCTTGGACATGTGGTTGTCTGCTCCAGATGATTTGTGGCGCTGGCCGGGCATGGTTGTGCCCGGATTGCGGGTTAAAGGCTACCGCAACGCATGGCCCGGCCGATTATGGGCGACTGAGAGCCGAAGCGTTGTCGTTCTTGTGCACCCGGGTTTCGGTCGACACCAAGGCCGTTTCGAGGATGTTCTTGCCGATGGCGTCCGACGGCAGTGCGATCGGGTACTTGCCATCGAAGCACGCGGTGCACAGGCGCGAGGCCGGTTGCTCCGATGCCGCGATCATGCCCTCGGTCGAGATGTAGCCGAGCGAGTCCGCGCCGATCGAGCGGCGAACTCCTTCGAGCATGTCCTCGACGGATTCTCCCCCGCGCGTGCCGCCGTTGTTGTTGGCGATCAGCTCGGCCGGCGACGCAAAGTCGATGCCGTAGAAGCACGGCCACTTGACCGGCGGCGACGCGATTCGAACGTGAATCTCGAGTGCGCCGGCTTCCCGCAACATGCGGATGAGCGCGCGCTGGGTGTTGCCGCGAACGATTGAGTCGTCGACGACGACGAGGCGCTTACCGCGGATGACCTCGCGCAACGGGTTGAGCTTGAGGCGAATACCGAGCTGGCGAATCGTCTGCGACGGCTGGATGAAGGTGCGGCCGACGTAGGCGTTCTTGGTGAGGCCCTGGCCGTACGGAATACCCGAACCCTGTGCGAAACCGATGGCCGCCGGGGTGCCGGACTCCGGAACCGGGATGACGAGATCGCCGTCCGCCGGGTGCTCCTTGGCGAGGCGGCGGCCGATCTCGACGCGAGCCGCATGGACCGAGCGACCCGCGATGACGGAGTCGGGACGCGCCAGGTAGACGTACTCGAAGACGCAACCCTTGGGCTCCGGAGCGGCGAAGCGGCTCGAGCGGACACCGTCGGCATCGATCGCGAGCAGTTCACCCGGCTCGATGTCGCGGACAAAGGAGGCGCCCACGATGTCGAGGGCCGAGGTCTCGCTGGCGACGACCCAGCCGCGGTCGAGACGACCGAGGCACAGCGGGCGAATGCCCCACGGGTCGCGCGCGGCGTAGAGGGTCTGCTCGTCCATGAAGGCGAGGCAGAAGGCACCGCGCAGCGTCGGAAGCAGTTCCATTGCCGCTTCTTCGATCGTGCGATCGGCGGCAGCGTTTGCCAGGAGGGCACCGAGGATGTCGGAGTCGGTGGTCGAGGCGATGGCACGCGGATCGTCGGTTATGCCGGCTTCCTGCGCCTTGCGCATCAGCTCGACGGTGTTGACGAGGTTGCCGTTGTGGCCGAGCGCGAGGCCCGAACCGACGGCGGTGGTGTGGAAGACCGGCTGGGCGTTCTCCCAAGTGGTCGAACCGGTGGTCGAGTAGCGGCAGTGACCGACGGCGACGTGACCCGGCATGGCGGCCAGGGTGCGCTCATCGAAAACCTGGCTGACGAGCCCCAGATCCTTGAAGACAAACATTTGCGAGCCGTCTGCGACAGCGATTCCCGCGGCCTCCTGGCCACGATGCTGCAACGCGTACAGACCGTAATAAGTGAGTTTCGCCACGTCTTCGCCTGGAGCCCAAACTCCGAACACGCCACACTCTTCACGAGGGTCTTGGTCCATCTGGGGTACCTCGGTCATGCAGCTATGCCAAACCGCTCGAATACAGGATCCTTGCAGGTCACCGGGCGCGCTCCCTCTTTGTGGCTGGCGGGCTATCTTCATTCTAGTCGGGAACGCCGAATACTCCTTAGCCGAAAGGCGGTGGCTGCTAGCGTCCGGGCTATGACAGAGGTCTCGCCGACCCGTGCCAGCGTTCGCCGGATGGTCATTCCGCCGATCATCATCGTGAGTTTGCTGATGACCTTGTTGGCGTTCATGTACCTGGGCAGCGTGCTCGATCCGCAGAAGAATCTGCACGACTTTTCCGTCGCGATCGTGAACCAGGATGACGGTGATCCCGCGTCGGGAAACCTCGGCCAAACCATCGTCGATCAGATCGACGCGAAGATCGACCACAAGCAATTCGACGTTCGCCGAATTCAGGCGAACGAGATGCAGCGCCAGTTCCGCAACGGCGACCTGTATGGCGCCATCGTCATCCCGAGCGACTTCAGTAAGCGGATGACGGTCCTCGGACAGTCCGCGGTGGTCCCCGCGGAGAACATCGAGCGCCCGCTCATCACCATCTACACCAATCCCCGCCTCGGCGCCTTCGCCGCCGGAATCGTCAACACAATGGGCGACCGCATCCTCGCGGAGGTCAACAAGGCGGCCGGCAAGGAGTTGACCGCCAAGGTCCTCGCGGCGGCACCGGGCGCGCCGATCCCGGGCGCCAGCTTCGTGGCCCTCGCGAACCCCGTCGACACGACACGCGTGCCGTTCAACGGCCCGATGCCACCGGGGACCGGAAATGGCCTGTCCGCGTTCTACTACGCGATGCTTCTCCTGCTCGCCGGATTCACCGGTTCGATGATCATCCACGGCCTTGTGGACTCCCGATTCGGCTTCGCACCGACCGAGTTCGGACCGCTGTTCGTGCACTCCGATCGCGTCGGCATCTCTCGATTCAAGACCCTGCTCGTGAAGTGGGGCATCATCGCGCTGATGGCGCCAACCGTCTCCGGTATCTATCTTGGGGTCGCGAAACTGCTCGGCGCCCCGCTCGACAAACCGCTCCTGCTGTTCCTCTATGGCGCATTCGCGATCTTCGCCGTGGGTGTCACCGCAACGTCGATCCTGGCGACCATCGGAACGATGGGTCTGCTCGTGAACATCGCCTTCTTCGTCATCCTCGGGGTGCCGTCCGCGGGCGGCACGCTGCCGATCCAGGCGACTCCCAAGGTGTACGAGTGGCTTTCGCAGTTCGAACCGATGCGGCAGGTCTACCTCGGCTGCCGGTCGATCCTCTACTTCAACGGCCACGCTGACGCCGGACTCGGCCGGTCGTTCTGGATGACCGCGATCGGCCTGGGTATCGGCCTCGTACTCGGCACCGTCGTCACCACCTTCTACGACCGCAAGGGTCTGTCCCGGGAACCCGGAGGCATCGACCTCGAGCAGATCAAGGAAGCCCACGTCGAAAAGGCCAAGGCCAAGGCACAGGACAAGGCCAAGGCGGGCTCCAGACACCGCGCGTAACCAGCGGTGCATGGCCTGATCGTCAGGCGGTGAGGCCAGCCAAGTCTGCAACCGCCTCCGCACCGCCGAGATCCGGCGTCGCCACGAACACGTCGGAAACCCCGAGTTCGGCCAGTTCGGCAAACCGGTGTCGATGTTCGTCCACGGTCCCGGCGTTCGAGCGTTTGGCGAATGCCGCCGCAGGTATCCGCCCACGGTGCTTCTCGACGCGCGCCCACACGTCGTCGCGGTCGCGCCCCACAACCGTGGTGTCGAGGACCGTCACCTTCGGATCCCCGTAGCGCCGCAGGACCGCGAGTCGCTCCAGAACGCGATCCGGGTCCGACGTCGTCAGATTGCACGCGTCGCCATGTCGAGCCGCAATCTGGAGCGTTCGGTTTCCGTTGCCACCGACGATGATCGGGATCGCTCCCCCAGGCCTCGGGTAACACGTCGTTTCGGGCAGTTCCACGCCGTCACCGGAGAACGCCTTGGTCCCGGGCGCGAACAGCGCCTTCATCGTGACGATCCCTCGTTCAAGTTCGTCCAGACGCTCACGCGGGCCGGGAAACGACAATCCGAATACCGCGTGTTCGCGCGCCCACCAGCCGGCGCCGACTCCGAGGAACGAACGACCACCCGTGAGCGCCGACAACGTGGCCGCGGCCTTCGCCGTGATTCCTGGTGGCCGGAACGTCACGGGGGTGCACAACGTGCCCAACTGCAGCCCGGTGTTCAGCGCGGCAAGCGCACCCAGCGCGACCCACGGCTCCGGGATCGGGTCCCACGCTCGGCCCACCTGCGGAATCTGAATCAGGTGGTCCATCACGGCCAGACCGGCGAAACCTGCCTCATCGGCAGCGACCGCAACATCGCGCAGCCACGCTATCGGCTCCGCGCCCCAGGGAAACCTGGAGACCTGCAGGAAGACCCGCAGCCCATGCGATCCCCGTCTGTCGGGATCCGGGCCCGCAGCTTCGATCCTGGGAACCGGTGCCGCCGACTCCTGGTCGAGCCTCACGACGAGGCCCCAACCCTCGGCCTCGATGTCCGACCGGATTCCGCGGTGACGTTTGATCTGATCGGCGAGAACCCGCGCCGGCACCGGCCGATCACGCGCCGCGTTGCGCCGACGGCACTCTTCGGCGGGAGTGTCGAACAGGACCGCGACGGTCGCGAGGCCTGCGCGGGACGCAACGTCGAGCCACCGGCGGCGACGTCCCGCGTCCAGCCCGAGGGTGTCGACGACCGTCGTCAGCCCTCGCCCGAGACGCGCGTCGACAATCGATTCGAGCAATGCGAACGCGTCGATGCTCGCGTCCAGATCGTTCGGGCCACTCCCGACAACGCCACGCAGACCATCGGACGACACGATCTCCTGCGCGCGGTACCTACCGGCCGCCCACGTCGACTTTCCGGCACCCGAAGGCCCGATCAGCACAATCAGGGCAGGCTCGGGAAGTCGCATCGCTATAGCCCCGGGATTTCACCGTTTCGGAAAAGGTCGACGAAGATCTGATGGTCCTGCCGAGCCCGGGCACCGTAGTCGTGCGCGAAGGTGACCAGCATCTTCGCGAAGCCGTCTTCATCGGTTGCGATTGCCTGGTCGATTGCAGCCTCAGTCGAGAACGGGACGAGGCTCTGACCGCTTGACGACACGTCCGCCGCAGAATGCATGGTCGCGGTGGCTCGGCCCAGGCATTCGATGACGGCCGTCAGGTCGTCGGGTTCGTTCACGTCCGTCCAGTCGAGGTCGTTCGCGTAGGGCGACACTTCCGCGATCAACTGGCCCTGGCCGCGAAGGACGGCATATCCGAGCCACGGATCGGCGTGCGCCTGCAACGCTCGCTGCGAGATCACCGTTCGCTGGCCCTCGTGCTCGAAGTAGTTGCGTATTGCGGGGTCGGTGATGTGTTTGCTGACCGCTGGCGTCTGGCCCTGCTTCATATAGATGATGACGTCGTTTTCCAGCGCGTCCGTAAATCCCTCGAGCAGGAGGTTGTACGACGGCAAGCCGGCACTTCCGATGCCGACCCCGCGACGGCCGACCACGTCCTTGACTCGCAGTGCTCCCGGTCGGGCTCTCGTGGTGGAGGGCAGCGTGGTCAGGTAGTCCTCGAAGCTGGCGAGTACTTCGGCTTTCGTGGACTCATCGAGCTGGATCACGCCGCCACCGATGCGGAAGTGGCGATCGTATGACTCGACGACCGTTTGGCTGTCGAGCAACGCCACTCGCGTCAAGAGGCGGGATTGGTGCAGCGTGTCCAGAATCGGCCCGGATGCGGTGTCGAGGGTGAATTCGGCCCCGCCGCCCGCCCTCGCGATATCGCCGATCTGGCTGCGGTAGGCCGCCGCGAATGCGGTGACAAGATCGCTGATCGTCTTGTCTGACAACGCTTTCGCGTATCCGACTAGGGCAATGCTGGCCGCGAGACGCTGGACGTCCCAGGTGAACGCACCCACGTACGCCTCGTCGAAGTCATTGACGTTGAAGACCAGCCGGCCTTCGGAGTTGAGGTACGTGCCGAAGTTCTCGGCGTGCAGATCACCGTGAATCCACACTCGGCTCGTCTGATCATTTAGGTAGCCATTGCCATAGGAGTCGTAGGGCGCGGAGGTGACGTCCGAGTAGAACAACCCCGCCGTTCCGCGATAGAAGGCGAACGGTGAGGCCGCCATCTTCCGGAACTTGACGCGGAATGCAGCGGCGTCGTTTGCGAGCAGCTCACCGAAGGCATCGTTGAAGACGTCCAGAATCGTTTCTGCCCGTTCGGGTTCACGATCGGCGGCGACGATTGGGGCAGACATAGCGAAATCATGCCAGTCAGAGCAGACGAACCAGCGGTAGGTAGCCGAGTATTTCGGGTGCGCGGTGGCCGGACAGCTGCGGCTCTTCGGAGACGGGCACTCCGATCACCAGCTCGAGCCATGCGCGAGGCGACGACTCGAAGATGTTCGGCGGGGTTCCGCGGGTATGGCGCGGTCCCTCGATGCACTGCACGGCGACGTATGGCGGAATGCGAAGTTCGACGCTATGGCCAGGGGCGATCTGCGACAGATACCGCGCGGAAGCACGGACCGCCGCCGCGACCTCGGCACGCGGCGGCTCGACGCCGCCGCGTAACCACTCCCCGACGGCGCTGACCGCTTGGCGCAGCTGCTCGGGGGTGACCTTAACCTTCGGCGACACCGAACAAGGTCGGAAGGGTCGACTCCCACGTCGAACGCAGTTCGTCGAGCGTGATCGTGAACTGGCCCTGCACCTCGACCGAATCCGACCCCTGATCGACGACGCCGATTCGGGTGAACGGCATCTGACGCGCCTCGCACATGGCGACGAAACGCGACTCCTCGGTGCGCGGAACGGCGACGAGCACACGGCCGGCCGACTCCGAGAACAGCTGCACGAATGGGTCGCTGCCCTCGGGAAGCAGGATGCGGCAGCCGACTTCGCCGGCGATCGCGGCCTCGACGATGGTCTGGATGAGACCGCCCTCGGAAACGTCGTGTGCCGCGCTCAGAAGTCCGTCACGCGAAGCCGCGACGAGAATCTCGGCGAGCAACTTCTCGTGCGCAAGGTCTACCTGCGGCGGCAGTCCACCGAGGTGGTCGTGCTCGACCTGAGTCCAGATCGATCCGCCGAACTCGTCGCGGGTCACGCCGAGGAGGTAAAGGGTCTCGCCCTCTTCACGACCGACGCCGGTCGGCGTTCGGCGGCTGACGTCGTCGATGACACCCAGCACACCGACGACGGGCGTCGGGTGGATCGCGGTGCTGCCGGTCTGGTTGTAGAAACTGACGTTTCCACCGGTGACCGGGATGCCCAGTTCCGCGCAGCCGTCCGCAAGACCGCGAACGGCCTGCTGGAACTGCCACATGACGTTCGGGTCCTCCGGCGAACCGAAGTTCAGGCAGTTGGTGACGGCCTTGGGCACAGCACCGGTGGTGGCCACACTGCGGTAGGCCTCAGCCAGCGCGAGCTTCGCGCCGGTGTACGGGTCGAGCTTGGTGTAGCGGCCCGAGCAGTCGGTGGCGAGCGAGATACCGCGGCCGGTCTCCTCGTCGATGCGGATCATGCCGGCGTCGGCGTGCTCGGACAGGATCGTGTTTCCGCGGACGTAGCGGTCGTACTGCTCGGTGATCCAGCGGCGGCTGCACAGTGCCGGACTGCCCAGCATCATGAGCAGCGTCGACTTCAGCTCTTCCGCAGTCTGTGGGCGCTTGAGGTTGTCCGGAGTATCGGCGTTGAGGGCGTCCTGCCACTCCGGGCGCTCGATCGGGCGGTTGTACACCGGGCCCTCGTGCGCGACCGTGCGCGGCGGCACGTCGACGACGGTCTCGCCGTTCCACGTGATGAGGAGACGATCACCTTCGGTGACCTCACCAATGACCTTCGCCAGAACGTCCCACTTGCGGCACACCGCCATGAACGCGTCGACGTTCTCCGGCTTCACCACACCGCACATGCGCTCCTGCGATTCGCTGGAGAGCACCTCGGCCGGAGTCATGCCGGTGGCGCGCAGCGGCACTTGGTCGAGCGCGATGTGCATGCCGCCGTCCCCGGCAGCCGCGAGTTCGGAGGTGGCGCAGGACAGTCCGGCACCGCCGAGGTCCTGGATGCCCTCGACGAGGCCCGCGTGGTAGAGCTCGAGGCAGCACTCGATGAGCACCTTCTCGGTGAACGGGTCGCCGACCTGCACGGACGGAAGCTTCTTACGGCCCGCGCCCTGCTCGTCACCCGAGAACGTGTCCGACGCGAGCACCGAAACACCACCGATGCCGTCGAGGCCGGTGCGCGCACCGAACAGGATGATCTTGTTGCCGGCACCGCGGGCGTTCGCCAGGTGCAGATCCTCGACCCGCATCACTCCGGCGCACAGCGCGTTGACCAGCGGGTTGCCCTGGTAGCACGAGTCGAAGATCGTCTCGCCACCGATGTTCGGCAGGCCCAGACAGTTGCCGTATCCGCCGACACCGCGGACGACACCATCGACGACGCGCTGGGTGTCCGGGTGGTCCGCAGCACCGAAGCGCAGCTGGTCCATGACCGCGATCGGGCGAGCGCCCATCGCCATGATGTCGCGGACGATGCCGCCGACACCGGTCGCAGCGCCCTGGTAGGGCTCGACGTACGACGGGTGGTTGTGGCTCTCGACCTTGAAGGTGACGGCCCAGCCGTCGCCGATGTCGACGACGCCGGCGTTCTCGCCGATGCCGGCGAGCATGTGTTCCTTCATCGCGTCGGTCGTCGTTTCACCGAAGTACCGCAGGTGCACCTTCGACGACTTGTACGAGCAGTGCTCGCTCCACATGACCGAGTACATCGCCAGCTCGGCATCCGTCGGCCGGCGGCCGAGGATCTCCTTGATGCGGGCGTACTCGTCGTCCTTCAGACCGAGCTCGCGGAACGGCTGAGGCTGATCAGGCGTGGAGACTGCGTGATCGACGGTGTCAACAGACACTGAGGGTCCTTTCGGTGCCACAAAAAGGGCCGGCGGCCAAGCCGAGTCTAGTTGGCGACAAAACTCATCGGGACGTCAGTCCGTCGAGATCGATGTCGAGCGTCCAGTCTCCGAGCGGCACAGACGCGCGGTGAGTGAACTCTCCCTGAGATTCGTAATGATCGCCCACCAGGTGATACGCGATCAGCGACGTCGGCTCGGAGAGATCGACCATCCAGTACGCCGGAACACCGGCTTCGGAATACTCGGCGAATTTCATGACTCGGTCGGTCCGGACTGTGCCTTCGGAGTGGACTTCAACGGCAAGAGCGACGTCAACCGCCGCATACCGCGCGGGATTGGTATCCGCCAGCTCGGTTGATACGACGATGACGTCGGGAATCCGCAGCGTCAGCGGTGCCTCGTCAACGACCATCTCGACTTCGCCAAGCGCGCACCGCGACTCCGGAAGTTGGTCGTTGAGACGTGCGACGATCTTTGCGATCGCGCGCTGATGAAACGTGTACGGCCTTGGCGACATCCTCAATACCCCCTCAACCACATCCAGCACGTACCGGTCGTCTTCCGGCAGTGCCGTCCAGTCGGCAAGTGTCATCGGATGGTCCGGCCATGACGGGAGGGTCATGTTGGTCTCCTTTCTGACGCTGCCGACGATGGCATGGGGTACCGACAAGTTCAGCTGCGTGGGTTGAGGAATGCGCACAATGCGTTGCTGTACATGGCGACGTCCGCGGCGCCCATGAGCTCTCGCGCCGAATGCATCGCCAACTGCGCGGCTCCGACATCGACGGTGGACAAGCCGGTGCGCGCGGCGGTCAGCGGCCCGATCGTCGAACCGCAGGGCAGGTCTGCGCGGTGGACATACCGCTGCAGTGGGACCTTGGCCTGCTCGCACGCGAGCACAAACGCAGCGGCACCGGCCGAGTCGGTCGCGTAGCGAAGGTTCTGGTTGACCTTGAGAACCGGGCCGCCGTTCACCTGAATCCGGTGCGCCGGCTCGTGCCGTTCGGGGTAGTTCGGATGCGTCGCGTGGGCCATGTCGCCGGACGCACAGACCGAACCTGCCATCGCCCGGAGGAAGTCCTCCCGCGCTCCCCCGTGAGCGAGCACGATCCGCTCGAGGACGGTCAGCAACAGATCGGACTGTGCACCGCGATCGGACGTGCTCCCGACCTCCTCGTGGTCGAAAAGAGCAAGGACCTGCGTCGTCGCACCGGGTTCTGCCGCGAGCAGCGCTTCGAGGCCGGCGTAGCACGTGCCCTGGTTGTCGAGGCGAGGTGCGCTGACGTACGGCCCCATCACGCGGCTCGGCGTGGTGTCGTGAGTCATCAGCTCGAAGCCGAGGATCTGACCACCGGCCAACTCGGCGAGATGGTCGGTGAAGTTGCCGCGGCCGGTCCAGATCGCGTTCACGTGCCGCTGCGGGTCGAGTTGCACACCCTTGCGGTCGTCGGAGAGATGAATCGCCAACTGCGGTACGCGCAGGACCGGTTCGTCGACGCGGACGAGAACCTCACGGTCACGGAGTGCGACCCGACCGGAGAAACCGAGGTCCCGATCGAGCCACGAGTTCAACCACGCGCCGCCATACGGTTCGAGGAGCACCATGTTCCACGCGTCGGAGCGCGCGTTCGGATGCTGCTTGAACCGCAGATTCGGACTGTCGGTGTGCCCGCCCACGATCCGGAAAGCCTTGGGCGCACTTTCGATCCGCCACGCGACGATCGAACCGCCGCGAATGACGTAGTAGCCGCCGAACTCGCTCGGCCACGCGTCGGTTTCCTGCAGCCGCGCGAAACCGACAGCACTCAGGCGCGCTGCGACGGTCTCGCAGACATGGAAGGGCGATGGCGAGGCATCAACGAATGCACACAAGCCCTCCGCCGACGCCATGGGTTCAGGCCTTCAGCAACGAGTCCAGCACGGACAGGAACATGCCGAGTCCGTCGTCGCTCGGCCCCGTGAGCGCTTCGGTGGCGTGCTCCGGGTGCGGCATGAGTCCGACCACGCGACCGTTCTCGGACGCGATACCGGCGATGCCGCGCTTGGAGCCATTCGGGTTGTCACCCGAGTAGCGGAAGACGACGCGGCCTTCACCCTCGAGGCGGTCGAGTTCGTCTTCGCTGGCCTGGTACCGGCCCTCACCCGACTTCAGCGGGACGAGGATCTCGGCACCGGGCTCGTAGCGGGACGTCCAGGCGGTGTTGTTCGACTCCACCTTCAGCCACTGGTCGCGGCAGATGAAGTGCAGTCCGGCGTTGCGGGTGAGCGCACCCGGCAGCAGGCCAGACTCGGCGAGGATCTGGAAACCATTGCAGATGCCGAGGACGGGCATGCCCTGGCCAGCCGCGCGAACGACCTCGTTCATGACCGGCGCAAAGCGTGCGATCGCACCGCAGCGCAGGTAGTCGCCGTAGGAGAAGCCACCGGGGACGATGATTGCGTCGACACCCTTGAGATCGGCGTCCGAGTGCCACAGCGGCTCGACCGCTGCGCCGGCCAGACGCGCAGCGCGCGCGGCATCGATGTCGTCAAGCGTGCCGGGAAAGGTGATCACACCAATGCGTGCACTCACAGTCGGGTGACCTTCCATTCCTCGATGACCGTGTTGGACAGCAGGCTTTCGGCGATCGCGGCGAGCTCGTCGTCGGAGACGGTGTCGTCGACCTCGAGCTCGAACCGCTTGCCCTGACGGACGTCGCTGACGCCGTTGAATCCGAGGCGAGGCAGCGCACGGACGATGGCCTGACCTTGGGGATCGAGAATCTCCACCTTCGGCATCACATCGACGACTACGCGCGCCATTTCCACTCCCGATTTCGCTGTGTCCATGGGCAAAAACTGCCCTAACCCGTGCAAAGTCTAACGGGCGGCTCAGACACGCCGTGCGGCTGATCTCGATAGGCGAGACTGACTGTTATGCGCCTGACGCACTTCCGCCACTCGTGCTTGCTGCTGGAACTCAACGAAACCCGGGTGTTGTTCGATCCCGGCAACTTCTCGCACGGCTTCGAAGGACTCACCGACCTCGACGCCATCATCATCACGCACCAGCATCCAGACCACTGTGACCAGGCACGATTGCCCGATCTCGTGGCCGGGAACCCGGATGCGAAGCTGCTCGCCGACCCGCAGTCGGCCGCGATTCTCGGCGGTGACTGGCAGGCTGTGCACTCCGGAAATGCACTCGAACTCGGCACTCTGAAAGTGACGGCCGGCGGTGGTCGGCACGCGGTGATCCACCCGGACATCCCGGTGATCGACAACACCGTCTACCTCGTTGGCGACGACACCAACCCGGCTCGGTTCTGCCACCCCGGCGACTCGCTGTTCGTCCCGAGTTTCCCGGTCGATGTGCTCGCGATCCCGGCGGCTGCGCCGTGGATGCGGATCAGCGAGACCGTCGACTACCTCCGTGCGGTCGCACCTCGGGTGGCCGTCCCGATTCACCAGGAGATCGTGTCGGCGAGCGGCCGGGGCATCTACTATGGCCGGCTCAGCGAGATGGCGCCCAAGGACACCGAGTTCCGCGTGTGGCCGGAAGAGAACGAGGTCGAGGTCTAGCTCACAACCTGGTTTTCGTCCCGGCAATCCAGGCGTAATCGCAGCTCAGGAGCATGGAATCATGACTCCACAAGAGACTGCCACACTCGCGCCACCCATGCGCGTGCCCGTGACCGTATCCATCACCCGCCGGGTCGACAGCACTCGGCTGCCGGAGGTGACGCGCTGGGTTCAATCCGGCGTCAACCTCGCCAACCGGCGCGAAGGGTTCCTCGGCTCTGGCTGGGTGCGATCGCACTCCGCGTCCGACGAGTGGCACATGCTCTATCGCTTCGCCGACGAACGCTCGCTCGCCGGATGGGAGCGGTCGGCGGAGAGACACGAGTGGCTTCGCGCCGGCGAGGAGTTCGTGGAGATCGCGCGAATCGAGAAGCGAACTGGGATAGAAGGCTGGTTCGACACCCCGCGACCCGGTGGGGCCACTCCCCCTCCACGCTGGAAGCAGGCCATCGGGATCTGGCTGGGGTTCTTCCCGATCTCGTTGCTCTTCAACCTCGTCGCGCATCACGTACCCGGTTGGTCGGCGCTGTCCATTCCGCTCGCGGTGCTGGTCACGACGCTCATCCTGACGCCGATCATGACGTACTTTGTGCTCCCCTACGTGACCAGCAAGCTTCAGCCGTGGCTCAGTGCTCCGTCGGCGGCTTCGAGATCGGCGGGTACGGCGGCTCGGTGAAGCCACCCGCGGGCGGGGTCGCGTTGCCCATCGGCGGGTAGGCGGGGAACGGCGGCTCGGTGAAGCCGCCACCCTGCGGGACGCCGGGCGGGAAGTAGCCACCGACCGGAGGTTCCTGCGCGTCGATCGGGGCAACCGGGCCGAGCGCGAGGTTGCGGAAGACGTACGCGGCGGTGAGGTAGGTCAGCGGCAACAGA
Source organism: Smaragdicoccus niigatensis DSM 44881 = NBRC 103563 (assembly GCF_000380645.1). Classification (GTDB taxonomy): domain Bacteria; phylum Actinomycetota; class Actinomycetes; order Mycobacteriales; family Mycobacteriaceae; genus Smaragdicoccus; species Smaragdicoccus niigatensis. The sequence goes on from NZ_AQXZ01000015.1 coordinate 202,853, forward strand.
ACCAAGCTCGCGACCAGGAAGGTGATCTGCTCGACGATCTGGAACCCCAGGAAGATGAGGATCATCAGGATGACGGGCTTCACGTTCCGGCGGGCCAGGCCGAAGCTCGACCGGATGGCCGCGATCGGTCCCTGACGCTGGTCCAGCGAGAACCACACGGCGAAGTAGGTCAGGGTCGTCAGCACCACGAACAGCGCGAGGGCGACGATGACGATGACTGCACCCGCCGCCATGCCCGAGCCCACCGAGTTGGTCGCAACACCCGTGAGGAGACCCATCTGCACTGCGGTGATCATGAGAAGGCTGATCGGCGCCGCGACGAGGATGCCGACGCACACCGACGTGCCGAGGGTCTGCGCCCAGTTCTTCACGCCGAAGAAGTCTCCGAACGTGGGCTTGCGGTCATCGACCTCGGCAAGCGCACCGTGCACGATCGCGATGGTGAGGGTCAGCGACACCACGATGCCCAGGAGGATGCGCAGGATCTGCGTGTACGAATAGGCCTGCGGGGTCATCAGCGCCTGCACACCGGCGCCACCGAACCACTGCGCCACGATGTACACCGCGGTGATCATCAGCCACGGGCCGAGGTTGTCCTTGTATCGGGTCCACGAATAGCGCAGGGCATCACCGAAGTCGATGTGCGGCGCGCGCCCACTCGGCGACCACATGGGTTCGTTGCTCATGAAACGATGATGGCACGGCGGGCGGGTACCGAGGGCTCGCAGGTGGCCCGCCCCATGTGCACAGTCAGGCGGCGTTGCGATGGCGGATCGGCGCGTGGCCATACGTGACCGGGAGCGACTGGTAGTAGAGCGCCAGGTCAACCGCGTCGAGCAAGGCGGCACGAGGTCCCGAGCTGCCCAACTGCTTGGCCGTGACCGATAGACGGACGACACCATCGCGTCGAGCGATTCGGCTCGCACCCATGACCAGTGCTCGGCACCACCACGGTTCGGTGCGGAATCCGGCGCCGATGCCCATGACACGAGCCTTGACGACGCTCTTGTGCTCGAGGTGGTGAATACCCGACATGCCCGCGTAGACCTCGAACCCGAGGTCGGGCAACGCCAGCTGAGTACCTTCGGAGGCCAGCCACCGTGGTCCCGCGAACACCTTGGACTTCAGTCCGGCGTGTTCGAGCAGGCGATCGGCGCCCATGAGCCGCAGCTTCGCTTCGTGCTGCGGAAGGTTGACGAATTCGGCCCGCCGTTTTGCGGTGGCGGCCTGGTCGAAACCATGCAAGACGATCGCATCGCCTTGCGCGCTCCGCTCTTGCAACCAGCGTTGTGTCTTCGCGTCCTGAGTCAGCTTGTAGCCGTCGGACTGACGCGGAGCAACGAGGAGCGAGAGCGGAACACCGCGCTTGTCCATCTGCGCCGCGAACGTTTCGGCGTCCTTCCGGGTCTCGGATCGGATGCCGGAAACTGAGACGATCAGTTCTCCTGCCATGGCCTCATGGTGAGCGACCGAGGTGTATTTCCGGTGCCGATTACGTGAATGCCGGACCTACAAATCGAACTGTGATCGACGTCCCGTCAGTCCGCCGACTGTGCCCCCGCGGTGCGGATGATCCACGCGAATTCGAACGCGACGTCCTTCCACTGGTCATAGCGGCCACTGACGCCGCCGTGCCCGGCCGACATCTCGGTTTTGAGCAGAATCGGTTTGTCGCCGGTCGATAAGGCACGCAGGCGAGCGATCCACTTGGCCGGCTCGACGTACAACACGCGAGTGTCGTTGAGGCTGGTCAACACCAGAATTGCCGGATAGTCCTTCGCCTCGACGTTCTCGTATGGGCTGTAGGACTTCATGTAGGCGTAGACCTCGGGATCGGCGAGCGGGTTGCCCCACTCGTCCCACTCGATGACGGTCAACGGCAGCGATGGGTCGAGGATCGTCGTCAGCGGATCGACGAAGGGAACATCGGCGACGATTCCCGCAAACAGATCCGGTGCAAGATTCGCGACCGCACCCATCAGAAGCCCGCCCGCACTTCCGCCCGAGGCGACAAGGCGACTCGCAACGCCGCTGTCGATCAGGTGCCGACCGCACGCGACGAAGTCCGTGAAGGTGTTCTTCTTCGCGAGCATCTTGCCGTTGTCGTACCAGTGGCGTCCGATCTCGCCGCCGCCGCGGATATGCGCCACGACGAACACCATCCCGCGGTCGAGCATCGACAGCCGCGGCACCGAGAAGTAGGGATCGATGCTCGATTCATACGAGCCGTAGCCGTACAGGAGCGTCGGCGCTGGGTGCGGCGTGCCCTTGCGCGCGACAATCGAAATAGGTACCCGCGTACCATCTTCCGCTGTCGCCCAGTCGCGGCGCTCCACATAGTCGTCCGATGAAAAGCCGCCGAGCACCGACTGCTCCTTGAGCAGGACCAGATCTCCGGTGATGACGTCGTAGTCGTAGACCCGGGCCGGCGTGATGAACGATGTGACGCTGACCCGCAGACGTGGCTGCGTCCACTCCGGGTTGAGCGAGACGCCGGCGGTGAAGAGTTCAAGTCCGAAATCGATTTCGCTCAGCTCGCCGATACCGTTTTCGGTGAGCCGCATGATTCCGACTCGGGGCAGGGCCTCGCGGCGATACGACAGCGCGAGGTGGCCGCGGAAGGCGCTCACGCCCTCGATCCGGGTATCGAGGCGGTGCTCGATGACCGTGCGCCGGTTCGTCGGGTCGTCGACGGGTGCCACGACGACTTCGAAGTTCTCCGCGTTCTCGTTGTGGGTGATGACCAGCGAATCGACACCACCGATGACCGCATGCACAGCGCTGTATTCGATGCCCTCGCGGCGCGGCAGAATGACGCGGAAATCGCCCGTCGGGTCGTCGGACTCGAGAATCCAGCCCTCACTCGTGACCTTCGTGTGCGCGAAGATCATGAGGTATTTCTCGCTGCGGGTCGCCGTGATGCTGACCCAGAAGCGCTCATCCGGCTCGTGGAAGACCCGGACGTCCTGGTCCTTCGGGGTGCCGAGGCGGTGGCGCCACACGCTGTCCGGACGCCACGACTCGTCGACCGTCTCGTAGAAGACGTGCAGATCGTCTGCAGCCCACGTTGCACCGGGTGCGATGTCCTCAATGTGGTCGGCAAGGATCTCGCCGCTGTTCAAATCCTTGAATCGCAGCGTGTATCGCTCGTCGCCCTTGATGTCCGTCGAGAACGCCAGCATCCGGCCGTCCGCGCTGACCGAGAACGCACCCAACGAGAAGTACGGCTGACCCTCGGCGAGGACGTTGCTGTCGAGAACGACCTCCTCCCCCGCAGTCGCCTCTTCGGCATCGAGCTTCGGCGGCGTCCAGTCGTCGTCGGACGCGATCGAGCAGCGGCAATGACGCGCATACTGCTGGCCCTCGATCGTCCGCGAGTAGTACCAGTACTGACCGATCCGCACCGGGACGGTCAGGTCCGTCTCCTTCGTGCGGAGCTTGATCTCGTTGAAGATGTCCTCGCGGAGTTGCGCTTGGTCGGCCAGCATCGCCTCGGTGTAGGCATTCTCAGCTTCGAGGTACGCGATGACCTCGGGGCTTTCCTTGTCCCGGAGCCACTCGTACTCATCAACGAAGGTGTCGCCGTGGTGGCTGCGTTCGACCGGGACCCTCTTCGCGACCGGAGGCTGCATCAGATCCAGTCCGCGAACTTCAGGCCCGAGATCTGCTCATAGGCCTCGATGTAGCGGGCGCGGGTGCGGTCGATGACGTCCTGCGGCAGCGGTGGTGGCGGCGCATCGGACTTTCGGTCCCAGCCCGACTCCGGTCCGGTGAGCCAGTTCCGCACGATCTGCTTGTCGAAGCTCGGCTGCGTCCTGCCCTCGGCGTATTCGTCCTTCGGCCAGTAGCGCGACGAGTCCGGTGTCAGCACCTCGTCGGCGAGGACGGGCTCGCCGTTCGATCCGCGCCCGAACTCGAACTTGGTGTCCGCGAGGATGATTCCCTTCGCCTCCGCGATCTCCGAAGCGCGCGAGTAGATCGAGAGAGTCGCGTCCTTGAGTGCCTGCGCCGACTCCACACCGACGAGCTTCACGGTCGAGTCGAAGTCGATGTTCTCGTCGTGTTCACCGATGTCGGCCTTGGTCGCCGGGGTGTAGATCGGCTCCGGCAGGCGACTCGATTCGACGAGCCCCTTCGGCAGCGCAATTCCGCACACGGCGCCGGTGTCCTGGTAGTCGAGCAAGCCCGAGCCGGTCAGGTAGCCGCGTGCGACGCACTCGACCGGGAACATGTCCAGGCGCTTGACGACCATCGAACGACCGACGGCCTCGGCGGGGATCCGCGGATCGTCCGCCGGGCCGGCCAGGTGGTTCGGCACGTCGAGCGCATCGAAAAAGAAGAAGCTCATCGCGGTGAGAATCCGGCCCTTGTCCGGGATCGGCGTACTCAGCACGTGGTCGAACGCCGAAATCCGGTCCGATGCGACGACGAGCAGGGTCTCATCGTCGATGGCGTACAACTCGCGGACCTTGCCGCGGGCGACGAACGTGTAGTCCGAAAGAGAAGGGCGCACGCCTAGAACCTTAGAGCCTGTGGCCGGAACCCCGTTTACGCGCCAGCGGGAAAATCCGCACCCCTGCCTGCCAGGTGCACCCCTGTCAGTCGTGAGTTTGGGGTGCGTCTGGACGGTAGGGGTGCGGATTTCTCATCGACCGACCGATGCGGCGGTCAGTAGACCTTGTTCTCCGTGGCGGACATCGTGAAGCCAGCACCGTCCTTCGTGCAGGTGATGGCGTTGCCCTTCGACTGGCAGACGGCGCCGTCGACATCGAGAACCTGGCCCTCCTGCAGGACGCGGCCACCACCGACGTCCATACCCTCGACCGCGGGACCGACCCACAGCCCCTGGGCGAGGCAGTACTGCTTGGCCTTCTTGTCGAGGATCTGAACGCCGACCGATCGGGTGCCACCGAGCGGAGCACAGTCCTTGAGCGACTCCGGGATCGGCGCGAGGTAGGTCTGGCAGCCGACGCCGACCGGGAATCCCCGGGTGAAGATGCCGCACTTGATGCTGCGGTCCGGCGTCTGGAAGTAGTACAGGCCCTTGGACACCTGGAATTCGAACTTCGAGACATTGCTTGCTGGGAGTTTCGGCGCGTCGCCGCCACCCGAACAACCCGTCACTGCAAATCCAACCAGGACTGCCAGCAGCCCGATCGACTTCCTCATCACATAGCCTCCTGACTGGAGCCTAACGGTCGCCTTCGGCCAACACGCGACGGACCGACGAAGCGAGATAGTCGAGGTCGGCGCGGTGCGCATTCACGGGGCGACCACGCAGTCCGAATCCGTCCCCGCTGGTTCGCGGGATGACGTGCAGATGTACGTGAAAAACTTCCTGACCAGCAGCGATTCCATCGGCTAGGAAGAAGTTCACCCCGTCGCAAGCCACTTCACTCTGGCGCAAGGCCAGCGCAATCCGCTGCCCGACTTGGAACAGCTTGCCGCCGATTTCGGGGTCGAGTTCGGCGAGGCTGGCGGCCGCGACCTTCGGGATGACGAGCAGGTGCCCGGGCGTCCACGGCCGGATGTCCATGAACGCAAGCACGTCGTCGTCCTCGTAGACCTTCGACGCCGGCGCCCGGCCCGCGACGATGTCGGAGAAGATCGTGTACGGATTCACAAGATCGGCGCGGGGCTGTACTTCGCGGCGTCCGGGAACTGAGCGACGAGGTCATTGACCCGCTGAACAACCGCCGTGACCTGGGCTCCGGCGGCACCGGAGAACGCGGCCCGGTCCGCAAGCGCGGCTTCGAGAGCCTCCCTCCCAAGACCGAGACGCTCATCCGCGGCGAGACGATCGATCAGGTCCGGTTCCTTGCCCTGCTCGCGCATCGCCAGCGCCACCGCGACCGCGTGCTCCTTGATGACCTCATGCGCGGTCTCGCGTCCGACGCCCGCCCGCACTGCCGCCATCAGGACCTTGGTGGTCGCCAGGAACGGCAGGTAGCGGTTGAGCTCCTTCTCGATGACCGCCGGATACGCACCGAATTCGGCCAGGACGGTCAGGAACGTCTCGATGAGTCCGTCGATCGCGAAGAACGCATCCGGCAGCGCCACCCGGCGGACGACCGAGCAGAACACGTCGCCCTCGTTCCACTGCGCGCCCGCGAGTTCGGCCGCCATCGAGGCGTAGCCGCGTAGCACGACCTGGAGACCGTTGACCCGCTCGCAGGAACGAGTGTTCATCTTGTGCGGCATCGCGGACGAACCGACCTGGCCCGGCTGGAAGCCTTCGGTGACGAGCTCGTGGCCGGCCATGAGGCGGATCGTGTGCGCGAACGACGACGGTCCCGCGGCGACCTGCACGAGCGAAGACAGCACTTCGTGGTCGAGCGAGCGCGGGTACACCTGGCCGACGCTCGTGAACACGTTCTGGAATCCGAGGTGACCGGCGATCTTCTCCTCGAGCGACTCGAGCTTCGAGGCGTCCCCGAGCAGGTCGAGCATGTCCTGCGAGGTACCCATCGGACCCTTGATTCCGCGGAGGGGGTAGCGCGCGATCAGTTCCTGCACTCGGGTGAGTGCGATGAGCAGTTCCTCGGCCGCCGAGGCGAACCGCTTGCCGAGGGTGGTGGCCTGAGCTGCAACGTTGTGCGATCGACCGGCCATGACGAGCGATTCGTACTGCGCGGCCCGCTCGGCGAGGCGTGCAGCGACGGCGACACCGCGCTCGTGAACATGCACGAGCGACTGCCGGATCTGGAGCTGTTCGACGTTCTCGGTGAGGTCGCGGCTGGTCATGCCCTTGTGGACATGCTCGTGCCCGGCGAGCTCGCAGAACTCCTCGATGCGGGCCTTCACGTCATGACGGGTGATGCGCTCGCGAGCCGCGATCGAGGCGAGGTCGACCTTGTCTACGACGCGCTCGTAGTCTTCGATGACGCCATCCGGCACCGGAATTCCCAGCTCCGACTGCGCCTTGAGTACCGCGATCCACAGCTGGCGCTCGAGCACGATCTTGTGTTCGGGAGACCAGATGCGCGTGAGGTCCGCGCTGGCGTAGCGGGTGGCGAGAACGTTGGGGATAGCAGTCACGAACGCCCAGTTTACCTGGCGATTTGGGGAGCAATGACGTCCACGACCGCGGTCACTGCGATGCGCGCGGACGCCTTGGGACTACCCAAACCGTCGCAGATGGAGTTCAACGCTGCACCGTCGGCGATCTGGATCAACGCGCGCGCCTGATCCGACGATGCGGTTCGGCCGCATCGGCGCAGGACTTCGACGATCAGGTCGACCGTCTGGCTCCGCAGCTTCACGTGGACCGATCGCAGTTCCGGAATTCGCGCCGAACCGAGCATTCGCTCGAATCCTGCGGTGACGGCCTCGGGTCGCGAATCGTCGGGAAACAGCACGTCGACGATCAGTTCCGCGGAAGCCTCGGTCCCGCGCCGGCGATGCGAGATCTCCATGACCTGCCGCCGGTTCGCATCCAATTCGGTGAATCCGGTGTGCTCGGCGGCGGCGGCCAGGAGGTCGGCGAGGGTCTGAAAGTAGTACGTCGTCGAGGCGAGAGGCAGCGACGCGCGCTGCGCAACCGACCGGTGACGCACTGCGTCGAAGCCCCCTTCGAGCAGTAAATCCGCGGCGGCAACCACCAGGGCCTGCCGCCGTCGTTCGCCCTTTGGTGTGGCTGCCGCGCGCACGAGGTCAATCGTTGCAGCACCGGCAAAATTGCGTGGCCGAAAAATGGGACTGCCGCCCCGAGAAATTGCTCAGAAGCTGCGCAGACGCTCGATCGCTTCCGCGATATCGGCCGTGGCGCCAGCGAAAGACATTCGGACAGTTTGGTTTCCACGCGCAGTGTCGAAATCGATACCTGGCACGATGGCAACACCCGTCGCGTCCAACAGATCCGCGCACCATTTCGCCGAATTGTTCGTTCGGTGGGCAATATCGGCATAAATGTAAAACGCACCATCGGCGGGAGCCAGATCGCGGAAGCCGAGTTCCGGGAGACCGCGGAGCAGCAGGTCCCGATTGACTGCATACCGACGAACGTGACCGTCGAGTTCGGCGATCGACTCCGGTGTGAATGCGGCGATCGCCGCGTACTGCGACACCGTCGGCGGGCACACGGTGAGGTTCGCGGCGAGACGCTGCAGCGCGGGCCGCAGTCCGGCCGGGACGAGCATCCAGCCCAGACGCCACCCCGTCATCGAGAAATACTTGGAAACGGACCCGATCACGACGGACTCGCGGCTCGTCTCCCATGCCGACGACGTCGCTCCCCCGTACGTAATGCCGTGATAGATCTCGTCGGAGATGAGAAGTGTGCCGTGATCGTCGCACCAGCGAGCGATCGCAGCGAGTTCGTGCGGGTCGATCATCGTGCCCGTCGGATTCGCGGGACTGGCGATGATCAACCCCGCTGGAGGCTTGGGGAGCGCCTCCAACATGGCGACCGTCGGCTGGTACCGCGTCGCCGGTCCACAGTCCAGCTCGACCACCCGACAGCCAAGTGCGGCAAGGGTATTCCGGTATCCGGGGTAGCCCGGACGGGCCACCACAACGGTGTCTCCGACGTCGAAGGCGGCCAGGAAGATGAGGCTGAACGCACCCGAGGAACCGGTCGTGATGACGACGTCCTCCGCCGTGACATCGGCGCCGGATTCGGCGCGGTGGTAGGCCGCGATCACCTCTCGAAGCGGTGGAATTCCGAGCGCCTCGGTATACCCGAGAACGTCGGCATCGATGGCTTCGTGGACGGCCCGCAAGACCGGCGCGGGCGCTGGAGTCGAGGGTTGACCTGCGACAAGAGACAGAACGTCGCCCTTGACCAGGGCGCGGTCGGCCGCCGCCTTCAGAACTTCCATGACGTAGAACGGTTCGATCGCCGCTCTACGAGACTCTCCACGCACAGTGTCACGGTACTCATTCGGCACAGTTCGATTGCAGATCGGTGAGGGCCCTGCGACTTGTTGCTGTTTCACATGTGACGGCTGTTAAATTTGCGCAGGTGCGCCGCAACGAAGTCTTTATCGCGATTGCAGCCGCCGGCTTCGTATTCGCCGGGGCGGATGCCTCGCATTCTTCTTCGCTGCCCGGAACCGCCGATAGCCAGGAAATCGTCGTACCGTCGTTCCAGACGAAGCCCGTGTATTCGCAGGCCGCGCACATCGAACCGCTCGACCTCGACCACGGCGTCGACATCGTGCTGACGCCGAAGCCGGACAGCTTCTCGCTCGACTCGATCTCCAAGGGTGAGCACCGCCGCGAGGAACAGGTCGTCGCGGCTGCGCGTCGTGCGACTCTCGCCCGCGCCCAACGGGAGGCCGCCGCCGCGATCGCCGGTGAATGGCAGCCGTGGCTTGGCGGCGGCGGGTCCGGCGGCGGCGGTAAGGTCAGCTCGTCCGGCTGGATTCGTCCCGCCGAAGGCGTCTTCACTTCCGGATTCGGACCTCGCTGGGGCACGTTCCACGCCGGCATCGACATCGCGAACGCGATCGGCACGCCAATCCTCGCCGCCGCCAACGGCACGGTGATCGACGCTGGTCCGGCCACTGGCTTCGGGCTATGGGTCCGCATCTTGCACGACGACGGCTCGATCTCGGTGTACGGGCACCTCTACGACTTCTTCGTCTCGAAGGGTGAGCGAGTTCCGGCCGGTATGCAGATTGCCCGGATGGGTAACCGCGGCGACTCGACCGGACCGCACCTGCACTTCGAGATCATCTACCAGGGCGTGAAAGTCGATCCGCAGAAGTGGATGGCGCTGCACGGAGTGATCATCAACTAGTGCCTCAGGTGCTTTCGGAGGAATTTCGCACCCTCGTCGAGTGCGGTTTCGCCGATCGGGTTGTCTGACCGGTCCGTCCAAAACTGAACGAATCCATGATGCTGGCCGGGATACACGACACATTGGGCCTCTACGCCGGCGTCGACCAGCGTCCCCGCATACGCCAGGCAGTCGTCCTTGAACGGGTCGTATTCCCCCACCACGATTTGGGTCGGCGGCAAGGCCGAGTGGTGCCCCAACAACGGTGCGACCAGCGGGTTGAACGGGTGAATCCGACCTTCGGCATAGGCCTCGAAGATGTAGTGCTGGACTGTCCCACCGGCGGATTGCGGCGGTCCGAACGCATCCCAGGGCACTGAATCCATTCGGCTCACTCCCGGATACAGCAACAGTTGCGCCCGGATGGCCGGACCACCGCAATCGCGTGCGAGCATCGCCGCGGCGGCGACCAGGTTTCCCCCGGCACTGTCCCCGCAGACCGCGAGACGGTCCGGATCGGCGCCCGCGAGCCGATCCGCCGCCGCCCATTCGATGACCGCGAACACGTCCTCGAGGCCGGCCGGAAAGGGATGTTCCGGGGCCAGGCGATAGTCGACGGAGAGCACCATCGCGCCGGTTCGATTCGCGAGGGCCCGGACGAGAACGTCGTGAGTCTCCAGGCTCCCGGACACGAAGCCCCCACCGTGCGCAAAGACGATGATGGGCAGTGGCATTCCGGACGAGCCGCGCGGCCAGTAGGCGCGTACCCGAATGGTCCGCTCCGGGAAGCATGCCGGCACGTCGAGGTCCTGAACCGCAGCAACCCGGTCATCGAGGTCGGGGTGCGGGACGATCGAAAGATAATTCTCGCGCAGCGCCCGAACAAAGGTGCGCACAGGTGGGGCCTGAGTCGTCTGGTCCTCGGTCACGGGTGAGAACGATGCCGCAAACCCGGGCCGCCCTGAAGGGCGCTACCTAGCAAGACGAAAGGCCTTTCGGCACTTGCCAATCTAGGAAAGCAAGATCCTTTGAGCGCGGGCTACTTCACGCATCACGGCGGTAGCGGCCGTGGGCACGGCACGGGCCACCGCGGCCGACAGCCCCGGTCCCGAAGTGAGGTCGGCGGCCTCGATCGCGATGACGATCAACCGCTCAGGCACCCGATCCAGCACCCGGCCCAACTGCCACGCAGCCTCGAGGTCCGTCGTGTGCGAACTCGCTGGAGCGCTCCGGCCCGGCAGCCCCGCCGTCGAAAGTCGGTGAATCCGGCCAGGACGCGGCGGCGTGCACAGCACCGCGTCCACGACGACGGTGAGTGCCGTCCCAGACCACAATTCCAAGAGTCGGGTCGCCTCGCCGTCGCAAAGACTGACCTGCACCCCCGGGGCATTCCGTCGTCCGACCTCGGCCGCGACCGCAAGGCCGACGCCGTCGTCGCGACGCATGTCGTTGCCCACGCCGATGACCGCAACGCGCGGCATCATCGGCGTTCCACGGTGAGGTCCAGGAAGTGGGCCGAGCACGAGATACAAGGGTCGTAGTTGCGAATGATCCGCTCGCACAGTGCGGTCAGCGAGGCATCGTCGAGGTGCAGATTCGCTTGCGCCGCGCCGCGCAGATCGTCCTCGATCGCCGACTGGTTCTGGGACGTCGGCGGCACGATCGCCGCCGTAGTGATGAGTCCCTCCGGGCTGATGTCGTACCGGTGGTACAGCAAACCTCGAGGGGCTTCGCTGACTCCGCGGCCCACGCGTGCGGTGCCGAGTTCCGGAAGCGGTACCGCAGGACGTTCCGGTAACTCGTATCCATCGAGGATTCGCAGCGCCTCGTCGACCGCATAGACGACTTCAACGGCGCGAACCAGGATGCTCTGGAAAGGGTTGCGGCACTCGGGCCCGAGGCCGGCCGCAGCGGCAGCCTGCGCCGCGAGCGGAGACAACTGCCGCGAATTCAGTGAATAGCGGGCCAGCGGGCCGGTGAGGAATCGCCGACCATCGAGGGTCGCATGCAACGCGGTGGAATGCGGAACCTGATGCTCCACGACACGGGACTCGAAGTCGTGCAGAGGAATTCGACGATCACCGGTCACCGTCGGTACGCCGTCTTCGATCGCGTAGCGATCGGCCGCGGTGAGTGCGAACAGGTCATGCTCGACCACGGCGTCGGGGAAATCGAATTTCGAAGCCCACTCGACGGTCTTCAACGCATCGTCGAGGGCGCGCCGGAGCTGTTCAGCCAATGCACTGAGCTCACGCGGGTGCGGAGTCCGGTAGAAGCCGCCGACGCGGACATTGACCGGATGGATGGCCCGGCCGCCCAACTGGTCGATGATGGCGTTTCCGGCCTTTTTCAGCGCGAGACCGCGCTCGACGGCTTCGCGATGATCCCGGGCAAGTGCGATCGCGTCCGGATACCCGAGGAAGTCCGGTGCATGCAGTAGGTAGATGTGCAGCGTGTGGCTCGAGATCCACTCGCCGCAGTAGAGCAGCCGGCGCAGCTGCACCAGCGGCTCGTCGAGCGGCATGGCATACGCCTGCTCGATCGCATTGCACGCGCTCGTCTGATAGGCGACCGGGCAGATTCCGCAGATGCGGGACGTGATGTCCGGTGGCTCGGTTCGCGCACGCCCCCGCAGGAATGCTTCGAAGAATCGCGGCGGCTCGTAGATGTTCAACTCGGCGCGCGCCACGCGATCCCCCTCGATCACCAGCCGCAGCGCACCCTCTCCCTCGACGCGCGCAAGCTCGTTGACGGTCAGCGTTCGGACGTGGTCAGTCACCGAAGATTCCTCCGGTCGAATTCGGGCGATGCGGCGTTGAAGGTGGCGAACACACGATCGATCGCGTTTTCGGCGAGCCCGCACGCGCGCAGCTGCAGAGCCAGCGCAGGGACATTGGGCGACTGCATCGGCCCGAAGCAGCCGTAGCATCCGCGACCGTAGGACGGGCAGATCGCACCGCAACCCGCGTGCGTGACCGGGCCCAGGCACGGCGTTCCGTCGGCGACCATCACGCACGTCAAGCCACGTCGCTTGCACTGGGTGCACACACTCTCCGTGGGGAGATCCGGGGACCGCCCGGCAAGGATCGCCGTAAGCAGTTCGAGGAGCTGGCGGCGATCGATCGGACAACCCCGCAGCTCGTGATCCACCCGGACGTGGGCGGCGATCGGCGTCGACGTCGCGAGGGTGTCGATGTAGTCGGGCCGCGCATACACCGCGGCCGCGAACTCGGCGACGCTGCCGAAGTTGCGCAAGGCCTGTATCCCACCGGCGGTAGCGCACGCGCCGATAGTCATAAGGACTCGAGACTCGGCGCGGATGCGCTGAATTCGTTCGAGGTCGCGCTTTGTCGTGATCGATCCTTCGACGAGCGAGATGTCGTAGGGACCGGGTTGCACGGCGCTCGAGGCCTCGAGGAAGTGGGCGATCCGCACCTGTTCCCCCAGGGCGAGGAACTCGTCCTCGCAGTCCAGAAGAGTGAGCTGGCAGCCGTCGCAGGAAGCGAATTTCCAGACGGCAAGTGTCGGGGTACTCATCACAACTCCTCGACCGCGAACAGCGGGCCGGCGACACCGTAGTCGACGACGGGTCCGTCCCGGCAGACCAACAGGGGGCCGAGCTGGCAGTGCCCACACAGGCCGATTCCGCATTGCATGTTCCGCTCGAGCGAAACCTCGATGTCGGCGGACGCGATTCCTTTCCGGAGCAGCGTCTGCGCACAGAACCGCATCATCGGCTCCGGGCCGCATAGCACCGCAGACGTCCGCTGCGGGTCGAGTCGCAGCCGTCCCAGCGGCTCGGTCACGAACCCCACGCCGCCGCGCCAGCCTGCGGTGGGACGGTCGACCGTGAGCGCCATTTCGAGGTCGGCGCGGTGCGTCCACGCCGCAAGTTCCGCGCGAAACAGGAAATCCTCCGCCGTGCGCGCGCCGGCGATGAGGATGATCCGCCCGAATCGGTTGCGCTGGGCAAGCGCCGCGAACAGCACCGGGCGGAGCGGGGCGAGGCCGACACCGCCCGCGACGATCACGAGGTCCCGGCCGGACATGGCGTCGACCCGCCACCCATGTCCGCAGGGACCGCGGACGCCGATCACGGCGCCTGGCTGCGCGGCATGGAGCTTGGCGCTGACCGCACCCACCGCGCGAATGGTGTGCGTGAGCCTTCCGTCCGAGACCGCGGTGTCGCCGCTGATCGAGACGGCGATCTCGCCGACCCCAAACGCCGAAATCATGCTGAACTGGCCGGGGGCATACGGGGGCAGACGGTCGCTGATCGGCTCGAGCAGCAAGGTTGCCGAGTCATGGTTCTCTTCGGCACGGGAGACGACCCGGAACGGAGTGGGCAGCATCGCCTCGGCGGCGATCGGCCACCGGGCGGAAACGACGCTGTCAGTGCTGCTCACGGGGACTCCGGTACACATCGAGCAGCCGGGCCCGCGTGGAATTGAGCCGATGAACCAACTCGACGAACATCGACGTCGTCAGCATGTACCCGAACCTCGGGTCCGCCTTGGCCAGCGAGACGAGGCCATCTGTGTCGAGAACGATCGTGGTCGTCGGTTCGAGCGCGACGGCGCCGAACTGCCACCGCCCGTTCGGAACGAGCCACGATAGACCGACGATGTCGCCGGACGACACGGTCTGAACGACCACCCGACCTCGTCCCGGGACGCTGAAATCGAGTGCGACGGTTCCTGTTTCGACGAGCCAGCAGCCGTGGGCCGCGTGCCCCTCGGTGAAGAGCCGGTCGCCTTCTCGGTAGCTGACCCGCTGCGCCCCTTGGGCGATGAGCAAGCGTTCCGCGGCCGGTACGTCGGCGAAAACCGGGAAGTGGGCGAGTGCGTCACTCAGAGTCGTCATCAGCGCCTCCCGTCGAGTTGGCGGACAGCCGCGCAGCTTCCTCGGTGATGTCGATTCCCACTGGACACCAGGCGATGCAGCGTCCGCACCCGACACATCCCGAGCTGCCGAACTGGTCGTGCCAGGTGCCGAGTTTGTGCGACATCCATTGCCGGTACCGACTCGCGGCCGAGGTGCGCACGCTGCCGCCGTGGATGTAGGAGAAGTCGACATCGAAACACGAGGCCCAGCGCTGCCACCGTTCGGCGTGATCCCCGGTCAGGTCGGTTACGTCCTCGGTGCTGGTGCAGAAGCACGTGGGGCACACCATCGTGCAATTCGCGCAGGTCAGGCACCGGCTGGCGACGTTCTCCCAGTGCGGCGATTCGCGTGAGCTGAGCATGAGCTCCCGCATGTCGATGTCCGGCATCGATCGGCCCATCCGGCCGGCCGCCGCCGCGACGTCGGCGCGTGCCGTCTCGACCTCAGCAGGTTCGGCGGCCCGGTGCGGCAACCTCGCGAGGACACCGCGTCCGGCGTCGCTCGCGGCATCGACGACGAACGCGTGTCCGCCTTCGTCGATGCGCTCGGTCAGGGCGAGGTCGTAGCCCGGTCCCGCGGCCGGTCCGGTCCCCATCGACGCACAGAAGCACAGACCGCCAGGTTCGGTGCAATTCACCGCGACCACGAACAGCGCCTCGGTGGTTCGAGTAAACGAACTGTCGGGGTGTGCGCCTCGGCCCAGGACATTGCTCAGGATCTTGATCGCCGCAAGGTCGCAGCCGCGAACCCCGAGGAACGCGTAGCGCGGCGGATCCGAACTCTCAGCCACGAACACGCCGTCAGCACCGGCCGACCACAGCCTGCGGTGGGCCGGATGGAGGAACTGTTTCCAGGATTGCGGACCGGCCGAGTGACCGAACACGGCGTCGTCGGCCCGGCGCCGCAACCGGTACATCCCGGGAGCGGTGTCGACGCCCCAACCAGCCGGCAGTTCCGTCCCGGAGCCCAGTTCGGCGAGGACGATCGCGCTGTCGCGCACGGTCGGCCCGATCACCCGGTATCCGAGCTCGATCAGAACCTCGACGAGGCGATCCAACCCGGCACGGTCGAGAACCGCCGACGCGTCAGCGGCAGTCATGGGAGGCGATGAGCGACATGCAGAATTCGGACCACTTCATAATCCAAACGCCTCTCGCGACTGGACGCCTAGGGCCGGAAGTCCGAGTCCTAAGTCACTCGCATGGAGGTCAGTGTTGGCCGTTCCAGAAGCCGACACCCACCGCGATCCACCAGCAGATTTGCGAAACTGTCGCAGTCGCGCCACCGCGGAGCATGAGCCCGACCGGCAGCGTCCCCGTGCCGACCGCTCCCATCTTCCGGCCGAGGGCCATCGCCTGGATTCCATTGACCGTCAGAATCAGCACGGCGACGACCTTGACCTGCGTCAACGCACTCGACAGCACGGGACTGAGCACCATTCCGCTGACGACGAGCCCGGCGAGGCCCACCCAGATCGGAATGCCGACGCGCTCCGCCGAGCGGACCGCATCGGACAGCGTCGAGCGGCCGAGCACCCACAGGATCAGGTGGTAGTCGGCAATCAGCACCGCACCGAACCCGATCGCCAGCGCGACCAGGTGCAGGAACAGACCCGCCAGCCGCAGCGCCGGATCAACGGTGAGGTGCTGTGACATCCAGATCGCGGCGCCGATGCCCGCGCACGCACCAACCGACACGACGGCCGTCAGGATCGGTGAATCCAAAACTCCCACCGGTTTGACGGGTTCGGCGGCGAACCACTCGT
The DNA here is from genome assembly GCF_000380645.1 of Smaragdicoccus niigatensis DSM 44881 = NBRC 103563. Lineage (GTDB taxonomy): Bacteria > Actinomycetota > Actinomycetes > Mycobacteriales > Mycobacteriaceae > Smaragdicoccus > Smaragdicoccus niigatensis. The sequence continues at coordinate 219,223 of NZ_AQXZ01000015.1, forward strand.
GCTTCGTCGGGACCGGATGTTCTGGGCCCCACGAGACCGAATCCTCGTGCACCGACGGCAGGTGGACAACGACTTCGTCCGACGTGCGTCGTGATGCAGACGTCATCGCAATCCTTCCTTCAGGTTGACATCCGAAGCTATGTTAGGACAGGCTAAGCAAACTTTCAGGCGATTGCAAAGGGGTGGATGAGGCAATGGGCGTTGGCATCACGATCGGTGACGACCACGCAATGGCTTTGTCCGGCAATGACTCCTGGCGCGTTCGGAGCACGGGCGCAGCGTTCGCGGACAAGGCGGTCAGCGCGGTCGCAGTCTTCGCCGGCCAGCGGTCCGCGGTGAGCTATCCCGCACGGTTCTCCCCAGAAGAGATCGCCGAGGCTCGCTCCGCGCTCGATTCCGCGGGGCTCGGGTCCACTGTCCTGATTCCTGCGCCGATCGCTGCGGTGCAGTGGCTGCAGAACTCATCGGAGGTGGTTCCGCCGGGATTCGTGGTCGTGTGCGGCGTCGAATCCGGGGTCACCACTGTCGCGACGGTCCAGGTCGGCAGGAAGCTGAGCCTGGCCGGGCGGGCACTCGAATCCGCCGCTGACCTCCACCTCGCCGATCTCATTCGCCATCAACTCGCCGATGCCGGTCTCTCGCGACGGCAGGTCAGCTACGTGCTGTTGACCAGCGCGTTCCCCGTCGAAGGAGTCCAACAGATCGCCGACAGCCTGGGCATCCCCGTCGCCACGGACGCCACGCCCTCGACGATCGTTCTGCGCGGAGCGGCGATCATCGCGGAGAAAGCGACCAGGCCCGCACCGATCCCCCGGCTGCTCATGGCCGGCGCCGCCGCTGCGGTCTTCGTCGGATTCGGCAGTCTGGCACTGGCATCGGTGTTCGAATCGGAATCTGGAGCGACCGCTCACGCGCAAGTCTCGGACGCGATCAGCCGGCCGCTCGCGTCGCACCCGGCGTCCGCAACGCCGACCACCACGTTTCGGTTCGAGCCAGTGCCCGTCCCGACCGCAGAACCACATCCGGAAGCGGTTGTCGACGCGATCTTTGCACCGCTTCCAGAGCAGGCGCCCATCGAAGAATCAGTGCGGGCACCCGCACCGACGGAAACGACTGAACAATCGCCGGAACCGACATCCTCAGCGCCAACCACTACCCCGACGACAACGTCGACGGCGCCAGAGATAACGGTGAGTACGGCGCCATCGACCACCGAGCCGACAGTCGAACAGCCGCCGACCTCGGAAGTCCGGCCAGCTGATCAGACGCGGCCGCGAACGGCACGGTGAGGTTGCCAGAGTGTCGTCGTGAACCGCTATGAGCGACAAGCAGCGACTGAGCGACTCTTGCCATGTCGCTGAGTCGCTCGTTGTCGCTCATAGCGGTCGGCAACGAGGACGCCGACCCGACCGGCTGATCAGATGCTGATGCGTCCCTCGACCGCAGCCAGGCCGATGTCGCTGCGGAAGTGTCCGCCCGGAAGCTTGATGCCAGCGAGCGTGGCGTAGGCGGCGTCACGTGCGGCGACGAGGTCCTCCCCCACACCGACGACACTCACGACGCGGCCACCGGCGGAAACCACGGCGCCATCCTCATCGCGCTTTGTCGTGCCGGCGTGCAGCACATTGGCGCCAGTGGCACCGGTGATGACGTCACCCATGCGCGGACGGCCCGGGTAGTTCTCGGCCGCGAGAACGACGGTGACGGCCGACCCGTCCTTCCAGCGCGGCTTCTCCACACTAGCGAGCGTTCCGGTCGCGGTCGCGTACAGCAGTTCACCGAGCGGGCTCTCGAGCATCGCGAGCACGGCCTGGGTCTCCGGGTCACCGAAGCGGCAGTTGAACTCGACGACCGAAGGGCCGTCCTTACCGATCGCAAGACCGGCGTAGAGGAGCCCGGAGAAGCCGCATCCACGCTTGACCATCTCGGCGGCAACGGGTTCGCACACCTCGGTCACGATGCGGTCGACCATGGCGTCCGGCAGCCACGGCAGGGGCGTGTACGCACCCATGCCACCGGTGTTCGGGCCGGTGTCGCCGTCGCCGACGCGCTTGTGGTCCTGTGCCGGCAGCAGCGGAACGACTGTCGTGCCGTCCACCAGGCAGAACAGCGAGACTTCCGGACCGTCGAGGAACGATTCAAGGAGCACCGGGTGCCCGATCTCGAGGCACTCGGCGGCGTGCTCGCGCGCCTTGAAGCGATCCGGCGTCACGACGACGCCCTTGCCGGCGGCGAGTCCGTCGTCCTTGACGACCCACACCGGGCCGAAGCGATCGAGCGCCGCGTCAAGCTTGGCCGGGTTGTCGACGACCTCGCTGTGCGCGGTCCGCACGCCCGCGGCGGCCATGACGTCCTTGGCGAATGCCTTCGATCCCTCGATGCGGGCCGCGTCGCGCGACGGGCCGAATGCCGGGATACCGGCCGCACGCAGCGCATCCGCGACACCCAGGACCAACGGCACCTCGGGGCCGATGACTACGAGGTCGGCCGCAAGTTGTTGAGCCAGTTCGGTCACCGCGGCACCCGAGGACGCATCGACGGGAACCGTCTTGGTGACGACGGCGATGCCGGCATTACCGGGCGCGCACACCACCTCGGTGACCGAAGGATCCCGAAGAAGACCGTTGACGAGGGCATGCTCCCGAGCGCCGGAGCCGATCACCAGTACGCGCACGGGTTCCAAGACTACGGGCGGGTAGGGCTTTTGAGGAACTGACGGTCCTGCAACGATGGTCCGTATGCCGCTTCCAGTACCCAAAGGTGCCAAGCAGTTCAACAAAGTGATCCTGCCGGTCGCACGACATGCGCCCGTGTACGCGGTGATCCGGCACGTCGGACGCAAGTCCGGCACGACCTACGAGACGCCGGTCGCGATCGTGCGGTCCAAGGGTGTCATCCGCATCGGACTGCCCTACGGCAAGAACGTCGACTGGGTTCGGAACATCTGCGCCGCAGGCGAATTCACGCTGGTTCACTTCGGCAAGGAGCACAAGTACGTCAGTCCCCTGGTCATGGAGGACTCGACCGCGAAGTGGGCACCGATCCCGGCGCGGCCGATCATGCGCGCGCTGAAGGTCGGCTCCTACCTGCAGGCGACCGAGTCCTCGGCGACGTCCTAGTCGACCCCGAGCGCGAACTTCCCGGCCCGCAGCAGAGTTTCCTCCGGCGTGAACGGATGGAACTTCGCCGCGCGGACGTCGCGGAGGGCGCGTTCGATGATCGAGCCGCGGAAGTAAGCGCCGCCGCTCGCGACCTCCATTGCGAGATCGCACACTTCGAAGCCGGCACGCGCGATCTCGGACTTCGCCGTCATCGCCGCGAACAAGGTGTCCATCGACGGTCCCGGATCGTCCCCGACCTCGCTGAGGGCACCCGCGAGCGCCCACCCGGCGACCTGCAGTTTGTGGTTCATCAAGCCGACCTGGCGCTGGATCAGCGGGTCCTGAGCTCGCGCTCCGACGCTCGCGACCGCCGCGTCGCGCGCGGCCTCGGCAACGCCGAGGTAGGCGCCCGCAATGATCGGCATCGCGATGCTTCCGATGACCTGCAGCGGTCCATCGACGACGCCGTAGGGGCGGTTCGCCAGAACACGCTCGTCCGGCACGAAGACGTTGTCGAGGATCACGTCGTTGCTGGCGGTACCGCGCATGCCGAAGGTGTTCCAGTTGTCGGCGATCGTCACGCCCGGTGACGCGAACGGGACGGCCATGTTGAGGACGCGTTTGCCCTGCTCGGGATCGTCGTAACAGAACATCGTCGACATCACCGCGCCCGCAACCGACTGGCTCGCGAACCGCTTGTGTCCACTCACGAGGTACCCGCCGTCGACCTTCGTGGCGTCCCCCTTCGGATGAGTCCAGTCACCGCCACCCGTCGAGACCAGGAGAATCTGCTCGTTCGCGACGCGCCGCAACGTCGCCTCGGCTCCGGGTAGGCCGCGGCGATAACGCCAGGCCGTGAACGCGACGACGTGTTGATGCATGGCAGATGCGAGCGCCGTCGATCCGCAATAGTGGGCGATCTGTCGCTGCAAGCCGGCGATCTCGCCGATGGTCGCACCGTCTCCGCCGAGCTCGATCGGCACCGCGGCCTTGAGCAGGCCAGCGGCCTTGAGCGCGTCGAACGACTCCACGACAAACGTGCCGTGGACGTCGTGTTCGGCGGCATGACGGGCAATGTCCGGCCCGATCTCGTCGACGCGGTCGATCAGTCGGGCGGCTGGGTGAGCAAGTGTTGTGGTCATGCATCCAACTGTCCGGTTTGCGAACATTCCCATCTAGTGCACGAAGTGCACCCAGCTGGTTCACAAAATGGACCACCGGTGCGACTATCGAGAAATGTCCGAATATGGCAACTTCTGCCCCGTCGCGCTTGCCAGCGAGGTGGTCGCAGACCGGTGGACGCCGCTAATTATTCGCGAGCTCGTACTCGGGAACACGCGGTTCAACGACATCGCCCGCGGGCTGGGCGGCATATCGCGCACACTCCTCGTTCAGCGACTGCGGCACCTCGAACGCAAGGGTGTCGTCGAGACCTGGCCATCCCCCACGGGCCGTGGCAGCGAATACCACCTGACGCCGGCTGGCAAGGACCTCGAACGCGTCATCGACAGCCTCGGGCGATGGGCCATCGAGTGGCTTTTCGACGAGCTGCGCCCACATGACGTCGACGCCATCACCCTGACGTGGTGGATGCACCGCCGCATCCGGCCCGATCGGTTCCCGCCGCGGCGGACCGTCGTCGAATTCCGGCACACCAGTCCCACTTCGCAAGTCCTGTGGCTCGTGCTCGACCGCGGTGAGGCATCGGTGTGCCAGCTCCATCCCGGGTTCGACATCGACCTCACGGTGACCGCGTCGACGCCCGCGCTCGCGGAGGTGTTCCAGGGTTACGCCGAATGGGCGGAAGCGGTGAGCGACGGCCGGATCGAGGTCGGCGGTACACCCCGGCTGGCGGCCGCACTACCGAGCTGGTTCTTGTGGAGTCCGTGGCATGACGTCACGCGAGAGAGGTCGAAGCGGCCCGAACCGGCTTAACGCCCGGATTCCAGCGCGCCCGCGATCCGGGTTTCGATGGCGTCGGTCGCCGGCTTCGGCAGGACGATCAGTCCGTCGAGTTCCTTGCGCGCCTTCTTGTATGCGGACTGTCGCTCGGCCGCCGTCGCGCCGTCATCGGCGGCGACGTTGATGAGCTTGCGCGCACGGTCGAGTGCGCCGCGCTCGGAGTCGCTGAATCCCCGCTGCTGCTGGCGCTGCGCCTCCCGCTCCGCGATGTCGAACGCGAGCCGGAAGTCCCGGACCGCGTTCTCGAAGCGTTCGAGTTCGGCCTGGTCTCTCAACGCGGCACGGTCCGTGGGCCGCAGATCGTCGGCGACGGACTTGGCTTCGTGGAACGCGACGGTCAGCGGCTCACGCATGTCGGTCATGAGCGGGAACTCGATGACTTTGAGGGCGTCGGTTTCGTAGGCGAACCAGCGGGCGTTGATGTCATCGTGGGCGGCGAGGGCACGATCGATGCGCTTGTCGGTGACGCGGGATTCCTCGAGCGCGGCGTTCTTGGCGCCGTGCTTGATGCGGAGCATCTCGATCTTGTCCTGGCGGCGCTTCTCGTTGTACATCGCGACGGACTTCGCCCAACCACCCGCGGCACCACCGAACACGAAAACGAGCCACCAGTACGAGCCAGCGAACTCCCAGAACTCATGCACGATTCCGAGGGTACTTGTCCTCAGACCTTGGCCTCGTCGGCCACCGTGTAGCCGACGCCGCGCACCGTCTCGATCGTCGAAGTGCCGAATGGAACGTCGATCTTGCGGCGGAGATAGCCGATGTAGACCTCGACGATGTTGCCGTCACCCTCGTAGTTCATGTCCCACACGGCCGTCAGGATGTTGTGCTTGGTGACCGCCGAGTTCTTGTTCCGCATCAGGTACAGCAGGACGTTGAATTCTCTTGGCGTCAAAGAAATCTCGACGTCGCCGCGGATGACCTTCCGCCGACCCGGGTCCAGGCTCAGCGACCCGACGGTGAGCACCGCGGGCCGTTCCGGCGCGCCCCGACGGATCAGGGCACGCAGGTGCGCGATGAGAACGACATACGAGAACGGTTTCGTCAGGTAATCGTCGGCGCCGAGGTCCAGCGCGTCACTCTGGTCATAGTCGCCGTCCTTGGCCGAGAGCATGAGGATCGGCGTCCAGATCTCGCGCTCGCGCAGCTGCCGAAGGACCTGGTAGCCCGACAGGCCGGGCAGCATGATGTCGAGAACGATGACGTCGAACTCGCCGGAGGTTGCCGCCTCCAGGCCCGCCGGACCATCGTGGGCGAGTTCGACAACAGCACCATCGGCCGCCAGCCCGCGCCCCAGGGTGTGGGCCAGGCGAACCTCGTCATCGACGATCAACACGCGCACTTGCGCACCCTTCTTGGCAGCGAATTACCTGAGCAGAACCATCCGAGCAGAACTATCCGAGGAACTGTGATTCCAGCACGATGTCCCGGATCACCGACTGATATTCAGCGTGACAGTGATGGGTGACGGTTCGCCACGTTCGCCCCTCTGCCTGCCTCAGATACTTGCGGTATTCCGGTGCGCCCGGGTACTTCACATTGTCGGCGACGACGACCGATCCGGGGTGCAGCCAGCCCGACCTTTCGAGCCGTTGCAAGTCCGGGAGGTAGAGATCCTTCCGGTGATCGACAAAGACGAAGTCGACGGAACCTGTCTCGAATCCGAGGTCATTCATCGCGTCCCCCAACCCCGCGACGACGACGGTCACCCGGTCCGCGACGCCGGCGTGCGCGAGGATCTTCTGCGCCATCGCCGCGCGCACCGGGTCGACTTCGAGGGTGAACAGCCGAGCCTGATCCGGCATGACCCGGGCCGTGCGCAATGCGCTATAGCCCATGTAGGTCCCGAGTTCGAGCAACAGCCGCGGCTGGGAACGGACGATCGCAGCGTCGAGAATTGCACCCTTCTCGTCGCCGACGTTCATGAGCCACTTGCGATTTCGCGCGAAATCGTCGATCGCGTCGATCACGGCGTCGAGGTCACCCGGGGTGGTCGACGTCGTGACGACGTCGACCAACTCCTCCTCACGACGATCGAATCGCGTGAAGATTCGAAGTACGGGATTGATGACGGAGTGCCACATGGCCGGCCACCTCGGTTACGGCGCCGGAGCCGGGGCCGGAGTCGTCGTCGGCGCGGTCGTGGTGGTGGTCGGCGTGGTGGTCGCCGGTGCCGTGGTCGTCGGCGCGGTCGTATTCGGCGGGCAGTCCCAACGCTGATGATGGTGACGGTAAGTCCGCTCGTTATCGCACCAGCCACCACCCCTGTGTCCGTAGCCGTGGCCGCGGCCGCCATCGACGGCGAGTCCGCTGCCGAATCCCACCACGAAGATGAACAAGCCCGTCGCGATGATCGCGATCAGACGCGTCCGATCCGACGTCGTCGACCATCGCCCCTGGGCGCGCTGACGGAAATCGTGGGCACGCTGACGAAACGACGGCTTTGCCGGTTCAGCGGCGGGGATCTCCTGCGTGTTCTCTGGTTCGTTGTCCATCGTGCTGCGGCCCTTCGTCGGCGAAATGACTGTTGTATGCAGTCTGCCGAGGTGCCGCTGTGAAACCGCTGAAAGAGAGTTTCAGCTGGTCAGGGGTAGTTCGATGTGGACGATCGCACCCGCGGATCCGCCCTCGAGGCGAATGCGGCCGCGGTGCGCGGCGATGATCTCCGCGGTAATCGCCAGGCCCAGTCCAGAACCGCCGCTCCCCCGCCCTCGGTCGTCGCCGACGCGGTAGAAACGGTCGAATACCCGGGCCTGTTCCGCCTCCGGAACGCCCGGTCCGTCGTCCGCGATCGTCAGGTGGGCTCGACCCTGCTCGCCAACGAGGTTGATCGTGACGGTCTCCGACGCGTACTTGATCGCGTTGTCGATGACGTTCCGGATCGCGCGCCCAAGCTGCGCCGGATCCGCCTGGATCTGAATCGGCTGGACCGAGATCACGACCGATTTCGTCGTGACGGTTTGCGCTCTCCGCACCTCGTCCTCCACCAACCCGTCGAGATCGACATCGACGAGGTGGAGCGGGATTCCATGTTCATCCGCGCGGGCGAGCAACAGCAGGTCCTCGATGAGACGCCGCATCCGCTCGGACTCGGGAATGAGAGTCGTCTGCACGAGCTCGGCATCGAGCAACTCCGGATGGATCGCCCCGACCTCGAGCGCCGCGGTGATCGTTGACAACGGGCTGCGCAGTTCATGCGAGGCATCGCTGACGAATCGCTGCTGGGCGCGGTGGGCGGCCTCGAGGCGCGCGAGCATCTCGTTCATCGTCCGTGCGAGGGCCGCGATCTCGTCCTTCGCTTCGGGTACCGGAACCCTCCCCGACAGTTTCGAGCTGCTGATGGAGGCAACGCGGTCGCGGATCCGCTCGACCGAACGCAATGATCTACCGATGACGAGGTACGTGGCGAGGCAGGCGAACGCGACGACCAACGGACTTCCGATCGCGGCGAGGGTCGCGGCGAGCTCGGCCGTGCCGTGGATGGCGCCGTAGCTCGTCGCCACGATGATCCGGTAGCTGCGGCCCTCGTACATCACCGTCTCGGTGGTCAGACGAAGGTCGCGAAACGGCCGGTCGGGACGCGATCCTTCGGATCGATCCGGCGGTCCTTGGTATCGCCGGTCCGTCAGCGGCGTCGTGGGACTCCCCTGCGAAGCCTGAACGACGACTCCGCGATCGTCGACGACCTGCACCGCGACGATGTTCGAGTCAGTCGTGAAGACCCCGACATCAAGGCGGCCGGGTGGTTCGGTACGGAATTGCGCAACAACCTGGTCCGCACGAGTATTCGCCGCCTCATTTGCGGCCCGCGTCAGCGACTCGTACATCATGAGGACGAATCCAGTCGCGTAGACGAGAACGGTCGCGGCCACGACGATGGCAACGATGAGCGCCGACTGAACCCGCAGACCCCACCGCCGCGGATTCAGCTCGATGTTCCTGCCGAGCACCTTCATGCCACTGCTCCCCGTCGTCGGATGCAGAGTGTCACCTTCGCACGCTGTGAATTCACTGAATGCGAATCGAAGAGGATTAGGCTTGGCGCTGCTCGCGGCGGAACAGCAAGGCGCTCAGGTACGCGGAAGCTTTGAGAATGAGCGGCGGTGGCGGACCCAGCTTCAGCTGCTCGAGCATCGACGGCACGTCTTCGGAATGCCACACTTCGGCGAGCCGGCCGTCGCGCACCTTGAAGATCTCCTGCCCGCCCATCGTGACCGGGCGGCCTGTCGGCGGAATGCCGAAGAGCTTCAGCGGACCGGTGTTCGTCGCGGTCATGGTCCACCGGCCGGTCACGTGCTCGTCGTCGGCGAACACGACGTCCGCGACGAACGTCATGTCCGGGAAGGCGGTCCGGATCTGGGTTGCCGCCAGATGTCTCCGGTCCAGCCAGTCGGCTGCCCCTTGATCGGCGTGTGGTCGATCAGATCCTCGGCGAGAATCTCCAGCGCAACGTGGTAATTGCCCTTGGTCCAGATCTCGTCGAGCCAGCGTCGGTACAGAGCGACGTTCTCTTCGGCGGTCATGGCGGACACTCTGCCACGGGTGTCCATGGTCGTCGCCTCGAGGCACCTGGACAGGACAGACGACTGCCCCGCACCGCGATCGCAGGTGCGGGGCAGTCCCGATTTCACGCTTTCGGACTCGTCAGGTCGTACACGGTGACGCCGTCGACAGTTGTCGAGGTGAAGTTGGCTTCGACCCACGACGTGATGTCCGAGTTCCCACCCAGACCACCCCCGAAACCTCCGCCACCGAGGAAATAGTGAATTTTCTTGTCAGTGACGTACTGCTTGAACTGGGCCAGCGTCGGCGACGGATCGCTGCCGTTGAAACCACCGATCGGCATGACCGGCAGTTGAGTCGCCAGTTGGTATCCCGACGCACTGTTCGAGCCGATCGTCGCCGCGACCCAGGTGTAGTGTTCGCCGTCCTCCTCGAGGAGGGCCGTCAGTGCGGCGGATGGACGGCTTCCATTCAGGAGTCCTCCCGCCGCACCACCCATGCCGAATCCGCGTTCGCCGGCACCCGGGAAGCCGCCAAGGAATCCGCCGGGTCCGCCGAACACCATCCCCTGCGGGGGCGTCATACCCCGGCGGCCACTGCCATCACGCATTCGGAAGCCGCCACCCATGCCGCCCGGACCAAACTCGCCTTCGACGCGAGGACCGGCCGAAACGATCGAACCCTCATGCGGAGTGACGACGGTTTCCGCGGCGTAGGCGGTCGGTCCGGCCAGAGCCGTCACGACACTGGCGACCGCGACCGCGACGGCGGTGCGCCGCGCCGGGACCAACACGCCGGTGGCCGCCAACAGTCCGGCGATCACCACGACCCACTTGACCCAGGGCGCGAAGTCGGCGGACCGACTGAGCAGTACCCATGACGTGATCGCAGTGGTGAACACCGTGAGCGCCAGCGCGATTCGCACCCAGACTCGATTGCGATGCTGCCAGGCGAGTACTCCGCCCGCACCGACGAGCGCCGCCACCGCGGGCGCCAGCGCAACCGTGTAGTACGCGTGGAAGATGCCGGCCATGAAGCTGAAGACGAGCGCGGTCACCAGCAGCCAGGAACCAAAGAGGACGAGCGCCGCTCGGCGCAGGTCAGTGCGCGGAGCACGGCCCCGGAGCACGAGTCCGACCACCAGAAGAAGGAGGGCGGCGGGCATGAGCCAGGCGATCTGACCGCCCTGGGCCGGCTCAAAAAGCCGCCAGATGCCGGTCTCGCCCCAGCCCATGCCGCCTCCCCTTCCCCCGGGTCCTCCGAACGCCTCGAACCCCGCGGGTAACTGGCCACCGAACGCCTCACGGCCCATGCTGCCGGGGCCGACGCTGCCCTTCTCATTTCCGGTCAGCCGGCCGAGCCCGTTGTACCCAAGAGTGAGTTCCAGGATCGAGTTCGTCTGGGACCCACCGATATACGGCCGGTCCGAGGCTGGCCACAGCTCGACCGCGGCAATCCACCACCCGGCCGACGCGATCATCGCGCCGCCCGCAGGGAACAGCTGAACGATGCGCTTGCCGAGCTTCGGCGGACCCGCGATGAGGTACGTGAGCGCAAGCGGCGGGACCACGAGCAGGACCTGCAACTGCTTGGTGAGGAAGCCGAATCCGACGAAGACGCCACACAGGAGCAACCACTTCGTCCGGCCGTCCTCGACGGCGCGCAGCATCGCCCACACCGCCGCGATCATGAGGAACACGAGCAGCGCGTCCGGATTGTTGAAACGGAACATCAGCACCGCGACCGGCGTGAGAGCCAGCACGAGGCCCGCGAGAAGTCCGGCAGCCGCACCGAAGTAGCGGCGCACGGTCGCCCAGGTGAGGGCGACCGATGCGACGCCGAGCAGTGCTTGTGGCACCAAGATGCTCCAGCTGCTGAGGCCGAAGGCGCGCACCGACAGCGCCATCAGCCACAGCGATGCCGGGGGTTTGTCGACGGTGATCGAGTTCGCCGCGTCCGAGGAGCCGAAGAAGAACGCCTTCCACGACACCGATCCGGCCTGTACTGCGGCGGAGTAGAACGAGTTCGCCCAGCCCGATTCGCCGAGCGCCCACAGATACAAACCCGCGGTACCGACCAGAAGAATGCCGAGGAGCGCTGGCTCCCAGGGTTGCTTTCGATCCGGAGGCGAAGCCTGCGCCTCAGGACTCGGTCGATCCAGCACCAACGTGCTCATTCAGATCCTCCGGCGAAAACCCACCGCAGGCCGATGAACCGCGTGATCGTCGCGATCAGGTTGGCGGCGACGAGAACGATGAGCTCGACCTCTCGAGTGGCGGACGGCAGGTAATGATGCAGCCCGAACAGTGCGCCCGAGGTGATCGCGAGTCCGAAACCGAAGATCGCGAGCCCTTGCAGATGGTGTTTGGCGAGCCCGTCCGACCCGCGGACCCCGAAGGTGAACGCGCGGTTGGCGGCCGTGTTGAAGATCGCCGTGATGAGCAACGAGAGGAAATTCGCGATCTGAGCACCGAACATCGGCTGCAGCGCGAGGTAGAAGAGTGCGTAAGCAACGGTGCTGAACACCCCGATGATGCCGAATCGGAGTGCCTGCGCCGGCATGCCTTCGGGGACGCCGGCGACGAGCGGCTCGCGGCCCATGGCCTCGCGCAATTTCGCGATCGGCAGTCGTCCGGTGATCAGCGCCTTGCTCAGCCGCCAGACACCCTTGAGGTCCTTCTTGATGGTGTCGCCGATGTCGACCCGGCTGTCCGGATCGTCGACCCAGTCCACCGGGACCTCGTGAATGCGCAGGCCGGCGCGCTCGGCGAGCACGAGCAGTTCGGTATCGAAGAACCACTCGCCGTCCTCGATGAGGGGCAGCAGCTCGCGAACGACGTCGGACCGCACGGCCTTGAACCCGCATTGTGCGTCCGAGAACCGGGCCTGGAGCGCGGTGTGCAGAAGCAGGTTGTAGCCGCGCGAAATGAACTCACGTTTGGGTCCGCGCACGACCCGCGACCGACGGTTGAGACGCGTTCCGATCGCGACGTCGGAATGACCCGAGATCAGCGGTGCGACGAGCGGCATGAGCGCGTCGAGGCCGGTCGAGAGATCGACGTCCATGTACGCGACGACCTTGGCCGGCGACGCAAGCCAGGCGGCACGAAGAGCCCGTCCCCGGCCCTTCATCTCGAGGTGGACGACCTCGACATTGTCGAATTCGGCCTTGAGGCGCCGAGCGACGAAGAGCGTGCCATCGGTACTCGCGTTGTCCGCGATCGTGATTCGCGCCGGATACGGCACTTCGTTGCGGAGGTACGCGTGCAGCCGGCGAACGCAGGGCTCGAGGTCGGACTGTTCGTTGTAGACGGGGATAACGACGTCCAGAACGGGCAGGGTCCCCCACCGATTCCGATCGTCACCGAGCTCGGCTGGCTCGGTCGGACCGGAAACCGTGGGCGGTTCCGCGGGAACGGTGCGTGTGGTCATGAACACAACGATGGCGAGACAGCCTCCGCCCGCCCTGTAGGAAAGCTGGCAGGTAGCTTCAAATGCATGGCTTCCGTATTCAGCGCAATCATCGCCGGTCAGATCCCGGGAGACTTCGTCTGGAAGGATGACGAATTCGTCGGATTCATGACGATCGCACCGGTCACCACGGGGCATGTGCTCGTCGTTCCCCGCGCCGAGATCGACCAGTGGCAAGACGTCGACGGTGAGGTGTTCGCCAAGCTCACTCGAGTGGCACAGGCCATCGGAAAGGCGTGCCGCCAGGCTTTCGACGCACCGCGAGCGGGCCTGCTCATCGCCGGGCTCGAGGTCCCCCACCTGCACGTTCACGTCTTCCCGGCGTTCCACCTCGGCGACTTCAACATCAGCAACGCCGACACGAACGCGACCGCCGAGTCCCGCAAGGACGCGGCTGCGAAGATCCGCGCCGCGCTCACCGAGCTCGGCTACGCGGAAGCGTCTGAATGACCGATCCCTCGGGTATTCCGCTAAGCGTGACTAGCCAGGACCCGCCGGCGGCCGACCCGGCGACGGTTTTGCAGAATCTCGCCCAGGTTCTGTACGAGCACGAGAGCTTCGACGACATCACGTCGGCGTTGTGCGTCGCCGCGACGATGCTGATCCCGGGCTGCGACCATGCCAGCCTGATGATGCGCGAGAGCGGGCGGTACTTCACCGCGGCGGCCAGCGATGACGTGGCCTTGACCGTCGATCAGTTTGAACGTCAACTCGAACAGGGGCCGTGCGTCGACGCGATCGAGGACGAGTCGGTGCAACTCGAGAACGACTTGTCCGCCCCCAGCCAATGGCCGGAACTGTCCAAAGCGGTCCTCGCCTCGACGCCCGTCCGTTCGGCGATGGCGTTCCGGATTCGGACGGACTCCGCCAAGACCGGCGCGTTGAATCTGTTCGCCGACCGCGTGAATGCGTTCGATTCGGCCGCGATGGACCAAGCCGTCATCGTCGCGGCCTTCGCGTCGATCCTGGTCTCGGCGCGGACCCACAAGGAGAAGTCTGACTCGCTGCTCGGCGGGCTGACCCATAGCCGCGAGATCGGTAAGGCGATCGGCCTCTTGATGTCGATCCACGGTATCGACGACGAGCAGGCGTTCGAATTGCTGAAGAGCGCGTCACAGCGGACGAACATCAAGTTGGCGGAGGTCGCCCGCCGGGTGGTCGACCAGCATCGGAAAACGCTTCGCTGACCTGGCTTTTCCCGAGCTGACCGCCCCTCGGCGATCAGGTATCATGGAACTCGGTTGAACACACAGCCAGGCGATTGCGCCTGCGCGAAACGCGGGGCTGTGTGAACTCCCGATTCTCCTCCGCCGGTCCTCGACCAGCAGGTTGTCAGTCGCCACCAACACTCACGTGCGACTGATATGGATGGCCCCGTTGCAATCAACAAACTCACTCACCGTCATGCACAGCATCGATGACGGAATCACTTTCGTGACGGTCGCCGGCGCGGTCGACATCGGAACAGTTCCGACGCTCGATTCCACACTGGAGACGGTCCTCGCCCGCGACCCGCGAGCACTCGTCCTGGATCTGTCTGACGTGGACTTCCTGGCCTCGGCCGGTGTGGAGAGCCTCGTCCGCACACAGGACCGACTTGGCCGCGCCCTCGTCATTGTGGCGGCGGCGCGTGCGGTTATTCGGCCGCTCGCGATCACAAACTTGACCGATGTCCTCACGGTGGTGCCCACGCTGCCGCAGGCCGTGGAGGCCCTTCGCCCCGCGATGGACTGATCAGGTGGCGTCGGCGTGTTCGCGCAGAAACGCCAGCGTCCGGGCGAGTTTGCGCGACACCTGCATCTGCGAACAACCCAGACGCTGTGCAATTTGCGATTGGGTCATCTCGTCGAAGAATCGCATCCGAAGGATCGCCAGATCGTCCGGCGGAAGCTGAGCGAGGAGAGGTTTCACGCTCAGCGCCTGCTCGACGTACTCGTATCCGGTTTCCTCGGCGGCGATCCGGTCGGCGATCGGCCGGTCTTCGTTGGACCCACCTGCCGCGGGCGTATCGATCGATTCGGTCGTATAGGCGTAGCCGGCGAGAAGGGCGTCGGTCACCGCCTGACGGTCGAGGTTCATTTCAGTGGCGAGTTCGCTAATCTTCGGCGCGCGACCCAGTTTCGCGGTCAACTCGTC
This sequence comes from Smaragdicoccus niigatensis DSM 44881 = NBRC 103563, assembly GCF_000380645.1. Lineage (GTDB taxonomy): Bacteria > Actinomycetota > Actinomycetes > Mycobacteriales > Mycobacteriaceae > Smaragdicoccus > Smaragdicoccus niigatensis. The sequence goes on from NZ_AQXZ01000015.1 coordinate 234,399, forward strand.
GGCCACGGGACCGATCCGGAGGTGATTCTCCTTCGCCGAGCGCGGGACGGAAAGCGACCAACTGCGATCGCGGAAGAACCGTCGGACCTCGCCCATCATCGTCGGAACGGCATAGGACATGAAGCTCGCGCCGTGGTCGGGATCGAAGCGGTTGACGGACTGCAGCAGTCCGATCCGGGCGACCTGCTCGAGGTCCTCCATGGATTCCCCACGCCCCTTGAAGCGCAGTGCGATGTGCCGGGCCAGCGGTAGGCAGATTTCGATGATCCTGCGTCGCAACAACTCTCGATCCGGGTCATCCTCGGGGAGAGCCGCCAAGCGGACCAACAGCGGGTCCACGTCGTTGTAGGTGACGGCGTCGTCCGACACCGGATGGACCGTCACATACGTCGTTGTCTTCACCTGAGGCTTCAGGGCCGTCGTCATGATGAGCGCACCTCCAGTCCATACCCACATTGGTTGTCCCGAGAATGTGTTACCCACGCAAAGCGGATCAAACACCTATTTTTTCGGTGCGAGTTTGGTGAAGCTGATGGAGCCAACGGGCTGATCAGACGACGACCACAGCGCCAGGACTGCGGAATCGAGAACGTTGAGTTCGATGCTGTCGGTCACCGTGTCGAGAATGTCCCAGCCGAACGACTTGTCGCGGACCACCGACGATCGCACCGGCGCCGCGGCCACGGTCACCCGCAGTCCGTTGCCCAACGCTTCGAACGTCGAGTGCAGCACGGCGCCGTTGATGCAGCGGCGAAGCAGTTGCGTACAGGCCTCGTCGATCGCGAGTTGAATGTCGGAGATGACATCGAGGTCGAGGTCGACCGACATCCCCACGGTGCTCGCGACCGCGCGGATGACCGGCAACTGTTGCGCCGAAGCCGGGGTCTGTAGATGAATCACCGTCTCTGGTGGGGCCACAGGTCTTGAGTACCCCAAGACCGCGCATGCGATCAAGCCTTCAACAAATGGGCGCGTTGCTATTCGGAATCGTCCGCGTACACCGCAGCCGGCAGGTCGACGGTGAACACGCAGCCTTCACCGGGCGCCGTCTGCACCGTCACCTGGCCACCGTGGGCCGTCACGAGCGCGGAAACGATAGACAAACCGAGGCCCGTGCCACCGCTGTCTCGCGTTCGCGAAGTGTCGGTGCGGTAGAAGCGCTCGAACACGTGCGCCGCATCCTCGGGCGTCATTCCGGGCCCGTTGTCGGCAATGTCGACGTACACGCGCTCGTCCGCAGTCCGGACCGAAACGCGGACGTCGTCGGTGGTGTGCACCAACGCATTCCGAATCAGGTTCACCAACACCTGACGAAGCTTGCTGGCGTCGCCGATGACTTCCGCATCGCCGGCCGGGACGTGCAGCTCGATCGTTCGATCAGGGGCAGTCAGCGCAAGCTCGCCGACCAATTCGGTCGTGAGGGCGATCAGGTCGACCGGCTCCTGCTCGATTGGCCGCGAGGCATCCAATCGCGCGAGCATCATCAAGTCCTCGACAAGATCGCTCATCCGGTTGGCTTGCGTCTCGATGCGGTTCATCAGCATCGGCATGTCCGAGCTCGCGCCCTGACGGTAGAGCTCGGAGAAGCCGCGGATGGTCGTCAACGGAGTTCGAAGTTCGTGACTCGCATCCGCGATGAAGCGCCGCATCTTCTCCTCGGACCGGCGAGCAGCCTCCTCGGACGCTTCAGTCTTGGCGAACGCGACCTGAATCTGGTGGAGCATGCCGTTGATGGCGGCGGCCAATCGACCGATCTCCGTGCGGTCGCTCGTGAGCGGGACCCGACTGTGCAGGTCTCCGGCGGCGATCTCGGCGGCGGTGTGTTCGACCTGGACGAGTGGCCGGAGGCTGCGGCGGATGACGAAGTGCGAAGCGACGGCGAGCGTCGCCAGCACCAGCGCTCCGATCCCGATTTCGAGCGCCACGAGTCGATCGACGGTCTCCGCGGTTTCCCGCAGCCGCAGGCCGACGATCGTCGTGCCGGTTGCGGTGGTTTCGCTCAGGATTCGCCACTGCGCGTCGCCGTGATCAGTGGAACCGACGGTCGTGGGGCGGTCCGGCAGATCGGCCGGAAGCTCCGGGGTCGAACCGCCGATGTCGTTGATCCGGAACACGTAGCCCGTTGTGCTGTCCTGAACTTCGACGAAGAAGTCGCTCGGCGGACGTCGTGGGCCGAGACCGTTGTCGTCGGCGGGCGGCGGACGATGTGTGCTGTTCGGGTTCGCCCAGCCGCGCAGCGCGCCCTGAAGTTGCTCGTCGACACGACTGATGAGCGATTGCTCGATCGCGGACGTGACCGCGACCCCGGACAGCAGGAGTCCCAGTCCCGACAGCACGACGAGAGCCACTACGAGCGTCACCCGTAGCGGGACTCCTTTGATCACGGAGCCACCGTAATCACCGCGGTTCGCGCATGACGTAACCCACGCCCCGCAAGGTGTGGATCAATCGCCGGTCGCCGGTATCGACCTTCCGGCGCAGGTACGAAACGTAGGACTCCACAACGCCGACCTCGCCGCCGAAGTCGTAGCGCCAAACGTGGTCCAGGATGCGCGGCTTCGACAGCACCTTGCCGGCGTTGACCATGAAGTAGCGCAGCAGGGTGAACTCGGTCGGCGACAGCGACACCGGCTCTCCCGACTTCCACACTTCGTGGGTGTCGTCGTCGAGTTCGATGTCGGCGAAGGCGATGCGACCGGGCTTCTGCTCTTCGGTGGTTCGGCCGGAGCGGCGCAGGATGACGCGGAGACGAGCGACGACCTCTTCGAGACTGAAGGGCTTCGTCACGTAGTCATCCGCGCCGAGCGTGAGGCCGGTGATCTTGTCCGCCACATCGTCGCGGGCGGTGAGGAACAGAACAGGAGCGTCGATGCCGTCGGCACGCAGGCGCCGCAGGAGACCGAAGCCGTCCATGCCCGGCATCATCACGTCGACGACGAGCGCATCCGGCCGGAAGGTCTTCGCCTTGTCGAGACCCTCCATGCCGCTCGACGCGGTCGCGACGTCGAATCCCTGGAAGCGCAGGCTCACCGACAGCAGCTCCGCGATCATCTCTTCGTCGTCGACAACGAGGATGCGTGTCTTCGGGGTTTGGTCGATCGAGTTGCTCACCTGTCCACCGTGCATCACAGCCCTGCCGGATACCTGCGACAAACCTGCAAAGTTCCTGTGAACTAGGTCGTGTCTGGAAATCCGGCCGGATTTCCAGACACGACCTTAAGAAAGGGACAGCCTGTACCTCGGCAGTACAGTGAGTCGCATGGACGTCAGCTCGCTCGTTTCCGGGCCGGTCAAGGCCGCTTTTGCCGCCGCCGACTCCGCGTTGGTCCTGGCCGAGACATCGATCGGCGTCGCTCGTGTCACGACGAACCAGGCCGCCAAGACGCTGCACGCCGGAGCCCCGTCGGGCGGAACACCACAGGTCGAAGCGTTCGTGCGGTTCATGGGGATGCTCGAAAACAACCGGACTCTCGTCCAGGCGTTCCGTCCGGGCGGACCGGTGGAACGCATGCTCGAGCCGGGTGGTGTCGCGGACCGGTTGACCGCTCCCGGTGGCGCCCTCGATCGCCTCACCGCCCACGACGGGCTCCTCGACCGACTAATGGCCGACGGTGGTGCCATCGAGCGCCTGCTCGAGAAAGACGGGCTCGTCGACCGGTTGACCGCGCCTGGTGGGGCCGTCGACCGCCTCAGCGAGCCAGGCGGTGTCATCGACCGGGTGGTCGAGAAGGACGGCATCCTCGAAGTTCTCGTTCGCGAACGCGGTGTCATCGAACGGCTCGTCGCCGTCGACGGACCGATCGATCAGCTGGTCAGCCTGTCTGAAACCGTCGCGCATGTGGCGCCGAGCGTCGAACGTCTGAACCGCAGTGTCGAGGTGTTGCAGGAGACGACGGCCGTGCTGCGCACAACGGTCGTGCCGATCGCCGAGGCGGTCGCCAAGTTGCCCGCGAAGTGGCTCATGGGAGCCTTCGGACGGTCGAAGCCGGAGACTGTCGGCACAGAGCCGCACCTCAGCGACTAATCTGGCGCCCATGTCCTCACCGGGGTCGGGCCTCGTGCGCCTTGCGCGCACCGCTGTGCTCGCTTCGGTGATGATCTCGCTTGCGGCCGCGTCCCACGTCCTGGCGGGCGGCCACGAGCCCGAGTCCTGGGCCTTCCTCCCCGCCACTGTGGTGGCGTTGGGCGCGTCCTACGCGGTGACGTTCACTCGGACGAACCTCCTCGCCACATTCGGCGTTCTGAGCTTGGCGCAATTCGGATTCCACTCGATCGCCGAATGGTGTCCGCCGTGGTGCACCGATCCGATGGACCACATGGCCGAGCACGCGAGCAGCTCCGGCATGACCGCGGGTCACCTCACCGCTGCCTTTCTGACCGCGCTGGTCGTCGCGTATGGCGACCAATTGCTGTGGACGCTGTGGCGATGGGTGACGCGCGACGTACGAGTCGCGGCACGCATCGCGCTCGACGTCGAACACGTCTGCGCACCAATCTTTTTCGCCCGTCCCGTACCGGCTTCTCGGCCCGCGTCGGGTGCTCTCTCGCGGCGCGGTCCTCCGCTGTTTCCTGCCTTCGTCTGACACCGACCGGTCCCGATTGGACCGGTCCCTTCTCCTGCGCGCAAGCAGGCATTTTGAAAGGCTTGAAAACCCATGCGTATTTTCACGCGCTCTCTCGCGCTCGCCGGCGGTCTCCTCGTGGTGACCGCGCCCCTCGCGTCCGCGCACGTCACCGTCACGCCGGATACCACCGCGTCCGGCGGCTACGCCGTCCTCAAGTTCAGCGTTCCGCACGGTTGCGACGGCTCGGGCACCACCAAGGTCTCCGTCCAGATGCCCGAATCGATTCCGACGGTGAGCGCGACGATCGGCTACAACTGGACGATCAACAAGGTCATGACCCCGCTCCCGAAGCCGGTCGACATCGGACACGGCAAGACCATCAACGAGCGGGTCAGCGAAGTCGTCTACACCGCGAACGCGCCGCTGCCGGATGGCTACCGCGACACGTTCGAACTCTCGGTGAAGCTGCCGGAAGGCAAGGCCGGCGACAAGCTCGTCTTCCCGGTCATCCAGACCTGTGAGGTCGGCGAGACCAGCTGGATCGAGACCCCGGCACCGGGCCAGGACCCGGAGGCACTTGCCCACCCGGCTCCGACGATCACGCTCACCGCCGCCGAGGCAGAGGGCAGCACGGCATCGACGGCTACCTCGACCGACAGCGGAACGCGTGACATCGCGTTCGTCGGCCTGGGACTCGGTGCAATCGGCGCGGCTCTCGGACTCTTCGCGGCTGTCCGCAGCCGGAAGGAATGAAACGTGCCTCCGCGGCACTGGTGATGTGGGTGCTGCTGTTCCTCGGAGCAGCAGCACCCGCCTCGGCGCACGCGGTCCTCCTGTCCACGAGCCCGGGTGACGGCGAGGTCGTCACGTCCGAACCCGAAGACGTCACGCTGACTTTCAACGAACCGGTCACGGTGCGGGAAGTGAGCATCGTCAGCACCGGCAGGCCGCAGGAACTCCCAGCGCGTACGGTCGACGCCATCGTCCACGCGACGCTGCCGCCCGGCCTCGCGGAGGGTTCGTACATCGTCAGCTGGCGCGTCATCTCCGACGACGGCCACCCGATCGGCGGCGCGTTGACGTTCTCGATCGGCCACGCCAGCACCACAAACGCGGTCGCCGAGATCGACCATCCAGGCGTCACCTGGCTCATTCGGATAGCCCAGGCCCTGGCCTACCTCGGCCTTCTGGTCTCCTGCGGATTGGCGTTGTTCCAGGCTTGGGTCGCCCGCGAGGTGTCCGACGATCGCCTTCGCCGGATCGGCCTCGCCGCGGCGGCAACAGCGGCAGTCGGATTGGTCATCGGCCTGCCGGCATTCGAACTCGATGCCGATGGCACGGGCCTGTCGGGTCTGTTCGCCATGGAACCGTGGACCTCGGGTATCCGGTCCGGTGCCGGAGCGATGGCGGTGCTCGGAATCGCCGGCACGACCGTCGCAACGGTGTTCCGCAACCGCTGCATTCGCATCGCCGGTGCGGTCGCGGGCCTGGCCTCGCTGCCCGCGATGGGCCACTCGCGAACCTTCGAGCCGCCGATCCTCGTCATCGGCGCCGACCTCATCCATGTGCTCGCGGTCAGCGCGTGGATCGGCGGATTGATCGGACTCGTCGTGCTGTTCCGCCGACCTGAAATCGCTGATGTGATCAGCCGTTTCTCGCGGATTGCGGCGTGGCTCCTCGCCGCCCTCGTGACCACCGGCCTCATCCTCGGGTGGCGCATCGTCGGGTCGTGGGACGCCCTGTTCCACACCGGATACGGCCAAGTGCTCCTCGCCAAGGTCGCACTCGTTGCCGTGGCGGTCGCCATCGCGTACGTCAACCGACAACGCCTCAGCACTCCGAGTTCGGCGCGGCTGCGTAGTGAAAGCGCTGTGTTGTTTGTCGTCGCGGCGCTGACCGGGGTGCTCGTCCACCTGAATCCGACGCTGCCCGTCCAGCAGCTCATGGTGATGAAGCAGGAGAACGGCGTCCTGATCCACGCCGCAATCGCACCATGCCGAATCGGCGAGAACACCGTCACCGTGATGGTCCAAGGAGCGCAAGTGGAGGCTCCCACCATCACCGCGCAGATGACAACGGCGGGTATCGGACCGCTCAACGTGCCGGTGACCGCGCAGTCCAGCGGCGAATTCACCGCGCCGCTGACGTTGCGAAACAAGGGGCAGTGGACGATCGATGTGACGGTCCGGATTTCGAAGTACCAGGAGTCCACGACGATCCTGACGTGCACTCCGTAAAGCTGCCCGTCGGCGCATCGGCCCGCCTACACTCAGGGCCACCATGCGGGAAGCGGAAAGGTCGAGGACTCAATTGAGCGGCGAAGCCAGCGCGAATCTGGAGCGATTTCTCAAGCCTGCTGGGACATACGACCTCGTTCGACTCGGGCGCAATCACGACGGCGGCTACCTCGTCGATCGTCGTGATGTCCTGGCGTCGACGGCACTGATCTCACTCGGCATCAACGATGACTGGTCGTTTGAGAACGACTTCCTGACGATGAACCCGGTGCCGCTCGACGCCTACGACGGCAGTGTCTCGCCGCGGATCTACGCCCGGCGGATCGCCAAGTTCGCGTTGGCCGGGGATCGACGTCAGCTCACCTCGAGTGTCAACGCGCTGCGGACGTACCGTCGCTTCTTCCAGAAGGACCGCAGACACCACCCGCTGATGGTCGGCTTCGCAGGCGCAGAGGGTTCGACGACGCTGCGCGAGATTTTCGATGATCGCTCCGAGACCTCGGTGTTCCTCAAAATCGACATCGAGGGCTGGGAGTACCGCCTTCTCGACGACCTGGTGAAGTACGTCGACCGGTTGTCTTCGCTGGCGATCGAGTTCCACGACTATGACCTGCATGTCCCGCGCGTTCGGGACTTCATCGCCGCGACCAACCTCAGGGTCGCGCACGTGCATGCCAACAACTGGAGTCCGATCTCGGATATGCGCACTCCCCTGGCATTGGAAGTCACGCTGAGCAGTTCGAACCCCGTCTCTCCGGAACCCGCGCCGCTGCCGCACCCACTCGACCAACCCAACAACGCGACCCGCCCCGAAATCTCCATCCACTTCGACTAACCCGGAGTCCTCGCTGTGAACATCACGTCGATTGCTTTAACACCGCTGAAGGCCGCGGTCTCGGTCGCCGACTCAGCCATGATGATCGCCGAAGGCTCGATCAAACTCGCCCGCGATGCGCTCGGCGCCTCGGTCGGTGCGATCACCGGCGAACCGCCCGCGGGCAACCAACTCGAACTCGCCGGCCGACTCGCCAGTCTGCTCGAAGAGGACCGCGCGGTCGGTCGCATAGTGCGCCCGGGTGGTCCGATGGACATGCTCATGCGCCGGGGTGGAGCGATCGACGCCGCCACCTCCCCCGGTGGTGCGGTGGAACGCCTCCTCCAGCCGGGCGGTCCCGTCGATCGGCTGTTCGAGCCCGGCGGCGTGGTGGAGCAGTCACTGGAGCCAGGCGGACTCATCGATCGGCTGACGGTCCGGGGCGGCATTCTCGAGCGGCTCACCGCCCCCGGTGGAATCGCCGAAAAGCTGCTGGAAGAGAACGGCATCGTCGAACGCCTCGTCGCCGAGGAATCCGCGCTCGACAAGCTCGTCACGCCGGGCGGAGCGCTCGACCAGTTGGTGACGCTCAGTCAGACGTTGTCCGCGTTGCTGCCAGCGATCGAGAACCTCGGGAAGACTGTCGAAGGTCTTCAAGACGCCTCGAAGGGTCTCATCAGCGCCAGCGGCGCGATCAGTGACGTGGCTGGAAAGCTCCCGGGTGCGCGACTCCTCAGCGCTGCCCGGAAGCCCAAGGTCGTCGCGACGGTCGAAGTCGAAGAGACGACGACGCCGTAACTGCCAAACCTGACCTGGGCTTCCATTGCGTGCATCCGATCGGGTGCACGCAATGGACGTCCATGGATCCCTAGCCGCGGTTGATCTGCTGCACGAGCAGCTTCAGCAGCGTGAACGAGATCGCCTTGCAGGCGAGCTGCTCGACGACCTTCACGCGCTCGGTCGCGGAAATTCGGTAGACGATCTCGGTGCCGTTCGGGATCTCGTGCAACTCGATGTCGCCGAAGTAGTCCTTCAGCGGAACGCCGGCGAGGGCCTTGTACTGCAGGCGCTTGTTCGGCTCGAAAACGGTGATCTGCTCGACGATCGCCGGGCCGGGAACGGCCGGCGCGAGCCGGCGCACCGCACCGACACCGTTACGGTCGGGCGACCCCTCCTGGGTGAGCGTGACGTTCAACCCGCGTCCCGGACCCCACTTCGCCATTCCCTCGTGGTCGGCGACAACGCTCCAGACTTTGTCGATCGGTGCGGAAACCGTGGCGGTGGTGACAGCGAACATGTGGACTCCTGCAGATGTCGGACTGATGGATCGACCATAGCTGAGTAGCTTCCGAAGCTACTCGCCGCCGCAACGTTCCGGCTGGTCGAGTCGGAACCAAGGCCCTCACCAGGTACTTTGGTCCCGAATGGGGTTAGTCCGCCATCCGCTTACAAACAAAACCAACCGGTCTCTAGAATCCGAGGGTGACAATCAAGCTGCCGCGCATCGGCCCCGACGGACGCCGTCGGGGGGCTTGGATCCTGCTCCTCGTCGTCACCGCAATCATCTTGGCCACGGTGACCTCGATGGCGATGACTCCGTGCACGTCGCGCCCAGGTGATGGCGGTGTCAAGGTCGCGCTTTCCGACGGGCGAGCGCTGCGCGTTCTGTACATCGGCGACAGTCTCTCCTACGGGTTGTATGCATCGTCCGCAGACAAGGGCTTCCGCCAGCGGATGAACGCGGAATTCACCAAGGTCCACTCAGTCGATGCGAAAGCGGTCGGCGCCGTCGCCTACACCGCATCGACGATCGACCTCGGAACGATCGGCGGTAACTGGGACCTCGCGGTCGTTGAGCAGGGCACGAACGACACCGGCAGGTCTAGCCTCGACACCTTCCGCAATGACTACGCGAAGCTTCTTGACGCGGTTCTCGCGCACTCGCCGCTGGTGCAACTGGTCTGCCTCGGCGTCTGGACCGAACCGCGATTCGCGCAATACTACGACCGCATTATCGAATCCGAATGCCTGAGCCGCGGCGGCACATTCCGGCCCCTGAGCGATCTGTTCGACAATCCGGAGAATCGTGGACCGGCCGGGCTCGCCCGGTTCGGCGGAACGTCGGACAACTTCCATCCGAACGACCTCGGTCACGAGCGGATCAGCGCACGGCTACGGGGAGCGATCATTCTCACCGACGGACGTCAGCCGTGGTACCGCGCACTATTCACACGTCTGCGCGGATGCTCGATCTGAACGACAGAGCCCCCTGTCAGGATTGAACTGACGACCTTCGCTTTACAAGAGCGGTGCTCTACCACTGAGCTAAGGAGGCGAAAATCCGATTACCCGGCCCTCGTGAGGACCGGGCAATCAGGGAAATCGGATCAGCGGGCGGCTTCGTCGGCTGCCATCGCGTCGCGGAGGCTCTTCGGACGCATGTCCGTCCAGTTCTCCTCGACGTATTTGATGCAGGCCTCGCGGCTTTCCTCGCCGAAGACCACACGCCATCCAGCCGGGACGTCAGCGAACGTCGGCCACAGCGAGTGCTGCTCCTCGTCGTTGACCAGCACGAAGAACCGGCCGTCCGCGTCGTCAAACGGGTTGGTGCTCATCTCACCTCACAAATCGCAGTCAAAGACTTCAGGTCCGGACATTCGGCATCACCGGCGGCCACGGACACGCACTTATCGAGATTACGCTATCGCGCGCAGGTGTCCGGTACGGAGGCTAAGAAGCGGAGAAGAAATCGAGCATGGCCTGGTTGACCAGTTCGGGCTTCTCCAGATAGCCGTAATGCCCGGTGTCGGGGATCGAGACGTAGCGCGCACCCGGAATCGCCTGTGCGACTTCCTCCGTCAAATACGGCGGGATCATCCGGTCGTCCGCGAAGGCCATCCCGAGCACAGGAACCCGGATTCCACGATAGGCGTCCACCCGGTTGAATTCGCGGTCCATCCGACGCTGAGCCTTCACGCCGGCGGACGGTGCCCCGATCGTGAACTCGAAGATGTCGAGCCAATCGCGTGCCGCTCGCTCGTCCGCCAACGTCGCCGGCGACAGGTTCATCACCGCGGTTACCGCGGCTTGGTACTTCGCCGGCAGCTTCACACCGTTCTGGTCGAGTTCGCGCTCGCCGGCGGACAGCGTGCGCTGGAACTGGTCGAATCGACCGTGCCCACCCATGAGCACGGCCTTCGACACGAGCTCGGGGTGCGCGAGCGCCACTTCGGCGGCCACGCGAGCACCCATGGACGTGCCGACCAGGTAGGCCGGACCACCGAGCTGCTTGATGAGGCCCGCGGTGTCGGCGACCAGGTCATTGATGGTCATGCCGTGCGCCGCCTCGTACGACGGCGAGATGCCGCGGTTGTCGAAGGTGCAGACGCGGTACCCGGCCTTCACCAGGGCGGGCGTCTGGTGCAGGTCCCACACGCGGCCCGGACTTCCGGTTCCCATGATCATCACGACGAGTTGGCCGGAGCCTTTGACCGTGTAGTTGATCGGAATTCCGTTGACGGTCGCGATCGGCATCGACAGTCCTCCCCCAGTGTCGCTGTGCAGACTGTCAACCACCGTAGCGCCTCGTGTGCGTGTGAACCGCTTCGTGGGTGGGCACTCTGCCGAGCGATACGGTGTTCGACTCACGAGATACGGTGCTCATCTCAAGCGATACGGTGTTCCACTCCAGTGACGCGATGTGCGCCCACCGCAAAGAACAAAGTGGTGCGCCAAGTAGAGATAGAGTCGGACAATACGATCGCCCTACCAGGAGAATCCGCGCAATGACCCAACCCACCGAACCGGCAACGATCTCGGACGAGGACCTTCAGCCAGTCACGGACGAGACAGCTCGCCAGGCCCAGCGCGTGGTCGCCGCGTACGCAACAGACGCGGACGAGTGCCGGATGCTGCTGTCGATGCTGGGAATCGGACCGAGCAGCAGGCTCGACTAGTGACCGGCGGCTCGGATTTCGTCGTCGTAGCGAACCGACTTCCGGTCGACCTCGAGAAGCTCCCCGATGGGACCTCTCGGTGGAAGCGGAGTCCGGGCGGCCTGGTGACGGCTCTCGAGCCGATTCTTCGACACAACTCCGGCGCCTGGATCGGGTGGCCGGGTGTCGCCGATGTCGATGTGGAACCGATCATCGAGGGCGGTATCGACCTTCATCCGGTGCGGCTGTCGGCGCAGGAGGTCCTCGACTACTACGAGGGGTTCTCCAACGACACCTTGTGGCCGCTGTACCACGACGTCATCGTCAAGCCCAAGTACGTGCGGGAATGGTGGACGGCATACGTCGAGGTCAACCGGCGGTTCGCCGAGGCAACGGCCAAGGTCGCCGCGGAGGGCGCGATCGTCTGGGTGCAGGACTACCAGCTTCAGCTGGTTCCCAAGATGCTGCGCATGCTCCGGCCCGATGTCACCATCGGGTTCTTCCTGCACATCCCGTTCCCACCGGTCGAGCTGTTCATGCAGATGCCGTGGCGAACCGAGATCGTCCAGGGTCTTCTCGGTGCGGACCTCATCGGCTTCCATCTCGTCGGCGGTGCGCAGAACTTCCTCTACCTCGCCAAGCGCCTCGCCGGCCGGCAAACATCCCGCGGTGCCGTCGGCATCCGGAACCGGCTGGGTGAGGTCCAGATGGGCAATCGCTCGGTCAAGGTTGGCGCGTTCCCGATTTCGATCGCGTCCAACGAGATTGACGAGCTGAGCAAACGCAAGGACATTCGCGAGCGCGCGCAACAGATCCGGAAGGAACTCGGCGACCCGGACAAAATCATCCTCGGGGTGGACCGTCTGGACTACACCAAGGGCATCGACGTCCGCCTCGACGCGGTGCTCGAGCTCCTTGCTGAACACCGAATGGATCCCAACCGAACGGTGATGCTTCAACTTGCAACTCCAAGTCGCGAGCGAGTGCAGAGCTACATCGAATTGCGCGGGCATGTCGAACAACAGGTCGGTCGCATCAATGGTGAGTACGGACAAGTCGGACACCCGGTCGTCCACTACCTCCACCGACCCATTCCGCGCGGCGAATTGATGGCCTTCATGGTCGCTGCGGACGTCATGATGGTCACTCCCCTGCGCGATGGAATGAACCTCGTCGCCAAGGAATACGTCGCCTGCCACAGCGATCTTCACGGTGCTCTCGTACTGAGCGAATTCGCCGGTGCCGCAGCAGAATTGATCCACTCCTACCTGTGTAATCCGCACGACCTGGAGAGTGTCAAAGACGCTCTTGAATCAGCGCTCACCCAGGACCCGGAAACGGGCCGCAGCCGCATGCGCGCACTGCGCCGACAGGTCCTCGCACACGACGTCGACCGCTGGGCGCGCGCCTTCCTCGGCGCGCTCGAGAAGTCGAAATCCTCCAACTCGGTTCAGTAGCCAAAGCCGCACGTCACATTATTGTGTCCTCTGTTTGATGGACAATAAGCATCCCCCTGCTCGACTACGCCAGCAAACTGGTGGATAATGTGCCTGAGCAGACGTGTGAGGACCTCAGAGTGCAGCGAGAGGAAGAGGCGGCATAGCAATGAGCGACTTCGCTGAACGACTCAACAAATTGTTCGAGACCGTTCATCCGCCGGGACGCAAGGCGCATACAAACGCCGAAGTCGCAGCGGCTCTGACGGCGGCCGGTCACCCAATCTCGAAGCCATATCTGTCCCAGCTACGTTCTGGGCAACGCACCAACCCGTCGAACGAGACGGTCGCTTCGCTGGCGAAGTTCTTCAAGGTGAAGCCCGACTATTTCTTCAACGACATCTACGCATCCAAGATCGACCACGATCTCGATCTTCTGTCGCAACTGCAGGGTTACGGGCTGCGCCGCTTGTCGGCTCGCGCGTTCGACCTCAGCGAGGAGTCGCAGAACCTCCTCACCGCGATGGCAGAGAAGCTCCGCGCCAGCGAAGGTCTCCCGGAGATCCCGCCGGACGCTACGCCGTAGATCCCGATTCGCTGGCCAGTCGGTCGAATTCGGCGGCCAGCGAAACGACCCAGCGGCGGGCAGACATGCCCGCCGGCGGAGCGATCCACTCTGTGTCGACATTGGGCGCGAGTGACGGATCGACCAGCCATCGGACAACACTTCTCGCACGCTCACGCGCATTCCGCGGTGGATTAACGCGCCTGCTCACCACTCCGAGATCCGCCAAGATCGCGGACTGCAGATAGATCGCATCCATGATGTGTGCGACGTGGTCGCTCGACCGCAGGACAATCGTCTTATGCCCGGGGTCTTCGGTCAGCACATCCGGGAAACGTTTCGTCAACACCACGTGCAATCGCCGGATCCGAATGAGCACGACGAGCGATCGGATCCATACTTCGGCGAGAACCCACACCGAGCCGATCGCGATCAGCAGGTTGTGCGACGCCATCAGCCCCGCGGACGGTTCGTGCCCGTTCAGAACGACGTACAGCGCACTCAGTGCCGCACCCACGACTCCCGCGGTGTAAACCCCGATGCCGCGTCCGAGAACGGTCCAGGAGACGTGCCGTGCGCCGACCACCACCGCGAACACAGCGGCGACGACCACCGCCGCCCAGCCGAGCGGTTGATGGATCGCGAAGCCCACTCCGGTCGCCGTCAACGCCACGACGTAGAAGATCCAAGTCCGCACCCGGTTCTTCGGCAGGATCGGGTGCGCGGCCTCGGAGATCGTCAGGGTGGCCGCGGCGAACAATCCCCACAACGCCTCGACGACGTGTTTCCGGAGGTCTTCGGAGCCCGCGAGCCGATCGAAGGTGCCGGCCACGTCGGGCATCAGCAGCATGGTGTTCAGCGCGACGGTGCCGACCGAAATCGCGATCGCGACCCGGACAGGGGTGGCCTGCCGGACCAGGACGCGACCGATCCGCGCCCCGACCGCACACCACACGACGGCGGCTGCCAGCCACAGTGTCATCCAAGCGCCTCGTCGAACCGAAGGCGTGCCATTCGGTCGCTTCCGTCACCCAGCACTTGCAGACGGTTCAACAGCATGCTCGCGAAGGTCTCCGCCTCCCACTCCGCAAGCTCGTCCTCACCGAACTCTTCCGAGCCGAGCATCTTGCGCGAGTTCAGCATGTAGGAGACGAGGTCCGGATCGACGGCAAGGAGTGCCTCGGCAGTCGGCGTCCCCTGGTGGTCGAATACGACGTGACCGAGTTCGTGCGCGAGAGTCCGGGCGCGATCGGGCAGTCCGGCGGCCAGCACGATGACATCGCGATCGTCGTAGCGACGACGCTGCCCGCAGACACCGTGCGCCAACGGCAGGACCTCTACCTCGATGGGGCGCTTCCGTTCGACGGCGACCGCGCTCACGACGTCGTCGAACGACAAGCAGCGGTGTTCGACCGCAACATCGCACACCGCGTCGACCGCCACCGCCACCTTGCGGTACGAGCGGCCCGATCGTGCGGCGCTACTCATCAGACACCGCCGCCCGCACCGAACAACGCCGCGCGCGCCGCGGACCGCCGTTGCTGTGCCTGCACCGCACCGCGGTAGGCGATCAGTCCGGCCATCAAACCGAGCGCCCCCAGCCCGGCGACACCACCGGCGGCGGCCACCGGGTTCGCGGTCGCGGCGAGGTTCGCACTCGAGTGCCCGACTGGGCCATGGGCTTGCTGGCCCGGATTCGCGGGCACCAGCCCACCGCCTTGGTAGCCCGACGGCTGGTCCGGCCCGTTGCCGCCAGCGCCGGGGATCTCGACGCTCTGGGGTTCCCGGGTCGACGTCGCCGGCGCGAGCGTGGTGGTCTTCGGGGCAGACGTCGTCGTGCCCGGCACCATTTGACTTTCGAACCTTCCGCCGCCGGAGCCGGCGGCGCCGCCCATGTTCGGAGGCGGCGTGATTTCCGTCGTCGTGATGCTGGTGGTCGTGCTCGTTTCGGCGTTCGCGGTTGTCGATGGGACCGTCGAAGTCGTCACGGGACGCGTGTTCGTCGCGGGCAACGGCGGAGCAACCTCGCCGAGCTCAGGGATGTCGATATCGGCCAGCGGCGGCCACGTCTTCGCGATCGTCGTTGGCGCCGCGGACGTGGTAGAGGAGGTTTCCGGCACGCCCGGATCGACCGCTGGAGCAGCCTGAACGAGTGCAATTGCGGACCACGACAGCGAGGCGGCTGCAATTGCAACCGCCAGCGATTTCGCCCCCGAAATGCGCGCCAAACCAGACCCTCCCCCAAAGCAGGTTAACCGCTTCGTCGCTGCCTCACGAATCGAGAATGCCCACGTTGATCAAAAGTGCCCGGAACCACTTCAACGAAAACGCGGGAAAAATCACGCGCAAATTCAGCAGCGCGGCACCAAGCGCTCCGATGTCCTAGGTTAGAAACGTGGGTGCCGAAGATCTTGCTGTTGAACTCCGTAGAGCACTGACCGCCATTGCGCGTACCCCCCGGTTGCTCGTCGCCTCCGACTACGACGGAACGATGTCACCGATCGTCACGGACCCGTCCAAGGCGTTCCCGCATCCGGAGTCGGTGCGTGCCTTGCGAGCGCTCGCGGGACTGTCGTCGACGGCTGCCGCGGTCATTTCCGGCCGCGCGCTGCGCGATCTCGCGATGCTGTCCCGGCTCCCGGTCGAGGTACAGCTCGTGGGCAGCCACGGCTCCGAGTTCGACGTCGGCTTCGTGCATGCGATCGACAACGACGCCAAACAACTTCTCACCGAACTCAAGCACGAACTCGAGACGATCGCTTCGACCCGCGAGGGCGTCGGCGTCGAGATGAAGCCGGCGAGCATCGCACTACACGTCCGCAATGCCTCCCGCGAAGACGCCAAGTCCGCCCTGCACAAGGTACGCACCGGCTGCGCCAAGTGGGTCGGCGTGCAGGTCACCGAAGGCAAGGAAGTCATCGAACTCGCGGTCATCAAGACCGACAAGGGCGAGGCCCTCGACATCATCCGGCACCAGGCCGGCGCGACGGCGACCATCTTCTTCGGCGACGACGTCACCGACGAGAAGGCCTTCAACCGCCTCCACGGACCCGATATCGGAGTCAAGGTCGGTCAGGGTGACAGTCAGGCGCATTTCCGCGTCAACAGCACCGAAGACGTCGCTGCCGCGCTGGCGTTCCTGTACGAGGAACGACGCACCTGGCTCTCGGGTGCGAACGCTCCGCAGATCGAACGACTGACGATGCTGGCGAGCCCGCGCTCGGTTGCCCTCGTGACCCCGGACGCGAACCTCACGTGGCTGTGCCACCCCGAACCGGATTCGGCCGCGATCTTCGCGCACCTCCTCGGCGGCGAGAACGCCGGCGAATTCAGCATCGGACCGGAGCGCCCCGCGCTACCGCTGTCGCAGCGCTACATCGACTGGACGATGACCGTCGAGACCCGGTGGGCGAGTTTGCAGGTCACGGATTACCTGCCGCACGACGTCGGGCGCGACCGGACAGACCTCACTCGCGTCATCACGGGCGATGCGAAAGCTGTGGTGCGGTTCGCCCCGCGTCCGGAATTCGGTCAGGTTCAGGTGTCGATCGAGCAAGAGGCATTCGGTCTTCGCATCTACGGCCCGAACGACCCGCTGGTTCTACGCTCCCCGGGCGTCGAGTGGCACATCACGACGGACGGCATGCACCAAAGTGCGCACGCGGTCGTCGACCCGTCGCACGGTCCGGTCGTGCTCGAATTGCGTTGCGGCAGCTGGGACCTGGGTCCTTCGCAGGTCGATGAATCGGTTCGGCGAGCCGAAGCGGAAGCGTATTGGCGCGACTGGGCAACATCGCTCTCCATCCCGAAGCGCAAGCCGGGACTCATTCGCCGCTCGGCGCTGACCTTGCGCGGGCTTGTGCACGAGCCCTCGGGTTCGATCCTCGCCGCGGCGACGACGTCGCTGCCGGAAGACCTGGGCGGTGTCCGCAACTGGGACTACCGCTACTGCTGGCTGCGCGATGCCGCGTTGACCGCGTCGGCGCTGGTGTCGCTGGGTTCGCTGGGCGAGGCCGAGCGCTACCTCGAGTGGGTCCACCGCGTCCTGGCCAAGCTCCGGAGTCCGGAACGTCTGCACCCGCTGTACACGATCCACGGCGGTGCGCTGCCACCCGAAGCCGTCATCGACTCGCTGCCGGGTTACGCGGGTTCGCGGCCCGTGCGAGTCGGCAACGCGGCGAACAACCAGGTCCAGCTCGACGTTTTCGGACCGGTGGTCGACCTCATCAGCAACCTCGCGCACGAACGCGAAGCCCTTGGGGTCGCACATGACGACGCACTTCCCGACCGGGACTGGGAACTGGTTCGCGCGATGGTCAAGGCCGTTCGCCGACGCTGGCATGAACCGGACCACGGCATCTGGGAGATCCGCGACAATCCGCGCCACCACGTCTACTCGAAGGTCATGTGTTGGCTGACCGTCGACCGCGCGCTCACCCTCACCAAGCAGTTCGGCCGTAAGGCCGGCGAGGACTGGGAGGATCTGCGCGCCAAGATCGCCGACGACGTGTTGACCAACGGCTGGAACGAGGATGTTCAATCGTTCACCGCGGCGTACGACGGCACGGACCTCGACGCGGCATCGCTGTTCATCGGACTGTCCGGACTCATCGCCGCAGACGACCCGCGGTTCGCCGCGACCGTCGTCGCGACCGAGGCCGAGCTGCGCAGCGGATCCACGGTCTACCGCTACCACCACGACGACGGGCTCCCCGGCGGTGAGGGCGGGTTCCACCTGTGTGCGGCGTGGCTCGTCGAGGCATACCTGCTGATCGGCAAGCGTGACGACGCCGAAGCGCTGTTCGGTCAGCTGGTCGCCGCCGCGGGCCCGACGGGACTGCTCAGCGAGGAGTACGACCCGGTCGCTGAACGCTCACTGGGCAATCACCCACAGGCGTACAGCCACCTCGGCCTGATTCGGTGCTCGCAGTTGTTGTCGAACTAGCGAGGGAGCCACTGCCTGGCGAGTCCCCTTTACGGCTGATACCCGGCGGTTGATCGATCTGCGATCATCGGTCGGTCACGATAGGAGCACGTCATTGGTTCGGGGTTCGCGAGGAATGCGGGTTCACCTCGCGATCGCTGTTCTGGTTGTCGTTTGTGGATTTTTCGGGGCAGCGTGTTCGGAAGCGCCCGCGGCACAGTCGATGTCCATCAAGCTGGAAGAATCCGGGTCCAACGGCGTGTTTCCGTGGGTTGACTCGTTGGTGTCCGGCGATATTCCCGCGATCCCGGCGACGCCGGAGGCGGATCGCTCATTGCCGACGTCAGCGGCCTCGGACGGCGGCAACATGGTGGTCTCGTCGGTTACCGGCGATCGAGCCGGTTTGTACGGCGGTTCCGGCGAGATTGCCGTGTGCGACACCGAAAGATTGATCGCGTTCCTGCACAGCGATCCGGCAAAGGCGCGCGCATGGTCGTCGGTGTTGGACGCTGGCGATGTGGACGCCTACGTGCGGTCGTTGACTGCGGTGGTACTGCGCGTCGACACCCTCGTCACGAACCATGGCTTCGAGAACGGTGCAGCCACGGAGTACCCCGCGGTCTTGCAAGCCGGTACCGCGGTACTCGTCGACAAGAGCGGATCGCCGCGGGTGCGATGCGCCAGTGGAAGTCCCTTGACGCCGCCGACGACCCCAACGAACACGAACTCGACGTCCGTCCAGTTCGACGGGCCCCGGTGGCCGCGATTCGCACCGCAGACGGTGTTTGCCGTCGCGCCAGCACCGCAACAGGTCACCGTGTTCACTGTCGTCGACCTCCGGACTGGCAAACTCATCGAGAAGCTCGCGGGGTTCGTCGCGAAAGCAGCGCCGACGACAACCACCGAAGCGCCACCGCCGCCGCTGGAAGCGGCGCCGATTCCAGCGCCCGCTCCGGAGCCGGAGAAGGTAGTGCCGACGACACCGGCTCCCGCGCCGACGACCCAGGCGCCTCCGCCCACAACTCAGCCTCTGCCGCGGCCCCCGATCGTCATCGAAACCCAGCCGCCGGTGGCCGAATGCGATCCGCTATATGACGAGTACGAGTGCCAGGGACCGCCCGTAGACGAGCCGGCGCCGACGACACCACCGCCGCCGTCAAACGGCTTTGGTAATCCGATCCTCCTGTAGCCGTGACGCTGCGGTCAGGATGCCGGCAACGTCACCGCCACGACGCGGTTGCGCTGAGAGTCGACGAGGTACACGGTCCCATCGTCAGACACGGTGACTCCGGCGGCGCCTTGTGCGACCTTGTCGACGACCGTGCTACCCACTAGGCCGGTCAGGCGAATCAGCGCGTTGGTGCCGTGTTCAGCGACATACAAGTCGCTATCGTGGAATGCGATTCCGATTGGTTCGGACAGACCAGTCTTGACGGATTGTCCGTTCACGCCGAGGCGCACGATTCGTCCATCGCCCGGCTCGGATACCGCGACCTCGCCGTTCGCGACGGCGATCCCGACCGGGCCCTGAAGTCCGGTGAATGGCAACGTCCGGACGGGTTCTCCGGGTCGCCACGCGAGCACCCGCCGGTTGCCGGTATCGGTGACGAACAGCTCGCCACTTGCGCTCGTCGCGACTCCGGATGGACGCCGGAGCGGCCCGAGATCGACGGTCTGTTGGGTGTGACCATCCCAGGACACCACGCGGTCGTTCTTGGTATCGGCGACGAAAACCGTACCGTCGGTCCCGACGGCAACGGCAGCTGGTTCGCGCAACGCGGTGAGCCCGAGAACCTGCTGACGGCGGGTTGTCGTGTCGAAAACGACGATGCGGTTGTTTGACGTGTCGGCGATGTAGAGCGTGCCGCTGCGCGTGGAATCGATCCCCACCGGGAAATTGAGGCCCGTTATCGGAACCGTCGACACCGTTGGTGCGGGGGTATCGCGCGTGGCGATCCATATTGAGAGAGCCGCGATGCACATCACGAGCGCGGCAACGGTGACACCGATCCGTCGCCAGACTCCGCGCCGCGCCGGTCGTGGCGTTGGCAGCCGGTCGGGAGAAGGCTCCGGCACCGCGACCGAAATGGTTTCCGGCGCTGACGACGACCCCCGGATTGAGGTGATATGTCTGGCCGTCACATCCGATTCAGCCGGGACCGAGCCAAGCGACTGGAAGGCGCGCACGATCGCGTCACTGAATTGACGGCACGTGGAGAAGCGGGCGGCCGGGTCCTTCGCCAACGCGACCGACATCGCCGGATCGAACATACGCAGCCGGGGGTCGAGGTCCCCGAGTCGTGGAGGTGGCGTGTGTAGCTGAGAATTCATCACGCTGACCTGATCACCCATGAAGGGCGGACGCCCGATGAGCAGCTGAAAGAACGTGCAAGCCAGTGAGTACTGATCGGCACTGGGGCCGAGCGAATCGCCTCGGATCTGCTCCGGAGCGCAGTACGGCATGCTGCCGAAAACGAAACCGGTACCGGTCAGCGGCGATGCGTCGGCCATGCTCTTCGCAATCCCGAAGTCGGCCAGCAGGACATGGACATCGTCCCCCGGGGTGGAGGTCTCGCGAATGAGGATGTTCGACGGCTTCACATCCCGATGGAGAACTCCTTGACCGTGGGCGAAATCCAACGCCTGGGCCGTTGCGGAAATGACTTGAACGGCCAGTTTGGGGTCGAAGTGTGCTCGGCGCGAAGTGATCAACGCGTCTGCGCCGGGCACGTACTGCATCGCGATCCACATGTAACCATCGGTCTCGCCACGGTCGAAGACCACCACGATATTGGGGTGTTCGAGCCGGGCGGCGTGGTCTGCCTCGAGTCGAAATCGAACCCGTGCATCGACTGTGCTGTCCAGCTTGTCGCTCAGGATCTTCAGTGCCACTTTGCGAGGGAGATTCGGGTGGGTCGCGAGGTAGACCGCGGCCATGCCACCCCGCCCGATCGGGCCTTCGATGGTGTAACCCGCGAATATCTCACCCGGTCGCAGGTCCCGCGAAAACACTCCTGATCAGCGGTATTCGTATCGAACTGTCGGCGGCGTCGCGATGTAGGTGAGCAGCAGCAGGATCGAGATGCCCATGGCACCCCAGATCAGGCTGTCACCGAGCGCCGACCAGTTGCCCTGAACGAGGATCGGCAGCACGGTCACCGAGACCATGGCGAGCGCGCCGAGGCCGATGAAGAAACCGTTGGCCGTGCCCTTCGGCATTCCGACGATCAGGAGCGCGAGCAGTCCACTCGCAACGAACGTCATGACCGCGCCCATGATCCCGTTCAGCATCCAGTCACCGCTGAGACGGAACCATTCCGGCGGGAGCGCCCGGAAGATCGAGTTGACGATGACCGTCATGATCCCGCCGACACCGAAGACGACGAGAGCACTCATGATCGTGCCGATGGCGTATCGCGTCCAGTCGACGTAGACACCCGTGCCCACACCTCGTTGCGGCTGGTTGGGCGGGTACTGCTGCGGCGACGAGAACTGCCGCGTCGGATCGTATGGATCCTGCCCGTAAGACATTCCTCTCACCTTCCTTCTGGCCGACAAATACATCCAGCGCCACAAGGATGCCCGAATACTCGCAAGACGTGCACTGATAGGGCACTTTTGTGACCGGGAAGGAACCAAACGATCGCGGCAGCCGTCAGTTCAGGCGTGATCGTGACACTCGCTGACGTCGAGAAATGGAACCCCGAGGCGATTCGGGAGGTCTTCCGGGCCGCCGGACGAGGCGGAACCGCGGTGGAGGATGCCAGCCGGACGCTGGGCAGTCTGCCCTTCGCCGGGTGGGGCGGTGATGCGGCCGCGGCGGCAAGTAATTCGAACGACCGCCTCCGCCACGATCTCGACGCCCACGGCACAGTGATGAAAGTCGTTGCGGCGGCTGCGGAAAAGGCCGCTGACGACGTCGCCCTGCTGCGCCGCAAACTCTCGCTGCTGCATTCGGACGCCGACGCCTGGGGTTACGCGGTCGACGCGGCGACGAACTCCGTGCAGCCGACACGGGAAACGAAGGAGTCACTGGGTGCCGAACTCCAAGATCGAATTCGGGCGTTGCTCGCCGAAGCAGATGACGTCGACGACCGGCTCGCGCGCACGATCGACTACGCCGACGGGGACATCGACATCCCACCGTTCCACGCCGACGTGCAATCGATTCTCGACGGTCGCTCGACACCTCCCAATGATCCAGCCGCGTTCCACGACTGGTGGTCACAGCTGTCCCGGGAAGAGAAGGACGC
Organism: Smaragdicoccus niigatensis DSM 44881 = NBRC 103563; assembly: GCF_000380645.1. Taxonomy (GTDB): domain Bacteria; phylum Actinomycetota; class Actinomycetes; order Mycobacteriales; family Mycobacteriaceae; genus Smaragdicoccus; species Smaragdicoccus niigatensis. The sequence goes on from NZ_AQXZ01000015.1 coordinate 257,128, forward strand.
CCTGTGGGAGCACGACCAGTACCTCGGGAATCACGGCGGCATGCCGGCGGAGGATCGCGATCACTACAACCGCCGCAAGCTTGACGACGAACTGACCCGGAGCGCGATGGCCCACAGCGAGGTCGAGATTCTCGAAAAGGCACATCCGGACTGGGCGCGCGGCGAGAACATTCCCGGCATCAAAATGGCCGATCGTGGCGACTACTACCAGTTCCTGTCCCACCTGTCGGACGCTCGAGGGCGCGCGAAGGACTATGACGATCTCCGCGCGACGAAGGAACAACTCGACCCGAACCGCGCGGACCGCACCGGCGAGACGCATCCCGACCGGCTGCTCCTCGTTCTCGACACCGCGACCGGAGACCGGCCACACGTCGCGATCGCACAGGGCAACCCCGACACCGCGGACAACGTCGCCACCTATGTTCCCGGTACCGGCTCACGTCCGTCGAAGATGGGCGAAGACATGGTGCGCGTCGACTCGATGCACGACGCGGCGGTGGCGGCGGGTGGCGCAAAGACCTCGGTCATCGCCTGGTTTGGCTACGACGCACCGCAGGAAATCTACGGCGACGCACCCCAACGCGAGTACGCCGAGAAGGCTGCCCCACTGCTCGATCGTTTCCAGGAAGGCCTGCGGGGATCGCACATTGGGGAGCCGTCGGTGAACACCGTGATCGGCCACTCTTACGGCACCACAGTCGTCGGCGCGGCCGCCAGCGGTGGTCATGTGCTCGACGCGGATCAGGTCGTCTTCGTCGCTTCTCCCGGAACGATGGTCGACCATGCCGCGGACCTGCGACTGACCGGAATTGCACCCGCCGACATGGCCGACCATGTCTTCGCCACGAAAGCCGCGCACGATCCGGTTCCGCTGTATCCGATGGCGCACAACGGAGCCACGGTGCGGATCATCGAACACGGCGCCTCACTGCTTCCCGGCATCGGCGATGCGTTCACCGGCTTCTTCACCTACCAGGGGTTGACCACAGACGACTTCGGTGCCGACCCGACGGGCGCCGACTTCGGCGGCACGACCTTCTCGTCAGACCCCGGTACGGCGACCCGAATCGCCGGATTCGACACCTACAACCCGGCCGCGCACAGCGAGTACTGGACCGAGCACAACGCCGCGCTGCAGAACATGGGCAGCATCATCGCCGGGCATGGAAAAGTGAACTGATGCGAACTTGGGGAATGCTGACAATCGCAGCAGCCCTGACGATCTCGGGTTGCAGCCCAGGTACGGTCGCGACCCCTGCTGCGACGTCGACGATCCCGACGTCGAATTCGAAATCGACACTCACCGAACGCCAGGTCGTACAGAAGGCAGCGCGGTATCTCACTGCGGCCGTCGACTCGTTGCCGTCGACCGCGTACTTCGCGGTCGAACTCGCCGAGAACCCGCCGTTTGAGCCCTCTAGGGAAAAGTGCTGGTCGGGCTCGCACGCTCCGCCGGACCGGCCGCAACGAATCAAGCTCGGTTACTGGGTCGGTGGCATCGGCGCGACCGACGTCGAAGCATCCATCGACCGGCTGAGCGAAGCACTGGTCGCGCAGGGGTTCACGAAGCAACCGAACACTGCGGGGGCGGAGGCGACGTTCCGTTCCGCGGACGGCTTCACCATCGCGATCGACGACAACGAAGCCGGCGAGGACTCGCTGAGCATCATCGTGACGACGCCGTGCGTCGCCAAGTCGAACCTCGACAGCTCGGAATCGAGTGCACCAACCGAGATTCGGCACTCACATTCGTGACCGCGGCCGATTCGCTGCCGTCTGACACCTCCGCTACAGTGAAACGGTAATCGTTTTCATTATGGGTTTCTGGGGGTGTCTGTGCGTGCACGAATTCGAATCGGCTGCGTCGTTGCGCTCGCGTCGATCAGCGCACTGACGATGACGGGCTGCTCGACTGACACCGCAGGCAACGGCATGCCCGACGTGGTCGCCACCACCAACGTCTGGGGTTCGATCGCGGCCGCCGTCGCGGGCCCGGATGCGAAAGTCACCTCGCTCATCAGCGACCCCAGCGCCGATCCGCACTCGTTCGAACTCGGGGCGTCCCAGGCCGCGGACCTCTCCGACGCCGATCTCATCGTTTACAACGGTGGTGGCTACGACCCGTACGTCGATCAAGTGCTCGAGTCGTCACACGGCATCGCTCGCGTGAACGCCTTCGACCTACGCACCGACAAGTCCGACAACAACGAACACGTCTGGTTCGACTACGGGACTGTCGTGTCGGTGGTTCGCGGTATCGCCACCGCCCTGTCCGACAAGGACCCAGCGCACGCCTCCGGCTACCAGGAACGCGCCAAGCAGTTCGAGACCGACCTCCAGTCGATTCAGGATGACGTCAAGAAGATCACAGTCGCGCACGCGCACACTCCGATCACCGAGACCGAGCCAGTCCCCCACTACCTCGTGCAGGCGGCAAACCTCGACGACGTCACTCCCCTGGAGTTCCAGAAGGCGATCGAGGACGGCAACGATCCGTCACCGGCGTCGACCGCAGCGTTCCGCGATCTGCTCGACCACAAGCGCGCGAAGGTCCTCATCTACAACATCCAGGCCCAGGACAACAGCACCGAGGCGTTGCGCAAGATCGCGACCGCCGCGGGCGTGCACGTCGTCGAGATCACCGAAACGCTGCCGAAGGGTAAGTCGTACCTCGATTGGCAACGCGACACCGTCGCGCGCCTCGCGGCGGCCCTGTCATGAGTTCACGGCGCGCCGCAGACCATGTTTCGGCGACCGGCGTGGTCGAACTGACCGGCGCCGAAGTCAGGTTCGGCACGCGAACACTGTGGAGCGAGCTCGATCTCCACGTCGAGCCGGGTGAGTTCATCACGGTTCTCGGTGGCAATGGCACCGGCAAGACGACGCTGCTCAAGGTTCTCCTGGGACTGCTCCCACTGTCCGCCGGCACGGCGACGATCGCCGGCCGGCCGGCGACCACCGGCCACTCCGATGTCGGATACATCCCACAGCAGAAGTCCCTTGATGAGGCCTTGCCGCTGCGCGGGCGTGATCTCGTCGGGCTCGGCGTCGACGGACACCGTTGGGGTCTCGGGTTCTTACATCGGCAGAGCCGTCGAGCGATCGTCGATCGTCTCGTTGACGATGTCGGTGCGACCGCGTTCGCCGACCGCCCGCTCGGTCGGCTCTCCGGCGGTGAGCAACAGCGCCTTCGGGTCGCTGCGGCGCTCGCCGGCGATCCGAAGGTTCTCCTGTGCGACGAACCGCTGCTGAGCCTCGACCTGCCCAGCCAGCAGCTCGTAGCCGGGCTCATCAATCGACGCCGGAAGGTCGCGAACACCGCGGTTGTCTTCGTGACCCACGAGATCAATCCGGTTCTTCCGTACACCGATCGAGTTCTCTATCTCGCGAACGGCCGGTTCCGGCTGGGCACGCCGGACGAAGTCATCAACTCGAAGACGCTGTCGGACCTGTACCAAACGCATGTCGACGTCTTGAAGGTGCGCGGCCGCTACATCGTCATCGGCGCGGACGAGGAAACCTACGAGACCGGTCACCATCATCACCACCACGAGGAGCCGGCATGAACGACCGCCTCACCGACGTGCTGGTGAAGATGGTCGATTTCGGTACGACCGTCCATCTCCTCAACTACGCGTTCGTCCAGCAAGCACTCCTCGCCGCGGCGATCCTCGGACTGCTCGCGGGCGCTCTCGGACCGCTCATCATCAGCCGGCAGATGTCGTTCGCGGTGCACAGCACAAGCGAGTTGTCGCTCACGGGAGCTTCGGCGGCGCTGCTCGCGGGGGCCAGCGTCGGATTGGGTGCGATCGCCGGGTCGATCGTCGCGGCGATCCTGTTCGGAGTACTCGGCGCGAAGGCCAAAGAGCGCGACTCGGTGATCGGCGTCGTGCTGTCGTTCGGCCTGGGCCTGGCCGTGCTGTTCATGTGGCTGTATCCCGGCCGGACCGGGACGAGTTTCTCGCTGCTCATCGGCCAGATCGTCGGCGTCGGAACGAGCGGATTGCAGTTGCTCACGGCGTGCGCGATCGGCGTTGTCGCGGTGCTCGCGGTGATCTATCGGCCGCTGCTGTTCGCCAGCACTGATCCGGAGGTCGCCCTCGCCCGCGGGGTCCCCGTACGTGCGCTGTCGATCATCTTCGCGGTGCTCGTCGGTGTTGCCGCCGCGCTCGGTGTGCAGATCGTCGGCGCACTGCTCGTGCTGTCACTTCTCATCACTCCAGCGGCTGCGGCGGCCCGCGTCACGTCGCATCCGTTGTGGACGACGCTGCTCGCTGTTCTATTCGCGGAGACGGCGGCGGTTGGCGGGATTCTTCTCTCACTGGCCCCAGGCGTACCAGTTTCGAGCTTTGTGACGGCAATCTCATTTGTCATCTACCTGGCGTGTCGGGTGGTTGGCAGGCGACAGGACCGTCCGGCCCAGGTGTGACCTGCAGTTACTCCTCAGGACCTGCCGGTAAACTCGGCCACCGAGTCGGACCCGCATACGAACTGAGGAACTTCATGGCGTCAGAGCTGAAGCTTCAGCTGACGCGTCTGGCCGCCGTTGTGGTTCTGCTCGCGGCGGGCGTGGCGGCTTTCGGCACGACGTTCGCTCCGTACGGGTATGTCGTCGCCGGCAGTATCGGTGCCGTCGCCGGTCTAGCGATCGCAACCGTGCCAGTGCGGTGGGACGTTCGCGCCTTGCTGTTCTTCATTACCCTGCTGCTTCTTGGGCCGCTGGCGATGAACCGTGGCGACATTCTGCCCACACCGTCAAACATGCACGAGTTCGTGGTCCTGGGATTCACTGCGTGGGAACGTGTCGTCACGATCAACCTCCCGCAGGTCACCACACAGTTCGGGATGCTGGCGATCCCGTATGTCACCGCGTTCGCCGCCGCCTTTGCGGCCGGGTCGGCGATCCGGCGGAGCCACTTCGTCGCAGCCGTCTTCTTTGGCGCCGTGCCCTTGATCGTCGCGATTTCCCTCGGGACCACGAAAGCCTGGCATCCGGCGATCCTCGGATCCACCTTCGGAGTTGCCGTCGTCATGATGCTCGCGGTGAACCGTACGCGAGGCGCACACGGTGTGCTGTGGCGCACTACTCGACTCGTCGCGGCAGCCGCTGTACTGCTTGTGGCGGCAGGCGCAGGTTTCGCGTTTTCTCCGTTGATGGCCGGCAGTGATCGGCAGTTGGTTCGCAACTACATCACCGGAGATCTTCAGCCGTACGACTACCCGAGTCCGCTCGAGAAGCTTCGCAACTACCGCACCAACCTCAGCGGCACGACCCTCATGACGGTTTCCGACCTACCGGCCGACCAGCGAATTCGCGTGGCGACGATGGACCGATACGACGGGTTCGGGTATCGCGTGGCCGGCGGCCTGGACCCCGACAACACGATCACGGGTGTCTTCGGCCCATACACCTCCGCGACGCGGGCCGGATCCGAGGCCGCGACGGCCAACCTTCCGGCCGGCAGCTACGTCGACATTCATGTCGTCATCGACGGCTATCAGGACGTCTGGATCCCGGGACCTACCCGGATCAACTCGATCAACTGCTCCGGGCTACGCCGGCAGGACATCCTCGACGGTCTCTACTTCAACCAGTCGACCGGTACCGCCATGACGACGGTCGGCCTCAAGCGGGGAGACAGTCTCGACCTCGGCGGCACGGTCACTCGGAACTTTACCGACGCCGATCTCGCCACCGCCGCCTTCGCGAAGGTCGTATTGCCGCAAGACGTCATCCCGACCAAGGTCGCGGAGTGGGCGTCCGCAATTGCTGCACCCGCAGCCAGCCCGATCGACAAGGTGCGCGCGCTCGTGTCGTTCCTTCAGCGCGGTACGTACGCAGACGAGAAGACGGCGCCAGCCGGCCTCGACCAGGGAGCCATCGTCAACTTCCTGACCGCGCCGCAGCTGATCGGCACCGACGAGCAGTACGCCGTCACCATGGCCCTTATGGCCAAGTCTCTCGGCATTCCGGCGCGCGTGGTGACGGGATTCCGGGTCGAACCAGACGGAAAGACCGTCCTCGGCGGTGACGCCGACGCCTGGGTCGAGGTCGCCTTCGAAAACCTCGGCTGGGTGTCGTTCGATCCCTCGCCGCAGGCACCGCCGATGGGCGAGGCCCCGTCGGGTTCTGCACAGGACACCTCGTCGTCAGCCGCACAGAACGAGGACAAACCCCAGGACTCGCTTCCGCCACCTCCGCCAGAGCAGGTCCCACCATATGTGCCGCCACCTTCGCCGTGGCTTCCGCTGTGGTACGTGCTGCGGGTCGTGCGGGAGGCCGCCGTCTTCCTCGCAGTCCCGATAGCCGCGGCCCTGATCGTCGTCGCGACAAAGTCATTGCGCCGACGCCGCCGGCGTTCGCTCCCGGATCCACTGCAGCGCATCTACGCGGGCTGGCACGACGTCGCCGACACGGCAATCGATCTCGGTATGGCGCGCCACGGTGGAACACGGTTGGAGACGGCCGCCCGCGCCCGAGCCGTGACGACGGAACTAGAACCACTGGCCCGTTTCGCGGATGCCGGCGCCTTCGCGCCCACCGTTCCCGACGAAGCCGTTGCCGACGAATTCTGGACCGCGGTCGACGGCTGGCGTGACGACTTGCGCCGGACCGCGCCGGCCGCACAATGGTTGCGCCAGGCAACCAGCGTCCGATCGCTGACTCCGGCACGCCGGGCGCGCGCGGTGTGGCGAGTCCCGACATTGCCCTGGACGTCGCGGGTCCTCGCTTCTGTCCTCGACTACGCACTCTTCGCCGGCTTGGTCGCGGCGCCGATCACGCTCGCCGCACGGTATGTCGACGGCTGGCCCATCGCCCTCTGGCTCGCGGTCGGCATCGCTGGATCGAGCCTCAATCTGTTGTCGACTGCGGCGACGGGCCAGTCGGTCGGCAAGCGGTTGTTCAACGTACGCACCGTCACGGTCTCGTCGAGGCGGCATGCACACCCTCGCCTGACGGTGCCGACGGTGGTTGCCCGGGCAATCGTTCATTGCCTCCTCTTAGCGCTGGCACTCGCGGGCCTGTGGTCCGTTCTGCTGCGCAGCGATCGTCGCGGCTGGCATGACCTCCTGACCGGTACCGAGGTCGTGGCCGCCGACGACGCGATGATTCTGAAAGAAGGGAACTCACTGTGAGCATGACTCCGGATCAGGCGTTGCGATTTGCCTCGACGTTCGACAAGTTGGCGGTGAACATCAGCCAGGCTGTCTTGGGCAAACCGGTGGCGGTACGCCTTGTGCTGACGGCTCTGTTTGCCGAGGGACATGTCCTTCTCGAGGACACCCCGGGTACCGGAAAGACCTTGCTGGCGCGAGCACTCGCCGCGACCGTCGACAGCACACACAACCGAATTCAGTTCACCCCCGACCTGCTGCCCAGCGACGTCACCGGTACCGAGATCTACAACCAGAAGACCGGCGACTTCAGCTACCACCGCGGGCCCGTCTTCGCATCGATCGTTCTCGCTGACGAGATCAACCGGGCCTCACCCAAGACGCAATCAGCGTTGCTCGAGGTGATGGAGGAATCCCAGGTGACCGTCGATGGCAAGGCCCACCACGTCGGGCGGCCGTTCATGGTCATCGCAACGCAGAACCCGATCGAACAGGCCGGCACGTATCCCCTTCCGGAAGCCCAGCTCGACCGATTCCTGATCAAGACGTCGATCGGATTCCCGGACATCGCCGCGACCGTCGACATCCTGTCCGGCGCGGCGATTCGCGACCGGTCGGCAGCCATAAAGCCCATCATCTCGGGCGCCGAAGCCGCGAAAATGGCCGAGATGGCCGCGACCGTTCACCTCGAACCGGCAGTGCTTGAATACATCGCCCGACTCGCCGAGGCGACCCGGACAGCGGCCGAAACTCGCGTCGGCGTCAGCGTGCGTGGAGGCGTGGCTCTGGTCCGTGCGGCACGGGTACTGGCCGCCGCCCAAGGTCGTCACTATCTGATCCCGGACGACGTGAAGGCGCTGGTCGGGCCAGTGTGGGCCCACCGCCTGATCTTGCACCCGGAGGTCGAATTCGAAGGCGTCACCGCCGAGTCGGTGCTCGGACGCGTCCTCAGTCAAGTGCCGGCGCCGAAGGAACGCGCCTAATCGCCATGAACCGGTCAAAGGCCTTCAACGCACCTCTCGCGACGACACTCGGTCTCATCGGGGCCGTTTGCCTCATCATCGGCCTGGCGTTGTCGTGGGCGGAATTGGCGACGGCCGGAGTTACCGTTCTTGCCGCACTGGCAATCTGCTTGCTCTTTCTCATCGGAATCCCCGCTCCGCAGGTGTCGACCTCCGTCGCCCGAACGCGCGTCTCCCTTGGTGAACCGACCGTGGTCTCGGTGCGCGCCCGCAGCCGCATCCCACTGCTGTCGAGCCGCGTGGAACTCCCGGTCACCGACGGTTCTGGTCGCACCATCGCCGTGCACTCCGTACGCGGACGCAGGCGCCGAGCAACGCGTCAGATACCGGTGTCGACCGATCGTCGCGGTGTCCTCACGATCGGGCCAGCTCGCATTCTGCGAAGAGACCCAATCGGCATTTTCAGCAGCGAGACCCTCCTCACCGAGCCGACACAGGTCATCGTTCACCCGCACACAACACTCCTCGACCCCGTGACCGCCGGCTTTCTGCGCGACATGGACGGCGACCCCACCGGCCGGATCTCGGACTCGACAGTGGCGTTCCATGGCCTGCGCGATTACATTCCCGGCGACGACCCCCGATCGGTCCACTGGCGGTCGACCGCTCGCACCGGACGCCTCACCGTCCGCGAACACGAGGAGACTCGGCGTTGGCATCTCGCAGTTGGGCTATCGACCGCCGACGAATACGCCTCGAGTGCGGAGTTCGAGCTCGCTGTGTCGGTCGCGGCCTCGCTCGGTGTTCATGCGCTGACATACGGGCGCGAACTGACGGTTGTGACCAACGACCGCCGACTGTCCGCACTCTCGCGCAACCCGCTGCTGGACGAGTTTGCGTCCGTTGAGCGCACCAACCGACCAACCACTGTTGTGGACCTCGCCCGCGACGTGGCGAAAGCCAGTTTCCGAGCGTCGATCATCACCATCATCACCGGCTCGAAGGTGACCCCGTCACAGCTCAAGGTCGCCCGCTCCCGCCTTCCGTCCGGCGTGACGACCTTCGTGTTGCGCGTGCGCACCGGCGCGCGGGCCGGTCGCCGCCAGGTCGGCGACATCCCGGTGATCTCGATCGGAAAGCTCGACCATCTGTCTCGGGCGATCCGCAGTCTCGCGCCGGGCTCGCAGTCTTGATCAGGCCTTAACAGAAAAGCCGCGGTGTTTGGGCTGCACGAAGGCCGATCGCACGCGACAATCCTCACGTTGCTCAACGAGAGGTGGATCTGATGACCGAGTCGCCGTCTGTCGCCGGCAAGGCCGTGCTGGGTGGACTTGTAGCCGCTGCGGTGGTTGTTCTCGTCGGAGTGGATGCCTGGAATCACTCGAGCTCGGACGAGTCCAGTTCCGCCAGCGCCGCGTCGACGACCACGTCTGCCGCGCCCGCCCCGGCGACGTGCGGAAACCCCCGCACAGTGACCGTCGAGGGCTCGACCCCGGTCGTGTGGGAGTTGGTGCGGGTATCGGATTCCGCGACCTCCGCCTGCCCTCGAGTGACGCTGTACAAGGACAAGGCACCGCAGTCCAATTTCGAACTTCCCGCTGGAGTCACCTTCGTCGATGGCGACGGCGCATTGTTCAGCTACCGCGACGGTTCAGAGGCGAAGGCCGAGGACCAGACCGTTCCGAATTCGAACCTGTCGGGGGTCTGGCTCATTGCCCAGACTTCGGACGGCCACACCGTTTCGGCGAACCTTGCCGATGGACAACTCAAGCTCGGCTGACATTCCCGGGTCAAACCCGCGCTCATTTTGTCCTTCGAACTGTGTAATTACTCTGACAATTGGTGTCGACTGCTTCCGCATGGGAACCACCACAACAAATTGATGAGCCTTCAACCAACAATGCAGATTGAACGCAGAGAAACTTCTGCGGACACACGTGCAGAGTTAGGACCGAAGAATGGTTCTCATCGCGATTGTGGTCACCGTCTGGTTCGTATTTTCGATACCGGCGGCGGTGATTTTCGCGGCCATTGCGTCGGGTGGAAAGCGGATCGGTGACGTCGCGGAGCCGCAGGGTGTGCCCAGCAACGAACTCGCGCCCGTACCCTCACGCGCTCGCCGCAGCACTGCCTTCCGCGGCGGCGAAGAAGGACTGCATCATCCCGATCACCGAGGACAGCGGAAGACGGTATTCGCCGCGTCGTAAGTCGGCATAGAACCACGCCAACGGCACGTTCTCGAGCTCGATCGCGCGTAGGTACGGCGGCAACTGGCCGGCAAGGACCCTCGGAATGACGGTTACCGCAGTGCCGGAACCGAGAAATCTGGCGATGGCCGCGACGTCCGTCGCCGGAATCTCGACAAGCCTCGCATGGGCCCGATCCCGCACGTCACCGAGACACCACGGACTCATCCACTCGGCCGCCAACGCCGAATTGACCAGCATCGGAAGTCTCGAGAACTCCTCTACCGGAACAGAACCCGCTCCGGCCAGCGGATGGCTGGCGGCGACCAGACCCAATCGATGAATCGGAGCGAGGCGTACCGACTCGATCCGGGGATGCTGGGACGGCGCGGGCGAAAGCGCGACGTCCACGGCACGATCGAGCAGATCAGTGGCAATCCGATCGAACGGCACCTCGACATTCTTGAGATCGATCCCCGGATGCATCGCACCCAATGAGGCCGAGATCGCTTCGAAGCCGGCCAGAATCTGCGGCGCGACCCGCCCGGCGCCGGCCGGGACGGCCAAGGTGAGCGCACTTCGTCCACCCTGCGCGTGCGTGATTCGCTGCAGATTTCGAGCGTGCGCAAGGAGATCGTCCGCCGACTGGGCGAAACGTTCGCCGGCATCGGTGAGTCCGAGAACGCCGGCAGTGGACCGTTCGACAAGCGTCACGCCCAGTTGCTGCTCGAGCCGCTGGATTCGCTTGGTCAGCGCGGAACTCGTCATGTGCAACCGCTCAGCCGCACGACGGTAGTGCTTTGCCTCGACCAGAATCAGGAAGCTCTCCACCGCAGCCAGGTCGAGATCCACAGACGCCTCCGTATCGCCATCAAGTACCTCGCCTCGAATTTACCGCTGAAGCCGAGTAACCAATATGCGCTCACCGATCAATCAGATCAATAACGGAATTGTCCTGTGTTCACCTGACAGTTTGACGCACGACGAATGGGAGGCGGCCCCGAACCAGCCTTTCAGCTAATTCGGAGCACAAGCCCCCGTTTAATACGGACATTTCGATTTGATTCCCGGCCGGAATCAACGCGCGAAAAACAGAGCTACGTCGAGCGAAACAAAGGCGCTAGCCAAGCCGGCGCTGACGCGCGACTTCCGCAAGCACAACACCGGCCGCCACCGAAGCGTTGAGCGATTCGACGGGCCCGGCCATCGGAATGCTGAGAATGCTGTCGCACGTCTCTCGGACGAGCCGGGAAAGACCCTTGCCCTCCGAACCGACCACGACGACAACTCCGGTCGTACCGTCGTACTCGTCCAGCGTCACGTCGCTGTCCGCATCGAGCCCGACGATCTGCAAACCAGCCTCCGCGAAGTCCTTCAGGGTCCGGGTCAGGTTCGTCGCCTTCGCCACCTTCAGGCGCGCGGCCGCACCCGCCGACGTCCGCCAGGCGACCGCCGTCACCGAGGCGCTACGGCGCTGCGGAATGACCACTCCGTGGCCGCCGAACGCGGCGACCGAGCGGATGACGGCTCCCAGGTTGCGCGGGTCCGAGATGTTGTCGAGCGCGACGATCAGAGCCGGCTCACCCGACTCGCGGGCAGCACGGAGCAGGTCTTCCGGGTGCGCGTACTCGTACGGCGGCACCTGCAGCGCGATGCCCTGATGCATTCCGTTCGAGCTCATGCGGTCGAGTTCGGGCTTCTGCGCCTCGAGCACGGCAAGGCCGCGGTTGGCGGCGATCTGCACAGCCTCGGTCACCCGCTCGTCCGGCTCGGCACCGACCTGAACGTAGAGCGCCATCGCTGGGATCTTTGCGCGGAGGCACTCGAGGACCGGGTTCCGGCCGAGCACCATCTCCGGGCCATCTTCGAGCTTCTTCGCGATGAACTTCTTCCGCGCGTCAACCTTCTTCGCGACGACCTTGGCCTTGCGCGCGGCGGGGTGATGCGGCCGCTCTTCGGCCTTGGGAGTCGCGCCGCGGCCTTCGAGTCCGCGTCGACGCTGTCCGCCGGAGCCGACGACCGACCCCTTCTTGGTTCCGGTCTTGCGAACCGCGCCCCTGCGAGAGGAATTGCCGGCCATCAGTGGTCCTTCCTTAGCGACCATTCCGGACCAGCCGGTGTGTCGGTTACTTCGATTCCAGCACGGGTCAGGCGATTCCGAATCTCATCGGCTACCGCCCAGTTCTTTTCCGCCTTGGCGGCGGCGCGGCGCTCGAGCTCGGCCGAGACCAGAACGTCGAGTGCAGACATCGCGTGATCGGCCGCATCCCCATCGACAGCCCAATGTGGGTCGAGGGGATCGACGCCGAGGATGGCGAGCATTCCGCGGACCGACGCGGCGATCTCTACGGCGTCGTTGAGGCGGCCGGCGTCGAGCGCCTTGTTCCCCTCACGCACCTGGCCGTGGATCTCGGCAAGCGCCTTCGGCACCGCGAGATCGTCTTCGAGCGCGTCGGCAAAGGCCTCGGTCCACGAACCGACCTTGACCTCACCGGCACGATCGGCGACTTTCAGCACAAAGCTCTCGAGGCCCTGGTACGACTTCGCCGCCATTTCGAGCGCGGCATCGGAGTACTCCAGCATCGAGCGGTAGTGCGCGCTGCCGAGGTAGAACCGCAGTTCCTGCGCACGCACGCGCTTGAGGACGTTGGGCACGGACAGCACGTTGCCGAGCGACTTCGACATCTTCTCGCCGCCCATGGTGACCCAGCCGTTGTGCAGCCAGTACCGCGCGAATTCGTCGCCGGCGCCGTGCGCCTGCGCGATCTCGTTCTCGTGATGCGGGAAGACGAGATCGAGTCCACCGCAGTGGATATCGAACACTCGCCCGAGGTACGTACGGGCCATCGCAGAGCACTCGAGGTGCCAGCCCGGGCGGCCCGGACCCCACGGGGTGTCCCAGAACGGCTCCCCCGGCTTCGCGGCCTTCCACATCGTGAAGTCGGCCGGGTCACGCTTCCCCTCGCCGGCGCTCTCACCCTGATGAACGTCGTCGAGCTTCTGGCCGGACAGGGTTCCGTAATCAGCGTTGCTGCGGACGGCGTAGTAGACGTTGCCTTCGGACGCGTAGCCGTGCCCGTTGTCGATGATCTCCTGCATGTACTGGATCATCTGCGGGATGAAACCGGTGGCGCGCGGCTCGTACGACGGGGGCATCACGCCCAGCACGTCGTACGCGCGCGTGAAGGCGCGCTCATAGGTCGCGGCCCATTCCCACCATGGTCGACCAGCGTCGGCGGCCTTGTTGAGGATCTTGTCGTCGATGTCGGTGACATTGCGGATGAATGCAACATCGTTGCCCTGCGCGAGCAGCCAACGACGCAGGACGTCGAACGCGACGCCGCTCCGGAGATGCCCGATATGCGGTTCACCCTGCACTGTGGCGCCACACAGGTAGATCGACACATGACCCGGCTGCACGGGAACGAAATCCCGCAGCGATCGAGAGTTGGTGTCGAACAGGCGCAAAGTCACTGGTAGATCGTACCGGAGCGGCGACACGTGCCCGTACTCACGAAATCGGCGACGCCTCCGCGCCTCAACTGTGGTTTACCGCGACCGCGCTGCCACCGTTATCGCTTCGCTGGCAGGAAATTCGGACGGGCCAGTCGGGATTTTCCCGCGACGGGTAGGTGCAATACCAATTGCGATCGCCACTGCTGCCGCTGGTCTGAAATGACCGCATCACGCTCATCGCCTCGTCGCATGACACCGGTTGGCGTTTGAGCTTGACCAGGAAGGTGGTCTCGCCGCTTTGGGACGACACCGTTCCGCACTTTTCGCCGAACCCGACCGCACTCAGCGACGGGCATTGATTCTCGACGGCAGCCCAGACGAAGTCGTGCCACATCTGCAGGCCCTTGACCACATCGTCGGGATTCGTCCGGCGCAGCTTGTTCAGTGTTGCCTCTTGGGATCTGATCAGGTCGCTCGTGAGCGGCGAGTCCGCGCCAGACTTCTTCAGGTCGGCCAGTTTCGCTTCCTGATCCGAGATGATCTTGGCCAGATAGTGATCCGGATTCTGTTTCGCGGTAGCGAGTGGCTTGTCGATCGAGGCAGTCGCTTCCTCCGCCGTACCTTTTATCCGTCCACACAGCATGCGCCCGCTGGCGCGTAGCAAGTGTGGCGCCTTGGCAGCTGCATCGTGATCGCTCAGAAACGGATTGACTCGAGTCCACGCATCGGTCAGGTTGCACACCGCATGCGCAAATGCGGCATCCCCGCCAGCGGGAACGTCGGTGTAGATCTGCTCACTCAGTTTCGCCCGAATACCCGCGTCGGAGGTATCGATATTCTCGGCTGCGGGCAAGTACTTCTGGACCGCTTCCAGCGATGACCGCGTTTGCTCGGCCATCGTCGTTTGTTGCCCGGTGTGCGGATCCACGAACTTCGCGGTCATCATCGCGTCGACAATTTGATCGAGCGACGAGTTCGGACCATCTGCATCCACGCAGCTAGCTCCGCTCACTTCGGCAACCTTCGCCTTGACTAAGTCGACAGCCGAACAGGAACCGAGGCAGGTGGCACTCACCGCAATCGCCACCCAGATGCGAACCTTCACCCGAGTGCTCCCCAACGATCGCGATCCGGAGTCGAGCTACTGGCGGATGCCTCTTGGGCTGATGCCAACACCTCTCGTCATGCCGTGCTGATCGTCGTGCCTGGTCGTGGACGGTGCATTCCGAAGGGCTGGATTTACGTCGACCGAATGACAGTTGAATCTTCAATGGCTGTCGGGCAGTCGCAAGTGCGATCTAGTGGCCGGCCACGGCCCGAAGGCAGCGAGGCGCTGGGTTTCAGCCGTGCAAGTCCGCGAGCAGAGCGGTCGCCACGGCCGCAATTCCCTCCCCGCGACCGGTCAGTCCTAGGCCGTCGGTCGTCGTGCCGGAAACCGATACCGGAGCGCCCAGCACCTCGGACAGGACTTGCTGCGCTTCGGCCCGGCGCGGCCCGATCTTGGGCCGGTTGCCGATCACCTGGACGGCCGCATTGACGACAGACAGTCCCTGTTCGGCGAGAAGTCTGCGCACTTCTGTGAGCATCGCGACACCGGTCACGCCGACCCACTCCGGACGGTCCACGCCGAACACCGCGCCGACATCACCGAGGCCCGCGGCCGACAGCAACGCGTCGCACAGCGCGTGAGACGCCACGTCACCGTCCGAGTGACCGGCGCATCCATCCGATTCCGGGAAGTGAATTCCGGCGATCCAGCATGGGCGACCGGCCTCGATGGGGTGCACGTCCGTGCCGATGCCGACTCTCATTCGCTCACCAATGCCCGAGCGATGCGAAGGTCCATCTGAGTGGTCACCTTGAAGGCCATCGGATCTCCGTCAATGGTGCGCACCGTGCCCCCGATCTTCTCGACGAGCCCGGCGTCGTCGGTTGTCTTGTCGCCAAGCTGCGTCGGCTCGTATGCCTTCCGCAACAGGTCGGCCTCGAAGCCCTGCGGAGTCTGAATCGCCCGGAGCTGCGACCGGTCGAGGGTGTCCGTGACGTCCCCCTGGGCATTGACCGTCTTGACCGTGTCGGCCACTGGGAGTGCCGGCACCACCGCCTGCTGACCCGCGTGGAGCTCATCCACCACACGGCGGATCAAGCTGGGCGGAGTCAGCGCACGAGCGGCGTCATGAACGAGGTAATACGAGGCGTCGGGCGCCTTTTCGACGCCGGCCCGGACCGAGTCTGCGCGCTCCGCGCCACCGGTGACCACGGTCGCGTCCGGCACCAGCGCGGCGGCTTCATCAACGAGTTCCGCGGGCACACTGACGACCACCTGGTCGACGACCCCGGAGTCCAGCAAAGCGCGGACCGAGAGTTCGAGCATCGTGCGTGATCCCACGCGAACGAACGCTTTGGGAATGCTCTCCCCAAGACGAAGTCCCTGCCCGGCGGCAGGGACTATCGCAACAATCTTCATTTGTGGCGCCGGTTAGGACGCCGCTGCGAGAACCTCGTCGAGGAGGGTCTCGGCCTTGGCATCGTCAGTGCCCTCAGCGAGCGCGAGCTCACCAACGAGGATCTGACGGGCCTTCGCGAGCATGCGCTTCTCACCAGCGGAGAGGCCGCGGTCCTGCTCACGACGCCAGAGGTCACGCACGACCTCGGCAACCTTGTTCACGTCGCCCGAAGCGAGCTTCTCGAGGTTGGCCTTGTACCGGCGCGACCAGTTGGTCGGCTCTTCGGTGTGCGGTGCCCGAAGCACCTGGAAAACGCGGTCAAGACCTTCCTGCCCCACCACGTCACGAACGCCGACGTACTCGGCGTTTGCTGCGGGTACGCGGACTGTCAGATCTCCTTGAGCAACCTTCAGAACCAGATATTCCTTGGCTTCACCCTTGATGGTGCGAGTTTCGATCGCCTCGATCAGCGCCGCACCATGGTGGGGGTATACGACGGTGTCTCCGACCTTGAAAATCATGTGTCCCGTGCCCCTTTCGATGAGACAAGGATAACACGCCGGGTTTGGAGAGCGCGACCAACGGTGCAGGTCAGAGGCAGTCGGGTAACATTTGGGGGTTGACTTTTGCGCACGGATGTGCAGTTAACTACCAGCAGATGGCTGCTGGATCTCAATGTTTCGCAACGCATCAAATCCTTGACGAATTGACCGCTTCGGGTACCGGCGCGGCCTACTCTCTGACTGACGACTACGCTCGGTAGTGCAGACTACGCTGCGTAGTTGAACCAACCTTTTTGCAGTCTTTGTTGGACTCCGATGGAGGAACCTGTGATCGCCCGGAAAGACGTCAACCGTCGAATCGCCGTTGCCGCCGCCGCATTCGCCGCTGGTGCCCTTCTTCTGACCGGCTGCAGTGCTGGCCAGATCACGCAGACCTCCAGCCAGCAGGCCGCGGTCAACGGCACCTCGGCGACGGATAAGACCGTCGACCTGCGGAACGTTCGTATCCTGGCTCCGGCCGGCGAGTACAACAACGACACTGGCGGCGAGGCCCTCCTGGCGTTCGTCCTCGTCAACTCCAGCCCTTCGGAGACGCTGACCCTCACCGGGATCAACAGCGACGTTGCCGGTTCGGTCGACATCGGTGACGTCAAGCCGATCTCGCCGCTCAGCACGCTGAAGTCGGACGTGGCCGGCAGCGCGACCGTCGAGGGCCAGACGCTCATCACCGTCAAGCTCAAGGACCTGAAGAAGAAGCTCGCTCAGGGCCCGACCTACGACATCACCTTCCTGTTCTCGAACGGAATGGCGATGAAGGTCCCAGCCCCGATCGACTCCGAGGGCCACGACCGCTACACCCCGCCGGCTGCGCCCGCGCCGGCCGCCGAGGGCGAAGGCCACTAACCGCAACTTGTCGGACCCGGCGCCTATGCTGCCGGGGTGACGAACGCCAAGCGGGCCGCGAAGATTCCGTATCGATGTGCGGCCTGCCAGCACCAGGTTCCAAAGTGGCTCGGCCGCTGCCCGGACTGTGGTGAATGGGGTTCCATCGAAGAGGTTCTGTACGCGGCTCCACTGACCGCCTTCAGCGGGGCTGCGGCCGCCCCTCTGACTGAAGTCGACGCCCATATCGCCCACTCGCGGCCGACGGGCATCACCGAACTCGATCGAGTCCTCGGGGGTGGTCTCGTACCAGGCGCTGTCATCCTTCTCGCGGGTGAACCCGGCGTCGGCAAGTCGACCCTCCTCCTCGAAGTCGTTCACAAGTGGGCGGTCTCCGCGCCCCACAACGTCGCGCTGTACGTCACCGGCGAAGAGACCGCGGGCCAGGTTCGCCGGCGTGCCGACCGCACCAACTCGGTCCACGAGCGCGTGTACCTAGCGGCGGACAACGACCTCACGAACGTCCTTGCCCAGGCAGAGGTACTGAAGCCGTCGTTGCTCGTTGTCGACTCGATCCAGACGGTCACGGGGGCCGACGTCGAAGGCGTGCCGGGCGGCGTCAACCAAGTCCGCTCCACCACTCTCGCGCTCACCGGATTCGCCAAACGCACGGGTTGCACCGTCCTGCTTGTCGGGCACGTCACCAAAGAAGGCGCGATCGCCGGTCCTCGCACCCTCGAGCATCTCGTGGATGTCGTCCTGAACTTCGAGGGTGACCGCTACACGGCTCTGCGCATGGTTCGCGCGGTGAAGAACCGCTTCGGCTCGACCGAGGAAGTCGGCTGCTTCGAGATGTCCGAGAAGGGCATCACCGGTATCAGCGATCCGTCCGGATTGTTCATCGCTCATCGCGGCGGAGTGATTGCCGACGAACTGGTTTCCGGTACCGCGATCACCGCGACGCTCGAAGGCAATCGCGCGATGCTCGCCGAGATACAGGCGCTCGCCGCAAACCCCAACGGGCCGGTCCCCCGCCGTACCGTGAGCGGCCTCGACTACAACCGGGCGGCCATGGTTCTCGCGGTCCTCGAACAACGTTGCGGCATCAAAGTCGGCGCCAAGGAGATCTACGCGGCAACAGTCGGTGGAATCAAGATCACCGAACCGGCCGCCGACCTCGCGGTGGCGATGGCGATCTCATCCGCCGTCACCGGAACCCCGGTACCGACCGACCTGGTCGCGATCGGCGAAGTGGGACTCACGGGCGAACTGCGCCCGGTCGTCCACATCGAAAAGCGCCTGACCGCCGCCGTGCGTCTGGGCTACAAACAGGCCCTGGTAGCACGAATGCCGGAGGAAATTCCCTCCGGCATTCGAGTGATCGAGGCTAAGACGCTGCGCGACGCGCTGCGCTAGGGCGTGTCTCAGCCGATGTTAAACGGCTCCGGGGTGCTCTTGACCGCCCCGAGCTGCGCGACGACCGAGTAGGCACCCGGCTGCACGTCGACTCGCTCGCCGTCGCAGTTAGGCGCCGAGGTGGTGCCCTGCCACTTCACCTGGGCGACCTCCTGCTTGCCCGGCTGCAGGACCTTGCTACGCGGGTCCGGGTCCGGGGTGCAGTCCAGGTTCGACCAGATGCGCTTCGAACCGTCGAGCGTGTAAACGGTCACCGACTGCTGGTTCGAGCCGAAGTCGCGGTCGCACGCCTGCGTCGAGATGTTGGTGATGACGATTCCGAAGACCGGTTCGTCACCCTTCTTGTAGTTCGGGTGATCGACCGTCGACTTCACCGCAATGGAAGTGTCCGGGCACGCGCCCGCCGATTCCTTGTTCGAGTCGGTGGTCGGGCTGGCCGATGTCGTGGAAGTCGACGACGACAACGACGAACTCGCGTTTGTATTTCCCGAGGCAGTGGAGTCGTCACCGTTCCGGAACACGACAAAGGCCAACACCAGCAGAACGATCAGACCGGCAGCGCCAGCACCTAGAGCGGCGAGTCGGCGGCGCCGATAGACATCAGGCGTAACAGGGTCTTGGTGCACAGGTCAACGTTAGGTCTCGACGGTCAGGTCACAGGTCAGCACACGCGGGCGTGTCGATGAGTGGTTGATCTCACCCATGCCTATTGGGCGATTTCGCCGACGTCGCCGATCGCGCCGCGCAAGTGGACGTTGCCGTCCTCGAGGCGGTAGGTCGCCGAAGCGATCGCGCACTCACCCTTCGCGATCTTGTCCGCGACGATCTTCGACCGGTCCTGGAGCAGCCGAGCGGTCTCCGCGACGTGACGCGCTTCGAGTTCGTAGACCGAAGTCAGGCCCTCGGTGCGTCCCTGCAGGATCGACGGCATGACGCGCTCGACGATGCTTCGGATGAAGCCGCCCGGCACCTGGCCCAGATCGAGAGCATCGAGCGTGGCCTTGACGGCACCGCAGTGGTCGTGGCCGAGCACGACGATCAGCGGAACGTTGAGAACACCGACGGCGTATTCGATCGACCCGAGGACGGCGTCGTCAAGCACGTGACCAGCGGTACGCACGACGAACATGTCGCCGAGTCCCTGGTCGAAAATGATCTCGGCGGCGACTCGTGAGTCTCCACACCCGAAAATCACGGCAGTCGGCTTTTGGCCCTGCGCGAGTTCGGCACGGAATTGTGCGGACGTGCTCAGGTGCTGGTTGTCACCGGCAACGAAGCGCGCGTTTCCTTCCCGCAGCGACTTCCATGCGGTGATCGGATTTGCATTTGGCATGAGCCCATCGTGCACCTAGCGCACATTACCGGTAAATAGTGGGTCGTTACGCAGTGGCAAACTCAAACCGACAACAACCCGGATTGAAATGTGAGGAAGCACCGATCGACGCCTATGTCCTAGTCGACTGGTACCGCGCCAACGCGCGCGAATTACCTTGGCGTGCAGCGGATACGACGCCATGGGGAACCCTCGTGAGCGAGGTGATGCTGCAGCAGACGCCGGTCGCGCGTGCTGTTCCTGTGTGGGAACAATGGATGAGCCGATGGTCGCGTCCTTCGGATCTCGCCGCGGAAACCCAAGGCGAAGCGGTTCGGGCGTGGGGCAAACTCGGCTATCCGAGACGAGCAATGCGACTGCACGAATGCGCAACCGCAATCGCCAATTCGCACAGCGACGTGGTGCCGAGTGATGTCGACGTTCTGTTGTCGCTGCCGGGAATCGGGGCCTATACCGCCCGCGCGGTGGCGTGTTTCGCCTACGGACAGCGAGTCCCGGTCGTCGATACCAATGTCCGGCGCGTGATCGCCCGGGCCACCGCGGCCGACGACTCGGCGCGAACCGTCTCCCCCGCCGACTTCCGGGCGGCCGAAGCTTTGCTGCCGCCCGAGCAGGAGACCGCTGCCGTGTTCTCGGCCGCAGTCATGGAACTCGGCGCGACCATCTGCACCGCGCGCAATCCGGTATGCGGCGCATGTCCGATCGTTGACTGCGCGTGGGTCGCTGCGGGTCGCCCGGCGGGGGACGGACCAGTCCGGACGCAGCCGTACGCCGGTACCGACCGGCAGGTCCGCGGTCTTCTGCTCGACGTGCTTCGGGACTCCTCGGGCCCGGTCGAGCGAGTCGCCCTGGACATCGTGTGGCCGCGCGATCCGGGTCAGCGGCAGCGCGCGCTCGATTCCCTCCTGCTCGACGGACTGATCGAGCAGACCGACTCAGGACTGTTCGCGCTCGCTGGCGAGGCCGGCTAGAAAGTCCTCCACGGCCGAGCGGTATTCCGCTGGTCGCTCATCGTGAACCAGGTGGCCCGCGCCCGCAACGAACAGATACGTGCATTTCGGGTTGACTTCGCCCATGCGCCGGATCTGACCAGCGGGGGTCACGGTCTGCTCGGCCTCGATGACCAGCGACGGCACGTCGATCGCCGCCCACTCGTCCCAGTAGTGCTTTTCGCCCCAGACCTCGGACATCTTCACGAAAGTCGGGCCATCTCCGTGCAGACGCAGTCCGTCCGGGCCACGCGTGAACGACGCCGCAAAGTACGGACCGGCGATCGGCCCGAAGTAATCGATCACGGCTTGCTCGTCGGCGAACGGCTGTGGCCAGGACGCGATGACAGCCGCCCAACCGTCGGCGGACCCACCCCGAAAGTCAGGCGCCATGTCTTCGACGACGAGGCCGCGAACGCGCTCCGGGTGCAGTGCCGCGTAGCACCAGCCATGCAGGCCACCCATGGAGTGACCGATCAGAATCATCGGCTCGCCAATGACCTCGAGGTGGTCGGCGAGGTCCGCGACGAATGCCTCGGTGCTGAGGTCGTCGAGCGGCGGGCGACCATGCCCGGCGGCGTCGAAGGTGTAGACGGTGCCGTGTTCGCGCAGCCAAGGCAGATGATCGCGCCACGTCGCCGCACTCCCCATGAGCCCGTGCAAAAGCACGATGGGGGCTCCGGATCCACCTTCGTTGTGCAGCACTAGTCCTGTATACGCGGCCTCGGTCGCTCCGCCTCCAACAGATAAGCGAGTTCGAGCAGCGTGCGCTCGTCACCGCGAACGCCCGAGAAGTGCACCGCAACCGGAAGCCCGTCGTCCGACAGCGCAACCGGCATCGACAGCCCGGGCGTGCCCGCGATGTTGTGGAGCGGCGTCGTGACGACGTAGTGCTCGAGATTGTGCATCAACACCTCGAACGGCTGGTTAGGGCTGAGGTAACCGAGTTTGGGCGCGGTGTGCGCCAGCACGGGACCAAGGACGGCGTCGTATCCGGTCATGAACTCGTCGTAGACCGCAGGCACCGCCTTGAGCCGACTCAGCACCCCCGCAGTGCGGTGGACATTGCGCGCGTAATGCCACCGCAACCCTCTGGTCAGCCCATCGATTTTCTTCTGCGAGAACGGAATTCCAAAGGTCGGAGCGCCGATCGTCGTCGACATCGTGGCGAGCAGACCCCAGTAGAGCGTGAAGTCCTCACCAAAGGACGGCTCGACCGGCGGGTCGACCTCTTCGATTTCGTGCCCGAACTTCGTGAGCAGGGCGGCGATGTCGTCGATCGCAGCCTGCGTCGCCGTATCGATCGGGGCGCCGTTGATCGTCTTGGTCATCAGGCCGATCCGCAGCTTTCGATCGCTCGGTCCCTCGACGAGACCGATCGGCTTGAGCGCTCGGTTCCGCCAGAAGTCCTCCAAGGCCGCGTGGAACATCGCGGTATCCCGAACCGACCTGGTCAGGACGCCTTCGCTGACCATGTTGATCGGAATGTGCCTCGTCATCGCCGCATCGATGTGGCGGCCCTTCGTCGGCTTGAGCCCAACGAGTCCAGCCGCGGCAGCCGGGATTCGGATGGACCCACCACCGTCGTTGGCATGCGCGATCGGCACGACACCGGAAGCGACCAGCGCGGCGGCGCCACCGCTTGAGGCCCCGACCGAGTGCTCCGGATTCCAGGGGTTCCGCACTGGCGGTCGCGTGCGGAACTCGGTGCTCGCATTGAACCCGAATTCCGGCAGACGGGTCTTTCCGAGGAGGGTCAGACCGCTCGAGAGGTACTGCTCGGCGTACTTGTCGTCCTGGTTCTTCATTCGTCCGACGAACGCCTCGGACCCGTGCCCGGTCCGCATGCCCCGCACGTCGAGGTTGTCCTTGATGAACGTCGGCACGCCATGCAGTCGCCCGCCGGGCGTCTCGCGCGGCGTGGGCAGTTCAACCGCAACAGCGTCGAGGGCGGTGACTTTCGCGAGGCGGGCGTGCGCCGCATCGGCGAGTTCCTTGGACGACCGTTCTCCGCGAGCAACCAGTTCGGCGAGGGCGACCGCATCGAGATCGCCGAGGGCGTCATCGGAGAAGGCATGAATACGCATGTCTTCAATCTAGAAACTCTTCCAGGTTTTGTCTAGAAGATCTTCCAGGTTTGTAGATAGACTCGTCGCATGGTTCGTCAGGCTCGCTCTCAGGCCCGGCGCGATGCCCTACTTCGCGCAACTGTCGAGGTCGCCGCCGAACAGGGCACGGCGGGAATAACGCACCGGTCGGTGACGGAGAAGGCCGGCCTCCCCCTGGCCACCGTGAGCTATTTCTTCGACTCGATCACCGACTTGGCACGCGAGGCGATCACGCACGCGGTCAACGAGGACGCACAACAGCTCACCGCACTGGCCGCCGATCTCACCGAGCTGAAAAGCACTCCCGATGAGATCGCGTCAGCCTTTGCTGCCTCTGTCGCACCACGATGGCCGGATACTCCGGCGTTGTTCGAGGCCTACCTCGCCGCCGCCCGTCGCGAGGATCTTCGCGAGACGATCGCCGAATCGTTGGAGACGGCCCGAAGCGTGGCGGTCGCCGCAGCCTCGGCAGCCGGAGCACCTGCAGCCAAGGACCTCGCACCCGCACTGGTCGCGCTCGCCCATGGCTTCGCTCTCCACGGACTCGCCGTGCCGAGCCAGGTCGAAACCGACGACATCCGACGGGCCGCGCGGACCCTGTTCATCGGGCACTTGGTCGAGAATGGCCTCGTCGACGAAGCTGTCGCACTCGCCAACGCAGCATTAGGGTGAAAACCATGGCTGTCGTGAAGATCAATGCGATCGAAGTTCCCGAAGGTGCTGGACCGGAACTCGAGAAGAGGTTCGCCGCACGCGCCGGAGCCGTCGAGAATGAGCCGGGATTCCTGGGCTTCCAACTGCTCCGTCCGGTCGCCGGGGAGAACCGCTATTTCGTCGTCACGCACTGGGATTCCGAGGAATCCTTCGCGGCGTGGCGCGACGGATCGGCGCGCGCCGCGCATGCCGGCAACCAGAAGCCGGTGTCGACCGGAGCGTCTCTCCTCGAGTTCGAGGTCGTCCTGGATGTGCCCAAAAAGGCGTGATTTGTGGCGGTTTCGCCCAACGCTTGACTCTAGACAAAGCCGAATGTCAGTCTGAGCGTGCAATAACCCTGCGGAGTTTCGGGAAGCCGGTGCGATTCCGGCGCGGTCGCGCCACTGTAAAGCCAGACCTTCGACTCCACGGACCGCACAACCGGGACGCGAAATCCCAGGAGGAAATATGGCACTGATTCAGGCACCAGCACTGCGCACGCAGGGCGCGCTCGTATCGCTGGCGATCGCTTCGATCGTCGTGATGCTCGCGCTGCTGACGCTTTACCTCGTCGGCCTCGACCAGGGTGCGGTCTCGCAGACCGGCGCACTCCTGCATGAGGTCATGCACGATGGGCGTCACCTGCTGGGTATCCCGTGCCACTGAACGATCGATTCCCAACTCTCATAATTCGTGGACTGATCGCCGGTGTCATCGCCGGTCTTCTGGCGGGCGTCGTCGCGTTCATCCTCGGTGAGCCGCACATCGATGCGGCAATCGCGATCGAGGACGCAAAGAACGCCGCCATGAACGCCAGTCACGAGCATGAGCTCGTCAGTCGTACCGGCCAGCGCTTCGGATTGTTCCTCGCGACGAGCCTCGCCGGCCTGGCGTTGGGCGCGATCTTCGGCACCGCAGCGCACTACCTGCGTCGGTTCAGCACCTCGTCCGGACCGATCTTTGCAATGATCCTCGCCGTGTGCGGTTGGCTTGCGATCGAGATCGTGCCGTTCTTCAAGTACCCAGCGAACCCGCCGGCCGTCGGCAACCCGGAGACGATCGACCACCGGACCTTCCTCTGGTTGGCCGCGCTGATCTTGGGTTTGCTCGCCGTATCGACCGCGTCCACCGTCTTCGTCACACTGCGCAAGCACGGTCCGGCCACGCGGGCCGCGGCCACACTCGGAGCGTTCGTCGGTGTCGTCGCGATCGGATACACCGCGCTGCCGGGCATCAACGAAGTGGGCGCGGACTTCCCGGCGACTCTGCTGTGGCAGTTCCGGTTGTCGTCGCTCGCCACGCAGGCGACTCTGTGGTTCGCACTCGGACTCGCCTTCGCCTGGCTGACCGAGCGTGCGAACAAAACCTCGGAGATGCGAACTCGCGTCGCGATCTACTGATCAACGAGAAACGGAGCCGGTGTCACACGACACCGGCTCCGTTTCTCTTTGCCTGCTCAGGCCAGCGCGGCATCCAGCGTGATGTTGGTGGCCGCCAGAGCCTTACTGATCGGGCAGCCAGCCTTGGCACCCTCAGCGGCCTTGACGAAGCCTTCTTCGTCCAGTCCCTCGACCTTGCCGCGCACGGTCAGCTTGATGTTGCTGATCTTCAGCCCGCCGTTGACCGTGTCTGCCGCCAGCGTGACGTCTGCGGTGGTGTCGAGGCTGATCGGGGTGCCGCCGGCGGCCGCGATTCCACCCGAGAGCGCCATGCAATAGCACGAGGCGTGCGCTGCTGCGATGAGCTCCTCCGGGCTCGTGACGCCGTCCGCGGTGTCGGCCGTGCGGCGTGGGAACGAGACATCAAAGGTACCGATTCCCGAGCTCACGAACTCGGTCCGGCCTGATCCATCCTGAAGACCGCCGGTCCACTGTGTGCGAGCGGTGCGTACTGCCATGAGGTTCCCTTTCGATTCGAGTCCTATCCCGAACCTACCCGGCAGCAGATGAGCACGAAGGTCGAACGCCAGGCAGCTCACAGGGCTTCGAGATCAATGAGACCGTCCTGGATGAATCGAGCGAGCAACGACGACTTGGTAGGCGCAGGTCGTCCCACCTTGAGGTACTTCGAGCGCACCCGCAACAGGTGCGTATTCATCGTCCCGACCGAGATGAAGAGTTCGCTACATGCTTCGCCCTTCGAATCAACGGCAATCCAGGTCTTCACCACTTCGACCTCACGCCGACTCAGTGCGGGGCGGCGCCAGGCCGGGACCGGGTCCTCGATGATGTCGTCGTCCAACACCAGGGCAGTCATCGCTTCTCACCTTCATTCCTGCATCGTCCGAAAGGTGAGATCAGGTGACCACTGCAAGGTCGGCATGTCACTATCTTGGTTCGTACCACTATGTTTCATGTGAGACGAAGTTGTCTCACGACGCTGGGGCCCGGATCGGAGGAGCGAGTTTGAGCGACGAGGGAACGCGGCAGCTGGTCGACTCGGGACTAGCGATTCTGATCTCGAACCCGCGTCAACTCCTCCAGCGCGGCCTCAATATCGAGCAGGCATTTCAAGACTCCGACGTGTCGCGAGCGACCTTTTATCGGCGATTTCCGAATAAGGAGAATTTTCTCGCCGCAGTCGTCAATGCGCTGATCAGGACGAACCGCTTCGATACTTCCGCGGCGCGATCGATCGCCGAACGCACGTGGTCCGATCAAGGCGAAGACCTTCAGCAATCGATCCGGACTCTCATCGAGCATGGATGGGTGGCAGCCGAAA
Organism: Smaragdicoccus niigatensis DSM 44881 = NBRC 103563; assembly: GCF_000380645.1. GTDB lineage: Bacteria > Actinomycetota > Actinomycetes > Mycobacteriales > Mycobacteriaceae > Smaragdicoccus > Smaragdicoccus niigatensis. The sequence goes on from NZ_AQXZ01000015.1 coordinate 283,943, forward strand.
AGTCTGATTTGGTCCCCCGGCAGTTGCTTGCCACGCTGTTCGGCCGATCGAACGCCCAGAATCGCGCCGACCTCCAGCACAGCTACGAAGTCCGCGATCGCGCGGCGACGGCGATGTTCGACGCGCTGATCGGCACGACCGGAGCGACCTTGCGCAAGCCCTTCACGGTGCAGTCGCTGAGTACGGCTCTCACCGCGATCGCCGACGGATTCCTCCTACGCGCTGCGGTGGATTCGCGCTCGACTCTGTCGTCGCTGCTCACGGACGTCGTGCTTGCGTTCACAAACGCGGTGCTGACGCCGGTTCACGATCACGGACACCTTTACGGCACGCTGGCCGCCCTCAATCCCCCAGAGCCGAGCGGGAACGTACCCCGAGACCCGCGAGCTGCCCTGATCGACTCTGCCCGTGCAGAGTTTCTCCGGTCCGGATATTTCGGCGCCACATATGAATCGATCACCGTGAATGCGCGGGTTCCGCTGCATACCGCGCGACGAATCTTCCCCACGAAGACCCACATCATCGCCGGGGCGCTCAAGCCTGACTACGAGCGCCTTCGGACCGCCATCGACGACGATCTCGTCATCGAGCTCGACGAAGTAGACATCCTCAAGAACCATTTCATCCGGTGTGCGCACCTTGCCGCGGATGAACGCGCGTTCATGGACGCGCTCGTCGCCGCGGTCGCGCACGACACTTACAGCGAACCCGACGGTCTCTTGGCGATCAAAGAGGCGTTGAACCTGCCTGCGCTCATCGTTCCGGCAATCGCGTCCGGTCAGAAAAAAGGACGGATCAACGCGGCGTACCCGCCGTTCGAACTTGCCGCGATGATGACCAACACGCTGCTCTTACGTTGCTTCACCAGGCGAGACGTTCCTCCAGAGGACAATGCGGCAATTGTCAGCGACCTCATGATCGACGGAAAGTTCGCGCCGACACGATCCTGATCCACCGTTGAACTCCCCTTCGAAACCCAGGAGCTCCGCTATGTCGGCCGCTTATCGCCATGACCTCGTCGAACTCGTCACGCGTTTGACGCGATGCATCGACCTCAAGACCTTCCCGGAGATGTCCGCGCTCTACCTACCAGACGCCGAACTCGTGTCCCCGATGGGCGTGATCGAGGGCGCCAACACGATCGTCGAGTTCGCTCAGCGCAACCACGAGCAGTACGCGGCGACCCAACATCTCGTCTGCGGTACGACCGTCGAGGTCGAGGGCGAGAGTGCCGTCGTCGTTGCCGACGTGGTCGCCGTGTTGGTCCCGGTCGCCGAGGAACCCGGAACAAACATCCAACTCGGCAGTCGCTACGAGTTGGCGACCGCACATATCGACGGCGTCTGGCGCATCACCCGGCAAACGATCACGCCGTTGTGGCAGCGCACGCCAATGGGCTGAATTCACCGCAGCGGGCTGGTGAGCCCAGATCAGTAAACGTCTCGCACGTACCGCTTTTCGGAAACCAGCTTCTTCTTGTACGCGAGCGCAGCCTCTTCGGTGAGCTTGCCGTGCGTCCGGACGATCCGCAGAAGGGTGTCGTCGACATCCTTGGCCATGCGCGAGGCGTCACCGCATACGTAGATGTGGGCGCCATCCTGCAACCAGCGCCATAACTCAGCGCCATGCTCGATCATCCGGTGCTGCACGTATATCCGCTCGCGCTGGTCCCGCGAGAAGGCCAGATCCAGCCGGGTGAGGGTGCCGTCGCGGAACATCTCCTCGAGTTCGTCGCGGTAGTAGAAGTTCGTTGCGGCGTGCTGACCGCCGAAGAACAACCAGTTGCGGCCGTTGCCACCCAGCTCGCGCCGTTCGTGCAGGAAGCCTCGGAAGGGGGCGATTCCCGTTCCCGGTCCGATCATGATGATCGGCGTGTCCGGGTCTGCCGGCGGCCGAAAATGCGGCGCCCGCTGCAGGAAGATCTGCACGTCGTCAGCGCGGTCGGCGAGGAACGTCGAACACACTCCCCCGCGCGGTGTGCCGTTCTCATTCTCGTATCGCACGACACCGACGGTCAGCTGGACTTCATTCGGGCTGACCAGCGGCGACGACGAGATCGAGTACTGCCGCGGCGTGAGCTTCGACAGGACACCGAGCCAGTCGACGGCGTCCGCTCGCATGGGGAACTCACGCAGGACATCCGCCTGGTGCCGACCCCAGAGCCACTGCCCAAGCTGGATCTTGTTGTCCCGGCGCAGCAGCTTGGCGAGGCGATGATCGCCGGTTTCAGCTGCGATGAACTTGAGGAACTTCGGCGTCGGCACACTGATGTCGAGGCGGGTGCGCAGGGCCTCCCCGAGCGAGAGTTCGCCGTCCCCGAGGTCTACCAGCGTGCTCGCGTCGAGGCCCGCCGCGGCCAGCCACTCGGCAACGTTGGCTTCGCTGTTGTAGGCGAACACGCCGAGGGCGTCACCAACGTCGTACGTGCAGCCTTCCGGCAGCTCGAATCCAACCTGCCGCACATCGCGTTCACCGGTGCCACTGATCCGTTCGTTCCGGACCACGCGAGCCGACTGCGGGTTGTCGCGGGTGAAGACGCCAGCGGGTTTCACCGGTGCCGGCTTGAGCTCCGTGGGCGATTTCGTGACCGGCGCAGATCGCAGCGCGGTCGCGAGGTTGTCGATCCAGGTCCGGGCGTGTTCGTCGTCGCCGATCTCGCAGTCGACGCGCTCAAGCAGTGCGGTCGCGCCAAGCGCGGTCAGGCGCTCGTCGAGATTGCGGCCGTGGCCGCAGAAGTCCGAGTACGAGGGGTCGCCGATCGCAAGGACGGCGTAACGAAGGTTCTTGAGCTGGGGTGCGTCGTTCGCCGCGAGCCGATCCCAGAAGTCGGCGCCGTTGTCCGGCGGGCCGCCGTCGCCGAAGGTGCTCGACACGATGACGACCTGCTCAGCGCCCTCGAGATCGGACAATTCGCAGTCGTTCATGTTGATCATGCGGGCGCGCACGCCCTTGGCCGCCAGCTCCGTCGAGACGTCGGCGGCGAGGTCGGCGGCGTTTCCGGTCTGCGACGCCCACAGGATGAGCACTGGCTTCTCGACCGGCGCCGGCGCGACGGTTTCGACCGCCGATCGCGAGTACATCCCCGCAAGCAACCCGTCGACCCACAGTCGAGTGTCGACACTGACCGGAGCTGACGACGGCAGGACAGGGACGCCGGTAACCGGCATGAGGTCGAGAGCCGCGAAGAATCCGCCCAGGAAGGTGCGCTCCGCGTCGGTCGAAGCCGGCGCGACTGTCGGTGCTCCCACTGCGGCGGCGAGCGTCTGAGCGGGTGTCGGGGCCCCGGAAACCGGGACTTCCTCCGGCTTCCGCAGCGACTCGACGGCCCGCATTCGAACCGCGGTCACCTTGAATTCGGGCTGCAGCGAATCCGGGTCAACCGCATCGTTGGTGACCGCGTTGATCGTCACGTACTCGCCATGCTCGTCGTTCCAGTGGAACGGGGCGAAGCACTGACCCGGCTGCACGCGATCGGTGATCGTGGCAGGCAAGACCGCACGTCCGCGGCGCGAGACGATCTCAACATCACCACCCTCGACGATGCCGAAGCGCTCGGCATCGGCGGGATGAATCTCGACAAACGGCGACGGGTTGAGCTTGTTGAGCTTGTCGACCCGGCCGGTCTTCGTCATCGTGTGCCACTGATGCTGGACGCGCCCAGTATTGAGCACGAACGGGAACTCGTCGTCAGGCATCTCCGCAGCGTCCATATGCGGTCGCGGGAGGAACTTCGCGCGTCCGTTGTCGGTGGCGAAGCGGTTGTCGGGATAGCGGTTCGGGTGACGGGTCTCGGTGTCGCCCGGCGGCGACGGCCACTGCACGGGCTGCTGGCGCAGTCGGTCGTAAGTGATTCCGCGCAGGTCGTAGCCGGTCTTCTCGTTGTTGAAACGACGGATCTCGTCGAAGATCTGCTCGCTGGACTCGTAGCTGAAGGCCTCCGCGTAACCCAACTCCGCAGCGATCGCGGCGATGATCCGCCAGTCCGGCATCGCCTGACCGGGAGCCTCCGTCGATGGCTTCAGGAGCGTCAGGTTTCGCTCGGAATTGACCATCACGCCTTCGAGCTCGGACCACATGGCCGCCGGGAGCACGATGTCGGCGTAGGCGTTGGTCGCGGTGTCGGCGAAGGCATCCTGGGTGATGACCACCTCGGCTGTCTCGAGCCCTTCGACCACGGTCCATCGGTTGGCCATCGAGGCGACCGGGTTGCTGCAGATGATCCAAGCGGCCTTGATCTCGCCGGCGGCGAGACCCTGATACATCGCCACGGTTCCGGTGCCGGATTCCGCCCGGATCGAGCCCGCGGGCAGACCCCACACATCCTCGACGAATGCGCGATCGTCGTCGTCGAAAACCGAACGCTGCCCGGGGAGACCGGGGCCCATGTAGCCCATCTCGCGACCGCCCATGGCGTTCGGCTGGCCGGTGAGAGAGAAGGGTCCGCTGCCGGTCCTACCGATGGCTCCGGTCGCCAGATGGAGATTGATCAGCGAATTGGTGTTCCACGTGCCATGGGTGCTCTGGTTGAGGCCCATGGTCCACGCCGACATCCAGTTGGGTGCGGTGCCGATCCACTCGGCGGCGGTCCGCACATCGTCTTCGGCGAGGCCGGTCAATCGGGCGACATCGGCCGGGGTGTAGTCCTCGAGGAACTCCTCCATTCCTTCCCAACCGTCGGTGTGGTCGGCGATGAAGTCGCTGTCGAGGTGACCGTTCTTCACGATCAGGTGCAGAAGACCGTTCAGCAAGGCGATATCGGTACCCGGCTTGATCTGCAGAAACAGGTCGGCCTTGTCCGCGGTCGCGGTTCGGCGCGGGTCGACGACGATGAGCTTTGCGCCCTGCTTGACGCGGTCCATCATGCGCAGGAACAGGATCGGGTGGCAGTCGGCCATGTTCGCGCCGGTCACGAGGAAGACGTCGGCGTGGTCGAAGTCGTCGTAGCTACCGGGCGGGGCATCGGCCCCGAGGGACTGCTTGTAGCCGGTTCCAGCACTCGCCATGCACAGCCGCGAGTTCGCCTCGAGGTGCTTGGTACGCAGGAAACCCTTCGCGAGCTTGGCCGCCAGGTACTGCGCTTCCATCGTCATCTGGCCGGAAACGTACAGTGCGATGGCGTCCGGACCGTGTTCGTCACGGATCTCGCGAAGTCGCTGACCAGCGAGCTTGATCGCCGCGTTCACATCGGTCGTGCGCGTCGGCCGACCCTTTTCATCGCGAACGAGCGCTTTCCTCAGCCGGCCGTCCGCCGCCATCATTTCGGCGTGCGTGGCACCCTTCGTGCACAGTCGGCCCTGGTTCGTGGGATGAAGCTTGTCCCCCACGACCTTTGCGATGAGTCCATCGGAGTTGGTCGTGACCGAGATGCCACAGCCGACGCCGCAATACGAACACAGGGTCCGCACTGGGGTCTGATCAGCTGTGGTCATGCCTCTAGAGTGCCTAGCCGGAGTTCCGTCCGGATTGCCCCTTTGTTTTCGGGATGTTTCGAACCGCTGTGATTGTCGCTACTTCGCGGCTTCCATCGCCGCCATCGCCTCGGCGAATTTGACCTTCATCTTCTCCGCGAACATGCCGACGACACGCAGCGGACGGAGCATCACGGTGAACTCGGTGATCTTGCCTTCGGAGTTCATGGTGAGGAAATCGCAGCCTTGCATGTCCAGCCCGTCGATCTGGCAACCGAAGACGAGGGCGTGGTCGTTGGAGCCCTCGGCGCCGATCTCACGTTGGTAGTGGAAGTTCTCGAAGATCTGGATGACCGTCCCGAGGATCATCCCGACGACGAACTTGCCCTGGTACGGCTTGTGGGCGACTGGGCTGTAGAAGACCACGTCATCGGCGAGCAGGTTGGCGATGGCCTCGTAGTCACGAGCTTCCACGGCAGCGCGGAACGGGTGCATGACGTCTCCTTGGTATGCAGTTAGGTGCATATGCACTTCGTTTCATAACCTAGAGAACGCGGCCAGCGCTCGTCAATACCTCGCACCGATTGTCCGATGTCGACTAACAGACGGTCCCGCAGTCTCGATAGACCCAGTGAAGGCTCCCTTCCACTGGCGCGGGGGTACCGATGGCGGCTTCCACTTTTCGACGACTTGCGATTGTCGGTGCCGCGAGCACCGCCCTCTTGACTTCCTGCACGGGCAACGACCCGCCAACTGACGCAACCAGACCGTGTCAGCTGAAGAACGCCGCGTACGGCGACCTCGTCATCGGTTCCGATGTTCCACCCACGGGAACGATCACCATCAGTCCCACCACTCCAGCCGAACAACCCGCCCAGCCGGTCAACGTCGGGGTCGACGTGACCGTCCGAAATGCACATGTCAATCTGCGATTCTCCGGCGATGGACCGGTGTCATGGTCCGCCCGACCCGTCGCAATCGCACTCGACTCCTCGACCGGCGGTGTGCTGGCGCTCAGCGGAACCTGCCTCGTCCAGCTCGACATCTGGGGCGTGACCTCCAGCTACCTGGATGGCATCGAAAGGACGCTGGGATCGCCGGCCGACCAGGTCGCCGATGTAGTCCGACTGCCCCGCAAAGGCGACCTGACCCAGGTGTTCATCGGTTTTAGATCCACCGACGCCGTCGAAGTACTGACCGGCGAAAGTCGCACCCCGTCGCTGACCGTCACGTCGAGCGACTAACCCGAGAGCTGCGTCACCCCAGCGCATCCATTCTCGATGCCGCAGCGAACACCCCCTGAACGACTTCGCCGTCCGAGGAGGTAACACATGAGCTACGGCACCAGGCAGTACTTGATTGCCTCGCTCAATCTGACGGCCGCGCTGGTCGCGCCGACGTTGGCCGGGTTCTGGCTGACTTTTCACTGAGCGCCCGGCCGAACGAATCACAAGTGCGTGGAATGCATCATTACCCGCTTCGCCGTGTCCACCATGACGTCGTCGACCTCATCGCCCGGGCGTGCCACGACGGTTGTATAGGTCGTGAGCAGCAACTCTCCCCTCTGGTTGTGGACGAGCGCCTTGAGACAGATGATGTCGGTCCCAGCCATCTGGCGAAAGGAATGGATAGAGCAGTCACAGGTGAGGCGATCCCCCACCGTGATTGCCTGGTGGAACTCCATGACCTGTTCGGTGTGCAGTACCCGGCTCAGGTCATAGCTCACCGCGACCTCGCCGAACATCTTGCTCAGTCCGACGAGGGAGATGAAGGTCAGCGGCGCGACGAGGTTGTCGTGGCCAAGTTCCTCCGCGGCACCCTCATCCCAATGAGCGGGGTGGTAATCCTGTACCGCGCGGGCATATTCGCGTACCTTCTCGCGTCCCACTTCATAGAAGTCGAGGAAGCGGTGCTGGAGTTCGAGCACCTCGGGTAGGCCCGGGGCCGACGGCATTACTGCCGCCAACCCCGGGCTGTCGAGCTCGTCGATCATGCGTCCGGCGACTTCCGGAGCGTGAACTGCATGACGTCGATGTACCCGCGGCGGAACATGTCCGCGCACCCGGTGAGGTACTTGATGTAGCGGTCGTACATCTCCTCGGAGTGGATCGCGATCGCTTCTTCGCGGCGTGCAGCGAGGCGACCCGCCCACTCGTCGAGCGTTCGCGCGTAATGCAGTTGCAGCGGATGGATACGCGCAACCTCGAATCCCGCCCGTTCCGCATGAGCGACGACTTGCTCCGGCCGCGGCAATTGCCCGCCGGGGAAGATCTCGGTGACGATGAACCTCGAAAACTGCAGGACGTCACGAGTGAGCGGAAGACCGAGCTCGCGCAAGGTTTGCCGAGAGTACGCAGTGATGGTGTGCAGCAGCATCGTTCCGTCCGGCGGCAGTGCCCGATAGGCGAAATCGAAGAATTCGTCATAGCGCTCGAACCGGAAGTGCTCGAACGCACCGATACTGACGATTCGATCGACCTTGCCGTCGAATTCCTCCCAGCCGTTGAGCCGAACTTCCGCCGACCGCCCCGAGTCGAGACCATCGAGTACGCCACTGACCGCACGGAACTGGTTATTGCTCAGGGTGAGTCCGATGACGTTGACGTCGTGTTGTTGCACGGCCCGCTGGAGCAGCGCGCCCCATCCACACCCGATGTCGAGCAGGGTCATGCCCGGCTGCAGATCGCATTTACCGAGGGCGAGGTCGATTTTCGCGAGCTGCGCCTCTTCGAGGGTCAGATCGTCGCGCTCGAAGTACGCGCAGCTGTAGGTCCGAGAAGGATCGAGGAATAGATCGAAGAACTCGTCCGACAGGTCGTAGTGAGTCTGGACATCGATATAGAACGGTTTCAAATCCGTCATGGCACGCCTTTGAGAGAAGTGACGGTTAAGGCGCAATCCCCACCTGATCGCACTTTTCGTCAAAGGTTTTTGTTGTGGTTGTCGAACTCGGCCGACAGGGACCGAACCTACGCCGCTGATGTTCCGCAGCCAGTGATGCTGTCGGCGTGCCGGACGAACTTTCACCGCGAGGAGAAATCCGGCGACGGCGATTACGGCGGTAGCCAGCGGGTACATAACCGCAAAAGATTTCGAGATCGGACCAATCCGACCCGATGAGGGCTCCGAACAGTAAGTGGAAACTCCAACTCGACGGTGCCATGCACCGTCCTCGAGCCGCCGGCCGCCAAGTCAACCCACCTGACGAAGCGGTCGGCGTAGCCCGGCTGGTCGTCCGTCAGACCGACCAGCCGGGCCCAAAAACCTTGGCCCCGCCGGCCCCTACGCGACCGCGACCGGTGACAACACCGGGCGCTTCGCAGTGATGCCATCTCCCGACGACCTGCCGGTCGCACGACGCATCAGCCAGGGGGTGAGATGGACCGCCGCCCAGCGGGCTTCGCGTCCAACCCGCTTCGGCAAGGATCGACGCGGCAGCTCTGGAAGCGGCACCTGCCAGTCGCTGCTACTCCCGGGCAGGCGCAACGTGTCAGCGAAGGCTGCGGCGATGCCCGCGTGCCCGAGCGGGCTCGCGTGGAGGCGATCCGGGCTCCAGTACCGCTCATCGCAGATCGCCGGATACGGCGCGCAGTCGACCACCAGGACGCCGTGCTGTGGCGCCACCTCGCGGATCGCGTCGTTCAAGGCGAAGACGCGGGGACGCAGACCACGGGCCAGCGGCATCACCAAGCCGACGTCCGGGAAGGTGCACGTCACGACGGTGGCGCCGGTTTCCCGCAGCGCCACGAACATCGTTTCCAGTTCCGCGACCGTCGCTGCGATATCAGCGCCCGGCCGCAGCACATCGTTCATTCCGGCGACGCACGTGACCAGGTCAGGTTTGAGCGCCACGGCGGCGTCTAGCTGCTCCGCGCGCACCTGTGGAGCCTTCTTGCCGCGCACCGCGAGGTTCGCGTAGTGCAGGTCCGGGTTCACCGCGGCCAGTTGCTCCGCCAGCCGATCTGCCCAGCCGCGAAAGCCTCCGCGACCGTCCGGATCGTTCAAACCTTCGGTCTGACTGTCGCCCATCGCGACATAGCGACTGAACACCTATGCACTCCTGTTCATATGCACTTCGTTGCATACCGAACGTAGTGGTGGTCTCGCAAGCCGTCAAGAACAAAAGACCGCGCCAGCCGGATGGCTGGCGCGGTCCCTGGTGCGTGGTGACTACTCGTTGGCGGCGAGCACCGGCTCTTCCTCGCCCGAAGATGCGGCCGGAGCCTTGGCCTCACCCTTGAACGTGAACTTCGCGTTCTCGCCCTGACCTTCGCCGTCCCAGTTGTCGACGTCGACGGTCACGACCTGACCAGCGTGGATGTCGCCGAAGAGGATCTTCTCCGACAGCTGGTCCTCGATCTCGCGCTGAATCGTGCGTCGCAGCGGGCGAGCACCGAGCACGGGGTCGAATCCGCGCTTGGCAAGGAGCGCCTTCGCCTGCGGTGTCGCGACGAGGTCCATGTCCTTGTTCTTGAGCTGCTTCTCGACGCGAGCCAGCATCAGGTCGACCATCATGACAATCTGATCGGTCGTCAGCTGGTGGAACACGATGATGTCGTCGATACGGTTCAAGAACTCCGGACGGAAGTGCTTCTTCAGCTCGTCGTGGACCTTGTTCTTCATCCGCTCGTAGTTGCTGCCCTCGACATTGCTTGCCGCGAAGCCGAGACCAACAGCCTTCGAGATGTCGGACGTACCGAGGTTCGAGGTGAAGATCAGCACGGTGTTCTTGAAGTCGACCGTGCGACCCTGACCGTCGGTCAGACGGCCATCCTCGAGGACCTGCAGGAGCGTGTTGTAGATCTCCTGGTGGGCTTTCTCGATCTCGTCGAACAGGACGACGGAGAACGGCTTGCGGCGCACCTTCTCGGTGAGCTGGCCACCCTCTTCGTAGCCGACGTATCCCGGAGGGGCACCGAACAGACGCGAGGCGGTGAACCGGTCGTGGAACTCACCCATGTCGATCTGGATCAGTGCATCGTCGTCGCCGAACAGGAAGTTCGCGAGGGCCTTCGACAGCTCGGTCTTACCGACACCCGAGGGGCCGGCGAAGATGAACGAACCGGACGGACGGCGCGGGTCCTTCAGACCAGCACGCGTACGACGGATCGCCTTCGCGACCGCGCGAACCGCGTCCTCCTGGCCGATGATCCGCTTGTGCAGCTCGTCCTCCATGCGGAGCAGACGCGTGGTCTCCTCCTCGGTGAGCTTGAACACCGGGATACCGGTCCAGTTCGCGAGGACCTCGGCGATCTGCTCCTCGTCGACCTCAGCGATGACGTCGAGGTCTCCCGAACGCCACTGCTTCTCGCGCTCAGCACGCTTGGCAACGAGCTGCTTCTCCTTGTCGCGGAGCGAGGCGGCCTTCTCGAAGTCCTGCGCGTCGATCGCGGACTCCTTCTCACGCCGAGCCTCGGCGATCTGCTCGTCGAAGTCACGCAGGTCCGGCGGAGCCGTCATGCGCTTGATGCGCATGCGCGCACCCGCCTCGTCGATCAGGTCGATCGCCTTGTCCGGCAAGAAGCGGTCGTTGATGTAGCGGTCCGCGAGGGTTGCCGCAGCGACCAGAGCCTGGTCGGTGATCGAAACGCGGTGGTGTGCCTCGTAACGGTCACGCAGACCACGCAGGATCTGGATGGTGTGCTCGACCGTCGGCTCGCCGACCTGAACCGGCTGGAACCGGCGCTCGAGAGCGGCGTCCTTCTCGATGTACTTGCGGTACTCGTCGAGGGTCGTCGCACCGATGGTCTGCAGCTCGCCACGAGCCAGCTTCGGCTTCAGGATGCTGGCGGCGTCGATCGCACCCTCGGCAGCACCGGCACCGACGAGAGTGTGCATCTCGTCGATGAACAGGATGATGTCGCCGCGGGTGTTGATCTCCTTGAGGACCTTCTTCAGGCGCTCTTCGAAGTCACCGCGGTAGCGGCTACCGGCGACCAGCGAGCCGAGGTCAAGCGTGTAGAGCTGCTTGTCCTTCAGCGTCTCGGGCACCTCGCCGTTGACGATCGCCTGAGCCAGGCCCTCGACGACAGCCGTCTTTCCGACACCGGGCTCACCGATCAGAACCGGGTTGTTCTTGGTACGGCGGCTCAGGACCTGCATCACGCGCTCGATTTCCTTCGAGCGACCGATGACCGGGTCGAGCTTGCCTTCCATCGCAGCCTGCGTCAGGTTGCGGCCGAACTGGTCGAGCACGAGCGACGTCGACGGCGTGCCTGCCTCGCCACGGCTTGCGCTTCCGGACTCGGAGGCCGGCTCCTTGCCCTGGTAGCCCGACAGCAGCTGGATGACCTGCTGGCGAACCCGGTTGAGGTCCGCGCCGAGCTTCTGCAGGACCTGCGCGGCGACACCCTCACCCTCGCGGATGAGGCCGAGCAGGATGTGCTCGGTACCGATGTAGTTGTGGCCGAGCTGAAGTGCTTCACGAAGGCTCAGCTCGAGAACCTTCTTCGCGCGTGGCGTGAACGGAATGTGCCCAGACGGGGCCTGCTGGCCCTGCCCGATGATCTCCTCCACCTGCGTGCGGACACCCTCGAGCGAGATACCCAACGACTCCAGCGACTTGGCGGCGACGCCTTCGCCCTCGTGGATCAGTCCCAGCAGGATGTGCTCGGTACCGATGTAGTTGTGGTTGAGCATCCGGGCTTCTTCTTGCGCCAGGACGACGACGCGCCGTGCGCGGTCGGTAAACCTCTCGAACATCGCTCTCCCCTACCTCTCGCTCCCAACACCACTCTAGTGGCCGGGTGTTCCGGCCGCCTTTAGATGGGGTCGGGGTTCCGTTGCGCACATGGCGTCCCCAGAGTGCACAGCACCGTCAGCCTAAAAGACTCAACGGCACTTGGCCCGTGATCGATCCCAAGATCCCGTCAGCCCTGAGCGAACGGCTCACCAAGGTGGGAAAACCCAACACCTCGGGAACTCCCACCCACCCTCAGGGTGCCTTAGAAATACCGCCGCAGACCGGCACATTAAGAGCATCGCCCCAACTACTCACCGGGAGAACGAAATGTCCGCCACCACCATCGAACTGAGCGCCCGCCGCTACTCGGTGACCACGGCGGACGGTGTCGAGCTCTCGGTGCGCGAATGGGGCCGCCGTTCGGCCGGCACGACCGTCGTTCTCCTGCACGGACACACCCTCCGCACCGAATGCTGGGGATTCGTCCGCCGTGAACTCATCGGGTCCGGTGCCGACGTCCGCATCGTCGCCTACGACCACCGCGGCCACGGCAAGTCCAGCGAAGGCGAGTCCTCCACCTACACCGTCGAGCAGCTCGCCCGCGACCTGCGCACCGTCCTCGAGACCGCAGTACCGGCCGGACCGATCGTTCTCGTCGGCCACTCGATGGGTGCGATGGCCATCCTGAGCTTCGCCGCCCAGTTCCCGCTCGAAATCGGCTCACGCATCAGCGCGGTGGCTCTCATCTCGGGTGCCGCCGGCGGCCTGACCGCGACCCCGATGGGCCAAAAGCTGAACAACCCGGTCTTCCAGACCCTGCGTCACGCGGCATTGCTCGCCCCGGGCTTCATGACCCGCGCCAAGACGCTCGCCGCCCGCGCAGCCAAGAAGTACAGCCACGAAGCGGCCGGACCGCAGATGAAGTCCCTGACGGCAACGCTGCAGAACAAGACCCCGATCCGGACTCTGGCCGGCTTCCTCGGCAACTTCGCAAAGTTCGACGCGACCGACGCGCTCGAAATCCTGGGCGCCGTGCCGACAACGGTCATCTGCGGCACCGAAGACACCATGACCCCGGTCGAATTTTCATTGTCGATGGCGGCTCAGATTCCGGGTGCGCAGACTTCCATCGTCGAAGGCGCCGGACACGGGATCATCGTCGAGAATCCGGTTCCGGTCGCTAGCGCGATCGTGGACCTCGTCGAGGCAGTCGCGTCGGCATTCACCCTTCGGATCGCCGCATAAAGAACCTATTTCAGGTGTGCTTTTCCGACCGAGCGAGGTCATCGATCTTCCGCTCGATTCGCTCGAGCGTGTCCTCGACTTCCTCAAGCCGTTGCGAGACCGATCGAAGCCGGCCGAACAACCGGTTCACCTCGTCGGCGGTCGGCAGATTCAACGCCGACATGGTCGCGGTCTGGGTTTCCTGCGCCATTTCGCGGGCGTCCGCTATGGCGCGGATCACCGCTTTCCCAACCGAAGAATCCAGACCGACGTTGATGACTCGGAGTGCCGTGTCCGGGATCGATTTGCGGTCCATCACATCGCCGCCTTTCCTGGTCGGTCGCCGCGGCGGAATTCTGCCTCGATGACACCGAGTTCGGTCATTGGCTCGTCACCGTACAGCCACTCGCGAACGATGCGGTGCCAGTTGCCGGTCGCCCGCATGTGCCCCAGAGCGGCGAGCACCATGGCCAACATTCGCAGGATGAGCACCTGTTCTGTGGGCACCGACTGTTTCCGCGCGGCATCGAAGAATCCCGATGAGGGGTGGATGGTGGCCGCCAGCGCATCATTGGCGGTGTCGGGGTCCAGCGCGACCAGGTCGTCCTCGGCGGCCCACCAGAACAGGAGCTGAAAGAACTCGAGGGCGTCTTCCGCCGACATCGCTTTCGGGTCGGCCATGAACCCTTCCCGGATCAACGTGTCCCGCATGCGATCCGGATCGCCCTCGATCACTCCCCGCAGTACCGCGCGTTGAGTTTCCACCGACGCCTGGTCGAGGTGCTTGTACAGCCCGAAATCCAAGAACGCGACGCGGCCGTCGTCGCCGACGAGGAAGTTTCCGGGGTGTGGGTCCGGCGAAAACTGCCGGTGGAGGTAGACGCCGCCGACGTAGAAGCGGAACACGATCTCGCCCACGCGATTCCGCGTCGCCTCGTCCGCCTCCTTCAGCTCTTCGAACCGCATCCCCTCGTAGTACTCGGTGACCAGCACGTGCGGCCCGCAAAGTTCGGTGATGACGTCGGGAATAACGACGAACGGGTGACCGCGATATAGCCGCGCGACGCGGCGCTGATTCTGCGCCTCGAGCTCATAGTCGAGCTCTTCCTCGATCCGGTCCCGGATTTCACGCGTGAGCGATGCCACGTCCACGTTGGGTGTGAGGAGCTTCATCGCGCGCATGATCATCGCCATATTGCCGAGATCCGCGCGGATCGCCTTGTCCACGCCGGGGTATTGCACCTTGACGGCGACCTCCCGGCCGTCACGCAGTCGCGCCCGGTACACCTGACCGATCGACGCAGCGGCGAGCGGCGTCTCGTCGAACTCGGCGAACACCTTGCCGATCCGCTCACCGAGGTCCTGCTCGATGACCTTGCGCATCTTGTCGAACGACGCGTTCGGCGCGGAATCGCGCAGCTGCGCCATCATCTTCTGGATCTCGTCACGGACCTCTTCGGGGAACAAACCCGCGTCCATGATCGACAGCACCTGGCCGATCTTCATCGCCGCGCCGCGCATCGTGCCCAACGCCGCCACGAGGGCGCGCGCCGCCTCGATATGCCGCCGTTCGAGGGCCGCAGTTTTGCGTTCCTCACCGCGTCCAGCGACGGCAACTCTGGTACCCACTTGCCGTGCAGCCTGACCCGCAACGACCCGCCCCAGCATCGCGGCTCGACCTGCCCGCGAGGTCGGCATCCGCTTTTCGCTCGCCATCAGGCGGTCCGGAGGGATTGCATCGAGTCAGATGTCTGCATTGAGATCGACCCCTTGGCATCGTGGGCAAGGTGCGCATTGCCGCTCACAGCAGAAATGCAGCTATCTGCTCACTGTACGCGGGCGTTCGAGCTGGGCGATTTCCTTCAAAGTCGCCAGCTGATCTGGCAATCGAGATTCATACAGAAAAACGCCGGGGCAGTTGCCCCGGCGTTCTACTTTCAACAACCTGCTTACTTGGTCGCCTTGTTGTATGCCTCGGTGATCTCAGCCGAAATACGTCCACGCGCGGAAACCTTGTGCCCGTTGCGGCGGGCCCACTCGCGAATGGCGGCACTCTGCTCACGATCAACCGCGACGCGGTTCTTGGAGACCGGCTGGCCAGGGGTCTTGCTAGCGACCCGGCGGCCACCCGTGCGTCGGGCGTGAGCAATCCACACCTCGAGCTGCTCGCGGAGCTTGGCGGCGTTGAGCGACGAGAGATCGATCTCGTAGGAGACACCATCCAAACCGAACTCAACGGTCGTATCGGCCGTCGATTCACCGTCGACATCGTCAACGAGGGTGACGGTCACCTTCTTTGCCATTGGCTGCCTTCTGTGTCATTTGGACTTTTCCGTTCGGCGTCATCTTGCGGCGCCGTGTTACTGCCACAGAGAGTACCCTGCATTTCCAAATAATAAGAAGTCAAGTTTTATTTTTTCAATCAACGGTTGAGACTCAGCGCACCATCGGCTTGACAATTGGGAACAGGATGGTTTCTCGAATCCCCAAACCTGTGAGCGCCATTAGAAGCCGGTCGATTCCCATACCGGTTCCGGTGGTCGGCGGCATTGCATGTTCCATCGCCATGAGGAATTCTTCGTCGAGCGCCATCGCCTCGTCGTCACCGGCCCGCGCCAATCGCGCCTGATCGACAAAGCGCTCGCGTTGGATAACCGGGTCGACGAGCTCGGAATATCCCGTGGCCAGCTCAAATCCGCGCACGTACAAATCCCATTTCTCGGTGACGCCGGCCTTGCTGCGGTGCTGGCGCGTCAGCGGCGACGTCTCCACCGGGAAGTCCCGAACGAACGTGGGCGCGTAGAGCTTGTCCCCGTAGACGTGCTCCCACAGCTCTTCGACGAGCTTGCCGTGGCCGTAGCCCTTGTTTTCCGGAATTTCGAGGCCGACCTTGTCCGCGAGGGCCTTGAGCTCCTCGACGGTCGTCTCCGGAGTGACCTCGACCCCAATATTCTCCGAAAGTGACGGATACATCTCAACGGTGGCCCATTCGCCGCTGAGGTCGTACTCTGTGCCATCGGCCAAGGTCACCACCTGCGTGCCGAGTGCTTCCTGCGCCACTTCCTGGATCAATTCCCGCGTCATGACCGCGGAATCGTCGTAAGTGCCGTACGCCGCATAGGTCTCGAGCATGGCGAACTCGGGCGAGTGCGTCGCATCCGAGCCCTCATTCCGGAAGTTCCGGTTGATCTCGAAGACCCGCTCGATACCGCCCACGACGCAGCGCTTGAGAAACAGTTCCGGCGCGATGCGAAGGAACAGGTCCATATCGAGGGCGTTCGAGTGCGTCACGAACGGACGCGCGGCCGCACCGCCGTGCAGCGTCTGCAACATCGGGGTTTCGACCTCGAGGAAACCGCGGCGCTCGAGTGCATTTCGAAGCGCACGGACCACGGCCACGCGCTTGCGTGCCATTTCCCTGGCTTCCGGACGCACGATGAGATCGATATAACGCTGACGAACGCGGGATTCCTCGTTCATCTCTTTGTGCGCAACCGGCAAAGGTCGAAGCGACTTCGCGGCCATCGACCACTTTTCGGCCTGAACACTCAGTTCACCGCGGCGCGAGCTAATGACTTCACCCTCGACAAATACAAAGTCACCGAGGTCGACGTCCGTTTTCCACGCGGTCAGAGAATCGGCGCCGACATTCGCCAGGCTGAGCATTGCCTGGAGCTGCGTGCCGTCACCTTCTTGAAGTGTCGCAAAACACAGTTTTCCGGTATTGCGCATGAAGATGACTCGGCCTACAACGCCGACCTTCAGACCGGTTGCAGTATCGGGTTCGAGATTTGGGAATTGTGTCCGAATCTCAGCGAGGGTGTGGGTGCGCGGAACGACCACCGGGTACGGCTCAATTCCCTCAGCCAGCAGCCGGTCGCGCTTTTCGCGGCGGATGCGCAGCTGCTCGGGGAGGTCATCATTCAGGACGGCGTCGCTCACGATGCATAAGCGTAATGGTGATAACGCCCTGTCTCCCAACCGCAGGTGGTAGGGAGACAAGGCCGCTAGGCGAAAGCCAGAACTCGGCGGTAGTGCCAGGCACTGTCGGCGGCGTTGAGCAGGCCGGCGGCACGCAGCGCCTGGTACCCGCCGATGACGTCCGTGGCCTTGTGAATCCCGAGATCCTGCAACGCGGCGGCCGCCAGGCTCGACGTGTATCCCTCGGAGCAGACGATGACCCATTCGACGTCATGGTCGGTCGCGAGGCGCAGTTTCGCCGAACTCGTGGGGTCGAGGCGCCACTCGAGGACATTGCGTTCGATGACGAGCGCACCGGGCAGGGTGCCCTCGCGCAAACGTTGGGCGGCTGGCCGGATGTCCACCAGATGAGCCCCGCGGGCAACCGCCGCCGGGACGTCTTCGGCCGGCATGCGGCGGAGCCGACGCCGGGCGTTCTCGAGCATTTCGTCGATGGTCATCACTGCCACTCCTCGAAACGGGTCGCGATGCGCAGTTCGTGGTCATCGGCGGTGGTCAGTTCGGTGTGGGTCCGGCGCAGGGTTCCGCGGCCGGTGACCTCGTAGTAGGACATCGCCGTCAGCGGCGGCGAATACGCATGGACGCTGAGCGTCGGATCGAGCGGTCCGGCGTTGGGCGCCGACTCCGGTGCGCGAGTGACTTCATGCACCCAACCGAGCGGGAAAGCGGCCTGGTCCCCCGCGACGAGCACCCGCTCGCGCAGTTCCGAACCGGTCCAGCGCTCTTCGGTGACGGCGCCGCTGATCACCGTCAGCGCGCCGAGCGACCCCGCGTGGTCATGCAGGTCAGTCGAGCGTTCCGGAACCCAGCTGATGAGCCAGACGTCGAGGTCCTCGTCGGCGTACAGCCGGCGCGCCCACCGCTCCTCGGCCGGAAACTCGGCGGGGATCACATGATCGAACCGTCCCGACAAGACGTCATCGGCGGTCTCGTCGACGATGCGGAGAAGATCCGCAAGCCGGTAAGGGGTCGGAAGCGCGGAAGTGATCGGACGATCGGTACGCGAAATGGCAGAACTAGAAAAAGTGGACATGAACCCGTCTCCAGGGATTGTTGTTTGACAGCGCGTGCGGAACGCACGGCTTCAGGGCAGCTAGATGCTGCGACAACACTCCTGGGACATTCGGGTCACGAAATCCAGAGTAGCAACGACGTCAAGCGACGGCAGCTCACCCAAGGTGTGAATCCGGTCTCTCCTTGATAACGGAGCCCGCCTCAGGACGCCTGGCCCGCCTTACGGGGGCGTGCGCGCTCCTGATTGCGTTCGAAAACAAGGCGCAGGCCTTCGAGCGTGAGTTCCGGTTCGTGCGACTCGATCGTCGACGATTCGGGCACGATCAGAGCCGCGGCATCCCCGGTCGCGATGACCGCGACATCCTGGCCAGGGAACTGGTCGGCGCGAATGCGATTGACCAAACCGTCGACCATTGCCGCGAATCCGAAGACCGCGCCCGACTGCATGCACTCGACGGTGTTCTTGCCGACGACCGACTTCGGCCGGATGAGCTCGACCTTGCGCAGGGCCGCTCCCCCGGACGCGAGCGCATCCATCGAGATGACAACGCCTGGCGCGATGACGCCGCCGAGAAACTCCCCCTTGGCCGACACGACGTCAACGCAGGTAGACGTACCGAAATCGACAACGATCGCGGCCGTGTCGTACAGGTAATTCGCGGCGAGGCTGTTGACGATCCGGTCGGCCCCGACTTCCTTCGGGTTGTCGACCAGCAGCGGCACGCCGGTGCGGACGCCGGGCTCGACGACGATGTGGGCCACGTGCGACCAGTACTTGGCCAGCATGAGGCGCACTTCGCGGAGCACCGACGGCACCGTCGACAGGGCGGCGACACCCGTGATGTGGTTCTCGTGCTGACCGATCAACCCGTGAATCTGCAGGGCGAGTTCGTCGGCCGTCATGCGCGGTTCGGTATGCACGCGCCAATCCGCGACGAGCTTCGCGTGCCCGCCGGTCCCCGAGAACAGGCCCAGAACCGTATGCGTGTTCCGGACGTCGATGGCCAGAAGCACGTCAGACTCGCTGCAGCTTCCGAGGGCTGATCAGGTCCGAGCCCTCTGGCGCGTGCGCCGGGTCGTTGCCGAGTTCGACCTGCTTGTTCTCGCCGTCGACGAACACGACGTTCGGCTTGAACGCCTTCGCCTCCGCGTCGTCCATCTGCGCGTATGCGATGAGGATGACGAGGTCGCCCGGGTTGACCAGGTGCGCGGCGGCGCCGTTGATGCCGATCACGCCCGAGCCGGGCTCACCGGCGATGACGTAGGTCTCGAGTCGAGCACCGTTGGTGATGTCGACGATCGCGACCTGTTCGCCTTCGAGGATGTCCGCAGCCGCCATCAGATCGGAGTCGACCGTGACCGACCCGACGTAGTGCAGGTCGGCGTGAGTCACCGTCGCGCGGTGAATCTTGGACTTCATCATGGTCCGGAGCATCGTTGCTTCCCTTCCTAGTGCACAGCCGCTGCGTCTGCAGCGGGCTGCTGGGCGTCGGCTTCCCCGCCGCCGATCACGATTCCAACGTTGTCGATGAGTCGAGTAGTCCCGACCCAAGCTGCGATGAGCATGCGTGCCTCGCCGTATTCGGGCACGTCACCGAGGTCTTTGCCACGTACTTCGAGGTAGTCGAGTTTGACCGCAGGCACCGCCGCGATGACCTCGTGAGCGGCCTTGAGTGCATCGTCCGGACCCCGCCACGACGAGCGGGCGCCGGCCAGCAGAGCCGCGGACAGAGCCAAGGCGGCTTCGCGCTGCTCCGCATCGAGGTAGCGGTTCCGCGAGGACATCGCCAGTCCGTCCCTTTCGCGAACGGTCGGGATGCCGATGATCTTGGTGTCGAAGTTCAGGTCCCGGACCATCTGCCGGATCAGCGCGAGCTGCTGGTAGTCCTTCTCCCCGAAGTACGCAGCGTTCGGCTGCGCGATCTGCAGCAGCTTCGCCACGACGGTGAGCATGCCGGCGAAGTGCGTGGGCCGGGTCTTGCCTTCGAGGTCGGCGCCGACCGGTCCGGCATGGACCATGGTGCGCGGACCGTCCGGGTACATCTCGTTCGCCGACGGCGCGAAGACGATCTCGACGCCCTCGCCCTTGAGCAGCTCGATGTCGGCGTCGAGGGTGCGCGGGTAGGCGTCGAGGTCCTCGTTGGCACCGAACTGCAGCGGGTTCACGAAGATCGACACGATGACGACGGCGTTCGTCTTCCGCGCCTGGCGAACCAGGTGCAGGTGACCTTCGTGCAGCGCACCCATGGTGGGAACCATCGCGACCTTGCGGCCGACACCACGCAGCGCCTTCGACACCGCGGTCACGATCGCGGGATCGTGGTGCACGGTCAGCTGACCGGGCACGAAGGAGCCTTGGAGCTTGGGGATCACAGCTTCTCCAGAACGTCGACGACATTGTCTTTTCCAGCGCGCTGCGCCGAACGCAGCGACATTGCGCGATACCCCGACGCGAGGTCCGGGTCCACTTCGTTCAGAACGTCGAGATGGGCACGCACCGCGGCGACGTCGCCACGAGCAACCGGTCCGGTGAGCGCCGAGAATCCGCGGCGAAGCGTGTTGTCGAGAGCCGCCGTGAGGAGCGGCGCGAGGACGCGCTCAGCGACACCGTTCGGGTCGGTGTCCACGAGCTGCTGTCCGAGCAGTTCATTGCCGGCGAGGGCCTCCCGGAGGGCGTCTACGGCGTCGGAAACCAGCGTGACCAGGTGATTGCTGCCGTGCGCAAGAGCGGCGTGATAGAGGGTGCGGTTGTGCTCGGCGACCCGCACCGGCTCGGCCCCCATCTCGATGACCAGTGCCTGGCCGATCGCGTCACCGATCTCGTCGGCGGCGGTGACCCCGAAGCAACAGTTCGCGAGGCGAGCAGTGTCTTCGTCCTTGCCGGAGAAGGTCATCGCGGGGTGCAGAGCGAGCGGGCGCGCACCCTGCCGGGTGAGGGGCGACAAGATGGAGATGCCGTTGGCCCCCGAGGTGTGCGCGACGACCGTTCCCGGACGCACGACACCGGTGGCGGCGAGGCCTTCGATGAGGCCGGCGAGTTCGGTATCGGGCACCGCGAGAATGAGCAGCTCCGCGTGTGCGGCGATGACATCAGGGGAAAGGATTTCGGCTTCGGGCAGACGAGTCTGAGCACGGTTGATCGACGCATCGGAAACTGCATTGACTCCGAATACGACATGACCAGCACGCTCCAGCGCTGCGCCGACCGCGGTCCCGACACGTCCCGCCGAAATGACTCCAACAGCCAATCGTGCGCGCGTGGGGCTTGCGGTCACCTCATGTGAGGCCACCTGAAGGTCCTTTCGGTTTTCCGTTCCAGTCCCGCACTGCGGGTACCAGACGTACAAATGTGAGCCTATCGAACCACGTGCGGCGCCGACAGTGAGTCAGGCGGTGATTACGCTCACTGGTGATTCGTCAGGACTGCGCGGCGGGTTCCTCGGGCGGTTCTTCCGGCATCTTGCAGCAGTACTCGAGCCACAGCGCCGCAGCGGTCAGCACGATCGCACCGACCAGTCCGACGAGGACTCCGGTTCGGTCTGACATCGCCGCTTTGAGTTCGGCCTGCTTCGCCACGACGAACCCGAGGAAACCCAGCCAGATACCGGTACTGGCCGCTCCGACCAGGGCCGATGCCTTCGCCAGCGCGACCGCTCGCGCAATGGTGATGGGGTGCAACTGCTCTCGCGCCTGCCCGATCTCTCGCTTGCCGAGCACGCGGGAGCGGATGAAGAAGGCCATCGCCACCTCGAGTGCCGCGACCGGGTAAAGCGAGCCGCCGGCCAGGGTCGTGATCGGCGGGAAGTCGGCATAGAAGACGCTCACCATGACGAACGCAATGACCGCTGCGAAGGCGCCCAGACCCAGCAGGTCGATGATGCGGGTCGGCTTCACTCCGGAACCTCGCTCAGCCGGAAATCGGTACGACGGACTCCCGCGACTTCATCGGCGGCGAGGTGCGCGACCAACGCTGCGACCGGTACTCGTTGCCCAGCGACCGAGAGCAGTGCGTTGGGTTCGACCGCGAGCCAAGGCACCAGCACGAAGGCACGCTCGTGGGCACGTGGATGCGGGAGCGTGAGCACGGGATCGGGCGAGACAACGCCATCGCAGTCGACGACATCGACGTCGAGCGTGCGCGGCCCCCAACGGACATCGCGCACGCGCCCGGCGTCGCGCTCGAGTTGATGCGCCACTCGCAGCCAGTCCATCGGCTCGAACGCCGGATCGGAGACCAGGACGATCGCGTTGAGGAAGTCGTCCTGTTCGACGCCACCCCACGCGGCCGTCTCGTAGATGGGCGAGATCGCCCGAACGCGTCGGCCGAGTCCATCGATGACCGACTGCAGCGCCGCCAGGCGGTCGCCGAGGTTGCCGCCGATCGAGAGCACCGCGTTGCTCATCGCTCGACCTCTGCGGTCGCGCGGGCCCGCCGAACCGTGACGGCCACGTCGGCGAATGTCAGCGGGATCGGCGCGGACGGCTTGTGCAGCGTCACCTCGACCTCGCGCACCCGCACGTCGGTGAGCACGTCCGCGGCGATCTCGGCGGCGACGGTCTCGATGAGGTTCCGCGGCGGACCAGCGATGATCGCCGCTGCGCGTTGGGCAAGGTCGCCGTAATCGAGGGTGTCGTTGAGGTCATCGGTCGAGGCTGCGATTGACAGGTCCATCCACACCGTCACGTCGACGATGAAGTCCTGGCCGTCGCGCCGTTCGTGGTCGAAGACGCCATGGTTTCCACGCACGGTGAGGCCGCGCAACGCGATGTGATCACTCATCGCCGGCCCCCATCGCGTCGACCGTGAGCAGTGCATCGCGGGTGGCGGTGACATCGTGCACGCGCACACCCCACGCACCGCGCTGGAAGGACAGCGCCGAAATCATCGCCGTCGCCACTTCCCTACCGTCCGGCGGGCGCGGCCCACGATCGTCGGCGAGAAGCGACCCGAGGAACCGCTTTCGCGAAGCACCGACGAGTATCGGGAAACCGAGACCCGTGAACTCGGGCAGCGCGGACAGCAGCTTCCAGTTGTGTTCGGCGTTCTTCGCGAATCCCAGCCCGGGGTCAAGGACGATCGCCGACTCACTGACACCGGCCGCAATCGCCACGTCGACCTGCGCGAGCAGCTCATCGCGGACCACGGCGACGACGTCGCCATACGACGGCACGTCGGGGTGATGGTGATGACCGGCGTCGGCGCGCCAGTGCATGAGGACCCAGCCCACGCCGGCATCGGCGACGAGCCGAGCCATCTCTCCGTCCGCACGACCGCCCGAAACGTCATTCACGGCCACGGCGCCCGCTTCGATCGCAGCCGCCGCGACGGACGCACGCATCGTGTCGACGCTGACCGGAATTCCCTCCGCGGCAAGTGCTTCGATGACCGGCCGGACGCGCGCCGCCTCCACCTCCGGGTCGACGCGATGGGCGCCCGGGCGCGTCGATTCGCCGCCGACGTCGATGATGGTCGCGCCCAAGGCGAAGAGCTCGCGACCGTGCTCGATCGCACGCTCAGCGGCGAGGAACTTACCGCCGTCGGAGAACGAATCGGCGGTCACATTCACGACGCCGAAGACGACCATGTCCTTCGCCCTACGGGATTCGTCGTACCGCCAGAACTCCGGCAGCACGGTCACCTGCGCAGGATCAGGTCGAGAGCCTCGGCCCGCGAAACCGAACTGGTCTGGAATTGGCCGCGAACCGCCGACGTCGTGGTGCTCGCGCCGGGCTTGCGAATGCCGCGCATCGCCATGCACAGGTGCTCGGCCTCGATGACGACGATGACTCCGCGCGGTTCGAGCTTGCGCATCACGGCGTCCGCGATCTGACTGGTCAGACGCTCCTGGACCTGCGGACGCTTCGCGTAGAGATCGACAACGCGGGCCAACTTCGACAACCCGGTCACCCGGCCGCTCGGCCCCGGGATGTAGCCGACGTGTGCGACCCCGTGGAACGAAACGAGGTGGTGTTCGCACGTCGAGTACATCGGGATGTCCCGAACGAGGACGAGCTCCTGATGCCCCTCGTCGAACGTGGTGTCGAGGACTTCGTCGGGGTTGCGGTAGAGCCCCGCGAACATCTCGCGGTAGGCGCGCGCCACCCGACCGGGGGTATCCACGAGCCCGGAACGATCCGGGTCTTCGCCGACCGCAAGGAGCAGCTCGCGAACTGCTGCCTCAGCACGTTCCTGGTCGAAAGGCCGACCGGTGTCGACCGCCTTCAGCTCAGGGCCGACGGAATCCTGCTTCGCCACCAGCGCTCACTTTCCCTCGTCAGCGGGGGTTTCTGCGCTCTGCTCGAGTTCCGGCTGAGCGTGCTGCGGAGCCGCCTGGTGTTGCGGTGCGGACTGCTGCGATGCGGACTGCGGTGGCGGCCAGCCCGGCGCCGACCAGCCCGCTGGCTGGCCGTAGTTCGGCCCGGTCGGCTGGTACGCGGGGTACCCGTTCGACATCGGCGCCTGCGCCCACGTCTGCTGCGGCGGCGTCACGGGCGGCGCGTCGTCCCCTTCGGGCGGCCACGGCTCACCGCGTTCCGCGGCAAGCTCGGCGGGAGTCTTGATCGGCGGCTTGTCCGAGGGGGTGCGCTCACCGAAGTCGTTGAACGTCGTGATGCGCGGGCGCTTTGCGACGGCCACCAAGACTTTCTCGAGGTCGACGCGGTGCAGCGTCTCGCGCTCGAGCAGTTCCTTGGCAAGGTCGTCGAGAACGTCGCGGTAGTCGTTGAGGATGGCCCACGCCTCGGTGTGCGCGGCCTCGATGAGGTTGCGCACTTCCTCGTCGATCTCGCGCGCGATCTCGTGCGAGTAGTCCGGCACCATACCCATCGTGCGGCCGAGGAACGGGTCGCCGCCCTCCTGCCCGTAACGCACGGCGCCGAGTCGAGCGCTCATGCCGTACTCGGTCACCATCGCGCGCGCGATCTTGGTCGCCTGGTCGATGTCGGAGGACGCGCCCGTCGTCGGCTCGTGGAACACGAGCTCTTCGGCGGCACGACCACCCATGGCCATGACGAGACGCGAGATCATCTCCGAGCGGGTCATGAGGCCCTTGTCGTCCTCCGGGACGGTCATGGCGTGACCGCCGGTGCGACCACGGGCCAGGATGGTGACCTTGTAGACAGGCTCGATGTCCGGCATCGCCCACGCCGCGAGCGTGTGACCACCCTCGTGGTACGCGGTGATCTTGCGCTCGTGCTCACTGATGATGCGACTCTTGCGGCGTGGTCCACCGACGACGCGGTCGACGGCTTCCTCGAGCGCAGCTCCGGTGATGATGCCCTTGTTTTCACGGGCGGTCAGGAGCGCGGCTTCGTTGATGACGTTGGCGAGGTCCGCACCGGACATACCGACGGTGCGCTTCGCCAGGCCTTCGAGGTCGACGTCCGGCGCGATCGGCTTGCCTTGACCGTGCACGCGCAGGATCGCCCGGCGACCGGCGAGATCCGGGTTGCTCACCGGGATCTGACGGTCGAAACGGCCGGGACGCAGCAGCGCCGGGTCGAGGATGTCGGGGCGGTTGGTGGCGGCGATGAGGATGACGCCGGCCCGGTCGCCGAAGCCGTCCATCTCGACGAGCAACTGGTTCAGGGTCTGCTCACGCTCGTCGTGACCACCACCGAGACCGGCACCACGCTGGCGGCCGACCGCGTCGATCTCGTCGACGAAGATGATGCACGGGCTGTTCTGCTTGGCCTGGTCGAACAGGTCGCGAACACGCGAGGCACCGACACCGACGAACATCTCGACGAAGTCCGAACCGGAGATCGTGAAGAACGGGACGCCCGCTTCGCCGGCGACCGCACGCGCGAGGAGCGTCTTACCCGTGCCGGGAGGGCCGTAGAGCAGAACACCCTTCGGGATCTTGGCGCCGAGTGCCTGGTAGCGCGTCGGGTTCTGGAGGAAGTCCTTGATCTCGTAAAGCTCTTCGACTGCTTCGTCGGCACCGGCGACGTCCGAGAACGTCGTCTTCGGCATGTCCTTCGAGAGCTGCTTGGCCTTCGACTTGCCGAAGCCCATGACGCCGCCGCGGCCGCCGCCCTGCATGCGACCCATCATGAAGATGAAGAGCGCGAGCACCGCGACCATCGGCAGCACGAACAGGATGATCGAGGTGAACCAGCTGTCCTTGGTGACTTCGGTGTTGAAGCCCTCCGCGGGGTCCGACTGCTCGACGGCCTGGAAGATCGTTGAGGACACGTCGTACGGGTACTTCGCGATGATCTTCTCGGCACCCTTGGTGTCGTCGACATCGATGCTTGTCTTGAGCGTGAGGCGAACCTGCTGCTCACGGTCGTCGATCTGCGCAGACTTGATGTTGTGCGCTTTCATCTGCTGCAGCGCTACCGAGGTGTCGACCGAGGTCCATCCGCGGGTGTTGTCGGACATCCACGCGTAGGCGAACAGACCCAAAAGGATCGCGCCAACGATTGCGACGTTACGGAAGACATTCTTGCGGTTCATACAGCGTCGGCCACTCAGGCCTGTCCTTTCGGTCCCGGAATCACCAACACTACCGGTCGTTCACCCGACGGCATCTCGGGGCGTTCCGTGACGACGACGTACACATCAGGCGACCGGTTCCCGGCCGATGTGCAGGGGTTCGGGTGCGACCATGCAGACACTTCAGTAATACCCGGCGTTCAGTGATAAACCGGACACGCGTGACGTAGACCCTACTACTTCTTTAATCATTCAATACGATCCTCGTGTGGCTACCCTTACTAGCCCGGCGAGCAGGTTGCTTGAGCATCTGCGTAATTTCGGGCAGCAAACTGCGCTGATCAGTCAGCGCGAGGTGCCTTTGACGTACGCCGAACTCGCCGATCAGGCGGAGAAATTCGCGAAGTCGCTCGGTACCGGCCGCAAATTGGTGATGCTCGCCGGCCAAAACGAAATTTCCGCGATCGTTGCTTATCTCGGTGCCCTCGTCGGCGGCCACACGGTATTACTCGTTCCGGATTCCGCCGCGAATTCCGATTCCGATCTCACCCAGATCTACAACCCGGACGTCATCGTTTCCGCGCTGAGCGACAACCAGTGGGAAATCCTGGTACGACACCCGGACTCCGTTCACGAACTGCACCCTGACCTGGCACTTTGCCTCAGCACGTCCGGTTCGACCGGGTCGCCGAAGCTGGTTCGGCTTTCGTACGAGAACCTGGTTTCCAACGCGTCGGCGATCGCGGAGTACTTGTCGATCACCGACGCGGACCGCGCGATCACCACCCTGCCCATGTACTACTGCTACGGGCTCTCGGTCATCCACAGCCATCTGAACCGCGGCGCCGGCCTGCTCGTCACCAACGATTCGGTTGTCGACCGGTCGTTCTGGCAGTTCTTCGCCGACAACGACGGCACGTCCTTCGCGGGCGTCCCCTACACGTTCGATCTGCTGGACAAGGCCGGGTTCGAGCAGATGGAACTCCCGACTCTGCGCTACATCACGCAGGCCGGCGGGCGCCTGGCACCGGAAAAGGTGCGCAATTACGCAGCGATGGGTGCGCGCGCCGGCTGGGATTTCTTCGTCATGTACGGGGCGACGGAAGCGACGGCCCGCATGGCATACCTTCCGCCGGACTTGGCCGAGGCACACCCCGAGTGCATCGGTGTGCCGATCCCGGGCGGCTCCTTCCGCATCGAACCCATGGAGGGCCTCGAGGACGGAGCCGGCGAACTCGTCTACTACGGCCCGAACGTCATGATGGGCTACGCGCAGTCCCCCGACGACCTCGCCAATGGCCGCGACGTCCACGAACTCCGCACGGGCGACATCGCCCGGATCACCGACTCGGGCCTCTACGAGGTCGTTGGCCGGTCAGCTCGATTCATCAAGCTCTTCGGACTTCGCATCGATCTGCAGCGGATCGAGTCCGTTCTCGCGGCGGACGGCATCACCGCCTGCTGCGCCGGTACCGACGAGAAGCTCGTCGTAGCGGTCGAAGGCCGGGCAAACACTCCGGCCATCCTCGACAAGGTCGCCGAAACCGCACATCTGCCGAAACATGCCATCGACGTCTGCGCGGTCGCGAAGATGCCGCGCCTGGGATCCGGGAAGCCTGACTATCCCGCGATTCGCGCCTTGGCCGCCACCTCTGCGCCGGCCGCGAAGGCCACCGGTGTCCGGGAACTCTTCGCCACCGTGCTGCGCGTTCCGGCCGCCGAGGTCACCGACGCCAGCACGTTCGTCGCGCTGGGCGGCGATTCGCTGTCGTTCGTCACGATGTCTGCGCGCTTGGAGAAACTGCTCGGCCACCTCCCCGAGGACTGGCACCAGCGGACGGTCGCGGAGCTCGAGGCCAGTCGGCGGGAGCCGAAGGGCATCTTCCGCACTGTCGAGACCGGAATCGTGCTCCGCGCGCTGGCGATTCTGTTCATCGTCATCTCGCACACGGGTGTCATCCACATCGAAGGCGGTGCGCACTTCCTGCTCGCCGCCTCGGGCTACTACTTCGCGCGATTCGTTCTCACCGACAAATCCCGCGTCGAACGCGTGAAGCACAGCGTCATGACAATCCTGCGAATCGCGGTGCCCTGCGTGTTGTGGATCGTGTTCGTGCGCGCCACGCTAGGCACCTATTCGTTCACCAATGCGCTGTTCGTCAACCGGATATTCGGTCCGGTCAACCTGCTCACGCTGCGAATTTGGTACGTCGAGGTACTGGTCGACGTGCTGATCGCGGCCGCGGTCGTGATCGCGATCCCCGCCATCGACCGACTCGAACGCCGGAAGCCGTTCCAACTCGCGACGGTCCTTGCGCTGTTGCTGCTGTCGACGCGGCTGATCCCCTTCGACAGCCTCCCGCACCCTGACCTCCACGGGTTCCAGACCGTTCACCAGTGGACGCTGTTCAGCGTGTTCGCGGCGTTCTTCTTCGCCTTTGGCTGGGTGGCCGCGAAGGCCACCACCACCGGCCAGCGACTGCTCGTCTCCGCGATGGTCCTGGTGTCGATGATCGGCTACTTCGACCCTCGGTACGTCGCCATCGCCCGCACCTATGAATGCGCGATCTTCATCCTGCTGCTCATCTGGGTCCCCCGGATGCGCCTCCCCGGGTTCCTCGTCCCGATCACCACGACGATCGCCAATGCGTCACTGTTCATCTTCCTGATGCACTGGCAAGTCTTCGAAGTCATGCCGCACACGAACCCGTTTACCCTCGCGCCGGGCATGAACCTGATCGCAATCGTCCTGTCGATCGTCGTCGGAATCCTGGTCTACGAGGGCTGGAACAGGTTCAGCAGTGGGGTCGAACCACGCCTCAAAGCACTCTGGCAACGGTCCACTAGTCGAATTCCGGTCGCCAGTTAATTCCTGTGAATATTGAGACACGCGATGGTTATCGTGGCGTTATCTGAATAGGAAAATAAGATCCCGGCTGTGGCGACGCG
Source organism: Smaragdicoccus niigatensis DSM 44881 = NBRC 103563 (assembly GCF_000380645.1). Classification (GTDB taxonomy): domain Bacteria; phylum Actinomycetota; class Actinomycetes; order Mycobacteriales; family Mycobacteriaceae; genus Smaragdicoccus; species Smaragdicoccus niigatensis. The sequence goes on from NZ_AQXZ01000015.1 coordinate 313,641, forward strand.
TATCCAGCCAGGCAGCCTGATTTCCGAGCATTTCCGAAAGAATGGCGATCGGCCGGCACTCATCAGCCAGGTCGAACCTGCGCTGACCTATGCCGACCTCGCCGATCAGGTCGAGGACTTCGCCGCTCGCCTCGGTCCGGAACGCAAACTCGTCATGTTGGCGGGCCGAAATGACACGTCTGCCCTGATTGCGTATTTAGGAATTCTCGCCGCCGGCAGTGTCGTTCTCGTCGTCCCCGAAACGGCCGCCGGACCGGACTCGACACTGACGCGCACCTACAATCCGGACGTCGTTGTCTCCGTTGGCGAAGCGGGCTGGGAAATCGCGACGCGCAACGCGACGTCGGTGCACGATCTGCACCCTGACCTGGCGTTATGTCTGAGCACTTCGGGATCGACCGGGTCCCCCAAGCTCGTTCGGCTCTCCTATCGGAACCTCGTCGCGAACGCCCAGGCGATCGGGACCTACCTTTCCCTGACGAGCGACGATCGAGCGATCACCACGCTCCCGATGTACTACTGCTACGGCCTGTCCGTCATCCACAGCTATCTGGTCGCGGGCGCGACGCTGATGCTCACGAACGACTCGGTCATCGACAAGAGCTTCTGGAGTTTCTTTCGGCAGCACCGCGCGACGTCGATCGCCGGAGTTCCGTACACCTACGAACTTCTCGACCAGGCCGGCTTCGCCAAGATGCACCTCCCGAGCCTGCGGTACATGACGGTCTCGGGCGGCCGACTCGCGCCGGCCAAGGTCAAGGAATACGCCGGCCACGCGCGTCAGGCCGGATGGCAACTGTTTCCGATGTACGGCTCCACCGAGGCCACCTCGCGCATGGCGTACATGCCCCCCGAGCTGGTTTTCGACAACCCCGAGTGCGTCGGTGTGCCCATTCCGGGCGGAGCATTCCGGCTCGATCCCGTGGACGGTCTCGACGACGACATGGGCGAACTCGTGTACACCGGCCCGAACATCATGCTGGGGTACGCGCAGTCAGCGTCCGACCTGGCCAAGGGTCGGGAACTCGACGAACTGCGCACCGGCGACATCGCGCGCCGAAAGCCCAACGGGCTCTATCAGATCGTCGGTCGCTCCGCGCGTTTCATCAAGCTGTTCGGCATCCGAATCGATCTGCAACGCATCGAATCGGTCCTCGAATCTCAGGGGCTTACCGCGGTCTGCACCGGCGACGACGAGCAGCTCGTGGTGGCCGTCCAAGGGCGGGCTGCGGTCGCCGACATTCGGGCGCGGGTTGCGGCGATCACCAACCTGCCGGCGCACGTCATTCAGGTCGTCACGGTCGACGAATTCCCTCGCTTGGGCGCGGGCAAGGTCGACTACGCGGCGCTCCGGGAGCTGGCCGCCGATGCCTCGACTGCGGAATCGCAGGGTGACGTGCGCGATCTCTTCGCGCAGGTGCTTCGCATTCCGGCGGCCGAGGTCACCGACAACAGCACGTTCGTCAACCTCGGCGGCGACTCGATGTCGTTTGTGACGATGTCCGTCCGACTCGAGAAACTTCTCGGCACCCTCCCCGCGGACTGGCACACGAAGACGGTCGCCGAACTGCGAGCTCACGATCGCCAAAAGCCCGGGCGGTGGCGAACGGTCGAGACCGGAATCGTCCTACGGGCGCTGGCGATCCTGCTCATCGTGGTCTCGCACACGGGCCTCATGCACGCCGAAGGTGGCGCACACTTCCTGCTGGCCGCCTCCGGCTACTACTTCGCGCGGTTCATCCTGAGTGACAAACCCCGTTCTGAGCGCGTCAAACACAGCATCACGACACTGCTGCGCATCGCCATCCCATGCCTGGTGTGGATCGTCCTGGTGCGGCTGACGCTCGGCACCTATGCGTTGTCGAACGCCCTGTTCGTCAACCGAATATTCGGGCCCGTCAACTCCCTCACACTGCGGATTTGGTACGTCGAGGTGCTGGTCGACCTGCTGATCGTCGCCGCGGTGGTGATCGCCATCCCGGCGTTCGATCGCCTCGAACGCCGGAAGCCCTTCCAGCTCGCACTCGGAATCGCCCTTCTGCTGGTCTCGACCAGACTGATTCCGTTCGATGTCTTGCCCCACCCCGATCTCGGGGACCTGCAGACGGTCCACCAGTGGACGCTGTTCAGCGTGTTCGCCGCGTTCTTTTTCGCGTTCGGTTGGGCGATCGCGAAGGCAACCACCAACTGGCAGCGCGGGCTCGTCTCCGTGCTCGTCATCGCTTCGCTGATCGGGTACTTCGATCCCCGGTACTTTGCGATCGCCCGCACCTACGAATGCGCGGCGTTCATCCTGCTGCTCATCTGGCTACCGCGGATGAAGTTGCCGCGCTGGATCGTCCCCGCGACGACGCTCGTCGCGAACTCGTCGCTGTTCATCTTCCTCACGCACTGGCAGGTGCTGGAACTGATGCCGCGCGTCGACGCGTACACGCTCGCACCTGGTTTCGACTACGTCGCCATCGTGTTGTCGATCGTCACCGGCACCCTCATGTACCTCACCTGGGACAAGGTGAGCGGCTTCCTCGAGCCGCGCGCGAAGCACGCCTGGGAACAGTTCCGGGCGCGAGAGCACGTACCGGCCTAACCTGTCCGGTATGTGCCGAAACATCACGCCATTGCGCGGTTTGGAGCCACCTGCCACCGATCAGGAAGTCGAAGCTGCTGCACTGCAGTTCGTGCGCAAGGTCGCCGGACTGAGCAGTATCTCCGCCGCCAACAAACCACTCGTCGATGCGGCGGTCGCGGAGATCGCCCACATCACGCGGCACCTGCTGGCCGATCTGCCGGATCGCAAGGTGCCGCCGAAGGTAGATCCGCCGCTGCGCCGGATTGCGGCGCGCGCGGCGGCATCGACTTCGTAGTACTGCGGTCCTCCTAGTACAGCTTCTGCGCCAGCACCCCGGCGAACACGGACCAGGGCATGGTGACCACCTGTAAGCCGGCGGCGTGCGGACCGACCTGGTAATCGTCGAAGTGGATCTCGATGCCGTACGAGGTGGGAATCCAGTTCGCGAAGTTCTTCGCCGTCGGGGCGATGCCACTCTCGTCCACCGAGCCGATCTTGGCGATGATCTGCTGCCTCGCTTCGTTCGACAGTCGCTGCAGCGCCTCGTGCTGGTCCGTGAACAGATCGGTCAGCATCACGGGTTGCGCCGTCGCCTTGTTGATGACGAACGTCGCGATGTGCGGGGTCGGATGCGCGCTCATCGGGTCGTGATGGTTGACCGAGGTGATCAGCAGGCCCGTGATGACGTCAGTGCCGATGACGGCCTGCGCGTCCTGGCTGGAGACGGTCCAGTATCCCGAAGTGGAACCGTCATTGCCGAGCGCGACCTGCTGGTCGTGCAACGACGACAGGACGCTGTTGTTGAACCGGTCGACGACCGCCAGGTCGTCCCCCGAGATCCACGGGACGTCGACGTCGAACGTGACGGTCCCTTCGGTCGCCTGGTACTTGTGATAGACCACCGAGAACGCTCGGTGTCCATGCGGGCTGCCGCTGGACGTCGTCGCGTCGGAGGTGGTGGTTGGGGCGGCGGCGGTCGTCGTGGTGGTCTTAGCAGTTGAGCTCAGGCCCGTTGAGGACGCCACCGGATTGCCCGCCATCGGCGAGCAGGCGGCCGTCGCGATGATCACGACAGCAGCGGAGCCAATCATCGAGAGGCTGTTCCGGATGTTCATGATCGCAATTCTTGATCATGGATCGCTAGCCGGACAGGTCACCTAGGTGTGGGAAAAACCCACCCGACCTGTGACTCCGGACACCACGTCAGCTGAGAGTGAGCGTTCCGCCGTTGTCGGCAACGGTCTTCTTGGCCAGCGGGGCGGTCGCAGGCCCGCCGAGAACCTGGCCGGTCGCGGCGTCGAACCTGCTGCCGTGACACGGGCAGTGAATCTCGTTGTTCGACACCTCGGTCACCGAGCAGCCGGCGTGGGTGCAGACCGACGAGAACGCCTTGAAAACGCCCGCCTCCGGCTGCGTGATGACGACCTTGTCGGTCGCGATGATGACACCACCGTTGACCGGGATTTCGGACGTCTTGAGCGTCGTGGCGCCGCTCGGGTCCTTCGAGGTCGGGACCGAATTCGTGTCGACCGTGCCCACGTTGGCGCAACCAGCCGTCACGGCGACGCCGGCAATCGCGGCGCCGGCGAGAAAAGTCCGACGGTCACAGCAGCTCATGCGGGGATCACCAATCCAGTAGCGAACATGACGACGATTCCGGCGGCGAGGCCGGCCATCGACACACCGTCGAGACCACGACCCGGCACCCGCACTGCGGGGGCGACTGTGACGATCACCTGAACTATCGCTCCTACTCCGACACCGAGCAGCGCCGCCGACGCTGCTGGGGTTGCGATGGCGGCACCGGCGATCGCGCCGACCACTGCCGGCGCACCGGCGAGCAGTCCGAGGCCGAGCAACACCAGAACGGAGACTCGTTCACGACCGACCGGAGCGACTACCGCGAGCCCCTCCGTTGTGTTGTGCAGGGCAAACCCGAGAACCAGAGCGGCACCAAGCGCGAGTTCGCCAACTGCATAGGCACTTCCGATCGCCAATCCCTCACCGAGATTGTGCAATCCGATACCCACCGCGATCATAACGGAGAGGCCGATTCCGCTTCGGGTGGCGGCTGCGCCTCGCCACCGACGGACGAGCGATCCGATGAGTTGCAGGGCGATGTAGGACAGCGCCGCACTGAAGACGACCAGGGCCGGTCCACCAAACGCGGCACCCGAAGGCCCTGCGACCTGGATGCCTTCGACGGTTCCGTCGAAGGCCAGGAAGGCGAGCAGACCGATGGTCAGCGCCATGACGAAACGGATCGCGGACGGTCCGGCACGACGCAGGACTGGCAGGAACAGCATTCCGAGCAAGACCGGCAGGATGCCGACGTAGAGCCCGAGGAGCGCCATCGTCCCGAAGAAGCCCGCACTGGGAACAGGACTCTCCACCGCGACCGGGATCGTGTGCGTTATCGCGACGCCGCTGGAGGTCAGCATCGAAATCCGGTACGGCTGCCCTTCGATCCACGGGTAGTAGAGCGTCAGAAAGGCCGAATCGAGTCGCGCGATGGGGTGGTCTGCGCCGATGAAGTTCACATAGGTGTCATTGACCGCGACCTGCGCGATCGTGACGTCGTCGGCTCCGGTGTTGCGCAACGCCAGGGAGATCTCACCCGGTTTGAAGAACGTCTTCTCAACCGCGAGTTGCTCGATCGGCGGCCCGGACCGAGTGGGCAGACTCGGCCCCGCGAGCATCGCGATCACGGCCAGTAATGCCGCCACGAGGGCAGCGACCACACCGCCACGCACCCACTGGCTGGATGCGTCGATCGTGCCGGCGTCGTCGATCTTGGAAGCACCGAGGTACGACGCGTCAGCAGACGTAGCGTCGCTGGTCATACCCAAGTTTGGCATACCGAACTTTTTATTTCAAAGAAACTAAAAGGCCACGACGGGCCAGGGATGCCGCGATTCGATCTGGGCGGCGAGCCCGAGGATCGTCGACTCGGAGCCGGGCGGACCGGCGATCTGGACCGCCATCGGCGAACCGTCGGGGTGCCGACCCATCGGCACACTCGCCGCCGGCCAACCGAGGATGTTCCACATTCCCATCAGCGGCGCGTAGCGGCAGGCCCAGGCGTTCGAGATCCAGCCCGTCCGGCTGAAGTGCTTCGCCTTCGGCGCATTCCGGGCCAGAGCAGGCGTGATGACCAGCTCATAGCGTTCGAAGAACGGGGCCACGGCCGCCTCGAGGTTCGCCGTCGACACGCCCTCGAGGTGGAGGGCGTTCGCCAGCCGGCCGAGCCGGATGTGCGTCCGATTCCGGCGCTCGAGGCCCCGGAGCTTCTGCCCCTGCGCGTCCTTGGCGGCCGCAGCGCACCAGCGGATCACGGTCGCGTTCATCGAGGGGTACGGCAGCGCAGCCGATTCGACGTAGTGACCAGCGGAGACCGCGACCGACCCAGCGACTCGCGCCGCCGCGCGCCAGTGTCGGTCGCCACGAACCATCGCCATGGGCGGAAGGGACACGTCGAGTGCGATACGCAGGCGTGCGGGATTGCTGAGAACCGCAAGACTCGGATCCGCCGCCATGACCGACAGCGCCAGGGCCGCGTCGGCGACCGTGCTCGACAGGACGCCGTTTTCGACCATTCCGCCCCACGACGTCCTCCCGACCTCGGACGGGACGACTCCGGCACCGGGCTTCAAGCCGAAGATTCCGCACACGGCAGCGGGGATTCGGATCGAACCCAAGCCGTCGTTGCCATGCGCGACCGGAACCATGCCGGACGCTACCGCGGCAGCGGCGCCACCGGAGGAGCCACCAGCACTGAGTTCTGGCTTCCAGGGGTTGCGGGTCACCCGCTCCGGGTTGTCCGTCATGGGCCAGATGCCGCACTCCGGGAGCGCCGTGTATCCGACGACCACCGCTCCGGCGGCCTTCAATCGCGTCACGACCGGATGATCGGCGTCGATGTTGTCCTTGATGGCGACTGGAACTCCGGCCATCGGCAACTCGGAGAGGTTCGGGCGCGACTCCAGGCTCTTGGCATCGGCGAGAGCGGACTCGTCATCCACCCAGGTGAACGCGTTGAGCTCGCCATCGGACTGCGCGATTCGGGAAAGTGCGGCGCGCGTCGGCGCCACGGGATCGATCGCTGCCGAGCGAACTGCACTGGCGATGTCGATCGCGGTCCGCGCCGGGGCAGAGCTGGTCAACGCAACCCTCCTTGGAACGCGGCGGTATCGAGTGAACCGCCGCCCGCTCGCAAGGCTACTTGTAGATCTCGGGCTTCAGCAGACCGATGTACGGCAGGTCGCGATACCGCTCGTTGTAGTCGAGGCCATAACCGACGACGAATTCGTTCGGAAGCTCGAATCCGACCTCGGCAACCTGGACGGCGCGCACTGCCTCGGGCTTGCGGAAAAGGGTGACCACCTCGAGCGACGCGGGCTTCCGACCCTTGAGGTTGCGGACGAGCCACGACAGCGTCAAACCGGAGTCGATGATGTCTTCGACGATGAGCACGTGCCGACCGGCGATGTCGCGGTCGAGGTCCTTGAGGATTCGGACGACACCCGACGACGTCGTGCCAGAGCCGTACGAGCTGACCGCCATGAATTCCATCTGGGTCGGGATCGGAATTGCGCGCGACAGGTCGGTCATGAAGTAGACCGCGCCCTTGAGGACGCACACCAGAATCAGGTCGCTGTCGATTTCACGCTCGGTGTAGCGCTTGCCGACGTTCGCCGCGAGTTCCTTGATCCGAGCCTGGATCGTTTCTTCGGTCAGCAGAACCTCGGCGATGTCACCGTCGTACACGCGCATCGACTCCTTCGTCATAGCTGATCAGAACCGAGTGTCAGAGTGCCATGTTTGCGGGTTGCAACCAACCTCGCGCCGGTGGTTCCGCCGTTTTGACTCCCCGGCGCTCCGCTTACCCCTGGAACTGCGACCCCACCTTGTCCGCGCCAGTCGGTGACGAGCCGGTCGATCGCCCGAACCTGCACGTCATTGACGGCCCGCGCACCGCTGTCGAGCAACCACGATCTGATGACCCGCCGGCGCAGCGCGGCCGGTTGCGGGAGGAGGGTCGCTGTATCGAGCCCGGCCGGACGCGCAGCTTCGCGTTGCAGGGCAGCCGCGAGTTCATCGAGTACGTATCCGTCATCGCGGAGCTGATCCGCGGTTCGGGCGAGCGCCTCCGAAACTCCCCCACCGAGGACGTCCTCGAGCAGCGGCAAGACGTCCTGCCGGATTCGAACACGGGTGAACTCCGGCGAGAAATTGTGCGGATCGACGTGCGGCTCGAGCCCGAGGTCAGCGCACGCGGCGCGGGTCGTCTCGCGCTTGATCGCGAGCAGTGGGCGACCCCACGGATCGTCGAATTCCCGCATGCCCCAAATGGATCGAGGTCCCGAGCCGCGCGCGAGCCCCAGCAGCACCGTCTCGGCCTGATCGTCGAGCGTGTGGCCCAGGAGAACCGGTGAACCGTCCCGGGCGGACTCGAGCGCGGCGTACCGGGCGTCCCGGGCGGCAGCTTCGAGGCCGCCATCCCGGCCGACCTGGACCGACAGGATCTCCGGAGTCGCACCGAGTTCACGTGCCGCTTTCGCGGCCAGCCGCGCCACCTCGTCAGACCCGTCCTGCAACTGGTGATCGACGATGAGCGCCCGCACGACCTGCGCTTCCGCCACCGCGCCGGCCAGCAGAGCCAACGAATCGGCCCCACCCGAGACGCCGACGCACACTGTGCCGATTGGCGCGTACCTCGAAATCCACGACCGGACGGCCTGCCGAATCGCCAGAATCGCCCGGGTCTCGGGCAATCGGCTCAGGCCAGAACGCGCTTGATCCATGCCTCGGGGTGTCCGATCTCACTCGCCAAGGGCAGGGTCTCCGGACTGGTCCACACCGTGTTGAACCGTTCCATTCCGACTTCCTCGACCACCGCATCGACGAACTTCTTGCCGCGGACGTACTGCTGCATCTTGGCGTCCATGCCGAGCAGCGCTCGAATCAAGCGGTGAATCGGGTTCATTCGGCGACGCCGACGGTTGTCGAACTTCGCGCGGATCTCCTTGACGGACGGCACGACCGCCGGGCCCACCGCGTCCATGACGTGGTCCGCGTGACCTTCGAGCAGCGTGCCCAGAGCGAGCAGGCGGTCGAGCGCGTCACGCTGTGGCGGTGCCTGCGTCGCACGGAGAAGCCCGATCACGCCGCCGGGTGAGTCGGAATCGGCGGTGCCCTGCCGGCGCTCGCGCAGCTCAGCTGCCAAACGGGCGACGACGTCCGTCAACGGTTCCGTACCGACCGCGGACAGAATCGCGACCTGCTCACGCATGTAGTCCCGAATCCACGGGGCGGCGGCGAACTGAATGCGGTGCGTCACCTCGTGCAGGCACACCCAGAGCCGGAAGTCCGCGGGGTCGACCTTGAGCATCCGCTCGACCATGACCATGTTCGGCGCGACCAGCAGCAGCGTGCCGTCCTCGCCCGTGAACGGGTCGTACTGGCCCAGGATTGCCGACGACAGGAACGCGAGCACCGCGCCTGCCTGCAATCCGGCGGTCTTGGCACCGAGCGGCGACTTTCGGTCCTCGTCAGCGGCGTCCCCTTCGGCGAGGTTCGCCATCGAGGAGGCCGCAGCCCGGACCCACGCGCCGCGATCGACGATCTGTGCGCGGGGAATCGGGAGCCCTTCGGCGAGTCCGGTGACTTCGCGAACGGGCAGTTCGGCAGCCTTGGAGATCTCCTCGAGGTCCGCGACAACCGCTTCCGCGCGCTCGCGACTCACCTGCGGGCCCCGCGGGGCCAAGCGAGCTCCGGTGCGGGCCGCGAGATCCCAGTCGATCGCGCCCGCCAGGCCGCCCGCCTTACGGGTGTCTTCCCCGCTATCCGGCTGTGCAGGCTCGGCACCGGTCACTGGATCTCCCCCCGATCATCGACAGACGCAAGTTCGGAGAGCGGCCGCGATCGCGTCGAGCGCTGGCCGGCTCACACCAGGTGCCGTGCCGTTCGACATCAGGGCGAATGTCAGTACCCGTGAGTTGACCGTGACGACAAATCCGGCGAGAGAACTCGCTTCCGCCAACGTACCTGTTTTCGCACGTACCCAACCGGCGCCGGCTCGATCTCCGGCGTCGAAGCGATCTTCGAGTGTGCCGTTCGCACCCGCGACCGGCAGGAAGTCGAGCATCGGGCGCAGCGCCGGCCGGCCGTTTCCAGCCGCGGCGACCATGATCTTGTCGAGCACTCGCGCGGGAATCCGGTCATCGTCGGACAGCCCGCTCGCGTCCTGAATCGACACCCCGGTCATGTCGAAGCCGGCTTCGGTGAGCACCGATGTCACGGCCGCGACCACCCCACGGAACGACGGATCGCCACCGCGCTCGATGACCAGTTCCCGGCCGATCGTCTCGGCCAGGATGTTGTCCGAGTGAGCCATCATCTGCGTCATCCGCTCGCCCAACGTCGCCGACTGAACCTTCGCGAGTTCGCGTGCGTTCGGCGGCGCGGTGCCGGGCTTGACGTCGGTGGAGTCGATCCCCAGCCGTTTGGCGATCGCCTGAGCCACGTCGATCGCCGGGGTGTCCGAACGCGGTGCGTTCTCGTCGTTGGCCAGGCGCGAACCGTCGATCATCACCGGTGCGAGCGGGGCGATGAACCCGCCGGGAATGTCCTCCGCGTGCCACCCCTGCGCCATCGCCGGGCCGGTGAACGCACTGGTGTCGAGGGTGAGTGACGTGAACTTCACGCCGCTCTTCTTGATCTGCGCCGCGAGGTCGTCGATTCGCGCGGCTCCCGGGTAATAGCTGGGCGTCCCGACCGGAGCCGCACTCAACGTCGGGTCACCGCCGGCCACGAGGACGATCTCGCCCGGATGTGCGCCGGCCACGATCCGGGTCGTGAGTCGGTGGTCGATCGGCAGGGTCAGCAACGCTGCGGCGGTCGTCAACAGCTTCGCCGTCGACGCCGGAACGGTCGCCTTGTTGGGATCCGAGCTCCACAACACCCGGCCGGTTTCGGCATCGGAAATCTCGCCGGTGAAGTTGCCCAATCCGGCTGCGGTTACGAGGTCAGCCAAAGCACGCTGCAGCGCAACGGGATTCGGAATCGGAGCCCCTGATGGCAAGTCTTTGATCTCGGGATTCAAGCTCACCAAGGGCGGCGCCGGCGCAATCGAAGTGGCGTTCGCGCCCGTCGGTCCGCTGGCGCGTACGAGGACGACAAGCGAAGCGACGACTGCGACAACGGCGGCCACGGCCATCAGCGTCCGGAGTTTCCGGCCACCGAATCTTGCCAATCCAAACAACGGAGCTCCGAATCAGATGTATTGGAGTAATTGGGAATCTGCGTAAGCACAGATACCGCCCGTGCCACCCTATCCGCGGAGGCAGTAGTCTTCCTGTAACCCTCCCCAGGGAGCAACAGGCGAAGAGAAGTGAGGACGAGCAGGTGGAATTCGACGTAACCATCGAGATCCCCAAGGGTCAGCGCAACAAGTACGAGGTCGACCACAAGACCGGGCGCATCCGCCTCGACCGCTTCCTCTACACCTCGATGGTTTACCCGGCCGACTACGGCTACATCGATGACACCCTTGGCGAAGACGGCGACCCGCTCGACGTGCTCGTCCTGCTGCCCGAGCCGGTCTTCCCGGGCGTGATCATCGAGGTTCGTCCCGTCGGCGTCTACCGCATGGTCGACGAGAAGGGTGGCGACGACAAGGTCCTCGCTGTCCCGACTGGCGACGAGCGTTGGGACCACATCCAGGAGATCGACGACGTTCCGTCTCAGACCCTGGAAGAGATCAAGCACTTCTTCGAGCGCTACAAGGACCTCGAGCCCGGCAAGTTCGTCAAGGGCTCGGAGTGGGTCGGCCGCGAAGTGGCGGAGAAGATCATCACCGAGTCGTTCGAGCGCTTCAAGACTGAGGGCGACCACTCGCACTAAAGCGAAGCTTTCCTGAGTGCCCCGTTATCGACGTCGGTAATGGGGCATTCTTTCGTTGTGAGCCGTGCAGGACAACCCGCCGCCGAATCCGACCTCATCGACATCGATGAACTCGTGTCCGCGTACTACGACCGAAAACCAGACGTGTCGATTCCCGGGGAGCGCGTCGTCTTCGGGACGAGCGGCCATCGCGGTTCGTCACTGTCGACGAGTTTCAACGAGAACCACATCCTCGCGACGACCCAGGCGATCGTCGATTACCGAATATCGCAGGGGATTTCGGGGCCGGTGTTCATCGGCCGGGATACCCACGGCTTGTCGAAGCCCGCGGAAGACACCGCCATCGAGGTGCTGCTCGGCAACGGCATCGACGTGCGCCCGGACTCGCGCGGTTCGTGGGTCCCCACCCCCGCCGTCAGTCACGCGATCCTGGCCTACAACCAAGGACGCGAAGACACCGATCCGGGTCGCGCGGATGGCATCGTCGTCACACCGAGCCACAACCCGCCCCGCGACGGCGGATTCAAGTACAACCCCCCGCATGGCGGACCGGCCGACACCGACGCCACGAGCTGGATCGCGGATCGCGCGAACGAGCTCATCGCCGCGGGATGCCTCGATGTGAAGCGAGCCGCCGGGGAACCGTTGGAGCCGTACAACTTCCGCGCGGCTTACGTGCACGATCTCGGGTCGGTCGTCGACCTGGAGGCCATCCGGAAATCCGGTATCCGGATCGGCGCCGACCCCCTCGGCGGGGCATCCGCGGAGTACTGGGAGCTCATCGCCGAGACGTACGGCATCAATCTGACGGTCGTCAATCCCGAGGTCGACCCGACGTGGCGATTCATGACGCTCGACTGGGACGAGAAGATCCGGATGGACCCGTCGTCACCGTCCGCGATGGCGTCGCTGGTCGCACGCCGCCACGATTACGACATCCTGACCGGCAACGACGCCGACGCCGACCGCCACGGGATCGTGACGCCGGACGCCGGTCTGATGAACCCGAACCACTTTCTCGCGGTCGCGATCGACTACCTCTTCTCGCACCGCCCGAACTGGCCTGCGGACGCTGCCGTCGGCAAGACGCTGGTGTCGTCGATGATCATCGACCGCGTCGCAGCGTCGCTCGGCCGCCGCCTGCTCGAAGTACCCGTCGGATTCAAGTGGTTCGTTCCCGGGCTCATCGACGGAACCGTTGCCTTCGGCGGCGAGGAGTCCGCGGGCGCCTCGTTCCTCCGGAAGGACGGAACGGTCTGGTCGACCGACAAGGACGGGCTGATTCTGTGTCTGCTCGCGGCGGAGATCCTCGCGGTCACCGGCAAGACGCCGTCCGAGCGCTACGCCGAGCTCATCGCCGAATTCGGGGTCGCCGCCTACGAACGAGTCGACGCACCCGCGTCGCCCGCACAGAAGGCAGCGCTCGCCAAGCTCTCGCCCGAGGCGGTCACGGCAACCGAACTGGCTGGCGACCCCATCACCGGCAAGCTGTCGCACGCACCCGGCAACGGAGCTGCGATCGGCGGGCTGAAGGTGCAGACCGAGTTCGCGTGGTTCGCCGCCAGACCGTCCGGAACCGAGGATGTCTACAAGCTCTACGCCGAGTCGCTTCGCGGACCTGCGCATCTCGTGCAGGTGCAGGACGAGGCGCGGCGGGTCATCGCCGATGCGCTTGCGCCCGGCGATGGACAGTAGACGGCCACCAGCTGTACCGGCCAAGGACCATGGCGATCGCGGGCACGACGAGCGTCCGGACGACGAAGGTGTCCAGCAGGATGCCGAACCCGATGACGAACCCCATCTGCGTCATGAACCCGAGGCCACCGGCGATGAGGCCGAACATGCTGGCCGCGAAGATCATGCCCGCTGACGTGATCACCGAACCGGTACTCGCGACCGTTCGGACGACTCCCTCGCGATACGACTCACCGGTCTCTTCACGTAGTCGGGCCATCAGCAGCAGGTTGTAGTCCGCACCGACGGCGACCAACAAAATGAACGTGATCATCGGCACCCACCAGAACAGGTGATCGCCGAGAATGACCTGGAACACCAGCACGCCGGCCCCGAGCGCCGACAGATACGTCAGCCCGACGGTGATCAGCAGATAGATCGGGGCGACGACGGCGCGCAACAACAGCGCGAGGATCAGGAAGACGACGAGCAGCGTCGCAATGACGACCGTCCGCAGGTCTCGGCTGAAGTAGTGCTGAAGGTCCGTCACGACGGCCGGGAAGCCTGCGAGACCCACCGTCGCACCCTGCAACGACGTGTTCGGCAATGCGCTGGCGGCCGTCTCGTCGATCCGATCGACGAGGGCCCTCGACTCGGCGCTGTACGGGTCCTCGGTCGACTCCACGAGATAGCGGACCGTTCGTCCGTCCGGCGAAATGAACATCTTGGCCGCGGTCTTGAAGTCCGGATTCTGGAGGATCGTGTTGTCCATGAAGAACCCCGAGGCGGCCGGCGAGGCTGCTTCGCGGGACAGTTTCTGCAGGTAGTCAGCCATTTGTCCGAGCGCGTCGAACATGCCGCTCGACGTACCGGTGAGTTCGTTGACCATCCGCGACATCTCCGGAAAGTCCGTCAGGCCCATCGCCTTCAGCTGCGGGTACAGGTCGACGAACTTGCCGGCCGCGGCGGTGATGGATGCCAGATCCGTCCCGCCGACGATGGTCGACATCTGGTCGAACAGCGAGGTCATCTCCTGAATCGACTGGGAGATCGGCTGGCCACCGGTGGCCTGTTGCATCGCATCGCGCAACGCCACGAGCTCGGCGAAGACCTCGCCGTCGGACAGGGTCTGCAGTTGCTTCAGCTGCGGCAGCAGCTTCGCACAATCGGGGGTCACCGCGCACCATGGGAAATGCTCCAGACCATCGATGATCGGGCGCAACGTGTGCGACACCTGCTGCGCGGTATGAGCCCACTCGTCCATGTGCGCCATCGCGAAATCAGCCTGGTCGAGCAACGCCTTGGACTTCGCCATCTGTTGGATGAGCGGTTTGTACCGGTCGAGGAGGGCGATTGCCTGATCAGACGCCGAAAGCATCGCCGGCATCGTGGCCACCAAGCGATCGAAATCCGGCAAGGGCGTACCGGCGAATTCGTCCTGGATGAGCCTCGCCGCCGCAGTCAGGTTGTCCAGCTGTGGCTTGTACTTCGTCACCGCCGCGCTCGAGTCCGCGACCTTGTTGCCCAGTTGGCCCATTTGCCACGCAATCGTGGCTTCCGTCAGCTTGTGGCCGTCCGGTCGAGTTATTCCGCGAACAGCCGAGACGCCGGGTAGTTGAGCGACCCGCCCGGCGAGCTGTTCGAGATCGGCGAGGCCCTCCGGCGTGCGGACGTCTTTGTCGGACTGGATCAGCAAGAACTGCGGGTAAAGCACATTCGGTGCGAAGTTTCGCGCGACCAACGCGAAGCCACGATTGCTTTCGGCAGTCGACGGGAGCGCCGCACGATCGTCGTAACCCGGGTTCATGAGTGCACTCATTCCGGCCAGCACTCCCAGCAGCGCCAAGGCCGTGCCGAGCATCCGGAACGGCCGGGCGACAACTGCCCGCCCGACGCGTTCCCAATACGCCTGGGCCCGCTCGGGTTTCGGTAGTCCGTAGCCTCTCCGCGCGGCAACTGTCAGGACCGCAGGCGTGAGCGTCAGCGCGCAGACACATCCCGTGGCCACACCGACTGCGAGCATCGGGCCCATCGACGCCAGCGGCCTGAGCTTGGCGAAGGCGATCGCGACGGACGCTGCGATGACCGTCGCCGCCGACGCCAGGATGACCGGCCCGATCGCTGCCGACGCCGAAACGATTCCGTCCTCCGGCGAGGCGCCCTCGCGCACGCGTTCGTGGAAACGACTGATGAGGAACACCGAATAGTCGATGCCGACCGCGATCACGACCACGGTCATCAGCGCTTCGGCGTTTGCCGACACCGGCATACCGAGAGTTCCGAGGCCGGAAACGAGGCCCCGGGCTGTCCCGATACCCAGGCCGAGAGACACCAACGGAATGAGAGCCGTCACCACGGACCGATAAACGACCAGGAGGATGACGGCAATGAGCACACCGGTCGCCGCCGTGATCTTCGCCAGCGCGTTGGTCGTGGTCACGAACGTATCGGCGACCGACCCCGGAGGCCCGCTCACGTAGCCCCTGAGGCCCGAACCCGCCAGAGTCTGCGCGGTGATCTCGCGGACCGTGGCGACGCTTTCGGCGGTTGCCGGGGACCCTGGATCGCCTCGCAGCCGAACGGTCAGCAGCGAGACGCGACCGTCCTTGCTCACGGCGGCAGACCGGGTTCGCGCATCGGCCAGCGGATCCGAGACCGAGAGCACGTCCGGCTTGGCCGCCGCGAGCTTCAATGCGAGAACGCTGTGGAGTTGCTGCCTGGTCTTCGCATTTGTGTCTGGCCCGTCGATGACGATGACCGCGGAATTCTGCGCACCCTGTTCGTCGAAGGCGTGGGCCATGGCGGAAAACAGCTGTACCGAATGCGCGTCGGGCGGCAACGATGGCGGAGCCTGCCGTTCGATGACGGATCCTAGCTGCGGCCACGCGACGTTCGTGATCGCCGCGATCGCCAACCAGGTGAGGATCGCGGCCTTTGGCCAGCGCGTGAGGACTCCGGATACGCGCGCGCACCACCGCCCGAGGGGTGTCACGGTATCCGTTGAATTCACGGTGTCTCCGTCGCCGTCGACGTAGCCGCCACGCGTTCGCGCGAACTCTCAATTCGTTGCGTGGGGAGAAAAGCCAAGATCAAAAAAGGCTAACTGGAATTTGGTTGTGGGGTTCAACTTTCAGCGAGCGGAGTGCGGCGCGATAACCAGGACGAACCGACCCCGCCCACGGTGACCGGGAGGTGTCACCGTGGGCGGGGTCGGGAAGTGTCCAGCGATTTCGCGTTAGCCGACCACGACCACCTCACCCTGTGCAGTGCCGTCCGCGGCCAATTCGCTGACGCGAGCCTCGTGGCGGCGACGCACTGTGCGCACAGCTGCCACGTTGACAGCGGCTGCTGCCACGGCGATCGCGGACATGGCCACGAGCGATGTCGCGAGGCCGGGGGCACCGTTGAACGCGGCGATCATCCCGTGGCGCACCACGGTCATCGGGCTGATCAGGTGCAGCCACTGGAACGGCGCAGGCAGCGTCTCGACCATCCACACGCCACCGAAGGAGAACAGCTGCAGCATTCCCAAGGACAACGCCGTCAACGCTCCACCGGCATATCCGAATACCGTGAACAGGATCGACACCAGGGCGACATTCATCAGCGTCGCGACCGCCGTGACGGCAACCACCGCGAGATAGCTGTGCGGGTTCGGGTGCGGGGTCAGGCTCATCCAGACGGCGCTTCCGACCACACCGACCGACACGAGGCTGATCAGGGAGACCGCTCGCGCCCGGTGCAGGACTTCGCGAACCGTCAGCGGCGCGTCCTTCCCGGTCAGGTAGCGCTGCGCCCGGAACGACATGAACACCACGATCACGGCAAGCAGGCTGGCGAGCTCCAGCATCAGGGGTTCACCACCGGGTCCTGAGAACTGAGCCCGCGCCAGGAACACGTCGTCGCCCTTGACCGGCGTCGACAGGAGCTTCGCCAAGCTCTCACGCTTCTGTGTGTCACTGAGGTCCGGAACCTGCTTGGCACCATCGGCGAGCCCGGTGTGCAGTCGAGCGCTGCCGTCGACCAGCTGGTTGACGCCGCTGCGGTACTCCTTGTTCGGGTCCGTGAGCTGATTGGCGATCTCGCGGCTGCCGGCCTGAAGACGCTGCAGACCATCAAGGAGATCGACGAGTTCCTTCACTCCCGGAGGCTGCACCGGCATCGCCTTGAGCTGCTGCACAAGCGCGATCATCGGCGGGCTGTTCGCCCAGCCGACGAGCTGATCGATACCGTCGGCAACCTGCGTCGCGCCATCACCGAGTTGATCAGTTCCGGCCTGCAACTTCACAAGTCCGTCGGCGAGTTGGCCGGATCCATCCGCGGCCTTGTTCAATCCCGAGCCGATCTTGTCGACGCCGTCCACCATCTTGCCGACAGTTTGACTGGACACTCCCTCGAGGACGGCAGCGTTGATCCGACTCATCGCGACGTCGCCGATCTGCGATGCCTTGATGGTGTTGTTGTCGTTGTAGACGACCGTGATCAGCGCCGGCGCGTTCGTCGTCTTGCCGATCAGGGCGAGCGTGGTGCTGAAGGTCTGGGGGATCTTGATGACGAAGTAGTAGTGACCGCTGGCCAGTCCGGCCATGGCCGTGCGCTCGTCGGTTGCTTCAAACCCGAGCGCCTGGGACTGCAGCAGGTTGTTCGTGACCTCGGCGCCGGCGTTGACGCGATCGTCACCCTCACCGAACGGCTTGTCCTCGTTCACGATCGCGACCGGCATCTGGTTCACAAGTTTGGTCGGATCCCACATCACCCACATGTAGACCGCGGAAAACGCGAGCGGGGCGGTGACCAGTACGGCAAGAAACAGTCGAAAGAGTCGCGATCGCTGGACGCGACTAGGTTCGGTTTTCATGATCGAGACTCCCGGTCAAGCTTTGGCTCCGACATGACGACTTTCCTTCCGTACGTACATTCCTGGCGGTCACCACCGCCGAGTCGATGTACAAATCCTTCGAAATGTAAAACAGGCGATTCTGGTTTTGTGAACGCAAATTATCTTTACCAGGATTCGATACTCATTCGATATGCAAATAGGTGGTCGAATTTAGTGAAGCGCGACACAAGAAAACTACATTCGAGCAGTTCAGGGGATGTTTATGCACCTATTGTTGTGGTGGCCACCACTAATCGAACACGAGGGCTCAATCGTTTGTCGCTCGTAACAAGGGTTCGCGGAAATAATTCGTCACCCGCGCAGGAATAGGCAATGCGATTCAACGGCGGCAACGCACCCGCACGGAACGTCAATTGCGGAGTTCTTCCGACCGGAGGCCGCCATCAGGAATTCCGGGCCGATGAAGCTGCTCCCGCGGCGGACAAGGCGGCGCCGGCCCCATGTAAACCCTGTGAAAATCTGCCCGCCAGACCCTTGGATTTCACACGGGCACAGACAACAGTGTGAAGAAGTGACCGCCAGCAGACTGTCAGGAGGCGCGATTGCTTCTCCATCGATCGATTGGACTCGACAGGTTCAATGCGATGCCGCGATCAAAGGCGATCCACGCTCTGTACGAATGCTGCAACCACGTGACCATGGCCGCGAAACTCGCTGACGCGCGGCCATTCACAACCCACGACGATCTGGTCAACCGGATCGACGACGAATTCACGGTGCTGTCGCTCGCCGACCAGGCGACCGCACTTCATCCGGTTGTCATCACGATGCGCCTGACGGAGATGCTCGGCCCACCCGAGGGCTGGCCCGAGTACATGCCCTGACTCGGCTAAAGTCGAGTTCGTGGACGGTTTCGTGGAGACGAATCAGGTCGGGATCGGTCCTGACCAGTATCGATCTGCCATGCGCCGCTACCCGGCTGGCGTCACGATCGTGACGATGCAGACCGACACCGGTCCGATGGGCTTCACTGCGACGTCGTTCGCATCGATCTCGCTCACCCCTCCCCTGATCTCGTTCAACATCTCGCACGTTTCGTCGTGCATTGACGCGATCTACCAAGCCGAGACCGTCGTCATCCACTTTCTGGGTGAGCATCAGCGGCATCTCGCCGAACGTTTTGCCCGGTCGGCCGAAGACCGATTCAGCGATCCGAGTCTGTGGCGTGCACTGCCGACCGATGAGCCGGTACTGCACGGCACCCCGCTGTGGCTCCGCGTCAAGGTGCAGAAGCTGATTCCGATCGGCGATCACACGCTCGTTGTCGGTCTGGTTCTGCGTGTTCACCAGGACATGGACGACCCGGCACCAGCACCGCTGCTCTACCACGAAGGCAGCTACTTCCGCCCGCAGGAACTACCGCCGGCGACCTGACCGTCAAAGGTCACTGAAAGTGAATTTTCATCACTTCAGACTCTCCGGTCACTGTGACCAACACCCCGGCCCCGGCCTCCCCGAGACACTCCAGAGAGCGTGGGATAACCACATTCATGCCCGTCACACCTGAGGTGGCCGAAGCCTCAACGCTCGTCGTGCCGAGCGAACTCCTGCGGTCCCACTGCGCGCCCGCAGCCCGCACGCTGATCGACATCCTGCACACGACGGCGACCATCTACCCCGACGCACCCGCCCTCGACGACGGTGAACAAACCCTCACCTACCGCGAGATGATCGAGCACATCGAGGACGGCGTCCGCTGGCTCGACCGCAAGGGCGTGCGCGCCGGCGATCGCGTCGGCATCCGAATGCCGTCCGGCCAGAACGCGCTCTACCTTTCGATTCTCTGTGTTCTTGCCGCGGGTGGTTCGTACGTTCCGGTCGACGCCGACGACCCCATTGAACGTGCGCAAATGATCTTCGAAGAAGCCGAGTGCCGAGCGATCATCACCGCGAAGGGCATCAGCACCTCGCGGCCTCGGCGCTACGGCCGGACCCGTCCGCCCACTCCCGATTTCGACGCGTGGGTCATCTTCACGTCCGGCTCGACCGGCCGGCCGAAGGGCGTCGCGGTCACGCACCGCAACGCCGCGGCATTCGTCGACGCCGAAGCTCGGATGTTCCTTCAGGACGAACCGATCGGCCCGGGCGACCGCGTGCTCGCCGGTCTGTCCGTCGCGTTCGACGCGTCCTGCGAAGAGATGTGGCTGGCCTGGCGCCACGGCGCGTGCCTCGTGCCGGCACCGCGCGCGCTCGTGCGCAGCGGAACCGACCTGGGGCCGTGGCTTGTCGCGCACTCAGTCACCATCATCTCGACCGTGCCGACGCTGGCTGCGCTGTGGCCAGAGGAGGCACTGGATTCCGTTCGACTGCTCATCTTCGGCGGCGAAGCCTGCCCGCCGGAACTCGCGGCGCGACTGTGCAGCGACGGTCGCGAAGTGTGGAACACCTACGGCCCGACCGAGACGACCGTCGTCGCGTGCGGTACCCGCATGACCGGTGACGGACCGGTGTCGATCGGCTACCCGCTCGACGGCTGGGACCTCGCGGTTGTCGACGAGACCGGCGCACCCGTTGCGCCGGGCGAACCGGGCGAACTCGTCATCGGCGGCATCGGCCTGGCCCGCTACATCGACCCCGAGAAGGACGCCGAGAAGTACGCTCCCGCAACGAAACTCGGCTGGACGCGCGCGTATCGCAGTGGCGATATGGTCCGTCTGACGGACGATGGACTTGCCTTCGTAGGTCGCGTGGACGATCAGGTGAAGATCGGCGGCCGCCGCGTCGAACTCGGCGAGATCGACGCCGCGTTGCGTTCGCTTCCGGGCGTTCACGCCGCCGCGGCGACCGTTCGCACGACTCCGGCCGGAGCACCTCTGCTCGTCGGGTACCTCGCGGCCGACGAAACTTTCGACGTCGAGGCCGCGCGCGGTGCGCTTGCCGCGCTGCTCCCCCAAGCCCTCCTGCCCCGGTTGGTCGTGCTCGACGAACTGCCCGTCCGCACGTCCGGCAAGGTCGACCGCAACGCCCTGCCGTGGCCACCACCCGGAAGTGACGACGAGTCCTCCGAGCTCACCGGCACGGCCGCGTGGATCGCACACCAGTGGAACGACGTCCTGGGCACGTCGGGCCTCGGTCTCGACGACGACTTCTTCCGACTCGGCGGCGGTTCCCTCGCGGCCGCGCGGCTCGTCTCCAAGCTGCGCGCGCGGTTCCCGCAAGTCGCCGTCGCCGACCTGTACGACCATCCTCGCCTCGGGTCACTCACCGAACGGCTCGAGGGCATGCGCCCGACCGCACCGGCCGATCCGCGAATCGTTGCCCCGACGCCGAGGCGGGCTCGCGTCGTGCAGGCGCTCGCGCTGCTTCCGCTTCAGACCTTGACCGGCGTGCAGTGGCTCACCTGGCTCGCCGTGATCAGCGGAGTGGCCCATTTGCCGTGGCTACCGAAGGTCTCCTGGGTGTGGGTTGCGCTGGCGTTCGCCGTGTTCGTCACGCCCATCGGACGCATGATCATCGCCGTGCCCGGCAGTCGAATACTGCTTCTCCGGCTCAAACCGGGTGACTACGCACGCGGCGGAAGCGTTCATCTCCGACTGTGGGCGGCGCAGCGATTGATCGAAGCCAGCGGTGCGGAGAACCTCTCCGGGGCACCGTGGATGGCCGTGTTCGCGCGTGCTCTGGGCGCGAAGATCGGCCACGGCGTCGACCTCCACACCCTGCCGCCGGTGACCGGATTCCTCGAACTCGGCGAAGGCAGCGCGATCGAACCCGAGGTCGATCTGTCGGGTTACTGGCTCGACGGCGACATCCTGCACGTCGGACGCATCAAGGTCGGATCGGGCTCGGTGATCGGATCGCGTTCAACGCTCCTGCCCGGCACCGAGATCGGGACCGGCGTCGTGGTGGAACCTGCGTCCGCGGTGCTTGGCGCGATTCCGGACGGACAGCACTGGGCCGGTTCACCAGCGGTGAAGCACGGCAAGACTAAGTCGGTGTCCTGGCCCGGCCACCGCCCTCCCCTCGCCCGTCGGTGGGTCGTGGCGTTCGGGCTGATGTCGGTGCTGATCTCGGCCCTGCCGATGATCGCACTGGGTGCCGGCCTCGGGGTTCTCGCAACGGCCATCGGAGACGCCCCTACCCTTCGCGACGCTGTAATCGCACTCGTGCCGTTCACCCCGATCGCGGCGGTCGTCAGCTTCGGCGTGCTCGCGGTGCTCATCATCATCTGCGTCCGCCTGTTGTCGAACGGAATCACCGCCGGCCATCATCCGGTGCGCAGCCGCGTGGGCTGGCAGATCTGGGCGACCGAACGAATCATGGATCTGGCACGGACGTACCTGTTTCCGCTGTACTCGAGCCTCTTCACGCCGGTGTGGCTGCGCCTTCTCGGCGCGCGGGTCGGTAAGAACACCGAGATCTCGACCGCCCTGGTGATCCCCAAGTTCACGACCATCAGCGACGGCGCATTCCTTGCCGACGACACCATGGTCGCGAGCTACGAACTCGGCGGCGGCTGGATGTACGTCGGCGAGGCGAAGATCGGAAAGCGCGCATTCCTTGGCAACTCGGGCATTGCTGCGCCCGGTCGCAAAGTCCCGAAGAACGGACTCGTGGCCGTCCTGTCGAGCGCACCGTCGAAGGCGAAGGCGGGATCGTCGTGGCTCGGCAGCCCGCCGGTTCGCCTGCGCCGCCGGGCCGGTGAGGGGCACGACCGGCGTACCTACGCGCCTCCGCTCTGGCTCAAAACCCTCCGCGGCTCCGTCGAAACGCTGCGCATCATCCCGGTGATGATCTCCTTTGCGCTCGGAATCGCGGTTCTCACGGCACTCGCCTGGCTCGCGACGACGTTCGGGATCGCGGTGGCGGCGCTTCTCAGCGGTGTCGTTCTCGGCGCGGCAGGCCTGTTCGCCGGAATCGTCACGGTCATCGCGAAGTGGTTGCTCGTGGGTCGCATCAAACCGAGAGAACGCCCACTCTGGAGTGGCTTCGTCTGGCGCAACGAGATCGCTGACACGTTCGTCGAAACCGTTGCGGCCGTGTGGTTTGCGAACGCCGCGACCGGGACGGGCGTGCTCAACACCTGGCTGCGACTGCTCGGCGCACGGATCGGGCGCGGGGTGTGGTGCGAAAGCTACTGGTTGCCCGAAGCTGATCTCGTGACCCTCGAAGCCGGCGCGAACGTCGATCGCGGATGCGTGGTGCAGACCCACCTCTTCCACGACCGCATCATGGCGGTCGACTCGGTGACACTGCGTGCCGGTGCCACTCTCGGACCCCACGGCGTGGTGCTGCCGGCATCGGTCATCGAAGCCGGTGCGACGGTCGGCCCAGCTTCGCTCGTCCTCCGTGGAGACTCCGTTCCGGCGTCGACACGCTGGCAGGGCAACCCGATCGCACCGTGGGGGCCGTGATGTCGTCCGAAGACGCTCCCCTCGACAAGTACCTCCCGCAGAACGGCAACCGCGGCTATCGGGTCTCGCGCTATGACCTGAACATCGAATACAAGATGTCGTCGAATCGCATCGCGGGCACCGCGCTCATCGAGGGGTACGCGACCGAGTCGCGAGACAAGTTCTCGTTCGATCTCTCGCCGCACCTCACGGTGTCGAAGGTCATCGTCAACGGCAAGCGGCCAGAGCGCTTCGTGCACCGCGCCGGGAAGCTGCGGATCTCTCTCGGCCACAAACGCAAGACCGGCGACGCCCTGACCGTGCAAGTCAATTATGCGGGCACCCCCAAGCCGATCAACGGGCCGTGGGGTTCGGTCGGTTGGGATGAGCTGACCGAAGGCGTCATCGTCGCAAGCCAGCCCAACGGTGCGGCGTCCTGGTTCCCGTGCAACGACCACCCGAGTTCGAAAGCCAAATACCGGATCACGATCACCACGGACAGCCCGTACTACGCGCTCGCGAACGGCAAGCTCAAGAGCACGCGGACCAAGGCGAGCCAGCGCACCTGGGTGTACGAACTGAACGAACCGACGTCGAGTTACCTCGCGACGGTCCAGATCGGCCGTTATGCACGACACCAGATGGACAAGGGTGACGTGCCGATGTACGGCGTCATTCCGCCGCGTCTGCGCAAGATCTTCGACCACGATTTCGCCCGTCAGCCGAAGATGATGAAGACCTTCACGAAGCTTTTCGGGCCGTTTCCGCTGGACAGCTACACGGTGGTCGTCACCGACGACGAGTTGGAGATCCCCGTCGAGGCGCAGGGCATCTCCGTGTTCGGCGCGAATCACTGCGACGGCCGGCGCGGCTGGGAACGACTGATCGCGCACGAACTCGCGCATCAGTGGTTCGGCAACAGCGTCACGTCACGGCAGTGGTCCGACATCTGGCTGCACGAGGGTTTCGCGTGCTACGCCGAGTGGTTGTGGTCGGAGGAGTCGGGAGGCTCGACCGCGGACGTTCTCGCCAAGTCGGCGCGCGCATCGCTGGCGCGGCTTCCGCACGACATCGTCCTCGGCGACCCCGGCCCGAAGCACATGTTCGACGACCGGATCTACAAGCGCGGGGCGATCATGCTCCACGCCTTGCGGCTCGAACTCGGCTCCAAGAAGTTCTTCGAACTCGTCCGCGAATGGACGAAGAAGAATCGACACTCGACCGTGACGACGGCCGACTTCAAGCGGCTTGCCGCGAACTATTCGAAGGACTCGCTCAAGGGCTTCTGGGACAAGTGGCTGGATCGTAAGGATCTGCCGAAGCTCTAGGGGGCTCGGCACCCTCAGGTCCCCAATTCCGCGACGGAAAACCAGCGTGAGGGTGCCGAGCTGCCGTCACGCCACTTCCACGACGTCCCGATTGACCCGGTACCGCACGAACGCCGGGAACGCGAACACCGCGACCACCATTCCGAGGATCACCAGCACGCCTCCGCCAGCCGCCGCGGTGGCTGCTCCGACCATTGCTGCCGCCGTCCCGTGCACCGCGTCGCCAAGACGTGGTCCGCCCGCGACGACGACGATGAACACTCCCTGTAGTCGGCCGCGCATTTCGTCGGTGGCGACCGTCTGCAGCATCGTCGACCGCATGGCCGCGGAGAACATATCGGCAGCACCACCGAGCGCCAGCAGCGCGACCGCCAGCCACAAGAAGGCTCCGTGCCCGTTCGACAGTGCCACCACCACGCCGAAGCCCGTCATCGCCAGACCCCATACGACGATCGACACAATGACCATGCGGCCTTGGCGTTCGACTCTCGGGAGCCAGCCGGAGAAGACTCCGCCGATGACGGCACCGATCGCAATGCCCGCGAACAACAGGCCCAATGCCAGGCCGTTGTCTCCGAACGACTCGCTCGCGATCTGCGGGAACAACGCGCGCGGCATACCCGCGACCATCGCGATGATGTCGACGACGAACGACGCCAGCAGGATTCGCTGCGTCGTCAGGTAGCGGAATCCGTCGAGAACCGCGCGCACGCCGGGGCGCTGGACCTCCCCGAGCGGTGGAATCGGCGGCAGCAGAACCGTCGCCCACCAGGTGACAAGGAGGGCGATCGCGTCGACCAGGTAGAGAGTCTGCAGTCCGACGACCGGGATCATCACGCCCGCCAACAACGGACCTGCGATCGCACCGACGTTCATGACCGTGAAGTTCAGCGAGTTGGCGGCCGGCAATTGTTCGGCCGGGAGCAGTCGCGGAATTATCGCGCCCCGAGTCGGTTGGTTGACCGCGAAGAATGCCTGCTGCACCGCGAACAGCGTCAGCAACAACCACACGTTCCCAACGCCGAGCGCAGCCTGCAGCCAGAACAGGATCGAGGTCACCACGAGTCCGGTCGTGGTGACGAGCATCAGCTTTCGACGGTCGAGCGCGTCCGCGAGTGCACCGCCCCACAAGCCGAAGGCGATGAGCGGCACCAGCCCGAAGATGCCGGCGAGGCCGACATACGCCGAGTTGTGCGTGATGTTGTAGATCTGGACCGGGACGGCGACGATCGTGAGCTGCGCACCGATCGTCGTGATGACTCCGGCGGACCACAGGCGTCGGTAGTGGTGATTCTGCAAGGGGGTCAGGTCCGCGAAAACCCTGCTCACCGCGTCACCCCCAGCACCCCGTCCGACAATCGTTGACGGGTGCAACCAAACTGGCAGGCCGTATGTTCCCTACGGAACCCAGTAGCGGGCAGCTAGCTGCTCGATCACTGGATCATCGTCCGATGCACCGTCAAGAGCGGCGAGGTCAGCGGCAACTGCGAGGAGACGCGGATCGTCGGTCTCGGCTTGACTGACCGGACGGCCGCCATCCTCGGAAATCTGCCGCAGCAGCTTTACCCGTATCCGGGATCTGAGGGAGTCGTCCATTAACCGACTATGCGCCGAATTCGTTCCGTTGTCACTACTTTGGGATTCGTGTACATCATTGGCATTGCCGGTCCGCCGGGGTCCGGCAAGTCGACGTTCGCGCGTCGGCTCGCCGAACTCATCGGCGCTGGTCTAGCGCCGATGGACGGCTTTCATTTCACGAATTCCGAGTTGGCCCGACGGAATCTCGACGGAAGCAAAGGTGCACCCGAGACCTTCGACAAAGCGGGATATGTGGCGGCCTTGCGCGATCTTCGCGCCGGCATACCGGTCAGCTGGCCGACCTACGATCGGGACGTTCACGAACCGGTAGCCGGACCGCCGATCACCAGCGACATCGTGGTCACCGAGGGCAATTACCTGTTGCTGTGGCCCGCGGTGAAGCCGCTGCTGGACACCTGCTGGTTCCTAGCCGTCCCCGACGACGTCATTCGGGAACGGCTCTTCGCTCGGCACGTTCAGGGTGGAAAGTCCGAGAACGAGGCCAGGCGAAAGGTCGCCCAGGATCTCGACAACGCGTGCCTCGTCAACGGGACGATCGAGCGCGCTGACCTCGTATTGCGGACCTAGGCGGCCACGAGCTCTTTCTCCCGCTCGGGCACCTTGCGGGTGATGAACAGCGCGGCCACACCGGACAGCAAGCCCGCGGTGATGCCGAAGTCGTACGCGTGGTCCGAAGCGGTGAGCGCTTCCGCGAGCGACGTCGGGGTACCGATGATCGCAATCACGACAGCCGTACCGACGACCGCACCGAACTGCCGGAACGCCGAGTTCACCGCGGTCGCGGAACCGAACTCGGTGGCCGTGAGGTCACGCACTGAGGCGGCGCCGAGCGTCGGGAAGGCAAGTCCGATACCGATACCGATCAGGATCTGACCCGGCAACCAGGTGCCGAGATAGTCCGGCACGGCGTCCGTCGTCCGCAGCACCACGAGGCCGAGCGCGTAAATGATCGCACCAGGCACGATCACGACGCGATGGCCGTACTTGTCGGCGAGCTTGCCGGCCGGCACCGCGATGAACGTGCTGGCGAGCGGGCCGGGAACCACGGCCAGACCGGCCGTGAGCACCGAGTACTGCCACACCGAGGTCAGGAACAGGATGTTGCCCAGGATCATCGAGAAGAAGGCGACGGCAAAGAAGAACGTGCCGATGCTGCCGCGACGGAAGCTCTGCACCTTCAGCAGGGCCGGGTTGATCACCGGCTGCGGATGGGTCGCGCAGCGGTAGACGAGGACCGCGAGGAAGATCGCCGCGGCGACGAACGAGCCGATGATGCGCGGGCTTCCCCAGCCCCAGGTCTCCCCCTCGACGATGCCGAGTGCGAGTGCACCAAGACCACCGGCGGTGGCGACGATGCCGATGAAGTCCGGCAGATGAGTCGACGCGTCCGAGGACTCGACCAAGGCACTGCGGCCGAGCAGGTAGATCCCGATTCCGATCGGGATGTTGACCAGGAAGATCCAGCGCCAGTCGGCGACGTCGACGATCAGACCGCCGAGCGGCGGTCCGGATGCTGCGGCCAGCGCCGAGGCTGCACCCCAGATTCCGACTCCCGCCGAACGCTTCTCGATGGAGAACTCCGGCAACAGGAGGGCGAGCGAAACCGGTGCAATGACTGCTGCGGCAACACCTTGCAGCACCCGCGCGCCGACCAGGAACTCCCAGCTCGGGGCTATCGCGCACAGCACAGACGTGACGATGAACCCGGCGAGCGCAGCGAGGAACACCCGCTTGCGTCCGAGGCGATCGGCGAGTTCACCAGCGGGTACGAGGAACGCCGCGATGACGATGAAGTAGGCGTCCAGCACCCACGAGAGATCGGATCGCGAGGCATCAGGGAAGTGCTCGGCGATGTTCGGGAAGCTCACATTCACGATCGTGGTGTCGAGGAACGCGAGGAACGCCGCCGTGCAGATCGCGATGATCGCGCGGGTACGTCGGGACATATTCGTCTCCGGGAGGTGGTATTGGATAGTTTGGATATCTAATACTGGATAGTTCGCCTATCTAATGTCAAGATGGTGTGATGTGGATGGCTGAACTGGCTGCCCGATCCGGGCTGAGCGTCGCGACGATCAAGTACTACTTGCGCGAGGGCCTTCTGCATTCCGGCGAGGCTGTTGGTCAAACCCGCACTCGCTACGACGATTCGCACGTTCGTCGACTGCGACTGATCCGGGCGCTGACCGACGTCGCGAACCTTCGATTGGACACGGTCCGCTCGGTCATCGAGGGCATCGAACAGGCAAAGTCGTGGCCGGAGGCCGTCGGGAGTGCCCACCGCCGTCTTGTGCCCGAACCCCTGACCGCTCCGAGCGACGCCTCACTGGCCAGGGTCGACGGTCTTCTCGACCGACGCGGATGGACGTTGCGTGAGGGTGGGCGCCACCGCGAGACCCTCGCCCACGCGCTCGATACGGTCGCGGAACTGGGTGACGAAGTCGACGACGAACTCCTCGACACCTACGGCGACGCGATGGCCCGGGTCGCGACGGTCGAAACTGCTCGACTCGACCCTTCCGATCGTGAACGCGCGGCTGAGCTGGCCGTAATGGGAACTCTGCTGCTCGAGCCGGTGCTGCTCACCGTGCGACGAATCGCGCAGGAAAATGCCGCGCGAGCAGCACGCGGAGAGTCGATCTAGAGCCAGCCGTTTTCGTCGGCGATCCGGATCGCCTCGGCGCGATTCTGTGCGCCGGTCTTTCCGATCGCGGCGGACAGGTGGTTGCGAACGGTTCCGACCGAGAGGAAGACCCGGGACGCGATCGTCGCCACCGCCGCGCCGTCACGTGCGGCCTTGAGTACCTCGGCCTCGCGTGGCGTGAGCGGAGACTCCCCCGCGGCCAGGCTGTCGGCCGCCAGAACCGGGTCGACAACGCGCAGACCAGCATGAACGCGGCGCACCGTGTCGGCGAGTTCTGCTGCCGGGGTGTCTTTGACGACAAAGCCCTCGGCCCCCGACTGCAGCGCCCGGCGTAGGTAGCCCGGCCGTCCGAACGTGGTCACGATGACGACCCGAACGCGCGGATGGCGCTTCTTGAGCACAGCGGTTGCAGCGATCCCGTCCATGCCCGGCATTTCGACGTCGACCAACGCGACGTCGGGCTGCGATGCGTCGACCAAGGCGAGCAATTCCTCCGCTGAGCCGGCCTGGCCCACGACGTCGAAGTCCGGTTCGAGGCTCAGGAGTGCGGCCAACGCACCCCGAACCAACGCTTGGTCGTCGGCGAGGATGAGTCGGATCACTGCGCGACCTCGACGCGCAGTCGGAAGCCGGGGTCAAGCGACTGTGTCACCACGCGCCCGCCGACGATCTGCGCACGTTCGCGAAGTCCCGTGAGCCCGATGCCCGAACCGTCCGGCGTGCCGCCCTGTCCGTCGTCGCTGACCTCGACCGAATCCGGGTGCAGGACGACCGTGCAGTTACGGGCGCCGCTGTGACGCAGCACGTTCGTCACGCCTTCCCGAATCGACCACGCGAAGAGTTCGCGCAGTTCAGTGGGTACATCGTCGGTGGTGTTGGGCAGCCGAGAACGGATATTCGCCGCCGATAGCGCCGACCGGGCCCGCGCGATCTCGCCCGAAAGCGTGATCTCCCGATGTCCCGCGAGGGTGCGCCGGACGTCGGACAGAGCGTCCCGCGAAAGGCGCTCCAAGTCCTTCAGTTCATTTCGGGCGCGTTCGACATCCACGTCGAGCAGTCGATTCGCAAGCTCCGCCTTGACCGTGATGACGGTGAGCGAGTGCCCGATGATGTCGTGCAGATCCCGGGTCAGCTTGTTGCGGGCCTCGGCCGCGGCCAGCCGGGTGTTCTCTTCGCGGACCTCCATCACCTCGATGTTGCGAGCGATCGCGGTCCGGATTCCCCACACGGCGAGCGTTGCGACGGCAATGCCGAACAGCAGGCCGCGGTCTTCGTTCCATCCCGGGATCAGGATTCCGGATGAGTACGTGACCGCGGCAACGGCAGCCGCGACGACGAGTCCATACGGAGCCCGGAGACACATCACGCCGAGAACCGCGATGTACACGGCCGTGGCCGTTCCGGCCTGGCCCACAAGCAGACAGATGGCGACACCGAGTACGGCTTGCGTCGAGACGAGCGGGATTGCGGCTTTGAGCGGGATATGACGCTGCAGCGGCGTTCCCGGCAGGCGTCCCGGTATGAAGACGAAGGCGCTGATATAGATCAGTGCGAACAAAATGGTCGCCGCAATGCCGATCCCGCCGCGGATATCGTGGCGGGCCCAGGCGGCTTCGATCGTGCTCGACAGGTAGATCAACCAGATGCCGGCCATCACAGCCCGCCAGAGTCCTCCTCCTCGGGAGAACTCTGGCGGGTCGGATTCGATCATGTTGTTCACGTTACTTAGACGCGAGAGGTGTCTTTGCTCATTCGCCACGCGGCGAGCCCGACGAACACGACCAGCCAGCCGATCGCATTGACCAGCGCGTACCACGGCAGTTCGTGGGTCAGTGGCGAGCGAGCGACTTCGGCAACGCCGTACATCGGCGTGAAGACCGCGACGTGCCACACCGTCGAACCCTCCGTCAGTGGGATGAAGACGCCGCCCAGGAACGACAGCAGAGCCAGACCAGGTCCGAGGAACTGCATGGTGTTCTCGCCGGGCAGCAGGTAACCGACCGCCAAACCAAGGGCCCCGAAGGTCAATGTGCAGGCGAGCGTCACGACAGCGCACTCGATCCACACCGAGTTCGGCATGTGTGCGACGCCCTGGAATCGGCCGACCACGTTGACTGCCGTGATCGACAGCGCCGACATCGCCACGGCGACAATCGCTTTCATGCTGATGTAGGACACCGGGTGGAGCGGCGTCAGGCGGAGCTGACGAGACCAGCCCTGAGCCCGCTCGATGGCGACCATCGAACCGGCCGCAGCCGCGGTGAGCGCCGCGCCGTACAGCGCCATGCTCACGAGGATGTAGGCGGCGACATTGCCCGAGCCAACGGTTTGGGCGCTTTCCTTCTGCTGGCTCAACACCAGGAGCATGGCGACCGGGAGTACCAACGTGAAGATCACGGTCCGGCGGTTACGAAGAAGGCGCTTGAGTTCGATCGACAGGACGGTCAGGTTGAAGCCGCCCCAGCGTGGGACCGTGCGCTCCGAGATTTCAATCGTCGTGGTGGTCATCGGTCGCTTCCTTTCGAGGCGGTGAGGGCGATGAAGGCATCCTCGAGGCCGCGTGCGGTGATCTCGAGGTCGTGGGCCGGCGTCGAGGTGAGGAGATAGCGGGCGACGGCGTCGGTGTCCCGCGCGTGGACCAGAACGGTGTCACCGCGCAGTTCGACGTGGTCGACTCCGTGGATGCGTGACAGTACGTCGGAGTTGGCACCCGGCCAGGTGGCTCGAACCGTGCGGCCCGCCGCCAGCGCCTTGACCTGCGCGCCGGAGCCGTCCGCGACGATCTGACCGTTGCTGATCAGAACGATCCGGTCGGCGTACTGGTCGGCTTCTTCGAGGTAGTGCGTGGCGAAGAGAACCGTCCGGCCGCGGTCGGCGTCCGCCCGAATTGCCGACCAGAAGGTCCGGCGCCCCTCGACGTCCATTCCGGTCGTCGGCTCGTCGAGCACGATGAGCGCCGGGTCGGAGAGCAGAGCCATCGCGAATCGCAGCCGCTGCTGCTCACCGCCGGAGCACTTCGCGACCTTCCGGTTCGCGATCGCGGAGATGCCGGCATCGTCGAGCACCTCGTCGACGCTGCGCGAATGTGCGAACAGGCTGCCGGTGTACGTGAGGGTCTCGCGGACCGTCAGGTCCTTGAGGAGTCCACCCGTCTGCATGACCGCCGAGACGAGGCCGTGGGCGACCGCATCGCGCGGCTTCATTCCGAAGACCGAAACCTCGCCGTGGCTCGGCTGCGACAGCCCGAGAATCATGTCGATCGTGGTCGTCTTGCCGGCGCCGTTCGGGCCGAGGAAGGCGACGACCTCGCCGGGGTGGAGCTCGAGATCGATCCCGCGAACCGCGGAAACATCCCCGAAGTTCTTGCGCACCCCGTCCAGCTGCACCGCAAGGGTGGTGCTGCGAGGTTCGACAGTTGTCTGAGTCATGCATCTACTGTCGCCTGCGGCAGGCCCCGGGACTTAGGGCAGACGTCACCACCCACCCATGACATCTGTCAGCTGTTGAGTGCGTCGATCCAGGCTCGGGTGCCGAATGATTCGGTGGATCGAGAAGCGACCTTCGACGCGTGTTCGACCGCAGCGAGGTCATCGAGGCCGGTCGCGAGGAAGTGACAGAACGTCCCGTGGAGGATGTCGCCGGCGCCCAGGCTGTCGATAGCGTCGACTTTCTCGACCGCGATCAATCCCCGGCTTTCCGTCGTCGCGTACTCGATCGATCTCGCGCCATGGGTAATGGCGACGAGCCGAGGTCCTAGCGCACAGATGTCAGAAATGTCGGCCGTCCCGGGAGGCTGAAAACCGGCCGCACAGATCGCGATGTCGGTCAGCGGGAGAAGGCGTTCGAAAACCGGCTTCCAGCGCCCGGCGTCGAGCACGACGGGAACGCCGGCACGCTGGGCGGCGGTAGCCATCCCGATCGCCACTTCGGGGTGATGCCCGTCGACGAGAAGAGCCGCCGCGTTGTCGAGATGATGTGCGAGATCGTCGCTGAACGGAGCGGCGGTCTGCGAACCGTCGATCGACACGACCGTCCTCGAGGCGGTCGAGGACGCGACGACGATCGACGAAATCGGCGGCTGGCCAAGTGCGCGCGGTGTCGTGTCGACAACCTCGACGCCGTGGGTTTCAACGTCGACGCGAATGAGGTCAGCGATGGCACAGCGGCCCAGCGCAGTGATGAGAACGGCCTCGGTGCCGAGGGCCGCGCACGCCACCGAGGCGTTCAGCGCTGGCCCACCGCCCGCGGTGAACTGTTCACGCGCGAGGTTTTTCGAGTCTTCGTGGGGGAACTCGTCGACCAGGTACGCGAGGTCGAGCGTCGACAGTCCGGCGAACACCACATGCGGAGCCACAGGCTAAAGCGCCAGGCGGATGCCGGTGAACACGATGTAGATGAGCATGACGATCTCGAGGACGACGTAGACGGCTGCCCAGTGCCCGAGGTCGACGACCATGTCCTTCGCCGTGTAGCGCGCTCCCGGGAACCGAACCTCGAGTTCCTTTTCTGTGGTCCGGCCGATGTCGACGGGTTCCCGACCGAGGAGTTGCCACAACGCGGTCAGGTCCTTTGCGGAATACTCGCGGGTCAACAGGACCGGACGCTCCCCGGCTGTACCCGTGACCACATACGCACGCCTCGGGAACGTCGGCACGTCGCTCGCCGCGCGTCGAGGAGGTAGCTGGGCCATCCAAACGCCCGAGATGGAATCCAGCGAGATACTGCGGACCTTTAGCCGCTGCGCGTTGACGACCCCGAAGTCGAAGCGATCGACGACGAGACGCTCGTTCGACACCGCCTGGATCGCGGGGAGCAGCAGAAGCACGAGCGCTGGACCGACCAACGCGCAAACGAGTGCACCGATATAGAAAACCCAGTTCATCGGCCGGAAGGACAGCAACCAGAACGCCCCGAAGACCAGCATGAGGCCAAGCGGCAGCGCAACGATGATGCAATAGGCGATCGTGATCCCGCGCGCTACCGCACGGGGTCGTGTCTGCCACATATCGACCGGTCCGCTGTACATGGGCATCTCCGCCTTGCGCCGAGAAGCGTGGTGTAGGAGCAGGTTATCGCGGTTGGGGTTCCCCCGGAATGCGAAAACGGTCTTGGACCAAGAGTCCAAGACCGTTTCGTGGAGCCGCCCAAGGGAATCGAACCCTCGACCTGCTCATTACGAGTGAGCTGCTCTACCGACTGAGCTAAGGCGGCGCGCTGTTTCCAGCGTTGGAGAGTCTAGCGGGTTGAGAGTGCTCAAACGAAATTGGGCGTGTTCCCCTCGACCGGTGGTCATCGGGGGACAAGTCTCGCGAAAACTGGCTTGTACAAACCTCCGGGTTCGTACAAGCGCCCCCGCGAGGGTTTGTCGCCCCGGCCGACTCAGTCGAGCCTCGTTGCGGCACCGAGGGTCGCCACCAACGAAGCCAGTGCGAACTTTGGCTTGACGTTCGTCGCGAGCGCCTCGCGGCAGTCGAGGATCGCTTCGAGGCACTTGAG
This sequence comes from Smaragdicoccus niigatensis DSM 44881 = NBRC 103563, assembly GCF_000380645.1. Taxonomy (GTDB): domain Bacteria; phylum Actinomycetota; class Actinomycetes; order Mycobacteriales; family Mycobacteriaceae; genus Smaragdicoccus; species Smaragdicoccus niigatensis. Next base: position 348,085 of record NZ_AQXZ01000015.1, read on the forward strand.
CAGTCCCTCTGGTGGAACCTGGGCAAGGCGTTGCGCTTCCTCGGCGAAGTCCGGATGCGTGGGTGTCGTCGGCGCGGCGAACGATGCAGCCAGCGCGTCCCGATAGAGCCCGGCGAGGTCAATGAGCGCGCGATCGTAGGTGTCGCGGATCGTGCGAGTCTCGCGCGATTTCTGCCGCTTCTCGAGTTCGCCGATGGCCCCCTTGATGCCGCGCGTGGCGGCCGCTGCACCCTTGCCCGTGCCGCCCGCACCCATGGAGACCATGAGCTCGTCGAGTTCGCGCTGATTGAGTTCGGCGGCGACCCGCTGACCATCGGCAACCGCATACTTGTCGGTTTCGGCTGCGGCGGCATACGCGGACGCTGGCCGCTGCGCAGCAGACGCGATTTTGAGCGCTTGGATACGCCGCTCGCGCGCCTCCGGGTCCGTGGCGAGCCGCCGTGCCCGCCCGACGTGTCCACCCGACACGGACGCCGCCCACTGCGCCTTTTCGGGCTCGAGCCCGTCTCGTTCGATGAGGACCTGCGCGATCGCCGCCACCGGCGGGGTCGCGAGGTGAACATGACGGCACCGGGACCGGAGAGTCACCGAGAAATCCTCGGGGTCGTCGGTCGGAGCGCACAGCAGCATGACCGTGCGCTCGGGTGGCTCCTCAACCATCTTGAGCAGCGCGTTTGCCGCACTCTCACTGAGCCGGTCGGCGTCTTCGACGATCACGATCTGCCACCGACCGGTGGTCGGCCGGCGACTGGCGATGTTGATCATCTCGCGAACTTGATAGACCGCGATCGACAAACCATCCGGAATGATGCGCCGGACATCGCCGTGCGTGCCGGCGAGCGTCGTATGGCACGCCGAACACGACCCGCACCCAACCTCATCCCCCGTGCACTGCAGGGCGGCCGCAAAGCACAGCGCAGCGATCGAACGTCCGGAGCCGGGAGGGCCGGTGAAGAGCCAGGCATGCGTCATCGCAGAGCCGGCTTCACGGATTCCACGTCGAGCCGCGGTGGCGGCCTGGGTGAGCTCAGCCTCGACGGAGTCCTGGCCCACGAGCCGATCGAAGACGGTCACGCCCTAACCCTATGGCTTGGTGGTGACAGTCTTCTTCGCGGCAGTCTTCTTGGCTGCTGCCTTGGTGGCCGTGGCCTTCGTAGCCGTCTTCTTGGCCGGGGTCTTCTTGGCCGGCGCACGCTTGACGGCCTTCTTCGGGGCCGGAGCCTTCGTCCGACGCTCGGCAAGCAGCTCGATCGCACGCTCGTCGGTGATCGACTCGACCTCGTCGCCCTTACGCAGGCTGGCGTTGGTCGTCCCATCGGTGACGTACGGGCCGAAGCGGCCGTCCTTGATGACCATCTGGACACCCGAGACCGGGTCCGTGCCGAGCTCGCGCAGCGGAGCCGCGGACGACGCGGAGCGGCCGCGTTGCTTGGGCTCGGAGTAGATCTTGAGCGCCTCTTCGAGGGTCACCGTGAACATCTGCTCTTCGTTCGTCAGCGAACGAGAGTCCGTGCCCTTCTTCAGGTACGGGCCGTAGCGACCGTTCTGCGCGGTGATCTCCTCCCCGTTCGCCGGGTCGACACCGACGAGACGCGGAAGGGTCAGCAGGCGAAGGGCATCTTCGAGAGTGACCGATTCGAGAGCCATCGACTTCAGCAGCGACGCCGTGCGCGGCTTGGGTGCGTTCTTCGGCTTGGTCGCACCCTCTTCCGGCTCAGGCAGAATCTCGGTCACATACGGACCGAAACGGCCTTCCTTGGCAACGATCTCGTGCCCGGTGTCTGGGTCGGCACCGAGCCGGATGCCTTCCTGCGGGGTGGAGAACAGCTGCTCGGCGAGCTCGGGGCTTAGCTCGTCCGCCGGGAGTTCGTCCGGGAGGTTCGCGCGCTGGGAGACCTCGGCGCCATCCTGATCGATCATCCGCTCGAGGTACGGACCGAAACGTCCCACCCGAACATTGACGGCCCGACCTTCGGCGTCGTCGAACAGCCGAATCGAGTTCACTTCCCGAGCGTCGATGTCTTCGAGGCGCTCGTTGACCATCTTCTTGAGGCCACCGGAGCGGGCGACCGAGTCCTCGGGCCCGAAGTCGCCACCGAAATAGAAGTTCGACAGCCAGGCCGAGCGATGCTCATTGCCCGAAGCGATCGAGTCGAGATCGTCCTCGACGTCCGCGGTGAAGTCGTAGTCGACGAGGCGGCCGAAGTGAGCCTCGAGCAGGCCGATCACGGCGAAGGCGACCCACGACGGCACCAGCGCGCTACCGCGCTTGTACACATAACCGCGATCGAGGATCGTCTTGATGATCGACGCGTACGTGGACGGGCGGCCGATGCCCTGATCTTCCAATGCCTTGACCAGCGAGGGCTCGGTGTAGCGCGCCGGCGGGTTGGTGGTGTGACCGTCTGGCGTGAGGGCGGTTGCGGTGACGCGGTCACCCTGCGCGAGGTTCGGCAGGCGCGATTCCTCGTCGTCGCTCTGACCGCCGGTCTCTTCGTCGACGCTCTCGACGTAGGCCTTGAGGAAGCCGGCGAAGGTGATCGTGCGCCCCGAGGACGAGAACGTGCAGTCTTCGCCCGTCGTGGCGCGGCCACCGATGCGAAGGGTGAGCGTCGTTCCGCGTGCGTCGGCCATCTGCGACGCGACCGTGCGCTGCCAGATCATCTCGTAGAGGCGGAACTCCTCTTGATCGAGGACGTGGTGCAGTTCGCCCGGGGTGGCGAACACGTCACCAGCCGGACGGATCGCCTCGTGCGCTTCCTGCGCGTTCTTGACCTTGCGGTCGTAGGTGCGCGGCTGCGGTGACACGTATTCGTCGCCGTACAGCTGGCGGGCCTGGTTCCGGGCGGCGGTGATAGCCGACTGCGACAGCGTCGTCGAGTCGGTACGCATGTAGGTGATGTAACCGTTTTCGTAGAGTCGCTGCGCGATTCGCATCGTGCGCTCGGACGAGAACCGCAGCTTGCGACCCGCCTCCTGCTGCAGCGTCGACGTCATGAACGGTGCGTACGGCTTGCGGGTGTACGGCTTCGACTCGGCGGAGACGACAGCGAGATCGACGTTGTGCAGCGCCTCGGAAAGTCGAGTTGCGTGCGCTTCGTCAAGGACGACAACGTCTTTGGATTTGAGCTTGCCGTCCGACCCGAAGTCGCGGCCGCTCGCAACCCGCGCACCGTCGACGCCGACCAAGCGGGCGCCGAAGCTGCGTGGTGCGGCGTTCTCGCCGGCGTCCAGCCGGGCGGCGATGTCCCAGTAACCGGCGCTGCGGAACGCCATGCGCTCCCGCTCACGCTGCACGATGAAGCGCGTTGCAACCGACTGCACGCGGCCCGCCGACAGCTTCGGCATGACCTTCTTCCACAGCACCGGGCTGACCTCGTAGCCGTAGAGACGGTCGAGGATTCGGCGCGTTTCCTGCGCGTCGACGAGGTTGCTGTCGAGTTCGCGGGTGTTCGCCGCGGCCGCTCGGATCGCCTCAGGGGTGATTTCGTGGAAGACCATGCGGCGCACCGGAACCTTGGGCTGAAGCGTCTGCAGCAGATGCCACGCGATCGCCTCACCCTCGCGGTCAGGGTCGGTGGCGAGGTAGAGCTCGTCGACGTTCTTCAGGAGAGCTTTGAGTTCGCTGACCTTTGTCTTTTTATCGGCGCTGACGACGTACAACGGCTCGAACCCGTGGTCGACGTCGACGCCGAGGCGAGCCCACGACTCACCCTTATATTTCGCCGGTACGTCGGCGGCGCCTCGAGGCAGGTCGCGAATATGTCCGACCGATGCCTCGACGACGTAATTGCGCCCGAGATAAGGAGCGATCTTTCGGGCCTTGGTCGGGGACTCGACAATGACGAGGCGACGGATGTTACCCGTCCCCGGAGCGGATGTTCTCTCCCGTGTCGCCACTAGCTGTCGATGCCTTCCTCATAGTTCGCTTTGCTGAGCACCGCAGTTCGAATACCTGCGTCGGCAGCCCTCAGCGATTCGGGCAGCCTCTAGCCAGAGTTACACACACTAGACCTAGGTTGTGCGTGCGGGTCCAGCACCGGCACCTTTGCCGTGCAGAAATCAGAGCTCGTCCCAACCCGACGCCTCAGGCGGTTCGCCGATCGCGTCGAGCAGTTTCGCCATTCGGCGTCGACCAGTGATGCGTAATCCCGGTGCACTTCCCCGGGCGCCGACCAATGTAGCGGCCATTCCCGCTCGCATGAGCGACCTGGCGAGCGGGTCGTGTGTTTGGGGTGCGTGCGCGTCGAGCCCGAAGAAGAATCGTTCGCTTCCGTCGGGGCGGCCGTTCGCGTAAGCCCACATTCGAAGCGCGCGGGACGTCGGCACAAATGAGTTCGGCACGGACTTCACCGCACCGCGAGTCCAATTCAGCGCCAGGCGCGTCAGCAATGGCGAGACTTCCGTGCGAACCAGCGGACGTCCTTCGCCGGATTGCACGACCTCTGCCTGAAATCCGCATTCGGTGATCATTTCCGCGATCAAATCCGCGCGCCAGGAATCCTCGACGACCGCGGAAAGACGTGCGCCACCGCGAAGCGCCAACGCGACTTGCCCCGCGCCGGCCAGCAGACCGGCAAGATCTGCAATAGCGGGCGCGGAGGTGTCCGCGGAAAACAGCGACAACTGGCGCATTCGAGGAATGCTATTGCGTTGCATGCGAAATTCCGGGCCAGAAACGCGATCGACCCCGCATCGCGTGCGCAATGCAGGGTCGATCGAGAATGTTCACGTCCTGGAGAACCGTAGTTCTCCGTCGGTAGACGTTAGATCAGAGTGCGCGAACGCCGGTGGCCTGCGGACCCTTGGTTCCCTGGCCGACCTCGAACTCAACACGCTGGTTCTCTTCCAGCGTGCGGAAGCCGCTTCCCTGGATCTCCGAGTAGTGGACGAAGACATCAGCGGAGCCGTCCTCGGGTGCAATGAACCCGAAGCCCTTTTCCGCGTTGAACCACTTCACAGTTCCCTGTGCCATCTTACTTTCCTTACCTTTCCACCGGACGGCGGACAAATCTTCTTAATCCACCGGGCCCGTTCCGGAAGTGCTGCTTTCCCGTTGACCGGATCAAGCACACCGCCCGCAACACGATCCTGCGACCCCCGAACCAGCGGTTCTAGACCTCAGAAGCTTTCGACCACGGTCAGTGAATCATGCAATTAACGCGAACAACAGTGTGGGAACTGACTTGTCATATTTTAAGTTGATCTTATATTCGTAACGAAAAATAACGCGGTCGTGACGAATTGTTGTAAATGCGATTTGCCGGCCGGTTGCAAGCATGGCCGTAAGTACTTGTCGGTCCTTCGGACTACAGTTAGCCGCGAGCATGACGATCCACCTAGACTCCCCCGCCACCTACGGGCGCGAACTGCTGCAGACCTTGTCGCCCGGGGCTACGCAGTGCCTGCGTCACGCGGTTGACCAGCCAGCACGTACTTCCCGCTTCGCCGAGTGGCCGTCGTGGGTACACGCGTCAGTTCGCGACGCGGTGGTGTCCCGCGGCGCCGAGAAGCTGTGGATTCACCAGGAGCAAGCTGCCACTCTGGCCGCAACTGGTCACAACGTCGTTATCGCCACCTCGACCGCGTCCGGCAAGTCCCTCGGTTATCAGCTTCCGGTCCTGTCTCGACTGGCTACGGACCCGATGGCCACCGCGCTGTACATCTCGCCGGCGAAGGCTCTCGCGGCCGATCAATTGCGTGCGACCGTTCGCCTTTGTGGCAGTCGGCGCGAGCTCGCCTCGATCGGTCCGTGCGCCTACGACGGCGATGCGAATCCGGATATTCGTCAATGGGCTCGCAACCATTCGCGATGGATCTTCACCAATCCGGACATGCTCCACCTTTCCGTTCTCGGCGCTCATGAACGGTGGGGTCGCCTCCTGCGCCACCTCCAATTCGTCGTGATCGATGAATGCCATTCCTATCGAGGACTTTTCGGTGCGAATGTCGCAGTGATCATGCGCAGGCTGTCACGTTTGGCCCGCCGATACGGAAGCTCGCCCACGTTCATCCTGGCGAGCGCCACGACCGCGGACCCCGCAGCCGCCGCCCACCGTCTCATCGGCGCGAGCGCCCACGCGGTCACCGATGACGGATCGCCACAGGGTGCCCGCACGATCGCGTTCTGGGAGCCCCCGGTCATTGGTGAAAACTCGATGGTCCCGGTGCGTCGCCCGGCGGGGCTCGAATCGGCACGCCTGATGGCCAAGCTCGTGACCGAGGGCGCACGCACCATCACGTTCGCCCGCTCGCGTCGCGGCGCCGAGACGACAGCGATGGCGGCCGCCGCGGCTGTCGATGACCCGGCGATGGCACGTCGGATCGCCGCGTACCGGGCCGGTTACCTTGCCGAAGACCGACGCGCCCTGGAGACGGCCTTCAGCGACGGCGACCTCATGGGCCTGGCCAGCACCAATGCGCTCGAACTCGGCATCGACATCGCCGGCATCGACGCCACCGTGATCGCGGGATTCCCCGGAACGGTCGCGTCGTTCTGGCAGCAGGCCGGACGCTCGGGCCGGCGTACCCAAGGCAGCCTCGTCGTCATGGTCGCGCGCGATGACCCAATGGACACGTACCTCGTGAACAATCCCGAAGCCGTGCTCGACCGGCCCGTCGAAGCGAGCGTTTTCGATCCGACGAACCCGTACGTTCTCGGGCCACAGCTTCTCTGCGCTGCGAAGGAGCACCCGCTCGAGTCGTACGAACTCGAATCGCTTGGTGCGGTTGCCGTCGCGGAGGAGCTTGCCGCCGACGGACTGCTCCGCCGCCGTGGCACCCGCTGGTTCGCCGTGGGTGACGACGATCCGCATGCCGACCTCGATATTCGAACCGGGATCGCCGGCCGCGTCACGATCATCGAGGCCGAATCCGGCAAGGTCATCGGGACGTGCGACACCCAGCGCGCGATGGGGACTCTCCACCCCGGCGCCGTCCACATCCACCAGGGCGACTCGTACCTCGTCGACACTCTCGATCTCGACGCCGGGATCGCGATTGTCGTTGCTGTGGAACTGGATTGGACCACCTACTCACAGTCGGAAACGGACCTCCGCGTTTCTCGGTACCTCTCGTCCGAGGACTTCGGAGAAGTGTCGTTGCACCTCGTTGAGACCGAGGTGACGAGCCGCGTCACGAGCTACCTGCGCAAGCTCCACACCGGCGAGATCCTCGACTCGATCCCGCTCGACATGCCGCCGCACCGGCTGCACACCCAGTCCGTGCTCTACACGGTCACGCCCGAGCTGTTGCAGTCCGCGGGCATCTCGCCGAGCGATGTCCCGGGATCGCTTCATGCAGCCGAGCACGCTGCGATCGGCATGCTTCCCCTCGTCGCGACATGCGATCGATGGGACATCGGCGGGGTGTCGACGGAGTGCCACGCCGACACCGGTTTGCCCTCGATCTTCGTGTACGACGGCTATCCCGGCGGTGCGGGCTTTGCTGCCCGCGGTCATGCCGTCATGCGCGAGTGGCTGTCGGCAACCCTCGCCGTGATCGATGCCTGCGCATGTCCCACCGGCTGCCCGTCGTGCGTGCAATCGCCCAAGTGCGGAAACGGCAACAACCCCCTCGACAAGGCGGGGGCCGGCCGACTTCTCAAAGCGGTGCTGGCGGAACTGGGCTATCTGCCGAAGCTCTAAGCGCGGGGTGACCGTTCTCAGAACAGGCACCTTGTACAGAACTGGTGGTTTGTACAAGGCAACTGTTGAGAGACATTGGCTCGGGCTCAGGCAACGTCCACTGGACCCGCCCGCGCCGACACGGTGATCGTCCTACCCCGCACCACATCCGAAACCGTCACCACCGCGTCCCACCCTTCGAGGCGACACGCGGTGAGTAATCCAGCCGCCGCCAACCGGGCAGCCGCGCAGGCTTCGACCTCACCTTCCATCGCGTGCGCCGCCCCCGCGAGTGCCGCGGAGTCGGCCACCCCTTGCACACGATGCTCGGCCGCCACCACCAATCCGACGTGAGCCACCATGAGGGCCAGCGTCAGCAAGGCCAGGATCGCGAACGCGCCGATCACCGTCGCCGAACCACGTTCGTCGGTCATGACTCACCGGGTTCCAGCGCCGCTTCGGCCGTCGCGTGAAGCTCGAGCGGAAGCAGACCCGCGTCTGCGGAAGCGGTTGCCCGCACGACATCGCCAGCGGTTTCGGTCTGTATTCGCACACCATCCACCGGTGGCGCGTCCGCCCCGCGCGCGGCCGCGCGGACTGCCTCGTGCGCTGCGTCGACGCACTGGATGTACGTCAACGCAGCGGTCGCACAACCTAATCCGGCCACAATCGTCGCAATGAGCGAGGCGATCGCGATCGCCGTCTCGACGGTGACACTCCCTCGATCGCTCAGACCGAGGTGTTCATCGCCTTGTCGATGATTCGCGTCAACGCTTGCACGATGCTGTCCCCCGTGACGACGGTGTAGAGGACGGCTCCAAACGCCGCGGCAGCCACGGTTCCGACCGCGTATTCGACCGTCGACATCCCCTCGTCGTCGACCATCAGCCCGATCGTGCGAGCTTTCACGTAGTTCCAGGTCACCATCGTTTTCTCCTCCCATTGATTCCTGATTCACCACAGACCTCCGATTCCCATGTGGGACGCAAGCCCGACCACAACCGGCGCGATCCCGAGGCACACGAACGCCGGGAGAAAGCACAGTCCCAGCGGACCGGCGATCAACACCCCTGCCCGTTCGGCGCGCTCGCGCGCCAGGTTCTCAACCTGCTGTCGATGCGCCTCGCCGAGTTCGGAAACCGCGCTCGCGAACGACGCCCCAGATCGAGCAGACCGGCGAGCGAGCCGGGCGAGCGCCTCTGTCTCTCGATGGCGAGCGGCCTCTGCCCACACCGCAGCCGAGTCCGCGCCGAGTGCCGTCAGGTCGGCCGCCTTTCGTAGCGCCACGTCGAGCGGATGCGCCGCATGCTCGGCGACGACCGCCGCGGCAGCGGGCAGGGACATCCCGGCCGCGAGCGCGGTGGCGAGCAGGTCGAACGCACCAGCCAAGGCGAGCGGATCATCCGACCGCTTCCTCTCGTCCGCGATGACAGATCGAGCCGTCACACGGCGGCGACCGGGTCCGGACCACACCCCCACCGCAGCCGCGAGCAGGAGCAAGACCGCACTCGTCACGCGCGCACTCCGTTGGCGATGGAATGGGTCCACAAACGGCCCACGCACGCGAAGGCGCAGCCGACGACCAGCAAGATCCCGCCCACTCCGCCGCCCAGAAGTACACCCACCGGATGTGCGCCCATGACTTCGCCCAGCGCCAGGCCGAAGAGCGGAAGCGCGCTCAAGACGGTCGCGGTTGCGCGTGGGCCCGCCAGCGACGAACGGACCGAGTCGTCGAATCGGAGCCGGCCCGCCAGATCTCGGCGCGCAGCTTCCAGAAGATCTCCCACCGACAGGCCGTGTCGCTCGGCAACCTGCCAGATCGCACCGATTCGGCGAAGGTCCTCCGACGGCCACAGCTCCGAGAGCAACGAATCGCTGCACGACCCACCGAGCCGGCATCGCGCCGACGCCGTCTCGAGCACCTGCCGCACCCGGCCGGACGACTCCGCTGCCGCCGCTTCGCATGAATCCACCTGCGATGCTCCAGTTCTCAGCTCGCCGACCAACGCTTCGACACCCTGAGCGAGCTCTCGGCGCAACGCCGCCTGCTCCCGTTCCTGTCGAAGACGACGCTGCAGAATCCATGCCGTCGCCAGGACAATCGAAGCGGCGACAAGCCCCGATGGCCCTCCGACGAACCACCCGACAACGGGCGGCAGTGCCCACAGGAACTCGGGGCGAGCGCGAAACGGCCGGCGACGAGGTGACTGGGTGGGGCGCCGCAGCGAACTCGGCCACGTGGCCGTTGCGACCGCCAACAACAGCATCGTCATCGGCCAGCACCCAGCAGTCGCTCCAGCCGTGGCATTCCTACGTCCGCGCCACCTGCGGCGGTCCAGGCCGGAACCACCGCCACCAGCGCTGAACCATCACGTTCGACGATTCCGATCTCCGCGAGCCGCCGAGCGCCATCAGACTTGCGGACCACGTGCACCACGACTCTCACGGCCGCTGCCAACTGGCTGTGGAGCGCCACCCGATCCATACCCCCGAGCGCCGCCAACGCCTCCAGTCGAGCGGGCAACTCGGCCGGAGAATTCGCGTGGACGGTCCCCGCGCCGCCCTCGTGACCGGTGTTCAGCGCGCCCAGGAGATCGATGACCTCAGGACCTCGCACCTCGCCGACGACCACCCGATCGGGTCGCATTCGCAACGCCTGACGAACCAGATCGCGCACACCGATCGCACCAGCGCCTTCCGTATTGGAGATCCGCGAAACAAGCCGGACGACGTGTGGGTGCCGTGGATCGAGTTCGGCAGCGTCCTCGACGCACACAATCCGTTCGCGAGCATCGACTTCCGCCAACATGCTGCTCAGGATCGTCGTCTTGCCCGATCCCGTTCCTCCGGTCACGAGGAACGTCAAACGTCCAACAACGATGCGGCGCAACAACTCCGCTGAGACGGCACACAGCGATCCCGAACCCACCAACGTCGCGAGCGAATGCTGCGCGGGCCGCAGAACGCGTAGCGAAATGCACGTCCCCGACGCCGCGATCGGAGCCAGCACGGCGTGCAGTCGGACCCCGAAACGCGCACCCACCGTCGGCGGCAGGAACCCGTCCACCCACGGTTGCGAATCGTCGATGCGTCGCCCGCACGCGATCGCCAGCCGTTGGGCGAGGCGCCGGACCGCAGCCTCATCGGAAAACGACACCGCAGCCCGGACCAACCCCTCCCCGCGGTCAATCCAGACGTCGGACGGACCGCAGACCAAGACGTCCGTGACATCCGGCGCGGCGAGCAATTCCTCGAGCGGTCCGGCCCCAGACAGCTCGGTCTCGAGCTTTCGGAGCGTTCGCAGCATGTCTGCATCCGCGAGCACCGACCCGGCCTCGGCGCGGATCGCCGCAGCGACCGTGGACGGCGTCGGCCGCTCGGCAAGGGTGACCAGCCGGTCGCGAACGCGGTCGAGAAGATCGTCGGTGACAGCGGTCATCCGGCCACCGCCTCGGCCGAACCGAACGCGATGTCGAGCACCTTCGCCGCGGCCACCGCTAGCGGACTGCGCCTACCCACCCGCAGTCCATGCCGCTCGAGGTGCAGGTCGAGCCGGGGCTGTGGCCGCATCGATGCCCAGATCGGTATCCCGATCTCGGGTGCAATGTCGGCAACCCGAAGCCCGCCCGGGGCCGGGCCCCGAATCACGGCACCGACCCGACCCGTCGAGACCAGCGCTGAGACCAGCGGACGAGCCGCACTTACCGCACGCAGTTCGGCGGGAACGAGAAGCACCGTCAGATCGGCCAACGACGAGACTCGCGCAATCTCCGAAGGTGATCGCTTGGACAAGTCGCACACGACGACATCACCGTCGGTCGCGCACTCGGTGGCGATGTCGGCGAACGCGTCGATCGATCCCGGCGCACCCGACCGCCGGTCCCCCGACAGCACAGCAAGCCGATCTCCCGAGTGCGGCAGTGCAGCCCGCAAAACCGGCGCCGAAATCCGGCCGTCTTCGACGACCAACCCGGACCAGCGAACTCCTGGAAAGCCCTCGATGCCGAGAAGCAGATCGAGACCAGCGCTCTGCGGATCGCCGTCGACCAGGATGGTCGAATTTTCCGACGCCGCGGCCGACAGTGCGAGTGCGGCAGCGAAAACTGATGCTCCCGCTCCGCCACGAACTCCGCTGACGACGATGATCGACCCGTAAACAGACGGTCGATAAGTCTGGTTTGCGATTAATCGGAGTAATGCCGCACTGTCGTCGGGCAAACCGACCACGTGATCGGCCCCCATACGAGCGGCTGCACGCCACTCGGCCAAACCCGGCTCTCCCGCACACACGACGACGGCGAATTCAGCGGACTTGCCGCACCTGGCCGCCGCCTCGGCATCGAGGATCAGGACGTGGTCACGGCTGCCGTCGCCGAAGCCGTAGGCGTCAATGGCCCGGTTTGCCGCCGCTGCCACGCGCCGGACTTCTTCGAGAAGTGCCTGGTCAGAGATGGCGACCAGGATTGAATTCGGTGACTCCACGCCAACGAGCCTGCCGAGGAGATCCAGGCCGCCGAAAGGCCCGCGACGAAATCTGTGGATAACCCGAGATCGAGTAAAGCGCGATTTCGAACATTCTCCGGACAGGGTGCGACCCCCGCCAAGGGGGGGTATGGCGGGGGTCGCGATTGGTTCAGCCCCGGGGGGTCGGACTGAACAAAGCCCGGAAGCCGGGCCCTTGGCCATTAGACCAGCAGGTGTGTTTACGCGCAAAACTCATTCGACTATTGGATACGCAGAATTCACCTGGCCTCCGCGCCGAAATGCACGGTTGTCCGAGTCGCACCTATTGTTGAGTTCGTGACGGCTCGCAGGGACTCGGTATCGGCTACTTCGTCGCAATCGACGCGCCGCATCGCCGCCTTTTTCGACCTCGACAAGACAATCATCGCGAAATCGAGCACGTTCGCGTTCAGCCGGCCGTTCTTCGACCAGGGGTTGCTGAACCGGCGCGCGGTACTCAAGAGCAGCTACGCGCACTTCATCTTCCTGCTCCAAGGCGCCGACCACGACCAGATGGAACGCATGCGCCAGCATGTTGCCGCGATGTGTGCCGGATGGGACGTCGGCCAAGTCAGCAACATCGTGCAGGAAACGCTCCACGACATCGTCGATCCGCTTATTTACGCCGAGGCCGCCGACCTCATTGCCGATCACAAGATCCGCGGTCACGACATCGTGGTGGTGTCGGCTTCAGGTGAGGAAGTCGTACGCCCAATCGCCGAGCTGCTCGGCGCCGACTACACCGCCGCGACCCGCATGGTGGTCGAGGACGGCAAGTACACCGGCGACCTCGACTTCTACTGCTACGGCGAAGGAAAAGTCGAAGCGATGCAAACGCTGGCCGCCAAGCACGGCTATGACCTCGATGAATGCTTCGCCTACTCCGACTCGATCACCGATCTGCCGATGCTCGCGGTGGTCGGCCACCCGACCGCGGTCAACCCGGACCGGAACCTCCGGCGCGAGGCCGCCGGCAAGGGTTGGCCGATTCTGACGTTCTCGAAGCCGGTTTCGCTGCGTTCTCGAATGGCTCCGTCTTCGACCACCGTGGCCGCAACACTTTTAGTGATGCTGAGTGCTGCTGTGGCAGGGGCGATTACGTACAGCCTGCTCAAGCGGCGCGAGCAAAACCAAAATTGGCCCTTGATGTGATCCGGATCACAAGGTAGAAAAGACGTACGGGAAGCACGGAAGGCCAAGACCGCTCCGGAAGAGAAGGAACGATCTCCCAACCGCGATTCCCAGCGCAGACTAAGGGCACCCACGCGGAGCACGCCGCGACAAGGGCAGAAGCGTTGTGGGCCTGCGGAGTCGTGAACGAGGATGGCGATACCTCTGCACCGGGTTGTAGGGGATGAACCACCTGACGCGCGATAGCCGCCGAGGCCAAAATTACACAACCCCAAGAGCACGCTTGGTAACCCAGAATCTGTGCTAGCGGGCGTCGAAGCCGCCGGGTCGGCTTCGGTCGCCCGCTTCTCTATGTATCAGTGATCCCCTAACCACCATCGAACCTCCCCTGCTCGCCGATGCACCTCGATCAGCACACTGACCGGGGTGCATCTGGCAATTCAGAGTGCGGACAGGCCGTCCGGTTCAAAACGCAGCCCTGCCGGCAGCGGGCTACTTCTTCTTCGCCTCGGCGGCCGCGTTGGCGATCGCGAGCGCTTCCTTGGCGCCCATCTTGAACGAGTCGCAGCACAGCGTGATCCATTTGGTCAGCGCCTCCGGCGTACCGGTCGCGAATCCCGCGGCCGCCTCCCGGTAGAGCGGTAACCGTCCGAGCCAGTACACCTCCGGAACCCCGAGCGCATGGGGATCAAGCCCGGAGCTGACGCACACCAGCCGCGACGCCGCGCGTGCGACGACGCCGTCCGCAGTGCCGAACGGGCGGAGCGCCAGGATCTCGCCATGGACGATCGCCGCCAAGACCGCCCCCGAGACGGACGACTTCGAAGTGAGGATCTCGTTGAGAATATGCAGCCGCTCAGACACCATCGGGTCTTGGCGCGGCCGGCCGAGCTGGTCCTGATCGGCGACGAGATCCGTCGCGGCGAGGAGATGCAACCGAGCCAACGCCTGCAGCGGAGCCCGTTGCCAGACGCGAATGAGGTTGTCGAGCGAGTCACCGACGAGTTCCTGCCCGACGCGGATCGAACCCGCCATGATCGGCTCGGTCACCATGCCATCGGACGGCATCTCCGCCGCACCGCCCTCGATCGCGGACGACGCCCGCGCGGACCGCCAGGACGCCTCAGCGGCCGTCGCGTTCCAGCCGCGAAGGTTGGCGCGATGGCGATGCACCTGGGACAACGCATTTCGCGCCTCGAGTGCGGCCGCTTCGACCCCCGGAAGGGACATCAGGGGACGCAACGGGTCTGCAACGGTATCTGACACAGAATCCGAACCTACCCTTTCGCAGGATGCGCCCCTTCCCTAGAGTCGGACCTACGTCTCGGTAACCTGAGTCACACTCTGCTTTCTTGAGCGAAGGGACCCTTCTCCACCATGTCCGACGAGTCGGCAAACGTACCCGCCGCGTACCCGCCCGCACCCGAGTTCGCTGCCCAGGCCAACGGCAAAGAAGACCTCTATGGCGCGGCCGATGCGGATCGTCTCGAGTTCTGGGCCGAACAGGCCCGCCGTCTGGAATGGGCCGAGCCGTGGAGCGAGGTCCTCGACTGGTCCGATGCACCCTTTGCCAAGTGGTTCGTCGGCGGCAAGCTCAACGTCGCCTACAACTGCGTCGACCGCCACGTCCTCGCCGGGCACGGCGACCAGGTCGCCTTCCACTGGGAAGGCGAGCCGGGCGACACCCGTGACGTCACCTACAACGAGCTCCTGAAAGAAGTCAGCCAGGCGGCGAACTACTTCACCGAGCTCGGCCTCGAAGCGGGCGACCGCGTCGCGATCTACATGCCGATGATTCCCGAGGCCATCATCTCGATGCTCGCGTGCGCGCGCCTCGGCCTGACCCACTCGGTCGTGTTCGCCGGCTTCTCCCCTATGGCGCTGCGCTCGCGTATCGACGACGCCGAAGCCCGCCTGGTCATCACCACCGACGGTCAGTGGCGCCGCGGCAAGCCGGCCCCGCTCAAGGAGGCCGTCGATGAGGCGCTCGCCTTCGTCAACGGCGGCGTTGCCAGCCCGGAGCACGTTCTCGTCGTCCGTCGCTGCAACATGGAGATCCCGTGGGTCGAAGACCGCGACCGCTGGTGGCACGAGACCGTCGCGCAGGCCTCCGACCAGCACGAAGCTCAGTCGTTCGACGCCGAGCAGCCACTGTTCATTCTCTACACCTCAGGCACGACCGGTAAGCCGAAGGGCATCGTCCACACCTCGGGCGGCTACCTGACGCAGGCGTCGTACACGCACCACTACGTCTTCGACCACAAGCCGGGTCAGGACGTGTACTGGTGCACCGCCGACATCGGTTGGGTCACCGGCCACAGCTACATCGTCTACGGCCCGCTGAGCAACCGCGTCACACAGGTCGTCTACGAGGGCACGCCGAACTCCCCCGACGAACACCGTCACTTCCAGATCATCGAGAAGTACGGCGTCACGATCTACTACACCGCGCCGACGCTCATCCGCACGTTCATGAAGTGGGGACGCGAAATCCCGCTGTCGCACGACCTTTCGTCGCTGCGCCTGCTCGGATCGGTCGGTGAGCCGATCAACCCCGAAGCGTGGCGTTGGTACCGCGAGATCATCGGCGGCGACCGCACCCCGATCGTCGACACCTGGTGGCAGACCGAGACCGGCGCGATCATGATGTCGCCGCTCCCGGGCGTCACCGCCACCAAGCCGGGTGCCGCGATGGGGCCGCTGCCGGGCGTCTCGGCGAAGGTCGTCGACGACCAGGGCGCAGAGGTCGAGTTCGGCGAGTCCGAAGCGAATGGTCTGCTCGTGCTCGATGAGCCGTGGCCGTCGATGCTGCGCGGAATCTGGGGCGACCCGGACCGCTACAAGGCGACGTACTGGGAGATGTTCGCCGACAAGGGCTGGTACTTCGCCGGAGACGGTGCCAAGCGCGACACCGACGGTGCGTTCTGGGTTCTCGGCCGCGTCGACGACGTCATGAACATCTCGGGTCACCGCATCGGCACCGCGGAGGTCGAGTCGGCCCTCGTCGGTCACCACAGCGTTGCTGAGGCGGCGGTCGTCGGCATCCCCGACGAGATGACCGGCCAGGCGATCTCGGCGTTCGTCATTCTCAAGGCACACGCCGACGCGCACGACGGGCTCATCGACGAACTCAAGGCCGTGGTCTCCAAGGAGATCAGCCCGATCGCTCGCCCGAAGAAGATCCTGATCGTGCCGGAACTGCCGAAGACGCGAAGCGGAAAGATCATGCGGCGCTTGCTGCGTGACGTCGCGCAGGGCAAGCAACTCGGCGATACCTCCACCTTGGTGGACCCGAAGGTGTTCGACGCGATCCGGTCCAAGTAGCTCTTTCACAGCGTTAGGGTTTGTCACATGAGTTTCACTAATGGCCGTCATGCGCAGGCTCCGGCAAGTGTCACGTCGATTCCGTTGACCGAACTCGACGTGCCGGTACCGCCCGACCAGGCAACTATTGGCGAACTCGTGCGAGACGCTTCGCAGCAGATTTCCACGCTGGTACGCGCGGAGGTCGAACTGGCGAAGGCCGAGATCACGGGCGAGGTGAAGAAGGGTGTGCAAGGCAGCGTCTTCTTCATCCTCGCCCTCACGGTCCTGCTGTTCAGTTCGTTCTTTTTCTTCTTCTTCCTCGCTGAGCTGATCAGCGAGTGGCTGCCGCGCTGGGCGGGCTTCGGCATCGTCTTCCTGCTGATGATCGCGGCAACGGTGCTGTTCGCGATCCTCGGTTTCCTGCGGGTCAAGAAGATTCGTGCACCGGAAAAGACCATCAACTCGCTCAAGCAAGCCAAAACCGTGCTTCCGGGTGGTAGCCAGCCGGCGATCACCGCCCAGATGCAGCGGGGCGAACTGAATTAGCCGCCACCGTGCCCGCCGTACCCCCTGACCCTTCGACGGTGCGGTTCACCGGTCCGTGGACCCACCGCGACATCCACGCCAACGGAATTCGTTTCCATGTCGTGGAAACCGCCCCGGACGCCGAGGGCGCTCCCCTGGTCCTCATGCTGCACGGTTTTGCCGACTTTTGGTGGTCGTGGCGTCATCAGCTGACCGCACTCGCCGATCAGGGCTTGCGGCCGATCGCGGTCGACCTCCGCGGCTACGGAGACTCGGACAAGCCGCCGCGCGGCTACGACGGCTGGACCCTCGCGGGTGACATCGCCGGACTGATCCGGGCACTCGGCTATTCCAACGCGACCCTCGTCGGGCACGCAGATGGCGGACTCGTCGGATGGGTGACTGCGGTGATGCACCCGCGTCTGGTGCGCTCGATCGTGGCGATCAGCTCGCCGCACCCGCGCTCCCTCAAGCGCTCTGTCTTGTTCACCCGGGCGCAGCGGAAGGTGTGGCTTCCGGAGTTCCTGAACCACCAGAAGCCGATGCTTCCGGAACGCCAGTTGACCCGCGACGACGGCGCGGCCGTCGAGGCGATGATGCGGCTCCGGACGGGCGAAAAGTTCCAGGCGACTGCGGAATTCGACGATGTCGTGCAGCGGATGCGCGCTGCCGTGCAGATCCCGGGCGTCGCCCACTGTGCGATGGAGTACCAGCGATGGGCATTCCGTAGCCAGTGGCGTGCGGATGGCCGCCGATTCATGAAGATCATGGATCAGACGATCGGCCAGCCGACATTCCAGATTCGCGGTGCGGACGACGACTACATCCTCGAGCCGACGCTGCAGCGGTGCACCCGGTACGCCCCACGACAGACGCTGCTGACGATTCCCGAAGCCGCGCACTTCGCCCACCAGGAGCAGCCGGACGCCGTCATCGAGGCGATCGTGAAGGCCGCGCACGCCTAGGGCGTGCTGGCCCGATCAGTTGACGCAGTCGCCGGTCGCGACCGCATCATGCAGTCCCGGTGCCCGGTTGTACTCGTCCCTCACTTCGTGCAGCGTGAGGACGAAACCGGTGTCGGAGTTGTCGACTGCCGCACCGAACACGACGCCCAGCAGTCGACCCTTCGTGTCGACGAGCGGACCACCCGAGTTGCCCTGGCGGATCAAGCCGCGCACGGTGTAGACCTCGCGCTCGACTTGGTTGTTGCGGTAGATGTCGGGGCCCGTCAGGTCGAGCGTCTCGCGCACTCGGGCCGCACTGGCGGTGTAGTCGCCACCGCCCGGGTAGCCCAGAACGATGGCGTCTTGACCGGTCTCCGCAGGCGACGGCGCCACCGCGAGCGGTGCCTGCGTCAATCCGGGTACGTCCAGGATCGCGACGTCGGTCTCCGGATCGAACAGCACGACCTTCGCGTCGAGTGGACCGTTCGAGGTGTCGACCGCGACGTAGTCCGTGCCGGCGACGACGTGCGCGTTCGTCATGACGCGCTCGCGGGCGATGACGAATCCCGAACCTTCGAGCGCACGCTGGCAGCTGTGGGCGGTTCCGCGAATCCGGAGAACCTGATTCTGGAGCTGGCGTACGACCGGGCTGGTGAGAATCGCAGCGTCCGGCTTCTCGACGGTCGCGATCGGGGTCGAACCGAACGGCCCGATGATGTCCGGTAATCCGGAGGTGTCGAGGAGGCCTTCGAAGTCCTTCGGAATTTCCTTGACCCACTGCGGCGCGATCTTGTCGACCTGCTGGAGAACTTCCGATCCACGAACCGCGGCGGCGATCTCCGGCTGCGACGACCCCGTGAGCGGGATCGCGAGCAGCCAGGCCGCGAACAGCACTGCGGCGGCCTGCAACACGGCACCGACGGAACTGTCGACCGCACGGGCGATCGGAGTGCGAATGACGTTGCGCGCGTAGCCGCCGATCACCATGCCGACGAGTTCGCCGAGGATCACGAGGGCCACGATGAGGAAGATGCCGACGACCAGCCGAGCCCGACCCTGATCGATATGGGTGAGGACGTGCGGTGCGATCTCGATGCCGGCGTAGGCGCCCGCGAGAACTCCGACGAACGCCATAAACGACGCCACCGCACCGTGACGCCACCCGGAGGTGGCCGCGATGATGGCGATGAGAACGATGGCGAGGTCGAGCAATCCCGATGCGCTCATCGGCTGAGCTCACGCAGCGACGGGGTGTCCGGCTGCCACGGCCGCAAGCTGTCAGCCATTCCAGCCTCCTCCAGCGTCTTCTCCAGATCGCGCACGTCGCGATGGTCCCAGGGCTCTTCCCAATCGGAAACCGCGAACAGCCCGGCGAGCAGTCCGGCGGTGAATCCCCAAACGATCATGCCCGATGCGGAGAACGCAGGCGCTTCAAAGCCGAGCGGATGACGGGTCTGGAACCGATTCGCGGGATCGAGAAGTTCGGCGACCGGAATGCGAACGACGCGGTTGGCCTCGGCTTTGTCGACGACACCGACCGGACTCGGGGTTCGCCAATAGCCGATGACGGGCGTCACGGTGAATTTCGACGGAGGGACGAAGATCGCCGGCAGAACCGAGATCGGGTCCACTCCGGAGGGGTCGAGACCGGTCTCCTCCTCCGCTTCGCGAAGGGCGGTGTGGACGGGTCCGCGGTCGGTCGGGTCGCATTTGCCGCCCGGGAAGGCGACCTGGCCCGGGTGCTGCCTCAAGTGCATCGATCGCTGAGTGAGTAGGACGTCGGCGTCCACCGGGAGGCCACCACGCCCGCGCGGGTTGGCTTCGGTGGGTCCGCCGAAGAGAATGAGGACCGCTGCCTCTCGTCGCGGCTGACCTGGCTTGGCCCGATTGCGCAGAATCTGATTGGTGCCATGTGGATCGGCGGGTGGGTGCACGGCGACCCTGCGCAGCCAGTCCGGAACGCCGGTCTCGACGAGCTCAGCTGTCATCTGAAAGCCAACTCCTCCGCGACGGTGCGTTCAATGTCGTCGACCCCGGTAAAGGGCCTGTTCACCAGCGTAGCGATCGAGCCATCTGCGCGGATCAACACCGAAATCGGTAGTGCTTTCGGGGCTTTCACGAGCTCGGCGATCCGGGAATCGGGGTCTTCGAGGCCCGGCAGATGCACGCCCAAGGACTTCAGAAGCTCGAGTGCGGCATCTTCACGCGGGTCGGAATGGACCGTCAGGACCGTGATCGAGTCGCCGGCCTTGGCCGCGTACTGCTGCAGAATCGGCAGTTCTTCGCGGCACGGACCACACCAGTAGGCCCACAGATTGAGCAGGACGGGCTTTCCGGCGAGCATCGCCGAGACGTTCTTCGGCTGTCCGTCGGCCAGGCAGGTCAGGGTCAGGCCGCTGAACGGCCCCTTGGTCGGTGCGAAGGTTTCGATCTCACGCGGGCAGGCCGACAACTGGGCTGCGGCACGCAGCGGCGCGAGCGCCTGCTCATCGACCGTGGTGGGCGCGGGCGTGCGTGGCCACAACGCGAAGGCCAACGCCCCGACCACGGCAAGGATGGCGACCGACCATTTGATGGCCTGCCTCATTCCTCGATCCCTGCGAGTTTGAGCAGATCGTCGCGCTCGGGCCCCTTGACCAACTTCGCCGCCTCGGCTGGATTGGTCGGACCGATGCCGAACGACGGGCAGTCGCCGGCCAGAACGCACACACCGCAGGCCGGCTTCTTCGCGTGACACACCCGACGGCCATGAAAAATGACGCGGTGCGAAAGGTTCGTCCAGTCCTTGCGCTCGACGAGCTCGCCGATCGCATGCTCGACCTTCACCGGATCCTCTTCAGCCGTCCATCGCCACCGGCGGACGAGGCGGCCGAAGTGCGTGTCGACGGTGATGCCCGGTACGTCGAACGCGTTGCCGAGAATGACATTTGCGGTCTTGCGACCGATACCCGGCAATGTCACGAGTTCGTCCATCGTGTGCGGAAGCTCACCATCGAAGTTTTCGAGCAATCCGCGCCCTAATCCGACGATCGAATTCGCCTTGTTCCGGAAGAAGCCGGTGGGCCGGATCATCTCCTCCAGTTCGGTCTGGTTCGCCTCGGCGTAATCGCGCGCCGTGCGGTACTTCGCGAACAGCGGCGGCGTCGTCTCGTTGACTCGAACATCCGTGCACTGTGCGGAAAGTATTGTGGCAACTGCCAATTCGAGCGGAGTTGTGAAATCTAGCTCGCATCGCACGACGGGAAACGCGACTTCGAGCTGCCGGTACATGCGCCGCGCTCGGCGCACCAGCCCCAGCCGTGTCTCGCGGTCGTACTTCGCATTCCGGGCTGCGACACTGCGCGACGTCGATGTGGTCACCACGTCATAACTGTACGGACGCGAAGGGCTGCGAATTTTTCATCCAGGTTCCAGATATCGGCGTATGCGTGTTTACTCCTGAGTATGCAAGGACTCGCCGTGGTGCTCTTCCCAGTGCTGCTGATGCTTTTCGCCCTCGGCATGGAACACCTCGAGCAGTACATCAAGCATCCGAGCGCACGACAGTCGTCCCGCGAAGCCGGCAAGGCTTCGAGCGATTCGGAGGACCACCGAACCGGTCCGGCGCAGCTTCACGTGGCCGACTCGCACCGTCGGGCCAGCTGAGAAGAAAGCACTTCCCCACCTTTCGTGACGCGTACACGGCGGGTCAGCACGACAAAGGGGTCACGCGAATAGCGTTGCTTGCGTAAACTTCTGCTTCGATAACGCCGCGCCTGAGTCACACGATGAACCTTGCGGCGCATCCGCAATCGCCGAAGGAGCACACGTGGACGAGGTCCTCGCCAGGGCTGGAATTTTCCAGGGCGTCGAGCCCGCAGCTATCCAAGCGCTGACAAAGCAGCTCCAGCCTGTCGATTTCCCTCGTGGCTACGTCATCTTCAACGAGGGCGAACCGGGCGACCGGCTCTTCATCATCATCTCGGGCAAGATCAAGATCGGCCGCCGCTCGGCAGACGGTCGCGAGAACCTGCTGACCATCATGGGTCCGTCGGACATGTTCGGTGAGCTCTCGATCTTCGACCCCGGCCCGCGTACGTCGACCGCGACAACCGTCACCGAGGTTCGCGCCGTGAGCATGGACCGCGGGTCACTGCTCGCGTGGATCGACCACCGCCCGGAGATCTCGCAGCAGCTGCTGCGCGTTCTGGCTCGTCGTCTGCGCCGCACGAACAACAACCTCGCGGACCTCATCTTCACCGACGTCCCGGGCCGTGTCGCAAAGGCGCTCCTCCAGCTCGCCCAGCGCTTCGGCACGCAGGAAGCCGGTTCGCTGCGCGTCACCCACGACCTCACGCAGGAAGAGATCGCGCAGCTTGTCGGCGCTTCCCGCGAGACCGTGAACAAGGCACTCGCCGACTTCGCCAGCCGCGGTTGGCTGCGCCTCGAGGGCAAGACCGTCCTCATCCTGGACCCGGAGCGCCTGGCGCGCCGCGCTCGCTAAAACCAAAAAACCCGGCCTCCCGCGTCCGCCACGACCAATATGTCGGCGGGCTCAAGTGATCGCTGCAACACCTGTCTCTTTTGAGAGGTGCTGTAGCTGTGTGTGCGCAGTTGAAGCGTCGCCGTGGACGTCCGCGTGGCGGGAGTTTGCCGAGCGAGGTGCGTGAAGCGTTCTGGCGGGCGGTCGGTGCGGGCAAGACGCCCTCGCAGGCCGCAGTCGAGGCGGGCGTCAGCGAATCGACCGGGTTGAAGTGGGCCAAGGAGGCTGGCTACCAGTCCGCATGGGCACGGACGGCATCACCCGAGGTTCACGCACTGTTCTGGCGTCATGTGTTCAGC
>NZ_AQXZ01000016.1 GCF_000380645.1 Smaragdicoccus niigatensis DSM 44881 = NBRC 103563
CCTCAACAAAAACACTACAAAGAATAAAACCCCACAAAGAAACACCCGCCACCATACGGTAGCCGGCCTCTTCGTGAAGTCAGATGCTCACGTCCACTGTCCAGTTCTCAAACAACACACGAAACAACCACTCCGTGCACTCGCATGCCCGGGGCGTGCTGCCTCAGGACCCAACAGTGTGCCACACAAGAAAATGAACAACCTTCGGTCCGAATGAACCTCACGTCGTCGCGATTATCAGCGTTCCACCCAGAAGCATCCACCACACGAACGGTGATGACGATGCTGATTCAAGGAATAGCTCCTTAGAGCTCCTTAGAAAGGAGGTGATCCAGCCGCACCTTCCGGTACGGCTACCTTGTTACGACTTCGTCCCAATCGCCGATCCCACCTTCGACGGCTCCCTCCCACAAGGGGTTAGGCCACCGGCTTCGGGTGTTACCGACTTTCATGACGTGACGGGCGGTGTGTACAAGGCCCGGGAACGTATTCACCGCAGCGTTGCTGATCTGCGATTACTAGCGACTCCGACTTCATGGGGTCGAGTTGCAGACCCCAATCCGAACTGAGACCGGCTTTAAGGGATTCGCTCCACCTCGCGGTATCGCAGCCCTCTGTACCGGCCATTGTAGCATGTGTGAAGCCCTGGACATAAGGGGCATGATGACTTGACGTCGTCCCCACCTTCCTCCGAGTTGACCCCGGCGGTCTCCTGCGAGTCCCCGGCATAACCCGCTGGCAACACAGGACAAGGGTTGCGCTCGTTGCGGGACTTAACCCAACATCTCACGACACGAGCTGACGACAGCCATGCACCACCTGTCTACCGACCACAAGGGGGGCCATATCTCTATGGCTTTCCGGTAGATGTCAAACCCAGGTAAGGTTCTTCGCGTTGCATCGAATTAATCCACATGCTCCGCCGCTTGTGCGGGCCCCCGTCAATTCCTTTGAGTTTTAGCCTTGCGGCCGTACTCCCCAGGCGGGGCGCTTAATGCGTTAGCTACGGCACGGATCCCGTGGAAGGAAACCCACACCTAGCGCCCACCGTTTACGGCGTGGACTACCAGGGTATCTAATCCTGTTCGCTCCCCACGCTTTCGCTCCTCAGCGTCAGTTACTGCCCAGAGACCCGCCTTCGCCACCGGTGTTCCTCCTGATATCTGCGCATTTCACCGCTACACCAGGAATTCCAGTCTCCCCTGCAGTACTCTAGCCTGCCCGTATCGCCCGCAAGTTCACCGTTGAGCGGTAAATTTTCACGAACAACGCGACAAGCCGCCTACGAGCTCTTTACGCCCAGTAATTCCGGACAACGCTCGCACCCTACGTATTACCGCGGCTGCTGGCACGTAGTTGGCCGGTGCTTCTTCTATCGGTACCGTCACTCTCGCTTCGTCCCGACTGAAAGGGGTTTACAACCCGAAGGCCGTCATCCCCCACGCGGCGTCGCTGCATCAGGCTTTCGCCCATTGTGCAATATTCCCCACTGCTGCCTCCCGTAGGAGTCTGGGCCGTGTCTCAGTCCCAGTGTGGCCGGTCGCCCTCTCAGGCCGGCTACCCGTCGTCGCCTTGGTAGGCCATTACCCCACCAACAAGCTGATAGGCCGCGGGCTCATCCCCTACCGAAAAAACTTTCCACCAAGAACCATGAAGCCCAAGGTCATATCCGGTATTAGACCCAGTTTCCCAGGCTTATCCCAGAGTAGGGGGCAGATCACCCACGTGTTACTCACCCGTTCGCCACTCGTGTACCCGAAGGCCTTACCGTTCGACTTGCATGTGTTAAGCACGCCGCCAGCGTTCGTCCTGAGCCAGGATCAAACTCTCCATCGAAAAATCTAGAAAACAAAGTTTTCAGAAAAAACGAGTGAATGTTGAACCCAACAAAAACTCACGCCAGCCAAAAATGACTGACTAAAAAAAATAAATCCACTGACTCTCACAAGCGAAGAGCCAGCCAAAACAATTTGGCACTGACAATCTAATCTTGTCGACACACTGTTGAGTTCTCAAACAACACGCGCTGCTTCTCTACCCCTTCGGGGCGTTTTGACGCAACCGTTCTAGCTTACACCTTCGTATCGAAGTCGTCAAAACTTCGAATCAGAAGGGTTTCGGCAGTAAATCGGAACTAGGTTCCAGGTCCTGCCTGAGTCAGTTCGCTTCGTCCAACCTCGTTGTCTCCCTTGCCTTTCGGCTTGGAGTCGGTGTCCGTGTCGCTCTGACTTGAAGAAAGTTACGGGAATCTGCTGCGCACCGTCAAATCCCCTGGTAGACGCGATTCTGGTGATCATTTCCGCAGGTCAGAACACCTGCCTCGCGCCGCCAAGCGATCTTGGGCCCAAAAGAAAGTTTCAAATTTCTTTCGGGCAGGTGTCATCCATGCAGACAGACACCCGCGAAGTTGCGCTTGCCACGGCGGATGACCAGCCACTTTCCGTGAATCGGGTCGTCCGAAGCCGGCTCCCACTCCTCGTCGGCGATGCGCTCGTTGTTCACGGACGCGCCCCCTTCACGGATCGTGCGACGGGCAGCTGCGCGAGATTCACTCAGTCCCGTCGCAACCAGGAGGTCAACGATCGTGCGCGGCTCAGTTGCAGCAACGTCCGTTACTGACGCTTCGCGCAGTGCCGCCTCGAGCGTTCCCTCGTCGAGATCGCGGAGATCCCCCTTGCCGAACAGCGCCTGGCTCGCGAGTTCCACCGCACGCGTATTCGCCTCACCGTGGACGAGCGTCGTCATCTCCGCGGCCAGCCGACGCTGTGCGGAACGAGCGAACGGGCGCTCCGCGGTTTCCTTCTCGAGCTCCTCGAGTTCGTCGCGCGTCAGGAAGGTGAACCACCGCAGATAGCGGATGACATCGGCGTCAGCCGTGTTCACGAAGTACTGGTACCAGGCGTACGGGCTCGTCATGGTCGGGTCGAGCCACAGGCTTCCGCCGCCGGTCGACTTTCCGAACTTCGTACCGTCCGCGGCCGTCACGAGCGGAACGGTGAGTGCATGCACCGATGCGGCGTTGACCTTTCGGTTCAGGTCGACGCCAGCGATGATGTTGCCCCACTGGTCCGACCCACCGACCTGGAGCGAGCAGCCGAATTCTCGGTGCAGGTGCACGAAGTCGTTCGCCTGCAGCAGCATGTAGCTGAACTCGGTGTAGGAGATTCCCTCCCCCGCCAGCCGACGCTTGACAGTCTCCCGCGCGAGCATCACATTGACCGAGAAGTGCTTGCCGAGATCGCGAAGGAAATCGATCGCGGAGAGCTGGCTAGTCCAATCGAGGTTGTTGGCGACGATCGCGCCATTAGGGCCATCGCTGAGATCGACGAATCGCTCCAGTTGGCCACGGATACGATCGGCCCAGCCGGCAACGGTGTCCGAGGCGTTCATCGTTCGCTCGCCGACATCGCGTGGGTCACCGATCAGACCGGTCGCACCACCCGCGAGAACGATCGGTCGGTGGCCGGCCGCCTGAAAACGACGCAGAACGAGAAGCGGTACCAGGTGGCCAGCGTGCAGGCTCGGCGCTGTCGGGTCGAACCCGGCATACAGCGTGATCGGGGTCGACGTCGCTTCGCGAAGCGAGTCGAGATCGGTCGATTGCGCGATCAGTCCGCGCCAGGTCAGTTCGTCGACGATGTTCACGTTCACCACCCCTCTATCCTCGCCTAACCGTTCAGCGTCGGGGCGCGTGGGCTCCGTCGGTACGCCGAGACTCCTGGCTCGCCGGGTATCCAAAACCGCCATGGAACACTCTCCGCGACCGATACACCGACTCGAGGCCCCGACTCAACGACTTCCCCTTGTCCCGCGCGAAGGACAAAACGACCTCCACCGGTCGTATCCGCCCCGTTGTCGCCGAGCGTGACGCCCAAGCAAGCTGCAAGGTTTCCGGGTCCGCGCGCCAGGTCGCTCTCCCTCTTTGCGGTAGGTCGCCGCTCCCACGCTTCGTCGTGACCGGTCAGAACATTTGCGCCTCGGAGCAGAACAGCGCCGGCCGTGCCGACGGGACCGACGGTGATGTTCATGCAGCGATGAATCCCGTAGCTCAAGTACACGTAGACAACACCCGCCGGGCCGAACATCACTGAGTTCCGAAGCGTCGGACCGCAAAACGAGTGCGCGGCAGGGTCCGGCCAAGGTCCCGCCGGGTCCGATCCATAGGCCTCGACCTCGACGAGCCGTACCGACACCCGTCCGGCCGTGAGCGTGGCACCGAGCAACCACCGTGCCGCCGACGGTGGGTCCATCACCGTGAGTGCCTCGCAAGTCACATCGCCATTGTCCTTGACCTTGGCAACTCGCCGCGCTATAAATTCATCATCAGTTGAATTCATCGCTTGTTGAATAGAGGCACACCATGTCGAAGCACTCGACCGCCGACGTCATCAGCCGCGACCCCTTCGCGATCGATATCGCCGATCTGACGGTGCGCCGCGGAAAACGAGAAGTGCTCCACCGACTCTCGGCGTCTGTCGAAAAGGGGTCGATCACTGGGCTTCTCGGGCCGTCTGGCTGTGGAAAGACCACGCTCATGCGGAGCATCGTGGGAACACAGATCGTGGCCAGCGGAACTGTGACGGTCCTCGGCCAGCCGGCTGGCAGTAAAGATTTGCGCCGCCGCGTCGGGTACGTGACGCAGTCACCGAGCATCTACCCAGACCTCACCGTCGCCGACAACGTCAGCTACTTCGGCGCCCTGTATGGACGCAGCAAATCCGAGGTCGCGGACGCGATCGAGGCCGTGGGGCTCACTGGTCATGCCAAGAACCTCGGTGACCAACTCTCCGGCGGCCAGCAAACGCGTGCGTCGCTGGCATGCGCGCTCGTCGCCAAACCAGAGATTCTCATCCTCGACGAACCGACCGTCGGTCTCGATCCAGTACTCCGCGTCGAACTATGGGAGCACTTCCATGCGCTCGCCGAACAAGGCACAACACTCCTGGTCTCAAGCCACGTCATGGACGAGGCCGAGCACTGCGAGAAACTCCTGCTGATGCGCGACGGGTATCTGCTCGCCCAGCTTTCCCCCGCCGAACTGCGGGCAACGACCAACCGGCAGAACACCGAGGAGGCGTTCCTCGAACTGATCCGGACCCACGCCGAACCTGCACTCGCCGGAGGTGCTTAACCATGAACCCGCGCGCCTATGTCGCCACAACAGGCCGAATCCTCAAGCAGTTGAAAGCCGATCATCGAACGGTCGGGATGATCGTCATGGTGCCGTCGTTGCTGATGACGCTCCTGTACTTCATCTACCAGGACTACCCGACGTTCCCCGGCGAACCGAAGCTCTTCGACCGTATCGGTGTCCCCATGCTCGGTGTTCTGCCGTTCGTGGTCATGTTCCTGATCACCGCAATCACTATGCAGCGGGAGCGTGTCTCGGGAACGCTCGAGCGTCTCATGACAACGCCGATGGCGAAGTTCGACCTGCTCGCGGGCTACGGCACCGCGTTCTCCGTCGCGGCCGGCGTCCAAGCAGCCGTTGCGGTAGCGGTCTCGTTCGGACTTCTCGGGCTCGACACCAAGGGCGCAGCGGGATTCGTCATCCTCGTTGCCGTCCTCGATGCCGTTCTGGGCGTCGCGCTTGGTCTGCTCGCCTCGGCGTTCGCAAAGACCGAATTCCAGGCAGTCCAGTTCATGCCGGTCATCGCCCTGCCACAGTTCTTCCTGTGCGGGTTGCTCGTGCCGCGCGACCAGTTGCCCAACTGGCTCGAAGCAATCAGCAACGTGCTCCCGCTGAGCTACGCCGTCGACGCGCTCGGCGAAGTCGCACACCACACTGAAGCGACCGGGGAGATGTGGATGGACCTGGGCATCGTCGCCGGATTCGCGGTCGTCGCACTCGCGATCGGCGCAGCCACCTTGCGCAGGCGGACGGAATGACGCCCGCTGCGGCAGACGCTGGGAGAACCGGGCGACGTCCCGGTTCTCCCGCCACGCGTGACGCGATTCTCGAGGCTGCGCGACAACGCTTCTCGGAGGTCGGGTTCGACAAGACGACGATTCGCGCCGTCGCCGCGATCGCAGAGGTCGACCCGGCCCTGGTCCACCACTACTTCGGCTCGAAGAAAGACCTGTTCCTCGCTGCAACGGACATTCCCATCGACCCAACGTTGATCGTGTCGGCGCTCCGTGCGGTTCCCGTCGATCAGCTTGGTGAAGCGATCCTACGGACTGTGCTCAGCGCGTGGGACTCCCCCGCCGGACCAGGACTGGTAGCCGCATTCCGCGGCTTCATCGCAGGGTCGCAACCGGAGTTGCTTCGATCGTTCGTGCTCGACGTCGTGCTCAAGGACATCCGGGAGCGCATCGACGAGCCGAAAGGAACTGGCCGCAAACGGGCAACGCTCGTTTTCTCGCAGATCGCCGGCTTGGGTGTGGCACGAAAGCTCATCGCCGTTGAACCGTTGGCGTCGATGCCCGCCGAAGAGGTCGTGCGATTGTTCGCGCCGAACCTCCAACGATTCCTGACCGGACCGCTCTAGCCGAACGACTTTCCGCGCGCGACAAACTCCTCGTGCTCGGCGTCAGTCACCGAGCGGGCTTCATCGGTCAGGAGAACCGGAATGCCATCCTCGATGCGGTAGGCGCAGCGTAGACGCGGGTTGTAGAACAGGACCTCGTCAACCAGTAATAGCGGTCCGTGGTCCTGCGGGCACGCCAGGATTTCCAGGAGCACCGGGTCAAGCGCAGAGCTCAATTCCTTGCCTTTCTCACGCCGAAAACGCTTCACACGCTGAAGAACCTCACTGCGGCCGCAGTCAGCGGAACGTAATCATCGCCGCTCCGCGACCACGCGTTCTTACCCGGGGCAGGAAGTCCCGACTCCACCAGCGAAGTGGTGAGCGGTCGAGCCGAAGCACCGAACGGCAGACCATCGACAATGTGCACAATGTCCGGCCGTTCGCCACTCGCCAAACGCGACAGCGCACCGCCGATCTGATAGCCGGTGATTTCGGCGCCGGGCAGGAGAACGATGGCGGCAACAGACACCTTCGCGTCCTTGCGGCCGACGCCATAGGTCACCGCGAAGTCGACACCGCGGACGACTTCGAGGGCATCAATGATCGGCTGCGAATAGACCGGTCCGTGCGGGGTCAAGGTAACCCCACGCCGGCCATCGACAAGCCAGTAGTCGCCGTCGGCATCGCGGCGGAACAGGGTTTCGGTCGATACCCAGGAGTCGCCCTGTCGCAGTACACCGCGCATCGTCGCACTGTTGATGAGGTCGACGTTCTGCGAGGCGACGCCGAGTAGCAACCCGATCTCGCCGTCTTCCGCGCGGCGAGCGAAGCCGCCCTCGTCCTCAATGATGCGGCCGCCGACGGGATCGAACGCAACGAGTTCAACCGACGCCGTGCCCGGAACCGGCCGTCCTTTGCAACCGGCCTTGAGGCCTGCAACGTTCGCAAGAACGACGTCGCCCTCGGTCGAGGCAAAGAATTCGAGGACGCGGGCCGGGGCGTAGGCCTCCGACACTCGCTCCCACAGACCCGGCGGCATACCCGATCCGATGAACAGTCGAACCGGGTGATCACGGTCGAGCGGCACCGCACCGGCTTGAAGCGGATCACGCATCATCAGCCACGTGTAGGTGATGACCGTGACGCCGTAGCGGTAGACCTCGTCGACGAACCGCTCCGGGTCATAGCCACGCGCGAGAGCGATGCGCGAGCCACCGGCAATCGCGCCTCCGAGACTCACCAGCAGACCCGATGAATGGTGAAGCGGGGCAAGGCAGTACACGGTGTCGGTCTTGCTGAGGTCGGCCGCACTGGCCGTACCGAATGCTGACACCGCCCACCGATAGTTGGTGACGTATTTGGCTTCGAGTCGCCCAGCGGTCAAACCGAACAGGATGAATGCAAGTTCCTGCGCTTGCCCCGGGTTCGGTCGATACCAGCCGGGCAACTGGACAGCCGCCGGATCGATCTTCTCGAGGTCGATGACATTCGTAGCGTCGTCGACGCTCAGGGAACGCGCCTCACCACCACCGAGCACCAGCACTCGAGGCGACACTGCAGCCGCGGCCGCCAGGTTGTCCGGGTCGGCGACGATGGTGTCGATGCCGGTCAATTCCATCGCTTCAGCCAGGTTTCCACCAGGCGGAAGCAGGACGGCGATCGCGCCGAGTCGGGACAGTGCAGCGATCGTCGCGAGCGCACTGGGTCGCGTCTCCATGAGAACGCCGATTCGCGTGGCCGGACGTACGCCGACATCCACCAAACCGCGCACGACGTTGTCGATACGGGTGTTGACCGCCGCATTCGTGTGAACGCGGTCTTCGAACAAGAAGCATTCGCCCAGCGGGGCGCGCCGACCCTGCTCCTCGAGAAGCAAACCGAGCGAAATCGGCGTCTGCGGCTTCAGCAGACCGAGACGACTCAGCTTCGGCAACGTGCGGGCGGCCTCGCCACCGGCCTGGATCGTCCCGCGGAATGCCGACGTTGCGAAGTCGATGATGTCCATACCCAAGCCCGCGCCCATACTCATCGCGGCTTGAGCGGTTCGGGTCAGCTTCGAGGCAGCGTCACCCGAGTCCGGATCCTCGTAGGACATCTCGTGCACTTCGGCCGGACGCGGGCCCTGATCCTCGATCCACTGGATCCATTGCGCGGTGATCGGCCAGCTGCGCTCGGCTGCGGTGTTGCCCACCACCAGACCGAAGTGACCGGCCCGCAGCGACGCCTCATACACCTGCGCTCGAGGCGCGGCACGCTTGATTCCGCGCACGGCAGGTGGCTGTCCGATGTCGTCGACCTCGCCGACGAACGCCAGGATCGGGACCGTGACGTCCGCAAGTGTCAGGGTGCGGTCGTCGATGACAAAGCCACCGGTCATCAAGCGGTTGTGGGCGACGAACTGCCGGAGGAGCTCCGCGAGTGCCGACCCCGGGTACGCAGCCCAACCGTCACGCTGCAAGAACAGACGCTGTGCCTCGCGCGGCAGCAGCGCATCGCGGTCATGCAGCTGGCGCACGAAATCGACACGGGACTTCAAGGTCTTGACTGGATCCATCATCTGGAAACCGGTGCGGACCATCCACTCCGGAACAGCGATGCGGTTGAAGACATGGTCAGCCATGAATTCGGCGCCGCGCACGGCAACACCGGCGGGAAGGCCGAAGGGAAGACCTGCGATGAGATCGACCGGGCTGCCGAACGTGATGATGCTCTTGATACCCGCGGACTGTCGGTAAGCAGCGGCTTGGTAGCAGAACATGCCGCCCTGCGAGTACCCACAGAGGTGGACAGCACGGCCGGTCTCGTGACGTACCTCGTCAATCGCCTCACTGACGGCGACGACGTGATCGGCCATCGTGCGCTCGAGTCCACCCTCGACCTCGTTCGGCTTGCCGAAGTCCACGACCCAGACGTCCATACCGACACGATTGAGAACGCTCGCGGCGCCGACGTCACGCTGAACGTCGTAGATGGTCGCGTCGACCATCAGTGGCGGGATCAGCAGTACCGGAGGAAGCCCCGAGGTCTGTTCGCCGGGGAAGTAGTGGCGCAGGTCGTACATCCGCTTGCGCACCACGACTTCGCTGGGCGACGAGGCGCGCTCGACCTGCAGTCCGCCGTATCGGAGGACTTCCAATCCGTTCTGCGCCGTCGCCATCAGGCGCTGGACAGACCCGATCATCGACGCTGGGTTCAAAGCCACTCGCCACTCCTGCCGAAGATCAATTCAGAACCGCCAGTTGACCGTTCCAGACTCTCACAACGCGATCCCGCACGGATACCACTTGTGGCGGCAGTTACCCGACCCAGCTCCGCGCCGACTCGACCGCCGCGCGAACGCTATCGATTTGCCGTGCGACCTGCGGCGCAGCGGTTCCGCCACGGGCGTTTCGCGACGCCACCGAACCAGCCACCGTGAGTACCGCACGAACACCGGGAGTCAACGCCGGATCGATTGCCGCGAACTCCTCGTCGGTCAGGCCATCGAGACCGACACCACGAGACTCCGCGACACGAACGCAGGCACCCGCGGCCTCGTGCGCGACACGGAATGGGACGCCCTGACGAACGAGCCACTCTGCGATGTCCGTCGCGAGCGTGAAACCAGCCGGCGCCAATTCGGCCATCCGGTCCGTATGGAACGTCAACGTCGACACAAGACCCGCGATCGCCGGCAGCAGCAGCTCCAGTTGCGCCACCGAGTCGAACAGCGGTTCCTTGTCTTCCTGCAGGTCACGGTTGTACGCGAGCGGCTGAGCCTTCAACGTCGCGAGGAGACCGGTCAGGTTGCCGATGAGTCGTCCGGACTTGCCGCGAGTCAACTCCGCGACGTCCGGATTCTTCTTCTGCGGCATGATCGACGAACCGGTCGACCACGCGTCAGCCAGCGTGATGTAGCCGAATTCCGGTGTACACCAGACGATCACCTCTTCGGCCAGACGGCTGAGGTCGACGCCGATCATCGCGAGGACAAAGGCGGCCTCGGCGGCGAAATCGCGGGACGACGTAGCGTCGATCGAGTTGTCGGCCGCGCTGTCGAAGTCCAGGTCCGCGGCGATCGCATCCGGGTCGAGGCCCAGGGAGGAACCCGCGAGAGCACCCGAACCATACGGAGAGACTGCCGCGCGCTTATCGAAGTCTCGGATGCGCTCGACGTCACGCAGGAGCGGATGCGCGTGCGCGAGAAGCTGATGTGCGAGCAGGACCGGTTGGGCCGCCTGGAAGTGCGTCTTACCGGGCATGATCGCGTCCGGATGTGCCACCGCCTGGGCGGTCAAAGCTTCGACAACATCCAGTACGCCCGTGGCGACGCGGCGGACTCCATCGCGAAGCCACATGCGGAACAAGGTTGCGACCTGGTCGTTCCGCGAACGACCGGCACGCAGCCGACCGCCGAGTTCGGCGCCGACCCGATCAATGAGTCCACGCTCGAGAGCGCCGTGAACATCCTCGTCGGATTCCGCCGGCGAAAACGCTCCGGAGAGAACATCCGCGAGGAGGCGATCAAGTCCGTCGAGCATGGCAGCGAGGTCCGGCTCGCTGAGCAAGCCAGCCTTGGTGAGCACACGAGCGTGCGCCTTGGAAGCGCGAATGTCGTACGGCGCCAACACCCAGTCGAACTGAGTGGATTTGCTCAGCGCGGCCATCGCCTCGGCGGGGCCGCTCGCGAATCGCCCACCCCAGAGGGCGCCGGTGTTGGTTCCAGCGCCCTTCTCGGGGGTGCTCATCAGGCGAGGTCCCGGCGCGCGGCAACCTTCGACGACAGGCCATGGATCTGGACGAAGCCCTTGGCGAGCGACTGGTCGAACGTATCGCCGGCGTCGTAGGTCGCAAGGTTGAAGTCGTAGAGCGACTCCGCGCTACGACGACCATTGATGACCGCACTTCCGCCGTGCAGAGTCATCCGGATCTCACCCGACACGTGCTGCTGGGTGTCCTCGATAAAGCTGTCGAGAGCGCGCTTGAGAGGCGAGTACCAGAGGCCGTCGTACAGGAGCTCGCTGTAGCGCTGCTCAACCTGACGCTTGTAGCGACCGAGCTCGCGCTCGAGCGTCACCGTCTCGAGGTCGCGGTGAGCCTGGATAAGGACGACCGCACCCGGGGCCTCGTAGACCTCGCGGCTCTTGATGCCCACAAGACGGTCTTCGACCATGTCGAGACGACCGACGCCGTGGGCGCCAGCCCGCTTGTTCATCTCCTCGATCGCTTCGAGAACGGTGACCGGGCGACCGTCGATCGCAACCGGGCGACCACGCTCGAAGGAGATGATGACCTCGTCCGGGCGACCGAAGTTCAGCGCCGGGTCCTCGGTGTAGTCGTAGACGTCCTTCGTCGGCGCGTTCCACAGGTCCTCGAGGAATCCCGTCTCGACAGCGCGGCCGAACACGTTCTGGTCGATCGAGAACGGCGACTTCTTCGACACCGTGATCGGCAGCTTGTGCTCCTCGGCGAAGGCGATGGCCTTCTCGCGCGTCCACGCGTAGTCGCGGACCGGCGCGATGACCGACAGATCCGGCGCGAGTGCACCGATACCAACCTCGAAGCGCACCTGGTCGTTGCCCTTACCGGTACAACCGTGGGCGACGGTCGAAGCGCCATGCTCCTTGGCGGCGGCAACGAGGTGCTTGACGATCAGCGGACGGCTGATCGCCGAGACGAGCGGGTACTGCTCCATGTAGAGCGCGTTCGCCTTGATGGTCGGCAAGCAGTAGTCGTCCGCGAACTCGTTCCGAGCATCGACGACGATCGACTCGACGGCTCCGCAATCAAGCGCGCGCTGGCGAACGGCGTTCATGTCCTCGCCGCCCTGACCGAGGTCGATCGCGACCGCGATCACCTCAGCGCCGGTCTCCTTGCCGATCCAGCTGATGCCGACGGAAGTGTCCAACCCGCCGGAGTAAGCGAGTACAACGCGGTCAGCCATGATTCTGAAGGCTCCTTCTAGCTCGTATGTCTGTCATGCATTCTGCCTGCTCGTTGTGCGTGCAGATAAATCGGTCGCGAGTCAGGTCAAACTTTCGAACCGGGCCGCCAGTTCAGCGCCGGTCAGTGGTTCCCGGGCGACGACCATGATGGTGTCGTCTCCCGCGATCGTGCCCACCACTTCCGGCATCCCAGACCGGTCTATGGCGCTGGCCAGGAAGTGTGCCGCCCCCGGTGGCGTGCGCAGTACTGCCAGATTCCCGCTGGAATCCACCGACACCATGAGTTCGCTCAGGCGCTGCGACAGCCGCTCGACTCCCCCGCCGGTCGCACGGATCGTCCCCGTGTCTTCGGGGACGACGTAGGCGCCGCCGCCGTCCGGTGAGCGGAGCTTCACCGCACCCAGGTCATCGAGGTCACGCGATAGCGTGGCCTGCGTGATCTCGATGCCGTCGGTCGCCAATAGCGACGCCAGCTCGGTCTGACTGCGGACGACGTTCGCCGACAACAACTCGACAATGCGGGCCTGGCGCGCTGCACGCGTACGGAGCGCCGGGACCTCGACCTGCTGCTTCGGATATGAGAAGTCCGCAGGAGTCATCGTCCAGACCGTTCGAGCAACCAGACGAGCAAAGCCTTTTGGGCGTGCAAGCGATTCTCCGCCTCGTCGAACACCACGCTCTGCGGTCCGTCGATGACCTCGTCGGTGATCTCCTCGCCGCGGTGAGCGGGAAGGCAGTGGAGCACAACGGCGTTCGGGTCTGCGTAGGTGAGCAGCCGCTCGTTCAGCTGGAACGGATGGAACGGCGAATGGCGGTCGCGACCGTCCTCTTCTTGCCCCATCGAGGTCCAGGTATCGGTGACGAGAACGTCCGCACCATCGGCTGCAGCCTTCGGAAAATTCGAGACGGTAATCGTCGCACCGGTTTCCGCAGCGCGTCGACGGGCGTCCGCTAGCACCTGCGGGTCCGGCTCGAAACCGGCCGGTGAAGCGATCGAAACGTTGATGCCGGCCGTAGCCCCACCGAGCATGAGCGAGTGCGACATGTTGTTGGCACCATCACCGAAATACGTGAGGTTGAGCCCGGCGAGGGTGCCCTTCTGCTCGGCCAGCGTCTGCAGGTCCGCGAGAACTTGGCACGGGTGGAACTCGTTCGACAACGCGTTGACGACGGGAACCGTTGCCGCGCTAGCGATATCGATCAGACGCTGCTGTTCGAACGTGCGCCACACGATCGCGTCGACGTAGCGGGAGAGCACCCGGCCCGTGTCTTCGAGAGTCTCCTCCCGACCAATCTGGGTGATCCGGCTTTCGACCACAACCGCATGTCCGCCGAGATGGGCGATGCCGACCTCGAACGAGAACCGCGTACGGGTGGAGTTCTTGTCGAAGATGACCGCGACGCCCTTCGGCCCCTCGAGGGGGCGACGAGAGAACGGATCCTTCTTGATCTCCGCAGCCAACGCCAACACTTCAGCCTGCTCGGCCGGCGTCAGATCGTCATCACGCAGGAAGTGCCGCAACGCTGCCACTAGTCCCCCACTCCATCCAGAATCCCCGGAAGTGCATCCAGGAATTCGTCCGCCTGCTGCTCCGAGAGGATAAGTGGCGGCGCAAGTCTCAGGACCGCCGGCTTGGCCGCATTGAGCAGGAACCCGGCACTGCGCGCTGCGACCTCGACCTTGGCCGACACCGGCTCGTTCAGCACGACACCGATCAGTAGACCTGCGCCGCGTACGGAAGCCACTAGCGGGTGACCCATCGCCTCGATCCCGGCAGAGATGTGCTTGCCCAAGGAATCAACATGCGCGACAAGGTTTTCCGACTCGATCGTGCGGATGACGGCCATCGCGGCGGCCGCGCACACCGGATTTCCGGCGAACGTGCTGCCGTGCATTCCGGGCTGGAACAACGACGCCGCCTCACCGACCGCGATGCACGCGCCGATCGGAAGGCCTCCACCAAGCCCCTTCGCCAAGGTGATGACATCGGGTGTGACCCCCGCGGCCTGGTGGGCATAGAACCAACCGGTGCGTCCGATCCCGGTCTGTACCTCATCGAAGACCAGCAGAGCGCCGTTCTTGGTCGCGATGTCTCGCGCCGCCGCGAGGTAGCCCTCAGGTGGAACGACAACGCCATTCTCGCCCTGAATCGGTTCGAGGAAGATCGCGGCAGTCTCGCCGTCGACGACCGCATCCAATGCTTCGGCGTCGCCATATGGCACGTATTCGACTGCGGGCGGCATCGGCTCGAACGGCGCCCGCTTGGCCGGCTGACCGGTCAATGCGAGGGCACCCATCGTCCGACCGTGGAACGAGTCGATCGTCGAGATGATCTTGGTCCGCCCCGTCAGACGCGACAGTTTGAACGCAGCCTCGTTCGCCTCGGTTCCTGAGTTGCAGAACAGGACGCGCCCTTCGGCGCCGAGGTGCGCGAGGAGGCGCTCTGCCAAGGCCAACGCGGGTTCATTGACGTAGAAGTTGGAGGTGTGGCCGAGCTGCGCGATCTGGCTACTGACTGCCTCAACGATCGCCGGGTGCGCGTGTCCCAGCGAGTTGACCGCGATGCCGCCCAGCAGGTCGAGGTACCGCTTGCCGTCGGCGTCGAACAGTTCCGCGCCGGAACCACGCACCAGCGCGACGTTCGGTACGCCGTAGTTGTTCATCATCGACGCAGACCACCGCTGCTGCATCTCCTGGGTGTGCGTCATGACTGCATCTCCGGTTCGCTCAGGGCACCTGGAGTGACCATGGTTCCGATACCTTCCCCGGTGTAAAGCTCGAGCAGAACTGAATGTGCGAGACGACCGTCGATGACATGCGCCGAGCCGACGCCTCCGCGGACAGCCCGCAAGCACGCTTCCATCTTCGGAACCATGCCCGAGTCGAGCGACGGCAGGAGCGTCGACAGCGAATCGGCGTCGATCTTGGAAGTGAGCGAACTGCGGTCCGGCCAGTTGGTGTACAGACCTTCGACGTCGGTCAGAACGACGAGCTTCTCGGCGCCGATCGCCACCGCGAGCGCACCTGCCGCGGTGTCGGCGTTGATGTTGTGAACGATGCCGTCATGGTCCGGAGCAATGCTCGAGACCACGGGAATCCGCCCGCTCTCGATCAGGTCGAGAACCGCGGCGGGATCGACACTCGTGACGTCGCCGACGAGTCCGACGTCGACCGGCTGACCATCGACGACGGCCTGCCGCCGCGTTGCCGTGAACAGGTGCGCATCTTCGCCGGTGATACCGACCGCGTACGGTCCGTAGGCATTGATCAAGCCTACGAGCTCACGCCCTACCTGGCCGAACAGCACCATCCGCACGATGTCCATGACCTCAGGCGTCGTGACGCGGAAGCCGCCCTTGAACTCACCCTGAATACCCAGCCGCTTGAGCATCGCGCTGATTTGCGGGCCGCCACCGTGGACGACGACGGGCTTCACTCCGACATTCCGGAGGAACACCATGTCCGCCGCGAACGCTGCCTTCAGCTTGTCGTCCACCATGGCGTTGCCGCCGTACTTCACGACGACCGTCTTGCCCTGGAACCGCTGCAGCCACGGCAGCGCTCCCGCCAGGACATGCGCCTTTTCGCTGGCACTCAAACCAACGAGAGTCATGACGAGTACGCCGAATTCTCTTCGACGTACGCGTGCGACAAGTCAGTGGTCCGCACCGTGGCGATGCCCGCTCCGAGGCCGAGTTCGATGCTCACCTCGATGTCCGAGCCGCGGAGGTCGACCGAGCGTGCGTTCGGGGCACCAACTCCGTTCTCGCACACCAACTCTCCGTTGAACCGAACCGACACCTTATCCGGGTCGAGGTCGATCGGAGCCGTGCCGATGACCGCGAGCACGCGTCCCCAGTTCGGGTCGGAACCGAAGAAAGCGCACTTGACGAGGCTGTCCCGAGCCACGACCCGGGCACCGATGAGCGCCTCGTTCTCGCTGGCTGCACCTGCCACCGTGATGCGGACGCGCTTAGTGACACCCTCGGCGTCGGACTGCATCTGGGCGGCAAGGTCGTCGCATACGGCCATCACCGCGATGTCGAGCTCTTGCTGCGTCGGGCTGACGTTG
This sequence comes from Smaragdicoccus niigatensis DSM 44881 = NBRC 103563, assembly GCF_000380645.1. Classification (GTDB taxonomy): domain Bacteria; phylum Actinomycetota; class Actinomycetes; order Mycobacteriales; family Mycobacteriaceae; genus Smaragdicoccus; species Smaragdicoccus niigatensis. The sequence continues at coordinate 16,468 of NZ_AQXZ01000016.1, forward strand.
CTCGCACCCGACGACAGCAGAAGGACCGTGTCGTTTGTCGAGGTTGAGCCGTCGACGTCGAGGCGATCGAAGGTGAGGCGCGTGGCCTTCCGCAAAGCGATGTCGAGCTGTTCTGCCGAAACCGACGCGTCAGTGGTGATGACGCACAGCATCGTCGCAAGTGCCGGCGCGATCATGCCGGCGCCCTTGACCATTCCACCCACGTTCCAGCCGTCAGCGGCGTGAAACGCCGCCTGCTTCGGCACGGTGTCAGTGGTCATGATGGCCGCGGCGGCCTCATCGCCGCCGGTCATGCCGCCGTGAATCTCATGAACGATGTCTTTGACGCCCTTGAGCAGCTTCTCCATGGGCAGTCGGTCGCCGATGAGACCGGTCGAACACACGGCAACCTCGACCGCGCCGGTCTCCGAACCCCAATCGGTCAGCGCGGCGGCAACGGCCTCCGCCGTCGTGTGCGTGTCCTGAAAGCCACCCGGGCCGGTACAAGCGTTTGCTCCACCGCTGTTCAGGATGACCGCGCGGAGCCGGCCGGTGGTGAGCACCTGCTGCGACCACAGCACCGGGGCGGCCTTCACCTTGTTGGTGGTGAATACGCCGGCTGCCGCGAAGTCCGGACCCTCGTTGAGGACGAGAGCGAGATCCGGCTTGCCGCTCTTCTTGAGACCGGCGGCGATACCCGTCGCACGGAATCCGAGCGGGGCGGTGACGCCCTGCGTCCTGACGAGCTTGCCGTTCACGGAGCGACTCCAATCATGGGAAGACCTGCTGTTTCTGGGTAGCCGAGCGCGAGATTCATCGCCTGAATCGCCGCTCCCGCAGTGCCCTTCGTGAGATTGTCCACGGCCGCGACCGCAATCAGCAGTCCGGCATCGGAATCGACGGTGATGCCGAGGGCAACGATGTTCGAGCCGACCACTGATGACGTCGCCGGGAAAAGGCCGTCAGGAAGGAGTTGCACGAACGGCTCATCCTGGTACGCCTTCTCATACACCGCGCGAACCTCGTCAATCGAGGCGTTCGTCGGTGCGGTGCACGTGGCCAGAATGCCGCGCGGCATCGGCGCCAGCACCGGAGTGAACGAGACGGTCACCTCAGTGCCCGCCGCGGCCGACAGGTTCTGCTTGATCTCCGGCGTATGCCGGTGGACGCCACCGACGCCATAAGCGCGCGCAGACCCCATCACTTCAGCACCAAGCAGATCGAGTTTCAGCGAGCGACCAGCGCCCGAAGAACCGCTGAACGCAACGATCGTCGCCTGTGGGCCGACGAGACCTGCTGCGAAGGCCGGTGCGAGCGCGAGGGATGCCGCGGTGGGATAGCAACCGGGGACGGCAATCCGCTTTGCACCATTGAGAGCAGCCCGGGCACCGGGAAGTTCCGGCATGCCATAAGGCCACGAACCGGCATGCGGAGTTCCGTAGAACTTCTCCCAATCACTGCTGTCGCGTAGCCGGAAGTCTGCACCACAGTCCACGATGACGATCGAGTCCGGCAACGCCTCGGCGATCTCCGCCGACTTTCCGTGTGGAAGTGCAAGAAAGACGACATCGTGGGTGGCCAATTCGTCGATCGTGGTCGCCGCGAGAACTCGGTCCGCGATCGGAAAGAGATTCGGGTGATGCTCGCGCATGGTGCTGCCGGCGTTCGAACCGGCCGTCAACGAGCCCAGTTCGAGACGTCCGTCGACGAACGCTGGATGCGCCAACAACAGACGCAGAATCTCGCCTCCGGCATAGCCGCTTGCACCGGCAACCGCGACCCGCATCAGCCCTCCTCGATTAATGGTTATGCATGTCCTTGCAAGTATATGCATAGCGCCGACAAGTCGTCGACTCCATTCAGCGTGCCAACATCGCCAGCACTGCGGGAGAGAAGTAGAACGGCTCCAAATGCGCACGAATCAGGCTCGCGAGCACGCCAGACGACGCCGCGGCCGCGATCACCCCGGGCGCGTACTTCACGATCTCCTGCTCGATGTGTTCTCCGGAGAGGCCCATCTCGGACAACAGCGCGCGTACCGAATGCTCGCCGTAGTTGGCGTACAAGACATCGACGCAATCGTCGAGAAGAAGGTCGAAATACGGAGTCTCGCGCACGGACAGCAGTAGCCGGTACACGATCTCGACCAGCTCTCGAAGGTCGAGTTGCGTCAGGTACAGGCGTAGATCAGCGACCGGCTCGTTCGCATGCAAGTCCCACACCTGCATGATGGCATCGCCGAAGGATGGGTCACGGAGCAGATGACGGATCGCGGTGTTGGTGCGCCGCAGAGCCGCCTGCGCGCCGCGGGCCGCGACGTTTCCGATTCGCTGATCCAGGGTCTTCTCTCCGCGGAATCGCGAGGTCGCGTTGCGGCCGAAGGACAGAACGGGTGCCACGCCGGGAATGCGCTCGGCGCGTTCGCGACTGTTGTGCATGAAGTCCGCGACCAACTGCCCGACGAACCGCGATGCAACGACCGCCAGCAGCGGGCTCTCGGTGAACCTCTCGAGAAGTCGGTCCTGCAGCGAGTGCATCGACAGAACCTTCTTGACCAACTCATCGACGTTGGCGCGCGGGATCACGCTGCCGAGGAAGAAGTCCTCATTCGCCGAGGCATCGTAGACACCATCGGCGACCGCAACGGCCATGTCGCCGGCGAACTGGCTGCCGACAATGTCCATGAAAAACATCCGGATCGTGTCTTTGACCTGATCCGAATCGATCGTGTCGACAACGCGGACCGACTCGAGCACCTCCAGCACCGCGGCGGTGTCGACCGAGACATTCGCGACGAATCGCTCATCGCTCATCTCGGCGATGATGTAGTCGACCTGGGCCGACAACAGCCCTTCAGCCAAGTCGCGCGCAGCGTCGTCGCCGGTCATTGCACCCCTCGTGTTGATGGAAGCACGACCTAGCCGCGCAGGCTCGCCCCCACCGACGCGGATGCGGCGGCCACTGCAGCGTCGCGGGCCGCGCTCGCTTCGTCTTCGGTCAGAGTACGGTCGCTCGCCCGGAACCGAAGGGCGAACGCGAGAGACTTACGCCCTTCGCCAAGCTGGGCACCCTCGAATACATCGAACAGCCGAATCTCTTCGAGAAGTTCGCCTGCCCCCTCGCGGAGCGCGTCTTCGACGGCCTTCGCAGCAACCTCGCGGTCGACCACGACGGCCACGTCCTGGAGCACCGCAGGGAACGCCGAAACGACTGGCGCGGGACGGTTCTCGACGACCGGCAGCGAATCGAGCGACAGCTCGACGGCACAGGTTCGCGGCGGCAGGCCGGCGCGCTCCAGAACCGCAGGGTGCAACTCTCCGGCATGGCCGATGACCTCGCCGTCGACGATCAGCTCGGCACAGCGTCCGGGGTGCCACGGCGCGTACTGCGCGGCGCGGCGCTCGATGCGGACGCCGGCAGTCCGGCCGATCGCGTCGACCGCGGCGAACGCATCGGCCGCTTCGACCGGGCGACCCTTGCCCCACGGGCCACTGGGCTCGCGGAGTCCGGTCAAGGTCAGGGCGACGTGCACCGGCTGCGCCGGCAACGAGTCGAGAAGCTCTTGCATCTCTTCATCGGTCGGACGCCGGTCGACCGGCAATGCCGGAACGGCACGCGTATTCGGACCCCGGTGCACGACCTGGGCGATCCCGAACAGCGCGACATCACGCTGACCACGAGCGATGTTGCGCCCGAGAACTTCCAGGAGTCCCGGCAAGAGCGTCGTCGCGAGTTCGGGACGGTCCGACTCGAGCGGGTTCAGCACCTTGGTGGTGTTGCGGCGCGAGTCGTCCGCCGGAAGTCCCCAAACGTCGAAGACCTTGGCAGGCAGGAAGACCGGCGGCGGAACCTCGACGAAGCCTTCGAACGCCAGCGCCTTGCCGATCGCGCGGCGGCGCTTCTGCGTCGCCGTCAGGCCGCGGCCGACCGGAGCTGCGGGAAGGACCGAGGGAATCTTCTCCAGGCCCTCGAGCCGGAGAACTTCCTCGACGAAGTCAGCAGGTTGCCCGAGGTCGGGCCGCCAGCTTGGCGGGGTTGCGGTGAGGACCGACTCACCGGTGACCAAGCACCCGATCTGAGTCAATCGGGCCGCGGTGGTGCCCACCGGGTACGCGACGCCCGCGATGCGATCCGGCAGGTCCGCATCGAACGTGACGCTCGCACGAACCTGCACCGGCAACCCGACCTCGGTGTACACGGGCTCGACGGTGCCACCGGTGATCTCCGCAAGGAGATCCGCGGCCCGCTGCAGGGCCGCCGCCGGAAGCGCCGGGTCGACGACGCGCTCGAATCGCTTGCTGGCCTCACTGGTCAGCTTGTGTCGACGACCCGTGCGGAACGTGAACAGGGGGTCCCAGGTGGCGGCCTCGAGAAGGACGTCCGTGGTCTCGGTGCCGACCTCGGTGCTTGCGCCGCCCATGACGCCCGCAAGCGAAATGACGCCCGAGTCATCAGCGATGACGACGTCGTCGACATGCAACGGACGCTCCGCTTCGTCGAGTGTGCGCAGCTTCTCCCCCGCCTCCGCGAGACGCACGACCAGCGTTCCTTGGACCTTCGCCGCATCGAAGGCGTGCAGCGGCTGGCCCAACTCGAGCATCACGTAGTTCGTCACGTCGACCGCAGGCGAAATCGGGCGCACGCCCGACAGCAGCAAACGGCGCTGCAACCACCAGGGACTGGTCGCGGCTGGGTTCACCCCGGTGACGCGGCGCAGCGCGAAACGCTCGGCGCGGGTCTCGTCGCGAAGTTCGACCGGCCACGCTTCCCCACTCGCGGCCGCGATGGCAAGGGCGGCCGGATCGTCGAAATTCAGATCCCAGCCGCAGGCAAGCTCACGCGTCATTCCACGAGCCGAGAAGCAGTAGCCGCGGTCCGGCGTGATGTTCAGTTCGATGACCGTGTCACTGGTACCGAGAAGCGCGTTTCCGTCATCGCCGGGATTCGCCGAACCCGGCTCGAGAACCAGGATTCCCGAGTGGTCCTTGCCGATCCCTAACTCGGCGACAGAACAGATCATGCCGTCGGACTTGCGTCCGTAGGTCTTGCGTGAGGCGATCGCGAATCCGCCCGGCAGGACGGCACCCGGCAACGCCACTACAACGAGGTCGCCAACGGCGAAATTGCGCGCACCGCAGACGATGCCGCGCGGCGCATCCTCACCGACCTCGACCTGGCAGAAGCGAATCGGCTTCTTGAACTCGGTCAGTTCCTCGATGTCGAGAACGCGACCGATAACCAGCGGGCCGTCGACCGGCGTCAGCGGATCGATCTCCTCGACCTCGAGTCCGACACCGACGAAACGCTCGGCGAACTCCTCCGTCGTTGCCGACCAACCCGGATTGGCGCTCGACAGGATCTCCGTCAACCACGATTGCGCGATCCGCATCAGGCTTGTACTCCAAACGGAAGAGTGAAGCGGACGTCGCCTTCGACGATGTCACGCATGTCGGACAGACCATTTCGGAACTGGAGGGTCCGCTCGAGACCCATGCCGAACGCGAAGCCGGAGTAGACGTCAGGATCGATGCCGCACGCCCGCAGCACGTTCGGGTTGACCATGCCGCAGCCGCCCCACTCGACCCAGCCGGCGCCGCCCTTCTTTTCGGGGAACCAGACGTCGACCTCGGCGGAGGGCTCGGTGAACGGGAAGTAGTTGGCGCGCATACGCGTCTTGGCGGTCGGGCCGAAGAGAGCACGGGCGAACGCGTCGAGCGTGCCGCGCAAGTGCGCCATCGTCAGACCCTTGTCGACCGCGAGACCCTCGACCTGCGAAAACACCGGCGTGTGCGTGGCGTCGAGTTCGTCTGTGCGGAACGTACGCCCAGGGCACGCGACGTAGATCGGGAGCTCACGGGTGAGCATCGACCGAATCTGCACCGGCGATGTATGCGTACGGAGAACCTGACGCGAACCCTCGGGAGCGACGTGGAAAGTGTCCTGCATGGTGCGAGCCGGGTGATCCGGAAGGAAGTTCAGCGCATCGAAGTTGAAGTGCTCGGTCTCGACCTCTGGACCTTCCGCGATCTCCCAACCCATCGCGACGAAGATGTCCGCGACCTGCTCAGCGATAACGGTGATCGGGTGCCGCGCACCGAGTTCGCGGCGGTCAGCCGGGAGCGTGACGTCGATGGTCTCGGAGCGGAGGACGGCCTCGTCTCGCTCGACGAGAAGCTCGGCACGACGGGCCTCGTACGCATCGTTGATTGCGGTCCGCGCGACGTTCACGAGACGGCCGGCGGGTCCACGGTCCGGACCAGGCAGCTGGCCGAGCGCGGTCCGTGCGAGCGCGATGGGCGCACGCTGACCGAGATGCTGAACTTTCGCCTCGGCGAGAGCATCGAGATCGGTGCTCGCCGCGAACGCGGCAATCGCAGCCTCCGCCGCAGAATTCAGCGAAGCCTCGCTCAAACCACTGGTATCAGTCACGGGTTGGTGATCTCTCGTCTCGAACTCGTTTGCGCCGGTCTTAGATGCTAGGCGATGCCACTGACATCGAGCGAAGCGGTTTTGCGCGGGCTCATTTCCGGTGTTGGGCCAGAGCGCTTGCGTACAGGCAGATCCCGGCCGAAACCGCGAGGTTGAGGCTCTCCGCGCGGCCATAGATCGGAATGCTGACCCGAGCGTCCGCCAGCGCGGTCACTTCGTCGGACAAGCCATGCGCCTCGTTGCCGAACAGCCAAACGGTCGGGCGCTCGAGCAAGGGCCCAGCGTCCGCGAGACCTACTTCGCCCGATGCCGCGGTCGCCAGGATCTGCAGACCACTCGCCCGCGCCGCCGCAATCGCATCCGTGATCGAACGCTCACGACAAACGGGCAGGTGAAAGAGGCTACCCGCCGCCGAACGAACGACCTTGCCGTTGTGCGGGTCGACCGAGTCGCCAGCGAACACGACACCGTCCGCGCCCGCCGCATCGGCAACTCGGATGATGGTTCCCGCATTGCCGGGCTCGCCGGCTTCGACGGGCATCGCGACGAGGGACGGCTTCCGGTCGAGGATGTCCGCAAGGTCGACGTCAACCGTTCGACACACGGCGACCATGCCAACGGGAGTCACGGTGTCCGACAATGCTGCCGCAGCACGCTCGGTCACGATGGTGACCGGCGCTCCACATGCCGATGCCGCCGAGACCAGGGATTGGTACTTCTCGGCGGCATCGGTTGTTACGAAAAGCTCTACGACCAGGCCCGCAGGAATCGCGGACTCGATCGAGTTGGTGCCTTCCACCAGAAAACGCTCAGCCTTGCGCCGGGCCGCCGTGCGGTGAAGCTTGGCAGCCGCGACGACACGGCCAGAACGCTCGGTGAGTGGCTCGATGATCAGGCAGCCTCGGTCGGCGCGTTCACATCAGCCGGAAGGGCGGCCCGAGCAGCCTCGACCAGAGCAGTGAAGGTAGCCGGGTCCGAGACGGCGATCTCGGCGAGGTTCTTGCGGTCCACCTCGATGCCAGCGGCCTTGAGGCCCTGGATGAAGCGGTTGTAGGTGATGTCGTTCGCACGAGCTGCGGCGTTGATACGCGTGATCCACAGCTGGCGGAAGTCACCCTTGCGAGCGCGACGGTCGCGGTAGGCGTAGGTCAGCGAGTGAAGCTGCTGCTCCTTCGCCTTCCGGTAGAGGCGCGAACGCTGTCCGCGGTAGCCCTTGGAGGCATCGAGAACGGTACGGCGCTTCTTCTGCGCGTTGACGGCCCTTTTGACGCGTGCCACTTTTCAAATCCTTCAAATCAAGCGGAGAGCCCGCAGTTGTCTTTGCCGAGGCTTCGCCTCGGGCGGGGGGAAGAGTTAGATACCGAGCAGCTTCTTCATGCGCGGCGTGTCAGCAGCGCTGACCACGGTGTCACCCTCGAGGCGACGGGTGCGACGCGAGGTCTTGTACTCGAAGAGGTGGCGACGGTTCGCCTTCTCGCGCATGAGCTTTCCGCTTCCGGTCACCTTGAAGCGCTTCTTCGCCCCACTGTGCGTCTTCTGCTTGGGCATTAGTTCTCCCTCGTTTCTTGTACGCCGCGAGCGGCGTCTGCCTTGTTGCTGCCGAGGCAGCGAAAGTCTTTTCGGCACAAACCAACCCGCGTGGATGATCTCCACGCGGGCCGCGGTTTCTGCCGGATTAGGCCTCGGGTGCAGCGTCTGACGCTGCAGCACCCTTTGGCCGGGTCTTCTGTCCGCGGTGGGGGGCCAGAACCATCGTCATGTTGCGTCCATCCTGGCGAGCCGGGATTTCGATGAACCCGAACTCCTGCACATCCGCAGCGAGACGCTGCAAGAGGCGGAAGCCGAGTTCCGGTCGCGACTGCTCACGACCACGGAACATGATGGTGACCTTGACCTTCGACGCGGCTTCGAGGAAGCGAACAACGTTGCGCTTCTTGGTCTCGTAGTCGTGGTCGTCGATCTTGGGGCGGAGCTTCTGCTCCTTGATCACCGTTTGTTGCTGGTTCTTGCGAGATTCGCGCGCCTTCTGGGCTGTCTCGTACTTGAACTTTCCGTAGTCCATGATCTTGCAGACCGGCGGACGAGCGTCCGGCGCGACTTCTACAAGATCGAGATCAGCTTCCAGTGCGACGCGAAGAGCATCTTCGACTCGAACGATTCCGACCTGTTCACCGCCCGGTCCGATAAGGCGGACTTCGGGAACGCGAATTCGCTCGTTGATGCGAGTCTCAGTGCTGATGGGGCCTCCTAGGCTTGACGGTCGTCGTCGGACCGCTACGCAGGTGCGTGAACCCCAACTCAACAAAGAAGCCCCGCCTCGGTATTCCACCGATGCAGGGCCCATGCCGACCGATCAATACGCGCACAAGGCACGTCCCAACACGCAGCATATTGCTGTGTCGGATGACCGGAACCGTACGATCGCAATTGATCGACGGTGGGAGGCGGGCTCCACTTGCTGCCCAGATACGTGACCTGGGCGGTCGTCATCGGACAGTCTAGCAGGATGATGCGGTGATCTTCCTAATCCCGGTGGCACCGTATCCTTGCCACCATGACTGACGAGGCTCCCCAGGTTCGCGAACTCGCCGAAATCCCAGCTGTCGAGGTGATCAGCCGCGCTGCCGTGATGCTCATGAGCGCTTCGGCAGAGAAGCTCGGCTTCGGTCACGACGACCCGGAGGACAGCCCGCACCGGGATCTCGACGAGGCCCGTCGTCTCATCACGGCGCTCGCCGGCTTGATCAACGCCTCGGTCGAATACCTCGGACCGCATGCGGCGCCGCTTCGCGACGGACTATCTGCACTGCAGAAGGCATTCCGCGAGGAATCGGCTCACCCGGACGAGCCCGGCCAAGGCCCCGGCGAGAAGCCAGTTCGGCCGGCGCGGATTTAGGGCCCTTAGCCGGCCTTCGCCTTCGCGCGGCTGCGGCGTGCAGCGGGCCGTCGCTCGCCGAGCACTGTCTTGAGGAACTCGCCGGTGTAACTGCGTTCAGTTCCGGCTACGTCCTCGGGCGTGCCCTGGGCGACCACGGTTCCGCCGCCCGAGCCACCTTCGGGCCCCATGTCCACAACCCAGTCGGCCGTCTTGATGACGTCGAGGTTGTGCTCGATCACGATGACGGTGTTGCCCTTGTCGACGAGACCGTTGATCAGCTGCAGAAGCTTCCGAATGTCTTCGAAGTGCAGACCCGTCGTCGGCTCGTCGAGGATGTACACAGTCCGACCGGTGGATCGTTTCTGCAGTTCAGCGGCCAGCTTGACGCGCTGCGCTTCACCACCGGAGAGCGTCGGCGCGGACTGGCCGAGACGCACATAGCCGAGACCGACCTCGTTCAGCGTCTTGAGGTATCGGTAGATCGACGTCACCGGCTCGAAGAACTCGGCCGCCTCTTCGATGGGCATGTCGAGGACTTCGGCGATGGTCTTGCCCTTGTAATGGACCTCGAGTGTCTCGCGGTTGTACCGCGCACCGTGGCACACCTCGCACGGAACGTAGACGTCCGGCAGGAAGTTCATCTCGATCTTGAGCGTGCCGTCGCCCGAGCAGGCCTCGCAGCGACCGCCCTTGACGTTGAAGGAGAACCGACCCGGTTGGTATCCGCGGACCTTCGCTTCGGTCGTGGCTGCGAAGAGGGTGCGGATCTTGTCGAACACTCCGGTATAGGTCGCCGGATTCGATCGCGGAGTACGACCGATCGGCGACTGGTCGACCTGAACGAGCTTGTCGAGGTGCTCGAGTCCGGTGACGCGCACATGGCGACCCGGAACCTGTCGAGCACCGTTGAGCTTGTTCGCCATCACGGTCGCGAGAATGTCGTTGACCAGCGTCGACTTGCCCGAGCCGGAAACACCGGTGACCGCAGTGAGAACGCCGACCGGGAACGAGACGTCGATCTTGCGCAGATTGTGTTCCGTCGCGCCGACCACGGTGATCATCCGCTTATTGTCGAGCGACCGGCGCACCATCGGTACGGGGATCTCCAGCCGACCCGACAGGTATGCACCGGTGAGCGACTCGGGATGTTCGAGGAGTTCCTTGTAGGGGCCGCTGTACACGATGCGACCGCCGTGTTCGCCGGCGAGCGGACCGATGTCGACGACCCAGTCCGAGGCCCGGATGGTGTCTTCGTCGTGCTCGACAACGATGAGCGTGTTGCCGAGATCCCTTAGCCGCGTAAGGGTTTCGATCAATCGCCGATTGTCGCGCTGGTGCAGGCCGATGGACGGTTCGTCGAGGACGTAGAGCACGCCGACGAGGCCCGATCCGATCTGGGTGGCGAGTCGGATGCGCTGCGCTTCACCACCGGACAGGGTGCCGGCGGCGCGGGAGAGCGTCAGGTAGCCGAGCCCCACGTCGAGGAGGAACTGCAGGCGCGCCTCGACCTCCTTCAGGATTCGGCCGGCGATGGCCTCTTCACGAGCGCCGAGCGTGAGCCGGTTCAAGAACTCCGAGCACTCCCCGATCGACAGATCGCTGACTTCGGCGATCGACTTGCGGTCGTCACCGGCAGCGATCGTGACCGCCAGAATGACAGGCTTGAGGCGCGAGCCACCGCACGCCGGGCACGGGATATCCCGCATGTAGCCCTCGTACTTTTCCTTCGCGATCTCGGACTCGGTGTTGTCGAGGCGACGCTGAAGGAATGGGATGACGCCTTCGAAGTCGGCGTAGTACGAACGCTCGCGCCCGTATCGGTTGCGGTACCGGACATGGACCTGGACATTCGTGCCCTGCATGACGGCAGTGCGCGCCTTCTGCGGCAAGTCCTTCCATGGGGTGTCCATATCGAACTCGAGGTGCTCAGAAAGTCCGGTGAGCAGCCGCTCGAAGTATTCGGCCGTCTGCCCCGTTGCCCACGGTGCGACAGCGCCCTTGCGGAGACTGAGGTCGGTGTCGGGTACGACGAGGTCGATATCGACCTCTTTGCGCGTTCCCAGGCCGGTGCACTCCGGGCAGGCACCGTAGGGCGAGTTGAACGAGAATGACCTGGGTTCCAGCTCGTCGACGTCGAGCGGATGCGAATTCGGGCAGGCCATGCGCTCGGAGAACCGGCGCTCTCGATCGTGTGCGTGTTCGTCACGGTCGACGAATTCGAGAATGACCACGCCATCCGCCAGGCGCAGCGCGGACTCGATCGAATCGGTGAGCCGCTGCTTCATCGCAGTTTTCACGGCGAGACGGTCGACCACGACCTCGATGTCGTGCTTTTCCTGCTTCTTGAGCTTCGGCGGCTCGCTCAGCTTGTGCACGACACCGTCGACGCGAACACGGGCGTAACCCTGCGAATTCAACTGCTCGAAGAGATCGACGAATTCACCCTTGCGGGTCCGAACGACGGGTGCGAGAACCTGGAAGCGAGTCCCGTCTTCCATCGCGAGGACCTGGTCGACGATCTGCTGCGGCGTCTGCTTGGAGATCATCTCGCCGCACGTCGGGCAATGCGGCTTGCCGGCGCGAGCGAACAATAGGCGCAGGTAGTCGGACACTTCGGTGATGGTGCCGACGGTCGAACGCGGGTTGCGGTTGGTCGCCTTCTGGTCGATCGACACCGCTGGCGAGAGTCCCTCGATGAAGTCGACGTCGGGCTTGTCCATCTGCCCCAGGAACTGGCGCGCGTAGGCCGACAGCGACTCGACATAGCGACGCTGTCCCTCAGCGAAGATCGTGTCGAACGCGAGGCTGGATTTTCCTGATCCGGATAAGCCGGTGAAGACGACAAGACTGTCCCGCGGAAGGTCGAGATCGACTCCTCGCAGGTTGTGCTCGCGCGCGCCACGGACAATCAGCCGTTCCGACACTGTGCTTTCCTCCAAATCCGGGAGTCCGCAAACCCCGGAGCATGCTAAACCCACCCACTGACAAGTTAGCCTGCGGAATGTGGACGAATGGAACCTGCCCGGCGTCCGGATCATCCGGATCTCCGTTGGCCCAATGGACAACAACGCTTATCTCGTCACCTGCGAGAATACGCAAAGGACGCTACTTGTCGACGCGGCGAACGACGCTGACGTTCTGCTCTCGGCGATCGCCGACAACGCACCCGACGGACTAGAGCTCATCGTGACGACCCATCGTCATTTCGATCATTGGCAGGCGCTCAAGAAAGTCGTCGGCCGGACCGGCGCACCAACGGCTGCCCACCCACTCGACGCACCGGAACTGCCGGTCGCGCCCGACCGACTACTCGAAGACGGCGATGTCATCGAACTGGGTGACCTCAAGATCGGGATCATTCATCTGCAGGGGCACACGCCCGGGTCTGTCACGTTGGTGATCGAAGACGGAGCCGGCGTCACCCACTTGCTGACGGGTGACAGTCTCTTCCCAGGCGGTGTCGGAAAGACCTGGTCCCCGGCCGACTTCGTTCAGCTGATCGGCGATGTCGAACGGAAGATCTTCGATCGATTTCCCGACAACACGGTGGTCTATCCCGGTCATGGGCGTGAGACAACGCTCGGGGTCGAGCGACCAAGTCTTCCGGAATGGCACGCGCGCGGTTGGTAGCGGTGCCGCGCATCGGTTCGATCTCGAATTCCAGTTGAAGGTGTAACGAGTTTTCCAACGGCTGTGGGCGCCATTCGACGGGCGGGTAGAAATCTCGTCAACAGAGCTGCGGCTCGAATTCCCCACGAACGAATCGGAGCACGACGTGATTACCCTCCTCGCATTTACCAACCTGATCATGGACCTGCTGACCGGGCAGTTGGTTCTGTCGTGATCGCGGGGGACGCAGTCGCCGGTTGCTGAAGCCGGCGGCGAAGTCCCCCTTCGCTTTCGAGCCGCTTGACCGCCTCATTGGCGCAAAATCATTGCGTGCCAATCGCATATGACCCCTCGTGGTCTGCCACCACGCGTCCCGGCTCCGACACCGACTTCTTTGCGATCGGTGGTGACTTCACCAAAGACGACGTTCTATGTGCCGAGATGGCACGCGTCGCCTACGCATCCTGGGATGGATTCGATCGGACGAAATTCGATACCTATCTGAGCCACGTCGGCTTCCGGACGGTCCAAACGGTCGACGTTCACGGGTCCGAAGCCTTCGTCGCATCCGACGGCAAGACAACCGTGGTCAGTTTCCGCGGTACCCAGCCGTCCGATCCGTTCGATCTGTTCACCGATTCCCGGTTTCTCAAATCTGACTGGTCCACGCGTGGTCAGGTGCACAACGGTTTTCGCGCGTCAATCAACGAGATCTGGCCGCAAGTCGAGAAGGCGATCGAAGACTCACCGGGTGACCGATTGCTGTACACCGGCCACAGCCTGGGTGCAGCACTAGCCACTCTCGCGGCTTCGCTTCGACCGCCACAGCTGCTCGTCACTCTTGCTTCGCCACGGGTCGGGGACGCGGAGTTCGGTGAGACGGTCGCCGATATCAAACACCACCGGTACGTGAACTGCGCCGATGTAGTGCCGCGCGTACCAACCGAGGGCATGGGGTACGTCCACACCGGCGTTCTTCACTACATCAACGCAGACGGAACCATCGTCACCAATCCCCCGCAAGAGCACATCAACAGCGAACGACGCGTGGCGACTGACGAGTACCGCGAATTCTGCAGTCTGTTGCACGGAACGATTCCGAGCCGCGAACTCGCCGACCATGCGCCGATCAACTACTGTTCTGCCATCCTGGGCGTCCGGGCTGCCGACTCGTAGGCGTGGTTCGGAACGCCGCCATCTGCATCGTTGACCTAGCCCGAACCGGAAAGATCTGATCGTGCCCAGACTTCATTGGCACCTGGCATCGCGGGCTTTTGTGGTTGCGTTGAGTGCGCTCGTGATCGGGTGCGGACCGGAGAACGCCATCCAGGAACCCGGAGTCGCGCAGATTTACCTCGGCAGTTTCACGACGAATTCCGAGCCGCTCGCATGCACGGTTGCGCGCACCGCACAGAATTCTGTCCAGCTCATCATCGGCAGCGGTCAGATGCGATCAACGGTGAACGCAGTTGTCGAATTCGAGTCGGACGCGATGAATTCGGTACGCACTCTGGTGATTACCAAGGACGACATGATTCCGGTCGCGAAGGGCAGTCGGACCACGCGCTACACGAGAGAATTTTCGATCGAGTTCTACGCCCAATACGACATCGCCGCGGGCTGGACGAGACCCACCGTCAGTCGCCGTGGCACGACCTTCGAGATCACAGGAAAATCGAAGTTCGCAGCACCCCACCAGGGCGGTAGGAATGCCTACTCAGACCCCAACAGTCCGATAGTTCCGACGTACAAGATTTCAGCGTCATGCGTTGACAAGCGCTAGAGCGCCGAGGCAAATCGCCTCATTTGCCGCGGCTCGGCCTCACTTCGACGCCGACTCCCACAACCCGATCAAATTGCCTTCGGTGTCGGTGAAATAACCCGTGAAGCCCATGCTTCCGACCGCCAGCTTTTCCGTCACGACCGTTCCGCCGGCTTCCGCAACCTTGGCGAGCGCGTCGTCGATGCTCGCAACATCGATGACAACGTTCGGCCCCTTGCCCGGGAACTTGTCACTCCGCTCGAACATGCCCCCGTTGATGAACCCCGGCTCGCTCGGTCCGGTCAACTGGTCCGTCGGTCCGGTCATGGCGATGGTGTAGCCCATCTCGGGAAGCGGCATCATCACCCACCCGAAGGTGTCGGCATAGAACTTCCGCGCGCGGTCGCCGTCGTCGAATGGAATCTCGAAATGCACTACCTTGCCCGACATCTGGACCTCCACGTGGATCGCGGCCTTTGCACGAACCACGCTAGTCCTCTCGGGGAGTGCCGATGACGGACATCGGATACAGTCCGGACGTGATGTCCGAATTGCCGCCAGAATCGGAAGTCCCTGTTCGCACGATCCGCATCACCGCAGATCCGCGCACGATCCGGGTCGTGCTGGCGTCTGTCCTCGTGGCCGTCGCGCTCTATCAGATGTCCGGTTGGCTCTTCACCAACCTCAGCGGGTTCCTCGGGTTGCTGTTCCTCGCGTGGCTGTTCAGCGTCACTATCGAACCGGTCGTCGCGTGGCTCAGCGGCAAGGGCCTTCGTCGCGGTGCCGCGACCGGGCTGGTACTTGTCGGCATTCTCGGATTCGCCGCCGCATTCATCGCGGTGTTCGGCAGCTTGCTTGCCGAGCAGGTCGCGCAACTCGTGAAGGCACTCCCGCCCGCAATCGAGAGCGCCACGGACTGGGCGAATCGAACGTTCGACACCGACTTCGAGCTCAGTCGGTCGCTCGTCGATCTGTCCCCGAATGGAATCAAGGATCTGGCCTCGCGATTCGCGCCCAGCGTTCTCGGTGCCCTCTCGACACTGATCGGCGCGATCTTCCAGACGCTGACCTTCCTCATGTTCGTTTTCTACATGTCCGCGGAGGGCCCACAGCTGCGACGAACGATCGCGAGCCGTTTCCGCCCCCGCCAGCAGAAGCTGATCACGAAGGTGTGGCAGACATCGGTCGAGAAGGCCGGCGGGTACGTCGTATCCCGCGCGATCCTGGCGTTCTTCAGCACCATCGCAACTGCCATCGTGCTGCTCATCCTCGGTGTGCCGTACTGGCTTCCGCTCGCCCTGTGGACCGGCATCATCTCGCAGGCGATTCCAACGCTCGGAACGTATCTCGCGATCGCCCTACCCGCTCTGGTCGCCGCCGCCGCAGACCCGATCGACGCGCTGTGGGTCCTCGGATTCGGCACGGTCTACCAGCAGGTGGAGAACTACATCCTGCAGCCCCGAGTCACCGCGAAGACCGTGGACATCCACCCTGCCGTCGCATTCGGCTCGGTGATCGTCGGCGCGGCACTCTTCGGAGCCGCGGGCGCCTTGGTGTCGGTTCCGGTCGTCGCGGTGATCCAGGCGCTCGTCCAGACCTACAGCCATCGATACGACCTCGTCGACGAACTGCCAGCCACGCCGGACCCACAACCAGAGCCGCCTCAGTCCTGAGCGGGCGGCTCGGCCTTTCCATCCCGTTCGTCTCGGTCAGCCCACGCGAGAAGTTCTTCCAGCCCGAACGGCTGATCGTCGATCGTCGCGTGCAGGTCGCCGATCTCCGCAAACCGCGAAGGCATCGACAGGACGGTGAAGTCCCGCGGGTCGACCTCGGCGATCTCCGACCACTCGACGGGCGCAGACACGGTTGCGTGCGGGACTCCACGTACCGAGTACGCCGAGGCGATCGTGTGGTCCCGCGCGTTCTGGTTGAAGTCGACGAATAACTTCTCCGGATCGCGGTCCTTCCGCCACCAGGTGGTCGTGACATCGTCCGGAGCGCGCCGCTCGACCTCCCGAGCGAACGCGAGCGCAGCCCGGCGCACGTCTTTGAATCCCCACTCCGGACGAATTCGCACGTAGACGTGCATGCCTTTGCCGCCGGACGTCTTCGGGTAGCCGATTGCACCTATCTCGTCGAGCACCTCGTGCACGACGCCAGCGACTCGCTGCACGCGATCAAAGGTGCACTCGGGCATCGGGTCGAGATCGATCCGCCACTCGTCCGGCTTCTCGACATCGGTCGCTCGCGAGTTCCACGGGTGGAACTCAACCGTCGACATCTGGACGGCCCACACCACATCGGCCACCTGCTGAACGCACAACTCGTCCGCGGTTCGGCCGTAGCGCGGGAAGTACACCTGGACCGTCCGGATCCACTCCGGCGCACCCCCGGGGAGACGCTTCTGGTGCACCTTCTCGCCCGACAATCCAGAAGGAAATCGGTGCAGCATGCAGGGACGATTCCGGAGTGCGCGCACAATGCCGTCGCCCACGGAGAGGTAGTAGTTGGCGAGATCGAGCTTGGTGATCCCCAGGTCCGGAAAATAAATCCGGTCCGGATTGGAGATACGAACGACCTGGTCACCCGCCGTGACCTCGACTGCTGGAACGTTCCGCTGCGCCATCGATCGCCAACGGTACCCGTCAGCGCCGTCTCCCGTCGCTGCGCTTGTCCGATTCGCGAGTTTACGTCGCGCCAGGCCACTGTTTGGGCGACTAGACTTGATCGAATTCGGCTTTTGAAGCCGGCACGGAATTCCACGGCGCAGAGGAGACCGTTGCCCGACGGCACAACACCCCCGAACCTGCACAGCGATCTCGAGCTTGAACAGCAGTACCTCGACGTCCTGTACCGGCACCTCGATCAGATGCGTGAGTATGCCTCGACGCGGCTGAAGTCGGTGCTGCTCAACACCGGCGGCACCCCGCAGGCTCGCAGCGAACGCGAGTCGTTCACGCAGCTCTACACGGAGGACATCGCCAAGTACGACGCCGCCGAACACGGTCTGTGTTTCGGGCGGATCGATCTCGATAGCGATGACGAGGCCCGCTACGTCGGCCGTATCGGAATCCTGGACGAGGCCAACGACTTCCGCACGTTGCTCCTCGACTGGCGCGCCCCGCTGGCCCGCCCGTTCTATCTCGCGACCACGGCGACGCCCGACGGCGTCATCCGGCGCCGCCACATTCGCTCGCGCAGCCGACGGGTCACCGCAGTCAACGACGAGTACCTCAACCTCGACGCTGCGGAAGCCGCCGGTCAGCTTGAAAGTGGCGCCGGTGGTGTGGGCGGCGAGAGTGCGCTCCTGGCTGCCCTCAACTCCGCTCGCACCGGACACATGCACGAGATCGTCGAGACGATCCAGAGCGAGCAGGACGCCATAATCCGCTCCGATCACAAGAGTGTTCTCGTGGTCCAAGGCGGTCCCGGCACGGGCAAAACCGCAGTTGCCCTGCATCGCGCGGCCTACCTGCTCTACACGTACCGTCAGCAGTTGGCCCGGAGCGGTGTGCTGATCATCGGGCCGAACACGACCTTCCTCGAATACATCAGCCAGGTTCTGCCCTCGCTCGGTGAGACCGGCGTGCTCCTGTCGACGATTGGCGAGCTCTATCCGGGCGTGAAGCCGACGCGTGAAGACAGCGAACGTGCATCCGAACTCAAGGGCTCGCTCGCGATCGTCGAGGTCCTGAAGAACGCCGTTCGGGATCGGCAAGAGGTTCCGAACAAGCCGCTGACCTTCAGTTTCGACGGCTACCCCGTGGTACTTGATCGGCGAATCGTCACCCGGGCGCGTGGCCGTGCACGTTCATCGCGGCGCCCGCACAACCTGGCCCGCCCGATCTTCATCTCGTCGGTGTTCGATGCGCTCGCCGATCAAGTGGTCACCGCAATGGGCGCGAACCTGACTGGCGGCTCGAATCTCTTGAGCCGCGACGACATCGCGGACATCCGGTCCGAGCTGCGCAGCGACGATGCGATTCGTTCCGCAGTCAGCGCATTGTGGCCCGAACTCGCTCCCCCGGACGTCCTCGCCGCGTTGTGGGCCTCGCCCCAGCGCCTCGCGACGGCTGCCGCACACCTGAGTGAAGCGGACCGGAAGGTCCTCGGTTCGTCCGGTGGATTCAGTGCTGCCGACGCGCCTCTTCTCGACGAGCTCGCCGAGCTTCTCGGTTACGACGACACCGCTGAGCGCGAGCGTGCGCGCACCAAGTGGCGCGCCCAGATTGCGGACGCGCAAGACGCGCTCGACATTTTGACCGGTTCTGCACCACAGGATCTCGAGGACGAACTCGATCCGGAGATCCTGATGGCGTACGACCTCATCGACGCCGAACAGCTCGCTTTCCGGCACGAACATGGTGCCCGCGGGACGACCGCCGAGCGCGCCGCCGGCGACCGCACGTGGACGTACGGACACGTCATCGTCGATGAGGCCCAAGAACTCTCGGAGATGGCGTGGCGGATGGTCATGCGCCGGATTCCAAACCGGTGGGTGACAGCGGTCGGCGATGTCGCGCAGACCAGCGATCCGGCGGGCACCACGTCGTGGCAGACAACGCTCGAGCCGTATGTTGCCAAGCGGTGGAAGCTCGCGGAACTCACGGTGAACTACCGCACGCCCGCCGAAATCATGAACGTCGCCGCGGATGTGCTGAAGTCGATCGATTCCACCGCGGTCGTGCCGACGTCGGTGCGAGACAGCGGCATCCTGCCGACTGCGATCAAGAGCGCACACATTCCGGACACGGTGGCGAAGGAGATCGCGGGAGACTCGACACCCGGAATCCTCGCCGTGCTGGCGCCCGCGGAACTCGTACCGGAGCTGACGCACCTTGCGGACGAACGGGTTTCGGTCCTCACGGTCAAGGAGGCGAAGGGACTCGAGTTCGACTCGGTCATCATCGCCGATCCGCGCGGGATCCTCGACGAAGTGCGGCACGGGCTCAACGACCTTTACGTCGCGCTGACCCGTGCCACGCAGCGGCTCACCGTGGTGTACTCCGGCGAGCTACCGACGGAGTTGTCGCGGCTGGCTTAAGTCGTTGTTAAGTCGTGTGAACGATGAGAACGTCGACCGGGGACTTGCGCGAAATGTCGGCCGACACGGAGCCGAGAAGACGGCCGATTCCGCGGAGACCACGGTTTCCGACCACGAGCAGGTCGGCTTCGACCTCCCCGATGAGGCCGATGAGGGCCTCGACCGGTTGACCCATGATCGGTCGCCGCGAGATGTTCTGGGCCCCGAGCTCGACCGCGCGATCGGCGGCCGCCTGCAGGACCGCATCGGTTGGACCGGACCCACGGATCTGGAACGCCTCGTTGCCAAGAAGATCCTCGGCAGCGAGGTCACGTTCGTTGCCCTGGAAGGCGCAGGCGATGACGAGCTTCGCAGCCTCGTCGCCGGCCAGTCGAGCTGCCTTTTCGACGGCCTTCATCGCCGACGCCGATCCGTCCGTACCAACCACGATCGTCGAGTATGCGGTCATTGGCCCCGAGCCTCCCACCTGATGTGAATGCGTCTGAAGTTACGCACGAGACATAGTCGTCGAACGCTGACGATAGCCTGAGAATTGGCTGTTGCTATGCGGTTTGGGGATAAAACGGCGTCTAGATTGATCATCGTGGCTATCGGTCGGCGTGCACGGCTGAAACTAACGGCTGTCGCCGTCCTCGCCGCGGTTGCGGCAACTGCCGGGTTCGTCGTCCTGCGCAGCGGCGCTGGTGATGCGGGACCGGTTTCCAGCCAGGAGATTTCCGTCGTCGCGGCTCCGGGTTCCAACCTGCACATCAAACTCGACACATCCTTTTATCTGCCGTCAAAGACCCCAGCCCCCGCCGTGCTTCTGGCGCACGGATTCGGTGGGAGCAAGGCCTCCGTCGATGCACAGGCACGCGAACTCGCAGACGCGGGACTTGTCGTCCTCACCTACAGTGCCCGCGGATTCGGTAAGAGCGGCGGAACGATCAGCATCAACGATCCAGATCGCGAAGTCGCCGATGCTCGCGAACTCGTCACCTGGCTCGCGAATCGACCCGAGGTCACCAAGGATCGACCTAATGATCCGAAGGTCGGCGTCGCCGGGGCCTCGTACGGTGGCGCGCTCGCCTTGATGCTGGCCGGCACCGATCCACGCATCGACGCGGTGGTCGCGACGGCGACGTGGAACAACCTGGGGCGCGCGTTGTTCCCGAACTATGCCGAGCCGACGTCGACGGCAGTGCCGTCGTCGCTGACCACTTCGCAATACGAATGGCCGGGCGTGCTCAAGAGAAACTGGGCCGGGACATTCTTCGGCGCCGGCTCAACGGCCGTCGGAGAGGAGGGCAGGTCGGGCACGCCGCCGGCATCCGCGGCTCCCGCGAATGTGTGCGGTCGCTTCGACCCGCGGCTGTGCCCCCTCGTTCTCCCCGCGTTGGTGACGGGTACTCCCTCGCCGGAACTCCTCACGGTGCTCACCCAACACTCCCCGACGACCGTCGCAGCGCACATCACCGCTCCGACGTTGCTGCTGCAAGGACAGCGCGACACCCTGTTCGGCCTGGACGAGGCGGACGCAACGGCTCGTGAAGTTCGGGGACCTGTCCAAGTCCGATGGTTCAACGGTGGTCACGACGGAGGATTCGACCGAGCCGACGGTCCGGCGCGCGACTTCCTGACCAGTCAGCTCACCGGCGCTGCCGACGAGAAGTCGGCCGACTCAACGGAGTTCCGGTTCGACCTGCCCGGCACGATGGACGAGAACGGCAACCAGCGCATTCGGGCCATGATCGCCGACGGCTATCCCGGCGTGGGCAAGGCTCCCTCGGTCCAGCGGTCGACCGTCCCGTTGCGCGGGACCGCCAATCAGCAGATCCTTCGTCCACCCGGTGCGGTTCCCGCGGCGGTGTCGAGCATCCCCGGCTTGTCGGTCGGCGGCGGCGCCATCCCTGCGGCACTGGGGTCTCTCGGACTCGACATTCCGGGCCAGACTGCAGTGTTCGAATCCGCACCCGTCGGCGAGCCGATGTCGATCGTCGGCTCGCCCACGGTCGACCTGCACATCACGGCTCGAGCGGGTCCTGGTTCGTCCGTCTTGTTCGTCAAGCTTTACGACGTCTCGCCCAGCGGTCGACGAGCGTTGCCCGGCGGTGGCGTTGCTGCCGTTCGGATTCCCGACGACATTCTGGGACAGCCGCTCCGAATCACGTTGCCCGCGATCGCCCACCAACTCCCGGCCGACCACCATCTCGAGCTCGCGATCGCGACGACAGACGCGGCGTACGCGACACCACTGACGCCCGCGGTCTTCACGATCGACGGCTCAGAGGTTTCGCTGACCGTCCCGTCGGTCCCTGCAGTACCCCGGTCGCGCGATATTCCCTTGCTGCCGATCGTCGGCTCCATCGCGATCATCGGCGTAGTTCTCATGCTCGCGGTGGTGGGGATGGTCCGGCGGCGTCCAACTCCGATCATCGAGGGTGTCGACGAACCACCGCTCGAGGTGAAGGGACTTGTCAAGGCGTATTCGAACGGTTTCCGTGCGGTCGACGACGTGAGCTTCACCGCCGAACGCGGCACGATCTTGGGCCTGCTCGGACCCAATGGCGCGGGCAAGACGACCACGCTGCGCATGGCCATGGGCCTCATCCGGCCCGACGACGGTGAGGTCAAGCTCTTCGGCAATCACGTGAGCGCCGGGTCGCCGATTCTCGCCCGCATCGGAGCCTTCGTCGAAGGTCCCGGCCTGCTCCCCCACCTGTCTGGCACACAAAACCTACGGCTGTACTGGGCCTCAACGGGACGGCCGAAAGAGGACTCGCACCTCGAAGAGGTGCTCGAGATAGCCGCGCTGGGTTCCGCGATCGACCGACCGGTCCGCTCCTACAGCCACGGCATGAAGCAGCGTCTCGCCATCGCTCAGGCGATGCTCGGTCTGCCCGACCTGCTCATTCTCGACGAGCCCACAAACGGACTCGACCCGCCGCAAATCCGGACGGTTCGCGACGTGCTCACGAACTACGTCAAGACGGGGCGCACGGTCGTCGTCTCGAGCCACCTTCTCGCCGAGGTGGAGCAGACCTGCACACACGCGGTCGTCATGAACCAGGGAAAGGTCATCGCGTCGGGTTTGGTCACCGACCTCGTTGCCGCCGCCGGTCCCATCGACATTCGCGTGGACGACATTCCGGCCGCGGTGGACGTGCTCGGCGAGATGTCGGGCATCGGTCACGTCGTGGTCGTTGACGGGGTCACACCCCGAATCCGCGTCGACGCTGGGTCGGTCGGAGTGCCCGAAATCGTGCGAATCCTGGCGGACCGGGACGTGGCCATCCGCAGCGTCACCGGATCGACCCGGCTCGAGGACGTCTTCCTGGCGTTGGTTCACGACCCGCGATCGACCGTCGCGTCAGACGAGGAACAACCATGACAACCGGCACCAGACTCACGTTGCCGTTCCGGGTCGAACTCGAGCGACAACTCCGCCGTCGACGGACCCAGGTGGCATTCGGGCTGCTCGCGATACTGCCCATCGTCTTGGCGATCGCGTTGGCCTTCGGCGGTGACGACGCGGGCGGCGCGAGTGGGCTCATCGACCTCGCGACGCACGGTGGCGTCAACTTCGCGGTCTTCGCGTTGCTGATGTCCGCCGGATTCCTGCTGGTCGTGGTGGTCGCGCTGTTCTTCGGTGACGCGGTGGCCAGCGAGGCAGCGTGGTCGAGTCTGCGCTACCTCCTGACAATCCCGATCCCGCGCACCCGACTGCTCGTTCAAAAGGCACTGGTGGCCGTCACGCTGTCGATCGCCGGAATTGCGGTTCTCGTTGCGATGTCGCTGGTCGTGGGCACAATCCGCTACGGCGCTGATTCGCTCGTGACGCCGTTCGGCGACTCGATTTCATTTGGGGTCGCGCTCGCGCGAATTGCGCTCGGCGCAGCGTTCACCGCGATCAGTTTGCTGTGGGTCGCCGGACTCGCGTCTCTGCTGTCCGTCTGGACCGACGCCCCGTTGGGCGCGGTTGGAGGCACGGTCATGGTCGCGATTCTGATCGAGATCCTCGAGCAGATCACGCCCCTCGGCCAATTGCGGAACTGGTTGCCCGGACACTTCGGCTGGGCCTGGACCAGAGCGCTGGCTCCCGTCATCGACTGGCAGGACATGGTGGTCGGCACGTTCTCGTCGTTGGTCTACGCGTCGATCTTCGGCACCCTGGCCTGGTGGCATTTCCGCCGGAAAGACATCGTGTCCTGACTACTTGAGCCCGGCCGCGTCCATCCCGCGCAGTTCCTTCTTCAGATCGGCGATCTCGTCGCGCAGACGACCCGCCAACTCGAACTGCAGGTCGCGAGCGGCACTCATCATCTGATCGGTCATCTGTTTGATGAGATCGGCCAACTCTGCGCGCGGCATCGACTTCGTATCGCGATGGACCACACCGGACGACCGGCCTGGTTCGCCTTGCGCACGTCGACCACGGCTCGCATTTCGACCCGAGCCACCTACCGCAACGTCGGTGTCGTCGGCTTCCTCGTAAACCTGGTCGAGGATGTCTCTGATCTTCTTCCGCAGCGGCTGCGGATTGATGCCCGCCTGCCGGTTGTATTCGATCTGCTTCTCACGCCGGCGTTCGGTCTCGTCGATCGCGTGCCGCATCGAATCGGTGATCTTGTCCGCGTACATGTGCACTTCACCGGACACGTTTCGGGCGGCACGTCCGATCGTCTGGATGAGGCTCGTGCCACTGCGCAGGAAACCCTCCTTGTCGGCATCGAGGATCGCGACGAGCGACACCTCCGGAAGGTCGAGACCCTCACGGAGAAGGTTGATTCCGACGAGGACGTCGTATTCACCGAGTCGCAGCTGGCGCAGCAGCTCGACGCGTCGCAACGTGTCGATCTCGGAATGCAGGTATCGCACCCGAATGCCGAGACCGAGCAGGTAATCAGTGAGGTCCTCGGACATCTTCTTCGTCAGAGTGGTCACCAGAACGCGCTCGTCACGCTCAGCACGCGCGCGAATCTCGTGAACGAGGTCGTCGATCTGGCCCTTGGTCGGTTTGACCACGACCTTCGGATCGACAAGACCCGTCGGGCGAATGACCTGCTCGACGAACTCGCCTTGCGCTCGGCCGAGCTCATACTTGCCCGGAGTGGCCGACAGGTACACCGTCTGGCCGATGCGCTCGGCGAACTCTTCCCACGTCAGCGGCCGGTTATCGACGGCAGACGGCAACCGGAATCCGAAGTCCACCAGGTTCCGCTTGCGGGACATGTCGCCTTCGTACATGCTGCCGATCTGCGGCACGGTGACGTGCGATTCGTCGATGACGAGCAGGAAGTCGTCCGGGAAATAGTCGATGAGCGTCGCGGGTGCCGTACCCGCCGCTCGCCCATCGATGTGTCGCGAATAGTTCTCGATGCCCGAGCAGAACCCAACCTGACGGATCATCTCGAGGTCGTATTGCGTACGCATCCGGAGCCGTTGAGCTTCGAGCAGCTTCCCCTGCTTCTCCAACTCCGCGAGCCGTTGCTCGAGCTCGGACTCGATGTCGGTGACCGCGCGGGCCATTCGCTCTGGCCCGGCCACGTAGTGCGTCGCCGGGAAGATCCGCACGGAATCGACCTTCCGCACGACGTCTCCAGTCAGCGGATGCAGGTAGTACAGCGCCTCGATCTCGTCACCGAAGAACTCGATGCGGATGGCGAGCTCTTCGTACGACGGGATGATCTCGACGGTGTCACCGCGGACCCGGAACGATCCGCGAACGAACGACATGTCGTTGCGCGAGTACTGAACGTCGACGAGTAGACGCAACAGCGCGTCGCGGTCGATATCTGTTCCGACTTCGAGCTGAACAGACCGGTCGAGATAAGACTGCGGCGTACCCAGACCGTAGATGCAGGACACCGACGCGACGACGACCACGTCGCGCCGAGACAGCAGGCTCGAGGTCGCCGAGTGCCGCAGGCGCTCGACGTCGTCGTTGATCGAGCTGTCCTTCTCGATGTAGGTATCCGTCTGCGCGATGTACGCCTCTGGCTGGTAGTAGTCGTAATACGAGACGAAGTACTCGACGGCGTTGTGCGGCAACATCTCCCGTAGCTCGTTGGCAAGCTGGGCGGCGAGTGTCTTGTTCGGCGCCATGATGAGCGTCGGGCGCTGCAGACGTTCGATGAGCCAGGCCGTCGTCGCCGACTTACCCGTACCGGTGGCACCGAGCAGGACGACGTCTTTGTCTCCGCCGTTGATCCGGCGTTCGAGCTCCTCGATCGCCGCTGGTTGGTCACCGGCCGGCTGGTACTCGCTCACGACCTCGAACCGACCGCCGGTGCGCTCGATATCGCCCACCGGTCGATGTTCGGAGTGGGCGCGGACAGCATCGTCAATGGCGCGAGCGGCGGGTTCAGAAGCGAAGGCCATGGAACCAGAGTAGGTCGGACCTACGACAAGTTCTTGGCCGGTCAACCAGGCACCCGCCGCTACTCGCCGAAGAGTGGCCCTTCGTAGCCGACCCGGAATTCATCCTCCGGAACAATCCAGCGCTCGCCACGGTCGCCTTGGACGACCCACGATTCATCGGTCGCGGTCCCCGCTCCTTCGAGAGTCCGGACTGACTCCCCCGGCACGCAGCGACGCGCGAGCACGCTACCTTTGCGCTTCCAGGTTCCGCCGGCGCCGGGCTCGTAT
This sequence comes from Smaragdicoccus niigatensis DSM 44881 = NBRC 103563, assembly GCF_000380645.1. Taxonomy (GTDB): domain Bacteria; phylum Actinomycetota; class Actinomycetes; order Mycobacteriales; family Mycobacteriaceae; genus Smaragdicoccus; species Smaragdicoccus niigatensis. The sequence continues at coordinate 42,796 of NZ_AQXZ01000016.1, forward strand.
GACTCCTGGAAGATCCCGTCCTGTACCGACCACTGCCCACCGTCGGCACCCGTCACCGCCCAATCGCCCGCGCGGGCCTGCATCACATCGCCGGCTCGCGTCGTCCATGTCCAAGGTTCGTTGCGGCGTTCGGCTTGAACGTCCCCGATTCGGCGGTACCTCCGCCAGACCGGCCAGGACCGATACCCCTGCTGGCGGAGTTGCAGTACCGTCCCGGCGACGCTGCCGACCGCCTTCGTCAGCTTCTTCTCGTCACTCGCGATCCGATCCCAGGGAATCAACAGCGGGTGCTTCTTATGGGCGTCGTCACGAGGGCCTTCGTGCCAGCCTTCCGCGCGTAGGTACTCGCACCAGTCCTCGTGCTCTGCCTGCGCCATCTGCATCGCGACCTCGCGCGGAAAGCCCAGGCGCCGAAGCTGTTCCAACGGGCTGGCGTCGCCGGACCCAGGTGGGTCGGGCAGCACCGTGTCGTTCTCCATGCTGTTCCAACTGTGGTCGCCGATCTGCTCGACGATCTGCAGAACGTTCCGGACCAGGCGCCGGTTTGATCGCCGGTAAAACGCACTCAGTTGGTCCCACGGTTTGCTCGTCGGCGCGTCTGGATCAGCGGTGGCTCGGTAGTTCTCGTGAATCAATATCGCCGCTCGGTCCAGGGCATCTTGCGGCCGACCTCCGGGCATGTCCATGGCGAGCGGAAAAGTGGTCAATCCGCCGACGATCGGACGGCGGTGGCGAATCGAGCGCACGTCCGAATCCCATTGATAAATAGGCAGACTGGGATATCGCGTGGCGAGCCGGATACCGAGAGTCGAGTCGATGTCCTCATTCGGGTTGTTGATGGAATCGACGATGATCACGGCGAGAGACTCGACGCTGAGTTTTGAATCATCGATCATCCGTGCAATACGGCTCACCGAGGGTGCCTCCGGGACCGCAAGAATGCGGGCCCGCGCACATTCGTGCAGTTGGGCTTCGTGATCCCGATGGTCGTTGACGAAGTCTTCCGCCTTGCGCCCGAGGACGGTCATCGCGGGCAACCCCTCGGCCGATTTCTCCGATGCCGCGCAATGGCGATGATCGAGGTCGGCACACAATGCCAGCGTCAGCCGCGACGTTCCGCAGACGAACACTTCTGTCGCTCGGCCGACGATGGAATCGAGGAGTCGCGCCGCCGTGGCTTCATAGATGCTCACGGCGCCCGGCGCCCACAGCACTTGCGAATTGCGCTTGTACGCCTGACGCCACGCTTCCGCCTGCCATGGGTCATCGATGCGAACGAGGAGCGGAAGGCGCCGTTTCGCATTCACTCCGCGGACGACCGCCCGGACCGCCCGCGCGGTCGTCAACTTGGGCGGAAGGACGAAGATCCCGCGAACGAGCAGACGCACTCGAGCGAGTATCGGAACGCGAGCTTTGGCGACGACCTCGCTCACCATCTCGAGGCGGTTGAGATTGGCGACTGCATCGCTCGAGAGCAGGTACAGCCGACTCAATTTTGGCCACACGGTGAGCGACTCCAATGCCGCCTGGCGGTCGACGTCGACGGTTGCGATACACAATCCGTCGCCCCGACACTCGGTGACGCAGGGCCGGTCCGGCGCCGACGTGAGGAGAACCAGCAGTTCTCCCCGATCCAGATCCTTCGCCAGCGCGGACACCATGGACTGCGCGTTCTCATCCATTTCGATGATGACGGTCACGGTCTTCGCCCGGAGGATCCGGAACCTGCCGGACTGCGTCTCCATAACCTTGATGAGGACCAGGAGAACGCCCAGGAACACCGCCGAGAGGGCGCCCAGCCGAGCCACGTCGAGTGCGACGGGAGTAACAGTCGGACAGGTGATTTCGTCGAGCTTGCGATCATCGACACCGCCTTTCAGCAGCGTCGCTGTCCAGATCAATTTCGTGACGAAGGAAGGCTTCTGAGTACCTGAGCACGTCCAGTACGAGCTCAGGCCGAGGACGAAACTGATTGCACTCAAGACGGCGATCACGCCAATGGGCGCATTGGGTCGACTGAGCGTGCGGAAGACCACCGTGCACGTCGCACCGATGAGCACGACGACGACGAGAATTACCCACGGTCGCCACGGTTCGGGGATCAGTTTGGCCCGGTCTTGACGCCGCGCCACGTAGGCGAGGCACGCAACGGCGACCACGGTTCCGACGAGCACAGTCCACCGCGCGATGCGCCGGACAACCACAGACGTCGGCATGCGCCCAAATCCCCTCGCCGGGCGACCAATCCCTCTACCGAGATGATCCACCCGTGCACGCGAATAGATCGCGAAATTCGAGCCGGATACCTATCTTTCATCAATTCCCCAGGAAACGTACCGAGCGGTCTTTTAACCCTTTCGTTCCGCCCGCCGACGGCGTTGACTGAGAGATGTCCACTGGGCTGACAAGGGATGGCTCTCATGGCTGACGTCGATGTTTGCGTCGTTGGAGCGGGTTTCGCGGGTTTGACCGCCGCCCTACGACTCGTTCAGGCGGGCCGCACGGTCGCGGTGCTCGAAGCTCGGGACCGAGTCGGCGGACGGACGTTCACCGATTCGCTGGGCAATGGCTCCTATATCGACCGCGGCGGCGCTTGGGTCGGCCCCACCCAGGACCGCATCCACGCGTTGATGGACGAGTTCGGAGTACCCAGCTACAAGCAATTCAACGAGGGTGCGAATCTCGTGGTCCTCGACGGGAAGCCGCACCGATACAAGGGCACGGTCCCCCTCAAACTCGGGCCGTGGGTGACCGCCAACATGGGCATCGCCTTCCTCAACCTCGAACGCCTGTGTCGATCGATTCCGGTGAACGAACCGTGGAACGCGCCGAATGCCGCTGAGCATGATGCGACCACTTTGGCGACCTGGCTCAAGGGCAACGTCTATTCCAAGCCCGCCCACGATCTGCTCGAAACCGGCGTCGCGGGCTGCTACACCTCAGCGGCGTCCGAGGTGTCGCTGCTTTTCGTGCTCTTTCAAATGGCGTCGGGCGGTGGTCCGCGCTTCGTACTCGGCGTCGAAAACGGTTCGCAGGACGCGCGACCGGTCGGCGGGATGGGTGCGATCTATCGTCCGATCGCTGATTATCTCGGCGAGCGAATTCATCTCAATCAGCCGGTTCGATCCATCACTCAGGATGCCGACGGCGCGACCGTGCGCGCGGAGTCGACAACGGTTCGAGCCTCCCGGGTCATCGTTGCCGTGCCCATCGCGATCGCCAGTCACATCCTGTTCGACCCACAGTTGCCCGTCGATCGAGCCATGCTCCATCAGCGGATGCCGGGCGGTTCGATCATGAAGGTCGCTGCGATCTATGACGAGCCGTTCTGGCGCGCGGATGGGTTGACGGGTCTGTCGGCGTCACCAGGGACGGCCGCCCCGGTCACCATCGACGCGTGCACCGCCTCCGGAAAACCCGGCATCCTGTGCGTCATCGTCGAAGGTCCGAACTGCCGTCGGCTGGGCCGAATGACCGAATCCGACCGGCGCCAAGCGATTCTCAGCGACCTCGCGATTCGATTCGGGCCGAAGGCCGCCAATCCGGTCGACTATCACGAGCAAGACTGGACCCTCGAAAGATATTCCGGCGGTGGCATGCTCAGCCACGCTCCCACCGGCGTCCTGACCGAGTTCGGTCCGGCCCTGCGAGCACCGTGCGGTCGCATCCATTGGGCCGGGACCGAATCGTCGCCGGTGATGTGCGGATGGGTCGATGGCGCGGTCAGATCCGGTGAACGGGCCGCGCACGAGGTCATCGATCTGGCGTACGCGTAACGTCCCGCGCTATCGACCGCCGATGGCCGCCGAATTTCCTGGGACCGAACCAATCACCATCGGCGCCAACGTGTTCGCACTCGGCTCCGGCCGAGCCAAGCCGTAGCGCGTCACCCCGCCAGAACCCGCGACGAGAAGATCTGCCCCCTCGGTCGTCGCCGTGACCGCCACCTGCACCCCGGAGCCCGGGAACGGTTCGAAGGACGACGTCTGACGGAATTGCAGGTGTGCGCCATGCTCGCCAGGGCCGTGCGTGTACATCGCCGGCGCCCCGTCGAGCCGTGAACCGCTCGACCACGAGCGAACTGTGCCGTTACCGGCTGTCTGACCCGTGATGATGCTTTGCGCACCGCCCTCAGCACCAGCAACCCAACCGACCGCGAGCGAAACGCCGTCACGGTAGCTCTCATCGAACGCGAGGAACTCCGCTGCCTTCGTCGGGTCCTTCGAAGGCTCGCCGCCACCGGCCACGACGGTTGGGGCGTAGAGGTCGTACCGGAACACCTTCACTCGCGGCGCCTCACCTGGTCCGGGGGCTGTCACGATGCTGTGCCGCCCGGATGCCAACTCGACCGTGCCAGTCGCGAGCGAGACGCCCGCCTTCGAGCCGGGATACGGCGCAAACGAGGAAAACACGTCCGGCGCCTTGCCTTTCGCCGGCAGGACTGACGAGAAGACCTTTACCTGCGACTCGATACCCGGACCTGCACCGACGACGATGTTGTCGGCAAGCGCGTTGCCGTCGACATCGCCACCGGCGACCGTGACTCCTCCGCGGAAGTCCGCGCCGAAGGGCGAGAACCGCGCAAGTTCCTTGGTGAATCCGCTGGCACCGTCATAGGCGACCACTTCGTTCGCCACACCAGATCCCGTGCCGGCGATCAGGTCGAGAACCATGTCCCCGTTGACGTCCGCCATGGCGACCGACGGCGTACCCGTGAATCCCGGGAATGGCGTGACCTCAGCCAGCGGCCGATCACCGGCACCGTCGAGGACGCTGACCTTCCCGGCTCCGGCGACGGCATACGACGACACCTGCGGGATCACGTTGACGATGGCCATCAGGCCGTTGTCCTCGTGATTGAGCCGGTGGCAGTGGATGACGAACGATCCGGTGTAGTCCGTGAACTTCGTGCGCACGGTCGTCGACGAATCGACGAGCGGGTTCTCCTGATCATCAGTCACTGGCGCCGGAACGTTGACGTTGTCCTCACCCCACATCTGCACGCCCGTCTTCGTACCGGCGACCGGGCTGTCGATCTGCATCACCTGGAAGTCGTTGACGTGGATGTGCATCGGGTGTTCGTCGTTGTTCTTGTTCGTGATGACCCATTCCTCGACCGAGTTCAGACGTGGCTGGATCAGCGGAATGTTCGGGAAGGTGTTGTCGGCGAACTCGTAGGTGAATGCTTTCGGGTCATTTGTGCTCGCCTTGTCGTTGCTGAATCCACCCGAGACGATGAGATTCCGGGTGACGTCCGGTGTCATTGCCGCGGTGTTCACGAACGACGTGTACGCACCGAGTTCCTGTCCGGGGTTGAAGGCGACGGTCTTGCCCTTTCCACCGTCCGGACTGACCTTCAACAATTTCTGCGTGGGGAAAACGAAGAAGCCGTCGGCGTAACTGATCACCGATGGATCGACGGACGTGGTCCCGAGCACCGCACTGGGTTTGTCGGACCCGTTGTTCGTGTACAGAACTCCCGGGTTCGAGACTGGCTTCGCGCCCGGCACCGGAGGCATCTCCAGCACCAGATCCCCGTGCTCGGGCATCGTCACGGCGACCGCGTACCGCGACCCGGGTGGAATGACGAGCCTCGTCCCGTCACCGTCGACCGGCGACTGGACCTGGGCGAACGGATTACCGTCCTGACCGACGATCGCGAACTTCGGATGTTTTCCGGTAGCCGTCTCGGTGAGGGTCACGGGCAGGTAGGCGAAGTCGCTGATGTTCGCGAGCACCCAGATCTCGGTTTGCCCGGGCTTCGTTTTGAGCTCCGGTTGAAACTGCCCGTTGATCGTGAATTGGACATCGCGCTCATTGTCGGGAAGCCCCGGATTGGCCGGGATATTGGTCGAATTGCTCGCGAAACTCTGCAGATTGCTTGGAATGAACTGGGTTTGGCCGCGGTGGTTGTTCGGCGACAACGGTCCGCTGTACCAATTCGTGAAGTACTGCGAACCCGGGCTGGTCTGCGCGAAGTTCACCGGCGCCAGACTCGGCTGATACGTCCCGTCGGCGAGCTGGTTGGCCTCGGGCGGGCGCAGCGTGCTCACGAATTGCGACCAGCTGGGATCATTGAGGTGCGCGCCCGACCCTTTGCGATCGAACACGAAGTTGTACTGCAGTGCCATATCTCGAACGGGCAGTTTGTTGTCGGTCACGAGCGGGAGATTGCCGTCCGGCCGTCCGATCTCGAGCAGTCCAGCCAGGCCACGGTAGGTCTGCTCGGCGGTCAGAGTGTGCAGATGGCTGTGGTACCAGTACATTCCCGCCGGCATCGACGTCGGAATCGCGTAGTCGTAGCGGTTGCCCTTGCCCGCCGGAATGTCGAGCAGAACGTTGTCGGCATTGCCATCCGGGCTGACGTGCAGTCCATGGGTGTGCAGATTGATCGGCGGCGCCGCCAGGGCAGTCGGATAGAGCGGAACCTGTTGACCCGCCGGCGTGAATTGGAAGCTGTAGAAGTCCGAAATCTGCAGACCCTGTAGGTCGTTGTCGAAGTGGACAATGAGGCGCTGCCCCGGATCGACGCGGAGCGTCGGCGCGGGATACAGATCCTTGCCTTCGGTCGAACCGTCGGATGAGGTTCCGCGGATCAGCGTGTAGCCGAAGAGGAGAAAGCCCGACACCGGCTTCGAGGCGGTGTCGAGTGACACCGAACCCTGATGTGCCGAAAGCCGCACTTCGAGGACACCGTCTTTGCTGCTCAGCTTGACGGGCTCCCGGTAGGCAGCCGAGGTGCCGTCCTTGCCGAAGTTCGAGCCCGGTGCGGTGACGCTGTCCTTCTTTGACGTGCATCCGGCAACGATCAGCATCAGCGTGCAGGCGATGCTCAACCAACCGATGAGTCTCCGCTGCCGCATCGCGTACTCGCTTACCTCAGAACAACTGCCAGAAGAGAACGATCATCACCGCATAAAGGACGAGGAGAACGGCAACACCGGTCAGCTGCGTTCTCGTCGTCGGATTGTGCGGCCGCAGCCACCACTGGAAATGTTTGACGACCCACGGGACCAGCCACGTCAACAGCGTGACGCTCACGCAGTTGCCAACGAAGAGTGCCATCGCGAACGGCAGGTTGACGTCCTTGGTAAGGATCGGTGTACCGACGAAATACCCGAAAATGAACACGACGGGGTACAGCATCAGCAGCACCATCATGTTCATCTTCCACGCCGGCGGTGGCGCAGCACCCGGGTCCGTCGGTGAAGCGAACCACTGGTCGAATCCGGTCTTCGCGACGAAGACATGCCAGTGCTCGATGAATGGGTCGGTCTGTTTGAGCAGGGCCTGGCGTGTGTCCGAGTTCAGCCACGCTTGCAGGTTGTCCTCGTTGTCGAAGCGCAGGATCGCCACGAAGGCCGGCTGAACCCCCGGAACCGGGGGTTCAAGCCGATACCCCTGGAAGCCCGGTGCCTGCGATTGCGCCGCCGCGATTCGGCGCTCCCACTTCTGGTAATGGGCTTCCATCCCCTGCCGAACTCGTGTCGAGAACACTGCCGAAGCCGGCGCCGGCAGGGCGCCTTCTCCGTCTCGAACGATGTTGACGTCGTCTACGCCGGCGAGCATCGGCGCGACCGTCTCGAGCCGAGCAGCGCGTTCGGACGAATGTAGCCAGACCTGCGCTGCCTCCAGATCGACGAAGCGCTGGAGGATCACCCAGTCCGGCTGTGTTGGCGGATTCGGCTTCAGGACGCGTTGTTCCAGAAAGCCGGGCACCCCGCTGACGCGCGCACTCGTCTCCTGCTGCCAGGCTTCGAAGGCGTCCTCCGACTCTGGGCGAACGCCGGTTTGGGTGACGATCGTGACGGTCATTGCAGTTGTGCGCTTTCCAGGTCAGCCGCCGCGCGGGTCACCACCCGCGGCTGCGCGGGAAGCCGCGCGTAGATGCGGTCCGGTGTGAACGGCAACGACGAGAACCGAACACCGGTCGCATCCGCGAGCGCGTTGGACACCGCCGGCGCGACCGGGTTGATCGCACACTCACCCTGCGACTTCGCGCCCATCGGACCGATCGTGTCGTAGGTATCGGCGAAGAACACGTCCGTGCGCGGAAGGTCCGCGAATGCCGGGATGCGGTAATTGCGCAGGTTGGCGTTCACCACCCCGCCGTCGACGTTGTGCACCAAGTTCTCGGTGAGTGCCCAGCCGTACGCCATGCCGACGGCACCGTCGATCTGACCGCGGCACTGCAGCGGGTTGATCAGGCGGCCGATATCCGCGCCATGGACACTGTGCAGAATCCGGATCTCTCCGGTCACCAGGTGCACGGCCAGTCGTACGCCGTGCACGTTGAACGCAATCGTGCGTGGCGACAGATACGCCTTGCGCTTGGCTTCGAATCGATGGCCTTGCGCCGTTCCGATCGCATGCAGTTCGGTCAACGGGATGTTGCGCCCGCCGCAGACCACCATGTCGTCGAGCAGCGTGCACTGCTCACGATCGACGCCGGTGTGCTTGCTCGCGAAGTTCAGGATGTCGTCGCGCATGGCGAGCGCCGTCAGGTGTACGGCCTTGCCGGCCACCACGGTGCCGGTACTGGCAAATGTTCCGGTGTCGTAGGGCGTGCGGTCGGTGTCGGCGTTGATGATGTCGACGTTGGCCGCGCGGGTCTCCAGGATCCCGGCGGCAATCTGCCGGTGGGCGTTGGTGATTCCATTGCCCATTTCGCACGAACCGCAGGCGAGGTGGTAGCTGCCGTCCGCGAGCATCCGAAGCTCGGCGGAGGATCGATGCTCGGTCGGTGGCCCGCATTCGAGCATCGCCATCGCGATTCCCGACCCTTCGGCCCAGTCGTCGCCCGCCGGCTTCGCGACCCCGTTGCCCTTAGCGAGCTCGGATTCGACGTAATCCATGCACTGGTCGAGGCCGTAGCTGCCGAAGTCGGCGTCGGTCGGGTCCTGCCAGATCGATTCGACGTGATCGCCCGGCCGGACCATGTTCTTGCGCCGCATCTCTGCCGGGTCGATCTTCAGCATGCGGGCGAGATCGTCGATAGCGCATTCGATCGCGAACGTCGTCTGGGAGGCGCCGTACCCGCGGAACCCGCCACCCGGAAGGACGTTGGTGTACACGGCGTACCCGAGTGCCCGCTTGTTCGGGCAGCGGTAGGCCGCCAGCGGGCTGCTCAATGCCGCCGCGAGAGTTTCACTCCCGTGGTTTCCGTAGGCCCCGGTGTTCGAGTAGACGGTCACGTCGAGCGCCGTGAGCGTCCCGTCCTTCTTCGCACCGAGCTTGACCCGAGTCGTCATCTGGTGACGGGTCGTGGCGCCGAAGAATTCCTCTTCGCGAGTCCATTCCCACTTCACCGGGCGCCCGAGACGCATCGTCGCGAGCAACGGGAGGTCTTCGGAAATCATCTCCTGCTTGCCGCCGAACCCGCCGCCGACACGTTCGGTGAACACGTGCAGATCGCGGTCTCGCAGGCCGAACAAGTAGCAGAGCTTCTGTCGAGCGACGAACGGTCCCTGCGAACTGGTGCGGACATGCCACCGGTTGTCGTCGCCGCGCCACGCGATCGAACCATGGGTCTCGAGGTGCGTGTGCTGCACCGGAGACGTCGAGTAGGTCATTTCGTGGGTGGCCTCGGCTTCCGCGAGTCCCTGCGCCACATTTCCCGCTTCACCATGAATGTCACAGAAGATGTTGTCTTTGTGCGCGTTGCCCTTGTCATGAAGCAGCGGCGCACTGGGCTCCATGGCGTCCACCGGGTCGAACACCGCCGGCAGCACCTCGTACTGCACCTTCAGCGCGCGAACTCCCGCCTCCGCTGCGGATTCAGTCTCGCCCACCACGGCTGCGATCCGCTGGCCGGCGAAGCGCGCGACATTGTCGAGAAGTCGCGTGTCGTCCGGGTCAACGAGGTGGTCCTCGTGAATTGCCGTGCTGTACAGGCGGTTCGGAACGTCCTCCCACGTGTACACCGCAACGACGCCAGGCACCGTCAGCGCCTCACTGCGGTCGATCTCGAGAATGCGAGCGTGCGCATGCGGCGACCGCAGGACCTTGAGATGAAGCATTCCGTCCATCGCGATGTCCATCGTGTACCGCGCACGCCCGGTCAAGATGCCATCGCTGAAGGGGTTCGCCAGGCTAGCCCCGCACGCGAGCCCCGCGACGTCCTTCTCGGCTTCGGTGACGCCGTGCAGCGCGTCGTCGATCGACCGGTACCCCGTGCAACGGCACAGGTTGCCCTTCATCGCGCGCGGCAGATCCTGCTTCTGCTCATCGCTCAACGCGGCAGCGGTCATCACCATGCCCGCAGCGCAGAAACCGCACTGGAACGCCTGTGCGTCCTTGAAAGCCTGCTGCATCGGGTGCAACTCGCCGTCCGAGGCGAGGCCCTGAATGGTGGTGACTTTCTTGCCCGCTGCACGGAACGCGGGAACGAGGCAGGAGTGGAACGGCGCGCCGTCGACCCACACCGTGCATGCTCCGCAGTCCCCGGCGTCGCAGCCCTTCTTGACGCCGAAGACCCCGCGATCGCGGAGGAACGTGCGAAGACACTGACCTGGTTCTGGCTCGGCCGAGAACATCCGGCCGTCGACCTCGAAAGTGCTCATGCCAATTCCGCCCGGATCTGCTCAGCAAAATGGAACGTGAGGTGTTGCTTGTACTCCGCCGACCCATTGACGTCGTGGAAGTAGTCGGGGAACGAGAGCCGGGCCGAGATCGCGCGCCGAAGTTCGTCCCGCGTGGGCACACTGTCGAAGGCGAACTGGACCGGACGGCTCGTTGCTGCCGTCACGGTGACGCGGAAGTCCTGGCCGTCTTGGCCCACGGTGCCGACGAGCAGCGCAGCAGAACGTCCGAGCTTGACGAGCGACTGCTGGCGGAAGGCGACGCGCTTGGACAATGCCGACGCCGGTAGGTGGATCGACCGAAGCAGTTCACCCGACTCGAGCACGTTCTCGTGGTTACCGGTGACGAAGTCCAAGGACGGAACGGTCCGGGGCACGCCGTCTCGCGGCAAGATCGTGTACACGCCTTCGAGCGCGGTCGTCAGCGAGATCATCGCCCCCGCGGGCAGCGACATCACTATGTTCCCGCCGACCGTCGCGGCATTCCAGATCTTCCACGACGCCAGAAGAGCGTTGCAGCAGTCCCGGAAAACGGACACCGCGGTCCATTCGGGAGGCGCTTCGTAGCGGAACAGCTCGCCGATCTTGCAGGTCGCGGCGATCTCGAGACCGGAGTCGGTCGCGGTCAACGCGGGCCAGTGCAGGCTCTCGAGGTCGATGAGCGTGTCCGTCGAAACCTGGGGTTCGGAGAACAGCCACGTCCCGCCGGCAAGCCACGCGTAACCGTCGTGCCAATCCACGATCTGGTCTGCGGAGCTGGGGCGTTTGACGTCAACAATCGTGTTCAGATTCATGTCTGACCGCCATGGTTGAAACGTACCAATGGGTATGCCTAAACGTACCAATGGGTATTTTTTACACCCATTGCCCCATTCAACACCCCTAGACTGTCGTTTAGGAATCCCTTTCGGGCAGTTGGTTCAAGATTGGTCCATCTGGTTCGAAAGCCGACGGGCGGCGGTTCTTCAATGCGCGAAATACTCCCTCAGTTGATCCGATGGATCGACGCCGATCTCCCCTTTGCGGTCGCAACGGTGACCCGAACGGTCGGCAGTACGCCAAAGCCACCGGGCGCGGCGGTCGCAGTGTCCGCGAACGGCGACATCATCGGCGGAATCTCCGCGGGATGCGTCGAGTCCGAGCTCATCGAGTTGGCTAATCGGGTTCTCGCAGAACACAAGCCGCTGGGTGCGCAGTTCGGTCCGGACGACGATTTCGGCCCGGGTTTGAGCTGTGGCGGGACGATCGACGTCGTCGTCAACCACTCTCTGCAGCTCGAACCTGGACTTGTGGCTGCCGCTCGCGCACTGGCGTCGGGACACGACGCCGAAGTTGAGATCTCGCCCGATTTCTCCGTTCAACTGCACCCGGATCCGCACATGATCATCTGCGGCGCAACCGACGTCGCCATTCCGATGAGCCAGATCGGAAAACTCCTCGGCTACCGCGTGACTGTGGTCGACGCGCGCGCTGCCTTCGCGACACCGGCCCGATTCCCCGATGTGGACATTGTCATTGATTGGCCGCATCGCTACCTCGAGTCAATTCAGGTTTCCGACACCGCAGTCCTCTGCAGTTTTGCGCACGACGCGAAGTTCGCGATTCCGCTCCTCGAGACCGCCCTACGGAAGCCGTTCGCATACTTGGGCGCGATGGGGTCCAAGCGCACCAGCGCGGAACGGGAAGCGGAACTTCGCGCGCGCGGCATCACAACGGAGCAGTTGGCCCGCCTCCATTCACCGATCGGATTGGACATCGGCGGTCGAACTCCGGCAGAGATCGCGGTCTCGGTAGCGGCCCAGATCGTCGCGCAACAACGATGACGTGCAGCGGCTTACTGCTCGCTGCGGGGGCCGGTAGGCGGTTCGGCGGTCCCAAAGCGCTCGCGGTCGTCGCCGGCCATCCGCTGGTCCTCACCGCGGTCAATGCTTTGCGCAAGGGCGGTTGCCATCCCATACATGTCGTGACCGGCGCGTCCGCTGTGGAGGTCGAGTCGCTGCTGCCGAACGACGTCACCGCCGTGCGGGCACACGACTGGGAGCTCGGTATGAGCGCGTCGCTGCGCGCCGGAATGCATGCCGCAACCGGCGACTCTGTGCTGATTCACCTCGTCGACCTGCCGGATGTCGGCGCCGATGTCGTGGCTCGCATTCGCGAGCACGCGGCCTGGGACTCCGTGGTCCGGGCTGCGTATGCCGGTGTTCCCGGGCACCCGGTTCTCGTCGGCCGAAAGTGGTGGCCCGAGTTCACGGCGAGTCTGTCCGGCGATCAAGGCGCACGGGAGTGGCTGCGCGACCGCGTCGCGATGATCGAGTGTGCCGACCTGGCAACCGGTTCCGACCTCGATGTCCCTCGTGACCACGCTCGGTAGCCCGCTATCACGGCAGGATTTCCTCCCCGTGGGGTGAACAACCGGCGTACCTTCGGTGTATGCGGTACGCCACTCCGGACCCGCATTAAGGCTGACGAGAGTCCGGAACGCACCAACGGATGCGCCGTCGAAGGGATCGCGAAACATGGACGTCGCCACGGTCACCACGACAAACAACGTTGTTCATGTCCACAAACCCAAGGTCGAACATTTCAACATCAAGGAATGGACGAATATCGACCCCAAGGGATTCGTTCGCCCCGTTGAGAAGTACCTACGCAAGCCGTGGGGCCTCTACATGGGCCGGGAAGCCGACCACGCCAACTTCCATTACATCGAGTCCTGGCTGCTGCCGTCACTCGGTCTGCGGGTGACGATCTTCCACTTCCACCCGTACAAGCGGCGTGATCAGAACTTCTACATCGACATCGGTGACTTCACGCCCGGCAAAGAGGTGTGGCACTCGACCGACCACTACCTCGACATCGTCGTACGGACCGGGCGCAATGCCGAACTCCTCGACGTCGACGAACTACTCGCGGCTCAACGCGCGGGACTCATCGATCCGGGGACCGCGGAGAAGGCGATCGACAAAGCGGTCACCGCGATGACAGGGATCGCACAACACGGCTACCGGCTGGAAAGCTGGCTGTCGTCGCTGGGTATTGACCTGACCTGGCGTTAGGCCCGGGTCACTGCGATCGTCACCGGCAGCGCGGGGTCCGCGTTGCGGTACGCACCATCCACGTTGGGGAATCCAGCGCCGCTGAGTCGCCCGTCGAGCTCGCCCTCGGTCACTGATTCCGGGACCGAAACCGAGATGCCGTCGATCGTCGCACCCGTACCGCCCAGCGCCACGTTGAGTCGACCCGCAAGACGGCCGACCTGCTGATCAGTCAGCGCCGACTCCCCCGCTACTGCGCGGTGCTCGCGGACATTCCGCTCGAAGGGGATGATGCGGTCACTCCACAGCACTTCCGCCGCACGCGCGACGATGTCCGGTGCACCTGAGTTGTCGAGCCACACGTCGGCGACCGCGCGGCGTTGCTCGAGCGTCGCCTGGGAGGCGATCCGAACGCGGGCGTCGGCTTCATCGACTCCGCGATGTTCGACCAACCGGCGAACCCGAACCTCGACGTCCGCGTCGACAATGACGACCAGATGGAACAACGGCGCCAGCCCGTTCTCGACGAGCAACGGAATGTCTTGGACGACAACCGCATCGGGCGCGGATTGACCCAGCAACTGAGCCGTCCGTTTTCCGATCCGGGGGTGCAGGATCGAGTTCAGCTTCTGGCGAGATTCGTCAGTCGCGAACGCGACCGCAGCGAGCGCCGGCCGGTTGAGGCTGCCGTCTTCGTGCAGTACCGATTCACCAAATTCGGCGACGACGGCGGCGAGGCCCTCCGTACCCGGTTCGACGACTTCACGCGCGATGCGATCGGAGTCGATGATGACCGCTCCGCACCGTGCGAAAACGTCAGCGACCGTGGACTTTCCTGCACCCATACCGCCCGTGAGGCCAACTCTCAGCATGATTCCCTGCGCATACCGTGTTCTTACCTCACGGTCGATACCGTTTGGACACGAGGGGCGCTTTTCGCGGCGTATTACGCCGACGTAAACACGGTGCGCCGACTGTGGCGTGTCTCACATTCACGGACGTATTTTCACTCCATGAATATCGACCCGAGCAAGGAGTGCCAGTACTGCAACGGCGCTACCTGTGTTTTCGACGAGCAGTACCGAGACAGCACCATCAGAACGTGGAAGTGTGTCGCCGCATTGACGGACGGCCCCGACGGCTGCCGCGAGGGCTATTTTCGCGGTGATGCCGGGCTCCTGAGCGAGGTCGTCGAGCGAGGGCGCCACTTGTCGGGGGTCTGAACTCTCGCCCGAACACACCATGCGTTAGCAGGTCGCGTCGAAGTACTTCTTCAGATCGTCGGGAACGAAGTGGTACGGAGCGGCCGAGAGGCACCGATGTTCGATGAGGTTCATGTACCTCTCCCAACGATCGTCGACCCGGTCGATGAGCCAGGTGGTGTCGCCATGCTCGCCAAGCGTCACTCGGGCCCACACGACATCGCAGTAGTCGACAGTTGCGTCCCCGGCATACCCGAGGTCCCCGGCGATCGTCCGCGGATTACAGGTGCCCACGACGTCGTCGGGGTATTCGAACACGACGTTGGCATTGGGTTCCGCCTCAGTCAGTTCGATAGTCCGGGGTGATTGTTGGGTTCCGGCAAGGGTCGCCCGGACGCGGTTGCAGCCCAGAGGTGTGTTCACGAAGTTGTAGCCACCGTCGAAGGAGCTGAATGCCCAGACCCGATTCACGACGACCTTCGATCCGTTGCACGACTCCAGTTGATCGATATCGAATCGAACGCCCTCGATTGGGTCCCCGTTGTGCTTCTTGGCAAAAACCGAGACAGTGCCAGGTCGGCCAGACGCTTTTTCGTGCGCCGCCTGGGTCACCCGGTCGGGTGTTGTGGGTACCACACTTGGCCGCGACGGCGTACAGGCTGCCGACGTCAGGACGAGGGCGATCACAGCCAGCGTGGTCGCACGCTTCACCGGACCTCCGAAATGCAGTAGCCCTCAGGTCCGACGGTCGTCAGGTAGAGATACTGACGCGACTCCCCTCCGTTGGACGTACCGTTCACGGTGACCTGCCAATCGTCCGGGCCGCCGCTGGCGACGAGCGAGTTCCGGTCGATAGACGTCGTGGTCGCGGCGATCGAGCGCGACGAGTCGGACAGCGGCTTCCAGTCGGAACATTCCAGCGGGTACTTCGCCTCGGTGTCGTCCGCATTGACGGGCTTCCCGACAACCCGCAGCGCGAACCGCAGCACCCGGTACTTCGCGTCGTCGGAGTTGAAGATGTGGACATCACTGCGCGCAGCGACGTAGGGGCAGGCGTAACCCGACGCGATTTCACTGCGCTTCACTGCCACCGACGTGGTGTCGTCCTGCCAGATGTACGCGAACTGGCCTTCTATGCCCGGCCGTGCGATCGCGTTCTCGATGGCGGCCTTGTCTGCATACATACTCCGGACGCGGCTTGGCGCGATCGTCCAGCACTTGTGGACGAGGACATCCATGTTCCCGGCGGCCAGGTCAGTCGCCCAGGCACGCAATGCCTGCGCTGACGTGGGCTGACCGGGTACTTCGCCGACCGTGAGAGTGGGCGCAGCCGGCACCGTGGGCGAGGTGCTCATAGTCATCGAAGGCGACGTTGCTGTCGAAGTCGTGCCGGCTGGGCTCGGGTCACCGCTTGAGCACGCAGCGAGAAGAACCGAGGCGGCCAGTACCCATACCGGTAGCCAGGAACGTCTGATCATCTTTTCCTCCACAGGGGTTAGCAACTCTGGCCGGCCGAGAGATCGGCATGGGCGACGAGGACGAGGTAGCCGCACATCATCACGAGCGCCAACAGCGTGACCACGGCGCCAAGAATGGTCGGTTTCCGCGCTCCCGGGCGATCGTGGCGGTGCTGGGCGATCGATACCCACAACCACCCAAGGAGCGCTGCGCCGACCACGATCATGAGTCCGGGGGCGACGGTCAGGATGATTTCGGCGCGCCAGTATTCGGCGATCTTCACCTGCTCGGGAATTCCGGGTTGGCAGTAGTCGCCACCACCGCTGAGGAAGCCGACAGCTGTCAGAAAGATCAGCGGACCCAACACAATCGACGAGATCGTGTACACGGTCGTGAGGATGAACGGCCTCTTCACTGTCTCGGTCAAAAGATTACGACTTGCTCGCGTGACAGCGTGAATCCGTGCGAGCCATATCTGCACGTCATACCCACCCTCTTCGAGGTGCAGGACATGTCGTCAACGGTGATGGTCTCGCCGTACTCGAGGACCGGCGTGTGCGCACCGCCGGAGAACGCGCCATCGAAGAAGCACGAGTGCAGCACTCCGCGCGCATTGGCAAGGACGCCCCCGTACTCGCATGGGCCGCCGTACGAACCAACCGTGGGTTTCGGCATGTGGAGCGACACACAGCCGGCTTCCCCGCCCCATTCGTTCAGGTTGAAGCCGCAGGATAGGTTTCGGGTCGGCGAGACAAACCGGTAGCCCACACCGTTGTACTCGGTCTGCGTCTGGTACTCCTCCGGGTCGGCACTCTTCGCGACGGTCGTGACAGCGGGTGGTGGCGTGTCCTCCTGAGTGACGTCCGCAGCCGGGTCCGGTGTGACGACTGTTGACTCCGTGCTAGTCGTCGTCGATGGCGCGATCGACCGTGCGGTGGTCGTTGTTCCGGTGACGACGGTGACACCCATCCCGGTGTCAACGTTGTCTGCGCACCCGGACGTGAACGCGGCCAGCGCCATCACTAGCGCAGCGAATGGTTTCCTGACCACGGGTTCTCCTCATCGTCATCGATCTTCAAGGTCAACTTCGACGTTATGGAGCGGGGGAGGGAATATGAACCACACCTTGGGGGTGGTAAATCCCCACCCGTGCTAGGTTCTGCGTCGTGGAGGGACCGTACAGCGAGCTATTGCCGGGCAACGTGCTCGGCGGTTACCAGATCCTCCGCACTCTCGGCCAGGGCGGCATGGCGAAGGTCTACCTCGTTCAGCACCCACGTCTGCCACGCCAGTACGCGCTCAAAGTCCTCAGTCCGCATCTCGCGGACGACCCGAACTTCCGCGCACGCTTCGAACGTGAAGCGCACCTGGCCGCTCAGCTCGACCATCCGAACGTCGTCGCCGTCCACGACCGCGGGATCGACCGCGGACTGATGTGGCTCGCCATGCAGTACGTCGACGGCACCGACGCGTCCGCGCTGCTGCAAACGCATCCGAACGGTCTCGACCCGCTGCGGGCATTATCGGTCCTGACCCAGGCGGCAGCCGGACTCGACGCCGCCCACCGCCAAGGGATGTTGCACCGCGACGTCAAACCTTCGAATCTGCTGCTCACGCGCGATGGTCGAGTTCTGGTCGCCGACTTCGGCATCGCCCGCGCGATCGACGACGCCACGGAACTGACCGCGACCGGCAACATGGTCGCGACGATCGCGTACGCGGCCCCGGAGGTCATCTCCGGCGAGCGCGCCGATCACCGGTCGGACATCTACTCGCTGGGCTGCACATTCTTCGAACTGCTCACCGGCTCCAAGGTGTTTCCGAGACATACTCAGATCGCGACGATGGACGCGCACCTGCACGCCACACCGACGCCCCCGACGCTGATGCGACCTGGTCTCCCCCACGCCATCGACGCGGTGATCGCAACCGCGCTGAGCAAGGACCCCAATCAGCGATTCCAGAGTTGCCGTCAATTTGCCGACGCGGCAACTGCCGCCTTGAGCACGACACCCACACGAGTCATGGCCACTCTGGCACTGACGCCACGACCGATGCCGCGGCGCAAGAAGTCCATGCGCTGGCCCGTTCTGGCCGCAGTCGCCATCGTGGCCGCTGCCGTCGGCGTCGGCGCCTGGAAGTTCTGGCCAGACAACCAGTCCACACTCGCCGGTCGATGGATCGGCAACGTCGTCGGGGACACGAGCGGCCGCCTGGTTGCCGACATCACGGACGCCGGCAACCTATCCGCGAAGGTCGACTATCCGGATATCGATTGCACCGCGGAGTGGAAGGAAACCGGCGCCGAGAACGGACTTCACCACCTCGTCGAGTCGGTGACCAGCGGAACCTGCCCGAGTTCGGAGGTCACGCTCCGCAAGGACTCGGACGGGACGCTGCGGTTCACGTCGACCTACTACTCCTCGTCGAAAGGTCAGAACGTCGAGATCACGGCGACCTTGTCTCGCGACATCGATCTCGGACTCGATGTCCCGATCACCGTCCCGCCTTGTGATGGCACCGGCATCGTGATGCTCGGGGCCGCGATCACCCCGGGCAAGTACAAGGACGACGTGGCGAGCTTCCTCGAGAAGCACCCCGGCGCGTCCTACCTGCGCACCGACGAGTCATGCCCGTCGCTCCGTCAAGCGACGCCGGATGGGAAAGCCATCTACGCGGTCTACCGGCCCGCCGGAACAACGAACGCCGAGGTCTGCGCGGCGGTCCAGACCGCCGGCGGAGACGCCTACGGAACATGGCTCGACAAGACGTCCGACCCGACGAAGGTCGTCCACTGCTCCTAAAGCTCGCGTTCGGAGATGACTCCCGACTGTAGGGCCAACTCGGCGAGCCGACCACGCTTCTGGTTCTGCGGCAGGTCCTCGATCCCGAATTTCGTGAACAAGGTGCGCAGATGAGTCTTCACGGCATCGATGCTGAGAAAGAGTTCCTCGGCGATCGCCTGGTTCGGCGCCGGCGTGGCAAATACGGAGTCGTGCTTGTACGGACGACACAATGCGACCAGAACCGCGCGCTGGGCCTCCGTCAACGATCGCGCGACCGGGCTGCGCACCGAGCTGAGTCCCGTGCTGTCGTCCGACTCCGCAGACAGTTCGTGGTAGCTGAACGTCACCGAGGCGATTCGAATGCGGTCACCTACGGTGAGGCGGCGGCGACCAGTGAGGCGCTCGCCGTTGACGAAGGTGCCGTTGCGCGACAATCCGTCGTCGACGATCGCCCAGTGCGTACCGAGCCATTCGACCGCGGCATGGAGGCGCGAGACTTCGGTCGCCCAGGGCAGGGGTATGTCGGCGGTCGCTGCTCGACCGATGGTCAGCCGCGGTGTCGTGGGTTCGAGCTCGACGTCACGGCGCCGTCCACCGGCGTCTGAGTACCTGAGAATCGCCCCTTCCACGAAGGAAGCATAACTGGTACATTCCGGGCCTTTAGGCGACTGCGTCAGGCTCCGTCGAGTAGCCGGCGCTTCGCTGCACCGAACTCGTCGTCGCTGAGGTCTCCGCTGCGATGCAATTTCGCCAACCGCTCGAGCTCGGACACGACCGGCCGCGCGGAAGCGTTGCCGCCGCGGACGACCCGCTGCGCCTTTCGCGATTCGTCCAACGTCACTCGGTCCGGCCGCTTGCCATCGACGATCACACCGAGCTGCGTCCCCGGCGACGGCACCGTCCCGAACTCGAACAATCCCGATACTTCCGCTTCATAGCGTTGCCCAGTGTCCGGTCGCGTGATCTCCACGCGCATCGTGCGTCGAACGTAGATGTCGTTGATGACGACGTTCATCGTGGGCGTCAGCACTTCGACGACCGTGGCGGTGCAGCGAATCCCGAAGGCCTCCAGGCGATAGCGCGCGTCGACCGTCCGGAACGCCCAAAACGCGAACGCGCCGACAACCACGACCCCGATCACCGCGGTCACTGACCAGACGCCGAATGCCATGCTCAGACACCACGGTACGGCGGCACCGAAGCCGAACACGAAGAGCGATGGCGCACCGAGCATCGAATTGATGAGCCAGATGCTCAGCAGCAGCTCCACGATGAAACCGACGATCCACAGGCCGAAGACCCAGCCAGGAATGCCGTCGGTCAGCGAACTTTGCGGGACGAGGATCGCCGCGATCAGATTCGGAAACACCGACGCACAGAAGACCGCAAGGACGAGGTAGCGAGCGCGCGCATACTTCGCAATTGAAGAATCAGCCACAGCCGAACGGTAGCGCACGCAACGAGGCCCGGCAGCGCGTGCTGCCGGGCCTCGTTGTGGAAACTATTTAGCTGTTGCCAGCGAGCTTCTCGCGAAGAGCAGCAAGCTGTGCGTCGCTCGCGAGCGAGCCACCCGTCGACTCCGGCGCGCTCGAAGCGCCCTGGCCACCGGCGCTGTAGGCACCGGTCTCGGCGTCGACTTCCTGAGCAGCGGCGTCAGCGGCCATGCGCTCCATCTGAGCGGTGTGCATCTTGTGACGACGCTCAGCCTCGGCGTAGCGGGACTCCCACTCGTCACGCTGCTTGTCGTAGCCCTCGAGCCACTCGTTGGTCTCCGGGTCGAAGCCCTCCGGGAACACGTAGTTGCCGGCCTCGTCGTAGCTGTCGGCCATGCCGTACTTCGACGGGTCGAACTCGGCGTGGTAGTCCTCGTTGGCCTGCTTGAGCGACAGCGAGATGCGGCGACGCTCGAGGTCGATGTCGATGACCTTGACCATGGCGTCGTCGTTCACGCCGACAACCTGGTCCGGAACCTCGACGTGACGCTCGGCGAGCTCGGAGATGTGAACCAGGCCCTCGATGCCCTCTTCGACGCGAACGAACGCACCGAACGGAACGAGCTTGGTGATCTTTCCAGGCACGATCTGACCGATCGCGTGGGTCCGGGCGAACTGACGCCACGGGTCTTCCTGGGTGTTCTTCAGCGACAGCGAAACGCGCTCGCGGTCCATGTCGACCTCGAGGACCTCGACGGTGACCTCGTCGCCAACCTGAACGACCTCGCTCGGGTGGTCGATGTGCTTCCACGAGAGCTCCGAAACGTGAACCAGACCGTCCACGCCGCCGAGGTCGACGAACGCACCGAAGTTGACGATCGACGAAACGACACCCTTGCGGACCTGGCCCTTCTGCAGCTGGTGCAGGAACTCGCTGCGGACCTCAGACTGGGTCTGCTCGAGCCATGCACGACGCGACAGAACGACGTTGTTGCGGTTCTTGTCGAGCTCGATGATCTTGGCCTCGATCTCCTTGCCGACGTACGGCATGAGGTCGCGGACACGACGCATCTCGACGAGCGAAGCCGGGAGGAAGCCGCGGAGGCCGATGTCCAGGATGAGTCCACCCTTGACGACCTCGATGACGGTGCCCTTGACGGCCTCGTCCGCTTCCTTGAGCGCCTCGATGGTGCCCCACGCGCGCTCGTACTGAGCGCGCTTCTTCGACAGGATCAGGCGACCTTCCTTGTCCTCCTTGGTGAGAACAAGTGCCTCGACCTCGTCGCCCACGGAAACGACCTCAGACGGGTCGACATCGTGCTTGATGGAGAGTTCGCGAGACGGGATGACACCTTCGGTCTTGTAGCCGATGTCGAGAAGAACCTCGTCGCGGTCGACCTTGACCACGGTGCCTTCGACGATGTCGCCATCGTTGAAGTACTTGATCGTCTTGTCGATAGCTGCGAGGAAGTCTTCCGCGGAGCCAATGTCATTGATGGCTACCTGCGGGGACGTGATCGTAGTGGGCATTAAGTAGTTGCTCCGGACGGGTTGATGGCTCGTAGTTGATGGTCTTGCGCGTTGCCAGGTGAGTGGCAACCCACGAATGCCCCCGAGCGGGATTGTCTAAACGGCAGCAACCAGATTCGGCACGAACACGCACGGCAATCATCACGAGGACACTCGCGCGAGATACGTTACGCCACCCCCACACACAGGGCAAACCGGCAGGGCTCCAACATTTATCCTCGTAGACGTGTCGAATGAGTCGATCGGTTCCGCCGAGAGTGATCGCGCCAGCCGGATCGGCTGGGACGACTATGCCGACGATTATCACCGCGAGCACGGCGCTTTCCTGGGTGTCGAATCGCCCGACGGCGCCTTCATCTGGAGCCCGGAGAAGCTCGACGAAGCCGACGCTCGCCTGCTCGGCGACGTCGCCGGCCGCACGGTGCTCGAGATCGGTTGCGGGTCGGCGCCGTGCACCCGGTGGCTTCGCAACCACGGTGCGAAAGCTGTCGGACTCGACATCTCCGCGGCGATGCTTCGGCGTGGATTGTCGGTCGGTCCGCTGCCGCTGGTCCAAGCGAGCGCCGAACGTCTCCCCTTCCGGGACGCTTCATTCGATATCGCATGCTCTGCGTTCGGCGGCATCCCTTTTGTCGCCGACAGCGCCGGCACGATGCGGGAAGTGGCTCGCGTCCTCAAGCCGGGAGGCCGCTGGGTGTTCTCCGTGAACCATCCGATGCGCTGGATCTTTCCCGACAACCCCGGACCCGAAGGACTGGTCGCGGAGTACTCGTACTTCAACCGAACGCCCTACGTCGAACGTGACGCGAACGGTGACGCTGTTTATGTCGAGCACCACCGCACGATCGGTGACCGAGTACGAGACCTCGTCGCGGCCGGATTCCGCCTCGTCGACCTCATCGAGCCGGAGTGGCCCGAGGATCTCACCGAAGAATGGGGTCAGTGGAGTCCCTTGCGCGGCAAGATCTTTCCGGGGACGGCGATCTTCGTGAGCGAGAAGGTCAGTTAGCCGCCCGAGGTATTCAGACGCGGTCCGCAAACACCACACGATTCGCGCGATACGACCGCGCGTTCTCGTCGAAGTCCCCGGTGCACGTGATCAGGCGGAGTTCGTCGTGACCGTTGGCGCCGAAGATCACCGCAGTCGGAATGTCCGTCTTCGGATAGTCGGCAACACGAGTGACCCGATATTCCGCTCGCACCCCCGTTTGCAGCAGCACCGTGACCACTGCGCCGGGTGACAGGCTCGTCAACTCGAAAAACACCCCCGGACCGAACGCAGAGTCGACGTGGCCAACGATCACCGTCGGGAGAACACCGCCCGGTCGCCCCGCGGTCGTCAACCAGCCCGCATCCCCGGCGTCCTCGGGAACTTCCATCGACCCGCTCGGCAAGATGCCGAGCGGGATCAACGGTTCGTCGAGATGCAGGCTTGGAATCACTATCCGCGCCGGATCGAGCACGGCCAGGGCAGCCTCCGGCGACCTCGTCGTCACCGGAACGCCCGGTTCTTCCGCCGATTGCGCAGCACAGCCAGCACTCAAGATGAGCGCGAAAACCGCTCTCGAGAACACGAACGTCAGCGCCGACGAGCCGTCGCCCAGCGCAAACCCGACGCACCCAGCATGGCGAAGACGCCGGCCCCCGCGACCAAGGCGCCGGGGACGGTGCGTGGGGCCGCTACCGATTCACCGGCGGTTCCGCCCATTCCGGTATCCACGCCGCCGACCGGCATCCGCTGTCCGAATTGCCCTCGAACTGCGCCCGCCGAATACGATTCGGTGTGGGTTTCCGTGTTGAACGCCGTCGGGTTCGCCTCCAGCTTGGCGAGCGTGAACCCTTCGCCGGTGTCCTTTCCGTCCTTCACGATCCCAGTCGTGAACGGTCCCTTGAGGCAGCCCTTCGAGGTGAGGACATTTCCGGATCCCGATGGGTTGGGGAACGCAATGCGCGGCGGGCCATATACGCCTGGCACCCCTTCGTGAATGTGCGTCGCGGTCTTGGCCTTGCTCTTGTACGGGGGTGTGACGCCGGCGAGGGTGATGTCGTAGCAGATCACGTCTTCCTTAGAATTGATCATGTAGTTGAAGGAACCCGATGCGCCCGGCGTGCCGGGCACGTTCTTACCGTCCGCGTCGTAGACCACGTCCGGCGTAGCCCACACCGTGAAGGCCGACGTAAACGTCGACGGCCGAGCAACTTCGGTCTCCGCCTCAGCCAAGCCTCCGCCCGCGAAGCTCGTCGCGGCGACCCCCGCGACGACGGTCAAATAGCGTGAACTCCTCAAATTGCGCATGTCTTCCCCTGTCCGGCGTTGCTCGTCTGGCACCGCTAGACGTGATTCGGAACACATGCGACTCCGGATGGGACAAACAATCCAAAACGGCGAAAACAGTCGATTCGGACACTGACGCTCCGCCAAGCAGGAATTCCAGCGCTCTTCCCGGGGACGGCGAGCTTCGTGTCGGAAAAGGCCTCGCACTAGGCCTCACCCCGATCGATTGCCGCAACACGGTTCTGATCAGGTCCTCCCGACGGCAATCCATCGGGATGGAGGCCGGTCAGCTCTTCAGCCGACCGGCCTCCGACACAGCCCGGCGCAGCACGAACTCGATCTGAGCATTTATGCTGCGCAGGTCATCGGCCGCCCACTTCGCGATCGCGTCGTGGACGGCCGGGTCGAGCCGCAAGAGAAGCTTCTTCTTCTCGGGCATGGTCAGCTGTAAAGCGAGCCAGTGTTGACAACCGGCTGAATCGCCCGGTCCCCGCACAGCACGACGAGCAGGTTCGACACCATCGTGGCCTTGCGCTCCTCATCGAGCTCGACGACGCCCTGCTCGGCAAGGCGGTCGAGCGCCATGCCGACCATTCCGACCGCGCCTTCCACGATCGTCGTGCGGGCGGCCACCACCTGGGCGGCCTGCTGGCGGACGAGCATCGCCTGGGCGATTTCCGGCGCGTAGGCGAGGTGGGTGATCCGCGCTTCGACGAGTTCGACACCAGCTTGCTCCGTACGCTCACGGAGTTCCT
Source organism: Smaragdicoccus niigatensis DSM 44881 = NBRC 103563 (assembly GCF_000380645.1). Classification (GTDB taxonomy): domain Bacteria; phylum Actinomycetota; class Actinomycetes; order Mycobacteriales; family Mycobacteriaceae; genus Smaragdicoccus; species Smaragdicoccus niigatensis. Next base: position 67,850 of record NZ_AQXZ01000016.1, read on the forward strand.
CGGTGAGCTCGCTGGCAACCTCGGCACCGTCCCGGAGGCTCGTACGGTCGTCATGCGAGTCGTACGGATGCGTCGTGGCGAGGTGCCGAACCGCCGCCTCGGACTGAATCGCGACGTACTGCTCGTAGTCGTCGACGGCGAACGCGGCCTTCGCGGTGTCGAAGACCTTGTAGACGACGACGGCTGCGATCTCGACGGGGTTGCCGTCTGCGTCGTTGACCTTGAGCTTCGCGGTTTCGAAGTTGCGAACGCGCAGACTGATCCGCTTGCGGCCGGTCAGCGGGACGACGAAGTGGAAGCCGGCTTGCTTCAGTGTTCCGATGTAGCGACCGAAGAACTGGATGACCCGGGACTCGTTCGGATTCACGATCGTCAGACCGGACAGCAGGATCAGCGCCACCGCGTTGATCAAGACGCCGGCGATGATCGGCAATGGGTGCTGAGCACCGAGCACCATGAGCAGGACCGCGGCGGCCACGATCACCAGCCACGCCAGCAGAAACACGAATCCATTCACCCGGAAGGCCTTTGTCTCCATGTCCGGAACTCCTCTCGATCGGCGGTAGCAAAATGATATCACTTCGCTACTACGCGCCAGGGTTCACAATGAAGACGTGCCCGTTCAGTCGATCGAACTGCTGCTCGACGACCCCACCGAAGAGTGGATTCGAAGCGAGTGGCGCATGCTCACCGCAGCCCACCTGCCAGGCCTGCGCGAGACGGCGCGGCCCCATGTGACGCTCACGGTCGCGCAAGAGATTTGGCCACGCATCGACCAGCAACTACGCCGCGTTCCGTTCACCCCGTTCCCGGTCCGGATCGGCCCGCTGGCGATGTTCACGCGTCGACGCAGTGATACCGGGGTGTTGGTGCGAATCGTCGTGCCGAGTGCGGAGTTGCTCGCCCTGCAGTCGGCGATCCACCAGGAGGTCTCCTCGTGTCCGGGGCAACCAGCACATACCCGCCCTGGCGAATGGACCCCGCACATCACCTTGGCCCGGCGATTTCCCCTGACCTCGTTCGCGGTCGCCGCCGAACAGTTGTCAACGGCACAGTTCTCGGGACGTGCGGTGGCGGTTCGTCACTGGGACGGCGTCAACCGGAAGGACTGGCTGATTTCTGAGGGCTGAGTCCAGAACCGCCAGTCGAGCACCACGACAAGGACTCCTGCGAGGAACCACGCCAGGGCGTAAATGACGACCACACCGCCGAAGTCTGCTCCGCTCCACATCGGTGCCATCCGGACGCTGCCCTCCATGGTGTGCGCAACGAGAGTGATGAGAACGCTTCCACCCGAATGGTTAAACAACCAGGCGTAGACGAAGGTGCAGCCGAACGTTGCCAGCGACTCGATCGGACGCAGACCGAACTCCGGGATGAAGTACAGCGGGATGTGCCAGATCGTGACGAGCACGCCGAGGACGGCGGTGGCTTTCAGCAACGGCATACGAGATTGCAAGGTCGGCTGGGCGAACCCTCGATAGGACGGTTCCTCGGCCAGTGGCCCGTTCAATGGGTCGACCATTCGCCCAGCCACGACGACGATGACGCTGTACCAGGGGTGAAACTGTCCCCACGAGGGTTCCGCACCAACCCAGATGCTGAGTGCGATAGTCACGGTGAGTAGCGCTACCGGGATGGCGATCGCGGCAAACCACCAGACCCACCCGACGTCCCACTTGATGATGCGCGCCCACAGCTGCTTCAGCCCGGCCTTGCCGTCGGCAATCGAAATCACGACCAACGCGGCGATCAGCGCACCGGTCGGTAGAAAAGTTCCGAACGGGAGAAGGCACCACGACAAGGTGTACGTCAGAGCGAAGAACGAGATGATCCGGTGTGTGCGAACCCAGGGTGCGATCGCGGGCATGGGGCCTTCTTAGATCGAGGCCAGCCATCTGATGCAGTGCGGGCTCGGGTTCAGTATGGGCGCGTCATTCCCAGGGCAGCGACGAATCCGACACGCCAACCCGGGCCCGGAGTGTGACGTACGCCCGGTGCCAGGGAAGGATTCAGGGCAACCTGCTGTTATATCGGCCAGAGCGACCGCACTACCGACGGAAAAAGGAACCATCGTGGCAACCCAGACCCTGACCCAACAGAACTTCGACGAGATCGTCACGGACAACGACATCGTGCTTGTCGACTTCTGGGCCGACTGGTGCGGCCCGTGTAAGCGCTTTGCACCGACCTTCGAGGCGTCGGCTCAGAAGCACCCTGATGTCGTGCACGGCAAGGTAGACACCGAGGCCGAGCGTGGTCTCGCCAGCGCCGCCAACATTCGCTCGATCCCGACCATCATGGGATTCCGCGAAGGCATCCTCGTGTTCGCTCAGCCGGGCGCACTTCCGCCGGCCGCGCTCGAGGACATCATCACGCGCATCAAGGCACTCGACATGGACGAGGTCCGTCAGAAGATCGCCGAACAGCAGCAGTAAGTACTGCAGCAACGAAGGCGCCGACCCTATCGGGTCGGCGCCTTCGTCGTGTCAGCTGTCGATCGGCTCGAGCACGAACACCGGAATCTCCCGCGTGGTCTTCGTCTGGTACTCCGCGTAGGGCGGATACGCGGCGACCGAACGCTCCCACCACGTGGCTCGCTCGTCGCCGAAGACCTGGCGAGCCTGGAAGTCGCGCGTCACGGTCCCGTCCTGGAGCTCAACGTGGGGGTTGGCCACCACGTTGTGAAACCACACCGGATGTTCCGGCGCCCCACCCTTCGAGGCGACGATCGCATACGTACCGTCGTGCTCGACACGCATGAGCGGAACCTTCCGGAGCTTTCCGCTCTTCGCGCCGCGCATGGTCACCAAAATGACCGCGAGGCCGAGAATGCTGACGCTTTCGGTCGTACCCGTTTCGAAGATCTTCTCGGTCTGGTCCCGAACCCAGCCCGTGGGACTGAGCTCGACTTCTCCTGTCAATGGCATATTCCGTACAACACCACGACCGCGGAGTTGTTCCGGTCAGTGCGCTGCCGAGTCCCAGCTGCGACCCGTACCAACCGAAACCTCCAGGGGCACCGACAGCGAGATCGGCGCGGCCATCTGCTCGCGCACGAGCGCCTCGACCTGGTCCTTCTCCGACTCGACGACCTCGAACACCAATTCATCGTGGATCTGCAGCAACATCCGCGATGTCAGGCCCTCCGCTGCCAACGCGTTGTGTACGTCGATCATGGCGACCTTGATGATGTCCGCGGCCGTGCCCTGGATCGGCGCGTTCAGTGCCATGCGCTCCGCCGACTCGCGACGGAGGCGGTTGTCGCTGGTGAGGTCCGGAAGATAGCGCCGACGACCGAACAGGGTCTCGGTGTAGCCGTCCTTGCGCGCCTTCTCGACGACGTTGTGCAGGTAGTCGCGCACCCCGCCGAAGCGTGAGAAGTACTGCTCCATCTGGCTCTTCGCTTCGTCGACGCCAATCTTCAGCTGCGTCGACAAGCCATACGCACTCAGGCCGTAAGCCAACCCGTACGACATCGCCTTGACGCGACGACGCAGTTCGCCTGTCACCTCGCCGGTCGGAATGCCGAACGCCTTCGACGCCACGAAGGTGTGCAGGTCTTCCCCACTGTTGAAGGCCTCGATCAGGCCCTCGTCGCCGGACGCGTGCGCCATGATGCGCATCTCGATCTGGCTGTAGTCCGCGGTCATGAGCAGGTCATAGCCCTTGCCGACGACGAAGCCTTCGCGGATTCGACGCCCCGCATCGGTCCGGATCGGGATGTTCTGCAGATTCGGTTCGGTCGATGACAAGCGGCCCGTGGCGGCGATCGTCTGGTTGAACGTGGTGTGGATTCGTCCGTCGTCGGCGGTCGCCTTGAGCAGTCCATCGACAGTCACCTTGAGGCGCGTCGCGTCGCGGTGCGCCAGCAGGTGTTCGAGGAACGGATGGCCGGTCTTTTCGAAGAGACCCTGGAGAGCGTCGGCATCGGTCGTGTAGCCGGTCTTGGTCTTCTTCGTCTTCGGCATGTCGAGTTCGTCGAAGAGCACGACCTGAAGCTGCTTCGGCGAACCGAGGTTGATCTGCTTGCCGATCACGTCGTACGCCGAGGTGGCCGCGCTGTTGATCTCGGCGGCGAAGCTTGACTGCAGATCGGTCAGCAAGTCGACATCGACCGCGATACCGGCCGCTTCCGCGGTCGCAAGGACATGGACAAGCGGAAGTTCCATGCCGCGAAGCAGTTCGGTCGACGCGATGGCCTCGAGCTCGGCATCGAACGCGTCCGCGAGGTCGGCGACGGCTTGCGCGCGCAGCATCTCGCTGTCGGCCACCGCCGCATCGACTTCGGCCGCGTCGTCGAGGAGCGACATCTGGCCGGTGTCTTCCTTCTCAACACGAAGTTCGCGCTTGAGGTACCGCAACGACAGGTCGTCGAGGTTGAAGCTGCGCTGCCCCGGCCGGACGAGATACGCCGCAAGTTCGGTATCGCTCGTCAGGCCGCCGAGAACCCAACCGCGGCCGCGCAGCGCGTGGATGGCGGCCTTCGCGCTGTGCAGGGCCTTCGGTTCGGCCGGATCAGCGAGCCACTCCCCAAGGGCTGCTTCGTCATCGGGCGTGAGCTGCTCGACCCGCAGGAACGCACCCTCACCGTCGGATGCGTTGATCGCGATCGCGGTGACGTCTCCCCCAAAGGGCGAACTCGGACCAACAATCGAGACACCATGTCTCTGGCCGGTTTTCGCGTGTTCGGCAAGCCAGTCACGGACGGCACCGGCTTCGATGGCCGAACCGCTGATCTCGAAGCCCTGCTCCGCCTCGGGCTCCGCCGATGACAGCGTCTCGAACAGGCGGTCGCGGAGCACGCGGAACTCGAGATCGTCGAACAGCTTGTGAATGCGTTCCCGGTCCCAGGCGCCGTGCGCGAGGTCCTCGGGAGCCAGCGGCAACGGAACCGTCCGGACCATCTCGGTGAGGTGGCGATTGAGCAGAACACTCGACAGGTTCGCACGCAGCGCGTCTCCGACTTTGCCGCGCACCTCGTCAACCCGGTCCACCAGCGAGTTCAAGTCGCCGAATTCCCGAATCCACTTCGCCGCAGTCTTCTCGCCAACACCAGGAATACCCGGCAGGTTGTCGCTCGGGTCGCCACGCAGGGCCGCGAAGTCGGGGTATTGCTGCGGCGTCAGGCCGTACTTGGTCTCGACCTCTTCGGGCGTGAACCGGGTCAGGTCAGATACGCCCTTGCGGGGATACAGGACAGTGACGTCCTGGTTGACGAGCTGGATCGAGTCGCGGTCACCGGTGACGACCAGAACCCGGAAGCCGAGCTCTTGAGCCTGCGTCGTCAGCGTGGCGATGATGTCGTCGGCTTCGAAGCCGGGCTCCGCCAGCACCGAAATTCCGAGAGCGCCAAGGACTTCCTTGGTCAGCTCGACCTGGCCCGAGAATTCCTCCGGCGGCCGGGAACGGTTGGCCTTGTATTCGGGGTATGCCTCGGCGCGGAAGGTCTGGCGCGAGACGTCGAACGCGGCCGCAATGTGGGTCGGCTTCTCGTCACGCAGCAAGTTGATGAGCATCGCGGTGAAGCCGTAGACGGCGTTCGTGGTCTGACCGGTGACCGTTTTGAAGTTCTCCGCGGGCAGCGCGAAGAACGCGCGGAACGCGATGGAATGGCCGTCGATCAGCATCAACGTCGGGCGCTGGGGGGCGGTGTCGGCGGCCTTGTTCAGGTGCGACACGGTCGTGGCGGGACTCACAGGGACTAGTCTAGGGACCCGGTCTGACAGGTTCCTCGCGCGCCGCACCGGGGCTCGCAGGGAACCCCGGTCGGCGCACGTCAGGGCCTATTTCTTGACACCGTCCGCGCGGTACAGCCAGATACCCGGATGGTCGAGTTCGCCGTCGGCGTCCCACGAATACCTGCCCTGGAATCCAGAGCCGTCGTACGCGCGCACGAAGTTGAGCAAATCGAGTCGCTTGACCTTCCCGGCATCGATGCCGCGCAGGAGGATCGTGGCGATGTCGAATCCCTCGGCGGCGTACGGCTCCGGGTCTTCCTTGAACGCCTCGCGGTACATCGCGGCGAACGACGTCGAGGCCGGGCCCCAAGGCGCCGCCACGATCGAATCGCGGGCAGTCTCCCCCGCCATGTCGGTGAAGTCCGAGCTCTTCACCCCATCGCCGGCAACGAACTTGGCCTTGACACCGGCATCTCGAAGAGCCGTGAGCCACGACGCGGCCTCGGTCGGCGAACCTGCGAAGAACACCGCGTCCGCTTCCGCGTTGGCCACACGTTGAGCCACCGAGGACGAGTTACCGACCTGGGCCTGCACCGAGCAGTTCGTGATCACCGCCTGGCCTAGTGCAGTGATAACCGCTGCGGTCTGCGTCAACGCGTCGGAGCTGCCGTCGCCGATCACGCACACGCGTTTCGCCCCGAGCGAGTCCTCGAGGTACCTGCCGACCGCCGTCCCTTCCACGCTCCGATCCGGAACGCCGCGGAAGAACGCCTGCCAGCCGTTGTTGGTGAGGCCGGGGCTCGACGCGGATGGAGAAACGGCGACCAGCCGGGCCGTGGTGAACTTCTGGCCGGTCTGCGTGACCTCGTCCGAGTACGCCGGGCCAACGACGCCAACGACTTTCGAGTTCTCGACCAAGGCATCAGCGACCCGGCGGGCCTGGAGCGCCGTCCCTTGAGTGTCGGCCGAGTAGAGGCCGACCTCGCACTTCGGGTTGTGCGCGTTGTGCCGGTCGACCGCGAGCTTCACACCTTTCGCGATGGCTGCACCGATCGCCGTGTCGTCGCCGGACAGGGCACCCATCACCCCGAGCGAGACATTGCTGCAGACGGCCTTGCCGTCACCTGCCGGATCTGCGCCGGCGGTCGGCTTCAACGTCTTGCCGTCGGCACCGATCCGCGCGAAGTCGTGTAGACCGTAGGGCTGCACCACCGGTGCGACCTGGGCTTCATCCTTCTTGGATGAATCGGGTCCGAAGACCGCAACGCCACCGATCACGGCGACAACGGCGGTACCGGCCGCCACCCACATCGGCATCCGACTCCGCTTCGGCGGCGCCGCGACTGCCGTGACCGACGGGCGGCCGGTAGAACCAAGGCCCCGGCGGAACGCCGTGGCAAAGGCGTTGGCCGAACTGAACCTCCGCGCCGGGTCGACCGCGAGCGCCGACTGCAGGGCGACATCGCACTGCCGTGGGAGCGCCGCGACCAGCGTCTTTGCCGGGGTCACCGGGTGGTTGCGCCCGCCTTCCCAGATCGGCGACGAACCGGTGAGCAACTCGTACACAGTGCATGCGAGCGAGTAGACATCGTCCCGGCGAGCCTCTTCCTCCGGCCGATCCTCGTCCGCGAGCGCACGCGCGACACAGTTGTCGACGAGGGTCACCGTCTCGGGCGTCACCCGGGTATCGACGAGCACGTTCGCCGGGGTCACGTCGATCGCGGTCATGTCCTGGCGATGCAAATAGTCGACCACGACCGCGAGTTGATCGAGCAGGTCGGCGACCCGGTTGACGGGCAGACGACCGTACTGGGCCAGAAGCTGCGATGCGTCGGTGGCATCGACGAGACGGGTCGCGATCCACAGGTTCCGATCGACGAGCCCGACGTCGTCGACGGTCGCGATACTCGGGTGCGACAGTCGGCCGGAAGCCATCGCGCACTTCACAAACCGAGTGCGGAAGGTGCGGTCCGCCGAAAGTTCCGTCGACAGCACCTTCAACGCGACCAGCCGGCCCATGCGCTGTTGGCGGGCGAGATAGACCGGACCGCTCAGCCCGTGACCGAGCACACCTTCGATGGAGAAATGCCCGAAGGGGGTTCCCGTCTCGAGCAACCCGCGCGTATCAGCCGACACCAAGGTACGCAGCTTTCACGGAGGGGTCGGCGAGCAGTTCCTCGCCCGTTCCAGTACGGGTCACCTCACCGGTTTCGAGGATGTACGCACGATTCGTGCGCCGAAGCGCCTGCTGCGCGTTCTGCTCGACCAGAAGGATCGTGGTTCCCTGCGCATTGATCTCCGAGATGATCCGGAAGATCTGCTGAATCACCTTGGGCGCCAAACCCATCGACGGCTCGTCGAGGAGCAGGAGCTTCGGTCGCGCCATCAACGCACGACCGATCGCGACCATCTGCTGCTCACCGCCCGAGAGCGTGCCGCCGGTCTGGGTCCGTCTCTCGAGCAGCCTCGGAAAGAGTTCGAAGACCCACTCGAGACGCGCCTTGTACTCGGCACTGTTGCTGAACTTCCGCAGGTAGCAACCCATGTCCAGGTTCTCCTGGACCGTCATGCCCGGGAAGACACCGCGACCTTCCGGCGCCTGGATGAGACCCTCACCGACACGCTTGTGTGCCTGCACGTGCGTCAGGTCCCGGCCTTCGAACAGAATCTTTCCGCTCCGCAGCGGCAGCAGGCCGGACAGTGCCCGCATCGTCGTCGTCTTGCCGGCGCCGTTGGCGCCGAGCAGTGTGACGAGTTCTCCCGTCCGGACTTCCATCGAGATACCGTGCAACGCCTCGATACGACCGTACGAGACGACCATGTCGGTGACCTCGAGCATCACGTCACTCGTCGTCATCAGGGACCCCCAGGTATGCGGCAACCACCGCGGGATTGTCGCGGATCGCGGCCGGCAGGTCGTCGGCGATCTTCTTACCGAATTCCAGCACGACGATCCGATCCGTCACGCCCATGACGAGCCGCATGTCGTGCTCGATGAGCAGCACCGTGAAGCCGTCATCGCGGATCTTCCGGATGAGATCCATCAGCGCGGCCTTCTCGGCCGGGTTGAAGCCGGCGGCCGGTTCATCGAGGCACAACAGCTTCGGCTCAGTGGCGAGAGCTCGTGCGATCTCCAGTCGGCGCTGGTCACCGTACGAAAGGTTCTTCGCCTTCTCGAGAGCCCGCGGGGCGATGCCCACGAATTCCAGCAGCGCCATGCCGCGATCGACCGCGTCGTGTTCCTCCCGCCGGTGCCGCAACGTACGGAAGACCGCTCCCGGCACCGACGTACGGTGACGCGCGTCCGTGCCGACCGCGACGTTCTCCAGCGCGGTCATCTCGTTGAACAACCGGATGTTCTGGAACGTTCGCGCGATGCCGAGGCGAGTGATCTCGTTGCGCTTGGTCTTCCCGAGCGGCTGGCCATCGAAATGAACCGAACCCGAGGACGGACGGTAGACGCCGGTGATGGCGTTGAAGCACGTGGTCTTGCCGGCACCATTCGGTCCGATCAAGCCGAGGATCTCCCCGCGCTTGATCTCGAACGACACGCTGTCGAGGGCGACCAGACCACCGAAGCGAACGGTCAACTCGTTGGTGCGCAGCAGCGGCTCGCCTTCGGCGACCGAGATCTCGCGCGTCGGTGCGACGGCGGCGGCCACCGCCTCCGGATCGGCGAGCACCGGGTCGACCGCAGCGACGTCGATCTCCGGCGCACGCTCGACCGGTCGTCGGGACGGGTGCAGCTCGGCGACCATGTCCTCGTTGTCGAACAAGGCATCGCCCGGACCTGGTTCGTTCACTGGTTCACCTGCGCTTTCTCACGGCGAGATCCCACGATCGCCAGGTGCACCTTGCGTGAGTACGAGAGCAGTTTCTGCCGGACCGGGAACATGCCCTGCGGACGGAAGATCATCAGCACGACGAGCGCGAGTCCGAAGAACAAGTACTTGTAATCTCCCAGAGTCGCATCGCCGACCTTGACACCCATCAAACGGTTCGGCAGGTAGACGATGACGAACGCACCGACGATGACACCCAACTTGTTTCCGGAGCCACCGATGATGACGGCGACGAGGAAGAGCATCGAGTTGATGACGTTGAACTTCTCCGGGCTGACGAACTGCACCTGACCCGCGTACAGCGCACCCGACAACCCACCGATCGCCGCACCGATGACGAATGCCCACAGCTTGAACTTGAACGTGGGCACACCCATGATCTCGGCGGCGTCTTCATCTTCCCGGATCGCGACCCAGGCTCGTCCCACGCGGCTGCGCTCGAGGTTGCCGACGATGATGAGCACCGCGACAACCAGAATCAATCCAGCAACGAACCAGGCAACGCCCGCACTCACCGGGCCCTGGACGTTACCCGCCGAGAAGAGTCCGTTCGGCTTCTCGTCCGAGACGCCGATCACCGGGTACGCGATCGACGCCAGGCCGGCGCTGCCTCTCGTGATATCGCGCAGGTTGTCCGCGAGCAATCGAACGATCTCACCGAATCCGAGGGTGACGATCGCGAGATAGTCGCCACGCAGACGCAGCGTGGGAGTGCCGAGTATCAGGCCGGAGATCGAGGTGATCAACACGGCCAACGGCACACACGCCAACCAGGCCCATCCGGAGTCGAAGATTCCGCCCTTGTGCCACGGACTGTTCGGGCTCGTCAACATCGCAACCGTGTAGGCACCGATCGCATAGAAGCCGACGTACCCGAGGTCGAGCAGACCCGCCTGACCGACGACCACATTGAGGCCGATGGCGACGAGCGACAGCATCGTCACCTGTGCCATGACAAGCGCGAAGTTGGTGTTGGGCGTGTTTATCAACGGCGGCGGATACATCGTCATGAGGATCAGCACGGCAGCGATCGGGACACCAAAGGCCCACTGACCGGCCCGTGGAAGACCGTCCCACCAGCTGCGAACTTTGTCGCCGAGACCGCCGCGAGCCCGGGCACGTTTCATTGCGTGGCTCATACCCGTGCCTTTCCGAGGCTTTCACCGAGGATGCCGGTCGGACGGAACATCAGAACCAGGACGAGAACGAGGAACGCGACGACGTCGCGCCACTGACTCCCCAGGACGATCTGGCCGTACATCTCGATGACACCGAGGAGCAGCCCGCCGAGAAGCGCCCCTCGCAGGTTGCCGATGCCGCCGAGGACGGCCGCGCTGAAGGCCTTGATACCCAGGATGAATCCACCCGAGTAGATGATTCCGCTCGGAATCTTGATCGTGTACAGCAGTGCGGCAGCGCCGGCGAGGACACCACCGATGAGGAACGTCAGGATGATGATCCGCTCGCGCGAGACACCCATGAGTGTCGCGGTGTTCGGGTCCTGCGCGACCGCGCGGATACCGCGGCCGAACTTGGTGCGGTTGATCATGAGGTCGGTGCCGAGGGCGAGGATAAACGCCGAGGCGACGATGAGAAGCGTGACGTTGGTGACGCTGGCGCCGAACAGGGAGAACTGCTCCTGCGGCGCGACGAGACGGATCGGCTGTTCGGCGGACGCACCGCCGAGGCCCTGCAGGAACGTCGGCAACTCGATACCGATCGCGCCGAAGATCCGCTTGAAGTTCGGCAATACGAAGTGCACGAACTCTTGCAGGATGAACGAAACACCGATCGCGGTGATGAGGAAGATGAGCGGCTTGGCTCCGCGCTTACGAAGGGGCCGGTAGGCGGTCCGCTCGAGAGCGACCGCGGCACCACCGGCGACGGCCATACCGATCAGCATGGCGAGGATCAGATAGAGAATCGTCTCTCCGACACCGAGACTGTAAACGTTCGGGCCGGGCGCGAATCCCATGATCTGCAGCCCGACGTACTGTCCGAACATGCCGAGCATGAAGATTTCGGAGTGCGCGAAGTTGATGAGTCGGAGCACGCCGTAAACGAGCGTGTACCCCACCGCGACCAGCGCATAGATCGATCCGTAGGCGATTCCGTCGACAGTCAGCTGCCAGAAGTTATCGAACAGCGACGGCAGATCGAAGCTGATCGATCCGGCGAGCGTGGTGGCGGAAGTCGCGGACAGCGCGACGATTGACATTCCTCGTCCCTTCCAAAAATGCGCTGCGCGCGGGCCTCGAATTGAGCTCCGCGCGGGGGCGATGTCCTCACCCCCGCGCGGCGCAATTCTTGCTAGGGGACTACTTGACTTCGTACATCCAGACGCCCGACTTCTCGAGTTCGCCCTTTGCATTCCACTTGTAGGTGCCCTGCAGGCCCTGACCGTCGTAGCCCTTGAAGAAGGCGAGCATGTCGGGACGCGTGATCTTGCCCTGGTCGATTGCCGTCAGCATGATCGTGGCGAGGTCGTAGGCCTCGGCCGAGTAGACACCCGGCTCCTGGCCGGCGAGGTCCGCGTATGCCTTCTGGAACGACTCCGGACCCTCACCACACGGGCAACCGAGGATGGCGCCCTTGGCCGCGTTACCGGCAAGCTCGACGAACTTCGGGTCGTTGACACCGTCACCGGCCGAGAACACCGCCTCGACGTTGCCCGCACGCAGCTGCGACAGGAGCGGTGCAGCCTCGGCGTAGTAACCGCCGTAGAAGATCGCGTCCGGCTTCGCGGCGCTCATCTTGGTGACGACGGCCGAGAAGTCCTTGTCGCCCTTCTTGACCTGCATCGTGCAGGATGCGTCGTTCGCCGCACCGAGCGTCTTCTTGACTTCGTCCGCGATGCCGGTGCCATACGGCGTGCTGTCGTCGATGACGCAGACCTTCTTGGCACCCTTGACCTTGGTGACGTAGTTGGCGATTGCCGGTCCCTGCAGCGCGTCGCTGCCAAGACCGCGGAAGAAGCTCTTCCAGCCGTTGTCGGTCAGCGTCGGACGGGTCGCCGAGGCCGTCGCCGAGACGAGGCCGGCCTGGCTGAACAGCTCACCCGTGGCCTGCGTCTCGCCGGAGAACGCGGGGCCTACGACACCGACGACCGTCTTGTCGTTGATGATGTTCGGGACAACCTGAGTGGCCTTGTCGGCGCTGCCTTCGGTGTCGAACTCCTTGAGCTCGACCTTGCAGTCCTTGTTCGCGTCGTTGTGCTGCTTCACCGCGAGGCGAACGCCGTTCACGATGTTGAGACCGAGCGCGGCGTCGTCACCCGTGAGCGCGCCGGTCATCGCGATGGCCACGTCCTTGCACTTCGCCTTACCGTCACCCGCCGGGTTCACCGGGGTGGCTGCGGCCTCAGCTTTGAGGGCGTTGCCCTCGGTATCGAAAGCGCCAACCGCCTGGATCGACAGCTTGGCCTCGCTGCCTCCGCCGGACGTTCCGCCTGTGGTCGACTTGCTGCTACATCCCGACACGGCAAGCGCCGCGGCGATGGAAACTACGATGGCGCCCTTCATCGCTCGACGATGCACGCTGTACCTCCGCTTCAAAGAACCCCGGCGTTACTCCGCCGGACGACTGGCGGCGCCAGCCCGGGGCCAAACTTAACCCCAGATAAGGCTCTCTGCAGTGCCACCGCGACGGCGAGTCGCGCGGAGACAGCGTGTTCGTCGGATTCCTCCCGGTTGCCGTCGAAAGTTCATTCTTTTGACGGCTCTATCTGGAGGAATTCACTCCGTTCCGAGCGTCTCCAGAACCACCTGGGCGACCGCCTTCATGGTGGTACGACGGTCCATCGCGGTGCGTTGGATCCACTTGAATGCCTGCGGCTCGTTGAGGCCCTGGGTCTTCATGAGAACGCCCTTGGCCCGCTCGATGAGCTTTCGCGTCTCGAGTCGGTCGGACAGGGCCGTCACTTCGCGCTCGAGCGCCGCGATCTCGTTGAAACGGCTCGCTGCGAGTTCAATGGCCGGCACGAGGTCGGACTTGGAGAACGGCTTGACGAGATAGGCCATCGCGCCGGCGTCGCGTGCACGCTCGACGAGATCGCGCTGACTGAACGCCGTCAAGATGACGACCGGGGCGATGCGCTTCTTGGCGATCTCCGCGGCGGCGTCGATGCCATCGCGGCGAGGCATCTTGACGTCCATGATCACAAGATCGGGACGCAACTCCTCGGCGAGCTCGACGGCCTGCTGCCCGTCTCCGGCCTGCCCCACAATGTCGTAGCCCTCTTCCGAGAGCATCTCGACGAGATCCATGCGGATCAGCGTCTCGTCCTCCGCCACCACAACACGCCGCAAGGTGCTGGGCTTGGCTGACTGCGAAGGCATGGCCTCTGGTTTCCCCTCATCATCTGCGCGCGCATCTCGATCGTGTGCGCACTACGAAGGGTACCGGTCGTTTGGACAACGGGACCATTCGCGTATTGTCTGTTCCCAGCGGTTGCGGCCGGGAAACCCGGTCCGATCGCGAAATGTACGCCCCCGTATCCCAATTGGCAGAGGAAGCGGATTCAAAACCCGTCCAGTGTGAGTTCGAGTCTCACCGGGGGCACCACATCGACCACACGGATCAGGCCGGGCATCAGCCCGGCCTGTTCTGTTCTCAGTGCGTTAGCCGTTGCCTCCGCAGAGCGCTGGGGTTCCAGGTCCGATCACGTGGACACCGCATACGTCAACACCGTTGACGAGTGGCGACGTGATGAGCGGCGAAGTCGCCAACGGCGACGTGATCAAGGGTGACGTGATCAACGGCCCTACGTTGATCAGTCCGGGACCGGCGTTGGCGACGCCCACGAACGAAACCGATACGAACCCGGCGACAACGAACGCCTTGCCTACTGTCTTCAAAATGCTCATCAGGTGAACCTTTCGAGATTGAAGTGACTCGTTGCGGAATTGGCGGCAAACACAGATTTCAGCCCGAATCGTCGACCCCCGACTCCGATTCGATTTATTCGAAAATAGGCTGGGAATTCGAACATATTCTGTATGCTGAGAATACGGTCGAGAACTGTTTTCCGGCCGCGTCAAACCACCCTGAACCGTGCAGATCAGATTGGCTCGACCGGCATAACGCCAGCCCAGAACACCTGCGGTGTTCTGAACCCCCACATCGCGTCGACTGTGTCACGCCTCCCGCAGTTTGACTCAGATGATTATCCGAATCGGGCGATTTAGACTTGAATCACCCAGTAGGTATACTTGTCTACTTTTCATTCAAAGTACATACACGTATCAAGATTTTTCAAATCGAATTCAGTCCACAATGAATTCATCAGTGGAGTGACTATTGATATGAGACAAACCACGGACGGGGGTCGACCGCCATCGTTGACCACGGACTGAAGGTCGGCTTGTCTTCGTCGTAGAAGTTCTTCCACGCCATCCGAACACCCGGCGGCAGTCCGACGAGGAGGTCATTCCACGTCTCCATCTTCTCGCCCGGCGTGCCGTGCCCGTCCGCGTGGATGGCGACCGCGAGTTCACTGCGACTCGTGTCGATCCGTTCCCGTCCGATGATCATCCGCTGCTGGAACTGGTGGACGATGAACAACTTCTGCGGCAGATTGTTCGCTTTGGTGAGATCCGCGAGCCAGCCGATCACCGAGTTGACCTCATCGACCCCGACCTGGCCGATCTGCTGGAGCGGCAATTGATCGGGCGTCAGCCGCCACTCCGGATCGAGCGCGAGGCCGACGTGCGGGAGTTTGAGGAACTCCTCGAAGATCTTCGCCTGGGTGAGGAAGTCCGAGCGCCCCGGTTGAAGGTCGAGAACGACGTAGACGCCGGCTTTGCCGGCAGCTTCGACCCACGGTCGAATCTCGTCCAAGGGCACGGGCCGCGAATACGTGCCGTCCCTACCGGGACCGCCCAACGCGACCGTCGAGATAATCTCGAAGGCCGGGATCTCGTGCTCCGGCGTCAGGTCGCGGTACTGGTTCGTGAGGGCCCGAACTCGCGCGATGCTGTCGTCGATACCCTGCTCACCCAGCACACCCATCTGCGGATTCCCCGGCGTCCCATACAGCGCGACCATCCGGCGGCCCGGAAAGAGCACGGTCCCGCCACCCGGCAACTCCGGCACAGCGGGCGGCTTCGAGACCGTGGTGGTCGCACCCTTCGAGGCCGACTGCTTAGCGCCCTCCGTACCAGTAGAACCCGCACAGGCTGCGGTCAACGAGACGGTCATGAGGGCGGCGGCAAGCGTCCTGCCCGACAGAAAGAGCACGGACACACCCTAGTCACCTCGGGTGCCGGCGCGCATTGGCCGGTTCAACCAACGCGCTGTCGGGAAGCCTCTCGTAGAAGGAGGCGACAGATGGGCTATGGCCATTGGCTCCTCACCCCGGAGGAATGGGGTAACCCAGCGACGACGATTCCGGCGTACACCGAGGGAAATCATGTCGAACCGCTCGTGCATGGCGCGGCCTACTTCGACCATCTGGTGGCCGAGGTCGAAAGCCTCGAGCGCGGCGATCACCTGTTCTTCACGGACTGGCGAGGCGATCCCGACGAGCAACTGCGACCCAACGGACCCACAGTCGCGGATCTGTTCAGCGCAGCGGCCGAGCGTGGCGTCGTCGTCAAAGGCCTCGTGTGGCGCTCCCACCTCGACAAACTGCAGTTCAGCGAGGAGGAGAACCGCCACCTCGGCGAACGCATCGAAGCGGCGGGCGGCGAGGTGCTGTTGGACCAACGCGTCCGGATGTTCGGCTCACATCACCAGAAGCTCGTCGTCCTGCGTCACCCGAGCGAACCGGAGCGTGATGTCGCCTTCGCCGGCGGCATCGATCTCTGTCACGGGCGCCGCGATGACGGTCACCACCGCGGAGATCCGCAACCGCAGACGATGAACCCGAAATACGGCGAAAACCCACCCTGGCATGATGTGCAGCTTCGATTGCAGGGTCCGGTCGTCGGCGTGCTCGACACGACATTTCGGGAACGCTGGCGCGACCCCACGCCACTCGATCTGCACTCCCCGCTGGCTCTTCTGCGCGACTGGCTGGGCCATGCCGATCTGGACGCGGGCGAACTGCCTCCGGAATTGCCGTCACCACCGGCGTGCGGACCACACACGGTGCAGGTCCTGCGAACCTATCCGCGCATCCGCCACGGATTCAGCTTCGCCCCGAAAGGCGAGCACACCATCGCCCGCGCCTACGTCAAGGCAATCCGCAACGCGCGCCGATTGATCTATCTCGAGGACCAGTACTTCTGGTCCGAGGACGTGACGCGGCTCTTCGCCGACGCCCTCCGGGACAATCCTGAGCTGCATCTCGTGGCCGTCGTGCCCCGCCATCCAGACGTCGATGGCCGCATGGCGCTACCGCCCAACATGGTCGGCCGCGAAAAGGCGCTCTCGATCTGTCGCACCGCGAGTTCGGACCGGGTGCACGTCTTCGATCTCGAGAACCACGCCGGTACGCCGGTCTACGTCCACGCGAAAGTCTGTGTCATCGATGACCTTTGGGTGAGCGTCGGCAGTGACAACTTCAACCGGCGGTCGTGGTCGCACGACAGCGAACTCTCGTGCGCGGTCATCGACACCACACGCGACGACCGCCCACCGATCGACCCGGCGGCGACCGGTGCGGGTGCGCGCACGTTCGCACGCGACCTCCGGCTTCGGCTGATGCGCGAACACCTCGACCAGAGATCCGACGATGATCTCGTCGACCCGCAATCCGCCATCCAAGCGATGACCACGTCGGCACAGGCGCTCGAGACTTGGAGCCGACGCGGACGGGCAGGCGCGCGACCACCGGGCCGTTTGATGCCCCACGCGCCGGAACCGCTCGGTCGCTTCACTCGACTGTGGGCGACGCTCCTGTATCGGTACGTCTACGACCCCGACGGTCGGCCGCGGGGTGCCCGCGGCGCCGACCGCTGGTAGCCGGGTTTCGACCTACCGTCAGCTACGACGAGAACAGCATGCTCGAGAAGCTCTTCTTTCGCCCGTGGTGACCGTAGTAGCCGTGATTACCCCAGCCCGGCTGCTGGTGATATCCGGGAGGCGGTGGCGGAGCTGCGTGATGATGCTGCGAGAACTGTGCTTCGACGCTCGAAATTGCCTCCAGCTCGCCGGAATCCAGAAAGATGCCGTGGCACTGGTTGCACTGCTCGATGTGAATCCCGGCGCGATTGTAGGTCTGCATGTACCCGGGACACTTCGGGCACTTGAATTGGTTCATCGATCAGCTCCTGGCAGTCAAAAGGGACATTTCTCCCAGACTACCGATCGGCAATGCGGGCACAGGCGCCGACGAACTCCCGCTCAGCCTCCGTGAGGGATCGCTGCTCAAGATCGGCTTTGACGACCGCGCGCGCAGCGGCCTGAACAGTGAACGCCTGTGCAAACCGATCGATCTCCGACCAGCTCGAAATCGCCTGCCCACCGGCCTCGCGGTAGCTCTCTACGAGCGTTTGCCACTGCCGACCCTCGATGAGTCCGATCGCAAACCAGGCGGCCGGCCGCGCAAAGTCCCATCGGGTATCGCCGAACCCGAGATCGTCCACGTCGAGCAGCAGCCAGCCACGGCCGGGGAAGCGAGCCATCTGACCGAGATGGAAGTCACCGTGAATGATCCGGCGACTCGCCGCGCCGATCTCGAGCTCGCCGAGTTGCGATGCGGCCGAAAGGATTCCACGGCCCTCTGCAGTGGCCGAAACAGCGCTCTGAGCCAGCACCGAAATTGCCGACCGGACTCGGTCCACGGATGTTGCCGGTTTGAGATCAGCACCGATCGGGAAGGAATCGTGCAGCAATGCCAACAGCCGGCCGGCGTGCTCCCACGGCGCCTCATCCGATAGTTCCGGGTCGACCGGCTCCCCCGCGGGCCACGCCGTCAGCACGACGTCCGGCGACGACCCGGGCCAGTTCCCCAACGGTGCCGCGAAGACGTTCGACAACGAGGTACGAGCGACTTCCAGGCGCCGCTGTAGTTCCAACGGGTCGTCTGCGCGGTGCGCTTTGACGACCACATCGCCGACGCGGATGACCACGGCATCCCGGCGCCGCACCAGAACCGTGGGCGAACCCACCGCCCCCAAGGAGGCCGCACGTGCTATCAGTTGCTCGTCGATCCCGGTTGAAGCGAAGTCGTCCACAGTCAACAATTCTCGGGTTTCGACTCGGCGAAGCCGCGGAAAGGTCACAATTATGTTGTGACAGGTGTGACGTTTGGGATGAAAGGCGGTTCGTGATGGGCGAGCACGCCGACCTCGCCGGCGCGCGAATCACCTGGGGCGCGGCCACTGATGTGGGCAAAGTGCGTTCGAGCAACCAGGATGCATGGCTGGCGAGTCCTCCCGTGTTCGTCGTCGCCGACGGCATGGGCGGGCATGAGAACGGTGAGAAGGCGAGCCATGAGGCAGTCGCCGCCATGACCGAACTCGCTGGTCGCGAAGATGTCGACCCGCGCATGATCGTCGACGCCTTGCATGACGCACACTCGCGGATCAGCTCGATCGAGTCGGCGACGGACCGCCCGCCGGGCACCACGATGACCGGCGCGATCGTCACCCGGCACGAAGGCAAGCCCGCGTGGCTCGTGCTCAACATCGGCGACTCGCGGACCTACCTCTTCAACCCCGACGAGGGTCTCGCGCAGATCAGCAAGGATCATTCCGCTGTTCAGGAGTGGATCGACGCGGGCAAGATCGACGCCGCCGTCGCGCGCACGATGCCCGGACGGAACATCATCACCCGCGCTCTGATGGCGCATATGGACCCCAATCCGCAGATGTGGATCGTCCCACTGCAGGCCGGCGACCGCATCCTGATCTGCTCCGATGGCCTCACCAACGAAGTCGAAGATGAAACCATGGCGGAGGTCTTGCGCACCGTGGCCGATCCGCAGACCGCGGTCGACACGCTTGTCGAACTGGCGCTCGAGTCCGGTGGCCGCGACAACGTCACGGTGCTCATCGTGGACGGGCCCAAGGAGCTCGTCAGCGACGCGGATAGTGCCGAATAACGCCTTCTTGCACGGTAGTGGCGAACAGTTCGCCCGAATGCGAGAAGAAGTGCCCCGTCGACAGTCCACGCGAACCCGTCGCGACCGGCGACTGCGTCGAATACAGCGCCCAGTCGTCGAATCGGAACGGCCGGTGGAACCAGATCGAATGGTTCAGAGTCGCGGCCAGCACGCGGTCATGCCCCCACGACAGGCCATGCCGCGTGATGATCGAGTCCAGAATCGTCGTGTCGGAGGAGTACGCCAACAATGCCGCGTGGATCGTGGCATTGTCGGGCAGCGCTCCGTCCGCCCGCATCCAGACCCGGTTGTGTGCAAGCTGCTCCCCCGTGCCTTTCATGACCCACGCCGGTGCATTGGCGTACCGCATGTCGATCGGGCGAAGCGCACTGATGAACGTGGGGACGACGTCTTCGTAACCGACGAAGTGATCGGCGAGGGTCGGTAGAGTCTCTGGGTCTTCGACCTCGGGACGGTCGATCGAGTGCTCGAGGCCCTTCCCGGTGTCCTGGAACGCCGCGAGCATCGTGAAGACCTCGTTGTCGTCCTGGTAGCCCGTGACGACCCGATTCGCGATCGCCCGGCCGTCGCGGTGCCGGTCGACGCGATATTCGATCGGCGCCTTGACGTCACCGCCGCGAATGAAGTGCGCATTCACGCAGTGCAGCGGCCGATTCGCCCCGACTGTCCGACTGGCCGCCACAATCCCCTGCGCGATGAGCTGACCGCCGAAAGTCCGGCTCATCACCTTTTCCGGGTGGTGTCCGAGGAACGAATCCTCCGACAGCTCCTCGAGTTCCAGGAGTCCGAGCAGAGTCTCGAGGTCGCTGTTCACTGCGGTCAAACTAATGGTCCTCTTCACCGATTCGATGAACATGGATCATGTTCGTCGAACCGACGGTACCGGGCGGTGATCCCGCCACGATCACCACGACGTCACCCTTGTGGAAACGGTCGAGACCAAGCAGGGACGCGTCGACCTGACGAATCATGGCATCGGTCGTCTCGACCCACGGGACCAGAAATGTCTCGGTACCCCACGACAGTGCCAGCTGGCTCCGCACCGCCTGTGTCGGTGTGAAGGCGAGCAACGGAATGTGGCTGTGCAAACGGGAGAGCCGGCGGACGGTGTCGCCCGACTGTGTGAACGCGACGAGTGCGCGCGCGTTGAGTCGCTCGCCGATGTCGCGGGCGGCGTAGGAGATCACCCCGCGCTTGGTCCGCGGGACGTGGATCAGCGGGGGCACATGGTTCGGCGTGAATTCGACGGCTTGCGCGATCTTCGCCATCGTGCGGACGGCCTCGATCGCGTACTTGCCGACCGACGTCTCCCCCGACAGCATGACTGCGTCGGCTCCATCGAGCACGGCGTTGGCAACGTCGGACGCCTCTGCCCGCGTGGGGCGCGAGTTCTCGATCATCGATTCGAGCATCTGCGTCGCGACGATGACCGGCTTCGCGTTCTCGCGCGCAATCTGAATCGCACGCTTCTGGACGAGCGGAACCTGTTCGAGGGGGTACTCGACGCCGAGGTCGCCACGCGCGACCATGATGGCGTCGAAGGCGAGCACGACCGACTCCAGGTTGGTGACGGCCTCCGGCTTCTCGAGCTTGGCGATCACCGGCACGCGACGGCCGACACGGTCCATGACGTCGTGCACGAGTTCGACATCCGACGGCGACCGCACGAAGGACAGCGCGACGAAGTCGACACCGAGACCGAGCGCGAACTCGAGGTCTGCGATGTCCTTCTCCGATAGCGCCGGAACGGACACGTTCATGCCGGGCAGCGAAATGCCCTTGTTGTTGCTCACGCGGCCGCCTTCGACGACCTTGCAGACGACGTCGTTGCCGTCGACCCGGTCGACCGTCAGGCCGACTTTCCCGTCGTCGATGAGCAGACGGTCCCCGGGCTGGGCATCGACGGCGAGGTTCTTGTACGTCGTCGAGACGCGGTCGTGTGTGCCCTCGCAATTGTCGACCGTGATGCGTACTTCCTGGCCTTCCGCCCACAGCGTCGCGCCGGTGACGAAGCGGCCGAGACGAATTTTGGGGCCCTGGAGGTCGGCGAGAATGCCGACCGCCTTTCCGACCTCATCCGACGCCTTGCGGACGTGGTGGTACACCTTCTCGTGGTCGGCATGACTGCCATGGCTGAAGTTCAACCGGGCAACGTCCATGCCCGAAACGATCAATTCCTGGATTTTGTCCTCGGAAGCCGTTGCGGGTCCCAGCGTGCAGACGATCTTTGTTCGACGGTTCACCCGTCCAACCCTAGTTTGCGTCGTCAATCCCCCGCCGAGATCGTGCGCTTCCGAAGCCGGACGGCCAGGTGAATTTTTCCTCCGATCGGAGGATGGCGTCGTCCTCCGGCGAATCCGCCAACCGCCGGACGGAACCCAAATGACCTGAGCCTCAATGTTTCTCCAAACAAGAACGAAAACCGACCCGGAGGAACTCATGATCAGTCCGCCCACCAAACCATCCCGAGAATCCGCCCACCGCACCCGAGGCGGGCGGCCCTACCCCCGCATCATCTGGGCCACGATCGGACTCAACGTCCTCGTCGCCGGAGTGACGGTTCTGACCGCGCATACTCCCGACGGTTGGCTCGACACCGCGATTCTCATCGTGAGCATCAACATCTTCCTCGCCGGACTGGCGCGCGAGCAGTACTTCGTCAACGGCCTGTTCGCGGTCGCCTCATCCGCGCCGAAGCGATGGCCCCTCAAGGTTCGCAGCGCGATCGCCCACATCCACCACGCCATCGGCGGAGTACACGCCGGCGCTGCGGTGTCAGCGACCGCGTGGTTCGTCCTCTACGCCGCGCTGACGATCATCCGGCCGATGCCGTCGGCCGGCCCGGCGCAGCACGCCGCCATCGTGACAGTGCTGATCCTCATCAGCCTGGATCTGGTGGTGATGGTGATCCTCGCTCGACCGGTGATCCGCGAAAAGCACCACGATCTGTTCGAACACAGCCATCGCTACGGCGGCTGGCTCGCCCTCGCGCTCTTCGTGGCCCTGACTCTCCTGCACGCCGCCGCCCAGCCGGGACCGGCGTGGAAGGACATGGTGGGGTCGCCGAACACGTGGATCTTGTTGGCACTCTTGATTATCGCTGCCATCCCGTGGCTGCAGCTGCGGCGGGTGAAGGTCGAGATCCAGCGTCCATCGGACCACGTTGCGCTCGTGCGGTTTCCCGATCGTCAGGTCATGGCCGGGTCGGCGGGCAAGGTCGCCCACCATCCGCTCGGTCAATGGCACGCGTTCGCCAACGTGGTGACCGGCGACGACGGCTACCGGATCGCGGTATCCCGCGCGGGTCGGTGGACGTCCAAGTTCATCGCCGAGCCGCCGAGTCACCTGTGGGTGCGCGGCATCCCGACGACCGGCGTGGGTTCGTTGTCCCGCATGTTCACGCGGGTGGTCTGGGTGGCGACCGGCAGTGGCATCGCTCCGGTTCTGCCGCATCTGATCACCGGCCACACACCCGGTCGGCTGATCTGGGTCACGCGGAACTCGTTGCGAACCTATGGGCCCGACTTCCGCGATGAGATCCGTGCCTCCGAGCCCGGCCTCATCGAATGGGACACCGACGAGTTGGGCAAGCCGGATCTCGTCTCCCTGTCGCACGAGACGTTGAAGGAGACTGGTGCGGAAGCGGTCATCGTGATTTCGAACAAGCGCACCACGCTGCGCCTCGTCAGCGAGTTGCGGGCACGCGGAGTCCCAGCGTTCGGCCCGATATGGGACTCGTGATCACATCACGGTCAGCGGAACCTGCATCGGATGCACCGGTGCAGGTAACTCGCTGTGTCCCATGAGGTACTCATCAACGGCCGCCGCGACCGAACGTCCCTCCGCGATCGCCCACACGACCAGGGACGCTCCCCGGTGCGCGTCGCCGCACACGAACACACCAGGCGCGTCGGTCTGCCAGTCCAATCCGCACGTCAACCCGCCGCGACGACTGCGTCGAAGACCGAGGTCGGTCAACAGCGGCCCCTCCTCGGTCCCATGAAAGCCGATCGCGAAAAGCGCCAAATCACAACGCAGTTCGAATTCGTCCCCGATGGGAACGATCTCACGACGACCGTCGTCGTGCCGATGCACCTGCACCTCGGCCAGGACCATCGACCGAACTCTGCCATCCGGCCCACCGACGAATCGCTGAACCGCGACCTGAAAGCGCCGCTCCCCGCCCTCGGCATGGGCCGGCGAGGTGCGCAGCACGAGTGGCCACGACGGCCAGGGTGAGGTCGACTCGTCGCGTTCGGCCGGCGGTTCGCAGTGGTAGTCGAGCTCAACGATCGACTTCGCGCCCTGACGGTGTGCCGTGCCGAGGCAGTCGGACCCGGTGTCACCGCCGCCGATGATCACGACGTGCTTGCCGTGTGCGTTGATAGGGCTCGGGCCGTCGCCTTCGCATTCGTGGTTCGCGGGCACGAGGTAGTCCATCGCAAGGTGGATTCCGCCGAGTTCCCGCCCGCCGACATCCCGGTTGTCGCGGGCGTCGAGCGCGCCGGTCGCCAGCACGATCGCGTCGTACTGACTCCGCAACTCCCCGACGGTGATGTCGACGCCGACGTTGGACGACGTGACGAACCGGGTGCCTTCCTCGCGCATCTGAAACAGTCGGCGGTTCAGCACGTCCTTGTCCATCTTGAACGCGGGGATGCCATAACGAAGGAGGCCGCCCAAGCGGTCATCGCGCTCGTAGACGGTCACCTCGTGCCCGACGCGCGTGAGCTGTTGGGCCACTGCGAGGCCCGCTGGACCGGACCCGACCACTGCCACATGTTTGCCGCTCGACGTTTCCGGCCGGTGCACCGGGACTCCCCCGGACTCCCACGCCACATCCGCGATCGCCTGCTCGATCCGTTTGATCGTGACGCTTCCCCCGGTGTCCTCCTCGGCGATCGACAGCACGCACGCGGACTCGCAGGGCGCCGGACACAGCCGACCCGTGAACTCCGGGAAATTGTTCGTCGCGTGGAGTCTCTCGCTGGCGTCGGACCACTGGCCGCGGCGAACGAGTTCGTTCCACTCCGGGATGAGATTGCCGAGCGGGCAGCCGCTGGAACCGCTGTGGCAGAACGGAATTCCGCAATCCATGCAACGGTGGGCCTGCAGTCGAACCTCGTGATTGCGTTCGTCCGGACAGACGTCGACGTAGATTTCGTTCCAGTCGTTGATCCGCTCCGAAACCGGCCGCTTCGGTGATTCACGCTTGCGGACGTTCAGGAATCCGTGCGCGTCAGCCATGCGCGGCCTCCATGATCGCGGAGTCCACGTCCCGGCCCTCGGCCTGCGCCAGCCGGGACGCCTGCAGGACCCGCGCATAGTCCACCGGCATGATCTTGGTGAACATCTCCGCACGTCGAGTCCAGTCGGTGAGGATCGAGATGCCGACGCCGGATCCGGTCCAGCGCACATGGTGCGCGATCGTTTCGCGCAGCCATTCCGCGTCGTCGCCATCGAGCGGTTCGAGATTCACCATCGCGGTATTGACCCGCTCGACATCGAGGTCGAGGACATACGCGATACCGCCCGACATTCCCGCCGCAAAGTTTCGACCCGTGTGTCCGAGGACGACGACGCGGCCGCCTGTCATGTACTCGCAGGCGTGGTCACCGACGCCCTCGACGACCGCGGTCGCTCCCGAGTTACGGGCTGCGAAACGTTCGCCGACCCGACCGCGCAGGAACACCTCGCCCGACGTCGCGCCGTACAGGAGGGTGTTGCCGGCGATGACGTTGTCTTCGGGGACGAATGGCGCCTCGGGAACCGGTCGGATGACGATCCGCCCACCCGAAAGCCCTTTGCCCACATAGTCGTTCGCGTCACCGAGCAGATCGATCGTGATGCCCAGCGGAAGGAAGGCGCCCAGCGACTGCCCCGCGGACCCGGTGAGCGTCAATCGGATCGTGTCATCGGGAAGCCCGTTGGCCCCGAACCGTCGCGTCACCTGTGAGCCCAGCAGCGTTCCGACTGTCCGGTTGACGTTGCGGACCGGCATAGCGATCTGGACGGGGCGCGCGTCCTCCAATGCACCCTCGGCAAGTTGGATCAGGGTCTGGTCGAGTGCATGCTCCAACCCGTGATCCTGGTCGTGGACTTTCCGGCGCTCACAGTGGCCAGTGAATGCCTCGGTCACGGCGAACAGCGGCGTGAGATCGAGGCCCGCGCTCTTCCAGTTCGCGATCCCCTCCGCGGTTTCCAGAAGGTCCGCACGGCCCACCGCGTCGTCGATGCTCCGCAGTCCGAGTTCAGCGAGGTATTCGCGCACCTCCTCGGCGATGAAACGGAAGAAGTCCTCGACGAACTCCGGCTTGCCCTTGTATCGCCGGCGAAGTTCCGGGTTCTGCGTCGCGATGCCGACCGGACAGGTGTCGAGATGACAGACCCGCATCATGACGCAGCCCGCGACGATGAGTGGCGCCGTCGAGAACCCGTACTCCTCGGCGCCGAGGAGCGCCGCGACGATGACGTCCCGTCCAGTACGCAGACCGCCGTCACACTGCACCGTGATCCGGTCGCGAAGTCCGTTGAGCACCAACGTCTGCTGAGTGTCTGCGAGACCGATCTCCCACGGCGCACCCGCGTGCTTGAGCGAGGTGAGCGGTGATGCACCCGTGCCGCCGTCGTGCCCGGAAATCAAAACGACGTCGGCGTGCGCCTTCGACACTCCGGCCGCCACGGTTCCGACCCCGACCGACGCGACGAGCTTCACGTGGATTCGGGCCTGGTCGTTCGCGTTCTTGAGATCGTGGATCAGCTGCGCGAGGTCCTCGATCGAGTAGATGTCGTGGTGCGGCGGCGGACTGATGAGACCGACTCCCGGCGTCGAATGCCGGGTCGCCGCGATGTTCGGGTAGACCTTGAACGCCGGCAACTGCCCGCCCTCGCCCGGTTTGGCGCCCTGCGCCATCTTGATCTGAATATCCGACGCGTTGACCAGGTAGTCGCTCGTCACGCCGAATCGACCGCTGGCGACCTGCTTCACGGCGCTGCGGCGCAACGGGTCGTACAGGCGATCGGTGTCTTCGCCGCCCTCACCGGTATTCGACCGGCCGCCAAGACGATTCATAGCGATCGCCATCGTCTCGTGGGCCTCGGCCGAGATCGAGCCATAGCTCATCGCGCCCGTGTTGAAGCGCTTGACGATCGACTCCACCGATTCGACCTCGTCGATCGGAACCGGAG
This sequence comes from Smaragdicoccus niigatensis DSM 44881 = NBRC 103563, assembly GCF_000380645.1. Classification (GTDB taxonomy): domain Bacteria; phylum Actinomycetota; class Actinomycetes; order Mycobacteriales; family Mycobacteriaceae; genus Smaragdicoccus; species Smaragdicoccus niigatensis. The sequence continues at coordinate 94,570 of NZ_AQXZ01000016.1, forward strand.
TCGTCGGCGTGAAGCTGAAGAGCCCGCGCAACGTACCGCCGGCCGCCGACAACCGGTTGACCTCGCTCGAATACTGCCGGAACACGTCGAAGCGTCGCGTGCGGGTCGCGTGCTGGAGCAGGAATACCGTTTCCGGGGTGAAGAGGTGCAGTTCCCCTTCGCGTCGGTACTGGTACTCGCCACCGACATCGAGTCCTCGATGGAGCCGCGCCTGGGGGTTCTCCGGATAGGCAGTCATGTGGCGCTGCCGGACTTCGCGGGCGATCACTGCGAGATCGGCGCCGCCGATCTGACTGGCGGTGCCGGTGAAGTAGTCATCGACGAGTCCCCGGTCGAGTCCGATCGCCTCGAAAGCCTGCGCCATCGTGTAGGAAGCGACGGTCGAGATACCCATCTTCGACATCACCTTCAGCACACCCTTGCCGAGCGCCTGAAGATAATTGCGCACCGCCATCGACTTCTCGATCCCGGTCAGACTTCCCGAGTCAATGAGATCCTCGATCGATTCCATGGCCAGGTACGGATTGACCGCGGCCGCCCCGAAGCCGATGAGAATCGCCGCGTGGTGCACTTCGCGCGCATCGCCCGACTCGACGACCAGCGCGACTTTCGTGCGTTCCTTGGTCCGGACGAGGTGGTTGTGCACCGCCGAGACAGCAAGCAACGACGGAATCGGTGCCATGCGTTGGTTGCTGTTGCGATCAGAGATGACGAGCACGTGATAACCCTTGGCGATGGCCAGACTCGCAGCCTCGCGCAACTCGGTGAGCGCGATCGCCAGCCCCGGGGCGTCCCGGTTCACTTCGTAGAGCGCGTGGAGAACGGTCGCGGACAGACCGGGATGATCGCCGTCGTCGTTGATGTGCACGATCTTGGCGAGCTGGGCGTTGCACAGGATCGGTGTCTGCACGACGATCTGGCGACACGACGTGGGAGTCGGCTCCAGCAGATTCTGTTCCGGACCCATCGAGCGGCGGAGCGACGTCACGATCTCCTCGCGGATCGCATCGAGAGGTGGGTTGGTCACCTGGGCGAACAGCTCGACGAAGTAGTCGAAGAGCAAGCGCGGACGGGCCGACATCGCGGCGATCGGAGTGTCGGTCCCCATCGAGCCGAGCGGCTCGCCACCCGACGCAGCCATGGGCGCGAGAAGCGTTTGCAGGTCCTCGTTGGTGTAGCCAAACGCCTGCTGGAGCTGGACGAACGACTCGTGATCCTGCCGGAAGATGGGGCGGTCCGGCAGGGTGTCGATCTTGACCTTGTTCGCATGCAACCAGTCGTCGTACGGCTCGGCGCTCGCGAGCCGGTCCTTGATCTCCGAGTCCGGAACGATGCGCTGGGCCTCGGTGTCGACGAGGAACATGCGCCCAGGCTGCAGCCGCCCTTTGGCCACGACCATCGATTGGTCGATCGGCAGTACCCCGGCTTCGCTCGCGAAGATCACGCGGTCGTCGGCGGTCCGCCACCAGCGTGCGGGGCGCAGTCCGTTGCGGTCGAGCACGGCGCCGACCAGTGTGCCGTCGGTGAAGGTCACGCACGCCGGCCCATCCCACGGCTCCATCAGCGACGAGTGGTACTGATAGAACGCGATCCGAGGACGCGGGAGCTGATTGTTCTCCCAGGCTTCCGGAATCATCATGAGCACCGCGTGTGGGAGGCTGCGCCCGCCCAAGTGGAGCAATTCGAGGACTTCGTCGAACGACGCCGAGTCCGAGGCTTCCGGCGAACAGATCGGGAACAGGCGTTTTAGATCGCCGGGAATCAGGTCGCTCGCGAGCATCGCCTCGCGCGCCCGCATGCGGTTCCGGTTTCCCTTGATGGTGTTGATCTCCCCGTTGTGCGCGACGAACCGGAATGGATGTGCAAGCGGCCAGGACGGGAAGGTATTGGTCGAAAATCGGCTGTGGACGATGGCGATTGCGCTACGACATCGCTCGTCCCGAAGGTCCGGGAAGAACTTCGGCAACTGCTGTGTCGTCAGCATTCCCTTGTAAGCGATCGTCCGGCTCGACAGCGACGCGAAATAGACCGTCGTCCCGTCGTCCTGCGACTGCTCGGCTCGTTTACGGAGCGGATAGACCGCGCGATCGAGATCGATTCCCGTCCGCCCGGCGGAACTCACGAAGAGCTGTGCCATATAGGGCATGCAGGCTCGGGCGCTGTCCCCGATCGCGGCGCTGTCGGGATCGACCGGGACCTCGCGCCAGCCCAGGACAGTGAGGTTCTCCTCGCCCGCGAGCCGCTCGATACGCGCCATTGCCCGAGCGCGCTGCTCGTGGTCGATCGGCAGGAAACACGTACCGGCCGCATAGGCGTTCACCGTCGGGAGTTCGAAATCGACCGTCGCGGCAAACAGTTCGACGGGCAGCTGAATGAGAATGCCCGCGCCATCGCCGCTGTTCGGATCGGCACCCTTGGCGCCGCGATGTTCGAGGTTCGCGAGCGCAAGCAGCGCGTCTGCTACGAGCTGGTGGGTGCGCCGGCCTCGAACATCCGCCATCATGGCCACACCGCATGAGTCGGACTCATGCTGCGGGTCGTAAAGACCTTGCCGCGGTGGCATATTCGAGAAAAGCACCCGTATACCTCCACTTCGGGCCGCTCCCGCCCCGGACCACGATCCAACCCCCGCTGAATCGATGCCCAGAGCCGTAACGGCCCGTGTGTCGCAGTCTGGCCCATACCTTCGCAAGTGGTGCCAAACGGCTTATGCAGAGTTTAACAGCGCCGATTAACCCTGCAATCAGGGGATTTTCGCGGATACCCGCTCGACGTGATCTCTAATCCCGGCGGGTGTTTCTAGACATACAGACCGGTGAACGGTGCGAACGGCAGATTCCGGATGACGGCCCATATGGCGATCGCAGCGATGAGAAGGCCCGGCGCCCCGCGGAGTTCGAACCACTGCCGCACGCGGACGTTCTGCACCCGCCCGTAGGTCCACGCAAAGTAGCTGACGGTGAGAAGTCCGAGGATCACCAACGCGAGCGCGTTGTATCGAACCGCGGCTCCGAAGTCGAGGTGCGCGACCGAATACAGCATCCGCAGGGTGCCACAACCCGGGCAGTCGAAACCGAACAAGAGCTTCGTCGGGCAAACGGGCAGGACACCGCCCGGTACGGTCGGGTTCGCCACGGACACTGCCCCCAGAACAGCGACGGCTCCGGCGGCAACTGCCGCCGGAGCCGTCAAAGCTCGGAGCCGAGCGTTCATGCTGCCTTGCTCAGTAGGTCGCGGCATTCATCGCCGCACCGATGGCCACCACCCAGAAGATGATCCCGCCCACGAAAAGCACTGCGGTGACGACGAGCGAAACGATGCCCATCGTCTTCGCCGTGCGGGCCGAGTCCAGCGCCTGCTGCGTCTGGCCGGCGGCCCACTCGCCGCTGACCTGCGATGCCTTGACGATCGAGATGATGCCGAAGATCGCGCCGATCAGCGTGCAACTGAGGACGGCGATGACGGTGCCGATGATGCCGAGCACCATGTGGTTCTCCGGCGGCGGACCATACGGAGATCCGTATGGTCCGCCGTAAGGCGCTCCATACTGCTGTCCGTAGGCCGGCTGACCATACTGCGGCGCACCGTACGGCTGGCCGTACTGCTGCTGACCGTACCCCTGTCCGTACGACGGCTGAGCGCCGTAGGACGGCTGCGTCCCATACGACGGCTGACCGTACGAAGGCTGTCCGTACTGCTGGCCGTAGTCGCTCGTCGGCGGCTGGGCCGGGTAGCCCTGCGGGTCACTGGCCGGCGTGCTCGTGGTCGGCTGCTCAGCGGCCGCCGGTGCACCGGCAGGCTTGTCGAACGACCACTCGGGTCCCGGCGACGGCTGCGACCACGGGTCGTTCGACCAGGTCGGCTCCGTGCCATCGGAACCCGGCTTGTTGGGGTCAGTCACTTCTTCTTCTCTCGTCCAAATCGGCTCAGCAGGCTGCGAGCCTTCGAAAGCGGCGATTCGGACGTTTCCCCCTCACCGCTGGATGCCTCAGCTGTATCGATAACGGTGGTCGTCGTCGTTACTTCCGAGGTGGGTTCCAGCGGCGGAGCAGCTGTTTCGGCGCTGGTCGCGGCCTGCTCCTCAAGTGTGGCCGATTCGCGGCGGGCGTGCCGACCTCCCCGCGGAGAAAGATCACTCTTCGGTTCGGTTTCGCCGCCGTCGGCGATCAGTGCAGACAGTGCGGTCGACGCCGAGTCCACGGTCTGGCCCTTGAGCGATTCCGGGTCCTCCTTGCCCTTCGGCGCCAGCACGAAGTAGGCAACGGCACCGACGAACAGGATCGCGGCGGTGTAGGTGTTGATGCGAAGTCCGAACAGGTGCGTGGCCGGGTCGTTGCGGAGCAACTCGACGCCGAAGCGACCGACGCAATAGCCCGCGACGTACAGCGCGAACAGGCGTCCGTGGCCGATCCGGAACTTCTTGTCGACGAAGACGAGAAGACCCACGATCAGCAGGTTCCACAACATCTCGTAGAGGAACGTCGGGTGCACGATGATCGGGTCCGACATGCTCGTCGCTACACCGTTCAGGTTGTCCGGCTGACCGGTGATGCTGTTGACGCGCTCGTAGATCTCCAGACCCCACGGCACGGTCGTCTCGCGGCCGTAGAGCTCCTGGTTGAAGTAGTTTCCGAGGCGGCCGATCGCCTGCGCGAGCAGCACTGCCGGGGCAAGGCTGTCGGCGACGGCAGCCAGCGGGACGCCCTTCCGTCGGCAGCCGATCCACGCGCCGACGCCACCGAGTGCCACTGCACCCCAGATTCCGAGGCCGCCCTCCCACACCTTGAAGGCGTTGAGCGGATGGCCGCCGGCCCCGAAGTACGTCGTGAAGTCGGTCATCACGTGGTACAGGCGACCGCCGACGAGACCGAAGGGAATGACCCACAGCGCGAGGTCGGTGATGAACCCGGGCTCACCGCCGCGCTCGATGAAACGACGCTCACCCCACCAGATCGCGACGAAGATGCCGACGATGATGAAGAAGGCGTACGCCCGCAAGGGAATCGGACCCAACATCCAGACGCCCTGAGGTGGGCTCGGAATGTAGGCAAGCACAGTAGCCGTGTTTGTCACGAACCCACCGTAGCGGACCGGACTCCTTCAGCGAGTTCAGCAGTCAGGCGGCGCACCGAGTCGAGTCCCTGAGAAGTGGCGGTCACCAGCGCCGAACCGACGATGACTGCGTCCGCATAGCGTGCGATTTCGGCCGCCTGCGCACCGGATCGCACACCGAGGCCAACGCCGATCGGCATGTCGGAATGCGCCCGGACCCGCTGGCAGATCTCCGGCGCGGCCGAGGAGACGTTGTCGCGCGCACCCGTCACACCCATGACCGATGAGGCATAGACAAATCCGCGGGTCGCCTCGAGCGTCAGTGCGATGCGCTCTTCCGTCGAGGACGGCGCGACCAGGAAGATGCGGTCGAGGTTGTGGGCGTCCGAGGCCGCCATCCACTCGCCGGCTTCCTCCGGAATGAGGTTCGGAGTGATGAGGCCCAGGCCGCCCGCGGCGTTGAGGTCGCGCGCGAAGCGGTCGACGCCGTACTGCAGAACCGGGTTCCAGTACGTCATGACGACGGCGTTGCCGCCGGCTTTCGCGATCGCCTCGACGACCTTGAACACGTCCTTGAGCCGGACGCCGTTCGCGAGCGCCTGCTCTGCGGCCGCCTGAATCGTCGGGCCGTCCATGACCGGGTCGCTGTAGGCGACGCCGACCTCGATGATGTCGCAACCGGCTTCGACCATTGCGATGCACGCCTCGATCGATCCGTCGACCGTCGGGTAGCCGGCCGGCAGGTATCCGACCAAGGCGGCACGCTTCTCCTCGCGGCACTTCGCGAAGAGCGGGCCGAGTCGCGAGTCCAGCGTGTTGGTCACTTGCTCTCCTCTGGCGAGTCGTCGAACAGGCCGAACCAACGGCCGGCGGTGTCCATGTCCTTGTCACCGCGACCGGAGATGTTCACGATGATGATCGAATCCGGGCCGAGCTCCTGACCGAGCTTGAGCGCACCCGCGACCGCGTGCGCCGACTCGATCGCCGGAATGATGCCCTCGCGACGGCTCAGCAGTCGTAGCGCATCCATCGCCTCGGCATCGGTGATCGGTTCGTAGCGGGCACGCCCGGTGTCTTTGAGGTAGGCATGCTCAGGGCCGACGCCCGGATAGTCCAGACCAGCCGAGATCGAGTGCGATTCGATGGTCTGACCGTCTTCGTCCTGCAGCAGGTACGAGTACGCACCCTGGAAGGCGCCCGGTGTACCACCGGTGAAGGTCGCCGCGTGCCGTCCCGTCTCCACGCCGTCACCCGCCGCTTCGTAGCCGACGAGCTTGACCGACGGGTCGTCGATGAACGCGTGGAAGATGCCGATCGCGTTCGAACCGCCGCCGACGCATGCCGTGACGGCATCGGGCAGACGACCGGTCAGCGCGAGGCACTGCGCGCGCGCCTCGAGACCGATCACACGCTGCAGGTCGCGAACCATGAGCGGGAACGGGTGCGGACCGGCGGCCGTACCGAAGCAGTAATACGTGTTGTGCGCATTGGTGACCCAGTCGCGGAGAGCTTCGTTGATCGCATCCTTGAGCGTGCGCGATCCGGACTTCACCGCGATGACCTCGGCGCCAAGCAACCGCATGCGGGCGACGTTGAGCGCTTGGCGAGAGGTGTCGACCTCGCCCATGTAGATGATGCACTCGAGGTCGAGCAACGCGCAGGCGGTCGCCGTCGCGACCCCGTGCTGGCCGGCACCGGTCTCGGCGATGACGCGCGTCTTGCCCATGCGCTTGGCGAGCAGGGCCTGCCCCAGCACGTTGTTGATCTTGTGCGATCCCGTGTGGTTGAGGTCTTCGCGCTTGAGAAGCAGGCGCGCGCCACCGGCAAATTCGCTCATTCGCGTCGCCTCGTAGAGCGGCGAGGGACGACCGGTGTAGTCGCGCTGGAGACGGTCGAGTTCGTCGAGGAACGTGCGGTCGTTGCGGACCTTCTCGTATTCCGAGGTGACTTCCTCGATGACCGCCATCAGTGCTTCCGGCACATGCCGTCCGCCATACACGCCGAAGTGGCCACCCATGTCAGGCTCGTGAGCGCTGTGGTGGGCGATCCCCTCGCTCGCCTTCGGCAGTCCGCTCCCCTTCTCGTCAAGGGTGTTGGGCACGATCGGATCTCCTCCAAGTCAACGTCGGCGGCACATCGATCTGGTCGAAGCGCCGCCTGTGTTTGATTGCGACGAAGCGCCGCCGCTGTCTATCTGCCGTCGCTAGCGCGCCGGCTTTGGGCACGAAGGGTGTGCACCCGCCGTGACCAACTCAGCTACTGCAGCACGCGGATCGCCGCTTGTCACCAGACTTTCGCCGACGAGGACCGCATCTGCTCCTGCTCCAGCGTAAGCCAGCAGGTCAGCAGTGCCGCGAATGCCCGACTCGGCGATCTTGATGACCGACGACGGCAGGCCCGGGGCGATCCGGGCAAAGACGTCCGGGTCGATGTCGAGCGTCTTGAGGTTACGGGCGTTCACGCCGATGACCTTGGCGCCAGCCTGCAGCGCCCGGTCCGCTTCCTCCTCGGTGTGGACCTCGACGAGCGCGGTCATGCCGAGCGATTCGGTGCGGTCCAGCAGAGACGCCAGAGCGTCCTGTTCGAGTGCGGCGACGATGAGCAGAATGACGTCTGCACCGTGAGCGCGGGCTTCGTGGATCTGGTACGGCCCGACGATGAAGTCCTTACGCAGGATCGGGACGTTCACCGCGGCACGCACCGCATCGAGGTCGTCCAGCGAACCGTTGAACCGGCGCTTCTCGGTCAGAACGCTGATGACGCGCGCGCCACCGGCTTCATAGGCCATCGCCAACTCGGCCGGGCTCGGAATGTCGGCCAAGGCACCCTTGGAGGGGCTGGCCCGCTTCACCTCGGCGATGACACTGATGCCTTCACCACTCAGTACTGCGAACGCATCGCGGGGCGCCGGTGCCGCCGCCGCAGCCGCTTTGATCGCACTGAAGTCGATCATCGCTTCGCGGGCCGCCACGTCAGCGCGAACGCCCTCGAGGATCGAATCGAGAACGGTGCTCATCGTGGGCCACGTCCTTTCTCGGGTGGATTTCGATCAGAGTAATCGTCGTCACGCGATTGCCCGACATCGGGTGCCTCGCCGTTTGCTGAATCCGCAGTCGGGTCGTCACCGGCGTCGAGAGCAGCCCAGATCGAGCGCTGCGAGTGGACATCGTCGTCGTACTCAGCGGAACGGTCGAAGCGGCTGGAGAGCCCGGCGTTCGGGTCGGGCTTGCGGGCCAGTAGAGCCCCGGCGACGAATATCGCGAGCGCTGCACCGAACGCCACGTAACCCGCCGGCGGCATCCAGTGGACGGCCGTGACCTGGGCGCGAGCCGGAAGATCCGCAATGCGCGCCGCGCGATCGGTCGACGAGCGCCCCATCAGGAGCACAATCGCCGGCACCGAGGCCCCGGCACCCACGAGCGCAAGGAGGCACCCGAGAATGCGACGGGACCAGCCGTTGAGCGCCAGCGCCGCACCGATCGCGGCCAGCAGAACAACCGCGAGAACCGTTGGCGCGGCAGCCCATTGGTTTCCGTCAAGAAGCTTGGTGTGTGCACCACCGAGGCCGTCCGCGATGTCGAGTTCGACCCACGTCATCCGAGACGCGATCCAGGTCGCGATCGCCGCACCACCCAACAGGACGATGGGAATCCGTTGGTAGCGCGGTGGGGCGGGCTCGGTGCTCATTGCGAGTTCGCCTCGAAGGCACGCAGCGTCGTCGCGGCGGCAACGGCCCGCAGGACCGCCATCGCCTTGTTCACACACTCGGTGTCCTCGTACTGCGGCTTGGAGTCGGCAACGACACCCGCGCCCGCCTGAATGAACGCCTTCTTGTCCTTCAGCAACGCCGTGCGAATGGTGATTGCGGTGTCGGCGTCGCCGGCGAAGTCGAGGTAGCCGACAATGCCGCCGTAGATCCCGCGCCGGGTCGGCTCGAGTTCGTCGATGAGTTCCATGGCGCGAACCTTCGGCGCTCCGGACAGCGTTCCCGCCGGGAAACAGGCCGTCAGGGCATCGACAGCGCGCTTACCGGCCGCAAGCCGACCGGTGACGGTCGAAACCAGGTGCATGACGTGGCTGTAGCGCTCGACGCGGCGGTAGTTGCTCACCTTGACCGTGCCCGGCTCGCACACACGCCCCAGGTCGTTGCGGCCGAGGTCGACGAGCATCAGGTGCTCGGCGTTCTCCTTCTCGTCGGCAAGCAAGTCCTTCTCGAGGAGTTCGTCGTCCTCGAGGCTCGCTCCACGCCAGCGTGTGCCCGCGATCGGGTGAGTCGTGGCGACGCCCTCGTGCACCGTGACGAGCGACTCCGGGCTCGATCCGACGATCGAGAACGCGGTGCCACCGTCGAGGCCGGGGATCTGAAGCAGGTACATGTACGGACTCGGGTTCGAGGCGCGAAGCATGCGATAGACGTCGATCGGGTCGCCGGTGTAATCCATCGTGAAGCGCTGCGACAGCACGACCTGGAACGCCTCGCCCGCCTCGATCTCCTCGACCAAGCGCTTGACGCCCGCACCGAATTCCTCGCTCGTGCGCTGACGCACGAAGTCCGGGGCCGGCTTGTCGAAAGTGGAGACGGTCGACGGCGCGGGAGCGGCGAGAGCGGCGGTCATGCGGTCCAGGCGCGCGACCGCGTCGGCATACGCCGCGTCGACGCCTTCGTCGGTGCCGTTCCAGTTGACGGCGTTGGCGATGAGCGTGATCGCGCCTTCGTGGTGGTCAAACGCGGCGAGGTCGGTCGCGAGAAGCATGACCATCTCGGGAATCTGCAGGTCATCGACCGCGTGCGACGGCAGGCGCTCGATGCGGCGCACCGCGTCGTAGCCCATGTAGCCGACCAATCCGCCGGTCAGCGGGGGCAGTCCGTGCATGCGCTCGGTCTGCAGGAGTTCAAGCGTGCGCTTGAGCGCTTCGAGCGGATTGCCACCGCTGGGCGCATCGGCGGGAACCGTGCCGATCCAGGCCGCTTCGCCGTCGACGACCGTCAGAGCCGACGGACTGCCCGCCCCGATGAACGACCACCTCGACCACGAACGCCCGTTCTCGGCAGACTCGAAGAGGAACGTTCCGGGCCCGCCGCCGGCGAGCTTTCGGTACGCCGACAGCGGAGACTCGGAGTCCGCGAGCACTTTCCGCGTGATGGGCACGACGCGGTGCAGCGCGGCGAGTTCACGGAACTGCTCGAGCGTCGTCGTCGAAGAGGGGCTGGTTGCCGTCGCTGGTCCGGGCATAAAGACCATTGTGGCAGCCGGGGCGCAATGCTTCCCGCCGGGCACCGTTCGGCGTGGCGAACAAGATCGTTTACAGCGAGAACTTCACCCCGGTCAGTTCTTCGGACGCCGTCCACAGCTTGCGCGCCATCTCAGTGTCCCGAGCGGCCTTCGATCGACCGACCAGCGTCGGCTTGCCGCGCAGCTCCATGAATCCGTCCGGACCGACGTAGCTGTCGCCGGGCAGATCCTGGCTGACCGCATACAGGGTCGGCTGGGCGCCCGCTGTGTCGTCCTGGGCGAGGAGTCGGTTGCCGACGGCCAAGACGCCGTTGAAGAGGCGGTTGCCGGCGTGCGACTGCAGGTTGGTCGCGGCGTAGCCCGGGTGCGCACTCAACGAGCGGACCTTCGATCCGGCCGCTTCGAGTCGACGCTGAAGTTCGGACATGAAGAGCAGGTTCGCGAGCTTGGACTGGCTGTACGCGGCCCAACGCTCGTAGCTGCGCGTTTCCCAGTTCAGGTCGCTCAGGTCGATCTTGCCCTGGTGGTGTGCACCGGAGGCCACGGTGACGACGCGATCGGTGATGTGCGGCAGGAGCAGGTTGGTCAGCGCGAAGTGTCCGAGATGGTTCGTACCGAACTGCGTCTCGAAGCCGTCCTTCGTCGTGCCCTTGGGCGGCACCATGATGCCGGCGTTGTTGACGAGCACGTCGAGCTGGCCCGACCAGCCCTCGGCGAAGCGGTGGATCGATGCCTGATCGGCAAGGTCGAGTTCGCGCACCTCGGTGTCGCCGTCGATCGTCGCGGCGGCGGCTTCGCCCCGGGCCGTGTCGCGGACGGCGAGAACGACGTGCGCTCCGACGCGGGCAAGCTCACGCGCGGTGACGAGGCCGAGGCCGCTGTTCGCACCGGTGACGACGACAGTTCTGCCGTCGAAGGACTGAAGTTGGGCAGAGGACCAAGATGAGTTCGTCATGAAGCCCACAGTAGACACTGCCTACATTGTAGTCAATGTCTACATTTGGGAATATTTCGGCTATTCTTTGCCACATCATGACCATCACGCAGACGAGCTCCTACCACCACGGCGACTTGCGGGACGCGCTGCTCGCGCGCGCCGAGGAGACGTTGCGGACTTCTGGCGTGGGCACACTGTCACTGCGCCAGCTCGCCCGCGATGTCGGCGTCAGTCACGGGGCCCCGAGCCGGCACTTCCGCGACAAGCAGGCGCTGCTCGATGCGCTCGCGATGACCGGCTTCGAACGGCTCGGTGCCGTGTTGGGCGCTACCTGTACGGGATCGTTTGCCGAGCGTTTGACGTCGCTGGCGCGGGCCTATGTGCAGTTCGCCACACAGAATTCCGCGCTGCTCGAATTGATGTTCGCGCGCAAGCACAGCCCAACAGCCGGGGACGAGTTGCCCGCCGCGGCCGCGCAGGCGTTCGCGGCTCCCCTGGCCTTGATCCTCGAAGGTCAGCAGAGTGGAGAGGTGATCGCCGGCGATCCGGAAACGATCGGATTCACCGCCTTCGCCACGCTTCAGGGGCTGGCGACGTTTGTCAGCTCCGGATTCGTCCCAGTCGGTGACGTCGAGAATATGGTCGCCGACGTCGCGGCAAACATCATGAACGGGCTGCGGCCGCGCAGCTGATCATTCGGGCGCGAGAATCTGATCCGAGTCGAAGCACGTGCGGGTCCCCGTGTGGCACGCCGGACCGACCTGGTCGACGATGACGAGCAAAGTATCGCCATCGCAGTCCAGCCGCACTTCGTGCACGTACTGGGTGTGCCCGGACTCTTCGCCCTTGCGCCACAACTTGTTTCGCGAGCGGGAGAAGTACGTCGCCTGCCGCGTCTCCAGCGTGATCGCGAGGGACTCGTCGTTCATCCAGGCGACCATGAGGACGTCGTTGGTCGCCTTGTCCACGGTCACGGCGCAGACGAGGCCGGCGTCATTGCGCTTGAGACGGGTGGCGATCGACGGATCGAGCGCCGGAGCGGAGCCTGTGAAGCGACCATCCGACACTGTCTAAACCTCCACGTTCGGCTGGAAGTACCGGATGAGGCCTTCCTGCACGACAAATGCGACGAGCCGACCTTCGACATCGAAGATACGGCCCTGCGTGAGACCGCGGCCCATGTCGGCCGACGGTGACGACTGGTCGTACAGCAGCCATTCGTTCGCCTTGAACGGGCGCAGGAACCACAGCGCGTGGTCGAGCGATGCGTTCTGAGTCGACTCCGGGTGAATGACCTTGGCCGCGCCGAGTAGCGTCATGTCACTCATGTAGGCCAGCGTCGACTGGTGGTAAACCTGCTGGTCCGGAAGTTGATACCGGTATCGGAACCACACCTGTTGCTGCGCGGCCCAACCATGCTGCTTGACGACGAGCTCCTCGGGGATGAGGCGGATGTCGAAGTCCGGCCATTCCCGGAGCAGCCACTTGCGCGCCTCCGGCAGGAACGTCTCGGGGTCGGGCAGATCCTCCGGCTTCGCCACGACGGGCATCACCGACTGATGCTCCGGGCCTCGATCCCCCACGTGGTACGACGCCTCCATCGTGAAGATGGCCTTGCCGTCCTGGATACCGGTGACCCGGCGCGTGCTGAACGACCGACCCTCACGAATGCGGTCCACGAGGTAGACCGTCGCCTGAGTCGGATTGCCCGGTCGGAGGAAATAGGCGTGCAGCGAATGCACCGTGTACTTCGGGTCTACCGTTCGCGTCGCCGAGATGAGGGCCTGCCCCGCGACCTGTCCGCCAAAGGTGCGCGGCAACTGCGTCGGGACCACTGCACCCCGGAAGATGTCGGCTTCGAGCCGTTCGATCTTCAGGGCTTCTTCAAGCGATGCCACGAAACCTCTTCCCTCAGTAAGAGTGCAATATCGGAAGCGTACCTAAACGGCTTGTCAGTACACCCGGCTACGGTGCCGCTCATGGACACCGAGACTCCTCTTATCCCGCTAGGCAAAGCGCGTGCCGAACTCTCCGAACTGTGCTCCCGAGTCGCCTATGGCGGCCAACGTGTCGTCATCACGCGACATGGGCGACCCTTGGTGGGGATCGTCCCGTTGGACGGCGGCCATATGGACCCGCCGGCTCAGACGTCGACCACGATCCACGCAACACTTGACGCAGTATGGAACGCCCTCACCGTCCGGCACCGGTGCACATGGTGGAAGGGCCTGAGCCTCGAAGCCTTCCGTGGCGGGTGGGTACGTGACGGACTATCCGACGATTTCGGCGAAGTCTTCGAGGTTGACCCAGGCGAACTCATCCGGACCAGATGGCCCGGCCAACGGGACGATGTCAACTTCACCTTCGTCACGCACAGCAATTCCGTCGACATCACCGTCTCGCACCGGATGGATCCTGGCTTCTGGACGACGAAACTGGCGGACCTCAAGCGCTACTGCGAGGCCCAGCCAGGGTGAAAGTCTCTCGCGGGGCGGCTTGTACAAAGGTCCAGTTTCGTACAAGCCGCCGTGCGGGAGACTTTGCCCCCGGAACGCTTACCAGCCGCGCGTCGCGAGCCGGTGATCGACGGGCAGCTGCTCGACGTTGATCCCGACCATCGCCTCGCCGAGACCGCGCGAAACCTTCGCGAGAACATCCGGGTCGTCGTAGAAGGTCGTGGCCTGGACGATCGCGGCCGCACGCTGCGCCGGATTGCCCGACTTGAAGATGCCCGAACCGACGAACACGCCCTCGGCACCGAGCTGCATCATCATGGCGGCGTCGGCCGGGGTTGCAATTCCACCGGCGGTGAACAGCACAACCGGGAGCTTGCCCGCGACGGCGACCTCGGCGACGAGTTCGTACGGAGCCTGCAGTTCCTTGGCGGCGACGTAGAGCTCGTCCTTCGACAGGCCCTTCAGACGGCGGATCTCGCCGCCGATCTTGCGCATGTGGGTGGTGGCGTTGGAGACATCGCCGGTACCGGCTTCACCCTTCGACCGGATCATCGCGGCGCCCTCGGTGATGCGGCGCAGAGCCTCCCCCAGGTTGGTCGCGCCGCAGACGAAGGGCACCGTGAAGCGCCACTTGTCGATGTGGTGCTCGTAGTCGGCCGGGGTCAGGACCTCGGACTCGTCGATGTAGTCGACGCCGAGACTCTGCAGGATCTGCGCTTCGACGAAATGGCCGATCCGCGCCTTCGCCATGACCGGGATGCTGACGGCGCTGATGATGCCGTCGATCATGTCCGGGTCCGACATCCGGGAGACACCGCCCTCGGCGCGAATGTCGGCCGGGACGCGCTCGAGCGCCATGACGGCAACCGCGCCGGCGTCCTCGGCGATCTTCGCCTGGTCCGGTGTTACGACATCCATGATCACGCCACCCTTGAGCATTTCGGCCATACCGCGCTTGACGCGGGCGGTACCGGTGGTGGGCGATTCAACGGTCACTGGTGTGGCTCCTCGAGAAGGTCTGACGACTACGTTCGCAACTTTACTCGCGCGGCCGAGACCCCCGAACTTCGGGACAAGATCATCACTATGGGTAAAGCTCAACTGAGAGGTGAGGAGGCCACATGAACGGGCTATTCCGGACGAAGTCAGTCGAGCAGTCGATTCTCGACACCGACGATCCCGACTCGAGACTGCGGAAAGAACTCACGGCGCTCGACCTGACGGTCTTCGGCGTGGCGGTCGTGATCGGTGCGGGAATCTTCACGTTGACCGCCCGGGTGGCGGGCAATCTGGCGGGCCCTGCGGTGTCCCTCGCCTTCGTGTTTGCCGCCGTGGCCTGCGCTCTCACCGCCGTGTGTTACGCCGAGTTCGCCTCGACGGTGCCCGTTGCCGGCAGCGCCTACACGTACTCGTATGCAACGTTCGGCGAGCTCGTGGCGTGGATCATCGGGTGGGACCTCGTGCTCGAATTCGCGCTCGGAACGTCGGTCGTCGCGAAGGGCTGGTCGCTGTATCTCGGCATGGTGACCGGCCTGGAATCCACAACGATCCAGCTCGGTAGCGTCGGATTCGACTGGGGCGCTGTCCTGCTCCTGCTGGTCCTCGCCGGAATTCTGATCATCGGAACCAAAATCTCCTCGCGGGTGTCCGCAGTGGCGGTTGCGATCAAACTCGGTGTCATCGCGCTCGTTATCGGCGTCGGAATCAGCTACTTCTCCGCCGACAACCTGAAACCGTTCATTCCGCCATCGCAGCCGTCGACGGGCGACACCGGGTGGCACCAGACGTTGTTCTCGGTCATCACCGGCGGCGGAAACACCGTGTTCGGTTGGTACGGCCTACTCGCGGCTTCGAGCCTCGTGTTCTTCGCGTTCATCGGGTTCGACGTCGTCGCGACGGCTGCCGAGGAGACGCGCAACCCGCAGAAGGACGTCCCGCGCGGCATTCTCGGATCCCTTGCGATCGTCACCGTGCTGTACGTCGCGGTCGCACTGGTCCTGACCGGAATGGTGCACTACACCGACCTCGCCGGCGACAGCTCGACGCTGGCGACGGCCTTCGCGCAGCACGGTGCGACCTGGACGAAGAACATCATCTCGATCGGCGCCCTGGCCGGACTCACGACCGTGGTCATGGTTCTGTTCCTTGGTCAGACGCGCGTCATCTTCGCCATGTCGCGCGACGGTCTGCTCCCCCGTCCGCTCGCGCACACCGGTTCGCGCGGCACGCCCGCCCGGATCACGGTGATCGTGGGTCTGTTCTGCATCGTCCTCGCGGGGTTCGTCAACATCGGCGCCCTCGAAGAGATGGTCAACATCGGCACGTTGTTCGCGTTCATGCTGGTCTCGATGGGCGTCGTCATCCTGCGGCGAACGCGCCCGGACCTGCCGCGCGGCTTCCGGACCCCGTTGGTTCCCCTCATCCCGATCCTCGCCGTGCTCGCCTGCATCTGGTTGATGGTCAACCTGTCCGTCGGCACATGGATCCGGTTCATCGTCTGGATGCTCATCGGCCTGGTCGTCTATTTCGGGTACAGCCGCTCGCACTCGTTGCTGGGGCGGCGGACCGCGGCTGCGGACTAGCGGATCGGGCGAACGTCAGCCTCGACTTCGCCACGCACCGCGGCCCGCGCGCCGGGCAGCAACTCCGCGAGTTCGAGCGGATAGACGGTCTCGCCGGACTGGTCGAGACGCTCGATGTCGGCTTCGACGCACCACCGGAAGTCCGTGATCGAGACCTTTTCGAGGTCGGTGAACTGCTGCCGACTCGGCTTGAAGGAGGTCGTCGCCGCCGCGAAGAACAGCTCCTCGGAGCGAATCAGGCGACCGGTCCACTCGAACACCGCGACCCGACGCCACAACGGCCCGACGAGATCGTTGACCTCGAGCTGACGCCCGGTCTCCTCGAACACCTCGCGCACGGCGGCCGCTCGCAGGTTCTCCCCCGGCTTCACACCGCCGCCGAGCGTGAACCAGAACTTCACCTTCGGCACGAGTGGGTCATGACCGCGGACCAGCAGCACACGGCCCTCTTCGTCGAACAGCACGACGCGCGCTGACGTCCGGTTCGCTTCGACCGCCAATCCGGTTGCGGCCGAGGGCTTCACGCGCTCAGTGATCTCGAAGTAGAGCGGCAGCGGGGCGGTGCCACCGAGGTGCAGCAGGCGAACCATCGGTCGGGTGCGGATGGCGAGGGTGTCTCGGACGGCGTCGTTGTGGAAGCGCCGGGCGATGAGGACCCGGGCTTCGGCATCGGCGAGCTCGGCGACGAGCTGCGGGCGAAGGTCCTCGATGTCGATGCGGGCCAACGTCGTCGACAACTGGTTCTCGGCGACTTCCCGCTGGTCCCGATCGGCGCGTTCCGCACGGTCCGCACGCTCGGTCAGCTGGTGGCTCAAGGACGAATCGAGCGTGCTGACCGCACCGGCCACGGCCCGGGCAACGACGGATCGGCGCGCCAAGGCCGCGTCGAGCGCCAGCCACGACTGGTCGCTGCGCACGTGCAACCGGTCGAGGCGACGCGCGGTCTGGATCGACCAGATACCGACGAGCACAACGACCATCGCGGCACACGCGAGAACGACGACCAGAGACCAGTTCATCAGCTCTCCGCCCGAACTGGGTGACCGCCGACGGTGACCGTCTCGTAGACGCGCATGATCTGCTCGGCGACCACCGGCCAGTCGTATTCGGCGACAACCTCATTGGCGTAACCGATGAGACGACGACGCACGCCCTCGTCGCTGAGAACTTCGCTCACCGCGTCGGCAAGCGCATCGGAGTCACCAATGGGAATGAGCTTTCCGGCTTGGCCGTCCCGCAGGACTCGGCGGAAGGCGTCGAGCTTGCTCGCGACCACAACCGTGCCAGCCGCCATCGCCTCGACGAGCACGATTCCGAAGCTTTCGCCGCCGAGGTTCGGCGCGACGTAGACGTCCGCGCTGCGCATCGCGGATGCCTTCTCCGCGTCCGTCACGGCGCCAAGCAGACGCACATGCGACGCGAGGTCGCCAGCCTGCTTCAGCAGCTTCTCGTCGTCACCGCGCCCGACGACGAGAACCTCGACGTCGGGATGGCGTTCCACGATCGACGGCAGCGCCCCGAGCAGCACGTCCATCCCCTTGCGGGGCTCGTCGTACCGGCCGAGGAACAGGATCGACTTTCCGGGCCGCGGATAGCCCTCGAGGTAGGGCGCGTGTGCGAACGTCGGAACCTCGACGCCGTTCGGAATCTCGACTGCGTCCGATCCGAGCGATTCGACCTGCCAACGACGGGCGAGTTCCGACACCGCGATCCGGCCACGGATCTTCTCGTGCATCGGCCGGAGGAAGCCCTTGGCCGTGCTCAGCGCCAGCGACTTCGTGGTCGACGTGTGGAACGTCGCGACGATCGGCCCCTCGGCGATCATGAGCGCGAGCATCGACAGACTCGGCGCGTTGGGCTCATGAATGTGCAGGACGTCGAAGTCGTTGTCGAGGAGCCACTGCTTGACCTTGGCGGCCTGCTTCGGACCGAACGACAGCCGGGCAACGGAACCGTTGTACGGAATCGCGAGCGCTTTGCCGGCCGACACCACGAAATCCGGCAGTTCCGTTTCCGGCGACGCGGGCGCGAGGACGCTGACCTTGTGCCCGCGCTCGATGAATGCCCGCGCCAAGTCGACGATGTGGGCTTGAACGCCGCCCGCCACGTCGAACGAGTACGGGCAGACCATTCCTATCTTCACGATTCGCCCATTCGGGCCAAGCGGGCCTCGGACAGATCGGCGAGCCACAAGGGCTGAAGCATGTGCCAGTCAGCGGGGTGAGCGGCAATGTTCGCCGCGAACCGATCCGCGAGGCGCTGTGTCGTGGCCTCGACTCCACCTTCGGTCGAAATCGGTGCCTCGACGGTGAAGCCCCAGCCGCCTTCGCGGAACCAGCAGTTCACCGGCAGCAGCGGAGCTCCCGTTTCGATCGCCAGACGGGCAGGACCCGCTGGCATGCGCGTCGGTTCACCGAAGAACTCGACCTGCACGCCCTTCTTGGCGAGGTCGCGTTCGCCGAGCAGGCACACGATCTTGTTCTCCCGCAGTCGATCTGCGAGTTGCGGGAACGGCGGCGTTTCGCCGCCGCTCAGGGGGAAGATCTCGAATCCCAAGCTTTCGCGGTACGCGACGAAACGAAGGAACAGGGATTCGGGCTTGAGTCGCTCAGCGACCGTCGAGAGCCCACCGTGGGTCTGGACGGCCCACACTCCGGCCATGTCCCAGTTGCCGCTGTGCGGCAGGGCGAGGACCACGCCCTTGCCAAGGGCGAGCGCTTCGGCGACGTATTCGATGCCCACTGCGTCGTCGGTGACCGCTTTCGCGAGCGCGACCGGGTCCTGGCTCGGAAGACGGAAAGCCTCACGCCAGTAGCGGGCATACGACCGCACGCTGTCGCGGATCAGTTCCTGCGGGACTTCTTCGGGCGCGCAGTCGAGAACGCGAGCGAGGTTCTTGCGGAGTTGGACGGGACCGCCGTTGCGCTTGGCGGCCCAGTCGGCGCCGCGATTGAACCACTTGACCGCGGTCTTCTCTTTCATGCCGCGGACGATCCTCCAGCCCGCCGCATAACCCCAGTCGCTGGCTCGATCGCGCCACGTCACTACTGGCCCCCACCCGCGTTGACGAGTTCCTTTTCCCGAAGGTATCCCTTCCGGACCTCCAGCAAGCGCTGACCGACCGTAATGACACTCGCGATCGCCAGAATCCACATCGCCGGGTAGATCACCCCAGCCATCCACTGGATGTCCAGGTACTCACCAGCGCCGGTGAGCACCGCTCCGACGAGAACGATCACCAGGCGATCGGGGCGCTCGATGAGGCCGACGTTCGCGGACAGGCCGCTCGCCTCCGCCCGCGCCTTGACGTACGAGATGACCTGCGAGGTCACCAACGAGATCAGAGTCGCGATGAGCAGGTGCTGCGAATGCGCGGTGTAGATCGCCCACCACGCGATTGCACCGAAGATCGCGCCGTCGGCGATACGGTCACACGAAGCGTCGAGAACCGCACCGAAACTGGTGCCGCCGCCCTGGGCACGGGCCATGGCCCCGTCGAGCATGTCGAACACCACGAACGCGGCGATCGCCCACGCGCCCCAGAACAGGTGGCCGGTGGGGAACAGCGTCACCGCGCAGATGATCGACCCGAGCGTTCCGATGATCGTGACCGAGTTCGGAGTCAGCCCAGTGCGAAGCAGCGCCTTCCCGACAGGGTTGGTCGCTTTTGATGCGGCGGCACGGCCGAAGATGCTCAGCACGGGCGGGTTCACGTCCTTGGGTAGATCTACAGTGCAGGTTTAATCTACCGGCCGAACGCCGCAAATCGTCAGTCGTCGGGGCTTTCTCCCCATGCTGCGGCGAGCAGCTTTCGGGTCTCTCTTAGCAGCTGAGGCATGGTTTTTGCCCCTCCGATGACTGTGATGAAGTTCGCGTCTCCACCCCACCTCGGCACGATGTGCTGATGCAGATGACTGGCCAGAGAGCCGCCTGCCGCCGAGCCGAGGTTGATGCCCACGTTGAATCCATGCGGCCGCGAGACCCGCTTGAGCACCCGGATCGCCTGCTGCGTGAAGGCCATCAGTTCGAGGCTTTCCTCGGGGGTCAGATCCTCGATCTCGGCGACCTCGCGATACGGCACGATCATCATGTGCCCGGGGTTGTACGGGTACAGATTCAGCACCGCGTACACGTGCTCGCCACGCGCGATAACGAGACCTTCCTCGTCGGTCATCTTCGGAATCTCGAGGAACGGCTTGTCCCCGGTCTTCGTCTTGACGGCTTCGACGATGTAGTTCATCCGGTGCGGGGTCCAGATCCGCTCGAGGCGGTCCGGCTCCCCTGCGCCGTAGTCGGTGATCGGCTCGCCGCTCGGACTCATGCCCGCACCAGATCCGCCGTCGGCGACGCGTTCTCCCGAGCGTTGACCCACTTGACGATCGCTTCGACTGCGTCGGCGACCGACACGGAGTTCAGCTGAGTGCCGTCGCGGAAGCGGAAGCTCACGGCACCCGCGGTCACGTCCCGCTCGCCGGCAAGCAGCATGAACGGCACCTTCTGCGCAGTGTGGTTGAAGATCTTCTTCTGCATGCGGTCGTCACTGCGGTCTAGCTCGGCGCGAATGCCGCGCGCCCGAAGCTCCGACACGACCTTCTCGAGGTGCTCTTCGAACGACTCGGCGACCGGAATTCCGACGACCTGAACCGGCGCCAGCCACGCCGGGAACGCGCCCGCGTAGTGCTCGGTCAGAACACCGAAGAACCGCTCGATCGACCCGAACAACGCACGGTGGATCATGACCGGACGCTGTTTGGTGCCATCCGCGGCGGTGTATTCGAGGCCGAAACGCTCCGGCAGGTTGAAGTCGAGCTGGATGGTCGACATCTGCCAAGTACGGCCGAGGGCGTCCTTCGCCTGGACCGAGATCTTCGGGCCATAGAACGCGGCGCCGCCCGGGTCCGGCACGAGGTCGAGACCGGAAGCCTGCGCGACCTCGGCGAGCGTGTTCGTCGCCTCTTCCCACACCTCGTCCGCGCCGACGAACTTCTTCGGGTCCTTGGTCGACAGCTCGAGGTAGAAGTCGTCGAGTCCGTAGTCCTTGAGGAGGTCGAGCACGAAGTTGAGGATGCTGGTCAGCTCGTCGCGCATCTGCTCCTTGGTGCAGTAGATGTGCGCGTCATCCTGGGTCATTCCGCGAACGCGAGTCAGACCGTGTACGACGCCCGACTTCTCGTAGCGGTACACCGAACCGAACTCGAACATCCGGAGCGGGAGCTCGCGGTACGAGCGACCGCGCGTGCGGAAGATCAGGTTGTGCATCGGGCAGTTCATGGGCTTGACGTAGTAGTCCTGCCCAGGCTTGCGGATCGTGCCGTCCTCGTTGTACTCGGCGTCGAGGTGCATCGCCGGGAACATGCCGTCCTTGTACCAGTCGAGGTGCCCGGAGACCTCGAACAGATGCCCCTTGGTGATGTGCGGGGTGTTCACGAACTCGTACCCGGCCTCGACGTGACGACGACGCGAGTAGTTCTCGAGTTCCTGGCGGATGATGCCGCCCTTCGGGTGGAACACCGGCAGACCCGAGCCGAGCTCATCCGGGAAACTGAACAGGTCGAGTTCGGTACCGAGCTTGCGGTGGTCGCGACGCTCGGCTTCCTTGAGCAGCTCGACGTGGTGGTCGAGCGCCTCCTGCGACTCCCATGCGGTGCCGTAGATGCGCTGCAGGTCCTCGCGTGACTGGTCACCACGCCAGTACGCCGCCGAGCTGCGGGTCAGCTTGAACGCCGGGATGTGCTTGGTGGTCGGGCAGTGCGGGCCGCGACAGAGATCGCCCCAGATCTTCTCGCCCGAACGCGGGTTGAGGTTGTCGTAGATCGTCAGCTCAGCGCCGCCGACCTCCATGACTTCCGGGTCGTCGATGCCGGACTTGTCGGTGATGAGCTCGAGCTTGAACGGCTCGTTCGCGAGCTCGACCTGGGCGTCCTCCACGGTCGTCACCCGACGACTGAAGCGCTGTCCGTCCTTGATGATCTTCTTCATCCGGGACTCGAGCTTGGTCAGGTCCTCGGGAGTGAACGGCCGGGCGACCTGGAAGTCGTAGTAGAAGCCGTCCTTGATGAAGGGGCCGATGCCGAGCTTGGCGTCCGGAAACTCCTGCTGAACAGCCTGGGCGAGCACGTGCGTGCACGAGTGCCGGATGACGTTGCGGCCATCCTGGGTGTTCGCGGCGACCGGCTCGATTTCGACGTCTTCCTCCGGAACCCACGACAGGTCCTTGAGTTCACCGTTGTAGCGGGCCACGACGATGGTGTCTTCGCCCTTGCTCGTGAACCCAGCCTCGAAGAGTGCGCGGCCGACGGCCGTTCCTGCTGGAATCCGGACAAGCGCGGAACTCACGAGTCAACACCTCTGTTTTGCAGGTTTCGGGGAACGCGCCCAACTCTATCGGGACCGGCGAACGAATTCCTCAAGGAGTCTCTCCCGCTCCGCAGGGAGATGCTTCGGGCAGCTCAGGCACAGGTCGGCCTGCGGAGTCTCGTAGATCAGACAACACGATTGGCGCTTGACGAACCAACGGCCCGCCACCTCGACGAACCGGGGTGCGAGCAGCGGCGACTCGACTTTCGCGTCCCGATTTCCCGACGCGAGGAGTTGTTTCGCGAGGTCGTCGCTGGCGATCGCCCACAGCGCCTGCGGACTGGCGCCGCTGACCTCGGCGAGTTCATCGATCACGGTCCGCTGATCTGCGAGCGCATAGTTGCCGCAGTTCATGTACCACCAGATCGTGCCCGCGACGCGAAGGTCTGGGGTGCCGAACTGGCGGGCGGTCTCCGCGACCGCCCGCGCTATCCGGCGAGGGGGCTCTTGAGCCATGGCCAGTCGAGTCCGACCCAGCCGCCGACGAGCGCGAGCGCGCCGAGCAGCCACAGACTGAGGAAGGTGATGGCCGTGACGCCTATTGCCGATACCAACTTGACCCACAGCGGCGACCGCTTGAACCACGCTTCGAAAGCCTCGTAGCGAGCCTTCGCCCACTTCAGGAGCCGGTGCGCCCACTCGAACTCGGTGGCCAGAATGGCCAGGCCGAAGAACACGATGAGCCAGCCCGGTCCCGGGTACGGAACCAACGCGATTCCGACGGCGACGACCACCACGCCGAGCGCTCCGACGCCGATCCGGTACGCCAGATTCAGGCTCGAGTTCGCTCGAATGTTTTCGCGCAACCGATGCCCACGACCTTTGGCTTCGGTTTGTCCGGTTTCCACTCCGCCAATCTTAGGACTAGGCGTTGGTGCGAGCCTTGTGGAAGTCGATGATCTGCTTCCGGAGGCTGTGGGTGCTGAACTTCACCGCGATCTTGATGAACGGCTCGATGGTGCGCCCCAGGACATTGCCCGCGATGCCCGACCCGACGCGGTACGTGACGAGCACGTCGACACGAGCCTTCTCGGCCTCGAGCTCGATGAACTCATAACGGAAGTCGACGTCGAACCCCTTGATCGTGTCGACGGCGATGACCTTGTTCTCTTCCCACTCCACCACGCGAACACGTGACTTCACCGTCACCGGGCCCAGACCCATGCCGCCGTCGAACGTCGCACCCTTACCGCGGGTGTGCTCGGTGACCGGAACCAACGGAAGCGATCCGTGCAGGAACTTCGGGTGGTTCGTGTAGTCATCGATGTACGCGAACGCAGACTCGACCGAGACGTCTTCCGTCTCACTGATGCGGATCTCGACAGACAAAGTGGAACTCCTCGACACCGGTGTTTTGGGTGGTACAGAACGTACCAACGCGAGAATCATAGACAAATCGGCGAGTTTGTCGACGTACGGATAACCACCGGGAAGTCGGCCCAAACCTCGTCGGAGTCGGCCTCGGCTGACCAGAATGGGCAGGGAGTGAGATCGCCGATGGCACAAGGGAGCCCGGGATGAAGAAGCTCATCAATGACCCAGCCGATGTCGTGGTCGACGCGCTGCGAGGCATGGCCGCCGCCCACCCGAATCTGCGAGTGGACGTCGAGAACAAGATCATCGTGCGCGCCGATGCCCCCGTCGCCGGCAAGGTGGGAATCGTTTCCGGTGGTGGGTCCGGGCACGAACCGATGCACGGCGGTTTCGTCGGCCTCGGCATGCTCGATGCCGCGTGTCCAGGTGAGGTGTTCACCTCCCCCGTGCCCGACCAGATCCTCGCGGCCACCAACGCCGTCGACAGCGGCGTGGGCGTGCTGCACATTGTGAAGAACTACACGGGCGACGTCATGAACTTCGAGATGGCGGCCGAACTCGCGGAGACCGAGATCGCGACGGTCATCACCCGCGACGACGTTGCCGTCGAAGACAGCCTGTACACCGCCGGCCGGCGCGGCGTCGGCGTGACCGTTCTCCTCGAGAAGATCGCCGGTGCAGCGGCGGAGGAACGTCGATCCCTCGCCGACGTGGCGGAGATCGCGCAGCGCGTCAGCGACAACGGACGCAGCATGGGAATCGCGCTGACATCGTGCACAGTCCCAGCGGCCGGCAAGCCTACGTTCGACCTCGGGGACGACGAAATCGAGGTCGGGATCGGCATCCATGGTGAGCCCGGACGTCGGCGGGAACCGCTCGCCAGCGCCAAAGAACTCGCGGGGAAGCTCGTCGATCCGATACTCGGCGACTACGACTTCACCGGTGGCGCCGGAGTCATCGCGCTCGTCAACGGCATGGGCGGGACTCCCCTCCTCGAGCTCTATGTTCTCTATGCCGAGATTGCGCAGCGGCTCGACAAAGCGGGAGTCCAGATCGCACGAAATCTCGTCGGCTCCTACATCACCAGCCTCGACATGGCAGGTTGCTCGCTCACGCTCCTGCGCGCCGACGACGAGATGCTTCGACTGTGGGACGCCCCGGTGCACACCCCGGCGCTGCGCTGGGGTTTGTAGATGCTGTCGGTTGACGAATTCATTTCGTGGATGAGGGAATTCGCGAGAAGTATCGCCGCGGAGAAGGACCACCTCACCGAACTCGACAGCCCGATTGGCGACGCCGACCACGGCAGCAACATGCATCGCGGAATGTCGGCGGTTGTCGCGGCGCTCGACCCGCCACCGAACACCGTCGCGGAAGCGGCGAAACTCGCCGGCATGAAGCTCGTCAGCACGGTCGGCGGCGCGAGCGGTCCGCTCTACGGCACCTTCTTCCTCCGGTTCGCGGCCGGTGCGACGTTCGCGCAGGCCTTTCGCGCAGGCGTCGACGGTGTCGCCGCGCGTGGAAAGTCGGCGCTTGGCGACAAGACGATGCTCGATGCGTTGATTCCCGCAGCCGTGGCGCTCGAAGCCGGTAAGACAGCCGCCGAGGCAGCGCAGGCCGCCAACGACGGCCGCGACGCCACCATCCCGCTCATCGCCCGCAAGGGACGCGCGAGCTACCTCGGCGAACGCAGCGCCGGACACCAGGATCCCGGGGCCACGAGCGCCGCACTCCTCGTCGAGGCTGCGGCCAAGGTTCTCGCGTGACCGGAATCGTCGTCGTGTCCCACAGCGCAGCGCTCGCGACGGCAGCGATCGAGCTGGCGCGGGAGATGGCCGGTGACGTCCGGATGGTCGCCGCAGCAGGCATCCCCGACGGATTCGGCACCGACGCCACGAAGATCGCCGAGGCGATGCAGGAGGCGGATGACGGCCAGGGCGTCGTCGTCCTCATGGACCTGGGCAGTGCCATCCTGTCGTCGGAATTGGCGCTGGAGTTCCTCGACGACGACCTTCGTGAACGCGTGATCCTGTGCGCAGCGCCGTTCGTCGAAGGTCTGGTCGCCGCGGGAGTAGCCGCTGCTGCCGGCGCCTCGCCCGGTGAGGTCCGCAGGAAGGCCGAGACCGCACTCGAACCCAAGCGCGCGGACATCGTCGGTGAATCCACCGACCGCACAGTCGTTTTGGAGAGTGGACTCCACGCGCGTCCGGCGGCGAGACTCGTGGCGGCGCTGCAGGGATTGAACGCAGTGGTCGAGCTGCGGAACATCACCCGCGGCTCCGACTGGGTCGACGGCGGGAGCGTCACCGGCGTCGCGCTTCTCGGCGGCACCAAGGGCGACGAGATCGAAGTCCGGGCCAGCGGTGACGACGCGGAGGCAGCAATCACGACGGTCGCATCGGTTCTGACGAACAATGGTCCGACCATCACGGGAACCGTCTGGCAGTACCGACGACAGTCGGCTTCTCTCCCGCAGCCCGGTCCGGACGAACAACGTCGACTCGACGAAGCCCGCGCGACGGCAGCTGAGGAGCTCCGCCGCATCCGCGACAACGCACCCGACGAGGTGAAGGAGATCTTCACCGCGCACCTGGCGTTCCTCGACGACATCGCTCTGGTTCGTCGGGCCCGGGTCTCGATCACGGTCGGCGAATCTGCAGAGAGTGCGTGGCTGCAGGCGACCGAAGCGACCGCGGCAGATTTCGCACGTATTCAAGACCCGTACCTACGCGCTCGCGCCGCCGACGTCCGCGCGATCGGCGACTCGGTTCTCCGCGCGCTTGGCGGTGTGGAACTACCAGCCGGCCACGACGTGGTGATCGCCCGCGAGTTGAACCCGGTCGAGGCGGCGACATTTGCGCTGGCAGGAGCGGTTCTCACCGAATCCGCGGCGACCGACCACGCAGTGATGATCCTCCGCGCGCGAGGCATCCCGACGGCACTGAACGGGGACCCATCGTTTCTCGACATTCCCGACGGTGCAACAGTGACAGTCGAACCGGGCACCGCCTCCGTCAAACAGTAAGGTTCCGAAACATGTTCGCCGTATACGCCGCTGAGCCAAACATGAACGACCCGCTCTCCTCGATCCGAGCGGGCGAGCGTCCGGACCCCGAGGTGCCGGCCGGTCATGTCCTGGTGAACGTCAAGGCCGCGAGTGTGAACATGCACGACATCTGGACCCTGCGCGGTGTCGGCATCAAGCCTGAGCAGTTCCCGATGATCCTCGGCTGCGACGGCTCTGGGGTTCTCGACGACGGCACTGAGGTCGTCATCCACTCGGTCATCACGTCCCCGGGTTACGTTGGCGAGGAGACGCTCGACCCGCGCCGCACGCTGCTCACCGAGAAGTACCAGGGCACGTTCGCCGAGAAGGTCGTCGTGCCGCAGCGCAACGTCGTGGTCAAGCCGGCCTCGGTGAGCTTCAGCGAGGCCGCGGTCATGGGCACGGCGTGGCTGACCGCGTACCGGATGCTGTTCGTGAAGTCGGGTCTGCGCCCGGGTCAGACGATGCTCGTGCAGGGCGCGTCCGGCGGTGTATCGACTGCCCTCATCCAGCTCGGCGCCGCCGCAGGAATGACCGTCTGGGTTACCGGACGAAGCGAGGAGAAGCGCGAACTCGCGCTCGGTCTCGGTGCGCACGCTGCGTTCGAGTCCGGCGCTCGACTCCCCGACCGCGTGGACGGTGTCTTCGAAACCGTCGGCAAGGCCACATGGTCGCATTCGATGCGTTCGCTCAAGCCCGGCGGCATCATCGTCGTCTCCGGTGCCACGACGGGCGACCCCACGGCGGCCGAACTTCAGCGCATCTTCTTTCTGCAGATGCGCGTCGTCGGCTCGACGATGGGCACCCGCGAGGAGATGGAGGGCATGCTCGCCTTCTGCGCGAACAAGGGAATCAAGCCGCAGATCGGCGCCGAATACGCACTCTCCGATGGTGCTGAAGCGTTGCGGGCGATGCACGACGGCGAGACCGCCGGAAAGATCGTGCTCACCGTTTAGCGCACACCAGGCCGCGGGGCGCGGCTAGGCTGCAGTCGACACCTGTCGTGAGAATTGGTGAGTCGAATGCTGCCGCAAACCCAACGTCGGACCGGCACCCGGTCCGACCTGCATCTAGCCGCCCTGCTGGCCGAGACTCCGGAGTTTGCCGGGCTCGCGCAAGACGAGATCGAGAAACTGGTCTCGATCAGTTCCGTCGCCGATCTCACAAGTGGCGCAACGCTTTACAGCGAGGGCGATCCGTCCGATCACATCTATGTGCTGATGCATGGTCGGCTCCGGGTCGCGCGCGGCGACGATCTCATCGGCTACATCAACCGACTCGAAACAGTCGGCGAGATGGGCGTTCTCACCGGTGAGAAGCGGACGTCGACCGTTCGGGCTATCCGCGACAGTGTGGTCCTGACGATCGACGCCGACGAGTATCGCCACTTCATGGACATGCATCCGGCGGGCTATCGGAGCCTCATGAAGGTCGCGATCGACCGGTTACGCCAGGATGGCGTCGCCTCGCGCCTGGGCACCACGACGAACGGCACATTCGCAGTTATCCCATCGGGTCCCGATGTGCCGGTTCGAGTGCTCGCCGAAACGATGGTCTCCCGCCTGTCGGGGTGGCCCGCGGCCCGTCTCATCACCGCCGAGCACGTCGACGCCGCCCTCGGTGAAGGCACCGCGCGCGCACCGCTGTGGGACAACGCCGCGAATGCCCGGATCGAGGACTGGCTCGCCGAACTCGAGCGTCGTCACCGCTACCTCGTGTTCGCCGCCGACAGTGGGCGCGATCCCTGGGCCGCGCGATGCCTGCACAATGCGGACCGCGTTCTCGTCCTCGCCGAGGCGATGTCGCAGCCGACGCCCGTTCCGGTGCTGCAGGAACTTCGCAACAAGGGCCTCATCGCGCCGGTCGAGTTGGTGCTGCTGCGTCCGGTCGGCGACGGCTCTCCGCACACGATGGCGTGGCGTGCCATGACAGGCGCCCGTGCACACTACTTCGTGCATCCGTGGGAGCGCGCCGAACTAGATTCGCTTGCGCGTCAGGTCACCAGTCGCGGCGTCACACTCGTGCTCGGCGGTGGTGGGGCCCGCGGATTCGCACACATTGGCTTGGTCCGAGCGATGGAAGAGGCCGGCATTCCGATCGACGTCACCGGCGGCACGTCGATGGGCGCGTTCATGGCGAGCCTCATCGCCTGCGGATTCAACAGCATGGACATGACGGAGATCGCGCGCGAGACGTTCGTGCGGGCCAACTACCTCAACGACTATGCGATCCCGCGGACGTCACTGCTCAAGGGCACGCGATTCTCCAATCGCCTCCACGACATCTTCGGGGAGCAACAGATCGAGGATCTGCGGCGGACGTTCTACTGCGTCGGCACGAACATCACCACCGGTCAGGCCATCATCGGCGACCGCGGGCCGCTTTACCGCTGGGTCGCGGTATCGATGGCAGTCCCGGGTGTCGCACCGCCGGTCGCCTTCGAAGGCGACCTCCTGTGTGACGGCGGCGTCGTCGACAACCTGCCGATCAATCAAATGCGCAAGCTCGAACGTGGCGCCATCATCGCCTGCAACGTCAGCACCGATGGCGCGCTGCGGGCGCCTGGCGCCGGTATTGGCGAGCCGGATCTCGCGGCGATGCTGAACTGGAAGGGCGCGACGAAGCCGCCGTCACTCGGCGAGATTCTCGTGCGTACGGCGATGCTGTCGAGTTCGGTGGCGGTCGAGCAGTCGGCACGAAACGTCGACGTCTACGTGAAGATGCCGGTCCAAGGCTTCGGCATGTTCGATTGGAAGGGACTCGACGCGCTTGTCGACCTCGGGTACGAGCACGCTCGGGAGCAGTTGGATCTGATCAAGGATCAGTTGCTCTGAGGGTGACCCTTCTCTCGCAGACTGGCTTGTACGAAACTAGGGGTTTTGTACAAGACACCCGTTGCGAGAATGGTTCCCCTGAGCGATGACGATGATCCGGCCGGCGACGGCCGACGACGCGGCCGCATGTGCGCAGATCTACGCGCCGGTCGTGACCGACACCGCGGTCACGTTCGAGTACGAGCCGCCCTCCGCCGAGGAGCTGGCACGCCGAATCGAGGCTGCGCACGTGTGGCTCGTGGCGGTCGAGAACGACACCGTGCTCGGATACGCCTACGGCGGACCCTTCGCTACCCGCGCCGCCTTCGCGCGAACGTGTGAGGTCAGCGTTTATCTCGCACCGGATGCACGTGGCAAGGGTCTTGGGCGACAGCTCTATACGGTCCTGCTCGAGCGACTACGCGACAATGGTCTCCACGTCGCCATCTCCGGGATCGCCCTCCCGAACGACGTGTCGATCGCTCTGCACACGAGCTTCGGATTCGAACTCGTCGGCATCTACCGCGAGGTCGGCCACAAGTTCAACCAGTGGCATGACCTTGCGCGCTACCAACTCCGGTTAGGCGACTAGCTCGGCCGGCTCCGGCAACATTTCGCGCGAAATCCCAGCCTCGACCGCCATTTCCACGATTCGGGTGTGAAGCGTCGGATCGACCTCACCGATCGCCTGCAGCACCCGCCCGAACTCGGCCTGCTTCGTCTCCTCCATGCGCGTCACGAGATCCAGGAGCACCGGCCAGCACTCGCCCATCAGAGCGGCTTCGGTAGCTGCCTGCATCGACGTCGCGCCGAGCGACACCATGATCTCCGAGACCGCGGCCCGGTTTTCGTCCCCCATCTGGCCGATCATCGGGAGAACGACACCCCACATGTCGTGTTCCTCCGCGGCCAGGAGAATCGATCGTTGCACCTCGTCTTCCCGCAAGGCCGGAAGATTGACGACGCGGTGTTGCGAAGGCGGTGACATGGCGGACACCACCGGGAGCACATCGATCCACAGTCCGCGGCGATGGGCTTCGAGGATGTATTCGTTGATCAGGCCTTCCGCCTGGTTGGCGAAGATGTCTCCGAGTTCGCGCTTGAACCCATAGCTGACGTGAACGAGAAGCGAGAGGAACTCGGACAGCAGTCCCGCCGGGTCCTGCTGAATCCGCTGGAGCAGCCGCTCGATCCGCTCGCGCGGCAGCATCCGGAAAATATGGTCGACCCGGTTCTTCGACTCCATCATGAACGCGACCTTGAGCAACGCGGTCTCGTCCGGGAGCGCTTCTTCGACGGCCCGCAGCGTCTCATCGGAGACGTAGTCGATGAATTTGCTGATGGTCGAGAAGTCGCCGCGAGCCTCGAGTTCCAGTGCCACGTCGACGATCACGTCAGCGGGCAGGAGTCGAAGCACTTCCCGAACCCGGCGAGGGTCAACGTAGACGCCGACATCGGCAAGCATCGGGATCGGGAACGCACAGGCGTAGGTGACCATCCGGCTCGGCTTCAGTAGTGCTGCGATTCCGCCCAGCAACACCGGGTGCACTCGACCGGCGACTTTGACGGCAAGCTTGGTCGGCACCCTCCCGACAATCGGCGCCAATGCGCGGAACATCGGCTGGTCTTCTTCGTACAGGTACTCCGTGATCGACTCTCGGAGGAGGCGAAGCGCGTCCGGTTGAATGCCGACCAGGAACTCGACCTCATCGGGATCGACATCGAACAGGCGGGCAAGTTTGAGAACTTCGGCCTGGGTCGCGAGTTGGCTCATCGACGATCCCTCGCAAAGACGAACTTGTAGGCGGCGTTCGTCACTCGGCCGCCGAGATCGGTCATGGATTGCTCGATCTGCGTGCGGTGCAAGGCCCGCGCATTGTCGATCAATTCCGTCAGCTTGGCGACCTCGTCCAGAGACAGGCCACGCAGCGACGCGAGACTGGATGGGGGCAGGCGGAGCTGAGCCGCGAGATAGCTGATCGAAGTCACTCGCATGCTGGGACCCTAACGTCCGGCGGGCGGTGACGACCGCGGGTTCGCGGGATTGGTTCACTGTGTGCGCAGGTCAGTGGGTCAAGTGGGCGTGCTCGTGGGTCGTGCCCTCGATGTCCTTCGAAGTGCGGTGGAGCAGCACATTCCCAAGGTCCGTCAACGCCCGCGAGACCGCGAGTTCGTCGCCGATCGCGGGTACGTCGTCGTCGCTCGGATTGAGACGTGCAAAGCCGACGCCCACCAGCCGCTCGCCGGCGAGATCCAGCCGCGCACGTGCCCGCGTGTAGTTGTCGTGCTCGTCGATGTCGACGTCAATCGACCAGATCTTCTTCATCGGGTTGTTCGAACGAAAGTCCATACCCCAAGAGTCCGCTGGTATGCGACCTACCGCCAGCCCTCAGAGCTCGGCGATCAAATCCGGCAGCTGTGCAATCGAATCGATGATGTAGTCCGGCTGCGGGTTTGCCTCGCGCGCGAGGCAAACCCGATACTTTCCGGTCCGGACCAGCACGCCGATCAGCCCTGCCTTCTGTGCGGCCTGGACGTCAGCTTCGACGTCGTCGCCGATCATCAAGACACTGTCAATCGGAACGCCCAGCACTCCGGCCGCCGTTTCGAACGCGGTGGTCGAAGGCTTTCCGATCGCCGGGATCGCAGCGTTCCCCGCCTCTTCGAGGCCGGGGAGGTAACCGCCCACGTCGAGACGGAGCCCCTCGGTCGTCATCCAGGTGCGGGCTCGGTGCATGGCGATCACCGGGATGCCGTCGAGCATGAGTTCGGCGACGCGACTCAACGCGAGATGACTGAACTCGGGGCCCGCGCCACCGAGTACGACGACGTCTGGAGACGTGTCGTCAGTCAGTTCGATCCCGGCGAAGTCCTCGTCGATGGAACCGCTGTTGAGAATCCAGCAGCGTGCGCCCGCGTGGTGACTCTTGAGGTACTCGGCAGTGAGGCTGCCTGCGGTCAGAACCTCGTCGACGTCCACGGACATCCCGCAGTCGGTCAGCTTCTGCGCAATGTCCGACCGGGTACTCGACGTCGTGTTCGTCAGGAACGCGCGCGGAAGTCCGGACAACTGGATGAGCGCATCAGCCGCGCCACCGATAGGGTGCCAGGAGGTAACCAGCACGCCGTCGATGTCAAACAGGACTCCGCGGATTCCGGTCATAATCCGATGTTAGGAGCGCGTGCGCCCGTGGTTTGCTTTACCCAGAGCTTCGGCCCCCACAGCCGCTCACAGTCAAGCGATACGCGATCGCAATTCGGACGTTTCCGACAGGCAACTAGCCGGTCGGTAAGTTAACGTCGTGTCGTCTCCCACTGATATCCGCAGTGACTTCCGACCTGCCGAAAACGAAGCGAGTTTCGCCCCCACGGAGAGCCCTGTCATTGACAGTGCTCGTACCGGTCGGGGTACTGACAGGGCGCGAACGTGGCTCGGAATCGGCCAGTCGTCAGGTCCCCGCGATCGGTACTTGGATGGCCTCCGCGCGGTTGCCGTCACATCGGTGGTTGCGTACCACTCCTGGCAGTTTGCTGGGATGCCGAACATCGGCTGGTGGAGAATCCCGATCTCGTGCGGCTACCTGGGCGTGGATTTGTTCTTCGTCCTCAGCGGATTCCTGCTTGCACGACCGTGGTTCTCATCCGAACTGACGGGCAAGCCGAAGCCCTCGCTGCGCACATTCTGGTCCCGCCGCCTTCGGCGTATCGCGCCCGCCTATTACGCCTCAGTCATTGTGGTTTTGACGCTGGGCCTGGGCACCCCGCTACTCCCCCGGTCAGCCATCGAGGGCTCGCTCGGCGCCTGGAACCTCGGCAGCATTCTGTTGTTGGTCCAGAACTACGTTCCGCTGGCGTCCAACAACCTGGGTGGAATCGGCGGCCCATGGTGGACTCTGAGCCTCGAGCTCACGTGGTACGTGGTCTTGCCCGTTGTCGTCCTCGGCTTCATCGGGCGGCGGTGGCGCGTGACTCTCCCGGTGTTGCTGGCGGTATCGGTCGCATGGATCTTTCTGTCGGCCAACTGGTTCGATCCGCTGATCCATTTCATGCAGAGCACCATCAGTCCGACGACGTCCACCACCCTCGGTGTCCCGAACGATGAACTCCGCATGCGCCAATTGCTTTTGAAGCAGTTGCCGGCCTATCTGTTCGAGTTCGGGATTGGCGTTGCGCTCGCTCGCCTCGAAGTGATCAAGCGATTGGCCCCGGCGAAGTCGACCCTGTGGTGGACCTGGCCGGCGATTCCGGTAGCGGCGTTCTGCGCCGGAGTGTTCTGGCTGGCAGCGACCCAGATTTCGCTGTTCATGACGTGGATTCATCCCACCGCTGGCGGGGTTCAATGGATTCGCTATTCACACACGGTGTTTGCGATCGGAATCGGGCTGTGCGTCTTCGGAATCGCCTTCGGACCGAAGGTACTGAGGGCGCCGTTCACGATCCTTCCCGCTCGATACATCGGGTGGGTCAGCTATGGCATTTACCTCTACCACGTGCCGATCTGGTTTTGGACATCACAACACTGGCACCGTAGTCCCGACTCGGCGGCCGAGGCCTATCTGACGGTCTTTCTCGCAGTACTCGGGGCGTCGACCCTCGCCGCGACGATCTCGTGGCTTCTTATCGAGCGTCCGTTTCTCGCGGGATCCGGAGTTCGGTCCCGGTCCGCCGTGGCGGTGGTCGTCGTGTTGGCGGTCGCGCTCGTCGCCACGTGTTTGTTCAGCGGCCGAGCCCTACTGTCGTAAGCCGTCAGTGTTGACCGGCGAACTCTGCCGTCAGCCGCGCAATCAACGCCGGATCATCCGCCACGATCCAGTGCTTACCCGGCACCCGCTTGACGGTCAGATTCGACGTGTACGGAGTCGCACTGCGAATTTGAACCGCCGGCTTCACGAACTCGTCTTGCTCCGGCGCGATCAGGAGTACCGGAACATCGGAGTGCCGCTCCTGCGGTGCCCCAAGCTTCCGAAGCATATTGGCGCGGTACAACTCCAGACCATTGATGACGTTGCGCTCGGCGAGCGGGTCGTCGACGTGGGGCGATCCCGCCGCGACCGGGGTGACCTTGCCAAGAATGCCGGCGCGCGCCGCCAATTCAGGCAGCTGTGGCAGTTGGAACAGCGCCAAGTAGTACGACGACACGATCTGCCGGGCCACCGGGATCGGCTCGAGCAGCAACCGCCGAATCCACTTACCCGCGTGATCGAGCGACATGCACGACACCGATGTGTACGAGGCCACCCGCGGTGCGAACTCTGGTGTGGTGACCGCTTCCCAGCACTGGATCGAACCCCAGTCATGGCCGAGCAGATGAACCTTGCGCCCCGGCGCGACCTCGTCGGCGACCGCCTGCAGGTCGAGCACGAGCTGCTCGAGACGGTAACCGCGACGAGAATCCGGAGCCTCGGATTCCCCGCAACCACGGACGTCGTAGGTGACGACGTAGAAGCGGTCCTGGAGGATCTCGACGATCGGGTCCCACAGGACATGACTGTCGGGGTACCCGTGAACGGCGATGAGGACGGGGTTCGCGGGATCTCCCGACGTCTGAACGGCGAGGGCCAATCCGTCGGAGGTTCTTACATACATGAAGCTCCTTGACTCACAGAAACAGAGGTACAGCGCGGCCACAGTGTAGATTCGGCGGCCACCCGATACCAGCGCCATTTGGCCCCGAATTCGACCTGTCGGTCTCTTTCCACGGCGTTGTTCGAAGAGGAGAATTTCAAGTGCAGACCACCTCTGTGACCTGCGCTTTTCTCCAAGGAAGCAACGACGATGAAGAAGTCCACAACCTCTCGCATCGCAGCGACCGGCAAGTTCGCAGCCGAGCTCGTTGCAGCATCCGCAATCCTGGCAGGATCGGGCGCTTTCGCCTTCGCGAATCCGACGCCAACGACTCCCACGACTTCCGACGTGCAGACCGTCGCCTGGGGCCACCACGGTGGCGGGTATGGGTACTACTACTACTACGACCACGGCTGCTAAGGAGCCAATCAGCCCGACGGGACCCGCGGACGCACCGTTCGCGCGCTCGCGAACTACTTCTCATCCACCTGGTACGTGTTGATCACGAACATCGCCAGGTGGATGAGTCGGTTAATCGCATCGTTGCGCTCGACCGCGGGAACGACCGCATGGCTGATCGCGATCCGGGCCATCGAGTCGCCGAACATGACGGCATCGTAATCAGTCATGGTCGGACACAACGCCTTCAACACGTTCGACAGTCGGGACGTGGCACGCGCGTTCGTCTCGCGCACGAGCTCGACCAACTCCCCCATGTCGCCGGTGAGGACGATCTGGATGAGCGGTTCGTCGATCATGTCGAAGAACAGGTTGAACGCGTCCCGGAGTCCGGTTTCGGAATCGGGTGCGTCGGCCATGATCTTGTCGACGGCGTCCATCAGATCGTCGAGTCGGTTCACGATGTACGCATCGGCCAGCGACCGGCGCGAGCCGAACTCCTTGTAGATCGTCTGGCGGCTCACACCGGCCGCCGCCGCAACAGCCGCGACGCTCGTGGCGGCCCAGCCGTTGCGGCGAATCAGCTCATCGACAGCCGTCATCACCGAATCGCGCAGTAGGTCGCGCGCGGCCTCTGCGTAGGGAATCCGGGGAAATGGGTTCGCGATCATTCTCGCCTTACGGGTTGGACGGATCAGTCACATGTTCTGGGCGATTTCCCGAAGCTCATCGGGCATCTCGTCGTCGGCCGTGTCCTCGGCGGTGAGGTCGTCTTCAGTGAGCTGAGTGGCGTTCAGACCACCCAGGTATCGCGTCAGACCCGCCTTGTCGTAATGCTCCTTGATGCGATCGCTCATGAGACCGATGTACTCGAGGTTGGGCACCAGACGCTGGAACATAGTACTTCGGAACGACAGCATCGACGGTGCCTGCAGGATTTCCGCGTCCCATGTCTTGAGCGGAATCTTGTGTGAGAACCACTCGTCGTAGATCTCGCGAAGCTTGAACCGGTTTCGCATGAGCAGCGCGACCTCGAACGCCCAGTCCTCGCGCTCGCGACGCTCGGCCTCGGAGACGTTCTTCGTGATGTGCTCGCGCAGAGCCAGCACGCCGTAGTGAACGTGCCGCGCTTCATCCTGGATGACGTACTTCAGCAATTGCTTCACCAGCGGCTCCCGGGTCTGCTGGTACATCGTCGTGAACGCGCCGAGCGCCAGGCCCTCGATCATGATCTGCATGCCCAGGAACTTGATGTCCCAGCGGCCGTCGGTCATCAGGTCGTCAATGATGACGAACAGGTTGTCGTTGACGGTGTAGATCTTTTCCATCTTGGTGTCGAGATACCGCAGGAAAACCTCGAGGTGCCTGCCCTCGTCCATCACCTGAGTGGCGCCGTAGAGCTTGCCGTCCATCCATTGCACGCACTCGGTGACCTGCGCCGCGGCATACAACGCGCCCTGCTCGCCGTGCATGAACTGGCTCAGCAGCCAAGCCGCGACATCCCACGTGAGCTGCTGCTCTTCCTTCTTGTTGAGCTTCATGCCGTACTTCTCCGGCACCTCGAACGGGATGAACTTGCGCGGCAGGATCGGGGTGTTCGGATTGTCCGGCGTAACCTGCGTCCCCCACGGCAGATCGGCATCGCCGTCCCACTGGTGCGACACCGCGCGGCGGTAGAGCTCGTACATCTCGGTGAAGTCGCCCTGGTAGTTCAGCGTGTAGTAGGCCGAGTGGTTCGCCTTCAGGTCGACGTGGTCGGCACCCTTGTTCTCTTTGAGTACCAGCCCGCGGATGGCCGACGGTGCCATGGCCGCGGCGACCTTCGGGTTCTGAATCGACAGCATCGTTCCGACGTTGTCGAGAGCTTGATGAATCTCGTTCTGCGCCTTCATGGGCAGTCCGTGCATGAGCGAATCGAACGAAATCCTAGGCGTGGTGAAGACCATGATCGTGACTCCCTACGCGTCGAGTACGGCGCTGGTGTTGGCGTAAGCGGAGCAAGTGAGGACGTAGCCGTCGGCTTTTTCGGCGTCCGTGAGGCAGTTGGGTTCGTCGACTGTGACGTCACCTTCGAGAACCCGCACCTTGCAGTGAGCGCAGCCACCGACGGTGCAGCTGAAATCGAGCTTGACGCTGTTGCGTAGGCCCGCATCGAGAATCGTTTCGCCGGGCTTTTGCACGGCATGCTTGCCTGACTTCTGGAACAGGAGCTGCTGCGGTTCCGTCGGCATGGCCGACGTGTGTTTCGGTGCCGCGTAGAACTTTTCGGAGTGAATGCGGTCTGCGGTGATGCCTGCGTCGCGGAGCGCCCGCGACGACGAGTCCATGAGATCAGCCGGACCGCACAGGAACACATGGGTGTTCGCGCCCGGCGACAGCAGTTTCGCGACCCGTTCGCCGGTCAGTCGGCCGGTCTCCCCCGACCAGCCCGAACTGGGCTGACTCAGAACGTGGAAGACCGAGAAGTGCGGGTACTCCTCCTCGAGCGCCGCGAGCCGGGCACCGAAGATGATCTCCGACTGACGTCGCGAGCCGTAGAGCAGGCGGACCGACCGCTGCGGGTTGGTGTGTAATGCCGTCTCGATGAGGCTGATGACCGGAGTGATCCCACTTCCGGCCGCCAGGAACGCCAGGTTGGCGTCCGGGTCGGCCGGAAGTTCGAAATCTCCCGACGGCCCGAGCACGGTGTACTCATAGCCGACGGCGATGTTTCCGTTGACGAACTGCGAAACCCGACCGCCATCAACAGCTTTGATGGTGCACGCGAGGTGGTCACCCTCGCGCGTGCTGATCGAGTACGCGCGCTTGACGATGTCACTTCCGATGCCGAAGCAGTGCGTCAGGTACTGGCCAGCGCGGAACGAGATCTTGTTTGAACCGGTGTCTTCGAGGATCAACGTGACGGCGTCGGTCGTTTCACGGACCACATCGACAACCCGTACGTGGTGCTGAGCGATTGCTGTGGCCGACTGACCCCACCGCTTGGACGGTCCGTTGGGCCTGGCGATCAGGTATCCGTGTTCCCGGAACGGGTTGACGCGGCCGACGAGTCTCCTGCCGCTTGCCAATCCGGGCAATCGGCCGACGACGCTATTGATCATCAGCACCCCCTGCGCCATTGCAGCTATGAGGTGGACACTACGCCCCGAACTGTCCCACGGCTAGACATTCCGGGCAGTTTGTAAACTTTCTAGGCAACCGACCTTGTTTGTCTACTTGTCCTTCGGCTGGTCCGACGGCGGTGGCGTCTGCGGTTGACGCGCGGACGGGTTCGTCAGCCCCTTCAGCAGACCACCAACAGCCTTATTGACCTCGGAAATTGCGGTGTAAACACCCTCGGCGGTGGCGTCATGGACCTCACGTGCGGCCCCCGCGCCCTGCTTTGTCTGCGGGATGGCGTCGAGGATTCCGAACACGCTCGACGCGATGACACCGTGCGTACTTTGGACGACGTCGGTCCCCAAGGCGACTGCCTGTGTTCCGGCTTCGAGCGTCTTGCCGATCTGCTCGGCCCGCTTGATGACCAGTGCCCGCTCGACAGTGACCGCGTTGAGGCGGTTCACCTCGTCCGCGGCGGTCTGGATTGCACGCCGGGTCTTGAGCCACGACCGCAGCGCGACCAGGCTCAGGAGCAGAACAACGACGGCACCGACGACGGCGATGAGTTCAGTTTGCGACATGGATCCTCACGTCAGCCTTGACGCCCTCTTTCTCGAACTGTTCTTTCATCATCTTCACGGCCTGCTCGTAGACGACCTTTCGAATCGCGCCCGGAGCAATACCGCCCACGACCCCGGCGAACTTGACCTGCGAGGACGCCAATTCAACGGGGTTGAGGATCTCGATGGCAATCACCCGGTTGCGTCCACCGGCGAGTTCCTGAGCGACCGACACCGGCGCCACGACCGCCGCCGATGCCACCGCCGCGTTGGCCCCGATGTCATCGGCCCGCTTTCGGGCCTTGCTCGATAGCGCCAGCAGAACCAGCAGTAAAACGAGATTCACGGCTGTCAAAACGACCGCGACCGCCGCCATGGCGATCCTCCTCAAATCGGTGAGAAATGTGCCTCCAGCCTAAGCTGCTCCGGAGGGCAGCGCCGCCGATACGACCAGAGGACCGAACGGGTGACCTAGGCTTCGCGTATGACGACTCGTTCCGTGTTCATCACCGGCGCAGCGGCGGGTATTGGTCGTGCCACCGCGCTGCAATTCGCGCGAGAAGGCTTCCACGTCGGCATATACGATGTGGATTCGCGCGGGCTCGAAGAGTTGAGTCAGCAGATCCTGGCCGCCGGCGGAAGCGTACGCGCGGGACTGCTCGACGTCACCAATGTCGATCAGTGGCGGTCGGCGCTCGAGGAGTTCTACAACGACACCGACAGCCTCGACGTGCTCATCAACAATGCGGGGATTCTGTCGTCGGGCAAGTTCGCCGAGATTCCGCTCATGCGACAGAAATTGATCGTCGACGTGAACGTCAACGGCGTCATCAATGGCTCCCACACCGCGTACCACTACCTCCGGGACACCCCGGGTTCGGTGGTCGTGAACCTGTGTTCCGCATCGGCGATCTACGGTCAGGCCGACCTCGCTACCTACGGCGCGACCAAGGCTGCGGTCAAGAGCCTGACGGAGGCGCTCGACATCGAGTGGAGTCGGCACGGAATCCGCGTCATCGCCGTGTGGCCACTGTTCGTCAAGACCGCGATGACCGAGGACATGGACGCCGCGTCGATTCGCCACCTGGGCATCCACCTCACGCCCGAGGATGTCGCGGGCGAGATCTTCAAAGCCGCCACCCACCGGCCGAAGATTCCGAAGGTTCACTACGACATCGGTTTCGGCACGAAGGTGTTCTCGATCGTCACGAAGCTGTCGCCGAACATGGTGACGCGCGCGTTCAACCGGTACTACCTGAGTTCCTGACCCAACTCGTAAAGCTGAGTCTCAGCCGCTTTGACGACGAAGTGCACCGCTGATCCCGGTGCCAGCTCGAGTTCCGCCGCGGATGCCAGCGAGATGTCGGCCATCAGATCGCCCGCGCGAACTCGTACCCCCGAACCGTGCGGCTCGACTCCGGTGACGGTGACCAGGAAATGATTGCGCGGACTTCCGTGCGGAGTTTCGAGAAAGACCGATACCGCGGCGGGCGTGAACGCCGCGAAGGCTGCGGCACCGACAGGCAGTTGCTCGTCGCTCACGCCGAAGATCGTGCCGATCGTGGTGTCGAGCGTCGCCTCCCGCACCACGGTTCCGGCGACGAGGTTGACCCCGGCGAGCTGTGCCGCGAACGAACTCCGGGGCCGGGTCAGGACCTCACGGGTCGGACCGAACTCGGCGACCCGGCCATCTTCGATCACGATCACGTGGTCCGCGA
Source organism: Smaragdicoccus niigatensis DSM 44881 = NBRC 103563 (assembly GCF_000380645.1). Taxonomy (GTDB): domain Bacteria; phylum Actinomycetota; class Actinomycetes; order Mycobacteriales; family Mycobacteriaceae; genus Smaragdicoccus; species Smaragdicoccus niigatensis. Next base: position 135,702 of record NZ_AQXZ01000016.1, read on the forward strand.
GAGTCATGGCATCAAGGGGATCGTGCGTGACCAAGAGAGCGGTCAATCCCGGCGTTCGTAGCACCTGCCGCAGAACTGCACGGACTTCCGGCACCGCTGTCGCATCAAGCGCCGCCATCGGCTCGTCGAGGAGAATCAGCGCCGGCTCGGCGGCCAGCGCCCGGGCAATCGCGACGCGCTGCGCTTGCCCCCCGGACAGTTGTGACGGCTTTCGCGATTCGAAGCGCTCGACGCCGACCGTCGCGAGCCATTTCTGCGCGAGTCGGCGACTTTCCGCGCGTGACTTTCCGGCGCACCGCGGCGCGAACGCGACGTTGTCGAGCACGGTGAGGTGCGGAAACAACGTCGCATCCTGGTCAAGCAGCGCCACACCTCGACGATGTGCCCGAAGTCCGGTCAACTGACGACCGGCCAGCACCACGTCGCCGTCAATGGAATGGACACCGGCGATCGCGTCGAGAACTGTCGACTTGCCGGCGCCGTTCGGGCCGAGGATTGCCGTCACCGAACCAGACTCTGCACTGAACTCAACGTCGATCCCACGCGAGGGGTCATTGAGGCACACCGTGAGGGTCATCCCCGCCTCCCCCGGATCGCCGCGATCACGATGGCGGCGACAACGATCAGCACCAGGGACAGCGCGATCGCGGCGTCGGGGTCGGCCTCACGCTGCAGGTAGATCTCGAGCGGCATCGTCCGGGTGACGCCCTGCAGGCTTCCGGCGAAGGTGATAGTCGCGCCGAACTCGCCCAACGCCCGAGCGAAGGCGAGGACCGTGCCCGAGATGAGGCCGGGCATCACCAGCGGAATCGTCACGCGATACAACACCGTCGTCGGACCGGCACCCAGCGTCGCCGCAATGCGCTCGTACCGCTGACCCGACGTGCGCAGCGCCGCTTCCAGGCTCGTGACGAGGAACGGCAGCGCGACGAAGGCCTGGGCCAGGACGACGGCCGTCGTGGTGAAGGCGATCGAGATCCCGAACGCTTCGAGGTGCTTTCCGATGAGCCCTTGCCGCCCAAACGTGTACAGCAGCGCGATACCGCCGACGACCGGCGGGAGAACCAGCGGCAGAACAATTGCCGAGCGGAGCACGACGATCCCGCGGGATTCGTTCCGAGCCAGGACAAAGGCCACGGGAACGCCGACAACCAGACACAGGATCGTGCTGGCGGAGGCCGTCTCGAGGCTCAGTTTCATTGCGGCAAGAGAGGATTCGGACGCGATGAGATCGAAGAAGTGTGGCCAGTCGACCGACCCGGTGAGCGCAACCAACGGCAGCAGCACAAACAGCGCGCCGAGCGTCGCAGGGAGGTAGATCCACCGGGGCAGCGTCACGGGCCTGGGGTCTCCACGATGACGGTGGTCGCCTTGACGACCGCAACCGCGAGGCTGCCTGGCTGGAGACCGAGTTCGCGGACCGCCTCGGAGCTCATCAACGACACGACCGTGAACGGACCGCACTGCAGCTCGACCTGCGCCATCACGGTGTCGGCCACAACCTTGGTGACCAGACCGGTGAACCGGTTACGTGCCGAACTACCCACCCCCAGAGGTTCGAGTCCCGGCACGCTCGCACGGTCCCGCGCGAACTCGGCGAGCGTCGCACCGTCGATGACCTGTCGGCCCGACGAATCCTTCGATGCCGGGAGGGTGCCCGAGTCGACCCACCGACGGACTGTGTCGTCACTGACGGCCAAGAGAAGCGCTGCTTCCTTGATCCGGTACTGCGGAACCATGGGAGTTAGGTTATTCCGTTGATCACCGCGCCTCGTCCAAGACCACACTTCACCTGGCAATAATCGAAAGGTGCGCGATATCCCAGACACCGCAACAATCCGGCTCGCTTCGATTGCCGACGCGCAATCGTTGAGCGAGTTGGCTGCCGAGACATTTCCGCTCGCCTGTCCCCCGTTTGCGACGGCAGAAGACATCGCGCTGTTCATCGCCGACGTGTTGTCGCCGGCGCGCTTCGAGGAGTACCTCACCGATCCCGGGCGCGTTCTCTTCGTCGCGGAGACGGACCGGATGACGGGTTACGCCATGCTCGTGACGAGCGCTCCGGCCGATCCCGAAGTCGCAGCACTGGTTTCCGGACGCCCCACGGCCGAAGTCAGCAAGATGTACGTGCTGCCGAGCGCACACGGGACAGGCCCGGCGACGGAGTTGATGCAGGCAGCGTTCGAGGCGGCTCGCGCTGCCGGGGCCCGGAGCGCCTGGCTTGGCGTCAACCAACTGAACGAGCGGGCCCAACGGTTCTACCGCAAATGCGGCTTCGAGATCGTCGGCACGAAGTCGTTCTGGGTCGGTCACCAGCGGCACGACGACTACGTCATGGAGCGCACATTCTGACCGGACGGTGACTACAACTCGTCGAGCTCGATGATGCTGTCCTGAAGGGCACGCACCAACAGAGACGACTTGCTCGACGCTGCCCGTCCGGCGAGTTCGTACTTGGCACGAATTCGGAGCAGATGGGTGTTCACGGTGCCGATCGACAGAAACAGTTTCTGGGCGACATCCTGCTTTGAATCCGATAGGAGCCATTCCCGAAGCACTTCTCGCTCACGTCGCGACAGCACGGGCGTTGCTTCGCCGGCTGCCACGTCGTCCGGCCGGTCAGGTTGCTGGTCCACTCGTTCCCTAGCTCATTCATCGCGGACGCAACATTGCGCCGAATGCTTAGGAGCGTAAGCGGTCATAACCACAGGTGAGGGGGTCGAAAGCCGCACCTATGCGACATTCGCACCAAAGATCCTTTGAACGCAGGACAGTTCCAGACCACAGCGTCATTCGCTGAAACGACAGCTGCCCTGCCTCATCCGAGGCAGGGCAGCTGTCGTTCCCCTGTGCGATGTTCGTCTATGCCGCCCGATCCAAACTGCGTCGCGGCTCCGGCTTGACGACGGTGCGCGGGGTCGGCACAGGTTCGTCATTGTACTTCAGGAACAGGGACAAGGAGACACCTGCTCCGGCCAGAATCAGTACCAACGAAATGCCGGCTGCCAAGCCGACCAACAGCTGCTCGAGATCGCTCACGGCGCCCTCCTACGTCTCTACTGGGGCAGTTACCTCGGGTTCATCGCGAGACTGGATGACCCTCGTTTCCGATCTTGAACGACGCATGCATCACGTTGAAATCGAAGGGATCAAGGTAGCGATACGGCCCGCTGTGAACTCGCTGGAGCTGCGGTTTTGGACAAAGGGGAAAGGTCACGATTTCGCCGTCGGAGACCGGCTTTTGTCAGTGGGGATAAAACGGTGCAAACGTGCCGCCCAAGAGCTGCTTCCGAACTTCGGGGTCATCCGAGGGCATCGCCCCGTGCTCATCGATGTAATCGACATATGTCTTCATCGACTGCTGTGCCCCCTTCTCCCCGAGCATCGCAAGAAGGCCGGCTTGCTCCAGGAGGAGGCCTGCCTCCAATGGTTGCGACGCTCCCTCGAGCGCCGCCCGTTTGATCACCCCAACCGCCGGCTTGAATCTCGTCGCCAACGAGTTGGCGACTTTGAGAACCTCATCCAGGAATCGGTCAGCGGGAAACAGTCCGGTGACCAGGCCGATGCGAAGCGCCTCGTCCGCCGGGACGACTCGGGCCGTCAGCATGATCTCCAGCGCGGCTGCGCGACCGATCAGGCGGGTCAACCTCTGGGTACCGCCGCCGCCTGGGGGAAAGCCCAGGAGAACTTCCGGCTGCGCCAATTCGCCACCTTCTGTGAGGTAGCGCAAATCGCACGCGAGGGAGAGTTCAAGTCCGCCGCCCGCAGTCTCGCCGTTGATTGCGGCGATGAAGATCGCGCCGCTGCGGCCGATCTTGAGGAGGACCTTGTGCATGAGCTGCAGATCGAGAACCCCGCGAGCGGGCGAATGCGCCAGCAGCACCCTGGCGCCGGGCAACGACGATGCTCGGGAAGCAACTCTCAGCGCCGCGTGGGCTTGAGACTCCGACAGCGCCGGCGCTCCCTGCGCTGCCTGCAGTAGTTCACGCACGTCGAAATGGGCGAGAAACCGATCCGGCCGCGCTCCCGTTATGACTACGACACCGATGCCGTCGTCGGAATCCGCGCGGTCGACGATGGCATCGAGCTCGGCAACCATCTGAGTCGTCATCAGGGCATACGGTGGATTGTCGAGCCGGGCAATCAGCACACGTCCCACTTGCTCGGTCTTGACCTGCTGAACCACGCGACTCACCTCGGCTTATGCCTGAAGATCAGGCGCAGTCCTCAGTATTCAGCGTCCGTTAGGGGAAGTTTCGAGAAGTTCGAGATGCGCTTCGACGAAAGGCATTCGCCTTGCAATACAAGGCAGTTCAAGTGGTTCTAGCTGGGTTCGAACCAGCGACCCCTCGCGTGTGAAGCGAGTGCTCTTCCACTGAGCTATAGAACCGAATCGGCGGGATCGAATCTAGCACGCCACTCCCCCGGGTTCCGAATTGGGTCCAGTGCCGCGCCCAGGGATCCGCGCGAGGGAACAAACAGCACGCGTACGGCGCTTGAAAAACAGGAGACACACCGTTAACCAGCGGATTTGTACGTCGCGCAGATCGTCGGCTAGTGTTCTCTTCGCACGCCACGGAGAGCGAAAAGCGAGCCGGGTGAGCATGCGGATGTAGCGCAGTTGGTAGCGCATCACCTTGCCAAGGTGAGGGTCGCGGGTTCGAATCCCGTCATCCGCTCGCAGGTTGGATTTCAACCCTGTGCGGTGGGGTGGCCGAGTGGTGAGGCAACGGCCTGCAAAGCCGTGCACACGGGTTCGATTCCCGTTCCCACCTCGCGCGATTAGCTCAGCGGGAGAGCGCTTCCCTGACACGGAAGAGGTCACAGGTTCAATCCCTGTATCGCGCACCATGAAAGCCCCTGTCTAACAGGGGCTTTCGGTGTTTCTACGCCGACTCGCGAATGCGCTGTACCGTGCTCCGCATGCGAGACCTCTACTCCGCGGCGGGTCGCGGCGCAGCGTACGGATTGTTGATCACCATCGTGCTCGCCGTCATCGCTGTCTGGACGAACGTCATCGCGCCAGGTGGGCCTGACGAGAGTGATAGTGACCCCGAATACCGAGTCTGGTACCTGATCACGCTCATCGCGCTCGCTGCGGCATTTGCGGCTGTTGGCTGGTTGGTCCGCGGTGACCAAAAGTTCCGAACCGGTGGGATGGCGGGGGCATCTGCGGGAGCCGTCGTCGCGATCGGCGTCACCGTCACCTTTCTCGCTATCAACAACGCCTTCCTTGACCTCGTGATGCAACAGCACGACAAGCGCGTCGCGTTCGCCAGCAGTGGCTGGACCTCGGCACGCGCGTACCTCGCAACCGTCCAGATCGAAGGTGGAGCGGTCCTGCTACCCGTTCTCGCACTGTTCGGTGGAGGACTCGGACTGCTCGGCGGATTGGTGCGCGGACATCAGACAATTCGGAACCAATGACCCCGAACCGGCGCGGACCTTCTCGCAACTCGACAGAATGCCGCTGAGGAACCGTTCATTTCAGAAAGGGACACCATGGCAGTCAGCGTCAATCTCGAGAAGGCACTCGACAAGGCATTCGAGAACGCCACCATCGCGGAGGTTCTGGCCGCACCCCCGTCAGCACTCGCCGGCCTGACCGCAGCGCACGACGAGCAACTGCTCGCGGCACTCAAGGTCAAGACCATCGGCGAACTCGGCAACAACAAGTACATCCGCCTCGCGGTCGCGCTCGCGGACCTCGGTGGCAAAGAAGGCTGAGCAACAGCTCCCCTGGACAGCCCTGCCAACGTCGCACAGACTGGCGGGGCTGTCTCATGTCAGCCGGCAAATCCTTCGCACGGTCTCGAACCCGGCGTCCGATCCCGGCCACTGGTCTCGCACCGCATCGATTCCCACCCTGCGCACGATGCTGCGCAGAACCCAAGCGACGATGATCGCGTCGTCGGCGTATCCCAGAACGGGGATGAAGTCGGGCACCAGATCGATCGGCAAGGCGAGATAGACCATCAACAAGCCGAGTCGTACGCGCACGCCTCGCGGCTGTGAACGATCCGCGGACAGCCGACGAATAAGTCGCAGCAGGTCCGGCAGGATTCGCATCGCATCGCGGAGCACGACGCCCTTGGGGCGAATGACCGCCAGCGCGACGATCATCACGATCCACAGCAGAATCAGGGCGATGACAACGTCCACCAGAACGTCGAACACGCGCGAACCCGTCACGGTCACAACGTAACTCGTGACGGGTTCGGCAGTCCCTGCGGGCCCCTCAGCCGCGGGCGTCTTTCCCGGCGGTCAGTCGCCGCCAGACTTCTCCTTCTGCTCCTTCTGGGCCTCGACGGCCGCATCGCGCAGCGCCTTTCCAAACCCGAACAGCTTTCCGGCCACGCCCGAGACCTTGGCTGAAGCCTCGCCGGCGAGTTCGGACAGGGTCTTCTCCCCCGCCACACTGGCAGCCTTGCTCGTCGCCTCGGAGGCCGACTTGAACAGATCGAGAGAAACCGAGACGAGGGCGTCGGCGGGCGACGAGCCGTCCGACGAGGCAGAACTCAACCCGTGTTGCAGGCTGCCGAGCACGCCATCGGGCCCGGCGATGTTCCCGACGGAGTCGGTGACGGTCTTGAGCAATCCCATCGGCAGCGCGAACTCGACCGGCACCCCTTCACGTTCGGCGATTTTGTTGATCTCATCGAGCAAGGTGAAGCTCGTGGCAATCCGGCCTGTCGCCTGGCCCGCCTTCACGATGAACGGCAGCACGTCATCAAGCGACAGCATGGTCGCCTGCTCCCCGAGCTTCGACATCAGCTGCGAGGGCAAATCGTCGGTGAGCTTCAGGAGTCCATTCCACGTCTCCTGCTGATGCTCTGGTGTGCCTGAACTGCTGAGCAGATCGTCGTCGGGATTGTCGGCAATGATGGTGACGATCTTCTCCCGCGCTTCCCGCGGCATCTCGGCAGCAACCTGCAGCAGGTCAGGCAATACACCCCGATCGTTGGCATCGATCAAGGCTGTCCGGAGCTGGTCCGTGTCAAGGTTGGCGGTGATGTCAGCGACGACGGCCTGACGCGGTTGGGGTAGCAATCCGACCAAGGGAAGCAAAGCACCCGTCCCGCCGAACGCGATGCCTACTTCGACCGCTCGCCGGAAGGTCTGGTCGCTCGCCGCGGCAAGTGGTTCGGCAAACAGTCTGCGGTCCTCGGCAGGCATGCCATCGGTGAACTGCAGGAAGGACACGACGAGTTCAGGTTCGGTATCCAGGTGATCGAACGCCGTGTTCGCGGCCGCGCGCACCGTATCCGGATCGCTCCACAGCCGTGACGCCACCAGTTGCGCCCGCGACGCCGCCGGAAGCAGCGGGACCAGCCGCATGGCCGCGGCCCAGTTATCGGTCCGGCCGGCTGCCGCGAAGAGAGACTTGAGCGTTGGCAAAGCGGTCAACGCAGGATTGCGACCCAGCCGAATCAGTTCACTTCGGCCCATGAGCGGAATAGCCGACAACAGCAAGTCGAAACGATCCTCGGCCGCCAGTTCGATGAGGAAGCTCTCCAGGACCGAATCGCTCTGGTTCATCGCGATGTTCGTCGTGTGCGCCCGAATCTCCGGATCGACGTGCTCGAGAAGTTCGAAGATGATCGGCAGCTGTCCGAGTTCCTTTGCGGTGGTGATCAGCCGGCCGACCCGGACGTCGCTCACCAGCGGCATGATCGAGTTGAACTGATCTCGGTTCTCCGCCGTCTCGATGATCGTCAGCAGAGTCGCATCGTCGACGTAGGGCAACAACCCGTCGAGTTGTTCCTGCGTGACGTAATCGATGAACTGGCCCATCGCGGCGTGTTCATTCGCGGCGACGAGAAACGGCACGATCTCGCGCATCACCTCCACCGGGATCTTGGCGGCGAGCGGGCCGACCCGCCGTGGATCGATGTACGGAACAGCCTCGGCAAGCATCGACGGCGGCAGCTTCGGCACGAGCTTGAGGGCCTTATCCTCGTCGATAAGGCTCGCAAGTCCCGCCCCCATCCGCGGCTCGAATACCAGCGGGGCCAGCTTGACGATGACCTGAACCGGCACGAGTTTCGCGATGGCCGCGAGGTTTCGTAGCCGAGGTTCCCCGGCACCGAAGAAGTGGTCCGACACCAACTGACGAAGTTGCCGGATCTCCTGCCACCCTGCGGGTTCCAGGAACGCCAGCGACTTTGCGTCAACGCCGAGCAGACGCGACAGCTTGGCGATTTCGGCCCGTAGATCCGCTAGATCGCTCATGTGCTCACCCGCCGATGATCGCGCGGGCTGGTCCCCGAAGAATCATCGGCAGGTTTGCGACAACGTCCTTGCAACTCTGGTCGAGCGCGGCGACCTGAACTTGCGTCTGCTCCTGGATCGTGGCCAGCAGCCAACTCAGTCCATCCGCGCCGAGCTTGGCGATGCGCGGAGGCAACTCGGCGCCGAGTTCGCCCGCCAGAGACGTCTCCACATCACTCATCGCCAACCACCTACGCCGTCGACGTCAGTTGCGGGTCGTGTTGACGAGCAGGAGGTTGGTCTCGGCATTGTGCGTCACCGAGTTGGCGGTCGAACCCAGGACGCGAGCGATTCCACTCATTCCTCGGTTTCCGATCACCAACAGGTCGTAGGCCCCTGTCTCCTCGGCGAGTGCATCCGCAGGCTTCCCGGTGAGGATCTTCGGCTCGACCACCGCGTCGGGCACGTTGGCCTGAAGCGCCGCTTCGGCCTTCTCCAGAACCTGACTTCCTTCTTCGACCGAGTCTGCAACGGTCACCAGTGCGGCTCTCGCACCAAGGGCGGCAGCCAACTGGTAACCATGCGTGACCGCAACGATCGAGGTGTCCGACCCGTCGGTGGCAAGACCAACGGACTCGATCGGTCCCGGCTTTCGGACGAACAAGACGTCGCCACTGCTCTTGTGAGCCAACTGATTCGGAATGTTGCCCAGAAGTCGGCTCGAAGCTTTGTCGAGGCCGAGCGTCCCAACGACGATCAGACTGTCCGGCGCCCCGGACGCAGTGTCGAGGAGCGCGTCGACCGCATCACCGTGAACTTCGACCTTCTCCACTTCGGAGACACCCTCAGCGGTCAGATCGATGTCGGAGCCGGTCGTCGTGCGCTCGGCCCACGTCTGATCACGAGCGCCGAGAACCTCGATACTCGTCTTCCATGCCGTTACCGCAGTGACTGGTACCCCCAGCCCCGCCGCAACCTTGCCGGCCACGGCAACCGCTTCACGTGCCGTTTCCGATCCATCGGAGCCGACGACAACCCTCGAGTAGCTGGACATGTTTGACTCCTAGGCTCCGAAGATCAGGATGTGTACCGCGCCGACGAGGATTCCGAGCAGACCACCGTGTGCGTACAGCAGCCAGGCATCCTGTTCGATTGCGTTGAAGAGCATCTCGCCGAAGTCGTCCGGATCGAGCTGACGGAACTTCTCCGTTGCGTACTCCTCGATCTTCTTGGCCTTCTCCTTGTTCAACTCTTCGCTATACAGCACCGACGGTGCGAAGTCGACGACGGCCACCGCTCCGCCCTTCTCGAGCTCTTCGACATCGACGAACCCGAACGAGTTCCGTGCCATCACCATGAACGGACCCAGGATTCGCTTCGCCTCCTCGGAGACCGTCTCTTGGACGTAGGCGCGAGTCTTGTCTGCGCCCGAGCCGTTGAGCATCTCGTTGGTGAAGTTCGTGACGGTGAGAACCTCGATCGACAGCTGCTGGGCGAGCTCCCACGAGGCCTGGTGCTGGCGGGCTGCGAACAGGCCCTGCTTCCACAGGTACTTCGTCCGCGGCATCGGGTGCCCCGGAACGAACACGACCTTGATGGCAATGATGTTGACGATGATTCCGATGAGAGCCGCGCCGAGCAGCACCCACAACCAGGACGGGAAAATGTGCAGCAGCGTGTTGAGGAATCCGGGCAGCGGAATGTAGGCCGCGTTCGGGTCGAGCTCGTGTGCTTCTTTGACCTCATCGCTGCTGTAGTGGATGAACGACAGCCACAGCGCGAGAATCACACCGAACGGCGCACCCAGGGTCCCGATCCGGACCATGAACCGCAGTTCCGGAGCCGCCATGTTCTTGATGATCGACACCAGGATCGCCGGGTTCGTGCGTAGGTACTGGATGACCATCAGCTTGACGTCCAGTAGCTGGTCGATGTTCTCACCGATCTTCTTGAACGCCTTCTTCGACAGCGCCGGCAGCTCGGCATCGACCTTGCTGAGCACCTGTTCCTTGACCGGGCCAGGCAGCGTGCTCCACAGCTGCTTGTGCTCTTTCTCGATCACTTCGGTGGTGAGTCGCCGAATGTCGGGTCGAGCCTTCTCCGCGATGTTCATCGCAAGGCTGTCCGGATCAAGCTCCTGGTAGAAGTCGCCGACACCACCGATGCGGTAGATCGACTTGTCGACGATGATGCTCGCCATCTTCTCTGCACGGCAGGGGATGAAGCCCTGGAATCCGATGATTCCGTTCGGCGCCCAGCACGGCAGAATCTGGAGCTTTCGGGGCATGAACGGGAATATCCGTTTGACGCCCGGCATATAGAAACCGGTGAAGTTGATCGGGGCGAGCAGCATGATGACGCCGGTCCAGTTGGTGATCAAACCGGCGATTGCACTGAAGATGGGGACGGTGACGATGTCGACGACGAACTTCGACTGACCGGTCATTTCTTCCCAGTCGAGTAGGCCGAAGAAGCCTGTGGCTAGATAGCTCATTTCAGAGTCTCGAATTCTCTCGGAAAGGGACGGCGGCGGGACGGATCAGTGTCCGTGCTTCTTCAACTTCGGCGGCCCCGACCCCAGAATCTTGTCGCTACGGCCATCGGTGTCCCAGCCGCCGCCGGTGTAGCCGGTCATATCGAATGCCATTTCCGCGAACTGCTTGCCGAAATCCGAGAGGTAGATACTGCGGTAGACGGTGATTGCCGATTTCACCGACGCAATCGCCTCCATTGCCTCCGGCTGAACCTCGAGTAGCGAGTAGCGACGGATGTCCGCGACCGGCTCCGGCGAGAACCGGACCAACCCCAGACGATTGAGGTTTCCGAGGTACTCGGTTCCTTGCTTCGGCCAGCGGCAACTCGCCATCTCAGCGACCATGTTGATCCCGCCGAGGACGCGCTCCGAACCGATCTGGAAGAGCGTCTTGGTCCGCACGTCGATCGAGGGCTGTACGCCTACCGCGTAGAGGAACCGGACGATGCGTGCTTCGTCTGGATTGATCTGCTGAAGAATGTGATAGAACGCCGGGTGCCGGCCGCCGGCCGTGTACTTGGGAATTTGCGACTCGGCGATGAGCTTCTCGCCCATTTCGCGGACGTCCTCAGCGGAGTCGGCGCGGAGCCCGACGGTCTCCCCAACGGTCTCCGCCACGTTCCGCACCACACCCGTCGATTCGCCGACCCAGCGGCGTGGATCAAGGGGTGAACGCTGCCGTGCGGCTTCGGTGTCGGTGAGCATCTTCCAGATTCCGCTCACCGCGGTCGAGGCAGACGCCGCCGAGGCGATGACGTCCGACGCCGCGGCCGCGAGTTCGGCAGATTCATCCGAGTCATCGGACTTTGTCCCAGCCGCTTTGTCGCGTTTGGAGCGATCCGCCAACTTGTTGAGCGCATTCCACACGCGCTCCCGAGCGTGGTTGGCGGACTCCACCGCAGCGACAATTCCGTCCGCTGCGTCGACGCCGACCCTCACCGCCGGGCGGACCTTGTCACCGACAGCATCGGCGGCCGCGCCCAGATTTCGGGTGGCGTCGTCGAGGTTCTGCCGAGGTGATTTTGAATCAGTGTCTGGAATCATGTGATGCTCCCTCAACGCAATGTGCGCTCCCGACCGCAGCGACACAAATCGCTTGGGCCCCACTAAAGTCTTACGCCGGTTGCGCTTTCAAACAACGGAGTATTCACCGAAAATTTCGATGCGCTTTGGAACTTTCTCCAATAGTTGATCTAGAAATGGCGGCCCTATGGAGCCGCCATTTCCCGATCGGGTCAGGGCGCGAGAATCCGCCCTACATAGCGCGTTTCCTCGTCTACCATGTCCCGCGCAATTCGGCGGGCCCGCAATGCGGCTCGGTCCGCTTTGACGTTCAGATCCCGGCGAGGTTCGAGCTCCTCGTACTCCTCCTCGATCCGCACCTGCATCGATTCGAGCAGCTCGGCATCGCGCAGTGTCATCTCGTGGAACATCTCGCGCAGATACGCAGTGAGCTCCGCATTGTGCGGTGTGAAATCCCGCGCGATCCGGGTGAACGAATGAGTGACACCGCTGGACTCGGGCGTGAACGCCTGCACCCGCACCAGCGTCAGCGGCCGACTGCCTTGCGGATCGATCACATACCGCTGGACGTGCAAGCCGGGCGAGATGAATACGCCTTCCTCGAGTCGAGGCGACCGCGCATCCGGTGCGAGGCCCGTGACGTCCTTCTCCCACGGAGCCGGTCGCGTCGGGACGGTGATCCGAAGGTAGGACACCGATCGCTCGGAGACCTTCACCTCGTCGAGTGCCGGTAATCGCTGCAGGTCCGGCGGAACCGCTTCCGGATGCATGTGGAAAATGTTCGTGAGATCCAGGTAGTGCTCGTGCAGCAGCAGATAGTTCGCGGAAATCCGCGACACGTCCAACGAACTCGCCCAGGTGTGTTCCCCGGTCAGCCACGGAATCCGCGGCGGTGTCCGTAGGCCGGCGGCCCCGGGATCCCCGAGCCACACCCACACGAACGGCGCCTGCTCGAACACCGGATAGGTCCGCACTCGAATCCCGGGCGGGACATTCTCCTGTGATGGCACCTCGAGCAGCGTTCCGTCGGGGGCGTAGGTCATGCCGTGGTAACCGCACACGACCTTGTCTCCGTCGCGATGTCCGGTCGACAAGGCATGTGGTCGGTGGGCGCAGCGATCGTCCATGGCGACCACCGTGCCGTTGCCGACCCGATAGAGCAGGACATGCTTTCCGAGAGCGTGGCGGCTGAAGAGTTCCGCCTGTACCTCGTCGCTGGTTGCCAGCACATACCAGCAGTTCAGCGGGTAGTTGGGGCTCATATGTCCAGCACCAACCTTTCCGAACGGGATCGCGAAACGCAGATCATCATCGTTTGATTCTTTGCCTTCTCGGCATCGGTGAGAACGGAGTCACGGTGGTCGCCCAGCCCGCGGATGATGTCGCACTCACACGTTCCGCACACACCCTCCATGCACGAACCGATCACGTCGACGCCAGCCTGTTCGAGTGCGTCGTAGATCGATTGGGTCGCCGCGACGACGACGTCGATACCGGTCTGCGCGCACTCGACGACGAATTCGGTATCGCCCTCGGGGTTGGCTTCGACTGCCTTGGCGGCGAAGCGCTCGATGTGGAGGCTGCCGTCCGGCCAGTTTTCGCACGCTTCTTCGACCGCCGACAGCAGTCCGCTCGGACCGCAGCAGTAGACGAGGGTGTCCTCTTGCGGCGCGCCGAGGATCGAGTCCAGGTCCAGCCGACCGGTGACATCGTGCGGTGCGACCGACACGCGGTCGCCATGCTGTTCGAGCTCATCGAGGTACGCCATCGTCGAGCGCGAGCGACCGCCATAGAACAGCTGCCAGTCGGCACCCGTGGCGACCGCGGACGCGATCATCGCCTTGATCGGGGTGATGCCGATACCGCCGGCGATGAATACGTACTTCTGCGATCGCACGAGCGGAAAGTGGTTGCGCGGGCCGCGAACTCGGACCGTTACTCCCGCATCGAGCTTGTCGTGCACGTACTGGGAGCCACCCCGACTGTCGGGGTCGAGCAGCACTCCCACCTGCCACTCCGCTCGGTTCGCGGTGTCGCCGCACAAGGAGTACTGGCGAACGAGCCCGGGCGCGAGCATGAGGTCGATATGTGCGCCGGGTGTCCAATCCGGCAGGTCCGCACCGGTGGGATCAGCGAGCGTCAAAGTGACGACGCCGTCCGCAGCTACTTCACGACGCCGCACTTCGAGGTCGACTTCGACCTCGCGATAGGCGCCTTTGCCGGCATCAAACATCGAGATCGACCGTCCTCGGGTCGGTGACAAAGGTTGTCATTGGTGTCTCCTTTAGGTCGGTGCCAGAGGGGCTAGGCACCCAGGTCGGATAAAGCGAGCGCCCACCACAGTTCGGCGACGACCTGCGTGGACCGCAGACTCGTGCCGGTGAGCTCCTCGAACCGGGCAAGGCGGTACCGCACCGTGTTCTGGTGAACGAAAAGACGGGTTGCCGTGCGCTCGACGTGCAGGTCGCAGGCGAAGTAGGCCCGCAGCGTGCCCAGAAGCTCGCGTGCGGAATCTCCGACGGACAACGGTTCGAGGTAGCGCTGCCGGAGAACATCCCCGACATCCGGATCACCTACGACCGCTGCCTGCAGACCGACTGCGGAGAAGTCGCGCGATCCGTGAATTCCGAAAGCCTGCATTGTCGTCAGGGCCCGACTGGCCAGTCGGTAGGACTCCGCCAACTGCCGCAGTGAGCGCCGCGGTCCGACGCCAATGACGGTGCATGTCTCGGCCTGCGGTGACGCGGTGAGGAATCCGACGAGGGCACCGTCGACGACCGCGCACAATCCAGCGGAGGACTGTTCAAATCCCAAGGCCTGCTGGAGTTTTCGCTGTTGGTTGCGGTCCCCGAGGCGAGCGCGGATGGCCACGTATTCCGCGGCCGGGTCGAGCCCGTACGCCTCAACGCCGGCTTGCAGCTCATGGCTCGGCAGCGTTCCGAACAGCACTCCACGCACAAAAGCTTCTCGGCGCCGGCCATCAGCGTTGGTTCGCTCGACATCCGCGCCACAATGTCCGCGGACCGCAGCGACGACTGCCGCGTGCGACCACGTGTGGGCGGACTGTACGAATTGCAGGAGCTCGCCGTCTTCGACTCCGAGCTGCTGACCCGTCTCGCGAACATACGCGACCGCGGTGTCGATACCGGTGTGCCAATCGTGGAGCAGGTCGCCAAGGGAAATCCCGTGTAGGGCCCAGGACTCACCGGCTGAGTGCACGTACGCGAGTCCGTCGGCAGTGGGGACCGACCCGCTGGTGAGCGCTTCCGAAAGAAGGCGCACGACATTGCCGGCCATCTCCTTGTGGAGCGTGCCGAAGCGCAACGGTCGATCGGCGGCATGCTCTCGGCGGAGCGCAGCGTGGATGTGGTGGCCGAGGAAGTCCTGCTCCGCGAGGAGCGATTCGATCAGCAGATTCCACGCGGAGGTCAGCCGAGTGAGGGGTGCGGATATCGCAAGTGACATCGCGGCGTCGGCCTCCTCGCACGCTGTCGCGCACCTTGTAGCGAATGAATTTCCTTTGCCACAAATCCTTTTCGTGTGACCTGCGACACCAAGAACGCTACGGGCGCAACGGGGTCCGAACGATATACGCGAACTACCAACTTGCCGCCCGCGGTTGTACTCCGGATACAAAGACGGGCGCATTGGACTGTTCAGGCCCGTGGATGTTTGTACGATGCGGAGCCGGTCCAGACTGTCGACCGATAGGCTTGCACCATGGCGGATGGGCAATCGGAACGCGATGCCGTGATCACGGACATGGTTGGCCAGATCATCGGCCGCCTGACCGAACGACTGCCGGAAATCGCGCGTCGAACGCAGCAGATTCTCGTCAACGAACTCCAGGAGTTGCGCGAGGACAGTCAGATCCTCGCGTTGATGGCGGATACGGTGACCGCGAACATCGAGACGGTTTTCGCGGCCCTGCGAAACCGGATTCCGATGACGCAGATCGAACCGCCGACGGTGGCCGTTGAATATGCACGGCGGCTCGCCCAGCGGGATGTCCACGCCAACGTCATGATGCGGGCGTATCGAATCGGGCATCAAACGGTGCTGAAACTCATGCTCGGCGAACTTCGCCAGGTCGACCTCGACG
The DNA here is from genome assembly GCF_000380645.1 of Smaragdicoccus niigatensis DSM 44881 = NBRC 103563. Taxonomy (GTDB): domain Bacteria; phylum Actinomycetota; class Actinomycetes; order Mycobacteriales; family Mycobacteriaceae; genus Smaragdicoccus; species Smaragdicoccus niigatensis. The sequence continues at coordinate 151,571 of NZ_AQXZ01000016.1, forward strand.
TGACGACCGCGATCGACGTGACCGATCGAATCACCACGGAGAGCTTCGAATACATCGACTCGATCTCCCAGCGGGTCATGACGACCTACTACGACGAACGCGTTCGGTGGCAGGAAAGCCGCAACTACGACCGCGCGTCCCACGTCCGGGAATTACTCAAAGGTGGCGACGCCGACCTCGACGCGATGACCACGCTCGTCCAATATCCCTTCCGCCGAAAACATCTCGCGATCGTCGTATGGATTGGCGAATCGCCGGACGGGAGCGAGACCGCGACCCTGGAGCGCTTCATTCATCGGGTTGCCAAGGCGGTCTCACCCCAGGATTCCTGTTTGTACGTGCCCGCCGACCGGCTGACCGCCTGGGGCTGGATTCCGCTCCCCCAAGATCAGGATTCGACCACTATCTCGGCGCGAGTCGCTGACGTCCTCGCCTCGACTGAGCACCCGCCGTTCATCGCCATCGGGCGCGCAATTCCCGGTATCGAGGGTTTTCGACGGTCGCACGCGCAGGCTGTCGATGCCCGACGCGTCGCGCTCAGCGACGTCAATCGCACGAATCGGATGATCGAGGCTCGTGAACCGGGTGTGCTTCTCGCGGGCCTCCTCGCCGACAACCTCGACGACACCCGCGGGTGGGTGTGCGAGGTGCTCGGCCCGCTGGCGTCCGCAACCGAGAACGACGAACGCTTGCGCGACACTCTCCGTGCATTCCTGAGCGCGGGTTCGAGTTTCAAGGCGGCGGCGACCGACCTGCACTTGCACTTCAATACCGTGCGCTATCGAGTGGATCGCGCGGTCGAGCGCCGGGGGCGTCCGATTGACGAAGACCGTATCGACGTCGAACTCGCGCTTGGGTTGTGCCACCTGCTGGGCCCGGCCGTCCTCGCGGGCTAGCTCGCGGTGATGCTCGCCGTCACGGCTTTCGTCAGCTCCACGAGATCCGACGGCTTGAGTGAAATTTCCAATCCCCGCTTGCCGGCGCTGCAGAACACCGTCGGGAAGGTCAGCGCGGATTTGTCGATGACCGTCGGCAGCAGCCGCTTCTGCCCGAGCGGCGAGATGCCACCAAGCACATAGCCCGTGGTTCGTTGCGCCTTCGCCGGATCGGCCATGACAGCCTTCGGCGAGCCGAGTGCCGCGGCCGCCGATTTCAACGAAAGTTTCGCGGCCACGGGAAGCACCGCGACGGCAAGTTTGCCGTCCGCAAGTTCGATGACGAGCGTCTTGAAAACCTGGTCAGCCGAAACGCCCATGGCGGTCGCGGCTTCGTCTCCGTACGAGTGCACCCGTGGGTCGTGATCGTAGGAGTGGACCTGGTGCGGGATTTTCGCCGCGCTGAGGATCTTGGTTGCTGGTGTCGATGCCAATCTCGGTCAGTCAGTTGAAACCCGAAGCGCCGCGCAGTTCAGACCAGAACCGTTCCTGCGATTCGCTTTCCAGAATCATCTGGGCCACCCGTAGCTCACGTGCCTTGGAGGCGTCAGACAAATGACGCACATCGGCCCGGTGGTGCAAGGTGCCCATTGCCCGACTGACTTCGGCGGTATCCCGATCGTCGTTCATGAAACGATAATTGACCTGCACAAACAACATCGCAATACGTAGAGCGACCATTTTTCACGGTCGAATTCAAACCGTTGCAAACCGCCCGTTCGGTTACGGCATTTCGCCTACGGCGTACCGAGATGTCACACATGATTAACCAATGGCAACCACCAAGACGACGGCAGCGGCGCCGAAGATCACTTCTGGGCAGGATTTGCCCACCAATGGCTCGTCAGCTCCGACTCCGCAGCCGGATATGAGTGCCTCGCTCCCACACTCCCGCCGGAGTCCGTTCCCACCGATCGACGACTACGCATTCCTGTCCGACTGCGAAACCACCTGCCTCATCGCGCCCAGTGGTGCCGTCGAGTGGATGTGTGTCCCCCGACCTGATGCGCCAAGCATTTTCGGTGCGATTCTGGACCGCGGCGCCGGCCATTTCCGGGTCGGCCCGTACGGCCAGAGCGTGCCCGCGGCACGCGTCTACCGACCCGGCGGTTTGATCGTCGAGACCACGTGGCAGACCGAAACCGGTTGGCTCGTCGTTTATGACTGCCTCGCGATGGGTGGCTGGCACAACAACGACAAGCGCTCGGCAACCCACCGCCGTACCCCGACCGACTGGGATGCCGAGCACCTGCTGCTCCGCATCATCAGGTGCGTCAGCGGTGTCGTCGAGGTCGAGGTCAACTGCGAGCCGGCGTTCGACTACGCCCGCCAGAACGCGGTGTGGGAGTACTCGGGCGATGTCTACGCCGAGGCGACCGCCACGTGCCCGGGTAGCGCGGACGGCTCGATGCCGACCCTCAAACTGACGTCGAGCCTTCGGCTCGGACTCGAAGGGCGCGAGGCACAGGCCCGCACCCGGATGCGCGAAGGTGAGGAAGCGTTCGTCGCACTGACCTGGTCGCCGCTCCCCGCGCCACAGACGGTCGAGGAAGCGAAGGACAAGCTCAAGCAGACCTCGGAGTTCTGGCGTCAGTGGATCACGGTCGGCAAGTTCCCGGACCACCCGTGGCGTGGCTACCTGCAGCAGAGCGCACTCGCGTTGAAGGGTCTCACCTTCGCGCCGACCGGTGCCCTGATGGCCGCTTCGACCACATCGCTCCCGGAAACTCCAGGCGGCGTTCGCAACTGGGACTACCGCTACGCGTGGATCCGCGACTCCACGTTCGCGCTGTGGGGTCTCTACACCCTCGGCCTGGACCGCGAAGCGAACAACTTCTTCCACTTCATCGAGGACGTCACGCAGGACGCGAACGGTACCCCGCGGCCGCTGCAGATCATGTACGGCCTCGGCGGTGAAACGCAGCTGACCGAGGGCACGCTCGACCACCTCTCCGGCTATGACGACGCACGCCCCGTGCGCATCGGAAACGGCGCGTTCGATCAGCAGCAGCACGACGTGTGGGGCGCGATGCTCGACTCCGTGTATTTGCACGTGAAGTCCCGCGAGCACGTCCCCGAGAACCTGTGGCCGATCCTGAAACTGCAGGTCGAGCAGGCGATCAAGCACTGGCGTCTCCCGGACCGCGGCATCTGGGAAGTCCGTGGCGAGCCGAAACACTTCGTGAACTCCAAGATGATGTGCTGGGTCGCCCTCGACCGCGGGGCGAAACTCGCGCTGATGCACGGCGAGCAGGACCGGGCGGCCGAGTGGACGGCGATCGCCGACGAGATCAAGGAAGACATCCTCACGAACGGCCTCGACAAGCGCGGGGTCTTCACGCAGCACTACGACACCGACGCCCTCGATGCGGCCAACCTCATGATGCCGATGGTCCGTTTCCTGCCGCCCGATGACCCGCGGGTCAAGGCCACGGTACTGGCGATCGCCGACGAGCTGACGGTCGATGGCCTGGTCCTGCGCTACAAGGTCGAAGAGACCGACGACGGACTCGAAGGCGAAGAAGGCACGTTCACCATCTGTTCCTTCTGGCTGGTGTCAGCGCTCGTCGAAGTCGGTGAGTTCAAGCGGGCCAAGCAACTCTGTGAGCGCCTTCTGTCGTTCGCCAGCCCGCTCAAGCTGTACGCCGAGGAGATCGACACGAAGACCGGCCGGCACCTCGGCAATTTCCCGCAGGCGTTCACGCACCTGGCCCAGATCAACGCGGTGATGCACGTCATCCGCGCCGAGATGGACCTCGACGCGAGTGAGTTCGTCCCGGCCAGCCAGGCCAACTAATTCAGACGCCGAAGGGCCGTCCGGAGTCATCCGGACGGCCCTTCTGCGCCGACTACACCGCCGGATCGGGCGGCAGCGTCTCGAATCCCGAGTCCGCGCCGAGCTTCCCTTCCCGGAACAGCTTGAAGATGACGTCGCACTGAATGGCGTCCAGATAGACGACGCTCTGCTCGCCTTCCATTCCGTACCCGGCAACCGGGGCGAGGAAGAACGACATGTCCGACTCGTTCAGACCACCGAGGGTCATCGCGAGCTTGACCATCTCGGGGTACGACAAGTTGTCGTCCACCGCGATCGACGACGTTGCCGCTCGAAGAATCCGGTCGAGCTTCGCCGGGTCCTTGTAGACGTGCTGCGCCTTGACCTCACGAAGCATCGCGCGCAGGTAGACCTGCTGACGACGCACCCGGTCGAAGTCGCCATTCGGCAGGTGCTTGCGCTCCCGAACGTAGGCGAGCGCCTCTTCACCACTCATGTGATGGGCGCCCCGCGTCAGTCCGTACTCGCCGGCCGACACGATCGTCACGCCACCGACCAGGTCGGTGATGTTCTTGAAGCCCTGGAAGTCGACGACCGCGAAGTGATCAACGCGCACCTTGGTGACCTGCTCGACCGTCTTGATGAGCAGAGCCGGGCCACCGAACGCATACGCCGCGTTGATCTTGTTGTAGCCATAACCAGGGACGTCGACCCAACTGTCGCGCGGAATCGAGATCAGCTGCGACGACTTACCGTCGGCACTGATGCGCAGCAACATCAAGGTGTCGGCGCGCTGATTCGCGGGACCGTTCGCGCCGAGCGCCGCAACGTCGGTCTCGGGCTCGCGGGAGTCGCTGCCTGCGAGCAGGAACGTCGTGGCGTCATCGCCGACGGGCCGGTTGGAATCGACAAGTCCGGCGAAGACATCGGAGAGACGTTGGATATTGCCGAGATAGCGGGCGCCGGCGAAGACTGCGGCACTACCGGTGAGGACCAGGACCGCGATCAACGCGATCACGATCGGACGCACCCAGCGTTTCCGCGGTGCGGCTTCACTCAATTCCATCATTTCCTCCCTTACCAACTCTCAGCGCGTTATCAGCGAGCAAACGCGCGGCCCGATTTTGGGCACAGGGAGGCTGGCGTCATTGCCGTACTTAAGGGAGAAATCTGTTCGGCGGACCTGCACGTTAACGAAATCGGACGCGGGGTGACGCGACCCACACCCGGAAACAAGGCCGAAACAGTCAGAAAGAATAGCTGTTGCGAATTATTTGCCAACGAAAAACGCCCGGCCAGGTGGCCGGGCGTTCTCCGAAAGAAATGCTTATTCCTTCGGCAGTTCGTGGTGGCCACCGAAGGCCATACGCATCGCCGAGAGGATCTTGTTCGCCGTCAACGATTCACCGCGCGAATCGAAGCGGCTGTACAACGACGCGGTGAGAACCGGTGCCGGGATGCCCTCGTCAATGGCCGCTGCGACAGTCCATCGACCTTCACCCGAGTCCGACACGCGACCACCGAAGGTCTCGAGCGTGGGGTCGTCGTAGAGAGCCGAGGCCGTGAGGTCGAGCAGCCACGAAGCCACGACCGATCCACGACGCCACACCTCGGTGATCTCCTTGAGGTCGAGGTCGTACTGGTACAACTCGGGCTGCTCGAGCGGGGTGATCTCCGCCGAATGCTCGCCCTGGTCACCCTTGCCGCGGTTGGCGTTCGCAATGATGTTCAGGCCTTCGGCGTAGGCAGCCATGGCGCCGTACTCGATGCCGTTGTGCACCATCTTCACGAAGTGACCGGCACCAGCCGGACCGCAGTGCAAATACCCACGCTCCGACGTCGACAGCTCACCCGAGCGGCCCGGCGTGCGCTCGACGTCGCCGGCACCGGGCGCGATCGACGCCAGCAGCGGCTCGAGGTGCGCCACGGTCTCGGTCTCACCACCGACCATGAGGCAGAAGCCACGGCGGAGACCGAAGACACCGCCCGACGTGCCGATGTCGACGTAGTGGATCCCCTTGGGCGTCAGAGCCTTCGAGCGCTTGATGTCCTCGTGGTAGCGGCTGTTGCCACCGTCGATGATGATGTCACCCGGCTCCATGAGCTCGGCGAGCTGGTCGATGACCTTGCCGGTGATGCCGGCCGGGATCATGACCCAGGCAACGCGCGGCGTCTGCAGGTTGGCGACGAATTCCTTGAGGTCGGTGGTGCCGAACTCAGCGCCTTCGTCGACGAGTTCCTTGACCGGCCCCTCGTTGACGTCGAACACGACGGCGGTGTGGCCGTCCTTCATGATGCGGCGGACGATGTTGGCACCCATGCGGCCAAGCCCGACCATTCCGAGCTGCATATTCTCCCCTTCGGTTGGCACTTAGCCGTTGTTGCTGTGTCGACTACTTTTTGGACCGCCACACGCGCTCGAATGGCAGACGCCAAGCGCGAGGTGCGATGAGCTGGTGGATTGCGTTCGGGCCCCACGTGAACATCTCGTAGCCCTTGACCGGCGGCGGGTTGTCCAGCAGAGGCTGGCTGACCGCCCACAGACGCTCGATACCGTCGGCCGTGGTGAACAGCGTGTGGTCGCCGCGCATCGCGTCGAGAATGAGGCGCTCGTACGCTTCGAGCACGTCGCCGACGTTCTCGGTCTCCTGCATCGCGAACTGGAGGCTCAACTTGTCGAGCTTCATGCCCGGCCCCGGACGCTTGCCGTAGAACGACAGCGACACCTTCGACGCATCCGCGAGGTCGAATGTCAGGTGGTCCGGACCGTGTTCGCCGACACCCGAATTCGCCGGGAACATCGAGCTCGGCGGCTCGTGGAAGGCGATCGAAATGATGCGCTGACCCGCCGCAAGCGACTTTCCGGTGCGGAGGAAGAACGGCACACCAGCCCAGCGCCAGTTGTCGATGAAGCACTCGAGCGCGATGAACGTCTCGGTCTCGGACTCGGGGTCGACGCCCGGTTCGTCGCGGTAGCCCTTGTACTGTCCGCGAACCACGCGCTTGGGGTCGAGTGGGCGCATCGAGTCGAAGACCTTGGTCTTCTCGATGGTGATCGACTTCGCGTCCAGAGCGGTCGGCGATTCCATCGCGACGAACGCGAGGATCTGCATGAGGTGCGTGACGACCATGTCCTTGTAGGCGCCGGTCGGCTCGTAGAACACCGCGCGGCCCTCGAGCGTGAGCTTCTCCGGCACATCGATCTGGATGTGGTCGATGAAGTTGCGGTTCCAGATCGGCTCGAACAGACCGTTGGCAAAGCGGAACGCGAGAATGTTCTGCGCCGGTTCCTTGCCGAGGAAGTGGTCGATGCGGAAGATCTGGCGTTCCTTGAGCACTTCGTGGATCGAGGAGTTCAGCGACTTCGCGCTGGCCAGGTCGGTGCCGAACGGCTTCTCCATGATCACGTTCGCCTCTTGGGCCAGACCGGCCTTGTCGAGGGTCGTGATGGCCGCAAGCGCAGCCTTCGGCGGGACGCTGAGGTACGCAAGAACGCGCGTGCCCTCCGGCATCTGGCCGCGATGCTCCTTCACGGCTTTCGCGAGCGCGTCCGCGCCGGCACCAACGGGGACGTAACTCAGCCGGTCGACGAAGTCCTTCCACGACTCGTTGGTGATCTTGCGAGTCGAGAATTCCTTGCAGGCCTTTTCAGCAACCTTCTTGAAGCCCTCGGTGTCCAGATCATCGAGTGACGTCGCGACGATCCGGATTTCCGGAGCCAAATGCGAATTCGATAGGTGGAAGAGTCCCGGCAGAAGCTTGCGCTTCGCGAGATCTCCTGTCGCACCGAACAATACGACGACGTGCGGATCGGCCATGCCATGAACTGCCCCACGGGCCTCTACTACCACGACGGTCATCCTTCCATTCACAGCGCTGTGTTCGGGGCGAGTTCGACGACTTTGGCAGCAAAGCTGCCGCAATGGGACGGTTCAGCGTCGTTAACGCTTCAACCGGTCAGGAATTCGCCAGTGAATTTGCTGCCATAGCTGCGCCGACGATGCCGGCGGTGTTCAAAAGTTTGGCTGGGACGATCGGTGTCCGATTTGTCAGAAGAGGAATCCACTTCTCACTCTTCTTGCTGATACCCCCACCGGCGATGAACAAATCGGGCCAGAAGAGATTCTCGACCGTCGTGAGGACCTTCGAGACCTGCTTGCACCAGTCTTTGTAGGACATGTCGTTGTTCTCTTTGACCGATGCGGCGGCCCGATGCTCGGCTTCCTTGCCGCCCATCTCGAGGTGGCCCAGTTCGGAGTTCGGGATGAGAACACCGTTGTAGATGATCGCCGAACCGATGCCCGTGCCGAAGGTCAGCATGATGATGAGACCCTTCGCCTCGGCCGCGGCGCCGAAGCGGTCTTCGGCGAGGCCGGCGGCGTCGGCGTCGTTGAGAACGGCGACCGGTACTCCCCCGAGGGCTTCGGTGAAGATCTTCCCGGCGTCGGCGTTGACCCACGACTCGTCGATGTTCGCCGCGGACTTGGTGACGCCGTTGAGGACGACCGCCGGCATGGTCACTCCGACCGGGCCGGTCCAGCCGGCCTGCTTCGCGATCTCGGCGACCGTAGCGGCGACGGCTTCGGGAGTTGCGGGCTTCGGAGTCTCGATGCGAATGCGTTCACCAGCGAGTTCGCCGGTAGCCAGGTCGACAATCGCGCCTTTGATGCCGGTGCCGCCGACGTCGATTCCAAAACCCTGGCCAGCTGTTTCAGTCATCGCGACGACTCTCTTCTTCGACGAAGTACAGGATTTGTCAAACTGTAATCATCGAGAGCCGCCTATGTGGCCGACCTCACATTATTGGATGTACTCGGTCTGTCAGACAGCCGTGTTGCCTCGTCGGGACAGCGCAAGCAGCCGGGAAATGGCACGCAGGTACTTCTTTCGGTACCCGCCCTCGAGCATTTCCTTCGGGAAGATCTTGTCCAGCGGAGTGCCCGAGGCGACGACTGGGATGCTCGCGTCATACAAGCGGTCCGCCAGGACGACGATGCGCAACGCCATGCCCTGGTCGGTGACGGGCTTGATGTCGGAGATGAACACCGTCGACACGCCATCGATGAGGTGCAGGTACCGCGACGGGTGCAGTTGGGTGAGGTGCGCACACAGGCTGTCCCAGTCGTCGAGCGTCGCGCCCGGGGTCTCGGCTGCACGCTTCTTGAGTTCGACGGTGGTCGCCGGCTTCGGCGCCGGCGGAAGGTCGCGGTGACGGTAGTCCGGCCCGTCGACCCGGATCGACTGGAAGATGTCACCCAGCTTCTTGATTTCACGCATGAAGTCGGCGGCGGCGAAGCGCCCCTCACCGAGCTGGTGCGGAAGCGTGTTCGACGTGACCGCGATCGACACGCCCTGCGCCGAGAGTTCGGTCAGCAAGCGTGAGATGAGCATCGTGTCGCCGGGATCGTCGAGTTCGAACTCGTCGATGCACAGCAGGCTGTGGTCCTTGAACTCCTCGACAGCCTTCATGTAGCCGAGGGCTCCGACTGTGTGCGTGAGTTCGACGAACGTGCCGAACGACTTGGGCTCCGGAGCCTCCCGGAACGCCGAGGCGAGGAGGTGCGTCTTCCCGACGCCGAATCCGCCGTCGAGGTAGATGCCGGCGCCCGTGCCGCGGGTGCGCTTGCCCATGCCCCACTTGCGCTGGCCCTTGTGGATCGAGCCGATCTTGTTGACGAATTCCTTGGCCACCTTGACGGCCTCGACCTGCGTCGGTTCACCCGGAACGGGGTGGTAGGAGTCGAAGGTCGCGCCGTCGAAGATCGGTGGCGGCACGAGCTGCGCGATCAGCTCCGCCTGCGACATCTCCGGGAAGCGGTCGGTAAGACGGTCGGGCATGAAGTGAAACTTTAGTCCGTTCTCAGACACGCCCTGAATCGAACGAGAACACCTGGGCCTGCTGGACATGCTGAGATGTCACCGTGCGGACCATCTCCGAGCTCACTGACGACGATCTTCGTGACCTCTACGCCTACCCGGAACTTCCCGCGGTGCCGTGGGTGCGCGCGAACTTCATCACCACCCTCGACGGGGCCGCCTCCGTCGACGACTCGTCGACAGGTTTGGGTATCGATTCGGACCGTCGCGTCTTCGCCCTCCTGCGGGATCTCTCAGACGTGATTCTTGTTGGCGCCCAAACGGTTCGGGTGGAAGACTACGGCGGCGCACGCACCTCTGAACGCAAGCGCGAACGCCGTGAGGAGGACGGTCTCAGCCCGGTTCCGCCGATCGCGGTGGTGACCTCACGATGTGACCTCGACCCGTCGTCCCGGCTGTTCACCGACACGTCGGTTCCGCCGCTCATCCTGACCACCCATGAGGCCCCGTTCGAGAACCGTGCGCGCCTCGTTGCTGCTGGGGCGCAGGTGATGGAAATCACCGAGCAGACGATCACTCCCGAGCACATTTTGACGACGCTCGCGGCACTGAATCTCACCCGGGTGCTGTGCGAAGGTGGGCCGTTCCTTTTCGGTCAACTCATCGCCGACGACCTCGTCGACGATCTGTGCCTGACGATCCGGCCGCTCCTCGCGACCGGAAACGCGCCTCGAATCGCACATTCGGAACAGCCGAGCCTGCACCACATGGGCTGCGCATCGATCATCACCGACGACGACGGAACCCTGCTGACCCGGTGGATTCGTACCGAGTCAGCAGGCGCGGCGGGCATCGACTCCACCGCGTCTGGCACGCTTTAGGACATGGGGAGTCGTCACAGCGCGGGAATCGCCATTCTGGCGCTTGTCGTTGCGGGCTGTGGCGCGGGTCCGTCCCAGCGTCCCGAGATCGCCGTCGAGCAGCACAGCGCCGGGACCGCGACCACCACCGCCAAGAAGCCGGTGATTCCGGGGCCACCAGCACTACAGGTACCGAAGGTCGATCTCACCTGGACCGACTGTACCGATGACGAGATCAAGATCCACGGTTACGGTGCGGGACCGCAGGGTCTGCTGCTCGAATGTGCCACGTACCCAGTGCATCTCGAGGTCGACGACGCCCGGTCGCCGCAGATCGACCTCGGTGCGGTCCGCGCTCGTCTGCCCCAGACGCCGAAGGACGCGGCACCGATCGTCGTGAGTTCGGGAAGCGACCGGACGTCGATCGACACACTCGTCGCCATCTCGACCGGCCCGATATCGACGTTGCTGGCATCGCATCCGCTCGTCGCGGTCGATCGCCGTGGCGGCGGCGAGTCCGCCAACAACCGGTGCATCGACCCGCAGATCGCCCGTCAGATCAAGGACGGTGCACAGTTCCGCAATCCCGCGGTTCCGGTCACCGACCAGATGACCTACCTGAGTCAGCAGGCGACGACCAAGTGCAAGGACCTGCTCCAACCGCACGAACTCACCCACGACTCGACACATGCTGCGGACGACATCGAGCAACTCCGGAAGTTCTGGAAGGTCGACACGATCGCGTTCGTCGGCCTGGGTAACGGTGCGCGCGTCGGACTCGCGTACGCCGCTCAGTTCCCGACGCACCTGAGCCGACTCATCCTCGACTCCCCCGAACCCTTCGGCACCGATGCCGTCACCGTCGCCGAATCCCGCGCCGCTGGACTCGAAGCCGCCGTCAACGCATTCAGCACGCGGTGCAAAGCGATCCGCTGTGCGCTCGGCGCTGACCCGCGCGGAACCATCGCCGAACTTCTGACCAAAGCGCGCAACAACAAACTCGAGGGCATCTCGGTCAAGTCGGTCATCACCGCGCTGGTGGGATTCCTCGGATCGCCCGCCGGCGACTTGCCGAACCGGACCGCCGACTTCGCCCAGACACTCGAGTCGGCGAACAACGGCGACCTGACCGCACTCAAGGCCGAGATCGCCCGCGAAGAGACGATCAACGAGACCGACGGCCAGTTCATGATGCGGTGTTCGGACAGTCAGCAGGCCCCGCCTGGGGTGACGGTCAACGACCTGATGAACCAGTGGGCGAAGAAGTACCCGATCGGCGGCCGAGAGATCGCCCTCGACATGTTGGCGTGCGCAGCGTGGCCGACCCCGCCGGCGATCCCGGCGATCAAAGACCTTCGCCTTCCGGTGCTCGTCATCAACAGCGTGGCCGACCCGGTCGCCGGCCAGGCCGGATCGCCGACGGTGACCGGCGCCATCGCGAACGGCGGCGGCACGACGTCGGAATTGACGTGGTACGGATCAGGTCATCCGGTGCTCGCTCACTCGCAATGCGCTCAGCAGGCGGCCGTGAGCTACCTCGACACCGGAAAATTGCCGCCCAACGGCGGAGCGTGCCCGGCTTAGTCATTCGGCTCGTCATTCGGCGCTGCGGGGTGTCGCACCGTGCGCTCCTCGCAGGCCAGGTAACTTTTTCCTCGATGTTCCTCAACCGCCTTGAGCCCAAGACCGCGCGCACCAACGCGGAATTGGTGCGCTATGTAATGTGGCCACTCGCCATATTCACGTTCTTTCACCGCGTGCTCGTGCTCGCGGTGAACGGCCACATCACCGATGACTTCCGGCCCGTCTACCAGGCGGCGCTCAACTTCGCGAACCATCGCCCGGTGTACACGTCGGACCTGAGTTCGGTCGATCCGCACTACCTGTACCCGCCGAGCGGAACGTTGCTCATGACGCCGCTCGCGTACGTGGATCCCACGACCTCGCGGTACCTGTTCATTGTCGCCAACGCGCTCGCGATCCTCATGGCGTGGTACCTGCTGCTGCGCCTGTTCAACCGCAGCGTGTCGTCGGTCGCCGCGCCGGTGCTGCTGTTCGGCATGTTCTTCTCCGAGACCGTCACCAACACGCTGGTGTTCACGAACGTCAACGGAATCGTGCTGCTCGGCGAAGTCATCTTCCTGTTGCTGATGCTCAACAAACGCGAATGGTCGGCCGGTCTGGCGATCGGATTGACGCTGGCGATCAAGCCGATCCTTGCGCCGTTGCTGCTCATCGCGCTGGCCCGCCGTCAGTGGAAAATCCTTCCGGGCGCGATCGCGGTGCCCGCGGTCACGAACGCGATCGCCTGGCCCCTGGCGGTCGACCCGATGGCCTTCATCACCAAGACGATGCCGTACCTGTCGACCCCGCGCGATTACTTCAACAGCGCGATCGTCGGAAATGGTGCGTACTTCGGCGTCGCACCGTGGTTGCTGCTGGTCATGCGCACGGTCTTCATCGTGATGGTGGTGGTCACGTTGTGGCTGCTCTACCGGTACCACCGCGAGGACGAACTGTTCTTCGTCACGACCGCTACCGGCGTTCTCCTGACCGCATCGTTCCTGCTCGGTTCCCTCGGCCAGATGTACTACTCGATGATGCTGTTCCCGCTCATCGTGTCGGTCATGCTGCCGAACTCGGTGATGCGGAACTGGCCGGCGTGGGTCGCGGTGTACGGATTCATGTCCTTTGATCAATGGCTGTCGTGGAAGTACCAATGGCTCGGCCGCGATGTCGAGTACCTGCGGTCGACGCTCGGGTGGTCGCTGCTGCTCATCGTCGTCTTCGCGGTTCTGGTCGATCGATACTGGAATTCGCGCCGAAAGCCGGACGTTATCGTTCCGTCAGAGACTCGGGAGCCGGTCCTCGTCGCTGCGGGTTAACGTGGACTCATGCGTGACGCGAAGATTCAGCTGACCGATGAGCAGTGGCGCGAGAAGCTCACTCCGAACGAGTATGCGGTTCTGCGCAAAGCCGGAACCGAGCGCGCCTACACCGGCGAGTACACCGACACCGAAACCGAAGGCGTCTACACCTGCAAGGCGTGCGACGCCGAACTGTTCCGCAGCACCGAGAAGTTCCACTCGCACTGCGGCTGGCCCTCGTTCTTCGACCCGGCCGACACTGACGCCGTGATTCTGAAGCCGGACAACACCCTCGGAATGCGCCGCGTCGAGGTGCTGTGCGCCAACTGCCACAGCCACCTCGGGCACGTTTTCGAGGGCGAGGGATACAACACCCCGACCGATCAGCGGTATTGCATCAACTCGATTTCGCTGAAGTTGGTCCCGAAGGAATGAGCCAACGGCGCCCCACCGCGTGAACCGGTGGGGTGCCGTTTTCGACGTAGCTAGACGCCGGTCGTCACTGCCCCCGGAATCACCTCAACGTGCCGGACGCCCTCGATGATGTGGGCGAGCGACGCCACGAGTCGTTGCTCCTCGGAATCGGCGAAACCTCCGCCGATTTCGACTCGGCCTTCGTGGACCTCCACCGACCAGGCACGTCGGCTGCCGGCATATTCGTCCAGCAGTCCGCGGATCTTCGCGGCGATCGTCGCGTCGTCATTCGTCAGCAGACGCAGTACATCGCGGTGCGACACGATTCCGACGAGAAAACCCGCCTCGACGACAGGCATCGATCGCATGTGCCCACTGACCATCCGGTCCGCGATCGTGGCGATGTCGGTGTTGGGTGCCAGCACCTCGGCCGGAGCCGTCATCACCGCGTCGACGGTCGCGCCCGTTGACTCGGCGTTGAGGGCGTCAGTTTCCGCGAGAATTCCGATGACCTGCCCATCGTCGTCGACCACGGGCAGCGCCGCGAATCCATGCTTGACCAGGATCGCCGCCGCATCGCCCACCAACGTCGTCGGCGTCGTGGTGATCACCGGTCGGGTCATGATGTCGCGCGCTTTCATCTGTTCATCTCCTCGCGTGTGTGAACTGTCGTTGCTCACAGCCTGACCGAGATGAACCACCTGATCGAGGGCCTCAAGTCCTCAACTCGAGGCCCTTGTGCCTCAGGGCAGCGCGGCGATGAGCTGTGCCAACTCGACCCGCGGGCCCGTGTAGAACGGGATTTCTTCGCGCACGTGGAGTCGTGCCTCCGTCGCCCGGAGATCACGCATCAGGTCGACGATGCGATGCAACTCGGGAGCCTCGAACGCGAGAATCCACTCGTAGTCACCCAGCGCGAAGCTGCTGACCGTGTTGGCACGCACGTCCGGGTAGCCGCGTGCGGCCTTACCGTGGTCGGCGAGCATCTTGCGGCGCTCGTCGTCCGGCAGCAGGTACCACTCGTACGACCGGACGAACGGGTACACGCACACGTAATTGCCCGCCGCCTCACCGGCCAGGAAGGCGGGGATGTGGCTCTTGTTGAACTCCGCCGGGCGGTGAATCGCCGTGTTGCTCCACACCGGGACGCTGGCCTGACCGAGAGCAGTCGTGCGGCGGAAATCGTGGTACAGCTTCTGCAGGTCCTCGACACGCTCGGCGTGCGTCCAGATCATGAAGTCAGCATCCGCGCGCAGCCCCGCCACGTCGTAGATGCCGCGGACGATGACGTCGCCCTCTTCCGCCTCGGCGAAGAACTTCTCGGCCTCGGCGATCGCGGCATCGCGGTTCGCACCGAGAACGCCCGGCTGCACCCGGAAGACCGAGAACATCAGATAGCGGATTGTCGAATTGAGTGCCTGGAAGTCGAGTTTCGCCACGACCTCATCCTTTCATCTTGTTGTTGCACGTCTCCGTCCTCCCCTCCGCTCCTCGGTCCGTTCCTCGCTTCGCTGCGGTACTCCCTGCGATGCTCAGGTCGTCCTCTCGACGCGGGGCTGACTTCACCCGAGCAGCCGGTTCACTGCCTTCGTCGCCGTACCCACACAGGCCGGCACTCCGACGCCATTGAGGTAAGACCCGGCAATCGCGAGTCCGGGTTGGGCGTAGATGGCTTCCTCGATCTCGGCCACGACATCGAGATGACCGGGCAGGTACTGCGGCAGCGCCGATACCCAGCGCTGGACCACGTAGTCGGCCGCGGTGGTCTCGATCCCGGTGACGGTGCGAAGGTCCTCGAGCGCGTACTTCACGAGGTTCTCGTCGGTCTCGTCGAGAATGCTCTCGTCACCGAACTTTCCGAACGACACTCGAATAACCGGGTTCGGACGCTCGCGCAGGTGCGGCCATTTGCGGTCCGAGAACGTGAACGCCTTGGCCCGCAACGATTCACCGGACGCGACCAGGACCCCGGAGAGGTCCGGAAGAACGCTGTCCTGCAACGCCAGCGCGACGACCACTGCGGAAGCAGCGGGGATGCGACTGAGTGCACTCGCCGCGGCGGGCACTTCGCGATCGAGCAGTGCGGAAGCGATCGCGGGCCGAACCGCGACCACGACGATGTCGAACGTGCCGACATTCGTAACGGTCCACTGTGATCCGTACCGGACGATTCCTTGCGCCGCGACCGACGCGATCCGGGGTTCCGTCTGCCGGATCAGTTCCTCAACCAGACGCTGGTAACCGCCTTCGATTCCACTGAACACCGGGCCCGATTGAGGCGCCCCCATCGCGGTGACGACGGCTGCCGTGAGGTTCGGGGCACCGGCATCGAGCGCGGCGGCGAGCGTGGGCAGCGCGGCCCGGACGCCGGCCGTCTCCGACGTCCCGGCGTACACACCGCCGAGCAGCGGATCGACACAACGTTCGACGACTTCGGCACCGAACCGGTCACCGACCAGTTCCGCGACCGAACAATCCGATCCGGATTCCCAGGTGAATGGATGCGTGGGCTCGGAATTCACCCACTCGACTGCCTCGTCCGAGACGAAGCCTCGAATCGACTCACCCGAAGTCGGGAGCCCCATCAGACTTCCGGCCGGAAGGGAATGCGCTGCGCCGCCCGCCCACACGATGGGACGCAGGCCAGCCGGCAGCACCATCAGGTCGCTGAGACCGAGTTCCTCGAGCAGTTGCACCATCTCCGGCCGCCGCCGAACAAACGCTTCCGCACCGACGTCGAACGGCCCGCCACCGAGTTCGACAGTCCGAAGCTGGCCGCCGATTAGGTCCGGATCGACAAGGACGATGTCTGCCTCGGTTCCGAGCTTCTGCCGGAGCCGATAGGCGGCAACCAGCCCGGAGATTCCCGCGCCGATCACCGCTGCTGTTTTTTCTGCCTTCGCTTCGCTTCGGCGGTTCGCGGGCCCTATGAGTGCCACCTTCCCTCGTCGCACCGGGCACTCGTACCTCGCACCCGCCGACTCCTCAGTCCAGGTGGCACTCGCCCGCTCACAGTGTCGTCCCCGACATCAAAGCGAGTGAACCAGCTCGACTACCCGAGTCAGAACACTCGGGTCCGTCTCCGGGAGAACACCATGACCCAGGTTGAAGATATGACCGACCGCGCCCGCTTCGATGGCGTCGTCCGCGTCGGCAAGGACACGACGGACCTCGCGCTCGACGGCCGACCAGTCGCCAAGCAGAAGTGCGGGGTCCAGGTTGCCCTGCAGTGCCTTGCCCGGGCCGACGCGGCGCGCCGCCTCCGCGAGCGGAACCCGCCAGTCGACGCCAACCACGTCCGCGCCGGCTTCGCCCATCGCGCCGAGCAATTCGCCCGTTCCGACGCCGAAGTGAATACGCGGAATCCCGGCAGACTTCACCGCCTCGAAAACACGCTTGGAGTGCGGCATGACGAACGTGCGGTAATCCGCGAGCGACAGCGCGCCAGCCCACGAGTCGAACAGCTGGACCGCGTCGACGCCGGCCTCGATCTGGACCTGCAGGAAGGAGATCGTGATGTCGGTCAGCGCACCGAGCAGCGCGTGCCACGTCGTCGGGTCGCTGTGCATGAGCGACTTGGTGCGGTCGTGATGGCGACTCGGACCGCCCTCGACGAGGTAGGACGCCAAGGTGAACGGCGCACCCGCGAAACCGATGAGCGCAGTCTCGCCCAGCTCGGCCGTCAGCAGGCGGATCGCGGACGACACCGCTTCGACCTGAGCGGGCTCGAGTCGCGGCAGGCGCGCGACGTCCGCGGCCGAACGAATCGGCGACGCCACCACCGGCCCGACACCGCCAACGATGTCGAGGTCGATCCCGGCAGCCTTGAGCGGCACGACGATGTCAGAGAACAGAATTGCCGCATCGACGCCGTGGCGGCGCACCGGCTGCATCGTGATCTCACACACCAGCTCGGCGTTGAAGCACGACTCCAACATGCCCACTCCCGCGCGAATCTCGCGGTACTCCGGCAGCGAGCGGCCGGCCTGGCGCATGAACCACACCGGTCGGTGAACCGGCTTACGGCCCGCGGCCGCAGCCAACAGCGGAGCGGCCGGAAGTTCGCGTCGGCCTGAGGAAAGTTCGGATTGCGGAGTCATCGCCTTCGATCGTCTCATGCCTTCGACCTGGGACGGTTGTGCCGGGGCACAGTGGCACGGCGCGCCAGACTGCCGTACAGCCATTGACAGGACTAACCTGAGAATTTGTGACCAAGCCTGAGACGGGAGAACCACCGGAGTTTCGCGCCGCAATCGACGCGATGCACACCGCTGTCGTTCACCCGCGGATCGAGCTGAGTCCAATTCGCCCTCCGCAACGACTTGCTCCATATGCGTATGCGCTCGGCGCAGAAGTGCAACAGCCGGATGCCGGCGCAATTCCGGAGGAATCGGAAGGCGACGCATTCGGACGCCTGATTTTGCTTTACGACCCAAATGGCGGCGAAGCCTGGAATGGCACCATGCGGCTCGTCTCGTATTTTCAGGCGGACGTCGACGAAGATCTCGCCGTGGACCCGTTGTTGCCTGAGGTCGCGTGGAGTTGGCTGGTCGACGCATTGGCAAATCGCGGTCAGGACGTCAGCGCGCTAGGCGGCACGGTGACCGCCACGAGCTCGGTGCGCTTCGGTGACATCACCGGTCCGCCGCGGGCCCACCAGCTGGAACTTCGTGCGAGCTGGACGCCCCACACCGATCAACTCGGTCCGCATGTCGAGGCTTTCTGCGAGGTGCTCGCATCGGCCGCCGGCCTTCCGCCAGAGGGTATTACGTCGATTGCGCTTCCGAAACAACGCGGAACGACAACGAAATTCGGAATTCCTCACTAACAGACCTTGATCGAGTGGCGGCTCACTAGTATCACTCGATATGGCGCGGCTGAGCGAACTCCAATCTGGCTTTTTGAAGCTGGAGACTCCGGCGCAGCTGCTGCACGTTTGCTACGTGGCCGAACTCGACCCTGCAACCATTACCGGCGGATATTCCTTCGCAGCGTTCCAACCGGCCCTTGGTTCATACATCCGCGCAATTCCCGGAGCCCGCAGCAAAGTTTTCGATTCGCTGTTCAATCTCGACACTCCGGTTCTCGCGGACGACGACAACTTCGATATCGACCGCCATTGCCACCGCATCACAGTTCCGGCTCCTGGTGAGCCCGAGCAGCTTTCGGAAGCGATCGCCCACATCGCCGGCCAGCCGCTCGACCGTTCGCGGGCCCTGTGGGAAGCGTGGGTCATCGAAGGTTCGTCGTCCGGTCACATCGTTCTGCTGATGAAGATCCATCTCACGGTCCTGTCTGGCGACCCGGACCTGAACATCTTCGGGCGCCTCTGCAGTGCGACGGCCGATGCCGAACTGCCCGAGCCCGTCGTTCGGGAACAGCACCCGAATCCGCTCGGTCTTGCTCTCGGTGGGTTGTTCGGCGCCTCGCAGCGCCCGGTGCGCGCCCTGGGTGAATTCGCACTGTCGATCCCCCAGATTCCCGGCCAGCTCATCGGCAGCGTCCGCCGCCGCTCGGTTCCGCTGACCCCGTTCAACCGGACGATCACGGGCCGGCGCAACGTCGCCTACCTGCAGCTCGGCCTCAAAGAGGTCGACGTCATCACGAACGCGTTCGGTGTTCGCGTGAACGACGTCATCATCACGTTGGTTGCGCGCGCTCTCCGGATGTACCTCGAAGACCGCGGCGAACTTCCCTCGAAGGCACTTGGCGCTCTCGAGACCGTCGCCATCCGCAACAAGAAGAAGAACGCCAAAATCCGCCTGCAGGAGGCGGTGACGACCCTGCATTCGGAGATCGACGATCCGATCGAGCAGCTCAGTGCCACGGTCGCCGCGCATGAGTCGTCGATTCCGCTGACTGCGGTGCCGGCCGGCGAACTGCGCACCGCGGAACCGTTCACGAGTCCCGGTTACGTCGCCGACGCGATGCGGGCCTACACACAGCTGCGACTCGGCGGTTCGCGTGGTTCGTACAACTTGCTCGTTGCCAACGTCCCCGGTCCGCAGCAGCCGATGTACCTCCTGGGTGCACGCATGGTCGGTTACTACGCGCTCGGTCCGGTCCTGCAAGGTGCAGGCCTCACGATCACCGTCACGTCGCTCGAGGACAAACTCAACGTCGCGCTCATCGCGTCCGCGGAGTTGGTGCCAGACCTGTGGTCCCTGGCCGACGCCTTCTCCGACGCGCTCGACGAACTCGCGGCGGCGGCCGACGCCACCCCATGACCGAACCCGAGTTGCGCTCGCTCGATCACCCGAGTGAGGGCGTTCCCGATGTCGTCACCACCGCGGCCGGCGTGGCGCAAGCGGCACAAGAACTCGCTGCGGGAACCGGACCGGTGGCAGTCGACGCCGAACGGGCCTCGGGGTATCGCTATTCGGCGCGGGCTTACCTGATCCAATTGCGGCGCAAAGGCTCCGGGACGTTCCTCATCGACCCGATCGGCGTCCGAATCGAAGAGTTCGCTCCCCTCGCCGAGGCGCTGCGCGAGCCCGAGTGGATTCTGCATTCGGCCGATCAGGACCTGCCCGGGCTCGCCGAACTCGGTTTGGTGCCCAAGCGCATCTTCGACACCGAGCTCGCCGGACGCCTCTGCGGACACGAACGGGTCGGTCTGGCCGCGATGGTGGCGAACACGCTCGGTTTCGAACTGAAGAAGGGCCACGGCGCCGCGGACTGGTCCCAGCGACCACTGCCGCATGAATGGCTCGTCTATGCCGCGCTCGACGTCGAACTCCTCATCGAACTTCGCGACCAGATCGCCGCCGAACTCGAGGAGCAGGGCAAGACCGATTGGGCGGCCGAGGAATTCGACTACGAGCGACTCAAGCCCCCACCGCGCCACAACCCGGAACGCTGGCGTCGAACTTCGCAGATCCACACGCTGCGAAAGCCCCGACAACTGGCCGCGGTCCGCGAGCTGTGGCTGGCACGCGATGAGATCGCACGTACCCGGGACATCGCACCGGGCCGGATTCTTCCCGATGCGGCAATCATCCAGGCCGCAGTCCAAGACCCGCAGTCGGCCAACGATCTGCGTCAACTCGCCGTGTTCGGCAGCCCCCGTCAGCGCCGCAACACCGTAGCCTGGCTGCAGGCACTCAATCGCGCACGCGCTCTTGACGAAGACGACCTGCCACCCGTCTCGCTCCCGCAGATCGGTCCGCCGCCGGCCAACCGCTGGGCTCGCCGCAATCCCGAGGCGGCCGACCGACTCACTGCCGCGCGAACCGAGCTGATGGCATTGAGTGAAGAAGTCAAGGTGCCGCTCGAGAACCTCGTGTCACCGGAGTTGGTTCGACGACTGTGCTGGGACTGGTCGCCCACGACGGACCCAGCCCAATACATCGATGAAACCTTCGCCGCCGGGGGTGCAAGACAGTGGCAGCGTCAACTGACAGTGCCCCGCTTGGCCGCAGCTATCGGCTGACGTTCACTCCGGCCAGCCAGTCCGAGACCGACTTCGCCACACCGGCGCCGGTAAGGCCCAGTTCCTTGAGGATCTCGCCGCGCGTCGCGTGGTCGAGGAACCGTTGCGGTACACCCAGGTTCCGGCACGCGACGTCGACACCCGCAGTGCGCAGCGCAGCCGACACCGACGACCCCACGCCACCGTGCAGCCCACTGTCTTCGACCGTGACGACGAGACGGAATTCCTCGGCGAACTTCAGGAGCGAATCCGACACCGGAATGATCCAGCGCGGATCGACGACGGTCACACTCACACCCTGATCGGTGAGCTGACGAGCCGCCTCCAGAGCAATCGGAGCCATCGCGCCGACGGCGACGACGAGCACGTCCTTGCGTGCCGAAGCATGCAGGATGTCGACACCGTCGAGATGGTCGATCGCTTCGACGTCTGCACCGATCGCTCCCTTGGGGAAACGCAGCGCGGTCGGACCGTCGGAGATGGCCAGTGCCTCCGAAAGCTCGGCGCGGAGCGTCGCCGCATCACGCGGTGCGGCAACGCGCATCCCGGGAACGATGCCCAGGAGCGAAAGGTCCCACATACCGTTGTGGCTCGCACCGTCGTTGCCGGTGATTCCAGCGCGGTCGAGCACGAGCGTGACCGGCAGCTTGAGCAGCGCAACGTCCATGAGGAGCTGGTCGAACGCGCGGTTCAGGAACGTGGAGTACACGGCGACGACCGGGTGCAGACCGCCGATCGCCAGACCTGCCGCCGAGGTCAGAGCGTGCTGCTCGGCGATCCCGACGTCGACCATCCGGTTCGGGAAGCGCTGCCCGAACGCGGCCAGGCCCGTCGGACCGGGCATTGCCGCGGTGATCGCCACGATGTCTTCGCGCTGTTCACCGTGTTCGATGAGCGCCTGGGAGAACACCGACGTCCAATCCATGGCCGGTGTGCTCTTCGCGCGACCGGTCAGCGGGTCGATGATGACGCACGCGTGCATCTTCTCGGCCTCGTCGTGCTCAGCGGGCTCGTAGCCCATGCCCTTGCGGGTGACGGCGTGCACGATGACCGATTCGCCAAAGTCTTTGGCGCGCTGCAGCGCCGCCTCGACTGCCGGGAGGTCGTGGCCGTCCACCGGTCCGAGGTACTTGAGACCGAGGTCGCTGAAGAGCTCCTGTGGGCTCATCATGTCTTTCACGCCGGCTTTCACGCCGTGCAAGAACTTGTAGGCCGTGTCGCCCGCGGGCCCCAGCTGCTGCAGCTGCTTCTTGCCGCTTGCCAGCACCTTCTCGTAGCCCGGCTTGAGTCGCAGCGACGACAACCGATCCGCGACTCCGCCGATCGTCGGCGCGTACGAGCGGCCGTTGTCATTGACCACGACGACCACCGGTCGGTGCTTGGATGCCGCGATGTTGTTCAGGGCTTCCCAGCACATGCCACCGGTGAGCGCGCCATCGCCGACGACAGCGACGACATGCCGTTCCTGACCGGTGAGCTCGAAGGCCTTGGCCAGGCCGTCGGCATACGACAGTGCCGCGGAGGCGTGCGACGACTCGACCCAGTCGTGTTCGCTCTCGGCGCGACTCGGGTAGCCGGACAGGCCACCGCGCTGGCGCAGCGTGTCGAACTGGTCCTTACGGCCCGTCAGGATCTTGTGCACGTACGCCTGGTGACCGGTGTCGAAGAGGATCGCATCGGTGGGAGAGTCGAACACCCGGTGAAGACCCAGAGTCAGCTCCACAACACCGAGGTTCGGTCCGAGATGACCACCCGTCGCCGAGACCTTCGCAACGAGGAAGTCGCGAATCTCATTCGCCAGGTCGGTGAGCTCATCGCCGCTCAGTTCACGGAGATCCTCCGGCCGGTTGATCCGGGAAAGAATTCCCAAACCGAAACTCCCTCCCGGTCGAGTTCATGTCGCACCGCGGGCCATGTTCCGGCGACGACGCTGTGTGGACACCGTACCCGGTGCGCTACCGGCACGGTTCCATGGCTATTGGCAAGTTTACGGAGCCAGCGGACTTTGTCCCACTTTAGGGGTGAAAGCCACACTTGGATCTAAGGCGTCGGCGCAGATCACCTCATGCGGTAGCGGGTGTCAGTGACGCCAGACATTCCATGTGATGGGTGAGCGGGAAGGCATCGAAGGCGCGGATTTCGTCGATTCGATAGCCAAGTTCTTGGAAAAGTCCCAGGTCACGTGCGAAAGACGCCGGATCACAACCGATTTGAATGATCTTCCCAGGCCGGTGCGCGGTCACGAGCCGGGCGACTTCCTTGCCGGTCCCTTTTCGCGGCGGATCCAGCACCACAACGTCCGGCGTTCCGCGGACCTTGCGTAGTCCCACCTCGGTTCGCGCGGTGATGAAATGGATCGGCAGGTCCTCGAGGGCGATCGCCCCGTCACGCACCGCTTCCTGGCCGAATTCGATCGCCACGACGTTCGCGCCACCTTCGGCAAGCCGCGCCGCGAACACCCCGACGCCGGCATACAGGTCCCAGGCGGTCGCCGGACTCCCCGCCCAGCCCGCGACGACGTCCGAATACGTCGAAGCTGCGGCGGAATGTGCCTGCCAGAACCCGCTTGCGGAAACCTCCCACCGGCGGCCGGCGACACGTTGCACCGCACGGCCGTTTCCCTTCACCACTCGGCGGTCCGCGATGACGTGTTGGGTGCCGTCGTCGTCGAACGCCGCGACCACCTCGGTGTCGACGGCGAATCGCCGATCAGCGATCCCGTCGAGCAGTCCGGCGACCGGCTGCGCGCACGCAACACCGGAAACCACCTCGCTGCCGCGGTACTTGCGGAATCCGGCATGACCGTCCGCGCCCACCGCCAGCCGCACGCGGGTCCGGTACCCGGTCCCGTCGGACCGTCCAGGCAGCGCTTCGACGGCTCCTGTCCAATCGATGTGTGCCAGTCGGCGAAGTTGCTCCGCGACGACGAAGGCCTTGATCGAGCGAGACGCCCCGATCTCCGCATGCGCGAGGTCGCAACATCCCGACCCGGCTGCCGCGGCCGCACACACCGGCGCGACGCGATCCTTCGACGCCTCGATGACCTCGATCACGTCGGCGCGACAGAAGGACTTTCCCCGGTCTTCGGTGATGTCGACGGCGACCCGCTCACCGGGGAGCCCACCGTGCACAAAGATCACGCGGCCTTCGTGGCGCGCCACGCACAATCCACCGTGCGCGGGGTTTCCGAGCTCAACTTCGAAGCGTTGGCCGTACCAGTCGGTCATCTCTAGGCGTCTTCGTAGCCGCGGCGAACCGCGCCGGCCACGGATTCAATGTCGTTGGCCTTGACGCGCGCCGACGAGCGAAGCTGCCACGGCACGCTCGTCACCATGACGCCGGGTTCGAAGAGCAGACGTCCCTTGAGTCGAAGCGCACTCTGGTTGTGCAGAATCTGCTCCCACCAGTGGCCGACGACGTACTCCGGGATGAACACCGTCACGACGTCCCGTGGGGCGTCCTTGCGAACGCGCTTCACATAGTCCAGGACCGGCTTGGTGACTTCGCGATATGGCGACTCCACGACCTTGAGCGGCACCGCGATCTCGGCCTTCTCCCATTCGCGGACAAGCCGGCGAGTGTCGGGTTCGTCGACGTTGACGGTGATGGCTTCCAGGTTGTCCGGCCGCGTGGCCCGCGCATAGGCGAGCGCACGGAGCGTTGGGAGGTGCAGCTTGGATACCAACACGATGGAGTGCGTCCGGCTGGGCAGGACGCCTTCCCATTCGTGCTCTTCGAGCTCGCGGGAGACGGAGTCGTAGTGCTTCCGGATCAGCGTCATGATCACGAAGATGATGATCATGACGAGGATCGCGTACTTCGCACCCTCGATGAACTTCGTGACGAGCACGATGACCAGCACCACGGCAGTGCACGTCAGGCCGATCACGTTGATGACCCGGGATCGCATCATCCGGAGCCGCGCCGCACGATCCGTCTCGGTCTTGAGCAGACGGGTCCAGTGGATCGTCATACCGGTTTGACTGAGAACGAACGAGACGAACACACCCACGATGTAGAGGTGAATCAGCTGCGTCACCTCGGCCTTGTACGCGACGACGAAGGCGATCGCGCCGGCGGCCAGGAAGATGATGCCGTTGCTGAACGCCAGGCGGTCACCGCGAGTGTGCAACTGGCGCGGCAGGAAGCGGTCCTGCGCGAGCACCGAGCCCAGCACGGGGAAGCCGTTGAACGCGGTGTTGGCGGCCAGAACGAGGATGAGCGCGGTGATCCCGGCGATGAAGTAGAAGCCGACGGGGAAACCGCTGAAGACGGCATTGGCGACCTGCGCGACGAGGGTCTTCTGCTGGTAACCGTCCGGTGCACCGATGAGATGCGACGGGTCGTGTGCCTGGACGACGCCGATCTTGCGGGCGAGGAAGAGAATGCCCATGAACATCGTGACGGCGATGACGCCGAGGATCAGGAGTGTCGTCGCCGCGTTCTTCGACTTTGGCTTCTTGAACGCCGGAACACCGTTGCTGATCGCCTCGACACCGGTCAGGGCCGCACAACCGGAGGAGAAGGCCCGAGCCAGAAGCATTGCGAACGCGAAGCCGACGAGATGTTCGGTGTGCTCCGGTATGAGGCCGTAGTTGGCGGACTCCGCGCGCACGTTGTCGCCCAGCACGTAGATCCGGAACATTCCCCAGATCAGCATCGCGATCATGCCGAACATGAAGGCGTACGTCGGGACCGCGAACACCACTCCGGACTCCCGGATGCCACGCAGGTTGATCGTGGTGAGGATGACGATCGCGATGACCGCGAACCCGACCTTGTGGTGCGCGATGAACGGGAACGCCGATCCGATGGTCGACGCCGCCGAAGCGATCGAAACGGCGACAGTCAGGACGTAGTCGACGAGGAGTGCGCTGGCGACGGTCAGTCCGGCGGTCCGTCCGAGGTTCGTCGTGGCGACCTCGTAGTCACCACCGCCCGATGGATACGCGTGCACGTTCTGCCGGTAGCTCGCGACGACGATCGCCATGACGAGCGAGACGGCGAGCCCGACCCAGACCGAATAGACGTACGACGTCAGCCCCGCGACCGAGAGCACCAGGAAGATTTCCTCCGGTGCGTACGCCACCGAGGACAGCGCGTCAGAGGCGAAAACCGGAAGCGCGATGCGCTTCGGCAGCAGTGCGTGTCCGAGCGTGTCACTGCGAAAGGGGCGTCCCACGAGGAGTCGCTTCGTCGCAGTCATCAGCCGAGCCACGGAGAAAACTGTAAGCCGTCGACGATCTTGCGCGCAGACGCCTGTAGACAATCGACGATCAAGCTCCACCAATCGGCAATAAAGGAAGGGGCGAAATGTTGCCGGAACGGCCGGTAGCGTGCGGGGCATGTATGTGGTGGTGATGGGATGCGGCCGTGTCGGCGCATCACTGGCCAAGGCGCTCGTGCGCGTCGGCCATGAGGTAGCAGTGATCGACCGGGACGGGAACGCGTTCCTCCGGCTCGGCGACAACTTCCCTGGGCGCACTGTCGTCGGCATGGGGTTCGACCGAGACGTGCTGGTCAAGGCCGGAATCGAGAAGGCTGACGCCTTCGCTGCGGTGTCGTCCGGAGACAACTCGAACATCATCTCCGCGCGCGTCGCCCGCGAGATCTTCGGCGTCGAGCGAGTGGTCGCGCGCATCTATGACGCCAAGCGCGCAGCGGTGTATGAGCGGCTCGGAATTCCGACCGTCGCGACCGTTCCGTGGACGACCGATCGCTTCCTGCACACGCTCATCCACGACGGCCAGCCCACGAAATGGCGCGATCCATCAGGCGCCGTCGCAGTGGCAGAGCTCACACTTCACGAGGACTGGATAGGCCACGCGGTGCGCGATCTCGAGTCCGCGCTGCACGCCCGCGTCGCATTCATCATCCGTTTCGGCGATGGCGTACTCCCCGACCGGAAGACCCTTATCCAGTCCGGCGATATCGTCTACATCGCCGCGGTGTCGGGCACCGTCGGTGAAGCGGTCGCGCTGGCCCACAACCCTCCCCCTTCGGAAAGCTGAGCGGACGGCACAATGCGAGTCGCAATTGCAGGCGCGGGTGCGGTCGGACGTTCGATCGCCCGCGAGCTCATCCGGAACAACCACGAAGTCACACTCATCGAGCGATTGGTTGAGCACGTCGACCGGGCCGCGATCCCGGAAGCCAACTGGGTGCTCGCCGATGCGTGCGAGTTGGCGCTCCTCGAAGGCGCGCACCTGGAAACGTTCGACACCGTCATCGCCGCGACGGGTGACGACAAGGTCAATGTGGTGGTGAGCCTGCTCGCCAAAACCGAGTTCGGCGTCCGCCGCGTCGTGGCCCGAGTCAACGATCCCCGCAACGAGTGGCTCTTTGACGCTCAGTGGGGTGTGGACGTCGCGGTCTCGACGCCGCGGATCATCGCCTCGCTCGTTGAGGAAGCGGTGTCGGTCGGCGACCTCGTCCGACTGATGACGCTCCGTCAGGGCCAGGCGAACCTCGTCGAGTTCACGCTGCCGCCCAACACTCCCCTGGCGGGCAAGCCGGTCCGGAAGCTGCAGCTACCGCGTGATGCCGCGCTGGTGACCATCCTGCGCGGCGGACGCGTCATCGTGCCGCAGAGCGATGATCCGCTCGAAGGCGGCGACGAACTGTTGTTCGTGGCATCCGGCGAGGTCGAGGACGAACTGCGATCCGCGGTGGGACTCGCGCACCGATCAAACGACGACGGATAAGGCTCAGCCGGCGGTCGGTTGAGTCTGGGTCGTTTCGTCTTCGTCCTGCGGCTTGGGGTCGGTGTGCCCAGCCCGGCGAACGGCCCAGATCGTCACGAGGGTCGCGAGCGCCGTGATGCCCCAACCCATCATCTTCACGATGCCGAGCAGGGTCGCCTGGTTGGTGACGTAAAGCCACGACTGCACGCTGCCGCGCACGAGAAACGAGACTGCCCAGACCGCGGTCGCGATGTCGTAGGCACGCAGCGCCCGGCGATCGTGACGCCAGTCCTGGCTCATCCCCTTGACGAACGTCCACATGACACCGGCAAGCGGGCGGCGCACCAGGATCGAAATGGTGAACGCGAGTCCCCAGACCAGGTTCAGCACGATCCCGTAGAGGTAGAAGCCCCTCGCCTCGCCGAGAAGGTGTGCGATGAGCGCCGAGATTCCGACTCCGATGAATCCGGATATCGCGGGAGTGAGGTTCTCGCGGCGCACAACGCGCCACAGCATGATCGCGGCGGCCACGCCGAGCGCCGAGTACAGCGCGACGTTCAGCGTCGACAGCAGATTGACGGGAATGAACACCGCCACCGGCAGTGAGGAATAGACGAGGCCGCTGATGCCGCCCATCTGCTCCATCAGCGTGGGTTCGCCTTGGTCAGTCACCAGACGAGGGTACAGCGTGGGCGGAGAACGCCCCTAGAGCGCTTCGCGCAGCTCGTAGTAAGGGTTGTAGATGACCTTCTCGCCGGCGCGCTCGCCGACGCGGCCACGGACCATGACGCGCTTGCCGGGTTCGATACCCGGGATGCGGCGCTGGCCCATCCAGACCAGTGTCACGGTGTCGGTGCCGTCAAAGAACTCGGCTTCCAACGATGCGCCAGCACATCGCGGCGCCATCTCGACGCTCCGCAGACGACCCAGCATGGTGACCTCATCACCACGGCAGCATTCGGAAGCTCGACACGCGCCGGAGGCGTCAGCAGTCTCCGCCATCTCCTCCGCATCAAGCCGATCAAGATCTTCTGTCAACCGACGGCCAAGCCGGCGCAGGTATCCTGCGTGTGCAGCCATTGCACGCTCCTTGAGACGGTGAGCCCAGATTTTGGTCTTGCCCTCTACCCAAACTCTAGACCTGACATGGACTCCTCGCGAGTAAGTCAAGTTTGCAGTGTCGGCCGCGATCAAGTTGTTGGCGCTTTGTGACACAAAGGAGATCTCTTTCCATGGCGTCTCCGAAATCCGTTGCACTGAAAGCTGTTTCGTTGCCCGGCACAGGCATGGACCAACACCTTGCACGAGCCGCATTCGGCCCCGGGTTGGCCTCCAGAGGCGTAGATGTGATCGCTATCACTCCCGCGCCCGCGCGGCTCATCGAGGGCTACTTCGAGGCCATCGAAAAGGTCGCGGAAACCGCCGAACGTCTTGTCTTGACCGGAATTTCGATCGGTGCGGTGGTGTCGGTGCAGTGGGCGCTCGCCAATCCCACCCGAGTGGCGGCCGTCATAGCCGCGCTGCCCCCATGGACCGACAGCCCGGCCGACGCGCCAGCTGCGTTGAGTGCCGCATACACCGCACAGTCCCTGCGAGCCGAAGGACTCGAGCCGGTTGTCGCGGCTATGCGCGGATCAAGTCCACCGTGGCTCGCGGACCTCGTCGAACGCGCCTGGCGCGCGCAGTGGCCTGATCTGGCCGTCGCGATGGAGGCCGTCTCGACCTACGCGCACCCGACGAGTGCCGAACTCAAGCACCTCGATGTTCCGGTGGCACTCGTGGGCGCGATCGACGATCTCGTCCACCCTGATCACGTGTGTGACGACTGGGCTGCGCTCATCCCGCGCAGCGCCGTCGCCAAGGTGCCGCTATCCGACATCGGACTCGACGTCGGGCTGATCGGTCACGCCGGGATTCGCGCATTGGAATCCCTCGGCGTCACTTTCTGATCAGGCTTCCTGCTGCTCCGACTGTTGCTCGATCCGCATCTGGTGCGCCTGTGCAAGCTGCTCGGCCATCGGCGGCGGCAGCGTGATCGGCAGCGGCGACTTCGGCGGGTGCGGATCGGTCCCCCGGCGGACGACGGTCGACGCCAGGATCGCGCGCGACGCTGCGGTCAGCTCGCTGTCCGCAGCAGCCGAGCCGGCCGGGCCGGCGGCCACGAGCCGGATCATCCAGCGGTAGCCGTCGACGCCGATGAACCGGAGCTCCGCCTGCTGAGTCAGTGCGACCAGCTCGTTGCCCCACGGGCCGGCTTCGAGCGACAACGCGGCCGACTGCGCTTCCATCGAGTTCGACAGTTCGCCGATCACCGATTCCCAGGTACCCGGACTCTTGGGAGCCGCGTAGGCGGCAACGGTGACGCGGCCAGACGGCAGCATCAGGTGCACGGCCTGCGGCGAGCCATCGGGGGCCATCTCGACCTGGAGCTGCCCGCCCGGCGGAATCGGCACATTCACAGATCCGAGGTCGAGGCGTTGATCGCCCTCGAGGACGTCCGAGTCGACCTCATCGGCGCTGAACGGACCACCGGTCAGTTCCGGTGCGAAACCCGGCTGCTCGGGCGCCTCGACCGCTGCTTCCTCGACGGCGTCCATGGTTTCCTCGACGACCGGTTGCGGGGCAGCCTTTTTACGACCGAACACTTATTCCCCCGATCCGTTCGCGCTCACGAGGCTCGCGTGGCCGCCGCTCGATCCGTAGCCGCCCTCGCCGCGCGCAGAGTCGGTCAGTTCGTCGACCTCGACGAAGTCGACGAGCTCGACCCGCTGGACCAGCAGCTGAGCGACACGGTCGCCACGCTTGATGTGGATCGGCTCCCGCAAGTCGTGGTTGATGAGGCACACCTTGATCTCGCCGCGGTACCCCGCGTCGACGGTTCCGGGCGTGTTCACGACCGACAGACCGGAACGCGCGGCCAGGCCGGAGCGCGGATGGATCAGTCCGACCGTTCCGAACGGCAGGGCCATCGAGATTCCCGTGCCGACGAGCACGCGCTCGCCCGGCGGAATCGTCACGTCGATGGTCGACTGCAGGTCCACGCCAGCGTCACCGGGGTGCGCTCTCGTCGGAACCGGAAGGTCAGGATCAAGCCGCACGATCGGCACCGCGTTCAGTCCGCTCACGGTGGCAGAGCCTACGCGCACCCGGAGTCCTCAGCAGGACGTAGGGCACACGTCGCTAGTGTTGACCGCGTGAGCGATGTTGTGCGATACCGGGAAACCCAGCCCGTGCCGTGGTGGTGGTATCTCATCGGCCTCGGCGTGGCGGCGGTTCTGGCCGCGGAGTTCGTCATGGGCGTCGAAGTGCCGCCCTGGATTTCGTTCGGCTTGCTATTGCCGATCCCCGTGATCCTGCTGATCGCGATGAGCCGTTCGCGCCTCGAGGTCACCGGTGGTGATGAGCCCGAACTCGTCGTCGGTCGCGCTCACCTTCCCGTGCACTTCATCAGCAAGGCTGCGGTCGTGCCGCAGTCGGCGAAGAGCGCGGCGATGGGCCGACAGTTCGACCCCGCCGCATTCCTCGTCCACCGTCCGTGGGTCAAGCACATGGTCCTCGTCGTCCTCGACGATCCGGACGACCCCACGCCCTACTGGTTGTTCAGCGCCAAGAAGCCGGAAGCCGTGGTGGCCGCACTGGGCGTGACGAGCGACCGGGCATAAAATCCCGATCGATTGCCGTATCGCCTACCTGATCAGGTTGGTGATACGGCAATCGATCGGGATTGGACAGGAGTTCAGGCCCCCACGTACTCCGCCAGATGCTGACCCGTCAGCGTCGACTTTCCGGCCACGAGGTCGGCGGGAGTCCCCTCGAACACGATTCGGCCGCCGTCATGACCG
Organism: Smaragdicoccus niigatensis DSM 44881 = NBRC 103563; assembly: GCF_000380645.1. Taxonomy (GTDB): domain Bacteria; phylum Actinomycetota; class Actinomycetes; order Mycobacteriales; family Mycobacteriaceae; genus Smaragdicoccus; species Smaragdicoccus niigatensis. Next base: position 183,197 of record NZ_AQXZ01000016.1, read on the forward strand.
GCTCCCGGACCCAGATCGATGATCCAGTCCGCATGTGCCATGACCGCCTGGTGGTGCTCGATGACAATGACGGACTTTCCCGACTCGACCAGTCGGTCGAGAAGACCGAGAAGTTGCTGCACGTCGGCGAGGTGCAAACCTGTGGTCGGCTCGTCGAGAACGTAGATCCCGCCCTTCTCGCCGAGGTGGGTCGCCAGCTTGAGACGCTGTCGTTCACCACCAGAGAGCGTGGTCAGTGGCTGACCGATCGCGAGGTATCCCAGCCCGACATCTGCGAGCCGGCCCAGGATGGCGGACGCTGCCGGGATCTTCGACTCACCGTTCGAGAAGAACTCGAACGCCTCCGAAACCGGCATGTCGAGCACTTCGGCGATGTCCCGACCGGCGAGCTTGTATTCGAGAACCGACCCGTCGAAGCGCTTGCCTTCACATTCATCGCACACGGTGGTGACGCTGGCCATGATGCCGAGGTCCGTATAGATGACCCCGGCGCCGTTGCACGCCGGGCACGCACCCTCGGAGTTGGCACTGAACAACGCCGGCTTCACGCCGTTGACCTTCGCGAACGCCTTGCGAATCGGCTCGAGCAAGCCGGTGTACGTCGCCGGGTTGCTGCGGCGGGACCCCTTGATCGCGCCTTGGTCGACCGTGACGACGCCGTCGCGGCTCGCGACCGAACCCTGAATCAGCGAACTCTTCCCTGACCCGGCGACTCCGGTGAGGACGACGAGGAGGCCGAGCGGGATGTTCACGTCGACGTTTTGCAGATTGTGTGCGTTCGCGCCACGTACTTCCAATGCACCCGACGCGGCCCGTACGGAAGGCTTGAGCCTGGCCCGATCGTCGAGGTGCTTGCCCGTCAAGGTTCCGCTCGACCGCAGCCCGTCGACAGTCCCCTCGAACACGACCTGACCGCCTCCGATACCCGCGCCAGGCCCGAGGTCGACGACATGGTCGGCGATCGCGATCGCTTCCGGCTTGTGCTCGACCACGAGGACGGTGTTGCCCTTGTCTCGCAGCTGGAGAAGCAGGTCATTCATGCGCGCAATGTCATGGGGGTGCAGCCCGATCGTGGGCTCGTCAAACACGTAAGTGACGTCCGTCAGCGCCGAACCGAGGTGGCGGATCATCTTGGTGCGTTGGGCTTCGCCACCGGACAGCGTTCCCGAGGGCCGGTCGAGCGACAGGTAGCCCAGACCGATCTCGACGAACGAGTCGAGCGTCTCGCCGAGAACCTTCAGCAGCGGCGCAACTGACGGCTCGTCGAGTTCCCGAACCCAGGCGGCCAAGTCGCTGATCTGCATCGAGCAGACGTCGGCGATGTTGACGCCCTTGATCTTCGAGGATCGCGCCGGCGCTGCGAGCCGGGTGCCGTGACACTCCGGGCACGTCTGGAAGACGACGGCACGCTCGACGAACGCCCGGATGTGCGGCTGCATCGCGTCGACGTCTTTCGACAAGAACGACTTCTGGATCTGCGGAATCAGCCCGAGGTAGGTGAGGTTGATGCCCTCGACCTTGATCTTCGTGGATTCCTTGTACAGAAGGTCGTGAAGCTCGCGTTTGTTGAACTTGTTGATCGGCTTGTCCGGGTCGAAGAATCCGCAGCCGCGGAATATCCGGCCGTACCAGCCCTCCATGCTGTAGCCCGGGATCGTCAGCGCACCCTCGTTGAGGGACTTCGAAGCGTCGTACAGCGCACCGAGGTCGAAATCGGACACCGATCCGGTGCCCTCACAGCGCGAGCACATGCCGCCGAGCCGGTTGAAGGTCGCCTTCTCGGTCTTGGTCTTACCCTCGCCGCGGTCGACGGTGATCGCACCGCTCGCGCGGACCGACGGCACGTTGAAGGCGAAGGCGTTGGGACCGCCGATATGCGGTTCGCCGAGCCGGCTGAACAGTATTCGCAGCATCGCGTTCGCATCGGTCGCGGTTCCCACGGTGGACCGGATGTTCGCGCCCATCCGTTCCTGATCCACGATGATCGCGGTCGTGAGGCCCTCGAGAACGTCGACGTCCGGACGAGCCAACGTCGGCATGAACCCCTGCACGAAGGAGCTGTAGGTCTCGTTGATGAGGCGCTGCGATTCGGCGGCGATGGTGTCGAAGACGAGCGAGCTCTTGCCCGACCCCGAGACACCGGTGAACACCGTGAGTTGCCGCTTGGGAATTTCGACACTGACGTCTTTGAGGTTGTTCTCGCGGGCGCCGGTGACGCGGATAGAGCCGTGAATGGTGCTGTCCATGCGAGTCACGCTAGCGGCGGACCGCCGGGAATCGCTTCTTGATTCGTGATCATTCGGACGAAACCCATCGCGGGGGTGTCCGGACACGCAAACGGGCCGGGGATGTCGCCATCCCCGGCCCGTTCCGTCGTTCGATCAGGCTGCGCAGTCGGTGCAGATCAGCTCGCCGTTCTCGCTGCTGGCGAGACGGCTGCGGTGATGCACCAGGAAGCAGCTCGAGCAGGTGAATTCGTCGGCCTGCTTGGGGATGACGCGTACGGAGAGCTCTTCCCCCGAGAGATCCGCACCCGGGAGCTCAAAGGACTCCGCGGTATCCACCTCATCGATATCGACCGACGAAGACTGCGCCTCACTGCGGCGCGCCTTCAGCTCCTCGAGCGAGTCCTCCGCGAGTTCGTCGGCGTCTCCCCGTCGCGGTGCGTCGTAGTCGGTAGCCATCTTGGTTCCCCTCACACTCATCCAAATCATGGCGGCGGGCTTGACCGTTTTCTCCCGGTCGGGAGCGGCGCCGCCATCCCCCTGTGTCTTGCTTCAACGCTCGGGTACCCGGATGGGTCCCCTGGTCGCGCTCACTGAACGCACCGGCATGCCGGTTTGTTCCCGTGCGCCCGTCGCACCGCACATTCTCGTTGCGCCAGCGGCTGGTGTTACAGCCGACAACACAGTGGAAACGTTGGAAGCAGGCGGCGCAGACAATAACCGATTCAGACGCACAAGCGGGAATCAATCTCGGTGAGTTTCCTAGAATGTGGACACAAGTCCTCCACATGGGCCAATCGGAGCCGTGATCGGGCGCGCGCCGTGTGCGGAATCGCAGCCCCGACGCTCTAGAGTGACGACGTGGTTTCGCTGATCACCGATGGTTCCGCCAACGATCGCACCGGTCGACCGTACAAACGTCGACGGGTCCGTCCGTGGGGAATTCTCGTGGTGTGTCTTTCATTACTCTGCGTCGGTGTGTGGATCTCCGCACTCACGAAGCAGGACACGAACCGGGCTCCGGCAACGTGCAACAGCCCGGGGACGGCCAATGCCCAACCGGGCGATCCGACGCCGGCAAAACTCGGTCAACGCGTCGGCCAGGACGCCCTCGAGGACGTCCAGCCGGCCGCCCTGGTGAGCACCAAAGTCCGCGTGTTCAACGGCAACGGCGTGCGCGGCCAGGCCACGCACATCGCCTCACAGCTGTCGGACTATGGCTTCAACATCGCGCCCGATGGTGTCGGAAACGACCCCGTTTACACCAAGCAGGACTTGGAGTGCACGGGTCAGATTCGGTACGGCGCCAAGGGCAAGGCGACCGCATCAGCGCTCCAGCTCGTCGTCCCATGTGCGGAACTGATCGCGGACAACCGCAGCGATGATGTCGTCGACGTCGCGCTCGGCTCCTACATCGGAAACGACTTGTCGCCGAACTCGGACGCGGACGAGGTTCTGCGCACCCTCAAGGAAGCCACGCCGGGCCAGGCCGCCCCGCCGCTCGACTCCGCTCTCCTGAAGGCCGCGCGTAGCTCCGACTGCTGACGTCCACGCGCCGTCCAAAATTCTTTTGGATTGGTGGGAACTTTCTGCGGTGGGCCCGACTCTTACTTTCCGAATCGCCAAAGAGCGAACGGAACACAGAGAGGGACACCATGAACGGCTACTGGTACGACACCAACGCAGACGGCTACTACGAGACCGCAGAACTCGACACCAACGGCGACGGCTGGCTCGACACCATCGCGGTCGACAGCAACGTGGACGGTTACTTCGACTACGCCGAGACGGACACTGACGGCGACGGCTACACCGACACCGCCTACTACAGCTGAGACCCCGAAATCACACGGGAATAGGGCCCACCGCATTCAGATCGCGGAGGGTATTGGCAAAGGCCTCCGCGACGCTCGGCGCGGAGGCCGCCACTATGTGGCCGGCATTTCCAGCAGCATCTGCGGCCGGTAATTCCACGGCGGCGCCCGCTTCCTGGGCGATGAGGGCCCCGGCCGCCCAGTCCCAGACGTTCAGGCCGTGCTCGTAATAGGCGTCGACCTGCCCCGCAGCGAGCAGGCACAGATCGAGCGCCGCGGAACCCAGGCGCCGAATGTCACGCACGTGCGGCAGCAGTCCGGCCACGATTCGTCCCTGTTCCGCACGCCTCGAGGCGGCGTACCCAAATCCGGTCGCCACCAGGGACATCTGCAACGACGACGGCGTATTGACCCGGAGAGGCGTCCATTCGCCGGTGGGCGAGATTCGATGCGCACCCGCGCCCAACGCGGCCGTATAGGTCTCGCCAGAATTCACGTCGGCGACCGCGCCCGCCACGAAGACGCCCTGGTGCGCCGCAGCGATCGACACCGCATAGGCCGGCAGTCCGTACATGAAGTTCACGGTCCCGTCGATCGGGTCGACGACCCACTGGACCGCCGCATCGGTATTCGCCGGGCCACCGCCTTCTTCGCCGAGTACCGAATCTCCCGGCCGACGACTGTTCAGCGCCTTCCGGATGACTTCCTCGGATTCGGTGTCGACGATCGTCACCGGATCGGTCGGCGAAGACTTGGTCGAGGCGAAGTCCGGTTCCCTTGGGCCCGAATACAACTCAACGCGTCGGCGCCGGACGTGCGCAGCCGCCTCGAGCCCCACTTCGATGGCGACACGCTGCAGGTCGAGAGCAAATTCTCGGGACGTCGCAACGGCGGAAAGTCGACCAGTCGGCGGATTCGAAGTGAACACCTATCGATCGCACCACATGATCACAGGTGTTCGCACTACGGTTCGCGCCTATGAACGAGCGGACCAGACGCGCCTTCGGTGTCGACATCGGCGGCAGCGGAGTCAAGGGGGCACCTGTCGACCTGACCACGGGAGAACTTCTCGCGGATGTCGTCACCATTCCCACGCCGAAACCCGCCACTCCGGATGCGGTCGCGGCGACCGTGGCACAGCTCGTCAACGATGCCGGCTGGGACGGTCCGGTCGGCGTGACACTCCCCTGTGTCGTGGCGGGTGGTCAAGCACAGAGTGCGGCCAACGTCGACCCCGCGTGGATCGGCACGGACGCGCGCAAGTTGTTCAGCTCCGTGCTCGACGGTCGAGACGTCAGTGTCCTGAACGACGCCGATGCCGCCGGCCTCGCCGAGGCTCACTTCGGCGCCGGAAAAGGCACTTCGGGCTTCGTTCTCATGCTCACGTTCGGCACCGGAATCGGATCGGCGCTGCTGCACAACGGAGCACTGCTGCCGAACAGCGAACTCGGACACCTCGAAATCGACGGTCGCGAGGCCGAACATCGCGCCGCTGCTTCGGTGAAGACACGCGAGCAGTTGTCCTTCGAGGACTGGGCGGCAGAAGTCGATCTGGTCCTCAAACGGATCGAGGCACTCCTGTGGCCCGATCTTTTTATTGCGGGTGGCGGAATCAGCGCCGAACACGAGAAGTGGATTCCGCTACTCACCGCGCGTTCCCCTGTTGTCCCAGCTCAGCTGCGTAATACGGCCGGAATTGTCGGCGCGGCGATGGCCGCGGCGACCGGCGTGACGCCCTGATTGTCGAATTCTCACAAGGGCTACGTCGCGCCGCAGGACATAATTCGGCGGCGCGGCGCGCGCAGAACACACCGTCGAGGGTGCTTGTGCAATTCCGGTCGTTACAATGGTCGGTGTGCTTGGCGGTTAGTACCGCCGCAACCCGAAGACTTCCAGCGTCGGAACCAAACTCCGGCGGGTGCTGCTGTGCCGGATAGCCCCCGGCCTTGTGCGCATCGACATGACCGAAAGGGCGTAAGTGGTAGCCGCGAAACCCCGTAAAGCGACGGACACGGAACTCGCTGCCGACAACGCTGACGCAGCGCCAGCGCGCCGGACCCGTGCGACCGCCCCGGGTGGCGCAACCGCGACGAAGGCCCGCGCCACCAAGGCGCCCGCAACGAAGGCAGCGCCGAAGAAGGTCGCAGTAGCCAAGGCTGCAGTCCCTGCAGCCCCGACCGTCGCCGACGAAGACGCCGCGAGCGAGGACCTCGAGACTGAGGACATCGTCACCGAGGACATCGTCGTCGACGACATCGAAGACATCGCCGACCTCGAAATTCCCGAGGACGTCGAAGACATCGAGACCGATGACGACGAAGAAGCCGACGAAGAGGTAGTGCCCGTCGCCGCTGCGGTCGTCAAAGGCCCAGCCACGGTGGCCGCTGAGGCAGCCGAGGACAAGACCTCCGGCGACTTCGTGTGGGACGAGGAAGAGTCCGAGGCGCTCCGTCAGGCCCGCAAGGACGCCGAGCTCACCGCCTCGGCCGACTCGGTCCGCGCGTACCTGAAGCAGATCGGTAAGGTCGCCCTCCTCAACGCCGAGGAGGAGGTCGAACTCGCCAAGCGCATCGAGGCCGGTCTCTTCGCGGTCGAGAAGCTGCGCGAACTCATCGAGGACACCGACGGTATCCTGCCGATGCAGATCAAGCGCGACATGAACTGGATCATCCGCGACGGTAACCGCGCGAAGAACCACCTGCTCGAGGCCAACCTCCGACTCGTCGTCTCGCTCGCCAAGCGCTACACGGGCCGTGGCATGGCGTTCCTGGACCTCATCCAGGAAGGCAACCTCGGTCTGATCCGCGCCGTCGAGAAGTTCGACTACACCAAGGGCTACAAGTTCTCGACCTACGCGACGTGGTGGATCCGCCAGGCGATCACTCGCGCCATGGCCGACCAGGCCCGCACGATCCGTATCCCGGTTCACATGGTCGAGGTCATCAACAAGCTCGGCCGTATCCAGCGTGAACTTCTCCAGGACCTCGGCCGTGAGCCGACTCCGGAAGAGCTCGCCAAGGAAATGGACATCACCCCGGAGAAGGTGCTGGAGATCCAGCAGTACGCCCGGGAGCCCATCTCGCTCGACCAGACCATCGGTGACGAGGGTGACAGCCAACTCGGTGACTTCATCGAGGACAGCGAAGCCGTCGTGGCCGTGGACGCGGTGTCGTTCACGCTTCTCCAGGATCAACTGCAGTCGGTCCTCGAGACGTTGTCCGAGCGCGAAGCCGGTGTCGTTCGTCTGCGCTTCGGTCTGACCGACGGCCAACCGCGCACGCTCGACGAGATCGGCCAGGTCTACGGCGTCACGCGTGAGCGCATCCGCCAGATCGAGTCGAAGACGATGTCGAAGCTGCGTCACCCGAGCCGGTCCCAGGTTTTGCGCGACTACCTGGACTAAATCGATCCAACAAGTGCCTTGCAGGTTTTCCTGCAAGGCACTTGTTCGTTCTGGAGGACACATGTTCGTCGAACTGAGTCACGTGATCCGTGCCGGCATGGTCACCTACCCGGGGCTTCCCGAGCCGGCAATCACGCCGCACCTCACGCGTGACGACTCGCGCGCGCACTACGCGCCGGGCACCGAGTTCGCGATCGACGTCATCACGATGTGCGGCAACACCGGCACCTACCTCGACTCGCCCTTCCATCGGTATCCCGACGGCGGTGATCTCACGACCGTCAGTCTCGAGCAGACGGTCGATGTACCCACGATCGTCGTTCGTGTCGGATCCGGCCTCGCGATCGGTCCGGACCTTCTGAATTCGATCGACGTCGAGGGGAAGGCCGTCCTGCTCCACACCGGAGACGATGCCCGTTTCGGCACCCCGGACTACGCGGTGGGTGCGCACTATCTGACCGAAGCGGGTGCGCACGTGCTCGCCGACCGTGGAGCGGTCTTGGTCGGCATCGACGCCATCAACATCGACCACGTGACACCGCATGGCGCCCGACCAGCGCATACTCTCCTGCTCGCCGCCGGCATCCCGATCGTCGAACACCTGACGAACCTCGAGCAATTACCGGATTCCGGCGCCCTCTTCACCGCTGTTCCGCTGCGGATCGCCGGGTTCGGGACCGTGTCCGTTCGCGCCTTCGCGAAGGTCTAGGTCGCGGCTTTCGCCGCCGCAGACGCCACATACACCGCGATCGCACAGCCCAGCGGAAAGAGCAGTTCGTTGACGGCGATCGGCGCGAAATCACTCCATGCGAGCGACGTGGTCATCGAACGGATCAGGACGTTGAGCAGCCCGAACGTCACGCCCGCGCCCGCGCCGACCGCCATGAAGGTCAGCAGCCGATCGACTCCGCGACCCGACAGCCGATTCAGCATGAAGCCCAAGAAACCGTACTGAACGGCCTTGACCGCGGCGATCAGTAGCAGGGACGACGTCATCGCCTCGGGCTCGACCCCGGACAATTCGTTGACACCGCGCTGTGCGCCCTTCGCGACCCCGAGCGCGATCGGCGCGCACACGAACGCGATCACGGCGGCAACCGGCGCCGTCGACTTCCGAATCGTCGTTCCCGCAGTCACGCCGAAGCAGACGATGACCGACCAACTGACGTTTCCGACCGTCTCGGACAGCACGTTGTCGACCGAGTCCGCGCCGATGGCTCCGGTCACCATCATCGCGAGCTGGATTGCGAGGCCGAGCACGATGGCGAGGACCACGATCGTGCCGATGTTCCGGACGAGATTCTGAGTCGCGGTTGTCTCGGTTTCCGCGTTGGTCATGCGCCAAACACCAATCGGAGTGAGGTCCCGGCAATCTGTCGGCTTTGCGATCATTGTGCAGAACGCGGAACCTTCTCGGACCTTCTTTTCCTGCGTACGCTGCTTTTATCCGGCGTTAGCCGGAAGGAAACCGATCTTCTCGAGAGCAGGTCAGGGATGGCGACCAAAGTGCCTGAGGAGCCCTCAAGCGAGCCCACGATGGCGGTGCAGGCACCAATGATGAAGGCGCCCTTCAACGTCGCCCCGCCCCATCACGCAGGCCACCACGCCCCGGTTCCTGCCGGCGGGGCAGTACGGACACTCGGTCGCGCGTCCGACAACGACATCCAAGTGCCCGACATGCTCGTCTCCCGGCATCATGCTCGCCTGTTCCGGAGCACTGAGGGTCTGATCATCGAAGACCTGTCGAGTGCCAACGGCACGTTCATCAACGGTCAGCGCAGTAAGCGTTCGACGGTGCACGAGGGCGACGTCGTGACGGTCGGAAACACCGATTTCGTGGCCAAGGGCAATACGCTGGTCGCCCGCGACAAGATCGTGCAGGAGACGGGCCTGGCTCTCTACGACGTCGGCTTCGCCGTCGGCAAGAGCAAGTATCTACTGTCGGGCGTTTCGTTCGCCGCACCGCCCGGGACACTCACCGCGATCATCGGCCCGTCCGGTGCCGGCAAGTCCACGCTTGCGAAACTCATCGCCGGATCGACCTCACCGACGGACGGCGCCGTCACGTTCGACGGCCACAACCTGCATCACGAGTACGAGGCCCTCCGAAATCGCCTTGGCATGGTGCCCCAGGACGATGTACTCCACCGTCAGTTGACCGTGAGGCAAGCGCTCTCCTACGCCGCCGAGCTTCGACTCCCGCCCGACACCACCCCCGAGGACCGCGACCGGGTCGTCGCTCAGGTACTCGAGGAGCTTTCGTTGACGAATCACCTCGATACGCGAGTGGACAGCCTCTCCGGCGGTCAGCGGAAGCGAGCATCGGTCGCCCTCGAACTCCTCACGAGCCCGTCGCTGCTGATCCTCGACGAGCCGACGTCGGGACTCGATCCCGCTCTCGACCGCCAAGTCATGACCATGCTCCGCGAGCTTGCCGACCACGGCCGGGTCGTCCTCGTCATCACCCACTCGCTGACGTATCTCGACATGTGCGACAAGGTGTTGCTCCTCGCGCCCGGCGGAAAGACCGCCTACTGCGGTCGGCCGTCCGGCGTCAACGAGGTCAACGGCTCGTCGGATTGGGCCGAGATCTTCGCGACCGTCACCGACGATCCGAACGGTGTCGCCGAGAGGTACATCGCCCGTCATCCGAAGGCCGCGGCTCCCCCACTCGAGCCACCCCCGTCGCCCGCCAAGCCCGTCCTGCCCAAGATCAGTCACCAGGTCTCAACCCTCACCCGCCGACAGCTGCGGCTGATTCTCGCCGATCGTGGCTACCTGGCATTCCTGGTCGTCATGCCGTTCATCCTGGGTGCGCTCACTCTCATCGTCCCTGGTGAGGATGGATTCAAACTCGGCCCGGAGTCGTCGCCCGACGAGCCCCGATCGATCCTTGTGCTGTTGATTCTCGGTGCGTGTTTCATGGGCACGACGCTGACCGCACGCGATCTCGTCGGTGAACGATCGATCTACCACCGGGAACGAGCCGTCGGGCTCCGTCCATCGGCGTACCTGCTCGCCAAGACCGTCGTCTTCTGCGCCGCCGCGATTGCACAGTCGGCGGTTCTCATGGGGATCACCCTGGCCGCGAAGCCCGGGCCTGGAAAGGGCGCGTTCTTCTCGTCGGGCGCTCTGGAACTGTCGATCGACATCGCGCTCACCGCGTGCTGCTGCGTCATGGTCGGACTGTTCTTGTCGACGCTCGCGCGCACTGCAGATCAGGTCATGCCGTTGCTCGTGGTCTCGATCATGGGGCAACTGGTCATGTCGGCCGGACTCATCGAAATCAACGCGCGACTCGGACTGAACCAGCTGTCGTGGCTCTTCCCCTCGCGGTGGGGTTTTGCCGCCGGTGCCGTCACCATCGACCTCCGCTCCTGGGGAATCGGGATCGAAGCGGACACGTTGTGGCAGCACAACTCAGCGCACTGGCTGCTCGCAACCGAGATGTTGGTGCTCCTCGGCGTCGTGTTCGCGCTGCTGACGTTCCGCCGCCTCGAGTGGCGAGCGGCGGTGCAGCGTAAGCCCTAATCGAGGACGACGAAGTCCCCGCTGACGGAGACGTTCTTCGCTGGGAGCGGCTTGGCCGCCGGCCCCTTGGCGACCGTGCCGTCGAGGTTGAACGCACTGCCGTGGCACGGGCAGTGGATGAGGTTGTCCGAGATCTCGGCGACTGTGCATCCGGCGTGCGTGCACGTCGATGAAAGGCCCTTGAACTCGCCTTCCGTCAACTGAGTGACGACAACGCCCTTGTCACCGACGATGAGGCCAGAACCGACCGGAACCTGCGACTTCGACGCGACCGCGTTCGCCGGTGCCGACTGCCCGGCACTCGTGGCGACAGTGACCGATGGTTCGTCCTTCTTCTTCCCATACACCGAGCACCCAGCGACGGCTCCGACAGCCACGACTGCGCCGCTAGCGGCGATGACCTGTCGCCTCGACAGCTCCTCCATGAATTCCCCCGTGTCAGAAGATCGGCTTGCCACTTTGGAAGAACCATAGCGACGATGTCAGCCAGAGGACGACCAGACTCGTGAACACGAGACCGCCGAAAACTGGAAGACACCAGCCAGGTACGCCCTTTTTCAGGAGCAGCAACATCTTCGTGACGAATACTCCGTAGAGAAAGCAACCGGCGATCGAGTGGATGAGGACGCGGCTGCTGCCGGTCGCCATCCCGAAGGCATGAAGGCAGTGCACCGCGACCGGGACGGTCGCCAGGACCGCCAAGCGACCCGACCACACGTGCAGCTTGCCGATCCAACTCGGCGCCGTGATCGGTACTTTCCCGTACATCACGAGCGCAGAGCCGACCTGCACGAATGCCAGGAGGAACGCCACGGTCCCGAGGGCCGACTTCACCGCACCGAAGCTCGCGAAACCGGGGATGTTGACCGAGAAGAACTGCGGATCATGCGCAACGGAGTAGACCCCCAGCGCGAGCGAGGTCAGCAGCCCCGCGACTAGCGGGACGAGGATGACCGTCGCACCCGTGTTCTTGGCGGGCACGTTAGCCTGCGTCATCGCCGTTCACCTTCTCCGCGTGGACCTGGCGTCCCTCGATGTAGAAGTTCTGGTTCTCGTCAAGCGGTGGAGCCGGGCTCGTCGAACCATCGGGGGCTCGAACGACTCCCGTGTTATCGGTGCTATTCCGGTACACCCAGCTGTAGCGGTACCCGTTGTCGTTGTACCGGTACATACCCGCTGGTGGCTCGGTTTGATTGGCCGAGAAATCCCAGCTCCGGCCACCGATGGTGAGCGTGCCGGTGACCGTCGTGCCGTTGAGCTGACCGGTGAGCTTGTCGCCCGATTTGCTCGTGAGATTGAGCTTTCCGTTCTCCGCCGGGCCGCGCAGCCAGGACTCGACCGAGTTGCCGTCACAGGCGTAGGCGGTGGCCTTGGTGCCGGTGACGGTGATGTTCAACGCGATCGAATCGCCGGCGTAACCCGAGTAATCGACCTGTGCCGGGAACCCGCTCTCGACCGGCGCCGCGGTGGTCGTCGTGGTGGCGGCAACCGTCGCCTTCGAGGAGGTCGCACCCGTCTTGTTCGAATCCTTGTCCGAGCCGACCAGGGCGTTGGCCGTGAGGATTCCAATGATGAGGACGCCGATTATCCCGAGCGTCAGTATCGGGCCGCGGTTTCGCACCAGGCCTCCTAGGGAGCGGTGGCTGATATGTCTGAATCAGATTGTCGCGGCCGTAACGCAATTCGGCAATGGTGGGAAATTGCCCAGAAATGCCAAAACCTCCCCGCCGGTAGACGGGGAGGTTGCCGTACGGCAGATTACTCGGCGGTCTTGCGACCGAGAATCACGCCGGCCGCCGCCATTGCCCCGCCGACCACGATGTGCAGACCATTGTCGAGACCGTTGAGCGCAATGAGGTTCAGGTCCGTGCCGATGATGGCGAGACCGACGACACCGACCAGGAGGTAAACCACGCCCACCGCGATGTTGGCGAACCGAGCGATCGCCTCGCCGGCCAGAGCCGCGGCAATCAGGACGACGCCCACCGCGAGGTGAACGAGGTTGTGGGAGACGTTGACTTCGAACAGGCCGAGCAGGTGGCCGCCGTCGTGGCCCAGTGCATCGTGACCGCCCGAGACAGTGAAGCCGAGCAGACCGAGGAGCGTGAAAACGGCGCCGAAAAGTCCTGCGGCGATGCGGTTGAGCTCCTTGGAACGCGTGATCGTTTGAATCGACATTGGTTCGTCCTTCCATGATGTTCGAGAACCTTCACGGATAGTTCGAAGACCCTGCTGCTGCGGATGGTGCGGATTACTGTCGCCCGCGTCACGCCTGCTGACGATTGCGCACGGCGGTCACCGCCGGCTCGGCCAGGCGGGCCGAGATGGGACCGATCACGGCCATGATGAGCACATAGCCAGTCGTGAAGGCCGCCATCTGCGCGTCTGCGGCACCCGCGGTGACGGCGAGGCCCGCGATGACGATGGAGAATTCCCCGCGCGCGACGAGTGCGGTGCCCGCGCGGACGCGGCCCATCACACCGATTCCGGCGCGGCCGGCCGCCCACCACCCGGTGTAGACCTTGGTCGCGGTCGAGAAGAACGCCAGCAACAGCGCCCAACCGATGACCGGCGGCAAGGCGGACGGGTCCGTGTTCAGCCCGACCACGACGAAGAACATCGCGGCGAACAGATCGCGCAGCGGTTCGAGAAGCTTGGCTGCCTTGCGGGCCGTCGACCCCGAAATCGCGATGCCGAGCATGAACGCACCGACCGCGGCGGACACCTGGAGTGCCTGCGCGAGTCCGGCGACCAATAGCGCGGCACCCAGGATCTTCAGCAGGAACACCTCCTTGTGCTCGCTGTCCAGGACCGCCGAGACGAGGTGGCCGAGCCGCAGCGCGACGACCAGGACAAACGTGATGACGACGAGAGCGATGCCGAGCGCTTTCGCCCCGCCCCAGAAGCCCACCCCCGCGAGGGTTGCGGTGAGGATCGGCAGATAGAGCGCCATCGCAAGGTCTTCGAACACGAGGATCGACAGCACCGTCGGGGTTTCGCGGTTACCGAGCCGCTTCAGGTCGGTGAGGACTTTGGCCACGATCCCGGACGAGGAAATGTAGGTCACGCCGCCCAGAACAAGTGCACCCACTGGTCCCCAACCGAGCAGCAGCGCGGCGATTGCCCCCGGGGTCGCATTGAGGGCGAGGTCCAGCAAACCGGCGACCCAGGTCCGGCGGAGACCTGTCGTGAGCTCACCCGCGGTGTATTCGAGACCGAGCATCAGGAGCAGCAGGACCACGCCGATCTCGGCCGCGAGATGGCTGAATTGCTCCGCCGACCCGAGCGGGACGACTCCCCCATGGCCAAACGCCAATCCGCCCAACAGGTACAGCGGAATCGGCGATAACCCGAATCGACCCGCGACGGACCCGAGCGCGCCAAGACCCACAAACACCGCGCCGAGCTCCAACAACGCCAACGCGGTCTGATTCATCGCTACACCTACGCCCTCTTACGGGGCGGACCGTCGGTCATGGCGATCACCCGTGGGCAAGGATCTTGGCGGCCGAGTCCAGACCATCTGAGGTACCGACAACCACCAGGACGTCTCCCGCGGTGAAAACGAAGTCGGGTCCCGGTGACGCGAGAACCTGTCCGGCGCGCATAACGGCGACGATCGACGTTTTCGTCCGGGTACGCATGCCGGTCGCGCCGAGCGTTCGGCCGTCGAAGGGAGAGTCCGCTTCGAGCTCGAATTGCCGCGTTGACACCCCCGGGAGATCGCGGTGCTCCTCTTGGAGCTGCGCGACGAGTTGCGGAGTTCCGAGCAGGTTCCCGAGAACGGCCGCCTCATCCTGAGTCAGCGCGACTTGCAGCTCACAGGTATCGGGATCGTCAGCCCGGGACGCGATCAGGTCGGTACTACCGTCGCGGCGCACGACGACGCCGATCCGGCGGCCGGAACCGGACTCGAAATCCTTACGCACACCGATACCCGGAAGCGGCGTGACTTCGACGTTCACGATTTGAGCGTATCCCGGTGGGTACACAGACGTTAGGAAGATCTCGATGTTGCATTCGGGTCACTATCCGATGTGATCGCAGACACACTTGTCCGATTTTCGGGAACATCCGATGCATCTCGAGCGCTTTTATGGGCACGACCCACAAAAGGGCCGTCAGACAGTGAGGAGCTGCCAATGCAAGCCACCATGACACCGTTGACCGCTGCGGATCGCTGCGATCGCTGTGGTGCCCGTGCGCGCGTACGTGCCACTCTCGCCTCTGGCAGCGAACTCTTGTTCTGCCAGCATCACGCGAATGAGCACGCGCCTCGACTCGCTCAGCTCTCCGCTGTAATCGACACCGCGTCGGCGGAATAGTCCCCCGTTCCCAGCGCCCCTCGCCTCTCGGCGAGGGGCGCTTTCGTTTGTCCCGACTCACGCTGAGACGACGACCACAAACTGCATTGTTTTCGGCCCGGGCGGGGTACCTCAAATCTTGACGACGTAGTGATCGAACTTCAGCCCGGGAGGTGGAACCGAATGCTCGACGGCTACCTGTCCGCCATCGACAGTCTCGACCTCGACGCGGTCGAAGAGATCCAGCAGGCGTTTGGCGGCGCAAACGCGGATGAAGCAGTCGCCAACGCCAAACGGTGGGCACTCACCACCACTGTCCGGCACGGGGTCCGGCCCGCCGACGAACGCGCCATCGTCTCGGTACTGCGGCAAGCGAACCCGGGACTCGGGCCACGATCCGTCCAGTACTTGGCGCACCACCTCGGTTAGGCCGAACAAACAACTCAGGTGGACGTTTTCACTGACTTTGGTCCCTCGCGGCGACGTTGCGGGAGGCGGAGCTTAGAGGCATGAACTTCGCAGATTCCACGTCCATCGTCGCGGGTGTCGACGGCTCGCCAACGGCCACCCGAGCAGCGTTGTGGGCGGCCGGCGTCGCCCACGACGTCAACGCTCCGTTGGTGCTCGCATCCGCATTCACCATTCCCGGCGCCTACCTCACGGATGCGACGCTCTTGGCTGAGCCGCTGACCACGGACGCCGCGGCCGAGGCACAGGAGCACCTCCACGAGGCCGAGCAAGCGGTTCTCGAGAAGTTCCCCGATCTGAACGTCCGGCTGCTGCGCCAACAAGGACCTGCGGATCTCCTGCTCGTCGCACTCAGTGAACAGGCCCAACTCGTTGTCGTCGGTGCCCATCGCACGGCGAGCCTGGAGTCACTCATGGTCGGCACGACGGCGATGCTCGTCGCGAACCACGCCAAGTCCCCGGTGGTGGTGTGGCGCGGCGCCTGCCCGCCTGGCCCCGTTGTCGTGGGAGTGGACGGCGGACCGCTGAGCATCACCGCGATCGAGCACGCCTTCGACTACGCAAGCCGGAATCGCGCCCCGCTCCTGGCGATCCACGCATGGGATGAGAGCCGCCTCATGAGCGCCGACGTCGACCACGCCCAGCACCGGTTACTGCTCTCCGAGAGCCTTGCCGGCTGGAGTGAGAAGTACCCCGACGTCACTGTGAAGGCCATCTCGGAGCCCGGCGACCCGCGCGATGTCCTGGCTGATTACGCCGGCCGCGCACGCCTCCTCGTCGTCGGCAGCCACGGGCGCGGACGAGCAGCGGCGCTGATCCTCGGATCCACCAGTGCGCACCTGCTCAAGCACAGTCCCTGCCCGGTCATGATCTGCCGACAGTCCGACAGCTAGGAAGCAAGGCACGTGTCTTTTTCCCGCAGTGCCGCATTAGGATTGCGTCACACGCGGAAGGACAAAACTCGGGATGTCAAGCCTCGAACCGTCGCTGATCACTGGCACGCTATCGCAGCTGCGGTTACGCGAGCTACTCAGCGAAGTGCAGGATCGCATCGAGCAATTGATGGCGTCTCGTGATCAGGTCGATGGCCTGCTCGAAGCGATGCTGACGGTCGCGTCCGGCCTGGATCTGGACACGACTCTCAAACGGATCGTGCACGCGGCCATCGAGCTGGTCGACTGTCGATACGGCGCGCTCGGGGTGCTCAACCGTAGCGGCGACGGCCTACAAGAGTTCGTGTACGAAGGCATCGACGAAAACACGCGCCATCTGATCGGGGAGCTGCCGACGGGTCACGGCCTTCTCGGCCTTCTCATCGAGCAGCCGAAGCCCATTCGGCTCGACAGCCTCGCCAACCACGCCGCGTCCGTCGGCTTCCCCGCGAACCACCCCCCGATGCGGACGTTCCTCGGTGTGCCGGTCCGGGTGCGCGGCGTCGTCTTCGGCAATCTGTATCTGACAGAGAAGGCAAACGGCCAATCCTTCTCCGAAGATGATGAAGTCATCGTCTCGGCACTTGCCGCAGCTGCCGGTGTCGCGGTCGAGAACGCTCGACTGTTCGAGGAGGCAAAGCTTCGCCAGCACTGGCAGGCCGCGACGAGCGAAATCCGGGCACAGCTACTCGCCGATGCCGACCTCGAAGAGGTGATCGACCTCATCGCGTCCCGCGCGCTGGAACTGACGGACGCATCGAACGTCTTCATCGTCGAACCCGAAGATCGCGAGTTGCAGACGGCGGACGTCAAGACCCTCGTCGTCTCGTCCTCGACTGGCAAACAGGCACCAGCAGTTGGAGAGACCTTCCCCGTCGAGGGCACCATCGCCGGCGGCGTCTTCCGTAGCGGCGAGCCCCGTCAGTTCGCCATCCTGGAACCCGAGGACGCGACGTGGGGACCCGGCCTCGTTCTACCGTTGCTGGTCGCGCCCGGAGTCACGTCCGGCGTACTGGTGATCGCGCGGCGCCACGACGAACCTGCCTTCGACGACGGTCTGCTCCCCCTTGCCGCGGCGTTCGCCGAGCAGGCCGCGCTCGCGCTGAAACTGGCCGAAGACCGCCGGGAGATCAGCGCACTCAAAGTCGCCGCCGACCGCGACCGGATCGCACGAGACCTACATGACCACGTGATCCAGCGACTGTTCTCGCACGGGCTCAACCTGCAAGGTGCCCAGATGCGCGTGCGCTCCCCCGAGCTGCAGCAACGCCTCTCCGAGATGGTGGATGACGTGCAATCGATCATCACCGACGTGCGCACGGCGATCTTCGATCTGCACGGCCGCATCGCCGGAACGTCGCGGCTGCGGGCCGCCCTGCAGGAGATCATCGCCGAACTGACCGACAACTCCGGGCTCCGAACTTCGGTGCGCATGTCGGGCCCGCTGAATGTGGTCACCGGGCGCCTCGCCGAACACGCCGAAGCCGTCGTTCGCGAGGCGGTGAGCAACGCACTCCGGCATGCCCACGCGAAGTCGTTGACCATCACCGTCTCGGTCGCAGACGACCTGGTCATCGACGTGACCGACGATGGCGTCGGGATTCCCGAAACAGTGGCCAGTAGCGGACTACACAACCTCAAGTCCCGGGCCGAGGAAGCTGGCGGGACGTTCACCGTCACGAAGAAACCGTCCGGCGGCACCCAACTCCTGTGGTCGGCCCCACTTCCGGACTGAGGACGAGGACTCCGGAATCGAGGACCAACGGCTCTGCTTCGTGCCGTCGGGCCGAAACAAGATGGAGTCGTGAGCGGTCAGGATTTCGGATCGAGCGGCGGCATCGCCCAGCGGTCGACGCTGGTCGATGGCGCGCCCGCGAAGTACCTGGTCGGCGGCGACGGCCCAGCGGTGCTGTTCGTTCACGGCTGGGGCCTTGCCTCGAGCCCGGTCTACCTAGACGCGATTCGCCAGCTGCCCCGCAGCGGATTCGAAGTCTATGCACCCGTACTCCCTGGGTTCGGCTCGAGCTCACTGCCCCAGGATCAGTTCTCGCTGCATGGGTACGCGGCCTGGATCTCTCGATTCGCGGAAGCCGTCGGCATTCGTCGACCATTTGCACTCGTCGGCTATTCGTTCGGCGGCGGAGTCGCCATTCGACTGGCCCACGACTTTCCAGACCTGGTCGAACGACTCGTTCTGATCAATTCGATCGGCGGGTCGGCCTGGACGAACCGGAAGGGATCGCCCATCGGGCTGCACCGGCGGCCGCTATGGGATTGGGGTCTGCACCTGCGTGCCGACTTCAGCGCCCGGCGCGAAACCACGAGGGTCTTGCCCGTCATCCTCCGCGATGGTCTGCCTCCGCTTATCCGGAACCCACGGGTGCTGTGGCGGACCGCAACGCTCGCGAGAAGGACGGACTCGACCACGGAACTCGAAGAGCTCAAACGACGCCGACTTCCCGTCGCGATCGTCTGGAGTCGGCGCGATCGGTTGATACCCGACGTCACGATCAACTCTCTGCGCGCTGCGGCTGGCGACCATCTCTATGTCACCGTCGACGGCAGCCACAGCTGGGTCAACAGTGACCCAGCAGCATTCTGCGAGGTGATCACCAACATCCTCAACCTCGCATCGGCGGACCTGACTGGCGAGATCCACCACTCGACAGAGCCGCAGTGACACCGATGGCCGTCTCACTCGCGCCGCCTCAAACCCGTCGCCTGCCCTACCTCGATAATCTGCGAACGGCGCTGGTCGCGTGCATCATCGCCGCGCACGGGCTCACCGGATACTCCGCGGTCGGCGGCTGGGCCTACGCCGAAGTCGCCGAATCGCGGGTCCATCCGGTCGTCGAACTCGTCCTCATCTCGCTGGTCGGCGTCAGCGGACTGTTCATCATCGGCGCGCTGTTCTTCATCTCTGGTTTGTTGGCGCCGATCTCGCTGGCACGGCGCGGGCCCGACAGCTACGTATCTGAACGGCTGCGGCGGTTGGGACTGCCATTCCTGCTGTCCGCCTTTCTCGTCTGGCCGCTGTCGGTGTGGGTCGCCTACCGTGCGGCCGGACACGACGTGTCCCCGTGGTGGGTGTTTCGGCACCGCGATCCGTTCCTCGATTCGGGTGCCATGTGGTTCGCCGAAGTGCTGCTGGTGTTTTCCGTGGGGTACGCGGTGCTCTGGTCACTCCATCGGCCAGCGCGTACGTTGCTGGCCGCGCGCCATCTTCTGATCGCCGTCGCGCTGATCGCCGCACTCAACTTCGCCGTGCGACTCGGGTTTCCAGCCCGCAGCAAACAACCCGGCGACCTGCACTTCTGGCAGCTGCCTCAATGCCTCGTCATGTTCGGGCTCGGCACCGTCGCCGGCGGGTTTCGATGGCTCGACACGCTCGACCCGAAACTCGTCGCGAGATGTCGTGCCGTGGCACTGGGCACGACGATCGCCCTGCCTATCGCGGCGTTGTTCGCCGGCATCCACGACTTCGCGCGGGACAGCCTGCCGTACCTCGGCGGCTGGACGTGGCAGTCCCTCATCGCTTCCGTGATCGAGGGGGTCGTCGTCGTCTCGTATTCGATCTGGCTCCTCGGCGCGGCCCAACGGCACCTCGAATCGGACTTCCTCGGACGACACCAGCGCGAAGCCTTCGCCGCCTTCTTCCTGCAAGGACCGGTTCTCATGCTGCTGGCGACGAGCCTGCGTTTCCTGGATGTCCCCGCCGAATTCAAAGCCGTCGCCGTCGCGATCGGCGGGGTCGTCGGCAGTTTCTGGATCGGCGGAATGCTGATCCGCCACACCGTCTTGCAAAGACTCTTCTGAAAGTGTCCAGAAAATGCGTGGAATACCCCTCTTCCGAATCGCCGGAATCCGGATCGAAGCGCACTGGACTGCGCTGGTCACAGCGGTGCTCTTGACCGTGATGCTGGGCGGCGCGGTCATTCCGCAACTGGCCCCGGACGTGGACCAAGTGGAGCGCTGGCTCATCGCTCCGATCGGGGCGATCGGATTCCTGGCCACACTTCTGGCACATGAACTTGCGCACTCTGTGACGGCTCGACGGGCTGGGGTGCACATCGACCGAATCACCTTGTGGCTCCTCGGTGGCGTTTCCGAGATGCACAACGAGCCGGACGATCCCCGGACCGACCTGCGCATCGCCCTGGCCGGGCCGGCCACGAGCATCGCGATTGGCGTGGGCCTTTTCGCCGCCATTGCGGCAGTGAGTTCTGGCTTCAGTCTCGGGCTCATCGGTGCGGTTGTGGGCTGGCTCGCCGCGACCAATGTCGTGCTTGCGGTGTTCAACCTCCTGCCGGCCATGCCTTTGGACGGTGGCCGGGTGTTGCGGGACATCATCTGGATCCGCACCGGAGACCAACTGCGGGCCGCCTCCATCGCCGCACGCGGTGGGCGATACTTGGGAGTCGGCCTGATCGCCCTCGGGATTTGCGAGGTCGTCTTCCTCGCGTCTGCCGCCGGAATGTGGCTGGTGCTGCTCGGGCTGTTCCTTCGTTCGGCGGCCGGGGCGGATCTTGCTGCCGCAACGGCGCGTCATCAGCTGGGCAGCACCACCGTCGCTGAAGTGATGACTGCGCACCCGTTCACCGTGCTCGCCGGCACGTCGGTCGAGGACTTTCTCCGGTCCGGGCTGCCGACGTGGCATCGGGTGTTTCCGGTCATCGATGCAAGCGAGCATCCGATCGGAGTCGTGTCCCTTCTCGAATTGGCCAGAAGGCCTCATCTCCGACGGGACGCACGCGTTGAGTCGGTGGCACACGCCCTGCCGCCCGCGGCGAAGGTCACGGCAGATACCCCGATGACGACGCTTCTGTCGACGGTGTTGTTGCGGCCGGGGCTCGATCTTGTCGCTGTCGTTGACGACGCGAACCGACTGATCGGCGTTGTCACCGCAACTGACCTTGTCACCGCTTCCGCGCGCAGCGCATTGGGGATTCCTGTCTCACATATGTCGTGAGTGGGCTTTGCAGTTTGGGAGGTCGTGGACATATGTCGTCATTGCACGAACCAGACAAGACACAGGCCGAGCTACAGTGGCTGATTCGAATCGCCTGCGAACTGAACCGAACGGCCGAATTGCACCGGATCGGACCGCACTCGACACTCGACAATCTTGGCCTCGATGTTTTGACCCGAAGCGTCCTGTCGGGGGCCATCGAGCGGCGCCATGGGATCGTCTTGGGTGCCGACGAAATCACGGGCAGGACCACCATCGGAGCCTTGGCGTCCCGGCTGGCGGATTAGCGGCTCAATTTCGGGAATGACATTCGGGGCCTATCGGCTAGCCGCGATCTCCGGGTGAGAATTCGCCCGCTGATCGGAATTTCGCATCATTTCGGCTATCTTGAACGATTCCGCCCGGGCCAGCGATTCATATGCACCGGCAAGGTGACTGCCAATACTGACATACCATTGTCCGACAATGCTCGAAAAGTTGATTGCAGCCTGACTCAACGGCGAATCGCTCGGATTGGCGACCCGGTCTCGCATCGAATGCACGCTCAGCCACAACGCGCGGCAGTCGTCTCGGCGAGATCCGATAGCGAGGGCATTCATCAGCTGAATACTTCGATGGACCAGCTCACAGGTAGCAGCGGTCTCAGCTACGGATCTGTCCACCTTTGCACACTCCTCACGCACCACAGACATGTCCCGGCCAAGCGGACCGAATCTCTATCCTCCGCATTGAAACAAGACTGATCGGTCTGATACGACAAAGGATAGCCCCCGAGACGAGACTCACGATAATAGTTGACTCAACTGAAAGAATTCTGCGCCGGCACTTTGCCGTCCCTTCACATCCACCATCGCCGGTAATTCGTCGCTCCCCAAATGATGATCGGATACGGAGCGACGAAGGTCCCTAGGGTCGGTGACTCGCGGCCGGAGACGTTCGCTCGTGCAGCTCATAGCGTCGAAGCAAAGCGATTTCCGTGCGACACGGTGGTTCTGCCATTGGACTCGCAGAGAGGACAGTCCAGTGATTACACGCGGACACCGCAACGAGCCGCACGCGCCCGGGATGGGTGGAAGGCTCAATTGGCTGCGCGCCGGCGTGCTCGGTGCAAACGATGGAATCGTCTCAATCGCCGGCCTGGCAGTCGGTGTCGCCGGCGCAACCACTGAACGCGCGCCGATCCTCACCGCAGGCGTCGCCGGACTCCTCGCCGGTGCGATTTCGATGGCGCTTGGCGAGTACGTGTCAGTGAGCACCCAGCGCGACACGGAGAAGGCGCTCCTGGCAAAAGAACGTCACGAACTGGAGAACCAGCCGGAAGCGGAGCTCGACGAGCTCGCCGGAATCTATGAGTCCAAGGGACTGAGACCGGAAACAGCCCGCCAAGTCGCCATCGAACTGACTGACCACGATGTATTCGCCGCGCACGTCGAGGCGGAGCTGAAGATCGACCCCGACGATCTGACGAATCCGTGGCATGCGGCCGGAGCGTCCGCGCTGGCCTTCACCGCGGGAGCCCTCCTGCCGCTGCTCGCGATCCTCGTTCTACCGGTCGCCGTTCGCGTTCCGGTCACGTTCATCGTGGTTCTGATGGCTCTCGCGGTGACCGGTGCGCTGAGCGCCACACTCGGTGGGGCGAGCGCTAAGACCGCCATGTTGCGGGTCGTTGTCGGTGGCGCAATCGGCATGGTCGTGACCTACGGCGTCGGCCACCTCATCGGCGGAGTCGGCCTCGGGTAATGACCATTCTCAATGCCTCAGTACGGCATGCGCACCGGCGCACGGTCACGACGCCTCACGCCGTTGCACTCTGTGGACAATTCGATCGATGAACGCGACTGCGCTTCGCACCGCATGCGCAGCTTCCGGGGCAATGCTCGCCGCCGCCTGAAAGACGTGCACATTGGTGTCCCAGGTCTGCAGTTCACACGAGACATCGTGCTGTGCCAGTCTTTCGGCGACCGCCACGGCATCTGGATAGAGCATTTCGCGACTGCCGGCCTGGATGAGCGTGGGCGGAAGTCCCGTGAGCTCGGACTGAGACGGAGAGATCAACTCGACGCTTCCATCGCCATAACGTCGGACCGCGCGTGTGAACGCAGCCACCGCGGATCGCGGAAGGACCGCACATTGGCCGGCGGTAACAGCCTCGACCTTCGTGGTGTGGTCCCAGTCGGTCAACGGTGACATCGCGACGATCGCGGCAGGCATGGGAAGTCCGGCACTCTTCGTCTGCATCGCGGCCACCAACGCCAAGTACCCGCCCGCCGAATCGCCCATGAAGACGATCCGGTCCGGACTTATCCCCTGGCTCAGCGCATACCGATATGCGTCAAGGCAGTCGTCCATTGCCGCCAACAGCGAGTGGCGGGGCATCTTGCGGTAACCCACGGCGAGGACCCGGGTGGCGAGTTCGGTCGAAAACCGGCTGATCATCTGACGGTGCAGGTGGTTCCCGCCAACAAGAAATGCGCCGCCGTGGAAGTAGAGCACGAGGCGGTCGGAATCGAGGTTCTTCGGGGAGTACAACTGCGCGGAACAATTTGGCAATTGAACAGCCGCGGTTTCCACATCGGCGTCTCGCGCCAATACGCGGCCCAAATGATCGACCAGGCCGGTCGGCCACGGCAGGAACCAGGTCTTCGACCACGTCCACAGGAACGGCTTCACACTGACTTTCAGCAGCCGGCTGATTGCCTCCAGTTGCGGAGTTCGCCCGGACGTGTGCGTGTAGATGGGCCCCGATGAATTGATCGGGCTACGCGCGAAATCAGACATGCGCACTTTCCTAGTGACAGCACCATTGCTGAAACCGTATTCCCAGCTCTGGGGTACCAACTGAACGACTGCGAGCCTCAGAAAATTCCAAGAACCTCTGCGCTGGATCGGTCCGGCTAGACCGTCGAACCCGGCCCACGACTCAGCTCGACCAGACGTTCCACCGCCCGCTCGATACCGGCCGCGATCTCGGCGACATCGGGGGCCGCGTCGTGGTCTGCGGTGACTCCGAACGTGAGAGTGTCGGCGTAGCTGAGCATCGCGATTCCCGTTCGGAGCCGCATCGCAATCGGCGGGACCGGGATCATCTCGAGGACTTGCCGCCCAAGGATGTGGAGCGGCTTGCGGGGGCCCGGCACATTCGTCGCGAGTGCGACGATGCCACGCTGCGGAAAATGCGCAAACATCCGAACGGCCGGAGCGGTGAGCAGGAACGGGAGATACCGCGCAGCATCGACGAGCGAACTCCCGGCTTCCCGCTGACCCGACGACTTCGCGACGTGCATGCGCGAATGGACCGCCTGGAGTCGTTCAACGGGGTCGGCGATGTCGACCGGCAGCAAGGGCAACATCACCGAGACTCGGTTGCCGAGGTCTCCCGTCGCGTCGGCCGTTCGAACCGATACCGGCACCAACGTGCGCATGGTGTCCGGATGCGGCGTTTCACCACGTCGCAACAGGACGTCGCGGTACGCGTCGGCAATCGCTGCCAGCGCAACGTCGTTGACCGTGACATCGAACGCGCGACGCACCCGGGCGATGTCGGCCAGCGACACTCGCGCGGCACCGAAACGGCGCTGTTTGGAAATCGGTCCGTTCAAGGACGAATCCGCGGACGGCCAGACAATGCTCTTCACTATCTGAGCGGCACCGGTCGCCGCCCGCAGCACGGCCGCCGGCGCACCGAGCGATCCGTGCACTATCTCGCCTGGCCACCGAAGCGGGTTGTGGCTGAACACGTTCGGTGCCGGCGACTCGGTGGCGGCCCGAATGTGGTCGGCATAGGACGCGAGTTCGGCGTCGTCACACAAACTCGTCACCGCGCGTGCCGCCGAGATCCCGTCGGCGATGCAGTGATGAATCTTGATCAGGATCGCCCATCGCCCGTCGGACAGACCCTCGATGATCCAGCTTTCCCACAACGGGCGATCACGGTCCAGCCGGTGCGACATGGCCTCAGCCACGAGGTCGTACAGGGCGGAATCGTCACCCGGCGAAGGCAGAGCGGTGCGGTGGATGTGGTGTGCGAAATCGAAATCCGGGTCATCGACCCATTCCGGCGCACCGAGGTCGAATGGTTTGAACCGCAGTACCTGGCGGTAACGAGGAAGCGAAACAACCCGGCTGACGAGGGCATCCATGAGTTCTCGTTCGTCGGGCACCGGCCCGCCAACGACGCTGACACCGCCGATGGCGAGATTCACATGGCGATCGGAGTCTTCCAATTCGAGGAAGGCGGCATCGAGTGCGGTCAAATAATCCGTGCCTGCGGCCGCGAAGTCCGGACGAAGGGGTTGGGCCTCCGGTTCGGGCGCAGCGCGGTAGAGGACTGCGCCAGCGGTGACGCCCGCACCCGCCGAGACGAGCAGGGCCGTCGATCCGGGACGCAGCGTGTCGATGATCGAGTGCATGCTGAAGAGCAGTGCTGACGTGTGCGCGTCGTGTCCAGCTGCAACGACGTCTTCCAGCCGGGTCCCGATCCGCGTCGCGAGTGCGGCACGAAACTCGGGATCACCCGGTGCCGTGACGACCACATCGATTGCCTCGAGGGTGAGGTTCTCCGCCTCGAGGCACGCCTGAACCGCGTCGGCCGCCACGTCGGCGAACGCCACCGCGCGGCCGGCATTTCCATCGAATTCGAGGGTGTTGTGACCGTTATGCAGGCCGACGGTGGCGCGGAACGCGTCGCCATGGTCCGGCCTCGATGCCCAGTAGAACTTCCCGAATCCGTAGTCTTCCTCGGTCCAGGTGCACAACATTGCCGCACCAGCCGGGGCAAACGGAAAATCCTTGCTCATTCCGAAGCCCGGATCGGTGTCGCTCGCGACGACGAGGGCGCGTTCGATCGCACCGGACCGGAGGAACCCGTCGGCGACCTGTGTCGCGGACAGGACGCCGCACGCGCCGTTTCCCAGGTCGAAGGAGAACGTCCCATGCGCATCCTCGTGCGGGTCCTCGGGGTGGGCGCCGACATCTTCTTGGATGAGCGCCGCGAGGGCCGGTTCGGCGAGGTTGCGTTCTCGGTAGAGGCCCGTGTTGATGAGGAGGTCGATGTCGTTCGGGGCCCGGCGGGCGCCGCGAAGACAATCGCGCGCAGCAGAAACCGCAAGGTTCAGCGCGCTGGGGCCGACATGCCAGTTGGGCCGCACCACGCTGATCTGCTCAATGATCGTTCCCATAGCTGTCCAGCAGCTCCTTATCCGGTTGAAATAGGACCACACCGATCTCAAGGCCGGACGCAAGGGCGACGAGCGCCACCGTCTCCCCCGGCTTGATTCGGTGGGCTTCGAATTCCTCGACCATCGCGACCGTGTGCGTGGTCGACGCGGTGTTCCCATATCGATCGACCGTGATCACCGCATCGTGGGCGGGCGCGTCACCGAACTTGGCCGTCAGCTCTTGCATGCCCTTCCGGATCGCGCGCGCTGAGGTCTGGTGCGTGATGACATGGTCGATGTCGTGGAGCGCGAGCCCAGCCGTCTCCAGAACTTCCTCGAGGAGTACGGGCGTATCGGCAATCGCGACCTTGTGGATTCCACGGGAATCGGTGAACATCCGGGCGCCCGGGTCATCCCCTTTCGGGTAGGCCAGACAAAGCCGGCTGTGATCGGCAATGGTCGTGAACCCGGAGACCGAAATCGTGCCGGAACTTTCGGTAGCTCGCTCGAGCAGCAACGCCGCGCCGGCATCCCCGACAGTCAGCGAAGCAAGTTCCTTGCCCAGGATCGAGCGCAGATGCTTGGCGGCGTTACGGCTGACCTGCGAGATGTACTCGCCGCTCACGACGAGGCCGTTCTTCACCACGCCTTGACGAATCCAGTTGTTGAGGATGGCGACACCGGTGAGCATTCCCGCGCAGGCGTTCGAGATGTCGAATGTGATCGCGCCGCGGGCTCCGATCGCCTCGGCAACCGCGATGCTCGTGGTCGGCTCGAGCCAGTGGGTCAGCCCGCCGCGGAACTTCGTGATGCTGCAATTGATCACGACTTCCACGTCCGCGCCGGACCGAGAAGCGTGCCCGAGGCAGTCAATGGCCGCGGCCGTCGCCAGACTCAGCGAATCCTCGTCGCCGACCGACACCCGGCGCTCATGAATACCGGTGAGTCGTTCGAGATCGACATGCGTGTGATGCCGCGTGGACGCCATCAGGTCGGCTGTGGTCAACCGAGTCGGCGGCAGGCAACGTCCCGCCCCCGCAATGCGCGTACGGAACGGAGAGCGGGCTTTGTCCTGCTCGCTTTCCATCACCAGCCAGTGTTTTGCCATCCTGATACTCCTGCTCACATCGGGCTGCGGGCGATGATGATCGGGCAGTCCACGCTGTGGAGCAATGCCCGGCTCGTCGAACCCAACATCATCCCGGCGAACCCGCCGCGACCGTGGCTTCCGACGACGATGAGGTCGGCTTTTTCAGACTCCTCGAAGAGCCTTCGCGTCGGTCGATCGATGACGACGACCCGGTGCACGGCCACGTCCGGATAGCGGTCAGCCCAACCCGCCAAGCTCTCGGCCAGCACTGCTTCCGCGGACGTTTTGATCTCGGACCAGTCAATGCCGAACGGGACACCGCCGTTGACATCGGACCAGGCGTAGACGGCGACGAGGTCCGCGCCCCGAGTCGAGGCCTCGTCGAACGCGATCTCGATTGCCGGCACACTGTTTGGTGTGCCGTCGACGCCCACCACGACGCGTCCCTTGACCGGAACGTCGTCACGTTCCGGACGTTCATGAACAACCGCCACCGGACAGTGCGCATGTTGCGGCAGCGCGCTGCTGACCGAACCGAGCAAACCCCGCCCGAAGGCGCTTAACCCGCGGCTGCCGACGACAACCAAGCGGGCATCCTTCGACTGGGTGATCAGGGCGCCTGTTGCCGGACCCGACAAGACCTTGGTCGTCACTTCGACACCGCCGAAGTCCGCGGCCGATTCCTGCGCTAGTTTGGTGGCGCTTTGCAGGAGGTCCTGGGCCTCGCTTCTCGCCAACCTGAAGTCGATGGGCGGGAACGACAGTCCTGGTCCGTAGATATCCGCAGTCGGCAACATGTTGACGAGCAGGAGTCCCACACCATGGCGTGCGGCGTCGGCGGCTGCCCAGCGCACGGCCGCTTCCGACGATGGCGTCTGATCCACGCCGACGACGATGGGTTTCGAATTCATTTCTGCTCTCCTGCATACGGATTGGAAACGGAGTCGGGTCGGACGACCATGACCGGGCAGCGGGACTGCGCGATGAGGGCGGCGCTGGTTGAACCGAGCAACATGCCGGCGAGGCCGCCTCGACCGCGACTTCCGACGACGACGAGCTGCGCGCGCTGGGACCAGCGCAAGAGGTGTTGGCGTGGGCCGTCAAGGTAGACCCGGCGGCTCACCGTGACGTCCGGATACTTCTCCTGCCAACCCGCAAGTCTCTCGGCCACGACCACGCTCTCGGCTTCCTCGAATGCCTGGGGCGGGGTGAGGAGTTGATGCCGTTGGGCGAATACGCCGAGTGAGAGATCGCTCCACGCGTGCACGACGACGAGGCCAGTCCCCCGCCACGACGCTTCGTCGAACGCCAGTCCGATCGCTGCATCTCCGGCCGGATGGCCGTCGAGCCCGAGCACGACCGGCGCGTCCGCCGGACGCGGTGATCGGTCGAGATCTCCGCGCACCACGACGACCGGCGCGTGCGCATGGCTGGCCACGGCCGTGATCGTCGATCCGATTCGACCGACGATCGAGTCCGCCCCACTACCCGCGCCAACGACAACCTCATATGCGGATTCCGATCGACGGGTCAGCACGCGAGCGGCGGATTCGGGTGAAATCTCAGTGACCACAGTCAGATTGGGGTCGACCGCGTGCGCGGTGCGGCGGGCCCGTTCAACTGCGTCCTCCGCGCGCCTGCGGAGTCGAGCGACGAGGTCGTGGACCGCCAAATCGGGATAGTCGACCGCCGCACCGAGCGCCGCAAGGTCAAGGCCATGTGCGATCCGCAGCGTTCGGCCACGCTTCGATGCAGTACGTGCAGCACACCGGACCGTACTTTCCGACGTGCGCGAGTCGTCGACCCCGATGACGATTTCATTTCCATGAAGCGCGGGGCTCCGCGGGTCTGGATGTGATGGCATCTCTGGTCCTGCCTTCGGGAATTGATTCTGACCCCAAGTCTTCAAGATCCCCGATCCGGAGAACACGGCCGTTCGTCACCAATCGGATGGGCCAAACGGTGTCCAGCGCTCCTGCGACACCCCGTCCGCAGCTAACGGCGAAGGTCATCGGAAATCGGGCCCTGCGCCCCTGCCGATGGCGCACTTTCGCAGGTGAACTTGATTACCCAGGACGAAAGGTGATGACGATGGAACGCGGACTTCCCGACGACAAAACGGTCCGGACGGCGCTTGCTCTTGCCGTCCGTGCGCCGTCGGTGCACAACACGCAGCCGTGGCGGTGGCGGATTGGCGACCGCACGATTCACCTCTACGCGGACCTGAGTCGCCATCTCGAGTCCACCGACCCCGACCGGCGTGACTTGATGCTCAGCTGCGGCGCGGCCTTGCACCACCTGCGCGTTGGTCTCGCCGCGCTCGGCTGGTCGACCGCTGTCCATCGGCTGCCGGACCCGTCGCAGCCGGACCACGTCGCGTCCGTCGAGGTCTCTCGGCACACTCCGACCGATGAAGACATTGCGCTCGCCGCCGCGATCTCGCGGCGCCGGTCCGATCGGCGCCGCTACAGCAGCTGGCCCGTCCCGAACGCCCACATCCGTGCGATCTCCGATGCGGCCGCCCGGGAAGGCGTCCTCGTTTATCAGACGGACGGGCCAGCGCGCGCGACCATCGAAGACGCAGTCTTCGCGGCCTCGCAAGTTCATGCGAACGAACCGGAATACCTGACCGAACTCGCGATCTGGACCGGCCGGAACGTCTCCGCCGACGGGGTACCGGCGAAGAACGCGCCCGTTCCTGGTTCATCCGACCCCTCCTACACCCGTCAGTTCGCGGCCGGCACCCTCGCCGACCCGGTTTCGACGGATGAGAGCGCGGGCGAGCTCCTGGTCTTCGGGACGAGCTCCGATGATCCGATGTCGCAGCTGCGCGCTGGTGAAGCGATGAGCGCGGCACTCCTGACCGCGACCGCAGCCGGACTTGCCGCGTGTCCCCTCACCGAGCCGCTGGAAGTCTCACACCTGCGCACGATCGTGCGCACCGACGTCCTCGACGACAACGGATTCCCGCAGATGATCCTTCGGGTCGGCTGGGCGCCGATCGCCGCCGGGCCGCTGCCGGAGACACCCCGCCGCCCGCTCGACGAAGTCATCGACCCGTTTGATCGCGCGCCCGCAACCGCAGATCGGGCATAGCCATGGCTTCGATATCGGTGACCGAATTCGACAACGATCGGTTCGAGATCCGTACCCGCAACCACGCTGTACTCGTGGATCAACCACGCGCCGACGATGTCGAGGTCGGCGCCTCACCCGTCGAGTTGATGGTCATGTCGCTGGCCGGCTGTGCCGCGTACTACGCGGCACGTTATCTGCGTTCGAACGGGCTTCCCCATAAGGGTCTACGGGTGGACTGTCAGTGGAACATGCGGGCGAATCCGGCTCGGGTCGCCCGCGTGCAGCTAACCATCGTTTCGCCCAGCGAGCTCGATCGCGACCACCGCGATGGAATGATCGCGGCGGTTTCACACTGCACCGTGACCAACACCCTGAACGATCCGCCGAAGATCGATGTCATTGCGTCGGCACCCGTCCCGAGCGTGGACTGAACTCACTCGGTCTTGAAGACCGCGTACCACACCCGGCGGGCCAGAGCCTGCGTCGCGGCACCCAGAAGCTCACTGCGCCGATAGAGTTCGCGGCGGCGAAGTTCGTGCCGCAGATCGGTCTCGAACTCGAGGTCCGCGATCGCGGCGCGATAGCAATGTTCGGCAACAGCGAGCCGCTGCAGCGATTCGTCGGCCTTCGTGGCAGCGCGCCCATGCGGCAACATCCGGACTGCGGAAGCCAGCGGTTGGAACGCGTCGAGATTCGCCTCGACGATCGCCCGCAGACATGCGTCCGGTCCGGTGTGCGAAAGGTCCGCTTCCCGCACCAATGCGTAGATGCATTCGGCGATCTCACCAAGAGCCTCGCCGAACTCGAACAGATCCTCGGACTCAAGAGGGGTGCTGAAGCTCTGCCGAACCTCCAGGTTCAGCTGTCGGCGCAGCTCGTGTTCTTCCTTGGTCAGGCGGCGAAGTTCGGTCACCGAAGCATCGGACTCGGCCCCCTCGATCCAGGCCGAAACGGTTCCCAGCATCTGCTCGACCACCTCGAGTTGGCGCACGAGAGTTCCGAGAGTGTCCAGGTTGCGAGGGAGAAACCAGGAGCGGTGCAGCTTCATGACATGACCTTCCAGATAGACAACAACACCGCTCCCGCCACTGCGGTCACGGGCAATGTGACGAGCCACGCGGCACCGATCTCGCGGACGACCGCCCAGTGCACATGGCCGATTCTTCGCTGCACGCCGACCCCGACGACCCCGGAGGCGACCACGTGGGTGGTACTGACAGGAGCGCCCACCGCGGCAGCGGTAAGAATCACGGCTGCCGAACTACCTTGGCTGACCAGTCCATCCAGCGGGCGCATCCGGTAGATGCCGTGCCCGACCGTTCGAACGATCCGCCAGCCGCCGAGCATCGTTCCGATCGTCAACGATGCCGCTGCGGCGAGCCGCACCCATAACGGAACCTCGAACCGATCGAGGTGCCCGGTCGCGACCAACAGCAACGCGACAACGCCCATCGTCTTCTGCGCGTCATTGGCGCCGTGGCTGAAGGCCAGGGCCGACGCCGTGACCCACTCGCCGCGCCGCACGACCCGATTCACCCGACGTGGTGCCCGACGCAAGCAGCGGCGCGCGAGCGCACTCGCCGCACCCCCGACGACAACCCCGAGAATCGGGGAAATCGCAAGTCCGGCAAGCACACCCATCACGCCGTACGGGCGCCATCCCGCGAATCCGCCCCAGTGGACGCCATCCCATCCGCTGAGCAAAGCGGCACCGACGAGACCGCCGATGAGCGCGTGCGAGGAGCTCGACGGCAGCCCGAAGCGCCACGTGATGAGGTTCCACGCAATGGCGGAGGTCAGCGCGGCACACACCACCGGGACCGTGTCGCCCAGCGGCACATCGACGACTCCGCCGACCGTGTTGGCGACCGCCGTACCCGCGAGGAGTGGTCCCGCGAGGTTTCCCAGCGCGGTGATGACGAGTGCCTGCCCCGCGGTGGCGGCCCGCGTCGAAACGAGCGCGGCCACCGAATTCGCGGAGTCATGGAATCCGTTTGTGACGTCGAATGCCATGGCGAGAACGATCGTCAGGATCAGTGCAAACAACATCGCGCCGGTCCGGCCTAGCCGACCGGGGCAGCGGCCCGGGCGAGAACCTCACGAGCTCGATGTGCGGTGAGCGGAATCAGGTGCGCGACGATGCGGGCGCGAGCGGCCAGGTACTGATACGCCTCATCGACGACACCGCGCACCTCGTCGCGATCCCGTTCGGGGAACTTCGCGTTCAACGTCTGAGTGATCGAATCCAGCTCGTCGACCGCAAGATGTGTGCGAGGCGCTTCCATTCCTCGATTGTTCGATTTCTCCGCGCGCGACGGTAGGGCCTGAGGGCCCTTGCGCCGGGGCCAATCGCCCTGCGCCACACTGAGCCTCGCCCGTCTGGTTCGACCCCGCGTTATGCTGATCTGACCTCGGGTTTGAGAGTGAACATGAGTCCAGAATCGAGCGCGACGCAGTTCGGCCGGAGCGCCCGGGCGACGGCCGCAAGCCGATCGATGGCTGGACGCGACCCCGAGTCCGACATCGTGGCCGAACTCCAACGTGCCGGACTGGAATCGCCGACCGAGATCGGTCGCGGCGGGTTCGGCACTGTCTACCGTTGCTTCCAGCCATCGTTGGACCGCGACGTGGCGGTCAAGGTGCTGGCCGCCGATCTCGATGACGAGAACCGCGAGCGCTTCATCCGCGAAGAACACGCGATGGGTCGCCTTTCGGGCCACCCGAACATCGTCGACATCCTTCAAGTCGGATCGACATCAGACGGCAGACCGTACATCCTGATGCCATTCCACGCGCGCGGATCGCTCGACCGCGCAGTGCGGAGAAACGGCTCCGTCACGTGGCAGGATGCCGTTCGCATCGGGATAAAACTCGCGGGCGCCATCGAGTCGGCGCATTGGATGGGGATCCTGCATCGTGACGTGAAGCCGGCCAACGTCCTGCTCACCGCCTATGACGAACCGCAACTCACCGACTTCGGAATCGCACGCGTCGTCGGAGGTTTCGAGACCACGTCGGGTGCCATCGTCGGCTCCCCCGCCTACATCGCGCCCGAGGTGCTCGCCGGCGAGCCGCCGACGGAACGTTCGGACGTCTACAGCCTGGGTGCCACGCTCTTCACGCTCGTCACCGGGCATGCCGCGTACGAGCGCCACGCGGGTGAGGGCGTGGTGGCACATTTCCTGCGGATCACCGAACAGCCGGTTCCCGACCTGCGGCGGCTCGCGGTCCCCGCAGACGTGAGCGCGGCGATCGAAGCGGCCATGACGTCGGATCCGGCAGGACGTCCCCGTTCCGCGGCCGAATTCGGACAGTTGCTCCAACAGGTCGAGCTCGATCACGGATTGCCCGCCGAGAAGATGGCGCTGCCGGCCGACGTGCATGAGAAGGCGAGTGTCCGGTCACCCATTTCTCGCTCAATCCCCGTCACCGACGAGACAGCTCCCCAGGAGCACGTCCGTACCAGTCGGGAAATTCACGTTCAGAGGGCGGGCGAACTTCCGAGAACCCGGCTGCTCGACGTGCTCGGCTCCGCGCGACAGAAGGTTGTCGCGATCGTCGCGCCCGCCGGTTATGGCAAGAGCACCCTTGCTGCGCAGTGGCGGGACACGTTGCGCGCGGACGGCGAGGCCGCGGCATGGGTCCACATCGGGACCGGCCGTTCGTTCGAGGCGGATCTCGCGAAAGCCGTTCTCGCCGACCCGGGCTCTGCGGGTGTCGAGTTGGTTCGGGAGATAGTCGAGCACCTTGGTCGGCGCCGCACGCCCCTCACGCTGTTCATCGACGGCTACGACCGCATCCTCGATGACACCACGCGCGATTCCGTGCAGTTGCTGCTCGACGCCGACTGTCCTGCGCTGGATCTCGTGATCACCAGCCGAACGCCACTGCCGGCGACGACCGGGGGTCGACTCGAAATCGACGCAGACGCACTGCGATTCGACGCCGCGGAGACCGCGGAACTATTCGTCAAAACCTACGGACTGCCGCTGTCTGACACCGAGACCGATGAACTGACGGAGGCGACCCGCGGCTGGGCCACCACACTGCGACTCGCGGCGGTCGCCCTACGCGGTGGCACGGACGCCGCCGGTGACACTGCAACACTTCTCGTGCCGGGAGCGGTCGAGCGCGCCGTGAAAGCGATCCGTCGCGTTCGCGGCGGCCAGGAAGCGGCCGCCGGGTTCCTTATCGACAACCTGTTGAATTCGATGGAGCCGAAGATGGCCGAGTTCCTGCTGTCGATCTCGGCGGCAGACCCCGAGACGCTGACTCACCTGCCCGACAATCCCACTTCGCGCGCGCTCCTCGCCTCCGCCGAGCGGCGAAGTCTGTTCGTGCACAGAATTGAGCCCGACAACGTGTCGGAGTTGATCCCGCCGGCGATCGCTGACCTGTTGCGAAACCGGCGGGCCGCAACGGTGAAGAAGAAGCCCTAACCGTGTCCGGCAGTCTGACCGTCAGTCGGCCAGTTGGAGTTCCGGTGCGGTCGGGACGATCTGCACGTTCCGCACTCCCTCGACGGTGCGCGCGAGCGCGGCCACCAAGCGCCGTTCGTCCTCGTCGGCGAAAGCTCCGCTGACCTCGACAATCCCGTTGGTGACCACGATGGACCATTGACGCCGGCTTCCGGCGTACTCGTCGAGCAACGACCGGACCTTCGACGCTATGCCGCGGCCCTCGTCGACCATGCTCCGCAGCAGATCCTGTCGGGAAACCATGCCGACGAGCAGCCCCAGTTCGACTACCGGCACACTGCGGAGCCGTTTGGCCTCCATGCGCGCGGCAAGATCCACGACATCAGTTGTCGGGCCAACCACCTCGACCGGGACACTCATCACCTCGGACACGAGTGCGTCGTTGCTGATCGCCCTGATCGCGTCCGATTCGGAGATGACGCCGACGACGAGGCCGCCATCGTCGACAACGGGCAGCAGCGCGAAACCGTACTTGGTCAGCTTCGTGATCGCTTCCTCGACTGTGCTTTCCGGAGTGACAGAAACGGCCGGCCTGGTGAGGATGTCGCGTACCAACATGGAAACGCCTTTCTCGTTGGAGTCTGCTTCCAACCTAGGGACGCGACCGTCGCGTGAATGCTGTCGTCGGTCCCCCATCGAGAGGACCTTCGTCGGTTCGGAGTCGATAAATCCATGCGCCCCAACGCTGATCACTGTGAAACGAAGGACTTAAGTCACCAGAACTCGTGACCAATCAGGGGGCGTGCACGAAGCAGACCGACTTACGCTGTGTCAGTCATGCTGCGTATGCCGGGGAGTGAATCCATGGTCAAGGTCTTTCTTGTCGACGATCACGAGGTCGTGCGTCGTGGCCTGATGGGGCTTCTTCAAGCCGACCCGGATCTCGACGTCATCGGTGAAGCGGGGACCGTCTCGCAGGCCCTCGCCCGCATCCCGGCGCTGAACCCGGACGTCGCGGTGCTCGACATTCGCCTTCCAGATGGCAACGGCATCGAATTGTGCCGCGAGCTGCGCTCCATGCTGCCCGACCTGCGCTGTCTCATGCTGACCTCGTTCACCGACGAGGAGGCGATGCTCAACGCGATCCTCGCCGGCGCCAGCGGATACGTCGTCAAGGACATCAAAGGGATGGAGTTGGCCCAGGCGATCAAAGACGTCGGCGCCGGAAAGTCGTTGCTCGACAACCGGGCCGCCGCCGCATTGATGAGCAAACTCCGGACCCGCACCGAGGAGTCCGACCCCTTGTCGGGGCTGACCGAGCAGGAGCGAACACTGCTCACGCTGCTCGGCGATGGGCTCACGAACCGTCAGATCGCGGCGCGCATGTTTCTGGCGGAGAAGACGGTCAAGAACTATGTGTCGCGACTTCTGGCGAAACTCGGGATGGAGCGCCGGACGCAGGCCGCCGTGTTCGTGTCGAAGCTCGATCAGCAGAAGCCACACGAGCGGTAACCGCCGTTTGTGGTGACCGAGGTCCTCCGGCACCGGGCCTCATGCCTCTCCTGAATGCCTTGTCAACGCACAACGATCGACTCAAGACGTTCGATCCAGCGTTATCGGCAGTCAGAAAGGCGACCACATGCGAGCGATGGTTTTCCACGGTCCCGGCAAGAAGTCGTGGGACGAGGTCCCCGATCCCACCATCCAGTTCTCGACGGATGCGATCGTACGGGTCGATGCGGTCACCATCTGTGGCACTGACCTGCACATTCTCAAGGGAGACGTGCCCGAAGTGACTCCGGGTCGCGTGCTCGGTCACGAGGCCGTCGGCACCGTCGTCGAAGTCGGAAGTGGTGTGGCACGAGTCAAGGTCGGAGACCGGGTGCTGATCTCGTGCATTTCTTCGTGTGGTTCGTGCCGGTTCTGCCGCGAGGGTCGCTACGGGCAGTGTCTCGGCGGCGGTGGCTGGATTCTGGGCCATCTGATCGACGGCACCCAGGCCGAGCTGGTTCGCGTCCCCTTCGCCGACAACTCGACGCACCCCGTGCCGGCAAATCTGACCGATGAGCAGATGTTGATGATGGCCGACATCCTCCCGACCAGCTACGAAGTCGGCGTGCTCAACGGGCAGGTGCGCCCCGGCGACGTCGTTGTCATCGTCGGCGCCGGCCCGATCGGATTGGCCGCGATCATGACCGCACGCCTGCACAGCCCGAGCCACATCGTCGCGGTCGACGTCGCCGCAAGCCGTCTTGATGCGGCACTGAAGGTCGGCGCGGACATCGCACTCAACAGCACCACCGACAACGTCCTCGAGGTCATCCGCGGCCTCACTGACGGCCTCGGCGCCGATGTGTCGATGGAGGCGGTCGGCGTGCCCGAAACCTTCGAACTTGCGGTGCAACTCGTGCGGCCCGGCGGGCATGTTGCGAACATCGGCGTACACGGTTCGCCAGCCACTCTGCATCTCGAGGACATCTGGATTCGCGACCTCACGATCACCACCGGACTGGTCGACACCTTTTCGACTCCCACGCTGGCGAAGCTCGTCAGCAGCGGTCAACTCGATCCCGCCGCGATTGTCACGCACCGGTTCACCATGACCGAGTTCGACCAGGCATACGACGTGTTCTCGCGGGCCGGCGAAACCGGTGCGCTCAAGGTCGTTGTCGCCGCCGAACAATCACCTCACCGCGACACTCACGGTCTCCCCCGATGGGACACCACGGCGTGAACTTAGTTCACATGCGCACGGAGCAATCATGACCACCACCCTGCCGGCCACCGAAACCATCACCCGCGCTGTGGCTCTGGCAAGCCGTGCACCCTCCCTGCACAACAGCCAGCCCTGGCGCTGGAAGTTCGACCGGGCGGGCCTGAACCTCTTCACCGACCGGACCCGCCTGATCCCGTCGACGGACCCGACGGGCCGGGAACTCATGCTCAGCTGCGGTGCCACTCTCGACCATCTTCGGGCGGCGATGGCCTCGATCGGCTGGAAGACAGCCGTCGAGCGATTCCCGAACCCAAACAATCTCCTCCACCTGGCCCAGGTCACATTCGCTCCCTCCGAGTTCGTCACCGAGGCGGACCGAAAACGGGCACGGGCGATCGAGGATCGGCGGACCGACCGCCTGCCATTCGGGCCGCCGATCGGTTGGACCATGTTCGAAACGGTGGTCCGGCCGCTTCTTCCCGACGATGTGGAAATGACTGTCGTTTCCGAAGGAGCGATGTCCGACATCCGGAGGGCGTCCGAACTTGCGGACAACATCCGCCGGTACGACTCGCGGTACCACGCTGCGCTACACGACTGGACAAGTCGCCGAGACACCAATGACGGAGTTCCAGCCGACGCACTCCTGACCGCCGACGAAAACCAGCGAGTCCCCGCCGGCCGAGCGTTTCCCATGCACGACGGTGGGAATCGTCGCCCCGCGGTCATCGAGGACTCCGCGAAGATCGTCGTCCTCTCCACCGACAGCGATCAACTGACCGACCTCCTGCGCTGCGGCGAGGCGATGTCAACGGTGCTGCTCGAAGCCACGATGTCCGGCTACGCCACCTGCCCGCTGACCCATATCGTGGAACTCCAGAGCAGCCGGTCCAGCGTCAAGAAGGGCGTCGGCGGCGACCGGCTTCCGCAGGTACTCATCCGCATCGGGTCGCGTCCGGAACAGGACTTCACCCCGCCGCAGACCGATCGCCGACCGGTCTCCGAGATTCTCGAGATTCAGTCCTGAAGACAGACACGTGCCGGTGAGCAGGCAGGCTGTTGGGCCTACCGGACAATGACGAAGGGCCCTGTCGACGCCGATCACATCGCGACAGGCTCAGTACATGACTCTCGCAGACAGAACATCGATCGTCGTCGGCGTCGACGGCTCACAAACCTCCGTGGAAGCGGCACTGTGGGCGGCGGACCTCGCCCACCGCATGCACGTACCGCTCGTCATCGCGCACGCGGTCACGGACGCGGCCTACTTCTACACAAGTGCCGCGGTGATGGTCCAGTATCCACTCGGTGAAAGCGAACGCGAGGCCGCGAAAGAGTGCTTGGACCCCGCGCGCGACGCAGTGTCGGCGAAGTATCCCGACCTCCCGCTTTCAACGTGGAGTCAACGTGCGCCGGCCGATCTCGCGCTGCTCGCCCTGAGCCGCAAGGCGCAGATGATCGTGGTCGGAGCACACCGGAACGTGTCGGTCGACTCGCTCCTGCTCGGCAGCACAGCTGCGCGGGTTGCCAACCACAGTGAATGTCCGGTTGCCGTGTGGCGAGGCCATCCCGGCAACGGTCCGGTGGTCGTCGGTGTCGACGGCAGCCCGCTCAGTGCGCTGGCCGTCGAGCGCGCATTCGAGTTCGCCAGTGCATTCGGGACCGGTGTGCGAGCCGTCCATGCGTGGGCGCCGGGGGTTGCGGCGGACCTCGAGCAAGAAGAGGCGGAGCACGAAGCCCTGCTTGCGGAAAGCCTGGCCGGCTGGTCCGAGAAGTATCCAGATGTCCCGGTCGAGCGAATCATCGCATCAGTCCACGCGGAACTCTCGCTTCCGTTGTATGCCGCAGCGAATGCACGCCTGGTGGTCGTCGGGAGCCATGGTCGCGGTCGGGCATCGTCTCTG
Organism: Smaragdicoccus niigatensis DSM 44881 = NBRC 103563; assembly: GCF_000380645.1. Lineage (GTDB taxonomy): Bacteria > Actinomycetota > Actinomycetes > Mycobacteriales > Mycobacteriaceae > Smaragdicoccus > Smaragdicoccus niigatensis. The sequence continues at coordinate 223,205 of NZ_AQXZ01000016.1, forward strand.
CTGCTCGGTTCGACGAGTCGACACTTGATCGAGCACTGTCCCTGCCCAGTGCTCGTGTGCCGCAGCGAGATCCACGATCTAGCGTGAGGTCGCGGGCTGCGGTTTTCCGCGCATTCACGAAACACGTGAGCGAGGCAAGCACCGCAATATTGCTGGTGGTGACCGTCGCGGCGCTCATCGTCGGCATCGGGCTCAGTGCCGCGGGCTTGACGACCGCGGCTGACTGGAGCTGGACGACCGCCACTGTGGTCGCGACCCTGCCCGCCGTGTGGTGGGTCATTGTCGCTGTCCGGCGCGGTCAGTTGGGAGTGGATGCAGTCGCGGTCCTTGCTCTCGTCGGCACGCTGTTGGTCGGTGAGTATCTGGCAGGTGCGCTGATCGCGACCATGCTGGCCACCGGCCGAGCGCTCGAATCGGCCGCCAGTCGCCGCGCGAACAAAGACCTGCGTGCACTGCTCGACCGAGCACCGCGAACTGCCCGACGACTTCGTGCCGGCGGCATCGAGACCGTGCCCGTCGGCGACGTGCTGCCGGGCGACGTACTGGCTGTCGGCCCGGGAGAAACCATCCCGGTCGACGGCGAGATCACGTCTCCGCTCGCCGTGCTCGACGAATCAGCGCTCACCGGTGAGCCGCTGCACACCCGACTCACCGCCGGAAGTCGCGCCCGATCAGGGGCAGTCAACGCCGGCTCGGCGTTCGAACTCCGGGCTCTGGTGACTGCGGCCGACAGCACCTATGCCGGCATCGTCCGGCTCGCGCAGGAAGCCGCCGCAGAGAGCGCTCCGGTCGTCCGGCTCGCGGACCGAGCCGCCGCCTGGTTCCTGCCGATAGCACTCGCGGTGGCCGGCCTCGCGTGGCTCCTCACCGGAGACCCTGTTCGGGCAGTCGCGGTGTTGGTCGTCGCGACACCGTGCCCGCTGTTGTTGGCAGTGCCCGTCGCGATCGTCTCCGGCCTGTCACGCGCGTCGCGGCTGGGTGTCGTGGTGCGCGGCGGCGGCACGCTCGAACGTCTCGGCCACGCGACGACCCTCGTCATGGACAAGACCGGCACGCTCACCACCGGCCGTCCGGGGGATGCGGAGGTTGTCGCAGCACCGGGCCGCGACGCGGCTGAGGTACTCCGTGTGGCGGCGAGCGCGGAACAGATGTCCCCGCACGTGATCGCGGAGTCGATTGTGCGCGAGGCACACCGGCGCATGCTCCGGCTTTCGATGCCCACCCACGTCGACGAAGACCATGGCGTCGGAGCTGCGGCAACCGTCGACGATCACCGTGTCACCGTCGGCGCCCTCGATTTAACCCCGGACTCGGCGCCATGGGCACGCGCAGTGCTCGAACAAGCGGAGCTGGACAATGCCGCCATTGCCTGGGTAACGATCGACGACTTCCTCGCGGGAGCCATCCTCCTACGTGACCCGCTGCGCAGCGATACCCCGCACACGCTGCGCCGGCTGCGGTCGGCCGGGTTCACGCGCATGGTCATGCTGACCGGAGACCGCTCCGCACCGGCGGAGGAGATCGGACTGCGACTCGGCCTCGATGCGGTCCGCGCGCACCAGACACCTGCCGACAAAGTCGCCGGCGTTCGCAAAGAGTCACGCGGAGCCGTCACCGTCATGGTCGGAGACGGTGTCAACGACGCCCCGGCCCTGGCTGCCGCACACGTCGGGGTCGCGCTCGGCGCCCGGGGATCAACCGCGAGCTCAGAAGCTGCGGACATCGTGCTGACGAGCGACCGCATCGACCGGCTTGCCGACGCCATGGAAATCGCCCGCCGCTCCCGCCGCATCGCCATCCAATCCGCGACCGTCGGAATGGGCCTGTCGCTGGTGGCTATGGGATTCGCCGCTTTCGGCCTTCTACCTCCCGCGGCCGGCGCACTGCTGCAGGAGGGCATCGACGTCGCAGTGATCGTCAATTCGCTGCGCGCGGTACGCGGGACGAGCCGGGCTACCGCTGCTCCCCTACCGCCCACGACGGTCGCGCTACTGCGCAAGTTCTCGCACGAACACGAATCGTTGCGCGAAAAGCTGCCACTGCTCCGTCAGGCAGCGGGAGCCATCAGTAGTGAAAGCCCCAGCGCGCTCGCCGCCTTGCGTGCCGCAGATGCCTTCCTCTTCCAGGACTTGCTGCCACACGAGGATGCCGAGGAAACCGCGCTCTATCCGGAACTCGCAGTTTCGCTCGGCAGTGGTGAAGCCACGACGGCAATGAGTGGAACGCACGTCGAAATGGGTCGCTTGGCCCGCCGCATTCATGCCCATCTGAAAGTGGCCGAAGCCGCCGGAACGATCCGGCAAAGCCAGGCCGAGGATCTCGCCGCCAGTCTGTATGGACTACACGCGTTGGCTCGCCTGCACTTCGCGCAAGAAGAGGAAAACTACTTCGTCCTCGCAGCCAGCGATGAAATATCCAGCGCTGCGAGCGAATACCAGTGATCTCTCAAGATTCGACCAAGGAGCGAGCGCCCATGAATATGACTGCACCAATCGTTGTCGCGGTCGACGGCTCCGCCGCGAGCGAATCCGCTGTTCGATGGGCAGCGCAGGAGGCCGCGCTGTGTATGGCACCACTCCGCATCGTCTTCGTCGTCGACCGCTCGGAGTACTTCATTCCGGGATTCGGCAATCTCAGCTCCGACGCCATGTACGTGGATCCGTCGCGTCAGGTTCTCGAGTCCGCGGCGAGGACGGCAGCCCAGGTCACTGCAAAGATCTGTGACACGGAGATCCATACCGCCCTGCTAAAGGGCCCCTTGGTCCCGACCCTGCTGACGGAATCCCGGACCGCTCGGACTCTCGTTGTCGGCAACCGCGGACTGGGGGCATTCTCGAGCAAGGTTCTCGGATCAGCGAGCTCTGCCCTCGCGCGGCATGCGCACTGTCCCGTGGCCGTCGTCCACGCGATGAGATCCATTGCCGACCGCGGACCCGTCGTGGTGGGCGTCGACGGAACTGCGAACAGTGAACCGGCCATCGGGACGGCATTTGAAGAGGCCTCTCGTCGCAAGGCTTGCCTCTATGCCGTGCACGCCTGGAGCGATGCGAGCGAGTCTCTCGTGCGCGGTCTGGACTGGGCCGCGGTTTCCACCGCGCAGGCCGTGGCGTTGGCCGAGAGCCTGGCGGGTTGGCAGGAGAAGTTTCCGGATGTCGACGTTCAGCGGGTGGTGGTCCGAACCGGGCCGGCGCGTGAACTGCAGGTGCTCTCGCGGGATGCGCAACTGGTCGTCGTCGGCAGCCATGGACGAGGCGGATTCGCGGGCATGCTGCTCGGGTCGACGAGCGAAGCCCTACTGCACTCGGTCGAATGCCCGATTCTGATCGTTCGCGGAAGCCGGGACTAACGATGCGCTCGCCGCGCAGCGATTTCGGCCTGCACGGCCGCTGCGCGCGCGACCGCTTCGGCCTCCTGACGTTCAAGCTCTTCTTTGGTGACCACGTGGGAATCGGGACCGGGAAACATCAGCACCTCATGACCCGAATCGGTCCAACGGATGACGTACGGCGGGCTGCCGTCCGCTGAGTGGACCTCTTGGATCAACGCCCGTCGCGAATGTTCTCCGTCGCTGCGGCTTTCAACGACCAGCCAGTCACCAGGTTTTGCTCTCACCGGATGTCCTCTCCTAAGGCAGCGCGACTCGTCCATCCGTATCCATCGTCCAGTCGAGGCGAGCACCTGCTTAGGGGCCAAGGTCATCGATTCGTGCGCCTTCAGTAGCTCACGCCGGTGATGGCAAATCGCTCGACGGGCGCGATATGGCCTCCGGTTGAAACGACGACCGTGAGCGTGCGACCAGGCGAAACGGCGAATGGCACGGTCGCTGACCACGGCGACATGTCGCCGCCGGCCGAGATACCCGAAACGACGCCTACGGGGTGCGGGTCGAATAGCGTTCTGACCTCGACCCGCAGGCTTTCGTCGACACCCGAGAGCAGCCCACCGACCGTCACGGGCGACGACACCTTCACTCCGTATAAGGGCGTCGTGATCGTGAGAGTCGTGTCCTGGGTCCCGACGACTTCCCACGGCGCCTCGTCACCGGCGCCGATCCGCACCAAATGCAGCTCCGCGGAGGTTACCGGCGCTCCATTGGGGTTCGTGAAGCCGACCGTCACCCACGCTTGACTCGTCCACAACCGCACCCGAAGTACGGTGTCGACGTTGGTGAATCCCAACTGGTGTTCGGTGAAGTTCAATGCCACCTGACGGGCGTCGAGATGCCATGGCTGGTGTCCGCTCGCGGCGTAGTCCTGCTGCCACCGCTGGGCATCGGAGACGCTCGCGAAGGGCCACAGCGGTGCATAGTCGAACCGCGACGGGTCAGCCGGCACGCTGGTCGTCAACGGACGCGACGTCGACGACGGCGCTGCGATCCACTGCGAAGACTCGGCGATCACCGTGGCTTGCTCGGGCGACGGGGCGATCGGCTGGACGGCGTTCACGTCGCCGTCCAGAGCTTGCACAAGTGCCACGAATCCGCCCAGAGCCAGGACAACCAGGGCGACCACGAGCACCAGCGGGCCGCGATTGCGATCCCGGCGGCGTGGCGGCTCGAGAGTGGGGATTGTGGGGATCATCGGTGACTCCGTTCCGTGAGCAAAGTTCTGAACCCGAGCCTCGCGTTCGCAAGTTGCTCTTGAAGAGAGTCGAATGAGCACTGGCGCAGGGTCTTTCGTCCTCTCGCCGGGAGGGCCGACAACTGCACCGAGGAGCGAACAAGCCCTTCGGCCTGCATTGAGGAGGCCTTTCGCATCTGTCGTGGTCCCGATCGGCGGAGCAAGACTCGGGCCATGCCGAAGATCCTTGTTGCGTATGCGTCCGCCGATGGCAGCACTGCGGAGGTCGCCAGCGCCGTCGGGCGGCGACTGACCAGCCTCGGGTTTGTCACCGATGTCGTCGACATCGAATTCAAACCTGACCCCACCCCGTACGACGCCGTCATCGTCGGTAGCGCGATACACAACGGCGCGTTGCTACCGACGGCCGTCGCCTGGGTCGAGGCACGGAAGCCGGTACTCGAATCCCGCCGGACCTGGCTGTTCACCCTGGGCTTTGGTCCGGTGCTGCGGGGACCGATCGGCGGGATCTTCCGGCGGATGGTTCCCCCGGACGTCGCTTCTGTTCAGGACGCGCTCAAGGCCGAGGAGTACCGCCCGTTCGCCGGCGCGTTCTCCCGTCCACCCGAGCGCCGGCTTCGTGTTCTCATCTGGTTATTGGGTGCCAGTTACGGCGATCACCGCGACTGGGCGCAGATCACCGACTGGGCGGACTCGATCGCCCGTCGGCTCGGGTGATTGCCATCAGTTTCTTTACCCGGGTCCTTGGGCGTTCGAATCAGCGACTATCGCCCCTGACCTGACCGGCATCGACTTCGTAGCGTCGACGGCAACACCCACATTCGAAGCGTTCTTGATCCAGCAGAGTCCCCGATGTCGAAGTACAACCACCGCAGTGCGATCGTCACCGGCGGATCGCGCGGCATTGGTGCCGCAGTCGTTCGCGCCCTGGCAAAGGAAGGCCTCGGCGTCGTCATCGCGGATATCCGCGACGCAGAAGGCCTTCAGTTGGCTGACGAATTGGGCAGCGGCGTCTCGTTCCACCACCTTGACGTCACCATGGAGAGTGACTGGAGCCGCGCCCTCGAGGCAGCCGAAAGTGACCACGGCCCATTGGCGGTTCTGGTCAACAACGCCGGCATCCTGGACATCGGTGGCGTCACGGAGGTACACCGGCCGATCTTCCGGCACGTCCTGGACGTGAACCTGTACGGAGCCTGGCTCGGAATGCACTCCGCCGCACCGTTGCTCGCACGCGCCGGGGGCGGCGTCATCATCAACGTCTCGTCCACTGCCGGACTCATGGGCTACTCGGGGATTGCGGCGTACGTGGCCAGCAAGTGGGGTCTTCGCGGGTTGACGAAAGCTGCGGCACTGGATTTGGCGCCGGCGGGGATTCGCGTCTGCTCGGTGCACCCGGGCCCGATCCGCACTCCCATGACCGCCGGGTTGGATGACAGTCTCGTTGCCACTCAACCGATCCCCCGATTCGGCGAGCCCGACGAAGTCGCCGCGATGATCCGATTCGTCGCCATGGAAGCCACCTACTCCACGGGCTCGGAATTCGTCGTCGACGGCGGCGCAACCACGGGCGCGATACTCGCCACACCCGAAACCCACTCTGACTCACCGATCGGGCTGTGACGACCAACGGCGAACCCTTGCGCCGACGCGAACTGGCGCTTCTCCGCGCATCGTTCGCCATTGCATTGCTTGTGACCCTGGCCAGTCTGCTCGGCCTGTTCGCAACGTGGCCGTACGCCCAGGAAACCGAGAACTGGGTTCTGCAGGCGCGCGGCCAAGACGTGGGCAACCTTCTCGCGGTCGTCGTCCTCATTGCGAGCGCGATCCGGATGCGTGCCGGCTCCGTGCGAGCGGCTCAGCTGTGGGTCGGCACCTTGGTCTACCTGCTCTACGCCTACACCGTGTACGCCTTCGCCGTGCACTTCGGTCGCCTGTTCCTCTGCTACGTGGCGATTCTCGGGCTGGCGTTCTACACCCTGATCGCTGGTCTCCGCACACCTACAGGAACGCCGGCTACCCGTCCGGCGCCGTTCGTCGGTCCGCCGCGTGGGTACTGATCGGCACGGGCACGCTGTTCGCCGTTCTCTGGCTAAGCGAACTGATTCCGGCGATCGTCTCGGGTAACGCTCCGGCAAACCTCGCGGTGACTGGGTTGATCGTGAATCCCATCCACGTCATCGACCTGTCAGTCGTTCTGCCGGGCCTGATCGCCACTGGCGTACTCGCCCTGCGCGGGCGCGAGACAGGCCTGTTCCTGGTCGTGCCGGCGCTGGCGTTCTCGGTGCTGATGGGATCGAGCATCATCGCGGCGACGCTGTTGATCGTCGCGAGCGGCGACCGGAGCGGATTCGTCCCGATGGTGATGGTTTCCGTTGTGGTCTGCGCCAGCCTCGCGGTTGCCGTCGCCTTCGCACACGGCACTCGCGTGGACGAATAACACCGAGTCGGCTACGCGTTGCGGCACACCATCACCGGGCACGGAGCGTTCTTGATGAGATGCTCACTGACGGACCCGAGAATCAGCGCCGCGGCCCGGCTCCGGCCATGGCTGCCCACGACGACCAAGAGCGCGTCAACAGCGAGTTCGGACAACAGATCGCGAGGGTCTCCGGCGGTGGAGACGGACTTCACGTGCACGTCGGGGTACTTCTCCGACCAGCCGGCAAGGCTCTCGGACAGCAGCGCCTTGTTCTCCTGGCCAACCCATTCCTCATCCCAGCCGCGGCCCTGGCTCCACGCATGTACCGCTACTAGGCCCGTGCCGAACCAGTTCGCGAACTCGAATGCGTGCTCGATCGCAACCTCGCTGAGCGGGCTACCGTCGACGCCGACGACGACCGGCTTGCGAACTTCACCGGGACGCCAGATGACCACCGGACACGTCGCGTGGTTGGCGACCAGCGCGGCTGTCGACCCCACCATCAGCGACTGCAAGCTCGCGGTCCGGTGGGCGCCGACGACCAGCAGTCGAGCTTTGTGACTCAAGGCGATGAGCATCGAATCGGCCGGCCCTGGCTTGATCACCGTGTGAATTTCCAGATCGGGATAATTGTCGGCCACATCTGCGCGGACGCGAGCCATGAGGCGCTCGGCCGCGTCTTGCGCCTCCGCAATGGATGAAGATGCCAAGAGCGACGCTTCGCTGAGATACCAGCCTGGGATCATGACTCCGTGCGCGATGACCAGCGGCGCATTCATTCGGCTCGCAACCTCAGCGGCCCAGAGCGTGGCTCGCATCGCGGTCTGTGAACTATCCACACCGACGACGACGGCTGTCGAATCTACGAGAGTCATAGCACCCACTGTCGGTCTGCAGCAGACCGTCGGTGTAGGGGCGTAAGTCCCGACATCCGTTCATTTCCGGCGCCTGTACGCGGATTCTGCGGGACCAAAGTCAGCCGGAATTCTGTCTTCCTCCTTCTGCCTTGCGGACGGTGCAGCGCCGATTCTGGAAGACGAGATCACGGACGCCAGGAGGAGCGATGGGCGTAACCAACCGCTGCGAGCGGATCGCTCCGCGATGACTGCCAACATCGATCCGCGCCACATCGAGGCCGTGATCTTCGACCTCGACGGCGTTGTCACCGACACTGCGGTCGTCCATGAGCTGGCTTGGCGACAAGCGTTCGCGCCGACGGTCGGCGGTGCGCCGATGACGGCGTACGAGTACCGGCGTTACGTCGATGGACGTGCCCGGATGGACGGAATCGCGGCATTTCTGGCCGCGCGAAATGTCGAACTACCCGTGGGCTCGCCCGACGACGAGCCGGGTAAACCGACACACTTCGGGATCGCCGGCCTCAAAGATCAGATCTTCCGCGAAAGTCTGACGACCGCTGGGGTGCGAAGCTTCCCCACCACCGTCGAACTGGTGCATCACCTGCAAACGATCGGCCTGGCGACCGCGGTCTTCTCCGCCAGCTGCAATGCCGAGGCGGTGCTTGATGCGGCCGGCCTGGGTTCGCTGTTCCCGGTCCGGGTCGACGGCGTCGTCGCGCGGGAACAGGGGCTGGCCAGCAAACCAGCACCAGACATGTTGCTCGAAACCGCACGCCGACTCGGCATCGGACCGCGTCGTATCGCGGTGATCGAAGACTCGCTCGCCGGAATCGAGGCCGCGCGGGCGGGAGGTTTCGGACTGGCCATCGGTATCGACCGAACCGGCTCGGCGACGCTCGACGCGGACCTGACGGTTCGCGACGCGGCGGACATCACGATGCTCTCGATCGGCGGGAATCCGTGGACTCTCGCGTTCGAAGATTACGAGCCCGGCGAGCAGCAGCTGCGCGAATCCCTTCTCGGTCTCGGCAACGGCTATCTGTCGATACGCGCTTCCCTTCCGCAGTCGACGGTCGGCGGACCGCACTACCCGGGCACCTACCTTGCGGGAATCTACAACCGCCTCAGCGACGACATCGGGGACCGGCAAACCTCGCATGAGAGCCTGGTGCGGACTCCCGACTGGCTGCCGTTGATGATCCAGACCGGGACCTCGTGGTTCGACATCGACAATTCGGAGCTGTTGTCCTACCGGCAGGAACTGAGCCTTCGCCGCGCCGTCCTCACCGAGCACTTCAGTTACTGCGACGACCTGGGACACATCGTCGACGTCCGAAACCGTCGTTTCGTTGGGATGCATTCTTCGCATGTCTGCGCGCTCGAGGTCACCGTGACGCCGCGAAACTTCAGTGGCGACATTCGAATTCGCACCGCGATCGACCATGACGTCCGGAACAGTCTCGTCCAGCGATACGCCGGGCTGGCGAACAAACATCTGGAACTCGTGCAATCCACCACCCGCGACGATGGCCTTCTCGCCGTCGTCACTCGGACCACACAGTCGCACATCGACATTGCGGTCGCGGCGGCCACCACGATCGACTGCGACGCGGCGTGGGACACGCCTCGAGATTCCAACGGGATGCTGAGCCGCGACGCGACGATTCCCGTCACGACGGGAGAAAGCGTTCGTATTCGCAAGATCGCAGCCATCTACACGAGCCGCGACCATGCGATCAGTGAGCCGCTGGAGGCTGCGGTACAGGCGGTTGGCGACGCACGATTCGATGCACTGCTCGAACGGCACGACATCGAGTGGAAGCACCTGTGGCGACAGATCGGAATCGATACCGGCGGCCGCGATGACGGACAGCGCATTCTCCGTCTTCACCTTCTCCAGCTGCTGCAAGCGGTGTCACCCAACGGTGCGGACCTCGATGCCGGCGTCCCGGCGCGCATACATGGCGAGGCCTACCGTGGCCACATCTTCTGGGATGAGTTGTTCGTGCTGCCCGTGCTCAACCTGCGCAATCCGTCGCTCACGAGGGGGTTGCTTCTCTACCGCTATCGCCGACTCGACCAGGCACGGCGGACCGCGCAGGCCGCAGGTTATGCCGGTGCGCTCTACCCGTGGCAGTCCGGCTCCGACGGGCGGGAGGAGAGCCCGACCTGGCACTTGAATCCGCAATCCGGACACTGGGTTCCCGATCCGAGTCGGCTCGCACATCACTCCGGCCTCGCCGTCGCCTACAACGTCTGGCAGTACTTCGAAGCGACGGGAGACATCTCTTTCCTCACTCAATATGGCGCCGAGATGCTGGCTGAGATCGCCCGATTCTGGGCCAGTCGCGCGGTACTCGACGACGCGACCGGTCGATTTCACATCCGCGGGATCATCGGCCCCGACGAGTTCCATTCCGGATACCCGCACGCACCGCACCTCGGTATCGATGACAACGCCTACGTAAACGTCATGGCCGTTTGGGCCCTTCTGCGGGCGCTCGAGGCTCTTCGAATCATCCCTCGAAGGGATCGGAGTGCTCTGCTCGAAAGCCTCGGATTGACGAGCGCCGACCTCAGCCAGTGGGACGACATCACCCACGAGATGTACGTCCCGTTCCACGACGGTGTGATCAGCCAGTTCGATGGCTTCGAGTCGCTGCAGGAACTGGACTGGGCGACCTACCGAAGCACATATCCGAACCTGCAGCGCCTCGACCGGATTCTCGAAGCCGAGGGCAAGGACGTGAACAGCTACCAGGTGTCGAAGCAGGCCGACGTTTTGATGTTGTTCTACCTGTTGTCCGCCGACGAGCTGCGGGCGCTGCTCGAACGGCTCGGGTACCCGATCGCAGGAGACACGATCACTCGCACGATCGACTACTACCTCGCTCGGACGTCGCACGGTTCGACACTGAGCGCCCTGGTGAACGCCTGGGTTCTCGCGCGCGCCAACCGCGAGGACGCCGCCACCTACTTCCGGCAGGTGCTCCTCTCCGACGTGGCCGACATCCAGGGCGGCACCACGGGCGAAGGGCTTCATCTCGCGGCCATCGCCGGCAGCATCGATCTGGTGCAACGGTGTTTCACCGGGATCGAGATGCGCGGCGGAACGCTCGTCGTGGGCGCGCAATGGCCGCAGCCGCTGGGCGTGCTCGGTTTCTCGATTCAGTTCCGAGGCCACTTACTGACGCTCAGCGTGCACGGCCGCGAGGTCGACATCGCATCTGCGCCTGGCGACTGCCCGCCCATCCCGATTCAGTGCCGAGGCCGGACCACCATGCTGCACTGCGGCGGCTCGGTTCGGCTCGGTTAGTACCGCTCCACAAACACATCAAAGAAGTGATCAGAATGCTTGCCGTTGTCATTGTCATCGCTGTGGTCGTCGCCGTCGCGGTCGCCGTTCCCGCGCTCGCCATCATCCGTGGCCGGAAGGTCGACACCAAGGCGTCCGCAGAGCCAGGTCGTGCGCCGATACCCGGCCACACTCAGGACAAACTCCTCGAGGTCGAAGCCGGGCTGGTCCGAGACGTCATGACGCACCGGATCAGCCCGATCGTCTACCGCAAGCGGATGCGTGACCTGGCGGAGGCCGCACGGGACTGGCCGCGGCCGGTCGTGCGCACGTGAGGACGTACCCGTCACCGCTCGAAAGTCTTTGCGTCTGAGGGCAACAGACCAAAGACTCTAGATCGAAGTGGATTCGCCGCCGACAGTGGAGGCCATGACTCAACCTCGCGGGACTTTGATCGCCCTCCTGCTCGCTGCCGCGCTCGTCGGTTGCAACGGCGATTCCCAGGTGCCGCCCTCGACGACAACGTCGGTAGTCCAGACAACGACGAGTCCCACCCGCACTTCGACGGGGACAACTTCGACGGGGACAACCCCGGCGACGAGTACGGCAGCGACGTCCACGTCCTCATCCACGGTTCCGCCAGCGACGAGCGGCACCACGACACCTCCGTCGCTGGCGACTCTCTACGGACGGGATTGGGAGACCATCCCAGTCTCTCGACACGTCGTTGCTCTGACCTTCGACGCCGGCGCCAATGACGCCGGTGTCGCTTCGATCCTGAGCACTCTCGCGCACGAGCAAGTGCCGGCAACGTTCTTCCTCACCGGGTCGTTTGTTGATTCTTCCCGGCCAGTTCCCGTGCGATGGCAATCCACCGGCTCGGAAATCATTCGGTCAGCCATCCGTACTTGACGGACTTGACCGATGACCAGATCCGAGCGGAGATCACGCACGCAGCCGAGCGGATCACAGCGGTCACCGGCGCAGATCCGGCACCTTGGTTCCGGTTCCCGTTCGGCGATCGCGTCAACCGTACGATCGCGGCCGTCAACTCGATTGGCTATGTGCCGGTCCGCTGGACTGTCGATTCACTCGGCTGGAAGGGAACCAGCGGCGGTCAAAGTGTGCTCAGCGTCCAACAGCGAGTGCTCAGCACTCTCACTGACGGCCAGATCATCCTCATGCATGTTGGTTCGAATCCCGACGACCACTCCACACTCGACGCCGACGCGCTGCCTGGCCTCATCCATCAGTTGCGGGATCGCGGCTACTCGTTCGTCACGCTGGATGCGCTGCTCGAGAAGTGAGTAGGTGACACGACGCTCAGCGGTCGCGTGCCGCGTCGAGCAGAATCCGCTGCTCGGCGCCGGCCACGACACGGCGAACGGAGTCGGCGGCATCGGGATTGACCGACACCGACGTGATGCCCATCCGGACGAGATACTCCGCGAACTCCGGCCGCGTTGACGGCGCCTGGCCGCACAGCGACGAAGTGATACCGAGGCGGCGTGCGGTTGCCACGATCGATCCGATCGCATCGAGCACCGCCGGATCGCTTTCGTCGAAGAGCGCGGCGCACTGAGCGTTGTCGCGGTCGACGCCGAGCATCAACTGGGTCAAATCGTTGCTGCCGATCGACACGCCGTCGATACCGAGCCCGACGTATTCGGGCAGCCAATGAACGACCGACGGAACCTCGGCCATGACCCAGCGATGCAGACCCTTCTGCTTCCCGAGCGGGCTCGAATCGACGAGCCGGAGACATTCCTCGAGCTCCCAACGGGTTCGGACGAAAGGAATCATGAGGTGCAGGTTCGGCCACTGCTCACGCACCCGCGCCAGCGCCTCGAGCTCGAGGGCGAATACCTCCGGTTGCTGCGTGTACCGGAAGCAGCCGCGGTAGCCGATCATCGGATTGTCCTCAACCGGTTCGAAACGCTCGCCGCCGACAAGACCACGGAACTCGTTGGTGCGAAAGTCAGTGGTCCGGTAGATAACCGGGCGTGGAAAGAATGGCTCGGCGATCGACGTGAGCGAGGTGGCGAGCTTGTCGACGAACGTCGCCTGTTCGCCGCGCGCGATGAGTTCTCGCGGATGGACGCCGCCCAATGCTTCGAGGAGAAGGAACTCCGCGCGAAGCAGACCGACACCGTCAACCTGGGTGGCAGCGACCGCGGCGGCCGCCGACGCATGCGCGAGGTTGACATAGATTTTCGTGGCCGTTGGTATGGCCGGAGGCGCGGCCACCGGAGCGGGAGCAGGCCGGGCGGCCACCTGGCGGCGGCCCGCGGATACCTCACCCGTGCGACCGTCCACCGTCACTTCAGCTCCGGTCACGAGCACCTGAGTTGCGGTTCGCGCACCCACGATGCACGGCACCCCGAACTCGCGGGCGACGATCGCCGCGTGGCACGTCATCCCGCCGCTATCGGTCACGACGGCGGCCGCGCGCTGAATTGCCGGAACCCAATCCGGGTTCGTCATCGGCGCCACGAGCACTTCGCCGTCGCGGAGTTCGTCGCATTGCGACGGGTGCTCGAGAACTCGAACCTGCCCGGTGGCAATGCCGGGTGAAGCCCCGAGTCCGCGCACCAGAACGTTTCCGCCAACCGCCGTCGGCGAGGCTTGCGTCTGTGCCATGGCCGTGATCGGCCGAGCCTGAACCAGCCAGATCGCACCTGCGCTGATCGCCCACTCGATGTCCTGCGGTGACCCGTAGTGCTTCTCGGTGGCGATGCCAAGGCGCGCGATCTCCGCAGCTTCCGCATCGGAGAGGACATGACTCCCCCGGCTTCGGACGTGCTCCACCTGCTGCGTCGCCTTGGCGATCACGTAGTTGTCGGGCTCCACTGACCCAGAGACGATCCCCTCGCCGTACCCCGACGCGGCCTCGATGACGAGCTCATTCTGATTGCCCGTCCGCGGGTCGACCGTGAACATCACGCCGCTTCGTTCGGAAGCAACCATCTCCTGAACGACGACCGCCATGGCCGGCATTGCCTCGAAGTTCATGTGTGCGCGATAGGTCTCGGATCGAGGGCTGAACAACGATGCCCAGCAAGACGTCACTGCCTCGATCAGCTCGTCCTCGCCGCTGACGTTAGTGAAGCTGGCGTTCATCCCGGCGAAGGAAGCGCTGGCTCCGTCTTCGCCCGTGGCGGACGACCGCACCGCCACCAGCGGCGCCGACAGCCTTCGGTAGCTTGCGAGGATCTCTTCCCGGATCGCCGGCGCAACGCCTGCCTTGTGCACCAGATTCCGGAGCTGTTCGCACTCCGTGTCGAGCTCTGTTTCCATGGTCGACCCCAGCGCAGCGGCATGACCGGCAGCGATGTCGCCTGCGACGGCACCTTCGGCCATGGCGTCGATATAGGCGGATCGCAATACGACAAATCCGGCGGGGACGGGAAGGCCCGCTCGGGTCAGTTCGCCGAGGTTGGCGCCTTTGCCACCCGCCTCGTCAGCGTCGGCAAGGGACAACTGCGGAAAGTCACGCACGTAAGGCATGGCTAGAGCGTTCCTCGTGCCGGTCCACGACAGGAGGGCCCGATGTCCGCACATCGCGGGACCTAGGCCCCTCACCGGATGACGGGTTCCCGCGCAGGATTGGCCCATGATTGCGACACTCACGCTCAACCCCGCACTCGATATCACGACCAGCACTCCCGCGGGTTCGGCCTGGGGACAAGCTGCGGTGCTCGAAGTCGCGCTATGACCCGGGCGGCGGCGGTATCAATGTCGCCCGCGTCGCTCAGGCGCTGGGAGAAAAGGCGTGCGCGGTGTTCCCGGCCGGCGGCCTCACCGGAGGTCAGATCATCGGATTGCTCGCCGAAGCAAGCATTCCGATGGCGGTCGTCGCCATCGAGGGCCCCACCCGCGAGAGTTTCACGGTCAATGAAACCGAGACCGGCAATCAGTACCGTTTCGTCCTTCCCGGCCCCAGCCTTACAGAATCAGCTCAGCGACAATGCCTTACCCGCCTGTCTGAGGCGACCTCGGACGGCAGCTTCGTCGTTGCGAGCGGGAGCCTACCGCCCGGCGTCCCGCCCGGGTTCCTCAACGAAGTCGCTCGGCTGTGCAGCCTCCGTGGGCTCCGACTCGTCGTCGATACGTCCGGCGCGGGGCTGTCGAATCTTTCCGAGCCGGTCTACTTGCTCAAACCGAGCGTCCGGGAGCTTCGGGAGTTCACCGGTCTCCCGCTCGATTCGGACGATGAGCAGGCGGCCGCGGCAGAGGACATCGTGATGCAAGGCCGGGCCGAGATCGTGGTGGTCTCCAAAGCGGCCGCCGGAGTACTTCTCGTATCCGCCGATGGAGTGGTGCGAATTCCCGCAGTTCCGGTTCCTCCGGGCAGCGGCGTGGGTGCAGGTGACGCGCTGGTGGCGGGGATCGTCGTCGGACTGACGCAGGGCCTACCGGTCGTCGAAGCGGTTCGGTACGGAATGGCAGCCGGTGCGGCGATGTTGTTGACGCCCGGCACCGAGGTCTGCAAGAAGCCGGACGTGGAGAGGCTGTACCGGTCGTTTTCCGCCGTCTCCGCTGAGGTCTAGCGGTCGTTCGACGGGTAGACCGTTTGCGCCTGGTCGTGCCAAACGGCGCGCGCACCGCTCTCTCCGATGCGGTAGACCTGCACCACTGAGCCGACGGACAGAGCGACCGCAAGAACGGCGACGACGATCGTGATGCCCTTGGCCAGCGTCGGTGCGGTCGCGATCCCGCGATCTTCGCGCCACTTGATGACGCGATCGTTGTGCAGCACCCACCACACTGCGGCAACCAGGAAGACCGCGGCGGACCAATAGATCAGTTGATCGCCGAGCTCGGTGTGAATCTCCACCAGCGGGTCCGGCTCCGTCCGCCGTTCCAGCCATTCCCCGGCGTTGGTCGTGATCGGGACCATGACCAGCGTGAGCAATGCCGTTGCCGGGGCCACGATGCCGATCCGGTGGCGGGCATAAGGCCAGCACACCGCCAGAATCAGGAGAAATGCCGTGAGCGGCACCAGTACGACGACGAAATGAACCAGCAAGGGGTGTGCAGGCAGTCCGCTGATCACTGTTGGGCCCATGACAGATTCCTTCTCCTGATGCTCCGCGGTCGCTTTGGCCCCAACGGTAGAAGCTGATTCTTGGAGAGTTCTGGGAGCGTCAGTGCCGTTTTTCGACGGCTGGAAAGCAGAGGGTGAAGGTGGCGCCCTTTCCGGGAGTCGAGGCGACAAACACCTCACCGTGGTGGGCCTGGGCGATCTCCCGGACGAGGGCCAGACCGATGCCGTAGCGGCGCCCGCCGGTGGGTTGATTCTCGCCATGTGCGAATCGCGTGAACAGGTCGTCGACAACCTCTGGGTCGATCCCGACACCGGTGTCTTCGACGGCCACGGACACGTCTGTGTCGGTTCGGTCGAGTCGAAGGACCACACTCCCGCCCGGGCGCTCGTGCGCCAGCGCGTTGTCTACCAGGGCAAACAGTGCGCGCCGCAATGCTCTCGAGCCCATGACGACGTAGGCAGAAGCGCTAGTGGCCGCGCCTTGCTCAACGTCCACATGGATACCGATGGACTCGGCGTGGGTCGTGACGCTGTCGCGAACCTCCCTACTCAACTCGAGCAGATCGATCGGCTCGAGGCTGCGCGGGACTGCTTCGAGGGACGCCGAAAGAAGCAGATCTTCCACCACGTCGCCGAGGGCGCGAGTGTCGGCGACGATGCCGTCGACTTGCCGTCTCAACTCGATCGGATCGAGCTGGTCAGCCCGGCGAGCCAGGAGCTGAGCACGGGTATGGAGCACCGTGAGTGGCGCCCGCAACTCGTGCGAGGCGTCGGCGACGAATCGGCGTTGCAGGTCGAGCGCCTGATTCAGCGGGCGGATCGCGCGACGCGAAAACAGTTGTGCCACAGCCGCCGACACGGCGAGTCCGACGACCTCGGCGAGCGCGAGTCCAAGCAGGAGTCTGCGCCGGTCCGCTTCGTACGGACTGGAATCGAGCAGCACCACAACCCGGCCGTCCGGATTGTCCGCGACCAGGGCGCGATAGTGCTGGTCCCCTGCCTGCAGGTCGGTATAGCCCGCGGACCCCGACAGCAACGCTGCCGCACCGGTCGGGGCATTCGCGCTCATTTGAATCTTCGCGCCGGGCCCGCGCATCACCAGCGCCATTCCGGGAGGTGGATCGACCGCGTCGTCGGCGGTTGCCGCCACCACCGACAACTGGTTCGCGATCTGTTGATTCTGCAGGTGCACTTCGACGAGATAGATCGCGATACCGGCAATCAACACGACCAATCCGAGGATGGAGGCGGCCTGCCAGGCAGCGGCCCGAGCCGCGCGGCGCAGCACTGCCTGATCGTCAGGTGCGGGGACAGCGCGTGCGGAGTTGTCCGCTCGCCTCGGCCACGGCCGCATCATCGTCCGCCGACTCGGTAGCCCGTGCCGTGGACGGTGCGCACGATGTCTCGGCCGAGTTTGCGGCGCAGATAGTGCACATAGGTGTCCACGGTGCCGGAAGTGTCGGCACTGTCGAACACGGTCTTGAGGAGCTGCGTTCGTGTGAACACCTGACCGGGCGACGCCGCCAGAACGCTCAGCAGTGCACACTCGCGCTCGGACAGCTCGACCTCGGCGCCACTGCCGCTGTCGTCGACCACGGTACGAGTCCGCCGGTCCAGTCGAAGACGACCGATCTGCAATATGTCCGCGCGATCCTGATGGCGGCGTAGGAGGGATCGGAGACGCGCCAGCAGTTCGGGGATCTCGAACGGTTTGACGAGGTAGTCCTCCGCACCGGCGTCGAGGCCTTCGACGCGATCCGCCAGCGAACCACGTGCGGTCAGGATCAACGCCGGGGCGACGACACCTCGCCCGCGCAGTTTGGTCAACAGGTCGACTCCGTCCATCACCGGCAGCCCGCGGTCGAGGATCAGCACATCGTGCCGGCCGCTGAGCCCGTGATGCAGCCCGGTTTGGCCGTCGCGTGCGACGTCGACACGGTATCCCTCCTCGGTGAGCAAACCGGCCAGCATGGCGGCAAGTTGCCGATCGTCCTCGACCAGCAGCACCACCGGTTTGGGCGCGGTGTCGACCATGGTTCGAGCCTGCCACAGCAGTTCCCGGTCCGGCGACCCCCGCACCCGAGGGCGTTGTGCCCGCCGGTGGAACGACTTTCGGCCCTCCCCCGAGATCGATCTTGACGGCGACGATGGGGCAACACTGAAAGGAGTGCACGGTGTCTGAACCCGTTATCGCCGTTCGTCAACTCGTGAAGAAATACGGCTCGTCTCGCGCTCTCGACGGCTTGGACCTCGTGGTCCAGCCCGGGGAGGTTCACGGATTCCTCGGTCCGAATGGGTCTGGCAAGTCGACGACATTGCGCGCACTGTTGGGCCTCATCCGGACCGATGGCGGGATCGCTCGCGTATTCGGGCGCGATCCATGGACGGACTCGGTCGAGATTCATCGTCGCCTGGCATACGTTCCGGGAGACATCGCGCTGTGGCCGAATCTCACGGGCGGGGAGACCATCGACCTCCTCTTACGCCTGCGCGGACTGTCACCCAGCGCATCAGCGCGAGACGATCTCATCGACCGTCTCGAACTCGACCCGACGAAGAAGGGTCGCGCCTACTCCAAAGGAAACCGTCAGAAGGTCGCACTGGTCGCTGCCTTTGCTGCCCCGGTCGATCTTCTGCTGCTCGATGAACCCACCAGCGGACTCGATCCGCTCATGGAACAGGTCTTCAACAAACTCATCGCCGAGGTCAAGGCCGCCGGCACGACCGTGCTGCTATCGAGCCACATCCTCAGCGAGGTCGAACACCTCGCCGACCACGTCACCATCATTCGTGCCGGCAAGTGCGTCGAAACCGGACAGCTGTCGGAAATGAGGCACCTGCACCGGGCCAACATCCGGGCGGAACTCGTTGCGCTCCCACCTGACCTGAGGGCGCTCCCGGGTGTCCACGACGTTCGCATCGACGGCAGCACGCTGGAGTGTTCGGTTGATGGATTCGGTCTCGACGCGGTGCTCGCGGCCCTTGCCGACACTGGAATCCGAGCGTTGTCCTGCACCGAACCGTCCCTGGAGGAACTGTTCCTCGACGCTTATCGGAGGCAGTGATGACGTCGGGAATCACAATTCTGACCAGACAAGCACTCCGGCGCGACCGGGTGATGGCGAGCGCTTGGACCACCATGCTCGTCCTGATGGTGTACGCGTCCGCGGCCGCAACCCCGGGACTGTATGGCACGGTTCAATCGCGTGTTCAGGCTGCTCAGGCGATCGGCTCCTCCCCCGCGACGGTCGCGTTGTACGGCCCGATCCTCGACCCCACGAGTCTGGGCGAGCTGTCGATGACGAAGATGACCGTGATGTATGCGGTGTTTGTCGCATTGCTATTCGTCACCCTCGTCCGGCGACACACTCGCCTCGACGAAGAGCACGGCTTGGCTGAACTCGTCCAAAGCGCCCCCATCAACCGAAACGCCCCCTACGCGGCCGCATTGGTGGAATCGCTCCTCCTGTCGGCTGTCCTCGGTATCGGCACGGTTGCTGCGAACATCGTCGGCGGATTGCCGATCGGCGGCTCGGTGGTTTTCGGCTTCGCGTGGGTAGGCACCGCCCTGGTCGCGACCGGAATCGGAGCAGTTGCGGTTCAACTCTCGTCGAGCGCCCGGACGTGCGGCGCCATCGCGATCGGCACGATTGTCGTGCTCTACGTAATTCGCGCGATCGGTGACGTGAGCTGGAATTGGCTCAGCTGGCTGTCCCCCTTCGGTTGGAACACGCAGCTGCGACCGTGGTCGGAGCCGCGGTGGTGGGTACTCGGGCTCTACGTGGTGTTGGCCCTGACCCTTCTCGTCGCAGCTGGGTTGCTGCGATACCGACGGGATCTCGGCGGCGGATTCCTCGCCGATCGGCACGGCCCCGCGTCCGGCTCACCGCGTCTGTCGAGTCCCCTGGCGCTCGCCATGCGGGTCCACCGCACGTCGATTGTCATCTGGACCGTTTCGTCGGCTGTCCTCGGACTGCTGCTCGGAGCGATCGCGCCGATGGCGTCGGATCTCTTGGACAACGACGCGACTCGCGAACTGTTCAGCCGGCTCGGTGGACCCGGAGCGGTCCGGGACGCGCTCCTGGCTGCGGAGCTGAGCATCGTCGCGATCGCCATCAGCTGCTTCGGAATCGCCGTCGCGACACATGCCGGCGAGGACGAACGACTCGGCATCAGTGAAGCCGTCAGTGCGACGAGAACGTCTCGAGCAGCGGTGTGGTTCGGGACCGCTGTGGTTGCACTGGTGGGCGGCGCCTGGCTCATGCTCGTGACCGGCATCGCGGTCGCCATCGGATCGAACGACGGCCTGCTTCGAATCACCGGAGCTGCGCTGGCGCACGTCCCGGCGGTCTGGGTTGCCACCGCAGTCGGGTTGGTGGCCTTCGGCTTCGGTGCGCGATTCGCGTCGGGCGGATGGATCGCACTGAGCGCATTCCTTGTCCTCGGGGTGGTGGGCGATCTACTCGACCTGCCGAGCTGGGTCACGGGCATTTCGCCGTTCCAGCACGTCCCCCTGCTGCCGTCGGCCGCCTTCAGCTGGGGTCCCGAAGTCGGACTGATCGGTGCCGCGGCTCTGCTGGTTGGTTTCGGATGGCTTCGCTACCGAAGCCGCGACACGGCCTGATCATGGGCGACCCCGAAGGGCCGGACGAGTCGATGCCAAAGGGCACTTCGGCCTGTGGCTTCCGGCCCCTCTGGTGGTCGTTGCGGAGACCTAGCGTCAATTACATCCACAAAGCAGTTCTCTAGGAGTCGCAAATGACGCTCACTCTTCCGGGCGCCGACACCATCACCACGGCGGTCGAGCTTGCCTCTCGTGCACCCTCACTCCACAACACGCAGCCGTGGCGCTGGCACTACGACCGCGCTGGACTCAAGCTCTACGCCGACACCCAGCGCCTGCTGCAGGACACCGACCCGTCCGGCCGGGAACTCATCCTGAGCTGCGGTGCAGCGCTCGATCACCTTCGCGTTGCGATGGCTGGCATGGGCTTCAAGTCAGTCGTGGAACGGTTCCCGAACCCGAACGATCCACAGTTTCTCGCGCTCATCGAATTCACTCGCTCGGTCTTCGTCACCGACAGCGAACGAGCGCGAGTCGACGCGATGGCACGCCGCTACAGCGACCGGTTGCCGCTCCGGGCGCCGCGTGGTTGGGCGGAGTTCGAGCAGCTTCTGCGTCCGACTCTCGGCCCGGACGTCGAGCTGACCGTGGTGCCCGACGAGCTACGCAGCTCGCTCGAACGCGCATCCACACTCGTTGAAGGGCTGCGCCGATACGACTCGCGCTACCACTCCGAGCTCGACTGGTGGACCGGTCAGGCGTTCGGATCCGTGGGGATTCCGCGGGAGAACCTGGCATCTGCCGAGGAGAGCGAGCGGGTGGCCGTGGGTCGGCAGTTCCCGCACCAGGGCAACGTCGATCGCCGGACCGAGGTCACCGAAGACCGCTCGACCGTGGTCATTCTGTCGACGGACACCGACACGAGGCGGGACTTCCTCCGGTGCGGTGAGGCCCTTTCCACCCTGCTTCTGGAGGCCACGATGGCGGGCTTCGCGAGCTGCACCCTGACTCATCTCATCGAGTTGCCCGGCACCCGCGGCGTCGTACAACAGATGGTCCCGGCAAATCTCCACCCGCAGGTCCTCGTCCGAATCGGTGCCGCCTCCGGTACCGAAGTTCCCGCACCGACGCCCCGACGCGATGTGCACAAAATTCTGGAGATCGGGATCTGACCATGCACACCGAGATGATCGACGACGGCCTGCTCATGGCGTTGGGTAGCGCGTGTATCGCGGGGAGCTTCCTGATCCTCAAGCGCGACCGCCGGTCGCATCAACGTCGGAGTCGCGCCATCGCGCGGTCGCTCCACCCCTCGGTGTGGAGCGACCCGTCGAAGACGGGTCGAGCCGATGCGCTGCTGCGGGCCGAGTCCACCCTTTCGCACCTGCGGTTCAACGAGCAGATCGACCAGGCGACCTATCAGGCGCAGATGTCGAAGTTGGCCGCGAACTCAGATGCGGCCGTGCTGCCGTAGAGCGGTTACCACTTCCGCAGGGTGGCGATCCGCTCTTCGAGTTGTTCGGCCGTGGCGATCGCCGTCGGCGGGCCGCCACACTGGGTGCGCAGCGCTCCGTGGATGACCCCGTGCGGCTTTCCGGTCCGCTGGTGATGCAGTGCCACGAGAGTGTTCAGCTCCTTGCGCAGGTCCGACAACTTGCCGGCCTTGGCGACGCGCTCGCTCGCGGCCAGCTCGGAATCAGCGGTGGCCACGGCGGGAGCCGCCGAACGACGCGTCACCTGGCGTTGCTGGTGCTCCCGCAGGAGCGCACGCATCTGATCGGGGTCGAGTAGCCCCGGCAAGCCGAGGTAGTCGGCCTCCTCATCGCTGCCCGCGAAGGTCGCCGTGCCGAACGACGAACCGTCGAAGATGACCTGGTCGAGTTCAGCGTCCGCACCGAGCGAAACGAACGACTTCTCCGGCTCGTCGTTGACGTCCTTCTGCTTGTTCGCGTCCGCGAGCAGATCGTCATCGAGACCGTCGGACTCGCGATGCGGCTTCCCGAGCACGTGGTCACGCGCGGTTTCGAGCTCACTCGCCAGCCCGAGCAGAACCGGCACCGACGGCAGGAAGACGCTGGCGGTCTCGCCGGGACGGCGACTACGCACATATCGACCGATTGCCTGCGCGAAGAACAGCGGGGTCGAGGCGCTGGTCGCATACACGCCGACCGTCAGACGCGGAACGTCGACGCCTTCGGACACCATGCGGACGGCCACCATCCACGGCTGAGTGGTCTTGGAGAACTCGGCGATGCGGCTCGACGCCGTCGGGTCGTCGGAGAGAACGACGCAGGGTCGCTCGCCGGTGATCGCCTCGAGGAGGTCGGCGTAGCCACGCGCGGCAGTCTGGTCAGTGGCGATCACGAGGCCGCCCGCGTCCGGGACACCACCCGCGCGCACCTGGGTCAGCCGCAGATTCGCCGCGTGCAGAACTGCTGCCATCCAGTCACCGTGCGGGTCGAGCGCGGTACGCCAGGCCCGTGTGATCTGTTCCTGGTTCATCGGCTCGCCCAGGCGCGCCTCATGTTCTTCGCCCGCACTGTCGCGCCACCGCGCGTCGCCGCTGTAGGCGAGGAACACCACCGGCCGGACAACGCCGTCGGCGAGCGCCTCGGCGTAGCCGTACGTGTGATCGGCCTTCGACCGCTGGAAGCCCTGGCCATCGGGTTCATAGGTGACGAAGGGGATCGCCGAGTCGTCGGATCGGAAGGGCGTTCCTGTCAACGCCAGGCGGCGCGTCGCGTCGCCATAGGCCTCGACGATCGCCTCTCCCCAACTCTTCGCGTCGCCGCCGTGGTGGATCTCGTCGAGGATGACCAGCGTCCGACGGCTCTCGGTGCGCACGCGATGTTTCGTGGGGTGCGCCGCGACCTGCGCATAAGTGACACACACGCCGTGGTAGTCACCCGACGTTTGCCCGGTCGAGTTCGAGAAGTTCGAATCCAGCGCTATTCCGTTGCGCGCGGCTGATTCCGCCCACTGGTGCTTGAGGTGTTCGGTCGGTGCGACGACGGTCACTTGATCGATGGTTCGATCGGCGAGCAACTCCGCAGCGACCCGGAGGGCGAAGGTCGTTTTACCAGCTCCAGGGGTCGCGACCGCAAGGAAGTCGCGTGGCCTGGTTGCCAGGTACCGGGTGAGAGCGCGACGCTGCCATGCCCGCAGAGAGCCTGTCGGCGCAGGTTTCGTAGTTGTCGGCACGCTCGGTGCGGCTCCTCGTGCAGGTTGAGTTAGCGGTGAAGACGCGATGAATTGTTCGGCGAGTGGCAGCTTAGCGGCGATCGCATCCCCTTCGCGAAATGCCAGACAGTGGCAGACTTCAACTTGCAGGTAGTGGCCACGACACGCGGTGGAGGAGCTACGGACTACCCCGTTACGTGAGGGATGCTTGGGACAAATGAGCGAATCGGTGTTTAGCAGTGGTGCTAAGACCGCGCCCTTCGGCGTGGTTTATGCCGGGCCGACCGATGAACTCGAAACGTGCCCGCTTCCCACCATCTCGGCGGTGCGGCGTACGGGGCACGTCATGACCCGCACGATCTCCCGAGCGTGGGATCACTCGATCTTCGCCAAGTCGGCGACGGCAGCGTTCTACCAGACCCTGTCTTTGCCACCGCTGATGCTCGGATTGCTCGGCAGCATCGGCTACGTCGCCGGGTGGTTCGGGCCGAACACCCTCGAACTGCTTCAGTCGCGAATCATCTCGTTCAGCCGAAACGTGTTCAGTACCAACGTCGTCGACCAGCTCATCGCACCCACGGTCACCGACGTCATCCAGAACGGTCGCGCCGACATCATGTCGCTCAGCTTCCTGCTGTCGTTCTGGGCCGGCTCCTCGGCATGCTCGACATTTGTCGATGCCATCACGGCCGCACACGACCAGGCTGAGGCGCGACATCCGGTGGTGCAGCGCCTCTATGCGATCTGGCTGTACGTCCTCGGTCTCATCGTCGGCGTCTTCGTGCTGCCGATCGTCGCCGTCGGGCCGGAGGTCGTCGAGGGGTGGCTACCACCTCGATGGTTCAACGTCGGTTCCCAACTCATCCAGACGCTCTACTACCCGGTCGTCGGGTTGTTGCTGATCGTCGCGCTGACGACCCTGTACAAGCTCGCGCTGCACAAATCGTTGCCATGGCATCGCCTGCTCGGCGGCGCTCTTCTCGCCGGACTCGTCTTCCTCGTCGCGAGCAAAGTGCTGCGGGTCTATCTGTCGTGGGCACTCAAGGAAGGCAGCAGCTACGGCGCGCTCGCGACCCCGATCGCGTTCCTGTTGTTCACGTTCATGCTCGGGTTCGCCATCGTCATCGGCGCTGAGTTCAATGCCACGATCCAGGAGTTCTGGCCGGCGAAGGAGACTCGAGTCGCCCAGTCGTTGGAAAGACTCGCGGGTCAGGTGACGTCCGGTTCGGTCGCCATCGTCGGCCTGCTCGCCCAGACAACGGTGCAGACCGTGCGCATCGCGACCGGCCCGCTGCGCGTGGCGGCAGAGAAAGCCCGGGCCGCGAACGCTGACGGCGAGATTGCCCCGGAAGACGCAGACGACTCCGGCGCCCCTGACGAAGAGGCCCCGGAGCCGGCAACGGGATCAGGCGATCAGCGGCCCGAAGGCAGCGACTCGTATATGCGCTTGCACTCCTCGCAGACGGGCGAGCCCGGCTTGGGTGCACGCGTCACGGGAAAGACTTCGCCGCACAGCGCCACGACGTAGGTACCCATGACCGCGCTCTCGGCGACCTTGTCCTTCTTCACATAGTGGAAGAACTTCGGGGTGTCTTCACTGGTCTGGTCCCGCGTGGTTTCATCCGGCCGAACCTCGGTTTGCGTACTCACCCCTCTATCATGCCGCAGTGTTCAACGGCCGCCTCGCAGGCTCCGTGCGAAACCAACCCGCGCATTTGTCCCTCAGGGGTGCATTGCTCACAGGCAAGTGACAGAGTTGAGATATGGCGAACCACCCGGATCCGTCGTGGACGGATCTGCCAGATGACCTGGGCAGCTCCCGCCACCCGGTCCTCATCACCGCTGCCCGCAGATCATTGGCAGAGGAACAGCACGACCGCATCGTCAAATACACGTTGCTCATGGGATGCCGAATTCCCTGCCTGCTCATCGCCGGCTACACATACTCGATCTGGGAAAGCGCCTGGATCTCGTTGTCGATCATCCTGATCTCTGTTCCACTCCCCTGGATGGCCGTGCTCATTGCGAACGACCGTCCGCCGATCAAGCGACCCAAGCCCCAGCGCAAGGTCCCGCGCATGTCGAACGCCCCAGAACTCCCGCGCGGGGAGCACCACACGGTCGACGGCTGACCGCTCAGGTTCCCCAGCGAGCACATTCTCAGCAACTTCTCAGTCGTTCGCTGTCATCGCCCCACGTCAAGGCCTGTTTCACCGGCTTGTGAAACGGGAACCTTTTAGATGGGTTTCACGTTGATCACTATGACGCTGCCAAACGCGGCGCCGATCGCGCACCCTCACGAGGAGGCAGGTAATGACAAGCCCCAGCACGACTCGACCCCGGCTCACTGACGCCGACCTGGACGCACAGAGCCCCGCAGCGGACCTCGTACGTGTGTACTTGAACGGGATCGGACGTACTGCGCTGCTCACCGCCGAGGACGAGGTTGAGTTGGCGAAGCGGATCGAGGCAGGGCTGTACGCCGACTTCCTCCTGGGCACGACGTCTCCGACGCCCGCCAAGAAGCGCGATCTCCTGACCATCGTCAAAGACGGCCAGGCCGCCCGGGCACATCTGCTCGAAGCGAACCTTCGCCTCGTCGTGTCGCTGGCCAAGCGCTACACCGGCCGCGGCATGCCGCTCCTGGACCTCATCCAGGAAGGCAACCTCGGTCTGATCCGCGCGATGGAGAAGTTCGACTACGCCAAGGGCTTCAAATTCTCGACGTACGCCACTTGGTGGATTCGCCAGGCGATCACGCGCGGTATGGCGGACCAGAGCCGCACGATCCGTCTCCCAGTCCACTTGGTCGAGCAGGTCAACAAGCTTGCTCGTATCAAGCGGGAGCTGCACCAGCAGCTCGGACGCGAGGCCACGGACGCGGAACTGGCGGCGGAGTCGGGCATCCCGGTGGAGAAGATCAACGATCTCCTCGACCACAGCCGTGACCCGGTCAGCCTCGACATGCCGGTCGGCAGCGACGAGGAAGCGCCGCTCGGTGACTTCATCGAGGACACCGAATCGACGTCGGCCGAGGCAGTGGTCATCGCCGGCCTGCTGCACGACGATATTCGGCAGGTCCTGTGCACGCTCGACGAGCGCGAGCAGCAGGTCATCCGCCTGCGGTTCGGCCTCGACGACGGTCAGCCGCGCACGCTCGACCAGATCGGACGCCTGTTCGGACTGTCGCGTGAGCGGGTTCGCCAGATCGAGCGAGAGGTCATGACGAAGCTCCGCAAGGGCGATCGCGCAGACCGCCTGCGCGCCTACGCGAGCTGAGCGACCACGCCGGGAAGTATCTGTCCTGGCGTTTCGTTGACATAAGAAGCGCTGGTTAGCCGATTGTTCAGCGGCTGACCAGCGCTTCAAGTGCGCAAAGGACCCGTTGCGCCTTGTAAACTCCGGGTCGGGAGAAGGGTGTTGAGGGTGAAAGATCTGGTTGATACCACGGAGATGTACCTCCGGACGATCTACGACCTCGAAGAGGAGGGCGTGGTTCCACTGCGCGCCCGCATCGCTGAGCGCCTTGAGCAGAGCGGCCCGACCGTAAGCCAAACGGTCGCCCGCATGGAACGCGACGGCCTTCTCCTCGTCGCCGGCGACCGTCACCTCGAGCTGACCGCCAAGGGTCGTGGCCTGGCCATTGCGGTCATGCGCAAGCACCGCCTGGCGGAGCGTCTCCTTGTCGACATCATCGGCATGGACTGGGAAGACGTCCACGCCGAAGCGTGCCGGTGGGAGCACGTCATGAGCGAGGAAGTCGAGCGCAAGCTCGTCGAGGTGCTCAACCACCCGACGACCTCGCCGTACGGAAACCCGATTCCCGGCCTGGATGAGCTGGGCATTGAGACCATTGTGGACAGCGAGAAACTCGTTCGCCTGAGCGACCTTCCCATCGGTCAGCCGACGCCGGTCGTCATTCGCCGCCTCGCCGAATACATCCAGTCCGAACCGGACGTCATCCGCCATCTGCGGGACAACGGCATCGTGCCGGACGCGCGCGTCACCGTCGAAGTGCAGCCAGGTACGGTGACCATCAGCGTTGGCGGCCACGACAGTTTCGAACTTGCCGAGGACCTCGCTCACGCGGTATCTGTCCGCACTGTCTGAGGGCTTTTCGGAAGGCGAGGAATGAGGCTTCTGGTCACCGGCGGCGCCGGTTATGTGGGTAGCGTCTGTGCTCAGGTGCTCCTTGAGAGCGGACACGAGGTCGTCGTCGTCGACGACCTGTCGACCGGCAACCGGGACTTGGTCCCCGCTGGTGCCGAGTTCGTCGAGGGTGACATCGCCGAACTGGCGCCGTCGCTGCTCGGCAGCGGTGCTCCGTTCGACGGAGTGCTCCACTTTGCGGCGATGTCGCTGGTCGGCGAATCGGTCGAGTATCCAGAGAAGTACTGGTTCGGCAATGTCGTGAAGTCGCTTCAGTTGATCGAGGCAATGCGCAATGCCGGCGTTCCGCGCCTGGTGTTCTCCTCGACAGCAGCGACCTATGGCGAGCCGGAAGTCACCCCCATTACCGAAGACATGCCGACGCGCCCGACTAACCCGTACGGCGCCTCGAAGCTGGCGATTGACCACGCGATCACGTCGTACGCAGTCGCGCATGGGCTCGCCGCGACGAGCCTTCGGTACTTCAACGTCGCAGGCGCTTACGGCGGCCTCGGCGAGAACCGCGTCATCGAGACGCATCTCATTCCTCTCGTTCTTCAGGTTGCTCTGGGCTACCGCGAGCAGATCGCGGTGTTCGGCACCGACTGGCCGACCAAGGACGGCACGGCGGTCCGCGACTACATCCACATCCGCGACCTCGCCGAAGCCCACATGCTCGCTTTGCAGTCGTCCGAGGCCGGTAAGCACCGCATCTACAACCTCGGCTCCGGCGAGGGCTTCAGCGTTCGTGAAGTCATCGCCGCGTGCGAGGAAGTGGTCGGCAAGCCGATCAAGGCGGTCGACTCGCCGCGCCGACCGGGAGACCCGGCGGTGCTCATCGCGTCGAGCGAACGGGCGATGACCGAACTCGGCTGGAAACCGCAGCACACGTCGCTGCACGAGATCGTCTCCGATGCGTGGGAGTTCCTGCGCGACCTCGGCGACCGGGCCCACGCCGCGCGCTGACACGGTCTTCATCCCGCCGGCGAGAGTTCGACGCCGAGGTGTGCGGCGCAGTCGAAACCGCACGCGGTGAAAGCGCGAATCTCCGTGGGCGCGATTCCCGACTGGAGTGACTCATCGAGCAGGCCCGCGAGGACGTGCTCGGGGTCGCTCTCCAGCGCGGCCGCGAACGCCGAACTCGCCATGGCGCCGTCACCGCCGAGGTAGGCCAGGTGCCCGAGCAGAGTCAGGGGTTCCGCGCGCTGCGGCGCCGGAGCGAGTCGGGCCATGGCGATCCAGAGAAGCTCGGCGGCCTTTGCCTGGTCGGTGGCGGCCAAGGCCAATGCAGCGTCGCGGACCTTCTTGTCGCCGAGCGCCCGGCTCACCACGACGACGGTCTCAACACCGACGGTCTCTCCCGACCCGACTGCACGAACCGCCCGCAGCACTCGTTGAAGTCCCAGCTGCGGCTTCGGTGGTTTCGCCGGTCGTCGCAGGCGTTTGGCCACCTCGTCCGCCTCCGGACACGGTGTCGGTGCGAAGACCGCGGTGAGATCGTCGCGACTCTCAAAGATCCTTCGTCCCGATAGCACGGAGGCCGCGGCGACCTCGGACGCAGTCGGGTCCGGGAGCCGGCCATGCTTGCGATCGGACAGCATCGACCGGTACGGCTTGCCCGGCGCGATTTCCGGGGTCCAGAACGCGTCGGACACGCGCAACCCGTAGTCGCGCACCTGCCGGTCGAGGACGCGAAGAACCATCTCGTGCATGGTCGTCGGCCAGGCGTCGACAAACAGGCAGATCACCGACTGGATCGATAGATCCTCATGGACGGAGACAGCGCGCTCGCACACCGACCCGATGATGTGCTCCACGTCGCGTTCGGCGAAGCCGGCGGGAATCATGTCGTACCGGACGATCGGTCCGATCCGTCGGCCGGACGGCCCACCGACGAACATGAGGACGATGGAGGCGGTCGGAAAGAAGCCGAGCATGGCCGGCACCGCGACGATCAAATCACCGGGTGATGTGACACTGCAGCGGATGGGGGTGGAGTCGAATTCGGAAGGCACCGACTCAGGTTCGTCGTCGCCGAGGACGACTCCCCGAGTTCAGCCCGGAGATGGACCCCGGCCTGTGGATAAATCAGGAATGCTTGATCTTCGACAACTGGCTGTTCAGGACGGTTTTCATGGTGTCGAGATCCGGCGATGGCGAGCCGAAGGTCATATAAGTGACCAAAACTCGGATCGCCCCGACCTGCCCGGCCATCGTCACCATCGTCTCGTGGAGAGACGCCAGGGCACTCCCCGACCGAACCACCCGGCGCCACACGAACGAGGGAGACTTCAGGTCAGCGGGCGACGGCAAGACCTCGGTGTGCACGGAGATTTCGGCCGCCCGGTTCTTGGCGGTGATATCCGTGCAGCGCGTGACGTAGTCGTGCAACTTCTCGATCGAAGAGTCACCGACGTTTTCGACGATCAGCGTGAGGGTCGACCGATCGCTCTCGTTGGTGCCGACCGCAACGGCCAACGCGCCCACCGTCGTCGGCGGCGCGTCGGGCTTGCAATCGGGGGGAGCGATGTTCTCCGCGGCGTCCGGAAGGCCGGACATGTCGCCCGCAGCCTGGGCCGCCACCTGGGGCGGAAGAACCACGGCCGGATATGTGTTGGGAAATTGAGAAGTCTCCAGCAACACTGTCTGAACATTCGCCGGAGTGACCTGCGGGATGGGGCGAGCCGTTCCGACGACGCCCTCGGAACATCCGCCGAGGAGGAGTGCGCCAGCTGCCGTTGTCGCCGCCAGCCGCCATTTGCGCATGTCAGATTCCGTCATCGCACCCCAGTGTGCCAGCCGTGACCGCAAACGCACGGCCGACGCCACGGTAGTGGACACTGGAGTCGAACCAGTAGAGGAAAAGGAACGATGGAGCCCCGAGACAACCTGTTCGAGTTGCACTTCCCGGTCCCGGAACTCGCCGGCGAGAACGGCGATGGCCCGGTGCTGATCCATGCACTCGAGGGTTTTACTGACGCCGGGCACGCTGTTCGCCTCGCCGCGACCCACCTGCGCGACAGCCTCGAGGCCGAGCCTGTCGCGGCATTCGACATCGATGAGCTGCTTGATTACCGCTCGCGCCGGCCGATGATGACCTTCAAGACCGACCACTTCGAGGCCTACGCGGAGCCCGAACTCACGCTCTACGCGCTTAAGGACCTCGCCGGAACCCCGTTCCTCCTGCTCACCGGTCTCGAACCGGATCTGCGGTGGGAGCGGTTCGTCGTGGCCGTTCGCGGATTGGCGGAGCAGCTCGGCGTGCGCCGGACCATCGGATTGAGTGCGATTCCGATGGCGATCCCCCACACTCGCCCGCTCGGAATGACGGCCCACGCCAGCGATCCCGAGTTGATCGGCGACTACCAACCGTGGATCGGTGAGGTGCAGGTGCCGGGTAGCGCGTCGGCCCTCCTCGAATACCGGACGGGCCAGGCCGGCGCCGAGTCCGTGGGCTTCTCGGTGCATGTTCCGCACTACCTCGCGCAGACCGACTACCCCGAAGCCGCACAGACGCTCCTGGAGCATGTCGCGGACAACGCCGGACTCGACCTGCCGCTTGCCGCCCTGGCTGATGCGGCCGCTCGCGTCCGGGAACAGGTCGCCGAGCATCTCGAGTCGAACTCCGAGGTCGCCTCGGTGGTTGCCGCTCTCGAGCGTCAGTACGACACGTTCATCCAGGCGCAAGAACGTCGGTCGTCGCTCCTCGCCGAGGGCGTCGAGCTGCCGAGCGGTGACGAACTGGGAGCAGAATTCGAACGGTTCCTCGCCGAGCAGGGCGGTTGGGGCCTTTCTGACGGTGATGACAAGCCGAAGAAGTAGCCTTAGCCAGTGAATCTGGGCCTGACTCTCGACGAACTGCCGGAGTCTCCGGACCCGGATTGGGTTTTCGATCAGTTCCTCACGTGGGTGACCGCGCAGGGCATGACGCTCTACCCGGCCCAGGAGGAGGCGATCCTCGAGCTGGCGTCGGGCTCGAACGTCATCCTCTCGACGCCGACCGGGTCCGGAAAGTCGCTCGTCGCGCTGGCCGCGCATTTCAGTGCGGCCGCCGCCGGACAGCGCACGTTCTACACCGCGCCGATCAAGGCCCTGGTGAGCGAGAAGTTCTTCGCGTTGTGCGACGTCTTCGGCGCGGACCGAGTCGGAATGATGACCGGCGATGCTGCGGTCAATCCGGGCGCTCCCATCATCTGCGCGACCGCCGAGATCCTGGCGAACCTGGCGCTTCGCGAGGGCTCCGACGCCGACGTCGGACAGGTGGTGATGGACGAGTTCCACTACTACGCCGAACCGGATCGCGGCTGGGCGTGGCAGGTTCCGCTCCTCGAACTGCCGAAAGCGCAATTCCTCTTGATGTCCGCGACGCTGGGCGACGTCGACTTCTTCGTGGACGATCTCACGCGCCGAACTGGTCGCTCGACCGCCAACGTCACCGGCGGTGACCGCCCCGTGCCGCTCTATTTCAGCTACTCGCTCGTCCCGATCACCGAGACGATCGAGAACCTCCTCGAAGGCAATCAGTCACCCGTCTACATCGTCCACTTCACACAGGCAGCGGCGATCGAACGGGCGCAGGCGCTGACGAGTCTCAACCTTGCGACTCGCGCCGAAAAGGACGCGATCGCCGCGGCGATCGGAGACTTCCGCTTCGCCAAAGGCTTCGGCGCGACGTTGTCGCGGCTGGTCCGGCACGGCATCGGCGTGCACCACGCGGGGATGCTGCCGAAGTACCGGCGGCTCGTCGAACGCCTCGCGCAACAGGGTCTGCTCAAGATCATCTGCGGCACCGACACCCTCGGCGTCGGCATCAACGTCCCGATTCGCACGGTGTTGCTGACCGGGCTCGCCAAGTACGACGGCCAGCGCACCCGGCATCTGCGGGCGCGCGAATTCCACCAGATCGCCGGCCGAGCCGGCCGCGCCGGGTTCGACACGATGGGCAACGTCGTCGTTCAGGCACCCGATCACGAGGTCGAGAACGCCAAGGCGATCGCAAAGGCCGGCGACGACCCCAAGAAGCTCAAGAAGATCAAGCGCAAGCCCGCCCCCGAGGGCTTCGTCTCGTGGAGCGAAGGCACCTTCAACCGCCTCGTCGCGGCCTCGCCCGAACCCCTCGTGTCACGCTTTCGAGTGACCAATTCCCTTCTGCTGAATGTCATTTCACGGCCCGGTAATTGCTTTGCCGCCATGCGCAAACTCCTCGAGGACAACCACGAGGCACGCCCTGCGCAGCGCCGCCACATCCGGCATGCGATCCGGCTCTACCGCGCGCTCCTCAACAGCGGAGTCGTGGAACGAATGAACGAGCCCGACGAACAGGGCCGATGGGCTCGCCTGACCGTCGACCTTCAGCGAGACTTCGCACTCGATCAGCCGCTCGCACCGTTCGCCTTGGCGGTGTTCGAACTCCTCGATGCGCACTCCCATGACTTCACGCTCGACGTCATCTCGGTCGTCGAAGCGATCCTCGAAGACCCGCGCCAACTTCTCATGGCACAACAGAGTGTCGCCCGCGGCGAAGCGGTCGCCGAGATGAAGGCCGACGGGCTCGACTACGACCAGCGGATGGCACTCATCGAGGACATCACCTGGCCGAAGCCGCTCGGCCATGAACTGCTCGAACCCGCCTTCGCGACATTTGTGGGCGGACACCCGTGGATGAGCGAGTTCTCGCCCTCGCCGAAGTCGGTGCTGCGCGAGATGATCGAGCAGTCGATGACGTTCAGTGACGTCGTGAGTCGCTACGGGCTCGCACGCTCGGAGGGCCTCGTCCTGCGCTACCTCGCCGATGCCTATCGCGCGTTGCGCCGCACGGTTCCCGATTCGGTGCGCACCGACGAACTCGAGGAATACACCGAATGGCTCGGTGAACTGATCCGCGGCGTCGACTCGAGCCTCATCGACGAATGGGAGCGACTGACCGACCCGGCGGCTCCCGCCGTCCCCGCCGAAGCCCGCCCGATGACGGCCAATCCCAAGGCCTTCCGAGTGGCCGTACGCAATGCGATGTTCCGGCACATCCTGCTGGCGGCGCGCAAGGACTGGTCTGCGCTCGAAGACCTACACAGTGGACTCGACGCCGACGGGTGGGAGGAACTCCTGACGCCCTATTTCGACGAGTACGAGGTACTCGGTACCGACGGCGCAGCACGCGGCCCGAAACTGTTCCAGCTCACTGAGGGCGACGGTGTCTGGAACGTCCGCCAGGTGCTCGCCGACCCGGATGGCGACCACGGCTGGTCGATCAATGCCGTGATCGATCTCGAGGCATCGGCCGAAAGCGAAGAAGTCGTATTCGAAGGCATCACAGTCGCCGTAGGCTGACGCCGTGGCAATCGAGGTGACCGTTGTTCGGGTCTTCACCGCAGCGCATGGGAAGCATGGCAACGAGCTGGGAATCGTTGAGGGCGAAGGCTTTGAGCCGATCGAACGGCAAGCGTTGGCGGCCGCCCTCGGCTTCAGCGAGACGATCTTCTACGTCGACATCGGAGACGCCGCCGTCGCCCGCATCCACACTCCGACGATCGAACTCCCCTTCGCGGGACACCCGAGTGTCGGCCTTGCCTGGTGGCTTGGCCAGACGGGCAGCAACGCGACGAGCCTCGCCCTCGCGGCGGGTGAGGTCGAATTCGAGTCTGAGAACGGCCTGACGTGGGTTAGGGCGCGCGCCGAGTGGGCACCGGAATTCACGTTTCACCCCAAGTCCGACGCCAGCGACATCGACGAGCTGAATCCGGATGACTTCACTGAAGGCGAGCATTACGCCTGGGCGTGGACCAGCCCAGGAAACGTGCGATCGCGGATGTTCGGACCGGGACTCGGCGTCGCCGAAGACGAGGCCACCGGCGCCGCCGCCGTCCGACTGACCACGCTCACGCGGAAGAATCTGACCATCACGCAGGGACGCGGATCGCAGATCTTCACCAAGTGCCTGGACGACGGCTGGGTCGAACTCGGCGGCCGCACGGTGTACGACCGGACGATCCCGGTCTAAAACTCGTCGAGCGCGGCCCGGATGCGGGTCGCCAACTCCTCGACCTCGGCGTCGGTCATCACGAACGCCGGCGAGATCTGCAGCGCACCCGCACCGCACGCCCGCGTCGAAACACCGTGGCGGCGAAGCGTCTTCACGAATCCCATCGCTTTCGACGCGTCCGCGAGCTGGATGCCCGCGACCGCCCCGAGGCCACTTCGCACTTCGGCGACCGCCGGGTGTTCGGCAAGCGGCGACAACTTCTCGTGCAGTGTCGACTCGAGTCGCTTCGCCTCGACAAGGAGGCCTTCACGCTCGATGATGTCGAGGTTCGCGAGCGCCGCCGCCGCCCCCGCGGCATGGGCGCCATACGTGTAGCCGTGACGGAGCCAGGTTCCGCCGGCGAAGAACGGCTCGGACACTCGCGGCGCGGCGAACACCGCGCCCATCGGCACATATCCCGACGTCAGTCCCTTGGCCGTTGTCATGAGGTCGGGTTCGAGCCCGAACTTCGACGATGCGAACCACGATCCGCCGATGCGGCCGAAGCCCGTCACGACCTCATCGGCCACGAACAGGATGTCGTTCTCGCGGCAGATCTGCCGAACCTCGGTGAGGTAGTTCTCGGGAGGCAGGTAGACACCGCCAGCGCCGATGATCGGCTCAGCGAAGAAGGCCGCGATGCGGTCGGCACCTTCGGCCTCGATGAGCGCACGCAGGGCCGACGCGTCGTCCCACGTGACCGTGCGGGCTTCCGGCATCAGGTCGCCGTAGCCCTCGCGGTTCAGCGGCAGTCCAGACAGCGACGTACCCGCCCAGTGCATGCCGTGGTACGCCTTCTGACGGCCGACAATGAGGGTCTTCTCCGGCTTGCCCATGACAACCCAGTAGCGACGGGCCATCTTGACGGCGGTGTCGATCGAGTCCGAGCCACCGAGTGTGAACATGATCTTCGAGTTCTGAACGGGCGCGATGGTGGCCAGCCGCTCGGCGAGTTCGATGGCGGTGTCCGTCGTCAGGTCGCCGAAGTTCGAATAATGGCCGATCTTGGTCAACTGTTTCGCTACGGCATCGGCGATCTCGGCGCGGCCGTAGCCCACGTTGGTGAACCACAGGCCGGCGGTCGCGTCGAGGTACTCGTTGCCTTGGTCGTCGTAGATGCGGACGCCTTCACCGCGCGTGACGACGAATGCCCCATCCCGCTCGACCGCTCCCATATCTGCGAAACCGTGCCACAGCGCACCCATCAGAAACTCCCCCATCATCTTTCGAGCAATTGCGCGGTCCACCCCTGCCGCGCATTTCGATAACCTGTATCCAGTATGTCTTCCGATCGCCAGCCACCTGGCCACCACCGAAGGCGGCCGTCCCGCCGATCTGATCCTCGCTTCGGAGGACGCCTTTCCGTTTTAACGTACGCGGACGCATATCGCCTTTCGCGCCGGATTGAACGGATCGCGAACGACGACGACGTCGTGTCGGTGGAAAAGGCGCTGTCGCAGGCTGAGGCACGCGTCGCAGTCCGCCAGGCGGCCGTCCCCGAGATCACCTTCCCACCACAACTTCCGGTGAGCGAACGCCGCGATGACATCGCGGCCGCCATCAAGGCCCACCAGGTCGTCATCGTCGCGGGCGAGACCGGCTCCGGTAAAACCACACAGATACCCAAGATCTGCCTCGAACTCGGCCGCGGAGTGCGTGGCGTCATCGGCCACACACAGCCGCGCCGGTTGGCCGCGCGAACAGTCGCCGAGCGCATCGCCGAAGAGCTCGGCGGCGAAATCGGCGGAGTCGTCGGATATTCGGTGCGTTTCACCGACCACATGTCGGACTCAACGCTCGTTCGGCTCATGACGGACGGCATCCTGCTGAACGAGATCCAGCGCGATCGAATGCTCCGCCGCTACGACACGATCATCATCGACGAAGCGCACGAGCGCAGCCTCAACATCGACTTCCTGCTCGGCTACCTCAAGCAGCTGCTCCCCCGCCGCCCGGAACTCAAGGTCATCATCACGTCGGCGACGATCGACCCCGAGCGCTTTGCGAATCACTTTGCCGTCGATGGTGTTCCGGCGCCGATCGTGGAAGTGTCCGGGCGCACGTACCCGGTCGAGGTCCGCTATCGACCGCTGACCCTCGAGACCGAAGACGAGGTCATCGAGCTCGACGCCGTCGATGCGATCGGTACGGCAGTACAAGAACTGTTCGCGGCCGGCGATGGCGACGTCCTGGTCTTCCTATCCGGCGAGCGGGAGATCCGCGATACCGGCGACGCCCTGCGCGACCTCAAACTGCCGCGCACCGAAATCCTGCCGCTTTACGCCCGATTGTCGATCGCCGAGCAGCATCGCGTGTTCTCCGCGCACACGGGCCGACGGGTGGTTCTCGCGACGAACGTCGCCGAAACCTCGCTGACCGTTCCCGGCATTCGCTACGTGATCGACCCCGGCACCGCACGAATCTCGCGGTACTCCAAGCGAACCAAGGTTCAGCGCCTGCCGATCGAGGAGATCTCCCAGGCGTCGGCCCGGCAGCGATCCGGCCGATGCGGACGTGTCGCGGACGGCATCTGCATCCGGCTCTATTCAGAGCAGGACTTCGAGGACCGGCCGGCATTCACCGAGCCCGAGATTCTCCGCACCAACCTGGCCTCGGTCATTCTGCAGATGGCGAACCTCGGCCTCGGCGACGTGGCGATCTTCCCGTTCGTCGATCCGCCGGACGAACGCAACATCCGGGACGGCCTCGCCCTCCTGCACGAACTGGGTGCGATCACCGCGCCCGAAGAAGACCACATTCCTCGGCTCACGCCGATGGGACGGCAGCTTGCCCGCCTCCCCGTCGATCCGCGAATGGCACGGATTCTCGCGCAAGGCCACGCTTCGGGCTGCCTCGCGGAAACACTGATCATCGTTTCCGGAATGTCGATTCAGGACGTGCGAGAGCGCCCGACCGAGCACCAGCAAGCCGCGGACACCGCACACGCGCGGTTCCGCGTCGACGGCTCTGACGTCCTCGCGTACCTGAAGCTGTGGGAGTACCTCACCGACCAGCGCCGAGACCTGTCGTCGAGCGCGTT
The DNA here is from genome assembly GCF_000380645.1 of Smaragdicoccus niigatensis DSM 44881 = NBRC 103563. Lineage (GTDB taxonomy): Bacteria > Actinomycetota > Actinomycetes > Mycobacteriales > Mycobacteriaceae > Smaragdicoccus > Smaragdicoccus niigatensis. The sequence goes on from NZ_AQXZ01000016.1 coordinate 261,360, forward strand.
CCGCCGCATGTGTCGCACAGAGTTCCTGCACTGGTTGCGAATTCGTGAATGGCAGGACCTGCACGGACAGCTCTCCACGATCGCCAAGGACCTCGGCTGGACACCGAATACGGCTGCCGCGGCACCGAACGCCGTCCATCGAGCGGTCGTGTCAGGTCTGCTGTCGCACATCGGCGTTCGCAGTGCGGACGCCACCGATCGCGAGTACCTCGGCGCCCGCGGCGTGAAGTTCGCGATCTTCCCCGGGTCGTCGCTCGGCAAGAAGACCCCGCCGTGCGTGATGGCCGTCGAACTCGTTGAAACGTCCCGACTGTGGGGCCGCACGGTTGCGCGAATCGAACCCGAGTGGGCCGAGGAATTCGCCGAGCACTTCGTGAAGCGCAATTACAGCGAACCTCATTGGTCGACGCGCAATGCCGCGGCTATGGCGTACGAGCGCGTGTCCCTGTACGGCGTGCCGATCGTGGCGCGGCGAGCCGTCAATTACGCGCGCATCGATCCCGAACACAGCCGCGAACTGTTCATCCGGCATGCCCTCGTCAACCGCGAGTGGGAGTCGAAGCACACTTTCCTCACCCACAACGACTCGATTCTCGAGCAGGCCTCGTCGATTGAGGATCGAGCACGTCGCCGCGGCCTCGTGGTCGATGAGGATTCGCTGTTTGCCTTCTACGACAAGCGAATTCCGAAGGACGTGGTCAGCGGACGGCACTTCGACAAGTGGTGGCGGGACGCCCGCAAGAAGCAGCCGGAACTTCTCGACTTCACGCTCGAATCGGTCATCAACGACGGTGCCGACGATGTTTCGCGTACCAGCTATCCGGGCGCGTGGCGTCAGGGTGAGATGCAGTTCGACCTCACCTACTCGTTCGAACCGGGCAGCGACACCGACGGCGTCACCGTCCGTATCCCGGCGCCGCTCATCGCGCAGGTGTCGAACACGGGTTTCGATTGGCTCGTGCCCGGGATGCGAGAAGAACTCGTGACGGCACTCATCAAGTCGCTGCCCAAGCACCTGCGACGCCTCGTGGTCCCCGCGCCCGACTTCGCGCAGGCAGCGTTGGCGGTGATGACTCCGCGCTCGAAGCCGGTTACCGAGGCGTTGGCCCCAGAACTGTCGCGGTTGGGCGGAACGCAAATCCATCCGTCTGACTTCGACCTGACCGAACTGCCCGGTCACCTGCGCATGAACTTCGCGGCCGTCGCCGAGGACGGCTCGATCACCGCGCGTTCGAAGAACCTCGATGACCTCCGGCAGAACGTTGCGCCGCGGGTCGAACGTCAGGTGTCGCGCGCGACGGCACGGTTCGAGCGCGAGCCGGCGAAAGCCTGGACAGCGGACGCCCTCGGCGACGTGCCGCGGAAGATCAGCGGCACGATTGGCGGGCACCGCGTCAACGCCTATCCCGCGCTGACCGCCGAACCCGGCGGAGTCGCCGTCCGCGTGTATTCGACGGCATCCCAGCAGACCACCGCGATGCGTGTCGGTACGCGAGCGCTCCTCAATGCGGAACTGCCGGCGAGCACCAAGTACGTCCTGGGCTCGATGTCGACGGTCGAACGTCTCGCATTGGGCCACAATCCCTCCGGCAATGCCGAGGCCTTCATCGACGACTGCCGGCGCGCCGCGATCGACGCCCTGGTTCCGCGGTGCGGCGGCTTCGCCTGGACTCCGACTGAGTACGTCGACCTGCGGAAACGCGTCGCCGCAGAGCTGCCGGACGAGGTGATTTCCGTGGTCCACGTTGCTGTCACGGTTCTCAACGAGTGGCGGAATGCGCAGGAAGCTGCGTCCGCGATGCCTGCCGCCATTCGACGAGTGTTGGAAACGCATCTGCGTTCACTCGTGTTCGACGGGTTCGCGACCGAGTTCGGCGCGGAGCGGTTGCGTGCACTGCCCCGCTATGTCGAAGCGGCGGCCGTCCGGGCAGAGAATTATGCGTCGAATGCCGGCCGGGATGCCCAACACCAGGTCGTCCTCGACAACCTCGACGCGGAATATGAAGATCTCAAGGAATCACTCCCCGCTGATCGACGCGACGGCGCGGCCGTCGAGAACATTCGATGGATGCTCGAGGAGTTGAGGGTCAGTCTGTTTGCTCAGCGGGTCGGCACCGCGTATCCGATTTCGGAAAAGCGTGTGCGGACAGCGATCGCCGAGGCGCGGCACTGAGGGTGATGTGCCCTTACTTCGCCTTCGTGCGGTGTTGCCGAAGATCCTGGATCTCGCGTTCGAAATCGTCGGCCGACGAGAACGACCGGTACACGGAGGCAAAGCGCAGGTAGGCCACTTCGTCGAGGTCGCGCAGCGGTCCGAGGATCGCCAATCCCACTTCGTGCGAAGGGATCTCGGCAGAACCCGAAGCCCGCACGGCGTCTTCGACCTTCTGGGCGAGCTGCATCAAGGCATCGTCGTCGACATCGCGACCCTGACATGCCCGACGGACGCCGCGAATGACCTTCTCGCGACTGAAGGGTTCGGTGACGCCACTCCGTTTCACGACGGCGAGGACGGCGGTTTCGACGGTCGTGAAGCGGCGACCACAGGACGGACACGCTCGGCGACGACGAATTGCAGAACCTTCCTCCGCCTCACGGGAGTCCACGACGCGGGAGTCGGGATTCCGGCAGAAAGGGCAGTGCATATCACGTCCTTTGTCGAGACCGTGGCGCTGCGGGTCGAGGAAGGAAACCGTTCCCAGCGCGCTCGGCCGTGCATGGCCAACCTTCCCAAACAATACCCGTACGGTCCCGGGCACGCCGCCGCCCTCGTCCGCGAGCGGAAGCCACATCGGCGCCCGCTCCGGGGACACCATTACCGACCACCTTCGGCTCCGGCGACGGCCGCAGCCACCGGGAAACCACCCGGCATGCCGCCGCCCGAGGCGAAATCGGCGATCGCGACCAGGCCCACGACAACCAGCGCGGTGAGCAGCGCCGCGACGATGAGCGTCACGATGTTGATCGTCTGTTCCGGCAGCTCCTGGTGCGACTGCTCGGTGTAACCGAATGCGTTGCCGTAGGAGAACTCTCGCCGCGGCGCACGGCGCGAACGGCCGGTGTGCGCAGCGGGGCGCGAACCCCCGGCGTAGGTGCGGCGCCAGCGCTCCGGGTCGAACGGGGTGCTCGAACGGAAGTTGTGAGTGTCGATTGCGATGGTCATCTCTGTCTCCCCTGTCATGAGTTGCGGCCGTTCGACCGCGGTTGTTCGAAACTGCGTTCGATGAACGCCTGTTCGAATTTTGTAGCACTCCCCTCTGACAAGTGTCACGACAGATTTGGAAAAACATCGAACAGATGTTTGATAACGGTGTGCCGCTGCGCTACATTCAGGTCCGACAGAGAAGCAGTGAAGGGAGACATCTCATGGCTGGGAGAGACCGCAGCGGTACCGGCGGCTCCGATGTCGATTCGCTGGACTCGATCGATCGGGTGGACTCCGATACGTCGGTTCTCACCGACCGCCAGCGGAAGGTTCTCGAAGTCATTCGTGCGTCCGTGTCGGAGCGGGGCTACCCCCCGAGCATCCGCGAAATCGGCGACGCCGTCGGCCTCACCTCAACGTCGTCCGTCGCGCACCAGTTGCGCACGCTCGAACGCAAGGGCTTCCTTCGTCGAGATGCGAATCGTCCACGCGCCGTTGATGTTCGGAATCTCGATGAGACACCCCGATCGCCCGAACCGGGTGGCGCGTCGCTGCCGGCGCCGGCCTACGTTCCGGTCCTCGGCCGCATCGCTGCCGGTGGTCCGATCCTGGCGGAAGAAGCCGTTGAAGAGATCTTCCCGCTGCCGCGCGAACTGGTCGGCGAAGGCTCGCTCTTCTTGCTCAAGGTCGTCGGTGAATCGATGATCGACGCCGCCATCTGCGATGGCGACTGGGTCGTCGTACGGCAGCAGAACGTCGCCGACAACGGTGAAATCGTCGCGGCAATGATCGACGGCGAAGCCACGGTCAAGACGTTCAAACGCAAGGACGGAAACGTCTGGCTCATGCCGCACAACGCGCTGTTCGAGCCCATCCCGGGCAACGACGCGACGATCCTCGGCAAGGTCGTCACCGTCATGCGCCGCGTATAAGAGTTCGACAGATGGCTTGGCTCCAGTATGGGAGCCAGGCCATTGTCGACAGGCCTCCTACGTCAGCGACTGGTCCAGACCGGAGCCCGTTTCTCCGCGAAGGCCATGATCCCCTCCGTCGCATCGGCCGAGAACAACGCCTCGGACGCGATGTCGTTCTGCCGCGCGAATGCCTCCGCGGTCGACCAATCGCTGGTCTCATCGATGATCTGTTTGCTCGCGAGCAGACTCAGCGGCGCATTGACCGCGATCTGCTCGGCCAGTCGGAGTGCCCCGGCAAGCGCCTGACCAGGTTCGGTCACTTCGTTGACCAGGCCATAAGACGCCAGGACCGCCGCCGACATCGGGTCGCCGGTGAGGGCGAGCTGCATCGCGATGTTTCGGGGCAGTCGCTCCCGCAACCGATACACCCCGCCGCCGGCCGCGACGAGTCCGCGCTTCGGTTCGGGAATGCCGAACTGCGAGTCCGATGCGGCGACGATGAGGTCTGCCGACAGCGCCAGTTCGCATCCCCCGGCCAGCGCCGGCCCCTCGACAGCGGCAATGAGCGGTTTCCGTGGTGGTCGCCCCGCGAGGCCCAGCGGTCCACGCCGTTCCGTCATCGGAACCTCACCGCGCGCAGCGGCTTTGAGGTCCATGCCCGCGCTGAAGTAACCACCGGCGCCGGTGAGAATCGCGACCTGAGCGTCCGGGTCAGCCTCGAAACTGTCGATGGCGCGTTCCAGAGCCGTCGCCATGGCGAGATTGACGGCATTGCGAACCGCGGGCCGGTTGAGGGTGATCACCATGATCGACCCTCGGCGTTCCACGAGAACCGAAGGTGGAGGCGGCGCCGGAAGATCCGTTCGATCCCGGCTGGTGATCGTGACGGTGTCCCCGTCGACCGTCACCGGGAGCCCCAGGACGTCCTCTTCGATCAATTCACTGATGAATTCAGGCGCCTTGACGCGCACGAGCACGCGGGCCCCGTCCGGTGCGATCGCGCTGACGATCGCTGCTTCCGGCTCTCCATCACGGCCGTACGGCACGGTGTACGCCTCGATCACCGCGGAGCCGCGATAGCCGGTTCGCACAGGCCGTGACGGCGGGTGATCGACGAACGGCTTGAGGTACTGATACGGCTTTGCCGGCGGTTTGGCCGAGTACACGCCAATCGAGTGTTTGGTCAGGTACCAGCCGAGTGAGGTCGTCAAACCATAGGACTTCGGTCGGCTGCGCAGTCGCTCGACCATCGTCGCGATCGAGTGACCACCGAAGTTGTTGCCCGGGCCACCGCCAAAGGTCAGACCACCCGTCACCGACAAGGGGCGCGAGGGATCGTTGATCGGCAGCCCCAGCTCGCGTGCGGAGATCTGCACAGCCGAGGGAAAGCACGAGTAGAGGTCGACTTCATCGATCTCGTCGATGGTCAGGCGGGCATGATCGAGCGCTGATTGTCCGATCGTCCGGATTGCCGGGGACGCGGCCAACTCGGCCCGCTCGGTCGCGAACCACTCATCGTGCGCCGATGCTCCAGCGTGGATGAAGACCCACTTGTCCTGCGGAATTCCCGCCTCCTGCGCCGCTGCCGCACTGCAGACGATCACTCCGCTGGCCATGTCGACCTGCAAGTTCGCGCACAGGAGCTTGGTATAAGGCGAGGTGATCATGCGGTTGCCGCCGGAGACGTCGAGGAGCGAATCGGCATGGAACTGCTCCGGCTGCCAGGCGTGCGGGTTCTGCGCCGCAATCGCCGAGAAGGTCGACCACAGCTCCGCGTTGGCCTTGGCATGCTCGCGCGGCGACAGTCCTAGACGGCGGCGATTCGCGGAGTCCATGAGTGCGAAGAGATAGATCGGCGCCCCGAGTCCAACGGCGGTCTCGGAGTCGTTGTTGCCCTGCTTGTCCAATCCGACCACTCGAGTAGGACGCACGGTCGGCGGCTGCCCGGGCCAAGACAACCCTGGGTGGCTGGCCAGCGTGGCACCGGCTTCGGCACCAGTCACCAGCACGATGCGATGTTTCCCGGTGGCGACGGACTCCGCTGCCTCATTGACGAGCACTTGTCCGGCGTCACCACCGAAGGGCACCGATTGCACTGTTTCGGACGGTGTCGTGCCCAACACCGCAGCAACGGCCGCACCGAGATCGCGATACTGCCACGAGGCGGACGCAACCGCGTACACCGCGTCGGCGGACCGGAGCAAAGCGTCTCCAGCACCGCAATCACGGGCGGCCAATCGAAGAGCGGACGCGGCCATTGCCGCCGGGTCCCGCGCCGGATCCGGCACACGGTCGACGACTTGCCCGACGCCGACGAGGACCGGGGTGTTCGGCGCCAGCATCGTTCCGGTGACTTCGTGCAGAACGGGCTTACGCGACGGTGTTTTTGCACCCTGCAACGACGCGACAGCCGCTGCGAGCCGATGCAGCGATTCCTCGAGACTTTCGGTGAAACTACGCAGCAGGGATGCTCCGAGCGGGCCCTGCACCGGCTGACCCGCAAGCCCCACAAACACCGACAACGTCGATGATCCAGGGCCGTCAGGCTCGACAACCAACCAGAATCCCAGCGTGAGACCCATCGGCCCGCGGCCGCGCATCTCAACCCCGGTGTCGCCGGCGGAAACGACCGTCCATGCGACATCGGCCGGAATTCCCATGAGTTTGGCCTGCTGGATGAACTCGAGACCCGGATAGGCCGCCGCAGGTGGCTCGCCCCGGAAGCCGGCATGGACCGTCAACCAGTCCGGAAGCCGGGCGAGGTCGCTGACGAAGGCCGCAACAGCTTCGGGCCCGGCGTCGAGGTGCATGCTTGCACGCGTCTGCCGGTCGAACGTATCCAACTCCGGAGGTCCTGCAGCCGCAGCCTGGGTCGGACCGACCTGCTTCCGGCCGATCAATTCGGCTCCGATTTCGCGGAGTATTCGCGGGTCACGACGGACCGCTTCGACGAACTGCTGAGCGCTCCTCAGCTGTCCCCGAAGGACTCGAATCGGCTTGGGTGTCATCGCAAGCTCCTCACCAAAGTTACTTGGAACTATTAACCGCGTAATAGTTCCATGTCAAGATGAGAGGGTGACACGACCGGGCGCTCCGATGCCGACGCTGCTGCAGCGGGCAGTCGGCCAAGCCCTCGACGTCGACGCCACGAGCGACAAGGAATCCCAGGTTCTCGACGCCGCATTACGGGTGTTGGCGCGCAAAGGTACGCGCGAGGCAACGATGGACGACATCGCCGCTGAATCCGGCGTCGGCCGCACCACGCTCTTCCGTCGGTACGGCGGCAAGGACCAACTGTTCGAGCAGGCACTCGGACGCGCCATCAGACAACTTCTCACTGATCTGGCCGACAGTTTCACAGTCGTCACCGACGCTACGGAACAGTGCGTCGTCGCATTTCAGACCTGCATGCGCCTGCTCGACGACATCCTGTTCGGAACCGATGAACGTCATCGCGCGGACCTCATCCATGCCTTGGGTCATGGCGAACCGTCCGCGCTGCAGGTCGGCCATTCCGCCGTCCGCACGAACATCGCGAAAGCTCAGAAAGCGGGAAGAATTCCGCCGGGCAATCCCGACGCACAGGCCGATGTCTTGATTCACCTGATGATCGGCTACCTGATCAGCCCACGTTCGATTATCGACCTCAGCGATCCCGACGCCGTCGCACGACTCGCACGAACGACGATTGCGTCCGTTCTGCTGTCGCCGAACATGTCCGCGACGGAGTGAAGGTCGTCGCCTACTTCCGCTTGCGCGGTCGCAGAATCGACATGCCCTCGACGAGCACCGCCACGGCGCCGATTCCGCCGAGGACCCACCACCACCAATTCAGGTGATGCTCGGTCTGTTGGGACGCAACCGGCTTGGCAACATCGACACTGCGCGAGATGAGAATCGGCGGAATCGGTGCGTCCGCGCGATTGCCCGCTTCGGAGGCGATCAACACATCACCGCGAGCATCGAACGCGATCGCCTCGCCTTGTGGCTCAGGGGGCAGCGAGAGATGCTTCGGCTCGGCGTGGGTCAAAGCGTGCGCGAGACCCTCTTCACCGATCGGATACAGGTAGGCGTTCCAATAGGTTCGGATGGCGACGGTCTTGCCGTCCGGATGCATCGCCGCACCGGTGACCAGCGGGGCGTCATCATTGGAGCCTTCGGGAATCACGAGCTCACCGACGAACACGAGCGGCGTCGGACCAGGAGAAGCAAGATCGGCCAGACGATGTCCGTCCGACAGCGTGTAGACGCGACTGTGGCCGCTCCACTCCTTGGTGATGACCGCGATCTCACCGTTCGGCGCGATGGCGACCGCCTCAGCGTCATGCGCGCCATCGGGATATTTGAGTCGGTACAGCTCGCCGCGGCCGTCCTTCGGGTCGACGCGAGTCAGGGCGATTGTCGGACGAACGCGGTCGTTGTCCCCCGTGTCGGCGAGCCACAACGAGCCGTCATGGAACGTGAGATCTTCGACGTCGAACGGATCGACGGGGTTCGGTATCCACCGACTCACGCCACAGTGCTCGTCCAGTGCAGCGATCCGATCGTCCGCGCCGCTGTCTCCCATGGCGTAGAGCGTTCCGTCGCCCCACGTCATCCCGGACAGCTCGGTCAACCCTGGATCGGTTGGCGTGCAATATGTTTCGAACGCCGTCTGCGCGTGGGCGAGCGGTACCGAAACAAGAGCCGCGGTGAACGGCACGATGAGCCAACGACGTTGCGGCAACTCTTACGCGCCGCTGTAGGCATAGTCGAGCAGCGCAGACGCCAACGACGCCGGCACACGCGCACGCAGTTTCGTTCCATCCTCTTCGTGTGAGGTCTTGAGGATCGTGCCGTCCGAGTGGATCTGCGCGAGCAGATCGCCACGCGAGTACGGCAGCAAAACGCTGACTTCGACGTCGGTGCGACCGATCGCCTCGGACACCATCTGACGAAGTTCGTCGAGACCTTCACCGGTCCGCGCGGAGATGAACGCCGCACCGCGGAGCACTCCCCGGAGTTCGGTCAGCATGACCGGGTCGGCTGCGTCGATCTTGTTGACGACGAGCATCTCCGGCGGAGCCGGCATCCCGGTTTCCTGCAGCACCTCGGTGATCACCGTACGGACCGCTTTGATCTGCTCGTGCGGAAGCGGGTCCGACCCGTCCACGACATGCAGGAGCAGGTCTGCCCCGGTCACTTCCTCCAGCGTCGAGCGGAATGCTTCGACGAGCTGGGTGGGCAGGTGCCGCACGAATCCCACGGTGTCGGTGAGGACGAACTCGCGGCCGTCTTCGAGCAGCGCGCGCCGAGTTGTCGGATCAAGGGTGGCGAACAGCGCGTTCTCGACCAGCACGCCCGCGCCGGTCAGCGCGTTGAGCAGGCTCGATTTCCCGGCATTCGTGTAACCCACGATGGCGACCGACGGAATGCCGTTGGTCACCCGACCCTGACGCTTCGTGTCGCGCGCTCGCTTCATTTCCTTGATCTCGCGCCGCAGCTTGGACATGCGCTCGCGAATTCGGCGACGGTCGGTCTCGATCTTCGTCTCACCAGGTCCGCGGAGACCGACACCACCGTTTGATCCGGCGCGACCACCGGCCTGCCGGGACATCGACTCACCCCAACCACGCAGGCGCGGCAGCATATATTCCATCTGCGCGAGCGCGACCTGCGCCTTACCTTCGCGAGACGTCGCATGCTGGGCGAAAATGTCGAGGATGAGCGCGGTGCGGTCGACGACCTTGACCTTCACCACCTTCTCGAGCGCGGTCAGCTGAGCCGGCGACAGCTCACCATCGCAGATGACGGTGTCGGCGCCGGAGCTGAGCACGATCTCACGGAGCTCGAGCGCCTTTCCAGAGCCGATGTAGGTCGACGGATCCGGCTTGTCGCGTCGCTGGACGAGCCCGTCGAGAACTTCCGAGCCGGCCGTCTCGGCGAGGGCGGCGAGCTCGGCGAGGCTCGATTCCGCTTGGGCTGCACTGCCTTCGGTCCACACGCCCACAAGGACGACGCGTTCCAGACGCAGTTGCCGGTATTCGACTTCGGTGATGTCGGTGAGCTCGGTCGAGAGACCGGCGACGCGACGCAACGCGCTGCGGTCTTCTAGCTGCAACTCACCGACGGACGGGAGATAGTCGTCGTCGGCGAGGGAGTCAGCTGACCACTCGGACCAACGCGATTGCGATGAATTCTTCATACAAGATTCATCGTCCCAGAATCTGGGCGGGCGTGCATTTTTATATCTGCCCGGGCGCGGTCACCCGAGTGCCGCCCACCACACTTCGTGCAGATTTCCGTTCGCCACCAGCACCGATGGCCCGCGCAGCGTCGCCTCCCGGTTGTGGATGGAAACGTCCACCGCTCCGCCGAGCACATGGACCCGTACTTCACCTTCGCTGAGTCCGTCGGCGGCGAGGGCGGCCGCTGCCGCGGCAACTGTTCCCGTACCGCAGGACCGAGTCTCCCCCACACCCCGCTCGTAGACCCGCATGGTGACGGTGCCTTGTGTGCGCGGGGTCAGGATCTCGACGTTGACTCCATGCGGGAACATCGTGTGATCGAACTCGGGTAGCTCGCGCAGATCGATCTTCTTGATCGTGTCCGGGGTCAGATCGCGGGACACGCACGCGAGGTGCGGGTTGCCGACATCGATGCCGATTCCGGTGAAGGTCATGCCGCCGACTGTCGCGCTCGAGGTGCCGAGTTCACGAACGGGTCCCATCGCCACGGACACGTCCGCGTTGAGGGCATCGGCGTAGTGGACCGTCACGGGCCGCCCGCCGGCGCGCGATCCGACGACGAACTCGGTGCCACTCTCGAGACCGGACGCCACCAGATAATGCGCGAACACCCGGACGCCGTTGCCGCACATCTCGGCGATGCTGCCGTCGCCGTTGCGGTAGTCCATGAACCAGTCGTCCGCCGAGACGCCGTCCGGCAACGCATCGAGGACACCCTTGGCCACCAGGTCCCCCGAGCGGGCCACCCGCAGGACACCGTCGGCGCCGAGGCCGCGCTGGCGATCACACAGCGCGGAAACCCGTGAGACGGTCAGATCGAGTTCGACTTCCGGGTCCGGAAGGATGACGAAATCGTTTTCCGTCCCATGCCCTTTGCTGAACTCCACGCCTTCGACTTTAACCGGCGATTCCGGCGACCTGCACGGCTCGGCCGACAACGTCACTGTCCGCGGGGTTGAGCCACGTCACCCGCGTGTCCCGACGGAACCAAGAACGCTGCCGCCGGACATACCGTCGGGTGCCCTGCGCAGTGATCTCCTGGGCTTCCGCCATCGGGTACTCGCCGTCGAGCGCGGCCAGGACCTGCGCATAACCAATCGCGCGGCGGGCGGTCTGACCCTCGCGCAACCCCAGCGGAATGAGTTTCTCGACCTCTTCGACGAGCCCCTGCTCGAACATCAACGCCGTGCGCCGAAGAATTCGGTCATCGAGTTCGTCGGTCTCGCGGTCCAGGCCGATGATCGTTGTACCCCAACGGGAATCGCCGCGCGTGGGCTGCGAGGCAGCGAACGGACGGCCGGTGATCTCGACGACTTCGAGCGCGCGCACCATTCGCCGGCCGTCGGTCGGCAGGATCGTGTCGGCGGCCACCGGGTCGACCGAACGCAGCGCTTGGTGCACGGCCCCGAGCCCCTCAGCTTCGAGCAGCGCCTCCCATTTCGCCCGCACGACCGGATCGGTCGCGGGGAAGGTCCAGTGATCGAGCAGCGACTGGATGTACATCATCGACCCGCCCACGATGACGGGGACGATCGAGCGCGAGAGCAGATCGTCGACGATCTGTCCCGCATCATGCTGATAGTTCGCGACCGTCGCGACGTCCGTGACATCGAGGACGTCGATCATGTGGTGGGTGATCCCGCGTCGTTCGGAAACCGGGAGTTTCGCGGTCCCGACGTCCATGCCCCGGTACATCTGCTGCGCGTCGATGTTCACGATCTGACCGCCGACCCGTTCGGCGACGTCGAGTGCGAGGTCCGACTTGCCCGTCGCCGTGGGTCCGATGACCGCAATCGGCTTGCTCACGCGACCCACGTCCGCATGAGATAGCCGACGCCGAACGGCGCCGCGTGGGTGCCGCGGGTTTCGGACGGGCGCATTTCGGCAAGAACCCCGGCCAGGACCTGGAACAGTCGCTGGCTCTCCCCCGCCCCGAACTCATCCCACCCGTCGAGTTCGAGAACCGTCGCCCAGTCTCCGATTTCGATCGCGGTATCGAGCTTCTCCTCGAAGGCCGGCGCATCCGGATGAAACGCTCCGGGCGCCTTGGGCGTGAGCATCGTCGAACCGTCTGCAACGACGAGGAGAGCCTCGCGGTCGGCGGATTCGTCGAGGGCCGTGAACAGTTCCGTGGCAGTACCGAGGACATACGGTCGCGCCTCGATCGCCGGTGCGGTCAGGGTCCGGAGCCAAGCGGCGATGAGGAAATGCAGCGGCATCTCGGAATCAGCGTTCGAGAGGTCGCCCGGTCGTAGCGAGACTTCGACGTCCGCGCCGAACCCGCGGAACGTCCCCTTCGACGACCTCGACTCCACCAACGAGAGGACCGTCCATCGGTCCGCTTGGGTGGCAAGAACGCGCCCGACTTCCACCGTCGCGGCCCGAACCGCATCGACATCTGGGTTGCCCGCGCCGGACAGTTCGGGAACGAGCAGGGGTGCACTCGGGACGAGACCCACCGCAGTCAGCACCCCGTCACCGTAGCCTGACGGGGGTAACGTCGCATCAAACGACAGCACTCGTCTCAACAACACCGGCTTCTATTGGCAGGCGAAGTCACAGCATGTTGAATGAACAGCGCAGTTCGTAAGTGGCAGCCGATACGCGCGGCAGAGAAGAGGACATCATGACCGATAGCACCATCGCAAAGCCCAGCGCACTCGCCGCCAAGCCGCATCCGGTCAAGCCCTCTTCTCCATCAACCGTCGTGGTGGCATCGAGCGACCCGTCGAAGTGGGGCCGCGTCGACGCCGACGGCACCGTCTACCTCAAGACCGCCGACGGCGAACGCGTCATCGGCTCGTGGCAGGCCGGCGAGCCGGAGGAAGCACTCTCCCACTACGGTCGCCGCTTCGACGATCTGGCCACCGAGGTGTCGCTGCTCGAGGCCCGCCTCTCCAGCGGCGCCGGCGATGCACGCAAGACGAAGACCGCCGCCGAGGCAATGGCCGAGTCCCTGCCCGAAGCGACCGTCATCGGCGACATCGACGGACTATCGCGCCGGCTCAAGGCGATCATCGAACACTCCGACGAAGCTAGCGCACAGGCGAAGGAAGAGCGCGAGAAGCAGCGGACCGAGGCCACCGCACGCAAGGAGCAGCTCGCCGCCGAGGCTGAGGAACTCAGCTCGAACTCCACGCAATGGAAGGTCGCCGGCGACCGCCTGCACGAGATCCTCGAAGAGTGGAAGACCATCCGCGGCGTGGACCGCAAGGTCGATGACGCGCTCTGGAAGCGTTTCTCCAAGGCTCGGGAGTCCTTCAACCGCCGCCGGGGCGCGCACTTCGCCGACATGGACCGCGAACGCGCCACCGCCCGCACCCGTAAAGAAGAACTCTGTGTTCAGGCCGAGGAGCTTTCTAGCTCCACCGATTGGGCGACGACGGCATCGGCGTTCCGTGGCCTCCTCGCCGATTGGAAGGCTGCCGGGCGCGCTCCCCGCGACATCGACGATGCCCTGTGGAAGCGCTTCAAGGCTGCTCAGGACGTGTTTTTCGCGGCCCGGAACGCGAATGCCTCCGAGCGCGACGCGGAGTTCGGCGACAACGCCAAGGCGAAGGTCGCTCTTCTGGAACGGTTCGAGAAGATCGTCGACCCGTCGTCCGGACTCGACGGCGCCAAGTCGCATCTGCGCGAACTGCAGGTCAAATGGGACGAGATCGGCAAGGTCCCGCGCGAGCGGGTTCGTGAACTCGAAGACCGTCTGCACGCGATCGAGCGTCGAGTTCGCGATGCCGAGGACCAGCAGTGGCGTCGTAGCGACCCCGAGGCGATGGCACGCGCAGCACAGTTCCGGGACCGGGTCACCCAGTTCGAAGAACAGGCCGCGAAGGCCGAGGCCGCGGGCCGCAAGCGGGATGCGGAGAAGGCTCGCGCCCAGGCGCAGCAATGGCGCGAATGGGCCGAAGCGGCTGAGCAGGCGGTCACCCGCCGCTAGCGGGCGGGGCGACTAGACCCGCCCGCTACTGGTCGCCCTTCTCCTGGTTCTTCTGGTCCTCTTCCTCCTGGCGGCGGCGTTCCTCCGCGGCCAGCAGGATCGAGGACTTGCTCCACACGATGTTGAGCCACTGGAAGGCCAAGAGCCCGACGGCAATCCACGCGATGACCAGACCGTAGCCCGGTCCGCCGCCGGCCAGGTCAGCACGGATCGTCTGGCGACTCCAGATCGCGAGCATGCCGAGAACCGTCGAAATAGACGTTCCGGTGAACGCGACCCACGCGAGTCCCCAGCGGCGCGTCATCAGTGCGAGCATCGAGAAGAACACACCGAAGATCAACGCGAACCACACGAACAGTCGCGACGGGAAAGTCACGTTGTTCGCGGCCAGATCGCTGGCGCCGGCCAGCACGTCCCAACCACGCACGTTTCCGGTGTGCGGAAGGCTGAACGACGCGAGCAGGGCGAGGAACAGCACCGCCATGAAGACCGCGCGCTTACCCGGCTCGATCTCGCGGGCCATCTTGCGTTCGACCGCATCGACGTCGCGACGCAACTCGTCAAAACCGTTGCCGCCGTGAGGCAATTTGTCCTGATCGCTCATCATCAGCAGCACCCCGTGTTGCAGCTGTCGCCAGCTTCCGCGATCAACGGCACCCCAAGCTTGGGCAGCCCCAGGCCCACCTTCTTGATCGGTTCCTCGCCAACACCCGAGGTCATCGGTCGCCGACCGACTTCATGCGCATCTCCAGCGGTAGTACGGCGGTGGGCAGCGACCTCACCGGCGATGAGGTGGTGCGGCGCCGCTTCGGTGATCGTGACGCGCACGATGTCACCCGGGCGAATCTGGCCGTTGACCGCTCCGCTCGGCGTGAAGTGAACCAGGCGACCGTCGCGCGCGCGGCCACCCATGCGGGCCTTTGCCGCGCTCTTCTTGCCGCCGTTCTCGGCCACCAGAACCTCGACCTCGGAACCGATCAGCTTCTGGTTCTCTTCGAGCGAGATCGACTCTTGAAGCGCGATGAGACGCTCGTACCGTTCCTGGACGACTTCCTTGGGAATCTGGTCGTCCATCGTCGCCGCCGGCGTACCGGGACGCTTGGAGTACTGGAACGTGTAAGCGCTGGCGAATCGCGCCTGCCGGACCACGTCGAGCGTTTCCAGGAAGTCTTCCTCGGTCTCGCCCGGGAATCCGACGATGATGTCGGTCGTGATCGCGGCGTGCGGGAGCCGGGCGCGCACGCGCTCGATGATTCCGAGGTAGCGCTCCTTGCGGTACGAACGACGCATCGCCTTGAGAATCCGGTCGGAGCCGGACTGCAGTGGCATGTGCAGTTGCGGGCACACATTCGGCGTCTCGGCCATCGCATCGATCACGTCGTCAGTGAACTCTGCCGGGTGCGGGGAGGTGAACCGGACACGCTCGAGGCCCTCGATCTCACGGCATGCTCTCAGCAGCGCAGCGAAGGCGCCGCGGTCCCGCGGCAGATCCGGGTCGCCGAACGAGGCGCCATATGAGTTCACGTTCTGGCCGAGCAGGGTCACTTCGAGAACACCCTCGCTGACCAGTGCCTTCACCTCGGCGAGGATGTCACCCGGACGACGGTCGACCTCTTTGCCGCGCAACGCGGGAACGATGCAGAACGTGCAGGTGTTGTTGCACCCCACCGACACCGAAACCCACGCCGAATAGGCCGAGTCGCGCCGGGCCGGGAGCGTCGAGGGGAACTTGTCGAGCGATTCGAAGATCTCGACCTCAGCCTGCTCGTTGTGGCGGGCACGATCGAGCAGCGCCGGCAGATTGCCGATGTTGTGCGTGCCGAAGACGACGTCGACCCACGGTGCGCGCTTGAGGACCGTGTCCTTGTCCTTCTGCGCCAGGCAGCCGCCGACGGCAATCTGCATCCCCGGACGCGCATCCTTCATCGGTCGCAGATGACCGAGGGTTCCGTACAGCTTGTTGTCCGCGTTCTCGCGTACCGCACAGGTGTTGAACACGATGACGTCCGCGCCGGCACCGGGCTCAGACTTCTCGTAACCAGCGGCTTCCAGTAGTCCGGCGAGGCGCTCGGAGTCGTGGACGTTCATCTGACAACCGAACGTGCGCACTTCGTAGCTGCGGGCCTGACTTACCGAATTCACGTGTCAAGGGTACTCAACTTCGCGGGCAGCCAAATAAACGGACATAGTGCACGAACGCTCGAATGCCGCTAGGGTCTCGTGCTGTGACCGGCGCCACGCGAGCGACCCCACCGATGATCTCTCTCACCGACGTCCAGAAGCATTTCGGCAAGCTCCACGTCCTACGCGACATCAACCTCGAGATTCCGCGCGGCCAAGTGGTCATCGTCATCGGCCCATCCGGCTCCGGCAAATCGACTCTGTGCCGCGCGATCAACCGCCTCGAGCCGATCGACAGCGGCATCGTCGCGATCGACGGGAAGCCGCTCCCCGCCGAGGGCAAAGCCCTCGCTGCCCTGCGCGCCGACGTCGGAATGGTCTTCCAGTCGTTCAATCTGTTCTCCCACAAAACCGTGGTCGAGAACGTCATGCTCGGGCCGACCAAAGTACGCAAAGTGCCACGAGCCAAAGCGCATTCGCGGGCCTTGGAACTGCTCGAACGGGTCGGCGTCGCGAGTCAGGCCGATAAGTATCCAGCTGCGTTGTCGGGCGGTCAGCAACAGCGCGTGGCCATCGCTCGGGCACTCGCCATGGACCCGAAGGTCATGCTGTTCGACGAGCCGACCTCCGCACTCGACCCAGAGATGGTCAACGAAGTTCTCGACGTCATGACCGCTCTCGCCAAAGGCGGGATGACGATGGTTGTGGTCACCCATGAGATGGGCTTCGCGCGTCACGCTGGTGATCGAGTCCTCTTCATGGCCGACGGCCAGATTCTCGAGGACACCGAACCGGCCACATTCTTCGCCAACCCTGCAACGGAGCGGGCTCGCGATTTCCTGGGAAAGATTCTCGGGCACTGAACCACGAGTACGAAACGGAAGAGGTCAAGGATGAGGAAAACCTGGCGGGTGGCAGTCGCCGCGACGGCCGCAGCTCTCGCGTTCGGCACGACGGCGTGCGGAGGTTCGACCGACAGCAAGTCAACTGCTGGCGGTTCCAAGGAGGACTTGACGATCGGGATCAAGTTCGACCAGCCCGGTCTCGGACAGCGGAACCCCGACGGCACCTACTCGGGCTTCGATGTCGAGGTCGCGAAGTACGTGGCCGGCAAGCTCGGCGTCCAGCCGGACTACATCACCTTCAAGGAGTCTCCCTCCGCGCAGCGGGAGACCCTCATCCAGAACGGTGAGGTCGACTTCATCGTTGCCACCTACTCGATCACCGACAAGCGCAAGGAGAAGGTCTCCTTCGCCGGGCCGTACTTCGTCGCTGGTCAGTCGCTACTGGTGAAGGCCGACAACGTCGACATCACCGGACCCGAGTCCCTCAACAACGGCAAGAAGTTGTGCTCGGTCACCGGTTCGACGTCTGCGCAGAAGGTCAAGGAGAAGTTCGCCAAGGACGTTCAGCTCCAGGAGTTCGACACCTACTCGGCCTGTGTCGAGGCACTCCGTAACGGTGCCATTGACGCCGTGACCACCGACGACATCATCCTCGCCGGTTACTCGGCGCAGTCGCCAGGTGATTTCAAGGTCGTCGGTAAGCCCTTCTCGACCGAAAACTACGGAATCGGTCTCGCGAAGGACAACACGGAACTCCGCAACAAGATCAACGACGCGATCGAGGCGATGATCGCCGACGGTTCGTGGAAGAAGGCGTTCGAGGACACGGTCGGTAAGTCGGGTTACCCGCTGCCGGCGCCGCCGCAGGTCAACCGCTACTAGTCAGATGGTGGTTCGGGCGGACCGCGTGTTCGCCCGAACCAAACCTCGCCGAGGAAGGAGGCGCGTGGATCTCATCTCGACGTACGGCGCCGACATTCTCAAGGCATTCGGTACGACCCTTGAGCTGACGGTCTACTCGGCGATCGCGTCCCTTGTGTTCGGCACTGTTCTCGCCGGCCTGCGGGTCTGCCCGATCCCCGTCGCTCGCGCCGCCGTGACCGTCTACATCACGATCTTCCGCAACACGCCTCTGACGCTGATCATCCTCTTCTGTTCGTTCGGGCTGTATCAGTCGATGGGCGTGAAGCTGGCCGCGAGCAATTCGCCGACGTTCCTCGTCGACAACAACTTTCGCCTCGCCGTGCTCGGACTGAGCGTCTACACCTCCGCGTTCGTGTGCGAATCGATTCGGGCCGGTATCAACACCGTTCCGCTGGGCCAGGCCGAAGCCGGACGGTCACTCGGCCTCACCTTCACGCAGAACCTGCGCCTCATCGTGCTTCCGCAGGCCTTTCGCGCTGTGGTGGCGCCGCTCGGCAGCGTGCTCAGTGCCCTGACGCGAAACACGACGATCTCGTCCGTGATCGGTGTGGCCGAAGCGGCCCTCCTGATGAAGACGATGATCGAGAACGAAGCCGCCCTGCTCACGATCGGCGGCATCTTCGCCCTCGGCTTCCTCGCGCTGACGCTGCCGATCGGCCTTCTTTCGGGATACCTGGGCAAACGCCTCGAGGTCGTGCGATGACCGCGAAGCCCAACGTTCTCTATGACGCGCCTGGCCCCCGCGCCCGCGCGCGCTACACCGTTCTGAACGTCGTCGTCCTTGCCGGGCTCGCGTGGCTCGCATACTTCGTGTATACGTCCCTGAAAGCAAAAGGCCAGCTCACCGCGGCGAAATGGAGTCCGTTCCTCGAGTCGACGACTTGGACGACCTACATCCTGCCGGGCATCGAGGGAACGCTCACCGCGGCCGTTCTGTCGATCTCGATGGCCCTGGTGCTGGGCGCCGTGCTCGGCATCAGCCGACTCTCAGACCATCGTTCGGTTCGGTGGATAGCCGGCGGGATCACCGAACTCTTCCGGGCAGTTCCCGTCCTAATCCTGCTGATCTTCATCTATCACGTGTACTCCCAGTACCACGTCGTGCAGTCGAAGTATTACGCGCTTGCTGCGGTCGTCACTGGTTTGACGCTCTACAACGGCGCGGTGATCGCTGAAATCGTTCGCGCGGGAATCAAGTCGCTCCCGCGCGGCCAGACCGAAGCCGCTCAAGCCCTGGGACTGCGCAAGAACGCGGTCATGCGGCTGATCTTGCTGCCGCAGGCCGTCACCGCGATGCTGCCCGCGATCCTCTCGCAGATGGTCGTGGCGCTGAAGGACTCCGCACTCGGCTATCTGATCGGCCTTGCAGAGGTCGTGCGAGCCGGCACCCAGATCGGTTCGTTCTACCGCAATTACCTCCCCTCTCTCATCGTCGTCGCGATCATCATGATTCTGATGAACAGCGCCCTCACCGCCTTCGCAACCCACCTCGAGAAGCGTCTGCGCTCGCGGAAGAGGTCATCAAAGCGTCCGCCGCGGGCGTGGCAGGCAACGAGTGAGGGCATCAGCGTCTGATACTGGGTCAATGCGTGCCACCGTCTGCATTGTCGCTTCGGCCATTGTGCTTGCGGGCTGCAGCAGCACGAGTCCGTTCAAACCCCTACGCGACCCCGTGAAGCTCACGATCGGCGTTCCGGTCGATCTGCCAGGTGTCGGTATGAAGACCGACAAGGGCCTCCACACCGGCTTCGACGTCGAGGTTGCGCGGTACATCGCCGCTCGACTCGGCGCCGCGCCGGACGGCATCACCTTCAAGGGCGTGGAGAACCGGGCCGCGGCAGCCACGATGATCGCCGACGGCGCCGTCGACTTTGTCGTCGCAAATGTTCCCATGACGAGCAACAACAAGAATCTCGACTTCGCCGGCCCATACTTCGTGGCTGGTGAGACCTTCCTCGTCCGCACGGACAACTACGACATCGTCGTGCCCGATGCTCTCGACAACAAGCAGGTGTGCGCGGTGAAGGGCACTACTACGGCACAGGACGTCATCAAGCGGTTCGACGAACCCGCCACCACCGTCGAGGAGAATTCCCTCCAGGACTGCGTCCTCGCCCTGCGTAAGGGCGAGGTCGACGCCGTGGTCGGTGACAACCTCATCCTCGCCGGCTTTGCCGCCGAAGCGCCGAACGAGGTGAAGGTCGTCAGTCAGCCCTTCACCGAAACCCCGTACGGCGTCGCGCTGAAGAAGGACGACAAGGCGCTTCGTGCCAAGATCAGCGCGGCGATCGAAAAGATGATCAGCGATGGTTCGTACAACCGGATCTTCGACATCACGCTCGGAAACTCGGGCGTTCCGGTCCCGAAGGCACCCACTGTCGCGCCGAACTAGCCAAACTCAGACCTGACAACGTCGATCGCCAAGCCGGCGTCGAAACCTCGGCGCGCAAGCATTCCGAGAGCGCGTCGCATCTGTTTCGACCGCTCCGCCGCGTCGGCGGGTTCGCCCGCACCGCGCATCGACTTTCGGACCAAGCCGATCGCCGCGTCCCGCTCGGCGTCGTCGGACACCTGCGAAACAGCTTCCGCTACGTCGTCTTCCGAGATCCCTTTGCGCTTGAGCTCCACCGCGATCGCACGCCGTCCGCGGCGAGCCACCTCATGCCGCGTGCGGACGAACATCGCCGCGTAGGCGTGGTCGTCGACAAGCCCGACCTCCGTCAGTCTCGCGATAGCGCGATTGGCGACATCGGCCTCGAACCCACGGGCCGCGAGCTTCGCACCCAGTTCAGCTGAGGTGTAGTTCCGGGCGGTCAGCAGTCGCAGACAGTGTTCTTTTGCCTGCGACTCGCTGCCCTCCCCGCCGTCGCGCTTCTCCCCGCGCGGGGTCACCGCTACTAGAACTCGACCGCGGCAGTGTCTGCGACCGGTGCAGCGCCGATGCCGAGTTTCTCCAAGATCTTCTTCTCGATCTCGTCGCGGATGTCGGTGTTCTCACGCATGAACTTGCGTGCGTTTTCCTTGCCCTGACCCAACTGGTCGCCGTCGTAGGTGTACCAAGCACCCGACTTGCGAATGAAGCCATGCTCGACACCCATGTCGATGATCGAGCCTTCCTTGCTGATGCCGACGCCGTACAGGATGTCGAATTCAGCCTGCTTGAACGGCGGGGCGAGCTTGTTCTTGGCGACCTTGACGCGGGTGCGGTTACCCACCACGTCGCTACCGTCCTTGAGTGCCTCGATACGACGAATGTCCAGGCGCACGGACGAGTAGAAGCGGAGGGCCTTACCACCGGTCGTGGTCTCGGGCGATCCGAACATCACGCCGATCTTCTCGCGCAGCTGGTTGATGAAGATCGCAGTGGTACCCGAGTTGCTCAGCGCACCGGTGATCTTGCGCAGCGCCTGACTCATGAGGCGGGCCTGGAGACCGACGTGACTGTCACCCATCTCGCCTTCGATTTCCGCCTTGGGCACCAGGGCCGCGACGGAGTCGATCACGAGGATGGAAAGCGCGCCCGAGCGGATCAGCATGTCTGCGATCTCCAGCGCCTGCTCACCAGTGTCTGGCTGCGACACCAGAAGCGCATCGGTGTCGACACCGAGCTTGCGCGCGTACTCCGGGTCCAGTGCGTGCTCAGCGTCGATGAACGCAGCGATGCCGCCGGCCGCCTGCGCGCTGGCGATCGCGTGCAGCGCGACAGTCGTCTTACCGGAGGACTCCGGTCCGTAGATCTCGACGACTCGACCGCGAGGAAGACCACCGATACCCAGCGCCACGTCGAGCGCGATCGAGCCAGTGGGGATCACGGAAATGGGCAGACGAGTCTCCTCGCCCAAGCGCATGACCGAACCCTTGCCAAAGTTCTTCTCGATCTGAGCGAGAGCAAGATCCAGTGCCTTCTCGCGATCCATTGCCTGCGCCATCGTGTATCCCCTTCTCGGAATGTCAGCTACCAACCGATAGACACGTTAAAGGTGGGTACTGACAAGTTTTTTCCACCGAGCCACCGATGTGCAGAATCCGCGGCCAGGCTGACACCAGAAGAGTAATGGGAACAGGTGTTCGATTCCATTCGACACGCCGTTTTCGGGCCGAATTACTGACGGACTACCAACGAGAGCGCGGTACGTCGAACTCGGCACACAACGAACGCCAGACTTCGCGCGGATCGAACCCCGCCGCGATCGCCTGTACCGCGGTTTTTCCACCGAACGCGGCAAGCGTGTGATCGTTCAGCATCGCGTCACCACGCGCAACGCCGAACTCCGCCTCCATGAGTGAACGGAACTCCGTCAGACGCATGCCGCCAACCTACCGGACGGGGCAGACGGCGGCCGACAGCGTGCCCGCGACGACATCACGGCACAACTGGACCGGATCGGAGACATCGCTGAGGGTCGCGCCCGCGGCTCGGGCCGCGTCCGTGTACGAGGAATCGCCCAGAACTTTTTCCACCGCCGAACGCAGAGATTGTGCAGTCAACGGCCGGACGACTTCGGCGCTCCCCTGCCGCTTCGCCCGGCTGGCGAGTTCCCACTGGTCTCCACCACCCGGAACGAGGACGAGTGGAACGCCCGCGAGCCAGGCCTTCGACACGATGCCGTGGCCCGAACCGCAGATGATCAGCGACGAGCGGCGCAGGAGCACGTCCTGCCGGCCCAGGCCCTGAGTCACCCAGGACGGCAATGGCGTCGACGGCGCTTCCAGCGACGAGATGACGACGCGAACCCCAAGATCCTCCAGAGCCTGGAGGCCGACCTCGACGAGGCCCTGCTGCCCACTGGTGGCCGTCGATGGCGCAATCATGACGACGGGACCGTCACCGGCCGGCGGCTCGAGCACGGCATCTGTGGGTTCGACGTGCATCGGGCCGATGAGAAATGCATTCGCCGGCCAGTCCGGCCGGGACAGTTCGAAAGCAGGCACCGTGCCGATCAGGCGAATGTCCGGCTCACCACCCGTCGGCGGCAGACCGATCTTCCGGCGGGCATCCTGACGATGACCTTCGCCGACCGCGATGGACGATGCGGTCAGGCGCCGAAGCAGCGCATCGCGGGCCCAGCCGAGCGGCCCACGCCCCCGCTCCAGGCCGAGGCCGAACGGCGGCAGCCCGCGGGAGGGCAGCCACATCGGCTGCACGAACAGCTCACCCCACGGAATGCCCACCAGCTCCGCGGTGAGTCCGCCACAGGCGGTCAGCAGGTCCGATACCAGGAAGTCGAACGAACCGTCCTCGACCAACGGCCGAAGCGCTTCCACCATCCGCACGGTCCGGGCATGCAGCCGGTCCCCCGCGTCGAGATCGTTCTCGTCCGGCAGCGGGGCCAAAGCGGGCAGGAGAGACCACGTCAATCCCGCTTGCGCACAAACCTCTTTCCATCGCTCGCCCGTGAACACCACTGCGGTGTCACCGGCGTCGGCAAACCGACGAGCGAGCGCTATGGCCGGAAACGCGTGGCCCGGATCCGGACCCGCGACGAGAGCAACTCTCACGCAGAACTACTGCTGGTCAGCCTGCGGCTGGGCCTGCGGAGTGTTCGGAGCGATTGCGGGCTGGCTCGAGTTGCCGGCCGGCAGTTGGTCGCCGCGCATCGACGCACGGATCTGCTCGAGCCGGTTGTGGCCCGCCATCTGCACCGACGCCTGCTGAACTTCCATCATGCGACCCTGAACCGAGTTCTGGGCGAGCTCCGCGGCACCGAGGGCAGTCGCGTAACGACGCTCGATCTTCTCGCGGACGGCGTCAAGGCTCGGGGTGTTGCCCTGCGGCTGGAGCGAGGTGTCCATCGACCGCAGCGAGTCGCTGACGCGCTCCTGCATCTTCGCCTGCTCAAGCTGGCTCAGCAGCTTGGTGCGCTCGGCGACCTTCGACTGCAGAATCATCGCGTTCTGCTCGACGGCCTTCTTTGCCTGCGCGGCCGCCTGAAGTGCCGAGTCGTGCAGGACCTTGAGGTCCTCAACGCCCTGCTCCGCAGTCACGAGTTGCGCTGCGAACGCCTCCGCAGCGTTCGTGTACTGGATTGCCTTCTGCGCGTCGCCGGCAGTATTGGCCTGATCGGCAAGCAGGACCGCCTGACGAGCGTTGGCGTTGAGCTTCTCGACCTCGTCGAGCTGACGGCTCAGCTTCATCTCGAGCTGGCGCTGGTTGCCGATGACGACGGCAGCCTGCTGCGAAAGTGCCTGGTGCTGGCGCTGCGCATCTTCGATGGCCTGCTGGATCTGAATCTTCGGGTCCGCGTACTCGTCGACCTTCGAGCTGAACAGCGCCATCAGGTACTTCCAGCTTTTCACGAACGGGTTTGCCACGACTGCTCACGCCTCCATAAGTACTAACTCCCGGCCAAACTCGAATCTAGCCGCGAAACCGCAATTCTTCAGCACGTGTCTACCGCAAATCAGGGCATACCCTGATCACGCAGCAGACAACACCGGGGATTTCGGCGCCGGAATGACGATCTTCGTGTCGTCCGCAATACGCGACGACACCGTCGTGACCGCGACGTCGGCAGCGAGAGTGTCGCTCACTTCGCGCAGAACGTCCGACAGTTCGACTTCCAGGGCGTCACAGATTGCCGCGAGCAGTTCACTCGAAGCCTCTTTACGACCACGCTCGACTTCCGACAGATATCCGAGACTGACGGCCGCTGACGTCGACACGTCGCGGAGCGTACGGCTCTGCTCGACTCGTGCACGCCGGAGACTCTCACCGAGTGCTTCACGCATGAGTTGCGCCATGGTCCCCTCCTATCTGCCGGCTCTCACAGCGTTTAACGCTATTCGACCGTGGTTTGGTTCCCCAATCCACCCGCGAGTCTAGTGAGCACCTCTGACAAGCACACTTCCACTGCCGCGGACCGGATGTCCCAACGATCACCTCTCAGCGAACATAGCCGCACAGATATTCCCGCGGCACTGGCAATTCCGATAAAGACAGTGCCCGCCGGATGCCCCTCCTGGGGGTCCGGACCGGCGACTCCGGTCAGCGAAATGCCCCAATCTGCCCCGGTCACCGAGCGGATATGTGTTGCGAGGTGCGCCGCCGTGGACTCCGAGACCGCACCATCAGCCGCCAGTTCCGCCTCGGGAACTCCACCGAGAGAAGCCTTCAGGTCGGTCGCGTAAACAACGATGCCGCCGCGCAGCACATTGCTTGCGCCCGGGACGCTCGCGATCGTCGCAGCCACCAGGCCCGCGGTCAGCGATTCGGCAGTCGCCACGGTCTGACCGGCGGCGGTCAACGCAGCGACGAACTCGGCCGCCGGCGCGATGGACAGCAGCGGATCAGAACTCATGCGGCCGTGGCGATACTCGACTTACGCAATCGATACGCATCGACCACATAGTCCAGCCCGGTGAGGACGGTCAGCGCGACTGCGAGGTACATGACACCGAGGATGAACAACTCCGTGCCCTCCACGAGCGGCAAAAGGTACAACCCGATCGCGACGGTCTGGACCACGGTCTTGATCTTGCCGCCACGGCCGGCGGGCATGACGCCGTACTTCTTCACGGCGAACCGCATCGCGGTGATGCCGAGCTCGCGGACGAGGATCACGATCGTGATCCACCAGGCGAGCTCGCCCAAGAAGGACAAACCGATGAGCGCCGCACCGATGAGGGCTTTGTCCGCAATCGGGTCCGCAAGCTTGCCGAAGTCCGTCACCAGGTCATAGCGACGGGCGAGATGACCGTCGAATGCGTCGGTGATGATCGCGGCGAAGAACACACCCGCTGCGATCAGGCGCGACGTGGCATTGTCGCCGCCTTCGAAGAGCAGCGCGAAGACGAATACAGGCACCGCGAGCAGGCGAAGAACCGTGAGCGCATTGGCGATATTCAGGTTCGACGGGGTGTCGCTCTGGGTGGCTGCCACGACTGTGACTGTACCGGCTCAGGGGGTGGGTTGTGCCCCTGATCTGTACCCTCACATTCATGACCGACAGCACCAGTTCCGGTTCCGCTCACCCGGATTCGACGCAGGTACTGGTTCGCCGCGCCCGCACGACCGACGTCCGGGGGATCAAGGCCCTCGTCGATATCTACGCGCCCAGAATCCTCCTCGAGAAGAACCTCGTGACGCTGTACGAAGACGTCCAAGAGTTCTGGGTCGCCGAGGTCGACGGACGGGTCGTCGGCTGCGGAGCTCTCCACGTGCTGTGGGCCGACCTGGGCGAACTACGCACGATCGCCGCGCACCCGGACGTGCGCCGGCTGAAAGTCGGCCATCGGATCGTCGCGCAGCTCATCGAGGTCGCCCGCGAGATCGGTCTGAGGCGGTTGTTCGTGCTGACCTTCGAGGTCGGATTCTTCGCCAGCCACGGATTCGTGGAAATCGAGGGGACGCCGGTCAGCGCCGACGTCTACGCCGAGATCCGCCGCTCGTACGACGAGGGTGTCGCCGAGTTCCTTGATCTCAGCGCACACAAGCCCAATACGCTCGGCAACACCCGGATGCTGCTGACGCTCTGAAACGGCCAAGGGACCTGACAGCTTCGCCATCGAAATACGTCGATGGCGAAGCTGTCAGGTCCTCCTGCCGAACTCAGAACCCCGCGTCGTCCTCGTCATCCTCCGGCATGGCCCCACCATTGCGGATCATGTAGAGCGTGCCGTCGAGTTCGTCGGGCTTGATGAGCACTTCACGCGCCTTCGAACCCTCGCTCGGACCGACGATCCCCCGGGTCTCCATGAGGTCCATGAGACGACCCGCCTTGGCGAACCCGACCCGCAGCTTGCGCTGCAGCATCGACGTCGAACCGAACTGCGAAGACACCACGAGCTCGACCGCCTGCAGCAGCACGTCCATGTCATCGCCGACGTCACTGTCGATGTCTCGTTTCTCGACGGTCTTCATCGTGACGCCCTCGGTGTATTGGGGCTCGGCCTGCTTCTTGGTGAACGCGACGATCGCCTGGATCTCTTCGTCGCTGACGTACGCACCCTGCACGCGGATCGGCTTCGAGACGTCCGACGGCAGGAACAGTCCGTCACCCTTACCGATGAGCTTCTCCGCGCCGACCTGGTCGAGGATGACGCGCGAGTTCGTCGCGTTCGTGACACCGAACGCCAGACGCGACGGCACGTTCGCCTTGATCAGACCCGTGACGACCGAGACCACCGGCTGCTGGGTCGCGAGGACGAGGTGGATACCGGCCGCACGCGCCTTCTGCGTGATGCGGACGATCGCGTCTTCGACGTCCCGGGGCGCCTGCATCATGAGGTCCGCGAGCTCGTCGACAACGGCCAGGATGTACGGGTACGGCCGGTACACCCGCTCGCTGCCGAGCGGCGTGCTGATCTCCCCCGACCTGACCTTCGAGTTGAAGTCGTCGATGTGGCGAACACCGCTCGCGCTCATGTCCTGATAGCGCTGCTCCATCTCCTCGACCAACCAGGCGAGCGCCGCAGCGGCCTTCTTCGGGTCGGTGATGACTGGCGTGATGAGGTGCGGAATCCCCTGGTACGGAGGGAATTCGACCATCTTCGGGTCGATGAGGATCATCCGGACCTCGTCCGGCGTCGCGCGCTGAAGCAGCGATACCAGCATCGAGTTGATGAAGCTCGACTTACCCGAACCGGTCGAACCGGCGACGAGAAGGTGCGGCATCTTCGCCATGTTAGCGCTGATGAAGTGCCCCTCCACGTCCTTGCCGATACCGAAGACCATCGGGTGATGGTCCTTTCGGGTGCTCGGCGCGACGAGGACGTCCTTGAGCCGGACGACTTCGCGGTCGTTGTTCGGCACCTCGATACCGACTGCCGACTTACCTGGGATCGGCGCCAGAAGTCGCACGTTGTCGGTCGCAACCGCATACGCGAGGTTCTTCTGCAGCGCGGTGAAGCGCTCGACCTTCACACCGGGTCCGAGTTCGATCTCGTAGCGGGTGACCGTCGGGCCACGCTGATAGCCCGTGACCACTGCGTCGATCTTGAACTGGTCGAGCACCTCGGAGATCGACTCGATCAAGCGGTCGTTGTCGCGCGATCCGCGCTTGGACGGCTCCCCGGCTTCGAGAATGTCGAGCGGCGGCAGGCTGTAGTCGCCGTCGACGACGCGGTCGGTGACCATGTCGAACTTCTCTTCGACCTTTTCGATCGCCTTCGCGAGAAGCTTCTTCTTCGCCGGCTTCTCTGCCTTGGGCATCGGAACTTGGACAACCGGCTCAACTGGAAGTTCGGAGGGTTCGAGACCTCTCGAGGGCTTCGCGGCGGGTTCCGGCGTGACAGGTGGCGCGGCAAAAGGCTTGGCGATCGGGGCGGCGACCGCGCGCGGTGCTTCCTCGTGGTGCGGATGCGGGAGCGCCTCGAGACGTGCACGAACTTCGTCGGCGATGTCGCGGACACTGCTGCCGGTCAGCAGCAGGAATCCGAAAGCCGCCGCGATGACCAGCAGCGGAACCGAGATCCAGGCGCTCAGGCCTTCGGTCAGCGGGCCGGCCGCAAGGAATCCGAGCCAACCGCCGGCACCCGAACGTCCCTCGACGGTCGTGGGTGAGCCCGCGATGACATGTGCCATTCCCAGGACTGCCGCGCCGAGAAGGAACGAGCCCAGCAGGAATCGCGGCCGTGCTTCCGGCCTCGGCTCACTCCGGAACAAGCAGACCGCAATGAACCCGGTCACCACCGGGATCGTCGCTGCGACGACACCCATCAGGCTGCGCAGCCCCTTGTCGATCCCACCGCCAACCGGTCCGCCCGCGCTGAACCACACCGCGCCGGCGACGATCGCGGTGACGGCAACAAGTGCCAGCGCGATGCCATCCCGACGTTGTCCGTTGTCGACCTGCCGGGCCCGGCTCACGGCGCGAGTCGTCACACCGACGCCGCGCGCGGCCATCGTCCAACTCGCCGCGATGCCCTTCCCGACGAGGTTCATCGTCTGTGGAGGTGCCTGCTTCTTCGCCGCCGGACGCTTGGCCGGGGTCTTACCTTTTGCAGGGGTGCGAGGGCGCGCTGCGGCGCTCGTCTTGCGCGGAGTTCGGCTGCCACTACTGCTACCAGCCGATTTCCGCGCCGTACCGCTGCCAGTCTTCACTGCCATAGTTATTCACAGTAGCCTCAGCGGCCTCACAGGCCCACCTTTGCGCGCCTGTCTCAATCAGCTTGTGACGCTAGGCATGAGCCCCGTCACACTCGGCGTGTCAACCACTCCCCTACCCCACCGAATGCGCCCATCACGCCGACTTTGTCCACGTTCCGAGGCCGTTTCGGTTGAAGTAATCCTGTTTGACCGTTCCGTCGTCGACATCGAAGGTCACCGAGGACAACGACCCTTCGGCCTCACTGCTGAGCGGCGGGGTGAACGCGAAGGTGTTGCCGTCCCACGGATCGAGATTGAACTCGACATTCCCCGTCGGGCCCATCGCGGCGTGCAGCCGCCCGTTCTGAACATCGACCACGAGATCGCCGAAGTACGGGTTCGAATAGGTTCCGACGTACGACGTGAACGGATCGGGTGGCGCCGCGATCGTCGGTCGCGTCTTACCCACCAGATCACCGGCGGGTTCGTATAACGGGGCGAAGACCTTGCCGAAGTAGTCGATCCAGTCCCGGCTCGTGTCGCCGGTCTGGACGACATCGAGAAACTGCGATGCCAATGCCTCGGCCGCGCCGACCGGTGCCGCGTTGGTCAGGACGACGATTCCGACTCCAAGTGCGGGGAGCATCGCCACGCGCGTCGCACCGCCAACGAAGAACGCCCCCGAATGACTGATCTCCGTCGTGCCCGTGGGCTGCGGATCGACGTTGAATCCGTAGCCATAGAAACCTGGCAGTTCGCCGGGCGCGGCCGCCGGACGGTTCGTGATCTGTGCGCTGACCGCCGGCAACAAGGCCCCGGGCGAGATGATCGTCTTTCCGCCGAACTTCCCGTCGCCGAGGACCATCGACATCCACCGGGCGAGGTCCTTCACGTTCGAACTCACCCCGCCCGCAGGCGATTGCGTATCGGGATTGCGCTGGTAGAGCGGCGCGAAGCCGCCGGGCGTTTTGGCATGAAGCACCGCGCGGTTGCGGTGTGCAAGGAAGTCGGCCGTGCGCGAACTCGTCGAGTTCATCCCCAGTGGCTGGTAGATCGCGTTCTGCGACAGCGTCTCCCAGTCGGTCCCGGCCGCGACCGCAGCACTCGCTGCACCCGCCGTCGTGCCGAAATTCGCATAGCCGTAGACCTCCCGGAACGGCCCCAACGGTAGGAACTGCAGATGGTCGAGGATGTAGGAACGATCGAACCCGAGTTCTTCGAGGTCATCACCGGCCGCCGCAGGTAGGCCGGTGCGGTGGGCGTAGAAGTCCCCCACGGTCGCGTGCGCGGTCACGTACGGATCGGCGAGCGCGAAGTTCGGCAGAAATCGTGTCACCGGGTCGTCCCACGACAGCTTTCCGGCGGTGACCTGGGTCGCGACGACCGTCGCACCGATCGACTTCGACATGGACGCGATCTGGAAGACGGTGTCCGCGTTGACCTCGGCCGATTTCCCCTGCTCACGCACTCCGTAGCCTTGCGCGAACACCATGTCGTCGCCGTGGACGACCGCGACGGCCAGCCCCGGAATGTGGTCGCGATTCATCACGTCCCGAGCGAGGCCATTAAGGCGGCGGATGGCCGTATCAAACCGACCTTGATCGAAGCCGTCGGTGCGCTTCTCCGGCGGATTGGACCCACACGCTGCCGGAACGACGAGTACGACGGCGATCGCAGCCGCGGAGATCCGGGCGAGCACAGTCTCGAACATCGACCGCCTCCAACCAGTACCGCCGTCATTCGACGATATGCCTGAAGACCAACGCCCGTAACGGAATTCGGCGGTTCAGACCGAGCGGTCGCAGCCCAGGACCGCGGCGACGTCCGCCTCGTCTCCCTCGGCGGTCACGTTGACCGCCTTGCGCCCGAAGGCGAGCAGGAGGATTTCCGACGGTGCACCGGTGATCGTGACCGTGCGCTTGCCCGACTTCTTGGCGACCAAGCGCTTCCCCATGTCCGTCACGAGCACGACCGACACGGGGGCCGAACGGAAAGTCTGCGGAGCGACGTTCCGGACGATCACCCACAGTGAGGCTTCGTCGCGATCAGACAGATGGCGGGACTCCCAGCGGTTGCCGCCACGGCGAACGTCTTCGTGGTGAACGAACATCTCGCTGGTATTGAAGAGTCGGTCGGGTCCTTTGCCCATCCACCAGACCGGGGGTCCGGTGCGAATGTCCTCGAGGAGCTCATCGAACGGCTTCTCGGTGTAGCCCTTGCGGATTCGCTCGGTATAGGCGGCCAGCGGCCCACCCATGATGCCGGGCGCGGCATCGGGTCGACGCTCGCGGATGACGATGTGGGCGGCCAGATCCTTGACGGTCCAGCCTTCGCACAATGTCGGCGCCGCGGGGCCCGCGGACCGCATCGACTTCACCATTGCCTGTCGTTCACGCTGCGCAAGAGACATGTCTAAATCGCAATCACATTCGGCACGATCATCGGACGACGACGGTAAGTCTCGGCCACCCAGCGACCGACCACGCGCCGGACAGACTGGGCGATGCGATGGGTGTCCGTGACGCCCTCCGCGCCCAGGCGGGCCAACTCGGCCTCGACGAGTTTCTGGGCTTCCTTCAGTGCGGCCGGGTCGTCGGAGAACCCACGCCCATTGAGCTCCGGAGTTCCGACCACTTGGCCGGTCGTGGCGTTGATCGCGAGCGTGATCGCGATGAATCCACCCTCGCCGAGGATGAGGCGATCGGACAACGTCGGCTCACCG
The DNA here is from genome assembly GCF_000380645.1 of Smaragdicoccus niigatensis DSM 44881 = NBRC 103563. Taxonomy (GTDB): domain Bacteria; phylum Actinomycetota; class Actinomycetes; order Mycobacteriales; family Mycobacteriaceae; genus Smaragdicoccus; species Smaragdicoccus niigatensis. The sequence goes on from NZ_AQXZ01000016.1 coordinate 293,221, forward strand.
ACATCTCCGACCGACAAACCGTCGACATAGACATGTCCCACCGGCACGCGGCCGGTGATCTTTGCGACGCCGTCAACGAGGTCGACGACCACGCCGTCCTCGGCGAGAATCACGCGATTCTCGGGAACGCCGGTAGCCACTGCCAGAGCCCCGTTGGCACGCAGGTGACGCCACTCGCCATGGACGGGCATCGCGTTGCGGGGCCGGACAGCGTTGTACAGGAACAGCAGTTCACCTGCGGAAGCGTGCCCCGAGCAGTGCACCTTCGCGCTCTGCTGGGTCACGACGGTCGCGCCGACGCGAGCCAACCCGTTCACCACCGCGAACACGGCGTTCTCGTTGCCGGGGATCAGTGACGACGCCAGGATCACCAGGTCATCGGGCCGGATGTTGATCTGGCGGTGGTCACCGCGAGCCATCCGCGAGAGCGCCGACAACGGCTCACCCTGCGAGCCGGTCGAGATGAGGACGAGCTTGTCGTGTGGGAGCGTGGCGGCCTGCTCCATGTCGACAACCAGGCCGTCGGGCACGGTGAGATAGCCGAGATCCTGCGCAATCTGCATGTTGCGAACCATCGAGCGGCCCACGAAGCAGATTCGCCGACCGTGTCGGAACGCGACATCGACTACCTGCTGGATGCGGTGGACGTGGCTCGCGAACGACGCGACGATGACGCGCTTGCGGGCCTTGCCGATGATGCCGTCGAGCACTCCACCGATGTCCCGCTCCGGCATGACAAAGCCCGGGACCTCGGCGTTCGTCGAGTCGACCAGGAAGATGTCGACGCCTTCGTCACCGAGTCGCGAGAACCCGGCCAGGTCCGTGAGCCGGCCGTCGAGGGGCAACTGGTCGAGCTTGATGTCGCCGGTGTGCAGTGCAACGCCGGCCGACGTCTTGATCGCGACCGCGAGCGCGTCCGGGATCGAGTGGTTGACCGCGAAGAATTCGCACTCGAAGTCACCGTGGTTGGTGGTCTGCCCTTCGATGACCTCGACGAGCGTCGGGCGCAGCCGGTGCTCGCGGCACTTGGCCGCGACCAGGGCAAGCGTGAACTTCGCGCCGACCACCGGGATGTCCGGCCGCAGGCGAAGCAAGAACGGCACCGCACCGATGTGGTCTTCGTGACCGTGGGTGAGGATCAACGCGACGACGTCGTTCATGCGCGACTCGATGTACCGGAAATCCGGCAGGATCAGGTCGACGCCCGGCTGCTGGTCTTCCGGGAAGAGCACTCCGCAATCGACGATGAGCAGCTTGCCCTTGTGCTCGAAAACCGTCATGTTGCGGCCGATTTCGCCGATGCCGCCGAGCGCAACGATCCGCAGACCGTTCTTGGGCGCCTTCGGCGGCGTCCCCAACGAGTCGGTCGGATTGCCGGTCTGACGGCTATCCGGAACCTGTGTCGCGGCGGCGTTCGGAGTCACCGGCTTGGTCGGTGGACCACTTCGTCTCGTCGCCTTGCGCGATCGACCAGGACCGGTCACGCAAGAACCCCCTGGGCGCGCATTTCCGCGGCCAAGCCGGCAACCTGCTCCGGAGTTGCGGGAACGACCGGCAAGCGAGGGTCGCCGGCGTCGATGCCCAGCAGCCGAACACCGGCCTTGGCGCCCGGCGCACCGCCGATGCTCATCATCGCCCGGGTCATCGCGAGCAGGTCGAGGTTGACCTGCTGTGCCCGCTTGATGTCGCCGGCCTGGTAAGCCGTGAGCAGTTCGCGCAACTTGCCCGGCACGACATGTCCGATGACGCTGACGAAGCCGACGGCACCGACCGACAGCCACGGCAAGTTCAGCGGGTCGTCACCGCTGTAGAAATGCAGGCCGGTCGTGGCGATGAGTTCCGCACCACCTTGGAGGTCGCCCTTGGCTTCCTTGACCGCCTGGATCTGCGGGTGCTCAGCCAGAACACGCACAGTCTCGGGCTCAATCGGAATCACCGACCGGGGCGGAATGTCGTACAACATCACCGGAACCTCGGAGGCATCGGCAACCGCACTGAAGTGCGCGATCAATCCGGCCTGTGACGGCTTCGAGTAGTACGGCGTCACGACCAGCAGTCCGTCGGCGCCCGCGCGGCACGATTCCCGCGCGAGGTGAACGCTGTGTGCGGTGTCATACGTTCCGGCACCGGCGATGATCTTCGCGCGGCCCCCGAGAGCGTCCTTCACGGCACGGACGAGTTCGAACTTCTCGTCGTCGCTCGTGGTCGGCGATTCGCCCGTCGTTCCACCGAGGACGAGCGCATCACAACCGCCGTCGACCAGGTGTTTTGCCACTGCGATACCGGTCTCGACGTCAAGCTTGCCGTCCGCGGTAAACGGGGTCACCATCGCGACACCGACGGTGCCGAACGGCAGGTGGGGAGCAGCCGCTGAACCACTGAGATTGGCGGCACTGGCAACGGTCATGAGCAAAAGGCTACCGTCAGCCAAACCTGGAGTCTCCATTGACGGCACATGCTCTTGAACACCCGCGCGGTCGGCGTTATCGGACCCCGCGTTTCCCCATGTGCGGGCACCAACATCGCGAATCCGGAGAGGCAACCGATTTCCCGGGGTAAGCATCGAGTGGGGCGCTCCAGCGATAACGCGACGGTGCCTTCGACATGTGACAGGAGCGAAGACCATGGGCGGTCCGTCCCCGAAACAAATCGGCCAACTCGCGGTGCTCGCGGGTGCAGCCGCCAGCGCAGTCACCGGCGGTGAGATCTATCGGCGTCGGCGGGCTCAGGTCCGTCTTGTCCGCGGAATCGGGCATGGCGGTGAGGAGTGGACCGTCACGACGTCGGATGGCACGAAACTGCACGTTGAAATCGACGGGCCCGAATCCGCTGAACTGACCGTTGTGTTCGCACATGGCTGGTTCATGGACCTCACCACGTGGCGACACCAGCGGGCAGCGCTGTCGGGACTGCCGGTGCGGCGGGTCTTCTACGACCACCGCGGCTACGGAAAGTCCGAGCGCGGACCGAAGGGCCTCGGCAGCGTCCGTCTCCTCGCCGAGGACATGACCGAGATCATCGACGCGGTGGCGCCCAACGGCCCGGTGGTTGTGGTCGGGCATTCGATGGGCTCGTTCACCATCCAGGCCCTGGCTGGAATCCATCCCGAACTGTTCGGGAGTCGCATTGTGGCCAGCGTGCTCATCAGCACGGCAGCGCAAGGTTCGACGTTGATCCGCGCGGTGGTCCGCAACATCCCAGTCGCCCATCGGATTGTCAGCCCCACGGCGAACGTGCTGGAGATCGCAAACGTGCTGCGGCCCTACCTGGTGAGAGCTCTCGGGATGGGGTTGTACCGGCCCTTCTCGTACCTGTTCGTCGACCGGAGGTCATCCGCAGAAGCCAAGCAGGAATTCTTGGCGGTCATTTCGGCGGCCCACTTGGACGTGATGGGTGAATACCTGCTGGCATTGGCCGCGCACGAGGAGATGGCGTCGCTGCCGGCGTTGGGTAAGGCGCCGTGCCTGGTCATCACCGGCGGCAGTGACCTCATCGTCCTTCCCGAATTGTCCAAAGCCGCGGCCGCCGAGATCCCGGGCGTCGAGCACGTCATCATTCCCGAAAGCGGCCACATCGTCGTGTTCGAGAAGGCAGACGAAGTCGACGGCCTTGTCACCCGCGTGATCAATCAGGCGATGGCGGACCTCGGGCAACGACGGGGCGCGTGAGCAGGTTCGTTCAGGTCGCCATTCGACGTCCGTTTCGCCGGGAATTCGCTAGTTTGAGGGCAGCCTGGCCGCGCGTCGGTCGGATTCCTCTCGGGAAAGCGTATCGACGATGTTTTCCACTCGCAGGAAGCCCGTCCTCGTCCTCTCCAGCCTGGTGTTCACGCTGCTCCTCGTGCTCAACGCGTGCACTTCCAAGTCGACCGAACCGAAACCGGGTGCGAACTACGGCGCGGATGGCACGTCGGCGGAATATCGAGAACCGGTCACGCTGAGCAGCAAGGACGGTGTCCTCGAAGTACGGCTGTCCGCCCACGAAGCGAGCTATCCCCTCGACACCGCGTCGAAGCCGGTCGACGGATTTCTCCTGTTCGACTACGAACTCATCCGGGGCACCGCCTCGGACGGTTCGAAGAAAGGCAGCGACCTCTACCCCGCCCCGACCCTGCACGTCGAACCCGGACAGCGTTTGATCGTTCACTTCGACAATGACCTGCAGGATCTGTCGATCGCCGACTTCACCGACCCGGCGTACGCCGCCGTGGGTGACAAGATTCCGCTTTACCCCCGGATGCTGACCTCGTCGCCGCTCAATCTGCACACGCACGGCCTGCACGTGAGCCCGGACGGCGATGCCGACAACGTGCTGCTCGAGATTCCCGCCGGCATGGGCAACGTGTACGACTACGCCGTACCGGCGGACATGCCGCACGGTCTGTACTGGTACCACAGTCACCTCCACCGGCTCACGACTCAGCACACCTACCGGGGCCTGGCGGGAATGCTCGAAATCGGTCGGCCGGATGGGAATCTGCCGATCGTCACGGAGAAAAAGCTCCCCATTCGCACCATGGCGCTGCAGTACAACTGGGTCTTCGACCGCAAGGGCACGGGAGCACACCTGGATGAACCGAGCCGAGCCAAGTTCGTCGATACTCACGTCGCTCCGGTGGGCAACCAACTCGCCGACGGAACATATGAACCGCTTCTGACGCCGGTGGACTTCAAAGACACCACGATCGGCGCGCAGTACTTCACGAACTGGGTCGCTGGCCCGGGGGCACCGAACCCGAGGCGAGGCGCCAACCAATTCATCCCCAGCAACCTGCAGAGCTTCACCAGTGATTCGGTGTCCGTACCCGCAGATCCGGGGCTCAGAGACAACGAACGCGACGTCCAGTTCACCGTCAACGGTCAGTTCCAGCCGACGCTGGCGGTCAAGCCCGGGCAAACCGAGATTTGGGTACTGGCCAACATCAGCGACTACACAAGTTCGGCCCTGACGCTCACCGAGACGGCGACGGGCAATCACCCGAAGTTTGCGGTCGTCGGCCAGGACGGCAACCCGTTCCCGGTTGTGCATCCACCGGTCGATGGTGACGGAACCACGCTGGTCGTTCCGCCCGGTTCCCGCTTTGCGATCGCCGTGACGATGCCGCAGAAGGGCGACCTCGTCCTCGAGATGGCCCCGCAGAAGGGCGGCGAAGGCGAGACCACCAACGGAGTCCTGTACACCAACAACGGCACCGACCACCCTCACGCGGTACTGGGCACAACCAACGTCGACCCGTCGGCGATCAGCTACGTCGACGGATTCTTCAAGTACCCGTCGCAGAAACTGCTCCGAGCGGTGCCCGCGGAAGGCAGCGGCGTATCCGTTCCCTTCACCGACGGTCAGGCCTTGAATGCGTATACGTCGTTCGTCGACACGTCGGTGATGACTCCGGCGATCGACCGGCAATTGGTGATCAAGGGCGGATTCAGCAACGACAAGGCGAGTAAGGACGACCCGAGGGCGTTCACCTACGAGATCGCGGACAACACCTTCCCGAACATCCCGTTGATTCAGCCCCGGTTGAACTCCGTCGAGGAATGGCAGATCACCAACTTCAACAACGACGGCCATCCCATGCACATCCACGTGAACGACTTCCAGGTCATGGGGATCACCGATCCCATTTCCGGCGTCAGCACCGGAATACAAGCGTGGGGCGAAGACAACGTGGCCGTCCCGCGCGCACTTGTCGACGCTCAGCACCAGCCGCTCGCACCGGCGACGACCACGCTGCGCACCCAGTTCACTGATTACGCCGGCACTTTCGTCATCCATTGCCATCGCCTCAACCACGAGGACAACGGCCTCATGGCAACCGTGAACGTCATTCCGGAGGTATCCACGTACGCGGTGACGAACCCCGGATCGAGTGGAAAACCGGCGACCGTGGCCATGTACGACGGCAATGGCGACCGCCTGGTTTCCACGGTCACACCATTCGCCAGCTTCGACGGCACGCCGACCGTCGCGATGGCCGATGTCAACGGCGACATGATCCTCGATCTGGTCGTCGGAACCGGCGCCGGGCCGGCCGCCGAAGTCGCGGCCTACAGCGGCGCGGGACCGGCGCCCTTCACGACCGAGCTGGCGCGTTTCACCCCATTCGGACCTGATTTCCACGGTGGCGTGAACGTGGCCGGCGCCGATATCGACGGCAATGCGCTCGCCGACAACATCGTCGTTGGGGCCGGTCCGGGAATCGAGTCGCAGGTCAAGGTCTTTTCTTCCGTGCTGCCCGCCAAGAAGGGCACAGCTCCCGAGGTGTTCTCCAGCTTCGCGCCCTATCCAGGGTCGAAGGCCGGCGTGTCCGTCGCGACGGGTCTGGTAGAGCTGACTGCGGGCCGGCCGAGCATCGTGACCGCGCCCGGCCCCGGCGAACCGGCACGCATCAAGACGTTCCGGTTCGATCTGTACAAACCAACCGCCGCCGCCCAGGCCGCGGGCAAGGCTGACGCCGGAAACGCGTCGCAGCCGACGATGACCGCGGAGTTCCTGGCCTTCGATGAGAAGTACACCGGGGGTGTCTCCTTGACGACGGGGTGGGTCGCTGGACCGGAAGGAGGGGCGAAGAGCATCGTCACGAGCATGCTCGGCGACGGCGGTACCGTCCGCGTGTGGTCGAGCGGCTCTCGCCTCGATGGCGCGCCCTCCATGTATCTGGAGAGTCCCGACCACCACCATTCGGGGATGGTGACGTTCCGACAGACGGCGTCATTCGAGCCGTTCGGCGGTCAAGGCGTCCAGGTAGCGACAACGAGCACGCCGTTCGGGGCCGACCTACTCGTCAGCGGTCCCACCGGCGAGGTGCAGAAGTTCGATCTTCGGCGTGCTGAGCCCACCGCGACAACCTTGACACCGTTCCTGCTGACAACCATCCCGGCGCCTTCGGTCACTGCCAACGCGCCGTCGATCGGTGGCCGCTGAGGTCAGTATTTGGGTACCGGAATCCGCATCAGGTCCTCCGCCACCACGATGTCGCCGGAGAACACCTCGGCGGCCTGTTCGTGGTGGCGTTTCAGATCCGGGTACCGCTGGGAGAAGTGGGTCAGGACGAGCCTCCGCACTCCGCATTCGGCCGCGACTCGACCCGCGTGCCGGGCTGTTAGGTGGCCGTATTTCGCGGCCAGTTCTTCGTCCTGGTCGAGGAACGTCGCCTCGATCACCAGCAGGTCAGCATCCTGAGCCAGCTCGAACACGCCGTCGCACAGCCGGGTATCCATGATGAACGCGACGCGTTGTCCCCGCCGTCGCTCCGAGACATCCTCGCGTCGCAGCACTCGTCCATCGACGGTGATCGACCCGTCACGATCGAGTGCGCCGATCGCCGGGCCGCGCACGCCGAACTGGGTCAACTTCTCCGGGACGAATCGCCAGCGGTCGGGTTCGGTGAGGCGGTAGCCGATGGCATCCGCGGAATGGTCGAGGCCGCGTGCCTCGAGTGTGCCGAAGGCATCGGTGACGATCGGCCCGTTCCCGGCGACGGGGTGCTCGCGGATGTCGACGACGTCATGGAAGTCGCACGCGTGCCGAAGTCGCTGGAAGTAGTGCTCCCCCGATGCCGGAAAATAAGCCCACACCGGATGCAGCACGTGATCCGCCGCCATCCGTTGGACGACGCCCGGAACGCCCAGGCAATGGTCGCCGTGGAAATGGGTCAGGCATATGCGCGTCACCTGGTTGGCGGACACTCCGGCAAAGAGCATCTGCCGCTGGGTGCCTTCGCCCGGGTCAAAGAGGAAGCCCTCACCGTCCCAACGCAGGAAATATCCGTTGTGGTTGCGCGTGCGGGTGGGCGATTGACTGGCTGTACCCAGCACGACGAGCTCCCGAACCGACATGCATCGAGCCTATGACAACAGCGCACCTGGATTGATCGCCGCCAATACGCTGTGGAGGTGACGCACGAGAACCGGATCGCGGAACTTCTGGCCGAATTCCCTGTGCAGGTGCAGATTCCTGTTGCGTGGGGCGACATGGATGCGATGGGTCACGTGAACAACACCGTCTATTTCCGCTACTTCGAGACGGCGCGGCTCAGTTGTTTCGCTGAACTGGGCATGGGATCGATCGACCAGTCCGACGTCGGTCCGATACTTCACTCTGCGAGCTGCCGATTCCGGATTCCGCTCACCTACCCGGACACCGTCACCGTTGGTGCGCGGATCGGAGACATCGGCGATGACCGGTTCAACATGATCTACCGGGCGGTCAGTCACCGTCACGGCGCAGTCGCCGCGGACGGCGAGTCGCTGATCGTCACATTCTCTTACTCGACAGGCACCAAGGCTGCCGTGTCAGACGCCCTCCGAGCGCGGCTCGTCGCGTTGCGTGGCGACGCTTGAGTCAACGGCCGCTCAGCCCATCAGCTGTGCGGCGACCGTCGCGCCCAGTTCCCAGCACGCCTGGAGATCGTCCTTTGTCGGCTTGCCGGACACCACGACGTTCTCGGCGGCCTTGACCCAACCCAAGCCGGTCGTGATCGACTTCACGGCCTTCTCGGCGCCCTCGCTGCCCTCGTTCGAATGCAGGTACAGCGCGTAGGGTCTCCCCCGCGTCGCGTCGAGGCACGGGTAGTAGATGCAGTCGAAGGCGTGCTTCAACGCACCCGAGATGTATCCCAGATTCGCCGGCGTACCGAGCACGTAACCGTCCGCTTCGAGGACGTCCGAGGCCGTCACTGCCAAAGCAGCTTTTCGAACAACTTCGACGCCTTCGATGTCCGGATCCGTTGCACCCTTCACGACCGCCTCGAACATCTCCTGACAATGCGGAGACGGCGTGTGATGGACGATCAGGAGCCGAGCCATCAGGCCACTCGCTCCGCACGTTCGAGCGCGACGGCCCGGCGCATCGTCGCTCGCGCCCGCTTGCGGTCACCCGCATAGTCGTAGGCACGCGCGACCCGGTAGTTGGTCCGCCAATTGTCCGGATCGGCTTCCCATTCCGTCTTGACCTGGGCGAACAGTTCATCGGCGGCATCACGGACAATGCGTCCCGAGGGCCGTCTCGGCAGATCGGAGACGTCGAGTTCCTGACCGTCCTCGCGCATCCGGGCTGCCAGACGCTGGTGGTCGAAGCCCGCTTTCACGGTCGTCACAACTGACCAGATACCCAGAAGGGGTAGAACCAAAATCCCTACGCCGAGTCCGATCGAGACGGCATTGCCCTGCCGCATGAGCTGCAGCGAGATCGAGCCGAGCAGCACGAAATACACCGCAAGTGCCGCGATCAACAACGCGGTGACGACGTACGGAACGAGGTTGCGCTTCACAGCCCGAGAAATGTCTCGAGCCCGACAGTCAGCCCGGGGTGCTTGGCGATCTCCCGACACCCGAGCAGAACGCCGGGGCCGAACGACGAACGGTCGATCGAGTCGTGGCGGATCGTCAGGGTCTCCCCGAGAGTTCCGAACAACACTTCCTGGTGGGCGACCAGTCCGCGGAGGCGGACCGAATGCACCCGAACGTCGTCGACATCGGCGCCGCGCGCACCCTCGAGCTCCTGCGATGTGGCGTCCGGGCTCTTGGCGACACCGGCTTCCGCGCGGGCCTTGGCGATGAGCTGGGCCGTCCGGTACGCGGTACCCGACGGCGCATCGGCCTTGTTCGGGTGGTGCAGCTCGATGACCTCGACCGACTCGAACCACTTCGCCGCCTGCTCGGCGAACTTCATCGACAGGACGGCCCCAATCGCAAAGTTCGGCGCGATCAGCACACCGGTCGATGGCGAGCCGGCGAGCCATTCACGAACCTGGCCCAGGCGTGCGTCGTCGAATCCCGTGGTGCCGACGACGGCGTGGATGCCGTTCTTGACGAGGAACTCGAGGTTCGGCATCACGACATCGGGGTGCGTGAAGTCGATGACGACCTGCGTCTGCGCGTCGACGAACGTCTGCAGCGAGTCGCCCTGGTCGACCTTCGCGACCAATTCCAGATCCGCTGCGGCCTCGACCGCTTCGCACATCGCCTGACCGACTTTGCCTCGGGCCCCGAGCACTCCGACACGAATGTTCACGCGTGCAACCTTACTCGGACGACAATCGAGACATGGCTCGTCATCTGCACAGACCTTTCGCAGTCGGTGTTTCACTCATCGCGTCGCTGGCCCTCGTGGCGGGCTGCGAGAAAGAGACCGAAGCGTCCGCCAAACCGGGGGCTGCCGGTGAACGCGCTCCCGTGGGCGGCACGAAATGCCTTCTCGTCCTGCACGGCAAGGGCGGTGAAGGGGGCGAGTCCTACGTTGAAAACGATGTGACCAAGCACTTCCCCGCCGGCAACGCCTCCGCGGAGTCGTGGGGTGGCCGGCAGTGGATCTACTTCCCGGACGACAAGTACGACGAGGCGAAAGAGATCGTCACGTCCGCCGTCGAAGGCTGCGGCCAGGTGATCATCGGCGGATTCTCGAACGGTGCGGGTTTCGCGGCGAAGCTGTATTGCCGCGGTGAAACCCTCGACGGTCGCCTGACTGGGGTGGTCCTTGACGATCCGGTCCCCGATCATGGCACCGATGGGTGCTCCCCGGGTTCTGGCATCGACCTCACCGTCTACTGGACGGGCGCGCTGGTCGAGGCCAAGCCCGGCTGGAAGTGTGCCGAAGCGGACTGGACGTGCGACGGCGGCGAGACGATCGGCATCGACGCGGCCCTCGACCATCTCGGGGGTCCGCCCCTCAAGAAGAGCCCGTATACGGACCATCAGTGGTACTACGAAGCGCCGGAACTCACGGCGTTCCGCTGAGCCTCAGCTCCGCACGCAGTCGTAGGTCAGCGGGATCTCCTCGCCGAGTTCGACGACCTCGAACTGATCTGCGCTGATGGCGCTGAAGGAATGCGCGTCAACGCCGAGGTCAGCCCACTTGGCTGTGCTGTTCGAGTCGTCGGCGAAGGTCAAGGGGATCTGGCCACCATCGGATAGCAGCATGCCGTAGGTCTTCAGTGCGGCGATGATGACTTTCTCCGAGGCGTTGAAGCCCGAGTCGTCGAAGTCTGCACGCAACCGGAACCGCACGCCATACGGCGGTGCGTTCGGGTCACTGGACGACGGTCCGCCGGCGTGCGTGGCGGGACGGACGAAGACGCCTTCCTTCATCCGATCGTTCGGGAGGATGAATCGCAGCGCGTGCGGAATCTCGCCGGCAGCGACCTCGTCCGCGGTGGGCAGCAAGCCGGCAATCGGGAAGCCGGCGGCGTCCGCGCTCGTGCACTGTTCACCCCGGAGCGTGTCCGGGTAGGTCTTGTTGAGGTCCCACACGAAGAAGCCCTCGGCTTTGAGGCTCTCGCCGTCACGTGTGCCGTGATAGATCTCGTAGAGCTTCCGGTCCGCGGTATCGACGACGAGTAGGTGGCAGTCGTTTTCGGAGCTGTCGCACGACAGATCGGCTGAACCCTCCATATGGGCGCCTTCGGGCACCGGCATCTGTGCGGGCACCTGGTCGCAGTCTGGTCCGCCGAAGCAATACGGATCGGTGCCCACCACCGTCATGCGCGGAGTGCCGCCATCGGCGTAGAACACGGGAACCGAGAAGTCGACCTGGAATGCGTTGTCATTACCCCAGCCGCCCGCGTTGGTCAGCGCCGCGATGATCGCCGCGCTTCGCTCGCTCGGTTCGGCCGCGGACACATTGACGGTCCACGGTTGTGTTCCCGCGAACAACGCACCGTGAGTTGGCTCCCGCTTCGCCGGAACCGGGCTTCCACCCGCCGACGTCGAGCATGAAACTACCGCCGCAGCAACCAGAAGCGCCGCGGCTCGAGCTCGCCCGGAACGGGGCCTGGCCATCCACTGAGCGTAGCCAACGCGGGTCGTTCGTTTCGCCCTATCAGTCCGTCTATCTGCACTAATGCACTTTCGGTGCGCCCGCGAACCTGTATCGACCTTGTACGGACATCGACTTTTCCCTTGTCTCAGTTTCGACGACGGCAAGACAGTGACTCCACATGAACGTCCGACCCGACATGAACGTCCGACCCGAGGAGTCCACGATGTCGTCCCCCACACTCGAGCGCCCGAAGCCGCACCTTTCCAAGCGCGAGCTCGAGGTCATGCGCGCCTGGTTCGCGTCGAACTCGAAATCCGAAGCCGCTGCTTCGCTCTACCTGTCCCTTGGCACCGTCAACACGTATCTCACCCGGATTCGGTCGAAGTACCTCGCTCTCGGCCGTCCCGCGGGCACCAAGGCCGCGCTCGTCGCCCGCGCGATCGAGGACGGCATCGTCGACGTCTCTGACCTCTGACAGGTGAGTTATCCTCTGCCTGAATGACATTCGGCGTGCGCCTCTTTTCGGCATGCACAGACGTGGCTACCGTCTCCCGCGTGACCCTTACTCCCGGCTCCGCGACCCTCACGGTCGATCCCTCCGACGCGACCAATCGCGTCGAACTCGGGCACAAGCTCACCGCACTACGCGAGGCTGCGGGACTGACTGTTCGCGAGGTCGTCGACCGCTCGGACGCCCTCCACGGAACGGTGACTGGCTGGTTCGCCGGCCAGCACGTTCCGACCAAGGCGAGCCGGGCGATGTTCGACGACGTCCTCGCAGTTCTCGGCGTCGACGGCGATGCGGAGCGCGAGGCATGGTGGGCCGCCGTGACGCGCGCTCGACGCGCCCCCGGACCGCGTGGTGAGAAGCCGCCGTACAAGGGACTCGACAGCTTCACCGAGGCCGACGCGAATGTGTTCTTCGGACGTGCGGACCTCGTCGCCGGGGCGCTCGAACTCCTCGCTCCGGGGCGGCCGGTCTTCATCGTTGGTGCATCAGGATCCGGAAAGTCGTCGCTCATCCGGGCGGGCATCATTCCGGCGCTGCCGAAGCCGCTTCGGCCGGTGGTCATCAAGCCCGGCGACAGCCCGCTGTCGGTTCTCCTCGACGCCGAGATCGACGCGGACACTGTCCTGTGCATCGATCAGTTCGAAGAGACGTGGACGATGTGTCTGGACGCCGACGACCGCGCAAAGTTCTTGTCGGCGCTGCTCACCCACCAGGCGAAGCCGCGCATCGTGGTCGGCTTGCGGGCGGACTTCTACCCTCGGGCACTCGACGAACCGTTGCTGCTCGACCACCTTCAGGACAACTGCCTGCTCGTCGGTCCGCTGACCCCGCAGTCGCTCGAATCGGCGATCCGCCAGCCCGCGGTATCGGCGGGATATGTGGTTGACGACGAACTCGTCCACGTCGTTCTGAGCGACCTGGCACCGCGCGATTCGAAGCGCACCCACGATCCGGGCGCACTGCCGCTGCTGTCCCACGCTTTGCTCAGCACGTGGGCGCTGTCCCAACGCAAGCGGATGACCGTGGCCGCCTACCACGCGGCGGGTGGCATCAAGGGCGCGGTCGAGCAGTCGGCAGAGCGCGCGTACGGCGACCTCGACGCCGAGCATCAGCGGCTGGCCCGCAGTATCTTCCGGCGATTGGTGGCGATCGACGGCTTCGCGGAGACCCGCCGACGGGTCGGGCTCACCGAACTCTTCGACGTCGACTCGGCATCGGCGATTCGCGAGGTGGTCGGAATCTTCGCTGATCACCGTCTGTTGACGCTCGCGGAAGACACCGTCGAGATCACCCACGAGATTCTGCTGAGCCAGTGGAATCGCCTTCGCCAATGGGTTCGGGACGACAAGGACGGCCTCGTCATCCACCGCCGGCTGACCATCGCCGCGCAACTGTGGGATGAATCGGGACGCGATGACAGCACCTTGTTGGGTGCAGGCCGCCTCGAGGTGTTCAGCCTGTGGGCCAGCGACGACGACAACCGACGTGAGCTCAACAACCTGGAGAAGTCGTTCCTCGATTCGAGTGCCGAGCATCAAGCCGCACTGGCCGCCGCTGAGGATCAGCGCCAACGCAAGTTGCGCACCCTCAACCGTGCGCTGGCGATCATTGCCGTGATCGCTCTTGTTGCCGCCGTCGCGGCCGCAGCGGCCGGCATCTACGGAAGCGGACAGCGACACACCGCCGAACTCACCGGCCAGCAGGCCAAGTCCCGCCAGGCCGCGCTCGCCGCGCGACTGTTGCGGGACACCGATCCGGCCCTGGCCGCACAGCTCGCCATTGCCGCCTACAAGATCTCGCCGACGCTCGAGGCGACCTCGGCGTTGATCGACGCGACGTCCTTGAATGCGCCGACGCGACTGCAGTTCACCCCGGGCTCCGTCGCCGTTCGGGTGAATCCGCAGAGTACGCAGATGATCGTCGGAACGGTCGGCGGCACTGCGGAGATCTATCGCCTCAATGGACGGACGCCGCAGCACGTCGGCCAGTTCACCCCGCTCATCGGCGGCGGCGACATCTTCGCGATTGCCTACTCCCCCGACGGCCGGTTCGCCGTCATCGGCGGCGTCGATGGCGCCGCGCTGTGGCGGGTGGATACCGATAAGCCGAGCCTGGTCACAACGCTCGACTCATCCGTTCCGGCTGGGCACACCGCATACAAGGCGGCATTCAGCCCGAACGGCGCAGTGCTGGCGATCGGCGCGCAAGACGGCACGATCCTGCGCTGGGACATCACTGACCCGTCGGCTCCGAAGCCATTGGCGGCACTGCCGATCGACGGCGAATCGCCCCGGGCGGGCGCGGCCTTCGCGTTCAGTGCGGACGGCTCACGCATGGCCTCGTCGACCGGTGGCAACGCGGTGACCCTGTGGGACGTCAGTACGCCGCAGCCCGTCGCGATGTCCAAGGCGATGATCCCGCTCGACCGGCCGACCGCCGCGCTGGCGGTCGCGATCAGCCCAGACGGGACGAAGCTGGCCTCAGGCAGCTCCGGCCAGAACGTGTACCGGTGGGACATCACCGATCCGCACCTGCCGGCATCGCTGCCACCGCTGACCGGCTTCTCGAGCTACGTCAACGACGTCACCTTCACCGTGGACAGTCAGCGCGTGGCGGCGGTGAGCTCCGACCAAACGATCCGCATCTTCGACTGGGCACGCGCGTCGCAGTTCGCCGCGTACCCGACACCTGGACTCGACACGTCGCTGCAGTTCATCGCCAACGAGTCCCGGCTGGTTGTCGGTGGCACGGATGGGACGGTTCGCATCTTCGACCAGCCCGGTACGGTCCTGCAGGACGGCAGCGGCATCGTCTTCCAGTCGCGGTACGACGCCGATCGCGGACGGCTCGTCTCCGTCGCCGGTCGCGGCGGGCCCGGATTCGGCGTGTGGGATCTTCACGATCCCGCGCACCCCATCCTGCTGAGCCATGTCGACAACCCGGCGATGGTTGGGTCCGGAGCCGTGACCCCGGACGGAAACATCGCGGCCGTCGGCACCAACGACGGAGGCGCGACTCTCTACGACCTCACCGATCCGCGGCATCCCGTCGAGCGCGCGCACACCGGAAGCGTCGGCACCAGTGCCTTCGACGACATGCGAGTTTCCCCGGACGGACGGATTCTCATTGCCGTCACGGTCGGCGATCCCGTCATTCACGTCTGGAACATCGCGAATCCGTCGGCTCCCGTCGAGTTGCCATCCCTGCAGGCCAGCGGCGGAGTCAACGAGCAGGCCTTCTCCGCGGAAAACCTGTTGGCCGCGGCGAGCGTCGCCGGTTCGATTCGGCTGTGGACACTCGACGAGTCCGGAGGCTTCCACCAGATTCGGGACTTCGGCGACTACGCCGGTGGGGTGAGCTCGGTGACCTTCGTGACCAAGCAACTCATCGCCGTGGTCGGTCAGGATCGGCGTACGAGTCTTTGGAACGTCGCCGACCCCGCGAACCCGCGCAAGGTTTCCGAGTTCGGCGGCACGGGTCAGGAAGTGACGTCGATTCAGGCCAGCCCCGATGGCAAGCGATTCGCCATCGCCGGCAACGGGGAGGTCTACGTGTGGGACATCAGCAAACCCGAAACGCCACGAGAGATCGCCCAGCTCAGTGCCTACGGGGCGCGGGTGTACTCCGCACACTTCCTCGCGGACAGTTCCACGATCGCCGGTTCCGGTAAGGCACTCAACGTTCGTCTGTGGGAGACCAACGTGGATGCCGCGATCGCGAAACTGTGCGGCGGTCGCGGAACCGCGATCAGCCAGGAAGAGTGGGCGGCACAGCTGCAAGGCATCGACTACTTCGATCCCTGCAGCTAGAGCGGCACGTCAGCCGGGCAGGAATCCCTGCCCGGCCAGCGCGCGAAGCTCAGCTGGAACCTGGGACTTCTTCTTGTACGGTCCCACCACGGCCAGCGCGAACGGCCTCGACAGCACGATGCGTGCAACCTCGGCCACCTGTTCCGGCGTGACGTCCGCGATGCGCTCGAGAACGCTCGAGACACTGTGGTGCTTGCCGTAATTGAGCTCGCTGCGACCGATGCGGTTCATTCGCGAACTCGAGTCCTCGAGGCCGAGAACGAGACCACCGCGCAGAGAACCCTTTGCCCGCGAGCACTCCGACTCGGTGATGCCGTTCAAAGCGACGTCCGACAGCACATCGCGGATGAGGCCGGCGACCTCGGCGACGTGTTCCGGCTGGCATCCGGCGTACACGGAGAACGTTCCGGTGTCCGAGAAGGTGTCGACGCCGGAGTACACGGAGTACGCCAGACCGC
Organism: Smaragdicoccus niigatensis DSM 44881 = NBRC 103563; assembly: GCF_000380645.1. Lineage (GTDB taxonomy): Bacteria > Actinomycetota > Actinomycetes > Mycobacteriales > Mycobacteriaceae > Smaragdicoccus > Smaragdicoccus niigatensis. The sequence goes on from NZ_AQXZ01000016.1 coordinate 309,756, forward strand.
GGGTCTCCCGAATCTCCTGGAACAGCCTCGAACTCAGTCCCCCGCCGATCACGGTGTTGAGCACAGCGAGCGGCCAGCGGTGACGGAGGTCGTGCCGTCCGAACGCCTGGGCACCGATTGCCAGATGAGTCTGCTCGCTTTTGCGATGAATGACCGTCGTGCCCGGCTTCGTGACGAGGTCACGCTCGCCCGCGCGCACCGGCGCGGGCTCGATATCCGGGTCGATCGAATCCGCGAAAGCCGCGGTGATCAGTCGAACGACCTCGTCATGTTCGATGTTTCCGGCGACCGCAATGACCATCTTCTCCGGCGTGTAGCGCTGCACGTGGAACGTGTGCAGCGCCTCCTGACCCATCGACATGACGGTGTCCTCGGTGCCGATGATCGGCCGGCCGATCGCATCGCTGCCGAACAGCGCCTCGAGCAGGGCATCTCCGACAAGATCCTCGAAGTCGTCATCGCGCATCGCGAGTTCTTCGAGCACGACTTGGCGTTCGAGGTCGACGTCGGCTTCCCGGCACAGACCACGCAGCACGACATCGGAGACGACGTCGATCGCCATCGCCAGATCTTCGTCGATGACGTGCGCATAGAAGCACGTGTGTTCTTTCGACGTGAAAGCGTTCAGCTCTCCACCGACCGCTTCGAGACTCTGGTTGATCTCCAGAGCCGAACGCGTCGGTGTCGCCTTGAACAACAAGTGCTCGAGAAAGTGTGCGGCTCCGGCAACGGCAGGATCCTCATCGCGGGAACCCACCCCCACCCACACACCGATGGAGGCGGAACGAACGCCGGGGACGCGCTCGGTGACAACCCGGATTCCTCCGGGCAGCACCGAGCGCGAAACACCAGCGTCTGCGGCGTTACTCAGCAGCAACTGCCTCGGTCTCGAGGGGAGCGTCGGCTGCGTCAGCACCCGCGGCACCCTCTTCGACGACCGGCACGAGCGAGATCTTGCCGCGGTTGTCGATGTCGACGATCTCGACGCGGATCTTGCTGCCGACGTTCACGACATCCTCGACCTTGGCGATGCGCTTGCCGTTGCCCAGCTTCGAGATGTGAACCAGACCATCGCGACCCGGGAGCAGCGAGACGAACGCACCGAAGGCGGTGGTCTTCACGACGGTTCCCATAAAGCGCTCGCCGACCTTCGGCAGCTGCGGGTTGGCGATGGCGTTGATCAGGTCGATCGCCGCCTGTGCCGACGGACCGTCGGCCGCACCGACGTAGACCGTGCCGTCATCCTCGATCGAGATGTTGGCGCCAGTCTGCTCGGTGATCGAGTTGATCATCTTGCCCTTGGGTCCGATGACCTCGCCGATCTTGTCCACCGGGACCTTGATCGTGGTGATGCGAGGCGCGAAAGCGCTCATCTCGTCCGGAGCGTCGATGGCCTCAGCCATCACGTCGAGGATCGTGAAGCGGGCATCGCGGGCCTGGCTCAGCGCACCGGCGAGGACCTGCGACGGAATACCGTCGAGCTTGGTGTCGAGCTGCAGAGCAGTGACGAACTCGCGGGTACCAGCGACCTTGAAGTCCATGTCACCGAAGGCGTCCTCAGCACCGAGGATGTCGGTGAGGGCCACATAGCGGGTCTCGCCGTCGATCGTGTCCGACACGAGTCCCATGGCGATACCGGCGACCGGCGCCTTGAGCGGAACACCGGCGTTGAGCAGCGACAACGTCGAGGCACAGACCGAACCCATCGAGGTCGAGCCGTTGGAGCTGAGCGCCTCCGACACCTGACGAATCGCGTACGGGAACTCTTCCTGACTCGGCAGAACCGGCATCAGGGCCCGCTCAGCAAGCGCACCGTGGCCGATTTCGCGGCGCTTCGGCGAACCGACGCGACCGGTCTCACCGGTCGAGTACGGCGGGAAGTTGTAGTGGTGCATGTAGCGCTTGCTGGTCTCCGGCCCGAGGGAGTCGACCTGCTGCGCCATCTTGACCATGTCGAGGGTGGTGATGCCCATGATCTGGGTCTCGCCGCGCTCGAACAGCGCCGAACCGTGTGCCCGCGGGACGACCGCGACCTCGGCCGACAGCGAACGGATGTCAGTCAGGCCACGCCCGTCGATACGGAACTTGTCGGTCAGGATGCGCTGACGGACGAGCTTCTTGGTGACCGAGCGGAACGCCGCACCGATCTCCTTCTCGCGACCCTCGAACGACGGGACGACAGCGTCGAGGACCTCGACCTTTACCTCGTCGATGCGGTCTTCGCGCTCCTGCTTGCCGGCGATTGTCAGCGCCTCGGACAGCTTGTCCTTCGCGGCGGCGTAGACAGCGTCGTAGGCGTCATCGGCGTACGGCGGGAAGAGTTTGAACTCGCCGGTCTCCTTGGCGGTCAGCGCCGCCAGGTCCGCCTGCGCCTTGCACAGCGTCGCGATGAACGGCTTGGCAGCCTCGAGGCCCTCAGCGACGACCGTCTCGGTCGGAGCGGTGGCACCATCGGCGACGAGCGCGATGACGTTGTCGGTCGCCTCGGCCTCGACCATCATGATCGCGACGTCGTTACCGACGACACGACCTGCGACGACCATGTCGAACACAGCCTTCTCGAGCTGCTCGTTGGTCGGGAATGCGACCCACTGGCCCTCGATCAGAGCGACGCGAACGCCACCGACCGGGCCGGAGAACGGCAGGCCGGCAAGCTGCGTCGACGCCGATGCCGCGTTGATCGCGACAACGTCGTACAGGTCCTTAGGGTCCAAGCTCAGGATCGTCACGACGACCTGGATCTCGTTGCGCAGACCGTCGACGAACGACGGGCGCAGCGGACGGTCGATGAGGCGGCAGGTCAGGATCGCGTCGGTCGACGGACGACCTTCACGACGGAAGAACGATCCCGGGATGCGACCCGCGGCGTACATCCGCTCCTCGACGTCGACGGTCAATGGGAAGAAGTCGAACTGCTCCTTCGGAGCCTTGCTCGCGGTCGTGGTCGACAGCAACATCGTGTTGTCATCGAGGTAGGCGACTACCGCACCGCCGGCCTGCTTTGCCAGGCGACCCGTCTCGAAACGGATCACGCGCTGGCCGAAGGAGCCATTGTCGAGGACCGCGGTCGACTCGAAAACGCCCTCTTCGATTTCTACTGCACTTGTCATGTTTTCTCTTCTCGACCTCTCGTCTTCGCCGTAGCCGATTCGGCGCACGAAAACCCTCGTGGTTCTCGCACGGCGCCTGACGAAAGGGAGGCGGTCATCGATCGAAGCCCGGGGTTTCTTAACCGTTGAAGAGACCCGCAGAGCCACTACCGAGGACCGACGCCAGATTTTGTCAGGGCCTACGGCTCGCCGGCCCCTCTCATCCTGAGATGGCCGACACAGGGAGTCTACGTGACCGAGTCCGGACCACTGACGTCACATCCCCTCGACGCAAACGAAAAAACCCGCGAGTGCCGAAGCATTTCGCGGGTTTGTCGTGGACTTGCGTTATCGACGCAGGCCGAGACGCTCGATGAGCGAGCGGTAGCGCTCGACGTCGGTCTTCGCGACATACTTGAGCAGACGACGACGGCGACCGACGAGCAGGAGCAGGCCACGACGCGAGTGGTGGTCGTGCTTGTGCTGCTTGAGGTGCTCAGTCAGGTCCTTGATGCGCTTGGTCAGCAGTGCGACCTGAGCCTCCGGCGAACCGGTGTCGGTCTCGTGCACGCCGTACTCGGTAAGGATGGACTTCTTGTCCTCAGTGGTGAGAGCCACGGATTTCTCCTGGTGATCACGTTTGCGCGAAAAGATCCTCCCTGAAACCAACACAGGCAGGTGGCCGGCCACCGCAAACCGCAGCACACACCGCGCGCAAGATTATCAGCTCAGACGTTCGAGACCGAAATCGAGTAGCTTCCACCCCATGTCCGATTCGAGAACGCTCATCGTGAGCCCGCATCTCGACGACGCCGCACTGTCCGTGAGCCATGTCCTGCAGCGCGGCAATGCGACGGTGGTGACCATCTTTGCCGGTGATCCACCCGCGGGGATCCCACTCTCCACCTGGGATATCCGATCCGGCGCACGCGACGCCATCGAGCACATGGAAGTCCGGCGGGCCGAAGACCGGAACGCGCTGGCCGTCTACCCGAACGTCGACGTCATCCACTGGAACTACGTCGACAACCAGTATCGGACCGAACCGCTGTCGATCCCCGACCTCACGTCGGCCATCGATGAACTTGCCGCCGACTTCGACGAATGCTGGTTTCCGGCGGGCATCGGCAGACACCCCGATCACGTCGCCGTCGCGACCGCTTGTGCCGACGTGGAAGCGCAGGGGGCCTTCACCTATGCGGATCTGCCCTACGCCCACCGATCCGCGCGACTACGCCACGGTGCCGTCGAGGTCGCGCTGGACGACGCGCAGGCAAACGCGAAGCAGCAGAGTTGTGCCTGCTACCAGAGCCAATTGGCCGGGTTGCGCGAGAGTTTTCCGCGACTCGACACCGTGAACCTCCGGACCGAATGGTTCTGGGAAGGTCCGATCAGCTCTCCGCCGCCAGGACTGCTCGCGTCTTTGCTACGTCGTCGTCGACGGCCTTGACCAGTTCATCGACCGAGTCGAACTTCAGCATCGGTCGCAGGTGTTCGACGAAGTCGAGCGCCACATACTTGCCGTAAAGGTCGGGCTCGCCTTCGAGAACGAACGCTTCGACCGTGCGCTCCTTGCCGGAGAACGTCGGGTTGGTACCAACCGACACCGCCGCCGGCATTCGCTCCCCCGCGACGAGCGTTCCGAACTGGCCGCCGCCACTGAGCACCATGAACCAGGCCGCGTACACACCGTCGGCAGGGATCGCCGCGTATTGCGGCGGCTGGATGTTCGCCGTCGGGAAACCGAGACCGCGCCCCCGGCCGAAGCCATGGACGACGTGCCCCTCGATGCGGTGGTACCGACCGAGCGCATCACATGCTGCGCGCACATCGCCGGCGTCCACGCACGCGCGGGCGTAGGTCGAGGAGAACGTCAACGCGTCCTCACCCACCAGCGACACCGCGTCCACGGTGAACCCGAACCGGCGTCCGTCATCGGCGAGTGTGGCGACGTCCCCGGCCGCCTTGCGTCCATACGTGAAGTTCTGCCCGACGACGACCTCGGCAACATGCAATCGCTCGACGAGAATCTCGCGCGTGTAGCGCTCGGGGGTGTACTTCATGAAGTCGGCGGTGAACGGCATGACGCAGAAGACGTCGACGCCGAGTTCCTCGGCGAGTTCCGCGCGTCGGGTCAGCGTGGTGAGCTGCGCCGGGTGACTACCCGGACGAACGACCTCCATCGGGTGCGGATCGAACGTCATCAGGACACAGGGAACCCGTCGACGCCGAGCCGCCGCCACCGCTCGACCGATCAACTGTTGGTGCCCGCGATGCACTCCGTCGAACACGCCGATCGTCAGAACGCAGCGGCCCCAATCGGCCGGAACATCATCGACCCCACGCCATCTCAGCACGTCTCGGAGCGTAACAGGGTGCGCTGGCACGCTTCAGGTCGAGACGAAAGCCCGTAAACTCGATAACTGTGCCGAGAACTCGCCCCGGAACCAACGCCGATGATGTCTTGACCGCAGTCGCCCAGGACTACCTCAAGGTCATCTGGACGGCGCAGGAATGGTCGAACACCCCGGTCTCGACGAAGATGCTCGCCGAGAAGATCGGCGTCTCGGCATCGACCGTCTCGGAGGCAGTGCGCAAGCTCGCCGGCCAGGGCCTCGTCGAGCACGAGCGTTATGGCGCAATCGAACTCACGCCAGAAGGCCGCGCGGCCGCGGTCAGCATGGTCCGTCGCCACCGGCTCATCGAGACGTTCCTCGTGCACGAACTCGGCTATGGCTGGGACGAGGTGCACGACGAAGCCGAGGTGCTCGAGCACGCTGTCTCGGACCTGCTCATCAGCCGTATCGAATCCAAGCTCGGATTCCCCCAGCGCGACCCGCACGGCGACCCGATTCCGTCCGCCGATGGCCGCGTACCCACCACTCCGTCACGGCAACTGGCCGACCTCCACAATGGCGAATCCGGTCGGATCACGCGCATCTCGGACTCCGACCCCGCGATGCTTCGCTACTTCGAATCCGTTGGTATCACGCTGGACGAGCGCCTAGCCGTCGTGGAACGTCGGGACTTCGCCGGCACCATCGCCATCCAGATCGGCGACTCGACGTCCGACCCGGTCGACCTCGGCCAGCCCGCCGCCCGATCGATCTGGCTCGGCGTCGACTGACTCCCTCTGCACACACGAGAAAAGGCCCGGACCGAAGTCCGAGCCCTTTCTCGTTGACTGCTTAGTGCTTCTCAGGTCCGAGGTAGTACTCGAAGACCAGACCAAACGTCGCGGCGAGGATCAGAACGGCTCCCACCGCGATGAGCCACGGCTCGAAGAACGCCAAACCGGTAGCGGTGATGGTGATCATCGCAGCCAGGGTGATGGGCCAAAAGCTACCCGGGCTGAAGAAGCCCAGCTCGCCGGCGCCGTCCGAGATCTCCGCATCCTCGACGTCTTCTGGACGCAGGTCCAGACGGCGGGCGACGAAGCGGAAGTACGTCGCGATGATGAACGACAGTCCGGTCGTCAGGACGAGGGCGGTAACGCCCGCGTACTCAGTTCCCTTGTTCGACAGCGTGGTGAACGCACCGTAGAGAAGCGTCGCGAACAAGAAGAAGACCGTCAGGAGCTCGAAGAGCTTGGCTTCTACGCGCATGTTGTCTCAGTCCCTTACTTGCCCGGCAGACCCGAGGCTTCCTTGGAAGCCCGGTCGGTGTTGAACGGAGCGGTCGAGGTCGCGATTGGCGACTCACCGATGGCAGCGAGGGCTTCACCGGTGGTCTTGCCCTGCTTACGCAGATCTATGTACTTCTGGAAGTTCTCTGGCGAAACCGCGCGAACCTCGAAGTTCATCATCGAGTGGTAGGCACCGCACATTTCCGCACAACGTCCGACGTAGGCGCCGGTCCTCTCGATCTTGTCGATCTGGAAGATGTTGTCCGAGTGGTTCTCGGCGGGGTTCGGCACGACGTCACGCTTAAAGAGGAAGTCGATGACCCAGAACGAGTGAACGACGTCCGCCGAAGCGATGTGGAACTCGATGCGCCTGTCGATCGGAAGCACCAGAACCGGAACCTCGGTCGACGAGCCGACGGTCTCGACGTTGTCGTACTTCAGGTAGCTGAGGTCTTCACCCGACTTGCCGTGAACCGGTCCGGGGCGAAGGCACTCGTCCTTGCGCTCCTTGAGCGCTTCGCCCGACAGCTTGGCAAGCTCTTCCTGGGCGCACTCACCGGTGGTCAGCGAGCGAGTCTTCAGTGCTTCGGCGGCCTTCGCCATCTCGGCTTCCTTGGCCGTGTTGGCCATGTTCACACCGTCGATCTCGCGGTAACCGAACTTCCAGTTCCACTGGAAGGCCGTGACGTCGACCGTCACGTCCGCCTTCTTGGTGTGGTCGTTCACGTAGTTCTGCACCACGACGGTGAAGTAGAACAGCACCGAGATGATGACGAACGGGATGAACGTGTACGTCAGTTCGAGCGCCATGTTGTAACCGGTCTGGCGCGGGAACTCGGGGCTGTCCTTCTTCTTACGGTGGAATGCCACCGTCCAGAAGGTGAGGCCCCACACGAAGACACCCATTGCGAGTGCCGCGACCACCGACCACGACCAGAAGTCGCGCATCTTCGTGGCCTGCGGCGTAACGCCCTCGGGCCAACCAAAGCGCGTCACGCCATTGTTCAGATCGCAGCCTGAAAGAACCAGGGCCGCTACGACCAGCGCGAGCGCCAATCCAGCACGCCGGAGAACCCGACTGTGTTGCACGTTCATGCCTTCCTGATCGCCAAAAACCGCAGGGGCAAGCCAGAAGCTCTGGCCCGAATACTACGCAGCGTAGACCAGTTCCGTGGCGACTTCGTTGACGGGTCCGCAGCGACACACCGAAATGCTCGGGCATACTCGGCATTTGAGATTCAGTTGGGCCGGTGAAAGCCGCTAGATCGAGGCAGGTAAACGTGTGTGGACTGATCGGGTTTCTTGCGGCATCGGGAACCAATAAAGGGACGATTTCGCAGGTAGAAGCCGGTTTGCCATGCATGCGGCACCGCGGGCCGGATGAACACGGCACTTGGCATGACAAAGACCTCATTTTGGGCTTCAACCGGCTCTCGATCATCGACATCGAGCACTCACACCAGCCATTGCACTGGGGTCCGCCGGAACAGCCCAACCGATACGCACTGTCGTTCAACGGTGAGATCTACAACTATCTGGAGATTCGCGCTGAACTGAAGGAGAAGTACGGCGCGGTGTTCCACACCGAGGGCGACAGTGAATCGATCGTCGCCGCTTTCCACTATTGGGGCTTGGATGCGATCCCGAAGCTGCGGGGCATGTTCGCCTTCGCGGTGTGGGACACCATCGAGCGCAAGATCGTCATCGCCCGCGACCCCTTCGGCATCAAGCCGCTGTTCCTGGCGACCGGCCCCGGCGGCACCGCATTCGGTAGTGAGAAGAAGAGTCTTCTCGAACTTCTGCCGGCGCTCGGGCTCGGCACCGACCTCGATCCCCGCGCGATCCAGCACTACACCGAACTGCAGTACGTGCCCGAGCCCGAGACGTTGCACAAGGACATCGGACGCCTCGAGTCCGGTTGCTACGCGACCTTCGCGCCCGGTGAGAAGCCCGTCGTCACGCGCTACTTCAAGCCGCAGTTCAAGGTGCGTCCGTTTGCCAAGGGCACTGAGCAACAGCGCTACCACGAGATCGCGGAGGCACTGCGGGACTCGGTCGCCAAGCACATGCGCGCAGACGTGACCGTCGGCTCGTTCCTCTCGGGAGGCATCGACTCGACCGCCATCGCGGCGCTGGCGATCCAGCACAACCCGAAGCTCATCACCTTCACGGTCGGTTTCGATCGCGAGGGCTACTCCGAGGTCGACGTCGCAGCCGAGACCGCCGAGGCTATCGGCGCACGTCACGTCGTCAAGAAGGTCACTCCGGAGGAGTACGCGGCATCGCTCCCCTCGATCGTCTGGTACCTCGACGACCCGGTTGCCGACCCCTCGCTCGTTCCGCTCTATTTCGTCGCGCGCGAAGCCCGCAAGCACGTCAAGGTCGTGCTGTCCGGCGAGGGCTCGGACGAACTCTTCGGCGGATACACGATCTATCGCGAGCCGCTTTCGCTCAAGCCCTTCGAGAAGCTCACGCCGGGGATGCGCCGCGCGGCTGCTCGAATGTCGGATCGCATGCCCGACGGGCGACGCGGTAAGAGCCTGCTCAGCCGTGGCTCGATGACACTCGAAGACCGCTACTACGGCAATGCGCGGTCGTTCAACGACGAGCAGCTCAAGTCCGTCCTGCGCGACTTCCGGCCGGAGTGGCTGCACCAGGACGTCACCGCTCCGATCTACGCGGAGTCCGAGGGGTGGGACCCGGTGGCGCGCATGCAGCACCTCGACTTGTTCACGTGGATGCGCGGCGACATCCTCGTCAAGGCCGACAAGATCACCATGGCGAACTCGCTCGAACTTCGCGTTCCGTTCCTCGACAACGAGGTGTACCGCGTCGCCGAGCAGATCCCGTACAAGCAGAAACTGACCAACCGGCGGACCGCTCGCAAGAGCGGCATGCCGGCGACGACCAAGTACGCGCTCCGCAAGGCGCTCGAAGAGATCGTGCCGCCGCACGTGCTCCACCGGCCCAAGCTCGGCTTCCCGGTTCCGCTTCGCCACTGGCTGGCCGGACCCGAACTGTACGACTGGGCGGCCGACCACATCACGGCGTCGCAGACCGACCACATCTTCAACAAGGCCGCGGTCATGCAGATGCTCGTCGACCACCGCGCCGGGGTGACGGACAACAGCCGCCGTATCTGGAACGTGCTGGTCGCGATGATCTGGCACGGCATCTTCGTGGAGAAGCGGATCGTGCCCGAGATCGAAGAGCAGGAGTACGCAGTCAAGCTGTGAGCATCCGCGTTCGACAACTCACGTCGACCGACGTTCCGAAGGCCGCGGAAGTGTTCGCCGCCGCCTTCGACGACGATCCCGTGGGTCGGTGGCTCGTGCCCCGCGGCACGCTGGTTCCCCATTTCCGATCCGATATCGACCACTGGCATGCAGCCCCCGGCTGTGCCGATGTCGCGATACGCGACGGTGAGATCGTCGGTGCGGCACTTTGGGACCCGCCCGGCTACGAGGTTCGCGGACTCGATCGAATCCTCGGCGCCGTCGCCAGTCTGCGGGCGCTGCGTGGCGGCATCGTTCGCGGCAGTCGTGCGCAGAACTTTCTCGAGGCCCAGCGACCGGAAGGTTCGTACTGTCACCTCGCACTCGTCGGCGCCGCCGTCAAGGGACAAGGAATAGGTTCGGCATTGCTCGCGAACCGAGTCGATCGCCTCGACAGTCCTATCTACCTTGAATCCAGCAACATCGCGAATGTGCCCCTGTACGAGCGATTCGGCTTTCAGGTGCTTCGTGAAGCAACGCTCCCCGGCGGCCCGACCTGGTGGTTGATGTACCGATCCTGAAGCGTGCGGCAGCTTTCGAACCGCCGCCGCTCGCCGGTCACCGGGTCATTGAATTCGATGGCCCGGGCCAGCAACTGCAGGGGTTTGTCGAAGGTGGCGTCCCGGTGCGGCCGATATTCCGGGTAGTAGTTGTCGTTCACGATCGGCGCACCCAGGCTGGCCATGTGTAGGCGGAGCTGGTGCGTTTTTCCGGTCTTCGGCTCGAGTCGGTACCGGGCGCGTTCCGCGGAACGCTCGATGACGTCGACCAGCGACTCGCTGTTCGGTTCCCCTGCTTCGTGCCGCGCGACCATGACGCCGTGCTCCTTGACGATCCGAGTGCGGACCACGCGCGGGAAGTCGAGGTCGACCGCGGGCGCAATAGCTTCGTACGTCTTGTGGACGCGCTGCGCGGAGAACAGCTCCTGGTACGGCCGCCGGAGCGTGGGATCAGCGATGAACACGAGAACCCCGGCCGTCATCCGGTCGAGCCGGTGCGCAGGGACGAGGTCGGCGAGTCCGGTTCTGGCACGGAGCCGCACCAGAGCGGTCTCGCGAACGTGCTGTCCACGTGGGATAGTCGCCAGGAAATGCGGTTTGTCGACGACGACGAGTCCCTCATCGTGATGCAGGATCTCGAGCGGAAACGGGACGGGCGTCTCGGCAACGGGTTCGATGTGAAAGAAGACCTCGGTCCCATTGCCGACTCGGACGTCGGCGGAGAATGCGCACCCGACCTTGTCGACCACCTCGCCGGCCGCGAGACGTTCCGGCCACGACTCGTCGGGATATGCCGTCACGAGCTGACTCAGCAGTGGGCCGGTCGCGGCGACAAAACGCACCGGGCCGAGCCCGTCCCGCATGGCCAGCGGCGCCCTCACGCGGTCGGCGAGCACTCGAGGCACACGAGCTTGAGCTCGCGGCCGTTCTCGTCGGGGTAGTTCTCGTAGCGGTCGGTCGGTTCGCCGCACAGCGCGCACTTGCTGATGATCTTGGCGTCCGGGGAGAAGGTCGTCGAGATGCGGCCGTCGAAGACGTAGAGCGAGCCTTCCCAAAGACCCTTGTCGCCGAACTTCTCGCCGTAGCGGACGATGCCGCCCTCGATCTGATAGACCTCTTCGAACCCGCGGTTCTTCATCAACGCGGACAGCACCTCGCACCGCACACCACCCGTGCAATAGGTGACGATCGGACGGGTCTTGAGGTGGTCGTAGACGCCACTGTCGATGACCTCGAGGAAGTCGCGCGTCGTCTCGATGGGCGGGATGATCGCGTTCTTGAACCGGCCGATCTCCGCTTCATAGGCATTGCGGCCGTCGATGAACACGACGTCGTCGCCACGCTCGGCCACGAGTTCGTGCACCTGCTCGGGCTTGAGGTGGACTCCCCCGCCGACGATCCCGTTCTCGTCGACCTTGAGTTCGTCCGGGGTGCCGAACGTGACGATCTCGTCGCGAGCTTTGACGCTCAAGCGCGGGAAGTCGTTTCCGGTTCCATTGGCCCACTTCACGTCCGCCCAGCGGAACGGCAGGTACGCACGGGTCGCCTTGAGGTAGCCCTTGACGTTGTCGAGCTCACCGCCGACGGTGACGTTGATGCCGTGCGGCGACACGATGATCCGACCCTTGACGTCGTTCATCTCACACACGGTCTTCTGCCAGAGCCGGATCGCCTCCGGGTCTGCCAGAGGCGTGAAGACGTAGAAAAGCAGGATCTTCGGTTGCGCCAACGTCACTTGCCATTTCATACGAGATTGTTCAGGGAGTCGGATTCACGGTAACGGAAGTGGATGCGAACGTTCCACTTGCCGATCTTGGTCACAAACTGTCTCCTCTCCTCGTCGAATGAAATACATTCCAGCGCAGTTGATTCGGTTTGGCTGCCACGTGGATACATGCTGATCACAGCGTTCCGATTCGCCCAAATCAGGCACCTTTCAAGGCCTATTTTTAGCGCATGCCGAAGACGTTTAAGTGCACTGCAGTTGTTTCCGGAGTCCTCGCTGCAACTGGAGTTGCGATAGGTACTGCTTCCGCAACCGTGACAGGGACGATTACGCACACGGTTACCGCCAACCAGCTTGAGGCACACTTCGACGTCACCACAGATGTCACTACCGGATACCTGCCCGGCTATATAGGTTGCAGCATGGAGATCAAGGACTCGACCGGAACGTTCATCGGTGGCCTTACCCAGGTAACAAACTGGAACGGGTCGGCAATCGCGTACTCGACGCACACACCAGGCACATTGAAGGCCACGCTTGCAGTTCCCGGCCTCTTGCCGGGAACCTACTCGGTCCACTCACAGTGTCAGGACGCCAAGTCGGACGGATCACCGATTTCTACCTACGTTGACAAGACTGACACGCTTACCGTCCAGGCGCCGACAACGACCACGCCTAACTCACTCTTCGGCAGCTAGGCGGCAAAAGATCGCCTAATCGAGAGAATCGGACATCGTGAAAAGGCTTTCTGCGCTTGCCGCTCTGGCACCAATTGCAATAGCTGTCGGCTGTTCGGGCAGCACGACACCTACTCGGGGTGGCGATACCACCTGCTCTGACTTCATCAAGGCGAACGACAGTAGGCGCCACCAGATAGTGAAGGAATTCCTAACCGAGAGTGGTGAAGCAACACCATCTGCTGGCGAATTAGGCAACAAGATCAACTCAGTCCTTCACTTCTGCTACTCCGTTGCGGACCATGACGTCAGCAAGATTCGAGATGCGCAAGCTCTCGAGGCTCCGCCGACAAAGACGCTCGACCAGAAAGCCGTCGAGCGTGGTGTTCTGAGGGTTCTCACCGACAGCTACGACATTCAAAACGTGTCGGACGTGACATGCCCAGCCGACGAACCCGTGACTACGGGTCACACGTTCACATGCTCTGTGGTCGTGAACGGCAGTTCGAAGACGGTGACGATAAAAGTAATTGACGACGAAGGCACGTACGAAGTCAGCAAGCCGCAGTGACCCTAAAGGTGTGCTAAGCCGCCGAGAACCGGCGACGATAGTCCCCCGGCGGCAGTCCAACAGCCCGGTTGAAATGGTGCCGCAGCAGTGCGCCCGAACCGAATCCACAGCGGTCAGCAATCACTTCGAGCCCGAGTTCGGTCTCTTCCAAGAGTTGCTTCGCGAGAAGCACTCGCTGATTGGTGATCCACCGGACCGGCGTCGTCCCGGTCTCGGCGACGAACTTCCGGGCGAAGGTGCGCGGCGACATCATCGCTCGTTGCGCAAGGTCATCGACGGTGTGCTGGACGTCGAGGTTCTCGGTCACCCAATCGAGGATTTGGCCGAAGCTGTCGGTCGCCACCTCAACGATCGGCTGCTCGATGAACTGCCGTTGCCCTCCGTCACGCTGCGGCGGGACGACCATGCGCCGCGCGATGATGTTAGCGATCGCCGTACCCATCTCGCGGCGCACCAGATGCAGGCAGGCGTCGATCCCGGCCGCCGTGCCCGCGCTGGTGATGACCGAACCTTCGTCGACGAACAGAACATCCGGGTCGACCTTGGCGCGCGGATAGTCGTTGGCCAGCTTTGCGGCGTACTTCCAATGGGTCGTGCAACTGCGGTCGTCGAGGAGTCCCGCGGCGGCCGCTAGAAACGCACCTGAGCAGATCGTGACGATCGTCGAACCGCTGTCGTGGGCCTGGCGCACCGCGTCCACCAGCGCTGGATCGGGACGCGTCGACACCGGGCCGGCGGGGATCACGACGACGTCGACCCCGACGAGCTTGTCGAGACCGTGCTCGGCGACGACGGTCACGCCCGGCGACGAGCTGGGAACGGGTTCACCGGGATTCTTGGAGCACACCCGGAAGTCGATCAGCGGAACGCCCACATCCGACCGGTCCAGGCCGAACACCTCACACGCGACCCCGAACTCGAACATCGCCACCCATTCGGGCAGGAGGACGGCAACCGACGCAATCATGACTGAAGCTTAGTTGGCAGAATCTTTTCGAACAACGACAGTCCTGCCACTTTCGGCAGTTTTTCTACTGTCGAAGAATTACTGCCATGCTTCGATTCCTTCGTCTTCCCAACCGCCGGCAATCCTCGCCGTACCGTTTGCCACAGGCCCGCTACTCGGGCAACACCGGACTGTACGACGCCGACGACGTCCGCATCCACAACGAGATCTGCGCGATCTACGCTCATCGATGAGCAGGACATCCGCAACAACAACAGGAGGTTGCTATGTCAGAGCCGTCGAAGCGCTCTTCCGCCGACGACGTGAAGGCCAAGTTCAAGGAGGCGCTAGACCGAAAGCGCGCGCAATCCAAGAGCGGTGCGGCCCATCAGGATGGCGTTGCGAAGGCCCAGGGAGCGCACGGCGCCGTCGCCGCGAGGCGTGAGTTCCGCCGCAAGTCCGGCTAAACCGCCGCTCAGCCGGCCACGGTGAGCAGTCCGGCGATTTCGTCGGCTGCTTCCTGCCCATAGGCCTCGGCGAGACGCTCGACAGCGACTGTCCAATCGAGCGTCCATTCCTGCGTACCAACGGTTTCCAGGACGAGCACCGCGATGAGGCAGCCAAGCTGGGCACTGCGCTCGATGCTCAGGCCACCACGATGGGCCGTGAGGAATCCGGCGCGGAAAGCGTCGCCAACACCGGTCGGGTCTTCTGCACCACGGTCTGGCACGACGTCGACGTGCGTGAGAGTGCCATCGACGTCGACGATGTCAACGCCGTTCTTGCCGAGAGTGGTCACGCGAATGCCGACCATTCCGGCGACTTCCTCGGGGGTCAGGCTGGCTTTCTGCAGCAGCAGCGCCCACTCATATTCATTCGTGAAGAGGTACTTGGCGCCGAGGATCAATTCGCGCGCCTCGTCGCCGGATAGTCGAGCCAACTGCTGCGAGGGATCAGCGGCGAAGTCAATTCCCAGGTCACGGCACTGCTGGGTGTGGCGAATCATCGCCTCCGGAGCACCTGCACCGATGAGGACGAGGTCGAGATCCGGGCGCATCGACCGCACCTCGGTGATCGTGATGTCGGCCGACTCGGTCATCGCACCCGGGTAGAACGACGCGATCTGCGCAAGGTCGTCGTCGGTGGTGCACATGAAGCGGGCGGTCTGCTGGGTGCTCGAGACGAGCACGCAACTGCAGTCGACACCGGCCTGCTCCAGCCACGCTTGGTACTCAGCGAAATCGGGCCCCACTGACCCGATCAACACCGGTGCGGTGCCGAGTCGTCCCATGGCAAATGCGATGTTGCCACCAACACCTCCACGGCGAACGACGAGATCGTCGACGAGGAAGCTGAGCGAGACGTGCTTCAGTTGGTCGGCAAGCAGTTGCTCAGAGAAACGGCCCGGAAACCGCATCAGATGGTCGGTTGCGATGGAGCCCGATACGCCAATGGTCACAAGGCCTAGACCTTAATGCACACAGCCCTTAGTTGAAGCTGTCTCCGCATGCGCACGAACCCGTGGCATTCGGGTTGTCGATCGTGAAGCCCTGCTTCTCGATGGTGTCGACGAAGTCGATGCTGGCGCCTTCGAGGTAAGGCGTGCTCATACGGTCGACGACCAGGCTGACGCCGTCGAAGTCGAGAACGAGGTCACCGTCAAGGGTGCGATCGTCAAAGAACAGCTGGTAGCGCAGGCCCGCGCAACCGCCCGGCTGAACCGCGATCCGCAGCGCGAGGTCGTCCCGACCCTCCTGGTCCAGCAGTGCCTTTGCCTTGCTGGCGGCGGCCGCGGTCAGGATGACGTTGGTCCCGGTCTCGTTCTGAACAGACATGGGTTCTCCCTACACGTTCTGGTCGCTCCGCAGCATCACCTGCTGGAACACACTTAGTACCCGACATCAACGGTACCGCGTTCTGGAGTATTCCCACGAATCGCCGACACCGTGTATCACCACTTATGTGCTGCCGCTAGCCTTGGCGGGTGCCGAATTCCACCGATTCGGCTGACCACGTTGAAGGCGGGGAAAGTGTCAGATCCCATCTCATCCGGTTCCGGCAACACGCCCGCGAAGGGCCGGCCCACGCCGAAGCGCCGTGAAGCGCAAGGCCGTCGGGGTCCGATCATGCCTGCACCGCAGACGTCGAAGGAAGCCCGCGAACGCCGGAAGGCGTTGCGCCCGGCCAAGGAAGACCGCAAGGCTGAGCGCGAGAAGGCCAAGCTCGCTGCCGCCTCGCGTCGTTCGAAGATGCTCGCCGGCGAAGAGGCGTACCTGCTCCCCCGTGACAAGGGTCCCGAGCGCGGGCTCGTTCGCGACCTCGTCGATGCGCGCGGGAGCATCTCCGGTCTCTTCATGCCGGCCGCGATCGTGATGATCCTTCTCACACTGGTCGGCAACCCGGCGATGCAGTTGATCGTCACGCTCGGCATGCTGGTCGTGATGCTGATCATCGCGCTCGAAGGTCTCTACGTCGGACGCCTGGTCAACAAGCGCGTTCGCGAGCGCTTCCCGAAGACGACTCAGACCGGATTCCGGCTTGGTTGGTACGCCTTCGTGCGCAGCACGCAGATGCGCCGCATGCGCATGCCGAAACCGCGAGTCAATCGCGGCGACGACGTGTGAGAACGCTCGTCCTCGGCGGAATTCGTTCCGGAAAGTCCGAATACGCCGAGTCGTTGCTGCGCGACATCCCCACCCGCTACATCGCAACCGCCCGTCCGGCAGCTGACGACGCGGACTTCGCGGCTCGGATCGCCGCCCACGCGTCGCGCCGCCCGAAGGGCTGGACGGTGCACGAATCCGACGCGGCGACGGCCCTGGCGACCGGCGGCGCGACGCTCGTCGACGACGTCGGCGGATGGCTGGTCAGCCGCATCGATGACGAAGACGCGTGGGAAGCACCGGTCGGGACAGTCGACATGACACCGCTGGTGACCGCTGTGTCCGGTTTCGGTGACCGTTTAGTCCTAGTCAGTACCGAGGTCGGTCTCGGCGTACTGCCGGCGACCACCTCGGGGCGCCTTTTCTGCGACGAAGTGGGTGCCCTGAATCAACGCCTTGCGGCCGTGTGTGATGAGGTCGTCCTGGTAGTTGCGGGGCTTCCGCTCCGGCTGAAGGGATAGGCAGTGACTGAGATCCAAGCTCACGAGGCATCTGAGATCCAAACTCAATCGGCGACCGAATTTCCGCCGATCATCGCACCGAATTCGCAGGTCAGGGCCGCTGCGCGCGCACGGCACGCGACGCTGACCAAGCCGCCGGGCTCACTCGGTCGGCTCGAAGCCATCGGTGAGTGGATCTCCGCCTGCCAGGACGCGTGCCCGCCAAAGACCCTGAACCGACCGCGCGTCGTCGTGTTCGCGGGCGACCACGGAATCGCGGCGAAGGGGGTCTCGGCTTACCCGAGCGAAGTCACTCCGCAGATGGTCGCGAACTTCCTCGCCGGCGGCGCTGCGGTCAACGCCCTGGCGCGCGCCGCCGGTGCGACCGTCCGAGTCGCCGACATCTCCGTCGCCGTCGACACCGCCCCGGAGGTTTCGGACCACAAGGTGCGGCAGTCCAGCGGTTCGATCGACACCGAGGACGCGCTGTCGGCTGACGAACTCATCGCCGCAGTGCAGGCCGGTCGGGCGATCGCCGATGAAGAGGTCGACTCCGGCGCGGACCTGCTCATCGCCGGCGACATGGGCATCGGCAACACCACCCCGGCCACGATTCTCATCGCCGCGATCACCGCGACCGAGCCGGTCCAGGTCATCGGACGTGGCACCGGTATCGACGACGAAGGCTGGTGCCGCAAGACGGCCGCAATTCGCGACGGTCTGCGGCGGGCCCGACCGCATGTTCGCGA
The DNA here is from genome assembly GCF_000380645.1 of Smaragdicoccus niigatensis DSM 44881 = NBRC 103563. Classification (GTDB taxonomy): domain Bacteria; phylum Actinomycetota; class Actinomycetes; order Mycobacteriales; family Mycobacteriaceae; genus Smaragdicoccus; species Smaragdicoccus niigatensis. The sequence goes on from NZ_AQXZ01000016.1 coordinate 328,017, forward strand.
GCCTCTCGAGCTGCTTCGCGTCGCGGCCGGTGCAGACCTCGCGGCAATGGCCGGATTCCTTGCTCAGGCTGCCGTTCGCAAGACGCCGGTCATCCTCGATGGCGTCGTCGTCACCGCCGCCGCGTTGGTGGCCGACGCGATGGCACCGGGCGCCAAGGAGTGGTGGATCGCGGGCCACAAGTCGACCGAGCCCGCACATGCCAAGGCACTCGCCCACCTTCGCCTCGATCCGCTCATCGACCTGGATCTTCGCCTCGGCGAGGCCACGGGAGCGCTCGTTGCTCTTCCCCTTGTCCAGGGCGCGATCGCCGTGCTCGCGGAGATGGCAACGTTCGAAGACGCCGGAGTCTCTGGAGCCTCGTGAACTCGGTTCGTCTGGCCTTCACCTGGCTGACGGTCCTGCCGATCCGTGGGCCGGCCACTGTCGACCGCACGAACGCGGGCCGGGCGATTTCGCTCGCGCCGATCGTCGGGCTCGTTCTCGGCGCGGGTGCCGGGCTCGTCTGGTGTCTGATGTGCCTCGCCGGATCGGCGCCGATCGTCGCGGGGTTCGTCGTCGTCGCCTTTCTCACGTTGGCAACGCGCGCGATGCACCTCGACGGACTGAGCGACACCTTCGACGCGCTCGGAACCTACGGCACGCCAGAACGCGCCCGCGAGGTCATGAAGTCCGGTCCGGCCGGACCGTTCGGCATCGTCGCGATCGTGCTGGCGATTGCACTGCAAGCGACCGGGTTTGCGCAGCTCGAGCCGATCGGTATCGGCCTCGCAGTCGTGGCGGGGCGTGTCGCGGTCGTGGCCGCGTGCCTGCGTGGAGTGTCTCCGGTGCCTACCGACGGATTCGGCTCGCTCGTCGCGAGCACCCAGTCACGATGGATTGCGGCTGCCTGGTTCGCAGTGTTGTGCGGTGCGTCGGTCCTGTTGTCACCGTTCGCGCCGATCGTCGTGGTGGTCGCGGCAGCAGTTGGTGCACTCTTCGTCCGCCACTGCGTTCGCCGACTGGGATCGGTCGGCGGGGATGTCCTGGGCGCCCTCACCGAGGTCACTGTTGCGATCACGGCGGTTGGGTTCAGTCTGTTCTGAGCCCAAAGATCAGGGTGGTCTCAGGGTTGTCAGAGCCGCGACATCGCCGAACGATAGCGATATGTCGGTATCTCGAATCGATAGGGCCTACTACCTACTTGGTCTGCTTCTCATCGCCTCGGGCCTGTTCCACCTCGGGGTGTTCTTCATCTACGGCGGACCCTGGTTCGGGCCGGTGTCCTGGCGCAAGCCGACTACATTCGGCTTGTCGTTCGGCCTGACGCTCATCTCCGTCACGTGGGTCACGTCCTACCTGCACATCGGCAGGCGAGTGCGGGCTACCTTGCTCGGGGTCTTCGCCGCCGACTCATTCGTCGAGGTCGGTGGGATCACGCTGCAGGCCTGGCGCGGCAGACCCTCGCATCTGAACAGCGAGACGCCGTTCGACGCGGCGGTCTCGGCGACGCTGGCATTGGGCGGGTTCGTTCTGATCGCAGTGCTGACCGCGTTCGCGATCAACGCGTTTCGCCATCCACCGCGCGGTCCACAGGCCATGAGTGTCGCGGTACGGGCGGGCTTCGGAACGCTACTCATCGGTCTCGCCACTGGTGCGGGGATGATCGCCCGCGGCGTCGTGGTGAGCCGGGGCGGAGACCCACAGGCGGTGTACGACGCGATCGGCTTCCTCAAACCGGTCCACGGTGTCAGCCTGCACGGCGTCCTGGTGTTGCCGGTATTTGCCTGGATCATCGGTCGAACCCGACTGTCCGAGACATCTCAGTTGACGCTGGTCCGAGCGGCGGTAGGCGTCTACGCCCTCGCGATCGTCGGTGCGCTCTTCCTCACGATCGCTGCGGTCGTCTGAAACTGCCATACGATGCGATCATGATGCGCGCCGCGGGACTGTGCTGGGTCGCGAGCCTGCTCTATTTCCCGGTCAGTCTCGTGGTCGCGATGCAGTGGGATCCCGCCTACAGCGTCCGGGACAACTTCATCAGCGACCTCGCGGTGACGAGCTGCGGTGAGTTCCCGCAGCGCGGCGGAGTGTGCTCGCCATGGCACGCGCTGATGAACGTCAACCTCTTCGTGGTCGGCCTGTTCATCGCGGCGGGCGCTGGCCTGTGGTTCTGGCGAGCCACCGGCCGCGCACGGATTCCCTTGGCCGGCTTTGTCATTGCCGGGCTGGCCAATTCGTTGATCGGCATCTTTCCGCTGGACGCGGACCCCGGACCGCATACGGCGGCAGCGACCACATTCCTCATCGTGCATGTTCTGTCGATGATCGGGCTCGCCGTCATTTTTCGGGCACATCGCACTTTCGTGCTGTGGACCGGCCTGTGGGTCGCGGTGTCACTCATCGGCACCGCGGCCCTACAGACCGGCAGTCATTTCGGCCTCGGAATCGGGACGTCAGAACGACTCGCGCTCGATGTTCTTGCGATCTGGCGAGCGGGAGTCGGTCTGGCGTTGATCCGCGGGATTACCTTGGGTGAGCGCCGCCTGACGTAGCGCTACGGCGGCGGTTTCCCTGCCCCGACCGAGTCTGGCCCACGTTCGAAGTGCGAGTCTGGTGCCCCTGCCCGGAGCGACCCTGACCGCCCGAACGGCTCTGTCCACCCGAGCGATGCTGGCGCGGGCGCGCAGCCTCACCGGACAGTCCGACCTTGGCCGGCTTGACCGGTGCAGCCTGCACCGGCGACGGCTTCACCTTGGGGGCGACTTCGCCAACAAGCTTCAGCACGTGCTCGTGGTTCGGTGTCACCTGAACCGACGCGACCTTGATCGCAGCCTTGCGCATGACATCCGCGACGTCGCGGCGCTGTTCCGGCAGGACGATGGTGACGACGTCACCGGCGCTGCCCGCACGCGCGGTACGGCCGGAGCGGTGCAGGTAGGCCTTGTGCTCAGCCGGCGGATCAACGTGAACGACGAGTTCGACGTCATCGACGTGCACACCGCGAGCTGCGACGTCGGTCGCGACGAGAACACGCGCTTCGCCCGCAGTGAACGCGGCCAGGTTCCGGTCGCGAGCGTTCTGCGACAGGTTGCCGTGCAGATCGACGGCCGGAATGCCGGCCAAGGTCAGCTGCCGCGCGAGGTTCTTCGCCTGGTGCTTGGTGCGCATGAACAGAATCCGGCGGCCGGTTCCCGACGCGAGAGTCTGCACGAGCAGCTTCTTCGCCTCCGCGGACGGCACGTCGAAAACGTGGTGGGTCATCGCCGGTACGGCGGCCTGGGGCTCGTCGACCGAGTGCATGACCGGGTTGTGGAGGAATCGCTTGACCAGCTTGTCGACGCCGTTGTCGAGCGTCGCGGAGAACAGCAGGCGCTGGCCGCCGACCGGGGTGGCGTTGAGAAGCCGGGTGACGCCGGGGAGGAAGCCCAGGTCAGCCATGTGATCGGCCTCGTCGAGGACGGTGATCTCGATGGCTTCGAGCGAGACGAGGTGCTGACGGATCAGGTCCTCGAGACGACCGGGGCACGCGATGATGATGTCGGCGCCGGACCGGAGCGCCTGAACCTGACGGTTCTGCGAAACGCCGCCGAAGATCGTGGTGACGGTCAGTCCGGTGGCGCTCGCCAGCGGCTCGACGACGGCAGCGATCTGGGTGGCAAGCTCGCGGGTCGGTGCGAGAACCATGGCGCGGGGCTGGCCGCCAGCGCGGCGACGCGGCGCGCCGGCGAGCTTGCTGACCACCGGAATGGCGAAGGCAAGAGTCTTGCCGCTTCCGGTCCGCCCGCGGCCGAGCACGTCGCGTCCAGCGAGCGAGTCCGGCAGGGTGTCGGCCTGGATGGGGAACGCCGTCGTCAGCCCGCCGTTGGCGAGGGCTTTGACGATGGGCTCGCGCACACCAAGGTCGGCGAAAGTGGTGGTTGTCATACGGGGTTTGAGTGCCTTTCCGGCATCGGGTGCGCCCGTCATCGCTGATGCGGGCACAAGTGGCGAGATTGGCGGTGGCCAATATCGATCGCCGCAAAAGAGCTTGTGCCACGCGGCCGAAAAGCCGGTGCGAGAGGAAGCAATCCACGACGGGAAGGGCGCGATAAACGCGCTCCGTCGATGTAAGAGTACCTTGAACCGCCGCCAGAACCCGAATCTGTGATCTGGATCGCTCGAGACGTGCTCTAAACCCGGCGTCCGATGAAGGCCATCAGGTGCTCGTGCGGCGGTGCGTCGTCTGCCACCGGCATGGCCGGCCCATAGTGCCCCGAGGTGCGGAGCATCGCCTCGATCGGCCGCATTCCGGCGAGCAACTGCGCCGAGTACTCGGCGTCGAGAGTCTCATCCTGGGCGGTCGCCCGCGCGAGGTCCCACGTGTGCATGAAGACGTCGGACGTATAGAACTGGTCGATGATGTCGGCGAGGCGGCCAGTGCCGATCATCGGATGCGTGAACTGATCGTCGGCCGACCGTGCCAGCAATCCCTGCAGGTGCGCAACGTGCGACGCCCACGCATCGACGGGCGAGGTCTCGTCGACGGGCGGTAGTTCGACTCCCCCGCTCGCGAGGAATCCGCGAATCCAGGTGATCAAGTGATCGACGACGTCCCGCGCGACCCACCCCTCGACCGGCGCTGATGCATCCCAATCAGCAGTGCCTTCGACCCGCTCGGTGAACGTCGCCACGATCTCGTCGAATCGCTGGACCGGATCGGGCGAGAACGCCATCGGTATCACTCCTAGAGAACTCGCGTCACGACGCGTGGCACGACCACGAGCAGCGTAACGTCCCCTCGTAGAACTGCCATGGCGTACGGAACCAACAGGATTGGTGGCTGACACATGAACCCGATTGCGAAGAAGTTGATGGCCACCGCGAACAAGGCGGCGTCGGGTCTGTACCGCACGACGAACGGAAAAGTCGGTGGGTCGGTCCGGGGTCAAAAGGTCTTGATCCTCACTGTGCCCGGCCGCAAATCCGGTCAGCCGCGCAGCGTTCCGCTGGCCTACTTCGAGCACGGCGGTAACTACCTGGTCGTCGGGTCTGCGGGCGGAATGAAAGACGAACCCGACTGGATGAAGAATCTGGCCGCCGTATCGACCGCGTCGGTGCAGATCGGCGACTCGACCACCGCTGTTGCCGTGCGCATCGCCGCCGAACCGGAGCGGGCACTTCTCTGGCACGACGTGGTGCTGGCCAGGGCGCCGTTCTTCGCCGACTACCAGCGCAAGACCGATCGAACTCTCCGGATCGGCGTTCTGACGCCGCAATAGACTTCACTCCACATGGTCGACCTCGACATCCCCCGCCCGCCGACGAGCATCATCACCCTGATGCGGCTCGCGGCCGAGCGTGACGTTCGCCCGGAATCTCTTTTCACCGGCACGAGGCTCAGTGCGCGTGCAGTGAAAAAGCCCGGCGCCGAAGTCACCGCTCGGCAGGAACTGCGCTTCATCGCCAATCTGCTCGAAGAACTCGACGACCCGGAAGCCCTGGGCGTCGAGGCGGGAAATCACTATCACCTCACCATTTATGGAATCTTCGGGTTCGCGCTGGTCAGCAGCCCGAGTCTGCGGAGTGCGATCGACGTGGGGCTCCGATATGTCGACCTCTCCTTCGCGATGCACAAGATCCATTCGCGGGAAGCCGGCGGTGAATTCCACTTCGTACTCGACCCCACCGGGATCCCCCGCCGCCTCCAGCGATTCTGTATCGAACGGACGGCGTCGTCGATCCGGACGATTCACCGTGAACTCGCGGGTCCCGACCTTCCGAACATGCCGGCGCGCTTTGCCTTTCCCCCACCGAAGGACATCACGCCCTACGTCGACGCCTTCGGGGTCGAACCGGAATTCAATGCCGACGACAGCACGGTCGCGCTGCCAATGCAGCTTCTGGACGAACCGTTGCCGCAGGGCAACGAATACACCGCCGCGGCCACGCAACAGCAGTGCCGACAGCTTCTCGAGGAACGTCGACGCCGCACCGGGCTGTCCGGACAGGTTCGCGACCTGATGTTGTCCCGGCCGTCCGATCCGCCGAATGCGGACCAGATCGCCGCCGAGCTCGCGATGAGCCCCCGCACCCTTCGGCATCGACTCGCGGTGGAAGGAACGTCGTACCGCGAACTCCTCGATGAGATCCGCCAGCGACTGGCGGAGGAAATGCTCCTGACCGCGCGTTTGACGGTCGCGGAAACCGCTCAGCGTCTTGGCTATTTGGAGTTGTCGAGCTTCTCCCAGGCATTCCGTCGCTGGTACGGGATGAGTCCGCGCGAATTCCGAACGAGCCACATCGGCGCTTGATTCCCCTTGCGGATAGCCTCGGTCGCGACTAACGTACAACCATGTGGTTGTACGTTTGAATTTGAGCGACGCGGAAGTCGACCGCATCTTCCGCGCACTCGCCGACGCAACCCGACGCGACATCATCGCTCGGGTCCTGGGCGGGGAACCGATCTCGGTGTCCGCACTCGCGGAGCGCTACGACATGTCGTTCGCGGCAGTCCAGAAGCACGTCGCCGTGCTGGAGGGAGCAGGACTCGTGTCGAAAGAAACCAGCGGCCGAGAACGCTTGGTCCGCGGCAACCCGGAACGACTCGCGAAGGCGCGAGCACTTCTCGTCCAACTCGAAAACCTTTGGCGCGCACGGTTCAGCCAGCTGGACGCCGTGCTCGCAGAAACCGATTCCAAGGAGTAATCACCATGCCCATCTCATCGGTCACCTCGAATCCGGAGAACCTGACCCTCACCGTGATCGGCGACTACGCGGTCTCGCTGACGCGCCTCTGGGATGCCTGGACGGACCCGCGCAAGCTCGAGAAGTTCTGGGGACCGCAGACCTGGCCCGCGACGTTCACCCGGCACGACATGGCCGCCGGCGGACAGTCGGCGTACTACATGACCGGCCCAGAAGGTGAGACCGCGCACGGTTGGTGGCGTTTCCTCACCGTCGAGCCGTCCAAGCTCGTCGAGATCGAAGACGGTTTCGCGCACCCCGATGGCACGCCGAACGACACCCTGCCGACCACGCGCTTCTCGGTCTCGTTCGAAGAGACCGAGAGCGGCTCGCGATTCACGATCCTGACCTCGTTCTCGAGCATCGAGGACATGGAGCAGCTGACGAAGATGGGCATGGTCGAGGGTATGCAGGACGCGCTCAGCCAACTCGATGCCGTGCTCGCCGACCTCGCGACCTTCTCCGCGAACCTGCCGACCCACACGCAGATCCTCAGCGACACCCAGGTGCGCATCAGCCGGGTCATCAAGGGCACGGTCGAGCAGGTGTGGCGCGCACACCACGAGGCCGACCTCATCCGCCGCTGGATGCTCGGGCCGGACGGATGGACGATGCCGGTGTGCGAACCGGCCGCCGCCGTCGGCGAGACGTACCGCTGGGAGTGGGAGTCGACCGATGGGTCGAACCGCTTCGGTTTCGAGGGTGAACTCCTCGAGTTCGAGCCGCCGTACCGTGCGGTGACCACCGAGAAGATGATCGGTACTGATGGACCTACGACGATCAACGAACTCACGCTGACGCCGGTTCAGGGCGGCACCCTGCTCGCCTACGTCGCGACCTACCCGAGCGCCGAGGTGCGGGACATGATCCTGGGCACCGGCATGACGGACGGTATGGAGATCAGCTACCAGCGGATGGAGTCGGAGGTCCTCGCCGCTGCCTAGCCTGATCTTCGAGTTACTCGTTCCGGCAGAGTCGATCTTTGCCGGAACGAGTAACTTAACCGCCATTTTCTGCCTGTTATCAGGTGTTTCTCGCCAATAGCGTGGTGTTCAACGTCAACAGACACCACTAGCGAGGGACACACAATGCGCGCATCCACAATGCCGTCGGTCGCGATCATCGGAACCGGCTTCGGCGGACTCGGAATGGCAATCCAGCTGAAGAAGGCTGGCATCACCGACCTGACGATCTTCGAGAAGGCCGCTGATGTCGGCGGTGTGTGGCGCGAAAACGACTACCCGGGCGCAGCGTGCGATGTTCCGTCGCACCTGTACTCGTTCTCCTTCGCCCCGAAGTCCGACTGGTCACGCCGCTTCGCACCGCAGGCCGAGATCTACCAGTACCTGCGCGACTCGGCGGACAAGTACGACGTCCGCAAGCACGTCCGTTTCCAGACCGAGGTTCGTGGCTCCGAGTTCGACGAGCGTGCCGGCGAATGGGTCATCTATCTCGCCGATGGCAGCACCCACCGCGCCAACGTCCTCATCACCGCCACCGGCCAGCTGAGCCGCCCGGCGGTCCCGCGCATCCCCGGCATCGACTCGTTCGAGGGCGAGATCTTCCACTCCGCGACCTGGAACCACGACTACGAGCTCGAGGGCAAGAAGGTCGCTGTCATCGGAACCGGCGCCTCGGCGATCCAGTTCATCCCGACCGTTGCCGAGAAATCGGCCCACATGAAGCTCTTCCAGCGCGACGCGGCCTACGTCATCCCCAAGCCGGACTACGACTACTCGAAGTCCGCAAACGCGCTGTTCAAGCACGTTCCAGGTCTGCTCAAGCTCTCCCGCTGGGCCACCTACGCCGAGCTCGAACCGCGCGCTGCCGCCTTCGGCGACCTGCAGTTCCTCATGAAGCCGTTCCAGTGGAAGTTCCGCAGCTTCCTGGCTCAGGAGATCAAGGACCCCGAGCTGCGCGCCAAGCTCACGCCCAAGGACCCGATGGGCTGCAAGCGGATCCTGATGTCGAACGACTACTACCGCGCGCTCGCTCGACCGAACGTCGACGTCGTCACCGACGGCATCGTGGAGATCCGACCGGAAGGACTCGTCACCGCCGATGGAACTCTCCACGCGGTCGACGCGATCGTCCTGGGCACCGGCTTCGCGGCAACTGACTTCCTCTCTCCGATGCAGGTCACAGGCCTCGACGGAGCCGGACTCAACGACGTGTGGCAGGAAGGCGCAGAGGCCCACCTCGGGATGACCGTCTCCGGTTTCCCGAACTTCTTCATGCTCTACGGCCCGAACACCAACCTGTCGCACAACTCGATCGTGTTCATGCTCGAGTCGCAGATCGCCTACGTTCGGCAGGCGATCGAGAAGCTAGCCGAAGAGAACCTCAAGTGGCTCGACGTGCGACCGGACGTGCAGTCCGAGTTCAACACCCGCATTCAGCGCAAGCTCGCCGACTCGGTGTGGGCGCAGGGCTGCAAGAGCTGGTACACCCACGCGAGCGGTAAGAACACCCAGAACTGGCCGGGATTCACCTTCTCGTACCGCGCGGCGACCCGCGTGCTCGACTCCTCCGACTTCGTCGCCCAGCCGAAGACCGCTCTGGTGCTGGTGAACGCATGAACCGCCAGATCATGCGCGCGGTCGTGCGATCGGTCGTCCGGCCGGTCCTCGGCCCGAAGGTCCCCGTACGTTTTCAGCGTCGTCTGTTGAACGCCATGGGCCGGATCGCGATCCTCCCGCCGGGAACTCGCCGCGAACCCGCCGCACTCGGCGGTCGCCCGGCCGAGAAGCTGAGCCTTCCCGGCAGTGACGAAGGCGCGGCGATCCTTTACCTCCACGGCGGTGGCTACACCGTGGGATCGCCGGTCACGCACCGCGCACTCGCCGCACACATCGCCGAAGCCGCAGCGGTGCCGGTGTACACGCTCGACTACCGTCTCGCCCCCGAGCACCCCTTCCCGGCGGCCCTCGACGACGCCCTCGCGGCGTACCGCGAACTGCTCGCCTCGGGCCGGCGGGTCGCGGTCGCCGGTGACTCGGCGGGCGGCGGGCTCGCGCTTGCGCTGGTTCGCGTCCTGCTCGAGCAGCGTCTGCCGGCACCGGCCGGATTGGCACTCATCTCGCCGTGGGTCGACCTTCGCCTCGACCACGTCCGAGACGACTCGAACGATCCGATGTTGCGGCTGAGCTGGCTCAAAGCCTGCGCCGACCGCTATGCCGGGGACCTCTCCAACCCGAAGGTCTCCCCCATCCAGGCGTTCCTCGACGAGTTACCGCCGACGCTCGTTCAGGCCTCGGAGCACGAGATTCTGCGCGCAGACATCGAACGATTCGTCACCCGAACCGATGCCGAGTACCGAGTTCTCGACGGTCTCTGGCATGTCACCCATCTCCACGCCGGCCTCGTTCCCGAGGCCACCGCAGCCACCTTCGACATCGGCCTCTTCCTCGGCCAGATCCTCCAGAAAGCAGTTGCTCAGTGACCACCTCTCTCATCCAGGCGGCCACGGACGCCGACCAGGTCATCACCTATTCGCCGTTCGGCGGTCCCAACGCTCACCTCCCGCTCTCGACCGCCGATGACGTCGACGCCGCGTTCGCCAAAGCCCGTGCTGCCCAAAAGGGTTGGCACGATACTCCGATCCGCGAGCGCGCGGCGATCATCCTGCGCTTCCACGACCTGCTGCTCGAACGGCAGAACCAGGTCCTCGATCTCATCCAGCGCGAGAACGGCAAGGCTCGAAAGGATGCGTTCCTGGAAGTCGCGGACATCGCGCTCACGGCCCGCTACTACGCGAGGACGGCCGCGAAACTGCTCAAGCCGCGTCGCCGGCGGGGCGCCTTTCCGGTCCTCACCCACACGACGGAACTTCGGCAGCCGAAGGGCGTCGTCGCGGTGGTTTCACCGTGGAACTACCCGCTGAGCCTGGCGGTCGGTGACACGATTCCTGCACTGCTGGCGGGCAATGCCGTCGTGCAGAAGCCGGACACCCAAACCGCGCTCACCGCGTTGTGGGCCGTCGATCTCATGTACGAGGCGGGCCTGCCGAAGGATCTGTGGCAGATCGTCGTCGGCCCGGGCCGCGTGCTCGGCGATGCGCTGATGGCCAACGCCGACTACCTGATGTTCACCGGTTCGACGGCCAGCGGTCGCGGCATCGCGAGCGCCGCCGGCGAACGGCTCATCGGTTGCTCGCTGGAACTCGGCGGCAAGAACGCGCTGGTCGTGCTCGACGATGCCGACCTCAACAAGGCCGCCGAAGGCGCCGTCCGGGCGTGCTTCGCCTCGACCGGCCAGCTGTGCATCTCCATCGAACGCATCTATGTCCACGAAAGCGTCCACGACCGCTTCCTGCAGAAGTTCGCCAAGCGGGTTCGCGCGATGCAACTCGGATCCGACCTCGACTACCGCAACGACATGGGGTCGCTCACGTCGGAGTCGCAGTTCAAGACGATCAACGCGCATGTCGACGACGCGAAGGCGCTCGGCGCGACCGTCGTGGCCGGTGGCCAGGCCCGACCGGACCTCGGGCCGTACTTCTACGAGCCGACGATCCTCACCGGGGTCACCCCGGACATGGCCTGCTACCGCGAAGAGACATTCGGCCCCGTGGTGTCCGTCTACGCCTTCTCCAGCGACGACGAGGCGGTCGTGCTCGCCAACGACACCCCGTACGGCCTCAACGCGAGCGTCTGGACCCGTAGCGCCAAGCGGGGCCGTCGCCTCGGTGCCCGCCTGCATGCCGGCACCGTCAACATCAACGAGGCCTTCGCCGCCGCCTGGGGCAGCGTCGATGCGCCGATGGGCGGCATGGGCGATTCCGGTCTCGGCCGCCGGCACGGTGCCGAGGGAATCCTCAAGTACACCGAAGGCCAGACCATCGCTCACCAGCGCGTTATCGGCTTCCGTCCACCGAAACCGCTCTCCGAGAGCCAGTGGGCACGCTTGCTCACCTTCTCGTTCAGACTTCTCAAGAAAGCAGGAATGAAGTGAGCAACGACTCCACACAATTCGACTACGACGTTCTCGTTGTCGGCTCCGGCTTCGGCGGTTCCGTCGCGGCCTTGCGACTGACCGAGAAGGGGTACAAGGTCGGCGTCCTCGAAGCCGGACGTCGCTTCGACAAGGACTCCTACGCGAAGACCTCGTGGCAGATTCGCCGATTCCTGTGGGCCCCGCGGCTGGGTTGCTACGGCATCCAGCGGATCCACCTCCTCAAGGACGCCGTGATCCTGGCCGCGTCGGGTGTCGGTGGAGGTTCACTCGTGTACGCGAACACGCTCTACGAACCCCTCGAACCGTTCTACAAGGACAAGCAGTGGGCGCACATCACCGACTGGCGCAGCGAGCTCGCACCTTACTACCGCCAGGCCAAGGCGATGCTCGGAGTTCAGGACAACCCGGATCACACGCCGGCGGACAAGGTCATGAAGCAGATCGCCGACGACATGGGGGTCGGCGACACGTTCCACACGACCCCGGTCGGAGTCTTCTTCGGAGACAAGGACACGCAGCCCGGTGAAGCGATGGCCGACCCGTACTTCGGCGGTGCCGGGCCGGAACGAAATGCCTGCAACCGCTGCGGCAACTGCATGGTGGGCTGCCGCCACAATGCGAAGAACACCCTCGACAAGAACTACCTGCATCTCGCCGAGAGCAATGGCGCCGACGTTCATCCCCTCACCACGGTGACGTCGGTCCGGCCACTCCCCTTCGGCGGGTACGAGATCGACACCGTGCGCAGTGGTCGAAGCGCCAAGCGGAAGAAGAACCGTCGCACGTTCACCGCACGTCAGGTCATCTTCGCGGCCGGCACCTACAACACTCAGAAACTACTGCACCAGCTGCGGAACGACGGCACCCTGCCGGACGTATCCGAGCGCCTCGGATACCTCACTCGCACCAACTCCGAATCGATCCTGGGCGCGAAGGGCAAGTCGGCCGAGGCCAACTACGACTACGGCGTCGCGATCACCTCGTCGTTCCACCCTGACGAGCACACGCACATCGAGCCTGTCCGCTACGGCAAGGGCAGCAACTCGATGGGTCTGCTGCAGACCGCACTGACCGACGGCGGGAAGAAGACACCGCGTTGGATCACGTGGCTCCTCGCGATGCTGCTTCACCCGCGGAACCTGAGCTGGCTTTCGGTTCGGAAGTGGTCGGAGAAGACAATCATCCTGCTGGTCATGCAGACGCTGGACAACTCGATCACCGTCTCCGGCAAGAAGAATGCGTTCGGGCGCTTCAAGCTGACGTCGAAGCAGGGCCATGGCGCCCCGAACCCGACCTGGATTCCGTCCGCCAACGAAGCGGCCCGCCGAACGGCCAAGGCGATCAACGGAATTCCGGGCGGCACGATCGGCGAGATCGCCAACATTCCGATGACGGCCCACTTCATCGGTGGTTGCGCAATCGGCGACAGCGCCGAATCCGGCGTCATCGATCCATGGCACCGGGTCTACGGGCACGAGGGTCTGCACGTGACCGACGGTTCGGCGATCACCGCGAACCTGGGTGTGAACCCGTCGCTGACGATCACGGCGCAGGCCGAGCGGGCAATGGCGTTCTGGCCGAACAAGGGTGAGGCGGATAAGCGTCCGGAGCTGGGGTCGGAATATCGACGGGTTCCGGTGAGCGCACCGCGTCAGCCAGCGGTTCCGGACTTCGCGCCGGCGGCACTTCGTCTGCCTCTCACGGTCATCAAGACGCCGAAGGAGACCGCCGAAACCGTCTCATGACCCACACTGTGGTCATGGCGAACGAGCAACGCACTTCAGTGCTCGAGGTGCTGCGCGAGCGCCTCGCGACGACGAGTTCACCTGGACACCGCAGCGATGGTTTCCAGGTGGCACTCGCCATCGAGGGCGGCGGGAGTCGCTCGGCCTACTCGGCGGGAATGGCGATCGCGATCGACGAACTCGGGTTGACCAACTGCTTCGACTCGGTGTTCGGCACGTCCGGCGGAGCACTGAACGCGGCGTGGCTCGTCAGCGGAGACGCGCAGCGTTTCCTCCCCTCCTGGGGGTGGCCCGAGGTCGCGGCGAAGAAGGTGACCGATCCGCAGCGAATGTTGCGCGGCGGGCCGCTCGTGGACACGCGTGTGCTCGTTCATGAGGTGTACGAGTACGTCACCCCGATGAACTTCGCCGCGATCCTTGCCAGTCCCATCACGTGCCATCCGGTGGCAACCGACGCCCGTACCGGCGAACCGACCGACCTTCATCCGCACATCCGGGACACGTTGTCGCTGCAGACAGCGCTCCGTGCGAGCACATGCATGCCACTGGTCGCGGGGCGGCCGGTCGAGCTGGATGGCCGGACATTCGTGGACGGTGGATTGTCCGAGCCGGTGCCGTTTCACGCGGCGCTCAGCCACGGCGCGACGCACGTTCTGGTTCTTCGTACGCGGCGGTCGAACCAGACCGCCGAGGCAGCGACGCTCCTCGAACGCATCGTGCTCGCGCCGTACTTCACGCTGTTCGGTCCCGGCGCCGGTCGCTCGTTCGCGCAGCGCCATGTGGGCTACCTCGACGACGACCGTCGTCTCGACGGCGACGGCGCTCACCTACTGCAGGTCCGTCCACCGGTCGATGCCCCGAATGTCTCCCGGCTCTCCGGCGACCTGGCGCTCATCACGCGTGCGATCGAGATTGGGCGCACCGCAATGCATTCGGTGTGGGCTAGCTAGGTCGACGCCGGTCGTTGGGTTAACTAGACGGATGCCACTGAACGTGCGCCGGGCAGAGGGTTATTCGCGCTGGGAATCCGGCATCTACGAAAGATTCATCGCGCCGGGGGCGCTGCGCCTGGTAGTACCTCTGCTCAACCAGATCGCCGATGACCTTGAGCCGACATCGACCGTGATCGACATCGGATGCGGCGGCGGCCAACAATTGGCTCATCTGCACGACGTGGCCCCAAATTTGCGACTGACCGGACTCGACGCGTCCAAGTACGAGCTAGCGGCGGCGAAGACTCGTTTGGGAGACCGTGCCACATTGGTCGAGGCATCGGCGGATGCGATGCCGATCGCGTCCGAGAGCTTCGACGCCACTCTCTCGTTCTTCTCCATCAAGCATTGGCCGGACCAGAAGCTTGGCCTGGCCGAATGTGTGCGTATCACCAAACCTGGCGGTCGACTCCTCATCACCGAGCTCGACGCAGGCACGACTATTCGGGAGTGGCGTCAGTTCGCCAGAACCACGGCTGTCCCACCGATACTGCGCATGCTGTACGCCGTCGGGAGTCATCCCGTCGCAATCCGCTCGTCGATCAACGCAGACGACATGACCAGACTTTTTGCTGGACTGCCGCTCCGAGACGTGACCATTTCCCGTGTCGGTTCGAGTCCGCTGCTTGTTGGTCAGGCGACCATCGAGGGATAGGCGCGCGGGTTCACTCCCCCAGTGCCCGCACGTCCGCGACCACCTGATCCACCATCGCGACGCACATCCGGGCGCATTGATCGACGAGGTCCTCCCGCGCGACGTCGACGGTGCCGCCGAGCCAGTGCAGAATCAACTCAGCCGCGCCCGCCATGAACACGATCGTCACGAGGTCCAGGCGCTTGCGGAAGGTGTCGGGGTCGAGGTCGTAGACGAAGAGAATGTTGTCGGTGAGCAGCCGGGACAACGACTTCGTGTACGACATGCGCAGCTCGCGCAGGCTCTCCGAACCGATCGCCTCGACGTAGGCCCGCCCCTTGCGCGGGTCATCGAGGAGTGCGGAGAGCAGGATCGATGCGCAGAGTTGAGCCCGCTCGGGCAGGCTCTTCGGCGCTGCATTGAGCGCGGCAACGATTTTCTCGAAGGTCTCCAGCCCGAATTGGGCGAACGTCTCCATCAGCGCTTCTTCGCGGTTGGCGAAGCTCTCGTAGAAGTAGCGCTCGGTGAGTCCGGCCTGCTGACAGATCGCCGAGACCTTGAGGCCGGCCATGCCGTCGCGGTCGATGACATCGAGCATCGCTTCGATGAGCTGGGCTCGCCGGACCGCACGGCGCTCCTGGGCGGGAACCCCCCGGAATGGACGTACGACCTGACTCACGGGATCTATTCTCTCATCCGCTAGACGACACCGAGCCGGCGTGCTGGTTGGCTCAGACCGACATCGTCGACGAACGCGGCAATCTGGCTGAGCGCCTCCCGACTTTCCGGAAGGAATCCGACCACGAGTTGGAAGACGTGAATCTGGTCCTGCCACAACTGAAGTGAGACGGGCACCCGGGCCTGCGCGAGCTTGGTCGCCATGTGGCGATTGCTCACGGCGAGGGGTTCGGTGGAACCGGCTTGCAGCAGCGTCGGCGGAAAATCAGTGAGATCCATGTCCAACGGCCGCACCAGCGCCGACAGTCCGTCGGCGTCGTAGCAATACTCAGACGCTTCAGCAGCGAAGTGCCGAGGCCACATGGCGTCGCACTCGTGCTCCCCGCCGCGATCGTCGGGGTCCAGCCAGCCGGAAAAAGTGAGCAGGCCGGCAGGTATCGGGAGTCCGCTGTCGCGTGCCGCAGCCACCATTCCGAACGCGAGATTGCCGCCGGCGGAATCGCCACTGACGACCACGCGTCCCGGACTCTTCCGGCGGACGAGCCATCGGTACACCGTGAGGCAATCCGCGGCCATCTCCGCGACGTTCGCGACCGGCGGATGACGGTAGTCGAAGAGCAACACTCGAGCGTTCGTCGCCGCGGACAGCCGCACCGCAGCGTTCAGGTACATCTCGGGTGTCCCGAACACGAATCCGCCGCCGTGAATGTGCAGAATGGTTCGCCGTTTGGTCGTCACGTTCGGTGCCGAAACCCACAGCGCGCGAACACCATCCGCGTCGACCTCGAGCACGGTGCCGGCGACGTTGCGCGAACCGACCCATTTGGCGGCCGAGTCGACGAGAGCCATCGAACCAGCACTGATCGGATACCGATTCGCGACCGCTCGGACCACCCGGAACGGGAGGGCCGTGAGGCGCGACGCCAGACTGCGACCCGCGAAGAACTGCATGTCAGGCTGGCGAGACATGTTCACGTGTCAGATATTGACATACATCATTGTCAATGTGAAGATCCTGACAACCTTCGTGGTCAACAACGGACGAACTGTTCGCCCGCAGTAACGAGAGAGATCCATGACGCACTCGACATTTCCGGAAGCCTTCCAGGCCACGATCAAGCGCCGACCCGACGCCGTCGCGATCCGCACCGTCGGCGACGCCACAACCCTCACCTTCGCCCAATGGGGTGAGCAGGTTCGCGAAATCGCGGCGGGTCTCGCCGGTATCGGTGTCAGTCGCGGCGACAAGGTCGCGATCATGATGACTAACCGCCCCGAGTTCTACCCCGTCGACGTTGCCGCGCAGCACCTCGGCGCGGCGTCGTTCTCGATGTACAACACGTCGTCGCCGGAGCAGATCCACTATTGCCTCGCGGATTCGGGCGCGAAAGTCGCGATCGCCGAAGAGCAGTTCGTCCCACTGATCCAGAAAGCGAAAGCCGGCACGGATCTCGAGTACGTGATCTGCATCGACGGTTCTCCGGACGGCACGATCCCGCTCAGCGGACTGTCGGCATTCGCCGCGGACGACTTCGACTTCGACGCCGCGTGGCGTGCCGTTGAGCCCGACGATGTCCTGACCCTCATCTACACCTCGGGAACCACGGGCGACCCCAAGGGCGTCCAGTTGACACATGCGAGCGAGATGGCGGTGGTCGAGGCGACCCAGTCGTTGTTCCAGCTGTCGCACACGGATCGCATCCTCTCGTTCCTGCCGACCGCCCACATCGCCGACCGCTGGTCCGCCATGTACCAACTCATCGTTGCCGGAAACCAGGTCACGACAGTCGCGGACCGCACGCAGTTCGCGGCGGCGCTGGCGGATGTCCGCCCGACCATCCTCGGTGCGGTTCCGCAGGTGTGGCAGAAGCTCAAGGCCGCGATCGAGGCGAAGCTCGCGTCCGAGTCAGGCGTGAAGGCCCTCCTCGCAAACTGGGCGGTCGCCACCGGCCGCGCCGCCTCCGACGCTCGACTCGATGGCAAGTCCGTCAACCCGATCCTCGCGGTGCAGGAAGCGGTCGCCGACAAGCTCGTCCTGTCCAAGATTCGCGCTGCCATCGGCGTCGACCAGGTTAGCCTCGGCCTGTCCGGCGCCGCGCCGATCTCGGCTGACGTCCTCCGCTTCTTCAACGGCATCGGCATCCCGGTGAGCGATGCCTGGGGCCTGTCGGAGACCTCCGGCCTCATCACGATGAGCCCGAAGGGCGCGGTCCGACCCGGCACCGTCGGCAAGCCGATCGACGGCGTGACCCTGCGGATCGCCGACGACGGCGAAGTGCTCGTCCACGGGTCCGCGATCATGAAGGGCTACCTCAACAAGCCGGAGCAGACCGCTGAGGCGATCGACGCCGACGGTTGGTTCCATACCGGCGACATCGGTGAACTGACGAGCGAGGGCTACCTCAAGATCGTCGACCGCAAGAAGGAACTCATCATCAGCGCGGGTGGCAAGAACATGTCGCCGGCGAACATCGAGAGCTGGGTCAAGGCGTTTTCGCCGCTCATCGGCCAAGCCGTCGCGATCGGAAACGACCGCAAGTACAACACCGCACTGATCGTTCTCGACAAGGACGCGATTGCGTCGTTCGCACCGTCGGCTTCCCTGCCCCTCGAGGCCGACGCCCTGTCCGAGCACGATGCGGTCCAGGCTCTGGTCTCAAAGGCCATCGACGACGCGAACGCCAAATTGTCGCGGGTCGAGCAGATCAAGAAGTTCCGGATCGTTCCCGAGTACTGGGAGCCGGGCTCCGACGTACTGACGCCGACGATGAAGCTCCGCCGCAAGCCGATCGATAAGCAGTACTCTGCGCTCATCGAATCCATGTATGCCGAGTCGTCGACCAAGACCGCAGGAGCTACCAAGTGACTGATCCCGAACTGCAGAAGCTGACGGACTTCGTCCGCACTGCCATCCCGATTTTCGAGCCGATGGGCGTGACGGTCGTCGACCTTCGCCGCGGGCATGCCGCCGCAGAAATTCCGGCCGAGGCGAACGTGAACCACTTCGGCGTGATCTACGCCGGTTCGCTGTTCACCGTCGCGGAGATGCTCGGTGGAATCATCGGGTTCAAGAGCTTCGAGAACCTCACCGGCTTCGTGCCGCTCGTCAAGAGCATGTCGATCAAATTCCTCAAGCCGGGAACGACTCGAGTGCGTGCCACGACGTCGCTCTCCGAGGAGGAGATGGCTCGCATCGAGGCCGAGGCGCAGGAGAAGGGCAAGGCCGAGTTCATCCTCACCACTAAGGTCACCGACGAGAACGGAGTCGTCGTCGCGGAGACCGAAGGTGTCTACCAGATGCGCAAGTTCGGCTGATTTTTCACGGAACGGGTCATCCACTGCACTGATCGCGGTGGATGGCCTTTTCTGTACCTGGCGACGTCAGTACCTGGCGACGGCCTCATCGACGGCGTGCTGCAGTTCGTTCTTGACCAGACGCGAGATGTCCAACGGTCTCGTCGGGAGACTGCTGATCGGCTCACCGATCCATACGCTCGCGCCGCGCCCATCGGATTCGAGGCCGTAGCTCAGCCCGACCGGCACGATGACCGGCGAAGCGCCCTGCTTGGCGGCCCGGAAAACGATGTGTCCAAGTCCGCTGCCGATCGCCTGAACGACCTCTGGATCTGATTTGTTGCACGTTCCTTCCGGGAACAGGACCAGATGATCGCGGCGAGCAAGTCGCGTGGCACACACGTCGATGAGTCGCTGTGCCGCCGCATTGGTGGCACGAATTCCGTGGTCCTTGCCGCGAAAGACGGGAATCCCGCCCATCGCATCAATCAGGCGGCGATGGCCGTCTGCGGTGAACAGCTCATCCTTCGCCAACGTCTGCGAACGACCGATGATCGGCCGCAGCGGACCCTTCCAAGCGGATCCAGCAATGACATAGGAATCGTTCTCGGCGATGTGGTTGATCGCCACGACGATCGGAACTCGCTGCGAAAACGCTCCGGCAAGTTTGCTTTTCGCATTCTCGGAACTGTGGACCCGCGGCCGGTAACGGCGTGCCATGGCGGCGCAGATCGCCTTCGCCCGAAGTCGATTCGGGCGATGGTCGAGATAGAAGTCGTACACCGAGTCGCTGTTGTCGAGCTCGACTACCGGCCGATCCATGGCGCCTCCAGTCGATACATGATGCGAGGCACGGTATCGATTGCAGCACCCACTGTCAATGACACCGATCACTGCAAGTGACTCGTTGAGTACAGTAAGCGCATGTCGGAGTTGACGATTGGCGAGCTGGTCGAGCGGACCGGCATTCCGGCGCGCACCGTCCGGTACTACCAGTCGATCGGACTCCTCGCGAAGCCGCAGCGGGTCGGCAAGGAAGCCGTGTACGGCAAGGCCCATATCGATCGCTTGAAGCTCATCGCGACGATGCAGAACCGCGGTATGAAACTCGGTGCGATTTCAGCGGTGCTTGCTTCGGACGCACGCGCTCGAAATTCCGCCGCCGACTGGCTCGGGCTGGCAAAGCTTCGCATCGAGCCCGGCGGAGGCACCCAGGACCAGGAGCTCGACGACGCGGGACTCGACGAGCTCCTCGGTGACCGACGCGAAGAGATTCTCGACGATCTGATTCAGGCTGGGTTCATCTCGTTTCGCCAGGGCCGCTGGCATATCGTCGACACCCCGATCCTGCGCGACGCGATCGCGCTGTACGACGCGGGGATCAGCGTGACGATCAGCGCGCGCCTGCGAGACAGCCTCCGCCAGCACCTTTCGGCCCTCGCCGACGAAGCCGTGGGCACGGTCGTGGCCGAAGCCGGGGCGGGATATGCCGGCGAAGCGACCCTCGAAGACCTGGTTCGTAACCTCGAGAGATTCCGGGCCATCGCCTGGGAATCGGCCGGACATCTCATGACGCAAGAGCTCATCCGGGCGATAAGCGACCTCCGCGAGCGTTGGCCCGAGCAGTAAGAGCGGGTTGCCGGAACGAGTAAATCCGTCGCCGGTATCCATCTTCCGACCTGCGCATGTTCCGGGGAAAGTTATTGGCATGCGCCTCATCTCCCCCGCCGACTACATCTTCCTGGCCTTAGAAGGCCGGGAACAGCCATTCCATGTGGGAGGGCTGCAACTGTTCACGCCGCCCGAGGGCAGCGGTCCGGAATTCGCCCGTGAGCTCTACCAACGAGTCATGGAGACGCCCGACGTCGCGCCGCGATTCCGGCAACGACTCGGGTCTGTTTCGCCGACTCCGCAGCGCCTGACCTGGCGCGATGACACCGACATCGACCTCGACTACCACGTGCAGTTGTCGGCGCTCCCCCGTCCGGGACGGATTCGCGAACTCCTCGAGATGACCTCGCGCTGGCACAGCACTCTCTTGGACCGACACCGTCCACTGTGGGAAATGCACATCGTCGAGGGGCTCGAAGATGGTCGCGTCGCCGTCTACACCAAGATGCACCACGCTTTGGCAGACGGCGTAACCGCACTTCGTCTGTTGCAGAACTCGCTGTCCAGCGATCCGGACGAGACCGGGCTGACACCGATTTTCGCACCCCGGAAGCGGCGCCACCGCGCTTCCCGCGCCACCCCGAACCCGTTGTCGCAACTGTTCGACGGCGTAAGCGAAACTGCCGGCCTGCTTCCTGCCGCAGCCCGGATCGGACGGCAGATCGCCCGTGAGCGAGACATTCCGCGCCCGATGACGGCTCCCAAAACCATGTTCAACACGTCGGTCGGCGGCGCCCGACGGTTCGCGGCGCAGTCGTGGGAAATCGCGCGCATCAAGAACGTGGCGAAATCGATGGGCTGCACGCTCAACGACGTCGTACTGGCAATGTGCGGCGGCGCACTGCGCGCCTATCTCGAGGAGCAGAACGCCCTTCCCGATGCGCCACTCGTCGCCTTCGTTCCCATCTCCTTGCACGGTAAGAAGGACAACGAGAAGGCACCGGGCAACTCCATCGGCCTCGCCCTGGCGAACCTCGGCACCGACACCGCGGATCCTGCCGCTCGCCTGAGCGCGGTACGAAAGTCGATGGGACAGGCCAAGCAGATGATGTCCGGCTTGACCCCCGCTCAGGCGATGGCGGTGTCCGCAACGATGCTCGCTCCATCCGCAGCCGCAAACCTCACGGGCACGACGGGCCTGATCCGCCCGACATTCAACGTCATCATCTCGAACGTTCCCGGTCCGCGAGAGACGCTGTACTGGGATGGCGCACGCTTGGACGGCATCTACCCTGCATCGATCGTCATGAACGGCGCCGCCCTGAACATCACGCTGACGAGCAATGCGCACACCCTCGACTTCGGCATCACCGGCTGCCGAACCGCGGTCCCGCACCTGCAGCGTCTGCTCGGGCATCTCGACGTCGCACTGAAGGAACTGGAGAACGT
The DNA here is from genome assembly GCF_000380645.1 of Smaragdicoccus niigatensis DSM 44881 = NBRC 103563. Classification (GTDB taxonomy): domain Bacteria; phylum Actinomycetota; class Actinomycetes; order Mycobacteriales; family Mycobacteriaceae; genus Smaragdicoccus; species Smaragdicoccus niigatensis. The sequence goes on from NZ_AQXZ01000016.1 coordinate 350,079, forward strand.
GGCGACATAAGCGGCCGACTCCCGCTATCAGCGCCGATTTATTGGGAATGCCTACTGAGCAAACTTTTCCTGACGCTAAGTAGGACCCATGCGAATCATCTCGCCCGCCGACTATGTATTCCTCGCACTGGAAGGCCGCGAAAGGCCTCTGCACGTCGGGGGTCTCCAGCTGTTCACTCCGCCGGACGGCAGCGGCCCGGAATTCGCCCGCGAAATGTACACCCGGGTGATGCAGACGCCGGAGGTCGCGCCCCGCTTCCGCCAACGACTCGGTTCGGTGTCGCCGACGCCGCAGCGCATGATGTGGCGCGACGAGAAAGACATCGATCTGGACTACCACGTGCGGCTTTCCGCACTTCCGCGTCCTGGGCGCGTGCGCGAACTCTTGGAGATGACCTCGCGGTGGCACAGCTCTCTCCTGGACCGGCACCGACCACTGTGGGAGCTGCACATCGTCGAAGGCCTCGAGGACGGGCGGATGGCCCTGTACTGGAAGGTGCATCACGCACTCGTCGACGGCGTATCGGCGCTCAAGCTCATGCAGTCGGCGCTCACCGAGGACCCGGACGAACGAGGCGTGCCACCGGTCTTCGCGCCACGACCACGTCGCGAGCGGCGCGAAGAACCCGGCCTCCTGAAATCGCTCGCCACAGGTCTCAGTGACGCGGCCGGCATGGTCCCGGCCGCAACCCGAATCGGGAAGCAGCTTTTCCAGGAACGGGACATGCCCCGACCATTGACTGCACCGAAGACGATGTTCAACGTGCCGATTGGCGGCGCACGTCGTTTCGCCGCGCAGTCCTGGGAGATCGCCCGGTTCAAGCACATTGCCAAGGCCATGGACTGCAAGCTCAACGACGTCGTCCTTGCGGTGTGCGGCGGCGCCCTGCGCGCCTATTTGCTCGAACAGAACGCACTGCCGGATCAACCGCTCATCGCGTTTGTGCCGATTTCCTTGCGTACCGACGATCAGTCGGACTCGTCGAACGCCGTCGGGGTTGCGCTGGCGAGTCTCGGCACCGACACCGACGACCCGGTACAGCGCATGGAAGCCGTCAAGCGGTCGATGAACCAGGCGAAGCAGATGATGTCCGGCCTGCGGCCAGCGCAGGCGATGGCGGTGTCTGCCGCAATGCTGGCTCCTTTCGCCACGACCACCGTCACCGGAACGTCGGAACTGCTGCAGCCCACGTTCAACGTCGTCATCTCCAACGTGCCCGGCCCGAAGAAAACGATGTACTGGGACGGCGCACGCCTCGACGGCATCTACCCGGCCTCGATCGCTCTGCCCGGCATGGCGTTGAACATCACGCTGACCAGCTACGACGATGCCCTCGACTTCGGCATCATCGGCGACCGGTCCGCCGTGCCGCACCTCCAGCGACTGCTCGGCCACTTGGATGTCTCCCTCAAGGAGTTGGAGAACGCAGCGCATTAGACCCTCCTGATCCTTCGTTCGGGGTGGTGGAAGTGGTTGACCCGGGGTTTACGTTCCGGGTCAATGATTTTGGGTGGTATCCACACCGTCCATCCGAGATGGTTTTTCGTGGTTCTCCATTGACGAAGACCGGGGCCGGCGAGTGGATGGTGGATATCGCAGGCTGGCCCGAGTTTGTCGATGTTCGTCGGGCAGCCGTCAACCCAGTCCCGGTCCGCGTGGTGTGCCTGGACGTCATACGCACCCCGATCACACCCCGGGAAGCTGCAACCCCGTTCGGTCGCCGCGAGCATCAACCGCTGCCCGGGCGAGGCGATTCGCCGGGTCCGGCCGTGGTAGAGCTCGACTGGTGTGGCGTCGCCGAAAAGCGTGGCGAGGAACAGTTCCGCGTGTCCGGCCATGCGCAGGACGTCACTGATCGGGATGTCCAGTGATCCGCCGGTGCGTCCGGTCTGTGGGGCACCCAACGCGGGGTCCAGGGCGGTGATATCGGCAGTGATGATGACCGTGACCGGCATACCCCGGTGCTGGCCCAAATCCCCGGACATGAGGATCGCGCGCAGCATCGCCACGAGCGCGTCGTGGCAGCGTTGACCATAGGTACGGGTGTCGGCCTTGATATCGGCTTCGGTCGGGTCGTGGTCGATCATGGGTTCGGCATCGGCCGGGTTGCACATCCCGCGGCGCGCGAACTTCGACAGGTACGACTCCAGATAGGCGGCGGCTTCGGGGGTCAAACAGAACGTGCCGGACACCATCTTGTCGGCACCTTGCTTGTGCAGGGTGAAATGCCGCTTGCGGGCCCGGTCAAGGTCATCGTCGAGGGTGCCGTCCGGGTCGATGACGTGGCGCAAGCGGTCCGCGAGCTTGGCCAGTTCGTCGGGGCGGAACTGGGTGGCCCAGTCCGCGAGCTGTTGTTCAGCGAACACGCGTGCGTCGGACTCGACCACCCGCGGCAGGTTCTTGAAGAACCGGCGGATCACCGTGAGGTGCTCGCGACCCACAGTGCCGTTGTTCACCACTTCGGCGACGTACTCGAGGTTCGGCGGCACCACCTCTCCACTGACCATGACGCGCGGGGTCAGGTCGGCGGCGATCCGCAGCCGGGCGCGGACGTCCTTCTTCTCCAGACGGGCCGCATCGGCGACCGCGTCCACGGTCCGCAGAATGCCGAGCGAGTCATCCGTCCGAGTCTCCAGCTCGGCCAGGACCCGGTAGCCGAGGGCGTCGAGTTGCCGCTTGAGCTTCTCGATCTCGACGAACAATGCCACCTGCTCCGCGCGGGTACCCGAGGCCTGCAGCGGCAGAGCAGCACGCATCGCGGCGAGCACCTCAACGGCCTCGTCTGCTTGAACGCTGTTTTCCCCCACGCTATGTAGACGATCGCGAGGACGGATTCGTGAGGTCGCACCCCGCGTGAATCGACTTGTCAGCGCCTGCGCATAGGGTGCAGTCGTGACCTCGCTCCGTACGCAAGCAGACGTCCTTCTCACCCAGCTCGCCGGCGACAACGCTCGTCTGCGGGACGATCAGTGGACCGCGATCGAGGCCCTCGTCGAACACCGGCGACGGGCGCTCGTCGTGCAACGCACCGGATGGGGAAAGTCCGCGGTCTACTTCATCGCAGCGAAGTTGTTGCGGGCATCGGGTCGCGGGCCAACGGTCATCATCTCTCCGCTGCTCGCGCTCATGCGGAACCAGGTGGCCGCTGCGGAGCGCGCCGGAGTTGTTGCGGAGACGATCAATTCGGGAAACATGACCGAATGGCAGTCGATCCACGAGCGCGTGGCAACGGGCGAGTTGGACGTTTTGCTCATCAGTCCAGAACGGCTCAACAACCCAGATTTCCGGGACAACGTGCTCCCCCACCTCGCCGCCGATGCCGGCATGGTCGTGGTCGACGAAGCGCACTGTGTGTCGGACTGGGGCCACGACTTCCGGCCCGACTACCGCCGCATTCGCACACTACTCGGGGACTTGCCGTCTGGGACTCCGGTCCTCGCCACGACGGCGACCGCCAACAACCGCGTCGTCGCGGACATCGCCGAGCAGTTGGGCGTCGGTGACACCTCGGAGACGCTGGTTCTGCGTGGCGGCCTGGACCGCACGAGTCTGCACCTCTCGGTCGTGAAGCTGCAGAGTGGGACACAGCGTGTGGCCTGGCTCGTGCAGAACCTGAAGAACCTCCCCGGCAGCGGAATCATCTACTCGCTCACCGTCGCGGGCGCCGAAGACCTCGCGTCGGTGTTGTCGGAGCAGGGCTATCCGGTGCGCGCATACACCGGCAAAACCGATCCGACAGAACGGGAAACTCTCGAACAGGATCTGCTCGCCAACCGGGTGAAAGCGCTGGTCGCAACGTCTGCTCTCGGCATGGGTTTCGATAAGCCCGACCTCGGCTTCGTCGTGCATGTCGGCGCACCGTCGTCACCGATCGCCTACTACCAGCAGGTCGGCCGTGCGGGCCGCGGCGCCGAACGCGCGGAAGTTCTCTTGATGCCCGGCGCCGAGGATCGGGATATCTGGAAGTACTTCGCCTCGGTGGCGTTTCCGCCGGAGCGGATGGTTCGCGAAGTCCTTGATGCTCTCGACCACGAACGCCCGCAGTCCACGCCTGCTCTCGAGCCGCGCGTCGACCTCAACCGCAGCCGCCTCGAAATGGTGCTCAAAGTGCTTGACGTCGACGGCGCGGTCCGGCGAGTTCAGGGCGGCTGGATCGCCACCGGGGAGCCGTGGAACTACGACTCTGACCGCTACCAGCGACTCGAACAGGCGCGCATGTCCGAGCAGCAAGCCATGCTCGATTTCGTCGCCACATCGGGCTGCCGCATGAACTTCCTACGCTCCCAACTCGACGACCCCGAACTCAACGGTGCACCGTGCGGTCGATGCGACAACTGCACTGGCCCGCAGTTCTCGGCTGCGGTCGACGCGGATGCGGCAGCCGCTGCCAGCGACCGCTTGACGCGACCCGGAATCGACCTCGAACCGCGGAAGCAGTGGCCGTCCGGTTTGGCGAACCTGGGAATTTCGTTGAAGGGCCGCATCACGACCGGTGCCCAACCCGGACGAGCCATCGGTCGGCTCACCGACCTCGGTTGGGGACAGCGCTTGCGTCCCGTCGTCGACGGCCCCGATGCACCGGTCGACGAATCGGTGGTCAGTGCGGCAATCCAGGTGTTGAAAGCCTGGTCGTGGGACGAACGGCCGGTCGCTGTCCTGGGTCTCGACACCGGCAGCCACCCCATGCTGGTCCAGTCCCTCACCTCACGGCTCGCTGCGGTCGGCCGCCTCGATGACCTCGGTTTCATGCGGCTCCGCGACGACCATCGGGGTACGTCAGCGCAGAATTCGGCGTACCGGGTCGCCGCCCTGCTTGACGCATGGGACGTGCCGCCGCTGCCAGAGAAAGGTCCGATTCTCTTGGTCGTGCCGCGCACCGACACCGGCTGGACGCTCGCCCTGGCCGCGCATGCGCTAAGACACGCCGGAGCTGACGCGGTGTTGCCGTTTGCTGTTGCGGCAGTGAGCTGAACGCACGAATGCCGCGGTCTAGTGACCGCGGCATTCGTGGAATTCGACGTGTGGCTGACTACCACTGCACCTGGACGGCGTCGCCCACCTGCAAGTAGTCGTAGAAGTGCTTGGCGCCGTCCGGCGTCATCCGGATGCAGCCGTGCGACTTGAACCATCCCGGCCGCGAGTTGTTCGTGGTGTTCATGGCGTGGAATGCCATGTCACCGTTGAAGAAGATCGGCCAGTACATGTCCGCGTGGTGCAGGGTGCTCCACTGGTAGGTCTTCTTGAGGAACACGTGGGTGACGGCGTCCGGAGTCTCGTACCCGGGACGGCCGGTCGAAATCGGAGTCGGGCCCCACACGGTCTTACCGTGACCGTCCATCAGCCAGGCACGCTGCGTCGACTTCTCCACGCAGGCCTTGACGCCGGGAGCCCGGCACGGTGCGTTGTCCTTCGGCAGCACGCGCTTGAGTTCGGCCGGCAGCTGGACGTCGTCCCAACTCTTGACCAAAGGCGCGGCACCGGGGATGTCGGGGCCAGCCGGCATGTCCGGGCCATGACCAGCAGGCCACGCTGGTGCAGCCTGCGACGGCGCTGCCAGCACCAGCGTCGCAAGGATGCCCAGCGAGAGCACGAAGAATCGGGCCAACGCACTGATGAATCGCTTGGCAAACATGAAATGTCGACCTCTCACTCGCCTGACGCTGAGTGCGGAGAAAATGGTCGTTACCATTTCGCCGCATTTGTCAGCGTCGTCGCGCAAACGCTCCGCGAACAACAAACTCTGTCGCGAAGAACGTTAAGGGAGTTGTGAGAGGCGCACCGTTACTTGGAATAACACCTTTGTCGCATTGCGGTCGCGTTTCTGCGCGTCATCGAATACTTGTGAATTCTGTTACCGCTTCGATGACGTGATCGATATGTTCGTCCTGCATAGCGGCCCACAACGGAAGGCGAACAAGCCGCGACGCGAAGTCCGCACTCTTGCGGCACGTGGTTCCCACGCGACCGAATTTCAGACCCGCCGGACTGCTGTCGAGCGGCACATAATGGAAGGCCGCGCCGACTCCGTGCGCCCGCAGATGCGTCAGCAGGCCGTCCTGCGTCTCCGGGTCTGGTGCGAGCAGGTAGAACAGGTGCGCGGTGTGTCCACGATCCTCAGGCACCGACATCAGCTGGAATCCGTTGTCCGCCGCCCACTTCGGCAGTGCCGCGGCGTAGGAATCCCACACGCGGTGACGTCCCGCTTGAATGGTGTCGAACTCGGCGAGCTGGGCGTCAAGAACCGCAGCATTGAATTCGCTCGGCAGGTAGCTCGAACCAATTTCCTGCCACGAGTACTTGTCCACCTGACCGCGCATGAATCGCGCCCGGTCGGTGCCCTTCTCTCGAATGATCTCGGCGCGGCCGATCAAAACGCTGTCATTGGTGAGGAGTGCACCACCTTCACCGCAGTGAATGTTCTTGGTGTCGTGGAAGCTCAGCGTGCCCATCGTGCCGATGGTGCCGAGTTGCTGACCTCGCCAGGTTCCGCCCAGACCGTGGGCGTTGTCCTCGATGATCGCCAGGCCGAAGCGTCGCGAAAGTGCAAGCAGCCCTTCCATATCCGCTGCGACACCGCCGTAATGCATGACGATGATGGCAACGGTCCGGTTCGTGATGGCAGCTTCGACCGACTCCGGGTCGAGGTTTCCGGTCGCCGGGTCGATGTCCGCGAACACGCAGGTCGCGCCGCGCAGTGCGACCGCCGCCGCCATCGACGGAAAGGTGAAGCTCGGAACGATGACCTCGTCGTCCGGCCCCAGCTCGAGTAGCAGAGCCGCAAGCTCCAGCGCGTGCGTGCACGACGTCGTGAGAAGGGCGTGCTCCGCCGTGGTGATGCGCTTGAGACGGGTGGTCGCCGATGCGGTGAACGGGCCATCTCCATGGGCATGACCGGAATCGAGCACGGCCAGCACGTTGTCGCGCTCCGCCTTGCTCTTGTAAGGGTGACTCATCGCCACCTTCAAAACCGCCACGCCCGCCTCCCGGCTACTGCTCGACCGGCCCGACCGCGGCGACCGCTTCGTTGCGGTGTGCTGTGGTCCCGGTTACAGGGGATTCGACGGTTAAGTAGAGCGGACGCCCGATTAATACGTGCAGCGCCACGCCGAGATATTCCGCAACGATACCGATCGAAAAGAGGACGGCGCCCGAGCACACTAATTGCAGAACAATTGTCGAAGCCCAGCCCGGTTCATCCTCGCCGCCGAAAATTGTCGACACCGTGACATACGCTGCAATTAAAAGGCCCGATAATGCGAGCAACATTCCCAGCGCACTGACGAAGCGCAGGCCACGCGTACCGCTGGAAAGGAACATCTTCCAGAACAGCGCAAAGAGAGATTTGTAGTTGTAACCGGAAACCTCGCGCCCCTCAGCACGGAGAACGACCGGCGCCGTCGCCGTCCGACCGACAACCCAGGTCAGCGCAACGTCGAGATAAACCCCCGACGCGGTGACCTTCGCCAATTGCCGACCGATGTCGCCACGAATGAGACGGAAGCTCTGGAATTCGACCGACTGGGGCAGTCCACACATCACCGACAGCGTCCGCTTGGCGGCGCGCGAGGTGAAGTTGCGCATGAATCCGTGCGGCGGACGGTTGGTCGGATTCGAGAACACGAGGCTCACGCGTTCGCGCAATGCGGTGTCGAGGAACGTCGCGATGTACGCGGGGTCGTGCTGACCGTCCTCGTCCATAGTGATGATCCACTCGGCCTTCGACGCCACCATTCCGGCAATGGTCGCGGCGTCCTGGCCGTAGTTGCGGCTCAACCACACGACGTTGACGAAGTCGAAGCGCTGCTCCAACTCGGACAACACCAGGTCCGAACGATCCGGACCGTGGTCGTGAACGAGGACGACGTCCGACACGACGAATCGGTGGCCGTCCGGGGTCGTCGTCGGGCTGGTGTACTGCTCCAACTCCGCGACGAGACCCGCAATGGTCTGTTCGCCGCGGTAAATGGGCACGACCACCGAGACTGTGATCAATCCACTCATACGAGCGTCTCCTCGAGTTCCCGTTCGACCGGCACGATCACCGGGTCCGCTGGCTCCGGCCGGCGGCGCGAGCGGATGTGCAGCATTTGCAGAATGGCCAGACCAAACAGGCCCACTGCGGCACTGACGGCACCGATCTTCCAGCCCGGGAACTCGTACGACACCTCGAGATCCGCATTCTTCGTGCCGGCCGGGATGTTGACCGTGATGAACTGGTCGAGCAGCGCGGTGTGCGGCACGACCTTGCCGTTGAGCGTGATGTGGTAACCCGGCCAGTCGAGCCGCGCGAAGACGATGCGGCCACCGCTCGCCGAACTCACCCGAACTGAGCTCGTGTCATCGGTCTCGCCGGTCGACTGGGCGGTCACGCCCTGGGTGTCCGAAATGCGGCCGTTCCGCGTCGAGATCAGACCGTCGTTACGCTCGAGCACCGCGATGAACGCCTCATGGCCCGGGTACTTCGCCCAGTGCCAGCCGGCCGGAGCCGGCGTGGTGTCGACGTTCGGGTACTGAAGTTTGTGCAGGACCACGCGGTCGATCTTCATCAGGTCAACGAGGGTCTTGCCCGTCGACGGCTCGACCGTGAAAGCCCACCGGTACGCCTCCGGGCACGTCGTGCCGTCCCACTTCATGCACAGGTGAAAGGCCATCGCCGCATATCCGACCGGCGTGTAGCCGTTGGCATACGTCTGGTCGAGGGTCATCGGGACATTACCCAAGGTCAACGACTGGAAATAGGCGGGATCGATCCCGCGGCCCTTGTGGTGCAGCGCATCGGCGTTGACGCCCGGAACGCGCGGCACCTGGCTCAGCTGCAGCGTCGTTCCCGTGAAGTGCGGGAACTGTGCGGCGAGTTCGGTGCGGTTCGCCGGAACGCCGAACGCGAGCGGGTGCGGATTCGCCTGACTGACCTGGAATCCCGCAATCGGCGCAACCGACAGGATGAGCACGAGGCAGGCGGCCGCGGTTCCGCGAGTGCGGGCAAGCCACAGCGCGACGAGTCCGAGGGCGACGACGACCGCCACGGAACCGGTGTGCAGCAGCCAGTCACGCGGTGCGGAGGCGATCGATCGGATGAAGAGGAAGACGATCAATCCACCTGCGACGGAGGCGCGAGTGCGCCACGCGGCGAGGGTGCCATACCGGCTGAGCAGCGTGCACACGAGGATCAATGCGCCGAGGGCGAGCATCGGAAGAACGCGGACGGGCCAGCGCAGGACGCCGATTGCTGCCGGTCCGGCGGTCCAGGTCAGGGCCAGGCCGGCGAAGATCGCGATGCCGCACAGTTCACGAGCGCCTTCGCGCGCACGCTTCCAGTCGATGAATGCGAGCGCGGGGATCAGGAACCACGCGATGTAGACGACCGGCAGCGGGAAGATGATGCCGAACCACGATGAGAACGTCGGATGGGTCGTCGGCAGGCTCGCGTTCAACGACTCCGACCACGGGATTGTCATCTGGCCGTCGTTGATGATGGTGTGGCTCCGGCGCAGAGTGACCGGCGCGGTCATGACGCCGGCGATGTAGATGATCACGCACACCAGCGCGGCACTCGTGGCGACCGCCGCGAGTTTGGCCGAACCCTTCCAATGGCGCTGGTAGATCCATTCGCCCACGACGACCGACGCGATCATCAACGCCGACTCGATGCCGGGCCAGATGTATCCGCACCCGATGGCGAAGAACAAGAAGGTGAAGACCGGAATCGGCCCGCTGTGTCCGCGCGCATAACGAACACCCGATGCCCACGCGTGCGTCAGCCACGCCGTTCCCGCGAGCCCGAGAACCCAGGTGGCCTGGTCGAAGAACAGCATCCAACCGCTGAACGGGAACGCCACAGCCGCGACCGCCGCCCATTGCGGGCGCGCGCCGTAGTTGAGGCACACACGAAACACGCCGAGGGCCAGGATCAGCGAGTACAGAAGCTTCGCGAGCGTCGCGAGCAGCAGCAGGTTGCTGAATGACGGCGCGAGCAGATTGATAAGGAACTGCGGCGGATTGAAGATCGAACTCTGGCCCTCGACGAGGTAGTTACCGGCCTGCCATTCCTCTGGCACGATCGTGGGGAAAGTGCCTTCGCGCAACATCTTTCCGACGTGGACCCACAACGGGACGTACTGCAGTTCGCTGTCGTCGGTGTAGAAGTGCCGAATGTTGGCGAGCAGCACCGCCGCGTATCCGAGCGTGACGCCCACGAGTGAGACCGCGGCCCACCGCAGATTCTGAGCTCTTGTCGTTTCGTGATCCATTAAGGCATCCGTACTGGTGAGCGGCGGAAAGAAATATGGCGGTGGCCGAAGAAACTGGCGATCGCGACCAAGCCGAGAACGACGAATTGCGAGGGAATCGGCGGCAGGCCGATGAGCGTCACGAACGCGAACATGAGCGCAATGTTCAGGACCAGGCCGGTCGAATTGACGCCGACGAACCGAACGAAGTCACCCAGCACCTGGCCTCTGACCTTGAACACGAACGTGCGGTGCAAACCGAACGCAACGACGATGCTGACGCAGTACGCGAGCACAACGGCAAGGCTGTAGAAGTGCTCGCCGAGGATCTTGATCCAGGCGACGAACGCCAGAAATCCGACGAGCGTGTTGATTCCGCCCACGACAAGAAACGCGAATTGCTGCGAGGTCAGCAGTCCCCAGACCCGACCCATGACGGTCGGACGATCGAGCACTCCCCCATCCACGAGGCCAGTGTTGCAGGAAAGTGATCGAATCCCGTGTGTGCGCTGTGGGGTGTCGGCGATCTCGTCCGATTCGAATTTCGCGACCCTTGCTAATCAGGCAAGCAGGTCATTCTCCATCGCGAAGAGCGCCGCGGCACCCCGCGTCGAGACGCCGATCTTGGTGTAGATGTTCTGGATGTGGCGGTCGGCCGTCTTGGCCGAGATGAACAGCTGGGCCGCGATCTGCTTGACCGTGTGTCCGCGAGCGGCGAGAACCAGCACTTCGACCTCACGCACGGTGAGCCCGGCGGGATACGTCTGGCGAGTCGCTCGTCCGCCATGGCCGGCGGCGACGAGTACGGCCTCGACGATCTGCGCATCCAACCGTCCTGCTGTTGCGTGATCCCTCAACCGAACGTCCGGATTCTCGGTCCCTTTGTCGACCGCCAACTGGTACACGTCCGCCGCAGCGACGACTCGCGCGGCCCGAGGTAGAGCGCCCGCCGTCAACCCCTTCGGGTATCCGCTTCCGTCCAGGCATTCGTGATGACAACCAGCCGTCGGGACCAGTTCGCGAAGAGCGTCAGACCGCCGCAGCATCTGCTCGGTCAACATCGGGTGCAGTTCGTATCGGTCCAGCTCGGACCGCGTCAACGGTCCGGTCTTCACGAGGATCGACGTCGGCACAGCTGTGATTCCCAGGTCGTGCAGCCAACCCGCGCGCGCAATGTTCCGCTGCTCCTCCTCGCTCATACCGAGTTGTTTGGCAGCACGCAGAGCAAGGTCGGCGACCGCCCGGGAGTGACCGGCCGACCCTGGATTCTTGAGGTCGACGAAATCCGCCGCTACGCGCATCGCTTCGTCGAGAACGTCGCCGCTCACCGTGCGATGTGGCGACGATTCCAACGCGAGCGCGGCCTCCCACGGATCGACATCATCGAGTCGCTCGAGGATCGAGCGGCCGTGCGCGAGGAATGCCTCGGCTACCAGCGGGTCGTAGGCCTTGCCGCTGCGTGCCCCGGCGAACGCGAGGGCGCGATCGATGCCCTGCAGTCGAGAAATCGCCTCCATATCGTGGGTGACGTGCACGATGCGCATGGGCAACGGAATGTCGGTGCCCTTGACGCCACGGGGCAGTCCGTTGCCGTTCCACCGTTCGAAAGTGTCCCGTAGCGACGCTCGGACGTCGTCCGACATCGAGAGTCGCTCGGCGAGCGAATCCCCCACCTCGCAACCCGTTTGGAAGTTCATCTCCATGTAGGCGCGACCGCCGGCGAGCATCGCCAACACGTCCTTGACCCGCTGCGGTCCGGAGGCACCATCACCGGCGTGGAAAACGATCTCGCGCAGCACCTCTCGCGGGTCCGAAAGGTCCTTGACCACAGTTCGCGAACGAGTCTCGATGTCATCGCCGAACACCGCGGCGACTTCAAACGCATGACCGGTACAGCCGAGGTAGCGCAGCAGGGACACCCAGTACACGGTGTCGCGATCGTCGGCGGTGAGGCCCATCCGCTCGGCCAACTCGGTCGCCAGCACGCAGCTACGGAGTTGCGAGCCGATCGGCTGTCCAAACGCGTTGTCCTGGCCAAGCGCGAGAATCGCAACGAGTTCTGCTAACCGGACCGCTGTCACGCGACGACCGTACCGCGAATGGGGAGTTCACCCGATGCGGCCCCACCGTCGGCGGAATTAGCGTCGCTGTCATGACAAACACCACGCTCACCAGCACTGATCCCAAGATCCTCGCCGTCCAGAACCTCTACGATTCGTACTTCCGCGCAGACCTCGAGGGCGCACTCGCCGACGTCTCCGACGACATCGACTGGGCTGCCGAGGCGGCCAGTACTTCCGCACCCTGGTACGGCCGACGACTCGGCAAGGCGGGAGTAGCCGCCTTCTTCCAGGCCATCGCCGAGAACGTGTCGATCAACCAGTTCGACATCGAGACGATCACTTCGAACGACACCGACGTCATCGCCGTCGTGAAGTGGTCGTACACGGTTCACACGACGGGTCGCACCACTGAGATGTACATGCAGCACTGGTGGCGATTCGCCGACGGCAAGATGGTCTTCTTCCGCGGCAGCGAAGACAGCGAACAGACCGCTGCGGCGTTCCGGCACTGAACGAGCGAGCCTCGGACGCCGGGTAATTCGATTGCCCGGCGTCCGGGCGCCCGAGGATCATCGGCGAAATGGACATCTCGATCCGGCCCGCGCACCTCGACGACATCGCCGCACTTCAGGATGCCGAGGAGCGCGCGGCGACCGTCTTCGCGGACACGACGTCGTCCTACGCGGTCGCGCTGCCGGTCCTGTCCGCTGAATTCCTCGCCCAGCAGATCACCGACAAACGGGTGTGGGTCGCAGCGCACCAAGAGGTTGTCGGCTTCGCCGTCGCAACCTTGATCGATGGCACGCCCCACCTGCATGAACTGGACGTCGTCCCGGAATACGCACGTCGCGGGATCGGGAAACTCCTCATCGAAACGGTCAAGACGTGGGCAGCGAGCAATGGCCACTCGGCGCTGACGCTGTCGACCTTTCGGGACATTCCGTGGAACGCGCCGTTCTACGCGAAGGTCGGCTTCACCGAGGTCACGCAGCTCACCCCGGGCCTCGAGCAGCTCCGATCACAAGAACGTGCCGTTGGGCTTGACCTCGACAATCGCATCGTCATGCGACTGGCCATTGGATCGTGACACCTGCGCGAGGACCGCGGCGACCAGCAGCACGACGAGTACTGGAGCAACGAGCGCCAGCCAGCGGGCCCCGATCGGAATCGTCGCCGCGACCACCCCGATCGCGCTTCCGGCGCCCAACGCCACGAGGATTCGGCGTAGGTCAGGCCAATCCGGGAGCACGGGAGCGAACCGAGCGACGACGGAAATGACGCCAGCCATTCCCGCGACGGCCGCCTGTGATGCCGATTGCGCCCCGAGAGCGATCGCGACCCCCGCCAGACTCGCCGCGACGACCGTCCACGCCGACAGCTTGACACCGACGACCTGCGCGCCGGCCGCCAGCGCCAGACACACGCCCGAGCCCCATCCGGCCCCAGGGACGAGGACGGCGATCATGAGGAAGCCGAATCCGATGCTCATCGCCGGTTCTCCCACTGCACGACCTCGATACCGGCGGTGCTCAGGTCGCGGTACAGAGCGCCGCGTTCCAACCGCCACATCCGCGCGATGAGCGGATCGAGGTCGTCACCGAACGGCGGTCCGCTGAGGACGTCGACCGCGAGGACAGGATGTCCGCGGCGACGCAGATCGACGAGCGCGAGCCCGAACTGTGCGTCCAACAACGGCGAGAAGGCGACCACGACCGATCCGGGCGGTGCCGCTGCTCTCGGCACGAGCGTCCCCGTCAGCGCACGCGCCGCTTCTCCTTCGAGAACGGCGTCGAGCACCTGGTAGAACTGACGCCGCCCCGGCTGCGGGGCCAGCCACCGCGGAGTCCGGCTACCGAGGCACACGAGCGCCGCGCGATCGCCCCGGCGGAGCGCAGACTGGGCCGTCGACACGGCTCCGTGAACGCAGCGTTCGAGTGACTCGCCCGCCGGGCCAGGTTGCTGCGCGTAGGTGTCGACGACGATCGACACGTCCGCAGATCGTTCGGTCAGACGTTCGTTGACGTGCATGTCGGCCCGCCGGGCACTGACGACCCAATTCACCATGCGCAAGGCGTCGCCCGCCTGGAACGGGCGGATGCCGGCGAATTCGACACCGGATCCGGGGCTGTGGGACAGATGCGTTCCGATCCGCCGGGGTAGCTCACCGACCGGCATCTGCATCTTCTCGGGCTGCGCATACGGATAGACGCGCAGGCTGCCCCCGCGCACTCGTGCTTCCGCGATCCACATGCCGGTGGACGCCTTCACCCGGAATTCCAGCGCGTAGTTGCCCCATCGCTCGACCGTGATGTCGGCCGTCACGGTGCCATCGATGCGCGTCAGGTTCTGCACCTGTGTGCCGGTGGCCTCGAGGGCAATCTCGGCGTTTTCCGGAGCCGTGATCCCCCACCGCAGCGAGACCGTCTCCCCCTCGAAACACCGGGTCAGCGGCGCTGCCGGATCGATCGATATTCCAGTCGTCAGCCGTGTCCGGCCGACGACGATCAAGACCGCGAGGAACGGCGCCGCGAACGCGATCAGCACCGGACGGCTGACCATCACGGCACCGGAGAGTGCGACTCCCGCCGTCATCGCCAACGCGCCGAAGACGGGCGCAGGGCGCCAGTCGAGCCGCGTGATCGTCATTGCCGAATCCGCGGCGCGGGTACCCGTTGCAGAATGTCGGAGAGGAGGTCGGAGGTGCTCACCCGGCGTACCCACATTTCGGGCTTGAGCGACACCCGGTGCGCGAACGCCGGAATTGCGAGCTCTTTGACGTCCTCGGGCGCCGCATAGTCGCGCCCTGCGAGAAGAGCCCGGGCCCGGGCCAATTGCACGAGATCGAGCTCGGCTCGCGGACTCGCACCGACCTCAACCTGCGGATGCATACGCGTGGCCGCGGCCAGGGCGACGACATAGTGCAGAACGTCGTCGTGAATGGTGACGCCCTCGACGGCCTCCCGCATCGCGTTGACCTCGCCTTCGTCGACGACCTGACGGACAGTCGGGGGCGTGGAACCGCGGTCGAGTCGCCGCCGCAGCATTTCCATCTCGCCGGCCTCGTCGAGGTAACCCACCTTCACCCGCATGGCGAAACGATCGAGTTGCGCCTCCGGAAGCGGGTATGTGCCTTCGAACTCGATCGGGTTGTCCGTGGCCAGCACCACGAACGGTTCGGCCAGCTTCCGGGTTTCACCGTCGATGCTGACCTGCCCCTCGGCCATCGCCTCGAGCAGCGCGGACTGCGTTTTGGGCGGCGTGCGGTTGATCTCGTCGGCGAGCAGGAGGTTGGTGAAGATCGGCCCGGGCCGGAACTGGAATCGCCCACTGGGCATGTCGTACATGGTCGAACCGAGCAGATCGGCGGGCAGCAGGTCGGGTGTGAACTGCATCCGGCGGAATTGCAGCCCGAGCGCCGCGGCGAAGGATCGCGCGATCAACGTCTTGCCGAGTCCGGGCAGGTCCTCGATGAGAACGTGGCCGCGCGCGAGTACCGCGATCATGATCAGGCGAAGCGGCTCACGCTTGCCGACCACGACGTGTTCGAGTTCGTTGAGAACGGCCTCTGACCGTGCGGCCGCTGCGTCCAACGTGAGCATCATGCTGCCGCCTCACCAGTCGTGATCCATTCCAGTCGCTGCAGGATCTTGTCGAGTCCTTCGCGCCCGGGCGCCTGCCCGGTTCCGTGTCCGAGCGGGTCGACCCACATCCAACTCGGCCCGAACACGAATTCCCCGCGTTTGCGATCCGGCCGGCCACCGACCGCCAGTTGGAATTCGCGTCCGATGATCGGTCGGATGTGCCGGTCCCAGTCCGCCGCGGTGCCGTCGGCCCACGCGACGAGTACCTGCGTCTTCGCCAACCAGTGCTCAAGGCCTTCGTTGTTGTCGAAGGTCCGCCGACGCGCGACGACCTCGGGTTCGCGCATCGTGTCGACCACCAGCGCGATGATCGCGCCGAGCGCCGCCAACCCGCCGCCGAACAACACCAGCGGCCACAGCGCCGCCCCGATCGCGACGATCTCGGCGACGATGACCCCGCCGATTCCCCAGGCGAGAGTCCGCCTCTTCATGACCGCCACCTCGCGAGGATGTCCTGGAGTGCTGTCGCTGCGGAATCCCGTTGCGTCGCAGTCATTTCGTGAACACTGAACCGCGCTTCGGTGAAGAGATCACGCAGCTGCCCAGCGGGACCGACCGGCATCAGATCGTGTTCGACCGCGCGGTCGATCACTTCCTTCGCGGTATCGGACGGGCGCGGAGCGAACTCCGTGTGCGCGAGGGCGCGTTCCATCGTGGCGAAGCACGCGATGATCGCATCCCCGGGCTTTCGTCCCGGTTGGACGACTTCCTGGAGTGCCATCTCCGTGGCTCGGACGAGAGGCTCGGGTGGGCGCGGAGCAATGCCTGGTTCCGGCACGTCGCCGACCTTGTTCAGGCGCCTGCGGATCGTCGCCCGCAACGTACCGCCGAGGATCACGAGCGAGATCGTCGCAACCACGACGAGTGCGATCGCGGCCCCGGCACCGCCGGTGTCCGGAGTGGCTGGGGTCGACTGCGGTCCGGTCGTCGGCGGGGGCGGTTGTGGCGCGGTCTCCACCTGTGGCGGCGCCGGGACGTCCGTTTCGCTCGGCACCAGATCGCGCCGAGCGAACACCAACACGATCAAGGCCGCGACCACCGCAACGAACGCGAGAGCGACGTAGGAGATCCGGATGCGCATCTCGGGCCAGTCCCACGGCGGCGCTTCCGGCACCTGCCCGACCCGTGGCTTCCGGGCGACGGACACCGCTCCCGCGGTTGTCGCGATCACCGCGACGAGGAGGGCCGTGGTCACCGCCAGGGTGGGCCAGAATCCGCTGACCGACGGCCCCGGCATCGGGCCGACCGTTCCGCTGGGTCGCACGCGCACTGCGATTCCCGTCGCGACCAACAAGACGGCCGCGAGTACGGCGCCGCCTTTGCCGGTCAGAACCAGATTGCGCACTGCGGATCCTTAACGAAGTCTTACTTCCATCATGCGCACGTCACGGGGCCAAGCGGCGAAGATCGCGACTTCTCTAGATCATTTACTGCTGCTCAAGGCCGTAATCGCCTCGAACACCGCAGCCGGCCGGTCCAGCGAGACGAAGGTGCGGGCACCGGGCACCTCGGTGAAGGTGGCGTTCGGCAGGACATCGGCCAACCGGCGGCCCAGCTTCGGTGTGAAAGCCCGGTCGGCCATCCCCCAGACGATCGACACCGGCTTGGTGAATCCGCTGAGTGCGGGCGTCACCGTTGCGAGTTCGGCCGGGTCGATCGCGGTCGCGAACGCCGCGAGGTCGGCTCGGATCGCCCGATCGGATTGCGCCGGCTTGAGAATGGCGCTCGTGAGCTTCGGGTCGCGCTTGGTCATGAGCAAGCCGTATCCGAGGGGCGAATGCCGCAAGAGACGCAAGTGCATCGGCGCGAGCAACATGCTGATCATCGCCGGATTGCGGGCCAGCGAGAACAACAGCTTGAACGGTTGCGGTGGAAAGACGTCGAACGCATCGCAGTTGGTGAGCACGACGCGACCAACGGCGTCCGGGTAGTAATGCATGACGTACTGACACAGCGCTCCGCCGGTGTCGTTGCCGACGAGCGTCACGTCCTTCAGTCCACGATCGGCGATGAACTCCGAGATCAGACGGGCTGCTCCACGTGGCGTCCGGTCGGCATCGGAACCCCACGCGACGCGGTGCGAACCCAGCGGCCAGGTTGGCGCAATACAGCGATAGCCCGCGGCTGCCAATCGTTGTGCCACCGGTTCCCACAGCCGGTAGTCGACGAGAACACCGTGTACGAACAGCACCGGCGGTCGGCTGGACACCACCGGCCCGTACTCGCGGTATTCGACGACGCCGGACGGCAATGACCGAGTAGGCATTTCGGTGTCCCTTCGAAATCGGACAATCGCGGAGAGCCAACCCCGACGCTACTCGGTACCGTGATCAGAGTGCGTGCTCTGGATGCGGTGATCTTCGACGTCGACGGAACACTGGTGGACAGCGAGCGAGACGGGCATCGCGTCGCCTTCAACCTCGCGTTCGCCGAGGCTGGACTGCCGGACCGCTGGGACGTCGACCTGTATGGCGACCTGCTCGCGATCGCCGGCGGTGCGAAACGACTGACCTATTGGTTCGAACGCACCAACACTCCCCACGCGGCTGAGCTTGCCCAGCGACTGCACCGCCGGAAGACCGAGTTCCTCCGCGAACTCATCGCGCAGGGGCGAATCGAGGCCCGACCCGGCGTTGCGGACCTGCTCGACAAGCTCGAGTCGGCCGGCGTCGCCCTCCATGTGGCGACGACCGGAACCCGCGCGTGGGTCGAGCCACTTCTGGCACGCACGTTCGGTAACCGTTTCTCGACCATCATCACCGGCGACGACGTGGCCGAGTTGAAACCGCACCCCGAGGCCTATCTCGAGGTCCTTCGCCGATCCGGAGAAGCAGTCGATCGCGTTGTCGCCATTGAAGATTCCGCGAACGGCGTGCGAGCGGCGATCGCGGCCGGACTGACGTGTGTCGCGGTCCGAAACCGGTACACCCGTCTCGACGACGTCACCGGCGCGACTCTGGTCGCCGACAGTTTCACCGAAGGCGCCCTGCAAAACTGGTTTCGCGAGCGTCTCGGCTGACCGCGCCCTTCAACGTCCGATTGCCGATGCCAGATGGACAGTCTGGCAGTAGTGTGGTTTCACCGAACTTGATCGACAATCGCGGGAAACGAGCGCAATGGCGGATCAGAGCGCGGAGGACCCCCGTACTCCGTCTACTGGCAGAGTCGCCTCAGAATTAGCTGCGTCGCTGGCTGCGGCGGGCTTCGAAGACGCGCGCGAAATCGGCCGCGGCGGTTTCGGTGTCGTCTACCGATGCCGGCAGGTCTCCTTGGGCCGCGTGGTCGCGATCAAAGTGCTGGCCTCCGACCTCGATGCACCGAATCGAGAGCGGTTCCTGCGCGAGGGCTACGCCATGGGACGGCTGTCCGGCCACCCCAATATCGTCAACATCCTGCAGGTCGGCGTCACCGACAGCGGCCGTCCGTACATCGTCATGCCGTACCACCGGGCCGATTCACTCGCGGTCCGGATGCGCCGCGAGGGCGCGATTCCGTGGCCGGAGGTGCTGCGCATCGGCGTCCATCTCGCCGGAGCGCTCGAGACCGCGCACCGCGGGGACACCCTCCACCGTGACATCAAGCCCGCGAACGTGCTGGTCAACGACTACGGAGAGGCACAGCTCACCGACTTCGGGATCGCGCACATCGCCGGCGGATACGAGACCGCGACCGGATTCTTCACCGGAACGATTGCGTACACCGCTCCCGAGGTGTTGTCCGGCGAGAAGCCGACGATCGCGGCTGACGTCTACTCGCTCGGTGCCACGCTGTATGCCCTCATCGCCGGGTCCGCCGCCTACGAGCGCCGCAGCGGTGAGGAGATGGTTGCCCAGTACATCCGCATCAGTTCGCAGCCGGTGCCGGACCTGCGCTCCGACGGAATCCCGATCAACGTCTGCGAGACCATCGAACGCGCGATGGCCAAGCGGCCCGCGGACCGGCCAGCGACGGCAGCCGAGTTCGGGCGAGAGCTACAAGACGCACAGCGCCGCAACGGGCTCAGATCGGACCAGATGGCGCTGACCGCCGAATCGATCTCGCACGACACCAACCCCAAGGGTGTCGCGCTCCCGCCCGAGCGACCCCCAGATGGCGGACCGACCGCCGGACCGCCGGCGTTCACCGGCTTCGATGACCGGACGCGACCGCCGGACGCATCGGCGTCGCAGGCGACTCGCGCGCCCAACACCATCCCGCCCGCTCCGGTCGTGGGTCCGCCCGCAGGCGCACATACGGGGTCGAACACGGGCTCGAACATGTCTGCCGACCCCACCATCTTGACCGGTGGACCGCGTTCGGGTTCCAAACCCATCTACTCGGGGCCGAACCCCGTCTACTCGGGACCGAACCCCGTCTACTCGGGACCGAACCCCGTCTACCCTTCTGGGCCGCAGCCGGTCTACCCGTCGGGCCCGCAGGTCGTTTACCCGTCCAATCCACACGCGGCCACGAGTCCACCGATCGTGCTGCCTGCCGACGTTTCCTTCGCACAACCCCCGAATCCCCCGCAGCCTCCGGGACCAAAGAAGTCAGAGTCCGGCGGCGCCAAGAAACCGCTCATCATCGGCGCGCTCATCGGCGTGTGTCTACTCGTCATCGCGAGCATCGCGTGGTTCGTCCTGCGCGACAAGTCGAGTTCCGGCAAGTCAGATGAAGACACGGTGGCGACCCAAGAGGGATGGCACGCCATCACCAATGCCCGAATCGCGCGATCCGGGGCAGCCACGACCCAGTCCGACGGCACGATCTGGATTTTCGGCGGCGAAGGCGACAACGGCGTTCTCGGCTCCCATGAGGGGTACGACCCGGCGATCGACGCCTGGAAGGGCGGCGACGAACTCCCGACACCCGTCATGGATGCGGCCTCGGTGACGTGGAACGGCAACCCAATCGTCATCGGCGGCTTCACGGCCAAGGACTCGTCACCGACCGCGAACGTGTGGCGCGTTGTGGACGCGCACTGGGTAGCGCTCCCGCCGTTGCTGCAGCCACGCGCCGCGGCCGGCGCTGCGGTCGTCGGCGACAAGATCATCGTGACCGGCGGTGTCGGCTCCGACGGCCAGAACCTGTCGACGACCGAGATCTTCGACGGAAAGCAATGGACGCAAAGCGCCGACCTGCCGACCCCGCGCGACCACCTGGCCGCGGTGTCCGACGGTGTCGCGGTGTACGCGCTGGGCGGCTCGGCCGGCGGTAAGGAACTGGCCAACGTCGACAAGTTCGACCCGGATTCGGGGACTTGGACGTCGCTCGCGAACGCGCCGGAGGCGCGGTCGGATTTCGGCGCGGTCTACGACGACGGACGGATTGTCGTGGCCGGCGGACTTGCGGGCGGAAAGGTACTCAACACCGTCGCGGTCTACGACATCGCGGGCGGACTGTGGTCGGACCTTCCATCGATGTCGACCGCACGCCACGGACTCGCGTTGTCCAGCGTCGGGCCGAGCGTGTACGCGATCGGTGGATCGACGGCAATCGGCGACAGCGACTTCACCTCCCAGGCCGAAGGCCTGACACTCGCTCCGCGCAAGCTCCAACCCGCGTCGCAATGGCGGTCGCTCCCCGATTCACCGGCGGCTCGCCTGCAGTCGGCATGGGCAGTCGCGGACAACAAGATCTGGATTCTCGGCGGCCTCGCCAACGGGCAGGTCTTGCAGACGGTCGAGAGCTACGATCCGGCATCTGGTCAGTGGGCGCCGGGTCCGCCACTCCCGATTCCGCTGCACCACGCCACCGCGACGACCTACCGGGGCGAGGTGGTCATCCTCGGCGGAGCCACCGTGTACAACAACCTCGCAAAGGCGTCCGACAAGGTCTTCGCCCTGCGGGGCAACAGCTGGGTCGAGTTGCCGAAACTCAAGCACCCGCGGGCCGCTCCCGCCGCCGCGGTCGTCGGCGACAAGCTCATCATCGCCGGTGGTCAGAACGAGAAGAAGCTCGTCGAGCCGACCGAGGTCTTCGACGGCAGTTCGTGGTCGGACGCGGCCGCCCCGCCAACCCCGCGCGAGCACCTCGCGGCGGTGTCGGACGGTAAGTACTTCTACATCGTCGGTGGCCGATTCCTCTCGTCCGACAAGAACTCGGCCGCCTTCGAGCGGTTCGACCCCGAGTCCGGCGAGTGGAAGAAGTTGCCCGACATGCCGACTCCGCGCGGTAGCTACGGTGCCGCCTACATCGATGGACGCATCGTCGCCATCGGCGGCGAGGAGCCGACGCGAGTGCTGGGCGAAGTCGAGGCATACGACATCGCCGACGGCAAGTGGCGGAAGCTGCCCCCGCTGCCGACGCCGCGTCACGCGCTGGTCGTCGCCGCCGTAGGAAACACGATCTACGCGATCGACGGTGCGAACCGTCCAACCCATGAAGGTCCCGTGGCCACGGTCGAAGCCCTCGACTTCGTTTAGAAAGTGCCTCTATGCCGCAGCTTTCCGCGATGACGCGCACGGCGTACGTGGTCCTCGCGCCCGGAACCCCCGGCGAGCGGGAGATTCCGATCCTGGGGCGGCTGTATGTGGGCCGGGAGTGCGCAGGCATCGATGAGCAGCACCGCCTGATCCTGACCGATCCGCGGGTGTCGCGACTGCACCTCGAGATCACCCTGGGCGGTGACGGATCGGCGTGGGTGACCGACCGCAGTGCCAACGGTACGACGCTCAACGGGACGTTCCTCCCGGTCACCGGTCCCGTCGCCTTGCGGCCCGGTGATCGCCTCGGCCTCGGCGCACCCGTGATCGAATACCGCACTCCGCCCGGCTTCCATCTGCCGCCACCGGATGGCACTCCGTATTTCGTCGAGATCCGCGAACCCGATCGGCCGATCCGTCTCCGGGTCATCGAAGGTCCCCTCGAGATCGGCCGAGACTGCCAGGGCGAGCGCGTCGAGGACCGGACCGTCTCCCGTTCCCACCTGAAGTTCATTCCCCGGCCCGGTTCGCTGACGGTCGCGGACCTCGGCGGCCGCAACGGCACTTTCGTCAATGGCATGCAGTTGATCGAGCCGGTCACTGTGCGTCCGCAGGATGTGCTGCGGATTGGGCGAACGGAGCTGGTTCTCCTCGCGGCCCAGCGGCTCGGACCGCCGGGTGCACCGGCGGCGCCGAAAGCAGCCGCCCCGGTGCCGGCGGGCTTCCCACCGCCGCTGCAGCCGTATCCGCAGCCGCCGTTCGCGCGACCCGCACCGCAGCCCCAGCCACAGCCGACCCCGGGACCCCCGCAGGCGGTGGCCCAGCACAAGCCGGTTCGAGTCGGCGCGGCAACAAAAGTCGGAGCGCTTCTCGTGGCGCTGATCGTCGTTGGCATCGCAGGTTTTGGCATGTCGCACCAGGCCAAGCTCGACTCGCTGAAGAAGGAAGACCCCGTCAGCTACCTGCCGGCGACGGCCGAGTCGACGACGCTCACCAAGGATCAGAGCAAGTTCTTCAAGAACGACTCCCAGCCTCAGTTCGTTCTGTTCCATCGGAACGGCGGGCTCACCGACGCCGACCAGGCGCACATTACCCAAGCTCGCGATTCCATCGCGAAGGTCAAGGGCATCGATGGCACCACCGCCGGTCTCTCTGCTCCCCAGATTTCGAACGACAAGACGACCGCCTCGGTCTCGGCACCGCTGATCTTCACGGACGGCGGCAAGGACGTCCCACTCGAAGAACTCACCAAGTCACAAGATGCCGTCCTAGCGGCCGCAAAGGCCGATGCCCCAGCCGGACTCGAGGTCGATATTGCGGGTTCGGCCGCGATCACCCTGGCCAGCACATCCGCGTTCAGCAAACTCGACGGCCCACTGCTGATCATCACGCTCATCTTCGTCGTCGTCATTTTGTTGGTCGTTTACCGGTCCCCGACGCTGCTGTTCGTACCGCTCATCTGCGCCGTTCTCGCCATTGGGTGCGCGTCCCTGGTCGTTTATCTGCTCGCGGACAATGGCCTGGTCACGTTGACCGGTATCGCGACGGCGATCCTGTACGTACTCGTCCTCGGCGCGGGGACCGACTACGCCCTCCTCCTCATCGCGCGCTATCGCGAGGAGTTGTACAAGTACGAGAACCGCTTCGAGGCGATGATGGTCGCGTGGAAGGAGTCGGCCGAAGCCATCGTGGCGTCGGCGGGGACAGCCTCCGCGGGTCTGCTCTGCATGATGGTGTCCGACCTCAAGTCCAACCAGGGACTCGGACCAGTTGCCGCCGCGGGCGTCGGTGCCACCCTGCTCGTCATGATGACCGTGCTCCCCGTATTGCTCGCGCTGTTGGGGCGCTGGATCTTCTGGCCGAAGATCCCGCACCCTTCGAAAATCGACGCCCTCGGAAAGGTCGGTCTCTGGGGCAAGGTCTCCGATGTCGTCGTCCGTCATCGGCGCGCGGGGTGGATCTGGTCGACCTTGCTTCTGGTCATCATGATCGGCGGAATCACGTCTCTGAACGCCGGCGGCCTCACCCAGCTGCAACAGTTGGATGCAGACACGCCCGCCGTCGTCGGACAAAAACTGTACGACGAGAAATTCCCGGAATCGAAGGGTTCGGGTGCACCCGCGTTGATCCTCGCCAACACCGGGTCCGCGGATGCTGTCATCGCCGCAGCGCAGGGAGTAAAGGGCATCGCGGGGACTGTGTGCATCGCACCCGACTTCGACAAACTCGCTGCGGCCCAGCAACAACAACAGCAGCAGGGCCAACCAGCCGCGCAATCGGAAGGCTGCGTGCCGCCCGAAGTACAGGTCCAGCCCGTTGACGGTCGAACCATGATTCTGGCGAACCTCACCGACGGCGCCGACAGCCCGGCTGCGATGAACACGATCGAGCGTTTACGCACGGCAGTGCACGGGGTAAGCGGTGCGGATGCGCTGGTCGGCGGGACGAGCGCCCAGTTGCTCGATGTCAAGAAGGGCACGGTCAGCGACCGCAACCACATCATCCCGCTCGTCCTGTTCGTGATCTTCGTGATCTTGATGATGCTGCTGCGCTCGATCGCCGCACCGATCCTGCTCATCGCCACGGTGGTGCTGTCGTTTGCCGCAACGCTCGGAGTGAGTGGTGTCGTTTTCGACTACTTCTTCGATTTTCCCGCTGCCGACCAGAACTTCCCGCTCTTCGCGTTCGTTTTCCTCGTGGCGCTCGGCGTCGACTACAACATCTTCCTCATGACGCGTGTGCGCCAGGAGGCACAGCTGCTCGGAACGAGATCGGGTATCCGCCGTGGGTTGGCCGTGACAGGTGGCGTCATCACGTCTGCCGGCGCCATTCTGGCCGCGACCTTCGGCGCCCTCATCACGACCCCGCTCGTCGTCCTCGCCGAGATCGGATTCGCCGTCGCGTTCGGCGTTTTGCTCGACACGCTGATCGTTCGCACGATCTTGGTACCCGCGCTCGCACACGAAATCGGGCGCGGCATATGGTGGCCGTCCAAGCTGCGAAAAGGCCTCGAGTAGTTCTCGATGTTCCGCAGGAGTGATCGAAACCCACCCTAGGGTGTCTGGCTCGTCCGATTAGGTTGCCGGAATGTTGACCGTGATCGACACTGCAGTTAGCTGACGCGAGATAGGAGGCGGAATGCCTGTGGACGCCGGGCAGGGCCCAACTGCCTCGGAGGTATTTCCGCTTTCGGCAGCACAGCGCGGCATCTGGTATGCCCAGCACCTGGCCGGCGACGTCCCGATCTCGATCGCTCAGTACGTCGAGATCAGCGGACCGGTCGACGTCGACGTCCTGACCGCCTGCACCCTCCGCATGGCACGCGAGTTCGGTTCCGGCTACCTGCGCGTCTTCGAAATCGACGGCGAGCCGTGGCAGCGGATCGGCGAGGAAGACCCGGTCATCCGTTCGCTCGACTTCAGCGACGACGCCGATCCCGCCGCCCGCGCGATGGAGTGGATGCGCACCGAATACTCGACGCCCACCGACCTCGACAGCAGCTCGATCATGTCCTCGTCGACCATCAAGCTCGGCCCAGACCTCCACTATTGGTACCTGCGCTGCCACCACATCGCGGCGGACGGTTTCGCCGGGCTCACCTTCGTCAACCGCATCGCGGAGCTGTACACCGCGGCGGTCAACGGAGTCGAGCCATCGCCGTCGAAGGCCAGCCCCCTCGTCGATGTCGTCAACGCCGACATCGAGTACCGCGCCTCCGACAAGTTCACTGCGGACCGCGATTTCTGGCTCGAACACCTCCAGAACCTGCCCGAGCCGGTGAGCCTGGCCGGGCGAACCGCGCCGCCGAGCGCACATCCTCGACTGCTCTCCGGAGCTCTGCCCGCCGACACCAACGCGTTGCTCAGTGCCGCGGGCACGGGTGCCGGGGTGGCCCCGGCGATCATCGCCGCGTTCGCTGCCTACCTGGGTCGGCTCACGGCGACCAGCGAGATCACGCTGAGTCTTCCGGTCACCGCACGGACTTCGGCCGTGCTCAAGCGGTCCGGCGGCATGGTCGCCAACGTCGTTCCGTTGCGGCTGTCGATCGCCACGGACGTGACGGTGTCCGAACTGGTTCGCAGCACACAACTCGAACTCACGGGCGCCCTGCGCCGACCGCGGTATCGCCAGGAGGACATGTTCCGCGACCTCGGACACACGGGTGATGCGCCGGCCGCCTTCGGGCCGTCGGTCAACATCATGATGTTCGAAAGCCGCGTCGTCCTCGGGCCCACCGAGGGACGCGTGCACGTCCTCACCTCGGGCCTCATGGAGGACCTGTTCCTCAACCTCTACCCGGGCATGGGTGACGCCAGCACGCACATCGACTTCCAGGCGAACCCGGACCTGTACAGCGCCGAAGACCTGGCCGCGCACCACAAGCGGTTCCTGGCGTTCCTGCAC
Organism: Smaragdicoccus niigatensis DSM 44881 = NBRC 103563; assembly: GCF_000380645.1. Lineage (GTDB taxonomy): Bacteria > Actinomycetota > Actinomycetes > Mycobacteriales > Mycobacteriaceae > Smaragdicoccus > Smaragdicoccus niigatensis. Next base: position 376,821 of record NZ_AQXZ01000016.1, read on the forward strand.
CGGTTCCTCGAAGCCGACGCCGACACCCGCGTCGCCGACGTCAGCGTGCTGGAAGCTGCCGAACGCGAGGCGATCGTCCCACTGCGCGGACACCCCGCCTCGCCACCGCAAACGCTCCCCGAGATTCTCGCGGGCGGCGTCGCGCGGTCAATCGGCAACCCGGCGGTCACGATGCCCGGACGATCGCTCAGCTACGACGAACTCGACCGCCAATCGTCCCAACTCGCGCGCATCCTCATCGAACGCGGTGCACGGCCCGAGACGCATGTCGTCGTCGCGATCGCCCGGTCGATCGAATCGATCCTCGCGGTGTGGGCGGTCGCCAAGACCGGCGCCGCGTTCGTGCCCGTCGACCCGAAGTACCCGGCCGACCGCATCCTGCACATGATCACCGACAGCGGATCGACGTTGGGCGTCACGGTCGCCGGCGCTCGCGATGGGCTGCCGGACAATCTCACCTGGATCTCCCTCGACACCACCGACCTCCTCGCGGACATCAGCGACGCCCCGATCACCGACGCCGATCGCCTCGCGCCGGTTCGCATCGCCAACACCGCGTACGTCATCTACACGTCGGGTTCGACCGGTCTGCCGAAGGGCGTCCGCGTCACGCACGCCGGACTGACGAATCTCATCGAAGACCGCACGCGCGCCTACGGCATCACCGCCGACACCCGCTTGTCGCACGCGTACTCCCCCAGCTTCGACGCCTCGCTCGAACAGTTCCTCGTCGGCTTCGGCAACGGCGCGACCTTCGTCGTCATCCCGGCCGACATCCTCGGCGGCGAGCAGCTCACGTCGTTCATCGAGGCCGAGCGCATCGATCACATCGACCTGCCGCCGGCGATGCTGTCGTCGATGGACTCCGCGAGCGCGCCAACGTTGCGCAGCGTCGTCGTCGGCGGTGACGTGTGTCAGGACGACCTCGTCACGCGCTGGCAGCCGGGTCGCACCATGCACAACGCCTACGGTCCGACCGAGGTCACGATCTCCTCGACGGCGACGACTGTCGAGCCCGGCCGAGCGGTCACGATCGGCGGGCCGATGCAGGGCATCACGGCCGTCGTCCTCGATCAGCTGCTGCAGCCCGTGCCGATCGGCGTCCCCGGTGAGCTCTACCTCGGCGGTCCCGCGGTCGCCCGTGGCTACGCAAACCTCCTGGGCAACACGTCCTCGCGCTTCATCGCCGATCCGTACGGCGAACCCGGGTCTCGGATGTACCGCACGGGTGACGTCGTCCGCTGGGTCGAGACAGAAAGCGGCCTCGAACTCAGCTACATCGGACGCTCGGACTTCCAGATCAAGATCCGCGGTTTCCGCATCGAACTCGGCGAGATCGACGCGGCACTGACGCGGCACCCGGCCGTCGAGAACGCGGTGACGGTCGGCGCGAAGACGGCCGCCGGTGCGGCTGTCCTCGCCTCGTACGTCGCCGCGATGCCCGGCCAGACGATCGATCCCGACGCGCTGACCGACTTCGTCGCAGAGTTCCTACCAGCGCATATGGTGCCGTCGACGATCATGGTTCTCGACGCGCTGCCGTTGAGCGACGTCGGCAAGGTCGACCGCAAGAAGCTCCCCGAACCCGTGTTCACCTCGCGCCGGTCCTCGCGCGGCCCCACGAACCGCACCGAGGAAGTGCTCGCGGGAATGTTCGCCGAGGTCTTGGGCCTCGACTCCGTCGGCATCGACGACAGCTTCTTCGCCCTCGGTGGCGACAGTATCGTGGCGATCCAACTCGTCGCCCGGGCGAAGAACGCCGGACTCTCCGTGACGACGCGCGACATCTTCGAGCGCAAGACCGTTGCCGGTCTAGCCGAAATCGCCGGGTCCGCGGAGACCGCGGTAGTGCTCGAAGAACTCCCCGGCGGCGGTATCGGTCCGGTTCCGCTCACTCCGGTTATCGAAGCGATGGTCGAGAACCCCGGTCCCTTCGATCGGTACTCGCAGGCCGCGCTCATCGAGCTTCCCGCGGACGTCGACGCCGCGTTCCTCGCCCGCGCGGTCGAGGCGCTCATCGACCACCACGACATGCTGCGCGCCGTCCTCCAGAAGGACGACGACTGGACGCTCGAGGTGCCCGCACCCGGCGGGACGGTCGGACGCTCGCTTCTGCACGAAGCCACGATCGACGGCTCGTCGGAAAGTGTCGACCGCGAACTTCAACAGGCTGCCGACCGCCTCGATCCGTCGACAGGGCGCCTGATCGCGCTGGCCTGGCTGCATCTCCCCTCCGGTCCAGACCTGCTGTGGCTCGTCGTGCATCACCTCGCGGTCGACGGCGTCTCGTGGCGCATCCTCCTGCCCGACCTCGCGACCGCATACCTGCAGATAAGCGCTGGTCAGGCCGTGGCTCTCAACCCGGTCGGCACGTCGTTCCGGCGTTGGGCGCACGGCCTCGCCGAGACCGCGCCGACGCGTCGCCACGAACTCGCCCGGTGGGAGGGAATCCTCACCGGTGCCGACGAACCGCTCGGCAGGCGCGCTCTCGAACCCACGACCGACGTCGGAAGCACGTCCGCGCGCATCGACACCGTCATCCCCGCGTCGGTCACCGAGGTGATCCTCACGGCGCTCCCGGAGCGTTTCCACGGCGGTGTCAACGATGGTCTGCTGACCGCGCTCGCCTTGGCGATCGCCCAGTTCCGTGCTCGCCGGAACTCGCGTCAGACCGACGTCCTGTTGCAGCTCGAAGGGCACGGGCGTGAAGAATCCGCCGTTCCGGGCGCCGATATTTCGCGCACCGCGGGCTGGTTCACGACGCTGTACCCCATCCGGCTCGACCTCGACGGCGTCGACCTGGCCGAAGCCTTCACCGGAGGTGCGGCCGCCGGCCTCGCGATCAAGTCGGTGAAGGAACAGCTGCGTGCGCTTCCGGATAACGGCATCGGTTTCGGCATGCTGCGGTACCTCGACCCGACCACCCGTGGCCGCCTCGCCGGACTCGCGGCCCCGCAGGTCAGCTTCAACTACCTGGGACGCGCGACATCGGGAGCCGACGGCGGGCCGTGGATGCCGTCGACCCAGTACGACTCACTCACCGGTACCTCCGACCCGCAGGCCGGATTGCCCGCCGTCATCGACATCAATGCCATCGCCACCGACACCGCGACCGGCTCGGAACTGACAGTGAGCTGGGCGTATGCCACCGACGTGATCAGCGCCGAAGACGTGCGCGAAATCGCCGGCCTGTGGTCCGAGGCGCTCGCCGCGCTCGCCGGCCACACCCTGGAGATGTCGGGCCCCGCGTTCACGCCGTCCGACTTCCCGCTCGTCGACGTTCAGCCGTCGGACCTCGACCGCTGGGTTGTGCAGTACCCGTCGATGGTCGACGTCTGGCCGCTGTCGCCACTGCAGTTCGGTCTGTTGTTCCACTCGATCTACGACACCGACGCCGCGGACGCCTACACCGTCCAGGCGATCCTCACGCTGTCCGGAACCGTCGATGCACACCGACTCCAACGCGCGGCCCAGGCTCTCGTCGACCGCAATGACAACCTTCGCGCCGGCTTCGTCGAAACCGATGACGGGCCGCGGCAGATCATCCTGTCGCACGCGAATGTCGGCTGGTCCGAGGTCGATCTTCGGACCCAGCCCGACCCGGACAAGCGCGCCCACATGCTGCACCGGCACATCGAGGTCGACGCGGCGACCCGTTTCGACCTGACTTCACCTCCGCTTCTTCGGCTCACCCTCGTCCGGATGTCCGACGACGAGTGCAAGCTGCTGCTCACCAACCACCACTTGATCCTCGACGGCTGGTCGACGCCGCTGATCGTCCAACAGCTCATTGCGCTTTACGCCGCCGATGGCTCGGACCGGATGCTGCCTCCCGCGCGCAGCTACAAGAGCTACCTGTCGTGGCTGGGCGAACAGAACCTCGAGGAATCGCTGAGTACCTGGAAGGAAGCGCTGTCGGGCATCGACAACCCGACGCGCGCCGTCCCGACCCTCGACCGGACCGAGGTGTCGCAGGGGTTCGAGCTCGCCACGAAACTGAGCGCCGCCGACACGACCGCACTGCAGCAGCTGAGCAAGACGCTCGGCATCACGGTCAACACGACCATCCAGGTGGCGTGGGCGCTGAACATGGCCACTCTGACCGGACGCATGGATGTCGTGTTCGGCAATACCGTCTCGGGTCGGCCCGCACAGCTCGCCGGCGTCGAAGAGATGGTCGGCATGTTCATCAACTCGCTGCCGGTCCGGGTCCGGCTCGACCCCAGCGAAACCGTCACTGAGCTGCTCATTCGGGTCCAGAAGGAGCAAGCGGACCTCCTCGACCACCAGTACGTCGGACTGTCGGACATCCACCGCGCGGTCGGTCTTCCGGAGCTGTTCGACACGCTGACCGTCTTCGAGTCGTACCCCATCGACACCGGCGCGCTCGCGGCCGCGTTCGACGTGGCGGGCATGCGAGTGACCGGCTTCGAAGGCACCGACGCGACGCCGTACCCGTTGGGGCTCAAGGTCATTCCGCACCGCCCCGAGCACACCGGCGAAGGCGAACGCTACGAGATCGTCGTGACGTACCTGGCCGGTGCCTTCGAGGCACCCGAGGTGCAGCGGATTCTCGACCGGCTCGTGCGCTGGCTGTCGGACCTCGTGGCGAATCCGCAGGCGCGCCTGGCCACCGTCCAGGTCTGCGACGCCACCGAGCTCGCCGAACTCGCCCCGGTTCGCGGCCTTCCCGACGTCGAAGTCCGCACTCTCCCGGAGATTCTGTCCACCGGCGCTGCGGTTGACCCGGACGCCATCGCGGTCACCGCGAACGGCATGGACCTCAAGTACCGCGAGCTCGACGAATGGTCGAACCGACTCGCCCGCGTCCTGATCCGCCGGGGTGTGGGTCGCGAAGTGTTCGTCGCGCTGGCGCTCACCCGGTCGATCGAATCGATCGTGGCCATCTGGGCCGTCGCCAAGACCGGTGCCGCCTTCGCTCCGATGGACCCGAACCATCCACCAGACCGCGTCGAGCACATGGTCACCGACTCGCAGGCGCCGATCGGACTCACCATCACGGCGATCGGTGAGACGCTGCCGAGTTCGATCGACTGGCTGCTGCTCGACGACTTGAACACCATGCGGCGCGTGATGACCGTGTCCGCAGCACCGGTCACCGACGAAGACCGCGGCGGGCCGATCCTGGTCGACCAGACGGCATACCTCATCTACACGTCCGGCTCCACGGGTAAGCCCAAGGCGGTTCTCCTCACGCACCGCGGCATGGCGAACCTGGTCCTCGCGCTGCACGAAGACTTCCGGACCACCCCGCAGTCGAGCGTTCTGCACGTGGCATCGCCGAGCTTCGACGCGTCGATCTTCGAGATGCTGTCCGCGTTCGGCGTGGGTGCACGGCTCGTCATCGCCTCGCCGGAAACCTACGGCGGCCCCCAGCTCGAATCGCTGCTCCGCGACGAGCGCGTGACGACCGCGAGCATGACGCCGTCCGCGCTCGCGACGATGGAACCGAACAACCTGCCCGATCTCGAGGTCCTCGCAACCGGTGGCGAAGCCTGTGGACCGGAACTGATCGAACGCTTCTCCCCCGGTCGCACGATGTTCAACGTCTACGGCCCGACCGAGTTCAGTATCTGGGCGACCGGTTCGGGACACCTCGATCCGGGCGATGACGTGACGATCGGTGGCCCGGTCCGCGGTGCCCAGCTCCTCGTTCTCGACACGTGGCTGCGGCCGGTGCCGCTCGGTGCCCAGGGTGAGCTCTACATGGCCGGCCCGGGCCTGGCCCGTGGCTACTTCAACCGCACCGAGATGAATGCGTCTCGCTTCATCGCCAACCCGTACGGCGCTCCCGGCGACCGCATGTACCGCAGCGGTGACATGGTCCGGTGGGTCCAGGGGAAGCGGGGCCTCGAACTCGAATACCTGGGCCGCAGCGACTTCCAGGTCAAGATCCGCGGTCTGCGCATCGAACTCGGTGAGATCGACGCGGTGCTCGTCGCCGACGAGGAAATCGCGTACGCCGCGACCCTCGGCGTCAAGGGTCCTTCCGGCGCAACGGTTCTCGTCTCGTACGTGCTTCCTGAGACGGGCATCGACCTCGACATCGAACGGCTGCGGACCCGCGTCGCCGGAGTGCTGCCGGGCTACATGGTCCCGTCCCTCATCATCGTGCTCGACAAGATTCCACTGACCCCGGTCGGCAAGCTCGACCGCAAAGCACTGCCGGCTCCGGACTTCCGGGCCCGCCCGCAGTCGACGTACCTCGCGCCGCGCACCCCGGTCGAGCACACGGTGTGCGAGGTGTTCTCGGCCGTCCTCGGTTTCGAGGGAATCGGAATCGACGAGTCGTTCTTCGATCTCGGCGGCAACTCGCTTCTGGCGACCCGCGTGATCGCCCGGATCAACTCCGCGCTCGGGTCGTCGATCGCGCTGCGCGACCTCTTCGACGCGCCGACCGCGGCGCAACTGAGCTCTCGAATCCACCCGGCCGGTGTAGGCCCCCGCGCGCAGCTCGTGTCTCGCGTACGCCCGGACCGGATTCCGTTGTCGCTGGCACAGCAGCGCATGTGGGTCGTCAACCAGCTCAACCCGACCTCGGGCGCCTACAACATCGCGATGGCGCTGCGTTTCACCGGCGCGCTCGACGTCGAGGCCTTCGAAGAGGCGCTCGGGGACGTCGTCGCGCGGCATGAGTCGCTGCGGACGGTGTTCCCGTCCGATGCCGCCGGTCCGCGTCAGGTCATCATCCACACCGAGGCCGCGACGCCGGTCGTCCGCGTGGTCGAGGTGCCGGAAGGCCCCGAACTTCGCACCGCGATCGAGACGATGGTCGCCACGGGAATCGATGTCACGAAGCGAACCCCATTGCGGGTGGGCCTGTTCCAGCCAGCCCCGGACGTGTACATCGTGGTGCTCGTCGTGCACCACATCGCGGCCGACGGCGTCTCGATCGCACCGCTCGCCATCGACCTCATGACGGCCTACACCGCCCGTCTCCAGGGTTCGACGAACGGTCTCGAACCACTCGCCGTCCAGTACGCCGACTTCGCGTTGTGGCAACGCGAAGTCCTTGGCGACGAGACCGATTCCGAATCGCTGGCCGGCCGACAGATCGACTTCTGGCGGACGACCCTCACCGGAATCCCCGACCAGCTCGACCTCCCAGGTGACCGCCCGCGCCCGCCGGTGCAGTCGATGCACAGCGCCGACTTCGCGTTCGACATCCCCGCTGACCTGCACGTTCGGCTCACCGAGCTGGCGAAGTCGACGAACGCCTCGATGTTCATGGTGATCCACGCGGCGCTCGCGGCCTTCCTGGGCCGGATGGGGTCGACCGACGACGTCGTCATCGGAACTCCGATCGCGGGCCGCGGCGAGGCCGCGCTCGACCCGATCGTCGGCATGTTCGTGAACACGCTCGCGCTGCGCAGTGCGCTGCCCGCCGCGACCTCCTTCCGCGACTTCCTCACCACGACCCGCACCGCGGATCTCGAAGCCTTCGCGAACGCGGACGTCCCGTTCGAGTACCTCGTCGAGGCGCTCAAGCCCGAGCGGTCGGCATCGCGGCACCCGTTGTTCCAGGTGACGTTCGCGCTCGAGAACTTCGCCGAGCCGCACTTCACGCTGCCGGGGCTCACGGTGGAGATCGAACCGTTCACGCGCAATGGGTCGGAGTTCGACCTCAGCGTGTCGATGCGGGAACTGCCCAACTCGTCGGGGCTCGCCACGACCTTCACCTACGCCACCGACCTGTGGGATGACGGCTCGATCCAGGACCTGTCAGATCGCTTCGTTCAGTTCCTCGATAGCGTCGCGACGAACCCGAACGTCGCGCTCGACCGAGTTTCGCTCGTCACCACCGAAGAGCGTCAGACCCTGGTGCCGGTGACCGGGCCCGCCGCCGCGGACCTGCGTCTGGTGCCGGACATGCTGGCCGCCACCGCCGCCGCGTACCCGCTGCGCCCAGCGCTCGTCACGTCGTCGGGCACGCTCACCTATGCCGAACTCGACCGCGCGTCCAACCGCCTCGCCCGCCAGCTCATCGCCGCCGGTGCGGGTCCGGAAACCATTGTCGCCATTGCTCTTCCGCGTTCGGAAGAGCTGTGGACAACGGTCTGGGCGGTCTTCAAGTCGGGCGCCGCGTTTGTGCCCGTGGACCCGAAGTACCCGGTCGAACGCATCACCCACATGCTCACCGACTCCCGAGCCGTCCTCGGCGTCACGGTCGCGGAGCACCGCGATGCGTTGCCGGATGCGGTGAATTGGCTGGTCCTGGATGGCGCTACCGACACCGGGTCAGATGCACCGATTGACCCGATCGAACTCCTCGGTCCGATCCGTCCGGACAATCCGGTGTGGCTCATCTACACCTCGGGATCGACCGGTCTGCCGAAGGGCGTCACGGTCACGCACCGCGGTATCGCGAACATGACGACGTCGTGCCGAGACTTCCTCGACGTCGACGAAAACGATCGCGTTCTGCAGGTCGCTTCGCCGAGCTTCGACGCCGCGGCCTTCGAATTCCTCCTCGCTTATGCGCATGGCGGTGCGCTCGTCGTCGCCCCTCCCGCCGTTTTCGGTGGCGACGAACTCAGCTCCCTCATCAACCGCGAGTCGGTGACGCTCGCCGTCATCACGCCGTCCGCGTTGACCACCGTCGATGCGGCGAAGGCCCAGTCGCTGCGCGCGCTCATGGTTGCGGGCGAGGCGGTCAGCCCGGACCTCGTCGCGCGGTGGTCCGACCGGGTGCGGATGTACAACCTATACGGCCCGACCGAGTTCACGATCTGGGCGACCGGGTCCACGGCACTGGTTCCGAACGAGCCGGTGACGATCGGCCGGCCGATTCGCGGTGCGGGTGCTCTCGTGCTCGACAGCGCACTCCAGCCAGTGCCACCGGGTGTCCTCGGCGAGCTCTACCTGTGCGGCGAAGCGCTGGCCCGTGGGTACCACGCACGGGCGAGCCTGTCCGCTGGACGATTCGTGGCCAACCCCTACGGCGCCCTCGGTGAGCGGATGTACCGCACCGGTGACCTCGTGCGGTGGGGAAAGACTGCCGACTCGACTACTGTGCTCGAATACATTGGCCGAACCGACTTCCAGGTCAAGATCCGCGGTCTGCGCATCGAGCTCGGGGAGATCGATGCCGTGCTCGCCCAACACGACACCGTCGACTTCGCGGTGACCCTGGGCGTCAAGAACCCGGCCGGGACGACGTCCCTGGCCGCCTATGTGACTGCCACACCCGGTTCGACACCAGATACCGCCGAACTGAAAGCGTTTGTCGCCGAACAGCTCCCAGCGCACATGGTGCCGAACGCGATCGTCGTGCTCGACAAGATCCCGCTGACGCCGGTCGGCAAGCTCGACCGCAAGGCGCTTCCCACGCCGGACTTCCGAGCCCGTCCGGAGTCGACCTACGTGGCCCCGCGCAATCCGGCCGAACAGGCAGTGTGCGAGGCGTTCTCCGAGGTTCTCAACGTGGAGAGGGTCGGCGTCGACGAGTCGTTCTTCGACCTCGGTGGAAACTCGCTCATCGCCACCCGGGTCGTGGCGCGTATCAATGCGGCGCTCGGTTCCGCCCTCACGCTGCGTGATCTCTTCGATGGCCCGACCGCGGCTGACCTGGCGCCCCGGGTTTCCGTATCGGGCGCGGGCGTACGGGTGCCTCTCGTCGGGCGGGAACGACCCGACCGCGTGCCGCTCTCACTCGCGCAACAGCGCATGTGGGTCGTCAACCAACTCGATCCGGAGTCACCCGTCTACAACATCCCGTTCGCGTTCCGGTTCACCGGCACGCTCGACATTGAGGCGTTCGGGCTGGCACTCGGCGACGTCATCACGCGACACGAAACCCTGCGCACGGTGTTCCCCGCCGACGCGATCGGCCCGCATCAGGTCGTCTTGCCACCAGCGCCGCCGACACTCGCGGTGCAGCACGTCGCCGAGGGTCAGGAGCTGCGCGAAGCCGTCGAGACACTCATCGGGACCGGCATCGACGTGACCAAGGGCAGCCCGCTTCGGGTCGGAGTATTCCGGCCTGCGCCGAACGTCCACGTCGTCGTTCTCGTGGTCCACCACATCGCGGCCGACGGCGTCTCCATCGCCCCGCTCGCGGGTGACCTCATGACCGCCTACTCCGCGCGCGTGCAGGGCGACTCGGCTGGGCTCGACCCGCTCACCGTCCAGTACGCCGACTTTGCCTTGTGGCAGCGAGAGGTTCTGGGCGACGACGCCGACCCCGAGTCCATCGCCGGTCGTCAGATCGATTTCTGGCGCACGACTCTTGCCGGTGTTCCCGACCAAATCGACCTGCCGACCGACCGCCCGCGGCCGGCCGTGCAATCGATGCGCAGTGGCGAATACGAATTCATGATCGGCGCCGGCACGCACGCGCGCATGCTCGATCTCGCGCGCGGCTCGAACGCCTCGATGTTCATGCTCGCGCACGCCGCTTTCGTCAGCTACCTCGGCCGGATCGGCTCGACCGACGACGTCGTGGTCGGCACGCCGGTGGCCGGTCGCGGCGAAGCCGCACTCGATCCGATCGTCGGCATGTTCGTGAACACCCTCGCGCTGCGTTCACATCTTCGGCCGAGTCTGTCGTTCCGCGAATTCCTGTCCGCGACGCGGGGCGCCGACCTCGAGGCATTCGCCAACGCCGACATTCCGTTCGAGCGTCTCGTGGAGGCGCTCAAACCCGAACGGTCCGCGGCTCGGCATCCGCTGTTCCAGGTGTTCTTCGCACTGGAGAACTTCGTCGAACCGCGGTTCACTCTGCCCGGACTCACCGTCGAAGCCGAACCGTTCGTCAAGGACGGCACCGAGTTCGACCTGCTGCTTTCGCTCAAGGAACGGCACGGTCCGGCCGGTTCTCCGGCAGGACTGTCGGCGGCTTTCACCTATGCCACCGATCTCTGGGACGCCGCGTCGGTGAAAACCATGGCGGACCGATTCCTGCACCTTCTCGACGCCCTGGTCAGCGCGCCGGACCTGCCGATCGGTGAGGTCCCGCTCGTCACGCCGGGCGAGCGCCGCACGCTCGTGCCAGTCGCCGGACTGCCCGCTGCCCAAGCTCAGCTCGTCCCGGATCTGCTGACCGCGGCCGCCGCCACGCACGCTTCTCGCCCGGCGCTCGTCACGGCCTCCGGGTCGCTCACCTACGCCGAACTCGATGCCGCTTCGAACCGGCTCGCTCGCCGTCTTATCGCTGCCGGGGCGGGTCCGGAATCGTTTGTCGCGCTTGCCCTTCCACGGTCTGAAGAGCTATGGGTGACGGTCTGGGCAGTGTTCAAGTCGGGCGCGGCGTTCGTTCCGGTGGACCCGAAGTACCCGGTCGAACGCATCACCCACATGCTCACCGACTCCCGAGCGGTCGTGGGCGTCACGTTGTCCGAACACCGGAGCGCGCTGCCCGACACCGTGGACTGGCTGGTCCTCGACGACGACACCGACGACCGGTTCAGCACAGACCCGATCCGGCCGGCCGACCGGACGGCACCGATCCACCTCGACAACCCAGTGTGGCTCATCTACACCTCCGGTTCGACCGGCCTCCCCAAGGGCGTCACGGTCACGCACCGCGGTGTGGCGAGCGTGGCCGCGTCCTTCCGCGACGTGCTCGGGGTCGACGAGAACCAACGCGTGCTGCAGGTCGCGTCGCCGAGTTTCGACGCGTCCCTGCTCGAGTTCCTCATGACGTTCACCCATGGTGCGGCGATGGTCGTGGCGCCACCCACAGTGTTCGGCGGTGACGACCTCACCGATCTCATCGCTCGCGAGTCGGTCACCTACGCGTTCCTCACCCCGTCCGCGTTGACGACGGTCGACCCGGCGAAGACGAGCAGCCTGCGGGTGCTGTCCGTCGGTGGTGAGGCGGTCAGCGCGGACCTCGTCGCCCGGTGGACGGACCGGCTGAGCGTGTTCAACTGGTACGGCCCGACGGAATGCACGATCGTGGCCACCGCATCGTCGGCGCTCCATGCGGGCGAAGCGGTCACGATCGGCAAGCCGGTCCGCGGGGCCCGCGCACTGGTCCTCGACAACGGATTACAGCCGGTGCCCCCGGGGGTCCTCGGCGAGCTGTACCTGTGCGGCGATGCCCTCGCCCGCGGCTATCACGCGCGCCCGGGACTGTCCGCTGGACGATTCGTCGCGAACCCGTACGGGGTACCCGGGGAACGCATGTATCGGACGGGCGACCTCGTGCGCTGGACCAAGGACCTGCAGATCGAATATGTGGGGCGCTCGGATTTCCAGGTCAAGATCCGCGGTCTGCGCATCGAACTCGGCGAAATCGACGCGCTCATCGGCGGCCACCCGTCCGTCGACTTCGCGATCACGCTCGGCGTCAAGAACCCGGTGGGCGCCACGTTGCTCGTGACTTACGTGACCGCTGCGCCCGGAGCGACAGCCGACCCGGCCGCACTCAAGGAATACGCAGCAGATCACTTACCTGCGCATATGGTCCCGAGTTCGATCCTCGTGCTGTCCGAACTACCGCTCACGCCAGTCGGCAAGCTCGACCGCAAACGGCTGCCGGAGCCCGATTTCGAGGACACGGCGACGGTTTACGTCGCGCCCCGAACGCCGTTGGAGGAGCAGATCGCGGCCCTCTTCGCCGAGGTCCTCGGCCGCGAACGCGTCGGCGTTCTCGACTCGTTCCTCGCCATCGGCGGCGACAGCCTCATGGCGATTGCCTTGGTGTCGAAGGCGCGCGCAGCCGGACTCGAACTGTCGTCGCGTCAACTGCTGCAGAACCTCACCGTAGCCGGGGTCGCCGAGGCGATCGAGGCAGCGGGCGAATCCAGCGGCACCATGTCCGCGCTCGAGGTGTGGCCGCTCGACGTTGTCCTGCCGATCCGCACGGGCGGTGACCTGCCTCCGCTCTTCTGCATCCACCCCGGATCCGGCATGTCGCTGCCCTACCAGCCGCTCGGCCATCTGCTGCCTGGCGATCGGCCGATCTACGGACTACAGTCGCCGGCGTTCCGGAACCCGGCGGACAACCCGTCGACGGTCGCCGAATACGCCGAGCGGTACCTCGCCGAGATCCGGAAGATCCAGCCGGAGGGGCCGTATCACCTGCTCGGCTGGTCGTTCGGCGGAACGGTCGCGCACACCATCGCGGCCATGATGCGTGATGACGGCGATCATGTCGCGCTGCTCGCGCTGCTCGACACCTACTCGTCGAACCTCACCGAGGACATGGTCGAAACCATGTCGGTCGGTCAGTTGCTCAGTGAGCTGGGACCGGTTCTCGGTGTCGAAGGCATCCCCGCGAACGCCACGACAGACGAAGCGGTCGCGTTGATCCAAAGCACCAAGCCCGAGCTGATCATCGACAGCGAGCTTCTCGAGCGATTGACAACGGTGTACAACGACGTCGGACGTGCCGGTCTCGGACATTCGTTCCCGACGGCCGATGTCGACGCCGTGTGCTTCACCGCGACGGTCGACCGCAAACCCGGCTTCGGACCGGAGGGCTGGGAGCACTGGATCATCGGTGAGATCACCAACCACGACATCGAGGCCAACCACGCGGGCATGACGGCACCCGAACCGCTCGCTCACATTGCCCGCCTGCTTGCCGAATACCTCCACGCGGAAGGTGCGTGACCCTTGACCGGTCCCCAACAGAACTCGCGATACGCCGTCGAGGTCGACGACGTCACCAAGTCATTCGGCGACATGAAGGCCCTCAACGGCATCAGCTTCACCGCCGAACGTGGTCGAGTCCTGGGCATCCTCGGTCCCAACGGCGCCGGCAAGACGACGACGGTCAACATCCTGTCGACGCTGCTCACGCCGGATTCGGGGCGTGCGTTCGTCGCCGGATATGACGTGGTGGCCGACCCGGAAGGCGTGCGTTCGTCGATCATGCTGACCGGCCAATATGCCGCGCTGGACGAATTGCTCACGGGGCGTGAGAACCTCGTTCTGTTCGGCCGCCTCATGGGCCTGTCCAAGCGCGAATCCAATGCACGCGCCGAGCAACTCCTCGGGGAGTTCGACCTCGCGTACGCCGCGGGGCGCCGGGTCGGCACCTACTCCGGAGGCATGCGGCGACGCATCGACATCGCGTGCGGGCTCGTGGTTCCCCCCGAGGTCGTCTTCCTTGACGAGCCGACGACGGGACTCGATCCGCGCAGTCGGCAAGGCATCTGGGACCTCGTCAAGTCGCTCCGCGATCAGGGTGTGACGACGCTGCTCACGACGCAGTACCTCGAAGAGGCCGACGTTCTCAGCGACCGGATCATCGTCATCGATAAGGGCACGGTCATCGCCGAGGGCACCGCCGATGAACTCAAGGCGCGCACCGGCGCGAGCTATTGCGAGATCGTCCCGCTGGATCTGCACAACTTCCCCGCGATCCTCGATGCCCTCGGACCCCTCGTCCCGCCGGAGTACCGCGAGACGGTGACCCCGGATTCGGATCGACTGGTGATCCCGGCACCGGACGGCGCCCGAACGCTGGCCGAGGCGCTGCGCCGGTTGGACGCTGCCCAGATCGAACTGGTCGACATCGCGCTGCGCCGCCCCTCGCTCGACGACGTGTTTCTGTCCCTGACCGGCCACGACACGACGTCGAGGGCCCAGTGAGCGGGATTGACTTGAGCACCGCCAGCCGACGGAATTCTCCGCCGGCCTACGCGCAATGGTGGGTACTGACGTTGCGCACGATCGCCCCGTCGCTGCGAAACGGCGAGTTCGGGCTCTCGGTGATCGCGCCCATCTTCTTCACCGTGACGGTCTACCTGCCGCTCTCGGGCGTCATGAAGGATTCGATCCCGAACGTCACCAGCTACGCGCAGTTCGTCATGCCGATGATCCTGTTGCAGGGTGCGGCGTTCTCGTCGATCACCGCCGCTTTCCGGGCGGCAACCGATCAGGTGGAAGGCATCAACCGCCGGTTCGCCGCGATGCCGATCGCCGCGTGGACTCCCGTGGCCGCACGCATGACCGCCAACATGATTCGTGCGGTCATCACGACGGTTGCAGCACTGATCTGTGGTTACGTCATCGGCTTCCGCTTCTACCTCTCACCGGTCTATGCGATCGCGTTCTTCCTGGTCGCGCTGCTGATCGGACTGGTCCTCGCGTTGATCGCGGACGTGCTCGGATCGGTGACGAAGAGCCCGGAGGCGGTGTCGCAGGCGATGATCGTGCCGCAGATGTTCTTTGGCCTGCTGTCGTCCGGCATCGCTCCCGACGACCAGTTCCCCGGCTGGCTGGCGCCGTTCGTGCGCAATCAGCCGATTTCGCAGCTCGCGAATCTCCTCCGCGCCCTGAGCGGCGAGACGCCGACGTCGGGACCACCGACCTGGAGTCAGGTCGCGCCGGGTCTGCTGTGGCTCGCGCTCCTCATCGGGCTCCTCGCCCCGCTGGCCGTCCGCATGAATTCGCGGAGGGGATGATGACGACCCTTCCGGCCGCCCGCGAACGCTCGCCGCGCGCTCTGGTGGCACACACGCTCATCCTGACGCAACGCCTCCTCGTGCGCTGGTCGCGCGATCCCATGACGCTGGCCCAGAGCCTCGTTCTGCCTGCGCTGCTGCTCATCATGCTGAACCTGGCGCTCGGCAACCAGATCACCCGCTACGCCGTCGACCACAACCTCTACGGTCCCGGGTACGACTCGATCTATGGCACCGTTCCCATGGCAGCCCTAGTCGGCATCATGGCTGGGTCGGTCGCCGGGGCGATCTCCCTGGGACGTGAGCGCGAGACCGGTCTGCTCTCCCGATTCTGGGTGTTGCCGGTGCATCGATCGTCCGGGCTCATCGCCCGAGTCCTCGCCGAAGGTATGCGCATCTTCGTCGGCACGGTCATGATCGTCATCGTCGGCTATCTCTTCGGCTTCCGCTTCGAGCAGGGTCCGCTGGCCGCACTCGCATACGTGACGCTGCCGGTGCTCTTCGGACTCGCATTCGCCACCGTCATCACGACCATCGCCGTCCGGACCGCGAAAGCCTCACTCATCGAACTGGTATCGCTCGCGAGCTCGGTCCTGACGTTCTTCAGCACGGGATTCGTCCCGTTGGATGCTTTCCCCGAGTTTCTGCGGGGTGTGGTCACGTATCAACCCCTCACCACGACCGTCGATGCGATGCGTGGTCTTTCGTTCGGCGGACCGGTGGCAAAACCGCTGTTGGTGACCTTGATCTGGTGTTTTGGGTCGATCTTGGTATTCGCAATACCCGCAGCACAGGGCTACCGCAAGGCCAGCCGGCGCTGATCGCTTCCCAACACCCCACACCTAGGTGGGGATTTCCCCACCCTCGGGGGAAGGGTGGTCACCCCCTGGGTCCCTATTTGTGATCAAGGTTTGCGACGAAATTAGACGCATACGCAGCCCACCCGGGCAGCCGTCGCAAGGAGTCAGACCGTGAACACCATCGCTTCGATCGCTCTTCGCCCCCAGGACCTCGCCGAGCTCGCTGACGTCGACCCCAACGGTGTCGCAGCATCTGCCGCTGGTGACGAGCTCACCAACTTCGACCTCGACCGCTGGTCGAACCGCCTCGCCCGGATCATCCTCGACCTCGGCGCCCGCGAAGGTTCGGCCGTCGCGATCGCGCTCGACCCGTCGATCGAGAAGATCGTCGTCGCCTGGGCCCTCGCCAAGACCGGCCTCCTCGGTGTCAGCACCGACGTCGAGGTTCCCAAGGCCAAGGTTGGTATCACGACGCGCAACAATCGCGATGGACTCTCCGAGTCGATCACGTGGCTCATCCTCGATGAGCCGGCCACCATGCGCCTCTACATGACGGTCGACGACGGTCCCGTCACTGTTGCGGCGTAAGCAATCCTCGTAGCATATTTACCCAGAACAAGCAGGAGAAACTGAAATGGAAGACGTCCTCAAGCACGTCGCAATCGAGCCCGGAGACAACGTCGTCGCCCGATTCGGTAATGCAGTAGGCGTCTTCAGCACGCACACGGTCGCCGAGGCGGAATACGTCGAGCAGCTGATCGAAGAACTCGAAGAGGCCAGCGCAGCCGAGACCTACCCGGGCGAGGAAATCGCTCGTCGAGTGGCACCGATGGTTCTGCGCAACGGCAAGGCTCTGCCGGCCTTCGGCATTGTGGCTGCGGTCCCGAACGGGTTCGTCGTGGCGGTGCACGGCCTGGCCTGGGCCCGCGTGACGTCTCCCCAGACGACGCTGCACCTCGCCGGCGACTCGGCCTTCACCTGGGTGGAGCGGATCGTCGCCGCGCCGGTGTCGGAGATCTCGCTGACGCTGTCGCCGAAGGAGCAGAAGCCGGTCAACCCGCGGTCGGACCTGCGACTCGGCACTGTGAACGGCGACGGACTCGTCATTCGGACGCAGGGTGTCGCGGCTGCCAAGGGTGTGGCCCTGAAGAGCATTTCGCCCAAGTCCATCGCTGGCAAGATCGCCGCGTCCGCGAAGATCGCCGTTGCCGACCTGTACGCGACGCAGGCTTCGCCGGCCGTCGACGATTTCGCGACTGCGCATGCCGCCGCGATCGAGTTGCTCGACGAGCCCACGACGGAACCGCAGCCGATTCGCGTCGAGGTTCCGGAGGACGACACCATCGACGGGCCCGTCGCCCAAGTGATCGATGAGACGCAGGCGTCGCGGGCTGCGACGCCGTTCGAAGAGGAGACCCGCGGGTCTGACGACGGACGCGACGCCGAGACCCAGGACGGACTGCCGGTCGATGCCGGAGCCACCCAGATGGCGCCGCTCGTGGCACCGTCGAGCCCTGTGCTGATCGGCGATGACGGTTCCCGGATCATCCTCGACCGCAACTACGTGCTCGGCCGTGACCCGCGCAGCGACTCGGCAGTTCGTCGGGGTGAGGCGTCGCCGATCACGATCCTCGACGACTCGAGTGCGATCTCCCGCGTGCATGCCTACCTCACCGCGGAGAAGGGTTCAGTCACCATCCGCGACAACGGGTCGACCAACGGCACGTACATCGCGTCGCCCGGTGCACCGGAGTGGGCACGCCTGAACGGCGAGGCGGTTCACCTGAACACCGGTTGGGCGTTGTGCCTCGGCAATCGGGTTTACGTCCTGCACTCTGCATGATTTCAGTCGGCCGCACATCCTGACGGGTGTGCGGCCGCACTTATTGCGTATCCGCAGTTTCTGCGGTACGGTGAATCATGTCCAACCCGTACGACCGCATTCGATCGGAACTCGAGAAGGCTGAGCAGGCCGCTCCTGCGGATTCATTGCCGCACTGGCGGAACATCATCGATGAAGCCAGCCGCGTCCTCGACGAACAACTTGCCAAAGCTGTCGTCGATGACGAGATCTCGATCCGGGCTGCGGGCGCGAGTGCCGGGCTCACCGAAAACGCGGTGGGTCCCCGCCTTGCCCGCACCGCACTTCTCGCCCCTTACGCCCGTCCCGACGGTCGAGTGACGGCCGAAGATGTCAGACGTGCGCGGTATGACAAAGCAAGCGGGCAGTCACAAGCTGCCCCCGTTCCACCTCAACCGATGCGGTTCAAGCCGCGCCGGCAATCCTGAAGGAGCCGCCATGACGGATCAGAACCTCACCCGAATCGTCTTCCTCCTCGACCGTTCCGGCTCGATGCAGTCCATCAAGACCGACATCGAGGGCGGTTTCGATGCGTTCATCGCCGAGCAGCGCAAGAACGCCGGTGAATGCACCGTCACGCTCGCGCAGTTCGACAACGAATATGAGGTCGTCTACGCGAACAAGCCGCTCGCACAGGTGCCGAGCCTGGACCTTCAGCCCCGCGGAATGACCGCTCTCCTCGATGCGATGGGCAAGCTCATCACCGACACCGGCGCCGAACTGGCCGCCCTTCCGGAAGATCGCCGCCCGGGTACCGTCATTTTCGCGATCATGACCGACGGCCTCGAGAATTCCAGCAAAGAGTGGACGCACGCGGCGATCAAGTCACTCGTCGAGCAGCAGACCAAGCAGTACGCCTGGGAGTTCCTGTACATGGGAGCCGATCAGGACGCCGTCGAGGTCGGCGTGAGCCTTGGGGTCCAGCCCGACAAGGCCGTCACCTACAGCCGCGGCAAGTCTCGCGATGTCTGGGCGGCGACCGCGGCGAATGTCAGCAGCTACCGCAGCGCCAAGATGGCGGACCCCGCCGCGGCGATGCCGGCCTACTCGCAGGCACAGCGAAGGGCCGCGCGGGATTAATTTCTCGGCACCTGTCGAAAAGGGCATTGCTCGATCGACGCATTGATGAACCGGCAACAACGCCGGAACACCGAGCGTCAGGAGCACCGCAATGTCCACCATCACCGCCACCCGCCCGACCGTCACCGCGTCGCAGAACGCGATCTCGTCGAAGGCCCGCAAGGCCGGCTGGATTCTCTCCGGCCTTGTCACGGCCTTCCTCCTCGCCGACTCGTTGACCAAGCTCGCCGGCGTCGAGGCCGTGCGGACGGCGACGGCTGAGCTCGGGATACCGGTCAGCCAGACCCCGATCATCGGAGCGACGCTGCTGGTGTGCATCGCGTTCTACGTGTTCCCGCGGACGTCGATCCTGGGTGCGGTGATGCTCACCGGCTACTTCGGCGGAGCGATCGAGGTGCACATGATCAACCAGTCCGGAGTGTTCGGCTACGTCCTGGCTCCCGTCTACTTCGCGATCGTGGCCTGGGTTGGCTTGTACCTCCGCGACGAGCGCACTCGCACGGTCGTCAAGTCGTTGATCGGCCGGTGATCTGCGGAAATCTAGGGCGTACGGCTCGCCGTGCGCCCTAATCCCGTTTAGGTGCAGGCCTATTCGCGACAACTGGGTAAGCGCCGGTGTGCCCCACACGTTCCTGGGCCACCGCGAGAACGCGCCCTCGAACGAGGTACCAACCGCCGATCAGCGCCGGGACGATGACCACGAGCGTCGCAACCGTCCAGGTCCCGATGGGATGGTCCAGCGCCATGAGAACGAGCACCGCGAACAGAAAGACGAGAGTCAGGTATCCGGTGTACGGCGAGCCCCACAGCCGGAACTTCGGCCGCTCGAGAATCCCCTTCTGCGACCACCGATACAACTGAATCTGGCAGACGACGATCGTTCCCCACGAGGCGAGAATGCCGAGGGCCGCCATGTTCAGCACGATCTCGAACGCCTGCCCGGGGTTCAACGCATTGAGCACGACACCGAAGAGAGCGATCACGGACGTGAGCAGGATGCCACCGTAGGGGACGCCATTCTTCGACATCTTGGCCGTGAAGGTCGGCGCGCTTCCGTTCATCGCCATCGAACGCAGAATTCGGCCCGTTGAATACAGTCCTGCGTTGAGACTCGAGAAGGCCGCCGTGAGGACGACGATGTTCATGATCGAACCCGCGCCCTCGATGCCGATCTTGGAGAAGAACGTCACGAACGGACTCTCGCCCGCGCGGTACGCGGTGTACGGGAGCAACAGGCCTAGAAGCACCAGCGAACCGACGTAGAAGACCGCGATACGTGCGATGACCGAGTTGATCGCACGCGGCATGATCTTCTCCGGATTGGCCGTCTCCCCCGCTGCGGTTCCTACGAGTTCTACTGCGGCATAGGCGAACACGACGCCGGATGTAACAATCACCAGCGGATAGACACCGGTCGGAAACAGCCCTCCGTGATCGGTGATGACGCTGATTCCGGTTCGCGCGCCGTCGATCTCGTAGCGCCCGGCGAGGAAGATCGTACCGGCAACGATGAACGTCAGCAGAGCGATGACCTTCACCAGCGCCGCCCAGAATTCGAGTTCGCCGAAGAGTTTCACCGAAATCAGGTTCATCGACAGCACGACCGCCAGCGCGATCAGCGCGATGAGCCACTGCGGTATCGAGGTGAAGGCCGTCCAGTAGTGGAAGTAGGTGGCGATCGCGGTCGAGTCGACAATGGCGGTCATCGCCCAGTTGAGGAAGTACATCCACCCGGCGACAAAGGCGGCCTTCTCGCCGAGGAACTCGCGCGCGTAGGAAACAAACGAACCCGACGAGGGCCTATGCAGAACCAACTCGCCGAGCGCTCGAAGGATGAGAAAGACGAAGACGCCACAGACCGCGTAGACGACGAACAAACCTGGTCCGGCGCTCGCCAGGCGACCACCCGCCCCCAGGAAGAGACCGGTTCCGATGGCTCCACCGATGGCGATCATCTGGAGCTGACGAGGTTTGAGGCCTTTGTGATAGCCCTCGTCCTCATGACTATGGGCCGACTTGTCGTACTCCGTGGATTCGACGGCGGTCACGACCGGCCCTCACTGTCTTCCGAAGGCCCCAGGGACGGCGGTGCGGGAACGTCCCGGAACGTGAAGATGAACCCGAACACAGCGATGACCGCCGCGACCCCATATCCGATGAGTGAGAACCAACCGGCATGTTGGTAGGCCGTCACGGCGACGATTGCGATCGCCGCGAAGACCATGAACATTCCGATCAGCGGGGTCCTCGCCAGATACTTGTCGCGCGGCATGACGTCTCCTCGAATCAGATTGCGGAGCAGTTCAAGTCAAGCGCCAGAGTCGCTGGGCCGGCAACTAATTCACGGAATCGACGTGCGCTCGTAGCTTTTCCAGCGTGTCTGTGGCGCTCCGGCCCTGCGAGAGTGCGATCGCGAGGAACACCCGGATGTGGTGCGGCGTCATCCCGCCGACGACCGGGACGTCCGCTGCGGCGAGTTGACCTCCCCCACCGGGATAGCCGTAGACCGGAGCCGTGCGAGAGTCGTGGGCCCGGGTTCCGACGACGATGAGCCGCCCGTCCCGCACCTGCCGCACCACCGCATCGGCCATCCCGACGGGCAGGTTGCCGGCGCCGTTCGCCGCCACAACCACGGCATCGGAAGCCTGTGCGGCACAGTCGATCACATGGCCGTCGGCCCCCATATAGGCAGTGACGAGAGCGACCTTGGCATCGTGGTCACCGGGCGGTCCGAGGGTCGTCGCCGCTGCTGGGCGTTCGATGACCCGCCACCCGTGCGATTCACGCCTCGCCAGGAGCGGAAATCCCGGGGTGTCGAACGCGTCGACCAAGGTGCCGGACACCTTCTGCACTCGACGCCCCAGCAGGACCTTGCCCGCGAAGACGACGACAGGTTCCCGCCAACAGCCCAGCCGGACCGCGTCGATCGCGCCGCGGAGATTCGCCGCCGCGTCGCTCCCCGGCTCGGCCCCCGGCAACATCGAACCGGTGACTGCCACGGGAAACGGCCACGGTCCGGCGTAGGTCAGCCAGGCCGCGACTTCTTCGATGGAATCCGTGCCGGTCACGACGATCACGCCGGCGACATCCGCCAATTCGGCAAGTCGGCGACTGACCGCGCGCAGGTGTTCGAAGGTGAGTTCGGAACCACCCAATTGGGCGATCGGACTGGTCCGAAATTCGACGTCGTGGACGCCGGCGAGGGACGCGATCCCAGCGGCATCGAGTTGCGGCTTGGCGAGCCCTCCCGCGGCGACCGCCATGCTGATCGTGCCACCCAGAGTCACCAGCTCAATCGGTGCTGCCATGGCACTAAGTATTAGCCACCGTGTCACCACAGCCGGATAGTGTGCGATTCATGATGATCGATCATTTCGGGATCAACTGCGCCGATGTCCAGGCCTCCGCCAAGTTCTACGACGTCGTCCTCGGAACACTCGGCTTCAGTCGACAGATGGATTATGGCGTCGCGATCGGGTACGGCCGAGATGGCTTCCCGTGGTTCTGGCTCAGCAGCTACGAGAACCTGCCGGCAAACCGTGAAGTGCACATTGCCTTCAAGGCGGAAGACGCGGCCGCGGTGCGGTCCTTCTATGAGACGGCGCTGTCGCTCGGGGCCGAGTCCTTGCATGCACCGCGGATGTGGCCCGAGTACCACGAGCACTACTACGGCGCATTCGTGCGTGACCCCGACGGCAACAACATCGAGGCCGTCACGCACCGGGCGAACGAAGGCGACTAGGTCCGCGCAAAGAGCTCGTCGAGCTTCTCGTACCCCTGGTTGACGCCGTCTTCCATGCCGTTGGCCAGCCACCAGTCGCGGTCTTCGATGCTGCCGCACAGAGACTTCTGATGCAGCCGGGTCCGGCCGTCGCCGAGGTCCTCGACAGTCATGGTTTCGAGCGTGACCTTCTCTGGCATCTCTTCCCACACGAACGTCTGCACGACACGGCTCTCGCTGACCTCGTGGAAGCATCCGCGGAACGCATAGGTGTCGTCGAGGAACCGCCAACTGCCGCCGTCGCGCGCGTCCCAATAGTCGATCTTGACGGTGCTTTCCGCCGGCCCGACCCACTTGACGTAGATGTCCGGATCGACGTGGGCCTTGATCACCTGCGCCGGCGTCGCCGCGAAATCGCGAGTGATGTGAATGATCGGGAGCTTCGGATCGGGCTCGATGGTGGTCTTGTCAGTCATTGTTCTGCCCTTCTCGGGACGTCTGGGTGTTCATTTCGGCCAGCACGGCATCGAGGCGCGAGTACCGCTCCTCCGCTCGCTGCTGGTACTTCTCGATCCACTTGGTCATGAGGTCAAAGACCTTTGCTTCCAGATGAACTGGTCGTCTTTGGGCGTCGCGGCTGCGCGTCACGAGACCCGCATCCTCGAGCACCTTGAGGTGCTTCGACACCGCCTGCAGGGATACCCCGTACGGCGCCGCCAACTCCCCAACGGTCGCGTCCCCAACGGCGAGCCGGGCGACCATGTCGCGTCGGGTGGGATCGGCAAGTGCCGCGAAAACGCGGGACAGATTGTCTGTCATGCCGCTCCTTTCTCAACCATTTGGTTGAATACAGATTAGGCCCACTGCTTGTTCGTTGTCAACCATTTGGTTGAGTAACTAGCCGAGCGACAGTCCATGCTCCGCAAGCGCAGCTTCGAGGATCCCCAGCGCCTTCGGCCCGAAGCCGTGCAGCGCTTCCAACTCCGCGCGCGGGGCGCCGACAAGGCTGCGAAGTGTCGGATAACCGGCGGCATTGAGGGCGCGCGTCGCGGGAGCGCCGATTTTCGGCAGCGTTTCGAGGTCGGTCACTATCGGTCGTCCCCCAGGACGCGATCGAGGTACGGGTTACGAAAGATGCGGTCAGGATCGAGTCTGTCTCGCACGGCGCAGAATTCGTCGAACCGCGGATAGACCTCACGGAGATAGTCGGCGTCGCGGGTGTGCATCTTGCCCCAGTGCGGTCGTCCGCCGAGGTTCATCATGACCTCTTCGACGTCCCGGAAATAGTCGTCCGGTTCGTCGCGGAAGTAGCGGTGCACCGCGACATAGCCCGACGTCCGGCCGGACGCCGTCGAGAGCATCAGGTCATCGGCCGCTGCGGCCCGCACCTCGATCGGGAAGCTGACCCGATATCCCTTGTCGGCGATCAGTTTCCGCACACCGTCAAAGGCTTCCCCGAGCTTCTCGAGCGGGACCGCGTATTCCATCTCGCGGAACCGGACCTTGCGCTCACTGGCGAACACCGCTGCCGACGCGTCCACGAACGTCCGTCCGGACAGCGCATTCCCGGAGACCTTGTTGATCGTCGGAACGGCGTTCGGAAAGCGAGCAGACACCCGACACAGACCGCCGAAAAGCTTGTTGCTGAGCAATTCATCGTCGACATAGCGTCGGAATTTGGACGGCCCCGACGGCTCGACGAGTCCGCTCAACCGCTTGTTCCGCTTCGTCAGCGCAGCCTCGGTGTGCGGGAACCAATAGAACTCGAAGTGGTCGTTCGTCTCTATTTCCTCGCGCAGGCGTCCGAGGACGTCGCCCACCTTGGCCGGCTGCTCCGATGCCTCGATCGAAAACGCCGGAACGCACCGGACGGTGATCTCCGTGACGATGCCGAGCGCGCCCAGACCCAACGCGGCCGCCTGAAGCTCGGTCGGGTCAGTGATCTCGCGCTCCTCACATCTGCCGGTCACCAGGCGCAACCGCGTAATCTGCGTGCTGATGCCACCGAACGTGACGCCCGTTCCATGGGTTCCGGTTGATGTCGCACCGGCAAGGGTCTGGCGGTCGATATCACCGAGGTTGGCCATCGCCAGTCCGTGCGGCTCGAGCCAGGCGGGAATCTCGTAAAGGTGCGTTCCCGCACGGAAGGTGGCGTCGAGATCATCGATCCGAACGAGACCGCGCATATTCGTGAGGTCGAGCATCGTCTCCCCCGGCACCGCAATGCCCGAGAAGCTGTGCCCCGCGCCGACCGCTTTGACCGTCGTTCCGGTTTCTCGCGCGGTCTCGATCGCCGCTGCGACCCCGTCTTCCGACACGGGAGTGAGAACACTTGCTGGACTTGCAGATTCGGTACGACCCCAGTTCTGCCAGATCACAGGAACGCCTTCCCCTCGCCGCGATAGGTGGGCACCTCATCGACGACAGTGTCGCCGTCGACCACGAAGATCGTGTTGACGTGCTCGCTCAGTTCGCCGGACTTCGTGTGCCGGAACCAGACTCGATCGCCGATCCCCAGCGCACGGGCAGCGTCACCGCGCAGTGGCGTCTGCACCTCCCCTGCTCCCTCGCGACCGACGTTATTCAGTCCGCTCGGCCACGCGATCTGTGGCAGCCTGTCGTCGCCCGGTGGACCCGATGCAATCCAGCCGCCGCCATGACACGTGACGACATCCGGGCGCGGCTTTCGCACGACATTGAGTCCGAAGCCCAACGCGGGCGCGGGCCGGAAGTGCCGGTAGTGGTCGAAGAGATGGCCGCCGAAGAATCCGCTGCCTGCGGCGATATCGGTGACGGACTGATCAGCGGCAGTCGCCTCGAGTGAGCCCGTTCCGCCCGCATTGACGAATTCGAGGTCGGCAATCTTGCGGATCTCCGCGATGACGTGACGGCGACGATCGCGCAATTCCCGCATCGACGCCGACTGCATCAGTTGGATCGCCCGGCTTTCATTGCCGAGCCCGGCGACTTGCGCCTCGTAGGACATGACGCCGACAAGGCGGAACCCACGACGCTCGTGAATCGTGCGGGCGAGCGACACCGCCTGGTGAACCGTATGAACCGGGGAACGCAGAACACCGAGGTCGCCCATGACGGGAAGGCGCAATGATGCATCCAGGTCGATCGCGACTCGGATGTCGTCCCGCTTGTCCGCGGACGCCACCGCATCGACGAGGTCGAGTTGCTCAATCGCATCGACGAGGATCGTCACTTGTTGCAACGCAGTCGGATTCGCAATGAGTGCGGCGATGGCCGTGCGGTTGACGGTCGGATATCCGACCAGGATGTCCGCGACGCCGTGCTCGGACAGCCAGATCGCTTCCGCCAGGTCATACGCGAGAACACCACTGAAGCCGGGAAGCGTGAGAATCGCTTCGATGAGTGGTCGTACGCGCAGCGACTTGCTCGCCACGCGAATCGGCGCACCCTGTGCCCGACGACGCAGATCTGCGATGTTGTGCAGGAGCGCCGGGAGACTCAGCGCGGCCACCGGCGCATCGAGCTCTGCGGTCGCAACGGTCAGCGAGTTCCAGTAGTGGGCGGGCGCCGCGACCCAGGGCCTGTCCTTGGGTGGTTCCGAGGCGAGCAACGACGGTAGGCGCACGAGAATCAGGCTATTGAAGAAAATCTGTTGAAGCCCACGACTCCTCGTCCTAACGTCGAATTCACCTTCGAATCTGGAAGGACATCGAAATGCCAGACCAAGCTCGGGCAAGCCGCCGGGACGACCTGCCGAAGAAGCAGCGCCACAATCAGTCCCTCATTCAGCAGAAGCAACAAGGTCGTGTCACCAAGGCCCGGTCCGTCATGACCAGCACCCCGCAGCACTTCCGCCAGCGCGGCTTCCGCTAACCACGGTGAGCGCACAACCCTCGCGGTAACGCCCGAGAGCGTTCCGCGAGGGTTGTGCACTCGCGGTCAGAACACCGTCTTGGTGACCGATCGAACCCCTACGAACAGGCCAGCCGCTGCAGTGATCGCGGCGGCGACGGCACCCCAGAGCACGCTCATGCCGAGGTCGCCCGCGAACAGCGTCCGCTCGGCTTCGACGATGTACGTCAGCGGGTTGAACTTCGACAGAACCTGCATCCAGCCTGGACCGGTCTCGAGCGGCAGCATCATGCCCGACAGGATCAGGAGCGGGAACAGCAGAGTCTGTTGAACCGCCCAGAAGATCCACTCCGTCTTGCGTGCCGCGATGGCGAGCGCGTACGAGAGCGCACCGACTCCGACTCCGAACACGCCCAGAATGACCAGTCCGACCACGATGTGCGCTGGGTAGAGATGGAATCCGAACGGTGCCGCGATGAGCGTGATGATCAACGCCTGCACGACGAGCGGTGTCATCTCCTTGAGCGCACGACCGATCAACAGCGCAGGTCGCGACAACGGAGTGGCCAGGATTCGCTCGAAAGCGCCGGTCATGATCTCGTACTGCAAGTTCGAGCCGGTCATGGAGGTACCGAACATCGTGATCATGACGACGACACCGGGCAGGAACCACTGCAGCGACGACCCGCCGAAGGCGCCGGCCGCACCGGATCCGGCGACGCCGTTGAGCAGCGGGCCGAACAGCCCGAGGAAGACGAGCGGCTGGATGAGCGAGAAGATCAGCGAGAACGGATCACGAAGGATCGTGAGCATTTCCCGCTGCCACACGAAGCGGGTGTCGGAAAGAACCGCAGTCATCACGCATCGCCCCCTTCGCGCAAGCTGCGCCCAGTCAGATTCAGGAACACATCGTCCAAGGTCGGTTGATGCAGGGTCGCCGACAGGACGTCGATCCCCTTGTTGTGCAACGCATTCAGAAGTCTCGGAAGCGTTCGATCGCCGGCCTCGACGCGAACGTTGATGGTGTTCGACGTGGTGTCGAGAATCGTTCCGGCATTCGCAGCGACCTCGCTGGCGAGTTGTACGTCGGATTCGTCGACCGTCACGGCGATCCGATCACCGGCTTGCTGGGCCTTAAGTCGATCGGCAGTGTCGGCGGCGATGATGCGGCCGTGGTCGATGATGACGATCCGCTCGGCCATCGAGTCAGCTTCCTCGAGGTAGTGCGTCGTCAGCACGATCGTCGTGCCGCGTTCCTCGCGCAGACGGGTGATGTGTTCCCACAGGTTGGCGCGGTTCTGCGGGTCCATTCCCGTTGATGGCTCATCCAGGAACAGCAGTTCGGGTGAATGAATGAGTCCGAGCGCGATGTCGAGTCGACGCTTCTGACCACCGGAAAGTGTGCTTACCTTCCGCAGTTCCATACCCTCGAGGGCCAGGGTTGAGAGCAATTCCTTGCCCCGCTCCGACACCTCGTCTTTGGACAATCCATAGAACCGGCCCTGCATGCGCAGTTCGTCCCAGACGCGGTAGTTGTAGCCCGCTCCTGGATTCTGGCCGATGTAGCCGATCTTCTTGCGCACCCCCGCGGGGTTCTTGGTGACGTCGATGCCGGCGACTTTGGCCGTTCCACTCGTCGGCGGAAGCAAGCTCGTCAGCATTCTGAGCGTGGTCGACTTTCCGGCGCCGTTGGGACCGAGAAGCGCGACGAGTTCGCCCTTTTGGACGTCGAGGTCGATGCCTTTGACGGCTTCAACGACCTGCTTGCCAGTCGTAAATGTTCTGGTGAGTTTCTCGGTGTGAATCATTCCCAGCCCTTTATCCGTACAGCATACCGAGTTACGATTAACACCGTACACCGTACGCATTGGTGGTTCAAGTGACAGAATCCAAACCCGTGAGCAGCCCCTACGAAGGTGACCCGAGCGAATGGGGCACGCCCGAAGGTCGCGCGATGATCGAGCTGCTGTGGAATCCGCCGGCGCCGGGCACTCGTGGGCCCAAGCAGCGGCTTTCGCTCGATCAGATCCTCGGTGCCGCGATGGAGATCGCGGCCGCGGAAGGCGTCGACAAACTGTCGATGCGCGCGCTCGCCACCAAGCTCGGCGTCGGCGCGATGACGATCTATACCTACGTGCCCGGGCGCGACGAACTGTTCGAGTTGATGATCGACCGCGCGTGGGCCTCGAGACGACCGGCCGACCGGTCGCTCCCCTGGCGCGCGCAAATCGAGTTTCACGCCCGGGAAGCGTGGGCCATGTACGAGCGCTATCCGTGGATGATTCAGTCCAATCTCTGGCGGATGCCGTTGGGGCCCAATGTGCTCGACATCCAAGAGGATCTCTACCGGGCAGCAAACCTCACGGGGCTCCCGCCTGCGGACGTGGCCCGCGTGACCGGGCTCGTGGAATCGCATGTGTTCGGTATTGCCCGAAGCAAGATCACCGACACCCGCATGTCCGCAACGACCGGCATGAGCGCGGACGACTATTGGGAATCACGGTCGAGCTTCTGGGGGACGTATTACTCGGCAGAACGGTTCCCCACCATGACGTTCCTGTGGGAAGAAAAGGCCTTCGACCAAGGCATGGACGAAGGCTTCGAATTCGGGCTAGCGAGGTTGCTGGATGGGGTTGAGCTCCTGGTGGCGCGCCTTGAGCCCTGACAGTCACTCGGGAAGATACCGAAGGAGAGCGAGTGACACGCTCAGCGCGAGTGGGCACGTGACTTCGACCGATTCGCCCTTCTCGTTAGTCATTTCAACGTGCACTGAACCGAACGCAGTATCGATTCCGACCGTGCACCCCGCGCGGCGATCATTCGCCAAGAGATAGGTTTCGCCGACCCGGTCACCGACATTTGCGGTTTGAAAGTCTGAGTATGTGGCGTCTCGTCGAATGGTCGACATGCCGTCGCCTGACGAGGAGACGACCAGCCAGTAGCGTCCGTTTGTCGTTTCCCATCGACAGACGTGCCACCCGACCGGTTGACCAGTCTCGTTCTTCGTCATGGGGACGGCCCCCGCCTGCCTCAACGCCTGATCCGGCAACCCCGTGCACGGATCCCAGACGTGGGCTTGAACGGCTTTGCCTTGGATCGCGCACGCGCCGATGAGGGCCGCCAGCACCAACGCCGCCATGACACTCCGCAAACCCGCACCTCTCTCCTACGCAGTGATCTCTATCTGACCTGGCTGGGGCCAGGTCGACGGCGGGTTATCGGTAATCCAGGCGTACTCGATTCCGGAGAGGTGTCCATCGGTGATCCAGATGAGGATTTCGCCGCGATAGTCAGCTCTGCTGGTAACAAACACCTCGACCTCGAGCGGCCCGTCCGGAGCGTCGAGTCGCGGACCGCTCATTGGACCCCGAATGTCGAGAATCCAGTCCGCGGAATTTCGCACTTGCGCCGACACAAGGTCGTCGACCAACGGTCGAAAACGCGAACTACTCGAAGCCACCGCCTCGACCAGGCGAACCACCTCTGGCTCGATCGGCCGCCACTCATCAGCTTGTTGGTTGCCCGGATTCATCGGACGAAGAATGTTCCTCTCTTGAGTTCAACGGAGGCCAACGGCCGTCTGGCGGTACCTGACCGCGGGGCGGTTGGAGTATCGCCCGCGTCAATTCTTCGCAAGGCGTGAATGCGAGTTAGCGCGGCTGCTCAACCGGGGTGAGCTCTTGATAACGCGCCTTGAGTTCTGAGGGTTGCTTGTCGGAGAGGCCGTGCATGGCGAGGTAGTTGGAAGCTGCGGCGTCGTCTTCCTCTTCGAAGTGTCGGATTGAAAGGAGCAAGAGTTCGCTCAGTTGCTCGCCGACTTCGATGAATTGATCAAGGCGCACCGTTAGTCCGGCATCCCGGTCGAATGCCAACCGATCGAATTTCGCAGCGAGCTGTCGCGCAGAAGGCAGATCCGGGAAGCCTGCTGCACCACCAATAAATCGCGTGTCACCCCGCATCTGGCGAAGTGCCTGCAACCAGTGCTCCGTCGCTTCGCGGCCCTCGATGGCTTTCGAGGGCTTGATCCAAAGGTTCCCAGACTCAGCCTCGCTGAGCAGTTCTGTCCACATGGCAACTCCTAACTAGGACGGGAGGTTTGGGAGCAGTTTCCGCGCCACCACGAGAGCGACCTGGCATGCCGCGTCGCCAGCTTTGCGCCGAGTCATTTCGACATGAACTGAACCGCGGGCGGAGTCGAATCCGACAGTGCATCCGCCGTTTCGATCACCAGCCACCAGATAGGTCTGACCACTTCGCCCGCCAACCTCAACGACACGAAAATCTGCATAGGCCGCCCTCTTCCGCAACGTAGCGAGGGAATCCTCCGACGATGCGACATTGAGCCGGTAGGTGTCGTAGGTGGTCTGCCAACCGCACACGTGCCAGCCCTTGAGCTTCACCGCGTCATCCTTCGTCTCAGGCTTCGCCCCCGCCTCTCGCAAAGCCTGATCCGACAACTCGGTGCACGGGTCCCAGAAGTGAGCTTCGACAGCCTTGCCCGGAATAGAGCACCCACTGACGAGGGCCGCGAGCATCAACGCCGACACCACAGTCCGCAAATCACTCACCTCCTACACACCATCGACGCACCAGATTGCCAAACGGTTCCATGGTCATTTGCGAGGACTCCTGCTGGGGCGGTCCGGTCACATTCCCTCTCGATTGAATTTCTTTAGCGCAGCGGCCGCACCACGGCTCCACTCACCGCAGAATCTGCACAGTCTTGCACCATCGTCGCAGGTCAGGGCCTCAACTTGTCGTACCTCCGTCGTACGATCGATAACGTGTTCGATACCGTCCTAACCGCCGCCACCACCGCCGCCAACCCCGTGGCAGGGGTCGATGCGGCGATCCTGTGGCACCGCATCGAATCAGCCGCCGCTGCCCGGAAGCTCGCATTTGTGGGCGAGGTTCTGGCCCGTCACCTCAACGAATGCGAAACACCAGTCGGAACGCTGCCCGGCGGCGTCGATCCTGCCGACGCCGCGGAAGCCGAAATCGCGGCCGCACTCGGCATCACCTGCTCCACCGCCGGGCGCTGGATGTGGCTCGGACACACTCTCGCCACCCGACTCCCTAACCTCGCGGCAACCTTCGCCGCGGGCGAGCTGACCGAACACCAGGTCCAGACCATCGCAACCTGCACCGCAAACGTCGACCCCGATTTCATCAAAGAAGTAGAGGCCCACATCCTGTCCGCCCTCAAGGGCTCGTCCGCGCGCCTGGTCGGTAAGAAGCTGCGCGCTGTGATCGACGCGGTCATCATCCGCGTCGACCCCGACGGCCTCCGCGCCCGCCGCGACGCGGCGGTATTGGGTCGGCACGTCCACGTCCACCCAGCCACCGACGGCATGGCCGAACTTGCCGGCTCCCTCACGGCCGAAGATGCCACTTTCCTCGACCGTCGCCTCGATGAAATGGCCAAGCGTGTCTGCAGTGATGACCCACGCTCATTCAGTGCCCGCCGCGCCGACGCCTTGGTCGCGCTCACCCACGGCCGCCCCGACCTCGATTGTCTCTGCGGCGACCCCGCATGCCCCTTCACCGCCGATATCGCCGGCACCCCGCGCCGACCGCTCGTGCACGTCATCGCCCCCGCGGACACCCTCACCGGAGAGTCCGACGCACCGGGCTGGATCGACGGCTTCGGCTTCATCTCCGCAGAACACCTCCGCGCAATTGCCGCCGCTGCGGACCTGCGGGCGCTGCACAACCCGACTGTTTCGGACGCCGTGGCCGACTACTTCGCTGAAACCCCCGAGGATCGATACCGGCCCTCCCAGAGTCTGGCGGACTGGGTCAAAGCCGTCCACGGCTGGTGCGCATTCCCGGGATGCGGCCAACCCGCATGGGAATCAGACCTCGACCACCGGACACCCCGCAGCGCGGACGGGGACACCGCTTCGTTCAATCTCGGGCCGTTCTGCCGCAAGCACCACAACCTGCACACCCATGGAGGCTGGGAGACCGAGCAACTCATCGACGGCACCCTGATTCTGACCTCACGCGAAGGAAGGGTGTACCGGGTTCCGCCGCTCGGGCCGATCCCTCTGCTGAGCAACCCCGTGCCGATGAGGCCGAAGAGGCAACCCCGCGCCCAAGGACGCGTCAATCGCGTGCGAAGGGAGCGCAAACGTGCACACGATCAGAACAACGAGCCGCCACCGTTCTGATCGACACCCCGTCTAGCCCGCCAGCCCAAGCTGGGCGGGCTAGGGGGCGCGGGTCGCTAACGGCCCAGCCGGTTCCCAAGCTGCACACCGAAGTCGATCTTTGTACGCTGCCAGGTATGCCTTCGTTTTCGAACACACGCACCGCAGTCATCAACGCAGACACGGCCGCGATCCACGCCCTGATCAACGACTTCCACAAGTGGGAGGGCTGGTCCCCGTGGGAGAAGCTCGACCCGCAGATCAAGCGGACCTACAGCGGCGCTGCTGAGGGCGTCGGCGCCTTCTACGCCTGGGAAGGCAACAAGAAGGTCGGCCAGGGCAGCATGGAGATCACCTCCTCCACCCCGAGCCAGATCGAACTCGACCTCAAGTTCATCGTCCCGTTCGAAGCGGACAACAAGACGACCTTCACGCTCACGCCTGCGGGCACGGGAACTGAGGTTGCCTGGACCATGAGCGGCGAGCGCAACATCCTGTTCGCGGTGATGGGAAAGCTGTTCTTCGACAAGGCGATCGGCAAGGACTTCGACAAGGGCCTGGCTTCGCTCAAGGAACTCGCTGAGCAGTAATCGCTTGCCTTGACCAGGGCCTCGGGGCGTGCTCCCGGGGCCCTGGTCGTTGCCGCACAATGGTGCGATGCGCATCCTCTTTTCGACCACTGCCGGCGAAGGCCACTTCGGGCCGATGGTGCCCTTCGCGCGGTCCGCGGTCGATGCCGGCCACGAGGTGGCCGTCGCCGCGCCTGAGTCGTTCGCCTCGTCCATCGCGTCGTCCGGTTTGAAGCACCTGCCCGTCGACGATGTCCCTGGTCATCTCATCGGCGCAGTGATGAGGCAGCTGCCAACGCTCCCCCGCGAAGAGGCGAACAAATTGGTCGTCGGCGAGGTCTTCGGCCGCCTCGACACCCAATTCGCGTTGCCGAAAATGCGCCAGATCTTCCGGGACTTCCAGCCTGATGTCGTTCTGCGCGAACCGGCCGAGTTCGCGTCAGCCGTGGCCGCTGTCGAGACCGGTACCCGGTCGACGATCGTCGCAATCGGGGTCGACGAGGCGGACGGGTTCTACCGCGAAACAGTGCGACCAGCACTTCGCGACTTCGGGATCGACGACGATGCGGAAGTCTGGGACGTCCCGCAGGTCTCGCTCCTGCCGGCCTCGTTCGACTCTGTCAACAACGACCACATCGTCACGCGCTACCGCGACCTGCCTGCCAAACGAGTCGAACTGCCCGACTGGTGGAGCGGGAGCGACGCACCTCTCGCCTACGTCACATTCGGATCAGTCGCCGCCAACATGGGTCTGTTTCCCCGCCTGTACCAGCACGCGATCGACCAACTGGCGAACCTCGACGTTCGCGGCCTGCTGACCATCGGCCGCAGTGCGGACCCGGCAGCCCTGGGCACACTCCCACCGAACGTCCATGTCGAACAATGGTTTCCACAAGCAGGCGCGCTTGCGCAAGCCGCCGTCGCGATCGGGCATGGCGGATTCGGCACAACCCTGGGCGCGTTGGTGGCCGGGGTCCCGAGCGTGGTCATGCCGCTGTTCTCGATCGACCAGTTCATCAACGCACGTCGTGTCGCCGAATGCGGACTCGGCTTCTCCCTCGACGGACTTGAATCGCCCGCTGCCGACCCCGCCACCGCGGGCGACCTCGCCGCTGCCGTGCAAGAGGTCCTGACACACAACGAGATTCGCGAACGAGCCGAGAAGATGGCCGCCGAAATCGCCACTCTTCCCCTCGTCACCGACTTCCCGGCAACTCTCTAGAAAACAGACAAACCGGAAAATTCGCTCGCGCTAAGTCTGCCTGGCGGCCGACACTGGATAGCGCTATGTCAGAGCAGATCCAAACCGACGTCCGGCGCACACGACTGCCCCGGGCGCTGACCCCGTTCCGGCACCCGGCATACCGCCGACTCGGACTCGCACTCACCCTGAACGTCTTCGCGCAGGGCGTGTGGGCCGTCGCGATCGTGTGGGAGGTCATCCGCATCGGGGGCGGACCGAGCGAACTGTCCGTCGTGACGGTCGCCGGTGCCGTCGGCCTGCTCGTGCCAGCCCTTCTCGGGGGCGTTGTCGCCGACCGCATTCCGCAGAAGCGCATTCTCGTCGGCGTCGCGATGGTCGAAACGGCGTGCATGGGAATCGTCGCGCTGCTGTCGTGGACTGACCTGACCGAGATCTGGCATCTCGCCGTCATCGCATTCACGACCGGCGTGGCGATGGCGTTCTACTATCCGGCCTACACGGCCTGGCTGCCCGCCCTCGTGCCAGCGGAAGACCTGTTGGCGGTCAACGGTTTTGAGGGTGTCGTCCGGCCGACGATCGGAAACGCGATCGGCCCCGGCGTCGGCGGTGTCGTCGTCGGTGCGGCGACTTCGTCGGCGGCGCTCGGCGTTGCCGCCGCGTCGAACCTCGCCGGCCTTGCGATCCTCACGCTTGTTCCGCTCACCGCACTACGCCGGGACCTCGGCACCGCGAACAGCGGAAACGCGATCACGTCAGCCCTGTCCGACGTTCGCGAAGGCTTCGCCTACATGATGCGAACGCCGTGGCTACTCGCCACACTGCTGGCCGCGTCGATTCTCGTACTCGCCGTGATGGGTCCGATGGAAGTGCTCATCCCGTTCCTCGTCAAGGACAAGCTCGGCGGCGGACCCGACGACCACGCGATCGTGATCGCTGCGTTCGGAATCGGGGGTGCACTCGGCGCCCTGGTGATGGGCTCGCTCAGACTTCCACGGCGGTATCTGACCTTCATCAACCTCATGTGGGGTGTCGGCTGCCTACCGTTCATCGTCATCGCGATGGCACCGAGCGTCTGGGTCGTCGCCGGAGCTGCGGCCGTCATCGGTGCAACCTTTTCGGCACCGATGGTCGTGTGGGGAACGCTTCTGCAGCAACGAGTTCCGCCGGAGCTGCTGGGCCGGGTGTCGTCGCTCGACTTCTTCGTGTCCATCAGCTTGATGCCGGTGTCGATGGCCCTCGCCGGTCCGGTGTCGGCTGCCATCGGCATGACCACGACATTCGTCGTCGCGGCGATTGTTCCCATCGTGGTTTCCGTTTCGGCCATCCTTCTCGCGAGACTCCCACAGGACGAACTGGCGAACCCCCTGACCTAAGCTGGGCGCGTGACCGAGAACCGCCTGTACTTCCGTCAGCTCCTGGCCGGCCGCGACTTCGCCCTCGGCGACCCGATCGCGACTCAGATGCGCAATTTCGCGTACCTGATCGGCGACCGGGAAACCGGTGACTGCGTCGTCGTCGACCCGGCCTACGCCGCTCAGGATCTGATCGACGTCGCTGCCGAAGACGGCATGAACGTCTCCGGCGTGCTCGTGACCCACCACCACCCGGACCACATCGGCGGCTCGATGCTGGGCTTCAACCTCAAGGGCCTGGCCGAACTGCTCGAGACAACGCAGGTCGCGGTACACGTCAACGAGAACGAAAAGCCCTGGGTGGCAAGGGTTACCGGCATCGCGGAGAGCGAATTGACGGGACATTCGCACCGCGACAAGATCTCCGTCGGCGCAATCGAGATCGAACTCCTGCACACACCAGGTCACACGCCGGGTAGCCAGTGCTTCCTGCTCGACGGCCACCTCGTCGCGGGCGACACACTTTTCCTGGACGGCTGCGGACGCACCGATTTCCCGGGCGGCGACTCCGATGAGATCTACCGAAGCCTCCAGAACCTGGCGGCGCTCGAGAACGATCCCGTCGTATTTCCGGGGCACTGGTACTCCCCCGCGCCCTCGGCGAAACTGTCCGAGGTTCGCGGCTCGAACTACGTATTCCGCCCGAAATCGCTCGCCGATTGGCGCGCCATGATGGGCGGATAAACCGTCGTTATTGGATGACGTTGTCGCACGCGAAAACGATGTCGAACGACTGAGTCATCGTTCCGTCGTCGCTCATGTTCATGCCCATATTGGACATATCCATGCTGGCCGAAGTGCCTTCGCCCTTGACGGTGTATTTCTTCCCGCTGACGGTGACGTCGGCATGGCCGGCTGAACTCATTCCACCGGCCTGGCCATACGCGAGGGCGTAGGCGCCGCCATTCACACCGCCCTTCGAACCTGCGAGGGTCACCGCGCTAACGGTCTTTCCGTCGGCGTTGAGCGTTGCCCCGACGGAGAACTTTCCGTACTTGCCGTTGTTCTCGTCAGCAAGTGTCAAGGCAATGGCATTGCCCTGCTTGGCGCATGTGACGGAATACGAACCCGAAACATCCTGGCCGTCGATGGACACCTTCGAATTACTCGAGGCGCTCGAACATCCGGCCACAGCGAGCAGCGCAGCCAAAACTGCAACTCCACCAGGAATGGTGTTCCGCATGTTCGAGTTCCTCACGACGGCGAGATATTTAGTGCGATCTAAGCACCGCCGAGGGAACTCGAACTGAAATGACGCGATTTTAAATTAGTGAATCTTCATCATCCAGTTGTGGGTGTCGGCGAAAAGGCCACGCTGAATTCCCGTGAGGGTATCGCGAAGTGCCATCGTCACATCGCCGGTGGCACCACCAGCGATAGCGAATTCACCGTCCGCCGACTTGACCCATCCGAGCGGGGTGATGACCGCGGCAGTTCCGCAGCCGAAAGCCTCGGTGATTTCGCCTGACGCAGACTTTTCCTTGAGTTCCGCAATCGAAATCCGTCGTTCTTCGACCTCGAATCCGGCGTCCGCCGCGAGCGTCAACAGACTGTCGCGCGTAATGCCGGCAAGCAGCGAACCCGACAGTGCCGGAGTCACGAGCTTGGCATCGCCACCCGAACCGTAGACGAAGAACAGGTTGTTGGTGCCCATCTCTTCGATCCACACGCGCTCGATTCCATCAAGCCAAATGACCTGGTCACAGCCCTCATCGAGCGACTGCTGCTGGGCCAACAGCGACGCCGCGTAGTTGCCCGCGAACTTCGCCTCGCCGGTTCCACCGGGAACCGCACGGACATATTCCGTCGAGACCCACACCTTGACCGGTTTCACGCCGCCCTTGAAGTACACACCTGCCGGAGACGCGAGCACCATGTAGCGGTAAGTCGACGACGGCTTGACCCCGAGACCGACCTCCGTGGCGAACATGAACGGACGCAGGTACAGA
Source organism: Smaragdicoccus niigatensis DSM 44881 = NBRC 103563 (assembly GCF_000380645.1). Taxonomy (GTDB): domain Bacteria; phylum Actinomycetota; class Actinomycetes; order Mycobacteriales; family Mycobacteriaceae; genus Smaragdicoccus; species Smaragdicoccus niigatensis. The sequence goes on from NZ_AQXZ01000016.1 coordinate 414,780, forward strand.
GCGTCCTCGCCACCGGCCGCCGGAACCCACTCGTGGTCAACCGCGAGGAGCTGCTTGATCGACTCGATGAACAGCTCGGTCGGGAGCTCGGCCATCGCCATGCGGCGCGCAGAGCGCTGGAAACGCTCGGCATTCGATTCGATGCGGAAGGTCGCAATGCTGCCATCGGGCTGGCGGTAGGCCTTGAGCCCCTCGAAGATCGCTTGGCCGTAGTGCAGAACGAACGAAGCCGGGGACAGTTCGATCGAGCTGACCGGCATCACCTGAGCGTTGTGCCAGCCCTTGTCGACCGAGTAGTCGATGCTGACCATGTGGTCGGTGAAGTACTTACCGAATCCGGGATCGGCCAATACCTTCGCCCGGTCCTCCGCAGACAGCGGCGAGGGATGCGGGACACGGGTAAACGCGATCGTCATGGCGAGGATTCTAGTCAAAGATCGCGAATGCCTCTCGCCGCCCTTACTTCGTGCGAACGTCCACGAACGGGGGCCGGACGACCTCGCACTCGAGGCTTCGACCGCGAACGTCCACCTCGACTCGATCTCCAGGCTTCAGCCCAGCGGCAGAGTCCAGCAACGCCAACGCAATTCCGACTTTGAGGGTGGGCGAGAACGTTCCGGACGTGGTCTCGCCGACCACGTCGTCGCCGCGCTTGACCGTGAGGTGCGCGCGCAACACACCGCGACCGACGGCCTTCAGACCGAGCAGCGTTCGCTTCACACCGGCGGACTTCTGGGCGGTGAGTGCGTCCTTGCCCCAGAACGCGTCTTTACCCCACCCGATTGCCCAGCCGACGCGCGCCTCTAGCGGCGAGATGTCCAGCGAAAGGTCCTGCCCGTGGAGTGGATACCCCATCTCCGTGCGGAGGGTGTCACGCGCTCCCAGCCCAGCGAGCTCGGCACCTTGAGCCTGTAGCGCCCGAAAAACTCTCTCGGCACGGTCCCATGGCGGTAGCAGTTCATATCCATGTTCGCCGGTGTACCCAGTTCGGCAGACGCGCACCGGAATCCCCTCGAACTCGGCGTCGGCGAATGCCATGTACTCCATGTCGGTCGGCAGGCCCAGAGCGCCGACGACCTCGGCCGACCTGGGGCCCTGAACCGCAAGAACGGCGTACTCCCGGTGCTGGTTGGTCACCGTGATTCCGTCTGGAGCAGCGGCCTGCAGCTTTGCGACAACCGCCGCCGTGTTCGCGGCGTTCGGGACGAGGAAGATCTCGTCCTCGGAGACGTAGTACGCGATGATGTCGTCGAGGACGCCCCCATTGTCGACGCAACACAGTGTGTACTGCGCCTTACCTGGACCAACCTTGTCGAGGTCGTTGGTGAGCGCCGAGTTGACGAAGTCCTTCGCGCCCGGCCCCTTGACCAGCGCCTTTCCCAGGTGGCTCACGTCGAACAAGCCCACCGACGTCCGCGTCGCATTGTGCTCAGCGACGGTGCCGGCATAGCTGACCGGCATCGACCAACCGCCGAACGGCGCGAACGTCGCCCCGAACTCGGTGTGTACGGCGTTGAGTGGTCCCTGGAGAAGCTCGGCGTCGCCCATGGCGTGAAGGTTAGCGAACGAGTACCGCGAGAACCGCCGCACTGCCGATACGGTGAGTCCGTGAATTCGCGGTCAGTCACCCAGTGCATCGCCCTCGGTGCGGGCGGCGGCCTGCTCGCCGTGTCCTTGAAGCCGCAGTGGACCCTTCTCATGCCCTGGGATTCGACAGCTGTCGCCATCGCGATCGCAGCCGCGATCTGCGCACTCTTCGCGCACCAACCCCGTTGGCTTCAAGGTGGCGCAAGTGCCGGGATCGCCCTACTCATAGGCCAGCAATTCGTCCTCACAAGTGTGAATCTCGGCCTCTTCGGAGTCGCTCTTTTACTCGGTTGCCTCGCCGGTTTGGCGAGGTCGCCAGAACTGCAATGTGCGCTCGGCGCAGGCGTGATGCTCGGGATGGCGCTCGATGGTGCCCGGCTCGGGATGCCACGGCGCTACGCCGACTACGAGCCGTCGCACAGCTTCTGGTCGGGTTCAACGGAGGTCGCGGGCCTCGTTCTCGCGGGCATCACCCTGATCGCGTTGCTGTGGGCGAAGTGGTCCGGAGGAAAACAGGCAAGTGCACAAGTTCTTGCGGTGTGCGTAGCGCTGCCGCTTGTGGTTCTGTTCGAGACCCAGCTGATGCACTCGACCATCTTCGCGGTAGTGGCCGCCGCAACGCTCATCGCTGCCGCATTTCTGCTTCCCGGTAGTTCCGGGCTCGTCGTCTTGGCCGGCGGGACGATTGCGATCGCACCGTTCAGGTCCGCATACCCTTCCCCCGTTCTTGCCCTGGCGCTATGCGTGGCCATCATCGCCGGGCTCGTTCTCGGACGACGATGGCCGCACGTCCCGACCGGAATTGTCGTTGTGGCACTGGCCGTTTCACCCGCACTGCTGAGCATGAACGGGCTCGCGACCGTCGCTCTGCTGATTGGCGCGCTCGGCGCGGCATACGCATTCGCCTCGGCGGTGGACGTGCCTGCGGCGGTCCTCGCCGTCGGAATCGCAGTCCCGTTCTTCCCGACCGTGGTCGAGCGCGTGAACTTCGGCTGGACGGCCTACACGCCACTCACGGACCTGCCGACGCACTTTACGATCCTGACGAATGGCTGGCTCCCTGCACTGATTCTGGCGGCGTACGCCGGCGCCGCGTTCGTTCTCACGCGACTCCGGTGACCCAACCCACATACGATCGAGCCTGCCGAGCACGACGAGAGGATCTACTTTGACTGCCATCCGCCCCACGATCAACGCCGGATTCCCCGAGAACCACCCGGACGTCCTGATCATCGGCATCCGGAGCAACGACGAGGGCATCGAGATCGCGACTCCGGTCAACGGTCTGCCGGAAGACCTCGCTGAGCAGCTCGCCGCCGTCGGCGCAAAGGGCACGGCCGAAGAGGTCACCCGGATTCCCGGGAACGGCGACTACAAGAGCATCCTCGCGGTCGGCGTGGGCGACACCGACGAAGCTGTGCGCAAGGCAGCCGGCGTCGCAGCACGTGCGCTCAAGGGTGGAACCGCGTGCTCCGCGCTCGGCGAACTCGACGTCGAAGCCGCCGTGGTCGGCCACTACCTCGGCGCGTACAGCTTCACCGAGTTCAAGACGGGCGACTCGAAGGAGCCGCCGTCGATCTTCATGCTCACCGAAGAAGACTCCGAGGACGCCGTCGCGCGCGGACTCATCATCGCCGAAGCGGTCGCGGCCACCCGCGACTTCGTCAACACTCCGCCGAGTCACCTATACCCTGCCGAGTTTGCCTCGCGCGCAAAGGTTCTCGCCGAGGAAGCCGGGCTTGAGGTCGAAGTCCTCGACGACGAACAGCTCATCGACCGCGGATATGGCGGCATCATCGGCGTCGGCAAGGGCTCGTCGCGCCTCCCCCGCCTGGTGCGGATCACCTACCAGTACTCAGACGATGCGCCCCTCGTGGCGCTGGTCGGCAAGGGCATCACCTTCGACACCGGCGGCATCTCGATCAAGCCGGCCGCGAGCATGGACGTGATGACCTGCGACATGGCCGGGGCTGCCGCGGTCATCGCGTCGATCGTGGCCGCAGCGAAACTCGGCGTGAAGGTCAACGTCACCGCGACGGTCCCGATGGCGGAGAACATGCCGTCGGGAACGGCCCAGCGGCCGGGCGATGTGCTCACCCAGTATGGCGGCACGACCGTCGAAGTCCTCAACACCGATGCCGAAGGTCGACTGATTCTCGCGGACGCCATTGTTCGTGCGTGCGAGGACGACCCCCAGTACCTCATCGACACCGCCACGCTGACCGGTGCGCAGCAGGTCGCGTTGGGTAACCGCACGCCGGGCGTCATGGGCACGACCGACTTCCGCGACCGCGTGGCCCGGATCTCGCAGAGTGTCGGGGAAGGTGGCTGGGCCATGCCGCTACCGGAAGAACTGCGCTCCGACCTCGACTCCAAGGTCGCTGACCTGGCCAACGTCACGAACCACCGCTACGGCGGCATGCTCTCGGCTGGATTGTTCCTCAAGGAGTTCGTCCCCGAGGGCGTCGAGTGGGCGCACGTCGACATCGCGGGACCGGCGTACAACACCGGCGGACCGTGGGGCTACACCGGCAAGGGCGGCACCGGCGTTCCCGTGCGGACGATTCTCGCGGTGTTGGAGGACATCGCGGGAGCCTGACCCGCTGCCGTGCACCCTCACGTCCCTTGTCGTTCGACGATTTGGGGCCCTGAGGGTGCAGATCGGCCCCCGACGACCGATCTGCAGGCTTTCAGTCGTCGAGAAGTCGACGTTCGATGATCTTGCGGCGAGCGTCGAAATCCCGCATGCGCTGCGGATACCCGGTTTTGCGCACGTCGTAGACCGGAATCTTCAGCTCAGCGCTCAGGCGTTGCGCGCCGCGCTCACCCACGACGCGGCGCGTCCACTCGCCATCGTGCGCAACGAGAACCGCCGTCACTTCGGTGACGGTGGTCTTCGGCTCGACATAGGCCTCGACGCCGTAATGCGAACGAACCCAATGCTGCAAGTACGCCGCGTCAGCGGCGCTGACGTTCGCCTTGCTTCGCCGTCGTCGAAAGATTCCCACGCATCCATGGTGCCAGCTCCGGCTGTGGGCCTCGTTCGGTGTCTCTGTGCGGTTGCTGTGAGGTCATCCCCGAACGGTTTTGACGTTCCTTCGTGGCGGGTAATCCGATGAGGTGAACAGTCCGGATCGAGAAAAGCAGGTCTGCCGCGCGTGCATGTACGGCCTCGGATTTCTCGTTGCGGCCACGGCGCTGTGCATTGTCTGCGTTGTCTGGGTTGCCAACGACCCGAATACCTGCGCTCTCACAACGACCCCAGGATGTTCGAGAATCGGCTGGGCCACTTTGGTATTCGCGCCGTTCGCGATTCTCCTGCTCGGGAGTGCGGGGGCCGCTATCCAAACCTTCCGGTCCTACCGCAACGGTGATGAATACCAGCAGTGGCACATTGTCATGTGGCTGCTGCTCGTGTGCATGGTTACGTACGTCGGATTCTCCGGCTCCGCATGGGCGGGCGCGGGAATCAACTGAGGCGCTCAGAAGTGGCGAACACGCTTCAGGTGGAACCCGTGATGGACTTCGGAGTGATGCAGCAGCAAGCCGGCCGCACCGAAGAAGACGAACGCCACGAGCGCACTGATCAAGGCCAGTGTCTCTTGTTGGGCGGACGAAGCGACATACGCAACCGGAATGCAGGCCACCGACAACACGAGTGCGGCAAAGCCAAGCCAGCCATCGAGTTCTTGATGCATCGCAAACTCCCTTCCTCTCCATCGTCCTACCCCCGCCGGACCTCGGCAAACGTGACCTCAGCGATGGTTTGCCCGCCTGCAGGTCGGGTACGTCGATTGAGTTGAATCACGACGCAGGGAGGACGACATGTCTGAGCACTCGATCCGGGACGGCGTCCTACACGCGGTCGAGAACGTCGCGGAGACCCTCAAGGAAGGCACGGCCGCAGCGGTCGGCAAGGAAGCCCACCTGGGGAAGGCGTCGTCGCATGGCGCCTCCGTCGCACGGGACATCATGTCGACGAACGTCGAGTGCGCCCGCACGACAGACAGCGTCGCCAGCATTGCGCGGCGTCTGACTGACCTGAACATCGGGTCGATGCCGATCTGCGGCGAAGACGGTCTCTTGCACGGCATGATCACCGACCGGGACATCGTCACGAAGGTTGTCGCGAAGGGCTTCGACCCAGCAGCGACGTACGTCGGTGAGATCACTGAGGATCGGATCGTCACGGTCGAAGCAGACGATCCGCTGTCAGATGTTCTGCGCACGATGTCGGAGAACCATGTTCGCCGGGTTCCCGTGATCGAGAATCGCCGGATCGTCGGAATCGTCGCGCAGGCAGATCTGTCTCGAACGATGACGCATTCGATGGTCGGCGAACTGGTCGAGCAGGTCTCGACGCCTTAGTACCAATAACGCCGTCTCATCAGGTGATATTCGGTCTCGTCGATAAACCACAACACGGCCCCGATGACGACTGCGATGATCCCCAAGGTCCACAGAATCGGCACGGCGAACAAGTATCCGAGGATGAGAAGTACGACTCCCAATGCGAGCATGACAACCTCCTGAGCGTCATGAATTGGGTTCCCCGACACTGGAATTTCTAACTCGTCAGAGGACTTCGGTCCCGTCGGGTGCGGGTGCCGCTACGGTTCGACGTCCGGTTCCTCTTCCGCCAGACGCTCGTCAAGGGATTCGTGCTCACTGACGTCGTCGCGACGGGTCTGCGTCACGGACGACCAACCTTCGGCGGGGTCCATCCCCTCCTCGAGCGGGTCGACACCGAGTGCATCTTCGTCGAGGTCTTCGGCGGTTTCGTGATCCGGGCGACCCGGATCGTGCAGCGGATCAGTCATTTGTGCTCCTCAGCCGACCGCCAAAGCGCGGCGGCGTTCGATCGCCTTCGCATACACAGCCGCCGTCCGTCGGGCGATTGTGTGCCATCGATAATGCGACGTCACCATCGCGCGACCTGCGGATCCCATGCCGGCCGCCGCGGTCGGATCGTCGAGCAGTTTTTTCAGGGCCGTGGTCAACGCGTTCCGGTTGCCCGGCGGGACAAGGAATCCAGTGACTCCGTCGCGCACCGTGTCCTTGAGCGCACCGACGGCCGCCGCAACCATCGGACGACCGCACGCCATCGCCTCGAGCGACACCATGCCGTACGGCTCGTAGTGCGGAGTGCAGGCAACGACGTCCGCTGACCGCAGAACATCCGGCAGCTGCGAATGTGGAACCCGTCCCAACAGCGTCAGCCGATGATCGACGCCGACGGACTTGGCCAACTCACGCAGCCGCCTGACCTCGCGATCGTCTTTGAGTCCGCCTTCCTGCGGTTCCCCGACCAGCGCCAACTCGGTACGCGGGAGATCCTCGAGTGCCAGGACGAGTTCGTCGAAACCGTTCACCGGAACGAGGTCACCGACCGCAACGATGCGCTGCTTCGACGACTTTGCGGCGTCCCCGACCGGAGTGAACATCCCGGTGTCGACGCCATTCGGAATCACCGACGCATAGGTCGGAGATACGCCCAATCGAGCGAGTTCCGCGGCTTCCTCGCGGCAATTGGCGATGATCGCGGACGCGTGATGGGCAATGAAATGCTCGGTCCGCGTACGCGCCCCGGGACTGTGATCGTCGATACCGAGGAATCGCTTCCGCGCCGCACCCAGATCATGGAAGGTGACGACGCTCGGAATCCCCAACGCCTCGGCCGCGCCACAGGTCGCCATGCCCGACATCCAGAAGTGAGCGTGGACGACATCCGGTCGTTCCGCAGACCACCAACTGCGCAGGAAAGCGGCGAATTCCCGCATGTGGGCGTACAGCTGATCACCCGGGATGTGGCTCGGCGGGCCCGCCGGAACGTGGACGACGCGATAGCTCGAGCCATGAAAAACGGTGGGCAGTTGCGGGTCATCTCGACGCGTGAAGATCGTGACGCGATGACCTAGATCGGCGAGAGCCGTCGAGAGGGCTGCTACGTGATCATTGTGACTGCTCGCGGTCGTATTGATGGGTGCCGCAATCGGGCTGCCATGCTCGGAGACGAGTGCGATTTTCATCTCTGACCTCTCCCTATAACCGCATGTAGAGGAGTCGTACCCGGATCGCGTTACCTGAACCAGAAAAGTGTGGGGCAGTTCTCGTTCGCGTTTGGCCGCCGGCGAGCGACGGGTAGCTCGATGAGTGCGCTCCTCAGGGGGAGCGAGCCGCCGGGAGTGGCCTCGCAACGGCGCGAGGTCGCTTCTCGGGGTTATGTTTGCGGCCATTGACCACACTGATGGGTGAACTTCTAACCCAATTCGCGAACGGGTTGGGCGCCCTGCGCCCCGCCGGAATCCGGTTGGTGCAAGGATGGACTCACCCAACGCAACACAATTGTCGAGGAGCTCAAGGATGGCCGTCTCCGTCAACATGCCCGCACTTGGTGAAAGTGTCACCGAAGGGACCGTTACGAGATGGTTGAAGAACGTGGGCGACACAGTTGCCGTTGACGAACCTCTCCTCGAAGTCTCGACCGACAAGGTCGACACCGAGATCCCCTCGCCTGCAGCGGGTGTCCTGACCAAGATCGTCGCGGAAGTGGACGACGTGGTCGAGGTCGGCGGTGCGCTCGGCGAGATCGGCGACGCGGGCGAGGCTGCGTCCTCCGCTCCCGAACCGGCTGACGAGCCCGAAGCGGCGCCAGCCGAGCCAGAACAGAAGTCCGAACCTGAGCCTGAGCCGGAACCCACACCTGCCGCGGCCGCTGCACCGGCATCCGGCGGATCCGGCGAAGGCACCACGGTCTCGATGCCGACGCTCGGTGAATCCGTGACCGAGGGCACCGTGACGCGCTGGCTCAAGGAAGTCGGCGACGACGTCGCCGTCGACGAAGCGCTCGTCGAGGTCTCGACCGACAAGGTCGACACCGAGATCCCGTCCCCGGTCGCCGGAAAGCTGCTCAAGATCATCGCCGAGACCGACGACGTGGTGGAGGTCGGCGGACCGCTCGCCCTCATCGGTTCAGGTGCGGCCGCTGCGGCACCCGCCCCTGAGCCCAAGCCCGAACCGAAGCCTGAACCCAAGCCGGAACCGAAGCCTGAACCGGCACCCGCCGCTGCTGCACCTACGCCTGCGCCGCCCGCGCCGGCCGCGGCTGCTCCGGCTCCGGCTGGCGACGACGTTCCGGACGTCTACGTGACCCCACTTGTCCGCAAGCTCGCCGCCGAGCACGGCGTCGACCTCGCGAGCCTCAAGGGTTCGGGTGTCGGCGGTCGAATCCGCAAGCAGGACATCCTCGATGCCGCCGAGGCCAAGAAGGCGCCCAAGCCGGCGGCCGCCGCTCCGGCTCCGCTCAAGTCGACCGGTCCGGACCTGTCGCACCTGCGCGGCACCGTGCAGAAGGCCAACCGGATTCGCCAGATCACCGCGACGAAGACGCGCGAGTCTCTGCTCACCACCGCGCAGCTCACGCAGACCCACGAAGCGGACCTGACGAGAATCGCCAAGCTGCGCGCCCGCGCCAAGGAGTCGTTCCGGTCGCGTGAGGGCGTCAACCTCACGTTCCTGCCGTTCTTCGCGAAGGCAGCCATCGAGGCGCTCGCCGTTCACCCGAACGTCAACGCGTCGTACGACGAGAACGCCAAGCAGATCACCTACCACGCGAACGTCCACTTGGGCATTGCGATCGACACCGAGCAGGGTCTGCTGTCCCCCGTCATCCACAACGTCGACTCGATGTCGCTCGGCGACCTTGCTCGTGCCATCGCCGACCTCGCGAACCGCGCCCGGACGGGCGGTCTCAAGCCGGACGAGTTGGCTGGTGGCACCTTCACGATCACGAACATCGGTAGCAACGGCGCGCTGTTCGACACCCCGATCCTCGTGCCGCCGCAGGCTGCGATGCTCGGCACCGGCGCGATCGTCAAGCGCCCGGTCGTCGTCGCTGATGCCGACGGCAACGAGGCGATCTCGGTTCGCTCGATGGCGTTCCTGCCGCTCACCTACGACCACCGCCTGGTCGACGGTGCCGACGCCGGACGCTTCATGACGACTGTCCGCCAGCGTCTCGAAGAAGGCGCTTTCGAAGCTGAATTGGGCCTGTAAAGCTTGAGAGTCGCCGTTGCGGGGTCATCAGGGCTGATCGGCACCGCACTAGTAGCCGCACTTCGTGCCGATGGGCACGAAGTCGTGCGGCTGGTTCGACGCATCCCTGCAGCGCGCGACGAATTCCGTTGGGACCCGGAGACCGGTTCCATCGACCGCCGGGCGTTGCGTGGAGCCGACGCGGTGGTCAATCTGTGCGGCGCGAGCATCGACGAACATCGGTGGACCGGCGAATACAAGCAGCACCTGCGAGATAGCCGGATCGATTCGACGGACGTCCTCGCGGACGCCGTCGTCAAGTCCGGTGTCTCGACCCTCGTCAACTCCAGCGGTGTCCACTACTACGGCAACCCGGGCGATCGGGTGCTCGACGAAACCGGTTCGCCTGGCGACGGATTCCTGGCGCAACTGTGTGTCGACTGGGAAGCTTCAACCGAACCCGCCGCGGAGGCCGGCACCCGCGTCGTGTTGCTGCGCTCGGGTGGAGTGCTGTCCCGCCGCGGGGGCATTCTGGGCAAGCTCAAGCCGTTGTTCGTGCTGGGACTCGGCGGTCGCCTTGGCAGTGGCCGTCAATACCTGCCGTGGATATCGCTCGAAGACGAAGTCGCCGCGATCATCTTCGCGATAACCGAAACCTCGGTCCGCGGACCGATCAACCTCGTGGGCCCGGCACCGGTGACCAATGCTCAGTTCACCCGTGCCTATGCGAAGGTCCTCGACCGTCCGGCGAAGTTCGTCGTCCCGGAATTCGCCCTCAACGCAGTGTTCGGCGAGTTCGCTCGGGAAGGCATTCTTGCGGGGCCGCGGGCGATCCCGGCCGCGCTCGAGAAGGCCGGATTCAAGTTCCAGCACAACACGATCGGTGAGGCTCTCGAGTGGGCTGCGAATCGTTAGAGCGTAAGTTCGTAGTGTGACCGTCAGATCAGCGCGCTTGTCGAACGAGCCCATGGTCGTTTCGGAGCTCGGACTCGTCGACTATGTCCCCACCTGGGAACTCCAGCGTCAGACCGCTGATCGGGTTGCCGCCGGAACCGCTCCCGATCACCTTTTCCTGCTCGAACATCACTCCGTGTACACCGCTGGCCGACGCACGGCCGATGACGAGCGGCCGACCGATGGAACGCCTGTCATCGACGTCGACCGCGGCGGAAAGATCACGTGGCACGGTCCGGGCCAACTCGTCGGATACCCGATCATCAAGCTCGCCGAACCCATCGATGTCGTCGATTACGTGCGTCGGCTCGAGGAAGCCCTCATCGCGGTGTGTGCGGAGTTCGGCGTCGACGGCGGCCGCGTCGATGGACGGTCTGGCGTGTGGCTTCCCGGGACGAGCCTCCGACCGGAACGCAAGATCGCCGCGATCGGCGTTCGGGTTCAGCGCGGAGTCACGCTCCACGGATTCGCGATCAACTGCAATTCGAACGTCAACGCATTCGGCGCGATCGTGCCGTGCGGAATCCGGGACGCCGGGGTCACCAGCCTGAGCCTCGAGGCCGGGCGCGCGATTACCGTGGCGGATGTCCTCCCGGTCGCGCAGCGATACGTCGTCGAGGCTCTCAACGGTGATCTTGCCGTCGCAGTTCACGCTGTGGCCCGCGGGTAGGGTGGAGTAATGGTTTCCGCACCTGAAGGCCGCAAACTGCTGCGTATCGAGGCTCGTAATGCGGAGACCCCGATCGAACGTAAGCCGTCGTGGATTCGCACTCGCGCCAAGATGGGCCCCGAGTTCACCGAACTCAAGAGTCTGGTCAAGCGCGAGGGCCTGCACACCGTGTGCGAAGAGGCCGGCTGCCCCAACATCTACGAATGCTGGGAAGACCGCGAAGCCACATTCCTTATCGGCGGCGATCAGTGCACCCGACGCTGCGACTTCTGCCAGATCGACACCGGCAAGCCCGCTGACCTCGACCGCGATGAACCGCGCCGCGTCGCCGAGAGCGTCCACGCAATGGGTCTGCGCTACTCGACGATCACTGGCGTCGCTCGCGACGACCTGCCCGACGGTGGCGCCTGGCTATATGCCGAAACCGTCCGGCAGATCCACGCGATGAACCCGGGCACCGGCGTCGAACTGCTCATTCCCGACTTCAACGCCAAGCCGGACCTGATGGCGGAAGTGTTCGATTCCCGCCCCGAAGTTCTCGCGCACAACCTCGAGACAGTGCCCCGGGTGTTCAAGAGCATCCGGCCGGCATTCCGCTACGAGCGATCGCTCGACGTGATCACCGCCGCACGTGATGCGGGACTCGTCACGAAATCGAACCTGATCCTGGGGATGGGCGAGACTCCCGACGAGGTGGACGCAGCGATGGTCGACCTGCACGACGCGGGCTGCGACATTCTCACCATCACGCAGTACCTGCGCCCCTCCCCGCGCCACCACCCGATTGACCGTTGGGTGAAACCCGAAGAGTTCGTGGCACATTCGGATCGCGCCGTCGAGATCGGGTTCGCCGGTGTCATGTCCGGTCCCCTGGTCCGATCGTCGTACCGCGCGGGCCGCCTCTACGTCCAGGCAATGAATCACCACGGTCGCGCCGTGCCCGAGGAATTGAGCCACCTTGCCGCGGAGGGAACCGCGTCGCAGGAGGCCCGGGCGGTGCTCGCCCGGCAGTAATCGGCGCACCCTTGCAACATGAGCGGGGGCAGTACGAATATCCTGTGAGCATGGCAAAGGGCGCTGGGGATCAATCGAAGGAAGCCAAGGCGGCTGCGAAGGCCGCCCGTAAGGCTGCGTCAAAGGAACGCCGGAAGCAGATCTTCCAGGCGTTCAACATTCAGCGCAAGGAGGACAAGCTCCTCATTCCGCTGATGTCGGCGGCATTCCTCGGCGCGATCGCGATCGTGGTGATCCCGGGGCTGATCTTCGACATCGGCTCGCCGTGGTTCCTCGTCCCGATCGGTGTCCTGCTCGGCGTCCTGTTGGCGTTCATCATCTTCGGCCGTCGCGTGCAGAAATCGGTGTACGGCAAGGCTGAGGGCCAGCCCGGCGCCGCAGCTTGGGTTCTGGAGAACATGAAGGGCCCGTGGCAGGTGCGCAACGCCGTCGCCGCGACGACCCAGATGGATGCGGTCCACCGGGTGATCGGTCGAGCCGGCATCATCTTGGTCGGTGAGGGTGCCCCGCACCGCGTGAAGCCGCTGCTCGCGCAGGAGAAGAAGCGCACGGGTCGACTGGTTGGCGACGTCCCGGTTTACGAGGTCCTCGTCGGCAACGACGCTGGCCAGGTTCCGCTCAAGGATCTGCAGAAGCACCTGCTGAAGCTGCCGCGCAATATCGATCAGAAGACGATGGACTCGCTCGACTCGAAGCTGCAGGCACTCGGCGCTCGCAGCGGACCTGCCATGCCGAAGGGTCCGCTCCCGCCCGGCGCCAAGATGCGCGGTGGAATGCAGCGGACGGTCAAGCGCCGCACCAGCTGACCTCGAAGGCACTGATGGAGCTTGACCCGCGATTTCCGCGGGTCAAGCTCCATTTTCGTTGCGACTGGTGTCGTTCCGCCGTATCCGTAACCTCATCGCCGACACCGTCGACTCGTCAGCGCGTGCGGACGACGGCCGTGCCGCTGAGCCGGTCGTGGAGTCCGCGTCCGTCGATGTCGACGAAGAACGCCGGGACCACGATCGACAGCAGGGCCGAGCGGATCAGCGCTCGGACCAGTCCCACCCGCTCCTCGGCTCCGACTCGCACCACGCGCATCCCGAGCACAAGTTGGCCGGTCGTGAACGAGAAAAGCCAGACGGACACGACCCCCATGAGGGCCCACGTGCCGAGAATCCAGAAGTTCGTGCGCGGATCTTCAAGTTCCTGGCCGAATACCAGGAGCACGATGCCCATCGCGAGGAACCAGTCGATGGCCGTCCCGGCGAATCTCCGCATGACGGGAGCGAGCGAATCGACACCTTCTTCGGGCAGTCCCAGGCGCTTTCCTGCGTACTCGTGCGATTGATCAGCCGCGCTGATGCCGTTTGACATGTTTACAACTTTATTCGGACCCAATGCTGCGCAATCAAAATGCCCGGTCATAGACTCTCCGAGGGTGTGCGCACTGCACTGTGTCGGAGGTAACCGACCTTGGGCAACGCGTAACACCACCGAAACATTGGGTTGACCGCTGGGCAACACCGCGTCCATACGTTCGAACGTGGCGTGACCCTAGTAGTCGCTACATTGCTAGGGAACTCATCCCCGAAGGAGTATCTAGAGTGGCGTTTACCACGGCCGAAGAGGTCGCCAAGTTCATCGCGGATAACAACGTCGAATATGTCGACATCCGCTTCTGTGACCTTCCTGGCGTCCAGCAGCACTTCTCGATCCCGGCCTCAACTTTCACCCCGGAACTGGCTGAAGAAGGTCTTGCATTCGACGGTTCGTCGGTGCGCGGTTTCCAGGCGATCAACGAGTCGGACATGCTCCTGCTCCCGGACGTCTCCACCGCGCAGCTCGACCCGTTCCGGGCCGCCAAGACCCTGAACATCAACTGCTTCGTGCACGACCCGTTCACGCGTGAGGCTTACAGCCGTGACCCGCGTAACGTCGCGAAGAAGGCTCAGGAGTACCTGAAGAGCACCGGCATCGCCGACACCGCTTACTTCGGTCCTGAGGCCGAGTTCTACATCTTCGACTCAGTTCGTTTCGACTCGGGCCCGAACGGTGCCTTCTACGAGGTCGACTCGATCTCGGGTTGGTGGAACACCGGCAACGAGTTCAACGCTGACGGTTCCCCGAACCGCGGATACAAGGTCCGCTTCAAGGGTGGTTACTTCCCGGTTGCACCGTACGACCACTACGTGGACGTCCGCGACAAGATGTCGACCAACCTGATCAACGCCGGCTTCGAGCTCGAGCGTGGTCACCACGAGGTCGGTACCGCTGGTCAGGCTGAGATCAACTACCGCTTCGACACGCTGCTCAAGGCCGCTGACGACCTGCAGCTGTTCAAGTACATCATCAAGAACACCGCTTGGGCTGAGGGCCACACGGCCACCTTCATGCCGAAGCCGCTGTTCGGTGACAACGGTTCCGGTATGCACGTCCACCAGTCCCTCTGGAAGGACGGCAAGCCGCTGTTCTACGACGAGTCGGGCTACGGCGGTCTCTCGGACATCGCTCGTCACTACATCGGCGGTATCCTCAAGCACGCTCCGTCGCTGCTTGCGTTCACCAACCCGACGATCAACTCGTACCACCGTCTGGTTCCGGGCTACGAGGCTCCCATCAACCTCGTCTACTCGGCCCGTAACCGTTCGGCTGCCGTCCGTATCCCGGTCACCGGCACCAACGCCAAGGCCAAGCGCATCGAGTTCCGTGCACCTGACTCGTCGGGTAACCCGTACCTCGCCTTCGCCGCCATGATGATGGCCGGCCTGGACGGTGTGAAGAACAAGATCGAGCCGATGAGCCCGGTCGACAAGGACCTCTACGAGCTTCCGCCCGAGGAGGCCAAGGACATCCCGCAGGCTCCCACCAGCCTCGCCGAGGTCATCAACAACCTGGAGAAGGACCACGACTACCTCCTCGAGGGTGGCGTCTTCACCGAGGACCTCATCGAGACCTGGATCGACCTCAAGCGCACCCAGGAAATCGCGCCGGTCAACCTGCGTCCGCACCCGTACGAGTTCGCTCTGTACTACGACGTCTAAGTCGACGTAAGTCGCTAGGAGTCTTCAAGACCCCCGAGAACTTCGGTTCTCGGGGGTCTTTGCTGCGTCCACCGCCGGATATCGGAGGTTCTTGGTACTCGCGTACAGATTTGCCGCGAGATCGTGCTACTTCCGTGCACGAGCGGTGACAATCCCCGACTTACGGTTGACGCAGTCACCCTATGAACGGTGGATCTGCCATGACTGTCACGAAATTCGTCGTTACCGCTGCATCCGTCGGATGTTTGGCGCTGGCTTCGACTGGTGTTGTTTCGGCCGCCCCGGCGGACGTACGAGTTCAGACGTACGGTCCGGTCATCACTCCTGGCTGGGTTTCGAACGTGTACGGATTCTCCGCGCGCGACATCTGCCGGTTCCTGTTTCCGAGCGATTCCGCTCCGCACAACCAGGTGCTGGCGGCGGGATTGTCGTTGACGTATTCGACAGTGTCGGAGACATTTACCGAAAGTCAGGGAGCGGCCGGTGCTGAGTCGTCCATCTCCGGTGTCCAGAAGCTGACTCACGCGAGCGCCGTCATGGCGCAGTGCCGTTAGCCCTTTCCGCTCTGTTTCGGCGACGCTGATAATTCGCTGATCCGTTTTTCCTGATGAGCCCGCCTCAAAGGCGGGCTCATCAGCGCGTTCGAAACCTAAACACCCTCGGGTGTGCTGATTCCACCCCGGGGTGGCCGACTCCTCACCCCTGGGTCCGTATGGGGATTGGGCGCGAAATTAAACACTTGTTAATGACCGCCTCATCGTCCGACCAGGCGGGGCCGTAAAGGCCAACTTTCCTTTTCAGGAGTCGACATGAGGATCACCCTCTGCGCCGCGTCGCTGACCGCAGCCGCCGCGCTTTTCACCGCTCTGCCCGCAGCCACGGCGGCGCCATCCGCGAAGTCCAGCACCTTTACACCGGAACAGCAGACTTTGCTGAGCCATATCTCTAGCGGCTACAACGCAAGTGATTGCAAACCCGCGGAACGCGAGGACGGGGCAAACTACCTCGCCGTGATCTCTTGCAAGAATCACGTCACAGGTGCCCCGAAAGGCGTCGTCTACTTCCTGTACGACAGCCAGGGGCAGATGGACGCGGACTTTGACGCGACGCTCGACGCCCTCGTACGCGCGGAGAACTGCGGT
Organism: Smaragdicoccus niigatensis DSM 44881 = NBRC 103563; assembly: GCF_000380645.1. Lineage (GTDB taxonomy): Bacteria > Actinomycetota > Actinomycetes > Mycobacteriales > Mycobacteriaceae > Smaragdicoccus > Smaragdicoccus niigatensis. Next base: position 431,207 of record NZ_AQXZ01000016.1, read on the forward strand.
CAGGCCACCAACCCGGGCACTTGGGGACCAGCGAGCGACAGCGAGGCAGCGCTGGGCCGACTCGGGTGCGGCACCAGCGACGACCACTCGACCCTGCTCTGGACCACGAATTCCACGCAAATTCTCAGCTATGCGGCAGGCACCGATGACATTGACGCCCTCATGACGTGGTGGCGGAAGAACGGCTGACCACAACGCCTTCAGCGTCGATTAGCCTGCGCGGACCGCAGGCTAATCGACATTTCCGATGCAGGTGGCACGCAGGGCGCCTAGCCCATGTGCTGTGACAGGAACTGAATCGCCTGCGGCATTCCGATCACGGCGGCCGACAAGTGGTCCGGAGAGGGCGTCGCCATCTGGTTCACCGACACGCCCTGGGCTCGCCAGCGCTTCATCGTCACGTTGATCGCGTCGACCGGAATGAGCACGTCGGTCGGACTGTGCCACTCGAAGACCGGCACGTTCGGCTTGCCGTCGTACTTCTCGAGACTGTTCTCCGCCAGAATCTTGTGCGTGTTCGGCGCATCGAACAGGGAGAAGTCGTTCGCCAAGCGAGGCGCACTCTGTCCTGCGCCCATGATCAACAGGTCACGCGTGCACGCATTGTTAATCGCGTGACGCAGCTTTCGACCGTCCGCATTGAGTGCAGCCTGCATCGGCAGCATGTCTGGGTATTCGCGCTCGAGACCGATCGCCGCCGCGAACGCGAGGCCGAATGCGGGGTGCGCATTACGGCCGAGGACGTCGGCCATCGTCTGCAGGTTCATCGGCACACCACCGATCGCCGCGCCGACAATCGGGAGCTCCGGAGCGTAGGTCGGCGCGAGCGCCGCTGCCCACGCTGCGGCCATACCGCCACCTGAGTACCCGGTCAGACCGACCTTGCTGTGGTCGAGGTGCAATGGCTCGTAGCTTTGCGCCGCCCGGATCGAGTCGAGCGTGATCTGACCACCGAGCCGAGCTGCACCGTATGCACTGCGCGGTCCGAGGTGGTCCGCGATGACGACCGCCCAGCCCATCTGCAGCGGCAGGTTCATACCCACAGTCACCGCGTCGTCGCGGTCCGGGATGTTGTCGAACATCGTGTGCGACGGCGCGCACTCGAGACCGAGCGAGTTGATGATCGCACCGTAGGACAGCACGGGCCCGTCGGGTTTGTGGTTCGGCGGCACCAGGATCGTCGCGACGGCCGCAATCGGATGACCAGTCGAATCGGTGCTGCGGAATTGCAGCTGAGTCGCCTTCACACCGATCAATCCGAGCGGATCCGGCATGTTCCGCGACTTGAGGACGTCACCCGGCTTGTGGGAATCGAGATTGCCCGGAGCGACATAGAAGTGGTCCGCCAGCGGCGTCGGCATCTCGGGCATCGGCACAGCGCCCGCGGGAGCCGCACTGCCGATCGCAAGGACGCACGCGACCATCGTCGAGGCGCAGGCGACGCGGACTGAAAGGCGACGACCGGCAGATCTAGTGCGGCGCATGACTCGGTAACTCTCCCCCGGTCGAATTGTCATTCCGGCTGAAGACTAAGTCCGTTTGTGACGCACGCCACCATCGACCCGATTACGTTGCGGCAACCCAATGTTCACAATTTGGGTTTCGCGATTCAAGATCAGCGAATCAGACCGTCAACCAGGCCTGTTCCGGACTCGAGGTCCACTAAACGGGCGCGTTCGCTTCCTGCTCTTCCTTGAGCACGCGCGTCAGAATCCGTTCCATGGCTTCCTCAGCCATTCGAGCGTTCTCCCGATCGGTCTGATCCTCTGGGAACCAATCGGAAAGTTGCTCCACGAGCCACGACCGCCATGTGTTCCGAATTCGCTGCGCTTCACTCTCACCGACCGGGGTGACCGTCAGAATGTCGCCGTCTCGGGCGACATATCCAGCGGTTTCGAGCTCGTCATAGAACGGCCGCAGCACTCCCGGTGGAACATTGATCGCCGATTCCAGCCGCGACAGCCGAATTCCACGCCCGAGAATCCGGGATGGCCCGAACACCCGCATGATTCCCCAGGCCTGCGCGTGGGTGAGTTTGGTCTGCGAGCGCTCGATAATCGAAGGGGCGGCGGCCCGGCCGTGCTTCTCGAGGATTCGCCCGATCAGATCTTCGAGCTGGGTATCCGCCTTTGCGCCCTCCGCGATGGCAAATCCCTCGCCGGTTCCCTTGGCGCCCTCCCGCACGATTCCGCGCATCTTCACCTGTGGCAGCAAAATCGCAAAGACCAGCGCGATCATTGCGACCGGAACGACGTACAGGAACATGTGCTGGATCGCGTCGGCGTACACCGTGACGATCGGCGCCTTTTGTTCGGCGCTGAGCGCATGCAATTGTGCCGGCGTCGCAATGTCACTCGGTTTGACCCCGCTGGCCAGCATCGCGCCACCGATGCGCTGATTCAGGTAGTTGGTGTAGACGCTGCCCATCACCGAAGCGCCGAACGATCCACCGATCGTCCGGAAGAACGTGACACCGGAGGTCGCCGTTCCCAGGTCTCGGTACTCCGAGGTGTTCTGCACGATGATCGTCAGGACCTGCATGCTGAGGCCGATTCCGACGCCGAAGACGAGCAAGAACAGCGACTGGGCCCAGAACGGCGTCGACGCATCCATCGTCGACAGTAGGTACGCGCCGATGGCGATCACCGCCGTCCCGACGACGGGAAAAATCTTGTACTGGCCCGTTTTGCTCACGACATTGCCGCTCACCGTCGAGGCGATCAACAGCCCGAAGACCATCGGCAGCATCCGCAAACCGGACGCCGTGGCGGTCGTCCCGATGACGAACTGCATGTAGATCGGAAGGAACGTCATCGACCCGAGCATCGCGAAACCCACGATGAAACTCAGCACCGAGGCAACGGTGAACACACGGTTCTTGAACAGCCGCATCGGGAGAATCGGGTCGTCGACGCGCGTTTCCACGATGACGAAAACCACCAGGGCCACGATCGACGCGATGAACAGACCAATGATCGTCGGCGATCCCCACGCATACTCCGTGCCACCCCAAGACGTCGCCAAAGTCAGCCCGCTCGCACCGAGCGCCACGAAGAGCACGCCGAGGTAGTCGATCTTCGGCTTGCCCCGGCTCGACGTCCCCGGGACGAACTTGGCCGCCATCACGATGACGATGATCGCCACCGGCACGTTGACGTAGAACGCCCAACGCCACGACAAGTGGTCGGTGAACAAGCCACCCAGGAGCGGACCGACTACGGTCGTCACGCCGAATACCGCACCGAGCGCGCCCTGATACTTGCCGCGATCGCGCAGCGGAATCGAGTCGCCGACCAGGGCAGTCGCCGTCACCATGAGGGCGCCGCCGCCGATTCCCTGCACCGTTCGCGCGATGATGAGCCATGTCATCGAATTCGCCAGACCGCAGAAGAACGAACCGATGATGAAGACGACCACCGCGGCTTGGAAGACTCGCTTGCGACCGAACAGGTCACCGAACTTTCCGGCCAGCACCGTGGAGACGGTCTCCGCGAGTAGATAGCCGGTGACGACCCAACTCATATGACCCGCGCCGCCGAGGTCGCCGACGATGGTCGGCAGGGCGGTACCGACGATCGTCTGGTCCATCGCGGACAGCAACATTCCGGTGGCGATCGTGGCGAACACCAGGTTGATCTGTGCGCGCGACAGCGCTGGGGCGTCCTGTTCTTCGACGGCGACCGACATAAGCTCCCCCAACCGAAGTCCTAGAGGTGATTGTGCGCCAACGCGATTGACCTGCGCATCGAGATCACGAATGCACCGGTGCAGATTCGATCGGGTAACACTTCGGCGACCGGTTAGTGAATCCTAAGTAATTTGTGAAACGATGGATTGTCACATCCCGATATCGGAGACAAGGAGGTGCTTGCACATGCTGTGGCTGTTCGTCGTCGCGATCATCGTGTTCGCGAGCCCCGTTGCTGTCTCCGTGACCGGCCTGATGATCGCGGCTCGGCGCGCGGCGCGCTGGCAGGCGACAATGACGACCGATGAACTCGGCGTTCTCAGTTCCTCGCGAGCCTAGCGCCGCTGGCTCAGTCGCCGAACTGGCGGATTGCGCCTGGCATCGCCGCGAACTCGAATTGGCGTCCGCGGACTGAGACCTCACCATCGGTGGCCAGCGAAACCTCGTCGTCCACGGCGACGGTGACCTTCGCCGCGAGTTCCCGCACATAGTCGTGGCTTCGGCTCAACATTCCGGTGGTCATCGCCAGCATGGCCCGAATGCGCGCTCCCCTGACGTCGGCACGGAGATATCGCACATCCAACTGCCCCTCGGCAAGACTTTCCCGCGCGAGCGGCAGTCCATCCGCGGGACGGTAGGTGCCATTTCCGATGAAGATCATCCAGACGCTCGTCGAGACGCCGTCGATGGTGATCTGCAGCGGCGTCGCCCGCCGCATCACCCGTCCGGCGGCGATGGCCGCAGCGGGCCACTTGCCGATGCGGTCTTCGAGCTTCTCCCGAATCCGGACCACTTTCGGATACGGACCTAGGCTCGCGGTATTGATGAAGAATGCCTGGTCCCCGCCGTCCACCGTCACGGACGCAAGGTCGACATGCCGCACTGCGCCGGCGTTGAGCGAGCGCAGCGTCGAAGCCTCCGTGGCGGACGTGTCCCGGGCATAGTGGTTCAAGGTCCCACCGGGGAAGACCGCCAGCGGTAATCCGGCTTCGACGGCGACCGTCGCGGCCGTGTTCACTGAGCCATCTCCTCCCACGACCCCGAGCGCACGTGGGCGAGTCTTCTCGATCGCCGCCCGCAGTTGCTCGCCGACATCGCCCTCGATGTCGGCGCGCACGATCGTGGCCGCCGGCAACTGCTCGGCAAGCCGCGAATCATCCGACCCGGTTCCGGATGAGGGATTGACGAGAAGGAGTAGTCCCTCTCCCCTTTCACATCGAGAGACCTCGTCCGCTTCGCCGAGCGACACCAGCCCGGGCCGTGCGACCGGCCACCACCGTCGGGTCCGGTTCGCGACGACCACTCCGATCGCGGCGCCGGCAATGACGTCCGAGGGCCAATGCACCCCGACATGGACTCTCGAATACGCCACAGTCGCAGCCAGCGGAAACAGAACGACGCCGGCGGCGGGCACTTCGAGACTGACCGCTGTCGCGAACGCAAATGCCGACGCCGAATGCCCGGACGGGAACGACGACGACTTCGGAAGCTTGATGAGATTACGGTCGACCGGGATCGCGTGAAGTGGCGGTCGCGGCCTCGGCATCAACGGCTTCATGCCCGCGTTGGCAATGGCGCTCGATACCCCGATTGCGAAGACCCCGCGCAGGGCCGCACGCCGGGTCGCGCCCTTCTTGGCGGCCAGAATGGCTGCCAGCGCCAGCCAGATACGACTGTGGTTCGCCGAGCGGGTCAGGCGGATCAAGTAGCGATCAAGGCGCGTTGACCTCGGTGCATGCTCGATGAGCTTTCGATCCCAGGCGTGGAAGCTGTCGACAGCAGAACGGGCATTCACACTCATGTGAATGCCCGCTCCAGACCGACAGAAACAGCTCAGAAGAGCCCGTCCGCGAAACTGCCCCCGGCGCCGACGCCGCCGCGGATCGCATAGATCCCGGAACCGGTCGGCATCATGTACCGCCCGAGCTTGTCCGAGCGCGTCAGTTGGTGCTGCGCGTCGATGAACTGCGAGGGGTGCCGGTTGAACGACATGAAGAGCAGGCCGCCCTCGTAGCCCTTGTCGTAGTTGTAGCCGCGACGGAACATCGTGTGCGGGTGCATCTCCTTGACGTGCGAGCCGTTCGGGAGGCGCGGGTAGTCGGGCGTCGCGTGTTGTGCGCCATTGGGCGCGGTCAGCGGGGATCCATCGAATCGACGTCCGATCGCCGCATCCTTCTCCGGCGTCGGAGTCGCCATCCAGTGCGGAAGATCGAGCCGAATCCGGCGGTAGACCGCGTAGCAGCCACCGGCCATGTATCCCGGCTCCCCCGACGGGTCGCACCACACGACCGCGTCCCGGGCCGAGTCCGTGGGGTTCGCCGTTCCGTCCGGAACACCGAGCAGGTTGCGCGGCGCCGCTGTGTCCTTCGGCGGGATGACGAAGCCATTCTCGGTCCACCGCAGCTTCGCCTTCCCCTGCGAAACTGCGCGGAGCTGGATCAGGGCATGCGTGAGAACCTGCGGTTCGTCCGCGCACATCTGAACGAAGAGGTCGCCGCCGCTGGCACCGGGGTCACACGCGTCGCCGGCGAAGTGCGGCAACGGTGCGAGCTTGGCCGGACGGTTGAGCGGACCGAAACGGCCGTCGAACAGACTCGGCCCGAATCCGACCGTCATGGTGAATCGCTCAGCGCTCATACCCTCCGAGATGCCCGTGTCGCCCGCCGGTGCCGGCTCACCCTTGCTCAAGGCGTCGCCGAGCGCGGTCCAGTCGTCGAGGAGCTTCTTGAGTCCGGCCCGATCGGTGGTGACGTCGAACGCCGCCAGAACACAGTTGCGCTGTTGGTCGGTGGTGATGCCCGCCTGGTGCGAACCGTAGAACGGCACGGAGACGGCACGAACAGGAGCCGCATGTGCCGTGGTACCAAGGCCGCCGGCAAGGGTTGCAGCGGCGGCAGCACCCGCTCCGCGAGCGAAGAGGGAGCGACGGGAGAAACCCGTGTGACTAGTGTGAAGATCCGTCATGGGAAGCAGGTTACGATTGAGTCACGAGAGCCGTCCTGGGAATGATTTTTCTCGTCCGACACATTTTGTTTCGTCTCACCGAACTCTGGGAATGTCCCTCAGTTTGCTCTTGATCGCATCCAGAAACGTCGAGAGAAATAGCCTGTAGCCATGGACGGAGCGAGCCGCCTCGAGGCGACGGTGGTGTGCGTCGTCATTCTGGCCGCTACCGCGTGGATCGTCCTTCGCAGCTATGGCGTGCCGAGCCCGCTGGCCCCGCCCTGGGCGATCGCCCGGGGTGCCGTGCAATTGGCTCTCATCGGACTGATTCTGCACGGCGTCATCGCCAACACGGCCTTCGTCGGGATCGCTCTGCTGGTCATGTTCACGGTCGCGTCAGTGACGTCGACGCGCAGAACCGGGTGGTCCCCACGCACCTACGCAGTTGTCGCGGCGTCGATGGCGGCGGGAATCACGGTCGCCCTGACGGTCATCTTCGTGACCCGCACGGTCGAATTCAGCGGGCGCTACCTGCTCGCGCTCGGCGGCATCGTCATCGGCAACGCGATGACGATCGCGACCCTCGTGGGCCGGAATCTGAAGCAACTGACGACCGACCACTGGGACGAGGTGGAGGGTTGGCTCGCGCTCGGGGCAACCAATCGCCAGGCCACTATCGCGATCGCCCGGAGCGCAGTGCATTCGGCACTCATTCCGACGACTGATCAGACCCGGACGACCGGACTCGTCACCCTGCCGGGCGCGTTCGTCGGCGCGATCTTCGGCGGGCTCTCCCCGGTCGAGGCCGGGCGCTTCCAGATTGTCGTCCTAGCGTCGATCATGTGCGCGGGGTCGATCACCGCCGTACTGGCGGCGACCGCCCTCGCGCCGCGCGGAATACCGCGGCAAGCGCCTAACTAAGCGACGCTAAGCGACGCCCTGGAAGACCTGTTCCGGGGTGATGTTGAGGACTTCCATCATCCGGACGAGCTCATCCGGCGAGAGTCCGTCCGGACGCGAGGCGAACCCGTTGTCCCCCAAGCCGATGCGGCTGGCGAGTTCGACCTCGCCCATACCGCTGTCGACCATCGCGCGACGAATGTTGCGTTCGACGATGGCCTCCACGGCTGCCTCGTCCATGCTCATGCTCATGGTTATCGAGGCTACGGACATATAACGAACGCATCGGGACGCCACACTGTGGCGGCGGTCACACGTGCGGAGCTTCGGCCCCTCGCTCGACACCCGACCGCAAGCGCACTGATTCGGAGTAGGCCAACGTGCGGAATCGCAGCACCGGATCGTCCGAAGGCTCGATCCCGTCGGTGACGCGCATCGGGTCGAAGACGACGATGTCGCCATCCTTTTCACGTTCGGTATCGCGACCGGTGATCTCGAGAGTGCCGACGTCGACGAACTCGTCGCTCTTCCAGTTCTGCGACGGGTCGACCGTCGAATCGTCGGGACCCGCGACCTGGACGCGCAGCGTGAAGCGGATCGGGCCCTGGGCAAGTCGTGAATCGACCTCGTCCAGCAGGTAGTCGCGCGAGATGCGCGCGGCCTTATGCGGCGCGAAGTACTTCTCCCCTGCCTCGGGAATCCACTGATAGCGAACCCAACGGGACTCCCCGTCTGCGCCCGTCCACTTGAACGCGTGCAGGCCATAGAAGCGGACCTGTCCGTAGCTCTTCGGGGTCCGCAGGGTCGGCGCATTGATGACGCTCGACTTGAGCGCTTCCGGATGGTCGATGAACACCTTCGCGAGCTTGACCGGCGCCATCGCGCCCGCGCTCGCGGCCTTGATGAAGTCGACGAGCCCCTCCGGACCCTTCGTGATGAACACCTTGGCCGTCTGCGACGAGATGTCGGCGGTCTTGCCGTTGGGGAGGCTGAACTTGACGGCGAGGCCGTGCGGGGCCGGGGACTTGTCCTTGACGCGGGGGTTGCCGGCACCGTTCGAGAAGCGGACGAGGGCCGGGATCGACGATCCGTCGAGGAACCCTGCGGTCGACAGTCGCTTGCCTTCGGCGGTCGCGGTGAAGGTGCCGCGGTAGAGCCGGCCCTTGGCATGGAGGGCTCGAGCACCCGGGTGGACGCCGTACTGGCCGTGGATTGCCTCGATCGCTTCGTGTGGAGTCACCATGCTCGTTCCAAGCCCCCTCATTCGGTTTGTATTCCTGGCCGGACATTGCCCAGTCTCCGCAGGGTTTCTCCGCGGGCAGGGTAAATCGCAAAAGTCGAGGTCAGATCACGGAAAGACGACGATCAACGGACGTTCCGAGGGGCCGTTGTGGCGCCACGCACAGTTATCGTTCCGTGCCTAACACCAGCCCCACAACTGATGATTTACCCCATGAGAAACACCAACCAAGGAGGCCGTACGTGATTTCCCGGAAGAGCGGGTTCGCTGGCACGGCGATGTTCATAGCGCTTCTGTTGCTGGTACCGCAGATAGTCCTACTGGCACTGTTCACCGGCCGCTAACCGCGACCACCGCCAGTGGACTGTATGTTCGCCACGCCGGCGTCGACGACATGCTTATCGTCGGCTCCGGCGTACGCGTATACGGAGTAGACAACATTGTTCGCACCCGGAAGGTCGACGCTGATTCGACGTTCAGTTCGCTCACCCGGCTTGAGGGTGATGTCCTCCGGTGCCGGCAGCTGCCCGGGCGCCTCGGAGCCGTACCAGAGCTTGCCGCTCCAACCAGCGTTCTGCGGGGCGGTCAGCGTCACGACGATCTCGACTCGTCCGGCGCCACGCGTCACGAAGCGGCTGCCGTCGACGGTCGCATTCACGTGAACCGGGGTGTTGACGATCGGCTGCTCCGGCAGCGTCGACTCCGGCGAGCCGTCGCCGACCTTCGGCCAGCCACCCGGCCACGTCAGGCGATCGAGGATCGCGGGGCGGTTCGGCGCTCCGCTCGGCAGGTTCATCTGCGCGCGTGGGATTGCGTGGTACAGCATCCAGTCGTGGCCGGCGTCGTCCGTGGTGACGGCGTTGTGGCCCGGTCCGGCCCACTTGTCGCTACCCGCGACGACGAGTTCGCCACCACCGAGATTCAGATCGCGGCCATCGCGGTCGACGTACGGGCCGAAGAGGTTCGGCGAACGTCCCGCCAGGACCCGATAAGCGGTCGTGGGTCCGCTGCAGCAATTGCCGGCGGAGGCGAACAGATAGAAGTTGTTGTCCTTCTTGACGATGTACGGCGCCTCGAAACGCTGGTCCGCGATCTGGACCGGCTTACCGGCCGCGGCCGACCCGTCTGGGTTGAGCGGAATCGCGTACACGCCACCGAAGTTGCCGACGACGATCGTCTTGTTGCCATTGTCGTTCCAGACGAACGGGTCGATCGTGCCCGCGATACCGACGTCCTTGGCACAGAACACCGGGTGCCCGAGGTCGTTCCACGGGCCATTCAGCGACGGCGAGGATGCCATCCCGATGCAGGGATTGTCGGGGTATCCGACCGCGTAGTACATGAGGAATCGGTTGCCGTCGGCGAGGACCTGCGGAGCCCACGCGGTCTGGCCGTTGACGACCCAGCCCGGCATTCCGGAGAAGACGTTCCCGCTGTAGATCCAGTTCTGGAGGTCGTACGAAATCCAGTGCGGCAGGAAGCGCATGCCTTTGCCGTCGCCCCAGTCATCCGAGGTCGCGTACGCGTGATAGATGCCCGAGGCATCGCGAATGATCGACGGATCCGCGGCGGTCGGAAGCATGACGGGGTCAGCCGAGGCAGGTGGCGCACCCAACCCGGTGGCCAGCACAGCCGCCACCGCAGCCATGAACCAACGCGCCCGCCCGACAACCATTTTGGCCTCCGTTCACCACCGCAAGCCAGCGGATGGGGTTAACGTAGGGCGGCGGCTAAACGGCCTGTCACGACGCGCATGCCCGTGGCGATGTTGAGATCAACTCCAATGCTTTTTTGTGACACACCAACGCTTTTCACTCTCCTGGGACCAAACCTCCATTGACCATCGAGTTCGACCATCTCGACCTGGCCGTCGCTGATCTCGCGAGCGCGGTACGGGAATTCCGGGCTTCCGGATACCTCCTGGTGAAGCGCGACCTCGGACCGCTACGCGGCGGTACGGCGGGCATCGCATGCGCCGGCAACTCGCGAATCGTGCTGAGTGGGCCGGGCACGGTCGCCGCGAGTGCACTACGCGTGGTGTCGCGCACGCTCGGCAATGACTTCACCGGGATCCGGCGCGCGGTGTTCCGGGTCAAGGACCTCAGCAGGTACGTCGATCGACTCGAGGAAGCCGGTATCGGCGTCTCGAAATCGGGCAAGACGATCACCCCAGACGATCCCGCACTTCCCGTTCTCACCCAGGCATCGGCGAAGTCCGGTCCCGCGACGACGATTTCGGTCACCCGCCTGACCCTCGTCTCCCCGGATCTCGACAGAACTCTGACCGGGCTCGACGCGATCTTCGGCGAACCCGATGTCGACGGCCGTTGGCGCATCGGCCTCACCACGCTGACCGCGGAGCGCGGTTCAGTGGTCAGTATTCGAGCCCGCCTCAACGCCGCCCGAATCCCCGCTTTCGCCGCCGGTCTCGGGTTGTCGATTCCGTCCGACGACGTCGACCACGAAGCTGCCGAACGACTCGGCGAGGCACTGCGCATCGCCACCGTGTCGCACGATGAATTGACCAAGCGCGCGGAAGCCCCGTTCCATCGGCTCGGCGCCTACCTCGAAGAGCAATTCCCGCGGGTCCACCGTGAATTGGACTGGAGCACATTTGGCCCGAGCCGCCTCTACTGCTGGAAGGGCGAGTCCGAGCACGTCGGCGCGATCCTGCTCGCCCACCAAGACGTCGTTCCGGTCGACAACGCGGACTTGTGGAGCCATCCGCCGTTCAGTGGCGTCGTCGACGACGAGTTCGTGTGGGGTCGCGGAGCGATCGATGACAAGAGCCGCGTGCTCGCGATTCTCGAGGCGATCGAGGATCTCCTGCGCCGCGGATTCCATCCCAAGACGACGATCTACTTCGCGTTCGGCCACGACGAGGAGGTGGGCGGCCACGAGGGTGCGCAGGTCATGGCGCAATACCTGGCGACCCAGAACGTGAGCGCGGATTTCGTCCTCGACGAGGGCGGAATCGTGTCGGTGGGCATGGTCGACGGCATCTCTCCGCCGGTCGCATCGATCATGCTCGGCGAGAAGGGATTCGCCACGCTTCGTCTCGACGCGACCGACCCGGGCGGTCACTCTTCGATGCCGCCCGAACGGACTGCGGTCGGACGGATCGCCCAGGCGATCGCCCGGATTCAGGACAACCCGTTGCCGCTGCGCGTGACCCCGCCCGTCCTCGACATGGTGCGTCGAATGGGCCCGCACATGCCGGGTCCCGTGCGCGCGGTTCTGGCTAGCGCCGAGCGATTCCCCAAGCCGATCGCCAAGCTGCTGTCGCTCAAACCACACACGGCAGCGCTCGTACGAACGACGTTCGCGCCCACGGTAATCCGCGGCGGTGTCAAGGAGAACGTGCTGCCCCAATCGGCCGAGGCGTTCATCAACGTCCGCATCCTCGCGGGCGACACGATCGATTCCGTGGTGGAGCACTGCATCAAGGTCGTCGACGACGAGCGGGTCCGGATCGGCGTGACGTCCGGCTTCGCGGCGGACCCCTCGCCCTCGACCGATCCGAATTCGCCGCTGTTCGACATGATCTCCGAGGTCGTGCAGGAGACAGTTCCCGCGGCGCTCATCACCAGTGGTCTGGTGCCGGGTGCGACCGACTCGCGGCACTACAGCGCGGTGGCGCAGGCGCGGTTCAACTTCACGCCGATCCTGCTCGACCGTGCCGACCTCGAACGCATTCACGGCACCGATGAGCGGATTTCGCTGGCCAACTACAAGCGCATCATCGACTTCAACGTGCGGTTGCTTCAGCGGCTTTAGGGCTGTGCACCCTCACGCACCCAATTTCGTCGCCGACAAGGGCCCTCACGGTGCACGGGTCCGGCTAGGACCCGAAAACCCGCTCGACCACAATGCGAGCGCGCCGTGTCACCCGCAGATAGTTGTCGAGGAACGACCCCGCGTCCCCGCTCCAGCCAGCCGCTCTCGCGACCGCGGTGAGAACCCGCCCCGGCCCCGGCAACTGATCCGTCGGCTTGCCCTTGACCAGTACCAAGGCATTCCGCGCGCGCGTCGCGGTGAGCCACGCTTCGCGAAGCTGGAAAGCATCTTCAGCGGAGAGCAGCCCCAGGTCAGCCGCCACTGTCAGGGTTTCGAGGGTCGACGTGTTGTGCAGCGCCTTGTGCTCATGGGCGAACTTCAGCTGCAGCAGCTGAACGGTCCACTCGACGTCGGCGAGACCGCCGCGACCCAGCTTGGTGTGGGTCGACGGGTCCGCCCCGCGCGGCAGCCGTTCGGAGTCCACGCGCGCCTTGATGCGGCGAATCTCCCGGATCGCATCGGACGAGATGCCGCCCTCTGGGTAGCGATAGCGGTCGATCAGTCGCAAGAAGCGTTGCCCGAGATCCGGGTCGCCGCACACCGCGTGGGCCCGTAGCAGGGCCTGGACCTCCCACGTCTGAACCCATTGCGCGTAGTAGGCCTCGTAGGACGCGAGGGTCCGAACCGGCGGTCCCCCACGACCTTCCGGCCGCAGCGCGGTATCGACTTGCAGTGGCGGGTCCATGCTCGGCGCACCGAGAAGCCGCTGCACCGTTTCCGCCACCGTCCCGGCCCACTTGACCGCGACGCCTTCCTCGACGCCCTCGACCGGCTCGCACACGAACATGACGTCCGCGTCGGAGCCGTATCCGAGTTCAGCGCCGCCGAGCCGGCCCATGCCGATAACGGCAAGCCGCGCGGGCGGCGAGGCCTTGTTCTCCGTCTTCCACGCCGCGATCACCGCGTCCATCGACGCGGCCAGGACGGCAACCCACACTGACGACAGCGCCTGGCACACCTGCCGAAGGTCGAGAAGTCCGAGCATGTCGGCCGACGCCACCCGTGCCAGTTCATGACGCCGCAGCGATCGAGCCGCGGCAACCGCACGCGCCGGGTCGTTGTACCGCGCGGTCGCGGCCGCAATACCGCGCGCCACCTCGTCGGGTGCCGTGCCGGTCAGGAGTGGACCGCTCGGGCCATCGCCGTAGAGCCGGATGACGTCGGGGGCCTTCATGAGCAGATCCGGAAGGTAGCCGGACGTGCCCAGCAGCGTCATCAACCGATGCGCGACCGCTCCCTCGTCCCGCAACTCGCGCAGGAACCAGTTCAGGTCGTCGTGTTCCTCGCACAGGCGGCGGTACGCGAGCAGACCGGCGTCCGGGTCTGGCGTCTCCCCCAGCCACTCGAGCAGCTGCGGCAGCAGCACTGCCTGGATTCGGCCCTTACGGGAAACTCCGCTGGTCAGGGCCCTCAGGTGGCCGAGCGCGTTCTGCGGTGACGTATAGCCGAGCACGGCGAGCTGCCGAACCGCGGCCTCCGGACTGAGCGTCACCGCGTCCCGGTCCATGCGTGTCACCGACTCGAGGAGCGGTCGGTAGAAGAGCTTCGAGTGCAGGCGTCGAACCCGATAGGCATTGCGCTTGATCTCGGCCTTCAACACGCCTTCGGCATCGTGCTGTCCGTCGGGGCGCATGTGCGCCGCCCGGGCCAGCCACCGAAATGCTTCGTGGTTGTCGGGCTCCGGAAGCAGGTGCGTTCGGCGCATCTTCTGCAGCTGTAGGCGGTGTTCGAGCAGCCGCAGGAACTCGTACGACGCAGTCATGTTCGCGGCGTCGTCGCGGCCGATGTAGCCGCCCTGCGCGAGCGCAGTCAACGCGGCAACGGTCGACGTCACGCGGAGCGAAGCGTCGGTTCGGCCGTGGACGAGCTGCAGCAGTTGCACCGCGAATTCGACATCGCGTAGGCCGCCGCGCCCGAGCTTGAGTTCTCGTTCCTGGAGCCCGGACGGAATCGACTCCTCGACGCGGCGACGCATCGCCTGCACGTCGACGACGAAATCAGCCCGTTCGGATGCTAGCCACACCATCGGCAGCAACGCGTCGCAGTACCGGGTTGCGAGGTCGATGTCCCCGGTCATCGGCCGAGCCTTGAGAAGAGCCTGAAACTCCCAGGTCTTCGCCCAGCGCTTGTAGTACGCGATATGCGAATCCAGTGTCCGCGTCAGTTCGCCCCGCTTGCCTTCGGGGCGCAGCGCGGCGTCGACCTCGAAGTACGCACTCGAACCGATGCGCATCATCTCGGCGGCGAGGCGGGCCGCTTGCGGACCGTTCGGCTCCGCCACGAACACGACATCGACGTCGGAGATGTAGTTCAGTTCCCGACCACCGCATTTGCCCATGGCGAGAACACCGAGCCGGACCGGACACGGATCGTTAGGCCACAGCGTCGCCACTGCGACCGACAACGCGGCGGTCAGCGCCACGTCGGCGAGGTCAGAGAGTTGCTCGGCGACCTTGGTGAACGGGACGACCGGTTCGTTCTCGACCGTCGCCGCAAGATCGAGCGCGGCGAGGAACATGACGAGTTCTCGGTAGCGCTTCTTGAGCGCCGCGACCGCGTCCGGCCCGGTGATCGTGGCCCGGAAGAGCATCGGCGACGCGGCCGGACCGGTCTCCGGTTTCGCTCCGACTGCACTGAGCATCGCGCTCAGGAGCTCGTCCTTGGACTGAAGCTCCTTGCGCTGCAATAGCTTCCACGAGGAAGGATCGACACAAAGTTGGTCGGCGAACGCGCCTGATCCACCGATGAGGGCAAGCAACCGACCGCGCAGGGCCCGGTCCTCACGCACTGCCGTGTCAAGTTCTTGCCACGCGGGGCCCAGCTTTGCGCGCAAGTCGGCCAGCGTGCGCAGCGCGAGATCGGCGTCCGGCGCGCGGGACAACGCCCACAGCACCGGCACGTAAGGCTCCCGCATCCAACCGAGCGCGTCGAGGTCGGCACCCGCGGTCGAGCCGAGGAGACCAAGCCGAGCCGGGCTCGGGAGTACCGAACGAGAAGTCGGCGGGCGAGTCACAGTGTCATTGCCTTCGCTCCGCTTCGGCGGTTCGCCGGCCCTATGGGCACCGTCTTCCCTCCTCGCTCGAACTGCTCGTGCCTCACAGCCCTCGACTCGTCAGTCCAGACGTCACCCGGCCAGCTCACAAACTCAGGTATTCCCGCAGCTCGTAAGGGGTGACCTGGGCACGGAAGTCTTCCCACTCGCGACGCTTGTTGCGGAGGAAGAAGTCGAACACGTGCTCACCGAGGGCCTCGGCGACGAGCTCGGACTTCTCCATTTCCACCAGCGCAGCGGAGAGGTTGGTCGGCAGTTCCTTGAATCCGAGTGCGCGACGCTCCGCCGGAGTGAGGTCCCAGACGTTGTCTTCGGCCTCGGCCGGCAGCTCGTAGCCCTGCTCGATGCCGCGCAGGCCCGCCGCGAGCAGCACGGCGTAGGTCAGATACGGGTTGCACGCGGAGTCCGGGGTACGGACCTCGATGCGCCGCGACGCCGACTTGTTCGGCGTGTACATCGGAACACGCACAAGTGCAGAGCGGTTCGACCGCCCCCAGGACGCAGCCGTCGGGGCCTCGCCACCCTGGATGAGGCGCTTGTACGAGTTGACCCACTGGTTGGTGACCGCGCTGATCTCAACTGAGTGTTCGAGAATTCCGGCGATGAACGCGCGAGCGGTCGCCGACAGCTGGATCGGGTCGTCGGGATCGTGGAAGGCGTTCGTCTCGCCCTCGAACAGGCTCAGGTGCGTGTGCATCGCCGAGCCCGGGTACTGCGTGAACGGCTTCGGCATGAAGGTCGCACGCACGCCCTGGCTGAGGGCGACCTCCTTCACGACGTAGCGGAAGGTCATGATGTTGTCGGCCATCGACAGCGCGTCGGCGTAGCGGAGGTCGATCTCCTGCTGGCCGGGAGCGCCCTCATGGTGGCTGAACTCGACGGAGATGCCCATCGATTCGAGTGCCTCGATCGCCATCCGGCGGAAGCTCGGTGCCCGGTCGTGCGAGGCCTGATCGAAGAATCCACCACGGTCGGCCGGAACCGGCTCGGAACCGTCGAACGGCCCCTGCTCGAGCAGGAAGAACTCGATCTCGGGGTGGATGTAGCAGCTGAAGCCGAGGTCTCCGGCCTTGTTGAGCGCGCGACGGAGCACGTGGCGCGGGTCAGCCCACGACGGCGAACCGTCCGGCATCGCGATGTCGCAGAACATGCGCGCGGTGTGCTGCTGCGGACTGCCCGCTGCGGTCCACGGCAGGATCTGGAACGTCGAGGGGTCAGGTCGGGCGACCATGTCCGCCTCAAAGACGCGCGCGAATCCCTGGATCGCCGAACCGTCGAACCCGATGCCCTCTTCGAATGCGCCTTCGAGCTCGGCCGGCGCGATTGCTACGGACTTGAGGTAGCCGAGAACATCGGTGAACCACAGTCGAACGAAGCGGATGTCGCGCTCTTCGAGAGTACGAAGCACGAATTCCTTCTGACGATCCATGCACGCGAGCCTAATGGGTTTTTCCGGCATTTCAGTACTTAAGAGCGGGTTCCAGGAAACGCGTGTTGACGAGCCCGGTTGTGGCACCGTGAGTTACAGCCGCCGCCAGCACCAGGGGGTCGACCATGTCAGAGGTTGCCGAGCCCGTCGAGGACCAGGCCGTCGCGATGGATTTCCTGGCCCGCCTCGGCGCAACGATGCTGGCCGCGGGCTATCCGGTCAACATTGTGCGCCTTGCTTTGCAGCGGACGGCCCACGCCTACGGGTTCAGCTGTCCGATGCTGGTGCTGCCAAACTTCATCCAGATCGGCGATGTCGATCGGACCCGGATGGTGCGCGAAGAACACCCGGTTCGGTTCGACCAGACCTTCCCGCTGGGCAACCTCGTGCGGACGGCTCATCGCGGCGGAATCGGCCCCGCGGCCGGGTCGGCCGAACTCGACCGGATTCTCGCGTTGCCCCCGCCCTACCCGGCGTGGGTCGGTGTCATCGGATATGCCCTGCAATGCACTGCTTACGGCCTCATGCTGCAACCGGTGCCGGTCTCGATGATCGCCGCGGTCGGGCTCGGACTCCTCATCGGCGCAGTGCGCCGGTTCGTCGGTCCGTTTCTGGGCCTTCGATACCTACTGCCCGCGTTATGTGCCTTCGTGGTGACGTTGACCCTGTTCGGCCTCGAACGGCTGCTGAACGTCGGCCACTTCGACCTGCGCGGATTGATCGCTCCCCTGGTCGCCTTTCTGCCCGGCGTGGCCATCACCCTCGGCGTCATTGAATCCGCCACCGGCGAGATCGTGTCCGGATCGGCTCGGTTGGTGGCTGGTCTGATGCAACTGGCACAACTGGCCCTGGGCATCGTCATTGCGATTCAACTCGTCGGGCTGTCGAGCGCGGAGATCACGGACCAGACAGGCAACTTCTTCGGTCCGTGGGCGCCATGGCTCGGCGTTTTCGTGTTGGCCATCGGAATCAAGCTCGAGCACGGTCCACCGCGACAGTTCCTGCCGTGGCTCGTGCTCATCCTGTTCGTCAGCTACGCCAGCCAACGCGTGACGGCTCTGGCGGTCGGCGGCTATGTCAGCGGATTCGGCGGTGGCCTGGCCCTCATGCTGTGCGCTTTGGCCTTGAGCCGCCGTCGCAACATGCCGGCTCTCCAGACCATTCTGGCTCCCGGATTCTGGCTTCTGGTGCCGAGCTCCGTCGGCCTCATCGGGATCACCGAAATCACCGGCGGCGCAAGTAGTCAGTCCGTCGTCGCGATGCTGGCGTCGATGATTTCAATCGCTCTGGGATTCCAGGTCGCCCTGGCCATCTGGAATTCGATTCCGAAGCACAACTGGATCGACGACAACGAGGCGCGGGCGTAGGTCAGCACGTCTTTCCGACCGGCGGAACAATCGAATCGATGAAGTAGGCGAACACCGTCTGGTCGATGCAATCGACCCCGTGGAGCGCAACCGTGTGTTGGGTCCCCCGGTAGGTCACGAGAACTCCGCCCAGTTGCTTGGCGAGGACTTCACCAGACTCGTAGGGCGTCGCGGGATCACCGGTCGTCGAGATGACGACGATCGGGGGAAGCCCGGAAACCCGCACAGGATGCGCATCCCCCGTCGGCGGGACCGGCCAAAAGGCGCATTGATCGAGCGGCGCCTGTCCGGTTCCGTGTTGGTCGTCGAGGAACGGTGCCGCATCCCGGAAACGCCGATCATCGCGACCCGCGACCGCGCGGTCTGTCACCGCCGGGTAGTCGATGCACCGAACCGCGGTGAATGCGTCGCCCTCGTTGTCGTAGGACCCGTCGTCATTGCGGCCCTCGTACTGGTCCGCGAGCGCGAGCAACTGGTCACCACGGCCGACCTCGAGTTCGAGAAGTCCGACGAACAGTTTCGGCCAGCGCGCTTCCTGATACAGCGCCGCTCCCGTTCCGGTCCGCGCATCGTTGAAGCTCAAGCCGCGCGGGTCGGCCGTCTGCGCAGGCTTCGTGATGAGCGGTTCGATCAGTGCGTGATAGCGATCGTTCGCTTTGGCGGGATCGGTCCCGAGGGGGCAGCCGTCGATGGTGACGCAGTCGGCGACGAAGGCGTCGAAGGCCTTCTGGAAACCGGCGAGCTGACGAACGACCTTGTCGGCACGGCTCACCGTGGGGTCGACCGCTCCGTCGAGTACCATCGCCCGAATCTTGTTGCCGCCGAATGTTTCTGCATACTGCGTGCCGATCGCCGTACCGTAGGAATAGCCGAGGTAGTTCAGCTTCGGATCCCCGACGGCCGTGCGCATGATGTCGAGGTCCTTCGCGACATCGCGGGTGCCGACGTTGGCGAGCAGATCCCGGCCACTCACTTGTTCGCAGCGCTCGGAGAAGTGCTTCTCCTCGTCCTCGGTCTGCCGAATTCCCGCCGGCGAATAGTCGACGTCAAGGTCGGCGCGGTCGGCATCGCGCTCCGGATTCGTCAGACATCGGATCGCCGGAATCGACGCGCCGATACCGCGCGGGTCGAAGCCGACCAGGTCGAATCGATCGGCAAGTGCGGACTTCGCCGCCATCAACGGCATGCCCAGACCAGATGCGCCGGGACCACCCGGGTTGAGGAACAGAGATCCGATCTTCTCGCCCCTGGCGGGCAGCCGGCTCAGCGGAATCGAAATCGACGCCTTCTCCGGATGGGCGTAGTCCATGGGCACATCGATGCGGCCACACTCCATGGCCCGCGTCGCGCCCGGGAAACCCTCGCATGACCCCCAAACGACGTGTTGCGCATAAAACCGATTGAGGTCCGGGGTTGGCGGATCGGGCGCCGGTCGCGGCGTGCCGGCGCTGGTGCATCCAGCCAACACGAGCACTGCAGCCGCGATCGCGCTCCGATTCAGCACGAATAACCCTCCGGCGGCACCGTGAGGTCAACCAGGTAGGCAATCACGACGTCATCGATGCAAGCCACCCCGTAATTGAACGACACCGTGTGCTGAGTTCCGTGGTAAGTGAGCAGAGAAGCACCAATTGCCTTCGCGAGATCGACTCCGTCCTGATAGGGAGTCGCCGGGTCACCGGTCGTCGAAACGACGACGACCTTCGGCACATTCGCCGGAATCTTCGGCTCGGTGTAGTCGAACTTGACCGGCCAGAACGCACACGTATCCAGAGCAGCGTTGCCGTTGCCCCGACCGTCGTCCATAAAGGGTGCCGCTTTGCGGAATTCTCCGTCGGCCTGGTCCACGCGCGCACGATCGGTGACAGGCGGGTCGTCGGCGCAGCGAATCGCGTTGAACGCGTCGTCCATGTTGCTGTAGGTGCCGTCGCTACGGCGACCGTCGTAGTAGTCCGCGAGGGCGAGGAGGCTGTCCCCGCGGCCGAAGCCGAGCTCGCGCAGACCGGTCGTCAGCATGCCCCACATCTCGGGGCTGTACAGCGCCTGCTGGGTGCCGGTGATCGCATCTGAGTAACTCAAACCGCGCCCGTCGTCGGTCCTCGCGGGCTTGGCAATCAGCGGGTTGACCAGTGCGCGGTACCGCGCGACAGCATGCGCCGGATCCGTTCCGAGCGGGCAGTCCGAACTCTGCGCGCACTGACGGGCAAAGTTGTCGAACGCGGTCTGGAAGCCGACAAGCTGCACCCGGATTTCCTCGACCGGGTCGGCGCCGGGCGGTACCCCGCCGTCGAGCACCATCGCACGAACTCGATCGGGATAGGCGGCGAGATAGTCCGAGCCGATCTTCGTGCCGTACGAGAACCCGACGAAGTTCAGTTTCGGATCGCCGAGTACCGCGCGCATGACATCGAGATCCCGGACGACGTCCCGGGTGCCCACGTGTTCGAGCAGAGTGAGGTTGCTCTTCGCCTGACAGCGTGCTGCGTAGTCGCGCTCTTCCTGCTCGGTCTCCGCGATTCCCGCGGGCGAGGTGTCGACGTCGAGGTCGCGCCGGTCTGCGTCGATCTCCGCGTCGCTGTTGCACACGATCGATGGAGTAGAGGCACCAACGCCACGGGGATCGAACCCGACCACGTCGAACGAGCGACCGACAGCCGAGTTCGCGACGTTCGTCGGAGTGTTCAGTCCGGAAGCCCCGGGCCCACCGGGGTTGACGATGAGCGAGCCGATCTTGTCCCCGGACGCACGGATCCGCGACATTGCGATCTGCGCCGTGCCCGCATCGGGATGGTCGTAGTCGATCGGGACGTCGATCCGGGCGCACTCGAGCAGCCGAGACAGGGCTTCGTCCCGGTGCCGGTATCCGACGCAACTCCCCCAGTCCAACTCCTGGGTATAGAACCGCTCGAGACCGGTCGGCACCGGGTGCGAGGTGTCCGGACGCGCTTGCGGGCGGGCGGTCGAGCAGCCGGCCACCACGAAAGCGGTGACTGCGGTCAGGGCCGCGATTCGCCGAACGAGCATGGGAACGATCGTGCCACGCGGCTCGTCCGGCTCACACTCACGCCTAAAGCCCGAGGCCCCTCTTCAACGTCGCCCACGAGTCGTGCAGGGCGATCTGCCAGTACGGCCACGAGTGGGTTCCGATGAGGTTGTACCGGAACGTCCCGGTCACCCCGGCCAACCTGGCCTTGATCTGGAACGTCTTGGTGCAGTCGGCCGCGCCCTGCTCCTGGGCGATGGCACCGGCGAGGTCCGTGGGGAACGAGTAGGACGGGTCGAAGTTCAGGTCGAGCGGACCCGGTACGCCCGAACCCACCGAAACGTAGAACGGCTTTCCCTTGAGCTTGTCGAGGTGCCGGGCCGGGTCATGGGCCGGCCAATCCGGGTCGGTGACCGGACCCCACATGTTCGTCGGGTTTCCGCCGCGGGAGATGACCGAGCCACGAACGATCGCCTGGCCGGCCGGGTTGGTGAAGAACAGGCACGTGCTGTACGACCCGACGGCCTGGTAGAGACTCGGGAATCGGACGGCGAGCGAAGCTGCGGCCATACCGCCCGCGGACAGACCCGCGATGGCATTGCGTCCGCTGCCGCCGTAATGGCCCGCGTCGGCGCCGTCGATGATCGCGGGAAGCTCATGCGTCAGGAACGTCTCCCACTTCAAGTGGCCGAGGGTCGGGTCATCTTTCTGCCAGTCCGTGTATAGCGTCCCGCCGCCGCCGACCGGCATCACCACGTTGACGTTCTTGTCCGCCGTGAACGCATCGACGTCGGTGCGCAGGAGCCACGAACTCGCCTGCTGATCGTCCCGGGCTCCCGTTCCGTCGAGGAGATAGAGAGTCGGCGCGGTCCCGGTGGGATTCGCGCGGATGACGTCAACGCGCACCGGGCGGCCCATCGCCGGTGAGTCGATCGTGAGCTGGACGGCTCGCCCCGAAAGCTGCTTGAAACTGGTGACGCTGGCCCCGGCCGCCGATACCGGCGCCGTGGGGAATGCCGTCAGTTGAGCCGCGACGATCAGTGCCGCCGCGACGGTGCTCCGGGTGATCCACTTCCCGACCATGGCAAACCTCCTCCGAGTGCGAATGCCGTCAGTACAGGTCGGTAATTGATCTTTGAATTGCAAAAACCCCAGGTCGGAATCGTTCTGTGATCGAGATTCCCCTGTTCACATGACAATCTCGGCCGATTCAGGCTGTGACGAAGTCCACCGCGTCGATCCCTACACGCGATCCACCGGTGGTGGAACACTTGAGTGGTACCGAGAAACCCGGGGACCCACAGCGTGGGCCTCGAGGATGGAAAGAGACATCGATGTCCGAAATGCCCGCGTACGGTGCTGCCCCCACGAGTGCGGCTCCGCGTCGCAAGACACGCATCCACCACCTTCAGTCCGCCAAGGCCGAGGGCCGCAAATGGGCCATGCTGACGGCCTACGATTACTCGAGCGCCAAGCTCTTCGACGACGCCGAGATTCCGGTCCTCCTCGTCGGCGATTCGGCTGCCAATGTCGTGTACGGCTACGACACGACGGTCCACGTCAACATCGAGGAACTCATCCCGCTGGTGCGCGCGGTCGTCCGCGGTGCCCCCCACGCGCTCGTCGTCGCCGACCTCCCGTTCGGTTCGTACGAGGTATCCCCGGAGCAGGCCGTCCGCACGGCGATCCGCTTCATGAACGAAGGCATGGCGCACGCGGTCAAGCTCGAAGGTGGCGAGCGGATGGCCGCGCAGATCGCCGCCATCACCGCCGCCGGCATCCCGGTCATGGCCCACATCGGCTTCACCCCGCAGAGCGTCAACAGCCTCGGCGGATTCCGCGTCCAGGGACGTGGCGACGGCGCTGACCAGCTCATCGCCGACGCGATCGCGGTTCAGGAAGCCGGCGCGTTCTCCGTGGTCATGGAGATGGTTCCGGCCGAGCTCGCGGGGCAGGTCACCGGCAAGCTCCAGATCCCCACGATCGGCATCGGCGCCGGCAGGGAGTGCGACGCGCAGGTTCTCGTGTGGCAGGACATGGCCGGCTACACCAAGGGCCGCACGGCGAAGTTCGTGAAGCGGTATGCCGAGCTGGGTACCGCCCTGCAGACCGCCGCCGAGCAGTACCGCGACGACGTCGCGACCGGCGCCTTCCCGGGACCTGAGCACTCCTTCTGACGGGTCATCCCGGCAGCTCTCGACAAGCGCGCCACCACCCGTAGGTGGCAAAATCGAATGTGCAGTACCCCTTTCACAGAATCGAGGTACCAGCTTGACTTCGGTGCGCTTGCTCACCGTTTCCGCGACCGCCATGGCGCTCGCCGCCTGTGGGCCGGGGCAGTCGGCTCCGCCCGCGACCACGACACCGCCACCGGCGGTCGCCAATAACGCCGTTGCGCAATTGTGCGATCAACTCCACGGTGCCCTTTCGGACTGGCGCATACAGACTCCGTCGCTGACGCATCCCGCGCTGAACGTCCTCGTTCAGGCGTGGGGTCTCCAGAACGGCGTCACCGCCCAGATCATCGGCAATCGCGCACTGGTCGACGACGTGACGATGAAGCAGTGTGCCCAGACGCGCACCGAAGCGCTCACTGCACTGGAACTGCCGAGCTTTGCTGCCGGCTTGATTGGGCTCGGCTGACGATGCGGACTCTCTATCCCGCGATCGAGCCGTATGAGACCGGATTTCTGACCACTGCCGATGGCCAGGAGATCTACTGGGAGACCTCTGGCAATCCGGACGGAAAGCCGGTGGTCTTCCTGCACGGCGGCCCCGGTGCCGGCAGCGCTCCCTGGCACCGCCAGTTCTTCGATCCGGCCGCTTACCGCATCGTGCTCCTGGACCAGCGCGGATGCGGTCGCTCGCGGCCCCACGTCGCCGACGGCGCGGATCTCTCGCTCAACACGACCGACCACCTCATCGACGACCTCGAAGCCCTTCGCGAGCTTCTCGGCATCGACCAGTGGCAGGTCTTCGGCGGATCGTGGGGTTCGACGTTGTCGCTCGCCTACGCACAACGTCACCCGAATCGGGTGACCGAATTGGTGCTGCGCGGCATCTTCCTACTTCGGCGCGCCGAGCTCGACTGGTTCTACAACGGCCAGACCGGCTGGGCATTTCCCGACCTCTGGGAGCAGTTCCTCGCGCCGGTTCCACCTGCGGACCGCGAACGCGACCTCATCGAGGTCTATCGCGAACTACTGAATTCGAACGACCGCGCCGTCGCCGAGGCCGCCGCGATCGCCTGGACCACCTGGGAAGCCGCTACGCTGTCCCTGCTACCCGACGAGGAGCGGGTGCGATCCTCCGCCGACCCGCGGTACGCGCTCGCCTTTGCCGGTCTCGAAAACCACTATTTCTGTCACGCGGGATTCCTGCGTGAGGGTCAGCTCCTCGACGAGGCGTCGAAGATCGAAGACATCCCGACAGTGATTGTTCACGGCAGATACGACCTCGTTTGCCCAGCTCGTAATGCCTGGGACCTACACAAGGTCCTACCGAATTCGACGCTGATCATCGTCGAAGATGCCGGTCACGCGGCCAGCGAGCCCGGCATCGTTCACCACCTCGTAGAGACAACGGACCGATTCCGATGAAAAGCAAGACCACGGCCGGATCAGCGCTGCTGACTGCCTTGCGATCCGACGTCGATCGACTCATCAAGGCCGAGCCGGACGTCATCGCAGACAAGTACGACTCCGTCCATCAGATGCGGGTTGCTACCCGTCGACTTCGCAGCGTCATGCGCAGCTACAAGAAGATCCTTCCGGGTGACTCTGCGAAGGAACTTCGCGACGAACTCAAGTGGCTCGCCGGGCTGCTCGGCGAAGCCCGCGACGCCGAAGTCCTCGCCGAGCGATTCCAGAACCTGCTCGACGTGCAGCCCGACGGCTTGGCACAAGGGCCCGCGTACGACCGCCTCGTCGGCGCGCAACGGCGTCGTTATGCCGACGCACACGAGGGTGCGGTCAAGGAGCTCGGCGGTGACCGCTACCGCGCCTTGCGTGCTCGACTCGAGGAACTCAGCGTCGGCGAGCTCGACACTAAATTGTCCGCAGCTCCTGCCGAGAAGATCTTCCTCGACTGCTTGACCAGGGACTATGAGCGCGTCCGTGACGACGTGCGGATGCAGTTCGCGGCCTCCGCGGAGGACCGTATCGAAGCTCTGCATGAGGTTCGGAAGTCGAGCAAGGCGCTTCGATACTCGGGTGAAGCCGCGGCTGCGGTGCTCGGCGAGGCGGCGTCCCAGGTCGCCTCGGCGGCCAAGTCATTGCAGTCCGTGCTCGGCGATTGGCGCGATGCGGCCGAGGCACAGGCTCACATCATGGACGTGGCGGCGCAGGCACGAGCGGAGGGCGAGGACTTGTTCGTCTACGGGGTTCTGCACCACACCGAAGGGATAGCCGCGGAAAATTTCCTCTCCGGCTACCGCCCCGCACTCGACGTGCTCACGACGGAGTGTGCGGTCCTGCGCTGAACGGACGGCGGATACGCTTCGCGGCGTGAGAGCACTGCGAACCGTCCTCGCCATCGCATTGGCATCGAGCGGTCTGGGCGCGTGCGCCTCGCATCCGGAAACGCTCACGGTGGCACTGGCCGGTGACGTGCACGCTCATCCGCCGGTCAACCTGGCTGACCCGAGCTATCAGCAGTCTTTCGCGCCGCTGCGCGCTGCGGACGTCGCGATCGTCAACTTCGAGACCGCGCTCACCGACGGCGGAACCAAGTCCGACAAGCGGTATGTCTTTCGGGCCGGTGAGCAGGACGTTCGCTCGTTGGGCGACCTGGGCGTCGACGTCCTCACCATGGCGAACAACCACGCCCTCGACTACGGGCGAGACGGTCTGAGCGACACCCTCGCCATCCGTACGCGCACTGCGGTGCCCCACATCATCGGCGTCGGCAAAGACCTCGACGATGCGTATGCACCCGCGCGAATCGACGTCCGAGGGACAACCGTGACGGTATTCGCGGCCAGCCTCGACGACGACCCGACCGCGGATCCGACCGCGGACTGGTCCGCAACGGCACAGACACCGGGCACCGCCCATGTCGCCGATCCGGCGCGCTTGATCTCCGCGGTCCGCTCCGCAAGTAGCGACGGGCCAGTGGTCGTCATGCTGCATTGGGGCGTCCAGCAGAATCGTTGCGCGGTCGCCAGTCAAGTGACCTTGGCCCGCCAACTGGTCGATGCCGGGGCCGACGTCGTGGCCGGTGCGCACAGCCATACGATCCAGGGCATGGGCCGAATCGGCGATGCCTTTGTCGCTTATGGGCTCGGCAACTTTGCCTGGTGGTGGCCGAGCGCTCAGCCGGACGGGGGCGTGCTCACCTTGACGCTCGACGGTGAACGGACGGTCAAAGCGGAGTGGCAGCCGGTGACGCGCACGGCATCACATCCGGAGCCCCGCGTTGTTGGCGGTCCGGTTGACGTCCTGCATCCGTTGAGTGTTGCGGGGTGCGCCAGCTAGGCGCTGAACCGGACCGCACGTCGGGCCGGGTCTGCGACCGTCAACCGGACCTGGAGCTGCTGTCCTTCGGTCGGGTTGCCGTCGCAGGGGGCGATCACCGGCGGGTCCGCGATGAACACATCCGCGGGATGCTTCTCGTTCGCCGCCCGGACAACTGCCCCGGGGAACGTCTGACCGACTCGACTGCTCAGGACGAGAGCTTCCGTTTTGTCGACGCACGCCCGGTCGACTTTTCCGGCGGTTTGGTCGGACTCCCGCAGGACCGGCGGCAGATCGGAGAGGCGGGTGCGCGCCCAGTCCGGCACCGGCTGACCTGCACAGATCGCCAGACAGACCTCGGTGGCGTACCGATCGCCCAAACGACGCAGCGGTGCGGTGACGTGCGCGTACGGGAGTCCGATCGCCGCGTGCAACGGTTGCGCCGGCAACTCGCCATCGAACGGCACGTAGGACGCACCGCGGAGCAGACTCGTCGCCTCGCTCATGAGCGCCATCGTGGTCGGCAGGTTCGGATCGAGTCCCGTGAGAAATTCGCCCGGACTCATCGCGTCGGGCCACGCCACTCCCAGCGATTTCGCGCATTTCCGCAGCGCCTCCACCGACCCCTCATCGGCCGGCGGCAACGTGCGCAGAAGCCCGACCTTGGCGTCGAGCATGAGCTTCGCGGCACAGGTACCGGTGAGCAACGAGATCTCGGCGTTCCAGTCATCGGCCGGAGTGTGTTCGCGCGCGACGAGCTTCCACTTGCCGGCGCCGTCAGACTCCACCTCCTGTTCTGGAAGGTGTAGTTCGATGGCTCCACGCTGGCGAGCCAACGCCATCCGGAGGTCTCCGACCGCCGGCAGGTGCTCGATGGAAGCGTGCAGTCGTCCGGCCTGGGCGTCGGCGTACACGCCGGTGTAGTCGAAGCGGGCCACGGACCGAACGAGTGCCCGATGGACGTTGACCGACGTGTGTTCGCCCTGTGCATTGAGTTCGATCGTCCACAGGGCCGCCGGTCGAATCTGGTCCGGCAGCAGACTTGCGGTGCCTTCACTGAGCACCTTGGGATGCAACGGCACCGACCCGTCGGGGAGGTACATCGTCTGCCCCCGAGACCAGGTCTCCTGCTCGAGCGCTCCCCCTGGCTCCACGACTGAACCAACGTCCGCGATCGCGTAGTGCGCCGTGAACCCGTTGTCTGTTTTCGCGATGTGAACGGCCTGGTCGAGGTCCATCGAGCCCGGCGGATCGATCGTGACGAAGGGGATGTCGGTGCGGTCTTTGCGCTGGCGGGCATAGCGATCGGTTGCTCTAGTCGCCTCGTTCACCGCGACCGCTGGGTAGTCCTTCGGCAATGCGAACTCGGCTCGAATGTCGTCGAACGAGAAGGCAGTCGCGGATAGCCGTTTACCCATGGTCGCGACGGTACGCGAACCGTTCCGGAACCGTCTCGCTCAGGTCGTATCTGGCCAACTCGACGCGATTCGCGATTTCAGGGCGTTTGCAAAGATTTGACTGGGTCAGTTGATCGGCGGCTCGGTCTTGAGCGGCTTGTACAGCGACTCCCTGGGGACGTTGTAGTCCTCGGGGCTTCTCGTCTGCGGTTCAGGCGTGGCGTAATCCTGCGTCGACCACTCGGCGGGGTTCTCGAAATGTCCGCGCCTGTAGTAGCGCACGATCGCGAACGTGATCGTCGCGGCAAGTATGGCGAGCCCGACCAAGAGCCCTACCGGCGCTGCTGAATACGGGCCACCATCCACGTTTCAAAGATAGCTATCTTGCTGCCTGCTCGCGCAGTCCCCCACTTCTGCGGACCGGCACGAGCACCAAGCTCTGTCCCGCGCGAGAGGCCTTTCGCGGACAGCGCGGCTGCGAACTGGCGCAACAAATGCACCGTTGGTCATGATGCAGGTCCATTGAAGCCGGTGGATCGATGGTCACGAAGGGGATGTCGGTGCGGTCTTCGCGTGCGTCGGCGAACCGGTCGACCGCGTTCTTCGCCTCGGTCACCGCGGCGTCCGGGTAGTCCGTCGGGAGCGCGAACTCGTGGCGAATGTCATCGAAGGAGAACGCTGCCGACGAAAGCCGTTTACCCATGGTGGCGACGGTACGCGAGCCGATGAATGGTCTCGCCCCTTCGACCAGAGCGCTTGGTGGTCGCGTTGCGTGGACCTCGATGCGGTCCCGAGGGCGGATATGCCTGGGCCGGGTGGGTCGGCGTCACTCGCCGAGCCGGAAGAACAGTTCCTGAATCTTCTGATCAGTCCCCACATACGCGATGTGCTGCACGTTGTCCGTCGGGGTGACCCAGCTCGTCGGGCTCGTGCCGGGAGCGACCGC
>NZ_AQXZ01000017.1 GCF_000380645.1 Smaragdicoccus niigatensis DSM 44881 = NBRC 103563
CAAAAACACTACAAAGACTAAAACCTCAGGGTTGTCTGCTTTTGTAGAAAAGCCTGTAGCGAATTGATATTCACGTCCACTGTCCGGTATCTGAAACAACACACCACCCCGCTCACTATGTAGCGATGGTGATAGTTTCATAGAGTTACGGCGGCAATAGCGTGAGGGAAACGCCCGGTCCCATCCCGAACCCGGAAGCTAAGCCTCACTGCGCCGATGGTACTGCACTAGACATGGTGTGGGAGAGTAGGACACCGCCGGACACCCTTCACCAAAGAGGGACCCTCACCAGGGTCCCTCTTTTGGCATTTCGGAACAGATTTGACGTCCGAATCCGGCCGTCTCTGTAGCCTTTTTGCGTATGCCCTTCGAGTCGCCGGCGTTGCTCATCGCCAATCCGCATGCGACGAAAGCGCGGCGGCCGGTAATTGACAAGGTCATCGCGGCGGTGGCAGGCCAATCCTGGGTCGATATCGCCTACACGGAGGCCAAGGGTCATGCGATCGACATGGCGGCCA
Organism: Smaragdicoccus niigatensis DSM 44881 = NBRC 103563; assembly: GCF_000380645.1. Taxonomy (GTDB): domain Bacteria; phylum Actinomycetota; class Actinomycetes; order Mycobacteriales; family Mycobacteriaceae; genus Smaragdicoccus; species Smaragdicoccus niigatensis. The sequence continues at coordinate 519 of NZ_AQXZ01000017.1, forward strand.
ACGCAGTGGACAAGGGATACCGCACGATTCTTGCCCTGGGCGGCGACGGCACCTTCAACGAGGTCGTGAACGGTGTGGGGGACAGCGATATCGTCGTAGCGCCCGTTCCAGCTGGTTCCACGAACGTAGTTGCACGATCCCTCGGATACGCCAACGATCCGGTCCGTGCCATCCGAGTCATGCGAAACGACGCTCATCCCCAGCGAATGACGGTGGGCTCCATGAATGGCCGCCGCTTCGTTTTTGCGTGTGGGTGCGGGCTCGATGCATCCGTTGCCCGACTCGTGGACGCGCATCCCGATTGGAAGCGTCGGCTCGGCGCGCTCTACTTCACCGGCTCGGCCGTATACGGGTACTTCCGTGAGTATTGGCAGAACCCGGTGCAACTGTCGTATCAGGCGGACGAAGTGGGGGATGCGGGGATTACCGTCATCGCGCAGAACAGCCACCCGTTCAGCTACTTCCGCGGCCAGTCGGTCACCTTGGCGAAGTCAGCGTCGATGGCTGACCCAGATCTTGCCGTGGTCGCTATGACGGAACTGTCGACCTACAACGTCCCCTCATTGCTGAGTCGGGTCTTCATCGAACGACTCGGAGCCGTGAGCCACCGCCACGTTCGAGAGACCGAGCACGTCCAACTGCTACGCGTGAAGGGTGACCGGGAGTTCCCTGTCCAAGTAGACGGCGACTATGTCGGTGACTTCCTCGACGTGACGATCTCGACTGAACCGGACTCAGTGAACATTCTCGTGCCCAATTAATCGCGTCTACTGCGGGACCAGTGCGTTCGGGGCGTTCGGGTTGGGATAGTCCGCGGCGCCCGGTACGCCGATCTGCACGAGGTTGTCCGCAGCGGGATGCGTCCGGCCGGCGGGACCTTTGGCGTACGCATCGAGGAGCCGAGTCGTTATCTCCTGCATGGTTCGACGCGTGGTGTCCTCCGGCGAATTGGCGCGCTTGCACCACGGATCGATACCGCACACCCAGTACTCGGTCCCCGCTGCGAAGACACCCGCGCCACTCGCCGTTGTGTAGTACGTGACATCGGCGAAGTCGCTCTGGCCCCGACAGGTGAGCGGGGAGTGGAAGAGGACTTCAAGCGGTCGGGGCGTGGGGACGGAGAGGTCGACGGTGTTGTACTCGTCGCCAACCATCCGTGGCAGGTGTTGGCCGGCTGTGACCAGGCCCTTGGTGAGCCAGTTCGTGGTGTTGACGGCGACCAAGTCGGCCGTCACGGGATTGCAGTGGTAGTAGTTTCCGAGAATTGCGCTCTCGGGCTTCGAGTTCGGTGGGTAACGCCATTCCTGCGTCGCGAGATCCGGATGAGTCGCGCTCATCGGGTCCTCTTCGAACGACTTGTAGTCGATCTCGAGGCGGTTGGGCCCGAGGGGCGTCTTGTCGAACCGCATGTGCCGGTAGGCGTCGTTGCCACCGAGGAAGGCAAGGTTCGTGCCCTTGTCCCGGGCTCGGACAAACGCGTTCCGCATTTTCGGTGACCAGTACTCATCGTGGCTGAGTGTGATGACTGCCGCAGCGCCGTCGAGAACGTGCGGGTCGGCTTCGAGGTCCGCATCCGTCGCGTATCCGAGGTCGTGTCCAGAGCGCTCGGCGAACAGGACGAATGGTAGCTCGAAGAAGAGGAAGTCGCCCGCTCCGCTCATGGACTTCGCCTGATAGGGACGATCAAAGCTGACCGCGTGGGCGCGGTCGGACGACCCGCCGGAAGGACCGTGATAGAGGCTGTAGCCACCCCACGCGTTGTAGGCCTGCCACGTGGTCACGGCGTTGATGATGACGATCTTGCCCTTGTTGGACGGGGTCCGAACGGTGAGCGGGACATATTGCATGGCGCCGCTGTCAGCCTCGAGACGCAGAAGGTAGTCACCCGGTTGCCAGCCCTTGGTGTCGAGGGTGAGGGTCGGTTCCCACGGGGCGGTGACCGTGTTGGTCGGCGCCTGGATGACCGGTGCAGGCTGACGCTTCCCCGGAAGCTTGTCCGATATCCAGACCTGTTGAGCCTCGGACTTGGCGTAGTTGCCCATCCGGTAGGCGCGGACCTGATACGTATCCGCTGTCGTTGACACGTACACGCGAACGTGGTCTCCAGGCACCGCGCTGATGTGGTCGGTGAAACCTTCGATCGCGTGGTCGGCACCCGGGTTATGGATGTCCCAGCCGGGAGTGCCCTCGGGCACCTTAGCGGTCGGTGACGTGGTGACCGGGGTCTGCGCGGTCGGTGCGGTGTCATGCGAACAAGCAGCAGTTGCGAACAGCACAGTGGCGAGCACGAACGCCGGCCGACGGCGGGCAACCCAGTTAGTCACCGCCGTATTCTGCTGCACCGGGTTCACTCCGGCTCGGCAGGGGCGCTAAGTTGGGCGCGTGCGTCTTGTCGTTGCTGTGTGCGAAGTCGAATATGCCGGCCGATTGACGGCATTCCTCCCGAAAGCGAAGCGCTTGCTCGTGATGAAGGCCGACGGATCGGTGCTCGTTCACTCCGACGGCGGTTCGTACAAGCCGTTGAACTGGATGTCCCCACCATGCTGGGTCACGGACAAGTCCGAGGACGGCAAGACCCTGTGGGTCGTCACCAACAAAGCTGGTGAAGAACTGCGTATTCACATCGAGGAAATCGTCCACGACACCAGCCACGAACTCGGCATCGACCCCGGTCTGCAGAAGGACGGCGTCGAAGCACACCTGCAGGAACTGCTCGCGATCCACGTTCAGACGTTGGGGGATGGGTACACGCTTGTCCGTCGTGAATACCCGACGGCAATTGGGCCGGTCGACCTGCTGTGCCGCGATGCTGATGGTTCGACCGTTGCCGTCGAGATCAAGCGTCGTGGCGAGATCGACGGCGTAGAACAGCTGACGCGCTATCTCGAGTTGCTCAACCGCGATCCATTACTGGCTCCCGTCTCCGGGGTATTCGCGGCGCAGCAGATCAAGCCGCAAGCCAAGACGCTCGCCAATGACCGCGGAATCCGCTGTCTCACACTTGATTACGACGCCCTCAAGGGAACCGTCAACGACGAGTTCCGGTTGTTCTAGGCAATCGGAATTCGGGCCCTGAAATACGCTTGCATCGTGCCCCGAAAGAATTCTCGTACGCCGGCGTCGCCGCGGCCCCTGGCATCGGCGTCGGCGCAGCGGGTTCAGTCCGGTCCGGGCGGCGACTACCTGGTACGGGATATCCCCGGCGGACGGGCGGTCAAGGCGTATCGGTGTCCGGGTTGCGACCATGAGATCCGGCCGGGTACCGCGCACGTCGTGGTGTGGCGAAACGACGGCTTCCACGGTGCTGACGACCGCCGGCATTGGCACACGGGTTGCTGGAACTCGCGCATGACTCGTCGGCCTAGTCGATGAGCTTCTCGTCCTCGATTGCGGACAGCTGATCGGGCACCTGGTCGAGCTGTTCGCGGATCCCCATGAGCTGATTGAGGATGTTGGCCCGCACGACCCGCAGGTTCTCGGCCGTCTCCCGCGCCTGCGCCAGCTGCTGAGCCGCCGCGAGGTCTGATTCCTTCTTGAGCTGCGCGGCCTTGGCGCGCGTTGATCTTTCGAGATCGTCGAGTTCCGCGGTGAGCTTCGCGCGGCGTTCGCGCATCGTCGTTTCGAAGTCGTGCTGCTCCGACTTTCGCTGGTGCTCGGCCTCGACGGAGATCCGGGACGCTTCGGCATGCGCGGCGGCGACGATCTCGTTCGCCTCGGTCTGCGCAGCGGACAGACTCTCCTTCGTCTCGATCGCGAGACGGTGGGCTTCCGCACGGACCGATTCGGCGTTCTGTTCGGCGATCGCAAGTCTCTCGGCAGCGTCGGAATGAGCTGTCGCACGAATCTCTTCAGCCTCGTCCTCGGCAAGGCGAAGCATCCGAGTGAGCCGATCACTCATGCCTTGCGTCGAAGTTGGGGCCGCGGCCAGCCGATCGACCGCGCGGTGCAGTTCTTCGATCTCGACGCGCGCCGCGTCGAGTTGTTTCGCCAGCGAGCGCGCTTGCGCTGCGGCCGAGTCGCGGTCGTCCGCGGTCATCTGCAGGTCGTCGTTGAGCCGGGCGAGGTGGGCTTTCACCTCGCCCGGATGTAACCCGCGGCGGACCGTCGAAAACTGATGATCGTCGCCCATGCCCACAACGTACCCGTGGTGAATCGGACAGATCAGGCCAAAAGGTTGCAGTTAGTGATCGCTCTGACCAGGCTCGACGAGCTCGACCAGGATTCCGCCGGCATCCTTGGGGTGCACGAAGTTGATGCGCGAACCCGCCGTGCCGGATCGCGGTGCGTCATAGAGCAGGCGAATGCCCTTGCTGCGCAGGTCAGCCGACGCCGCGTCAAGGTCCGCGACGCGGTAAGCGAGCTGCTGCATACCCGGACCGTTGCGGTCGATGAACTTGGCGATCGTCGACTCGGGGGTCAGCGGGGCGAGGAGCTGAATGAGGGTCGAACCAGCGGGAGCGCCGGGAACTCCGACCATTGCTTCCTCGACGCCCTGCGCCTCGTTCGTTTCCCGGTGCTGGACCTGTAGGCCCAGATTGGCGGCGTACCAGGCGATCGCCTGGTCGAGATCTGCCACTGCAATACCGACATGATCGATGGCGGTGATATGCGAAGTGAGAGCTTCCGATGCTGAGTAACCCATGCGATGACCCTAGCGCTAACCTCGATGGAGGAAATCTTTCACAAGGAGATGTAATGACGACGTCGGTCATCGTTTCTGGGGCACGAACCCCGGTTGGCAAGCTGCTGGGCGGACTCAAGGACTTCACGGGCGCACAGCTCGGAGGATTCGCGATCAAGGCGGCCCTCGAGAAGGGCGGCGTCGCGGCCGAGCAGGTCGAGTACGTCATCATGGGTCAGGTCTTGACCGCCGGCGCGGGCCAGATGCCGGCTCGTCAGGCAGCGGCATACGCCGGAATTCCGATGTCGACGCCGTCGGTGACCGTCAACAAGGTGTGTCTCTCGGGAATCAATGCCATCGCGCTCGCCGATCAGCTCATCCGCGCAGGGGAGTATGACGTCATCGTCGCCGGTGGCCAGGAGTCGATGTCGCAAGCACCGCATCTGCTGCTCAAGAGCCGCGAGGGCTACAAGTACGGCAGTGTCACGATGGTCGACCACATGAACTACGACGCCCTCGACGACCACTTCACCGGCCTCATCATGGGTGGCCTCACCGACAATGCGAACGAGACCGAGAAGATCTCGCGCGAGGACCAGGACGAGTTCGCCGCCGCGTCGCACCAGCGGGCCGCGACGGCCTGGAAGAACGGCGTCTTCGACAACGAGGTCGTTCCGGTTGAGGTTCCGCAGCGTCGTGGTGAGCCGATCACCGTGACCGAGGATGAGGGCATCCGCGGTGACGCGACCGCGGAGTCGCTCGGCAAGCTGCGCGCCGCGTTCAGCAAGACCGGAACAGTGACCGCTGGCAACGCTTCCCAGCTCTCGGATGGTGCTGCGGCCGTCGTCGTCATGAGCAAGGCGAAGGCCGAAGAGCTCGGCCTCGAGTGGATCGCCGAAATCGGTGCGCACGGCATGGTGGCCGGCCCGGACTCGACGCTGCAGTCGCAGCCGGCGAACGCGATCTCGAAGGCCTGCCAGAAGGAAGGCATCTCGCCGTCCGATCTCGACGTCGTCGAGATCAACGAGGCGTTCGCGGTGGTCGGCCTCTCGTCGGCCCGCACGCTCGGCCTGGACGGGGAGAAGGTCAACGTCAACGGTGGCGCGATCGCGATCGGACACCCGCTTGGCATGTCCGGTGCCCGGATCACGCTGCACCTCGCACTCGAACTTGCGCGCCGCGGTGGCGGAGTGGGTGCGGCCGCGCTGTGCGGTGGCGGTGGCCAGGGCGACGCACTGATCATCAAGGTTCCTGCGCGTGCTTGATCTCTCGACGGCGGCGAAGCGGTTTCGCTTCGTCGCCATCCTGGAGGCGTTCACCTGGGTGGGGCTCCTCATCGGAATGGCCTTCAAACACCTGCCGGAGAATGGGAACGAAATCGGCGTCAAGGTCTTCGGACCGATCCACGGCGCGGTATTTCTCCTGTTCCTGCTCGTGACGGTCATGTCGGCCCGCGCGCTGCAGTGGACGCCACGCGTGACGTTGTTGGCGTTGATCTCGTCGGTGCCGCCGCTGGCGGCCGTCGTGTTCGAGGTCTGGACGGTTCGTTCCGGAAACCTCGGGGAACTTTCGGTTCAGCCTCTCGTAATCGAGGAATGAGAAAGTAGGCACGTGACTCGCCCTGGTGCTCGCAAGCCCACCGCCGCAATGGCGGCTGCCATGTCCGGTGCTGTCGACCTGTCGGCGCTGAAGCGTCCGGCCAAGACCGCAGAGGCTCCGGCGTCGACGTCGGCGTTCTCAGTCGACGTCACCGAGGAGAACTTCGAGGTCGAGGTTCTCAACCGGTCGATCCAGATTCCCGTGGTCGTTGCGCTGTATTCGACACGGAGCCCCGCGAGCGTTCAGCTGGTCCAGATCTTCGACACGCTCGTTGCGGAGGGCAACGGCACGTGGCAGCTCGCGCGGGTCGACGTCGATGCCAACATGCGCATCGCGCAGGTGTTCGGCATCCAATCGATCCCCACGACTGTCGCCGTAGCCGGCGGACGTCCGCTCGCCGATCTGCCGGGTGTGCAGTCGGAGACGCAGGTCCGCAAGTGGATCGAGGCGCTGCTGCAGGCAACGGCCGGCAAGCTCGAAGGTGGCGAAGGCGCTCTCGAGGACGACATGCCGGCCGACCCCCGCTTCGTGGCCGCGGAGAACCTGCTCGACTCGGGTGACCTCGCGGGTGCGCAGGCGGCTTACGAAAAGATCCTGCAGTCGGAGCCGCACAACGGCGAAGCCAAGGCGGCGCTGCGCCAGGTCGGACTGCTCCAGCGGGCCGAATCGCTGACGCCCGACGATTATGTGCACGCCAACGCGAACCCCGACGATGTCGAGGCACAGTTGAAGGCGGCCGACATCGAGATGCTGCGCCAGGAGCCCGAAGCTGCGTTCCAGCGCCTCATCGATGCGGTCCGACGTTTTGCCGACGACGATCGCACGGCGGTTCGGACTCGTCTGCTCGAACTCTTCGAGCTGTTCGACCCGGCCGAGCCGATTGTGAAGGCGGCTCGCCGCCGGTTGGCTACCGCACTTTACTAGTCGCTGCGCTGACGAGTTCGAGTCGCAGTACGCGGTTGCCGATCCGTACTTCGGTGCCCGGCCGCCACACGGTGGGCACCCGCGTGGGCACCCGACTCCAGGTTCCGTCGCTCGTCTGGAGGTAGACACCATTGTGGGAGTCCTGGTCGACGACGTAGACGTCGCCGTTGATCGTGCGAATCGCGGCATGCACACGTGACACCTGAGGGTCGTCGATGCGCATCGTTCGGAACCCCGGCTCACGCGAGACCGAGGGGTTGCGTCCGACCAGGTAGTCGCCGTCGACGTCGAAGGCGGTGCCGTCGTCGAGGGTCACGCGGGGGATCTCAATTCGCGCGGCAACGGGCGGTGGAATGGAAAACGGCTCAAAGCGACCCGTCGGCTCGGCCACCGAGACGGGCATCGGCGCCGGCGCAGGTTCAGGTGCCGCCGGGGAGGGTGGTGGCGGTGGCAGCACGGTCATCGATCCGACCGGCCACAACACGGCGCCCTGACCAAAGGCCATCCAGTTGGCCAGTCGGTTGTTGCCCGGTTCGCGAGGTCCGTCGAGGTCCATCGCATTGCCATCTCGGATCGCGAGCGTGATCGGTCCGAGGGGGAGTGGCACGCGATAGCAGTCGCCGTGCTCGGCATCGAGGCACGCGAGTACCGTCCGGGCGCCCTCCGAACCGTCAAGTGTCGAGGTCGCCGATCCGCGGAGGAAGACGGTGAGCCCGTTCGCGGACGGAATCGCGACGCCAAGGTCGGCTCGCATCTGGACGGCGATCTCGGAAAGCCCAGCGGCGAGGGCGACGCCGTCGTTCCGGCTGCGACGCGCGACCTCGAGAACACTCCACGCCAGGCTTGCCGAGTCGGACTCGGTGTCGCGGCGGGAGATGACGGCGGCGATTCCGTCGACCGCGGCGACAACGTGGTGGCCGGGCAGCACCTCGACTTCTCTCGAGGTAGAAGATGTTGTTGGCGAAGGCTTTCCGTCCGATTCCCGAAGACCGAACCGCTCGTAGAACCGCCGCAGCGGGGCGGGCGCCCACCAGTTGAGCTCACCGGCGACACGCAGGAACGCCGGGACGACGATGCCCCGGATGACCGTCGCGTCGAGCGTCACGGCGAGTGCGGTACCGATACCGAACATCTTCATGAACGACAGTCCGTTGGTGAAGGACACCAGAGTGATGGTCAACAGAATGGCTGCGCTGCTGACGATTCGGCCGACCTTGCTGAGCCCGGCGACGATCGCGACGTCATTCGAGAGTCCGCTGTCGCGCGCTTCCTTGATGCGGCTCAACAGGAAGATCTCGTAGTCGACCGACAGGCTGAACGCGATGCAGCACAACAGGACGACCATGGGAAGGCCGAGCGGAGCAGGCGTGACGCCAAGAGCGCCCGCAAACCAACCGTCTTGGAAGATCAGCACCATCAGGCCGAGCACGCCGGACAGCACGAACAGGTTCAGAGTCAGGGCCTTGATCGGAACGATCACACTGCCGGTGAACAGGAACATCATCACGAACGTCGCGACCGCAATGATGAGAATGGCGACGCCGAGATTGTCGGTCACGGCCGCGCGACTGTCGACGAGAACGGCGGCCGGACCGCCGACCAGACCCTTGCCGTCGGTGAAGTCGGTTCGGATCTTGTCGACGAGATCGCGCGCCTGGTCGGACTGCGAGCTCACCGACATCTGCACCAGGACGTAACCCGAATTGCCGGCGGAGAAGCCAGCAGATGCCGGGCTTGGTTCGGCGACTTGCTTTCCCTGCGCGAAGCTGCCGAACGAACCGTCGACGCGCGAGACACCGGGCAAGCGTGAGATCGGCTCGGCCATGGCCCGGAGGCTGTCCGGGTCGGTCTCGGTGATGATCGTGATCGCGCTCGAGGAGTCGACAGAGTAGTTCGCGCGCACCGATTGGGTGACCTCGCGCGCCGGCGAACCCGGCGGCAGGGCGCGCTCGTCGGGAGTGGCGTACTGGGCGTGCAGGAATGGAATTCCCAGCGCCAAGAGAACGGCGATGACCGGTAGCGCAAAGACGAGGGGCTTGCGGATGACCTTCTGTGCACAGCGTCGCCAGAATTCCGATTCGGGCGGCGCCGGTGAACGTCGGAAGATCCGCAGAGAATCGATCCGGTTGCCGAGCAGTGCCATCACGGCGGGCATAACCGTGATGGCACTGAGCGCCGACAGGATGACGACAACGCTGGCAGCCAGGCCGACCGACCGCAGGAAATAGGTCGGGAAGACGAGCAGCCCGGACATGGCCAGGGCTACCGTCGCCGCACTGAAGACGATCGTGCGTCCCGCCGAGGCGACGGTTTCGACGATGGCGGCGTCGTGTTCCAGGCCGGACGCGCGTTCCTCGCGGAAACGGGAGACCATCAGTAGCCCGAAGTCGATCGAGAGTCCGAGTCCGAACGCCGTGGCAACCGTGAGGGCGTGGACGGAGACATCGGTTATTCGCGTCAGTATCGCGAGCACGCCGAGTGCCGCGATGATCGACGTGACGCCGAGCGACAACGGGAGCACGGCCGCGATCAGGCCGCCGAATACGATGACCAGGAAGACCAGCGTCACCGGAATCGCCATCGCCTCGCTGATGACGAGGTCGCCGGAGACCTGCTTCTCGGTCTCGACCTGCAGGCCGAGCAGTCCGCCTGCTTTCACCGACGCGTTCGAGTCGCCCGGAAGGTCCTTGATGATCCGGCGGGCGGTTTTCGCGGCCTGATCCTCGGTGCCGGAGATCTGGACCATGATGAGGCCCGATTGGCCGTCCTGGCTCCGCAGGTCCGTGGCATGGTCGCGCCAGTACGAGCTCACGACCTTCGCCGACGGTTCGCCGGCGACAACCTTTGCCGTCTGATTTGCGACGTCCGCGACCGCCGGGTCGTCGACATTGCCTTGTTGCGACTGGACCTCGAGGACGAGGTTGGGGGTGCCGCCGAATTTGTCGGCGATGAGGACCGCCGCGCGACTCGACTCCGAATCGGGATTCGAAAAGCCCGCGACGCCGAGACGCTGAGTGACGTTTGACCCCAGCACGATGCACAGGATGAGGAGAACGCCGACCGCGCCGAGGACTGCCTTCGGTCGAGTGACACAAAACTGCGCGATGGTCCTCAGCATGTCTCAGACCCCTTGTTCCAACAGGGCGATCTCCTCGGCAAGGATCTTCACCGAACTCCGGATCTGCTCCTCCGTGTGGCAGGCCGTGATGAAGAAGCGCAGGCGCGCCTTGTCCTCGGGTACCGCGGGGTAGAGGATCGGGTTCGAGTTGATACCGCGCTTGAGCAGCGCGATCGACAGGCGCAGGGCGTTGATCGAACTACCCACGATGCATGGGATGACGGGAGTGTCGTAACTGTCACCCGTGTCGATCCCGGCCTCGCGGGCGAGCTTGAGGAACAACGCCGAGTGGGCGCGCAGGCGCTTGAGGTGCTCGGGCTCCGCGCGCATCGTACGAATAGCCGCGAGCGAGGCGGCCGCCGTGGGAGGCGGCATCCCGACGCTGTAAATGAATCCCGGCGTCGTGTACTTGAGGAACTCGATCAACTCCGCGGAGCCGCCGACATAGCCACCGCACCCGGCGAGTGCCTTCGACATCGTGCCCGACCACAGTTCGACATCTGAGCGGTCGACGCCGAAGTACTCACCGAGGCCCGCGCCGGTCGCGCCCAGGACGCCGATGCTGTGCGCTTCGTCGATCATGAGCAACGCCTGGTGCTTGCGCTTGACCTCGATGAACGCCGGGAGGTCTGGGATATCGCCGTCCTGGCTGTAGACACCTTCGATGATGATGAGGACCCGGCGGTACTGGTGTCGAATCTGCGTGAGGAGTTCGTCGAGGGCTTCGAAGTCGTTGTGCGGGAACGGCCTACGGGTGGCGCCGGACAGTTTGCAGCCCTGCATGATGCTGTCGTGAGCGAGGCTGTCGTGGATCACCAGGTCGCCCTCGCCGAGGAGGTGGCCGATGACGGTCACATTTGTGGCGTGACCGCTCACCAGTGCCATCGCGTCTTCGGTGCCGAGGAGGCTCGCGAGTTCGAGTTCAAGCTCGCGATGGACCGGCTTCTCGCCCGAGAGCAAGCGGGAGGCCGAGCACGAGCTGCCCCAGCGGTCGACGGCGTCGGCGACGGCCGCAGACACGGCCGGGTGGCCGGACATTCCGAGGTAGTTGTAGCTCGAGAAATTGATGACGGGCTCGCCGTCGATGATCGACGTGTCGCGGGTGACGCCATCATTGACGAGGAAGTAGGGGTTCGTCTCGACCCCCACTGCACCGAGCAGGGCAAAGCGGTCGCGCAGGGCCTTGACCTCTTCGAAGTCGCTTATGCGGGACTGCGGTGCCACGGCGTTCAAGGGCGCTGCAGTGACGATGGTCGGACGACCGCCAGCCAGCGCGATGACGTCGGCGAGCGTACTGGCCGATGCGAGCACAGCCGGGTCGATCGACTGGTTCGGCAGTTGACGTTTGAGACCCGAGAACAGGTCGGCGAGCATGATCGAGTCGAAGCCGAGTTCGCCGATGATCGACTGGTTGGTGCGCAACTTCGACTGCGGGAACCCGCTGATGCGGGCGACTTCACCGAACACGATGTCGGCGACGTTGTTGGATACAGACTGCGGGGTGACCGCCGCGGCGACCGGCGGTGCGTCGCCGAGAGGGGCGACCTTCCCGTAGGCCGCGAGCACGGCGGCCTGCTCGCGGAAGAGGGCGATGAGGTTGTCCATGGTCGGGTCCTGAGTGGTTTGGGCGATGACCGGAGTCGGCGGGAGGGCGGTTGGTTCTTTGATCCAGAATCGGTTCGAGGTGTCGAACGCGTAGCCGATGAGGCGATGAGGGACCTGAGAAGACTTGCGGTACAGCAGGTTCCACTGCGGACTCAGGCCGTCCCGATACAGCGCGAGGACAGCGTCAGCGAATCCGTCAGCGACGCACAGCGACGTCGGGGCCTCTGGATTCAGGCGCGGGATCATCGGGCTGAGAACACGCTTCGCACCGAATTCGACGAGGTGGGTCGGCCCGGCTTCGAGCGCTGCCGTGGTCGCGGAAGCGAACTGGACGGTCGAACGGATGTGTTCGACCCAGTAGTCCGCATCCATCGGCTCTTCGTCATCGAGAAGGCGGCCACGGACGGTCGAGTAGATCGGGAATGCTGCGGGCGAATACGTGCACGCTGCCGCGACCTCGGCGAACTCCGCGATCATCGGCTCCATCAACGAAGAATGGAACGCATGTGAGGTGTTGAGTCGACGCGTGGTGTGCCCGCGGCTCTCGAGTTCGGCGGCGACCTCCGCCACGGCATCGAGCGAACCGGCCAGCACGACGTCTTGCGGGCCATTGACCGCGGCGACGTCGAGAGTGCTCGTCTCGAGTTCGGACAAGGCAGCGCGGACCGCCAGCATCCCACCCGTGACCGGCAGGCTCTGCATCAGGCGCCCGCGCGCGGCGACGAGACGCGCGGCGTCGTCGAGAGTCAGGATCTCGGCGATCGTGGCCGCCGCGAACTCACCGATACTGTGCCCGACCAGCCAGGCAGGCTCCGCTCCGAGCGAGAGTAGCGCCTTCGCTTGCGCGTACTGAATCGCAAAGATCGCGGGCTGAGCGAACTCGGTCGCGTTGATCCGATCGTCGGCCATCACCTCGCGAATCCGCAGGCCGAGGTGGGGGAGTAGGGCGTCCTCGACTTGGTCAAATGCAACGCGAAGGATGTCGGGTCCGTCGAATACGACGCTGCCCATGCCCGCGAACTGCGTGCCCTGGCCGTTGAACATCCAGCCGGTCGACATCCCCAGCGCACGACCGATCGTGAGGTCGCCGCGGAGTTGGGCTGCCGCGGCGGCGCGGTCGCTGGCAAGGAACGCTGCGCGTACCTTGCCTGATGCCTTGGTCTGGTTGGTCGACCAGCACAGTTGATCGATGGGCGCTTCGTTCGCCTCGATGTCGTCGGCGAGTAGAAGGGCGTTGCGGCGCAGTCCCTCGACGGTGTTCGACGACAGCGTGAGGATGCCGGGTCCGGTCGAAGCAGTTGCGGCGCGGGGCGGCGCGCTCGCCACGACCACGTGGCAGTTCGTTCCGCCCATGCCGAAGCTCGACAATCCCGCCACGACTTCGCCCTCGGGAAGGTCCATCGGTGTGGTCAGCAGTCGAAGTCCGCCTTCGGAAAGGCGCAGGTCGGCGTTCTCGGTGTCAGCGAATCGAGACGGCGGAACGATCCGGTGATGAATGCTGAGAACGGTCTTGATGAGGCCCGCAATGCCGGCTGCGCCCTCGGTGTGCCCCAGATTGCCCTTGATCGAGCCGATCGCGCACGGTCGGTCCCGTCGCGAACGAAATAAATGACCAAGCGCTTTCGTCTCGATCATGTCGCCCAGGACGGTTCCCGTGCCGTGCGCCTCGAGAAAATCGACGGCCGCTGCGGTGATCGAAGCATTCCGGTACGCGGATTCCACGACCTTCTGCTGGGCCCAGCGGTTCGGTGCGGTGATGCCGTTGCTCTTGCCATCACTGTTGACCGCGCTGCCTTTAATGAGCGCCCAGATCGGCAGGCCGGCTTTGATCGCGTCGTCGAGGCGGCGGAGAACGACAACCCCGACACCTTCGCCGCGCCCGATCCCGTCCGCGGTCCCGCTGAATGGCTTGCATCGTCCGTCGGGGGCAGCGAGCCCGGCTTGCGTGTAGAAGACGTTGATCGCCGGGGTCAGCGTCAGATTCACGCCCCCGGCGATGGCCTGGTCGCACTCGCCGTTACGGAGCGCTTGCGTGGCGAGGTGTACCGCGACCAGAGACGAGGAGCACGCGGTATCGACTGCCAAGCTCGGCCCCTTGAGGTCGAATTGGTACGACAGCCGGTTCGCCGTCATGAAGTAGCCGTTGCCCGAGCCGTCCTGCGCGGTGATCGATTGGTAGTCGCGCAGGTTGAGCTGCGCCCATTCGTTCGCCATCACGCCGACGTAGACGCCGGTGTTCGACCCTGCCTGGCGCCGCGGATCGAGCGTCGCATTCTCGAAAGCACGCCAGGTGGACTGCAGCAGCAGTCGCTGCTGCGGGTCCATCGCGGCGGCTTCGCGCGGCGTGATCCCGAAGAAGTCGTTGTCGAAAGCATCTGCGTCGCTGAGGAATCCGCCGGTGTGGTGGTTGACCGTGCCGGCGGATTCGAGCGCTTTCGCGTCCCAATGGTCGGCGGGAACGACGTCGATGCCATCGGCACCATCCAGAAGCAGCTTCCATAACTGCGCGGGGTCGTTGGCCTTCGGGAATCGACAATCGATCCCGACGATGGCGATGTCGTTCGACGTCATGTGCCGACTCCAACGAGTGCGCGTTCGAGCGTCTCGTGCAGAACACCGGTCAGCTCACCGGACTGGAAGGCGGCTTTCATCGAGGCTCGTTGAACCTTGCCGCTGGTGGTGAGGTGGATTGCCGAGCGTTCGACGAAGACGATGCTCGGCGCGGGTACCTCGAAGTCACGGGCGATCGCCAAACGCACCTTCGACGCGAGGTCGTGCAGATTGAGCTCGCCGAGAAGTTCGGGACGGACCGCCTGGATCAGCACCAGCCGTTCGGCTTCGTTCGCGTCGAGTGATACCGCTACTCCGCGGGAACCTGCGATCGCCGGGTGCAGGTCCTGCACGAACTCCTCGATGTCCTGTGGGTACAGGTTGCGCCCATTGACGATCAGCAAGTCCTTGCATCGACCGGTCACGTACAGCTCACCGTCATGGAGGAATCCCAGGTCGCCGGTGCGCAAATACGGTCCGTCGACCTGCGAGGTGAAGGCGTTGAATCGCTCCTCCGTCTCAACCGGTCGGCTGCGATAGCCGGCCGCGATGCTCTCGCCGCGGAGCCAGATCTCACCCACGTGGTCTTCGGGGAGGACCTCGCATGTCTCCGGATTGACGGTTATGACCTCGATACCGGGGGCGGCTGGGCCTGAACTGACCAGGCTGACCGGGCGCTTTCCGCCGGATACGAACTGATTCTGTTCAAGAGCGTCCGCATCGGCCGATAGGTGTTTCGGTACGCCTCGGCTGACGGTTGCCATAAGCGTTACTTCCGCCATGCCGTACGCGGGACGCATCACCGACGGCGCAAAGCCGGCTGGCTCGAGAACCTCGAGAAAGCGCTCGATCGCCCGCTGTCGAATCGGTTCAGCTCCGTTGATCGCCACCTTCCAGGAGGAGAGATCGAGCGCGGCAATCTGTTCCGGAGTCGTCCGGCGTGCGATCAGGTCATAGGAGAAATTCGGTGCGGCATAAGCTGTTCCGCGGTAGTCGTGGATCGCTTGCAACATGCGGACCGGTTGTTTGAGGAAAGCCAGCGGGGCCATCGAAACCAGGTTTGCGCCGTTGTAGAACGCGATGATCGACCCGATGAGACCCATGTCGTGAAAATG
Organism: Smaragdicoccus niigatensis DSM 44881 = NBRC 103563; assembly: GCF_000380645.1. Lineage (GTDB taxonomy): Bacteria > Actinomycetota > Actinomycetes > Mycobacteriales > Mycobacteriaceae > Smaragdicoccus > Smaragdicoccus niigatensis. Next base: position 16,051 of record NZ_AQXZ01000017.1, read on the forward strand.
GGGAATCCATCCGGTCACAACCGAGTGGTCGCCGAATTCGAGCGCTTGGGAAATGGCGCCCAGGTTGTGGAAGACGTTGGAATGGGAGACTTCGACCCCTTTGGGGTCTCCCGTCGAGCCGGACGTGTACTGCAGGAAGGCGACCGCGGCGTTCGAGATGACGGGCGGGGTCCAGTCGTCCGTGTTCGCGCGCGTCGCATCGCCGATCGCCACGACGTCGATCGGGTCGTCGAGTCCGAGCGCGGCGATGCCGCCGACGAACAGTTCGCGCAGGTTCTCGGTCGTGAGTGCCAGGCTGGCGCCCGCGCTCGTCAGGATCGACGTGACGCGAGCCATGCTTCGTTGGTCATGGGGAAGCGGCGCCGGGATTGCCGGAATACCCGCGTAGAGGCAACCGAGGAATGCCTTCCAGAAATCGATGCCCGGCTCGAAGAGAAGGAGCACAGGCCGATCGGCCGGCGCGTGGTCGCCGAGCCACGCTGCGGTTTCGCGGGCATTTCGGTCCAGTTCGCGGTAGGTGATGACGTCCGGGACGAGACTTCTCCCGGCCTCACGCAGGAACGTGAAGGTTCGGGCGTCGCCATACGACTCGAAATTGCCGATCAGATGTGTGACGAGTTCGCTTGTCATTACGCGGCCGCGGACTGCTCGACAAGCGCGGATTCGATGAACTCAGCGATGTGAGCCAGCGTGGGGTAATCGAAGATCATCGTGGCATCCACCTCGATGTCGAAATGTGCCTCGACGTCGCCGACGAGGCTGACCGCGTAAACGGAGTCTACGCCCAGTTCAGCCAGCGGAACCATAGCGTCGACGTGGTGGACCGGCACCTCGAGGTAGGACGCAACCCGCGTCGTCAACCAGCGGATGATATTGCGGCGGTGGGCATTCATCGGAGTTCCTATCTGCAGAGATTCACACGGTGGATGCGGTATGCGTCCAAATGTTCCGCAGATGGAAGGGGCGTTGAACGCCCCCAAAGGGTGGGTGATCACCCACTAGGTGTTAGGGATCTACACCTAGGGTGCAAGGAGGAGGAGCGGACCGACCGACGGTGCATCCAGAGCTAGGGTGCGAGAAGCCAGATTGCTGAATTCGCCGCAATCGTGATCTCGGCTGACGCCGGGCGGCCATGCCAGGTGGCGTCGGTCGCGGTGACGGCCCCGTAGTTCCCGACACCGGAGCCGCCGTATTCGCCCGCGTCGGAGTTGAAGATCTCCCGCCAGACGCCGGCTTCGGGTAGGCCCACGCGATACCCGCCGAAGGTCAATCCGGAGAAGTTGAAGATGCACGCGATGATCGAACCGTCGCTGCCGTAGCGCAGGAAGCTCAGGACGTTGTTGCCGCTGTCGTTGGCATCGATCCAGCTGAATCCGCCGGGGGAGGTATCGCGGCTCCACATCGCGGGGTGGGCTCGATAAACGGCGTTGAGGTCGGCGACCATCCGCGAAATGCCAGGATCGGCCTGGTCCCAATCCAGGCCGCGTTCCTCCGACCACTCGCTGACCTGGCCGTAGTCCTGCCCCATGAAGAGCAACTTCTTGCCTGGGTGTCCCCACATGTACGACAGGAGCGCTCGGACGCCGGCCGCGTGGTTGCCGGGCATGCGGGTCCACAGCGTGCCCTTGCCGTGGACGACCTCGTCATGGCTGAGGGGGAGGACGAAGTTCTCACTCCACGCGTACATCAGGGAGAAGGTGATCTCGTGGTGGTGGAAGCTGCGGTGGATGGGATCGCGGCCGAGGTAGCCGAGAGTGTCGTGCATCCAGCCCATGTTCCACTTCATGGTGAAACCGAGGCCGCCGACGTTCGTCGATCGCGTGACGCCCGGCCACGAGGTCGATTCCTCGGCGATCGTCACGACGCCCGGATGAAGTTTGTGCACGGTCGCGTTCATTTCCTGCAGGAACTGAACGGCTTCGAGGTTCTCGCGGCCGCCGTACTTGTTGGGGCGCCACTCGGTCCGGGAATAGTCGAGGTAGAGCATGGACGCGACCGCGTCGACGCGCAGTCCGTCGAGGTGGAATTGGTCGAACCAGAACAGCGCATTCGCGACGAGGAAGTTTCGGACCTCGGATCGGCCGAAGTCGAAAACGTATGTGCCCCAATCAGCCTGATCGCGCCGGAGGGGATCGCCGTGCTCGTAGAGGTGAGTGCCGTCGAAGTTGCCGAGAGCGAAGCTGTCCTTCGGGAAGTGCGCCGGCACCCAGTCCAAGATGACGCCGATTCCGCGCTGATGAAGGTGGTCGACGAACCACTTGAAATCGGCGGGCGTGCCGAACCGTGCGGTCGGCGCGTAGTACGACGTGACTTGATAGCCCCAGGATCCGCCGAACGGATGCTCGGCCACCGGCAGCAATTCGACGTGCGTGAAGCCTTGCTGCTGAACGTAATCGGCGAGCTGAACGCCCATCTCGCGGTAGTTCAGACCGGGCCGCCACGATCCGAGATGGACTTCGTAGATGGCCATCGGCGCTGTCGTCGCGTGATAGGACGCGCGCTGTTCCAGCCACGCGCCGTCACCCCAGGCGTGCGGGGATTCGCTCACGACCGACGCCGTCGCCGGTGGTCCTTCGGTCTGGAAGGCCATCGGGTCTGCGCGATCACTGACTTCGCCGCTGCCGTATTCGAGCCGGTACTTGTATTTCGCGCCCACGCCGATGCCCGGGATGAAGAGCTCCCAGACGCCGGACGAGCCCAGCATCCGCATCGGGTACGTCTCGCCGCCCCAGTGGTCGAACTCGCCGACGACCGTGACTTTGCGAGCGTTGGGTGCCCACACTGCGAACGAGGTCCCCGAAACCTCGCCGTCCGGGGTCGTATAGGTGTGCAGGTGTGCGCCGAGAATCTCCCACAGGCGTTCGTGGCGGCCTTCGTTGAAGAGATGAAGATCGACGTCGCCGATCGTCGGCAGGAAGCGGTATCCGTCGGCGATCACGGTCTCGGCGCCGCCGGGATAGGTGACCGCCAAGCGGTAGTCCATGAGGTCATGGAACGGGACCGTCGCCTCGAAAATGCCTGCTGACGTGGGCTGAAGCGGATAGTCGACGCCGCCGATCCGGGCCGCGACCCGCTCTGCGTGCGGGCGAAGAGCGCGGATGACGGTGCCGGCCGGCACCTCGTGGGCGCCGAGGTGCGAATGGGGATTCATCGGTAGGCGCGCTCCGTCCGGGTCGGCAAGGCCACCGCAGGCAATGCGAGAACGTGGGCGACGGCCTTCCATGGGTCCAGCTGAATCCAGTTCGACTGACCCCAATCGTAGGTTTCACCGCTGACCTCGTCGTAAACCTGGAAACGGTCGCCCCAGTCACGCCCGATGGCGGGCATGTCGAGCCACACGGTCCCGCTCTCGACGCTGTTCGGGTTCAGGTTCACGACGACGAGGACGCAGTCGCCGGTCACGGGGTCGACCTTGGAGTACGCGAGGAGGTTGTCGTTGTCGATGTGGTGAACATGGATCACGCGCAACTGCTGCAGTGCGGGATGTGTGCGCCGGATGTTGTTGAGCCGGGTGATCCAGGGTTCGAGGGAGTCCCCGCGGGCCTTGGCGGCGGCGTAGTCGCGCGGACGCAGCTCGAATTTCTCCGAGTCGAGGTACTCCTCGCTGCCCTCCTTGAGGGCGACGTGTTCGAAGAGTTCGAAGCCGGAGTAGACGCCCCAGGTCGGCGACATCGTGGCCGCGAGGACGGCCCGGATCGCGAACATCGGACGACCGCCGTGCTGCAGGCTCGCGTGCAGGATATCGGGGGTGTTGACAAACAGATTCGGTCGCGCCTCGTCGGCCTTGTGCGCGATCTCGAGCGCGAATTCGGCTAGCTCCTGCTTGTAGACGCGCCACGTGAAATAGCCGTACGACTGGCTGAAACCGCGTCGCCCCAGCCCGTACATCCGGGCCGGACGCGTGAACGCCTCGGCCAGGAAGATGACGTCCGGGTGCTTTGCACGGACTTCGGCAATGAGCCAGGTCCAGAAGTCCGCGGGCTTCGTGTGCGGGTTGTCGACGCGGAAGATCTTGACGCCCAGTGAAATCCAGTATTCGACGACGCGCAGGCACTCGGCGTACAAGCCGTCGCGATCGTTGTCGAAGTTGAGCGGGTAGATGTCCTGGTACTTCTTCGGCGGATTCTCCGCAAAGGCGATCGTTCCGTCGGGCAGCGCCGTGAACCACTCCGGGTGCTCGGCCGCCCACGGATGATCGGGTGCGCACTGCAGCGCCAGGTCGAGTGCGATTTCCAGCCCGAGCTTGCGAGCGGCGTCCTCGAATCGCTTGAAGTCCTTGACGGTGCCGAGCGCAGGATGGATCGCGTCGTGGCCGCCGTGCTCGGAACCGATGGCCCACGGCGATCCGGGGTCCGACGGGCCCGCGGTGAGCGTGTTGTTCGGGCCCTTGCGGTTGACCTTCCCGATGGGATGGATCGGCGGCAGGTAGACAACGTCGAATCCCATGGCCGCGATCCGGGGGAGGTCTTCGGTCGCGGTGGCGAAGCTGCCGTGGACGGGATCGCCGTCGGCATCCCACCCGCCCGTCGATCGCGGAAAGAACTCGTACCAGCTGCCGTAGAGCGCTCTTCGGCGTTCGACCGTCACCGGGTTCTCCGCCGATTCCGTGACCAGCTCCCGCAGCGGGTGTGCGCTCAGGATGTCGGCGATGTCGGTCGAGAACGCGACGGCCACGCGACCGGTCAAGGGGCGGGAACTGCGCAGCGCCTTCGCCGCCTTCTCCAACTTCGCGTGGCTTCTGCCGTGCGACTCCGCAGCGGCGCGATCGAACAAGCGGGCGCCGAGTTCGAGGTCGTTGGCCAGTTCGGCGACCGACTGCCCGGCACCGAGTTTCTTCTCCACGCCATGTCGCCAGGTGGCGATCGGATCGCCCCAGGCCTCGATCCGAAAGCGCCATTCGCCCTCGACGTTCGGCGAGAACGTCGCATTGAAAACGTCCGGTTCGAGTGCCGGCGCCATGTGTATCCGGCCTTCGGAGCCGTTCGGAGCAACTGTGACGAGCGTCGCACCCAGGGCTTCGTGGCCTTCGCGCCACACCACTGCGCGAACCGGAATGACCTCTCCCACAACAGCCTTCGTCGCCCATCCGCCGGAGATCGAAGGGGTGATGTCGTCGATGGCGATGCGGCCGGTCACACCTCAAACCCTAGCGAGCGGAACCGAGTAGCGGTGGCGAGCGTCCAAGATGCGGGAAAGGACCTACATGAAGAAACGTCTCGCGGGCGCAGGCATCGCTGTCGTCATCGCGATCACCGCCTCCGGGTGTGCCAACACGATCGAAGGGCACGCCCTGGCCAAAGAACCACCGAAGCCCGCGCTGGCGGCGTCGGTTTCCACCGAGTCGGCCGACTTCGACCCGTGCTTCGACCTGTCCAACCGTGCCCTTGAACATGCGCACCTGCGACCGTCGACGAAATCGAATCAATCCGACGGGGATGTCCCGGCCTGTCTGTGGGTGTCTGACGAAAGCTGGTACGCCGTCGGAATCTTCTCCCACGACGTTGGCCTCGCCAGGATCGAATCGTCGTCTGACGTGCTCGTTCTCCGTCGCACAACGGTCGGTGGCCGCCACGCGTTGGTCTTCTCGTATTCGGCGGACCCCGGCACCGATCTGTGTCTGGTGGCCTTTGAAGGCGGGTCGGGGTCGGTCGTGGTCGTTCCCTACGCGAAGGACGGCTACGCCGTGACGCGGTCCGCGTTGTGCGGCATCGCGCTCGAGCATGCGGGCAACCTCGTCGACGCGATTCCAACGGCCTGAGGAGAACGAACCATGGCACCGAAAACTGATCCACCTCGCCTGACGGTCGCTCAGGACAACGCGGTGAACCGGAGTGAACGCGCTCTCATCGAGGGCGGCTGGGACCACGAGACGGAACCGCCGGCGATCACGGATCTCGAGGCCTTTGAGACGTGGTCACACGAGGAGATCCTCAAAGCACTGGATTCGGCCGATCCGAACTGCATCAACTCCATGGCCGACTCGTGGCGCAATGTCACCGAGCAAGGCAAAGCCGCGCACAAAACCTTCGCGGACACCCTGCCCACTGCGCTGAGTGCGAGTTGGGAGGGGGCGTCGGGTGCGGCAGCCACCGCGGCGGTGCGCGCTTACACCGAGCAGGCCGGTCACCTGCTGGCGTCGATGCAGCTCGTCGCCAACGACCTCGACCGAACGGAGTCGGTCCTGCGGGAGACAAAGGACAAGGTTCCGCAGGACACCCCGACCAAGAGCACGCCGCCCAGCGCGGAGTCGGCGAGGGAGGCTGAGGCGGAAGCCCGTCGCGTGATGCGGACCTTGTACCAGCCGGGTGTTCAAGAGGTCGACAGTCGCACGCCCCGGCTCCCGGAGCCCCAGCCGCTGGGTGGTGGGTCGGCTCAAGGTGTCGGTGGCGAGGCCGGAAATGCTTCCAGCGCGGCTGGCGGGTCGGGAAATTCGGCGATACCGGGCTCGGCTTCCGGTGATGGAACCGCGACGCAGGCGGCGACTTTCAATCCCGCGTCGACCTCAGGCAGCGCGACCAGTTCGGCGGCGCAGTTGGGCGGGGGAGCCGGCGCCTCGTCGTCGTCTCATCCCAGTGCGTCCTCGGCGGGTCTGGCGGGCAGCGCTGCCGGGGCGTTGGCTGCGGCGCCCCGGCTCGGGGCATCGCCCGGACGCTCGGTGGCGGGAAGTCTGCCGGGGTCGGCCGGCGGACTCGGCGGTGTCGGCCGCAACGGGCAACCGATGAGCGGAATGTTCCCGCCGTTGGCGCGCGGTAAGGGCGAGGAGGAGGAGCAGAGGAAGAGCAGCGAGTACCTGGTGGCGGCGTCGAACACGAGCGAACTCGTCGGCGACCTGCCGATGGCAACGCAGCCGGTGCTGGGCGAATGACCGCGCAGTGGCGGGTCTCGGGATTCGACTTCGTCATCGCGTGCGAACTCGCGGGTCGAGACACGTTGCCCTATCCCATCGAATTCGTTCATCGACCGATGGGTGCCGCTGAGTACCGCCTGCTCCGGAACGCAGCGGCCGAGCGCATCCATGCGATGGACCCGGACTTCTTCACGGCGTTACGCGTCCTGGCGCGGCCGGATCTGCGGATCGCTGTCGACGGCAGCGGAATTCGTTCGTACGTTGCGGACGCGGGCGGATTCACCGCGGTCGCGACGGAAAACGGCGATGTGACGGTTCGGCTGACCACGGCTCGCGCGATCGACGAGGCGGTGCGAACTCTGCCCGTCGTCGCCGCGGGCCACCGCCGAAGGATCGAGGGCCCGAAGGACGACGTCCAACCCGTGCTCGACTCTGCGGCGGCGGCTGGTTCCCTCAGCGTGGCGATGGGAGAGCGCGGGAACTGGCTTGGCTCGGTGCGGTGGGCTGACTTGCGCGACGGTCGATATGTCGTGACTGAATCGGAGGGCTGGACCACCGTCACCCCGGCTTCAACCGAGACGATCAGTCACGAACTGTCCCTGCTTGTCCGAGCGGCGATGACCGAGGCGCGCGGGTAGTGTTCGCCCGGTGAAGGCGTTGCGTCGGTTTACCGTTCGTGCTCATCTCCCGCAGCGGCTCAGCCGCCTCGAGCGGTTGGCGACCAATCTGCGCTGGTCATGGCACCCGCCGACGCAGGATGTGTTCGCCGCGATCGACCCAGCCGTGTGGGAACACGTGGGCCACGATCCCGTCCGCATGCTCGGGGAGGTCTCGCCGGCTCGGCTTGACGAACTGGCCGAGGACGCGGAATTCCTCGCGCTGCTCGATGCGCAGGACGCCGACCTGACCGAGTACTTGGAGCGGCCGAGCTGGTTCCAAAGTCTGTCGGGGGACAAGCCGAACGGCATTGCCTACTTCTCGATGGAATTCGGCGTTGCGCATGTTCTCCCGAACTATTCGGGCGGTCTTGGAATTCTTGCCGGCGACCACCTCAAAGCAGCGTCCGATCTCGGCCTGCCGCTTATCGCCGTCGGTCTGCTGTACCGGTCGGGCTACTTCCGTCAGTCACTGTCGTCCGACGGCTGGCAGCTCGAGCACTATCCGTCACTCGATCCGCAGGGATTGCCGCTGCGCTTGCTGACCGACCATGGCGCCCCGGTTCTCATTCACGTCGCCATGCCGAACGGCCGCGTTCTGCGAGCTCGCGTCTGGATCGCCGATGTCGGGCGCGTGCACCTGCTGTTGCTCGATTCAGACATCGCCGAGAACGACGGCGAAATGCGCGGGGTCACCGACCGCCTCTATGGCGGTGACCAGGACCATCGCATCAAGCAGGAGATCCTCGCCGGGGTCGGCGGCGTGCGGGCGGTGCGCGCCTTCACCGCGGTCAACGGGCTGCCCGAACCGGATGTGTTCCACACCAACGAAGGCCACGCGGGGTTCCTCGGGCTCGAGCGAATCCGCGAAATGATGACGGGTGGGCTCTCCTTCGATGAGGCGCTCGCCGCGGTTCGCGCCGGCGCGCTCTTCACTACCCACACTCCGGTGCCGGCGGGTATCGACCGATTCCCGGTCGACCTGGTCCGCCGCTACCTCGATGGCTCGATGCTTCCGGGGCTGGACACCGATCGCGTCATCGCGCTCGGCGCTGAGGCAGACCCCCATGTGTTCAATATGGCGCACATGGGTCTACGGCTCGCGCAACGGTCGAACGGTGTCTCCCAGCTGCACGGTCAGGTGTCGCGAGGCATGTTCAACCCGCTGTGGAATGGGTTCGACGAGGACGAGGTGCCGATCGGTTCCATCACGAACGGCGTGCACGCCCCGACGTGGGCGGCCCGTGAGTGGCTGGACAAGGCGCGGACGTTCGTTGGCCCGGAACTGGTCGAAGAAGCGCGGGGCTGGGAGAAGTTGTCGGACGTCCCGGCGGAAGAGTTGTGGGGAACACGCAACGACCTCCGCGCCCTGCTCGTCGATGAAGTTCGGCGTCGAGTCCGCGCGTCGTGGATCGAGCGCGGTGCCACCGAGGCAGAACTGGGCTGGATCGACGGCGTCTTCGACCCGAATGTCCTGACCGTCGGATTCGCGCGACGCGTTCCGACCTATAAGCGACTGACACTCATGCTCCGCGATCCGGCGCGGCTCAAGAAGCTGCTGCTCGATCCCGAACGCCCGGTCCAGCTCGTCGTGGCGGGTAAGAGCCACCCCGCAGACGATGGTGGAAAGCGGCTCATCCAGCAGATCGTCCGCTTTGCGGACGACCCCGAACTTCGCCATCGGATCGTCTTCCTGCCCGACTACGACATGTCGATGGCCAAGTACCTCTACTGGGGTTGCGACGTCTGGCTCAACAACCCGCTGCGGCCACTGGAAGCGTGCGGCACCTCGGGCATGAAGTCGGCGCTCAACGGCGGACTCAACCTGTCGATCCGGGATGGCTGGTGGGATGAGTGGGCCGACAGTGAGAACGGCTGGGCGATCCCGACGGCCGACGGCGTGACCGATGAGCACCGCCGCGACGACCTCGAAGCTGCCGCACTCTACGAGCTGCTCGAGAAGTCCGTGACGCCGCGCTTCTACACCCGCGACGCCGACGGCATTCCCGGGCGTTGGATCGAAATGGTGCGGCACACGCTGCAGACGCTCGGGCCGAAGGTGCTGGCATCCCGCATGGTGCGTGACTACACGCTCGGGTACTACCTCCCGGCCGCGATCGCCGGGCATGCGATGGCCGCCGACGGCTTCGCCGAAGCGAAGGCCCTCGCGGAATTCCGTCGCCGGGTCGAGAGCGCGTGGCCGAGCGTGCGGGTGCAGCAGGTTGATGGTTCCGGACTGCCGGACACCCCGGAAATCGGGTCTGAGTTGTCGTTGCGGGCCAAGGTCGACCTGGCCGGCCTGGGGCCGGACGATGTTCTCGTCGAGGCGGTCCTGGGACGAGTGGCGGCATCGGATGAACTCACCGACGTCGTCGCCTTCCCGATGACCAGCGTCAGCCCCGGTCAGTACGAGGCGACGATCGAGGTGCCGGTATCGGGCGCCGTCGGGTACACAGTTCGCGTATTGCCGCGAAATGAATTGATGGCACATTCCGCCGAATTCGGGCTTGTGACGCTGGCCTAAACAATCTTGAATGTGGTCGATGCGCCGTTTTGATGGCGGCGCATCGACCATTTTTGGTGTGGTCCAGTTCACTCCCAACGTGTGACGCCGTTCACGCTGGCGCTAAGTTAATGATCTCTAAAAAGCATCGCTGAACTGCGTAAACGATTGCCTTGTACATGCGCGCGACCCAATGTGGCCTGGCTAACATTGCCCACAATCGGGGTCCTGAACATGATTTAGTTATTTCAGCTCGAGTTCCTCGGAATTCGAAAAGAGCAACCGGAATCGGCGCTGAGCGACCTGCCCCCCGACCGGAATACCAACCCTTATAGGGGCAGGCGAGCAACGTCGCTGAGCGGAAAGAAAGAAATTCTCGCAATGGCAACCATGAAGCTGTCGACCTCCCGTGCGCTCCTTCTCGGTACTCTGTCCACCGCAATCGTCACCGGCTCGATGGGCGTCGCGAACGCCGCAGCCGCCCACAACTGGGATGGCGTTGCCAACTGCGAGGCGAGCGGCAACTGGGCCGCCAACACCGGAAACGGCTACTACGGCGGTCTGCAGTTCTCGCAGAGCACCTGGGCTGCCTACGGTGGTATGAGCTACGCCGCGAGCGCTGACCTTGCGAGCCGCGAGCAGCAGATCGAAATCGGTGAGAAGGTTCTTGCCGACTCCGGTGCCGGCGCCTGGCCGTCGTGTGGCGCGTACCTCTGATCGCCACCCACTGACTCAAAACACCGCACGCAGCAATGCGTGCGGTGTTTTCTTATCCCATGAAGGGCCAGGTCCGGCTCGCCGAGATCGTGGCGGCGCTCTCGCTCGGCATCGACCTTGGGTTCGGGCAGCCGATGGAGCATGTGCTGCGGCAGTGCCTCATCGGGATGCGCCTGGCTGAGCTCACCGGCCTGGACGAACGCCAACGCGTCGACGTCTATTACACGGCACTGCTGGTCAATGTCGGTTGTCATACCGACGCCCACGAGCAGGCCAAGTGGTTCGGCGATGACATCGCCCTCAAAGCGGACAAGTATGTGCACCGACTGGGGAGCTTCCGCTCGGTGATCGCCGGTCTGGGCCGGATCGGTGAAGGACGTCCGCCGCTGCACCGAGTCCGGATCGGGCTCGAATTCGCCATTTCAGGACATCGCGAGGTCGACAACATGATCGACCAGCACGCGGCGATGGCACGGCAGTTGGCGGAGCAGCTGGGGTTGCCGATGTCGACCCGGGAGGCGTTGGCCGCCGCGTACGAACAATGGAACGGACACGGGTGGCCCGGAAAGCTGCGCGCGGAACAGATTCCAATGGCGGCGCGGATCGCGCAGCTGTCTGAGTTCCTCGAAGTCGCCTATCGGGTCCGGGGCATCGATGCGGCCGCGCAGGTGGCGCGGGAGGGTTCTGGTTCACAGTTCGACCCGCTGCTGTGCGATCTCGTCGTCTCCCGGCGCAACGAGGTGTTCGAAACGGCGGACACCGACGAGACGTGGAACCGGGTGATCGCTTCCGAGCCCCAACTCGCGGTCCCGCTCGACGACGAAACGTTCGATGCGGCGCTACGCGCGGTGGCGACCTTCACCGATCTCAAGTCGCCTTACTCGATCGGCCATTCCCTCGCGGTCACCGTGCTCGCGGAGAGCGCGGCCTCGATCGCCGGACTCGATCCGGAGGCGAGGACGACGTTGCGTCGAGCCGCTTTGCTTCACGACATCGGACGCCTCGGCGTCTCGAATGCGATCTGGGACCGTCCCGCACCGCTCGGACTCGGCGATTGGGAACGCGTCCGGATGTACCCGTATCTGACGGAACGAATGCTGAGCCAGGCACCGGAGCTTGCTCGAATCGGGTCGATCGCCGGGCAGCACGCGGAACGACTCGATGGCAGCGGCTACCCGCGCGGCCTGGCCGGAGCATCCATATCGCGGAGTGCGCGACTGCTCGCCGCCGCCGACGTCTACCAAGCGCTGCGCGAGCCGCGTGCGTATCGGCCTGCGTTCGCGGACTCGGAAGCCGCGAGCCAGTTGCGCGCCGAGGTCAAGGCTGGGCGGCTCGACGCCGACAGCGTGGATGCGGTCCTTGCCGCCGTCGGTCATCGCGTCCCGACGAAGGCCAAACATCCGGCGGGATTGACCAGTCGTGAGGTCGATGTTCTGAGACTGCTGGCGCGCGGCAGTTCGAACAAGGACATCGCGACGCAGTTGGTGGTCACCCCGAAGACCGTCGGCAAACACGTCGAGCACATCTATACGAAGATCGGGGCCTCCAGTCGGGCGGCGGCCGGCTTGTTCGCGGTTCGATACGGACTGCTCCCAGAAGATACGGAAAATGCCTGATTTCTCGAGTGCCGTACGTCCCTAGCGTTATCGCCAGGAAAGTACGAACTAGGAGGACTGAGATGAGCTTCGGGGAATGGGCGTTCGCCCACGTATACGACGCACTGATGTCGGGCAGCGAAAAGAAGGGCCTCGCCGACATGCGCCGCGACCTTCTCGGCGGTGCGAAAGGCGAGGTTCTCGAGATCGGTGCCGGTACGGGCTTGAACCTGCCCTTCTACGGCGACGAGATTTCCGGCCTGACCCTCGCCGAGCCGTCGAAGTCGATGATCGGGCAACTGAATCGCAAGGTCGAACAGGATCGGCCCGGCACGATGGTGCTACGGGCCCCCGCCGAGGATCTGCCGTTCGAGGACAACAGCTTCGACACCGTCGTCTCTACCCTCGTGCTGTGCTCGGTCGACGACCAACCGCGCGCACTGCGTGAGCTGCGTCGTGTGTTGCGACCGGGGGGAGAGTTGCTGCTCCTCGAGCATGTCCGGTCGTCGAAGCCGAACATCGTCACGTGGCAGAACCGGCTCAACGGGGTCAACCAATTCGTCCTTCAGGGCTGCAATCTGAACCGCCCGACCCTTGACCAGGCTTTGCAGGCCGGCTTCCGTCGGGGTGCGATGACATCGGGCGAGTTTCCGGAGTCGCCCCCGTTCATCCGCGAGCTCATCATCGGCACCCTCGTCGCCTAGCTTTTCGCCTGGTCAGGGCGCTCCTGTAACGCAAGTCACAAATTGATCACGAACACCTCTGGGTCAGTGTCACCGCCGGTGCCTCACAAGTCACATCCCTATCGTCTGTTGCTGAAGGAACAGCAAAAGATCGACCGCTGGGGTGAACAGAATGAAGGCATCGGCGTTGAGCCTGCAGCGGACACCGCGCCAGCGGGTCTTCATCCACATCGGCCTCCCGAAGACCGGCTCTACCTATCTGCAGGACCGCCTGTGGCGGAACCGCCGCGCCGCCCTGCGGGGTGGGCTGCTGTATCCCGGCGAGACACACGATGCGCACTTCCAGGCGGCGACTCACCTGCAGCCCGAGCGCTACCTCGACTGGGCGAACCCGGCCTATCACGGCATCCTCGACAAGCTTGTCAACGAGATCCGGCACTGGCCGAGGACATCGATTCTGTCGCACGAACTGTTTGCCAACGCCAGCGTCGATCGCGTGCAGGAACTCGTCCATAAGCTCGACTTCGCCGAAGTTCACGTCATCGTCGCTGCGCGTGATCTCGCCCGCCAGATTCCCTCGGTGTGGCAGGAGAACATCAAGAACCAGTACACGACGAGTTTCGAACAGTTCGTCGCTGACGTCGCGTCGGAGAATCCGGCGACGGACCCGTTCTGGGAGTTCCAGGACGTCACCCGGATTCTGTCGACGTGGGGTTCGGTTGTTCCGGCCGATCGCATGCACGTGGTCACGGTGCCGTCGAGCAGTGCGGGGACCGGGCTCCTCTGGGATCGCTTCTTGTCGGTGCTCGGTATCGATGGATCATTTCTTCCGCTCGAGATCGAATTCTCGAATTCCTCGCTCGGAGTCGGCGGACTCGAGGTACTGCGCCTCGTCAACCAGCGCGTGCGCGGCAACATTGATTGGTGGCGTTACGAGAACGTCGTCAAGAATCAGCTCATCGGCTCGGTGTTGGCGCACCTCGACGATCAGGCGCTGCCGACACTTCCCGAGGAGGCGCGCGAGTGGGCCGTCGAGAAGTCGGCGTCGATCGTCGCGCACATCGTCGACGTGGGGTTTGACGTCGTCGGCGATCTCGACGAGTTGCAGCCGGCAAACGCCGCCCGTGGATGCTCCGAAATGGGGGAGCGGGAAGTTCTCGCCGTGGCTGTGGAAGCCCTCGTCGGCATGATCAACACGATGCCGGAACCCGAGATCCGTTGGTCGGCAAAGAACACCGCGAAAGGCATGCTGCGCGCTCCGTACACCCAGCTGGCGGCGATGCGCTTCGCGTTCGAGCGTCGGTTCGCCAACGGCAGCTGGGCGTCCTAACACGCCTCGGGCATGCCCGCGCCCGTGGAATGTGAGATAGACCACAATTCGTTTCGCGATTATGGTTGCGGGATACACCTGATTGGTACGCGCTGACCTGCATGAACCATGCGGATGTGGGTGGCGATTCGTCCTGCGCGATGTCCGGATTGTTCCGTTGACATTCTTACGGAATTCCTATCTCACTCATAACTGCAGCTAGTGGGCGGTTTTTGAATAGCGAACACCCGGCTAATTGAACGATGATCATGATTTGTGGCGTATTCCACAATGTGTTTCGTAATTGTTTCGTGATGAACATTCTGAATTCTCTGGTTAATGTTCTCCATGATTCTGCGGGCTGGAACAAACCAGTTTGAAGCTCGCGCTCCAGGGGTAGGCATCGTCGCCGCTCCGCCGGGTGCCACGGCACTCGGTTGACCACGGAGGAACCGAAACCAATGGCATCCAAGTCGATCAAGCGCGCGGTCAGCACCGCTCTGATTGCAGGGCTCTTCACTGCAGCTGCAACGGCTCCGGCCACGGCGCAGAAGGCGCCGGCTCACGCTTCCTCCGCCTTGCCCGCTACGTGGTACACCGAAACCAACACGAAGGCCGCCGCGATCGCGCCGTTCATCCCGGCACCGCCGCCACCGCCGCCCGTCGTGGTCCCGGAGCCCGTCCAGGAGATCGTCGCCCCGATCATCGCCGCCGTCTCGTCGGTCGTCGACTTCGCCACCGGCAAGGTCGGTTCGCCTTACGTCTACGGCGCCAACGGCCCGTCGGCGTTCGACTGCTCGGGTCTCGTGCAGTGGTCCTACGCGCAGGCCGGCAAGTCGATCCCGCGTACCAGCAACGAGCAGTGGGCGGCCGGTACTCCGGTCAGCCTCGACGCCATCCAGCCGGGCGACATCGTCGTCATGTACGGCGGCGGGCACGTCGGCATCTACATCGGCAACGGACAGATCGTCCACGCCCTCAACGAGGGCACCGGCGTGATCATCGACGCCATGTCGAATTACGGCGTCGACGGCGTCGTCCGCTTCTAACGACCGGTCCCGCTGAACCCGTGGGACGCAAGGACTGCCGCCTGGCTCGATCCCCCGAGCCGGGCGGCTTTTCTGTGCGTATGATCCCGGCGTGTCCACGATCTCACCGTCGTCGATGATCAGCGTCGCAGAGGTGCTCTCTGCGCTTGCTCTGGCGACCGATGTCGCGACCGGGGTGCATTTCGAAAAGAGTCTGCAGACCTGCCTCGTCGCCGATGCCTTCGCGCGCGATCTCGGACTCGATGAACGGGATCGCCGGGCGACGTATCACGCCGCGCTGCTGCGGGGGATCGGATGCACGAGCAACGCGTCCGAGTCCGCCGAACTCTTCGTCGATGACGTTGCCTTCCAATCAGCGTTTCACGTGCTCGACGTGGGGCGTCCGGACGTATTCAGCTCCCAGCTCTCCCGATTCGGCGCGTGGGTGCCGGGCCGGCAGTCGGAACTCGCGCAGCGGTTCGTCGAGGTCGCGCCGACCGTCGGCCCGCTCGCCACGCGCGCCGGGTGTGAAGTGAGTCGTGCACTGGGCGCAGGCCTGACGCTCGACGATGCGGCGATCCGCGCTCTCGACGAGGTTTATGAACGCTGGGACGGGATGGGGCTGCCCAATGGTCTCCGCGGTGATCAGATCGCCCTGCCGACGCGCATCGTGCATATCGCCGAACAGGCGGTGCTCGCGGCCGCGACCGGTGGACGGGAGCGTGCGGTCTCAGAGGTACGCGCGCGAGCCGGCGGACAGCTCGACCCCGAACTGGTGGCCCGGTTCGAAGCCAGCGTGCTGGATGTCATCAAGCATCCGGATCTCGTCGCTGCCGTGGTCGCCGCCGAGCCCGGCGAGCGTTCGAAAGTCGCGTTCGGGAACGTCGACCGGTTGTGCCTGACGTTCGCGATGGTGGCCGACCTCAAAGGTCGATATTTGCTCGGCCACTCGACGCACGTGGCTCAATTGGCCACCGACGCGGGCCGTCTCTTGGGGATGAGTGACCTGAGTGCGGTCCGGGCGACTGCGCTCGTTCACGACATCGGCCGCGTGGCCGTCTCTGCCGAGATCTGGGATCGACCGGGACCACTCGGCGTCGCGGACTGGGAACGCGTTCGGCTGCACAGCTATTGGAGCGGGCGCATTCTGCAGCGGTGTCCGGCGACCAAACAGTTCGCACGCGATGCGGCATCGCATCACGAGCGATGCGATGGGTCCGGGTATCCGCATGGCGCTGCGCGTGGCGAGGTGTCGGCGACGGCCCGTTTGCTCGCCGCGGCCGACCTGACCGCCGCCCTCACCGAAGAACGATCCCACCGGCCTGCGCTGAAGATCGGTGACGCGGCGGCAACCGTTCATGCCGAGGTCAAAGCGGGGCGCATTGACCGCGACGCGGCGGCCGCCGTTCTCGAAGCGGCGGGAATGCCGAAGCCGCGCAATACCTATCCCTGCGACCTGACCGGGCGGGAAGTCGACGTTCTGCGTCTGGCTGTGCGGGGCAAGACCAACCGGGAGATCGCGGCGGTGCTCAGCATCTCCGACCGAACGGTCGGGCATCACCTCGCGCATGTCTACGACAAAACCGGCGTACGGACGCGGCCCGGTATCGCGGTGTTCGCGATGCAGCACGGACTGCTGGTCGACTGATTCGGCGAATAGGTCGAACGACCGATGTGTGACCCACGTCGCTGAGCGCACTCTTTCCTCGTCGTAACAACGAGCGAGGAGCAAACCGTGATCACCACCCCGACCGACACCCGCAGCACCGTAGAAGCGATCTATGCCGCATTCGGCTCCGGCGACATCCCGGCGATTCTCGACCGACTCGCCGACGATGTCTCGTGGGACGCCGACTGGGCCGATAACTGGGCGCAGACGCGAGCCACCCTGTCGCATTTCCGTCCGCGCCGCGGACGCGAGGCCGTCGGTGAACTGTTCGCGGTTCTCGGCACCTACGTCTTCCACGAGTTCACCGTCCATGACGTCATGAGCAATGACCGTCGCGCGGTCGCCATGATCACCATCGAGTTCACCGCCCCGGACGGGACTCATATCCGCGACGAGGAACTGCACTTGTGGACGTTCGACGAGGCCGGACTGGTGTCGTCGATCCGCCACTACGTCGACACCGCGAAGCACTCGGGCTCGGCGCCGGCCTAGTCCGCCCACCACAAAGGAGAGAAGAAATGGCAATCGCAGTGGTGTTCGACTTCGACAACGCGACTCTCGAACAGTACGACCAGGTGATCAAGCTGATGGAACTGGAGCCCCGCGGCAAGGCTGCACCCGGCTCACTGTTCCATTGGGTGACGAAGACCGACAACGGGATTCGGGTCACCGATGTGTGGGAGGACCAAGACGCGTTCGAGACTTTCGCGGCCGAACAGATCGGCCCGTTCGCGGCACAAGCGGGGTTCACGGACGAACCACGGCTGACCTTTTACGACGTGCACAACTTTCTTACAACGCCCTAGGGATGCGAAAAAGGCCACTGGCCGGCACCATCGCCGACCAGTGGCCTGTTTGTCTCAGTGCGCGAACAGCTTGTCGACGCTGCTGAGGATCGACGGCATCGGCGCGTGCATCGCTTCGAGCTTCGCCGTGTACTTCTTCAGGTCGGCGAGCAGCAAATCAGCCATATCGTGCGACATTCCGGCGCGGACCACGACGCGCAGCACGGCCAGATCCTCACGGTTTGCCGGGAACGTGTACGCCGGAACCTGCCAGCCACGTTCCCGCAGACGATCGGACACATCGAAGACCGTGTAGTTCTTGACGCTGTCCTTGAGCTTGAAGGCGAAAACCGGGAGATCGGTTCCGCGCGTGACGAGCTCGTACGGACCGATCTTCTCGACCTCGATCGCCAGATACTGCGCGACGTCCGCACTCTGCTGCTGGACCTTCCGGTAGCCCTCGAAGCCCAGCGCCGTGAACATGAAGTACTGCGCGACGACCTCGCTGCCCGGGCGGGAGAAGTTGAGCGAGAACGTCGGCATGTCACCGCCGAGGTAGTTCACGTTGAAGATGAGCTCTTCGGGCAGGTATTCCGGGGTGCGCCAGACAACCCAGCCGACGCCCGGATAGACAAGCCCGTACTTGTGGCCCGACGCGTTGATCGAGACCACTCTCGGGATCCGGAAGTCCCAGATCAGTTCGGGCTGGATGAACGGCGCGACGAAACCACCCGACGCGGCATCGATGTGGAGCGGGATGTCGAGGCCGGTGTCTTCCTGGATGCGGTCGAGTTCGGCGGCGATCTCCGCGAACGGCTCGTACCGACCGTCGAACGTCGATCCGAGAACGGTCGCGACGCCGATCGTGTTCTCGTCGACGTACTCACGCAGTTTGTCGGCGGTGAGGCACAGTTTGTCGCCGTCGAGGGGGACGAGCCGCTCCTCGACGTCGAAGTAGCGCATAAATTTGTCCCAGCAGACCTGGACGTTCGCGCCGGTGACGAGGTTCGGTCGCGATGTGTCCTTGCCCAAGGCCTTCATCTTCTGGCGCCACCGCCACTTCATCGCCAGGCCGGCGAGCATGACCGCCTCGGATGAACCGGTGGTCGAACAGCCCATGGCGTTCTCCCCAGCGGGGGAGTTCCATAGATTGCTGATGATGTTGACGCAGCGGGACTCCATCTCCGCGGTCTGCGGGTACTCGTCCTTGTCGATCATGTTCTTGTCTGCGGTTTCGGCCATCAGACGGTCGGCGAGTGCCGGCATCTGCGTGGTGCAGAACGTCGCCAGGTTGAGCCGGGCGGAACCATCGAGGAGGAGTTCGCTCGAGATCATCTCGTAGGCGTTCTCGTAGCCACAGCCCTGCGAATGCAGGAAGTACTGCGGCGCACGCATGTAGTCGACCGGCTCCTGCTCCGGGATCGGCTTGGCCGACGACGGCCCTGCCGGGGGAGGCGCAGTCGGTGGTGTCACGGCTTGCTGTGCGGTCACCACGACCGAGGGAGCGGGAGCCGCCTCCGGCTTGGTCTTGAGGGCACCGAGCACCCTGCCGGTCAGTGCGCTGCCGAGATCGGTGGCAGCGGTGATTCCATGTC
The DNA here is from genome assembly GCF_000380645.1 of Smaragdicoccus niigatensis DSM 44881 = NBRC 103563. Classification (GTDB taxonomy): domain Bacteria; phylum Actinomycetota; class Actinomycetes; order Mycobacteriales; family Mycobacteriaceae; genus Smaragdicoccus; species Smaragdicoccus niigatensis. The sequence goes on from NZ_AQXZ01000017.1 coordinate 35,438, forward strand.
CGAGCACCTCGCTCGATCCGGAGATGACTCCGCTGACATCGCCCGACGCCGCGGCCGCCAGACTCCGGTCCACCGCAGCCGCCACATGGTCGGGTAGGACGGCCGCAGTCAGCCCTTGCCGTGTCGCTTTCCGAATGATTTCGTCGATCCCGGCTTTCTGCACCAGGCCCATTGCAACCTCCCCATTTGCTGCTTTAGGTAGTGCTGACCGTACGCCGGGCACCTGTGGCGTTTTCTTGATTCGGCAAACCTTGGATGCGTACCAGACATTGGGTATTTGTTGACGTGTGCTGACTACGCCGGACCGTCTCGCGCTGCCGATAGACAATCGTCGCTTTTGGGACGATCTGTCCGATTCCGGCCGCGACGAGCTGCTGGCGAGCAACGCTGTGTGGGTCGGACATGCCGATGGTTTGCCGTGCGAGATCCGGCACCGCGCGAATGTCAGTCAGTTGCCGGGTGAGCAGAAGCGGCTCGAGGCTCGTGCGCAAGAACTCCGCGGTCGAATGCCGGTCCCGACTCGCTTTCGGTTCGCACCTTCTCCGGAGTCGGTCGAGCTTTGGTACACCGAACGCAAGCTCAAGGCGATGGCACGGATCACGGGGATTCTGATCCGAATTCCCGAGGCGAAGCTGATGGCGGTCGATCTGGTGTCCGGGCAGTGGGCGATGGCCGCGTTCGCGATCGGCGACCCCGACACTGCCGACCACATCTCGACCACCGTTCCGGGCGTCGACACCAACGTCGACGCCTCGATGGAGGTGATGGTCAACCAGGCACAGTCGCTCCAGACCGAAGGACTCAAGCAGTTGAGTCTGGCCGGGCGCGGTGGGGAGACGTTCGCCTGCATCGCGTGGCTCGACTACGAGCCGCCGCAACATGAGGGCCCGGAGCCCGGCGCCAAGTACCTCGTGTGGGTGAAGGCCGCGCAGAAGCAGAGTGCGCTGCGCGGCGCGAACAAGCTCGCTCGGTTCTGTGACGGCCTTCGAGTCGCGAGCACACACCAGCTTCCGCACTTGTCCTTGCTCGGGCATTCGTACGGTTCTCTGACGGTCGGCTTGTCCTTGCAGGATCCGCACCCGGGCCAGCCGGTTCGGGATGCGGTGTTCTACGGATCGCCGGGTGTCAACGCGGCCGATGAGTCGAATCTGGGGCTGCCGCCTGGGCACGGGTGGGTCATGCAGGCGCCCGAGGACTGGATCGCGCACCTCGGCCGTACGCATCGGTTTGGGCCCTCGCCGGGGGACGCGCATTTCGAGAAGCTGTCCGTCATGGCGGGGTTGAGTCCCGACGGAGTGATGCGAAAAGGCGCGGCCAGCCACGCCGATTACCCGCGTGCGGGACAGATGTCCGAATACAACCTTTCCGTTATCGCCGTTGGCCTGTATGACCGTGTGGTGCGTGCGTAGCATCTGTCCGTGCGAATCGCCATGGTGCATAGCTTCTACACGAGCGAGAACCCCAGCGGCGAGAACCAGGCGGTCCTCGACCAGTTCGCGGTGCTCGAAGCCGCAGGTCACGACGTCGTTCTCATCAACCGGAAGACCGACGAAGACAGCCAGCAGCCGCTGTACAAGGTCCGGTCGGCGTTCCGCGCGGCCAATATCGGCGGACCGGACCCGAGCCCGGAGCTCGAGAAGTTCCGCCCCGACATCGTTCATGTGCACAATCTGTTCCCGAACTGGGGGACCGGTTGGTTGAAGAAGTGGACGCACAACTCGGTCGCGACGCTGCACAACTTCCGGACCCTGTGTGCCGCCGGATGGCTCTACCGCGACGGGCATGTGTGCCATGAATGTCTCGAGACGAGTTCGCTCGCCGCGATCCGGCACAAGTGCTACAAAGACAGCCCGATCGCGAGTCTGCCCTTGGCGATCGCGACTCGGGACAGTGGAAAGTACGCGGCGACTCTGCAGTATCCAACGCGGCTCATCGCGCACACCGACCCGTCGGTCGCACTGTTCGAGAGCCTGGTCGGGCCGAAGGTCGACAAGGTCCCGTACTTCGTGAGCGACACCCCCGTCACCCGATCCGATCGGACGACAGGCTCGTGGGTGTTCATCGGTCGTCTCGGGACCGAAAAGGGGATCGACTGGCTCATCGAGAACTGGCCGCGGGAACAGCGACTGACCATCATCGGGTCGGGCGGACTCGAACCGACTGTCCGGGAGGCGGCAGCGAAGGAGCCGAACACCTTCGATTACGTCGGTCAGCTTCCGTATGCCGAGGCACGTGCGCTCATCGCCGGCTCGAAGGGCGTCGTCGTGTCGAGTCGCTGGCCCGAGACCGGTCCGCTGACCGCCATCGAGGCGCTGCAATCCGGCACCCCACTAGCGGTCTCAGACTCGATCGCGCAAGCCAACGAACTCACCAAGAACGGTGCGGGCGTTCAGTTCAACATCGAAGCCGGGGCCGCGAGCCTGCGGGCCGCCCTCGAGCAACTCGACGAGGGTGCGGTCTCGCGAGACAGCGCGCGTGCCCGGTTCGAAGAGGAGTTCAGTGCGAAGGTCTGGCTGTCGCGTGTCGAGCAGACCTACGCGAAGGTCCTCAATCCGAAGGATTTCGCGTGAGGCGGAGTCTCGCGGTGGCGGTGGCGATCGTGGGCTGTGTGCTGAGTGCGTGTAGCAATGCAGACGCCCCCGCGACGTCGAGTACATCGAGCACGGTGACGACGTCTGCCGAGGCGTCCGATCCGCAAGCAGTCGGCCGGAGGATCCAGGAGTTCTACCGGACGTACCTCGACGACCACACGCGTCCGCGCGAGTACTGGGTGCAGTCGGGGTACATCACGCCGGCCGCCGCGGATGCGCTTCGCCAGCGTCCCGGCGCGGACCTGGTGACGTGCAGCCAGAATCCGCTCAAGTACTCCGAATACACGTTCTCGACGCCGAAGATCGGCGGCGACACCGGCACGATGTGGGTGCGCGGAAACTACGACTACATGTCCGTCGAGATCGACCTGGGACTCGTCAGGACTGACGGTTCATGGAAGATCAATTCGTTCGAATGCGTCGTATAAACGCGGCTCGGTCGTATTGAGAGATAGCTCACGATTGGTTTCGAACCCGGCGATTAGCTGAGCGGGCTGACAAGCCCTCTTCCTGCGCAGATATGGTTTGCTACGCGCTTCGGTCGCGCGCTGTCGTCCCGAATGGTGGATTTGACGAAGCAGCAACTTTCCAGGCGGCGCGAAACGCGCAGGTCAAATAGGAATTCTTGCCCTGAATTCGTGCGGAATTGTCGTGGAATTTGACCTTGGTGGCTGAGATCGCAGCCCTTGACCTGCAGGTTTGCATTGGGAATTCGATCAAGGAATTAAGTAATCTTCCGATGTTCAATTCCGACGAAGGGCCACCAGACCAATGCGCAAAACGACAACGCGAGTGGCGCGAACGGCGTTGATCGCGGGTCTCGTTTCGTCGGCGGTTTTCGTGCCCTCGGGTGTGCAGGCGGCCACCGAACGAGCTCCCCAAGCCCTCGTCCAGGTCGTGCCTGCACCGCCCTCGGTGCCGCGCATTCCGAAGCCGGCTCCCGTGTCGCGGGGACAGCAGGTCGCCTCGATCGCGCTGACCCGACTCGGTTTGCCCTATGTCTGGGGCGCGACCGGACCGGACGCGTTCGACTGCTCGGGGTTGGTCCAATGGTCGTTCGCCCAGATCGGGGTCGCGATTCCGCGGACCAGTGAGGCGCAGGCGACCGGTGGCGTGCCGGTTCCGCTCGACGCACTGCAGCCCGGCGACGTCATCGTGTACTACTCCGATGCGCACCACGTCGGCCTGTACATCGGCAACGGACAGATCATCCATGCCTCGATGGAAGGTGTGCCGATTCTGTTGGCAGACGTGAACTCGTGGCCGATCTACGGTGCCTACCGCTACGTGTGACCCCGGATTGTCGTGAACACGGCTCCTGAACCAACTGAAGAATCCCACCCCGGTGACTTGCTCTCGCCGGGGTGGACGTCTTTTTGCCGGCTGATGGTCAGCGGGGGCTGATCGTCAGGGGGACTGCCGCGTTCAGGGTGTGGCCTACCGGCGAGGTTGCCGCGACCTTCGCATGCAGATCGGCGATCGCTTCGTCGCTGGCACCGGCCTGCAGGTCCACGACCGCGCGGATCGCGGAGAATCCCGCGTGACCTTCCGCAAGTCCGAGGAATACGTGCAGGTCGAGGTCACCTTCGAGGGAGATCGACAGCTCGTCGATCGCGATCCCGGCGATCGTCGCGTTTGCCGCGTATCCCACGGCCAGGCAGTTTCCGAGGGCGGAGAGCAGTTGCTCGACCGGGTTCGGAGCCGTGTCCGAGCCACCGAGGGTCGCCGGCTCGTCCGATCGGATCGCGTCGAAGTTCCGGACGCTGGCCTCGGTCTGGAACGCTCCGGTCCATCGAACGTCGCTGGACCACTTCGTGTGGGCCTTTGCCGGTGCCGCCTGGATCGCGGCCACGAGGCCGGCGACGGCGGGCAGATTGACCTGGTTGAGGGAGATCGTTGATGTCATGGCGCCACTCTGTCGTCGATCGCGCAGGCGGCCAACGGTTTCACTCAGCGTGCGCAATACGTGGTCCGGGCAACTCTGGCGTGGTGGCGGCCGTCACTTTGACCTGGTGAACTGGGCCACTAAAACCGTGGTCGATTATGGTCTGAATTATTCATAATGTGCCGTTGACCTGTGCATACACCATTGTTTGATCATGTGTCCGAATTGTCTTCCGAAAATGTTGCAGCCACAAATCCAAATGGATATCTGCTTTAATAGTTGCAGTTCGAAATTGAAATTCAAGACATCGAACGCCCCGGATCGGCGCTGAGCGACCTGCCCCCCGACCGGATGACTCAACCCAAACAGGGGCAGGCCGGCAAAGACGCTGAGCGGTGAGAAGGAATCAAAGCAATGTCGAGCCTCCGGATGTTCAACACCCGAATGCTGATTGCTGGTGCTGGTGTCGTCGGAATCCTTGGTGGATCGGTTGGTGTCGCTTACGCAGCAGACCAGACCGAAGCCCCGATCAAGGTTGAAGCGACCTCTGTTGCTGTGGCTTCTGCTCCCGCCCCTGTTGTTCCCCACTACTCGGGTAACTGGGACGCCGTCGCGGCGTGCGAGTCGGGTGGAGACTGGCACATCAACAACGGCAACGGTTACTACGGTGGCCTTCAGTTCGACGTGAACACGTGGAGTGCCTACGGCGGAACCGCCTACGCTGCGACCGCCGACGGTGCGACCCGCGAACAGCAGATCGAGATCGCGGAGAAGGTTCTCGCGGCACAGGGCATCGGCGCATGGCCGGTCTGTGGCAAGAACTTCTAATAGCCTGAACGACAAAGAAGCGCGCATCCAATGGATGCGCGCTTCTTTGTGTCTGGCTAGTGGATAACCTTTTCGAGGATTGCGACGGCTGCCGCTTCCTGGTTGGGAATCTCGGTCGAGTTCTTTCCCTGCACCTCAACGCCGACGAGCGCCTTCTCGCCGACCGCCATCGCGGAACTCTTCGTCGTCGATGCCCAGGCCACGCCCTTGTCGCCGACGTTGATCGAGTGCGGCGACGCGCCGGCCGACAGGCCCTCGGACTTCATCGAAGCGATCTCGTCGTCGGCGATGAGCTTCGATCCCGACACGATGATCACCTCGTATAGGTCGGAGGAGGTGGCCGGCTGGTAGTAGCAGGCGGCGGCCACGAAGAACTCCGGTGCGGCGGTTGGGCCTTTGACGTTCGCGCCGAGCAATCGCGAGATCTCCGCGCCGGTTGGGCAGGTCATGTCCGTGCCGCCGGTGACGTTCGAGACGGCGTCGCCCACCTTCGTTGCGACCCACCACGTGAAGGCGATGCCGCTCAGGACGATCACACCGACGATGACCAAGACCGGAATGAGCCAGCTGCGGCTCGATTTGGGCGGTGGGAGGTAGGGCTGCTGCCCGGGATATTGCTGGCCAGGCGGATATCCCGGTCCAGGCGGATATTGCTGTGCCGGATATTGGGGCTGTGCCGGATACCAACGCCCATCTGGACCTTGCTGCCATCCGGGTCCCTGCGGTGCGCTCATGTGGCCCTCTCCGACGCAATGTACGAGTGGTGCGTGCCACTGAATTCTAGTGACCGCTCGCACAGATCGGCTACTTGAGTGACTTTCTAAAACAGGTGCTGACCTGCGGAAAAGTAGATATCTTCAAGCCATTCATGAATTTCCTCCGAAAATGGCGGTGGAACATTTTCAAGATCGTTGGCGATTTCCATTTCGACGACAGAACGTCGTTAAGTGTTGCCCGACACGCAGGGGAGCGCACGTGCTACGCGCCGTGCGCTCCTTTTGTCGTCTCGAGCTAGCTCAAATGGGCCCGTCTGTGTGCGATTTTTGAGAAATGTGTGGTCCGCGTCACGTTACCTAGGTGGTCCGCGCCACTTCAAGTGCGTGAGCCCCGCCACAAAACGGGCCCCGATTTTGGTTGCCGATAAATGAAATATGCATGCTGAGCTGGGCAAACCTTTGTTTGCCAATATTCGCCACGCGACACGCGGGTCATTCCAATTAATACCCACTTATGGCAAAGTTATTCACGAACGAAATACGGATTGAAATTCAGAGTTACAAAGAATGGTTTCAATCCACCGGCTCGGCGCTGAGCGACCTGCCCCCCGACCGGAACCCAAACCCTTGAAGGGGCAGGCCGACTGAATCCGTCGAGCGGCGAGAGGAAATTTTTTTCCAAATGGCCGACCTCCAGATTTCGACCACCCGCATGTTCGTCCTCGTTGGCGCGATGTCCGCACTCGCTGCCGCCCCGATCGGCGTGGCCATGGCTTCGGAGCCGAACGCGACCGTCACCACTGATGTTGTTGCCCAGGCTGCTCCGGCTCCGGCCCCCGCGCCGCTCCCGGCTCCCGCTCCGGTTATCGAGCAGGTTGCCGTCATCGACGCGCCGGCTTACGCCGGTGGTCACAACTGGGACGCTGTCGCCCAGTGTGAGGCGGGCGGCAACTGGTCCATCAACACCGGAAACGGTTACTACGGTGGCCTCCAGTTCTCGATCGACACCTGGAACGCCTACGGCGGTGGCGAGTACGCCGCGCGCCCCGACCTTGCTTCGCGTGACGCCCAGATTGCGATCGCCGAGAAGGTTCTCGCTGCTCAGGGTGCCGGCGCCTGGCCGACCTGTGGCTCGAACCTCTGATCCAGAGACGCTGAGTTTCAGCCCTCAGTAACACGAAACCCTGCACGCCCCACCGGACGTGCGGGGTTTCGTCATGTCCGGGTGCTATTCACTTCACCCGGCGACATTCGTGGCCGTCGATTCCGGGCAGAACATCTGCGGATTCGTGACGACCGGGCCGTGCCCGGATGACGAGCCCGCGACCGTCGGACAGCTTTGGGCGCTCTATGTCGACCCTGACTCCTGGGGCCGCGGCGTGGGGAAGGCTCTTCTCACGTTGGCGCGGAGCCGGCTCGTTGACCAGGGTTTCGTTGAGGCCGTGCTGTGGGTTTTGGTCGGCAACGAACGTGCGGAACGCTTCTATCGGCAGGACGGCTGGGTGTCGGACGAAGTGACCAGGAGCGACGTCGTGTGGGGTGTGCGGGTTGAGGAACTCCGTTACCGCACGGCGCTGTAAAGATTCCGTGCCGATCCGGCAATCTGTCTTGTACGCAATGCGACTCGCGTGATCGCATACCTCTCGTGCAGAAGCGGGGGCGGTTCCGGACGGCGGTGCTCTTCGCCATGTCGTACCTGGGGATCACCGTGGGAACCTGCGGGAACTGCTGGCGTTGCCGCGTGCGGTCGGCGCTTGGAATCCGGCCGCTGTCACGCCAGACGATGAACGCTCTCGCCGGTTTCTGGGTCCGTCTTTCCACCTTCATGCTCTGGCAGTTCATGGTCATCCAGGCGATGCTGTCGCCGACGGGATGCACCGGTCACCGCAGGTCGCGCGCTCGATTCCGGAGGAAGGCCCGCTCGCGTTCATTGCGGGTGAGACCTGCCGCGCGTTCGAACTCGATTCTCGCGTCGTCGAGGCGTCCGAGCTTGGCGAACAGGTCCGCGCGCACCGCGGGCAGCAGGTGGTAGTCGGGTAGGTCGACCTGGTCGAGGATCGCGAGCCCGGCTTCGGGTCCGTCCGCCATCGACACCGCGACCGCGCGATTGAGGTCGATGATCGGTGACGGCTCGAGGTCGTTGAGCTGGCCATAGATTCGTGCGATTTCTCGCCAGTCTGTCTCGGCTGCGGTGCGAGCCCGGGCATGGCACGCCGCCAGCGCTGCCTGTAGGGCGTACTTGCCTTGCCGGCCATCGGTCTTGGCCAACGCGTCCAGGCCGCGCCGGATCAGCAGGTGGTCCCAACGACCGCGGTTCTGCTCGAGCAAAGTGATCGGCTCACCGTCGGAGCTGGTGCGGGCGTTGATGCGTGATGCCTGCAGCTCCATCAATGCCACGAGACCGTGCACCTCGGGCTCTCGCGGCATGAGTCCCGCCAGAATGCGGCCCAGACGCATCGCCTCCGAACAGAGTTCGGGGCGCATCCAGTCTTCGCCCGCGGTGGCGGCGTAGCCCTCGTTGTAGATGAGGTAGATGACTTCGAGAACGGAATCAAGTCGCTGGGGAAGTTCGGCCGCCTCCGGAATTTCGAATTCGGCGTCGGCCGTTTGCAGCGTTCGTTTCGCGCGCACGATCCGCTGTGCCACCGTCGCCTCCGACACGAGGAACGCGCGTGCGATTTCCGCGGTCGTGAGTCCGCCGAGCAGCTTAAGGGTGAGGGCCGTGCGGGCTTCCGGGTTCAGGACTGGATGGCACGCAATGAAAATCAGTCGAAGCAGGTCGTCCTCGATCGGTGGCGGGATCTCGGCTTCGTGTTCGGTTTCCAAGGTGCGGGCGATCTCGGCATGCTTCTTGTCGAGCATGTCCTGGCGGCGGAACCGGTCGATCGCGCGCCGCTTGGCAGTCGTCATGAGCCACGCTGCCGGATTACGCGGAACGCCCTCGCCGGGCCACTGTTCGAGGGCTGCGACGAGGGCGTCCTGGGCAAGTTCTTCGGCGAGGCCGACGTCGTGCGTGACGCGGGTGAGGGCGGCGATCAACTTGGCGGACTCGATCCGCCACACCGCTTCGATCCGGGCTCGAACGTCGGCACTCACATCTGCCGAGGCTACTGGAAGTCAGATGCCTCGGTGATCGGAGAGACCTCGACCTCGATCTCGTCGAAGCACGCGGCGAATCGATCCGCCCATTCGATCGCTTCGTCCTTGGACTTCACATCGACGATGACAAAGCCGCCGATAACCTCTTTCGCCTCGGCGTACGGACCGTCGGTCACGGTGCGCTGGCCGTTCTTGTATTCGAGCTTCGTGCGGTGTTCCGGGTGCTTGAGGCCTTCGCCGGCGAGCATGACTCCGGCGGCCGTCATATCTGCCATCAGACCGCCCATCTTGGCCATGAATTCTGCCGGCGGCGGGTTGGTGCGGTCGTAGTAGGTATCCGTCTTGTGCCAGAGCATGTAGCGCGCCATTGGTCGATCCTTTCGTGTGTCGGCCTGGTTGTCAGGCACGTTCGACTACACGTCGAGCGAAGAACGTGGATTTCGACAGCCGCCGTCAAGATTTTTCTCGAGTCCTTGTCCGACAATCGAGGGCATGAAGAAGACCCGCTGGCATCTCCATCCCGGCGTCCGCACCGGCGACGATCTCACGGTGGGCGAGCGCACGGCTGATCTCGTTCGCAACGTCATGGGCTCGTGGCCGTTCGTGCTCGTCTTCATTTCGCTCATGGGTCTGTGGGCGGCTTTGAACGGCAACCACGGATTCGATCCCTATCCGTTCATCCTGCTTAACCTGTTTCTGTCGATGCTCGCCGGTCTGCAGGGCGCGATCCTGCTGATCGCCGCCAAGCGCGCGGACGCCATCAGCAGCGAAGTCGCGATGCACACGCTGGAGAACACAAACCAGCTGCGCGAACTCATCGAAGCCAACACGGCGCTCACGGCGACGGTCGAGCAGTTATCGCGGCGGATTCACGAACATATTTGTGGTCCCACCACTTAGTACTCGGTGTACGTCTGCCCTGGTGCCGAAGGCGGCGGTCCGCCTTGGTAGGGATTCGGGCCCATCGGCGGCTGGGGGTACGAGTACTGCCCGAAGGTTTGTTGGGCCTTTCGCTTCCGTACTGCTGCAAAGACGAACAAGGCGATCGCGATGACGATCGTCGCGATGACGGTCCCAATGATTCCGAAGATCATGCCGACCATCGACAGGACGTTTCCGCGCTCGCCGATGGCGTATCCCAGGCCGGCGTCCGCGGAGGTACAGGTCGCCGTGTACGTTCCCGGCGGTGTCGGATCGGTCGACTCGAGCGCGACCCACCACGAGTGCCCATTGATAGTGATCGTGGTGTTGCCGCCCGGTTGGTGGAGGGGGAGCGTTCGGCCGCTCGAATCGGTGAGCCCGCAGTCGATCTGGTAGCTAGGGTCGTCAACGAGGATCGTGACACCGTCGGAATCGAGGGTCGCCGTGATGGGTGAACCGACCAGACCGCTGGCGGCGGGCGCCGGGAACGCATCGATGACCTTGAAGATCAGGAAGGTGACGAGCGCGATCCCCGCGACGAGAACTCCGACACCGATGAGCCGTAACCGCATATGTCCAGTGTGAGGGAAACATGCAGACCTTGACCCAGTGGATTGCTGGCGGCACCTATCTGACGGACGGCTCGGGCCACGAGATCTTCGTGCGCCAGGACGGGCCGGCGGACGGCGCGCCCGTCACCCTCGTGCACGGATTCCCGACGAGTTCGCATGACTGGTTCGCCGTCGTCCCCGCACTCGCCGCAGCCGGGATGCGCGTGACGATGCTCGACCTGCTGGGTTTCGGCGCGAGCGACAAGCCAATCTCGCACAGCTACAAGCTCGTCGAACAGGCCGACCTCGTCGAACGGGTGTGGAAAGAGTTCGGCATCGACGACACCGCGCTGGTCTGCCACGACTATGGCGTCAGCGTCGGGCAGGAACTGCTCGCTCGTCAGCCCGGGCGCATAACGCGAATGGCCTGGCTCAACGGAGGTCTGTACCCGGACCTGCACCGCCCGATCCCGATCCAGAAGTTGCTGCATAGTCCGGTCGGCCGGGTGATCTCCCTGCTGTCGTCGGAGCGGATGTTCAAGATCTCGCTGCGTTCGATTCTCGGAAAGCCGGTGAGCGACGAGGTTCTGCACGAAATGTGGTCGGCGGTGAGCCTGGGCGGTGGACGTTTCGTGCAGTGGCAGCTGCTGCGGTACATCGATGAACGTCGCGAGCATGCGGAGCGCTGGCGGCGGGCGCTGGAGGAATATCCGGGTCCGGCCCTGTTCGTGTGGGGACCGGTCGATCCGATCAGCGGCGGGCACGTCCTCGAGCGACTGCGGGACCGCTTGCCTGGTGCTACGTTCGAAGTTCTTGACGGGACAGGGCATTACCCACAGATCGAGGCTCCGGAAGCAGTCTGTCGAGCTCTGTCCGGATTTCTCGCGCCCCGGCTATAGTTCGCCCTGTGAGCGAACTCGCAGATGAATTCACCCAGGCCCAGGAAGACGTCAAGCAGCTGTCGAAGCGGCCGGACAACGACAGCCTGCTGTTCTTGTACGCACACTTCAAGCAAGCCTCGGCGGGCAACGCCAGTGGTAAGCGCCCCGGCATGTTCGACGTCGTCGGCCGCGCGAAGTACGACGCGTGGGCGAAACTGTCCGGCACGTCGAGCGAGGACGCGATGACTGCCTATATCGGCAAGGTGCGCGAACTCCAGGCCGCAGACCAGTAATCAGACTCGGGAGTTTCGATGAATCGCGCAGTAAAGGTTGTGGCAGTCGTTGGAGTCGCGGCAGCCGTTGGCGGCGCCGTGGCGTGGAAGCTCGGCTTGATCGGCGCCAAGGAGCCGGCTGACGGGTTCGATGCCGACCTCGAGGGCGGCCTGATCATCGACGACTATTCCGAATACGACGACAACCCGGCGACGTACTCCGCGATGGTCGGCGTTGACGAGGACGAGGAAGACCTCGAGTTCGATACGTTGGTCGGCGTCGACGACGGTGTCGAAGAGGACGAGCCGGAAGAAGGCCCGCTGCTCGTCGATGAGTCGGAAGCCGACGAGCCGGTTGCTCTCGTGACGGGATCGCATCCGCCCCTCGAGGACGGCAGCGCGCCGGAAGGCTTCCCGATCAAGGGCAACGCGGACTCGATGAAGTACCACGTTCCGGGGTCCACCCACTACGAGCGGACCAAGGCTGAGGTCTGGTTTGCGACCGCCGAGGACGCCGAAGCGGCCGGGTACACCGCGCCCCGCGGACCCAAGAAGGCCAACGGGGTCCACTGATCGTTGTTTGAGGTCGACGCGCGGATTCCGGGTCGACACGGTCGAGCCGGCCGGATCCGGACTCCGCACGGAATCATCTCCACACCTGCTTTCATTCCGGTCGCCACGTCGGCGACCGTGAAGGCGGTCCTTCCAGAGGCCGTGAAAGCCGCTGGTGCGCAAGCTGTTCTGGCCAACGCGTATCACCTGTACCTGCAGCCTGGACCGGACATCGTCGAGGCCGCCGGCGGGCTTGGCGCGTTCATGAACTGGCCGGGACCGACCTTCACGGACAGCGGCGGCTTTCAGGTCATGTCGCTGGCTGCGGGGTTCGGCAAGAAGATCGCGATGGAGTCCGAGGCGGTGGTCGCCGGTCCTCGGTCGCCGGGCTTGGCCCGCGTCGACGACGATGGCGTCACCTTTCGGTCGCACCGCGATGGCTCGATGCATCGGTTCACGCCTGAGGTTTCGATGCGGGTGCAGCACCAGATCGGTGCCGACATCATCTTCGCGTTCGACGAACTCACCACCTTGGCCGACGGTCGCGCATATCAGGAGAGCTCGGTCGTCCGCACCCACGAATGGGCGCGACGCTGCGTGGTCGAACACCAGCGGCTGACCGCCGAGCGAGCGGGCCGGCCGTACCAGGCGTTGTTCGGCGTGGTGCAAGGCGCTCACTACGAGGATCTGCGGCGTCAGGCCAGCCGCGGACTGGCTGAGCTCGAGTTCGATGGTTTCGGTATCGGTGGGGCCCTCGAGAAGCACAACATGGGTGAAATCGTCGGCTGGTGCTGTGACGAGCTTCCCGCCGACAAACCGCGTCACATGCTCGGAATCAGTGAGCCGGAGGACGTCTTCACCGCCATCGAGAACGGCGCCGACACGTTCGACTGCGTGATGCCATCACGCGTCGCCCGGAACGGGCGCGTGTACACGCGAAATGGTCGATTCAGCGTCGTGCGGTCGCCAATGCGACGGGACTTTTCGCCGATCGAATCGGATTGCGACTGCTACACGTGCGCCCATTACACCCGCGCCTACCTGCACCACCTGTTCAAGGCGAAGGAGACGGTCGCCGGAACGTTGTGCACGATCCACAACGAACGCTTCACTCTGCGGCTTTTCGCCGATATCCGGGAGTCGATCCTGCACGGTCGGTTCGATGCGTTCCGCGCGGAATTCCTGGGTCAGTACGTGTAGGTCGGCTCGTTGGCCTTGATAAGGGCGATCACGCGGTACGTGATGGGCAGGACGATGACCTCAGCGAGCGTCTTCCATACGTATCCCACGACGACGTAGTTCACGAACCCGCTGAACGTGGAAATTCCGATGGCGGGCGCCGCGATGGCGCAAAAGGTGACGGTATCGGCCAATTCACCGACGACGGTCGAGCCGATGAGACGCACCCAGAGGAAGCGTTCGTTCGTGCGTGCCTTGATCCACACCAGGACATACGAGTTCAATAGCTGGCCGACGAGGTACCCGGCGACGCTGGCGCCGACGATCCACGGCACGGTGCCGACGACCGTCGAGAAAGCGTGCTGATTCTCGTACCACGACGCGGCGGGCAGCTTCACTGCGATCGCGAAGCAGGCGGTCGTCAGCAGCATGATCGCGAACCCCGTGAGGATCGCCCGGCGTGCGGCGACGAAGCCGTACACCTCAGTCAGGACGTCGCCCAGTATGTAGGCGAGTGGGAACAGAAAGAACGCGGCATCGAGGTTGAGCGGCAGGATCTGCACGGGCCCTAGCGAGAAATGATGTCCGCCAAAGAATTCGATGCCCTTGGTAGCGCAGACGTTCGAGATGATCAGCGTCGCGGTGAACAGCGCGACGATGATCGGGTAGAAGCTGCGTCCAACGGTCGCGAAATGCGGCTTCGGTTCAGTGGCAGTCTCGGTCACGAAATCCGATTATGGCCGCGTTGAGTCAGATTCGGGCATCCGACCCAGCATCGACGCCGAGGTAGTAGGTGGTCGCCACGTGAAGGTTGCCCGGCAGCGTCGCCCACCGCCCGTCGTCGCGCGTCGCTTCGAGCCCGTTGGCGCAGCGGTATCGGTCAGGGGTCACCGGCGAGCAGCGGATTCCGTTGTCGAGTTCGAGCGCGATCGGGACCGGTGTCGACGGCGCCATGAGAGCCGGGCCGTGGAGAGCATTCGGAAACTGGACGACGAAGCGCTTCTTCGGATCGAACGGTTCGGTCAGGCACAGGGTCCCAGGCATCGGTGTCACGAGCCAGCATGCGAGGGTGTGGTCCGAATTGGGGGAGCAGCCCGTTCCGACGCCGGCGTCGACCGCGTAGGGCGAGGGCTGGGCGGTGCTGCAGCTCATCGCCAGATTTCCGCGGATTGGTCGTACCTGCCATCCGTGGGCGAGCTTGCCGGAGCTGTCGACCGGACGAAGAACGACGACCGCAGTGCCGTCTCCGTGGGCGACTGCATTGGGTTGACCTGGTGAAACGTGCGCACAACTCGCGAGCGCAGACGCTACAAGGAACGCCGCGCCGGCTTTCGCGGGCCCGTGCATGCCGCCGATCGTAGGCCGAAGAAACGCCGGTGCACAGGATCGACGCGGCCAATTGGGACCTGCGTTTGGCGGCGAGAGTCCGTACCGTGGAGGTCGACGTTGCTGGTGACCAGTCGGAGGAATAGTGAGTTCGAGCGCCACGGTTTTCCAGGTTGACGACGATGGTTTGGACAACGCAGCATTCCTCGATGCAGTGCGACGTGTGGTGGTAGATCACGCGGCGTCCGACTCGGTCGTGACAATTGCGTTGATCCGGCACATCGACCATCTACTGCGGATGGACGGGATCACGACCGGCGACAAGATCATCGCGGAACGACGCGAGCAGTTCGAGACGGCGCTGCGAAGCGTGCTCTCGCACGTCGATTTCCCGACCGGTCCGAACACCGTGCAGTTCAAGGCGGTCATCGACAAGGGCAAGAAGAAGTAGTCGATTTCTGCCCGCGCGGGCTGCGCGCGGTTGTGGTGGACTGACGCCGTGAAAGTTCTCTTCACTGCTGTTGATGCGTGGGGTCATGTCAACCCGATGGTCCCGCTGGCCCGGGCGTTCGTTGCGCGTGGCGACGAGGTGATGTGGGGGAGCGGTGCAGCGTCGTGTGAGCGCCTCGCTCGCGACGGCTTCGCGGTTGCCCAATGCGGATTGTCGGAGCAGGAGTTCGCGGTTGGTCGCGGACGGATTCTCGCGAGTCTGGCGGAACTGCCGCCGCCCGAGCGGCCGAAGGTCGGATTCGGCAAGATCTTCGGTGGTCTTCTACCGGGCCCAATGCTGAATGACTTGTTGCCGGTTGTGCAGGATTGGAAGCCCGACCTGGTGATCTCGGAGCCCGCTGAGCTGGCGGCGCCGATCGCTGCGGCCCTCGTCGGCGCACGTTCGATCACCCACAGCTGGGGGATCGCGCTTCCGGAGCAACGCGTGAGTGATGCCAGTGATCTGGTGGCCGCGCTGTGGTCGGAGCATGGACTCGAGCCGCGACCGCTCGGTGGCAAATTCGATGAGCTGTACATCGACGTCTTCCCGCCGTCTCTGCCGCAGGGGCCGACGGGCCATTTCGGCGAAGTACAGCGCATGCGACTCGACGTCTTTGCCGGCGCCCCGCACGAGGACCTCGCGTGGCTCGACACGTCATCGGACGTGCCGCTGGTTTACGTCACGTTCGGAACGGTCTTCAATGACGTCGCGGCGGTGGGCCAGGCCGTCGAAGCGGTGCGTGACCTGCCGGTTCGAGTGGTCGTCACGACCGGACCGAACAACGATCCCAGCGTGATCGGCCCGCAGCCCGAGAACGTCTACGTCGCGCGCTATGTGCCTCAGGACCAACTCCTGCCGCACTGCGCCGCCGTGGTGTCGCACGGCGGTTCGGGAACCTTTCTCGCCTCACTCATCGCGGGTCTGCCGCAGCTGTGTCTGCCGCAGGGCGCCGACCAGTTCCTCAACGGCGAAGCCTGTGCGAAGTCGGGGACCGGCCTCGCGCTCGAGCCGGGGGAAGCGACCATCGAATCGATTCGAGCTGCAGTCAAGCGGTTGCTGACGGAGGATGCGTTCCGGCAGGCGGCCCGGCAGATCAGCACGGACATCGCGACGATGCCCTCGCCCGCTGACGTCGCGGAGATCCTCGCGCGCTAGCGATCCTGTTGCGAACCGATGACGGCCCGTCGGTCGGCTCGGTTCCGGTGCAGTTCCGGTGTTAGAAGTTGATCATGGCTCCACCAGTTCGGGTATCAACACTTGTCGGGGTCGCGTCCGCGCTCATGTTCGGCGGATCGATTCTGGCAATGCCCGACAAGGAACCGCAGGCGGTAGCAGCTCACGATGCTCCGATGACTACGGAGCCAACGTCGACATTGACGCCGATGCACTATCCGGCGATCACGTGGGAGCTACCGGGCGACCAATCGGCATCAGGTGCGGATTCTTCGGGGTCGCGGTCGACCGCAGCGCAAGGTTCGAGCGCCGATATCCCGGCCGGCGCGTCGGCTGGTGAGCGGGCTACCTACGTTGCGCTCGCGAGTCTGACTATCCAGGGGCGGGCACCGAAATCCGGCTACGACCGCGACCTGTTCGGTCAGGAATGGTCGGACGACGTCTCCGTCGAGGCTGGTCACAACGGGTGCGACACCCGTAACGACATCCTGCGACGCGACCTTTCCGACGTCGTCATCAAGCGCGGAAGCAACGGCTGCGCGGTGCTGACGGGAACGCTGCACGACCCCTACACAGGCGGAACGATCGATTTCGAGCGTGGTTCGAGTACGTCGTCGGCGGTCCAGATCGATCACGTTGTCTCGCTGTCCGACGCCTGGCAGAAGGGCGCTCAGCAGTGGGACTCGGCGAAGCGGCAGAATTTCGCCAACGATCCGCGCAATCTGCTTGCCGTCGACGGACCGACGAATCAGCAGAAGGGCGACGGCGACGCGGCGACCTGGCTTCCGCCGAACAAGTCCTTCCGCTGCACGATGGTCACGATGCAGATCCTGGTGAAATCCGACTATGGACTGTCGGTCACGCAGGCCGAGCACGACGCCATGAAGCGCGTTCTCGACGACTGCGACGGTACTCAGATGCCCGGACCGGTTCCCGGATTGATGAGCGAGCCAGCTCCGACCACAACCACAGTTGTTGCCCCACCGCCGCCGCCGACGACGACCGATGCGCCCGTGCTGCCCGACTCGGGCGGCGGCAACTCATCGTTCGCTTTCTACAAGAACTGTGCCGCAGCGAGGGCGGCTGGCGCGGCGCCGTTGCACCGGGGCGACCCGGGATATCGAGCGGCGCTGGACCGCGATGGAGACGGGGTGGCGTGTGAATAGCGATCGGGTGATCACCGTCGTTTGCTGGGTGGGAATCGGTGTCTTCGGGCTAGCGGCTTTGGGCGCGCTGGTGTCCGTCAACGTTTCCGGAATCCTGATGTGTCTGTCGCTCGCGGGCCTGTGCGCTTTTGTGCTGCTTCGGCGGGCCGAAAACGCTGCGCTTGCGCCCGCAGATGGGACGTCGGCGTCGGAATTCGAGACGCCGACCGTCCCACCCTCCATCCCCCTGATGGCTCCTAGTCAGACGCTCCCGGCGCGAGTCACGCAGAAGTGGCTGACCGCCAACGTTCCGCAGATGAATCAGTTTCAGGTTCCGTCGGTTCTCCACGAGTTGCGGTCACGTGGATGGACGGACGAGAAGATCCAGACCAAGGTTCTGCCGCTGATCCGCCACTGGTGAGACGCGTCAGAAGCGCGACGGAGTGTTCGCGTTGGCCTTGCGGTACAGGGTGAGTGCGCCGACGACGACCAGTCCGAGGATGACCAACGGGATGATGGACTTCACGATGGCGCTGATGAGGCCAATCGCCAACCACGCCAGGACGATCGCGCCCAGGACCTTCCAGAACATCGGTGTCTCCTTGCATTGTGCGGTGACTCCATAGTCCGGGTCGTGGGCACGAAAGTCATTAGCTGGGAAGTGAGTTCAGGGAAAGATCAGGGTGATCCCGGAGTCGTTCGAAGCACCCGGAGAGCGGCCGTGCGGGGCGCGGCGGGTCCATGGATCGCCGCACGATGCGCCTGATCAGGCGCTCGATCTGGAAAGTCATGGAGCCCAAGACCCAGCCGATGCACTGCGCGGCAACTCATGCAGCGCAGCGTCGGCCCTTGGCTAACTCGCCTCGATCGCATCCTTGATGCGCTGCGCCAGCGCCGGTGCTTCCTTGCGGGCGGCCTTCAGGGCGAGGGGAGCGATGAGCTTGCCGAAGCCGTGCCCTTCGAGCTCGTTGAAGATCGTCACGTTCGTGCCGCCGGCCGCCGGTTCGAGGTCGTAGCCGCCGCGCTTGGACGTCACGATGTTCTTCGAAATCTCCGTCCATCGAAATGACCGCGGCGGGTCGAACTCGGTGATCTCGATCTCCCGACTCGTCGTCATGCCGGCGTCTTTCACGGTGCTGACGAACACCGTGCCAACACCGACCGGACCGGCGGTCGCCTTCTCGATCTTCAGCACGCGTGGGCTGAACTTGGGGTCGTTGACTCCGGCCGCGAGGTAGTTGAAGACCTCCTCGATGGGCTTCGAAACGAATGCCGAACCTTCGAACTGACCTGCCACGTTGACCTCCGCTAGTTGCTCTTGGGAACCGGGAATTGAGTGCGCATCATGTAGTCCCACGCCTTGTCCGGCGTGAGTTGGCGTTGCAGGATCGACAGCGATGCCGACGGAGTGACCGTGTATCGCGCCTTCGGTCGCTTGGCGTCGATCGCCTTCCGGATGACCTTCGCCACCGATTCAGGTCCGCCGCCAACGAGTTTGGCCATGGGGCTGTTGTAGATGCCGGCGGTCACCTCTCCGACCTTTGCGTTGAACTCGGCATACGGCCCGTCGTTCAGGTTGTCCGTCGACGCGACCGCGGCGTGTGCGAATTCGGTCGTGATGAGGCCGGGCTCGATGAGCACGATCTGAATGCCGAAGCCTTGCACCTCGAAGCGCATAGCATCCGAGATGGCTTCGACCGCGTACTTCGTTGCGTGGTAGATGCCGCCACCGGGGAATGTGAGCTTTCCGCCCATCGAACCGATGTTGATGATCCGACCACTGCCGGCGCGGCGCATCCCGGGAAGCACGAGCTGACTCATGCGGATCAGACCGAAAACGTTCGTTTCGAACTGTTTCCGGATGTTGTCGAGCGGAATCGACTCGACGGCCCCCGATTGGGAGTAACCGGCGTTGTTGACGAGGACGCCGACGGACCCTTCCTCGTTCTCGACGGCTGCGACGGCGGCTCCCATCGACTCTTCGCTGTTGACGTCGAGCGCGAGCGTTCGGCAGCCTTGGTCGGCGAGTGCCTTCAGCGTTTCCGGGCGACGCGCGGTCGCGTAAACGGTGTGACCATGGGCGACCAGTTCACCAGCGGTCGCGGCACCGATACCGGTTGAGCAACCGGTGATGAGCACGGATGTCATGAGTCAAACCTATGCCGGTGCTCGCTCGATGCGCTTTGGAACGGCGTACTCGCCGTCGAGGGTGTGCCCAAAGAGCCCGACGAGGTAAGCGAAGGCGCTGGCGTTGCGGCCGAGGGCGTCCTTGTCGATGTTGTTAAGCGTGTCGCCAGGCTGGTGGTAGTTCGGATCAAACTCCTCGTCTGGCCTTCCGCCCCAGCCCCAGGCCTGTGCTTCTTCACCGGTCTTCAACCCATCGTCGCCGGCCGCGACCCCGCCGACGGGAATTCCGGCTTTGAGGAACGGCCCGTAATCGGAGCGACTGTTGAAGGGGAAGCCATCGACCGTGATTCCTTCGGCCCGAAAGCGGTCGGTGAAGGCGGCTCGGATCGACTCCGAACCCCTCGGCGCAGTGTCACTGCCGTCCGTGGCGTCGTTGTAAACGAAGTAGCCGGGGTTGGGTGAGGCGATCATGTCGGCGTTCAGCATCAGCGCGATGTCCAACTGCTCGTCGTGACTCAGCGACTTGACGTACTTCCCCGAACCGATGAGCCCGTCTTCCTCGGCGCTGAAGAACATGAATCGCACCGCATTCGTGAGATTCGGGTGCGGACCGAGCGCCAGCGCCGTCTCCAAAACCGTTGCCGACCCGGACCCGTTGTCGTTGATTCCCGGGCCCGCGCGAACGCTGTCGAGGTGTCCCCCCAGCACGACGACTTCGTGCGGATCGCCGGTCGTCGTTTGGGCGAAGACGTTGCGGGTCTTGATGACCTGCCGGGGCGCATCGACGATGAGTGTCACGTCGCCGGAGGTCGCGCGGAGTGTCTCCGCGTCCCGCTTCGCGAGCATGACGATGGGGAGAAGGTGCGGCTCTGCCTGGCCTCTCGCGGCGTCGTTCACGTCCTTGCTGTTCGCCACGAGCACGGCAAGTGCGCCGACGTCGTGGGCGACCGTTTCCTTCTGGCGAAAGGGACAGTCACCCCGGTCGACGAGGACGATGGTGCCGCGAACATCGACGCCCGCGTAGTCGTCCTCGGAGCAGCCCTTGAGACCGGGGGCGAGAGGTTGCACCCGCGCGGTGATGCCCGATGCTGTCGTGCCCATCGATCCTTGGAGGATTTGGGGCGAAATCGTGCGCCCGCCTGCGGTCATGGTCGCGGACTTGACGCGGATGAAGTCGTACTCGAATTCCTGAACCTGCACGTCGAAGCCGCGAGCTTTGAGCATGCCCTGGACGTAATCGGCGGAGCGGTCGTAGCCGGCGGTCCCGGCCGCACGATTGCCGTCGCTCACGTCGGCGATCCGCTGGAACTGCTCCAGGTGCTGCCACACCGCAGCCGTGTCGACGGCGGCGGCGAGAGCGGCGGGTTCGGAAGAGATCACCGGACGCTTCGCGAGATCCTCGAAGTTCCAGGTCAGACCCGTGGTCTTCGTGGGTGTTTGATGCGCAGGTTCGTTGTGCTGAGTGCAACCGCTCGCAAGCGCGGCAATCAGCACAGCAATCGCGCACAGAACTCGCGCCTGCATGGGGTTGAGACGGCCTAAGCCATCTCGTCCATCTGCGCGCCGACGTCGATGACCAGTCCGGCCTGCAGCTTCGGGTTCTCCAGCTCACGCCGGACTTCCTTGGCGACGGCCTTCTTGATCTCGCCCTCGAGGACTCCGCTGGTTTGCAGCAGCGTGGCCAGGATGCCGTCGGCCTCGAGGTTGACTTTCACCGACTTTGCGGAAGGGCGCTCGATCTCGATGACGACGAGAAGGGGGTTGGCAGCGCGTGCGGTGAGAGTCAGATTGACGCTGACCTTGCCCTTGTACTTGAGCTTCTGGCTCGCGTCGATCTTGCCGCCCAGAATGTTGAGGTCGGGCAGGAGGCCGCCGAGGGTCAGCTTGACCCGCTGCGGAGCGACGTCGATCGTCAGGTCGAGGTCGATCGGGATGCCGATCGAGAAGGTGATGTTGTCGCCGCGCGCTCGGCGAATCGTCGGTTCGCCGGTGCGGGTCGCGGCCGTGACTTTGACCATTCCCATCGGGTCGGCAGGCATCGGGCCGATGGTGGATTCCTCGCCGGCCATCTCCGAGAACTGCGCCTGGATGCGTTCGGCGCTGACCGCATGCTCGAAGAACTTCTGGCCGAACTCGGCATAGGAGATGAACTGGAACTTCGTCGGGGCAGGGTTAGTGCTCATCGAGCTGTCCTCTCATTGGCGACGAAAATGTCCGTCCTGCAAGCAATTATCCAGAGCTACGCGCGCCAGGTAGGGATTCTCCTCATTCCGTCGACCGAGCCCAGCCAGTGGTAAGCCCACGCCGCAACCCGGCCCGTGGTGACCACTTCGACTCGTTTGTACAACCCGCTACTGACATCTTCGAAGTCGTCGAGTGCGCCGAGGGCCCGGTCGAGCCGTGCCGGATCAAGTGGCACAACGAATCCCGGGATGGACCCGGCTGCGCCGACGACCGCAGCCGGGTACCCGAGGTGGGTGTCGAATAGCCTTCCTTCGATCGAGTCCGGTGCGGGGGTGCCGGTCGACCACCGAGCAAGCACTTCCCAATTGATCGCGCCCGGCATGAGCGTGCCGTAGACGAACAACCGGGGGATCACGCCCTTCATGCTGCCTCGTCACCATCGAGAACTTCATGCATCTGCGAAGTGGCAACGCCGTGGTGGAAGTGGTCGCGCATCCAGCCTGCAGATGGAACGATCCGAACTTGTCGGTGGTCTGGTCCACAATGGGCGTCGCGGGTTGGAAGGAGCACAGTGGTGCTGACAGATAAGGAGCGCCAGGTCCGGGCGCTCGATCTTCTCGGCGCTGCGCTGAAACCGATCGTCGACGGGCGGATGGCTGCGGCCGCGCCGGCCGGGCAGCCGTGGCTGCCGCTGTACGAGGCCAAGGAAGCGACCCGGCGTGGGCACCGCTACACCGCGGATCTCGAGGATCCGCGCATGTTGCTACAGATCCTGTTCTTCGAGAACCGCGTCTTTACCGACCTCAACTCGCTGCAACGGACGTACACCAAAGAAATCCTGACCGCGGCGAACACCGCGGCACACACGATGAGCCGCGGGAAGCGGGAAGTCGACCGCGCAATCGACACGATGATCCTGCTGGCGGAGTCGCTTCAACTGGATGAAGCGGCAAATCGCATGCGGGAGCTGATCGAGCGCGAGCCGGAGGTCGCGACGGTATCCGCGGCCAAGGCCGCGACCCCACTTCGGCTCGACGTCGATCTGCCGCGTGGGATTCGGGCTCTCGCTGTTCGCGTCGACGGCGTGGAGGTGACGGTGCTCTACCGCGAGGCGGTCAACCTCGCACTTGCGCATAACTCCGTGTCACCGGTGACGGGGGTGATGGTCGTGAACCCAGGGTCGCAACGGGTAACGGTCGAGTCGCTCGAACTGTCCATCGAGACACCCGCGATGGTCACGGCCGAGCGGGTGGCAGCACCGCTCACCATCGAGATCGGCGCGGTCGAGCCGCGCGCCACGCTCGACGTTCCGTCCGTGCAGCTGCGCTGGCGGATCGATCCGAATGTGTTCGCCGCGCTCGACGAAGCCGTCACCACCGAGCTGACGCTGACGGTGAAGACCGCATCTGGCGCGTACACCGCGTCGGACGACATTCGGCTTCTCACCGCCGACGAGTGGTGGGCCCGCGGCATCCCGGAATCGCTCGCCGCGTTTGTCCGGCCCAACTCGAGTTCGATCGCGGGCCTGCTCAAGACCGCATCGGACCTGCTGAGGCGCCGCACGGGGAACCCATCGCTGGATGGCTACCAGCGTGGTCCCGATCGCGCGCATCGCATCGTCGAAGCGATCTACGACGCAATGTCGGCGCTGAACATCACCTACGTGGAGCCGCCGGCGTCGTTCGAAGGCACCGGTCAGCGCGTGCGTCGGCACCGCGACGTTCTCGAGGAACGAACCGGGACGTGCCTCGATCTGGCGTGTACCTTCGCCGCGGCGATGGAGCAGGCTGGGATTCACCCCGTTGTCGTCATCGGCGAAGGTCATGCCTTTGTCGGCTACCTGACTGCGGATGAGCAGTTGCCCGCAGTCGTCATCGACGATCTCGGACGCCTCCAGACGATCGTTGACTCGAACCTCTTCGATGCCTTCGAGGCGACGGCCGTCTGCGCTGGCCCGGGCCACCTGGGGTTTGATGACGCACGCGCAGAGGTGCGGCACTGGTGGCGCGAGGACCTGCACAAACTCCGCTACTTGCTCGATGTCCGGGCTGCGCACAGTCGAGTCCGACCACTGCCCACGATCCGCATGGAAGGCGATACCCGGGTTATCGAAGTTGCGCCGCATCAGCCGGCCGCAGTGGCCCGGCGTGCGCCGGGGCAGGCCGTCCCCGGGCCGGCCAGCGTGGTCCCACCGCGGATCGATCGGTGGAAGCGTGCCCTCCTCGATATGACGTATGCGAATGCGCTGCTCAAGTTGAAGGCGGCGTCCTGCGTCCCGATCCATGTTCCGTCCGGTGCGTTGGGTGGTTTCGAAGACGGAATCGCCGGGGATCAGAAGTTCGAGCTGCAGCCGCACGACGTGCTGAGCGCGATTCATCTTGCGCAGGGTGCTCGCACTGCCGCCGATGTCGATGCGCAAACGCTGTCGGCCGTGCTGCTGAGCGAGCACACGGCCTACGTTGCGGTTGCTGAGAAGGACTATCACCGCCGGATTCTGTCGATCGCGCGACGCGCGAAGACGGCTCTTGAAGAGACCGGCACGTCGAGTCTCTATCTGGCCTTCGGCACGCTGGAGTGGAGTGAGCGGGCCCAGCAGGGCAAGGCGCCGCTCTACCTTGTGCCCGTCAAACTGCTTGGCGGAAAAGGTAATACAGCGTTCGCAATCCAACTCGACCCGACGCGAGATCTCGAACCGAATTACTGCCTGATCGAGAAGCTGCGGGTCTCGTGGGGCATCGAGATTCCGGAGCTTCTCAACCCCCGCGAAGACCATTCGGGGATCGACCTGCCGGCTGCGCTGGAGGCGGTTCGTGCGTCGATCCTCCGTAAGCGGGTCGAGGGATTCCATGTGCAGGAGACCGCGCATCTTGCACTTCTGCAGTTCTCCACTTTGCAGCTCTGGCAGGACCTGTCGAACAACTGGCAGTCCTTCTTGGCCCGGCCGACCGTTCGGCACCTCGTCCATTCCGCAGGCAGCGGGTTCGACGACTCGATCGAGCCACCCGATGCTGACCCGAGTGCCGAGGCGACGACATACCTGCCGATCCCCGCCGACGGTTCGCAGCTCGAGGCGATCCGGTGGGCATCTGCGGGAAAGTCCTTTGTCTTGGAAGGGCCACCCGGAACCGGCAAGTCGCAGACCATCACCAACCTCATAGCGAACGGCTTGGCGGAGGGCAAGCGCGTCCTGTTCGTGGCCGAGAAGGCTGCCGCGCTCGACATCGTGAAGGGGCGTTTGGCAAGCGTCGGCCTCGACGCATTCAGCCTCGACCTGCATGGCCCCAACCAGACGGTCACCGCCGTTCGCCAGCAGTTGCAGGACGCACTCGACCATTCGATCGCGCCCACTCCGGCGTTCGACCAGCTGCGACGGAACTATCAGGGCCTCGTCGCGGGTTTGGCTCGTTATCCCGGCCAGCTGCACGAAGTCGGCCCAATCGAGATGTCGGCGTGGGACGCCCGGCAGATCATCCTCGAACTCGAGGAGATGGGTCCGACATCCGCGGCTGACGTTCCTCGATCGGTCGTCCTGGGGGCGGCTCCGATTGAAGAGGTCTACGACATCGCTAGTCGGCTGGGGGAGAGCCTGCTCGATCTCGGCGTGAAGCCGGTGCAGGCGCACTGGCGGCTGGCTGGACCGATCGACGTCGACACCATTGATCGGTCGGCTCTGCAGGCAAAGGTCAGCGCAGTTGCGACCGCACGTCGGTCGGTCACGGACCCCAGCGTGATGTCGCTGTTGTCGTTCTGCCGGACACTCGACCAGCTCGATGCGGTGGCGTCGTGGCTCGGCGCGGCCAGCTACGGAGTGGCGCATCCCGCCGCCGACGCAGCATCGATCTGTACGCCACAGTGGGAGCAGGCGGCCGACCACACCGTGCGCCGAATTGAACAGTTCACATCGCATTTCACCCCGGTGTTGCGCAATTTCTCGCCAGAGGTACTCGGCGTCGATCTCGACGGACTGCTTCGTTGGTCCGAGGAAACGGACGGAAGGCTACTGGGAAAGAAGAAGCGCCGGCTCGCGATCGTCGCCGAGATCCAGGCCTTCATCGACGGCCCGCAGCAGTTCCCGCTCGACCAGCTGACGTCGGTGCTGCGCGAACTCACCGGAATTCGTCAGGGTATTGCGCAGCTCAACCAAGAGGTCTCGCAGCTGCCCGGGGTGCAGGTGCTTCCGGGTTGGAACCCCCTCGATCGGCTGGAGGCGCGGTACGTCCACGCTCAAGTCGCCGGGCTTCGGGCTTCGGCGGCGCTCCATCGGGCATCGAGCGGTGCCATCGACACGGCGACGGCAGACATCCTTCGGTTGCGGTCGCCGCAGGTCCTCGGGTCGGCTCCGGCGCTCAGTGCGTTCGCCGTGGCATGGCGAGACCTGTTGTCCGCGCTGGCTTCTCAACCAGCAGACGTCGAGTTTTGGCTACAGGACCGGTCGCTGCTTCCCGCCATTGACGAGGATCTGCCGTCGTGGACTGCGGACGGCGCGGGCGCGGCGTTCGTGCGTCTGCGGCGCTGGGGTCGGGTCCGGTCTGGTGTGGAGAATGCGAACCGGGTGGGGCTTGGTGCGTTGGAGGAATCGGTTCGATCCGGTGCGCTGACGGGCGACGAACTCGAACGCCAAGTTCGGTTGGGTATCGCCAAAGCAGTGCTCTCGGAGCGCCTTGATTCGACCGGCTTGGCGGGCTTTGACGACTCTGAGCGTGGGCACCAGATCGATCGGTTCATCAAGACTGGTCTCGATGTCCGAAGGCGGATGGTCACCGAGCTTCCGGCGCGGCTCGTTCAGCGCCGGACGTTCGATTCCCGAGGTTCGCGGGGGCGGATCGGCGACCTTCGTCAGCAACTCGGGCGACGCCGCGGTGGCCTGAGTATTCGGCAGCTGCTGCACCGATTCCCGGACATCATTCCGCAGGTCACTCCATGTTTCCTGATGAGTCCGGGGTCGGTTGCGCGGTTCTTGCCCGCGGAGATGGAGTTCGACCTCGTCGTCTTCGACGAGGCCTCGCAGATCCGGGTTCCGCAGGCGATCTGTGCGATGGGCCGCGGGAAATCCGTGGTGATCGTCGGCGACTCGAAGCAGATGCCCCCGACGTCGATGTTCTCGGCGACATCGACCGACGAGGACGAGGAGATCGAGGCGCAGGACGGTCTGCCGGTTCCGGTCGACCTCGAGTCCGTGCTGTCGGAGGCCGTGGAGTCGGGCTTTCCGTCTCGGCTGCTGTCTTGGCATTACCGGAGCCGCGACGAGTCGCTCATCGCGTTCTCGAACCAGTACTACTACGACGGTCGGCTGTCGAGCTTTCCGATGCCGCCTGATGTGGGCGGACAGGGCCTTCGGCTTGTCCGCGTCGACGGCGAGTGGGAAGGCGGAGGACGCGGGGCTGCACGAGTCAATCGCGCGGAGGCCAAGGCGGTGGTCGAGGAGATACACCGGATTCTCGACGAAGACCCCGATCACACCATCGGCGTCGTGACGTTCAACAGCCAGCAGCAGACACTGGTCCTCGACATGCTCGAAGCCGACGGTGACTCTCGAGTCCGCGATGCGCTCGAACGTGACGACGAACCGTTGTTCGTGAAGAACTTGGAGAATGTCCAAGGTGACGAGCGGGACGTCATCCTGTTCACCCTCGCGTTCTCGAAGGATTCGAAGGGACGCGTGCCACTGAACTGGGGTCCGCTGACGCGAGCTGGTGGTGAGCGGCGTCTCAACGTTGCCGTCACCCGTGCGAAGAGGCAGGTCGCGATCTTCAGTTCGTTCGATCCGCACGAATTGGACCTCGGCGGGTCGTCGTCGAAGGGTCTCGCGGATCTCAAGGACTACCTGCTGCTCGCGCGGAATGGTGTTGCGCACGTTGGGCTTCGGAGACCCTCGACGCTCGACCGCCATCTCGAGGAGATCGCAAACCGTCTGCGTCTGGCCGGACTCGAAGTGGCGACCAAGGTCGGACTTTCCGACTTCACAGTCGACCTCGCCGTTCGCTCGGGGGACCAGCCGTGGATTGCGGTTCTGCTAGACGGCCCCGAATGGGCGCAGCGCGCGACGGTCGGCGACCGGGAGAGTCTGCCGTCGGCCGTCCTGACCGGAGCGATGGGATGGCCTCAGGTCGTCCGGATCTGGCTGCCGACTTGGGTGCGGGACAGCGACTCAGTGGTCGACGCGGTGCGGCAGGCGGCGGTGTCGGGCGTGGCTCCCGCGACGGTTGCCGCTGAACCTGAGGTGGTCGCCGAACCCGAGGTGGTCGACGAGCCGGCGCCTGTTCTGGTGCGCGAAGAGACCGTTGTCTCGAATGTGTTCGTTCCCGCCGACGATCGCCCTCGATACGATCCGGCAGGTCTTGAGATCCCGGCGATGGTCGCCGCCGAGGCGGTGAAGGTCGTCGAAGAAGAAGGGCCGATCATGGCCGACCGGTTGATCAAGATCGTGGCCTCACGGTTCGACCTCGGACGCGTGCGCGAAGGTCGCTGGTTGCAGATTCGGAACCACTTTCCACCGGGCTTGCTCAAGAAGGCGCCGAACAACGAGTTCGTCGCGTGGCCGGCTTCCGCAGACCCCGCGCAATATCTCGACTACCGGACGGGCAAGCGCGACATCCTCGAGGTGCCGTACCACGAGTTGCGAAATGCGCTGGTCGCCGCAGTTCGATCGGCGCATGGGCTCAGCCGGGAGGATGCGCTCCGCGAGACGGCGAAGGCGTTCGAGGGAACGCGGTTGGCCTCCAAGGTTCGACCGCGACTCGAGGGAGTCATCATGGCCGCGGAGCGGGAGGGCGTCATTGTCGATCGCGAAGGGCTGATTCTGGAGCCGTAGGGGTCAGGCCAGCCATATGCGATCCCTGAATCCGCCCCGATCGTGCGCCTTTTTCGACGCCGCATTCACGACGTCCTGCAACGTGTGGCCGTGCTGAGCCGCAATCGCTTGGAGCACCTCCAGGACGTCCGCCGCTTCCTCCAGCACTTCTGCGCCGACCGCAGCGCGAAGCTCCGCCGCCTCCTCATCGAGCTTGGCGTGCAGGGCTGCGGCGTACTCGTGGTCGTCGAGGATGCGAGTCACCGGCTCGCGCCCCGAGGAACGGATGATCTCGGGAATACGGTCCCGAACGAGCTTGCCCATCAGATGTGCTCCAAATAGTCGTCCTTGCCCCGCCACAACAGAGAGCCATGTGGCAGAGCGGCATAGATGCCTACCGACGCAGATCGAGTCCGTTCGTGCAGGAGTGGAAAGCGCGCCAGCTTGGCGATCGTCTTGAGGTCGGTGCGTCCCAATGCGCGTTCCGTGTGTTCACGAACTGGAATCGTCGCGCGTTTGGCGAGATTGCAACGTTGATCAGCAGCAACGAGATTCGCCACACCGTCGATCGGGATCACCGACCACGGAAGAACGTGATCAACGTGGACAGAACTGTTGAGCCGCGAATCACAGTAGAAGCATCGATTCCCCTGAAGTTCGCGAAGGGGATTCGTCAGCGCGGACAAGCCAGTCCGATCGGAACCGAACAGGAACTGCTCAAGCCTGTTCTCCTCGAGCTCGGTCGGGTTGATGGCGATGACATCCCGCGTCCAGAGCGCTCGGATGTACGTCTTGAGCAGCGTCGATGCATGGCGGAGACCGTCGGCGACCCCGGGGCGCAGAACAATGTGGTTGATGCGTTCGACGTCACGATGCGTCATCTCCCTCTGAAACTCGCTCGCGTCGTAGAGGAAATCCGTGTCGTGCGATCCCTTCACCGCTGTCTGAAGATGCTTGATCGGCATGTTCGAGACACGCAACGTCTCGGTTCGCGCGAAGTTCAGGTACTCGCGATCCTCGATCTCACGTGCGACCTCCGGCGACTTGATTCCGCGAGCGGCGAGACGATCCCGAATCGCGGCAATCGCATCGGTGAGGCTTCGGCCCGATCCTTTGAGCTGGCGGAGGCGTCCCTGCTCACCGAACGTCCGGGTCTGGTTCCAATACAGTGCGATCACCCGGTGCGTGATCTCCTGGAGCGGGATGGCGAGCGTCCCGTCCGGCGCTGGTTCGTACTCGACGCAGATGTCGATGATCGCCGTCACCAGGGCGAGTTTGTAGGTGGCCGATCGTGCACCGGTTTCGAGCAGCATTGCGACTCGAGCGGCGGCGGTGATCGGATCCACCTACAGGACGTTAGTGGTGGGGTCCGACATCCCGTTGGTTCCTACGAACCGCCGACCTCGCGACCCACCATCTCCACCAATTCCGAATGATCAACTTCGACCTGGTCGGCGTAGCGGATCGCATATTCGCCGATGGCGTTGTGCAGGTCCTTGTCGTCGTCGAAATAGCCGGCGAGCAGGCGAGGGTCGAGTGTGCGGGTGTGGGCGCGCGCCAAGAGAGAGCCGGCGAGGCGCCCATAGTCATCGAGATGGCCCTTCGACAGCGCCGTCGGATCGATGTCGCCCTTCATGTTCCGGAACTGGCGAACCATGAACGGCAGCCCGTCGATCGTGGTCCAGCCGAGCAGAATATCCGGCGCCGACTGGACGATCCGCGCACCGAGCACGATGCGCTTTCCTTCGTGCTTGTGCTTCGAAGCAGGAAGGTACGGTGCGAGAGCCGACGGGCGCGCCTGCTTCAACTGCAGGACGAGAACCTCGTCGCGGTTGCCGTGCAGGAGCGCGATGTAGCTGCGAATTCCGACGCTTCCCGTTCCGACAATTCGGAACGCGACGTCTTGGACGGCGAATCGCCGCAGCAACGCCTGCCGCGAGACCGGCAGCGAGTCGACATAGTCCTCGAGTCCGGTGATGACGGATTCGCGTTCGGGCTCGCCGACGTGAGTCAGGATCGGCGGGTCCTCGATGAAACGGTGGCCGCTGATGCCGGCCTCATGATCCTCGAGGTGTCGCACCGACTTCGCGACGACGCGATCACTGGTGTTGAGACGGGCCTTCTCGGCGGCCTCGTTGAAGTCGTCGATGAGGGCATCGGCTTCCGCGGCCTCGACGACCGACGCATCGGGTAGTGCCGCCCACGACCGCAGAAATGGTTGTTCCGCAAGCTGATTCATCGTTCGCCGGTACGACCGCACCGCGTCTTCCGCGGCCTTCCGCTGAGTCTTCTCGGGGACGTCGCCCTCGCGTCCAGCAAGCACGAGGCTCGCTGCGAGTCGCTTGATATCCCACTCCCACGGACCGACGAGCGTCTCGTCGAAGTCGTTGATGTCCATGACGATCTCGCCGTGGGGTGAACCGTAAAGTCCGAAATTCGCGGCATGCGCATCACCGCACAGTTGTGCATCGACGCCGTTGGTCGGGGTACCGGCAAGGTCGGCGGCCATCAGGCCGGCTGAACCGCGGAAGAAGGCGAACGGCGAAGACGCCATTCGACTGACGCGAAGGTCGATCAAATGCTCGAGTCGACCCTCGTTCGACGTGCGCATGAACTCAGCCACCGACGGCCGGGCGCCGCTCGTTGCCGCGTGGTCATGTGCATCCGTTGGCGTGACCTCGCGCAGAGCGCGACCGCGGTCATAGGCCTCATCAGCCGTCGCGAAGGTTCGCAGATCTGTCCGAGCCAACTCAGTCCTCTCCAAGGGTCCTCTTTGGAGAGTAGTGGGCGATTTGCCGCCTTCTCTGCGCGTGTGAGAAGGCACTCATGCCTTTAGGCCTCGGCAGCCTCTCGGGCCGCCGCGTGTTCGACCGTCAGGAGGCTCTCGGCCGCGTGTTCGGCGTGATAAGCCGGAGCCCCGCCGTTGATGCCGAACAACCGCTTCGACCACACCAGCCAGACCACCGCCGCGATGTTGAGAGCAAAGATTGCGATGCGGAAGACGGTCAGTCGTTCACTGAGCTCGTAGATCTCAAGCGGGATGAACACGCTCGTGGCGACGACGGCAAAGTATTCGCCCCAGCGCTTCGCCAACCACAGACCGGTGGCCTCGACCATCAAGATTCCGGCATAAACGAACAAGCCCACCGCGATGAACAGCAGGGTCTCGGCAGACATGCTGAACGCCTTGATGAAGAAGTGCACGACCTTCGACGTGTCCATATCCCACCCGAGTTGCTCGGCGAGGGGACGGATCAGCGGCAGCTCTCGATTGAACGCTTCCTGTAGTTGTTCGTGCGAACCTCGAATTCGGATGACGCCGATGCCGATCAGCACGATGACCAATCCGCGGATGCCGCGCTCGACGGCCAGAATTCGCATGATCGCCAGATCGCGGAGCACTTTCCCGCGCGGAACTTCGGGTGCAGTACTCGCGGGACCGCTGCCTCGCGGTGGCCCGACGACGAAGGTCTCGCACCGTAAACAGCGCCATGCTTCGCCGGCCACCGTCGTGACGTGGAGACGTTCCCGCAGCTCCGGTTCGTCCGGTGCAAATGTCGCGTGACCGTGCCGGCTGCACGCCCGCAAGGAAAAGTCGATCATCTGCCCATGGTGTCCGACGAACATTGGACTAGTCCCGCATATTGCCATTTCGCCACGCCGACGCGCCTACTCTCCAAGGTGAGGTGTGGAGTGAAAAAGACTGTGGCGGTTGGTATTTTCGCGGCGGTGTGGGTGGTTGGTTGTGGCGCGAACGGCGCCAATGGTCCGGCGGTGACGACCTCTGTGAAGACAGTGATCGCCACCGTCCCGGCGACGGCGACCGACGGACCCCAAGCGCAGCCGAAGAAGGTTCCCATGCCGAACGTCGTGTGCATGAACCTGCAGGCCGCGCAGGACGAGATCCAGCGCGCCGGCGTCTTCTACTCACGTTCGACCGATGCCTCCGGACAGGGTCGTCACCAAATCCTCGACCGGAACTGGACAGTGGTCAGGCAGGAGCCTGCACCCGGCGAACTCATCGGCGAAGGTGACGCGAATCTGTTCGTCCTGAAGACGGACGAGATCACCACCGAGTGCTGAAACGGGTACTCATCATCCGGGAGGTGCCCGGAGATGCGGCTACGACGAGTGAACCCGAATGGGCCCGGACTCAAACGGATCAGGCGTGGGCGAGGATTTTCGTACGTCGATAGCGACGGTTCAAGGGTCACCGACCCCGAGCTCCTCGAACGAATTCAGCAACTCGTGATTCCGCCGGCCTGGCGAAACGTGTGGATTTGCGAGCGCCCGAATGGACACATCCAGGCGGTCGGCGAAGATGCCGCGGGCCGGCGGCAGTACATCTACCACGAGCAGTGGCGCAACGACCGCGACGAAGAGAAGTTCGATCGCATGCTCGAACTCGCCGCCGCGTTACCTGACCTGCGCGCGCAGGTCCACCAGGACCTGGCCTCGCGTGGTCTCACCAGGAGGCGTGTGGAGGCGGTCGCGATCGTTCTGCTCGACCGCGGAGTCTTCCGCGTGGGCGGGGAAGCCTATGCCGACGAGAACGGTACTCATGGCGTCTCCACCCTTCTCCGATCCCATGTCCAGGTCTCGGGAGATCGGATCCGGTTCGATTTCACCGCCAAGGGTGGCATTCGGCATCAGGCGGAAATCACCGATCATCTGCTGGCGACGGCGATCCGAGCACTGAAGCGGAGCCCGTCGACGTCCGAACGGCTTCTGATGTACCGCCACGGTGACGAGTTCCGGGAGTTGCATGCCGACGACATCAACGATCGAATCCATGAACTCACGGGGTGTGCCTGTACGGCAAAGGATTTCCGGACCTGGCATGGAACGGTGATGGCCGCGGCCGCGTTCGCCGAAACGGATCGTCCAACGTCGAAGAGGGAAATGACATCAACGCAGCGGCGCGTCATGGAGGAAGTCGCGCAATTACTCGGAAACACACCTGCGATAGCCAAGGGATCCTACGTCGATCCGCGGATCATCCGCGCATACGAGCACGGTGCGACGATCGAACGGGCACTCAAACGCGCAGCTCAGAAGCGCTCGAAGAACGCCCGTCAGTCGGTCGTTGACAAGGCGGTCGTTGCCACGATCAGGTCGACGTCCGCGTAGGCGAGGTCGCGAAGTCCGACCACCTGACCGTCCACGAGAAGCGGGGGACGGATGTCCGTTCCGACGTAGACGTGCGGTGTCACAACGATGCCGCTGCTCACGGTGCAGACGCCCCAGAACGGTTCACGGCGATATCGGACGGGATGTCCTTCCCAACCATCAACCGCATCGAGCTGAGTCGGATTCAGTCCGAGCACCGGACACGACTCGACGTTCCCGGGTGATCGAACGAGGGTCGCCACGACGTCACCCGCCATTCGCCGGGCTCGACACCACACGGCCTTCGCATCGTTGATCGTCGCTTCGAGCACCACGACATCGTCGAGACCCTTTCGGTGAAGCTTCGCGGGGTTTGCGTTCGATCCGTAGGCCAGGACCCAGATCAAGTCATCGAGGACGTCGACGTCGAGGGAGTGGACGAAGCCGCGGGACAGGCGCCAGGACCCGGGCGGTCGTAGTCCTGGGTAGGGGAGTTCCGGCCAATCGCTAACCCGCCACCGCATCTTCGGCATCCTCAACACGACGTTCCGCTTCATGAACAGCGCGCTCGGCCGACCGGCGGGTGTCCTCCGCCGATCGTTCCGCACTGCGCGCGAACTGACGTTCCTGCTCGGCGCGCTCGAGTTCGTCGCGCAGCTTGGAGATTCGCTCATCGATATCGCTGAGGCGGTTTCGCGCATCGACCACTGCCGACTTCGCCGCTTCGGCCTCCGTGCGGCGCTTCTTCAATTCGGTGCGAGCGGCCTCGAGTTCGGCTTGCTTCTCCGCCTGGTCGTCCGACTCGGGAGCCTCAACCTGCTTGGCAGCGGGCTCCTTGACCGACGACAGTCCTGCCGGTCCGAATCCGCTGTATGTTGCCGCGGCGGCGAGCGTCCCTGAGCGAACCTTTGCTGCCACGTCCGGGTCGGCGAGGGCCGCACTCAGCGACTCACCGACCTCGCGGATCGCGGTCTCGTTCAACGGGTGGCCGTTCTCGGCGGCCAGGTCGCCCACGCGTTTCGCGAGCGCACCGACGACCTGCTGACGCTGGGCGGTCAGCTTCTTGAGCTGTGGCCCCGAGAGATGCCGCTGCGCGTCACGCAACGCATCGCCGAGCTGAAGGAGTCCGGCGAGTTCGGACTGCAGTTGGCGGGACGCGAGATTGACCGCCCACGCGACGAGCGTCGGCTTCCGCAGCTTGCCGATTTCGGCGGCGAGATCCTTGTCGCCGGCCCTCTTCGCTGCTTTGATCCGCTCGGCGCGCAGCGGGATGAAGTCGGCAGGGTCAACCGAGTACAACTCGCCCACGATGTCGTCCAACTGCTTGGCACCCACAATGTGAGGCTAACCGCATCGATAGGCGAGAGTGGCAGTCCAACAGCAAGATAGACCCATGGGCAGGGTGTGGCACGGGTTGACCGCCGCGGCGGCGTTGATCGCTTTGTCGGTGCAATTCGTCGTGATGTGGCGCGGTGACACCGCGCCTGACGACAGCCGCGCCGACCGGGTGATCCACTACTTCGCGTATCTGACGACCTGGACGGTACTGATCGCCGGCGCGATGGCGTTGACGATCGCTATCGGGACCGACCGGGACACCGCGGTCTGGCGAGCGCTGCGCCTCGATTCGGTTGTGCTTCCGGTCGTCATCGGCACCGTGAACTTCGTGATGCTTCGACCGCTGGGCGACCTGCATGGCCTCGCGAATCTCGGCGATCATCTGCAGCACGATGTCGTTCCGATTCTGGCGCTGACCGGCTGGATCGTATTCGGTCCGCGCGGTCGGGCTCAGTTCTCGGACGTTGGCGCTTTCGCGATCGTTCCGGTCGTCTGGGTGGTGTTCACGTTCGTGAGTGGCGCGTTCAGCGGGTGGTATCCGTACCCGTTCATCGACGTGCCCAAGACCGGATATCTGCCCGCGATCATCTTCTGTGTCGTGGCTGCGTCGGCGATGACGCTGCTGGCGGCGGGCGCGGTGTTCGTGGACCGGTTGGTCAGCTCTCGACCAGGTACTTCGACAACAGCGTCTTGATCTCGTCCGACAACGGCTTGGACGTGTTCGTCTTCCCGTCGAATCCGACGAGCACCGCGTCGACCCGGGCCGCGCGATTTCCGTCTTTGTCGCAGATGTCGTGCCGGATCGTGCACGAGCTGTTGCCGATCTTGAGGATCGAAACGTCGACGTGGATCGGGCTCGACGTCAGAAACAGCGGCCGCTCGTAGTCCACTTCCATGTGTCGCACAACCATGCTGTTGTCGCGGCCCCAGGTGATGGTCGAGTCCTCCCCGAAGAAGCGAATCCGGGCATCCTGCGCGAACTCGATGAACTTCGCGTTGTTGACATGGCCAAGCAGATCACAGTCGGTCCACCGCATCTCAATGGTGGCCCTAAACGTCGTTGTCATAGGGGCACGTTATCCGGCGGCGAGCGCCCACCAACCTGCGAGAACACAGGATGTGACGATCGCGACTGCAATCACGGACGGCCGAACGGCGTCGCGGAGGCGGTCGTCGAAGGCCGCCTCGACCGCCAAGAAGATGTTCGAGACGACGACGAGCGCGATCGTCACGTGCAGCAGAAGCGCGAGGGCAACACCGGAGATCGCACCTACTCGCCAGCGTCGACCCCAGACCGCGAAGCTGAACACAAAGGGAATGACGACCGCCGACACGGCCCCGATGAGGACTTGGAGCCAGAACGGGCCGACCATCCAGGGGAGCAGTTCCTGGCCCGGAAGCAAGTCGATCGTGGCGGCGATACCGAGCAGCGAGATCGCACCGATCCAGCCGTAGACCAGCAGGCGAAGTCCCCAACTCTGCGCGTTGCCCAGCGTCCCCAGCGATGCTCCCGTCCACATCAGCCAACGCCGGACGCCGCTCACCCCGAGGTCACGCAGAGCGTCCCGGAAGATTCGGTCCGCGGTCTCCCTGTCGATCAACCCGTTCCGATGCTTGTAGGTCGGCGGCTCGCCCGGGTAATCGGGGACGAGTCCGTCATGGATGAGCGCGGCCGGTAAGTGCTTGCCCGACTTCGGAATGAGCCACGTGAAGAGCGCGGGAACCGAGGTGAAGTCCGTCCCGAAGGTGTCGAGATCGGCGGGCACGATGATGCCGCGCTCGTGTGCGTCCCAGTATCCGATCGGGCGGAGAAGCCGGAACTCCTCGACGCCGAGATCGGACACGATCCGCGACAGCAGAAATTCCGGTGGGGAGTCCAAACGGTTCGGGTCGAAGAATCCACTGGCCTGATTCCCGAGAACCGCCGGCCGATCTACCGGTGGTTCCGGAACGGGCGAAAGTGGCGCCGTCATAAAGCGATTGAAGCACGTAGCCGCTCGAACGCCGACGAGACGTCAGTGGCCAACATCAACTCGGGTCCGGCGAATGACGGGGGAGTGACACCGATGCCGACGATGGGAACTCCGGTTCGAGCGGCCAGCGCGATCTCCGACAGCGTTCCCCACGATTCACCGATCGCGAGAACGGCATCGGCGCATCGGACGAGAAGCGAATTCCGCATCTCGCCGAGGCCGGTCGGGAGGACGACAGAATGTCCCCGCGAGGCCGCGGCTCTATCCCGGCCCGGGAGCAGCGCAATCGCGGTCCCGCCAACGGATTCGACACCGGACGCCGCGGCGGCCATGACACCGCCGAGTCCTCCGGTGAGAACGAACCACCCGAGCCCGCCGGCTGTCCGCCCGGCTTCGAACGCCATATCGAGAATCATCCGGTCGCGGGGCTCGCCGGGGCCGCTGATGAAGAGGTAGGGCGGATGCGGGGACATACGGCAATCGGACATCGGCTGACCTAGGGTTGTAAAGAACGAACAAAGAAAGGGCCGATCTCGCATGGCTGGTGGTTTGGTCGCTCTGCTCGACGATGTGGCGGCGCTTGCCCGGTTGGCCGCGGCGAGCCTCGATGACGTCGGCGCGGCTGCGAGTCGGGCGAGCGTGAAGGCCGCCGGAGTGGTCGTCGACGACACCGCGGTCACCCCGCGCTATGTGCACGGTCTGGCGCCGGAGCGCGAGTTGTCGATCATCGCGCGGATCGCCCGTGGATCGCTGATCAACAAACTGCTGTTCATCCTGCCGGTCGCGATGATCCTCAGTCAGTTCGCGCCGTGGGCGCTGACACCGCTGCTGATGATGGGCGGTGTTTACCTCTGCTTCGAGGGCGCCGAGAAGATCTGGGAGAAGTTCGAGGGCGGTCACGAGGACGAGACGCCCGTGACCGAGGAGGGGCCGGAGGCGGAGAAGACCGTCGTCTCGGGCGCGATTCGAACTGACTTCATCCTGTCCGCCGAGATCATGGTCATCGCCCTCAACGAGGTCGCCCACGAGCCATTTCTGTCTCGGCTTTTCATTCTGATCGTCGTCGCGCTGCTCATCACCGCGCTCGTCTACGGTGTCGTCGCACTCATCGTGAAGATGGACGACGTCGGGTTACACCTGACGAAGCGTGCCTCGGCCTTCGCCAAGAAAATAGGTTCCGGCCTGGTCAAGGGCATGCCGATCGTGCTGGCGGTCCTGGCGAATGTCGGTGTCATCGCGATGCTGTGGGTCGGTGGCCACATCCTGCTCGACGGTGCGCACAAGCTTGGGCTCGAAGCCCCCTACGAGGCCGTTCACCACATGGAACACTATGTCGCCGAACATGTTCCGGGCGTCGGTGCGGTTGTCGGCTGGTTTGTGAACACCGGGGCGTCAGCGATCGTCGGTCTCGTGATCGGTGCGATCGTCGTCGCGATCATGCACGCGGTGCACAAGATCAAGCACAAGGCTGATCACTGAGGCTGGCCGCTAATTCGGCGGGGCGAGCCGCTCCTTCAGCCGCTTGAAGTCGAGATCGACCTCGGGATAACTGAGGTTCATGTCCTCGAACGTCTCGAGCAGGATCGACGCGATCGCCCAGTTCCGATACCACTTCTTGTTACTCGGAATGACGTACCAGGGTGATTGCGCCGTCGAACACCGACCGAGCGCAGTTGCGTACGCATCCTCGAAGGCGGGCCAGAGCTGCCGGTCGTCGATGTCGCCTTCGCGGAATTTCCAGTGCTTGGCGGGGTCGTCGAGGCGGGCGAGCAGCCGCTCGCGCTGTTCGTCGAAACTGATATGTAGGAAGCACTTCACGACCGTCACTCCGCTCGCGGTCAGCTCGGCCTCAAAATCGTTGATCCGGCTGTAGCGCTGCTCGATCACTGATGCCTCGGCCAGCTTGCGGACCTTGACGACGAGGACGTCTTCGTAGTGCGAGCGATCGAACACGCCGATGAGGCCCGCGGCGGGAACCTGCTTGTGGATCCGCCACAGGAAGTCGTGCTTCAACTCCTCGGATGTTGGCGCCTTGAATGATGCGAAGCGCACGCCGGCGGGGTTGAACGCACTGACGACGTCCCCGGTGACTCCACCCTTACCGGATGTATCCATCCCCTGCAGGACAAGAAGGATGCTGCGGGGGTCACCCTCGGCGCCGCGCGCATAGAGCATGTCCTGCTGAACAGCGAGCTTGGATCGGAGTTCGGCGAGTGCCGTGCCGCCCTCTGTTTTGTCGTCGGGCCCTTTCGACGGGGCATCTGCTGGGTAGTCGCGAGGATGTGTTTTTCCCGGCTGAACGACGAACGTACTGCGTGCAGATCGGCCCATGATTCGAAGCTTAGGGGGACTGGGTCCGGGAGAGCCGGCGAAGCGCGTGACGGGATGGTACTTGGAGTGCCGCCAGGATCGCGGACACATGATGTCCAACCGTCTTGATGCTGATTGTCAACTCGTCGGCGATCGCCCGATTCGTGAGTCCCTCTTGCACGAGTCGAAGCACATCCTGCTGGCGCGCGGTGAGGTTGCGACGGGCGCCGCGATCCATCACGTCCGCCAGGTTGAGGAGCCCGGTGTGCAACGTGCGTTCCAGGGAGCCGACCACGACGACTGCCGGCACCGTGTCGAACGACATGCTGATTCCGTCGGGAAACACATATCGCTTGGTGACCTGGGTTCCGCCGCCGGCGGACGCGACCGTTGTTTCTGCGAAGAAGCTCGCGATGGTGTCGACGCCGGACAGGACGTACCGGTGTGGTGGTTCGAACAACGTCACTTCGGCGGTCCAGGTGGCCGTCTTGTGGAGAAAGTTGGTGACGCCACGAAATTGGGAGCCCAGGCCGATCGGACCCTCGGATACGGGAGACAGCTGTGTCGCACCAGGCCCCCAGATCGGAGTATTACCTGGTGAAAGGAGGAAGTCCCAGACCTCCTGAAGCGGTCGATAGATGACGACCGAAGCTTCAGCACAGTCCAATTTGTTTGACAGCTCCCTAGCTCGAAACTCGCGTTCGATGATAGGTCGTGTACTCGGCGCTTCCCTACATATTCAGATTTCGGACATTTGTGGTGTCGACGACACGGAACTGCTGGGCGGACGCGGTGAGCGCGTCGCCGTGATTCGCCATCCGTTGATCGAGTGACGCCGAACTCCCGCGCCAGGCCGCGAGGCGAGAGTTGAGCGCGATGGCCGAGGCACCCACCCAGCCGTCGAGGGCGGAATCGATCGCGGTGTGCGAAGCATCGTGCTCGGACTTCAGGTCGGATCGGGTCGAATGAACGGTCGCGGCAGCGGTCAACAGGTGTGCAGGTTGGACGATCATGCCTTGATTGACGCGAGTCAGGCCGATCTGGTTCCCGCGTCAGTTTCCGATGCCGGGTCGCTTCGTGCCGTGGTGACTCATGCCCCCCTCGGGGTAGGCAGTTTCGGCATGCTCGACGAAGTCGATGCCGGTCACCTCGTCGTCCGGAGTGACGCGGAAGCCCATGAGCTTGTCGATGATCGTGCCGATCGCGAACGAAGCCGCGAACGCATAGACCCCGACGACACCGATCGCGAGGAGTTGCTTTCCGAGTTGTGTGAAGCCGCCGCCGTAGAGCAGTCCGTCGACACCCTTGGTCATCACCGTGGACGCGAGGAATCCGATGAGGAGCGTTCCGATAATTCCGCCGACGAGGTGGACGCCGACCACGTCGAGCGAGTCGTCGTAGCCGGCCTTGAACTTCCAGCCGACGGCGAACGAACAAACAACACCTGCCGCGGCGCCGACGACAAGTGCGCCGACGGGGGAGACCGTGCCACAGGACGGTGTGATTGCGACCAATCCGGCGACGACGCCAGACGCGCAACCGAAGGTCGTGGGCCGACCGTCGCGGTACTGCTCGACCACCAGCCACCCGACCATGCCGAGGCAGCCCGCGATGAGCGTGTTGAGGAAGATCGTGGCAGCCAGGCCGTTGGCGCCGAGAGCAGATCCTGCGTTGAAACCGAACCAGCCGAACCACAGGAGCCCGACGCCGAGGAGGACGAGTGGCAGGTTGTGCGGTCGCATTGCCTCGGACTTGAAACCGATGCGCGGTCCGAGGACCAGCGCCAATGCGAGTGCGGAAGCGCCCGAGGCGATTTCGACGACTAGGCCGCCGGCGTAGTCGAGCACGCCCATCTTCGCCAGCCAGCCGCCCGGGCCCCACACCCAGTGCGCGATGGGCGTGTACACGAGCAGCGCCCACACCGGCACGAACGTCACCCAGGCAGCGAACCGAGCGCGGTCCGCGATCGCGCCGCTCACGAGGGCTGCGGTGATGATCGCGAACGTCAACTGGAAGGTGACGTACAGATACGTCGGGACGCCGAGATGCACCGAGTCCGGCGTGATGCCGCTCAACCCGAGGTGCGACAGTCCGCCGATGAGGCTGTTGCCTTCGGTAAACGCAAGGCTGTAGCCGCCGATCATCCAGACGATCGTCACGAGCGGGATCGAGATGAAGCTCATCATGATCATGTTGAGAACGCCTGACGACCGCATCATGCCGCCGTAGAAAATGGCCAAGCCTGGCGTCATCAGAAGGACGAGTGCAGTACTGCACAGCAGCCACGCGGTCGCGGCGGTGTCAAGGGTTTCCGGCACTCGGGAAGAATAAGCGATCAGTTCTCACATCTCACCGGAACCCCGGTGAGATGTGAACAGCGCTAGGGCATGAGTCCTCGGGCGGCGGTCGCCAGCAACTGATTCCACACGCGATCGGCGGTCGTCAGTCCCATTCGCGAAAAAGTGTCCGTCAGTTCGAGTTGGACGAATCCGTGCAGCGTTGTCCACAACTGATAGGCGACCTCGATGGGATCGGCGGGCCGGAAGATGCCCGCGTCGATCACGCGGGCTGTTGCGTCGACCAACACCTGAAAGGTCGGTGCGGCGTTCGAAATGTCGCTGGCCTCGACATGCCATTTTCCGAACAGCCCGCCGAACATCACCGAGTACAGGTGGCCGTTCGCCTTCGCAAAGGCCCGGTATGCCGCGGCTTGGTTGGCCAGGTCGGTGAACGGGTCGTCGGTGAGGGGCACGGCGTCCAAGGCATCAGCGAATCGCGCGAACGCTTCTTCGGCGACCGCCTTGAAAACCTCACCCATGCTGCCGAAATGTGTATAAACGGCCATCGTCGAGACGCCCAGTTCTTTCGCGAGTCGACGGGTGCTCAGCGCGGCCGCACCCTCCTCGTCGAGGAGGCGAGCGGCGACGTCGATGACGCGCTCCCGAACACTTTCACTTGGCACCTAGCCATCATCGCATAACAGTGCTATGTTCGGCATAACGGCGTTATGGGGGTCCCGATGAACAAGTACCTGAGCGGCAATTTCGCTCCAGTCCGCGAAGAAGTCACCCTGACCGATCTGAAGGTCACTGGCTCCATTCCGAAGCACCTCGACGGACGGTACGTCCGGATCGGGCCCAACCCCGTCGACGACGTCGACCCGATGCACTACCACTGGTTCATCGGTGATGGCATGGTCCATGGCATTCGTATCCGCGACGGCAAGGCCGAGTGGTACCGGAACCGCTGGGTTCGATCGGACGACGTCGCCGATTCGCTGGGGGAAGCGCGACGAGGTGGCCGCAAGATCTCCGCGCTCGATGCCTCCGCGAACACGAACATCGTCGAGGTCAACGGTCGGACTTTCGCTCTCGTCGAAGCCGGCGCACCGCAATTCGAACTCAGTGACGAGCTCGAATCGATCGGCTACTGCGATTTCGACGGAACGCTCGACGGGGCCTACACGGCGCATCCGCACCGCGACGCGGCAACGGGCGAGATGCATGCGGTCTCGTATTACTTCGGCTGGGGGAACAAAGTCCGGTACACCGTGCTCGACAAGGACGCCCACATCAGCAAGTTCGTCGACGTCCCGGTGACCGGCGCTCCGATGGTTCACGACTTTGCGCTGACCAAGGACTACGTCGTCATGTACGACCTACCGGTGACCCTCGATGTCGGCCAGCTCGCGCCGACGGCGCCGAAACTTGTCCAGTCTCTCCTCGGACGCATCCTCGGCAAGTACGCGATTCCGGAGCCGATCCTGGCGCGCGCCGCTCGCGGAGCCGCCTCGTCGAAGGCGATGCCCTACAGCTGGGACTCCGACTATCCGGCGCGTGTGGGCGTTCTGCCCCGGACGGGAACGGCGAAAGACGTGCGCTGGTTCGACGTCGATCCCTGCTACGTCTTCCACACGATGAATGCCTTCCAGCAGGGCGACGACATCGTGCTGGATGTTGTCCGCCACCCATCGATGTTCACCTCGGACCGAACTGGTCCGAATTCGAACCGCGATGGCGAGTCGGCGCTCTACCGCTGGACCGTCGACAGCGAGGCCGGCAAGGTTCGGGAGGAACTCGTCGACGGTCAGGCTCAAGAGTTCCCGCGTTTCGACGAGCGGTTACAAGGGGATCAGTATCGCTTCGGCTACTCGGTTGGATTCAGTAGCGACTCCGACGACTCCCTTTCGACGACCTCGATCATCCGCAACGACCTCAAAGAACGCCGCTCGGAGACCCGTTCGCTCGGAGCCCGCAACGCCAGCGAGTTCGTGTTCGTCCCCGACTCCGACGATGCTCCCGAGGAGCGCGGCGTGCTCATGGGATACATCTACGACCCGGATCGCAACCTCAGCGATCTCGAGATTCTCGATGCGCAGACGCTCGAAACCGTTGCCACCATCCATCTTCCGGTGCGGGTTCCGTACGGATTCCACGGAAACTGGCTGCCGACGACCGCGTAGTTGTCGGTGGCTGGCGCTAACGTCGGATCGTGCTGCTCGAAACCCTGGTCACGGCATCGCGGTCGGTCGCGTCCACGCGGTCGCGCCTCGCGAAAGTCGCGGTACTCCGCGACGTTTTGCAAGCCGCGCAACCGCACGAGGTCCAAACCGTCGTCGCCTGGCTGTCTGGTGAGTTGGTCAGCGGGCGAATTGGAGTCGGCTGGCGGACGCTCATGTCGACGATGGGGGAGCCGGCGCCGGTCGCGACTCTTCGGATCGACGACATCACCCGACGGCTCGCGGATGTTGCCGGCGCGTCCGGTCCAGGTTCGGTGAACCTCCGCAAACAGATCCTCACCGAGATGTTCGGTCTGGCAACCACGGACGAACAGCAGTTCCTCATTCAGCTACTCGGCGGCGAGCTGCGGCAGGGAGCCGGGGAGGGCGTCATGCTCGCGGCGATCGCCGCGGCTGCGGACGTGCCCGAGGCAGCCGTGCGGCGCGCATTCATGTTGTCGGGCCAGCTGCCGGTCGCTGCCGAAGCTGCGCTGACGAAGGGGATGGCCGGCCTCGCGGAGTATGGACTCCAACTCGGGCGTCCCATCCAGCCGATGCTCGCGTCGACGGCCGACTCCATCCCGGACGCGATCGCCGAACTTGGTGACGTGAGCGTCGAATACAAGCTCGACGGCGCACGGATTCAGGTGCATCGGGACCAGGACGATGTGCGGATCTTCACCCGCAATCTTCGGGACATCACGGCGAACGTTCCCGAACTCGTGTCGGCTGCGCTCGCACTGCCGTGTCGCTCCGTTGTGCTCGATGGTGAGGCACTCGTACTCGGGCCGGACGGCCGACCTCGATCGTTTCAGGAGACGATGAGTGAGTTCGCGGTCGACGAT
Source organism: Smaragdicoccus niigatensis DSM 44881 = NBRC 103563 (assembly GCF_000380645.1). GTDB lineage: Bacteria > Actinomycetota > Actinomycetes > Mycobacteriales > Mycobacteriaceae > Smaragdicoccus > Smaragdicoccus niigatensis. The sequence continues at coordinate 80,221 of NZ_AQXZ01000017.1, forward strand.
GTGAGTTCGCTGCGGCCGTTCTACTTCGACTGTCTCCTGCTCGATGGCCAGGACCTGCTCGACGAACCGTTGGAGCAGCGGCTGACCGCCTTGGGTGCAGTTGGCCAGTACATCCCGGCTGTCCTGCGCCCGGACGTACCTGCCGCTCAAGCCCATCTCGAGGCTGCCATCGACGCCGGACACGAAGGCGTGATGATCAAGTCACTGTCCTCCCCGTACGCGGCTGGTAGACGCGGAAGTGCCTGGCAGAAGGTCAAACCGGTGCACACCCTCGATCTCATCGTCATGGGTGCGGAATGGGGCTATGGCCGGCGGACGGGCTACCTGTCGAACCTGCATCTCGGCGCGCGCGACCCCAACGGTGGGCCGCCGATCATGCTTGGCAAGACCTTCAAGGGCATGACGGACGCATTGCTTCAGTGGCAGACCGATGAGTTTCCGCGACACGAGGCATCGCGCGACGATCGTGCGGTCTATCTGCGCCCGGAACTTGTTGTCGAGATCGCAATCGACGGTGTTCAGGTCAGCACGCGGTACCCCGGCGGTGTGACTCTGCGTTTCGCGCGCGTCGTGCGGTATCGCCCGGACAAGTCGCCGGCCGAGGCCGACACGATCGACGCGGTTCGGGCGATGCTGCGTTGATCAGCGCTTCGTGCGAACGTGCGTGATCGTGGGAAGCAGGTTGTGCAGGAACGGAATTCGACCGAGGACTCCGGCGATGGCGCCCGGTCCATGCGGCGGGGCGAAGCTGCGGTTCGTGACGGACTCCACCCGTGACGACCAACCCCGCAGCAGCGGCTCGAGGCTGTCGCGCGTGACTCCCCAGGGCATGACCGGCGTCTGGTAGTGCTTCGTCTTCCGGAAGCCTTTCTTCGTCATCTCCGAGAACATGGGTGGAATCGAGTCGAACAGCAATTCCACGCCGGGGAACCGTTCGATCACGGCCGTGACGAGACGCTCGACGTCCTCCGGCTCGAAGTACATCAACAGGCCCTGGGCGCTGACGAAGACGTCCGTTGCGTCGATGTCATCCATCCAGCTGAAGTCGAGCGCGCTTTTCGCCAGGTATCGACAGCGCGGCTCTGGTGGAAGGAAACGTTCGCGGATCGCGATCGACTCGGGCAGGTCGATGCACACCCACTGGATCGTGCCGTTGTCACAACGCTGGAACTGCGTCTCCAGACCGGCCGCCAATTCGACGACTGTGCCTTCCGGGTGATGCGCGATCCACGGCAGCACAACCTCGTCGAACAGGCGTGATCGCAACGCGTGAGTGCCGTCCGAGGCTCCGAAACTGCGCTCGAAGTCGTAGTCGATCGACTCGTAGATCCGAACCGCGTCGGGGTCTCGCAGAATCGGCCGCACCTTCCGGGCTTCGGAAGCACGCGTATGCAGAGTCCAGAGCATGGTCTCCGGAACACCGGTCAGGTTCGGCTCGGTCATGAATGAACCTCCTTCGCGCCCCGGTGCACATCGCGCAGGTGCCCGTACGCTGCGGCGTTGAGCTTGATGTGGTTGATCTCGTCTTCGCTGAGTTCGCGGCGCACCTTGCCTGGCACACCGGCGACCAGCGTGCCCGGCGGGATGACTGCACCCTGCGGGATCAGCGCATTCGCGGCGATCATCGCGCCGTCACCGATCACGGCGCCGTTGAGGACCGTTGCACCCATACCGACGAGCACGTCGTTGCCCACCGTGCAGCCGTGCAGGATTGCGTTGTGGCCGACGGATACCCCGGTGCCGACAGTCAGCTTGAAGCCTGGGTCGGTGTGCAGAGCGCAGCCGTCCTGAATGTTCGAGTTCTCGCCGATGGTGATGTCGTCCATGTCGCCGCGGATCACCGTCGAGTACCAGACCGATGCGCCGGCGGCGAGAGTCACCTTGCCGATGACGGTCGCATTTGGTGCGACCCAGGCGGTGTCGTCGATGGTCGGGATGTCTTCACCAAGCTGAATGATCGTCACGGCGTAAGTATTGCTCGTACCGGGAAAAATACTTTCGGCAAGTGTGTCGGTTTCGTCGTGACGGCTCCGACCTGTCTGTGAGAGCGCCGATGGGGCGCTCGAATCCAGAAGGAGTGACTGACATGAAGTACCTGCTGCTGAAGCACTGGGCACCGACCGCTTACTGCGACACCGACATCACCCAGTGGAAGCCGGAGGAGATCCAGGCGCACATCGACTTCCAGCGCGCGCTCGGCGAAGAGCTCAAGAAGACGGGTGAATTCGTGGACGCGCAGGGCCTTGCGTTTCCGGACCAGGCGCTCATCGTGATGTCCGACGGCCGGAATGCGCCGGTTGTGTCCGAGGGCCCGTTCCCGGAGACCAAGGAGTTCCTCGCCGGCTACTGGATGATCGACGTCGAGAGCCAGGAGCGAGCCATCGAGATCGCTGCGAAGGCATCGGCCGGCCCCGGCCCCGATGGCAAGCCCGTCGGCGAATATATCGAGGTCCGCGCTCTGATGAGTGCTCCCGCCTCGGACTCGTGAATCTGACGATGGTGCAGGACCTGCTGCGCGAATTGGCGCCGCAGGTCCTGACCGCGATCATCCGGCGGTCGAGCGATTTCGGGCTCGCCGAGGACGCGGTCCAGGAAGCGTTGATCATCGCAGCGCAGCAGTGGCCGGAGTCTGGCGTTCCGGACAACCCGCGCGGGTGGCTCATTCAGGTCGCGCACCGACGCATGATCGACAGCATCCGGTCCGAGATCGCCCGACGCGAGCGGGAGGAGACGGTGGCCCGGCTCGAGTCGGACGCGGACGCTGTCTCCGTCGACGATTCGCTCGAATTGCTGTTCCTCTGTTGCCATCCCGAACTGCCGCCCGCGAGCGCGATCGCGCTGACATTGCGGGCGGTCGGTGGTCTGACAACCGGGGAGATCGCGAGAGCGTTCCTCGTACCAGAAGCCACGATGTCGCAGCGGATCGGGCGGGCGAAGAAGCGGCTGGCCGAGCTGGAACGGCCGTTCGCCCAGCGTGGGGGCACTGATCGGCTCCGCCCGGTACTGCACGTCCTGTACTTGATCTTCACCGAAGGGCATGCGACGACCAGCGGTGAGGCGGTGAACCGGACAGATCTGTCCAATGAGGCGATCCGTCTCACGCGGCAGATCCAGAGCAGCCTGCCCGACGACCCGGAAGTCACCGGACTGCTTGCGTTGATGCTGCTGACCGATGCTCGCCGGGGTGCGCGTTCGGGGCAGCACGGGGAACTCATTCCGCTCGCGAAGCAGGATCGCCGATTGTGGAATCGGGACTTCATTCTTGAAGGTGTGCGGCTGGTGACTCGCACACTGAAACAGGGGCTGAACGGCCCCTATCAGATCCAGGCGGCCATCGCTGCGGTCCATGCTCAGGCCGCGAGTGCCGAAGCAACAGACTGGGAGCAGATTCTGGCGCTCTACCGAATTCTCGAGCGCGTCGCGCCAAGCCCGGTCGTCTCACTCAATGCGGCGGTCGCCGTGGCGATGGTCAACGGACCGGCTGCGGGATTACTCGCCACCAAAGGCCTCGATGATCCGCTGAAGGGAAGTCACCGCTTGGACGCGGTGCGCGGCCATCTCCACGAAATGGCCGGACATTACGACGCCGCGATCGCGAACTATGAGCGCGCAGCACGGCTCACGACGAGTGTTCCGGAACGTGACTATCTGACGATTCAGGCGGCGCGACTGCGCATGGGCTAGCCGCCGCAACCTAGTTACTCACGCACAGCGGTTTGTGCGAAACGTACGTTTCGTACAACGCGATTTTCGCGAGACTTGTCCCTCCGACAGCCTTCCCGATGCGCCACCATCTACGGTTTCTCTGTGGCTTACGATCGCGACCTCGCCAACCGGATCCGGGAACTTCTAGCTGGGGAGAGCGTCGTCGAAAAGGCGATGTTCGGCGGTCTCGCCTTCCTGCTGAACGGCAACATGTCCGTCGCGGCGAGCGGGCAGGGTGGACTGCTGGTTCGGTCCGACCCCGACGACCAGAGTGTTCTCGACGAACCCGGCGTCAGCCCGATGGAGATGCGTGGGCGGGAGATGAAGGGGTGGCTGCGGGTGACCGCGGACGCCGTGGAGAGCGATGCTGCGATGGCCCGTTGGGTGCGCCACGCGGTCAGCTACGCGAAGACGCTGCCGCCGAAGTAAGGCGAGATCAGGCGAGTTCCAGTCGGACCGTCACCGGATCGCCGCCCGCGACCCTCTCGGCGGTCCGCACCTGCTTCTTCACCGGAAGGAGGAAGCTCCCGGATTCCTTCTCCGGGAACACCGATGTCGACCACTGCGAATCGCCGATCGTGGCCAACACTTTCACCGAGCCGAAGCCCTTTCGCGGCCCGAACTGCTCGTCGCGAATCGCGTCGGCGACATCGAGTGGAATCCGCAGGAACGTCCAGGAACTAGCGTCGCCTTGCCACAGAAACAACTCCGACTCGAACGTCCAGGCCACTGCTCACCACTCCAGAGCGGACGCCGCGCGGGCAGCCTGGGTCGAGATGTCCGCGGGAATCGCCTTCTCGTCGGCGACTCGCTGCTGCCACATCTGCAGCGCGATGACCTTCGCGACCTTGTCGATGACCTGTTCTTTCGGCAGCTTGCCGCTGTCGATCGCGGCCTTGATCGCGGTGTGCGCGATCGCGGGGTCGGCGGGCATGAGCACGAGGTCCGCGCCGGCGAGCAGTGCGCTGACCTCGGGCTGATCCCGTTTCATCACGGCACCCATACCCATCGAGTCGGTCAGGACGACGCCCTCGAACTTGAGGTCGTCGCGGAGCAGGTTGTAGATCTCGGGCGCGAGAGTCGAGGGCATCCCGGGCGCGACGGCCTGAACGTTGAGGTGACCGACCATGACCGCGTTGGCGCCTGCCTGGATCGCACTCTCGAACGGCTTGAGGTCGACATTGCGCAACTGGTCCATCGACTTCGAGATATTGGGTAACGAAACGTGGCTGTCCGTCGTGGCCGACCCGTGCCCCGGGAAATGCTTGGGCGTACCGACGATTCCGGCATCGTGGTAACCCGTGATCGCAGCCGATACCGCCTTCGATGCAGTGTCCGCGTTCCGGGAGGCGGAGCGGGTCCCGATGGTGACGTCGCCGGGACCGATCGTCACGTCCGCGTCGGGCGCGAAGACCCAGGTGAAGCCGAAGTCGCGCAGTTCGAGTCCGAGCGTGCGGGCCGCTTCCTGAACGACCTTGGGGCCGGTCACGGGGTCAGCCTCGATCGTTGCGCCGGCGGCCGCGAAGGGTGGGAACTCGGTGGCGATGCCACGCAGATGCTCGACCGTTCCACCCTCCTGATCGACACCGATGATCGGCGGAAAGTCGCGGCCGTCCGCGTGCTCGGCGTCCGTGATCGCCTTTGTGAGAGCGCGGACTTGCGCGGCATCGGTGACGTTCGAACCCTGGACGGACATGCCGGCAAGGTGAAGGCGGCGGACGAGATCGGCGGCGACCGCCGGGTCGGTTCCCTTGAAGCGTCCGACGATCAACTGGCCGGCGAGGCGATCCGAGTCCCAACCGCTGATGAGACTCCGGGCACGTTCGACATCGGCGGACGTGGGACCCCAGTTGTACTGGACAACGGCGGGTGCCGGTTGGGCGACGTGGGATGACGGCGTCGAGTTGCCGCACGCGACCGCCATGGTTGCCACCGTTGCCGCGATCAAGATTCGAGCCCGTCTCACGCCGCCCACCTTAGAGGGTCGGTATGACAGCTTCGTCTCGCCGCCGGTGGGGGGAGGTCCCCTAGGTGTGCATGTCCTCGAGTTCCTTGCCCTTCGTCTCCTCGACCCACTTCCAGACGAAGATTCCGGAGAGCAGCGCGCAGAGCGAGTAGAAGCCGTAGGCAAAGCCCAGCGAGAAGTCCTTGAGTGACGGGAAGCTGACGGTGATCGCCCAGTTCGCTACCCACTGACCCGCGGCTGCAAAGGAGAGGGCGGCAGCACGGATGCGGTTCGGGAAGGACTCGCCCAGCAGCACCCACACGACCGGTCCCCACGACATTCCGAAGGCGACGACGAACAAGTTCGCGGCGAGGAGGGCGACGATTCCCTCGACGTCGCTGAGCTGCGGAATTCCGTCCACGACAGGTGCGGTGCCGAAGATGTAGGACATCACACCCAGGGTCACGAACATTCCCGATGAACCGATGAGGAGCAGCGGCTTTCGGCCGAACTTGTCGATCGTGCCGATGGCGATGAACGTCGTGACGATATTGACCACCGCGGAGATGACCGTGATCTTGAACGAGTCGGACTCGCTGAAGCCGACGGCCTGCCACAGGATCGTCGAGTAGTAGAAGATGACGTTGATTCCGACGAACTGCTGGAAGATGGACAATCCAAGGCCGACCCAGACGATGGGCGCCAAGCCAGTCCCCGGGGCTCGCAAATCGACCCACGACGGCTTCTTGTCGACGGCGAGAGTCCGCTGAATGGTGTCGATCTTGATGTCGACGCCCTTCTCACCGAGCAGTGCCGAGAGGATCTTGCGCGCTTCGGGAATGCGGTGGACCGCGACGAGGAAGCGCGGCGACTCGGGGATCGTGAGGGACAGCAGGCCGTACGCCAGGGCCGGGATCGACATGGCCAGGAACATCCAGCGCCAGGCCTCCAACCCCAGGGCGAAGTCCTTCGAAGCGCCACCTGCCGCAGACTGGAAGATGTAGTCCACCAGAAGGGAGATGAAAATACCGGTGACGATCGCCAACTGTTGAAGTGACGCGAGGCGGCCGCGGATTCGCGCCGGCGAGACCTCGGAGATGTAGGTGGGTGCGATAACCGATGCGACACCCACGCCGGCCCCGCCGACGATGCGGAAGACGACCAGCATCACCAGATTGGGCGCGAGTGCCGTGCCGATTGCGCTGATCAAGAACAGGACCGCCGCAATCTTCATGACGAACAGGCGGCCGAACCGGTCCGCGAAGCCGCCCGCGGTGAGAGCACCGACGGCCGCGCCGATGAGCGCGGAGGCGACTGCGAATCCGAGCGATGCGGGATCAGCGTGGAAGTGATCGCCGATCGCCCCGACCGCGCCGTTGATGACCGCACTGTCGTAGCCGAAGAGGAATCCACCGAGCGCTGCGACCGACGCGATCCGAACGACGCCCTTTCCGGTGTGTTCTTCGTTTTCGTCGGATGGAAGGACTTCGAACGAACCGCCGTGGCTCATATTTCCCCCTACGTCGACCCGTCGAGCTGTGCAGCCCGGCACTCAAGATCGATCACTTCCATCGTCTCTCAGATATGGAGATTTGTTGAGGGGAGTGCAGAAGTCCGGTGATCTAAGTTCGGCGCCGCGCCACTGCCGCGAACGCGGTACCGCCGGCCAGAGTCATGACGCCCAATCCGGCGAGCGCGATAGCGGGCGGTGAAAAGCTCTCCGACAGCGTCAGGGGCACGAATGTCTGGTGCTGGGCTGCGGGTTTACTGGCGTTCTGTTCGTCCTGGGCGACATGCGCATCGTGCGCCAGGATGAGCGGCAGGGCCAGCGGGAGGATGTTCGCCGGAGGTGCGGGCAGCGGCGCGAACGTGGGTGCCGAGGTCGGCATGACGGGACCTGGGGTGACAGCCGCGGTCGCGGGAGCGCTGGTTCCGACGAAAATGGCGGCGCAGATCGGGGCGACGAACGCGATATTGCGAATGCGACGAAGTACGTGATGGTGACTCTGGGACTGCATGGGTTTTCGAAAAGCTCTCGTTGTGGTGTGTCGGCTAGGCGTTGTGGCCCCCGGACCACGGTGAACCTATTTGGCCCGTCGTCGAGATCGCAACCTGAGGTACCGCTGAGGCTGAAGTCTTAACCGTCTGTTCACCTCAGCTCGGCGTGGCTCTTGAATGAGACGTCGTGTCCCAAGACCTTTCGCGATGTCGTGTGAACAGTGGATAGGGACTTGGAGAATGAGCCAAAGGCTGGGCGTTTGTTTTCGCGACCTGGGACAGATGGCCCTATTTTGTAGGGCATGTCCCCCACGCAGAGCTACTCGACCCGGCGGTCCCAATGGCCTTTCGTGGGACGCCTTGGCGAGGTCGATCGACTCAGCAAGATCTTCGATGAGATCAACCGTGGAGCGTTGACCGCCGGCGTGGTCATCGCCGGCGAAGCGGGTGTGGGCAAGTCGGCACTCGCACAACAGTTCGTTGATCATCTCGGCAGCCGTTGGGAGGTGCGTCGGTTCACCGCATCGCCGGCGTCCCAGGCGATCGCCTTCAGCGTGTTCGGCCGAAACAACATCGAACCCGGCAACGACCCGTTCACCCAGGCCGAGCGTCTTGTCGACCGACTGGCGGTCGGAGCACCTGGCAAGCGAGTCGTCCTCTATGTCGACGACGTTCACTATCTCGACGACTCGTCGGCGTTCGTACTGCAACAGGCCGCCGCGCGTGGTGTCGCCTTGCTGCTGACGTATCGGTCGGAATCGCCGTGTCCGGATTCGGTTGCAGAGCTGTGGCGCAGTCGAACGGTTGATCGGCTCGACCTCGAACCCATGCACCCCAAAGATGCCGGCGACCTGCTCGAAACGCTGCTCGGCGGGGTAGTCGAGACCGCGACCACCCGGCGCTTGTGGGATATCACGCAGGGAAATGCGCTCTACCTACGTGAAGTAATCGAGGGCGAGCGGGCAACTGGGCGGCTGAGCCAAGAGAGCGGCGTTTGGTTGTGGTCCGGCGCTCCGACCCTGACGCCGAACCTTCGCGACCTGATTTCGGCGCGTATGGGTGCGGTCGCCGAACCGCAGCTCACCGTCATCGACGCCCTCGCGGTGTCGGAGCCCCTCCCGGTTTCGGTGCTGGCGGATTTGTCGTCGCCGGAGGCCGTTGAGGCCGCCGAGGCGCAGCGACTCATTTCGGTGACCACTGGAGACGGTGAACTCCAGGCGATCCTCGCGCACCCGCTCTTCGGTGAGGCGCGGCGTGAAAAGGCGGGAACGGTTCGACTGCGCCGAATCCGCGGTGCGGTGATGACCGCCCTCGAGGCGTACTCGTCGGACCCGCGGGTTCTCCTCCGCGTCGCTGCGCTGTCGCTCGACGCCGACGTGCCGCTCGATCCCGAACTGCTGGTCTCCGGTGCGCGCGCGGCGCTATCGCAGTTCGACTTTCCGCTCGCGAATCGCCTCGCGGACGCTGCGAACTCGATCTCCGCTGCGCCCGCAGTCCGACTGAGTCACGCGGGGATCCTGGTGACGCTCTTTCGGGGCGCGGAGGCCGATGCTGTGCTTTCCTCGCTGGATCTCGCTCCCGACGACGAGTTGTATTCGCACACAATCGCATTGCGGGCGATCAATCTCACGGGTGGGCTCGGGCAGGTCGAACTGGCGGATCAGGTTCTCAACGAGGCGATTGCCGTTCTGGGTTTCGCGCCGCCCGCTATCGCGGGTGCGAAGGCCGGAATTCTGGCCGCGAGGGGCGAACTCGAACGAGCGCTGTCGGACGCGACCACCGCGCAGAAATCGTCGATCCCGCCGTATGTCGACATGATGATCGCCGCGTCACGAGTGCTGAGTGCGGGCGTGCTCGGCCGGATCGACGACATGGAAGCCGCGGCGGACTACGCCTTTTCGCTGGCTGCGTCGGAGCCGGAAGCGTCCCAGCTACGGTTTTACGTCGCCTCGCTGGTGATCACGGGCTACCTCGGAGCGGGCTTCGCGGATCGACTCGACGCGACCGCATCGCGACTCGACGACGAGGCTTCGCTCGTTCCGCCGGGCGTGGCGGACGCTCCGGCGACCGTGTTGCTCGGCATGCAGGCGTTCAGTCACGGTCAGACCGGTGCCGCAATTCAGCGGCTCAACGAAGCTCTGGTGCAGCCGACCGCGCGGGGCATGGCACCGCGGGCGTTGGTGTGTCTGTCGCAAGCGCATGCCATGCGCGGGGAGGCCGCGGCGGCCCGCCAGTTCTGGCAGATGCTCAAGATGGTCCTCCCGGCGCAGCTGAAGTTCATGCATGGTCCGCTCGGCGTCGCCGAGGTATGGGTTCTGGCCGCCGAGGGCCTGGTCGCCGAAGCCATTACGCGCGCGCACGACGTCGCGCGCGATGCCGCGGCGATCGGCGATCGGCTCAGCGAAACTCTCGTGCTGCAAGTGGCGGTGCAGCTGGGAGACGCGACTGCCGTGGCCAGGCTCGAAGAACTCGCAGCCTCCGCGGAGGGGCCGCGTGCCGGGGTGGTTGCCGCACACGCCAGGGCCCTGGCTGCCAAGTCGCCGGAGGCACTCGAAGATGCAAGCGACAGCTACGCCAAGCTCGGCGACGGTATCGGTGCCATCGACGCCGCAGCCCAGGCGGCGCTGCACTATGAACGCGCCGGTGACCGGGCGAAGGCGAACAAGCTTTCGGCGCATGCGCAACGGATCGCCACTGAATGCGGGGCCCGGACGCCGGCGTTGCAGCAGGTCCAGATGCCGGATCTATCGGTGCGCGAGCGCGAGGTCGCAACCCTGGTCGCGGACGGGCTCACCACCAAGGACATCGCGGCTCGACTCGGACTGTCGGCGCGAACCGTCGAAGGCCATGTCTCGCGGGCGCTCCAGAAGACCGGCTCCGCGACGCGAATGGAGTTGACGGCGTTGTTCCGCCGCGGGTGAGCGACGCCCGGCCTACTTCACGACGACGTACGTGTAACTCCGAGCGATGATGCCGTTCTCGTCGTAACACGAGACACCGCAGCCGAGCTTGTGCCCGGACTTCGCATAGACGACGGTCTTGACGTCCTCGATGCAGCCGGAGCTGGCGAGGCAACGACCCTCGTCATAGTCGAAGACCGTGAAGTGAAAGCGAGCGTTCTCTGCACCCCGCAGGTTGGCGCGCACCAGGACCACACCCTCACTCGGCGACCGGAAGGTGACCGACAACTGAGAGCGGGTTCCAATCTCTACCATCGCGAATTCCTCACAGTCCGAGCGTGATTGCGGTGAGAATCGAGCGTTCTGCCCGACCTGCCTCCACGCTAGGAAAGGAATACGCGGCGCAATAGCGTAGAGACCTACGTAGTTCGATTGCAGGACATACGCAGACCGGCGGTTGCTAAGCGTCTGCTGAGGTAGATGGCAGTCGTACACGCCGAACGCGTTGCACAAGGTTTACCAAGCATCTCGTCGTCCGTATCACTAGGGTCTGACATGATGAGCGCCACATTCTTCGGCTGATGAGGAGGCCCGATGCGTATTCACAAGCTGACAGCCGTTTTTGCCCCGATCTTGGCGGTGAGCGCGGTCTCCTGCGCCTCCAACGACAACAAGTCGGCCGAGGGCGAGAAGGGCGTGGGGTCCGAGAAGACCTGCCAGCTTGCGAACCCGGTGAAAGTCGGTGCCGCACTCAGCCTGACCGGTGCGGCCGCGCCGTACGGCAAGTCCCAGAAGAACGGCCTCGACCTCGCAGTCGCGCAGCTCAACGACAAGGGCGGCGTCAAGTACGAGGTCTCGTATGAAGACGATGCGACGGACCCGAAGCAAGGTATCTCGATCTTCGAGAAGTTCGCCGATGGCGGCATGTCAGTGCTTTTGGGACCGACATTGTCCAACGCCGCAAAGGTCACCGACCCGATCGCGCAGGAGAACAAGGTTCCGGTTCTCGGAATCTCGAATACCGCAGCCGGTATCACCTCCATCGGAAACTACGTCTTCCGTGACTCGCTCACCGAGGCGGTTGTCATCCCGAACACGATCCAGCAGGCCAAGGCGAAGCTCGGGCTCAAGAAGGTCGTCGTCATGTACGCCAACGACGATGCCTTCACGCAGTCCGGTTACGACGCGTTTGCCGCGGCGCTCGCCGCCGAGAAGGTAGCCGTCGCCAAGACGATCACCTTCTCGAAGGCGGACACGGATTTCCACGCACTACTCACCGACGCGAAGGCGGAGAACCCGGACGCGATCGTCGTCTCGAGCCTCATCGAAGCCGGCGTTCCGCTCGTCACGCAGGCGCGCGAGCTCGGCATCAACGTGCCGATCATCGGCGGCAACGGCTTCAACACCCCGAAGCTGATCAAGGATGCGGGCGCTGCGGCCAACAACGTTGTCGTCGGTGCCGCCTGGAACCAGGCCAACCAGACCGAGGCCAACGCCGGCTTCCTCGACTCGTACAAGCGGAAGTTCAAGGCCGACCCCGACCAGTTCGCAGCACAGGCTTACACGGGTCTGCTCCTCGTCGACCAGGCGGTTCGCGCAGACTGCTCGACCGACCGCAACGCGATTCGCGACAACCTGGCCGAGATCGTGAACATGCAGACCCCGCTGGGCAACTTCTCGTTCGACGCGAACCGGGACGCCGTCCACCCGCCGGTGGTGTACACCATCAAGAACGGTAAGTACCAGCTGCTCCACTGATGCAGCAGGTCTTCAACGGAATTTCGTCGGGTTCGATCTATGCCCTGTTCGCGATCGGGTTCACGCTCGTGTTCGGGGTACTGGATCGACTGAATCTCGCGCATTCCGCGGTCTTCACCGTGGCGGCGTACGTCGGCATCGAGTTCGTGGTGACCGGCGGGCTGCCCATTTGGCTCGCCATCGTCGGCGTTCTCGTCGTCGGTGCGCTGCTTGGGCTGATCATCGAACGCGTCGCCTTCCGTCCGCTCGCCGGGCGACCGGATGCCCATTTCGCGGGGCTCATCAGCTCGATCGCACTCGGCGGAATCCTGCTGTCGTTGCTGCAAGCCCGGTTCGGCCCGGACACCCGCCGCTTCCCGCCCGACGCGTTTCCGCCGACGGCCTGGGAGTTCGGGGGAGCGCGCGTCACCCTGATCCAGGTCCTGATCCTCGTGATCGCCTTCGGCCTGATGGTCGGACTGGCGGCATTGGTGCAGCGCAGCCGGCTCGGTCGGGCGATGCGCGCCGTCGCGGAGAACCCTACGGCGGCAAAGGTTCTCGGCATCAACGTCAACATGGTGACATCGACGACGTTCGCCATCTCCTCGGCCTTCGGTGCCGTTGCCGGCGTGCTCCTGGCATTGAATGTCAACACCGCGCAGCCGGGAATGGGATTCGCCATTGAACTCAAAGGCCTCGCGGTCATCATCGTCGGCGGGATGGGTTCCCTGCTCGGCTCGATGGTGGGCGGCATCCTGCTCGGGCTCGCCGAGGTCTTCGCGGTTGCGTACATCGGGTCGTCGTGGCGGGACGTCATCGCGTTCGGCCTGTTGTTCGCGATTCTGCTCGTGCGTCCGGAGGGGATGTTCGGGGTCAAGAAGGTTCGAGAAGTCTGATGCTGACTCCGTCGACCGTCACCTTCATCGCGCTGACGGCGCTCTTCGCCTATTCCTTCTATGCCGTGCTGTACGCCGGCCAGTTGAGCCTGGCGCAAGCCGGATTCGCGAGCCTCGGGGGCTTCACCGCGACGCTCGTCGTTCCGGACCACGCGATTGCGGGACTGAACCCGATCATCATCGGGGTCCCGGTCGGGGCCGCGGTGGGCGCGTGCGCGGCGTTTGTACTGGGCATTCCGGTGATGCGGCTGCGCGGTGTCTATCTGGCGATCGCCACGCTCGGATTCGGCGAAGTGGTACGGCTCATCCTCATCAACCTCCCGGATTGGACCGGGGGAGCCAACGGCACCGTCGTCCACAAGTGGGTCACTCCCGGAATCGCGTGGGCGGCACTCATCGTCGTCGCGTACTGGTTCTGGCGACTGGCTCCGTCGCGGCTCGGGCGGGCTCTGACCGCGGTGCGTGAGGACGAACTTGCCGCGCGCGCGATGGGGATCGACGTGACCCGTCACCGGATGTTCGCCTTCGTGGCCGCCGGTGCGATCGCGGGCGTGTACGGCGTGCTCATCTCCTACTTCTCGCGGCTCATCTCGCCGAACGACTTCAACTTCCCGGCCGCGGTGAACGGACTGGTCACGGCTGTTGTCGGCGGCGCAGTGATGTTCGTCGGCCCGCTGCTCGGTAGTACGTTCTTCACGCTCGTTCCCGAGATTCAGCGCGCAGTGGGCGTTCAGGCGGGTTGGATTCGGCCACTCATCTCGAACATCCTGCTGCTCGTCGTCATCCTTTTCCTCCCCGGCGGGTTCGCCGGGTTGATCCCGCTGCGCCGATCGAAGGTTCCGACCGGCACCGCGACCGTGGAAATGAAGCCGCTGCCGGAGCCGGGGACGCCATTGGTGTCGCTCACCGAAATCAGCAAGGACTATGGCGGTGTCCACGCCGTTCGCGACGTCTCGCTCGAGATTCGAGCTGGAGACGTCGTCGGACTGATCGGCCCGAACGGCGCAGGTAAGACGACCCTCGTCAACCTCCTCACCGGACTGACCATTCCGAGTCATGGACGCGGAGTGGTGGCTGGAATCGACCTCGGTACCGTTGCACCGCACACCTTTCCGGCTGCCGGAGTGTGTCGGACGTTCCAGCAGTCCAAGCTCTTCGACCGGCTCACCGTGCTCGACAACGTGGTGATCGGCGCGCACGTCGTCAGCCGGCCGACCGTCCTCCGCCGACTGGTGTGGCTACCGTCCGCACGCCGTGATGAACGAGACGTTCTCCACCGGGCGGCCGCTGCGCTGGCCCGGGTCGGGTTGAGCGAGCAGGCGAACACCAAGGCCTCGCAACTGTCCTACGGGGACCGTCGCCGCGTGGAGATCGCGCGCGCGCTCGCGGCGCATCCGGCATTGCTGATCCTCGACGAGCCTGCGGCCGGCATGAATCACGTCGAGGCCGCGGAACTCTCGGATGTCATTCGCCGACTCGCGGCGGACGGCACCACGGTGCTCTTGATCGAGCACAACGTGCGCATGGTGCTCAACACCTGCGAGCGCATCCTCGTGCTCGAATTCGGTGCGCTCATCGCCGATGGGACACCCGCGGACATCACCTCGAATCCAGCGGTGGTTGCGGCGTACCTCGGGTCGGAGGCGGTCTCGTGATCCTGGAGGTCGACAAGCTCGACGTCAGTTATGGACGGGTGCGTGCGGTGCGCGAGGTCTCGTTCCAAGCCGAGGCCGGATCGCTCGTCGCCGTCATCGGTGCCAATGGCGCAGGTAAGTCGTCGCTCATGAATGCCGTTGCGGGACTGCTCAAACCGAAGTCCGGCCGCGTCGTGTTCGATGGCCGCGACGTCACCGGCTGGCCCGCGCACCGGCTGGTTCGTGCGGGCCTGGTCCTCGTTCCCGAAGGGCGGGCCGTCCTCGGCACGATGACGGTCGCGGAGAACCTGCAGCTCGGCGGATGGAATCGACGGTCGAGCCTGAAGGCGTCGATCGACGAGCTGTATTCCCGGTTTCCGGTTCTCGGCGAGCGGCGGCAGTTGCCGGCGTCGGCGTTGTCCGGTGGAGAGCAACAGTTGCTGGCTATCGCTCGAGCGATGCTCGCGACACCGCGCGTGATCCTCATGGACGAGCCGTCGATGGGATTGGCGCCGCGTGCGGTGGACGAAGTGTTCCGGGTGATCGAGGAGATCCGATCGACCGGTACCACTGTCGTTCTCGTCGAACAGAACGCGCGGCGCGCCTTGCGGGCCGCCGACACGGGCTATGTCATGGAGGTCGGCGAGGTGGCCCACTCCGGTCCGGCCGGCGAACTGCTGCACGACCAACGGATCGTGCACGCCTATCTCGGTCTCGAGTAGTGAGAAACCCTCTAGACCGAAGAAGCCCAACCGCCGTAGGGGACGGTGATGATCTCGAGCGAATTGCCGTCGGGGTCTCGCCAGTAGACGCCGCGTCCACCGTCATGTGTGTTGTGTTTCCCCGGCTCGTGCCCGAACGGGTCCGCGTAATAGTCGAGCTTTCGATCCCGGATTCGGCCGAAGATGGCATCCCATTCGTCGTTGCAGACGAGAAACGCATAGTGCTGTGGGGCATGGTCGCCTTCCGCGTCCATGAAGTCCAGCGAAATGCCGTTCGAGAGCTCGACGACCTGGAACGGTCCGTATCGGCGTGGCGCGGGAAGGCCGAGGATCTCGGCATAGAACTGCGCCGAGGCTTCCTTGTTTCGTACGTGGACGATCGTGTGGTTCAACTCAACTGCCACATGTCCACCATGCCTGGACAGTCGAGAACCCGCCAGTGACGCCTACGAGAATCGGCGCACGACCTCCAAAGCCAGACACAATTCGGCCACGTGGCGCGGATTGTTGAAGCTCTTGCCGGTGTACTTCTCGATCCGGTGCATGCGGTGGCGGACCGTGTTCGGGTGGCAGTACAACTGCGCGGCCGCGTCCTGAGCGGATCCCTCGGTCGAGATCCAGGCTTCGAGGGTTTCGAGGAGCATGTCGCGCTCATCGTCGGGCAATCCACCGAAGACACCCGCGGAAATCGTCTGCATGACCTCGGGGTCGCTCGCGGCGGCGATCGCGAGGGGAGCGGAGTCGAAGACCGTGACCGACGGGCCGGCCTTCCTTCCGGCGCCCGCGATCCGCGCCAAGCGAACGATGTCCGATGTTCGCGTGAGGTCCGAGTAGATCGAGCTGACTCCGACGCTCGTCGTTGCGAGCCGTTTGAGTACCTCGACCACGGCGTCGCGTTGCGCCTTGTTCCGCAGGCGCACAATGCCGAGGTAACTGTCCGGCATGAGCTGCCACGCCGACGGGATGTTCAGCGTTCGAAGTTCGTTGGAGATACCCGGCATCGGCGTCTTTCCGACTTCCGCGCACGCGACGCACACCGCGACGTACGGGCCCGACGTCGGGAGGCCGAGCACATCCGCGATCTCCCACACCGCTTTCCGGTCGACGATGGTTCCGGAGAGCAGGCCGTTGACGAGTGCGTTTCGTCGTTCGTCCTCGGCGCGTACGAGGGCGGACTGTTCCTTCGAATAGGCGCCGGCCATCGCGTCGATGAGTGCATCCGTCGCCGTGACGACGCGCTCGGTCGCTTCGAGGAAGGTGTCAGCTGTCACCTGGAGTCGTTCGCGGATCTCGCCGCTGACGTCTTTCCAGACCTTGCGGATCGCAGCGCGGTACGCCGTCATGACCGCGTGTAGTGGCATTCCGGCGCGAGCTCGGTTGATTCCGGTCGCAATCGCGGCCGACATTTCCAAGTCCGTGTGACCGGCGAGTGTCGCGAATACATAGCGAATATTCGCGGTGACGCTGGTTTGCAGTTCTTCGAGGTCGATCGCGTTGGTCGCCCCGTAAAACTCGACCTGGCGAAGGATCGATTTTGCGGCCTGTGCGCCGAGTTCGTCCGCGCGCGCCAACAACTCGGTGGCGAACGCGGAGATTTCCTGGTCGGAATTGCTCATGGGCTCACCTTATGACCCGCGCGCGCGTGAGGCCGTTGTTCTGCGTCACCGTGTAACCCCGTCAACGTTGTTCCCACACACATGGTTCTTCTGACCTGCGCAAAAGAGAATTTTTATATCAACAAGCTCTGGTTGAGTGGGAATCGCGAGACGCCCCAACCAATCCGAGCAGCCACTAAATCGGAGGTCCCGCTTTCATGTCAGAACCGTTCATTACCGACATTCCGGGCGGTGCGTCTGCAGATCAAATCCTTTCCATTCTTCGGGAGCGCGCCGTGACCGAGCCGGTCGAAGCCGCCCAGGACGCCTGGGAGCTCATCGATCGTCTCCGCATTCGCGCCACCCACGATCGAGACGGTGCTGCTGCAGCGCTGAACGACCTGTTCGCTCGCGGCACCACTCCGACCGGCCTGAACGGGCCGACTGACGGCATGCTCGTCGCCACCACGACGAACCCAGCGCTCGACGCCTTCGCGACCGCCCTCACCAAGAACTGGATGCCGTGGCGCGGCAAGAGCTTCGACGCCGCCACCAGCACCGGTGAGAACCGTATGACCGACTCCTCGACGATCGTCGGCAAGGTCCTGTGGCCGCTCTACTCGATGAAGTCGGGCGCCGACGGCAAGGCCGCGTTCGATTTCGAGACGTTCACCGAGGCGGGCAAGGAAGACCCAGAAGTTCCGGTCCTCGTCATCAACTACGAGTCGGTTGCGAGCAACCCGGCGCTGCTCATCCGCAGCATTCGCGATGAACTCGTCGAACTCGTCCCGGGCACCTACCTCGGGAAGATCTTCTTCCGCACGCCGGCACTCCCCGGTAAGGAAGGCAACTTCGCCCGCATCGGCTACTTCGCACTGCGTACCAAGTAGCCCTGAGCACGCAGCAATCAACAGTCCCTGGAAGGAAAATACGGATGGTTACCCCGCCAAGCGCGTCGATTATCGAGGGGATTCAGTTCACCGCGACCGCAGCCGCCCCCAACGCCATCACCGGCCTCTTCAGCCGTAAGGAAGGACCGGTCAAGGTCGCGAACTTTCTCGATGTCGACCGCCGCGGGTTCGACACCATTCGTGGCCTCGTGCGCAAGTACGGCCCGGGTCCGTTCTACGTCCGGGTCGCCGCGGCGAACAGCATCCTGGTGACCGACCCCGAGGACATCAAGTTCGTTCTCGACGGTTCGCCGTCGAAGTTCGCGTCCAACCCGGCCAAGAAGCAGGCGGGAATGGTTGTGTTCCAGCCGGACTCGCTGACGCTGTCGCGGTCGCCGGAATGGGAGGGCCGCCGCTCGTTCGCCGAGCACGTCCTCGCCACCGGCAAGCCGCTGCACCCGTTCGCCGGTCGGTTCCTCGAAGTCGCGTACGACGAGGCGGACCAGCTTGCGGCCAAGGGCACGATCACCTGGGAGGACATCAACGAGTCTTTCCAGCGTCTGACCCGTCGCGTTGTGCTTGGCGAGGCCGCGGCCCGCGACAAGCAGCTCACCGAGATCCTGCAGTCGCTGATGGCGGAGGCGAACGGAACGCCGGGCAAGGTCGGCGAGCAGTACCCGGAATTGCTGCACTGCATCGCTCGGTACACCAAGGAGCCCGAGGCGAACAGCCTCGTCGCCTTGATCGCCGATGCACCCGGGAAGATCTACGGCCCGGTCGAGGGCCAGGTCATCCACTGGCTGTTCGCGATGGGCGACACGCTGCCGGCGAACCTGCTGCGCACGCTTGCGCTGCTGGCGACTCACCCGGTCAAGCTGACGCTCACGAAGGAAGAGATCGCCGCCGCCGACCTCAGTGACCCGCAGTCGGTCGCGAAGCTCGACTATCTCGCCGGCTGCATCTACGAGGCCATGCGTCTGTGGCCGACCACGCCGATGCTGGCCCGAGTTGCCCTCGAGGACGTCACGTTCCCCGGCGGCGCCACGGTTCCGGCGGGCACCGACGTAGTCATCCACAACATCTTCAACCACCGCAACGGCGACCGGATCGACTACGCCGACCGCTTCGCCCCCGACGAGTGGAGCAAGGGCGACGCCGGCAAGGACTGGGGATTCAACTTCTTCAGCCACGGACCGCAGGGTTGCCCCGGCGCCGGCCTTTCGATCTTCCTGGGTCAGGCGGTACTCGCCCGGCTCCTGCAGAACCACGGCCTGGAAGACCAGGGCAGCGAACTCCACCCTGGCAAGCCGCTGCCGTACACCCTCAACCACTTCACCACCACCGTCGGTTTGACCCCGACCGTCTAGACACCGTCGGCGGAGCCGACCAGAAACATCAGCCCCACTAGCCCACACCCCCGAGAAGGAAAGAACACAATGAGCGACCGTCAGTGGTACGAGAACCCGAGCCTGCTCCTGCAGCTCAAGGCGCTGTCCGGAGCCCGTGACGACCTGCGCGAGAAGAACCTGTTCGAGGCGCCGGACATCCGTCCCGAGAATGGCCTTCCGAAGGAAGCCCCGGCGGAGGCCTTGGTGGCACGGACCCCGGAAGGGACGTACAACGACCTCGGCGGCTGCCCGCACATGGGTGCCCGCGGAACCGGCTTCGGCCGTAACGTCCCGATCGAGAAGACCATCGTCAACAAGAAGCGTCTCCTCGATCCCGACCCCCGCGTCATCAGCCGCACGCTCATGGCTCGCGACACCTTCAAACCGGCTGGCATCCTCAACGCACTCGGTGCGGCGTGGCTGCAGTTCGAGAACCACAACTGGTTCTTCCACGGCGACGGCATCGAGGGTCGCAACATCGAGATCCCGCTGAAGGACGGCGACGACTTCCCCGAGAACCCGATGCGCATCCGGGAAACCATCCCGATGCACGGCGGCGAGATCGAAGACGGCAAGCCGGCTCCGGTCTTCGCGAACCAGGAAACCCACTGGTGGGACGGCTCGCAGATCTACGGGTCGGGTATCGACCGGACCAATAAGATGCGTACGTTCGTCGACGGCAAGATCAAGGTCGACGACGATGGCCGGCTGTTCAAGAGCGACACCCCTGGTGTCGACCTCACCGGATTCCAGGACAACTACTGGTTCGGCCCGGGTCTTCTCCACACGCTGTTCTCGCGTGAGCACAACCACGTCGTCGGCGAGCTGAAGAAGGCATACCCCGAACTCAACGACCAGCGTCTGTACGAGCTCGGTGTCCTCGTTGTCTCGGCCCTGATCGCCAAGATCCACACCGTGGAGTGGACCACCACCGTCCTGCGTCACCCCGCGCTGCAGATCGGTATGAACGCCAACTGGTACGGCGCCCTCGGCGAGACCTTCAAGGACAAGCTCGGCCGCGTCGGCGACAGCGAAGCACTGTCGGGCATCGTGGGTTCGTCGACCGACCACCACTCGGCGCCGTTCTCCCTGACCGAAGAGTTCGTGTCCGTGTACCGCATGCACCCGCTGGTCCCGGACGACTGGGACTTCTACTCGCTCGAGAGTGGAGAGCTGAAGTCGTCGGCGTACTTCACCGAGCTCCAGGGCAGTCACACCCGCGGCTTCATGGACAGCATGCCGCTGGGCGACCAGTGGTACTCGATCGGTAAGGCCAGCGCCGGTGCGGTGTGCCTGCACAACTACCCGAACGCGCTGCGCAACCTCAAGCGCGTCGATGGTCAGGTCACCGACCTCGCAACGCTCGACATCGTCCGCGACCGTGAGCGTGGAGTCCCGCGCTACAACGACTTCCGCGAGGCTCTCCGGATGCCGCGTCGGAAGACGTTCGACGAGATCACCCCGAACAAGCAGTGGGCCCGCGAGATCGCCGACGTGTACAAGGGCGACATCGACAGCGTCGACCTGCAGATCGGTATGCAGGCGGAAATGCCGCCGAAGGGCTTCGGCTTCTCGGACACCGCGTTCCGCATCTTCATCGTCATGGCTTCGCGCCGACTCAAGAGCGACCGGTTCTTCACCAAGGACTTCCGTCCGGAGGTCTACACGAAGGTCGGCTTCGACTGGGTCAACAACAACGGCATGAAGGACGTGCTGCTGCGCCACTACCCGGAGCTCGAGCCGGTCATCGGTAACGCAGACCGCATGTTCGCGCCGTGGGCCGAACTCGGTGCTCCGGTGCCGGGCAAGCCGAACCCGATCGTCCGCCTCGCGGACACGGTCAAGGCGTACATGCCCTGGGACATCTGAGTCCTAGCTGACTGAAAGTCCCCGTACTTCGTTGAGGTGCGGGGACTTTCGTATGTCCTAGCTCACAGCCGTGGTGGGTATCCGCCCACCCCTAGGGGCGGTAGTTGCGGCGGCTTCGCGGTGTCAATGTCTTCACTACCGACGTTCAAGATCGCCAGTGCAGACTGACAACAGAAGGAATCACTCATGACCAATAGTGCATTCGACCCGAACATGACACCGCCGAGCGGGCAGTCCTTCGGTGCGTCCTACCAACCTCAATGGGGCGCGCCCGGCGTGCAGCCCGGTGGAAACCCGCCACCGCCGTTCTATCCGGGACAGTCGCAGAACGGATTCGCGCCGCGTCCCACTCCCGGTGCTGGACAGCCGGCCGAACTCCTCGACCGCTTCCTCGCCCTCCTCATCGACAGCGTCTTGCTGTGGGTTGTGTCGTGGATCGTCATCGCCATCGTCGGGGTGGTGAGCTTCGCGTCGGGATCGTTCGCGGTCATCGCCGTCATCACGTTCATCGGCTGGCTCGTCGTCATCGCCGCCCAAGCCGCGTACTTCGTACTGCTGCAGCACCAGCGCGGCCAGACGTTCGGCATGCAGATCATGAAGCTCAAGGTCGAAGGTCCGACCGGCGCGAACCCGACGCTCGAGCAAGCCGCGAAGCGTTGCTTCTATGTCTTCCTGCCGCTGACCTACGCCGTCGGCGGGCTGATCCCGTTGATCGGCTGGCTGCTCTCGCTTGTCGGCGCGTTCGCGCTGCTCGCGGCCTACATCTACATCGCGGTGACCATCAACCAGAGCCCTACGCGGCAGGGTTGGCACGATCACTTCGCGGGTGGCACGCGGGTCGTCAAGACCGCCTGACGCCAGCAGTTGGTGGATCCCCGCACCTCGTCGAGGTGCGGGGACTTTCCGTCAGTGGGGTAGTGGCCGATCCTCGATCAGGTGCTTCATCACGAGGGTTGAGCTGATGCGCTGAACCCCGGGCAGCTTCGCCAGTTGTTCGTCATAGAGACGCTGGTAGGCGGCCAAGTCTTGGGCGACGACCCGAAGGAGGTAGTCGGGCTCACCGAACAGGCGCTGAGCCTGGACCACCTGGGGGATGGCCTCGACTGCGGTCTCGAACGTCGCGACGGTGTCCCGGTGTTCCCAACGCAGCGTCGCGAAGACGATCGCTTCGAAGTTCAAGCCGACCGCCGCCGCATTCACCACCGCGCGATAGCGCCGGATCGCGCCGGAGCTCTCGAGATCGCGCAGCCGGCGATGGCACGGCGAGACGCTGAGCTGCACGCGCGATGCCAGTTCGGTAATGGTAAGTCGACCATCCAGCTGTAGTTCGGTAAGAATCTTCCGATCTAGCCCGTCCATGGCAAAGATTCTTCTACAGATGGCGTCTGATCGGGGTAACTATGAAAACACCTTCGGGCTGATCGGAAATAGTCTTCCATGCATGGATACGACCACGTTGATGGCCTTCGTGGCGGTGGACCTCCTGCTGGTTTTCACCCCGGGAGCTGACTGGGCCTACGTGATCGCGGTGGGACTGCGAGACCGGTCGGTCATTCCGGCGGTGGCTGGCTTGGTCGTTGGTTATGTGGGGCTCACCGCGGTCACGGTCGGCGGTTTGGCGTTCCTCGTCGCGCAGTCATCAACGTTCCTGTCGGCGCTCAGCGTGGGCGGCGCGATGTACTTGTTGTGGCTCGGCTGGGG
The DNA here is from genome assembly GCF_000380645.1 of Smaragdicoccus niigatensis DSM 44881 = NBRC 103563. GTDB lineage: Bacteria > Actinomycetota > Actinomycetes > Mycobacteriales > Mycobacteriaceae > Smaragdicoccus > Smaragdicoccus niigatensis. Next base: position 103,201 of record NZ_AQXZ01000017.1, read on the forward strand.
AACCGTGCGGAGCCCGGTATGCCCTGCTGCAGCAGCCGAACCGGCAGTGTCGCAAAGGCGAGTCATGTGGCGGGGCGCGGCGATCAGCGGTTCGAACCCCAAGGCGTTGCTCCTTTTCCTCGCGTTGTTTCCGCAGTTCATCGTCGCGGCTAACACGTGGCCGGTGGCTGCGCAGACCGCCTTCTTCGGCCTGTTCCACACGGTCGCCTGCGCCCTGGTCTACCTCGCCGTCGGCGCCTTTGCCCGGACAGTGTTGGCTGCTAGGCCCGTCGTGGCGCGAGCGGTGACCCGAACGTCGGGTGCCATGATGATCGCCATAGGCGGATTGCTTCTGGTTGAGGGCGTCGTCGCCTAGCCGGTGATGAGGGTCGCGACCGCATCCGGTTGATCGATCATCACGCGATGCCGGGATGGGCTGATCACCGTGAAATCGGCGTCCAGTTCGCGCGCCAGGTCGCGTTGCAGGCGCATCCAGCGCCGACCGAACCAGCTGCGGCGGCCGGTGTCAGCCATCGCGACGGTCGTGGGCACGGTGAGGGGTGTGCGCTCGCGCAGTTGGCGCATCTCGTCGCAGAGTTCGGGGTAGGCGACGTACTCCCGGACGACCGCTCCGAGATAGGCACCCGCTCGGGCCGCCGACGCGGCGACAGCGAGCCGCCATCGCCGGGGGAGGAACGGTCGTTGGTCCGGGACGCTCGAATCGAGCAGCAGAATGCGGCCGCACCGGTCGGGGTACAGGCGCGCGAAGCCCTCGGCATAGAAGCCGCCCATCGAATGGCCGACGACATCCGCCTTCGCGACGGCCAGCGAGGTGAGTACGTCCGCGATGCGCCGGGCTTCGCCGGCGATGGTCGGAAGCTCGGCGGCGTCGGGGCGTCCATCGAGCCCCGGGCGATCGAATCTGATGACCGTGCGGCCCGCGATGTGGCTGACGGCATCGTCCCAGTCGAGGGCACGACCACCCAAGCCGCTGCACAGAATGACTGCGGGTCCGGTTCCCTCGACGATCATCGAGCCCCGCGGTTCCGCCTTGCGAGCATCGCCGTCGCGGCGGCGTAGACAAGCCACGTCGTAATCGTGAGGAGTTGCACCCGCTGCGCGGTTCCGAGATCGGCCGGCTTGCCGAGGCTGTCGAGAGCAACAGCCACCAGGGTCCACACCGTCGACACCACCATGAGTCCCGACGTGGCAAAAGCGCAGATTCGGGACACCAGCCACTGCGCCGGGCGTTTGAGGGCGATGACCATGAACGCGAGCATCGACACGATCGCACCGCCCGTCGAGACGGTGCTGGTCAGCAGGTGAATCTGGTCGGTCAGGGGTTCGCTCGCGGCAAGTCGGGCGGCGCATTCGGGGTCCGAATGGGGAGCACATGACATCGGTAGGAGCGAGTCGAGGACCGTGAACCAACCGAACGCGGCCATCCCGACCCACGCGACCGTGTTGAATACCGACGTCGGGCGCCGGCGCAGAACAATCAACGCCGCCAGGCCGGCAGCAGTCCCGCCGAGGAAGTCGCCGGTCCGGAACAGCCACGAAAACGGTTGGCCCCGGGCAGAGAGTTCGCTGACATACCCGACCGGAGATTCGACATCGAACAGAACGAATTCGAGAATCCAGGTCGAATAGCAGAGCGCGGCGGCACACAACAACGACACCAGGGCGATCTGCCGGGAGCGCGCTGGCGGCTTCGTTGACTCGTGGATGGAGCTGATTTTGCAACCTCCGTACTTCTAGCGTGCACCGTCCTGGCGTGGATCGGCAGCTTTCTGACCCGATCCCTTCGCGCGCGGACATACGATTTTCGAAACACGAAGGAGTTGTTTATGGCGCCGTGGTTTTCTCTTGACCCAGTCGACGAGTCGTTCTTCCGGACTGCGCCGCACATTGACACGCTCGTCATGGATCTTCCGGTGCCGGCGGTCAAGGTATGGGAGGGGATCACCAACAACGAGCCGCTCAAGTGGTGTTCGCGGCTCCACAATGGGCACTACACCTCTCCCACGCCGCACGGTGTCGGTACGTTGCGGGAGATCGGTGCGTTCAAGGGCGCCGTGCGTCTCAAGGAGTACTTCTTCGCCTGGGACGACGAGGAAATGCACCACAGCTTCTACGTGACCCATGCGTCGGTACCGGCCTTCAAATCGTTCGCGGAGGACTATCGCATCGAGCCGACCCGAAACGGGTGTCGATTCACGTGGACCTTCGCAGCAGCCGGCAACCCCTTGATGGGACCGACTTTCGGCTGGTCGCAGCCCATCACTCGAAAGGTTCTGTACAAGAGCTTCGAGCGCGACACCCTGAAGCACTTCGGCGCTTGAGCTGATGAGCCACGAAATTCAAGTGACGTTCGATGCCGGCGATCCGGCCGCTCTTGCACAGTTCTGGGCCGAGGTGCTCGGGTATCGCATCCAAGATCCGCCAGCAGGTTTCGACAGCTGGGATGCCGCTCTGGACGCCTTCGGTGTGCCACCCGAGCGGCGCAACGACGCGTCGGCGATCGTGGGGGACGGGCCGCGGGTCTTCTTTCAGAAAGTGCCCGAGGGCAAGACCGCGAAGAACCGCGTTCACCTCGACGTTCGTGCGGCTCCGGGTTTGGCGGGTGACGAGCGAATGGCGGCATTGGAAGACGAATGCACGCGCTTGGTTTCGCTGGGGGCGACTCGGCTGTCGCGATTCGAACCCGCACCGCCGCTCCAGGGCGGCCATATCGTCATGGCCGATCCCGAGGGGAATGAGTTCTGCCTCGACTGAGTGACCTCGCGAAGCAGAATGGGCTATGAAGGTTCACCACCTCAACTGCGGAACCATGCACTATCCCGGGGCGCACCTCGTCTGCCACGTCCTGCTCGTGGAAACCGACGACGGGTTGGTGCTGGTTGATTCCGGGTTCGGACTCGACGACATCGCCCACCCCGGGAGTCGCGTCGGTCCGATCCGTTTCGTTTCTCGGCCCACGCTGGATCGCGATGAAACGGCGGTGGCTCATCTGAAACGACTCGGGTACAGCCCGAACGATGTGCGCCATATCGTCCTCACGCACCTCGACGGCGATCACGTGGGCGGGGCGTCGGACTTTCCAGATGCGACGCTGCATGTGACGACGACCGAGGCGCAGGCGGTGCGCAAGCCGAAGCAGTTGATGGAACGGGCTCGCTACCAGCACACGCGGTGGGCATTGAACGCCAAGCTCGTCGAGCACGACACGGCCGGTGAGGCGTGGCAGGGATTCGCGGCGGCCAAAGAACTGCTCGCCGGAATCGTCATGATTTCTCTGCCGGGCCACTCCCGCGGTCACGCTGCGATCGCCGTCGACGCGGGTCATCGATGGGTGCTGCATGCCGGCGATGCCTTCTACCACTGGAGCGTCCTCGAGGGGCGGCCCAAGGTTCCTTCGGTGCTCGCTCTTCAGGAACGGCTCGTCGCCTATGACCTCACGGCGCTGCGAGCGAATCAGGAGCGGCTGGCGGAACTGCATCAACGACGCGAGCCGCGAATGTTGGTCGTGTGTGCCCACGATCCGGAGCTTTACGAGCACGCGCGCGAGACGGCTTAAGCTTGGCACCCTCACGCTGGTTTCGACGGCGTCGGATTCCAGCATGAGGGTGCCGAGCGTCGGCTACTGTGCGGGACGCTCCGGGATCATGCACACCATTCCCTCGGCCATTCCGGTCGGGCGAACACCGAGTGCCTGGTTGAGGCGAGCACGCTGGTTCTCCCACACGATCGCGGCGGCGAGTTCGGCGACCTGACCCTTGGTGAAGTGGGTGAGGAGTTCGTCGCGGATCTCCTCGATATTGATCGCCGGTGTCCGCGTGATCGCTTCGGCGAACGAGATGACGAGCTTCTCGACATCGGAGTAGGCGTCGCTGTCGCGGTAGCGGGGGAGGTCCAGGATCTGCTGCTCGGTCATACCCGAGACGTTGCCGAGGGCAGAGGCGATGTCGATGCAGAACTCGCAGTTCACCATCGCGGCGGCCTTCATCTCCGCGAGTTGCTTCAGCTTGGGGTCCATCCGGTTGCTGAACATCAGGCCGACCTCGTAGATGAAGTAGGCAAACCCGATCAGCGGCCGGCGGATGAGCCACTTGAAGATGTCCGAGCGATTCCGCTTGGCCTTCGCCATGACCTTCGTGTACTTCCACATCTTCTTGAGCGCGCGCATGGGGTCAGTCTCCTTCGGTGACTTTGATGGTGAGGACGAGAACGACCGGCAGGATGATTGCAACCACCAACCCGACGATTCCGGTCAGAAATCCGGTGGTGCTCATGGTCGGGACGCGATGCATCAGATGGAAGACCAGATGCGGTGCGGAGAACACGAACAGCGTGGCCGCGGCGACGAACGTCAGGAGACGGTCCCCGATGATCGCGGCCAGGAGCAGCAACACACCGACCGCAAGGAAACCGACTCCGGCGTCGCTCGCGAGATGAGCATTGAAGGGTGGCTCGGCCGCAACCAGTGGTTCGCCGAAACCGGGATAGTTTGCGTACCAGTTGGCGGGTGCAAGCACTGCCCAGAATCCGGTCGCGAGGTGTGGGATTGCGGTGATTCCCAAAGCAATCCGAGCCCAGGTCGGGATCGCCGTTCGTAAGGTGTTCACACCTAGTCTTTGCGCGTACCCCGTCGCCTGTAACGTGACGTGCGCCACCAGAAATAGAGAACTGCGATCGCGGCGATTCCCTCGGTGAGATGGAAGACCGCGCCCCACGCGAAGACGGTCACTTCACCGATGCCGTGCACGCCGTACGCGAGGCCCAGCGGGACCGCCGCCAACAACGTCACCGGCAGCCATTCGCGGCGCAGGAGACACGCGATCGCGACCGTGCCAATTGCCATCGCGGCAAGTCCGCCTTCGAGCGTGGCGTGCGGGGCATAGGGCTCACCGATGTTCTGGGCAATCCACGGGCCCAGAGCGATCGAGCTGAGGCCGTGCCAGAACAGCACGACACCGAGCACCGCGGCCGCCCACTGCGCAGCTGACCACCGGCGCAACCACACCATTCGAGTGATCCGTCGACGCAGACGCGCAGGCGGTTCGGTACGGAATTCGGACGCGAGCCACGTCAACGCGGGATCCGCGGATTTACCGGCCAAGGCCTGGGAAATCTCGTGTTCCAACTCTTCGGGTGTCACTTCATCACCTCCCGCAGCTTGCCGACTGCGCGGTAGACGAGCATCCGCGCGGCGGTCGCTGAGATTCCCATCGCCGCGCCGATCTGCTCCGAGGTCATCTCTGATCCGAAGCGCAGCGCGACGGCTTCGCGTTCTTTTGCGGTCAGGTGCCGGAGGAGCTTGCGGAGATCCTCGGCGCCGGCGCGAGCGAGGACGATGCCCTCCGGATCATCGGGTGCGGGGGAGTCGACTGCCTCTCCGTCGAACGGAAATTCGTGACCTCGCTTACGCCACCAGGCCGCGAGACAGTTGCGTGCAATCCCCGTCAGCCAGGCCGCGACGGGCCCCCGCGTGGAGTCGTATTGAGGCCACGACCGCATGGCCTGCGTGAACACTTCGCTCGTCACATCCTCGGCATCTGGGTCAGATGGCACGTGAGCGCGCACGTATCGCCACACCGGTGTCACATGTGTGCGATAGACGTCGGCGAACTCGGCCATGACCTTCTTTCTTTGCCGATTCGGGCCCAACCGTAACGCGTCGTGGGGCACAGTCTGACCGGCATGGCCCGTACAATCGACGATCGAAGACCAGAACCGGAGAGACGTCATCGAATCCAGCCAGGTAATCGCGGGTCACTACCGCCTTGTCGAACGGATCGGCAGTGGCGGTACTGGTGTTGTCTGGCGCGCGATTGACGAGCGCCTCGGCCGTGTCGTCGCCATCAAGCAGATCCCCATTCAGCCGAGCCTTCCGGACAGCGAACGCGAGCTGATTCGCCAGCGTGCGATCCGCGAGGCGCGCAATGCGTCGAAGCTGCAGCACCCGAATGCGATCGTGTTCTTCGACATCACCGAGAGCAACGGCGATCCGTGCCTGGTGATGGAGTACTTCGAAGGCAAGAGCATGTCGCAGGTGCTGGCGAAGCGGTCGAGGCTGCCGCTTTCCGAGGTGGCGCAGATCGGTCGTCAGGCGGCCGCCGCGCTTGCCGCCGCGCACAAAGCGGGGCTGGTCCACCGCGACGTGAAGCCTGGCAACATCCTCATCGACGACCACGGCAAGGTGAAGATCACCGACTTCGGAATCTCCAAGGCCGTCGGCGACACGACTCTCACCGCGACCGGCCTCGTCTCCGGTACCGCTGCGTACATCCCGCCGGAGATCGCGCGCGGCGCCGAGCCGACCCCTGCCTCTGACGTATTCGGTTTGGGTGCAACGCTTTTCCATGCACTCGAAGGGGAGCCGCCGTACGGGCTCAAAGAGAACCCGCTCGCGATTCTCTATGCCGCAGCCAACGGGCAAGTCAGCACACCGCACCGTGCCGGCCCGGCGACCGAACTGATGACCGCACTACTCGATCCGGATCCGCGGGCTCGCCCGTCGATGCAGGAGACCGAGAACGCGCTCGCACAATTCGTCAACGCGGGCCCGGTCAAGGCGACGGCGACGCAAGTGATGCCCACCCAACGAACGGCTCACATCCAGCAGCCGATCCCGGTCGGCCGACCGCTGGGAAACACCGGTTACGCCACTCCGCGTGAGCCGTACCCCGTGGTGAAGCCGAAGCGTCGAAACGGGCTCGGATACCTCGCCGCAGTCATCGCCGTGCTCGTGGCGCTGGGCGGTGTCATCTGGGGCATCAGCAACTTGGACGGCGGCATTGCGGGCCTCGGCTTGGGCAATGGTTCGGAGCAGACCGAGGACCTCGGCAAGACGCCAAGCGACGGCACCGTGAATGGTGGCGCGGCTGCCACTCTGATCGATTCGTTCTATTCGAATCTGATCTCTGGTTCGTCCACGATCGCCCAGTCATGGGACATGCTGACTCCGGCCGCCCAGAAGGTCTACGGGTCCCAGGAGGAGTTCGTCACGTACTGGAAGGCGCACGGGGTCACCAACTACCGGAACATTCAGGTGCCCAGTCCGAACCAGTCCGACGGTTCGATCGATGTCACTTTGGCGAGTTTGACCGCGGGCGGCACCACCAAGTCGCTCACGTTCCACATCGTCATGAAGAGCGGCAAGATGCTCATCGACAGCGACACCCGCTAGGTCACGCCTGCGCGATTCCCCAGATCAGCGGCCGCAGATGCGCCGGTGCCTTGGGCAGTTTGTCGTTCGACACCCGCAACACGGTGAAGCCCGCCGCGCGGATCGACGCGAGGGTGTCCCGGTTGCAGTTGCAGCCGTGCCCGACAACCTGGTTGATGCCGTTGAGCCGGTCCTGCCATTTGACGATCGAGCCTTCGCCCCGCACGTGTTCGAGGAACAGCAGATTCCCGCCGGGACGCAACACCCGCCGGATTTCGCTGAGGGCGCGGGCCGGGTCGTTGACGGTGCACAGGACCAGCGTCGACACGACGGTGTCGAACGTCTCGACCGAGAACGGCAACTCCTCGGCCGGCGCTTCGACGACCTGCAGCACGCTCCCGTCGACCTTGCGCGAGAGCTGCTTGAGCATCGGTCCCTCGGGCTCGGCCAGCGTCAGCGTTTCGATTGCCTTCGGGTACAGCGAGAGGTTGAGGCCGGTGCCGGCACCGATCTCCAACACGTCGCCCGTCGCGTAGCTGAGCAGTTCCCGACGCATGTCGGTGAGTCCGGCCCGTTCGGTGCGCTCGAAGATCCGGTCGTAGAAGTGCGCGAAAATCTGCCCGCCGATATTCATGACTCGAACCTAGCGCTACGTTTATGACCGTGAGTCTCGATGACGTACTCCGCCGAGTGTCGGCCCACCGCCCGAACACGATCGAGCTCTCGCACGGTTTGCAGGCCGCAACCGCACTCATCATCACCGCCGAAGCGGACCCTCGTTTTGCGATCATCCGTCGCACCAAACATGACGGCGATCCGTGGTCGGGGCATGCGGCATTGCCCGGTGGAAAGGTCGATCCGACCGACGTGGACGCCGTGGCGACCGCTCGGCGTGAGGCCTTCGAAGAGGTCGGAGTGGAGCTGGGCGAGGCTGTCGGTCGTCTGGATGACATTGGCGGACGAATCATGAAAGGCGTCGTCACGCCGGTCGTCTTCCATATTCCAGAAGCGGTGCCGTTCTCGCCTGACCCACGCGAAGTGGCTGGCGCGCACTGGATTCCGCTGTCGATCATCACCGACGCGAGCTATCGCATCAGGTATCCGAACCGCCTCGTCGGTCCCTGGCCGGCGTGGAATGTCCGGACCGGCGAGCCGGCACCCCTCGACAACCTGGTGATCTGGGGCCTCACCCACCGCATCCTTTCCGCATTCCGCGAGGTCGCGCTCGACTGATCGAAGAGAGACGTAACGCACGCACGCTCCCCGGGCGATGAAGCAGATGAATTTGTCTGTCAGGGGGGCTGTGATGATCGACGGACTGGTGACTCTGCGGGATGAAATCGGCGCGTACTACCGTGGCGCCGGTCAGCCCACCGTGCTGCGTGAGGCGTTCCGCCAGGCCTCCCTCTTCGTGCCACTAACCGACGACGAAGACGTGTACATGGGATCCATGGGCGGAGTCCATTGGCTCTGTGCCTTCTCCACCGAGGCCGAGATGGGCAAATACTGCGCCAGCCGTGCCGACATGTCGAGCGGGCGATTCATCACTGTTCCCGGCTGGCGACTGCTGAATGCCGGCGGCAACCCGACGTGCGTCATCGTCGACGTCAAGGGCGAGTTCCCGATGTCCTTCCCACCGGCGCCGACGGTCATTTAGCGGTCACATCACCCGCATCGGCAGCATCATGTCGTGATCCTCGTGGTCGAGGATGTGGCAGTGCCAGACGTACCCCTGGGCCTGCTTCGACCCGGACGTGGTCTTCGGCATCGGCATCGACATTCCAGGCATGGACATCCCCGGCATCGACATTCCCGTTGTCGGGATCGGCTCGTTGACGGTGAACGGCGCGTCCGGGTCGAATCCCATCTCGTCCCGGGACGGGAAGTGCACGAGAATTCGCGTGATGAAGCCGACCGGGCACGCGACGGTGTCCTTCCAGCCGACCTCCTCGGGCTCCGGAGGTTCCATCGGTCCGATGACGTAATTGTCGGCCGAAGGGTTCCACCGGCGGCCGTCCTCAGCAGGTGGCGGGTTCGAGCCGAAGTAGCCCGCCGAGTTGAACGGCTGACGCCCGATCACGCGGAACTTGCACAGATGGATGTGGATCGGGTGATCGACCAACGTGCTGTTGATGAGGTTCCACTGCTCCACGGAGCCGGACGGGACCATCTCGACGTCCTCGGTATGGAACCGCAGGTTATTGAGCGTGTTCATGGCGGGCGCGCCGCTCTGGGGCCGCGCTTCATCGAGGAGCGTCAGCATCGTCATCGAGCGAACTCGGTCCGGCTTGGTGAGGCCCGGGATGGCTGCCGGGAGTCCGGGGCCGCCCCGCAGAAGCTTCGGGATTCCGCCGGTGAACCCCTTTTCGGGGCCGACAACGAACTCCATGATGTTCGGCAGCGCCTGAATCATGAACGCGGCGTCGCCGACCGAGTTGTTGGCGACGTTCTCCAGCACGATGCGGGTGCCCGGCGGCACGTTGCTGAAGTCGATGAGGACGTCGTACCGTTCGCCCGGCATCGATCCGAAGTCTTCGACCTTGACCGGAGCATTGAGCAGACCCTGGTCACTACCGATGACCCACATCGGCGCGTCGTTGCTCAGCTTGAATTGGTAGTTGCGCGAGTTGCTGCCGTTCACGAAGCGGAAGCGGTAGATCCCACGCTTGACGTCGAGTCGTGGCCACGCGACTCCGTTTACGCAGGCCACGTCGCCGTAGTTGCCGGCCTGGTTGAAGTTCGTCGGGAGGAAGAACCACAGAAGCGGAACCATGGTGCCGTCGGGCCGGAAGATCTTGTCCTGGACGACCAGCGGAATCTCGTACTCGCCGCTTGGCAGGCCAAGCGGGTTGCCGGCCTCCCCGGTGTCGAATTCGTCGCGCACCCAGTACGCACCGGCAAGACCGGCGTGCACATTGAGCCGGGTGATGCCGACCGCGTGGTCGTGGTACCAGAGCGTCATCGCCTCTTGGCGGTGCGGGTAGCTGTACGTGATGGCTCCGCCGTTGCGCACGGTGTCGTACGGGTGCCCGTCCGACGACGCGGGAGTGACGCCGCCATGCAGGTGGATGTTCGACCGCGGGTTCGTCTTGTCTTCTTCGGTGGCGCCGTGGAGCGTGGTGTCGACGTGCTGCGCGAGCGGGTGGACACCGAGCTGGTTGGTGACCGTCAGATTGGCGGTGACGTGGCTTTGCGCGATCAACGTCGGCCCGAGGTAGGCCTGGTCGTAACCCCACACCCGAGTCGGCGGGAGGTCCCGGTGGAACTTGTGCGGGCCGGCGACCATCGACAGCTGGCCGGAGTTGCCGCGTCGCGCGGGAATCGGGAGCTTGTCGACGTACGGCTGCAACGGCGGGGAGTGATACCCCAGCGGCGACACCGGGACTGGGGCGATGTCGGGAATCGGTCCGCCCGGCGGGGGTAGGGGCACCGCATCTGCTGAGGAAACGACGGTTCCGGCTGCGGCGGCACCCGCGGCGGCTCCGAGCGCCCACATGGCTTCACGTCTCGTCAGTGATCTCATCAGCATTCAATCCGTTGGTCGTCATTGGCGTACGGCGAAGCGCGTGTGACCGATGGGAAAGACGATCACTAGTGGTGCAGTTGTTCACTTATCGCCGCGAAAGTGAATCACGTTTCGTCGTCATGCGAATAACGAACTGGACAAAGTCATTCGTTCGTCGACCGTGCCTACCGACGACGGTGAGCCTGCGACAATTGGCGACGTGACCGCAGAACGGATCGATGAACTCGAAGCTGAGAACCTCCGACTCCGGCAACTGCTCGCACATCACGTCGGCGAAGACGTGGCGGAGCGCGAACTGGTCTCCGGTGCCAATCGGGAAGGCGATGTGCGGTTTGTCGCGGTCCTCTTCATCGACCTCGTCGGCTCGACGAAAAAGGTCGCGATGATGCGCCCGGCGCAGGTCGTCGACCTGCTCAACCGTTTCTTCGACATCGTCGTGGACGTGGTCGAGCGCAACGGCGGCTTCGTCAACAAGTTCATCGGTGACGAGGCCCTCGTGATCTTCGGCGCTCCGGCATACTCGGCGGACGCCGCCGGCGACTCTCTCAAGGCGGCGCGCGAACTCCACGAGGCGCTTGTCGGGAATCCCGAGATGCAGGCCGGAATCGGCGTCGCCGCGGGCACTGTGCTCGCAGGCAACATCGGCTCGAGCACTCGATTCGAGTACACCGTGATCGGTCAGCCGGTCAATGAGGCCGCGCGTCTCACCGAGTTGGCGAAGAAGCACGAAGGCCGTGTCGTGGCCTCGGAATACACCGTCAACTTCGCTCGCGACGAGGAGCGCGCCCATTGGGAGGTTGGCGAACTCGTGGAACTGCGCGGTCGCGGCAAACTCACGCGCCTCGCGTGGCCCCGCCCACAAAGCTGAGTCGAGGCCAAGATCAGCCCATAGGATTGCGGGGTGGATTCACCCGAGATCCCCGACGACAAGTCGGCCGCCCTCCTCGAAGCGCTCGTGGACTATTGCAACGAGCAGCTGTCGGGTGAGCTTTTCGTGCGTTGGGTCCACGAAGAAGTCCGCCTTGCCATGGTTGCCGCGGAGAAGCTCACGCTCAGTGAGGTCGTGAGCCCGCAACAGGTCCGCGGCGTCGCCGTCAAGTACGCGCTGGAATGGCGCTTCGAGGACACCTTTGTCGATCTCCTGTCCGAAATCGCCGTTCGAATCCATAACCGACTGTTCGATCCGGAATCGAGCCTCGATCTGGAGAACGGCGTCAAAGAGGCGTTCGAGCGACTCGAGAACGTTCCCGCGTTCCAACGCCTGATCGGCGCGATCTACCAGAGCGAGTTCGTTCGGCGGTCGTCTGCAGCACTGGTGTATCAAGCCGCTGTAGATGCGTTGAAGAAGAATCGCGGTGTGGAAGCGAAGGGGCTCGGTCGTTTCCTGCAACTCACCGGAGGCATCGTCGAGCGGGTTCTCCCGGACGCCGAGCAGCGCGCCGACGCAATCCTGCATGGGGTCGCCGAGCAACTCGCGACGTTGGTCCAACGCGACAAGACCGACCCGGCTGATATTGCGCACAACATCGTCGCGGCGATCAATTCGTCGAGCGATGGTCGCGGGCTGACGACCACGATCGAAGCCAGCGACATCGAGGACTTCCTCTTGGTCGCCTTCGAGTTGTTGCGCGACGTGCGCACGACTCGCCCGCTGCGCACCGCGATCGAAGAGGGCATCAACGTCTTCTTCGAGCGGAATGCGAATTACACGCTGGCGCAACTGCTCCTCGAAATGGGCATCACGGCCGAAGACATGATCGAGGAAGCGCTGCGGTTTGCCCCGCGGGCAATCGCGGCTTCGCAAAAGCACGGCATCTTGGACGAGGTGATCCGGCGACGCTTCCGCGGGTTCGCCGAGTCGGACCGGGTCAGGGAACTGCTCGGCGACTGATGTCGCACATTCTCCGGATGGACGGAACTGCTTGTCGAAGCGGGCCGTCCAACGGGCATGAGATCAGCACGACTACTTCACCGGCGGCTATGTTCGGGAAAGTCGAAGCCGGACGGGTAGTTCGGACGGGATGGATACGATCCGGTCATGGCCGACACCGCGCCCTCGTGGGCGACCCGATTGGCATCCGTCGCGATTGTCGTAGCACTGATCGCGATCGCCGTGGCCGTGTGGGCACTACGCGCGCGATCGCCTGAACCGCCGTTGGCGGGACCGGCAACGGGTGACTTGAAAACGAGAGCCTGCAGCGACTTCGCCGTCGTCAAGAAGGCGGTGTCCCTGCAAACCCATGCCACCGCCGTGCCGGGAAGCGTGGATGAGCAGGTCGTCGACGTGAACTCGCGCCTCGCGATGTCTTCCGGTGCGTTGTATCTGCTCACTCGACTTGATCCCGCGACTGCGGGTGATCTGGCCGATGAGATCCGGCGCTTCGCGTCCGACCTGCAGGAGATCTCCATCTATGCCCAGGCCGGCGTCGCCTACGACGACCCGGCTGAAGCCGCGCGTTTGAGGGACGCGCAAGCCGCCAGCGACCGCATCGATGTCCTCTGCGGCGCTGCATGAGGTGCCGCGGAGTGCATCGGTTGCGGTCGTCGGGTTCATGGGCTTCCAGATCGAGCACCTGATCAGGCGCATGGTGCGGCAGTCCATGAAGTCACGGGGTCCGAAACACGCGAAATAAGACCAACTAGTTTGTTTTGATCTCCCGTGGACTTACGATTCAGGTAACTGTTCGGTGGCCGGGTAAATGGTTTACGCCTTAATCACTTTGAGGTGCGGACAACGTTGTTCGGCGGGTCGCGAGGAGCATCGTCATGGCTGCCACCACCCCCCGCTCGCGCCGAGATTCGCGCGCCAAGAACCGACCACGGAAGGTTCTGACCACCGGACTCGTTTCGGCCGGACTGTTGTTCGGCCCGAGTGTGGGCGTCGCGTCTGCTGCACCAGCTGTCACGCTGCTCGGCCACTTGTTCGGAACCGGCACGGCCACAGCATCGTCGACCTTCATCCAGCCCCGATCGCGTGCGCCCTTTGTGTTCACGGGTGCCTCGACGTCGCTGTTCCCGAAGAGTTGGGCTAACTCGGCCGCTGCGTCGAATAGCTGCGGACTGGTGTGCAACGGCGCCGACGGCACCGCCGACCACCCCGATGGGCAGAACGGTGGCTTGATTCGGGGCAACGGTGGCAACGGCTACGACTCGACCACGGACGGAGTCTCCGGTGGGAACGGTGGCTCGGGCGGCCGGTTCAGTGGCAACGGCGGTAACGGTGGCGACGGGGGCTCGGCCGCCGCAGGTGGCAACGGCGGCAATGCGGGTCGCCTCCGGGGCGATGGCGGATCGGGTGGCAACGGCGGTTCGGGCACTGCAGGAACCAATGGAGCGGCCGGTACGAACGGCTCCGCCGGCGCCAATGCCACGGAAGTCGATGGCACGCAAGCGAACCCGAACGCGGTCGGCGGCAACGGTGGAGACGGCACAAACGGGGCTGCCGGTGGCAGTGGCACCGCGGGCACGGCGGGCGGTGCGGGTGGCGCTGGCGGCAAGGGCAGCCTGTTCGGCAAGGGCGGCAGTGGTGGCAACGGCGGCGCTGGCGGAAACGGCGGAACTGGTGCGACTGGTGGCAACGGCGGTACTGGCGGCAACGGCGGTATCGCGGTTGGCTACACCTCGACCACGGCAGGCGACAACGGCGGCAACGCAACTGGCGGAAACGGCGGCGCAGGCGGTGCGGCAGGTGCCGGTGGGTCGGGCGGCTCCGGCGGTGCGGGGGGTGCGGCCGGAGGCGCTGGCACCGGAGGTCGAGGCAGCGGAACCGTGGGTACCGCGGGCGTAAACGGATCAGCGGGAGCGAGCGGCTCGTCCGGCGTGATGGGCGACGGCGGCAACGGCGGTCCCGGTACCGGTGGCAACGGTGCGGACGGCGCTGCTGGTGGCGCCGGAGGAAACGGTGGTAACGGCACGGGAGGCGCAGCTGGAACAGGTGCGACGAACGGACATGTCGGAACCGGTACCGGCGGAGACGGCGGCAACGGTGGCGACGCGACGACGCCCGGTGGTAACGGCGGCGCGGGCGGCAACGGCGGCTCGAACCTCGGACTCGTCGGCAATGGTGGAGACGGCGGAAACGGTGGCGCGGGAGCAATCGGAGCGACTGGCGCCACAGGAGACCCAGGCACGAACGGGACGATCGGCACGACCGGCACCGGAACATCGGGTGACCCAGATGCATTGGGCGGCAAGGGAACCGATGGACTCAGCGGTGGTAACGGTGAAAACGGAGGAAACGGCGGCACCGGCGGAGCGGGCGGCAATGGCGGCAACGCCGGCCTGTTCGGCACCGGTGGAAACGCTGGAAACGGCGGCGCTGCGGGCGACGGAGGCAACGGTGGCACAGGAGGCACCGGAGGCACCGGAGGCACCGGTGGGACCGCGGTCGGCTACAGCCCGACGGCAGCCGGAGAAGACGGTGGCAACGCTGTCGGCGGTGCTGGCGGCAACGGCGGTGCAGGAGGCGGCGGAGGCGCAGGTGGCCTCAGTGGCAGCGGCGGCGCGGCCGGAACTGCCGGCACGGGCGGGAACGGCACTGGAGCTGGCGGATTAACTGGCGGATCCGGGACGACGGGCGCAACCGGAGCGACCGGACTCGTCGGCGCCGGCGGCAGCGGCGGATCTGCGACCGGTGGCAACGGCGCTGACGGAACCCCCGGTGGAGACGGCGGAAATGGCGGGGACGCCACTGGTGGCGCAGGTGGTACCGGCTCGACCACGGGTGCCGCGGGCGCCGGCAACGGCGGTAACGGTGGCGACGGCGGGGACACCACCACTATCGGCGGCGCTGGAGGCAACGGCGGAAATGGTGGTTCGAGCCTCGGGACCAGCGGCAACGGTGGAAACGGTGGAAACGGTGGCGCCGGAGGAACTGGCGCGGACGCCGTTAACCCGACGCCACCGACCGACACCGCCGCGAGCGGCGCGAATGTCGACGATTACTACAACGGCGCGGGCATTGGTGCCGGAAGCGTTGGTACCGGTACCAACGCGGGCGACGGTAGCAACGGAACAGACGGCCAGAACGGTGGAAACGGGGGCAGCATTCCCAACTTCTACAACGGCGCGGGACAAGGTGGAGGGACCGGTAACGGAGGAAATGCCGGAAGCGGAGGAAATGGCGGTGCTGGTGGTGGAGCCGGCGGCAATGGCGGGGGTATTGGCGCCCTCAACGGAGTCGGACTGGCCGGCAGTACCGGCCACGGTGGAAACGCAGGTAACGGCGGAAATGGTGGGGAAGGTGGCGGAGTCGGTGGCGACGGCGGCAACCTCGGCGACACGAACGGCGGAGGTTTTGCCGGCGGTACCGGCAATGGCGGGAATGCTGGCGACGGCGGTACTGGTGGAGCTGGCCTGGCGGGCGAGTCAGGTGGGACCGGGGGTAACGGTGGCGCCGGTGGCAGCGGCGGCACCGTAAGCGGAGCCGGGGGCAACGGCGGCACGGGCGGCAGCGGTGGCACCGGGGGAACAGGCAGCGCGGGCGGTCCTGGTGGAAGTGGCGGGAACATTGCGGACAGCAATGGAGTGACTACGGGCACCGGCTCTGACGGCAACGCGGGGAATGCCGGCAACGGCGGCGACGGTGGAGTAGGTGGAACCGGCGGCGTTGGAGGAACTGGCGGTTCCGGAGGCGCAGCCGGAACTGGCATCACGAGTGGAGCAGGCGGCAGTGGAGGTTCCGGAGGGTCCGGAGGAACAGGGGGCGCTGGCGGTGCTGGGGGTGCCGGCGGTACCATTGATGCCTTCAGAAACAACGGCGGATCCGCCGGCAGCGCGGGCTCCACTGGGCAAACCGGCAGCCAGGGCGCCACGGGAACCCCGGGTACCAACGGCTAGTCGCCCACCAACCGCCGCAGCGCCTTCCGCACGAGTTGGGGGTCGGTCGTCGTCCAGTACGGCGGCAGCGATGCCCGCAAGAATCCGCCATAGCGTGCGGTCGCCAGCCGCGGGTCGAGGACCGCAATGACGCCGCGGTCGTCGACGCTGCGCAGCAATCGCCCAGTGCCCTGCGCGAGAAGCAGAGCGGCGTGCGTGACGGCGACCGTCATGAAGCCGTTCCCACCGCGGGATTCGACTGCCCGCTGACGAGCAACGAGCAGCGGATCGTCCGGCCGGGGGAACGGAATGCGGTCCATGATGACGAGGCTCAGCGAGCGCCCCGGCACATCCACGCCCTGCCACAACGTCAAAGTGCCGAAGAGAGAAGCGGATTCGTCCTCGGCGAACCTAGTCACGAGAGCCGGCATCGAATCGTCACCCTGACAGAGGACCGGCGTGCTGAGCCGTTCCGTCATCGCTTCGGCGGCCGCCCGGGCGGCGCGCATCGACGAGAAGAGCGCGAGGGTGCGCCCGCCGGCCGCTGTGATGAGTTCCTCGATCTCGTCGAGGTACGCAGGCTGCAGACCGTCGCGGCCCGGCTGGGGGAGATGCTTCGCGAGGTAGAGGATTCCGGCCTTGCGGTGATCGAACGGTGAGCCGACATCGAGCGCCGACCACGCCATTCCCGGCGGTATCTCTTCCGCGGACTGTGGCGGCAAGCCCCAGTTGATCGCGAGGCCGTCAAACGACCCGCCGACCTGCAGAGTCGCTGAGGTCAGAACGACTGTCGAGGGCTCGAACAGTCGGGTGCGCAGCAAGCCGCCGACGGCGAGCGGCGCGACTCGAACGACTCGACGCTGGGCACCGCTGCGCATGTCGTCGAACGCGAGCCAGACGACGTCACGTCGGGCTGCGGGGTCTGCGTCGAACGCGGTGAGCGCGCGGACGGCGGCGTCGTGCACGTCGTCGATCGCCGCGACGGCCACGCCGCGGGCAGCTGCGGTGTCGGGATCACCCTTGTCGGACTGTCCGGGTGGCGCGAGTGCAGTGCGCACGTTCCACGCGGAGTCGCGGATCAACGCGAGGACCGCGGCGGCGCCGTCGGGCATTTCGTCCCAACGCCCCGGGGCGAGCTCGCCGAGTAGCTGGTCCCACGCCTCGGCGGCGGCTTCGAGTCGATCGACGTCTCCGTCTTCGACGAGCTTCGTGCACCGACGCGCGGCCATCGTCACCATGCCTGGGCTCAGCTCCGCGGTAGCGGCGCTGGTGACGCGGTCGACGAGTTCGTGGGCTTCGTCGATGACGACGACGTCGTGTTCGGGCAGGACCGGGATACCGCTGATCGCGTCGATCGCGAGCAGCGCGTGGTTGGTGACGACGACATCAGCCTTCGACGCCTTCGCCCGCGCGAGTTCGGCGAAGCACTCCTCGCCGAAGGGGCAGCGCGTACGTCCGAGGCACTCGCGCGAATTGACGCTGACCTGACGCCACGCACGGTCTGAGACACCTGGCTTGACCTCGTCGCGGTCTCCGGTCTCGGTTTCCGCAGCCCAGGCGTGCAGTTTCTGGACTTCCCGGCCGAGTCGCGAGATCGCAAAGGCGTCGAAGAGTTCCTCGGCGGGATCTTCGGGAACGGTGCCCTCGGTCTTGTTGCGGCAGACGTAGTTGTTGCGGCCCTTGAGAATCGCGAACTTCGGAGTGCGCCCGAGTGGCCCTTCGAGCGCCTTCGCCAGGCGGGGGAGATCGCGGTCGACGAGCTGATTCTGTAGCGCAATGGTCGCGGTCGAGACGACGACGGTCTGAGCGGTCTCGAGCGCGTGCCGAATACTCGGTACGAGGTAGGCGAGCGACTTACCGGTTCCGGTTCCGGCCTGCACCGCGAGATGACGTTCTGCGGAGATGGATTCGGCGACCGCGGAAGCCATCGTCAACTGGTTCGCGCGCTCGACACCGCCAAGAGCCTGTACGGCTGAAGCGAGAAGCGACGGAACGTCGGGCAGATCAGCCACGGAGACGAGGGTACCGTTTCTTGCTATGCACTCTGGCCCGCCAACGCGCACGTTTGTCGGGTTGAGTGGATTTGCTGCTGCGGCAACGGTAGTGCTCCTTGCCCTGGGCGAGTTGTTCCCGAGATCGCTCCTCGGCCGCTACGAAGGCACTGACCTCGCGGTCTACCGACTCGGTGGCCGCGTTTGGCTCGAGGGACAAGATCTGTACGGGCGTCTTCCGGAACTTGCCGGCGGGGTGCCACTCGAGTTCACTTACCCGCCGTTGGCTGCGATCCTTTTCTCGCCTCTGGCCATGGTTCCGCTCCACGTCGCCAGTGTCGCGGCGCTTGCCGTGTCGACGGTGTTGCTCGCGGTCATCGTGTGGACGTTCCTTGGGGGAGTGCGGGGGATGACGGCGGCGTTCGGGATTGCCGTCGTTGCGATCGTGCTCGAACCGATTCGAACGGGCCTCGGATATGGGCAGATCAACGCCGTTCTCGTCGCGGTGATCGCCGCGGACTGTCTCCTGGCGCCCAATCGGAAGTGGCGGGGAATGGCGGTCGGTCTGGTCGCCGCGATAAAGCTGACGCCACTGGTGTTCCTGCTCTTCTTCCTAGCCCGGCGAGATGTTCGGGGAATGATCAACGTCGTCGCCGGGTTCGTGGGCGCCACGCTCCTGGCCACCGCCCTCGCCTGGAATGACACCATCGAGTATTGGACGAAGGCACTCTTCGATACGAGCCGAATCGGCCCGACGAGTTACGGCCGAAACCAGTCGCTGCACGGTGAGGTGGCACGGGTCTTCGGCGATCACAGTCGGCTTTCGTCGGTCGCCTGGATCGTGCTGTCACTCGCGGTGATCGTCGCGGCCTTCCTCATCGCGCAGCGCGCCGACCCACGACATGGATTGCTCGCGGTGGCGATGTGCGGCCTGCTCATCTCGCCGATTTCGTGGACACACCACTGGATCTGGATCGTCCCGCTGCTCGTCGTTCTGGTGATCGACAAGCGGTGGGTGCTGGTGTCTTCAGGCGTCCTCGTGTTCGGCGTCGGAATGCCAATTCTGTTGCCGGACAACCGCGAAGACTGGCCGAGCTGGGGTCACCTGGTCAACTCGCTCTATGTGGTGTGGGCTCTTGCCTACCTAGCAAGCGAAGTGGCCTGGACACGAAAGTGGGCCAGACCCGATGGCCTGGCCCACTGACTCGTACGACTAACTCACGAGCACTTTATGTCGCCCATGACGAGTTTCGCGTCGAGCGTCGTCACGTTCGTTGCCTTGATGATCTCTGCGCTCAACAGCTTCGCTTTGACTCCCTGTAGCAGCGCGCCACCCTCGGCTTCGATGCCGACACCGTCGGTGTCGTTGACCCAGGGAACCGACGGCGCACCAAGGGCCCGAATCTTCGGTTCGATGATGGACGGAGCCTTGACGAGATCCGTGTTGCCTCGAAGCGTCAGTGCCGCGTCGGCCGTCGGAATGTCGACGTTGATGCCCGTGACATCGAGGTTGGCACCGGCGATGTTGATGTACAGCGTCACCGGCTGACCAAGGAACTCCATGTCGTGCGTGAGACAGAGGCCGTCCGCGGTCGCGTGCGGCACCTGGAAGGTGGCGAGCCAACGAATGCCGGGACTTCCGTCGTAGTTCTTGATGTGCATGCCACGGACAAACGCGCCATTGTGAGTGGTGCTCAGGCTGTTGATCGTGACGTCGCTGTCGGCCGCGGACGCGATGAACTCACTGGCGTAGGCACCCTGGCTCACGAGACTGCCTGCGATCGCCGCAGTTGTGGCCAGACCGCCGACCATGAGGATCGAGGTGCGACCCCATCGCGTCCGGTTGACGGTGTTCTCAGTCAGCTCCTCGTTCACTGGAACATCCTCACTTGGGTGATCGGCCCGAACACCGCCGGCTGATCGATCGGCGTCGTGATCTTCGCGGCCCAGGCGTCCAGGTCAGCCTTGATGACCGGGAGTTCGGGCAGCGGCACACCGGCGTCGACGAGGACGGCGACAAGCGGGATGAGCTCCTTGATCGGGATGCACGGACCGACGTTCTTCAGCGGTCCGTTTACGTACGGCTGGAAGACCGCGGCGATCAGCGCAAAAACCTCATCGAGACGGCCCTGGAACTGGCCCTTCTCGCTGTTGACCAAGGTGTAGAACGTCTGCGCAGTGACACAGAGCTTCAGGCTGTTGATCGTGACCCAGAGTTCGATCGTCGTGTTCTTGAGGTCATTTCCGATCGTGAGAACCTGGGCCTTGTTGGACTTGGAGCCGTTGAGGTTCTGCATGAGCCAGGTGTGATCGGGCCGGATGCTCTTGATCCGGATGTCGTCCAGCTCGAGCTTGCGCACCTTGAGGTAGACCGTGTCGGGAGGGCTCAGTTGCCCGTTTGCCATCCGGACGCGTGCGCCCCAGTACGCCTTGGTGAGTCCGTAGATTTCGGCCGTCGGCGACGTGATGTTGATCGACGCGTTCGCCGTCCGCCAACCCGGTTGTGGGAAGGGGATGGGCTCAAACGGCGCCTTGGGGGCGCCTCCGCCAAGTGCCGACGCGAGGTTGCCCGGGCCGATCGCCATGAGCGCAATGGCGAACGCCAGACCGAACATCATGGCAGTCCGGACGATTGTTCGTTGGCCCCACGGGCGAGTATCCACGCCCTCGGTCGATGTGCGCGCCCGGCGCGACGCCTTCATGCCGGAGTCTCAATCTCTTCCAGCTCGGTGTCCTGCGCTGCCGCCTCTTCGGTGACCTTCTTCTTCCTACCGAACGAGCGGGGCTTCGCAGGTCCCCAGCCCAGGGTCATCGAAGCACCGATGACGCCGAACAACATGCCGACGAACAGTCCACCGAGGTTTGAAATGACGATCGAGACGATCGCAACGAGCAGTCCGATGACGCCGGCGAAAAGCTTCTGCGTCGGGAAGAACCAGGTCGCGAGCCCGCACAGCAGCAGGGTGCCGCCGGTCAGCCAGCCGCCGAGACCGGTCAGGCCGGCCTTGACGATGACCTGGATCGGCACCATCGACATGTCGAGCAGGAAGTAGGCGCCGACAAGCATCCAGAGGCCGCCCCAGAACGGACGCGTCCGCCGGAATCCGCGGAACCAGATGCGGCCGTCGTTGAACAGATTCTTGACGCGCTGCACATGCGAGATGGCAACAGGTGCCAGCTCGGTCTCCTGAACTGCGTCTTCGAGAACAGAGTCGGTTAGCAACTCTTCACCTCCCCGGGGTGGATCGACGCGTCAAACGTAGGCGCTTGAAGCGATCCGAGGATGCTGGCGCCACGCGCCGTGCCCTCAACGTTTTCAAGATGTGCCTGACCCTCGCTTCCGTCGACACCAAATCCACCGGGCTGGCCGTTGAGCGAGACACCGTTGATGGACAGGAGGTCGGCGGACTTTCCGATCAGAGCGTTCGAGAGAGTCACGTTGTGGCCGACGAGATGAGTCACGTCGAACTGCAGGTTGGCACCTGACGCGAGGCCGGAGTCCGGCGGTACCGACAGGACGACCGAATACGTGCCGCCGAGGATCGTCTGCGACGCAATGATGCAGACACCCGTCAGGGTTCCGCTACCCACCGCAGCGTGCAGGATGGCCTCCGGCCTGGTCTTGCCCTTGGTGTCCGTGACGTTCAGCGAGCTGACGACGATGTCGAGGCCCTGGGCGTCGAGCGCCTGGACCGCCAGCGACATCGGCTTGTCGGCAACGTTGAAGTTCGCCGCCAGTGCGCCCTGTGCCATTGCGGCACCGAGGCCGGTGACGATCGCCATGGATGGGACCAGCACCGCTGCTCCGCGTCCCCACCGGGTGCGGTTCTGCGGCGTGGCGTGCGCGGCTTCTCGAACCTCGGCGTTGAAGGAGTCCGCAGCAGCGAAAGCCTTGGTGCGGAGAGTCACGGTTTGGGCTACGAGAGCGCTGCCGCCGCGATTCGCCCAATTCTTCATTTTCGTGATCACTTCTGGTGTTCCTTCCCGCTCTTGGGGAATTGCTGCGGACGTGCACATTGCGCGGCTGCGCTCTGGGGAAAAATCAGGGTTTTCATGCGTTCACCTGCGTGGGGGTGAGTTCTTCGTCGCTCATGCGGCCCTGCGGCAGTGTCCAACCGAAGGCCCAACACCCACCGATGACCGACAGGAGCATTCCGGCGACGAAGCCGCCGAGGTTGGTGAGCGGGAACGACAGCAGGCCGACGATCACGGCGAGGACGCCGGCGACGTTCTTGCTCTGTGGACGGAACCAGATCATGAAGCCGAGGAACAGATCGACGATTCCGAGCACGAGGCCGAAGATCGCGCCGAGGCCGGCGCTGATGATCATGGTGACCGGGTTGAACGGGACCGCGAACACCAAGATGAGGAAGCCGGCGATGAAGACCAGCAAGCCACCCCAGAATGGGCGGGTCCAGCGGAACTCACGGAATTTCTGGAACATTGTCGTCGCCCCCTCTAGTAGCACTCGTGGTGTTCGACGCCCTTGCCATGGCCGAACTTGGGGATACCAAGTCCAGTCAGAGTGGCACGGCCGTACAGCCCGGCACTCTTGGCGTTGGCCTGGAGTTCAGAGAAGGTCAGCGGACCGTGTCCTTCGACGCCCATGATTCCGACGCCGCCGTCTACCCCGTCGATCGTCGCGGCGTCCTTGTTGAGTTCGACGCCGGACACCAGGTTCGACGCATCTTTGTTCACGGGTTTGCCGTCGTTGGTCTCGGCCGCGAGAACCGCGTTGACCAGGTGCGCATCGGCAGCTGCGGCCTTCAGATCGTGGATAACGACCTCTTTGGTCGAGTGAAGTTGGACTGTCCAACTGCCGATGACCGGGAAGGTCAGGTTCATCGACATGCACAATCCGTTGAGCTTGGCTTCGGGGATCTGCGCGATGAGGGTGGGGACCTTGTCTCCGCCGTTCTTCATCTGCGTGAGGTCCGCGTAGGCGAGCAGGCCACCGGGGGCGCTGCCACTGCGACCGTTGGACGTCAGCTTGACGTCTTGTCCCTTGATCGCCAGGTTCAGTGGCATCCAACCGATGAACAGGAACGCAGCCATGAGGAGCATGCCCAGGCCAGCCGGGAGAAACAGGGGTACTGCGCGGCGCCACCGGAGTCGGCCACGGTCTTGCTTCTGCACGCTCCCGCTCCTCTCTCAAGAGTTAATGACTGGAAGACACTTATGAGGCGAAACAGGTTCTCTGTTGCGTCTGTTACAGCTGTGAATGCCGTGACGGTATCACTCGCGTGCAACACTTGAGGCAACTTTGGAAACCTCAGTAACAGCTTTTTCGTTAGTTAGCTGTTATCTATTCGTGTCCGACGCGCCGACTAGCGTCACACCTGCCACACGCAGATCGTGTAAAGCGGCCTCGCTTGTTACGGGGTCCACTCCCGCGATGAAGTCGAGCAGTACTCGCGTAGCAAACCCTGCGACCTGCGCATCGAGGGCGGTGGCGCGCACGCAGTAGTCGGTCGCGACGCCGACGATGTCGACCGCAGTGACATTCCTGTCGCGGAGCCATTGTTCGAGGCTTGTGTCAGTGGAGTCAGTGCCTTCGAAGCCGGAATAAGCGGCCGAATATGCGCCCTTCGAGAAAACTGCTTGAATTTTCAAGAGGTTCAAAGCCGGATGGAATTCTGCGCCGTGAGTCCCGGCTTGGCAGTGCGGCGGCCAACTGTGGCGGTAATCAGGGGCTTCGGCCCAGTGTGACCCGGGTGCGATGTGGTAGTCGCGCGTCGCGGCAATACAGTCGTATTGCTCTGCGTGGGTAAGTAATTCGTTGGAAATCCGCGCAGCGGTCGCGTCGCCGCCCACGACTGCCAGGGACCCGCCCTCGCAGAAGTCGTTCTGCACGTCGACGATGAGTAATGCTCGCCGCGGCGAACTGTCCGTCATGCTCACGCCTCCATGCTGGTTGGAATCGCGGGTTCACCGGCCGAGGGATCGAGAGCCTGGGGTGGGAGGTTCTGCAATCCGGTCGCCAATCTGGCGCGCGCCGCAACCAGTGGCTCTGTGTAGGTTCGCTCGCCGGAGCGCATCATCGGTGTCTGGAGTTCGCGGAGAGTTTGCTGTAGCGGGGCGTTCGTGGGCCGGATGACCTCTTCGACCGCTACGCCGTCGTCAAATCTCCGGAATGCCCGCTTGGCTCCGCCGTGAGTCGCCTTCTGGCTGCTTTTCTTCGCCACCGGGATTCCATCGACCTCGACGAGCTTGTAGACGAGACCAGCGGTCGGGGCTCCGGATCCCGTCACCAACGACGTCCCGACCCCGAACCCGTCGACCGGTGCCTCACGCAACGCCTCGATGGAGAACTCGTCGAGGTCGCCAGAGAGCAGGATTCGCGTGCTCGTGGCGCCGGCATCGTCCAGTTGCTCGCGCACATCGCGCGCATGCTGCCCGAGATCGCCCGAGTCGATGCGAACCGCGCCGAGTTTCGTTCCCGCCGCGGCGATCGCCTTCTCGACACCGCTGCGCACGTCGAAGGTGTCGACGAGGAGCGTTGTCTGCGGTCCCATCGAGGAGACCTGGCTGGCGAACGCAGCAGTCTCCGGATCGGCCGCCAGCCCGGAATGAAGGAGGACGAAGGCGTGCGCGCTGGTCCCGGCTCCGGGGATGCCGTAGCGGCGAACTGCTTCGAGATTGGACGTCGCGGTGAATCCGGCGATGTAGGCGGCGCGGGCAGCGGAGGGAGCCGCTTGTTCATGTGTCCGGCGCCCGCCCATTTCGATGAGCGTGCGACCTCGGGCCGCGGTGACCATGCGTGCCGCCGCAGCGGCGATCGCACAGTCGTGGTTGAGGACCGACAAGAGAAGTGTCTCGAGCAGCACGCACTCGCCGAACGTGCCCCGGACGGTCAGGATCGGAGAGTCGGGAAAGAACAGTTCACCTTCGGGGTAACCGTCGATGTCGCCGGAGAACCGGAACCGGCGAAGCCAGTCGATCGTGCGGTCATCGAGGAATTTGCCCACTGTTTCGATCTCGTCGGCACCGAAGCGAAATGCGTCGACCGCGTCCAGCAGTCGCTGTGCTCCGCACGCGACGCCGTAGCGGCGTCCTTCGGGCAATCGACGTGCGAAAACCTCGAAAACAACCGGTCGATCAGCCGTCCCGTCCCGCAGCGCTGCGGCGAGCATCGTCAGCTCATATTGGTCGGTGAGCAGCGCTGTGGAGTGCCCCATACGCCCATCTTGGGTGTTGCAGGCTTCCGGCGGAGTCGTACGCTGTGTATATGCGATTAGTCGATCTGACGACTGTTGTGCTCAAGTCGGCTCCGCAGGAAACCGAGGCACCGGAAGAGGTCACCGAGTACCTCGAGAACGTGGAGCTGCCCTGGGTGACCATCGTCTGGGATGACCCCGTCAACCTCATGAACTACGTGACGTTCATCTTCCAGAAGCTGTTCGGATACACGAAGGCGCGCGCCACGGACCTCATGATGCAGGTCCATAAGGAAGGCAAGGCCGTCGTGACGAGCGGCTCTCGGGACAAGATGGAACACGACGTCCAACGTCTACATGCCGCCGGCTTGTGGGCCACGCTGCAGCGCAGCGAATAGCGAATAAGGAGTACGTCCGCACGGTGCGAACCTGGACCCGGAAAGGCTCACTGGGCGGGCCGAAGCTTCGCTCGGAAATCGACGGCAATGAAGCAGCGGTCCTGCGATCGCTGGTCGAGTCGGTTCGCGGAATGCTGTCGGACCGAGCGGAATCGACACCGCAGGATCCGCTCGCGGAACTCACCGGCATACGAACCGGTCACTCGAAGCCCCCCGAGGAGGCGGCTTTGGCGCGACTTCTGCCGGACTTTCACAAGCCGGACAAGAAAGATGATGGCAGCGACCTCAACGGCGCGCTGCGAAGCCTGCACGAGCCGGAGATCATCGACGCGAAGTGCGCGGCCGCCGACGTCATCCTCCGCACATTGCCCTCTGGTGGCGGCAAGATCGTGCTCACGCTCGAGCAGGCCGATGCCTGGATGTCCGGTCTCAACGACGTCCGTCTGGCGCTCGGCACCGCACTGGACGTTCACCCCGAGATGCCGGATGAGCTCGAACCCGGCGACCCCCGCGCGCCGCACCTGCCGGTCTATCACTGGCTCACCTGGATGCAGGATTCGCTCATTCAGGCGTTGATGGGGGAGTAGCGGGCTCCAAACTTGCGGGAATGCACGTCAATCCGCGACCGTTGAGTCAGAAGACTTGGGTGAAGGGGTGAGGACGTGCTGGTGATCCGGGCGGATCTCGTGGAGGCGATGGTCAAGCACGCGCGCGCGGACCATCCAGATGAGGCCTGCGGGATCATCGCTGGTCCTGAAGGTTCCGACCAGCCGCTTCGATTCGTACCGATGGTCAACGCCGAGCGCTCGCCGACCTTCTACCGTTTCGATTCCGGTGAGCAGTTGCGGCTGTGGCGCGAGATGGACCGCAACGACGAAGAACCGGTCGTCATCTATCACTCGCACACGGCGACCGAGGCCTACCCGAGCCGTACCGATATCTCGTATGCCTCGGAGCCGAACGCGCACTATGTCCTGGTGTCGACCCGTGACGCGGACACCGATGAGATCCGCAGCTACCGGATCGTCGACGGAGTGGTCACCGAAGAACCTGTTTCGATCGTTGAAAGCTATTCCTGAGGAGAGAGAAGTGCCTGTAACTGTTTCCGTTCCGACGATTTTGCGCACGCACACCGGCGGCCAGAAGCGTGTCGAGGCAACCGGCTCGACGTTGGCCGAGGTGATCGACAACCTCGACTCCAACTTCGCCGGACTCAAGGAACGGCTGGTCAACGACGGAAAGCTGCACCGCTTCGTCAACATCTACGTCAATGACGAGGATGTTCGTTTCAGCGGCGGGCTCGCAACGGCGATCTCCGACGGGGACGACGTCACGATTCTGCCCGCGGTGGCCGGAGGTTAAGTGCGCTACGACTCGCTCATCGCGGCTCTCGGAAACACACCGCTCGTCGGTTTGCAGCGGCTGTCTCCGGCGTGGGATGCCGACGTGCCGGTTCGCGTCTGGGCCAAGCTCGAGGACCGCAACCCGACGGGCTCGGTCAAGGACCGTCCGGCACTTCGCATGATCGAGCAGGCCGAACGCGATGGCCTGCTGCAGCCGGGCGCGACGATTCTCGAGCCGACGAGCGGCAACACCGGAATCTCGCTCGCGATGGCGGCAAAGCTCAAGGGCTACAAGCTCATCTGCGTGATGCCCGAAAACACGTCGATCGAGCGCCGGCAGCTGCTGACGATGTACGGCGCGGAGATCATCACCTCGCCGGCCGCCGGCGGATCGAATCAAGCGGTCGCCATGGCGAAGGAGATCGCCGCCGAGCACCCCGATTGGGTGATGCTCTACCAGTACGGCAACCCGGCGAACGCGCTCGCGCACTATGAGACGACCGGCCCGGAGATCCTGCGGGATCTACCCGAGATCACGCACTTCGTCGCGGGCCTGGGCACGACGGGCACCCTCATGGGAACGGGGCGGTTCCTGCGCGAGAACGTGCCGGACATCGAAATCATTGCCGCCGAGCCGCGGTACGGCGAACTGGTCTACGGGCTGCGGAACATCGACGAGGGGTTCATCCCGGAACTCTACGACGAGACGGTCCTGACCTCGCGTTTCTCGGTCGGGCCGTACGACGCGGTCCGGCGCACGCGCGAGTTGGTCGCCGAAGAAGGGATCTTCGCGGGAATCTCGACGGGCGCAATTCTGCACGCCGCTCTCGGCGTGGCACGGAAGTGCGTGCAAAAGGGGTCGCGCGCGGACATCTGTTTCATCGTCGCCGACGGCGGGTGGAAATACTTGTCGACCGGTGCCTACGAGGGCACGCTGGATGAGGCGGAGGAACGTCTGGAAGGACAGCTTTGGGCCTGAATGAAGTACCCACAACGCCGCGGCCGAGCTATGTCGCGGCGGTGGTGGTGGGTTCGTTCACGGCGTTGCTGTGGGTCATCGAGGCGATCGACTCCGTCATGGGGCACAGTCTCGACCGCGAGGGCATCGAGCCGCGGGACGCGGATGGGCTCATCGGGATCCTGTTCGCTCCGCTGTTGCACGCGAACTGGGAACATCTGATCGCGAATACCCTCCCCGTTCTCGTTCTCGGGTTTCTCGCGCTCCTGACGGGCCTGATGCGCGGTCTCGCGGCCACCGCGATCATCTGGATCGTCGGCGGATTCGGCACGTGGCTGACCGGAAACAACGGGTACACGATCGGCGCATCGGGGCTCATCTTCGGGTGGATCACGTACCTGCTTGTGCAGGGCTTCTTCACCCGAAAGTTCGTTCACGTTCTGATCGGGCTCGCGGTGTTCGTGCTGTACGGATCGGCGCTCTGGGGCGTGCTCCCGTCGATGCCTGGCATCTCGTGGCAGGGGCACCTCTTCGGTGCCGCCGCCGGCGTCCTCGCAGCGTGGTGGTTGCGGCCCCAACGGGTTCCGCGTCCGGCGTTCGAACGATAGCTACGGGGACTCGCCGACGAATTCTTCGGCAAATGTTTTAGATGCGTCCAGCGGTCGTGGCAGCATGACACGCATGCGGCTTACGGTACTGGGGTGCTCGGGCAGTGTAGGCGGCCCGGACTCCGCAGCGTCGGGCTACCTGCTCACCGGTCCCGGCATGACGCCGGTCGTATTGGAATTCGGTCCCGGCATTCTCGGTGCGCTCCAGCGATACGCCGATCCCGGTGCCGTCAACGTCTTCCTTACCCATTTGCACGCCGATCACTGCGCCGACATTTCCGGTCTCTTGGTCTGGCGGCGGTACCACCCGAACCCGCCGTCGGGCCGCGCGCTGCTGTATGCGCCCGAAGGTTCCGCGCTTCGGCTCGGCAATGCGTCGGCGGAGGTCGGCGGCGAGACCGACGACGTGACCGACGTCCTCGAACTGCGCCCCTGGGTCGAGGGCGAGCCGCTCGACTACGAGGGACTGTCGATCACTCCGTACCGGATGTACCACCCACCGGAGTCCTACGGCCTTCGCTTCACGACCGATACCGGCAAGGTGTTCGCCTACACCGGTGACACTGCGGTGTAGGGATTCGCTTCTCGATCTGGCCCGGGGCGCAGACGTCCTGATGGCCGAAGCGTCCTGGACACACGACCCGGACAACCGTCCGCCCGGTGTGCACATGTCCGGTCTCGAAGCCGGCCGCACCGCTCGCGAGGCCGGGGTCGGCGAGCTGCTGATCACGCATATTCCACCGTGGACCTCGCGCGAGGAAATCATTGCCGAGGCGAAGAGCCAGTTCTCGGGACCCATCCACGCGGTGTCTCCCGGCGAGGTGTTCGATTTCTGAGAGTTCGAAGCGGACTCACCCGAGCGATCGGCGGTAGTCTCCGCCAAACTGCGTTGTACGAAACTCATGTTTTGTACCGACTAATTTTCGGCTGACTTGTGTCTCGCCGCATCGAGTGGACCTCTGCATTCGAGAGTCGACGCCTGTGAGGGTCTCGCCGTTGCGCGGAGCTCTAGCCGCTAGGCTCGATGCGTGTCTAGACGAGCCGACGGCAGAGCCGATGACGAACTTCGCGAAATCCGGATCACTCGTGGATTCACGAGCAACCCCGCGGGGTCGGTACTCGTCGAGTTTGGCAACACCCGCGTCATGTGCACCGCGAGCATCGAGACCGATGTCCCGCGCTGGCGCAAAGGCAGTGGCCTGGGCTGGCTGACGGCCGAGTACGCGATGTTGCCGGGCGCGACGCATACGCGCAGCCAGCGCGAATCAGTGAAGGGCAAGGTCGGCGGTCGCACTCAAGAGATCAGCCGGCTGATCGGTCGGTCGCTGCGGTCGTGCATCGACCTCGCGGCCATCGGCGAGAACACCATCGCGATCGACTGTGACGTTCTGCAGGCGGACGGCGGTACCCGCACTGCGGCGATCACCGGCGCCTATGTGGCGCTGTCCGATGCGGTGACGTGGCTGCGTGCCGCGGACCGGCTTCGTGACCCGCAGCCGATTTCGTGTGCGATCGCGGCCGTGAGTGTCGGCGTTGTCGACGGTCGGGTGCGCATCGATCTGCCCTACGAAGAGGACTCTCGCGCTGAGGTCGACATGAACGTCGTCGCCACCGACGTCGGCACGCTCGTCGAGGTGCAGGGCACGGGTGAGGGCGCGACGTTCCCGCGGTCGACCCTCGATTCGCTGCTCGATCTTGCGGTCGCGGGATGCGACAAGATCTTCGAGGTGCAGAAGCAGGCTCTGGCGCTGCCGTACCCCGGTGAACTGCCGGAGTCGGCGCCGAAGAAGAAGTTCGGTGCCTGAGCTCCTCGTCGCCAGCCGCAACGCGAAGAAACTGAAGGAACTGCGTCGGGTTCTCGACGACGCCGGGATTGAAGGGCTCTCGCTGTTGAGCCTGGGCGATGTTCCGCCGTTCCCGGAGTCGCCGGAGTCCGGGGCGACGTTCGCGGACAATGCCCTGATCAAGGCTCGGGATGGTGTCGCCGCGACGGGAATCGCTTGTCTCGCGGACGATTCGGGTATCGAAGTCGACGCGCTGAACGGCATGCCGGGCGTGCTGTCGGCGCGCTGGTCGGGTACGCATGGGCAGGACCAGGCGAACAACGAGCTCTTGCTCGGTCAGCTCGGCGACGTGCCCGAGGAGCGGCGGGGCGGACGCTTCGTGTCGGTGTGCGCACTCGTTCTGCCGGATGGTTCGGAGACGATCGTGCGCGGGGAGTGGCCTGGCCGAATCGCCCGCGCGCCGCGCGGTGCGGGCGGATTCGGCTACGACCCGATCTTCCTGCCGGACGGGTTCGACTGTGCGGCAGCCGAGTTGACACCAGAGCAGAAAAACGCGGTGTCCCACCGGGGCAACGCCTTGCGGCAGTTGATCCCGGCGTTGCGGGCGCTAGCTTCTAGCTGAGGCCCGGCCTAGCTCAAGAACCGCTTCTTCACTTCGGCGGTCCGGATGTGCTCGACGAAGAACGACAAGAACGGGATCGTGCCCGAGAGCAGCGTGAGGATCGTCTTGACCGCGGGCCAGCGGACCTTGACCGCGAGATCGGCGGTGACGACGAGGAACACGAGGTACACCCAGCCGTGCACGATGCCGACCCAGCCGAAGTTGTCGACACCGAACCCGTACTTGGCGATGACCTCGGTCGTCAGCACGAGCAGCCAAATGCCGGTGGTCCAGGCGAGAAAACGGTACCTGGTCAGGGCTGAGGCAATTCGCGCCTGATCCTGGGTCGGCTTGTTCTCGGTCATTTCGGCCGTCACGGTTGGCTCCCGTTCTTCTTCTCGTTGAGTTCGTGCAGCATGCGGTTGTATTCGGCGCGCGTCGCATCGATTGGCTCGCTGGCGGCCCGGGGGCGCGGCGGCAGCAGATCAGCCGGGAGTTCGCGCATCTCTTGCGGCGAATCCATCTGTGCTTCCTCGGCTTCGAGCTTCACGTAGCGCCGGTAGGCGTAGACGACGAACCAGGCGAACAGCGGCCATTGCAACGCATAGCCGAGGTTCTGGAATGACCCGTCGGTGGATTCCCATCGGGTCCATTGCCACCACCCGAGCGCGAGGCACCCAAAGAACGCCAGGATCACCAGCGCAATGAGAGCGGGTCGCCGCCGAGGGGCAGTTGTCACATCTCGAAGGTACCTGGTCGAACGGTGAACTGAGATCGGCAGGATCTCCGGCAAGGTTGGCAGTTTATTGGTGGAGGAACATTTTCTGCCTCGATAGCTTTGGTCTCATGACGATCATTCCCGATACCAAAGACTGGACATGGGTCCTGGGCCGCCCCTGCGCCGAATGCGGATTCGACGCTGCCGAAATGTCTTTCGAGGCGGTGCCGGGGCGGACGCGGGAGGCTGCTTCGGTGCTGGCGGCGGCCCTCGCGCTGCCGGGTGCCCAGTTGCGGCCTGTCCCTGGAGTGTGGTCGCCGCTCGAGTACGCAGCGCACGTACGAGACGTATGCCGCATTTTCGGCTACCGGCTGTCGGTGGTGCTGACTGGCCGAGGCGAGGATCCCGGCGTGCCGGCTTTCGATCCCGCCGTGCGCTTCGTCAACTCCGTTGCCGTGCTGACGAACTGGGACCAGGACGACACCGCGGTCGCTGCCGACTATCGAAGCCAGAGCCCAGAGGTCGTTTCACAGGAACTCTTACAGGCGGCGGGTGCCATTGCCGACGCCTTCGCGCGGGTGACGGGAGCCGAGCTCTCTCGCACGGTACGCCGCAGCGATGGTGCAGTTTTCAGCGTCACGACGTTCGCTCAGTACTTCGTGCACGATCTCGTTCACCACGTACACGACGTCCGGGGCTAGCGCTGGATCGTCACCGGCAAGGTGAGCGGTCGGCGGCTGAACCGATTCTGATGCCACTGGAGTTCGCCGACGGGCACCGAAAGCTCCATGGATTCCATACGAGGGAGAAGCGCGTTGAGCGCTGCGAGAGACTGACGCTTCGCGGAATTCGCGCCGGGGCAGAAGTGCGCGCCGTAACCGAACGCAAGGTGCTTGTCGTCGTTGCGGGCCGGGTTGAACACGTCGGGGTCTTCGAAGCGCTCGCTGTCGCGGTTGGCTGCCATGAGTTCGACGATGATCCGGCTCTTCGCAGGAATCGTGGTGCCGTCGAGTTCGATATCGGACGTCGCGAATCGGGTCCACACGCCTTTGGTCGGCGTGATGAATCGGAGCAGTTCCTCAACGACAAACGGGTTGCTGTCCGGGTTGTCGACGAGCTCCTCGCGGAGCATCGGGGTGAGCAGAAGTGTCAATGCGGCCATCGCGAGGAAGCCCACTGTGGTGTCGTAGCCGGCGATGATCATCAAAGTGGCTGTGCCGTACGCCTCGGCCTCGTCGATCCGGCCGTCGGTCAATGCGCGGGCGAGTTCGGTGCAGAGGTCGTCGCCGGGGTGGTCGATCTTCGACCTCACGAGGGCGGCCATGTAGTCGTGGAGTGCCTCGGCGGCCGGGGCGCCGGTCTCGTCGGCGACCATCGTGGAGTCCTCCGCGATGACGAGGATTCGCGCTTGGTCGGCTTCCGGAATGCCGAGAAGCTGGCCGATGGCTCGGCGGATGAGCGGTGCGATGTAGTCCTCGATGAGATCGCCGGAACCGCGACTTTCGAGCTGCGCCAATAGTGACTCGGCATGCGCTGGCATTCCGGCGATGATGGCGTCAGAAGCCTTGGGACTCAAGGCAGGTGCGATCATCGCGCGTAGTCGCGCGTGCTGCGCTCCGTCACACAGTTGCATGCTGACGCCGCGCCCATTGAGGGCGGGGTCTTCGGCGACGCCGGCGGTTGACGGGTTGTTGCAAGCTCGGCGATCGCTCAGGATCTGGCGCGCTGGTTCATAGCCGAGGACGACGAATGCGTGTTCCGCGACCTGCTGAACTCGGGAGACTCCGGGAGCGCTCATACAGTCATTCTTTCGTCAGTCGGCGCTCGATGGCCAGGTTCACACGCTCGTGTGACTCAGTTCTGGCTGTAGATCAGCGCCGCTCAGATATCTCGTACCCGGCCGAGGATGGTGAGGCAGGCGCGGCTGCGAGTGGTTGGCTCGCGCCTGCTCGACCTGGCTGCGACGGGGTGGCTCAGTAGTAGTAATACTTGGCGGCCGATGCCGGTGCGTAGTGGTAGTAGTAGGCGCTCACGGTGGTCTGGGACTGCGTGTCCGTGGCGGTGGTTGCCGGTGCTGCGAAGGCGAAGGCGCCGGTGCCGATCATGATGGCGGATGCTGCGGCGAGTTCGGCTGCGACCTTGACAGTGACCTTGACGGGGTTGGTGGGCTTACGCATTTCGGGGTCCTTTTGGGAGAGGGGCTTTGCCGGTTGGCATTAATAGATTCGCCCGAACGAACGCCCGAAAATAGCCACCCTCGGGGTGACCCCAGATCACCCTCGGGTGTGAATCCTGCGCCCCATGGTGAGTACCGCTCGCGGGATCAGAACCCGCACAATTCCACGAGAACCTGGGCTGCCGACTTGACCTCCGTGAGGTGCCCGACGCCAGTTCCGGCGTTCACGCAGATGCGTGACTCGTCGTCCGCGGCGATTGCTCGGCGCAAGGCGGCAGCCGCCTCGGATCTGTCACCGCTCCCGGTATTGCATTGCGCAACAAAGTCATTGGCGATCACTCGCTCCGGGATGTCGGATGGCCAGGCGAATCCGGCCGCCCAATCGAACGTGCTCGTGAGCACCGTGTCCGCGCCGGTCGCAGCGAACAGGGCACGTCGATGGCCAGCAGTCGACAGGGCTTCTGCGCAGGTCGAGAACGCGGTCCCGACCCAGACGCCTGCGGCACCCGCATCGAGCGCGCGTTCCACATCGGCGGCCGTGGCGATAGCCCCCGCAGCGAGCACCGGACGGTCCGTTGCGCTGAGGGTTTGCCGCAGCACTGAGTCCCGTTGATGAACGGGCCGCCCATGACCGCCACCTTCGAGTCCGCGCGCGACGAGGATGTCGGCGCCGGAATTGTGCGCCTGCTTGGCGCTGGCGGCATCGTGGACTTGAACGGCGACGGGGATTCCGGCCGCGTGTGCCTGCTCGATCCAGTTGAAGCTATCGCCGAAGCTCACCGCGAGGAGCTTCGGGCGCGCAGCGAGCGCGGTCTCGAGGAGGTCGGGTGATCTGCGCACCACCCAGTCGACGAGGCCGATCCCGATCTCGGTGGCGGCACGAACGAGGTCGAGTTCGCGCCGAAGGGCGCTGCTGGAACCCGCGCTGCCCATCCCGATCATGCCGAGACCGCCCGCCTGTGAGACCGCCGTCGCGAGCTGGCCGCCGGCCACACCGCCCATCGGGGCGCACACGACGGGGTGCTTCAGACCGAGCAGACTCTCCATGGTGCAACGGTATTCGGTGCAAGAATCGATCCGGCATCACCTGCGAGTAGTTCAAGGAAGCGTGGCTAGGTAGTGTTCCCGCGAAAGTTGGCCGAGCTCGATCTCCACCGGGTGTGGAGCACCGCACCCGACCTTGACGGCACCTTCGACCCGTTCCGGTTCGAACATCGTATGGCCGCCTATCGGAGCATGATCGACGCGACGAATGAGCGCGGCATCTTCGGGCCCGACAACAGTGGAAACCTGCTGTGGGGGTTGGCGTTCCAGCATCAGTGGCAGCTCGATTCCGGTCGACTCGGCCCGTCGTCCAAGGACCACGGGCGCATCGATCCGGACTCGCCGTGGGGTTACGGCAACTACACGTTGAACGTGATTCCGTGGCTCGGTGCAGTCGCGGCTAGCGTCGTGCCTGCAGCGGCTGTATCCGATCCGCCGGGGCCATCCCGCTTCCGCTATGTCGTCGGCGGTGTGGTGCCGGCTGAGTTGCGGCCGGCTGTGGACGACTGGGCGACGTACTTCAAACGCGTCCGCGCCACCGCCCCCGGGACGGATCTCGACCCGCTCCGCAAGGTCCTCTGGCACGCGCACAAAACGAGTCTGGATGTGGTCGCCCGGACCGTCGGCGAGGTCGACCCGGCCGGCGATCCGGCCATGGAGCTCGATTTCTTGCGGGGATGGTGCCGGATGGTCGACTACCTGTGGGCTGCATGCTGGCCCACTGACTTCGAGTTCATGGTCGAACACGGGTTGGACGTTCTTCCTGAGCATGTGCTCAGAGACCGAGCGGACCTCAAGGCGTTGCCCGAGAGCGTGCGGAGCAACGTCGCCAACGTCCGTGGGCTGGCGAAGATGCCCACGCGGCAGTTTGAGGTGAACCTGTGGTTCTGGCGGCGTCTGATGCGCACCAAAGCGGCCCGAGCTGAGGTTCTGACGATGCTCGGGGCGGTGTTCGATCGCAAGAACACCAGCCCGACGGTTTATCCCCGAATGCTCTGGTACCTAATGCGGCCGTAGGGATTTGGTGCGGGCGGGGGGAGTCGAACCCCCACGCTCTTTCGAGCATCAGGACCTAAACCTGACATGTCTGCCTGTTCCATCACGCCCGCGAGTCCTCAAGATCGTACCGCCTCCCTTGTCGGTACCCCCGGCTAGCGTTGCCAAGCCACTGCCAAGCGTGAGATTGGGGCGACAATGAGGACAGAGGACGAAGTCGAGGCTGTGATGGCCATGGTCCGAGATGGACTGAATGACTGCGAGATCTCGCGACGGACATTGTTGCCTCGAACAACGGTCCGAGATTGGCGTCACGGTTCGAGACAGAGAACCGCTCCGCCGAGAATCGATGCAGAAATCCTGCGGGCTTCGCTCCCTGCCAAGTCGTACTGCTACTTGTTGGGTCTTTACCTCGGGGACGGGTACGTGTCGAAGGAAGCGCGGACGTGGAAGTTGAGGGTCACGCTCGACACGGCCTACCCAGGAATTATCGATGAGTGTGGCGCCGCGATGGAGGCGGTCTTTCCCGGCAAGCACGCCCATATCTGGGCTCGCACGAAGGCTAACTGTGTGGACGTGAGCACGTGCTCCAACGCCTGGCCACTTCTGTTGCCGCAGCATGGCCCCGGTCGCAAGCACGAGCGGCAGATAGTCCTGGAAGGATGGCAGGAGCGGCTTCTCGAGGGTTGCAACGAGGAATTCGTCAGAGGCCTTATCCACAGCGACGGCTGTCGCGTCGTCGCAAATGATCGAGGCGTACGAAGCGTTCGATACCACTTTTCGAACGCCTCGACCGACATTCTGTCGCTCTATTGTGGAGCCCTCGACGCGTTGGGCATTCCCTGGACCCATCCCAGCAAGCGGGACATCGCCGTCTACCGCAAGGCCGCGACTCGGCGTATGGACGAGTTCGTGGGACCTAAGCGTTAGCCGTAAAGCGAAACACCCCGCTTCACCTGAAGCGGGGTGTTTCCTGCGGGCTGATCGAGTCTGGCTCGTATGAACTCCAGGGACCGGGGTAGCTGCCTCCAGCGGCCGTGTCCCCTTGCGCGAAGGCGAGCGCCGGAGTCGAGGATGATGGCCGAAACTGCAGCGAGTGCGCTCAAAGTGGGCATTTCGTCGCACCTTGGGTAGTCAGATTATCGAGCTCAGGGCAGTTCCTGATACCGCGCGAACTGGGTGGTGAACCGGCCGCGCCCATGCGTCATCGACCGCAGTGCGATCGCGTAATCGCTCATCTCGCCCTGAGGGACCGAGGCCACGATCGTGACCTCGGCCGTCGAAATCGGTTCGGTGCCTTCGATTTGCCCGCGGCGCCGACCGATGTCCGCCATGACGTCACCCTGGAGGGACGCCGGCACGGTGACCTCGATGTGGTGCACCGGTTCGAGCACCTTCGTGCCCGCGCGATCGATCGCATCCTTCAGCGCGATTGCGCCGGCCATCCGGAAGCTGTGTTCATCGGAGTCGACCGAGTGGTACTTGCCGTCGAGGACGGTGGCTTTGATGTCGACGAGGGGGTAGCCGTGCTTGCCGCCGCGCTGCATCGCCTCCGAGATGCCCTTGCCGACCGCAGGCACCAGCGACTTCGGGATCACTCCACCCTTGGTCTCGTCCGCGAACTCGAAGCCACCGTCGCGGTGAAGCGGTTCAAAGCGCACGAGCGCCACACCGAACTGTCCGTGCCCGCCGCTCTGCTTCTTGTGCCGCCCCTCGGCTTCCGCGCCCCGCGCGAGGGTCTCCAAGTAGGCGACCTTCACCGGCTCGGTGTCGATGGCGATGCCATACCGACGCTTCAACCGCGCCAGTGCGACCTGAACATGCACATCACCGGCGCCGCGGAGGACCGTTTGGTGGGTGGATTCGTCGCGGACCACCTGCAGCGAAGGATCGTCACGCACGAGTTCGCTCAGCGCGGTCGAGAGCTTGTCCTGGTCCTTGGCAGCGGGCGTCGAGATCCCTAGCCCGTACACCGGCTGGCGGTACTCGATCTGCGGCTCGCCGACCGGCGTGCCGTTGAGAACCAGGAAGTCACCGGTCGCGACGTCGGACAGCTTGATCGTCGCGACGATGTCGCCGGCGTCCGCGTGGTCGACGGGTGTGGTCTTCGTGCCGACGACACGCAGCAGGTGGTGCAAGCGCTCGCGCGTGCCGGTCCGGTGGTTGACCAGAACGTCGTCGACCTTGATCGAACCCGCGACGACCTTGATCAGCGCGAGTTGGCCGACGAAATCGTCGGTCTGCGTCTTGAAGACGTAGGCGGCTTCGCCCTCGGGCTCCTCGGTCGGTGCAGGAGCGACATGACAGATGAATTCCAGGAGGCGATCGACCGCCGTGCACTCGGTTGCCGAACCGCAGAGCACCGGCCAGACCGTGGCGCGGCCGAATCCGGTGCGAAGTGCGCCTTCGAGTTCTTCCGGCGTGATGGTCTCGCCGTCGAGGTACTTCTCGATGAGGTCGTCCGATACTTCGACGACGTCCTCGACCAGGTGATCGTGTTCGCTGTGTTCCTGGTCTGCGATGTCGGCGGGAAGCTCGTCTGACTCGGTCGCCTTGTTTCCCGTGTACAGAAAGACGTGCTCGGTGACGAGGTCGGCGACCCCTCGGAACGCCGATCCTTCGGTCACCGGGAGTTCGACGAGTTCGACACCCTGCCCGAACTGCTCGCGAATCTCTTCGACAACGGCCGAGAAGTCGGCGCGGTCTTTGTCCATCTTGTTGATGAAGATCAAGCGCGGAATGTTCTGGTTGGACGCGGCTTCCCACATCAGCTCGTCGCCTGGTTGGAGTCCGGCGACGCCGTCGATCACGAACACCGCGACGTCGGCGACTTGGAGAGCGGTCAGACAATCACCGGCGAAATCCGCGTAGCCAGGTGTGTCGATGAGGTTGATCTGGCAGTCCTGCCAGGCGAAGGTTGCGACCCCAAGCGCCAGCGACTGATGACGCTCAATTTCCTCAGGGGAGTTGTCGAGCGAAGTGTTTCCAAGCTCGACTCGCCCGGGTCTACTGATCACGCCGGAGGCGTACAGCATCGCCTCAGCCAGCGTGGTCTTTCCCGTTCCCTGATGCCCCACCAGGGCGACATTTCGGATGCTGGAAGCGCCCATGCGTACATCATCCGTTGAACAACGAACGCATGGGCAGTGAATGCGGACTAAACCGCCAAGTCCTTCCGGAGCTTGGCGACGTGGCCCGTGGCCTTGACGTTGTACTGCGCGACTTCGACCTTGCCGCTCTCGTCGACGAGGAAAGTCGAGCGGATGACTCCGGTGACTTTCTTCCCGTACATCATCTTCTCGCCGAATGCGCCGTAGGCCTCGAGCGTCTCCTTGGTCGGATCGCTGAGCAGCGGGAATGTGAGGCCCTCGTGGTCCCGGAACTTGGCAAGCTTCTCCGGCTTGTCGGGGGAGATGCCGACGACGTCGATGCCGGCGCCGTTGAGTTCGGCGAGGTTGTCGCGGAAGTCGCACGCCTGCTTCGTGCACCCGGGGGTGCTGGCGGCTGGGTAGAAGTAAACGATCACTTTCCGGCCCGCGAAGTCGGAAAGCGAAACCTCGTTACCTTCAGCGTTCTTCAGGGTAAAAGCAGGAGCAGCATCGCCAGGCGCAAGACGGATCGAACCGGCCGAGTTAGTCGTCACATTAGGCACGCTACCGGTAACGTCTGTCTCGCGGGATGAGCGGTGCGACGGGAACTGATTCTGCGCGCGCCCCTAAACAGGAGGAACTGTGGCCAAGGACTACGAGCGGATCGAAGCGGAGATCGAGGCGGCCCGCGAGCAGCTCGCCGCGACGCTCGACGAACTCGCCCTGCGTGCCAACCCCAAGCGCATCGCTGCCAATACGAAGGTCGCGGTGAAGAACAAGGTCAACGAGCCGAAGGTGAAGTACACCCTCATCGGCGTCGGCAGCCTCTTGACCGTGCTGATCGTCGTCAAGATCGTTCGGAAATGACGGCTCCCGGCGCGACCGGCAGCATCACGATCAACGCCTCAGCCGACCAGGTCTACGACCTCGTCAGCAACCCGAAGAAGATCGTCGAGTTCGCGGAGGAGACCTTCAAGATCCTCACGGTCAACAAGAACCACTGGGTTGGGTTCAACCGCAACGGCTGGCACGTGTGGGCGACGCACACGAAGATCGTTCAGGCCGTGCCCGGCCGCGTGTTCGAATTCGAAATCGGCGAACTCGGTGTTCCGGTGGCGCGCTGGCAGTACACGATCGAGCCCGCCGACGGCGGAGTGCAGGTCACCGAGAGTTGGTGGGACCGGCGTCCGGCTTGGTTTACGAAGGTCGCGGCTCCATTCACGGGAGTGAAAGAACGCGTTCCCCACAACACCGTGAACATCGCGGAGACTCTCCGCAAGCTCAAAGTCATCGCCGAAGGCTGACGGCCTACCAGTTCCGGTCGGAGTCGACCGTTGCCACGGTGCCCAGCTTGTTGATCTTGGCGCCGTTGATGTAGCGGTTGTTGATGTATTGCCATCCGGTGTAGCTGCCGGCGGGGGCGACCGACGCGGACGGCAGAAGGTTCTTTGTGCGCCATCCACCGTCGACCACCGTGTTGCTGAGCTTGACGTTGTTTCCCACGAGGTGAATCGGCATATCGACCGACACTCCCGCGGAATTCGGCTTGTAGGTGATCTTGTTGCCCGACAGCGAGATGTTGTTGCCCGTCTTCAGTGCGATCCGATTCCGGTTCGCCTGGGTCGGCGCGGTCAGGCTGAAAGTGTTCGAGTTGATCTGGTTGCCGCCGGCTTCGTAGCCGTTCAGTCCGATGATTCCGAAGTCGGCGCAGTTCGTGAGCGTATTGCTGCTGACGGTGACGTTGCGCAGGGGCGCTTCCTGCTTCTGTGCAATCAACGTGATGCCCGTACCAAGACCGGTCAGGGTGTTGCCCGTGACGGTTGTCTTGGCGTCGGGGAAGGACGGATCGGTCGAGTTGACGCAGATTCCGGCGCCCGAGTAGTTCGTGCTCGAGATGTTGTTGCCGCTGATGTAGGCGTAGTTTCCGAGTACCTCGATGCCAGTCCAGCCAGCATTCTGGATCGTGTTGTTGGTGATCGTCGGATTCATCCCCACCGCGCTGATGCCCATGCTCGTGGCGGTCGTGATGCGGTTGCCATCGATCACCGTCCCGCGGCAACTGTCCGTGCCCTCGGTCGGGTACTCCTCGATCCCGATCCGCCCGCAGTTCTGGATGACATTGGCGGTGTACTTGTTGTTGAGCGCCGGCGCTGCGTCGTACCCGGCGAATGAAATCGCGTTTCCCGATGCGTTCGTGATGGTGTTCTTCGTGAAGACGCATCCGGACGGTGAGTAACCGCCGAGAGTGCAACCACTGAGCGTGCAACTCGACACGGTGCACGTCGTGCAGCGCACCATCCATATGCCGATATCCGGAGTGACAATTCGGCAATTGGAAATTGTGACGTTCGTACAGTAATTCAGTGTCAATCGACCGGAAATGGAAAGTCCGGTCAGCTGAATTCCGTTGCGACTGTCAAGCTTTGCGTCACCCAGTGTCTGGAATGACAGGGGGGCGGTAATCGTCGCTCCATCGGGAGCCGCGTCGATTGCGGCCTGTAAGCTCGGATACTTCGAGGCATCGATGGTCGTCCCAGCAGCACCAGCCCGCGGCGTAAACGCGGCAAGGGCGGCAACAGCCGGGACGGCCGCCAGGAGGCTACGTCGACTCAGGTTGAGGCCCGCGTGTACAGGGTCCTGGTGGTGGAGCGTCAAGAGATCGAGCTTTCGTGAGGACGGAGAGTCCACAATTCCGCACGTCAAGCTGGTATGCGGCTCGGAAATCCTCCGTGGATTTGGAACGAATTCAACAGTGCCGTCGGGGGAGTCTCAAGCCCCCCGCACAGCACTGTGACCGGGTTCTGGTCCGATCGGTATCGGTCCGTGACGACTTATCTGTCGTTTAGCTGACAAGTAACTGCTTGTCTGCTGCAACGGAGTCGCTCGGAACGGGTACACATCATCAACA
This sequence comes from Smaragdicoccus niigatensis DSM 44881 = NBRC 103563, assembly GCF_000380645.1. Classification (GTDB taxonomy): domain Bacteria; phylum Actinomycetota; class Actinomycetes; order Mycobacteriales; family Mycobacteriaceae; genus Smaragdicoccus; species Smaragdicoccus niigatensis. The sequence continues at coordinate 145,462 of NZ_AQXZ01000017.1, forward strand.
TCGCGATTGGGTGTGGATGCGATTACTATTCGGCCGAGTTTGTGAAGATTCGCACAATGTGCGACCTCGAATTGCACGATTGAAGTTGTTGTTTAAACAACCGGGCAAAGATAAGCCCTATTTGAGTTATGTCAACGAGTGCAGTGCTATTTGCCCGAATTGACCAATCCGCCGAAAGGGAGGTGGTCGCGGACGTAGCGCCAGAGGTCGCCGAGCTTGTCCCAGATCGATCCGGAAGGCGGCTCGCCATTGCCTCCGCCGGGCGACGGTGCGCTCGAAACACCAACGGCAGCAGCGAAGTCCGTGACGGATAGCGGAGTCTTGTTCATGTCGCAGTTGCCGAACGGCGCGGCGCCGAGCGGACCACCTCCCGCGATCACGCCGTTGGTGTACTGGTGGGCGATCTGTCCCGGCAGCTTCGGGTCATCGGGATAACCCGCGCCGATGACGCGGAGTCCAGAGGGGCGGCTGCGCCACATCGTCAGGTAGTCGTTCCGGTTGGCGTACGCCAGTACGCGCTTCGAATCGCCGAGCCAACGCGTCAACGCGTCGTACGTCTGGTTCAGCGCAGCCGACTGGTCGCCGAGATTCTCGTTTCCGTAGCCGGACTCGACGTCGATCATGCTGAAGATCCGCGGGTGCGGATTTCCGATCATCGAGCGGTGGACGTCGACGCAGGTCTGCCAGTTCGGGCGCCAGTAGAAGTACACCCCGAGGACGTCGAGCTTGCCGCTGTCGAGCATTCGAACGGCACGTGCGTAGTTCTCCTGGAACTTTCGATCGCGGTAGTCGCCGTCGTTCGAGCGGATGGTGAGGATTCGGTACGGGTACCGATCATCAACGAGCTCCTGGAACTCGGAGACGTCGGAGAAGAAGGTGAAACCGGACGGGGCTCCCTCGCCCGGATATTTCGCGCCTTGAAGGTAGGGCATGGGGTCGTCGCGATCGGTGTCCGAATACGCATACGTGCAGTGCGCAAGATGTAGATGCGGGGCGACGCCGCCGTTCGTGCGGTTGTCCGGGTTGATCATCGCGATCCGTTGTCCGGCGACGACGCGGTCACCGACCGCCACCTCGCGAACAACGTGTCCGTAAATGAAGACACCGCCACCTTGCGAGTCGTCGGAGTCGATCACCACCCAGCCGGCCGGGTCGGGGCCGCCGAAGCCGGACGCCGCGCCCGCGTAGATGACCGTTCCGGCTTGTACGGCATACACGGCCTTACCGCCGGAGCCGCCCTCGAAGCCGAAGTCGGTGCCCGCGTGGAACTCGCGCTGACCATCGAGGTCGCGCCAGCCGTACGGGCTGGTGATGACGTATCCGCGGGCAAGCGGGAAGTAGCGATCTGGCACGGTGACGAGTCTGCGTCAGCCCTCTGACAAGTGCCAACCTCAGACCGCTACTGGGTCGACTCGTGAATAGGACGTAACGATCAGACCTTCGTCACTCGCGTCACACTGATACCACTACAAATCGGCCGCATGCTGCTGACATGACCGTAACGATTACCGCCGCCATGGAGACCGAACTCTCCATCCTGCGATCCCGGCTCGAGCAGCGCCCCCTGACTCGCGCGCAACTCCTCGAGATCACCCAGCGAATGTTCGCACTCACCACCCATGCCGTCGGCCGCGTCGACAACGGATGGGAACTGTCCAAGGCGCTACGTGGCGTGATCTTGGGCGAAAACACCATCACATCGGCCGATGGCGCCGCGGTGTGCGAGGTCTGTTCCCCGCTCACCACCGCTGCACCTGAGGATCTGCGCACTTACAACGCAGTCTGAAGTCCGGCTGAAACGAAGAAGGCGACCCCCGCGTGGGGATCGCCTAATTTGTTGTGCGCCATCAGGGACTTGAACCCCGAACCCGCTGATTAAGAGTCAGCTGCTCTGCCAATTGAGCTAATGGCGCGTGCTCCGCTGTGCGGTGCGGATAGAACATTAACAGGACGGTGGCGCCGATGTGAAATCGCGAGGTCAGAGGCCATCGCCCGCACAAATGTCACGGAGCAAGATCGGTTTGCCTTCGGTGGAGGTCGCCCGAGTGTGGCGGCGGTGGGCTCGGTGGCACAATCGGGGTGACGCGCGCGCCGACGTAGGGGAGGGCGCAGCCGCGTACCTGAACGGGGTCCGGATGTCTGAAATCGCGAATCGTCGACTGTCGAGTCGAGTTCACGGCCGCCTGCTGACCGTGGCTATCGCTGCCGGTCTCGTCGCACTGCTCGCCGGCTGCTCCTCCGCAGGTGGGCTGCTGTCTCCGATCGATCCGAACCCCCTGTCGGAGATGATGAAACCGACGGTCGTGACGTCCGTCAAGGACGGCGACAAAGGCGTTTCGCCCCGCGATCCGATCACTGTCACGGTTGCCGATGGACAGATCTCCAAGGTCACGCTCACCGACGCCCACCACAAGACGGTCGGGGGTGAGATCGCCGCGGACGGCAAGTCCTGGCACTCGACCGGCCCGCTCGGATACGACACCGAATACACCCTCGAGTCGACCTCCAACGGACTCGGCGGCGCGTCGACAAATGAGATCGAATTCACGACGACCACCCCGGACAACCTGACCAAGCCGTACCTCAATGTCGGCGGCGACGAAACCGTCGGAATCGCGCAGACGATCGGCATCCAGTTCGACGAGAACATCCCGGACCGGCACGCGGTCGAGAATGCAATCACCGTCGAGACCACGCCGCACGTCGATGGTGCCTTCTTCTGGCTGAGCAACCGCGAGGTGCGTTGGCGTCCGCAGGACTTCTGGGCTCCCGGCACGAAGGTCAAGGTCAGCGTCGACGTCTTCGGCAAGGATCTGGGCGGTGGACTCTTCGGTCAGGAAGACATCAGCGACGAGTTCAACATCGGCGACTCGGTGATTCTCGTCGCGGACGACAACACCAAACAGGTGACCGTCAGCCGCAACGGCGAGGTCATCATGTCGATGCCGACCTCGATGGGTAAGGACTCGACGCCGACCCCGAACGGGACGTACATCCTCGCCGAGCACCTGCCGTCCGTGATCATGGACTCGTCGACGTACGGCGTTCCGGTGAATTCGCCCGAGGGCTACCGCGAGACGATCCAGTGGGCGACTCGAATGTCCTACAACGGCATCTACCTGCATTCGGCGCCGTGGTCGCTGTCGGCGCAGGGCAACACCAACACCAGCCACGGCTGCCTCAACCTCAGCCCGGACAACGCGATGTGGGTCTACAACAACACCAGGCGCGGTGATGTCGTGATCGTGCAGAACACGGTAGGCGGCACGTTGTCCGGGTACGACGGACTCGGGGACTGGAACATCCCGTGGTCGATGTGGCAAAAGGGCAATGCGGACGAGGTTCCGAGCTAGGACCTACGGCGTCACGGTGAAGCCGCCGGCGACGCACGCGGCCTTGATTGCGGGCGACGTGGCGGCCGAGCAGATTTCCTGTGTCAGCTGCTGACCGACGGGCTGTGTCGTCGTTGTTGTCGTGGTCGTGCCGGCAGTGGTGGTTGTGGTCGTCGTTGTCGTGGTCGTCGTGACGACGGGCGCGGCGGTTGTCGTTGTGGGTGCCACCACCTGAGCGTTGCCGCCGGCGGGAGGCGCCTGGTTCTGTGCGGGGTCCGGTACGTCGGCAGCCGGAGCCGGCGCGGTCGTCGTTGTCTTTTTCGCGGAAGTCTTCGTGGTTGTTGTGGCCGTAGCCTTGGTCGACGTCTCGCTCCATGGGCGGTAGGCGGGGTCGTCGTTGCCGCAGCCGGCGGTCAGCAGGACCGCAGCGCTCGCGGCAGCCAGGACCGAAACTCGAAGAAAAAGTCGATCGCGCGTCACGTCACGCCTCTCTGTCGGTTTGCGTGACGATTATTGGGGCTGACATCACCGAATCCCGGGAGGAACCACCCTTATCCCGGGAAAATCCAAATGAATCCTGCGATCGACGGACGTTTGCGGGTCAGGGCTCGATGCCCTCGATCACGGTGTCACCGCGCGCCACCCGGCGTACGACGTCGATGAAGTCCTGCAGGTCGCTGACCCTCTCCTTGAGGAGGTAGCCCACCGCGGTCGGACTGCTTTCCAGCAGCATCGCGGCGTGGCTCGGCACGGGCGATTGCGTCAGAACCAAGACGGCCGTGTCGGGATACCGACCACGAATTCGGCGGGCCGCGTCGAGTCCCTCCGCCGTGAAGGTCGGTGGCATACGAACGTCGACGATCGCGAGGTCCGGCCGCAGTTCGGCCGTCAGGCGCTCGAGGCCGACGGCGTCGTCGGCCTGCCCGACCACCTCGATGCCCTTCGCCGTGAGCACTCGTGCGATTCCCTCGCGAACGAGAATCGCGTCGTCGGCCAGAACGGCTCGAACCTTTGCCTGGACCTCCGGCGACCAGCTGACCTCCCACGCGACCCGCGACTCGTCGAGGCCCTTCAACTTGACCGCGCCCCGGGGAACCAGGTTGTGATGCTCGCGGGCGAGTAGTCGGGTCGTCTCGGTGACGAGTACCTGACCTCCCCGTGCGAGTGCACTGATCCGTGCTGCCTCGACCACGGCGACACCATGGCAGTCACCGTCGTCCAAGTGGACGTCACCGCTGCTCAAGCCGATTCGAATGCACAACTGGGGATTACCGTCGCTGGGCGCGATCGACGTGGCCCGCTGCATCGCGACCGAGCAGTCGATGGCGCTGGTCGCTGAGTCGAAACTCGCCATCACGCCATCGCCGAGAGTCTTCACCACGCGGCCGCCGTGATGATCGACGAGGCGCTGCATTGTGGAGAAATGCTCATGGAAAACTCGCACCGCGGTGTCTTCGGACAGCCCGCCGAAGAGTTCCGTCGAGCCCACCACATCGGTGAACATGACGGTTTGGGTCCGGGTGCGACTCATGGCACTAGGCGTGGGTCGTGTGCCGGGAGGCACTGGCCTCGACGGTGCCGAGCAGCGGCGGAACGTCGTTGAGCAGCTGAGTGAAGTCATCCTTCGGGATGTTCAGCAGGTCCACTGGTCCAACAGCGGCCACGGTCGCGGAGCGGAGCTTTCCGGGCTGCATGACGGCCTCACCCACGATGTCGCCGGGGGTAAGGGTGGCGACCTGTTCGCGGCCGTAGTACACGGCGAGTTCGCCGCTCAAGATGACGTAGCAAGCGTCCGAAGGGGTCTGCTCGTGGATCAGTGGCCAACCGGACGGAATCGTGGAGTGGTGGCCGGCGCTCGCGATCCGCTCGAGCTGCTCATCGGTGTAGTCGGCGAAGGTCGAGAAGGAACGCATCCGGGTGGCTTCTGCACTGAGCGTGTGCCGCGAGCGGTTCATGTTCATCGTGGGCTCCTCATTCGGTGGGTCGAATAAGGAAAGCCTCGTCCGCACACCGGCGTGTGCCATCGTGGGCACCCCCGAATCTTCCTCCGTGCAAACACGGATGGGGAAGATCGGCGGCGGATTTAATCTCAGCTCATGGGTATCGACGACACCCAGGTTGACGGCATTCTGGATCGCGTTTATCGCCGGTTCGGGTGGCGGATGGTCGCGGCGTTGCCGCCCCTCACCTGGCTGATTCCGGGTGGCCTGAGTTGGTTCGGAATCTATTACACAGGCGTCGGCACACTCGCTTTGAATGCGAGTCAGTCGAGCGAATTGGCGAAATTGCTCATTGTGCAGTTGGCGACGGGGGTCCTGCTTTCCTTTGGGCAGTCGGTTGTCGAATGCCGACCGCTTCGCCGCTATGAGCGCGGTGAGATCGGGCCGGATGAGGCATGGCGCGCGGTCGTTCGTCGGCCCAGAAAACTGCTGATCGGTAACTTCGTCATCGCGGGTGGCGTGATCACGCCGTCCTCGTTGGTGATTTTCAGCAGATTCACCGAGCTCAGTCCCACGTATCTCGGCTATTTCTTGATCATCGGCGCAGGCGTGTCCTTGTACATGCTCGGCGTGACGAGCTTCAGCGCGCCGGTGGTCTTTCGTCCCGTGCTCCGGGCGATTCGAAGCGAGCTTGATGGTCCGCCGCCCGAAGGCTCGGGGATGCTCATCTACGGCAAGTTGGTCTTCATCGTCCCGGCGTTGGCTATCGCCATGGCGATCAATGGGGGTGCAGCCGCGATCGCTCCGCAGGGCGATCTGCGAACCGCGCTGGTGACTCTGACCGTTATCGCTGTCGTTGCCGCACTGGCGATTGTTCCGATCACGATGTTCTTCGCGCAGTCGGTCAACCTCCCGATCCACGATCTGATTGACGGCACGAAGCGCGTGAAGGTCGGCGACTACTCGACGCCAGTGCCAGAGCTCTCCGCTGACGAGTTGGGAGAGTTGGCGCGGTCGTTCAACGAGGCCATGGAAGGACTCTCGGAGCGACAGCAGTTGGCGCGTGAGGTTCGAGCGTCCCGGACTCGGATCGTGGCCGCTGCGGACGAGAGCCGCAAGCGAATCGAGCGCAATATCCACGACGGCGCGCAGCAGCGACTCGTCGCGCTGGCGCTCGATCTGAAGCTGCTCGAAGACATGGCTCCCACGATGTCCTCGGAGGAGGTCGTGGCGACAGTCCGCCAGGCTGGCGATGCGGTCAAAGGTGCGTTGATCGAACTGCGCGAACTCGCTCGTGGCCTGCACCCGCAGATTCTGACGTCAGATGGCCTGGGACCTGCGTTGTCGCAGTTGGCGACCCGGTCGAAGCTGCCGGTGCGGGTGGATGCCCCGACTCAGCGCTATTCGGAACCGGTGGAGACCGCCGCGTATTTCGTGGTCGCCGAAGCGCTCGCGAACGTCGCGAAGTACGCCCAGGCAGAGTCTGCACACGTCACGGTAGAGGCGCGGAATGGATCCCTTCGAGTCGAGGTCGCCGACGATGGAATCGGCGGAGCGACGCTGGGAGCCGGTACCGGGCTGGCCGGGTTGGCCGACCGGGTGGCGGCGTTGGATGGCCGGCTGACAATTGACAGTCCCATCGGTGCCGGCACAACCGTTCGAGCCGAGATCCCGGTCCGAGGTTGACCGATGAGTGCAGAACCACGTCTGAGCCTGCCGGAGCGGATCTACCGTCGAATCGGCTGGTGGATGGTGGTCTCGTACGCGGTGCTCGCGTGGACCGCGGGCGCGGTGGTGATGTGCGCTCTCATCTGGATTTTTGCGCGGATCTATCCGTTGTCATTTGCGCAAGCGGCGAAACTCGCCGGCTTGTTCGGTGTCATGTGGCTCATTTGCGTGGCGGCGTCGTTCATCCATGGAGTGGTCGCCGCGCTTCCGTTGCGCCGTTTTGAGCGGGGTGAAGCAGAGGCGGCGGAGGCCTGGACAGCCGTTGTCCGAATTCCCATGCGCGCGCTCAAGTTCAACTTCGGTGCGGGGTTACTGATCATCTACCCGTCTTCGATCTTTTGCGTCGCGCAGGTCGTGCCGCTGAGCGCGCCGTTGATTGGACTGGTCTTGTTGGGAACTGCCGGGAATTTTCTCTACTCACTGACCACGAGCAGTTTCCTCGCGGCGGTGTTCATTCGGCCGGCGTTGCGATCGATCTCGAGTGAGCTGCGCGGAGCGACGTCTCCGGAATCCGGGCTTCGCCTCTTCGATAAGACCGTGTATGTACTGCCCGCGCTGGGACTTTCGATGGCGATGTTCGGCTGTGGATTGTCGCTCGACTCCAGGGTCGACATGGGCACGGCTTTCACTCGGCTGGTGGTGGCCACCGTTGTCGCGACCGTGGCGACGGTGCCGGTGACGATGCTCTTCGCGAACTCGGTCAATATTCCGATCGAAGAGTTTCTCCTCGGCACCAAGCGAGTCAAAGCCGGTGACTATTCGAAACGGGTCCCGGAGCTGTCGGGCGACGAGTTCGGTGAACTCGCACGCTCGTTCAATGACGCGATGGCGGGACTTTCCGAACGCCAACAATTGGCACGTGAGGTCCGAGCGTCACGGGCTCGGATCGTTGCCGCGGCCGATGAGAGCCGCAAGCGAATCGAGCGGAACCTTCATGACGGCGCGCAGCAGCGACTCGTTGCCCTGGCCCTGGATCTGAAGCTTCTTGAAGAGACCGCGACCGGAGACATGGCGGATGCGCTGCACCAGGCCGGCGAGAGCGTCAAGGAAGCGCTGACCGAACTGCGGGAACTGGCACGTGGATTGCACCCGCAGATCTTGACGAGCGATGGCCTCGGGCCCGCGTTGTCTCAGTTGGCGTCGAGAGCGAAGGTACCGGTGCGGGTTGACGCACCTGAGCAGCGGTATCCGGAGCCGGTCGAGACGGCCGCGTATTTCGTGGTGGCCGAAGCGCTTGCGAATGTTTCGAAGTACGCGAAGGCGGGGTCCGCTGTGGTCGTGGTCGAGTCGCACAACGGGACGTTGCAGGTCGAGGTCGCCGATGACGGAATCGGGGGAGCCTCGCTTGGAGCCGGGACTGGGCTCGCCGGTTTGGCGGACCGGGTTGCCGCGCTTGAGGGACGGTTGACGGTCGACAGTCCTCCCGGCGCGGGTACGAGGGTTCGGGCCGAGATCCCAGTCAGGCGGGACTCATGAGCTCGGACAAAGGTATGGGTCTGTCGGACCGGATCTACAGCCGGTTCGGCTCCTCGATGCTGGCTGCGTTTGCGCCTGTCGCTTGGACATTGAACGCCTTAGTGCAGTGCGTTCTCATTGTTGCGTTGGCGCGAATTTATCCCTTGTCGGCGGGGCAGATCGTCGAACTGGCCGTCTGGATGGGCGGGCTCTGGCTCGTCTGCGTGACGATTTCGCTCATCCACATGCTGCGTATTACGCGCCCGTTGCGCAGCTACGAGAGGGGAGAGGCAAGCGCCGACGAGGCGTGGAGGGCGGTCGTTGTAACTCCAGTCAAGGCACTCAAGTTCAACTACGCCTTCGCAATACTTCTGATTCCGATTGCCTTTCTCATCCTGTCGCGCATTGTCCCCATCAATGCGTGGCTGGCCGGGATCGTCCTGTGGGGGATTGCGGGAGCCTGGCTGTATCAACTTGCGATTGGCAGCTTCCTTGCCACTCAGTTCATCAGGCCTGCTCTCCGATCCATCGAAGCCGATCTCCACGGTGTTGTTCCGTCGGTATCGGGTATGCGCCTCTTCGAGAAGACGGTGTTTGTGATTCCAGCGCTGGGCGTCGCGATGGCGATGTTCGGCGCCGCCTTGGCGGTCGATACGCGCGGCGACCACCGAGCTGCGCTGATGAATCTCTTGGCGGTCACAGCCTTTGCCGCGGTCGCGGCAGTGCCGGTCTCGATGCTGTTTGCCCGCTCGGTCAACCTTCCGATCGATGACTTGCTCGAAGGAACCAGACGCGTCAAAGCCGGTGACTACTCGACGCCAGTTCCCGCACTGTCGACCGACGAGTTGGGGGATCTCGCCCGGTCGTTCAACGAAGCGATGGAAGGTCTCGCGGAGAGGCAGCAGTTGGGACGTGAGGTGCGGGCGTCGCGGGCGCGAATCGTGGCGGCAGCCGACGAGAGCCGTAAGCGAATCGAGCGCAATCTGCATGATGGTGCACAGCAGAGGCTCGTCGCGTTGGCGATGGACCTGAAACTCAACGAGGAAATGGCGTCGGCGATGACGACGGACCAAAGCGCCAACGCGTTTCGCGAGGCTGCTGAGAGCGCGAGAGAGGCGCTCGCCGAACTGCGGGAACTCGCTCGCGGACTCCACCCGCAGATCCTGTCGACAGATGGACTCGGTCCGGCCTTGTTGCAGTTGGCGTCGCGGTCGAAGGTCCCGGTGCGCGTCGACTCACCGGCGGAAAGGTTCCCCGAACCGGTCGAGACAGCGGCGTATTTCGTTGTGGCCGAAGCGCTTGCGAATGTGTCGAAGTACGCCAAGGCGGAGTCGGCGCAGGTGACCGTGCAGACGTCGCACGGGTCTTTGACAGTCGAGGTCGCCGACGACGGCGTCGGTGGAGCCTCGCTTGGAGCCGGAACAGGGCTTGCCGGTTTGGCGGACCGGGTTGCCGCGCTCGATGGCCGGTTGACGGTCGATAGTCCTCCCGGCGCGGGCACGAAAGTGCGTGCCGAGATCCCGGTCCGGGGGTGAGCAATGGAAGCGGATACGGAGTTGGGCTTCTCGGACCGGCTGTACAACAGACTCGGCTGGCGGTTGGTCGCCGCATTCGCGCCGATGATCTGGATCATCGGCGGGTTCCTACAAGCTGCATTGGTCTACGTGGTCGTCCGGATCTACCGGCTCACTGCCGCGCAAGTCCTCGAACTCGCTTTGTGGCTTGGCCTGTTGTTTGTCGTCTGCTTCGCAGCGTCACTCATCAGCGGAATGATCGTGAGTCGCCCTCTTCGGGGATTCGCTCGTGGGGAGGTAAGACCTGAGGTTGCCTGGAGATCGGTTGCCGAGTTCCCACTGAAATTCATCAAGATCAACTACACGATAGCAACTGTGGCGACACCCGTCGGACTGCTCTGCCTGGCGCAGGTCGTTTCTATCGATTGGGCGTTCATCGGGCTGTTCGCTTTCGGGATACTCGCCCTGTTTCTCTATCAACTTGCGCTCGGGTCGTTCTTGATGACCGTCTTCGTGCGCCCGGCGCTGCGGTCGATCGCCAGCAACCTCGACGGACCGCCACCACCCGATTCGGGATTTCGGCTGCTACCGCAAATGGTCTTCATCGTGCCGGCGTTGAGTGTGGCCACCGCGCTATTCGGCGTGGGAATCGGGTTCGATCCAGGCGAGGACGTCGGCGCTGCCGCCTGGCGGATGTTCATCGTCACCGTCATCGGTTGCGCGGCAACGATCCCCGTGACCTTGCTCTTTGCGCGGTCGGTCAAACTGCCGATCGAGGATCTGCTTGCCGGTACGAAACGTGTGAAGGTCGGTGACTACTCGAAGCCCGTTCCGGCGCTGTCGACTAACGAGCTGGGGGAGCTGGCGCGATCGTTCAACGAGGCAATGGACGGACTTGCCGAGCGACAGCAGTTGGCACGGGAGGTTCGGGCCTCTCGCATCCGGATCGTGACCGCTGCCGATGAGAGCAGCCGACGGGTCGAGCGGAACCTGCACGACGGCGCACAGCAGCACCTCGTTGCTTTGGCGCTTGACCTCAAATTGCTCGAGGAGATGCTCCCGTCGATGAGCGCAGAGGAATCTGTCGCGGCCGTTCGCGGAGCGTCGGAAACCGTGAAGGCCGCGCTCAACGAGCTTCGCGAATTGGCACGTGGACTACACCCCGCGGTCCTCACGACCGACGGTCTCGGTCCAGCGCTGAAGCAGCTCGCCTCGCGCGCAAAGGTGCCCGTGTCGGTGAACGCACCCGAGACGCGTTTCGCGCAGGAACTCGAGACGGCGGTGTACTTCGTCGCGGCTGAAGGACTGGCGAATATCGCGAAGTACGCGCATGCGTCCGAGGCGAGTGTCTCGGTCATGGACGGAGACGGCCGCCTTGTGGTGGAGGTCGCAGACAACGGAATCGGCGGCGCGTGCTCGAGCCCCGGATCCGGACTGTCGGGGCTGGCAGACCGGGTCGCGGCACTCGAAGGACGGCTGACCGTCGACAGTCCTGAGGGTCACGGCACGCGCATCCGAGCTGACTTTCCGGTCGCATAGTTGCCACGTCACCAGATCTCCGTGATAGCCCGGATGGGGAAGTCCACCAAACGGCATACGCTCATTTTGTGGGCGGCACGCGGACCCAAACCGAGGGGTGGTCGGACCGGGCGTATCGGCGTCTGGGCTGGCGGTGGATGCTGCTGTTCCCGATCTTGCTCTGGTCCGGCGGCTCCGTCGCATGGCTTCTGATCATCGCGGCATTCGCCCGACTGCGGCAGCTCACCGCCGACGAGGTGCTCGAAGTGACGGGCTGGGCGCTCCTCCTGTGGGTGTTCTGCGTATCGCTTGCGATCGTGTTGTGTGTCCGGGCCTGTCGGCCACTTCGCAGCTTTGAGCGCGGTGAGGGTAGCGCGGAGGAAGCATGGCGGGCGATTGCTGGTTTGCCCTACGGGATTGTGCAGTCGAACTGCCCCATCGTCGCGCTGATCACAGCGCCGGCGGGCCTGCTGATTGCCGCATCGGTCGAACCATTGTCCTGGCCGTTCACTGGCATCTATGTGCTGGCGTGCGTCGGGGTCTTCCTCTACAGCCTGGCCTTGGGAATCTTCGGTTCTTCGATCTTCACTCGACCAGTTCTTCGATCGATAGCGCTGAAGATCGACGGTGCACCGCCGATGAACTCGGGGATTCCGTTGACGAAGCGACTGCTGTTCGTCGTGCCCGGGCTTTGTATTGCCACCGCGATGGTGGGTAGCGGGGTCGGAATGACCCCTGGGCAGGATCTTCACCTTGCTCTCACCCATATCGCGATCGCAACGGTGTTGTCCGCGGCCGGCGCCATTCCGCTCACAGTGCTGCTGAGCAAGTCCGTTCGCGATCCGATCGAGGACCTGCTCGAGGGAACCAAGCGCGTCCAGGCAGCCGACTACCGCACGCCGGTTCCTGCGCTGTCGACCGACGAACTCGGACAACTCGCTCGTTCCTTCAACGAGGCGATGGACGGACTTTCTGAGCGGCAGAAGCTTTCCCGGGAAAATCTGCAGCTCCTGGACGAGGTGCGAGCGTCGCGGACGCGCATTGTGGCGGCCGCAGATGCGAGCCGGCGCCGGATTGAGCGCAATCTTCATGATGGTGCGCAGCAAAGGCTGGTGGCCGTCGCTCTGGATCTCAGCATGCTGCAGGATGCGGCTCAGGCGATGTCGCGCGAAGACATCGGAAACGCGATCGGTCAGGCTTCGGCGGACATCAAGGATGCGCTCGCGGAGCTGCGCGAACTCGCGCGCGGACTGCATCCTGCGGTGCTCAGCACCGATGGTCTGGCGCCTGCGCTGAATCAGCTCGCGACGCGATCGAAAATGCCAGTCGCGGTGAATGTCCCAGAGTCTCGATTCCCGGCTGAGGTCGAAACCGCAGCCTATTTCGTCGCTGCGGAGGCTCTCGCGAATGTCGCGAAGTATTCGCGGGCATCCCAAGCAAGTGTTTCCGTCGAAGCAGGTCATGGCCGGGTTCTGGTCTATGTCTGCGACGACGGAATCGGGGGAGCGACGCTCGGAAATGGCACCGGCCTGGCCGGACTCGCCGACCGGGTCGAAGCTCTGGACGGCAAGCTCACGATCGAGAGCCCGGCCGGGCATGGCACGACGGTCATGGCTGAAATTCCGGTGGACGGCAACGTGGCCGTCGACCGCGACTCATACGAATTGGAAGGTGGGCTCCAGTGGGCACGCGGGTACTGATCGTCGACGACGCCGAGGTCTTCCGGTCAAGGGCGAAGAGGCTCTTGGAAGCGGCCGGATACGTGGTGGTGGGCGAGGCCGGTGATGCTCGGGAAGCCGTCGAGCAATGTCGCCTCCTGCATCCGGACGTCGTCCTGCTCGATGTTCAGCTTCCCGACGGTGATGGGTTCACCGTGGCGGAGGCGCTCGAGGCGCAGGAGCTGAAACCGACTGTGGTGCTTGTGTCGAGCCGGGAAGCGTCCGACTACGGAAGTCTCATCGAACGCGCGCCAGCTGCCGGTTTCATCTACAAACCGGACCTTTGTCGCATGACATTGCAGGCTTTGATCGGTAAGGCCAGTTAACCTACTGGCGATGAACCGCGAGCAGTCTCCGCTGCGACTTGTTGTCGCCGATGATTCCTTGCTGCTGCGCGAAGGTCTGGCGAAGGTGCTCACCGCGCGCGGGTTCGATGTCGTCGGACAAGCTGGAGACGGTGACGAGCTCATCCGTGAGGTTGCCCGGCACGAGCCGGATGTCGCTCTCGTCGACATTCGGATGCCTCCCACGGGCACTGATGAAGGGCTGCGCGCAGCCGCCGAGCTGGGCCGGAAGTATCCGGACGTCAGCGTGCTGGTGTTGTCCGAATATCTCGAACCGCGTTACGCCACAAGACTTCTCGAAGACGGCACGCCGGGCCGTGGCTACTTGCTCAAGACCTCGGTTACCGATCTCGACGCCTTCGCCGCGGCGATCCGGCGCGTGGCCGCGGGCGAGTCGGTCGTCGACCATGCGATCGTGCGCCGCGTGCTGGGCAGTCTGCGCGAGCGAGACAAGTTGGTCGACCTGACCGACCGCGAACGAGAAATCCTGGGTCTCATGGCGCAGGGCCGTTCCAATGCGGGAATTGCGGACCAGTTGACGCTCGGTCTGCGAACGGTCGAGACGCACATCGGTGTCGTGTTCCAGAAGCTCGGACTCACCGATACGCGCGACGATCATCGTCGAGTTCTTGCCGTCTTGGCGTTTCTGAACGCCTGATCAGGCCAGCCAGTTTCCGCCGTGCACCCTCACGCTGGTCCGGCGGCGCGGCGCAACCTGCGTAAGGGTGCAGGGCGCCGACCGTCAGCTCAGAAGCGGGTTGACGAGGGGAAGTTCGGCGACGACTCGTGTGCCGTTGCCGCTCGGGCTTTCGACCGTGAGCCGACCACCGATCGCGGCGACCCGGTCGACGAGGCCACTCAAGCCTGAACCTGATGCCGGGTTTGCGCCGCCAATTCCGTCGTCGGCGACCTCGATCCGAAGGTGGCCGTCGAGTTGCGCGGCAGCGACGGAAGCCCCGGTCGCGTGCGCGTATTTGCCGACGTTGGCCAGCGCTTCTGCGGCGACGAAGTACGCAGTCGTCTCGACGTGTTCCGGGAAGCGGGCGTCGGGCGCACTGACAGTGACCGGCAGTTTTGCTCGTGTCGCCAATTGGTTGAGGGCAGCCCCGAGGCCGTCGGTGGTGAGGACGGCCGGGTGGAGGCCGCGCGCGAGATCGCGCAATTCGGCGAGGGCTTCCTTGAGGCCTTCGGCGAGCTGCTGGTGTGCCGTGGCGAGCTCCGGCGCGGACATCGTCGCGGCCATGGATTCGAGCATCCGAACATCGAGGGCGAGAGCGACGAGCCGTTGTTGGGCGCCGTCATGGATATTGCGCTCGATTCGTTTGCGCGACGCGTCCGCAGCGGCGACGATCCGCGCACGGGATTCGCGCACTTCGCGCGCCATCTGCTGGCGTTCGGACAGCGTCGCCATCGCTTCGTTGAGCGAGGTCGCAACCGCGCCAAGCTCGTCAGCCCACGCTTCCGGAACAGGCTGCGTGTAGTCGCCGCGCTTGATGCGTTCGGTCGCGGCTTGGAGGTTCGCGAGGGGTGTGAGTACCGAGTGGGCGAACATGACCGTCACCGGAGTCCAGGCAACCAGTGCGAAAGCAGACGTCGCCAGGATGACGATGATCGTGGACATCGTGATCCTGGTGCCGCTGGGCTGCGCGAGGACCGCACCGGTGGCGGTGGCGCCAATGCTGAGCGAAGGGATGAACATGATCAGGCGTGCGCGCAGCGTGACGGTCTGCGGCCCGGGTTGCGCGCCGAGACTACGCAGTTCCGTGAGGAACGGACGCACGATGGCTGCCGCGCCGTAGATGACTCCCGTCGCGGTCACCGAGGTGACCATGAGGACGCCCATCGCAGTGATGACCAGGAGTGGTATCTCGACGCCATAGACGTGTCCGAATCCGATGAAGGCAGCCGGCGCGGCCCACACGGTCACCAGCACGAGGCCCTGCTGGGAGATCTTGATTGGCAGCGCAACAACGGCATCCCAGCCGGCCGTGAGATCGGCGCCGTGATCGAGGGCGCGCCGCAGTGGTGCGCAGGCCCGGATGGTCAGGAGCACCGAGCAAGTGCCGCTGATCGTGCAGATGACGGCGACCCAAAGACCGAGTCCGATCAGTTCACGGTGTGAAATTGGCTGCACTCGAAAGAGATTGAGCGTCGCACCTTCGCTGAGAACGAGCCCGAGCAGCCAGAACGTACCGGCGATGAGAGGCCACACCTTCCAGCCGAACCTGGCGTACAACCGGTCCGCAAGGTCGCGACGGGGAATCTCAACCATTCGATTGCCACCCGTTCAGTGGGAGGTCGGCGGTGATGCGCGTCCCGCCGCTTTGCGGGCTGTCGACGGTGAACCGACCGCCGATAGCCGCGACGCGGTCGGCCAAGCCGCTGAGACCAGAGCCGTTGGACGCTGATGCGCCGCCCACCCCATCGTCAACGATCTCGATGCTCAGGTGGCCGTCTCGGCGGGTGGCGGTCACTGTCGCGGTCGTCGCCCGAGCGTACTTCGCGATGTTGGCCAGCGCTTCCGCAGAGACGAAGTAGGCCGTCGTCTCGATCTGTTCGGGGAAGCGCTCCTTCGGAACCGTGATCACCACCGGAATCTTGGCTCGCGTCGCCAGTTGCTGCAACGCCGGTGCGAGTCCATCCGTGCTGAGGACCGCCGGATGAAGTCCGCGGGCAAGGTCGCGAAGTTCCGCGAGCGCCTCCTTGAGGCCTTCGGCGAGTTGTCGAACGCCGGCGGCCGCGTCTGCGCCGGACAACGTTGGAATCTGCGATTCGAGGAGGCGTGCATCAAGCGCGAGTGCGACAAGCCGTTGTTGGGCACCATCGTGGATATTGCGCTCGATGCGCTTGCGTGAGGCGTCCGAGGCGGCGACGATGCGGGCGCGCGATTCGCGGACTTCGCGAGCCATCCGCTGTCGCTCCGCAAGTCCCGCCATCGCTTCATTGATGGAGGTGGCGACGGCACCCAACTCGTCTCCCCAGGTCTCCGGCACGGGCTGTGTGTAGTCCGCGCGCTTGATGCGCTCGGTTGCGGCCTGGAGGTCCTTGAGTGGGGTCAGCATCGAGTGGGCGAACATGAATCCAATGGGCGTCCAGACCGCGCATCCGAATGCTGTGGTCACGATGATGACCGCGACCATCGACCACGTGACTCCACTACCCGTCGCCTGTGCGAAGCCTGCTCCGGTTGCGGTGGCACCGATGCTCAGTGTCGGGATGAGCAGCAGGAGGCGCGACCGCAGAGTCACCGTTTGAGAAGCGAGCGGAGCGCCGAGATCGTGGAGCACACCAAGAAAGGGGCGCACCAATGCGGTCCCGAAGTAGATCAACCCGGTACTAGCAGCTGCGGAGACCCCCAGCAGACCGAGCACCGGCATGAACAGGACCGGAATCTGGAAGTGGTAGACGCGCCCGTATGCCATGACAATGGTTGGAATCCCCAAGGCGGCGGCAATCGAAAGGTGTGTCGCGACCATCTTGATGGGCAGCGAAATCACGGCGTTCCAGCCGCCGACGAGGTCTGCGCCGTTGTCCAGAGCGCGACGCAAAGGTGCGCAAAACCGGATGGTGACGAGAGTTGAGACACAACCGCCGATCACACACATGAGGCCCGCCAAGAGGGCGAGTCTGATGGCGGAGCCCGGGGGAGTCGGTTGGATACGCGCGAGGTTGAGCGAACACGCTTCGGTCACCACTAATGCGAGCAGCCAGAACGTGGCGGAGGTGAACGGCCACACCTTCCAGCCGAACCGGGCATAAAGCCGGTCCGGGAGGTCGCGCCGAGGCGTGTCAGCCATGGGGCGTTCCGTTCACGGGGAGATCCGCGGTGATTCGCGTTCCCTTGCCAGATTCGCTTTCGACAGTCAGCCGGCCGCCGATCGCCGCGACCCGGTCCGCGAGGCCGCTGAGACCAGAGCCGTTGGCGGCGAATGCGCCGCCGACCCCGTCGTCGGCGATGACGATGCTGAGTCGGCCGTTCACATGCGTCGCGGTCACGGTGGCGTGGGAGGCTCGCGCATATTTTGCGACGTTCGCCAAAGCCTCGGCTGCTACGAAGTAGGCGGTCGTCTCGACCTGTTCGGGGAGGCGCTCCGATGGTGCGTCGACGGAGACCGGGACCGCCGATCGGGTCGCCAACTGGGTCAGTGCCGGCCCGAGACCGTCCGTCGTGAGGATTGCCGGGTGGAGGCCGCGCGCGAGATCGCGCAGTTCTGCCAGCGCCTCTTTGAGCCCTTCGGCGATTTGTTGAACTGCGGCGATCGTTTCGTCGTCAGACATGGTCGGGATCTGCGACTCGAGCAGGCGGGCATCGAGCGTGAGTGCGACGAGACGCTGCTGAGCACCGTCATGAATATTGCGTTCGATCCGCTTTCGCGAAGCATCCGCCGCGGCGACGATTCGGGCGCGGGATTCGCGGACTTCGCGCGCCATCTGCTGGCGCTCGGATAGTCCGCGCATCGCCTCGTTGAGTGAGACCGCAACGGCGCCCAGTTCATCTGCCCACATCTCGACAATGGGCTGCGAATAGTCGCCGTGTCGGATTCGTTCCGTCGCAGCTTGGAGGTCGGCGATCGGAGTCAGCATCGAGTGCGCGAACATCGCCGTCACCGGAGTCCACATGAAGAGCGCGAAGGCCGAAGTCAGAGCGATCGCGACAATGGTCGATGTGGTGATTCCGATGCGGGTGGGTTGAGCGAACGCGGCGCCCGTCGCCGTGGCACCCACGCCGATCGGGATCAACAGGATCAAGCGCGTCCGCAGAGTCACGGTCTGCGAGCTCGGGAGTGCGTCGAGCTTCTTGTACAAGTCGGTGAGCAGCGGGCGGACGAGGACGGCGGCGCCATAGATCAGAACAATGACCGTGACCGCAGTGATCTGGCTGATGCCGACGACCGCGTAGATCAGCAGCGGCACTCGGAAACCAAAGGCGTGCACAAAGCCGAAGATCACTGCGGGTGAGATCAAGACAAGCCCCACTGTCATGCTGCGGATCGCGAAGCTCAGCGGGAATGAAACGGCTGCCTGCCATGCCGCCGCGAGGTCCTTTTGGGTGCGGGCGGTGCGCCGCAGCGGCGCCACCAATCGCAGTGCGATGAAATGCGCGACGACCCCGGCTATCCCGATCACAACTGCGACCAAGACGGCGAGAAAGATCGTTTCTCTCTCCGGAATCGGTTGCATTCGAACGACATTTAGCGTTGCGACCTCGCTCAGAATCAGTCCGAACGTCCACACCGCAGCGGCGACGAGGATCAACACCTTCCAGCCGAACCGGGCGTACAACCGGTCCGGAAGGCTCGGGTGTCGAGTCTCAGCCACTGGATGCCCACCCGTTTACTGGGAGATCCGCGACGATTCGCGTGCCCCTTCCAATCTCGCTGTCGACGGTCAGTCGGCCGCCGATCGCCGCGACGCGGTCAACCAGGCCGCTGAGTCCGGAGCCGCTCGTGGCGGATGCGCCGCCGACCCCGTCGTCGGCGATCTCGATGCTCAGGCGACCGTCTTCTTGCGCAGCCGTCACTGTCGCGCGTGACGCACGAGCATATTTCGCGACGTTGGCAAGTGCTTCTGCCGCAACGAAATAGGCCGTCGTCTCGATCTGCTCGGGGAAGCGATCTGGGGGAGCGGTGACCGAGATCGGAACCTTTGCCCGCGTCGCGAGTTGCTGCAAAGCGGGTGCGAGTCCGTCGGTGCTGAGTATCGCCGGGTGCAGACCGCGCGCCAGATCGCGCAATTCCGCCAGCGACTCCTTCAGGCTTTCGGCGAACTGTTCGAGTGCTGCGTTGATTTCATCGGTCGACATTGTCGGGGCGGTCTGCTGCAGCATTCGAACGTCGAGGGCCATCGCGACCAGACGCTGCTGGGCGCCGTCGTGAATGTTGCGTTCGATGCGTTTGCGCGACCTGTCTGCGGCCGCCACGATTCGGGCGCGGGACTCCCGCACTTCCCGCGCCATCTGTTGGCGTTCGGAAAGCGCGCCCATGGCGTCGTTGAGCGAGCCGGCCACCGCGCCGAGTTCATCGGCCCACACCAGGGGTACGGGCCTTGTGTAGTCGGCCTTCTTGATGCGCCCGGTCGCGGCCCTGAGATCGGACAGTGGTGTGAGGAGCGAGTGCGCGAACAGCACTGCGACTGGCGTCCAAAAGACAAACGCGAAGCATGCGGTCAGGAGAATCGAATAGACGGTGTCGGAGTCGATTCCAGCGCCCGCTGGCTGCGCCCACTCAGCTGCGCCAGATGCGGTACCGACGCTGAAGACGGGAATGAAAAGGAGCAATCGGGTCCGCAAGGACAATGACTGCGCGGCGGGCGTCCGGCCGTCCAGTCGCGGCTCCAGATCGGCCAGGACCGCACGCAGCAGGAGAGGTACCCCATAGGCCAGGGCGGTAAGGGTTGTGGCGGGAATGATGAGGCCGCCAAACGCGAACCAAAGCATCATGGGCAAGTCGTAGCCGTAGACGGCAAAGAAGCCGATCGCAATGCACGGCAGAGCCCACACAACGATGACAGCGACACCTCTCTTGATCAACCGACCGGGCAGGGCCACGGTGGTGTTCCATGCGGTCGCGGCTTCACTGCCATTCGAAGGCAAGGTCCGCAGCGATCGACATCCTCGGATTGCAGCGACCACGGACAGCAGCGCGCCGATCGAAAGCGTGAATGTGATCCAGAGGCACAGACCGATGTACTCATCGACAGGGGCGGCACGAACGCGTTGGGTGTTCCAGGCGCCCGCGATTGTCATCGCCAATCCGGAGGCCCACGGAATGGCAGAGGCGATCGGCCACACCTTCCACCCGAACCGTGCGTAAAACCGTTCGGGGAACCCGCGTTTGGGGGTGTCCAAGGTCGGCGTGTCTGCGGACACACCTAACCCTAAGTCCGCGGGCCGATCGGCCGATCCGTGCTGGTACGGAATCTACGTCGTGATAAGCGATCCCGCGAGGGGCAGGTCTGCGGTGATGCGTGTCCCGCGGCCGATGGGGCTGTCGACCACGAGTACCCCGCCAATCGCCGCGACGCGGTCAGCCAATCCCACCAGTCCAGAGCCGGGATGCGGGCGGGCGCCGCCGATGCCGTCGTCCGTGATTTCGATGCGAATCATTTCGTGTCGTTCACTCACGACGACCGCGGCATTGTTTGCATGCGCGTACTTGGCGATATTGGCGAGCGCCTCCGCGACCACGAAGTAGGCGGTCGTCTCGATCTGGTCGTCGAAGCGTGTCGGTGGAACGTCGACCGTGACAGGCACGCGTGCGCGGTTCGCCAGCTGTTGGAGAGCGGGGCCCAGCCCGTCGGTGGTGAGGACGGCGGGATGCAGGCCGTGGGCGAGGTCCCGCAGTTCAGCGAGTGTCCCCTTGACAGCTTCGGCGAGTTGGTCGAGCGTCCGTACCACCTCGTCGCAGCTCATCGTTGGCGCGAGAGACTGGAGCATGCGGATGTCCAATGTCAGGGCAACCAACTGCTGTTGAGCCCCGTCATGAATGTTGCGCTCGATCTTCTTCCGCGAGGCATCGGCCGCGGCCACGATGCGTGCCCGGGATTCGCGTACCTCATCTGCCATCTGACGGCGCTCGCTGAGCCCTCGCATCGCCTTGTTCAGCGACGCTGCCAGTGATCCGAGTTCGTCCACCCAGTAATCGGGCACCGGCTGGCGGTAGTTGCCGTTTTCGATGCGTTCGGTGGCGGCGAGCAGATCGGAAAGTTGGGACTGCATCGATCGCGCAAACAAGAAGACCAGCGGGGTCCAGATGAGAAGCCCAAAGACCGCCGAAAAGGCGATCGTGAGTATTGTGACGGCTCCGATGCCGCCTCCCTTGGGCAGGCCGATTACGGCTCCTGTAGTCGTAGTCGCCACGCTGAATACCGGGATGAGGAACGCGAGCCGGGTTCGTAGGGTCATCGTGTGCGACGGCGGCGGTTGTTCCAGCCGCGTCATGAGATCGGCAACAAACGGCCGTACCAGGATCGGGGTCGCGAACATGATGCCGGCGATCACGACCGGCAGGGTCATCGACGCACAGATCCACATGAAGACGAACGTGCGCGCGTCCGCTCGCAGAATTGCCGCCATCACGAACGAGCCGGGAACCCCGACTCCAAACGCCAAGATGAGGCAGGTTCGGGTCATCCGCCGCGGCAGATGGACGATGGTTTGCCACTGGGCCAACAGGTCGGATTGTCCCGTGGGAGCCCGACGCAACGGCCCGGAGGCGCGCACGGTGTCGACGACGAGGAGCGGTACTCCGATGAAATACCAGAGGGTCTGGAAGGCGAGGAGCGTAACGAAAGTGCTGGTTGGTAGAAGCAGGAGACGACTGAACTGGAGCCAGATGCCGTAGAGCAGGGGGACGGCGGGAACCCAGGCGGCGGCCGCCGCTATCGGCCAGACCTTCCAGCCGAAACGGGCATAGAGGCGATCAGGCACGGATAGTCGTCGCACGTGCTCGGTGCCGTTGTTTTCGTCGGCGTGACGCGACGGTGTGTCTGCCTTGGACACACTTCACACGCTACGAGAGATGCGATGTCTGTGGTTCCGTGCCCGCACGGAACGCCCAGATCCGAACGAGAACTACAACGGCAGTTCGGCGACGATGTGGGTGCCTGATCCGATCGGGCTGTGCACGCTGAGTTTGCCGCCGATGGCGGCGACGCGGTCGGCCAGTCCGCTCAACCCCGATCCGGCGTGGGGAGTCGCGCCGCCGATTCCGTCGTCGACGACTTCGATGCGGAGTTGGCCGTCTAGTTCGTGCACCGTGACCGACGCCTTCGTGGCGTGGGCGTATTTGCCGATATTGGCGAGCGCTTCGGCGGTGACGAAGTAGGCGGTTGTCTCGACTTGCTCGGCGAAGCGCGTGGCCGGCGCGTCGATCGAAATCGGGACCCGGCCACGAGCCGCCAACTGGTGCAGCGCCGGACCAAGCCCGTCGGTGGTGAGAACCGCGGGGTGCAGTCCGCGCGCCAGGTCACGTAGTTCAGCGAGTGCGTCCTTCAGACCCTCGGCGAGCTGTCGATGGGCTTGGGCGAGTTGGTCGGCGGTCATCGTTTGGGCGAGCGTTTCGAGTAATCGAGCATCGATTGTGAGGGCGACGAGACGCTGCTGCGCACCGTCGTGAATGTTCCGCTCGATCTTCTTTCGGGAGGCATCGGCCGCGGCCACGATGCGGGCCCGGGATTCGCGTACTTCGTTGGCCATCTGTCGGCGTTCGCCGAGTCCGCGCATCGCCTTGTTCAATGACACCGCAAGGGAGCCGAGTTCATCGACCCAGTAAGCGGGGACCGGCTGGGTGTAGTCGCCTTTTTCGATGCGATTGGTGGCGGCGACCAGGTCGGAGAGTTGGGCTCGCATCGATCGCGCGAACAAGGACACCAGCGGAGTCCAGACGAGGAGTCCGACAGCTATCGCCACGACCATGGTGACGACGGTCGCGGCGTGGACACCGCTGCCCTTGGGCACGGCAATGACGGCCCCGGTTGCGGTGGTTGCCACGCCGAATACCGGGATGAGAAACGCAAGTCGGGCGCGAAGGGTCATCGTCTGGGCTGGCGGGGGTTCTTCCAAACGCGTCAGGAGGTCGGCAACAAAAGGTCGCACCAGCAGTGGCGTCGCAAACATGAGTCCGGCGATGACTGTGGTCAAGGTCAAGATCGCACAGAGCCATACGAACACGTACACGTGAACATTGGCCCGCAGAATCTTCTGCATCACGAGCGAACCAGGTATCGCCAGGGCAAGCGCCATGAGGACGCAGGACCTGGTGATCCGCTGCGGCAGAAGGACAGTCGCTTGGAACTGGGTGACGAGATCAGACTGCTCTGCCGAGACGCGGCGCAGAGGCGCGCAAGCGCGCACTGTATCGGCGACGAGAAGCACCAGTCCGATCGGGAACACGACGGCATAAAGGACGGTGATTTCAATTAGCGTGCGATTCGCGAGCTGCAGGATCCGACTGATCTGGAACCAGACTGCGGCGAGCAAGAGAATGAGGACCGTACACGTTACGGCCGCCGTGATCGGCCACACTTTCCAACCGAAACGCGCATACAACCGATCGGACAATCCGTGACCGGGCGCGTACTCGACGCTCGCCAGTGCGGCGGCGATCGCTGGGGGCGTGTCAGTGGACACACTTCGAACACTAGGGATTCAGGCAACGATCGGTGATCCGTGCTCACACGGAAAAACAGAACGGCCGGTCTGATTACAGACCGGCCGTTCTTCTCAGGGTGACCGACGGGGCTCGAACCCGCGACATCCAGATCCACAATCTGGTGCTCTACCAGCTGAACTACGGCCACCATGCTGCCGCCGAAGCGGCGTGAACGATACTAGCGTGCGATCCCGGCCGAACGCCAATCGGTTGTCAGCGGCGGGGAAGTGTCTCCGTGACGGCCGCGATCTCGCTGGCAGACGGGCCAGGATCGGCCACGAATGCGGTCTTTCGGTAGTAGTCGAGTTCGCGGATCGACTCCTTGATGTCCGCGAGCGCGCGGTGCGCGAGACCCTTCTCGGGCTGGCCGAAGTAGATCCGCGGGTACCAGCGCCGGCACAGCTCCTTGATCGACGAGACGTCGATCATGCGGTAGTGCAGGAACGTGTCCAGCTTCGGCATGTCGCGGGCGATGAAGCCGCGATCGGTGGCGATCGAGTTTCCACACAGCACGGCCTGCCCCGCAACGGGGATGTGCTCGCGAATGTAGGCGAGGATCTGTTCTTCAGCTTCGGCCATGGTGACGGCCGATGCGCGTACCTCGTCGGTGAGCCCGGACTTGGCATGCATGTCCGCAACGACTTTCGGCATGCTGGCGAGAGCGTCCTCATCGGCGTGGATGACGATGTCGACACCCGCGCCGAGAACGTTCAAGTCGGCGTCGGTCACTAGAGCGGCTACTTCGATCAGCGCATCGGCGTCGAGCCGAAGCCCGGTCATCTCGCAGTCGATCCAGACGAGTTTGTCCTGCACAGGACAACACAGTAGCGAACGACGGGAACTTGTCGGTGCCCGGCGTCGGGGGGAGGTGCGAAACGGAACGGTGCTTCGTCAGAAGTGTCATCGAGATAACGCGATGACGAGGCCAGCAGAGCACCGAATCGTAAGGCACACCGGACCGCGGAGTGGATGCCGGACGGGACACCCGGTCACCGGCTAGGGTGCTTGGTGCGCCAGTCGCGAGGACGGAAAGGAATCTTTGACGATGACGGACCCGAACGCCAAAATCGCGGAGCTCGAGGCCCAGCTCGCTGCGGCCCGCGCGGAAGCCGCGGCCCAAGCACAAAGCGCCGCGCCGGACCCCGAGCCCGCTGCCGCTCCGTCTGGTGCTGCCGAAATCGCCGCTGGCTATGCGACTTCCGGCGCGGCGCTCGAACTCGGCACTGTGATGGTCGGCAACCAGGTCGACCCCACCGCCAAGGTTCGGATTCCGCTCGCGACGCTCAACCGCCATGGACTGGTGGCCGGCGCAACCGGTACCGGAAAGACCAAAACCCTGCAGGGCATCGCGGAGCAGTTGTCGGCCGCGGGTGTCCCGGTCGTGATGGCGGACGTCAAGGGTGACCTCTCGGGCCTGTCGCGGCCGGGCGAGTCGAACGACAAAATCGTCACGCGTGCGAAAGAAACCGGTGAAGCCGACTGGGCGCCCGCCGGTTATCCGACGGAGTTCGTGTCTCTGGGTACGAACGGAATCGGCTGGCCGATCCGCGCGACCATCACGTCCTTCGGGCCGATTCTGCTGAGCAAGGTGCTCGGTCTCAATGCCACCCAGGAGTCGACGCTCGGGCTGATCTTCCACTGGGCGGACACGAACGGCCTCGCGCTGCTGGACCTCAAGGACCTTCGCTCCGTCATCACCTTCTTGACCAGCGACGACGGCAAGGAAACCCTCAAGGGAATCGGCGGTGTTTCGGCTGCGACCGCGGGCGTCATCCTGCGCGCACTGGTGAATCTCGAGGCCGACGGCGGTGACACGTTCTTCGGCGAGCCCGAACTCGACACTGCGGACCTGATTCGCGTCGTCGACGGCAAGGGCATCATCACCCTCTTCGAACTCGGGACGCAGGCGGCCCGGCCGACACTGTTCTCGACGTTCCTCATGTGGGTGCTCGCGGACCTGTTCCAGACGATGCCGGAAGCCGGCGACCTCGACAAGCCGAAGCTGGTGTTCATCTTCGACGAGGCGCACCTCCTGTTCACCGATGCGTCGAAGGCGTTTGTCGAGCAGGTCGAGCAGACGGTCAAGCTCATCCGGTCGAAGGGCGTCGGCGTCTTCTTCTGCACCCAGTTGCCGACCGACATCCCGAACGAAGTGTTGTCGCAGCTCGGTGCCCGTATCCAGCACGCATTGCGCGCATTCACTCCGGACGACCAGAAGGCACTCAGCAAGACGGTCCGCACCTACCCGAAGACCCCGGTCTACGACCTCGAGGAGGCGTTGACGTCGCTCGGGATCGGTGAGGCGATCGTGACGGTGTTGTCGGAGAAGGGTGCACCGACTCCCGTCGCGTGGACTCGTTTGCGTCCGCCGCGTTCGCTCATGGACACGATCGGTCCGCAGGCGATCAACCAGGCCGCGCATGCGAGTTCGCTCGCACCGAAGTATGCGCAGACGATCGACCCGGAGTCGGCGTACGAGAAATTGAGTGCCCGTCTCGCACCACCAGCGCCGGCGCAGCCCGCACCTGCACCGCAGCCGGAACCGAAGGCGGCACCTCGGCCGCGTGTTCAGAAGGAGGAGCCGGGCTTCTTCGACCAGCCGTTCGTCAAGAATGCGATGCGTTCGGCGGGAACCGCTCTCGGGCGAGAGATCACCCGAAGCATCTTCGGGACGGGCCGCCGGCGCTAACCCACGCGTCGCAACGCGAACATGCGAAGGTCGCGCTGCGATCGCTCGCGGTACGTTTCGAAGTTCTCGCCGATCGCGAGAAAGTGTCGGAACAGATCCTCGAACTGCGCGCCGGTGATGTGTTCAGCGTCAACCGGAAACTTCTGGCCGCCGACCTCCACGGTTGCCTTCGGGATGGCGAGCAGGTTTCCGGACCATGCGGGGTGTTGCAGCCGGCCGTAGTTGCTTCCGAGCACGAGTGCTCCGCCCTCATGCGGTACGTAGACGAGCGGAACGCTATGCAGATTCCCCGTTTTTCGGCCGGTGGTCGTCAGAACGAGCACATAGATGCCCGACGGTCCGAACATCGACACCCGCCCGCCGGTCGCCCGAAGTAGTACCAGATCGAGCCAGCGGAGCCGCCGATGTATCCAGCCACCGAGACGACTTTCGAGGAAGGCGATCGCCGCCGGTTGGAACGCTCGGCGGAACCAACCGTCCGGCGACCCCCACCGCACGTCAGGAAAGCGCAGTTCGGACATGCGTCAAACGTTAGGTCTAGTTGGCCAGACGCTCATAGAACTTGCCCACAATCGGCGCGACCATCGCGCGGGGCTGTACCCAGTGCGGGCGGTAGACCCTAGACGCGTCGGAGCGCGAACATTCGAAATTCTCGGCCGGCGGCTGTCGCCTTGTACTTCTCGTAGTTCGCATAGTCCTCGTTCATCCGCTGGAACAGTTCGTCGCGGCGCGAACCTTCGATGAGCGTCGCGCGCACTTCAAATCGTTCGGCGCCAACTTCGACCGTTGCATTCGGGTTGGCGAGGAGATTCGCCGTCCACGCTGGGTGATGCGTTTGCCCATAGTTGCTGCCGAGGACGATGCCCTCAGCGCCGTCGACGATGTATATCAGCGGATGAGTCCGCGGCTGGCCGGACTTGCACCCGATTGTGGTCAGTTGCAAGAAGGCCAGGCCTACGGGTCCAGCGACGTTGATCCGTCCCTTACTGACTCGCAACAGAATCTTGTCGAGCCAGTTCAGGTGGCGATGAATCCATTTCCCGATGCGCGAATTCATGAACAGGAGCATCGGCTTGTCGATGAGGCGGCGGAAGAGGCCGTCCGGCTTGCCCCAGCGCACATCAGGGAAGGTCATGCACCTAATTTGCCAGGCGCTCGTAGAACTTTCCGACGATTGGCGCGACCATCGCCCGCGGGCTGTAGCCACCGGCCACCGACATCGCCTTCGACAGCACGCCGGGGACGATGCGCATCTTGTTCTCGTCCAGCGCATCGATCGAGACGCGGGCGGTGTACTCGGTGGTGACCCACAGGAAGTCCGGGATCGCTTTGTCGACGAACGACTTTGCTTCCGCGTCCGGGGTCTCGCCACGAACGGGTCCGGGCGCGAGCAGCGTGATGTGAACCCCGGTGTCGAGCAGTTCGTGGCGCAGCGACTCGCAGAAGCTGTTGACGAAGGCCTTCGTTGCGGCGTACGTGGCGTTGTTCGGGATCGGCATGTTGCCCGCCGCCGAGCCGCTCATGAGAATTCCGCCCGCGCGGCGCTCGAGCATGCCGGGCAGGACTGCCAACGTCAGGTCATGGAGCGCGACGGCGTTGAGCTCTACCTCGGCGCGCTCGGCGGCCGGGTCGAGCGTGGCGAGTGCGCCGAAGGTCGCGATCCCGGCGTTGTTGCACAGAACGGCGATGTCGCGGTCGAACAATTCGTCCACGAGCTTGCCGCGCTGGTCACGATCGGAGAGGTCGGTCGGGCGGATCTCAACCGTGACGCCGTGCGCCGCGGTGATCTCGGCCGCGATCTTCTCGAGCAGGTCGGCCCTCCGGGCGACGAGGATCAGTGCGTAGCCGCGCGATGCGAGCTCGCGGGCGAGCGCAAGTCCGATGCCGGACGAAGCGCCGGTCACAACCGCGCAGTTGGTTGAAGAAGCAGCAGGTAAACCCATGGGGCGACTCTAAACCGTCGGTCGCGACGGACCGGCCATCGGCGCCGCGGTTTGCTCAGACGAGTCGCAGCCGCCGGCCTTGGCCCTGCTGCACCGACTCGACGAAGTCCAGGAAGTCGAGGGCATCCTTGCGAATTCCGAGGAGGGCATCGAATCGCACCGCCACGGCGATGCACAGCACGAAGGCGGTCATCGAGGCCGGCTCGGTGTTGTTGATGGCGGAGATGGCGATCACGGCCGTGCCGATTCCCATGAGCGCGAGTGCCATCAGGCCCATGCGCAGTTTCTCGACATATTCCGCGACACGGGATGCGCACTGATCGGCCGTCATGTCATCGGCGATCTGCTGATTCTTGACCGCATTCCGGACCCACTGGAACCGGCTTCGGGTTGATTCGATGCGGAACCACCAGATCGTGGTCGCAGCACACCCGATCATGAATAGTGCCGGTCCGACGATGTCGAGCCAAACGTTCATGGCGCACTCCCTCACTTGCAATGAGTCAATGGTGCGGTCGCGCGATGGTCGGTACTAGCCGCCCTAGGTGTGGATTCGGGCCACCCCCCGCCGTCGACGTCAGGAAGTCGCTGATGAGAACCAGGATTTCGAGGATTGCGCGGTGGCCTCCGGATCGTCGCCGAGCCCGATTACCAGGGCCGCCATCATCGGTTTCAGCACGTAGCGGACGCCGGATTCCGGGGGAGCGTAGTAGCCCGAAAGCTCGAGTTGGACGTACCCATGCAGCGCGGTCCAGAGTTGCGAAGCGAGCCACATCGGGTGTTCATTGCGCAGTCGCCCGGCCTCGACAGCCCGCTCGGCGGCACGCGCAATGTATTCGAACGAGTACCGACCCGTCAGTTTGACGTCGTCGCCGGAGCCGCGATACCCACCCAGGGAAGCCGAGCCGAACTGGATGACGTAGAGGTCGGGGTTCGACCGTGCGTACGCGATATAGGCCGCGAACACACCGCCGAGGTCAGCGATGGGATCGTCGGTCTGCGGCACGGTCGCGAACTCGTCGGCAAGACGCTTGAATCCCTCGTCGACGACGGCCCGGACGAGATCTGGCATCGACCCGAATTGGGAGTACAGCGTCATCGTCGAGGTTCCGGCCGCGGCGGCGACCTTGCGCGTCGACAGGCCGCTCGGTCCATGCTCGGCGAGCAGATGGGCGGCACTCTCCAGCAAGCGCCCTCGCATCTCGCTGCCGTGCATCCGTTCTGCCACTCGTTCATTGTGTCGCACGACTCGGAAAGGTAGCCTTTAACACCGAAATAACAGTGATAAAGGAGTCGTGAATGACCAGGACGATCAAGGTCGCGGCAGTGCAGCCCGCACTCGCCCTCGCCGATGTGGACAACAATCTGGCGCGCCTGGATTCCCTCATTCGCGATGCGCACCGAGCGCACCAGCCGGACGTCATCATCGTCCCGGAAGCGGCTTCCGCTCCGAACGTGCACCACCCGGCGATGCGGACCGTTGCCCGACCTTCGGACGGAGCTCCGTTCCAGCTCTATACCGGCCTGGCGCGTGAACTCGGGGTTGTCATCGGCGGTGGCTTCCTCGCGCAGCGCGGCGACGACGTCTTCAACACCTACGTGCTCGCGGAGCCGGACGGCACGGTGAACACCCACGACAAAGACATCCCGACGATGTACGAGCAGCACTACTACCGCGGCGGCACCGACAACGGCATCGTGTCGAGTCCGGCACTCGGCACGGTGGGACTTGCGTGTGGCTGGGAGTGGGCGCGTTACCGCACGTCCGCCCGGCTTCGCGGCAACGTCGATGTCGTCCTCGGCGGTATGTGCTGGCCTACCGTGCCGTTCCTGGATTGGAGCGGCCCCCTGGGCTGGCTCGGCCGTCAAGAGCACAAGATGCACCTGCCGCTCGCCCGCAAGCTGCCCGGCCAGGTAGCCCGCCTGGTCGGCGTTCCGATCGTCCACGCGAGCCATGTCGGACCGATCGAGGGCTACCTCCCGATGCTTCCCGGGGTCTCCGGTCGAGTCGAGATGGTCGGGGAGACGCAGATTTGTGAGCGCGACGGCACGATCCTGGGCCGGCTTTCCTATGACGACGGCGAAGGCCACATCGCCGCGAACATCGAGATCGGCGACCCGACGCCGCTCGATCGCATCGAAGACCGTTACTGGATTCCGGAGATGACGCCGCTGATTCGCGCCACGTGGGACCTCTCGAACATTCAGGGTGCGGCCAGCTACCGAGCGCGCAAGCTCATCGGCCGGCATGTGAGCCGCTGACGAACGGACAAAGGACCTGACGGCTTCGCCATCGAAATATATCGGTGGCGAAGCCGTCAGGTCCTCGTTGCGTTTGACTTACAGCTTCGCGGCCAGACGTGTGCCCTGGTCGATTGCACGCTTGGCGTCGAGTTCGGCGGCCAGATCAGCCCCACCGATGAGGTGCAGGTTCACGCCCGCCTCACGCAGCGCTCCCTCGAGGTCGCGCACCGATTCCTGGCCTGCGCACAGGATGATGTTGTCGCACTCGATGACGGTCGGGCGCTCACGCTTCTCACCGAAGCTGATGTGCAGACCCGAGTCGTCGATTTTCTCGTAGTTGACATTGCCGATTTGCTCGACGCCCTTCGCCTTGACCGCCGCGCGGTGTACCCAGCCCGAGGTCTTGCCGAGCCCCTTGCCGAACGACGAGCCCTTGCGCTGCAGCATGACGACGTCCCGCGCCGCCGGCGACGGCTTCGGCTTGCCCAAGGCGCCCGGTGCGTCCTCAGGGTCGACGACGCCCCACTCTTCCTTCCAGTCGTCGAGCTTGAGGCTCGGTGAGCCGTCGACGGTGAGGAACTCGGTGACGTCGAATCCGATTCCACCGGCGCCGATGACGGCGACCTTCTTGCCGACCGGCTTCTCTTCGCGCACGAGCTCGGCGTAGGTGAGCACCTTCGGGTGGTCGACGCCGGGGATGTTCGGGATGCGCGGACGGACGCCGGTCGCGAGGATGACGTCGTCGTATCCAGCGAGGTCGGCAGCCGTGGCCTTGGTGCTGAGCTTGAGGTTGACGCCGCTGAGCTCGATCTTGCGGGTGAAGTAGCGGAGGGTTTCGGCGAACTCTTCCTTGCCCGGGATCTTCTGCGCGATGTCGAACTGGCCACCGATGTGGCTGTTCGCCTCGAACAGGTCGACCTGGTGACCACGCTCGGCGAGGTTCACGGCAGCCGAAAGGCCAGCCGGACCAGCACCGACGACCGCGATCTTCTTCGTGCGGCGGGTCGGCGACAGGATGAGCGACGTCTCGTGCCCGGCGACCGGGTTCAGGAGGCACGACACCGTCTTGTGCACGAATGCGTGGTCGAGGCACGCCTGGTTGCACGCGATGCAGGTGTTGATCTCGTCGGCGCGGTCCTCCATCGCCTTGTTGACCCAGTTCGGGTCAGCGAGCATCGGGCGAGCCATCGAGATGAGGTCGGAGTCGCCGCGAGTGAGGATCTCTTCCGCCGTCTCCGGCATGTTGATGCGGTTTGACGCACAGACCGGAATGGTGACGTGGGACTTGAGCTTGGCGGTGACATCGACGAATGCCGCGCGCGGGACCGAAGTGACGATCGTGGGGACGCGTGCTTCGTGCCAGCCGATATCGGTGTTGATGATCGTCACGCCGGCCGCTTCAAGCTTCTTGGCGAGACCGGTGATCTCGTCCCAGGTCTGACCGCCTTCGACGTAGTCGGCCATCGACAGGCGGAACACGATGATGAAGTCCGGACCGACGGCTTTGCGGATCGCCTTGGTGATCTCGACTGCGATGCGCTGACGGTTCTCGGTCGATCCGCCCCAGCGGTCGGTGCGCTTGTTCACGCGCGGCGCGAGGAACTGGTTGATGAAGTAGCCCTCACCACCCATGATCTCGACGCCGTCGTAACCGGCGAACTGGGCGAGCTTGGCGCAGTTGGCGTAGTCCTCGATCGTGCTCAGAATGCCCTTCTCAGAAAGGGCCTTCGGCTTGAACGGGTTGATCGGCGCCTTGATCGCCGACGACGAAACGCTGAACGGGGTGTAGCCGTAGCGGCCCGCGTGCAGGATCTGCAGCGCGATCTTGCCGCCCTCGGCGTGCACGGCCTTGGTGATCGTGCGGTGGCGGTAGGCGTCGGTCTTCGTCGACATGCGGGCACCGAACGGCAGCAGCCAACCCTGGCGGTTGGGGGAGTAGCCGCCGGTGATGATGAGGCCGACACCACCCTTTGCCCGCTCGGCAAAGAAGGCGGCAAGGCGCTTGGTATCCCATGACCAGTCTTCGAGACCGGTGTGCATCGAGCCCATGACGACGCGGTTGCGCAAGGTCGTGAAACCTAGGTCGAGGGGTTCGAACAGGTGGGGGTAGCGGCTCATTCCGGCTCTCTTTCGTTGTTTTCTGTAGCGGTAGGAGCCGCTGATCCGAGTGCGGCGATCACTTCGTCGCACCACTGGGTGAAGCCCTCTTCCACGCGAATTCCAGCGCGCAGAACGAGGTATTGGTGAAGGGCACTCCCGCTGAGCTCTGCGGGAGCGGAGAAGTCTTGTTTTTCGAAGCGGCGGTAGAGATCCAGGCGCTCGGCGCGGGCGTCGCGGTGGCGCTTCATCTCGGCCAGCAGGGCCGCGACGTCGCCGTACGATGCGCCACGCAGCTTGACGGCAAGTTCGTCCCGCGGGAGGGATGGGTCAGACGGCTCGGCGATCCATCGGGACAGTTCGCCCCGACCGGCGTCGCTGATGCGGTAGACCTTCTTATCGGGCTTGCCGTCCTGGACGACTTCCTCGGCGTTGACCCAGCCGGCGTCGAGCATGCGCTTCAAAGTGCGGTAGATCTGCTGGTGCGTGGCACTCCAAAAGAAGCCGATCGACTTGTCGAATCGACGTGCGAGGTCGTAGCCGGAACTCGAGCGTTCGGCTAGCGAGACCAAGATTGAGTGCTCCAGCGCCACGGCGAGAAGCGTATATGCAACTTTGTGCCTATGCAACTGTGTGCATAACCACGATGCCCGGTCCGCAACGTAATCGCCACGGACCGGTCCATCGCGGATTGGTCTAAGGAATGTTCGTGATCAGGTCGTCTGCGCTCGGGTCGGTGAGGACGTTGTTGCCACTTCCGCCGTCGATCGCGTCGGGACCGCCTCCGCCGGTGATCGTGTCATCGCCCGCCCCACCGCAGATGAGGTCCGATCCCGGGCCGCCGATGATCGTGTCGTTACCGCGATCGCCAATCAGCAGGTTCGTACCGGAAGTCGCCCGGATCATGTCGTTGCCCCGGGTTCCGCGGGCGACGTTGATCGTTGTCGACGCGCTCTTGGTGCCATCGGAGACGGTGACGGTCACGGTTGCGGTACCGGCTTTGGCCGTCGAGATGCTCACCGCGCGGGCGGCTCCGGTGCCCTTCACCTTGAGCGACCACCAGTTCAGAGCACTCTTGCTTGTCGTGGTGGCAGTGACAGTCAGATCATCGACAGGAGTGTCCGAGTCGGCGAGCGCGATCGCGAAGGTGCCGCTGGTGGACGAGTCGCACTTGAACGCGGCAATCGCGAGGGCCGGCCCCGACGCCGGAGTTACGGGTGGCGGCGGAGGAGGCGGCGGCGTGGTCGGAGTGGTTGTCGGCGGGGTAGTGGCCTTGGGCTCGAGGGCGATCGTGACGGTTGCTTCCGGCGATGTGGTGGTTCCGTCGCTCGCCGTGTAGGTGAACGAGTCCTCTTCGGCCTTGGTGTCCGGCAGTGGCGTGTACGTGAAGGACCCGTCGGAGTTCAGCGTGAGGCTGCCGTACTTCGGCACAGTGGCGCCGAGCTTGGCCGTCAGCGGGTTCTTCTCACTGTCGGTGTCGTTCTCGAGCACGCCCGGCGCGTCAACCTTGAGCGTCTGGCCGATGGTGACGTCGTAGTCGTCGTCCGCCACCGTCGGCGGGGTGTTCGGGGCGGGCGCCGGCGCGGGTGCCGGTGCTGCGCTCGACGTCTCGTAGGTGATGACGATCGCGCCCTGGCCGTCGGCCATCGAGCTGGCGTTGAGGTACGCGGTGCCGTTTCCACCGTTGCCGCCGCAGTCGCCGCCGCCACCGCCGAACTGGCCGCCGCCACCGCCGCCACCGCCGGCGGTCGAGCATGATCCGCCCGCGCCGCCGGAACCGACGGTACCGGCTGTGGCGCCGTTGCCACCGCCGGCACCGCCGCCGCTGAGAGAGCCATCGGAGCCGTTCTTGCCACTGCCGGCGCCATCGCCGCCA
Source organism: Smaragdicoccus niigatensis DSM 44881 = NBRC 103563 (assembly GCF_000380645.1). Taxonomy (GTDB): domain Bacteria; phylum Actinomycetota; class Actinomycetes; order Mycobacteriales; family Mycobacteriaceae; genus Smaragdicoccus; species Smaragdicoccus niigatensis. The sequence goes on from NZ_AQXZ01000017.1 coordinate 180,011, forward strand.
CCACCGGGGGCGATGACGAGACGAGTGTCGAGCGAGCCGGCCTTGCTGCGGGTGCTGCTGCGAACGTCCGAAGCCCCGCCGCCACCGCCCGCGCCTTTGCCGCTGTCGCTCGTCGCCGAACCGCCGACGCCACCGCCGTTGTAACCACCGGTTCCACCGGCCTTGCCGTTGCCATTGCCGCCGCGTCCGCCGACCTCGACATAGAGGGTCTGGCCGGGCTGCACGGTGGCGTTTCCGAAGCCACCCGCACCTGGGGTGCCGGCACCGGTTCCGCCAGCGGAGCCACCGCCGGAGGCGCCCACCGCGAGAAGTCCGACTTCGGTGATTCCGGCCGGCACGACGAACGTCTGCTCACCGCCGGTGAAGCGGAAGACGCACTGGATCTCGGAGTCCTTCTGGCTGCAGTTCGCGGCCAGGGCTGCCGAACTCGTTCCCACCGTGAAAAAGACAAAGGATCCCGACGCGATCAGTCCCGCTGCTGCGGTCGCCGTCAGTCGGTGGCTGATCATCGCCGGTCACTCCTGTTGTCGTTTTGTATCGGTACTGTGACGGTAGCGATTGGTGATGAAGTTGTTAATTAAAGGGGCGGATGTTATCGAACTGTGAGGCCGCCGCAACCATGTCGTGTTGGTGTGCGATCGGCTCTGGCGACGATTACGCTGCGACGCGTGAGCACCGCCATTGCCGAAACCGAACGTCCTGCGACGCCGCGTCAGGTTTTGGCCTGGGGGCTATGGGACTGGGGGACATCCGGATTCAACTCGGTGATCCTGACCTTCGTCTTCTCGGTGTATCTGACCAAGAAGGTCGGTGATGACCTGCCGGGATCGATCAGCGCGACGTCCTGGCTCAGTTGGTCGATCGGTATCGCCGGACTGGTCATCGCCCTGCTTGCGCCGGTAAGTGGTCAGCGTTTCGACGCCGCCGGTCGTCGCAAGCAATCGCTCGCGATTCTCACCGCGCTCACCGTGATGTCGGTCGCGGCGATGTTCTTCGTCGAAGATTCGTACCAATACCTGTGGCTCGGACTCGCGCTGTTGGGCTTCGCCTCGGTCACGGCCGAACTCGCCACCGTTCCGTACAACGCGATGCTGACCCAGCTGTCCACGCCGTCGAACATCGGCCGGTTGTCCGGATTCGGCTGGGCGATGGGCTACTTCGGCAGCATCTTCCTGCTGGTCTTCTGCTACTTCGGATTCATTGCGGGAGAGGGGACCGAGCGCGGTTTCTTCGCGATCGAGACCACCGACGGCCTCAACATTCGCACCGTCGCTCTGGTCGTGGCGGTCTGGATGGCCGTGTTCGTGATGCCGGTGTTCTTCGCCGTGCCCGAGCCGACGATCCCGAAGAACGCCGACCCAGGTGCGGCCGAAGCCGGATACATCGAGTCGTACAAGGTCCTCTGGCGGGACGTTCGGGAGCTGTGGGACGAGGACCGCCGAACCGTTTACTACCTCGTCGCCAGCGCGCTGTTCCGGGATGGTCTTGCGGGAATCTTCACCTTCGGTGGCGTCCTCGCGGCGACTGTCTACGGATTGAGCGCGGCCGATGTCCTGCTCTTCGGCATCGCGGCCAACGTCGTCGCGGCGCTGGGATCGATTATCGCGGGTCGGTTCGATGACAAATACGGACCGAAGTCCGTCATTCTCACGTCCCTCGTCGGGCTCGTGGCCATCGGCTTCGTTCTGATCATGGTGTCCGGACACCTGATGTTCTGGATCTTCGGCCTGATGATGTGCACGTTCGTCGGTCCGGCGCAGGCCTCGGCTCGCACGTACCTGGCCAAGCTTGCGCCGCCGGGACGGGAAGGGCAGCTGTTCGGGCTGTACACGATGACCGGACGTGCGGTCTCGTTCCTGTCGCCGGCCCTGTTCGGCTTGTTCGTCTACCTGTTCGCGGCCGATCGGGCGGGAATCGTCGGGCTCATGATCGTGCTCGCCGGTGGTGCGGCAGCGATGTGGTTCGTCCGGGAGCCGTCCGAAGTCGCGGCTTAGGGCTTAGGGCGCCAGACGGCCATTCCGGCGAGGATCAGGCGGAGCTGCCGTTTGATCCGGTTGACGACCTCTTCTTCCGCGCGGGGTCCGAGCGGCTCGGCGTTGATGAACGACATGATCGAGTCGAGAACAGCGGTGACGATGAGGTTCGCCGCCATGTCGAGGTCCTCGGACCGCCAGTCCTGAAGATGCTTGTTCCGGGACAGGTCGATCGTGAGTTCGCTGGCGATGAGCCGCATCTCCATCTCGATCGAGCGCTGCACCTGACCGCTTCCGCTGAAGCGTTCCCGATGGAGAAACCGGAAGAGTGTGCGGTTCTCGCGCACGTGCGTGAACAACACGTCAACCGACTTATCGATGCTGCCTTCGGTTCGTCGCGCTTCGCGCAGCATCGGACGCAATGCGCGCACGCCGTCATCGACGAGGTTCAAACCGATCTGCTCGAGTGACGGAAAGTGCCGGTACAACGCGGTCGGCACCAGATTGGCCGCACGCGCGATTTCCCGCAGCGACAAGCTTGCGAAGGTCCGGTCTTCGGCGAGCTCAAGCGCCCGGTCGAGGATTTCCTGCCGGGTGCGTTCCTTCTGCTCGGCGCGCGAAGACGGACGGGTCACGGTGAATCAGCGTACAACTGTTCACCCTTTTGATACCGGCGGTCGTGATGGACACGACCGATCCCCGGTTGTACGGGCCTGCGGTCCATCTGACCGGAGTGGGTCGGGCACCGCCTGTGAAACGCATGAGAGTGTCCACCAAAAGTGCAACGAATAATCACTGTTACCTGCGCGTTATGCACACTGTATTCGGCGTCACGTTCGGAAAGCTTGTGGTCAGAGCCTTAAAGGCCGTACCTTAATTCGTGTACAGATGTTCACTGAAATGGAGCCAAGCATGTCTCTCAATACTCAGGCCTTGACTTCATCGAGGCTTGCCCGTCGCGTACTGAGCTCGTCCCTCGTTGAAGCCGCCTTCACCCCGCACGGGGTTGACCGCTACATCGAGATGATCGACCCGCTGTGGTCGCAGGACGAGATCCGCGCCGAGGTCACTGACGTCGAGCGCAAGACTTCCGACAGCGTCACGCTGACCATCCGCCCGAACAGCAACTGGCAGGGATTCAAGGCCGGCCAGTTCGTCAAGCTCTCGGTCGAGATCGACGGCATCCGCCGCACCCGCTGCTACTCGCCGGCGAACTCGCAGTTCCGCAAGGACGGCAAGATCGAGCTGACCATCAAGGTCGACCCGAACGGGCTGGTGTCGCCGTGGCTGCTCGCCAACGCGAAGCCCGGCATGATCGTCCAGGTTTCGGCCGCGCAGGGTGAGTTCTTCATCCCGCTGCCGCACCCGCGCAGCATCCTGCTGATCAGCGGTGGCTCGGGTATCACGCCAGTCATGTCGATGCTGCGCACGCTCACCGAGCGCGCCTATATCGGCAAGGTCACCTTCCTGCACTACTCGTTCACCGAAAACGACGTCATCTACCGCAAGGAGATCGAGGAGATCGAGCGGAAGTACGAGGGCGTCCGGATCATCCGTGCGTACACCGATGCGGACAACGGTGACCTGCAGGGCTACTTCAGCAAGGAACACCTCGTCGCTGCCGACAAGCACTACGCCGAGGCCGAGACCTTCCTCTGTGGACCGATGCCGCTCATGAACGCAGTGCGCGAGGTCTTCGAAGCCGAGGGCCTCTCGGACCGACTGCACCTCGAGCAGTTCGCCGCACCGACCCGCACCGTCAGCACCGATGACGCGGAAGGTCGGCTCACCTTTACCGCCAGCGGCACGACCGTCGAGAACAACGGCCAGACGATCCTCGAGCAGGCCGAAGCAGCGGGCCTCAACCCCGACTACGGCTGCCGCATCGGAATCTGCTTCTCATGCGTCAAGAAGAAGGACTGCGGAACCACGCAGAACGTTCTCACCGGCGAACTCGAGAGCGACACCGACGTCAACGTCAAGCTCTGCATCAGCCGCCCGGTCGGCGACGTCTCCATCAACGAACTCTAAAAAGACCACTACCACAGCCCTTTTAGGAGGACCCACAATGACTACCTACGCACCCGCAGTCAAGCCCAACGACCTGAAGAAGCTCAGTCCTGAGCAGATCGAGGAATTCGGCAAGGAAATGGACGCCCTGCGCGCCCGCATCGTTGCCGACCTCGGCGAGAAGGACGCGGACTACATCCGCGGCGTCGTCGGAATGCAGAAGAAGCTCGAAATCACCGGCCGTGCGCTGCTGTGGGCGGGCTGGTTCCCGCCGGCGTGGCTCGGTGGTGTCACTGCTCTGTCGCTGTCGAAGATCATCGACAACATGGAGATCGGGCACAACATCATGCACGGTCAGTACGACTGGATGGGCGACCCGGCCTACACCGCCAAGAACTTCGACTGGGACAACACGATCCACGCCGACAGCTGGCTGTACACCCACAACTACATCCACCACACCTTCACCAACATCGTCGGTAAGGACCACGACGCGACCGGTTACGGCGTTCTGCGCATGACCGAAGAGCAGCCGTGGGAGCCGAAGTGGCTGCTCAACCCGGTGTACAACGCGCTGCTGCAAATCTTCTTCCAGTGGGGCACCGCTCTGCAGGAGCTCGAGTCGGAGAAGTTCTTCGCCGGCGAGAAGTCTTGGGACGACATGAAGGAAGGCCTCGCTCGTGTCCGCGAGAAGGGCGGCAAGCAGGCACTCAAGGACTACGTGATCTTCCCGCTGCTGTCGGGACCGGGCGCGCCATTCACCTTCGCCGGTAACGCGGTCGCCAACCTCGTCCGTAACCTGTGGGCGTCCTCGGTCATCTGGTGTGGACACTTCCCCGAAGAGGTTCAGACCTTCTCGATCGAAGAGACCGAAGACGAGAGCCATGGCGGCTGGTACTACCGCCAGATTCTCGGTTCGGCCAACTTCACCGGTAGCCACTGGGTCGACGTTCTCTCGGGCAACCTGAGCTACCAGATCGAGCACCACCTGTTCCCGGACATGCCCGCGTACCGCTACAAGGAGATCTCCGTCGAGGTCCGCGCGCTGTGCGAGAAGTACGGCATCGCGTACCACGAGGCTCCGATGTACAAGCAGCTGCTCAGCGTCTACAAGAAGCTGTTCAAGCTCTCGCTCCCGGACAGCTTCTGGGCGAAGTCGCCGGCTGCCGGAGTCGCCGAGATCATCAAGTTCCCGGTCCGCAAGGTGCGCAAGCAGCTCAAGGCTGCTGCCTGAGTGATGCCTGACTGATCAGTGGACTGGGCGTGCGTTGCGCGCCCAGTCCACTATCGTCGAGGCATACCTGCATTTCTCGAGAGGTGGTCCACGTGACCAAGCCAGAACAAGCCAAAGACGCCGTCGAGAACGCCGTCACGTCGGGTCTTGACGCGGTCGGCAACATCGCCGGCATCCTCACGACCGCGATCGGCGACATCGTCCGCGAGATTAGCGACTTCATCAGTTCCGCAATGGACAGCGGAAACAAGTAAAAAGTTCGGGGTGAGTCGGCCCTCACAGGTGTGACGAGCGACCACGCCAACTCCGGGCCCCGCTGCTATCGTTCGGGACAACCCCAGCTAGGTGAGAGGTGGTCTTACGTGGCCAACGCAGCAGTAGAAGCCAAAGATCATGTCGAGAATGCGATTACGTCGGCGCTCGACGCGGTGGGCAACATCGCCGGCATCCTCACGACCGCGATCGCGGACATCGTGCGGGAGCTGAGCGACTTCCTCGGGTCCGCCATCGGCGGTCCCAAGTAGTTCGACAAACATGAGCCCGGTCCCGTTTGGGGACCGGGCTTCTTCGTGTCTCGGTGGTCAGAATCCCGCGTGGTTCGGCTGACCGACGAGTGCGGCAGCCGGTGGCGGAGTCGACGGGACCGCATACGTCTCGATCGTCACGTCGTGACCGGCCGGCACCGGCGACGCGCCCTCAGCGGGCCGTTGGATGACGGTGACATCGACCTCGAACTCGAGGTCAGGGTCGCGCTCGTCCGCATTGTCTGGCCGTCCGGTGAAGTAACCGACGGCGAAGCACGCTCCCGCAAAGACCAGCGCGGAGACGATCCAGCGCGGGCCGGACGGCACCCATACGGACATCGCAGATAGCGAGAAGATCAGCACGAGGCCGACGCCCACGCCGGGCGCCATGGTCAGGAGTCCCCGGCGGAAGCGGTTCTCCGGCAGACGCCGACGCGAGATCGCCAGTGCGACGTCGAGGGCGGCGATGATGGTCATGATGACCAGGCCGAGGCCGAAGAGGCCATAGACCGAGAACAACGACCCCTGGACCTCGCTGACGACCGGGCTCTTCAGATCCTGGCCGGCGGCGGTTCGAACGGAGAAGTCGCCGCCGACGAGACCCGTCGCCTGGCCGTCGAGGTCGCGCAGATCCATCGGGAAACTCATGGTCTTCGTCGCACCTGGTGCCACTGTTATCGCGGTTGCGGTGCGGATGTTGAACAGCGTGAGGCCGAGGATTCTGCCGTCGAGTCCGATGGAGGTGACGGTCACCGGCTCGGAACCGGAATTCTTCAGGGTGACCTTGACGTCGGTCTGGTGCTTTGGATCGAGCTCCAGAGGCTGCGATTCCGAAGCACTCGACACGGCGTTGCCAGCGACGGTGGCGGTGTAGGTCAATCCGCCGGTCGTCGCCGGAGCAGCGGCTGCGCTGAGTGGAGTGATGGCGGCGATGAGCAACGCGCCGAGTGCGGCGACGGCTTTCGGGTGAGGCATAACAAACTCCGGGTCAGAGGGTGGGTCGCATGAAGCGAGGTCGGTAGAGCATCGCGCACAGCGCGGTGAGGATGACGATGACGATTGCTGCCGATCCAGTGCTGTTGGAAGCGCTGGTCAGGTACACGTCGATGGGTGCGGACAGCACCGCCCCACAGTTGGCGATGACCATGTGCTGGCCGACTTCGACCGAAGACATGTCGAGGTCCGCGGTGAAGGAGCCGTCCGCACCCGAGGTCGTCGCTCCGACGCCGTGGCCGTCGCTCGTCAACGTGACCGGCGCGCTTGCGGCGCAACCGCGTCCGGTGGCCTGGACGTTGCCACCTTGGGAGACCGAATCGGCTGCGAGGTGCAGGCCTCCGTCCGCTGGCGGTGTCGGCGTATTCGGGGGCGGTGGCACCGTTGTGGGCGGTTCTGTCGTTGGCGGTTCGGTGGTTGGTGGCTCTGTGGTCGGTGGTTCGGTCGTCGGCGGCGCAGTGGTGGTCGGCGGCTCGGTGGTTGGTGGCGGGGTGGTCGGTGGCTCCGTCGTGGGAGGCACGGTCGTCCGGTCTTGCCTCGGCGGAGGAATGACGATGGTCACGGGCGGCGGCGCGGGGTCCGTCGACGGGCCTTCATCTACCGGCGGCGGGCACTGTCCCTCGATCGAGTCGCAGGGAACACCGTCAGTGCTCGTGGCGTCGCCACCGTCCGTGCTGATTGAATCGACCGGTAGCCGTTGAACAGTCAGGGGAGCGGTGCCAGCGGGAACCGCGACATCGGCGTTGGCTCCCACCGCGAACAGGACCGGAACCGCCAGTGTGGCCAGCGCCAGAACGGATGCGGCGGTAACGGTCGACCGCCGAGTGCCGCCGTTTGCCATCGAAGATCTTTTTGGCGTCTCGTGCCAAGATCGCAAACTCATAGGTGGGACCGTAAGGTGCGGATCCGGCCGAGCGCACCTTGGGACAACGGATTCGACACCTAGGTGGCAAAGACCTAACCCTTTGCCGGGTCTATGCCGGGTCTGCGACGGTTAGTTCAGCTTCTCCGCGAGCACGCCGTCAAACGTCGACCACGGCACCTCGATGACGACCATTCCGGCCGCGTGCGGACCGACCTGTCCGTCGTCGAAGTGGATCTCGAGACCGGTCGAGGTCGGGACCCAGTTGGCGAAGTTCTTGGCGTCCGGTGACATGCCGCCGTCGAATGTCGAATCCGCGCCGAGCTTGGCCTTCACCTTCTGCTTGGCGGCGTCGGACAAGCGCTGAAGCCCCTCGTTGACGTCGCTGAACAGTTCGGTGAGCATCACCGGCTTGGCATTCGACTTGCGGATGACGAACGTGCCGACGAGGCCGTTCGGGTGGGCCGCCATCGGGTCGGTCACCATGAACGACATCTCGAGCACCCCGGCGATGACGTCGTTCCCGAGGATCACCTTCTGGCTGACGCCGTCGAGAGTGAAGGTGCCGTCCTGATTGATCTGCTGATCGACGGATGTGCGCACCGAGTTGTTGAACTTTTCTGACACCGCCGGTTTGCCGCCCTCGACCTGCGGAATCTCGACGTCGTAGGTGGCGCCGCCTTTGACGCCCTTGAGCTTCGCGGTGGTCGCGACGTAGGGCGATTCCGCCGCGGACGTCGTGGTCGCTGTCGCGCCAGGTGATGCACCCGGCGTCGGCGTTCCAGACGTCGAACATGCGGTAGCGGTCGCCAGGATCGCCGCGAAGATCGCCACACGTGCCGTGAAGGTCATGAACGCATTGTCGCCGACTCATGCCCTGCGGCGCGACGTGAACTGCCTGTCGGCTTCTCAGGATGCGTCAGTAGTGTGCGGATGTGCGGATCGGACGGCGGGGCCTGGGGCGCGTGGCGATCGCTGCGGTGGCGATGGTGACCGCGGCGACGACTTCGTGTGCCAAATCCGACGAGTCGGGGGAGAACGATCGGCCGCAGCTCGTCGCGGCGTTCATCGGCGATTCCTACACCGCGCCCGGCGACGCGACACCGTCGTACTGGCAGACCACCACCTCTCGAATGTGCTGGCAGGCAGTGCCTTTCGGAGTGGCGGGGAGTGGCTACACGATTGCGGGCGCGGACGGCCGCGGGCCCTACGTCACGCGGGTCGACGCCGTTGTGGCGGCGATGCCGGACGTCGTGATCGTGCAGGGGTCGTTCAACGACCGGGAACCGGACGTCACCACGATCGCCGCGGGAATCCTGTTCCAGTCGATCCACCAGCGGCTGCCCGGGGCCCGCCTCTTCGTCATGGGTCCGGTGACCCCGCCGCTCCCGGGCGCCGGACCGCAGGTTGCGCGCATCAGTAATGCTGTCCGCGCGGCGGCTGAGTCGAACTTCAGCGTCTTCATCGACGCTCAGCACTTCATTGGTGATCCGAAGCTCTTCGGTCCGGACAACATTCACCCGACCGCGCGCGGGCAGCAGATTCTGGGCACAAAGCTGGCCGACGCGATTCCGCGTGAGCTCAGCAGCTGTGATTGAGCGTCAACTCTGCTTCAGGTTGATCGTCATCTGAACCTTCGAGATCACCCGGTCGATATGGCGTTTTCGACCGATGCGCGCGAGCCCCCAAGCGAGCGCCGCGCCCGCGGCGCCGGCCAGGATAGCCGTTGCCGTGATGCTCGTGATGGTGGGCTCCGCACCGCCGGCAACCCACACCGCGCCGACGACTCCGGCGCCCAGGAGGCTCATGCTGATGACGGTGCCGATGCTCGCGCGAATCAGCTGACGCCGGTTGCGGAGCTTGCGGCCGAATGATTCGACGTACGCGAATGCGAACAGCAGCAATGCCAGCACGGCAACCGCACTGACGGTGCGGTAAGAGGTCTGGACGGTCCGCACCGGGAACGCCCAATGCTTGGTCGGCACATCCGAATCCGTGAACTGAAGGTCAGCGGTGAGAGCGCCGCCGACGACATATTCGCCACGCAGCGGCTCGAACACGGCGGAGTACCCGTTGCCGTCCGTGGTCACCACGGTGCTTTGTGTGCGCAGCGGTACGCCGAGGACGCGCAGCGACAACGTGGCCTCGGTGCCCGGTGCTGGGCCGGTCCCGGAGATGGCGACGGCCTCGTTGAGGTCGATGCGGACCGGAGCGGTCGTTGCGGGGTCGTGGTCGGCGATCGTGATCGTGGCGGGACGCGGGACGGATTGCCCGACCGGCGTGCCGAGGCCGATCGACGCGACGACCAGGCTGGCCGCCGCGAATCCGATGGCGGCGAAGAAGGGCGGCCACGCCGACGGCGCGGACACGGTGGTGTGCACCGGGACGAGATCGCTGGCGGCGACCTCGGCGACCTTGACGCCGGACGCGTGTTCTTGGACGCTCGGCCGGACGATGGGTTCGGACGCCGCTGTCTCGTGATCGATCACGATTCCCGGGACCGGCGGCAGGCCGGACGCGTGCTGGGTCGGAGGCGCGGGTGGTTCTCCCGAGGACCGCGTCATGGCGGCTGCGGTGATCGAGTCCGCGCCTTCGATCGCGATGGCCTGGGTGTTCAGCCAGTGCGATCCCCACTCGGCGGTCGAAGCGTGGGCAAGTGCCACGCCGAACGCTTCGGCGGTGTCGAATCGCATGACCGGGTCGGTCGCCAGGCCCTTCATCACGACATGCGCGACGCTCGGGGGTACGCGGGGTGCGACCTCGTTCAGCGGGATCGGGGTGCCATATGCATGTGCGAACAGTTGTTGCATGGCATCGCCGCGCGGGAACGGAAGTTGCCCGCTGAGGAGTTCGTAGAGCAAGGTCGAGAGCGCGTAGATGTCCGTGGCGGGGCTCAGCGCCTCGCCCCGTGCCTGCTCGGGTGCGATATACGACGGTGTGCCGATGACTTCGCCGGTTTTGGTCGCGAGGGTGTGATCTCCACCGAGGACCTTCGCGATTCCGAAGTCGGTGACTTTCAGTCGGCCGTTGTCCGAGAACATCAGGTTTTCGGGCTTGATGTCGCGGTGGAGAATGCCTTTGTGGTGGGCGGCGGTGAGGCCGGCTGCGGTCGCGAGCGCCACCCCGACGGCGTTGGGGGCGTTGAGTCCCTGCTTGGTAAACCGGTTCCACACCGTTCCGCCCGGGAGCATCTCCATCACGAGAAGGCAGAGGCCGTCTTTCTCCACATAGTCGAAGACGCGAACGACATGCGGATGATCGATCGAGGCCAGGAGGCGGCCCTCGGCGGTGAATCGGGCGCGGACCTCGTTGTTCGAGGCGAAGGATTGCGGAAGTTGTTTGATCGCGACAAGCCGATCGAGGGCGCGGTGACGCCCACCGAGGACAACGCCGAACCCGCCCTTCCCGATCACGCCGCCGATTTCATATGCCGGCAACGCCGCTGCGATCGCTCGCAGGTCGTCGTCCACTAGGTGCCTGCTTCCGTACCTATCCCGTGCCGGCCTTCGAAATTGGCTTCGACTTCGACCGGTTGATCGTCTAGCTCATCGGAGTCATCCGGTGCGCCAGTGAAGTATCCCGCAGCGAAGCAAGCTCCGGCGAACAGGAGTGCCGAAATGATCCAGCGCGGACCGGTCGGGACCCAGATGCTCAGCGCCGACAGCGAGAAGATCAGCACGAAACCGATGCCGATGCCCGGTGCCATGGTCATGAGACCGCGCCGGAATCGGTTCTCCGGCAGCCGACCTCGGGCGATAGCGAGTCCCGTGTCGACGGCCGCGAGGATCGTGATGATGACGAGCCCGAGGCCGAACAGGCCGTACACGGAGAACAGCGATCCCTCGACCTTGCTGACGACCGGATTCACCAACTCCTGGCCGGCTGAGGTTCGCACCGAGAAACTACCGGCGACCAGTCCGGTCGCCTGACCGTCGAGATCGCTGATGTCCATCTTGAACGCAAGCTTGTCGGTCTTGCCGGGTGGGACGGCCAGACTGACCGCGGTCCGGACGTTGAACAGCGTCAGGCCGAGGATTTTGCCGTTGAGGCCAATCGACTCGACGGTCACCGGCGCGCGACCGGTGTTCGTGACCGTGATCTCGACCGTCGTCTGATGCTTCGGATCGAGGACCAGTGGGTGCGCTTCGGACGCGTCCGCGACATTCTGGCCCGCGACCGTCGCGGTATAGGAGAGCCCGCTCTCCGGTGCCGCACTGGCCCACATGGGCGTTGCGAGCAGGAGGAGTGCGCCGATCGATGCGGCGATCATCTTGTTGATGCTCACGATGAAGCTCCGTTTCGGTCGGACGGGCGGAAGAAGCGCGGACGGTAGAGCAACGCGCTCAGCGCCGTGAAGAAGACGATGACGATCGCGGTTGCGCCGCTACCGGCCCGGCTCGTCAGAACGATGTCGATCGGTGCCGTCAGCACCGTTCCGCAGCTGGCCGTGATTACGTGGCGCCCGACATCGAGGCCCGAAACGTCCGCGGTTGCCGAGAACTCGCCCTTGTCACTCGCGACGGCGGTCCCGAGTTCCTGCCCCTCGCTGGTCAACGTGACCTTCGCGCCCGGCGTGCATCCGAATCCGTTGACCTGCACGGTTCCGCCTTGGCTCACCGAGGTGCTGGCCGTCTGGAGGCCAGTGGATGAAGGGGTGGTGGCAGCTGGCGGGTTACCCGGAGGCGTATTCGTGCCGGGTGGGTTGTCGGCGGGTGGGTTGTCCGCGGGCGGGTTATCGGCGGGCGGGTTGTCGGCGGGTGGGTTGTCCGCCGGCGGGTTGTCCGCCGGAGGGTTATCCGGTGGCGGAGGTTGTGGGTCGTTGTTTGGCGGCGGTGGCGGGTTGTTGTTGGGTGGCGGGTTGGTCTGGCCGCAGTCAGTGATCGTGATCGAGTCGCTCACACTGTCCGTTGTCTCGCCGCCGCTGACCGTGATCGTGAACGGGTAAGTGCCAACGATGAGCGGAATGCCGCTCAGGACAACGGTGTCGGGTCGGCCGCTGCCGTCCGTGTCGGATGAGCTCGACAGGATCCCGGGCGGGAGAATTCCGGCTACCGAGAACGAGTCGAAGTCGGTGCCCGAGTAGGCATAGCGATAGAACGTGCCGAGGCAGGCGTCCGGAGCGTCGCCGGAGATTGACGGCTGCGCATTCTCCGACACTGCGAAGCTGAAGGGCGTGCAGTGGGACAGGACTTCCTGGCCGGAGATATCGGCGCAGACGACGACGGTGTAGGTCCCGGACTGGGTCGGGGAACCCGTCAACGAATTCCCCGCAAATGCCAAACCGGGGTGAAAGTCTGCGGGATCGCTGGGGTCGTTGGCCACCGCGCAAGGCTCAGTGCCGCCGTCGGTCTCTTCGGTGCACGTGAACGGGCCTGAGCTGTAGGGCACGCTGACGAACCCCTCCGGGGGATTGCCGCTGATGGTGACGTCCCCGATTTCTTGGACGGACACCGGCGGTTCCTCGATCGGGTTCGGGACCTCGGGTGCGGGGGCCTCAGTGCTCGGGTCGGGAGCGCTGGGCGCCGGGGAGTCGAATGTCGGGGTCGGAAATTCGAAGGTGGGGAAGCTATTTTCCTGGTCAGTATTGACCGGCACGGTTTTGCCCGACTCGGCATTTCCCGGATTGCTGACACTGGGGAATGTGAAGGTCGGGAACGTGACGTCGGCATCTGCGCCGGACGACGAGACCCAAAACGCCACCAGCAGCGCAAACAACACCGCGAGAAGGCGGGAAATACGTTGTCGCCTCTTTGGCGGTACAACATTCAACGACTTGGATGCCATAAGTTGCGCTGCCTTTTCGGACGGATGGGATACCGGCCGGATTGGCCGCGGCGCATACGGCGATGGATGCGAAGATGCCGGGTTTCTATCACATCACGAGTGGGTATAGCACCTTGGCAAAAGATGCCCTTTAGCTGGGAATCTCGTTAAAACCCCCCAACGGCCGGGCGTGTGCGTGGTAGAGGCGAATCGAACCTGTTGTCGCGGGGGGTTTCTCGACGAGACGACGACGAACCGGGCACAGTTCGCAGGTTGATCGACGCCTTCGTGGGGCGCGCACGGGCTCAAGGTGAGGTCGAGGTCGGAGCCCACGGTGGGTGGCGTTGTCCTACGCCGGGATTGTTCGAAATGTGGTTGCCATGTACACGCCAGACGCTTGGTTGTTCTTGGCTGGTCTGACCCGCAGCGTTACCGAGATTCGGAAGTCGTCGGGCCTTACGTAGTAGCACTCGTCAGATTCGGGACAATAAATGCAGACGAAATCGACCGCGGTCTTATCCAAGCGGGCGGTGTGAGTTCCATTCCGGTCTGCCCAGGTGGACCGAAACTGCACCTGGATTGATCCTGATGACGCCGACCGATACTTGACTTGGACCCGGTGAAAAGTCCCGTCGCGGTATGCGACCAAGTCGAACTCAGTGTGCTCACTTGCGGGAAAGAGCACTACAAATCCTTGGCTCACGAGGTCCGCGTGGGCCTTTGCGACCCCGAGGTCACCCTTGTCTTTGGTGTGATGGCTGGCCACCGAGAGACCCTAGCAGTACCCGTCTATCGGTCAGGAGAACTTTGTGGGTGCGAGTGTCCCGTTGTGTTTCGCTTTCCACACGCCAGCCGGCGTCCGATACAGTTTGTACCGCGCCTCCGTAGCTCAGTCGGATAGAGCAGTTCACTTCTAATGATCTGGTCGCAGGTTCGATTCCTGCCGGGGGCACTTGTGTGCCGCGTGAGCGGTCGGTCTCGCGCGGTCAGCCGGGGAGCAGACCCCGCAGCCGGGCAATCAGCGATTCCCGGACCGCTTTCGTGATCGCGGCGTTGATCATCCGGTTGAGATCGTCGGTGTCGCTCAGATCAGCCATCAGGGCGCGCAGGTCGAGGTCGTTGATCGCGCGCCGGAGAACGTCGTCGGTCTTGAGTGCTCCGTTCACCACCGAGTCCGGCAGGTGGCGGATCAGCCATTTGACGTACCCGGGCAGATTCGCGTTCGCCAGCGCCTCGTCGGTGAAATCGGATGCGGGTGGCAGGGTGCCGTCGGCCTTCATTCGGTCCACTGCGCCAAGCAGACCCGCTCGAATCGCATCGATCTCAGCATCCGTGCGCGTGCCCGGCTGCGCTAACTGGAGCACCAGGGTCTCGCGGGATATGTGCAGGCGGCACGCGGCGCCGTCCAACCCAAGGAGGACGAGTCGCGTGCCGAGGGCCTCGATGTCGCCGGTCGCGATCGGTGCGACAACCCGGGCAATGCATGGGTCGGCAGGCCGCGCGGGGACGAAGTCACCGCCGCCGTTGGCGACCTGCACACCGAGCACGACGCAGACCAGCGTGGCGGCGACGCCGGGGAGGACTGCGGCGCGCAGATTCCCGGGCCTCATGCGTGCCTCCTTCTGCGTACTGCGGTGAACGGAATCAGCGGTACGAGCGCGGCCAATGCCAGCCCCGCCCCGATGAGGAACGAATCGCGGAAAGCGAAGGTGGCGGCCCGCTCGAGTTGTTCGTCGAGGCTGCGTTCGAGCGCCTCTGCCGCTTGGCGCTGCTCGGGTGCCACCTGCAGCGTGGCGAAGGCCGGGTGTAAGTCCGGCACGCGTCCGCGCTCGCTCGCAAGTTGATTGCTCAGCCCCTTGGCAAGGGCAATCTTGTCCTTGACCGGCAACGGGGCATCCAGGACGAGTCCCGTGATGGCCTCCTGTGCGGGTGCCTGGGCGTCGACGAGATCGGCGGTGAACACCGGCGTCAGAATCGCCAGTCCGAGGACTACTCCCGCGTGCCGGGCGCCGATCGTCCAACCGCCGTGCATCGCTCGCGGCACTCGATCGCGCAGGGCCTGGAAAGTAAGGGAGTCGACGGTCAGTCCAAGTCCCAGCCCGATCAGAGCTTGCGGCGCGATCGTCCACGCCAGGTTTGCCGAAGGCGGAATCGCCAGCGCGACCAGACCGCCGGCGATGAGCAGACACCCGGCCGCGGTTTCCGAGCGCGGGCCAGATCTGACCCGACGTGCCAGGGGAGTCGCAACGAACGCCGCAATCGGCACAACCGACACCGTGAGCGCGGCGACGGCTGGCGAGCGACCCCACCCCTCGACCAGAAGCAAAACGACCAGGAACAACGCGGCGGTCAGCGCTGCCGAGAGCAACAGCAGGGCGAGGTTCGGCGCGATAACCGGGCGGTGCGTCTCCGCGGTGTGAACCGATGGGCGGCGAATCGTGAGCGCGGCCGGGACTGCGAGAACTGCGACCGGAACCTGCACGACGAAGATCGACTGCCACGAGATGGCCTCGGTGAGGAGTCCGCCGGCGACTGGGCCAACCGCGGTTCCGATCACGCCCGCCGTCGTCCACAGGGCGAGACCCCGTTTCTCGCCGGTCGCCGCGACAAGCAATTCCAGGCATCCGACCAGGACGAACGCGCCGCCGAGTGCCTGTACGCAGCGCGCGGCGATCAACACTTCCATCGTTCCGGCCAGGGCGCACGAGGCTGACGCCGCCGCGAAAACCGCGATCCCGGCCGCGCACATCGGCGCGGGGTTCCAGCGGTCGCACGCCCAGGCGGCCGGTACGACAACGACGGCAAGGACGAGGTTGAACGCGATGAGCACCCAGGAGACCTGGGCGACGGTTCCACCCAGGTGCCGAAGGATCTCTGGCAGCGCGAGCGTGACGATCGCGGAGTCAGCGAGAACAACTGCCACGGTCAACGACAGGAGGGGAACCGCGACGCGACGCACAACAACAGACTTACGCGACAACCAGCGCGTGCGCACCCGGCAACGAGAACTAACGTTGCTCTTATGGCGAACTATGACCACGGCACCACGACCGGCGCTTCGACTCTGGCGTCGCCGCTGACCGAGATCGTCAATCCCGCCCAGCCGAGCGCCGCCGAAGAAGCGCGCACGATCGTCGCGTCGACGAACATCGGGACGCTGGCTTCCCTGACCGTTGACGGCGACCCGTGGGCATCGTTCGTGACATTCGGCCTGCTCGGCGGCAACCCGGTGCTGTGCGTCTCGACGATGGCCGAACACGGGCGAAATCTGGCAGCGGATCCGCGCGCCAGCATCTCCATCGTGTCGGACATTGCCAAAGACCCTCTCGCGACCAGTTGAGTGACGCTCGCCGGAGTCGTGCACCGACCCGAGGGCGACGAGTTCACGTCGGCCCGGGACGCTCATGTCGCGGCGGTCGAGGCGGCCAAGTACTACATCGATTACACGGACTTCTCGGTGTGGGTGCTGCACGTCGACCGCGTGCGCTGGGTTGGCGGCTACGGCCGCATGGCGTCCGCGACGAGCACGGACTACCACGCCGCGACGCCGGACCCGATCCTGCCGAAGGCTGCCTACGGCGTCGAGCACCTCAACGCCGACCACGCCGATGCACTGTTGCTCATGGCGCAGCACCTCGGCGGATATCCGGACGCGACACGCGCTGTGTGCACGCGGGCCGACCGGTATGGACTGGGACTGCAAGTGACGACGCCGCGCGGTTGGGCACCGACGCGCGTGGGCTACCTCGAGCCGATCAACGACATTGCGGACCTGCGCAGCGCAACCGTCGAGCTGACGCGGCTCGCGCGGAGTAAGGGCTAGCCGAACGGCAGGTGATCACGGGGAGCTCAGAAAGGGCGCTTACCCTGTGCATATGGCATCGACCGCTTCCGCCCAACACGATCGATCGCTGATTCCTGTTATCTACGGGGGAGCAGCGGCGGTGGCAGCGCTGGTCGCGGTCATGCTCGCGGCGTTGTCGGCGGAGGCGGTCCAGCAGTGGCTCGGCATTCCTGACCCCGGCGCGATCACGACGTACGGATTGCCCGCGCTCACCGCGATCGCCGATGGTGCGGGGATGGTCTCGGTCGGCGCGCTCCTGCTTTCGGCGTTCCTGGTGCCACCGCAGAAGGATGGGATTCTCGACGTCGACGGATATCGGGGCCTTCGAACCGCCTCGGTCGCGGCGACCGTGTGGGCCGTCGCGAGCTACGCGCTCGTGCCGCTCACCTTGTCGGAGGTGTCGGGGCATCGGGTCGGCGAGATCGTGTCCGCGCCGAACTTCGTCACGCTGGCCGTCGAGGTTTCGGCTTCGGACGCCTGGCTCAAGACGGGCGTGATTGCGCTGATCATTGCCGGAATCTCGCGGATGGTCGTGCGCTGGGGGTGGACGCCGGTCTTGTTCGCGGGCGCCCTGGCCGGCTTCCTTCCGCAGGCAATCGCCGGTCACTCGTCAGCCGGCGGCGCGCATGACATCGCCACCAACAGCCTGATCATCCACTTGTTCGCCGCTGCGGTGTGGGTCGGTGGACTGATCGCGGTCTTGATGCTCGCGTTCCACCGCAGCGAACATCTGCCGCTCGCCCTGCGCCGGTTCTCCGCGCTGGCAGGCTTCGCGATCGCCGCGATGGCGGTATCGGGCGTTCTGAACGCACTGGTGCGGATCACCCCCGGACAGCTGCTGACGACGGACTACGGGCGGCTTGTTTTCGTCAAGATCGTCATTCTGGCGGTGCTGGGCTTCGTCGGATTGCAGCAACGCCAGCGCGCGATTCCGCAGATCGGTGCCGGTCCCGGGCAATTCATCCGGTACGCGATGGTCGAGGTGGCGCTGTTCGCGTTGGTGGTCGGAGTCGCAGTCGGGCTCGGTCGTACGCCGCCACCGGCGGCGACGACGCGACCCACGGTCATGGAAGTCCAACTGGGCTACAACCTCGACGGACCGCCGACTTTCGCTCGCTTGCTCTTCGACTGGCGATTCGACCTCATCTACGGCTCACTCGCGATCGTCCTTGCGGTGGTCTACGCGCTGGGCGTGCGACGGCTCGTCAAGCGCGGCGACGCGTGGCCGGTCGGCCGCACCGCGGCATGGCTGGTGGGCTGCGCGTTTCTGCTGATCGGTTCGTCCTCGGGCATCGGAAAGTACGCGCCGGCGATGTTCAGCGTCCACATGGAATCGCACATGATCCTGTCGATGCTGGTACCGATCTTCCTGGTCCTCGGTGCACCGGTGACGTTGGCGCTGCGCGCGCTTCCGCCGGCGGGCCGAAACAACCCGCCGGGTCCGCGCGAGTGGCTCCTGGCTGCGGTGCACAGCCCCGTCTCCCGGTTCCTGACCCATCCGGCGATCGCCGCGGCGATTTTCGTGGTTGGCTTCTACGGCTTCTACCTCGGCGGGATCTTCGGCGCGGTGGTCGACTCGCACTTCGCGCACCTGGTGATGACGGCTCACTTTCTGCTCAGCGGCTACCTCTTCTATTGGGTGGCGATCGGTGTCGACCCACACCCGCGGCCGACCTCGTCGCTCGCGAAGCTCGCCATGGTGTTCGGTGTGCTGCCGTTCCACGCGTTCTTCGCGGTGATCATGATGAACCAGGACACCCCGATGGGTGGCTGGTACTACAAGGGCCTCGGGCTCCCGTGGGTCGACGACCTGATGGCTGATCAAAGCCTGGGCAGCAGCATCGCGTGGGCGGCTGCGGAAGTTCCGCTCGTGGTCGTGATGCTCGCTTTGCTGATCCAGTGGGCCCGCACCGATCAGCGGGAAGCCCGCCGTATCGACCGGGCGGCAGACCGCGACAACGACGCCGAACTCGAGGCTTACAACGCGATGCTGCGCGAGTTGGCGCAAAAGGACCGCGAGCCGCGACGCTGAAACGGGGTTCCCAACACCGCGCTGAGACCCTGTCTGTCGAACGAATGACCTGGTAGGGGCGATTTGTCAGCCTTGAATCTCGATTGAGAAACGGTTGCCAGCGCGATCTGTGTGGTGGGGGAGTCCGGGTGACGCGCGCGGATAGCGTCCGCGGCATGCGCAGTCTTCGCTTCCGGACCTTCGTGACCGTGGCAGCCCTCGGTGTCGGCATCCTCAGCCAGATGCCGGCCGCGTCGGCGGCGACCGCACTCAGCGAACTCAGCCCGAAGGCGGCGCTCGCCGAAGCCTCGCAGGCGTACGAGATCTCGTATGCGACGATCGGCTCGCGCGGCGAGGCGGCCGACGGATCCGGCTCGGTTTACCTGCCCAAGGGCACCGCGCCGGCGGGCGGTTGGCCGGTCCTCGCGTGGGCGCACGGCACGGTTGGAATCGGCGACGATTGCGCCCCGAGCCGCGCCGGCCGAACGCAGCGCGACATCGACTACCTCAACCACTGGCTCAAGCAGGGCTACGCGATCGTCGCGCCGGACTACGTCGGGCTGGGAACGCCGGGCATCCATCCCTATCTGCACGGACTTTCCGAAGCCCACGCGATGGTCGACGGTGTCGGCGCCGCGATGGATGCAGTACCCGAGCTGAGCCACAAGTGGATGGTCATCGGACAGTCGCAGGGCGGTCAGGCCGCGCTCGAGACCGCGAGCACCGCGACGAAGTGGAGGTCTGACCTGGACTTCCGCGGCACCGTCGCAACGGGTGCAGCCGCGAATCTCGACATGGTGTTCCAGCTCGCCAACCCAGTGATCCCGAACGTGGGCATTCCGGAGCTCACGACGATCGCGTCGTACTTCATCGCTGGTTTCCGGACCGCCCGACCAGATCTCAACATCGACTCGTACCTGTCCGACGTGGGAAAGAAGGTCGTCGCCGATGGCGAGACCCTCTGCTTCGACGACATGGTCAAGCGCGTCAAGGGAATCGGCATCGGCCAGTTGCTGAAGAAGGATGCACTGCCGCTGCGCGAGGCGATGAAGCAATACCTCGAGGTGCCGACCACCGGCTACGACCGCCCGATCTTCATCGGCCAGGGACTTCTCGACACCGTCGTTCCGGCGCCGCTCACCGCGAAGCTCGTGACCGAGATGACCGCCTCCGGTCAGCCGGTCACCTACAAGACGTACCCGACCGACCACAGCGGGACGATGGCTGCGTCGCTCGTGGATTCGACGCCGTTCGTCAAGGCGCGGCTGGGATAGGCCTCAACTCAGCGCAGGGAGAACTTCACCGTGACCTGGAACTGGACGGACTGAGTCCCCGGTTCCAGGGGCACACTCTCGGCGGCCTTGTCCATGTTCATCACGACCGGTGGCTGCGAACCGCTGGTCGCCTCGGTGATCGTCACGACGTCGCCGAGATACAGGTCGGAAAGATCGGCGTACTGCTGAGCACGCTTCTTCGCGTCGGCGAACGCGAGGGAGCGGGCTTCGGTGACGGCCTTCGAATCGTCGTCGAGCGTGAAGCTCACCGAGTTCACCCGCGCATCGTTGCCGCCGGCGCGGACAGCGGCATCGATGACCTTTGACGCCTTGTTGAGGTCACGCACGACGACGGACACCATGTTCGTCACCTGGTAGCCGTTCGGTGCGCCGTCCGGTCGGTAGTTCGGCGAGATCGTGAACTGGCTCGTTCGGATGTCGGCCTTGGCCACGCCCAGCCCGCTCACCGAGTCGATGATCGCTTTCGCGCGCTCGTTCGCTTGGTTCATCGCCGTCGTGACATCCGCTGCGGAGGTGCTGACTCCGAGTTCGGCGGTCAGGGCGTCCGGTGCACTCCGGACTTCTCCGGTTCCGACGACGGTGACGGTCCGGCCTTCACCGTTGGGACCGGGCCCGGGGCCACCGCCGCAGCCAGCGAGAGTCGCGGCCGCGGCGATGGCGGCGAGGACGGTAACCGGGCGTCGCGTCATGGCTTCGAGTGTGCCCGAATCGCCTAGCTACCGAGATCGAACGCCTGGAACACGATGCCGTATTCGGCACCGATCGATGCACCCTCTTCCTGGAAGAACGGGGGCATGAATTCCTCTGGGTTCGGATGCCAGGGGAGAGCCGCCAGGTACTGCTCGTGGGCCTTGAGCGACGCGATTCCTCGGTTCAGATGCTCGACGGTGACCGCGATCCCGTGCGTCGGCTTGTTGGCGCTCGCAACGAGGAGCCACTTCGGGGAATGTGGCAAGAGGATGCCGTCGCTGACCTGCTCAGAGAAGACCCACGGATTGCCGGCGTCGCGAACGGCATCGATCGTGGCCAGTCCGGCGGCGCGGTGATCGGCCTGATTCAGACCCCATGAGACCTCGACGTCGAAGGCGGTCGTGAGGACGACGTCGGGGCGGAAGCGCCGGATCTGCAGCGCGATGTCGCGGCGAAGGTCGAGGCTGTAGACGAGCATCCCGTCGGGGTGATCGAGCATCGTCAGGTCCGTGACACCGACCGTCGCACACGCGGCCTCTTGTTCGCCGCGACGGATCGCCGCCGTCTCGTGCGGCGGATTCGGCATTCCCGCTTCACCCTTTGTGAGCAGCAGATATGCCACCTCGATGCCTTGATCGGTCCATTTCGCGATCGCGGCGGACGTGCCGTATTCGAGGTCGTCCGGGTGCGCGACCACGCAGAGAATTCGCTGGAAGGTGTCGTCCGGAAGGAGAGGCAGTTGGGCGGTCACAGCTACGACCGTAGGGTGCGACCGTCCGCTCTGCCAGGTGGTTTGGCCGCACGTCGGTAGAAATCGCCGATGCCGGGTACGCCGGTCATAACGAGCAATCAAAGAGGCGGGGATTCTCATGGTCGTACTAGGTGCTCTTCTACTGATAGCTGCTCTCGCCGCGGGCGTCGGAGTGCTGGTGATGAACGCGAACACAGCCACCGACGAGTCGCTGCACGTCTTCGGGTACATCTTCGGGACAACGCCGGCCGGCGGGTTCCTTCTCGGCGCTCTCGTCGGAGCCGTCGCGCTTGCCGGAATCGCTCTCATCGCCAGCAGACTCGCCGGCTCGGCCGGCCGAAGGAACTCAAGTCGGCAAGTCGAGGCAGAACGTGCGGCTTTGACGGAGAAGCACCACAAGGAGCTGACGGTTCTCAACGCGCAGGCAGAAGAGGATCGTGCGGCTCTCATCGAAGAGCACGAGACAGATTTGGCGCGGCATCGCCAGGAGGCGGAGACACAGCGGGTGACTCTGGCCGAGCAGCATCAACGGGAACTCGACCGCCAATCCAAGGAGGCCGAGGCGGAGCGGGCCGAGCTCATGCGCCATCACGGAGAGCAGCTGGCGCTGGGAAAGCAGGCGGTTCGCGATGCACTCGAGCGTGCGCTTGGCAGTTCGGGCGAATTGGTCGCGGACAAGCCAGAGAAATTGGAGACCGAGACGTTAGACACCGAGAAGTCAGACACCGAGAAGTCAGACACCGAGAAGTCAGATACCGAAGAGTCGAACGCGGAGTCCTGGGAAAGGGCTTTCGGCGACAAGACGGACGTCGACGTCACGGATATCGACGAGAGCAATGACGACAAGACCGACGTCGACGAGACGCGGGACGAGAAGGTCGAACCCCTTGGCTGGCACCACGAGGTGGATACTCCGCACGAAGGCAACGGCCACCGGACGGGCCGTCACCGGGAGTCCGGCGAGACGGAGAATGGCGCGGCACCCCACAAGAGCCTGTGGCAGCGTGTGGTCTCGGCCGTCGACCAGCGTCGTCACGAATGACCGGCGTTCGTCGCGGAGTGTGACAGCGGCTACCCTTGGTGGCCGTGGCGGAGTTCATTTACCAGATGCAGCGCGTGCGCAAGGCGCACGGCGACAAGGTCATCCTCGACAACGTAACCCTTAACTTCCTGCCAGGCGCGAAGATCGGTGTCGTCGGACCGAACGGCGCCGGTAAGTCCAGCGTGCTGAAGATCATGGCGGGACTCGACAAGCCGAACAACGGCGACGCGTTCCTCGCTACGGGCGCGACGGTTGGCATCCTGATGCAGGAGCCGGCGCTCAACGAGGAGAAGACCGTTCGCGGCAACGTCGAAGAGGGCGTTGGCGAGATCATGGTCAAACTCAAGCGGTTCGACGAGATCGCCGAACTCATGGCGACGGACTACTCCGATGAGCTCATGGACGAAATGGGCAAGCTGCAGGAGGAGATCGACCACGCGGACGCGTGGGACATCGGCGCCCAGCTCGAGCAGGCAATGGACGCGCTCCGTTGCCCGCCGGCAGACGAGCCCGTCACCAACCTCTCCGGTGGTGAGCGTCGCCGCGTCGCTCTGTGCAAGCTCCTGCTGAGCAAGCCTGACCTGCTGCTTCTCGACGAGCCCACCAACCACCTCGACGCCGAGTCGGTGCTGTGGCTCGAGCAGCACCTCGCGTCGTACGCCGGTGCCGTCCTCGCCGTCACCCACGATCGGTACTTCCTAGACAACGTCGCGGAGTGGATCCTCGAGCTCGACCGCGGTCGCGCGTTCCCGTACGAGGGCAACTACTCGACGTACCTGGAGAAGAAGGCCGAGCGCCTCGAAGTCCAGGGCAAGAAGGACCAGAAGCTCCAGAAGCGTCTCAAGGAAGAACTCGCCTGGGTTCGTTCGGGCGCCAAGGCTCGTCAGGCCAAGAACAAGGCACGTCTGGGTCGCTACGAGGAGATGGCTGCCGAGGCGGAGAAGACGAGGAAGCTCGACTTCGAGGAGATCCAGATCCCGGCTGGTCCGCGTCTGGGCAACATCGTGGTCGAGGTCAGCCACCTGGACAAGGGCTTCGGTGAGCGCACGCTCATCAAGGACCTGTCGTTCACTCTGCCGCGCAACGGCATCGTCGGCGTCATCGGACCGAACGGTGTCGGTAAGACGACGCTGTTCAAGACGATCGTGGGTCTCGAGAACTCGGACAGCGGCGAGGTCAAGGTCGGTGACACGGTCAAGCTGAGCTACGTCGACCAGAACCGCTCGGGCATCGATCCCAAGAAGACCGTGTGGCAGGTCGTTTCCGATGGACTCGACTTCATTCACGTCGGTAACCAGGAAGTTCCGTCGCGTGCGTACGTCAGCGCGTTCGGCTTCAAGGGACCGGACCAGCAGAAGCCGGCTGGTGTTCTCTCGGGTGGTGAGCGCAACCGTCTCAACCTCGCGATGACGCTCAAGCAGGGTGGAAACCTGATCCTGCTCGACGAGCCGACCAACGACCTCGACGTCGAGACCCTGTCGTCTCTGGAAAACGCGTTGGAGAACTTCGCGGGCTGCTCGGTGGTCATCTCCCACGACCGCTGGTTCCTCGACCGCACCTGCACGCACATTCTCGCCTGGGAGGGCGACGACGCGAACCCGGCGAAATGGTTCTGGTTCGAGGGCAATTTCTCGTCCTACGAGGAGAACAAGATCGCGCGCATGGGTGCGGAAGCGGCTCGCCCGCACCGCGTGACGTACCGAAAGCTCACGCGTAACTGATCGCATGACGGTGGGGCCCACGATATTCGTGGGCCCCACCGGCATAAGAAGGGTCAGCTGCCGCCGAGCAGACCGGACAGAAGGCTCACGATCATCTGCAGAATTCCGGTGGGTGACGACGTATCGGCGTGCGTCGCTGCAGCTCCGCTCAGCGCGGTCCCGACCGTGTTCGTGGCGTGTGCTGTTGTCGCAGCGACGCTGGTCGCGGTCTGACCGACTTTCGTCGTTTCCTGGACCGCGTCGGTCGCGGCCGCCACGTTAGCCGTACTGGAGACGGTCACCGACATGTCGGCGAGTTTGGCGGGTCCATCGTCATCGGTGCAGGTCGGCTTGACCGTGTAGGTCCCAGCCGGAATTCCGGCGAACGTTCGAGTGGTCTTGAGGACGTCAGGTCCGCCCGCAAGCGTTTCCTTCTTGACGACGATGCCCGCGGCCAGCACGTCGGCCGTGCAGCTGATGTTGCCTTTTCCGGTGACATCGACGCCAAGCGTGACCGTGTTGCCGTTCGCGGTGAGAGTTCCACCGCCGCTGATCTTGGCTGACGCGATGGCTGCACCGCCGACTGCGGCGACGGCAGCGGTACCGACGACGAGGGCTACACGCGCGCCCGCACGCAATTGAGTGTGGTTCATGGGGTCCTCCATCCCAGCGGGCGGCACCGTCGCCGCGACCCGGACGCTAGGGCGTTTGCGTCGTGACGCCCGAAGTGACGCGCAGCATGTGATGGGGTCAGCGCCCAAGTGTGACTGCGGTGTGACCGGCGCCCGGTGTCCCTCCCCGGTCAGGTCCACGAGACCTGCGTGCACGAACTGACGGCGCTGTACGGCTGCGGCCAGTCGTCGCTCCAGCGCAGTCGGCGTCCGCAGCTTCGACCGTAGGTCACCAGTTTCGAGCTGTAGGAGTACGTCGAATCGGTCGTGGAGATGTCGGCAACGCGATCGCAGTCTTCCAGAGTGCCGGCGTAGCAGCCGAGGACCAGGTTGTCGTAATCGGTGCAGGTCAGCGCTTCGGACGGGTCACCCGGCTGGTAGTACGCCGGGTTCGGGGTGGGCAGGTCGTACGTGCACGAGCCGTCCGCCGCGACGTGCCGGTCCGGCGACGTCTGCTGGTCGGTGCCACTCGAGGTCTCGGTGCCACCCGTACTGGGCAACGCGGACCCGGTCGGGTCCACACATCCGGCCAGCGTCAGCGACGCCAGAAATATCGTCATTGCGCCCGCAACGGAGCGTCGGTTCAGTGTCTTGCTCATGGTTCTTTGGAGAACGGGCGGTGGCGGAAAGTTCCCGACACCGGACTGTTGCGTGAGGAGTCGGTTGATCCGTCATTACGGCTTCAACTACGCGGCTAGTGTCGATTTCAGAAGCAGCCGCGTGCTCGTTCTGGGGAGGCTCCGTGACCGGACCGGATCTCGAAGCAATCGCACCTCAGTACTTCCTCCAGGCAAGTGCTGAAGTGACCGATCCGAAGGAATGCCTCCGGCGTCACTTCGACGCGGGACGGTCCCGGATGCCGGGCGAACTGTGCCTGCGGGTGGACCGTGAGCGGCATGTGGTCGACATTGTTTTCGACGACATGCCGCTCCTCGTCGAGTCGGTCACGGCGCTGCTGACCCGGCTCAAGGTCGGTCTCGCCGCGATCATCCACCCGGTGTTCAAGGTGTCACGCGATTCCAACGGCGTCATCACCGAATTCGGTACCGGGCCGTTGGAGTCCTGGATACATCTCGACTTGTTCTCCTCGACCACCGTGGCGCAGTTCAACGAGGTCGAATCTCAACTCGTGACCGTTCTCGGGGATGTCCGCCGGGTCGACGACGACGCCGCTGCCATGCAAGCGACCCAGCTCGACATCGCCGCCGCCCTGGATGCCGCTTCGGGCCCATTCACCCGTCAGGAACTCGACGACTGTGCGGCGTTGATGCGCTGGCTCGCCGGTGGGAACTACACGCTGCTGGGGTACTGCAAGTACCGGTTCGGGGCCGCGGGAAACACGGTCCTGGACAAGAACTCGTCGCTGGGGCTGATGCGATCAGAGCTCGTGGCAGCACCGATCGATCTGCATTCGGAACCGGGCGAGGCGAGACCGCTGCTCGTGTTGACCCGTGGCGTGGTGCCCGCGACCGTGCATCGATCCGTCTATCCCTACTTCGTCGCCGTGGCGCTCATCGAGGACGGCCGGATCGTCGGTGAGCACCTGTTCGTCGGCGTTCTGACCGTGATCGCGATGTTCGAGAACGTTCTCGACATCCCCGTCATCGAACGTCGCGCGCGGAACGCGATCACACAGGCGGGATTCGCTCTCGAATCGTTCAGCGGCCAGTCGATGCTGGAACTGATCCAGTCGCTGCCTCGTCCCGAGCTGTTCGCCTCGAGCACCGAGCAACTCGTGGCCATCACGTCCGCACTCGCGAATGCCCGATTGCGTCGGCAGGTTCGGCTGTTCCTGCGCGAGGACCACTACACCGGATTCGTTTCGTGCCTGGTCTACCTGCCGCGCGACCGATTCTCGACCCGCGTCCGGCTCGACATGCAGGCGATCCTCCTGCGGGAACTCGACGGCATCGGCCTCGATTTCACGGTCCGGGTCTCCGAGACCGACCTGGCCACGGTGTACGTCACGATCCGTCGCAGTCACCCGGGTGCCGACGTCTCCGATGCCAATCGAGAACGCCTCGAGCAGATGCTGTCCGACGTCAGCCGGACCTGGCAGGACCAGCTCGCCAGCGCGGGCGATGTCGACCTGGCCCAGCGCTATGCGGACGCCTTCCCGGAGAGCTACAAGCACGACTTCGACGGGGAACGCGCGGTCAACGACATCCGCCGGCTCGAGGCGCTGACGTCCACGGGCGTTGATGTCGACGTCGTGCGGGCCGACGCCACCACCGCCGGGCTGTGGCGTTTCACGTTGTACGTCGCGGGGGAGGGCATCTCGCTGAGCCGCGTCTTGCCGATTCTGCAGAGTCTCGGCGTCGAGGTGCTCGACGAGCAGCCGTATCGAATCGGGCTCGCCGGTTGGGTCTACGACTTCGGGCTGCGCGTGCGCGGTGACCTCCTGCTGGGCGGGTTGTCGGACGATCTCGACGCGGAGCTGTCGGCTGTCCCGGTGCCAGTGGATGGCCTGCGGAACAGATTCGCCGACGCCTTCCGGGCGATGTGGCACGGCGATGCGGAGATCGACACGTTCAACGAACTCGTCCTCAAGGCCGGCACGAACTGGCGTGAGGTTGCGGTTCTGCGTGCGTATGCGCGGTATCTGCGGCAAGCCGGCTTCCCGTACAGCCAGGGAATCATCGCCCGCATGTTGCTGAGCCACGCGGCGGTGTCCCGGCGGTTCGTCGACCTGTTCATCGCGCTCTTCGAACCGGGATCGGATCGTCCATCGGCGAAGATCGAGTCCGAATTGGCGACCTCGATCGACAACGTCGTCAGCCTCGATGCCGACCGAATTCTCCGCGCGGTGTTGACCCTCATTCGAGCGACGTTGCGCACCAACTATTTCCGCTCGCGGCCAGTGTTGTCGTTCAAGCTCGAACCGCGGGCGATCGCGGAGCTCCCGAAGCCGCGGCCGATGTTCGAGATCTTCGTGTACTCACCGCGAGTCGAGGGAGTGCATCTTCGCTTCGGCCCGGTGGCGCGCGGTGGATTGCGTTGGTCCGACCGCCAGGAGGACTTCCGCACCGAGGTCCTCGGCCTCGTCAAGGCGCAGGCCGTCAAGAACGCGGTCATCGTGCCGGTCGGTGCGAAGGGCGGATTCGTCGTCAAGCGACCGCCCGCACCAACCGGAGACGCGGCACTGGATCGCCAGAACTTCCAGGCCGAGGGCATCGAGTGCTACCGGCGGTTTGTCAGCGGCTTGCTTGATCTCACCGACAACGTCGATCTGTCGACCGGGGCGACGATTCCGCCGCCCGATGTCGTCCGTCGCGACGGTGACGACACCTACCTGGTCGTCGCCGCAGACAAGGGCACCGCGACCTTCTCCGACATCGCGAACTCGGTCGCCCAGGACTACGGTTTCTGGCTCGGCGATGCGTTCGCCTCCGGTGGGTCGGCCGGCTACGACCACAAGGTCATGGGCATCACGGCGCGTGGTGCCTGGGAAGCGGTCAAGCGCCATTTCCGTGAGCTCGACCTCGACACCCAGAAGCAAGACTTCACTGTTGCCGGAGTCGGCGATATGAGCGGCGACGTCTTCGGTAACGGCATGCTGCTCAGCGGCCATATCCGACTGGTCGCGGCCTTCGATCACCGCCACATCTTCCTCGACCCGGACCCGCAACCCGCGCGATCGTTCGCCGAACGAGAGCGTATGTTCGCGCTACCCCGGTCGTCGTGGGCGGACTACAACACCAAGCTCATCTCGCAGGGCGGCGGCGTGTGGGAACGCACGCTCAAGTCGGTTCCGCTGTCGCCGGAAGCCCGTGCGGCTCTCGGGTTGCCGAACGACGTGGTGTCGCTGTCGCCGCCGGAACTCGTGCGCGCGATCCTGCTCGCGCCGGTCGACCTGTTGTGGAACGGCGGCATCGGTACGTACGTCAAGGCGAGCACCGAATCGAACGCCGACGTCGGAGACAAGTCGAACGACGCGGTGCGCGTCAACGGCCGTGATGTCCGGGCCCGGGTGATCGGCGAGGGCGGAAACCTCGGAGTCACCGCGCGCGGACGTATCGAGTTCAGTCAGCACGGCGGCCGGATCAACACTGACGCGCTCGACAACTCCGCTGGTGTCGATTGCTCGGACCACGAGGTCAACATCAAGATCCTTCTCGACGCGATCGTGTCGAGCGGGGAACTCGCGGTCGAGGACCGCAATCCGCTGCTCGCGTCGATGACCGACGAAGTCGCGGCACTGGTGTTGCAGGACAACATCTCCCAGAACACTCTGATGGGCATCAGCCGCTACGAGGCGGCACCGATTCTCAACGTGCACCGGCGCATGATCAGCGACCTCGAACAACGTCGGGGACTCGATCGCGAACTCGAGGCTCTACCTTCGGACGCCGAGATCGCCGAGCGGATCGAGGCTGGGCGCGGGCTGACCTCGCCGGAGCTGTCGAACCTCATGGCGCACGTCAAGCTCGGGATCAAGGACGAACTCCTTGCCAGCGATCTCCCGACGGTGCCGGTCTTCGCACAGCGTCTGCCGGGATACTTCCCGGACCCACTGCAGCAGCGGTTCCGCAAGGCGATCCGACAGCATCCGCTACGCCGGGAGATCCTGGCGACGGTCCTCGTCAACGACATGGTCGACAATGCCGGAATCTCGTACGCATTCCGGCTCCGCGAGGAAGCAATCGCCACCACGACCGATGCCGTTCGCGCCTACACCGCGGCCGCCGAGATCTTTGGGCTGCGAGATCTGTGGGTTCGGATCCGCGCCGCCTCGGCTCCGACGTCGTCGCTCGATGCGCTGGAGCTCGAGTCCAAGCGTTGCCTCGACCGCGCGTCGCGGTGGCTCCTGTCGAACCGGCCACAGCCGCTGGCGGTTGGTGCGGAGATCCAGCGGTACCAAACCAGGGTCGCCGATCTCACGCCGAAGGCCATGGAATGGATGGGCGAAATTCGTCGCGACCACATCCGCACGCACGCGCAGGGGTGGATAGACGCGGGGGTTCCGGAACATCTCGCGTTGGATGTCGTCCGCTTGCTCGACCTCTTCCCGCTGCTCGACATCATCGACCTGTCCGAGGTGACCGACCGATCCCGCGACGAGGTGGGCGCCCTGTACTACGCCCTCGATGCGCGATTGGGAATCGATCGGCTGTTGACGGCCGTGACGCACCTCGAACGTGGCGATCGCTGGCATGCGTTGGCTCGCCTCGCGCTGCGGGACGATCTCTACAGTTCGCTGCGATCCCTCACCGTCGACGTCATGATGGCCTGCGATCCGGAGGACACCCCGGCCGAGAAGATCGCGGACTGGGAGTCGACGAACCAGTCTCGACTGCTCCGTGCACGCAGTGCGCTCGCGGAGATTTTCGGTGTGCCAACCGAACCCGACCTCGCCACGCTTTCGGTGGCGGCGCGGCAGATCCGTAGCATGGTCAGCGGCGCCGGCTACCAGGAGAAGCAACGTTGATTGAAGACCAGACCAGGGGATTCCTCGCAAAGGTGGAAGTCCGCTGGTCGGATATGGATGCGTTCAACCACATCAACAACGCGCGAATGGTGACGATTCTCGAAGAAGCGCGGATTCCGTGGCTGTTCAGTGCCGGTAAGCCGACGCTGGCGTTGGCTAAGGGCTGTGTGGTGGCAGACCTGCGCGTCCGTTATCGGGGGCAACTCCATCACGACCACTCGCCGCTGCAGATCCTGATGTGGGTGGAGAAGATCCGCGCTGTCGATTTCACGATTCGCTACGAAGTGCGTCCGTGGGGCGCCCCGCTGTCGGATCGGCCGGCGGTCGTGGCGTCGTCGCAGGTTGCCGCGATGGATCTGCAGGCACAGCGCCTGCGGCGGCTCACCGAGCCCGAGAGGGAGTACCTGAAGAGTTGGATGCGTTGATGAGCGATCGTCTGCTCGAGATCCCGGACCCGGTCGAGCGCGCCAATCTGAGCGCGTTCGTCACGCGCGTCAACCGACTCGACGAGGCTGCCGTCGTGCGTATGCGGGTGCGTGGCTCGGATACCTTAACCGCCTGGGCGCCAACAGGTTTCGATGTCCTGGCGGTCCGTGTGGTGACCGGCGTGCTGAAGCCGTCCGACGTCACGGTCGCGGGCGACGTGTTGATGCGTGGGCTGGAGTCGCATGCGGCCGGGGTCGACCTCGGATTTCCGATGGATTCGTCATGGCGGGGAGCGCTGCCACCAGATCAGGGCTTCGTCCACATCGACGACGTGCCGGCTCGCGCACTGGTGTCGCTCGCGCAGCGGGGCGTCGAGATCGCGCGCGAACACGGGCGGACGCCGTCGTCGTTGCTTGATTCGAAGGTGCTCACGGTCACCGGTGCCGGCGACGAGGTGACCATTGCGATGCGCACCGTCTTCGCACTCAATGCCATGGGATTCATTCCGGTGCCGGGTAATGCGCAGTCGACCGATGAGATCGACCCGGAACGCATCGACCCGAACGAAATGGTGCGTGTTCGCGCGTCGAAGACGTGGTTGCGGCTCGATGCCCGGTTCGGGTCGATCGCGACCCGGCGGGGGAGCGAGTTGTCGGTGATGGTGCGGAGCTAGCTCCGGGAGTGCATGGGTTTCGAGCCTTTACCGCCCCGCGCGCACTGCCGCGGCCCCGGCGTCGTAGGACTTCGTGAGCTCGTCGGCGAAGTAGTCTTCGCGTCCGCGGTCGATCTTCAGCGCGCCGAGATCGACGCCGGTGCCGACGAGCGGTGAGCCATTGTCGAGGCGAAGATTGATGTCCTTGAGCTGGCTCGCGTTCCGGATCGAGGTCGGTGAGCCGATCAGACCGCGCAGGTCAGGGTTGGTTTCGACGCCGACCGGGCGCCCCGCCATTAGTTCCTGCTCGCTCGAAGCGCGCCAGGCAGCGAGGGTCGAGTAGAGCTCGCCGTTCCATTCGAACGGGCGACCGGTCCGTTCGGCGTAGTAGACGTTGCCGCCGAACGTGATTCCATCCGGCGTGAACTCTTTGGCGCGGGTCAGCTGCGCTCCGGTGTTCGCAACGAAGACGTTGTTGAGCACTTTGATGTCGTGGAGGTTGCCGAGCACGAGGACCGTCGGCGGGATGACGCCATCGTGCGCCTTGGTGACGACGGTGTTGTGGTAGACCTGCGCGTCGAAGACACCGGTTCCCGAGTCCGGACCCTGGGTGCCGCCGAAGATCGTGATCGCGCCGTAGAAGCCGCTGGCTGTCGCATCGTTGACCGAGACGTTGAACCGGACCTGGTTGTTCCGGTGCGTCTGATTGTTGGCGTTGCTGAACAGCATGTATCCGGCGCCCGCGTTGTCGTACGACAGGTTGTACTCGAGCGTCGAGTCCGAGACGTTCTGGTCGAGATCGAACCCGTGTCCGTCGGCTTCGCCCGTCGTGT
This sequence comes from Smaragdicoccus niigatensis DSM 44881 = NBRC 103563, assembly GCF_000380645.1. GTDB lineage: Bacteria > Actinomycetota > Actinomycetes > Mycobacteriales > Mycobacteriaceae > Smaragdicoccus > Smaragdicoccus niigatensis. Next base: position 212,713 of record NZ_AQXZ01000017.1, read on the forward strand.
TGTTGTACGCGAGGTTGTGCTCGATCCGAATGCGGGTCGAGTCGTAGGTCCAGATTCCGGCCGGGCCCTCGATCGTGTCCGAGAGAGCGCCGTTGTGGTGCGCGGTCGAGTACTCGACGATGCCATCCTCGACGCTGCCGAGCACGATGCCGCTGCCGCTGTTTGTCGTCAGCGTCGGATCGCCGGTGTTGCCCGCCGCTTCGACGCGGGAGATCCGCACGTTGGTGTGCGAATACGTCGGGTGGGCGGGATCGAAATCTGAGCCGTAGGTGAACAGCCCGGAGAGACGGTTCTCTTTGACGAGCGCGTCGTGGATGTCGAGGCCGTCGAATCCCGGTGCGCCAGCTACGGCTCCAGCGGCGATTCCGTGCTTGAAGCCGGCGACCGAAACTCGCTGGATGACGATGCCGCGTTGGCGCTGCGGGGAGCTCTTGTCGTTGTACACCGCTATGCCATCACTATTCGAGACGGCGGCTCCGGGGCCGACGATCTCGAGATCCTGCACCGTCACACCGCTGCGGTTTGCCACGACGACCGCGGAGTCCTGGTCGTTGACGATCTGCGCACGTCCGTCGCCGTAGGAACCGATGACGAGCGGGTGCTGTGGATCGTCGGCGCCATGGTCGATGACGATCTGGCCGCGGAAGCGGGAACCACCTTCGAGAAGCACCTGCTCACCGGCGGCGAGGCGGGCTTCGCTGACCCGAGCGAGCGTCTTCCACGCGGTCTGCGGTGTGCGGCCGTCGGCCTTGTCGTCACCCGAGGCACTGACATAGAACGCATTCGGAAGTGCGTTGTCTTTCTGGAGCAACGCATGAACGCCGAATCCAGCGGCGGTGACAAGCACGACCGCGCCGACCGAGAGCGAAGCTCCGACGATCAGCGAACGGTTCTTAGGCGACTTCTGGACGTGGTGCATCGCGGGCGAGCGTAGCGCCGTTTACCCGAACAATTGGGATTTGCGACGGCGTTGATGCGTCAAACGTTATACGAGCCAAACCGCCGTATTCGGGAGTACCGAATCGGTGATCGGACCGCTCGCGAGTAGCACTTCACCCGCCGGCAATGGAATGGGTTTGGTGCCGGTGTTGACGAGAACCGACAGTCCGCCGGAACGACGGAAGAAGACGGAATCATCGGTGGCGGAAAGACCATCTAGGTCACCCGAGAATTCACTCCGGCTGTGCCGCAATCGAAGTGCGGCCTGGGTGAGAGCGAAGGTCGAATTCGGGTCCGACTGCTGTGCCTCGGCCGTCAACGTCACCCATTCCGGCGGCATCGGCAGCCAGGAATTCCCTGTCGTGAATCCGAATGGCGGCTCGGTTCCCGACCAGGGGAGCGGAACCCGGCAACCGTCGCGGCCGCGAATAGTGTGCCCGGAGCGTTCCCAGACCGGGTCCTGCAACACTTCCTCGGGCAGGTCGTCGACGTTGGGCAGTCCGAGTTCGGAGCCGTTGTAGATGAACGTCGGGCCAGGTAGGGCGATCGTCAGGAGCATCATGGCGCGCGCCCTGGCAACGCCGATCGCGCCGCCGCCGTACCGCGTCACTTCCCGTTCGATGTCGTGATTTGACAGCGTCCAGGTCGGATTGGCTCGGACCAGGGTGACTGCCTTGAGTGAGTTCTCGATTGCTTCGCCGATCTCCTCGGCGTCGAAGTGGACCTCGGCAAGCTTGAAATTGAACGCGAGGTGGAGTTCGTCGGGCCGTACGTACTCACCGAAGCGGGTCGAGTCCTTGCACCACACCTCGCCGATCGTCACCGCATCCGGATAGTCATTCATGACGGTGCGGATCTTGCGGTGAATCGCATGCACGCCCGGGTTATTGAACCGCGGATCGTCATCATCGAGGTCCAGCATTCCGTGCGCGATGTCCGCCATGTCGGGCAGACCTGGCGGTTTGGCCATGCCGTGCGCGACGTCGATGCGAAAACCGTCGATTCCACGGTCGAGCCAGAAGCGCAGGGTCTTCTCGAGGTCGGCGAAAACCTCGGGGTTCTCCCAGTTCAGGTCGGGCTGCTCCGGCGCGAAGATGTGCATGAACCATTCCCCATCCGGCACCTGCTGCCAGGCAGGTCCGCCGAAGATGCTGGGCCAGTTGTTCGGCGGCTCGCTCGCGGCACGCCCCGGCCGGAAGATGTATCGCGATCTCTCCGGACTTCCCGGCGGGGAGGTCAGCGCTTCCTGAAACCATTCGTGCTGGTCGCTGGTGTGGTTGGGGACGAGGTCCATGACGACTCGCATGCTGAGTCCATGGGCGGCCTCGATGAGTTCGTCAAGCGCTTCGATGCCGCCGAACAAGGGATCGATGTCCCGTGGGTCGGAGACGTCGTAACCGCCGTCGGCCATCGGAGATCGCATGACCGGGCACAGCCAGACTGCGTCGATGCCCAGCGATTTGAGGTAGGGGAGACGTGCGCGAACACCGCCGAGGTCGCCGACCCCGTCGCCGTCCGAGTCCGCGAACGAACGCGGATAGACCTGATAAAAGACGGCGTTCGACCACCACGACATGGTCGCCATGGTGTCACGCCCCGGACGGTCTCGCAGCCGTCAGAACGGAGAGTTCATCAATGAGTGCGCGGCCATTTCGAAGTAGTCGATGAGTGCCTTGCGGTGCGCGGCGTCGATTGCCGAGTCGTCGATCGACGCGATCGCGACATGCATGCAGCGCAGCCAGGCATCGCGCTCGATGGGACCGACCTTGAACGGAATATGGCGCATCCGTAGTCGCGGGTGTCCACGCTCGGCGGAATAGGCCTGCGGTCCGCCCCAATACTGCTCGAGGAACATGCGAAGCCGGCGCTCGGCGGCTTCGAAATCGTCCTCTGGATACAGCGCGCGGAGAACTTCGTCTTCCTTGACCTCGGCGTAGAAACGATGCACCAGCTTCTCGAAGGTCTCAGCCCCACCGACGGCCTCATAGAAACTCTGCCCAGATGTCGTCACGGTTCCTATTGTGCCTCCTCGCCAAGTTCGGGTGATTTCTCCCCGGTTGGCACGCGGGGCTCAGTGCTGAATTCCGCGCTTGCTGCAGTTAGCATGCGAGGCGATGTTGCTGAATACGACCGGGCATTTCGTTCCGCCCGAGGTTTATCTACGCGAATTGTCTGGCGGACGGGTTGTCGGTATCCGGCCGTCCGGTCCCGTGTTCTCTTCACGAATTCCACCGCGCCGGGTGGCGAGCCGCAGCACCTTCGTGTGGGCGCTGAGTCGGCCCATGCGAATTCTGGTCGGATTCATTTCTCTGACGTGGCTGGTGACTCTCGCGCTGTTTCTCGCGTGGTGGTCACTGCCAGAACACCGACTGTCGATCGGTGCATTCGTCTTCAATACCGCGCTGCTTTTCTACGTTCTGATCATTCCGGGGTACTTCGTCGTCGCCGCGAACCGGCTGCGAAAAGTGAATCCAGCATTGAACATTCCGCCAATGCGGGTGGCAATGGTGGTGACGAAAGCGCCTTCCGAACCGTGGTCCATGGTGCGCGAGACGCTGTCGGCGATGCTGAAGCAGCAGTTCCCGCACCCGTACGACGTCTGGCTCGCGGATGAGTCGCCGACCGCGGAAGTCGAGGCCTGGTGTGCCTCGCGTGGGGTGTCGATATCCACGCGCCGGGGAGTCCCGGAGTATCAGCGAACACAGTGGCCGCGTCGTCGGCGCTGCAAAGAGGGCAACCTCGCCTACTTCTATGACCACTACGGCTACGCGGCCTATGACGTCGTCTCCCAACTCGACGCCGACCACGTTCCCGAACCCACCTACCTCGCCGAAATGGTCCGGCCGTTCGCCGATCCCGCGATCGGCTACGTTGCCGCGCCGAGTGTGTGCGGCGCGAACGAGGACGTGTCGTGGGCCGTGCGTGGGCGGCTCTATCGCGAATCGGTGTTCCACGGCCCGCATCAGCTCGGCCACAACCACGGGCTTGGTCCGGTGGCGATCGGATCGCACTATGCGGTGCGTACCGAGGCGCTGAAGGAGATCGGTGGTCTCGGACCCGAGCTCGCCGAGGACTTCACGACCTCCTACCTCATGAACGTCGCGGGCTGGTCGGGAGCCTTCGCCATCGAGGCGCATGCGAACGGCGAGGGACCGGACACCCTGGGTGCGATGTTGACCCAGGAATTCCAGTGGTCGCGCAGCCTCGCCATGTGCAGCATGACGCTGGTTCCGCGCACGCTGAAGCGGGTTCCGTGGCGGATGCGGCTGCGCTTCGGATTCGCTCTGGCGTTTTATCCGATGCTGTGGCTCACGTCGATGATGGGGATCGTGCTGGCCCCGGTCGCGGCGGTCACGGACGTCTCGTGGGTCCGCGTCAACTACGGCTACTTCCTGGTGTTCTGGTTCGCGATCAGTCTTCAGCTCGGCGCCCTCGCGTGGCTCAGCAAGCGGGCCGGACTACTGCGCCCACGCAACGCCCCGCTCATGAGCTGGGAACAGTGGGTCTACGTTTTCGCGCGCTGGCCCTTCGTCGGATTCGGTGTCGTTGCCGCATTCGCGGAACAGTTCCGCCGCAAACCGCTCGACTTCAAGGTGACGCCCAAGCACGACGGCACCCGGTCACCGTTGCCGGCGAAGATCTTCGTGCCATTTCTGATCATCGCCTTCGGCCTGTGCCTCGCGGCAATCTACGGGACCATCGAGGTCGGTCCGGTCGGCTACGTCGGCCTGACCATCCTCGGTGCCAGCGCGTACGTGATGGCGACCTGCGCATTCACCATCCGGCACGCATTGGAAGCGCGGCAGGTGACCGCGATCGGATTCTTCCGCGCACTGCGCCTCATCTGGGCGCCGTTGCTCGGCTGCCTCGCAGCGGGATATCTGCTCGTCATCGGGATCTCGGCGTACGCGCAGTATCTGCTGCTCGAGTTCCGGTTCTAGCGGAACTTACTTGCCGCCGCCTGCGGCGCCGATGTCCCAGCGCGTGCGGACGCGTGGGGAGCCCAGGTAGTCGCGGTAGTTGTCGGGGTCGATTTCGAAGGCGCTCGAAAGATTGACCCCGCCGCCGATGAGCGGCGAACCCGTGAGCGGACGGAAACCGATCAGAGTCTCGATCTTGTGTGCATCGGTGATCTCGACGAGTTTCGGATCGACGACGCTGCCGCCGATGACGCCGGTGGGGGCACCACCGAGAGTCTCCTGAGTGGTCGCGGCCTGCCAGCTTGCCAGGTCAGGGTAGGTTTGTGGACCCCAGGTGATGGCAAACGCACCCGCGGGTGCGGAGTAGGAGTTTCCGGCGAAACGCACGTCACCCGGGTCGGTGTCGATCGACTGCACGAGACGGTTCGGCCCATTGACGATGACGGCGTTGTTCGCGACGACGACCTTCTCGAGCGTGCCGCCGATGAGGAAGGCGCTCGGGGTACCGCCCGGCATCGGTGACGTGACCACCGTGTTGTTGTAGACCGCGGCATCGCGAATGCCGCCGGCCGTATGCGGACCGGACAACCCGCCGAGGAGGGTGATCGAGCCGTAGTACTGGGTGCCGGACGCGGCGTCGTTGATCGAGACGTTGTTGCGGATGACGTTCTTCAGCGAGTCCGTCGTCGGCGCGTTCGTGTAGAGCAGGTAGCCGTAGCTGTGGTTCTCGTACGACAGATTGAACTGCATGAGCGAGTTGGTGACGCCCTGGTCGAAGTCGAATCCGCCACCGTCGGCGCCCTGCGTGAGGTTGCGGTACGACAGGTTGTGCTCAAACACCACGTGCTCGGAGTCGTAAGCCCAGATCCCGACTGGGCCTTCCGTGGTGTTCGAGTTGCCGCCGTTCTCATGAGCAGTACTTCGCGTGACCGTCGCGTCCTCGACGCTGCCGAGGACGATGCCGCTACCGGTGTTCTTCGTCGCGAGCGGGTCACCGTGGTTGTGATGCGCCTCGACGTTCCGCACCAGCACGCCTTTGTGGGCGTAGACCGCCGAGCCGGCCGTGAGCGTTGGGCCCGAGGTCGAGAGGCCCGCCGCGACATTGTCATGGACCGTCGAATTCTCGATGGTGACCTGCTCGAATCCGCTGTTACCCGTGGCGGTCAGCGTGATGCCGTTCCGGAAGCCGCTGGCCTCGACGCCATTGACGTCGATGCCGCGCAGCCGGGTGCTGTTCTTTGCGTTGTTGACGAATCGCAGACCGTCTTCGGTCGCGGTGTTGCCGACCAACGTCAGATTGCGGATTTCCACGCCGGCCGTGTCGACCACGGCGATCGCCGGTCCGCCGGAGGCGGAGATCGTGGCGCGGCCGGGTCCGGCGGTCTCGATCACGACCGGATCGTCGGCATTGCCCGCGTCATCGTGGTCGAGCACCAAACTGCCGGTGAACATCACTTTCGGATCGAGAAGCACGTGATCGCCGGGGCGAAGTTTGAGCGCGTTGACCGCGTTGAGCGTCGCGAGAGCGCGCTTGGGTGTTCGACCGTCGTTGTGGTCGGAGCCGGTCGCGGCGACATAGAACGTGCGGTACGGCACGAGCGACTTCCCGACGATCACCGCGCTGTAGCCGAGCGAACCGAGGACGGCTGCACCGACAACGGCGATCGAGGCGCTACGGAGCAATCGAGTGCTCGGCGCCCTGTGCTGTTTCGGCCGGATGATCAGGTCGAAGTCCTCCTGCTAACGCGTCCGCAGACATTTTGAACTCACCAAGGGGGTGAATTTGTATTCGCAGAGTTCAGCCCGGCGAGTTTTCTATTGCGGGCGACCCGCTCTCCGCATACTTTTGCTGTCGAGATCAAGTTTCAACGGTCTTGACTCGGATAAACGTCAGAGTGCGTGGTGCAAAGGTACTCGATGCGATGAAACGGATCAGCCCAGCCCGGGGCCATCGACAACTCATGCCCACCGATGTCCGAAATCGGGGATCGGGGGCTGATCTTGATGTGACCCATGTCGGTAGCGCCCTCCGGGTGCGCAGCCGTGTACTCCTCCTCAACGCCACCTTTGAACCGCTGGCAGCATTGCCGGTGCGGCGGGCAGTCACACTTCTGGTCTGTGACAAGGCCGATCCGGTCCACGAGGACCCGGATACGGAATTAACCGCGTTCCACTCTGTCGGCACCACAGTCTTCATTCCGTCGGTTATCCGACTTCGCCATTTCGTCCGCGTGCCCTACCGGGGCCGGGTTCCGCTCACGCGCGCCGCGCTGATGCTGCGCGATCGAGGTCGCTGCGGATATTGCGGCGATCGCGCGGAAACCATTGATCACGTGATCCCGCGGAGCCGCGGGGGAACGCACGCGTGGGAAAACTGCGTGGCCAGTTGCGCGCCGTGCAACCACCGGAAAGCCGACCGTCTGCTGAGCGAGATCGGCTGGACTCTGCACACTCCTCTGGTACCGCCGACGGGACCACATTGGCGGCTTCTGTCCGCCACGACTGAGCTCGAGCCGGACTGGCTGAGGTACCTCGGAGAGGGCGCGGCGTGAGGCGTCATTTGAAGTGAATGTTGTCTTGCGCGTAGGCAGATCGAGCCGTCCATGTTTGTTGGAGGGGTCTGCTGGACTACGGTGAGATTGTGAGTAATTCTGCGCTGCTCCACACTGTTCCGCTGGTGGTGATCATTGCGGTTTTCGCACTTGTCTACCTTCTCGACAAGAAGGATGTGTGGAAGCCGACCGAGTACCACAAGGGTGACGAGTGGACCCACGATCCGTACCTGTGGACTGCGACCTCTGAGCCAGTAGCCCACCTTCACGCTGACAAGGATGCAAAGGGGGGAACCGCAAGTGGCAAGTGGTAAGCACGCTCCGGTCGCGCACGCCGACCTCCCGTCGGGCTCGGTCGTGACCAACAGCGGTCGCGTTTCCAGCGCCGCTGAGCATCTCTATGCATTTGATCCGTCGCCGTTTACTCGCGGCCAGCGGATGCGCCTCGACGACGCTCTCATCGCGGCCAACCGGACGACCCAGGTTCGCTTCAATGTCTATGTCGGCGACCTCGGCGCATCGACGGCCGCAGGTGCGGACGCGATCCTGAAGACGACCCCGAATGCGGACAACTCGGTTCTCATCGCGGTCTCGCCGAATCAGCGCACCATCGAGATTCGCGGCGGCGCGGCGGCGACCAGCGTAACCGACACGGTGTGTCAGCTCGGTGTCACGGCGGCGAAGTCGAGCCTCGCTGAGGGCGACCTGCTCGATGGCGTGGTGTCGGCGATCAACGTCATCGCCTCGGCCATCACGGGACCCTAGTTCTCGAACAAATTTGGCCCGGCTCGATCAACGAGCCGGGCCAAATGTCGTTTGCGGTCAGCGCGCGTCGAAGGCCCGCGCGTTCAGCGACCGTGCGATTCCCGCACGCCCCTCGACGACGAGTCGCCGCAAGGCCGGCGGATGATCGCCGGCGAGGAACTCATCGGCGATACCCAGCGCCTCCGCGGACACATCCCAACTCGGGTACAGCCCGACGACGCAGGTCTGTGCGACCTCGCTCGACCGGCGCTCCCACAGCGGACCGACGGTTTCGAAGTACTTCTTGACGTACGGCTTGAGCAGTTCACCCTGGCCGGCCGGCGAAAAGCCCGTCACGATCGCGCGGTTGGTGATGTTGGCGAGCGTGTCGTCACCGGTCGATCGAGCCCAGGCCTCGGCTTTGGCTTCGGCGAGAGGGCGAGCCGCACGGCACTGCTCCCGCTGACGCTGACCCGCGGCGGTGTTGTCGCGTTCGGCTTCGGCATCGATGAACGGAGACTCGAGGCCATCGGCATCGACCTTCCCGGCCGCGGCGAGCGCGAACACGAGACGCCAGCGCAGATCGGCGTCGATGGTCAGGCCAGGCAAGCCGTTCGCCGCCGGGTCGGACTCGAGCAGCGCCGCGATCAGATCCGTGTGGCGGTCCTCGAGCTTCGAGCTTGTCAGCGAGTTGACGAACGCAAGCTGGTGGTCCGAGCCTGGCTCGGCGGCCTGTGCGAGCTCAACGAGGCGGTCGGCAAATGCCGGCCACCCCGACGCCTTTGCCCAGCCCGGCTCCGAGTATGCGCCGATCGCGGTCTGTGCCTGCAGCAAGAGCCGCTGCACGACGCCGACCTCGGTTTCGGCACCGATACCGCGTTGCACGAGTGCCACGAAGTCGCGGGCCCGCATCTCGGCTTGGCGAGTCATCTCCCAGGCCGCGGACCAGCACAGCGTGCGGGGGAGCGAGTCGGCGATGTCGCCGATGCGCTCGATGAGGACCTCGAGGGATGGCTCGTCCAGGCGGACGGAGCAGTACGTGAGGTCGTCGTCGTTGACGAGGACCAACTTGCCGACCGGGCTGCCGACGAGGTCATGCACCTCAGTCATGGCCTCGGCCTCGACATCGAGCTCGACGCGGTTGATGCGGACGAGCTTTCCGCTGCCGTCTTCGTCGTAGATGCCGACCGCGAGGCGGTGCACACGACGCTCGCCTGCGCCCGGCTCGGCGCCGTCCTGATGAATGAAGAACGAGCTGTACAGGCCACCTTCGACGGTGAACTCCGGGCGCAGCGTGTTGAGGCCCGTCGTCTTGAGCCACTGCGTGCCCCAATCGGAGAGGTCGCGGCCGGATGACTTCTCGAGCGCAGACAACAGGTCGTCGAACGTCGCGTTCTCGTACGCATGGTCCGCGAAGTACGACCGCAGACCGGCGAGGAACGGTTCGAGCCCCACGTACGCGACGAGCTGCTTGAGCACCGAAGCGCCCTTTGCATACGTGATGCCGTCAAAGTTGACCTCGACGGCGTGCAGGTCCGGGATGTCGGCCGCGATCGGGTGCGTCGACGGCAGCTGGTCCTGGCGGTACGCCCACGACTTCTCCGCGTTGGCGAAGGTCGTCCACGCGCTCTTGTATTCCGTCGCCTCGGCCTGGCACAGCACCGACGCGAAGGTCGCGAACGACTCGTTGAGCCACAGGTCGTCCCACCACTTCATCGTCACGAGGTCGCCGAACCACATGTGCGCCATCTCGTGCAGCACGGTCTCGGCACGCCGCTCATACGACGCGCGTGTGACCTTGGAGCGGAACACGTAGTCCTCGAGGAACGTCACCGCGCCGGCGTTCTCCATCGCGCCCGCGTTGAACTCGGGAACGAAGAGCTGGTCGTACTTGCCGAAGGCGTACGGAACGCCGAAGTTGCGGTGATAGAAGTCGAAGCCCTGCTTGGTCTCGGTGAACAGTCGCTCCGAGTCCATGTGCTTGGCGAGCGACGAGCGGCAGAAGATGCCGAGCGGAATCGTGCCGTGTTCGTCGGTGTAGGTGTCGTTCCACTCCGCATATGGCCCCGCGATAAGCGCAACGAGGTAGGAGCTCATGCGCGGCGTGGTCTCGAACTGGTGCTTGCCGTCGACGACGCTGCCAGGGCCGTTCGAGATGACCTTCCACCCATCGGGGGCCGTCACGGTCACGGTGAAGGTCGCCTTGAGATCAGGCTGGTCGAAGCACGCGAACATTCGCTTCGCGTCTGCGGTCTCGAACTGGGAGTAGAGGTAGACGGACTGATCGGACGGGTCGGTGAAGCGATGCAACCCTTCGCCGGTGTTCGAGTAGGCGCAGTCCGCCACGACCACGAGTTCGTTGTCGGCGGCGAGGTCGGTCAGCGCGATGCCGAGCGACTCGTCGAATCCGCTGACATCGAGAGCCTGGCCGTTGAGGTGCGCCGACACGAGCGTCGGGGCAACGAGATCGATGAAGGTCTCCGAGCCCGGCTTCGCAGTGAAGGTGACCGTGCTGACCGAGCGGAAGGTCTTAGGCCCGGTCGTGAGGTCGAGGTCGATTCGATAGTTGTGGATGTCGAGTACGGATGCCCGAGCGTTGGCCTGTTCTCGGGTGAGATTCGGGGAAGCCAAGGGAAGTTCGTTCCTTTTTTGTCAGGGGGTTGGAGCGGCAGGTCAGACGTCGGAAAGTGCGATCGTCGAGTCCGCGAGAGCCGCGGAGTCGACGGTTCGGCCCGAATTGATGAGCGCCTTGATGTCGTCGGTGAGGTCCCAGATGTTGACGTTCATCCCGGCGACGACCCGGCTGTCCGAGTCGAGCCAGAACGCGACGAACTCGAGGGCCTCGAGATCACCGCGGATGACGACGCGGCTGTAATTGCCGGGTTCGGCGAGCCCGAGGTACTCCATGCCGAGCTCGTATTGGTCGGTGTAGAAGTACGGCTGACGTGCGTACGGTTCCGGCTTGCCAAGCATCGCCTTGGCTGCGGTCGCCGGCTGGTTGAGCGCATTCGCCCAGTGCTCGACGCGAACACGACGGTTCAGCACCGGGTGCCAGGCGTCGGCGATGTCGCCGACGGCGACGATGTCCGCATCCGAAGTGACGAGGTTTTCATCGACGAGAACGCCGCCGTCGACGTCGAGACCGGCGTCGCGAGCGAGTTCGATGTTCGGCGCCGCACCCACAGCGACGAGAACGGTGTCCGCTTCGACGGTCGACCCGTCGGCCAGGCGCAGCCCGGTCGCCTTACCGCCGTCGACGGTGATCGCCTCGACGCTCGCATTCGTCCGCAGGTCGACGCCCTTGGCGATGTGCAGGTCAGCGAAGACCTGGCCCAGTTCGGGTCCGAGCGCGGCGTACAGCGGCGTCTGGGCCCCTTCGACGATGGCCACCTCGGTGCCACGCGACCGCGCCTGCGCGGCCACCTCGAGGCCGATCCATCCCGCGCCGACGATCGCGAGCCGCGCGCCGTCGGTCAGCCGCTCCGACAGCGCGGATGCGTCGTCGTACGTTCGCAGGTAGAAGACGCCCTCGGCGTCCGAACCCGGGATCGGCGGGCGCTTGGAGCGCGATCCGGTCGCGAGCGCGAGTTTGTCGTAGGTCAGCGTCGAGCCGTCGTCGAGGGTCAGCGTCTTGTTCGCACGGTCGAGCGAGGTGACTTTGGTGTTCAGCCGGACGTCGATCGAGTTGTCCGCGTACCACTGCTCGGGATTGAGCGTGAAATCGCTCAATTGCTTCTTTCCGGCGAGGTAGCCCTTGGTGAGCGGCGGCCGGTCGTATGGCAGATGGGACTCGCCGGCGATCATGACGACGGTGCCGTCGAATTGCTGATCGCGAAGGGCCTCAGCGAGTTTCGCTGCGGCCAAGCCACCGCCGACGATGGCGAAAACTGGCTGGTTCATGAAGCCTCCTGAAGATCGTCCACCAGGGAACGACCCTAGTCCCCGGGGGTGACAAGAGGGGAGACAAGACACTCCCTTTGGGTGAGCCCCCAGCCTGGAAGAGGCACTAGCGTCCCATTCGCCGCGTGTCGGGTGTGGTGCCCGGAGGTTTGCTTTGAACCCGCAGGTAAGGTGCGGCTCATGTCCAGACGTGCCAAGCTCCTCGAAGGTCGAGTTGTCGCGGTCACCGGTGCCGCAAAAGGAATCGGGGCGGCGACGGCTGCCGCGTTCGCGGCCGCGGGTGCTCGAGTCGCACTGGGCGACATCGACATTGAGACCGCGCACCGCACGGCCGCCGAGATCGGGGATCGCGCTTCGGCGTTCGGCCTCGATGTCAGCGACGCGTCCTCGTTCGAATCGTTCCTCGACGCTGTGGAGTCAGAGCTGGGCCCGCTGGACGTCCTGGTCAACAACGCCGGGATCATCGCGCCGGGTGAATTCCTGTCCGAGAGCGACGACGTCACCCGCAAACAACTGGACGTCAACGTCTACGGCGTCATCGTCGGCTCCAAGCTCGCCGGACGGCGCTTCGCAGCGGTGAATGGCGGTCACATCGTCAACATCGCGTCGACGTTCGGTGTCACTGCGGCGCCCGGCCTCGCCACGTATGCGGCGACCAAGCACGCGATCGTCGGGCTGAGTGAAGCGCTGCAGCAGGAACTCAGCCCGTTGGGTGTCCGCGTGACCGCCGTTCTGCCTGGTCCGGTGCGTACTGAGTCGGAGATTCGCTCCGGGTCGCTGGTGCGAAAGATCGTCAAAGTCGAGCCGGCCCAGGTCGCCGATGCGATCGTCGAAGCCGTCGCCGACCAGAGTTCCGGTCCGATCTTCGTGCCTGGCCCGTTCGGGCCGGTGCTGCGTGGTGCGCACCTGCTCCCTCGCTCGCTTCGCGAAGGCGCATTTCGCTTCATGACCTGGTCGGGAGTGACCGGACCCGACGTGCCGGTCGAGTCTGTCCACGAATCGCGCTAACACACTTCGAACAAAGTCCGATAACGGGGATGGCAACCCCGGTGTGTCGTTTCTCACAGAGGCCGTATAGTGCCTTCTTACGTCCTCCGGGAGTGAATGCAGTCGTGGACTAGATCAAAGGAGATCTGCCAGTGATGCAATACGACCGTTTCGGTTCAGGCGAACCGTTGGTGCTCGTTCATGGTGTCGGCCATAACCGGCATGCGTGGGACCACTTGATCCCGCACCTTGAGCGGTACTTCGACGTCATCGTCGTGGATCTTCCGGGGCACGGAAAGTCTGAGTCGCTGGACCTGAACGGTCGTACCGTTTCTGAGGCGTTCGTCGACGCTTTCCATGAACTGTTCGACTACCTGGGCATTGACCGGCCGCACGTCGTCGGCAACTCTCTCGGCGGCCGAATCGCACTCGAGATGGCGGCACGTGGCGAGGTCCGAACCGCGACCGCGCTTTCGCCCGCTGGATTCTGGCAGGGCGCACCTGAGGTCGCCTACGTGAAGTCGCTCTTTGCCAGCGTGTCTTTCGCGGCCCGTGCCGCGGGCCCGCTCGCGCCGATCTTCATGCGTTCGCCGCTTGGCGCTGCCGCCCTGAAGGTCTTCCTGGACCAGCCGGGCGAACTGTCGAAGGACCAGATCACGACGATGATCAACGGCTTTGTGTCGGCACAGCCGGCGCTGCGGGCGATCCTCTCGAACGCATCGAACTTCGACGCACCGATCCCGCCCGAGGTCGCCGTGACCGTCGCCTGGGGCACGAACGACCACGTGCTGCCGTTCAAGCAGGCCAAGCGCGCGAAGAAGCAGATTCCGAACGGTAGCCACATCACGCTCAAGGGCTGTGGACACGTGCCGATGTCGGATGCTCCGGACTTGATCGCGCACATCATTCTCGGGACTGCGGCCAAGCGTCCGTCGGCTCGCTACGCACTCGCGGCCGCCACGGCTTAACTCCGCAGGACCTCGCGAAACAGGTCCGAGAACTCCTGCGCCGCCGCGGCGTCGAACTGCGGGTGCCGGTACCGAACGGTCAGGAACATCTCTCCGTCGACGGTGACTGCTCCGACTCCGATTCCCATCGGCATCGTGCATGGGGGAGAGAACCAGAGTTCGGTGACGTCGACCGCATTGCCGCCCAGCACGTCCGGGTTCGCGAGGCGACCGAGATTGCTCAGCATCGCGGTGTCGACCGCGCGGTCGCCGACGATCGGGCGCTTGGCGATCAAACCGGCCTTGATTCCGGCCGGAAGTAGGGTGCCCATCGCCAGCAGGTCCACGAGGACGCCCTGGGTTCGGTTGGTCTTGATGGTCGTCGTCCGGCGAAGAGCGGCCTTCGTCGCCGCGACCAGGGCGGATTGCTCGCCGCGTTTGATGTGTGCGGTCACATAGGACGCGAAGTTTCCGATCACTTCGTACTGCCATTCCGGGGGCCGGACATTGAACGGCATGGTGATCGAGATTCGTCGCCGCCGCTTGCCGTGCGCGTCGTTCCAGCGGCGGATCGTGACCGCCAGAGCAGCGAGAAGCAAGTCGTTGACCGTCGCTCCATCGGGCCGTGCGGACATGATCCGCGCGCTTTCGTCGCGGTCGATCTTCAGAAGGTGGAACCCATAACCCGCCTCGTTGTGGCCCCGCTCGATCGCGACGCGAGCCGGATCGAGCGAGCTGATCGACAGATGCCCGAGCAACGATCGAAGCCGGACCGCCCGTTCCACGAGGCGCCTCGCGCCGACCAGTTTGCGCACGTTGCGCGCGGTCACCGGATCGAAATCCGGAACGGGGTCGGGTTGGCCGGCGTAGTTCCGAATGATCGAGTTCATCAGCCGATACGACGACATTCCGTCGCCCGCGGCATGGTGCAGGTTGAGCATCAGATAGTCGCCGCCCGAGGACTTGGCCAGAACGACCTCGAATGTTCCTCGCCGACGGATGTCCGGGACATGGCTCTGCAGAGCGCTGCGAACTTTGTCGACGTCCTCGAGTGACGCGCATTCGGCGATGGAAAACGTCGGCTCGCCGGGAACGTCGGGAATGTGCCACCAATAGCGGGTGTCCGTAGCGGCCCAGTCGGCGATGCGTGCCCGCGCGATCGGATGAATGGCCATCGCCTGGCGAACGGCGTCGCGCACGCGCTCGGCGTCGAGACTGCCGTCCACGCGAACCTCGAAGTGAACACTCCACGGCTCGATATCTGAGCCGAGGTTCAGACACGCCTCATCGAGAAAGTCCAGTCGAGCTTGCCGCATGTACCGGATTTTCCCAGATCAGAACGTCCATGATCACCGAAAGGGACGCGTGGGTGCCCGGCTTTCACTCGTTCGGCTCAGCCTTATCCGCGAGGTGTTGGGCGTGATCGCGGAGCGCTTGGACCATCGTCTTCATCACGCGATGGGTGGTTTCGAGGTCATCGTCACTGAACTCGGCCAGGGCACCGTTCAGGCGGGCGCCAAGCGGGCCGAAGAAGTCGCGCGCAACCTGCATCGCCGATTCGTTGTAGCGCAGGAGAGTCTTTCGGCGGTCGTTGGCGTCCGATTCGCGCCGAACATGGCCTACCGCGGTCATTCGTTCGGTCAGGTACGTCAACGCCGCAGAGGAGATTCCGAGCAGTCCGGCGAGCTCGCTCGCCATCAGCGGTCGCCCCTCGGTGTCTGCCACCATGATGTGCTGCAGTGCACGGAAATCTGTTGGGTGCAAATGATTTTGGGCGGCGAAAACGCGACCGATGTGTTCCGAGGCGGCGGTGAGCGCACGCAGATCGGCCCCGATCTGCGCTTCGACCGCTTGCCGCGACGGCTCCACCTCTCGATCACCCATAAGGGAATTCTCTCACTCTCTAGAAGCTTCAGTTGATGAATAGTTAATTCACTGAAATACTGCGTCTATGGAGAGTGTCGCGAAGTGGTTGACCGGCCGGACAGCGTGGCTGGTTCTGATAGTGGGTTTCGTCCTGTCCGCGGGGCTGATCGGTGCCGCCGGTTCGAACGACTCGGCCAATCAAGCTCCCGTCTCGCTCCCCGCATCAGCCGACTCCGCGCGCGCCGCGGCGCTGGTCAAGCAGTTTCCGGGTGCCGATGTCAGCCCCCTGATCGCCGTTCTGACCCGTACAGACGGCACCACCCTCAGCACCGCCGACCGGGCATCCCTCGACGCCGTTGCCGAGGCGATGCGATCGGCCGTCTCCGCCGCCAAGGCGGCGCCGGAAGGTGTTCCGGCACTCCCACCGACGGCCGCACCGGACGACAAAGCGGCCCTCGTGCAGGTATTCGTGCGTAACGACATCAACGGCTTTCCACTACGCGACCTCGTGACAAGCGTGCGCGAGGCGGCCGGTAAAGCAGCCAACTCAGACCTCACGGTGCACGTCACCGGCGGCCCGGCGTTCGGCGCCGACATCGCGGACTCGTTCTCGGGCGCGAATTTCGTGCTGCTTGGCGTCACTGCCCTGGTCGTTGCGGTACTTCTGATCGCGACCTACCGGTCGCCGGTCCTGTGGCTGGTTCCGCTCATCGTCGTCGCCCTTGCGGACCGGGTCGCGACGTGTGTCGGCACCATCGTCGCCGGGTGGACGGGCCTGTCCTTCGACGGCTCGACATCGGGAATCACCAGCGTTCTGGTCTTCGGCGCCGGGACGAACTACGCCCTTCTGCTGGTGTCGCGATACCGCGAAGAACTTCATCACGCGCAGGACCATCGCGTTGCGCTTCGGGCCGCGTGGCGGCACGCCGCTCCGGCGATCGTCGCGAGCAACGCGACCGTGGTGCTGGCGCTCTTGACCCTGCTGATGTCGTCGCTGCCGAACATCCGCAGCCTCGGTGCGCTCGCTGCCTGCGGCCTCGTGGTCGCCGCCGCCTCGACGTTGACACTCCTGCCCGCCGCACTCGCCATCTTCGGCCGGGGGCTCTTCTGGCCCTTCATCCCCGTCGTCGGCGACCACGTGGACGTCTCGGAAAATGCTTGGCATCGCGTGGCGGCCGCCGTTGCCCGGCGCCCCGTCGCCGTTGCCACTGCCGCAATCGCTGCCTTGGCGGTGTGTTCCTTCGGCATCGTCGGCACTCAGATAGGCCTCGCACAAACTGACCAGTTCCGCGTCGCGGCGGACTCGGTGGACGGCTACCGTGTTCTCGCGCAACACTTCCCGCCTGGTTCGGCGAACCCGACAATCGTCGTCGGTCCGACCGCCCAAGCCGCCGCGCTCGAGGATGCGATCGAGTCGAGCCCGGGTGTGCAGAGCGTCCGCCCTGCCGGGCAATCCGCGACCGGACTGTCCCGGTGGAATGTCGTGCTCGATGCGGCGCCGGCTTCCGAGCGCTCGAGTCAGATCGTGAGCGACCTTCGCGAGTCCGTGCAATCCGTCGCGCCCGACGCAGCGGTCGGCGGATCGGACGCACAGGTCCGCGACATCGGTGTCGCCGCCGCCCAGAGCCGTAACCTGATCATTCCGACGATCCTGCTGGTCGTTCTCGCTGTCCTGTTCCTGGCGGTTCGGGCATTCATCGCGCCGTTCGTCCTGGTGGCGGCCACCGTGCTCAGCGCGATGTCCGCGATCGGCCTCGGGACCTGGATCAGCATCCACGTGCTCGACTTTCCGGCGCTTGACACCAACGTCCCGCTGTTCGCCTTCCTTTTCCTCGTCGCACTCGGCGTCGACTACACGATCTTCTTGGTGAGCCGAGCGCGGGAGGAGACACCCGACCATGGTTCGCGAGATGGCATCGTGCGCGCGGTCGCCGCCACCGGTGGCGTCATCACCAGCGCCGGCATCGTGCTCGCCGCCGTGTTCTGCGTTCTCGGCGTACTTCCGCTGATCACGCTGACCCAACTCGGAATCATCGTGGGTATCGGCATCCTGCTGGACGCGTTCGTCGTTCGAACCCTCGTCATTCCAGCGCTTTTCGCGATAATCGGTCCGCGGATCTGGTGGCCATCCTCCATCGTTCACCAGGGACGGCACCGATCACGCCATTAGACGTGTAGGACCCCGGCCATCCAGGGCAGCGCCTCCGTGAAGGCCGCCTCGGCGAACTGCCAACTGTGGCGCGAGCTTTCGGTATGAACCTGGCAATTGATGGAAACGCTCTTCGCTTGAGTGCACAGCTTCTCGGCTGCGCCGACCTCGCCGGTGTCCCGAACGCCGTCCACGCCACCCAGGCCGGTCGCGCCGGGGGGAGCGGGGCGCCCGAATCCGGCCGGCGGCTTCCACTGGCCGGGAGGACGATGGAATCCCCGAGCGCCGCGGGGTGGGGTGTTGCCCGTGTCCGCGAACCACGCCGAGACGCCCTGATAGGTGCCGTGCGTGCGCATCACCGTCGCGGGATCGTAGTGCTCCCAATCGGATTCGCTACCGCCGAACAGTCGGCTCACGGTCTGGTCCTTGGTCCCGGCGGTCGGGCCCGCGTCGCCGGCGATGTCTTCGAACGAACTGAACAGGTCCGGACGCATGACGGTGAGATCGAGCGCGCACGTGCCGCCCATCGACCAGCCCACGACGCCCCACGCGGAGGCCTTCGGCGACACCCCGAACGTGTTGACCACGTAGGGACGAACGTCGTTGACGAGATGGCTGTGCGCATTTCCTCGTGGTCCGTCCACACATTCGGTGTCGTTGTTGAACGTGCCGCCGGCATCGACGAACACGAACTCCGGCGTCTGGCCGCCGTGGGACTTCGCGTAGGCGTCGATCTCGGGAACGATGTTGCCGCTGCGAATCCAGTCGGCCGGGGTGTTGAACTCGCCCGCGATCATCAGGACGGCGGGCAGCGTTGGCGGTGTGGCGCCCACGAACCAACTCGGCGGCAGGTAGACGTATTCCGTTCGATGCCGGAAGTCGCTGCCCGCGTCTCCGGTGTCGATCGCGACGATCTTCCCCGTGGTCATCGCGGTGTTCCGCAGGGCCGGAAGGTCCGACGCGTCGACTTCATCGGGGAGCGGTCCGGAGGTTACCGCGCCCCAGGCGGCCTGCACGGTGGGGAAGTAGCCGACCCACTGATTCAGCACCAACAGGACACACATCGCGGCGAGTGGAACCGCGAGAATCATGAGTCCTCGACGCCACCAGCGAGCGCTTCGAAATCCCAGGATCAGTGCGGCGACCACCGATCCGAAAACCCAGACCCACGCCCACAGCGGCTTCGGCGCCGGGTCTGACGACAGACCTTCCGAGTGGACGTAGACCGCCGTGGCCGCGAAGGTCGCGCCCCCGACCGCAACGCAGATCGGCAGCCACACAATCCACCACCGGCGATTTCTTCGGGCGATTGCGATCGCGACGACTACGACCGTGACCACCTCGACGACGACCGGAAACCAACCACCCAGCAACGACAGACCGCGATTCTGTAGCACGGCACGAGGATTCCGATGCGGCCTACGAATCCGCTCGGAATCGGTTGGCAGTTTGCTGCGAATTTCGGGTCGGCGGTGGGGCGGGATGGATGCGTTGCCGACCCTCGACAAGTCCGCATCTATCCACAACGATCGAAGATCATGAAGTGGCTCCTCATTCGCGGTCTGACCCGAGACGCTCGGCACTGGGGCGACTTCCCAGAGGCGTTCAGCGCCGGACTCGGAGTCGAAGTCGCCACGATTGATCCGCCGGGGTTCGGCAGCCAGAACGGTCGAGTCTCACCCGCGAGCGTCGCCGAGATCGTGGACGACCTGCGGGATCGGTTCATCGCTGACCTGCGTGGCGAGGACGAATGGTCGATTCTGGGCATCTCGCTCGGCGGAATGGCAACACTGGACTGGATTTCGCGCTACCCCAAAGATTTTCGGCAGGCGGTCGTCATCAATTCGTCCGCCGGTAACCTCGGCAATGCCGTCGATCGCGGAGCACTGACGATTGCGCGAGCGGTGGGGACGGCGCTGCTTCGACGCGAACTGACCGCTCCGGGTGGTCTGGAGCGGAGATTGCTCACGCTGAGTTCGAATCGGCCAGCCGCCGAGCTCGACCCAATCGGACAGCAGTGGGCGCGTTGGCAGGTCGAGGCAGGTCCCAAGCGGGACAGTGTCCGCAACCAGATCCTCGCGGCGACAAAATTCCGAGCGCCGGATCGCGTTGCGACTCCGGTGCTGGTGGTGACGTCGATCGGTGACCGAATGGTCTCGTACCGCTGCTCGGTAGAAATTGCGCGCTCGCTCGAGGCGCCGATTCGAATGCACACCACAGCCGGGCACGACCTGCCATTGGACGATCCACAGTGGGTCATCGAGCAAGTCAGCGCGTGGCAGAGCGGACGGCGCGGCGCGTCTGCGTCCGCCGACTGACGGCTTGGCCCACGCCCACGCAGGCTCCGAATCGGTTGCCAGTTTGCTGCGAATGTGGGGTCGGTGGTGGGTAGCCGCCCCAACCATGACGAACATGGTGGCGTGAAGCGCACCGGCCGGTTGTGTCTCGCCGTCGCCGGCGGACTGTTCCTCGCTGCGCTGCCGGCTTCCGGGCTTCCCGCGGTCGAGTTCTCCCAGGCGATCCCCGGGGCCGCGGCGACGCCCCCGCTCGGGTGGAACAGCTGGAACACGTTCCGCTGCGGGATCAATGAATCACTCATCGAGCACACGGCCGACGCGATGGTGAGCAGCGGCATGCGAGACGCCGGATATCGGTACGTCGTCGTCGACGACTGCTGGGTGGCGTCGCAGCGGACGAGCACCGGCGAGCTGCAGGCGGACCCGGTCCGATTCCCGAGCGGGATGCGTGCGCTCGGCGATTACCTGCACGCGCGTGGGTTGTTGTTCGGGATCTACTCGAGCCCGAGTGAGGCCACGTGCGCCCAGACCTACGGAACCTATCCAGGCCGGACCGGAAGCCGCGGGCACGAGCAGATCGACGCCAGCACCTTCGCCGACTGGGGCGTCGACTACCTCAAGTACGACTGGTGTGCGCCGGGCGCTGCGGTCGGCGAACAACGGCAGGCGTTCAATGCGATGCGAGATGCCTTGCGCTCGACGGGACGGCCGATCGTCTACAGCATCAACGCCAACAGCGGAATCGTCGGAGCGGTGCCTGGTAGTTCGGGGTCGTGGCGTTGGACATCGTCGATGTCTCGGGCGACGAACGACGTCGTTCCGGCCTGGCGACTTGGCCGCGGACCGTACGACTATCAGGGGATCGCGGACATCATCGATTCGGCCGCGTTGCTGACCACTCAGTTCGGGCAGGGATTCTGGCTCGATCCCGACATGCTCGAAGTCGGCGTCGACGGTGAACCACTGAACTACCCGGGTCTGTCGACGGCCGAGTCTCGAACGCAGTTGTCGATGTGGGCGATGATGGCGGCCCCTCTCATCGCGGGCAACGACCTCTCGACAATGAGTGCGGAGACCGGTCGTCTGTTGACGAACCGAGGAATGCTCGCCATCGACCAGGACCCCGCGGGCCGCACCGGGGAGCCGCTCCCCGGAACTGAGGGTTCGGTCTGGACTCGATATCTGGCAGACGGCTCGGTGGCCATCGCGTTCTACAACGCGGACGTCTCCGATCGCGTGATCGACCTCGACCCGAGCCGACTCGGACAATTCGGGTGCATCGAAAATGTTTGGGCGGGAACGAAATCCGACCTTTCGGGACATATGCGGGCAAACGTCGCAGCCCACGACACCCAACTGTTCCGACTCACTGCCGATTGCCAGCTTTCCTCAAGCTGACGCCCACCTAGAGTTCTGACACTGACCAGGTGACAGCGATTCTGGAGCCATTGGCCATCGAACCCGAACCCGTGGCGGTCCACCCACGCAAGCACATCTGGGAGCGGGTCGGCCTCGTCGTCCTGCTCGTTGGAACCGCCGTGGCCTACCTCTGGAACATCACCATCAACGGGATGGCGAACGGCTTCTACGCGGGCGCAGCCTGGGCCGGATCGAAGAACTGGGAGGCACTGCTTTTCGGTTCGGTCGATCCGTCGAACTTCATCACCGTCGACAAGCCGCCGGTATCGCAGTGGGTCATGGGTCTGTCCGGCAAGATCTTCGGATTCTCGAGCGCGAGCATGCTCGTTCCGGAGGCCCTCATGGCGGTCGCCGCAGTGGCGCTGCTGTACGGAGCGGTTGCCCGGGTCAGCGGCCGGGGCGCGGGACTGCTCGCGGGCACCGCGCTCGCCATCCTGCCCGTCGCCGCGCTGATGTTCCGGTTCAACAACCCCGATGCCGCGATGGTGCTGCTCATGATGGCGGCCGCCTACTGCACGATCCGCGCCATCGAGAAGGGCAGTGTCTGGTGGGTTGCGCTGACCGGCGTCGCACTTGGATTCGCGTTCCTGGCGAAGATGCTCGAAGGACTCATGGTCATGCCTGCCCTGGCCATCGCGTATCTGATCGCGGCTCCGATCGCGCTCAGCAAGCGGATTCAGCACACGATCGTCGCGCTCGTCGCAACCGTGGTCTCGTCCGGTTGGTACGTCCTGCTGACGATTCTGTGGCCGGCCTCGTCACGCCCGTACATGGCGGGCTCGACCGACAACAGCTTCATGAACCTCGTCATCGGATACAACGGACTGTCTCGAATTCTCGGTCGTAATCGCGGCGGCGGCGCTGGGCAAGCGATGGGCCAGAACTTCCGGGGTGCTGGTCAGACGTTCCAGGGCGTCCAGCTTCCGCCGGGCGTGACGCAGCAACAGGTGCAGCAGTTCATGCAGCGCGGCGGATTCGGAAGTCAATCCGCGGGTCTCGGGCGGCTCTTCAACGGTGAGGTCGGGTTCGAAATCAGCTGGCTCCTACCGGCCGCGCTCGTCGCGTTCGTGCTGGTTCTCGTCGCTCGCCGGAGTTTCCCGCGCACCGATCTCGTTCGTGCCGCGGCCTTGGTTTTCGGTCTCTGGCTGATTGTCGACGGCCTCGTCCTCAGTTTCATGAAGCAGCTGACCCACGCCTATTACACGCTCGCGATCGGTCCTGCGATCGCTGGACTGGTGGGGCTCGGCATTCACGAGATGTGGGTGCGACGGCAGGAATTGCTGGGACGGATCGGCAATGCGTCGATCATTCTCGCCGCGGGCGGCTGGGGATTCGTTCTTCTGCAACGCAATTCGACGTGGCTTCCGGAGGTGCGATGGGCAATCCTCATTGCCACCGTCGTCGCGGCGGCGGGTGTTTTCGTCGTACCGGGCACCCCGCTACGCCGGTTCACCACCGTTTTTGTCATCATCGGTGTGCTCGCCGGATTCGGCGGCTCGACGGCCTACGCGGTGGCAACGCTCGGGCAGGCGCACACCGGCGGAAGTCCGACGGTGGGCCCCGCTCGCAGCGAGCGAGCCGGCGGAGGGCGCGGCGGGTTCGGGAGCTTCGACGAACAAACCAGCGCGAACCCGCAGCTTGACGCGATGCTCCAGGCGACGCATACGAAGTGGGCCGCTGCGATCGATCGATCGTCGGCCGCGGCAGCGCTCGAACTATCGAGCCGCACCGCAATCATGGCGATCGGCGGATTCAACAACGATCCCGTCCCGACCCTCGCGCAGTTCAAGCAGTACGTGAAGGATCACCAGATCACGTACTACATCGTGGGCAATCAGGGTGAGGGGAGAGCGACCGCGAACCGAGAAACCGCCGGCCGAAACCGTGGACAGCGTGCAACACCGGCAACGAGTGGCTTCATGCGCGGTGGCGGCCACGCGGACATCACCGCATGGGTCGAAGCGACGTTCCCGAAGAAGACGGTCGGAAACACGACGGTCTACGACCTCTCGAACTATTCGGGCTGACGGTTCAGTCGGGACAGGAATGCGCGGGTGCGGTCGTGGGTGGGATTCCGGAGGAGATCCGCCGGACGTCCCGACTCCACGACCACCCCCGCGTCCAAGAAGGCAACACGGTCCGCGACCTCTTCCGCAAAACCCATTTCGTGGGTCACGACGATCATCGTCATGCCGTCGGCGGCGAGGTTTCGCATGACAGCGAGCACTTCGCCGACGAGTTCGGGGTCGAGCGCCGACGTCGGTTCGTCGAACAAGAGGAGCTGGGGGTCCATCGCCAGAGCGCGTGCGATCGCCACTCGTTGTTGCTCACCCCCGGAGAGCTGGGCGGGGTAGGAGTTCGCCTTATTGCGTAGCCCGACACGTTCAAGAAGCTCGTGGGCGCGGGAGGTCGCGGCCGCTTCGGACAGTCCGCGCACGTGGATGGGCGCCTCGATGATGTTGGCGAGCGCGGTTCGGTGCGGAAACAGATTGAAGTTCTGGAAGACCATCCCCACCTGACGACGCTGCCGAGCGACCTGACGCGGCGCGAGTTCGTAGACCTTGCCCTTTCGTTCTTCGTAGCCGATTCGCGAGCCCGCGACGAAGATCTGGCCGGCAGTCACGGTCTCGAGGTGATTGATGCATCGCAGCAGCGTCGACTTTCCGGCCCCGGAGGGTCCGATGATGCACACCACCTCGCCGGTCTCGACCGTGAGGGACAAACCGTTCAGCACGTGGGTGGCACCGAAGCTCTTGTAGACGCGATCCACCTGCACCGCCGGCGTGGTCATCGGCGTCCTACCTGGTAGCGGCGTTCGAGGAAGTGCTGCCCGACCATGAGCACGCTCGTCATCGCGAGGTACCAGGTCGCCGCTACGAGCATCAGCGGGATCGGTCGAAAGTTGATTCCGTAGATCTCCCGCGCGCGACCGTAGAGCTCGGTGCTGAGGGGGACAGCAGTTACCAGAGACGTCGTTTTCAGCATGCTGATGATCTCGTTGCCGGTCGGCGGGATCACGAGCCGCATGGCCTGCGGCAGCACGATCCGACGCATCATGAGCAGCCACGACATGCCCAGCGCGGTGGCCGCGTCGAGCTGGCCGATGCCCACCGAATTCACGCCGGCCCGGAAGATCTCGGCCATATAGGCGGCCTCGTTGAGCCCCAAGCCGATGAAGGCGAACATGAACGCCGCGCTCAGCCCTTGGATGTCGAGGTGGACGAACTGTGGGCCGAAGGGGACTCCAAGGTCGATGGATCGATAGATCGATGGGAACAGACCCCAGAACACGAGTTGCACGTAGACCGGCGTACCGCGGAACACCCAGACATAGAGCCAGGCGATGACACCGAGAACCGGGTTTCCCGACAGGCGCATGACCGCCACGACAAGCCCCAGCCCGATGCCGATCGCCATCGCGGTGACCGTCAATTCGAGGGTCGTCAGGGCGCCCGCCGAGATGCGTGCATCGAACAGATAGCGCCAATAAGTGGGCCAGTCGTACGCCGGATTCGTCGCCGCGCCCCAGGCCACGAGTGCGGCACCGATGAGACCGACCGCAGCGCCGATCCACCGGCCGGGTCGCCGGAGCGGGACGATAGGAACCGGCTCCGGCATGGTGGTCGATGGGTCAGGAGACGGCACCGTTGATGGTCGGCTTCGTGATGACGCCGCTCTCGAGCCCCCACTTGTGGGCGATCATTTTGTAGGCACCGGTGCTGACCAGGTTCTCGAGTGCCTGCTTCAACAGGTTCGCGAGCGGGGAGTTCTTGGCGATCGGCCAACCATAGGGCGCCGTCGCGAATATCGGCCCGGTCGCTTCGAGCGCGCCGTTGCTCTGCTTGATCGCGTACGCGGTCACGGGGGAGTCCGCGGACATCGCGTCGACACGTCCCAAGGCCAGGGCGTTCGTGGCATCAGACTGCTGGTCGAAGCGCACGACCTCGATGGCCGGTTTCCCCTCGGCGAGGCACTTGTCGTTTCGCTTGGGCAGGTCGTCGGTGTCCTCGATCGTCGTCGATTCGACGGCGACCTTCTTTCCGCAGGCGTTGGTCGGATCGACCGGCTTGCCCGTCCGCTGCGCCCATTGGATTCCGGCATTGAAGTAGTTGGTGAAATCGACGGTTTCCTCGCGCGCCTTCGTATCGGTGAAGGACGACATTCCGACGTCGTACGTACCGGCCTGAACCGCGGGAATGATCTTTTCGAAATCAGCTTCGCGGTAGTCGGGCGTGACGCCGAGGACCTTGGCGACGGCATTGAAGAGATCGACGTCGAACCCCACGAGCTTGCCGGACGAGTCTTTGAACTCGTTGGGTGCGTACGGCAGATTCACGCCGACCACGATCTTGCCGCTGTCCCGGATCTTGCTCGGAAGTTGGGCGGCGAGCGCGTCGTCCTTCGTCACCAGGATGTTCGGCCCGGCGGGCGTCGACTCGGTGTTCGTGGCACAACCAGCCGAGATCAGCAGCGCGGTACCGGAAATGGCGAGTGCGATGCGTGACGACACGGCGGCCTCCTCAGCGTGGTGGCTGAGGGCATTATCGCGCGTAAAGGCCATCGCGCCGATGGCCTTTACGCAAGATCAACAATGTGCCCCGGGTCCAATGTCTCCCGCACGGCGGTCTGTACAACCTATGAGTTTTGTACAGACCATCTGGGCCGAGACCTTCACGCGGATTTCCGGCGCCGAACGTTCGGCGCGTGACCATAGTCTTCCGGCTCATTCTCCGGGTGCCTACTGGGACGCCGCTCCGTTCTGCTCCGGTTCCGCGGCCGGGACCAACGGCACCGTCGGCTGGCTGGGCTTGCCGTTGAGAATGCCGGTGATGTCGATTCCGGTTGCCTGCAGACTCGTGATGACCCCGGCGATCGCCTGCGGTGAGATCCCGAGTATCGAGCCCATCGAGTTCTGTGCAGTTTCGGCGCTGCCGATGATCGAGATCTTGTCGATCGCGCGAACCTGCTCGGCCGTCTTGGAGGTCGCGTCGACGAGCGCCTGAAGGACTGCCGGGAGACTCTGGAGGTTCGCGGCCTTCTCGGTGAACGAGTTGAGCGCGTCGGCGATCTGGCGCTTACCAGTGGCTTCGGCTTCGAGCATTGCGCGCAGACCGTCGGCCTCGGCTTGCTTCTCCGCCCGGACACCGTCCGCGACAGCGACGCGCTCGGCACGAAGTGCGTCGGCGGCGAACTTGCGAGCCTCGGCCTCGGCTTCACCGTTCTGTCGCGCCGCCTCGGCCTTCGCCTGCGCCAGCAGGATCGTCGCCTGACGTTCTCCCTCGGCGCGCGCGACGGCGGCCTGGCGGGCGGCCTCGGCGGGCGCAATGACATCAGCCTGCAAGGCGGCTTGGGCCTGCATCGCGCGCTTGCGCTCGACCTCGGTTCGGGCCTCGACACGGGCGGCTTCCGCCTGCTCGCGGGCGATGCCGACGTCTTTCGTCGCCTTGGCCTGCGCGAGCGGTCCGGCCTGGTCGGCCTGTGCGTTTTCGGCTTCGGTCTGGGCGCGGAGTCGCGCGAGTTCGACATCGCGGCGCTGGTTAGCCATGGCGATGGCGGTGTCCGCTTCGGCCTGTGCGACTGCACCTTCCTGCCGGGCCTTCGCCGACCGGATCTGCGAGTCGCGCTGAGCCTCGGCGGTGCCGACCTCCGCGTCCCGGCGCACTTCGGCGATGCGGCGCTGACCGAGCGACTCGAGGTAGCCGTTGCGGTCGGAGATTCCGGCGATCTTGAGGACGTCGACCTCCATACCGATCCGCGCGAGGTCGGTCCCGGCTTCCTCGACGACGCTTCGCGCGAGGGTCTCGCGGTTGGAGTTCAGATCCTCGATCGTCATCGTCGCGATGATTCCGCGAAGGCTTCCGGACAGGATGTCGTTGATCTGCTTCTGCAGGGCATCCGGATCAGACGTCAGGAATCGCTGGACCGCCGTCTGGACCGCTTCGTCGGCTGATCCAATGCGCACCAGGCCGACGGCCTCGACATTGACCGGCACGCCGTTGTTGGACAGCGCGTTCTGCAGGTTGATGTTCACGTTGAACGGTTCGAGCGACATGACGTCGACACGCTCGATACCGGGAATGCGCAACCGTGCACCACCACGTACGACCTTGGGCGCGCCGCGGCCCGTGAAGACGGCAACCTCGTTGGGCGGCACCTTGATGTAGTTCTTCACGTAGACCAGAGGCAGCACGACGAACACGATGAGTGCGCCGACGACGGCGAACCCGATGGCGATGATTGGGTTCATTTCATTCCCTCATTCGATTTCTGGAACAGCGACGACGTGCACGAATTCGGTGTCGAGGTCGGCGATGTAGACCTTGGCGTGAGCGGGTAGTTCGACGTTTTCCGGGCTCTTGGCCTTGAGCCGGACCCGACTGCCGTCCGGGTCTGGCACGGACACCTCACCCCACCCGCCCACCGGGATTCGAATCTCGACGCGGGCGAGCTTGCCGAGGTAAGCAGAGCGACCGTAGTGCGAGTTCGACTGTTGCCGAGTCAGGTACGGAACCAGGAGCCCCCGCAGAATCGCGACGAGAAGGACCGCGCTGCCGACGCCGGCGCCGAGTTGGACCGGAACCGGGAGTTCGGTGAGCGCGATGACCCCGCCGCCGGCGCCGAAACCGAAGATCGCGGCGGCCAGTGTCGTGAGG
Organism: Smaragdicoccus niigatensis DSM 44881 = NBRC 103563; assembly: GCF_000380645.1. Taxonomy (GTDB): domain Bacteria; phylum Actinomycetota; class Actinomycetes; order Mycobacteriales; family Mycobacteriaceae; genus Smaragdicoccus; species Smaragdicoccus niigatensis. Next base: position 241,086 of record NZ_AQXZ01000017.1, read on the forward strand.
CTCAGAAACGGCAGTCCGTCCGACACATGTCCGGAACCGCCGCCGACCTCGCCGAGGATCAGCGTCCCGACGAGTGCGGTGACGCCGATGATGAAACACAGCAGGAAAAGGGTTGGCATGGACCGCTCGGTGGCTAGGGACTCGATGTGCAAACAAGATAGCGGCCGCGGAATTGATCATGGCGTCAGTCAAAAAGATGACAGTGTTCGACAACCCGAGAAACAGACCATGTGGAATTCTTTCGGCACCTCCGTCGGCACGGTACGCCTAGAATATGACCCATGTCACGCCCGACGGTAGTGGTCAGCGGTGCTGGAATCGCAGGTCCAACGCTTGCGTACTGGCTCACGAAGAACGGCTACCGCGTCATCGTGGTCGAGATCGCACCGGGAATCCGACCCGGTGGGCAGACGGTTGATCTCCGTGGAATCGGCGGCGACGTCGTCGACCGGATGGGTCTGCTGGACCAGATGAAGGCCCGCGCAGTGGCGCAGAGCGGTGCTGCGTGGGTCCGGTCGGACGGCAGCTGGCGGGCCGAGATGCCGGTGACCGCCTTCCACGGAAACGGGCTGGTGAGCAAGCTCGAGATTCTTCGCGGAGATCTCGTCGACGTGCTGTATCAGGCGACCAAGGACAGCGTCGAATATCGGTTCAACGTCCGGATCACGGAGATCGATCAGGGCGTGGCGGGCGTGAATGTCACGTTGTCTGACGGATCGCAGCTTCGTGCGGATCTCGTTGTCGGCGCCGACGGTCCGCACTCCGGCGTTCGACGACTGGTGTTCGGGCCCGAGGAACAGTTCGTGAAACCGCTTGGCGGTTACAACGCGTGGTTCTCCGCGCCGGACACGATCGGGCTCGACGGCTGGTATCTCACCTACCAGGCGCCCGGTGGGCTCAACGCGTCGATGCGCGCGACCCACGACCCGTCGATGGCAAAGGCGGGGCTTGCGTTCCAATCCGAGCCTCTCGATTACGACCGGCACGACGTCGACGCACAACGCCGGATTCTCGTCGAGCGGTTCACCGGCAAGGGCTGGGAGTGTGACGCTCTGCTCGAAGCTGCGCAGACCGCCGACGACTTCTACTTCGACGTGTTCGCGCAGGTCAAGATGCCGTCGTGGGCGCAAGGCCGGGTCACGCTCGTCGGCGATGCCGGTTATTGCGCCTCGCCGCTGAGCGGCATGGGGACCAGTCTCGCGCTGGTTGGCGCCTACGTCCTGGCCGGGGAACTGGGGCCGGCGAGGGAGACCCTGAGTAATGAGACGGTCCACGCGGCATTCGAGCGATATGCCGCGGTCATGAGCCCGTACGTCGAAAACTGCCAGAAGCTGAACAACACGTTGGACCGTTTTGCGCCGATGAAGGAGTCCGACATCGCCGGCCAGGCCGCCGCCTACAAGTGGATGCAGAAGTGGCCGCTGCGACCGATCGCGGAGCGGATCTGGTTCAAGACCGCGGACTCGATCGACCTGCCCACCTACAACGGGCTCGCCTAGGGCGACGGTAGGAACTTGGCGATCTCGTCGGCGAGATAGGGGCCCAGCGACGCGGCGAAGGTGTCCGTCAGGTGGCTCGCGCCGTCTGCGTAGACGATCGCGCTGCCGATGATCGACCGGCATCGCTGCAGGTCGCAGAAGATGTTCGTCAGGTCGATGAATCCGGCTTCGGGTGTGCGTGCCACCGCACTGTCCAGCGTCACCCGGGTGACTGCGGGCCCGCGTTCCATCGAGCAGTCCGTGTCGGCGGTGGTCGTCACGAGCTTGATGCATGCCAACGCATCTTCGGTGATCCGGGGAACATCACCGATGACGACGAGTTTGGCCCCGGACGACGCGATCAACTTCTTCCACGCGTCTGAGACGGCGACGTCGTCGCCCGGATTCAGGCCTCGCCCGCCATCGATGTTGGACAATGCGGCGTCGTAGAAGCCCGTGGTGAGGATGAGGTTGTACTTCCCGGTCGCGAGCTTTTCCAGCGTTGAATCCAAGCTCGGACACCGCCACGGGACACCCACTCGGCAGCCTGCGCCGTAGTAGGTGTCGACCTGCCAACCGCGTGCTTTGGCGGTCTCCATCAGCGCATTTCGGAACATCCCCGCGTGACTGTCGCCGAAGAGGGCGATGCGGACCGCCCCATCGGTCGCACCGTCGTGGCAGGTCGGCATCACCGCCTCATCGACGTTGATGAAGCACTCCGACCACCAGATCTTGTTGTCTTCGCCGGCGTTGACCGGCGACGGGACGAGCGTGGTGTCGGTGAGTGGAATGCAGGTCGCCTTGGCGTAAACGGCTGCGGCGCCGAAGCATTGGACACGGCTTCCGGGCTGTGCGGTCGCGTGCGTGACCGACTCCGCCGATCGGTCATCGAGCCGCTTCTGCACGACCACGGTGATGACGACCGCCGAGTACGCCGCAAGAAGGACGGCGGCGACCTTCACCGGTCGAGAAATCCGTACCTTTCCCAGGCGCCGACCCTTGCCGCTGAGCCAGCTCGACTTTCGGACCGGGTTCTCGACGCCATAGAAGCTCAGGAGGCTGGCGGCCGCGATGCCGGCAACGCAGGCGATGTAGTACACGGCGCTAGACCGATTGATCACTCCGGCAAGCAGGATGATCACCGGGTAATGCGCCAGGTAGATCGAGTACGACAAGTCCCCGATGTAGTGACTGAGCCCGCTGGTCAGGATCGGTACATAGCGGTTGGGGTAGCCGCCTTCACCGACCGCGATCACCAGTGCGGTCGACAGCACCGGTGCGGCAGCCCACGGACCGGGAAAAGGCGTCCGATCGTTGATGAGCAGGACGCTTGCGATGATTCCCGCAATGCCGGCCCAGGCGAGTATCGGCCGCAGCTGCCGCGGGATCTTCACGGTGGCAAATGACGCAACCGCGACAAGCACGCCGACGCCCAGTTCCCACGCGCGAGTGAGCGACGAGAAGTACGCCGCCGACGGGCTCTCGGCCGTCTGCACGATGGCGAGAATGAACGACGCTCCGCCGATGAGCGTGATTGCGACAGCGGTGACGCTGCGGTCGTACCCAAGGTGTCCGGTCACCTTGAGGAGCACGGTCATGAGAGCCAGCAGCAACCACGGCCAGACGGTGTAGAACTGCTCCTCAACGCCCAGGGACCAATAGTGCTGGAGTGGACTCGGCAGTTGGCTGCGCTGAAAGTAGTCCGTGTCCTGGAAGTACATCCGCCAGTTGCCCACGAAGAACAGCGCCCACAGGCCGTCGACTGCCGTGCGGACGCCGCGCGACCATCCGAGTGCCAGGGGAGCGAGCGTGCACGTCACGAAGATCGTGGTGACCGCGGCCGGAATGATCCGTTTGATCCGTCGCTTGTAGAACCCGATCCACGAGATCGTCTCGGTCCGGGCGTGCTCGCGCAGGAGTAGTCCGGTGATCAAGTAGCCCGACACGACGAAGAACACGTCGACGCCGACATATCCGCCTTGTGGCCACTTGAACAGGTGGTTGGCGACGACCACGAGAACCGCGATGGCCCGCAACCCCTGGATGTCCAGTCTGAGTGCATTCGTGCTGGGGTTGGGTGATGTGGTTTCGGAAGGACCGGCGGTGGGCAAGTGGCGGTGATCCGGCACCGACCACAGGGTGCGAATGATCCGGCTCTTCACATCTACTCCAGCGGCCGGTTACGCCCCACCTACGCAGCGGATCGGCCTGATTGCGAGTATTCGCTCGGACGTTTGCCGAGGTCGCGCAATCATCCGAATCGCATTGGGCTGTCATGTGATTGGCGTACGCACAAAGTGCACGAATCGGACAGTCAGGCGTTTTCAGCCCGTGATCTCCCGACCAATCAGCCGTCGCGCGATGATCCACTGCTGGAGTTCGTTGGCGCCTTCGAAGATCTCGAGGATCTTGGCATCGCGGTACATCTCCTCGAGTCGGAAGGTTTCGCCGGTCTCGCCGACCTCCCGCGAGAAGCCTGCTGCGCCGTGAATCTGAATGGCTTCCCGGACGAGGTCGTTGGCCAGGCGGGTGCCGTAGGCCTTGGCCATCGCGGCCTCTGGTTCGGCGGTGGCGTCACCGGTGTCGAGAAGCATCGCTGCCTTTTGATAGAGGCTGCGTGCGCATTCGATTTCCGTTGCGCGTTGGGCCATCTGGAACTGCCAGTGCTGCATCGCGCCGAGTGGCTTGCCGAAGACGTGGCGGGTCTGGAGGCGGTGGACCGCAAGGTCGAGCGCAGCCTGTGCGACCCCGACGCCGGCCGCGCCGATGCCGATGCGTCCACGTACCAATGCGGACAACGCGACGGACATGCCACGACCCGGTTCACCGAGAACGTTCTCTGCCGGGACATGGACATTCTCGAGGACGATGTCGGCAGTGATCTGACCGCGGTGACCCATCTTGCGGTCCGGGGTACCGATCCGCACGCCAGGACTCGTCAGGTCGATGAGCAGCATGTGCGCGCGCGTGCCGTCGCGGCCCGCCCGCACCAGCATCGACACCCAGCCGGCGACCACGCTGTTGGTGATCCACCGCTTGCGGCCGTTGACGATGTATCCGCCGTCGGCCTCTTCGGCGTACGTGCCGAGTCGCTCAGCGGTGAGGTCCGAACTTGTATCGGGTTCCGTGGTGGCGAAGGCAAACGCCTGCGTGCCCGACACCAGATCAGGAATGAGTCGTTCGCGAAGTGCCGGGCTCGCGTGACGCAGGGTGGCTGGGACGAGGATGCACTGGCCGTCGTATACGCCCGCGATCGAGGACGACTCGTAGGCGATCTCTTCGGTGACAGTGCAGGTCCCGAGCATCGGATACTCCAGTCCGGCGCCGAACTCGGATGTGAACGGGACGCCAAACAGTCCGTCGGAGGCGAGTCCGCGGAAGGCCTCCCAGCAGAAACTGTCGGCTGTTTCCTCGCGTGACCCGATGTCGCGTGCCCACGGAGCGAGATGCCGACTCACCGACGCACGAGCCCGCGCGCGGAGTTCGACCGTCTCCTTCGGCAGGAAAACGTCGTGTGACATGCGGTCTTGGGTACGGGGGATCGGTGTGGCCATGGCGGCACTCCTCAGAATCGGACGATCGTTCGAATTTATGATAATCGAACAGTCGTCCGATTCGATAGAGTCATTTGCGTGGAGAGCAGCGATACCAAGGCCGCGCGGACTCGGCGACGCATCCTGGACGTGTCCGCCCGAGAGTTCGCCGAACATGGATACGGGGGCGCGAGTCTGCGTCGAATTGCCGCCGCGGCGCAGCTTCAAGTCGGCAGTCTGTATTTCCATTTCCGCACGAAGGATGAGCTGGTTGCCGCGACGCTCATCGACTGCATTGAGTCCGCGCGAGCGGCCGTGAAGAACGCAATCGACGCGGTTCCGCCCGAGGCGTCAGCGGCTGATCGGCTCCGGGCTGCGATCCGCGGTCATCTTGACGCGCTGCACGCGAGCGACGACCGTGCCGCTGCCATCGTCCGGATGGTCGAGACGCTGCCGCCGGACCTGCGTGCCGAGCAGGTTCCGCACGAGCGGCGTTTTGCCCAGGTGTGGAACGAGGCGTTGGAGCGAGGGCGGCGTGCCGGCGTGGTGCGTACGGACATCAACCCGCGGATTCTCCGCGACCTCGTGATTGGGGCGTTGAACAGCACGTCGACCAACAATCCGGCGGCGAACAAGGACTTTGCGGCGATCACCGAGGCGATGCTGAAGTTGATCCGGCCGGAGTGAGACTTCTCGGCCCTGATCTGCGAAGATAGATGGAGCGGGTGACGGGAATCGAACCCGCACAATCAGCTTGGAAGGCTGAGATTCTACCATTGAACTACACCCGCAAGGCACGCGGCATCTGAGGGATCGCCACTGTTGCCGTGTGCGAGATCGACTGTACATAACCGTCCGGCGAAAGTGGAAACCGGATTCCCGCGAGTCGAGACACCAGCCCGGTTACCGGTCCAGGCAAGGATCGTGCAAAGATTCTTGGGGCATTAACGGGGTGTAGCGCAGCTTGGTAGCGCATCCGCTTTGGGAGCGGAGGGTCGCAGGTTCAAATCCTGTCACCCCGACCAGAAACATCGTCGACAGCCGGTCAACCGGCAGGCAGATCCAGTACGTCACATGAGGAGCATTCGGTGAAGAGCACCGTCGAGCAGCTGAGCCCCACTCGCGTCCGCATCAACGTCGAGGTGCCGTTCGAGGAGCTGAAGCCCGAGTTCGACAAGGCTTACAAGGCGCTCGCACAGCAGTTCCGCATCCCGGGCTTCCGTCCGGGCAAGGCTCCGGCGCGCATCATCGAGGCCCGCGTCGGCCGCGGCCCGATTCTCGAGCAGGTCGTCAACGACGTGATCCCGAACCGCTACAGCCAGGCCGTCACCGAGGGTGACGTCAAGGTCCTCGGCCAGCCGGACATCGAGATCACCAAGATCGAGGACGGCGAGCTCCTCGAGTTCACCGCCGAGGTCGACATCCGCCCGGAGATCACCCTCCCGGACTACTCCGAGGTCACCGTCACGGTGGACCCGCTGACCGTCACCGACGAGGACGTCGAGGAGGCGCTGACCAACCTGCGTCGTCGCTTCGGCTCGATCGTCGCCACCGAGCGCGGTGCCACCAAGGGTGACATCGTCACGATCGACCTGTCGGCCACCGTCGACGGCGAGGACGTGCCGGAGGCGGCCACCGAGGGCATGTCGCACGAGGTCGGTTCGGACCAGCTCATCGACGGCCTCGACGAGGCGCTCGAGGGTCTCGCGGCAGGCGAGTCGAAGGAGTTCACCACCAAGCTTCTCGCGGGCGACCACGCCGGCCAGGAAGCCACCGTGACCGTCACCGTCGGCACCGTCAAGGAGCGTCAGCTTCCCGAGGCCGACGACGACTTCGCTCAGGAAGCCAGCGAGTTCGACACGATCGACGAGCTCAAGGCAGATCTGCGCACCCGTACCGAGCAGTCGAAGAAGATGGCTCAGGTCGGTCAGATCCGCGAGAAGGTCGTCGACCACCTCCTCGAGACCCTCGACATCCCGGTCCCGGAGGCTGTCGTCAAGGCCGAGACCGACGAGCAGATCCACAACCTGGTGCACCAGTTCGAGCACAACGACGAGCTGCTGAACCAGCTCCTCGAGGGCCAGGGCAAGACTCGTGAGAGCTGGGAGGCCGAGGTTCGCGAGGGCGCCGAGCGCGCCGTCAAGATCCAGCTCCTGCTCGACGCCATCGCTGAGGCCGAGGGCACCCAGGTCAGCCAGGACGAGCTCACCACCCGCATCCTCATGCAGGCGCAGCGCTTCGGAATGAAGCCTGAGGAGTACATCGCGGAGATCCAGAAGGCTAACCAGCTCGGTGCGGTCTTCGCCGACGTGCGCCGCGGAAAGGCTCTCCAGCAGGTCATCGAGCGCGTCACTGTCACCGACACCGACGGCAATGTGGTGGACCTCGCTGCAGAGGCCTCTTCGGAGGACGAAACGCAGGCCGAAGAGGCCGAGTAAAGCCTGCTGACCAAGTAGGTTTGCGGAAGAACTCGTTCCGCTCTAAGCGAAGTGAGGCGGTGCCGGGATTCCGGTGCCGCCTCATCTGGTTAATGTGTGTATCGAGGCGGTGCTTCTACAAGCACCTCAAGGCTTTTGAACAGCCTCAATCAGCTCCATGGAAGAAGGCGGGTATCGGTGTCCAGTAACAGCTTGTCCAGCCGGATGACCTCGGCGGCCTCGGGCCTCAACCTGAGCGATTCCGTGTATGAGCGCCTTCTGCGGGAGCGCATCATCTTCCTCGGCACTCAGGTCGATGACGATATCGCGAACAAGCTCTGCGCCCAGCTCCTGCTGCTGTCGGCAGAAGACTCCGAGCGCGACATCGCGCTCTACGTCAACTCCCCGGGCGGCTCGGTCACGGCCGGAATGGCCATCTTCGACACGATGGAATTCGTGCCGTGTGATGTCGCCACCTACGGCATGGGCCTCGCCGCTTCGATGGGCCAGTTCCTGCTCACTGCGGGAACGAAGGGTAAGCGTTTCGCGCTGCCGCACGCGCGAATCATGATGCACCAGCCCTCGGCTGGCATTGGTGGTACCGCGGCGGACATCGCGATCATGGCTGAGCAGTTCGCGCACACCAAGCGTGAGTTGACGGCTCTCAACGCACAGCACACCGGTCGTACCTACGAGGAGATCGAGACCGACTCCGACCGCGACCGCTGGTTCACCGCAAAGGAAGCTCTCGAGTACGGCTTCGTCGACCACGTCATCAGCCGGGCGCCCAAGGGCGCGCTCTAACCGCCACCTGGTCCGCGAATCCCCACAGACTTTGGAGTAAAGATGACCAACCTCTACGACCCCCGTCAGCTGACCGGCGCCGACGTTCAGAGTGCCGCGCTCCGCACCGCCGGCATGATGCCGCAGTCGCGCTACATCCTTCCGTCGTTCGTCGAGCACTCGAGCTACGGCATCAAGGAGTCGAACCCGTACAACAAGCTGTTCGAGGAGCGCATCATCTTCCTCGGCGTGCAGGTTGACGACGCCTCGGCCAACGACGTGATGGCTCAGCTGCTCGTTCTCGAGTCCCTCGACCCGGACCGCGACATCACGATGTACATCAACTCGCCTGGTGGTTCGTTCACCTCACTCATGGCGATCTACGACACCATGCAGTACGTCCGCGCTGATGTCGCGACTGTCTGCCTCGGTCAGGCTGCATCCGCCGCTGCGATCCTGCTCGCTGCCGGTACCCCCGGCAAGCGTGCTTGCCTCCCGAACGCTCGCGTGCTGATCCACCAGCCGTCGGTGTCGGGTGGCATTCAGGGGCAGGTTTCGGACCTCGAGATTCAGGCAGCCGAGATCGAGCGCATGCGTCGACTCATGGAGGTGACCCTCGCAATCCACACCGGCAAGACTCCGGAGCAGGTTCGCAAGGACACCGACCGCGACAAGATCCTCACCGCCGCAGAGGCGAAGGATTACGGAATTGTGGACACGGTTTTCGAATATCGGAAGCTTTCGGCACGAAAGTAACGCGTGTGACCCCTGGGTCACGTGTTGTACACGTTCCGGCGTGGTTCCGCGACACAGCGTTTGACAGGCCGCAAGCTGTGTCGGCGCTGCTGATTCGGTGGCATGATGGGGCAAACGACGAGGAGTTTTCTTTGTCACGTTGACGCGTGACTAAAAGGAATTACGTCGCTAACAGGAAGTGGGAACCGAACAAGATGGCACGCATCGGTGACGGTGGCGACCTGCTGAAGTGCTCTTTCTGCGGGAAAAGCCAAAAGCAGGTCAAGAAGCTCATTGCTGGTCCGGGTGTGTACATCTGTGACGAATGCATCGACCTGTGCAACGAAATCATTGAGGAGGAGCTCGCGGAGTCGAGCGACGTCAAACTCGATGAACTTCCCAAGCCCAGCGAGATCCGTGACTTCCTCGAGAACTACGTCATCGGTCAGGACACTGCGAAGCGCACGCTCGCGGTTGCTGTCTACAACCACTACAAGCGCATCCAGGCTGGCGAGAAGACTCGCGACAGCCGGGGTGAGCAGGTTGAACTGATGAAGTCCAACATCCTGATGCTCGGCCCGACCGGCTGTGGCAAGACCTACCTCGCGCAGACACTCGCCAAGATGCTGAACGTTCCGTTCGCCATCGCGGATGCCACCGCGCTGACCGAAGCCGGATACGTCGGAGAGGATGTCGAGAACATCCTGCTCAAGCTCATCCAGGCTGCCGACTACGACGTCAAGCGCGCCGAAACCGGCATCATCTACATCGATGAGGTCGACAAGATCGCCCGCAAGAGCGAGAACCCTTCCATCACCCGTGACGTTTCGGGCGAGGGTGTTCAGCAGGCGCTGCTGAAGATCCTCGAAGGCACCCAGGCAAGTGTTCCGCCGCAGGGTGGACGCAAGCACCCGCACCAGGAGTTCATCCAGATCGACACGACGAACGTTCTGTTCATCGTGGCGGGTGCGTTCGCCGGCCTCGAGAAGATCGTCTCGGATCGAATTGGCAAGCGCGGCCTCGGATTCGGTGCCGAAGTCCATTCGCGCGCCGACATCGAGACTGCGGACAAGTTCGCCGATGTCATGCCTGAGGATCTGATCAAGTTCGGTCTGATCCCCGAGTTCATCGGTCGTCTCCCGGTCGTCGCGTCGGTCACGAACCTGGACAAGGAATCGCTCGTCAAGATTCTGTCGGAGCCGAAGAACGCGCTGGTCAAGCAGTACGTTCGACTCTTCGAGATGGATGGCGTCGAGCTCGAGTTCACGCAGGACGCGCTTGAGGCGGTTGCCGACCAGGCAATCCACCGTGGCACGGGTGCTCGTGGTCTCCGCGCGATCATGGAGGAAGTTCTTCTTCCGGTCATGTACGACATCCCGAGCCGCGACGATGTCGCCAAGGTCGTCGTCACCAAGGACACCGTCCTGCACAACGTCCTTCCGACGATCGTGCCGCGCAAGCGTGAGAATCGCGAGCGTCGCGACAAGTCGGCGTAACAAGCTCAGCGAAATCGGCCGCACACCCGAACGGGTGTGCGGCCGATTTTCGTTGTGGCTCTTGCGATCCGAGGATTCCCTCAGACCCGGGAAAGAGCGAATTTCGCTCTCATGCTGGGGTGGTTGAGCTTCGCCTGAAGTCGGCGCAGTCGACGGCGGCGAAGGACAAATCCGAACATCGCGAGCGCAGCCAGGGAAAGCAGTACGGCAGCTGCACGCCAATCGGCGAAGATCAGCGCGAGCGAACCGAGCACTGCGAGCACGGACACCGCGAATGCGGCGCTCTTTGTGTTCGCCTTGTCGTCGGAATGAATCCAGGTGGCCCATGTGGTGATGTCACCCGACACTCCACGACCTCGGAGTGCGCGCGTGTAGCGGACTCTCGAATCCCAGTCGCCGCGTTGGCGCTGTCCGCGTTCGAGTGAGGTCAGGACTCCGGACACGATTACGGCGAGGAACAGTGAGCGCCCAAAATTCAGGTCCTGGTGAGCGAGTGCATTGAACCCGATGTAGACCACGGTGGCCACGGTCGCGAAATAGAGAAAATACGCGGTGAGGGGCAGTCGTACGAGGAAGGCATTCATCGAGGTCGTGCCCTATACCGCGTGAATCAGCCGGTCGAGCAACCGCAGCTGCTGCCGGCGTTCGACGAAGGTGACGACGTTCGAAGCGGCGAGCAGGAGCAGTCCGCAGGCGGCCACCATCGGTCCGTTCAGAGCCACCGCCACGCCGAGGAGAACGAGAAGCGGAATCGCTAGCGACGCGACCGCGATGTTTAACGTGCGATCGCGGGCAATCCACGCCGAAAAGCGGGATACGTCGCCGGAGACCTCGCCGCGCGTAAGGGCATGTCGATAACGGGCGCGGGCGTCCTGAATGGCACGACGGCGCAGTGACTTCTCGACAGTCATGGCGACTCCTTCGATGGAACTGTTGGTGCATCTCTATTGAAAAGCTGGCTGGCGCAGTGAAATAGCAACCCAAGGGTTGAAGGATCGCCACCTCCGCGAGAACTACGAAGAACGACGTATGAGCGCCCAGGCTCCGTACGCCGCCATTGCGACCGCGAGAAAGATCAAGAATGGCCAGCCGACTCTGAATACGGCGAATCCCACTCGGAAAATCGACACCCAGACTTCCTCGTTGGAGAGAACATGGCCGAGTTTCACGATTCCGGCGGTCATTAGGGCTAGGACTCCGCCGGCGGTGGCGAGGCGTTGCTTTTTGTTGCCCAGGAACGGTTCAGTCGCGTCGGACATCGGACGTACTTCCTTCTTGAAGTGTTGAGTCCCTTCCATTGGGCGATCGATTTCGGGTCGAAGATAGCTACCCCAGGGTGGAGAACGAGCACCCCGGCATCGATGGAAATACATCCAGTCGCACATTGGTTGATAAGGCAACAAGCGGAGGAGTCAGGCATGGAATTGCAGTTCGGTCTGGATACGTTCGGCTCGATCACCGAAGATGTGGATGGTCGCCGGCTGACCCATGCGCAGGTCATTCGAAACACGGTTGACCAAGCCGTGCTCGCTGATGAGGTCGGCGTTGACGCGTTCGGGATCGGTGAGCACCACCGAAACGACTTTGCCGTTTCGGCACCGGACCTGCTGCTCGCCGCGGCCGCCTCGCGCACACAGCGCATCAAGCTCGGCACTGCGGTCACCGTGCTCAGTTCCGACGATCCGATCCGCGTCTACGAGCGATTCGCGACGCTCGACGCGCTCTCGAATGGGCGGTCGGAAGTGACACTAGGGCGCGGCTCGTTCACGGAGTCCTTCCCGCTGTTCGGCTACGACCTCGCCGACTACGAAACCTTGTTCAACGAGAAGCTCGACCTGTTCGATGCACTGCGAAGCGAAAAGCGGCTCAGCTGGTCGGGGACGATTCGTGAGCCACTCGTCGACACGGAGGTCTTCCCGAAGACCGAGAAGGGCACTCTCGATGTCTGGATCGGTGTGGGTGGCACACCGCAATCCGTTGTTCGCGCTGCCCGGTACCGCATGCCGCTCATGATCGCCTCGATCGGCGGCGACCCGAAGCGCTTCGCGGCCTACGTCGAGTTCTACGAGCGGGCGCTCCGTGAGTCCGGTGGTCAGAAGCTGCCCGTGGGTATGCACTCACCGGGTTTCCTCCACAACGACGACCAGGTCGCGCGCGATCTCGCGTTCAAACACTCGAAGGAAATGCGCGACCGCATCGGGCGCGAGCGCGGGTGGGCTCCGATGACGCGCGATGAATTTGAGCACGAGGTCGACTACGGCTCCACTTTCGTGGGTACTCCTGAAACGGTTGCGCGAAAGATTGCCGACACCGTAGCCGCCACCGGAATCAGCCGTTTCGACCTCAAGTACGACTCCGGCTCGATGCCGCATGAGCTACTGCTCGAGAGCATCCGCCTCTATGGCACTGAGGTCATCCCGCGTGTTCGTGAACTCCTCGCGACGCGCTCGGAATCGGCTGCATCCTGACCTACGTGAAGGGAAGAATCGACCCGTGAGTAATCAGGATGCGAACCCAGAGGAATTGGTCTGTCGCGAGGGCGACGGGCAAGCGATCGAGATCCTGACGCCGCGGGAGGTTCCGCTCGGCGGGCTGCGCGCGAAGAAGGTGCGGCGCACGCTTCCACAGCGCGACCGGTCATTCATCGGGGCCTGGTGCTTCGCCGACCACTACGGGCCGGACGACATCGAACACGGCAATGCGATGGCCCTCGGCCAGCATCCGCACACCGGACTACAGACGGTGAGTTGGCTGTTCAGCGGCCGAATCGACCACGCCGACAGCGCTGGATTCACCCAGACGGTGCTGCCGGGCCAGGTGAACCTGATGACCGCGGGCAAGGGAATCAGCCACTCCGAATTCTCCGACACTTCGCACGGTGACTTCACGCTGTGGGGTGCGCAGCTGTGGGTGGCGTTGCCAAACCACGCCCGGTTCACCGAACCCACCCTCGTCCACTACGAGCCACCCGCGGTGACGGGCGACGGGTGGACCGCGAAGGTGTTCATCGGGTCTCTTCTCGGGTCATCGTCTCCCGTGCCAACCCACACTCCGCTGCTGGGCGCGGAAATCGTGTTGGCGGCTGGGGGAGAGATCGAGATCGACGTCGACCCCGAGTTCGAGCACGGGCTTCTCGTCGATCACGGCGTGATCGAAGCCGACGGCTGCGAAGTGAAGGCAGCTGAGCTGGCCTTCATTCCGGTCGGCCGCACGACGATCCGGATCGCCAGCACCGACGGTGCGCGCTTGCTGGTGCTGGGCGGCACGCCATTCGGTGAGTCGATCGTCATGTGGTGGAACTTCGTCGCCCGAACCCACGATGAGATCGTTCAATACCGCGCGGAGTGGCAGGACCAGATCACCAAGGGCGGTCAGATCGTCCCCGAGAGCCGAGCGATGAGGCCCGGCCGTTTCGGCATCGTGCCTACGGCGACCGAGCCACCGATTCCGGCGCCCGAGATGCCGAAGAATGTGCGGTTGAAGGAGCGGCGCTAGTTCACTCGGTCGGGGTGCGTGTACACGTTCATCGAGTGTCCGCGCACGAACCCGACGACCGTGACGCCGGATTCCTCGGCGAGTTCGACTGCGAGCGACGACGGTGCGGACACTGCGGCGAGCAACGGAATCCCAGCGAGAGCGGCCTTCTGAACGAGCTCAAACGAAGCTCGGCTGCTGACGACCAGCACTGAATCATGGAGGGGGAGAAGCTCTTCCTGAATCGCCCAGCCGATGACCTTGTCGACGGCGTTGTGGCGACCGATGTCCTCACGCGCGGCCAGCAGAGTCCCGGTGCTGGTGAACAGAGCGGCCGCATGGAGGCCGCCCGTGGTCGCGAAGACCTTCTGGCGCTTTGGCAGTCCGGCAACGATCTCTGCGAGAAGTCCGGCGCTGATCGTCAGGTTCGAGCTGGACGGGTCGTGAACGGACGCCCGACGCAGCTGTTCCAGCGAGCTCGTGCCGCAGACCCCACAAGCACTGTTGGTGAGCAGATTGTGGGGGCGCAACGGCGCTTCGGACGCAAGGTCGATGTCCAGAACGTTGTAGGTGTTCTGCCCGTTCTCGTCGGTCCCGGCGCAGTAGCGCGCGACAGAGATGTCGGAGCGAGTCGCGATGACGTTTTCGCTGAACAGCAGGCCGTGCACCAGGTCGATGTCGTTTCCCGGCGTCCGCATGGTGACCGAGAACTGTTGTCCGTTGACGCGGATCTCGAGCGGTTCCTCGACGGCAAGGTTCTCCATCCGCACTCGATCGGCGTCGGCGGAGATGTGCCGAACCTTCCGGCGAACCGTGAGTCGGCCCATCAGCGCGACTTCTCGAGCCGAATGATGACGGCCTTGGACGCTGGAGTATTCGAGCGTTTGGCCACGTGGTCGAGCGGGATCAGCGGGTTCGTTTCCGGGTAGTACGCCGCCGCATTGCCAGGTGGGGTCGAGTACGCGACGATGCGGAAACCCTCTGCTCGGCGTTCGGTGCCGTTCCACTCGGACACCAGATCGACCGTGTCGCCGTCTGAATGTCCAAGGGCGGCAATGTCTTCGGGGTTGACGAAGATGACCCGACGTCCACCCTTCACACCGCGGTAGCGATCGTCGAGGCCGTAAATCGTGGTGTTGAACTGGTCGTGGCTGCGGAGTGTCTGCAGGACGAGGCGGCCCGCGGGAGTCGGGACCCAGTGCAGGTCGTTGACGGCGAAGTTCGCGCGTCCGGTGCCGGTATGGAATTCGCGGCTGTCGCGCGGCGGATGGGGGAGCAGGAACCCGTCGCGTGCGCGGACCCGCTGGTTGTAGTCGTCGAAACCGGGGACGACTTTCTCGATCGAATCGCGGATGAGGTCGTAGTTGCGCGCGAACTGTCCCCACGCCACCGGATGCTCGGGCCCGAAGACCCGCTGCGCCAGTTCGCAGACGATTGCTACTTCGCTGCGGAGCTCGGGGCTTGCCGGTGCGAGCCGTCCGGTCGAGAGGTGGACCATCGACATCGAATCCTCGACCGATACGTGCTGCTTGACGCCATCTTGTACGTCGAGGTCGGTCCGGCCGAGGCTCGGCAGAATGAGTGCGGTCTTTCCCGTGATGGTGTGGCTGTGATTGAGCTTGGTCGACACCTGAACCGTCAGCGCACAGTTACGGAGCGCCTCAGCGGTGACCTCGGAATCCGGCGTTGCCTCGGCGAAGTTGCCGCCCATCGCCATGAACACCTTGACTTTTCCGTCGCGCATCGCGCGGATCGCGTTTACGGTGTCGTATCCGTGGGGGCGCGGGGACGCGATTCCGAACTCCTGGTCGAGCGCCGCGAGGAACCATTCCGGCATCTGCTCGAAGATGCCCATCGTCCGGTCGCCCTGCACGTTCGAATGCCCGCGTACCGGGCACAATCCAGCGCCCGGTTTGCCGATCATCCCGCGCAGAAGCAGGAGATTGGTGGCTTCCTCGATCGTGGCGACGGCATGCTCGTGCTGAGTCAGGCCCATGGCCCAGCAGATGACGATCCGCTCCGCGGAAGCCATTGCGTGCGCAGTGGATTCGATTTGTGCGAGCGTCAGGCCGGTGGCTTCGACAACGGTGTCGAGATCGACCGCGGAGATGTGATCAGCCCATTCGGCATAACCTGCGCAGTGCTGCTCGATGAATTCGCGGTCTTCGGCGCCGGCCTCGACGAGGAGACGGCCCAAACCCTGGAACAACGCCAGGTCGCCGCCGATGCGGATCTGCAGAAAGTCATCCGCCAGAGGCTGAGCATGTCCGGCCAGGCCAGTGATCTTCTGTGGGTCGGCGAACGCGCGAAGTCCGGCTTCCGGCAGCGGGTTGATCGCGATGATTCGGGCGCCGTTGCGCTTGGCTGCGGCGAGCGTCGTCAGCATTCGGGGGTGATTGGTGCCTGGGTTCTGACCGGCAACGATCACGAGGTCCGCGGTCTCGACGTCTTCGATCGTCACCGAGCCCTTGCCGATTCCGATCGACGCGTTCAGGGCGGTGCCAGACGATTCGTGGCACATGTTCGAGCAGTCGGGCAGATTGTTGGTGCCGAGGCTGCGTGCGAGAAGTTGGTAGAGGAACGCGGCTTCGTTCGACGTGCGTCCGGACGTGTAGAAGACCGCCTCGTTGGGTTCGCACTCCCAGAGATGCTGGGCGATCAGGTCGTAGGCGTCGTCCCAGCTGATGGGTTCGTAGTGTTCGGCTCCGGGCTGCCGGACCGTGGGGTGGGTGAGTCGACCGCGTTGGCCGAGCCAATGGCCCGTCTGGCTCGCGAGGTCGGCAACCGAATACTCGGCGAAGAACTCTGGTCCGACGCGCTTCGTGGTCGCTTCCTCTGCCACGGCTTTTGCACCGTTCTCGCAGAACTCCGCATGCCGGCGGTCTTTCGGTTCACCCCACGCGCAGCCGGGGCAGTCGAAGCCGTCCGATTGGTTGATTCGGTAGAGCGTCTGGGCAGTTCGACGGACCCCCATCTCGCGAAAGGTGCGCCTCAATGTCACCAGGACAGCGGGTAAGCCGGCAGCTTTTGACTTCGGCTTCGACACTTTTACTCGTGGCATGCACCTATCGTGTCACTGCGCGATTCCGAGTTCGATCCCACGGTTGCTCGTTGGACATTCGTCGATTTTTGTCTTGCTGCTGATCTTTTGCCCAGAACTCCTCGAACGTCTCGTCCTTGTGCCCCTTGCCGCGCCGGGAGTTCGGGACCTTGTTCATTGCCGAGGACAGCCATTGTGGCGGCTTCGCGGGTTGCCACTGGGGGAGGACGTTGGACAGGTCGTTCATCGTCTTGAGCACGATGAAGACGATGAAGAATCCGCGGGTGGCGTCGGTCCACATGACGACCGCCATCCCGATGATGATCGTCATGTGGACGATGATCACGCGCGCGAGGTTGCGGTCGACAAGGCGTTCCACGTCGGCGAACGACCAGGACCGCAACGTCCGCAGATCGAGAAGGAAATCTCCGAGTAGCAACAGGGTGACGATGCTCGAGCCGACCGCCACGGCGTGCCAGTCGACGGTCACCGTGGGTTCACCCGTGCCCCGGTTCGACAACATGACGAGAATGATGCCGAGGAAGAGTCCGTGGGCCGCGGAGAAAATCAGGCTGACCTGCAGAAAACCACGGACGAACGACCCCTGCGATCCCTTGGTGCCTTGCCGTCCCTGATAACGGAAATGGCCGCGCATCGGTTTCCAGCGCTGTTGAAGTGCGATGCGCCCGGCGATGAAGAACGTCGCCGCGATGTTCTCGAACCAGTAGACCGCCAGCAGTGTGCCCGAGGTCCAGTCGTCCAGGAACCATCCTGTGGCCGGCACGGCGTTGATGCCGACGAAGGTCAGCGCGTGCAGGATCAGCGTGAACATCTGCGCTCCACCTGCGCGTTCGGACGAGGCATGGGACTCATCGTCGCATCCGGCGTCCGCAAAAGGGACGAAGGGTACGGAGGCGTCTCCCGTCGCGTGCGTTAACTGCAAGGTAGCCACGCGCGAATTTAGGGCCAATCGAACCGGAGTGCCGGGACATTTGTCCTACCCGGAATACGGGTTTCTATGAGTGATCATCATCACCAAGCCGCGGCCCGGGTGGCGAGGTTTGCTGTACGTATGCTGGCGTCGAAGGCGCGCAGGGCGCCGGAGGTCGAAGGGTGGTTGGAATGGGTATTCAATGGCGTTCTGCGGCGTCGCTGGCGGTCGCAGCAGCGGCATTGACAGCTGGATGTTCGATCGGCGACGGAGGCGTCGCCAACACGGCTAAGGGGTCGGCCCAGGGGGTTGAAAAATCGACGCCGACCGCAGCTCCGATCAGTGCGACGAAGGAGGCGGTCTTCACTGCACAGCCAGTGAGTGACGGTCCACAGGCGGTCACTGGCAGGATCGCGGTCCGAGTTTGGTGGGGATTGCAGGAGCAAGTGCCGATGCAGGGCATGACAGTCCGCGCAAGCCGTATCTCGCCGTGCGATCCAGAAAAGGGCTATCTGCCGCCGACCGATGCGTTCATCGACAAATTCACGGCCGTGACGGATGTCCAGGGCCGGGCGACATTCACCGGAATCCCGCTCGGGTGCTATTACGTCACCGCCGACGACAACAAGGACTACCAGCTCGCCTCGGGTTCGAACGGAGGTGTGTTCCTCACCAGCTCTCAGCCGAACGCCGAGGCCGGCCTCGAATTCGAGCGCAACACTTCGCGGTGCGACCCCGCCAGCTTCAATATGACGCCGTATTTCAACGCGGCAGTTGTTCAGTACTGCGACGGGCAATGGGCGCTGGTCAACAACGACTCGCCCGGTGACACCGCCCGTCTGCTGCGGTGGAACGAAACGGGCTGGGTCAGCTACGCGGCCTTCCCGACGAACGATTGCCGCTCGAAGGCCGTATCGGACGGAGTTCCGAGCCAATACTTCAGCAGCTTCAACAAGGACTGCTGATCGAAGCGGATGGGAGCCGAGCAGCCGAACTCGGCTCCCATCCAGCGCGTTCGCCGGTAGCATGTAAAGAGAAGGGCGGTCGTATTTCAGTGTCCCTCATCCACTGAAATCCCGCCCTTCGTCATTGCAGTTCAGTGCCACTGCGTCACGCTGAAATCCCGCCCTTCGTCATTGCAGTTCAGTGCCACTGCGTCACGCTGAAATCCCGCCCTTCGTCATGTCTTCCATCCCTAGGGTGGTTCGCCCAAACCCAAGGGTGGGATAACTGCTCACCTTTAGTGGGTATTTCTCGCAGGAATAAGCCCTAGGTCGTGTTTTCCTACACCCGTGCGCTATTCCATACCCTTTTCGCCGCGACGAGAATCGCTTTTTGAAAAGTCAATCTTTTTCAGGAGAAGCGATGATCTTCAGTCAGTCCGCCGGGACGGAGTCCTGGCCACAGCCACCGCCGTTCGGTCCGGTGTGCGTCCCCCGGGGCGCCACCCACCAGTAACAACGTCGCCGCACGACGTGTGGCAGGAATAGCGCGAACGGTTTGACCAGGCGGACTCAGTGTCGATTTTCAACTCAGGCCAATTCGCGGAACCAGAATTATTCAAACCCCTTAGGGAAGTTAGACAGGGGAATGGCCATGAAAATCAAATCAGTTCAGATGGTCGCATCGGCAGCACTTTCAATCGCCCTTCTGGCGGGCTGCTCAGGAAAGGCGATCGACGGGAAACCGATCGCCGCCCACCAACCAAAGCCGGATGTCTCACACCTGGCCACCGGGGCCTACCCGAAGCAGCCTCGAAAACTCGGAAATGTCAGTTCGGTCGACGAAGGCAGGCTCGTCGAAGGAGTCCGGATGTCGGATGCCCTGCCGGACTTGGCGGCGATCGATTCCTCGCTCGTCTACCCGTATATCTGGCAGCCTGAGGGGTCGACGGACATTACTTCGCGGAACATGTCGTACACGAATGACCCGATCGCTCAGCCGGTGCTCGACAAGTACGGAATGGTTGTGGCGTATCTCGCATCGTCGAGCGATTCGCCCGACTTGAAAGTTGACGGCGGGTCGCCGCGGCAGGACTACCGGGTCATGTTTGTGACGCTCGTCCGCTTCCCGGACGCGAAATCAGCCGCTGCCGCGGCACGCGAGATGGATGAGGTCGACTACTCGGTCAGTCCCGACAACGTTCGGGTCTCGATCACCAAGTACCCGGAGGCTCACGGCCACTGGCGGCAATATTCCCCGACCATGGCGGTCACTCTCGCGCACGGCGACTTCGTGATCCACGTACTTATCGGAAATCCCACCACCAACTACGGTGTCCTCACGGGTCTCATCGAGAAGACTTTTGACAGCACGGTTCCAAAGATCGACAGCTTCAAAGCGACGCCGATGCAGGATCTGGGGCGGATACCTCGAGACCCCGACAAGCTTCTCGGCCGCACGCAGTACGAGCCCGGTAGTGAGGGTGAGCCGGAGATCGCGCCCGGATTCCTCGTCCTCGGTCCGAATGTGGCCAAGCAGGCGCAAGACCCCGGAGAGCGGAACGCCAACGTCTTCGGTAAAGCGGGTATCGACCGAATTGCCTTCTCGTCCGACAACGGTTCCTATGTCTTCCGGGCCCGTGACGCCAAGGGTGCATCCACCTACGTCAACGAAAGCATCAAGTCTCGCACCGACATCGACCATCCCATTGCGGCTCCTGTCAGCGTGGCTGGGTCGAAATGCGTCGAGGCAAAGCCAGCTGTGTGGGCTGACGACCCGAACAAGCGCTACGCCTGCTACGTCACTTACGACCGCTTCGTCGGAGTCGTCTATGGCGGCGACGAAGCAGATGTGAAGCTCCGCGCCGCCGCCCAGTACGCCCTGCTCGTCAACGATCTCTGAGCGGTCAAGATGCTTCGCCACGCCCGCACCGAGTGCTACGTCACCTTCGATCGCTACGTCACGACGCTCGCGAGCGCAGACGAAGCGGATGTCAAACAACGTGCAGCCGCCCTACACGCGCTGCTTGTCAACCCAACTATGAGTTCGAGGAGATGGTTCAAATGACTATCGTGCCCGGCTCGGTTTTTGCCGGCTATGTCGTTGAACGTCGACTGGGGACCGGTGGGATGGGTTCGGTCTACGCCGCACGCCACCCACGCCTCCCGCGACGAGTTGCCCTGAAGCTTCTGTCGGAAGGGCTTGGCAGTCGAGCGGAGTTCCGCGCACGTTTCGAGCGTGAGGCCGAACTCGCCGCTCGTCTGGATCATCCGAATGTCGTCGCGGTGTATGACCGTGGCATCGAGGACGACCACCCGTGGATTGCGATGCAACTCGTCGATGGAATGGACGTCGACCAGCTCCTCCAATCGTCGCCGCTGGCGCTTCCACCGGCGAGGGCGGTGTTCATTCTCAGCGAGGCTGCGAAGGGGCTCGATCACGCTCACCGCCACGGGTTGCTACATCGCGACATCAAGCCGGCCAACATCCTCGTTGCGGAGGAGGTGGATGACGAGGACAAGGTACTGGTTACCGACTTCGGGATTGCTCGTGCGCTCGACCAGACCGTTGATCTGACCAGCGCCGGTTCGTCTCCGTCGACGCTGCCCTTCGCCTCGCCGGAGCAGATCGAGGGGAAGACGCTGGATCACCGCAGCGACATCTATTCGCTGGGATGCACGCTCTACGTCATGCTCACGGGACGACGCCCGTTCCCCCGGGAATCGGCCCTGGCCGTGATGAATGCCCATCTGTGGGAGCCGGTGCCTCGCCCGACGCTGGTCAACCCCGGCCTCCCGGCAGCGATCGATGCGGTCATCGCGAAGGCGATGGCGAAGAATCCGGCAGACCGCTATGCAACCTGCCGACAGCTCGCTGCAGCCGCCGCCGAGGCCCTCGACGCCCAGCCGGCATTGCGATCCGGCCCGGTACTGGTTGGCGGGACAGGACTACCGTCCGATCCGTCAAATCCGACCTATCGACCGTCGGACCCGGCAGCGCCGACGTACCTCAATGCGCGTCCGTACGGTCCGCCGCCGGCATTCGATCCGACCGCGCGCCGATCGGACCCCAGTCAACCCACGCCCAGTGCATTCGCACTTGCCCACACCATCATTCCGCCGCGGAAAGCTGCGCCGAAGGGAAAGCGGAAGTGGGGAATCCTCGCCGCCGCCGGAGTGACTGTGGGTGCGCTCGTGACAGGTATGGGCGTCCTGTTGACCGGCCACACGACGACTGCGCAGACGGGCAAATCAGTTCCAGCTGCGGCCACACCAACATCAGTGAAACCGGAAGCGCCCGCGTGGGGCCCCTTCGACTTCATGGTCAAAGCGTTGCCGGGCTTGATGCCGGTGTCGCCGGATGCGACGAACTACGCAGGGCACAAGTGCGTGCCCATCGACCGCAATTTCGACGAAACCAACAACTACACAACCGTCGGTCCCATCGGCAGACTCCGCTGTGGCGAACAGACGAACACCAGTGACGAGACGTGGTACGTCATCGCCTGCAACGCAGACAAGACGCCGTGGGCCGACTTGTACTTCGGTGAGGGTGTCGCAGATGTGCAGACAGGAGAGTGGAAGAGCGACGGACAATCGGGTTCGGTCAGCGTTGCAACGTACTCCGCTGCCAACCGCGGAATAGTCGGGTTGACGTTCGACAACCCGAGTCGTAACTTCTGCCAGGTCTGGGTCTACGGCGGCCCGAATACCACGGGCACCCAGGTCTATGACATCTGGTTCCCGACGGCGCCGTTGGGGGATTCTCGAAGTTGATTCGCCACCGAGGAGGACTCCCCGGTCGAAATGCGAACTGCTCCCCGGAAGTTGGACTCGAAACTCGAGTTCCTTCTGCCGGGGAGTATTTCTATGCGTGCACGAAGTTCAGTGACCGAAGCCCAGCGCCGGGCGGCAGTAGCGTTGTTTGAGCAGGACTGGTCATCAAAGGCCGTGGCAAATCGTTTGGGCGTGAGCCGGCCCGCGGCCGCTACGGGCACCGGCGTATCCACACGGTCCTGGTTAGCCGTGGGGGCGGCTGGCGAAGAACACCGTGCTCAAGCTGATGCGATTGCTCGGACTCAAATGCAAGGTCCTTCGTTGCCGCCGATATGACTCGTTCACGATGACAGCTACCTCGCTCGAAGCGGCGATCACCGGCGCCGAACCCGTAGCTGGTCTGATCGTTGCATTCTGACCAGGGGTTTCAGTACCAGCACCGTTCCTGGCGCAGGATCCTCGAAGAGAGGTTCGATGCGTTCGAAGACCTCATCGTCGCCGGTGACGAGTGCATCGCCTCGTACGACACCACACGCATCTCCACAAAGCTCGATGGCCTGGGTCCGGTTCATCACCGGGCCCAGGCCCTCTCGATTGCTTCTGTGGTTATGACGCCGAATTCGACGAGTCACCCTCCAGCGTGACCGGGTTCGTCGCCATCACCTCGGCGCGCGGCCCCACGGCGAAGTAGGCCTCGAGGTCGGTGACACCGGCCGGAACGGTGATGGAGACGACAACGCACGCCGAACTTGTGCCCTTGGACCACTTGGTCTCGTCGGTGCCGAGAACCTGCGCTTGACCGCCTACCAGTCCGTCGATCTCGACTGCGGTCGGCATGTCGTTCGGGATTCTCTCGACCTGGAACTCGGCATAGATACGGCTGCCCGGCTTGACTCCCGTCAGGCTGCTCGCGCCGTTGCAGTTTGCATTTCCATCGAGGGACCATCCGCCTGCTTTTACGCTCGGGAGAGTGCGTAGTGCGGGCGACGTGTAGGACGTGTCCCCGCCGGCGCGGGCGATTCGGATGACTTCCGAGGCCATGGAGATCGGGCGGATCATTGACGAGTTGAAGGTTGCAACCGATCCCTGCCGGCCTGGCCGGACTGCCGAGTTGATGCCGATGAGCTGGCCGTCGGCGTTGATCGACCCACCACCAGAGTTTCCGGAGGCAATCCGGACGTCGCTGTCGATCCAAGCCCGAGGTGTCTTCGTCAGCGGGTCGGACTGCAGGGTGGAAACGGATCCGCGGGTGACGGTCAGCGGGCTTTCAACCGTCGACGGGTCATCGTCGCTAAGACCGGGGTAGCCGAGCGCGGTGATGGGATCGCCGGTGTTGAGCTTCGAACTGTCGCCGATCGGAATCGGCACCGGGATCTCACCCGGCTTGACCGCTGAGCCGTCGACATGACCGGTGATCTTCATGACCGCTACATCGAGGTAGCCGTCCGACACGATTGTTGTCGCCTTGAAGGTGGGCACCGAGGGGCGGTCGTCGGACTGACGAAGAGCGATCCGGAATTCGGCCGCTTTCAAGTCGATCTGCTCCCGTGAACCTGGCACGTTGGGCGCCGCGACATGCGCATTCGTGAGAATGAGCCCACTGGAATCAATGATCGATCCGGAACCATGCCACAGCGGCACACCGTTGGCGTCGTAGGCAATGACCTCGACGGTCGCCTTCTTCGCGGTCTCGAGTAGCGCTGCAGCGGACACGGTTTGTGGCTTGTGGCTGTCCTTGTACAACACGAACCCGCCGGCACCACCGATTCCGACGAGAGCCGCCGTCATCAGCGCCATGCCGATCTTCACGCCGTGGCTGGTCCGCCGGTTCTTGCGCTTGCGGGTGGCGACCTCCTTCTGCGCGACGGCGGTCGCAACCATGGACGCGAGTTCAACGCGGTAGCCACCGGTGGGATGGCCGAGGTAGATCTCGGTCCGGCCGGTCAGCTTGACCGATTGGACCTCGTTGCCATCGATGTATGACCCAGAGCTCGATTGGTTGACGAACCACCAGCCGTCGGGACGCGATTCGACGACCGCGTGGGCCCGAGAAACGACCGGGTTGCTGGTCACGATGTCGGAACCCGGGTCGCGACCGATCCGGACCGGACGCCCAGCCTGGAAGAGGTGGTCTCCACTCTTGGTGCTCACCAACAGCGGGACGCCGAACATGGGTAGCTGACCAGTGAACGTCTTTTCCAGGTCAGGTTCGGTCGGTGGGTTGATCGGAAAAACGGCGTCGACATCCGGCAGGACAGTGATCGTGGCATCGACCCCGTGCTCCGGCGGACCGAACCGGACCCTCGTCGCCGGGCCGAGAACGGCCTGTGCGATCGGCTGCTCGTCGATCCACGTGCCGTTCGGTCCGCCGAGGTCGCGAAGAGTCCACCCGTCGGGTGACTTCACCAACTCCGCGTGGGTTCGGGAAACCAAGGCACTGTTCAGAACGACCTCGGAATCGAGATTGCGACCTAAGCGAACCGGACGCCCGCCGTCGAAATTCAGGACTTGACCGCCGGTCTCGACGCGAATCATGGCCATCACCCTCCAATAACTCGAGTGGTTGGCACCGATCGGCCGGCATATTTCTCCGACTTGTCAATCGATACTCAGATGACGCTAGGAGAGTCCGTGACCAGGAGAAACCCACTCTTGGGTGACAAAACCACCACCTTGAAAAACGGTGCGTGCGGAATTGAGGGTGGATGAAATTCCCACCCGGGGTGTCTGGCGATGAAATCGCATTCCACCAGAATTGCAACTGACCAATCATTGTTCGCACTGGGAGCCCTCGATGGCCGCACTCGTCTCCTGGCCACGTGTTCGGAGATGACTTCTGACCTGGGTGCTCACTCCACTGCGACAATCGCGAGTTCTTGTCGCTCTATGCCGCACCCTAGAATCTCTGTCGTGACGCGTGAACTACCCAAAGCCTGGATTCCGGCTGACCGTGAGAACGAGATTTATCAGCGCTGGGTCAATGCTGGCTACTTCACCGCCGACGTCACCAGTGACAAGCCTCCGTTCTCGATCGTGCTGCCGCCGCCGAACGTGACCGGCAGCCTGCACATGGGACACGCTCTCGAGCACGCCGTGATGGATGCGCTCGTTCGCCGTAAGCGCATGCAGGGCTTCGAGACGCTGTGGCTTCCGGGCACCGACCACGCGGGTATCGCGACCCAGACGTTGGTCGAGAAGCAGATCGCCATCGACGGCAAGTCGAAGGAAGACTTCGGCCGCGAGCTCTTCATCGACAAGGTGTGGGACTTCAAGCGCGAGTCGGAAGGCTCGATCAAGGGCCAGATGGCTCGGCTCGGCGACTCGGTCGACTGGACCCGCGATCGTTTCACCATGGACGAAGGCCTCTCGCAGGCCGTTCAGACGATCTTCAAGCGCCTCTACGACGCCGGCCTCATCTACCGCGCCGAGCGCCTGGTGAACTGGTCACCGGTGCTGCAGACCGCGATCTCGGACATCGAGGTCAAATATGCAGACGTCGACGGCGAGCTGGTCTCGCTGCGCTACGGCTCGCTCAACGACAATGAACCGCACGTCATCGTCGCCACGACCCGTGTCGAGACGATGCTTGGTGACACGGCGGTCGCGGTGCACCCGGACGACGCGCGCTACGCGGCGCTGATCGGCACGACTCTCGAGCACCCGATCACCGGGCGCCAGATCCCGATCGTCGCCGACGACTACGTCGACCCCAAGTTCGGAACCGGTGCTGTGAAGATCACGCCGGCCCACGACCCGAACGACTTCGAACTCGGCCTGCGGCACAACCTGCCGATGCCGAACATCATGGACACCAAGGGCCGAATCGTCGATACCGGCACTGAGTTCGACGGCATGGACCGCTTCGAGGCTCGCGTGAAGGTCCGTGAGCGCCTCGCCGCCGAGGGCCGCGTGGTCGCCGAGAAGCGTCCGTACCAGCACAGCGTCGGTCACTCCGAGCGCACCGGTGAGCCGATCGAGCCGCGCCTGAGCCTGCAGTGGTGGGTCAAGGTCGAGCAGCTTTCGAAGGCCGCCGGTGATGCCGTTCGCAACGGCGACACCGTCATTCACCCCGCCTCGCTCGAGCCGCGCTGGTTCGGGTGGGTCGACAACATGCACGACTGGTGCATTTCGCGTCAACTGTGGTGGGGCCACCGCATTCCGGTCTGGTACGGCCCGAACGGTGAGGTCGAATGCTTCGGACCGGGGGAGACCGCGCCCGCGGGCTGGACGCAGGACACCGACGTTCTCGACACCTGGTTCTCCTCGGGGCTGTGGCCGTTCTCGACGATGGGCTGGCCCGACAAGACTCCGGAACTCGAAAAGTTCTACCCGACAAGCGTTCTCGTCACCGGCTACGACATCCTGTTCTTCTGGGTCGCCCGCATGATGATGTTCGGAACGTTCGTTGCGTCCTCCGAGGCCGACAGTCCCGGAGCAGTTCCGTTCAAGGACGTGTTCCTCCACGGTCTGCTGCGTGACGAGCACGGCAAGAAGATGTCGAAGTCGCGCGGTAATGGCATCGACCCGCTCGACTGGGTCGACGAGTATGGCGCCGACGCGACGCGATTCACCCTCGCTCGGGGGGCGAATCCGGGCGCGGACCTGTCGGTCGGCACCCCGCACATCACCGCGTCGCGCAGCTTCGTCACGAAGGTGTTCAACGCATCGAAGTTCGCCATGATGAATGGCGCACGGGTCGGTGAGCTTCCGGCCGAGTTGACCGACGCCGACAAGTGGATCCTCGGTCGTCTCGAGGAGACGATCGCTGAGGTCGACGAGGCTTTCGAGTCCTACAACCTCTCCAAGGCGTGTGAGGCGCTGTACCACTTCACGTGGGACGAGGTGTGCGACTGGTACCTCGAATTGGCGAAGGTGCAGTTTGGCGCCCCGGGAGCGGAGCCTGCGGAGCGACCCGACGACGCCGTAGCGGACAACACCCGCGTCGTGCTCGGCAACGTCCTCGACAAGCTTCTTCGACTTCTGCACCCGTTCCTACCGTTCGTCACCGAGGACCTGTGGACCGCGCTGACCGGCGGTGACACGCTGGTCACCAGCGAATGGCCGACCACGACCGGATTCGACGCCGGTGCGGCGACGCAGAACATCGAGAACTTCCAGAAGCTCATCACTGAGCTGCGTCGATTCCGCAGCGACCAGGGGCTCAAGGACTCTCAGAAGGTCGCCGCGCGCATTACCGGCTTGGGCACCGAGCAGTTGCCGCCGCCGATCGCCGCTCTGGCACGCCTCACCGATGCCACTGACACGTTTGCCGCGACTGCATCGCTCGAGATCCGCCTCAGCTTCGGCACGGTGACCGCAGAGATCGACACGTCCGGCACGGTCGACCTCGTCGCCGAACGCAAGCGTCTCGAGAAGGACCTTGCGGTGGCCGAGAAGGACCTCGCGCAGACGACGGCCAAGCTCGGCAACCCGGAGTTCCTCTCCAAGGCGCCGGATGCCGTCATCGAGAAGATCAAGGCCCGCAAGCAGGTCGCCGAAGAAGAAGTCGTCCGCATCAACGAGCGTCTGAACGGTCTTAAGTGAGCGCGCCGAGTCCGGTTGAACTGGCCGAGTTCGCGCTGGTCGAGGCGGACCTCGACAAGCGTTGGCCCGAGACGAAGATCGAGCCGAGCAAGGCCCGCATCATCGCCCTGCTCGACATGCTCGGTTCGCCGCAGTCGGGCTACCCGGCGATTCAGATCGCGGGAACCAATGGCAAGACGTCGGTGGCCCGGTTCATCGACTCGCTGCTGACGGCCTTCAGTCGGCGCACCGGTCGGACGACGAGTCCGCATCTGCAGGTCGCGACCGAGCGCATCAGCGTGGACGGGGCGCCGATCACGCTGCGTCAGTACGTCGACGCGTATCGCGAGATCCTCCCGTTCGTCGAGCTCGTGGACCAGAAGTCGGCCGCTGCGGGTGGCCCGGCGATGAGCAAGTTCGAGGTGCTCACGGCGATGGCTTACACCGTCTTCGCCGAGGCGCCGATCGACGTCGCGGTGGTCGAGACGGGGCTCGGCGGGACCTGGGATGCCACGAACGTCGTCGAGGGTCAGGTCGCGGTCATCACTCCGATCGGTCTCGACCACGTCGGAATCCTGGGCAACGACCTCGCGACGATCGCGGGGGAGAAGGCCGGAATCATCAACCCCATGCGCGAGCGCCTGGTCGCGCACGACCCGGTGGCCGTCATCGCCGAGCAGGACCCGGAAGCGATGGAGGTGCTGCTCCGCCGCGCGGTCGAGGTCGACGCAGCCGTCGCGCGTGCCGGTGCGGAGTTCAAGCTGCTTGAACGACGCGTCGCCATTGGTGGTCAGGTCGTGACGATTCAAGGCCTCGGCGGCGTCTATGAAGACCTGTTCATGCCGGTTCACGGCGAGCATCAGGCACAGAACGCCGCGCTCGCGCTCGCTGCCGTGGAGGCGTTCTTTGGCGCCGGTCGCGATCGGCAGCTCGACAAAGATCTGGTTCGATCGGCCTTCGAATCGTTCGCGTCTCCCGGCCGGTTGGAACGCGTCCGCACCGCACCTTCGGTTTTCCTCGACGCGGCGCACAATCCGCACGGGGCGCGTGCTCTCGCGAAGACGCTGGCCGACAGCTTCAGCTTCCGCAAAGTCGTCGGCGTCGTTGGGGTCATGGGCGACAAGGACGCGGACGGCATCCTCGAGGCCCTCGAGCCGGTATTCGACGAGCTCGTCGTCACGCAGAACAGCTCTCCGCGCGCAATGGACGCCGATGACCTGCTGAACAAGGCGGTCGCGCGGTTCGGCGACGAACGCGTCACGATGGTGCCGAACCTCGCGGACGCACTCGAACGAGCCATCATCCTTGCCGAGGAAGGCGACGACGAGGCCCCCGGCGGGTCCGGAGTAGTCGTCACCGGCTCGGTCGTGACGGCCGGGGAAGCACGCACGTTGTTCGGAAAGGACCCGGCGTGAGTGAGGGAGCCCAGAGCGAGCGCAATGACGGGAAGGCAGCAGCCGTCGCCCCGGCGCCCGTCGACCCGTGGCGGGGTTTCCGCGGGATCTGCGCAGCGACGCTGATCCTCGAGGTCATCGTCGTGCTGCTCGCGATTCCGGTGCTCAGTTACTTCGGCCGGGGACCCTCGTGGGTGTTCGGCCTGTACATCGGCGGTCTCACGGTCGCTCTGATCCTCGGCGCCGGTCTCCAGCGGCGTAGCTGGGCGATGAAATACAACGTAACTCTGCAGGTACTGATGGTTGCCGGGTTCGTCTTTCACTGGACGTTGGGCGTTATGGGCGTCGTCTTCTTGCTGGTCTGGGCGTTCATCATTCGGGTGCGCACGATCGTCGCTCAGCGCTTCGCGGAAGGCACGCTTACCAGTCAACACGGTTGACCCGTTACGCTTTTCCAGTGACTGAGCGGACACTGGTACTGATCAAGCCGGACGGCGTGGCCCGGGGCCACATTGGCGACATCATCGCGCGCATCGAGCGCAAGGGGCTGAAGTTTGCTGCCCTGGATTTGCGGGACGTTTCGGCAGACCTCGCGGGTGAGCATTACGCCGAGCACAAGGAGCGTCCGTTCTACGGCTCGCTCATCGACTTCATCACCTCGGGCCCGGTCGTGGCCGCGGTCATCGAGGGCCCTCGTGCGGTCGCGGCGTTCCGTCAGCTCGCCGGCGGCACTGACCCCGTCGGTGCGGCCACCCCTGGCACGATCCGTGGCGATTTCGCCCTCGAGGTCGAGCAGAACCTCGTGCACGGTTCGGACTCCCCGGAGTCGGCCGCGCGTGAGATCGCGCTCTGGTTCCCAGGTCTCGCGTAATTCCGTCCGCAATTCTGTTCAAGGCCCGGTGATCTTGGTGATCACCGGGCCTTTGTCTTTCCGTCCGGGTTGTGAACAATCTGTGATGCCAATGGCCGGTGACGCGCTACCCGTGTGGGATACTGAGACCCGGTTGTCATTCCCGCCCAGCGCTTGAGTCGGCATCGTTACGGATCTGACGAAGTTCAGGCCGGGCAACGGCAACCGAATGGACTAGCAAAGGTCAGGGCCTCATCTTGGTCTTGGGCGATCATCGCGGGAACCCGCTGGATGATCGTGCATACCGCAGCTTCGCAGCTAGTTCGTTCGAGACCGCACAAACCGGGGCGCCCGCCGGGCGCCTTGCACACAGTGAGCACCCTCGCGTGGCCGCGTCGACTTCCCAACCTGGGGAGACGCGCCCGGGGGTAGCGAGGAGACTACGTGGCTGACGAACAGCTGCACGACACAACTGAATCTGCTTCTCCGGTGATGGACAAACCGGCAACCGAGGACCCAGTTCTCGGTTCTGACGTGTCCCAGCCGATCGAGCTTCCGGAGCGGATCAGAGTGCATGCATTAGCAAAACTTCTCGGTGTCACCAGCAAGAAGTTGCTGGGACGCCTCGGCGAGCTCGGTGCGGACGCGAAGAGCGCGCAATCGAGCGTCGATCGGGCGGTTGCGGTGAACGCCGCCGAATCGTTCGGTGTTCCGGTCGGGGACGGGGCACCGGCTCCTGCGGAGTCACCGGCACCAGCCGCTGAGCCCGCCGCGACCGAAACGCCCGTCTACCAGACGCTGTTCACCAGCCCGGTTGCCGAGACTGCGCCCGTTGTCATCGAAGCGCCGGCCGAGGTCGGCGTCCCGGTGTTCATGTCGCCGGACAAGGAGTCGACCCCACCGCCGCGTCCCCCGCGGAAGAGGGCCGCTCCGAAGGCGGCCCAGAAGGTCGAGGTCGTGACCGAAACCGTCGTCGAGACGGCTGCCGAAGCCTCGACCGCCGAGGCTCCGACCACCGAGGCTCCCGAAGGCGACGAACAAGCGTCCGACGAAGGCGCTGGCGGCGAGAACCAGCAGGGACCGGGCGGTGCGAACCGTCGCCGTCGCCGTGGTCGGCGTGGACGTGGTCGCGGCCGTGGTGGCGAGAACGCTGCCGACGGCGAGAACGGCTCCGACGAGGGCGAAAGCGACGAGGCCGAGTCGGCCGAGGCGCCGGCTATCGACGACGCTGAGACCGCCGAGGGCGAGGCCGCGGACAGCTCCGAGAGTGCCGACGGCGCTGATGATGGCGGGGATGACTCCGACGAGACGAACCCGAACCGTCGCCGGCGTCGTCGCCGTCGTCGTAAGGGCACCGGCGAGGGTGGCGCGGAAGAGGCGACGACCGAGGATGACCCGCCGAACACGGTCGTCCACGAGCGCGAACCGCGTAACAACGAGCCACGCAACAAGCAGCGTGCCCGCGACGAGGTTCAGGGCATTTCCGGTTCGACCCGTCTCGAGGCGAAGCGTCAGCGTCGCCGCGACGGACGCGAGGCCGGCCGTCGCCGTCCGCCGATCCTGAGCGAAGCCGAGTTCCTGGCGCGCCGCGAAGCGGTCGACCGGGTGATGGTCGTACGTGAAAAGGCGTTCCCGGGCCACCCGGCGACCACTCAGGTGGCTGTCCTCGAGGACAAGATCCTCGTCGAGCACTTCATCACCAACACCTCGACCGCGTCGATGGTCGGCAATGTCTACCTCGGCAAGGTGCAGAACGTGCTGCCGAGCATGGAGGCCGCGTTCGTCGACATCGGCAAGGGGCGCAACGGCGTTCTCTACGCCGGTGAGGTGAACTGGGAAGCCGCCGGTCTCGGTGGCAGGGAGCGCAAGATCGAGCAGGCGCTCAAGCCGGGCGACAAGGTGCTCGTCCAGGTCAGCAAGGACCCGGTCGGTCACAAGGGCGCACGTCTGACCACCCAGATCAGCTTCGCCGGTCGCTTCCTGGTCTACGTTCCGGGCGGTTCGTCGACCGGTATCAGCCGCAAGCTGCCCGATACCGAGCGCAAGCGTCTCAAGGAGATCCTGCGCGACGTTCTGCCGGACGACGCGGGTGTCATCATCCGTACCGCGTCCGAGGGCGTCAGCGCCGAGGAACTCGCGGGCGACGTGGCGCGTCTGCAGGAGCAGTGGCGCAAGATCGAGGAGCAGGTCGAGGCTGCGTCGGACAACCAGCTGCCGGCGACCCTTTATGAAGAGCCTGATCTCCTCGTCAAGGTCATCCGCGACCTGTTCAACGAGGACTTCTCCAAGCTCGTCATCGAGGGTGACAAGTCCTGGAAGACCATCGAGACGTACGTCTCGAAGGTCGCGCCGGACCTGATGCCGCGTCTTGAGCGCTATGAGGCGACCAGCAACGTCGACGTCTTCAACGCGCATCGAATCGATGAGCAGCTGAACAAGGCGCTCGACCGCAAGGTGTGGCTGCCGTCCGGTGGAACGCTCGTCATCGACCGCACCGAGGCGATGACCGTCGTCGACGTCAACACCGGAAAATTCACCGGTACCGGCGGAAACCTCGAGGAGACGGTCACCCGCAACAACATCGAAGCGGCCGAAGAGATCGTTCGCCAGATGCGCCTGCGCGACATCGGCGGCATCATCATCGTGGACTTCATCGACATGGTTCTCGAGTCGAACCGCGACCTCGTGCTGCGGCGTCTCACCGAGTGCCTGGCCCGCGACCGTACTCGTCACCAGGTATCCGAAGTGACCTCGCTCGGACTCGTCCAGATGACGCGCAAGAAGCTGGGTACTGGCCTGGTCGAAGCCTTCTCGACGACGTGCGAGCACTGCCATGGCCGCGGAATCGTCGTCTCCGACATTCCGGTCGAGGTCGCCGGCGCGGAATCGAAGGGTGACCGCGAGCAGCAGCCCCGCCGCAAGCGCAGCCGCGACCGTGCACCGCAGACCGAAACGGTGACCGAGCACGGCTTGGATGTCGATCCGTCGGTCAAGCGGGCGCACCCCGTGGCTCTTGCCATGGCCGCGCATCACCACGAGCACGACGGCGAGCATCCCGAAGAAACTTCGGTCGCTGAGGTTGGCGCCCCGGTGGAACCGGAAGCTGTCGTCGTCGACGAGCCTGCGGTTGAGGTTCGTCCGGAGCCCGAGGCGACTCCAGAGCCGGTGGTTGAGGCTGAGACTGCACCCGTGGTCGAACCCGAGCCGGCTGCGGCCGACGAGGCTCCGACCGCACCACGTGCCCGGACTCGTCGCCGCGTGCAGCGGGTGACGGCGTCTCCGGAATCGACGGAAGTGGGCGAAGGTTTCACCTTCAGCGCTCCGGCTGGTGAACCGGTTGCGGCGCAGTCGGTTGCCGTTGTGGTGCCGCAGATCGCGGCACCGCCGCGCGAGCGTCCACGCCGCCGGACGGCGGGAAGGCCGGCGGGGCCGCCGCAGGATTAGAGCGGCTCTGACGAACCGCTCAGGCTCAGTTTGATTTTGGCCGGGCGGTTCAACTAACCTTGGTTAGTCGCTGAACAGGCGCCGTTTTGGCTGCCCAGCAAGCTGAATTTCAGCAAACAACAGACCATTCGCGTGGTGATGCTGCGCGAGCGCGGTTAGAGGTCGTCCTCTAACTCATGAGAAGTGGAGGGTGACCGGCCGATGGCAACGTACGCAATCGTCAAGACCGGCGGAAAGCAGTACAAGGTCGCGGTCGGTGACCTCGTCAAGGTCGAGAAGTTCGACAACGCAGTTGGTACTGAGGTCGCTCTGACCCCCGTCCTGCTCGTTGACGGCGCGACCCTGACGACTGATGCTGACAAGCTGGCCAAGGTTTCCGTCAAGGCTGAAATCGTCGAGCACACCAAGGGCCCGAAGATCCGCATCCTCAAGTACAAGAACAAGACCGGCTACAAGAAGCGCCAGGGTCACCGTCAGAAGCTGACGGTGCTCAAGGTCACCGGCATCGCCTGAGCTAACCGCCCAAGCTTTTATCGTTTAGGAGTAACGAGAGATGGCACACAAGAAGGGTGCGTCGAGCTCGCGCAACGGTCGTGACTCGAACGCACAGCGACTCGGAGTGAAGCGCTTCGGCGGTCAGTCGGTCAAGGCCGGCGAGATCCTCGTCCGTCAGCGTGGAACTCACTTCCACCCGGGTGTGAACGTCGGCCGTGGCGGCGACGACACCCTGTTCGCGCTCGCAGCGGGTGCGGTCCTGTTCGGCACCAAGCGTGGCCGCAAGACCGTCAACATCGTTGTGCCGGCTGAGGCCTAAGCGTCAA
This sequence comes from Smaragdicoccus niigatensis DSM 44881 = NBRC 103563, assembly GCF_000380645.1. Classification (GTDB taxonomy): domain Bacteria; phylum Actinomycetota; class Actinomycetes; order Mycobacteriales; family Mycobacteriaceae; genus Smaragdicoccus; species Smaragdicoccus niigatensis. The sequence goes on from NZ_AQXZ01000017.1 coordinate 275,723, forward strand.
CAACCTTCACATCGGGCGGGCCAGGGTTACAGACCCGGCCCGCCTGCTGTGTTTTCATCACTAGTTCGCACATCGCGAGAAGGAGCGTCAGACGTGGCAAAATTCGTCGATCGCGTTGTGCTGCACGTGACCGCTGGACGCGGCGGAAACGGGTGTTCGTCCATTCACCGAGAGAAGTTCAAGCCTCTCGGTGGCCCCGACGGCGGTAACGGCGGTAGCGGCGGCTCGGTCATCCTGGTCGTCGACGATCAGGTGCACACGCTGCTGGACTTTCACTTCCACCCGCACGCCAAGGGCGGCAACGGAAAGCAGGGCGCGGGCAGTAACCGCGATGGTGCCAAGGGTGAGGACCTCGTTCTCAAGGTTCCGGACGGCACTGTGGTGCTGGACCAGAACGGTGAGGTTCTCGCGGACCTGGTCGGCGTAGGTACCACGTTTGCGGCTGCTGCCGGTGGTCGCGGTGGGCTCGGCAACGCTCAGCTTGCCTCGAAGTCACGCAAGGCTCCGGGATTCGCGCTCCTCGGTGAAGAGGGGGAGGAGCGCGATCTCGTTCTCGAGCTGAAGTCCGTCGCCGACGTCGGACTCGTGGGCTTCCCGTCCGCGGGCAAGTCGTCGCTGGTCTCCGTGCTCTCTGCGGCGAAGCCGAAGATCGCTGACTATCCCTTCACGACCCTCACGCCGAACCTGGGCGTGGTGTCGGCGGGCGACTCGACGTTCGTGGTCGCCGACGTGCCTGGCCTCATTCCCGGTGCCAGCCAGGGCAAAGGCCTCGGACTCGAATTCCTCCGTCACCTCGAGCGCTGTGCGGTTCTCGCGCACGTCGTCGACTGTGCGACGCTGGAGCCGGGTCGGGACCCGATCTCCGATATCGACGCCTTGGAGAAGGAACTCGCGGAGTACGAGCCTGCGCTCGCGGCGGATTCGGGCCTCGGTGACCTGGCAGATCGCCCGCGCATTGTCATCCTCAACAAGATCGACATCCCGGACGCCGCCGACATGGCCGCCTTCATCAAGGCGGAGATCGCCCAGCGTGGGTGGCCGGTCTACGAGATCTCCGCGGTGAGCCGGGAAGGCTTGCGGCCCTTGACGTTCGCCCTTGCCGCCATGGTCAAGGAGTTCCGCGAGGCGCACCCGAAGTCAGCTCCCGCACGTCAGATCATCCGACCGGTTGCGATCGACGACTCGGGCTTCACCGTCGAGAGCGATCCGGACATCGACGGCGGCTTCATCATCCGCGGTATCCGGCCGGAGCGTTGGGTCAAGCAGACCGACTTCGAGAACGACGAAGCAGTCGGCTACCTGGCCGACCGTCTGGCCCGCCTCGGGGTCGAGGACAAGCTGCAGAAGCTCGGTGCCGAGCCGGGCTGTGCCGTCACGATCGGCGACATGACGTTCGACTGGGAGCCGATGATCGGCGCCGGCGTCGACATGCCGATGACTGGTCGTGGAACTGACCTCCGCATGGAGCAGACTGATCGCGTGGGTGCTGCAGAGCGCAAGTTGGCGTCGCGGATTCGCCGCGGGTTGGTCGACCCGGACGAACTGGACTGATGGTCAGTTCGCAAGCGCGCCAGGCGATTGCCAAGGCGCGCCGGGTTGTCGTAAAGGTCGGCTCCGCGTCGATCACGTCGCTCTCTGGCGGACTCGACCGAGATCGGTTGGACACCCTGGCCGATGCCGTCGAGGCACGGATGCGTGCTGGCTCCGATGTCGTCGTGGTGTCCTCTGGTGCGGTTTCCGCTGGTCTGGCTCCGCTGGGCCTGACGCGGCGGCCCAAGGATCTGGCGACGAAGCAGGCCGCGGCGAGCGTTGGGCAGTTGGCCCTCGCGCACGCGTGGGGGACGTCGTTCGGCCGGTACGGCCGCACGGTCGGTCAGGTCCTGCTGAGCGCGGACGACTTCGCCCGCCGGGAGAACCACCGCAATGCCCAGCGCACGCTCGACCGTCTGCGTTCGCTCCATGCCGTGGCCGTGGTCAACGAGAACGACACAGTCGCGACCGAGGAAATCCGGTTCGGCGATAACGACCGACTGGCTGCGCTCGTGGCGCACCTGGTCGGTGCGGACGCACTGATCCTGCTCTCGGACGTCGAGGGACTGTACGACTCGGACCCTCGACGCGGTGACGCGACCCTCATCCGCGAAGTCTCGGTGCACGCGGCCCTCGACGAAGTGCAGGCCGGCGACGGCGGCACCCTGGGCACGGGCGGGATGGCCTCGAAACTGTCCGCTGCGCGCCTGGCCGCCGATGCCGGGGTTCCGGTACTGCTCGCCGCCGCCACCCGGGCTGCGGACGCTCTGGGTGACGGACTCGTGGGGACGGCGTTCGAGGCGCGGCCCGTTCGACTCTCGGCGCGGAAGTTCTGGGTTCGGCATGCGGCCGACGCGCGCGGCGCACTGTTGCTCGATGCGGGAGCGGTCGCCGCGGTGTCGCAGCGCCGGCGTTCGCTCCTGGCCGCGGGAGTCGTCGGAGTGCGTGGAACGTTCCATGGCGGTGACGTCGTATCGCTGGTCGGCCCGGACGAACGGACGGTCGCGCGGGGCGTCGTTGCGTACGACCGCACGGAACTCGAGGGGATGCTGGGCCGCTCGACGGCGGAACTGCCATCGGAGCTGCAGCGCCCGGTCGTGCATGCGGACGATCTCGTCGCCTTGTGAAATTTGAGTGGCTTTGCCGCTTTTGACATTTCAGTTCGATTGCTGACCAATCACGACATGATCGGGTCGCGCGCCTTCGCGGATTAGCCGGACGGCGAATTCTTACGCTCACGTTCGAAACAGCGAAATTCGAGTGTTTCGAAGGAGCGAACCCATGCGGGCTTGGCCACGCGCCGCGGTGGCGGTGGCTGTTATTGCAGGTGCGTTGGGCTTCGCCGGTGCACCTGTCGCAACAGCCGACAATTCCGAACGTGTGATCGTCGTATTCAAGAACGGCGTCGACGCGGACCAGAAAACCGATGCATTCGAACGCGCGAATCTCGCCACCCCGGTTTTCAAGTACCGGTCAGCGATCCAGGGCTTCTCCGCGACCCTGACACCGCTCAACAAGGCGCGCATTGCCGCTGATCCCGACGTGGCTTTCATCAGCCCGGACCGGCCGGTGCGTGCTTATGCACCGACGCAACAGATCCTCACCGGCGACAACGCACCCAACGGCGTCCGTCGAATCGGCGCAGCGACGACGACTCTGGCGAACAAGGCGAGCGACGTCGGCGTCGCGGTCATCGACACCGGTATCGGCACGCGCACCGGAAATCTGAACCTCGGGACCGGCAAGAGGTGTGTCGGCTCCTCGACCGCGGACGACAACGGACACGGCACGCACGTTGCCGGAACCATCGCGGCCACCAACAACGGCAACCGCGTCCTCGGCGTTTCGCCCGGCGCGAAGCTCTACCCGGTCAAGGTGCTCAACAGCCAGGGCAGCGGCTACTGGTCGGACATCATCTGCGGCATCGACTGGGTGACCGCGAACGCGCAGGTCCTCAACATCAAGGTCGCCAACATGAGCCTCGGCGGCGACGGCGGCAATGCCACTCCGTGTGGCTCCCTCGTGAGCCCGAGCACCGGCGACGCGTTGCACGACGCGATCTGCCGGGCCACCGGCAAAGGCGTGACGTTCGTTGTTGCCGCGGGCAACAGTGGGTCCGACTTCCAGACCCAGGCGCCGGCCGCGTACCCCGAAGTCCTCACGGTGACGGCGATGTCGGACAGCAACGGTGTCGGTGACGGCCAGGGTCTGCCGCCGTCCTGCCGGCCGAGCGAGATCGACGACAAGGTCGCGGCGTTCTCGAACTACGCCACGCGCAGCTCGGAGATCAACCACACCGTCGCGGCTCCGGGCGTCTGCATCGTCTCGCTCTCGACCAGCTTCTGGTCGACCACGCGAACGCTGTCCGGTACGTCGATGGCGTCGCCACACGTGGCCGGATCAGTCGCCAACTGCATCTCGAAGGGCGGCGTGCCCGGACCATGCGCCGGAATGACTCCGGCCCAGATCATCACCAAGATCCGGGCGGACGCCGGTCAGAAGACGACGGCCACCCCGATCTTCGGCTTCAACGGCGACCCGATCCACTCACCTGATCCGAACAAGTACTACGGGTATCTGGTGAATGGCGGGGCCTACTAAGAGTCGCGAGGCAGGCCGAGCATGCGTTCACCGATGACGTTGAGCTGCACCTCGGTCGTGCCGCCGTAGATCGTGGTCGCGCGTCCGCCGATGAGTTGTTCCATGGCTTTGTCGCTCGGCTCACCCGGAATCGACACGACACCGGCGGTTCCGAGTTCGGCGACGACGAATTCGGAAATCGCCTGGCCGATCTTCATGCCGAGCAGCTTCCCGACGCTCGACGTGGTGCTGATGTCGGCGCCGGAGAGTTGTTTGAGCACCGTGCGCGCACCGATGAGATCGATCGCCTGGCTCTCGGCGAGCAGTTCGCCTACTCGATATCGGCCGATCGGCGTCAGCTCGCGTTTGCGCGCGAACGCGAGGAGGTCCTTGTCGGTCGCGTAGGCCTCGAGCTTCTGGCTCAGAGCCACGCGCTCGCCCGCAAGCGTGGTTCGCGCCACGTGCCAGCCGTCGTTCACCTCGCCCACCACGTTGGCGTCGGGAATGAACACGTCATCGAGGAAGACCTCGTTGAACAGCGCGGAACCCGTCATCTCGCGGAGCGGTCGGACCGTCACGCCGGGAGTGCTCATGTCGAGCACGAAGTAGGTGATGCCCTGGTGCTTCGGCTTGCTCGGATCGCTGCGAGCGATGAGCATCGCCCAGTCCGCGAACTGCGCGACGGTCGTCCAGATCTTCTGGCCGGTGATCTTCCACCCGCCGTCGACCTTGACCGCCTTCGTGGTGAGCGAGGCCAAGTCGGAACCCGCACCCGGCTCACTGAAGAGTTGGCACCACACGACCTCACCGCGCAGGGTGGGAACGACGAGTTCGTCCTTCTGCTTCGGCGAACCGTGGGCCACGATCGCCTGCACCGCCCACGTTCCCATCAGCAGCTGGGGGAGTTGTATGCCCGCCGCTTTGGTTTCCTCGGCGATGACGATCTGCTCGAGCGGCGTTGCGGATCGGCCGTACGGCTTCGGTAGGTGCGGCTGTACCCAACCGCCGTCACCGAGGGCGATGTACTGTTCGTCCTCGTCGGTGATGCTCGCGATCGGGGCCAGTTCCGCCCGGATTCGCTCGCGAATCGACGCCGACTCCTCGGGCAGTTCGAGCTCGACCGGACGGGTCACGCCCGAAAGAGCTTGATCGGCAACGCGGTTGACGCGGTCCTCGCGAGTCCCGAGGACGCCCCGGATGGCGAGAGCACGCCGGTAGTAGAGGTGCGCGTCGTGCTCCCAGGTGAATCCGATTCCGCCGAGGACCTGAATGCAGTCCTGGGCGATGTGAACCGCCGCATCCGGCACGATGGCCGCGGCGATGTCGGCCGCGAAGTCTGCGGTGTCGTCGTTGTTGTCGATCGCGACCGCCGCGTCCCAGAGCGCAGCCCGGGATTGCTCGAGTTCGATGCCCATGGTGGCGCACTTGTGTTTGACGCCCTGGAACTGACCGATCGGACGGCCGAATTGCACGCGGGTTTTGGCGTAATCGGCCGCGGTCGACACACACCACGAGGACACACCCAGAGCTTCGGCGCCGAGAACGACGGAGGCGATCGAGCGCACGCGATGGTCGCTGATGCCCTCCAGGATGCGGTCCGGACCGATGGTGAGGTCTTCGACTGATACGCAGGCGGACCCACGCAGCACGTCGATGCTGTCCTGCGACTCGACGCTGAACTGTTCGGCGTCGAGGACCAGCCATTTGACCTGGCCGTCGAAATACGCAGCGGCGATGACGAAGTCCGCGTGCGCCGCGCCGATCACTGCGTCGAGGTCGCCGCGAATGACCCAGCCGTCCGCGACCGCCTGCGCCCGCAGTTTCGTGCCGAGTGCGATTGCGGCGATTGCGGAGCCGTCGAGGACGCGGGGGAGCGTTTCGATGCCGATCTTCGAGTCGGCGGCGGACAGGACGGTCGCGGCGAGGGCCGTCGGGACGAATGGGCCAGGTGCAACCGTGCGGCCCAACGCTTCGAGCGCGACGGCGAGCGTGAGCAGGCCGGCTCCCTGGCCACCGCGTTCCTCGGCGACCGCGAGACCGATGAGGTCCTGGGCGACGAGTGCGTCCCAGAATGGCGGGAACTTCGGTTCGGCAGCGGCTTCGACCGCGCTGCGGACGATTTCGGTGGTGATGGCGTGCTCGGCGAAGGCGCGGACGGACTCCGCGAGCGCGATGTGTTCCTCGGTGAGCCCGAGGCCGAGTTCGTAGGAGTTGCGAGCCATCAGGCGGCGACCAGCTCGGCGAAGGTGGCCAGGGAAGCTTCGAGGTCGCGCTGGGCGTTCTTGGCAACGGCCTTGCCGATCGGTCCGGCGATCATCGCACCGGAGAAGCTGGCGCCGATGACTGCCGTGCAGCCACCGTCCTTGGGCTGAACCTCGAGCGAGAGTTCGACCCGGACGCCGGCCATGCCCAGCCCCGACATCGTCAGGCGGTGCGGGATGTCGAGTGCGTCGATCGTCCACTCGATCTTGTTGGCCATGCCCATGACAGAGACGATCTCGGTGAACTGGGTGCCGACGTGGAGTTCGGTCGGAATCGCGCTCTTCCACTTCTGGTGAATCGAGAGCCACTCGTCCCAGTGGGCGGCGTCGGCAAGCTTGTCCCAGGTCGACTGCGGATCGGCGGCGAGGTCGACGGATACCGAAACGGATGCCATGAGATTCCCCTAGGTTCTCGGCGGAATGTGATTGAGACGAATTGTCTGAGACAACGTGTCCCACGAAAAGTACATTGGACACGATGTCCAGTCAACGGTTGTCTGCCTGAGAATTTGTGCGTGTCGGGGAGGGGTGGAGGCGTTGCGTGGCCGCAGAGGCGAATGCTTCGACCTGTAGAATTGACAGAATGTCGCAGGTGAACGATCCGAACGAGCCCGGAGTGGTCGATGGACGCTCCACCCGTTGGGATGATCACCGCGCCGATCGACGCGACCGTCTCCTTCGGTCGGCCATTGAAGCGATCGACGAAGACGGGCCGGACGTCGGCGTTCAGGAGATTGCCACCCGCGCCGAGATTCCGCGGTCAGTCGTCTATCGGATCTTCAAGGATCGGGACGATCTCGACCGGCAGATCAAGGGCCGCATCATCGAAGACCTCATGGTCGACCTTGCGCCCACGCTCTCGCTCGAAGGAACCATCGGGACGTCGATCAGCCGTGCCGTGAACACGTACGTGGCGTGGATCGTCGCGCACCCGCGCCTGCATCAATTCGCGGGACGGCGGTCGACCCGCACGGGCGCGAAGCCGAGTGTGGCGTCGCGGCAGAAGCGCGACGTCGCCCTCGGCGTGGCCCATTTGATCGAGACGTTCCTGCGCACTCGTGACTCGTCGACCGAGTTCGCGGACTCGCTGGCGTTCGGATTGATCGGAATGGTCGACGCCACGGTCAACCGATGGCTGACGAACCCGGATCGCACGCTGACTGCCGAGCAGCTCTCGAGGTTCCTCGAGGTGTCGATCTGGCAGATGTTCGAAGGCGTCAGCAAGCGATCCGGACTCGACATCACTCCCGATACGCCGATCGGGTCACTCGTCTCCGGGCGTTAGACCGCCGCCGTCGCCTTTCGCTCTGGCTCTCCGCGGTAGCGGCTGTTTGGGCCCGCGATACCGAGAAGGCTCCACACTCGTCGCGTGATGGGGTTCAGCAGACCGATTTCCTCGACGAGCGGACGCACGTCTTTGAAGAACCCGGCCAGAACCTCCTGGGAATGCGGAGCCTTCCAGAAAGCTTGCTTGAAGGCTTCGCGGTCGACGCCATGGGCCTTCGCTTCGGCCCAGTCGGGCGCGGCGATCTCGCCCGCGAGCCAACGCATCGCGATCGGGAATGCCAGACCCATGAGGGTCTTGCTGACGGGGTCCATCGCACCGATGTGGTTCTTCAGGAATTCGTGCGCGAACGAGATGTGGCGCGCTTCCTCGGCGATGTGGATCTGCATGCAACGCAAGACCGCAGGCGGCACGCGGTCTCCGGCGCGAATGATGGCCTTCTGGTAGTGGTCAATGGGCTCTTCGCCGGCGAGGATGCCGATGAACAGGATCGTGTGGAAGTACCCGCCAGCGACGCCGATGAGGGGCGCCAACGCGCGGAAGTAGGGACGCGGTCCCTTGACGTCGACGCCGATCCGGTTGACCAACTCCTGGAACATCTGGATGTGGTTGCACTCTTCGGTCATCTCGTGCATGCAGTAGCGGAATTCGGGGGAGCCGTTGGGCAGCTTCATTGCGTACTGCATCATGCCGCGGATCAGGATGCTTTCGAACGATGCGCCGACCTTGATCGAGTTGGCGATCCGCCAGCGGCCGATGCTGATCTGCTCGTCGAGCGGCAGCGCCTGGTACCACTCGGTCGCGCCGAGAGGGTCGACCTCGGGGTGCAGTACCCAGCGCGGATCGTTGGGGTCGATCTGCAGCTCGGGCGAATCCCAATCGATGTCCAGGTAAGGATCGAAATTGCGATTGACCGAACCGTTCGACAGCGTCGCGAGCAACTCGTCGTAGTCGGTGTCGAACGGATGGGTGGACAGCATCGTCATTGAGGCCTCCGGTTGACAAACATCCAGGCTTTGTTGCCTGGGCTGACAATTCAATACTGTTTGTCAAAGTAGATTGGACACGGCGTCCAGTCAAGCGGTACTGGTACACCGTGTCCCAAACGGTTCGCCCAACGGCCGGAAGACCTGAGGGCGTCGCCATCGACATATATCGATGGCGACGCCCTCGGGTCGCTTGGCCGTTTCCGATCAGACCGCCAGCAGGTTGCGGCGCTTCAGCCGGCTCGGCGCCGGGAGGCGACCCGCGTTGAAGTCCGCGATCAGGTTGTCGACCGTTTCCTTCGAGCACGACTTGTTCGTGCCGATGAATCCCGACGGACCGCGCTTGATCCAGCCGACGACGTACTGGCCGGATACGGCCGTTTCGCCGCGGAGAACCCGGCCCTCGTCGTTCGGAATCACACCGCGGTTGTAGTCGAACGGCAGGCCGGCGACCGGCTCCCCGTGGTAGCCCACGGACCGCAGGACGAGTCCCGTTTCGATCCTCTCGGACTCATCGGTGGCGACGGCCTTCACTGTGCCGTCCTTGACGGTCAGCTTGTTGCGCGTGACCGTGACCGCCTCGACGTGGTCCTCGCCGTGAATCTCGGTCGGTGATGCCAAATAGCGCAACACGATTCGCCTACGCGTATCGTCGGCTGCCGGAATCTCGGCAGCAATCTCCTCAGCGAGCTCGAGCTTCTTGAGCAGGCCAGGCGCGAGCTTGCCGTCCTTGCGGTCCCGCTTGGTCACCGAGTCGAGGACGAGATCCTTACCGTCGACGACGATGCGCGCCGAGTGCTTTCGCACCAGGCCCATCAGCTCCGGCAGCGTGTAGGCCGCCTGTGCCGGGCCACGACGTCCGAGAATGACGACCTCGCGCACCTTGCTGTCCCGCAAGGCGGCGAGCGCGTGCGGGGCGATCGTCGTGTCCGCGAGATCGTCCGGGTTGGACGTCAGGATGCGGGCGACATCGAGAGCGACGTTGCCGTTCCCGACGATGACCACCCGTTCGACCGACAGGTCGAAGGTACGGTCCCGGAAGTCCGGGTGGTCGTTGTACCAAGCGACGAACTCGGTCGCGGCGATCGAGCCGGGAAGCTCCTCGCCCGGAATCCCGAGCTTGCGATCCGACGACGCACCCACGGCATAGATCACCGCGTGGTGGGTGGTGGCCAGCTCGGCGTGCGTGATGTCCTTGCCGACCTCGACTCCGAGATGGAACCGGAAGCCCTTCTCGGCGGCGATCTTGTCGAACAGGCGACTCACGCGCTTGGTCGACTGGTGATCGGGCGCGACACCGTGGCGGACGAGTCCGTACGGTGAATCGAGCTTCTCGTAGACATCGACGCGAACCCGCTTCTGCTTCAGCAGCTCGTCGGCGGCGTACATCGCGGCCGGACCCGACCCGACGATCGCGACACGCAAAGTGTTGCTGCCGTCGGCCTTCGGCGAGGTCGGCGGAATTGCGAGGATCGGCCGCGGGCGGTCCGGCTGCTTGCGGAAGAACTCCGCATTGATCTCGAGGAACTCGATGTTCTTCTCGGTCAACTTGGTGTGCGGGACGATCGCGTCCACCGGGCACGCGTCCACACAGGCACCGCAGTCCACGCAGGACTCCGGGTCGATGTAGACCTGCTCGGCCGTGAGGAAGTCCGGCTCGTCGGGGGTCGGATGAATGACATTCACGGGGCACGCAAAGACGCACGAGGCGTCGCTGCAGCACGGCTGGGTTACGACGTGGGGCATCTACGCGCTCCTGGTCAACTCGACGACGTTGTCGAGGTTCTCGGTCACCGGTGCAGGCTCGCTGCGGTAGCGGGACGGACGGCCGTCGATCCCCAGAACCTTCCACACCAGCTTCGACACTGGGTTGATCAGTCCTGCCTCATGTGCGAGAGCGCGGACGTCGCCGAAAATGCCTTGCAGCGTTGACTTTCCGGTCTCGCCACTCCAGTAGAGCTCGTTGATGACCTCGGCCGGAATGTCGAATTCCTCGCGGAACTGTCGCGGCGGGGTGGCGATCATTTCGGCCATGACGCGGAATGTCGCCGGCATGAGCACGGACAGCGCGGCCTTCTTGATGAAGCCCGCCTTCGGCACGTTCAGCTTGATGTACTCATGCGCGAACGAGATGTGACGAGCCTCCTCGGCAACGTGGATCTGCATGACGCGGGTGACCATCGGGTGCATCGTGTCCGAGCCGCGCAGGATCTCCTTCTGCAGGTGATCGATCGGCTCTTCGCCGCCGAGGATCATGATGAAGAACCACTCGGGGAAGAACGACACGGCGGGCCAGATCGCCATGGTCAGCAATCGGCTGATCGGGTCCATGCCGGGCACATCGGCGCCGATGCGGTTCACCATCTCTTGGAACATCATCGAGTGGTTGCACTCTTCGGCAGACTCGTGCGTGATGTAGCGGAACTCCGGGTTGCCGTTTTCGAGACCGAAGTTGTACTGCATGAACCCGCGGATCAGCAGCTGCTCGAAGTGCAGGCCCACGCGAGCGATGTTGGCCTGACGCCACATTCCGATCGCGATCTGCTTCTCGAGCGGCTGCGCGAGGTACCAGGCGTGGCCTCCGAGCGGATCGGCCTTCGGGAGTACCCAGCGTGCGTCTGTCGGGTCGACGGCCCAGTCCGGGTTGTCCCAGTCGATGTCCTTGTAGGCGTCAAAGCTGCGGTGAACCGAGCCTTCCGACAGGGTGCGAAGGCGCTCGTGATACGTCTGTTCGGCGGTCAAAGTCATGGTGTTCTCCTGAGAAAGTTGTGTCGTGCCGGGATCAGCGGCTGAATTCAAGGACGTCGTCCTTGAGGGACTGGTGACGCAGCAGCGGAATGTCGAGCAGGTAGTTGTCCTGCGCCTTCCACGGCGCGCGCGTGCCCTGACGCGGCATGGCCCAGTCACCGCGCTGGATGTAGCCCGAGCTGAGGGCCCCGCCCATGAGCGAGTACTCAGCGCGGTCGCCGTCTTTCGCATGCGCTACTGCCTGGCTGTAGCCCTTTCGGCGCATGAGGTTGAGAACTCGGCAGACCCACTCGGCGGCGAGATCGGTCTTGAGCGTCCACGAGGCGTTGGTGTAGCCCAGGACGATCGCGGCGTTCGGCACGCCCTCGACCATGACGCTCTTGTAGAGGACACGGTCGTGCGTGCTGACGGCCATGCCGTCGACCTCGACCTGCACACCGCCGAGGACCTGAACGTTGAGTCCCGTGGCGGTGATGATGATGTCCGCCTCGAGGTGCTTGCCTGACTTGAGTTCGATGCCCGTCTCGGTGAAGGACTTGATGTGATCGGTTTCGATCGACGCCTTCCCGTTCTTGAGGACCTTGAAGAGGTCACCGTTCGGAACGACGCACAGGCGCTGGTCCCACGGGTTGTACGACGGGGTGAAGTGACGCATGTCGACGTTCTTGCCTACGCGGCGGCGAATGTCCGTGAGCAGCAGCTTCTTCGCGATGCGCGGCTGAGTGCGGCAGAAGTCGTACAGCGCGCGCTGGATCGTGATGTACGACAGGCGGCTTGCCCGTCGGACGAGGAACTGCGGAACCGGCGTGCGGCTCAGGACCGACGACAGCGGGTCGTTGGCCGGCACGGCCATGATGTAGGTAGGCGAACGCTGCAGCATCGTGACGTGCTCGGCGTCGTCGGCCATGTTCGGAACCAGCGTGATCGCCGTGGCGCCACTGCCGATGATGACGACCTTCTTGCCGGCGTAGTCGAGGTCCTCGGGCCAGTGCTGCGGGTGCACGATCTGACCCTTGAAGTCGGCGGCGCCCGGGAACTCGGGGCTGTAGCCCTGGTCGTAGTTGTAGTAGCCGGTGCAGCCGACGATGAACGTGGCGGTGTACGTCTCGGTCTCACCCGTCGACTCGTCGAGTGCTTCGACTGTCCAGCGCGTGTCCGGGGTCGACCACTTCGCTGTGAGGACCTTGCGGCCGAAGCGGATGTTCTCGAAGACGCCATATTCCTTGGCGGTGTCCTCGACGTACTGGCGGATGCCAGGTCCGTCGGAGAGCACCTTCGTGCCGCCCCAGGGGCGGAAGCCGTAGCCGAAGGTGTACATGTCGGAGTCGGAGCGGATGCCCGGGTACTTGAAGAGGTCCCAGGTGCCGCCGACATTGGCGCGGCGCTCGAGGACCGCGTAGCTGAGGTCCGGGCATTCCTTGGTCAGGTGGGAAGCCATTCCGACACCGGCAACGCCGGCGCCGACGATGAGTACGTCAAAGTGCTTCGTCATTGAAGTTTCCTTGTCAGTGCTGGGTCTAAGCGGCGACGGTCACGCGCGACTTCGCGCTGTCCGCCAGGACGATGTGGGAGATGAGCGCCGGGGCGTCCGACATCGGCACGTGGCCGCAGTCCTGCAGCGAGACGTGGCTCGCGTTCGGCAGCACCTTCCGGGCTCGGGCGGACTGGACGTACGGCAGGACGTGATCGCGGGTTCCCCACACGACCGTCACCGGGATGTCCGCGGAGATCGGAGTGTCGTACTTCGATGCCTGCTTGATGATCGACTTGAGAGCCGGGCGAGCCTTGCGGAAGCCGTTGAGCATTCCGGAAACCTCGGACCGGTCCAGGCGCGCCGGTCGCTCCATGAAGATCTTCAGCGCATTGCGGCCGATCGGGGACTCGACGACTGCGTTGCCGAGCGGTCCGCTGGCCTGTGCAGCCAGAACGACGCTGGCGAACAGAACCTCGGTGTAGAGGAACTCGAGGCTGCTCGCCCAGAATCCGGCCGGTGAGATCGCCGTCGCGCCGCGTACATCGCCGTACGAAGCAAGTTCCAGCGCGATTCGACCACCGAGCGAGTTACCGACGACGTGCGGCTTGTCGATGCCCAGCGAATCGAACAATGCCAAGAATTCGGCGCGGAAGACCTCGGCGATATCGCGACCTTCGAGGTCGAGAGCCGCCGAGTCTCCGTGACCCGGAAGGTCCACGGCGATGACATCGAAGTAGCGGGCAAGGTGGGGAATCATGTGCGACCACGCCTTGCGGTTGTGGCCGATTCCATGAATCAGCACCAGTGGCTCTCCGGCGCCGTGACGCTCGTAGGCCATTAAGTTCTGCGACATTGCAGCTCCCATTGTCCGGTTCGTTGACAAATGTCATCGATTTGTACTCGGCCGACGCTACCTTGGACTCTCTGTCCAGACAATCTGACACTGGGACTTTGTGTCCCAAACAACAAAACTGAGAGGCCCTCGCGTTCGGGCAGAATCGTTGGGGTGAGCACCGTTGTGGTTCAGGATGACTTAGGCGCGGTCGTCGAGCTGAAAAGGCCGGTCCGACGGGTGATCTCGCTTGTTCCGTCGCTCACGGAGGCCGTTGCGGAGAGCGATCGATCGCTGCTCGTCGGGGCGACTGACTGGTGTACGCACCCCGTTCTGGACGTTCCGCGAGTACGTGGAACAAAGAATCCGAATGTCGCCGCAATCACACAGTTGCGACCAGATCTGGTGCTCGCAAACCAGGAGGAGAACCGCGCGATCGACGTGGATCGGCTTCGAAATCAGGGGATCGCGGTGTGGGTGACGAAGATCGAATCGGTCGACGAAGCCCTGTCGTCGATGACGAGGCTGTTCGCCGAGGGGCTCGGGCTGGGTGAGCCGGAGTGGCTTTCCGAGGCCAAGACGGTGTGGGCCGATGTGGTGCCGGCGCCTGCGCGGAAGGTCGTCATTCCGATCTGGCGCGACCCGTGGATGGTCGTCGGTCGCGACACGTTCACCGGAGATCTCGCTCGGCGACTCGGATATGACTGCGTCCACGCGGCGCGGGACGAGCGGTATCCGAAGGTGTCGGAAGCCGAACTCAACGAAGGAATCGACCTCGCGATCCTGCCGGATGAGCCGTACGTCTTCACCGAGACCGATGGACCCGAGGCGTTTCCGGGCCTTCCGGTCGCACTCGTCGATGGCCGGAGTCTCACCTGGTACGGACCGTCGTTGCGGAACGCGCCGCAAAGGATTCAGAATGCGGTGTCTCGCGCTCACACTAAGTGGGGAGGTCGCGAACATGGCAAGTGATGCGACGAAGGTTGCGACAGAGTTTCTGGACGCGTTCGGCCGGGGCGACGTCGAGACGATGCGAAACCTGTTGGCGGACGATGTCGTTGCCTACATCACCAACAGAGCCGGAGGCGCTGACCGCGTCGACGGGCGGGATGGATACCTGGCGCGCGTCGACGCGATGGATCTGCCGGCCGCACAGTTCTCTCTGGCGCTCACTCAGGATCCGGTGACAATCGGGTCGGAGCTGGTGCTGATGATGGTGGAAGTGCGAGCGAGCCGCAGCGGTCGCACGTTGCTCAACTTCGCGGCGATCGTGGTGCGCGTCGTCGACAGCGTCATCACCGAGTGGTGGATGGCGGACGCAAAGCCCGCCGAAAGTGATCGTTTCTGGCTAGGAGAAGACTGAGTCAGCCCGGCGTGACGACTCCATTTTCGTAGGCGAAGACCACAGCCTGCGACCGGTCGCGTAGCCCGAGCTTGCCGAGCACGTTGCTGACATGCGTCTTCACCGTCTGCTCGCCGACGAACAACGCTTCGGCGATCTCCACGTTCGATCGACCGGTCGCCACGAGTTCGAGCACCTCGTGTTCCCGCGGCGTAAGGGTCTTCAGTGCCGCCGGCGGTGTTCGGCGGTTATTCCGCGTGCGGGTCACTTCGGCGATCAGGCGCCTGGTGACCGACGGCGCGAGCAGTGCCTGGCCGTCGTGCACGATGCGGACCGCGCGAACGAGTTCCTCCGCGGGAGCGTCCTTGAGCATGAATCCGGAAGCGCCGATGCGCAGCGCTTCGTAGACGTAGTCGTCGATGTCGAACGTGGTCAGCATGAGGACGCGCGTGGCGGGGAGGGCACGCAGGACCGCCTCTGCAGCTTGAAGGCCATTCATCACCGGCATGCGAACGTCCATGAGGACGACATCCGGACGCAGGCGCGTGATCTCGGAGACCGCGGTCTGTCCGTCGGGTGCGTCGCCGAGAACCGAGATGTCCGGCTGGGCAGCGAGAAGAGCACCGAAACCCTGTCGCACCATGGCCTGGTCGTCCGCGATGAAGACAGTTATCGGTGCCATGGTTCCTTCCTGATCGCCTGGCCAGCCTAAACCGAGATCGGGACCGTCGTCAGCGGGAGGATCGCGCGCACCGCGAACCCGCCGTCGGGTCGCGGGGCCGCCGCGAGCGAACCGCCGATCGACTGCGCACGTTCCATCATGCCGGTGATGCCATGTCCGAGTCCGACGCCGCCGTGATCGCGGTCGGTGATGCGCGGCCCGTTCTCGACGAGGATGTTGAGGACTGGGCCGTCGACGATGAGGGCGACGGTGATCGACGCTCCCTGGGCGTGCCGGCTGGCGTTCGCGATCGACTCCTGCACGATTCGGTAAGCCGCCAAAGCGGTTGCATCGCTGACGGATTCGACGTTAGGCGCGGGGAGGTAGTCCACCTGGATGCCGGCCGCGCGAGTGCCTTCGATCATGTCGTCGATGCTCGCGAGAGTCGGCAGCGGAGCATGCTGGACGGCCTGACCTTCGAGGCGAAGCACTCCGAGCAGGCTGCGGACCTCGTTGAGAGCTTCTCGGGCGGCAACCGCGATCCCTTCGAACTCGGCCTTGGCCGGGTCGCTCAGCGCGGGCACGCGGTACTGCGCGGTTTGCGCCTGCACCACAACGAGCGACATCCGGTGGGCGACGATGTCGTGGAGGTCCCGGGCGATACGGGTGCGTTCCTCGAGCACGGTTCGCCGGGCGCGCTCGAGTTCGTTTTCCTCGGTTTGGCTGGCCAGCATCTGGCGAGACCGCAGGATCAGGCGGATCAGCAGGCACACGACGAGCAGCACGGTCAGTCCGGCAATCCAACCGCCGCCACCGGGAGCGTGTGCGGCGAACAGGATCGAGCCGACTGCCCATGCTCCGATCGCCTCGGGCAGTGGCTGCCGGAGGTACATGAAAACGGTGCTCACCAGCAGCGAAATGACAAGGCAGACCTGCCAGTCGAACTCGTACCGTCCGAACGGCGAGTAGAAGACCGGGAACACCAAAGCGGTTATGGCAATGACTCCCCAAGCGAGCCGGGTATTCGCGCCGAGCAGGGCGAGCGGCAACACCGCGGCGCCGCTGAACACGGGCATCAACTCCGGCGAGACGTGGAAAGTCAGCTGCAGCGTGGGCCACGCGATGGCCCACATGATGAGTGCCACAGTGAGGAAGAACCAGTTCGACACCCGGGCCAGGTAATCGCCCAGCGGAGTGCCGTGTAGCGCGCCGCCGTACATCGTCGCGCTGTTGTGGCTCGCCAACTGTTGCAGCGTGCCCTTTGTCCGTCGGATGCGTCTCACACGACCAACCTAGGCGCGGTGCGCCCATTGACGCCCCCTACGTGAGAGGGATATTCGACCCCTACGTGTTGGGGATTCACCGTCCAAGAATCCCCGTTTCAGCCGATCCGGCGGAGTGCGCTGTATTTCTAGCGTCGCCGCCATGGACCGTTTTCGAACTTCGCTTCTACTCCTTCTCGTTGTGTTCCTCGCGCTCTGGAAGCCGGTCTCAGCGCGCGCTGCCGGGGATGAAGATCCCGCAAGCGCGGCGGCCATACGGGCATTGACCAGCGATGATCCTGTTGCGAATCAGGTCGCGGCGGTGCCCGCAGACTTCGGGTACCGGCCCGCCGGAACCCGTTATGCCGTCGATCCCGATGGCGGGTGCAGTTCCCCGATCGCGTTGCCGGCGGTGTTCGACGAGCCGTGCAAGGCACATGATCTCGGCTACGACCTCCTGCGCTATGCGGCGGCGAAGGGACATCCGCTCGGGCCGTGGGCGCGAGAACTCCTCGACTCGACGTTCGACCGTCGGCTGCACACGGCGTGCTTGTTGCGCTCAGGCCTTGAGCGTGTCTCCTGCGCGGCCACGGCCGAGGTGGCGAGTGCTGCCGTCCGGGTGAATACGTGGCGGCAGCACGCCGGTGTACCTGTTCCGGAGACCGCGGGAGAGATCGCTGGATCATTCGTCCTGGCGGCGGTGCGGCGATGATCCGCCTGCCGTCCGCCGGTGCCTCGATCGGGTTCTGTGCCGGCGCGGTCGTGGCCTTCTACCCGAATGAGTTCGCCCGCGGCACTCTCACCGAATGCCTCGTGATCTTGATATTCGGGACCATCGGATTCTTGATGACCCGTCGATCGCTGCGATCGTGGTCGGCCTCGCGCACCGCGCTGATCGCCATCGGAGTCACCACCTGCGGCTTTGCGATGTGGTTGTGGTGGCAGAACGAGCTGCGCGCGGTGAGCGGTCAGGACGTTGTCGCGGTCGGATCTGCTGCCGTCGTGTGGTCAGTGGCGGCGTTGACTCCCGTCGTGCTGTCGTCATTGCCGCTCCGGAAGGCTCTGGTCGTCGTCGTGGCGGCCCTTGTCGGACTCGGGAATTGGTCGGGCGTCGCAACCGCTCAACGAGCTCCCGGCGAGGTCTTCGCAGGCATCGAATCCAGCGCACGTGGGCTGCGCGTCTACGAACCCCTGACCGACGAGCCGGTCACACATCGAACCGATCGAGCGGTGCATCGACTCGTCGATTCCGGTGGCCTCGACATGCGGGCAATCGTGGTCGCCCTTCCGACCGGGTCCGGCTGGGTTGACGCTCGATTCGTGCGAAGCACTGAGGAGGCGGTCGACGGAAAGGTCGCGATCCTCGCTGTCCAGTACACGCAAATGCGCAGCTGGTTGGCGTATCTCTTCGAACGTTCAGCGGTCGAGGACGTGTCGGTCGCAATCGTCGACTCGCTTGATCGACTGCTACCTCGCAACCACCCGCCCATCTACTTCTATGGACAAAGCCTTGGTGCCCTGGGCGTACGCGCAGCCGCGGTCCACGCCCGCGACATCGGTTTTCCCATCGCGGGGAGCCTCCTCGTCGGACCACCCGGGGGCGTGGGCGACCGTGGTTCAGCGAGCCTCGTAAACAGCTCCGATCCGGTCGTCACGTGGTCACCGACACTGCTGGTCGTGCCGTCGTCCCCGCCGACCGGCTGCGTGATCGAAGGCGGGAGATCGCCGCGGGCACCGTGGCTCCCGGTCGTGACGTTCCTGCAGACTTCGGTGGATCTGCTGCTTGCGACCGACAATCCACCCGGTTTCGGGCATCGGTACGACGAGCGTCAAGGGGTCGCGTTGCTGGGTGGGCAGCCTCAGAAACTCCCGTGGACAACCGCTTCGAGCTGCTCGCGAGTCGGTTGGTAGGCGCCGAGATGCGTCGCGGACAGCGCTCCGGCCGCCGACGCCCAGCGGAGAGCCTCGTCCGGCCCAAGCGACCAGGTTGCCGCGAGCGCTCCGACGAACGCGTCACCGGCGCCGGTGGTGTCGACCGCCTCGACCTCGAAGGCAGGGACCTTCATCTGTCCCTCCGGTCCGCGGTAGACGCAGCCGGCGGCGCCCTTGGTGATGATGACGTGCGGAATCGAATCGAGCAGGTGATCGCCGTAGCGCTGGGCCTCGGGCTCGTTGAGCACGAGCACATCGATGCAGTCCAGGAGATCGCCCGGAATCGGTTGCACCGGAGACGGATTCAAGAAGACCATGGTGCCGTGTGCGTGCGCTTCCCGGGCTGCGGCGACGCTCGCCGCGATCGGGAGTTCGAGCTGCAACATGAGGATGTCGGCCTTGGCGATCGCGTCCTTCTCGGGAGTGGTCAGCCCAGTGATCGCCGAGTTCGCGTCGCCGACGACAATGATCCGGTTCTCGCCGTGCTCATCGACGACGATGATCGCGACTCCGCTCGTGCCGTCGACGTCGCGCACGAGGTCCGCTTCGATGCCGTTGATGAACAGGTCGTGGCGCAACTGTTCCGCGAAGTGATCCTGTCCGACGGCACCCAGGAAGGTGACGATGGCGCCGCAGCGTGCTGCGGCGATCGCCTGGTTGGCGCCCTTGCCCCCGCGGTTCATCCGGAAGTGCTGTCCGAGCATCGTTTCACCCGGGCGGGGGAGCTCCCGCGCCACCACGATGAGGTCCATGTTGACGCTGCCGAGCACGATGATCGACTCCGGTCGGGCAGCCTCTGCCCCTGGCGCTGATCGGTTTTCGCCGCTGTACACGATGAACAAGGCTATCCGAGCACGGGCGGCTGTCTGTTCTCGCGAGTAGTTACCCTGTACCTATGACTGCAGTTGTCGACTCGAAGCACACCACTGACGCGGTTCGCGAAGCCGTTCACGGGGCTGCTCGTCGCGCGCGGGTGGCGTCTCGAGTGCTGGCTCAACTGACCACGAAGGACAAAGACGACGCGCTGCACGCAGCTGCAGACGCGCTCCTCGCGGCGGCGGCTGAGATCCTCGCGGCCAACGAAGCGGACATCGACGCGGCGCGCGCGGGTGGCACCGGAGAGTCGCTGCTCGATCGTCTGCGCCTGACCCAGGCGCGCGTCGAGGGCATTGCGTCCGGTCTTCGGCAGGTCGCGGGTCTGCCGGACCCGGTCGGTACGGTCGTACAGGGCTCGGTTCGGCCCAATGGCCTCGAGATGCGCCAGGTTCGGGTGCCGATGGGCGTGGTCGGCATGGTCTACGAGGCTCGTCCAAACGTCACCGTCGACGCCTTCGGTCTCGCGCTCAAGTCGGGCAACGCGGCACTCCTTCGAGGTTCGTCGTCGGCGCGTCGGTCGAACGAAGCTCTCGTCACCGTGCTCCGTCGCGCGCTCGAGGAGCAGGGGCTGCCCGCGGATGCCGTCCAACTGCTGCCGAGCGAAGACCGTTCCAGCGTCATCCACCTCATCCAGGCGCGCGGGCTCGTCGACGTCGTGATTCCGCGCGGAGGCGCTGGCCTCATCAACGCGGTCGTGCGGGACGCGCAGGTTCCGACGATCGAGACCGGCACGGGCAACTGCCACGTGTACATCCACTCGGCCGCGGATCTCGACATGGCCGAGAACATCCTCATCAACTCGAAGACCCGTCGCCCGAGCGTGTGCAACACCGCCGAGACGGTCCTGATCGACCAGGCGATCGCAGACAGCGCGGTTCCGCGGATGATCGCTGCGCTCGAGGCGAAAGACGTCACCATTCACGGTGACCTGCCTGGGCTCGTTCCGGCGACCGACACTGACTGGGCGGATGAGTACCTCTCGCTCGACATCGCGCTCAAGGTCGTTTCGGGCATCGACGAGGCCATCGAACACATCAACGAGTGGGGGACCGGGCACACCGAGGCGATTGTGACGGGCGATCTCGCGGCCGCGCGGGCCTTCACGTCGCGTGTCGACGCGGCGGCGGTCATGGTCAACGCATCGACGGCATTCACCGATGGCGAGCAGTTCGGATTTGGTGCAGAGATCGGCATCTCTACCCAGAAGCTACATGCGCGTGGTCCGATGGGACTGCCGGAACTCACCACGACCAAGTGGGTTGTGTGGGGAACCGGGCAGACACGTCCCGTCTGAGTTCTAGGGCAGGAGAAACGTGGACAAAGTAGTCCCTCAATCACGTCCGATCTTCGCTTCCGTCGAAGACGCGGTCGCCAAGCTCGGTGCGACTGGCTATCTGGTGAACACCGCGACCGCGACGGCGGTGTTCCTCGCGGATCGGCTGGGTAAGCCGCTGCTCATCGAGGGGCCGGCCGGCGTCGGCAAGACTGAGCTGGCCAAGGCCGTCGCCGAAGTGGCGAAAGCAGAACTCGTTCGCCTGCAGTGCTACGAGGGCGTCGACGAATCGCGTGCGCTCTATGAGTGGAACCACGCGAAGCAGATCCTGCGTATCCAGACCGCCGCGGCGTCAGGTGGTACGTCGTGGGATGAGGCGAAGTCCAACGTCTTTGCCGAGGAGTTCTTGCTGAGCCGCCCGCTGCTCACCGCGATCCGGCGCGAAGACCCCACGGTTCTGCTCATCGACGAAGTCGACAAGGCCGACGTCGAGATCGAAGGCCTCCTGCTGGAGGTCTTGAGCGATTTCTCCGTGACCGTCCCTGAGCTCGGCACGATGCACGCGGTGCGCAAGCCCTTCGTCGTTTTGACGTCGAACGCGACGCGCGAGCTGTCCGAAGCGCTCAAGCGGCGCTGTCTCTTCCTGCACATCGACTTCCCGGACCCCGACCTCGAACTGCGGATTCTCAACCACAAGGTCCCGGAGCTCTCGGAGGAAGTCGCTGAGCACCTCGTGCGCGTGATCGGCGTGCTGCGCGGGATGCAGCTCAAGAAGCTGCCGTCGGTCTCCGAAACCATCGACTGGGGTCGCACGCTGCTCGCGCTCGGGATGAACACGCTGTCCGACGCTGCCGTGAAGTCGACGCTCGGCGTGGTGCTCAAGCATCGCAGCGATCAAGACATCGCTGCCCGAGAGCTGAAGCTCAACTGATGTTGACCGAACGGGCCGGCCTTCCCGGGCAGCTGATCTCGTTCGTCACCGAACTGCGGACCCGCAACGTGAACGTCGGGACGGGCGAGACGGTCGATGCCGGCCGCGTGCTGTCGGTGCTCGATCTCTCCGATCGTGAAGTGGTCCGCGAGGGCTTGGCGTGTGCCTTGATTCGCCGCCCGATGGACCGCCCGGTGTTCGACGCGCTCTTCGATCTCTGGTTTCCGCCAGCGGTCGGGCAGCGGTCGAGCGACGTCGAGATGGATCTGCCCGAAGGCGACGACCGCATGGAGGAGATTCGCGACCTCATCGCGGACTACCTCGTCAAGGATTCGCCCGAGATCGATCCGCTGATCAGTGAACTGGTCGGCGAATTCGGCGAATACCAAAGCGGCTCAGGTGGTTCCGGACCGAATGGAAGTGGTGGAAAGTCGTATTCGGCGTACCAGACCATGCAGGCGATCTCGGCCGATCAGTTGCTCTCGAAGCTCATTGACGGGTTGTCCCGCCCGGGCGATGCCTCCGCGGAGTTCGGCAACGCGTTAGCCGGGCGCGCGGCGCAGGCGATGGTGGCGAACTTCCGGAAGAAGGTCGAGGAAGAGGCTCGGCGTCGGGTCGCGGAGGTCAAGGGCCGCGATCGCGTCGCGAAGTATTCAGTGCCGAAAAAACTCGATGAAGTGGTGTTCCTCAACGCCAGCGAGGCCGAACTTCAACAGTTGCAGAGCAGCGTGTCTTCACTCGGACGACTGCTGGCCGCACGGCTGGCGATGCGTCGTCGCCGGGGTGCCCGCGGCACGATCGACCTGCGCCACACGCTGCGGAAATCGCTGTCGACCGGTGGCGTCCCCATCGACCTGGTTCGTAAGAAGCCCCGGATTTCGCGTCCCGAGCTGGTAATTCTGTGCGATGTCTCCGGGTCGGTCGCCGGTTTCAGCCAGTTCACGATGCACCTTGTCGGATCGCTGAGCCGTCAGTTCTCCAAGGTGCGGATCTTTGCGTTCGTCGACGCGATCGACGAGGTCACCGAGCTGTTCACCGCCGACCACGCACCGAGCGAAACCCTCACGCGGATGATGGACGAGCACGACGTCGTGGCCTGGGGAAACTCGGACTACGGCGAGGTTCTCAAGCAGTTCCGGCGCAAGTTCCCGGACGCCGTGACCGCGCGCAGTTCGCTCATGATTCTGGGTGACGCTCGCACGAACTATCGCAATCCCGAGCTCGACACCCTGCGCGAAATGGTGGCGGTCGCCAAGCATGCGTACTGGCTCAACCCCGAGAACCGCGACTGGTGGGGGCAGGGCGACTCGGCCGCGCTCGAGTACGAGAAGGTCATCGAGATGTACGAATGCAAGTCCGTGAAGCAGCTCACGGCGTTCGTCGGTGATCTTCTGCCTGCTCGGTGATGTTCGTTCGTTAGGCTCCTTGCTCATGCGGATTGGCGTGATGGGCGGGACCTTCGATCCCATCCACAATGGGCACCTGGTCGCGGCCAGCGAGGTCGCGAACCGGTTCGAACTCGACGAAGTGATTTTCGTGCCGACCGGGCAGCCGTGGCAGAAGGCCGATCGGCACGTGAGTTCCGGCGAGGACCGCTATCTCATGACCGTCATCGCGACCGCGTCCAACCCGCGATTCTCGGTGAGCCGAGTCGACGTCGATCGTGGCAAGCAGACCTACACCGTGGATACCCTGCGGGATCTCCGCGATACGCATCCGAAGGCTGAGCTGTACTTCATCACCGGGGCCGATGCGCTGGCCAACATCCTGTCGTGGCAGAACTGGCAGGACATGTTCGACCTCGCGAAATTCGTCGGCGTCACGCGCCCGGGATACGAATTGAGCATCGACCATCTCGCCGCGCACCTGGAATCCCTGCCTGAGGGCGCTCTCACATTGATAGAGGTACCGGCTCTCGCGATATCGTCAAGTGACTGTCGAGTGCGCGTGAGCGAAAAGCGGCCTGTTTGGTACCTCGTGCCGGACGGTGTGGTTCAGTACATCGCCAAACGCCGGTTGTATCGCCGCCACGACCGACGGTGACTACACACGAAAGCCCTGAGGGAAGGTAACACCACGTGACTGCCACGGAAGCCGCGATCGAAGTCGCCCGAATCGCTGCGCGCGCTGCGGACGAGAAGATCGCGACCGACGTCACGATCCTCGACGTTTCCCAGCATCTGGTCATCACCGACTGCTTCGTCATCGCGTCGGCGCCGAACGAGCGCCACGTCAACGCGATTGTCGACTTCGTCGAGGAGAAGCTGCGCGAGGCCGGCGTCAAGCCAGTGCGTCGCGAAGGGGAGCGCGACGGTCGGTGGGTCCTTCTCGACTATGTCGACGTCGTCGTTCACGTCCTCCACGGCGAGGAACGCGGTTACTACGCCCTCGAGCGCCTGTGGAAGGACTGCCCGGTTATCTCATGGAACGGCGACGAGTGACGGCTGGGACGGACGTCCGTCGGCTCATTCTTCTCCGGCACGGGCAGACCGAATGGAATGCCGATGACCGGATGCAGGGGCAGATCGACACTCATCTGACGCCTCTCGGCCGCGCTCAGGCGGTCGAAGCCGCCCGCGTGATCGCCATGATGAACCCGTCGATCATCGTGTCGTCGGACCTGCTGCGGGCGTTCGACACGGCCACCCAGATCGGACACCTCACGGGTTTGGAAGTGCTGACCGACAAGCGCCTGCGCGAGACGCAACTCGGTGATTGGCAGGGACTCAGCCACTCTGAGGTCGACGCGCAATTCCCGGGCGCTCGCTTGGCGTGGCGTGCGGACCCGACGATGGCGCCTCCCGGCGGCGAGAGTCGCGTTGAGGTCGCACATCGGTCGGTGCCGGTCATCGAGGAATTGCTGGCGACGCATCCCGAATGGGCGTCGGGTCCGGTGGTCTGCGTTGCACACGGCGGGTTGATCGCGGCCCTCACCGCTGCGCTGCTTAATCTCCCGGTCCCGAACTGGGCAGTTTTCGGTGGACTTGGAAACGCCAGCTGGGTGCAGTTGAGTCGCCGCGGTCACCATTGGCGTCTCGATGTGTGGAACGCATCGGCACGGGTGGCGTCCGATGTCCTCTAGGGGAAAACTCCTGGTCCTGGCCGACTCGTTGGCCTACTACGGCCCGAAGGGCGGTCTGCCCGCCGACGACCCTCGAATCTGGCCGAATCTCGTTGGGCGCGAATTCGACTGGGATGTCGAGTTGATCGCCCGGATTGGCTGGACCTGCCGGGACGCGTACTGGGCGCTGGTCCAGGACCCGCGTGTCTGGGCTGCGGTTCCGCATGCGTCCGCAGTTGTGATCGCTACCGGAGGCATGGACACACTCCCGTCGCCGCTTCCGACGGCCTTGCGGGAGCAGATCCGGTATGTCCGGCCGGCCGCGTTGCGCCGCCGCGTTCGTGATGCGTACGGCTGGCTGCAGCCACGGTTGTCACCTCTCGGCTGGCCGGTGGCGCTTCCACCCCACGTGAGCGTTGACTACCTCGAACAGATTCGCGCAGCGCTGTCGGCGCTGCGCCCCGAGCTGCCGATCATCGCAACGTTGCCCGCGGTGCACCAGTGCGCTGCCTACGCCAACGTTCACGTCGGCCGCGAGCCCGCCGTCCGCCGGACCACAGAATGGGCGACCGCACATGATCTTCCGCTGGTTGACCTGAAGCCCCCGGTCGACGGTCACGTCGGCGGGCCAGACGCGAACCCCGATGGAATCCACTGGGGCTGGCAGGGCCATGAGAACGTCGCCCAGGCGATGATCAAGGCGATCTCGGCAGTTGAGACAGCCGCATTATGACGGTCGTCGTGGTGACGGATACGTCGGCGAACATCGATCCGCTGGAAGCTGAACAGCTCGGCCTCATCATCGTTCCGCTCCATGTGGTCGTCGATGGCGAGGAGTTGCGGGAAGACGTCGACGAGGTGCCGGACGACATCGCCACGCGCCAAGCCACGACCGCTGCGGCTTCCCCTGGGGAGCTCCAAGTTGCTTATCGGCGGGCGCTAGCGGCCAGCGAGGGCAGCGGTGTCGTCGGGATTCATATCTCGAGCGGACTGTCGGCGACGTACATCGCTGCCAAACAGGTCGCAGGGCAATTCGACGGTCAGGTTCGCGTGGTGGATTCGAAGACCGCAGGCCTCGCGGTCGGGTTCGCGGCTCTCGCCGCGGCACGAGCGGCACAAGCCGGAGCCGACCTCGATGAAGTGCGAAAGATCGCGCTGACGACCGCCGAGCGGTCCAAGGCGACCTTCATGGTCGACCGTCTTGACCACCTTCGTCGCGGTGGTCGGATCGGCCCGATCACGTCGTTCGTCGGCAACGCGCTGTCGATGAAACCGGTGCTCGAGGTCCACAACGGCAAGCTTTTCCTGGCTCACAAGGTGCGGACGCAGTCGAAGGCGTTGGCGAAGCTCATCGACATGACAGTCGAGGCCTGCCCGCACGGTGCGTTGGATATCGGTGTGCAGCACGTGGATTCGCCCGGTCAAGCGGCCGACTTGGCGACCACGCTGGCGGAGCGGCTGGACTCGGAACGCGTGCGTATCGCGCACTTCGGCCCGAGCCTCGCAATTCATCTCGGACCTGGAGCGGTCGCGGTGATCGTGGTGCCGAAGGTCGCCGAGTAGGAGTCTTTACCCGGTCTCGGGCTATCCACAGGTAGCCCTGCGTCCGCGCCTTTGCGGCGCCCGCCGGACCGACGCCGTCGATAGCGTCCCGTCTTGTGACGACGACAGAGGACCGCGAACTCACCCGGCGCCGGCTCCGTGCGCTGACTGCATCATCGCCGGCCGACGCATCCCCGGCCGCGGCCTCGCCGGCCGACCCAGACGAGGGTCGTGTTCCGGACTGGCTTGAGGCTGAGCCGGAGGAGTCGCCGTCGAAGCGTTGGCTGCCGGAGCGACTGCGCACGGCGCGACTCGATCCCGGGCGCCGCGGGACGCTCGCGCTGGCCGGCCTCGGCGCGGTGATCGCGATCGTGGCCGCAGCTCTCGTCCTGCGGCAACCACCCGAGCGCGGCCCGGTGCCCGCGGTCATGCCGGTCTCCGCTGCGACCGCGTCGAGCACGGTGGTGCCCACGGACATCGTCGTCAGTGTCGTTGGGTTAGTGCTCGATCCTGGGCTGGTGAAGCTCAAGCCCGGCGCGCGCGTCGCCGACGCCATCGAGGCTGCGGGCGGGTCCGCGCGAGGTGCTGACCTCGTCGCGCTCAATCTTGCGCAGCGCCTGAACGACGGCGATCAGGTTGTGGTCGGGTCGGCGTCCGGCGGCAGCAATCCCAGCGCCGTGCTGTCTGCGGGCGGATCGTCGGGTCCCGGCGGTCAGGGCGCGAAGGTCAACCTCAACACTGCGACGGAGGCCGAACTCGACGGTCTGCCGGGTGTGGGTCCGGTGACCGCGGCGTCGATTGTCGAGTACCGCAAGAAGAACGGCCGCTTCGATTCGGTCGATCAGTTGGCCCAGATTGAAGGCATCGGCCCGAGTCGGCTGAGCAAACTACGGGATCTCGTGACGGTATGACCCAGGTCTTTGATGGCCGGCTGGTGTTTCCGGCGTTGGCGTCGTGGCTGGTGGCCGTGGCGGTGATTGCGTGCGGTTGGCGAATCGGGATGATTTGTGCGGCAGTGGGATTGGGTGTCGTTGCGGTGGGCATGCTGTTCTCGAGGGCCCGCGAAGCGATTCTTGCAACGATTGTTCTGGCGTTTGCGGTCGCCGTTTCCGTCGCCTGGCGCGAGGCCGCGGTGTCGACGCATTGGCTCCGGATGACGGAGCCGGGATCGGATGTCGAAGTCGTCGTCGAGGTTCGTGACGACCCGAAGCTGTCGGGTGGCACCGTCACCGTCGCTGCCAATGTGGGGTCGGTGGCTGTCCGCATTATGGCGGCGGGTCGAACGTGGCGGGACGTGATGCCGGGGGAGACGGTTCTCGTGCGCGGGACGGTGGCCAAGCCCACGCGCAGGGATCTCACCGCGGGGACGATCCGGGCGAGCGGGGCACCACAGCTGATTCGCGAGGCCCCCTGGTACCAGCGTCTGGCGGGGCACATTCGGGAGCGGTTCGCGGTCGCGGCCTCGGATGCGCTGCCGGCGGACGCCGCCGGGTTGCTTCCTGCGTTGGTCGTGGGGGACATGTCTCACGCACCCGGAGACGTCGTCGACGACATGAAAGCAGCCGGACTGTCGCATCTGACGAGCGTCAGCGGGGCGAACTTCGCGATCCTGTTGACCGCAGTGTTGGCCCTGGCACGCGCGGTCGCCGTCGGCCCGAAGTCGACCGCGGTGTTGTGCGTGGTTGTGCTCGGGTTCTTCGTAGTTCTGGCGCGCCCGTCGCCGAGTGTGGTGCGCGCCGCTGCCATGGGTTCGATCGGAGTGCTGGCGCTGGTCATCGGCCGGTCCAAGCAGGCATTGCCCGCGCTCGGCGCGGCGATCATCGTACTGATCGCGATGGATCCCGCTCTCGCCGTCTCGGCTGGCTTTCTGTTGTCGGTGGTGGCCACCGCGGGTCTGATCCTCGTTGCGCCGGGGTGGAGCGAGTCGCTCCGGGAAAGGGGAGTGCCGCGGTTCATCGCCGAGACCGTGGCGGTCGCATCGAGTGCCTACGTCGTCACGCTGCCGGTCATTGTCGGCCTGACGGGGACGGTGTCGGTCGTCAGCGTCGTTGCGAATGTCCTGGTAGCGGCGGTCGTCGCGCCGGTGACGATCCTCGGTGCGGCGGGCGCGGTTCTCGCGGTCGGGTGGGAGCCGTTGGCGGTGCTGGTGATCCGACTGACCGGCCCGCCGCTGTGGTGGCTCCTGAGCGTCGCACGGTGGGCGGCGGGAGTGTCGTGGGCGTCGTTTCCCGTCCACGACGGTGTTTTCGCCGCAGTGTCGGCCGCCATTGCTGTTGCGCTGGCGCTCCTGGCGATGCGGATACCTGTTGTTCGGAAGGTGGCATTCGTGTCGGTACTGGGTTGCCTTGCAGGTCTGTCGGTGGCGCATGCGACGATCGAACAGTGAGTGACTCCCCGCAGGTTCATCTCGTCCTTGGTGATGAGGACTTGTTCGTCGAGCGCGCGGTGAGCAGCGTCGTGGCCCAGGCCCGTGCCGGGCAGCCTGATATGCCGGTCGATCGTGTTCGGGCGGGCGATGTCACCCCAGCTGAACTGGCCGAACTGCTCAGCCCGTCCCTGTTCGCGGATTCTCGCGTCGTCATTCTCGACGACGCCGACGAGGCCGGCAAAGAGGCCGTGGCCGCGATCGAAGAGGTCGTCGCGGACGTTCCAGAAGGCATCTCGCTCGTCATTGTCCACAGCGGGGGCGGCCGCGCGAAGTCGATGGTCGGGACGTTGCAGAAGGCCGGCGCGCAGACCTACGACTGCAAGAAGCTCAAGTGGTCCAACGAGTTCGAGGGATTTGTCCGCAACGAATTCCGCAACCACCGCGTGCGGGTGACCAACGAAATCGCGGCGGCGATCGTCGACGGCGTCGGTACCAACGTCCGCGAACTCGCGGCGGCGGTCTCGCAGCTGCTATCGGACACGGGCGGCAAGGTCGACGTCGCTGCGGTCCGGAAGTACTACCAGGGCAGCGCTGAGGTCAAGGGATACGACATTGCCGACCGGGTCGTCGAAGGAAACCTGAAGGCCGCGCTCGAAGGGCTGCGGTGGGCGATGTACAAGGGCACGCCGCACGTTGTTCTCGCCGACGCGATCGGCGAGGCGATGCACCGTCTCGCGCGCACGCACGCTGCTGGCCGGGTGAGCGCCATGAGCCTGGCGTCGACGATCGGCGCGCCTCCGAAGGCGGTCGAACGACTTCAGAACGAAGCTCGGTATTGGAAGTCGAGCTCGATCGCTGAGGCGCTCAAGCTCGCGGCGAAACTCAACGGCGACGTCAAGGGCGGGGCGTACGACTCCGGCTATGCGCTCGAATCGGCGGTGCGAAAGATCGTGGCGCTGCGTTCGTGAGGTCGTCAGTCAGGCTTGATCGGTAGATCGGGGCAGAGGGTCGTGTACGGGATGTCAGGGGAGACCCATTCTTTCCACTGCTGGTGCGATGGGTTGGTCCGTCAGAATTTCGCCAGCTTCGGCCGCAGCCGGGGTGACCGCAGCGAGCGCGTTGTCGAGTCCGGCCCGGATCTCTACATTCTGCTGTTAGCTGCGCGGGGGTTCTAGATCGTTGACGACCTTGCGGAAGACGTCGGCAATGGCCGTGACCTGAGCGACCGTGGCGTGGCGCGTGAAATGGTCGCGAACTCCTCTGGCGTGCGTGCGCCACGCGGCCTCAAGAGTTGCGAACCCCTCATCGGTGAGAACGACCAAGGTGGCGCGTCGATTGTTGGGATCGACTTCACGTCTGGCGAAGCCGCTGCGCTCGAGGTTGTCGACGATTCGGGTTAGCCCGCTCGTGCTGTAAACAAGGGCTTCGGCGAGGTCCTTCATGTGGAGGCGCCGTTCGGGCGCTTCCGACAGCTGCACGAGCGCGTCATAGGTGAGCAGATTCAACCCGTGTTCGGTGCGTAGATCACCGTCGAGCTTACGTTCGAGCAGCGCGTGAGCGCGCAGCCACTGACGCCACGCGACCTCATGTTTCCGAGGCATCGTCAAATCTTCTTCGGCCACCCGGAAATACTAGCGCGAGGACAGTTGTTATAGATATAGTCCGCATAGGGATAATCCGCACACGAACAATGGGAGCGAAGATGAGCAGCAGTGATGTGGCAAAGATCCGCGAGGTCCTCGACCGGTACGCGACGTCGTTGAACGACTCCGACGCTGAGGTGGCGGTCGCTCAGTACGCGGCAGACGGCGTGTTCTACCCGTACAACCTGCCGACCGCGACGGGAACCGGCGAGCTGTTGGCTGCCTACCGACAGATCTTCAACACGATCAAGCTCAACGTCGCGTTCACCGTGCACGAGGTCGTCGTCAACGGCGACCTGGCGTTCGCCACGACCGACTCCAAAGGTCAGGTGAGTGTTCTCGAACCGGGCATCACGGTGGATGAGGCGAACCGCGAGGTCTTCGTGTTCACCCGCGGCGGTGGCGAGTGGAAGATCGCCCGCTACATGTTCAACAAGTCAGAGGCCGCCTGACCCTCGACGTCAGGTGCGGGGCCGGTTGCCACGCCCACCGATAGTGCTGGCGAGCCAACGACCGTGACAGCGCAGCGGGCTGATGGCAGCACGATCGACCTGGAGATGTCATTGTCAGTGCTACGTGCTTCTGATGGGACGTCGCAGGTGCGCTTGCCGCGATCCGTACGGCCGGGCACCATCGCCCACTGATCTCCTACGAACCCACCGACACCGAAGGACACGCCTGATGCGAGCAGCTTGGTACGACAATCGCGGACCAGCACACGAGGTTCTGGTGCTGGGGCAGCTGCCCACACCCGACCCCGGGCCGGGTGAGGTTCGCATCAAAATGCGGTACTCCGGCATGAGCCCCGGGGACGTCAAGAAACGTTCCGGCTGGTTAGGCTCGCCAATGCCGTTTCCGCGAGTGATCCCACACAGCGACGGTGCTGGCGTCGTCGACGCGGTCGGGCAGGGAGTCAATCGGAGCCGCATCGGGGAAACCGTCTGGTGTTACGGCGCTCAGTCCTACCGTGCCTTCGGGACGGCTGCCGAGTACACCGTTGTACCAAGCGAACTCGCCCTGACACTGCCAGATGACGTCTCACCCGAGATCCTGCAGCAGGCTGCAAGCCTGGGTATCGCTGGGATCACCGGGTATCGCGCTGTCTTCGCCGATGGGTCCGTCAACGGACTCAATGTGCTCGTCTACGGCGCCGCCGGCGGGGTCGGGTCCATCGCCACACAAATGGCGATCCGCGACGGGGCGTCTGTGACCGCTGTCGTGCGCACTCCAGAACAGCGGGAAATCGTCCGCAGCTTCGGCGTCAAAACGGCGCTTCACGACAGCGACCCTGATCTCGTCGAACGCATCCGCCAGGCCTCTCCAGGGGGCATACACCGCGTCGCCGACGTCGACTTCAACGCCCACATCGACATCAACGCCGAGGTCATCGCTGTCGGCGGCGTCATCAGTGCCTACTACTCCAGCAACGACCGGCCTCGGATCCCGTACTGGAAACTCGGCTTCGCCGACACGACGCTTCGTCTGCTGGGCAGCGACGACTTCCCACCCGCCGTAAAAGCCGGTGCGGCAACCGAACTCACTCAGGCACTCGTTGCCAGGCAACTGAAGGTCACCATCGCAGAGCGACTCACGCTCAATGACATCGCCGTCGCCCACGAACTTGTGGAACACGGTACGAGCGGGAAAGTCGTCATCAGCATCTGAGGGCAAAGCCACGACCAACACCAGATCCGCAGCGGTGCCACTGTTATTCGCGGATTGCGCGCGTGGCTCGGATCTGTCTGAGGTGGGATCGGGCTTGGCCTGCGGGGAAACCGGCCGCACTCGGTGTCGAAGCGCAGTATCTGCACCGAAACCAAGCTTCTTCGGGCCGCGTTTCCCAACCATTAGGCCGCGTTTCCCAACCATTAGTCCGAGCTCGTCGGTGCTGACCGGGCAACGGCCCACCGGTTGACCGACGGGATGCTGTGCTATCGAACAAGCGCCCGCTGACGCTACGGCGTGTACGAACAGTGCGCGCTGCCACCCGGCGGCTCCGACGCCACCTCTTTGTCGTTGATCAAGATGCGGCATCCAACGTCTGAGCCGCCCACGATGACGACCTGGTAGACGAGCACGTCGCCGGGGTCCGGGAACTCCGCGGACCAGGGGAGGTCGACGTTCGTTTTGCGGTCCGCCTTGCCGTTCTCGCCGGGGTCCCAGTCGATCGAATAGGCGGTACCGCTTCCGGAGACTTCGAAGCGAACGGTTCCCGTCGGTTCCGTGGACGTCGAGGTTTCCTCGGTCGTCGTGGCTTCCGCGGTGGTGGCTCTCGAGGATTCGCCCACCGCCGTCCCCGATTCCTTTCCACAGCCCGCCACAAACCCAGCAACAGCGGCGAGCGCGGCCAACAATGTCATTGATTGCCGAGTGGACATCGCACCTCCCGAGGTCGGCTGAGTCTCAGCCTAGGCACGCAACAAAAAATCGGGCAGGGTCCGTGGTGGACCCTGCCCGATCGTGAAGCTTGGAATTACGCCTTGTTGAGGGCGGTCGCCATGGCCGACTTCTTGTTGGCAGCCTGGTTGGTGTGGATGACGCCCTTGCTGGCGGCCTTGTCGAGCTTGCGGCTCGCCGACTTCAGCAGGTCGCCGGCCTTGTCGGTCTCGCCAGCGGCGACGGCCTCGCGGAACTGACGGATGGCCGTCTTCAGCGCCGACTTCACCGACTGGTTGCGCTGACGAGCAGCCTCGTTGGTGCCGATCCGCTTGATCTGAGACTTGATGTTTGCCACGCGTGCTGTCCTTTGTGTTCCGGCTAGGTGCCGGTCTGCCCGGCGGGTGGGGGTAAGTGGGCGGCGAGGTGATGAACCACGACTCTGCCGACGCATCAGATTACCAGCCGTGATCGATTGACCCAAACCGTGAGAATCCGGAGCCGAACTGGTACCGCTGTCGCGCAAATTTTACGTGGCTAAAACAGCGCTGTTTCCTCGCCTGTAGAAGCATGGGTACCCATGAGCACCCGAACGCCTCCACCCCGAGGTTCGCTCGCGGACGCCGCGGCCGCCGTCTTCGACGGATACAACGAGGCAAAGCACTTTGAACGTGCCTTTGACGAGATGTTCCTCGACGACGGAACGGTACGGAAGGCGTACAAGGGCATCTACGACGCACTGGCTCCATCGGAACCAGGCGATTTGGGGGCTCGCGCTGAAGCGCTTGCCCGAGCCTTCGTCGACCAAGGCGTCACATTCTCGCTGTCCGGCCAGGAGCGACCATTCCCGCTGGACCTCGTTCCGCGCGTGCTGGCGGCCGCGGAGTGGTCGAAGCTGGAGCAGGGCATCAGCCAGCGGGTCCGGGCTCTCGAGATGTTCCTCGCCGACGTCTACGGCGAGCAGCAGATCCTGCGCGACCTCGTGATTCCGAAGCGGCTGGTGACGTCCTGCCAGCACTTCCACCGCGAGGCGGTCGGATTCGCGCCGGCGAACGGAGTCCGGATTCACGTCGCCGGCATCGACCTCATTCGCGACGAAGCGGGTGACTTCCGCGTCCTCGAAGACAACTTGCGCTCGCCGTCCGGCGTCTCCTACGTCATGGAGAACCGCCGAACCATGGCGCGCGTCTTCCCGGACCTGTTCACCTCGCACCGGGTTCGTGCGGTCGGCGATTACGCAAGCCACCTCTTGCGTGCGCTCCGAAAGTCCGCGGCCTCGAACGTCGCCGACCCGACCGTCGTCGTGTTGACACCGGGTGTCGCGAACTCGGCGTACTTCGAGCATTCGCTGCTCGCGCGCCAGATGGGCGTCGAACTCGTCGAAGGTCGCGACCTGTTCTGCCGCGACAACACGGTGTACATGCGGACGACGGCAGGGGAGCGCCAGGTCGACGTCATCTACCGGCGAATCGACGACGACTACCTCGATCCGATGCACTTCCGTCCGGACTCGGTGCTAGGCATCGCCGGCATCCTCAACGCGGCTCGCGCGGGCAACGTGGTCATCTCCAGTGCGGTCGGTAACGGCGTCGGCGACGACAAGCTCACCTACACGTACGTGCCCACGATCATCGAGTACTACCTCGGTGAAAAGCCACTGCTCCAGAACGTCGACACCTATCGCTGCTGGCTCGAGGAGGAGTGCGAAGAGGTCCTCGACCGGATCAACGAGCTGGTTATCAAACCGGTCGAGGGATCGGGCGGCTACGGCATCGTGTTCGGACCCACAGCCACCCAGAAGGAGCTCGACCAAATGTCCCGCAAGATCAGGGGCAATCCGCGGGACTGGATCGCGCAGCCGGTCGTGCAGCTGTCGACCTCGCCGACGCGCGTGGGGGACAAGCTCGTGCCGCGGCACCTCGATCTGCGGCCGTTCGCGGTCAACGACGGCGACAGCGTCTGGGTTCTTCCCGGCGGCCTCACTCGCGTCGCGTTGCGGGAGGGTTCGCTCGTCGTGAACTCGAGCCAGGGCGGCGGAAGCAAGGACACCTGGGTACTCGCGAATCCATTCGTGAGCACCGAGCGTGAACTCGGCGGCGGTGAATTCGTCGGTGACGCACCAGAAGTCGGCGAGGCAGTGCAAGGGCCCGAGCTCACGTCATCCCAGCAGCAGCAACAGCAGCAGCAAGGCCGGATCGAGGAGGGCACCGATGCTCGCACGTAACGCGGAGTCGTTGTACTGGATCGGGCGCTACGTCGAGCGCGCCGATGACACCTCGCGAATCCTCGACGTTGCGGTGCACCAACTGCTCGAAGACGCGACGGTCGACCCGGACCGCATGTCCCGGCAGCTGCTTCGCGTCCTCGGCATCGAGCCGCCAGAGGGCGTGCTCGATGTGTGGTCGGTGACCGAGGTCGTCGCGTTCAGCAGGGAAAGCAGCAATTCGATCGTCAACTCGATCACCGCGGCTCGGGAGAACGCGCGCGGCGCCCGCGAGGTGACCTCGACCGAGATGTTCGAGTGCCTCAACACGACCTACAACGCGCTCGGTGATCGGGAGCGGGCCGCCAAGCGTCTCGGGCCGCACGAGTTCTTCCGTTTCATCAAGGAACGCGCCGCAATGTTCGCCGGCCTCACGGACTCGAC
The DNA here is from genome assembly GCF_000380645.1 of Smaragdicoccus niigatensis DSM 44881 = NBRC 103563. Classification (GTDB taxonomy): domain Bacteria; phylum Actinomycetota; class Actinomycetes; order Mycobacteriales; family Mycobacteriaceae; genus Smaragdicoccus; species Smaragdicoccus niigatensis. The sequence goes on from NZ_AQXZ01000017.1 coordinate 311,333, forward strand.
GATGAGCCGCGACGACGGCTACCGATTCCTCCTGCTGGGCATGTCGATCGAACGGATCGACATGATGGTGCGACTTCTGCTGTCGCGTGCGGGAGACAAGACTTCCTCGCCGGCGTGGGTCACGCTGCTGCGGTCTGCAGGCGGCCACGACAGCTATCTCCGCACCTACCGCGGCGTTCTCGATGCGGCACTGGTGACCGAGTTCATCATGCTGGACCGGCTTTTCCCGAGGTCGGTGTTCCATACGGTGCGCGTTGCCGAGCGCTGCCTGCTCGAACTCGATCAACGGCCGGCTGGCTGGGTCGGTTCGCGACACGAGGCGCAGCGACTGCTCGGCCGGGCGCGGTCGGAACTGGAGTTCATGGGTGAAGGCGAGCTCATGAACGGACTTGCCGACCGTCTCGTTGCACTGCAGCAGACGTGCCGTGCGGTTGGTGAATCGATCGCCCTGCAGTACTTCCACGCTGCGCCCTGGGTGGCGTGGGTGGATTCGTCGGCGCGAACCGGCGCATTGGTGGAGGGAGAAGCGTGACCTGGCGTATGCGTGTGGTGCACACGACCGAGTTCGAGTACGACCACCCGGTGGTGACGTCGTTCAACGAGGCTCGGGTGACGCCCCGCGGAGACACCCGGCAGAACGTCATCCTCAATCGTGTCGAGACATCTCCCGCGACCCGTGGTTACCGGTATCTCGATTACTGGGGCACTGCGGTCACGGCATTCGACCTGCATGCGCCGCACCTGCAGCTCATCGTGACGAGTTCGTCGGTCGTCGAAACGGACCGCAGTTGGGTGCCGGCGGAGTCGGAGGCGTCATGGGAGGATCTCGCGACCGATGTGGTCGCTGACCGGTACCACGAGCTATTGGTCCCGAGCCGCTACGTGCCCCGCGATCGAAAGCTCACCGCGATAGCGAAGACCCTGATGAAGGGCGCGAACCCGGTGCAGGCCGTCATCGCGGCAGTGAACTGGGTGCATGCCGAGATGGAGTACGAAGCGGGTTCGACGTCGGTGCACACCTCGGCGGTCGAAGCGTGGGCGGACCGCAAGGGTGTCTGCCAGGACTATGCCCACCTGACGTTGGTTCTGTTGCGCACCATGGGAATTCCGTCACGTTACGTGTCCGGCTACCTGCATCCGAAGAAGTCGGCCGAGATCGGTAAGACCGAAATCGGGGAGAGCCACGCCTGGATCGAGGCGTGGACGGGATCGTGGTGGGGCCTCGACCCGACGAACAACACCCCGATCACCGAGCAGCACGTGACTGTCGGAACGGGCCGTGATTACTCCGATGTGGCGCCGCTGAAGGGAATCATCTCGGGCGGCGGTACGGCGGACTTGAAGGTGACCGTTGAGGTGACGCGGCTGGGCTAGACGCTCTGCACCCTGACGTTGGTTCGTCCGCGCCGGAAAACCAGCGTCAGGGTGCAGCGCGGTGGCTGTTTGGCCGCAGGTCCGCCGGGTACGCGGCTGTCATGACCTCACCCACTCGTTCCTTGATCGGCCTCAAAGTCGCGATTCTCGCCACGGACGGCGTCGAGGAGGTCGAACTCGTTCAGCCTCGGGATGTGCTCTCGGCGGCAGGTGCGACGACCCAGTTGGTTTCGGTGCACCTCGGCCAGATCCAGGCGATGAATCATGACGTCGAGAAGGGAAACTCCTACGTCGTGGACCAACTCGTCGGCGACGTCACGCCCGACGACTTCGACGCTTTGCTCCTGCCTGGTGGGACAACCAATCCCGACAAACTCCGCCGCAGTCCAGAAGCGGTCGACTTCGTGAAGGGATTCTTCGCCCGCTCGAAGCCGGTCGCCGCGATCTGCCACGGGCCGTGGATGCTCGTCGAGGCGGATGTCGTTCGCGGGCGAACCCTCACGAGCTACCCGAGTATTCACACCGATATTCGCAACGCCGGCGGGGAAGTGACGGACGAGGAAGTGGTCGTCGACGATCAGCTCGTCACGAGCCGGAACCCGCAGGATCTGCCGGCTTTCTGCACGAAGATCGTCGAGGTGTTCCGGGCCTGACTGTCGAACTGACCCAACTGGGCTGACGTTAGGCCCACACTGTCGTCATGGCTGATGCAGGCGTCACGACGACACCGGATACGTTCGAGCTCTGCGTCGTCGGTGCGGGCATCGCCGGTCTCAATGCCCTGGTTGCCGCGACCAAGTACCTCGGTCGGAACGACCGCGTTGTTCTGGTGGATGCACGCCAGCGGCCTGGCGGCATGTGGGTCGACACCTACGACTACGTCCGGTTGCACCAGCCACACCGGATCTTCACCGCTGGCAACATCGCGTGGCGGCCCCGCCGCGAGCCAAGTTATCTCGCCGCCAAGACAGAAGTGCTCGACCACCTGCAGCATTGCGTCGATGTCGCACGGCACAAGGTCGACCTCACCGAACAGTTCGGCTGCGAATACCTCGATCATGAGGAAGCGGCCGGATCGATTCACGTGCGGTTCCGCGCGCCGGACGGTCAGGTGCGCGTCGTGACCACCAAGCGGCTGATCAAGGCCTTCGGGAACCGCGTGCTCCCGAGCAGTCCGTTGTCGTTGTCGAGTGCGAACGTTCGCTCGACGACGCCAGAGCGGCTGACCGCTGAGTCCGAGGAACTGACCGCCAGTGTCAGCCCGGTCTGGATCATCGGCAGCGGAAAGACCGCGATCGACACCGCGCACATGCTGTTGACGGCCGATCCCGGGCGGTCGGTCAACATGGTCGCCGGATCGGGCACCTTCTTCTCCCGGCGCGAGACGTTCTTCCCGACGGGCGTGCAGCGCTGGGTGGGTGGAACGCGCATCAACGCCATGCTGCGAGAAACCGCACTTCGGTTCGACGGCACCAATGAAGACGACGTCGCGCGCTGGTTCCAGGAGACCTACGGCCTCAACCCGGCCGGTGCTGCCCGACAGTTCTTCAGCGCCTATCTGTCGGAACAGGAGTGCACGACAGTGCAGTCTGGGCTGGACCACGTCGAGGCGGGTTATCTGGCCGATGTGGCTGATTCGCCGGCTGGCCCGGAACTGGTCTTCCGGGACGGGAGAAAGCTGCCCATCCCGGCGGGTAGCTGGATCGTCAATTGCACGGGCTACCTGGTCCGGACGCCACACCCGTATGAGCCATTCGTTTCCGAATCGGGGAACGTCGCATCTGTGCAATTGCGGTCGTGCGTCACGGGCCCCTTCACCTCGTTCGCGGGGTATTACGTCAGCCATCTGATGTTTCGCGAGAAACTTGGCACCGCAGGCCTTTACGAACTTGACCTAGAGGCGCTCGGGGAGAAGTCCAGGACGGCCCTCATGTATGCCGCCTTCACGCAGTCGCTGCTGAACCTCGGGATCGTCGCCGGTGCCCTGCCGAACAAGGTCATCTTGGATTGCGGGTTGGACTTCGATCGCTGGTATCCAGCACCGCGCCGAATGGCCGGGGCGATCGGTTTGCTGCTTACTCAGCGGGCTGACCGGAAGCACTGTGTGTCCGCCCTGACGGCGCTGTCCGAGAGATTCGACGTTCGCTTTGGACGGGTACAGGTCGGGGGCTCGGCCTAGCGGTTAACGCCGCCAGCGGTACTCGTTCACCAATCGCACCGCGACCTGCTCGAACGCCACCTTCCCAAGCACGGCACCCTCGCGCCGAATACCGGCCTCCGGCACGTCGAGCACCCGATCCAGCCGAATCCAACTCGGCCGGCGCTCGGCATCCCATTCGCCTTCGCCGAGGTACATCCAGTTCGGGTCGGCCTCACGCCGGGGGTTCGACGACAGCATCAAGCCGAGAAGTTTCGGGCCGATCCGGCCGACGACGAGAACCGGGCGGTCCTTGCCCTGAGTGGCATCTTCTTCGAACGTGACCCACGTCCACACGACTTCGCCGGGGTCGGCTTTGCCGTCGAGGTCGGGGGAGTACGCGATGCGACGCGCACGCTCTTCAGTCGGTCGCGCATTGGAAGCGACGGGGCGGCCCTGCTTCGTGGGCGGTTTCTGGAGTTGGCCAATGAGCTTCGGACCCTGCTGGACCACGAAGTTGCCGAGATCACGCCCGAGGGAGCCCCAGTTGATCGCCATAACCTCTGAGGATAGTCACGCCCTTGAACTGTGAGATTCTGTATGCACCCCTGTGAGAGAGGTACAGACGATTTCCACGTTCGCCGACACGACGTTCACGGACCCGAGCCAGATCCGGAACTTCTGCATCATCGCGCATATCGACCACGGCAAGTCCACGCTGGCCGACCGGATGCTCCAACTCACCGGTGTCGTGGCCGAACGTGACATGCGCGCTCAGTACCTCGACCGCATGGACATCGAGCGGGAACGCGGAATCACGATCAAGGCGCAGAACGTCCGACTTCCATGGACCGTTCGCGAGGGTGAGCACAAGGGCGAGAACTTCGTTCTGCACCTCATCGACACACCCGGCCACGTCGACTTCACGTACGAGGTCTCCCGTGCACTCGAGGCATGTGAGGGCGCGATTCTGCTGGTCGACGCTGCGCAGGGCATCGAGGCGCAGACGCTCGCGAACCTCTACATGGCTCTCGACAAAGAACTGGAGATCGTCCCGGTTCTGAACAAGATCGACCTGCCGGCGGCTGACCCGGAACGCTATGCCGAGGAGATCGCGCACATCATTGGCTGCGAACCCGACGACGTGCTGCGCGTATCTGGCAAGACCGGCATGGGTGTTCCAGAACTGCTCGATCACGTGATCCGTAAGGTGCCGCCGCCCGTCGGTAACGCTGATGGGCCCGCGCGCGCGATGATCTTCGACTCGGTCTATGACACCTACCGAGGCGTCATCACCTATATCCGTGTGGTGGACGGCAAGCTGTCGCCGCGCGAGAAGATCAAAATGATGTCGACGGGCGCAACGCACGAACTCCTCGAAATCGGCATCGTGTCGCCGGAGCCGAAGCCCACTCAGGGCCTTGGCGTCGGTGAGGTTGGTTACCTCATCACGGGTGTGAAGGACGTTCGGCAGTCGAAGGTCGGTGACACTGTCACCTCGATGCGCAACGGTGCGACGGAGGCTCTCACCGGCTACCGCGAGCCGCGGCCGATGGTCTACTCGGGTCTGTATCCGGTGGATGGCTCCGACTATCCGGTGCTGCGTGAAGCACTCGAGAAGCTTCAGCTCAACGACGCAGCGCTGGTGTGGGAGCCGGAGACCTCGGTCGCGCTGGGCTTCGGATTCCGGTGTGGATTCCTCGGGCTGCTGCATATGGAAATCACGCGGGAGCGGCTCGAGCGTGAGTCCAATCTCGATCTGATCAGCACGGCCCCGAACGTCGTGTACCGAGTGGTCGGCGAGGATGGCTCGGATCGGGTTGTCACCAACCCCACGGACTGGCCGTCGGGCAAGATCCGCGAAGTCCATGAACCGGTCGTGAAGTGCTCGATCCTGACGCCGAGTGAGTACATCGGCACGATCATGGAGCTGTGCCAGTCGCGCCGCGGCGAGCTGGGGGGTATGGACTATCTCTCGGAGACGCGCGTCGAGATGCGGTACACGTTGCCGATGGGCGAGATCATCTTCGACTTCTTCGACTCGCTGAAGTCGCGCACCAAGGGTTACGCGTCGCTCGACTACGAGGAGTCCGGCGAACAGGTTGCCGATCTCGTCAAGGTCGACATTCTCTTGCAGGGTGAGGCCGTTGACGCGTTCTCGGCGATCGTGCACCGCGACTCCGCCGCCGCGTACGGGAACAAGATGACCACGAAGCTGAAGCAGCTCATTCCACGTCAGCAGTTCGAGGTGCCGATCCAGGCCGCTATCGGCTCCAAAATCATTGCGCGCGAAAACATCAGCGCAATCCGTAAGGACGTCTTGGCGAAGTGCTACGGCGGTGACATCACCCGTAAGCGCAAGCTGCTCGAGAAGCAGAAAGAGGGCAAGAAGCGCATGAAGACGATCGGTCGCGTCGACGTGCCGCAGGAGGCCTTCGTCGCTGCGCTGTCGTCCGAGGCGGGTTCGGACAAGCCGAAGAAGTAGCTCAACGGCCAAGGGACCTGACAGTCTTTCCATCGAAATATGTTGATGGCGAAGCTGTCAGGTCCCTTGGCCGTTTCGCATCGAACGATGCGTCAAAACGTGACACGCCGGTGACCCTGCCGACACGCGGACCGCCACCTGCTTGCTTAGACAAAACTGTGCAAGGAACTAGGCTCGTGACGTTGGTCACGCTAAGTTGAGGCAGCGTGCTCTAGCGCAGAACTAGTGGTCGGTGCATCGATGCACCCGGACGACGAGGTTTGTATTGGCTGTCATGAAGGTTTCGGCCGGCGTTGCCGCTGGCTACCTCTTGGCACGTGACGAAAACGTTCACGGCGCCGCCAAGAGTGCAGGCACCAACAACGCTGTCGTCAACGGCATGAAGCGTATCGGTGCAGCCGCGCAGCAGGCGGAAGCCGCGCTCCAGCGCGTCGACACCATGGCTGACCACGCGAGCAACGTCATGACCGAGGTATCGCAGCTGGTAGGCGTTGCGGAGCCGATGTTTCGGGACCTTGATGAGACTCTCGCCATGGCCCGCGCCGAACTCAGTGGCCTTACCGAGATCCGCGCTAACGTCGACGAGGTTTTCGCCCGCGTCGACCAGATCATCGGACTCATCGAGTTCTTCTTGACGCCGGCCTTCATCGCGCGGCGGAAGATCGAGGAACTGTGCGAGACGCTCGATTGGATTCGTTCCGGACTGCGTCGGCCCAAGCGCCGCACGCCGGCCCGGCCCACGCATGTGGCCCAGCTCATTCCGATCACGGAAAGCCGATTGGCTGGCTGACCTGCCAAAACTCTCTCAAACTGCCCGGCACACAAGTGCCGGGCAGTTTGCGTATCTGCCTGATCGGGTAGGCCGTGGGGGTGAAGGTTGAGGGCTGTCCAGCGCTGGACAGGCTCACAAATGCACAACCGAATGAGTCGGATTCGACCGACTCGAGAAGGTGATGTGATGTCCGAAGAGGGCAACAACTCTGAGAATGCAACCGCCGGAAGCACGCTGAACCGATACGCCAATGTCATTGCGGGCAAGGCTCAGGAAACCGTGGGCACGGTGATCGGGGACGGCGAGATGGCCGCGCGGGGAAAGCTTCGAGAAGAAGCCGCCCAAGCCAAGAGGGCCGCCGCTCGATCCGATACGCGGGCCGCGGACGAAGAGCGGGCAGCTGCCGAACAACGTCGTGACGCCATCTATGCCGACCGCGAAACCATGGCGGACGCGGAACGGGAATTCGGCAAGAAGCAGCGCGAGATCGCCGAGGATGCAACGACTGCCGCTGAACAGATTGCGGCACAGGAACAACGCGCCCTCGACGAGAAGCTCGAACGCATCGAAGGCCGCGCGGCGACCACAATCTGGCGGGTCGCCGAAGAGGCTGATCAGAAGTCGAGCGAAGCTGCCGCAGAGCGTTCATTTGCGGACGCGGAGTATCGCCGGCTGATTAACGAGGCGGAGATCGCCGAAGAGCAGGCCAAAGCACATCGCGAAGAAGCGGCCATTTATCGCCGCTTTGCCGACAAAGCCACGAAGGGACACTGATATGACGCTCGTACAGGACATTTTGGACGCCGAGTACCGACTGGTCCGAGCACCGGCGGCTTTCGTCGAGCGGACGTTGGCCAGCCGTCTGCCGGAGGAGTCGATTCTTCGATTAGGCGCCGAAGGTGGCCTCGGAATAATGGACACCGTGGCGGGACGGGTGACCGGCAACGCTGTCGTCAGCCGGCGCGGTCGTGCGTTGATCGAGCAGGTCAAATCCTCGATTCGCGCGCGATGGGATGAACGGCGTGCGTCTCACCTCCGGAATCGCGCTGAATCGCAGCGTGCGCGAAGTTACGCCCACGCTCGTCGCACGGAGGATCTGGCTCACGCCGAAGCGATGAATACCGTCGACAGCACGCTCAATGACCTGGTGCAAGACAAGGTCGAGGCGTCAGTCTCGGCGGTGGACACGGCGACTGCCAGGTCGCTCGATGCCCGGGACCGTGTCGAACGGCGATCGAACGTGGCGCAGGAGAACCGGAAGCTCGAAGCGCAGCGAGAACACGACGCCGAGGCTGGGCGACATGAGGCGGAGTTCTGGTTGGGTGTAGCGGATTCCAACAAGAGCTAACGCACGTTGAGGCACGGCGGCACCGACAAGGTGCCGCCGTCCCGCTTGTCTAGACTGATCGTTCTACTCGGCCTAAGGTGAGCTGAACGCCCTCGACGAAAGGTCACGCGTCTCATGAGTTCTGGAACCGCAGTTCCGCTGAAGCTTGTTCGCTATCAGCTGCCGATGATCAAGACGCTCGGCCAGATCATGGTCAGTTCGGTCCTGCCGGGTGGTCGCAAGTCCAACCCCGCCACCTTCGAACCCGTGACGACGACGATCGACGCGCTTCCCGAAGCACTGGTCGACAGCTACGTCGCGTGGTCCGGTGCGACCGGCGACTACTCGAGGACTCTTCCGCCGCACATGTTCTCGCAGTGGGCGATGCCGGTGGCGTCGCAGATTCTGCGCCAGAGCCGGTACAACCTGGCGAGCGTTCTCAACCAAGGCGTGACGATGCAGGTCAACGGCGAAATCCGCCGCGGCGAGCCGATCATCGTCACGGCTCGCCTGCACTCTCTCGAGGAGACGCCCACCCGAGCCCGCGTGAGTGTGGCGCTGGATTCGGGCAACGCGGACAACCCGACCGCGGTCAGCGCGATTCTGCACTGCGTTTTCCCGCTGCCCGGACCGAAGGAGCCCAAGACCGAGCGCGCGGAAGCGCCGGTCGCGTGGAAGAAGGTCGGCACATGGCGTACCGAGAGTAGTGATGGGTTCCGGTTCGCCCTGCTGACGGGCGATTTCAACCCGATTCACTGGATCGGTCTGGCCGGCAAGATGTCGCCGTTCGGGCGCACCGTCTTGCACGGCTTCGGGATGTTCGTTCGTACCTACGAGTCGCTGGCGGCGAGCACGCCCGTCCATGAGATCGACGTGCGCTTCCTCAAGCCGGTCTCGTTGCCCTCGAACGACTTGAGTGTCGAAGTCGGGCCCGCAGATGCCGACGGTAAGTCACCCGTCCGCCTGGTGAGTGGGGACAAGCTCCACATGGCGGGAACGTTCAGCTAGCTACGCGCCGTCGGAACTGCGCCACAGCCGGCGTAGTCGCGGCGGTACGCGCCGCGGGGTGTGTCGCATGACGTCCTTCATCCGGCCGCGCTCGTAGAGCACCCACGCCAGTCCGCCGACGACGGAAATGACACAGATAGCGAGAGAAATCGCCATCCAGCCCATCAGATCATTGGCTGCCGCGATGACTGCGAGAGCGAACGTGACGAGGCCGAGGCCCAACAGGATGTATCCGGGCTCGGTCTTCGGATCCATCAGCGGGTCGCCCGGTTTGCCGATCGTCGACGGATCGTTCGCCCGTAGGTCGTCTGGACGGTCCATATCGTCGTGCCCCCAAAAGTTCGATTTCTCGTGCTCTTGTTGGCGTACCCGGCAGCCAGTGGGCTAATCGGTTCGTTTGAAGACCACATCGCCGGGTACCGCGTCCGAGGAGCCGTTTACGGGGTAGGAGGTCGAGCGATGGTTGACAGGAAGCACCTCGAAGAGGAAGCCAAAGCGACAGTGGAGCAGGCCAAGGGCGCCCTCAAGGAGACCGCGGGAGGAATCCTCGGAAATCCGGCGTTGGCGGCGGAAGGCCAGGCCGAACGTGAGCTCGGCGACGAGCACAAGCGCGATGAGCGACGCCGATCAGGCCTGAAGTAGAACGAAAACGGTGGCGAGCACACAGCTCGCCACCGTTTTTCAGTCCAGCGGGCGATCAGGCGGATGCTTCTCCCGCAGCGTCTTCTGCTTCGGTATCGGCTCGAGGCTCGGTGTCTCGGCCGATGAATGGAGGGCATCCTCCGTCCGGCTCCGGAACTTCGAGAAGAACTTTTTGAGACCCATCGCGATGTCTCCTTCCGCACTGGCTCTACCGAAGAAGTACCCTGCTCCGAGCGTGGGAAACGATCAGCCGCTGGCGTGTGCCGGGTTGAACCGGCCCGCACGAGCGGCCTCCTCCGCGCGGATGACGTGCATGATCGCGTTGATCTGGGCCAGATGCGTGAACGCCTGCGGGAAGTTACCGAGGTGGCGTCCGGTCCGGGTGTCGATTTCTTCGGCGTACAGGCCGAGGGAGCTCGCGTATCCGAGAAGCCGTTCGCACAGGTGGCGGGCCCGATCGAGTTCGCCGATCTCGACGAGAGCCGAAACGAGCCAGAACGAGCAGATCGTGAACGTCCCCTCGACGCCGGTCAGCCCGTCGTCGGTCTCTTCCACCTTGTACCGCAGGACCAGGCCGTCCTCGGTGAGTTCGTCCGCTATGGCCAGAACCGTCGCACGGATTCGATCGTCGGTCGGTGGAAGGAATCGCAACAGCGGCATGAGCAGCAGGGACGCGTCGAGCGCATCGGTTTCGTAGTGCTGGGTGAACACGCCTCGCTTGTCGACCCCGTTTTCCAGGACGTCGGCTTTGATCTCCTCGGCGAGCGCACTCCAATCCTCGGCGTACTTGGTTTCGCCGTGCATGACGGCGAGCTTGCTGCCGCGATCGAGCGCAACCCAGCACATGACCTTCGACGAGGTGAAGTGCTTGGGCTCACCGCGCACTTCCCAGATCCCGCAGTCGGGGTCCTTCCAGTTCGCGATCGCCTCCTCGACCTGCACCTTCAGCATCGGCCACAAGGTTTCCGGCACCTGCTCGCGAGACTTCACATGCAGGTACACCGAGTCGAGCATCGTGCCCCAGACATCGTGTTGACGCTGGTTGTACGCGGCGTTGCCGATTCGCACCGGCTTGGCCCCGTCGTAGCCCGACAGGTGATTGAGTTCGAACTCTTCGAGCGTGTGCTCACCACCGAGTCCGTACATCACCTGCATCGGCATGGGGTCGACGTCGTCGTTTCGGTGGCACGCGTCGGAGATGAAGGCGAAGAAATCGTCGGCTTCACGGTCGAGTCCCAGCGTGTAGAGACCCCACAAGGCGAAGGTGGAGTCCCGGACCCACGCATACCGATAGTCCCAGTTACGTTCTCCGCCTGGCGTTTCCGGTAGGGAGGTGGTGGACGCAGCGGTGAGTGCGCCGGTCGGTGCGTAGGTGAGCCCCTTGAGCGTGAGCGCGCTGCGCTGCAGGAACAGTCGCCACGGATGGTCTGGGAACCTGCCGATGGTGATCCACTGACGCCAGCCTTCGGTCGTCATCCACATTTTGCGCGACGCTTCCTCGTACGTCTCGGGTGCGGGGAGTTCCGACCAGGAGAGGGCGACGAAACACTTTGTACCCTCGGTCATTCGAGTTCGAGCGCGGGCTTCCCGGCCTTCGAGGCCCAGCCGGAGATCGGTGGTGAGGCGCATCGCCGGATGTTCGTCGGGCTTGGTCGATGCGGCCGCGGTGGCTTCGCCGTAACCGTCGCCGGTGTAGGTCCAGCGGGCCCCGGCGCGGTGGTAATCGAACGAGGGCTCACATCGAACTTCAAGCTCGACCACGCCGTTCACGCAGTGCACGGTGCGCAGGAGAATGTGCTCGGCGTCCCAGTCCATCGGCGTGCGTTTGTGTGTCTTGGATCGTGTCTTGGTGTTGTGCCAAGGGCCCAATACGAGCGCATCGCGCACGACAATCCAACCGGTCTCGGTCTGCCACGTTGTCTCGAGGATCATGCCGCCGGGTAGATATCGACGCGCGGACGGAACGTTGACACCGTAGGGGCCGACTCGGAAGTGGCCGGCACTGCGATCGAGGAGGGCTCCGAAAACGCTGGGGGAGTCCGGTCGGGGCACGCACATCCACTCGAGAGACCCGTTCGGGGCGATGAGACACGTTGTCTCGCAGTCGGATAGGAACGCGTACTCGTCGATCGGCGGGAACGACGTGCGATGGGAAGACGTCGGTGCCACGGATTTGCTCTCCGGACCGTCCGCGAGCATCGCGGGTGGAGTCGTAGGCGGTGATTCGCGTTTACGCTTTCGGGTGCTGCCATTTTGGCCCTTGGGAGGCTTTATGGCTTCGTCGATCTTTTCTTCTGTATCCGCCATAGCTCAATGCTTCCCGAGATCGGCTTCACATGCCATGGTCCGCCGTGCATTAGGCTGAGGCGGTGGCAAGCGTCGGCGAGTGGTGGGACTCCGTCGAACTGTGGATCGCGGGCCTTCCGTTCATTCCGCAGTTCGTGCTGGTGCTCGCGGTTCTGATTCCTGTTGGTTTCGGAATCGCTTGGCTTCTAGACGTTTTGGTGAATGCGGTGTTGGCCGCTCTGGGTCGGGGGTTTGAACGCTGATGCCACGCTCCCGGGTGACCCAGGCCCTGCTCGCTTTGATCGTGCTTGTCGTTATTGCGTGGTTCGTCTCGCGCTACGCGTAAACCCTCTGCTAAGGTTGCCGGCGTGTCACGAGTTGCTCAGCACCCAATGCGCCAGGACCTGGCGTTCATTGGCATGAGCACGTTCGCTGTGGCCGATGTCAACTGTTGCTGTTGTCGCTAGATAGTCCTAGCGATTCAACCAGCACGGGTCTGACGTCATCTCCATGTCTTTCTGCGTCGAATTGACGCTCATTCGCCGTACCGGTTGAGCTGCACAGTTGTTCTTGCTCATGATTTCTTTAAATCACCTGCCCGGAAAGGCTCTAAACCCCATGAGGATTCGTACCTCTCTCGTAGCAACAGCCATCGCGTCGATCGCCGCGGTCGGACTGACTGCTTGCTCTGGTGGTTCCAGTGACACTGCTGGTGCCCCGGCACAGGGCAACAATGGCAGCGGCGGCGTCATCAACCTCTACTCGTACTCGATCACCAAGGGTGCTTTCGACGCAGAGGCCACCGCGTTCAACAAGACCGACGCCGGCAAGAACGTCACCTTCCAGGCCTCGTACGGCCCGTCGGGCGACCAGTCGCGCAAGGTCGAGAAGGGTGCTGCGGCCGATTACGTCCTCTTCTCGCTGGAGCCGGATGTCACCCGCCTCGTCAAGGCCGACCTCGTCGACACGACGTGGGCCGATGACGCCAACAAGGGCATCCCGGCCGGTTCGGTCGTGACGATCGTCGTGCGCAAGGGCAACCCGAAGGGTATCCACGACTGGGACGACCTGCTCAAGGAAGGCGTCGAGGTCGTGACCCCGAACCCCTTCAGCTCGGGTGGTGCCAAGTGGAACCTGCTTGCGCCGTACGCGGTCAAGAGCGACGGTGGCAAGAACCCGCAGGCCGGCCTCGACTACATCAAGGACCTGGTCACCAACCACGTTCACGTTCAGCCGAAGTCGGCACGTGAAGCGACCGAGACGTTCCTGCAGGGAACCGGCGACGTCCTGATCAGCTACGAGGCCGAGGCGATCCAGTCCGAGAAGAACGGCGACCCGGTCGAGCACGTCAACCCGGCTTCGACGTTCAAGATCGAGAACCCGGGCGCGGTCCTCAAGACCAGCAAGAACCTGGAGAAGGCCAAGGCGTTCCGCGACTTCCTGTTCTCGAAGGACGGCCAGCGAATCTGGGCGCAGTCCGGCTTCCGCCCGGTTGACCCGTCGGTTTTGGCAGAGTTCTCGAAGGAACTGCCGACCGTCGGCAAGCTGTGGACGATCGCAGACCTCGGTGGCTGGAAGAAGGTCAACGACGAACTGTTCGCCGAAGGCACCGGTTCGATCGCTCAGATCTACGACGCCGCGACCAAGTAACGCCTCGGTTCCTCGGGAACTGATTCATAAGGGAGTCATGACAATTCGTTTCAAACGGCCGAAGGTCCGCGGCACCGTGGGACCGGCCGGCATCGCCACTGCGGTGTTGTGGCTGAGCATCATCGTGTTGCTTCCACTAGCCGCTCTGACCTTCGCGTCGTTTGACGAAGGAATCACTGGGTTCTGGGACGCGATCACCGCTCCGACGGCGATCGCGTCCCTCCAGGTGACCGTCGGTGTATCGGTGGTCGTGGCTCTCATCAACGCCGTGATGGGGACCCTGGTTGCCTGGGTCCTCGTCCGCGACGAATTCCCGGGCAAGGGAATCGTCAACGCACTGATCGACCTGCCGTTCGCCCTGCCGACGATCGTCGCCAGCATCGTCCTGTTGGCTCTCTACGGACCGCAGAGCCCGGTTGACATTCACCTGAACGCGACGCGACCGGGACTCGTGGTGGCGTTGCTGTTCGTCACGCTGCCCTTCGTCGTCCGCTCGGTCCAGCCTGTTCTGCTCGAGGTCGACCGGGATGTCGAACAGGCGGCGGCATCGCTGGGGGCCAACAACTGGACGACCTTCCGTCTGGTCATCTTCCCGGCGCTCGCACCGGCCATTCTCGGTGGCGCCGGACTGGCCTTCGCCCGAGCGATCGGCGAGTACGGTTCCGTCGTCCTCATCGGCGGCAACATTCCTCGCCTCACGCAGATGTCCTCGCAGTACATCCAGCAGCAGATCGAGATCGACCGCCCGACGAATGCGGCCGCGGTGTCCGTGGTGCTGCTGGCAGTGTCCTTCGCGGTGCTCCTGATCCTGCGTCTGGTGTCTCAGCGCAGCCTGCGCCGACAGGCGGCGTCGGTATGAAACTCTCACCGCTGACGCGTATTTCGCTGCGCACGGTGGCGCTGGGCTACCTGTTCATCCTGCTCGTGCTGCCGATTGCGGTCATTCTGTTCCGCACGTTCGAGCAGGGCTTCATCGCCTTCTACAACTCGGTCAGCACCCCAGCCGCCATCTCGGCGCTGAACCTGTCGCTGCTCATCGTGGCGATCGTGGTTCCGCTCAATGTCGTCTTCGGTGTATTCACCGCGATCGCGCTCGTTCGCGGTCGATTCCCGGGACGCAGCCTCATCCAAGGTGTCGTCGATCTTCCGTTCGCGGTGTCGCCGATCGTCGTCGGTGTCTCGCTGATCCTGCTGTGGGGTGCCGGCGGCTGGTTCGGCTTCCTCGAGTCGTGGGGATTCAAGGTCATCTTCAGCCTGCCCGGCATGGTCATCGCGACGATCTTCGTGACGTTGCCGTTCGTCGTGCGCGAGGTCGAGCCGGTGCTCCACGAGATCGGCGAGGACCAGGAACTCGCGGCCGCGACGCTCGGCGCCTCCAACATGCAGACGTTCTGGCGCATCACGCTGCCGGCGATCCGGTGGGGATTGACCTACGGCGTCGTCCTCACGATCGCGCGATCGCTCGGCGAGTTCGGCGCGGTGATCATGGTGTCGTCCGGTTTCCCCGGCGTCTCCCAAACGCTCACGCTGCTCGTGCACGCGCGCTACATCGATGACCACAACACCTTCGGCGCCTACTGTGCGGCGACACTGCTCATGGGAGTTGCGCTCATCACGCTGCTCTTCATGACGGTTCTCGACCGCAAGCGCGCCAACAAATCAGGAGATTCGTAAATGATCACCGTCATCGGTGCGAACAAGCATTACGGCGACTTCAAGGCGCTCGACGACGTGACCCTGGAGATCAAACCGGGTTCGTTGACCGCCCTGCTCGGGCCGTCAGGTTCGGGCAAGTCGACGCTGCTGCGGTCGATCGCGGGACTCGAGGCCCTCGATTCCGGAACCGTTCAGATCCACGGCAAGGACGTCACGAACGTCGTTCCGCAGAAGCGGGACATCGGCTTCGTGTTCCAGCACTATGCCGCGTTCAAGCACATGACCGTCCGCGACAACGTGGCGTTCGGCCTCAAGATCCGCAAGCGTCCCGCCGACGAGATCAAGAAGAAGGTCGACGACCTGCTCGAGATCGTCGGTCTCGACGGCTTCCAGCATCGCTACCCGGCGCAGCTTTCCGGTGGCCAGCGTCAGCGCATGGCGTTGGCTCGCGCGCTGGCGGTCGATCCGCAGGTGTTGCTGCTCGACGAGCCGTTCGGTGCACTCGACGCGAAGGTTCGTGCGGACCTGCGTGCGTGGCTGCGACGACTCCACGAAGAGGTCCACGTGACCACGGTTCTCGTGACGCACGACCAGCAGGAAGCACTCGACGTCGCCGATCAGATCGCGGTTCTCAACAAGGGACGGATCGAACAGCACGGCACACCGGACGAGGTCTACGACCGTCCGGCGAACGAGTTCGTCATGTCGTTCCTCGGGGATGTCGCCAAGCTCAACGGTCACCTCGTCCGCCCCCACGACATCCGCGTGGGCCGCAACCCGAAGCTGTCGGTCGCGCAAACGGAGGGGACCGCCGAATCCGCGGGAATCACTCGTGCGACCGTCATTCGTGTCGTCTACCTGGGTTTCGAGGTTCGCGTCGAGCTTCGCAACGCCGCCACCGGGGAGCTCTTCACGGCGCAGATCACCCGCGGTGACGCCGGTGCGCTGCAGTTGCAGGAAGGCGAGACCGTTTACGCCCGTGCGGTTCGGATTCCCGCGCTGGGAGTCTGAGGCAATTCCACGCTGATGTGCAGCCCACCGGCAGCACGCGGTGTGAGCGTGAGGGTGCCGTCGTGGGCTTCGGTGATCGTCTTGACGATCGCCAGGCCCAGGCCGACTCCAGCGTGGTCACTATGGATGCGTTGGGTGCCGCGCTGGAACGGTTCGGTCAGCGTCGAGACCAGCTCCGGGCTCAAGAACTCACCAGTGTTTTCGACGGTGAGCACGACAGTCGTCGGTCGCACGTGGGTTTTGACCCAGACCGTGCCGTAACCGTGCGCGTTGTGGACGATCGCGTTGTGCACGAGGTTCATCGTGAGCTGCAAGAGAAGTGCCGATGACCCGACGGTCGGAGTGATGTCACCGCTGGTCTCGATGGTGACGCCATGCTTTTCGGCGAGGGGGAGAAGCGTCTCGGTGGCTTCCTCCGCAAGGAGGGACAAGTCGACGCGTTCGCGCGCGAACGAACCCTGTTCGGCGCGGCTGACCAGGAGCAAGGCCTCGGTGAGGTCGATGGCTCGGGTGTTGACGGCCTGTAAACGGTCGATGAGAGCGCTCGTGTCGCGGTCCGGATCGTTGCGCGCCACGTCGAGTACGGCTTTCGTGATAGCGAGCGGGGTGCGCAACTCGTGCGATGCGTTGGCGGCGAATCTCTGCTGTTCGGCGACGTGCGCTTCGAGTCGGGCGAGCATCGCGTCGAAGGCGTCGGCGAGTTCGCGGAATTCGTCGCGGCTGCCGGGCAGCTGAATGCGGTGCGAGAGCGATCCGCCTGCGGCGACCCGGGTGGCGTCGGTGATTCGGGCGAGAGGGGCGAGCATGCGTCCGGCCAGAATCCAGCCGCCCGCCAAGCCGAACAGCAGGAGAAAGCCGAGCATCCAGACCACCTTCGGTACGAACGCGCGCTCGAGGTCTCCGCGATTGGGAATCCATCCACTCGGCCCGAGAATCACGTCGTTGTCGGGGACATACCGCAGGAGGAAGACCCAGACGACCGCGAGCAACAGGATTCCAGCGACCATGAGAAACCCGGCGTAGCTGAGGGTGAGCTTAAGCCGAACGCTCAAGCCGGGATCTCTATGCATCCGTGTCTCCGGTGTCGATGCGGTAGCCCACCCCGGCCACGGTGGCGATGATCCACGGCTCGCCGAGGCGCTTACGCAAGGCCGAGACAGTGATGCGTACGGCGTTGGTGAATGGGTCGGCGTTCTCGTCCCAGGCGCGCTCCAGAAGCTCTTCCGCGCTGACAACCCCGCCTTCGGCCGCGGTCAGGACCTCGAGCACGGCGAACTGCTTTCTGGTCAACGCCACGAAGCGACCATCCCGATAGACCTCGCGACGGAACGGGTCGAGGCGCAGGCCTGCGAGTTCGCGCACGGGAGGTCGGCTGTAGGCCCGCCGGCGGTCGAGCGCTCGCAATCGGAGGACGAGTTCCTGGAGTTCGAACGGCTTGGTCAGGTAGTCGTCGGCGCCGAGTTCGAATCCCGACGCCTTGTCGTCGAGTCGATCCGCGGCAGTGAGCATGAGGATCGGCATGCCAGTGCCGGAGGTCACGATGCGTTTGGCGACCTCGTCGCCGGATGGCCCTGGGATATCGCGATCGAGAACGGCGATGTCGTAGGTGTTGATGCTCAGTAGTTCGAGGGCGGTGTCACCGTCGCCCGCTATGTCGGACGCGATCGCTGCCAGGCGTAGTCCGTCGCGGATCGCCTCTGCCAGATAGGGCTCGTCCTCGACGATCAACACACGCACTTCTTCGATGCTACGAGCAGGTGCATATCGTCGGCATATCGAAATTCGCATACGGGCTCGCAACATCGCGATGCCTTGACTGGTCGTATGTCTCAATCTCGACCATTAGCTCGATGGCTGCTCGGTGCCGGCCTTGCTGTTGCCATCGCCGCCTGCACGTATCAATTGCCGAAGTCCTACACGGCGACGTCCATCGCGTACGTCCTTCACGGCTCGGTTGGGGAGGCGGACGGTGTCGTCTCCCGCGACGTATCGGTCTTCGACAGTTCGATGCCGGCCGTGACGAACCTCGATGCGGACCTCCTCGGCGCACTTCGGCACGCATCCACCGATGCTGGAATCACGTTCTCCGTCAGCAGCGGGTGGCGTTCTCCGGAGTACCAGAACCAGCTTCTGCGCGATGCGGTCG
This sequence comes from Smaragdicoccus niigatensis DSM 44881 = NBRC 103563, assembly GCF_000380645.1. Taxonomy (GTDB): domain Bacteria; phylum Actinomycetota; class Actinomycetes; order Mycobacteriales; family Mycobacteriaceae; genus Smaragdicoccus; species Smaragdicoccus niigatensis. The sequence continues at coordinate 329,827 of NZ_AQXZ01000017.1, forward strand.
CCACCTACGGATCCGAAGCCGAGGCCGCGCGGTGGGTGGCGACCGCCGCCACCTCTCAACACGTGAAAGGTGCGGCGGTCGACATCGCCAACGCCGATGCGACCGCGTGGCTTTCCCGGCACGGCGCCGAGTACGGGCTGTGCCAGATCTACGAAAACGAACCGTGGCACTACGAACTGCGCCCGAAGGCAGCTGGATCCGGGTGCCCAGTGATGTATGCGGACCCGACGCAGGACCCGAGGACGCAGCAGTGATCGACACGCATACGGAGGTCCACGTCGAGCCTCGTCCCAAGCGTGGTTGGGCGATCGCGGTGTCGGCGCTCGTGCTCGGGCTGCTCCTGTGGGGGCATGCGGAGATCCCTCAGATCGGGAATCTGGGCAGCCTCGTCGAAAGCTTCCTGCCTTGGTTCGGCCTGTTGATTCCGGTGTTGCTGGTCGGTGCCCTCTGGCGCCGGTCTGTGGTTGCGGGAGCTGCGCTGTTGATTCCGATCATGCTGTGGCTCAGTCTTTTTGGCTCGGTCATGGACAGCAAGGCCCAGCCTGGCGGCGACCTCACGGTGGTCAGTCACAACGTCAGTGCCAACAACGCGGACCTGGTTGCCACGGCACACGACCTCATCGCATCGGGTGCGGACCTGCTTGCGCTGGAGGAGATGACGCCCGACGCGGCGGCTACCTACGAGGCCCAGTTGGCGCAGGCCTATCGCTACCACGCGGTATGGGGCACGGTCGGGCTGTGGAGCAAACTGCCGATATCGGAGAGCGAGACGATCGACGTCAAAGTCGGCGTTCCACCGCCGACCGCGACTCTCGTGTCCACGGATGGAGTTCCGATTCGGGGGATGCGGGCCACGGTGGTTACCGCTCGCGGGCCGGTGGCGGTTTATGTGGCACATCTGGGATCGGTCGGAGTGAACCCGCGGGCGGGCTTCTCGACGTATCAGCGTGACGCGGGCGCAGAAGCGCTCGCCAAGGCGATCGCCGCTGATCCGAACGAGAGGGTGCTGCTGATGGGCGACCTGAACGGAACGATGGACGATCGTGCGTTCGCCGACCTTGCAGACAAGCTGACGTCGGTCCAGGTCGCGGCGGGGGATGGGTTCGGCTTCAGTTGGCCGGCGACGTTCCCGGTGGTCCGGATCGACCAGATCCTGGTCCGCGGCGTGACGCCCAAGAGTTCGTGGGTGCTACCGGCGACGGGGAGTGACCATCGTCCGGTCGGGGCGCGTATATCGCTTGTCGCCTAGCAAGACCCTGTCTGGTTTGGGGCTGGTGTGACTAAGTGCACGTCACCCAAACTGACGACGTTTTCCGGCTAGCCTCTCCCACGGCAGCGTTAGCTGCGCGGTAGCGGTAACGAGGAGGGGACTGTTATGCGCAAGGTTCTGGGTATGGGTAGCGCGGTTGTCTGACTGGCGCTGGTAATCGCATCGCCGGCGACAGCACAGGCCGGGAAATTCAACGATGAATGGTCAGCCACTGCTGACTGCGGGGGGACAGCGGTCGATTACACCACGACGTCGTGGGGGACCTACGTATTCAAAGGCGGGGACGGGTCTCGATACTCCGCGAGCGCCCACAACACGACTGTGTGGACCAACACTGCGACCGGCAAGGTCGTCACCGAGTATCAGAATTTGAGCTCGAACGGCGGCGTCACTGTCGACGCAGACGGCCAGACCAACATCGCGCTCTTCGCGGGCTCGACCCGGTTCGTCGACGCGGGCGGACGGACTGTCGCATCCACTGCTGGCAGCACAAAGAGCACTCTTGTTCTCGATCCGAATGGCTACTACGTGTCGAGTGATCTGGACCAGCACGGACGCCAGGAATTCGTCGACGTCTGCCAACTGGTGAGCTAGATCCACGGCAAGTGGCGCATACGTCACAAGCTGACTACATCAACTGATGTGAGTGGCACGGCGACAACGCATCTCGTGATTACTGGAGCATTCTCTCAAGTGTGGAAATCCGGCATTTCGTACGCCTGACCGTGTCTGTGGCGCTCGCGGCGGGAGCGCTCTCGGTGGCCGTCCCCGCGAATGCTGCGACGGCGCTCCCAACCCTGTCGGTCACGGCTGAACTGAGCAATCTCGATCGTCCGTGGGACGCGATCGCCGCGCCCGACGGCACGATCATCACCGGCGAGAAGACCGGCCGGTTCGTCCTCAAGGAGACTGGCGGCGCAATTCATTCCGTCGCCGGCGCAGTCCCCGGATTGTGGGTCAGCGGCGAGACCGGGCTCATGGGACTCGCTCTCGCCACGGACTTCTCGACGACCCGGAGGCTGTTCGCATGCCACGGATACAGCGCGTCGGGCACGACGGATATTCGAATAAGCGCCTTCACGATCGGGGCCGACTGGAACTCGGTGACGTATGCGGGATCTGTGCTCACCGGCATCGACACCGACAGCGGCCGGCACGGCGGCTGCCGAATTCTTGCGCATCCGGACGGCACGCTTTACGTCGGCACCGGCGACGCGGCCGTTGGCACGAACCCACAGGATCCGACGTCGCTGGCCGGCAAGGTTCTGCACATCACGACGTCCGGTCAACCTGCTCCCGGAAATCCGACGGCATCGAGCCCGATCTTTACGCTCGGCCACCGAAATGTGCAGGGGTTGGCCATGCGGGTCGACACCGGGTTCATCTACTCGGTTGAGCACGGGACGGATCGCGACGATGAGATCAACCGGCTCGTCCCCGGCGGGAACTACGGCTGGCGTCCGGATCGCACGGCGTACGACGAGACGGTCCCGATGACCGACAAAGTCCGAGTGCCCGGAGCGCTCGATGCCATCTGGAGTTCCGGCGAACCGACCCTGGCGACGTCGGGCGCGGCGGTCGTTCAAGGCGCGGCGTGGGGAGGCTGGGGCGGAGCTCTCGCGGTCGCGACCCTGAAGGCGCAGAAGCTGATGCTCGTGAAGCTCGGGCTCGACGGTCAATCGGTGACCGAGACAGCATTTCCGCCGGCTTTGAACGGCACGAACGGCCGGCTGCGGAGCGTGACGTCAATGCCCGACGGGTCGTTGCTCATCACCACGGACGCGTCGCCCGATGGCAAAGTGCTGCGTGTCCGACCAGTCGAAAACGTCAGTTCACCCACGCTGACCGGTACGCCACCGCGCGGACTGGTCAAGCGGCCCTACGACTTCCAATTCGCAGTCGGGGGAGGACCGACCACGACGACGCGGGTGACGAGCGGTGCCCTGCCCGCCGGCTTGAGCCTGTCTTCGACGGGCAAGCTCAGTGGCGTGCCGACGAAAACCGGCTATTTCAATTTCCGGGTGACCGCGAGCAACTCTGCCGGTGCCGTGACGAAGCTGTACCGCCTCCAGATCGCCACGCAGCAGGCGAGTATCACCGGTAGTCCTCCGGCTGGGACGGTCGGCGTCCCATACCGTCACGAATTCACGGTGACCGGTGCTCCGCCGCCCGTCGTGTCTCTGGCGAGTGGACAGCTGCCCCCGGGTCTCACGATCTCGTCCAGCGGCGTGCTCGAGGGAACCCCGTCCGTGGCGGGCGAATACCGGTTCAGCCTGCGCGCCGACAACGGAGTCGGATTCCGGCCACCAGTGTTCGCCTTCACGCTGACGATTCGTACGTAGGCCAAAACAAATTCGCCCGCCTCTCGATCCGATCGAGAGGCGGGCGAATTCGACTGTCTGCCTAGAGACCCGAACGCTCGGTTCCGCGGCCCTTGAAGTCATCCATCGAGTGGTAAACACCGAGGAGACGGTCGGCGATGAGGTCGTACAGCTTGACCGGGAGCAGGCCCTTGACGGCGCGTGCCAGGTAAACGGTCTTGGGGAGAACGATGAGTGCGTCGCCGTTCTTCATGCCCTTCCACACCGCGGTGGTGACTTCCTCCGGCTTGAGGATCGGGGCGAGGAGCGGGCCCTTGGCGCCCTCGAACATGCCGGTCGAGATGTAGCTCGGGCACACGGTGGTCACCTTGACGTGGCCGGCGCCCTGCTGCTCGAGTTCGATGCGAACCGAGTCGCTCCAGCCGAGGCAGGCCCACTTCGAGGCGGCGTAGACGGCCATCTTCGGGGTCGCCTGCATGCCGGCGGCCGACGCGATGTTGACGATGCGGCATTCGCGCTCGGGGTTCGCAACCATCGACGCGAGGAACTCGAGGGTGATGTACATCGGAGCCATCGAGTTCACATCCATCGTGAACTTGATGTCCTTCTCGGCGTCGGCTTCCCAGAAGTACTTGGCGCGCACGACACCGGCGTTGTTGATCAGGACGTCCGGGTAACCGACGTTCCGCTTGACCTCTTCCGCACCACGCGAGATCGCCGTCGGGTCCGCCACATTGACGATCTGCCCGATGACGTTGGTGCCCTTCCCGGAAAGCTCGGCGACGGCCTTGTCGAGCGCCACCTGGTCGATGTCCCACAGGATGAGGGTCGACGCGCCCTCCTCGACGGCGTAGCCGGCCCAGATACGACCCATACCCATTGCCGCACCGGTGATGAGGACGGACTTTCCGGAAACTGTGAAGGCCATGAATGCTCCTCTTTTGTTTGTCTTGGCAGGCCAGGTGGACTCCACGCGGACATTACACCTGTGCTCGGTAAAGACCTTACACAGGTGTTCAACAAATAGAAGCGGCTTGGTGGCCTGGCTCTCAGCCCAGCTCGACGGCGGTCAAGACGTCCCCGACGAGACCAGCGGCGAGGGTGTTTCCGCCGGCGGGATCGATGAGCAGGAAGCTGCCCGTGTGGCGGTTGACGGCATAGTCGTCAGCCACGATCGGCTCCGCGACGCGGACGGAAATGCGTCCGATGTCGTTGAGTTCCAGCGTCGCCGGTGATGGGTCCGACGACAGGTTCTGCTCGTCGAATCGATCGATCAAAGCACCGACGATCGCCTGCGTGGTCCGCGTTCCGTGCTTGAGCAACAGGCGTGCACCTGGGCGCAGTGGCTTCTCGGCGAGCCAGCACACGGTCGCGTCGAAGGCAGACAGCGGTTCCGGAGCGTCGATGGGGGAGGCGATCACGTCGCCACGCGAGACATCGACGTCCGTGGTGAGCAGCAGTGTCACACTGCGGCCGGCCTCGGCCACTTCGAGTTCGCCATCGGCGGTGTCGATCTTCGCGATCGTGCTGCGCACGCCGGACGGCAGGATGACGACCTCGTCACCAGGACGAACCGAGCCCGCGGCGACCTGGCCGGCATAGCCGCGGTAGTCGGGGAACGCGGCAGACCGCGGACGAATGACGTATTGCACCGGAAAGCGCAGGCCGATCTCCGTGCGTTCGCTGTCGGCATCGACCGGGACCGACTCGAGGTGTTCGATGAGTGTCGGTCCGTCGTAGTACGGCGTGTGCTCCGAGCGAAAAGCGACGTTGTCGCCGAACAGTGCCGAGACCGGAATTTCCTGGACGTCTTCAGGCGCCCAACCCAGACCAGCCGTCAGCCGGTTGAACTCGGCGGAAATGTTCGCGAAGACCTCGGCGGGGTTCTCGACGAGGTCGATCTTGTTGACCGCGAGAACGAGCTTCGGCACCCCGAGCAGCGCGAGAACCGCCGCGTGACGACGGGTCTGCGCGACGACGCCCTTCCGTGCATCGACGAGCAGCATGACGAGCTGCGCGGTCGAGGCGCCGGAGACGGTGTTCCTTGTGTACTGGACGTGCCCGGGGGTATCGGCGAGGACGAACGAGCGCTGCGGCGTCGCGAAGTAGCGATAGGCCACGTCGATCGTGATGCCCTGTTCGCGCTCGGCGCGGAGGCCGTCGACGAGGAGCGAGAGGTCGGGCGTCGCAAGACCCTTGTCGACCGAGGCCCGCTCCACCGCGTCGATGTGGTCAGCGAGCACTGACTTGGTGTCGAAGAGGAGGCGTCCGACCAGGGTGGACTTGCCGTCGTCGACGCTGCCCGCCGTTGCCAGTCGGAGCAGTTGAGCTGACGTGCTCAGAAGTATCCCTCCCGCTTGCGGTCTTCCATCGCCGCTTCAGATACCCGGTCATCGCCGCGCGAAGCACCGCGCTCGGACAGTCGGGACGCCGCAACCTCGTTGAGAATTGCCTGGTTGTCAGATGCGTCGGAGAGCACGGCGCCGGTGGTCGACGCGTCGCCGACCGTGCGGTAGCGCACCGAGCGGAGTTCGAGTCCTTCGCCGTCCTGCGGTCCGCCCCATTCGCCGGGGGTCATCCACATGCCGTTGCGGTCCTGGAAGACCTCGCGGTCGTGGGCGTAGTACAGACTCGCCAGAGAGATGTTCTCGCGAGCGATGTAGCGCCAGATGTCGAGCTCGGTCCAGTTGCTCAGCGGGAACACGCGGACGTGCTCACCGGCCGCGTGCCGGCCGTTGTAGAGGTTCCACAGCTCCGGACGCTGCTTCTTCGGGTCCCACTGTCCGAACGCGTTGCGCAGCGAGAAGATGCGCTCCTTCGCCCGGGCGCGCTCCTCATCACGACGTGCGCCGCCGAAGACCGCATCGAAGCGGTGCTCGGCGATGGCGTCCAGAAGCGGGATCGTCTGCAGCGGGTTGCGGATGCCATCCGCACGCTCTTCGAGGCGACCGTCGGCGAGGTAGTCCTCGACCTTCGCGACGAACAGACGAAGTCCGTAGCGCTCGACAACCTCGTCGCGGAAGTCGATGACCTCCGGGAAGTTGTGGCCGGTGTCCACGTGCAGCAGCGCGAACGGGATCTTGGCGGGGTAGAACGCCTTGATCGCCAGGTGCAACAGAACCGTCGAGTCCTTGCCGCCGGAGAACAGGATCACCGGGCGTTCGAACTCGCCGGCGACCTCACGGAAGATGTGGATCGACTCGGACTCGAGAGCGCCGAGTGTGTCGACGCTCGACGAGCTTCCGGACAGGACCGCGGTCATGACGCGTGCAGCCCGCACTCGGTCTTGGCGAAGCCGGCCCAGCGGCCGCTGCGCGGGTCGGAGCCCGGCTCCGGCTTCGCGGTGCACGGTGCGCAACCGATCGAGGGGTAGCCCTCCTCGACGAGCGGGTTCACGAGAATCCCGTTCTCGACGATGTAGTTCTCCATGTCCTCGTCAGTCCACGCGGCAAGCGGGTTGATCTTCACGAGGCCGAAAGCGTCGTCGAAGGAGATGAGGGGCGCGTTCGCGCGGGTCGGCGACTCGACGCGGCGGATGCCGGTCACCCATGCCTGGTAGTTCTTGAGCGCGCCCTTGAGCGGCTCGACCTTTCGAAGTCCGCAGCAGCGGCCCGGCTCGCTCGAGAACAGGTTCCGGCCGATGAGCGTGTCCTGCTCCTCGACGGTCTGTGCGGGGGTCACGTTCACGAGGTTCGCGCCGTAGACCTGGATCACCGCGTCGCGGGTTCCAATCGTTTCGGCGAAGTGGTAGCCGGTGTCGAGGAAGAGGACATCGACGCCGGGGTGAACCTTCGTCGCCAGGTCGACCAGAACGCCGTTTTCCATGTTCGACGCGACGATGTAGTCGTTGCCGAACGTCTTCTCGGTCCACTCGAGCAGCTCGAGCGCAGATGCGCCCTGAAGTTCGCGTGCGCCATCTGCGGCGATCTCGCGAAGAACCTCATCGCTCAATCGGGTGTTCATCTCAGGTCGCCTTCCTCAGCACGGGTCACCCACACAGGTGACCCCGCACTTTCGTTTCGGTGCATGACGTTTCTACGCATCACACGGTCGATGTATTCCCCGAGCGGTGTCGTGGCGACCTTGTGTCGGCGCGAATTGCGTCCAAACGGCACATCCAGACCGGGGCTGCCGGTCCGAAGCACATTTCTATATATGGTATCGGCGTTGTCCAATTGACCTTCGACGACCGCCAAACGCTCTTCCATGAAGTACGAGCTCCTGCTGCAGATTGTGCCGGTGAAACCGGACTTGAATGGTGGACAGAGTTCACCGACAGCAGCAGCTGCATACGCGCTTGAAGTCCACGTGGCGACGTGCCACGAGTCGAACTGCAGTTGCGCGCATAGAAGTCATTTTGCCACGCGGATTGGTACTCGAACCACGTCGTGCCGGAAACTGGGTAATTGTGAGCGAGAGGAGCGCGGGAGCATCGCAGCGAGGAACGAGCGAGGAGCGGACCGTGCGACGGAGTGAACCGGCAAGCATGAGTGGGTTCGAGATACCGGCGGAATGCCTGACCGATTTCGGTCAGCGGCCGTTTGGTGTCTATATTCACGTGCCGTTCTGCGCGACGCGATGTGGATATTGCGACTTCAACACCTATACCGCCGGTGAGCTGGGCAGCTCCGCCTCGCCGCAGTCGTGGATGGAAGGGCTCAAGCGTGAGCTCGCCCTGGGTGCTGAGATGGTCGGAGCCGTCCCGGCGGAGACCGTTTTCGTCGGCGGTGGCACGCCCTCGCTGCTCGGTGGGGACGGTCTCACCACGGTCCTCGATGTGGTGAGACAGACATTCGGACTCGCACCAGATGCCGAGGTCACCACCGAATCGAACCCCGAGTCGACCTCGCCGTCGTTCTTCGGTGGGCTGCGGGAAGCGGGGTACACCCGGATTTCCCTGGGCATGCAGTCCGCGGCGCCGCATGTGCTCCGGGTGCTGGATCGGACGCACACCCCGGGTCGGGCGGTCGACGCAGCTCGGGAGGCGCGGGCGGCCGGCTTCGACCACGTCAATCTCGACCTCATCTATGGCACGCCGGGGGAGACCGACGCCGACCTCGACGCGTCACTCGATGCCGTGCTCGACGCGGGCGTCGACCATGTTTCGGCGTATGCGCTCATCGTCGAATCGGGCACTGCGCTCGCTCGTAAGGTGCGTCGCGGTGAGCTTCCGGCACCCGATGACGATGTCCTGGCGTCTCGCTACGAGCAGATCGATCGCCGTCTCGCCGACGCAGGGCTGCATTGGTACGAGGTGTCGAACTGGGCTCGCGACGAGGGTGCGCGATGCCGCCACAACCTCATCTACTGGCAGGGCGGCGACTGGTGGGGTGCCGGTCCGGGCGCGCACGCCCACATCGGTGGGCTGCGCTGGTGGAACGTCAAGCATCCGGCGCGGTACACCGAGACACTTGCTGCGGGCGTGCTGCCGGTCGATGGGTCCGAACTGCTGACTCCCGACGATCAGGCGCTGGAACAGCTCATGCTCTCGGTCCGGATTCGGGACGGCATCGCGGACCGGCCCGGCGCACAGCCCCTGGTGGACGACGGGCTGCTAGAACGAAAGGGTGACCGCTTGGTCCTCACGGACCGGGGTCGCTTGCTGGCTGACGCTGTCGTCCGCGACCTGAGCGCCTGAGGAGCCCGATGAAGCAGAACCGTCGTCTGCTGAATACCAACAACTGGTCCCCGCCGAAGGCGCCGGCGAATGACGGCCGAACTGAGTTGACCGCTGAGCTCGCGGTCGTCGGGCGAATCGCGTCCGGCGGGCACGGCCCCGAGGATGTCTGCTTCGACTCCGACGGAGCCGTCGTCACCGGGCTTCGAGATGGCAGCATCGTCGCGATCGACGTTGGTTCTGGCGTACGAACCCTGCTTGGCAACACCGGTGGGCGACCACTCGGCGTCCAGTCGTGCTCCGACGGAAGTGTTCTCGTGGCCGACCACGATCGAGGCCTGCTGCGGCTCCGCGACGGTCAGGTCGAGGTTCTGGTCGACGAAATCGAAGGCGAGCGGCTCACGTTCGCGAGCAATGTCGTGGTCGGCAGTGACGGCACCATCTGGTTCACCACGTCGACGAGCCGCTGGGACGTCGACCACCACGAGGGCGACATCCTCGAACATTCCTGCACCGGCCGGCTGGTACAGGTATCGACGGACGGCACAGTGACCGTTCTCGTGCACGGCCTGGCGTTCGGCAACGGACTCGTGCTGGCCCCGGACGAATCGCACCTGCTGTTCGCCGAGACCGCCGGCTACCGCATCAACCGATTCTGGCTGACCGGTCCGCAGGCCGGCGAGGATGAATTGATTCGAGAGAACCTGCACGGGTTCCCCGACAACATGAGTCTCGGCAGCGACGGACTGCTGTGGGTCGCGATCGTCGCACCGCGCAATCCGCTCGTGGACCGTTTGCTGTCCCTCCCGGGATTCCTGCGGACGATCTCGTGGAACCTGCCTGCCTTTCTCCGACCGAAGCCGGCCCACGTCGCATGGGTCATGGCCTACGACCTCGACGGAAATCCGGTGCACGACCTGCGGCTCGACGACGGCAGCTACGGCTTCGTGACGGCGGTCGCCGAGCGGGACGGGACACTGGTCCTGTCGAGTATCGGCGAGGATGAATTGCTGATCGCCCGTAAGCCTTAGCCGCTGTTCCGCAGTGCTGTGGCCAGCCCGTTCATCGTGAGCAGGATCCCGCGCTTGATGAGCTCGCGGTCGTCTCCCGAACGGTACTGACGCAGCAATTCGACCTGCAGGTGGTTGAGCGGCTCGAGGTAGGGGAAGCGGTTGATCGTCGATCGTGCCATCGCGGGGTTGTCGGCGAGCAGGCTGTCGAGCCCGGTGATGTCGAGGTAAACCTGCACCGTGCGCGTGTGTTCGGCGCTGAGCATGCCGAAGACGTGCTCGCGCAGTTCCTTGTTGGGTACGAGTTCGGCGTACCGGGCGGCGAGGCCGAGATCGGACTTGCTCATGACCATCGCGAGGTTCGACAACACGGTCTTGAAGAACGGCCACCGCCGATTCAGGTCCTGCAGTTCGCCCAGGTGCGCCGGGCTCTCGTCGATGTAGCTGGAGAACGCACTGCCCACGCCGTACCAACCGGGCAGCATCACGCGCGACTGACTCCAGGACATGACCCACGGGATCGCGCGGAGGTCGTATACCGAGTTCGTCTGCTTGCGCGATGACGGGCGACTGCCGATGTTCAGCTCGCCGATCTCCGCGACCGGAGTCGAGAGACGGAAGTATTCGACGAAGCCGGGCGTCTCATGCACGAGTTCCCCGTAGGCCTTGCGGGCCCGGGCCGCGAGGTCGTCGAGGATCGCGTAGGCCCGTTCGGCGTCGTCACCGAGGCCTTCGACGTCGAGCAGCGTCGATTCGAGCGTCGCGGCTACGAGCGATTCGATGTTCCGGCGCGCATGCTTCGGATCGCTGTACTTGGCGCTCATCACCTCGCCCTGCTCGGTGATACGCAGCGAGCCTCGAACAGCGCCGGCCGGCTGGGCCAGGATCGCGTCGTAGCTCGGTCCACCACCACGGCCGACCGTTCCGCCTCGACCGTGGAACAGTCGCATGTGGATACCGGTGTCGCGGGCGGCGTCGACGAGGTCCAGTTCTGCGCGATAGAGCGCCCAGTTCGCGGCGAGGTATCCGCCGTCCTTGTTCGAGTCGGAGTAGCCGAGCATGATTTCCTGATGCCCGCCGCGGTTGTCGACGATCTCGCGGTAGACCGGCAGTGCCATGGCCGCGCGGACGGTCGCCGCCGATCGTTGCAGGTCCTCGATGGTTTCGAAGAGCGGCACGATGCCGACTGAACACGGCTTCCCGGGCTGGAGGATGCCACCTTCCTTCAGCAGGATGGCGGCTTCGAGCAGGTCACTCACCGACATGCACATCGAAATGATGTAGTTCGGCACGGAGCCCGGGCCGAACTTTCGGATCGCGTTGCCGGCCGAGCGAATGATATTCAGTTCCTTGACCGCCAGCTCGCTGAGGTCGCTGTCCGGAGCGGTCAACGGTCGGCGCATGCTGAGCTCGCGCGACAGGATTTCGACGCGCTCGTCTTCGCTCAGGCTGGAGTAATCGGAGTGGACTCCGGCCCAGGCCAGCAGCTCCGCCACGACCGTCTCGTGCATTTCCGAGTTCTGTCGCATGTCGAGTCCGGACAGGTGGAAACCGAACGTCTCGACCGCGTTGCGGAGGTTGAACAGCCGGTCTTCGGCCAGGATCGCATCGCCGTGACCGCGGAGGGAGGCGTCGACGATGTCGAGTTCAGCCTTCAGTTCGGCAGCTGTCGTGTACGGCGGACGCCCGAGATCGAGCACCGCTCGGGGTGCCTGATCGAGCAGCTTCAATGCGGTCGCCGTGATGCGGGCGCGGATACCGCGCAGCGCGCGCCGATATGGTTCGTCGGCGCGACCAGCTGATTCGTCGCCGGAGTCATCGGCGAGTTCTTGCAGCGCAAAGCTCACCGTCACCAGGCGCGCGGACATCGACAATTCCTGCTCGAGCGTGTTGACCTCGTCGGCGTAGAACTCGAACGCGGTGCCGCTCGCGCGGTGGGTCGCCGTCCGCACGATGTCGGCCGTGACGAACGGATTGCCGTCGCGGTCGCCGCCGATCCACGAACCCATGCGGACGAGTGGCTCCCGCAGGACGTTCGCGTCCGGCCAGCGACGGGTGAGTTCCGCGCGCACGTCGGCGTTGATGCCGGGCAGCGTCTCGAACAGCGACAGCACGTAGTACCGCAGGCCGACGGTGATCTCGTCCTCGATACGCAGCCGATTGAGCCGGATAAGGGCGGTCTGCCACATCATGAGGATCTGCCGGTGGAGCAGCTTGTCGATCTCGGCGTTGTCGCCGTCTCCGCGGTCCCGCTCGCGCATCAAGTCCATGATTCGCGTCTGGGTTTCGAACACGGTGCGGCGACGCGTCTCCGTGGGGTGCGCGGTGATCACCGGCGAAACGAGAGCGTGCCGGAGGTCGGCGACGCGATCGGGGCTCGGTGGGGCCGCGTCCAAGCGGGCATAACTCGCGGCCAGGCTGCTCGCGAGCGGCGGGTCACCGGCCTTGACGTGCGCTCGGCGGCGACGCTCGCGGTGCAGGTCTTCGGCGAGATTCGCCAGGAGCGAGAACAGGCTGAACGCGCGAATGACCGGGATCGCCTTCCCGATCGTGATCCCGTCGAACAGGCGGGACAGTTCGCTGCGGTCGATCTCGGAGCGACGCAGCCGGAACGATTCGACGCGCGCTCGTTCGACGAGATCAAATACTTCGTCGCCTTCTTGCTCGCGAACGACCTGACCGAGGATCGCGCCCAGAAGGCGAACATCCTCGCGCAGAGGTTCATTGAGCGATCGCTCGGTGGTCTCGGCGGGCGGTTCGATGGCCATGAGTGTCAGTATCGGCCGCAGCGTCGCGGGGCGCGCTGTAACCGATGCGTCGGATCGCCAGCGGCCGTACGATTTGCCGGGATGAGAGCGCTCGAGCCCGGTGATCCGACAGAGATCGGGAAGTACCGACTACTCGGTGTGGTCGGTAGCGGCGGCATGGGCCGCGTCTATCTCGGGCGCAGCGAAACCGGCCGCACGGTGGCGGTGAAGGTCATCCGCCCGGACCTGGCCGACGATGACAACTTCCGTGCGCGGTTCGGTCACGAGGTGTCCTCGGCCCGGCGAGTGAGTGGCCAGTTCACCGCGGCGGTTCTGGACGCTGACCTCGAGGCCGCGCAGCCATGGCTCGCCACGGCGTTCGTGGCCGGGATGACGCTTACCGAGGCCGTCCGCAGATTCGACAGACTGCCCGACTTGACGGTCACGGTCCTGGCCGATGGGCTCGCTCGGGCCATTCACGCCGTCCATTCGGCGGGAGTCATTCATCGCGATCTCAAACCGTCGAACGTGATTCTGGGACTCGACGGACCGCGGGTCATCGACTTCGGCATTGCCCGAGCCGCCGATGATTCGGTGCTGACCGCCTCGGGCCAACTCGTCGGGTCACCCAGCTTCATGTCTCCCGAGCAGGTGAAGGGCGAGAGAGTCGGACCGGCAACCGACATCTTCGCGTGGGCGGGCGTCGTCGTCTACGCCGCTCGCGGCGTGGGTCCGTTCGGCGAGGCCGACACGATGACGATGCTGTGGCGGGTGGTCCAGGAAGAGCCGGATGTCAGCAAGGTGCCCTACCCGCTTCGTTCGATCGTCGCGGCGGCCCTGGCCAAGGACCCGGCCGACCGACCCACGATCGACGAGCTCGTTGAGATGCTGGCTCCGCTTCGGCCGGAGAGCACGAGTGGTTGGTTGCCACCGCAGATTCTCGAAGAGGTGGGGCGGCGAACAGTCGGAATGCTGGATCTCGAGCATCCCGCCGCGGAGAGCGATACGCAGACGGCCGCGGCGATCGACGTCGAGACCGCTGCCAGCAAGCCGCCGACAGTCCCGAAGGCTGAGCCCACGCCGGTGCGTAGGTCGTCGCGGATGGTCTGGCCACTTGTTGCGCTGTCGGTGGTCGCGATTGCGGCGGTTGCACTCGCCGCATGGTGGGGAACACGCGGGTCCGGCGATGGAACTTCGGGCGGCCCGGCTCCCAGCGGTGCGGTCGGCGGTGTGTGGCCATCGACGTTCGACGGCGGTTGGAAGGGCTCGGCGACCGGGCCGAACGGCCAGTACACGGTCGAGATGTACCTGTACGCGGGCAACGTCGGCGACACGGTCGGAACCTCGACCTATGTGAAGTCCAACGGCGACACCTGCATGCGTGACGAGGACCTGGTGTCCGTCGATGGGCGCACCGCGCATCTGCAAGGACGATTGAAGGACGGGCCGGCGAGCTGCCTGGACGACAGCACGACGTCGACCATCACGCTCGAAGGTGGTTCGACGATTGCTTGGACGATGCCGGGGAACTCGGGAAACATCACCGGCACGCTCCGTCGGCAGCCGTGACTCAAGATCAACCTGTGACCAAGGTCGCCGGATGCTGATGTGCGGCCGACTAAACTGTTGGTGCAGGGTGCAAGCACGAGGAGGTGATGATCATGTCGAGCACGGATGACCGTCGGTTCGAAGTGTTGCGCGCGATCGTCGCCGACTACGTTTCGACCAAGGAACCCGTGGGTTCGAAGGTCCTCGTCGAGCGCCACAACCTCGGGGTCTCGAGCGCGACGGTTCGCAATGACATGGCAGTTCTCGAAGCCGAGGGGTACATCACCCAGCCGCACACGTCGTCGGGCCGCGTCCCGACGGACAAGGGGTACCGGCAGTTCGTCGATCGCATCTCCGAGGTCAAGCCGCTTTCGCCGCAGGAACGCGCGGCGATCATGCGCTTCCTGGAAGAGGGCGTCGACCTCGACGACGTGCTCCGTCGCGGTGTTCGCCTGCTCGCCCAGCTGACGCGTCAGGTCGCGATGGTCCAGTACCCGACGATTTCGGCGTCGACGGTTCGACACCTCGAGATCGTCGCGCTGACTCCAGCGCGCTTGCTGCTGGTCCTCATCACCGACACCGGTCGCGTCGACCAGCGAATCGTCGAACTCGGCGACACGGTCACGGACGACAAGCTCGCGAAGATCCGGTCGTTGGTCGGCGTCGCCGTCGATGGCAAGCGACTCCCGGTTGCGTCGACCGCTGTGGTCGATCTCGCAGTCGAAGCACCGCAGGATCTTCGCGACGCGATGATCCGTATCTCGACGGTGCTGGTCGAGAGCCTCGTCGAGCACCGGGAAGAGCGTCTGGTGCTGGGCGGTACCGCGAATCTCACTGCGAGCGCTGCTGATTTCGGCATTTTCCCGGGGTCGTTGCGGCAGGTTCTCGAGGCCCTCGAAGAGCAGGTCGTGGTGCTGAAATTGCTCGCCGCGTCCCAGCATCCCGGCATGGTGACCGTGCAGATCGGGGAAGAGACGCAAGTCGAGCAGATGCGCGGGACCTCGGTGGTTTCTACCGGCTACGGCACAGCTAGTACCGTATTTGGCGGCATGGGTGTACTCGGGCCGACCCGCATGGACTACCCGGGAACGATCTCCGCGGTGGCCGCGGTCGCCCGCTACATCGGTGAGGTCCTGGCAACGCGCTGACCCGCGGTCTATACGCAGGCTATGAGACGAGAGCAGAGAAGTGGCACGCGACTATTACGGCATCCTTGGGGTGGCAAAAAACGCCAACGAGCAGGAGCTCAAGCGGGCATACCGCAAATTGGCACGTGAGTACCACCCAGACGTCAATCAGGGCGAAGACGCGCACGAGAAGTTCAAGGAGATCTCGCAGGCGTACGAGGTCCTGAACGACCCGGAGAAGCGCCGCATCGTCGACGCCGGCGGTGACCCGCTCGAGCAGCGCGGCGCGGGTGGCTTCAGCGGCCAGGGCTTCGGCGGTATGGGCGACATCTTCGATGCGTTCTTCGGTGCTGGCATGGGCGGTGGAGGCGGCCGTCGCGAGCCGCGCGGTCGCGTCCAGGCGGGTGCCGACTCGCTGCTTCGTACGCGCCTGACGCTCGAGGAATGTGCGGCTGGAGTCCAGAAGCGCATCGTCGCCGAGACCGCAATCCTGTGCGATGTCTGTACCGGTGCCGGAACGCGCAGCGGGAGCAAGCCGGAGCGCTGCGGTACGTGTGGCGGCGCAGGTGAAGTGCAGTCGATCCAGCGCTCGTTCCTCGGCAACGTCATGACGTCCCGCATGTGCCCGACGTGCCGTGGCGCCGGCGAAGTCATCGCCGACCCGTGCCACAAGTGCGGTGGCGACGGCCGGGTGCGTTCGCGTCGCGAGATCACCGCGAACATCCCGCCGGGCATCGCGAGCGGTATGCGTGTGCGTCTGGCCGCGCAGGGTGAGGTCGGTCCCGGTGGCGGTCCGGCCGGTGACCTGTACATCGAGGTGCTCGAAGCACCGCACGATGTCTTCGTCCGCGATGGCGACGACCTGCACTGCACGATCCGCATCCCCATGGTCGACGCGGCCCTCGGCACAACCGTCGTGATCGACACGATCCTCGACGGTCCGGTCGAGCTCACGATCGCTCCGGGCACCCAGCCGGGGTCGGTGTCGCATTTGCGCGGTCACGGCATGCCGAAGCTGCGTTCGTCGATCCGTGGTGACGTGCACGCGCACCTCGAGGTGGTCATTCCGTCGAAGTTGGACGGCAAGTCGGCCGACCTCGTGCGTGACCTCAAGGCCCGGCTCCACGAGAAGGCTGAGGTTGTCTCAAGCTCCTCGGCGCACTCGGGCGGGTTGTTCTCGCGCCTGCGTGCTTCCTTCAGCCGGTAGTGGCAGCCACCGTCTTCTACGTTGAGGCGCTGCCGGACGGTGGCGTCGCCGAGCTGACCGGCCCGGACGGCCACCATGCGGCCCGCGTTCTTCGGCTGCGCGTGGGGGAGAAGATCGTGCTGAGCGACGGCGTCGGCGGCCTCGCGTCGTCTGTTGTTTCGGCGGTCGATCGGGACACGGTGTCTTTGGATGTCGTGTCTCGGAAGGCTGCGGACCGCGTTCGACCTGCGGTGACGGTGGTTCAGGCCTTGCCGAAGTCGGAGCGTGCCGAGCTCGCGGTCGATCTCGCGGTGGAGGCTGGCGCCGACGTTTTGATCCCGTGGCAGGCGTCGCGGTCGATCACGCAGTGGAAGGGCGAGAAGGCCACCGCCGGCGCTCGAAAGTGGCAGGCGGTGGCACGCTCAGCGGCCCAGCAGGCGCGGCGGCCGTACTTGCCGATCGTCTCGGACTTGGTGTCGACGAAGCAATTGGTCGAGCAGGTGCGGGTCTTCGATGGTTTGGTGCTGGCGCTTCATGAGTCCGCGGCGACTCGAATGGCTGATGTCGATCTCGATGTTCCGGCGGTCATGCTCATCGTCGGTCCCGAGGGCGGTATCGCCGACGGCGAGATCGCGTCGCTGCGGGAGGCCGGCGCAGTGCCGGTTCTCTTGGGACCCAATGTCTTACGAAGTGTGACGGCAGCTTCTGTCGCGCTGGGTGCAATCGGCGTTCGGACTGGGCGCTGGGATACAGCGCCGGTGGAGTGGTCGGACCGGGTCTGAGTTCTGCACCCTCACGCTGGTTTTGAGGGAAGGCGCTACCAGCGTGAGGGTGCAGCACTGTCGCGTTACGGCGCCGGGGCAGGTTCCACAGTCGTCGTCGGCGCCGGAGTTGTCGTGGTTGTGCTGGTGGTCGGTGCGGCCGACTGTGGAATCGCGACGGTGAACGGGGTTTCTCGCGACTCCTTGCACTGACCCTCGTCGGTCACCGTGTTCTTGGGGAAGTGGTTGTCGGTGCCCGCGGATTCCATGCCGTACTGACCGCATTTCGCGCCGTTGATATTGATCGGGTGACCGTCCTGATCGACGAGGTAGAAGTCAGGGATCGGCTTGCCGTCCGGCGTGAACCCGTAGATGTTGGTGACGTCGCCGTTCATGCCGGGCATGAGCACGGCAGGTTGGCGGTAATCGGTGCGGGCGTAATCGGTCATCGCCTCCGGTACGCCCAGAACGGACCCGATCGCGATGGCCGAGAGCGGAACGGTCGCCCACAACCAGGCACGATTCGTGCCCACGCGAGGTCCAGCGAAGATGATGAGGCCGGCGCTCGCCGCGAAGATCGGCAGCGCAAGGGCCGCATCGCTGTGGCGGGTGAGAAATAACGCCGCTCCGACGAAGATGAATGCGGCGCCGATCCACCAACCGGGCGCGAGCGATTTCAGGTAGCGGCCAGTCGGGGAGTCGTACGACTCGCGCAACCAGACGACCTCCGGAAGCTCTTCGAAAGCGCCCGTGCCGCGTCGCACCACCGAGACGGCGCTGAATCCGATCACTGTGCCGCACAGCAGGATCCCGACAAAGAGCGCCTCCGCCGCGCCGTCCACGATAGCGATCAACGCGAACCACATGAGTGCGAAGCTCGCGATGAGCATGCTCCAGAGCGCGAGGCGGGGACGCCGGGAGACGTTTGTCGTGCCGGTCGGTGCCGGCGGGTAGTCGCCCGCCGATCGCAGTTCCGCGGCGTACTGCTCGGGCGTCCCGAGCCGGCCAATCATGTCCCGCAACGTGCAGTCGGGCCCGATTTCGGCCGCGATGTCCGCGAGGTGCGGTCGGACATCGTCGAGGAGATCGTCGACTTCGGTGCCGGGGATGTCGGCGAGCGACGTCCGCACCCGGGTCAGATATTCGTGCGTTGCACGGGTGGCTATGGCGTTCACTGTTCCCCCTTGAGAAGCGAGTTCATGGCGTTGGCGAAGGAGTTCCAGGCGGTGGCCCCTTCGGAGAGCCTGGTCCGTCCGGCGTCGTTGAGTGCGTAGTACTTGCGATGTGGTCCTTCGTCGCTGGGTACGACGTACGACGTGAGAGCGCCCGCTTTGTACAGGCGCCGAAGGGTGCCGTAGACCGACGCGTCGCCGACTTCTTCGAGACCCGCGGTGCGGAGGCGGCGGAGTACGTCGTAGCCGTATCCGTCGTCGTCCCGCAGGACCGTCAGCACCGCGAGGTCGAGCACACCCTTGAGAAGTTGACTGGTGTCCAATATGCCTCCTTCCGCTCTTGCGGTTTGGACGCTACCACGCAATGCGCAGTAGTGCGCAATAGCGCGGCGCGACTATTGAAAAGCGAATCAGTCGTACCCGGCGATAGAATCGAGGGACATCTACCGAGAGAAGGTTCGAGCGCTCATTGACCACACCTGAGGACGACACTCTGACTGACCGGACTGTCAGGTCCAGCATCCAACTGGATCCCGCAACGGTGTTCACGCTGCTCGGCACGGCAGACGAAAATCTCCGCACGCTCGAAACGCTTCTCGACGCCGATCTTCATGTCCGCGGCGACATCATGACGATCTCCGGCAAGGCCGGTGATGTCGCGCTTGCCGAGCGAGTCGTCGAGCAGCTGTCAGATCTGCAGCGCCGGGGTCAGCGCGTCACGCCCGAGTCGGTGCGGCACACGTTTTCGATGCTGACCGAAGGGCTGCACGAATCGCCCGCCGAGGTGCTCAGCCTCGACATTCTGTCGCGCCGCGGTAAGACGATTCGACCCAAGACTCTCAACCAGAAGCGCTACGTCGACGCGATCGACGAGAACACCATCGTGTTCGGGATTGGGCCGGCGGGTACCGGCAAGACGTACCTGGCGATGGCGAAAGCTGTTCAGGCGCTGCAGATCAAAGAGGTCACGCGCATCATCCTGACGCGTCCGGCGGTCGAGGCGGGGGAGCGGCTGGGCTTCCTGCCGGGCACGCTCAACGAAAAGATCGACCCGTACCTGCGTCCGTTGTACGACGCGCTCAACGACATGATGGACCCGGAGTCGGTGACGAAGCTGATGCAAGCCGGAGTCATCGAGGTCGCGCCGCTGGCATTTATGCGGGGTAGAACGATCAATGATGCGTTCATCATTCTCGACGAGGCGCAGAACACCACGCGTGAGCAGATGAAGATGTTCCTCACCCGGCTTGGTTTCAACTCGAAGATGATCATCACCGGCGACGTCACCCAGATCGACCTGCCTGGTGGCGCCACGTCCGGCCTCCGGGCTGCGGCGGAGATCCTCCCCAACATCGACGGCATCCACTTCTCGGAGCTGACCAGCGCGGATGTTGTGCGCCACCGGCTCGTGAGCCAGATTGTCGACGCGTACCAGAGGTACGAGGACGGGCAGGATCTCGGGAACCGGGCTCAGCGGCGCGATGCTCAGCAACGGCGTGGTCGGCGTTAAGGTTTCGGCATGAGTATCGAGGTCTCCAACGAATCGGGGATGGACGTCGACGAGGCTGATCTGATGGCTGTCGCCAAGTTCGCCATCGACAAGATGGACGTGCATCCAGGTGCGGAGCTGTCGATGATCCTCGTCGATGACGCGACGATGGCCGACCTCCACATGAAGTGGATGGACCTGCCCGGACCGACTGATGTCATGAGCTTCCCGATGGACGAGCTCACGCCGGGTGGCCGTCCTGACGCGTCGCCGGTCGGGCCGTCGATGCTCGGCGACATTGTGCTTTGTCCGTCGTTCGCGCTGGGTCAGGCGAAGAAGGCCGGGCACTCTCTCGACCAGGAGCTCTGGCTTCTCACGATCCACGGCGTGCTGCACCTCCTGGGGTACGACCACGCCGAGCCGGACGAGGAGAAGGAGATGTTCGGCATCCAGAACCAGATCCTCGCCGAGTGGCTCGCCGAAGTTCGCAAGCGCGAGCGCAAGGCGTTCCAAGCGGAGCGCGACCGGAAGCTGCTCGGGAAAACGGGCTTCCTGCCGGTCGACGAAACGCAGTGATCGGCCCGATCTCGGCGATCTTCCTCGCGGTCGTGCTGGTCATCCTCGGAGGATTGTTCTCGGCTGTCGACTCTGCACTTCTGACCACATCGGCGGCCCGCGCCGAGGAGATGGTCCGTGATGGCCGTCCCGGCGCGCGCCGCGTCGTCCGGGTGGTGGCGGACAAGGCCCGCTACGTCAACCTGATGGTCTTGCTGCGCATCGTCTGCGAGGTTGCGGCAACGGTGTTGCTTGCGGACGCGCTGCTCGAATTGATGGCATCGGGCTGGGCTCTGCTGACGACTGCCCTGGTCATGGCGCTGGTCGCGTACATCGTCATCGGTGTTGGCCCGCGAACCCTCGGTCGACAGCACGCGTACTC
The DNA here is from genome assembly GCF_000380645.1 of Smaragdicoccus niigatensis DSM 44881 = NBRC 103563. Classification (GTDB taxonomy): domain Bacteria; phylum Actinomycetota; class Actinomycetes; order Mycobacteriales; family Mycobacteriaceae; genus Smaragdicoccus; species Smaragdicoccus niigatensis. The sequence goes on from NZ_AQXZ01000017.1 coordinate 351,012, forward strand.
GATCATGCTCGTGGCCGTGTGGCCGCTGCAGCTGCTGCGCACGGTCATGGGGCCGGTGACGCAATTGCTCATCCTTCTCGGTAATGCGATCACGCCCGGTAAGGGTTTCCGGAACGGTCCGTTCGCGACGGAAATCGAACTCCGCGAGATCGTGGATATGGCGCAGGAACGCGGCGTCGTCGCGGCCGATGAAGGACGCATGATCCAGTCGGTTTTCGAACTCGGCGACACGGCCGCGCGTGGCGTGATGGTGCCGCGGACCGAGATGGTCTGGATCGAAGACGACAAGACGATTCAGCAGGCGGCGTCTCTCGCGGTTCGAAGTGGGCATTCGCGTATCCCGGTTATCGGCGAGAACGTCGACGACGTCCTCGGCGTCGTCTACCTGCGCGACCTCGTTTCCCACCTGACCGCGAGTCGCGGCAACACGCCCGTGCGCGATGTCATGCGTCCGCCGGTGTTCGTGCCGGATTCGAAGCCGCTCGATACCTTGCTCGCGGAGATGCAGCGGGACCGGAACCACATGGCTCTGCTCGTGGACGAATACGGCGGCATCGCGGGCCTCGTGACGATCGAGGACGTTCTCGAAGAGATCGTGGGCGAGATCGCCGATGAATACGACGGCAGCGAGACCCCACCGATCGAGGACCTCGGCAACGGTAAGTACCGCGTCTCGGCCCGACTGCGCCTCGAGGAACTGGGCGAGATCTTCGGGATGGAGATCGAGGACGACGAGGTCGAGACCGTCGGCGGTCTCCTCGGTCACCGGCTGGGCCGGGTACCGCTGCCCGGCAGCAAGGTCGTCAGCAATGGCCTCGTCCTCAAGGGCGAAGGCGGCGCCGACGAGCGCGGCCGAATGAGAATTAACACGGTTCTCGTCAAGCGGACGCCGCGCGCGAAGGAACCTGAGGTAGCGACGTCGAAAAAGAAGAAGGACAACGGTGGCGATGAGTGATCTCGATGCGGAGGACTCGAAGCTCGTGGTTTTGGCCCGCGGCGCGATGGGCCGCGCGAACGCAACGTCCGGTGCTGCTGTGCGGGATAGCGACGGACGCACGTATGCCGCTGGGCCCGTATGGCTTTCGACGCTGAAGCTGTCGGCGCTGCAGTCGGCGGTCGCGGCTGCGCTCTCCAGCGGTGCGGAGGGTTTCGAAGCTGCGGTCGTTCTCGGTGCCGACCTGACCGATGACGGTGTGGCAGCTCTCCGCGAGGTGTCGGCTGCCGCGAAGGTCATCGTCGCGAGGCCTAATGGTGAGGTAGTGAGTATCGATGGGTGACTTCCACTCCGGATTCGTGTGCTTCGTCGGTCGTCCGAACACCGGCAAGTCGACTCTGACGAATGCTCTCGTCGGGGAGAAGATCGCGATCACGTCGGATCGTCCGCAGACCACGCGGCACACGATCCGCGGCATCGTGAACCGCGAGAACGCGCAGATCATCCTCGTCGACACGCCTGGTCTGCACCGGCCGCGGACGCTCCTCGGCAAGCGACTCAACGACCTCGTGCGCGACACCTATTCCGAGGTCGACGTCATCGCCCAGTGCTTCCCGGCCGACGAGAAGATCGGTCCGGGCGATCAATGGATCGCCGAGCAGATTCGAGCCGTCGCGCCAAAGACCACCATCTTGGGTGTCGTCACCAAGATCGACAAGGTCGGTCGTGACCAGCTCCTCGCGCAACTCCTCGCGGTGACGAAGCTGCTCGGGCCGAAGGCCGAAGTCGTTCCGGTGTCCGCGGTGTCGAAGGACAACGTCGACACGCTGGTCGAGGTGCTGACCCAACAACTGCCCGACGGTCCGCAGTATTACCCGGGCGGAGAACTCACCGATGAGCCGGAAGAAACGCTCATGGCCGAGTTCATTCGCGAAGCGGCACTCGAGGGCGTCACCGACGAACTTCCGCACTCGATCGCGGTGACGATCGAGGAGGTCATCGAGCGCGAAGGCCGCGATGACATGCTCGAGATCCACGCTTTCATCTACGTCGAGCGCCAGAGCCAGAAGGCGATCGTGATCGGCAAGGGCGGTTCGCGACTCAAGGAGATCGGGACCACCGCGCGCAAGCAGATCGAGAAGTTGCTCGGCACCAAGGTCTTCCTGTCATTGCACGTGAAGGTCGCCAAGGAATGGCAGCGCGACCCGAAGCAGCTCGGTCGGCTGGGCTTCTGAGCCGTATGGCCCCGCCGTCGATCCGCCTGGCAGAACTCGTTTCGGCGATGTCGCTCGTGTCCGATCTGGGCATGGGGCGACCGTCTGAGCGGGTGCTTCGACAGACCGTTGTCGCACTTCGGCTCGCGGACAAAGCGGGCCTTCCCGCACAGGTGAAGTCGCAGACGTACTACACATCGCTGCTGATGTGGTTGGGGTGCGCGGTCGATACGAGCGATCTCGCCGAACTGTTCGGCGACGAGACTCAGCTATACGCCGAAACCCACGACGGCGACCTCGGTGGCGCCGCGATGGCCGCGTTCGTCCTGCGTCGTCTCGGCCGGGGCGGCTCGGGTCTGCGACGGGTCGGGATGGTCGGCGAGTTCTTCGCGACCGGCGGCGGGTCCGTCGAGAAGGTCATGCGATCGCACTGTCAGGCCGCGAGTGATTTCGCCGAGCGCCTCGATCTCGGACAAGACGTGTCGCGGGCGCTCACGCAGGCGTTCGAGCGCTGGGATGGTCGTGGCGTGCCGGGCGACGTGAAGGCAGAAGATCTCGCGCTGCCGATCCGGCTCGCACAGATCGCCGACAACATCGAACATTTTCACCATGCGACGGGACCGCACGCGGCGCTGGACGTCGTGCGCGATCGCCGCGGGACGCAGTTCGACCCGGACCTGGCGGACTGCTTTCTCGCCCACCACGACGACGTGCTCGCCGGCCTCGACGACCTGCCTGCTTGGGAAGAGATCGTTCGGGAGGACCCGCAGCTCGGTGTCCCGTTGACGCAGGCTCAGGTCGACGTGGCATTGGAGGCGTTCGCCGACTTCGCGGATTTGAAGTCGCCGAGCCGGACCGGGAACTCGCGAGCGGTAGCGCGTCTCGCGGAGGCGGCCGCCAAACATTTGTCGATGCACGCGGAAGACGTCCGGCTGGTCCGGCGCGCGGCGCTCGTCCATGACCTCGGAATGGTCGGGGTCCCGAGCACGATCTGGGAGTCGACGAAGCCGTGGACGCGGATGCAGCGTGAGCGCGCGCAGACGCACCCGTATCTGGCCGAGCGGATGTTGGCGCACGTGCCCGGTCTGTCGGCCGTGGCTCGCTGCGCCGGTATGCACCACGAGCGGCTCGACGGGTCGGGCTACCCGCACGGGTTGAGCGGCGCGGCGATCCCGATGACGGCGCGGGTGCTGGCCGCGGCGGATGTGTTCGTCGCATTGCAGCAACCACGGCCCCATCGACCGGCGTATTCGACGGCGAAGGCCCGGCAGATCCTGCTCCAGGAAGTTCGTGACGGCAAGCTCGACGGGGATGCCGTGGAGGCGGTTCTGGCCGCTGCCGGCGAACGGGGGACGGCGCGCCGACGCCCGCCGAACGGGCTCACCGAACGTGAGGTCGAGGTGCTGCTCGGGCTCGCTCGCGGGTTGTCGAATCCGGAGATCGCGGCCGAGATGTCGATCTCGCGCAAGACGGTGTCGAGCCATCTCGAGCACATCTTCACCAAGCTCGGTGTCAAGACCCGAACTCAGGCAGCGCTTTTTGCGATGCGCGAGGGTCTCACTGAAGTGTGAAACATCGGGTATCCCGACGGTATGAGCACTGTCGAAATCGGATGCTCCGGCTGGATGTACGAGCAGTGGCGCGGCAGCGTCTACCCGTGGACGCTGCCGAAGTCGCGCTGGCTCGAGGCATACGCGGAACGGTTCGAGACGGTCGAAGTGAACAGCACGTTCTATCGCCTGCCGCCGCGTACCGCGGTCGAACAATGGGCGTCGCGGGTTCCGCCGTCGTTCTGCTTCTCGTTCAAGCTCGGTCAGTTCGGGTCACATCGCATGAAGCTCCGCGATCCCGCGGGGTGGCTCCCCAACCATCTGGATCGGGTGAGCGCAGCGGGTGCTCGAATGGGGCCGACGCTCGTTCAGCTTCCTGCTCGGTGGCGACCCAACCCGCATCGGCTGGACGAATTCCTTGCCGTGGCATCGCCGTCCGTGCGCTGGGCGATCGAGTTCCGAAATCCGGAATGGTTGCAGGAATCGATCTACGAGGTGCTGCGGCGCCACGGTGCCGCCCTGTGTATCCACGATCTGATCGCGGATCATCCGCGGGTGCTGACCACCGACTGGACGTACGTCCGATTTCACGGCCCCAATGCGACGAAGACGCCGTATCACGGAAGCTACGGCCGGGAGCGGTTGCAGGAGTGGGCTACCTGGCTCGGCGATCTTCGCGAACAAGGTTGTGACGTCTACGCCTACTTCAACAACGACGCCGACGCCGCAGCAGTCGGGGATGCGGCCGTGTTGAGAAAGCTCGTCGGTTAGGTCGCGCTGCGCTCGCCGGCAACCATGGCGTCGAGCACGGCCATCCGGCTCGTGTGGCTTCCACTGATTGACGACGGAGCAAACCCTCTCGTCAGGTTCTGGCGCCAGCGTTGCTGGTCGTATTCGGATGGGTTCGTGGTCTCGAGGAACTCATCGACGACGCGGACGAATCGGGCCGGGTCGTCGCGGAAGGGGAAGTGTCCCGAGTCTTCGAACATGTCGAGCCGGGAACCGGGGATCGCCGCATGGGCGAAGCGCGCGTGCTTGGACGGAATGATTCGATCGTTCCGTCCCCAGATGATCTGCACCGGAACGCCCTGCAGCAGATATGAGCGGTCGAGGAAAGTGATGGCTTGGCCGCGCCAGTCGGCCGCGGCGCGGAGGACTCGCTGAAAGGCCTGCTGGCCGCCGGATTCGGCCTGGTCGGCGAGCACCCGCAGGACATCGACCGCGTCGTGGAGAATCGTGGCGGTGGTGAAGCCGGTCGTTTCATAGAAGGTTTTGAGCTGCATTCGCAGGCCGTCCAGGAACGGGCCGACACCGGGCAGTTGGAGTGCGACCAGCGCTGAACCCAACACGGGTGCGCTCGCGAAGCGCAGCAGCGGATGGACTTCCGGGCCGGCGCCCGCCGGACACACCAGAATGAGCCGTTCCACCACCTCCGGGAATTGGTAGGCGAGCTGGGCAGCGACGCCTCCGCCGAGGGAGTGTCCGATCACGGTCACCCGTTCGTACCCGAGAACCGACAGCAGATCCCGCATGCCATTGGCATAGCCGCCGACGGAGTAGTCCGCCCGCGGCTTGTCGGATGCGCCGTGGCCGAGCAGATCGGGTGCGATGACCGTGTATTTGGTGGCCAGCCTCGGGATGACATCGAGCCACGTCTCGGAGTTGTCGCCGATGCCGTGAATCAGCAGCAGGGGAGGGCCGTCACCACAGACTCGGACCGCGCGTCGATACCCGTGGATGCGACGGAATGTCAGTTGCGATTCAGTGCGTGAAACGCTGCGCAGCAGCGGCTTACCCGGGCGAGACATCGCGCAACCCCCTTCGTCGGAGTGGTTGCGTTCGACGCTATGCCGCGGGTGTTGTCACCGGATGTACTGGCGTTCCAGCTGCGTTAACTTGCTGGCGTTCGCGGAAGACGGAGAAACGCATCGCGCAGTAAAGGAACGCGCCTTCCATCATGGCGGCCGCCAGACGCGCGATCTGGAATTCCACCCCGAGGTAGACCAGCAAACTGACCACACCCAGCACGAACACGACGTAATTGATTCCGACCGCGACCGCGAACTTTCCGGCCTGCTGACCGAAGTGTCCGTGGACATGGAAGTTGAACGTGCGGTTGAGCACGAAATTCAGAATCAGAGCAGTGCCGTACCCAGCACTCGCCGCGACCGGTACCGGCCAATGCAGGGAATTGTGCGCCACCGTGAGAATCAACATGTCGACGCAGAATGTGAAAAATCCGATGAGCGCGTAGCCGATCATGGTCCGGTCGATACGCACGTGCTCCAGTTTTGCACAGGTAGATGGACACGCGCTTGCCAGCGGTCGATGGTTGTCCGAATCTGTCGGTGGTGCGTGGAACACTGGGAGAATGCGGCTTTACCGGGACCGGGCAGTGGTGCTTCGGCAGCACAAGCTTGGCGAAGCCGATCGCATCGTCACCATGCTCACTCGCGAGCATGGTCTGGTCCGCGCGGTCGCCAAGGGAATTCGCCGCACGCGCAGCAAGTTCGGCGCCCGCCTGGAACCGTTCGCGTACGTCGACATTCAGCTCTATCCGGGCCGCAATCTCGACACCGTGACCCAGGTACAGACGATCGACGCCTTCGCTGGCGACATCGTCAACGACTACGGTCGCTACACCGCAGCGTGCGCAATTCTCGAGACCACGGAACGCCTGTCGGGGGAGGAGAAGGCGCCGGCCCTCGCGTTGCACCAACTCACCGTCGGCGCCTTGCGTGCGATCGCCACTCAAGCCCATGCCGTTGGATTGGTCGTCGATGCCTTCCTGCTGCGTGCCATGAGTATTTCCGGTTGGGCCCCCGCGCTCGACGACTGCGCCCGCTGTGCCGCTCCCGGACCGCATCGTGCCTTCCACGTCGCCGCTGGTGGGGCAGTGTGCGTGCACTGTCGTCCGGCAGGTGCAGCCGTGCCGTCAACGGGTGTGCTGGATCTGATGGACGCGTTGATGCGGGGGGACTGGGCCTTCGCCGAGGAGACGCCGGAGATGTTGCGTAAGCAAGCAACTGGCCTCACCGCGGCTCATCTGCAGTGGCATCTCGAACGTCAATTGCGGACACTGCCGCTCATCGAACGGACGGCGCCGCACAAGGCCTCGCAAACCGTGGGGTCGGTTTCTGAGTCGATGGTGGTCAGTGCAGGATAGACGGGTGCCACGTTCAGCCCAGCGCATCGTTCGACCGCCGTTCCCGCACGAAAGTGGAGCGACCCCGCCGGAGATCCCCGCCGAGTTGGTTCCGCGGCACGTTGCGCTTGTCATGGACGGCAACGGCCGGTGGGCTCAGGACCGTGGCCTTCCTCGCACCGCCGGCCACGAAAAGGGTGAGGCGGTCCTCCTCGACACCGTGTGCGGTTGCATCGACATCGGGGTGAAGTGGCTGTCGGCGTACGCGTTTTCGACCGAGAACTGGCGTCGCAGCGCCGACGAAGTGCGATTCCTCATGGGCTTCAACCGCGACGTGATTCGTCGTCGCCGCGATGAGATGCACGAAATGGGTGTCCGGGTCCGGTGGGCCGGTCGCCGCCCGCGGCTGTGGCGCAGCGTCATCAAGGAGCTCGAAATCGCCGAGGAAATGACCAAGGACAACACGGTCATGAATCTGACGATGTGTGTCAACTACGGCGGCCGCGCGGAGATCACAGACGCGACGCGGGAAATCGCACGATTGGCCGCGGCTGGGCAACTCGACCCGAACAAGATCGACGAGTCGACCATTGCGCGTTTCCTCGACGAGCCGGACATGCCGGACGTCGACCTGTTCCTTCGTCCGTCGGGTGAATTCCGGAGTTCGAACTTCCTGCTGTGGCAATCGGCCTATGCGGAGTTCGTGTACCAGGACAAACTGTTCCCCGACTTCGATCGCCGGGACCTGTGGGCTGCGTGCCTCGAGTACGCCAAGCGCGATCGCCGGTTCGGCGGGGTCAAGTAGGCACTTCGCGGACGTTAGTCTCTCGAAAGTTGGCTTGTACAAAACTAGGTTTTTGTACAAGCCGCCCGGCGCGAGACATTGGGTCGCGCAGATACGTGGCGAGCCGGCCGACCTAGCTGCACTTCGCGCACAGCCCGAAGATCTCGAGCGTGTGGCTGACGTCGGAGAAGCCATGATCGTCGGCAATCTGGCGTGACCACCGCTCGACGGTCGGGCCCTCGACCTCCACGGTGTATCCGCAGTTGCGGCACACGAGGTGGTGATGGTGGCCTGACGAGCACCGGCGGTAGACCGATTCACCACTGTCCGTGCGCAAGGTGTCGACGGTCCCGGCTTCGGCCAGGCTCTGGAGTGTGCGATACACCGTGGTCAGGCCGATGGGGTTTCCGCGCTTGCGCAGCTCCTCGTGAAGGTCCTGTGCGGAACGGAACTCGTCGATGTCGTCGAGCAGGGACGAGATCGCACTGCGCTGCTTGGTGCTGCGCACGCCGATGGCGGCGGACTCGTTGCTGGTGTCGGACACAGATCAAGCATACGAAAACCCGCACGTACCTCGCGTTCAGGGCTCGTTCAGCTGCCGTCCAGCTATGGCGATAGTCACAGGATTGATCAACTGTGACCTGTAACTCTTTCTGAATTATTTTGGCCGGCAATGTAATTCAAAATTCGACTCGCAGGGCTGAATTTTGTGCCCGTCAAATCGACTACATCCCGCCAAAAATGCGGACCGTATCGTAACTCAAGGTTTGCGACGAAATGCGCAAATCGGGGGAAATGTTGTTGTGTTTTTTGGAGGGGCACCCATGGCGAACGAGCGTCTCGGTGAAGGGAACCGCATCGCGCGGAAAATCGCAGCGATTGGCGCGCTGCCGATGGCAGTTGCCGTTGTGGCGGCGGGCGTAGGAGTAGCGGATACCGTACAGCCGGCTGCCGACCCGGCGCCGACGGACAGCGCCCAGGCTCAATCTCAGGTGACCGAGCCGACGACCGACACCAAGATCGGCGCGGGCGTCTCGGCCGGTAGTGAGAACACCGTCGTGCTCGCGGCGTCGTCCACCCCGCTCGGACCCGCACCGCTGACCGCCGAGCAGCAGCAGTTCGTCGACAACGGCCAGGCGGCCGGTACGACGGTCGGCGCCACTGGTGGCGCTGCCGCCGCCGGCGCGCCCGCCGCGGCTGCAGGTGCCGTCGCGGGTGGCGCCATCGGCACGGCAGTTGCCGGTCCGGTGGGCACCATCCCGGGTGCGGTCATCGGTGGCGTCGCCGCCGGTGCGATCGCCGGATACATCGGCGCTTCGGTTGGCTCAGAGGTCGGCGGAAACGTCGGCGCGAAGGTGGCCGAAGACCAGGTGCGCAGTGAGAACGGCGATACCCCGTCCGACAGCGGTTCGTTCGGCGACGCGGTCGCCGGGATCCCGCTGCTGGCGCCGTAGTGGCCGGCGAGCAGAACCGCGACTACGCAGGACCGTGGTTCCCGCCCGTCGCGGCACCGCCAGTTCCAGCCCCGCCGCCGGTCGAGGCGCCGGTTGAGGCGGAGATCCGCGCTCCCGCGTGGCTCGTCAACGAGCCGGAACCGGAGCCGAAGCCCGAGCCGGTCGTCGCCGCGACCCCGCGGAAGACTCGTCGGCGCTGGCTGATGCCCGGCGCGGCATCGATGGTCGTGGCCATGGCTCTGGTCGGCATCGGCGCGGCCTATGCGTTGTCCCGTGGATCGGATTCGACCACTCACACCCTGGCCGAACCGTCCCTGCAGAGCGTCAACGAGCTCACGCCGTCGGACTGGTGCCCGGAGATCAACGAACCGAAGCACATTATGGGTTCGGGCAAGGGCGATCTGCGGACCGGGACCGGGCTGATCCTGTGGTGGGAACACGCCTACTACGTCGAGCGGGATCCGGACGCGCTGCACTCGGCGTTCGCCCCGGGAGCGCCGGTGGCATCGCTCGAAACCATGCGTCGTGCTGTCGACGCGGTGCCGGTCGGGACGAAGTATTGCGTCGAAATCGTGGTGGAAGCGCCACAACGATTCCGGGTTCATATAGACGCGCTCTCACCGGACGGAAAAGCCGTAACGTGGGGCCAAATCATGATCGTCACTGACGTCGAAGGCCGCCCCATGATCAGCGCTGTCCGTCCGATTGATGAGTAGTTCGGACACCTCCGACGCTCAGCCCGAGTGGATGCGGGAATCGGGCTTGCCGCCGGTGACGGCGGTGCCCGATCCGCGAAACGCTGCTATCCGCATCTCCACGGGTGCTCCGCTCCCGCCGCCAGTTCTGGTTCTCGGCGGGAGCGGCGGCTCGGGTTCGACCACGACGGCGGCCGGGCTCGGTTCCGTTCTTGCTTCCGACGGCCACGCTGCTGTCCTCGTCGATGCCACGCCTGCGGGTGGCGACGCGGCACTGCGAACCAGTGACGAATCGCGGGGACTCGCCAGCGTGCAGACGTGGTTGGCGTCGGGGGAGCCGTACCTGCCGGAATCGATCGATCAGGCATGTGGGAAGTCGAAGTCGGGGATGCGGGTTCTCGGTCGTGGCGACGAACCGTTCCCCGGTCGCGAGACGATGGTCTCGGTGCATCGGCACCTCACCGCCGCGGGGCACGTCCCCGTTTATGACGCCGGTGCGCCGGCACAATCTCGTCTCATCCGGCCACTGCTGTACGACCCCCGCGTGCCGGTCGTCATGACGGTTTCGGCCCGCGCGGATGCCGCGAACCGACTGCTTCCGGTACTGCAATGGCTCGATCGCGAATTCGGCGAGTTCGTCGTGCGCGACTGTGCGATTGCCGTGACCGCACAGGCTCCTGACGCGGCGGATATTGCATCTCACCTGCGGAAACACCTCGATGGATGGGTGCGAACGGTCGTCGCGGTCCCGTATGACCCGCATCTCGCGTCCGGCTCGCTCATCACCTGGAAGGAACTGCGCGCCGAGACGCGATCGGCGTACGCGGACCTCCTCGCTGCGCTCCGCTAGGTATTACCTCTGAGGTAATTGCCCGATTTACCTCTCGGACGGATCGTTGAGGCATGTCCGAAACCGAAGTTCCTCGTTGGCTGCATCTCGTTGTGTGCGCGGACCGGGACGGCTCGTCCTGGTACGTCGGTTGCGGGTTCTTCTTCGCGCCGATCCTCGCGCTGGTCTCGCCCTGGCCCACGGTCACCACCGTGCTGTGGGTGATGGTGAGTCTGTTCGGTTTGTGGCTCGGTTTGCTCGGGATCGCGATGGCCACCGGATTCGCCCTCGTGATGCGATCGAACGGTCAGATCTCCGACGAATATTGGGCGAAGGCCCTCAAGCTGTGACCATGACTGCCGGACCCCTCCTTCGCCAGTGGCGGGAGCGTCGCCGTATGAGCCAGCTCGAACTCGCTACGAGCGCAGGCGTTTCGGTTCGGCACGTCAGCTTCGTCGAGACGGGTCGGTCCCAGCCCTCGCGCGCTCTTCTGCTCAAACTCGGTGAGCACTTGGACATACCGCTCCGTGAGCGGAACTCGCTGCTGCTCGCCGGTGGATTCGCGCCCGTGTTCCACGAAAGCGAGCTGCCCGTGTCGGTCATTTCGGATGCGATCCGGAAGATTCTCGACGCCCAATTGCCGTACCCCGCGATCGTGGTCGATCGGCACTGGAACATGGTCGACGCGAATGCAGCCGTGGCGGCGTTCACTGTCGGATGCGCGGGCTTCCTACTGGAACCGCCCGTGAACGTGCTGCGCCTGAGCCTGCATCCCGAGGGCTTCGCGCCGCGGATCGCGAACCTCGGGCAGTGGCGGGCGCACGTTCTCGAACGACTGGCTCGGCAGGTCGCCGCCAGCGGAGACGCCGAGCTTGCGGCGCTGGAAACCGAGCTCAGCGAATATCCCGGCAGCTCGGACGAGGTGCCTGACACCAATCCGTTGGTCGTGCCGCTCGTCCTCAAGGACGGGGCGTCCTTCTTCACCACAACCACCGTTTTCGGCACCCCGCTCGACATCACACTCGCCGAACTCGCGATCGAGTCGTTCTTCCCCGCCGATGAAGAGACCGCGGCCCGGTACCGATAGGCTTGCTCGGGTTCCGAGTTTGAAGAGCAGGAGAGTTTCGTCGTGGCTGTGAAGTCCCAGATCGACACCGTCGCCAACCTGGCCAAGCGCCGTGGACTGGTCTACCCATGCGGTGAGATCTACGGCGGAACGCGGTCCGCGTGGGACTACGGCCCGCTCGGCGTCGAGCTCAAGGAGAACATCAAGAAGCAGTGGTGGCGCTCGATGGTCACCAGCCGCGAAGATGTTGTCGGCCTTGACTCCTCGGTCATCCTGCCGCGCCAGGTGTGGGTCGCGTCCGGTCACGTCGGCGTCTTCAACGACCCGCTGGTCGAGTGCCTGAACTGCCACAAGCGCCACCGCCAGGATCACTTGCAGGAAGCGCTTGCGGAGAAGAAGGGCATCGCCGACCCGGAATCGATCCCGATGGAAGAGATCGTCTGTCCGGACTGTGGCACCAAGGGCCGCTGGACCGAGCCGCGCGACTTCAACATGATGCTCAAGACCTACCTCGGTGTCATCGAGTCCGAGGAGGGCCTGCACTACCTTCGTCCGGAGACCGCGCAGGGCATCTTCGTGAACTTCGCGAACGTCATGACGACCGCGCGCAAGAAGCCGCCGTTCGGTATCGCCCAGATCGGTAAGAGCTTCCGCAACGAGATCACGCCCGGAAACTTCATCTTCCGCACGCGCGAGTTCGAGCAGATGGAGATGGAATTCTTCGTCAAGCCGGGCGAGGACGAGACGTGGCACCAGTACTGGATCGACACGCGTCTGAAGTGGTACACCGACCTCGGCATCAACCCGGAGAACCTGCGGCTGTACGAGCACCCGAAGGAAAAGCTGTCGCACTACTCGACGCGGACCGTCGACATCGAGTACCGCTTCCAGTTCGCCGGTAGCGAGTGGGGCGAGCTCGAGGGCGTCGCAAACCGCACCGATTTCGACCTCACGACGCACAGCAAGCACAGCGGCACCGACCTCAACTACTTCGACCAGACGACGGGTGAGCGCTACACGCCGTACGTCATCGAGCCGGCCGCTGGTTTGACGCGTTCGCTCATGGCGTTCCTCGTCGACGCGTACTTCGAAGACGAGGCCCCGAACGCCAAGGGTGGCGTCGACAAGCGCACGGTGCTCAAGCTCGACCGTCGACTCGCGCCGATCAAGGCTGCGGTCCTGCCGCTGTCGCGGCACGCCGACCTGACGCCGAAGGCCAAGGACCTGGCGGCTCAGTTGCGGCAGTACTGGAACGTCGAATTCGACGACGCCGGTGCGATCGGCCGTCGATACCGTCGACAGGACGAAGTCGGAACTCCGTTCTGCGTGACCGTCGACTTCGACACCCTGGAAGACCAGGCCGTGACCGTTCGGGAGCGGGACACCATGACTCAGGAGCGCGTCGCGCTGTCGCAGGTCGAGGACTACCTGGCTACCCGTTTGAAGGGCTGCTAGCGGACTTCAGGTGCTTGGCGATCTCGCGCACCGCTTGCGCGAGTTCGTCGATCGCCCGCCGGGTCGAGGGATCTTCGATCGCCCGGGCCTCGCTCTGCGCCTTCTGCACTCGGTTGTGAAGTGCTGCGATAAGTTCTGCCGTACCGGAATTCGTCATGCAGTGAGTGTCCCGGACACCTCGCGTTTCCGGAATGTCCGAAATTGCCAGGTATCTTCGAAGGTAACGAAAGGGCATGGGTGCTAAGAATTTTTGGGTGGTCTCTGGGCGTCAGCCTTCTCGCACTCGCCGCCGGGTTCTGGTACGGCGGCTGGGAAGCGTTCGTTCTCGTCCTGATTCTGGGCGCGTTCGAGGTGTCGATTTCGTTCGACAACGCAGTGCTGAACGCCACGATCCTGCAGCGTATGAGCGAGTTCTGGCAGAAGATCTTCTTGACGGTCGGCATCGTGATCGCGGTGTTCGGTATGCGGTTGGTTTTCCCGCTCGCGATCGTTTGGGTCACCGCTGGTCTTGATCCCGTTCGGGCGGTCGACCTCGCGCTGAACCCGCCGGCAAACGGGGCGGCGACCTTCCCGGACGGTTCGCCGAGCTACGAGACGATCCTCACCGGCGCGCATCCGCAGATCGCATCGTTCGGTGGAATCTTCCTGCTCATGCTGTTCCTGAACTTCGTGTTCACGCAGCGCGACATCACGTGGCTGACCCACGTCGAGGAATTCCTGGCCAAGATCGGCAAGCTCGATCAGTTGGCGGTCGTCATCAGCGCTGTGGTGATCCTGGTGATCGGATCGATCGCGCCGGACGGCGAGCAGGCGACGGTGCTTGTCTCCGGATTGGTCGGTCTCGTCACGTTCATCGTGGTCGACGGCCTGGGCAAGATGTTCCATCCGGAGGACCAAGCTGGTCCCTCGGCCGCGGTGGTCGCGACCGGTAAAGCCGGATTCTTCCTCTTCATGTACCTCGAAGTGCTCGACGCGTCCTTCTCGTTCGACGGCGTGATCGGCGCCTTCGCGATCACCTCCGACCCGGTGATCATCGCGCTGGGCCTCGGACTCATCGGTGCGATGTTCGTTCGGTCGATCACGGTGTTCCTGGTCCGCAAGGGCACGCTCGGCGAGTACGTCTACCTCGAGCACGGCGCCCACTGGGCGATCGGTGCGCTGGCGTTCATCCTGCTGCTGTCGATCAAGGTGCACGTGCCCGAGATCGTCACCGGAATGGTCGGAATCATGCTGATCCTGGCTGCATTCTTTGCCTCGGTGCGGCGGAACAAGCGGGAAGCGGTCGAAGCTTAGGGGTCCTGCACCCTCACGCCGGTTTGGGGTCGCGCCAGAACCAGTGTGAGGGTGCGCAGCGGCTATTCAGGCCGCCAGCCCTGTTCGCGCAAGGCCCTTTCGACCCGGTCGACAAGCAGCCATGGAGACCTGAGCAGGTCCTTCGTCACTCGAAGGACCTTCCATCCGAGCTGGTCGAGCAGGTAATAGCGTTCGACGTCGAGCACCAACTGCTCGTCGTTGTCGTGATCGCCACCTTCGTACTCGATGAGGACCCGCCATTGGCGGTAGCCCATGTCGCAGCGTGCTACGAAGCTGTGCCTCGCATCGCGAATGATGATTTGCGTCTCAGGCCGGGGGAGTCCGTGTTCGACGATCGTCAGCCGAGTGCGGGTCTCCTGGGGTGACTCGGCACCGCCATCCATGGCGTGCGCGACCGCACGGACGTGAACGCGTTTGCTGTGGGTGGGGTGGTTCTCCAGGACCTCGAGCACGGCTTCGGCGTCAATCTTGGTCGCATGTGCGAGCGCATCGACAGCAATGACCGCGGGGTCGAAGGAGAGCCCCCGCGCGAGATCGTATGCGGTTCGGGCAGCCGTCGTGACATGGAACCCGGCAAGCTCGATGATCTCCTCAGGGAGGAGAATCTGCCGCCGAACGGTCAGGCCGGCGTGCTTTCGCCAGCGGCTACGTGTGGTTATCTCCGCAGGTTGGTGCGGGTCGATCCATTCTGCGCCGTGGAGCGCTGACGCGGAGAACCCGGAGAGCACGCCGTCTCCCTTCATCCAGTGCCCGGCCGCGAGGCTCCGAGTCCGGAAGTCGACTTCGGCTCGCTTGTCGATCCACACGTCGGGAAAGATCCGCTTGTTTCGTGATTCGAGTTGGCTGCGAGTCAAGCCCGAGCCGATTGCCCAACTGCCAGGGAACGGTTCGAATTCCATGAACGGATAGACGCGGCGAAACCGGTTTTGGACCCCTCCGAACCGGCCCGGCACCCTCACGCTGGTTTAGCGTCGCTGCAGAACCGGCGTGAGGGTGCACTGCGTCGCCGCGTCAGAACTTTCCCGGCTACCTGGCACACTGATGGAGTGAGTTTTTCGCCGACCGACGAATACTGGGAACCTCAGCTCGAGGCGCCGCGCCGGTCCTTCCTCGGCAGTGTGGTCACCTGGTTCGTCCGCCTGTTCGTGGGCGCGATCGTGATGGCGACGCTCGTTGTGGGCGCGACCGCCGTCCGAACGTGGCAGGTCGCAAGGATCGACGACCGAACACACGCTGATGCGATCGTGGTGCTCGGGGCGGCGCAATACGACGGCACACCGTCCTCGGTTTTCGAGGCGCGACTCGAGTGGGCCAAGATGCTCTTCGAGGAAGGCGTCGCGCCGGCGATCATCACCGTGGGCGGCAAGCAGGTCGGTGACAACTACACCGAAGCTCGCTCCGGCAGGTCCTATCTCGCCAAGGCAGGCGTTCCGGTCAACAACCTCATCGCCGTCGAACACGGCAATGACACCCTCGAGAGCATCGAGGCGGTGAAGAACGAGATGGACACGCGCGGAATGAAATCCGCGGTTCTCGTGAGCGACCCCTGGCATGAGATGCGCACGCGGACGATGGCCCGCGACCTCGGCATCGATGCGTGGACCTCTCCCACCCGACAGGGCCCCGCGGTGTTCACACGCGAGTCGCAGCTCCACGGAATCATCCGGGAGACAGGCGCATTGCTCTGGTACCAGCTCACCCATTCTTCGGCAGATTTCCAATACACTGCGGCTCAGTGAGCCTCTACAACGACCATGACCATGAGCGTGTGGTCGATGAGCAGCCGAAGACCGCTGGTCTGAGCAAGCCCTATCGGCGCACCGACTTCGCCCGTGACCGTGCCCGGGTTCTGCACAGTGCTGCGTTCCGTCGGCTCGCCGACAAGACCCAGGTCATGGGCCCGCGCGAGGGTGACACCCCGCGCACCCGGCTGACGCATTCGCTGGAAGTGGCGCAGATCGGTCGGAGTATCGCCGAGGGCCTGGGCTGCGATCCCGACCTTGTCGACCTCGCTGGACTCGCTCACGACATCGGGCACCCGCCGTATGGCCACAACGGTGAGCGCGCGCTCGATGAGTTCGCCGAGGGCTATGGCGGATTCGAAGGCAATGCGCAGAACCTGCGAATCCTCACGTACCTCGAGCCGAAGGTGCTCGACGCCGACGGCCACAGCGTGGGCCTGAATCTCACGCGAGCTTCGCTCGACGCCGTGACGAAGTACCCGTGGGTGCGGACCGCGACCGGCAAGAAGTTCGGTGCCTACGCGATCGACGGGCACCAGCTCGCGTGGGTGCGGGACGGTGCGGCTGGTCAGCGGCAGTGTGTCGAGGCCCAGATCATGGACTGGTCGGATGACGTCGCGTACTCGGTGCACGACGTCGAGGACGGAATCATCGCGGGCCGAGTGTCGCTGCGTGCCCTCGCCGACCCGACCGAACAACGGTTCCTCGCGGCCATGGGCGCCGGCCACCACTACGACGTCTCGAGCGACGACTTGATCGCTGCGGCGCAACGACTGTCCGCCCTGCCGGCGGTCGTCGACGCCGGTCGCTGGGACGGGACGCTCGCCAGTCAGGTCGTTCTCAAGCGGATGACGAGTGAGTTGGTGGGCCGGTTCGCCACGGCCGTCGTGACGTCGACGCGGAACAAGTACGGTCCGGACCCGCTCACTCGTTACCGCGCCGATCTGTGCGTCCCCAAGACGGTGGCCGCCGAGGTCGCGCTGCTCAAGACTGTCGCACTTCGGTTTGTCATGAGCAATGAGCAGCATCTGCAGCGGCAGGAGCGGCAGCGTGAGCTCATTCACGAGGTCGCGGACCGGATGATGCAGTGGGCTCCAGTTGGGTTGGACGCGATGTTCCTGCCGATGTGGCAGGCCTCGAGCACCGAAGCGCAGCGGGTCCGCGTCGTCGTCGATCAGATTGCGTCGTACACCGAGAGCCGGCTCGAACGCATGGCCGCGAGTGGCGGGTAGCCTGTTCGAGTGGCTGGCCGGATTCCTGATCGTGACATCACGGCGATTCGCGAGCGCGCCCATATCGAGGACGTGGTCGGTGAGTACGTCGCGCTGAAAGCGGCGCGTGGCGATTCGATGCCGGGTCTTTGCCCGTTCCACGATGAGAAGACCCCGTCGTTTCACGTGCGTCCGAGCGTCGGCACGTTCCACTGCTTCGGCTGTGGCGAGGGCGGCGACGTCTTCACGTTCTTGCAGAAGATGGAGCACATTGGCTTCATCGAGGCCGTTGAGCGCCTGGCGGACAAGCTCGGCTATCAGATCACCTACGAGGGTGGCGGAACGTCGGTCCAGCGTGACCGCGGAACTCGTACGCGACTTGTCGCAGCCAACGAAGCAGCGCAGAAGTTCTACGCCGAGCAGCTGAACTCGCCGGAGGCATCTGCCGCGCGAAAGTACTTGACGGAACGCAACTTCGACGGCAATGCGGCCCGCCTCTACGGTTGCGGCTACGCGCCCGCGGGCTGGGACACGCTCACCAAGCACCTGATTCGCAAAGGCTTCGAGTTCAAGGAGCTGATTGAAGCCGGCCTTGCCCTGCAAGGCAAGCGTGGACCGATCGACCGGTTCCATAGGCGGTTGCTCTGGCCGATCCGGAATCTGTCGGGCGAGGTGATCGGCTTCGGGGCGCGCAAGCTCTACGACGACGACACCATGCCGGGGAAGTACGTCAACACTCCTGAGACGGTTCTGTACAAGAAGTCGCAGGTGCTGTTCGGTATCGATCACGCGAAGCGCGAGATCGCCAAGTCTCATCAGGCGGTCGTGGTCGAGGGCTACACCGACGTCATGGCGATGCACCTAGCCGGTGTCAAGACAGCCGTCGCATCATGTGGCACGGCCTTCGGCGAGGACCACTTGTCATTGCTGCGCCGACTACTCATGGACGACTCGTGGTATCGCGGCGAGATCATCTACACCTTCGACGGTGACGAGGCGGGGCAGAAGGCGGCCCTCAAGGCGTTCGAGGGCGATCAGAAGATGGCCGGAAAGACTTACGTGGCCGTTGCACCGGATGGAATGGATCCCTGCGATTTGCGCCTGAAGTCCGGCGACGCGGCGGTGCGGGATCTGGTGGCTCGGCGCGTTCCGATGTTCCAGTTCGCGGTCAAAGCGGCGCTTGCCGAGTATGACCTCGACAGCGGCGAAGGTCGAGTCGAAGCCCTGCGTCGTACGGTGCCGATGGTTGCCCGCATCAAGGACCGCGCGCTGCGGGACGACTACGCGCGTCAGCTGACCGGTTGGGTCGGTTGGGACGACATCAATGCGGTCGTTCGGCGCGTTCGTGAGGTCGCAGCGAAGGACGAGGGAGCTCCGGTTCAGCCCCCGGTTCGCAAGCCGGTGGCCCCGTCGATGCCCGACGCAAAAGATCCGTCGCTGCGGTTGCAGCGGAACTCCCTGAAGTCGGCGTTGCAGTACCCGGCGATCGCGGGACCGGTGTTTGACTCGCTGCCGGCCGAGGCGTTCACGCATCCGGCGTATGCCGAGGTCAGGCGAGCGATCGCCGCGGCTGGCGGCACGGCGGCGGGTTTGAGCGGCAGCGGGTGGATCGCTGCGGTATCGGGGAACCTTCGTGACGATGCGTTGAAGGAGTTGCTCAGCGGGCTCGGCGTCGAGCCGCTCGACGTCACCGAGGACGCGATCGACCGCTACGTCGCCAGCGTGCTCGCGCGGCTTCAAGAGGTGTGGGTGGGGCAGCAGATCGCGGATCTGAAGTCGAAGCTGCACCGCATCTCGCCGTCCGAGCAGCCCGACGATTACTACGCGATCTTCGGCGACCTTGTCGCGCTGGAGCAGTACCGCCGCAGCCTGCTCGAGCAGGCCATGGGCAACAACATCAACGGGCTTTAGCGGACCCGCAGGTGCTCGTGGGGGACCAGGATTGTGGTCTCTTCGTCAATCGTGTGCAACGGCTCGAGTTGCGGCTGAGTGCTGATCGAGGCGGCGATTTTGTTGCGGCCGGCGTCGACCACCGCACGGGTCACCTGGCTGTCGCGCAGCGCGCGACCGACGCGGGCGATCTGCTCATAGCGTGCCCGCCCAGCCTTGGCTCCGAGAACGTAGCCGATGGAGATACCGAGCATGAGGCGAAACATGCGGACCATACTGCCCGACGACCAGCGGTCTGCCAACGATCGACCGCCCGCTTTAACGAAGTTGGAACCCCGCCGCCACGCCTGTCCTCGCGATTTGGGAGAGCCGCCGCGCGTGCGCTAAAGTCACATGCGTTCCCGAGAGGGACATTCCTCCGTAGCTCAATTGGCAGAGCTCCCGACTGTTAATCGGGCGGTTACTGGTTCGAGTCCAGTCGGGGGAGCAAGAAAAAGCCCCTGACCTGCATAAACTGTGCAGGATCAGCGGGCTATTTTTGTACCCAAAAACGCTTGCCGGGTCGGTCAAAGGGCCGCACCTATCCAAGAACCCGCTTCAGCGGCGCAGGGGTCCACGCCGGACACTGCCCGACCCAGGTCGCGATTCCCGAACTGAACGTCGCCACCGCGCGAGGACCCGCCAGACTGCTGCTGTCGTACAGCGTCGCCGTATCGCTGCGCAGCATCGCTGCCGCCGCCAGATGCCACACTCGTTGATAGCGTTCACGGATCTTGTTCTCGGGAACGTTATGTCCGCCGGCCTGCACTCGGTAGTGCACACGCAGAACCGTGAGCTCCTCGGGAACCATCAGCACGTGCAGGATCACCCGGTAGTCCTTCGCCTGAGCGTCGCCGATGAGTGCAAGCTTGGACGGATGCGAGAACACCGTTTCCGCGATGAAGGACACACCGCTGTCGATAAGACGGTTGCGCGTGTTCGCCGCGATTTCGGCCGCTTCGTACGAGTGAGCCTCCGGATCAGCGGGCCAACGCTGTTTGGCGATCTCATCGGCGTTGACAAAGACGCTGCCGGGCAGCACCTGCTTCAGCGTTGTCGTGACAAACGTGGTTTTGCCGGCACCGTTGGATCCGATGACCAGGTCGAGCCGCTTCACTCAGCGCTCAGAATCCTGCTCGTTCCATCGGGCCGGTATTCGACAAGCCTGCCTTGCTCGTCCAGCGCGACAGTCGTTACGCCCTGACGGGCCAGCACCTCGCCATAGTTGGTGGCGGCCAGTTGCTCGGCGATCGCAGCATCGATCTCCGCATTGAAGACCTCTCCTTCCTCTGGGCTGAGGTCAACGAGCGGCAGGTCGCCGGCGAGCGCCGCCTCGACCCGGCGGCGAGCCGCGGTGTGCCGAATCGACACCGCCCGGCCTACGCGAGCCCAATGCTCAAGCTGCTGGCGACCCGAACGGTTCTGACGAACACCCTCGACCGCCGCACTCTCGATCAGGTCCGCAGAGAACCGCGTGACCTTATCGGCTGCCGACTTGGCCATCCACACTCACCACCCCAATTCCGTTACACCCTGCTACACGAGCGTAGCAATGTGCAACGAAAGACGCACCCGCAAGCCCACAGGGCCTTCTTCGTCGAACGTCAGCGTTGTTCAACAGTGCGTTCGATCGTCCGAAGTGGTCGAACATGTGCCATTCGCACAGGTAAACCGCCATTTCGACTGACGGTGAGCGCTCAACGGTTGCCTCCATTTGTCGTCCCTTTTGGCACTCTGGCGGTTGCTGGTTCGAGTCCAGTCGGGGGAGCGGAAAGTGCCCAAGGCCCGCGTAAGCAGCGGGTTGCGCGGCGGTCCAGGCGTTCCGGACTCTCTTCGCGGAATGCACGACATTGCACACTGTACAAACAAGCGTTTGTTTGTATGCTGGATGAATGTTCGACAAGGTGCTTATCGCGAACCGTGGAGAGATCGCGGTGCGGGTGATCCGAGCGTGCCGCAAGCTCGGCGTGACGTCGGTGGCCGTCCATTCGGATGCGGACGCGGATGCTTTACACGTTCGGCTCGCCGATGAGGCCTACCGCCTCCCGGGCAACACCGCCGCGGAGACGTATCTGAACGTCGACGCGATCATGTCGGCGGTCCGAAGGTCCGGTCCCCAGGCAGTGCATCCCGGCTACGGGTTTCTGTCGGAGAGCACTCTGCTCGCTGATGCGTTGACCGCAGAAGGCCGCACGTTCATTGGCCCGAGTGCAGCCGTCATCGACTCCATGGGAAGCAAGATCACCGCCCGCAAACTCGCCACTGCCGCGGGTGTGCCCAGCGTGCCGGGCGTTGCCGACGCCGTGGTCGGCGCCGACGAAGTGCTCGAGTTCGCCTCGGAGCATGGGTTCCCGATCGCTATCAAGGCGTCCTTCGGTGGCGGTGGCCGCGGAATCCGCGTGGTGCGATATGCCACGGAAGTCGCGGATGCGCTCGAAGCGGCTCAGCGCGAAGCACTCTCGTACTTCGGGCGGGGCGATGTCTTCCTCGAGCGCTACCTCGACCGACCGCGTCACGTCGAAATCCAGATCCTCGCCGACGCCCACGGCAACGCGGTGTGGGTCGGTGACCGTGACTGTTCGGTCCAACGACGTCACCAGAAACTCATCGAGGAAGCACCGGCATCGGTCCTCGACGCGGACCTGCGTGCGCGCATGGGGGAGGCGGCCGTGGCGCTCGCGCGCGAGGTCGGCTACGTCAACGCCGGCACGGTCGAGTTCCTCGTCGAAGACGACGAGTTCTACTTCCTCGAAATGAACACGCGTCTGCAGGTCGAGCATCCGGTGACCGAGATGGTGACGGGAATCGACCTGGTCGTCGAGCAACTTCGGATCGCCGCTGGTGAGGCGCTCAACCTGCGGCAGAGCGACATCGTGACCACCGGTCATGCGATCGAGATCCGGATCAATGCCGAGGACCCGGCCGGGGGACGCTTCATTCCAACACCGGGAACGCTGAAGGAGATCCGCTGGCCAAGCGGTGCCGGTGTCCGGGTCGACCACGGCTACGAGTCCGGCGACACCGTCAGCGAGTACTACGACGGTCTGGTCGCGAAGCTGATCGTCCACGGCCGGGACCGGGCGGACGCGATCGAGCGCACGAAGGCGGCGCTCGACGAATTCTCCGTCACCGGAATCAAGACGACGGTTCCCGCGCAGCGGATGATCCTCGATCACGAGGATTTCGTCGCCGACCGGCACTACACCCGCTGGCTCGAAGACACCGTCACTCTGCCTGAGGCCTTCCGCATTCCGGCGCAACGTTCGGTCGTGACCGTCGCGGGGCGGCAGCACTGGATTCCGCGTCACGGAGTCGCTGACCACCGTCCCCCCGGCGCCATGACCGAAAGGCAAGCCCGGGTCGCGGATGCGCAGTCCGGCGACGGTACGGTCCGTTCGCCGATGCAGGGGACCGTGGTGAAAGTCCTTGCCACCGTTGGCCAAACCGTCCAAGCCACCGACGTCATCTGCGTCGTGGAGGCCATGAAGATGGAAAACGTCGTTCGCGCCGACGTCGACGGAACAGTCCGTGCGATCACGGCTTCCGTCGGAGCGACCGTTGCCCCGGGTGAGACTCTCGCCTTGATTGACCGCAAGGAAGACGCGTCATGACATCGACCATGAACCACTCCGTCCACGACGAACTGCTCGCCAGGCTCGACACCGCGCGTGCCGGCGGGCCAGCGAAGAACCACGAACGGCTCGCTGCGGCCGGCAAATTATTCGTCCGGGACCGCCTGAAGCTGCTGTTCGACGCAGGCACGGATGTCATCGAGGACGGGCTGCTCGCTCGCCACCTCGAGGACCTGCCGGCGGACGGCGTCGTCACCTGCATCGGCACGGTCGATGGACGACGAGTCTGCGTGATCGCCAACGACTTCACCGTCAAGGCGGGTGCCTGGGGCAAGCGCACCTTCGAGAAAATGACCGCGATGCAGCGCCTGGCCGACGAGCTGAGCCTGCCCCTGGTCTATCTCGTCGATGCCGCGGGTGCGCGCATCGACGAGCAGTTCGAGAGCTATGCCGGGCGCAAGGCGTGGGGCAACATCTTCTACAACCAGATCCAGATCTCCGGACGAGTGCCGCAGATCTGCGCGCTGTTCGGGCCGTCACCGGCTGGTTCGGCGTACGTGCCGGCCCTCTGCGACGTGACGATCATGGTGCGCGGAACCGCGACCGCATACATCGGGTCGCCGCGGGTCGCCGAGATGGTCACTGGCGAGAAGGTCTCGCTGGAGGAAATGGGCGGCGCGGATCTACATTCGCGCGTATCGGGCTTGTCCGACTTGCTTGCCGAGACCGAAGAAGAGGCGATCGCCGCGGTACGCCTCTACCTGTCGTACCTGCCGCCGTCGTGGGAGGACAAGCCTCCCGTGATCGAAGGGTGGGATCCGGTTCCGGTCGATGACCTTCGCTCGATCGTTCCCGAGGATCAGGCGACACCGTACGACGTGCACGAACTCATTGACGCCATCGTCGACGCGAACACGTTCTTCGAGCACAAGGAACTGTTCGCGCCCGAACTCGTCACCGGCTTTGCCCGGATGGGCGGTAGCCCGGTCGGCATCGTCGCCAATCAGTCGTCGGTCAAGGCCGGCGTTCTGTTCAGCGACTCGTCCGACAAAGCGGCGCGCTTCATCTGGATGTGCAACGCCTACAACGTTCCGCTGCTGTTCCTCGTCGACGTGCCGGGTTACATGCTCGGCACCGTTGCCGAACGAGAAGGCATCATCCG
Organism: Smaragdicoccus niigatensis DSM 44881 = NBRC 103563; assembly: GCF_000380645.1. Classification (GTDB taxonomy): domain Bacteria; phylum Actinomycetota; class Actinomycetes; order Mycobacteriales; family Mycobacteriaceae; genus Smaragdicoccus; species Smaragdicoccus niigatensis. The sequence continues at coordinate 375,068 of NZ_AQXZ01000017.1, forward strand.
GCACGGAGCCAAGATGCTGTACGCGGTCGCGGAGTCGACCGTTCCGCGCATCGCAGTGCTAGTCCGTAAGGCCTACGGCGGCGGCTACCTCGGGATGTCGGGCAGTCCAATGAACCCCGATGCGGTGATCGCGCTGCCGACCGCGAAGCCCGCGCTGCTCGGCCCCGAGGGTGCGATCAACGGCATTTACTACAACAAGGTCATGGCGATCGAGGACCTCGACGTACGTGCGAAGTACATCGACGATCTGCGTGCCGAGTACGACAAGAAAATCGACGTCTTCCAGATCGCAAACGAGAACGCGGTGGAAGCCGTGGTCCCGGTCGAAGACCTGCGGCACGAGCTCATCGCCCGCTTTGCGCTGTACCGCGGGCGTCGCAAGCACGTTTCCCCACGCCGCAATGGCGTCTACCCCGTCTGAATGTGCAGGAGACACAATGGCTTTGGAAGTGACCGACGCAATCGGCCGGAACGCTGATCCGCTTGCGGAGTCGCCGGAACAGCTCGAACTGCGGGCGATGATCCGATCCGTCATCGAGGCCGCAGCACCGGTGGACCGCACCCTCGAACTCGACGATCGCGAAGAGTTCGACGAGGTGTTGCACAAGCGCCTGGCTGAACTCGGCATCATGTCGATCGGGGCGCCCGAGTCCGACGGCGGGATGGGTGACATTCGCGAGCAGGCGACCGTCGTCGAAGAACTGGCCGCCGGCCCCACGTCGATGGCCATCAACATGGTCGTGCACTACATGGGTGTGGAGGTGTTCAGCAGCCACGGTTCACCGGCACACAAGGCGCAATGGTTAGGCCGGCTGCTGTCCGGCGACGCGAAGTTCTCGTTTGCTTTGAGCGAGCCGGGCGCAGGCACCGACATCGCGCGCGGGATGCGCACATCGGCACGGAACGTCGACGGCTCGTGGGTCATCAACGGGCAGAAGACCTGGATCTCGGGAGCGACCCACGCTGACGTCTTCCTCGTTGTCGCGCGGACGGCCCCGATACAACGGTCCGCGGTCGAAGGCGTCACGATGTTCGTCATGCCCGCTGATACGCCGGGAATCTCGGTGCGCGAGTTGCCGACGGTCGCGGTCCATGGCTTGTCGACGTGTGAGGTGTTCTTCGACAACGTCACGGTCCCGGAGTCGGCGGTGATGGGAGAAGTGCATCAAGGTTTCCGCATGCTGTTCGGCACGCTCAACCGAGAACGGATCAACGCGGCGGCAGGATCGATCGGCGCCGCGCGCGGAGCACTCGAGTATGCGGTGAACTACGCGAACGAGCGGCAGGCATTCGGACGTAGCATCGGTGCGTTTCAGGCGGTCCAGCACCGACTGGTGGACGGTGCGCTGGCGATTGAAAGTGCGCGGGGATTGGTTGCCCGAGCCGCGGCTGTGGAAGCGGCCGGCGGACGCGCCGACATACTTTCGTCGATGGCCAAAGTCGCCGCGTCGGAGGCCGCGGTGAAGGTGACCACCGATGGGATGGAGATCCTGGGTGGCGCCGGCTTCAGTCGGGAGATCCCGATGCAGCGCTGGTTCCGCGACGTGCGGCTGTGGGTCTTCGCTCCGCTGGCCAACGACATGGTGCGCAACAACCTCGGCACCACCCTGCTCGGTCTGCCAAAGGCGTTCTGACGATGAAGCTCGTGACGTTCCGCCTACAGGACAAGGTGTCGTGGGGCGCGGTAGAGGGCGATGCCATCATCGAATTCGGCAGGGGATTGGAGCCTGCGTACTCGATCGTCGATGCGCTCGCGTTCGGGACTGCGGAGATCGAGGAGTGGTACTCCAAAGGCGTGGCAACGATTCCCCTTGAGTCCGTGGAGCTCCTGCCGCCGATTCCGTCACCCGGAAAGATCCTGTGTATCGGCCTGAACTACGCCGACCATCAGCGAGAGATGAAGCGCGAGCGCGCGCCGCGGCCCACGGTCTTTGCGCGCTTCGCGGACACGGTTGTCGGCGCGGGGGAGCCGTTGATCGCGCCAGAAGTAAGCGAATCGTTCGACTATGAGGGTGAGCTCGCCGTCGTCATCGGCCGCAGCGGACGTCACGTTCCCGTGGACCGTGCACTCGAGATGGTGGCCGGCTACACGTTGTTCAACGACGGATCCATCCGCGACTACCAGCGGCACAGCACCCAATTCACCCCCGGCAAGAATTTCCCGCGCAGTGGAGCTATGGGGCCTTGGCTGGTGACGCCTGACGAACTCGAAAGTGGCTTCGAGACAAGGGTTCTCACAACAAGGCTCAACGGTGCCGTGGTCCAGCAGGCCCCTCTTGCCGACATGCTCTATTCGGTGGCCGAGCTCATTGCGTACTGCTCCGAGTGGACCGAGCTGCGGCCGGGCGATGTCATCGCAACCGGAACGCCTGGTGGCGTCGGTACCGCACGCACGCCGCAACTCTGGATGCGTCCTGGCGACACTGTCGAGGTCGAGCTGCCTGGAATTGGCCTACTCGTCAATCCTGTTGTCGCGGAGGTCCGGCAAGCGGCGCATACATCCTGGTGAGAGTATCGGCGACCTCGTCGAGACTGAGGTCGCCACCCTCGCGGTACCAGGTGGAAACGTGTGCGCTGATGGCGATGCAGGCATATGCCGCCATTCGCACATCAGGAATGTCGAGGCCGGTCGCGGCACATTCCCGCAGGACGGCGGTCAGTCGGTCTTCATAGGCGTCACGAAGGGCCTGAATTTGGACCCGGTAATCGGCCGGCAGGGACCGCAGCTCGGTGTTGCCGATGACCGATCGCCGGATGTTCTCGCCGTAGTACCTGATGGTCGTCTTCATGAGCGCTTCGAGCCGGCGAACGGGATCGTTGATCCCCTCGACCGCTTCATCGACCGCGGTGAGCACGCCGTCCATCGCACTCTTCATGATCGCGAAGAGCAAAGCTTCCTTGGAGGCGATGTGGTTGTACAGGCTGCCGACGGTGAGGTCGACGGTATCGGCGATGTCGCGCAGGCTCGTCCCGCCGTACCCGCGCTCGAAAAAGAGGTCTTCAGCAGCACGGTAGATGGCATCGGACGTGCTCCCGGCCGGGCCGCGGGACTTGCCACGCGAACGGCCGCGGGAGGAGCGCGCATCAGTCGCGCTTTCGACGTCTTGCGACATGCCTGGTCCCTTCCCTTGGTTCGGTCATCCTACGCATCGACTGTTGCTTCGCAGAACGTTTACAAGTATTCTACAAACAAACGTTTGTTTGTACAGGAGTTGACATGACCGCACAGGTTCAAGCCCGTCCCGTCGTCACGAAATGCGGGGAAGAGCACCAGGGCACCGCACAGTCCGGTGGAGCGCACCGCGTGTCGGGCGTGAGCATCGCCCACACGCCGGCCACGAAGATCTGGTTCGGAAAGGTGTCCAACGAGCCTGGATTTCGGTCGCTCCCGCACCACCACGGTGAGGCCGAGACCGGCGGATATGTGCTCAAGGGAATCGCTCGCATCTACTTCGGCGAGAACTACTCCGAGTACGTCGACATGAGCGAGGGCGACTGGGTATTCGTGCCGCCGTTCATGCCGCACGTCGAGGTCAATATGTCGACGACCGACGAGCTCATCTGGCTGACCACTCGTACGCCGGAGAACATCGTCGTCAATCTCGACGACGTCGACGACAGCGTTCTCGTCGGATATCGACGCGCATGAGCGTCCACCTCGGGGTTCATCTGCCCTACCGTGAGCCCTGGGGCGAGCTCGACTTCGCGGGAATGGTCGCGCTGGCCGAACAGTACGAATTCGAGAGCGCGTGGGTTCCGGACCACACCGTCCTGGCCGAGAAGACCAATTCGCTCTACCCGTTCAGTGACACCGGCCAGTTCATCAGCCCGCCCGACGAGGACTGGTACGACTGGGTTGTTCTGTTGTCGTATCTGGCTGGACTGACCTCGACCATTCGACTCGGCGTGGCCGTCGCCATCTTGGCCCATCGTCACCCGGTGACCGTCGGCAAGCAGATCGCCACGATCGACCGCCTCTCCGGTGGCCGCGTGTCGCTGGGTATTGGTGCCGGCTGGCTGGCAGAGGAGTTCGAGGCGCTGGGCGTCCCGTTCGATGAGCGCGGAAAGCGTACTGACGCAGGTATCGCACTTCTTCGCGAGGTCTGGACTGGTGCACCCGCGGCCGGCGATTACGGGCCGTACCGTATTCCGGAAGGCATCCGCAGTCACCCGACGCCGTTCCAGAACCCGGTCCCGGTCCTCGTCGGCGGAGAGTCGCCAGCCGCCATCAGGCGCGCGGTCGCAGCCGGCGGCTGGTTCGGCACCTCGGCCGGGGGAACGATGTCTCCGGCACACTTGGAGTCGGTTGTTCAACGCTTGCGCGCGAAGGCCGAGGCCACCGGAAAAGATCCCGATGGCCTCGACGTCACTTTGCGGGTCGCTGCTCCCGGTCGCCAGGTCGGTACCGCCGAATACACGCAGTATCTGCGTGAACTCGTGTCAGCCGGCGCGACTCGACTGACCTTCGACGTCAACTGGGCGGTCGCAGAGCGTGCCGAAATCGTGCTCAAGCAACTGGCTCAATTGGAGCTCTAGACGGTCTCCAAACGAATCGGCAACCCATCGCTTGGTACCGGACCCGTGCCCCACTCGAGGGGCGGTTCGTAGTTCGCGGGAACACTCCACCGGTACTTCAGCAGCATCTGGTGCATGATCGCCTTGACCGTCATTCCGCCGAAGTACAGCCCGATGCACTTGTGTGCGCCACCACCGAAGGGCGACCAGGCGAACCGGTGCACCCGATCCTCGCGTCGGTCGTCGGCGAAGCGTTCGGGATCGAAGGTGTCCGGATTCGGCCACCACTTTTCCAGGCGCATCGAGACGAAGGGCTGCAGCAGCACCTTGGTTCCGGCCGGAATGTAGTGTCCGAGGATCTCGGTGTCCTTGATCGCCTCTCGCGCGAGCCCTCCGGCCGGCGCGAACATTCGCAACGTCTCTTTGAACACCAGATCGAGCGACGGAAGGCGGTCGAGATCGGCCACGTCGAGTGCCGGCTTGCCCAGCGCCTCGGACTCGGCGCGAACGCGCTCCTGCCACTCCGGATGCTTACCGAGTAGGTAGGTCATCATCGACAGCGTGATCGTGCTGGTGTCGTGTGCGGCGAGCATGACGAATCGCATGTGGTTCACGATGTCGTCGTCGCTGAACCGCTGCCCCTCCTCGTCTTCCGCATTGCACAGCACGCTGAACAGGTCTACGCCGTCGCCGGCTCGCTTCGCCGGGATCTGAGCGTGGAAGTATTCGTCGAGCGTCCGCCGGCCCGCAAGGCCGCGCGACCACGCGTTCCCCGGCAACGGGAAACGGATCACCGATAGGCCAGCGTTCAGACAATCAACGAATGCGTTCTCGATGCGACGGGATTCGGGGCCGCTTGTTGTCCCGACGAACACTTCCGTAGCCAAACGCAGCAGCGACTGTTTCGCGCAGGTGTACATGTGGAAGTCGTCACCAGGGCGCCAACTGGCCAGTTCCCGCTCGATCGTCGGCTTCATGCGGCTCATGTAGTCGTCCAGCCTGGGTCGGCTGAACGCCTGCTGCATGATCCGGCGGTGCTCCAAGTGCTCCTCGAAGTCGAGAAGAAGCAAACCGCGGTGGAAGAACGGTCCGATGAAGAATTCGAGCCCGCTCGCGGTCAGGGCCTTGTCCCGATTCATCCAAGCGATCTCGAGTGCCTCGGGACCTAAGAGGAACACCACCGGCGTGGGCCCGAAGTTCGTCCACGACACCGGTCCAGTCTCGGCGAATACCTTTCTCCCCCAACGGATGCTGTCGTACAAGATGGTGGGTGCATAGCCGAACAGCGGCGCCCCCGGTTTGCCGAGCACCGGTTTGAGATCGCTGTCCGGCGGCGGTTCCGCGAACGCCCGCCGCTGGCCCGGAAGCCGGTCGTAAAGCTGCACGCCGGCGACCTGTGTGCGGCGAACGAGGTTGTCGAGAAGAGTCATTGCTGCACGCTCAACGCCATGACGGGGCATGCTTCTACGGCGGCGAGGACGTACTTGCGGTCCGCTTCATCGGGAGATTCGTTGAGGATGTGGACGAACCCGTCCGCACCCACCTCGAAGATTTCGGACATCGCTTCGCACATACCGTGGCCATCGCATTTGCTCAGGTCAGCGACGATTTTCATGATAAGGCCTCCGTTGCGGGTCTTGCCGGCCTAGCCGACAGCTTGGACATCGGTGTCGACTGCGTCCTCGAGTTCGACCAATGCGGCGTCGAAGTACTCCGCGAGCCGGTCGAGGTGCGGCACGGTCTTCTTGTCGCCGACCAGCGAAATCGCGACCCGCCCGGAGTTGGTGAGCAGACCGACGAACAATCCGTTGCCGTGGTACAGCATCGCCATCGGGTACAGGGCCTCGAGCTTGGCGCCCGCGAGATATTGCTGCGCACGCGGACCGGGGACGTTCGAGGTCGAGATACTGAACGGTGGCGTGGTGCGTCCGCCCAGGCCGACGATGCTGGCTCCGATCAGCGGACCCATGTAGACCGCGGGGTACAGCTCGGACGTCTTCTTCGGCAGCTTCTCCAGTAATGCTTTGCCCGCCCTGCCGGATCGCGCGATAGCGGCGAGGCGTTCGATCGGATCGACGATGTCGGTGGCGAGGGCCACAAGGAAGACGGTGAACGCGTTGGCCGTCAATTGGTCGTCGCCGTCACGGGTATTGATTGGAGCGGCTGCGGTCAAGGACGTCGCCGGCAGGTTGTCAGTGACCGCGAGGTACTGACGAATACCGCCCGAACACATCGCCAGAAAGATGTCGTTGATCTTGCAGTTCGCGGCCTTGGCAAGGCCGTGGATTCGGTTGAAGTCGTACGTCAGGGTGACGACTTCGCGTTCGTTGCTGATTGGCCGGTTGAGCATCGTCGGCTGGACTGCAAACGGAAGCGGCACATCCGGTTCGGTACCGAACCGGCCGCCAGTCGCGACTGTCCATGCGTAGCTGCCGAGGCCCATGACGGTCTCAGCCAGCTCGAACAGCGCCGAACCAGCGTGTCCGAGTCGGTGCCGGAACGAAGGGCTGTTGTCGCTCACCGCGGGTCCGACGGTCCAGACGGCTCGTGGCGTCATCAGGTGTGGGTCACCCGTGATCATTTCGGACAACCGGCCGATTCCCCCGACACCGTCCATGATCGCGTGATGCACCTTGAAGTGGATCGCGATCCCGCCACGCTCGAGGCCGTCGATCAGACGGAACTCCCACAATGGACGACTTGGGTCCAGGGGGACGGTGTGCAGCCAGGAGAGCAGTTCGTGCAACTCTTTCTGGCCACCAGGGGCGGGCAGCGTCATTCGCTGGAAATGGTGATCGAAGTCGATCTCGTCGTTGGAAACCACGTCCCAGCGCGGTGCATAGGCCCGCCGCGCCGGGTCGTGGAGCCGGAAGTTGAACGGAGCCGCCGCAGTCCGCTGCGCTCGCAGATCCCGTTCCAACGTGTCGAGCCAGTCCTTCGATGCGCCGTCGGGTGGCGTGAACGTGGCGAGACAGGTGATGTGTTGAGGCGTTTCAGCGCTGTCAGCGGCGAGAAACAGCCGGTCTGGGATGGCAACTCTTGGCATCAGTGCTGCGCGCCCAACGCGGCTGGAGACGTTGCCAGGTACTTGATGGCCTTATCCATTGGCCCCATTTCGGAGGGGTGGAAGTTCGGCTTGAGGTACGGGGGCAGATCAGTGACGACGAACTGGATGCCCGGCAAGAGGTGCTTTCGAGTGGCCTCGATCATCTGAACCGGCCACGGCTTCCACCACTTCTTCGGAGCCGGGTCGTGCTTCATGAGGTAGTGGGCCGTACCGAGCCACCACACCGCCAACCCGACGCTTCCGACGAGGCCGGTGCGCAGACGGCGGATATAGCTGCCGTCGAGGTGCTGGTACACATCGAACAGCACGTTGCGGTGCTCGACCTCTTCGGCACAGTGCCATTTGAGAAGGTCTAGGACCATCGGATGCGTGCCGGCTTCTTCGAGCGCCTCGTTGTCGAGCATCCACTGCCCGACGACCGCGGTGAAGTGCTCCATCGCAGCGAAGAGCGCAAGACGTTCTTTGAGCCACTCTTCCTTGGCGCGCCCCTTCAATCCGTGATCGGTCACCACCTTTCGGAACCAGAAGTTGTACGCGGAGATGATCGCTTCGACGTTGACGCCCTCCTCGGCGAGACGGCTGTGGAAGCTCTCGTGAGAAACCGCGTGCATCGCTTCTTGGCCAACGAAGCCGACCGCTTCCTCATGAAGGCGTTCGTCGGTGATGTAGGCAAGTGCCTCAGACACAGTGCCGGCCATGGCCTTCTCACCTTCGGGCACGAGCAGGTGCATGATGTTCCAGAACTGCGACGCGAACGGTTCATTCGGGATGTAATGCAACGGCACGTCGTTCCAGTCGAACGAGACGTCCCGCGGAGCGATGACGTGCCCTTCCTTCTGATACGTGTTCTTGGTCGGTTCCTTCGCCATGTCGGCGCTCCTCTCAACATTGAGGGTGGATTTTGAAGTCTTAGAGGTCGATGAGAAGGGGTCCGTCGCACCGGGAAACGCACACGAGCATGCCGCCGGCGTCGCGTTCGGAGTCGAGGAGCTTGTGATCGCGATGCTCGACCCTTCCGGCGAGCACCTTGACCATGCAGGTACCGCAATAGCCCTGCTGGCACGAGTAGGAAACGTCGGGCTTGACCCGGCGAATTGCCGCCAAAGCGGACTCGTCGGCTCCGACCTCGACCCGGATTGCACTACGCGCCAACGAGACCTGGAACGGTTGTCCGCCGGCGACGGGTGGGGGAGAAAACCGTTCGGTGTGGAGCTCGGCACGGCCGCCGCCAGGCATGAGTCGGTGAGCGGCGTCGAGCAACGGAGGCGGGCCGCACAGGTAGACCGCTTCGGTGTCGCGACGTCCTTCCAGGATCGTCGTCATGTTCGGCAAGCCGTACTCGTCGTCGGTCCGTACCTCGACTCGTCCACCTTTCAGCGCGGCGAGTTCGTCGAGGAATGGCAAAGTTTCGCGGCTTCGGCCCAGGTAGACCATGCGCCACGGCTTGCCTGCCCGATTCGCAGCGCGGACCATCGGCAGGATCGGGGTGATTCCGATTCCACCGGCAATGAAGAGGTATGACTCGGCATCGGCAAGTTGGAAAGCGTTGCGGGGCCCGCGGATGCGAACCGTGTCGCCGACCGACAGGGATTCGTGGATCTCTCGTGATCCGCCGCCGCCATCCCGGATGAACCGCACAGCGATCCGGTAGCGGCGACGATCCTGTGGATCGCCGCACAGTGAGTACTGTCGCTGCTTGCCCGACGGCAGGAAGACGTCGAGGTGCGAGCCCGCTCGCCACTGCGGCAGGTCCTCGCCGGTAGGGGAGACGAGGGTGATGCTGACGACGTCCTGGGCTTCGGCGACGATATTCTCGATCTGGAGTGCCATGTCGAAGCCGCGGTACTGCACTTGGTTTGGGTGGGAGAGTAGGTGCGCCAAAGGGCCGGTGAAGATGTGCTTGTACGCCTCGAAAGCGGTTGCGCCGGCTTTCAGGGCAATCGGTAGATCCTTGGGCGGGGGGCCGACCGGGGAATTTCCCTTGATGAGCTCGACCATGGTGAATCTCCTAGGGTGGGGCGGCACAATCGTTGGGCCGCCGACAGGGAAATCAGTGCTGGGTGATCCGGTCGTCGTAGACCTTGCGCGCAGACTGATCGACATCGAGGAAGGCGTCGTAGGCGCCGAGTGCGCGGTTGATCCGGTCCCGCACGCCATAGGGGATGAGCCCGAAAATGGCCGCGGTTCCCGCCAGCGAACCAGGGACCCACTTCTCGGGCACGGGATGACTTATGGCATCAGCGATCGCCTGCGCGACGTCTTCGGGTTCGACGGTCTTGAAACCCTTGAGCCCCTTGGTGCCGGCGATCAGGTCGGTGTTGGTGAACGCGGGCAGGATGGACGTGAAATCGATGTTGTCGCCGGCGAACTCGATACGCGCGGTATCAGTGAGTGAGGCAACGGCGGCCTTGGTCGCGCCATACACGAGTCCTCCCGGCACGGGAGCCTTGCCCGCGCTCGAGGCGACGTTGATGATGTGACCGCTGCCCCGTTCGATCATTCCGGGCAGGGCCGCGCGCATCCCGTTGAGGACGCCATAGACATTGATGTCGAACGTGCGGCGCTGAAGCTCTTGGCTCTGCTCGAGGAAATGACCGATCGGCATGATGCCGGCGTTGTTGATCAGGATGTCGAGGGTGCCCAGTGCGTCCTCGGCAGCTGCGATGAACGCCGCGACAGATTCGTCGTTCGAAACATCGACCTGGAGCGCGACGACGCCACGTGCGAGAGACGTCGCAGCTGACCTCACCGCCGCTGCATCGATGTCACCGATCGCGACCCGCGCGCCTTGGCTCAGCAAGTGCGCGGCGGTTGCGTATCCGATGCCGCGTGCGGCACCCGTGATGGCGACGACTTTGCCTTCGATACTTCTGTCACGGCTCATCGGTTCACTCCTACGGCGCTCTTCGGGGCGGTGTGCATGTCGTAGTCCTTCAGGTTGAAATGGCCACTGGTCCAATGAACTTCGGGTGTCAGGGCAGCACGGATGGGCACATCGCCGTGCTGGTCGAAGAAGTAGCTGTTCGAGCCGTTGCAGCTGTCGCTGAAATAGATCTGATTGCGTCGGCGAGCGAGCATGCTGGCGAAGTACCGGTCATTTGCTTCGCGTTTGACGTCGACGAACGTTGCCTTGATCCGGCGGGCAGTGCCGAGAAGGCGGACGATGTACCTCGCCTGGCTCTCGATGAACTGGAAGTAGACCGTCAGGTTGTAGGCGTACGGGCCATTCATCAAGAGAAGGTTCGGGAAACCGGGAACGCTCACGCCGTAGTAGGCCTGATAGCGGTGTTCGTCCCAGAATGCTTCGAGATCTGCTCCGCCTGCGCCGAGGACGGGGAACGGAGGCATGTTGCCGCTCTCGAAGGTCTTGAAGCCCGTGGCGAAAATCAGGACGTCGAAATGGTGTTCAGTTCCGTCCTTGGCGCGGATTCCGGTCGGGGTGATGCGTTCGATCCCGGACGCTTCCAACGTGACGTTCGGCCGATTGAAGGTCGGTAGATAGTCGTTGGAGAAGCCGACTCGCTTGCACCCGACGGCGTACTTCGGCGTGAGCGCTTTTCTTGTCTGCTTGTCGCGCACCTGGTGAAGCAGCTGCAGGCGACCGATCCGTTCGTACACCTTCGGCACGATGGGAAGCTGCCGGTAGTAGTTCGTGGTGAGGGTGTAACTGACCTCCCCGAGTACATTGCTCGCCGCTCGCAGGGCCGGCAGTACGCCGGGTACATGGCGTAGAACGGTCCGCTGCGGCCCGTCGAGCTTGGCCTCCGGCTTGGGCATGATCCAGATCGGCGTCCGCTGGAACACAGTCAAGTGCTCGACAGTCGGTGCGATCGTCGGCGCTATGGTGACGGTCGACGCGCCCGTTCCGATGATGCCGACGCGCTTGCCGGCCAGGTCAACGTCGTGATTCCAGCGCGCCGAGTGCATCGTGACGCCGCGGAAGTCGTCGGCACCTGGAATGTCGGGCGTCTTTGGCTGGGTGAGCGCGCCGGTCGCGGTGATCAGGAAACGGGACGTCACTTCTCTGCCGGTACTGAGCGTCAGGCGCCAGATATGGAGTTCGTCGTCGAACTCGGCTGTCGTGATCGCAGTGTTCAGGACCAACCGCGAGCGCAGGTTGTACTTGTCGAGGCAGTGCTCGGCATAAGCCTTGAGTTCGGCACCCTTCGCATACACGCCGGACCATTCGGAGCTCTGCTCGAACGAGAATGAGTAGGCGAACGAAGGCACGTCGACGACGACGCCGGGATAGGTATTCGAATGCCAGGCGCCGCCGGCACCGGACGCTGATTCCACGATGAGGAAGTCGTTGATCCCGGCCTCGTCGAGTTTTATTGCCACCCCGATTCCGGAGAAACCGGCGCCGACAATTACCACCTCGTGGTCGAAGATCTGCCCTGTCATCGAATACCTCCAACGGCATTGTCAAAGCGTTTCAGAGGTTCAACGTATCCGAAGGTTGCCAACATGGCAATGAGCGCGCGACGATGTTCGCATGGTGAAACTGATTGGCCTCATACGTCGGCGCCCCGAAATCGAGCTGGCGGAGTTCTACCGAATCTGGCGCGAAGATCTGCCGCCGCGAGTGAAGAAACTTCCCGGCCTACGCGCGTACCGGCAGAACCATGCAGTCCCGCGCGCGAAAGGCTGGCCCTGGGACGGTGTGGCCGAACTCTGGTTCGACGACCGTGATGCGGTCGGCCAAGCCCTCGCCAGTCCGGCCGGCGTCGACCTGATCGCTTTCGAACGCACCTTCATTGGTGAAACCGAGGTCCTCATCGCGCAAGAGCACGAGGTCTGGGAAGAACGTGATTTACCTAGCTAAACATCCAGATGTCTGACGTATTCGGATACGGTTTATTCATGGCCAAACGTCTTACTCGTGCGGAGAGTCAGGAGCGCACCCGCGGCGCTCTCGTTGAGGCGGCCACCAAGCTGTTCCTGCGAGACGGATTCAAGGCGACATCGCTCGATCAGGTTGCTGAGGAGGCGGGTTACACCCGCGGCGCGGTGCACAGCAACTTCGAAAGCAAAGCGGAGTTGGGTGCCGCGGTTCTCGACGATATGTATCGAAAAGCGGCCGACAGTGCGGCGGAGACTCTGCGTGCCAGCGGACTCGACGACCTCGGCAAGGTGGTCGCGACGCTCTCGCAGTGGGTGCAGATAGCGATTGGTGCTCCGCAATGGATTCGCCTCGAGATGGAGGTTGCCGGTGCGAGTGCCTACAACGACGAGACGAAGGCGGCTACCGCAAAACGGGTCGGGTACATGCGCGAGATGGCAAGCGCGGTGTTTGCCGAGGCTGCCGAGAAGTCTGGATCGCAACTACTGCTGACTCCCGATGAGACGGCACTCGTCGTCCTCAGCATCGCGTTGGGTCTGGGATTCCAAACCGCCGCCGATTCCTCGATCTCGGCAGAGGTGCTACAGACGGCCATCAGTCGCGCCCTTGGACTGCCCTCGCCAGTGGGGTAGTCGGTTGTGGCCAAAGTTCCCCATTTCGGATACCTTCAACCTCTAGATGTCCACCGGTGCTAGAGGTTGTTGACATCTCGACGGTGTCGTCTATCTGAAATGTGGTGCACAATGACCGAAATCATCGCTGAGCTGCAACTGCCCGTCCTCAGTCCGCTGACGCGTACTGCCACCGGATTCGTCCCAGAGTCGACTCCAGAGCAGGTTGCCGCAATCGTCGCAAGCCTGCGCGACCACCAACCGGATTGGGCCGCACTCGGGGTCGCTGGTCGCGCCGCGTGGGTAGCCAAGTATCGAGACTGGTTGCTGGACAACCAAGACCACATCGCGGACCTCCTCCGCTCAGAGACCGGTAAGCCGCGGGCTGAAGCGGTGTTCGAAGTGCCCTTCGTCGTGGACGAACTGAACTACTACGCGAACAATGCGGCGAAGTTCCTCGCCGACGAGCATCCCCGTCCGCACGGTCTCATGACCGCGGGCCGCCGGATGACTGTCCGCTACGTACCGCACCAGGTCGTCGGCGTGATCAGCCCGTGGAACTTCCCGATCGCGTTGACCCTGTGGGATGCCATTCCCGCGCTGTTGGCGGGTGCAGCGGTCATCGTCAAGCCGTCCGAGCACACCCCGCTCGCCGTCCACTACGTGTTGAAGGGGTGGGAGGAAATCGGCGCGCCGCCAGTGTTCGCATTCGCGGGCGGCGCTGGCGCGACCGGCGCCGCGGTCGTCGACAACGTCGACTTCGTGCAGTTCACCGGCTCGACTCGCACTGGCCGGGCCATCGCCGAACAGGCTGGCCGGCGGCTCATTCCGTACAGCCTCGAACTCGGCGGCAAGGACCCGGCCATCGTCGCCGCGGACGCCGATCTCGACTACGCGGCCTCCGGCATCGCCTTCGGCGCGCTGCTGAACTCTGGCCAGATGTGCGTGTCCACCGAGCGGATCTACGTCGAGGAATCGGTCCACGACGAATTCGTCGACAAACTCGTCGCGCAGGTTTCGGCACTGCGTCAAAACGGCGAAAGCGGCTTTGAGACCGATCTCGGTCCGCTGATCACCGACGAGCAATTCACGATCGTCGAGAAGCATGTCGCTGATGCGATCCACCGTGGCGCGGTGGTGAAGACCGGCGGAAAACCTGGCCTGGCACCGGGATTCTTCGAACCCACGGTGCTGACCAACGTCGATCACTCAATGCTCGTCATGCGAGAGGAAACGTTCGGTCCGATCCTGCCCGTCATGCGGGTGCGCGACATCGATCACGCGGTCGAACTGGCCAACGACTCCGTTTATGGGTTGGGGGCCACGGTATGGACGGCGAGCACTAAGCGCGGCAAAGAGATCGCGCAGCGCCTCGAAGTCGGTGCGGTCGACGTCAACGACACCTCAGCTGCCCATCTGATCTGCTTCCCGGCACCCTCGACCGGATGGAAATCCTCCGGCATCGGCGGGCGATTCGGCATCGACGGGATTCGCAAGTACTGCAAGGTCCGCTCCGTCGTGTCTTCCGTACCCGGTACCGCGGCCGCCGTCCAGATGGCCTGGTTCCCTTATACCGCTGCGCGCAGCAAAGCCTTCGGCGTCTTTATGCGCTTCACGGGAGGCCGCGACATTCGGCGTCGGCTGGGCATCTGAGACCGCCTGTCCACGAACAGAATTCGACTTCCCAGGAGCCAAGTTCATGACCGATCTCTTTAATACAACCCGACAGCTGTGGACGAAGATCAGCAGCAAGCGAGGGGATGCCCCGACTGCGCCGGCAACGATGTGCGAGGCATTCCAGCAGACGCGTACCGTGCGGCCAGAGCAAGTCGCCATTCGTAGCTCCGACGGAGCCGTCGAACTGACGTGGGCGGATTACGCCAGGCGAGTCGAGAACGCCACCCGAGGTTTGCACGCACTCGGCGTGCGCCGCGGCGACCCGGTGGCCCTCATGCTCACCAATCGACCCGAGTTCCACATCGTCGACAACGCTGCGATTCACCTTGGCGCAGTGCCGTTCTCGATCTACGCCACGTTGGCGTCGGAGCAGATCGCCCACCTGTTCTCGAACGCGAAAGCACGCGTGGTCGTCTGTGAGGCGCAATTCCTCGAAAAGATCCTGGCCGCGGACGCCGCCGGAACCGTCCAGCACATCGTCTGCGTTGATGCCGATATCGACGGCGTCATGACCCTGGCCGAACTCGAAGACCTCGACAGCCCGGGTTTCGACTTCGAACGCATCTGGCGTGCCGTCGAACCAGCCGACACGTTGACGATCATCTACACGTCTGGGACGACCGGGCCGCCGAAGGGCGTCGAACTCACCCACGCGGGGCTGCTTGCCGAGGTCGATGGCATGAGCGAATTGATGCCTCTCGGGTTCGATGACAGCCTCATCTCGTACCTGCCGGATGCGCACATCGCCAACCGCTGGGGAGTGCACTACACGAACCTGTGTCGTGGCGTGCAAGTCACGACTCTCGCTGACCCGAAACAATTGGTTCCCACACTGCTTTCGGTTCGTCCGACGTACTTCGGTGGCGTGCCGCAGGTTTGGTACAAGATCAAGGCCGGGGTCGAGGCAGCCATCAACGCCGAGCCGGACGAAACCAAGCGCACCGCCGCGAAGTGGGCGATCGAGGTTGGCACGAAGGTCGCGTGGCTGAAGTCCGACCGTAAGCCGGTCCCAGCCGAGCTCGCCGCCGAACATGCCACGGCGGAGGCGCTCGTACTGAGCAAGCTCCGCGCGAAGGTCGGGCTCGACCGAGTTCGCTTCGCAGCTTCCGGCGCAGCCGCGCTGGCCCCGGACGCGACCGCGTTCATCCTCGCGCTCGGTCTCGACGTATGCGAGCTCTGGGGGATGTCCGAGACGTCCGCGGTGCTCCTCGCGAACCCTCCGGGCGGCGTCAAGATCGGTACGGTCGGAAAGCCGATTCCGGGCAAGAACGAGGTCACGCTGGCGCCCGATGGCGAACTGCTCGTGCGTGGACCTCTCGTGATGAAGGGCTACCGCAACGATCCGGAGAAGACTGCGGAGGCGGTTGATCCCGACGGTTGGTTGCACACGGGGGATATCGCGACGATCGACGACGAGGGCTATGTCCGGATCGTGGACCGCAAGAAGGAACTCATCATCAACAGCGCCGGCAAGAACATGTCACCTTCGAACATCGAAGGGCTGGTGAAGGTGAGCTGTCCGTTCGTCGGTTCGGTGGTGGCGATCGGCGATGCCAAGCCGTACGTCACCGCGCTCATCACGCTCGACCCGGACATCACGGCCATGTACGCCGCGAAGACCGGCCTGACCGACACCTCAGCGGCGGCGCTGGCGTCGAACGACGGCATTGCGGCAGCGATCGCTGCCGGGGTCGAAGCGGCGAACGCCAAACTGGCGCGCGTCGAACAGATCAAGAAGTTCACGATCCTGCCGGTCTTCTGGGAAGCCGGAGGAGAGGAACTGACGCCGACGATGAAGCTCAAGCGGAATGTCGTGGTCAAGAAGTACGCGGCTGAGGTGGATGCGCTCTACGCGTCCTGATTCGGCATGAACGATGAGCTCCCCCAATGACAATGGGGGAGCTCATCGTGTTCATAGACTGCGGTCGACATCCATTCGCTGGTGAAGGATGCGAACTACGTCCATGACGCCGTCGTTCGCGATCCGGTAGAAAAACACATGCGCTCCAGCGGCGAGCTTGAAGTAGCCGGATCGAATCTCGTCGCATCGACGACCGATCCCCGGTGCTGCGGCAGCCCGCTCGATCACTCGTTGGAGGAGCCGCACATATTGTTCGGCTTGGTCGAGGCTCCACTGTTGGGCGGTGTATTCCCAAATGCCTTCAAGATCGGCTTGAGCGGCCGGCGATAGTACGTAGTTACTCACCGAGGCTAGGGCTCGAGGCCAGCTCGTTTGCGGGCCACGAAAGCATCGAAGTCAAACGCCGTAGAAGTACCGCTACGTTCACCCTCGACCAACGCATTGCGCAGCGCGCCAAGCTGGGTTTCACGATCTTCGAGCAATCTCAGCGCCGAACGGACCACATCGCTGGCTGAGCGATAGCGGCCAGCGGCGACCTCAGCATCGATGAAGGCGCTGTAGTGCTCGTCGAGGCTGAACGATGTGTTCTTACCCATAAATCAAGGTTACCAATAATTGGTACTGCGCGTGGATGTGAATCCGCTTGGGTAGGAACTGGCGCGACAGAGCCCTTACGGAGCATCACCGCCGATCGCCACGAAAGTCGCCGTCCCGGTGGCTAACGGTCGTGGTCTGTCGGCCCGGAACACGCTTCCCTGGATGTACAGCCGGCTGCCGGCCATTGACACCAATGACGCTCGGACCTCGAGTCGGGCGCCGACCGGTGCCGGTGCGTGGTACTCGATCGCAAGGGCGGCGGTTCGCGCTGTCGTGCCGCGGACGTGAATGAGCAAGCTCATCGCCTCGTCGAGCGCGAGTGCGAGCACACCACCGTGCCCGATCTCGGGCGGCCCCTGCAGATCGGACCGTAGGACGAACGTGCCCGCCACGGCGTCCGGACCGTCCTGAGCCAGCTTCAGGTGCAGGCCAGACGGGTTCTTAGTTCCACACCCGAAGCAGTGTTCGTGATGCATCGGCTTTCGTGGTGCGCAAAGACTCGTCATCTCGCGCTTCTTTCGATAATCACTTTTGGGAGGCTGCCTTCGATCCGGCGACCCGCGGCGTGAAGCTGCCGTGGAAACCAGGGTAAAAATGGCCGGTCAGCCGGGCGATTGCTACCGGCTCGTCCTCGATCCTGGCGGCGTCAACAATGTGCAGTGCAGTCCGGTGCTCAGCGGCGTTGTAGGTGAGGACCAGAACCCAGCCGTCGTCCTCCGCGGCGTTGTCTGAGCGGGGTACGAAGATCGGCTCCCCGGCCGTCGTGCTCGACTCGAACGCGTGTTGGCGAAGCTCGCCGGTCAGATGGTCCACCTTGGCGATGACGCTGGAGCCGTCGGCAAATTCGGTGAGATAGGTGAAGCGGTGTTCGCGTCCCGTGCGGCGCTCATCATGGGTGGGGAACTCACAAGCGACCATCTCGATGTCGTCGCGGAGAACGCGCCCGCGCGAGGTTATCCGCAGCCGGGTCGGACACGCGGCCAGCGGAAGAACGCCGTCGCGGAACGTCTTGAGGGCGCTTGACAGGAACTCCGACGATTGATGTTGAACGAGATCGAGAACGATGTCGCCGCTGTCCTCGTACGCGTTGCCCACATGGAAGTAGACCAACGGATCGCACTCGATCACACGCTGTCTTCCGCCGTTCCGGGGGACGAGCACGATCTTCATCCCTTTCTCCGGTCGGTACTCGGCGGCATCCCCAATGGTCCCGAATCCGGCCAGAGCCAGCGCACCCTTGATCGGATCGACGGTGATGGGGGACAGGGCGAACACCAGATAGTTCTCGGTGATGGCGAAGTCGTGCTGAACGATGACGTCCTCGAGCGGTACGACGCCGATGGTGGTCAGCCGGCCGCTGGGATCGACCCGATAGCACCGGAGCCCGGCCGGAATGTGCATCCCCAGTCGCGGGGCGAGATCGAGACCGAAATTGAACAGCTCGCCCGTGACCGGGTCGATCTTGGGGTGTGCCGAGAACCTGGAGAGGCGCGGAAGGCGGCCGTTGAAATCGCACACGCCCTTCGTGGTGAGGTCGTCGAGATCGATATCCCAGGCATGGCCGATATCGCTGAGAGCCAGGAGCCGCTCGGCGTGCACGACCGCGTGGGTGTTGGCGCTGTCCGCCGCAAACTGGCCAGCGTTGTGTCGGAGTCCGCGGGCTTGGGTGTAAAGCCCTCGTACCTCCGCGCCACGCCCGGCTTCCTGCGCACGAAATTTCGGCGTGCGGACGTACCGAGACTGGAAGCGAACGGCGCCACCGTCGATGACGAATTTCGAGACGAGGCCGTCGCCGTCGAAAATGTGGCCAGCGGCGAACCCGCCAGTGTTGAACCGGCCCGGTCCGATTCGATAGAGCGTTCCTTGAAGTTCTTGGGGCACAACACCAGTCAGCTCGAGTTCGACTTCGTGCGGGACTTCCGGGGCGTCTTCGAACGTGCGGGCGTTGTACTGCCGGATATTGGGGGTTGTACTGGTCATGCCAGCAAGGTCTCCATCTGGATTCGTAGCAGGAACTCGTCCAACTCGAGGGGGAGCAATTTCTCTCTCAGAGGGTTCTTTGTCAGAGCGGATTGACACCTACCCGCGCGTTCTCCATCCCGACGATCTCGCCCCACTTGGCTTCCACGTCGTCGACGGACGGAATGCCGTCGAAGGTCACGCCCTCGTTCTCGAACAGCTGCGTCCGGTACATCCGACCGGCACCTGCCACGATGACCGTTGCGGTGTCGGTGGTGTACTCGTTCAGAAGGTGGGCCACCAGCGGCGCCACGAAACCAGGCGGCATCTTGGCGGCGAACTCTTCGGTGACGAGTTCCTGGGTCATGCGAGTGGCGGCGAGCGGTGACACGGCATTGGCGGTGATGTTCACGCGCGCGCCCTCGATGGCCAGGGTGTTAATCAAGCCGACCATGCCCATCTTCGCCGCGCCATAGTTCGCTTGGCCAAAGTTCCCGAACAGTCCTGACGTCGACGTGGCCACGACGATGCGGCCGAACTTCTGCTCTCGCATGTGCGGCCACGCGGCACGGATGACGTTGTACGTACCGGTGAGGTGCACGTCGATAACGGCCTGCCACTGGTCGCTCGTCATCTTGTGGAATGAGACATCGCGCAGGATTCCGGCGTTGGACACGATTCCGTCAATGCGGCCATACGTGTCGAGTGCCGTGGCGACGATCGCTTCGCCACCGGCCTCGGTGGCAACGCTGTCGTAGTTGGCGACAGCCTCGCCGCCGGCGGCCTTGATCTCGTCGACGACTGCGTCTGCGGCTGCGTGTGCCGCGCCCGTGCCGTCGCGGCTGCCGCCGAGGTCATTGACGACCACCTTGGCTCCTTCGCGGGCGCAGAGCAGCGCGTATTCGCGACCGAGGCCATTACCGGCGCCGGTGACTGTGACGACTTTGCCTTCTAGTCCGATCATGTTGTCGTTCAACCCTTCTCGTTGGTCAGTTGTTCAGTTGTAAGGTCTGGACGCGATCGCCGAACCGCGGCGGGCGCTTCTCGAGGAATGCCGCGACCCCTTCGTCGTATTCGCCGGACTCGGACTGTTCCTGCTGCAGGTCCGCCTCGAGAGCCAGTTGCTCGCGCAACGTCGAGTAGGCGGCGGCGTTGACCATCCGTTTGGTGTTCGCGAACGCGACGGGAGGTCCGTCAGCCAGTCGTTGCGCCAGCGCGAAGGCTTCTGCTTCAAGCGCGTCGGCGGGATGGATCGCGTTGATCAGGCCCCAATCCAGTGCGCGTACTGCTGGCAGGCGTTCAGCCAACAGCGCCAGTTCCGTGGCGCGAGTCGGACCTATGCGCGCGTTGATAAACGCGAGTGCCCCGCCATCGGGAACCAGACCCACCTTCGTGAACGCCAGGAGGAAGTACGTGGATTCGGCCGCGAGGACGAAGTCCGAGGCAAACGCCAACGAACATCCGATCCCTGCGACGGGACCATGTACGGCGGCAATCACCGGTTTCGGCGCGTCGCGAAGAGCGAGCATGAGCGGCGTGGAGACCTTTTCGATCGTGCGCCGCATATCGATGTAGCCCGCCGCATTGCGCGGGTAATCCTCGTTGAGGTCGCCGCCCGCGCAGAACGCACGCCCCGCGCCACACAGCACGATCGAGCGCACGCTCGGATCACGCGAGGCAATCGCGACGGCGGCAGTGAGATCTCGACCCATCGTGCCCGACCACGCGTTGAGAACAGTTGGTCGGTTGAGGCGGATCACCCCGACTCGGTCGGTCACCGAGTAATCGACTGTCTCGAACATCAGAAGTAGTACCGGCCGATCTGCTCGGCGATCAGCGCAGGCTTCGAACCGCCTTCGATCTCGACGACGGTTAGGGTCTTGGTCTGTGCGGAATTGCCGTCTACGGCCACGTCGACCAAGGTCGTCGTGCCGCGAATCTTGGAACCCGCGGGGACCGGCGCGGGGAATCGCACCTTGTCCAGGCCGTAGTTGATCGCCATCTTCAGGCCTTCGACCTTGAAGTTCTCCGCGAGGAACACCGGGACCAGAGAGAGCGTGAGAAATCCGTGCGCGATCGTTCCGCCAAACGGGCCGGTCTTCGCCCGCTCGGGGTCGGTGTGGATCCACTGGTGATCATCGGTGGCGTCCGCAAAGGTGTCGATACGGTCCTGCTCGACGACGAACCAGTCGCTCGTGCCCAATACTTCGCCGACCGCGGCGGCCATCTCGTCAGCGTTCGTGAAGATCCTCATTGTGCCTCCTGTGCATGCTTGGCAGAGTTTTCGTGGTCGAAGAACCGTTGCTCGATCGCCCGGATGGCTCCGTGGGTCCAGGAATCGGCGGTGAGATAGCGATCGATGGGGGCCGCGAGGAGCCCTCGAAGCAGAGCGATGGATTCCCAGATTGCTGGGGTGACGGTCGTGGCGGCGCGGCGGCTGATCCCGTCGGCAACGGCCTTTGCCGCCTGTTCGGGGGTGGCCCGGTGGCGCAAGGGGAGTGGGACCTGCGCGTTGAACTCGCGAAGCAGCGGGTCCTCATCGAGGGGGCGTACGAACGCGGTCTGGACAAAGCCGAAGTAGGCGATTCCCGCGGATGCGCCGTGTGGCGCCAGTTCGATCCGGAGCGCCCGGCCGAGCTGTTCGACGCCGGCCTTGCTGGCCATGTAGGCGGCCATTCCCATGCCGGGCATGAACGCGGCCGCCGAGGCGACCAGGACGATGTGGCCCTGACTTTCGATGATGGGCTCAATCGCGGGCTTCACTGTGTTGAATACGCCGATGAGGTTGACGTCGATGATTCGCTCGAATTCGTCGGCTTCGATCGTACGAATGGTGGCGGGGTCGGGAGAAACACCGGCATTGGCGACCACGATGTCGAGGCGACCAAAGTGATCGACGACATGCTGGATGTGCTTTGCCATTACCTCGCGATCCCGAACGTCGGCTTCGAGGTACAAGACTCCGTCGCGTAGGACTGTTCGCGCAGACTCCAGGGCCTCGGCGTTCCGATCGATGATCGCGACGCTGGCTCCTCTGGTCTTGAGCTTTCGAGCAAGTGCAAGACCGATCCCGTCAGCGCCGCCAGTCACCACTGCAACTCGGCCGGACACCTCGTAGGTGGGCTCGGGATACACCGCTTCCGCCGCAATTCGCACTGGTAGAAGTGCTTTTTCAAAGAGGTTCTTCACGTGAGGTACTCCCTTGTCCCCGGGAAGGTATTGCTTCCAACTCGCAGGTCTGCAACATTTAGCTACAGTCAACCTTCCGAGGTTCACCGTATCTGAGTGTGTTAGCCTCCGCAAAGGGGGCAGGCCGCCGAGTAAAGGGAGATTCCGATGCCAGTTCTAGCGGCACCCGATGCGAAAGCTGCGGGCCTCAAGCCCATTCCGGGTGATCCCGGGTTACCGATCCTCGGGCGGTCGCTCGAGTACCTGTTGGGCACGTTCAACTACAACGCGGACTGGTACCGGCGATTCGGGCCGGTGTCCTGGTATAGGAGCTTCGGAATCACGCTGGTCAGCGTGGTCGGGCCGGAAGCTTCGAAGGTGGTGTTCAAGAACTCCGACCGGGCGTATGCGAATGAGCCGGGCTGGTCGTTCTTCCTGGGGCCCTTCTTCAAGCGTGGTCTCTTGCTCCTCGATTTCGATGAGCACCTCCAGAACCGCCGGATTCTCCAACAAGCGTTCACGCGTGATCGGCTCATCGGCTACTTGGCCAATATGACCCCGGTGATGCGCGACATTCTCGGCCGGTGGAAGGCGGGCCAGGACTTCCGCGTGTTCCCGGCGGTGAAGAATCTGACGCTGAACATCGCGAGCCGGACTTTCGTCGGGGAAGAGGTCGGGCCCGAGAACGACAAGGTGATCCAGGCCTTCGTCGACTGCGTCGAAGCGACGACGGCGATCGTCCGGGCACCTATCCCGGGCACGTTGTGGTGGCGCGGACTTCGGGGACGCGAGTTCCTCGAGACCTATCTGAAGCCGCGCGTCGCCGAGGCTCGAAAAGCCGATCGGGAAGATCTGCTCGCCGCCTTGTGCCACATCGAGGACGAAGGTGGGGAGAGGTTCAGCGACGAAGACGTCATCAACCACATGATCTTCCTCCTGATGGCGGCACACGATACGTCGACCGTCACCGCGACCGCGATGATCTACCAACTCGCCAAGCACCCGGAATGGCAGGAGCGCTGCCGGGCGGAGTCCGAAGCGCTCGGCAAAGCCGAGCTCGAGTACGGAGATCTCGACAAACTCGCTTCGCTCGACCTCGTAATGAAGGAATCGATCCGAATCACGACGCCGATTCCGGGGGTCATCCGGAAGACGGTCAAGGACACCGAACTTGTCGGTTACCACGTGCCGAAGGGCTCCTACGTCACGGTGGCGATGCACACGACGCATCAGCTCGAAGACGTGTGGAAGAACCCAAAGACGTTCGACCCCGAGCGCCACGTTCGCGGCGAAGGCAAGGACGCGTGGATGCCGTTCGGTGGCGGCGTTCACAAATGCATCGGAATGTACTTCGGCGGTATGGAAGTCAAGGCGCTGCTGCACCAGATGCTCTTGAACTTCACCTGGTCCGTCCCGGCCGATTACAAGCTCGACATGGACTATTCGTCACTTCCCAAGCCGCGCGACGGACTGAAGATCAGCCTCGTTCGCCGCTAGTTGAGAACACCATTCCTACAAGGAGAAGCTGTGCCTGAGGCATACATCATCGACGCTGTCCGCACCCCGGTCGGCCGTCGTAACGGCGGGCTCGCGGGCTACCAGCCTGCGGACCTGGGTGCGATACCCATCCGCGCACTCGTCGAGCGACATGACTTCGATCCCGCCGCCATTGACGACGTCATCTACGGCTGCCTGGACACGATCGGCGCACAGGCTGGGGACATCGCCCGCACTGCGGCCCTCGTGGCCGGCCTGCCGGAATCTGTGCCTGGCGTGACCGTCGACCGGCAGTGCGGCTCGTCCCAGCAGGCCGTGCACTTCGCCGCACAGGCAGTGATGAGTGGGACCTCCGACCTCGTCATCGCCGGCGGGGTGCAGAGCATGAGCCGGTACCCGTTGTTGTCCGCGTACACCGCGGGCGAACCCTACGGCGCCACGGATCCGTGGACCTCCTCGCCCGGGTGGGTGGCCCGATACGGCCCGAAACCGTTGTCCCAGTTCGACTCTGCGGAGCGGATCGCGTCGCAGTGGGGCATCTCCCGCGAGGATATGGAGGAGTTCGCCTTCGCCAGTCACCAGCGCGCTCTCACGGCACAGTCTGAAAACCGGTTTGACCGGGAGTTGCTCAGTGTCGAAGGCATTGCCGCAGACGAGGGGCCACGCCCCGACACTTCGCTGGAGAAGATGGCAGCACTGCGGACCCTCGTCGAGGGCGGTCGGGTCACCGCGGCGGTGTCGAGCCAGATCTCGGACGCGTCCTCGGCGCTGCTCATCGCATCCGCAGAAGCGGTCAAGGCGCACGGCTTCACGCCGCGGGCACGCATCCACCACATCTCGGTGCGCGGCGCAGACCCGGTCCTCATGCTGACGGCGCCGATTCCCGCCACCCAGCACGCGCTCAAGCGATGTGGGCTCACCATGGACGACATCGATCTCGTCGAGATCAACGAGGCCTTCGCGAGCGTCGTGCTGGCGTGGCAGAAGGACCTCGACGCCGACCCCGCCCGGGTCAACGTCAACGGCGGCGCGATCTCCCTCGGCCACCCCATCGGCGCCACCGGCGCCCGTCTCATGACCACCCTGCTGCATGAACTCGAACGCACCGGCAAGCGATACGGCTTGCAGACCATGTGCGAGGGCGGCGGACAGGCAAACGTCACAATTATCGAGAGGCTTGGCTGATGAAGCGCAACCTGTTCACGGCGGACCACGAGCAGTACCGGGAGACAGTCCGCGCATTCATGGAGCGCGAGGTCGTACCCCACTACGAAAAGTGGGAGGCCGACAAGTTCACTCCGCGCGACCTGTATCTGAAGGCGGCTGAGCAGGGGATTTACGGCCTGAGCATCCCGGAAGAATTCGGCGGAAGTGGTGAGACCGACTACCGGTACCGCGTGGTCGTGCACGAGGAGGTCTACCGCGTACACGCGATGTCTCTGGCCGTGGCGTTCGGTCTGCAGGACGACATCGTGCTGCAGTACTTGCTGCACCTGTGCACCCCGGAGCAGAAGCAACGTTGGTTACCGCGATTCGCCACGGGCGAGATGATCGGCGCCATCGGGATGACTGAACCCGGCGCGGGCAGTGATCTGAAGGGCCTCCGGACGACCGCCGTCCAAGACGGCGACGATTGGGTGCTCAACGGGCAGAAGACGTTCATCAGCTGCGGTATCAGCGCCGACCTGGTGATCGTTGCCGCCCGCACGGACCCCAATGGCGGATCTCGCTCGCTGAGCTTGTTCGCGGTGGAGGCCGGAATGCCGGGCTTCGAGCGCGGTCGCAAGCTCGACAAACTCGGACTCGCCTCGCAGGACACGTCGGAGCTCTACTTCGACAACGTCCGCGTCCCGGCGAACAACGTCATCGGGGAAATCGGCCGCGGAATGGGCCACATGATGGCCCACCTGCCGAGCGAGCGGCTCGGTGTTTACACCGGTGCGGTCGCGAGCGCCAAGGCGATCTTCGACGTCACCCGAAAGTACTGCTCCGACCGCATGGCCTTCGGGCAGCCGATCGCCGATTTCCAGCACGTGCGATTCGAGCTCGCTGAGATTGCGACAGAGATCGACGTTGCTGAGGCCTACCTCGACAAGTCGGTCCTTGCCTTCAACGCGGGAGAGCTCACCGCGGTGGACGCGGCCAAGGGCAAATGGTGGACCAGCGAGTTGCAGTTGCGGGTCATCGACCGGTGTCTGCAACTGCATGGTGGCTACGGCTTCATGAACGAGTACGCCGTCGCCCGCGCCTACAAGGACGCACGCATCCAGACCATCTACGGCGGCACGACCGCGATCATGAAGGAAATCATCGGTCGCGATCTGGCCGGGCAGCGGTAGGGCGTCGATCGTGGGTATGTGGTTTGAAGAATTGACGCCTGGACTGGAGTTCGATCACCCGATCCGCCGGACGGTCACCGAGACCGACAACGTGCTATTCAGCACGCTGACGATGAATCCGCAGCCGTTGCACCTCGATGAGGAGTTCGGCAAGGAATCGGAATTCGGCTCGCGCGTCGTGAATGGCTTGTTCTCGTTGTCGCTGGTCATCGGGCTTTCGGTCACCGACATCTCCCTGGGGACGACGATCGCCAACCTCGGTTACGACGTCGTCGAGATGCCGGCTCCGGTTCGCCACGGTGACACGATCCGCGTGCAGAGCGTGATTCTCGAGGCTCGTGAGTCGAAATCCCGCCCGACGATGGGCATCGTCAAGCTCGAACACCGTGGCTACAACCAGCGAAACGAGCTCGTGATTCGAGTGGTGCGCTCGGCGTTGTTCCGGAAGAAGGCAGCGGCGTGAGTGCCCGCCGTCGATCCACTCTTTTTGCGCCCGGACACAATCGGGCGCTGCTGGAGAAGATGTCGCGGTGCGAACCGGACTGCGTCGTCCTCGATCTCGAGGACGGCACGCCACCCGCGGCCAAGGATGAGGGACGCGCGGTCGTAGCGGCGGCGCTCCACGAGGTCGACTTCGGTGGCGCCGAGACGATCGTCCGGATCAACGCGATGGACACCGCACTGGCTGCACGTGACATCGAGTGGCTGCGGAGTCTCGATCATTTCCCCGATGCGGTGATGCTGCCGAAGGTGGACAGTGCCGCCGACCTCGCGAAGTTCGAGGAACTGCTCGGCCGCAACGGTGTGCCGCTGTGGATCCTGCCGACCGAAACCGCCGTCGGGTACCGGAACCTCGATGAGTCGTGCCAGTACCCCTCGGTGACAGCAGTCATATGGGCGGCGGAAGACTTCGCTGCTGATATCGGCGCCAACGGTTCCCGTGAGCCAGGCGGTCGCCTGCGCGAAGTGTTCCGGGTTGCGCGGTCGAACACGCTGCTCGCCGCTAAGGCCGCAGGCATCTCGGCGATCGACACGACCTACGTCGATCTCAAGGATCTCGAGGGCCTGCGCCGAGAGGCTCTCGAGTGTTCCGGAATGGGCTTCGACGGCAAGGCGGCGATCCACCCATCGCACGTCACCGTCATCAACTCCATCTTCCAGCCGGACGACGCGAGCATCGAGCACGCCGAGCGGCTGGTCGAGGCATTCGACTCGGCGGGCGGGGGAGCGATCAGTTTCGGGGGTCGAATGGTCGACGCCCCGCATTACAAACAGGCGCGGCGGTTACTCGCCCGCGCTGGGCGATAAGACGCTCGTCACTGCTGCATCCCTTCCGCAGACGACGAGTGGAAGCTACAATAGTACAAAACATGTCGAGTTGTTGCGCAGGCGATTGCTCGGCGAGCCGGCCGGCATCAACCCCGGCAGACGTCAAGGAGGCCGTCATGGCATTTGTGATTGCCGCGCCCTGTATCGCGGACTATTCGTGCGTCGAAGCGTGTCCGGTGGACTGCATCTCGCCTGGTCCGGACGACCCGGGCTTCGACAAGGCAGAGCAACTGTTCATCGACCCGCAAAACTGCATCGACTGCGGAGTCTGCGTCGACGTATGTCCCGTGGACGCAGTGTACGAAGCTGATCTGCTGCCTCCGAAGTGGGCGCACTACGAGCAGATCAACGCGCAGTATTTCGAGGAGCTGTCGTGAGCGGCCCGTTGCGCGTCGCGATCGTCGGATCGGGGCCAGCTGGCATGTATGCGGCCAAGCACTTGCTGGCCGGCTTCGGCGGAAAGGGCCCGAAGGTCGCCGTCGAGGTGGACATGCTCGACCGCCTGCCAACCCCCTATGGTCTGATTCGTCACGGAGTGGCGCCGGATCATCCGGAAAAGAAGAAGGCGGCCTCGGTGTTTGACGAGGTGGCCGATTTTTCGGGATTCCGGTTTTTCGGCAACCTTGAACTCGGTCGCGACGTGAAGGCCGACGAGCTGGCCCAGTGGTACGACGCGGTGATTTATGCGACCGGGGCAAGCGGCGACGCTCACCTGGAAATTCCTGGCGAGGATCTGACCGGTAGCCTCTCGGCGCGCGAGTTCGTGGCCTGGTACAACGGGCATCCGGACTTCAATGGCGTTGCTCCTGACCTGAGCGGCGAACGTGCCGTGGTCGTGGGCAACGGCAACGTCGCGATGGACGTGGCCCGGATTCTGAGTACTGATCCAGATGTCCTGGCGAAGACCGATATCTCAGACACCGCTCTGGCGGCGCTCCGGAACAGCCGGATCCGCGAAGTTGTCGTGTTGGGTCGCCGAGATGCTCAGCATGCTGCGTTCAAGAACCCAGAGCTCGAGGAGTTCGATGAGCTCAACGGTGTTGACATCGTCGTCGAAGGCGATGATCTTGCTGAGGTTCGTGGAGCCGATGCCACGACCGCACGCAAGCTGGACACTCTGCGGCGATACGCCAAGCGCGGGGCGACCGGTAACCCCCGTCGGATCGTGTTGCGCTTTCTCGCATCCCCGGTAGAGGTGCGCGGGGAAGGCCATGTCGATGCACTCGTCGTGGGCCGCAACCGGCTCGAACCCGGACCGGACGGGCAGGTCGTGGCCCGGCCGAGCGGCGAGACGAAGGTCATCGAAACCGGGCTCGTCCTGCGGGCGGTCGGCTACTTCGGAACCGAGTTGCCTGGTCTGCCGTTCGATGCCAGTTCCGGAACCATTCCGAATCGTGAGGGGCGAGTTGTCGACGGCGAGGCCACCGTGTCGAGCGTCTATGTCACTGGGTGGGCCAAACGCGGACCCCAGGGAATCATCGGTACCAACAAGAAGTGTGCGCGGGACACCGTTCGCTCGTTCCTTGCCGACGCGACGGCCGGGAGTCTGCATACTGCGGGAACGCTCAGTCGCACCGATGTCGAAAAGGCGCTGCGCGAGCGCCAAAGTCACGTGGTCGACATCGCCGGATGGCGCCGGATCGACGACGTCGAGCGCACCGCCGGGCGCAGTCAAGGGCGTCCGCGCGTCAAGCTCAGCGACCTGGGCGAACTGCTTCGCGTTAGCGCGGGGTGATCCGATAATGGACACCAAGACCGAGCGATCGGTGTTTGCAGCGGAGGTCCGCATGAAATTCGACGACCTGCTGCGAGCCGGCAACGAGGCGGTGCGGACCCAGATGACCCGCGGCGCCGACCTGCTGCTGCTTCGCGGTGATGACGATCTGATCCCCGCCTCGGACGACGGCTACTTTCCGGAGGGGTCGATGATCCGCCGGGTCCAGTCCGAGCATGCGGTAGGCCTGTTGTTCGGGCCGCGCGCCATGACGACGCTCGTGCTGGACCCACGGGTGTTCTCCGGAACAGCCATTCACGCGTTCAACCGGAAACGGTTCTTCCTCCGGATGGCGCACACTGGCCATGTCTTCGAAACCGTATTCTTCGGTTCGAAAGCCGAAGCGGACGCGGCGCTTGCCCGGGTGCACAAGATGCACGAATCCGTCGAGGGTGTCATCCCTCGAAACGTTGGGACCTGGAAAGCCGGAACGCCCTATTCGGCATTCGGCCCCGAGGAGCAACTGTGGACGGTCGGGTCCATGTTCGACGCGGCACTGACGTTCTACGAGTTGCTCGTCGCCAAACTCACCGACGCCGAGCGTGAGCAGCTGTGGCAGGACTACCGGCTGTTCGGCGAGCTTTTCGGGATGGACCGCAGCTTGATGCCCGCGACCTATCCGGATTTCGTCGAATATTGGAACGGCCGGATCAACAGCGGCGAACTCTGCCTCAGCGACGATGCCAAAGCGATGGGTTACCACCTGAGTTTCGGCCTGCCGCTGCCGCTTTTCATGAAACCCATTCAGTCGATCATGGAGCTGATCCTCAAGGGCAGTCTCCCGCCGTGGGTTCGCGAACAGTACCGGCTCACGTACAACCTCGCCGACGCCGCGCGATTCGAGGCGGTGACGAGGGCTATCCGTGCGTCGCGGTTGGAAAAGCCGATGTCCGTCTCAAGGCGGCTCACGAAGGCGTATGGGAAACCGTGGCGCGGCGACAACGCCTACTTGTTCAACATGGTCGCGCGGACCGAACGCCGGCGCGTGCTTCGTGGGCGTACGAGCATCCCTGGATTCTCGGATCTCGAGTACCTGAAGGACTGACGCCATAGGCCCCGTGGACCGTTCGCGAACTGCGCCCGTCTATCCAGTTGCTACAGTAATACGCTAACTGTCTCTATGTCGTAAGCCGCGAGTGGGGAATTCAAGCCCTACAGAGCGCGCAAGAATCTAAGGCTTTCCATGAAGATCCCCACCCGTCTGACGCGGCTCCGCGATGAGATCGCTGCCGTCGAGGTACTACGTCGTGCCGGAATAGTGCCGACGGATCCGCGCGCACTCGTGGCGGGCGGACGTGCGATTGTCCAACTGGGCCCATTGGGTGGATTACCGGCTTTCTGTGCCGCCGGTCACGGCGATCGAGTCGCCATTATCGATGACCGAGGGGAAGTGACGTTTGCCGAGTTTGCACGCCGCACGCATCAGCTTGCGTACGCCTTGCGTGCACAGCTGTCGCCGAGTCGCCCGGGTGTAGGGATCCTCTGCCGCAACCACAGCGAGTCGGTGATCGCACTCTTTGCCGCGAACGCTATCGGTGCGCGCGTCGTGCTCCTGAACTCCGACTTCAGCCGTCAGCAAGTAGCTGACGTCGCAGCTCGGGAACGTCTTGAATGTCTGCTCTACGACGAGGAGTTCGGTGCGGCTGCCGAAGGTTTCGCGGGAAAGCGCTGGTGTACGTGGTGGGCGGATGTCGAGCCGTTGCACTCCACGAAGCGCCTGCGTGCCGCGTATCCCAGCACGCTGCCGCCGCGGCCGGCTCAGCGGGCGGCGTTGGTGATCCTCACCAGTGGATCGACTGGTACCCCGAAGGGCGCGCCTCGCGACAACATGAATACCGCGCTGCTGCCAGCCGGCCTGCTTCGCAAGATACCGCTGCGACCGAACGATCGAATCCTGCTTTCCGCGCCGATCTTCCACGGCTGGGGCCTGTCGATTGCCACCCTTGCACTGGTCTTGGGCGCGACGCTCGTGCTTCATCGCCGGTTCGATCCCGCCCGCGCGGTCCGTGATCTCGAAGCCCACGAGTGCACCGTGTTCATCGCGGTACCCACCATGCTTCGTCGGGTGCTCGCCCTCGAAGAAGAGGTGGCACGCGCCGATCTGCGTGCGCTGCGCATCGTCGCCAGCGGCGGTGCACGGCTCGATCCGTCCGTCGTCAGCGGTGTCACCGACGCCTTCGGGCAGGTTCTGCACAATCTGTACGGCTCAACTGAAGCCGCGTACATCACCATCGCGACACCCGAGGATCTGGCGGTGTCTCCCGACAGCGCCGGTCGGCCCACGCCGGGCACAACTGTGCGAATTCTCGACGGTGACGACAAACCCGTTGCAGTCGGGGCGACCGGGCGCATTCTTGTTCGCACACCGACGCAGATCGACAAATACACCGACGGAACCGCGAAGAGCCGCGCCGATGGTTTCCTCGACACCGGCGACGTCGGCCACCTCGACGCCGCAGGGGCGTTGCATGTGACGGGTCGCTCCGACGGCATGATCGTCTCGGGTGGAGAAAACGTCTTCCCCGAAGAAGTCGAACAGGCGTTGCTCGCCCATCCGCACATCGCGGACGCTGCCGTGACTCCCGTCAATGACCCTGACTTCGGCCAGCGTCTTCGCGCCTACATCGTGCCGGCAGACGACTCTCTCGCCGTCGATGACGTCCGTGAGTATCTGGGCGCCCGACTGTCCAGATCACGGATGCCGAGGGACGTCATTTTCGTTCCCGACTTGCCGCGCGGTTCATCGGGGAAGGTGCTCCGGCGCACCCTCGATGCCCTTCAGGAGGCCCAGCCGTGAGCGACATTCTGATTGTCGGCGCCTCCGTGGCCGGCGTACGCACCGCGCAGGCGTTGCGTACGTCGGGATGCCAGGCCTCTATCACGATGCTGAGCGAGGAAACCGAACTTCCGTACGACAAGCCACCGTTGTCGAAGGAGATGCTTGCGGAGAGCAGCCCGGGTACGGCGGTTCCGCTGCTGTCTTCAGATGAGGTGAGCGCGCTCGAGATTGACCTGCATATCGCTACTCGCGCTGTGCGACTCGACCCGGACCGCCGGGTCGTTCATACTGCGGACGGCCGAGAATTCGGCTATTCCACGCTGGTGATCGCCACCGGCGTCCGGCCGCGCACGTTGCCCGGCACAGATGGACTCGCGGGTGTCTATACGCTCCGGCAGGCGGAGGACGCCCGGGAATTACGCGCCGAATTGCCTCGGGCAAAACAGGTCGTCGTGATCGGAGCCGGGTTCATCGGCGCCGAGTTCGCCTCGGCAGCAGTGAAATACGGCGCCTCGGTGACGATTGTGGAGGCGCAGGCGACGCCGCTCGCGCACATTCTTGGGGAAGGCGTCGGCCGTCAACTAGCCGGGCTGCACGCCCTCAACGGTGTAACGGTGCTTGCCGGCGAACAGGTTTCCGGGTTCCTCGGCACGGACCGAGTGACCGGCGTCGAGCTGGCCAGCGGACGTACCCTGCCCGCCGACCTGGTTGTCATTGGCATCGGGACTCAAACAAACTCGGAATGGCTCGCGGACTCCGGAGTGCCCATCAGCAACGGTGTCGAATGCGACGAGAACCTGCGGGTACCTGGGTTCCCGGAGATCTTCGCGGCGGGCGACATCGCGCTACGACAGCATCCGATCTACCAGACACCAGTCCGAATCGAGCACTGGACCAATGCGGGTGAACACGGTGGGATCGTTGCGGCCGCCATCATGGGTGCGCCCTCTCCGACTTCACAGCCCCCGTATGTCTGGTCCGATCAGTACGGGCGCCGAATTCAGATCATCGGACGCCCATCGCTCGGCCACGTGGCGGTGACCCGTGGAAGCGCAGATGAGCCTGGCTTCCTCGCGGTCTACGCAAACGCGGAGGGTATTTGCGTCGGTGCGGTCATCCTCGACGATCCACGAATGATGCTGCGGTGCCGAAAGGCCATCGTCACTGGGCAAAAGGCAGCAGATCTAGACATCCCGACCCTTCACCGAGAGGCCTTCGCGAAATGACTACCGAAGAAACCCGTGCAGTTCTGGAGCGTCATCTGAAGGCCTGGCGTGCCGGCGATGTCGACGGCGTTATGGCTGACTGGGCCGAGGACGGTGTGCTGATCAACGGCGCCGGAGTTTTCGTCGGCAAGGACGCGATCCGAGGGTTCTATCCGGCCGTGTTCGAGCAGTACTACCCGGCGGACGTACGAGCGAGCGTCGACCTGAGCAACGTCAAGGTCGAAGGTGACGTCGCGTTCTGCGAATGGAGCGGCGGTATCTCGAAGTATGCGGCGGACACCATCGTCGTTCGCGATGGCAAGAAGGTCGTGCATTCGTTTGCCGCGACCTACGACTCGGCGTAAGCCGCGGCAAACCGGGTTTCAGGCCGGCATCGCCGAAGGAACTCTCTTCGATTACCTGAACACCCCGTCGACCCGGTCGTTTCATTGGCGG
Source organism: Smaragdicoccus niigatensis DSM 44881 = NBRC 103563 (assembly GCF_000380645.1). GTDB lineage: Bacteria > Actinomycetota > Actinomycetes > Mycobacteriales > Mycobacteriaceae > Smaragdicoccus > Smaragdicoccus niigatensis. Next base: position 408,745 of record NZ_AQXZ01000017.1, read on the forward strand.
TTGCGGGCGGACAGCAGCGGCGCGATGTAAGTCCGCGCGAAGCGGCGGATAGCGTCGAGATCGTGCAAGTCCAGGTAACTGTCCGGCGTCATGAGAAGCGACATCCCGGTCCGGGTCACCATCTCCGCCACGCCGTCGAGATCGACGTCTTCCGGGAGGTCGCTAGCAACGCGAAGTTGCGCGGCGAAGAACATTCGGCAGGCCGCGATCGTTGCTCCGCCGTTCGTGGTGAGGTACGGGAGCGCTGTCTCGGGTTCGCTCTGGACAACTCGGATGGCCAAAGGCTCGGTGCGGATGGTGTGTAGTGCGAGCGCGAAGCCCTCCACCAGGCGTTCTTCTATCGTTGGCAGGTCTTTCACTGCACTGCCGATACGGGTGAAGTATCGGCCGAGCCACGCGATTGCGGCCGCTGTGACGACTTCGTCCTTGTTCTTGAAATAGCGATAGACCGTCACACGGTGCACGCCCGCGCGACGCGCGATGTCCTCGACGTTGACGCGACGGATTCCGTACTCGGTGAATTCTTCGATCGCTGCTTCGATGACTCGCGACTCGACGCCAGCGGACACGGACTGGTCGTTGGGTGCTGAGCTGTGCGCGGATATCACTACGAGATTCACCGCCCTTCACTGCGAGGCCGGAATGTGCCACACCTTGATGAAGCCGAGTGGTGAATGCAATTGGTGCTTGGAGTCGCCGGGCGAAGACAATTGATACTCAGGTGGTGCGACCCACCTGACCAATCGTCAGGCGCGCCAGAGTTCACTGCCCGCTCGCGAGATGACGATGTTGGGGACAACGGCATTCGACGAAAGTCGAGTGATCGCCATCGCCATTTCCGCGATGTCGCCGGTCGTGAGCATCGCCGCCTGGTCGAGTTGTGAGCGTTTCCAGGCGGTCATGTCGGTGTCGACGTAGCCGGGGGAGATGGCGGTCGCGGCGACTCCCGCGGACGACTCCTCGAGGGACAGCGTCTCGCACAGCGAGATCAGTGCGGCTTTGGTCGCCCCGTAGGCAGCGAGGCCCGCCTCGCCGGCGACTCCGGCCATGGATGCGAGTGCAATGACCTTCGCGCCCCGCCCTGGTTCGAGCGCGGCTGACTTCCGGAGCTGCGGCAGCGTTTCCTGAAGTAGTGCGATCGGAGCGCGCAGATTGACGTTGAGCATCAGCTCGAGCGTCTTTTTCGACATCGTCGCCACCGGTCCGGCAGTACCGAGCCCCGCGGCCAGAACGAGGACGTCGAGGCGTTCGAACCTCTCCGCATGTGCTGCGCCCAGGGCTCGAACCTGGTCCTCGTCGGTCATGTCCGCGACGACCGTATGGACCTCTACGCCATGGACTTTGCGCAAGCGCTGTGCGGCGTCAAGCAGCGCGGCTTCCTGCCGAGCCGCGATGGTGAGCGAATAGCCTTCAGCCGCAAGACGTTCAGCGATCGCCCCGCCAATGCCCCGGGACCCGCCCGTGACGAGTGCCGTTCTCGGGTTCGTCATGCGAGCGTCTCGAGTCCGCGGTCGAGCAGCAGCGGAACCGCCGAGCCTAAGGTGTCGAATCCCGAACCGATCGTCTTCCCGGCGAGGAAGCGCTGGTGGATGCCTTCGGCGATGACGGCGAGCTTGAAGTAGCCCAGTGCCCGGTAGAACGCCAGGTTGTCCAGCGAGCGACCCGTGACGGCGGCGTACCGGTCGGCGATCTCGTCTCCGCTGAGGAAACCCGGATTCGCACTCGGCGCATGCCGAACACCGAGCACTGGTTCGCTGCTCGGATCCCAATAGACCTGCAGCAGGCCGACATCGGCGAGCGGGTCGCCAAGGGTCGCCATCTCCCAGTCGACGATCGCGGCGATCCGCCCGAAGTCCGTCGGGTCGATGATCGTGTTGTCCAGGCGGTAGTCGCCGTGGACGATGGTCGACCCGGACTGTTCCGGCATGGCCTTTTCGAGTGCTTCACGAAGCTGATCGAGGGTGTCGAGTTCGCGGGTGGCCACCCGATCCCATTGACCGCGCCAACGCTTGACCTGACGTCCCAGATAGCCTGCGGGCCTGCCGAATTCACCGAGACCGACCTCGGCGTACGGCACTGCGTGCAGCTGCGCGAGCGCGTCGACCAGGGCGAGAGAGCAGTCGCGCGCCTCCGCCGTGGTCAGCTTTTCGGTGTCATTGCCGTCCTGCAATGACCGGCCGGCGACGAACGCGACGACCGCGAACGGCACGCCGATCACCGACTCGTCCTCGCACAACACGACCGCCTCGGCGGCGGGCACGTCGGTCTGGTTGAGCGCCTTGACGATTCGGAACTCGCGGGACATGTCGTGTGCGGTGGGCGTCAGCGGGCCCAACGGCGGACGGCGCAGTACCCAGTCGTGCACGCCGTCGCCGAGTCGGTACGTGAGGTTCGACTTGCCGCCTGCCATCAGCGACGCTTCGAGCGGCCCCGCCAGGTCCGGCACGTTCGTTTCGAAGAATCGTTGCAGGGCAACAAGATCCAACCCTGCAATCGTGGCGGTCACGCTTTCCCCTTCTCGATGTTGCGCAGTACGCGACGGGCAATCGCCCAGCGGTGCGTCTCGGACGGGCCGTCATAGATCCGGAACGGACGAACCTCCGCATAGAGGCGAGCCAGCGGGGCATCCCCGGAAACTCCGAGCGACCCGCAGATCTGCAGCGACCGGTCGACGACGCGGTTGACCGCTTCGGCGACGAAGGTCTTCGTGATCGAAGTGATCTGTGCCGACGGATTTCCGGTGTCCAGGTCCCAGCAGGCCTTGAGGATCAGCGCGCGGCTCGCTTCGATGTCGATCTCGTTATCGGCGACCAGTTGCTGGATCATGCCGAGGTCGCCGAGTTTGGCGCCGAACGCTTTTCGGGTGTTCGCCCGGTCCGCGGCGATATCCGCCGCGCGGCGTGCGGTACCCAGCCAGCGCATGCAGTGCGTCATGCGGGCGGGTCCGAGGCGCACCTGGGCGTACTCGAAGCCCTTGTCGACCTCTCCGAGGACGGCGTCGTCGCCCACTTCGAGGTTCTCGAAGACGATCTCCGAGTGCCCGCCGAACATGCTGATATCGAGGGTCTCGATGTCACGCTGGATGTTGAATCCCGGGGTGTTCGTGTCCGCCAGGAACATCGTGGCACCGCCGCGCGAACCGGGCTCACCGCTGGTACGCGCCATGATGATCGAGAAGGCAGCCCCGGTGGCGCCGGTGATGAACCACTTGTGGCCGTTGATCACCCAGCCGTTGGAGGTCTTCGTCGCGGTGGTCGCCAGCGCCGTCGGGTCGGAACCGGCTCCGGGAGCAGGCTCGGTCATCGCAAAACAGGATCGGGTGTCGCCGGTCGCCAACGGTCGAAGGAACTTCTCCTTCTGCGCTTCGGTCGCGACGATCTCGAGCAGATGCATGTTGCCTTCGTCCGGCGCCGCGCAGTTCAGCGCGAGCGGTCCGAACAACGAGTAGCCGGCCGCCTCGAACACCGGCGCACGGTCGCGCATGTTGAGACCGAGACCGCCGTACTCGGTGCTGACGTGCGGAGCGAAGACGCCCGCTACCTGGGCCACGCTTTGCAACTGCTTGCGCAGTGCATCGGGCGCATCGTGCGCAGAGCCGCGGTATTCGTTCTCCACGGGAATGATGTGTTCGCGCACAAGTGCTTTCGTGCGCTCGACGGTCTCGGTGACAGAGCCGTCGAACTCGAAGTCGATAGCCACGCTCAGATCCGTTCGATGATGGTCGCGTTGGCGAGGCCGCCGGCCTCGCACATCGTCTGCAGCGCGTAGCGCCCGCCGGTCTGCTCGAGGTGGTTCACCATCGTCGCGAGAATGCGGGTGCCCGACGCGCCAAGGGGGTGGCCGAGCGCGATCGCTCCGCCGCGCGGATTCAGCTTTGCCGGGTCGGCACCGAGTTCGTGCTGCCACACCAGCGGGACCGGTGCGAATGCCTCGTTGACCTCGAAAGCGTCGATGTCATCGATCGACAGATTCACGCGTGCCAGCGCCTTCCGGGTCGCCGGGATGACCGCCGTCAGCATGAGCAACGGGTCGTCGCCGACGACCGAGAATGAATGGAAACGCGCCCGCGGGGTGAGCCCCAGTGCAAGCGCCTTCTCCTCGCTCATGATCAACGCCGCCGATGCGCCGTCGGACAGGGGAGAGGAATTGCCCGGGGTGATCGACCAGTCGATCTCCGGGAAACGTGCCTTCATCTCCGGATCGGTGAACGCCGGCTTCAGACCAGCCAGCCCGGCTGCAGTGGTTGATGCACGGACTGTCTCGTCTCGGTCATGCCGTATCGGTCGGCCATCAGCGTCGACGGTGTCCACGGCGACGATTTCGCGGCCGAATCCGCCGGCCGCTGCCGTTTCGGCGGCAAGTCGGTGAGAACGCGCTGCGAACTCATCGAGACTGTCCCGGTCCAGCTTCCAGCGTCCCGCGAGGATCTCGGCCGCTATGCCCTGCGACACCAAGCCGTCGGGGAAGCGGTGCGCGACCGGGCCCTGGTTGGCGTCCTTGCCCTGCGCGCTCGAGAACATCGGCACGCGGCTCATCGATTCAACACCGCACGCGATGGCAACGTCGTACACACCGGACAGCACACCCTGCGCCGCGAAGTGTGCGGCTTGCTGGCTCGAACCACATTGCCGGTCAACGGTCGTGGCCGGGACGGACTCGGGGAAGCCGGCGGCCAGGGCCGCGGTCCGGCTGATGTTGAAGGTCTGTTCACCACTCTGCGACACACAGCCGCCGATGACGTCGTCAACGAGTGCCGGATCGATGTCGTTGCGGGCGACGAGTTCAGCCAGCACGCCGGCGAGCAGAGTTGCCGGATGCACGTTCGACAACGCGCCGCCGGGCTTGCCTTTGCCGGTGGCGGTACGCACCACGTCGACGATTACCGCAGATCTCATGTTCACTCCAGCCATCAGCCAGCAATTCGCTTGTCGTAGGACGTGCGACCTTTGTGGTCGACGTCGAGAAATACCCGGTCAGCGCCCGTCAACTTCGTCAGAAATTCGAGGACGAAACCAGGGACTAGCCGCTGCAGGGCAGCGAGGGGTTCGAGGTAACCGGGGACGAAGACCGTCGCGTGCTTGCGTGCGATCGCATTGGCGACGGCGTTCGCCACATCGGCGGGCTCCACGGTCGGAACTCCCTTGAGTCCCTTGGTTCCCGCAATGAGTTCGGTGTTGGTGAATGACGGGAGCACCGTCGTCACAGTGACGTTGTCCGCAGCGAACTCCTGCCGAACGGCCTCACTCATTCCGACGACCGCGAATTTGGTGGCCGAGTAGACCACCCCGCCCGGCACGCCGCGCACCCCGGCAGTGGAGGCGACGTTGACGATGTGTCCGCCGCCGCGCGCCTTCATCCTCGGCAGGACTGCACGCATGCCGTTCAGGGGACCGTGCAGGTTGATGTTGACGGCTCGTTGTGCGAGTGCCACGTCGTGTTCGAGGAACGGGCCGATCGGCATGATGCCGGCGTTGTTCACCAGGATGTCGATCGGACCGAGCGATGCTTCGACCTCGTCGATGAACCGCTCGAAACTCGCCGCGTCCGATACATCGACATGGTGCCCGACGGCCCCCTCGATCTCGGTGGCGGCGGTGCGTGCCGACGCTACGTCGACGTCGCCGATGGCGACCCGCATGCCGTCGGCAGCCAACCGCTCGGCGATCGCACGCCCGATTCCCCGGCCGCCGCCGGTAATTGCTACAACAGTCATTCCGCACACTCCCTTGTGGCGATAGAAGTTCGGCTCAGCGGCCGGGAAGGCGCTGTACTACCTGGAAGAGCGGGAGGAAAGCCTCCTGCCAAATCGCGTTCGGGAGTCCGAACGGCGGGTCGCCGTTGATGAAGCTGGTCGTCGTGATCGTCTGTGCCTCGGTGTATTTCAGGAGGCCCTCAGGGCCGTGGCGACGGCCGAGGCCGGATGCACCCATGCCGCCCATCGGGGCTGCGGTACTGGCGAACGCGGCACCGTAGCCCTCATCGACGTTGACCGTGCCGGTGCGCAGTCGCATACCGATGGCCTCGCCCTCGGACTTGGAGCGTGCCCACACACTGGCATTGAGCCCGTAGATCGAATCGTTGGCCCGCGTGATCGCTTCCTCGACGTCGGCGACCGGGTAGATCGACACCAGTGGTCCGAACGTCTCGTTCCGCGCGCATTCCATGTCATCGGTGACACCGGTGAGCACGGTGGGTTCAAAGAACAGCGGTCCGATGTCGGGACGATGCTTGCCGCCCGCGATCACCTTTGCGCCCTTCGCCTTGGCATCCTCGACGTGACCCGACACCGTGGCGAGTTGGTCGTCGGAAATGAGCGATCCCATGTCGACGGTGAAGTCGTAGGCAGTGCCGAGCTTCATGTCGCGCACCTTCTGCCCGAACTTCTCGACGAACTCGCCGAAGGCAGGTTCCTCGACGTAGATCCGCTCGATCGAGATGCACAGCTGGCCCGCATTCGAGAAGCACGCCCGAGTCGCGGCCTGAGCGACGACGTCGAGGTTTGCACCTTTGGTGACGATCATCGGATTCTTACCGCCGAGCTCGGCGGAGATTCCGATCAGTCGACGCGCGGCCTGCTCCGCGAGCAGTCGGCCCGTGGCAGACGATCCGGTGAACATCAGGTACTCGCAGTTCTCCACGAGCGCCGTGCCGACGACCGAGCCCGGTCCGGGCACGACGGCGAGGAGGTCACGAGGGACGCCCGCCTCGTACAGCAGCTCCACATTTGCGAGCGTGCAGTACGGAGTCTGGCTGTCGGGCTTGATCACCACGCCGTTGCCCGCCATGAGGGCGGGAATGGCATCGGAGATGGACAGCGACATCGGATAGTTCCAGGGCGCGATCACGCCGACGACACCCTTGGGGTGGTGGTGCACGACCGTCTTCATCACTCCCGGCATCGCGCTCTGCACGCGTTGCGGGGCAAGAAGTTTCGGTCCCTCCTTGGCGTAGTAGCGCGCGTTGAGCGCCAGATCGACGACTTCCTCCTGGGCAGCGGAACGCGACTTGCCCGTTTCCGCCTGCGCCACGTCCATCAGGAACTCGCGATGCTTGAACACGAGGCCGCGGAAACGTTCCAGCACCTCTGCACGTTTCTTCGGCGAACGGGCGGCCCACTCGCGTTGAGCTGTACGCGCGTTGGCGATTGCGGCGAGAACGTCGTCGGCGGTGCCGACGGGGATCGTGGCGATCTCAGTGCCGGTGAACACCTCGGTGATCGGCTTACTCGGGCGCGAATCGACGTCGTCGATCGCAACGAGAGTACGCAGTCGCTCGAGGTCGGCGCGTGACGGAACAGCCATGGCTACACCTGGTCTTCCACGATGAGCAGCGCAGCCCGAGGGCATTGTGCGACTGCTTGTTGGACAGCGCCGCTGAGCGCGTCCGGAACGGGGTTCGATATCGCGAGCTCGTCGTTGTCGTCGAGATCGAACACATCGGGCGCTATGCCGATACAGATGCCGTTGATCTCGCATCGAGCCTTGTCGACGTCGACTCTCATGACGGCCTTCTCTCCAATCGAATCGGCAGCCCGTCCTTGACCTTCGGCAGGACTGTTGCGGACCAGGGAATTTCGTAGTCGGCCGGGACCGACCACTCGAACTTGCGCAGCATCTGGTGCAGGGTCGACTTGATCTCCATGCCGGCGAAGTACATGCCGATGCACTTGTGGGCGTGGCTGCCAAACGGGACGTAGATGTCCTTGTAAGCCTTGTCTTCACGACGCGCTTCCGAGAAACGTTCGGGGTCGAACTTCTCGGGGTCCGTCCAGTACTCGGGCAAGTGATGGTTGATATGCGGTGCGACGATGCAGAGTGTGCCCTTGGGCAGGTGGTAGCCAAGCACTTCGGTGTCTTTGACGGTCGCCCGGAACATCTGGCGAACCGGCGCGTTCAACCGCAGCGTTTCCTTCAGCACCAGATCAAGTGACTCCATGCCCTCGAGTTCTTCGAAGGTCGGATGGTCTCCCAGTGCAAGCGCTTCCGCGCGGCACCGGTCCTGCCATTCGGGATGCTTGCCCAGGTGGTGCACCATCATCGTCATCGCGAGGGTCGAGGTGTCGTGCGCGGCGAACATGATGAAGATCATGTGATCGATGATCTGCTGGTCGGTGAACGTGTCGCCGTCCTCGGACGTCGCGTGGCACAGCACGCTGAGCAGGTCGCTACCGTCGCCGGCCCGTTTTTCCGGGATCAGCCGGCCTATCTCGCGCTCGAGGAATGCGCGTCCTTTCAGGCCGCGCGCCCAGGTCGTGCCGGGCAGGTGCTTGTCCAACACGGGAATCTTGATGCGCGAGCCCGGCGTCCTGAATCGGACGATCGCACCGAGCGCTTCGAGGATGTCCTCGAAGGCACGATTCATCTTGTCCGCGCGCTCGCCCGGCTCCACGCCCATGAACGTCTTGGTCGCGATGTTGAGCGCCATCTGCTTGATGGCCGGGCTGACGCGGAAGTCCTTTCCGGCAGGCCACGTATCGAGGGTGGCATCGATCGTCTGGTTCATGCCGTCCAGGTAGCCGAGGAGTTTGGCGCGCCCGAACGCCGATTGAAGGATTCGCTTGTGGAACATGTGGTCGTCGAAGTCCTTGAGCATGATCGCGTCGTGGTAAAACGCGCCCATCATCCGACTCCAGCCCTCGGCATGCGAGAACGCTTTGTCCCGGTTCTGGTGCACAACGCCCCAGGTGTCGGGCCCGGTGAGTGCAACGATGTTGAAGCCGAAGAGGCGACGCCACGCGATCGGGCCATCCGCCTCGTATCCCTCCTTCAGGTAGCGGTTCACATCCTGCATGAGGGCGATCGTGTCACCGACGTACGGCAATTGACCCGCATGCCCCGGAATGGCTTTGAGGTCGCTACCCGGAGGCGGCGGGAACGGATGAGTGGAGTGTTGCGGCATCTTCATTGATGACTCCTCTTTCGGTGTCGACTTCCAGGACGGGAAGGCGAACGGAGTGGTGCACGACGTCAGGCGCCGATGGACTTGTTGTGGATCTTGCGGGGATCAATCCCCTCGCGTGCCCAGGCGTCCGCGGCCCGGGGTTGGTAGAGAACGTTGACGGGCAGTCGGTTGAAGACCGGATTGAGTCTGCGGATCAGCGCCGCGCCGCGCTGAAATCTCTTCTCCTGCCGGTCATTCCACTCGAGCCCACAGGTCGCGCGAACCTGAGGTGGGAGCGTGCCGACGATCATCGTCCGTCCGTAAACGTTCAGCGGCGCGGAGAGAAGTTTCCACACGGGACCGGGTACGCCCTTCGGGCGGGGAACGCCCTTACGGAGATAGCCAGTGCCATACATCAGCGTGTGTGTGGGCACGGCGCGGCTGACCATGTCCTCCCAGTATTCGAGGAATTCGTCGTAGGTCTGCGGTTGTGAACGATCGCTGACTCCGTACAGCCGATACCAGGCCTTACCCTCTTCGAAGATCTGCACCTTCTCCGCGTACGAGAGCCGTCGCACGAACATGTCGGTGTTGTAGATGACGGCGTCGACGAACGTGGCATGGATCCAGTACCAGAGCTCCGGGCTCAGGGCGTGGTAGCGCGTCCCGTCGTCCATCGATCCTTTGATGTTCTTGTGATAGTCGCGAACCTTGTGACCCCAGGCTTGTTGGTCGTCGCCATAGATCACCTGCATGAGGTTGCGGATGGTCCGCTGGCCTCGCCCCAAAGCGTCGTTCCACACCGCCGAATGCTCGTAGAGTGCGGTACCGATTTGCGCGATCACGGTCTCGGTTCCAGCAATGCGTTGGAAGCCGAACAGCGAAACTCGCCAGTCGCCGAAGTACTTCCAGATCAGCGAGTCAGCGCCAAGGCGCGGAGCATCGAGCGCCACGCTGGCGTCGGGCTCAGCCAGGATTGGCAATCCATCGCCGACATGCTCGTCGAACTTGTTCTGAAATGGGGCGTGGTCGTGCCCGTTCGTGGCGGTCATAGATACCTCTCAGAATCCGCCGGCGACGCGAACGACGGTCCGCCCCGTGTTCCGGCCCGCACGTACCTGGTTGATCACGGATACGACGTCGCGGACGGGGATTTCGTGAGCGAGCGAAGCAAGGTGGCGCGGCCGAAGGTCGGTGCCGAGTCGCTGCCAGAGTGCACGACGCCGCTCGATGTCGACCTGGACGGAGTCCATGCCGAGCAGCGAGACGCCACGCAGGATGAACGGAAGAACGGTCGTCGGAAGGTCGGGACCGCCGGTCAGACCGCTCGCGGCAACCGCGCCGCCATACTTCACCGTGCTGAGCACGTGAGCGAGGGTCTTGCCTCCAACGCAATCGACGGCACCTGCCCAGGTCTCGCGACCGAGGGGGCGGATCGGTGCACTCGGATCCTCGGGAAGCCGGCCGATAATCGATGACGCACCGAGCGATTTCAGCAGGTCAGCCGCCTCCGGCTTGCCGGTGGAAGCGACGACGTCGAAGCCCGCGGCCGACAGCAGATCGACAGCGACGCTGCCGACTCCGCCGGTTGCGCCGGTGACCAGAATCGGTCCGTCAGCTGGCGTGAGGCCGTGCTTGGTGAGCGCTTCAACACTCAGGGCGGCGGTGAATCCGGCCGTACCGATGGTGACGGCATCTCGAGCCGAGAGTTCGCCAAGGGGCACGACCCATCCGGCCGGAACCCGAGCGAACTCGGCGTAGGCGCCGTGCTGCGAGATTCCGATTCCGTAGCCGTGTGCAAGGACGCGGTCGCCAACTTTGAAGTCCGGGCTCTTCGATGCGACGACTTCGCCGGCCAAGTCGATCCCGGGAACCAAGGGGTAGTCCCGAACGGCGCCACCGCGCGGCGTCACGGCCAGTGCGTCTTTGAAGTTGACGCTCGAGTACTCGACCTTGATCGTGACGTCACCGGCGGGCAGGAACTTCTCGTTGACGGTTTCCGCGGCCACAACAATCTTGCCGTCGGCTTCGCGGGCAACCATCGCCTTGAACTTTTGACTCATGTTCACAGTCTACAACACAACACTTTGTGATGGAATGTAGCATCCAAACAGAATGCTCGTTCTGTAAGGGGTTCAGCGACTGTCTGTAAAGACGAAACGGGCCCGCGCGATTGCGCGGGCCCGTTTGGGGACAAGGGTTAGGACTGCCTGGATGCGGGCAGGAAGGGAACGAGATAGCGACGAGCGAACTCCCGCCGCCCGTCGGCGCTGTCGAGGTGGAAGTGGCTTTGCGGTGTCAAGACCATGGACAGGCCAAGACGCGCGACGATCTCCGCGAGCCCTTCGGGATCAAAGTCGCCACCTATGTCGGTGTTGCAGGCTTGCTTGAGCCAGACGGCGAACATTCCGCTCACCATTGTTAGTGCCGGACCGCCGTCGACCGTCACCGCGCGCACCCCGGCGTCGGTGTCGGTAGAGAGGATTCGCTGAACAAGAGGAGAATCCAGAATGCGTCCGAAGCACGTCGCCCAGCCTTCAACAAGCTGATCTTCGATCGTGGGCTGCGCACCAACTTCGATCGCTACGGCGACAAAGAGGTCTTGGATCCACTTTGCCGCAGCCGCCTGGATGATCTCCTGCTTGGTCTTGAAGTACCGGTAGATCGTCGTGCGGTGGACGCCTGCGCGACCGGCGATATCGTCGACACTGACGCGTCGTAGCCCGAATTCGGTGAACTCCGCGAGCGCCGCTTCCAGGATCTTGATGGAGACCGCGTCGAACGCCGGAACGTCAATTGGATTGATCGAAGCCGTCATTCGCAGCCTCCGGCGATCTGTTGCGTGGTCATCGAGGGTCCATCGTAGTGGGTCGTCGTCAGGTTCGTTCGGATCAGGCGGCGAGCTCGGGAGTGGGCACTGCCTGTTTCTGCTGCTTCTGCAGCATGCGCGCGTTCTCCACCAGCGCAAAGCCATCGGGGCCGAGGGGCCACCGGTTTACCCGATCGCCGATTGCCGGGACGCTGAGCAAAGCGAGGGGCGGCCGGGTCATCTGGAATGCAACGTTGAGTACGGGATCGGCTACTGCGGGGATGCCCCAGCGCCGGCGGGCGATCCCTGGCATGGAATTGCTCACCTTCGCGCGGAAGGCGTCGACCATGGCGCTCGTGAAAGGGATCGTCCAAGTGCGTCATGGTTGGCACTCATAGCGATTGCCGTACGGGGTAGGACGCTAGTGGCGGCCGGCGAGCGCCTTCTCCACCGCCTCGGCCATGGACCCACGATGAACGGGTCCATGGCCCGGGTGCATCACCGTCGCGGCGACCGATGCCAGCGTCGACAACGTCGAAAGATGTTCCACGCGATCGTGGTCGAAGAATGCGGGCAGTATCTGGGGGCCGGTGGTCCGGCTGAGCATGTGGCCGGTACACAGTGCGTCGCCGGTGATGACCACATCGCCGACGAGATAACACGTGTGTCCGTCCGTATGGCCAGGCACCAGGAACGGCACCGGATTGCCCGGAACATCGAGGGGAACGTCGAGCGGAACTCCGGTCGCCGTCGGCACGGCGACCTTCTTCATCGCGCCCTTCGCCATGATGTGCATCGACCACCGGAGTATCCCGGGCAGGAGCGCGTTCTTTGCGACGTCGAGAGGCGTTGCCTGCTGAAGGTACTCGCGCCGCGCGTGGCGGGCTTCCTCAGTCGAGGTGTAGACGGGTACTGAAACCTTCGACAGCAGCTGGGGGAGTGAACCGATGTGATCGACGTGCGCGTGGGTGACCAGAACCGCGCGGACGGAGTCGAGACTGTGCCCGATCTGCTGCAGCGAGTCGACAACCTCGGCGTAATCGCCCGGATAGCCGGCATCGACGAGCGTCACGCCAGTGTCGTCGGCCAGGATCGTCCAGTTCACGCCCTCGGTAGTGACGAGGTAGGAACGGTCGGTCGTCTGTTCGATATGCATGGCGGCGGCCTTCCGTCAGACGTTCAGGACCACCTCGAGAAACGACTGTGTCCGGGTCCCATGGGACCCGGACACAGTAACTGAGTCGATTAGTGTCGCGTGAACACGACGCGGCAGACCGTCTTCTCCGGAACGTGGATGACGCTGCCGGGACGAGCTGGATAGGTCTTCTTGCCGATGATGATGTCGTGGGCCGGAATCGTGGTGCAGACCTTCGTGGCCTTCGCGGATGCCGGCGCGGACGAGAGCAGTGAAACGCCGATCGCGGTGGCGACAACTCCAAGCACCATTCGTCGGGCGGTCGTCGTCTTCCCCATGGCCAACCTCTCACTAATTCGCTGCCGGACCGGTGTCCTCGGCAGCAATAAAGTATCAAACCGTGGCTAAACTTGCGCACCGGAGAGGCGCCATATCCCGCTTATCTGCTGTTTGAAAGTGGTAATTCATTCAATCGACTGACAGGGCAATAGTGGTTGTGAGTCCGCGTAAGCGTGTTTTGCTCGTAATTCTTGCTGGGTTCACCGTATTCGTGGGCTGGTTCGTATGGAACCTGCTTGACGCGAAGTCGTCGCTCGAATCGGTTCGCAGCCACGTCCTGTCCGCGCGGGAAGCGATCTCGCATGGCGACTCGAAAACCGCGAAGTCGGATGCCGAGCAGGCGCGCTCGGCAGCGGCTGATGCACAGTCTTCACTCGGCTCTTTGCCGTGCCGAATAGTTGCTGGTATCCCGTTCGTGGGCTCACCGGTCGTCGCCGCCACCGGCATTTCGGACACGGTGTCAGCAGTGACGAACGACGTTTTGCCCCACCTCATCGACGCCGGCGAGGCGATCGACCTCGATCACCTGCGCCTACCGGGGGGTGGCCTTGACGTAGAGCGGCTGTCACGTGCAAGAGAACCGCTCAATGCGGCAGTTCACGCGATGGACAACGTGCGGGCCCTGGCGGCGGAGATCCCTAGCGCGCGGTTCGCTCCGCCCGTCGAAGATGCTCGCGCGAAGCTTCGCGAACAGGTTGCCGAGCTTGACTCCCTCCTCTCGAACTCCGAGCGCGCTGCTCAGTTGGTGCCATCGATGCTCGGCGGAAGCGGCGAACGCGTCTACTTCGTGGCCTTCCAGACCAACGCTGAATTGCGCGGCACTGGCGGCTTTATCGGTGGTACGGCATTGTTGCGAGCCAATAATGGGCGGGTTTCCATCGACCGTCTCGGCAGTAATCGAGAATTGAAGGCGCTCGACTGGGGAATTGATCTGGGCCCCGATTTCAATGGCCTTTACGGCGATTTGGAATCGACCAAGATGTGGTACAACTCGAATGTCAGTCCGCATTTCCCGTACGCCGGTCAGATTTGGCAAGACATTGCGCGCAAAGAATGGGCAACGGATATCGACGGCGCCATCGCGGTGGACCCCGTCGCACTGAGCTACCTGCTGAAGGCGACCGGGCCCATCACGCTCGCGAGCGGCGAGGAAGTCACCAGCGACAACGTGGTCAAGCTCACGGAATCTGATGTATACGAGCGGTTTCCGACTGATCAGACGGCGCGGAAGGAGTTCCTGACGACGATCGCGGCGGCTGTGCTCGAGAAGTTGGCTGCGGGAAATGGAAGCTTGCCGGCAATCCTGGAAGGCGTCGGTAAGGGCGTCAGCGAAAACCGTGTGATGGTGTGGAGTTCACATCCTGAAGAGCAGAAGGTTCTCGAACAAACTCCACTCGCTCACGCGGTGCCGGAGACCGCTTCACCCTATGCGAACGTGACCATCATCAATTCTGCGCCAAGCAAACTCGACTATTACTTGCGGCGTGAGCTGAGTTACACCGCCGAGAGTTGTACAGACAATCGTCGGAAAAGCAGCGTCGCCGTCAAGTTGACCAACACCGCGCCAGACAATCTGCCGGACTACGTCGATCAAATCGAGGGAGTCGAAGGTCCGCCCGGGACGAATGTGGAAACGATCTATCTGCACGCTACGACCGACTCTGAACTGAAGGCGGTGTCGATCAACGGTGTCTCGGTTCTCGACACGATCGGTCGAGGTGCCGAACGTGGGCACCCGGTCTATTTCTTGACGGTTGTTCTGTTTCCGAACGAGCCCATTGACGTGAGGTTCGAGCTGTCCGAGCCGTCGAGTAAGGGCGCACCGACGTTGGCCGTGCAACCCCTCGTGGACAACGGCACGAAGCGAGTGGACGTCCCCGCGTGCTGAGCTTTGACCGAATATCCTGACGGGACGCATTTGCGTGTTGTGAAAGGGCGGCAATGAGATTCAGGGGAGCGCTCGCCATCGGTCTGTCGGTGGTGGCCGTCGGCGCCTGTTCGTCGCCGACACCGGAAGTTTCGCGCGAATCCTTGGAGCACCAGCTCTTTGACAAGCTGACAGCTGCTCTCGGCTACAAGCCACAGTCGGTGACCTGTCCCGGCGGACTCACAGCGGTGAAGGGCACGAAGCAGACCTGCACGATGAAGAACGACGGCGTCGACTACCACGTTGTCGTGACCGCGTCCGAGGTGAAGGGCGACAAGGTTTCCTTCGACGTCAGCATGAGCGGTGAGCCCGTCCAGGAGCCTGGAAAGCCGATCGACGGACCCATGATCGGAAAGGCGGAACTGGTCGATGCGGTCACCGAATTTGCGCAGTCTCAGGATGGCAAGGCGCCGGACCGTGTCGTCTGCCCGGAAGACCTGCCGGTCAAGCTCGACGCGAGTGTCACCTGCTACCTGCACGAGGGCCGTGATGTCTTCGACGTTTCGGTGAGGGCGACGAAGGTCGAGGGTGTTGACGTGGAGTTCGAGATCGGGATTTCCGCCAAGCCGCGATAGGTGCGAAGACGACTGTGGCCGGACTCCTCAAGAGCCCGGCCACAGTTGTCGAAACCTAGCTGACGTTCGCGAATCCGCTGAAGGTGATGCGGCCCAGGTTGAAGTTGAACGGCGGGTGGTTGAAGGGCGGGTTCACGTTCACGCTGCCGGAGCCCGTCGAGGTGAACGGCAGGGTGACGTGACAGAACGTTCGGGCCCGCAGATGCATGTGGAAGCGGTAGCGCGGGGGATAGCCCTTCTTAGGGCCCATGTGGAAGTCCATGGCAGGCAGGGTGTTGCAGATCCGGTTGAAATCGGCTGACGCAGGCGGTGCGGTCACGACGGCGCTACCCACCGCGATCGTGGCGGCGGCCAGGCCAATTCGAAGGGCGTTCGTCATTGTCTTCATCAATGCACCTCTTGGAATCCCGGCTCTGCCGCGGTCTGCTTAGATAATCTATCAAACCCGACTATTCTTGACTAGGGCATACCGATAAGTTTGTTTCATGCTTGGTGTCGAGTTGGAAAAGCGACCTGCCCACGCTGTGGAGCGTGAATCAGGCAGTCCACGTAAACGCATATTGATCATGGTTTTGAGTGCCTTATGCGTTTTCGCTGCGTGGCTTGCCTGGAACCTTTACACTGCCAAATCCTCCCTGGAGGCAGTGCGTGCGCACGTGGTCGCGGCGCGCTCGGCGATCGTGAACGGTGACGAATCCGCAGCCGAGGCGCAGGCTCGCGCAGCCGGCGAAGCGGCCACGAACGCACGCGACGCACTGCGGTCGACCCCTTGCCGAATAGTTGCCGCGGTTCCGTTCTTTGGCGATCCGCTCGATGCCCTCGAAGGCATTTCAGATACCGTCTCAAGCCTTACTGATGGCGTTATGCCACATCTTGTCGCTGCTGGTCGCGTGCTCAACCTCGATCAATTACGGCTGGTGGGAGGTGGTTTAAACGTTGATCAGCTTTCGCGCGCGCACCAGCCAATTGCAGAAGCGGTCGCGGCAATGGCGAATGTTCGCGTCGCCGCCGCCAAAATCCCCGATGCGCGTTTTGTATCTACTGTGAATGACGTCCGCGACCAACTTCGCAAACAAGTAGCAGAGCTGGACGAAGTGCTGGTCAACGCAGGTATGGCCACCCAGCTGGCGCCGTCGATGCTGGGGGCACACGGAGATCGCGTGTACCTCGTGGCATTTCAGACGAATGCTGAATTGCGGGGGACCGGAGGTCTCCTCGGTGGTACCGCGCTGCTGAAGGCGACGGCCGGAAATATTTCGATCGACCGCCTCGCGCAGAATTACGATCTGGGAAGTGTTTCTCAAGGTATCGAATTAGGTCCGGAATTTGACCAGCTTTACGGCGAAATGGAGGCGACTTCCCTCTGGTCGAATTCCAATATCAGTCCGCATTTCCCTTATGCGGCCAAAATCTGGCGAGACATGGCGCAAAAGAATTGGAAGACAAATGTTGACGGGGTGATCGCTGTCGACCCGGTCGCGCTGAGCTACGTGCTGGCCGCGATTGGTGAAGTCACGTTGCCCAACGGTGAGAAGGTGACCAGTCAGAACGTCGTCCATCTGACCGAGTCAGAGGTGTACGACCGCTTCCCGACGGATCAGCTGGCCCGCAAGAAGTTCCTCACGGTCATCGCCTCCTCCGTCTTCAACAAACTCGCCGCGGGCGGGGGCCGTCTGCCCACCCTCATCGAAGCGGCAGGCAAGGCTGCCAACGAACACCGCCTGATGATCTGGAGCGCACACGACGACGAGCAGAAGGTCCTCGAGCAGACGTCGCTCGGCCACCAGATACCAGAGACTGGTGCCCCCTATGCCAACGTCACCGTGATCAACTCTGGTCCAAGCAAGCTCGACTATTACCTGCGCCGCGACCTGGCGTACACGGCCGGCGACTGCAAAGACGGTCGGCGGGACAGCCAAGTCAGTGTCACACTCACCAATACCGCGCCGGGCAACCTTCCGGACTACGTCGACAAGATCATCGGATTCAACGGTCCGAAGGGGACGAACGTCGTCACGGTCTACCTGTATGCGACCGACGGTGCCGAACTGACGTCGATTACCCGGGATGGAGACCCGGTGACCGAGGCGATTGGTGAGGGCGTCGAGCGTGGCCACCCTGTGTTCTTCCTCGTCCTCGCGCTCTTTCCCGGAGAGCCGGTCGACCTCGTGTTCAATCTGTCGGAGCCGGCCGCAAAGGGAACACCGACTCTGGACGTTCAACCGCTCATCGAGAACGGTCCGGTCAAGGTGAGCGTGCCGGCCTGCTGATCTCCGGTTCACGTTGATCGCTGCGCACCGATATCCTTGCAGGGCTCAGTTGCGGGCGAATCGCTCGCGCAGTCGAGAGGAAGCGCATGAAGCTCGGTCGGTTGTTGGTCGCCGCGATCGCAATGGCCGGTATTGCGGGTTGTACGGCGCAGATCCCGATCGTCGACAAGGACACCCTCGAGAACCAGGTGTTCGAGCGTCTGGCGAAGGAGTGGGGGCACAACCCGCAGAAGGTGAAGTGCCCGTCCGCGCTGCGCGGCGAGGTCAAACAGAAGCAGACGTGCGTGGTCACCGACGATGGTGTCGACCACTTGGTGACCGTGACGGTCGTCAAGGTCGACGGCAAGAACGTCGACTTCAAACTCGACACCGGTGCGCCGCTCAACGCGCCGACGACGCAGCCTGAGGTCTACGTCGGTCGTGAGGACGTCGCCAAGCAGGTGGCCGAGCAGATCCTGGCCAAGACCGGACGTCCTGCTGACATGGTGAACTGCCCGAACGATCTTCCGGCGGTCGTCGGCGCCACGACAACGTGCTACATCCATGACGGCTCGGATGTCTACGACGCGGTTGTCACGGTCCGGGAAGTCAGCGGCGACGATGTGAAGTTCGACGTTCAGGTGGCCGGCGAGCCCCGATAAGATCGTCAGGCCAAGGGGCGGTAGCTCAGTCGGTTAGAGCCGCGGACTCATAATCCGCTGGTCGTGGGTTCGAGCCCCACCCGCCCCACAAATGTCGTGTCGGGCCTCAGGAGAGGCTCCCGAGGCTGTTCAGCAGATCCGAAATCTCGGTGCCGGTATCCGATGGGGGAGTCGCCGCGCCCTGCGGAGCGGGAGCCGCGGTAGGCGCCGGCGCGGCCGGCGGCGGTGTCGTGCCACCTGTTGGCGCTGGGCTGGGCTCCACCGCGGGGGCCGGCGGGACTGGAGTCGAGGTCGTTGGCGTGGGTGCTTGGGGCTTCAAGTACTTGCTGTCGAGGCAGCCAGTCACCCCAAGGTTCCAGCCCTTCAGGTATGAGCCGAGCCGCTGTTCCGCGGTCCCGTGGTCCTCGGGCCGCGTCGCTGGTCGCGATTCGCCAAGGAAGTCATTGAAGATCTTTTCGGCGGCGGCCCCATCGCTACCTTCAAGGGCTTTATTGCCCGCCTTGGCGCTCACGCCGAGCACCGCGCCGGAGAGACAGTCAGCGACGAGTTCCACGAAGCCCGACTTCAAATTCTGTTGAATCGCATGGCCCCACTCGTGTGCCACCACCTCGTAGATGAACAGATCACCGAGTTGGTCCGCGCGCCCCAAATAGTTTGTGCCGTAGATGATCGTGTGGTCGTCGTGGCAGTAAATCGAGTCGTTGGTGTCGACGCGTCCGCACGCGGTACTGCCGGACGTCTGGTCGGGTCCGATGACTTTGGGAGGCGTATAGGTGCCTGCGAAGAAGTCGGAGTAGTGCGCAGCCCAGTACTTGCTGACCAAATCCACTGCGGACGAGTACACCGTCTGCATGTCCGGAGTCATCGCCGCGGCGTGGCCGACTCCGGACGAGGCGATCGCGATAGCGACCGCCGCACCCGCGGAAACTCCTAGTTTCCTCATGACTCCCCCTGGGACACGCAGGCCGATTGATAGCTCATCGTGTTCAACCGGATGAAAGAGGGCGCCCGGATTGCCCTGATCGAAATCGAATGCCGCCGCGGCTTGACTGATCGTTATCGTGTCGCGACTTGAGTTGGGTCTTGGTGCCGAGGAGATAACGCAGCCGTTCGGCGCGCCCTACCAAGATCACGTTTGCGGTTGATCACCGAACAAAGGCGATATTTCAGGTTGCCGGATGCCGACGAGATTGCGTGCTTGAATCTCTGCATGTCCTTGCCGGGAAGAGCCTTGGCGGCCCTATTGGTTGCGACTGCGATCTCCGCATGCACGCACCCGTCGCCGACTTACGAACCAGGGGCGAACGATCCGGCCGATGAGTCGTTTGTCCCGTCGACGGCGTCACAGATCAAGCCCAGGATTCATCTGCCGGACCCCTGCAACATCTCGCATAACGTCTTGCAGAAAGCGGGGCTGAAGAATTTCTGGAAGCGCCCCGTGCCGCGAGACAGCATCGCGGGCCCAGGGAAGACGGTCAAGGCGACCCAGTGTCGCTACTACGTCATCGACAATCCGGATCTGCGCGTGGCGATCGACTTCCGTGCGCAGGACACACAGTCCTTGGTGGACGGTTTCAACGGCTTCCTGTTCCAGCCAACCGAAATTGCCGGCCGAAAGGCATTCCTTCGTCCTGCGCTCGGCAATCAGGTGTGCGGTGTCATCACCGACTTCAAGTTCGGACTGATGCTCGTTCTCGTTTACAACGACCAGCAGGCGCACTGCGATCAAGCGAAGGCCATCGCGACCGCAGTGGAGCCCTGGTTCAAGCAGTGGGAGCGTTAGACCTCGTCGAGGCGGATGATTCCGTCTTGCAGCGCGCGTGCGAGAAGCGACGCCTTTGTGTTGGCGGAGCGGCCGGCGCGTTCGTACTTTGAGCGAATTCGTCCGAGGTGCGTATTGACGGTGCCGACCGAAACGAAGAGGCTGTCGGCGACTTCCTGTTTGGTGTCGCACATGAGCCACGCACGCAGCACTTGCTCTTCCCGTGCGGAGAGCTCGGGGCTGCGGAATTGGCGGGTGCTGGTTCGCACAGGAGAGAGTGTCATGCGCTCGTCCTCCACGTCGTTGATGCGCCCACTAACGAGCCGAACTAGGGAAATAGTAGGGATGTCCAGGCCTCCCAAATCACCACGTGGCCCCGCTAGGGGACAATTCAATGAAAAGATAGGGATCATTCCCTATATCGATCGATGTCCCCTATCGGAGTTACACCATGGTCATTGCGCGGGCATCTGCACTGGTTTTTCGTGCGCCCGCGGATGTCTGGGACTTCATGACGGACCTCGTCAACATCCCGGTCTGGACCCCGTCAGCTGAGGAATGTCGCCGAATTACCGAGGGGCCCTTAGGGGTTGGCACACAGTTCGCCGGATACAGCAGGTTTCTCGGACGCCGCGTCGACTGGGTCGGGGAGTTCACAGTCATCGATCGGCCCCGCCGGAATGAGTTCCGAAGCGTCGATTCCCCGTTCGAATTCTCGACGGAGACGACACTGCATGCGGTTGGCACCAACACGCGGGTGAACTTGACGATGACGTTCGGAACCGGCTTCGGGAAGTGGTTCACGATGGCCGATTCGGTCGTCGCCCGGGCGTACTCGCGCCGGTTGTGGGCTGCGCTGCAGAACATCTCCGACATCTTGAGTCCCGACGATTCCAGCGTCATGACCAAGCGTCAGATCGAAGTGCTGTCGCTACTCCAGGACGGGTTGTCGGATGCCGAAATCGCGCAGCGTCTGACGATCTCCCGCAAGACCGCCAGCAACCACGTGGCGGCGATCTTGGCGGTCCTCGACGTCCCGACGAGGCACCACCTGTACCGGCCGATGCCGGACGCGCGTTAGCCGCGTTCTCCCAGGTTTCTCACAGCAAGGGACGGAACCGGAACTACCACTTTCGCGCCGTTAGCTGCGGATTTACGATGGTGGTAGTCGGGTTTCGGACCGGCTGGGGGCGCCAATGAGGTCAACGATTAGCCGTGGGCTTGCCGCGCTTGGAGTGGCTGGGCTACTTGTCGTGAGCATCGCAGGCGGTCAGGGAACCGCCTCGGCGAACCGCCACGACCACGACCCGGTCTACAGCGACGCCTGCCGAGACAATGAGAACTACTTCCACGTCGGTGCGTGGTACTGGCTCCCGGGTTACTGGGATGGCCGGCACTGGCACGACGCGCACTGGATCTGGTGCGTGCCGTAGATCGCCAGTAACCGTCGGTCACGCGAGGGCGGCGAAGACAACGACGTTTTCGTCGGTCTCCATCACGGACAGGTCGGCCTGACCTCCACACGTGATGAGGGCCAAGCGAGCGTTGCTTGGTTGTGCGTTCAGCGTGTTCACCAGCGCATCCGGGTCTCGCTTGGAGATGCCCGTTTTCACCGAGATGACCTTGAATCTCACGCGTTGCGAGGCGTCGGGGCTCTCGACGGTGATCTCGTCGCCGGCCTTGAGATCTTTGATGTTGTTGAAGACCCCGAAGCCCCCGCCGAACTGCGCGTGACCCAGAACGACAGCCATGGCGTCGCTCCCGATCTTCGGCCCGTCTGACCACCACGCGGTGTGCGTCATGTCTGGCGGGACGCCGAAGCTCTGGACCTCTTTTCCGCCCAAGAAGGGATCTGGCGAGACTTCGGTCGGCAGCGACATCATCGGTGAGTTCACGTCGATCGCGGGAATGTACAGCTGACCAGGATCGATCGGTTCGTGGGTAACCGGCACCGCTGAGGTGTTGGAGGGTCGAGCGGCGGCAGAGGCGTCGCCGACTGGAACTGTCCCGCTAGTGCCCGAATCGCCGCAGCCCGTGGTGAGGGCTGCGGCGATTGCGGATACTGCGAGAGCTTGGAGAAACCTAGCGTGCGGTCGCACGGCGTACGGCAACTCCGCCCAAGGCCGTTGCAGCGGCCAGCGTGATCAGGACGATGCCCGAGTCCGAGGAGTTCGGAACCGAGATCGAGCCAGTCTTGGACTGCGTCGGGTAGGTGGTGGTCTTAGCAGCAGGTGCGGCAGGCTTCGACTCATCCGTCTTGTCCGTGTCGCAAGGTGCGTCGCCACGGTGGTGGTCGGCGTCGTCACCGTGGTGGTCGGCTTCGCCGGCGTCCCCGCGGTGCTCAGCGGTTGCGGCGTAGTCATCGCCGTCATCGTGGTGGTGGCCGCCGCCTGCTGAAGCGATGCCAGGCATTGCCAAAGCTGCGGCGATGGTGATTGCCGCAGTGCCTGCGGCCATACGGAACTTGCGATTCAGCGACATAGCTGACTCCTCTTAAAGTTGAGCGAGAGGCGCAGTTGACTACGTGATCTTGCAATCTCGTAGCGAATAGTTGGCCAACAGGATTCTGTGAGCCGGGACTCAACCTATTAGAGAATTCTCAAGTTCCGCAGCATTTTCCCGATCCATGGGCGTTTCGCGACGGATGTGGATCGTGTGAAGCCGCTGTTATTTGCACGATGCAGCAACTGTCCAGTTAGTCGTGAATCCGGTCCACGACGACGCGCGTCAAGTCGAGGATTCTCGTTGCGGCCGACTGGAATTCGGCGTACGGATGGCCCATCGGATCGAGGATGTCCTCGTTGGGTTCAGCCGTCGAAAATGGGCGTGCGGAGTGCAGGTCAGCGACCGTCTCGGCGTCTTGGTCATGGATCAATCGAACCGCTTCGGACAGCGTGAACGTGCGGCGGAATGCGGTCGGGCTGGTCAAGAGGACGCTGTCGCGGTGCACGGTTGTCATCGCGAGAACGAGGTCCGCCTCGGCGATGACGGCGGGCGTCACGCGTCGAGAGGCAAACCCGCTCGGGTCGCCTCCGAGCTCGACGAGTGCCTCGGCCGCGGAGGTGACCATGGGCCGACCTTGAAGAGCGCGAGTTCCGGCGCTGACCGCATCTGCCCCGAGCATTCGTGCGAGTCGCTCGGCGACGGGGGACCTGCATTCATTTGCGGTACAGACGAACAGGATTCGCATTCTCTACTTGTCGTGTTTGGCCCTCCTGGGCGCCTTTGTGTACGCGTAAGAGTAGCCGTAGTAGGCGTCCCCCCGGCGACTTGGGGACATCGTGATGATCGCGCCAAGCACCCGAGCGTTGACGGCGCGCAGGTTGTCGACGGCGCGTTCGAACTGATCACGCTTCGTCTTGCCGTGGCGAGCGATCACGAGGGCGCCGTCGGCGGCACTCGCCAGAATCGCCGCGTCGGTGACGGGGAGGACCGGGGGAGCGTCGATGATCACGAAGTCGAACATCTGGCGCAGCTTCTCGATCGTTGACCTGGCCGTCTCGGAACCAAGCAGCTCGCTCGGGTTCGGTGGGATCGGGCCTGCCGCAAGGACCTGCAAGCTGCTGCTGGTGCCTTGAATGACATCGTCGAGCGAAGCCTGATGGGCCAGAACGTTACTGAGTCCCACGGTGCCGACGACGTTCAGGTACTTCGTTGCGATGGGGCGACGGAGGTCGCCCTCGAGCAGGAGAACCTTGTGGCCGCCTTCGGCGAGTGCGAGAGCGAGGTTGATCGCCGTCGTGCTCTTGCCCTCGGCCGGCATCGAACTCGTGATGACGATCGCGCGCGGGGGATTGTCGACATCCAGGAATTGCAGGTTCGTCCGGAGTGAGCGGAATGACTCGGCGCTCGGACTTGACTCGTCAGCGAATCGGATCGCTGCAGACTTCTGGCGGTTCTTGTCGAAGGGGATGGTGCCGACGAGGCCGGTTTCGCCGAGGTCCTCGACCGTTGAACGGTCCTTCACGGTGTTGTCGAGGCGGTCGCGGAGAAGCGCGCCACCGATGCCGAGAAGGAGGCCGAGGATGGCGCCGAGGGCGACGTTGCGGGTGGTCGCCGGAAGAATCGGTCCGCTAGGAGCTTCCGCGCGCTGCTCCACGACGACTCGTGAAGTCGGGTTGCCACCGCTGGTGGGTGTCTCGAGTTCCTTCACGAACGCGGCGAATTCGTCGGACAAGCCGTTTGCGATGTCGGCCGCTCGAGCGGGATTCGTGTCGTTCACGTGGACGTTGATGAGGACGGTGTTCGGGGCCGCCTCGGCGGTCACGTTGGCCGCCAACTCGTCCGGTGACATGTCCAAGTGGAGGCGGTCGATCGTCCGCTTTGCGAGGGAGCTGCCAGTCAGGAGCTGCGTGTAGGACAACACGCGCTCTTGGCTGTAGAGCGTTCCCTGGTAGGCGTCGTTGATGTCGGCAGACGCCGACGTCGAAACGAATAGGCGGGTGGACGCCTGGTAGACGGGCGTCGTCGTCAGTGAGTATGCGAGGGCGGCAAGGATCACTACAGCAGTCGTGACAGCGACACTTATCCAGCGCATTCGAAGGATGCGCAGGTAGTCCCTAAGTTCCAATTCACTCTTCCTTGGTTGCTGCAGTGAGTTCCTCAGTCAAAGAAGAGGACCGTGCGAAAGCTTATACGGTGCTGGACTGCGCTAAAGCCTATGAAGGCGATTTGGGAGCGTTTGAGGGCGTCTCGGGCCATCGTGGGCAAAAGTTCATTCCATTGACTGACACGCAGGAAAAGTGCGGCGTCAAAGTTACATCTCGCCGGAATAATTACGATCCGAAAAGGTTGAATGCTGAAAGAATTCGGAATCTATTGTCTATTGTTTGACTGCGTTTAGCAGTGCCCGCTGTTCGGCAGATCGCCGGCTCTCCAAATTTCCGCGCGCATCGTAACCTTTGATCTCGTCGAGGCGACGAATACCAGCAATTGCGGAGAAGCCTTTTCGACAATCTGGACTGGGGAGTGGGGTGTCAGCTGTGTTCCTTGCCGAGGCACCGACATCATCTTCGGAAAAAGCCCAGTCATCCCCGGCTGAATCTTTGCCTGCACACCGCAAACGCGACTTCCGAGTGGGACTGTCAGTCGCGGTCGCCCTGACTGACGGCTTCGTCATCGCGTTCGCGGTCGCCGCTGCGCATGCGTTTCATTTGTTTGTTCGTGCCGGTGTTGGCTTCGGAACCTGGCGGGAGCCTGCATCCTTTGTGATCGCCTTGGCTTGGTTTGGGCTGCTGCGATTGGGCGACAATCGCTCGTCGGTGCGGATCGGTGGCCCTGACGACGTGAAGCGGGTGATCACCGCAACGCTGTCGGTGTTCGGGCTGGCGACGATCGTGACTCTGTTCCTCGCCGTCGACTTCGGTCGAGACCAGCTGATGATTGCGCTTCCGCTCGGACTCTTCGGATTGTTGCTGTCTCGGTTTGGATGGCGGGTTGGCATTCACCGATTCCACGCGCATGGCGTACTGCGGACCCCCGTGCTTGTTGTCGGCAACGCTGAGTCGGCGAGAAACTTGGCAACCGTCCTCGATGGCGACGTGATCGGCGAATACCGCGTCGCGGGTCTGTACCTCGTCGGAGATGCGCGTCCGTCAGTTCTGGACTGGTCCCAGCGCGAACTGGTGCCTGTCTACTGGGGTACCGACGACGGCATCATTCGCGCTGTCGAGGAGTGCGGAGCCCGCGCAGTCGCCGTCACCGCATCCGAGCACCTGGCGCCGGAATTCATCCGCCAGCTGACGTGGAGTCTCGAAGAACACGACGCTCAGCTCATCGTTAGTCCTGGAGTGACCGACGTAGCGCTTCCTCGCATGTTGCTGCGATCGATCGGAAATGTGCCGCTGCTCTACGTCGAGCCACCCCGGCACTCCCGAGCAAACCGGCTTGGCAAGGCACTGTTCGATCGGTTGTTCGCCCTTGTGGCATTAACCATCGCTTCGCCGCTGATGATTGCCATTGCCATCGCCATCAAGCTGACGAGTCGCGGCTCGGTGTTCTACTGCTCGGAGCGCATCGGGGTGTCTGGCCGACCGTTCCAGATGATCAAGTTCCGATCGATGTTTCACGGTGCTGACAAGCAGGTCTTCTCCGTGATCGATGCACATGGCGGTCATCGCGATCAATTGCTGTTCAAACTTCAGAACGACCCGCGCGTAACGAAACTCGGTCGAGTGCTCCGTCGCTTGAGCGTCGACGAACTTCCGCAGTTCCTGAACGTGCTGAAGGGCGACATGAGTGTCGTCGGGCCGAGACCGCCGCTAGGACGTGAGGTTGCGGTCTACACGCCAGACATGCGCCGCCGGCTTCTCGTGAAGCCTGGCGTCACCGGATTGTGGCAAGTCAGCGGGCGTTCAAACCTCACGGTCGAGCAGGCGATGCAGCTCGATCAGTACTACGTCGACAACTGGTCCATGGGATTCGACGTGGCGATCATCTGCAAGACATTCCGTGCGGTTCTTAGCCGCCACGGCGCGTACTGAGGGGCCGGAATGTCTGGATCACTGCGAATCACGATTATCGGCGCGAACTATGCGCCCGAGCCGACCGGCATCGCTCCGTACACGACTGGCATGGCGGAAGGCCTGGCGGCTGCTGGACATGAGGTCACCGTCGTCACAAGTTATCCGCACTATCCGGCGTGGAATCAACCGGAGGGTGTTCCGCGTCGATCAACAGAGATGCGGAACGGTGTGCGCGTCGAGCGACTGCGTCATTACGTTCCAGAGGAGCCGTCGGCGGCAAAGCGGTTGCTCTACGAAATCGGAGTCGGGGCACGGATCTCGCCTAAGCGGCTGAATAATCCGGACGTCGTCATCTGCATTAGCCCACTACTGTTCGCGTCGCGAATCGCAGTATCGCGCGCTCGACGTCACTCGTCGTCGCCTGCGATCGGCGTCGTCGTTCAGGACATCTACTCACTCGGCCTGGCCGAGACGGGCGTCGGATCGTCACGGTCGGCCGGTTTCGTGCAGAAGGTGGAGTCGCGCCTGTTTCGTCACGTTGACGGCGTTTCGGTCATTCACGAGCGGTTCAAGAACCGTCTGGTTGACACCTTGGATGTTCCAGCCGAAAAGGTTTCGGTAATCCGCAACTGGACGCATGTGCCTCCGGCAGAGGTGTTCGACGTCAAGGAATTCAGATCGGCATTCGGTTGGACTGCGGACGACATCGTCGTCCTGCATGCGGGCGCGATGGGCGTTAAGCAAGGCTTAGGGAATGTTGTGGCCGCCGCGCGCGTGGTCGACGAGAGGCGACTTCCCGTCAAATTCGTCCTTCTTGGCGATGGTGGCGAGCGACGGGCACTCGAGGCTGCGGCCGCGGGAGTGAAATCGATCCAGTTCATGCGACCGTTGCCTGATGTCGCCTTCCGCCAAGCACTGCAAGCAGCGGACGTCCTCCTGGTCAATGAGCGGGAGGGTGTGACCGACATGTCGGTGCCGAGCAAATTGACGACGTACTTTGCGGCAGGACGGCCAGTTCTGGCGGCGGCAGGAAAGGGCGGCGCAACCGCGGAGGAGATCCGTCGTTCCGCGGCTGGGGTTCGTGTCGAGCCGGGGGAGCCTTCAGCGCTGGTTGCCAAGATTCTGGAACTTCGCGGTGACGAGCGTCGGTCGACGCTTCTTGGACTTCGGGGTGAGCAATACGCGAACTCGGTATTGTCGCAGGATGCGGCGGTGGCTGCGTATGACGAGTGGGTGCGATCGCTCAAGGCGAACCGCGGATAGTGCCGTAATACAGGGGCTTGGGAACAGATGCGGTGACGGTCCGTACCAACAAGCGATCACTTCTAGGAAAGCGACTGGCGTTCGTGAGAAAGTCACGCAGTCAAGCGTTCCCCGATTCGCTCGTCGTGCTTGAGCCGAATCCAAGTGGGCATCGCTTCTATTACTGCGCAGTACTAGCACGTCAGGCATCGAAGCGTGGGGCAGCGTTTACGCTCGTGACGACCAGTGCCGCGCGTGCATCGGTCGAATTTGAGGCGCATTTCGGGGCGCGACCCGAACGACTATCGATCGTCGTCGAAGACAGGGGCATAAATCGACGGACTGGTCAGATCTCGCGCGAGTGGTACCGGCGAGCTGCTGAGACTGCGGGCCGAGGCAACTCAGGGCATACCCGTCAAGTGGTCCTTGACGCCGACCGGATAATGCAGTGGCAGTTTGCCGACTTCCGCCGTTTTCGTAGGACAGTCCTGCTCTTGATGCGCCCACCACAAATTAGGTCTGGTGATCTAAGGCAACGATTGATCGGTCTGTTGAAGCTAGCGTTAGCCAACCTGTGTAGATTGCGCGGTGCGAGCGTCAAGTACCTCGTGCCGGCAGGCCCCGTCGACCTATGGCGGGATTGCAGACATCGCGTACCTGACCCAATCGAACAGTCGGCATCGGTAGGTCGAACTGAGTCGCGCCTTATGCTCGGGCTGGAGTCGGGTCGAATATGGGTCGGAATACTCGGTCACATATCTGAGAGAAAGAATCCGGATCTAATTATTCGAGCCATGCTCGGCCTGCAGTGCGGCGAGTTCGGCTTGATGGTTGCCGGGAGTATGACGCAAGTCGTTGCAGACAAGTGTGAGCCGCTCCTTCGCGCATTTCAGGATCAAGGAGGCGCCGTCGTCCGGATCGATGGCTACCTCGACAACGAGACCTTCGATCGTGCTCTTGAGTCGGTGGACGTCACTGTCATCGCACATTCAAACGAAGGCGCCAGCGGGATACTAGGTCGATCACTTGCGGTCGGCGTGCTGCCCATCGTCGCGGGGCCGCCCGGATTGAAGCGGTACATTCGTAACTTCCCGGCTTCATTGACAGCGCCGCTGTCAATCGAGGGCATCAGAGAAGCACTGCTGAAGGTCAAATCGATCCTTCCTGCTCAACCTATTGAAGTGTCAGGCGCTGATGACTTCTTCGAGCAGTTGATCGCTCGTTAGATGAACGGCATCGCACGTCCGAAGTGGCGCCTAGCGGCTGACTCGTTGAATCGGGTCGGCGCTCGTATGTTTGCAGCCCTTTTGCAGGCAGGGTTCTTGCTGGTGCTTGCCCGAGCCGTCGGGCCGACAGATCTCGGCGCCTTTTCTGTCGTGTATTCGGCCACGCTCGTTGCTGCAACAGTTCTTGGTTTCGGAGCGTCGACCCGCATCTTGCGTATTTCGTCCGAGGATGAACCCGAATTGACTGCTAATGCTCTAACGGCATTAAGGCTGGTCGGGTTGATCGCGGCGATCCCTATTGTTCTGACGATCGTAGACGGATTCTTCAACTACGGCTTTGCGATCGTTCTCGCAGGGACGGTTGTGGGAGCAAGCGATCAGCTGGCTGAGTACGTGCTGGCGAAGCATTCCGGGAACCATCGAAACACGCGAGCATCCGTCGTAATCGTGGCTCAGCGACTGTTGTTGTTCGGGGGACTCGTCGCAGGGCTGTCGGTTGCGTCGCTCGGCGTCTGGGGTGGCCTCGTCCTTTCGGCAATCCTTGCCACTATGTGGACGGTTGTCGAACTCGGGACGGTCCGATTCGTTTGGCGAGACATGCGGGCACTAGCAAGAAGTTCAGTCGGCTATCTATTCAGTTCGGCGGTGTCGAGTGCCAACCAGCTCGAGATCATCGTTCTCCAACCAATCGCCTCCGCTGCGATCGCAGGACAGTATGCACTCGCAAGCCGCCTGATGAATCCGTTGACGATGTGCATCGCCGCTCTGCAGTCGATCGCAATTCCGGAGTTGGCGCGGGCAGATGGCCCCAAGCGCTCAAAAGTAAGGCGGGTCGTTTTGCTTTCGGGAATAGGGTACGGGGCGGTTCTTGTGCTCCTCTCCCCGGTTATCGTTGCAGTTGTTCTCCGCGTTATTGGTTCAGAGTACGATGCGGCACGTGCTCTTCTGTATGCTGTAGTAGTTTCGGCTGCACTGTCCAGTGTTGCGCAAATGATCAATTCAGTTCTGATTTCAGAAGGCCGTCCCGGGATTGGTGCGATAAATATTGCAATTGGGCGCGTGCTGGCAATTACGTTGCTCGTAGGACTCGCTCTGTCCGGATGGCAGGATTACATTTGGATCGCCTTGTTAACGGCACACGGCACTGTATTGACGTTGTTCGTTGTGGGCTTCCGTGTCAGCGAAGCAAAGTCTGCCATTTCGTCGATTAGGAACGTTTGATGGTATCCAATTCGACTGAACATTCGGAATCTAGCTGGCGACAGCTGCTCGCGATGGACCTCGGTAGATACGACGACGTTGCTGGTACCGGAGTCGTGCGGATGATCTGGGCGTTCGTCACGATTGCCGGTGTCCGTGCATCCGTGCTGCTCCGATTGCAGGAGCATTCACCGTTTGGACGCGTTGTCGCAGTGAAGAAGCTGCTTCGCACGGTGAATCTCATTCTCACGGGAGCTGATTTCGTCCCAGGCTGCCGTATTGGAGGAGGGCTAGTTATGCGTCATCCAAACGGAATCGTCGTCGGCGGAACTGCAAGTGTGGGCGAAAACTGCACCATCCTTCAACAAGTAACGCTCGGCGAGAACATGAGCCGATCGAGCTCGCAGCGCCCAGGAGGCCCGACTGTCGGTGACGATGTGGTGTTGGGCGCCGGTGCAAAGATTCTTGGCTCGGTCAAGATCGGCAGCGGCGTCACCGTAGGTGCTAATGCGGTTGTTATTCGTAGCGTTCCAAGCGGCTCCGTCGTGGGCGGAGTCCCCGCAAGAATTCTCGCGTCATCGGTAGGAGACATGTGAAGGGCCACGAGAGCGCTGACTTGGATCTCGAACGGCAGCCCGACTTTTCGGAAGATCCGAGGAAAATCCACGACTCGCTAGTTAGGGTCGCATGGTTTACAAATCTGGCTAGTCCCTACCGTTTGCCAGTTTGGGAAGCGCTGGCTCGGTCCTGTCAGCTGACTGTATTTCTGCTGCACCCGGATGCTTCTGTCGCCACCGACGCTCGACGCGGCGACGACTGGACCGCCGCATCGGCTAGTTCCCAACACGTCCGTTTTCAGCCGTTGGAGTCCCGCTTCGTTCGCTATGGTGACGAACCGTATTACATCCTTAAACGCCATTCAGCTCGGCTCGTAAGGGATTTCGATGTTGTGGTCTTGGCCGGGTGGGAGTCGCCGGCCTACTGGCAAGTTGCGATGGCGTGTCGAACCGCAAGGGTTCCATACATCTCATTCTATGAATCGACCATGGCAACTAATCGCTTTCGACGGGGGCCTGTTGCGCGTATCCGGTCCGCTGTACTGACCGGGGCTGCAAGTGTGGTGGTTCCAGGTAAAGCGGCACAGAGAGCTGTTTCGGCCGCCGGTGTTGATGACAGTCGGGTTCGTCGAGGATTTAACCCGGTTGATGGAGCGTACTTCTACCAGGCTGCACGTGACTTCCGCGATGCCTCGCAGTCTGCGGCCGGACGTTAC
The DNA here is from genome assembly GCF_000380645.1 of Smaragdicoccus niigatensis DSM 44881 = NBRC 103563. Lineage (GTDB taxonomy): Bacteria > Actinomycetota > Actinomycetes > Mycobacteriales > Mycobacteriaceae > Smaragdicoccus > Smaragdicoccus niigatensis. Next base: position 440,488 of record NZ_AQXZ01000017.1, read on the forward strand.
AGTTACGTGTACATCGGGCAGATTGTGCATCGTAAGAACATCGATGCCCTGATCACTGCCTTCGAGACCTTGCCTGAATTCAGTACATTGACAATTATCGGGCGTGGCCCTGGCTCCGACGAACTGGCGAGTCGAATTATCCGCAGTGAAATGACGAACCGAGTAACTGTGATTGGGTTCGCTCAAAATAGAAATATTCCATCGGAACTTGCGAAACATGCCACGCTTGTCCTTCCCTCACTCACTGAAGTATGGGGCTTGGTCGTAAATGAGGCGTTGGCGGCTGGTCTTCATGTCGTCGTCTCGCATTGTTGCGGAGTTGCGGAGGAAGTTGCAGAAATGCCAGGTGTGTGGGTCACCTCAACTGATGCGAACTCAATCGCTGAAGCCATGCGGGAGAGTGCTGTTCAATGGAACGGCCCACTTCAAAATCCGCCAATTCTTGAGTACAGCCCGGACCGATTCGCTGACGTGTTCCTTGACGCGATACGACAGGCGGTTACCCGATGAACGGTGTGGACGTCATCAAACCAACTTCGACTCGTACGTGGGGCAAGAGAAGACGCCCGAGATCTGGCGAATCGTCGCGCTTTACCTATGCGGATTGGTGGCGCAGGCTGCTGGGCATTACCGCAGCGGTACCGACTCTGGTCACCACGGTGCCTGTCGCGGCTGTAATCGGGGCGCTCGCGCTGCCGAGTGGGAAGTTTCGTTTTGGTCGTCCGGCGCATTGGATTACATACCTTGCCGGGATGTCCGTTGCCCTCTATTTCGTCGCCAGTCTTATCAATCGCACTCGCCCGGACTACTTTTCTATCGGCCAGGTGGCTGTATTTGGATTCTTCGTGGCGGTCGCGATTCGCAGCGTCGAAAATGTCCGGCATGCCGCCCAGTTGGCGGGGTGGGTAGCGCTTAGCTCCGTGGGTTACCTGGCAATATTCGGCGTTGCACAGGGGAGCGGACTGGAGATTTCTTGGAAGTATGGGCTCGCGTATCCGGCGACAACGTTGATCATTTATTTGTGCTGCTTGCTGCCCTCGGCACGCCTTGCCGTGACTGTATTCGCATTGGTGGCAATCGGTCTGTTGGGTCTCTTCTTGGGATACAGGTCGCACGGGGGCATCTGCATTCTGAGTGCGATGTTCGTGCTGCTGAGTCGAATCAGTGGTAAGAAGCGCGTCGCCATGCTCGTCGTCGGGCCGCTTGTTGCCTACCTTGCGATAGTTGGCCTTGAACAAGCGATTTTGAGCGGAGTGTTTGGTTCCTCGGTTCAGGCAAAGACCGACTATCAAACCTCGGGCGACACCCCGCTCTTGTTCGGTGGGCGTACCGAGACGCCGCTGTCGATTGCGGCAATTGCAGAGAAACCGATTTGGGGCTGGGGCAATGCTCAGACTATCGACGCGCAAGTTATATCGTCTGGGATTGCTATTGCGCGCGATTTCGGCATGAATCAACCAGACCAATTTCTACAATACTGGGTCCTCCCGAATGGCTTCATATCGTTGCATTCGATTGTCCTGAGTACCTGGGTCGAAGCCGGCGTATTTGGGGCGATGCTTCCATTCTTGTTGTTAGCGGTATTCGCGTGGGCGTTCACGCTGGCGAGGGGACAGTTCGGCCCTCTGGTGATGATTGTTTCAGCTCAATCCTTTTGGGCGCTGCTCTATTCCCCTTGGTCGGGAAATCTCGGTGTGCAGTTGGGAACGGCCTGTGCCCTGGCAATTGTTGTAATTTGCACCGCCAAGTCGACTACCCAGTAGTCATGCTTTTGTCGACAAGAGTTGAACGGCACCACGACAGAAGGAATCGACCATCGCACTCAAGTCGGGAACTGATTCATTGGGTTGCGGTTGCGGTGCCGCGATCATTCGATCGAGTATGAATTTCGCAAACTCTCGAGGGTCTGAGGTGTCGGCCTTGAAGAGGGATTGTCCGTCGACAAGATATTCAACCTCGGGGGCGTGAGCGGCAAATTGGGTCGTCACGACCGGAAGTGACATCGTCAAGGCCTCGACGGCGATAAGCCCTATTCGCCCTGGATTCACGATCAACGACGCCGCTCTTGAAATCAGAGCTTTTTCGAGATCCCCGACATAGCCGAGCAGCACACTTTGACCGCGAGCCGTCGAGGCTGTGAATAGCGGCGCCAGCTCCCCCTTCCCGCAGATTAGTACTTTGACGGCTGGATCGAGGTTCCAGAGTTCGTCGAGTGCCGAGGCGAGAAGGTCGATCCGCTTGGATGCATCGAGGCCACCGATGTAGGCAATTGTTTTTCCCTCGGTGAGATCGTGGTCCGCGACGAAGGCGGAGACCTGATCCACTGACAGTTCGGCGATTGCTTTCCGAAGCGTGGAGGTGTCGACCGTGTTGTTTAGAACGGTCAGTTGATTCGGCTGTACTCCGACTCGATGCGCGTAGTTCGCGCCTCCTTCGGTATACGCAAAGACATGGTCGGCGCGACGTAGTTGCCATCGTTCGATCAATGCATCGACGGGGTTGGCGTCCGACACATAGCTTGCGATGTGCCCCCAAACCCCGATCTTCGGCGAACGAGAATGTGCTCGGGAGAGAAGTGCGCGATTCAGTTCGATCCAGCTGCCCATATGCGGATATATGACGGCGTCCGCGTCCCGAACAAGGCTCCATGAACGTGTCATGACGGCCGGCCCGAGTTTGCGGGATCTAAGTCGAACTAGCCAGTCCGGATTCTCCGCATCGCCGCGTTGCGCTTGGGAGGATTCTGGGTCGCCCGCTGCGACGTGCACGTGGATGCCGAGTTCAAGTAAACGGCTTGCAACCTGCTCGAAGAACTGCAGTCGGTATCGCGGTAGATACGGTTGCACAATCCATAGTTCTTTCAATCCAGGTACCTGCGCAGACCCTTGCGCGGGCTAGTCTTGTTGTCCCGGTTCGCGGTTGAGTACATGGCCTCGAGTTCGGTGACCACCGCGTCGACCGACATATGAGTCCGTACATAGGCGCGCGCTGCATTGCCTATTTCGCGAGCTTTGCCAGGGCTCTCCAGGAGCGACTTTATTGCGGACACCAAGGCGGTAGTGGTCGGCTCGATCACTATTCCTCCCCGTGAGTTTCTGACGTGTTCAGCGAGGCCGCACGAGGTGGTGATTATGACGGGTGTCGCGGCAGACATTGCTTCGAGGACGGTCATTGGGAACGGCTCGTCGACCGACGGCAGGACATAGATCGCAGAACGGCACAGCCGTTGCATCACGTTCTCAGGTGCAACGGGACCTTCAAACCGTATGTCGGGCAAGTGGCTGCCGCTAACCTCGGCTTTGAGGGATGTGAGCATTCCTTCGTCGGGCCCGGCAATGACGAAGTTCGCCTCGAGGCCTTGCTTGAGAAGGATTGCTGCTGCGTCGACGAACATGTCCGGCCGCTTGCGGGGATGCAGTCTGGCTAAGAAGAGCACCTCCGGTTTCCCGCTAGGCGATTGTGGTTGATCGGTAGTCGCCGGGACTCCGTTGGGTAGGAATCGGAGGTTTCTCAGCTGGGCGACCGCCGCCAACTCAGTTCGCTCCGTTGATGTCAGAAAATAGACCGCTTTAGCGCTTTGCAGATTCCGGCGTGTCATCAGGAAGTCGAGGGGACCTGCCAGCCGATTGGAGCTTCGAGCGATCATTCCGTGTGGTTGGGCAACATAAGGGACGCCTGAACGTCGAACGATGTGCGTGGCCGGCAGTGTCACGAGATCGCGTCCGAGATGAATATGTACGACGTCGAACTGTGCGACGTGCTTCCGTAGCCATCGCATAAGCGCGGGGGAACTCAGGCCCGAAAATCCAGTTCGTGTGACGACTCGACGCGCGCGAAAAAGCTGAGCGGGCACTCCGCCAACCAGAGTCGGCGGATGCGCGTAGTCATCGTATGCTCCAGCGATTACTACGTCGTGCCCCCGGTTCTGTAGCTCGCGACATTGATTTTCCGCGACTCGAATTGGGCCGCCGAAGGCACCCGATGGTGTGACAAGTGTGACGATGTGAAGGATTCGCACTCCGCTACCTCGGCGGATCCGCAAGGACGAATTCGCCGCGCGCTACTGATCCAGCGGAGACGATTGCCCCAGCATGAAGGTGCGTCCCTCGAAGGACGATCGCTCGGGCGGCAACCCAAACGCCTTGATCGATCATGATCGGCCTGTTGTCGAACTCGAACGTAGGGGACCGGCGGTCGTGGCTTCCCGTGCAGATGAGTGCCTCCTGGGAGATGCAAGTGTCCGTGCCGATGGTGATCGACTCCAAGTTGAGGAGCCACGCGCCTTCACCGATCCAGCAGTTATCGCCGACGGCCAGCTTCCACGGCCAATGCACCCGTACTCGATGGCGAATCAGAACCCCTCTGCCGATCTGGGCACCAAAGGCCCGGAGGATCGCTGGACGAACCCGGGCCGGCAGCCACCACTTCATGAAGACGAGGTTCGAGACGCAGAACCAGAGAACCTGCACGATGACTGGTCGACCCTTGTCGTAACCGGCTCCCGTGAAGCCTGAGAGATCCCGGCGGGCTGCCTGTTCCATGCTGTGAATGGTATCCGCCGGAATTTGCGAAAACCGCACCTCGGTTCCCTGAATGACAGAACTGACGAACGTATGTCATCCAATTGGACGACAACGATTTTCGAGCAGTGGTGGAATCTCTCCCGGAGTTCCTCTGGGCATCTCGAAGCATGCTTTTTTCGATATGATTCCCGGGTCAATCGACCGTCAGCTCGAAATTTGGGGACACACGTGACGCAGGCGAAGAAGGCGTTTATCACCGGGATCACGGGCCAGGATGGCTCCTACCTTGCGGAGTTGCTTCTGGGCAAGGGCTACGAAGTCCATGGCCTCATCCGACGCGCCTCGACCTTCAATACTGCACGCATCGATCACCTCTATGTCGACAGCCACAACCCGGACGCGCGGCTGTTCTTGCACTATGGCGACCTGTCCGACGGTGCGCGCATGGTGACGCTGCTTTCCGAGATTCGGCCGGATGAGGTTTACAACCTCGCTGCTCAGTCGCATGTTCGAGTGTCCTTCGACGAGCCAGAGCACACCGGTGACACAACTGGCGTCGGCGCGATGCGACTGCTCGAAGCCGTCCGGCTCACCGGTCTCCACTGCCGCTACTACCAAGCCTCATCTTCGGAGATGTTCGGCGCGACCCCGCCACCGCAGAACGAGGAGACTCCGTTTTACCCGCGCTCGCCATACGGCGCCGCCAAGGTCTACGCGTATTGGGTCACCAAGAACTACCGCGAGGCCTACGGCATGTTCGCGGTCAACGGCATCCTCTTCAACCACGAGTCGCCGCGACGCGGTGAAACCTTCGTGACCCGCAAGATCACGCGCGCGGTCGCCCGCATCAAGGCCGGCCGCCAGTCCGAGCTGTACATGGGTAACCTCGACGCGATCCGTGACTGGGGTTACGCCGCCGAGTACGCCGAGGGCATGTGGCGCATGCTCCAGGCCGACGCCCCGGACGACTTCGTTCTGGCCACAGGCATCGGCATCACCGTGCGTGACTTCCTCGAAGCGTCCTTCAGCCACGCGGGCCTGGACTGGCAGAAGTACGTGAAGTTCGATCCGCGCTACTTGCGCCCGACCGAGGTCGACGCCCTCATCGGCGATGCTTCCAAGGCAGAGGAGAAGCTCGGCTGGAAGGCGACCGTCGCCCCCGACGAGCTCGCCCGCATCATGGTCGACTGCGACATCGAGGCCCTCGAGCACGGTGACGGCTACATCGACCAGCCGCGGCTCTCGGGCTGGCCGCTGCACTCGGAGCTCCGTCGTGGATGACTTCGTCCCGCAACCGCTCGACCGGGACGCGACGACCTACATCGCCGGCCATCGTGGACTGGTGGGCTCCGGGATCTGGAGGAAGCTGACGGACGAAGGCTTCAACTCGCTTGTCGGCCGCTCCTCGTCGGAACTCGACCTGCGCGACCGCAACGCGGTGTTCGACTTCTTCGCCGAAACACAGCCCCACTACGTCGTACTGGCCGCCGCCAAAGTCGGTGGAATTCTGGCGAACAGCACCTACCCGCATGAGTTCCTCTCGGACAACTTGCAGATCCAGCTCAATGTCATGGACGCAGCGCTCAAGCACGGAACTGAGCGACTTTTGTTCCTCGGCTCGTCCTGCATCTACCCGAAGTTCGCGCCGCAGCCGATTACGGAGGATGCACTCCTCACCGGGCACCTCGAGCCGACCAACGATGCGTATGCCATCGCGAAGATCGCGGGCATCCTGCAGGTTCAGGCAATTCGGCGCGAGTACGGAAAGCACTGGATCTCGGCGATGCCGACCAACCTCTACGGCCCTGGCGACAACTTCTCACCGACCGGCTCGCATGTCTTGCCGGCGCTCATTCGTCGCTACGACGAAGCCGCGCAAAGCGGTGCCGAGACGGTCACGAACTGGGGGACCGGCGCGCCTCGGCGCGAGTTCCTCCACGTCGACGACATGGCATCGGCCTGCCTCCACCTTCTCGAGCACTACGACGGACCTCAGCAGGTCAACGTCGGCACTGGCACCGATGTGACCATCGCCGAGATCGCCGACGTGATCGCCGACGTCGTCGGATTCGAAGGTGAAACCCATTGGGACACAAGCAAGCCGGACGGAACCCCGCAGAAGCTGCTGGATGTCAGCAAGCTCGGAGAGGCTGGTTGGAAGGCTTCGATCGGGCTTCGTGAGGGAATCGAGTCGACGGTCGAGTGGTATCGGCGGCACGTGGGCGAAGTGCGCGCTTAATGCAGCGCCAAGCTTGCGTTCGAGGTCGACGTGCACGTTAGTCAAAGGCAGCCTGTTCGCGACGAAGTCAGCGCTCTTATTCATGGGCTGAAAGTCCTGATAAGTGATCCGACGGCGAGATGGCTGGTGCCTGCCGAGCTTCGCAACTCTCGGCTTGTGGCGGTCGCGCAGCGTCACATGGTCTTGCCCTTCTTGCGGCACAGTATCGACCGGATCGACGCGGACGACTCCACACTCAATGAGCTGCGCGCGAGTGGCACAAGCGTGGTTCTTCTCGCGCTGAATCTGATCGGGGTCTTTGCCGAGACCTACGGACTATTGGCGGACGCTGGGCTCCGCGTCCTAGCCGTCAAAGGCCCGGCCTTGGCTGTTCAGGCGTACGGAAACACCACCGCTCGAGGTGTTGGGGACATCGATCTACTCGTGTCGCCGGACGACTTTCCGACTGCGCTGGACATTCTGAGCTCAGCGGGCTGGCAGCCAAACCCGAGCGAGCCGCTCCCTTCCGACAGTTGGGTCTGGCGCTATCGATTGGCGACGTATTACGAGACGACACTCGAGCGGTCAGGCGAAGCTGTGGATCTTCACTGGCGACTTTCGCCATTGGTCGGTGACCTGCCTGTATTTGATGAGCTGTGGCGGCAACGAGTCGAAGTCGACCTCGCGGGATCCTCGATTTCGACGCTCGGACTTGAGCACGCGCTGCAGCATTCTTGTAGCCACGCGGCGCGAGATGAATGGGCCTATCTCCGCAGCTCTCTGGACATCGCACTACTGAGTCAACGGTCTGACCGTCAGCCGAGTGGACTGAATCGACGGCAACGAGCGAGTCTTTCTGTGGCACGGGCTTTACTCGTGGAGCCTCCAGAGCGGACCGCTCCGTCGCTACGTCGAGCGTTGCGGTTAGCTTCGGTGAATCAACGTGATCCAGATCCGCGCGCCGATCGCGGTTATCGGCCGCTCTCGTCGTTTGCAAAACTCATCCGTCGTATTCAGTTGGGTCCATCGCCGAAGAACGTCCTACGGCTTGTCGCCGCCGTGATAGTTCCGAGCGACCGTTTGACAGGGCGGGAAAACGAAGGACCTGTTCGTGGGTTCCTTGGTGCGGCGGGCACGCTCGGAATCGAGCGGATGAGGCGATTGCCGATGCGTCCGGCCAATCGCGACGATTCTCAGCGCATAGAACACAATGCGCAGGACCTGACGTGACCGACTTGCGGGCTTACAGTGGCCACGGACTTGTTGTTGCGTCCGACATGCAGCTCAATTTGCGCGAGATTGGTGGGACGGCACTGCCAGACGTCACGATCGAATCTGGCGATATCAGGTCGGTGCCACGAATGAACCCCGACGCCGACGTGCTACTCGAACGTGTTTGGCCCGAGGACGGCGGTTTTCAAGCGCTCGAGCGTGGAGCCGAGGGACTTCGGCTTGTCCTGTCGGACATCGCTGAATTGACAGGCGACCAGGAGTTTCGCCGGATCGTCGCCCATCCCGCAGACGAGACCAAACGCGAACTCCTTCCAGTCATAGCCGAGGGCATCGTTCTTTCCCTCCATCTCTACCTCGCAGGGCATCCGGTTCTTCATGCAAGCGCGGTCGATGTCGGGGGACAGGCGCTTGCTTTCGTGGGTGCCTCGGGAATGGGCAAGTCCACGATGGCGACGATTCTGGCGATGGCAGGAGCCAAGCTCGTCACCGACGACGTGCTTCGTATCCATTTAGGGGATGTGGTTGAGGTCTTCCCCGGTGCCACAGGAACGCGACTACGGCAAGGCGCGAGGCAGCTGCTAGGCGGAGCAGGAAGCGTTCCGGTTCGAAAGACGGCCGACGACCGGACTATGGCTTTACTGAGCAGATCAGAGGCAGAGATTCTCCCACTGTCCGCGATCGCGATTCCAACTCCGGACCGAACGTCTTCAAGGGTCACCGCTCGCCGCCTTACCGGAGTTGAGGCTTTGAAGACCTTGCTCAGCTACCCGAGAATGATCGGTTGGCTTGACAAAGACGTTCTCTCGGAACAGTTCCAGGTGTCCGCAGAGTTGGTGCGCCGCACGCCGATCTGGGACGTGTCGATCCCGTGGGGACCACCATTCGACCAAAACCTTGCCGAGGAATTGTGTCGGGTGATCGACGTTGAATTCTCGGCGCAATCCAGCAAAGGAGTCAGGGGATGAGTATTCGTCTTCGTCCGACCGATGTTGCCCTCACCGAACTCGACGGCGAAGTCGTCCTTCTCGATCTGCAGAGTTCGCGGTATCTCTCAGCGTCGGGTACGGGGGTTGTTCTGGTGCGCCTGCTTCAGGAAGGCTCCTCAGAGGAGCAGTTGGTATCCGCCCTGACGGCTCGGTTCGATGTGGATGTGCCGACGGCGACCACAGACGTGAGGGCATTCCTGAACGATCTGCGGTCCCGCGGCTTGCTCGAAGAGTCATGACGCATTGAACCTCTTGCTATGAATGGGATGTTCGCGCGCTACGCGAATCGACTTTCCGCGTTGAGAGACACGGCGACGGCGGTAAAGGTACTTTGGCGCGCTGACCGCGTTCGAACCGCGCTCGGCGCTTCCCTGCAGATCGCACAAGTCGTCTCGACCCTGCTGATCATTGTTGCAAGCAAGGCGGTGATCGAGGCGATCATGAGCGCGGGCCGCAGTGGCTCGATCTCCGCGCTTGTCGTTCCTCTGGTTGCGCTTACCGTGCTGACCGCAGTAACCAGTTCGGCTGCGATCCTCGAAGCGCAACATGATCGGATCCTCGGCCACAAAGTGGAGCAACAAATCTGGGACCGACTGCTCAAGGTAACGACCAGAGTAGATCTGGACCGGTTCGAGTCGCCACGGTTCGCTGAGCATCTCGATCGCGTAGTGACCAACGCGATGGACAAACCCGTCGATGCGGCGCGGTCGCTGTTCGACTTCATTGGCTCGCTTCTGGGCTGCGTGACAGTCGGCTTTGCCGTCCTGGTGATTGAACCTCTCTTGGTTCCGCCCCTATTGCTGGTGGCGATTCCCTCCGCCTATTTCGCGGTACGTTCCAGCAATGCGGAGTACCTCTACGCGACCGACGTAACGCCGACCCGTCGTCGCCTGTACTACCTCCGATTGCTCATGACCCAAAAACCTCACGCTGCTGAGTTGCGTGCCTTTGAATCGGCGCGATACCTGGCTTCACGCCATTACGACCTCGAGGCGACTTTGCTGACGAAGTTGCGAAGAGTGGTCGCGACTCGCCAGCGTTACGGCATTGCTGGCGGAGTGCTCGCCGGGCTGGGTTTGGCCCTCACGCTGGGAACAGCGATGCTCCTCATCAATAGCGGGTCCCTCTCCATCGCAGCGGCTGGCTCATCTTTTGTGGCCGCGCGATACTTGGCGAACAATGTCGGTCGACTTCTTTCCGACCTCGGAAGGCTCACCGAGGCTCTGCCGTTCATCCGTGATTTCGAAATCTTCGAGCGGACTTACGCAACCAGCGTCGCCGAGGTGTCCAAACACGATTTCGACGACAAAATACGGCTCGAGGGCGTCAATTATCGCTATCCGGGTTCAATGACCTTGGCGCTGAAGCAGGTCGACATCGAAATTCGGAAGGGCCAGGTCGTCGCCCTCGTTGGTGAGAATGGTTCAGGAAAGACGACCCTTGCCAAGGTTGTTGCTGGCCTCTATCTCTCCGAGAGCGGTCGATACACGTGGGATGGTGTCGAGCTGGCAGACCCTCGAACCGCGCGATCTGCGATCGCCTGTCTCTTCCAAGACTTCGACCGCTTCAACTTCTCCATGCGAGAAAACATTGCTATCGGCGCGACCGACCGACCTGTCAGCGACGATGACGTTGTTCGTGTTGCGCACCGCGCCGGATTGGCCGACACCTTGGACCGATTACCGGATGGCCTAAATACGCAACTCGGCAATGTCTTCGATGAGGGCGTCGATATGTCGGGAGGCCAGTGGCAGCGAATCGGCCTTGCACGGACCCTTCTAAGGGGATCGCCATTAGTTGTGATGGATGAGCCAACAGCAGCGCTCGACCCAAGAGCCGAGTATGAGCTCTTCTCCGATGTCCGTTTGACTCTCGAGGGGCGGTCCGCATTGCTGATCACACACCGCTTTGCCAGTGCGCGACTCGCAGACTTCATATACGTGATGAGGGATGGCGAAATTGTGGAAGCCGGTTCTCACGAACAATTGATGGCACATGACGGCTTGTACAGCGAGCTGTTCAGCCTTCAGTCGGCAGGCTACGTGTGAGCGTCACGAAGTCTGCCGACATGGGATCGATTGACTGTCCGCTGATTTCCAACCATGAATGTGCCAGGAAGGCTCCGCGAGCGTCGCGGGTGACACCGATTCGGACAACCGGTTCCAAGTCCCGCAGTTGTACTGCGAGCACGAGACAGCGACGTAGGCAGGTGTCACCCCAGGGCCATCGCTGCGTTGTCCAGTTCGTCAAGTTCACAGCCCGGACAAATCGTCCGGGAATCTCGACCTCGGACATGGATGCCGGCCGTGACGCCGACATGTCGAGTCTGATTCTCAACAGCCGGCAAACGGATGGAAGCTTGGTGATCCTGAGTCCGATTTCGACGGCCAGCAGCCGAGCGAGAATTCGCGCTGCTAGCGGGACGAGCCTAATTTTGCGTATCAAGCAGTTGGTTCCTCGTTCAGATCGACAGGATTCAGACTACCGCGCACCGTCGAACGGGGCCCTAGCTGGAAATAGGGACAAGTGACATTCGAACTGCCGCCCGGCGAGCTGAACCTTTCGCCGCTCCTACCTGATGAAATCCTTTTCGGGTTTCCCGACGGGGTCGATCATCGACGTGCCGAGGAATTGGAGCGAATCCGGGGAACCCGTACCGAACGTCCCGAGCACGTCCTCTCTGACATTCTTGCTGGCGCGCTGTCGCGCCCACCATGTGTGGTCGCCTTCTCGGGTGGGCGGGACTCGTCGCTGATCCTTGCTTACGCTGCACGGACTGCTCGAGAACACGGACTGGAACCACCTGTCGCGCTGACCCATCGATATGCGTCCGACGACGTTGAAGCAAACGAGGACCAATGGCAGGAGCGGGTAGTCGGGCACCTGCAAGGCCTCGGTCTTCGGTTCGAGTGGAATAAGGTCGAGATCGATCAGGAGTTGAATGTCCTCGCTCCGATGACCACCAGCGTCCTCAAACGAGTAGGGCGCGTGCTCTTTCCGCCAGCGATCAGTGCAACGGTGTTCAACGCAGCGCTGGTTCCCGGGGGGACAGTCGTCACCGGGGAGTTCGGAGACGAACTTTTTTGGACCTATCGGTCAACGGCAATTAGGCAAGCGCTTCGGGGTAACGCGCGCGGTGTTGGACGGCGACGCGTTCTGAATTCAATCAACCACCGAATTTTTCCCCGAATTTCCGTCGGAATTGCTGGCGAGAATTTTCCATGGCTGAAACAAGCTCCGCGGCGAAGGTTCGAAGAAATGCTCCGGCGCGATCTGCGCGAACGCTTCTGGTGGTCAGCGGGGGTTCGCGAGACGCTCAGTTCACGGTATGTCGCGCTAATGGATGAAGCCTGCCGCGGTGTCTCGGGGCTCTTCGGGACTGGACTTGTCGAACCGCTCAAACAGACTGAATTTGTTCATTCGTGGACTCAGCACAGTCCGAAGTTTGGTCTGACCAGGACTGAGTCCATGCGATTGCTTGCGGGTGATCTGCTTCCCGACGACGTTCTCGCCCGAACCTCGAAAGCGGCGTTTGGCGAATCGCGCTTCGGCGAGGGCGTTCGGCAGTTCGCCGAGAACTGGTCAGGGCACGGACTGAACACCGACGATGTCGATGTCGAGGTGCTGCGCGAGACATGGTTGCAAGGGGAGTGCTCGCCTCAGTCAGTGATGCTGCTTCACGCAGCTTGGTTGAACGACAACGTGAACAACTAGCGCATTCTCTTACGACAGTCGCTGGTTGGATGCGTCCTGCTTGCTTCCCAACTTGGGCTTCGGAGCAAGCGTCAGCTCACGCACGGAACCCAGGTCAACGAGCTTCGGAGCCGAGTAGGTTTCGCGCATTGGATTTCTCCCAAACTTCTTTGCGGCTGAAACTGAAGTTTTCAGTCGACAAACGTTCAACAAATTGTTCTCGCCGAAACGATAGCTGCTTGAACTCGAAACTTCGAGTCGGCAAGGCCAAAGTCATGCGGTTGAAGGACACGGTTCCGACCTGCGGAAATCCAGTGTGGTCGTCCTTTCAACAGTTGATCTTTGGGTAGCAGATGTCACAATGGCCGAGTGTCTTCCGCCCCTACCGCTGCCGTGATCGCCGTCCGTGATCGCCCCGACGGACGGGGACGTTAGCCATTAGCGCGCGCCGTCGAACTCAGCTCATCTGGTTGGTCCTCATCAGCGTGGGATTGCTTGTCGCACTTGCTATTGCAGTCAATCTCGACGGTCTGGTCGTTCATGCAGACTGGCGGATCGGGCTCAAGGTCAAAGCGCACATGACGCCGCGGCGAACGCACCTCGCCCAGCTCATCTTCAGCGCCGGCGACCCGGAGGTGCTGATTCCCCTCACGGTCGTGGCGGGCGTGAGCATTGCCGTTTGGCGGAAATCACTTCTGCGGGGTGCCTTGATCCCCACGGCTGTGGGGGTGGCAAGTGCCGTGAGCGGTGCCCTCAAAGCCCTACTGCCCTCGGTGCGTCCGGCCGGATGGGCTGATCAGATGCATTCTTTCCCTTCTACGCACACAACGGCGACTGCCACGCTTTTCGGCGTCGTCGCCGTTTGCGCATTCCTCCACTGGAAACAGCAGAATCAGGCGCTTGTATTTGCCGCGTTAGGTGCATTCGCGATGGCGGCGGCGTGCGTTCTCTACCGCGCCCACTGGCCTTCCGACGTCCTCGGCGGCCTGCTGATCGCAACCGCCACGGTGGCAACCGTTCGGCTTGTATTGCTCCGCCACCGCTGACCCGAATTGGGCATGACCTCCAGTAGTCAATCCGTCGAGTGGCAGAATGTCCGGGTGCCTTCAAGCCTCCACGATGACGTGATCGCCGCATGACCGACGTGACCACGCTGCTCGCTGTCGCGTTCTTCGTCGGCATCGTCGTCGGGATGACTGGCATGGGCGGCGGGGCCCTCATGACGCCCGCGCTCATCTTCCTTGGCATCCCGCCAACGGCGGCGGTGGCCAACGACCTCGTCGCGGCCGCGGTCAACAAGTCGACCGGCGCGATCGTCCACTGGCGTGCAGGGTCCGCACATCTCAAGCTGACGGCGTGCCTTATCGCTGGCTCGGTACCCACGGCTTTCGCTGGGGCATTCATCATCGAAGCCTTCGGTGAATCGGCCAAACAGCAGCACTTCGTCAAATCCGCGATCGGCTGCACGCTGATCCTCGCCGCCGGTGCGTACGCATTCCGCGCGCTCGTTCGCATGCGCCGGGCGATCGCCGGCCACCAGGTCGAAAGCGATCACATTGAGATCCGCGTGGTGCCGACCGTACTGCTCGGCGCGTTCGGCGGCTTGATCGTCGGCGTGACGTCGGTCGGCTCGGGCTCGATCATCATGGTCTTGCTCATGGTCATGTACCCGATGCTGTCGCCGGTCCGTCTCGTCGGCACCGACCTCGTGCAGGCAGTCCCGCTCGTGGCTTCGGCCGCGCTGAGCCACATCCTGGTGAGCGGCGTCGACTGGAACATCCTGCTTCCGCTCATCGCAGGTGGCACGCCCGGCACGTTCCTGGGCGCACGCCTCGCGGGTTCCGTCTCGCAGTCGATGGTCCGTCGCGCCCTCGTGATCGTGCTCGTCATCACCGGCGTCGCGATGCTCACGAAGTCGCCGTATGTCGTCGGGGGAGTCGCGATTGCGCTCATCACCCTCGGACCGATCGCGTGGGCATTCGTGCGCCGCGCGCATGGCCAGAAGCCGTTCCAGCGGTTCGGGATTCTGTCGCCCACGCCAGAAGTGTTCGATTCCCCAGCTGCTTCCAAAAGTTCATGAAATTCCGTGATGAGCACCCTCTACCACCTCAAACTCCGATGGATTGCCGTGCAACGCACCTGATCAGGTATGCGCTGCGGCAATCGATCCGAGTTTGAAGGCGCTACAACACGCAAGATCCAGCACACTCGGGCGCGACGACCTGGCGAAACGATGTGTAACCAGCCACTATCGCCGTCGTGGAACCGATCTTTCGCCGTCAGGCTCTCCGCGACGGCACGTCCGATGAACAGCTACAGGCGGCTGTGGCCAAAGGGGAAAGGGTGCGCCTGCGGAACGGCGCGTATGCCCTCGCGTGCGAGTTCGGCGAACTGTTCGCTGAGGACAAGCATCGCATCATGGTTGTTGCATCGATCCCGCGTCTGCACAAGGATTCGGTCGTCAGCCATGTTTCCGCGGCAGTGCTCCATGGGCTGCCGCTCTGGCGCACCGACATCGGCCGGGTGTACGTCACGCGGCCCGGCAGTACGACGTGCGAGACGACCCGGGTGAAGTTCATCGGACAGCCGTTGTCCTCGGAAGAGATTGTGTCGATCGACGGTATCCGGGTGACATCGCTGAATCGGACGCTCCTCGATGTGGTGCGGACGCTGCCATTTGAGCAGGCCGTCGTCGTAGGAGATGCTGCCCTGCGTCGTGGCGCGCAACTTCCGACCAACTTGGACCGCCGACGTGGCAACGAACAGGCGCGTCGCACACTTGAGTTCCTCGATGGTCGATCCGAGAGCGTAGGTGAGTCGAGGAGCCGAGTGCTGATCGACCGAAAATCGATCACGAAGCCGCTGGTACAGGTCACGATCCTGGATCATTCGGGCGGATTCATCGGTCGAGTCGACCTGTGCTGGCCCGAGTACGGACTTGTCGGGGAGTTCGACGGCGACGACAAGTACCGCTCGTCCGACGCGCCCAACGTCGTAGGTCTCGAGAAGGCGCGCGAAGGACGCCTGCGTGACGCGGGCTGGAACGTCGTGCGCTGGGGCTGGAAAGACCTCGACGAGCCAGCGGACATGATTCGTAGACTCGGGAAGAACCTCACAAGTCGGGTTGATGCTCCTTCGCCATGGTTCCAGCGGCTCTGACCCCGATCGATTGCCGTATTACGCACCTGATCAGGTGCGTAATACGGCAATCGATCGGGACGAGGGGCAGGGGGTCGATCCACTGGTCCGGACCACCGGAACGGACCTACCGAGGCTTGCACTCCGGCACATCGAACTCGACCTTCGGAGTGTCTGTCAACGGCTGAACCTGCAAAACCGGCTTGCCGGCCGCGCTCGGCTCGTCGAGCTTGAACACGAACTCGGTCGATTTGCCGGGTCCCAGCACCACGACCGTGGCTTGCACCGGATGCCCGAGTTCATTGAACGGTGTCATGAAGACCGGCACACCGTCCTTCGTTGCCGAAACGGCCTTCGATCCCGGCGTCTCGTAGAGCATCACCGTCACCCGGTTGGTGCCGGGCGCGCCCTTGACGTTGAAGATCGGCGTTCCGTTGGGGTTGAGCAACGGTTGAATCTGCAGGTAGTCGGGGTATGTCGGGAGCTTGGGCGCGGTGTTCGTGAGCTTGAACCTCACCTCGGTCTGGCGCCGATCACCTGTGCACGACTGCCCGGTGTACGAGATCTCGCGCGACAGGTAGAAGTCGAGCTTGCTGCCCGAACCGCTGTTCAGCACCACGGACGAGAACGGGGCGGCAGTCTGCGGGAGAGCGTGGGCGATGGGGCTCGTCTCGAGCACCTTCTGCTCTTTGTCGTTGGCGCTCCAGACCTGGATGCGACCTTCCTCGATCGCCCGGCCCACCGCTTTCAACATCGCGCCCTTGTTGAGGCTCGACGTCAGACGATCGACGACGGCTTTCTGGATCTCCTGGAGGTAGGCCTTGCGTGCGCCCTGCGGACCCGGTGCCCGCGTCGGGTACTTGAAGTACGCGGTGTTCATCGTCAGCGTGGCGACGTCTTTGCCGGTGATCGTCTCGCCGCTCGACAGAGTCACGGGACCCGTCGCGTCGAGGATGTAGCCGAGGGCGATCGGGTCGGTCGCGATCACGCCGTCGACCTTCTTGCCGAATGTCGTCTGGTAGACCCCGGCCCACAGCTCACCGGCGTACGGGAAATGCGGGCTGAAGTTCGAGTCCCGCCAGAAACCCATCTTGTTCCAGTTGCCCCAGTTCGCGTTCCAGTCCTTGCCGAGGTCGGCCGGGCCGGGCTCGGGGCGAATCATGTGACCAGGTGACGTGAGGTTCTCGTTGCTGCCCGATGCGGTCTGCGTGAGATGACCACCCTCGGCGTGTAGAACGGCCCAACCACCGAGCAGGCCGCCCGTTCCGCGGGCTTCGGCCGGGGTCTGGAATGCGAGCATGTAGTCGCGCGGACCTTCGCCACCGAGCATCGAGGGTGCGATCTGCGCGCCCATCTGCGCGAGCTTCATCGTCGTGTTCAGCTCGTCGGTCTTGTCCTGCAGTTGGCGAACCGCGTTGTTGACCAACCAGAGCGGCGAGTCAGTGCGGATCTCCTGCGCTCGAGCGTCGATCTTCGCCGCCGATTCCGCCGCCTTGTTGAGGGACGGGAGCATCGGCGTCAGACGCGTGATGTCGAGGTTCAAGGCGCCGGAGTTGCCGCCAAGAACTGACTGGGCCGCTTTGGCCACCGGTGGGACAACCTGGGTGGCGACATCGCGGATGACGACCGCCGAATCGCCGATCGCTTCGAACGGGCGCCCCACCCACGGAATGCTCGCGAGGGCCTGCCACGGCGACGATTCAGTCCAGAAGAGCGCGTCTTTCGCCTTGCCCTGGGCGGTGTCGAGGTGGTCGTTCGCCGACGCCATATCCCGACTCGTCAACGAGTCCTGAGCTGCCTCGAGCTCGGCCTTCACCCGGCTGAGGTCGTAGCCCGCGATGCCCACGAAGAGCACGAAACCGCCGAAGACGGCGATCGCAATGCCGGCAAGGACGCGCTTGAACAATCGTCGGCGTGGAGGCGCGTCGCGTTCCGACAATGTTGGTCCTTTCGCTCCGGTGCGACAGGGTCAGTGTCGGCGGGTGACCGCGAGGATCTGCTCGGCGAACTCGGGTCGGCAGATCACCAGATCTGGCAAGTACGGGTATGGCTGGTTGTACAGGAGGGGAGAGGCGTCCAATCGCGAACAATGTAGACCAGCGGCGAGCGCGACGCCGACAGGCGCGGCCGAGTCCCACTCCCATTGGCCACCGCCGTGAACGTATGCGTCCGCGTCACCGCGCAGGACCGCCATCGCCTTCGCACCTGCGGAACCCATCGGGATCAGCTCGGCGCCAAGCTCGTCACGCAGACGTACGACGACCGCCGGCGGACGCGAAGCGCTGCACACGATGCGAAGCGGACCGTCGGTGCGGGGCCCGAGAACCGCGTCCGCGGTTGAGTAGACCTCGCAGATGTCGGGTTGCGACACCGCACACGCGCTCAAGCTGCCCGACTCCCACAACGCGACATGCACGGCCCAATCCGGACGGCCGAGAATGCCGAATTCCCGCGTGCCGTCGAGGGGGTCGATGATCCACACCCGCTCGGACGTCAGGCGGTCCTCGCTGTCCGCCGACTCCTCGGACAGGACCGCATCGTTCGGACGCTCGATCGCGAGCTGGTCGAGGAGGTAGTCGTCGGACAGACGATCGCCCTTCTTGCCGAGCTCCCAGCCATGGAGACCGGAATCAGCCCGGAGCGTCTTCAGCAGTTTTCCCGCTTCGACCGCCAGATGGGCTGCCAGCTCCGCGTCGTTCACGAATTGATCCACTCGAAGATCTTCGCGGCGATCTCGCCGGGGCCGCCGTCAGCCGGAGTGAAGTGCAGCGTCGGGTTCGCCGGCCGCTCGTACGGGTCGCTGATCCCAGTGAATTCCTTGATCTCACCGGCCCGGGCTTTCGCGTACAAGCCCTTGACGTCCCGCTCCTCGCAGACCTCGAGGGGAGTGTCGATGAAGATCTCGGCGAACGGCAGACCCGCAGCCTTGTGGATCTCGTGCACGGCCTCGCGGCCCTCGGCGTACGGGCTGATGATCGATGCGATCGCGATGACACCCGAGTCGGCGAGGATGCGCGCGACTTCACCGATACGACGCACGTTCTCCACGCGGTCCTGGTGCGTGAACCCGAGGTCGGCGTTGAGGCCGTGACGTAGGTTGTCGCCGTCGAGGCGGTAGGCGTTGCGCCCGGCGGCGACCAGGCGACGCTCGAGTTCGACCGCGACCGACGACTTGCCGCTGCCCGAAAGGCCGGTCAGCCAGATGGTGCCGCCGCGGCTGCTGCGCTGGTCGCGCGAGACCGCGGTGTCGTGCCAGACGACGTTGCTGTTCTGCAGCGTCGGGCCGGTGATCATTCCCGCGCCGACGGTGTTGTTCGTCGTCTCGTCGATGAGGATGAACGAGCCCGTGGTGCGGTTGCGGCGGTACGCGTCGAACAGCAGCGGCGTCTGAATGCGGAGCTGGACGCGTCCGATTTCGTTGAGCGACAAAGACTCTGCGGTCTCGTCGCGGTGCAGCGTGTTGACGTTGAGCTTGTAGTCGATGCGCGAGACCTTGGCCTTGGTGAGCTTGGTCGTGTGCATCAGGGTGAAGCGCGAGTTCGGGTTGAGTGCGACGTCGGGGGAGAACCAGCACACCATCGCGTCGATGTCGTTGCCCAGGTGCGGACGGTTCTGCGGCCGACACAGGACATCGCCGCGGCTGATGTCGATGTTGTCGGTCAGTTCGATCGTGACGGCCATACCGGCGAACGCCTCATCCACGCGGGTGCCGCCGGGCGCCCAGATGGCCTTGACCTTCGTCGGGAAGCCCGAGGGCAGCGTGACGACGTCGTCGCCCGGCTTGAAGACACCGCCGGAGACGGTTCCCGCGTAGCCGCGGAAATCGTGCATCTCCTGGTCCGTCTGCTTCTGCGGACGGATGACGTACTGCACGGGAAAACGCGCGTCGATGAGGTTGCGGTCGGAGCTGACGTGCACCTGCTCGAGGTGATGCAGCAGTGACGTGCCGTGATACCACGGCATGTTCTCGGTCTTGTCGACGACGTTGTCGCCGAGCAGCGCCGACACCGGGATGAACGACAGGTCCTTGACCTCGAGCTTCGTCGCGAACTTGCGGAAATCCTGCTCGATCTCGAGGTATCGCTCCTGCGACCAGTCGACGAGGTCCATCTTGTTGATGCAGACCACGACGTGCGGCAGACCGAGCAGGCTCGCGATGAACGCGTGGCGACGGGTCTGCTCGACGATCCCGTGGCGGGCGTCGACGAGGATCAGCGCGAGGTCGGCGGTCGAAGCGCCGGTGACCATGTTGCGCGTGTACTGCTCGTGACCAGGCGTGTCGGCGATGATGAACTTGCGGTGCGGCGTCGCGAAGTAGCGGTACGCGACATCGATCGTGATGCCTTGTTCGCGCTCGGCACGCAGACCGTCGGTGAGCAGCGCGAGGTTCGTCTGCTCGTCACCGCGCGCCTCGCTCGTGCGCTCGACGGCTTCGAGTTGGTCTTCGAAGATCGACTTCGAGTCATACAGAAGGCGCCCGATGAGCGTCGACTTTCCATCGTCGACCGACCCAGCCGTGGCAACGCGCAGCAGCTGAGACTTCACCGGATCCCCCGTCGCTTCGCTCGCCCCGACATCAGAAGTAGCCCTCTTTCTTCCGGTCTTCCATGCCGGCTTCGGAAATGCGGTCGTCTGCACGGGTCGCGCCGCGTTCGGTGATGCGGGTCGCCGAGACTTCCTCGACGACTTCGAGTCGAGTCGCAGCGGTGGACTCGACGGCGCCGGTACCCGTGGCGTCACCGACGGTCCGGAACCGAACCATCTTGACGAAGACTTCTTCGCCCGGCTTGGGCTCGACGAAGCGGTTGACCGCCAGGAGCATGCCGTCGCGTTCGACGACCTCCCGCTCGTGCGCGAAGTAGATCTCCGGAATATCGATGTTCTCTTCGAAGATGTACTGCCAGATGTCGAGCTCGGTCCAGTTGCTCAGCGGGAACACCCGAATGTGCTCGCCC
The DNA here is from genome assembly GCF_000380645.1 of Smaragdicoccus niigatensis DSM 44881 = NBRC 103563. GTDB lineage: Bacteria > Actinomycetota > Actinomycetes > Mycobacteriales > Mycobacteriaceae > Smaragdicoccus > Smaragdicoccus niigatensis. The sequence goes on from NZ_AQXZ01000017.1 coordinate 461,234, forward strand.
TTGCGGTGCAGACCGTTGTAAAGCGACCACAGTTCGGGACGCTGTGCCCGGGGGTTCCAGGCACCGAACTCGTCGCGGAACGAGAACACGCGCTCCTTGGCGCGGGCCTTCTCCTCATCGCGGCGCGCACCACCGAACAGCGCGTCGAACTTGTTCTCCTCGATGCCGCGCAGCAGTGCCACCGTCTGAATACGGTTGCGGCCTGCCGCGACACTGGTGTCTTCGACGGCTCGACCAGCGTCGATGTCGTCTTGGACGCTCGACACGATGAGCTTGAGGCTCAGTCGCTCAGCGGTGCGGTCGCGGAAGTCGATGACCTCATCGAAGTTGTGCCCGGTGTCGATGTGCATCACCGGGAACGGCACCGGCGCCGGCCAGAAAGCCTTCGTCGCCAGGTGCAGCATCACCACCGAGTCCTTGCCGCCCGAGAACAGCAGACAAGGGCGCTCGAATTGAGCCGCAACCTCGCGGAAGATGTGAACTGACTCCGCCTCGAGTGCGCGAAGGTGGCTCAGGCGGTAATCGTGCACAGTCTGTGGCAACGAACCCTCCATAGTCGTATCGCCCTTGACAACGGGCACTAGCCTAGCCTGCCGGTCACGGGTATCTTGCCGTGGCACGATGGTCCGGTGACGTCAGCGGGCCCGCAACGCCAAGGCGAACCGAGCCTCGCGTACTGCACGATCGTCGCGCGCAATTATCTGCCGCAAGCGGCCGCGCTGCACGCCAGTGTCATGACCCATGAGCCCCACCGACCACTGTTCGTCCTCGTCGTCGACGACGGTCCGGACCTCAACGTCGACCTGCGGATCGTCGGGCCCGACTTCCTCCCGATCAGCCGTCGCGAGTTCCTCCGGTGGGCGGCAATGTACGACGTCGTCGAGCTGTGCACCGCCCTCAAACCGATGTTCCTGGCGACGCTCCTCCAAGGCTTTGACCAGGTGGTTTACCTCGATCCGGATACCTTCATGGTGTCGCCCCTCGCGGAGTTGCCCGACCTCTTGGCGGAGCATTCGATCCTCCTCACGCCGCACTTCCTGGAAGCCATCGCGCCGGGGTCGCAGCTGCTGTCGGAGGCGCACTCACTGACGGTGGGGGCCTACAACCTGGGATTCTGCGCCGTGAGCCGGAGGGCGAAACCGTTCCTGGACTGGTGGCACGAGCGGCTTCGCTTCGAATGTCTCAAGTACCCGCTCCTGGGCATGTTCGTCGACCAGAAGTGGATGGACGTCGGCAGTGTGCTGTTCGGCGCGCATGCGTTGCGGCACTACGGATACAACGTGGGGACCTGGAACACCCACGAACGGCCCATCGAATGTCGGGATGGCTATGTCGTGGCAACTGCCGCCGGCGATGTGCCGCTGCGGCTGTTCCACTTCAGTGGGTTCGATCCCGAGGACCCCACAGAACTCAGTTCGCGCCTGGGGTTTTCGACCTCCGACTTTCGTTCGGGCGAGGGCATCGACCGACTGTGCCGTGAGTACTCCGACGCGGTGATCGAGGGTCGCGCCGACGTCGGAGTGGCACCGACCTACGGATTTGCCCGCGACAGTCGCGGCAAGCGGATGACCACTCGCCTGCGGCGGGCTTACCGCGCCGCGCTGCTGGCGGGGGAGGAACCACCGTCCGCGTTCGATCTCGACGATCGCGAAGCATTCCGGCGGTGGCGGCGCCGGGCGCGAAAGGGAGTGGCCAAGCAGGCCGCACTCGACGTGGCGCTCGCCGCGAAGTACGCGCTGCCCGACGAATTCGAGTACGCGAAAAAGCGATTCGGATTCAGCCGGCGCCTGCGGGCCACGTTGCTGGAAGGTCCGCAGATCCGGCGCTGAAGTTCCTGCTGAGAGGCCCTACCCTATAGCCGTGACTTCTTCGCCTTCGATCGTCGACACGCGCACGACGATCCGGACGTTTCTCGATCGTGAGAATCCGACCACGCCCTGTGTGGTCATCGACCTGGACACGGTCGCCGCTCGCCTCGAGGACTTCCATCGGGAGTTTCTGGGCTTCCGAATCTGCTACGCGGTCAAGGCGAATCCGGCTCGTTCGGTCGTGAAGACGATCGTGAACGGCGGGGGTCAGTTCGATGTGGCCAGCGTTGCCGAGATCGATCTCTGCCTCGCCGAGGGCGCGGACCCGCGCTCCATCTCCTTCGGAAACCCGATCAAGAAGGGCAAGGACATCGCCTACGCCTACTCCAAGGGCGTCCGCGAATTCGTCACTGACTCGATCGAGGACATCGAGACGATCGCCGCGTACGCACCGGGTTCGGAGGTGTCGGTGCGCATGCTGGTCGCGGCGCCGGACTCGGGCACGCCGTTCGGCCGCAAGTTCGGGGTAAGCAAGCGCGTCGCGGCGGAGCTGCTGCTGCATGCCGCCGATTGCGGACTCGAGCCGATGGGTGTTTCGTTCCACGTCGGTTCGCAGCAGATGGAGACCTCTGCGTACATCGCCGGCATCAAGGACGCGCGGTGGGTGTTCGACACCCTCGCCAAGGACGGCTACGAACTGACCCGACTGAACCTCGGCGGTGGGTTCGCGGTCACTTACGACCGGCCGGCCCCGCCGATCTCGACGTACGCCAAGGTCATCCATCGCGCGCTCGCGGAGAATTTCCCGAACGGGGTCGCCGAACTGTTGCTCGAACCGGGCCGCGCAATCGCCGGTGAGTCCGGCATCCTCCGCACAGAGGTCGTGCTCGTGGCTCGTCGCCCCGACGGTCGGCGCTGGGTCTACCTCGACGTCGGCCGCTACAACGGCATGGCCGAGACCGAGAACGAGTACATCGCGTACAAGCTCGAAGTCGTCGGCGGAGCACGCACTCAGGACAGCTCTGTCGTGATCGCGGGACCGACGTGCGATGGCGATGACGTGCTGTATCAGAAGACGCCGTACAAGCTTCCGCTGGATCTGAAGGCGGGCGACCGGATCGACATCATCAACACCGGGGCGTACACGTCGAGCTATTCGTCGGTCGCGTTCAACGGCATCGAGCCGCTGCGCACGATCTGCATCTCGGGCGACACGGTCGTCGAGGAGAATTAATTCACTTTGGGGTTAGCCCCATCGGCTTGCGAAAACCGGTCGGACTGACCGATGATATTCAACGGACCGTGCAAGTATCGTGTTGATTTGCAACTAACGCGGGAAGTCGACATCGTTAACTGCCGGTGAACGAGCCACCTTGCTGCGCCCGCGAAACACGCTGGGCGCCACTCAACCGAGGGAGATTTTATCGATGACTGCTGACTCCAACGAGGTCGGTCATTTCGCTGGACGCCACGTGCTGGCTGAGCTGACCGATGTGGATGCTGCGAAACTCGACGACGAAGAGTTTCTCCGTAGTTCGCTGGAGACAGCGCTCACCGAGGCCGGCGCAACCGTCCTGAATCTGATGTCCCATAAGTTCGACCCGCAGGGTGTGACGATGCTCGCACTTCTCGCGGAGTCGCACGCGTCGATCCACACGTACCCGGAGCACGGCTGCGCGTTCCTCGACTTCTTCACGTGCGGCGAGCAGGCTGACCCGGAGAAGGCGGCACAGCTGTTCGCGACGGCCGTCGGTGGCACGCTGCACAGCAAGACCGTTGGTCGCGGGCTCAACGCACCGGCTGCCGTGATGACCGAGTCGGTCGGCGAGGGCATGACCCGCAGCTGGGAGATGACCGAGGTCGTTGTCGACGCCAACTCGACGTTCCAGCACTACACGATCGGCCGTACGGCACAGGGACTTTCGCTGTTCTGCGACGAAGAGCGCCAGAGCACCGAGCAGACCCAGCTCATCTACCACGAAGCGCTCATGATTCCGGCGATGGTTCTCGCCGAGAAGCTCGAGCGGGTCCTCATCATCGGTTCGTCCGAGGGTGTTGCCTCGCAGCTCGCGGTGGCCGCCGGCGCGAAGGTCGTCGACCACGTCGACATCGACCAGGAAGTCGTCGAAGTGTGCGCTCGCGAGCTTCCGTACGGCTACACGCCGAGCGAACTGGCGAAAGCCGTGAATCAGGACGGTCCGATCCGCGTCCACTACCGTGACGGGTGGGAGTTCCTCGCCGAAGCAGCCGCCGGAACTGATCGCTATGACGTTGTCGTCATCGATCTTCCCGATGAGACGACTGACCCCGAGGCCCAGCACAACCGCCTGTATGGCCTGGACTTCCTGGCAAACTGCGCTGCAGTGCTCGCGCCCGGTGGCGTTGTCTCGACCCAGGCCGGTTGTCCGACCGTCTGGCGCAACGAGACTTTGAAACTGTCCTGGGAGCGCTTCACTCGCGCTTTCGGAACGGTTGCCTACTACGGAAGTGATGAGCACGAATGGGCGTTCGTATCAGCCCGTCAAGACACTATCGAGTCCCACGTCGAGGCGATGTGCGACCGGCTCGAACGCCTGCCGTACCGGCCCGAGTCGATCGACACGGCAGCGTTGCGGTCAAACGCGACGCCGCCGATGCAGGTTCGACAGCTCTCTTTGGTGTCCCAGTAGCGGATTTCAGCGGTTTCGTAACCGAATTCATCACCGGGATTCCCGCGCGTATCCCAGGGATGCGCCATAGTCAACCTGTGACGACTCCACCTCCTCCGCCGACGCCGACGGGTCTGGTTGCTTCGATTCAAGAGGCATTGGAAAGGGCGCAGAAGCTTGCGTCCGGTACGGCGAAGTCCGCTCAGCAGTTCGCCGGGGACACCGCGCGTTCGGCACAGCAGTTCGCCGGAGACACCGCGCGGAGCGCTGTGGCACCGATTCCGACCGGGCTGGTGACTGCGCTGCAGGATGCACTGATCGCCGCGCAGCAGGTGGCGTCGGATACGGCTTATGTCGCGATCCGGACGCCACCGGCCGCAACGCGGTTGGCGGCGCAGGCTCCGGACCTGCTCGACAACCTGGCCGCGGCCACGGAGCGGGTCAATGCCACGGTCGACCGGTTGGAGCGCGTTCTCAACCTGCTCGAGCCGCTCGTCAACGCGTTGGACACCGTCGTCGGGGGACTCGAGAGCATCATCCCGGCGCTCGAGGAAGCCGCGAACACGGGTGCGACGTTCACGAAGTCGTTGATGAACCTGCCGATCATCTCGCAGGTGTCGAAGATGACCGGGCTCATTTCCGATGAGCCGGTACCGCCGCCGCCCGCGCAGACGCCGGGCTCGGCACCAGTGCCGCCGAAACCGAAGAAGCGCTAGCGGACTCGCAGGTCGACTGACGCATGGCAGCTCATAGGACTGCGCTCATCACCGGTGTGGCCGGACAAGACGGTATCTACCTTGCTCGCGTCCTTCTCGAGCGTGGGTACCGGGTCATCGGCACGTCGTTCTCGTTGGCTCGGCACTTCCCGTACCTGCAGGGCGTTGAGCTCATCGCCTTCGACATCCGCAACACCGATGCGATGTCCGAACTGTTGCGCCGCGAGCGGCCCGACGAGATCTACAACCTCGCGGCGATCAGTTCGGTCGGTCAGTCGTGGCAGATGGCGGAGAAGGTCGCCGAGGTCAACGGGATGTCGGTGCTGCGTCTGCTCGAACTGCTCGTGCGGTTGCGCGACGACCTCGGCTACGCGCCCCGGTTCTACCAGGCGTCGAGTTCGGAAATCTACGGCATGGCCGACCAGCAGCCGCAGGACGAGCGGACTCCGCACTACCCGCGCAGCCCCTATGGCACGTCGAAGAGTTTCGCCCATCACCTGACGGTGAACTACCGGGAGTCGTACGGCCTCTACGCCTGCAACGGAATTCTGTTCAACCACGAGAGTCCGATTCGGCCGGCTCGGTTCGTCACGCGCAAGATCACACGGGCAGTGGCCGAAATCAGTCTCGGTATGCGGGACCAGGTGACTCTGGGCAACCTCGATGCCCGGCGCGACTGGGGTAGCGCGGCGGACTACGTCGAGGCGATGGCGGAAATGCTGCAGCAGGAGTCGGCGCAGGACTTCGTCATCGCGACCGGTGAGGTTGCGTCCATTCGTGACTTCGTGGCGATCGCGTTCGAAGCGGTCGGGATCGAGGACCCGTGGGCACATGTCGAGTTCGATGCCGCGTATCTCCGGCCTGCCGATGTTCCGCAGACGTGGGGACGGGCCGACCGCGCACGCTCCGCGCTGGGCTGGGGTCCGAAGGTGTCACTTCGGGAAGTGGTTGCGCACATGGTCCAGGCGGACATCGTGCGCGCGAAGACCGGGATCGAGGAGTGCCGGGGATACATGTTCCCGAATACGGTCAATGACGCCCTAGGACTGACCCCGGCGACGCACCGGCACGAGTGCCCGAGTTGTGCGGCCGGAGTTGCCAACTAGCCGTTCGGTCAGTTGGTTTCGGGCAGTTGCTTGCGCCGGAACTCTTGTGTGACGGCGATCTTGAGGAACAGCGTGTTGCCGAACAGATAGCGGCGCCACAGCCGCTTCGGGTCCATCGCCAGCCGGAACATCCACTCGAAGCCGGTGCCGTGCAACCACATCGGCGCCTCGCGCACGGTGCCGGCGATGAAGTCGAACGCCGCACCGACGCCGACGGCTACGGTGTTCGTCCGCTCCGCGATCGCGGCCGCGACGTAATCCTGCTTCGGCGATCCGAGTCCGACCCAGACCACCTGTGGCTTTGCCGCTTCGATCTTGGCCACGCAATCGGCGATGAATGCCTCGCTGACCGGTGCGAACGGCGGCGAATACGTGCCGGCGACGATCAATTCCGGATAGCGCGCCTGAAGCTTCTCAGTCATCTTGTTGAGAGTTTCATCAGTGGTACCGAGGAAGAAATGGCGGAGGCCGGTTTTTCGGCCCGCAGCCGCCAATGCCGGGAGCAATCCGGGTCCCCGAACGGTGGCGACGGTCTGGTCGTGCAGGCGGTGCCGCATGATCCAGGCGACGGGCGTTCCGTCCGGAAGGTTGATGCCTTTACCGCGAAGAAGGTTCCGATAGATCGGGTCATGCGAGGCTTCCGCAACGCAGTACGCGTTGACCAGACGCACTGGCTGACCCACTCCACTGTTCACCAGCTCGAGCAGCGTTTTCACCGCAAGCCGCGGGTTCGTCGCATCGAAAGGAACCGGACCGACATCGACCCGGGCGACAGTGGTCATCAGTTTCCCTTCTGTTCACAAAAACGGACCAGTTGGGATGTTAAGGCTGTCAGTCCTGCGTTCGTAGGACATTCAAATAAATGATACGAGTGGTACGAAAGTGACTGTTGTTACTGGTTGAATCGCGAATCAACGCGCAAGGTGGCCGCGGCTTTGAGCACGACCTCATCGAACTCGGCATGCGGATCGGAGTCGAGAACGATCGCTCCGCCGGCGCCGACATGCATCTGACCGTCGGCAAAGACGGCCGTTCGGATGACGACATTGAGGTCGGCCGCCCCGTTGAGGCTGAGGTAGCCGATCGTCCCCGAATAGATCCCGCGAGCCATTGGCTCGAGCTCATCGATGATCTCGAGCGTTCTGATCTTCGGTGCTCCGGTCATCGATCCGCCCGGAAAGCAGGCACGGACGCAGTCGAGGACGGTGGCCTCCGGCCGCAGTTGCCCGCGAATCGTCGACACCAGTTGGTGCACCGTCGGGTAGGTCTCGGTCACCATGAGCTCAGGCACCTTGACCGACCCCGGTAGGCAGACCCGGCCGAGGTCGTTGCGTAGCAGGTCGACGATGATGAGGTTCTCGGCCGCGATCTTCGGATCGGACAACAGTGAGTCCCGCAGGGCCGCATCCTCTTCCGGTGTCGCGCCGCGGCGGGCCGTGCCTTTGATCGGCCGCGTTTCGACCCGGTGCCCGGGATCGATGCGCAGGAATCGCTCCGGCGACGAGCAGGCGACTTCGACCGTCCCGAACCGCAGGTACGCGGCCTCGGGCGCCGGGTTACTGCGGCGCAGGCGCCGGTAGAACGCGAATCCGGACTCGATCGCGTCGACCACGACGTGGTTCGTCAGGCAGATCTCGTACGACTCACCAGCCTGCAGTTGGGCTTGGCACCGGCGCACGTCTTCCATGTAGTCCGTGCGCCCGACGCTCAGTGCCGCCTCGACCTTGTGCAGGTCGGGGACCGCGGTCTCGTACGCGACCGGCTGGTCGTCCGGGATTTCCGCCAGGTCGGGAGCCCAATCCGGGTCGACCGACACCGAATACGTGGCCCGGCCGATGTGGTCGATCGCGAGGTAGCGGTCGGCGCAGATCCAGCCGGCATCCGGCACCCACGATCGATGCCCGACGGGGGAGCCGCACGCGGCCTTCATCTCGTAGCCGAAGTAGCCGACGAATCCGCCGAGGAAGTCGAACGGAAGCTCGGGGGACTCCACGGAGTCGCGCAGCCGGGGCGCGAGCTCGTCGAAGGCGTGCGGGCCGATGATCACATCGTCGGAGGCTCCGAGGTACGACACCGCACTCGTCCGGTCGAGCCAGAAAGCGTTCTCGGCGTCACCGAACAGCCGCTCGAACGCCGCTTCCGGATCGATCGCCCGATCGATCCGTCGGACGTGCAGCCGGACAGTCATTGCTTTCCCAACCAGTGATGGATGCGAAAAACGTTAGTTGATGCAGTCTTCCGACGTGTACGTGCGGTCGAGAGTGTCCGACTCACCCTTCGACGAACCGGATTCGGACGTGGACGTTTTCGTCTTGGTGGTGGTGGTTTCGGTCGTCGTCTCATCGCCCTGCGACGGAACCTGAATTCCGTCGGTGCCGAGCGCCAGTGTCACCGTGGTGGCCGACTTCTTGAACCCGACGATCGCGCCCGGAACAGCCTTGGCCAGTGTCTTGGCCTGCGCTTCCATACCGGGCCCGTAGGTGATCGTGGTGAGGGTCGTGGTGTCCTCGAGCGCGTCGGGTTCGAGCGTCGTGAAGCCGAGCGATTTCAGATTCTCCGTCGCAGTGTCAGCCTGGCCGTATTCGCCCGTGCCGTTGAGGACCTGAACGGACACGTCCTTGCGCGGAAGGATCGTCGCCTCGCTGTATTCCTTCGTCTCACCGACGACGGTCGAGATGAAGGCCGGCATCGCGTTCCAGTCGACGGCCACGATCGAGATCTCCTCGCCGCCGTCGCCCTCGATCGTCGGCGTTCCGGTGATCGGAATCGTCGCGAAGGTGACATTGCCAGCGGAGATGTTCTGCATCTGGCGCGAGAACTTGAGCAGGTCGAGAGTCGGGTCGGTCTGCAGGGCATTCGATACGGCGTCGAGGAGGCGCTGCAAGCGGGCGGGCTTGAGCAACATGCCGCTCGAGATGACCTTCCGCAGCGCAGCAGACATGAAGTACTGCTGGCGAACCTGGCGGTCGAGGTCGCCGCGGGGGAGACCGTGACGCTGGCGGACGAAGGCCAGTGCTTGGGACGCGTTGAGGTATTGCTCGCCGGCCGCGAAGTCGGCGCCGGAGAATTCGTCGTACGTCGCCTCGTTGAGGCACACCTTGATGGGGCCGAGTTCCTGGGCGATCGTGTAGAAGCCGAGCAGCGAGACGCGCACGAAGTGGTCGATTTTGAGTCCGGTCATGCCTTGGATCGTGCGCACCAGCAGTCGGATTCCGCCGGCTTCGCCGCCCGCTTCGTTGCCGAGTGAGAAGGCGGCGTTGAGCTTGCGTTTGCCATAGCCGCCGGGAATCGTCACCCACGAATCGCGGGGGAACGAGATGACGGTTGCTCGGGCGCCGTTGGCCGGCACGTGCAGCAACATCATCGTGTCGGTATTGAGGTCGGCAGTGTCGGCGTGCGTGCCCGCGTGGAGTTCGTCGATTTCCTGCTGGGTCATGCCTTCGGGACGGTGATCGTCGCCGAGCAAGAGGATGTTCTGGTCTTCGCCGTCGACGTCCGGGGTGTTGTCTCCCGTGCCGATGTCGATGAACGAGACGCCGCTGGTGAGGTGGTTCAGGCTGGCCCAGCCATACCCGGACGTGCCAAGGATGACCAGCGACAACACCATCGCCACGGCCTGCGCAGCACGATGCACGAGACGCGAGGTGGTCTCCACTGTCCGGTGCATGCGTGGATGCTATCGGCTGCGCTGAGCGAAAACGATCACCAGGTAGTCGATGCGGTCACAATTTCCCTGCGAATAGATGAATGTCCCTAATCGACTTGTGAATTCGGGAATTACGGGTATTCACCTCACAGGAAACCGTTATCGAATTCCCAGCCTATTTGCCAAAAGATGCTTTCCGCTTTGGCGGGATTGCCGGGTTCGTCCGGACTCGGCGGCCGCCCCACTGCAGACCTTGTAGTCGGTTTGACTGACAGTTGGACTTGATCACGCGCATAATTCTGGGACCGACTGGGGTGGAACGGTGCGCTTGCGGGTTAGAATAAACCGTCCGGTTGGTACGTTCCGTAGCCTCGTCTGCATTTTCGTTTGGAGGATCGCGGTATGCCCTCAGTAACGGTGCTGGGGACCAGGGGATATCCGAGCTACTACGGCGGCTTCGAGACCATGGTTCGGCGAATCGCGCCCTACCTGTGCGACGAGGGCTGGGATGTCACCGTTTACAACCGCGCAGGCATCGACCGTCGCCAACACGTCGCCGATCCGCGCGTGCATACGATCGTCACTCCCGGAATCGAGACCACCTCGGCGAGCACCCTGTCCTACGGGTTGAGCGCCGCGGTGCACGCGAGCTGGCGCAAGCCCGACGTCGCGCTCATCATGAACGTCGCCAACGGCTACTTCCTCCCGATGCTCAAGAAGCGCGGAATCCCGACCGTCGTCAACGTCGACGGAGTCGAGTGGGAGCGCGCGAAGTGGAGCAAGCCCGCCCGTGCGGTGTTCTACAAGGGTGCGCGGCTCGTGGCGAAGCACGCCGATGTCATCGTGTGCGATTCGAAGGCCATCGCCGAGCTGTGGCGCCGCGAGTTCAAGCGGGAGAGCATCTACATCCCGTACGGTGCGGAGACTCCGGGGCCGTTGCCGCGGGTCGACCGGTTGAACGGCAACCCGTACGCCTTGATGGTGAGCCGATTCGTTCCGGAGAACACGATCAGCGAGTTCCTCGACGCAACGACCATCATCAGCCGGGACTGGGACGTCGTAATCGTCGGCGGCGCGGCGCATGGTGGACCGCTCGATCACCGCGTCCGTCACCTGGCGAGGTCGAACGATCGGGTGCACTGGTTCGGCCACCTGGAAGACGACGATGTTCTGTTCTCGCTGTGGCAGCATGCGGGCACGTACTTCCACGGTCACAGCGTCGGTGGTACCAACCCCGCGCTCGTGCAGGCCATGGCGTGCGGCTCGCCGACCGTCGCGCGCGACACGATCTTCAACCGCGAAGTGCTCAGCGACGCCGGTGTCTTCACCGAACCGGACCCGGGCGATATCGCCGACGCGGTCCAGACGCTGCTCGCGGACCCGCCGCGTCAGGAAGAGTTGAGCAAGCGCGTCCGTCGCGAGGCGGAATCGCGCTACGGCTGGGACGCGGTGCTTCGCGCCTACAACGAGACCCTCACAGACGCGATCGGGCGTCGACCGGCGTCGCGTTGAAGGTTCTCTTCGACGGATTCTGGTGGCATTCCGGTCCACCGTCCGGGCGGACTGTCCTGCGCGAGACCGTTCGGGCCTGGCGCCGCGCATACCCGGACGACGCGTTGACACTCGCGGTGCCTCGGCGCGACCTGTCCGTGGCAGACATTCCGGCGGGTGTCGCCGTCATCGGAACCATGATGAATCTTCATCCGCTGGTGAATGGGATCGAGCTCGCGCGGCTGTCCCGTGAATTCGACGCGGTCGTCGCGCAGAATTTCGCGCCCTGGACCGGTCGATCAGCGGTATTCATCCACGATGCGCTGTTCAAGTCGCATCCCGAGTGGTTCACGCGATCCGAACGTCTGTACCTGGCACCGATTCCCGCGATGGCCCGGCGAGCGGCCGTCGTTCTCACGTCGTCGAGCGCGGAGGCCGCGCGGATTCGGCACGAGATCCCGAAAACCGGGCCGGTCGTGGCCACGGGACTCGGACTTGCGACCGAGCTCGCGAACACCCCGTCCGAGGAGCCGGCAGATCTCGGGCTCAAGCGGGGGCGATTTCTGCTGTCGGTGGGACGGCTGAATATCCGGAAGAACCTCGAGCGCACGATCGAGTCGTCGCTTGAGTCGGGAGTCGTGACTGCGGACTGTCCGCTGATCATCGTCGGTGGGGAGGACGGCCGTGGCGAACGGTCCGTCGACGCACCTGCGGGCGCGGTTCGGTTCGTGGGCCATCGATCAAATGCGCAACTGCGCTGGCTCTACGAGAACTGTGCGCTGTTTCTGTTCCTGTCCCTTGACGAGGGATTCGGACTGCCGCCGGTGGAGGCGCACGAATTCGGGGCGCCGGTGATCGTGAGTGACATTCCGGCGACACGCGAGTCACTCGACGGGATGGACGGGGTGACATTCGTCAATCCGCTCAACGGTAGACAACTTTCGGAGCAGATCGCCTCCAAGATCACCGCGGACCGGGTAACAAAGACCCCGACAGATCCTGCCGCGGCGTGGAACGAGTGTGTCCGGACCATCCGGGATGCCCTCCATGCGGCCCGACAAAGGTGACATTTTCCGTGCCCGTTGAACGCGTGATCCGCGACCTGTACCGCAAGGTTCGGGGTCGGCCGATGGCGGACGAGGTTCCGTCGGATGTGGCGCTGGCGTTTGCCTTCCACCGCGGTGCCGATGCCGTCCGGGGAACTGTTCGATCGTTTGCCTCGCGCCGGGTTTCGGTACATCTCCGCGGACGCCGGGTCCAGGTCCGAACCTCCCGAATGCTCACCGTCGGCAAATGGGTGTGCTTCGGCGACGACGTCGTCATCGATGCGTTCTCGCGGAACGGCGTCACCATCGGCGACTACGTGACCGTCGGTCGCGGGGCGTCGATCCTCGGGTCGGGCGTCATCGCCAACCCGGGCGAGGGCATCTCCATCGGAGAGGGCACGTCGATCGGGTCGTTCAACGTCATCTGGGGACAGGGTGGCGTGACGATCGGCGAGAACTGCCTCTTCGGGCCCAACGTCGTGGTCGTCAGCGAGAACCATCGGATCGGTGACCTCGACCTGCCGATCCGCCTGCAGGGCGAGGACCGTGCGCCGGTCGGCATCGGTGACAACTGCTGGCTCGGTGCGAACGTCGTCGTCACCGCGGGCGTGACGATCGGCTCGGGAGCCGTCATCGGTGCCGGGTCGGTCGTGGTGCACGATGTGCCCGAGAACGCGATTGTTGTGGGGGCGCCGGCGCGAGTCGTGCGGCAACGAGGTTGATGAACCCCCTCGTGTCGGTCGTGATCGTCACGTACAACAGTGCCGATCACATCGCGCACTGCCTCGAACCGCTCGCCGACTCCCCGGATTTCGAGATCAGCGTCATCGACAACGCCTCGGCCGATAACACCGTCGAGGTTGTCCGGTCGCGGTTCCCGAAGGTCACCGTCATCGAAAGCCCGGTCAACGCGGGATTTGCCGTGGCGGTGAACACGGCGGCGAAGTTAGCGCGCGGTGACGTCGTCCTTCTGCTCAATCCGGACGCCGTCATCAGTGCTGCGGGTGTCCGCGAGTTGGTCGAGGAAGTCCTGCGACCCGGTGTCGGTGTCGTGGGACCGCGCATCGACCATCCGACCGGGCGACTGCGCATCATGTCCGCAGGTCGGCAGCCGCACCTGTGGCCGATCTTCACTCACTTCTCCGGCCTGTCCAGGTTGTCCGCGTCTCGAATAATGAAGGGACACTACCTCTTTCAGTCAAGGATCGCCGGTGGACGAATCGACACCGAGTGGGTCACCGGCGCCTGCATGGCGGTGCGGGGCGAGGTGTGGCGACAACTCGGCGGCCTCAGTGAGCGCTGGTTCATGTACGCCGAGGACATCGAATTCTGTCATCGGGTGCGTGCCGCGGGGTTCCGGATCGTTGCGTTGCCCAACGTCACCGCCACGCACATCCTCGGCGCGAGTTCGGACCCCGATGCGCCGCCGGACTCCGCGTGGATCCTCAATCTGTTCGACTACTACTGCGCGTTTCTCGCACCGACCCGGATTCACATGGCGCTGTGGAAAGTCGTCGTGGTGTGCGGCCTGGCGTCGCGGTCGGTCGCCTTCGGTGTCCTCGCGCGACTTCGGCGGGAACGCCGTGATGAGTGGATTCGTGAGTCGCACCGATTCCGCATCCACGCAGGTGCACTCTGGAAGCAACCGTTTTCTTCCAGGAAGCGTTGACTCAATTGAGCGAGGGGACCGTGCAGAAGAGGGCGGGAATCGTGTCACGCGCCCTCACCTTGGCGCGTCAGGATTCGCCCGTTCTGGTGATCGGCGCCAACCTTATCGCCGCGGGACTCGGGGTACTGGCGGTTCCCGTTATCGCTCGCGCGCTCGGACCGAGCGGCCGAGGTGAGACCGCAGCCGGAAACACGCTCGTCTATCTCCTCGCCGTGGTGCTCGCGATCGGGCTTCCGCTCGAGATCGCGCGGCTCGCCGCGCGGGGAAAGACTGCCGAGGCGCTGCGCAGCGCACGGGTCATCGCGCTCGTCGGATTCGTGCCCGCGACCGGCTTTGCCGCCATCGCCTATTGGACGATCTTCTCCGACTTCGAGCCCACCGCGCGCCTCGCGTGTGCGGCCGGAGTCGCGCTGTGCCCGTTGAGCGTCAGTTGGATGGTCGACTCCAGTGTCCTTATCGCGCAGAAGCGATTCCGGGCGCTGTTCGTGCAGCGGGTGTCCAATGCCGCAACATTCCTCGCGGCCGTGGTCTTCCTGTGGATCACCGGCACCGCGACGACGGCGACCGTCATGCTCGCGAGCATCGCGAGTTCGGCGGTGATGTGCGTGCTCGGGCTCATGTTCACGTGGACGAGCCCGCGGGGACCGCACATGGAGTTCGGCACGATCCTGCCGCCCAGCCTGCGGATGGCGGGCGGCAATGTGGCGGACGCCGCTCTCAACCGCCTCGACCAAGTGCTGATCGTGCCGCTGCTCGGCGTCCATGACGCCGGCCTGTATTCGATCGGACTTGCGTTCGGCGTGGTTCCACTGGCCATCGGGCAGGCTCTCGGGGGCGCATATTTCGCCGATATGGCGAATGCCGAAGGCGACGCTCGGGCCGAACTGAAGGCCGAGGCCGGCCGAGTCGGTCTCGCGGTCGCAGCGGTCACGACTCCGCTGCTGATCCTGACCGCGATCGTTCTCGTGCCCATCGCCTTCGGCCGAGAGTTCGAAGCCGCAGTCGTCCCGACGGTCATCTATCTCGTCGGTGGGGCCGCGATGCTCGCCTCGGTGCCATGTTCGGTCACTCTGGTCGCCGAAGGGCGGGGCCACGTGATCACCGCCGCCCAGACCCTCGGGTTGGCCACCAACGTCGTTCTCCTGCTTTTGATGTCTGGTCCGTTTGGGCTGGTGGGCGCGTCGATCGCCGCCGCGATCGCGTTCGGCGTCGTGCTCGTGGTCTTCCTGACGCGGCTCCGCGTGCCGTTCGAATCCCTCGTTCCGCGCCCGCGCGATGTAGTCACCGGATTCCGCCGGTTGGCACGAGCCTGATGACTACAGTGCACTTCGTCGGATCGATCGCGAAAGGGTGTTGATGGCGGCGCCGATGGATACCGTCGAGAAACCGACCGTGCCGAATCGCACGATCAACTGGACCGTAATCGCCGTCGGTGCGACGGCCTTGGTCTCGCTGACCGGGCGATTCAAGGTCGAGGTCGCGGGGTTCAGTGTCCGTCCCGAGCACCTCGCAACCCTTGTGCTGGCGGCCGTGGTGTTCGCGCGGGCGGACGGTCGAGCTGCCGGACTCCGTGCGCTACGCCATCCGGTGGTGCTGCTCTTCGGTGCCTATCTCGTGTGGGGTGCGTTCTCGTCGCTGCTGTTCTCGCCACGGCTGACGAAGAGTGCCGCGATCCTTGGCTGGCTCGGTCTCGACTGGCTCCTCCTGGTCACCTTGCTTTCGGTCGGTGCAGCGGTGACGGTCGTTCGTCGATTGAGCGGACCCATCAGCTTCGCGTGGGCCGCTGCGGGCTTCTTGACGTTCGTGATCGCCAATGCGACGAAGGGGTCAGCGCGCCTGGGCACCCAGTTCGAGTACAACCACAACCTGTACGTCGCAGTCCTCACCGCATTCGAATCGAATATCTACGCGACGTTCCTCTTGCTGTGGACGTTGTTGTTCGTGCTGGGCACCATGAAGGGCTGGCGGACCATCGCGGCCATTTCGATCGTTTTCCCGCTGGGCTTGATCGCGGCGCAGACGCGCGCCTCGCTGGCTGCCCTCGGTGCGGGCGTGGCGCTCTACGTCGCGTATGAGGCGATCCGCCAGAAGCGGTCGGGACAACGGAACCTCGCGCTCTTCGTGGCTCCGGTCGCGCTACTCGTTGGGACCGCCGTCATGTTGGGGGCGTTCAAATTCGCCACCGGGGCGCTCGAACAGGAGCCGGCTCCGCCGCCCGTCAAAACGGTGCAAGTGCAGACTCCGCAAGGGACCACCGCCGTCATCACGGTGCCGGTCGCACCCGGGAACACGCACGTCAACTTGGACAAGCTGTCGGCCACCGACGAGCAGAGTCGCGGCGGGACCCTCGACTTCCGGAAGCAGATTCTGATCCTCGCCGCGCAGGACATGCACGGGGCGAATCTCTGGTTCGGCAACGGCGTCAACACGTATCCGCTGCGGCACGATCGACCCGCTCAGTACGGCGGTGGCACGGGTGACCTGAGCATGCTTCCGGCGCAGATCCTCTACGACGCCGGCATCGTGGGCGTGCTGATCCTGTCGGCCATGTTCGGCGCGGTCATGTGGCGCACCCCGCCGTCGCGACGCCCGCTCGCCGCCGGAATTCTCGGGTGTTTCCTCATCGCATCAGCGCTGACCAGCGCATTTTGGTTCAGCCCGATCTGGATGATGATCGCGTTCCTCATGCAACCTAGTGCGGAATCTGAAGGTGGTCCTGCTTCTCCGCCCACTCCAGAATCCGTGCACTGAGTGCCGCACCGAGGCGCTCGTTCCAGTCGCGCGTGTAGTGCGCCCCGTCCGGGGCCACCTCTTCGAGATCGCTTCCGTCGCCGAGCAGTAGTGCCTCGGTGTCGAGGTAGACGACATCGGGCAGCGCGATGCTTTCGGCCAGGCTTCGCAGACCGTCGTTGAGGAGTTCGACGCGCTCGGCCATCCCGGGGAACGGGTTGGCGAAGCGGGCTGCCGGTGGCAGCGTCCCCACGAGGATGACGAGCGGCGATCCACCCCGGTGGGCGAGTTGGATATAGCGTTCGGTGACCGCGAGGATGTGCTTGAGTTCGGTCCGCCACAGCAGTGTTGGCGACTTCTTGTCGGCCTGGGTCTGAACGCGGCGGACCAACCCGTAGACCTTGCGCAGCACTTTGTGCCGATAGAAGGAGCGAATCGGCGTGGGGCGGGCGGCGGTCGTCATCGTGTGTCGCTCGAACCACCGCGGGATGAAGAGGTTGATCGATTCGTAGTGGCCGGTGTGCAGGATGATGACGTCTGGAGTCCATGCGACCAGATCACGGTCGACGGTGCGCAGCAGCGTCCGTGAGGAGCCGCCGGGTCGGGCCTCGGTGTGCACGATCGCCGGGCAGCCGGCGGCGAACAACTTCGCCTCGATCAACCGAGACAACGACAGGCCGGGGCGCTCGTTTGCACGCGTCGACTGCTGCACCACCGTGGACCCGCCGTTGACGAGAACGCGGATCGGCGGTGGCAGGGGACGGCGTGAATCGCTTGGCACCGTCTGAACATACCGAGGGCCCCCGCCTTCGAAACCTGAATCCTGCGCAGCAGGGTTTTGCAGACGCGCCCCGTTACGCTTCTTGCATGGCGGTCCTCGATCAACTTGGGTCCTGGCCGGTCGACAATGTCGCGGCTGCTCTCGTCACGCCGAACGGGATTGAAACGTACGGCCACACCGAACACATCTTCCAACTTGCGTCTGTGACGAAACTGCCGGTCGCGTACGGCGCTCTCGTTGCGGTCGAAGAAGGTGCGATCGAGCTCGAGCAGCCGGCCGGCCCGCCGGGGTCGACGGTCCGCCATCTTCTCGCGCATGCCTCGGGGTTGTCGTTCCGGATGGATGCGATCCGCCGCAAGCCGGGGGAACGGCGCATCTATTCGAGCACCGGCTACGAAGTGCTCGCGGACTTCATCGCGAGCGAGACGGACATCCCGTTCCCGGACTATCTCCGGGAGGCAGTGTTCGAGCCGCTCGGGATGACTCGCACGATGTTGGTCGGTTCGGCGGGACACGGTGCCCGGTCCACGGTCGCCGACCTCACGTATTTCCTCGGCGAATTACTACAGCCCAGACTCATTTCGCCACAGCTGTACCAAGACGCAGTGTCGGTGCAGTACCCGGGCCTCAACGGTGTGGTTCCGGGGTATGGTCCACAGCGACCCTGTGACTGGGGTCTGGGATTCGAACTGCATGACCACAAGGAGCCGCATTGGCTCGGCCACGAATCCTCGCCGGCCGCCTACGGGCACTTCGGGCAGGCGGGTACATTCTTGTGGGTCGATCCGCCATTGCGGTCCGGCTGCGTGGTACTGACGGATCGGCCCTTCGACGAGTGGGCGAAACCGCTATGGGCGGATTTCAACGACTCGGTCGTGGTGTCGATTCGGGAGACACGCGGTGACGCAAGACACACCTCATAGAAGAACTAGCGCAACATAGGCCACAGCAGGCACACTAGTAACTGCGGACAGCCTGTTCTGTAACCCGCCGAGAGCCGCTTGGGGAAGACGATTCTCGTCGAGTTTCGGAGGTGGGTTGTGCGTGCTTCAAACCAGTTCGCAGAGTTGACGACCGGTGTTGTGTACATCCATTCGTCACCGGCTGCGCTGTGCCCGCATGTCGAGTGGGCACTGACCTCGGCGTTGGAGGCACGGGCGAATCTCAAGTGGACCGCCCAGCCAGCCTCCGACGGACTTTTGCGCACCACGACCAACTGGGTAGGCCCAGTTGGTACGGGTGCCAAGATCGCCCATGCACTGCGGTCATGGTCGATGCTGCGCTATGAGGTCACCGAAGACCCCAGTGAGGGCGTCGACGGTGAGCGGTTCAGCCATGTGCCCGGCCTCGGGCTGTGGCGTGGACAGATGAGCGCAAACGGCGACATCGTCGTGAGCGAAAACCGACTGCACGCCCTCATGGCGAGCGGCACGGAATTCCTCGTGAACGAGATCCACAACGCCCTTGGCACTGCGTGGGATGAGGCGCTCGAGCCTTATCGCCGTGGCGGCGAGTTCGGCGCCGAGGTCACCTGGCTCCGCCGCGAAGTGGTGTAGCCGTAAGTTCTATCCGCAAGTCCTCGACAAAGCATTGAGGCCGACCGCAAACTGCGGTCGGCCTCAATGCTTTGTGGTCGTGGACTAGGCGCGTACGGCGGGGCGTACGTGGGTCGTCGACGAAACCGGTGTCGTCGATTCGCGGTCCGAATAGTAGTAGTAGTAACCGTCCGAGTACGCGTTCGCTTCCTTCGACGGAACGAGGGTCAGCACCGTACCCAGCGTGGTCGCTCCAACGGCAGTGAAGTTGGAGAGCGACCGCGTCAGTTCCTCGCGCTTGACCTTTCCGTGGCGAACGATCATGAGGACGCCGTCCGCGACCGTGCCGAGGATCGCGGCGTCGACCGCGAGGAGCGTGGGCGGCGAGTCGATGATGACGTAGTCGAATCGCACCTTGAGCTCGTCGAGCATGGTCTTGAAGGCCTGTGAGCCCAGCAATTCGCTCGGGTTCGGAGGAACCGGACCAGCGCCGATGACGCTGAGGTTCGGGTACGACGTCTGCTGCATCACGTCCTCGACCGGTGCCCGACCCGACAGCACCGTCGTCAGTCCGACGCCGGAGACGAGACCCATGTACTTGGTCACGCGCGGTCGCCGGATGTCACCTTCGAGAAGGAGACACGAGTTGCCCGCCTCGGCAAGACAGATCGACAGGTTGATCGCGGCGGTCGTCTTTCCTTCTTCCGGCTTCGGACTGGTCAGCACGATGGCGCGTGGAGGGTGATCCACGTCCAGGAACTGCAGGTTGGTCCGGAGTGTTCGATAGGCCTCGGCGCTGCCCGATCTCGCGTCGGCGAAGTCGATGGTCGCCTTTCCTTCCAGCGCCCGGTCATAGGGGAGCTGGCCGACCTGCGGCATCTGGCTGACCTTCTCCAACTGGGTTCGGCTCTTGATGCGGTTGTCGAGACGATCGCGCAGTACCGCAAGCGAGAGACCGAGCGCGAGACCCACCAGAAGACCGAGTTCGACGTTCTTGAAGATGTTCGGAGACGCCGGACTGGTCGGCGTCACGGCACTCTGGATGATCGAGACCCGAGCGCTCGGTGGTCCGCCGCCGGCGGGAGTCTCGACTTCCTGAACGACTTCGATGAAGCCGTTGGCTGCGGCGTTCGCGAGATTGCGCGCGACGACCGGGTCACTGTCGGAAACGATGAGGTTGATGATCACGGTGCCCAGCGAGTTCACCGCGCTGATCTTCGCGGCGAGTTCCTGCGGTGTCATCCGCAGTTTGGAGTCAGCGATCGTCCGTTCCGCCACCGCCTGGCTCGTCACCAGGTACTGGTAGGACTTGACCTTTTGTTGCGACAGCACGGTTCCGGCGTACGCCTCGTTGACGTTGTCGCTTTCCGTCGCCCAGACATACAACGACGCAGACGCCTGATAGATCGGCGTCATCAGCAGCGAGGCGCCCAAGGCGAGCAGTGGGACCGCTGTCATTGCGATGACAATCGTGCGCCACCGAGCCCGGAGAATATTGAGGTAGTCCCGGAACTCCATGCGCAACTCACTTCCTTGTGCTATTGGCAGAAATTAATACTCACCCGATGGGGCGAGGAAAGTCTAGGCCCAAGTTGTCCCCCGAGGCAGGTGATTACACAGACGTCTGTCCTACAAGTGATACATAAGGATGGGACTCGCGGCTACCATTCAGTAGCGCGTGACAAGGAGGGGAGCCACAGTGCCCGGCGTCGTTGTGGGAATCGCGGTTGGACCGGACGGCGTTCGCGCCGTGCGATCAGACGCGCCGTCTCAGTGCGAGCACTGGCCTGCGGCGATTGGCTGGGATAAGGGCTGGACGCTGCGGGAACGCGTGGTCACCGCGATCGGTGTCATGCATATCCGGATCAAGCAGGGTCCGAATCACATCGAGTGCACGTCCGTGGCATGTACACCCGCCCAAGCCGACGAACTCAAGCTCGATCCGCATTTGCGGCAATTCGGAAACTTGACCTACGCCGAGCCCGAAGCCGCATTCTGGGCCGGGATTCGGGCAGCCGCGGAATTGCCGCCGAATACGTCGATCCTGCTGATGGATATCTCCGATTCCGCAGTGCGCGCCTGGCGGACGACGGCCGCTGCAGCCACCGGACAGATTATTGGCCGCAGCGCGCTCGATGATGATTCAGACGTGCGCGCGGCCGCCGTTTCCCTGGCCGAGGATGCCATCCGAACCGGCACGGTCGATGAGATCATCGTGCTCGGCGACCCGGCGCGGACTTCGACGGTCGCCACGGAACTCAAGACCCAGACCCAACTGCCGGTGCGAACCGACGCCGAGTTCGGCACGTTTGTCGCACGTGGTGCCACGCTCGTGGTGGGTCAGGCTGCGCCCGCGGAGTCGAGCGGTCCGCGGCACGCTGCCAAACACGCCAAGCCGGCCAAGCGCCGGTCGTGGCGCCGCTAGCCAGCCAACTGTCGATCGCATTCGCCCGAGGGAGTTAGATGCGAGTCCTGATGAGCGCGTACGCGTGCGTGCCCTATGCCGGGTCCGAGCCGGGCGTCGGCTGGGAAATGCTCGTCATGGCGGCCCGCAAGCACGACGTCACCGTGTTGACCACCGAGGTCAACGCGGCGCAGACGCGTGAGGCCTTGGAGCAGGCCGGCATTTCCAATGTGCAAGTCGTCGCCATCACAACGCCGAAGCCGCTGGCGGCGAAGGCCTACGGTTTCGGGCTCGGCCACCTCGACTACCTGTTGTGGCAGCGCCGAGCTCGCCGAGTGATCACCGAACTCGCGCCGGACCATGACGTCGTCCATCACGTCACCTACACGAGCGACTGGCAGCCGTCGGCCGCGCTTTCGCAGAAGAGCCTTCCGGTGGTGTGGGGTCCGGTCGGCAGCCTCGCGCCGGTGCCGTGGTTTCTCATCCCGTACCTCTTTCTCCGCAGCATCGGAGCGCAGGCGATGCGGCACATCGTCACTCGTCTGTTCCGGATCGGCCGACTGGCGCAGGTCAACCGCCCGGGCGTGGTCGTCGTGGCGGTCAGCGGTCACACCGCACGGTTCTTCCGGCGAGCGCGCAATATTCGTATCGAAGCGACCTGCGCCCTCGACCCGGTGTCCACTGCGCCCACCGCAGTTCCGGCACGCGCCACCGATCCCGGGCGTCGCACGATTCTGTTCGTCGGGCGGTTGGTGGCGTTCAAAGGCGCCGGCGTCGCCCTGGCGACGATGAAGAAGCTGCCGCCCGAGTGGCACATGGACATCTATGGCACCGGCGTCGAGGAGAAGCTGATCCAAGACCGCGCCGAACGGCTCGGTATCTCTGATCGAGTGCATTTCCTGGGTGTGCGTCCCCGCGCGGAAGTGGAGCAGGCGCTGCGCGATGCGGATGTTCTGCTCTTCCCGAGCATGAACGACGGCAGTTCGTACACGGTCGCCGAGGCCATCCGCGTCGGCTGCCCGGTCGTTTGCCTCGACCTCGGCGGACCGCCCGTGCTGGTCCAGGGCACATCGGGTGCGATCGTCAAGCCGGACCGCCACGCCGTGGCGAACCTGGCTCGGGCCGTTCAGACCGTGCAGCGTGACGAGCCCAGCGACCGATTCAGCCGGGAACGATTCCCGGACCTGCTGACCGAGTGGTACGAAACGGCCGTCGCCGATGCGGCGACGGCCGGTTAGCCCGGTGTTCCGCTAGGCGGGCACCTGCCAGTAGTGCTTGTCGACGAAGGTGATCTCCGGATGCGCCGCCAGATACTCGTCGGTGGCGACCCGGCAGCCGTCCCAGCTCTGGTAATCGTCGATGACGACATAGCCGCCCGGGCTCACGCGATCCACGAGAGCGTCGAGGACGTCCTTCACCGATTCGTAGAGGTCGGCGTCGATGTGCAGGACGGCGATCTTGTCGACGTGCACGCTTGGCAGTGTCTCGTTGAACCAACCCTTGACGATGCGGTAGTCGACGTCGGGTGCGTACTTGGCGAAGCCTTCCGCGAGCATCTGCTCGCTGCCCTTGAGTTCGCCCGCCCAGGAGGCATCCCGGCCGTCCTCTGCCGTCAGCGACGGCAAGCCCTCGAACGAATCCAAGGCCCACACAGTGCGGTCACCGGCGCCGGACCCGAGCAGGACGCTCGACCCGCCGTTGCGCGCGCCACAGTCGATGAGCGCACCGGGGACTCCGTTCCGGCGAATGTCGCGGGCGAGTGCATAGAGCGTGCGTCCGTGCCGCGAGGAAGTCATCGTCCAGCCGCCGCTGCGCAGTTTCGCGTGCAGCGCCGCGCCGCGCGCGAGATCGGCCGGGTGCAACAGTTCGCGCGGCCGAACGACATTGTGCGCGGCCATCTTCCGGGCCCAGAGCACCTTGTGTTGCAGCGTGGTGCCCTCGAGGCTGAAGCGTGGCTTATAGGTCATCGGGATGCCTCTCTCAAGGTGGGGGAGTCATTCTGGTCAGAGCGCATGGGGTAGCCGTACCGAGCGAGCATCGGTGCGCTGAGGGCGGTCACGAGACGGCGGTCCCGCGATCCGAGCCCGTTGCGCCATCCGGTGTCTTCCCGCAGGGTCACTTCGGAGCGACCGAAGCCGGAGGGGTTGCCCAGCAGGGCGTGGCCCTTCGGTATGTGCACGGTGCGCGATCCCAACTGGGTGGCCAAGCCGGACGGGGTTTCGATCTCCAGGCCGCGCAGGGCGGCTTCGACCGTGGGGCCGGGTGTGGACACGAAGTCCTCGTAGCGCATCCGGTGATAGGGAAGTCCGCGCCGCGCGATCGCTTCGGCGAGGGCATTGTCGACACACCACCGCGCCGCCGAGGCGGCCGGCTTGTGGGTCTTCATCTCGGTGAAGACGGCGTTCGCCGACGGGCGCGCCACGTCCTGCTTGGTCCACGAGTACGCGACACCGCGAGCATCGCGGACCAGGTGGAGCAGTCGCACATCGAGATCGTCCGAGGCGCTGAGGGCAACCGCCTGGGTGACGAGCTTGCTGGCGTCCACCACCACGTCGGCTTTGGCCACCTGGGCGACCGCACGGATCAGCTTCCCGAAGACTGCCGAGTACTCGATCACCGGTCCGCGACGATGGCGAATATCGAGCATCGTGGCGGGCAGCTTCGAGCGGGGCTGGACCTTCCATCGAAGATCGAACATGCGGAGCGCCTGCTCCCGCGTCCAACCGCCGAACGCGACATCGCCGACTTCGTTCCAGAAGTCGCAGGACCTGAAGTTTGTTCCGCACGAACACAGTTCGTCGTCGAGGACGCCGCGCGTCGCGAACTCGACGATCTCGCCGACATTGTGAAAGCCGCTCAGACTGCCGAGCACGAGTTCGAGAAGTGTGCTGCCCGATCGCCCGGGGCCAACGATGTAAACAACGACTTGTTTGGCAGGGGCTGATGGCACGGGAGGATGATACGCGGGAGCGTCCTGGGACGTCCTCGCATTCCGAATCGTACGTCTGTGACGGCTGTTAGCATTCGGGAGTCCGCGCGACCCCAGTGACGATCGTGCCCGTTCCCGGCGCCTCACAAGGCGTGGAGCGAGGCGCGTCAGGAAGTTGGCGACCCGACGTGAGCAGTACGTTGTCTTGGTCCAGCAACGACCGGGATCAGGCCCTGCGCAAAGCGATGCTCAACGGCGTGGTCATTCGGCTTCTGACGATTCCACTGGGCTTCGTGACGACTGCCCTGGCCACGAGGGATCTGGGTCCAGTCCGGTTCGGTGTCTTCGCCGCGGTCTTGTCGGCGATGACGATCCTGCTCGTGAGCGACTTCGGTACCGGCCGGGCAATGGCGAATCGGTTGGCCAGCGAGCACGGGCGCGACGACATCGCCGCGATGCGAACCACGATCGCCGCAGCGACTCTCACGACGACCGCGATGGGCATCGGTATCGGTGCGATCGCGTTCGCCAGCACGCTGTGGGTCAACTGGGCTGTCGTGCTCGGCGCGCCGCAGCTCTCCCGGGCGGAAGTGAACGCCGTCGTCTACGTGGTCGCGTTGTGCCTCGCCTTCGGGCTTCCGCTGAGTCGTGGCACCGGGGTGCTGTCGGGGATGCAACGCGAGGCCACAGCGCAGCGGTGGCTGCTGTGGGTCGCCCTGGGTGTCTTCTCCGGAATCGTCGCGTGCTTCCTCACCCATGCGCCGCTGTGGTGCTTCGTGGCGGCGAGCCTGGGCGTCCCGGTGGCCGTCAATGCGGTGCAGTTCTTCTGGGTCATGAATCGAACGTTCCCGGAGCTCAAGCCGAAGCTCAGCGAGGCGACCTGGGAATGCGCGCGTGACCTGTTCAAGTCGGGTCCCGCGTACGCCGCACTGCAACTGTCATCGCTCGCCATCAGCGCCGACATCGTGATCGTCGGACACCAGGTGGGCGCGCACGGTGCCGCGATTCTGTCGATTTCCACGAGCCTGTTCGCTCCCGTACTGACGAGTCTCGTCATCGCGTCGAATCAACTGTGGCCGGCGATGTCCGAGGCCGTCGCACGCGGTGATCACGACTGGGTCGTATCCCGGCTGCGAAAGGTTGTGCTCGGAACGCTCGTCGTCACCGTCGCCTCGTGCGGTGCGGTCGTCCTCATCGCGCGTCCAGTCTCGCGACTCTTCTTCGGCGCGGACTTCGTTCCGCCGTGGTCGGTGCTGCTGTTCGCCGCACCGTGGGTCGTGTACTCGGTGGTGATCTTCCAGGTGGGCGGAATGTTGGCCGCGATGGGCCGCGCCTCGAAGCAGGCCGCCATCTCGATGGTCGCCTTGCTGGTGAATGTCGCCGTCGTGTGGCTGACCACCGACATCATGGGCGCGCCGGGAGCCTATCTCGGCAGCGTCATCACCTACGCCGTGATCGTCGGCATTCCGTCCGTGATCATGGTGCGTTCGGCGCTCAAAGAACTGTCGGCCAAACGCTGATTCGCGCGTCCGGCCGACAGATTCAGTGCACGTGCTTCACTGCGGTTTGACGATGCTCCGTAGCGCGCGACGGGCGGCCACCAGTCGGTTCCGCACCGGGATCGGGATCCGGTTGATGACCTCGGTACGAAGTGCGCGTACCCCGGTCGCCGGGGTTGAACCCGGGCTGCGGTCGAAGGTCTCGGCGAGCACCTTCTTCTCGTGCTCGATCTCGTCGGTGGAGAGGGTGGCGGGCGCGGGACCCGACCCCTTCTGCCAGAAGACTCCGCTCCAGTCGACGGTGCGGATGAGATCGTCGATTCCGTTGTCCCGACGGAAGTCGTTGATCGCCTCGCGGCAGCCTTCGATCGCGTAGTCGTCGACGATGATGTACCCACCGTCGGAGACCTTGGAATAGAGGTTGACCAGCGCGTCGATGGTCGACTCGTACATGTCGCCGTCGAGCCGTAGGACGGCGAGCTTCTCGATGGGCGCACCCGGGAGCGACTCCGAGAAGAACCCCTTCAGGAAGACGACCTGGTCGTCGAGCAACCCGTAGCGACGGAAGTTCTCTGCGACCTGCTCCTCCGACACGGCAAGCTGCCGGAATCGGTGGAAGGGCGCGCCGAGGGCGTCGAGCGGGTACTTCGATGCGTTCGCCTTCGGCAAGCCCTCGAAGGAGTCCGCAACCCAGACCCGCCGGCTCTTGTCGCCGTGCGCCGCGAGGATGCCGCGCATGAAGATGCACGCACCGCCGCGCCAGACGCCGGTTTCGATGAGGTCGCCGGAGATGTCGTGCTTGAGAACGTCCTCGACACAGAACTGGAGGTTGTTCATGCGCTTGGCGCCGATCATCGAGTGCGCGAGTTTTGGCCAATCGCGCCCGTTCTCGCGCATCATCGCGCCATGGCTGTCGGCGTCGCGGCCGCTCGTGTTTCCGTCGGCGCCACGCCACAGCATCATGGTGAGCGAGTCACGCAGAAGGTCGATATAGCGATTGCGAATGTCATCCGAGGTCACGACGTCACCCAACTCGGCAGTGTTTGCGACACTGGTCGCACCATCAGTCACGGCAGCCATGCTAATGGGCAGTGTACGTTTTCTGTCGTCTAATCAGTCGACAACCATTCAGCGGACAATTCGGACGCGTTCAGTCGTCGATTCGGGCGAGATAAAAGCAGGCTTGATCGCCTTCGCCGGACTCGTTGAGCTCTCGTGCCCGGGCTTCCATCTGACGCACCTCGTCGGGCGTGAAGATCGCGTCCTTCGGTCCGGTCAGTAATGAACGTGGGTCCTCGAGGGGGATGTCGCGCTCGTACTGTTCGCTGCCCCAGATCTGCGCGGCCTGCGAATCCCGGATGGCATTCACGATCTTGAAGCCGGTCCGTTGTGCGAGTAATCCGAGGCTCGCCTCCGTCTGGATGCAGATGTGCCGCGGTGCGTCGAGTTGGACCCAGTTCTGTCGATACTTGCGCCACGCGTAGGAGTCGGCGACCGGAGTCCGGATCAACAGCAGTCCGCCAGGTGCCAGGAGGTCTGCGGTGAGCTTGAGCGTTGCTTCCGGGTCGAGCACGTGCTCGAACGAGTGGTGCATCATGACGAAATCGAACTTCTCGCCGGCGAGATCACCGAGTTCGCCCTTGATGATCCGTCCCGTGGTGCCGATCCTTCGGCTCGCGTCGGTGAACGGGTCGACACCCGTGACGTTCTTGAATCCGGCCTTGAACATGTCTTCCAAAAGGCGACCCGAGCCGCATCCGACATCGAGGATGCGGGCATCCCAGGCGAGCTTCGCGGGGATGACCCAGTTCGTCCAGTCCGGCTTGCCGAGTGCTCGCTCCAGGGCGCGCCCGACGAGCGATGGTTTGCCCAGGGCCTGGCGGGAACGAATCGTACGGAGCCGATCTTTGATGGGCTGCGCGCGACCAGCCATCGAGTAGTAGTCGGTCTCGTAGTACGGCGACAGATCGTCCGGAATATCCAGCAGCTGCAATGAGCCACACTCGACGCACTCGGCGTAGTGGAACTCCGTACGGAGACCGAACATCATCTCGCGCGCGGTGTACGTCTTGTTCCCACGGCTGTTACTGCAGATGCGGCAAACCGGTTCGGCCATGCGCGACTCCGACTTCGTCGTTGGTAGGGGGAGGGAGGTTGGGGGAAAGGGATCAGCGCCGAGCGAGTGCGGCGTGCCGGGCGGTCGTCGGGGTGAAGAGCTTGACGAGCGTCTTGCGGACGACGGGGGTGTTGCGTTCGAAAAGCCACCACAGTGGTACGACGAGCACCACGGTGACGGCACTCACCGCGTAGACGGCGATGCCCCGCGACAGCGCACTGTCACTCCACAATCCCGTCCCGGCGGCGATGATCAACTCGACGATCGGGCTGTGGAACGCGTACAGCGTGTAGGAAATGGTGCCGAGCTTGGCCAGGCGGGCGACCGACCGTCCGTGGAAGTACGTCGGGTTGGCGATCAGGATCACGATGAGCGGCGTGGCCGCGGCGCCGACGAGCAACAGGGTCGGCGGATACCCGGCGTGCATGAGGTTCGAAACGATCATGGCCAGGCCCAGGATGCACAGCGACGCGAAGACCGACAGTAGGTAGTGCTTCATCACGAAGCGCATGACCCCGTGCTCGCGGCTCTGCATGATCTTCGGCTCGAAGTAGGCAATGGCCGCGCCCAACAACCAGGCCGGCACGAACAGATAGACGTCCTTGCCGAAGAGGACCGAACCAGCGACGATCACCACGAGCATGGTGATTGCCTGCCGGTAATTGCCACGTCGAACCGTGTACCAGAGAGCCGCGAACGCGGCGAACAGGACGTAGAACCAGAATTCGAACGCCAGTGACCACAGGGGACCGTTCGACCCGAAGCTGGGGCACCGCGCGTACATGAGGAACACGGCGTTGCATGCTGCCGAAGACACCGTCAGCGGCTGGCTGCCCTCGGGAACCAGGCTGAACAGGTACGGGTAGTGCATGTGCGAGAACACGTTGAGAATCGCGGTCACGGCGAGCGCCGGCAGCAATACCGTCCACAATCGTGACAGACGGCTGCCCATATAGAACGACCAACTGAATCGGTTTGCCGCCTGGCCGCGAAGCACCTGGCCACCGACCAGATAACCACTGAGCACGAAGAAGACCGCCACTGCTTCGCGTGCGAATGATGTCGGAATCATCGACAGCAGTTCCAGGCCTCCGGTCGGGGTCTGCACGCCGGACATCTGAACTACCGTGCGGCGGGCATGGGCGAGTAGCACCAGCAACGCAGCAACACCGCGGACCACATCCAACGCCAGGTTGGCGTGCTTGTCCGGCGCAGGCGCCTCCATAATTCCTCCTCAGGTACGCGCACATGCTAGACCCCGGTCGTCGGGCGCGAACCCATAAACGAGTGGGTATTTGTCAAGCCCCAAAACGAAGGACGATTCGCCAGAATTTCGGCAGGAATCCCGACCGATCTGCGAGGCAGTTCGGCTAGGGTTTGTCCGCGCTATCCCGACCCATTGCGAGGAGCCACAATGCCGAAGCCGTCCCAGAAGACGACCGCTCTGGGTAGAGCCGGTTGGACGATCCTCGGGAAGGCGACGGCTCCGCTGCGTGGACGGGGTCTGGCGACCCGTTTCCCCATTCTGTGGACCGCACATTCGCGAGTGCGACGGGCGCTCGGCGTCAACCGCGTGCAAGTACTCGGCCACGATTTCGAGGTCGACGCCAACGACACCCTGCACATTGCAATGCGCGGTAGCTACGAACTCGAAGAGACCGCCTGGTACCAGGCGAACGTCAAGACCGGAGACGTGGTTCTGGAGGTCGGGGCGAACATCGGATACTTCACGTTGTTGTTCGCCAAGCTCGTCGGCCCGACGGGGCTGGTGCTCGCCTTCGAGCCGGACCCGGAGATCTCGGCAATCCTTCGCCGGAACGTCGCGCGGAACGGATACCACAACGTCGACATTCGCCAGGTTGCCGCCGGTGCGGTTTCCGAACAGCGGCAGTTGCACTACTCGAGCGAGAATCGCGGCGATAATCGCTTCTTCGCCCTCGACGGTGACACATCGTCGGTCGCGGTGGAAGTGCGTGCGCTCGACGATGAACTTGAGGGGCTCGGCCGTCCGATCGACCTGCTCAAGATGGACATCCAGGGCTTCGAGCCGATCGCCTTGGCCGGCATGCACCGCGTGCTGAGCACCAACCCACCCAAGCGGATCCTCATGGAGTTTTGGCCGGATGGGATCACGGCGATGGGCAACGATCCGGCGGCGCTGCTGACGACGCTGCGCGGTGCGGGTTACTCGATCGGCGAGCTCGACTCGGGCGTTGTCAAGCCGGTGGACGACGCGGAACTGACGGCACGATTCACGCCGGGCGACAAGCGCTGGGTCAACCTCGTGTGCGAGCGCCGCTCGTAGGTGCCCGGCGGTTCCCACGCGCAATGTCGATTTCGACCGAAACGCACCAATGCGACTTTGTAAACAATTCAACGACTTGACAGACGCCGCGGTACTTCCTCACTAGTGTTCCTCACGGCGTTCAGCAGGACGCCGCCGGCCACTGGAGGTCTGTCTTGATCGAGCTGCTGCGTCGTGCCGCTGCGGTCAGTCCAGATGGTGTCGCGGTGGTCGAGTCGGCCTCCAACGCTGTCACGTACCGCGATCTCCTGAATTCGAGTGAACGTCTTGCGTCGGCGATCGCGGCACGTGAGATCACCAGTTTCGGAATCGCGTCGACCGATGCCGCGCAGGTTCTCGGGCTGCTCGGTGCAGCGTCTCTGGTTGGTGCCCGAGCGTGTGTGCTGCCGCCGGTCGACCTGTCCGAAGCGCTCGTCATTGCCGACCGCTTCGATCTCGACGTGGTCGTCGCTCCGGACGTGCCCGCCGGCGAGTTCTCCAATGTTCTCCCGCTGGCGGAGCTGGAACTGGCGGCAAGCGAACCGATGGCGGGGAAGCTGCCGGCACAACGGCGGCACCTGGTCCTGACCACCGGTTCGACCGGCACTCCGAAGGGGATCGTTCACGATTGGTCGCGCTTGACCGAGCCTGCGCTGCGCGTGGACCCCGATCGACAATCGATGTCTCAGAAATGGCTGTTGGCCTATGGCGTGCACCAATTCGGCGGACTTCAGGTTCTCCTGCACGTGTGTGCCGTCGCTGCCACCTTGGTGGCGCCGGTTCCGCGTCGGCCCGCGGCCGGACTTGCGGCGATGCGCGAGTTCGGGGTGACGCATGCGAGTGCGACGCCGACGTATTGGCGGTTCCTCATGTCCGAGATGCGCGCGGACGGCGGGCCGCTTCCCGCACTCGAACAGATCACCATGGGCGGGGAGGCGTCCAGTCCGGACCTTCTCGATGCGCTGCGCGGGGAGTTCCCGCAAGCCCGGATCACCCAGGTGTATGCCGCCACGGAATTCGGTGCGATCAACGTGAGCGACGGCCTGGCCGGGCTGCCCCTGAGCCTGCTCGATGACGACAATCCGTCGGACGTCCAGTTGCGTATCGACAACGGCGAACTGTTGGTGCGGTCGCGAGTCGGGATGATCGCCGAATACGGGCGGGCCGCTGCGGCATCGGACGGTTGGCGGCCCACCGGCGACCTCGTCGAAGTCGTCGATGGCCGCATCCGCTTCCGCGGACGCACGTCCGAGGTGATCAACGTGGGCGGGGTCAAGGTCCACCCGTTGCCGGTCGAGGAACGCGTGACCGCGACGGCCGGCGTCCAGGCGGCGCGGGTTTTCGGGCGGTCGAATGCGCTGACCGGCATGGTCGTGGCCGTCGAGCTGGTGGTCGCACCCGGCTTCGTACGGGAGAACGTGATCGGAGCTGTGCGAAATGCCTGTCAGGATCTGGCCGCCGAGGCGCGTCCGCGCAGCGTGCGAGCGGTCGACGAGATTGCGTCAGTCGGCGGAAAAATCGTGAGGAGAACAGTCTAGTAATGACGGAACAGGGTCGAGTCGTCATCATCACGGGCGGCAGTCGTGGCTTGGGCGCCGGACTCATGCGGGCGTACCTGAAGCATGGCGATCGCGTCGCGACGTGCGCTCGCTCGCGCACCGCTGAGGTCGACGCCTGGGAGAGCGACC
The DNA here is from genome assembly GCF_000380645.1 of Smaragdicoccus niigatensis DSM 44881 = NBRC 103563. Classification (GTDB taxonomy): domain Bacteria; phylum Actinomycetota; class Actinomycetes; order Mycobacteriales; family Mycobacteriaceae; genus Smaragdicoccus; species Smaragdicoccus niigatensis. Next base: position 493,330 of record NZ_AQXZ01000017.1, read on the forward strand.
CGGAGACGCGGGATCGATTTCTCTTCTCGACCGCCGACCTGTCGCGTCAGGAAGAGGCGCGTTCGTTCGTTGGACAGGTCGTCGAACGTTGGGGTGCGCCGGACATTCTCATCAACAACGCCGGCGTGGCGCGGGACGGAATGCTGGCCCTCACCTCGGACGAGGACATCGACGTTGTCGTCGACCTGAATCTCAAAGGCACGTTCTATATGACGCGCCTGGTGAGCCGGCGCATGCTCGCCCGCGGCGGCGGACACATCGTCAACGTGTCGTCGATCGTCGGCCGAAGCGGCTACCGCGGTCTGTCTGTTTACAGTGCGACCAAGGCGGCGCTCGACGGGTTCACGCGCGCAATGGCGCGTGAGCTCGGGTCGCGCGGAATCATGGTCAACGCTATCGCGCCCGGCTATCTCGACACCGAGATGAGTGGCCAGCTCGAGCAGGGGCAGCTCACTCAGATCGTGCGGCGAACGCCCGCTGGTCGCCTCGGTACTCCGGAAGACATCGCCCGGACCGCCATGTTCTTGACCTCCCCGGACAACGGGTACCTGACGGGTCAGGTTCTCGTCGTCGACGGAGGTCTCACCTGCTGACGATCCGCCAGCAGTCCTGTCAACGCTCGACAAACCAGTTCTGGAAAGGAATGAAGTGCACCAGCAGACGGTATCGGTCATCGCGGTTATCAATGGGCTCCTGGAGCGCAACGGCAAAGCCGGTCTGCAGCTCGACGCGACGACCCCACTGTATGGCGACGAGAACGCGCTGAACCTGGACTCATTGCAGACCGCGGAGCTCTCCGCGATCCTCGAAGACGAACTGGGATCGGACCCGTTCAGTGCCGGGCTCAACGTGCGAACCGTCGGCGAGATCCTGGACTTCTACGCGGCCTGACGGGCTTCGCGCATCCAGGATCACACCAACTAATTGAGGATTGAAGTACATGCGCGCCCTGCTCACGACGTTGATCTTCCTGCTGCCGCCAGGCCGCCTGAAGAACCGATTGCTGAACGCTCTCGGACATGACGTCCATCCGAAGGCACGTGTTGGTATGTGCCTGGTTCGCAACGTGGACAAGTTCGAACTCGACGAGGGCGTCGGAATCGGACACTTCAACATCTTCCGCGGACTGGCGCTCGTTCGAATGGGCCGGGGGTCCCTCATCCACCAGTTGAACTGGATCACGGGATGTTCGGGGCATGAGGTCGGCGCGGAGGACAACGGCTATCTCCGGCAATTGCACATGGCGACGAACTCCCACATCGTGAGCCGGCACGTCATCGACTGCGGTGGCGGTCTGGTCATGGAGGACGACTCGTGGATCACCGGAGTTCGAACCACGGTGATGTCCCATTCGTTCGACCCGGTGAACGGTGGAGTCATGCTCCTGCCGGTGCGTTTGGAGAGCGGGTCCATCATCGCCACGTGTTGCACGGTGTTGCCGGGAAGCGTCATCGGTACGGACACGTTGGTCGCGGCCGGTTCGACGATCTGGGCCAAGCAGATTCTCAATGAGAAGTCGCTTTATGGCGGAGCGCCGGCGCGCCGGCTGGGGCCGCTCGAGCTTGCGGCCGTGTTGAAGCAGCGCAACCGGTACGTCGGCTAGCGCCGGGAAGCTCGCGGCAATCGCGTCAGCGGGCTTCCCATACGCGCTGGTAGACCGATAGATATTTGTCGACCGTCCGTGCCCAGGTGAACTGCTTCACCTGGACGAACCCGGCGCTCCGCATGCGGTCCGCAAGACCGGAGTCCGTCAGCAGACCTCCCAGATGGTCGGCCAGCGCAGCGTGGTCGGTGGGGTCGGCCGTCAGCGCCGCATCGCCGGCCACTTCCACCACGGGCGCAATGTTCGACGTCACGACCGGCAGTCCACATGCCATTGCCTCGAGCGGCGGCCAGCCCATGCCTTCCCACAACGACGGGAAGATCATGGCGTCGGCCGCGTTGAGGATCTCGACCAGTTCGTCGTCGGAGATGCGGCCGAGTTCGCGAATGTGATCGGTGACGCCGAAGGATTCGGTGAGCGCCGGTGAAATGGGATCGCCAACGTGCAGGAGCCTCGCCTCGACGCCCTGACGACGCACGCGTGCGAGCGCATCGACGATTCCGGTCATGTTCTTATAGGGCGAATTACCCACGTGGACAATCAACGGGCCGTGTTCGCCGAGCCGCGACCGGATCTCGGCCCGCTTGTCCTCGCTGAACTGGCGGAAACGTTCGTGAACGCCGACATGCGCAACGTCGATTCGCTCCGGATCGACGTCCAGCAATCGCACGATGTCGGCCTTGGTTGCCGCGGTCAGCGCCACCACCGCGGCGGCCTTGCGTAGGTAGCTGATGCTGAATTTGAACTGCGCGAGGTGACGGGGCGGAATCTTCTCGTCCGGAAACAGCTCCTTCGCCCGCAACAGGAACAAGTCGTGGCAGGAGATGATGGTCCGCCGCTTGGGCAGGAAGGCTGCGGTGTGTCCGAGCGAGTGGTCGGCGACGTGATAGATGTCCGCCTTGGCTCGGGCCGCACTGACCGGATAGAAGGCGAATCGTCCGGCCCAGTTCGACGTCGGGGGAGTCGGCCGCTGGACCGTGATCCCGCGTCCCTCGAGCCCGGCCGTCAGCTCGTCAGCGAGCCGGACCATGCTCGGCCGCCACTGTCCGACGGGGGAGATGAGCGTGGCGGTCTGCAGCGAGCGGTTCGAGTCGGTGTTCGACGAACGCACCGGTCAACTCCGTTCTACGGCCGCACGGGCCTGGTTGGCGCGGCGCTCGCCGAGCTTGCCGCCGATGAGCCCGGCCGTCGACATCGCGGTCCGGCGTGGTTCCCGTAGGGCGTTCTTGATCAGTCGGGTCAGTGCGCTGGGCTGACGGACATTCGACACCGCCCCCGGCGGACGCGGTGGGTGGTACCGCGCGACGATCTCGGCGCGGGACTCGCCGTAGCCCAGACCCTGGCGGTACCGGGCCCGGATCGTGTGGCGCAGGCGGTAGTGCACGACCGCCGCGGGCTCGAAGTGGATCTCCTCGCCGGCCGCGATGGCGCGCCAACAGAAGTCGATGTCGTCCCCGAGCCGCATTCGATTGTCGAAGCCGCCGACCTTCTCCCAGAGGGATCGATGGAAGCCCATGACGCACGTCGCCGCCGCCGGCAGATGGGCCATGTAGGTCTGGATGGATTCGGACTGCAATAGCTCGCCGAAGGGGAGTGCCCACGTGGGGTTGAGGCGGAGATAGTCGAGCCGCCCGGCGACCCAGTTGTGGTCTTCGAGTGCTTTCGCCATGCGTTCGACGTAATCGGGCGCGGCCAGATCATCCTGATCGAGCGTCAGGATGACGTCGGATTTCGCGGCCGCGATCCCGGTATTCCGGGCGAAGGCCGGACCACGTTCGCCGGTGGCGTCCAGGACGACCAAGGTGTGGAGCCGAGGACGGAACTGTTCACAAATCTGTCGCGTGTTGTCCGTCGAGCCATTGTCTGCGATCACGACCTCGAACGGTTCGGGAAACGTCTGGGTGGCGAGCGACTCGAGTTGTTCCGCCAATGCACTGCCCGCGTTGAATGCGGGGATCACGACGCTCAGCCGAATTCCGTCACCGGCGAATGACATTCGAAATCTTCCCATCGTCGCGAATTTGACGAGGTCACACTACAGCTTCCCGGTTGTTCGTTCGCCCGTATGAACCACCTACGACTACTACATTGTGTGTGGCAGTCGGGCGTCAGGAGAGAGGGGCATGTGATGCCGCAATTGAAAGCACCGCACTATGTGGGCGGTGTCGCGGCGGTCGCAGTCATGCTCTTCGGAACTCGCTGGGGTTCGCATTTGAAGGTGCCGCCGATCTATATCGGTGACGCGCTGATCCTTCTCGCCTTCGCGCACTACGGGATGCGCCGGATCTATTCCAGCGGCGAGCCGTCTCCACCGGGCCGTGACGCACTCCGAATGCTGTGGTGGCTCATGGGTTACGCGGGATTGCGGTGGTTGCTCTCCGGCGAAGTCAGTCTGGACTCCATTCGCGACGCTGCTCCGTACACGATCTACGTGGCCGTCGGATTGCTTGCCGGCGCCACCGTCGTCCACGAGTCCGTTCGAAAGCCCACCTACAACGTGCTCTTCTGGGCCCTCGCCGGACACGCGGCGTGGACGGTCTTCACGACGTTCATCAAAAAGGGCGGCATCCACATTCCGGGCATCACGCAGCAGATCTTCGAAGTGCGGCCCGATATCGACTATCCGATCGTCGGACTGTTCGCGGCATTGCTCATCGGCCAGATGAACTCGATGCCGAAGTGGCGTCCGGTCATCATGGCGGTGCTGGGCCTGTGCGGTGCGACCGTACTGTCGACGCAGAATCGCGCCGGCTTCCTGGGCGCCGGCATGGTGGTGTGTATCGGACTGTTCCTCGTGCTGAACGCACGCCACCGGGACAGCAGTATGGCCTACCTCGTGGCTGCCGCGATCCCGCTGGGAATGGTGGCCGCGGTGCCTGTCATCGCGTCGACGACGGTCGGCAAGCGCTTGCTGACGACGTTCACCCAAGACGATACGAACGCGGCGACGACCGATGGTTCGGCGACGACGAATACCCGGCGTGCGGCCTGGAATCAGCTGATCGAATGGACGAACTCGGACAGCCAGAGAATGGTGTTCGGGCACGGGTTCCGCGACAACATCATGGATATTTCGGGTGCCGGCGCCAAATTGAGTGTCGGACTCAACGAATCCGTGCGTGCGCCGCACAGCGGTTGGGTCAACACGTACGCGCACCTCGGGGTGGTCGGTTGTTTCATCGGCATCATCCCGCTGGTGGTCTTCCTCTTCCTCTTCTGGCGCGAACGACGTGACCTGGCCGAAGACCCGTTCCGGATGCTGATCTACTTGACGCCGCTGGCGCTGGCTCTGCCCATCAGCTTCGGTGTCATCCTCGAATCGCCGTTCGGCGCCATTCCGTTCTGGTGGTGCATCGGCGCGGCGCTCGCGCTCGACGGTGGCTCACCGCCGGCGTGGCTGCGGGAAATCGCGGAACGGGTGCGCCCCGCGAAACCGAAGGCACCGGAGACGAAGCCCGCCCTGCCAGTCATGCACTCCGCGCCGATGGTAGACCCGCGCTAGGCGAGTGCCGCGAAGACGATGACGTTCTGTTCGCTGGCGTCATAGTCCGTGTGGAAGAGGCCACCGCACGTCAGCAGTGCGATGCGAGCCTCCGGTGGATGCAACGTCAATGCGCTCTGCAGGGCGGTCGGGTCGGTCTTCGAAACCCCGGTCTGCACCTTAATGACCTTGAAGGTCAGCACCATGGAGCCGTCTTTGCTCTCCACCCGGATGAGGTCATCGTTCTTGAGCTTGTCGATGTCGTCGAACACGCCATATTGCGGTCCGGGCTGCGAGTGGCCGGTGATGACGGCCATGCCATCAGCGCCGGGTTGCGGGCCGTCCGACCACCATGCGGTCTGAACGAGGTCGGGGGGAACGCCGAATGTCGTCACGATCTGTCCGCCAAGGAACGGGTCGGCTGCCATGACGGTCGGCAAGGTCATGATGTTGGTGTTGATGCCGATCGCCGGGACGTAAAGCTGGCCCGGATCGATCGGAACGACCGGCACCGGATTGATCGCCGCGACGTTCGATGGCCGGGCGTGCGCGTTGCGGTCCCCGGCGGGAACGTTCGAGGCGGCGTCGGAGTTGCCGCACGCCACGGCAAAGGCAAAGACCATGGCGGTACAGGCGAGGAGGGACACGCCAGCCGCAATCCAACGGTTTGCGCGCGTGGACGCCTGACGTTTTACGGGCATCGACGCCGTCAGGCAGTGGCGAGCTGGCGGCGTCGCGCCGCGTAGGCTCCTGCGGCCAGAGTCAGCGCAAAGGTGCCGGCGAGGCGAATCGGCTCCCAGTTGCTGATGCCGCTAGTGGCGATCGGATCCGCGCCCGTCGGCGACTGCACCGGGTACATGCCGGGGGAGATGATCGGACGCGCAATGCCGGCCGGAAGTTGCGGCGAGTAGATCGTGTTCGCGCTGCCGGGTGTCACCACGATCGGGAACGAGCTGATCGGCGGGAAGACGATGACGATCGGCGGTGGCGGGTCGCCCGGCGTGGGTGGGTAGAACCCTGGGATCGCGGAGCCGACGCCGGTTCCGGCCGTCACTGCAGTCAAAACGCCGGCGGTCGCCATGAGGACCCGGGCTGAGTTTCGCCATGGCCGACTCATCGCAACTCCTTCGTTGAATCCAAACGCTGAGACAAGCCGAAGTGTACTCGCCGACAGCTCAAACCTCGCTGCCTTGACGGGCACGATTCGACATTCTTTCGTGATCAATTACAGGCCTTGAGCGAAATGGTCGTTTGGACCGGTTGCACGAGGGGCTGAATGGGAACTCGCGGCGCTCCCTGCGAGTTCGGTTCGACCAATTCGTACACGATTTCCGAGGGAATTCCGGGAGCGGTGTCGACTGTTGACAGCACCACTGGATGCCCGAGTTCGGACCCGAGTTGGTACTGGGCGTCGACGCCATTCACCTTCACCGATTTCACTTGTGCGAAGGCGGTTCCATAGAACGTCACGATCGATCTGTTGACGTACGGATCGCGGCCTCCGAAGACGGTACCGATGGCGTATGAGGGGAGTTGGCCGACCGGGACGTTGTTGGTCAGTCGCATTGTGACCGTCGTCGTCCGCTCACCGCTCTTCTGGCAGGTTTCTCCGGTGTACGAGATGCTCCGCGACAGGTAGTAATCGAGCTTGTTGCCGCCGCCGTTATTGACCACAACGCTGGCGTACGGCGTTCGATCGTAGGGGACCGTGTGACCGATCGGCGTCGTCGCGATGATCGTCTGTTCCTCGGGGTGGCTACTCCACGCCGACACCCGCGCTTCGCCGATCGACATGCTCAGGGCGCGGACCGCGCCAAACGTGCTGTTGGTTTTCGTCGTCACCGCCTCGGCGGCGACCTCGGCGATCGAGGTGAGGAATGCCTTTCGGCCCTCCTGATCGTCGGCGAATCGTTCGTACGACGTCTTCTCGGTGACCGGAACGACGTTGGCGGCGTTGATGATCCCGCCATCGGGAAGGGGCAGTGGACCGGTGACCGCCAGAATTCGGGAGAGCGCGAAGGGATCGACGGCAATGACGCCGTCGACGCGCATACCGGTCTTCATCTCCCACAGGTACTGCCAGGTCCGCGCCGCATCGGGGAAGTGCGGACTCATGTTCGAGTTGTACCAGTTGCCGGTTGCACCGAACTGGCTGTACAACCCCATGAAATCCGGACCGAGGTCGAGCGGCGGGAAGTCGCCGCGAAGTGAGACGTTGGTGCCGAAGTGATCGACATGGACCGACCCGTTTTCCGCCCGGAGAAGTCCTGCACCACCCACGAATCCGCCCGTGCCACGCGCCTCGGCGTTGGTCTGATAGATCAGCAGATAGGTGCGCGGGCCGTCGCGGCCCAGCACGGTCGGCAGTACTTGCGCGGCTTTTCGCAGGTGCTCCACCATCGTCGTCATCTGGATGATGTCGGACTTCGCCTTGTCGATGGTGTCGTTGAAGAATGGAAGCCACTCGACGCGACTGATCTTCGACGTTTCCCACCGGGCGGCGTTCGCCTGGTCGGCGGCCTCGATCGCGTCCGGAGCAGCCGCCTCGAGGACCGCGAGATTGACGCCGCCGTCGGACCGGCGGAAGTCCGGCCGGCTCATCGACGACACCGCCGTGAATGCCTTCGGGACCACCTTCTCGGCCACGATCGCCACGGAGTTCACCAGGTGACGCACGGTCTGTAGAGGCGTTCCGACGACCGGGAGATTGGCGGGTGCTACCCAGACGAACGAATTCGCCAGTTTCCGTGCTTCCGACGCCGCGTCGGCGCCGTTGGTGGTGGCCTCGTTCGCGGTGCTCATGTCGCCGGCGAGCATCGCCGCTTCGGCGGTTCTGATGTTGTTCCGAACGGAGGTCATGTCGTAGTAGACGCGCCAGACCATCAGGCCGAACGTCACGACGAACAGCACGGCGAAGATCCCGACCCCGTAGAGCCCCCACCGGACCAGTTCGCGCTGCGAAGCGGTGGGCACGTTGAATTTGAGCGGCCCGATCTTGACGGTGCGACGTTTGCGCTTGCGCGTGCGGGCGACCGGGGCTTCCGTCGGCTCGCTCGATACGCCGGAGACTTCGGGCGCAGTGACGTGCTCGACAACAGGTGTGGGTTCGCGACGACGCCGACGACGATTCGACGGGGGACGGTTCGAACCGGAGTGGCGAGCAGTGTGTCTACCCACGGCCGGCGCTCCAGCATGCGCGGGTGAGGTCGTCGTGCATCGTTGCCGGACCGCCGCTTTCGCGCATTCGACCCTCCTTGAGTCGGCTCATCCTACGTGGAGACAAATGTGGCGCAAGTGAAATCGGTGCCGAACAAATTGATGTCGCAACAAGCTGGTAATAACAGGTTCCGAGTCTCTTATTGGGCCCGGTAAGAACCTCTGACCGGCTTGTGTCAATTCGGTGCCAAATTGAGCCTAAGCTGTAACAATTCCAACTGGTTGACAAGGCAGTCGACCAGTTGCGTCCTGGCGAGGGGAACGACGTTTATGTCTGCGGCCGCGCATTTTGCAGCGGAGGAATCCAAAGAACCTGAGCACTGGTTACCGGAGCCCAAGGTTCGCAAGGCAGCGTGGCGCCCGCAGTTGGTCAACGGTATTCGTATTACCGACGCGATGGCTGTCACGGTAGCGGTGTTTGCCGGGCAATTCGGACGTTTCGGATTCCGCACGCATCCGATCGTCGCGCCGGTTGACTCCGAATTCACCTACACCGCGTTGTCGATTCTTCTGATTCTCAGCTGGTTGTCGTTGTTGTCGATGCTGCGGACGCGGACACCGTGGATCGTCGGCTCGGGACCGGAGGAGTACCGCCGGGTTATTGACAGCACGCTCCGGCTCTTCGGTGGCATTGCCATCGTGGCCTTGGTTTTCCAGCTGAATATCGCCCGTGGGTACCTCGCCATTGCCCTGCCGCTGGGACTCGTCCTGCTGCTGTTTTCGCGATGGTTGTGGCGGCAGCGTCTCGTGGCGAAGCGACGGGCCGGTGCCTCGCTGTCGCCGGTCGTGGTGATCGGTAACCCCGATGCAGTCCGCGAGTTTGCCGTGCGGTTCTCGGGTTCCCCGAGCGACGGCCTGCAGGTTGTCGGTGCCTGCGTTCCGGGTTACGCCGGTCGACGCGGCAAGGTGATCCACGGCGGGAACCGCATGATCCCGATCTATGGCGACGAGCGGTCGATCCTCGAAGCGATCGAACACTTCGGCGCCGACACGGTCGCCGTGACGGCGACCGAGCAACTCGGCTCGCGGGGAATCAAGGAACTGATCTGGACCCTGGAGCCGTATGACATCGAGTTGCTCGTGACCCCGGGTGTTTCCGACGTGGCGGGCTCGCGCATGATGCTGCACCCCGGCAACGACGTGAACCTGATTCACATCAGCAAGCCGACCTACTCGGGCGCGCAGCGGGTGGCGAAGACGACGTTCGACCTGTTGTTCGCGACGATGGCGCTGATCGCGGTCGCTCCGGTGATGCTCATCATTGCGCTCTGTATCAAGCTGTCCAGCCGCGGTCCGGTCTTCTATGCCGCGGAACGCGTCGGGCTCAACGGCAAGCCGTTCAGCATGCTCAAATTCCGGTCGATGGTCGTCGATGCCGACGCGCGACGCGAAGAGCTCGAGCACCAGAACGAGGCCGGCGGTCCGCTGTTCAAGATCCGCGAGGACCCGCGCGTGACGGGCGTCGGCAAGATCATCCGGCGCTACAGCCTCGACGAGCTGCCGCAGTTCATCAACGTGCTCAAGCGCGACATGAGCATCGTGGGACCGCGCCCACCGATGGCGAACGAAGTCTCCACGTACGACGGTGCCGTACACCGGCGTCTGCTCGTGCGTCCCGGTCTCACCGGCCTGTGGCAAGTCAGTGGTCGGTCGGACCTCTCGTGGGACGAGAGCGTGCGCCTGGACCTGTACTACGTCGAGAACTGGTCGCTCGTCACCGACTGCCTCCTCGTCCTCAAGACGATCCGCGCCGTGGTTCGACCCAACGGGGCGTACTGACCCAAACAAAAGTCACGGTGGGCTGGCTGCCCACCGTGACTCTTGCGTCCTGCTGTGTTGCCCGTCAGTACCGTCCGAAGGCGACAGCCACGTTGTGGCCACCGAATCCGAACGAGTTGTTGAGCGCGTACTCGATCTTCTGTTCCCGGGCGGTTCCGTGAACGACATCGAGGTCGATCTCGGGGTCCTGGTTCTCCAGGTTGAGCGTCGGCGGCACGATTCCATCGCGAACGCTGAGCACCGTGAGAACCGACTCGAGTGCACCAACGGCGCCGATCGAGTGGCCCAGCGCCGACTTCGGTGCATACACCGAAACGTGGTTGCCGATGGCCTTGTTGATGGCCTTCGACTCGGCGAGGTCGCCGAGACCGGTCGACGTTGCGTGAGCGTTGACGTGGTCGATGTCCCGCGGTTGAAGACCCGCGGACATCAACGCCCGACTCATCGCCCGCGCCGCACCGGTGCCGGCCGGGTCCGGCGCGACAAGGTGGTACGCGTCGGACGTGATGCCGGCTCCGAGGAGCCGAGCGTGGATCGTGGCACCGCGTGCAATGGCGTGCTCTTCGGTCTCGACGGTCATGAGCGCTCCCGCTTCGCCGAAGACGAAGCCGTCGCGGTCCCGGTCGAACGGGCGAGAGGCGCGCTTCGGTTCGTCGTTGCGCGTGCTCAAAGCCCGCATGACCGAGAACGTCGAGATCGCCAACTCGTGGATGAACGAGTCGACTCCGCCGGTGACCACCATGTCGGCGTCGCCCATGACGATCATCCGCCATGCGTTGGCGATCGCCTCGTTCCCGGACGAGCACGCGGAGACCGCAGTGCTCGCCCCGGCCCGGGCGCCCAACTCCAGCGCCAGCACGCCCGCCGGACCGTTTGGCATCACCATCTGCACAGCGAGTGGTGACACCTTGCGGTAACCGGCCGTGTGAATGGTGTCCACGGCTTCGATGAGGCGCTCGGCGCCACCGATGCCGGTGCCGAGCGAGACGGCGAGGCGATCGTGATCGACCTCGGGACTTCCGGCGTTCCGCCACACCTCGCGCCCGAGAACGCACGCGAGTTGCTCGACGAAGGACATCCGGCGGTTCTCGAGACGAGTCAGCAAAGTCTCCGGATGCACCTTCAGGTGCCCTCCGATGCGGACCGGCAGGTCGTACTTTGTGATGAACTCGTCTTCGAGCGTCTCGATACCGCTCTCGCCGTTGAGCAGGCCCTTCCACGTGGCGTCGACGTCACCCGCGATTGCTGTCGACGCCGCCAAGCTGGTCACGACGACGTTGGGGAAGTTTCCACTCCGAGTGGAAGGAATGCTCATTTGTCGACTAGCCTTCCTGGCCGGCTTCGAACTTTGCGCGAACCGCTGCGGCGACCTCGGTGTCCTCGGACTCGAGCTTGAGGATGTAGTTGACGGCGTCACCGACCGTGCGCAGCGAAGCGAGGTCCTCGTCCGGAATCTTGACGCCGTACTTGTCCTCAGTCTGGACTGCGATCTCGACCATCGACAGCGAGTCGATGTCCAGGTCGTCAACGAAGGACTTCTCGACAGTGACCTCAGACGGCTCGATGCCGGTCACTTCCTCGATGATCTCCGCAAGACCGGCGATGATTTCTTCCTGAGTGGCCACGATGTGGCTCCCTTCTTCGTTGGCTAACTACAACTTCGATACAGCGGAAACTGCCGGCGTGAGTTTCTCCCTGAACGCCGGCGGAGGAATCAGACTGATCCGGCCAGTTCGGCCAGAGCGGTCAGATTGTCGGGAGTCTTGAGGGCGAGGATCGTCGTTCCCGGCAGTTCGCGCTTTGCGATGCCGGCGAGCGTGCCCGCGGGAGGAAGTTCGGCAACAGTGGTGACCGACGCATCACGCATTGCCTGGCTGCACAGGTCCCACCGCACGGGGCGCGTGACCTGAGCGGCGATCTTGGCGAGCGTATCAGCGCCCGAGGTGACCGGCTGACCGTCGGAGTTCGAGAGCAGGGTCAGTTCCGGCTCTGCGGGGGTGATCTTCGCGGCGGCGGCCGTGACCGCGTCCTGAGCGGGCTGCATGAAGGCCGTGTGGAAGGCGCCAGCGACCTTGAGGGCTCGAACGCGTGTCTTTGCCGGAGGTTCTGCCGCAAGGGCCTCCAGAGCGTCCAGGGGGCCCGCAGCGACGATCTGGCCGACAGCGTTGCGGTTGGCCGGGATGAGTCCGAGTTCGTCGAGGCGCGCAAGCACCTCTGCTTCATCGCCGCCCAGCAACGCCGACATGCCCGTGGGGGTGAGGGCACACGCCTTGGCCATCTCCGCGCCGCGGATGGCAGCGAGAGTGACCGCCTGCTCGCTCGTGAGCACGCCGGCGACGGCCGCAGCGGCAAGCTCGCCGACCGAGTGTCCGGCGACAACTGCGCTGCTTGGTGCGAGACCGCGGGAGCGGATCTCTTCGTACGCCAGAAGGGCCGCAGCCACCACAAGGGGCTGCGTCACCGCCGTATCGGCGATCTCGTCCGCATCCGCCTCCGTACCGAGGCGAACGAGGTCGAGCCCCGACGCGTGCGACCAGCTTTCCAGCCGTTCGCGCGCGCCTTCAAGCTCGAGCCAAGGGGCGAGCATTCCTGGCGTCTGGGAACCCTGTCCGGGAGCAAGCAATGCGATCACGCTAAAAGAAAACACCCGACACTCCGGTTTCAATGATGTTCGCCACGATGAAGCTTACAACCGTGTTTTGTAGGAACCCTACAAAAGAGGTCTCAACTCGTGCACGGCGGGCCGGAGAGGGCTTTCTTAGGCGCCTACCTCGCGATATGGGTTATCAGAGGTATGCGTGGGCATTTGATGCGCTTCGTTATCAATTCGTAGCAGTCGACCAACGGTCGTAGCGGTCCGAAGAACGTACGCATCGCGCGGATTGAGAGGGTCGAGACGCGTGATTTCAGCGATCCGCTTGAGGCGGTATCGGACCGTATTTGGGTGAATGTACAACTGTCGTGCGCAGTTCTCGACTGCACCTCCGCAGTCGAGATATGCGTCGAGGGTGTCGGCGAGAGTTCCGCCCGCGCGCTCGAGCGGTTCGACGATCTGGTTACTGAGGGCGGCGATCGCACCCGTGTCGCCGAGGAGCGCGCGCTCGGGCAATAGATCCGAGGCGTGGACCGGACGCGGCGCGGTGCGCCAGCCGGCGACGGCACCGATACCGGCGAGCGCTTCGCTGGCGCTTGTGTGTGCGGCCGTGAGGGAGGGCATCGTCGGCCCGATGACGACCGGGCCGTTCGAGAAGGCGCCGAGAAGTTCGTTCACAAAGACGCCGTCGAGATGGCCGCTGAGGACCGCCACGACTCGTGAGCCCTGAATGACGGCGAGCGCCGATCGGCCGCGTTGTTCGGCGATCGTGTGGATGCGGGCGACGGCCGGCACTCCCTGATCCGACGGCGGTGAGCCGACCACGACGGTCGCGGGAGCGCCGGCATCCCAGTTGAGGGTCGCCGCGCGCGAAAGCATGTCCGGTCCGGTGTCGCCGCGCACCACGGCGTCGACGACGAGCGCCTCGAGTCGCGTGTCCCATGCACTTCGGGATTCGGCGGCGCTTGCGTACACACCGGCGGCGGCGAAACCGAGTTCGCGGCCGTAGCGGAGCACCGCTTGAGTCAGGACGGTCAGCTGTCGATCGTCACGGGCGAGGGCCGGCAGCCACTGCTCGAAGAAGTCCATGGCGACGCGGACCATGTCGACGGTCTGGCGCAGCGTCAGCTGTCGAGCGATCTCTTGTGGCGCATTGAACGCATCGAAACTGAACGTGATGTCCATGTCCGGGTCTTCGAGCCACTCGAGGAAGTTGATGAGCGCCGTCTGGGTCAGCATCTGCACGGACGCACGCTGTGACGCGTCGAGTTCGGCGAAGAAGTCGAGCCGGTTGTCCATGAGCTTGACGGCTTCGATCGACAGCCGACCCGAGTACTGCTTCACCCGGCGCAATAGCGCGTCGGGCAGATCTTCCTTGTGCTTGCGCTGCGGAACGAGGGTTTCCGTACCGAGGTGAACCTCGTGCTCCGGGCGGCGGCGTCGTGTCGCGGCCCGGTCCCGTGGGGCGTCGCTGGATCCGGAGAACATGAGTGCAACTATGCCACTGCAAGGGGGACGCGCCTTGTTCCCGATCCGGTATGCCGCGCGTTTGCCCAAACGGGACGAACGTCTCGCTGGATCGATCGACGACGTGCGCGATGATCGGCACCGGCGCTACCCTTTAATTGGCAGGAATTCCCGATCGTTTCCGCACGTGAGGGGGCCAAATCATGCGTGCACGGACCGTTGGCCCAGCGGTTTCTCTGGCCACACTGATCGGTGCGATCACCCTCCTGGTTGCGTGCTCGACAACCGTCCAGGGCACCGCAGTCGAAAACAAGGCAGATGTCGCGGCCGTGGTCACCTCGGTCCGGATGGCGGCGGCCGATGCGGTCTGCGATGCGGTCGAAACCGGCAATAAGAACTTTTCCGATGTCGTCGCCAAGAAAGACTCGACGGGAACCGAGGGGCTTGCAGTGCTCGACGACATGGTCCGGGACGTCCAAGCGAGCCTGACCAAGGATGTCCCGCCGTCGGTGAAGACGCCCGCCACCGCGTTCATCGACGCGACCGAGAAAATGGCGACCTACATTCGCACTGGCAACGGGGACAGTAAGGCCCTCGTCGACGACTACTTCGCCGCGCTGCGGCAAGTTCGTACCGCGTGCAGCACCCACGGCGTGTAACCGTCCGGCGATTCGTTTGACTGTCGAGCTCGAGCCTGGCATGCCACGATGGAATCCGTCGTAGTTCGGCCATTCGTCCTGAATGAGGGGGCTTCTCGTGATCGGTCGACGCACCCGGGCCACGCTTTCCATGATCACCATCGCCGCCTCGATCGGTGTGCTCGGTGGTTGCTCAAACGACGTTGCTGGTTCGGCGCGGGTGAACGCCGCGGACGTCAAGGCGGTCCAAGCCGAGGCCGCAGCCAAGGCGGCCACCGCGGTGTGTGACGCCGTGACCACCGGACATGCCGGGATCTCGGCGGCGCTCGACCGTAAGGCTCCGGCGCCCGAGCTGGCGGACGCGATTCAGAATGCCAGCGACGGCGTCAAGAAGGCGCTGACCCCGAAGGTGCCGGCCGACCTGCGTCCGGTGATGACGGAATACGTCACCGCTGCCGCGGACATGGCACGGGCGTTCCGCACCTTCGAAGAAGGTGGAGACAAGGTCATCGACAAGTACTTCGACACGCTGAAGGAAGCCGAGGATGCGTGCGCCGCCCGACAGCGATGATCGCGCCGGGGGAGTGCGCGACTCCGGGGTGACCAGTCTCGCCCAGAGCGGCTTGTACGAAACATGAGTTTCGTACAAGCCGCTTTTTGCGAGACTGGTCAGGCTGCCGCCCTACCCCTTACGCCGAACCGGGATCGGCCGTCGAAATCGGAGCGGCGTTCACGTCGTCGATGGCGTACTTGTGGGCAGCTGCCTCCGCTACCGATGGTTCGAGCTCACCTTCGCGGACGAGTCCCATGAGCACGGCCACGGCGATCGACTGGGCGTCGACATTGAACACGCGACGTGCGGCGGAACGGGTGTCGGAGAAACCGAAACCGTCCGTTCCGAGAGCGATGTATTCGCCCGGAATCCACTCGCGGATCTGGTTCGGGACGGCCCGTACCCAGTCCGACGCGGCGATGAACGGACCGTTGACGTTCTGGAACACCTTCTCGATGTAGGGGATCGGTGGGGTGTCGCCGGGGTGGTGCAATGCCTGCTTGTCGCACGCCATGCCGTCGCGGGCCAGTTCGCTCCACGAGGTCACTGACCAGACGTCGGCGCGAACGCCCCAGTCTTCGGCGAGGAGTTGCTGGGCTCGGAGCCCGTCCGGGACGGTGACTCCGGAGACGAGGATCTGCGCCGTCGGCCCGTCGCCCTCGGGTGCGGCCTGGAATCGATAGATGCCCTTCACGAGACCTTCGACGTCGAGGTCTTCGGGCTCGGCCGGCTGTTGGTACGGCTCGTTGTACAGGGTGATGTAGTAGAAGACGTTCTCCGAGTCCTCCCCGTACATGCGGCGAAGTCCGTCTCTGACGATGTGCGCGATCTCGAAGGCCCAGGCCGGGTCGTACGCGAGGCAGGCGGGGTTCAACGCCGCAAGCATCTGGGACTGCCCGTCGGCGTGCTGAAGACCTTCACCGGTGAGCGTCGTGCGACCGGCCGTGGCGCCGAGCACGAATCCGCGGGCCATCTGGTCGGCGGCCGCCCAGAAGCTGTCGCCGGTCCGCTGGAAGCCGAACATCGAGTAGAAGATGTACAGCGGGATCATCGGTTCGTCGTGGGTGGAGTACGACGTTCCGACCGCGGTGAACGAGCTCGTCGAGCCGGCTTCGTTGATGCCTTCGTGCAGAATCTGCCCCGCTTCAGACTCTTTGTACGCGAGGAAGAGTTCGGCGTCGACGGACGTGTAGAGCTGGCCGAGTCGGTTGTAGATCTTCAGCGACGGGAACCACGAGTCCATGCCGAACGTGCGGGCTTCGTCGGGGATGATCGGCACGATGCGCTTGCCGATCTCCGGGTCGCGCAGCAGTTCCTTCATGGTGCGGACGAACGCCATCGTGGTCGCGATGACCTGCTTGCCCGAACCCTTCAGCAGTGGCTTGTAGACGTCGTCGCCGGGCAGCTTCAACACCTTGCAGTGGTTTCGGCGGCTGGGCAGGAAGCCGCCCAGGTTCTGCCGGCGTTCGAGCATGTACTGGATCTCAGGGGCGTCCGAGCCGGGGTGGTAGTACGGCGGGAGTTTCGGGTTCTCTTCGAGCTGAGCGTCGCTGATCGGCACCCGCGTGACGTCGCGGAAGTCCTTGAGGTCGTCGAGCGTCAGCTTCTTCATCTGGTGAGTCGCGTTGCGGCCCTCGAAGTGCTGCCCGAGCGTGTAGCCCTTGATCGTCTTGGCGAGGATGACGGTCGGCTGGCCCTTGTGGGCCATGGCGGCGTGGTAGGCGGCATAGACCTTGCGGTAGTCGTGGCCGCCGCGCTTGAGGTTCCAGATGTCGGTGTCGGAAAGGTTCTTGACGAGTTCCTTCGTGCGCGGGTCGCGGCCGAAGAAGTGCTCGCGGACGAACGCGCCGTCGTTGGCCTTGTAGGTCTGGTAGTCGCCGTCCGGGGTGGTGTTCATGAGGTTGACCAGGGCGGCGTCTTTGTCCGCGTGGAGCAGGGCGTCCCATTCGCGACCCCACACGACCTTGATGACGTTCCAGCCCGCGCCGCGGAAGAACGACTCCAGTTCCTGAATGATCTTGCCGTTGCCGCGTACGGGTCCGTCGAGACGCTGCAGGTTGCAGTTGATGACGAACGTCAGGTTGTCCAGGCCCTCGTTCGCCGCGACCTGGATGAGGCCACGCGATTCGGGTTCGTCCATTTCGCCGTCGCCCAGGAATGCCCACACGTGTTGGTCGGTGGTGTCCTTGATGCCGCGGTCGTTCAGGTAGTGGTTGAACCGCGCCTGGTAGATGGCGTTCATGGGTCCGAGGCCCATGGAGACGGTCGGGAACTCCCAGAAGTCGGGCATCAGCCGCGGGTGCGGATACGACGGCAGGCCACCGCCGAGGCCGGCGTGGGAGTGTTCCTGACGGAACCCGTCGAGTTGGTTGGTGCTCAGCCGGCCTTCGAGGAAGGCGCGGGCATAGATGCCGGGGGAGGCGTGGCCCTGGATGAAGACGTGGTCGCCGCCGCCGGGGTGGTTTTTGCCGCGGAAGAAGTGGTTGAAGCCGACTTCGTAGAGTGCTGCGGACGAGGCGTAGGTCGAGATGTGGCCGCCGACGCCGACACCCGGGCGTTGGGCGCGGTGCACCATGATCGCGGCGTTCCAGCGAATGTAGGCGCGATAGCGGCGCTCGATCTCTTCATCACCGGGGAACCAGGGTTCGTTTTCGGTGGGGATCGTGTTGACGTAGTCGGTCGACGTCAGCGCGGGGATCGCGACTCGCTTCTCGCGTGCGCGTTCGAGCATTCGCAGGATCAGGTACCGCGCGCGGACCGAACCCGACCGATCCAGCAACTGGTCAAAGGAGTCCAGCCACTCCTCGGTTTCCTCTGGATCGATATCGGGCAAGTACGAAGCAACGCCGTCGCGGATGACGTGAACGCGACCGCCGCGGGTGGTTTCCGAGTCTTGATTGGCCGGAGCTGCCAAGGTCATTCTCCTTGTAGGGTGATGCATCCTTGTCCCGCGATGGGTGCGTCGTGGGACGATATTGGGGTCCGTCTGGTGGGACGGCGCAATTCCTAACCTAGGGGATTTTGGTGGCGAAAAGAACTGGTAGAGCTGTCCTGTTCATTATGTTCGCCGCTCTTTCCCCCGCCCTGGTATCGGGCTGTTCCGCCTCGATCGATGGCACCGGGAAGGCCAATCCGAGTGATCTTGCGGCCCACCAAGCCGAGGTTCGCCAGCAGCACATCCACGACGTGACGGTCAAGGCGTGCCAGGACTTCCGGGACGGTCGAATTCAGGTGATTCGAGCCCTGAACGACTTCGTGGACGCCTACAACACCGAGCATGGCTATGACGGGCCGACGGCCGGGCCCAAGCTCACGACCGCCCTCGAGACGATCGACAAGTGGACCGGCACCGTCGGGCGCGATCTTGTTCCGGAGGTCAAACCGGAGATCAAAACCGTTCTCGAGGCCTGGCGTAAAGCGGCCGGCGAGGTAGGGGATAGTCTGAAGCGCAAGGACGAGGCGGATGCGTTGAATCCCAAGGGCGACGCCCTGAACAAGGCTGCGGATGCCGCTCAAGAGGCTTGTGCGCCCTATTAACGGGGAATTCTCGCCATTCTCTTGCGCACACGCGCGTAACAAGGTTCGCTTTTGTCCAGCACCAATGCACACCAGGGAGCGGAGGAATGACCGTGGCGTCGGCGTCGGACCAGACGAACTATGCGCAGAAGCTCGGTATCTCCAACGGGATGGTGGTGCAGGAGCTCGGGTGGGACGAGGATGTCGACGACGAGCTCCGTGCGGACGTCGAGGATGCCATCGGCGAGGAGATGCTCGACGAGGACTCCGACGAAGTCATCGACGTCGTCGTTCTCTGGTGGCGTGATGGCGACGGCGACCTTGTCGACGCGCTGATGGACGCCATCGGTCCGCTTGCCGACGACGGCATCATCTGGGTTCTCACCCCCAAAACCGGACACGACGGACATGTCGCCCCGAGCGAGATCGCAGAATCCGCTCCGACCGCCGGTCTCACGCAGACCTCGGCCGTCAATCTGGGGTCGTGGATCGGCAGCCGACTCGTCCAACCGAAGTCCCGGGTGCCGAAGCGTTAGACGCGTTTGGTTAGCTCGTAGGTATGCCGCTTGCCGTCGGGACCGAAGCACCGGACTTCACACTCAAGGATCAGAACAACCAGCCCGTGACGTTGTCGTCGTACCGCGGGGTCAAGAACGTTCTGCTCGTGTTCTTCCCGCTCGCCTTCACCGGCATCTGCACGAGCGAATTCGCGGCAGTCCGCGACGAACTGCCGAAGTTCCAGAACGACCAGGTCGAGACCATCGGGATCTCCGTCGGACCAGCCGTGACGCACAAGATCTGGTCGGCGCAGAACGGCTACCTGTTCCCGATCCTGTCGGACTTCTGGCCGCACGGCGCCGTCGCGGACGAGTACGGCGTGCTGAACACAGACAACGGCACTCCTAACCGCGGCACCTTCGTCATCGACAAGGCCGGAGTCATCCGCTGGGCCGAGATGAACCAGCCGGGACAGCCCCGTGACCAGTCAGCTTGGGAGAACGCGCTCGCCGCGCTATCGTCTTAGGGCATTTGCGATTCTGATATCTAGGTGGCGCTGACCGCCACCTAGATATCAGGATTCGAATCGGGGCGTGTAGCTCAGTGGTAGAGCTTCGGTCTTACACACCGACGGTCGGGGGTTCGAAACCCTCCGCGCCCACCATTATTTATGCAGATCAACGACGGTTTTCGTCGTGCTCTGATCCGGTTGTGAGCACATTTTGAACACAACCGTCTCCGATCTCGACTTATCCAACGCGATCCCGACTGCGTCTAGATCGTCGTCGAACAGGTCCGCGTAGGTGTCCAGAGTCATCGCAGCGGACGCGTGCCCGAGCATCCGTTGCAGTGCTTTCACGTTCACGCCAGCCGACACCGCGAGGCTTGCCGCCGTGTGTCGCAGGTCGTGAATCGTGATCCGAGGAATCTCCGCCTCGGACACGGCCTTATCGAACCAACCGGAACCCGTATGCGGTCGCGTCATATGGCCGTCTTCGCCGGGGAAAACGAGATCGTCGCGCCGCTTGCCCTCGCAGCGTTTCGCGAGCTCGACGACGAGGAACTGGGGGATAGGTACCGACCGCGACTCGTGGCTCTTCGGAGTGCCGACATACATCCTCGAGTGAACCTGTACGGCGTTCTCCGTGACCGTGAGCCGCTTCCGTAACAGGTCTAGATGTTTGACCCGCAGCCCGATCGCCTCGCCCCAACGGATTCCTGTGTAGGCCAAGACATAGATTAGCGTCGCGTAGTCGCCGGATGCCTCGGCGACCGCTTGCGCTTGGACGTGCGTCAGATACACGCGTTCCTTGCGACGCTTGCGGGGCAGGTTCTCGACACCACGCGCCGGATTCTTCGGAATCCGGCGGGACTTGACTGCTGAATCAAGGATCGACGCCAGGACTTGATAGGCGCGGATCACGACCGTCGCGCCGCTGCCGCGTTTCTCGACCTTCCCGTCGCGATCAGTGACAGTGCGGCCCATGTCCGCGATCCACTGCTCGACAGCGTCAAGGTCGATATCCGTCAGTCGCGACGATCCCCACCGTGGCTCGACATGAACCCGCCACGCCGTCTCGAGCGGACGGTAGGCCGACGGTTTCAGATCGGCCTCCTTGCGACGCAGCCAATCGGGAGCCAGTTCGCCGACCGTGATTCGACCTAGCGACGGCGCAACATAACTGCCCTGCATCTTGTCGACCTCGACAGTGGCCGCGAAAGACTTAGCCTCGGCTTTCGTGCGGAAGCCACGCTTCATCGTCTGCTTACGATCAGGCTTCCGATACCGAACCGCGTATCGCCTCCCGCCAGCGGTGTCGTAAGCCTCAATCGTCGCCATCAGTCCACCAATCCGGGCCATCATGCAACCGCTGCAACTGTGCCTCGAGATCAGCGCGAACCGCCGGATCTTTCTCGTCGTACAGCTTGTCCTGTAGGTCGTGGTACTCGCGGAGTAGGCGAGCATGCTTCGACTCGCGGAACCAACGCGGACGCCACGTTCCCTCGAGGTACTCGACGATGTCACCCGCGACAGGGGAACTCCCAGCGTGCAACCACTCGTAAACGTGGTCGGCGCGTACTGGATTTCGCGCACCCGTCACCGCGAACAGCTCGGATTTCGTCGCAGAGTCTGGCGTCAGAAACGATGCAGGATGAACGTTCAACGCGATCGACAACGCCATCAAGTCGTCGACATCGACGCGCCGACCACCCATCTCGATATCGCTCAACGCGTTCGGCGACAGGACGCGTCCGATGTCTGTCATCCGCGAGGACAACTCGCGCAGCGATAAACTCCGCAGCTTACGAAAACGGGCCAGATTCTCGCGAACCGTGTTGCCGGTCGGCCCGAGTTCAACTCGTCTCCGCTTCGGCCTCTCGTGGTCTGTGGTCATTCTGCGGATATTAGTGGAGATATTGCGGGATCTCATAGACCTCCGCTACGTTGATGGCCGTGATCGAACCGACACCTCAAAACAGCCACAGGCACCCTCAAAAGGCACACACCATCGACGATGGCGGGAGTCCCTACGCGATCCCGTCGGAAGTCGCGCGCTATGGCCGGACCACGGTCCAACGCCTCGCCCAGGACCGCTACCTCCAACGCGGAATTCCGTTCATCAAGGACGGCAGAAAAGTCCTCTACCGATGGGACGACGTCCGCAACCACTACGACAAGCTCGCGAAAGAGTCCGCCTAATGTCCGGTCGGTCACACCACGAACTCCGCCGGCGCGCGTTTCGCGACCAACTCGATGCCGCCGAAAGCGAATCTCTCGAGTTGCTGTTCGGTGTCGGCGAATTGACGGGTGCCGACATCGTCACGCCAAACCAGACACCGGCATGGATGCGCAAGGACCTCGAGGACGCCGTCCGTGGATTTGTCGATGGCGAATGGCAGACATGCACGCACAACCCGACACCGGAGTCACCCCAACCTCTGTTCGCGGTCGCGTGGCGTCGCGGCGTCATCGTCTGCCGACGCTGCGAATACACACTCGCGGCGAAGCGGATCGAGAACAAGACATGCGACGGATGCGGCACCTACTGTCGCGGCGCATCGATGACCGTCGTGTCGGTCGTAAAGCGCTGCATCACCTACACCGCGGGTCTATGCGACGACTGCGCCGACCCGAAGCCCGATGGCCAGTGACCAGAACGTCCCCGCCGCCTCTCACGCGGCGGGGACGACCCGCACTCGGACCTACTCCGAACGACAGGCACAGCTTATGCGCCGGCGGGAAGCCTCACAGCGCACCGCTGGCGGCGATCCGCTCTATACCCACATCTGGGGATCGCAGAGACGGACATCGGTCACCCGAAACCGGGCGACCGACAGACTCTGCATTGACCTACTCCGCGCAAAACTCTCGCAGGTGATCGCGGACGACGACTTTCGACACGGATGGCTCCGAGAAGCCGCCGACATGATCCTCGGCAAGGAGGCCGCGTGAACGACGACGATCACGCCCAGGACGACGAGCTCGACCACGGCCCGCGACTCTGGAACGCGACCGACCTCGAGGAAGCCGCCCGTGCCGACTGGCTCGCGAAGGGACGCATCCCGCGCGCCGCGATCACGCTCCTCATCGGCGACGAAGGCATCGGCAAATCGTTGTTGTGGGTCGTCTTCGTTGCCGCCGTCACCCGCGGTCACGCTCTCCCAGAAATCGGAATCCCCGAACGCAACCCCGGCGAAGTAATCCTGGTCGTCACCGAGGACGACTGGTCGACCGTCGTTCGTCCGCGGCTCGAGCAAGCCGACGCCGACCTCACACGCATCCGCGTCATTTGCGAGGAACCCGACGGATCAGGCGCGCCGACATTCGCGCGTGGCTCCGCATCGATGGAACTCGTCCTCGACGCAGACCCGCAACCGGACCTCGTCGTCATCGACGCATGGCTCGACACCGTGTCCACCCGAGTCGCAGTGCGGGACCCGCAACAGGCAAGGCAAGCACTTCACCCATGGAAGGAAGCAGCCACCAAGACCGGCGCCGCCGTCCTACTGCTCTGCCACACCAACAGGGAAGCCACCGCGAACGCACGCGACAAGTACGGCGCAACAGGAACGCTGCGCCAGAAAGCGCGAATGACGCTGTTCGCACAAGCGGACGACCACGAGGAAGGCGTCCTGATCGTTGGACCCGAGAAGTCCAACACCACCGGAAAACTGCCCGCGACGAAGTTCCGCATCAGAGCAATCCAACGGTTCGAACCGACCGAGGACGACGACGGCACCGTGCCCGTCCTCGAGGTCATCGGAGACTCCGACAAATCGATCAGCCAACACATCGCCGACTCCCACGAAGCCTCAAAGCAACGCGCCGATCCCATCGACGATGACTCCGAGAAATCAGAAATCAAAGAAGTCATCTACGACTACATGACGCGCGAGGGAGGAACCGCGCCCGCCGGCGACGTGCTCAAGGTGACGCGCGCCGCAGGCTTCACCGACAACGCCGTAAAGAAGGTTCGCAAGTCGATCGGTGTCCACACCAAACGGATCGGATTCGGACCCGGCGCCTCATGGCACTGGTCCATAGATTCCGTCGATCCCTCCATAGATTCCAAAGATTCCGGTCCAAAACCCATAGATCTAGACGCGGAATCAATGGAATCTATGCGATCGCACGCGGAATCAATGGCGGCTCCGACGAAGGCTCGAGGACTGTTCCAGATACCCAACAACCCCGAGGACGCCGCGTGAAAACCCGCACACTCGCAACGTTCGTCGTCTGCGGAGCACCCCGACACCACGGACAAGGACCGTGCCGCAGTCTCGTCTCGCAAGACGGCACCGGAGCGATCCGATGCGTCCACCACCCCGACCTCGACGCGGAACAACCGGACCTGTTCGACCAGGAGTCGCAGTGATTCTCGACCACCTGCCGCTAATACAACGCCTCGTCGCAAGCCGCATCGCCGACCTGAACCGACGCGGCCTCGAGCCAGACGCGCAGTACTACTGCCTACTCCGAGACACCCACATGACGGACATCGGTCAGGCAAAAACTCGTGACGAACAAACTTGGATCACGACCGGCGAAATACAGCACCGCCTCGGCTGCTCAGACAGCACCGCATACCGGCTCGCACGCCGCTACGGACGCCAAACAAGCACCGGGCAATGGCTCACACCCGCCGATGCCATAGGAGACAAAACCGCATGAACCGACCGAACCGAATCCGGCGACAGGATCTTGTGAAAGCCCTAGCCGACTTGAGCGACGACCAGTTCGCCGAAGTCGTCGCCGACGCAAGAGACCCCGATCGCAACGCAGGACGCGCATTCGCGCGATGGGCTGAAAGCCAGTTCGGGCGATCCGCCGGCGGCCTCGAAACCCTCGGCACGATCGGGCCAACACACACAGCGCCCTCGAATCGTTCCGAACAGTTCGCACGCGCCGTCGACCGCATGTTCACCGGCCCGAGCCAATACGACGACCAGGAGCAAGAGTGAGCAACCTCAGATTCTCGACCGTCATCAACGACGCAAGCCGCGCCGGCGTCACCATCCCCGACAGCATCACCGAGGCGCGCAAGAACCTCGGACTGTTGCGCGTCGAACTCGACAAGCGAACCAAGTCCAACAATCCCGCCGACGAAATCGCCGCCTGCATGCTCGAGGAAGCCACAACCGGAAAGCCCTCGAAGAACATTCGCGTCGCACTCGACGCACTCACCCTCAGGAACCCAGAAGTACGGGCCGCGTTCGAGCAGCGTCTACTACACCTCGAGCACGACGCGATCGCCGCATGCAAAGACGACATCATCGGGCAAATGAGCGCCGCCGCCGAAGTGTCATACGCCGCAATCCGAACCATCGTCGACAAGGCACCCGGCTTCACGACCAAAGCGGTCGCAACAGAAGTCCTGGCATCCGGCGTCGGCAGCGAATGGCACGCAGCAACGCTCGCCGTCGACCGACTCCAATATCTCGGCAACCTCTGGACTGCACTCAGCGTCACCCGCGGCGCCCTCGACGCCCGACTCCTGCACCACCCAGCGATCGATGTTCACGAACTCGGATGCGGCGGAAACCCATGGGACGCACACAGGGCAGGAGCCGAATTGTCGTGGTGCGGCAACAAGGAAGGCTATGCAGCGCGATTGCAGGAACTCGACCAGCTCGAGGAACGCAAGCGAGCAGAACAACAGGCACGCAACCGCGGCACCGCCCCCCGAATCCGATAACGCGATGACGTTGCTCAAAGCCTGCATCGGTTGCGGTGAGCCATCGGAGCACACACGCTGCCCCGACTGCGCACACCACGCCGACGTGCACAAGAAGCAGCGACGCGCACACACAGGATTCGACACACGCCAATGGCGAGAGATCGCACAGCGCGCCATACGCGAACAGCCCTACTGCACAGTGTGCGGAACAACAGAAGATCTCACCGCCGACCACATCATCCCGCGCGCAATCCTCGGAGCAGCAGCCAACGACCCAACAAATGTGCAAGTCCTATGCCGACGACACAACTCGAGCAAAGGCGCCAAATGACCAGCAGTAACACTCAGCCACACAGGCCCCAGGGGGGAACACCCGCCACCCCGTCCGTCCTGTTTGCCCCGCGCCTAGCAAAGTTTGGGACTCACTCCGGTCGGGCGTATGAACTACTTGAGGGAACCGATTCCTTCGTCGTCATCATCGGTGTCCGAGTCGTCGTCCTCGTCTTCGTCCTCGAGGTGAATCGGGCGATCGAAGATGTGGTGCCACGCATGAGGCGCGAACACATCAACGTCATCGCGTCCCGGTACCGAGATCCGGAGTACACCCCCATCGGTGATGTCATATTCGACGCTGTCGTCGAAGTACAGAACCTTCTTCTTGTGTGCGTCAAGGTGTACGGAGAATCCCATGCCGGGAGTTTGGCATGAAGGCTGGACCAAAGGGACAAATCGACGCGATTGCGCTCGACTTCACGGGGTGGCCGCGGGACCGCGCGAAGCGTCGCGAGAAGTTCATTCGCGAATACCTCGTCGTGCCGAAGGGATTTGGCGCGGGTAAACCGGTCCGGTTGCGCGATTTCCAGCGGGACATAATTCGGCGGTCGTTCGCCTCTGGCGTTAGGACCTCGCTGGTAAGCATTCCTCGAGCGAACGGAAAGACCGCTCTAGCTGCGATGTTGGCGGTCGCGGAGTTGTTCGTCGGAGATCCGTCGGCGGAAGTCTTGGTCGTGGCGTCGGATCAGCGTCAGGCGAACATCACGCTACGTATGGCGAAGCGAATGATCGAGTTGAATCCGGAGCTCGCGGACCGCGCGCATATCTATGCCGATCGGATCACGGTTCCCGAGAACGATTCGATCCTGTTGCCGCTACCGGCGGAACCGGGCGCGTTGCATGGTCACGACCCGTCGTTGCTGATCATCGACGAATTGCATGTCGTGACCGAGTCCGTGTGGGAAGCAGTTACGTCGATGACGGGTAAGCGTCCGCAGTCGTTGACGCTTGCGATCAGTACGCCGGCCAACTCGACAGAGTCGGTCATGTGGCGGCTCGTCGCCTACGGTCGCGGCAACCGTGACGACCGCGCCTTCGTCCTTACCGAGTACTCCGCGCCGGACGATTGTCAGACGACCGATCGTGACGCGTGGCGGGTCGCTAACCCGGCTCTGTCCTGCCGCGATCCGTTCCTCGCGGAAGATGGCCTCGAGGCGGCACGCCGGACGTTGCGGGAACCCGTGTTCCGGCAGCTGCGCCTCGGTCAATGGGTCGGGCAGGTCGACAGGTGGCTTCCGTGGGGGTTGTGGGAGTCCCGGCAGGATGCCGGACGGATCGTGCATCCCGGCGAGAAAGTGTGGTTGGCGTTTGACGGTTCCGCGTCGGGCGACTCGACGGCATTGATCGGATGCACAACGGACGGTCACTTGTTCGTCGTCGGACTGTGGGAACGCGCGGAGGACGATCCGCGTTGGCGTGTGCCTCGCGAGGAGGTCGACGACGCTGTCACGGCAGCATTCACGACCTACGACGTTGCAGAGCTCGCAGCAGACCCGTGGGGATGGCGTTCGGAACTCGAGTCCTGGTCGCGACGCTGGCGTCGCAAGGTGATCGAGTGGAACACCGGTGCCGCAGCGCGAATGGCACCCGCAACGGACCGCATGTATCAAGCACTCGTCGACGGCACCGTCACGCATGACGGGGATCAGCGTCTCGCGGATCATTTCGGGAACGCGGTCGCGAAGTCGACGCCAATGGGGGATCTGATCTACAAGGACAAACGTGGTTCGGCCCGGAAGATTGACGCTGCGATCGCATCGATCATCGCGTTCGACCGGCGTGCGTTCCATTTGGCGAAGCAACGCGGGGGAGGCGGTCGCACGATGCGCCCAGGGGCACGGGTAGCGGCGTCATGGTGACGGCTTTGCGGTTTCGTAGGCAACCCGACGGAGTCGGGGCGGCAGCACTGAATGTCTGCCGTCCGGTGCAATCTGGACGTTATGACGGTTGCCGCGGGTCGTTCGGTGTGTGAGTTTCGGCGTCAGCTTGCGCGCCTCATAGAACCGCGATCCGCAGTCATAGCAAACCGACTATGTACGCGACCGTCGCCGAATTCCTCGCACGACTTGCCGGATGCTCAAGCCCCGATCGTGTCGTCGGGCAGCGGGGCTTGTCAGACCGTCCTCGTAGTGTCTGCCTGAACCGGGCGCGGAGGGAAGCCGTGCCCGGTACGTTTTCTAACGGTCTGCCGGAATTGCACGAATCATTTGGAGAGGCCGTCGAAGTTGACCACACCGCAATTCATCAGGTCGTGGCAGGAAGCCGAATCGAATGCGGTCGTCCGCATGCGTGAACTCGGCTTTAGCGACGCGCAAGCCACAGGTTCTGGCGCCGATAGCGGGATCGATGTTCGTGCGGGCGGGGCGTTGGCTCAGGTGAAGCGGGAAGCGGTTGACACTGGACGCCCGAAACTCCAATTTTTTCTCGGAGCATGCGCCGTTGAGCCGCACAAGGAGAAGCTTTTCTTCTCAGCTGGATATGCCAAGACTGCTATCGAGTGGGCGGAAGCTGTTGGAATGGCGCTGTTTGCGTATGACATCCTGGGGGACCTGACTCCAATCACCTCTCGCGCAAACACTCTCATGCAGAGGGCGGCTGAACAGCGCGCGAACGCGGTGCATCTCTCCGAGCCGGAACCCGCGCAGGTCACGCGACCGATCTCGGAGTTCGACCGCGTCTGGGCAAATGCGTCCCGATCGCAGTCACGCGGGTACGCCGAGGACGAGACTCACTTGGACTCCTTACGCGAGGCTCGAGCGCGCTATCTGATAGAACGGGGACTCTCGGAGCGGGAAGCTCGCGTGCAGGCGACGTGGGACGAACTGTGGGACAACGATCGACCGAAGCATCCGCCGGCCACCCCGGTGAATCCGCGCGTGCGAAGGATCAGCGTCCCGACTCCTCAGCCCGAGGTCGTGACAATCGCAAAGCCAGCCGCAGGTCCCAAAAGCGTCAGCATCAAGTTAATTCGTGGGCAGATTGCATCAGGCAAGGCGGAGCCAGCTGAGGGCGCAGACGGCTGGGCAGACCTCGTGCGCTGGCCACCGTCAACGAGCAAGAAACGTCGCGGTAAGCGTTCCCGCGATAGATAGAGCCTTACGGACTGGGTAGACCCCGCCGCCGTCGTTCGAGCAGGTAGCGACCGACGCCGTCGTCGTCTGTTGTGTCGCCGAACGCGATGTCGACATCGGCGGTCCGGTCCGGCAGTTTGTCCGGCGGGTAGTGCGTAGATCCGTACCCGGCCCACCACATTCGCGCGAGGAACTGTGTCCGTTCGTCCAGTGCTGGAACGAACGGATTCACGGCGCCTCGAGTCGCGTTGCGACCCCCGAGGTACGCGTCGCCGATCTCGTTAGGCATTCGCGAAATACGCGTCGACCGCGGCGTCCGCTTGTTCGCCGGCGGCGCGGAGCGCATCGGCAACTGCGATCGCAACGTCGCCGTCCAGGTCGATGATTGCGACGCCGTGTTCGTGGCGATGCTCGAGGACGACGGTTTGCCGCTGGTCGTCGATTCGGATCGTAAGGTCGCCGTCGACGGCATCGCTGTTCGTACGGAACGTATGGTCGGTCATTGCTCGAATATCGGATAGAACCGCTCCGCGATGTTGGAGGACTCGCCGCATTCCCGCAGATGGGAACAGCCTTGTGTGAGCACATTCTGAGCACAATCGACTCCGAAAACGAGTGATCGGCACATATCCCCAGTGATGTCAAAGGTACTGGTAGGGAGGATTTCAAACCGGCGACCGGCGGTCGGATCAGAGTTCGAAACCCTCCGCGCCCACTCCGTGATTTCTTACGGCATCTCGTTCTGCACCGTAAGGCCGTTGCTGTTACATCTTGGTGTACCGGGCCATGGCGAAGCTGAAGACGCCGTAGGTCATGATTCCGAGACCAGCGACGATCAGCAGAACTGCACCGAAGGGCTGCGCCCCGAGAGTCTTGAGGGCGCCATCGAGACCAGTCGCCTTCTCCGGCTCGGAGTAGATCGTCGCGACTACGACCAGGACTCCGGCCCCCGCGATCACCAAGCCCTTCGCGACATACCCGATCATTCCCAGTCGCCGCACGAGGGCGCTCGAGACCCCCTTCAGCTCCTCGAGAAAGCTCTTACTCACACCTTCGTAGACGTGGTAGCCACCGACCGCGAGGATGATCAACCCCACTGCGATCAGCGCCACTCTGCCGACATTGGACTCCATCAGGCGCGCGCTGACACTCGCGTTTTGCGCACTGCTCGACTCTCCGGCACCCCGGGCGAACCCGTAGGTCGAGAATGCGAGGGCGAAGTAGACCATGGCCAGCGAAAACGCCGTGGCTCGGTCGAACACTTCCATTAACCGGCCTTGGGACTTGGGTTCGGTCGAGCGCCCGAGGCACGTTTCGGCGAGCCGCCACAATGCCATTGCCGCAAACGCGCCCACGGCCACCCATAGCGCGAGAGTCCCACCGGGCTTGCTCGCCAGCTCGGCAAGCGCACCGGATTGATCGGCTGCCCCGTTCCTACCGCCGGAAGCAATCCGGACGGCGATGTAGCCGATGATCAGATGAACCAAGCCACTCACGACGAACCCGCCGCGTGCGCACCACTCCAAGACGCCGTTCTGCGCCAGGGCCGCCATGTCGGTCGCGATCGATGGAGATTTGTTGAATGACATTGCGGTAGCTCCTGCCGGAGTCGACGAACCGGAGGGGCTCGCAGCAACCCCGTCAGACTGCGGCCACGATCCGTCGGTCGGACCCGGCCGAGACCCCTATCCCGCCTTGCGGATTCCCGAGTCAGGCTCGTCGGCCTGGGAGTCTTTGCGGGTGTTCTCGCGGACCTGGGAGTCCGTGCGGGAATTGTCGCGGGTCTGGCGTGCCTGGGAGTCGGGGTCGATCTTGTCTGCGCGTTCGAACTCTTTGTTGACCTCGGCGCGTGCGGAGACGGCCTCAGTCCGGCGAGTGGCTGCACTGTGCTGCAAGCGCGCCGCTACTGCCGCCTTCGCCTCGGCTTGCGCCTGCGCCACACGTGCGTTGGCGGCTGCCTCGTCGGCGCGCGCTTCGCGTTGCCCGACCTCATGTGCCTGTTCAGCGGCATGATCGCGGATGGTGGTGGCTTCTTCGCGGTGGTGCTCCTTGAGCTTCCGCTGCGATAGCACTACGAGTAGTGCGACGAGGAGGAGTGCAGCGACTGCCGCTACAACGATCCAGACGATAGAGCTGGTATCCATTTTCGTTCCTGACGATTGTGATTGCAGCATCGACTGTCGGGGTTGATTTCGTTCCCAACAGGATTCGCGCGAGTGCGCCGATGGGTTGTGGTGGGTTGGGATGCAGAGCGCGGCAATTCGTGACTGTTGGGGTTGAGACCCATCACGCTTCCGCGGACCGCGGGCGCAGGGACATTCCAAGAAGCAGTCCGGCAACGATAGGAATGATTCCGAGAACGATCATGATGATCTGGCCTGGATTCGGTGCTTGAAGGAGACGGAGTGGAACAATTCGGGGGCGACTTGCGTCGCAGACCGAGTTGCCGTCGCGTCCGATCTACCCGTTCATGGGCTCTGTAAACAGGATCGAGTGCCACTGTCGTCAGCTCTGCGGGTGACCGCTACTTCTGACTATCGAGCTGCGGCAGCACGGTTTCGCGCACGAGCAGTAGGACGGCGGCCGCGATCGGGATGGCAAGCAGGGCACCTACGATGCCGAGCAACGCGCCGCCGAGAAGAACAGCAACCACGGTGACCAATGGCGGTACCTCCACGGCTCTCCCGATGATCTTCGGGACGAGCAAGTAATCCTCGATCAGTCTGAGGGCGACGAAGAAGACGATGGTCGCGACGGTGACCGGGAGCGAAACCGTCAGCGTCACGAGCGCCACGATGATCCCGGCCATGGTTGAGCCCACGATCGGGATCAGGTCGAGGACGGCGACAAGGACGGCCAGGAGCAAAGGGTATGGAACATCGAAAACAAGCAGCCACACGAACGTCAGCACCGCGGTGACGACCGAGATCAGCACGTTCCCCAAGATGTAGCTGCCGACCTTGGCGAAGATGACGTCGCCGAGCAGGATTGCGCGGGGCCTGCGCGATCGTGGAAACAGTCGGTAGGTCGAGGTGCGAATCTGTGGGAAGTTGGCCATGAAGAAGCCGGTCAGGACCACAACGATCACTGTCGCACCAACAACGCTGAAGATGATCTCACCGGCGCCCAACACATTTTGCACCACGCTCGAAGCGTCGGCGCCGAGGCTTTGTTGGAGCCATTCCTGCACGTGGAATCGGGATTCGATCGAGCCGATCACTGGGTAGCGTTCAGCAAGCCGGTCGACATACCCGGGGGCCTGACGAAAAAGCGCGACCCCTTGAGTCACGAGCGGCGGAATTGCGGCCGCGAGAAACCCCGCGAACAGGCCGGCGACCACGACGAATACGGCGGTCACAGCTGCCCACCGCGGAAACTGCGGGCGAACCAGTCGCGACACCACAGGTTCGAGACCGACAGCCAGGAAAAGGGAGATCGCGATCAGAATAAGCATGTCGCTGGCGGCGATCATCAATTCGATCGCGCCGTAGGTCACCGCGACGCCCGCGGTGGCGAACATTCCGATCATGAACGGTGAACGACGATCGAAACGGCGTCCGGGTTCACCAAGTGGATGCTCCGAGGTTCTGATCCGGGTCGCGTCTGCTTCCGCGGCGATGATCAGCTCGCCTTCCTCGGGGGTGTGTGGTTGCCCAACCAGGCCGCCGTGGCCTTCCTCCGCCGTTTCCACCAGGGAGGGGTGCTCATCGCGTGGTGTGCGGCGCGGAGTCGGTCGCGGTAGGTGATCGGCGATTCGCCGAGCCCCGCCGGCAGCTTGGCCCGTTGCCCGGAGCAGGCTCAACCCGACGATGAAGACGGCGGCACCAATCATCTGTCACTCCATCTCGGACCGTCGCTCGTGGCCGTCGACTTACCGCCGCGGTACAGGAGGAGTGGAGGATTCCCTCCAAAATCGCGGTTGTACGGGCCGCGGACCTGTGGTTGATTACCCCCGACAGGGCCCGATTAACCAGCGACGATCCGCTTCGCGCCGCCAGGTTTGGATAGGGTCAGTCGATCCTTCTCCCCAGCAACGCCTTCAGCTCCCGGAAGTGCCTCTCCGTCGCGTCGTCGTTCCACGCTGCCGTGTCCGACATCGTGTAGCCGTGCATCGCACCGGGGCAGATTTCGTTGGTGTACGTCGCGCCAACGGCGTCCAGGGCTCGGGCCAATTCGGCAACCCGGTCTGGGCTCATTCCCGCGTCGTGGTCGGCGTGGAGGTAGAGGTATTCGACGCTGCCGGTGACGACGAGATGCGGGCTGTTCGGAGCGTCGGTCACGAGGCCGCCAGCGTGGAATCCGCCGACCGCGACGAACCGGTCCGGAAATTCTGACGCCACTCGAGTAGCCAGCCGCGCACCCATGCAGTAACCGGTTGAGCCGAGCTTCGCTTCCGGACCGAGGTGACGGTCGAGTTCGGCAACGTACGCTTCGTCATCTCGCGCAGAGAGCTCGGGCGTGAGCTTCCCGATGAACTGCATGATCGGCACCTTCGCGAAATAGACCGCACGATTCTCCGGAACGCGGAGGTCGACGTCGGGTGCGAGGTCCGCGGACGTCGCCCAGCGGTAGAAGACATTGGGTGCCAGTACGACGTAGCCCCAGGAAGCGATTCGGTCGACCATCTCGGCGATGCGGGGGCGCAACCCGATGGCATCCATGAAGAACAGAACGCCACCCCTCGGATCTCCCTCAGGTCGGGAGAGGTACGCCTCCGTAGTGCCGTCGCCGGCCGGAATCTCGATCAGTTCAGCCACGATTCCGAGGCTAACTCTCGTTTGCCCACGAATCCGGGCACAAACAGCCGACATGACGTTCTCGAAATATTTCTCGTGCGGGTTTGTCGGCGAGAACGCGGGGTACGACCAGACGGTAGGTCCGCCTTCTGGGAAATCGCCGTCGTCGTCGTCCGCCCGGGACTCACTTTTCACCCGAAGACAAGGACGATGCCATGGCTTTCATGTCGCCGACCGACTCGCTGTTCTTGCTGACCGAGACCGACAAACAGCCGATGCATGTCGGTGGCCTTCTCATTTTCGGTGCGCCGGAGGACTCAACCTCGTCAGACCTCATCAACCAAGCGCTCGAAGACCGGCGAGTCTCCGACTTCCTGCGCAATGTCGCGGAGCCGCACTTCGCCGGGACTGCGTGGACCTGGCGCCACGACGCCGACATCGACTTCGATCAACACGTCAAGCGACACCAATTGCCGCCGGGTGCGTCCGAAGGTGACCTCTTGGCCCTGTGCGCACAGCTTCATTCGGAACGTCTCGACCGTTCGCGGCCGCTGTGGGAGATCCACGTGATCGAGGGTCTTCCACTGGACCGGTTCGCGTTGTACGCCAAGATCCACCACAGCGTCGCCGATGGTGTGGCAGCGCTTTCGCTGTTGCGGAGCCGACTCTCCGACGATCCGGACATACGCGAGATGCCTGCTCCGTGGGTGGACGCGGCGCCCGAGGAACAGCCGTCTCACAGCGGTGCGGGTCCGCTTCGATCTCTCGTGTCGCTCGTCAAGGACGGGGTGTCGACCGCACCCGCGCTTGCCGATATGACTCTGCGGTCGCTCGCCTCGCGCGGCGGTCCGCTGTCCATCTCGGCACCGAAAACGGTTTTCACACAGGACATTTCCGAAGAGCGTGCCTACGCCGCGAAGTCCTGGCCGCTGGAGCGGCTGCGCCTCATCGCCAAGAGTGCCGATTGCACGGTCAACGATGTCGTCCTGACCATGTGCGCCGGCGGGCTGCGCGAATTCCTCATCGAGATGGGGGAGTTGCCGCGCAAGTCACTGGTGGCGATGGTGCCGGTGTCGATGCGCCCGCAGTCCGACGACACGACAGCGGGGAATCAGGTGGGCTTGCTGACCTGCAGCCTGGGAACCAACATTCCGGATGCCCGCGAGCGCTTGTTGCACGTCAGTGCGCGGATGCGCGAAGGAAAGAACTTCATCGCCAGTCACAATGCCACCCAGAATCTGGTCACCAGTGCGGCCGCCGTGGCTGGTCTGGCACCGATGGTGATGCTCGGCCGGAATCTGTTGGTCAACCCGCCGTTCAACGTCGTGATCTCGAACATTCCGGGCCCCAGCGAGCCGTTGTATTGGAATGGAGCGCTGCTCGAAGAGATTCACCCGTTGTCGATACCGGTTTCCGGACTCGCCCTCAACATCACATGTGTGAGCCAGTGTGACCGCATCAGTGTGGGCCTCACGGCGGCGAGTGACGTCGTGCCGGAGCCGGACGAGATCGCCGTCGACATCGACTCCGCGCTCGACGAGTTGGAGAGGTCCGTCGGGCTCTGACTCTCGTCAGCGGTGCGAATCGATCAAGGACCGAGCCATCGTCTTGGCGCGCTGGGCGGCGAGAAGGTCGCCCTCGGTCGCGGAAACGATCGAGCCCTTCATCAGAACGTGGAATGACCGCGCGAAATTTTCGGCGTCGCGTAGCCCGGCCTGTTGCGCGCGGTCCTGCAGGATGGCGCGAATGTTCTCGAGGTATCTAATGCTGGCTTTGCCCGCGGGGTGGGAGCTGCCCATCTCGAGGAGCACGTTGATGAACGAGCAGCCATCGAATGCCTCGTGGTGATGGAACCAGTCATCGAAGACATCGAAAATCGCTAGCAGTTGCTCTTCCGGTGTCGCGCCCCGTTCCCGGGACTGCTTTTCGACCAGCCCGTGAGTCCATAACTGTTCGCGGCGCTGCAGCACTTCCAGGATGAGGTCGTTCTTGGACGGGAAGTGCCGGTAAAAGCTCGCCTTCGCGACTTTCGCACGCGCGATGAGCTCATCGATCCCGACGTCGCGAATGCCGCGCCTGGTGAAGAGTTGGTAAGCCACCTGAAGGATTCGCTCGCGAGCGGATACTGTCCGGCCGTTCGGATCGAGGGTGGGGCTGTCGTCGTCTGCCATATCAATCCTCTACTTCCAGCCTACCCAGAGACAGACCTGTCTGAATCTTTGGGTGGAAATCAGGTTTAACGTATCCGCATCGCGGGGTACAGAACGTTTAGAGGCGATCGAGACAGACTTGTCTGTTTCATCAAGTGTCCGGCTTCTGAGGAAGTTCCTCGCTGCACTTGTGGTCGCCATGGAGGTGTAAAACCAATGTCCCCGACCACTCAACAGTCAGTCCAGCAACCCCTCGAGACCGCCGTGCTCTCAAATCAGAGATGCCCGAGTGCCGCGGCTCCCGTTGTGCGAAGCGTTCGTCCGCGTCGTGCACCGAGCAGGGTTGAGAAGCCCGGCCGGGAGACCATCACCTATCGCGACGTCGATCCGCTGCTCCTCACGCTCAACTCGCTCGTGGACGGAGACGCCGTTCGCAACCGACTCGAGTCTCGCATCATCACCATCTGCCTGCCGCTCGCCAAGCACATCGCACTGCGGTTCAAGGGCCGGGGAGAAGCGCTCGAAGACCTCGAGCAGGTAGCCCGCATCGGGCTTGTGAACGCTGTCAACCGTTTCGACCCGTCCAAGGGTTCGTCGTTCCTGTCGTTCGCGATCCCGACGATGATGGGCGAAGTTCGTCGCTACTTCCGTGATCGAAGCTGGTCAGTGTCGGTTCCGCGCGCCGCCAAGGAAAACCATCTGCGCATCGGTCCGGCGGTCGAGGACCTGACGTCCAGGCTCGGCCGGGCACCGACGATCGATGAGATCGCCCGGGAGATCGGGTTGGGCCGCGAGGCGGTCAACGATGCGCTGCTGGCGGGATTCGCGCACACCCCGGAGTCGATCGATGCGACCCATGCCGGCTCGGACGACGAGCGGACGATGGCCGATCGGCTGGCCGTCGATGACACTGGATTCGAGTTCGTCGACCAATTCCTCAGCGTTAAGCCGCTGCTGGCGCTCCTGTCCGATGAACAACGGGCGGTGCTGAAGATGCGGTTCTTCGATGAGATGACGCAATCGCAGATCGCCACCAAGCTGGGCTGCTCGCAGATGCAGATCTCGCGCATGCTCGCTCGCACACTGCAGTTCCTTCGCGAGCGCGCGTCGGTCGAGGACTAGCTTCCGACGCGGCACGGCGGCCGACTCTCAGGCCGCCGCGGTCGACTCCCACCTTTCAATCAAGTGAGTCGCCAGGCGAGACTCGAGGTAGCCCGCGGACTCGACACCGAACACGACGTCGCGCCGCAGTTCGGGCTCTCGTTCGATGAGGTCGCGCAGTACATCGTTTCGCATGACCTGTTCATGCATCGCGTCGGCTTCGACGTGTTCGGCGTAGAAGCGGATGCATTCCGATGGGGCGCCGAGGCGTGTCAGGGCCTCGACCATGCGGCGGGAGGATGGTGCATTGACGATTTCGCCGGCCGTGAACAGCCCGACCATCGCGCCGCGCAAACCGCGATGCAGTCCGCACATCGACATGAAATTCACGTTCGACAACGCCTGGCCGGGAACGTCATCGAGGTAGTACAGGTAGTCGCGACTCAATCCAGCGGCCTCCATCAGGTCGCCGAAGAGAACCGAGTGCATGCGCTCGCCGCGGCCGCCGCCGTATTCGTCGAACTCGACCGCGACGAATGCCGCCTTCGCCTGGCCGGTCAGGCGGGGAATCGACCACGCGTGCGGGTCTGCCTCCTTCAGGTGATACATCGACCTGGCTTTGAACAGGTCCAGCATCTGGTCCCACGTGCCCTGTCGCTGCATGTGAAACGACATCCCGACTTCCTCGGCGGGGACCAGGGTCAGCTGGTCGATCGTGCGCTCGACGTCATCGCCCCCCGAAGTCACCGATCGTAGGAAGCGCCGGAATTCGACTTCCAGGTACGCGCGCCACCTGAGCAGATCCGGGTTCCATTCCCAGTCCGCAGTGACGTCTGCAAAGCCGCGGTAATGAAGCTCGTAGCAGGTGTACAGCGCCAGCTGGACGTCTTCGTCGAGTGGGTCAT
Source organism: Smaragdicoccus niigatensis DSM 44881 = NBRC 103563 (assembly GCF_000380645.1). GTDB lineage: Bacteria > Actinomycetota > Actinomycetes > Mycobacteriales > Mycobacteriaceae > Smaragdicoccus > Smaragdicoccus niigatensis. Next base: position 531,149 of record NZ_AQXZ01000017.1, read on the forward strand.
CGATGATGGGTCGCGGCAGCTTCGGGTTCGACCGGTCGTTCTGCAGAACGTCGATCAGTTGCTCCGAGAGCGGCCCGCGTGGACTCGGCAAAATAGCGGTCATACGGAGTTCTCTCCCGTCTGGCGAGACATGCTTCCGGACCCGGTCGTCAGGGCTATCCCGTCGATGAGAGCGTCGAGGCCGCCCTGCGCGAGCTTTCGCTGCCTGGCTGCACCGGTTCCATGTCTCTCGATGTCGTCGAGCAGTTGCGCCGTGAGGTCGTAGTCCCCGGTGTCGGCTAGTGCCTCAGCGACGTAGTCGAACAGTTCTGCAGCCCGCGATGTGGCGCTGAAGCTTTCTCCGGTGACTGGATCGATCGACGGGCCGGTCAATCCGTACCGCGCGGCTGTCCATACTGCCGCCGATCCGCATTGCTCGTCGAAATTGCGCGGTTCGAGCCCGCGTTCTAGGTCAGCGATGGCCGTGTTCACCAGAGCACGGCACAGCGCGGCTTGCAGAATCGCGTCATCGACCGTTGCCGCGGAGTCCGCGACGCGAAATTCGATCGTCGGGTAGCGCGGGGAGCGTCGCGCGAGCCAGAACGAGGTGCGATCGTCGAAAAGGGCGCCTACCGACGTCAACACTGACATGCGGTCCTCGTATTGGTCGGCGGACGTGGAATACGGCGGAAGTCCCGAACAGGGAAATCGGGACTGTTGAATTACTCGCCAGCTACTGAATCCGGTGTCGACCGAATTCGCGAATGGGGAGTTGACGCCCAGGCTCAGGAGAATAGGCAACCATTCGCGAACCTGGTTCAGGATCGCGATGGCCAGATCGTCGTCCTCGACGCACACGTGTATCTGACACGCGCACACGTTGTAGTCACGGAGCGAACCGGCATACAGATCATGAATTCCGCGGTGACGTGCATCGGTCGTGGTGAAGTCCGACGCTGGTTCGTCTGCCCGGATCGGCGAGCCGACCGGAAGCACCCGCACGCCCATCTCGTGTGCCGTAACCGCAAGGTGCTCACGCGATTCGACGAGATCCTGGCGCAGTTCGGCAAGCGTCTTGCGGGGCGGTGTGACGGCCTCGATCTGGCTTGCTCGCAACTCGGGCTTGAAGTTCGACGGCAACTTCCCCAGGAGCGCTGGACTCTGCGGAGTCGGTATTCCCTCGGCGTCGACGAGAAGGAACTCTTCTTCGACGCCGAGGGTCGATCCGGTCATGCTCGATAGTCGCGCCCTCATGCCCTGCGGCTACCCGGGGTGCCTCTGTTCAAACAGCCCTCAAAATGGGTATATCGAAGGAATGCGAATTGGATCGGGAATTATTCTCATCTGGCTGATCATCGGTGCAATTGCCGCCGGCCAGCGAGGGTATTTCACTTCATCGAACGACACGTGCGAAGGTATCGGCACTGTCGTGCTCACGGTTATCTCGGGCCCGCTGAACTACATGGGCTTGAACCCGCACGTCGGCGAGTGCAAGAAGCCGGAATTGCCGCAGCCGTCGCCGTGACGTGTCACTGAGAACTGGAACGGTGTTGCGACCCTTGCCGGTGTCCACCAAACCACCGGCAGCGTTGTGACACGCGTCGAGTACTCGCCGGCGCATCACCGTCAGCGAGGAGCCGTTTGATGCGGACGCCGCTGGGTACGTCTCCCTTCGTTGGTCCCCAACGGAGGGAGATGTCGACGCTGATGGACGACAAGAAGTCGGCAACCATGCCGTTGCAGGTCACGTCGAATATCTCGTTCTTCGATCGAATGGCGTCGGCGGCGTCGAAGTTCGCGTCGAGAGCGTGGTTCTTCGCCATGTGCGTGACATTGGTTGTGGTGTGGTTTCCGTCAATTGCGATTATTCGAAACATCGACACCTGGCAGCTCGTCATCAATACCGCGACGACGATCATCACATTCCTTCTCGTGGCCCTGTTTCAGAATAGCGAATCGCGGGCAAACGATGCGGTTCAGCAGAAGTTGAATGCGGTAGCCACCGCATTGCTGGATATCATGCAGCACCTTGGCGACAATCTTGGTCCGGATGATCAGACAATGCGCAAAGCGCGCGAGGAACTCGCGGATTCGATTGGCGTAGAACGACGAGAAAGCTCGTGACCGTGCCGATAAGACGAGTGAGTGAAGGAAGCCGGCGCGTTCGCATCATGCCCGATGGACCGATGCTGATCGATGGACCGGTGGACATCGTGCTCCCGGACGGTACTCACGTGTGTTCGGACCGATTCGTGGTCGCTGTCTGCATGTGCCGCCGAAGCGCGAACTATCCGTTGTGCGACACCTCGCATCGCCGGAAGCAGCGAAAGTAGCCCGAACAGGGGTGTGGCGCCCCGCCGTTGGGGCGCCACACAGGCTCGTGATTTCGAAGTCAGCGCTCGTTAGCGCGTTGCACTGCCTCGTCAGCCTTGGCCGCCGCGCGTTCGCGCTCAGCCTCAGCTTCTTCCTTGGCGGCACTGCGCTGGTGCTCTGCCTTGTCCGCCTGAGCACGGCCCTCGTCCTCGAGTCGGTCATTGCCGAATACGCGGCCAGCGGCTTCCTTCGCCTTGCCCTTGACGCCTTCGACGACGCCTTCGACACCTTCGCGTGGGCCACTCTTGTGTTCAGTCACGTGAGAAATCCTTCCGTGTTTTGCAGTTGTTCCCTGCATAAGAAGGCGTACCCGAGAGGTCAGTGGCTAAACACGTCCATCGTGGATCTCGGTCGTTTAGTGGTCGTTTTAGGGGTCACTAGCAGGGTATTCGCTAGATATGGAAAGTTACGCAACCGACAAGGATTCGAGAGGCCGTCGGATTACCGACGCAAGGCCCGCGGAGCTCGCTGAATTTCCATCGGAGATCCGCAATCACGTGACATTCCATCACGCCGAAAGCGGCCGAATCGCGACCGCCGCCGCGCGCTGGATATTCCGGCCGGCGATCAATGTGTGGACCCGAACGCGGGGTTTCGCGTGGCCGCTTCGATTGATCGATGACACCGCGCGAATCTTCCCGTTGCCACGGGGCACGACGATCGCGACAGTGCACGTCCCGCAGTGCCGCGCTGAGCTGATCAGTGCGAGCCGTGGCCTCACCGAAGCCGCCGCGTCCAATCCACGGTGGTCTGCGACACGGGCCGTTCTGTATCTGCACGGCGGAGCGTTTGTCGCGTGTGGGCTCAATTCGCACCGGCCGATCGCGGCGCGGATCTCCCAGACCGCGGGTTCGGTGGTGCTCAACCTCGAATACCGGATGCTGCCCTTGCACCCGCTCACCGACGCCGTCGAGGATGCGGTTGCTGCTTATCAGTGGCTCTACGCGCGCGGCTTCAACAGCATCGTCCTGGCGGGCGACTCCGCCGGGGGATACCTGGCCTTCATGACGGCGCTCGCGCTGCGTAAGAGTGGCTTACCGGCTCCGGCCGGCATCGTCGCGATGTCGCCGCTGACCGATCTCGATGTGGCTCGCAAGGCACGGCACCGCAACGCCGACCGCTGCGCACTCTTCACACTGCAAGCAGTTGAGGCATTCATTGAGCATCTGCATGTGGTCCAGGCCCGGTTTGCCGAAGACGGGACGTGGACGTCGCTGCAGTCGCCCGTCGACTCCGATCTGTCCGCGATGCCGCCGGTGCAGATTCACGCCGGCGCCGAAGAGCTCCTGTTGCAGGATGCCGAATTCATGACGCAACGACTTGTCGCTGCCGGCCGGTCAGTCGACCTGCACGTGTGGAAGGGCCAGATTCACGCGTTCCCGGCCGCGGCGTTCGCGACACGGCCCGCGCTCGAGGCCGTCGCCGCGATCGGCGAGTTCGTGCGTAAGGTGACGCCGACGAAATTCGCGATCGCGGCCTAGCGCCTCAACGCGATCGATCTTGGGAACTGCGGGAACGGCGGCGGTTTTCCTTCTTGATCGCCTCGACGAGTTCGCGCTTGCTCATCTTCGACCGTCCGTGGACGTCCAGCTTCTTGGCGACGTCGTACAGGTGCACCTTGGTCGAGTTCGCATTGACGCCCTCATCGGCGCGCCCCGTCGCGTTCGGGCCACCACTCTTGGAACGTTCGTCGGAGGGGCCACGCTTGTCCTTGGCCTCCCAGCGGTCACCGACCTTCTCGAAGCCGTCCTTGACAGCGGCGAACGCTACGCGATGTGCACGTTCACCGTCGCCGTACTGCTGGGCGGCCGAGTCGTGAACTTTCGCAAACGTCCGCTGCGCCTTCTTGGGGGAGCGCTTGAGCGTGTCGGGGAGTTCGTCCTGCCTGACTGTTCCGCGCTTGCTGAGCTTGGGCATGGTTTCGATTCCTTTCTCCCTGGACGAAACCCGTACAGATGTCGGCCTACCCCCGCGCAAAGTGGGTAAACGGTTCCATCGTCAATCGTGGGACGGCTTCTGCATGGTCGGCACGATGATCCAGAAGATGACGAAGGCGGCCACCGCGACCCCACACGCCACCATCGACCAGAGGCTCCCGGCGACGACGGCGAAGATGATGAATGTGACTGCGGCCAAAGCGATGCCGAGCAGACCCAGACCTGCGAGCGCCAACCGGTGCGCGGTCATGATGGTGGCTTCGAGCTTGCGTTGCCGAAAGAGAATTCGGTGCGCCGCAACCGGGCTGACAAGCAACAACGTCGCCATCACAGATGCGGCGACGGCGACGAGGTATACGCCCTTGAGAAGCGGCGAAAGAGTGTCGAAGTGTTGCTGGAACGGAAGGGTGAGGAGAAACCCGGTCAGCAGCTGGACCCCGGTCTGCACGACGCGAAGTTCTTGCAGAAGGCTAGACCAGTTGCGGTCCAGCCGCTGAGCCGATGTTTCATGCCTCTCTTTGAGGCTCCAGTCCTCCTGAGTCAAATCACTCATGTCGAGGACTCATGGGTTGATCAATACCAGTAACGGCGACCCATGACTGGACGGCCAGCCGAGCCCATGATCCAGAAGACCGCTCCGACGATGAGGGCGATGATGCCCAGCGTCCAGAGGAACGGCACTCCCAGAAGGTATCCGAGAAGCAGGAGAACTACTCCCAATGCAATCATGACTGGCCTCCTACAGCGTCATTTGGTATGGGTTGAGTTCCCTGCCAAACGGCGTTCTAACGGTCTGAACTCGGAATTCTCGATCAACTGCACCGAACCGGCGGCGCCGAGCGCACGTGCGGGTCACGAGGTTTCGGTCGATGGCCCGACGACGATTGGGTGCAGTGACATCGAGAACGAGTGTTGTTCCGCCGGCCTCGGCCACTGCGGTGACCGTTGCTGCGCCAAGTCCGGAGGCGCCACCAGTGATCAGGACATTTCCGAGGCGGGCAGAAAGAGTGTCCGCCATATCTCCGGAACTACCCGGTACAGAAGTCCGGAATCAGTGCGACGACCTCAGACGGAGGTTCAGCAGCTACGTGCGGCCGCGATGAACGCACGGATCTTCGCCAGGTCCTTGACGCCCGGACTGGCTTCGACGCCACTTGAGACGTCGACACCCCAAGGAGAAACCGCCTGGATCGCCCCCACCACATTCTCCGGATTCAGCCCGCCGGCGAGAATCCACTGCCCAGTGGGTTTGGCGGTGGCCAGCGCGGACAGGTCCCAGCGTTCGCCGGACCCGGGCGTCGGAGCGTCGAGGAGGAGAATCTCCTCGCCGAACGCGCCGACGGTGAGGTTCGGGTTGGTCTTGAGGGAGGTCGCGCGCCAGACGCGCGGGCCGACTTCGAGCGCCGCGGCGAAGTCGTCACGGGTGTAGTTGCCGTGGAGCTGGACGACCCCGGCGCCGATCTTGAGAGCGATCTCGGCGGCGTCGGCGGCGGGCATGTCATTGACCACGAGGACCGTGTCCGTTTGCGTTCCGGCGAGCGAGAGGATCTCGCGAGCCGCGTCGATGTCGAGTCGGCGGGGACTCGTCTTGTTCATCACGACGCCGATCGCGTCAGCGCCGGCGGCGATCGCCGTCTCGGCCGCAGCGATCGAGGTCAGCCCGCAGATCTTCACGTACACGAGAACGACGATAGCCGCTCAGGCGTCGAGGTCCTGTGCCACGAGCGCGACGATCTCCGTCAAAGCCTCCTCGTTGTCCGAGGTCACGGTCACCACGGCACCGTTTTCGGCACCGAGCGCCATGATCATGAGTGCGGACGCGGCGTCCGCCTCCTCGTCATCGAACTCGATGAGGATCTCGTCCTCGTACTTGGCGGCGGCCTCGGCGATGATCGCGGCAGGTCGGGCGTGCAATCCGATCGCAGATCCGACGACGACGGTGGTGCTTGCCATGGGATTTCCTTCGATTTCTTGAGGGGCGATGTCAGCCGGCGAGTGCCGGGACGGGGCGAGTGGTGAGCGACTTGGCGGCGACGACGGCAGCCGCCCCGAGCACGGTTCCGGCGGCGAGGGCGACGATGAACTTGATTGGCCCGCCGATCGCGAACAACACGAAGAGTCCGCCGTGGGGCGCCGAGAGCGTGACGCCTTCGGCCATGATGAGCGCTCCGGTGAGTGCGCCGCCGGCCATCATGGACGGGATGACGCGCAGTGGGTCGGCCGCGGCGAACGGGATCGCACCTTCGGAGATGAACGACGCACCCAACAACCATGCGGCGACGCCGTTTTCGCGTTCGGCTTCGGTGAAGAGCTTGGGCCGGATGACGGTCGCCAGCGCCATGGCCAGCGGCGGAACCATGCCAGCAGCCATCACGGCGGCCATGATCTTCAGCGACGCCGGGTTGGTGACCGACAGACCCGCGACCGCGAACGCATAGGCCGCCTTGTTGACCGGTCCACCGAGGTCGAAGCACATCATGAGTCCGAGGATGATGCCGAGCAGGACGGCCCCGGCGCCGGACATTCCGTTCAGCCAGTTCGTGAGTCCCTCGGTGAGGGCGGCGAGCGGACGTCCGAGCACGAGGAACATGGCGCCGCCGGCGATGAGGGTCGCGAACAGCGGGATGATCACGACGGGCATCAGGCCGCGGACGAACCTGGGAACGTTGAGTTTGCTGATTTGATACGCGACGAATCCCGCGATCAGACCGCCGACGAGACCACCGATGAATCCAGCTCCGACCGCGACGGCGATGGCACCGGCGGTGAATCCCGGTGCGATTCCGGGACGGTCTGCGATCGCGAACGCGATGTAACCGGCCAGTGCGGGTACCAGGAACCCGAACGCCAGGGCGCCCATTTTGAATAGGACCGCACCGATGTACGTCATGAGTCCGCCGGCGGGCAGGTTGGTGAGGGTGTTCGTGGTGACGATGTCGTCGGCGACCTTGGTGATCTCGTATCCGCCGAACAGGAAGCCTAGGGCGATGAGCAGGCCACCGGCCGCGACGAACGGAATCATGTAGCTGACGCCGGTCAGGAGGATCTGCCGGATGCGGGTACCCCAGCCGAGTTCACCGGCTTGGGGCTCGGCTGACGATGCGGCCTGGGCGTCCACCCGGCGGGCGTTCGGGTCTTTCGCGGCGGTGACCGCTTCATTGATCATCTTGGCGGGCTCGTTGATGGCTCGCTTGACGCCCGAGGCGACGACCGGTTTGCCGGCGAAACGTTCCTTGCCCTTGACCCCGACGTCCGTCGCGAAGATGACCGCGTCGGCGTTGGCGATCTGGGCGGCCGTGAACGGGGTGGTTCCGCTCGAGCCCTGGGTTTCGATCGCGATGTCGACGTCGGCGGAGGCGGCCGCTCCTTGCAGGGCTTCAGCGGCCATGTACGTATGGGCGATTCCCGTCGGGCAGGCGGTGATCGCGAGGATCGAGGTGCGCTTGGCCGGAGCGGCAGTGGTTTGCGCGGCGACGGCTGGCGCCTCGACCGTCTTGGCCTCGACCGTCTTGGGTGCCGGATTCACCACGGAATCGACCAGTGCCACGACCTCATCCGCGGTCGCTGCGCTGCGCAGTCCGGCCACGAAGTCCTTCTTCATGAGCGCGCGGGCGAGCTTCGACAAGATCTTCATGTGGGCCGACCCGGCCGAGTCGGGAGCCGCGATCATGAACACGATGTCGGCGGGTCCGTCGGCAGCGCCGAAGTCGGCGGGTTGAGCCAGGCGCGCGAATCCGAGGGACGCTGTCTCGACCGCGGCGCTGCGGCAGTGCGGGATCGCGATGCCTCCGGGGAGGCCCGTCGCCGACTGGGCTTCGCGTGCATCGATGGCGTCGCGTAGGCCTTGTGCGCTGTTCGCGCGGCCGCTGGAGGTGAGGCGTTGGACGAGTGCGTTGATCACGCCGTCCTTGCCGGGGCCGAAATCAGCGTCCAGAACGATGAGTTCGGGAGTGATGACCGGAGTGGACATTTGGGTGCGTCCTTATGGTGCTAGGGGAGTGACGGTTACTGCGGTGAGGTCGAGGTGTGCGGGAGTCGGTAGCCGGGTCCCCGGGAGAGCGGTGGCGGCGCTCCCGTACGCGACGGCGTAGCGGAGGCGATCCGGCTCGGGAAGTCCCGCACTCGCGGCCACGAGATATCCCGCGAGTGCCGAATCCCCCGCTCCGACTGTGCTTTTCGGCTGAATCGGGGGAGGCGTGGCGACCCAGCTGGCGACCGAGGTCGTGAGCAGCGCGCCCGCGGACCCGAGCGTGGTGAGGACAGTGCCGACACCGCGGTCGATGAGTGTGCGGGCAGCTTTCGCCGCCGGCGCGAAGTCTCCGGATGCGGCCGCTTCTTCGAGGCCGGTCTCGCCGGTGATCTGTTCGAGCTCCTCGGCATTGGGCTTGAGCAGGTCCGGTGCGCTCGCGGGCAGATGAGCGATGACTTCGAGCAACGGTTGGTCGGACGTATCGACAGCGATGCGCGCGCGGGTCACTTTGCGGAGTTCGGTGATGAGGCGTGCGTAGAAGTCGGGCTGGGCATCGGCGGGCAGAGATCCGGACAGTGCGACCCACTTGGCGTCTCGAGCTTCTTCGACGACCGCCGATGCCAACAGGGTCAGAACTCCGGGCGACCCGACTCCGCCGGGTGCGTTGATCTTCGTCGTGGTGCCGTCGGGCTCGGTGATCGTCAGGTTGGCGCGAACCGGAAGCACGGAATCGATCGCGAGGTGGGGGAGACCGGAGTCGCCGAGGGCGATCGTGAACGGGTCGCGGGCCGGGCTGGGGAAGAGGGCGAGCACGTCGAGTCCGGAGTCGTAGGCAACCCGTGCGACGTTGACGCCCTTGCCACCGGCCTCGTCGTACGTTGCTGCGATCCGATGTACTTCGCCACGACGGAGCGGCTGGGAAAGGGCGATGGTCCGGTCGATGCTGGGGTTCGCGGTCAGGGTGAGAATCATGCGACCACCACTTCGAGTCCCTGGGCACGGTATTGCCGCAGTGCTTCCTTGGAGATACCCGAATCGGTGACGAGTACGTCCGCTTCGTCGAACGATGCGAACGAGCGGAGTGTCTCGGTGTTGACCTTCGACGAGTCCGCCACCACGACGACCGTTTTAGCCGCGCGCACGATCGCCTGTTTGACCGCGGCTTCCGCAGCATCGGGGGTGGAGAGCCCGTGCTCGATGCTGATGCCGTTCGTGCCGACGAAGGCGACGTCGACCTTGAGCGCCGAGATTGCGGCGACGGCATCGGCCCCGACGGCGGCCTGGGTGAGCGATCGGACCTGGCCACCGATGAGTTGCAGGCTGATCGTGGGAAGCGACAGGAGCGTCGCGGCGATCGGTAGGGAGTGAGTGGCCGCCGTGAGGGGAACATCGTTAGGCATGAGGCTTGCCATCCGTCCGGTCGTGGTTCCGGCGTCGAACAGGACGCTGCCGCCGGACTTGGGCAGGAACGCGAGTGCGGCCTTCGCGATGCGGTCCTTTTCGGCGGACTGTTGTGCGGACCGTTCGGCCTCGTCGACCTCGAACGAGATGAGCGTGCGGGCCGGGACTGCGCCGCCGTGCACGCGCCGAACCAGGCCGGAACGACTCAGCGCGGCGAGGTCGCGCCGAACGGTTTCGGTCGTGACGTTGAAGTCGTCAGCTAGGTCGTTGACGGAGACGCGACCGTCGCGTGTGACCAGTGCGGCGATTGCCTGCTGGCGTTCCTCTGCGTACATATCCACCCGCTTCATGTTGATATATGTTGTTTTACGCCCGAATGTATTGACATGTCAATAGCGCGGAGTAACGTGGCTCACAGATCGAGGTCAGGGAGAAGTGAATGACCACCCGAACAGTTCTTGTGGGAACGCCCGTCGTGCCAGGTATCGGCTATGGATCGGTCGTGCGGCCGGCCCCGATGCCGGAGCTTGCTGCGGAATGTGGAATTCTGCCCGAGTCTGCCCGAATCGATGAGGCAGCTCGCTTTCACACCGCCGCGACAACCGTCTCGGACCGCATCCGCCTGCGGGCGACGCACGCCTCAGGCGCGGCTGCCGAGGTGCTGACGGCCACCGCATCACTCGTGGTCGACCGCGGCTGGAACCGTGACGCCATGAAACTCATCGACGCCGGAACTCCCGCGCCCCACGCGGTCGACCAGGCAATCGAGAAGTTCGCGGTGAAGTTCGAGCGAATCGGCGGCTTGATGGCCGAACGGATCACCGACCTTCGCGACATTCGAAACCGCATGGTCGCCGAGTTGCAGGGCCTGCCCGAACCGGGAATACCGCAGCCGGCAACGCCGTCGGTGCTGTTCGCCGATGACCTTGCGCCGGCGGACACCGCGGGACTGGACCCGCGCTCGATCGTCGCCCTCGTGACCGAGTTCGGTGGCCCGACCAGCCACACCGCGATCATCGCGCGTCAGTTGGGCATTCCGTGCGTGGTCGCCGCGGCGGGCCTGGGTGCGATCGAGGCGGGAACGACCGTTCTGGTGAATGGTGAATCGGGCGTCATCGAGATCGAACCCGACGCTGAGCTGGCGACCCGCGCGGTCACCGAGGACCGGATTGCGCGCGACGTGGCGAGTTCGTGGAGCGGTCCGGGCTCGACGCGGGACGGGTACCGCGTCGCCATCGTCGCGAATGTTCAGGATGGCGAGACGGCGCAGGCGGCCGGCCGTGGCGTCGCCGAGGGAGTCGGGCTGTTCCGCACCGAACTCGCGTTCCTCGATCGCGACACCGAGCCGACGGTCGCCGAGCAGGCCGCGCTGTATACCGATGTCCTGCGGGCATTCCCGGGGAAGAAAGTGGTCATCCGGACGCTCGATGCGGGTTCGGACAAGCCGCTCAAGTTCGTACCAAGCCCGGTCGAGGCCAACCCGGCATTGGGTGTGCGCGGCGTTCGGATCGCGCGGGATTACCCGGAACTTCTGGATCGGCAACTGGATGCGATCGCCGAGGCAGGCGCCCGCAGCGGAAGCACCCCATGGGTCATGGCGCCGATGATCGCGACCGTCGAGGAAGCACGCGATTTCGCACAGAAAGTGCGCGACCGCGGGATGGTGCCGGGCGTCATGATCGAAGTTCCGGCGGCTGCGCTGCTCGCGGGACAGATCCTTCACCATGTCGACTTCCTGTCGATCGGCACCAACGACCTGACGCAGTACACGATGGCCGCGGACCGGATGTCGGCGCCGTTGGCGGACCTCACGGACCCGTGGCAGCCCGCCCTTCTCGCGCTCGTGTCGATCGCCGCGCGGGCCGGTGCCGGCGTGGGCAAGGCGGTGGGCGTGTGCGGTGAGGCGGCCGCGGATGCGCGCCTGGCCTGTGTGCTTGTGGGCCTCGGGGTGACGTCGCTGTCCGCTGCCCCGAACGCGTTGCCACGCGTGGGTGCACAACTGGCGACGGTGACCCTCGAACAATGCCAGAATGCGGCGGCTGCGGCGCTGGCCGCGTCGTCGCCGGCGGAGGCACGTGCCGGGGCCGGAGCGGCGCTGGGGCTATAGCGATTCGGTAACCGCCCGGACGCGCCTTCCTTAATCGTTATGAAGCCGCCGGTACCTTCGCCGGGTGAAGCGCGCACTGTCTGGTCTTGTCGCCGCTGTGAGTCTCTCGCTGATCGGCAGTCTCGCCAGCGCGGCCGGCGTGTACCCGACAAACCAGGTTGGCCTCGATGTTTCGTGGCCGAACTGTGGGGTCGCATTGCCCAAAGCTGCATTCGGAATCGTTGGCGTGACCGGTGGCACCGCCTATTCGCAGAACAAATGTCTGGCCGCGCAGGCGGCGGCTTTCGGGTCGAATCTCAGCCTGTACGTCAATACCGGTTGGAACGATCAGTCGCCGAACATCAACCCCACTGCGCCCAAGAAATGCGCTCCCGCGGACCAGGTGTGCGTCGCCTACAACTACGGCTTCAACTCGGGTTGGCAGGCATTCGACACCGCCGTCGCTGCAAAGGCTTTCAGCGGCGGCAAATGGTGGCTGGACGTCGAGACCATGAATAGCTGGAACGAAGACATCAACCAGAATCGCGCGAGCATTCAGGGCACGTTCGATGCGCTCAAGGCTCGCGGTGTCGGGACGGTCGGTGTGTATTCGACTGCGTACCAGTGGGATGTCATCACTGCGGGGTGGCAGACGGGCTGGCCGAACTGGGTGGCAACGGGCACCGAGAATACCTTCCAGGCCAAGCGCTTCTGTGCCGGAAATAATTTCACCGGCGGCCCGACGTGGCTCGTGCAATACATTCCACGTCGTCCAAACCTGGATCACGATCTGGCCTGCTAGCGATAACCGCTCAGAAACGCCCCTTATGCCCGTTATCCGAGCACCGGTACCTTCCTCAGCGTGAAGCGGATTTGGGTCGGAGTTGCTGCAGCGGTGGGAATCTCATTTTTGGGTAGTTTTGCGCCCGCGGCAGCCTCAGGGGGATACCCGACAAACAAAATCGGGATCGACATCTCCTGGCCGAACTGCGGGGCCGCGCAGCCCGATGTCGCGTACCGGATTGTCGGGGTCAACGGCGGTAGGCCGTATACGAAAAACCCTTGTCTGAAAGAACAGACGAAGGGGATCCATTGGCCGAACCTCAGCCTCTATGTCAATACGGAGTGGCACGGACAGACCAAGGGCGTCAACAAGAATTCGCCAAAGCGGTGTCGCGACAACGACAAAGTGTGCCTGGCCTACAACTACGGATTCAATGCCGCGGTACACGCCCACAAGGTCGCCATGGACTCCCACATCGTCAGCGACAAATGGTGGCTCGACGTCGAAACCGATAACGACTGGACGAAGAACTACGCCCAGAACCGCGCGAGCATTCAAGGCACGTACGACGCGCTGAAGAAGCGGGGCATCTCGACCGTCGGTGTGTACTCCACTCCGTCACTGTGGTGGCAGATCACGGGCGGATGGAAGCCAGGCTGGCCGAACTGGGTCGCAATGGGTTCCTACAGCGCCAAGCACGCCAAGCAATTCTGCAACGGAAAAGAATTTACTGGCGGACCCACGTTGATCGTTCAGTACATTCCGCCGCGACCCTACTTGGATCACAATGTCGCCTGCTAGCGTCAGCCACATGAGCACCGATCCGCAGGCATTGGCCGCGAAGCTACTCGACGCACACGTACAACATCTCGTCGCGGAGGTGACCGATCGCTTCGCCGACACGGTCAGCCGCGAGCTCGACTGGGCACTCGAAACGGCCGCCACGCTGAAGCTGGCCGAAGTCGTGAATCCCGCAGACGTGAAGGCCGCTGCGCGCCTCGGAATCGACAAGGTTGGCGAGGGTTCGCTGATCGACGAACTCATCGCGCCGTCGGCCGAGATGTTCTACAACTTGCCGGCTGCCTCGGACAACACCCTCGGCGACGTCGTCGACCGCGACAAGGTCGAGAAGATCGTCGAAGCGGTGCTGCGCAACCGTGCAGGTCAGAACCGTTTCCTCGACAAGCTTCTGGAGAGCCCGTCCGCGGCACTCGTCGCCTCAGCGTTCACCGGAAAGATCGTCGACGGCATCGTCGGGGCTCAGCGTCAGAAGGCCGAAAAGATCCCGGGTATGGGCTCGGCGTTCTCCCTCGGTGGAAAGCTCGCGTCTGCCGCCGCCAAGGCCACGAACCTCGACAAGGCTGCCGACCGCGGCGCCGTGATGGCTCTCAAGGTCACCGAGCAGGCCGTTCGCGAACTGCTCAAGGACGGCCCGCTCAAGCAGGCCGCGATGGAGATCTGGGACCTGCACGCGAACGAGCCGATCAGCGAGCAGCGCAAGTACGCCACCCTCGCTGAGGTGCAGGAAATCGCCGAGTTGGGTCACCAGATCGCCAAGTCCTCGCGCGACCGCGACTACGTCCTGGCCGTCGTCGACGGCGGAATCGACATGGTCTTCAAGCTCTACGGCGACACCGATCTCAAGACGCTGCTCGACAAGACCGGCCTCGCGAAGGACGACCTCGCGAAGTTCGCGAGCCTGCTCGGCCCGACTGCGATCGCGAAGCTCAACGAGAACGGTGTTCTGGCTGCCGAGATCCGCAAGCGCCTCGAGCCGTTCTATCTCGCCGACTCGACGATCGCCCTGCTCAGCGAGTAAGGGCGAGCGAAGCGACGGGGAGTCTCACTAGCTCACCCGAAGACGGAGATGATCGCCTCGGCGATCGCCTCAGGTGCGTCCTCCTGGATGTAATGCTTGGCATCCGGGAGGGGCACCGTCGTGTGGTTGGGAAAGACGCCCTGCATTCGCGTGAGCATGCTTGGCCGAAAGGCCAGATCCTTCATCCCCCACACCAGAAGCGTCGGTTTCGACCCGAGCTTGGCGGGAACGTCCTGGGCCAGTTGGCCCAGGAATCGACGTGCCGCGATGAGCTGCCGGGGAAACTCGGCGACCGCTCGCCGCGAGGCCGGAGTCGGCAGTGGTTTGCGATAGTGCGCCATGATCTCGTCGTCGAGCTTCGTCGCAGTCGTGCGCAGAATCAGCTGTTCGGCGAACGTCGTGCGGGCTCGGATGGCGAACCGAAGCGGCGGTAGCGACAGCACCCTTCCGTAGGTGCGCAGCAGCTTCGTATCGGTGGGCCAGAACCAGGTATTGCCCAAGATCAGACCGCGGACGTCGCCGGCCCGCGCGGCCGCGGCGTGCAACCCGATCGGTCCGCCCCAGTCGTGTCCGAATACGACGAAGTCGCGAAGATCGAGCTTGTCGAGCAGTTCTCCGGCGGTGTTCGCATGTTCGGCGGCGGTGTAGCCGTAGTTCTCCGGATGGTCCGACAGGCCGAAGCCCAAGTAGTCGATGGCGATGCAGCGGAAGCGATCCCGGAGCGCCACGATGATGTCCCGGTACAGGAAACTCCAGGCGGGGTTGCCGTGAAACATGACGATCGTTGGACCGGTGCCCTCATCGACGTAATGAAGTCGTCCGGCGCTCGAGTCGAACCAGCGTGACTCGAACGGATAGAGGTGCGGGTCAGGCGTGAAATCGATCGACATTGAACCTCCGCATGGGATCTGGAGTCGAGGATATGGCAGCCGCCGGTTTCGGGTCGACGATGGCCCTTTACCCGGTCCACGGTTATCCACAGCCAGGGCGTCCGGTAAGACGGTTGTGTCAGACCGGAGCCACACCATGACCGCGGATCGTCCAACCGACCGGAGGAGAATTCGCGTGATGACCTCACAAAGTGACGCTCACGAACGTCTACAGAGTGTGCGGAACAAAAAACCGTTTGAGTCGCTCGTCCACGAGCACGGTGCTGCCGTGTTGCGTATCTGTGCTGCGCTGCTGGGTCCCGATGAGGCAGAAGACGCTTGGTCGGAGACATTCTTGTCAGCGCTGCGTGCCTACCCGGACCTCGATGTCGAGGTCAACGCCGAGGCGTGGCTCGTCACGATAGCCAAGCGGAGGTCACTGGACTTCGTGCGGTCAGCCGTCCGCCGACCGATCCCGGTTGGGAGGCTTCCCGACCTGATCCAGGAGGCAGCGGAGATCGATGCCGAGTTCGACCTGGCCCTGCTGACGGTCCGACAGCGAACGGCGGTCGCGCAGCACTATCTCGACGGCATGTCCTACGCGGAGGTCGCCGAGCACAGCGGTGGCACCGAGGCGGCGGCACGACGAGCGGCGGCGGACGGAATCCGCGCACTACGGGCACAGGTGCGAGAGAACCGACAGAAGGGGGACAGCGATGCGAACTGAGGCCGACACGCTGGAGAAACTACGCGGACGGCTCGCGGAGGAGGCACAGGCCGAGGGGCTGATCGACGTCGCCTACCGGACCATTGATTCGCCGATCGGCAGCCTGCTGCTGGCCGCGACGGACCAGGGACTCGTGCGACTCGCGTTCGCCAACGAAGACCACGACGTCGTACTCGAGAGCTTGGCGTCGACCGTGAGCCCGCGCATCCTGCGCACTCCGGCTCGGCTCGACACTGCGGCGCGCGAGCTTGACCAGTACTTCGAAGGCCGGCGTTGGCGCTTCGACCTCCCGTTGGATTTCCGGCTCAGCCGGGGATTCCGTCTGTCGGTTCTCGAGCACCTGGTCCAGATTGGATTCGGCGCGACGGAGAGCTACACCGAAGTCGCTGCGGCGGTGGGAAATCCGAAGGCCGTTCGGGCGGCGGGCACCGCGTGCGCGACGAATCCGCTGCCGGTCATCGTGCCGTGTCACCGGGTTGTGCGGTCGGATGGATCGTTTGGTAACTACCTCGGTGGGGTCGAGACCAAGCGCTACCTGCTGGACTTCGAACGCCGGACCGCCATCGCGGGGTCGGCTCGGTGAGGAATCCGTTTCAGCGCCGCGCGGCTGGGTTGGTGGCGGGCTACGCCGCCGACCTGGCCGTCGGCGACCCGCAACGCTTCCATCCGGTCGCGGGCTTCGGCACGGTCGCGGGGCGGCTGGAGTCGCTGACCTACCGAGACACTCGAGGAGCGGGGCTTCTCTACGCCGCCGCGCTCATCACCGGCGCAGCCTTGGTCGGTTCCCGCGGAAAGGGGACGGTGGCCGTCGCGATGACCACGTGGTCGGCGATCGGCGGCCGGTCACTGTGCCGGACCGCGTTGCAGTTGGCGGAGCATGTCGAAGCCGGAGACCTGGAATCGGCACGTGATCTCGTGCCGTGGCTGTGCGGACGTGATCCGCAGTCGCTCGACGAGGCGGGTCTGGTTCGTGCGGCACTCGAGTCGGTTGCGGAGAACACCTCCGATGCGACGGTTGCGCCGCTCTTCTGGGGTGCGGTCGGCGGTTCGGCGGGTATCGCGGGATACCGAGCGTCGAACACTCTCGACGCGATGGTCGGCTATCGGAACGCCAAGTACGAGCGGTTCGGTTGGGCGTCGGCTCGCATCGACGACGTTCTGAACTATGTCCCGGCCCGTTTGTGCGGTGCTCTCATTGTCGCGACCGCGCCTGTCGTCGGGGGCAGTCCGCGCGGTGCCATTCGGGCGTGGCGACGGGATGCACGCAAGCACCCCAGCCCGAATGCGGGCGTCGTCGAATCGGCGATGGCGGGGGCGTTGGGCGTGGGTCTCGGCGGCACGACGGTCTATGCGCACGGAGTCGAACAACGCCCGTCCCTGGGCGACGGTCCGGCACCGACGGTCTCGGATCTCAAACGGGCGGTGAGACTGTCGTCCGCGGTGCAGGCGGGTGCCGTGGTCAGTTCAGCGACGCTTGCCGTAGCGATCGGTGAGTTTGTCCGCAGACGTCGGAGGCGTGGGCGTGGCAGTCGGTGACCCAGCGACCTTCGCCGGCTGTTCCTTGCGACGTTCCCGCAGCTCAGCCCGGATGAAGTAGGCAAGACCGAGCGGGGCCATCACTCCGAATGCAAGCCACTGGAGGCCATACGAGAGGTATGGCCCGGAGTCGAGCTGGGGGAGTTCGACCGCCGCGAAGCCACCGGGTTGGCCGTCGGACAACTGCAGGTAACCCGAGGGCACGTTGCTCTTGAGAATGCTCCCGACCGCGATCGGGTCGACGGCGTAGATCTGCCAGTAGCCGGACTCGAACACCGGCTTCTTGTCTTCGGCCGCGATCTGGCGCAGACGCAGCCGCCCTTCGATCGTCACGTGGCCGGCCGGCGCTGGCGCCAGGGTCGGCGGCTGGTTCGCTTCGCTGGCCTTCACATAGCCACGGTTGACGAGAACCGATGAACCGTCGTCGAGATGGAAAGGAGTCAGAACCATGAAGGCGGGAAAGCCCTGGTACGACTGCAGCCGGACCAGCACGTTCGACCTTTCGTATACGCCACTCGCGCTGACGCGGCGCCACTCGTCGGACTTCTTCGGTTCGTTTGTGCCGAGCACGCTCGCAACCGGCACCGGGTCCGCGCTCATCGAGGCTTGGATGAGGTCGTTGCGCTCCTGCGTCGTGTGGTTCTTGCCGAGCTGCCACGGAGCCAGGACGTGGAAACACAGGTACGCGAAAGCGGCGACGACGACCGCGAGCATGATCCAGCTCGGTCGCAGCAGAAACCTCAGTCGTCGCACGCCAACAAACTTAGTCGTCGTCGGCGGCGAGTCGGTTTCGGACCCATTCCAGCATGCCCGGCACCGCAGCTTCGATCTGCTCGCGGCACTCGATGAACCCCGAACGCCCGCCGTAGTACGGGTCGGCGACATCCGTACCGTCCGCGGCCGGATCGAAACTGCGCAGCAGCCGTCGGCGGTTCGCTGGGATACCGAGTCGTGCGAGCGCCCGGTCATGCCCGGCGTCGAGCGAGATGACCAAGTCCGAGCGCGAGTGCTCACGACCGAACTGGGCGGCGATGTGCGCGGTCGGGTAGCCGTGTTCGCGCAGCTCACGGATCGTTCGCGGATCGGCTTCGTCGCCGACGTGCCAGCTACCGGTTCCGGCGCTTGTCACCTGCACGGCGGCGTCGAGGCCTTCACGAACGAGGTGCGCCGCGAAGATCTTCTCCGCCATCGGGGATCGGCAGATGTTCCCGGTGCACACGAAGCACACCGTCACCAGGGGACCACCAGCAGTCATGTGACCACGATGCCACAGGGTGGGCTAGGCAGACGTGGACGGCGTTTCCGCGACTCGGGGCACCTCGGTGACTTCGGCACTCGTCACGTTGAAGATGAAGCCGCGTACTTCGCCACCGCGAATCAGCCATGGGCAGCTTGCTACCTTCGCGATCGACTCTCGGACACTGCGCTCGAGACTCGAGAAGCCCGCGACGTCCCAGGCGGGTTTTTGACCGGATTCGTCGAGCAACCTCCGGCGGAACTTCTGGTCGTCGAAGCCGAACATTCCGCAATTGGTGTGCTGCACGATCATGACCGCGCGAGTGCCGATCTCGCGCTGACTGATGGCAAGCGATCGGAGGACATCGTCGGTGACCAGGCCGCCGGCGTTTCGGATGATGTGGGCGTCACCCACGTCGAGACCGAGCGCACTGAACAGGTCCAGGCGCGAGTCCATGCACGACACGATCGCGAGCTGCCGCTTTGGCTTCCGTGGTCGTGGCTCGGGAAACCTGAGGCGGTACCACTCATTCGCCTGCACCAGCTGATCAATGTCGGTCACGCCTCCAGTGAATCAGCTGTCGGCGTCTTGCCGTCAGCGGAGCCGGAGCCAACTCACCGCCGGCCGACTGTCCACGGACCACACTCGGACTCTTCGGCAAGCGTGCGTGTCCCAAGGCGAATGACCGCGCCGAACACAACGGTGACAAGACTGGCGGCGGTGAGGATGGTCATGGGCGCACTTTCTGTCGAGGCGGGTCCTTTTGATCTTGTCGACGAACAATCCGGGCGAACACCAACCCAAGGGGTTGGAAGTCCCCACCCGTTCGACATGCGCGCAACTCCGGGGCCGGGTAAGTGTCAGTCATGGCCACACTCGATGACATTGCACAGCTTGTCGCCGATCTCCCGGAGTCAGAGGAAGCCGACCGGCGCGGAACCCGTACGTGGTCGGTCGGTGGCAAGACGTTCGCGTGGGAGCGTTTGTTCTCGAAGGCCGACATCAAGAGATTCGGCACCGCACCGATTCCGAGCCAGCCAATCGTCGCGTTCCGCGTCGCTGATCAAACCGATAAGGAAGCGGTTCTCGCGCAAGGACATTCCGGTGTCTTCACGATCGAGCACTTCAATGGGTTCAACGCCGTCCTGGTCGAATTGGAGGAGGTCGAGCCGAGCGTCCTCGCGGAGCTGGTGGAGGACGCGTGGCTTGCGCTGGCGCCACCACGCGTTGTCGATGACTGGCGGGCAGCGCGTTAGCCGGCGGTCCGGGCAACTCGCTGCATGCCCTCGTAGGCCCGCGCGTAGTAACGGACCCGCTCAGGCAGCTTGGGCCAGACGTGGCGGATGACGGTTGAGGTGGCTCGGAACAGGCGCTCGTCGTTGGCGGACCAGGTAAGGCCGAGGATGTCGCGACCGCGCTCGGGCATCAGCGCATTGAGCAGCCACACGTTGGACATCATTACCGGCTTCTGCAAGACCGCCCACAGCGGACCTGGCAGTCCGGGCGGAGCGGGAACGTTCACCGTCGCGGCGTGAATGGCGTAGTCCGTAGTGGCATTCGACTCGAGTTCGGATTCGAGCATGTGGTTCCAATACCGCTGAAAGTCGACGTAGTTGTCGATGACCGGGCGGTCCGACAGCCCGTACGAGCGCCACCAGGTGACGCCCTCGCGGACGACCTGGTTCTTCTCCGCGGTGCTGAGTGGTGTTCCGAAGTATTCGTTGACCGTGATGATCAGCTCGATGAATGTGGCGTGCGTCCACCAATACACGTCGGGATTCAGGGCGTGGTATCGGCGGCCGTGCGAGTCGGAACCCTTGAGATCCTTGTGATAGTCGCGGACCCTTACGGCGCTCGTGTCGGTGTCCGCGTCGTAGACGGTGCCGAGAATTTGGGGGATTGATCGGACGAATCGGTCCCAGGGGTCGTCGAAGAAGTTCGAGTGGTCCTGCAAGGCCGCTCCCACAGCGGGGTGCATGTTCTGCAGTGTTCCGGTACGTCCGAGAAAGAGCAGCACGCGGCGATCGCCGAGATATTTCCACGTCAGAGAACTAGGTCCGAGCGGAGCCGATTCCGGCACATTCACCGCTTCTGTCGATGTCATGCCGACCTCCTTGTCGTCAGTGCATCAATGCGACTATATTAATCACATAGTCGCATTGGGCGCCCATTGGCACAAGGCTTCCGTCCGACAAGTCACCAGTACGATTCGATGTGATGCCCACCACGCCCGCGCCCACCAGCACCGATGCCCGGATACTCGACGCCGCGCTGACACTGTTCGCCGAAGTCGGCATCAAGCGGACGACAATCGACGACATCGCTCGCGAGGCGGGGGTCAACCGCGCTACGCTGTTTCGTCGCATGGGGTCGAAGGACGCGATCGTGCGCGCGGCACTGTTACGCGAAGCGGCCCACGTCCTCGATTCGATCGGCCAGTCGGTCGACCCCATCGAAGACGACCGCGAACGGGTGATCGCAGGGTTCGTGACAACGCTCGTATCACTGCGAACAAACACGATCTTGGTGAAGGCACTCGCCGTCGACGCAGCGGAAACGTATGTTGCACTGACTCGCGATGCCGGCGCGATCATCGACTACGCCGCATCTTTTGTCGCCGACCGGATACTGGTCGCGGTGCCTCAACGCCGAGACGCCCATCTGATCGCAGCAATAATCGCTCGCCTGCTGCATTCCTTGGTCATGACCCCGGAAGCGGCACCGCGCCTGAACACTGAGGTGGAGATGCGCGACTTCGCGCGCCAGCAGCTGGTTCCGTTGATACTCAACGGCTGAGGTGCTGCCGCTGGACGGTCAGCAGCACGGTAGTTTCCATCCCGTGCTGCGTTATCACGGAGACCAGGCCGTCGAGCCGGGCATGTTGGACTTCGCGGTCAACGTGCGGCTGGCCGAACCTCCGCGTTGGCTCCAGGATCGACTGACCGCTCGGCTCACGGACCTCGCGAGCTATCCGACGAAAGTGGACGAAGAACGGGCACGCAACGCGGTCGCAGCGCGCCACCATCGACGCCCGGATGACGTGCTGCTGTTGTCTGGGGCGGCTGAAGGCTTTGCCCTGCTGGCCAACCTCGGATCGAAGCACGCGGCGGTGGTTCAGCCGTCCTTCACCGAGCCCGAGCACGTACTTCGCGAAGCCGGTGTCCGCGTCAGTCCCGTCGTGTGCGACGAAGGGTTCGGCCTGGAGCTGACGAGCATCCCCACGGACGCCGACCTGTTCGTCGTCGGCAACCCCACCAACCCGACGTCCGTGCTGCATCCGCGCGAGACCATCCTTACGGCTCGGGCACCGGGACGGGTCGTCGTTGTTGACGAGGCATTCGCTGACGCGGAGGCCGACGAACCCGAGTCGTTGGCACGCCACGCCTGCGACGACGTCATCGTGCTGCGGAGCCTCACCAAGACGTGGGCCCTGGCTGGACTACGGTGCGGCTACCTCCTGGCCTCACCCGAGCTCGTCAAGCGCCTCGAATCGCGCCGCCCGCACTGGCCACTCGGAACTCTGCAACTCGAGGCGATCTATCAGTGCTCGCAGCCCGGAGCGGTGGCCGAGGCTGCCGCGAAGGCGGCGGACATGCGTGCAGACCGCGACCATTTCATCAACCAACTCACCGAACTCGGGCTGCGCGTCACTGAGCCGGCCCGAGCCCCGTTCCTCCTGGTGTCCGTGCCGCGCGCGGAGGAAGTGCGAGACCGGCTCGCACGCGATCATCGAATCGCCGTCCGCCGGTGCGATACCTTCCCATCGCTGGGACCGGATTATCTGCGTCTGGCGGTTCGGACCAGACCAGACATCGACCGCTTGATCTCTGTGTTGAGGGAGCTGCTGTGACCGTCCAACTGGCGGATCTGATCGGGACGCTCGATAAGGCGTATCCGCCCGAGCTCGCAGAGAGCTGGGATTCGGTGGGTCTTGTCGCGGGCGACCCGGCCGATGACGTGCAGAAAGTGTTGTTCGCCGTCGACGCGACCGCAGAAGTGGTCGACGAGGCTCTGGCCTGGGGTGCGCAGGCGCTCGTCGTACATCACCCGCTGCTGTTGCGTGGTGTCGATACGGTCGGCGCGCACACGCCGAAGGGTGCGCTGCTCCACAAACTCATCCGCGGCGGTTGTGCACTGTTCAGTGCCCACACAAACGCCGATCGGGCCAAGCCCGGCGTCAACGACGCGCTGGCCGAGGCTCTTGGCCTCACCATCACCGGCCCCATCGAGCCTGCGCCATCTCGCCCGCTCGACAAGTGGGTCGTGATGGTGCCCCTCAAGATGGGTCAAGAAGTCCAGAAGGCAATGTTCGACGCGGGCGCCGGCGCGATCGGCGATTATCGCGAATGCAGTTGGCGCGTCGAGGGCGTTGGCCAATTCCGGCCCGTCGACGGTGCGAACCCGCACATCGGGGCCGTGGGCCGCGTCGAGACGGTGCGTGAGGGCCGCATCGAGCTCGTCGCCGACCGGAGCCTGCGTACCGCGGTCACCAAGGCCATGCTCGAGGCTCACCCGTACGAGGAACCGGCCTTCGACATCGTCGAACTTGCCAGCGTTCCCGGCGAGATCGGCATTGGACGGGTAGGCGAGCTGCCCGAACCCGAGACGTTGGCCGCGTTCGTGGAACGAGTCGAGCGCGCGCTGCCCAAGACGGTCTGGGGGATCCGCGCGGCAGGTGACCCGAACCGCCTGATCAAGACGGTCGCGGTGTGCGGCGGCTCGGGCGATTCGTTCCTGAGCACGGTCAAACGTTTGGGGGTCGACGTCTATGTGACCTCCGACCTGCGTCATCATCCGGCCGACGAACATCTCCGTGGCGGAGGCCCGGCATTGGTGGATGTCGCCCATTGGGCGAGCGAGTCGCCGTGGTGCGGCCAAGCGGCCGACATCGTCGCGCGGGAACTCGGAGTCGAGGTCCGCGTCAGTACCGTGCGCACGGACCCGTGGACGGTCGGTACGGTTAGCTCTTAACTGCTGGCACAAAGAACTGGAGAGCGAACCCGCGTGAAGGTCGACCCATTCGTTCAAGCCCGCCTGCTGACCGTGGCCGCTGCCGACGCCGAGCTGGTGCGGATCGCGCACAAGCGCAAGACGCTTCCGGAAGAGGCGCAAGTCGCTCGACTGGCCGAGAGCCGTCAGTCCAGCAAGGACGCGGCCGTCGCCGTGGAAATCACGATCGATGACCTCGACCGCGATATCAAGAAACTCGAGGCCGATGTCGACGGCGTGCGCAAGCGCATCACGCGCGATGACGAGCTGCTCGCGTCAGGCGCTCTTCCGGCAAAGCAGCAGACCGACGTCGAGCACGAGCTCCAGACGCTGCATCGGCGTCAGGAGAATCTCGAAGAGGACCTGCTCGAGGTCATGGAGCGGCGTGAGACGGCGGTCGCAGAGCTCAGCGCGAAGACAGATGAGCTGGCGAAACTCGAAATCGATTTCGCGGCCGCGCGGGGAGCGTTCGAAGACGCCGTCACCGAACTCGAGAAGGCGTCGTTGGCGAAGTCCGCGGAACGCGAGTCCTTGATCGGCAACATTCCCGACGAACTCGCCACCGCGTACGAGCGGCAGCGTGCGACCTACGGGTTGGGCGCGGCGTTGCTGCGCGCCCGTCAGTGCGGAGCCTGCCGCATCGAGATCGATCGCGGCGACCTGGCGGCCATCACCAACGCGGCTTCAGACGAGGTCGTGACGTGCCCGGAATGCGGCACCATCCTCATCCGCACGGACGAGTCGGGTATCTGACGCAGTGAAGGTGATCGTCGAGGCCGATGGCGGCTCGCGCGGGAATCCCGGCCCGGCCGGCTACGGCGCTGTCGTTTTCACCGGAGATCACGCGCACATCCTGGCCGAACGTGCCGAGTCGATCGGCACGGCGACCAACAACGTCGCCGAATACGAGGGACTCATCGCCGGACTGACCGCCGCGATCGAGCTCGGCGCCGACGAGGTCGACGTGCGGATGGACTCCAAACTCGTTGTCGAGCAGATGAGCGGGCGTTGGCAGGTCAAGCATGCCGACATGCAATCGCGGTTCCGCCGCGCGCAGGACCTCGCTCAAGGCTTCTCCCGCATCACGTTCACGTGGATTCCACGGGCCGAGAACTCTCATGCTGATTCGCTCGCGAACCAGGCGATGGATGGCGCCGCCGCTATGGAGCCTGCGAAGGCCGGGGCAGGGGAGTACCGCTCACCCGGTTGGACGTCGTCGACCGGCAAACCCACGCGACTGTTGCTCCTTCGCCACGGACAGACCGCGCTGTCCATCGAACAGCGTTACTCGGGCCGCGGGAACCCGCCGCTCACGGAGACGGGTCTCGCGCAGGCGCAGGCGGCAGCGGAGTCGATCGCCAAACGTGCGGACATCGGCGCGATCGTGTGCTCGCCGCTCGGTCGCACGATGCAGACGGCTGCCGAAGTGGGCAAGGCGATCGGGATCGAGCCGGTGGTCATGCCCGACCTCATCGAGACCGATTTCGGCGCGTGGGAGGGTTTGACGTTCGCCGAAGCCGCTGCGCAATATCCGGCCGTGCATCGGCGCTGGCTTGCCGACGAGACGGTGGCGCCGCCGAACGGCGAAAGCTTTGCCGCCGTTCGGGAGCGGATCATCACCGCGCGGAACGCCATCTGCGAGCGGTACACCGATCAGACGGTGGTTGTGGTGAGCCACGTGACGCCGATCAAGACGTTGCTCCAGCTGGCTTTGGGTGTCGGTCCGGCGCTGCTGTACCGCCTGCACCTGGATCTGGCGTCGTTGAGTATCGCCGAGTTCTATCCCGACGGCGGATCTGCCGTTCGGCTCGTCAACGACACGTCGTATCTGAAGTAATCAGAGTCCGGGGATCTCGATGTCGAGTCCGCGGTCGTGCTTGACGAGCGTGCTGATGACGGTGGCAACCGGATCGCCGTCCATCTTGGTGACCTCGGTACGTGCGCGGATCGTCGCGATCTTGCCCATTTCGCGGTAGACGTCGACGTGGAATTCCCCGCGTAGCCGATCGCCCGCGATGATCGGTTGGTGGAACTGGTATTCCTGCTCGGTGTGGACGAGCGAACGCAAGTCCAGTCCGACTCCCTCGGCGTCGAGGAATTCGAGCATGCAGTTCCAGGACCACATCGCCAGGAACGTCCAAGGAGCGACGAGGCCGTCGTAGCCGAGCTCGCGCGCGGCGGCCTCGCTGTAGTGGGCTGCGTTCATGTCCTGGACGGCGTTGGCGTACTCGCGGACCTTCTCGCGTCCGACCTCGTAGTAGTCCGACAGCAGGAGCGAACGGCCCTTGAGGAACGGTCCAATCTCGCGCGTGCCGCCGCGCCTGTCACCCAGTGACAAAGCATGCACCTCCGTGTGGGACTGAACGTAATTACCGGAGAGCCTAGCGCGACGGTCGCGCAGTCCAGGAATGGCGCCGCGGCCGGGTACCATTTCACGAGCGAACGAGTCGGTGTGCGGTCGCGTCGGCGGGAACGGGCAGCTTGCTGTCGCTGCCCGCTGCCGAGGAAAGTCCGGACTCCACAGAGCAGGGTGGTTGCTAACGGCAACCCGGGGCGACCCGCGGGAAAGTGCCACAGAAAACAGACCGCCGCGGCTTGGATTCATTCAAACCGAGGTAAGGGTGAAAAGGTGCGGTAAGAGCGCACCAGCACCCCAGGTGACTGGGGTGGCTAGGTAAACCCCACCCGGAGCAAGGTCGAAGGCCGCACCTTACCGTGCGGCTGCGCAGGCGTTTGAGGGCTGCTCGCCCGAGCCTGCGGGTGGACTGCTCGAGGTACCCGGCGACGGTGTGCCCAGATGGATGACCGCTCCAACAAAATCCGGCTTACGGCCGGCTCGTTCGCCCCAACATCGGGTCACAGGCTACGCACGCGCCCGTCGCGAACTCGGGGACTACTTCGGGATATAGCGGTTGATGTCGTACGTGATCTCGTTGATCTCGTAATCGGAAATCCGTTTCGCCGGCGAGCCGCCGTAGAGGGAATGCGGTTCGAGCTGCTGATTGGGTTTGGTCACCGCGCCTGCGGCAATGAAGGTTCCCGCACCCACGACTGTGCCGTGGAGAATCGTCGAGCACAAGGCGATCATCGACTTGGCCTCCAGTCGTGTAGGAGACAGCACGATCAGTCCGCTGGTTGGCTCGTAGCCATGGCTCATGAACGTGCTCCGCACGCCGGTGATGTACGTGTCCTCACCCATCTCGATACCGCCCCCACAGTCGATGTAATGGCGACTGTAGATGTGCGAATTTCTCGCCATGATCAGCGATCGCGCATTGGGCAGCTCAGTGAGGTCCTTGTTGGCGCCGGAGTCCCCGCTGATCCAGTTGAATTGATGGATCAAGCCGCCGAGGCCGATTCTGACGAGTAGCAGCCCGCGGAAGACGTTGCCGTGTCCGATCTTGACGCCTTCGGCGAGTTCGAAGCGACGAACGCCCCGAACGAGGCAGATGCCGACATGAGCCAACGGATGAATGTCGTGACCGAGTCGGCAGAGCAGGCGGTTCTTCAGACGTCCCGGCGGCAGCAGAAAGATCAGGGTGGTCAACACGAGCCCTGATCCTAAGTGGTTTTTCAGCCGCCGGTGCGGCAACGACGCGTTGGAACTGGTCAGGTTCCAACGCGTCGTTAAAGGCTAGTGCCCGTGTCCGACCGGAATGCGCTTCGGTGCGAACAGCGTCACGACGCCGCCGACGAAGAGGAAGATCGACACGATCATCAGCGACGTCGAGAATCCGTGCATGAACGCGGTGCGGACGCCCTCGGCGAGGTTCGCCGCAGCCGGACCCATGTGCTGGGTGATGGTGATGCCGCTCGGCGCCGAGTCCCGGATGTGGGTCGCCACGTCCGGCTTCAGCATCGACAGATCGGGCAGGTTGCTGCGGTAGTTCGTCGCGAAGATCGAACCCATGAGCGCGATACCCACGGCCGAACCGACCTCACGCGTCGAGTCGTTGACCGCCGAGGCGGTGCCCTGTTGCTGCGGCGACAGCGAGCTCACGATGAGGTTCGTTCCGGTCGAACTGGTGATACCCAGGCCGACACCGGACACGAGCAGACCGACGAGGAACTGGTCGTAGCTCGAGGTGGCGGTCAACGTCGAGGCGTAGACCATGGAGCCGGCCATCAGGAACAGGCCCGTAGCGGTGGCTATGTTCACCGAGACGAAACGCAGCAGGGTCGGGGTGAGGGCTGCAACCGGAAGCATGACTCCGGCCACCGGCAGCAGTGCGACCGCCGCCTCGAGCGGGCTGAAGTCGCGGATCAGCAGGAGGTACTGCAGGCCCACGAAGAAGAAGCCCATGACTGCCATGAACTGCATGACGACGGTGACCGAGCCGGTGAGGAAGCCGCGGCGGGCGAAGAACCGGGGGTCCAGGACGGAGTGCTTCGTGCGCAAGCCAGTGAAGACGTAAGCGACGATCGATACGACGGCGAGAACGAACATCGCGATCACGATGTGGTCGGTCCAGCCGCGGCGCGCACCGTTGATGATGGCGTACACGAGCGAGCCGATCGACAGGCCGGTGAACAGCGATCCGAAGTAGTCGGCCTTCGGGGGGTTCTCGTCGCGAGTTTCCGGCGCGAAGATCAGGGCACCGAGGCCGGCCATGGCGGCGGCAACCGCGCTGATCGTGAAGATCATCCGCCAGTCGGAGTGTTCCAGCACAAAGCCAGACACCAGAAGTCCGAAGATCGCACCCGCTCCGGCGCAACCGGACCACACCGCGACACCCTTGGAACGAAGTTCGGCGGGGAAGACAGCAGTGATCGTGGCGAGCGTGCCCGGCATGATCATCGCGGCGCCGGTGCCCATGGCAACACGGAAGCCGATGAGTTGTTCGACGGTGTCGACGCGACCCGCAAAGAAGGACGCGATCGCGAACACTGCCGCGCCGGCGATGAGCAGGCGGCGTCGGCCGATGCGGTCACCGAGGGCGCCGAGGGGGAGGACCAGCGCCGCCAGGGTGACGGTGTAGCCATCGGCGACCCACGTCAGTTGGGTGTTCGACGCGTGCAAGCCGAGAGCCAGGTCCGGCAACGTCAGGTTGATCGCGGTCACCGAAGCGACGACGAGAACGAGTGCCAGACACATAGCGGTGAGAACGGCCATCGGCAGCTTCTCAACCGCCGAGTCGTCATTGACTGCGAGATGGCCCGGAGCCATCAAATGAGTAGTTGCCATGGCTACTATGGTTACAGGTTGGCAAACAAAGAGACAACCCGAGGTTACCGGCAAGTAGCTTTCCTTGGACATGCTGACCTGGACAAATGGCAGGTCATGTTGACCTGGTCACAAGAGATCAACTTCGGCCAGAATCGGACATTGGCTCAAACGGTAGCTGGCCGGTAGCTGGAACCGAAATCTACCGAATTTCCAATATCCCCAAGGGAATCCGCGGGTGGTGAGGGTCGCCGGCCGTCAGATTTCGGGAATTGGCCGCAAAAGCGGCAAGAGGTACTTGCGGGCGAAGGCGGTCGCCTTGGCGGGGTCATTCAGGGGGATTACGCCGTCAGGGATCATGCCGAGTGAATGGGCGAGCCGGGCATAGATCTCGGCGACCATGTTGGCGTCGAAATCGTCGCTGAGTTGTCCGTTGGCCTGCCACTTGCGGATGAGATCAGCAAGGTACATGCGGCCCAAACCGAGGATCGGCGATCCGTGGCCGGGGAGCGCCTTCAAGGCGTCGGCGATGTCGTCGGAGTCGCCAACGTCGTGCAGCAGCTTTCGCTGCTGAAACTCGCGCGTGAAGGCCACGAAGCCGGTCAGCAGTTGATCCTCAACCGTGGTGGCACCGACGATCGCCGCATCGACGCCGTCGACCAACTGGGTCGCTTCGCGAAAGAGAACCATGCGGACGAGCTGGGGCTTCTGGGGAAAGCGGCGATAGACCGTCGCAACGCCGACGCCGGCCCGGTCGGCCACGGCGTTCATGGTCGTCTTTCGGACGCCAGTCTCGGCGAAGCAGTCCCGAGCGGCGTCGAGGATCCGCGTTGTTGTTGGGTCGGTTTCAGGCCCGCGACCAGCGTCGTTTGTCATCTCGCGACAAGTCTACGAAATGCCACGGCGAAGTTTCCCTTGCTTTATCGGTAGTTGGTGATAGAAAATTGCTCATATCCTATCGCAAAGGAGCGATCTGATGTCTGCAGTAGCGCAAGTCCCCACCGCTGACGCCAGCGTTGATACCGTCCGCTTCGAGAAGTTCAAGTGGTACGCCGCGTCGGCGTTCACCGGTCTGTACTTCTTCGGCGTGTACGACCAGGCGGCACTGCCTCCGGTTGCGGCGGCCATCGATTGGACCAGCCGATTCCGCGACGACCCCTGGGGGAGGGCTCTACGCACGGGCGTGGCCGACCAGATCGTGCTGTACGGCGACGAGGCGGACCGGCGGGTGGAATTCGAGCGCCTTCGCCGTCTGCATCGTGATGTGAAGGGCATTGGCCGGAACGGCCAGAAGTTCCATGCCTATGAACCCGACGTCTGGAACTTCATCCTCGTCAGTGCATTCATGGCGCTGCGGAATGCCTACGAACCGATCACCGGCGAAAAGCTCACGCCACAAGACGGTCAGGACTTCTGGGACTACTGGCGACACGCTAGCGACGGGCTTCAGCTTTCTGGCAACGGTGCACTGCCGACGACCTACGACGGGGTGTGTGAGTTCTACGAGCGGATGGTCCAAGCCGAACTCGAGGCAACTCCGGAGATCAAGCAGGCAATGGATCTGCTCCTGCGCTCGCCTTACCCGAACTTCCTGCCCCGGGTCTTCGCTCCGCTGTGGCTGGTTGCCGGTCCGGTCGTCGGTCACACGTTCGCGGTGCTGTCGTTTGGAGCGGCCCACGAACGCGTGCGCGAACTGACGGGATTTCGCTGGAATCGGCGCCATGACGTGGAGTTCAAGGTGCTGACGCAGGGCGTTCGCCTCGCGTACCGCTATCTCCCCAAGCGATTCCACTACACGCCGCTGGCCTACAACCGTCTGCAGTACCAGCAGATGGCCGCCTCCTATTTGGACGCCGGGCTCACTTCGTTCAAGCCCGAGGAAAAGCCGGGGAAGTGCCCGTTCTAGAGAACGGATCGCGGTCGGAAGCGTTGTCTCGGCCGGTCTGAAGACTGGCCGGAATTATCTCTTTGGACAACGAAGGTTGTCACATATGCTGCGGGTAATTGGCGATACGACAAATAACTCGCAGAGGAAGAACGAACACATGTTGCGTACAAAATTCACCGAGGCGTTCGGAATCGAACATCCGATCGTCCAAGGCGGAATGATGTGGGTCGGCCGGGCCGAGCTCGTCGCCGCGGTGGCCAACGCCGGAGCCCTCGGCTTCATCACCGCGCTGACCCAGCCGACTCCCGACGACCTCCGGCTCGAGATCGAGCGGACCCGGGAGCTCACGGACAAGCCGTTCGGCGTCAACCTGACGATCCTGCCGTCGATCACGCCGCCGCCGTACGAGGAATACCGCCAGGCCATCATCGACAGCGGCGTGAAGATCGTCGAGATCGCGGGCGCGAACCCGGCGACCCACACCGCGCACCTCAAAGAGCACGGCATCAAGGTCATTCACAAGGCGACCAGCGTCAAGCATGCGGTGAAGGCACAGTCCGTCGGTGTGGACGCCGTGAGCATCGATGGCTTCGAATGTGCCGGACACCCGGGCGAGAACGACATTCCGGGGCTCGTCCTGATCCCGGCCGCGGTCCGTGAGCTCGACATTCCGGTGCTCGCGTCCGGCGGTATCGCCGATGCCCACGGTCTGGTTGCCGCTCTCGCTCTCGGTGCTGACGGCGTCAACATGGGCACCCGATTCCTGTGCACGCAGGAGTCGTCGATCCACCAGTCGGTCAAGGAGAAGATCGTCGCCAACAGCGAGCTCGACACCAAGCTGATCTTCCGCACGCTGCATAACACCGCGCGCGTGGCAGACAACGCCATCAGCCGTCAGGTCGTCGAGATCGAGAAGGCGGGCGGAACCTTCGCCGACATTCAGGACCTTGTCTCCGGAAAGCGCGGACGCAAAGTCTTCGAAGAGGGCGATGTCGACGCGGGCATTTGGACCGCCGGCATCTGCCAGGGCCTCATCACCGACATTCCGACCGTCGCGGCGCTGGTCGAGCGCATGGTCAGCGAGTCGGAAGACATCATCCGTGGCCGGCTGAGCTCGCTCGTCAGCGACCCGATCTCGGTTCGAAGCTAAGGGACAACGACATGACCGACCAGCCCCTGCGTTCCCGACGCAACCATTGGAACAACCAGGTCGCGATCCACGCGGACATGCGGCCTGACGCTGTTGCGTTCAAATTCAGCGGCGTCGACACCACGTGGAAGCAACTGCACGACCGCTCGCAAAAGCTCGCGGATGCGTTGGCGCGCAGGGGAGTCGGTTTCGGCGATCGCGTATTGATCGTCATGCTCAACTACACCGAGTACATCGAGTCGGTGCTGGCGATCAACCTGCTCGGTGCCATCGCAGTGCCGGTCAACTTCCGGCTCACGCCGCCAGAACTCGGGTACATCGTCAGCGACAGCGGCGCGAAGGTCGTCATCACGGACGGCATGCTCGTCAAGCTCATTGCCGCGGTCAGCCAGCAGGTTCCCGGCATCGAGTTGAGCATCGTCCTGGGTTCGGAACCAGTCGGTGATGCGGTGGCCTTCGAGTCGCTCATCGCCGAGGATGGCGAGCCGCATCCGGACGTCGACGTCCCGGAGGACACCCCTGCCCTGATCATGTACACGTCGGGCACCACGGGCAGCCCGAAGGGTGCGATCCTGTCGCACGGCAACATGCAGGCTCAGGCGTTCACGTGCATTCGAGCGTTGCAAACGAGTCGGGACAGCATCTACTTCTGCGCAGCCCCGCTGTTCCACATCGCGGGCCTGGGCAGCATCGCGCCGAACATCCTGCTTGGTGCCAAGACGGTCATCCAGCCACTTGGCTTGTTCAATGCAGCCGACACGCTTGATGCCTGGGAGCGCGAAGGCGCCACCTCGGTGTTCCTCGTGCCCGCGCAATGGCAGATCGTGTGCGCGGACCCGACTGTCCGCGACCGCAACCTCAAACTCGAAACCATCTCGTGGGGCGCGGCGCCGGCGTCGGATTCGGTGCTCAAAGCGATGGCCGACGTTTTTCCGAACGCGCAGAACGTCGCGGTGTTCGGCCAGACCGAGATGTCGCCGATCACGTGCGTTCTCGACGGCGACGACGCGATCCGCAAGCTCGGCTCGGTCGGTAAACCGATCCCGACGATCGCGACGCGAGTCGTCGACGAAGAGATGAACGACGTCGCTCCCGGCGAGATCGGCGAGATCGTGTATCGCGGTCCGACCATGATGCAGGGCTACTGGAACAAGGCGGCGGCGACCGCCGAGGCGTTCGAAGGTGGCTGGTTCCACTCGGGCGATCTCGTCCGCGTCGACGACGAAGGCTTCGTCTACGTGGTCGACCGCAAGAAGGACATGATCATCTCCGGTGGGGAGAACATCTACTGCGCCGAAGTCGAGAATGTGCTGTTCAGCCACCCGAAGATTCGCGAGGCAGCGGTCATCGGGCGGGAACACGACAAGTGGGGCGAGGTACCGGTCGCGATTGTCGCCGGTGACGACTCACTGACCCTCTCCGAACTCGAACCCTTCCTCAACGACCGGCTCGCGCGCTACAAGCACCCCAAGGACCTGGTGATCGTGCCGGAACTGCCGCGCAATGCGAGCGGCAAGGTCGTCAAACCGCAGCTACGCAAGGAATACGCCTGATGGATATCAGTCTTTCGCCAGAGGATCTGGCGTTCCAGACCGAGGTGCGCGAGTTCCTCGATGAACACCTCACGCCCGACATCCGACGGGCCGGCAAGCTCATGACGAGCGTCTATCCGGACCACGAGTCCAGCATGAAGTGGCAGGAGATCCTTCGGCAGAAGGGGTGGGCGGCTCCGACCTGGCCGGTCAAGTACGGCGGGTGCAAGTGGACGCTCATGCAGCACTACATCTTCAGCAAAGAATGCACGCTCGCCGGTGCGCCGTTGCTGTCACCGATGGGCATCGGATTCGTCGCGCATGCGATCTCGGCATTCGGGACCGAGGAGCAGAAGGGTTACTTCCTGCCCCGAATCCTCACCGGCGAGGTCTTCTTCTGCCAGGGCTATTCCGAGCCCGAGTCAGGCTCAGACCTGGCGTCACTGTCGATGGCGGCGGTCGAGGACGGCGACGACCTCATCTGCACGGGAAGCAAGATCTGGACAACGCACGCGACCGAGGCCAACTGGATCTTCTGCCTCGTGCGTACGTCGCGCACGAGCAAGAAGCAGCAGGGCATCACCTTCCTCCTGATGGACATGACCGCGCCCGGAATCGAGATTCGTCCGCTGGTCATGAGCTCCGGTGAAGAAGTGCAGAACCAGGTGTTCTTCGATCAGGTCCGGGTTCCGAAAGCCAACGTCATCGGTCAGATCGACGACGGCTGGACGGTCGCCAAGTACTTGCTCAACTTCGAGCGTGGCGGTGCTGCGATGGCACCGATGCTGCAGGTGTGGGTCAACGACATTGCCGAGCAAGCCGGTTCGTTGATGGACAGTCCGGGTTTCCGATCGCGACTTGCCGATGCTCGCATTCGCACCGATGTGCTGGAGATCGTCGAGTTCCGGACGGTGTCGGCGATCGCTCAGGGGAAGAACCCGGGTCCGGCCGCGTCGATGCTCAAAATTCTCGGCACCGAGCTCAGCCAGGCGATCACCGAGCTGGCACTGGAAGCGGCTGGTCCTCGCGGCCGGCTGTACCAACCGCACGCCACGATGCCTGGTGGCCACGTCCCGCACTTCACCGGACCGGCTGACGGTTACGTCAGCGGCGAACCCTGGCAGGCGGTAGCCCCGCTGCGTTACTTCAACGACCGCGCGGGCTCGATCTACGCCGGCAGCAACGAAATTCAGCGAAACATTCTCGCCAAAGCAGCATTGGGGCTCTGAAGACGATGGACTTCTCCTTCACCAGCGAACAAGAAATGCTGCGGGACACTGTCTCGAAGTTCCTTGCGGCGCGTTATGACCTGGACAAGAGTCGCACGGCGGCAAAGACTGGCAAGGGCTGGCAACCGGACGTCTGGCGCGGTTTCGCCGACGAACTCGGCATCCTCGGAGCCACGTTCCCGGAGTCGGTCGGCGGCCTAGATGGCGGTCCGACCGAACTCATGATCATCCTGGAAGCACTCGGAAACGCGCTGGTCATCGAACCATTCGTCGAGACTGTGGTGCTCGCGGGTGGCTTGTTGAAGCGGGCCGGCGCAGAGAATCTGTTGAGTGAGATCGTCGCGGGCGACGCGGTCATCGCGGTCGCGGCTACCGAGTGGGAGGACGTGACGACCACCGCTCGGCAGGATGGCGATGAATGGGTGCTCGATGGCGAGAAGATCGCCGTGGTTGCCGCGCCGATCGCGACACACCTGCTCGTGAGTGCGCGCACTGGTGACCGAATCGGCTTGTTCGTGCTTGACACAAAGACCCGCGCCGGACTGACCGTCAAGCCGATGCGCACGATCGATGACCGCACCGCGGCTGATCTGACGTTCGATGGGTTGCGTCTGCCCGCTGACGCGTTGCTGGTCGAGGACGCTTGGGCGTCGCTGGAACAAGCCCGCGATGAGGGGGCCGCAGCGATCGTCTCGGAAGCGGTCGGGTGTATGCGGAAGGTCCTCGCCGACACGGTCGAGTACACGAAGCAGCGCTCGCAGTTCGGCGTACCGATCAGCAGCTTCCAGGCATTGCAGCACCGCATGGTCGATATGTACATGGAGGTCGAGCAGGCGGCGGCAGCGCAGTATCTCGCGACGCTCAAGCTCGATGCCGAGCCTGCGGTCAGAGCACGTGCGGTTTCTGCGGCGAAGGCGACGATCGCTCGGGCGGCCCGGTTCGTCGGCCAGAACGCGGTCCAACTGCACGGCGCGATGGGCATGACCGAAGAGCTCGCGATCGGCCACTACTTCAAGCGCCTGACCGCGATCGAGTACGAATTCGGTTCGCGCGAATGGCATCTCGACCGGTATGCAGCACTCACCTGACATGCGATTCGGCACGTAGTCGAGCGCGCCGGACTTACAGTTCACTATGCGCCTCGGCATTCCACGGTTGGCGGATGCGCCCTTGGGCTCACGGCTGTTGGGCGCTCCGACCGACCCTCTGAACCGGCAGCGAATCCGCGTTCAGATCGTGGCGACGGCACTTCTCGTGGCCGCGAACGGTATCGGTGCAGCGATAGCTATCGTGCTCGTGCTGTTTGTCTTGCCGACCCCGTCGATCTTCACGCCTGCGTGGCAGACGATGAACTTCGTCGTGCTGCCGGTTTATGTCCTCGGCGCTTTTGTCATCGCCGGATCGGTGGGGACCCGGTTGGGGCTCGCGACGAATCGATGGCACTACGAGGGCCGAACGCCAAACGCGGAGGAGTCCGCGCGCTCGCTTGCCTTGCCCCGACGACTCACGATTCTGCAGGGCCTTTTCTGGCTGGCCGCGACGGTTCTGTATATCGTCGCCGCCGCAAAGATCGACCCATCGGCGATCCCCAAGCTGTTCTTCGCCATCGGTTTCACCGGGATTGCGGTGTCGGCCTTCAGCTACCAGCTCGCCGAATTCTCGTTTCGTGCCGTCGCCGCCGTTGTCATCGAAACCGGTGCCGTAGACCGCGGTCGTCTGCCGCAGGTCACCTCGCGCGTTCGTGCGGCGTGGATTCTCGGGACCGGAATCCCGTTGGCGAGCATCCTGCTCGTCGCCTTGAGCAACCTGTCGCATCCGACGACCGTTCCGCAGCTGGCGCGCGCGGCCGGCGGGCTCGCGCTATTGAGCCTCGTGATCGGATTCGGACTGACGACCTTGACGGTTCGCTTGATGGTCCAGCCGATCAGGTCCGTTACCCAGGCGATGCAGCGGATCGCCGAAGGCGACCTGACGACTCACCTGTCCGTCTATGACGGAACGGAATTGGGCCAGCTTCAGGGTGGCTTCAACCGGATGGCGGAAGGCCTGCGCGAGCGCGAGCGCATCCACGATCTGTTCGGTCGCCACGTCGGTCGCGATGTCGCGGCCGAGGCGGTCAAGCGGAACCCGACGCTCGGCGGAGAAGAGCGTCAGGTGGCTGCGTTCTTTCTCGATCTCATCGGTTCGACGAGGCTTGCCGCGACCCGTCCGCCCGAGGAGGTCGTCGAGATCCTGAACCGAGTATTTGATGTCGTCGTCGCCGAGATCGACGCGCACGGCGGGTTCGTCAACAAATTCGAGGGCGACGCAGCACTCGCGGTATTCGGCGCGCCGCTCGAGATCGAGGACCCGGCGGGCCAGGCGTTGGCCGCCGGGCGCGTGATCGCTCGTCGGCTCAAAGCGGAGGTCGCGGAGATCTCGGTCGGTATCGGTGTCTCGTACGGCACTGCGGTCGCCGGCAACATCGGTGCGCGAGACCGGTTCGAGTACACCGTCATCGGCGACCCGATCAATGAGGCGGCGCGTCTGTGTGACCTCTCGAAACAGTACGACTCCCTGCTCGTGGCATCTGAAGCGACACTTTCGGCAGCGAGCGCCGAGGAGGCGGCGAACTGGGAACTGGGGGAGTCGGTCTTGTTGCGCGGGCGGGTCGACGAGACGCGGCTCGCGTTGCCGCGTTAGCCCGTTTCGAGCGCGACGTCCGCCCAGCTTTTGATCGACCGGTCGGGAGGTGGGAACTGGCGAATACGCTGTTCGGTGTTGCGAAGGTCCGGAACTGACGTGAGCGCCAGCTTCGGGCCAGGCCGGCACTGAAGGCCAGCTTGCGCCGGCAGTTCCAGGAGCGGGACGTCGGCGTACGACCAATTCGTATCGAACTGACCAGCCCGTTTCATCGCATTCTCGTTCCGGGTGGACAGCGCGCGTTGCTCCAAGACGAGCAGACTCACCTTCCCGAGCAGCACCGATGGCAGCACCATCACCGACTGCGGCAGGAGGAACGTCAGCGCCCGCACGATTCCGCGGAACGTCGCGAGGACCGCGGCGTCGAAGCGCGACCAGGTCAGCTCCAGCTGCGAGCGAAGCTGCGGGGTCAGCGTTCCGGCGGTGACGATCAGCGCCAGCCAAGCCGGGAACCATACGATGATCCGCCACAGGAACCGCGGTACGAACCACAGCGGCTTCGGACGGGTGACATGCAGGATGAAGTCGAGCACGTCATCCGAGGCCTGTGTTCGGCGCAAGGTGTTCGTGCACATATCGTCGAAATACACTTCGAACTCCGGATACGTCTCCGGCAGATCGTGCGGCCGAATTCCCATGAGGGCGCCGAGCTCTCGGCCCTCCTGATAGATCTCCTCGAGGAGTTCGGGCTTGAGCTGGCGGCCGAAGTACTGCTGCGCATCGAGCGACCCTTTGAGCAGCGTCGCGAACACCCACGCCCACGGAGAGGGGTTCAACGCGGTGTAGCGCTCGCCATCGGGTCGGGTTCCGGCGATGCGAACGTGCAGCTCACGCAGTCGGGCGGCCTCGAGCATCGAGCCGCGCTCGCCGCCATAAACCCAGTTGGCGAGCGACATCACGGTCTCGGTGAGCCGTTTCCAGGCTTCATTTTTGAAGTCCGAATGGTCGGTGACACCCGCGCCAACGTCGGGATGCATGACTTGGAGCAGCAGTGCGCGCACCGCGAAGAACCCGGCCCGGCTGTCGCCGAAATGGCGGTAAAGCGCCGAGCCCTTCTGTGTTGCTTGTGCCTTCACGGGGGTCAGCTGTCCGAACCGGATTGTGCGGTGCGCATCGCGTGCACATCGTCGGCGGCGCGCACCGCCAGCATGACAAGTTCACACAACACACGCAGGACGAGCATTCCGCCGACCAGCAGTCCAGGCCCGACGACGAACAGGGCGGCCAGGCCAGCCCACGTGTTCCACCAGAAACCCAGGCCCGCGAGGAGCGCCCACAGCGCGACCAGTCCCAGCGGCGCGATGGCGTAGAAGAACCGCATGATCGTGGGTGTGTGAACAGTCTTGAAACCGAAGTCCATGAGAACTCTTTCTACGGCAAAGGGTCCCGTAAGCCGATGTGCAATCGACGAATCGGGCGATAGAACTCTCATGGAAATCTATCAGCAGTCGTTGACGTGGTGATAGAAAGGGTCGATACTTCTATCACAAGCGGATGTGGTTCCGCACATATTGCTGCCGCGCAAGCGGAGGGAGTCAACGATGTCTGCCCGAAAGCTCGAGAACAGCCGTCAAGCTATTGAGGTGACCCAAGGACAGGGGAGCCAGGCTCCTTATTCCGATGCCCGAACAGAGAGTCAAGAGGCGCTGGTACGTCGACTGTGGCTCGGGCCGGCGGTATTTCTGGCCGGACCGGCCAATGTCGTGATGCAGATGTCCAACTATCCGGTCGCGCGCGGAATCACCGAAAGCAAGGTCGAGTCCGGGTCCGTACTCAAGCATCCGTTCAAGCGCTTCCGTACGACGGTCGGCTACCTCGACATCTCCTTGTTCGGCGACGACAAACTCCGTGCGGACTACCGCAATGCGATCAACGGTGCACACCGCCATATTCACTCGACTGATGCGAGTCCGGTTCAGTACAACGCCTTCAATCGTCACCTGCAGTTGTGGGTTGCGAGCTGCCTTTACTACGGATTTCGAGACATGACCATCGGCCTGCACGGACCGTTGACCGATCAGGAGGAGGAAGACCTGCTCCAGGCGTCCTCGCGGATGGGCACCACGCTGCAGATCCCAGCGGAGATGTGGCACCCGAATCGTCAGGCATTCGAGACGTACTGGGCCGACGGAATGCGGCAGACGCACTGGGACGATGAAACGCGCGCTTATGCCCGTAACCTGGTGAATTCCGATTTCTTCCCGGGTGCACAGAAGGTATTCAAGGTGTTCTTCGGTGCGCCGATGCGGTTCTTCAACATCGGCTTCCTGCCGCGGGAGCTGCGCGATGAACTGGGCTTGGAGTGGACCGAAAGCGACGAGCGGACGTTCCGTCGGTTGATGCGATTGCTCGGTACCGTCTCGCGTCCGCTGCCCTTCGCCCTCCGCCGCGTCCCGACGAACTGGATGGCTTGGAACCTGCGCATACGGCGCAGGCTCGGGAAGCCGATGATTTAGGGCGCGTCTGCCTTAGGTCAGGTGGTAATCCCGGTCGTCGGGTTTGCTCAGCATCCGGGTCAGGGTCGCTCGGTCGTACGGCCAGAGGTCGACGGTTCCGCCCTCGGTCAGGTACCACGAGTTGCAGCCGGTGTTCCACACCGTGGGTCCGAGGGCGTCGGCAACGCCGTCGTTGAATCGAGTCGTGGCTTCCTCCGTTACCTCGACCGTCGAGATCTCCCCGTCGCGGAACCGCTCCAGCCAGCGTGCGATGTACCGGGCAGTGACCTCAGAGGAGTACTGGAGCGATATCGAGGCCGTGGGCGAGTTCGGGCCGAGCACGGTGAAGAAGTTCGGGAACCCTGGGATTGCGGACATGCAGTACGCCCGCGGGCCCTTGTCCCACGCGTCATCGATCGACAGGCCATCGCGTCCACGCAGATTCATCGGCCGCATGTAGTTATGGGCTTTGAAGCCTGTCGCGAAGATGAGCAGATCGACGTCGTGGTGGCGCCCGTCGGCCGTCACGATTCCGGTCGGAGTGATGCGCTCGATCTTCGAGTTGACGAGTTCCGCATTGCTGGCCCGGATCGCCCGGTAGTACGAGCCCGACACAACCTGGCGTTTGCAGAACGGTTCGTAGTCTGGCGTGAGCTGTTCGCGAAGCTCCCGGTCCCGAACTTGAACGCGAAGGCTTGCCCGTACGGCACCTTGGACCGCGCGGCGGCGCCACGTCGGCTTGGTCGTGATGTCGGCGAGGAACCCGGAGCCCCAGAGAAGCGTGTCGTAGACGGCGCGATTGACTCGCGGTAGTCGGCGGAGAACAGCACCGGTGAGGGGCAGTTGCGGCATACCGGTCGGGGCCCACACGACCCATTGGGCCGTGCGGACGAAGTGGGTGATGCGCGCGGCTTCGCGCTGTAGCGCCGAGACGACCTGGACTCCGGTTGAGCCGGTTCCGATGACCGCGATCCGCCGCCCTCTCGTGTTCAGTGAGTCGTCCCAGCGGGCCGTGTGGACGACGTCTCCCTCGAACGATTCGAGACCTTCGATGTCCGGCATGGAGGGATGGTGAAGCACGCCGGTCGCAGCGATGACGAAGTCGGCGTTGTATTCGGTGCCGTCGGCGGTCGTGACGTGCCAACCGGATTCGGTGTAGTTCGCGGCGACGACCTCGGCATCGAAGCGGGTGTGGGCGCGAAGATTGAACTTGTCGGCGACGTCGCTCATATACCGCTGGATCTCCGAACCCGGAGCGAAGATGTGCGACCAGTCGGGGTTTGGCGCGAACGAGAACTGATACAGGCTGGACGGAACGTCGCAGGTCAGGCCAGGGTAGTGATTCCAATACCAAACGCCGCCGACGTCGCCGCCCTTCTCGAGGACGAGGAAATCGTGAAACCCGGCTTTCTGCAGCGTGACCGCGGTCGTGATACCGGCGACGCCGGCTCCGATGATCACGACCTTGGGCGTGCGTTTGACAGTCGCCATTGGCTTTCCCTCTCTCCGCGAACCCACAGCCTGACTACCACCGCTCCCAGCGGATCGCTTCGGCCGCCGGTCGTCGGGACACCGGCCCGAACTTTCCGGCCGGCCAACCCACCGGCACGATCGCGTAGATATTCACGTGGCCGGGCACGCCGAGAATCGACTTGAACTCCTGCTCGAACATCGTGTGCCAGGTGGTCATGGTCGCGGCCAATCCGAGGGCGCGGGCCATGAGTAGCAGGTTCTGCACACTTGGATAGATCGACGATGCTTCACCGATCTCGAGGGAGCGTCGAGTGTTCCGCAGCGACCGCAGTGAGTCCGCTACACCGAGTTTCGCGAAGGCGGACGCCTGCCGATTGAGGGCTTTCGCCATCCGTCCCAGCATCCCGCGCAACTCGTAGCACGCGACGATGAGTACGGGCACCTCGTCGAAATGATCAGCCTGGTAGCGAAGGGCTTTCATGAGGCCGTTCCACTTTTCCGGCGTCATGTGCGGCGGTGGCGATTGCGTTCCGATGTACCAGTCGACGATGCGCCGCCACACGGGAGCCAGGCGAG
The DNA here is from genome assembly GCF_000380645.1 of Smaragdicoccus niigatensis DSM 44881 = NBRC 103563. GTDB lineage: Bacteria > Actinomycetota > Actinomycetes > Mycobacteriales > Mycobacteriaceae > Smaragdicoccus > Smaragdicoccus niigatensis. The sequence continues at coordinate 572,985 of NZ_AQXZ01000017.1, forward strand.
CGATCTGCTCCCGATCGGTCACGACGAGAAACGTGAAGCTCTGATTGTTGCCACCGCTCGGGGCATATGTAGCCGCCGTGATGAGCTTCTCGATGAGCTCGCGCGGGACCGGATCGGGCTTCAGGCGCCGCATGGCACGCATCGTCGACATGACGTTCAACAGCGGCGCATCTTCGCCGAAGGCGAGTTCGGTCATGCCTTCGATACTGCGACCCGCGGCGTGAAGCTGCCGTGGAAACCAGGGAAGAAGTGGCCGTTCAGGCGGGCGATTGCCACCGCATCGTCCTCAATCTTGGCCGCGTCCAGAATGTGCAGTTCGGTCCGGTGCTCGGCGGCGTTGTAGGTAAGGACCAGAATCCAGCCGTCGTCCTCGGCGGCGTTGTCTGAGCGGGGTACGAAGATCGGCTCCCCGGCCGTGGTGCTCGACTCGAATGCATGTTGGCGATGCTCGCCGGTGACATGGTCCAGCTTGGCGATGACGCTGGAGCCGTCGACATATTCGGTGAAATAGGTGAATCGGTGTTCGCGTCCCGTGCGGCGCTCATCATGGGTGGGGAATTCGCACGCGGCCATCTCGATCTCTTCGCGGAGAACTCGCCCGCGCGGCGTAATACGGAGCCGGGTGGGCCACGCGGCGTTCGGAAGAACGCCATCGCGGAATGTCTTGAGCCCGGTGGAGAGGAACTCGAACGATTCATGCTGCACGACATCGAGAACGATGTCTCCGTTGTCTTCATATGCGTTTCCGACATGGAAGTAGACCAACGGATCGCACTCGATCACACGCTGCCGGCCACCGTCCCGAGGGACGAGCACGATCTTCATTCCCTTCTCCGGGCGGTAATCGGCGGCATCCCCGGTGGTCCCGAATCCGGCAAGCGCCAGCGCACCCTTGATCGGGTCCACGAAAATGGGCGACAGTGCGAACACCAAATAGCGCTCGGTGATGGCGAAGTCGTGCTGGACGATGACGTCCTCGAGCGGCACGACGCCCATGGTGGTCAGGCGGCCGCTCGGATCGACGCGATAGCACCGGAGCCCGGCGGGGATGTGCATCCCCAGTCGCGGGGCGAGATCGAGACCGAAATTGAACAGTTCGCCCGTGACCGGGTCGATTTTGGGGTGTGCCGAGAATCTGGTGAGGCGAGGAAGGCGGCCGTCGAAATCGCACACGCCTTTCGTGGTGAGGTCGTCGAGATCGATATCCCAGGGACGGCCGATGTCGCTGAGGGCGAGGAGCCTCTCGGCGTGGACGACCGCATGCGTGTTGGCGCTGTCTGCCGGGAATTGACCGGCGTTGTGTCGGAGTCCGCGGGCCTGGGTGTAGAGCCCCCGCACCTGCCCGCCACGCCCGGCTTCCTGCGCGTGAAATTTCGGAGTGCGGACGTACCGAGACTGGAAGCGGACAGTGCCACTTTCGATGACGAATTTCGACACGAGGCCGTCGCCGTCGAAAATGTGGTCGGCGGCGAATCCGCCAGAGTTGAATCGGCCCGGTCCGATTCGATAGAGAGTTCCCTGAAGTTCTTGGGGCACAACACCAATCAGCGCAAGCTCGACTTCGCGGGGGACTTCCCGGGCGTCCTCGAACGCGCGGGCGTTGTATTGCCGGGTATTCGGGATCGTAGCGGCCATGGCAGCGATGCCTCCATCTGGATACGTTCGTTGTATCTGAATACGCGCGTATTCACTCTGAGTCTGTGTTCCGCATTTGTCAAGATGTTCGGTGTGACCACCGAAAAGCCGTACGCGGGAAAGCTCGCCGACGAGCGCCGCGCGGAACGTCGAGAACGCTTGGTCGCGGCGGGATTTGACCTGCTCGGCACCGAGGGAACAGCTGGTACGAGTGTGCGTGCCGTATGTGCCAGAGCAGGTTTGTCGAGCCGGTATTTCTACGAGAGCTTCGCGAACATCGACGAGCTCCTGGTTGCGGTATTCGATGACGTGACGACTCGAACATTGGGCCAATCGACGCAGGTCTTCCTCGATCCGGGCGCGACGATCGAGAGCGCGGTGCGCGCCGTGGGGGAAACGTTCGTCGTCATGAGCCGCGACGAACGGGCCATGCGCATCGGATTCATCGAAGCGTGGGGCAGTGAAGCGGTCATGCGGCGACGGGTCGCGTATCTGCACGGCTCAGCGCAGTTGCTCTCCACCTTCGCGTGCGAAAAATCCGGTGTCCCGAGCGACCGCCGCGCGGGCGTCGACGTCGCCGCCTTCATGGTCGTCGGCGGGCTTCTCGAAGCCATCCTCGGATGGATCGACGGATCGCTCGACGTCGACGGAACGACGCTGGTGAAGCACTTCACGCCCGCCGCGGTCGCGGCCATCGAGCGAGCGATTGCGGACGCGAAGCGAGAGAACTAACGGCGGTGCCTCACCGCTACAGCCGCTCGATGATCGTGACGTTCGCCTGACCGCCGCCCTCGCACATGGTCAGTAGCCCGTACCTACCGCCGGTTCGTTCGAGCTCATGAAGAAGCGTCGTGAGCAAGCGTGCACCAGTCGCGCCCAGCGGATGCCCGAGCGCGATGGCGCCGCCGTTGACGTTGACCTTGGCGTGGTCAGCTTTGAGGTCGTGCACCCACGCCATGACAACTGACGCGAAGGCCTCGTTGATCTCGACGAGATCGATGTCGTCGATGCTCATTCCCGCGCGATCGAGAGCTCGCTGACAGGCGGGGATCGGAGCGTGGAGCATCATCACGGGGTCGGCGCCGAGCACGGTCAGGTTGTGAATCCGGGCCCGCGGAGTGAATCCGTGGGACTTCACTGCGTGCTCCGAGGCAATGAGAAGCGCAGCTGCGCCGTCGGAGATCTGGCTCGAGACCGCGGCCGTCAGACGTCCGCCGGGCACCAGCGTGTCGAGCGCTGCCATCTTCGCCAAGCTGGTGTCACGCGGGCCTTCGTCATGGCGGAGTTCGCCGAACGGGACGATTTCCCGATCGAACCGACCCTCGGTCCGTGCCGTGATCGCCCGCGTATGACTCTCGAGCGCGAAGATCTCCATCTCCTCGCGTGTGAGGTTCCACTGGTCGGCGATCATCTCGGCAGACCGGAATTGATTGATGTCGGTCGGGTAGCGCTGCTCCCAGCCCTTGCAGCCCCGCCATGGGTCGGTCGCACCGAACGGCTCGCCGACGCTGAACGACGACAGAATCGGATACTGCGTCATCTTCTGCACGCCACCCGCGATCACGAGATCCTGGGTTCCGCTCATGACGCCTTGTGCCGCGAAGTGGACGGCCTGCTGGGACGATCCGCATTGACGATCGATCGTGACGCCCGGCACCGTTTCCGGTAGTCCGGCGGCGAGGGCCGACGTGCGTGCGATGTCGCCGGCCTGCGCGCCGATCGCGTCGAGGCAACCGAAGATGACGTCGTCGATGGCACTGGGGTCGAAGTCGCCGCGCTCGACGAGTGCGCGGATGACGTGCGCGCCCATGTCTGCCGGATGCGCCTCGGTGAATCCGCCCTTGCGGCGGCCGACGGGCGTCCGGACGGCGTCGACGATGTATGCCTCAGGCATCTAACTCTCCTTCTTTGCGCGCGGCGAGGCCGGCACGCACTAGGGTCTGCGCTGTCTTGATCAGCGCAGCTATGGGTTCTTTTGTGCCGCTCCACCATTCGGGCGCCCAGTTGAGCGCGCCGATGATGAGCATGCGGGCCGAGCTGGCATCGATGTCGACGCGCACAGATCCGTCTGCGCGACCATCGGCGAAGAGGTGCCTCCACAGTGCGTGGTACTCAGCGCTCTCGTTCGCCACCGCATCGCGAACGTCTGGAGGGAGTTGTCCGGCATTCCGGGTGACTGCGGTCGCGAAATCGCTTAGTTCGAGTTCCACACGCAGGTGGGCGTCGATTGCGGCGCAGATCCGGTCGAGTGCGGTGACGTCGTGGGGGAGTGCATCCAGCGCTTCTTCCACGTGCCGGCGAACCCAGTGCTGGCCGGTGATCATGACTTCGGCGACGAGCGCTTCGCGCGACGGGAAGTAGTAGTAAACGGCGGGCGCGCGCAATTCGGCGACATCCGCGATGTCGGTGAGTCTGGTTGCGGCGTAGCCCTTTTTAGACAGAACCGCGGCTGCGGCTGCGAGGATGCGGTCCCGGCTTGGAGTCGTCATGGCATCGTGTACCCGCCGCTGACCGAGAAGACCTGCCCGGTCACCTGGCGTGCGGCCGTCTCGGACGAGATCCACACCACTGCGTTGGCGATGTCCAGTGCGGTGGTGAGGCGCTGCAGGGGAATGTCTTTCCGCAGGAATTCGATCTGATTGTCATTGAAGACGGCGTCGTCACCGACCGCCCAGAGGCTCGCTTCGCCCACGGCCTCTGGACCCTCCGGGATGACGAGACCTGGGCAGATGACGTTCGAGCGGATTCCGTGGCGGCCGTGCTCACGGGCCGTTGTCCGAGCGAGCGCGATGAGAGCGGCTTTGGTGGCGCCGTAGATCCCTTGCCGGATCTGGCCGAATGCGGCGTCGCTCGCAATGAAGACGATCGAGCCGCTGCCCGCCGCGCGCATGGGGGCAATGGCGGCCTGGGTGGTGGCGATCGCGGTGTAGAGGTTGACCTCGACCGTTCGCTGCCACTTGGCTCGATCGGTGTCTTCGGCGATGAAACCGGGGACGCTCCAACCGGCGTTGTTGACCGCGACGTCGAGTCCACCCCAGCGGTTGCAGGCTTGCTGAACCGCAGCGTCCGCGACGCCCGGCTGCGTGAGATCTCCGATGTGGACCTCCGCTTCGGCCGCCCCGAGTTCGAGCGCCTCGGCGCGGACCCGCTGGGCTTGAGGTCCGTCGATGTCGCTGATGACAATGCGCGATCCTTCGCGCGCGAAACCGTGAACGATGCCGCGCCCGATGTTCGAACCGCCGCCGGTGACGAGAACCCGTGATTCGCGAAGTCCTAGGTCCACTGTCGACCTCGAAAGGTCGGGCGCTGCTTCTCCACGAAGCTTGCGATCGCGTTGGCGGCGTCGTCGGTGGATCCGGTCAGTGCGAGCGACTCGGTCTCTTCGAGTAGTTGCTCGGAGAGTGTGTTGTCCCATGCGGTCCGCAGCAGTGCCCGCATGTGCCCGAAGGCTTCGGTGGGTCCGGCGGCGAGCTCGATCGCGAGCTGCCGAGCGTTCTCCTGAAGCTGTTCTGCGGGAACGACTTCGGTGATCAGGCCCCATTCGGCGGCGGTGTCGGCGTCGAGCACTTCATTGCGCAGATACATGCGTGCCGCGCGGCGGGGGCCGACGAGCCGGGGGAGGAACCACGTTCCACCGCCGTCGCCGGACAACCCGATGGCAGCGAACGCGGTGGCGAACTTCGTGTTGGGTGCCGCGAGGACGAAGTCGGCGATGTAGACAAATCCGAGGCCGCCACCCGCGACCGAGCCATGCGCGGCGGTGACGATCGGCACGCGTAACCGGCTCAGAATCCGGAACGCTTCGTGGAACGGACCGGTCATCTGCCGAAACAGCGTCCCATACTCGGCTGTCGGCGTTTGGGTGAAGTAGTCGATGTCGCCACCGACAGTGAGCGCGGGTCCGTTGCCGGTGATCAGCACAGCGCGAATGTCGCGATCTTCGGCGCAGCGGCGGGCGACCGTCAGCAGATCATCCGCGAGTTGCTGATTGATCGCATTTCGTTCCGCGGGGCGGTTCAGGCAGATTGTCGCTACCGCGTCGCGCACCGAGTAGTCGATCGTCTCGAGTTCGCCGTCCAGCGCGTCATGCCAGGCCTGGGTGTCGGTCAGCTGATCGAGCCGCCGGATCTGGCCATCGGCGACGTCGATCCGGTGCGTGAATCCGGCGTTCAGTTCTCGGCCCGAGGCCTTGGCGACGCCGATGTACCGGCCGATGACCAGCAGCGATTCGGTGCCGAGAGGTTCAAAGGATTCCGGGGTCGCCCGAGCCTGATAGTGGCGAGCGACAACGCCCCAGAATTCCTTGCGCATCGCGTCAGGTCCGCGGTAAACGCCACCGAGGGACAGCGGGAGGCCGGCTGCCGTGTGGCCTTCGAAGTCCGGGTGCAGTACCTCGGTCAACGTGGCGCGGTCGCCGGTCGCCAGTGCTTCATATAAGCGCTTTGCCAGTTCGATGGTCATCCGAGCTCCCTTGTCAGGATTCGATTCTAATTTATATTAGAAAGCATGTACAAGGGGGATGTCGTGATTTCAGAGACGCCAGCAAGCGGACGGAACGCTCGCGCCGCCGACGTTGCACGGTTCCCGAACACCGCGCCCGAGAACCGATTCGGCGTTGTCCAAACCGGCTTTTCCGCACAGGCGGTCACGGCCAAGCAAATCGCCCAGGGCCGAGAACTCGGTTGGCTCGGCGTGCTTGCCGACTTCGCAACCGGACGCGCAGTGCAGGGGGTCGTGCCCGCAGACCGAGGGATACGAACCGCGACGATTCACTTCGAAACGGGCAGCGGCAGGCCGGGGACCAGCGATGTCGTGGACGCGTATGCCCTGGTCAAAGATGTTGCGGGCGGTGATGTGCTCGCGGTCGCCGACCTACGGACCGCAGCCGGGCAGCTCGTTGCATCGGTGTCGGCGCGGTTCATCGTCGTGCCGGGTGTTGTCGCGCCGGTCGCCGAGTCGCCGCCGGACATCGAGGTTGCGGGCGGGAGCTTGGCCGATCTTCTCGGCATCGAGGAGTTGGAGGCAAGGGGGGATCGTGCGCGTCTGCGCGCGGTGGCGGAGCCGTGGATGGCGAATCCCTACGGGATCGTTCACGGCGGAATTCCGATCGCGCTCGTAGACCTGGCAGTCGGTGTTGTCGGGAACGAATTGGGGGAGGACTTCCGGACGTTGAGTCTCGATATCAACCTCCAGCGACCGGCACGCATCGGCGGCGAGATGATTGCCGAGGCTGTTGTGCAGCGGGTGGGCGCCCGGGTTGCAGTGATCGAGGTCGAGATAGCGCAACAGCGAGTGATCGCCTCCGCGACGGTCACCCTCGGTCGGGACTGAGTCCGTTCCGAATCATCAACTGGGCGTTCCGGACGACGTCATCGAGCGAGCCCCGGCTGCGTGACCACCACTCGGCCGCCCAGTTCAGCGCGCCAACGACCAGCATCTGGGCAATGACCGGGTGTAGCTCGGGGTGCAGGTCACCCGCGGCGGCCGCGTCATCGAAAAGCTCTCGCCAGATCCTGCCGTAGGCGGAATCCTCTTCCTTCTGGCGTGTGCGCATCTTCTCGGGAATCTGGCCGGAGTTGCGAATCGACGCGGTCGCGTAGTCCGAGACCTCCAGTTCGTGCCGCAGGTGCGTCTCGACGGCCACCATGATCCGTTCGATCGGCGGGGTATCGGCAGGGAGATCCGCGAGCACGGCTGTGACCTCTTCTTTGAGGCCGGCGATGCCCGACCACATCACTTCTTCGACGAGGTCGTCGCGGGAGGGGAAATAGTAGTAGATGGCGGGCGTCTGGAGATCGGCGATGTCGGCGACCTCAGACAGCCGAGTGCCGGCATATCCCTTGCGGCTCAGGACGTTCGCTGCCGCGTCGAGGATTCGTTGCCGGGTGCGCGCGGACTTGGTGTCTGCGGCGCCCTCGTCGGCGTTCGGCGCGGCTGGTGCCGTCTTCTTGACCACGTCACGAAACTATATGACTCCTGGAGAAAAGGCCGTGGAGCACGCTAATCCTCACTTTGGCGCCGCCCGCTGTGCGACGGTTGTGGGACGACGATTTGCGCCGCAACCTGAGGCTGACAATGAAACGATTCCTGATCGCTCTGATGGTGATAACCGCGTTGTCGAGCCCGCTCGCCGCGTGCGGAACAAGCACGGCGCCCAACGACTCAGGTTCTTCGGTGACGAGCGTTCCGACCGACGACGTGCTTGCTCTCGAAGGGCGATGGCTCGCGGCAATCACTGCGGGCGACCGCGCGACGGTCGACGGCATCTTGGCGCAAGGCTTCAGACACATCAGCAGCGACGGCAAACTCGTCGACCGGGCGGGGGAGATGGCGAGTATGACGCCGCTCCCGTTCACGATGAACCCGTCTGAACAAATCGTCGACATCGTCGGTGACACCGCGGTCATCCATGGAGTGAACACGCTGATGCAGGATGGCAAGCTGGTGGGCCGAGAGCGCTTCACGGATGTGTTTGTGCGGATCGACGGCAAGTGGCAAGCCTTGTCTGCCCAGGAAACGACGTACTAGAAACCGAGCACCGTGACCGTGTTGCTGTTCGCGTCGACGACCCAGACAACGTGACTGACGGGGTCGGCGGCGACGAACTGTGGTCCATCCCCGACCTTGATCGTGCCGGCGACAATCCGCGTCTTGGTGTTGATCACGGTGACGGTGTCGTCCGCGAAGTTGGTGATGTATGCGAGGTTCGCAACCGAATCCACGGTCGCGGCGCTCGGTTGCGCACCGACTTTGATTGTGTCGATGACCGCGCTGGAGTCAGTGCCGATCACCGATACGGAGCCGTCGTCGAAGTTGGGGGCGTACACGGCTCCGGTCGCCGGATCGACAGCTGCGTCCCGCGGACTCTGGTCGTCGGGAATGGTCGCGACGACTCTATGCGAATGCCCGTCGATCACCGATATCCCGCCACTCGAATTCGCCACGTAGAGCCGGTGACTGTTCGGATCGACACCCATCTTCGACGGTTTCCCGCCAACCTCGATGACCGCCTTCACCACCCTGGTCCGGAGGTCGACTACAGACACCGAGCCGTCATCGACATTGGCGACATAGAGGGCATTGAGGTCCGGGTCCACCTCTGCGCCCTGTGGTTCCGCACCGACCCGGACGGTGCCTGTGGTCTCACCGGTATTTAGGTCTACGGCCATGACGAGGTTGTCGGCCGGAGCCGTGACAAACGCGGTGTGCGTTGATTCATCGATCGCCGCGCCAGATGGCGCCGACGCGAGACCGAACTTGGCAGCCACCGAACGCGGGCTGATCTCGACGATGGACCGGCCGCCCTCGCTCGTGAGGTATGCGCGATGCCGCCGGCCGTCAAACGCCACGTCCCGAATCGGGCCGGTCGCCGGGTCGATCGTGGCGATGATGTGGGGAATCGTCGGGGTCTGGACTCCGAGGTTCGAGCATCCGGCCGCAACAAGTACGGAAGTCAGTAACACCAAATACAGCTTTGGACCCGACTTCAGGTCACCGTGCTGCGGCTGCCTACTCGACGACATCGCTGCCAACCTTCTGCGATCTTCACACCGAGGGTATTCGCATCGAGCTTGGGTTGGGCGGTTATCCCGGGGGCTTGCCCGGCGTCTGTTTTGAATCTATATTAAATTCAAATCTGGCGAAGGAGTGGGCGTGAAGGTCTACGGAGGAATCGACGAACTGGCTGCCGCGGAAGGGGATTCGCTCGGCACGACGGACTGGATCACGATTGACCAGACGCGCATCGACACGTTCGCGACGGCGACGGGTGATCACCAGTGGATTCACAGCGATCCGACGCGTGCGGCGGACGGACCCTTCGGATCGACGATCGCGCACGGCCTGCTGACTCTGTCCCTCCTGCCGGTGCTGACCCACGAGCTGTATCGCGTCGACAACATCACCATGGCCGTCAACTACGGCTTCGATAAGGTGCGCTTTGTTTCGCCGGTGCCCGTGAACGCGCGCGTCCGCGCAACATCGACCATCACTTCGGTCGAGCGCGTTCCCGGCGGAGTCCAGGCGAAGATGAGCACGACCATCGAGGTCGAAGGGTCGCCGAAGCCAGCCTGTGTCGCCGAGTCGATTGCCAGGTTCGTGGCATGACCGGATTGCTGACCGGCCGGACCGCCATCGTCACTGGCGCAGCCACCGGAATCGGGCTGTCGATTGCAGAAAGCTTCCACGCCCACGGAGCCAGCGTTGTGCTGGCCGATCGTGATGTCGATGCGGCCCAGGCGGCCGCCGAATCTCTCGGTGAACGTGCGATCGGTGTCGAGTGCGATGTCACCCACGAGGCGTCCGTTCAATCACTCGTCGACGAGACTCTGTGGCGGTCAGGACGGCTGGACATCTACGTCAACAACGCCGGAATCACGCGCGATGCCTCGCTGCGCAAGATGACCCCCGATGACTTCGACGCCGTGATCGCCGTGCACCTTCGCGGTACGTGGCTGGGAGTCCGTGCCGCCTCGGCGGTCATGCGCGATGCGGGCTCCGGCTCGATCATCAACATGTCCTCGCTGTCGGGAAAGTCGGGAAATCCGGGGCAGACGAACTACAGCGCGGCCAAGGCGGGCATCGTCGGGCTCACGAAGGCGGCGGCGAAGGAGCTTGCGCATAAAGGCGTGCGAGTCAACGCAATTCAACCTGGTCTGATTCGCACCGCGATGACCGCCGCGATGCCGCCGGAGGTCTTCGCCGAGCGCGAAGCGGCGATCCCGATGAAGCGGGCCGGCGAGCCGCATGAGGTCGCCGGTGTCGCACTGTTCCTCGCCTCCGACCTGTCGAGCTATATGACCGGAGCGGTTCTCGAAGTCGGCGGGGGGCGATTGATGTGAGCGAGGTATTGACCACTGTCGACGGTGACGTCGGGACGATTGTCCTCAATCGTCCCGAACAGATGAATGCCATCACTGTCGAGCTCGGCCGTGAGCTCCGCGATGCGCTCGTCTTGCTCGCCAGGGGCGTGAACGTGATCGTCATCCGGGGCAGCGCTGGCAACTTCTGTGTTGGCGGAGACTTTCGGCAGCTCGAACGATTGCGTGCGCACGGTCGCGATGCGATGGCGCCGCTGTTTGCGAACTTCCGCGCCGCGTGTGATGTCATCGCCACGTTGCCCGTCCCGGTGATCTGCGCGGTCGAGGGCTACGCGATGGCAGGCGGGTTCGAGCTGATCCAAGCCGCCGACATCGTGCTTCTTCACGAGAACGCCGTCCTCTCCGACACCCACACCCGCTTCGGTCAGATCCCGGGCGGCGGGAGCACCCAGCGGCTTCCTCGCCTGGTAGGACGACAGCGTGCACTCGCGCACATCCTCACCGGAGATCGTCTGACGGCAACCGATGCGCTCGAGTGGGGCTTGGCCTACCGGGTCTTCGAGACAGCCGAATTCGATTCGGGGGTAAAGAAGTTCGCGGATCGGTTGGCCGCCAAAGATGCCGTTGCGTTGGCCCGAGTCAAGCAGCTCGTCAACGCCAGCCAGGACACGACGCTCGCTGATGGCCTCGACCTCGAGTTTCAGGCCGTGTTGACCCATGTCGTCGAATCCGGAGTGGGGGCACGGTCATGACAGACCTGGTACGACTCGCGGTCGACGACGATGGCATCGCCCGCCTCGTCCTGAACAGCCCGCACACCTCCAACGGAATGGATGTGCCATTTCTGCAGGCTCTGCACACGACGATTCTCGCCATCCACTCAGACCCCCGGATTCGGGCGGTCGTGCTATCGGGCGAGGGTAAGAACTTCTGTGCCGGGGGCAACGTGAAGGTCTTCGCCTCGAAGGGCGAGCAATTGCCGGACTACTTGCGTGAGGCGACGGCGTGGCTGCAGATCTCGATCGCGGCATTGACCTCGCTCAACGTGCCGGTTATCGCGGCCGTGCACGGCTTCGCTGCCGGTGGCGGCGGATTCGGCCTGGTGTGCGCATCGGACTTCGTGATCGCGGCCGAATCGGCGAAGTTCATGTCGGGTGCGGTCCGCGTCGGGATGGCACCGGACGCCGGAGTTTCCGTCACGCTCACGCAGCTCGTCGGGTTTCGGAAGGCGATGGAAATCCTCCTGACGAACCAGGTGCTCAGTGCCGCCGAGGCTCACCAGATCGGCCTTCTGACCAGCGTCGTTCCGGACGACAAGCTGGAAACCGCGGCGCTCGATTGCGCCCGGCAGTTCGTGAACTCCGCACCTGAGGCGATCGGTGCCACCAAGCGCCTGCTGTGGGGTGGCGTCGGCGCGACGCTGGCAGATCGGCTCCCCGAAGAGGCGCGCACCGTCGCCCAACTGTCCGGTACGGCCGACTCCCGAGAGGGTCTCGCGGCGGTCATCGAACGCCGCGAACCGAGGTTCGGTTCGCGATGATCGTTCTGACTCACGATTGCGGCCCGGTCCGGATTATCACCCTCAACCGGCCCGAGCGCCGGAATGCGATCGATATGGCCTTGCGCGTGGTGCTCGCCGAGGCAATCGAATCAGCGATGGCCGACCCCGGGATCCGGGCGGTCGTCCTCACCGGTGCGGGCACGAGTTTCTGTGCGGGTGGAGACATTTCGACCATGGCGCGGATGCCCGAAGAGAAGGCGCGTCCGCGCGCCGAGGCTGCACAGCGCGTGGTCCGAGCGATCTGGGGTGGACCAAAGCCGGTCATTGCGGCGGTCGAAGGATCGGCCTTCGGAGCAGGAGTTTCTCTCGCGCTGGCGTGTGACCGGGTCGTCGTGGCCGACGACGCGGTGTTGAGCACCGCCTTCACCGGCGTCGGTCTCGCCGGGGACATGGGCATCTTCGCGTCATTGCCGGCGCGGGTGGGAGTGGCCAAGGCCCGTCAGTTGATGCTGCTTCCGGCCCGGATCTCGGGTACTGACGCCGTGACCTTGGGGATGGCTGATGCGGTCGTCCCGTCCGGACAGACGCTCGAAGCCGCGATCGCCGATGCCGAGCGCATCGCCGCGATGCCGCCGATGGCCGTCGCGGCGATGAAGTCGCTCCTGTCCCGATGGCCGAGTGACCCGCAGGAGCTCCTCGACCACGAGGTCGACGCGCAAGTTCGGCTCTTCGATACCTACGACTTCGCCGAGGGAATTTCGGCTTTCCATTCCCGCCGCACACCCGTCTTCACTGGGCGATAGGAACTCCCATGACAACGACAACACGAGTGGACTATTCGGCTCTCATTCAACCGACCAGGGTCCACGGCTCGCTCTATACCGACCCCGCGATCTTCGCCGATGAGCTCGAGCGGATCTGGTACGGCGGTTGGGTTTTCGTCGGCCACGCGAGCGAGGTTCGCGAGCCGAACGACTATGTGCGTAAGAACATCGGTCCGCAGGACATCATCATGACGCGTGACCGGGCGGGCGAGATCCACTTGCTCGTGAACCGCTGCGCCCACCGCGGCAACCTGGTCTGCGATGCGCCGAGCGGCAACTCGAGTGCGTTTCGCTGCGCGTACCACGGATGGACGTACCGCAACACCGGTGAGCTGCTCGGCTACCCCTACAACAAGGGGTACGGGGGCAAGGGAAATCTCGACCTCAAGCTCGGTGTCGTGCCACGCGTCGAGTCGTACCACGGCTTCGTGTTCGGCAGCTTCAATCCCGAGGTCGTCCCGCTCAAGGAACACCTCGGCGCAGCTGCGGGTGAACTCGACCGTCTGGCGCGCTTATCGCCGGAAGGTACCGTCTCCCTCGATGCCGGGTGGCTGCGTCACCAGACCCACGCGAACTGGAAGCTGCTCGCGGAGAACGAGACTGACGGGTATCACCCGCAGTTCGTACATGGGTCGATCTTCTCGGTGACGGGTTCGACGATCGGTCCGCTATACAGCGACAACTCGACTGCGGTGACCCGTGCGCTCGGCAACGGGCACAGCGAGAACGATCTGCGGCCGGAGTTCCGGAAGTTCGCCGAGCCGATGCGATGGTTCGGCACAACCCCGGACCGGGTTCCCGAATACGTTGCGGCAATGCGGGCCAAACACGGTGACGCAGCGGAAGAGATTCTCATCGAGGGTGCTCCCCACGTGATGGTTTTCCCGAACCTGTTCGTCGCCGAGATCCAGGTGTTCAACATCCAGCCGATCTCCTACAACGAGTGCGTCCAGTTCTCGACCGCCGTCCAACTCGATGGCGCACCGGAACTCAACAAGCGCATGCTGTCGCAGTCGATCGGTTCGGTCGGACCGGCCGGAATGCTGCTCGCCGACGACACCGAGATGTACGAGCGCAACCAGCGCGGTGTGGAACAGCGTCTACCCGAATGGCTCGACATTCGGCGCGGAGTCGGCCGCGAAAGCACTGATCCGGACGGCTTCCGGATCGGCGGTGCCACCGACGAGACGGCGATGCGGGCGTTCTGGCAGCACTACAAGAACCTCATGGAGCAGTGATGACAAGCGTGCAGGAGAGCGTCGATATTCGGGCGATCGAGCAGTTCCTCTACCGCGAGGCCCGGTTCGCCGACGAACACGACTACGACGAATGGGAGGCGCTGTGGACCGACGACGCCGTGTATTGGGTCCCGACGAGCGATTCACTGATCGACCCTGACCGCAAGGTGTCGATCATCTACGACAACCGCCGCCGGATCAGTACGCGGCTCGCTCAGCTTCGGACCGGGAAACGGTACGCGCAGTCGCCGCCGTCCAACCTGCGCCGCAGCATTTCCAACGTCGAGATCCTGGGTAGCGAGTCTGGCGACGTACTCGTCGGCGCGAATTTTCTGCTGCTCGAATCGAAGCCCCGCGGCCTGGTGACCTGGGGCGGCCGCTACATCTATCGCCTGCGCAACACCCACGACGGAATGCGGCTGGTCGCGAAGACCGTCCTGCTCGTGAACAACGCCGAGGCGGTTCCCACGATGGGGTTCCTGATCTGATGTCCGAGATTGTCGGCAGCGAATTCGCCAACGTCCGCGTCGAGGTCGACGCCGCGGCGAATGGCCCGCGCCTGCGACTGGAGGACCTCAAGTCCGGCCGGGTCCGGTACCTCGACGCGCTCGAACTCGAGACGCTCGTCTGGCTGCCCGAAGGGCGACTCGAGCAGTTGCTCGACCCATCAGCCGATCGGTGGCGTGAGAACAGATGATCGACTTCTCTGAGCTGATCCGCCCCGGCGATTTCGTTGTCTGGGGGCAGGCTTGTGCCGAACCGGTGCCTCTCGTCGAGCAGTTGCTCAGCCAACGGGCGGAGCTGGGCGGAATCACGTGCTTCATCGGAATTCCGGTCGCGGGAACGGTTCGCCCAGAACACGCCGACCACATTCGGTTCGTCAGCTACTGCGGCACCGGCACGAACCGCCACCTTGCCGCCGCGGGACTGCTCGACATCTATCCCGGGGCCTATTCGACGTTGCCGCAGTTCGTCTCGCGGGCCGACGTTGTCCTTGTCCAGTGCACACCGGCTGACGAGGCCGGCCGGTACAGCCTGGGGCTCGCGGACGACTACCTATCGGCGGCGATCGATTCGGCTCGGGTCGTGGTAGCAGAGGTCAACGATCAATTGCCGTTCTCCACGTGCGCCCGGTATCTGACCGACGCGGACATCGACGTGGTGGTGCACACCTCGAGGTCCGTTCCGGAGAACGTCTTCGCCGCGCCGACTGCCGACCTGCACGCGATTGCAGGGCTGGCGGCCGAACTCATTCCCGATGGCGCGACGCTCCAGTTCGGAATCGGAGCGGTCCCGGAAGCGGTTCTCGGAGCCCTGACCAAACACCGCGATCTCGGGATCCACTCGGGAATCTTCACCGATGCCGCAGTCGGCCTCATGGAAGGCGGCGTCGTCGCCAAGGCCGTGACCACGTTGCTCATGGGTTCGGCTCGGCTGTTCGATTTCGTCGACCACAACCCGAACGTGTGTCTATGCCCGATCAGCTACACCCACGACCCGGAACGACTGGCCGGCCAGCACAAATTCGTCGCGATCAACTCCGCGATCGAGGTCGATCTGACCGGTCAGATCAATGCCGAAACCGCCGGTGGCCGTTATGTCGGCGCAGTCGGCGGCGGCGGTGAATTCCTTCGCGCCGCGCATCGTTCGGTGGGCGGGATCCCGATCGTCGCGCTGCCGTCGACGGCTGGGCAGCAGAGCCGCATCGTGAGCCGCTTGTCTGGGCCGGTCACTACCGCCAGGGCCGACGCCGGGGTGTTCGTCACCGAATTCGGCGTCGCCGACCTCCGCGGTCTGACGCTCGGCCAGCGCCGCGAACGAATGCTCGCGATCGCTCACCCAAATCACCGAGATGCCCTGCAGGAGAACGCATGAGGAGAGCGGCAATCGTCAGCCCGCTGCGCACCCCGGTCGGTGCGTTCGGTGGATCGTTGCGGTCGGTTCGTGCGGAAGAACTCGCGACCGCGGCGATCAAGGCCGTCGTCGAACGGTCTGGCATCGACCCGGCACGGATCGACGACGTCTCCTTCGCACAGTCGTACGCGAATTCGGAAGCGCCGTGCATCGGGCGGTGGGCCGCGCTCAACGCGGGCCTGCCCATCGAGGTGCCGGGCTTCCAGATCGATCGCCGCTGCGGGGGTGGTCTGCAGGCCGTCGTCACCGCCGCGATGATGGTGCAGACCGGCGCGGCTGATGTCGTGCTCGCCGGTGGAGTCGAGTCGATGAGCAACATCGAGTACTACACGCAAGACATGCGTTGGGGCTCGCGAGCCGGGAACACGGTGTTCTACGACCGGCTCGACAGGGGGCGCGAGCGGTCCCAGCCGGAAGCTCGGTTCGGGCACATCGGCGGAATGATCGAAACCGCCGAGAACCTCGCCCGCGACTACAACATCACCCGCGATGCCGCAGATGAGTTCGCGGCTCGCAGCCATCAGCGCGCAGCAGCGGCGTGGGAGTCAGGCACGTTCGCGGACGAGATAGTGCCGGTGACTGTTCCGCAGCGGAAGGGCGATCCGCTGATCTTCGATCGCGACGAAGGCGTCCGGCCGGACTCCTCTGTCGAGCGGCTCGGAAAACTGCGGGCAATCGTGCCCGGCGGAACGGTGACTGCGGGAAACGCGAGCCAACAGAACGACGCGGCGGCTGCATGCCTGGTCGTGGCTGAAGACAAGCTCGACGAACTCGGGCTCGAGCCACTCGGGTTTCTTGTCGGCTGGGCCGCGGCGGGGTGTGATCCCTCGCGGATGGGCATTGGACCCGTGCCGGCCGTGGAGAAGCTGCTCTCTCGGACGGGGTTGACCTTCGACGACATCGACCTCGTCGAAGTGAACGAAGCCTTTGCGGTGCAGGTGCTTGCCGTCATGAAGGGCTGGGGTTTCGACGACATCGACCGGATCAACGTCAACGGTTCCGGCATTTCACTAGGCCATCCCATCGGCGCGACCGGAGTGCGAATTCTCGCCACGATGCTGCACGAGCTGAAGCGTCGCGGCGGGCGGTACGCGCTGGAGACCATGTGTGTGGGCGGCGGTCAGGGCATTGCTGCGCTGTTCGAGGCGCCGTGAACGGGATCGTCAGCTACGGGACTTACATTCCCGCACATCGTGTTTCGATCGGCCGGTCGCAGCGCGTGGCGGCGTCGTTCGATGAAGACAGCACGACAATGGGCGTCGCGGCGGGCGCAGTCGCTCTCGGTGGTCGATCTGCGGAGGCACTCTACTTCGCCACCACGTCGCCTGCGTATCTCGACAAGACGAACGCAACCGCCATACATGCGGCGCTCGGTATGCCGCCCGGGAGTTTCGCCGCAGATCTTTGCGGATCGGCGCGCAGTGGGGTCGCCGCACTTCGCGCCGCCAAGGCATCCGGTGGGCTCGCCGTGCTGTCCGACCTTCGTACCGGCCGGCCCGGATCGGCCGACGAACGCTCGGGTGGCGATGGCGCTGCTGCATTCCTGTTCGGCGCGGATCCGCTCGCTGAGGTCGTCTCGCAGTCGTCGGTCACCGCTGAATTTCTCGACCGCTGGCGCGACCCGTCTTCGATCTACGGCACGCAGTGGGAGGAGCGCTTCGGCGTCGAGCAGTACTTGCCCTTGCTCGAAGCCGTGACGAAGGACTTCGAGCCGGCGCACCACGTGGTGATCGCGTCACCCAATCTCGCCCTGGCCAAGCGAGCGTCAAAGTCATTGCGTGGCAAAGTATCTACTGTTCTGTCGCCGATTGGGCATGCGGGTACGGCCGATGTGGGCCTAGCGTTGGCGGCGGTTCTCGATCAGGCCCAACCGGACGAGACGATTCTGGTCGTGTCGGCCGCCGACGGCTGCGATGCGATCTTGCTACGCACGACCGAACGTTCCGCTGAACGTCGGCAGCCGGTGCCCCTTGCGACCCAGGTTGAAGCGGGCTCACCGGTCGACTATCTGACGTACCTGCGTTGGCGCGGGCTTCTCGATCAGGAACCACCACGGCGCCCAGAACCTGATCGCGCAGCCGCGCCCCCGTCGGCGCGATCGCAGGCCTGGAAGTTCGGGCTCACCGGAAACAGATGCACAGCATGCGGTTTCGTGCACCTCCCGCCCGCCCGCGTGTGCAAGAAATGCAGTGCGATCGACGCCATGACGCCCGTTCGATGGGGCGGCCGGGGCGGCACTGTCGCGACCTTCACCGTGGACCGACTCGCCTACTCGTTGGCTCCGCCGGTTGCCCAGGCAGTCGTCGATTTCGAGGGCGGCGGCCGGTACACGCTCGAAGTGACCGATGGGAGTGACCGTCTAGCGGTCGGTGCCCGGGTCGCCACGACCTTCCGGAGGCTGCACAGCGCCGGGGGAGTGCACAACTACTTCTGGAAAGCCAAAGTTGCATGAGTAGCAACGGAATCCGCGACAAGGTCGCCATCGTTGCGATGGGCTGCACTCGGTTCGGTGAGCGCTGGGACGCATCTGTCGAAGACCTGATCATCGAAGCGATGGACGAGTGCTTCCGTGGCCAGGACCGGGACTCCGTCGACGCCTACTGGTTCGGCACGCTCAGCAGCGGGCAGAGCGGCCTCGTGGTGAGCAAAGCGCTTGGTCTGGACTTCACGCCCGTTACCCGCGTCGAAAACTATTGTGCGAGTGGGTCGGAGGCGTTTCGGAACGCCTGTTACGCGGTCGCGTCCGGTGCCTACGACCGGGTCGTCGCGATCGGTGCCGAGAAGCTCAAAGATTCCGGATTCTCGGGTCTTTTGCGTGGTGACCCGCCGAGCGATGGCACCGCCGCCGAACTCTCCCTGACGGCGCCGGCTGCCTTCTCCCTGCTCGACCCCGCTTACTGCGCACGGTACGGAGTCGACGCATCAGCGATGCGCGACGCGATGACCCACGTCGCGTGGAAGAACCACCGCAACGGTGCACTCAATCCGAAGGCCCAGTTCCGGTCGGAAGTGTCGAAGGAGAAGATCGCGTCAGCTCCACTGGTAGCCGGCCGCCTCGGAGTCTTCGACTGCTCGGGCGTCTCCGACGGTGCTGCGTGCGCGCTGATCGTCCGCGCCGAAGATGCGCATCGCTATACCGACACTCCGATGTACGTGAAGGGTCTCGCGCTGGCGGCGGGTCCAGGGCGCGGCGGGATGGATCCGGACTACGACTACACGACGTTCCCGGAAGTCGTCCGGTCCGCGCGGGATGCCTACCAACAGGCAGGAATCAGCGATCCGTGCCGGGAGATTTCGTTCGCCGAAGTCCATGACTGCTTCACCCCGACCGAACTCGTTCTCATGGAAGACCTCGGGTTCGCCGATCGCGGTCAGGCCTGGAAAGACGTCCTCGACGGCGCGTTCGATCTCGACGGCCGCCTGCCGATCAACCCCGACGGCGGGTTGAAGTCGTTCGGTCATCCGGTCGGAGCGAGCGGCCTCCGGATGCTCTACGAATGCTGGCTGCAATTTCGCGGCGAGGCAGGGGACCGCCAACTCGCAGACCCGCGCCTCGCCCTCACCCACAACCTCGGCGGTCGCCCAGGCGCCTGCGTCTCGTTCGCGGCGGTCGTTGGCAATGAGAAGAAATCCGACCGTGCAACGCGACCTCTATGACGCTGACCATGAGCTCGCGCGGGCGTGCGTCGACACCCGGATCCAGACCATCTACGCCGGGTCGACCGAGATCATGAAGGAAATCATCGGCCGAGACCTGGCTCGGTGACCAAACCAAGTATCCGGCGGGCGCGTTCGATGACCGGTTTGTCGACCATTGAGCCATCGAGGGCAATCGCACCGCCTCCAGCCGCACCGACAATCCGCTCTGCCCACGTGATCTCAGCCGCAGTGGGCGCGAGCGTGTGATGCACCGGAGCGATCTGCGACGGATGGATGCAGAGCTTGCCGGTGAATCCCAGCCGCCGCGCGTAGTGAACGTCGTCGGCCAGTCGGCCTGAGTCCGACAACGCGGTGGTCACGCCGTCAATCGGGGCGGCTACGCCCGCGGCCGCGGCAGCGAGAACCAGCGTCGAGCGAGCCGTCGCGAGGGCGTCGCGGTCATCGGGATCGACCCGCAGCTGAGCGGCGAGATCAATGCTGCCGAAAGCCGGACGCATCGTGCCGCGGCAGATCTCGACCGCATTGAGAATTCCGGCGGCGGTTTCGATCAGTGGAATCACTGGGAGCATGCACACGAACGGCTCCTCAGACTTGGGGACCATGACTGCGCAGTCGAACGCCGAGATCATCGCGAGGTCTTCGCGGTGCCACGAGGTTCCGGCGGCATTGATCCGCACAACGGCGTGCGGGGAGTCCGTCAGCCAATCGGCCACTGCTTCGCGCGCGTCGTTCTTCTGGTCGTCAGCCACCGCGTCCTCGAGGTCGAGAATGATCACGTCGGCACCGGAGTTCACGGCTTTCGCGAAGCGTTCCGGACGATCTCCAGGGACGAAGAGGAATGTCTGAGCGTGTGCGATCTTCTCTCGAAAGGTCACTGGAAGCGGACTTTCGCGACCGCGTTCTTGGTGCCGCCAGGGCTGACCACCGCGAGATCGCCTGCAGGTTCTCCGATCACGCGGAAGCTGTCGCCCAGAAAGACTGGATGTTGCAGCCGATAGTCGACCGACGTGACCTGCCGATCGCGCACGAGTTCGAGCATCAGCAGCACCAACAGGGGCCCGTGGACGACCAGCCCTGGGTAACCCTCGACGTTGCGCGTGTACGGCTCGTCGTAGTGGATTCGGTGCGAGTTGGCGGTGATCGCGCTGAAGCGGAACAGCAGACTCTGGTCCACGACTGGCGAGGACTGCCAGGTGGCGTCCGGAAGTTCTCCGCTCGGTGCGTTGAACGAACGTGCGGGTCCATCGCCGCTGCGATAGACGTGATCCTGATCCTCGAGAACGCATAGCTCGCCGTTCTGGCGATACTCGCTGCGCACGGTGATGAACGCCATCTCGCCGGATCGGCCATGCTTGACCACGGCATTACGAAGACTCACGTGACGATCTGCGGGAACCTCCAGTTCGAGTGGGCGTTCCACCGTGACCCGACCGCCGGCAAACATCCGACGGCGATCGGGAATCGGCGGCAGAAAGTGACCATTCGCCGGGTGTCCGTCGAGGCCGATGTCCCGTTGCGCAGGCCATTTGAGGAAGTGGAACCAGTGCCACAACGGCGGCAGTAGCCCGTTGTCCGGTGGGGGAGAGTCGAGCAGCGCGGCAAAGTGGCTTGACTCGGCAGATCCCATGTCGTCGTGCTCGACGAGGGGTTCGGGGTGCCAGCCGGACAGGCAAGCAGCGAGATCGGTCATGCGAGGCTCCTGACGTTCCGTAGTTCCATGTTCGGCTTCGCGGAAGCCGGGTCTTGCCTCCTTCACGAAACTTAATTTATATTAGATTCGAAAAGAGGAGGAACCTTGTCTGCATTCGTCGTCGACTCTGACGAGCACAAACTGATCCGCGAGAGCGTCGCCAAGATCGCCGAGAAGTACGGCCAGGAATACTTCCTGGAACGGTCCCGCGCCGGCCAGAAGGTCGACGAACTGTGGACCGAACTCGGCCAGGCGGGGCTCCTCGGCGTTCACCTCCCAGAGGAGTTCGGCGGAGGGGGAGCCGGCTTGGCCGAACTTCTCGTCGTCATCGAGGAACTGTCTGCGCACGGCATCCCGTTGCTACTCACGGTCATCTCGCCAGCGATCTGTGGATCGATTCTCGCCGCTCACGGTTCGACCGAGATGAAACGAGAGTGGCTTCCCGGCATCGCCGATGGCAGTAAGAAGATGGCATTTGGACTCACCGAGCCGGACGCAGGTTCGAACAGCCACAACGTCACCACCACGGCCCGCCGCGATGGTGACGGCTGGGTGATCTCCGGCAGCAAGTACTTCATCTCCGCGATCGACGAGTGCGACGCGGTGCTGCTCATTGCACGCGATGCCGACTTCGTCGGAACCCGGAAATCGCCGCTGTCGATGTTCGTGGTCCCGACCGACGATCCCGGCCTCACGCTGCAGCCACTACCGACCGCCGTTGTCTCCCCAGACAGTCAGTTCACGGTGTTCCTCGATGACGTTCGGGTCGGCCCAGAGGCGCTCATCGGCGCGGCAGGCGACGGGCTGAAGCAGGTCTTCGCCGGCCTCAACCCCGAACGCATTCTGGCCGCGGGCATCAGCTGCGGCATCGGCCGGTATGCGGTCGATAAGGCGGTTTCCTACGCCCGCGACCGCGCGGTGTGGTCGACGCCGATCGGCGCGCACCAAGGCATCTCGCATCCGCTGGCCGAATCGCACATCGCTGTCGAACTCGCCCGGATGGCTACCTATCGGGCTGTCGAATTGTTCGACGCCGGTGAACCGGCCGCGGAGGCTGCCAACATCGCCAAGTTCGCTGCCGCGGACGCCTCGCTCAAAGCCCTTGACCAGTCCATTCAGACCCACGGTGGCAACGGACTGTCGAAGGAGTACGGCCTCGCCGAACTCTGGTTCTCTGCCCGCCTGCTCAAGACCGCGCCGGTGAGCCGCGAGATGGTCCTCAACTTCGTGGCTCAGACGAGCCTCAACCTTCCTGCGTCCTACTAGGAGATTCTCGAACATGCCAGGAGTACAAGATCGCGTTGTCGTCGTCACCGGAGCAGGTGGGGGACTCGGCCGCGAATATGCATTGCTGCTCGCTCGTGAGGGCGCCAAAGTCGTCGTCAACGACCTCGGCGGGTCCCGCGATGGCACCGGAGCGGGACATTCGATGGCCGACCAGGTCGTCGACGAGATTCGCGCCGCGGGCGGCACCGCCGTCGCCAACTACGACAGCGTGGCCACCGAAGAAGGCGCCAACAGCCTGATCAAGACCGCCATCGATGAATTCGGAGCGGTACATGCCGTCGTCAACAATGCCGGAATTCTGCGCGACAGCGCGTTCCACAAGATGACCGTGGACAACTGGGAATCTGTGCAGCGCGTGCACTTGTGGGGCGGATACTTCGTCAGCCGGGCGGCCTGGCCCTACTTTCGCGAGCAGAAGCACGGGCGCATCGTCATGGCGACGTCGACGAGCGGATTGTTCGGGAACTTCGGCCAAGCCAACTACGGCGCCGCGAAGGCGGGTCTCGTCGGACTCATCAACACGTTGTCCATCGAGGGTGCCCGCTACAACATCCTCGCCAATGCGGTTGCTCCGCTGGCCGCGACTCGCATGACGGAGGATGTCGCACCGCAGGCACTCCTCGACACGCTGCCTCCCGCGCACGTTGCCGGTGTGGTCGGCTTCCTCGTCAGCGATGAGTGCTCGGACACCTCGACGGTCGTCGTCGCGGGCGGCGGTCGCGTCTACCGCGTTGCGCAGTTCCAGACGAAGGGCGCCGTATTCGCCTCCCCACCCGGAATCGGCGAGGTTGCCGCCCAGTGGGACCAGATCACCGACCTGTCGAGCGCTGAGCTCGGCTCGAACCCGTTGGGATAGAACATGACTGACAATAACTTCGATGCCCTGGTCATCGGTGCCGGCGCTGGCGGGCTGCTCACCGCGGCCCGGCTCTCGCACCTCGGATACAAGACTCTCGTCATCGAACGGCTCGATAAAGTCGGCGGACGCGCATCCACTGACGAGGTCGAAGGCTTCAAGGTCAACAACGGCGCGATCGTCATCGAACTCGGCGGCATCACGCAGGAGACGTTCGAGGAGGTTGGCGCCAAGTTCGACATTCGCCGACCGCAGCCGCCGATTCTCTACCGCATCGGTAAGAAGGATGTCGACGTCACCGGTGGTGGCTGGGGATTCCTCCTGTCGAAGCTGACCCGTCAGGGCGCCAAGCTGGTGACGGGCCTAGGTGCCGCGCGCAACGACAGCGGCATGCCCGAGAACGAGATCTCGACCGCGGATTGGGTGCGCAAGTACACGAAGAAGGAATCCGTCCACGGCATCTTCCGGAACATGTGCGGTTCGGTGTTCGCGGTGGGGTCGGAAGAATTGCCGGCCCGCGTGTTCCTGACGTACTTCACCCGCAAGAGCGCGTTCAAGAAGTTCGGCTTCTGCCCGGACGGGACAATCGGCGTCTGGAAGGCGCTCGCCGAAGTGATCGAGAACAACGGTGGTTCAGTGTGGCTCGACGCCGAGGTCACTGAGCTGACGCTGACCGACGGTCGGATCACCGGCGCTTCGATCCGCCGCGGTGGGGAAACCACCGACGTGACCAGTCGGTTCACCGTGAGCGACATCGGTCCGTTCGCGACCCTCGATCTGGTGGGCCGCGAGAACCTCCCAGCCGATTACGTGGCACAGATCGAACAGGGCAACCGGCCCTGCGCGATGATCTCGGTCAACTTCGCGAGCCGTCGCAAGCTCAGCACCGCACCTGGTCTCTTGAGCTTCGCGACCACCCGTCGTCTCTGCTACGTCGCGAACTTCACCGAGCTGTGCCCCGAGATGGCTCCCGAGGGCTGGCACCTCTATCAGGGCACCGGCGTCCCGAAGCCCTCCGTCGGTGAGTTCGACGAGAAGTCCGAAACCGAGCTCGTGTTGCAAGACCTTCGCGACGAGATCGAGGGCTTCGACGAGGCGCGGATTCTGTCGATCAACGTCACGCGCGACGGCTGGCCGCCGCAGCGTGCCGTCGCCGGCTATGACATGCCGTATGCGACGCCTATCCCGAACCTGTGGAATGTCGGCGATGCGGTCAAGGAGTACGGAAACGGCGGAACGACCGCGTGTGCGGAGACCGCCAAGATCGTCGTGGATGAGATCCACGGCCAGTTCCCAGTGGAGTGAACAATGAAAATCCTTGTGGACCGCACCAAATGCACCGGTCTGGGTATCTGTGAGTCGTTGGCGCCCGAGCACTTCGAAGTCAACGACGAGGGCGAGCTGGTCCTGCTCGATGAGCACGTCACCGACGACACACTCCTGGGTGTCGAAGAGGCAATCGCGGGGTGCCCAACCGCGGCCCTGCGCCTCGTGCGATGACGCATCGCCTGGTAGTCGTCGGAGCTTCACTGGCGGGTTTGCGCGCGGTCGAGGCCGCACGCAAGTCCGGATTCGACGGACAGATCACGCTCGTCGGCAGCGAAGAACACTTGCCGTACGACCGGCCGCCGCTGTCCAAGGCCTACCTCGACGACGCGGAACCGCCGACCGTCGAGTTCCGCGACGAGGTGACTCTGCGCGGTGAATTGGCTGTCGAACTCGAATTGGGTATCGCCGCAACCGGTCTCGACACCGATTCGCGGGTGATCGCCCTCGCTGACGGTCGCGAACTGACGTACGACGCACTCGTCATTGCGACCGGTGCCACGGCTCGAAGGCTGCCGGGCACCGACAGTCTCGTCGGCGTCCACGCATTGCGAACCCTCGACGATGCCGCGCAGATCCGGGCTGCTCTGAATGCGGGCGCGAGAACGGTGGTGATCGGCGCCGGATTCATCGGGTCCGAGATCGCTTCCGGCGCGCGGAAGCGTGGACTACCGGTGACGGTGATCGAAGCGCTCCCCACGCCGTTGATCCGAGCGGTGGGGGAGGAAATGGGCTCACGCCTGGCCCGCTTGCACGTCGAAAACGGCACTGAACTGCGATGTGGCGCCGGAGTTGAACGGCTCGAAGGAAACGGCCGAGTGGAGTTGGTTGTCCTGTCTGATGGGACGAAAATCCGCGCGGACCTCGTTGTCGTCGGCATCGGCGCCGTCCCGGCGACGGACTGGTTGCGTGGTTCCGGCCTGAGGATCGACAACGGCATCGTGTGCGATGAAAACCTGTGGACCGGGACTCCGGGGGTGTACGCGGCGGGCGATGTGGCCAACTGGCACAACCCGCTTTTCGGGCGCCGTATGCGCCTCGAACACTGGACCAGCGCCGCGCAGCAGGGTGCGTCGGCAGCTCGCAATGCGCTCAATCCCGATGCGGCCAAACCATATTCGACGGTGCCCTACTTCTGGTCGGACTGGTACGGATCGCGCATCCAGTTCGTCGGGTCCCCGGACGCGGACGAGATCGTCACGATCGAAGACCGCGGCGACCGCCTGACCGCGCTCTACCGGGCGGGCGACCGCCTGTCAGGCGCGCTCACCCTCAACGGCCAGGCCGACATCATGAAATTCAGCGGGCTCATCACCAAGCGCACGGAATGGGGCGACGCGGTTCGATTCGCCGAAAGCCGCTGCTCCGCACGCGCGACTGCATAAGCGAGGACGATATGACCATGCTCAGCGAGGACGAACTGCTCGTCGTCAAGACCGTTCGGGATTTCGTCGACCGCGACGTCCGGCCCGTCGCGCACGACCTCGAGAAGGCCAACACCTATCCCGAGTCCCTTATAGACCGCATGAAAGAACTCGGGATCTTCGGGCTGGCAATCCCCGAGGAATTCGGCGGAACGCCGGTTTCGATGCCGTGCTATGTCGGCGTCACCGAGGAACTCGCGCGTGGCTGGATGAGCTTGGCGGGTGCGATGGGCGGGCACACTGTCGTCTCCAAGTTGCTCGTCACCTTCGGGACCGCGGCACAGAAGGAGAAGTACCTGCCCAAGATGGCGAGCGGGGAGATGCGGGCCACGATGGCCCTCACCGAACCGGGTGGCGGTTCAGACCTGCAGGCAATGACGACGATCGCACGCCGTGACGGCGACGAGTACGTCGTCTCGGGTTCGAAGACATGGATCAGCAATGCACGCCGCTCCGGACTGATTGCGTTGCTGTGCAAGACCGACCCGAATGCCCGGCCGCGGCACAAGGGCATCAGCATCCTGCTGGTCGAGCACGGTCCTGGACTGACGGTGTCGCGAGATCTGCCCAAGCTCGGCTACAAGGGCGTGGAGAGCTGCGAGCTCGCGTTCGACGGCTACCGCGCTCCGCTCGATGCGGTGCTCGGCGAAGAAGAAGGCCAGGGCTTCGCCCAGATGATGAAGGGCCTGGAGACGGGCCGCATTCAGGTCGCATCCCGGGCGCTCGGTGTCGCGCAGGCGGCCTTCGACGACTCGTTCAAGTACGCGCAGGAGCGCGAGACATTCGGTCAGCCGATCTGGAAGCACCAGTCGATCGGCAACTACCTCGTCGACATGGCGACCAAGCTCACCGCCGCCCGGCAGTTGGTTCTGCACGCCGCGCAGCGAGCCGAATCGGGTCAGCGATGCGACATGGAAGCCGGAATGGCGAAGTTGTACGCGTCGGAAGTTGCCATGGAGGTTGCTCTCAACGCAGTGCGTATCCACGGCGGCTACGGCTACTCCACCGAATACGACGTCGAGCGCTACTTCCGCGACGCACCGTTGATGATCGTGGGCGAGGGGACGAACGAGATCCAGCGCAACGTGATCATCAGTCAGCTGATCAGCCGGGGCGGGCTGAGCCACTAACCAGCGGGGTTGCTCACTGCCTGCCTTTAGTTGTCCTGCAGAGCATTTCGCTCGGTCTCGAGACGGAGCGTTTCGGGACTGAGCGGCGCGACCAGTACGGCGACAACGAGGTCGATGAGGTGGCTGATGAACAGCCGATCGTCGGTGTGTGGACCACTTTGAGCTCGACGCCCGAGTTCGATGAACGTGAATCTGATGGCGACGAATCGGCGATGCATCCGTACCGCTTCGGGCTCGAGGAGCGGCCCAATCAGCGACCGCCAGCGGAGAAGGCTGTCGTTCGATTCAAGATCATCGGTGGGCAGCTCCGGCCTGGGGTGGTTCGCCAATTCGCCGAGAATCTGCAGGTACTCCCGGCCCCCGTCGGCACCGTCTAGCTTTGCCGACAGTGGTCGGACAAGTGCTGCCACCAAGGCGCGGATATCGGCGTTACCCCCGGCTTCGTACGCATCCATCAGCGTGTGCCGGGCCACCTCGACCGCGCTGTTGTGCTTGTCGAGGATGGCTCGCAGTAATCCGGCGCGATCGCCGAAGTGGTATTGCAGTGCCGTTGTATTGCGAACTCCGGACGCGCGCAGGATCTCCCGCAGTGACACCCCGGTGATGCCTTGCTCTGCGAAAAGTGTCGCCGCGGTGGCGATCAGACTCTCGCGGGTATTGGTCGCTCGTTCGGCAGTCTCTGACATTGGTTCATTCAATCATATTGACTATTAATGCGTATGCATTATGGTGAGTTCATGCCAGACATGGACTTCTCCGCGATCGCGGAGTGGATGAACGAACAGGGATTGCCGGATGGTCCGATCGTCGAGGTCGAGCCCCTCAAAGGAGGCACGCAGAACCTGATGTACCGGTTCCGGCGTGGCGGCGAGGCTTACGTATTTCGGCGCCCTCCGATGCACCTGCGGGCCAAGAGCAACGAGGTTCTGCGCCGAGAGATGCGGGTATTGGGCGCGCTCGAATCAACTCCGGTCCCCGCTCCGCGACTGATCGCCGGATGCGCGGACGACAGCATCCTGGGCGGCGCGGTGTTCTACCTGATGGAGCCGATCGACGGATTCAACCCGGCCACCATGCTTCCCGCGTTGCACGCCGGCGACCCCGCGATTCGACACCAGATGGGACTGAACGCGGCAACCGGCATCGCCGCACTTGGCGCCGTCGACTACGAGGCGGCTGGGCTGACCGACTTCGGCAAACCCGACGGGTTTTTGGAGCGTCAGGTCGGCCGCTGGATGAGCGAGCTCGAGTCCTACAACGCTCTCGACGGCTACGCCGGCCCGCAAATCCCCGGACTCGAGAAGGTTGCAGCCTGGCTCGAGGCGAACCGTCCGGCCGACTGGCAGCCCGGCATCATGCACGGCGACTGCCACCTGGCCAACCTGATGTTCGCGTATGACGGCCCAGCTCTCGCGGCGATCGTCGACTGGGAGATGTGCACCATCGGAGACCCACTGCTCGATCTCGGCTGGCTCCTGGCTACCTGGCCCGGCTCGGATGCGATCGGAGTCTTGGCCGGTTCGATCAGCCTGGCGGGCGGGCTCCCGTCGCCTGCAGAACTCGTCGCCCACTACGCAGAACACAGTGACCGCGACCTGTCTGCCATCGACTGGTACGCAGTCCTGGCCTGTTTCAAGCTCGGCATCGTCCTGGAAGGCACGCATGCCCGCGCATGCGCGGGCAAGGCGCCCGTCGCGACCGGCGACTTCCTTCACTCGCTCGCACTCGGCCTCTTCGGCCGCGCGCAAAAACTGATCGGAGACACTCATGTGGGACTTCACCACTGAACCCGAGTTCCAGAAAAAGCTCGACTGGATGGACACATTCGTTCGCGAGGAAGTCGAACCTCTCGACCTCGCCTTCCCGGAACGTCAGTACCAGAAGCTCGATGACGAGTTCCGAAAGATCATTAACCCACTGAAGGACCAGGTTCGAGCCCAGGGACTGTGGGCCTGTGCCCTCGACGGAGAACTCGGCGGTCAGGGCTACGGCCAACTCAAGTTGGCCCTGATGAACGAAATCCTGGGGCGGTCCTTGTGGGCTCCGGTCGTCTTTGGCTGCCAGGCACCGGATACGGGCAACGCGGAAATCCTCGCGATACACGGCACTGAAGGACAGAAGGCCTTGTATCTCCAGCCGCTGCTGGATGGCGAGCTGTTTTCCGCGTTCTCCATGACCGAACCGCAGGCGGGCGCCGATCCTCGCCTGTTCATCACCCGTGCGATCCGGAACGGTGACGACTGGGTCATCAACGGTGAGAAATACTTCACGAGCAATGCCCGAAACGCCGACTTCCTCATTGTCATGGCGGTCACCGACCCGGACGCGCATCCCCTGGCGCGGATGTCGATGTTCATCGTCCCCACCGACACTCCGGGAATCGAGTTCCTGCGCGACTTCGGCGTCATGGGCGAACCGACTGGCCGCGGCCTGCACGCCCACCTCAAGTACACCGATGTCCGCGTCGGTGCCGACGCACTTCTCGGACCCGAGGGTGCCGGCTTCGTCATTGCCCAGGAACGGCTCGGCGGCGGACGACTGCATCACTCGATGCGCACGGTCGCGTCCGTGAAGAAGGCCTTGGACATGCTGTGCGAGCGAGCGCTGTCTCGCACGGTCAGCGACGGGATTCTCGCGGATAAGCAGCTGGTACAAGCCGCCATCGCCGACTGTTACCTCGACATCGCCCAGTTCCGCCTGCTCGTGCTGCACACGTCCTGGCTGTGCGATCAGGTGGGAACCTCCAAGGCGCGAGCGGAGATCTCGGCCTGCAAGATCGCCGCAGGCCGCGTGTACCGCGACGTCGTCTACCGGTCCATGCACATCCACGGCGCACTCGGTGTCAGCAACGAGACGCCGCTAGGGAAGCTCTGGCTCACCGCGCCGCTGTTGGGCATCATGGACGGACCCGACGAGGTGCACCAGCAGATCATCGCCCGACAAGTTCTCAAGGGATACAAACCCGCACCGGGCGCTTGGCCGACCCAGTTCCTGCCCGACCTGACCGCCGCGGCGCGCGCGAAATACGGCCTGCAGTTGGGAGATGAAAGCTGATGGGCCACTACAAAAGCAACGTCCGCGACCTCGAGTTCAACCTGTTCGAAGTACTCGGGATCGGCGGGCTACTCGATGCCGGGGTCTGGGGTGACCTCGACGCGGAGACTGTCCGCGACATTCTGGCCGAAGTTGCCCGCCTGGGCGAAGGACCGATTGCCGAATCGTTCGCCGACGCGGACCGCAACCCCACGCGGTTCGACCCGGTCAACCATGAGGTCATCGTCCCGGAGTCGATGAAGAAGACTCTTGCGGCGATCAAGGATTCGGGCTGGTCGCGCGTGGGAATACCCGAGGCGCTCGGTGGCGTGCAGGTCCCCGCAGCGCTGCAGTGGTCGGTCAGTGAGATCTTGTGCGCGGCGAACAGTTCCGCGCTGTATTTCAACCTGGCCCCGCTGATGAGTTCCGTGCTCTACGAACTGGGAACGCAAGAGCAGAAGGTATGGGCGAAGGAAGGTATCGAGCGAGGCTGGGCCGCGACGATGGTCCTCACCGAGCCCGATGCGGGCTCGGACGTCGGCGACGGAAAGACCAAGGCGATTCCCCAAGCTGACGGCACCTGGCACATCGAGGGGGTCAAGAGGTTTATCTCCGGTGGGGACGTCGGGGATACCGCGCCCAACTCATTCCATCTCGTGCTCGCACGGCCCGAAGGGGCAAGCGCGGGCACCAAAGGCTTGAGCTTGTTTTATGTGCCGAAGTTCCTGTTCGATCGGCAGACGTTTGAACTCACGACCCGCAACGGCGTGTTCGCCACGGGTCTTGAGCACAAGATGGGTTTGCGGGCGTCGCCGACGTGTGAGTTGACCTTCGGCGCGCACGGCGTTCCGGCCGTCGGCTGGCTTGTCGGCGACGTACACGACGGCATCGCGCAAATGTTCAAAGTCATCGAAAACGCGCGGATGGGCGTGGGCACGAAGGCTGCGGGCACGCTGTCGACGGGCTATCTCAACGCCCTCGAATACGCGAAGCTGCGGATTCAGAGCGCCGACCTCACCGAGATGATGGACAAGAATGCGGCGCGGGTCGCGATCATTCGGCACCCCGATGTCCGCCGCAGTCTCATGACACAGAAGGCGCACGCCGAGGGATTGCGCGCGCTCTACATGTACGCAGCGGCCCATCAAGATCCGGAGGTCGCGGCCCTCGTTTCAGGCGCGGACGCAGAAATGGCCGCCCGGGTCAACGACATGCTGTTACCCATCGTCAAGGGATACGGGTCCGAGAAGGCCTACGAGCTGCTCACCGAGAGCTTGCAAACGCTCGGGGGGTCGGGTTACCTGTGCGACTATCCGATTGAGCAGTACATCCGCGATTCGAAGGTCGACAGTCTCTACGAAGGCACTACCGCTATTCAGGCGCTCGACTTCTTCTTCCGCAAGCTCATCCGTGATGGCGGAGTGGCATTCGGTCATGTCGTGTCGCAGATTCGTGCGACGGTCGATGGCGGTCGTCCCGAGCTGAAGGTGGAGCGCGAGCTGCTGAGCACGGCCTTGTCGGACGTCGAGGAAATGGTCAGCACGCTGACTCTCTACACGTTCGGTGCGGCCGGTGACCGGACGGAGGTCTACCGCGTCGGTCTTGGATCGGTGCGTTTCCTGCATGCGGTCGGTGACCTTATCGTCGGGTGGCGACTGCTGGTCGGGGCGCAGGTCGCGCTGGCCGCAGTGGACGCCGGAGCGATCGGTAAGGACGTGGCCTTCTACCAGGGCAAAGTTGCCGTGGCACAATTCTTTGCACGCAACGTTCTGCCGCATCTGTCGGCGGTGCGGGCGATCATCGAGTCGATCGACAAGGACGTCATGGACCTTGACGACGCGGCTTTCTAGGGGGCTGTCCGGTACTGACCAAGCCACGCGCTCAACAAGCGCGTGGCGTGGTCGACGAGGAGTTCTCGTTCGATCTCGGGTGGGCGTTCAAGCGCGATTCGCACCGAGAGGGCCAGTAGCGTGCTCCCACCGAGGTAGCTGATTGCGGCGATGTCCGTCGCCGGCAAGGGACCGAGAAGGTGGACGAGCGCTGCCCGCCCGACCTGGAACATGCGCTGCTCGGTGCCTCCAAGCCGGTGCGTGCCGCCCGAGCGTGGTAGTTCTTCGAGCAGAACGCGAACCAAGTCGGCGTCGCGTTCGAGGCTTGAGACGAGCGCCAAGAGTGTGGTCCGCAACGCCGTCTCAAACGGCTCACTCAGTGCGGCGAGCATCGCTGCGCTGAGTTCCTCCTCGGACCGACGGATGACCCGGCCCACGACAGCCGTGACGATCTCTTCCTTGTCGGTGAAGTACCGGTAGAGCGATCCGATGCCGACGCCGGCCTTCGCAGCGATCTTGTTGGTGGATGCGCCGTCGTAGCCTTCCTTCGCCAAAACCTGAGCGGCGGCCGTAATGATGTCCTCGACCGTCTGCCGAGATCGGGCCTGTCGAGGGGCAGCACGTACCGGGAACTGGCTTGATGGCATGGATCCCATCCTAGTGAAGTCGTTTTCAAAAACGGAGTAGAAACCGAGCATTTGCTCGGATTACGCTCGTCCTATCTCAACGAGGAGGCATCATGACCGAACGCAGTGTCAGCCCGATTTTCGGAAATGTCGCGGGACGTGCGCTTCGCGCAACTCCAGTGTCGAGCGCGCTCGACACCTTCGTCAGTAAGGCGGTTCGGGCCGGCAGCCTGCCCGGCGTGCAATTCACCGACCCGCCGGGCGATCGGGGTTGGTTCGGGCCGGACAGTGCGATTTGGTACGTCCACTCGCACCTGTCGACGGGCTTGGGAGGTCTCTCCGGTCTGTGGGCGGAAGCGGGTCATCCGGTCCTGGCCCGCGGCGTCACCGAGCACTCCGTGATGTACCGCCCGGAGACCGGGTGGAACGGCATCTTCCAGCGTCTCGGTCGTTCCCAATCGTTCCTCACCAGCGTCACTTTCGGGTCCACCGAAGTCGCCGACCGGTCGTGCCGGATCGTGCGTGCGATGCACGGCCGGGTCAACGGCACTCTTGGAAACGGGCTTCCCTACGCCGCGAATGACCCCGAACCGTTGCGCTTCGCCTACGCCAACCTCGCCTACGGCGTTGCTACCGCGCATCGGCGATACCATCCCGCGCCACTGAATGACCATGATCTCGACCGTTACATCGCCGACTGGGCGGTGATTGGGACCGCACTCGGGGCGGCCGACATACCTACGACGATGCGTGGCATCGAGGACTACTTCGATTACATCCGCCCGCAGTTGGCCCTGTCCTACGACGCCCTGCGACTGATCGCACCGTTCGAGGGGAAGACCGTGACGGGGACAGCCGGCGTGACATGGTCGGTGTTGCGGTGGATCGCGATCGATCTATTGCCGGACTGGGCACGAGAACTATTTCGCTACCCGAATATCCCTGCGGTCGTGCGAGAGCCGATGCGCGCTGCCGTCAAGACCGCGATCATCGCGGCGCAAGAAGCGATCGGCGGAGGCGTTGAGTACCACCAGGCGGTAGCTCGGGTGGCAAATAGGCCTGGCCCAGCGGAAATCGCAGGGGCCGGCCAGCGTGAAATCGGTCCGCTCCTGCTGATCAACGGCGCCAAGTAGGCCCCGGCTCACAACACCGCTCGACAACAAACCGATTGTTCAGGAGTGTCATGACGACTTCAGCGTTGAACTCGAACGCCCACCCAGCACTTTCGCCGGCGCGCGAGGTGTCCGACGAGATTGTCCTCGACGTCACCGGACAGATCCCGGCAGAGCTCCGCGGCACGCTTTATCGCAATGGGCCCGGCCGTTTCGAGGGCGGTGGTTTCGTGGCTCAGCATGCGTTCGACGGGGACGGGCTCATCTCGAAGTTCGTCATCGACGGCGGTGCGGTGCGGTTTCAGAGTCGGTACGTCCGCACCTCGAAGTTCCGGCAGGAGGAGGCAGGTAACGGCGCCGCCGTTCGAGGCATGGGCAACCAGCGTCCCGGCGGGATTCTCGCCAACATCGGTCGCTTCCCGGCTGACAGCGCCAACACTCACGCAGTTGTGCAGGCCAACCGGCTGCTCGCGCTCTCTGATGCCGGCCGTCCGTGGGAGATCGACTTGGACGACCTCACCACACGCGGCGCCTGTGACTTCGACGGAAAGCTGCCCGTGCTGTCGCGGTTCTCACCGCATCCACGGTTCGACCCGGTCACCGGCGAGATGTTCAACTTTGGGCTCGACTTCACACCGCATCTGTCGGCGAAGCTCCCGATCACAATGCACTGCTATCGGGTCGATCGGGCCGGCCGCTTGCATACCCAAGCGACTGTTCCGCTGCGCTACGCATACATTCAGCACGACTTCGCGATCACCGAGCACTACCTCGTGTTCGTCCTCGCCCCGATCGTTCTTGATCCGGTCCAGGCGATGCTAGGGCTGAAGACAGCCGAGCGCGCGATGTCTCATCGACCCGACCTTGGCACGAAGATTGTGCTCGTTCCTCGAGCTGGCGGCCGGCACCGCGAGATCGAATGCCCGCCGCTGATGTACATCCACATCAACAACGCCTTCGAGGATCGTGGTGACGTGGTCATCGATCTTGTTCGGTACGACCACTACGACGATTTCTTCGATCGGGCACGCGACTTCCGAACGAGATCTGTGGTGGGCGGTTTCGCGTCGCGGGTAAGGGTCGGCACCGCGGACAAGGTCACCGTCGAAGACTTCAGCGACCAGCAAACCGAGCTGCCGCAACATGATTGGCGACGCACCTCGCGCGAATACCGGTACGGCTACCACACCACGCTCGACTCCCGCCCGGGTGCGGTCAATCGGATCGTGAAAGTCGACGCACACACTGCTCGGCACGTTGAGCACGTCTTCGAACCAGGTGACGCGGTCGGCGAGCCGATCTTCGTGCCCCGCTCCGCGACTGCGGCCGAGGATGACGGGTGGTTGCTCACGGTGGTCTACATCGCTGCCGAACACCGCTCGGCTCTCGTCGTCCTCGACGCACGTGACCCCTCCAGGGCTCCCATCGCCGTCGCGCGGCTGGACCGCCACTTCTTCCCAGGCTTTCATGGCAGCTTCACGAGCCGGGTAGCGGCGTCATGACGCCAGTGGGCTCCCCGACAATCAGCATGGCGATCTTCACCATCCGGTCCAGGGCCTCGGCGCGGGGACGCGTAGGTGCGATTCCGAGGGTGAGTGCGATGCGGATCAAGCCATCGGCATAGGTCACTGTGTCCTGGCTCGTGAGCTGGGGGCGAAGGTCGCTCAGGAGGGCACTTACCTTGATCGTCGCGCGCTCGTTCGCGGTCTGCATCAGCATCATCAGCTCCGGCGAACCGATCCCTCCGCCGGCTTGCGCCGTCTGGATAAGCGGCTCGTCGAAGGCATCGAAAATGAGACCCAGCGCCTGACGAAGACCCTTCTCGAGATCATCATCGGCATGCCTGCGCACAACGGACGACGCTGAGTCGACGAGTTTGTCGAGCCGATCAATGACGTAGGCCTGGGCGATCGACTGACGGGAACCGAACTCTTTGTAAACGGTCTGTCGGCTGACGCCGGTCCGGGTGGCAACCGCGCCGATCGTCGTGGCCGCCCAGCCGACGTCCCGGACGACTTCGTCCACAGCCGCCAGCACCGACTTCCGCAGGGCTGCGTGCGCGATCTGCGTGTACGACACACTCCGCAGCTGTGCTGGGCCTGAGTGTTGCTCCGTTGCTGTCTTCAACATTGCGAGGTCGCCGATCACTGGGTGGGTGAGCGCTGTTCTGGATATCGTGAAGGCCACTCACGCCCGCCGTTCGTACCGAACGGCGGGCGTGGTCGCGTTTCAGCGTGGTGTGCGCCGGGTGTCAGTCCTGCCAGAGATTCATCGCCAGGTTGCGGCGACGCTCGCGAGTCTCAGGCATCACGAAGTCGAGGATGCCGGCCCCATCCAGTGGTCGCTGAGGTGCGCCCTCGAACCACATGCCCTGCTCCGCACTCAGTTCTGCCGCCTTGTTGAGGTAGTACTTGGTGACGTGAAGAGCCCGGTGGTCCTTGTCGAGAATGGTCTCGATCAGGGCGTTGACGTCCCGATCGAGCGTCTCGGGCAGGCACAGGCGGTTGACGAGGTCATACCGTTCGGCGGTGGCCGCATCGAAGAGGCCGCCGATCATGTTCCATTCCTTCGTCTTGCGCCGTCCGGCGAACTTGCCCAGCCGTGAGACGCCGCCCCAACCAGGGGTGATTGCCCAGTTGATTTCGGGCATACCCCAGCGACTGCGGTCGGTGGCGACCACGAAATCGCAGGCGAGGGTCAGCTCCAGTCCGCCTCCCGTGCAGATCCCGTCGACGGCCGCGATGGTGATCGGGACGAGGTTCTCGAGGAGGTTCACGGTTTCCTGGTACTGACGGATCTGCCAGATGAGGTCTTCGGGCACCCAGCTGGTGAAGTCCTTGATGTCGTCGCCGGCGCAGAACGTGTTCCCGGACCCGCGAATCACGAGGATGCGGCAGTTCCGGTCGACCGAAACGTCTTTGATTGCGACGTTGAGCTCAGCCGACAGTTCCTTGTCGAGTGCGTTGTGGCACTCGGGTCGGTTCAGCGTGATTGTGGTGATCTGGCCGTCTCGACTGACCAGCAGTTTGCCGGAGGGGGATGGGGATGTCTCGGTGCTCATGGGAACCTCCTAGTTGGTGTCACTTGCATATAGAGACTAAGTCGAACGAGTCTCGCTATGCAAGTAACCGGTAGGGTGATTTTTATGTCTGACGAGATGTCGGTGTTGGCGGGCGAAGATTCGGTCTTCGGCACCGTCACTGTGATCGGTGACGCTTGGTCGTGGTTGGTCCTGCGCGAAGCGATTTTCAGCGGCGTGACGCGCTTTGAGGACTTCCGATCTCGGCTGGGTGTTGCCCGTTCGACGTTGGCA
The DNA here is from genome assembly GCF_000380645.1 of Smaragdicoccus niigatensis DSM 44881 = NBRC 103563. GTDB lineage: Bacteria > Actinomycetota > Actinomycetes > Mycobacteriales > Mycobacteriaceae > Smaragdicoccus > Smaragdicoccus niigatensis. The sequence goes on from NZ_AQXZ01000017.1 coordinate 610,202, forward strand.
GCGCGCCTCGAACATCTGGTTGCGGGCGACGTGCTGCGGCGCGGACCTGGTGGGGCTTACCTGCTCAGTGACCGTGGCGCAGACTTCTTCGGGTGCCTGATTCTCGCGCTGACGTGGGGTGACCGTTGGTTTGCCGACGACGCCGGAATACCTCACGTGGTGACCCATATCGGCTGCGGTGAGCGGATGTCAGCCGAAGTGCGGTGCTCGCATTGCCACGACCGGGTCGAGGCTCAAGCGGTGCGCTTTGAAAGCCGCCCCCGGCCCGGCCGCGCGGATTCGCGGCGTCATCGGACGCCGGACTTGGCTCTCCTCGAACGCGAGCGGCCGTCGTCGGTCGCGCGGACGCTGCAGGTCCTCGGAGAGCACTGGAGCGCGTTGATCCTGCGCGAGGCCTTCTTCGGCGTGCGCCGGTTCGACGACTTTCAGCGGGGACTTTCGATCGCTACGAACATCCTGGCCCAGCGCTTGGACCGCCTCGTTGAGCTCGGGGTTCTGGACCGTGTTCCGTACCAAGAGCAGCCGTTACGTCATGAGTATCGACTCACGCGCAAGGGGATCGACCTTTATCCCGTGCCGCTCGCGATGATGACGTGGGGTGATCGCTGGCTCGCTGACGGCAATCCACCGGTCCCGCTGACGCACCTTCCGTGTGGGGAGCGGTTCACCTCAGTCCTAGCCTGCGGTCACTGTGGCGAGCCGATCTCGCGCACCTCGGTTCGGTTCGCCTAGTGGTGGTTGCCACCACCGTTGTCGATCAACGGTGCCAGGTAATCCTCGGCGAAGCGACGCGCCTGACCATCGCTGGCGACGTCGATTCCGCCGTTCGGAAAAGCGATGAAAGAGATCGCGATTCGGAGCAGTAGTTCGGAGACTTCGCGTAGGCGTTCGTCGCTCAATGTCGCGCCGGCTTGGCGAAGTGTGCTTGCCACCTTTGCTGAAATATCGACGATGGCGGTTCCCTCTGCCACGGCGTTCATGCGCACCATCAGGTCCGGCTCGCTTTCGAGAATCGAAACGAAGAGTGGGACTTGGCGAACGAGACTGATTCCCGCAACGAACGCCTGAATAATCGCCTCGCCCGGTCCGAGGCCCGTCACGGTCGCTTGGAGGGCCCCGAAGAACTGGTCGACGTACCGCATGACCAACTGATTCAGAATGTCGTCTTTGCCGGTGAAATGGCGATAGAAGGTGCTGCGACTGACGCCGGCCCGCTTTGCGATGTCGTCAACGTTCGCACGGCGAATTCCATAACGCTCAAACTCGACCAGCGCGGCTGCAAAGAGCGGGTCGTCATCGCGGACTTCTGGTTTCACGTGAGGAACCCTCGCTCTCCGTCGGGACCGGTTTCCCGTGCGGTACTTATGTACAACATTGTCCCATGGTCCTTCGCGGGGAGTGACGCACGTTACGGCACAATGGGACACTTCTGCGCTAATGTCTCACGACACGAGATGGAAGTGGTGAGCATGCATGGCGCAGACAGAACGAGTCGACACAATCGGCCACGCGCACTTTGACGAGAGGATTCGCGAGGCCGAACCCATGCTGGTCGGGTTGGGTGCAGCCGAGCCGTCGTCGACGACACTGCTGGGACCCGACAGTTTGACCTGGAAGTATTTCGGCGACCTGCGTGTTCAGTTCTTTGGATTTCAGCGGTTGGCGGGGACTGAGAACTCCATCGAGCAGCTGGGCCAGGGCGTTCTCGACCACTCCATGGCTTTCACCGACCCCCTCGGCCGGGGTCGGCGGTCAGCACCCCCGATCAACAAAGCTTTGTATGCCGAAGATGCCGAGCAGTGGGGCCGGACTGTTCGTGACTTCCATAAGTCGATCAAGGGCACGATTTCCGACGGCTCGCGCTACCACGCGCTCAACCCAGAGTTGTACTACTGGGCCCATGCGACGTTCGTCGATGAGGTCATCACCATGACCGATACCTTCATCAGGCGGTTGAGTCACGAGGAGAAGTCTCAGATCTTCGAGGAGAGCAAGGTCTGGTACTCCCGGTATGGCGTGAGTTCGCGGAGTCAGCCGCAGAACTACGACGAGTTCGTCGAGTACTGGAACGACATGCTCACTCGGTTCGTCCCGCACAAGACGATCCTCTTTGCGACCGGCTATATCCGGAAGGGCGTCCCAGGTCCAAGGGGGATCCCCCGGCCGGTATGGAATGTGGTTGCGGCACCGTTGAATTTATTCATCCGCAATGTCATCGTCGGCACGCTGCCGGACGAGATGAAGGCCGCTTGCGAGCTGCCGTGGTCCGAGGCGCAGGAGCGACGTTTCCAAACCTTCGCCGCGATGATGCGTGGCCTCAATCCGATCCTCAACCGGCTTCCGCTGAGCATTCTGTACGTGCCCTGGGCGCGCGAGGCCTTCGAGCGTGAAGGTGTCGATCCGCGGAAAGCAAATAACCAAAGTCCCGGTAGTCGCTAAGGCGCGTCTGAGCTTCACTTTTAGAAAGGCAATCCCTGGTGAACGCACTCTTCCCCGACTACCGGTCCACCTGGGAAACCGAGGAACACGGACTGCTGCGCGAACATGCGTCGACGTTCTTCCGCAAAGAAGCCACACCCCATCAGGAACGGTGGGCTGAGCAGCACGAAGTCGACCGCGACTTCTGGAACAAGGCCGGCGCCGCCGGACTCCTGTGCACCGACATCCCCGAGGAGTTCGGCGGGGGCGGCGGGGACTTCGGGCACGAGGCAACCGTGTGGCAGGAGATTGCCTACGCCCACGACACGGCGATTGCCTTCAGCGTGCATTCGACGATCTGCGCCCATTACATCCAGGCGTTCGCCACCGACGAGCAGAAGCGCACCTGGCTGCCCAAGCTCGCGTCCGGTGAGTTGGTTGCGGCGATCGCCATGACCGAACCCGGCACTGGCTCGGACCTGCAGGCCGTGCGCACAACAGCCCTTCGCGACGGTGCCCACTACGTCGTCAACGGTTCAAAGACATTCATCACCAACGGATCGCACTGCGACCTGGTGATCGTCGTCGCCAAAACCGACCCCTCCCTCGGGTCGAAGGGAATCTCGCTGCTCGTCGCCGAGACGAAGGATCTTCCCGGATTCGAACGCGGTCGCGTGCTGCACAAGATCGGCGCGAACGGCATGGACACCCGCGAGCTGTCCTTCACCGACATGCGCGTGCCTGCGGCGAACCTGCTCGGCGGGGTCGAGGGCCAGGGCTTCTACCAGCTGATGAAGCAACTCCCACGGGAACGGTTGATCATCGGAGTCGGCGGCCTCGCGATGGCCGAAGCCGCGTTGCTCGAAACCATTGCCTACGTCAAAGACCGCCGGGCGTTCGGCAAGCCGATCCTGGAGTTCCAGAACACGAAGTTCGTTCTCGCCGAATGCAAAACCGAGCTCCTCGCGGGCCGCACGCTCATGGACTACTGCATCCAGCGCTGCATCGACGGCACGCTCGACGCCGCGACCGCGTCCATGGCCAAGCTGTGGGGCACGGACAAGCAGGTCGAGATTATCGACCGCTGCCTGCAACTCTTCGGCGGATACGGCTTCGTCATGGAATACCCGATCGCGCAGATGTACGCCGCCGCCCGAGTGCAGAAGATCTACGGCGGCACTAACGAAATCATGAAAGAACTTATTGGAAGGACCCTCTAATGACAACCCACATCGACGACGGATTCACCGGGGCGTCCGGAGACCACATCCATTGGCAAGCTTGGATTCCGGAAAATCCACCAATCGGCGTCGTCGTGTTTTCCCACGGCGTGGGCGAGCACGGCGGGCGCTACGACTGGGTCGCGCAGCAGCTCGCGAGCCACGGCTACGCGTCCTACGCAATCGACCATCAGGGCCACGGAAAGTCCGGCGGAAAACGCTGCAACATCGACAGCATGGACGGTGTCGTCGCCGATCTGCACACTCTCATCGGTATCGCCGGCGACAAGAACCACGGTCTTCCGGTATACCTGCTGGGCCACAGCATGGGCGCCCTGATCTCGATGCAATACATGTCGGGTTCACCGGCCGCGTTGCGTGGACTGATTCTCTCGGGTGCAGCGGTCGAGATCACCGTTGGCTCAGCCCTTGAGCGGCTAGCAGCGTCGATTTTGTCGCGCCTTGCACCCAACCTTGGGGTCGTGGCTATCGAACCGTCACAGGTCAGCCGCGATCCAGCAGTCGTTCACGACTATGCGAACGACCCGCTGAACCATCACGGCCAAGTCCCAGCGCGAACCGGCGCCGAGATCTTGAAGACAGCAGAGAACCTCGAGTCCCGGTTGCCCCGGATCGAGTTGCCGCTGCTGATCCTGCAGGGCACTGGCGACCAGATCGTTTCGCCGTCGAGTGGCCAGATCCTCGCCGACACCGTCTCGTCGACGGATCTGACATTCAAGGCCTACGACGGGCTCTACCACGAGGTTCTCAACGAACCCGAGAAAGAGACCGTCATGAGGGACGTCATCGAGTGGCTCAAGGTCCGCCCTTGAGCCATGTCGAATCGGCTGAGCATGTCGGTGTGCCCGGCTGAACGATGAGTTGCTCGTCGCGGTTTTCAATCACGTGATGAGGGACCTGGTGGCCGCCGCTATTCCGGCGGCATCGGGGCACCACAGATCGTGTTCACCATGGTTTGCCGTTCAGGAGAGTGCTCACGCGCGCCAGAGCTGATTGCCCGCGCGCGAGAGGACGATGTTGGGCACGACGGCGTTGGCGGACAGGTGGGTGATCGCCATCGCGAGCTCGGCGACGTCGTCGACGGTGAGCATCGCTGACGGGTCGAGTTCGGATTGTTTCCAGGCGGATAGGTCGGTGTCGACGTAGCCGGGGGAGATGGCGGTTGCGGCGACACCGCGGGCGGATTCTTCGAGGGAGACGGTTTCGCACAGGGAGATGAGCGCGGCCTTGCTGGCGCCGTAGGCGGCGAGGTTGGCTTCGCCGGCGACGCCGGTGATCGATGACAGGACGATGATTTTCGCGCCGCTTTTCGGGTTGGCTGCCGCGGCGGCCCGCAGCATCGGAAGGGTCTCCTGGATGAGCACGATTGGTGCACGCAGGTTGACGTCGAGGGTGCGTTCGTAGGTGCGCATAGGCATGTCGGCGATGGGTCCGGCGGTGCCGACGCCGGCGCTGATCACGAGTACGTCGAGCCGGCCGAACCGTTCTCGGTGCGATGCGGCGAGCGCGCGGACGTCCTCCTCGCGTTTCATGTCAGCCACGACCGTGTGGACTTCGGTGTTCAAACGAGCAGCCGTGTTATCGAGGTCGTCCTGACTACGTGCCGCGAGGGTGAGTACGTAACCCTCGTCGGCGAGGCGGGCCGCGATCGCGGCGCCGATTCCTTTGGACCCGCCGGTGATCAACGCGGTGGCGGTCACGAGGTCCGCTGCCTTTCCCGGATGACGCGTTTGGCGATGGCCCAGCGATGTGTTTCGGAGGGTCCGTCGTAGATGCGGAACGGGCGGACCTCGCGGTAGATCAGGGCAAGGGGTGCGTCGCCGGAGACACCGAGTGCGCCGCAGACCTGCAGTGATCGGTCGACGATCCGGTTGACCGCTTCGGCGACGAAGGTCTTCGCGATCGAGGTGATCTGCGCACTCGGTGCCCCGGTGTCGAGGTCCCAGCAGGCCTTGAGAATCAAGGCGCGGCTGGCTTCGATGTCGATCTCGTTGTCGGCGATCATCTGCTGGACCATGCCAAGCTCGCCAAGCCGGCCGCCGAAGGCCTTGCGGGTGGCGGCTCGTTCGATGGCGATGTCGGCGGCGCGGCGGGCGGCGCCGAGCCAGCGCATGCAATGCGTCATGCGGGCCGGGCCGAGGCGGACCTGAGCGTATTCGAAGCCCTTGTCGACCTCACCGAGGACGGCGTCGTCGCCGACTTCGAGGTTGTTGAACAACAGTTCGGAGTGTCCGCCGAACATGCTGATGTCGAGGGTGTCGATGTCGCGGACGTGCTTGAAGCCGGGGGTGTCGGTGTCGACGAGGAACATCGTCGCCCCGCCCCGGCTACCTGGCTCGCCGCTGGTGCGGGCCATGACGATCGCGAAACCAGCGCCGTTCGCGCCGGTGATAAACCATTTACTGCCGTTGATGAGCCAACCCGCGGAGGTCTTGGTCGCGGCGGTGCTCAAGGCTGAGGGGTCGGCCCCGGCACCGGGCGAGGGCTCGGTCATGGCGAAGCATGAGCGGGTGTCGCCCGCTGCGAGTGGCGCGAGGAACTTCTGCTTCTGCTGCTCGGTCGCGACGACCTCGAGCAGATGCATGTTCCCTTCGTCGGGTGCGGCGCAGTTGAGCGCGAGCGGCCCGAACACCGAGTGCCCGGCGGCTTCGAACACGGGTGCGCGGTCGCGCATATTGAGTCCGAGTCCGCCGAACTCAGCGGAGACGTGGGGTGCGAACACCCCGGCGTCCTTGGCTGCGGTCTGCAACGCGCGGCGCACCGAATCGGGCGCATCGTGTCCGGACCCGCGGTGCGCTGTTTCGACCGGCAGGACGATCTCGTCGACGAGATGGCGGGTGCGTTCGACGAGGTCGGTGACGTTGGGGGAGTGCGACAGTTCGATCGTCATGGGTTAGAGCCGTTCGATGATCGTGGCGTTCGCCAAGCCGCCGGCTTCGCACATGGTTTGCAGGCCGTAGCGGCCGCCGGTCTGCTCGAGGTGGTTGAGCATGGTGGCCAGGATGCGCGTGCCCGATGCACCGAGCGGGTGTCCGAGCGCGATCGCTCCACCGCGCGGATTGAGCTTGGCGGGGTCGGCGTTGAGGTCATGCGCCCAGACGAGCGGTACCGGCGCGAAGGCTTCGTTGACCTCGTAGGCGTCGATGTCGTCGATCGTCAGGCCTACCCGGGCGAGCGCTTTCTGGGTGGCGGGGATGACGGCGGTGAGCATGAGCAGCGGGTCGCCGCCGGTCACGGCGAACGAGTGAAAACGTGCGCGCGGCTTCAGACCGAGGGCGTTGGCTTTTTCTTCGCTCATGATCAAAGCGGCGGAGGCCCCGTCGGTCAGGGGCGAGGAGTTACCCGGCGTGATCGACCATTCGATCTCGGGGAAGCGCTCGTGCATGGTGTCGTCGGTGAACGCCGGCTTCAAACCCGCGAGACCTTCGGCAGTGGTGGTCGCGCGGATCGTCTCGTCAGCTACAAAGTCGCCGACCGGAACGATTTCGTTGTCGAAGCCGCCCGCTGCGGCGCACGAAGCCGCGAGTTGGTGTGAGCGGGCCGCGAACTCATCGAGGGTGGCCCGGTCGAGTTTCCAACGCCGCGAGATGAGCTCGGCGGCGATGCCTTGGCCGATCAGCCCACCGGGAAAGCGGTGCTCGATGGGACCACGGTTGGCGTCGTGGCCTTGGGCGTTGGAGAACATGGGGACGCGGCTCATCGACTCGACGCCGCACGCGATGGCGATGTCGTACGCGCCGGCCATCACGCCTTGGGCGGCGAAGTGCACGGCCTGCTGGCTTGACCCGCATTGGCGGTCGACCGTGGTGGCGGGAACCGATTCGGGGAATCCGGCGGCGAGTACGGCGGTGCGGCTGATGTTGAATGCTTGTTCGCCGCTTTGGGTGACGCAGCCGCCGATGACGTCGTCCACGAGTGCGGGGTCCAGGTCGTTGCGGGTGATGAGGTCCTGCAGCACCCCCGCGAGCAGCGTGGCCGGGTGAATGCCGGACAGACCTCCACCGGCCTTGCCCTTCCCAGACGGCGTGCGAACGACATCAACGATCACGGCAGACATGCTTGGTTTCCCTTCGTGAAGTCGGCTGTCCCCGTCGAAATCTGTTCGCGTTCAAACATTGTCAGTACTTGTACGAGCGACGTTGACCATCTCGTCGACCTTGGTGAACTTGATCCGTCGCCGCCCCTGCGGCTTGCCACGACGTCGCTCGGCTTCGTCGATTGCGTGCCATCCAGCCCGGTCAACTCGATCGGGCTGACGCTCGGCCAGCAATTCGTCCAGCGATTTCCGATCATTGACGGGTCGGTCCAACTTCCCGTTGGCGAAGTCCTGGATCAGGGCTGCGACGGTCTGTTCGGCGTCGGTCTTGTTCGTGCCGATGACCCCGCGCGGCCCGCGCTTGATCCAACCGGACACGTAGACCCCGGCGATGGTCTCGCCGTCATGGAGCACGCGACCCTCGTGATTCGGGACGATACCGCGGCGTTCGTCGAAGGGCAGACCACTGATCGGCGCCCCGCGATAGCCGATCGACCTGATCACGAGCGATCCTTCGATCGTCTCGGTCTCGCCGGTCGGCTTGGCGCTGAACCCTGCTCCGTCGGCGACAAGTTCGTTCTTGACGATCCGGACGCCTTCGACTCGATCGGCGCCGAGCACCTCGACGGGTGAAGCCAAGTAGCGGAACACGATCCGACGATGGTCAGGGCTGGCCGCACGCTGCGAGTACTCGTAGGCAAGCTGGACCTTGAGCTCGGGTGAAGGCTTCAGCTCATCGTCGATTATCACGTCGACGCCGTCGAGGTAGCCCAACGCGAGGAACTCGGGGGAGGTGTAGGCCGCCTGCGCGGGCCCGCGTCGGCCCAGCAGCACGACCTCCCTGACGTTGCTCTGAAGCAGCGCTTCAAGCGCGTGATCAGCGATATCAGTGCGCGCTAGTTGGCCGGGGCTCATGGTGAGAATCCGTGCCACATCAATCGCGACGTTGCCGTTGCCGACGATGATCACCCGTTCGCCAGAGAGATCGAACTTCCGATCGGCGTAATCGGGATGACCGTTGTACCAGGCGACGAACTCAGTCGCGGCCACACTGCCCGGCAGATCTTCGCCGGGAATCCCGAGCTGGCGATCTGTCGACGCGCCGACCGCATAGATCACCGCATGGTGATGCTCGAGCAGTTCCTCGTGTGAAATATGCTTGCCGACTTCGACATTCAAGTGGTACTGAAACGCCGCCCGCTTGAACGACGATTCGAACGTTGCCGTCACGCCCTTGGTGCCGGAGTGATCCGGAGCGACGCCGGCTCGCACGAGGCCATACGGAGTCGGCAGTCGTTCGAGCATCTCGACCTGGGCGTTCGTATGGGTCAGCAGTTCGACCGCCGAATAACACGCGGCCGGACCCGCTCCGACGATCGCGACCCGAAGCGGCCCGACCTCGGTGTGAATGCGTGGCGGCGGAGTCGGCTGAGCGACAGATGGCGTCAATGGATTGCGCTCGAAGTAGGCAGCGTTGATGTCCGTGTAGCGCGCGAGTGAGGCCGTCAGGTCGTGCTCGGTGAAGATCGCGTCGACCGGGCACGCATCGGCGCACGCTCCGCAATCGATGCACGTCTGGGGATCGATGTAGAGCATCTCGGTGGTGGAGAAATCCGGGTCCGACGGATTCGGGCGGATGCAGTCGACGGGGCAGGCGGCGATGCAGCTCGCATCGTTGCAGCATCGCTGGGTGATGACGTGTGTCATCGCGGACCTCCGTCGAGTCGCAAAAGGGTGCCGGTGGAGTAGCTCGAAGCGTCGGACGCGAAGTAGAGCGCAGCGCCCACGATCTCGGCGGGTTCGCCGACCCGTCCCAGAAGAATCTGCTTACTGATGAGATCGAAAATCTCCGGTGTCCAGGCCTTGCTGATGTCGGTGGCGAAGGTTCCGCACACGATCGTGTTGACGCGCACCTTGGGTGCGTAGGCCTTGGCGAAGCCCTCGGTCAGTGCGTTGAGTCCGGCCTTGGCCGCGGCGTAGGGCAGAAACACGGGGTCGGGGCGCAGGGAACCGAACGACGAGATATTGATGATCGTGCCGCCGGAGCCGGCCGCCATACGCTCGCCGATCGTTGCCGACAGCCGGAACGCGGACTTGAGATTGGTCCCGATGACCTTGTCAAAGAGTGCCTCGGTCACGCCGGACAGACTGGGAAACAGCGGAGACATGCCCGCGTTGTTGACCAGGATGTCCACGCGTCCGAACTCGGCATACGCGGCTTCGGTGAGGGCGTCGCACTGCTCCCAATTGCTCACGTTGACCGCGACGGGCCATGCCTTGCGCCCGAACCGTTCGCGTACTTCGGCAGCGAGTTTCTCGCACGAATCCAGTTTGCGGCTCGCGATGACGACGTCGGCGCCGTGCTCGGCAAACGCGAGCACCATCTCGCGCCCAAGTCCGCGACTGCCGCCGGTGACGAGGGCAACTTTTCCGCTGAGATCAGTCATGTCAGTTCGCTTTCGGTAAATGGAGGAAGGCGCTACCGCGCCGATAGGACTCGAATTCGATGGTGTGAGGTGGTGTTTCGTCCGGCCAGAGCTTCCTGACGTCGGCGGCGATCAGCTGTCTGTGAATCGGTGTCATGCGTCGCAGCGCGGCTTCGTCGAGTTCGATGGCGACGCCGTCGTCCCGGACGCGGCACCGGACGGTTTCCGGGTTGAGAAGTTCGGTGAGCGCGCGCTCGATCTGATGAACGAACATCAATCGCCCGGGTGCGATGGGTATGCCGGTTTCGATCCGGCTCGCGAGGCAGGGTGCTGCGGGCAGCTCGGCGGCGTCGTCGAGGTTCATCTGGCGGGCGATCGCACGGACGCCCATCTTGTCGATGTCGACGTCGACGTAGGGGTGCCGGACTCCATGCTTGAGCGCGGCCTTGAGTCCCGGCCGATAGTCACCGAGGTCGTCGGTGTTCGTACCGGAGAGCAGTATTGCGCTCGTCCGCGCGGCAATCGATCCGTAGAGATCGGTCTTGCAGAAGTAGCAGCGGTTCACTGGATTACGCAGGTATGCAGCATCATTCATTTCGCCTGCGTCGATGACGTGCAGCGTCCAGCCTTCGCGGAGCGCGTATTCGCGCACGCGGCCGGTCGCCTCGGCGGGAACGGCTGTCGAGACCGCGTGAAACATCTCGGTGTCCGCGCCGCGGACGCGATGCGCGAGCGTGGCGAGGGTCAGGCTGTCGACTCCGCCGCTGACCGCGACCGCTATCGGTGGGAGCGTCCGCAAATGTGCGACCAGTGCATCGAATTGGCTGGTCACCGCAGGCTCCGCATCGCGGCGCAGGCCGCTCCATAACCGTTGTCGATGTTGACGACAACCAGTCCGGGCGCGCAGCTGGCAAGCACGCTGTGCAGTGCGGTGGTTCCGCCGGCCGACACTCCGTAGCCCACGGAGGTCGGCACAGCGATGATCACTCCGGGGACGAGACCGGCGAGCACGGTCGGCAACGCCGCGTCCATTCCCGCGACGGCGATGACGACTTGGTGGGTAGCGATCTCTGCGACGTGTTGCTGGATTCGCCACAGGCCGGCCACCCCGACGTCGTACGTCTCGTCGGCGCGATGACCATGAAAGGCCAACGTGCGCACAACTTCGCGCGCGACGGGGATGTCCGACGTGCCGCCCGTGACGACGGCTACGTGCGCTGTGGTCGAGAGTGCGGTGGGCGCTCCGAAGAACGCGGTCCGCGACAGTTCCTCGTAATCCATGCGGTCGCGAAAATCCGCCGGAAGTCGCTCGAATCGGTCTGCGTCGAGCCTCGTCAACAGCATGGCTCGACACGCTGCGTCGGCCTTCTCAAGCACCGAAACGATCTGGGCGTCGGTCTTCGGATCGCACAGTACGGCCTCGCTGATACCGATCCGGCGGGTGCGTTCGAAGTCGAGGATCACATCGGGGGTCATCAGTGCGCCTCGTGATGATGGCGGAGTCGGGCCCGCAGCGTGTCCGCGACAGCGGCCGCTAGTCGGGCTGGCTCCCGCGATGACTTCAGTGCCGCGAGAAGCGCGTCCGTTCCGGAAGTCGCTTCGGTATGGGGGCCGGGGAGGCATACGACGATCGCGGTGCCGACCGTGCCGACACCGATGCGGACCTGGCCTTTCACATGTCGCCCGTGCCCCTGCTCGACAAAGAAGACCGCGGGCGTTGCCGCTTCCGGGTCGAGCGACAGCAAAGCTTCGACCGTGCCGTCCTTACCCTCGGCACCGACGCCACCCGTGGTGATGATGAGCCCGTAGCCGCCTTCCTCACCCGCTTGCCGAATCGTCGCCGCGATGAGCTCGGAATCGTCGGGCAGGTTGCGGCCTTCGGTGACGGAGAATTCGGCGCCACGCAGTCGTTCGGAAATCCACGGCTTGTTGGTGTCTTCGATTTGTCCGGAGATGACCTCCGGCCCGGTGGAGAACACGATCGCTCGGCTTGCGATGCGGCGCGTGATCTCGCTCGCCATTTCTATCGAACGGTCGAGTGCCTGGGCTGCTTCCGCCGAATCCGCTGCGAGCCAGCCAAGAACACCTTCCGAGCAGACGGAAGTGCGCTCGTCGACGTTGATTCCAGGCAGTTGGCCCAACGCCTTAAGAAGCATCGACTGCTTGCCAGCCACCGCATAGGGGTCCAGCGTTGTGCGGAGAATGTCGAGAGTGAGCAATTCGTCTCGGGCATCGATGACGACGACGTCCGCGCGCGGCAAGCCGAGAACATCCGCGACCACAGCGGCGACCTCGGTGAGGTTGGCGCCCGTCAGCGCGATGTTTTCGATGCGGAACTCGGTCTTTTCCAGCAAGTTCCATTCGGGGGCGGTCATTTGACGTCCACGACCTTCAGGCTCATATCGAGGAGTCGTGCATCGACGATGGCCCGGCCGATATCGACGATGTCGACTTTGAGGGCGCGTAGTTCATCGATGTCCTCGAGCCGGACGCCGCCGCCGAAAGCGAGCTCGACGCTCTCTCGAAATCCTGACTCCCGGAGCTGCGAATCGGCAGCCCGGACATCGTCGATACGACCGGTATCGACGAAGACGATGTCCGCGCCGGCGCGGGCTGCGATGACGGCGTCCTCGCCATTGGTGACCTGGATCGTGGTTCGGAATCCGTTCAGTCCGGGCTGGGCATCAACGGCATCCATCGTCGCCTGGACTCCGCCGAGCATCGTGACGATGTTCTTATCGAGGTAGGCGAACGGCCACTTAGCGATTCGAGGGCTGGCCCCGCCGACGGTGATCGCCGCGCGAATCATGTCCTTTTGCGATAACGGCAGTTTCTTCCACGCCCCGGAGACGATGCGTGGACCTCCGGCGGCACGGTCCACGAACACGCGGGCGGCGGTCGCGATACCCGACGGCTTCCCGAGGAGGCCAATCAACTGTTCCTCAGCCTGAGCGATCTGAAGCGGCGTTCCGGAAATCCGGATGACTTCATCGCCCGGGGACACCGGCTTACCGTCGGTCGTACTGTCGACGATGGTCAGTCCCAGTGCTGCGGCAGCGTCCGTCGCGGCGTCGACTCCGGCGACAATGCCACTTTCGTGAGCGATAATTGCCGCTGTGACCTGCTGGGATACGATTTCGGCGAAGAGCAGTGCTCGTGGATCGGTCATGGTTGGAACTCCTTGGGCGCGAACGCGGCAAAGGTGTCGCGCTGGACGTTCGGATCGAACGACAGGCAGAACAGCATTGGCGTTGTGATGCCAGCGCGAACGTAGGTTCGAACGCGTTCCTGGCAGTACTCTTTGTCGCCGATCACGGCGATCGAATCGACAAGGTCGTCGGTCATCGCAGCTCGTGCACGCGTCCAGTCGCGCGTCGACCCTGCTTCGAGGATCGCGGCTGCTTCTTCGGGGTAGCCGGCCGAGGCCAGGTGGCGGTTGTACACCGGGTTGGTGAAATAGGGCGAAAACGCGAAACGAAAAATCGCGCGTGCCTCGTCTACGTTGTCGGTTACCGCCACCTGGAACCGACTGCCGATCTCGATGTCACCGGGCTCGCGCCCGGCTGAATGAGCTGCTGCCCGGATCTGGGCAATCGTCTCGTCGAGCACCTGCAACGGAAACAAATTGAGAATGATCCCGTCGGCGGAGCTGACGGCGAGCTCGGTCATCTTTGGGCCGAGTGCGGCGAGGAGTATCGCAACGTCTCTGCTCAGTGGTGGTTGCTGGTACCCAGTGCTGCGCACCAGACTGCCGGTGAAGTCTGTCTTCTTTCCATCGAGCATCTGCTGCAACACCGTGAGGGTTTCTCGCATCCGGGTCAATGGCCGGTCGAGCGATAACCCATGCCAGCCCTCGATCATCGCTTCGGACGACGATCCCAACCCGAGCGCGAACCGGCCGGGTGCGATGTCCGCAAGGGTGGCAACGGTCGCCGCGAGCACTGCGGGAGTACGGGTAAATGCCGGCACGACCGCAATGCCAACCCGCATCCGCTCAGTACGCGCGAGAGCGATTGCGGCGAGTGTCAGCGCGTCGATCCGTCCGGCATCGGGAAGCCAAACATCTTGGTAGCCAATCGATTCGGCCCACTGGATGAACTCGACCGTGCGCTCCACCGAACCCGGACCGAAGTCGTACGGCGGCGTCATTGCCGCGCGAAATGTATGCGCCATGGTCAGGCCACAGGGGACAGGTTGCGCTGGCGCAACCACTTCGGCATGAGTTCTTCGTCTACGCGGCGGGACACTTCGGGCGCTTGCGCGAGGAGATACTCGGCCATCGCCCGGGTCATGTTGATCGCGCCGTACGAGCCGTCGAAGACGATGCCCCGTTCGGTGCCGGTCCGTTCAGCGGCGATACGCACTGCCTCGGCGAGGTCTGTCGCGACGATGACTTCACGATTGGCGTGGATTCGTTGCGCGTCCTTGCCGACGACGGCGCCAGCGGCGATCGTCAGATTGTGCGCGAAGAACAGCTTCCACGCGTAATTCAGCACGACCGCCTTGACTGGTCCGCCCAGCGACGTCTTGCTGACGTGATGGACCTGTCCATCGGTCGGCAAATCGAGGTCCAGATGGTCGGTTCCGGCCGCGTACAACGCGCATGCGGTCATTCCGCCGGCGTGCTGATAGGGCAGCCATCGGGTGTCGTCGGCGACGACGAAACACGAGTCGACCGTGTTGAAGAGTTCGAGCATCTTTCCGAATCGCCGCAAGATGTGCCCGCACACGCGGTGATCTAGCGCGATGAGATCGTTGTCGGCGTCGACGCCCATCACGCCGGTGGGCGCGGTTTTGAGCGCGACCGCAAAGGCGAATCGCTCCTGGATATACATGGATTCGTAGATCGCGCGGGGCACGATGTTGGCACTGCGCGTGGGGAAGTTCGTGTGGAAGATCGAACGCGTTTCCATGCGGGCGTAGCTCATCGTGAACGACTTCAGGAGTCGGCCGTTGACGTGGTGATAGTGGACCTCGCGCGGGTCGTCGTAGTGCACGTGGATGAGCCACCGGGCGTTGTACGCGGCCCGAATCCCGTACAGCACACCAATTTCGGTCTCGATCTCGATACCGGTGTCATATGGGCCGAAGCTGATGACCTTGCCCTCGAAGTACGTGTCGAGTCCATATTTTGGAAGGATTTCGAACCGCTCGAACTTGCTCGACGCGGAGGACAGCGCGAGCTTGATGTTCGCGGTGCCGGTCCGCTGGACCACCTCGTCCCGGATCGTCTTGAGCAACTCGGCGTACGCGTGGCCGCCCATCAACGCGAAGCCGTGTTCGGAGCACAGAATGTTCACCGAGTCGTCGGGTCCGATCATCGCCATGTCGACGCCGGCGAGCGACTCATGCGCGGCGTTACGGACGGGCGCGGGGTCACCGCCGCTGTTGTAAATGGGATCGGGCAGGTCGTCGAAGAGGTCCTGCACCGCGACCGAACACATGCCGGGTAACTCGGCAGCACGGGTGGCGGGCGGCGTGCGTCCGTAGGCGAAGTAGGAGAAGTCGAGTGGGGGAGGCGTCACCGCTGGCCGGATCATGAGTCACTCCTGCCGGGTTGAATATCTGGGAACAACTGCGCCTGGGGACTGGTGCCGTTTTCGATGGCGGCGATGTTCTCGGCGATGCGGTATTCGGGGTACTTGGCGGCCACGTGTTCCGGAATGGTCCAGATCGCGGTTTCGGTGCCCGAGCCCTCTGGATAAATGCGACGGTCGGCGGCGGGTCGGTCGATCGTGACTCCATGCGCGTCGAGCAATCGCATCGTCGGAGTGAGGCACCACATACCGCACTTGGTGCGTGCACCGGTGGCGAGCGTCAACTCTTCCGGGGTGTGAACTCCGTTGACGATGGCCGCGGCCATCTCCGCTGCCGTCGTCTGCGTGCACACGCACACGATCGCGTCGGGCGCGAATCTCGCCTTCGCGCAGAGGTCGTCGACTTCCGGCTGCGGGTAGTCGGCTTCGGGCACCTTAAGCTCACGCGGCTGCGGATCGCGCTTGATCGATATCGCGCTGTAGGGGTAGCAGGCTTCGACGCATTTGAAGCAGCCGACGCACTTCGAGTCGGTCAGCACCGCAAGGTGGCCGTCCATGCTGAGCGCTTCTGATGGGCATACGGCGGTGCAACGACGGCAGCCAACGCATTTCTCGTCGTCGATTGCGACGATCGCGGAAGTGATGAACATCAGGACACTCCGATTAGTTTGTGCAGCATCGTGTGAATCCGCTCGGCAAGGTCCGCGGAATCCGGGCCGAAGCGGTCGATGACGACAAGAGCTGCTCGTCCGGCCCACACGACGTCGTCGTGGAATCCTTCGCGTTCTGGCATTACGCGGCTGAGCAGTCGGGACAGGAGTTCCGGAGGTTCCGCGATGAGCGACTCATACCGCTGACCGACCGCCGGGTCGGCGAACATGAGAACCAGCATCGGCTGATACGTGCGCGCGAAGTTGATGGCGCCACGCGTCCAGCTGTCGATGATCGCCGCGGGTGTGGCGGTCTCCCATCGGGATTGGCCGGCCCACGCGGTCATCGTTCGAACTGATTCCTCGGCGAACCGGTCATGCGCCGCAACCGCGACACCGCTCTTATCGCCGAATCGGGCGTAGACCGCACCGGTGGTGAGTCCGGCGCGGCGAGCGACCTCGGCGATGCTGATGTCGGAGTAGTGCTTCTCGCGCAGCAGTTCGAGGAATGCGTCCACGAGCAACTCGCGGTTGGCACGTGAGCGATCCTGCTTGGCTTCGGGCTGGCCATTCGTCGTCATCGGGACCTCCTTCTGGACTAAAAATAATAGTAATCGTATTATTTCGTCAAGATGCCACGACAAGGAGTGACGCTATGAGCGGAAACGTGCTGTACATCGACTGCGTCGGCGGCATCGCCGGCGACATGCTGATGGCGTCGCTCATCGATGCCGGCGCTTCGTTGACGTCAATCCAGGCACAACTGCCCGCTGTGGGCGTCGAGCTGCAGGTCAAGCGGGTCGAGCGGCAAGGCGCGGGCGCGCTCCTGCTCGACGTCGCGGTGACGGGTCACGACCATTCACATCGGACCTGGCGCGACGTGCGAGCGATCATCGATTCCGCTGAGTTGCCCGAACGTGCACGTGTCCGGGCCCACAAAGCTTTCGAACTGCTCGCCATCGCCGAAGGGCATGTACACGGCGTATCGCCCGACGAGGTGGAATTTCATGAGGTCGGTGCGCACGATGCGATCGCCGACATCTGTGGCGTCGCTTTGGCTCTCGAGGATCTCGACATCGACGAAGTCGTGTGCTCGCCGTTGCCGCTCGGGCGAGGTGTCACCAAGGGCGCGCATGGACTGTTACCGCTTCCCGCGCCAGCCACTTTGGCGCTGCTGCGAGGCGTACCGGTGTCCGGAGCTGTCGTTCCCGGCGAAACGGTGACCCCGACTGGCGCCGCCCTCGTTGCGGCACTGGCCTCGAGCTTCGGCGGCATTCCCGTCATGACCTTGGCATCGGTTGGTTGTGGTGCCGGGCAGCGGGATTCGAAGGACGTTCCGAACATCGTCCGGGCGCTGATCGGGCAACGCACGGCCGGGCTCGACCGATCGAGCGGACCGATCGTGCTGGAAACAAACCTCGATGACCTCGTCCCGGAATTCGTCCCCGACATCATCGACGCATGCCTCGCGGCCGGCGCTGCCGACGCGTGGACGACGCCGATCGTCATGAAGCGCGGCCGGCCGGGAATCACCCTGTGTGCGCTGGTCCCGGAGGCCAAGGAACGACCTGTCGCTGATGTCATCCTGCGTCATACGACCGCTCTTGGGGTTCGTGCTCGACGCTCGGAACATCGATGGGCGCTACAACGCGAGTTCATCACCGTGCACGTCGACGGCCACCCGGTGAGCATCAAGCTCGGCCTGCTCGGCGACGAAATCGTCAACCTGAAGCCGGAGCACCGCGACTGTGTCCGGGTTGCCCAGGAGACCGGTCGGACGGTGAAGGCCGTCTGGACATCGGCTCTGGCGCATGCACACGACGAAATTGCGGCTCGTGGGGCATGAGGTGAGCCGCATGTGGCTGACCGTTGTACTTCTGCATCTGGTCGGCCTCGGCGGACTGCTCGTGTTGGAAAGGCCGGGCGCGCTCGGGATCGGGCTCGGGCTGACCGCGTACACGCTTGGCCTGCGGCACGCGTTCGACGCCGACCACATCGCCGCGATCGACAACGCCACGCGACGCCTCGTGCGCCCGACCGTCAAGCCCGTATCGGTCGGAATGTGGTTCGCGCTCGGGCATTCGACGGTTGTGGTCATTCTTGTGGCGCTGACTGCGATCGGGGTTGGGGCGACTGACGTCATCGACCCGGATTCGCCGTTGCAGCGCGCCGCGGGCATGTTGGGGCCAACCGTCTCCGGGGTCTTTCTGGTGGTCATCGGACTACTCAACCTCGCTTCGCTCGTCCGCATCCTTCGAGCGCGATCGGACGCTGAACTTCTCGATCGCGAGCTGGATTCGAGAGGGTTCTTGAACCGTGTCCTTCGTCCGCTCATGAATGTCGTCCGGAAGCCGTGGCACATGTATCCCGTCGGATTCCTGTTCGGCCTGGGTTTCGACACTGTGACGGAAATCGGCTTGTTGGCCACCGCCGGCACTGCGGCCGGCAAAGGATTGCCGTGGTATTCGATCCTGGTCTTGCCGATCTTGTTCTCGGCCGGGATGGTGCTTTTCGACGTCTTGGACAGTTCGTTGATGGCCCGCGTCTACGGCTCGGCGTTCGCGAGGCCGGGTCGAAAGCTCACTTACAACGTGGCCGTCACTGGACTGTCAGTGGCAGTTGCGCTCGTGATCGGTGTTCAGGAAATCGTCTCGGTCGTCGGGCCGCTCGGCTGGACGACGCACATCGATTTCGGCGAGTCGGGAGTCCTCATCGCTGCGCTATTCGCGGCCACCTGGATTCTCACCCTCGCCATTCAACCCATGAGAAAGGAATTGAAATGAAGGCAACCATAAGTGCCGGTCCGCTGACCGGACTGCGGGTCCTGGAGTTGGCCGGGATCGGCCCGGGTCCGCATGCGGCTCTTTTGCTGGCAGATCTCGGTGCCGATGTCGTGCGCGTGCAGCGACCCGGCCAGCTGGTGGGTTCGCCCGACCGCCCGCAGTCGCGCGGACGCACGATCGTTGAGGCCAACCTCAAGGACTCGGCTGATCTTGAGAGAGTGCGCGACCTGATCGACAAGGCCGACGTTGTCATCGAGGGCTATCGGCCCGGTGTCGCGGAGCGGATGGGCCTGGGCCCGGACGAATGTCTGGCCCGCAATCCGCGACTCGTCTACGGCCGGATGACCGGGTGGGGTCAATATGGGCCGATGGCGGACCGTGCCGGCCACGACATCAACTACATTTCGATGACCGGGACCCTGCACGCCATGGGTCGAAAGGGGGAGCGACCGGTAGCTCCGTTGAACCTCGTAGGCGACTTCGGCGGCGGCTCGATGTTCCTGGTTTTCGGCATTATGTCCGCGCTATTCGAGCGGCAGAATTCCGGCCAGGGACAGGTTGTCGACGCGGCGATGGTCGACGGCACGGTCGCGCTGTCCCATCTGATCTGGGGCATGCGTGGAACGGGATTCTGGTCCGACGAACGTGGGGTCAATCTGCTTGACGGTGGAATGGCGTTTTACGACACATACGAGACGTCCGACGGAAAGTACATGGCCGTCGGCGCGATCGAACCGCAGTTCTACGCTCAGTTGCTCAGCGGGTTGGGCATCAATCCGGACGGACTGCCTGCCCAATACGATCCGGCGGGTCAGCCGCACCTCGCCAAGCTGTTTACCGAGGCATTCGCCGCCAGAACACGCGACGAGTGGACGGAAGTCTTTCGGGGGACCGACGCCTGTGTGACGCCCGTCCTCACGTTCGCCGAAGCCATCGTGGACGAACACCTGGTGGCTCGCGAGTCTGTTGTCGCGATCGACAACATCCCTCAGCACGCGCCCGCGCCACGATTTTCGCGAACTCCGCCAAACGTGCCGACTCCGCCGCCGACCAAGGCGGCGGCCTTCGAGGACGTGTGGACTCGGACTCCTGAGTCAGCGAGCAACTCATGACGAAGGCTCTACTGTCCCGCGCCGCACGCACAGTCAACCGTGTCGTCGACGAAGCGACGTACGCCAAGTTGGCCGCCGAGGCCGGCCTGCTTACACCGCAACGGCCGGACAAACTCGTGAGAATGATCGCGGCCGTTCGTCGCAGCGGTGTCATCGGCGCGATACCCACGATTGGCGCAATACGCTACGGCGACCGGGCGGCGATCATCGACGAGCTCGGGACGGTGACGTTCCGCGAGCTCGACGACCGCACAAACGCGATCGCAAATGCGTGGCGCAGCAATGGGTTCCAGCCGGGTGAGGGAGTTGCAGTCCTGGCCCGCAACCACCGCGGTTTTCACTATGCCGTCTTCGCCGCGGCCAAGTGCGGAGCGCGGATCGTGCTGCTGAACACCGACTTTGCCGGGCCGCAGCTGCGTGAAGTGGCAGCGCGCGAGGGTGCGGACCTGCTGGTATTCGATGACGAATACTCCGACATCCTCGTCGGTGTCGAAACTCGTCGCGGCCGATTCCGGGCCTGGACCGATACGCCGTGCGAGGACTCGCTTGCGGCACTGATCGCGAGCGGATCGTCTGCAGCGCCGCCACCGGCCACAATGGAGCCGAAACTCATCCTTCTCACCAGCGGCACGTCAGGTACTCCGAAGGGTGCACCGCGGAGCGAGCCAAAGTCTCTCGCGCCGTTTGGCGCCGTGTTGAGCAAGGTTCCGTTTCGCACCGAGGAAGTCACCGAGTGCCCGGCGCCGTTGTTTCATACCCTCGGTTTCGCGCACGTCATGCTGGCTGCAATTCTCGGCTCCACGTTGGTGATTCGCCGTCGCTTCGACCCGCAGCAGACACTCGACAGTCTTTCCGAGCACGGCGCCACCGCCATGGTCCTGGTACCGGTCATGCTCGGGCGCATCGTCGATCTCGGTCCTGACGCGCGCGCTGGACGCGACCTGAGCAGGCTGCGGATCGTGTGGGCGGCCGGTTCACACTTGGGTGCCGACCTGTGCAAGCGGGCGACCGATGCGCTAGGCCCCGTCGTGTACAACATGTACGGCTCGACCGAGGTCGGGTACGCGACGATTGCTACCCCGGCCGACCTGGCCGCCGAGCCTTCCTGTGTTGGGGGTGTTGTTCGCAGCGCTGTGGTGAAGATCTACGACGACAGCGGCAAGGAGGTTCCACCCGGCGCCATCGGACGCATCTTCGTCGGCAACTCCCTCCAGTTCGAGGGCTACACCGGGGGCGGTGACAAGGACCGAATCAATGGGTTGATGGCCTCTGGCGATGTCGGTCACTTCGACTCGGCCGGAAGACTTTTCATCGACGGGCGCGATGACGACATGATCGTGTCCGGTGGTGAGAACGTCTTCCCCGGGGAGGTCGAAGAGTTGCTCGCTGCGCTTCCGTCGATCGAAGAAGTCAGCGCGTTCGGCGTTGACGACGAGCAGTACGGCCAGCGCCTCCGGGTTGTCGTGGTTGTCCGGAACGGTCATGCGGTCACGGCTGCGGACGTCAAGGACCACGTCAAGTCGAACCTCGCTCGGTACAAGGTCCCGCGCGACGTGCTGTTCATCGACAAATTGCCCCGCAACCCGACGGGAAAGGTGCTCAAGCGCGAGTTGCGCAGGCTCTGATCGGATTTTCGGCGTCCTGACGAGAGCGTCACCTGTTCAATTTTTAATTTAATATCGATTAAACTTTGCGCATCTTCATCGAGGAGTGGACCACCGTGGATTCTTCAGCGTTCGACCTGACCCCTGTCCAACAGGACATTCGTGCGAGGGCACGACTATTCGGTGAAAAGTGGGCGCCAAGGGCGGCCGAGATCGACCGTGCCGATTCGGCGCCGATCGCCGAGATGGTCCAGCATTCCGTCGAGTTGGGACTCGCCGGACTCACGATCCCCACCCAATACGGTGGGCGGGGACTGACCGCAATCGAGTTCTCGCTTGCGGTCGAGGAAGCCTGTCGCGCGATGAAATCGTGGATGGCCGGAGACATCCTGTTTGCTACGACGTGCACCGGACCGTCGGTCATCATGATCTCCGACAACAAGGCGGCGCACGAGCGCTACCTGCCGATGATCGCGTCGGGGGAGAAGACTGCCGCGATCGCACTGTCCGAGCCTAAGCACGGCTCGGCCGTCACCGACATCGAAACTTCGGCCTACCTCGACGGCGATGAGCTCGTCATCAATGGCGAGAAGCGGTTCATCACGGGTGCACCGGACTACGACGTATACGTCACCTTCGTGCGACTCAATGGCACGCCGGGTATGAAGGGCATCGGCGCGGTGGTCATCGAAAAGGGCACTCCAGGATTCACCCTCGGCGAGGGGCCGGAATACATGGGCTCACGTGGCTCGTCGCACGGAGAGTTGTACTTCAAGGACTGCCGCATTCCTGCGTCGAACCTGCTACTCGGGGAGGGGTCCTTCCCCACGCTGATGCAAGCGTTCAACATGGAACGCCTCTACATCGCATCGATGTGCCTGGGCCTGGCCCAAGGAGCGTTCGATGAAGCGGTCGCCTACTCCCATGAGCGCGAGCAATTTGGTCAGCCGATCAACGAATTCCAAGCCGTCTATCACCTCATTGCGGAGATGTGGACACAGATCGAGTCTGTCCGCTACCTCACCTACAAGGCGGCCTTGACCGCCGCAAACGGCAAGTTTCCTAACGCCCTCGACGTCTCGGTCGCCAAGCTCCATGCGGCGGACATGGCTCGCGATGTGTGTTGGAAGGCGATGCAAGTGCTCGGCGGAAATGGGCTGGTGACGGGCTTCCCGCCGGAGCGTTGCTTCCGCGACGTCATTGTCTCCTCGATCGCTGGCGGCACGATCCAGGTGCTCAAGAACACGATCGCGGCTCAGTTGCTCGGCAAGCGGCTCAACCAGCGGCGTTAGTCGGCACTACCTGTCGTGTCCCGTCAGTCCAGCCGCCAACGGGGCTAGGAAGGCCCGTGCGTATTCGCGAACCGCGCGCGGGTCATCGAGATCGACAACGCTTTGCTGGTTCACCAGAAACGAATGCGTCAGTCGTGCAGCAGTCTCGGCAAGTTGTTGCTTCAGTTCTGCGGGGACATGATCGGCCACAACGCGGTCGAGTCGAGCTGTCACGAATTGCCGGCCGATGTCGATCATGGACGCTTCATGCGCTGCGAGATAGGGCATCAGCTCGTCGGAATCGCCGGTCAGCACGCCCGCGAGCAAAGGATTGCGCCTACCGAAGCTGACCACGAAAGCGAATCCCTCGACCGCGATATCTGCGACGTCGGGCAAATGCTGCGTGGCGCGGTCGAATTCGACGAGGAACCGAGACAGCTGCTGCATCAGTGCCGCTTGGATCAGCTCGGGTCTCGAAGGGAAGTACCGGTACACCCCGGATCGCGCCAGGCCGGCGGCGAGCGCCACATGTTCCATCGACGTCTGACGGACTCCGCGCGCGGCGAATTCGCTGATCGCGGCATCGACGATTCGTTCGCGAGTCAGATCTGTGGCCTGATCCCGAATTCGCCACCGATCGCCATCGGATTCGCTGGGGTCTGTTGCGGTCATCACACAGTGAATCATATCGGCGCCAGGCCTAGCGTAGGACATTCGGAGGGCGTACTGTCCTACGAACCGGATCGAGTTCGATTTGTAACGACGATCCATCGCAATGACGCGAAGGGGGCATTTTGCTCACGACACTTTCCCGGCGGCTTCAAACTGCCGGCGCTTCACTCTCGAAGCTTTACCCACAACGCTCCACGCCTCTGGCAACGCCGCCTCCTGGCAGTGACCTCATCCCCGTGATGGGGTCGTACGGACCGCCGCTGATCGGGTACAGCCTGAATGCTCTCGTTGACCCTCTCGGCTTCTCCCGCGAGTTGTTCCAACGAGAGGGTGATATCGCGTGGTTCGGCGTCTTGGGACGCAAGGTCGTTGGCTTTGGCAGTCCCGAGCTCACGGAGCAGTTGCTGCTGGATCGCAACCATGATTTCTCGGCCAAAGGCGGTTACGGATTCCTGATCGGCCCGTTCTTCAAAGATGGCCTGCTGCTGCGTGATTTCGACGATCACATCTACCATCGCCGGATCATGCAGAAGGCCTTCACCCGGCCACGCCTCGAGGGGTACCTCGCACTGGCGAATCCGCGCATCGAACAAGCGGTACGCAACTGGCAACCAAACGCCTCCTTTAACGTGTTTCCTGAGGTCAAGACGGTCTTGCTTGACATCGCTGCCGAAGTATTCATGGGCACGGAACTCGGGCCCGAGGCCACCCGTCTGAAAGACGCGTTCGAGGATGCGGTCCACGGCGGGCAGGCGATGATCCGCGCTGATGTCCCTGGCGGCATCTGGGCGCGTGGACTGGCGGGCAGGCGACTGCTTGAGAAGTACTTCCGCCGCGACATGCCGGCAAAGCGGGCGGGAACTGGAACCGACCTGTTCAGCGCGCTGTGTCACATCCAGAGCGACGAGGGCCACACCTTCACGGACGACGACGTCGTCGACCACATGATCTTCCTGATGATGGCCGCACATGACACGACGACCGTCACCACGACCATGGTTCTCTACCACCTTGCGAAGTACCCCGAGTGGCAAGACCGTCTGCGGGCGGAGTCTCAGGCTCTTGGCAAACAAACGTTGGACTTCGACGATCTCAGCCAGCTGCCGAGCCTGGAGCTGGTGTTCAAGGAGACCCTGCGCCTCTACGCGCCGGTTGGACAGCACGCTCGGCAAGCGGTCCGCGACACCGAGATCGGTGGCCGGTTCATTCCCAAGGGGACGATTGTGATCGCCAGTCCGTACGCCGGGATGCGAATGGCACCGTGGATCGACCCGGACGAGTTCGACCCCGAACGGTTTACCGAAGAGCGCCACGAGGATGACGCGCATCGCTTTGCCTGGGCTCCGTTCGGTGGCGGCGCTCACAAGTGCATCGGCCAGTACTTCGGCGGATTGCAAGTCAAGTCGATCGTCCACCAGTTGCTCCTGGACTTCCGAGTGAGTATTGCCGACGGCTACGAACCGGAACTCGGCTGGGCGACGGGACCAACTCCCATCGACGGCATGCCCGTCCGCCTGGAGCGGCTCGAGTCGTGAAAATCACGGTTGATCAGCGCCTTTGTGACGCCCACGCGATGTGTGTTGCGCTCGTTCCCAGCGTTTTTGGGTTGCGCGCAGACGGTAATGCCGAGGTGCTCGTCGATGACGTTCCGTCGGAACTGGTCGATGAGGTCTACCTCGCGATCGACAGTTGTCCCCTCCGGGCGATCCTCATCGCCGACTGAACTGAAGTCACTACTTCCCTTCCAAGGCAGGTCCCATGTACGAGTGGAATGAAACCGAGCAGTTCGTCGAGGCGGCAGTTCGCGACTTCGTCGATGCTGAGATCCGGCCGCACATCGATGCGCTTGAAGACGGCACGATGTCGCCATACCCATTGCTGCGCAAGCTCTTTGCCACGTTTGGTATCGACGCAATGGCGCGTGAATCCGTCGAGAAGATGCTTGCGAAGCAAGCCGACCGCGAGGCGGGAAAGCAGGCGGAGCGGACGAAGTCATCAGGCGGTGGAGACGCCATGGCCGCACAGCAAGCCATGATGCTGATCATGACCAAGGAACTGACGAAAGTCAGCATGGGACTGTGCTCCATCATGGGTGTCAGCATCGGGCTTGGCGCCTCGACGATCATGGCGCGAGGCACGCTGGCTCAGAAGAAGCGCTGGCTGCCTGAGCTGGTCACGCTCGAGAAGATCGCCGCATGGGCATTGACCGAGCCGGACTCGGGATCGGACGCGTTCGGCGGAATGAAGACCTCCGTTCGCCGCGACGGCGCGGACTACATCCTCAACGGACAGAAGACGTTCATCACGAACGGCCCTGATGCGGACGTCATCGTCGTGTACGCCAAGCTCGATGAGGGCGACGGCGCGGACAAGCGGCGTCGCAAGGTGCTGACTTTCGTCCTCGACAGCGGTATGCAAGGCCTCACGCAGGGCAAGCGGTTCAAGAAGATGGGCATCAACTCGTCGCCGACCGGTGAACTGTTCTTCGACAACGTCCGTCTCACTCCGGACCGGCTTCTCGGCGAGACCGAGAACCATGGCCAGGGCGATGGGCGTGAGAGCGCGAAATCTGGGTTTGTGCAGGAACGCGTCGGGCTTGCCGTACTCAGCCTCGGCGTCATCGAGGAGTGCTTGCGCGTCTCGCTGGACTACGCGAAGAAGCGCGAACTGTGGGGCAAGCCGATCTCTGACTTCCAGCTGATCCAGCTCAAGCTCGCGAAGATGGAAGTCGCCCGCGTCAACGTGCAGAACATGCTTTTCAAGGTGCTTGCCATGCAGAAGGACGGCAAGACGCCGTCGCTGGCTGAAGCGTCCGCGATGAAGTGGTACGCCTCCGAAGCGGCAACCGACGTGGCGATGGACGCGGTCCAGCTATTTGGCGGTAACGGCTACATGCGGGAGTACCGCGTCGAGCAGTTGGCGCGAGACGCCAAGTCGCTCATGATTTACGCCGGCGCGAACGAAGTGCAGATCACGCACGTCGCCAAGGGTCTGTTAAGAGCCTGACATGCATATTCCCACAGAAACTTTCGAGCGACTGGTCGGACTGGTCGCGATATCGGACCGCTCCGTGCGCGACGCGCAATCCGTGACCGAGGTATTCACCGGCGATGAACTCGGCCGTGTCCCCGTGGGCACCGCGGATGACGTTGTGACCGCTGTCGCCAAAGCCCGCGCGGCACAGGCGCAATGGGCGTCGCGGCCGGTGGCCGATCGCGCCGCCGTCCTCGACCGCTTCAGCACATTGGTGCTGAAGCGGGCCGATCACGTCATGGATGTGTTGCAAGCCGAGACCGGCAAGGCCCGCGGGATCGCGCAGACCGAGGTCATCGATGTTGCGTCGAACGCCCGGTACTACGCTGTTCAAGCACCAAAACTGTTGGCTCCACGAGGCGTTGATCCGTTGCTGCCGGTGTTGACGAAGACGGTCGTCCGCTATCAGCCCAAGGGCATCGTCGGCGTCATCGGGCCGTGGAATTATCCGATCTCGCTGACGATCGGCGATGCGCTACCGGCCCTGGTCGCGGGCAATGCGGTGATCATCAAGCCCGATTCGAATACCCCGTTCTCGGTGCTCGCCTGCGCGGAGCTCCTCTTCGAGGCGGGCCTGCCGCGGGATCTGCTCGCGGTGGTCCCCGGTCCCGGGTCGGTCGTGGGCTCGGCGATCGTCGAGAGCTGTGACTTTCTGATGTTCACTGGGTCGACCGCGACCGGTCGCCACCTCGCCGAGCAGTGCGGGCGGCGGCTCATCGGATTCTCCGCCGAACTGGGCGGAAAGAACCCCATGATCGTGACCGCGGGTGCGAACCTGGACCGGGCCGCGCGGGTCGCTGCGCACGCATGCTTCGACAATGCCGGACAGCTATGCCTGTCGATCGAGCGGATCTACGTCGAGGAAAGCGTCTCGTCTGCGTTCCTGGACCGGTTCGTCGAACAGACCCAGGCAATTCGGGTCGCGCCGGATTACGACTTCAGCGCGACCATGGGAAGTCTCATCTCAACGCAACACCTGGAGACTGTGGACGCGCACGTTGCCGACGCTCGGGCGAAGGGCGCGACCGTGGTGACTGGTGGTCGGGCACGACCCGACCTGGGCCCGTCATTCTTTGAACCGACGATCCTCACCGGTGTCACCGAGGAGATGGCGTGCTTCGCGGGCGAGACCTTCGGCCCGGTGGTATCGGTGTATCCGGTGGCCGACGTGGACGAGGCGATCCGTCGGGCGAATGCGACCGAATATGGCTTGAACGCAAGTGTTTTCGCGGGTTCCGCCCGTGCGGGCGAGGATATCGCGGCCCGGCTCAGAGCCGGCACGGTCAACGTCGATGACGGTTACAGTGTCGCGTTCGGGAGCCTGGCGGCGCCGATGGGCGGCATGGGTGTCTCTGGTCTTGGCCGGAGGCACGGTCCCGAAGGGCTGCTCAAGTACTGCGAGAGCCAAACGGTGGGCACGGCATACACCGAAATAGACAGCCCACTTGGTTTGCCGGCAGACCTCGCTCGCCACGTCCGAACTCCCATCATCCGGCTGCTGCGCGTGCTGCCCGGCCGCTAACCCTCGACAGGACTCGTCTCATGACCCCCACGCTCGCCGGCAAAACGATCATCATGTCCGGTGGAAGCCGCGGAATCGGACTCGCGATTGCGCTCCGAGCCGCCGCCGACGGCGCCAATGTCGCCATGATCGCGAAGACAGATCAGCCGCATCCCACTCTGCCGGGAACCGTGCACACCTCCGCGGCAGAAATCGAGGCTGCGGGCGGTCAGGCGCTTGCGTTCGTGGGTGACGTCCGCGACGACGACTCTGTCGCTGCGGCGGTCGCGGCGACGGTGGAACGATTCGGCGGAATCGACATCGTGCTCAACAACGCGAGCGCGATCGATCTGACTCCGGCCGAACACCAGTCGATGAAGCGTTACGACCTGATGCAGGACATCAACTGCCGGGGCAGCTTCCTGTTGTCGAAAACGGCGATCCCATACCTGCGAAAGTCGGCCGACGCTGGCGGCAACCCGCACATTCTCACGCTCTCTCCGCCCCTGAACCTCGATCCGAAATGGGCTGGCAACCATCTCGCCTACACGATCGCGAAGTACGGGATGAGCCTGACGACGCTTGGTCTGTCCTACGAACTCAAGGCTGTGCGAATCGGCGTCAATTCACTCTGGCCACGAACAACGATCGCGACCGCTGCGATTGCGATGGTCGGTGGCGATTTCATGCTGAACTCGTCACGCAAGCCCACGATCATGGCCGATGCCGCCTACGCGATCCTCACCTCGCCTGCCGATTCGACAACCGGCAATTTCTTCATCGACGACGAAATCCTCGCCGCGCACGGGATCACCGATCTCTCGGGCTATCGAAACAGCGAGGCCGGCAGTGATGCGGACCTGGCGACCGACATCTTCCTGGACTGATGACATGAGCAAAAAGGATCTCACTGGCCGCGTCGTCGCGATCACCGGCGGTGCCCGAGGAATCGGGGCCGCAACTGCACGGGCATTCGTCGAGCGCGGCGCTTCGGTATGCATCGGAGATATCGACGCTGTCGGTGCAGTGGCGCTGGCGAAATCGATCGGCGACGCGGCCCACGGCGTACGCCTCGACGTCACCGACTCCGCGTCCTTCGCCGCATTCCTGGCAGCCGCAGAATCGCATTTCGGCGGACTGGACGTGTTGATCAACAACGCAGGCATCATGCCCACCGGGGACTTCGTGTCCCAAGCGCCGACGGAATCGGACGCTGTCGTGGATATCAACCTGCGCGGTGTGATCATCGGGTCGCGGCTTGCTGGGCAGCGTTTCGCCGAGCAGCGTAATGGCCACATCGTCAACGTTGCGTCGATCGCTGGGCTTACGGCATGTCCGGGGGCGGCGGTCTATTCCGCGACGAAGTTTGCGGTTGTGGGGCTCGGGCAGGCCTTGGCGCAAGAACTGGAGCCGCAGGGCATCACGGTGACGACGATCGCGCCGGGGTTCGTGAATACCGAGCTCATTGCCGGCCTCGCGCCGAGTTGGTTCGTCAGGCATTTCGGCTTCGTCGAGCCCGAAAACATCTCGCAGGCGATCGTAGGAGCTGTCACCAGTGGCGACAGCGGACTGCGCGTAGTCCCGCGGTTGGCTGGAACGTTTGCGCTCGCGTTGCATCCCGCACCTGAACGGCTACAATGGCTCGCCGCCCGGATCATGGGCCTCGACACGGTCATGCGGCATAGCGATTCCGCGGCACGGGCTAAGTACGACGCACGCATTCACAATGTGCTCTGAAGGGTTGTCACAAAGTCCGCGAGATCGACGTTGAACCGGTGTGGTCGCTCGATCTGCGGGCAATGCCCGGTGTCGGGATAGACGACCAGTTGAGAGTTCGGCAATGACCGCGCATAGCGATGCGCGTTGCGGACCGGCTGCAGTCGGTCGTCGGCACCCCACACCACCAACGTGGGACACGAAATACGTTTCATCAGCTGTCGGTTCTCGTGGCGCACGCATGCCTGTACCCCGACGTAAGCGCCTGGTGCACCGAGTCCTTGCTGAATCTGTGTCAGGAGCTGATCGGGGACTCGACTCGGGTCGGCGAACACCATGCGCATCGACAATTGAGAAAGCGCCTTCACTCCGAGCCGTTGAACCCTCGTCCAGCAGGGGTGCAGCGTGGGATCGAAGAGCGCTCGGCTGACGGCTGCGCCGATCGGATGCCGAATCAGCATCGTGGGAAACACTATGCGGCGACTCATTCCGATCGCCGTCACCAGCCCCAGCCCACGGACCCGCTGCGGTGCGATGAGTGCGATTTCGGTCGCGATGAGCCCGCCCATGGAATTGCCGACGAAGACCGCACTTTCGATACCGAGCCGATCACAAACCTGCAGGACGAGCTCGGCATAGTGGGGGATTGTCACCGGCGGGACAGGAGGTCCCGAGTTGCCGAAGCCGGGCAGGTCCAAGGCAATTGTGCGGTGCGTCTGCGCGAAGATCGGGATCTGGAACGCCCAGCTGTGCCATGACATTTGCCAGCCGTGCACGAAAACGATCGCCGGGCCGGCGCCCACGTCAACAACGTTGACTCGGTGGGCGCCGACCTCGACGATCGATTCAGCTGTGTTCAAAGCGTGTCGCCGCGCCACGGCAAGAACGCTGGAATGTCGTCCGGGACCTTGCCGGTGAACTCCGGCGCCCGCTTCTGAAGGAATGACAACATCCCCTCGATCGTGTCGTCTTGCTCGAGCATGCCGGCGATCAGCTTCGAATCGATCCGCTGAACGGCGTAGGGCGATTCCAGCGACGACAGCCGGTACAGCATCTGCCGGATGACCGCGACCGACACCGGCGCTGACTTCGTGATGAGTTCGCGGGCCAGATTGTAGGCCGCGTCGAGGACAGTGCCCGGCTCGTGCAGGCTGTGCACGAGCCCCTTGTTCAGGGCTTCGTCGGCTCCGAAAACTCGCCCGCTGACCATCCAGTCGAGCGCCGCGCCGAGTCCGACGAGCTTGGGCAGGAACCACACCGACGCACCTTCGGGATAGATCCCGCGCTGCGCGAAGACAAACCCGAAGCGCGAGGTCGTGGCCGCCAGCCGATAGTCCGCGGGGAGCACGATCGTGGACCCCGCTCCGATAGCCGCGCCCTCGATAGCCGTGATGACCGGCTTGTTCATCTCGAAGATGCGCATCGAACACCGACCCGCGGGCTCGTTCCAGTCCTCGCCGTCGCCCCAGTTTTCGCCGCCTTCCAAGCCGCCCGCCAGATCGGCACCGACACAGAAGTTGCTGCCGGTGCCGGTCAACACGACGACCCGCACTTCGGGATCACCGTCCGCGCGGTCGAAAGCCGAGTTCAGCTCGTCGGACATCGGAATGGTGTATCCATTCCGGGCCTCAGGCCGGTTCAGACTGATCGTTGCGATGCGGTCGGCGACCTCGTAGGTGATCGTCGTGTACGTCATGGCAGGCGATTCGCGATGTCGTCAATCTCCCACATGCCGTCGGTTTCAATCGTTTTCACGTCGTGCCAGCCGCCGAGCTCGGAGATGGCCCCGCCCGTGACCGAGAAGACCTTGCCGGTCAGCGGGCACTTCTCGGTCGCCAGGTACGCCACGAGCGGCGCGATGTTCGCCGGACTGAAACCGTCGAATTCACCTTCCTCGACGGCCGCGCCGAGGATTGCGCCCATGCCGGGGGTTGCCACGGTGAGCCGTGTACGAGCCATTGGCGCAATGGCATTGACTCGCACGCCGTAGCGCTCGAGCTCGTCTGCGGCGACCAGGGTCAACGCAGCGATGCCCGCCTTCGCGGCCCCGTAGTTCGCCTGGCCGGCGTTCGGCACGGTGACACCCGACGCCGACGCGGTGTTGATGACCGAGGCGAGTGGTGTCTTGCCCGCTTTGACCTGGTCCTTCCAGTACGCCGCGGCGTGCCGGAGGACGTTGAAGTGGCCCTTCAGGTGAACGGCCACCACCGAATCCCACTGAGATTCCTCCAGACCGGCGATGAATCCATCGCGGAGGATGCCGGCGTTGTTCACCACGATGTCCAGGTGTCCGAACTCCGAAATCGCCTGGTCGACGAGGCCTTTCGCGCCGTCCCAGGTGGCGATGTTGGCGGTGTTGGCGACCGCCCGACCACCTGCGGCGACGATTTCGTTGACGACGGCCTGGGCCGGACCGGTGTCAGTGCCCTCGCCCGCGTTGCTTCCGCCGAGGTCGTTGACGACGACCGCGGCGCCCTCCCGGGAGAACAGCAACGCGTGCTCGCGCCCGATTCCGCGGCCCGCCCCGGTGATGACGGCGACCCGTCCTTCAAGTGCTCCCATGGTGATCTCCTCTAGTCCGCGATGACCGCGAGACCGTCCTTGATGACGACGTCTTCGCCGACCGTCGTTTCGAATTGGTAGGTGGTGAAGCCGCCTTCGCTGCCCACGAGCCAGATCGTGGTTTCCATGTCTTGACCGGGCAGGACGGGCTTGGCGAAGCGAACCGCGAATCGGGTGAGCCGGGTGACGTCCGAATGGGCAACCTCAGTGAGTACCGCCCACGACGCGAACGCCATCGTGCACAAGCCGTGGTTGATGATCCCGGGGAGTCCGACGTCGCGTGCGACGTCAGCATCGACGTGAATCGGGTTGGGGTCGCCGGACGGCCCGGCGTACCGGAACGTTTGGTCGTCGTCGATGTGTTGGGCCACCTTGGCAACCGGTGCGACAGACCGCAATGATTCGTCGAACTTGTGCGTCGGGCCCAATGAACCGACGGTGCGGCCGGCATTGATCCCGCGGACGAAGACCGTCACGTACTGCTCGTTGACCAGGTTGCCTGCCTCGTCCCGGCATTCGATGAGGGCGGCGGCCGCGGTGCCGTTCTCGAGTCCGTCGTAACCCAACATCTGGGCTCGAGAAGACAGCGTCTGTCCCGGTGTGATCGGCCGGTGGAAGTGGAAGTCCTGCTCACCGTGAACGATCCGCGGAATCGCCTGGATCGGCAGCACTTCGAAGGCCGGTTCCATCATCGCCTCGAAAACCGGGACGATCGCGAACACCGGCGATGCGAGGTCGCCACTCCGGTGGGCCGGCACCGGATCGTTGGTAGCCGCGGCATACTCGGCGACCCGCTCTCGGGCTACCTCGAATGCCGTTGGCTCGGTCCAGGTGCCGACCGCATCGTCGTTGAATACGTACTCGTCAGACATGGTGACAGTCAGGCCGTCTGGACCGCGAGTGCATTGAGGGCCTCGACCGACTTCTCGAGCTCACGCAATCCGTCTTTCTCGACGGCCTTGCCGAGTGCGCCCTTGATTAGCGCGCCGTCGAAGTCGACAGACACAGTGAAGTTGGTTCCCTCGCCCTTGGGCTCGATTGCGAACGTCGAGGTGATCTTGACCCCGGCCATCCCGGTACCGGTCACGACGAGCGCGGTCGGGGCGTTGATTTCGGCCACCGTCCATTCGAGCTTGTTGGCCATGCCGAGCATGACGATCTTGTCCACAAGCTTGGCGCCCACGGTGAGCGTGACGGGCGGCTCTTCCATCCACTTCTCGTGGATGGTGAACCAGTCGCCCCAGGTCTGGGGGTTCGCGACCACGGCCCAGATCGCTTCGGGGCTGGCCGCGAGGTCCTTGCTAGCTTCGATGTGTCCCATTTTTCTTGTTCCTTTTCTTGTGGGGTGAATCAGCGGTCTGCGCGCTGATATGCGGTGACGACGGCGGCGCCGCCGAGTCCGATGTTGTGCTGCAGGGCAGCGGTGACTCCGTTGACTTGGCGCTTGTCTGCCTGTCCACGGAGCTGCCAGGTGAGTTCGCTGCACTGAGCCAGGCCAGTGGCGCCGAGTGGGTGGCCTTTCGAGATGAGTCCGCCCGAGGGGTTGACCACCCATTTGCCGCCGTAGGTCGTGTCGCCGGCGTCGATGAGCTTGCCGGCATCACCTTCGGGGCACAGTCCCAGTGCCTCGTAGAGCAGCAGCTCATTGGCGGAGAAGCAGTCGTGCAGCTCGATGACCTGGAAGTCCTCCGGGCCGAGACCGGCTTGGTCGTAGACCTTGCGCGCGGCCTGGACGTTCATGTCATAGCCGATGAGGTTCTTGCAGCTGCCGTCGAAGGACGTTTGGTAGTCGGTCGTCATGGCTTGACCGACGATCTCCACCGCCTGCGCGGCGAGCCCGTGCTGGTCGACAAACGACTCCGATGCCAGGATGGCGGCACCGGAGCCGTCGGACGTGGGGGAGCACTGCAGCTTTGTGAGCGGCGAGTACACGGTGCGTGCGTTCAGGATGTCGTCGAGGGTGTACTCGTCCTGGAACTGCGCGTACGGATTGTTGACCGAGTGCTTGTGGTTCTTGTACCCGATTTTGGCGAAATGCTCTGCGGTGGAACCGTATTGCTGCATGTGCTCGCGACCTGCCGCGCCGAACATCCAGGGCGCCGGCGGGAAGAGAACCTCGGAGATCTCGGCTAAGGCCATGAGTTGCCTGGCCATGGGCTGCTCGCGGTCGTCCCACTTTGACTCCAGCGAACCCGGCTGCATCTTCTCGAAGCCGAGGGCCATCGTGCAGTGGGCGAGACCGCCCCGAATTGCCTGCGCCGCGAGATAGAGCGCGGTCGATCCGGTCGAACAATTGTTGTTCACATTGACCACCGGGATGCCGGTCATGCCGAGCTCGTAGAGCGCGCGCTGACCGGACGTCGATTCGCCGTAGACGTAGCCGACGTAGCCCTGCTCGACCTCGCGATAGTCGATGCCGGCGTCGGCGAGTGCCTTGGTACCGGACTCGCGTGCCATATCGGGGTAGTCCCATTGGCTGCCGTCTTCGTTCTTGCGGCGTCCAGGCTTCTCGAACTTCGTCATTCCGACGCCGATGACAAACACTCTTTCAGGCACTCTTGGCCCCCTTCTTGATACTGCAGGCATATGCAGTAGGCATATGCTGTAGGCACCCGCCAGCAGCTGGCGTCTGTCTACAATGCGCCCAGTAGGGATGGGTCGTCAATTGGGGATCCTCGTGATGCACGTCACAGTGGAGGTGTCATGGCGCAGGCGGATGAACGCGAGGACGCTCATCGGAGCGGGGGGACGTTGAATGAGCGCCGTGGATTGCGCCGAGCGGCGTTCATGTCAGCCGCGCTCGACCTCATTGGTGAGCAGGGGACTGCGGCCGTGACTATGCGAGCGTTGTGTCGCGAGACGGGTTTGGCTGACCGCTACTTCTACGAGAGCTTTGAGAGTCGCGACGAATTGCTTGTCAATCTCTATGTGCAGGTCGCCAAGGAGGTATCCGACGCAATCGCCAAGACTGCCGCGAAGGGCGACCCTGCAGCTTTTGCCCGTGCACTGGCGGAGACCATCGTCGACTTCGCGTTCGCGGATCCGCGTAAAGGCCGTCTTTTTATCGTGGAATCACTCAGTGATCCCGCGCTTCGGGCCATCACTCTTGCGACCATTCCCACGTTCACCAAGCTGATCCGTACAACACTGCCGCGGACTGGCCGGCCTAGCGAGCGTGCGATTGTGAGCATTGGCCTGTTTGGTGCGATCGGGGCAATCTTCCTCGCCTGGCAATCCGGCAATTTCGAGGCGACGCGGGACGAACTTGTCACCGACTGCGAGCGCCTGACGCTGCGGATCATGGCAGTCGACTAATCCGCTGGTTAGGAACATGACGGCTTGTCGGGAAATGGCCAACATGTAGCTTGGAGCCATGGCAGCGCAGAATCCATCACCGGCTGGTCGTCGAATTCGAGGCCTCGATGCGGACGAGCGGCGCAAGCAGCGCCGCAACGATCTCCTCGATGCAGCATTGGACCTATTCGCCCGTCAGGGGTACCTCAACACGTCGATCGAGCAGATCTGCCAGGCGGCCTATGTGGGCACGAAGAGCTTCTACGAGGTCTTCGAAAACCGAGAAGCTGTCTATGTCGCGTTGCTACAGCGAAGTGGCGTGCACATCGCGGCAATCATGGCGTCTGCGCTGGAAAATGCGCCTACTGACCAAGTCTCCGGTGTGTTGGCGCTAACTGAGACGTTCGCGCACGCGTTCGTTGACGATGTCCGTCTGGCGAAGGTGGCCTTCGGCGAAGGCAGCGCCGCGACGCCCGGCGCGGAGCGTCAGCGTCGTCTGAACCGGCGCTGGACCGCGGTATTCATCGAGAGCATCTGGCGGCGATACGGGGTTGTCTCCACGACCAGTGTTCCTGGCGTTGCGAACGGAGTTGCCGGCGGAATGGTCGACATCGTCGCCGACTGGACGCTCGATGCCGACCCCTCCGACGAGACAGCGGTGGTCAGCCTGGTCCGTGATCTGCATAACTTCTTCATGGCGGTGACCTATGGGCTTTTGTCCGTGGAGATGCGAGTGTCAGAACCGCTCTGACCAGGCACTGAGCGCCCGAGCAGATACTCCGAAGGTTATCCGACTGGCGTTCCTGCTACGGAAACGTATGCTTGTTCATAACATGAAGTCCTGCTCTACTGGGATCCGTCAACGGCGACCCCAGGAGACTCTTATGCGCTCGACACTTGTAGCAACCGCGCTCACCGCCCTTGCGACGGCCGGCATTCTCGCCGCCGTCGCACCATCCGCCTCAGCCGCGGGTACTACGGGATACAACGACTGGACATGCAAACCCAGCGCAGAGCACCCCGAGCCGGTCGTGCTGCTCCATGGCCTCGGTGCCAACGATTCGTCGACCTACGCCACCCTCGCGCCGACCCTCGCCGCGGCCGGCTACTGCGTGTACTCCCAGACCTACGGCACGACCAACTTTGGACCGACCGTCGGCGGCCTCGCAAAAATAGAAACCAGCGCTGGCCAAGTCAGCAGCTTCGTCGACAAGGTCCTCTCGTCCACAGGTGCCCGCAAGGTCGACATCGTGGGCCACTCCGAAGGTACCGAGGTCACCGCGTATTACCTGAAGTTCCTTGACGGCGCCGCCAAGGTAAAGAACTTTGTCGCGTTAGGCCCTGGATACCATGGCTCAACCGCGCAAGGCATCCTCACCCTCGCCAACGAAACGGGGATCACCCCGATCCTCGCCGCCGGTGGCTGCGAATCGTGCCAGGAATTCGCTCCCGACTCGACCTTCATCACCAACATGAACGCCGGCGGCGTCGCGGTGGCACGGCCGAAGTACACGAATATCGTGACCACGTTGGA
The DNA here is from genome assembly GCF_000380645.1 of Smaragdicoccus niigatensis DSM 44881 = NBRC 103563. GTDB lineage: Bacteria > Actinomycetota > Actinomycetes > Mycobacteriales > Mycobacteriaceae > Smaragdicoccus > Smaragdicoccus niigatensis. Next base: position 647,592 of record NZ_AQXZ01000017.1, read on the forward strand.
CGAGGTCATAACTCCGTACACCAGCGGAATCATCCCCGGCGCGAACGTCACCAACATCGTCCTGCAGGACGTGTGCCCCGCCGACAGCAGTGGACACCTCGGACTCACCTTCGACCCGAATGTCTTCAGCCTCGTGCTGAACGCCCTCGACCCCGCGCACGCGCGACCGATCACCTGCCAGCCCTTCCTCGGCGCCGGCGTCTAGGTCCATCGAACATTTCCGCACCACCGGCGCGCTATGAACGCCGGGCACACCAGATCGGACGTGGCTGAATTGCCCATCGACCCCTACTTGTCGACGATGCTCGACAACCTCGACGCCGCCGGCATGCTTACTCCCTTCAGCGGCGGCTCCGCCCAGCAGGCGCGGGACCGGTTCAAGGCTCTTTCGATGGCTCGACGAGTCGCCGGTTATGTCCCGGAGGAGGTCAGCGACGTTTCGGATCAGTCGGTGGAATCTCCGTCGGGGCCAATCCTCATCCGGGTATACACACCGGTGGAGGATCGCGGGCGAGTTGTCACCTATGCGCATGGCGGTGGATGGGTGGTTGGCGACCTCGACACCCATGACCCCCTCGCCCGCCGGATCGCCAATAGTCTCGGTGCGCGGGTCGTGTCGGTGAAATACCGGCTCGCACCCGAGTCCCCATTCCCCGCCGGTCTGGTAGATGTCTCGACGGTCCTGGCCTGGGCGTCGAAAACGTACCCGGACCGGAAACACATCGTCGCGGGCGACAGTGCCGGCGCGGCGTTATTGATCGGTGCCGCCATGCGGGCGCGCGATGGCGGCCCCCGGGTGGATGCGGCATTGCTGCTTTATCCGCCCGCCGACCCCACGATGTCGCACCCGTCGGTCCGCGAGAGCGGCGAAGGTTACTTCCTCACGGCGGGCGATCTGCGTTGGTTCCTCGATCAGCTCCTGCCCGAAGCATGGATGGTGCAGGCTCCCGAGATCGATCTGCTGCACGCGGACCTCACCGGATTTCCGCCGTCGGTGGTGGCGACCGCCGAGTTCGACCCGCTGCGTGACGAAGGATTGGCATTCGTTGAGCGGCTGTCATCGTTCGGTGTGGCCGTCGAGCATGTGCCTGGTCCAACGCTGATCCATGGTTTCGCCGCGTTCACGGCGGCAGTTCCTGCGGCCGAAAGCTCACTCCAGGAGGTCTTCAACGCCGTCGAGAAGATCCTTGTCGACTGTGCCAGCCGAAGCGGACTCGGCTGGTAGAACAGCCGGACTACTCCACATCCGAGAAGCCGGGCATGCTCGTTCGCCCGCGCTTGACGCGGTTCCTCTCGGTGCGCGCGACGAGATCGAAGAACGCGGCGTTGTCGCCACGCCACGGTGTTCCATAGGCCTTCGAGAGTGTGCGGGATACCGAGGTCGGGCGCTCGAGGCGGGACCCTCGAATGCCACGCGTGAGCGCTTCGAACTGCGCGGCATCGGCAATGTTGTAGGACACCCCGTAGGCGTCGCGAATCCAATCGGGAAGGCTGCCCTTGAGGATCAACTCGATCATCGATTTCGCCGGAAACAGAAGCAACGGCAACGGTGCACCGAAGCTCAGGTTGTACCCCATGACCTTGGCCTCTTCCGAAAGGCACAGGTCACCGCTGGTCATTCGCTGATTCCAGTACTCGACGAAATCGGGATAGGTGGCTGGTGCGGCATCGCCGGGCATTCCGAAGAGTTCGCCCCAACGCCGGTAGTCCGCCCAAAGCTGTTCCCGCTCAGCATCGCTGAGTTTCGCCACGAGCAATTCGTAGATGGTCAACGCCGATTCGAAGATGACGGCAACCGTCCACACCATCTCCTCATGTCCGAACGCCGCGTACGGAGTTCCCGCCTTCCACCGGCCGACGTCTTGGGGTAGCGCGCCGTGAACATTTTCGTGAAGTCGGTGCACGCGTGCGAGGGCGAAATCAGCTTCGGCCTTCGTGCCGAAGAAAATGGTTTCGAAGACGGTTCCGGTGTGGGCCATCCGGACGAAGAACCGTTTCCGGTCGAAGGTGTGCATTGCCGTGCCGGTGAAGTTTCGCGGGTCCATCACGCCGATCGTCATGGCACGCGACCCGTAAAGGAGCCCGACTGTGTGTTCGGACTGGACCCGCCGGATCATCGACCCTTCGGGGAAGTAGCCGTCATCGGCACCCACCGGCTCATCAGTTGCTTTGATTGCCGCGGCGATGTCCGTGACTCGGGACAAGCCGGAGCGGACGACGTCGCGGGCGATTCGAATACCGTCGAGCTTCATATTTCCCGCAATCCCTGTGGCGATCGGGTGGATGCCCTCAGGTCATCTTCGCGCAGGATGGCCCAGGTGGTCATGCATTGACGTAGTCATTTAGTACCGTCGCGACCATGGGTAAACGGCTATCGGCGACCGCGTTCTCCTTCGACGACATCCGAAGCGAGTTCGCGCTGCCGACGGGCTAGCCGCCCGCTGCGGTCGGCGAGGCGAAGAATGCTGTCGACCGCTACGCAGACGCGCGCAAAGACCGCACCGACATCCCTTTCGTCACGATCGACCCACCGGGTTCGATGGACCTGCACCACGGCTAACAGTGCATTTATTGCGCAGATCTGCGGTACACCCCGAACGACCAGCCGCAGCACATCGCTTACCTGGGCGTCGACCAGCAGGTACCCGAAGCGTTCTACCGCTTCAACGCCTAACGGCCTGATTCTCAACGGTCCGAGTTGCGTTCAGTTGCTACTCCGTGACGTTTCTCCAACGGCTGGGACCCTCCGGGGCACGCTGATGGCATGGACGATCCGGTTCCCGCAGGCGTCCGATTGAACGGTGGCCACTCCTCGCGCGCGACCAGAGATGGTCAGCTGAGCACTACGAAGGATGGCTGGATCGCCTTCTCGTCGCGGGGTTGCTGCAGCGATCGGCGGACGTAACTCTCGACCGGATTCGGGCCGGTGGTCGTTCAGTCACCGATCCCCGCGCGGCGCGCGCGAAGCGCGGCTTCCGTGCGAGTACCGACCCCGAGCTTGGGGAAGATTGACGACAGGTGGTTGCTGATCGTCTTTCGACTGACTGTGAGGCGATCGGCGATCGCCCCGGTCGGTAACCCGCTGGCGAGCAGTGCCAGCACTTCACGCTCGCGGGCGGAAAGACTCGGAAATGGGTAGTCCGCAGCGCGCGGACGCCGCCCGCTCGTACCAATGACTTGCCCCGCTATGCTGCCGCCGAACACAGCGTCGCCAGCAGCGACAGTCTCTATTGCGCGCACGACCTGTTTCTGGTCGGCGCCCTTAAGAAGGTAGCCGCGCGCTCCGGCCGCGAGCGCTTCGCGCACCGTCTCGTCGTCGTCGTGCATGGTGAGCATGAGAATGCCGACTTCCGGTGCGCGGCGCCTGATCTCTCGCGCTGCATGCAGTCCGCCGTGGTCCGGCATGGATACATCAAGGACTGCTACGTCTGGCTTTTCCACCACGGCGTTGCGGATAGCCTCGGCGTCGGTGGAGGCGGTTGCCACGACCTCGATGCCGTCGATGGACCCGAGCAGCGCGCACAGTCCCTCGCGCACCACGACATGGTCGTCGGCAAGCAGGACGCGGATCGTCATGAAGTCACCTCTACCGGAATCTCGGCCACGATTCGCCCGCCGATCTTTCCAGGGGCGGCGTCGAATCGCCCGCCGAGGTTGACAACTCGCTCCCGCATTGAGCGCAGTCCCACCCCGGGTGTCCACTCGGCGCCGCATCCTCCGTCATCTTGGACACAGACCGTGAGTCGGTTGTCGATCCTGGTGATCTCGACATCGACCCGTTCGGCAGCCGAGTGCCGCGCAACATTGTTGAGCGCCTCACTGACAACCCGGAAGATGGCGGTTTCAGCCACAGGTGACAGCTGCGGGAGGTCATCAGCGTCGATCACGATCATGAGTCTCGACCCGTCCGCACGCTGCGACATCGACACTGCGTGATGCTCGATCGCCCCGACGAGGCCGAGCTCCTCGACGCTGGTGGGCCGTAGTTGGTCCAGCAGAACCCGGACCTCGGAGATCGCCTCAGCTACCGTCTCGCGGATACTTGTCACGAGTAGGTGCGCGCGTTCGGGATCGCGGACGTGGAGGTTGTCCGCCGCGTCGGCGTGGAACGCAATGCCCGTGAGCAGCGGCCCCAGACCGTCATGCAGATCGTGTCGAAGTCGGCGCCGCTCGGCGGTGCGGGCGCGCGAAGCCTCCTCGGCCGATCGTTGGACTTCGGCGCTCAGGGTCGCGGTATGAATGGCAAGTGCGAGTGGCGAAGCAATCAATGCGAGCACCGATTGGTCGGCCGTTGAAAGTCGTCGTTGCCCGACCCGAACGCCGACGACGAGTTCGCCGAGGTGTGCGCCGGCATGCTCGAGCTGGATCGTTTCCACCAGCGATACCCGTTCACCACTGCTTGCCACCAACCCCGCTCGATCCCGAAGTTCGGCGTACGGCAACCTGAGCGCGGAACGGATCGGCACCAGCAGCTCCGCAGGTGTGGTGACCGTCGTCGAGATCTGCGCCGCAACCGAGCGCGCGGCCCGGACCGGGTCGGCTCGCTCGCCGTACAGCCGGGAATCGACCGCCCGTTGAAGCCGCATCCGGGCTGGATGAAATCCAGCCGCGACTATCACAGCCGCGGGTGCCGAAGCCGGGACCACTCCCGCGAGCACGGGTTCGGTGGCAGTGACGAGGGCAAAGTACGTGCCGAAAACCAGAGCGGTCAGGATTAGCCAGGCAACGGTGCGCGACCAGACCAAACGAATGTCGAGCACCTGATACCGCAGGACAGCGATGGTCATCGCCACCGGGATCAGACCGACAAACCCGAGTATGAAGATCGGAACGAGTGTGCCCGTCGATACTGCGGTCAGGTCAACGACGATCAGTCCCACCGCTACCGTCAGTGCCCAGAGGAGCCACAAGAGCTGACGCCGGACCTGCTCGTCGCCGCGGCGATAGCGAACGGCGATGACGGCGAAGATCAGGAAATAGTCCAGGAACTCGAGCGCCGGCGCGGCCCCGAAGTTCTCGAACGCAGAACTTGCCAGCCACGTCGGGGCGTGGATGTCCTGCCACCGCGGCACGCTGTCGAGCGGGTTGTTGCCGAGGCTGGCAAAGCGAAGCGCCTCGACGACGAAAGTGAGACACACAAAGACCACGGCAGGGCGCCACCGCGGGCTCGGTAGTCGACCATCGGGGAAAAACAGCACCGCGAGCGGCACGAACAGGAACTGACACGCGGTCCAGGTCGTGTATGTCGTCCCGAGCGTCCGTTGCAGCGCGAACGGCCAGCCGCGCTCGAAGGAGGCGTGAAGCAACGGAACCGACAGCGCGGACACAACGGTTGCCGCTCCCGCGCCGATCAGAAACCAGCCGAGCCGGTTACCCGCGCGGTGCCACGCAATCAGGAGTCCGCACGCGGCCGCGGGTACACCCAGCATCAAGTTGGGCACCTGGAAGGAATCGACGGCCGTTGCGCCATCGATCCCCGCGGCGAAGTCCCCGACGACGGCCGCCACGACAGCAACCACCAACAGGACCCCGGCACCGACGACGTGGCCCCGAAGCCTACGTCGCGAATCCATGAGTTGATCCTGCCTGATCTCGCTACCTAGATCACTAGGCAAATCAACCTAGATACCGCGGGCAACGTCCCGGCGGTATGGGTCGAACTGACCTTCTCTTTGTGATTCTCCGGCCGCGAGACTTCAGGAACTCGATCACATTCGATATCGAAAGGACCTTCTCATGAACCGCGCCAGTGGACTCATCGCCTCAGGTGGCTTGCTCCTGTCCGGCCTCGGCTTGTACAGCACGTTTACGACCCCACCGACCATGCCATTCATGATCATTGCGGCGTTCTCCCTCGCAATACTCGCCGCCGGGTGTTTCAGAGCTGGACGCAGCTATCTCCCGGTCGCCGTCGGCTTCGCGCTCGGCGTCCCCGCGCATATCGCCTGCATCTTCAATGACAACCTCCCGCCGGTACTGCTGTCTTTCTGGCTTCTAATCACTCTCGTTGGCCTGATCAGTACCGCCGCGCTTGTCCTTCGCGAGGACCGAGCCTCCGGGGCGGCGCGTTTCGTGCCGATTCTGGCCGCAGTGGCTTGTTTTGGCGTCCCGGCAGGTGCTGCGTCGGGTTCTGATACAGCCCATTTCGCGGCAATTGCCTTCTTGTCGCTGACCTTCGCCGCGTTGAGCCTCACGGTTGCATCAGAAGGCGCGCCATCCCGTCGACTCGCATGAAGCTGGGGCGAGGTCTCCCGATCCGCGTATCGACTATCGAGCCCACTCCAGAACCTCGCCCCCGACGAACCGAACCGCTGTGAGAAAAGGAGGGGAATCGCAATGACGGTACCTGTTCACGCTAAGTTCGCTGAACAGCCAACTCAGGGAACCGGTGGGCCGCCCATGACATCAGCACTCGTCGTCGTCGATCCATTGAACGACTTCGTATCTCGCCGCGGAAAGGGATGGCCGATGCTCCGCTATATGGCCAACGACGTCGGCCTGATCCCGAATATGCGAGCAGCCATCACTGCAGCCCGTGACCGCGGCATGCCCGTCGTCTACGCACCGCATCGAGGTGGAGGGGAACGGCGAACCTATCGGTATCCCACACCCAACCAAGACGTCATACGGCTGATCCGCTTCTTCGATGGCTTCGGTGGGCGATTTCACCCCGAGTTGGCCCCCGCGGCTGGAGACTTCGTCGCTTCCCTACACGAGGTATCGAGCGGATTCGGGGGTACCGACCTCGATGCGCACCTTCGATCGGTCGGGATCGAGGAGATCGTGATCTGTGGACTGCTCACCAACACCTGCGTCGAGTCCACTGCCCGCCACGGTGTCGACCTCGGCTATCACGTCACCGTGCTGACTGACGCCGTGGCAGCCTGGACACCAGCCGACCACGATGCTTCCGTCAATGGCTCCCTCCGACACGTTGTCCACAAGCTGATGACTACGACGGAATTCGTGTCATGAATGTCGTCAACCGGATGATGGACCGCTCCATGCGCGGCTTCATCGCCGCCCGGATGCGGCCCCACCTCCACTATGGGTCAGCCGATACGGCAGTCATATTGGTGGCACCGCAGTCCGACCTGCTCGCCGGTGATGTGTCGAACCTGACCAGGCTCGTCGGGGTGGCGCGAGACGCCGGCATCACCGTGATCTACGCGCCGATGGCGCAACCGGAGGGCGGTCGGCCAACGCTGACGCCGAGTCAGCAAGCGATTCTTGAGGCCGGCATCCTACGGGCGGGCACGCGCGGCGCTGATATTCATCCCGAACTCGCGGCCACTGAGGACGACATCGTCCTCGAGCCCTTCGCCGGACTTTCGGCCTTCACCAATCCGGAATTGTTCGCCGCTCTTGCGGCGTCCCAGCTTGGCCGGGTTATCGTCGCCGGCGCTCGGACAGACATCGAAGTCGATTCCACCGCACGGGACGCTCTCGAGGCTGGACTGCACACGACCGTCGTCAGCGACTGCTGTACGGGCTCCAACCCGGCCGCGCACCAGGCGACGGTCGGCACGACGCTCCCGAGACTCGTCCACGCTGTCCTCACGCTGGCTGATCTAGGTGATATGTCGACGCCCTCTCGGACCTGACGTGCCGTTGAAGGACGTCGCTAGCGCCATTTCGGCAACGCTGACCACCCGAGCGCACTTGTTCGCCGCGATCCTTCGGCGCCGGGGCGCGAAGGGCGAGGGAGGAGCTAAGTCGCCGCATCTGCCTCCAGCGGACGATGACTAGGGACGCCGTCAGATGCAACTATCATTTGTCGGACAGTCAGCGGCTACCTGCATGAGCTGATGCGCAGCGGACTAGCTGCGCGAAGGTCGACCGTCAGTGCCAGGAATGAAGTAGGCGGCCCAGTCTGCGTGAATGTCGCCCGTGTCCCACGGATGCGATGGGCTCATGGGTCAGGCAATCAGCACGCGTACGTCAGCGAATTAAGCGATGTTGTAGCGAGCGCGGACTCGACCAGCGTCCAGCCGTGCCCTTAACCGCCGGCGGCATGGGCTTCGGCTCTGGGCAGTGAACGGAAACCTAGTTTCTCGAGCCGGACGGTGGCGACGAGCGCTGTCGTGCGGTCCAACAGGTAGCACTTTCCGAAACCCGGGTAGTTCGGTACTCACGCGCCCCTGATCGGACCTGGCGACGATCGAAATGCAACTTCCGCCGCCCTGCGACAGATCGCCCGGGCGGTGCCTCCCCTGAGGTTGCGGACCCTAGCGTTGAGGGAAGTGAAGCGATGACAATCCTCGAAACACCGACAAACACAACTACTCTCGTCGACACAGGAGAGCTACATTCGGGGCCGGCGGCAGGGACCGCCACAATTTTCAGCGTTACCGCAGGTCAGAGGCGCGTCACGTACGCAGCCGTCGACGGCTTGGCCGTCTTCGAAGGCGATATCGTGCTTGGCGCACTCGAGGAGGTTCAAACCCCCGAAGACCTGGAGGGCATAGGTACCACCGGAACCCTGTGGCTAAACGCGACGATTCCGTTCGAGATCGACGACGCGCTCACCGATCAGCGGCGAGTCACCGATGCGATCGCGCACTGGCACGCCAACACGCATTTGCGTTTCACCCCACGTTCAGCACAAGCGGATTTCGTGCGGTTTGTACCAAGTGACGCGACCCGCTCAAGAGTCGGTCGGCAGGGCGGACGGCAAGACATCGAGGTGAGCGCCGACGCCCCGACGGGCAGTGTGATTCACGAGATGGGCCATACCATCGGTCTCTGGCACGAGCAAAGCCGTGAAGACAGAAACACGTTCATCGATGTCCGGTTCGACAACATTATTCCCGGCGAAGCTCACAACTTCGACCAGCACATCACCGACGGTGACGATATCGGTGCTTACGACTTCGGATCGATCATGCATTACCCGCGAAATGCGTTCAGCTCGAATGGGCAGGACACAATCGTGCCGCGCAAGGAACTGCCACCGGGTGTCGTGATGGGACAACGCAACGGCCTGTCTGCAGGCGACATCGCCGCCGTACGCGCGCTGTATCCTACGGGCCTGTGGCACCCGAACTCACCCGGCTTCGCCCACAGCATCCAGGTCGGATTCCGCACAAGCCTGACGAGCTGGGTCACCCCGACGGACAACGTGCAGCACATCGCGTATGTGGGGACTGATCAGAAGATTCAGGAGCTGTTCTTCCGGCTCGGCGGTG
>NZ_AQXZ01000018.1 GCF_000380645.1 Smaragdicoccus niigatensis DSM 44881 = NBRC 103563
CTTACCCCAAAAACACTACAAAGACTAAAACCTCAGGGTTGTCTGCTTTTGTAGAAAAGCCTGTAGCGAATTGATATTCACGTCCACTGTCCGGTATCTGAAACAACACACCACCCCGCTAAATATGTAGCGATGGTGATAGTTTCATAGAGTTACGGCGGCAATAGCGTGAGGGAAACGCCCGGTCCCATCCCGAACCCGGAAGCTAAGCCTCACTGCGCCGATGGTACTGCACTAGACATGGTGTGGGAGAGTAGGACACCGCCGGACACCCTTCACCAAAGAGGGACCCATAAACGGGTCCCTCTTTTGGCGTCCACTTGCAGTTTTGAGCCGTCGGAGGAAACAAATGCCCGAGGAAAGGCCTTCGCGCCGCGACAATTCGGGTTCCGCCGCACGTGCTGGCGGTGAGAAGCCCCGCCGTACGGGGCAGGGCGTCAAGCGGACGGACAACGCCGGCCGCGGCCGTTTCGACCGGCAGGGTGGTCCGCGCCCCGATCGGCGCAACGACACCCGCCCAGCGAATACTGGTGATTCTCGCCATCGAGTTGAACGTCCCGAAGAGCCGGAGTTGCCGGAAGACGTGAAGGCCGAGTCGCTCGACCCCATCATTCGGCGTGACCTGATGACGCTGGACCGCAACAACGCTGAACGCGTCGCGCGACACCTCGTCATGGCGGGCACGCTGGTTGACGAAGACCCGGTCCTGGCGCTTGAGCATGCTCGCGCTGCACAGCGTAGGGCTGGCCGCATCGGCGTCGTTCGCGAGGCTGCAGGCATCGCCGCGTACCACGCTGGTGAGTGGGCCGAAGCGCTGAGCGAACTCCGTGCTGCTCGCCGAATGGGCGCGGGTCGCGGACTTCTGGCCGTTCTTGCGGACTGCGAGCGTGGTCTCGGTCGTCCGGAGCGCGCGATCGAATTGTCGCGCAGTGATGAGGCACAGACTCTCACCGGCGAAGAGGCAGCTGAGCTGCGCATGGTCGCCGCTGGTGCCCGCATGGATCTCGGCCAGTTCGATCAGGCCGTGGTGTCGTTGCAGCACGCGGACCTGGACCCGGGCCGCTCCGGGTTGGCCGCTGCCCGCTATTTCTACGCATACGCGGACGCACTCGTCGCCGCCGGCCGGAAGGAAGACGCACTGAAGTGGTTCCTCAATGCGTCCGCAGCTGACACCGACGGCGACACCGACGCGGAAGATCGAGCCGCAGAACTTGGAGGAGACATCGAATGACGAGCGTTCGACTTCGGGACAATTTCGAGGTCTTGCTCTTCGATCTCGACGGCACTCTCTACGTGGGTCATGAACCCATCGCGTCTGCGGTCGCTGCCGTCGGCGATGGCGACCAGCGCCAGTTGTACGTCACCAACAATGCGAGCCGTTCGGCTTCGGACGTCGCAGCGACGCTGCGCGGAATGGGCTACGCAGCCGGCGACGATGACGTGGTCACTAGCGCGCAGGCTGCTGCGCGAATTCTGGCGTCCAAGCTCGAGCCAGGTAGCAAGGTTCTCGTGGTCGGCACCGAGTCGTTCGTCGATTGCATCACCGAGGTCGGTCTGACGCCGATTCGCACGAGCGAAGGCGCGGTTGCGGTCGCTCAGGGGCACAACCCCGAGACGGCTTGGCCGATCCTGGCGGAGGCGACCTACGCGATCCGCGGTGGGGCATTCTGGGTTGCGTCGAATACCGATGCGACGCTTCCACTTCCGCGGGGATTGGCACCCGGCAACGGTTCGATGGTTGCCGCGCTGAAGACCTCGACGGGTGAGACTCCGGTCGTTGCGGGGAAGCCGTACGCGCCGCTGATCGAGGATGCCCTGTCCCGTCACGGCGGTAACCGGGAAGCTCTCGTGATCGGCGATCGTCTCGACACGGACATTGCCGGCGGACATTCGACCAACCTGCCGTCGCTGCTCGTGCTGACGGGAGTAGCGACTGCGGAGTCGCTGTTCCGCGCGGTGCCGGCGGAGCGTCCGACGTACGTGGGTCTGTCGATGGCGGTTCTGAACGAAGACCCGTCACGCAGTCGTATCGAGCCGAAGGACGGAGTGTCCATCGCGGTCGTGGATGGCGAGCTCGTGGTGTCGGTGGACGCGACCGTCGATGCCCAGTGCGCTCTCGCTGCGGCGGCGTTCCATGCGTGGGTTGTGCCGGACTTCGGCGCAATCCGCGGCGCGGATGCGTACTCGTCTTCGATCGTGGCTCAGTGGCCTTTGTGAGTTAGCGTTGAGGCGATGAGCACTCCACCGCGCCCCGGCAGTCACCTGGCTGTTCCGCACGATGGTCCCGAGAGGCTACGAGCGGAGATCGAGCCACTACTGGATGTTCTCGTCACCCCGTCCAGCGATGTCGCCGGTATCGAGCGACAAGCGGACGTTGCGGAGCAGGCGCACCGGATTCTCAGTGACCGACTGGCCGCCGACGAGGTGCGTTGATGGTTCGCCGTGCTCGCCTCGACGCTGAGTTGGTTCGACGTGGTTTGGCGCGGTCGCGCGAACAAGCCGTTGAGTACATCAAAGAGGGTCGCGTACTCGTGAGCGGTTCGGTGGCAAGTAAGCCTGCCACCGCCATCGAGGCGAACACTCCGGTGCTGCTTCGTGAGGTATCCGATGAGCCGGACTGGGCTTCGCGGGGCGCACACAAGTTGCTGGGCGCGCTCGAGGCGTTTGCCCCGGAGCTGAGCGTTGACGGTCGGCGATGTCTTGATGCCGGAGCATCGACCGGCGGATTCACCGATGTGCTGCTCACTAAGGGTGCGCGGGAAGTCGTCGCAGTCGACGTCGGATATGGCCAATTAATCTGGCGACTCCAAAACGATGATCGGGTCCACGTGCACGACCGCACCAATGTCCGGACCCTGACTCCGGACGTCATCGGCGGCCCGGTCGAGTTGGTGGTGGCCGATCTGTCGTTCATTTCCCTTGGGCTGGTCTTGCCGGCTCTCGCGTCGTGCGTCGAGCCGGGCGGAGAGTTGGTGCCCATGGTGAAGCCGCAGTTCGAGGTCGGCAAGGAACGCGTCGGCGCCGGCGGCGTGGTTCGTGACCCGGCGCTTCGCGCGGAGGCCGTGCAAGGTGTCTGCCGCCAGGCGGCACAGCTTGGACTGCGGACTCGTGGTGTCGTGGCGAGTCCGTTGCCAGGTCCGTCGGGAAATGTTGAATACTTCGTCTGGTTGAAGGCTGACGGCCAGTCGGCGGATGCCGACGAGGTTTCGGCGATGATCGAGCGTGCCGTGAAGGAGGGTCCTCAGTGACCGATCGCGAGATTCTCCTCGTCGTTCACCCGGGACGGTCGGAGACTCCCGCCGCGGCGCATCGAATCGCGGAGGTATTCCGGGAAGCCGGGGTCGCTCTGCGTCTCCTGCGCGCGGAGCAGCCGAGCACCGGCATCACCGACGCCCGCGTCGTTGACGAGGAGTCGAATTCGGCGCACGGGTGCGAGATCGTTCTTGCGCTCGGCGGGGACGGTACTGTCCTTCGGGCCGCGGCATTGGCCCACACCGCGGCGATCCCAGTTCTGGGCATCAATCTCGGCCGGATCGGGTTTCTGACCGAGGCGGAGGCCGAGCATCTCGACGCCGCTCTTCGGCAGGTCGTCGAGCGGGACTACCGCATCGAGAACCGTATGACCCTCGACGTCTCCATCAGCCTCGACGACGAATTGATCGGCCGTGGCTGGGCACTCAACGAGGCAAGCATCGAAAACGAATCCCGCCTTGGCGTCCTGGAAGTCGTCATGGAGGTCGACGGTCGGCCGGTCTCGTCGTTCGGTTGCGACGGTGTGCTGATCTCGACTCCCACGGGTTCGACCGCGTACGCCTTCTCAGCCGGCGGCCCGGTCGTGTGGCCGGAACTCGACGCATTGCTGGTCGTACCCAGCAATGCACACGCCCTGTTCGCGCGCCCGATGGTCACGCGGCCGGAATCGGTCATCGCCGTGGAGACGGTTGCCTCTGGGCATGACGCGCTGGTGTTCCTCGATGGACGGCGCACTCTCGCACTCCCGCGTGGGGGTCGGGTGGAGGCTGTGCGAGGGGCATCTCCCATACGTTGGATCCGGCTCGACTCGGCACCTTTTGCCGACCGGATGGTGACCAAGTTCGATCTGCCCGTCACCGGTTGGCGGGGAAGGAAGCCTTAACCGTGCTCGGCGAAATTCGGATCGATTGCCTCGGGGCAATCTCGTCCGCAACTGTTCACTTCTCACCCGGACTCACCGTTCTGACCGGCGAGACCGGAGCTGGTAAGACCATGGTCGTCACCAGCCTCCATCTCCTGTCTGGTGCGCGTGCTGACGCCGGACGTGTACGGGTAGGGGCCCAACGAGCCGTCGTCGAGGGTCGCTTCACCACCGACGGAATAACTGAGTCCGCAGAGGCGTCCGTGGTCGAGATGTTGGCGGCGTGTGGTGCCGAGCGAGACGAGGACGGCTCGGTGATCGCTGCCCGGACGGTCAACAGCGACGGGCGGTCTCGCGCTCATCTGGGCGGGCGTTCCGTACCGGCGAGCGTGCTGTCCGAATTCACGTCCGCGGTTCTGACCGTGCACGGTCAGAACGATCAGCTGCGGCTGCAACGCCCGGAGCAGCAACGGCGTGCGCTTGACGAATTCGCCGGCGACTCCGTGCTGGCAACCGTGAAGTCCTACCGCTCCCAGCGCGCTGCGTGGCTGTCCGCCCGCACCGAGTTGTCGGAGCGGACGCAGCGATCCCGGGAATTAGCGCAAGAGGCCGATCGGCTCGAGCATGCGCTCAAGGAGATCGACACGATCGCGCCGACTCCCGGCGAAGACGATTCCTTGATGGCCGATATTCGACGACTGTCGGATCTCGACGTCCTTCGGGAATCCGCAGAGACGGCGCATCTCGCGCTCGTCGGTGACACGCACGGTGGGGCAGAGGGTGCGTTGGACCTGCTCGGCACTGTTCGGGGTCGGCTGCAGAGCAGCACAGACACAATGCTCTCCGAGCTTGCACCCCGTCTGGACGAGGCGGTTGCGGTTGCCGCAGATATCGCGGCAGAGCTCAGCGACTATCTCAGCGCCCTGCCGTCCGATCCGGGTGCACTCGACTCGATGCTGACCCGCCAGTCCGAACTCAAGCTGTTGACGCGCAAGTACGCCGCGGACATCGACGGTGTTCTCGCCTGGGCGGACGAGGCTCGCAAGCGGCTGGCGAATATCGATACCTCGGCTGAGGCGATCTCTTCACTGACCAAGCAGGTTCAGGAATCCGAGGTGCAACTCCAGAAAACGGCGGCCAAGCTGACCAAGGCGCGGCAAAAGGCCGCAAAAGAGTTGTCCGAACTCGTCACGACCGAGCTCGCGGGCCTCGCAATGGGCAAGTCGAAGTTCGATGTCGACGTCCGCGCATTAGCGGAATTCGGGGCCGAGGGTGCCGACGAGGTGGAATTCCGTCTGGCCGGCGCTGGCGGTCGACCGTTGCCGATCGCCAAGAGCGCGTCGGGTGGTGAATTGTCGCGCGTGATGTTGGCGTTGGAAGTCGTTCTGGCACGTTCCTCGCACGGGACCACGATGGTGTTCGACGAGGTCGATGCCGGTGTCGGCGGTCGGGCTGCGGTCGAGATCGGGAAACGACTCGCACGGCTCGCGCGAACCCATCAGGTCATCGTCGTCACGCACCTCCCGCAGGTGGCGGCCTTTGCCGACACGCACATCGTCGTGGACAAGAACGACGACGGTCCCGGAGTTGCGGACAGCGGAGTTCACCGGCTCTCCGACAGCGAGCGGGTCGTCGAATTGGCGCGGATGTTGGCGGGTCTGGGAGACACGGAAACGGGTCGCGCACACGCCGAGGAATTGCTTGCGGCGGCCGCCGCCGTACGTTCCTGAGCGCGCCTCTGCATTTCTCCCACTCACCTTGTGGGTGCAAAAGAATGGGTTGCACGAAATTTCCGGCGCGCCTCCACCTTTCCTTGAGATTGAGGGTTGATTCTTAATCCATGAAGATGCTGGCGTTGCTCTCCCGTAACTCTGACACGCTGCCCGGTATCAGCGGAATCGCTCGGGTGGACCGCAACACGGCTCGCTTGCTTCGGCGGGTAAGCCCTGGCGACGTGGTCTTTCTCGACGAGCTTGATCTGGACAGAATCACTGCTGATGCCCTAGTCGAGGCAGGCGCGGCCGTTGTGGTCAACGCCTCGGCTTCGATCTCAGGCCGTTACCCGAACCTCGGACCCGAGGTTCTCGTCGCGAACGGCGTCATCCTCGTCGATGCCGACGAGGCGATCTTCAAGAAGGTCAAGGAAGGCGCAAAGGTTCGCGTTGACGACGGCGATATCTTCGTCGGCGAGAAACTTCTTGTCAGCGGTAAAGAGCTAACGGAATTCACGGTCTCCGACCGGATGATCGAGGCGCGAAATGGAATCGCGGATCACCTCGAAGCATTCGCCGGCAACACCATTGAGTTCATTCGTACCGAGAGCGCGCTGCTGATCGATGGCGTCGGTGTCCCGAACATCGCGCTCGATCTTCGCGACCGTCACATCGTCATCGTGTCGGACGGCCCGGACCACCTCTCGGACCTCAAGAGCATTCGTCCGTTCATCAAGGAGTACGCACCGGTGCTCGTCGGTGTCGGCGCGGGTGCCGACGCACTGTCGAAGGCCGGCTACAAGCCCGACCTCATCGTCGGTGACCCGGATTTGATGTCGAACCAGACGCTGAAGTCGGGCGCCGAAGTCATCCTCCCGGCTGACCAGGATGGCCACGCAAAGGGCCTCGAGCGCATCCAGGACCTCGGCATCGGTGCGGTGACGTTCCCGGCGCTGGGCAGCCCGACCGACCTCGCCCTGCTGGTCGCGAACCACCACGGTGCGTCGCTGATCGTCACCGTAGGCGCTCCGGCGTCGCTCGATGAGTTCTTCGACCGCGACCGTCGCGACAGCAACCCGTCGGCATTCCTGACCCGCATGAAGATGGGCAGCAAGCTCGTCGACGCGAAAGCCATCGCCACGCTGTACCGCAGCCGTGTCTCCGGCGGTGCGGTGGCACTGCTCATCCTGGCCGCGCTCGTGGCCGTCGTGGTGGCGGTCCTGGTGTCGAACGCCGGCGCCGAGATCCTCACCTGGGCTATTGCGCTGTGGAACAAGATCGCGCTGTGGGTCCAGGGCATGATGAACCGATAGCGAAAGCATCAGCGTAAGAAGCCCTCCGAGCGAAGCAATGCTCGGAGGGCTTCTTCGTGTGACTTGCGGTTCTTGTCAGAGGTTCGTGGCAAGCTTGCCCGGATTCGTTCTCCACCGGGGGGTCAGTGTTACGCTGAAGTCCCGTGGGATCGCGGCCATTCCGGCCTGCTTCGAGACACGGGGAGTGCATTTGCAGAAACACTCGCGGCTTCATTCGCGGACAGTCACCAAGCACATTTTCGTCAGTGGTGGTGTCGCGTCGTCGTTGGGCAAAGGTCTTACTGCGTCGAGCCTCGGAACGCTTCTGACCGCACGTGGGTTGCGGGTCACGATGCAGAAGCTCGACCCGTACCTGAACGTGGACCCGGGCACGATGAACCCGTTCCAGCACGGCGAAGTGTTCGTCACCGAAGACGGTGCGGAGACCGACCTCGATGTCGGCCATTACGAGCGCTTCCTCGACGTGGACCTGTCACGCTCGGCGAATGTGACTACCGGACAGGTGTATTCGACGGTCATCGCGCGCGAGCGCCGCGGTGAGTACCTCGGTGACACGGTGCAGGTCATTCCGCACATCACCGACGAGATCAAGCGCCGCATCACGGACATGGCACTCCCGGACGAGGATGGCGAGACGCCGGACGTCGTCATCACCGAGATCGGTGGCACCGTCGGTGACATCGAGTCGCAGCCGTTCCTCGAGGCCGCACGCCAGGTTCGTCACGATGTCGGTCGGGAGAACGTGTTCTTCCTGCACGTTTCGCTCGTGCCGTACCTCGCGCCATCTGGCGAGCTGAAGACCAAGCCGACGCAGCACTCGGTGGCTGCCCTGCGCAGCATCGGTATCCAGCCCGACGCGCTCATCCTGCGCAGCGACCGTGAGGTTCCCGAGGGTCTCAAGCAGAAGATCGCGCTGATGTGCGACGTTGACGTCGAGGGCTGCATTTCGACGCCGGACGCGCCGTCGATCTACGACATCCCGAAGGTGCTCCACCGTGAGGGGCTGGACGCGAACGTCGTGCGCAAGCTCGGACTTCCGTTCCGCGATGTCGACTGGAGTGTCTGGGGTGACCTGCTCCGCCGAGTCCACGAGTCGCGCGAAGAGGTCGAGATCGCCATCGTCGGCAAGTACATCGACCTGCCGGACGCGTATCTCTCGGTCACCGAAGCGCTGCGTGCGGGTGGATTCGCGCATTGGGCGAAGGTCAAGATCCGCTGGGTGCCGTCCGATGAGTGTGCGACGTTGGCCGGCGCATCGGCTGCGCTCGAGGACGTCGACGGCATCCTGATCCCGGGCGGCTTCGGTATCCGCGGCATCGAGGGCAAGATCGGCACGGTCGCGTACGCCCGCAAGCGCGGTATCCCGCTGCTGGGACTGTGCCTCGGTCTGCAGTGCGTCGTCATCGAAGCGGCTCGTTCGGTGGGCCTCGAGGACGCCAACTCGGCCGAGTTCGAAACTGACACCAAGCACCCGGTCATCTCGACGATGGCGGACCAGGAAGCGATCGTCGCCGGCGAGGCTGACCTCGGTGGGACGATGCGCCTCGGCGCGTACCCCGCCGTTCTGACGAAGGGTTCGCTGGTCGCGCAGGCTTATGGTGCGGAGAAGGTTTCCGAGCGGCACCGTCACCGCTACGAAGTCAACAACGCCTACCGCAAGAAGATCGCCGAGAGTGGTCTTCAGTTCAGCGGTACCTCGCCCGATGGTCATCTCGTCGAGTTCGTCGAGTATCCGGCCGATGTGCACCCGTTCATGGTGGCCACGCAGGCGCACCCGGAGCTCAAGAGCCGGCCGACGCGTCCGCATCCGCTGTTCAGTGCGTTCATCAACGCAGCACTGAAGTACAAGGCGGCCGAACGGCTTCCCGTGGACCTGCCGGAACACGAAGCGGCCGACGCATGACCGAACCGACGAACGAGCGGCACATCTTCGAGGTCGTGGCGTCGCGAACTGCCTACGAGAGCCCCATCATCGCGGTCCGCGAAGACGATGTGGTGATGCCGGGCGGCGATGTCGCGACGCGCTCGATCGTCGAGCATTACGGGGCCGTGGCCGTCGTCGCCGTCGATATGGACGGCAATGTGGTGTTGGTGGACCAGTACCGGCAACCGGTCGGTCGTCGCCTCCTGGAGCTGCCGGCGGGCATCCTCGACAAGTGGGGAGAGGACCCGCTGGAAGCGGCGAAGCGCGAGCTCGCCGAAGAAACCGGCCTCGCGGCGAAGACCTGGTTCCTCCTGACGGATTTGGTGCTGTCACCGGGGTTCTCGGACGAGACCATCCGGATCTACTTCGCGACCGGTCTGTCCGAGGTGAGCCGACCAGAGCCCGAACACGAAGAAGCGGACATGGTCGTGCTGAAGATGCCGCTGAACCTGGCGGTGTCGGCGGTGTTGTCAGGTCTCATCGAGAACTCGGTCGCCGCGGCAGGAATTCTCGCGGCCGCCGCATCGCGCGATGGCTACGGAGCGGCGAGGTCGGCGGGTGCGCCGTGGCCCGGTCGATCGCTCGCGTTCGCCAAGCGCAAGGCGGGCAAGGACTAACGGTGCTCGGTGACCAGATACGCGCGTACCTCGACTACCTGAGCCTCGAGCGAGGGGCCGCCCGCAACACGGTGTCGTCGTATCGTCGCGATCTGGATCGGTACCAGGAGTTCCTAGAAGGGCGAGGAATCCCATCACTGGACGCGGTGAAGGAAGCCGACATCAGCGACTTCCTCATCGCGCTCCGGCAGGGCAATCCCGAGCTCGAGCGGTCCGCGTTGAGTGCGAGTTCGGCGGCGCGCACTGTGGTTGCGGTCCGTGGACTGCACAAATTCGCGGCGGCGGAGGGCTACACGCACACTAACGTCGCGCACGCAGTGAAGCCTCCCACCCCCTCGCGTCGACTGCCGAAGTCGTTGCCGCTCAACGACGTCGAACAGCTCCTCGACGCCGCTGGGGGGAGCGGTCCGGCGGACGGTCCGCGGTCGCTGCGAGATCGGGCGCTTCTGGAACTTCTGTATTCGACCGGCGCACGCATCTCCGAAGCGGTCGGGCTCGACGTCGACGACATCGATATTCAGGATCGATCGGTGCTGCTTCGCGGTAAGGGCGGTAAGCACCGGTTGGTGCCGGTTGGTCGTCCCGCGCTCTCGGCGCTCGATGCCTATCTGGTGCGCGGTCGACCAGACCTGGTGAATCGCTCCAATCCGGCGATGTTCCTCAATGTTCGAGGCGGTCGTCTGTCTCGCCAGAGTGCCTGGCAGGTGCTGCAGTTGGCCGCCGAGCGCGCCGGAATCACGTCGAACGTCTCGCCGCACACGTTGCGGCACTCATTCGCCACGCACCTGCTCGACGGAGGTGCCGATGTGCGCGTCGTGCAGGAACTGCTCGGCCATGCCTCGGTCACGACAACGCAGATCTACACGATGGTGACGATCAGTTCTCTACGCGAAATCTGGGCTGGCGCGCACCCTCGCGCGCGGTAGTTGCCGGGCTAACCCTCAAGCAGAGGTTTAGGCCTCTGATCTGCGGTTATGGTGTGTCGCGCCACGTTGTTTGAATAACGACGAAGTAACGTCTAGTCGAACCTTCAGGTCCACCTGGCCGGGCTCACAGACGAGGGGAGTCGCACCGTGTTTTCAGCGAACCAAGGCGGAATGCTGCTTGACGATGCTCCCGGTGAGCCGCTCGGTCCGACCGGTCGCCCGATTCGGGAGATTCCTGAACCACGCCCGGTTGACCACCACGGACCGGCCAAGATCATCGCGATGTGCAACCAGAAGGGCGGCGTCGGAAAGACGACGTCGACCATCAATCTCGGTGCCGCGCTCGCGGGCTACGGCCGCCGTGTCCTGCTCGTCGATCTGGACCCGCAGGGTGCGCTGTCCGCGGGCCTCGGAGTCGCACACCACGAGTTGAACCTGACTGTGCACAACCTCCTCGTCGAGTCGGCGGTGTCGGTCGAGAACGTGCGCATGCAGACCAAGGTCGAGAACCTGGACCTGCTGCCGAGCAATATCGACCTGTCCGCCGCCGAAATCCAACTCGTCAACGAGGTCGGTCGGGAGCAGACACTGGCCCGCGCGCTGTCCCCGGTTCTCGGCGAGTACGACTACATCCTCATCGACTGCCAGCCGTCGCTCGGGCTGCTGACGGTGAACGCGTTGGCCTGCGCGGACACGGTGGTCATCCCGATGGAATGCGAATACTTCAGCCTTCGCGGTCTTGCCCTGCTGAACGACACCATCAACAAGGTCCAGAGTCGGCTCAACCCGAAGCTCACTCTCGGCGGCATTCTCGTCACCATGTTCGACTCCCGGACGCTGCACGCTCGCGAGGTCATGACCCGCGTCGTCGAGGTGTTCACCGACAAGGTCTTCGACACGGTGATCGGACGAACAGTGCGCTTCCC
Organism: Smaragdicoccus niigatensis DSM 44881 = NBRC 103563; assembly: GCF_000380645.1. Lineage (GTDB taxonomy): Bacteria > Actinomycetota > Actinomycetes > Mycobacteriales > Mycobacteriaceae > Smaragdicoccus > Smaragdicoccus niigatensis. The sequence continues at coordinate 11,533 of NZ_AQXZ01000018.1, forward strand.
GGAGACGAGCGTGGCCGGCGAGCCGATCATCACATGGGCGCCGAGCCACCCGGGTGCGATCGCATACCTCCAGCTGGCGCGTGAAGTGATCGAGCGTACGGCCGTCCGCGGACAGGTCCTCGCCGGCGCGAGGTGACCGAACCCGCAGTCGATTCAGCGCAGCCCAGCGGCGGATTTCACGTTCGGCTGCAGAATTTCGAGGGACCGTTCGATCTGCTGCTGGCGCTCATCAGCCAGCACCGCATGGACGTCACCGAAGTGGCGCTTCATCGGGTGACTGACGACTTCATCGCGCATATGAAGTCGGCGGGGAAGGACCTCTCGCTCGAGCAGGCGACGCACTTTCTTCTCGTCGCCGCCACGCTTCTCGACCTCAAGGCCGTGCGGTTGTTGCCGTCGGCCGAGGTGACGGATCCGGAAGACCTGGAGCTGCTCGAGGCGCGAGACCTGCTCTTCGCGCGCCTGCTGCAGTACCGGGCATTCAAGCTTGTCGCCGGGATCATGCGCGAACTCGAAGCCGCGGCCATGCACAGATACCCGTGTTCGGTGGGCCTCGAGGAGCGCTATCTCAACCTCATGCCGGAGGTGAGGCTCGGCGTCACGCCACAGGAATTCGCCGAAATAGCCGCTGCCGCGATGCGTCCGCGTCCGGTTCCACGAGTCGACATCGGGCACCTCCATCACCCCAAGGTTTCGGTCCGTGCGCACGCTCGGCGAATCATGGAGATGCTGCAGCAACAGCAGCGCGCAAGTTTCGCGGAGCTCGTCCGGGATTGTGAAACGCAACTCGACGTCGTCGCGAGCTTCATGGGTCTGCTCAATCTCTTTCGTGACAAGCTTGTCGAGTTCGAACAACCGGAACCGCTCGAGGAGCTCGTCGTTTTGCTGTCACCTGAAGGCGCTGCATGAGCGAGGTTGCAGAGGGACTTTCCGGGCGCGAACTGCGGTCCGCGCTCGAGGCGATGCTGCTGGTCGTCGACAGTCCGGTGCCAGCCGAACAGCTCGCGACGGCGGTCGAATCGCCGACGGCTTTGGTCGAGGCCGCGCTCGCCGAAATCGCAGCTGACCTCGACCGTATCGACAGTGGTGTCGAACTCCGGCACGTAGGTGATGGATGGCGTTATCTCACTCGTGCGACGTACGCGCCGTACGTGGAGCGCATGCTTCAGGACGCCAGTCGGGCCAAGCTCACCCGAGCGGCTTTGGAAACTCTCGCGGTTGTGGCGTATCGTCAGCCAGTTACCCGTGCACGTGTGAGCGCAGTTCGCGGCGTGAATGTCGACGGCGTCATGCGCACGTTGCTCGCACGCGGCCTGATCTCGGAGGCTGGTACCGACACTCAAACCCATGCGACGACGTACGGGACGACGGAGTTGTTCCTCGAACGTCTGGGGCTGGCGTCGTTGTCGGAGTTGCCGCCGATCGCACCGCTACTTCCCGGTACGGACGCGATCGACGAACTGAATGAAAGTTTGGACAGGAAATAGCTGTGAAGAAACCGCATCGCGGACAAGGACAGGGTCGACCGACCCGCGCTGGGCAACAGCCGAAGCGCCCGCTTCCGCGACTGAGCAACGCGAAGCCGGCTGCGGTCCAGAGCGGACCGACCGCTGAGCCGAAGAAGCTCGAACCTGGCGAAGGCATTCGCCTCCAGAAGGTGCTCGCCCAGGCAGGCGTCGCATCGCGGCGCGTTGCCGAGGACATGATCGCCGAAGGACGCGTCGAGGTCGACGGACTGATCGTCAGGGAGCAGGGCCTGCGGGTGAACCCGAAGACGGCGATTGTTCGCGTCGACGGAACCCGGATCGTCGTTGCCGAGGACCTCGTCCACCTCGCGCTCAACAAGCCGCGCGGTGTGCACTCCACGATGAGCGACGAATTCGGTCGTCCGTGCGTCGGTGACATCGTGGCCGAGCGGGTGGCCGCGGGTCAGCGCCTGTTCCATGTCGGACGGCTCGACGCTGACACCGAAGGCCTGCTGTTGGTCACGAACGACGGCGATTTGGCGCACCGTCTGATGCACCCGTCGTACGAGATTGCGAAGACGTACATGGCGACGATCGACGGCGAGATCTCGCGCGCTGCGATCAAGGAACTCAAGCAGGGCGTCGAGCTCGAGGACGGGCCGGCCAAGGCTGACCGCGTCACGGTCGTCGATCTCGGCGAGGGCAAGTCGCTCGTGCGCGTCATCCTGCACGAAGGGCGGAATCACATCGTGCGCCGGATGTTCGAGGCGGTCGGCTACCCGGTCACGCGTCTCGTTCGCACGCAGATCGGGCCGGTAGCGCTGGGAGACCAACGGCCGGGCTCGTTGCGCGCCCTCAACCGTCCGGAAGTTGGGAAACTGTACGAAGCGGTCGGGCTGTGACCGGCGTTGGTGACGTGAGCGGGGGAACGATGGACAAACTCGTGGTCGCAATGGATGGCCCGTCGGGCACCGGTAAGTCGAGCGTTTCGCGCTTGCTCGCGGCTCGGCTGTCGGCCGCCTATCTCGACACGGGTGCGATGTATCGCGTCGCGACTCTCGCCGCCCTGCGTGCGGGCGCCGATCTGGACGACCCGGATTCGATCAACGCGGCGGTCGCGGGAGTGCACCTCGGCATCGGCACCAACCCGTCGCAGGAGATGATCACCCTCGGTGGCGAGGATGTTCGCGACGAGATCCGCGGTAACGCAGTGACCAAGGCCGTTTCGGCTGTCTCGGCAGTGCCCGAGGTGCGCGCTCGGCTCGTCGACCGCCAGCGGTCGATCGCCGCCGAGCACGACCGGATCGTCGTCGAGGGACGCGACATCGGAACGGTCGTCCTCACCGACGCTGACGTGAAGATCTACCTCACGGCGACGGCGGAAGCGCGTGCGCTGCGCCGGAACCAGCAGAACATCGCCGAGGGCCGCGGCGATGACTTCGACGCCGTCCTTGCGGACGTGCAGCGTCGTGATGGCCTCGACTCGTCGCGGAAGGCATCGCCACTGCGGCAGGCCGACGATGCGATCGCAGTCGACAGCAGTGTCCTCGGGCGCGACGAAGTCGTCGAGGAGCTCTACCGGGTTGTATGTGAACGGACAGGAATCAAGGCGTGACCGAGGAAAATCTCGACGGCGACGGAACGTGGGCCGACGAGTCCGAGTGGGAGGTGGGCGAAGGGGAGGAGCTTCTCGACGACGAGACTTCGCACGTTCGCACGCCGGTTCTCGCGGTGGTCGGCCGTCCGAATGTCGGTAAGTCGACGCTCGTCAACCGCATCATCGGCCGGCGTGAGGCGGTGGTCGAAGACATCCCCGGAGTGACCCGCGACCGCGTCACCTACGACGCCGAGTGGTCGGGCCGTCGCTTCCAGGTGCAGGACACCGGAGGGTGGGAGCCCGACGCCAAGGGGCTGCAGCAGTCCATTGCGCGCCAGGCAGAGCACGCCATGCGAACCGCCGATGCGATTCTGCTGGTCGTCGACGCGGTTGTCGGCGTGACGGCGACCGATGAGGCAGCGGTGAAGATTCTTCGTCGGTCGAAGACGCCGGTTCTGCTGGTGGCCAACAAGGTCGACGACGCGCGGACCGAGATGGAAGTCGGCGCGCTGTGGTCGCTCGGCCTCGGCGAACCGCTTCCGGTCAGTGCGACCCACGGACGCGGTACCGGCGACTTGCTCGACAAGATCCTCGCGACGCTGCCCGAAACGCCCCGCGGTGACGTCATGAGCGGCGGTCCGCGACGCGTGGCTCTCGTCGGGAAGCCGAACGTCGGAAAGTCGAGCCTGCTCAACAAGCTGGCCGGCGACGAGCGCTCTGTTGTGCACGATGTCGCAGGTACCACGGTTGACCCGGTCGACTCGCTCGTCGAGTTGGGTGGGAAGGTGTGGCGCTTCGTCGACACCGCCGGCCTGCGCAAGCGGGTGGCGCAGGCGAGCGGCACCGAGTTCTACGCGTCGCTGCGAACGAAGTCAGCGATCGAGACCGCCGAGCTGGCGATCCTGCTCATCGACGCCTCGATCCCGATGACTGAGCAGGACCAGCGCGTTCTCACCATGGTCGCTGATGCGGGCCGCGCGCTCGTGCTCGCGTTCAACAAGTGGGACCTCGTCGACGAGGACCGCCGATACGAGCTGGGCCGAGAGATCGACCGCGAACTCGAGCGGGTGCCGTGGGCGGCGCGCGTGAACATCTCGGCCAAGACCGGACGTTCCGTTCAGAAGCTCGTGCCGGCGATGGAGACGTCGCTGCAGTCGTGGGACAAACGAATTCCGACGGGCCGCTTGAACCAGTGGCTCAAGGAAATTGTCATGGCGACGCCGCCGCCGATCCGCGGTGGAAAGCTGCCACGCGTGCTGTTCGCGACGCAGGCGGGGATCCGGCCGCCGACGTTCGTGCTGTTCACGACGGGGTTCCTCGAGGCCGGCTACCGCCGATTCCTCGAGCGGAAGCTGCGCGAAGACTTCGGATTCGACGGCAGCCCGATCCGTATCTCGGTTCGGGTCCGCGAGAAGCGCTCGCGCTAGTCGTTGTTCTCGAAGAGTTGGCGCGTGAAGTTCACGGTGTCCGGCTCGGAGGCGAAGACTGAGTCGACGTGACCGGTGGGGTACGCCTTGTCGGTCACGTTCGCGCCGCCGGCCCGCAGGTCGGAGATGAGCTTGTCGGTCGCGGTCGTCGGGATGAGTTCATCGCCCAGCGCGTGCGCCAGCATGATCGGCCGGTGGTAGCCGGACGTCGGGATCTCCAGCGTCTTCTCCAAGGCGGCCGCGAGCGGAGTGCCGGCGAGCGGCTTCGCGATCAGATCGTTGACGCTGAACCGGGTGAGTTCATCCATTCGTGCGCCGTTGCAGGCAATTTCGAGGGCATCGAGCACCTGGACGCCAAGCGGCGTCATGTAGGAGTTGACGTTCAGATCCGGCCGTGCGGCGCGCAGTCCGGTGAGGACAAAGCCGAGGCGTCGCATGAGGCCTTCGTGAGACTGCGGGGGAGTCAGAGTCGCAGTGATCGGTAGCAGTTGATCGAAGTTCGACGGCGGGACGATGGCAACGGCGCCGCGGAAATCCAACTCCGGGGCATACGAGGCAGCCAGGTTGGCGACGAAGAGGGTCGCGTGGCCGCCCTGGGATTCACCGATCGCCGCGAATCGGTTCGACAAGTTCACATCGACCTTGCGGGCGGCGCGCACCGCATCGAGGACGCTCGACGCTTCGGACGGACCGTCGAGGTAAGGATGTATGCCGGGGGTTCCGAGGCCGACGTAGTCGGTGAGGACGACGGCAAATCCGAGCGCGAGCCATTGGTCGACTTGGCTGGAGACGAAGTCGTCCAGGCCGGTGCGGCTCGGTGCACAGTCGTCGCCGATGCCAGTCGTTCCATGCGCGCGGGCGACGATAGGCCACCCGCCGCGCGGGGGCTGGCCAGCGGGCACGAAAAGCGCACTCGAGCTGAGCATCGGGCCATCGGGGCCGGTCGACCAATACGAAATTCGAGCGGTGACGGTGCTGCCGACGATGCGACCGAGTGGAAGTCCGGTGATCTCGGTGACCGTGCCCGGAGCGTGCGGATCCATTTGCTGTGCCGAGGCGTGCGTGGTGAGAGCAACCGCCGTGACCGAGAGCAATGCGCCAAGCTTCACCTTCGAAGAGATGGCAGCGTTGGTCACGAGGTTAAAGCCTAACGGAAAACGGATAATCCACTGTTTCGTCGGCATCGCATACCCGTCTCGGTTTGGGACCCGACACTCGCAGTCGGGGGATTGGCACATCCGCCCGGGGGTGCGGTAGATTCGTCACGCATCCCGCGCGGATGCGGCGGGCTGTGGCGCAGCTTGGTAGCGCACTTGACTGGGGGTCAAGTGGTCGCAGGTTCAAATCCTGTCAGCCCGACCATGGTCAACTTGGTGAAAACCAAAGAGTGACAACAGAATTCGGCCCCGGGATGGTTCCAACATCCCGGGGCCGAACTCCGTTTTGGGGCACGAAAACTAGGAAAGAACTAGGGACGACTCCCCGGCGACCTTCCGCAGTAGGGCCGCGGTCTTCTCTGCCGACTCCGCACCGAGGTTGCGGGACAGGTGACCGTATACATCCGCGGTGATCGCAACGCTCGAGTGACCGTGCCTTTTGCTGATGACTTCCAGAGGAACCCCTGCCTCTAGCTGAATCGACGCCGAGAAATGGCGCAGTCCGTGGAAATGCAGGGTCGGCACGTTCGAAGCCCTGACGTACCGGGAGAAGGTCTTCGACACCCGCTCCGGCTGCCACGGTGCCCCAGCTTCGGCAGTGAAGACGCGGTTATCGGAGTCCTGCCAGGCCGATCCATGTGCCATCCGGTCAGCCCGCTGGGCGATACGGTGCCGCTTCAAGAGGGTCACCGTGTCGGCGTCCAGATCGACGATGCGACCGGCACCCGCGTCCGTCTTCGGCGGACCCACGACGATCTCGCGGCCCACCTGCACAGCCTGCTGATTGACCTTGAGGTAACCGTCCTCGAGATTCACGTCCGACCAACGCAGGCCGCACAGCTCACCCCGGCGAAGACCGTGGATACCGGCGACGTAGAGCAGCGGATAGAGCCGCTTCGCCTTGATCGGGTCCATGAAGGCGGCAAACTCCGCCGGGGTCCACGGAATGATCTTCGGGTTGTCGGCACTGGCCAGGCGGAGTTTCTGGGCCACGTTGCGTTCGACCAGCTTGTCCTCCATCGCCTGTGTCAGAGCAGCGCAGAGAACCGCGTTTACCCGCTTGATGGTCGTTGGGGAGAGCTTCGGTTTCGCGGCCCGGATATCGGCGTATGCCTTGCGGACGTGGCCGGCTTCCAGCTCGGTCAGCTTGAGGTGACCGAGGTACGGGCGAAGGTAGGTCTTCGCCAACGTGGTGTAGTTCGCCACCGTCGCCGGCCGGCGTCCGGTCGCCGCGAGCGTGGGCAACCACTCGTCCAAGTACTCCGCAACAGTCCGTTTGCGGTCGTAGACGAATGCCCCCATGCCGTGCTTGAGAAGGACTTCGACCCGGTGGTCCTTGGCGTCTTGCAGGGTCTTGAAGGGTGCCTTGGTGTACTGGATGCGCTTGCCGTCCGCGTTGGCTCCCATGTCGATGTACACGACATAGCCCGAATGGACCTTGCATCCCTTCTCCGGGCACGTCTTCGTGCATTTCCGGTAGATGCCGGGGTTGTTGGCAACTTTCCTCACTTGTCGGTTTCTCCCTCTGTTGTGGTGGTGATGTACCCGGCCTGTTCGGCGCGGGCGATAAGCCTGTAAGCCTGACTTCGACTTCGGCTCAGTCGTTGTTCGATGAGGTCTCGGGTTTGCGACCGGTTCCCGCCGGCCTCGTCGAAGATTGCGGCGACCTGTTCGAGTAGGCCGCGGGTCACGTCATGGCGTCGCGGGACCGCAGGGTCGGCATGGGCGGCAATCTGGCCGGTCATGTCCGATACGGCCCGTTCGAGCAACCGTGGCAGGGATAGCGCGCGGAGGTCTTCTGCGGAGACCCACTCGCCGGGCCGGGCGATGACCTCCACGCTGGTTGCATGGGGTTCGGTGCCCGGTCCCAAGGTGAAGGAGAACCGGACGGTGTGCCAGCCGTGGAACCGGAAGCTCGCGGCGAAGGTGCCGGATAGGTCTTGTCGTTCCGGGGGCTCGGTCGGATTGTCCTGCATCGCCTCTAGGAGGTCTTCGGGGACGTCGTACCGAACACTCTCGATCAATAGGTGTCGCACGTTGCAATACTATGCGACAGTCAGCATGTGGCGCAATGCGACGCGATGCGGCGATCATTGGCGTTATGGACGATGAAATGGCGGCTCTGACGGCCGCCGACCTAGAGAACTTGCCGGCGAAGTTGCGGGTGCCCGAGGCTGCGCGAGTGCTCCGTATGGCCGACCGGACCGCGTATCGACAGATCAAGGACGGCCGGTTCCCGGTCCGTGTATTCGGTGGGGATGGGACGCGACAGTACGTCCTCGGTGCCGACTTGGCGAAGCACCTGACGGGCGCGTCGTGACAGTGGAAACGCAGTATGACGGATCACGAAAGTTGCTCAGAGGGGCGGGCGGCGATGCGGCGACCTCGGACAGGTCGGCGATGAAACTAGCTCGATCGGATCGGAACCGTGGTGATCGTCGTTTCCGTGTGGTCGATCTCAATCGTCATCGTTGTCATGACCATCGCCGAGTGGTCCTGGCCGATCATTATCGCCACGATGGTCGCCGCGTTGTCGATCTCGATCGTCGCGGCCCTGTAGCGACTAGCGGGAGCGTGATCCCGGCCCCGTTGCAGCTCCGTCGTGGCCCTAGTTTTCTCCTAGTTCGGGGTATAGAACCGCAGGTCAGAAGCGTGGCACTTGATCGGGTGTCAAGTGGACAAGGGGATAAGACGGCATGAAACCGACCTATAACGTGGAAACCCGGCGGGAGCGATCGTGATGGGACGCCGACAAGCCAACAGTCTGCCTATGCCGCCGCGCAATGTGCCGGTCAAGACCGATTCGCCTTACCGCGAACGCATGACACCTCGAGAAATCGCGTTGGTCTACGGCAAGCGCGAGGCGGAGGTTACCGCAGAGATGGAACGCCAGAGAACCGCCGGCCACTCTGTGTTCGCGGTGCCGGTCGCCTGGCGGCGGGCCGGGATTGAGCGGATCGACCTGTTCATGAGCGAGACGGACGCCGACGACCTGGCCGGCTTCTTCGGGTGGGCCGAGCGTCACGACCGCGAGGGTAGAGCTGGGGCAATGTTATCGGGCCGGTAAGCGAGGCCAGTCCCTATACAGCTGTCAACCAAAGATTTTGCGGCACAATCGAATACGACGAATGCAAGGGGTAGGATGGACAGCATGAGTAAGACCGACTGGCTGACTCCACAAGAGGCAGCCGAGGAACTACGGGTGAACCCGACCACGGTCCATGCGTGGATTCATTCGGGCCGCCTGCCGGCGATGCAGGTATCACCTCGGGTGACCAGGATCGACCGACGCGACCTAGACGCCCTTGTGGCGTCGAGCTATCGCCGCTAGCCCTAAACCTGCCTGTCTGCGCTGACATACGCCCCTGATCTCCTCAGCGCCCCTCACAGCCTTCTAGAACCCCTAGATGCGCAGACAAGGCGAAACCCCCGGCTTAACGCCCGCCCAAAGGGCACCGGGGGTTCCATACGACCTTGTGAGGAGATCAGCTCCCATTATGCCCGACACCCCTACTGCAGAGCCATCCGAAGGCGGCGAACCCGCTGGTGGAGGCCATTTTCTGAGCGAACTGGGATGCGCTGCGCTCGAATTGGCCAGAGCCGGGTTTGAGGTCTTTCCGTTGAACCCGCCATGCGGCGGGGATCGGTGCTTGGTGTGGCCTAAGAAGTGCTGGTGCTCCAAGACGCCGGCGACAGCCAACGGGTTCCACGACGCGAGCGCGGACCTCGAGGTTGTCACCACCTGGTGGACAGGGAACCCGGACGCGAACATCGGGATTCGCCCGCCAGAGGGTGTGATCGTGCTCGACGTTGACCCCCGCAACGGTGGCAATGCTGCGGACCTCGGGCAACTGACAGACACGCTCATGGCCAAGACGGGCGGGGGTGGTGCTCATATTTGGTATCACCACGCCGGACCAGCAGTGGGCCGCGTGGGCGGCTGCAAGGGCATCGACATCAAGAAGCGCGGCGGCTATGTCGTCGTGCCGCCCTCGATCCACCCGAGCGGGGATCGCTACGAATGGATGCCGGGGCCGGATACCGAGATCGCAGAGCTGCCGGCGCACCTGGTGGAGCGCGTCAAGGGGCCGAAAAAGGTGCGCGGGAGCGATGACGATCGGCCCGCGGGAGAGCCCCCAGGGTGGAAGAACCCGGGTAAGCCGCTGACCGAGCTGAATCGGTGCGCGACTGAACGACCGGACCTGTGGCTAGAGGTCCTACCCCCCGACTGGGAGGACTGTGACGAGAATGCCAAGGGTCATCTCTTCGGTCGCCCTGGTCGATCATCGGAGTATTCAGCCTGTGCCTACTTCGACCGGCCCGGCGCGATCCACCTGTTCACCACTGCCGATGAGTACCTAGACGAGGGCTCATACTCGTTCGCCGATCTCTACGCATGGACCGTTGGGCAGAGCGCCGGCGAAGTAGCGAGCGACATCAACGATTTCATCAGCGGTGAGGAGAACACGCAGGTCGCAGAGTGGTTCGCCGAAGACCCCGGCGTGCTCGAACAGCTTCGGGAGAAGGTTCGGCGGTTGGGGAAGCCAGAACCGAGCACCCATGACGAGCTGATCGACCCCGAGACCGGCGACCGGATCACCCTGGTTTCCTGCGATGTGACGCCGAAGGCCACGCGGTGGGTCTGGGACGTTCCGCGCGACGGGCTAGCTCAATTGGCCGGGAAGTCTGCTCGGCTCATCCCAGCTCGACACCTAACCCTCATGGTCGGCAAGTCCAGCTACGGCAAGTCATCGGTCATGCAGTGGGCCGCGGCGAAGCTGACAGTTGGTGAGCTGCCGGGCATGTGGGAAGGCACACCGCGCGGTGTCATCATCGTCAGCACCGAAGAGGACATAGCCGAGACGATCACCCCACGCATGATCCTGTGCGGCGCGGACATGAGTCGAGTCCATACGGTGGCGATCACCACGGAAGCCGGCAAGCTGGGGGCACTCAAGTTTCCCCAGCACGCGGGGTTGGTTCGGGCATTGCTTCGCCAGCATCCAGAAGTAGGAATGGTGATCCTCGATCCGCTCCTATCGACCGTGGCGAAGGGGTTGAGCACCGACAAGGAAGAAGTACGCGAAGCCCTCGAACCGCTGGCAACCATTGCAGCGGACGCAGGCGTTGCCATCGTGGGGATCGTCCACCAAAACAAGGACTACAAGAACGTCGATAACCTCACGCGCGTCATGGGCGCGACCGCGACTCACGCGCTGCCCCGTTCGGTGCTGCTCTGCACCGAGGAACCGCAAGAGGACGAACAGAGTATCGACCGGGTGTTTCTGTTCGGCCAGATCAAGAACAGTCTCAGCCGGACGGCGCTCGAAGGCCATCGGTACACGATGTTCTCCGAAGTCGTGGCCCATGACGACGACGGGACTCCGATCGAAGGTGTCGCCCCGCGATGGGGATCGGTCACGGGCACGAACATCAACGCAGCCGGGGCCGGGGGTAGACCTCGAGGTGGTGGCAAGAAGGAATCTTGCCGGTCGCTCATCATCGGGCACGCCCGAGCGGTTCGGACTCACGCCAAAACGAAGGTGCTGTTCGTGTCCGACGTGCAGAAGGAAGCCGAAGCCTCGGGATTCACAAAATCGACCTTCTATGACGCTCTGACCGAACTCGAAGCCGAAGGCAAAATCCGGCGATGGGATCAGGCGATTTCGCGCCGCGACACCCCGCGCAAAGCGATGGCCTTGGTAGACCCGGAGACCTCCGAATGACCGTGAATTTGATCTTGGTCGGAGTGGCTCGGAAAACCCGAAAAACGATCTTGGTCGGATAACTCGTCCGACGACTTTCGACACGCCCGGGATTTTCGACACGCCGTGTCTTCCCTCTGGGCTCCGAAGACCGTCCAAACCACTAGAAAACCACAGGTCATCGGCCATAAAAGTTGGTCGGAGGAGATATCCGACCAAGATCATTCTGGAGAGGTCCGACCGGAGTCCAAAAGTTGTTTGGTCGGACAAATACGCACAGTGAAAATCGACCCATTTTTGATCTTGAAGGGGCGAAGAAAGTGAGTGAGGAAACCATGTTCGAGACGATCGAATGCCGCGCGTGCGCCGGCACTGGCCGCGCCTGCGACAAGCCCCCGTGCGGCGGTTGCCCGCAATGCCACAGCACGGGCCGCGAGTACGCCGCTGTCATCCACGAAATCGACGTTCCGTGTCCGCTGCCAGGCGACCGCCCTTGCAAGAATTGCGGCCCCAACCCGACTGTCTACCTGCGGTGGACCAACGGACCCGCGATCGCCCGATGCTGCGGGTGCAACGCCTACATCTGTGCCATGCCCAAGGCGGCCATTTTCGCCGCTCTATCGGCGCTTGAAGCCCTCAAAGCCGGTTAGGGGCACTCGAGGTGGGGGCGGGGGCCAGGAGGCCGGAAATTTCCGAGATCGCCGGCAACCCGGAGGCCATTTTCGCCCGGCCCTCTCGGTGATCTTCTCAGTGTCAAGTTCACGCGAGGGGTTGAATTTTTATCGAAAACGCGCTGGTCGAGAACCTTTTAGACCCCACTTCAATGGGATACACACCCACACGATCGCTACCGCATGGGAGGCCACCCCATGCCCGCATCGGTGGGCAGCTCACCGATCCGAAACCTCGAGGGTCTGATCTGGTTGTATGCGACCGCCCCCGCGATCATCGCCGTTCTCTCGGCTTCACGCTCGCGCCGGACCGTGTACGGGTTTCTCCGCCCTCGCCGTAGCCGGCGATCAGGGTCCGGCAGCGGGAACAGCGGCGGCGAGTCGATCCGCTGCTGTTCGGTCATCCTGCGCCACCGCAAGTACGCCGCTTGCCGGACCTCATTCGCCTTGGCAATGACCCTCGGATTCTTCCCGCCGTGCACTCGGCAGACCGTGGTCCAGGGCCGCGCCGGGTTCCCGCATTGCCTGCCCGTGGCCTTGCACGTTGCATCGCATTGCAGCGACACACGGAATCCGTGCTCTATTTCCTCGGTCAGTTCGCTTGTGGTGGCGTCTTCCAAATCATGCGCCGGTCCGCGAGTTCCCCATGACGGCGGCCTGCCGGGCTTCGCTCCCATGCCTCCAGTTTCGCCCAGCGCGCCGCCCGCTAGGCTCGTCAGCATCCACAGCGCAACCAGGAGCGTGCCCTCCATGCAGGTGAACACCGTCATCGAGCAGCTGCTGTTCACGACGATCCGCATCACGACGACCTACCCCAACGGCGACACCGGCAGCGGAACAGGCTTCGTGTACGCGAAGGAGATGCCGGGAGGGGACAGACGCCTCGCCGTCGTCACCAACAAGCACGTCATCGAAGGTGCGGACGAGGTAACCCTGCACTTTGTCGGTGGTGATGCCGGCGGACCGGCCCTCGGTGTCGGTGTCAGCGTTGACGTACCCTCGACGGCCTTCACCGGCCACCCTGATCCGGACATCGACGTCGCCGCGATGCGGATCGGCAAGATCGTGGATGCACTGGTGCAGCGCGGAACCCCGGTCTTCTTCCGCGCCGTCCCCAGCGCGATCGCCGCGACACCCCAACGGCTCGAAGACTTTGAGCCTATAGAGCCTGTGATCTTCGTTGGGTATCCGAATGGTTTGTACGACTCGCATTCGAAGCTGCCAATCGTTCGCCGCGGCCACAGCGCCTCGGCACTCAATGTGGACTATGAGGGGAAGCCGACGTTCCTTATTGATGCGTCGGTCTTTCCGGGGTCGAGCGGTAGTCCAGTTTTCCTTTACCTCCCGTCAGCCGCGCCGGACAAGCACGGGAACTTCGCTGTGAACACATCGCCAACCCTCGTGTTCCTCGGCGTGGTCGCAGCCGTCTACCACCGGGGTGCGCCGGTAATTCAGGCGCTGCATATTCCCGGCATTGCTGCCGAGGAGATGATCGACTTGGGCGTGGTTTACAAAGCCTCGACCGTTTCTGAGCTGCTTGATATCTGCGTAGCGCCATCGCTTGGATTAACCGTCTGATCGACGGACGCACCTGTGAGCCCTGCCAGGTTTCTTTTGCCCCTATTTGGTACGTAAGTACCAGAATGTGGGTATGGATTCCCCAACTTCACCCGCCTGCCCCTACTGTGGCGGACCCGCCGACCCTTCCGGCCCCTCGCTGGTGATCGCCGATCCCCGGGACCAGCCGGTCCTGTCCCGATCGGGTGAGCCCTTCCCGGTATACGGGCGACGGTTCGCCACCAGCGCCGACTGCCACCCCTTGACGTGGCCGGCGACCCGAGACACCTTCTCCGCCCTGTTCAGCCCCGAATTCGCGGCCCGGTTCGATGACGAGACGATCACCTGGTTCGCCGCGGTCCTCCGCCCGCTCTACCTGGCCGACCCGGGCCGGTTCTTCCGCGCGAACGGGATGGTTCCCGTTGCCCCGTGGGCTCATATCGGCGGCCTTGCCGGCATTCGTATCGACATGCTCGCGACCTTCCTGCCCGACGATCCGCCGGCCGCGTGCGCCCACCCCTGCGGGCTCGCCTGCGCGGAATGCGGAATCGGTGCGGTGCTCGAGTGGGGAACCGGGCCGCTGATCGACGGGTTCCCGCTGTGCTCGGCCTGCACCGACGAAGGCTGCGGGGAGCCGGGCACCCTTGGCGAGTGGCGTCGGGTCGCGAGCGTCTTCGGACCCGGCACCTTCTCACTCGCTCCCCGCGAGGGGTTCGCGGTCTCCGACGTTCTCGTGTCCTTCCGCGAGCTGTGCAAGGCCGATCCGCGGGTGCCTGCGTCGGGTTACCTCGAGCGGTGGGGATTCCTGTCCGCAGACGACCGCGACCACCTGGCCGCGTGGGCCACGGCGTTCGTACCGCATGTGGTGCCGCCCGAGTGGGTCCGCCGATGGGGCCGCGCGCCGGCACCTCGCGAGCCCGCGCCCGGCCCGCTTACCGCGGTATTGGTGTAGCGGCGATGACCAGTGAGAACCGGAAGATTGGGCGACTGTTCGAGCCGGCCCACAAGTCGGTGGGCGGTATGTGGAAAGCCCGCAAGGGTGCCGACGCGTTGGCTGTGTATCAGCTTGCGATCCACTTGGGCTGGCGACCGCATGGCCCCGAACTGTATTACGACCCGGAACAGGGGTTTGGCGGTCAGCCGTGAGTGTGGCTGACCTGCAAAAATGAACGTGGTGAGGCGGCGCGGGTACTCGGATTAACCCTCGGAGTTGTACTAACCGCTCCGCCTCACCGCTGGTAGTCCGGCCCGCCACCTTCGGCTTCCATTTACAAGGGAATCCGGGCCGGGGTGGTTCAACGGATAGGACCGGGCTGCCGGCGGTGGACAGGGGTACTCGACGGGAGCGTCCCTGTCCGCCGCAGGCAAAAGACCATCGGATTTTCTGGGGGGACCATCGGGTTTCCTAATGTCCGGGCCGTTCGCCTGCCCATTTGTTCCGTTTGACAGCGGAAAGCTAACGGATAGCTGAAGCAGGACTAATCCGAGGTATAGCGCCGCTAGGGTCTGATCCGTGGCGGTTCCCGACTTCCAAACACTCATGCGCCCGGTCTTGGCTGCACTTGACAGCGATGAAGCCCGATCACTATCCGAGGTTCGCGAAACTGTAGCGGCTGCACTGGGAGTCACTGACACCGACCGGCTGGAGATGCTGCCCAGCGGCAAACAATCGACCTACGACAACCGCGTGGCGTGGGCAGTCACCCATATGGCTCAGGCCGGGCTTCTCGAACGGCCGCAGCGAGCCAGGTACAAGCTGACTGAACGTGGACAGAAGGTGCTCGCCACCCACCCGGCACGGGTCGATACGACTGTCCTCATCGAGTTTCCCGAGTACATCGCGTTTACCACTCGCAAGAACAGCAAGAATCCAAAGGACCCGGTAGTCGTCGTATCGCAGGAGTTGTCCCCGAGTGAGTCGATCGGGGCGATTGTCGAGGACTCCTACGACTCGCTCGCCGAAGAATTGCTAGACCGCATCCTGGCCCAATCACCAACGTTCCTCGAAACGTTGTCGCTGAAGTTGCTTCGGGCGATGGGATACGGGGGCCGCGAGGCGTTGATGGAGCACACTGGCAAGCCGGGAGATGGCGGCTTGGACGGACTGGTTCGTCAGGACGCACTCGGGCTTGATCTCGTCGGCGTTCAGGCCAAACGCTACGCAAAAGACAAGTCGGTTATGCGGCCCGAGATGCAGGCGTTTGTCGGTGCCCTCCAAGGCGCACAGACCAGCCGGGGAGTATTCGTCACCACCGCGACTTTCTCGCAGGGTGCCCGAGCCTACGCAGAGGGTGTTCCGCTGCGGTTGAAGCTGATCGACGGAGTGGAGTTGGGCCGGCTGCTCATCCGCTACAACGTCGGGGTTCAGGTCCGCGAGACGTTCGAGCTGAAGACGATCGACGAGGAAGCGTTCGAAGGCTGACAGCCATCGGTCTTACCGCTTGGCCGAACCCTTGCCATCGGCGGTCGTGACTGCGCGGGTAGAAGATTCCAGTGCGTCGAAGGCATTTCCAACGGCATTCTGAAGCTCCGTATAGCGATCGAACCCCTTGGCGTCGGTGGACGCCGCGCCAATCACCTTGCCCCACCCTTGGGCGGCTTCGTCGATCTGCTCCAGTGCCGCTTCGATGGCCGGGTCGCGCGTGAGCAACTTTGCCCGGATGACCTTGTGCCGCACCTCGTCGCACAGTTCTATGTGCGCGTCACGGACGGCCAGGACGGGCGTGGGCACCTCGGGCGCCGTCAGCTTGCCTTCGCTGTACAACCGACTGGCCACCTGGGCGCTGTACAGCCTTTGCCGCGAATCGAGCATCTTCGGTCGCTCGGCGAGGATGCCCGCTACCTCCTCGCGCAACTGGTCCGTCCGTTTGTCTGCTCGATTCGCCGCACCCTCGGACTTGGTAGTCCGTCTCGTGAGATAGACACCGCCCAGCGCGATGACAGCACCGGACACCGGCGATGTGGTCAACTCGTGGACCCAATCGAGCACTGTCATTCGCACGCCTCCAAGCTTCGCTAGCGATCCTAGGTTTAGGCGCGGCCCGCCTATGTGTTGGATTGGCGCGGTATGGCGGAACTGAAACATTTCCAAGAGGGGTGGGCGCTCCCGCGCTCGGGCGTGTTGAGTCGGCGACGAAACTTGGGGCCTGGCCGGGTGCCGACACCTGCTGCGCTGACCGAGCCCGAGGCACCTTCTTAGTCGCGAGGCAAAGTGTCGGCACAATCCAGCCAGAATTGCAGGCGATCAGCCGCGATACGTTGTTCGGGAAACTTTGACCTCTGCGTTGACGAAACCGCGATAATCCAGCAGTTCGCGGACGGCATCGACGCGCAGTGTTTGGTGCTGGCCCGGGCCGACGGTGACTGATCTGATCGCGGCGGGCTGCAGCTCGCGCCCCTCCGTCGTGCTCGACGGCCGGTGATGAAGGGTCACATACGGAATGATGGTGTCCTGTGCACCGGATCTGAACTCGCGCTTGAGGATGCCACCAAAGCCATTGGCGATTACCCGCCACTCCTGCTCCTCACGAAATGCCTCGCTCTTGAACTGTGCAAGAAAGGAGACACAGTCCGTCATCGGCGAAGCTCTCTGATCTGCGAGGATTTCCGACGCTCCTTTTGCAATTGCCGCCTTGTCGATGCCGTACG
Source organism: Smaragdicoccus niigatensis DSM 44881 = NBRC 103563 (assembly GCF_000380645.1). Classification (GTDB taxonomy): domain Bacteria; phylum Actinomycetota; class Actinomycetes; order Mycobacteriales; family Mycobacteriaceae; genus Smaragdicoccus; species Smaragdicoccus niigatensis. The sequence continues at coordinate 28,761 of NZ_AQXZ01000018.1, forward strand.
ACACCCGATGAAGTGACGACAGTTTGGCGGCTTCTTGATCTTTGGAAGACACCACTCCAAACAGGGAGCGTAAGGCGGTCGTCTCAAACTCGATGGAGTAGCCGCCACCGTTGCTCCCGTACCCACGCCACTGACTGAGAAGGTCACCCTTCTCGCAGAAGCACGTGACGTACGTCGATCGGTTCTTGGGCCGATGACTGGCGGCACTCCAAGTGGAGAAAACTCTCTCACGAAGCAAACTCACAAGCGTCGGGATGCCACGCCGGTCATCCGGTGTTGCGATCTCCTCAATTGCATCTGCGAGTGCCTCCGCGGCAAACACGATTTCGCTTGAGTCGTTCAGGTATCGAGCGTCCGTCGCGAACAGAGAGAATGACTTTCCCCGAGAGGACTTCCCAGCGCGTGCAAGCTGCGTTTCGGTTGTCGAGCCGAATCGCCTAGGAGTGAGAATTCCGAGCAAGCCTGCCGCCGTCGTGTAGTGAAACAGCGTTGCTGGGGCGTCGCCACTTGGCAGGCCGAATGTCACTTGCACTCCTCTGGGTTGCTTTGGAGCCTAGAACGCGAGCGAGGTACTCAGTGGGAACCACTCCGCAATGAAGGCTTGGCCGTACCTTCGCTTGGTTTGAGCTTTGCCCGTACCTGATACGTGCAGTCGTCTGGTCCGAAGAACTAGGAAATGAACTAGGGCGATCAGCGGCAGAGCACGGCACAGGGCGGCAGTAGACGGCAATCTGGGCTTCGCGATCGGCACGCCGTTGCAGCTCACGGCACCTGATGGCATGTAGCGGCAGGGCGTCCGAGTAGCTGGGGGTCAAGTGGTCGCAGGTTCAAATCCTGTCAGCCCGACAAAGTAAGTGCAGGTCAAAGGCGGTTCCTCCCAGTGAGGGCCGCCTTTTTCGTACCTACCGCAATCGGCGGTTGAGTTCGCCAGACTTTTCCGCAACGAGCCGTGACGTCGCTTCAACGCGGGCGCGGAAGCCGTTGTCGTTCGCGCTCCTAAGCACGGCATCATGAACGAAAGCCTCGAGCGACTGTCCCGAAGCATTTGCAGCGGTGCGAAGTAGTTCCATCTCGCTCTCGGTGAAGGTGAGTTCGAGGTTCGGCACAGTTCCGAAGCTACCGTGAGCGCGTTGATGCGGCATAACGCTCATGAGTCTGGGTTGACGATCGCCGGTCGTCGAATACTTCAAGTATTTGGTGCGCATATGATGAGCCAATGCGTGATTTGACCGTTTCGGATTCGGTCGTCGTCAACGGCGTCGATCCTATGACGGCCTACCGAGCCGTTTCCGACGTCGCACAGATGGGACGCTGGAGCCCCGAGAACACGGGCGCGAAGGTCGCGACGAAGTCCCTTGTCGTCGGCGATACGTTCGACGGCTCCAACAAGCGCGGCCCAATCCTCAGGTGGGTCGGCCGAGCGAGAGTCACTACGGCGGAGCCGGGCAGCGTATTCATATTCCGGACCGAAGGGCTGGGCCTCGGACTGCCGTGGCTTCGGCATCCGGGGAGGCGGCCTGGTATCGCGTCCTGGGAGTACCGATTTGAGGCGGTCGAGGGCGGCACGCGAGTCACTGAAACCTGGCATGACGAACGCCCGTGGCCGGACCTCCTGGCCGCGGCCGCAGATCCGATTCTCACTGGTTCCCGTACTTTTGCTGACTTTCAGCGACGAAACATCGCTACGACTCTGGCTCGGTTGAAGGCGGACCTCGAAAGCCGCTAGTGCGTTTGGCGGATTGTGCCAAAAGTAGGAACAAAGACCCATCTACCGGTGCCTACGGACTCCAGAGACGACGGCGGCCGACTTGCGATGCTGAGCCCAGGTTTTGGATGTAAGGGGCCTCAAAATGGTCGCAGTCGTCATTGAATTCTCGCTCGATTTTGCGTGGCGGTGAAACATCATGGCCGTCAAAGGAACTCGTGAATTTGATATCAAGGCAACGCCGGCCGCGATAATCGACGCGCTTGCTGACATCGAAGACTTGCCGTCGTGGTCGAGTCCACACAAGTCGGCGTCTGTCCTTACGCGCCACGCGGACGGCCTGCCCGATCTCGTCCGCGCACAGGTCAGTGTCGTCGGCGTCACGGACAATCAGAAGACGCGCTACCAGTGGGACGGCGACCGCGCCATGCACTGGTCGCTCGTCGAAAGCTCGCAACAGGCAAAACAAGTCGGGTCGTACCGACTGACACCGACGGCTTCGGGTACGCACGTCGTTTTCGATCTCGAACTGGCACTGAAGATTCCGCTACCGGGCTTCCTCCAGCGGCGCATCCTCGCGATCGCGATGGACACCGCCAGTAGAGATCTCGCAAAGTTCATACAGCGCCGCGTCGCGACACACAGGTCCCCGACGCAGTAGGAGCCAAACGGAGTGCGGTTCACGGTGAGCCGAATTGTGTTTGGATCGATTCGTGGTGAGGTGTGGCCCCGTGGCCGGCCGCAATCGAGTACTCGGGTGGGTCGTCACCGGCCTCGCCGCCCTATTGGTGTACCTCGCACTCGTCGCGCCACCCGCGATTCGGCAGGTCACCCCTCTTTCCCTGCTGCGGATTCCCGTGGAAGGGCTACTTGGCGCAGCTCTCTTGCTCGTGCTTCCGGCGCGGCCTCGCCGGATCACCGCTCTCGTCGTCGGCGCGCTGCTTGGCCTCCTGACTTTGCTGCGGATTTTGCAGATGGGCTTCCTTGCTGTCCTGGGCAAGCCGTTCGACCCGGTCTTCGACTGGCCTCAACTCGGGCACGGCGTGTCCCTGCTCAAGGCGTCGATCGGCGAGCTCGGCACCCTGGCCGTCGCAACCGGAGCCGTCCTCCTGGCCGTCGCTCTCGTCGTGGTCTTGACGTTGTCCGTCGTGCGGCTCGCGCGCGTTGCGACTGACCACCGGCGCACCACGGGTCGCGCCGTCGGGGCCCTGGCCGTCGTCTGGCTCGTGTGCTTCGTGCTCTCAGCGCCGGTCGCGTCCCGGGGCGTCGCGACGCTTGCCTACCAAGCCAGCCGGCAGGTGTGGACGAGCCTCGAGAACCAGCGAAGCTTCGACGCCCAGATGGCCGCGTCCCGCGACCCGTCGGGCGTGGGGTTGCTTGCCGCGCTGCATGGCAAGGATGTTGTTCTCGTTTACGTCGAAAGCTATGGGCGCATCGCGCTCGAGGACCCGGAGTTCGCGCCGACGGTCGACCCGGTTCTCGACGAGGGAACCCGCCAGCTCGACGAGGCCGGGTTCGCCTCGCGGAGCGCCTTCCTCACCTCGCCCACGTCCGGCGGCGACAGCTGGCTGGCCCACGCGACGCTGCAGTCCGGGTTGCGGGTGGCAAACCAGTACAGCTTCGACAAGCTCGTCGGAAGCGACCGACTCACGCTCACCAGCGGGTTCCACGGCGCCGGCTGGCGAACCGTCGCGGTCCAGCCGTCCACCCGCGGCCCGTGGTCGGCCGAATCTTTCTACCGCTTCGACCAGCTGTACGAGGACGGACTGGGCACCCGATCCCGGACGTACTTCGGCTTCCAGACACCAGACCAGTACACGCTTTCCTTCTTCCAACACACCGAACGCGAGCGCGCCGGGCGAGGGCCGCTGATGGCGGAGATTCCACTGGTGTCGAGCCACTGGCCGTGGCACGAGATCCCCAACCTGCGCGACTGGAATGACATCGGCGACGGGTCGGTCTTCGACCAACCCGATGCCGGGCAGGCGGACTCCGCGCAGGTGGTCATGCTCGACGGTCCTCGAATGCGCGACGGCTACCGCCGCACCATCGCGTACTCGTTGTCCACCCTCGTCTCCTATGTGCAGACCTACGGCGACGACAATCTGGTGCTCATCTTCCTCGGCGACCACCAGCCGCCCACCTACCTGATCGGCGACGACAAGGGCTTGGACGTCCCGATCACCATCGTTACCCGCGACCGGGCGGTGTTGGACCGGACCGCCGGGTGGGGCTGGCAGCCCGGACTGCGGCCGAGCGCGGACGCTCCGGTGTGGCCCATGGAGTCCTTTCGCGACCGGTTCCTCAACGCCTTCGGCCGGTAGTTGCATTTTCTATTGAATTTTGCCCATTTGTGCAGATCAGAGCTGGAAATGCCGGTTGTCGCCCCGAGCCGCGATGGCGGGTTTAGGGTGCGAAATATGGACACGCTCCTCAAGGTGTCTGCCCCTCCGCAGCTCGACGACATCCCCATGGTGAGTGGGGATCTGCCGATGTTCACGGAGCTCGCAGGACGACCGTACGCAATGCCCCTGGACCTCCTCGCCGAACGGTATGGTCCGATCTTCCAAGCCGATGTCAACGGCAATCGCATGGTTATGGTGTGCTCGCGCGAGATGGTCAACGAACTGTGCGACGAGTCCCGCTTCAACAAGGAAGTGACCAGCCGACTCATGCGGGTACGCCCACTCGCGGGCGACGGTTTGTTCACCGCATTCCGTGGCGAACCGAACTGGCAGAAGGCACACGACGTCCTGATCTCCGGGTTCAGTTACAACGGACTGCGTAGCTATCACCCGGCGCTGCTCGACATCAATGTGGAGATGACCAGGCACTGGGACGCCGCCATCGGAAATCACCCGGTCGATGTGTCCTTGGACCTGACGAAGTTGGCGATGGACTCGGTAGCACTCGCCGGGTTCGGTGCGCGGTTCGATTCCTTCAGCCAGCCCGGGTTCTCCGAAATCCCCATGGCCTTCCTCATCGCAAGCCTTAACATGCCACCGCTCGGCAACCCGGAGACCTACGAAGCTGCGCGCGCCAAGCTCTTCGCCTTCGTCGACCAAATGGTCGTCCGTCATCAGAATCCGCAACCCGGCGATCTCGACGACCTGATGAACCTGATGATCGCGCCCGGTCCCGACGGCCAGATGGCGCTCGACATTCAGACGATCCGGAACGAGTCGTTCACGTTCTTGGTGGCCGGCCAGATCACGACGTCGATCCTCATGCCGACCACGCTGTACAGCCTTGTCAAGAATCCGTACGTGCTCCACCGGGTTCAGGCTGAGGTCGATAGCGTTTTCGGGACCGAGGATGACTACCTGCCGTCCTACGACGACATGGGCAAACTGACGTACCTCCGGCAATGCATCGACGAAACCCTGAGGTTGTCCCCGCCGGTTCCGTTCTTTGACCGGATGGCCCTCGAGGACACCGTCATCGGCGGCAGGTACCCGATCCACCAGGGCGAGTCCTTCACGGTCCTGACCGGTGGGTTGCACCGCCAGCCCGAGTGGGGAGACAACGTCGAACAGTTCGATCCGGACCGATTCTTGCCTGAGAATGTCGCGGCCCGACCGGAGGGTCTCTTCCGGCCCTTTGGTACCGGCCCGCGGGCCTGCATCGGACGCCAGTTCGCGCTGCACGAGGCGACGATGACGATCGCACGGATTGTTCATCGGTACCGGCTCGTCGACTCAGGCCACTACGTTCTGAATTACGCGACTCCCACCGAGCGCAAACCCAACGGTTTCAAGCTCGATCTCATCCGTCGTACGCCTGCGGAACGCCACCAGGCTGCCCCGAGCGTGGCACCTACTGCTACCGCCGCGCCGCCGGCCGCTAGCGCGCTTGGCATGGTCAAGGCCGGTACCACCCTCGCGGTACTGCACGGTTCGAACCTCGGCACGTGCCAAGCATTGGCGAAACACCTCGTCGAAGACGCGGCCGATTGGGGTTGCACGGCCACCGTCGCACCGCTTGATGACGCCGTCGCGGCTCTCCCCGCCGCCGACGTTACGGTCATCGTTGCGTCGTCGTACAACGGCCAGCCCACCGACGATGCTCGCAACTTCTACAACTGGCTGGGCTCGACCGACGCCACGCTGGAGGGGACACCGCTCTACGCCGTCTTGGGTGTCGGCGACCGGAACTGGTCCGAGACGTACCAAGCCGTGCCGAAACGTATCGACGCGCGCCTGGCCGAGATGGGCGCCGAGCGGCTGCTGCCCAGGACCGCCGCCGACGTCGCCGGTGACTTCGCGGGGACAATCGACGAATTCTCAGTCGCCCTGCGGGCAGCGTTGGTACAGCGATTCGGAGATCCGAACAGTGCACCGAAGGCGGCGGCGCCGGAAGAGTCGCTGTACGAGGTGCGGAAGATCAGCGGTTCGATCACCGACGAGATCGATGCGAGGTTCGAAGTCCAACCCATGACAGTGCTCGAAAACAACGAGCTGGTCGCGCCGAACGATTTGGGACCAGGCAAGCGGCACATCCGGATCGCGCTTCCGGAGGGCGTCGAATACCAGACGGGCGATCACCTGACGGTTCTCGCCGACAACCCTCCGGAGCTGGTCAATCTCATCCTCGAGGCGGGCGGAATCGACCCGGACATGCGCCTGTCGATCAACCCGCGGCGCAGCTCCCGCCGATTGATTGCGGTGAACCGGGAAGTGACCGCTCGCGAGCTGCTCACACACTTTGTAGAGCTTCGCAAAGCCGCGACGCCCACTCAGCTGCGCCGACTTGCGGCGTCCAACCCATGTCCGCCGGAGCGACAGCGTCTCGAGGAACTGGCCGACAGTTCAACACCGTCGGCGATCAGCCCGCTCGAGTGTCTGGTCGAGTTCCCCGCATGCACGCTCCGCGGACCGGATCTTCTCGAACTGCTCGACCCCATGACGCCGCGGCATTACTCGATCTCGTCGTCGTCACGACTGTCGCCGCAGATCGTCGCCCTGATCGTCAGTGTCTTGCAGGCGCCCGCGAGATCCGGTCGTGGGATGTACAAGGGCGTGGCGTCCAACCACCTCGCCGAGATCGCACCGGGAACGCAGATTCGGGCCCGGGTCGACCGGGCACGGGAGGCATTCCGGTCCGGCAGTGATCCGGCGCGAAATGTCATCCTCGTGAGCGCGGGGACCGGCGTTGCTCCGTTCTGCGGCTTCCTCATGGATCGGTTCGCCGCCAAGATGGCGGGCGACACGTACACGCAGGCGATGTGCTTCTTCGGAGTCAATGACCCGGACGTCGACTACATCTTCCGCAAGCAATTCGAGAGAGGCGTCGAGGAAGGGATCGTCGACATGCGTCCGGCGTTCTCGCACACGGCGCCGGGCGGTATTCGTTTCGTCCAGGACCGGATTGCCGCCGACGCAGACGACGTGTGGAATCTGATCGGAGACCCGGAGAAGAACGCGTACGTCTACGTGTGCGGCGACGGTGCTCGGATGGCTCCGGGCGTTCGGCAGGCATTCTTGGACATCTATCGAGCGCGGACCGGCGCCGATGAAGCGGCCGCTCGCGACTGGATGGTCGGATTGGTGCAGTCGGATCGATACGTGGAGGACGTTTTCGCCGGCTGAGTCAACTGCTCAAACCCGGGCGCTGCCGCATTCGGCCGTGTCCATCGAGTTCGACGACCGTGTCGACGCGTACCCGCTCGAGGAATGAGACGTCGTGGCTCACGATGAGCAAGGCGCCACGGTAGGAATCGAGAGCCTCGGCGAGCTGTTCGACGCTCTCGATATCGAGGTTGTTCGTCGGCTCGTCGAGGACCAGGAGCTGAGCTGGCGGGTCCGCCAAGAGGAGGCGGGCCAGCGCGACGCGAAACCGCTCGCCGCCGGACAGTGTGTGCACCGGCCGATCGACACTGTCACCTCGAATCAGAAGCCGGGCGAGTTGGTTGCGGATCGTGCCGACGGGGATACCTGGGGCGACCGCTTGCACGTTCTCGATTGCGCTGGCTTCATCGGCGAGTCCATCCAGACGCTGCGGGAGGTAGCCGATGTGCTCGGTGAGCAGACGGCCGCGCGGGTGCCCGTTCGTCGCCGGGGAACCATGGACGAGCTGCTCCACCAACGTCGACTTTCCGGATCCATTTGCGCCGATGAGAGCAACCCGCTCGGGACCCTGAATCACGATGGTGAGGTCTTCGTCGCTGAATTTTGCGAGACGGCGTCCGGCAGGGACGTCCGGATCAGGCAGGTCAAGACGGATGTGCTCCTCCTCCCGGACGTTCGCGTCCGCGGCGTCGACCGCTGCCTGGGCGTTCTGAACTTTGTCGTCGAGGGTGGACCGCAATGATCCCGCCGACACCTGCGCCCAGTTGGCGAGATTGCCGGCGAGGACCTTGGGAATGCCGCCGTCGCGCTGTGCCTTCCTCGCTGTCCGTTCCCGCCGCGCGAGCTTGGTCTCCGCCTCGATGCGCTGACGCTTTTCCGTCTTGAGCGCTTGCTGCGCCGATCGGGCGGCTTGTACGGCTGCCCGTTGCTCCTGTTCTTGGTACTCGCGCCACGCGCTGTAGGGGCCACCGAAAGTGGTGAGTGAGCCGCCGTAGAGCTCGGTGGTGTTATCCATGTGCTCGAGAAGTTCGAGGTCGTGGCTGACGACGACAAGCGCGCCCGGCCAGTGGTCGACGGACTCGGCCAACCGAGCACGGGTCGCTAGGTCGAGGTTGTTGGTCGGCTCGTCGAGCAGCGTGATCGGCGTTCGGCGGATACGGAGTCCGGTGATCGCGATGAGCATGCTCTCGCCTCCGGAGACCTCGACAACCCGGCGACCGAGGTCTGCGGCAGAGAATCCGATGCGATGCAGCGCCTCGTCGGCCCGTGACTCGATGTCCCAGTTGTCGTGGACCAGCTCGAAGTGGCGAGGGTCGACGTCGCCGGATTCGATGGCCTTCAGCGCGGCCAGGATGGGGTCGATACCGAGTAGTTCGGCGATGGTCGCGTCGGGTCGCAGGGTCAACGTCTGCGGCAGATAGCCGACTTCACCGCTGACATCGACGTGGCCGGCCGTCGGCTGCAACTCACCGGAGATCAGCCGAAGGAGGGTGGACTTTCCGGCGCCGTTGCGACCGATGAGCCCGGTCCGACCGGGGTTGATGGTGCCGTTGACCTGGGAGAGTGCGATCGTCCCGTCCGGCCATTCGAAGGTGAGATCGCGAAACGTGATGACGGGCTTGGTAGACATCGAAAAGGTGGCTTTCGGTCGAAGGCGTGGGTCAGCTTCTGTCGGCCTCGATGTCCATGGGGCGAGACGCTATCAGCCGCACCCTTTCGAGCGCCTCCGATTTTTCCGCGCCTCAGTTCTGCGCCGCCGCCGCCAGGTTGTAGACGTGATCCGGGGTCAGCACCTGCGTGACAGCCTGCGCGAGGGCCGTGCTCGGTTCGAGCTCTCCATACTGCTCGTCGGTGTTGATGAGCATGATCATCGTGATGTCCTTCTCGGGCAGATAGGTCACGACAGTCTCGTATCCGGGCAGCGAACCGTTGTGCCCGATCCACCCGCCGACGTTGAAGATTCCCAGTCCATACCCGTCGGGTGCGGGCAGGTGAAGCGCACTCACCATCTGCATGCGCTGCGCTTGAACCTCCGGCTTGAGCAACGTGCCCTTCGCGAGTGCCGGCGCCCAGATCTCGAGGTCGTCGAGGTTGGAGATCATTGCACCGGCGGCCCAGCCCCACGACGGGTTCCAATTGGTGGAGATCGTCTCGTTGCCGCTCTCGTCCTGAACGGTGTAGCCCTGCGCATGCGGGTCCGGGAAGTCGGCATTTGTCGGGAAGATCGTGTGCTTCAACCCGAGCGGCTTGAGGATGTGCTCGCCGATGTAGTCCTGGATCTTCTGTCCGCTGACCTTCTCGAGGACCATGCCGAGCAGGATCAGGTTGACGTTGGTGTATTTCCAGTTCGTCCCGGGCGCGAACTGCATGGGGGAGGTCCAGGCGAAATCGAGCAGTTGTTGGGGTGTGAACACATGGTTGTGGTCGGACAGGAACAGCTTGATGAACTCGTCGTTCTCGCTGTAATCGGGTAGTCCGCTCTGCATGCGCGCCAACATGCGGATCGTCACCTTGTCGCCCTCGGGAACTCCGGAGATGTACTTCGAGATCGGGTCGTCGAGCCCGATCTTTCCGTCGCCGACGAGCTGGAGAATCCCGGTGACCGTGAAGGTCTTGGTGACGCTTCCGATCCGGCCGTAGAAGTCGGCCTTCATGGGCGCTCCGGTGGCCTTGTCCGCCACACCCGCGGTGTGAACATACGTACCGTCCGGGCCGGTGATCCCGACGATCGCACCGGGAATATTGGCCTTCTTGATCGTGTCCGCGATCGCGGCATCGAGCTTGGCAGCGAGGGCGGGATCAAGGCGCTTGATGACGTGTTGGCTCGGCGGTGCTTCCGGCTCGGTGGACTTGTCCGTGCTGCACGCCGTTGCGAACACCAAGACCGTGGCGAGTACGCCGACGAGCAGAGCGCGGAGCGTCGACCGCTCCCGGACGAGGTGAAGAGCCATGAGCAGTCCCGCGGTGAGTCCCGATTTTCGGACATTGGAGACGTTACTCCGCGAAACACGCTCGCCCGAGATCGTTTTCGCGATTGACGTGCGATGATACGCGCCAAAATTCGTCACCGAAGATGGGAAATGGGGCAATGCGTACGTTCTGGAAAGACTTCAAGTCGTTCGCGCTGGGTGGAAACATGTTCGACCTTGCGCTGGGATTCATCATCGGAACCGCGTTCGCGGCCCTCGTCGAGTCGCTGGCGAGCAACGTCATCATGCAGTTCGTCGCGGCGCTGTTCGGAAAGCCGGATTTCTCGAATCTCTCCCTGACGGTCAACGGCGCAGAGATCAAGTACGGCGCCTTCCTGACCGACCTCGTCAGCTTCCTGTTGTTGGCGGTCGTGCTGTTTGCTTTGGTTCGAATTCTGATCCGCTACAAGATGGGCAACTTCAAAGCTCAGGGCACGGTCGAGTGCGAGTACTGCAAAGAGTTCGTCGCCGTCGACGCGACGAAATGCAAGTGGTGCACGGCCGACCTCGTTCCGGTCGTTCGCGACGACGAGTAGGCCGCGATCACGCGCGGGCGTCACCCCCGTAACGGTTGAAATCGGGGCTCGTGCCACGTATTTCGCCGGGCTGGCCACGACCTACCTTGCATTCGAGGCAACAATGCCGCGCATCGGGGAGGTAAGACGGTGGAGCTCCGCACGGCTCATCTGGGTAATCGAGTGATGGCATCGGCGATCGGTGCTGCTGCTCTGGCCGCGACTTTCGGTGCAGGTTCTGCGTCGGCTGCGGTCGACGGCGGAGTCATCTTCAAGGCCGAGGGCAAGTCGATCGTGGCCGCGATCGATGCCGTCTCGAACTTCGGCAGCGGCGAGAACGTCACGTGCAAGCTCGACGCGAAGTCTCAGGCGGCAGGTTCGACGCCGAAGACGACGTCCCGCACGGACAAGTCGGGGGATTCGGGAGTGCTCAGCGAGAGCCTTCGGATCGACAACCTGCAGCCTGGCAAGTACGACGTCAAGGTGAACTGCGCAGACAGTAACGGTGACCAGTACAGCCTGACCAAGACGGATGTCGTGGAGATTGCCGGGGCAAAGCCTGCGGCTGCGGCCACGACCTCGAAAGCGACGACGCCGACCGGAATCGCCGGAATCATGTCGACGGTCAAGCAGTTCCTGACCACGATCATCAACAAGATCTAGTAACTCCAGGAGAAGCGTCCGCGCGCGTCACCAGACGCTCGCGGACGCTTCTTCGTTTGCACGTCACACCTGGGCCTCGCCCTCGTAACGGTTGAAAGAGCCAGCGGTGCTGCACATTTCGCGGTAGACGAGGCCGCATAGCGTTCAAATCAAGCAATTTTCCAGGTAGGGGGAGGTAAAGACGGTGGAGTTCCGGACAGCTCGTCTGGGCAATCGCGTGGTCGCGTCGATGATTGGTGCGGCCGCACTGGCTACGGCTTTCGGTGCTGGTACAGCATCGGCAGCGGTGAGCGGAACGGTCGCGTTCAAGACGGAGGGCACGTCGGTATCGGCCTCGGTCGACGCGACGTCATCGGTCAGCGGATCGACGGTCTTGTGCAAGCTCGACGTGAAGTCGCAGTCGGCGACCTCGACGACGAAAACGGCCTACAAGACTGCGCAGTCCGGGGGAGGCGTCTTGAAGCAGACGCTGAAGATCGACGACCTGCAGCCGGGCAAGTACGACACGACTCTGCACTGTTTCGACAATCCAGAGGACAAGGACGGCCTGACGAAGACGGCCGTTCTCACGGTCACCGGCGCGACGCCGGCGTCGACCGGAACCGGCACGACGACCACGCCGACAGGTCTGTCCGGGATCTTCACGATTCTGCAAGGGATCCTGTCGTCGATCCTGGGCACCGGAACCGGCAGCTAGACAACGGACGAGGCGTCCGCGAGGGTCAGATGACGCTCGCGGACGCTTCTCCCGTTTGTACGCGCCACAACGCCGCGTACGGTCCGTCGGCAGCGACGAGTTCGTCGTGATTGCCGGCCTCGATGACCCGTCCGGAGTCGAGGACCCAGATGCGATGCGCGTGCCGAACCGTCGACAATCGGTGCGCCACGACGATCGCCGTCCGGTTCCGCGTCGCCTCCCGCAGCGACTTCTGGATCGCGGCCTCGGTTTCGTTGTCGACCGCGCTCGTCGCCTCGTCGAGAACGAGGATCGCGGGATCCCGAAGCAACGCCCGCGCGAGTGCCAAGCGCTGTCGCTGGCCACCCGAGAGCGTCACGCCCCGCTCGCCGACGACGGTGTCGAAACCGTCCGCCAGCTTGTCGATGAACTCGATTGCGTGGGCTGCGACCGCCGCAGCCCGCACCTCGTCGCGTGATGCGTCCTCGCGCCCGTAGGCGATGTTCTCGAAGATCGTGCCGGCAAAGAGGTAGACGTCCTGCGAGACATACCCCATCGATCCGCGGAGTGAGTCCCAGTCGAGGTCACGAACGTCGCGGCCGTCGAGAAGGACGGCTCCCGAGCGCGGATCATCAAAGCGCAGGACGAGCCGCAGAATCGACGACTTGCCCGCTCCGGTCGGCCCGACGATCGCGTGGGTTTCGCCGGCCGGCACTTCGATGTCGACTCCGTGCAGAACATCGGGGGCATCGCGGTATCCGGCACGAACTCCGCGCAACTCGAGGTGGCCCCGAACCGGGACACTGAGACGGTCCGTCCCGGCCGACACCGTGACGGGTTCGTCGAGCAGCTTCAAGATTCGCGCGGTCGATGCCTTTCCGCGCTGGTAGAGGTCCAGGACCTCGGCCACTGACGTCAGGGGCCACAGCAGCCGCTGGGTCATGAACACCAGCACGGAGTACAGACCGACTTCCAACTCGCCGTGGAGCGCCTGGAAACCGCCGATGAGCAGCGTCGCGGTGAATCCGGCGAGGATGGCCATGCGGACGAGCGGGACGAAGGCCGCAGAGGATCGGATGGCGTCGAGGTTCGCCTGCCGGTAGGACGACGAGAAGGACTCGATGCGCTGCCGCTCGCGTTTCTCGGCGGTGAAGGCCTTGATCGTCGCGATCCCGGCGAGATTGGCGGACAGCACTCCCGACAGATCGGCGACCGCCTCCCGGACGCGCGCATAGAGCGGTGCCAGACGCTTCTGGAAGAGCAGCGAACCCGAAATGATGATCGGAATCGGGAGGAAGGCGATGACCGTCAACTCCCACGACGTCAATGCGAAGACGGTGCCCACGAGAAGAACGTTGAGCGTGACCTGCAGGATCGCGGGAGCGCCGACGTCGAGGAAGCGCTCCAGTTGGTTGACGTCGTCATTGAGCGTTGCCAACGTGGTGCCCTGTGGCCGGGATTCGTGCCAACTGACGTCCAGACGCTGCACGTGGTCGTAAGCCTCGAGGCGAAGTTCGTGTTCGATTCCCTGCGCGAGCCCACGCCAGGCGACATCGGCGATGTACTGGGATACCGATTCGATGATCCACACCACGCAGTTGAAGACGGCCAGCCAACCGATCTGGGCGTATCGCGATTCGATGTGCAGCAGACCCGCCATGAACGAGGCGTCACCGCGCACGACGACGTCGACTGCCGCGCCGATGAGCAGTTCCGGCATGACGTCGGCGACCTTGTTGATCGTCGACATGATCGTCGCGAACACGAAGCGTGCCCGGAAGCGACGTTGGCGGCGCCACAGCTCGTAGAGCGGTTGCGCCGATTCGTCTTTACCCATGCCACTCCCGCCGAGTTCGATTGCTCAAGCAGCCTATCGACTCGGCGGAAGTGGGGTGTCGATCGATTCCGAAGTAAGAGTCTCCCGCCCGACGGTCTGTACGAAAGACCACTTTCGTACAAGCCCCGAAATCGGAGACATTGCCCCCGGCCTACTCGTCAGGAGGTCGCGGAACTGGTGGGGCTAGGAGTGGTCGTGGCAGCCGGACTCTGCGGCTCACCCGGCGGGTTGACGAACTGGTGCCGGAATTGCATAGGACCCCGCATACCGGGTCCTTCGAAACGCTGGATAACTCCACGGTCGCCACGGTCCGCGTGCCCGACCCAATACCCGGCCGTGAAGGCAAGGGCGCCGAAGCCGAACAGCCCGATCGAGGCGGCGGCGATCAGCACCTTGACGGGGTCATTGCGGAACCGGTGCCACTTCGACGGCGTGGGCATTTCGGCGACCGATGGCGACGCCGGCGGAGGCGGTGGTGGCTGCAGCTTTTCGGTCTGAGCGTCAGAATTGTCGGTCATTTACCACCTCGATCAGGACGAATACTGCGGGACGCTGTGATCTTGGACCGTCAAATTAAGAGCCAGCTGTATGCAGGCTGCCAAACGACCGGCAAACCGGACAAGCCGTACACGGGGCCGATTGATCCGGCGTGGCGGGCAATGACACGCAGCTCACCAAAACATCCCGGCGAGTCGTGAGGTGAAACTGAAACGCACGCGTTTCGTTGTTGGCATCATTGAGAGTCAAGCGGTGAGAACCGCACCCGCCGGAGGCGGCGTTCTGAGCGATAGCTGGAACTCAGCCAACATCTGTGCGGGAAGCTGACAACTGCCATCGCACCGATGGCACCTTTGGAGTTGAGGGCGCAGTGGAGCTAGTTGCACTGAGCGCAATCGCCGTTCTCGCCGTACCTGTGCCGGCGGCGATTGCCGCGTTCATACGGCGTAGGCACGAGCAGCGTCAGATTCGGCGCGTAGCTAAGTTGTCACACCCGGCGTGCTTTCAGCAAGTCGAGCTGACGGCACCCGACTTCGACGCCCTGGCGACCGCTGAGAACCGACTCCTGCGTGCCCGGATGTCCGGCGACATCGATTCGACCGCTTACCACCGTGGGATGCACCGCCTGGCTCTTGTTGCCGCCGGCTAATTTCGCGCAGCGATTCAGTGAACTGACGGTCACCGAAGACGGCCTCGCGCAAGAATCCAAGGCGGACACTGCGTAGAGGAGCTGATCGTGGCAAGCTCATGGTTCGTTGTCGGGCTGGACAATGGCGGCACGAAGGACAACGGGACAGTTCTCGATCCGGATGGCAACTTTCTCGTCGATCGGATGGTCGAGTCGCCGAGCAATGTGCTCGATGGACCGGAAGCCGCGGTTGATGCGCTCGCTCAATGCCTGGACAACGTCCTCGAACTCACCGGCGTTTCGTTTGATGACGTCCGCGCTGTCGGCCTGGACACTCCCGGCCCCGCCAGTGCCGAAGGCGTCATCTCCTCCATGGGTTCGACCAACTTCTCCACCCCCGAGTGGCGCGGATTCGACATCCGCACTGCCCTCGAGAAGCGCATCGGGCGCCCGGTCGTCTACAACAACGACGCGAACGCTGCGGCCCTGTATGCGCATCGCGAGCACTTCGGGTCCACGGGTTATGAGAACTCGTCGGTGTCGGCGATCATCGGCACTGGCCTCGGTGGCGGCATCGTGGAGTCTGGGCGGATCATCAAGGGCCGCAACGGCATGGCCGGCGAGCTTGGACACGTCTTCGTGCCTGCGCACGACATTCTGGAGGAGGGTCAGCCGATCCCACGCTGTAATTGTGGGTTCGAGTCGGACGCGGAGAGTATCGCGTCCCTGACGGGCATTCAGATCAACCTGCTGCCGTACTGGCTGACGCGCTATCCGGACCACCCGCTGCACGGCGTCAGTGGCGCCAAGGACCGCGCGAAGCAGGTTCGTACTCTCGCCGAGGAGGGCGACGAGATGTCGCTCAAGATCTTCGAGCAGCAAGCGAAGGCGATCGGCCGACTGTTCACGATCGCGGCGAACTTCACCGATCCGACGGCCTACTTCATCGGCGGCGGTGTCGTCGAGACGAAGCCCGACTTCCGCAACTGGTTCATCGACACCGTCCGCGCGAACACCACGTTGCGCACGGAACAGGCCAAGACCGCAGTCGTGGCGACGGTTCCAGACCTCGATATGGCCGGCGCCCGCGGGGCCGCCCTGGGCGCCCTGGCGCACGTCTTGCAACCGTAAACGGACCAAGATATCTGACTTCGAGCCGATTGGGCAGTGTGCTCTCCACCACACTGCGCGTTCGCGACTTGTTCACCTTGGGGATTCGCAGAGATCACTGATCTAGTCCGTGACCTGCAGATATCGGCCCGATAACGGCCTTCGCAACCCCGCGGCAGCTGAGCAACCGACAAGTATGACCTGCGTCACGGGTGGATTACAAATCGAGATCACTCTGTTGTCATTTGTATAGGTCTTCGGCCGAGTCTTCGAGATGCGAAGCGCTAGGCACCGGGTACACAAGCGGCGAGAGTTGGGGTCGCAGGTGGGCCTGGTACACGCAACCAGAAGGTGGGCCCAGAAATGGATCTGATCTACATCACGACACTGGCGATGGTCGGCGTTCCGGCATCGACTCTTGCTGCCACGTACGTCATCAAGCGACGCGAAAAGGCTCGCCGCGACGACGTCTTCCGTACCGTTGCCAAGCTTTCACACCCCGCGATGCGCAACCGCTGCGTCGCCACGGAGCAGGACAAAGAGAACCTGCAGACCGCCGAGGACATCCTGATCCGCGAGCGTATGGCCGGCGAAATCGACGCGGTCACCTATCAGAAGCGAATGGGTCGGCTGGCTTCCGTCGCCCAATGAAGAGCGCGGCCGTAGCGCCCACCAGGCAGATTCCCGCGGCGATCGTGAAATTCTCCCGGTAGCTCGTCATGAGCGCATCAGTGACGGCCCGCTCGTAAACCGATAACGCCGCTTCGTAGTCGGCGTCGTTGTCGAAGCCAATCGAGATCGGCGTGTTGAGGTTTTCCGTCAATCGATGGAACCGGTAAAGCCCGAATGCGGACAGCGCAGCGACCCCGACCAACATCCCTGTCATGCGGGCCACGACCACTGCGGCCGCGGCAATGCCGTGTTGTGTCGACGGCACGACCCGCAGCACGCAAGCGGACAGGGGAGCGATCACGAGTCCCAGCCCCGCGCCCGCGAGGACCAGGTCAGTGTCCATGACCGGCAGGGACAAACCGTGAAGTGAGCGGTGTGCTCCCTCGATATCTGTCGGCCAACGCGACATCAATACGAACGCCGCCGCCGTCAGGAGCAATCCGACGGCGGCGACAAGGCGTTCGCCGCAGCGATGCGCAAGCCAGCCGCCGACGAGTGCACCGATGGGTAGCGCGACGAGGAATCGAAGCAGGACGAAGACGCTCTCCGTTTTGTTGAGGTGCAGCACGCCCTGCGCAACGAGTTCGACGTCGACGAGCGTCACCATGAGCGCGGCACCAGCGGCCAAGCTGGCGACGAGCGCGGCCGAGAACGGCCGGAACTCGACGCCGGTCGGGTCCATCAACGTGACCGTGCTGCGGCGCTCCCACCACACGAGCACGCCCAATACGGCGATCCCCGCGACCAAGGTGGGAACTCCCCACGGCGCGAGCAGCGATTCGCGCGGGTTCGGGTTGCTCAGCCCGACGACGATGCACCCCAGCGCCACACCAAGCAGCACGCCGCCGATCACATCGACGCGAACGTGGTCCTGAATGCCCTTGTCGCGCTTCGGCACACCGATCCACACCGCGAGCATCGACAGCAAGGCCAGCGGGACATTCAGCCAGAACACCCCACGCCAGCCGGTGATCGCGAACGCCGAAGCCCACACGGTCGAGCCGGCGACGACGACACCGTACGGCGGGCCGAAGACGCTGCCGAGCTCTTGCGCGGCGCCCACCGCACCGAGAACGGTGGCGCGACCTCTCTCGGCCCACAGGTCGGCCGCCAGAGCCATCGTCACGGGCAGCAGGGCGCCGCTGGCGACGCCCTGAATGACGCGGCCGGTGGTGATCGTCGTGATGTCGGTGGCCATCGCCGTGACCACGGATCCGACGATGAACAGCGCCAGGCAGGATTGCAGAAGAGGCTTGCGGCCGAATCGGTCCGATGCCTGCCCGAGCAGTGGCATCGCCGCGATGTACCCCAGCAGGTACCCCGTGACGATCGGCGTCGCCTGTTCGAGCCGGTTCGCCGCGATCCCGACGTCGCGCATGATGTCGCCGAAGATGCTGACGACGACGTAGGTGTCGAGCGCCCCGATCATCACGCACAGCGCGGCCGATCCGACCGCCCAGCCGCGATGCTTCAGGATCCTCGCGGGAGCCCTCACCCCAGGGCCGGCTTCTCGACGGTGAACTGCTTGTCGAAGTCCGACACCTTCACTTCAACCGTCGGAACCGGATCGGCGTCGGGGGTGGAGAACCAGACTCGAAGAACATGCCGGGGGCCGTTAACCGGCACCCAGAAGACGACATCCAGATCCTTCTTGAGACCAGGTACGAGCGGTGTGACCTGCTCCTTCGTGAGCTTGCCGGTGATCTTGTAGGCGTCCTGCCCGTCGATGCTGTCGATGTCCTGGGATTCGGTGTCGGTCGCGACCGTCAGGAGGTGGGCGAGGCCGCGGTTGGGATCGAGGATGGCGGTGGCGTCGTAGAGTTCCTTGGTCCGCTCCGTCGTGTACTCGGTGAACTTGCCGGTCGGTCCGCGGAAGTACGCCTGCCCTTTGACGATCACGAAGTCGCCCTCGATGACCGTGCCACTGAGACTCACCTTGAGAGATCCGCGGGCGTTGCCGGCACGATCCACGTCGCCGTCGACGTTCCGTACCTTGACACCTTCGGGATCGCCGTTGACCTTGATCACGAGGTGAGTGCTGTTGACCGCTGCCGTGGCTTCGGCGCTCTGCTTCAACAGTCCGGCGGCCGGCGGCAGATCGGGCTTGGAGCACGCGGTGGCCAGACCGAGCGTCGCGGCCAGCAGAGTGATGAAGAGCAGTCGGGCCCAGGTCATGAGGCGATGGTATGCATCGAGACCGGAGGCGACGACTTCGGCGGTGTCTTATTCGCGAGTCGTTCTCATGTTGGTGTCCGAATCCGGTGCTAGCTTTCAACCGTGTTCGCGCGCGACGCGTGACGTAAGGACCCCACCAGGGAAGGACCTCCCACATGCTCAGCACGATGCAGGACGAGCAGCTATCACTGGCAACGCTGCTGAAGTACGCCTCGACGTTCCACTCGAAGGCGGTCGTGGCGACCTGGACCGGAACCGGCGTGCGGACCATGTCCTACGGCGAAATGGGCACGCAGGCCGCGCAGTTGGCGAACGCGCTGCAGTCGCTCGGCGTCCAGGAGGGCGACCGCGTCGCCACCTTCATGTGGAACAACAACGAGCACATGGTCGCCTACGCGGCGATCCCGGCCATGGGTTCGGTTCTGCACGCGCTGAACATTCGTTTGTTCCCGGCGCAGGTCGAGTTCGTCGTCGCCCATGCCGATGACCGGGTGGTCATCGTGGACGGCACGCTCGTGCCGATGTTCAACCAGTACCTGCCGACGCTGCCCTCGATCAAGCACGTCATCGTCGCCAATGGCGACCCGGCGAGCGTCACCGCGCCGGACGGCGTGACGGTTCACGGCTACAACGACCTTCTCGCCGCGCAGTCCGACACCTTCGACTTCCCGGTCGTCGACGAGCGCAGTGCCGCCGCGATGTGCTACACGTCCGGCACCACTGGCGACCCGAAAGGTGTTGTCTACTCACACCGTTCGAGCATTCTGCACTCGATGCAGGTGTGTACGCCGTCGGGCATGGAGATCTCCGGGCGCGACAACATCCTCGCGATCGTGCCGATGTTCCACGCCAACGCGTGGGGCATCCCGTATGCCGCGATGATGGCCGGTGCCTCGCTCCTCATGCCCGACCGCTTCCTCCAGCCGGGCCCGCTGCTCGAAGCCATGGCCGCGGAAAAGCCCACCTTCGCTGCTGCCGTCCCGACCATCTGGATCGGTGTTCTTTCCGCACTTGCAGCGAGCCCGCAGGACATCTCTCACCTGCGCGAAGTCGTGGTCGGTGGCTCCGCGGTCCCGCCGGCGATGATGCACGCCTTCCAGGAGAAGCACGGCGTCCGGATCCTGCATGCCTGGGGCATGACCGAGACCTCTCCGCTGGGCTGCGTGGCCCACGCGCCCGCCGGCGTCAGCGGCGACGAGGAGTGGAAGTACCGCTACACCCAGGGTCGATTCCCGGTGGGTGTGCAGGCGCGCCTCGTCGACGACACCGGAGCGGTCGTCCCGAATGACGGCGAATCCCTCGGCGAGCTCGAAGTCAAGGGTCAGTGGATCACTGGTTCGTACTACTCGCCGCAGGGTGGAGTCATCGATCCGGAGAAGTTCCACGATGGCTGGCTCCGCACGGGTGACGTCGGAAAGATCACGCCGGACGGCTATCTCACCCTCGTCGACCGCTCGAAGGACGTCATCAAGTCGGGTGGCGAGTGGATCTCGTCGGTCGACCTCGAGAACGCGGTCATGGCGCACCCCGCTGTGCTCGAAGCTGCGGTGATCGGCATCCCGGATCCGAAATGGGACGAGCGGCCGCTGGTTGCCGTCGTGCTGCGGGAAGGTGCCGCGGCCGACGCCGCGACGCTCAAGGCATCGCTCACCGGCAAGGTCGCCCACTGGCAGCTGCCGGAGTACTGGACCTTCATCACCGAGGTGCCCAAGACCAGCGTGGGAAAGTTCGACAAGAAGGTCATTCGCGCGCAGCACGCCGACGGCAAGCTCGACGTCGTGACGGTCTAAGCGGCAATCTGTTCAATAGCGACATTTCGGGTAGAGCACGTTCCTAGGCTGTAAACGTGCTCTACCCGCTCGTCTCGCGCGGGCCGATTGCGGTGATCGCGGTCGGCATATTGCTGACGGGATGTTCGGCGGGGCTTCCGGGAAGGGCGACCACTACCGGCCCGGGCAGCGCCGATTCTCGCGCCAAGCTTCCCGGCTTCGACTGGTCACCCGACCGCAGCGGCGGGTTTGATCCGAAACCGTGCGGTGGGACGATCCGATGCGTCGGCGGTGAGGGCTCATACTCGACGATCGGTGCTGCGATCAGCGCCGCCCAGAACGGCGACACCGTTCAGGTGGCCGCCGGGCGGTACTCCGAAACGGTAGTCGTCGAAGGTCGCGGGCTGACCCTCCTAGGTGGATTCTCCAGCGACTTCACGACCCGGAATCCGGCTGATCAAGAAACTGTGATCGATGCCGGCGGTCGCGACTCGGTGATGCGCTTCTCCGAGGCCGGCGACACCACCATCGACGGCTTCACGATCACCGGAGGAAAGGCGCACCGCGATGAGTGGGGCGTCGGTCATGGCTCCGGCATCTGGGTCTCGCATTCAGGATCAGTCACCATTTCGCGCAATCTCATCGAGGGCAACGACGACGGCGCTGATTTCAACACCTGCGATTGCCACACCTTCGGCGGCGGAATCTCTGCGGGCGACAACACCTCGCTGACCATCGCCGACAACATCGTGCGGAACAACGCGTCGCTTCGGGGCGCGGGCATCGCCGTTCAAGGCCCGCGCGCGGTCCTCGAGCGGAACCTTGTCGAGAACAACCATGCCCGCAGCGATCACGGCGGTGGTCTCTATCTGACGGGCGACGGAATGGTCGTGCGAGCCAATCTGATCCGCTCGAACACCATCGGAGACCAGGCGGGTTACGGCTGGGGCGGCGGCGGAATCTTCTATGGCGAGGCGTCCGCGACGCGCCCGAAGGCGCGATTCGAAGGCAATCGTTGGGTCAGTAACGAGGCGCCGAGTAAGGGCAGCGGTCTGTTCCTCGACGATTCCGTGGAGGGAACCGTTGTCGGTGACTTGTTCTACGCCAATGTCTGTCACGAAGCAGGGGCGGGGTTGTACCTCGACGGAGGCGGCAATTTCGGCACGATCGCAACGCTGAGCAACCTGACAATCACCGGTTCCGGCTGCGGCGACGACGTTCACGGTTCAGGTCTGTACGCCGAAGGCGGCTCGCACTTCGACCTGACCGTTAGCATCATCGCGGCCAACGGCGGCGTCAGCGACGTGAACCAATGCGACACCTGTACCGAGGCCCCCGCTGCGGAACCCGGGACCGTGAACAGCAGCATCATCGGCGGCGCGGACGGTGCCGTCGTGATCGGGCCGGATGTCCAGATCAACCGGTCGCCGACATTCAAAGATCCGTCCCGCGGTGACTTCACGGTGGAGGGGACGTCGTGGGGAGCGTAGGGCGGCTGGCCTTGGTGACGCTGACTCTTTCGACTGCGGTGGCCTGCGGCTCGACACCAGCAGCGTCGGACTCCAAAGCGAGTTCCCCTGTCGCCGAACAACATATTCCCGATGTCTGGGATGGCAGCTGCGCGGCGCCGGCGACGGGAAAGACCTACGACGTCGGACCGGATAAGGCGCTCGCCGCGATCGGCGATGTGCCCTGGCTCGATCTCGGCCCGGGCGACCGCGTCAACATCTACGCCCGGCCGGACCCGTACAAGGAGAAGATCCTGATCGCTGGGAAGGGGAAGAAGGACGCCCCTATCACGGTCTGCGGGATTCCGGACGCAACCGGAAAGCGCCCGGTGATCGATGGCTCGGGTGCCACAACGCGTCCCGACATGGTGTCCATTTATGGCCGGACCCAGGATCGTGGTCTAATCACGGTGTCGCCGCCAAAGGGCAGCGAATGGGGTGCCAAGCCGCAGTACATCGTCATCTCGGGTCTGGAACTCACGGGTGCCTACCCGGGGAACACCTTTAGCGACTTCTCGGGTGCGCAGGCCTCGTATCCCGACAACGCCGCCGGGATCTTCGTTGAACGCGGTGAGTGGATCACTGTCCGGAACTGCGTGATCACCGGAAATGGGAACGGCCTGTTCGTTGCTTCCGGCGATTCCGAGGAGGTTCTGTCGCGGCACATTCTCGTCGATGGAAACGAGTTCACGAACAACAGCGTCGTCGACCGGGACCACGAACATCAGTCGTACGTCGAGGCAGAAGACACCGTCTATCAGTTCAACCATTACGGCAATACCCGTGCGGGTTCGCTCGGTGGAGGTCTCAAGGACCGGTCTACCGGGACGGTGGTCCGCTACAACGTGATCGAAGGCGGGCAGCGGCTGCTCGACCTCGTCGAGGCGCAGGACTCATTCCCGGTCGTGGGGAAGCTGCCGAGCTATCACCAGACCTGGGTGTACGGAAACCTCTTCTCCCTGGGCAATGAAGACGGTTCGTACGCGATTCACTACGGCGGTGACTCCGGATCGGTGGAGACGTATCGCAAGGGCACCCTGTACTTCTATTCGAACACCGTGGCGTTCCGGATGGACCAGAGCAAAGCCTGGAGCGGATCGATCTTCGAACTCAGCACCGGGGACGAAACGGCCGAGATCTGGAACAACGTGTTCTATGCGACGAGCGCCACGCCCGGCCAACCACCTACCGAGGTGAGCCTGGACCGGCTGAGCGGAGTCCACAACCTGGGTAAGAACGCGTTCTCCACGACGATCGTCCAATGGCGTGACGAGTCCGAACGCGAGGGTGGATCGGTCAAGGGGTGGACCCAGCAACTCACGTTCACCGGAGACCCCGGATTCATCGACGTGGTCGCAGGCGACTTCCGGCCCAAGCCGGACTCGATCCTCGTTGGCGCTGCCGGGTCCGCACCGGTGGAGATTCCCGACGGATACCAGGTCGGATTCGAATACTCGCTGTCCGCAGGTGTGCAAGAACGTGGCGAAACGGCCGATATCGGCGCGTACGCGACACATTAGTGCTTGCGCACGACGTACTCCGGCTTACCTTCCTTCCAGACGGTGATGTCGAGGTGGTCGTCGGCGACCTCGACGGACGACGCACTCGTGATGTCGGCCGCGAGGAACTGTTCGAAAACTTCACCGCGGAAGTCATGGCCGGTTCGCTCGAACATGTCTTCCAACCAGCGCTTCTGTTGGTCGGGATCGTCCACGTGGTGGATCGTTCCGGACAGCTTCGCGTCGCCGTCCGTGACCTTCGGGTCCGCGGACGCGGTGTGAAGCGTGAATCGCGGGTCGCGAGCGAGGTCCGCGAACTTCGTCGTGCCCGGCATGCCGACAAGCCATAGTTGCCCTTCGAACATCCACGGTTCCATCGGGCTGATGCGCGGCGATCCGTCCTTCATGAGGGTGCCCAGGAAACACAGGTTGCCGGTCGCCGTGTGGCGCCGACGGAAGAGCGCGGAGATGTGGGGTGCCTGCTGTTGGAATTCCTGCCAGGTAGCCATGAATCAGACGCTACATCGAGGGTGTGACAGGAATTACAGATCGACCTCCGGCGTTGAACTAAATGTCTAGGAGGTTCGATGATGCACACTCCGCCGGTTTTGCCTGAAATGCAGTGGCGCGAAGTAGAAGTGGACGGTCGTCCGGCTCGTTACCTGGTCGGCGGCGCAGGGGAGACGGTGATTTTCCTGCATGGGTGGGGACTGGCTGGAGGCATCTTCTATACCCCCGCACTCGAGTTGCTGGCAGCGTCCGGATTCCGGGTCTACGCGCCGTCGATGCCGGGCTTCGGATCCGCCGAACTCCCGACGTCCGACTTCAGTCTCAGCGGTTATGCCGACTGGGTGGCCGCGTTTGCGACGAGCGTCGGCATAACCGGCAAGGTGAGCGTCATCGGGTACTCGATGGGCGGTGGCGTGGCCATTCGCCTGGCATATGAGTTCGCCGACCTCGTCTCGCGGGTGGTGCTCGTGAATTCGATCGGCGGTTCGACCTGGTACGACCGTCGGGGCGCCGAGTGCCGGATCGGGCAGCGGCCGCTGTGGGACTGGGGTCTGCACCTGCGGTCGAACGTCATGCCGATGCGGACCGTCCGGACCGCGTTGCCGATGATCCTGCGCGAGGGCATCCCCAATTTCGCTCGCAACCCGCGTGCCGTATGGCGCGCGGGCTGGCTCGCCCGAAACGCCGATCTCACCGCCGAGGTTCGCGCACTACGCCGCCGCGGATTGCCGATCGCGCTGGTGTGGAGTCGACACGACAGCGTTATCCCGACGGTGACGATGCAGACGCTACGAGACGCGGCGGAGGACTCGCCGTTCGTGCTCGTCGACGGCAACCACAGTTGGCTGACGACGAACCCGGACCGCTTCCGGGACGTGATCGCAGCGCTGTTCCGCCGAACCTCGAGCCAGGTGCCGACCGCGGCCTAACTGACCGCGGCCCAACTGACCGCGGCTTAGCCGGCCGCGGCCTCGTCGTCCTCGAGTGCCGGCAGGAAGCCGATCTCCTTGAGGTAGCCGATGTACCGGTCGAGTGCACGCGCGTCGATCCGTGGCGGCAGCAACGAATTGCCCAGTGTGCGTCGCACGTTCGTGTCGAGCAGCGTCGCCGTGATCGCCGGGTCGTGGTCGGTTGCGTCACTGAGCACCGCGGCTGCCGTGAGACTGTCGTCGCCCTGACGGCTGCGGGCCACTGCCTCCGTCTGCAGGCGGCTTCGCAGAGCCTGCTCGTCGGCGGACTCGATGTCGTACCCGTTGCGGCGCAGCGCCTCGAGAACCGACGAGACCAGCACGGGCTCGTAGTTCACCAGGTGGTATGCCGTTCCGGACCGCGCCGAACGACCGCGGCTGGCCAGCTCGATGATCGCCGTCGCGACGTAGTCCACGGGCAGCATCGACACCTTGGCGTCGCCGGAATCCGGTGCGGCACCGAGTTCGGCTGCCGCACGAACCATCGCCCAGAAGGCATCCGAGGTGTTCGTGTAGCCGGTCGCGCGGTCACCGACGATGAGGGTCGGACGGTAGATCGCGGTGTGAATGCCGCGGGTCGCAGCCGCGAGGATCAGCTGCTCGGCAACCCACTTACTTGACACGTAACCCGAAGGCGGCACATCGGCGGACGACAGAGTGGTCGACTCCGCGATCTCGGTGTCTCCGCTGTGCATCACGGTCGACGCGGTCGACACGTAGTGGACCGGCTTGACCTTGGCGGTCGTCGCGAACCGAAGAATCTCGACCGTGCCGGCGACGTTGACACCGCGCAGCGTGTCGTACGACTCGACGTGGTTGACGCGCGCTCCGTTGTGGAAGACGAGGTCGACCTCGTAGCTGAGGTGCTCGTAGTCGCTGTCCGACAGTCCGAACTTCGGCTTGCCGAGGTCCGCGGCGATGGCGACGATCCGCGGGGCGAACCGCTCTTCCCACAGTCCACGAGCCTTGAGGACGTCGTGCACCCGATCTGCCGCGGCCGCGTCGTGCGGGGCGCGGACGAGGCACCAGATGACCGTGCCCGGACGGCTGAGCAATTCCGACAGCAGGTGTGCACCCAGGAACCCGGTCGCACCGGTGAGCAGCACATTCCGCACCTTGCGGGGACGTGGCAGGTGCCCGCCGATGATGTCGCTCGGCAGCACGGAGTCGGCTTCGAGCATCTCGGGCGCCACCGCACCGGCCCGCCGGACCGACTTGTGCCGCGCCAGCGCACGCACCGTCGAGGCTTCGAAAATCGCTCGCGTGGAGACCTGGAACCCGGCCTTCGCGACGAGTTCTTCACGCAGCGTCAGCGTCAGCAGCGAGGTGCCGCCGAGTGTGAAGAAGTCGTCGTCGAGCCCGACTCGTTCGATTCCGAGGACGTCCGCGAACACGGTGGACAATGCGACTTCGAGCGGCGTCTGCGGCTCGGAGAAGTCCAGGTTCGTCGTGAAGACGGGAGCCGGCAGGGCCTTGGTGTCGAGCTTGCCGTTCGGGGTGATCGGGAACTCGGACACCTCGACATATGCGCCCGGAACCATCGCACGCGGCAGGGTGTCCTGAGCGGCCGCCTTCACCTTTGCGAGGTAGCCGTTCTGGTTCGGCTTCGGAACGATGTAGGCGACCAGATGCGCGCCCGTCGCCGGGTCGTGGTGCGGCAACACGACCGCCTGGTCGACAGACGGCTGCTGCGACAGGAAGGCTTCGATCTCACCCGGCTCGATGCGCTGGCCGCGGATCTTCATCTGCCGGTCGGTGCGTCCGTAGTACCGCAGTTCACCCTCGTGGTTGAACGAGGCGAGGTCACCGGTCCGGTACATGCGGTCGCCGGGCGCGCCGTACGGGTTAGCGATGAAACGGTCCGAGGTGAGGTCGGGGCGGTTGTGGTACCCGCGTGCCACACCAGGGCCGGCGATGTAGACCTCGCCGCGGACTCCGGTCGGGACCGGGCGAAGACGCTCGTCGAGGAGCAGAACCTGGAGTCCCGGGAGGGGCTTGCCCAGGGTCACCGGAAGATCCGGCACCATCGGGCCCGTCTGCGCAGTGATGACCGTGGCCTCGGTCGGGCCATAGCTGTTGATCAGGTTGACGTGCGGCGCCCAACGGGAAACCAGCGCCGGCGGACACGCGTCACCACCGACGACCGCGGTGCGAAGATCCGGCAGACGGTCGGGGTCGAGCGTCGCGAGGACCGCAGGCGTCGTCATGTAGTGCGTGATCCGGTTGCGGATCAGCATGCGTTCCATTTCTTCGCCGCCGATGATGTCCGGCGGGTTGATCACCAGCGAGGCGCCGGCGTGGAACGTGCCCAGCATCTCCAGCATCGCCGCATCGAAGCTCGGCGAGTGGGCATGAAGCACCACTGAATCCGGGGTGATCTGCAGCGTCTTGATGACCTCAGCGGTGAGTTCGGAGAGACCCCGATGCGTGACCGAG
This sequence comes from Smaragdicoccus niigatensis DSM 44881 = NBRC 103563, assembly GCF_000380645.1. Lineage (GTDB taxonomy): Bacteria > Actinomycetota > Actinomycetes > Mycobacteriales > Mycobacteriaceae > Smaragdicoccus > Smaragdicoccus niigatensis. The sequence goes on from NZ_AQXZ01000018.1 coordinate 56,466, forward strand.
ACGGCCTTCGGAAGGCCGGTCGAACCCGAGGTGTAGATGAGGTAGGCGACGTCGTCGAGCCGCAGCGGCCGCACTCGGTCGGCGTCGGTGATCGGTGCGCCGGAACGACGGGACGCCGTCGCCGGGTTGTCGACCATGAGCCAGGTCTGCGTGTCCGGCAGGGCACGCCGCCAGGCGCTCGTCGTGAGGCCGATCTTGGCGCGAGTGTCCTTGAGGATGAAGGCGATTCGTTCGGCCGGGAACTCGGGGTTGATCGGGACGAAGCCCGCTCCGGTCTTGACCACAGCCCACAGCGACACGACCGATTCGATCGAGCGCGTGATCGACACGGCGACGAACTGCTCCGGGCCGGCGCCGTACGAGATGAGCTCGCGAGCCAGTCGCGAGGACCAGGCGTCGAGTTCACGGTGCGAGATGAACCGGTCGCCCGACCGGATGGAGCCGCCGCGAAGCAGATCGGGGAACAGTTCCTGCGGGATCTGCACGGGTGCCTGCAGCGAGGCCGGGTCCACGAGCGGAATCGCGCCGACCGGAATCGACGGGTCAGCGGCCACGGTGTAGGCGATGCGCTGGAACGCCGCGGCCATCTCCTCGGCCGTCGAGCGGTCGAAGATGTCCGTCGCGTAGCCGAACGAGGCGTCCATCCGGGCCCGGCCCTGCTCGTCCGTCTCCTTCATGAGGGAGATGTCGATGTCGAACTTGATGACCGACAGTTCGACGGGCTCGGGCTCGATCCGCAGACCCTCGACGTCGAGGATCACCTCGGCGACGTTCTGGAACGCGAACATGACCTGGAAGAGCGGCTGGTGCGACGACGAACGAACCGGCTGCACCGCCTCGACCACGGTCTCGAGCGGCACGTCGCCGTTGGCGAAGGCACCGAGGTCAGCGGCCTTGACCGCGCCGAGAAGTTCGGTGAACGGCCGGTCCGGGTCGACCTGTGTGCGCAGGACCAGCGTGTTCACGAACATGCCGACGAGCGGGTCGAGCGCACGGTCACCACGGCCCGCCGTGGGCGTGCCGATCGGGATGTCGTTGCTGCCCGTGACGCGCGACAGCAGCACCGTGAGCACGGCATGCAGCACCATGAACATCGTCACGTTGTGCTGGCGTCCCACCGCATCGAGAGCTGCGACGACATCGGCGTCGAGCTTGAACTTGACCTGCGCACCTTCGCCGTTGCGTCGCGCCGGGCGCGGGCGGTCGGTGGGGAGCTCGAGTTCGGCGGGTGCGCCCTCGAGCGCCTGACGCCAGTGGTCGAGTTGGTTGGCGGCGAAGGGGGACGGCGCGCGCCAGCCACCGAGCAGGTTGTTCTGCCAGATGCTGAAGTCGGCGTACTGAACCGCCAGCGGCGCCCACGACGGTTCCCGGCCGTGCAGACGCGAGGCGTACGCGTGCAGGACGTCGGCAGCCAAGACCGCAACCGACCAGCCGTCACCCGCGATGTGGTGCAGCACGAGAACGAATCGGAACTCGTCCGGGCTCAGGCGGAACACCCGCGTGCGGATGATCGGGTCGCGGGTGACGTCGTAGCCGGCGAGCGACATCTCGCGCAGCTGGCGGTCCGCCTCGGCTTGGGTGCAGTCGACGATCTGCAGGTCGAGGACGATCTCGTCGGGGCTGAGGATCTTCTGGTGCGGGCCGGCGGCCGAGTCCGGATAGATCGTGCGCAGGGCTTCGTGTCGCTCGAGGACGTCGCGTGCGGCGACTTCGAGCACCGAAAGTTCGAACGGTCCCTTGATCCGGGCCGCGAACGGCATGTTGTACGCGGCGAGTTCGGGCTGCATCTGGTTGAGGAACCAGAGGCGGCGTTGGGCCGGCGACAACGGGATTCGACCGATGCGCGGCGCCCGGGTGACCGGCGGACGGCCGTGGTCGTGGATCGGCATCGCGTCGACACGCGCGGCAAACTGCTCGACGGTGGGTGCTTCGAACAGGTCACGGATCGTGAGATCACGCGAGAGTTCCTGTCCGGCTCGGGAGATGACCTGTGTGCCGTTGAGCGAGTTGCCGCCGAGGGTGAAGAAGTTGTCGTTGACGCCCACGCGTCCGACGCCGAGGACGTCGGCGTAGACCGCCGCGAGGATCTCCTCGGTGCGGGTCCGTGGCGCCACGAACTCGGTGGTGACCGTTTGGAATTCCGGCCGGGGGAGAGCCTTGCGATCGAGCTTGCCGCTGCCGTTGAGCGGGAACGCGCTCAGCATCACGATCGCCGCCGGGACCATGTAGCCCGGCAGGATGCGGCGCACCGCGTTCTGGAGATCCTCTTCGGTTGCGGATTCGCCCGATTGCAGGACCACATAACCGACGAGCTGCTGTCCGGCTGGTCCGTCGACCACTTCCACTGCGGCCTGCTGCACGCCTGACTGAGCGAGCAGGGCGGTCTCGATCTCGCCGAGTTCGATGCGTTGACCGCGGAACTTGACCTGGAAATCGGTTCGGCCGAGGTAATCGAGCGCGGGGATCATGGAGCCGTTCTCGCCCTGGCGGTACTGCCAACGCACGAGGTCGCCGGTGCGGTACATCCGCTCGCCGGGCTTTCCGTACGGATTCGCGACGAAGCGGTCTGCCGTGAGGTCGGAGCGTCCGTGGTAGCCGCGCGCCAGCTGAACACCCGAGAGGTACAGGTGTCCGGCAGCGCCGATCGGTGTGGGCCGCAGGTGCGAATCAAGAACCAGGACGCCGCTGTTCCAGGCCGGACCACCGATGGGCACGGAACCGCTGTCGCGCGTCGTGGCCGGCCACCGCGTGATGCTCACGGCAGCTTCGGTGGGCCCGTAGAGGTTGTCGAGCTCGGCGTTCGCGACTCGGCGATAGCGCGCGGCAGTCTCGACCGGGAGCGCTTCGCCGATGACGAAAACGTGCCGAAGCGTGTGGTAGCGACCGGGGTTCGCGGACGATGCCCAGACGGACAGCATCGACGGTACGAAGTCAGTGACCGTGACGGCGTGCTTGGTCATGGCGTTGGACACGTACTCGGCGTCGCGGTGACCGTCGTACGGTGCGACCACGATCCGGGCGCCCACCATCAGCGGCAGGAAATAGCCCCACATCGACACGTCGAACGTGGCTGCGGTCTTCTGCAGATAGACGTCGGTGGCGTCGATGCCGTACCGCTCGAGCATCCACAACTGCTGGTTGACTATCGCGCGATGCGAGACCGCGACGCCCTTGGGCCGGCCGGTCGATCCAGAGGTGTAGATGATGTAGGCGGTGTTGTCCGGACGAAGTGACGCCAAGCGGTCCTCATCGCGGACCGGCGCATCCGAGGTGTCCGACAGATCAGCGTTGACATCGATCATCGTGCAGTCGGCGGCGAGTCCGTGTCCGGTGCCCGACACCAACAGGCACGACGGCTGCGCGCTGCGCAAAATGTGCTCGTTGCGTTCCGCCGGGTGATCCGGGTCGACCGGGACGTAGACGCCGCCAGCCTGCAGCACCGCGTTCATGGCGACGACGAGGTCGACGCTGCGCCGGATGGCGACCGCGACGACGGACTCGGGCCCTACGCCGTGCGCGATGAGGTGTCGGGCCAATCGGCTGACACGGCTGTCGACATCGCGGTACATCAGCGACACCGGTTCGACGCCGCTGTCGTCGACGAGCGCGATGCGATCGGAATGGGTGTCGAACGATTCGCGCAACAGCGCGGTCAGGGTCGCCTCCCGTACCGGGTGTGCCGTGTCGTTCCACTCGACGAGGACCGAGTGCTCTTCCTCGGGGCTCAGGACCGAGATCGAGCTGAGCGGAGTCTCCGGCGCGGCCGCGACGAATCGGCCAAGGAAGTCGACGAATCGCCGGTGGTGAAGATCGATCTCGCTCTGCGAGTAGAGGTTCGGGTTGCCCTCGAAGTCGACGTGCACGCGGTCCCCACCATCGGAGTGGTAGAGGTTCACGCCGATGTCCTCGAGGCCGCCCGACATGAGGACGTTGAAGGTCGCCGACTGCGCGCCGTACTGGAGTTCGCGGTCGAACAGCATGACGTTGACGCGGGGGCCGAAGAATTCGCGGCCGGTCGCCGCGATCGGAGAGTCGCGACGGATATCTTCCTGCCGGTACCGCTGGTGCCGGAGCGCGCCGATCACCTCGGTGCCCATCGCGTTGATGAGCCCGCCGACTGTCGTCGTCGGCTCGACGTGCGCGCACAGCGGAACGATGTTCGCGAACATTCCGGAACTCCGCCGAGCCAGTGCCGTGGTCCGGGCCGCGACGGGCAGGCTGACGACGACGTCTGGGCGGTCGAGAACGTGCGAGAGGTATGCCGCGAAACCGGCGATGAGCACCCCGGCTCGACTCGAGCCGACGCGCTCGGCCGCGGCGTCGATGTTGGCGAGATCTGCACCGCTGTAGATCGCGGACGCGAGCAGGCTGATGGCGCCGGGTCCGCCGGTTCGACTCGACAGCGTGGTCGTCTCGGTGATGCGGGCGACCTGCTTTGCCCAGTACTGCTTGTCGGACTCGAACCGCGTGCTGTCGCGGTAACTGGCCTCGGATTCGTAGAGTTCGCGGACGGTTCCGAACGCTTTGGGCGCAGGCTGCATCCCGTGCCACAAGGTGGTGTAGACCTCGAACATACGGTTGACGACCTGGGTCGCTCCGTAGCCGTCCATGGTGATGTGGTGGACGCGCATGTAGCTGAACCAATGCGTCTCATCGATGCGGATCATCACCGCGCGGATGAGATCGTCCTGAAGCAGATCGAGCGGGCGGCGGTAATCGCCGCGCATCCAGGCTTGCGCAGCGGCGCGGGGATCGATGGAATCGCGCAGGTCGACGGTTTCCAACTGCACGATCTGGCCGGGCTGGACCACCTGTGCCGGCTGGCCCTCATTTTCGATGATGCGTACCCGCATCGACTCAATCTCGGCGCTGACGATCTCGAGCGCCTGCGCCACGATTTCGAGATCGGGATTCTCGAGCTCGACGTACTGCGCGACGGTGAACGGTACGTGCGGAGCGAGCTGCTGCGCGTACCACATGCCCAGTTGCGCGAGAGACAGCGGCACTGCGTCGATATTCGCGTGCCCAACGATTGCTATCGCGTCCAGCTGGTCAGTCATAGATAGTCGCTCCAAGATCGAACTCAGGCCGATCGCTCGGCTACCTGCGGATCTGCAAGTACGGTTTTGCCTCGATGACCCCGGCGCCATCGAGGGTGGTTCGTAGCTCGCTCGGTGTTGGATTGCTATGGATCAGTATGGATCTAGATCACGAACGCATTAACCGTGATGAAGCAAATCTGAAACTGGTGTGACTGATGTGACTAAAGTGGCCAAATTTGAAGAAAAGCAACACTTTTCAAGCGTGATCAAGGTCATCTATCTGACTGACAACAACCTGAGACGATCTTGATATCGGACATTTCCGAGGCCGCGAAAAGGTTCAATTGAAACGTGGTCGGCAACCTCGGGATAGGGTGCCTCCAAGCGAACCTCAATGCCGAAGACGCGACGAACGTTCAGGAGTGCAACAGCAATGCCGATGGTGGTCAACGGACTTCCGGCCCACGTTTTGATAGTCCACTTTGTCGTGGTCCTCGTGCCGGCGACGGCGCTACTGCTCATTCTTTCGGTGGTGTGGCCTGCGGCACGCGAACGGATCGGCGTATTCGGCCCACTGCTCGGTGGAATCACGATGATCTTCGCTCTCGTTGCCGCTGAGGCGGGCGATTGGCTCAAGCACAAGCTGAACCTGGACGACGAAACAATCAACCAGCACGCGAACTACGGGTCGATCCTCCAGTACGTCACGATCGCCGTCTTCGGACTGTTCCTGGGGTGGTGGATCGTCGCCGCAAGTGGTGGCCAGCGCATTCTTGGCAAGCTCGGCCCGCTCGAGTCGGTCGGCCGGCACAAAGTTGTTCAGCTCGCTGTCGGAGTGGGTGCCGTGGTGGTCGCGTTGGTGTCGGTCTACCTCGTCGTCATGGCTGGTGACACCGGCGCCCAGTCCACCTGGAGCGGCTACAAGGACCTGCTCAGCAAGTAGGTAGGTTGGATGGGTGCCACAGCTGCCCTCATCCATCGACGTTCTCGTGGTCGGTGCTGGCCCCGCTGGGTCGTCTGCGGCGTTCTGGTCGGCACGCACGGGCCGGAGTGTCGTCCTGGCCGATGCGGCGGTGTTCCCGCGGGACAAGACGTGTGGCGACGGCTTGACGCCTCGCGCGATCGCCGAGCTCGATGACCTGGGCCTCGGGGACTGGGTGCGCTCGCGTTCCGTCAGCCGGGGCATTCGCGCAGTCGGATTCGGTCGCGAAGCGTTGATCCCATGGCCTGAGCGTCACTGGCCGGCGATGGGCAGTGTCGTACCCCGCACCGAACTCGACGCTCGTTTACGCGACCACGCCGCCGAAGCGGGCGCGATTTCCGTCGATGGGGTGCGTGCGGTGAGCGTCGTCCAGGCGGGCAATGCGGTCACCGCGGTCGAGTTCGATACTCCGGAGGGCCGTCGGACGGTGCGTTGCCGGAGCCTCATCGTCGCCGATGGCGTGCGATCTCCCCTGGGCAAGATGCTCGGGCGGCAGTGGCACCGGGTCACTGCGTTCGGTGTCTCCGGACGCGCCTACATCGAATCGGACCTGGCCACCGATGACTGGATCACCTTCGATCTCGAACCGCGTGACCCGGCCGGCAATGTGCTTCGTGGCTACGGCTGGATGTTCCCGACCGGCGACTCGGGGCTCGTGAACCTCGGTGTCTTCCTCATTGCGACGAAGAAGCACCCCGTCGGCGCGTCGCTGCGACCGATCGTCGCGAACTATGCCGAACACAATCGCGACCGTTGGAAGTTGCGCGGCACCCTCCAACACCAGGCCTCCGCGCTGCTGCCCATGGGCGGCGCGGTGTCGGGCATCGCGGGCGGCAACTGGTTGATCGTCGGTGACGCCGCCGGTTTGGTGAATCCGCTCAACGGCGAAGGGATCGATTACGCGCTCGAGACGGGTCGTCTGGGCGCGGAGCAGCTGTCGGCTGATGATCTCTCGGAATCGTGGCCGGCGTTACTTCGCCAGCGCTACGGCGGGGCGTATTCGTTGGCCCGCCGAGTCGCGCCCAGGGTCTACTCACCGCGCGTGCTGCGCGCGGCCGCGCCTCGGGTGTTCGCCTCGCCGGCGTTGGCGGACCGGGCTTTTCGCGTCATGGGCAATTTTGTCGAGCCGAGCGATCGCGATCGGACGGCGCGGACCTGGCGGGCGCTCGGTGCGTTGTCGGCGCGCGTGGATCGGCAACCGCTGTTCGAGCCGATGTCCTAGGCTTCGACGTAGTGGTGGCGGGGAACGTTGTCCAGACTTTGGTGAATGCGAATGGGGATGGAATGAGCATTGTGGAACCGGGCGACCGGATCTTCACTGTGCCGAACGTCCTGAGCTTCGTTCGGATCGCGGCTTTGCCGCTCTTCGTCTATTGGATGCTCGTCAGCCCGTATCAGGACGGCTTTGCGTTCGTCCTGCTGGTGATCAGCGGCTTCACCGACTTCCTCGACGGCAAGCTGGCGCGGCTGATGAACCAGTCGTCCAAGCTCGGGGCTGTTCTGGATCCGATGGTTGACCGGCTCTATCTACTGACGATCATCATCACGTTCCTCATGCGGGATCTGATCCCGTGGTGGCTGGCGCTGTCGCTCATCGCGCGGGACGTCATCCTGACCTTCACCATCCCGGTCTACCGCCGGCGTGGATTGCTGCCGCCCGAGGTGATCTACCTCGGCAAGGGCGCGACGTTCGCGCTGATGTCCGCGTTCCCCTGGATCCTGGCCGGGCAGACCGATTGGGCTATCGCACGGGTCGCCGAACCGTTCGGATATGGCCTGCTCGTCTGGGGCACAGCGATCTATTTCTGGACGGCCGTTCTCTATATCGGCAAGGCGGTAGCCGTGACGCGCCACATCCCATACTCTGTCCCGCGTTGAGATCTTGACCGAAAGGCGAACCGCGTGAGCGAGATCCCTGCTGACCTGCGCTATACCGAGGAGCACGAGTGGACGCTCCAGACCGGTCCGGCGACGGTTCGCATTGGTATTACCGACTATGCCCAGGCGCAGCTCGGTGACGTTGTCTTCGTTCAGCTGCCCGAGGTCGGGGCCGACGTTTCGGCCGGCGAATCGTTCGGCGAAGTGGAGTCCACGAAGAGCGTTTCTGACCTTTACGCACCCCTTAGCGGCACTGTGACGGCCGTTAACGGTAGCCTTGAGGACGGGCCGGATCTTGTGAACACCGACCCGTACGGCGACGGATGGCTCATCGAGCTTGAGGTCGAGTCCAGCGAGACACTGACGTCCGATCTGGAGGGTCTACTCACCGCGGATGACTACCGCGCCCGTGTGGACGGTTGAGACTTCGTAAAGAGGTTGGCGACTGCCTATCCGGGGAACAGTAGGCAAGGTACGGTCTTGGAAAGCGACTGCCGTCGGGTCGGGGGACAGTTCCGAGGCCGTTAAGTTTTAATTGGCGAGAATCCGGCTTCACCACGTGAAGTCGTGAGAGTTCGGATCTACAGGAGGAGCAGCGGTGAGCGGGAACGAAGCCGAATTTGAGAGCCCGGCGGAGCAGACGTCGGTCTTTCGGGCCGATTTCCTGAAGGAGGCCGACGAATCGGCAGCCCCGGTTCGTGAGGTCTCGTACTCCGGTGTCGAGAGCCTTCCGAGCGGTTCGGCGCTGCTGGTCGTCAAGCGTGGCCCGAACGCGGGATCGCGCTTCCTCCTCGACCGTCCGACGACGTCCGCAGGACGTCACCCGGACAGTGACATTTTCCTCGACGACGTGACCGTGAGCCGTCGTCATGCCGAGTTCCGCAAGGACGACGACGAGTTCCAGGTCGTCGATGTCGGCAGCCTCAACGGCACCTACGTCAACCGTGAGCCGGTTGACTCGGCGGTGCTGTCCAACGGCGACGAGGTCCAGATCGGCAAGTTCCGTCTGGTCTTCCTGACCGGCGCGCGCGCGACGGGCTCTGCCGGCGCATGACCGCCCCGCAGCAGCAGGGGATGTCCATAGGCACGGTCCTGGAGATCCTGCGTCCGAATTTTCCGGACATCACGATCTCCAAGATCCGCTTCCTCGAAGCGGAAGGCCTTGTGACTCCGGAGCGAACACCGTCGGGCTACCGCCGGTTTTCCGCTGCTGACTGCGATCGACTGCGTTTCGTGCTGAGTGCTCAGCGCGACCAGTACCTCCCCTTGAAGGTCATCAAGGAGCAACTCGAAGCCATCGACAGCGGCGTTGCGTCGCTTGGTGCCGCACAGCACCAGGCACGCAGCCCGCGTCGACTTGGCTTGGTGGCGCCCGAGGAATTCCGCTCCAGCGAACCGACCCGCATGAGCCGCAAAGACCTCCTGGTCAAAGCGAACTGCGAGGACGCGTTTCTGTCCGAGCTCATCAAGAGCGGACTGGTCGTCCCGAGCAAATCGGGCTACTTCGACGATTCCGCGGTCACCCTGATCGAGACCGCCAAGGCGATGTGCGAATTCGGGCTCGAAGTCCGGCATCTTCGCGCGTACCGCCTCGCGGCAGACCGCGAAGCTGCCCTCATCGCTCAGGTCGCCGGTCCGGTGGCCAACCGCAAGGACGTCGGTGCGCGGGATCGCGCTCAGGAGCTCGCCACGGAGCTCGCCGCGTTGTCGCTGACGCTGCACACGTGCCTGGTGAAATCGGCCGTGTCGAGCGTGCTCGACCGCTAGCCGGGTATCCACCAACCAGCACGTGCGCGTTGACACAATTCGCATAGACTCGGGTCAGAGTCCTTCAGGCTTTATCTGGGCTTCGTGATGCTGGAAGGTGGAGCACTATGAGCGAGATGCGTGTGATCGGCATCCGTATCGAGCAGCCACAAAACCAGCCGGTCCTGCTCCTTCGCGAGTCCGATGGTGATCGATACCTGCCGATCTGGATCGGCGACGCGGAAGCCAAGGCCATCATCCTCGAGCAGCAAGGCGTCGAGCCGCCGCGGCCGCTGACGCACGACCTGTTCAAGAACGTCATCACCGCACTGGGGCGCCAACTTCGCGAGGTCCGCATCGTCGACCTGCAAGAGGGCACGTTCTACGCCGACCTGATCTTCGACGGCAATGTGCGGGTCTCGGCCCGCCCGTCGGACTCGGTGGCGATCGCGCTGCGCGTCGGTGCGCCGATCTTCGCCGAGGAAGCAATCCTCGAAGAGGCCGGGCTTGTCATGCCCGATGAAAAGGAAGACGAAGTCGAGAAATTCAAGGAATTTCTGGACTCCGTATCGCCTGATGACTTCAAAGCAACAGACGGATAGCAATCGGGCTACGCACGGCGCGAGTTCGGGTGCCCAGGGTGGGTTACAAACATATCTTTCACTCAGAAGGTAGCCTGGATACACCGACTATCGTCCGAGAGGGAGTGTCGTGGGGGATCAGCCGAAGGAGCAGGTAGTTCAGCCAGGTCTGTTTCCGGATGACACTGTGCCGGACGAGCTCATGGGCTACCGCGTGCCGACCGCATGCCAAATCGCCGGGATCAGTTACCGCCAGCTGGATTACTGGGCGCGTACCTCTCTGGTCGTGCCGTCGATTCGTGGCGCAGCGGGATCGGGCAGTCAGCGCCTGTACTCGTTCAAAGACATCTTGGTTCTGAAGATCGTGAAGCGCCTTCTCGACACCGGCGTATCGCTGCAGAACATCCGCGTCGCCGTGGATCACCTGCGCGACCGCGGGGTCGCAGACCTCTCGCGCATCACATTGTTCTCCGATGGCACGACGGTGTACGAGTGCACGTCTGCCGAAGAGGTCGTCGATCTGCTCCAGGGTGGTCAGGGCGTCTTCGGTATCGCCGTCAGTGGCGCGATGCGCGAACTGACCGGCACGATCGCGAACTTCCCGGCCGAGCGTGCTGAGGACGGTGACGTCGAAGAGCGTCCCGAGGACGAGCTCGCGTTCCGGCGCCGCAATCGGATCAGCCGCAAGATCGGGTAAACAGCTTCTGCACAAGACTGGGTCAGCAATCCGCTGGCCCAGTCTTGGTTTGTATTGACGCTGTGTTGGTGTGACGTTGCCGATCGATGACGCCGCCATCAATCGTGTCTCCGCTACACTTGGCTCGCGCTGATGCAGCCGCACGGGAGAGCCCCGGTTCAGTCCGGGCGCCGAAGGAGCAGCACCTCTCCGTCAATCTCTCAGGCAAAAGGACCGAGCGGCTAAGGGCGTCTCTGGAAAGTGGTGGCAATCCACCCGCCCACGGGGAAACGGCGTGGCTGTGTTTCACAAACACGGCAATGCTGGAATCTCTCAGGCCCATCGACAGAGGGAGAGGGCCAAACACTGGGAGACCTCTGTGAACGCCTTCTCTGACCGTCATATCGGTCCGAACGCCGCCGAGATCGGCGCCATGCTGCACGTCATCGGAGTCGACAGTCTGGACTCGTTGTCCGCCAAGGCGCTGCCGCGGTCGATTCTGGATCTGGCCGGCCTCGACGATCTGCTGCCCGCTGCTACCGAGCACGAGGCGCTCGCCGAACTCGCGGAACTTGCCGCCCTGAACACCGTCGACGTGTCGATGATCGGGCTCGGCTACTACGACACCCTCACGCCGCCCGTTCTCGTGCGAAACCTGGTCGAAGATCCCGCCTGGTACACCGCCTACACGCCGTACCAGCCGGAGATCAGCCAGGGCCGCCTCGAAGCGCTGCTGAACTTCCAGACGATGGTTTCCGACCTCACCGGCATGGAGATCGCGAACGCCTCGATGCTCGACGACGCCACCGCGGCGGCCGAGGCGATGACGCTGCTCAAGCGTGCGTCGCGGTCGAAGTCCAACCGGGTCGCCATCGACAGTGACCTCTTCCCGCAGGTGAAGGCAGTCATCGAGACGCGTGCCGAGCCGATCGGTATCGAGGTCGTCACCGCCGACCTCAGCGCTGGGCTGCCCGAAGGCGAATTCTTCGGTGTCATCGTTCCGCTGCCGGGTTCATCGGGCCGGATCGTGGACTGGAAGCCGATCATCGAGGATGCGCATTCCCGTGGAGCGCTCGTCGCGGTGGGTGCAGACCTGCTGGCCCTGACGTTGATCGCTTCACCCGGTGACCTCGGTGCCGACGTCGCGTTCGGAACGTCGCAGCGGTTCGGTGTTCCGCTGGGATTCGGTGGACCGCACGCCGGCTACCTCGCGGTGCCGTCGCGTCTGACTCGTCAGCTGCCGGGCCGAATCGTCGGTGTCTCGGTGGACGCAGACGGCAACCCCGCGTACCGCCTCGCGCTGCAGACGCGTGAGCAGCACATTCGCCGCGAGAAGGCGACGTCGAACATCTGTACCGCGCAGGTGTTGCTGGCGATCCTGGCGTCGATGTACGCGTGCTATCACGGTCCGGATGGGCTCAAGGCGATTGCGCGTCGCGTGCACGGGCAGGCAGCGAAGCTCGCCGCGAGCCTGGACACCGTCCACGACACCTTCTTCGACACGCTCCTCGTCAACGCGCCGGGACGGGCCGCCGAGGTGGTGGCGACGGCCAAGGACTACGGAATCAATCTGCGCTTCGTCGATGACGACCATGTCGGAATCGCGTGCGATGAGGCCACCACCGACGCGCACGTGGCCGGGGTCCTGCGGGCCTTCGGCGTAGATGCCGATGATGCTGCGCAGAGTTCGATCGAGACGCGGACGTCGGAGTTCCTGACGCACCCGGTGTTCTCGAAGTACCGGACCGAGACTGCGATGATGCGGTACCTGCGCGAACTCTCGGACAAGGACATCGCGCTCGACCGCAGCATGATCCCGTTGGGTTCGTGCACGATGAAGCTCAACGCCGTAGCCGAGATGGAAGCCATCACGTGGCCCGGATTCAGCCGCCTGCACCCGTTCGCGCCGGCGTCGGACACCGTGGGTATTCGCCAGATCATTTCGGACCTCGAGAACTGGCTGACGACCGTCACCGGCTACGACCGCATCAGCCTGCAGCCGAATGCCGGTTCACAAGGGGAGTACGCGGGTCTGCTGGCCATTCGGGCGTACCACTTGAGCCGCGGTGACGACCACCGGGACATCTGCCTCATCCCGTCGAGTGCACACGGCACGAACGCAGCATCCGCGGTCATGGCCGGGATGAAGGTCGAAGTCGTGGCCTGCCGTGCAAACGGAGACGTGGACCTCGACGACCTGCGCGCGAAGATCGCCGACCATGCGGAACGACTGGCCGCGATCATGATCACCTACCCGTCCACTCACGGTGTCTTCGAACAGGAGATCGGCGAGCTGTGTGCCGCCGTGCACGACGCCGGTGGCCAGGTCTACATCGACGGTGCCAACCTCAACGCTCTCGTGGGACTGGCGAAGCCGGGCCAGTTCGGCGGGGACGTCAGCCACTTGAACCTGCACAAGACCTTCTGCATCCCGCACGGCGGCGGAGGACCGGGAGTCGGCCCGGTCGCGGTGCGCGAGCACCTTGCGCCGTTCCTGCCGGGACACCCGCTCGAGTCGACTCTCGGCGACCAATGGACTGTGTCCGCCGCGCCGTTCGGTTCGGCGTCGATCCTGCCGATTACGTGGGCGTACATCCGGATGATGGGGGCCGACGGTCTGCGGGCCGCCACTCAGGTCGCGATCGCGTCGGCCAACTACATCGCCCGCCGTCTCGACGAGTACTACCCGGTTCTGTACACGGGCGAGAACGGCATGGTCGCGCACGAGTGCATCCTCGACCTTCGCGACATCACCAAGCACACCGGTGTGACCGTCGAAGACGTCGCGAAGCGATTGGCGGACTTCGGGTTCCACGCTCCGACGATGAGCTTCCCGGTCGCCGGCACGCTGATGGTCGAGCCCACCGAGTCGGAGAACCTCGACGAACTCGACCGCTTCATCGACGCGATGATCGCGATCAAGCGCGAGATTGACAAGGTCGGCAACGGCGAATGGCCCATCGACGACAACCCGCTGCACGGCGCACCGCACACGGCGGCATCGATCGCGGCGGACGAGTGGACCCACCCCTACACGCGGATGGAGGCGGCGTACCCCGCCGGCCTGCACCGCGCCAAGGTGTGGCCGGGATCGCGCCGGATCGACGGCGCGCGGGGCGACCGAAACCTCGTGTGCTCGTGCCCCCCGGTCGAGGCGTACAGCTGACCGGTTTTTGTCGTCCGATCGTCTGACTGGCCCGTGGTCGTGCCGAAATGCCTTCTGATTCAGGCACATCAAGCGCAGAATTGGGATTGGCTGAACCGGCAGCGCGGCCTGGCATGAGCTTTAGATATCGGCTCGAGACGGGATCATCACCGTGTCTGCATTCCCAAAGATTCCGGTCTTCCTAAAACCGTTCATGCCCGCGGTTGTCGCAGTGATCGGAAGTATTCCCTGGCTGCGAACCAAGGCGAGCATCTGGGCAATCAACCGTGCCGCCTACTCAACCACTCTGCGACCGCGCGCACTGACTCTGCTCGCGGACTACACCAGCTGGCGGAGTCTGACCGACCGGGAGTACTCCGCGCGCCACTTGCCGCCGGCAACGCCCGAGTACATGGCAGGCCTGCCTTCGGAGTCTGAAGTGCTGAAGTTGTTCCGGCGCACCGAGGAGAAGAAGGACACCGACACCAGCGTGATGTTCATGTTCTTCGCGCAGTGGTTTGTCGACAGTTTCCTGGCGACGGATTGGGATGACTTCAGAAAGAACCACTCGAATCACGAGATTGACCTGTGTGAAATCTACGGGTTAACGAAGGCGCAGACGGACATGCTCCGTGCAAAGCACGGCGGCAGGTTGAAGGTCCAGAACATCAACGGAGAGGAATACCCGCCGTATTACTTCGAGTCGAAAGACGGCACGCTCGTCGTCAAACAGGAGTTCGACGGTCTGCACGACGCCGCGACGATGACGCGGATTCTGACGGGCGTTTCGTACGACCGCAAGAAGAAGTTCTATGCCGTGGGACTCGCCCACGGGAACTCGACTCTTGGCAATTCGATAATGAACATCGTGTGGGTGCGTGAGCACAACCGACTCGCTGCGATGTTGGAGAACAAGCATCCAGGCTGGGACGACGAGCGCCTGTTCGAAACGGCACGAAATATCGCGATCGTGCTCGCAATCAAACTCGCGGTCGAGGAGTACATCAAGCACATTGCGCCCTGGGATTTCCCGATCAAGATGGTCGATTTGATTGCCGATCGCGAGCGTTGGAATCGCACCAATTGGTGTGCGGTCGAATTCAACCTGCTCTACCGCTGGCACATGCTCGCGCCCGAAACCGTGGGCGCCGGCGATACCGCGCTAACGCCGGCCGACTTCCTCACCAACAACAAACTGATCGAGGACGAGGGGATTGAATCCCTGATCGCTTGGTGCTCGCGAGCGCGCGCGGGAAAGATCGGCCTGTTCAACACGCCTACCTACCTCATGATCCCGAGCCCTGCCTTGAACGGCTTCTCTGTGGAAAGCAGGACCATCAGGCTGTCTCGGGAGGCTCAGTTGAAGTCGTACAACGACTATCGGGTCGCGTACAGCATGAAGCCCTTCACCAAGTGGGAGCAGCTCAACAAGGATCCCAAGGTGATCGAGCCGCTCAAGGAGCTATACGGCGATATCAAGAATCTCGAGTGGTACGTCGGTATCTTCGCGGAGGACTACCCCAGAGAACTCATGATGGGCGACCTGCTCACGACGATGGTGGCCAACGACGCCTTCACCCAGTTGCTGTCGAATCCGCTACTTGCCGCCAATGTCTACAACAAGGACACCTTCACGCAAGAGGGTCTCGACGAGATCGAGAACACGAAGTGCTTTGCGGACATCGTGAAGCGGAACGCCAAGGATCCATCGCGGGTTTACTGCAACTTCGCCGTCCGGTAGTAATGACTGCATCCATGCGGGTACAACGGGTTTCAGAGGTACCGGTATGGACGCGGAGTGGTTTGTAGCGCCTGAATATTGGTTGGCCAGGGAGATCGTGCAGCGTGGCATCGCCGCGATCTACCTGATCGGCTTCGTTTCGGCTGCTCGGCAGTTCCGTGCCCTGATCGGCGAACACGGAATGCTGCCGATTCCGCGGTTCGTCGAGCGGGTGCCCTTCAAGGCCGCTCCAAGCCTCTTCCATTTCCGGTACTCGGATCGGCTGTTTGCCGTGGTGTGCTGGATCGGTGCCGTGCTGTCGGGAGCACTCGTCGCCGGGGCGGGCGATGTCGTGCCGCTCTGGGCCGCGATGGGGGCGTGGCTGGCGCTCTGGATTCTCTACCTGTCGATCGTCAACGTCGGGCAGCGGTGGTACGGATTCGGCTGGGAGTCATTGCTGTTGGAGGCGGGATTGCTCGCCATGCTGCTCGGGAACGCCGAGACGGCACCGCCTCGGCCGACGGTGTTCCTGGTGTGTTGGCTGGTGTTCCGGGTCGAGTTCGGCGCCGGGATGATCAAGATGCGCGGCGACACGTGCTGGCGAGATCTGACCTGCCTGTACTACCACCACGAGACGCAGCCGATGCCCGGGCCGCTGAGTTGGTTTTTCCATCACCTGCCCAAGCCCCTCCACCGGGTGGAAGTCGCGAGCAACCATTTCGTTCAACTTGTCGTGCCCTGGGCGCTCTTCGCGCCGCAACCGGTGGCCAGCGTGGCTGCGGTGATCGTCATCGTCACGCAGCTGTGGTTGGTGACGTCCGGCAACTTCGCCTGGCTGAACTGGGTGACGATCGTGCTCACGTTTGGCGTGATCGACGATTCGTCGTTCGCGGCGGTTCTTCCAGTGCCGGGGCCGCACGTACTGCCGAGCCCGCCACTGTGGTTCGCCGGCTTCGTCATCGCGTTCACCGCACTGACGGTCGTATTGAGTTACTGGCCGGTGCGCAACCTGATGTCGCACAACCAACGCATGAATACGTCGTTCAACTCCGTCCACCTCGTGAACTCCTACGGTGCCTTCGGCAGCATCGGCCGCACTCGTTACGAGGTGGTGGTCGAGGGAACCGAGGATGTGGTGATCACCGACCAGACGGTGTGGAAGGAGTACGAATTCAAAGGCAAACCCGGCGACCTGTACCGGATGCCGCGCCAGTGGGCGCCCTACCACCTGCGCTTGGACTGGCTGATGTGGTTCGCTGCGCTGTCGCCGTCCTTCGCGCGCGATTGGTTCGGCGGGTTCCTCAATCGGCTGCTGCGCAACGACGCGGACACGCTGCGACTCCTCCGCCACAATCCGTTTCCGGAATCACCGCCGCACTATGTGCGCGCCCAGTTGTACGAGTACCGGTTCACCAGTTGGCGGGTACTGCGGCACGAGCGCCGATGGTGGAACCGGACGCTGATCAGCGGATATGTGGAACCGGTGTCGCTCAAGAACCGATGGGGCTAAATGATGCCGTAGCGATCTCGGAAGTTCGCTGCCGACTGCTCGATGTCACTTCGGAGCGCCATTGCCACGATCTTCCCGATGGGACCGAACAGCGGCGGTCCGCCGAGGTTGATGGCGATGTCCACGTGGGTCCCGGTGGCGGTCTCCTCGATCTTCACATCGAGCGCGTATCTCGCCCCGGCGATTCCATGCCCGCGAAGTTCCAATAGCCGGGGCTCGTCGTAGACGGTGCACTCGAACACGGTGCGGTTCCGGAAGCCCTTCGCCGTCAGAACTCCGGTCGCCTTGGTTCCGATGCCTAGTTGGTCCGGAACCGGGCCGCGCCATCCCTCGAGAAGGACGAGCCACTCCGGAGTCGATTCGAGATCCTGCGCTGCACTCCAGACCTGCTCGGGAGTGAGGGGAAGATGAACCTTTGCGTGCACCGTTGCCACGCTCGCGAGTTTACCGGCCCTGGTAGGTCGCCTTGCCCGGTCCGTTGACAAGGAAGCTCTGCACAGCACCCTTGAGGTCCTCGGTCTCGAACAGTGCTCCCGAAGCGGCGCTCGTGATGGAGTCCGCGTGCGCGACTCCACCCGATCGCCACGCTTCGATGATCTTCTTCGTCACCGCGTTCGCCTTGGTCGGTCCATTGGCGAGACGTTCGGTCAGGGCACGTGCTGCCGCGTCGACGTCGTCGTGAATCTGGTTGACAACGCCCCAGTCGCGCATGGTCTCGGCGTTGTAGAGGTCACCGGTCATGACGAACTCGCGCGCGCGGCCAGACCCGGCGCGCTCGGCGAGTCGCTGCGGTCCGCCCATCGAGGGAGTGAGCCCGACGACGATCTCCACGAGCCCGAACTTGGCGCGGGGACCAGCGAGAATGATGTCGCAGGCGAGCGAGACCTCGAACGCGGCGGTGAGCGTGAGGCCGTGGGCTGCGTAGATCGTCGGGCACGGGAGAGCTTCGAGCGGGTGGATGATCTCGCCGAAAAGGCGCTCCCACAGCGCGGTGCCTTCCGCCTCGGACAGACCATCGAAGACGTGAACGTCGACGCCGCCGGAGTTGAGCTTGCCCTCGGCACGCAGGAGAAGTGCCCGAGGCGGGTTCGCGGTGAGTTCGGCGAGATCGTCGCGCAGCGAGTCGAACGTGGCCGCGTCGAAGAGGTTGACGGGCGGATTGTCGAAAGTGAGGACCGCGTACTCGGCGCCACCGGCGCTCGTGAGGCGTTCGACTCGGGTTGGCTTCGTCATCTTTCGGACATTAGACGACGGGCGTTGTCAAAGTGCTCCGGGGGTAGGCTCGGTCTCGACAACGCGGTCACCTTCCAGCCCCGCCGGCGAAAACGAGGAACACGCCATGTTTATCCAAATCATCCAAGGTCAGGTCAGCGATCCCGCGGCATTGAAGGCGCGTTTGGACGAGTGGCAAGAGACCCTCGCGCCCGGTGCGACCGGATGGCTCGGGTCGACCGGCGGTGTCACGGGTGACGGCACATTCTTCGGGATCGTGCGGTTCTCGACGGAGCAGTCCGCGCAGGCCAACAGCGGTCGTCCGCAGCAGGGCGAGTGGTGGGCCTCGGTCGAGCCGTTGCTGAGCAACGTCGAGTTCCAGAACTGCGTCGAGACGTTGACCTTCGGCAAGGGTGGCTCTGACCAGGCTGGATTCGTACAGATCATGCAGGGCCGCGTGAAGGATGCCGCCGCGCTCAAAGCCTTCAATGACGCGCACGAGGCCGATTTCGAGAACTTCCGCGATGACGTCATCGGCGGTGTGACCGCGCTGCACGGCGACGGCGGCTACACCGACATCATCTACTTCACCTCCGAAGCCGAAGCGCGCGAAGGGGAGAAGCAGGAGATGTCCGAAGAGATGGTGGCGATGATGGGCGAAATGATGTCGCTGTATGAGGGTGAGCCGACGTACTACGACATCAAGGAGCCGTGGCTGCACTCGCCGAAGTAACCGGTCACCGCACGAATCGCAGCCGCGTTCGCCGCAGTTTCGCCGCTGTCCGGATGGGGTCGCCCTCCGCGGCAGCGGCGATCGAGCGGTCATAGGCGGCGCGGGCGCCTTCTCGGTCGCCCTGCTGTTCGAGCACCATCCCAAGGTTGTAGGCGGCGGCCGGCACCGCATCTTTGATGCCGAGATTCAGCGATCGCTCGAGCGCGGCTCGTGCTGCGATGAGATCTCCCTCCGCGCGCAGCAGGTTCCCGAGATTGCAGTTCGCGTAGGAGACGATCTCGCGATCCGGGGAGTCGACGAGCGCAAGATAGGCAGCCTTGGCCTCCGCCTTTCGGCCCTTCTTCTCCAGGTCACGTGCGTGGTTGTACGCCTTCTTCGGATCCTGCGACGGCGGCGGAACAACCCGCGCGGTCGGCGGAGCCGCGCTGCGTTCGGTGAATGGCGCCGGCCGGTCGATGACGGTGGTGGCGGCCCGTCCGCTCGACAGGAGAGCCGCCCAGGCGGCGCCCGCCAAAGTCCCGCTCGAGCTGTATCGATCGCTGGGTGCCTTCGCCATCGCCCGAGCAATGACATCGTCGAAAGCGGGGTGTACCCCTGCGGCGCTTGGCCGCGGCGCCGGAGCGTTGAGATGGGCGTTCAACAGTTGCGCAGATCCGCCGGTGAAGGGCGGGGTACCGACGAGGAAGTGGTACAGCGTGCAGCCGAGGGCGTAGATGTCAGCGCGATGGTCGATCGTTCCCGTGGACAACTGTTCGGGTGCGGCGTACTGCAGGCTCGCGAGGAAGTATCCGGTCTGCGTGAGGGCAGTCGTGTTGTCGAGCGCTTTCGCGATTCCGAAGTCGGTCAACAGTGCTCGTGATTCGGCGCCGTGGCCGGGACGCGTGAGCAGGATGTTCGCGGGCTTCACGTCGCGATGAATGACTCGATTGGCGTGCGCATGATCGAGGGCGGCGGCGATCTCGCCGATGATGTGTACCGCTCGCGCCGGATCGAGGCGGCCCTCCCGAACGGCTCCCGCGGCGTCGGTCCCGTCGATGTATTGCATCGCGATCCAGAGCTCGTCGCCGTCGACTCCGCGGTCGTAGAGCGTGACGATGTTCGGATGGTCCAAGCGCGCTGCCGTCTCGGCCTCGCGCAGGAAGCGTGCGCGCAGGTCGCTGTCGATGCCGCCGCGCAAGAGCTTGAGCGCGACAAGTCGAGGAAGTGTGGGGTGCTGTGCGAGGTACACCGCGCCCATGCCGCCGGAACCCAGCAGTCGCTCAATTCGATATCCGGCGAACGTCTGTCCCGGACTCAACTGTCCACTCACGGACCCACATTAGACCGAAGGGCCGGCGTCGTGATCAGAAGCAACTCGCGGTGTCGCCTCGACGAAAGTGGGCGCCACCCCGCAGGGTGACGCCCACTTTCACGTGTGCAGATCAGGCGCCGTAGCGCGCCTTGTACTCGCGACGACGGCGGTGCAGGATCGGCTCGGTGTAGCCGTTCGGCTGCTTGGTGCCCTCGAAGATGAGCTCCTTGGCGGCCTGGAACGAGATGTTGTCGTCCGGGTTGTCCGCCAGGTTGCGGTAGTTCGGGTCGCCCGCGTTCTGCCGGTCGACGACCGGTGCCATGCGCAGCAGGCTGTCGACGACGTCCTCCTCGCTCACGATGCCGTGACGCAGCCAGTTTGACTGCAGCTGGCTCGAGATGCGGAGCGTGGCGCGGTCTTCCATGAGGCCGACGTCGTTGATGTCCGGAACCTTCGAGCAGCCCACGCCGTGGTCGATCCAGCGGACCATGTAGCCGAGGATGCCCTGCGAGTTGTTGTCGAGCTCGTTGCGCTTCTCCTCCTCGGTCCAGTCGACCGACTCGGCCAGCGGGATCGAGAGGATCTGGTCGACGGTTGCCCGGCGGCCACCGGCCTTGATCTCGGCCTGACGGTCGAAGACGTTGACCTTGTGGTAGTGCAGCGCGTGCAGCGTGGCACCGGTCGGGGACGGAACCCAGGCGGTGTTCGCGCCGGCCATCGGGTGCGCGATCTTCTGCTCGAGAAGACCCGCCATGAGGTCCGGCATGGCCCACATGCCCTTACCGATCTGTGCCTTGCCCGGCAGACCACACAGCAGACCGAGGTCGACGTTCCAGTCCTCGTAGGAGTTGATCCACAGCTGCTTTTTCATGTCGGCCTTGCGCACCATGGCGCCGGCCTCCATCGAGGTGTGGATCTCGTCGCCCGTGCGGTCGAGGAAGCCGGTGTTGATGAACACCACGCGGTCCTTGACGGCGTTGATGGCAGCCTTGAGGTTGACCGTGGTGCGGCGCTCCTCATCCATGATGCCGACCTTGAGGGTGTTGCGGTCCATGCCGAGAACGTCCTCGATACGTCCGAACAGCTCGTTCGTGAACGCGACTTCCTCGGGGCCGTGCATCTTCGGCTTCACGATGTACATCGAGCCGGTACGGCTGTTGCCGCGGATCGTGTCGCCCTTGAGGTCGTGCAGCGCGATGAGCGAGGTGACGAGACCGTCCATGATGCCCTCGGGGACCTCGTCTCCGTCACCCCAGAGGATGGCGTCGCTGGTCATGAGGTGACCGACGTTGCGGACGAACAGCAGCGAACGACCGTGCAGGGTTAGTTCAGAGCCGTCCGGTGCCGTGTAGGTGCGGTCCGGGTTCATGGTGCGGGTGAAGGTCTTGCCGCCCTTGCTGACTTCCTCGGCGAGGTCGCCCTTCATGAGGCCGAGCCAGTTGCCGTACGCCTCGACCTTGTCGTCGGCGTCAACTGCCGCGACCGAGTCCTCGAAGTCCATGATCGTGGTGACCGCGGACTCCAGGACGAGGTCCTTGATGCCCGCTGGGTCAGTCTGGCCGATGGGCGAGGTGGCGTCGATGTCGATCTCGACGTGCAGTCCGTTGTGCTTGATGAGCACGTTCTTCGGTGCGGCCGGGTCGCCGTTGTAGCCGACGAACTCGGACGCGTCGGCGAGGCCCGTCGTCGAACCGTCCGCGAGGGTCACCTGCAGCTGGCCGTCGACGACCGCGTAGTTGGTCGAGCCGACGTGCGAGCCGGTCGCCAGGGGAGCAGCCTCGTCGAGGAAGGCACGGGCGAACGCGATGACCTTGTCGCCGCGAACCTTGTTGTAGCCCTTGCCCTTTTCGGCACCGTCGGTCTCCGGGATGGCGTCAGTGCCGTAGAGCGCGTCGTACAGCGAGCCCCAACGTGCGTTGGCGGCGTTGATCGCGAAGCGGGCGTTCATCACCGGCACCACGAGCTGCGGACCGGCAGTCTCGGCGATCTCGGTGTCGACGTTCTCGGTCGTGATGGCGAAATCGGTCGGCTCGGGGAGCAGGTAGCCGATCTCCTCGAGGAACGCCTTGTAGGCAGCGCGGTCGTAACCGGCGCCCGGGTGTTCGCCGTGCCAGGCGTCGAGCTTGCCCTGGATGTCGTCGCGCTTGGCCAGCAGTTCGCGGTTGCGCGGAGCAAGGTCGTTGATGACCTGCTCGGCTCCAGCCCAGAACGTGTCCGCGTCGACTCCGGTGCCCGGGACCGCCTTGTTCTGTACGAAGTCGTACAGGACCTTCGCGACCTGAAGACCTCCGACCTGAACGCGCTCAGTCATGAACCTGCCTCGTTTCGAAAAGTTGCTGGGACGTTGGAATCTTACCCATGGGCGGTGCCCGCCAAGGTGGCGGTTCGGCGCACTCTGCCTCGGGATCCTAGGACTTCACGCCCGGTTAAACGGTAGACGTGTCAACATTTATTCCGGCGAGTGTCCGGCACCGCTCGATGAGTCGGGCGCGTATCGGCTCCGCGCGCTCGGTCAGCGCACTCTGTTCGCGGACGTAGTCTGCTCGACCCTGTGGGGTTTCGATCCGAACCGGTTCGTAGCCGTAAGCGGAGAGGTCGTACGGGCTCGCGCGCATATCCAGGTCGCGAGCGTCGTAGGCCAAGACAAATGCTAACCACAGCAGGTCCGAATCGACGAGCGGCAAGAGCTTCGATGTGAAGCGGTACACATCCATGCCGGCATGCAGGCAGCCGGGCTGCTCATGCTCGATCTGGGTGTCCCGGGCCAGGAGGGTGGGGTTTCGCGGGACCGCCGGTTCGGTGAAGAACCGGAAGGCATCGAAATGTGTGCAACGCAGGGGAAGCGATTCCACAACCGCATCAGTTCCGGCACCCAACCGAAGCGGCACCTTCGAATGCCGAACGTCAGACGTCCGGTAAACCATCGCCCATTCGTGCAGACCGAAGCAGCCGAATGCCGGCGGCCGCGCGGCGGTCGTTTCGAGAAGTTGCCCCACGTAGCGGATCGTGTCGAGGCGACGCCCGAGGAATGCCGGGTCGGCAGTCACCCCGGCGTCGACAGTCGTGTAGCCCCGCTGCGACGCGTATTCCGGAGCGTCCTCGAGGACCACACCGAATCCTGGGTGCCAACGCAGAAGCTGAGCCGGCGACAGGCGGTAGTACGTGAACAGGAAGTCGACCACGGGGTGCGACTCGCCACGTTTGCGCAGGTCAAAGTACGGGTCGAGCAGGGCGTGAACCTCGGCCTGATGGAGTGCGCTGCGAGCCGTCCACGTGGCGCGATCGAGAACCGTCACGTGCCTTGCTGGCGCGGCCGGCCGGGGACGACGTCCCGGACGCGGTGCGTGCTGTCGCGGACCTGCCCAACGAATTCCTCGATGAGGTCTTCGAGCGTCACGATGCCGACAGTGACTCCGCGGGCGTCGAGAACTTCACCCATATGGCTGCTGGCTCGCCGCATCCGCGTGACTGCCTCGTACAGCGGCAGGCGCACCGGAAGGCGAACCAGCGGTCGGATGTCCGAGTACGGAATGATCGTCTCCGGCCCCACGGATTCGTCGCCGACCTCGTCGAGCACGTCCTTGAGGTGGATATAGCCGACAAGCGTTCCGCTGGTCGCACGGACGGGGTAGCGCGAGTAACCCGTCTCGACGACGGCTTGTTCGATGTCACCGAGTCGCGTTCCGCCGTTGACCTGCCGCAGGAATCGAGCGGATTCGAGCGGGATGATGACGTCGGCGATGGTTCGTTCGGCGTTGGCGAGCGCCTGCTTGAGGCGGCGGTGCTCGCCCTCGTCGAGGAGTCCCTCTTCGCGCGACTCTCCGAGGATCTCGGAGAGTTCGAGTGCCGAAACCGTGTTCTCGACCTCGTTCTTCATCGGGATTCGAAGCACCTTCAAGACCATGGCGGCGATGAAGTTGTAGAACCAGATGAGTGGGCGCGCGAGCCGCAACCAGGCGAGATGCACCGGCACGAGCAGCAGGGCACTGCGTTCCGGTCCGGCCAGCGCGATGTTCTTCGGGACCATCTCACCGAGCAGGATGTGCAGGACGGCCACCAGGCTCAGGGCGATGGCGAAGCCGACCGGGTGGAGAAGTTCGGGCGCTGCACCCATCCACTCCATCGGCGTCTCGATGAGATGGGCGATCGCCGGTTCGGCGACGCGGCCGAGGAGGATCGAGCAGATCGTCACGCCGAGTTGGGCGCCGGCAAGCATCAACTGCAGGTTCTCGCCGGCCTTGATGACCGCGCGTGCCCCGCGCTTGCCTTGGGCCGCGAGTGCTTCCAGTCGGTCGCGCCGTGCGGAGATGATCGCGAACTCCGCGCCGACGAAGAACGCGTTCGCCGCGAGGAGAACGACGGCCAGCAGGATTCCGAAGACGCTACTCATCGCCGAGCTCCTCGAGTGCGGACTCCGGGACCGGCGTCAACAGAACACGGTCGATGCGGCGGCCGTCCATATGAAGGACCTTCGCGACCCAGCCGCCGGACGTGGACAGGCCGTCGATCGAGTTCGGGAGAACGACTTCGTCGCCGGCCTCCGGGATCCGTCCGATCGTCGTGAGGACGAGGCCACCGAGAGTTTCGTACCAGCCGTCGGGCGCCGAGTACCCGGTCTCCCGGGAGACCTCGTCGATGCGCAGCAGGCCCGAGCAACTCCAGGAGTCACCGATGCGAGTGACCTCCAGCGCCACCTCGTCGTGTTCGTCGCGGACATCGCCGAGGATCTCCTCGATGACGTCCTCCATCGTCACGATTCCGGCGGTGCCGCCGTATTCGTCGACGACGAGCGCCATCTGCATGCCGTGCGCGCGAACGCGCTCGAGTACGACGTCTCCGGCGAGCGCCGCGGGGACGACCGGAACCTTGCGAGCCAGCGTCGACAACCGCGTCGCGGCCCGGTGCTGAACCGGCACGGTGAAGGCCTGCTTGACGTGCACGATGCCCACGGTGTCGTCGAGGTCGCCGGCGATGACGGGGAAGCGGGAGATGCCCGTCCGCGAGGCTGTCTCGATGAGGTCGGCGACGGTGTCGGTGGTCTGCAGCGCCACGATCTTCCCGCGAGGGGTCATGAGTTCTTCCGCGGTGCGCTCACCGAATTCGAGCGTGCGGTCGACGATGGCCGCCGTACGAAGATCGAGCGCACCGCGTTGTGCCGACAGGCGGACGAGCGAGCCGAGTTCCTGCGGTGATCGAGCCGACCGCAGTTCTTCCGCCGGTTCGATGCCGAAGCGCCGCACGATCATGTTCGCGCCGCCATTGAGGAGCTTGATCGGCCAGGTGTTGAGCGCCGAGAAGCCGGTTTGCATTGCTGCGGTGGCCCGCGCAGTGCGCATGGGATACGCGATGGCTATGCCCTTGGGCACGAGTTCGCCGAGCACCATCGACAGCGACGTTGCGAAGAAGAGGGCCAAGGCCAGCGAGATCGCGGTGATCACGCTGTCGCTCCAACCGAAATGATCCAGGAGCGGAGCGAACAGGCCGGCGAGAACGGGTTCGGCGATGTAACCGGTCACGAGCGTCGTCAGGGTGATGCCCAATTGGGCGCCGGACAGCTGGAACGACAGCGTGCGGTGCGCTTTCTGCACCCGGCGCGCAGTCCAGTCGCCGTCTCGGGCGTGGGTGTCGACGGTGCTGCGTTCGAGTGTGGTGAGCGAGAATTCGGCCGCGACGAACACTGCGGTGCCCGCGGTCAGAGCGAAGAAGCCGATGAGGGCTGCGATGGTGAAGAAGGTATCCATCGGGACTCAGCACAAATTTCTGTGGCCGGCAGATCTAGCCGGCTTGGTAGAGGAGCCCTCCGATGCGGAGCTCTCGTGCGCCTGCGGCACTGGTCCCTTTCCCTGGATCATCACGGTGAAGTCTCAGTTTACCGGGTGCTTAGAAACGCGCACCCGCAACGGATGGCTGGTGATCACCAGCCCGACGGCAGCGGCCTTCCCTCCGCGAACCCGGCGGCCGACTGCACGCCGATGACGGCTTCCTCGCGTAGCTCAGCGATCGAACGCGCGCCCACGTACGTGCACGTGCTGCGGACGCCCGCACAGATCTGGTCGATGAGGTCTTCGACGCTCGGCATCTCGGGGTCGATGAGCATGCGGGAGCTCGAGATTCCCTCTTCGAACAGTCCCTTTCGCGCGCGGTCGAAGCCGCTGTCGGTCGCAGTGCGGGCGGCGACGGCGCGCTTGGAGGCCATCCCGAAGCTCTCTTTGTAGGCGCGCCCTTGCTTGTCGAAACGAATGTCGCCGGGCGATTCGTACGTCCCCGCGAACCACGATCCGATCATGACGTTCGACGCACCCGCGACGAGCGCGAGGGCGACATCCCGTGGGTGGCGAACACCGCCGTCGGCCCAGACCGCGATTCCGAGTTCGGCGGCGGCCGCCGCACATTCGGCAACGGCCGAGAATTGGGGCCGGCCGACACCGGTCATCATGCGGGTCGTGCACATTGCACCCGGCCCGACTCCGACCTTCACGATGTCGGCGCCGGCCGCGGCGAGATCGCGCGTGCCTTCCGCCGACACGACGTTGCCGGCGACGAGCGGTATGCCGAGGCCGAGGGCCTTCACCGACTTCAGGCCGTCGAGCATCTTCTCCTGGTGGCCGTGCGCGGTGTCGATGACGAGAGCGTCCGCGCCGGCGTCGGCGAGGGCCTGGGCCTTGCCGGCGACGTCGCCGTTGATCCCGACGGCCGCCGCGACGCGGAGCCGGCCAGCCTGGTCGACGCTGGGCCGGTAGATCGCCGCACGCAAGGCCGCCCGGCGGGTGAGGACGCCGGCGAGAGTGCCGTCCGGATGGACGAGAATCGCGATGTCGTCGTGCCGCGACTCAAGGAGATCGAAGACCTCGCGCGGTGTCGACGTCAGCGGCGCCTGGGTGAAGTTGGTGTTGGCCACGGCACCGAGGCGCGCAAAGCGGTCGACTTCGGCCCAGTCGCGCTCGCGGACGAGGCCGACGGGTTTGCTCGCGTCAACGAGCACGACTGCACCATGCGCGCGCTTGTGAACGAGCGCCATGGCGTCGCTCACCGAATCAGACGGGGACAAGGTCACCGGGGTATCGGCGACGAGGTCGCGGGACTTGACGTACTGAATCGTGGCCGCAGCGGCGGAGTTGGGCAGATCCTGGGGGAGAACCACGAGCCCGCCGCGACGGGCCACGGTCTCCGCCATCCGTTTGCCCGCGATCGCGGTCATGTTGGCGACGACGATCGGGATCGTCGTGCCCGTGCCATCGCCGGTCGCGAGATCGACATCGAAGCGCGAGCTCACCGAGCTGCGATTCGGGACGAGGAAGACGTCGTCGTAGGTGAGGTCGAAAGGCGGCTCATGTCCGGCGAGGAAGCGCACGAACGCGACTCTACCGGCGGGAACTCCGATTCGGACGCCGCCGAGCAGAGGCCCGTTCACGATCGAACTCTTGACATCGACTTGTCGGCCCTTGAAGCATCTATCTATGGCAGACGACAAGGTTGACCTGGACTTCAAAGCGATCGCCGGACCCGACGCACCCTTCGCTCAGCACGACTACCCCGTCTATCACTTCGACATCAGCGACGACGACGTTCCCGAGATGCTCAAAGACCCCATCGGCTTCCTCACCAAGCGCGGAGTCAAGCAGTACATCGACAATCCGCCCGCTTCGATGAGCGTCACCATGGCACCACTGGAGAAGAAGCTCACAGAGAACGGTGACGCCAGCGCGGTCGTCAAATGGTGTTGCTACGACGTGGGCGAAGGCCGCACGTGCGTTCGGCACAATTGACGATTCCCTGCGGGAACTACGCCGGTTAGCCGAGCAGCAGTCGATTCAGTTCGATGAGCCAGGGGAGTGCCACCGCCAGGGTCGGGACCACCAGGATCGCGGCCGACGCCAAGTACGCCGCGGCCGACACCCGCGGATTCGGCGACAGCGCCGCACCGGCGCCAGATGAGTGCAAACGACGAATGCGCAGCAGCGTCGAACGGCCGCCCGCGGCGAGCGCACCGGCGGGAACCGAACCGCCGGCACACGCGACGAGAGCGCGGGCCAACGGACCGCGACCGGCGTGCTTGACGGCGTTGTCGTCGGCGAGAAGTTCGACGAGCAGCTGAACCGACTGCAGCGCTGCCTTGCTGCGGACGACTCGTGGGAATGCACGATGCATGGCGACGAACGCTTCGAGCAGGATGTCGTGACGCTCGCGCAGGTGACAGCGTTCGTGGTGGACGATCGCGCTCACCGCGTTTGCGTCGAGTGCCGAGAGTGTTCCTTGGCTCAACACCACACGCGGCCGGCTACCCGGCAGGCAGTAGGCGAGCGGCTGATCGGTGGCCAGGACGCGGATGTTCTGGTGTAGGTGCTCCGAGGACTCTTCGCAGTCGAGCAGGTCGACGATCATGCGATGGCGGTCTCGGCGCTGCCGGGTGCGAATCGCGACACTCACCACGGAGAACATCAAGCGGGCACCGATGAGCAGGGTGAGCGCGAAGACGAGGACCAACGCAACCCAGAGTGGCCAGCCCAAAGTGACCATGGCATCCGCGGGTGAGGAAGTGGGCCGACCGTCAGGGCCGGGCACGAACAACATCGAGGCGATGGCGAGTCCGGCGCCGAACGCGGAGAGAATCGCGGCGAGTGCCGTCGATTGCCAAAGGAAGATTGCGGCGCGGGGTGCGCGCAGGGGCCACTGCGACCGGCTAAGCCAAGCCGGGAAGGGCAGTGCGAAGAACACCGCCAGGGCAGTCAGGACGACTGCAGTGTGGTCCATGGCTCGATCTTTGCACGCAGGTGCTCAACTCGACGAGTTTCGCACGTCGATTGGGTCATCGCCCAGCTTGCTTTTCAGATTTCTCCAAATCTGCGAGGGCCTGCCGGAGAACCTCGGCTTCGTCCGCGCCAACCTGGCCGACGAAGTGCACCAATGCGGCCATGCGGCCGGTCTCGGACGCCTCGTCGAGTGCATCGACCATCAGGCCGGCGACGAGTTCGTTGCGCGAGTGGACCGGCGCATAGCGGTGCGCCCGGTCGTCGCGACGTTGGACAACGAGGTCTTTCTTGGCCAGGCGCTGCAGCACCGTCATGACCGTGGTGTACGCGAGATCCCGCGACTCACACAGCGCCTCATGCACCTGGCGAACGGTCAGCGGCTCGTCAGCAGACCACAGCTGGTCCATGACGGCTTTCTCCAGATCACCTAAGCGCCCCACATGGCCAAGTGTACGGAGGACTGGGCGGTCTGCCTACTACGCAGGGTCGTGACGTCGTGTGCGAATTTTCATACAACTTTGTTGTGAAAATATCTTGCTGGTTAGGACAGCCTTGCCTATGGTGGTGGATAACAAAGCTTGGACCGCACCGGAGTGCTGAGGGCTGCAGCTATCTCCCGGTCCTTCCAGCGGCGGGTCGCACGGAACCACGGCGTGCGGCCCGCCGCGACTTCTTTGCCAAGGCCTTGTCGGGCCGGCGGGTGCATCTGCCAAGATCGGAAAACATGACCGCTTCAGACGACGACCGCCGCCCGCGCACCGACGACGAGATCGCCCGCCTCAACGAGTTCGTGTGGCAATCCTTCGACGGAGTCATCAAGCTGCGCTATACGGCGCTCGATCTCGACAGCGTGAAAGCCGAACTCGATATCACGCCACAGATCCACCAGCCGTTCGGCCTCGTCCACGGTGGTGTGTACTGCGCGGTCGCCGAATCGATGGCAAGCCTGGCCGCCGGGAACTGGTTTCGCGCCCAGCCGTATGGCAAGGGTGGGCTGTGCGTAGGCGTCAACAACAACACCGACTTCTTCCAGTCGGCCCGGGAGGGTGTCCTGTACGCGGAGGGGCGTCCCCTTCACCGGGGCCGACTGCAGCAACTGTGGGAGGTCATGATGACCAACGCAGAGGGTCGTCTCATGGCGAAGGGGCAGGTCCGCATTCAGAACCTGCCCCCTCGACCGAAGTCCGACTAGCGCGTCAGCTGACCGGGTCCGGCTTGTTAGCCGGTGCGCCGTTGGCGTTCTGGATCTGTCCAGAAGCCATCGGCAGTTCCGGCGCCTTCTCAACCGAGGCGAGCTGCTCCATCGCGAGACGTCCGTAGACGAACCGCTCGGTGATGGCGAGCTGACCGCGGCCCGAACCGATGAACGTGATGAACCACGACATAGTCGTCGTCGTTGCCTGGACGAAGGACTTCGTCGGCATCACCAGGTAGAACAGGTGCAGCCCGAGCCATGCGAGCCAGGCGATGAAGCCGCCGAACTCGAGCTTCCGGCCACCCGGGAGCGGCACGGAGCACACTGCGCTGAAGCGCGAGACCGTGGCCATCGAGCCCTTGTCCCAGTACTTGAACGGCTTCCGATTGGTCGGGTCGTCCTTGCCGTCGAGGGAGGCCGTGATGCGCTTGGCCGCGTACTTCGCGCCCTGGATCGCACCCTGGGCCATACCCGGGACGTTCGGCACGTTCATCATGTCGCCGACGACGAACACGTACGGGTAGCCCTTGATGCTGAGGTCGGGCTCCACGACAACGCGTCCGGCGCGGTCGATCACGGTGCCGTCCGACTGGTCGGCCAGCATCTTGCCGAGCGGGCTCGCCGACACACCGGCCGACCAGACCTTGACCGCACACGGGATGCGGCGGGTCTCGCCGGTCTTCATGTCCTTAATCTCGATGCCGTTGTAGTCGACATTCGTGACCATGGCACCGAGCTGGATCTCGACGCCCATGTTCTGCAGGCGACGCTGTGCCTTGAGGCCGAGGTTCTCGCCCATTGGGGGCAGGACTGCGTTCGCCGCATCGAGCAGGATCACGCGGCAGTCGCGGGAGTCGATGTTGCGGAACGTGTTCTTGAGCGTGCGGTCCGCGATCTCCGCGATCTGACCCGCGACCTCGACACCGGTCGGGCCGGCGCCGACGACGACGAACGTCATGCGGCGTGCTCGCTCTTCGAGGTCGGTGGTGACCTCGGCGGCCTCGAAGGCGCCGAGGATGCGGCCACGGAGTTCGAGCGCATCGTCGATCGTCTTCATACCGGGCGCGAAGCGGGCGAACTCGTCGCGGCCGAAGTAGGAGCTCGAGGCTCCCGCGGCGACGATCAGGCTGTCGAACGGCGTGACGGTGTCCCAGTCAACGAGGTGCGAGGTGACGGTCTTGTTCTTGAGGTCGATGTTGGTCACGTTGCCCAACAGGACCTTGCAGTTCTTGGTCTTCTCCAAGATGATGCGGGTCGCGGGCGCGATCTCACCCTCAGACAGCACACCGGTCGCGACTTGGTACAGCAGCGGCTGGAAGAGGTGGTGGGTCGTCTTTGCAATCAGGGTGACCTCAACGTCGGCCTTCTTGAGGGCCTTGGCTGCGGACAGGCCGCCGAACCCCGAGCCGATGATGACTACGCGGTGACGGCGTATCGCGGCTGGTTCGATGGTCATTCGTTTTACCTCCATGACATGCAACGTTGGGCAGCACTCGGCTACCGGTGCGTACCGACAGCTAAACCGTAGTCGTAGTCGTCGGTGGCGTCTGTGCAACGTCCACATTTGCGCTGTTCGACGGGTACGACCGCGATGTCGCCATCTCTGCACGTCGCCATGGGGCGACGACCTCTTTGTATACCCGTCAGAGGACGGAAACACGCCCCTGAGACGAGCGTCACGGTTTTACCAAACGGTCGTTGGGCACCCCCTGAAAAACCCCAGCTAGTTCATACTTTTTGCGGTTCGCGCATTTGTCAAAAGAAGCCAATCGTTTACCGAAAATCAAGCCGGAAATTATGGGCAAATATACTTAAGTATTAGAGTCATTCCCATGCTCGTGATTGATTCGTTATCGACTACCAAAAACAAAGGTGGCCGTGGACGCACCGAATCCGGCAAGCCGTTCCTGGCCCGGTCGCAGCGTCGCGCCGCCGCTCGTGTAGCAGCAGTGTCCATGGCAACCGCTGCCGTGTTCGCTCCGCCGACCGCTGATGCACAGCCGCTGTACGCCAACGCGCACTTCCAGGGCAAGGCAACTGTCACCCGTTTCGTGCCCCCGGTTGCAGCGCCGGTCCTCCCGCCGCCGCCGAAGTACTTCGAGCCGACCCACGGCATCCTGACCTCGCTGTTCGCCGAGCGCTGGGGAACGTTCCACTACGGAATCGACCTGGCTGCTCCGATCGGCACGCCGATTGTCGCTGTTACCGACGGTGAGATCATCCAGGCTGGTCCGGCCGAGGGCTTCGGCCAGTGGGTTCGGATGCGCCAGGACGACGGCACGATTGCCGTGTTCGGACACGTCAGTGCCTTCTATGTGACCGAGGGCCAGAAGGTCAAGGCCGGCGAGGTCATCGCTGCGGTCGGTAACGAGGGCCAGTCGACTGGCCCGCACCTGCACTACGAGGTGTGGCTGCCGGACGGCACGAAGATCGACCCGCTGCCGTGGCTCATCGCGCACGGTATCGACTGCGGCCCGTTCGCTGGGTAACGCCATCTGAATTGCGGTGGTCCTGCAGAAATGCAGGGCCACCGCTTTCTTGTGTCCTGGGTTACATGGGCAGGTCCGGATATAACGGACAACAATGGCGACTATCTCGATCTTGTAACAGCGACTCGGGTCACGCATTGCAAGAATTAGTGACGGCGGTCACAGAAGAAAATTCAACGACTTATTTGTCTCTGGCGACATAACTCGATTATCAGAATTCGGATAATCGACACGCGCTTATTGATGAAGTGTGACGCGGCGAACTATCGGCTCAGTGGGTGATCACGGCGAACCGAGATCCGGCGGGCCAGCGCTGGTAGCTGTCGAGGTTCGCGATGAGGTCGCCCGAGCACACCTCCGGGTCCGCTGAGACGACCGCGCGGCCCTCGCCGTTGATGAGCGTCGCGTTGCCGATCTGACGCAGGCTGGAGAGCGTGTGCGCCTCGAGGGTTGCGAGCGTGAAGTCCATGCCAGCGACGCCGACGATGTTCGGTTCATGCGGCCAGCGGACCGGTTCGGTGAACGTGACGATGTACTCGTCGGTGCACAAAAGGTCGACGTATGGACCGGTGATCTCGAGCTGGCCGGTGCTCAGCGGCGTGCGGAACCACTCGGCCCGGAGGTATCGCGTCTGCGAGTGGGTGCTGATGTTGGCGAGCACGTCGGCGCGGTCGAGTTCGGTTCCTTGCCACCAGGCGAAGTGCGTGCGGTCTGGGCCCACAACCCCGACGTTCGCGACGAAGCCGGCACCCATCAGTCCCAGCGTGTCCTCGCTGAGCAGTCGTTCGACATCGGGTTTGACGATCCGGTCGATCACCGTCCCAGTCAGCGATGGCCCGTGCGGGGTCAGGCGGGGACCCAAGGACTGGGCCCACGAATCCAACTGTTTCTCGATCGCCGCGAAGTAGGCGGCGATATCGGCGATCGCGGATTCGGGGCTGACTGCGACCGGGCGGCTGCCGATGGCGATCGCGTGGGCGATCGGTGCGGCGACGAGTGTGCGGATGTGTGTCTCGGCTGCACCTCGATCGTGCACCTCGATCGCGTCGACGACGGCTCGGCGAAGGTCGAGGAGACCGGCCCGGTATTCGGGATCGTTCGGCGGCGTCGGGAGTAGTGCGGCGAGTTCGGTCTGAAGCCGGAGCATTTCCCGGGTCAAACGTGCGGAGCGGGCCACGGCCGCGACCTCGAGAAGGAACTCGGTCTCGGCAAGGCGCCATTGGCGCGGGTCGGTTTCGGCCTCCTGGAGGTAGGCCCGGAGCGTCGCCACGTCGGCATGGCTCGATCGTTGGGTCGCAGCAGCGGCGCACGCCTGCGCAATCGACTGGAGGTGCAGCCTCAGGTCTTCGAGTTCGATGCGCGTGGCATCAGAAGGTCTGCGTTGCAGTTCCCCCAGTAGTGCCGGCGCATCGTCGGCGATGAAGCTGCCACCGCTGCGACCGCGCGTCGTGGTGACGATGCCGCGGGCGCGCAGCCGGGCCAGCGCCTCGCGGGCCGTCATGGCGGAGACCCCGAGCGAGGCGGCGAGCTCGGTTTCGTTGGGCAGTCGCTGGCCGCCGGTGAGAATTCCGGATTCGATGGCCGATTCGATGCGCTCGCAGATCTCGTCGACCAAGCCGACCGTGCGGACGGGCGTGAACACCGCAGCGAGGCTGCGAGAGGGGCCAGGTCCCGTGTTCATGGTGGTCACCTTAGCTGACAGATCTTCGAAAATTGCCTCTTTACCTAAAACCTACAATGTTTTATGTTTAGAAGCGTGACGCAGCTCACTGTACCGCGAAGTCACGTCAGCCGATACCCCCTCGAAGGTCGATAACGATGCAGCCGCTCCTGCAGAACTTCATCAACGGACAGTTCACCGATTCCACTGCCACCGTCACACTCCCGCTCATCAGTCCGGTCGATGAATCGGAGGTAGGCGCCACGCCGATCTCCGGTGCTGCCGACGTCGAGGCCGCCGTCGCCGCGGCCACCACTGCATTTCAGACCTGGGGCGTGACGACCCCGCGGGAACGCCAGAGCGCGCTGCTCAAGCTGGCCGACGCGATCGAAGCCCATGTGGACGAGATCGTCGAAGCGCAAAGCCGCAACACCGGCCAGCTCAAAGCGATGATCGCCGCGGAGGAGGTCATCACCGGCGCGGACCACCTGCGGTTCTTCGCCGGCGCCGCGAGACTGCTCGAAGGCAAGTCTGCGGGGGAGTACCTGGAGGGCTTCACGTCCTACGTGCGACGCGAGCCGATCGGCGTCATCGGACAGGTCACGCCGTGGAACTACCCGTTCATGATGGCCATCTGGAAGATCGGGCCGGCACTGGCAGCCGGAAACACGGTCGTGCTCAAGCCCAGTGACACCACTCCGGAGAGCACCCTCGTGCTCGCGAAACTGACGCAGGGCATCCTGCCCGACGGAGTTCTCAACGTTGTGCTCGGCGATGGATCGACCGGAGCCGCCCTGGTGTCGCACCCGGGGCTGGGCATGGTCGCCATCACCGGATCGGTGCGTGCCGGCGTCGCGGTCGCGCAGGCTGCTGCCGCACAGGTCAAGCGCGCACATCTGGAACTCGGCGGCAAGGCGCCATGCGTCGTCTTCGCCGACGTGGACATCAAGTCCGCAGCGGAGGGCATTGCCCAGGCGGCATTCTTCAACGGCGGCCAGGACTGCACGGCAGCGACTCGTGTCATCGTCCACGAGTCGATCCACGACGCCTTCGTCGACGCTCTCGCCGAACAGGCGGCCGCTCTACGACCAGGCCTTCCGGACGACGCGGATGCGTTCTTCGGGCCGCTCAACAACGTTCGCCACTTCGCGACCGTCACCGAGAAGATCGCCGCGCTGCCGGCCCACGCGACCGTCGTGACCGGCGGAAAGCGGGCTTCGGATCAGGGCTTCTACTTCGAACCGACGGTGATCACGGGCGTGCACCAGGACGATCCGATCGTCCAGGAAGAGACCTTCGGGCCGATCCTCACGGTGCAGTCGTTCGCCGACGAATCCGACGCCGTCGCCATGGCCAACGGCGTCGACTACGCGCTGGCGGCAAGCGTGTGGACCAACGACCACCGCGCCGCCGAACGCATGACCCGCGTTCTCGACTTCGGTGCGGTGTGGATCAACTGCCACATCCCGCTCGTCGCGGAAATGCCACACGGCGGGTTCAAGCAATCCGGGTACGGCAAGGACCTGTCTGCGTACGGACTCGAGGACTACACCCGAATCAAGCACGTCATGAGCTCGCACTCCTAACTCGCAAGGAACCCCTGAGAATGAACACCTTTCACCCCCTCGACCCGCTGAACGCCGACGAGTTCGCCACGGTCGCGACGCTTCTCAAGAACGAGCACAACGTCGGCGAAGGCTGGCGCTATGCCGCGATCGCCCTCGTCGAACCCGCCAAGGCTGAGGTGGCCGCGTTCGACGCCGACGGCACGGTCCCCGCGCGCAAAGCGGTCGCCACGGTCATCGACCGGGCCCGGAATGCCACGTACAAGTCGGTAGTCTCGCTGACCAGCAAGACCGTGGAGTCGTGGCACCACATCCCGGGCGTGCAGCCGAACTTCACGCTCGACGAATGGCACGAAGCCGACGAGGCGCTGCGTCAGAACCCGGACCTCACGGCAGCCCTCGCCAAGCGCGGCATCACGAACCTCGATCTGGTGTTCTTCGATACCTGGACCTACGGCGAAGCGGTCATGCCGGAGAAGTTCCGCGACCGACGTCTCGGCTGGGCGGACATCTGGGTGCGTGCGGCTGAAGGCGCAAACCCCTACGCCGGTCCGGTCAACGGGCTCAAGGCGATCATCGACATGAACTCGATGGAACTCCTCGAGATCGAGGACGAGTTCAGCGTTGCAAAGCCCGAGATCATGGGGGAGTACGTGCCGCGGCACGTCCCGCAGCGCATCTGGGACTCGAGCCAGCGGGAACCGCTCAAGCCGCTCGACATAACGCAGACCGAGGGCCCTTCCTTCACGCTCACCGGCAACAAACTCGAGTGGCAGAACTGGTCGCTGCGGGTCGGCTTCAACTACCGCGAGGGCATGACCCTGCACGCGATCACCTACAACGACCACGGGAACGTGCGCTCGATCGCGAACAAGCTGTCGTTCGCCGAGATGATGGTTCCCTACCGTGACCAGGCCTTCGACCACTACCGGCGCACCGCGTTCGACATCGGTGAGTGGGGACTCGGCTTCATGACGACCTCTCTCGAGCTTGGCTGCGACTGCCTCGGCGAGATCCGCTACCTCGACGCCACGCTGCATGACAGCAAGGGCGAGCCGTACACGATCAAGAACGCGGTGTGCATCCACGAGGAGGACAACGCGGTCGGCTGGAAGCACGTCGACGGCAACGGCACGACCGAAGTTCGTCGTGCACGACGGCTGGTCGTTTCTTTCCACGTGACGGTCGCCAATTACGAGTACCTGACCTACTGGCGGTTCTACGAGGACGGCAACATCGAGTGTGAGGTCCGCGCGACCGGCATCATGGTCGTCACGCACTTCCCGGAGGGTGGCTCGCACCCGCATGGATCGCTCGTGGATCACCGCACCTACGCGCCGTTCCACCAGCACTTCATCGTCGCGCGCATGGACCTCGACGTCGACGGCACCGAGAACACCGTCTACGCCACCGAGACCGAGATGGTTCCGATGGGCCCGGACAACCCGTTCGGCCTGTCGCTGCGACAGAAGAACACTCCGCTGCTCACCGAGGAGCAGGGCAAGCAGGACATGAACTACCAGACGCAGCGCGCCTGGAAGGTTGTCAACACCAACGTCAAGACCGGTATCGGCCTGAATCCGTCTTACAAGCTGGTTCCCGCGGCTTCGTTCCCGGCCATGTTCGACCCGAACTCGCCAGTCTTCCAGCGCTGCAAGGCAATCGAGCACACGGTGTGGGTCACGCCGAACAGTCCGGACGAGCAGTGGCCGGCGGGGGAGTTCGTCGTCCAGAGTTCGGTTGACCACGGTCTGCCCGAATGGACTGCCGCCAACCGCTCGATCGACAACACCGATGTCGTGCTCTGGTACACGTTCGGCATCCACCACATCACGCGGCCCGAGGACTGGCCGATCATGCCGGTGGACACGATCAACTTCTGGCTCAAGCCGGTCGGCTTCTTCGATCGCAATCC
Organism: Smaragdicoccus niigatensis DSM 44881 = NBRC 103563; assembly: GCF_000380645.1. Taxonomy (GTDB): domain Bacteria; phylum Actinomycetota; class Actinomycetes; order Mycobacteriales; family Mycobacteriaceae; genus Smaragdicoccus; species Smaragdicoccus niigatensis. The sequence continues at coordinate 94,556 of NZ_AQXZ01000018.1, forward strand.
TTCGCTCGACGTTCGACCGCAGCCGAAGAAGCACTGCCACACGGACGTCGAGGAGCCGGTGCGTTCAGCACCCACGCACGAACACGGGTGCCACTGATGCGATTACTGGTCGGATACCTCGCGACGAAAGGCGGCGCAGACGCCGTCGCCGTCGCCACGATGATCGCGCGCACGATCGATGCGTCGATCGACCTGGCGATGATCGTGCCCGAGGACGTCATCTCAGATGCGCTGGCGCCGTCGGGCGGTTACCACGAGCACGTCCGGCACCAAGCCGAACAGTGGCTCGCCGAAGCCGCCGCCACGATCACCGACATTCCGGTGAACACGCACGTCGTCGCGCATGAATCGTTCGCCGAGGGGCTCATCGAGCTCGCCGACAAGCTGGCCGCCAGCGCGATCGTGGTCGGCGGCAGCGGCGGCGGGATCATCGGCAGCCTGTCCTTGGGTGCCGTCGTCAACGAACTTCTGCACGCGTCTCCCGTTCCGGTTGTCCTCTCACCGCGCGGAGCCCGGCACGTCACGGCCCCGCGCGTTCGGGAGGTGACGTGCGCAATCGGTGCGCGTCCCGGAGCTGCCGAGGTGTTCCGGACCGCGATCGAGTCGACGTCTCGCGCCGGTGTTCCGTTGCGTTTGGTGTCGTTGGTGTCGCTGGACGAGGGCCGCGGTTCCGCTGCCATCGAGCACGCGCGGCGGTATGTCGAACAAGCGAAGGCGTCATTGCCCGCGGATATCGATGTCACCTCCGTGGTCGCCGAAGGAGCGACGGTCGAAGACGCCGTCAATCGGCTCGACTGGCATGACGGCGATGTGATTCTCGTCGGATCGAGCCGCCTGGCCCAACCCCGCCGGCTGTTCCTGGGCTCGACCGCTGCCCGGATGCTCCGCGTTCTCCGTGTTCCAGTGGTCGTCATTCCGCGGGAGTACGAGAGATGACCACAGTGTCCACGCCTCCGACCAGTGGCGACATCCACGAGAAGGGCCTGGCTGCCGGCCGGATTGGCACCTTCACCGGCGCCGTTCTAGGCATCTCGACCGTAGCGCCTGGCTACACGCTGACCGCGAGCATCGGACTCATGGTGGCCGCCGTTGCCGCGAAGGTTCCGGCGATCCTCATCGTCGGGTTCATCCCGATGTTCCTCACCGCATACGCCTACCGCGAGCTCAACAACCGCATGCCCGACTGCGGCGCCTCGTTCACCTGGTCGACGAAGGCCTTCGGGCCGTACGTCGGCTGGATGTGCGGCTGGGGCATGGTGCTCGCCACGATCTTCGTGTTGTCCAACCTCGCCGCGATCGCGGTCGAGTTCTTCTATCTGTTCCTCGCGGACGTTTTTAACAATCCGGCCATCGAGCAGTTCGGGACCGGTAAAGCCGTCAACATCATCTCGACGCTGCTGTTCCTCGCGGCCGCCACTTGGGTGTCGGCGCGCGGGATTCAGACCAGTGAACGCATTCAATACGTGCTCGTGGCGTTCCAGATGGTGGTGCTGCTCGGCTTCGCGATCACCGCGGTGGTCAAGTCGAGTAGTCAGCCAACCCATCTGAGCTTCGACATCGACTGGTTCAATCCGTTCACCGGTCTGGGCATCAGCGCGTTGATCCTCGGTGTCGTGGGCTCGATCTTCGGATTCTGGGGTTGGGACACCACCTTGACGCTGGGCGAGGAGTCGAAGGACCCGACCCGCGTCCCGGGGCGTGCGGGCCTGCTGTGCGTGTTGTCGATTCTCTTCACGTACCTGCTCATCGCGGTGGGCGTGACGATGTTCGCCGGCGTCGGCACAGAGGGCATCGGCCTGGGAAATCCGGACAACGCAGACAACGTGTTCGCCGCGCTGGCACATCCGGTGCTGGGCAGCCTGGGCCCGTTCGTGCTGCTCGCGGTGTTCGCTTCCGCGGCAGCGAGCCTGCAGACGACGTTCCTGCCCGCGGCTCGCACTCTGCTCGCCATGGGCTCGTACGAGGCGTTCCCGAAAAAGTTCGCCAGCATCAGCCCGCGGTTCCTGTCACCGGTGTTCGCTACTGTGTTCGCGGGCGTCGTGACGGGCGTGTTCTACACCGCCGTCTCGCTGCTGTCGGACTCGGTGCTGTGGGATACGGTCGCGTCGCTGGGCATCATGATTTGCTGGTATTACGGCATCACCGCGTTCGCCTGCGTGTGGTACTTCCGCAGCGAGCTGTTCCGCAACGCCCGCAGTGTCGTGTTCAAATTCGTGTTCCCGCTGCTGGGCGCGCTCCTGCTCTTCGCCGTGTTCCTGATCTCGGTGCATCAGAGCATGGACCCCGAAAACGGAAGCGGCTCGCAGGTTTTCGGGATCGGCTTGGTGTTCTGGATCGGTTTCGGGTCCCTCGTCCTCGGCGCCGTTCTCATGATCGTCATGCGCGCGGTCAATCCATCCTTCTTCACCGGACAAACGCTCGCGAAGGGCACGTCCGCCACTGACCCTGAGTTCGAGGGAATCCAATGAAACTCATCACCGCGTTGGGAGCGCCAGAGTCGCTGTGCCGCGTCGAAGACACGGTCCGCGAGCCGGTTCGCGTCGCGCTGGTACAGCACTGCTGGCACGACGACTCGGAGTTGCTTGTTCGGGAACTCACCGACGCCATCGGTCAGGCGGCGGACGCCGGCGCGAAGGTCGTCTTCCTGTCGGAGATCACGCTCATTCGCTATCCCGCGGACGTGCGGGCCGGCGACAACCCGGGCACTCAGGCCGAGGACTTGACCACCGGACCGACCTTCACGTTCGCGGCGGCCGCGGCACGAAAGCACAACGTCTTCGTGCATGCGTCGCTCTACGAGAAGTTCGATGGCCCAGATGGTTTGGGGTACAACACCGCGATCCTGGTCGCACCGCAGGGAGAACTCGTCGCCAAGACCCGCAAGCTGCACATCCCGATCACCGCGGGTTACTACGAAGACACCTACTTCCGGCACGGCCCGGCAGGCGACGACGCCTACCCGGTGCACACGCCCGTCGGACTCGACCTGCGGATCGGAATGCCGACGTGCTGGGACGAGTGGTTCCCGGAGGTGGCACGGATGTATTCGCTCGGGGGAGCCGAGGTGATCGTCTATCCGACCGCGATCGGTTCGGAGCCCGACCATCCCGAGTTCGACACGCAGCCGCTGTGGCGGCAGGTCATCGTCGGAAACGGAATCTCCAACGGCACGTTCATGATCGCGCCGAATCGGTACGGCAACGAAGGCCTCATCACGTTCTACGGGTCGTCCTTCATTTCGGACCCCTACGGCCGGATTCTCGTGCAGGCCCCGCGCGACGAGTCTGCGGTGTTGGTCGCCGATCTCGACCTCGACCAGCGCAAGGACTGGCTGACGCTGTTCCCGTTCCTCAAGACCCGCCGTCCCGACACGTATGGGCAGCTGACGGCTCCGGTGGACCTTGAGCACGCTCAGGGGCAGTCATGAGTTGGCACATGCCGGCCGAGTGGGCTCCGCATGAACGCACCTGGATGGCGTTTCCGTCGAAGGGTTACACGCTCGGCGACGATCCGCACGAGGCTCGGTCGACGTGGGCCGCGGTGGCACAGGCTGTTGCGCGGTACGAGCCCGTGACTGTTGTCGTCGATCCCGCCGATGCCGCGGTTGCGGCCGAGTACCTGGGCGACAAGGTCGAGATCGTCTATGCGGAACTCGACGACGCGTGGATGCGGGACATCGGTCCGACGTTCGTCGTCGATGGGGACAAGCTCGGCGCAGTCGACTGGATCTTCAACGGCTGGGGAGCGCAATCCTGGGCGTCCTGGTCGAGCGATGCGCTGATCGGGAAGTTCGTGGCGGGGCTCGCGGCTGCCGAGGTGGTGTCGTCGCCCATCGTCAACGAGGGCGGCGGAATTCACGTCGACGGTAAGGGCACGGTGTTGGTGACGGAGTCCGTGCAACTCGATCCGGGTCGCAACCCGGGGCTGACGAAGGCTGACATCGAAGCCGAGCTTGCTCGCACGCTGGGGGTTTCGAAGGCGATCTGGCTGCCATATGGTCTGACGCGCGACGAGGACGATTTCGGGACCCGGGGGCACGTTGACATCGTGGCGACGTTCGCATCGCCAGGTGTCGTGCTGGTACATGACCAGCGGAATCCGGAGCACCCGGACTACGTGCGGAGTCAGTTGTTTTGTGAGTTGCTCTCTGCTGCAACCGACGCGGCCGGTCGGCAGCTCGAAGTTGTGCGCGTTCCGGCGCCATCCGTCCTGCGGGACGGCGAGGGATTCGTCGACTACAGCTATATCAACCATCTCGTGTGCAACGACGGCGTCGTGGCGTGCAGCTACAACGACCCGGTCGACGATGAAGCTGCCGCGATCCTGTCCACGGCGTACGGACGGCCAGTGACCACGGTTGATGCGCGACCGCTGTTCGCTCGCGGCGGCGGAATCCACTGCATCACGCAGCAACAACCGGCGGTGCGGTGATGAGGTGGAACCGACTGGCGTCGGTACTGACCGGCGCCACCGCAGCCGCACACCTCGGTCTCGTGTTGAGCGGGTCCATTGGGGCATTGCTGCCCGCGCTGACGCTTCTCCTGATGGCGGCATGGTGTTTGGTCTGTGCCGCGCATCTCTGGACGTCAGGATCCGCCCGAAACTGTCTGCTTGCAGCGGGCGGCGGGTTGGCGATGATCGTGCTGCACGTGGCGATGATGTCGGCTCCGACGACGGCGGGGATGCAGATGCCCGCCGGGCATCACCACCATGCGATGACGGTCAGCCACGACCCTTCGATGATGAACGTCGCGATGGTGGTGGGGATTCTGACGGAAGTAGTCCTCATCGCTGGAATCGGCGTTGCGGTTGTTCGTCGGTCGCGTGCAATTTCTGTTGTTGCTGGTAGACGGCGGTTTCCGGGCTTCGGAACTTGTCGTAGGGCAGGTGTACGTTCGAACATGTGATCGAACTGGATGAACTGATTGGCTGGCTTCGGGGACGGAGTCAGGATGTGGACGAAGCGACGCGGATCGACCGGACCGCTCTGTACGAACGGGTGAAGAACGCGCTCTCGGCAGCTCAGGCGGTGGAGGCTGCCGCGTTGGATGCGTCGGTGCGGGTGCGGCATGCGGCTCGCGGGATGCGTCAGGAGAAACAAGGCCAGGGCGTGGGGTTGGAGATCGCGCTCGCGCGCCGGGAGTCGCCGCGGCGCGGGAACATCCATCTCGGGCTCGGAAAGGCGTTGGTTTCGGAGATGCCGCACACCCTGGAGCGAATGCGCGAGGGTGTGTTGACCGAGTATCGGGCCACGATCCTCGTTCGCGAGACGGGATACCTCACGCGGGAAGAACGGGCGCAGATCGATCGCCTGGTCTGTGGTGACGCTGCGACGTTCGAGGGGTGGAGCGACACGCAGTTCGAACGGGAGGTCAAGCGACACGCGTACACGCTCGCTCCCGAAGCGGTGGTCAAAAGGCATGCCCGGGCGGTGAGCGAGCGGCACGTCAGCGTGCGGCCCGCGCCGGATGCGATGGCGTACGTGACGGCGCTGGTGCCGATGCCACAAGCGGTGACGGTCAAGGCCTGCCTGAAGCGTGATGCCGACGCGGTCAAAGCGACCGGGGATGAGCGCACGCATGATCAGATCGAGGCGGACCGGTTCGTCGAGCTCCTCACCGGCTTGGGCAGTGCGAACGAGGTGCCGGTGACGGTGAACCTGGTGATGACCGATGTCGCGTTGCTCGGCGGTGACTGTGAGCCGGCGCAAGCGGTCGGGTTGGGGCCGATTCCGTCGTCGATCGCGCGGCGGTGGGTCAAGACGGGTCTGGCATGGATCCGTCGGCTTTACATCCGACCCAAGACCGGGGAACTGGTGGGGATGGAATCCCGCCGACGGTTCTTCCCGGCCAAGCTCAAACAGTTCCTTGACATCCGCGACGATGTGTGTCGCACGCCGTATTGCGGCGCTCCGATCCGGCATCACGATCACATCCTCGGCCGTCAGCACGGAGGGGCGACCAGCAGTGTGAACGGGGCGGGGGTGTGCGAGGGCTGCAACTACACCGTCGAAGCGCCGGGCTTTACGGCCAAGCCCGTCGACGGCGAACGCCACGCCTATGAACTTCGCACCCCGACCGGCCACCGGTACGTGTCGATCGCCCCGAAGGCGACCGGTGCCGCGTAGCTCAGCTGCTGCTCGCCAAGATCGCCAGCAGGAGTTCGGCGCGTACGCGCGCGATGTCGAGGTCGACGCCGAGCACGTCCTGCGCGAGTTCGACGCGCTTGCGGAGCGTGTGCCGGTGGACGCTGGCTGCTGCCGCGGCCGCTTCCCAATGTCCGTTGCTCTCGAGGAATGCGCGGAGCGCGGGAAGGAGTTCCGACCCGTTCTCGTCGTCGTACAGCCGCAGCGCGGTCAGTAGGGTGTCCGCGACCGCGTTGAGGACGTCACGACTCGCCTTGTTGGACAACAGCGCACTTCCGACGAGGCTCGTGAATTCGAGCACTTCGCCGCCCATTTCGGCGGACGAGGCCGCGAGATTCGCGTTGTCGACCGCGGTTTGCAGGCGGGACGTCCGGTGGGCGGCGCTCATGCCGGCCCGCAGTGTTCGGCGATCGATCCGCGAAATGGCCGAGTCCACAATCGATTCGCCCTCCGCGGCAGGCAACACCACGGTCAGTCGCGAGCCACTGAGATACCGGAACACCGGGAATCCGGCCTTCGCCGTCGCACGTTCGATGGCGGCGGCCGCCCGTTCGACGGCACGCTCATCGCCGGTGACGACGAGCGCCCGGATTTCGCCGCGACTATCCGCGGCGCCGGGCATGAGTTGGCGCGCCTGCGTCAGGTCGACTCGCTCCCCGAGCAGCAGCGCGAGCGCCTGCGCGTTGAGGTCACGTTGGGTGTTGCGAAGCCGGTTCGGCAACGTGAGGTCGAGTGCCAGTAGAGAGTTCGCGTGACCGAGGAGGACCTGGTCGATATTGCCGAGTGGCGCCCCGACGACAACCAAGTGACCGCGAACTCGACGGCCGACCTGGATCTGCTGATGGGTGACCGTCAGATTGCCAAGGCTTGCCGAGCCCGCAGCTGCGCGAAGCGACATAGCGCCGACGACCGCGGACGCGAACTCCGGGTCGATGACGCGTGGATGGCTGTCGATCACCGCGCCGCCGTTGTCGAGCAGCAGGACGGTCGACTCGAGCGATTGTCCTAGCTCGGCGAGGATCGCGTGGGCGCCCTCGGTCAAGACCGCGCGCGTCATGCGGGGTTGCGCGCGCGAAGCCCGCAGGACCGCACCGTATTGAAGCTCGGCTATCCGGGTCGAGACGCGTTCCACGACGGCGGCGAAGGGGATCTGGCGCGGGACTTCGATGAGCGGAAGGTCGAGCTCGTCAGCCACCGTGATTAGATCGGCCGGTACTTCGTCGTAGGTCACCCCTGCGCCGAATCCGACCCCCGCGACGTGACTGTCGTTGAGGCGGCGCAAGTATGCGCGCTTTCCCTCGGCCGTGTCGGGGAGCTGGATTCCGGTGGTCAGGACGAGTTCCCCACCCGAGAGCCACTCATTCGGGTCCATCAGCTCGGTCACGAGCGCGAGCCGGGTCTCGCGCGCGACCCCGCCGCGTCCGCCGACCAAGCGTAGCCGCAGATCAGGCTGAGCCAAGACCCACGTCAACGCCACATTCATTCCGCCAACGATAGACGAATTGGCGTCTGGTCGAGTGCGCCAGACGCCAACTTGTCTATGCGACGGCGGCCGCGATCGCGTCAAAGGCGCGGACGGTCGAGAACAGCATCTGAGCGTTCTGCGGTAGCGGCCAGCTCGACAACTTCGCCGCGACGACGTCCGCGCTGCGGTTGACGTAGATCATCTGACCGTGAATTCCCAGGCAGAGCAACACATTGTTGCCCTCATACGGGAGCCACACCTGGTTGCGATACATCCCACCCGGCATTCGCAGGTCGTCGGGGCTGTTCGCGAATGCGGCGCGCGAGTCAGGAGCTCCCGACAAAGTGTCCGCAATCCACGACTCCGGAACGACCTTCTCGCCGGTCAGCGACACGCCTTCGTTGAGATACAGAGATCCGAAGCGGACGAGATCGGACAGGCAGGCATTGATCCCGCCGTCGAACATGCCGGCACCGACGGAATCGACGCTGATCGACGCGTCGTATCGGGCCCCGATTCTGCTCCACACCAGTTCCGACATCAGTTCCGGCATGCGCTTGCCGGATACGGCTTCGCACACCCAGCCGAGCACATCGGTCTCGCATGAGCGGTACTCGAACGCGCCGCCGTGCGGCGACTTCTGCTGCAGCGTCGTCAGGAAGTCGTACATGGTGTTCGGCAGGTCGGGAACTGTGCGCGGCGCCCAGCCGATGGCCTGCTCGATCAACCGGACTTCAGCGAGGGGATCGAGGTAGTTCTCCGAGAACTTGATGCCCGACCGCATATCCAGCAAGTGGCGTACGGTCGCGCCGTGGTAACCCGAAACCGCCAGTGCAGGAACGTAGCTCGTGACGAGCGCGTCTGGGTCCACGCCCAGCGCGCCGACGACCATCGCGACCAGCGACTTGCTCACCGACATCAACAGGTGCTGCGTGCCGGGGGTCATGCCGCCGTAGTAGGCCTCCGACAGGATGTCGCCGCGATGCGACACGATCCACCCGTCGGTCGCCGTTGTGCCCATGATTTGCCCAACCGTCGTCCGCTTGTCATCGGGCAGCTTCACCTCGAGATCCGAAATCCCCGCCGGTCGTGGGGGCAGGGTCGCAATAGCGCCCGTGCCACGTGAGATGAGGGAAGTCGGCAGGAAGTCCGCGACGTGCTGGAACGTCCAGTGCAAGTTCGCCGACGACTGCCAGTTGTCGAGTGTCACGGCCGACAGAACCCGGCCCGGGTCACCACCGATCATGGCTGAATCTCCTTTGATAGCCAGTTGTCCGGATTCCACTAGACGGACCGAATCCCCTCATAGACAGGCGCATCAACCATCGGAGCAGCCAGCGGCGTACCGCTGTACTGCGCCCGAAACGAGTCGATGAAGTGCTTGGCCCGAATCGTCAGCGCCGAGCCACCATGGGCCCGCTCGCGCTGCAGCCTGCCCTTCGTGATCAAGATGCCGAGGTCGGCGCCCTTCCACCGGTAGTCGCCGGTGGCATAGATGCGCAGGAAGAACGCCTCGCTCTCGTCCTGGAGCTGGTGCCAGTCCAGGGCGGACCGGCGGAAGATGAGGTTTCCGCGGTCGTCGAGCGAGTAGTGACCGGTCTTCGGAGTCGCCTCGAGCAGTTCGACGACGTCGTTCGTCTCCTTGATGATCATCTGCGACCAGGTGTCCGCCGCGGCGAGCGTCTCCCAACGCTCGTTGATGTCGTCGACGTCGATGTCGAAGTCGACGCCCATGAACTCGAGCAGGTGGAAGAGGAACAGCGGCACGTCGGCATAGGCGCCGGCGGTCACGTTCGTGATCGACGTGGCACCGCTGATGCGCGGGTTGAGCTCACCGAGGTACACCTCCTCGGTGTCGGTATCGATGAGAACGTCGACCTCGAAGAAGCCCTTGTAGCCTTCCTTGCCGAGGCGGTCACCGAGCTTGCGGACCAGTTCCGCAGCCTTTTCGCGGCGCTCGGGCGTGAGGACGTCAGGGTGCATCTCGTTGCCGCACCAGCCGCCCTTGTACGGCGTCAGTTCCCGGTAACCGGTCAGTTCCGTCATGAACGGGCCGACGATCGTGCCGCAGCGGGTGATCACCGCCTCGACCGCGACGGGGTAGTTGTTGATGCGGCGCATGACCTTCACGTCTTCGCCGACGATGTCGCCGGCGTACTTGCGCCAGTCGGCTTCGGACGAGATGAAGAACGTCGTCTTGCCCGAGTCGCCGTATGGCGTCTGGACCACGAGTTCGTCGCCCAGGCCGGCCTTTTCGGCAGCCGCGCGGAGCTCTTCCCACGAGTCGACGGTTGTGAGGATGTTCGGGACGCTCGGTGACCCCGCTTCGTCGCCCAGCTTCGTGGTGACGATCTTCGAGTCGAGGTGCTCGCGCAGTTCGGCCGTCGGGAGGATCAGGTCGTAGCCGAGTTCGGCGCAGATCGACTCGGTCTCGGCGTTGAAGAACACCATCGCAACCTTCGGACGCACGCCCCGCGGAGTGTCGCGCTCGATGTAGGCGCGGGTCTCCGGGTGCCGGAGCAGCCAGTTGTTGATGTCCTCGCCAGAGCCGAACTCCTCGTACGGCTTGAACTTCGGCGTGAAGACGCGCGGATGAGCGCCGTCCCAGGCGTCGTAGTAGGCGATGTAGCTGAACTTCCGGACCCAGCGGTCGAGGCCGAGCAGGTTGAACGGCGTCGCGCCGACGAAGTAGATCGGCACGTCGTTCGTGCGGAAGAAGTGGCGGACTTCGGAGACGTTCCGAAGGACGCGCCGCTTCGGTGCTGTCGGCACGGTGGCCGAGGCGAACGCGGCGTCCGTACCGACACTCACCTCGACGCGCTGGGCGGCCTCGCGCTTGACCGTGGTGCGCGGCTTGGCGGGTGGACGGGTGACGGACTTAGGCATTGTGTGCCTCCTTCAGGGTCAGTGCTTGGTGCGGCACTTACGATTTTGGGTGAGCGGGCGACGGAAAGGGGTCGCCTTTTTGTCGAATCTGATCGAGTGTGTTCGACAGGATGGCGCGCCCGAAAATGGCCGCGACCAAGGACGCAGCTGCTCCCGGACCAACGTCCGGCAGCAGCCGCATCAGTGAAGGGTCAGACGGTTGTTCGGGTCGCGTCGACGCGTGCGACGCTCTTGCGCGCCAGCGGCCAGAACAGCGCGAGAACGACAACAGAGACGAGGCTCGTCCAGACCTGCGTTCGGCTGGATTCGTCGCCGAGCAACATGACGATGACGATGCCGACGACCGCGGAGATCGTCAGGACGGCGAGCCAGGGATGGAGCCACATCTTGAGCTTGAGGTGGGACTGCTCCTCGGGCGTCATCTTCTGCCGGGTGCGCATCTGCGTCAGGGCGATGAACGCGTAGACGAACAGAGCCACCAGGCCGGCCGAGTTCATGATGAAGTCGAAGACTCCGGAATTCGGTGCGACGAAATTGACGAACACCGCGGCGTAAGCGCCGAGCGTGGAGGCCACGACGGCGACGACCGGAACACCGCGGTGTTTCTTGGCCACGATCTTGGGGGCGAAGCCGTCATCGGCGAGTGCGGAGAACATACGAGCGGCCGAGTAGAGCCCCGAGTTCAATACCGAGCACACTGCGGTGAGGATGACCGCCGTCATGATCGTTTGAGCCGCCGGGATTCCGAACATGCCGAAGATGTAGGCGAACGGCGCGTGTTCCTTGGGGTCGGGCAGTTGGTTCCACGGCACGACGATGACCATGATGGTGACGGCGCCGACGAAGAACAGCAGGATTCGCCAGATGACGGTGCTCGCAGCCTGCCGCACGCCCTTCGAAGGGTTCTCCGATTCCGCGGCCGCCATGACGGCGATCTCGGTTCCGAAGTAGGAGAAGATCACGAGTGCGACGCCGCTGATGATGGGCCAGATGCCGTGCGGGGCGAATCCGCCGTGTTGCCAGAGGTTGGGGATCGAGAAAGTCGAACCGCTCCAGAGACCGGTGGCGAAGAGGATGCCGATACCCAGAAACACGATGATCGCGAGGACTTTGACGCTCGCGAGCCAGAATTCGACCTCACCGAAGGAACGAACCGAGATCAGGTTCGAGGCGGTGAACAGCAGGATCAGGCCGACGGAGAACAGCCAGGCCGGCACACCGGACACCCACCCGTGGAGAATCGAGCCGCCGACGACGGCTTCGAAGGCGAGAACGCCGACCCAGAAGTACCAGTAGAGCCAGCCGACGAAGTAGGCCGCCCAGTTGCCGAGTCCGGTCCGGGCGTACTCCATGAATGAACCCGTGGTGGGTCGGGCAGCGGCCATTTCGCCGAGCATTCGCATGGCGAGGAACACCAGCAGTCCGCCGATGAGGTAGCAGAGAATCGCGGCCGGCCCGACCGTGCGAATGACGTTGCCGGAACCGACGAACAGACTGGCCCCGATGATTCCGCCGAGGGTGATCATCGTGACGTGGCGGGAGCGGAGCTTCTTCGGCTCTTTCTCGAGCGAATTGGGTGTGATCGGCAGTCCCGCCGATGTCTCCGGCGATATCTGTGCGTCGTAGTTCGCACGTATGAGGGACATGAGGCTCCTTGTGTTGTGCACGGGAGAGATGAAACTCGCCGTGCACTCCTATGAGCCGGCGACCGCCGCCTGTGTTTCAGGCGACTTACCCAGTGTGTGTGATGCGAAACACATGCGAAATAGCCATTTCGTAGAACTTGGGCTCAAAGCTTCGCCAAAAAGGCGATCGACCCGTCCGTGTTCGGCGCCAAGACTCGGCGGTAGTCACCGAAACAAGGAGCACCGATGCCCGACATCACCTACCGACTGCCGCAGGAGCGGAATCTCGTCACGTCACTTCCCGGCCCACGCTCGTCGGAGCTGGCGACGCGACGCAAGCGGGCGGTCGCGGCCGGCGTCGGCTCGTCGGCGCCGGTCTATGCCGTCGATGCCGACGGCGGCGTCATCGTGGACGTGGACGGTAATTCGCTCATCGACCTGGGGTCGGGCATCGCGGTGACCAGCGTCGGGGCATCGAACCCGCAGGTGGCGGCAGCCGTCGCCGAACAGGCTGCGCACCTTACGCACACCTGTTTCATGGTCACCCCGTATGAGGGATACATCGAGGTCGCCGAGCGGCTCAACCGGCTGACACCGGGCGACCACGAGAAGCGGACGGTCCTGTTCAACTCCGGCGCGGAAGCGGTGGAGAACGCGGTGAAGATCGCTCGGCTCGCGACGGGTCGCCAGGCCGTTGTGGCGTTCGACCACGCGTACCACGGTCGCACCAACCTCACGATGGCGCTGACCGCGAAGTCGATGCCCTACAAGTCGAACTTCGGACCGTTCGCGCCCGAGATCTACCGGATGCCGGCGTCCTACCCGTACCGCGACGGCCTTGACGGCAAGGTTGCTGCGGCCGAGGCGATCGATCGGATCGAGAAGCAGATCGGCGCTGGGTCTTTGGCGGCCGTGATCATCGAGCCGATCCAGGGTGAAGGCGGATTCATTGTTCCGGCTCGCGGGTTCCTGCCGGCGCTCGCCGACTGGTGCCAGGCGAACGGAGTCGTGTTCATCGCCGACGAGATCCAGACCGGTTTTGCGCGCACGGGGTCGTGGTTCGCGTCGAACGACGAGGGAATCGTCCCGGACCTGGTCACCATGGCCAAAGGCATCGCCGGCGGTATGCCCCTTGCCGCCGTGACGGGCCGCGCGGACCTGCTCGACGCGGTGCACCCCGGCGGACTCGGCGGCACCTACGGTGGAAACCCGGTCGCGTGCGCCGCGGCGATCGCTGCGCTCGACTACCTCGAGTCCGCTGACTTGGCGTCCCGCGCACGCCACATCGAAGAGATCGCGAAGCCGATGCTGCGGTCGCTCGCCGACGAGACTGGCGTGATCGGTGATATTCGCGGCCGGGGAGCAATGCTGGCGATCGAGATCGTCAAGCCCGGCACCAACGAACCAGACGCAGTCCTCACCAAAGAGGTTGCGACTGCCGTGAACGCGGCGGGCGTCGTCATGCTGACCTGCGGCACGTACGGCAACATCATCCGGCTCCTTCCGCCGCTGGTCATCAGCGATGAATTGCTCATCGAAGGCCTCGACGTCATCGGTTCGGTGCTCAAGGCAAAGGCAGGCAAGTGACTCCCGAGCAGGCCCTTGCCGCAGTACCCACTGACCTCTGGATCGGCGGTGTCCAGGTTCTCTCGACGAATCGTTTCCCGGTGTACAACCCGGCGACCGGCGAGGTGCTGATCGAGGTCGCGGATGCCGGCCCTGACGATGGTGCTCGCGCCCTGGACGCCGCGTCGAAAGTGCAGGCCGAGTGGGCGTCGACGCCCTCCCGCCAGCGTGCGGAGATTCTGCGCCGAGCGTGGGAACTCATCGACGGCAAGTACCGCCAGCACTTCGCGATGCTCATGACACTCGAGATGGGCAAACCCCTTGCGGAGTCGAACGGTGAGGTCACCTACGGTGGCGAGTTCCTCCGATGGTTCGCCGAGGAAGCACCCCGGATAAACGGCCGGTACACGCCGTCGCCGACCGGCACGGGCCGGATCCTGGTGACGAAGCAGCCGGTCGGGCCGGTTCTCGCGATCACGCCGTGGAACTTCCCGCTCGCGATGGGCACCCGCAAGATCGGGCCGGCTCTGGCCGCTGGGTGCACGGTGATCTGCAAGCCGGCGGCGGAGACGCCGTTGACAATGCTTCTTCTCGGCCAGGTTTTTGCCGAAGCGGGACTGCCCGAAGGTGTGCTCTCGATCCTTCCGACGTCGAACGCGGCAGCTCTCACCGATCCGATGTTCGACGACCCGCGGCTGCGCAAGGTGACCTTCACCGGCTCGACCGGGGTCGGCAAGGTCCTGCTCGCCCAGGCGGCCAAGCGGGTGCTGAACTCATCGATGGAACTCGGGGGCAACGCGCCATTCGTCGTGTTTGACGACGCCGATCTCGACGCGGCCGTCGACGGCGCGATAGCCGCCAAGATGCGCAACATGGGCGAGGCGTGCACCGCCGCGAACCGCATTCACGTCGACAACGCGGTCCGCTCGGAGTTCACCGAGAAGCTCACGGCTCGGATGGCACCCCTACGCGTGGGCAGTGGGGTCGAAAAACACTCGCAGGTCGGCCCACTGATCACCGAAAAGCAGCGGGCGACCGTGACCGCCCTGGTCGCCGATGCGGTCACGAAGGGCGCCACCGTCAGGTGCGGTGGGGAGCCGATCGCGGGGGCCGGGTATTTCTACCCGCCGACGGTCCTGGACGGCGTGACCGTCGACGCGCGGATCTTGACGGAAGAGGTCTTCGGGCCGGTCGCCGCGATCACCGGGTTCGACGGGGAAGCCGCCGGTATCGCCGCTGCGAACGCCACGGATTACGGCCTCGCCGCGTACATCTACACCCAGGATCTTTCCCGTGCCCTGCGAGTGGCCGAGGCCGTCGAGGCCGGAATGGTCGGCGTCAACCGCGGCATCATCTCGGACGTCGCCGCACCTTTCGGCGGAGTCAAACAATCCGGCCTGGGCCGCGAAGCCGGCTCCGAAGGCATCGAGGAATACCTCGAAACCAAGTACATCGCCCTGCCGTAGATCGGCTGCCAAACGATTCAGTGCTCTGAGGGCGGCGTCATCGATATATGTCGATCGGCGTCCCAGGGGAGCACCGAACCGTTCCGCTTGCTCTTGTCACCACAAGGAACCCCATGAAGACCGCTGTCCAGGAACAGATCCGCTCGCCGAGAGCCTGGTTCGAATCGAATAATCGCGGCATCCGCGCTTTTGTCGATTGGGACGACTCCGAGGATTCCCGCAACCGTCCGCCGTTGGCGGACGTGTGCGCCCTGTTCCTTCGCTTCGACCTGCGTGTCGACAAGGTCGAATCGTTCGGCGGGGTCGATGCCTTCACCTTTGATGACCTCCAGGTCGACCTGGCGACGCTCCACCGAGTGGCCGCTGCCGCGGAAGCCGGCTTCAACGGCAAGTGGCAGGTCGACGGGTTCGCCCAACTCGTGACGGCGGCCGGGATCGGCTGGCGGGAGACGGTACTCGTGCGTGCGATGTGCCGGTTCCTGGCGCAGGCGCGGTGGGGCTACTCGGAGAAGTACGTTGTCGAGGCCCTGTCGCGGGCGCCCGAGTTCGTGCGAGCGATCATGGCGTTGTTCCGTGCCCGCTTCGACCCCGCAGGTCAGGGCGGATTCACCGACGAAGCCGAGTTCGTGGCAGAACTCGTCGAGGAGGCGACCTCGCTCGACGACGATCGCATTCGCCGCTCGCTCCAGGCCCTGGTGCTCGCGATCGTGCGCACCAACTGGTTCCAGATCGCCGAGGACGGCCAGCCGAAGCCCTATCTCGCCTTCAAAATCGATTCGTCGAGCCTGTTCGATCCCGGTCCGGTCGTCCCGTTCCGCGAGATCTTCGTCCACTCCGACGACGTTGAAGGCGTGCATCTTCGCAGCGGTGCGGTGGCGCGTGGGGGACTGCGCTGGTCAGATCGGCCCGAAGACTTTCGCACCGAGGTTCTCGGTTTGATGAAGACCCAGGCGGTCAAGAACGCACCGATCGTGCCGATGGGTGCCAAGGGTGCATTCGTCGTGCGGCGAGCGGGAATCGCGCCGGTGGCCGCGTACGAGACTTTCATTCGCGCGTTGCTCGACGTCACCGACAACATCGTCGCGGGGCGGGTGATTCACCCCGATCGCGTCGTGTGCGCGGACGGCGACGACCCCTACCTCGTGGTCGCCGCAGACAAGGGAACAGCACGATTCTCGGACGTCGCGAACGGGATCGCTGCGGAGTACGGATTCTGGCTTGGCGATGCCTTCGCGTCCGGCGGATCTGCCGGCTACGACCACAAGGCCATGGGCATCACTGCGCGCGGAGCGTGGGTCGCGGTCGAACGCCACTTCGCCGAAGCCGGCATGGATATGTCGCAGCCCTTCACCGTCGCCGGAATCGGTGACATGTCCGGCGACGTCTTCGGGAACGGGATGCTGCTGTCCCGCAACATCCGGTTGATCGCTGCGTTCGACCACCGCCACATCTTCATTGACCCCAGCCCGAACACGACCGTTTCCCTCGCCGAGCGGGAACGCCTGGCGGCGCTGCCCGCGTCGTCGTGGGACGACTACAACCGGACCCGAATCTCGCTGGGCGGCGGCGTTTTCCGGAGATCGGCAAAGTCCGTTTCGATGAGTCCCGAGGCACGCGCCGCCTTGGGTCTGGACGCCGACAATCTCACGCCGGACGAACTCATCCAAGCGATCCTGCGCGCACCGGTCGATCTCCTCTGGAACGGGGGAATCGGCACGTACGTGCGGTCGGAACGGGAATCCGATGTCGACGCGCAGGACCCGGTCAACGATCGGGTCCGCGTCACCGCCGCCGAGCTGCGCGCCAAGGTCGTGGGCGAGGGCGGGAACCTGGGCTTCACCGAGCGTGCCCGGATCGACTTCGCGCTCCGCGGTGGACGCATCAACGGAGACTTCATCGATAACGCCGCCGGGGTTGCCACGAGCGATCTCGAGGTCAATCTAAAGGTCGCGATCGGGGAGATGCCCGGTCGGGATCACCTGCTCGCCACACTCACCGACGACGTCGCCGGCCGCGTTCTCGATGGCAGCCGCCATTCGATCCTCGCGATCAGTCTGGCCGCCGCGCAGGCGAGCTACCTGCTCGAACGCCATATCCATCTGATCGGAAATCTGGAAGTCGAAGGTGGGATCGATCCGTTGGTGGCGGGTCTGCCGACCGTCACGGAACTCGGACGGCGGCGCGAATTGGGACAAGGACTGACCCGTCCGGAGATCGCGATCCTCGTCGCGCAGTCGAAGAATCTCGTCTCTCAGGAGTTGCTTGCCTCGACGGTCGTCGATGACGACGCCTTCAACGGGCGACTGCTGGCGTACTTCCCGCCGGCCGTTGTGGATGCGGTCCCAGCGGGAATCGAGAACCATCCCCTGCGCCGCGAGATCATCGCCACGGCCATCGCGGATGAACTCGTCAATCGGGTGGGACCGGGGACGATCTATCGACTGCAGGAGCGGCTCGGGGTGAGCACCGCGGACGTGGCATTGGCCTACGAGACGGTCCGCCGCGTTCTCGACCTCGATGCCGTGTGGGACGAGTGCCTCGCATCCGCGGCGACCGAAGAAGCCAGAATTGATCAGCTGACCGAGGTGCGCGAACTCGTCGAACATCTGACATCGTGGCTGCTCCGGGCGCAGAACGGGGCCCGGCCCGCACCCGATGCGTTCGCCGCACGAATCGAGCGATTGATGCGCGCCACGAAGGTCACCGCACTGGGGGCGTAACACTCACTTCCCTCACGACGACGATCACTGTATGGTGAACCGCATCATGAAGCGCGTACTCGTAGTTCACCGCAGCGGGGTCTGAGTCGGACTGGCCCCCCGTTGCGGGTCTGAACTACGCGCCGGTCCTTCCATCTCGTACGAGGAAGACCGCTTCACATGACAACCACACTGCATTACACAGCGTCCACTCGGGGCGGTAATTCGCCTGTCGAATTGCGCTTGGGCGCACCGCTCCCGCGCCAGCTCGCGTCCGCCGCGGCTGAGCTCACCTGGGACCAGTTTCTGACGGAGTACTCACCGACCGGTCCGATTCGCCTCGGGCGCCTGGCACAGGCCTTGGACCGCCCGGCGGAGTTCCACGCGACAATCTCCGTGGGCGACACGATTCAGACTCATCGCGTCGCGGCCCATGGTCCGATCGCCGCTGTCACGAGCGCGTTGTACGCCATCGGCATTCCGGTCGAGGTCCTGTCGTTCCACCAGCGCGCCTGTCGCGGCGAGGTCGCCACGTTCGTGCGCTTCGACAACGACGGGCGCGACAGTTGGGCGTTCGCGGTCGCCGGCGAGGGTGACGACTCCGCGGTTCGGGCGCTGATCGCCGCGGCGAATCGAATTGCTGGCTGAGAGCCTGTTCGGATCTTGAACAGACGGCTATCGTCGGCACCGGCAACCAGCCCGGACCTACTCAGGAGTCGACATGGCCTCGATGCTCAACCCGTACATCTCCTTTCCCGGTAACGCCCGTGAGGCGCTGACGTTCTACCACTCGGTATTCGGCGGCGACCTCGAGATTCACCCGTTCTCCGAGTACGGCTCACCGGACGCCCCGGAAGCGGACAACGTCATGCACGGGACCTTGGCCTCGTCGGGCGGATTCACGCTCATGGCTGCCGACAACCCACCCGGCATGCCACACGTGCCCGGCAACAACATCTCGATCAGCCTCAGTGGCGACGACGAAGCTGAACTTCGTGGCTACTGGGACAAGCTGACCGCCGACGGAACCATTGCCGTCGCGCTCGAGAAGCAGATGTGGGGCGACATCTTCGGCATGGCGACCGACAGCTTCGGCATCACGTGGTTGGTCAACATCGCGGGAAGTTAGTGACGGCCGAAGCGGCGGACCGGTTTCGTGAGCGTGTCAGAGGACGCCTCTTCGATGGCCGGTTCGCTGCGAACGCCCGCCGCATCTGCGAGTTCGCGAAGTGCGGCGTCGAACGCGTCCTTGATCACGGTCACGCCGGGCGTGAGTCGCTTGTCCGCGGAGAATCCGAAGTAGACCGTGCCCGCGTAGGAGAACGCACCAACGTTGAGTCCCTGATCGGCCGGGTTGAGCGGCACGATGGGATAGATCTCGAGAACCTTTGCACCGTTCAGGTACAGCGGATGCTTCGGTCCCGGCACGTTCGACACCACGAGATTGTGCGACGGGAAGTCGATTCCGACGCTCAGCATGGTCGTCAATGCGGGTGCGAGCAGCGGGGGAGCAATACCGCCGACGACGACGAACAACGCGCCGGCCATGACTCCGGCAGCTTCCTTCAGCTCGTCCATCCGCTTTCCCGCGATCTGAACTCGCTTCAGCGGATCGGTCTCTTTCACCGGCAGTTCGGCGATGACGACCGAGATGCGGTTGCCGCCGACTTCGCCGGGCTTCCGGATGTTCACCGGTACCAGCGTCGACGGTTCGCGGGAAAGCGTCGCGGGGTCGACGCCGGCCTCGTGGAGGTACTTCGCGAGCATCCCCGCGACGACGGCGAGGAGCACGTCGTTGAGAGTCCGACCCGTCGACTCCGCGATGTCCTTCAACAGTTGCAGCGGCGCCTGCATGCAGTCATAAGTGCGGTTCGCGGAGATGCGGTTGTTGAACGGCGTATGGACGGCCGGCGGCCGTTCCCGCATGAGTTCCCGCAGCACTTCCGCCGCCTCGACCATGTCCTGCGCGGTCGACAGGGGTTCGAGAAACGGGCGGGTGCTGCTGGAGACGAACTGGGTGGCGGCTTTCATCGGTTTGATCGCGAAGTTGCGCGCCATCCGGAGAGTGTATCCGGGCTTGGCTTCCTCGACGAAAACGTCCTGGGGCGGCGCGATCGTGGCGGGCTCCGGGCTTTCATCGAGGATCGCCAGGCCGATTCCCAGCGCGGACGCGCCATCGACCATCGCATGGTGCATCTTCATGAGGATGGCCAACCGACCGTCCTCGAGCCCGGCGATGAGGTGCAGCTCCCACAGGGGTCGCGAGCGGTCGATCTTGCGCGACATCTCGTTGCCGACGTAGCGCATGAGCTCGGCGTGACCGCCCGGCGCCGGCAAAGCTGACGTGTGGATGTGGTACTCGACGTCGAAATCGGGATCGTCGGCCCACACCGCGTTCCGCACGCCGGTACGGCCCTCGTCGAGTCTCTGCCGGCATCGCGGCACGAGGTGGATGCGTTCCCGGATGCGCTGGCAGATCGCATCAAAGGTCACGCCCGGACCGTGCTCCACGAAGATCAGACTGCCGACGGTCATGTTGACCGGGCCGACCTCACCGACGAGCGCGGAGCGGTCCAGCGGTGACAGCCGGTATGACATCGACATCGTGCCTCCAAAGAGTCCCTTCCTGGGAATAGTGGCACGAGCTACGCGAGCGGGCTGTGGTTATGACGCGTGTCACGGGACGACGATGTCGCCCAGTGGTCCTGGATTCCAAGCGATTTCCCAGCGGTAGCCGTCCGGGTCGCCGAAGTAGCCGGTGTATCCACCCCAGTCGCGGTCTTGCCCGGGATGCACTGGATCCGCGCCCGCTGCCTTAGCCGTCTCGAGAACCTGGTCGACTTCGGCGCGGGAGCCGAGGTTGTGCGCGAGCGTGATCGGCGCCAGGCCGGGTCCGCGCCGGATCGGCCCGACTTCGGCTTCGAATTCGGCGTCGTGCCAAAGGGATAGAATCAGTTGCGGTCCGACGCGAAACATGAGGACCTCGCCCGGGACGTCGAGTTCGGGTGTCCAGCCGAGCCCGTCCACGTAGAAGCGGCGGGTCGCGTCGAGGTCGGCGACGGCAAGGGTGATGAAGCTGACGCGTGCATCCATGTTCTCAGCCTGTCATTCGCAGGCTTGTGACGTCATCGGAAGAAGAGCCACGCCGCCAGCCCGAACGCGCCGATTCCGATCGCGATGCGAAGTTTGTCCTGGGGGAGCGCCTTCACCACGGGCGGCCCGGTCCAGCCGCCGAGGAACGCGCCGATCGCGACCGCGAGCGACGCCCACCAATGCACCGGTCCGAAGATGCAGAATGCAATCGCCGCGGTGAGGTTCGCGACGCCCAGCAGGAAGCTTTTGAGCACGCTCGCTGCGTGCATGGATTCGTCGCGCGCGGCGAGCAAGAGCGCTAGGAACATCACACCGGCGCCGGCTCCGAAGTAACCGCCGTAGACCGCGACGAGGAACATCGCGATCGCGGTCATCCGCTCGTGGTGCACTGAACTGTGCAGGCGTTGGAGTCGTGGCTGCAGCAGAAGTGCGAGACCAGCGAGCGCCACGAGGAAGGGGACCGCAGCGTCGAATGAACTCGGGGGACTCAGAAGGAGCAGCGCGCAACCGAGCCCACCGCCGATTGCGAACACGATGATCCAGGTGCGGAGTTCTCGACCGCGGCCCGCGAGTTCCTCGCCCGAGCGCACGGTCGAGCCGATCCCGACTGCGACCAGCGCCACGGTGTTCGTCGCGTTCGCGGCGACGGGCGTCAGTCCGGCCGCGAGCAGTGCCGGAAAGGACACCAGGGACGCCATTCCGGCGACGAAACCGATGAGTCCGGCGCCGTATCCCGCGAGGACGAGGCCAGCGAATTCGAGCACGGTCAATGCGCTGCGAACCTCGACCGTGCCATGCGCCGGAGTCTATACGTCGAATCGGTTACGAATTGCCGAACAGTGCCCGTCCAAAAATGCACAAAATGCCCATCTAGCTGCAGTTTCCGGAGTGGCACCGGCGCGGTGAACTTGTCACCGACGACCCTTATAGTGATGGCTCACTCCACACATCCGCCGAGGGATCCACATGACGAACGTGCTCCACACAGCTCCGTTCCTGCCGGTTCCAGACCCGCGTCCGCAGGACGAGCCATGGCCCGACATGGTCTGGCCGATTCCGCCTGCCACCATGTTGGTCGGCCGGAACCTGGACCTCATCCCGCTCAATCCTCGAGAACACGCGGAGCCGCTGTTCGCGGCCCTCGACGACGACCGCGTCTGGACGCATTTCCAGTGTCGGGCGGCGAACCCGGTCGAGTTCGGAGACAAGCTCGCTGATCGCTGCGCCCGGCTTGGTTGGCACCCGTGGGCCGTCCGGCTGACTCGCGAGACGCAGGGATTCGTTCCGGGATCGCTCGGCGGGATGACCGCCTATATCGATGCGAATCCGCACGATGCGTGCCTCGAGATCGGCGCGACCGCGTACTCGCGCGTGCTCTGGGGAACGACGGTCAACGCCGAGGCGAAGCTGCTGCTCTTGACCTATGCGTTCGAAAACCTCAATGTCGGTCGGGTGCAGTTGAAAACCGATACGCGCAATCATCGATCGCAGCTTGCGATCGCGCGCCTGGGTGCGCGATATGAAGGCACGATCCGCCGTCGCTATCGCCGCGACGACGGCACTCTTCGGGACGTCGTCATGTTCTCGATCACGGCCGACGACTGGCCGGAGGTTCGCGCTCGACTCACGAACCGCGTGACAGGTCGTTCCGAATGATGCCGATGGGCGGGGGTAACCCGGCCAAGGATGCGCTGCATCGGTACTTGAAGGCGGGTCGCGATGCCCTGCTGTGGAAGCTGGACGGATTGTCGGAGTACGACGTCCGCCGCCCGATGACGACGACAGGCACCAATCTGTTGGGTCTGGTCAAGCACCTGACCGGGTGCGAATACGGCTACTTCTCGGTGACCTTCGGACGCGAGCCCGGCCCGCTGCCGTCGTGGCTCACCGAAGGTGGCGAACCCAACGTCGACATGTGGGCGACCGCGGAGGAGCGCCGCGAGGACATCATCTCGGCGTACCGCGGAGCGTGCGTCATCTCGGACGCGAACATCGTCAAGTTCTCGCTGACCCATCGCGGCACCGTGCCGGGTTGGCCTGCGGAGCGCGCGAACGTGACGCTGCAGGAAGTTCTCGTGCACATGATCGCCGAGACGCACCGGCATGCGGGCCATGCTGACATCGTTCGCGAACTCATCGATGGAGCCGCCGGGATGAGTGCCGGCGACGACCTCCGCGCGACAGCTACTCCGGAGTGGTGGTCAGCGCATCGAGATCAGGTCGAGGAGGCCGCGCGGGCGGCGGTCGATCGTTAACTGCCGGACAGTGTGCCAAGCACCTTGGCCAACAACGTTGCCAGCGTTGGTGCTTCAGGTACGTCAGCTTCGGCCTGTTCGACCGTCGGTGGCGCGGGGTCGACGATGACCTTCGGCTCGACCGGTGTTGTAGGCGTGGTCGCCACCGGTGCGGTCGTGATGATGAGAGTGTCAGTTTTCTCGAGCTTGGACTGTGCGCCGGACAGGTCTGCGCAGATCGATCTAATCGTGTACTTCCCGTCGGGCAGGTTGTCGAAGGTGATCGTCTTGTGGAGGGTGCCGCCGTTGTCGTTGGCGACCTTCTGAACGTCGCCCACTTGATTGCCTTGTGCATCCTTCAGCGTCGCGCCGCACGCGACCAAGCCCAGGAGCCCGCCAGAGGATGCGCCGTAGTGCGCTTCGATCGCGTTCCCGTTCACAACGTGCTCGATCGTGCCGTTGACCTTTGCGTTCGCGAGCCCAGCCGAGCCGGCGATAGCGGCGACCGTGGCAACAACGGCAATCCGCGCAGACGTAGTCGTCATCATTCCCCCGATCGGATGCGGTCTCTTCGACGCTAAGTCGGGAAAAGTTCAATCCGCCAGGTTCGACTGGGGCCGTGATGGGGTTGTGTCCATCAGGGCTGTGTGGCCGTTATCTTGCGGCGCTATCGGCTCGTTCCGCCGCCAACTGACCCAGCGCGCTCGCGAAAACCTCGGGCGGCTGGGCGCCGGACAGGCCATACCGTCCGTCGAAGATGAAGAACGGGACGGCGTTGATGCCGAACGTCTCGGCTTCGGCGATGTCTGCGCTCACGTCGCTGGCGTAGGTTCCTTGTTCGAGTGCTTCGCGTGCGGCTTGGGGGTCGAGCCCCGCATCAGCCGCCATGTCGACGAGTTCGTCGACCTGACCGAGGTGACGACCCTCGCTGAAGTAGGCGCGGAAGAGGCGTTCAGACATTTCGTACTGGCGTCCGTGCTCCTTCGCAAAGTGGAGGAGTTCGTGCGCTTTGAGCGTTCGCGTGTGCTGGAGTCTGTCGAAGTCGTAGGTGAGTCCGGCGTTCGCGGCTGCGGACGTCACGCGGGCGAGCATCTGCCGAGCCTGGTCAGGTGAGATGCGCTTGTATCCGACGAGAAAGTCGACCTCGGACCCCTCGAAGTCGATCGGGGTGTCTGGCGAGAGTTCGTATGAGTGGTACTCGATCTCAACCTCGGGTCCATCGAAGCCACGAATCGCCGCGTCCAGATTCGCCTTGCCGATGTAGCACCACGGGCACGCGATGTCGGACCATACGTCGATCTTGATTGGCTCGCTCATACATCGGGCCAACCGATCTCGGCAGGCGGTTATTCCACCGGACTGGCTGTGGTTCGATCGGGTCATGTCTGACGAACAGAAGGTCGTGTCCGCTTCCCGGAGGATCGCCGCACCCGCCAAGGTCATCTTCGAGCTCATCGCCGAACCGTCGAAACAGCCGTCGTGGGATGGCAATGACAACCTCGTCGAGGCGCCGATCGGGCAGCGCGTCACCGGTGTCGAGCAGAATTTCGTGATGCTGACGACGAAGGGCAACACCCGCGTGAATCACGTGGTGGAGTTCGACGAAGGACGGCTCATCGCCTGGATGCCGGCCGAGGTGTCGGGCCCGCCGTTCGGGCACTTGTGGCGGTGGGAACTCACCGAGATCGATGACGACCACACCCTGGTGACCCACACCTACGACTGGTCGCGGCTGACCGACGAGAACCGTTTCGAGCGCGCCCGATGGACAACCTCGGAGCGGCTTATGGAATCGGTGAATCGACTAGCGCAGCGGGCTGAGGGTTCGTAGCCATCGCGGCCGGTGCTGATGGTCGGGTCGCGAGAACGGAACCTCCGATGATGAGCGCGAATCCGACGGCGGTGCCGACGGTGAACGGTTCATCGAGGAGACCGACGCCAAGTCCGATCGCGACCGCGGGGTTGACGTAGGCGACGACGACCGCGCGGGCCGGTCCGACCTCGCCGACCAAGGCGTAGAACGCGATGAACGATGCCGCCGTACAGATCACGCCAAGTCCGATCAGCGCGAGGACGACGGATGATGACACCGGCAGACGCGGTGGATCGAGTGCGACGAACGGGGCGTAGACGACGACGGCGAACGCCAGCGACAGTGCGATAACTGCCGTGCCCGGCTGACTCGCGAGGTACTTGGACAAGATGATCGGCCCGACGGTGTAGCCCACCACCGCCAACGACACCGCGAGGACCGGCAGGGCTCCCGCCGCCCCGACCTCGAGGCCCACCAGCGCGGCGACTCCGACGAAACCGGCGACGAGACCACCGATCCGGGCGGGACCGAGTCGCTCCGCGCCAGATAGTGCAGCGACCGCGGCGCCGACGATCGGTACGGCAGCGATGAGCAGACCGGTCAATGAACTCGAGAGCTTCTGTTCCGCATAGCCGAGCATGAGCCAGGGCACGCAGATTTCGATGATCGCGAACGCGGCGAGTGGCTTCCAATGCTGGAGAACGGGACCGATCTGACGCCGGTAGACAGCCAGCGGCAACAGCAGAACCACGCCGATCGCGCAGCGGGCGAAAACGATTGCCGCGGGGGATAGCTCAGCGACGGAGATCTTGATGAACAGGTAGGGAAGGCCCCACATCAGGCCTACCGCTGAGAACAACAACCACGCGCGCCGCGACACGCTTCTAGCAGCCGGAACCGGACAGAAATTATTCCGTGCGCGTCAGGGCTTTTACTGGGACATGCTGTCTCATACAATCGCCGCATGGCAGCAAAGAAGCGCAGGGCCGTCGTCGTCTCCGGCGTCCGCACCCCATTCGTCCGTGCATTCACCGATTTCACTCTCCTCGACAGCATTGCGCTCGCGGACGAGGCGGTGAAGGGTCTCCTCGCCCGCACCGAACTCGACAAGAAGTCCGTCGAGGCGATCGTCTGGGGAGGTGTCGTTCTGCCGAGTGCGGCTCCCAACATCGCCCGGGAGATCGCGCTCGATCTCGGACTCGACTTCGGCTGCGAGGGCTACACCGTCACCCGTGCGTGCGCCTCCGGATTGCAGGCGGTCACGTCGGCAGCGGCAGCGATCGAACGCGGCGAGTACGACATCATGATCGCCGGTGGCAGTGACTCGACGAGCAACGCCGAAGTCAAGCTCCCGCAGAAACTCATCCACGCCTCGGCGCCGCTGGCGCTCGGAAAGCCCAAGGCCAAGGACTACCTCGCGGCCGCTCGGCAGCTCGCACCGTTCACCGGACTCCTCCCGAAGCGTCCGCAGATCGCCGAGCGCAGCACGGGCGAAGTCATGGGCGAGTCGGCCGACAAGATGGCCCGAATCAATGGCGTTTCTCGCGCTGAGCAGGACATCTTCGCTGCTCGGTCGCACCACCGCGCGGCAACCGCCATTCAATCGGGCCGCTTCGACCGCGAAGTCATCTCCGTGACGACTCCGTCCGGCAAGGTCGTCAACCGCGACGGGCTGGTGCGCGCCGACACGAGCGTCGAGAAGCTCGCGCGCCTGAAGCCGGTGTTTGCGCACGACGGCACGGTCACCGCCGGCAATGCGAGCCCGCTCACCGATGGGGCTTCGGCGGTCCTGCTGATGAGTGAGGAAAAGGCGCTGTCGCTCGGCTACACGCCACTCGCCGCGTTCCGCTCGTGGAGCTACGTGAGCGTGGACCCGGCGGACCAGGTTCTCATCGGACCGGCGATCTCGATGCCGCGCGCCCTGGCGAAGGCTGGTCTCAAGCTCGCCGACGTCGACCTCGTCGACATCCACGAAGCCTTTGCCGCACAGACGCTTTCGGTGCTGTCGGCGCTGCGCAGCAAGGAGTGGGCGCAGGAGCGCCTGGGGCTCTCGGACGCGGTCGGTGACGTCGACATCGACAAGCTCAACGTGCACGGCGGGTCAGTGGCGATCGGTCACCCGTTCGGCGCCACCGGCGCGCGCATGGTGACCACGATGGCCAACGAGCTCGCGATGACCGGCAAGAGCACCGCGCTGCTCGGCATCTGTGCGGCTGGCGGTATCGGCGCATCGGCCGTGCTCGAGCGGGTCTAACCCAGCTCGCGATAGTAATAGAACATCGGCTCGGCCTGGCCGGCCTCGATGTTGGTGTAGCCATGGCGCTCGTAGAACCTGCGAGTGTCATGGTCTTCACCGTCGACGTTGAATTCGAGCACCTCGCCGCCGCGGCGGCGGACCTCGTCCTCCACGAACGTCAAGAGGTCGGTGCCGAATCCCTGATTTCGGTGCGACGGTTCGACATACAGCTCGTCGAGCAAGGCGACCGGACCGTCGTACCAGACGTTCGGCCGGAGCGTGACGAGAGCGAAGCCGGTGGTGTCCGCGAGGACGGCGAACGTCAATTCCTCGTCGAGCAGCTTCTCGAGCCGTGGTGCCAGGACCTCGGGGCCCGGCGTCGGAGTGTCGAATTCCCGGTTGAACGCGTCGAGAAGAACCGCGACGACCATCGCGTCGCCCACGCCTGCCAAACGCACCGATTCGCGCATACAGACAGGTTTACCGCAGGCAGGATGAAGTTATGCACATCGACGGGCTCCGGCCGTTCTTGGATGCCGAGTTGAGCGGAATGGACCCCGCATCCCGGGTCGCGGCCGCGGGGCGCATCGCCACCCAACTCAACGACGCGCTTGACCACATGAGAGCACATGATGTCGATGCCACGAAGGCCGAGGTCGCGCGCATGGAAGGCGTGGTCCTCGCGTTGAACGCGATCGCCGGAACCTAACTCAGCGAGCTGATTCCCTTTTCGATCACCATGAGGCCGATCACCACGAGAACGACGGCCTCCATCGCCCCAAGGTTCCGGTCCATCCAATCTTTGATGCGGGCCATCGTCGGATCCAGGCGCTCACCAGCGATAGCATAGGCGAGCACCGGGATCGCCACTGTCGAGGCAGCGACCGCGATGAAGAGGACACCACAGGTCCAGGCGCCGGCGGTGCTCAGCCCACCGGCCCCGATCTCCAATCCGGCGGTGGCGACAAGGGCCAGCACTTCAGGCCGAACCACCGCGACCGCGACTCCGGTCAAACCCGCGCGACCGGGTGTGAGTTTGGCGAACGGACGCATCCAACGGGGTTGTTCGGTATGGCGATGCCGGGTGACGAAGCGATACACGCCGAAGACGATCAGTGCTGCACCCAGGATGATGCGGACCCACGACATCCATGCGGGCCGGGTGTGTTGCTCGCCGCCGGCCAAAGACGACGCTTCGATGAAGACCACGGTCAGGCCGACCAGCCCGACGACCCAGCCGGCCAGGAAAGCGAGGCTGGTTGGGCGCGGCTTTGACGAGTGCAGGACGAGGACAGCCGGGATCACGGTGAGCGGCGACAGGGCGACGACCAACGCCAGCGGAATGAGCGTCGTCAGCGCCGAGCCCAGGCTTTCTTCCACACTGAAAATCTTTGCACTACAAAGGAGCCGACGTGCCGGGAACTAGGTCAGCAACTCGTCGATCGGTTGCTTGAGGAAGTACACGACGAACACGGCGGCGACGACGTACAGCAATGGGTGCACCGAACGCGCCTTGCCGGAGACCAAGGACAGCACCGCGTAGCTGACAAAACCGAGCCCGATGCCGTTTGCGATGGAGTAGGTGAAGGGCATACCGACGATGGTCAGGAACGCCGGCATGGCGATCCGGAAGTCGGTGAAGTCGATGTGCCGGACCTGGCTGATCATCATTGCGCCGACCACGACGAGAGCCGGCGCCGCGGCTTCGAGTGGCACGATCTGGTACAGCGGAGTGAAGAACATCGCCGCGAGAAACAGCAGCCCCGTGACGACGTTGGCCAGGCCTGTCCGCGCGCCTTCGGCGATACCCGCGGCGGACTCGATGTAGACCGTGTTGGACGACACCGAACCGACCCCACCCGCGATCGCACCGGTTCCTTCGACGATGAGGGCCTTGCCGATACCCGGAAGGTTGCCGTCTTTGTCGGTGAGCTCGGCTTCCTGCCCGAGGCCCGTCATGGTTCCCATCGCATCGAAGAAATTGCTCAGGACCAGCGCGAACACGAAGATGCAGGCGCTCAGGACGCCCACTCTGGTGAACGCTCCGAAGACGCTCACTTCACCCACGAGGGATAGGTCGGGAAGACCGCCCAGGGACTTGGGCCACGTCGGGATGTTGAGGCTCCAGCCGTCGGGGTCCGTGATGGCCGGTCCGAGGTGCGCAAACTTCTGCACGATGATCGCGAGGATCGTGGTCGCCACGATGCCCAGGAGCAGGCCACCCTTGACCTTGCGGACGACGAGAATCCCCATGAGGAGGACGCCGAACGCGAAGACGACGACAGGCCAGGAACTGATCGAGTTGTCGGTGCCGAACTCGACCGGAACGGTGCTTCCCGCGGCGTCCGGCATCCGCTTGACCAGACCGGAGTCGATGAACCCGATGAAGGCGATGAACGAACCGATGCCCGCCGCGATCGCCGCTTTGAGCGGCGCAGGGATGGCGTTGAAGACCGCGGTCCGGAATCCGGTGGCGGCCAGGAGGACGATGATCACGCCGTCGATCACGACGAGGCCCATGGCTTCGGGCCACGACATCTCGCGCACCACGTTGACGGCGAGAAGTGAGTTGATGCCGAGGCCGGTGGCGAAGGCGAAGGGATAGCGCGCGATCGCACCGAAAGCGAGACACATGATCCCGGCGATGAGTGCGGTCGCCGCCGCGACCTTGTCCATCGGCAGCACCGAACCCGTGACGTCAGCGTTGTGCCGATGACCCGGGATGCCGCCGATGATGATCGGATTGAGCACGAGAATGTAGGCCATCGTCACGAACGTGACGAGTCCGCCGCGCAGTTCCCGGGCGATGGTCGACTGCCGTTGGGAGATCGAGAAGTACTGATCCACAAGGCGCTTCACCTCTCCCAGCCTAGGGGGAGGTGAACCGCGTCGCGCGTTGAACGAATCGTCGCGGATTCGGTTACCCGACGGGGACGAGTTCGCCGTTAGGTGTCTCGGGTTCGCCGGTACGTCGGTTGACCGGCGCCGGAATGGGTTCGAGCGGCGTAGTCCGGACCTGCCGTACTTGGTAGATCACCAGCGCGATGAGGCCGAGGAGCAGAGCGGCAGACGTCCACATCGTGCCCCAGCCGAGCCCGCCGTGCTCGATCGGCTTGCTGAGTGCGTCGCCTGCGGTTGCGCCCAGCGGACGGGTCAAGACGAATGCGACCCAGAAGAGCAACATGCTGTTGATCGGGGTGAAGTAATGCGCAGCCAGTAGCGCGACCATGATCGACGACAGAATGAAAGCGCTTTGGCGGAAACCGAATTCGAGGTCGTCGGCAAGGAAGTCGCCGCTCGAGGTGCCGAGGCTGTTGGAGAACAGGATCGCCACCCAGTACAGGAGCTCGCCCTTGAACGTGGCGACCTTTTCGACGTCGAGCGTCTGTCCACTTCGCCACCAGAGGAAGAACACGATCGCCAGGCACGTGGTCAGGATGATGGCACCGCCCGTGTAGCCGACACCGCCGGTGCGGTTCATCAGGTCCGACAGTGTGGTGCCCGTTGTGCTCGTCAACGCGATGACGGTCCAGAACAGCGCAGGATGAAATTTCCGTGCCCGCAGTTGGAACGTCACCGCGATGAGGAACATGGCGAAGAAGATCAGCGTGCTCGCCAGATAACCGACGTTGAGCGTCTGTGCCAGCAGGTCGCCACCGGTCTCGCCCAGCGTCGTGGCGAGGATCTTCAGAATCCAAAAGACGACCGTGACGTGCGGAAGTTTTCGTGCGACGAACAAGATTGACTGAGCGTTGTCACGGGTTTTGGATACTGCCACGGTTGCTCCTGCACAAGGTCACGGATGCGGACTCGTCAGGCGACAAATCGCGACATTGCGATGCGTACGCACGACCGACGGGTAACCGCCTCCGTTGTGTGCAGCGCATCGCTGCAGCTCAGAGGCGGTTCTCGTTTTCTAACACGCTAGGAAGCGACGTCGGGCGGCTTCAGAATCAATCGGCCGGACTTGCGCGTTTTATCCCAATCAGTCGTCGCCGAGCGTGATTGCCTCGGCTTCGTCAACGCTGTGCGACTCGGGCTGGTGTGCGTCGAGGCCGGTCAGGTGCGACTTCCCGATCACGAGGACCGCCACGGCGAGCGCCGTGAACGTCGCGCCGACCCAGAACGGAAGATGCACGTTCTGTTCGCCGAGCTTGCCGGCCAACCACGGGGCAGCGGCACCACCGGTGAAGCGGACGAAGCTGTAGGCGGCCGACGCGGTCGAGCGTTCGGCGGGCGAGACGATCATGACGGTCTCGGTGATGAGCGTGTTGTTGATACCGAGGAACACCCCGGCCAGCACGGTACCGACGATGAGCACGGCCTTGTCCTCGGTGAACATCGCCATGACGGCCAGATCCGCGGCGAATGCGAGCAGCGCGGCGGCCATAATGGGCATCGTCCCGTAGCGGCGCTGCAGGATCGGCGCGATGAACACCGACGAGATCGCGAGCATGAGGCCCCAGCCGAAGAAGATGAACCCGATGGCATAGGTGCCGAGATCAAGCGGGAACGGCGTGTAGGCGAGCAGCGTGAAGAAGCCGAAGTTGTACAGAAGTGCGGTGATCGCGACGGTCAGCAGCCCGGGGTGGGTCAGCGCCCGGAACGGGTCGGCGAGTGAGGTTGTTTTTCCGGTTGCGGGAGTTTCGGGCAGCAGCACGACCGTCAGGATGAACGCGACGGCCATCAGTGCGGCGACGCCGAAGAACGGTCCACGCCAGCTGATGTGGCCAAGCACGCCACCGAGCAGGGGACCGGCGGCGATGCCGATTCCGAGGGCGGCCTCGTAGAGGATGATCGCCCGCGAGACGCCACCGCTGGCGGCGCCGACGATCGTCGCGAGGGCCGTCGCGATGAAGAGTGCGTTGCCGAGTCCCCAGCCTGCGCGGAATCCCACGATCTCGCCGACCGTGCTCGACATTCCGGCGAGTGCGGAGAAGACGATGATGATCGCGAGTCCACCGAGGAGGGTGCGCTTGGGGCCGAACCGGCTCGAGATCACGCCGGTCACGAGCATCGCGATACCGATGACCGCCATGTAGCTGGTGAAGAGCAATGACACCTGGGACGGCGACGCGTGCAATTGCTCGCCGATCGGCTTCAGGATGGGGTCGACGAGGCCGATTCCCATGAACGCGATGACGCTGGCGAAGGCCACTGCCCACACCGACTTCGGTTGTTTGAGGATGCTCGGTGTGTCGTCGGTTCGTTCGAGTGTTGCGGTCATTGTTTGTTCCTTCCCAGTGCCTCGTTCAGCCTGGTGAGGCTGGCGAGAGCGGCTGCGATCTCCCTTTCGTCAACGTCGCCGACGTACGGTGCGAGGGCGCGTCCCGCGGCACCGCGTGCCTCATCCAACTGGGTCCGGCCCAGTTCGGTGATGGCGACGACGACCGCTCGCGAATCGGACGGGTCCTTGCGGCGTTCGACGAATCCCTTGTCGGCAAGACGCCCGATGAGCGTCGTGGCCGCAGGTTGCGAGCTTCGATCGAGGCGGGCGAACTCGGTGATCCGCAGTTCACCGTTCTCCTCGAGGATCGCGAGTGCGCGAACGACGGCGTGGGGTTGATCGCTGGTGGTGAGTCCCCCGGCCAATCGGACGAACCGCCCGGCGGCGGTCAGCAGTTCGATGAGGGGCTCGTTAGCTGTCACTCACCAAATATACATAACGTGATTATGTATTAGCTGTTGCGTGCGTCACGCGGAAGCCAGGCGAAGGGGTCCTTCGCCGCTCCCGGGACGTACTCCAGAGAGATGAGCCCGGTGTAGCCGAGTTCGTCGAGCAGAGCGAGATGGCCGTTCAGGTCGGCATTGCCGGTGCCGGGCGCGCCGCGGCCGGGGGAGTCGGCGATCTGGACGTGGTGAATCTGCCGGAAATTGCGCTTGATCGTTTTCGGCACGTCGACCCCGTTTGTTTCGAGGTGATAGAGGTCTGCCAGGGCGGCAACGCCCGGTCCGGCGAACTTCGCGATGAGTGCCGCATCGTCGAGGGTTTTGATCGGGTAGTCCGGCGCACCACTGAGTGGCTCGACGAGAACTGTTGCACCGATCTTCTGGGCCGCCTGGGCGGCGAGATCGAGGTTGTCGGAAGCGAGCGCATCCTGATCGCCGGGCAGAACGTCGTCGACGCGATTTCCATACAGCGCGTTGAACATTCGAGTGCCGAGCCGCTCGCCGATCCCAATGGCGACGTCGATGTTGTCGCGGAATTCCTGCGACCGGGCGGGGATCGAGAGCAGTCCGCGCTCACCGTTTGCCAGGTCGCCGCCGGCGAAATTCAGACCGGTCAATCGAACGCCCGCGTTCTCGATCGACGCGACGAAGGCATCGACCTCGGCATCGGACGGCACTGCGGAGTCGAACGGCCACCAGAACTCGACCCCACCGAATCCTGCGGCGGCTGCGCGAGCCGCGCGATCGAGCAGCGGAATGTCGGGAAACAGGATCGAGCAGTTCACGGTATAGCGCACTCTAGAAACCCTAGGCGCATCTCTCAAACCCCGTCCGGCGCCCCATGTGCCAGATCACCGACCAGCTGTGTCGTCCTCGTCGCCGATACAACCCCGGTATCGGACTCCTCAGCCGCCTTGCTGGACCGGCGATCTGATCACCAGGGGCATCCCGCCGGGTTTGAGAGACACGCCTTCGCCTCATGATCAGAATGGAGCACATGATCGACTCTCCGGTGGCAGTGGTGACGGGTGCGGGTTCGGGACTGGGGCGCGTGATTGCGGGTCGTCTTCTCGAGGCCGGGTTCCGGGTCGCCGTTGCAGGTCGCACAGTAGAGAGTCTCGCGGAAACGGCCGGCGCAAACCCGAACGCGCTCGTCGTGCCGACGGACACGACGAGTCCAGCGTCGGTTGCCGAGTTATTCGCGAGTGTCGGCCAGCGCTGGGGCCGGGTGGACGTCCTCGTCAACAACGCCGGAACGTTCGGGCCGGTTGGTGACGTCGACGAGATCGACGTGCAAGCCTGGCTCGACACGGTGTCGGTCAACCTGACGGGGTACTTCCTGTGCGCCGCGGAGGCCTTTCGGATGATGAAGACGCAGACGCCGCAGGGCGGTCGGATCATCAACAATGGTTCGATTTCCGCGGATCGGCCCCGACCGGGTACCGCGGCCTACACCTCGACGAAGCACGCGATCACCGGTCTTACGAAGGCGCTGTCACTCGATGGGCGCAAGTACGGGATCGCGTGTGGGCAGATCGATATCGGAAACGCTGCCACCGATATGACCAGCGGTTTTGCCGCTGGAGCCCGGCAGGCCGACGGTTCGGTCAAACAGGAGCCGACGATGGATGCGACCTATGTCGGCGATGCGGTTCTTCAGATGGCGACCCTTCCGCTCAGTGCGAATGTGCAGTTCATGACGTTGATGGCGACGAACATGCCGTTGATCGGGCGCGGCTGACATGCGGACCCGGGTGCATGTTCCCGACGACCTGGACGCCGTCACGACGTGCGGGGACGAGGTCGGCGATCTGGCTGCCGCGTCGATCTGGTCGTCGGTCCGGGACTGGTATCGCACTGGCCTGCATCCCGCCATTCAGGTGTGTGTGCGCGTGAACGGCCACGTGATCCTCGATCGCGCGATAGGCCATTCGTGGGGCAACGCACCGACGGATCCGCCGGACGCCGAGCAGGTCGTCGTCACGCCGTCGACGCCGTTCTGCGTCTACAGCGCCGCCAAGGGCATCACGACGACTGTCGTGCATCGGCTGATCGAACAAGGCGTGCTCGAACTCAACGCGCCTGTGTGCGATTACCTGCCGTGGTTCACATCCGAGGGCAAGGATCGGATCCGGCTTCGGCACGTCCTGACCCACACCGCAGGCGTCCCGGTGTTCCCGCCCGGGATCGACTTCACCCGGCTGCACGAACACGACTACGTGATCGACTGCCTCGAGCGGATCAAACCGCTGCACCGGCCGGGCATGTTCCCGATCTACCACGCGGTCACCTTCGGCGTTCTGACCAGGGAAATCGTCGCGGCCACCACCGGTCGGTCCATTCGCGACATCTTGCGCACCGAGATCCTGGACCCCCTGGGATTCCGCTGGACGAACTACGGTGTCGAGCCGGACGAGGTTCCTTTGGTGGCGCCGAGCCATCCGACCGGTGAGGAGCTGAGCGGACCACTCGCGGCGGCCTTCACGCGAGTTATCGGTGGGTCGATGTACACCGTCATCCCGCACACGAATGAAGCACAGTTTCTGACCACGGTTCTGCCCTCGAGCAGCACAGTGTCGAATGCTCACGAACTGTCGCGGTTCTACGAGATCCTGCGGCGCGGGGGAGAACTGGATGGCCTTCGGGTGCTGTCGCCGGAGGCGGTGCGGGCGGCCTCCACTCCGCACACGCGGCTGCTTCCGAATGTCGCGGTCGGCCTGAAACCGATGCGCTGGGGAATGGGCTTCATGGTGAGTTCAGACCGGTTCGGGCCGTTCGGCCGGAACTCCGGCGGCGCATTCGGCCACACCGGGCTGGTCAACATCGCCGCGTGGACCGACCCGTCGCGTCGAATGTCGGCGGCAATCGTGTCGAGCGGAAAGCCGGGTCCCACCCACGAGCGCGACCTGTACAACGTCGTGCTCGACGCGATCACCGGTTCTGTGCCTAGGGTGTAGTGATCACAACTCCTCAGAACAACGGGTGCACACAATGCGAATCGGTGTCCTGACGGGCGGAGGCGACTGTCCCGGCCTCAATGCCGTCATTCGAGCGGTCGTACGGACTGCTGTCGGGAAGTACGGGCATGCCGTGGTCGGCTTCGAAGATGGCTGGCGGGGACTTCTCCAAGACCGCAAAGTCGTCCTGCTCAACGACGACCGCAATGACCGGCTGCTGGCCAAGGGCGGAACGGTGCTCGGTACCGCGCGCACGAACCCGACGAAGCTCCAAGCGGGCCTCGAGACCATCAAACAGACGCTCGACGACAACGGCATCGATGTCCTCATCCCGATCGGCGGGGAAGGAACGCTCACGGCGGCCAGCTGGTTGTCGGACGAGGGCGTCAACGTGGTCGGCGTTCCGAAGACGATCGACAACGACATCGACTGCACGGATGTCACGTTCGGACATGACACTGCGGTCAGCGTCGCGACCGACGCCATCGACCGCCTGCACACGACGGCCGAGTCGCACCAGCGCGTCATGCTCGTGGAAGTCATGGGTCGCCATGCCGGCTGGATCGCCCTGGCGTCAGGACTCGCCTCGGGCGCGCACCTGATTCTCGTTCCCGAGCAGCCGTTCGACGTCGACGAGGTATGCCGAACGGTCAAGCGCCGATTCCAGCGCGGGGACAAGCACTTCATCTGCGTGGTTGCGGAAGGGGCCGAACCGGATCCGCGATCCATGAAGCTGGCCGACGGCGGTATCGACGAGTTCGGGCACAAGCGTTTCACCGGTGTCGCGCACCAGTTGGCGATCGAAATCGAGCGCCGGATCGGGAAAGAAGTGCGCACCACCGTGCTCGGACATATCCAGCGAGGTGGCACTCCAACGCCGTTCGATCGGGTGCTCGCCACGCGATTCGGCACCTGCGCCGTGGAAGCGGCCCAAGCCGGTGACTTCGGAAAGATGGTCGCGTTGCACGGCACAAAGATCGAACTCGTGCCGTTGGCAGACGCGACCCGACGCCTCAAAACAGTGCCGGAGCAGCGCTATCAGGAGGCGTCGGTGTTCTTCGGCTGACCGCGCGTCAGCGGTCCTGCCACCAATCGACGAATTCGGTGAAGTCGATGAGGCCATTGTGGTCTTCGTCGATCGCGGCAAAGCCGATCGAGACCGATTCGCTCGACATCTCCGGGTCGAGTACGGCAATCAGCTTCGCGAATTCGGTGCTGTCAATGGCACCGTTTTCGTCGGTATCAAACTGGTCGAACGTTTCCCGGAGATCTTCGAGCGTCATGCCGCTAGGTTACGCGGTGCGCCCGCCGTGACCTGCGAACTGCCGGTAGATGAGGAGCAAGATCACCGCTCCGACGATGGCGCCGAGGAACGAGTGCTCGATCGGAGGACGGAGATCGAACTTGTGCGGTGCGAAGAGAAGGCTACTCAGCGTGCCTCCGACGTAACCGCCCAGAATTCCCAGAATGATTGTCCCGATCCAGTTCATGTTTTCTTTCCCTGGAACGAGAAGCCGTGCAACTGCCCCGGCGAGGAGACCAATGATGATCATCCCGATGATGTGCCACATGCCCGTGTCCTTTCCCGACTCGTGATCGAGTAATTCCCAGGTTATCCCTGTTCTAAAACGCTGGCACGTACCGATTTTGGGCATTTGACCGAATGGAGTACGGGAAAGTGTCCACAACCAAATTCTCGTGGAACCGCAGACCAGCGTTAAGCGTCTGCGGAGTGTGTACAACGAGAAATTCGCGCGGCGCATCGCGGCGCAAAACGGAGTCGTGACGTTGGCCCAGGCGCGGGAGAGCGGAGTTACTGACGACTCCGTCCACTACCTCGTGAAAATCGGCGAGCTCCGGGCGTTGTCGAAGGGCGTCTACCTGTCCAACACCCATCACATGAGTCATGAAGCGCGGCTTCGTGCTGCTGTTTTCGCCTGCGGCAAGGATGCCGTCGCCTCGGGACTCAGCGCTGCGTGGTGGCATGGATTGCACGATGTCGCTGTCGCTCGGCCGTCGGTAACGATCCCGGTCAAACGTCGGGTGCGACGCGTTCAGCAGTTCGACATTCGACGTCGAACGCTCGCGGACGTCGATATGGCGGTGGTTCGTGGCCTGGCCGTCTCGGGACTCGCACTCACCGTCGTCGAGGCAGCGACGGCGTTGCCTGAGGGCTCCGTGCTGATGGATCGGGCGTTGCAAACGCGCATCTCGCTGGTCAAGCTCATCGATGCGCATGAACGGAACGCCGGTCGCGATGGATCTGCGCAGGCTCGCAAGCTCTTGGAGGTGGCTTCGTCGGGAGGGCGCAGCGAGGCGGAGAAGTTGTTCCACCGAATACTTGATGCCAACGACATCTGCGGTTGGAGCGCGCAGGTCACCTCAATCGGCTATGACCTCGACCTAGCCTTCGTCCTCGAACGGGTCGCGATCGAGATCGATGGCTGGGCATTTCACCGCGACTCGGCGAGGAACTCCAGGGACATGAAGCGTCAGAACGCCCTCGCCAACGCGGGTTGGCACGTCCTGCGTTTCGATTGGCATCGGCTGACCCACGATCCGGAAGGGGTTGTCAGCGAAATCCAAAGGGCGCTCGGCCGGAACGTGGGCACTTCACCGTACTGAGTACGGCCAAATGTCCACGATCCGACCACTCCGCTGCGGAATGGCCGGATCGTGGAATGACTTACCTAGACGTCGAAACGATCGGCGTTCATGACCTTGTTCCACGCGGCGACGAAGTCGTTGACGAACTTCTCCTTCGCATCCGCGCTGGCGTAGACCTCAGCCACGGCCCGAAGCTCCGAGCTCGAGCCGAAGAGGAGGTCGACGCGGCTGGCCGTCGAGGTGACCTCGCCGGTCGAGCGATTGTGTCCCTCGAACTGGTTGTCGGTGAGCGGAGTCCACTGGGTGCCCATGTCGAGCAGGTTCGTGAAGAAGTCCGTCGTGAGCGCGCCCGGGTTCGAGGTGAAGACACCGTCCTGCGAGTCACCGTGGTTGGCACCGATGACCCGGAGGCCACCGATGAGCACGGTCATCTCGGGTGCCGTCAGGTTCAGCAGGTTGGCCTTGTCGATGAGCATGTATTCGGCCGGGATCTTGCTGGCGACTCCCACATAGTTGCGGAAGCCGTCGATCTTCGGCTCGAGGACTGCGAACGACTCGACGTCGGTCTGTTCCTGAGAAGCGTCGGCACGACCCGGGGTGAACGGAACCTCGACGTCGTAGCCGGCAGCCTTGGCGGCCTGCTCGACTCCGACCGCACCGGCGAGGACGATCAGGTCCGCCAGCGAGACGTTCTTGCCGGATGCGGCCTGAACGCCCTCGAGGGCAGCGAGAACGCCAGCCAGCTTCGCCGGCTCGTTGACGGTCCAGTTCTTCTGCGGCTCCAGACGGATCCGAGCGCCGTTGGCGCCACCGCGCTTGTCACTCGCACGGAAGGTCGAGGCCGACG
Source organism: Smaragdicoccus niigatensis DSM 44881 = NBRC 103563 (assembly GCF_000380645.1). Classification (GTDB taxonomy): domain Bacteria; phylum Actinomycetota; class Actinomycetes; order Mycobacteriales; family Mycobacteriaceae; genus Smaragdicoccus; species Smaragdicoccus niigatensis. The sequence goes on from NZ_AQXZ01000018.1 coordinate 133,865, forward strand.
CCCAGGCGACCTTGACGAGGTCGGCGGTGGACAGTCCGGTCCCGGCGATCTGCGCCTTGAGTGCAGCGATGTCGTCAGCCGACAGAGCGTCGCCCGAAGCAGCCGGCACCGGGTCCTGCCAGATCAGCTCCTCCGACGGAACCTCGGAGCCGAGGTAGCGAGCGATCGGACCCATGTCGCGGTGCGTGAGCTTGTACCAAGCGCGAGCGAAGGCGTCGGCGAACTGGTCCGGGTTCTCGAGGAAGCGACGCGAGATCGGCTCGAACTCCGGGTCGAGACGAAGTGCGAGGTCGGTCGTGAGCATCGTCGGCAGCTTGTTCGGCCCACCGTGTGCATCCGGAATCGTGGCCTCGGCGCCCTTGGCAACCCACTGGTTTGCGCCTGCCGGGCTGTGCGTGGGCTCCCATTCGTTGCCGAACAGGATCTCGAAGAAGTCGTTCGTCCACTGCGTCGGGTGTGCGGTCCAGGTGACCTCGAGGCCACTGGTGATCGCGTCTGCGCCCTTACCGGTGCCGTAGGTGCTCAACCAGCCGAGTCCCTGGGCCTCGAGCGATCCGCCCTCCGGCTCGATGCCGACGAGGTCCGGGTCTCCGGCGCCGTGCGTCTTACCGAAGGTGTGGCCACCGGCGATGAGCGCGACGGTCTCTTCGTGGTTCATGGCCATGCGGCCGAACGTCTCTTTGATGTCGACCGCTGCGGCCAGCGGGTCCGGGTTGCCGTTCGGGCCTTCCGGGTTCACATAGATGAGGCCCATCTGGACCGCGCCGAACGGGTCGTCGAGGTTGCGCTCGCCCGAGTAGCGTTCGTCGCCCAACCACTCGGTCTCCGCGCCCCAGAAGACGTCCTCGTCTGGCTCCCAGACGTCCGGACGGCCACCGGCGAAGCCGAAGGTCTTGAAACCCATCGACTCGAGGGCGACGTTGCCGGCGAAGATCATGAGGTCGGCCCACGACAGGCTCTGACCGTACTTCTGCTTGACCGGCCACAACAGGCGGCGGGCCTTGTCGAGGTTGCCGTTGTCCGGCCAGCTGTTCAGGGGAGCGAAGCGCTGCTGGCCCGTGCCCGCACCGCCGCGACCGTCACTGATGCGGTAGGTACCGGCGCTGTGCCACGCCATGCGGATCATGAGCGGGCCGTAGTGCCCGAAGTCCGCCGGCCACCAATCCTGCGAGGTCGTGAGGACCTCGGTGATGTCCTTGCGAACTTCGTTCAGATCGAGCGAAAGGAAGGCAGCTTTGTAGTCGAAGTCCGGGATCGGGTTCGAGGCCGAGACGTGCTTCCGCAGCATCTTGAGGTTGACCTGATTCGGCCACCAGTCACGGTTGCCGCCTCCGACGACAGGTTGCTTCGGCGAGAACGGGCATTCGCGGCTGCTCTCGTTCATGTCGCCGACTTTGGCGTCTGGGCTGTCAGACACAATATTTCCTTCCGGGATCTTCAGGGTTACTACTGAGAAGAAACGCACTGGGGACAAAGCCCCCAGTAGATGACTTCGGCTTCATCGATGGCGAAACCGTGGGACTCGGACGGGGCCAAACAGGGTGCGACACCGGTGGCGCAATCCACGTCTTCAACCGCTCCACATTGTCGGCATACGACGTGATGGTGGTTGTCGGCGACACGCGTCTCATATCGAGCCACGAGCCCCCGAGGCTGAATCCGGCGCAGCAGTCCTGCGTCGGTGAGCGCCTTGAGGACGTCGTAAACCGCCTGGTGCGACACTGCACCGATGCTGTCCCGGACACGTCCGATGATGGAGTCCGTGTCCGAGTGGGGGTTCGCGTGAACAGTGCTCAGCACCGCGACCCGGGGTGCGGTCACCCGCAGGTCGACGGTACGGAGCATGTGTTCGAAGTCACTCGGGGCGAGCACGGTTCCGAGTCTGCACCCTTTTCTTGATCGATTCAAGTATTTGGGTTATTCGATTTCAAGATCGTGTCCGGCGCTCTGCGTCTAATCGATCTAGATCGCCTGTGAACGGCTGTGCGCAACTTACGATGAGCCGGTGCCGTCCGAAAGCGCCGCGCTCAACTCCAATCTGCCTCGCGCAGATGGATTGTGGCGTCACCCGAGGCTGACGATCCGTGCCCTTTCGCAGGGCTTCCTGCTCACCGTGATCCTCAGTTTCCTCATCACGGTGATTCCTGGCGTGCGATCGAACGCCGGTTACTCGGTGTGGCTCGACGGTGTCTGGCAGAGTTCGGCGTTCTTCTCCGCCGCGATCATCTGCACCCTGCGGGTTCGGACGCAGAGCAAGCAGCGGGCGTTCTGGTACCTGATCAACGCGGCCCTGTACTGCGATGCGATCGCCCAAACGCTGTGGTTCTGGCTTGTCGGCCAAGCTGATGCCGGCCAGGCATCCCCGGCCGACATTTTGTGGATCACCTACTACATCCTGATCTTGTTCGCGCTGGGGATGTTGATCCATGGTCGTGTCCGCGGGCTGAAGAACACGGTCATCGCGGACGCAGCGGTCGTGTGCTTTGGCGCCGCTGCCGCGGGTTCAGCGGCCATGAGCCCATACCTCAAGGTTTCGCCCGGCGGTTTCGTCTACAACCTCGTGAACATTGGGTATCCGATTCTCGACCTGGCGTTCATGGTCACGATCCTCGGCTTCGTCACGGTCTTCCGCTGGCGGCCCCCGCCCGGGGTCTGGGTCCTCTTCGCCGCGCTGACGGTGTTGATCGCGGCCGATCTGCTGTTCGAGGTCGAGGTGGCGGGCGCGGACTACTTTGCCGGCGGTTTCGGGGACGGTCTCTACGTCACGGCCGCGACCGTCGCAGCACTCGGGCCGGGCTGGCGCCGGAAGAAAGTGCCATACGTCCCGCGGTGGTTGCCAACGGTTTTTCCGGTCATCGCCACGGTCGCCGCGGTGGTCGTGCTGCTTCTGCACGACGCTTCGGGCGCGTCGCAGATCCCACGCTGGTTGGCGCTGGCCGCAGTCGCCGCGGCCGGCGCGCGGCTGAGTTTGGCGTATTCGGAAACGCGGCGGAGCGCGGACCTGTCGCGGCTCGCCCATACCGACGACCTCACCAGTCTGCTCAATCGTCGTGGCTTCTTCCGCGCGCATCGGGGGTTGGTGCGTCCGCGCCCGACTCCGCACGCGATTTTCGTCCTCGATTTCGACCGCTTCAAGGACATCAACGACAACCTCGGTCACCACTCGGGCGACGACCTCCTGCGGGCGTCCGCGCGCCGAATCGTCGACGCGATGCCCGCGGGAAGCCTCATCGCCCGATTCGGCGGCGACGAATTCGTCATCTCGGTCCCGGTTTCTCGGCGTCCGGAAGCCGAGGCCCTCGCCAATTCACTGTTCACTGGCCTGACGAGGCGATTCGACCTCGCCGGCTTGGACGTGCGCGTTGGGGTGAGCATCGGGATTGCGATGTGCCCGGACCACGGGACGACGACGACGGCACTGCTGCGGCACGCAGATCTTGCGATGTATCAGTCCAAGCGAAGCGGGTCCGGGCCGGCGTTCTATTCGATCGACACGCCCCGCGAGGAGACCATCAGTTCGGGCCGGTCAGGACTCCAACTCCTTGCCGAGTTCCGAACCGCGATCGACGAACAGACGCTTGATGTCCACTACATGCCGATCCACAACGTCGCCAATGGGTCGATCGACGGGGCAGAGGCGCTCCTGCGCTGGCATCACCCGGATCACGGACTGCTGGGCCCCGGGCTTCTCCTGCCGCTGGCGATCCGGAATGGGTTGATGAAGGACTTGACCCACTCGGTGCTCGCGTGCGCCCTGCAGGAAGTGCGGCAGTGGCGCGAGGTCGCGCACGACATGTCGGTTTCGGTGAATGTCTCGCCGTCGATTCTGGAGCAAGACAATCTCGTCGATTCGGTGTTGAACGCCGTCCATGACGCTGGACTCCCGCCGTCGGCGCTCGTCGTCGAGATCACCGAGGACAACTTCGTCGGCGACTACAGCCGCACCCGCCACATCTTGGACGACCTTCGGTCGGCGGGCGTTCGGATCAGCCTCGACGACTTCGGATCCGGGCATTCGATCCTCGAGTATCTGCGCGAACTCACCATCGACGAGCTCAAACTCGATCGTTCGTTCATTCAGGAACTCGCGTCGGACGCGCGCACGGCCGCGATCGTGTCGGCGATCACGTCGCTCGCGCACACGTTGAATGTCCGGGTGGTCGCCGAGGGTGTGGAAACCGCCGAAGGGGAGGCCGAACTACGCGGTTACGGGTGCGACCTCGTGCAGGGCAACTACTACTCGGTACCGCTCCCGGCCGCGAGCATGCGCGAGTACGTACGGGCACACTTTCAAACGCAGTGAACGAGCGCGGACGTCACTCTGACGACTTCGGCACGAAGATGCCGGTCAGGTCCGCATTCTTGATCGGCGTCTTCGCGTTCTGCTGAACGCGGCACAGGAGGTCGATGGCGGTGATGCCGGAATCGACTTGCTGCTGGGTCGGATCCTGATCCTTGTTCTGCTCTTTGAGGAACTTGGTCACCGTGACGCGCTGCTCATCCTTGGCTTGTGCGATGTATTCGTTGCACGGTGTGTCGCCGCCCTTATTGAGTACCTCGACCTTGGCGCAGCCGGAGAGGCTGAGCAGGACGGCGGAAGCCGCGAAGGTGGCGGCGAGTACGCGTTTCATCAGTAAGTCACACCTTTGTGCTGAGCGGTTCGATCGGTTCTTGATTGTTTTCCCGATTTTGGTGCGCTCTAACAATTTCCGCGCTCAAACCGCATCGGTGAGCCACCGGATCACGCCCGTCGCGGGACCGTCCGGTGCCGAGGTGTAGCCCGTTCCGGCCCACAGATGAAGGCGACCCGGGTCACCGGCCTGGCTCGCGGCCTGTCGCAGCGGCCGGGTGAGGTGGTGGATCTCCGGGTACCCGAACGGCGCCAAGGCTTCGTGGCGATCGATGAAACCATTGCGCAGTCCGCGCGCCGTCCGACCCGTGAAGGCGTGCGTCAGCACGGTCTCGGAGAATGCCGGGTCGGCGAGTGCGTCGCGGTGGGTGCGCGAGGTGCCGGCTTCGTCAGTTCTGAGCAGGAGCGTGCCGACCGCAACGGCCTCCGCGCCGGATTCCAGCAGTGCGCGCACGGCCGAGGGGCCGTCGACACCACCCGCGGCCACGATCGGAAGCGGGGTGACCGATCGGACCGCGCGCACGAGTTCGGCAGTCGACGTCTCCTCGATGGTTCGCTGTGGATCGAACGTCGCGCTGTGACCACCGGCAGAGGCACCTTGCACGACCAACGCGTCCGCGCCGAGGTCGTACGCGGCCCGGGCCTCGTCGGGCGTAGTCACCGACGCAAAGACCGTCGTGCCCGCCTTTTTCAGGCGCGCGAGGTCGGCGTGAGACGGCAATCCGAACGTGAAGGACACCGCGGGCACGGGGCTGGCAACGAGCAGGTCGATTTTGGCGTCCCAGTCATCGTCGTCGGACCGGGGAATCAGCGGGAGTTCGGCGCCGAGCGCGTCCGCTTCCGCCTGCAGTTCGGCGCGATACCTGCGGTACTCCTCAGCGGTAATCGTGGTGGCGCTGGGGACGAAGAGGTTGACCCCGAAACCGCCGACCGAGCGCACCTGACGGATTTCCTCGGCGAGCGCCTCGACAGATTTGTATCCCGCTGCGAGAAAAGGGAATCCACCTGATCCGTGCACCGCGATCGACAGCGCGACCGTGGTGGGGCCGCCGGCCATGGGCGCCGCGACGATCGGAATTGCGGAATCGAGCAAACTCACCGAATTCTCCTTCCCCGAATTCTCAGAGTAGGTCGTCTGGCGTCCTACTCTGGGAATGACCGATCATCGACGATCTGGGAGTGCACGTGGCCCGTAAAGATCGAAACGCGGGGCTCGACCCCGATACCGACTATGAACAGATAAACCGGAACGTCGGGCTGTACGACTTTCCGTGGGACGGGATGCAGGCCCTCGGACTCGCACTGTTCCGGACATATGCCGTGCCGAGCATCGGCCGACTCCTGCACGAGACCGGCGAATTCGAAACCGCGACCCAGAAGCGGCACGACGACACCGGACTTCTCCTCGAAATCCCTGGGGAGAAGGGGCTCGACAGTTTCGACGGCCGCGCGGCCGTCCGCCGGATCAATCAGATGCATCACCTGTACAAGATTTCGAACGACGACATGCGGTACGTCCTGTCGACGTTCGTTGTCGTCCCGATTCGCTGGATCGAGGCATACGGCTGGCGGAGGCTGACCGACGGCGAAGTCCGGGCCGGTGTTCGCTACTACCAGGAACTCGGCCGGCGGATGGGCATCAAGGAGATTCCGCAGACATACGCCGAGTTCGCGGAGTTCATGGACGACTACGAAGTGGAGAACTTTGGCTTCGACCAAGGTGGACGACAAGTGGCGGACGCGACGCTCGACCTGCTGGCGTCGTTCTATCCGCTGATCCCGAACCGCATGATGAAGCACTTTTCGCGATGTCTCATGGATCGGCCGCTCCTGGACGCGTTCGGCTACGAGGTACCGAGTGCGTCATCGAGGTGGCTCGCGCGTCAGTCGCTCGTGCTGCGCGGCAAGTTCGTCGCAATGCTCCCGGCGCGCAAACGCCCTAAGTACCTTCGCGACCGGCGACGCGTACGCAGCTATCCGCACGGTTTCGATCTCGCCGATCTTGGATCGCGAGCCGTCCACGACGTGATATCCCGTAAGTCTGCATAACCGGATCAACGTAAGGCGGCGCAGTTGTCCTTCGTCACCGCTCTTATTCGCGTTAATTACCGGGTCGTGCGGACTCCCGCGGATTTCGTTCGCCGGAAGGTCCTCAACCGTCTCCCCGGAGATTCGCTGGTGCGCCTCACGGCCGATGGCGCGATTGGTCTGGCGGATGCGGTCATCGGCCGCATCACCGGTGACGAAGAAATGCGCAAGCGCGGCGGAGCGATGGCGAAGACTGTGACCGACGCTCTCCAGGTGGGGGCGCCGCGGACGTCGAACATCGACCCGCACAGTGCGTTGACCCCACCCCCGTTCGATCCGTCATTGCAGCGGACCGACATCCCCGGTGGCCTCGAAATCGACGGGTACATGTCGACCTGATTTCATCCGTCGACGAGCATGTTCGCCCTACGGTTGACCCATGATCATCGTGACCAGCAATGACATCCCCGGGGCAACCGTCACACGCACGATCGGCGAGGTCTTCGGACTGACGGTCCGGTCCCGTCACATCGGTTCCAACATCGCGGCCGGATTCAAGTCGCTTGCCGGCGGTGAGCTTCGGGGCATCACCCAGCTCCTGCAGGAGGCGCGCGGCGAGGCTCTGCAGCGCCTTGCGGAAGAGGCAACCCGCGCGGGCGGAAACGCCGTGGTCGCCTTTCGCTTCGAGACGACCGAGTACGCCGGCACCGGCGTCGAGGTCTGCGCCTATGGCACGGCCGTCATCATCGCCTGATCAGTCGAAGTCGATCCGGATCGTCAGGCGTTCGGTTCCCGCGAGCCGCACCCCGACGCTGTTGATGCCACCAAGGTCGGCCAGGCGCGCGTCGGTGTCGTCGTCCGGGAGCAGGACGGCGGTTCCCGCGTGCCACACCCCGCGGATCCGGACCCGAACCGCGGGGTTGGCCTCGATGTTGCGCACGTAGTCGGACTGGTAGCCGTGTTCGGAGACCATCCAGAAGCTGCCGCCTCGGCGTTTGCCCCCGATGGGGGTCTGGCGGGGCAGGCCGCTCTTGCGGCCGATCGTCTCGATCATCGGAACGCCGCCGCTCTTGCGGACGAGCGGATTGATGACCGTTCGCTGCGCGGTGTGGACGAGACGAAACTTCAGCTTGTCCAGTGCCATTTCAGTTCCTCGTGAGTTCGATAACCAGCTGATTCAGGACTTCCGAGCAGCCGGCGTGAAGTTTGCGCGTGGCGAGATCGTCGCCGCGCGTGTCACCCCGGTTGATGATGACAACCGGCTTGCCGTGCTTGGCGGCATGCCGTACGAACCGGAAACCCGACATCACCGTCAACGACGACCCGGCGACGAGCAGGGCGTCCGCATCGTCGAGCATCGCGAAGGCGGCGTCCACCCGTTCGCGCGGCACGTTCTCCCCGAAGTAGACGATGTCGGGTTTGAGCATTCCCTCGCACAGTGGGCAATCGATCATCCGGAAATGTTCGGTGCGATCGATGACGGCATCGGCATCCGGTGCCACCTCCAGACCGGTCAGGCTCGCGGCCGTGAAATCTGGGTTGAGTTGCTCCAGCGTCTCGGCCAGGGCATACCGTGACTGCCGATGCCGGCATCGCAGACAGACGACCTGGGCGTACGTGCCGTGCAGGTCGACCACTCGGCGGGACCCTGCCTTCGTGTGCAGGAGATCGATGTTCTGGGTGATCACGCCGTTGAGTGCCCCAGCGCGTTCGAGAGTGGCAAGGGCGCGGTGGCCGCCGTTCGGTTGTGCACCATCGACGATCCGCCAGCCGACATGGTTCCGAGCCCAGTAGCGGCGGCGGAAGTCGGCGTCGCCGACAAACTGCTGGTACGTCATGGGATTGCGCGGCGGAGAATCCGGACCGCGATAGTCGGGGATGCCCGAATCGGTCGACATGCCAGCTCCGGTGAGCGCGACGGTCGTGGCGCCGGCCAGCAGCGCGCTGATCTCGCTGATCTGCTCAGGCAGCTCCGCGGTTCGCGTCATGCTCACCAGGTTAGCCACTGAAGATGATCTGATGGACCCATGCGAATCGGTCTGATCGAGGGCGATGGAATTGGACCGGAAGTCGTCGCGGCCGCCCGTCAGGTCGTCGACACCGCGCTGGCGAACCACCGGCGGGCCGTCGACTGGGTTCCGCTGCTGCTGGGCCACGCCGCCATCGATGCCCTCGGTTCGCCGATGCCGGAAGAGACCATCAACGGACTCGACGGGCTTGACGCCTGGATTCTCGGCCCGCACGACAACGTCTCGTACCCTGCCGAGCATCGGGTAGGGCCGCCGCCCGGCGGATTCATTCGCAAGCGGTACGGGCTCTTCGCGAATATTCGCCCGGCGCGCACGTTCGCTGGTGTGCCGTCGATCGGACGCTCAATGGATCTGGTCATCGTCCGCGAGAACACCGAGGGTTTCTACAGCGACCGCAATATGTTCGTGGGGTCGGGGGAGTTCATGCCGACCGCCGACGTTGCGATGCAGGTCGGCGTAGTGACTCGGGCAGCGTGCGAACGGATCGCTCAGATCGCCTTCGAACTCGCACAAAGCCGCCGACGGCAGGTGACGGTGGTGCACAAAGCGAACGTCCTGCCACTGACGACCGGGCTTTTCCGCGATGTGTGCCGCGAAGTCGGTGAGGCATTTCCCGACGTCGAGTTGGTCGACGAGCACGTCGACGCGATGGCTGCCTTGCTCGTGCGCCGCCCCGACGATTTCGATGTCATCGTCACCGAGAACTTGTTCGGCGACATCCTCTCCGATCTCGCGGGGGAGTTGGCCGGATCGATCGGGCTCTCGGCATCGTTGAACTGCTCGACGACGAAGGCGATGGCCCAGGCTGTCCACGGCGCCGCGCCGACGATCGCCGGTCAGAACCTCGCGAACCCGGTCGCCACGATCCTGTCGTCTGCGATGTTGTTGCGCTGGTTGAGCATTCGCTTGGAGGACGCGGTCCTCGCGGAGTGTGCCACGTCGATCGAAGAGGCGACCGCGGTCACCCTCGAGTCCGGCGTTCGCACGCCGGACCTCGGGGCAGCCGCGTCGACGTCGGAGTTCACCGACCGAGTGTGTGCAGCGATCAGCCGAGGCTGATTTCTGCCTCGCGCGCCTTCAGGAAGGCCTGCGATCAGTTGATCACCACGATGATTCCGATCAGCACCCAGCAGTTCGCCGCGAGCCATGTCACGAGGTTGGTGACGTCTGGCTGGTTGATTTCGGTTTTGATCGTGGAGATGAAGGCTGGGTTGACGAGCCGGTGGCTGATGGTCAGACCGGCGACAACCGCGACGAAGGCGGCGTTGGCGATACCGTTCGCCCAAGCCAGCGAGTACGTCCAGTGTCCGGTGCGGAACTTCGCGATCTCGACCACGACGAACGCGGCAAGCGTCAGGTAGATCGCGATGATCCAGCCGTGCCAGAGATCGGGGTGGAAGAGCGCGACGCTCTTGCCATCCGCATTGAGCAGGTACGAATGGTCCTTCTGCCACACCAGGAACACCGCGATCATCGCGATGCCGATGAGGCTCCAGATGAATTCGCCGAGGCCGACCCGGGTGGCCTTGACGTGGTCGGGGAGCTTGTCCGGCGTCCAATCATCGACAAGTCCCTTGGGGGCCCGGCCTTCCTTGCGTTCGATCAGCGCGAAGACCAACGTGACCCAGAAGAAGATGTGGAACACAACCTGGGCCGCGGCTCCGACGCCTTGCCCGACCGCCGCCGAGACTGAACTGTCGGCGATGAGCGCCGACACCGTCGCCACGATGCCGACGATGACCGGCACGAGCGGAACGAGGGTGCGCAGCAAGGCGACGTAGGACGGGAAGTACTCCGGCCCGATGAGGTGCGCGGGCTTGTCCCGGTACTTCATCGCGAGCACTCTGGGGTCGCCGAGATCTTTCAGAACTTCACGCTCGGCGTTCTCCGGGGTGATGCCGCCATCGCCGATTCGACCCTCGACGGTGTCGGCGATCGTTCCTCGAAGCTCTGCGGCGATGTCGGCACGCTGCGCCTCGGGCAGTCGACGAGCGACTTCGGCGATGTAGCGCTCAGAGAGCGTATGGGCAGTGGAACTGGTCATCGCTGGTCTCCTTGCGCAATGGATTTCAGGGTGTTGTCGAGGGTTCGCCATTCGGCGAGAAGGACGTCCAGCAGTTGATTGCCGTCGTCGCTGACCGTGTAGAACTTGCGCGGACGAACGTCCTCGGTGTTCCACTCGCTGCGGAGCAACCCTTGCTTCTCGAGGCGGCGAAGGAGGGGATAGAGGGTGTTCGTATCGACCTCGACGCCCGCTTTGTTCAGCGTCTCGAGCAGCGAGTATCCGTACTGCGGGGACTGCAGCAACGACAGGCACGCCACGACGACGGTGCCCCTTCGCAGCTCTTGCAGGTGTCCCGCGAGAATCTCTTCTGTCACGAGTCAAACGATGGCGTGCGACGCACACTATCGTCTAGCGCGCTATGAAGTGACGCCAACCATTACGAGGTCTGACGCGCCATTTCGGCGAGCCATGTGTGTACGAGCGGCACGACCGACGCGCCTTCGCCACTCGCCGACGCCACCCGCTTCATCGAGCCACCGCGGATATCGCCGATGGCGAAGACGCCGGGCACCGTGGTCGCCAGGTCCTCCGGCGGAAGGCCGTCGATCCAGGCTTCCTGCGGAACGTCCCGACCGGTGAGCACGAATCCGCGGTCGTCCGTGGCGATGGAGCCCGACAGCCAGTCGCAGTGCGGTTCGGCGCCGAGGAGGAGGAACAGCCCGCCCACGGCGATGCGCGTGGTATCGCCGGTGCGGGTATCGGTGAGACCGATCCATTCCAGGGAGTCGTCGCCGTCCCCGTCCGTGACCTCCGTGCACGTCTGCACGGTGATGCGGGGGGTGTGTTTGATCTCGCCGATCAGGTATGCGGACATCGTCTCGTCGAGGCTCGGGCGTCGAACGATCAGGCGTACCGATCGCGCGAAGCGAGCCAGGTGTACCGCGGCCTGACCAGCGGAGTTGCCCCCACCCACGACCACGACATCGCGGCCGTCCATCTCGCGCGAGGCCGTGAGGGCGGCGCCGTAGTAGACACCCCGGCCGACGAGTTCCTCGAGGCGTTCGACGCCGAGCTTTCGGTATGAAACGCCCGTCGCGACAACCACCGACCGTGCGCGAATTCGACCGCCGTCGGTGACGAGTTCGTGCGGCTCACCCGGCTCGATCGCGGTGACCGGCCATCCGGTGAAGAACTGTGCCCCGAACCGGATCGCCTGGCTGCGGGCACGCTGCGACAAGCGCATGCCCGAGATTCCCCGCGGGAAGCCGAGGTAGTTCCGGATCATCGAACTGGTGCCGGCCTGGCCGCCGATCGCGCCGGATTCGAGCACGACCGTCGACAGCCCCTCGGAGGCGCCGTAGACGGCGGCCGCAAGTCCCGCGGGGCCTGCTCCGACGACGGCGAGGTCGACGACGTCCGGCACGTTGACGTGATCCGGCGAGCCATACAGCCGCCGGGCGATATCGCTCACCGATCGGGGTACGGCGACGCTCTTGTTCATGGCCCACACGAGCGGATAGCCGCTGTTCTCCGGAGCCAGATCGCGAATCATGCGGCCGACTTCGCTGTCCGGCGAGTAAACGCGATAGGGCATGCCCATCCGGTCGAAGAAGTCGCGAATCTCCATCACGAGAGTCGAATTGACCGGGGTGATGATTTTGGCGGTCACCGCCTCGGGGTCGGGGACCGTCGAGCCCCAGTCCGACAGCATGTCGGTGATCGCGTGGTGGAACTCCTCATCGCGCGGTCCGCGGGGCATCAGTAGGTACGCGTCGTATTTGCCCTTCGCCATTCCCATTCGCAGGGGCTGTGAATCGCGAAGGAACCGTTCCATCGGCGTGACGATCGCACGGCGCGCAGTGGGGACCGCCGCACGCCATTGCGCGAACGCGTGCAGCACGGGGGCGTCCGGCAATTCGGAGTCGCTGACGAACAACGCGACCAGCCGGCCGCTTTCGACAACGCGCTCGGCCTCTTTGAGCGCCTGTTCGGCCGAACGGGCGGGAATGAGCTCGTAGTCGCGCGCGTACCGCCCGAATTCTTCGACGAGAAAGTCGGCGTGCTCTTCGGACGTCAGCAGGATCGCAGGTCGCTCCACGATCGGATCATATGGCTAAGACGGGCTGCTCGGTCAGGCGAGAAAGCGCGCGCGTTCCTTCGGAGAGGGGATGTGGCAGCGCGGCGCCCGCTGGAAGCGCTTCCGGTTCCGGGCGATGAAGTCATAAACGAAGTCGCGCAGACGTTCCGGAAGGAGCAACCCGATCCCCAGCACCGACCACGGCAGACCCAGGAGAATCGCAGTCCGCAGAATGGCATCGGACTTCACGTAGGCGTTTCCGCGAGCCAGCAGAACGACGGTGTCGGGAGTCTGCGGATCGAGACCGAGTTCCCGGTACAGGTGCTGGCCGGTGTCGGAACCGATTGACAGGAAACGGAACTGGCCGGGTCGGTCGAGACGGAGAACGAGTCTGACGCTGCCCGTGCACATCGCGCAGTCGCCGTCGTACATCAGGACCGGATCGGGTCCGAGTTCGTCAGGCATTGCGTTCCTCCACGGGTTTCTGCCGCAAACATTCGTGTCGACATTCCGGCTGCTCACCACATTCTCCCATCGAGGATGACACCATTTCTGGCGTGCCCATCGTCCGGACCATCATGCGCTTCGTGTTCCCGGCCGTGGTGGCGCTGTCGATCATGGTGCTGTTCGTGCCGATGCCCCCGGGACCGGCGCACCTGCCGGACAAGCTGGTGCACATCATCACCTTCGCTGGGCTTGCCGGGAACGGCGTTCTCGCACAGTTTCGGCGTGACTGGCTCGTGGGGGCACTTCTCGCCTACGCGGTCGGGAGTGAGATCCTGCAGGGGCTGCTTCCGATCCAACGTCACGCGGACTGGCGAGACGCGGTCGCGGACACGGTGGGGATCGTGATCGGGCTGGTTGCCGGGCACCTCACGAACAAGGCCTTGACGAGGGTGCTGCCGGCTTAACGGTGCGCGAGGCTCGGCTCGTCGGGCGCCGACAGCCCGAGGATCGCCTTGACGACCCGCGGGTTTCCGTCTTCGATCGCCCTTTCCAGAAAGCGAAGCGTGACCGCGACGTGCGACTCGACGAAGTCGCCGGCGAGGTCGACGCTCGCGATGAGAATGGTCTGTCGCGGGCCCACGAACTCCATCCGCAGATAGGTGACCCGGTCGATTTGATCCATGCCGAGGAGCGTCGTGAGGGCGGCGCCGCGTAGCTGCGACGAGGCCTCTTCGCCGAGCAGAAATCTGCGGTTGCGGTCGATCAACACGACGGCGATCACGCCGAGGAGCAGCCCCACGGCGATCGAACCGAGCGCGTCGGGGATCGGCGACCCGGTCAGTTGGTGCAGGAGAATTCCGACGAAGGCGATGGCGAGACCGACGAGGGCAGCGGCATCTTCGGCGAACACCGCGCGGGTTGTCGGGTCGGAGGTGCGCATTGCGTGTTCGAGGACCGTGCGATCGGCCTTGCGTGCCTCGCCGCGTAGTTGCCGGATCGCCTGAGTGAACGAAATGCTTTCCAGGACAAACGAAATGGCCAGCACAATGTAGGCCACGGCGAACTCGGACGACGGCTCAGGCGAGAGGAGCTCCTGCACGCCGTGGGTGATCGAGACCCCGGCTCCGAGGGCGAACAATCCGAACGCGGCGAACATCGACCAGATGTAGGCCTCCCGTCCATACCCCACCGGATGGGCGGCATCCGGCTTGCGCAGACTGCGCCGGTTGGCGATGAGGAGCAGGACTTCGTTGCCCGCATCGGCCCACGAGTGCGCTGCTTCGGCGAGCATCGATGCAGAGGCGGTGATGATCGCGGCCACCGTCTTGGCCACTGCGATGAGGAGGTTCGCCGCGAACGCGAGGATGACAGTCAGGAGGCTTTCGGACGGGGTGTCGTTCGACGCAGGCGCGGTCACAACACCTAGTAAACCGACACCGGCGACACCGTGCTTGCCATCTCAGCGCAACCGCACCATGGGAAACGGCCGAAGCGGATGGCTCACCGCATATTTCGTGAGTTCCCGGGCCAGGTAGCGGTGGAAACCCGCGTTGGGGAACTCCGCGGACACGGTGGCGATCTGATCCCGGCTCAGTCCGTTGCGGACCAGACCGCGACTGAAGTCGGTGAGGTCGGCTTTGCGAAAAGCCTCGAGCTCGGGGTCTGCGAACGGCAACAGCGCGTGATGGCCCTCGACGAGCGCAATGGCTCGGCTCGCATCCGCGATTCCGAACTGTGGGGCCAGCTCGCGGGCGAGCGCGGCCGACGGTGCGATGTAGTCGACTGTCCCGGCCGTCCACACGCCGAGATCGTGCACTGCCCAGGCGAGTGCGACGTCCGTATCGAGTGGCTTTCCGGTCAACAGCACGTGGTAATTCGCGGCCCGGAGGACATGGTTGCGGTACGCGTCGTACTGGGCCCCGAGATCGGACGCATAGCGACCGAGCACGTCGTCGATGACCGCGTTATGTGAGAACACCCTGAGAGTTTCGCACCTCGAGTTTGGCCTGTCGCCGATCCGGGAAAACGACCCTCCAGTTGTCGTAGCTAGGCGAGGTCGACATGAGGCCGGTGAATATTCTCAGCAACAACGAGCTGAGGGGCGAGTTCTTCGCGTTCGGCGAGCTCGCGCAGCAGTTGCGCATCGAGGGATTGCAGAGGGCGTCGCGCCATATGGCCGCGCGACAGCGTGCGTGCCTCGGGGAGATGACCCGCCGCGCCGAGCTGAACTGAACTAATGCCGGCAATCCGCACCTGCAATATCCTGGCAACGTGACCGACGATCATGTTCGCGCCGCCGACGCCGATCGCGAGCGCATTGCCGAACGACTTCGATTGGCCGTGGATGAAGGCCGACTGAGTCTTCTCGAATACGACGAGAGACTTCGCCAGCTCTATTCGGCGAAGACCTACGGCGAGCTCGCGCCGATTCTGGCAGACCTGCCGGCGCGCGTCGAAGCTCCGAAAACTGTTGCGAAACAACCACTTCAGGTTCCGAAGTGGGTCATCATCATGTGGATGCCGTGGGCCGCGGTGAACATCATGTGCCTGTTCATCTGGCTCGCGACCGGAGCCGACTATTTCTGGCCGTTCTGGGTCGCCGTTCCGTGGGGATGTGCGCTACTCATTCCGACCGCGGTCGGCGTTCTGACCCACCGCACGGATGATGACGGACCGCCAGCGATCGAGCAGTAATCACTCCGCCTCGACCAGCCGTCGAGGTCCGGTGAACCACTGCCGGGCCGAAATCACCCACCACAGGCCGATCGCGCCGACGGTGCCGGCAAGGGTGATCGGCGCGTAGTTGACGAGGTCCCAGGTGAAGTCCTCGTGCCAGGGGTAGCCGCGGTCGTCGGTCGGGAGCACGAAGAGAACGCTGATGATGGCGATCCACGCTAGGGCGACGGTATCGACGACTCGGTAGTGGCGTCCGAGCGTCCATGGGCCACTCGCGAATCCGGACCCGCGACGCAGCCGCAGAGCGATCGGAATTCCGTAGGCGATGTACAGCCCGATGACCGCGACCGAAGTGGCGGCGTAGTAGGCCGTGGGCGCGTTGGCCGCCGGGACGAGCATCGACGGAACGAGCAGCAGAAACGCGAAACCACAGATGAACCACACGGCCGCAACCGGGACACGACGGGCGCTCAACGTCGACCACAGGCGCGACCCGGGGACGGCTCCATCGCGCGCGAAGGCATAGAGCATGCGTGAAGCCGCGGTGACGGACGCGAACCCGCAGAAGAGTTGGGCGACGGCGGCGATGATGAGCAGGCCGGCCGCCAGCCGTGCATCAAGCGAGTTCTCGAGAATGTAGATGACCGGGTAGCCGCTGTTCTGGGCCGGATCCAGTGCCGCGGTGAGGTCCGGAATGGCGAACGTGACCGCGAGGATCAGCACGTATCCGGCGATCGCGGACACGATGATCGTGTGGACAACGCCCCATGCCGCCGCGCGTGCGGCGCCCTTGGTTTCCTCGGAAAGGTGGGCGGACGCGTCGTATCCGGTGAACGTGTACTGGGCGTGCAAGAGCCCGAGAAGGAAGCTGAACGCCACGCCACCGAAGCCGACGCCGCTGTTGTCGACGGTCTGGGTGAAGACGAACGACAGCGATTGATGCTTCGTGGCGAAGAAGGTCAAGACGCCGACGAAGATCAGCACACCGATGACGTGCCACCAGGCTGAGACGTTGTTGATCGTCGCCGCGAGATGCGGTCGAAGAATGTTCAGCACGGCGTGGGCGGCGAGCACGAGCGCAAACACGACGAAGATGACGTCGCGGGACGTACCGAAGCCAAGGCCGATGGCGTCGAGCACCGCGGTCACGAAGATCGCGGCGCCGTAGTCGATCGCCGCGGTGACGGCGATCTGCCCGATGAGGTTGAACCAACCGGTGAACCAGCCCCAGACGGGACCACCCAGTTCACTTGCCCACCAATACAACCCACCGGCGGTGGGGTAGGCGGACGCGAGCTCGGCCATCGCGAGCCCGACGAACAGCACCATGATCGAGACGAGCGGCCAGCCCCACGACATCGTGATCGGGCCACCGTTGGCGAGACCGATCCCGTAGCTCGCCAGGCCTCCGGTGAGAATCGAGACGACCGAGAAGCTGATCGCGAAATTGGAGAATGCCGACCAGGAGCGGTTGAGGTCCTGGTGGTACCCGAGTTGCGCCAGGCGGTCTTCGTCGGAGAGTTCCATGCCGCCTCCATCCGGACCGCTCGGTATGTTTGTTCCAACTATGCGCCGCAGGGGGAACCGTGACATTCGAATCCATGCAGTTGCCGGACGAGCCACATGTCACTGCGCCCGACGGGTCGGATGTGCGAATTCTGCTCGGACTTTCCGGTGGTGGCATGGCGCACTTCTCACTCGCGCCGGGTCGTACGTCCCGCGCTGTCACCCACCGAACCGTCGAGGAGATCTGGTACTTCACGACCGGAGCAGGGGAGATGTGGCGGTCAGTCGGGGCTGAGACGGAGGTACTCGAGGTCCGGCCCGGCGTATGCCTCACGATCCCGCTGGGGACGGACTTTCAGTTCCGTTCCTTCGGACCCGAGCCACTGGCCGCCGTCGCCATCACCATGCCGCCGTGGCCCGGCGAGGGCGAGGCGGTGTTCGTCGAAGGTCCGTGGGAACCGTCCTGACTCTGGACCGCGAACTGAGGAGTCCGTTAAGTTCGGGCTATGGGTGGCCACAAACCGCTTGCGGGCCGGACCGTCATCATCACGGGCGCTTCCTCTGGAATCGGTCGGGCAAGTGCGAAAGCCGTCGCTGACGCCGGTGCCGAGGTCTTGCTCCTCGCCCGTCGGGTCGACGAGTTGAACAAAGTCGTCGACGACATTCGGGCGGCGGGCGGCAAGGCGTCGAGTTACCCGTGCGATGTCACCGAGTCGGAATCGGTCGATGCTGCACTGGCCGCGATCTTCGCCGATCACGACCACGTCGACATGCTCGTGAACAACGCCGGCCGCTCGATTCGGCGGTCGCTGTACCGGTCAGTGGACCGCTTGCACGACTTCGAACGCACGATGGCCGTGAACTACTTCGGCGCCGTACGGATGATCCTGGGGTTGCTGCCGCACCTGCGCGAGCGCAAGTTCGGGCACATCGTCAACGTGAGCAGTGAAGGTGTCCAAGTCAGTTCGCCCCGGTTTGCGGCGTATCTCGCAAGTAAAGCCGCGCTTGACAAGTTCACCGATGTCGCGGCCACCGAAACGCTGTCCGACGGCATCACGTTCACGACGATCCACATGCCGCTCGTCGAGACCCCGATGATCACGCCGAGCGCGGGCGCGTACGCAGCGGTGAAAGGCAAGTCGCCGGAGTGGGCGGCAGCGACGATCGTCCGTGCGCTCGTCGAGCGGCCCAAGCGCATCGACGTCCCGATGGGCACCATCTTCGAATACGCCGCGTTGTTCGCACCGAGCCTCAAGGATCGCGCACTGCATCGGTACCACCGGGCCTACCCGGACAGCGCCGCGTCGAAGGGCGAATTGCCGGTACCGCCGGTGGACGCGGCCGAATCGACGGCGGGTCCGGAGCGCCCGGGGATTCAGCGAAGCGCCGGACGGCTACTTCGGCGCGCGGCGCGGATGGTTCCGGGAACCCATTGGTGAATCGACGTCCGACCTAGGATTGGCGATCGTGACCGAGACGCGCTGGCTGGACGACGAGGAAATGCTCGCGTGGCTGGCGTTGGCGTCACTGTTCATCAAGCTCCCCGCCGCGCTCGACCGGCAATTGCAGCGCGATGCCGGGCTCTCGCACTTCGAGTACCAAGTTCTCGCGGGCCTGTCTCAGGCACCCGACTGGACGCTCCGCATGAGCGACCTCGCGAAGTTCACCGAAGGTCAGTTGCCGCGGTTGTCGCAGGTCGCGGCACGCCTCGAGAAGCGGGGCTGGTTGACGCGGATGGCAGACCCGACCGATGGACGGTTCACCCTGGGCACGCTGACCGAGGCCGGGATGGCCAAACTCGTCGAAACCGCGCCGAGCCATGTGTCGACTGTCCGGCGCCTGGTCTTCGACAGCTTGAGTCCCGAACAGGTTGGTCAGCTACGCGACATCGCACGCCACATCGTCGATGCGGTCGAAGGCGACTGAGCTATTCCTTCGGCAGTTCGATCATCAACGCTTCGGCGTCGGCGAGCACTGTACCGGCCGGGCTGGTCAATGTGGACACGACGAAGCGCTTTCGACCTTCCGTCCGATCGATGCGCGTCTCGACTGTGAGTTCGACGTCCAGTGGCGTCAGGTTCCGGTAGTTGACGTGCAGGTATGCCGTTCGGGCGACCGGCTTTCGCGCGGCGAATATCGCCATACCGCACATCTCGTCGAAGAGCAGGGCGATGGCACCGCCGTGTGCGGCCCCATTCCCGCCGAGGTGGTAGCGACGGAAGCTTCCCTTCGCGCGAACGCCTTCGGCGCTCCACGTCTCCACCCGCCACGCGGGAAGCATGAGGTGGCCACGCCCCGGTGCGACGGCGCGCCCGGCAAAGCTCGTTCCCTCGGGGGCGGCGTGCGATTCGAGCATGTCGATGAGCGCCTGCGCCTGGAGCGTCGCGTCGGCGAGAACCTCGTCCGGCGCGTTGACGGCGACCGCAAGATCCTGCACGGTGCGGAGCGTCTCGAGGAACTCCGTGAATTGTGGGGTGGGCCGCGTCGGCTTCAGACTTTTGAATCCAGCGGCCGTCTCGCGGGGGAGTTCGGTCGTCATGTGTTAGCACCGGGCTTTCGCAGGTCGCGGCGAAGCGGATGGTCGGCGGGCACCTCGACAAAGACGATGGCCACGCCGTCCGGGTCCGTCACCCACATCTCGATGAGTCCCCAGGGCTGCAGTTTCGGCTTGGCGGTGATGGTCACGCCACGCGCGCTGAGCTCCGAAAACGCGTCGGCGGCGCTTCGGACCTGGAGCCACAAGGCGCCACCGAAGGCCGAATCCGGTCCGGCGTGGCCGGCGATCTCGATGAGCGACTGCCCGGCGAAAAAGACCGTCCCGCCCGGGTATTCGCGTGCGATCGCAAGCTGGAGGACGTCCCGATAGAACGCCACGGTCGCGTCGTAGTCGGTCGGGCGCAGGATCACCCGACCACTCAGAATGTCCATGATTCAGCTCTACCAGGTGAGCCGAAGTCGCGGAACGTCAGGCCAACGTGTCGGGCGACACCGGGTCCGGCACGACCGGGGCGGGCGGTGCCGCAGGGTCTACCGGGGCGGTGGTCGGGGCGGTGTCTGACTCGGGTGCCGGGGTCTCGGCGGGAGTGGGCTCGTTGCGCTTGACCTCGATGCCGCGCTCGGTGAGCCACACCAGGGGATCGGTGTTCGTGCCGTCGGGAAGTTTTACCTCGAAGTGGAGGTGCGGACCGGTCGAGTCACCACGGTTGCCGATCGTGGCGATCTGCTGACCGGTGGTGACGACGTCGCCGACCTTCACGAGGTTTTCGTTGTTGTGGCCGTACGTGGTGATCGTCCCGTCGGCGTGCTTGATCCGGACCCACAGACCGAAGCCCTGAGCGGGGCCGGCGTCGATGACCTTGCCCGCGGACGCGGCGTTGATCGGGTCGCCGATCGGTCCGGCGAGGTCGATGCCCTGATGATTGCGGCCATCGCCGAACGTCGAGGTGAGGATGCCTGCCGCCGGGAGCGCGAAGGTGGGTGCGGCTTGGACGGTCTGAACTGGAGCAGCAACGGTCGGGGCGGTCTGCACGGTTTGGACGGGTGCGGTGACGACGGGAGCGGCTTGGACGGTTTGGACCGTTTGGACCGGAGCCGCGATTGGTTCCGGGGGAGTGCTTGCGGTGTTCGCATCACTCGATCCCGCCGATCCCGATGAGCCAGCCGATCCGGCGACGAGGCTGTCGATGATGGGGCGCAGTGCTGCCTCGACCTCCGGCGTCAACGCGGGGTCCGCATGGGCCGTCGCACCGAATCCGATCAGGGCGGTCGCCGCTCCGGTGACCAGTCCGGAGAATCGAAGGGTCGAACGCAAAGCCGTCTTCTGTGCGCGCACTGCCATTTACACCCCCGCGGGTATCTGGCGCCGCATCGTCAAGGCGACGCGCCGTTTGGTTCTGGCAAGTGCACATGATCTTCGCCACTGCGGATAGGGAAATGGCGTCACAATTTGGCGTCTGGAGCTAATTCGGAGTAATCGAAACGAGACCCGATTCTGGGGATTTCCCGCCGAAATGAATCTTGAAATCGCCGCGTTTCAGATAGCCGGAAAGCAATTTCCGAGGACCCGGACAGCGGACCGAATTCGGCAGCCGGGCGGATCGAATGGAAGGATGGACCACGTGCCGAATTCGACCGCCAAGGATGCCGAGTCAGAGGTTGTCCAGCCTCGGCGTACGCGCCCCCGGGACCGTCGCGGCCAGATCCTGCGGACTGCCGGGGAAGTGTTCGCCGAGAAGGGTTTTCATTCTTCCTCGCTCGCGGACATTGCAGGTCGGGTCGGCATTTCGCCCGCCGCGTTGTACCGGCACTTCTCGAACAAGCAGCATCTGCTCACTGAGACCGTCCGGGCCGGAATCGACACGACCTACGAGCGCGTCGCGGCGGCCGAGGATCCGCTCGCCGTACTCATGGAATTGTCGCTCGAATTTCGCGGTGTACCCCGCCTGTGGCAACTTGAGATCAGAAACCTGCCGGAGCCGGAACGACGCGAGATGTTCGTTCACGTTCGGGCAATCGTCGACCTCATTGCGCAAGCGGTATCGGCGCGCCGGCCCGATATTTCGGTCGAAGATGCGCGATTTCTTGCGTGGGTGATCGCGTCAATCGCGGAGAGTCCGTCATTCCACAATGTCCAGCTCCCGAAGGACCGGTTCATTCCTCTGCTTACCGCGGTGATCGAAAGCGTGCTGGCGATTCCGTTCTCGTCGCAGGATCACGGTGCGCCCGCTCGGACTGTCCTCGGTCCCGCGCTCGACGACCTGCAGCCGGAGCGCCTCATCGTTGCCGCCGCGGAGTTGTTCAATACGCGCGGGTATGACGCCGTGGGGATCGAAGACATCGGTGCCGCGGTCGGCATCTCGGGGCCCGCGATCTACCACCATTTCGCGAGCAAAGGCGACCTGCTCAACGAGATCATCGGGCGCAATGATCAGTGGATCGGGCACTACATCTCACGCGCATGTGCCGAAGGCAACTCGGCTGAAGAATCGCTGGCGCTCCTCACGCAGTATTTTCTGGCGTTTGTTGCCCGTTCGCCCGCCATCGCCGGAACCGCACTCTCGGAGGCTCGACACCTTCCTGACGACCAGGCCAAGCGCTATCGACGGGTTCATCGAGCAGGAGTCCTGCGCTGGGCCAGGTTGATTCAGGCAGCAAGTCCCGACACGCCCGAGGATGAAGCTCGTGTTCGAGTTCAGGCGTTCACTACTGTCGTCATCGACGCGGCCCGAAACCCGGGTCTTGTTTCGCGTGCCGATTTTCAGGCCATTTTGGCCCGGATCGGTACCGCCATCGTGATGACCCAGCCTTAGTCGGCGTTAACTTACGGTTGCGAAACCAAAGATCATTACGCAATTCTGTTCCCCGACTGCCCAAAGGAGGGGAACACATGGGTCACTACATCGCGAATCTTCGAGACATCGAGTTCAACCTGTTCGAGGTACTCGAGCTCGGCAAGCTGCTCGACGCCGGTGCCTACGGCGATATGGACACCGAGACAGCGCGCACCACGCTGTCCGAGGTCGCACGCATGGCTGAGGATCTCATTGCGGAAACGTTCGTCGAGGGTGACCGCAACCCGCCGGTCTTCCTGCCGAACGAGCACCGGATCACCATGTCGAACGAACTCGCCAAGACCGTGCAGGCGGTCAAGGAAGCCGAGTGGTGGCGCATCGGTGTTGCGGAGTCGATCGGTGGTGTTCCCGCTCCGGCGCCAATGACCTGGGCGATCCTGGAAATGCTGATGTGTGCGAACCCGTCGGCAGCGTTCTACACGATGTTCGGCCCGGCGATGGCCAACGCGATCGCCGACGTAGGCACGCCGCAGCAGGTCGAATGGGCCCGTATCGCGATGGAAAAGGGTTGGGCGGGCACGATGGTGCTCACCGAGCCGGACGCCGGTTCGGACGTCGGCGCCGGTCGCACGAAGGCGATCGCGCGGCCGGACGGCACCTGGCACATCGAGGGCGTCAAGCGCTTCATCTCGGGTGGCGACGTCGCCGAGACGGCCGAAAATGTCTTCCACCTGGTTCTCGCCCGCCCCGAGGGTGCGTCAGAGGGAACCAAGGGCCTCAGTCTGTTCTTCGTCTCGAACCACCACTTCGACCACGAAACCCTCGAACTCGGTGAGCGCAACGGAGTCTTCGTCACCGGTCTCGAGCACAAGATGGGCATCAAGTCGTCGCCGACGTGCGAGGTCACCTTCGGCGGCCACGGCATCCCGGCCGTCGGGTACCTGGTCGGCGACGTGCACAACGGTATTGCGCAGATGTTCAAGGTCATCGAGAACGCACGCATGACGGTCGGCATCAAGTCGTCGGGCACGCTGTCGACGGGCTACCTCAACGCCCTCGCGTTTGCCAAGGAGCGCGTCCAGGGTGCGGACATGACCCAGATGATGGACAAGTCCGCCCCGCGCGTGACGATCATCAACCACCCGGACGTGCGCCGCAGTCTGCTGATGCAGAAGGCGTACGCGGAAGGTCTGCGCGCCCTGTATCTCTACACCGCCGCGCACCAGGACGCCGACGTCGCACTGCAGGTATCGGGCGCGAACGCGGATCTCGCACACCGCGTTGAGGATCTGCTCCTCCCGCTCGTCAAGGGCGCCGGTTCGGAGAAGGCCTACGAACTGCTGACCGAGTCGCTGCAGACGCTCGGTGGTTCGGGCTTCCTCCAGGATTACCCGATCGAGCAGTACATCCGCGACGCGAAGATCGACTCGCTCTACGAGGGCACGACCGCGATTCAGGCGCTGGACTTCTTCTTCCGGAAGATCATCCGCGACCAGGGTGGCGCGCTCGGTCACCTCGCCATGCAGATCAAGGCGACGATCGACGCCGGAGATGCGACGCTCGCTCGCGAGGTCGAACTTCTGGCGAAGGCGCTCGACGACGTGCAGCAGACCGCCGGAATCCTGACGGGCTACCTCATGGGTGCGCAGCAGGACCCGAAGAGCCTCTACAAGGTCGGCCTCGGTTCCGTGCGCTTTCTGCTCGCGGTTTCGGACCTCGTCATCGGCTGGCGTCTCATCGTGGCCGCCCAGGTCGCGCAGGCTGCCTTGTCAGCCGGCGCCAGCGTCCGTGACCAGGCGTTCTACGAGGGCAAGGTCGGAGTCGCGAAGTTCTTCGCCCGCAATGTGCTGCCGCAGTTGACGGCGACGCGCGAGATCATCGCGGCGATCGACACCGAGCCCATGGAGCTCAGCGAAGCCGCGTTCTGACCGATGGGAGGGTGGTCGCTCGGATGAGCGGCCACCCTTCGTCGTTTCGGGTGACTGACTGCCTAGACCCGACGAAGCGCGACGATCGGAATGATGCGCGTGGTCTTCTCCTGGTAGCCAGCGAAAGCTGGGCTCAGCTTGATGAAGCGAGCCCAAGCCTCATCGCGGTCGGAACCCTCGAGCACCTCGGCGCGAACGGAGACCACGCCATCGTCCGGCGTCTCGATCTGCACGTCGGGATGTGCTCGGAGGTTGTGGTACCAGGAGGGGTTGTCCGGGGCGCCGGCCTTCGAGGCTGCGATGAGCCACGTGTCATCGTCGGGCCGAATAGCTGCCACCGGAGCGACGCGTTCCTGCCCGCTCTTGGCGCCGATGTGGTGGACCAGGATCAGTCGTCGGCCAAAGCCGTTCTGCGTCACCGTGCCGTTGTTCGCGCGGAACTCCGCGATGATGCTGTCGTTCCAGTTGTGCAAGCCGCTCGTCACGATTTGTCCTCCCTATTTGCCTCGCCCAGTGATGAAACGCGTGCCAGTGACGGTGTGTTCCCGGTCACCGGAAGACGGACCCCTTCGCTACGTCGAATACTGGCTTAAGAATCTCCACAATTCAGCCGTGGTGTCGAAGCCGTTGCTTGCCTGTGGCCAGTCATGTCCGCCGCCGGCCAAGGTGACGAGTTCGACCGTCCGCCCGTTGGGGCAGGTGGCTACCTGGATCGTCGTGACTCCATTGACGCGAACGGTCGGCGCAGCGCAGTTGTCAATGGTCCGCCACTGCGCGTCGAGTTCCGGGATCGCGACTCCCTGGATCTTGGCGAAACCGGTGCCGCGGCTCCCGTCGTAGGGGATGTTCTTGTCGTCCGTGCCGTGGACGTGGATCACCGACGTCGGGGTTGGTTTGCTGCAGTCGCCGAGTTGAGTGCCGGCGACCGGTGCAATGGCGGCGAAGATCGACGTGCGGCACGCAAGCGTGTAGGTCATGATCGCGCCATTGCTCATGCCGGTCGCGTAGACGCGGGTGCTGTCGATTCGCATGTCCTTCTCGATGGCCGCGACGACCGCCGTGATGAATCCAACGTCATCGACGCCGTTGCGGGCCGGTTCGCCGCAGCAACCGCCCGTCGTGTTCCAGGCGCGCCCGACTCCGTTCGGGTAGGCGACCACGAAGCCCTCTCGATCGGCCAAGTCGTCCCAGCCGTAGGCACGTTCGGCTTGCTGCGCACTTCCGAAGCCGCCGTGCAGCATGACGACCAGCGGAGCGGGGGACTTCAGATCGCGTGGAACGTGGACGAGGTACGTGCGGTCGCTGCCGTCGAATGACAGGTGGCGCTCCGCTGTGCCCGCCGGTGTCGCACCGCGCGGAACCGAACAAGCGGTGAGCAGCAGGAGCAGGACGCCGACGAGAATTCGCACGATTCAAGTGAAATCGGGAATCGATGGGGAGCGCAATCGCCGGAGCGGAACCCTCACCAACCCCTCATCAGTCTCAACGGAGCTTCATCCTGCGGTGACCGTCACACCCACTAGCGCTCGATTGAACGAGTGTTTAGACTATTGAACATGCGTTCAGACTCTGATCTGACGACCCGCGCTCGTATTCGAGACGCGGCGATCGCCACGTTCGGAGACCAGGGATTCGCCGTCGGAGTTCGCACGATCGCCGAGGCCGCGGGAGTCTCCCCAGGTCTCGTCAATCACCATTTCGGCTCGAAGGACGGGCTTCGCGCCGAATGCGATGCCTTCGTGCTCGAGGCGATTCGTCGTTCGAAGTCCGACTTCATGCACAACTCGTCCTCGGCGAATTTCCTGGCCGCGCTCGCCGAAGTCGAATCGTTCGCACCGCTCATCGCCTACCTCGTGCGGTCGTTCCAGGCCGGCGGCAACCTCGCTGCCCACCTGTTCAACGACATGGTCGCCAACGCGGAGACCTACATGCAGGAAGGCGTTGATGCGGGGCTCATCCGACCGAGCCGCAACCCGAAAGCGCGAGCCCGGTATCTCGCGCTCGTCGGCGGCGGCGGGCTGATGCTCTACCTCCAACTGAAGGCTGCGGAGGGCCCGATCGACTATCGCCAGGCGTTGCAGGACTACACCCGCGAAGTCATGGGCCCGTCGCTGGAGATCTATACCGAAGGCCTCATCACCGATCCGCGACTGCTCGAAACCTGGCAGTCCCAGCAAGCGAAAGAGGAGTGATCGTGTCTTACGACAACGACACCAGCAGCGACATCGAAGTGCGAAAGCTGGTGAAGACATTCGGTTCGGCGCGGGCTCTGGATGAACTCGACCTCTCGGTTCGTACCGGCGAAGTACACGGATTCTTGGGCCCGAACGGTGCCGGCAAGTCCACGACGATCCGGGCGCTGCTCGGTCTCTTGAGAACCGACAGTGGATCCGCGACCGTCTTCGGCCTCGACCCCTGGGCCGACAGCGTCGAGATCCATCGACGCCTCGCATACGTCCCGGGCGATGTCGCCCTCTGGCCGAACCTCAGCGGTGGCGAAACCATCGACATGCTGCTCCGACTGCGCGGGGCTGACCCGGCGCAGTCGAACCGCGACGAACTCGTCGAACGGTTCGAGCTCGACCTCACCAAGAAGGGTCGCGCGTATTCCAAGGGCAATCGGCAGAAGGTGGCGCTCGTTGCCGCGTTCGCCGCACCGGTCCAGTTGCTCATTCTCGATGAACCAACCAGCGGCCTGGACCCGCTGATGGAACAGGTCTTCACCAAGTGTGTGGCCGAAGCGAAGGCCGCCGGAACGACGGTCCTGTTGTCGAGCCATATCCTCAGCGAGGTCGAGAACCTCGCCGACCGCGTCACCATCATCCGTGCTGGTCGCGCGGTGGAAACCGGCACCCTAACGGAGATGCGTCACCTCCACCAGACGCGTATTCGCGCGGACCTCGCCGGCACGATCCCGGACCTGTCGACCACAGTCGGCGTTCACGATGTCAAGGTCGACGGCACGATTCTGACGCTGTCGGCCGATGAGTCTGCGCTCAGCAGCGTGCTCAGCACGCTCGGTGCCGCCGGCATCCGCAGCGTCTCGTGCACACCCCCGTCGCTCGAGGAACTGTTCCTCGACGCCTACCGGACCGTGTCATGAGCACCATCGCGCCTGACCGGCCTTCGAAGCCGAAGAGTCAACTGTCCCGATTCACCGGTACCGTCGCGCTGACGCGGCACGCGCTGCGCCGGGACCGTGTCCTCGCCAGCGTGTGGATCGCCATCATGGTGTTGCTGGTGTACGCGTCGGCTGCGGCCACGCCGGCCCTGTACTCGTCGGAAGCCGAACGCGTGCACGCCGCCGAAGGGTTGGCGTCGAGCCCGGCAACCGTTGCGCTGTATGGACGAATCCTCGACGTGCACAGCGTCGGCGAACTGTCGATGGTCAAGATGACAGTGCTGTATGCGCTGTTCGCGTCGTTGCTGTTCGTCATCATCGTCCGGCGGCACACGCGCGTCGACGAAGAGCGCGGCCTCGCCGAACTCGTCGGTGCGGCGCCGGTCGGGCGCGATGCGTTCTACGCGGCGGCGCTCGTCGAGTCGCTGCTGCTCACCGGCGTGCTCACCGTTTTGGCCGCCCTGGCGTCCATCGGCGGAGGCCTGCCCGCAGGTGGATCGGTTCTGTTCGCCCTGTCGTGGGCCGGCACGTGCCTTGTTGGCATGGGAGTCGCTGCGGTGGCGGTGCAGTTGTCCGCGAGTGCGCGCACGTGTGGCGCGATCGCGATCGGCACGATGGTCGCGCTGTACCTCGTCCGCGCGGTCGGCGACGCGGCCTGGCCGACCCTCAGTTGGTTCTCGCCACTGGGGTGGAACACCGAGCTGCGGGCATGGTCGCACCCTCGAATCTGGGTGCTCGCTCTCTATGTCGTGGCCAGCCTTCTCCTCTTCGTGCTCGCCGGAACGTTGCGCTCGCGCCGGGACCTCGGCGGCGGACTGTTGCCGGACCGTCCCGGCAAGATCCATGGTTCGCCGTGGTTGGCCAGCGCGTTCGCGCTGACCTGGCGGGTCAACCGGACGAGTGTCATCATCTGGACTGTCGTGTGCGCTGTCATGGGCACGCTCATGGGTGCGATCATCCCGGTCGCGTCTGGACTGCTCGAAAGCAACACCGCAACCGAAATCATCCAGCGCATGGGTGGCACGGGCGTGATCGAAGACTCCCTCGTGACTGCCATCCTGGGCGTGCTGGCGATCGGAATCACGTGCTTCGCGATCACCGTCGCGACCCACGCCGCGGAAGACGAGCGATCAGGACGATCCGAGGAAGTGCGCGCAACCGCGGTCGGACGGACCTCGGTGTGGGTGGCGACGAGCGTCATGGCCTACGTCGGTGCGGCCTGGCTGGTGCTCCTCACCGGCGTTGCGATGGGCATCGGGTCGGGACGGTCCGTCGTCGACGTCGCCGGTGCGGCCGCCGCTCAGATTCCGGCCGTGTGGGTCACCGCTGCGATCACGCTGCTTGCACTTGCCCTCGGCAGTCGGTTCGCGGCGCTCGGGTGGGCGGTGCTCGGTGCGTTCGTCGTCGTCGGATTCGTCGGTGAGTCGATCAATCTGCCGAGCTGGGTGACGAAGATGTCGCCGTACCAGCATGTCCCGAAGGTTCCTGCGCTCGCGTTCGAGTGGGCTCCCGAGCTGGGTCTGCTGGCCATCGCAGCCGCGTTCGCCGCGGGTGGATGGATGATCTTCCGTCAACGCGATATCGGCTGATCAGTACATCCCTGCAGATTCCGACCACGATCGTTTACGGCTGCCCATAGAGTCGATGAATGGCGACACCACAGGAGCCGGTCGCCCTCATCACGGGCGCCGCATCGGGAATCGGCGCGCAGTATGCGCGAACGCTCGCGAACCGCGGGTACGACCTCGTTCTCGTCGACCGTGACAAAGACCGTCTGGTCGCTATCGCCGACGAGATCGAGGCGGCGTGCCACCAGCGACCCACCCTGATGGCTGCGGATCTGGCCACCGTGGAGGGTCGCGCCGAGGTCGCCGATCGTCTACAAGAGGGCGTTCGCTTCCTCGTCAACAGTGCCGGGTTCGGGTTGCCGGGCCGGTTCTGGACGCTTGATCCGGCACAGTTGCAGGCCGAACTCGACGTCGCGGTCACCACGGTGATGCAACTGACGCGAGCCGCCCTACCGCCGATGATCGCCGCGGCACGTGGTGACATCGTCAGCCTCGGTAGCATCGCCGGCTTGATCCCGGGACCGATGGCGAGCTACTCGGCCTCCAAGGGGTACGTGATCACGCTCGCCGAGAGTCTCGCGATGACGTTGTCGGGCACCGGGGTTCGCGTTCAGGCGTTGTGTCCCGGATTCGTCCGGACGCGATTCCACGAGACGGCCAGCATGGAGATGAAGGGCCTCCCGGACTTCATGTGGCTCGACGTCGAAGACGTGGTCAAGGCATCTCTGAAGGACCTCGACAAGGGCAAGGTCGTATCGGTCCCGGGGATTCCGTACAAAGTCATGACGAACTTCGCCCGCTACGCACCTAAGTGGCTGGCCGAGCGAGTCGGCAAGATCGGGAAGAAACCGCGCTGATCAGTGCTTCTCGATGAAGTCCCGGATCAAGCCCGCGACTGTAACCGGACGTTCGACGTTGGGTGAGTGACCCGTGCCATCGACCGTCGCCACCTCGATCCCCGCGGACCGGTAGCGCGCAATGGTCTTACGCCAATCCCAGATCAGGTCCCGGTCGCCGTGGATCGCGAGAGCGGGGACTCCGGACTCCCGCAGTAGGGCATCAAGCGGCCGCTTGGCGAGCCGCTTGCCTCGCGTCGCCAGGACGATCTCGTACATCTTCGGGTCGAACACGGAGTAGTCGCGGACGAAGGCGTTCGGTTCGTCCGAAACCGCACTGATTCGAAAGCCTGGTGCATAGCCCGAACGCGCGCCAAGCCGAACGAAGGGTGCCGGGAGAAACCGATGTACGAGTCCCATCGGAACGACCTGGGGGAGCAGCGCAGGCGGCAACTTCGAGTAGCTGTAGTCGGGTGCCTGCCCGATGACGACACACGCCGCGGCCCGTCCGGCCGTCACCAATTCGACGGCCACGTCCGCGCCGAAGGAATGACCAACGGCGACAACATCGTTCACGCCGAGCTGATCGAGAACCTCGATGATCGCCGCCGCTTGGGCGGGCGCATCGAGGTCCTTCGCCGTCTCCGAGAAGCCGTGTCCGAGCAGGTCGACCCGAATGACGCGGTAGTTCTCGGCCAGCAGATCCGCGATTCGGCCCATGCGCTGGAGCGAACTGGCGAATCCATGGATGAGCACGAGCGGACGCGCACCGGCCGGACCGTCCACGCGAACGTGCAACCGGCCGACTTTCGTGCCGATCATCCGTCCCGTCACCGGCGCAGTCCGAACGCCTTGGCCATCACGCGCTCGACGATCGCCGCCGGTGCGGCCCGCTTGAGCAGGAACACGACCTGAGCCTGGCTTCCGCGCGCGTACAACGGCTTCGGCTGGTCCGCGTTGATCGCTTCGAGGACGGTCTCGGCAACCTCGGATGCCGAGATGCCGGTGGACTCTCGCTTATCGAGGGTGTCGATGACGGTGTTGAACTCCTTGAGGTAGGGGGAGTCGTCGGCAACGTACTTCGTGCGCCGCTCACTGATGCCGGTGTTGATCGACCCCGGTTCGACAGTCGTCATCCACACGCCGAACGGCGACAGTTCGAGGCGGGCCGCGTCCGAAAAGCCCTTCAGTGCAGCCTTGCTCGCGACATACGAGGAGCGGTAGGGCAGCGGGAAGCTCGCGAGCATCGACCCGATCATGACTACACGGCCATACCCACGCTCGCGCATGCCGGGGAGCAGAAGTTGCGTGAGGCGGACCTGGCCGAAGACGTTGAGCTGGAACAGTCGCTCGATCGCGTCGGCCGGCAACTCTTCGAAGGGGCCGGACTGGCTCTCTCCGGCATTGTTGATCAGCACATCAACGGGACCAGCGCCAGCAGCGAGGGCTTCGATCGAGGCCTTGTCATTCAGGTCGAGAGCGCGGTACTCGACTCCGGGTACGCGCACTGCGTCGTCGATCCGATCTGGATTCCGGCTCGTTCCGATGACGCGATAGCCCTGCGCGACAAGCGCTTCCGCGACGGCTTTGCCGATACCGGACGAGGCGCCAGTTACCACTGCGGTCTTGGTCATGCCAACTCCTTAGCCAATGCGAGGCCGGCCGCGCGGCCGGAGAAGATGCAGCCCCCGAGGAAGGTTCCTTCGAGTGCGTTGTAACCGTGCACACCGCCACCGCCGAATCCGGCGACCTCGCCGGCGGCGTACAGTCCTGCGATCGGGCTGCCGTCGTTGGCAAGCACCTGCGAGTCCAGGTTCGTCTGCAAGCCGCCCAGCGTCTTTCGCGTGAGGATGTTGAGGCGCACGGCGATCAACGGGCCGTGGTTCGGGTCGAGGATGCGGTGCGGCTCAGCCACGCGGACGATCTTGTCGCCGAGGTACCCGCGTGCATTGCGGATCGCCATGATCTGCAGGTCCTTGGTGTAACCGTTCGCCAGTTGCCGGTCCCGTGCGACGATCTGCCTCTCGAGGTCCGCGAATTCGATCTCTGCGCCACCGCGGGCAAGCTTGTTCATGCCCGACACGAGGTCCTGCAGATTGTCGGCCACCACGAAGTCGATGCCGTGCTTCTTGAACGCCTCGACCGGTGCCGGAGCGCCCTTCGCGAGGCGGCTCTTGAGCGTGAAGACGATGTCCTTGTTGGTGATGTCCGGGTTCTGCTCCGATCCGGACAGCGCGAATTCCTTCTCGATGATCGACTGCGTCAGGACGAACCACGAGTAGTCGTAGCCGGTCGACAGGATCGCCTTCATCGTCGAATTCGTATCGAAGCCAGGGAAATTGGGGGAGGCCAACCGCTTGCCGACGGCATCGAACCACATCGACGACGGTCCGGGAATGATCCGGATCGCGTGGTTCGGCCACACCGGATCCCAGTTGTGGATGCCCTCGGTGTAGGCCCACAGCCGATCCCGGTTGACGATCGTGCCACCGGCGTTCTCGGTGATCCCGAGCATTCGTCCGTCGACGTGCGCGGGCACTCCGGCGATCATCGTCTCTGGTGCCGGGCCGAGCCGATCCGTCGGCCAGAACTGGCGCACGAGATCGAAGTTGTGCCCGATTCCGCCAGAAGTCACGACGAGGGCAGGTGCACGGAATTCGAACTCACCGACCTTCTCGCGAGATGATGCGACGCCACGCTCGAGATCTGTGGGCTCGAGGACCGTGCCGCGCACGCCGACGACCGCACCGTCTTCGACGATGAGCTCATCGACCTGGTGCCGGAACTTGAAGGTCACCTGCCCGCGCTGCTCAGCGACCTGGACGGGCTCAGCGAAGATCCGCACGACTTCGGGACCCGTGCCCCACGTCAGATGGAAGCGGGGAACCGAGTTGCCGTGGCCGTCGGCGTTGCCGCCGCCGCGTTCGGCCCAGCCGACGATCGGTGTGATGCGAAGTCCGAGATCGTGCAGGTACTTGCGCTTTCCGGTGGCGGCCCACTCGACGTAGGACTGCGCCCACCTGCGTCCCCAGTGATCCTCGCGGTCGCGGTCGAAACCTGCGGAACCCATCCAGTCTTGGAGTGCGAGTTCGTAGGAGTCCTTGATGCCCAGCCGCCGCTGTTCCGGCGTATCGACGAGGAACAATCCACCGAGCGACCAGAACGCCTGACCGCCGAGATTGTTGCGGTTCTCCTGATCGAGGATCAGAACGTGCTTGCCGGCCTTGATCAATTCGTGCGCGGCGACGAGCCCGGACAAGCCGGCTCCGACCACGATCGCATCGGGAGTCTGACTCATATGGATGATCCTTCGATCTCGGTGGAGTAAGCGAGCACAACGCGCGTGAAGAGTTCGATGCGGCGCTGCCGAACGGCGTCGTTGTCGGGTTCGATGAGCACTTGAACGGTCGTGCCGTCGTGGACGGCGACGAGTGCCTGGCCCATGGCGACCGAGTCGGGGATCGCCCGCCCGGCACGTGCCATGAGCACTTCGAGCACGGGCATCAGGCCGGCGATGATGGCGTCTTCGCGCGCTGCCATGACGCGGCGAAGCGACGGATTCCGTAGTGCGTGAGCAGTGAATTCGGCGGTGATCCGGTACCACTTGTCGTCGACGGGAACGACGGCGAGAACGCGTGCGACGGCGGCGAGGGGATCGTCACCGACTGCGGTTTCCGAGTCGAGGATCGCTTGAAGGCCGTCGATGAGCTCGCGGGATTTCTCGCCCCACATCTCGAGGAAGAGTTCGTCCAGCGACGCGAAATTCGAGTAGAAAGCGCCGCGGGTATATCCGGCCCGGTCGCATACTTGCTCGACGGTCGTGCGGCCGAACCCCTCTTCGGCGAACGTGTCGTAGGCGGCGGTCAGCAATCGCGCACGGGTCTCCGCCCGCCGCTTGGTCACCCGCTTCGGTGACTCGATGCTGACCTCAGATTCGCTCACGATACAAAACTGTATCCGATACGTTTGTGTATTGAAAGGGTCAAACCTGACCGAATGCATGATTTGCCGCAGAATGCGTCGGTTGGGCACTTCCAGTGCGTGGAGTGCCGGATCGAGCGCCTGATCAGGCGCAGGGTGCGGCACTCCATGGACCCGCGGGTCAATTCAGTCCCGGATATGAGGGAATCGGAAGTCCCGCTGCAGGAACGTCGAGTCAGGCGGACCGAACCCGAACCGTGCATAGAGCGAGTGCGCGTCGGCGGTGTGCAGCATCCAGCGGAAGTCCGAGCCGGGCCCGTCATCGATCATCGCGCGCACAATCGCTGATCCCACGCCACGTCCTCGGCACGCTGGATTGACGTACACGTCCGCCAGGTAAGCCACGGCTGCGCCGTCGGAGAAGGACCGCGCGAATCCGACCATGGCACCGGAGTCGCGGTCGTATGCGCCGACAATTCGCCAGGCCTGGTCCAACTGCCGATCGAACATCTCGCGCGTCCGGTATTTCGCCCAGTAGGCACGCTCGCTGAGTTCCGTCCACAACCAGTCGCGGTCGATACGCTCGAGATCCGTGCTGATGTCGATTTCGGCCATCATGCGATTCTGCTCTTGCAACGATGACGGAATGGGGAAGGGGAGCGGCATTGCGGAAAGTGCGCCTGGATCGTCTGGATGAGACGTGTCTGAATGTCGGATCGGCCGATGAGCCGTGGACGATTCATCTGGAAGTTCGCATCGACGGACAGTTCGATGACGAACGACTCCGCGCCGCGATCCGGCAGGCGATGGTCACGCATCCGATTGCGCGGGCTCACCTCAAGCCGGTGAAACCGGCCACGTTCCGCTACTTCTGGCTCATTCCAGACGAACCCGGTGATGTACCGCTGACGATCGTGAGCGGCGAGCCCGTCGCCGCGGTTCGGGACCGCGTTGTGAGCCAAGCGCCCGACCTCACGGTGTCGACGTTCACCGCGACTGCGGTCCATGCCGGTGGTGGCGACTACCTCCTGCTCGTCCTTCATCACGCGGCCGGAGATGGCGTTGCGGCTTATCGGCTCATGACGTCGATCCTGCGCAATTACTCGGGTGAGCCGGACCCGGTTCCCGACTTCGACCAGGTTGCCGTACGAAACGTGCGCAAGTTGGTGGGTGCGCGTGGAATCAAGGACCGTCTGCAACGGACGCGCCTGCTCGGCCGGCACGTGATCATCAGCGCTCGCCGTCCGGCGCGAGTCGAGCCCCAAAATGGAACGCCCACAGCGGGATACGGGTGTCACCCGATCTTTTTCACAGCGGAGGAGACGCAGAAGATCGTCGCCAATCGCCCCGACGGGGTCACCGTGAACGACCTGCTCCTGGGCGGTCTCGCGATGACCGTTCGGCGGTGGAACGACGAGCGAGAAGTAAAACCGCGTCGCGTCACGATCACCATGCCGATGAACGTTCGACCACCGGAGTGGCAGTACGAAGTGTTCGGGAACTTCGCGTCCTACGTGTCGATCCGGGTCATGAAGAAGGAACAAACCGGACTCGCCGATGCGGCCATCGGCGCCCACGCCCGGACCAGCGTTCTCAAAGCGCATCGTGCGCAGGGCATCATCGTCGACATCGCGAAGATGAGCAGGATCTTGCCGGACAAGCTCAAGCGCATGCTTGCCGATCGGCCGTTCGTCGGTGATCGCGCAGTCGACACGACGTGGCTCACGAACCTCGGTCGTCTCGACGCGCCAGGAATGAAGATCACTGAGCTCTGGTTCTCACCGCCCGGCACCGTGCCGATGGGTGCGACCGTCGGGGCCGTCACCGTCGACGGCGAACTGTCCTTGACGCTGCGGTATCGCCATCCGCAGTTCGACGCGGTCGCGGCCGCGGAATTCGCCGATCTCTACCGGGACATCCTGCTCGGACGATGACAAACGAAAGTCGGCCCGGTGCAATCACCGGGCCGACCTTCGAGCTTTAGTTGTTACTGGCCAGGCTTGAGCTTCTCGGCAGCTTCCTTGGCCTTGTCGACTGCACCCTCCGCAGCTTCCTTAGCCTTGTCGACTGCGCCTTCGGCAGCTTCCTTGGCCTTGGTAGCGAGGTCGGTAGCCTTCTCCTTGGCTGTCTCGACGGCCTCGGTGATCTTGTCCTGCAAGCCCATGGTGGTCCCCTTCAACGCTCCGAACCACCTGTTTGCGGTTCGCTGTGACAATTATGGGACGGGTTTTCGCCCCACATGGACGTATTACCTGATCAAGGTCTGATCCGCACTGGGACTCGCCTTCTGGCACCCGCTGTTAGGGGTACTTTTGCGCTATGGCTGGCGAATACTCCGGTAAGGAATACACAGCGGACGGCATCACCGTCCTCTTCGACGGAACTCGCTGCCGACATTTCGCGGAGTGCGTGAAGGGTCTACCGGCGGTGTTCAACACCAAGGAAAGGCCGTGGATTCAGCCTGCGGAAGGCGACCCGCAAGCAGTCGCCGAGGTCGTTGAGAGGTGCCCGAGCGGCGCACTGCGGTATGTCCTCGCCAGCGGGCAGTCGGAGGTGCCGCCCGTACCGACCTCGATCACCGCAGTTCCCGGTGGGCCACTGCTTATCCGCGGCGATCTGCTGCTGACCCTGACCGGATCCGACGCGCCTTCGCACGAGATCCGGATGGCGGCGTGTACGTGCGGGTCGAGTGCGAACACACCGTTCTGCGACGGAGCCTGCACTCGCCACTGAGGCCAAAGCCCAGAATGGTCGTTTGCGCTCACTGACCGAGCGCAAACGACCACAAGACCTAAGCCGCCTGGTTGATCCGAACGAGGTTGCCGGCGGGGTCGCGGAACGCGCAGTCCCGCACTCCGTACGGCTGGTCCATCGGCTCCTGCACAACTTCCGCGCCCGCCGCCTGGACCTGCTCGAACGTGCCGTCCACATCTTCGGAAGACAGGACGATGCTGGCGTAGCTGCCCTTCGCCATCATCTCGGCGATGGTGCGGCGCTCGTCCTCGGTGATTCCGGGATCGGCGGCCGGCGGGTGCAGCACGATCGACGTTTTCGAACCCTCGGGCCCGACCGTGATCCAGCGCATGGTGCCGTATCCGACGTCGTTGCGGACCTCGAATCCGAGGGTGTCCCGGTAGAAGGCCAGCGAGGCGTCCGGGTCGTCAGCGGGAAGGAAGGTGTAGTGAATGCTCAGGCTCATGCAGATCACGCTACTGAGGCGCGGCAGCCGCTGCTTCTCGATTCCTGACCGGTCTGGTGACCTGTTTGGCAACACACGCCGGGATGCCTTTGGCCTCGTCGCCGGCCATTTTCTTGTACGCGCTCGGGGAGATGCCGACGAGTTCGGAAAATCGCGTGCTGAACGTTCCCAACGATGAGCAACCGACCTCGAAGCACACCTCGGTGACGGACATGTCGCCGCGCCGAAGGAGTGTCATGGCGCGTTCGATCCGCCGCGTCATCAGATAGCTGTACGGCGACTCGCCGTAGGCGGCCCGGAACTCACGACTCAAGTGACCGGCAGACATGAACACGCCTCGGGCCAGCGCCTCGACATCGAGCGGCTGCGCATAGTCGCGATCGATCCGATCACGGACTTTGCGCAGCAGCACGAGCTGTCGGAGGCGTGGATCGGATGGTCCAGTCACGATCCCAGTGTGCACTTTTTCGGCGGGAGTTGCCTCAGCAGGCGTTCAATCGCTTCGGCAGCACCGCGGCCAGTTTCTTCCCAAGCGCCAGATGGCCCTTGGCATTTGGGTGCAGCAGGTCGCGCCGATAGAGGCTGGGATCGACCTTGATGAACTTGCGGGCGTCGATGAAGGGAATCCCGACCGCGGCAGCGGCGTCGTGAACAGCCGCCGTGTTCGCATTGACCAGGGCCGTGCTGTCCTTCTTCGGACGGTAGACCGGGCTCATCGCGAAGATCTCCGCGTGGGGGAGGCGTTCGTGGAGTTCTTCGAGAACGGCTTGCGCCGCTGGTTCGACTCCCTTGGTGTCCTTGTCGTTGAAGCTGCCCTGCACGATGACGATCGACGGGTCAGCCTCGACGATGTTCTCGACGCGATCGCCGAAGACCCCGTAGATGGCTTTCTTCCCGGGATTGACGTAGCCGGTTCCGCTGCGACCGAAGTTGAGCGCGTCCCAACACATCAGCTTCGATGTCGTCCGCCAGTACTGGGGGTCGCCGGTACCCGCCGTGTAGGAGTCGCCGAGGAACGCGACGGTCGGCTTGGGGTGGGCGGCAGTCGTCGCGTTGGCGGCGGGGCCGAAAAATGTGACTGAAGTGGCAACTGCGGCGCAGATCAAGCCAATTCGAGCGGGACGGGCACAATACACTCCAAGATCGTAATTGCGTGGCAGAATCGCAGCATCCGCACAGCGGAGATCTTGATCACAGGCTAGGCGGCTACCGCGACCAGATCTGATGAGCGGCGATGAGCCTTCCTGGCCAATGCTCGCTCGAATTCTGCATCCGGACCGCCCAATGCAGCGAGGTGCTCGTGCAGGCGGGCCTTGGCTTCGAACCAGGCCGCGAACTCGGTCTTGCTGGCACCCGACGCCGGGCGCGCAAACGAGAGGGTCATCATCTCGGTCAGCGTGTTCATCGCTTCGCTCCTCGACGTCAGGTCTTTTCGGGCTCTCACTAATACGACGAATCCAGGCACGCGAATTCGACCGGTGCGGGCAGAAAAGTTCCGGACGTCAGTTCCGTTTGCGCCAACGAGAAGGTGCGAGACCGAACTCCCGCGTGAAGGCCCGGCTGAAGGCCGCATCGGACTCGAATCCGACGGCCCGAGCGACCTGACTGACGGACTGCTCGTTGGACTCCAGAAGGGCCGCTGCCTTCTCGAGACGCCGGCTGGCCACGTATGCGGCCGGGGACTGCCCGAGCAGTCGAGTGAACCGCTCGGCGAACACCGATCGCGACTGATTCGCGAGTCGGGCCAGTTCGGCGACCGTCCATCGGTTCTCTGGTTGGGCGTGGATCGCGGTGAGAACCGGTGCGAGCTGACGATCCAACGCCGCGGTGAGCCAACCCGGTTGTGACCCATTGGTCGTCGACCATTCGCGCAGGGCGTGAATGAATAGCAGGTCGAGAATGCGCGAAATCATGACTCCGGCGCCTGGGCGTCCCGGCTTCAGTTCTTCGAGCAACAAGTTCAGGCTGAGCGGAAGCCACGGGCGACCCGAAGCCTTCACTCGAATCGCGGACGGCAGGACATCCAGTAACGTGCCCGCGGATTCGTTGTTCAGGACGAACCGGCCCGAAACCCATCCCGCCGCATCGTCGCTTGAAAGCTGGTGCGAATCGCCGCGTGCAACGAGCACCATGTCGCCGGGATCCAGCACGATCCGACCTTCGCCGGTTTCGATGACGAGCCCCGCCGTTTCCGCGATGTGAAGTGCGCGAACTCCTTTCGGGAGGTCCACGCGAAACGGTGGAGTGGGCGCAAAGCGGGCGACGGCGTCGCCGCGGAGGCTCACCAACTGGAGCAATTCGGACAACGCATCTCCGGCGATGTTCGGAAACAAGATCGACTGCTCCGGAGTATCGGCAAATTGTTCCGGTTCCTGAGTCATGGCCTGTGCCCGATCGTCCGCAATAGGTTGAAAGTCATCGCAGTCTTTCATTTCAGAGAGGTCCACCATGACGGATAAGCCCGCGATTGTTCTCGTTCACGGATTCTGGGGCGGCGCCGCCCACTGGGCGAAGGTGATCGTCGAACTCCACCGGCGCGGATACGCCGATATCCGTGCTGTCGAAAACCCGCTCACCTCACTCGCCGCAGACGCGGCGCGCACACAGCAGATGGTCAAGCAGATCAACGGGCCGGTTGTCCTCGTCGGACACTCCTACGGCGGTGCGGTCATCACCGAAGCCGGGAACCTGCCGAACGTCGTTGCGCTCGTCTATGTGGCCGCATTCGCGCCGGACGCGGGCGAGAGCCCCGGCCAGCTCACCCAGGAGATGCCGCCGTCAGCCTTTGCGAACGTCGTCCCGGACTCGGACGGATACCTGTGGATCATCCCCGACAAGTTCGGCGAGAGCTTCGCACAGGATCTGACCGAGGATGAGGGACTCGTCATGGGTGCAACCCAGAAGGCGCCGCTGGCATCGACTTTCGGCGATACCGTCACCGACCCGGCGTGGAAGCACAAGCCGGTCTGGTATCAGGTTTCGACCGAGGACCGCATGATCAACCCGGACAACGAGCGCCGTATGGCAGCGCGCATGAACCCGCGCGAGATCATCGAACTCGCTGCGAGCCATGCGTCGCTCGCGTCGCAGCCAGCGGCGATCGTCGATCTGATCGACATGGCCTCGGTCGCCGTGAGTCCGGTCAGCGCGTAGAAGTCGTCGGACTAGCCAACGACCGCCGACAGTCCGACACACACCAGAGTCCCGCAGACGAGGCTCAGCACGACGTTTCGCCTCCATGCGTGGAGTCCGATGGTGGTCAGGACGGCAATGAACTGGGGAAGGGCAACGGACCACTCGGCGGTCGCCAGCGGCGTCATCACGTAAAACGCCAGGATCGTCAGGGCGCCGAGTGGCATCCACTTTCCGATGTCGGCGAGCAATGCGGACTCGCGGAGGTATCCCTTGACCGCGAAGGGAAGAGCCCGAAGCGCAAGGGTGATCGCAATCGCGACGCCGATTGCGGACGCGACGTAGGCCTCATGCGGCATGGACCGACCTCCGCCCGGTGAAGTGCCGAAGGACCAGCGTCGACGCGAACAACACCATTCCGACGAGCACGATGGCCTGCGGGGCCAGCACTGCGGCAACAAGTGCACACCCGCCGGCGAGCGTCAGCGTGCGCCAGTCGGGACGATCGCGGTAGGCGTCCATCGTCAGCACGATGAACAGCGCCGTCAGGATGAAGTCGAGTCCCTTGACATCGCTGAGGACCGTCGATCCAGCGACTCC
Source organism: Smaragdicoccus niigatensis DSM 44881 = NBRC 103563 (assembly GCF_000380645.1). Lineage (GTDB taxonomy): Bacteria > Actinomycetota > Actinomycetes > Mycobacteriales > Mycobacteriaceae > Smaragdicoccus > Smaragdicoccus niigatensis. The sequence continues at coordinate 174,860 of NZ_AQXZ01000018.1, forward strand.
GCCCACCAGTGCGCCGATCGCCCACGAGGAGTGCAGGCCGAGTTGGGTCCACAGGATTCTTCGGCTGCGAAGGGTCCGGGGGTCCTTCGTGCTCAACAGCGCGTACGCCTCGTCGGTCAGCGCGTAGACGCTGTAGAACTTCGCCCAGCGGCCGTGCACCCGGTCGAGCGGGAACGTCAGTCCGTAGAACAGGTGTCGTGAGTTCACCACGAACGTGGTCGTCGCGATCGCCGCGACCGGAGCGGCGACGACAAGCATTCCGACCAGGATGAATTCGAGGGAGCCCGCGAAGATGCCGGCCGAGATGAGGGGCGCCAGCCACCACGGAAAGCCGTGACTCGAGACGTACACACCGAACCCGATGCCCAACGCGAAGAGCCCGGCCCACACGACCCAGGTCTCGCGCGCGGCCGTCGCAAGATCGGATTCGCGCTGCTCAACCAGGGTGTTTGTGGCCATGAAGCAACGATAGAAAATTCATCGAGCACTTTGATTGCCACTTTGTGCCGTCGCGGACCCGTGAGCGCAATATTGGAGATGTGGATCGCATCGATCGCGCAATCATTGCGCAGTTGCAAGAGAACGGCCGTCTGACGAACCAAGAACTGGCCGACCGCGTGGGGTTGACGCCCGCGCCGTGCTTACGGCGTGTGCGCAGGCTGGAGGCCGACGGCGTCATTACCGGCTATTCGGCGATCGTCAACCCGGCCGCGCTCGGCCGGGACTTCGAGGTGCTCATCAGTGCCGAGCTCGCGGCCAAGGACCGAGCCACCGTCGAGGCATTCGAAAGTCGGCTGTCGGCGATGGACGAGGTCGCGGAGTTAAGGCGTATGTACGGGATTCCCGACTACTTCATCCGGGTTCAGGTCGCGAACACCGCCGAGTACGAACAGTGGATGATCACGCGGCTCATGGGTGATCCGGCCATCGCGCGTGTCGATTCCCGGATCACCATGAAGATGCTCAAGACGCCGCGCTAGCCACGGTCCCTAGGATGATGCGGACGACGGCAGCGTGCCGTTGGGAGGGATACACATGCCGCGAGTGCCGGACGAGGATCGCAAAGCGCGACCGTATGCACCGCGCAAGTCGCCCGAGGAGCGGCGCGAGCAACTGCTCGATGCGGCCCTTCGCGTCACTGTTCGGGACGGAATCCACAAGGTCTCGATGGACACCGTGTCGAAGGAAGCAGGGGTCACGCGGCCGGTCATCTACGGCGTTTTCACCGACACGAACGACCTGCTGAGCGCATTCTTGGCCCGCGAAGAAACTGCCGTTATCGCGCAGATGTCGCCGATCCTGCCAACCGTCGGAGACGAGGATCCCGGTGCGGCGGTGTTGATCTTCCTCGAACGATTTCTGATGGCCGTCCAGGAAGCGCCAGCCCGCTGGCGAGCGGTGTTCGCGCTGGTCGACAGCACTGCGGCGGCATTCCGCGAGCGCGTGGAAAGAGGCCGGAGAGTGCTCATCTCTGTCCTGGAGGACCTTCTGCGTATTGAGGATCCGGATGAGGACACCGAGTTGTACGCCCGCGCGATCCTCGCGCTCATGTGGGATGCCGGTCGCACGGTGCTCGCGGAACCCGACCAGTTCCCGCCCGAGCGGATCACGACGTTCGCGCGAAAGCTGCTCCAGCGACTGCCGTAAGCGCGGTGTACCGAAGGATCGGATCCCGCTGGTCCATGCGGTACCGAAAAGTGCGTCTGATCAGGCGCACGATCTGGTATGCCATGCAGCCCAACGCCAAACAGGTGCGCGATGCGGCAACTCATGCACCCAGGCCAACGGTCAGACCGTTGCGCCCTGTAGATACCCGGACAGCGACCTCAGTACCTGACGCGCATATCCGTTCCACATCATCCCCAACGCGGGGACGAGCGGAGCGGTGACTGCGTACTTGGGGTGCACCGTCCACTGCCAGGTGATGAGTGTTCCACTACCCGCGGAGGCAAAGGTCCAGGCGCCTTCGATATGGGAAACCAACACCTCCATCGGGCCCTTGATGTCGGTGAGCGTGTACCCGAAGCTCGTCGGACCGTCGACATGGGTCAAGGTCTCGAGCACGCTTCCGCCACCGGTCAACTTCAGCGTCCGCGATTGTCCGACCGAACCCCAAACACCCGGTGAGTGCTGATCGACCGCCTTGATGGGCGGAAACGGGCCGTACCACTTGTTGAACAGTTCCGTGATCGGCATGGGAAGCGTGCGCGCGAATGAGGCACCCTGCGGCACTGGAACATCGAGCGACTGGGAAACCACTACGGGACGCATGAATCCATCCTCGCCGCATGCGAGGGTTCCAACAAGGGTTACTTCGGTTCGGACGTCCGCCCGCGCATCGTGAGCCCGACGATTCGAGAGACGAGCATCGCGACATATGCCAGGCCGACGATCTGCTCGATCATCACCAGCGATCGAGCAACGGGCCGGATCGGGACGATGTCGCTGAGTCCGGTAGACGTCAGCGTTGTGACCGAGAGGAAGAGCAGTTCGATCCACGTTCGCTGTGCTTCCGGCGCGACCGCGGCCGTGAAACTGTTCGGCTGGACGTACTGGCACACGGTGAAGACGTGTGCGAAACCCCAGGCGAGCAGCGTGAACGTCGCTCCGACCGCCCACATTTCGTCGGTCGTGATGTCGGCGTCGTAGAGCATGTAGGCGAGCATGCAACCGGCCGCATAGACGTACAGGCACGCTTCCAGCACCGACGAAGTGATTCCCAGAGCCGGGACATCGAAGAACGCGTCCAGCGCCAACAAGACGCCGGCCGGCATCGCCAGCGCCGCGCCGACCCAGGTCAGACCAGGGGAGAAGCGCACAGCCCACAGCGCGAGAAGCACAATGCCGACGCCGAACGCGTTGAACAGCGCTCGGCTGATCGAGGTCGAACCCATCAGCGGATACAGGAGCAACCCGGCGATCTGGACCGCGAACAGGACCGCAGACGGGTGCTGTTTGATCCACTCGACGCGAGTCACAGCACTGATGCTAGAGGGGCTGGAGTGTCTGCGGCGCAGCGATTGCCGAAAGGTCGAGCGTCCAGGACTCAAGCGGAGTCGCCGCGATGACCCGGTGTGTGACGGAGTCGAACGCGACGGTCGTCGTCTGTCCGTCCGCGACGGGGAGCTCCGGGTCGACGTTCCCGCCGAAGTGCAGCACCACGAGATAGACCAGGGTGGCGTCGCTGATCTTGCCTTCGGTGGGAACGAAACTGTGCGCGGTCTGCCACGTCGTCTTCACGTATTGCGCAGAGGTCGACCTCGAGAACCCGGCTGCCTGCAAATGCTGCTCGACCGCGGCGAGAAGCCAATCGGGCGAATCCTGAATCGGGGTGATGACCGGCTGTCCGGCCACGGCATCATGGCGGTATCCGGCGAGCGTCGCCACGGTAATCGCACTGACGATAGCGGCCCGCGCGAAGGCGGACAGTCCCGGTTCGATCCACTTCGCTATCACCATCAGCGAACCGAGGCCGGCAGCAGCGCGTCGAAGCTGTTCAACAGGTGCTCCCGAACGACCGCCCACGTCGGATGCGCGGCGTCCGTGCCGGGCACCGCCCCGAGGATGACCGTCCCACGGATCGTCGCGATGGAAATCTGCAGGAGGTCGTCGAAACCCGGCTGCGATGCATAGGTTGGCACGGCCACCCCAGCGAGCGCGCGGATGGCGGCCATGCCCTGCGCGGTCAGCTGTGCCACGCGCCGCGCGAGCTGAGGTTCCGTGCGGGCCACGTTGAACAGCTCGAAAACGGCCGGAGTGATCGGTAGATTGTGGAGCTCCCACAGCTGGTCGAGCATGCTGGCGACACGGTCTCGCTCGCTGCCGTCGGGCGCGGGCCGTTCCGCCGCCTCGATCACCATCTGTTCCATCAGCCGAACGATCGCGGCATCGACGAGCTCAGCCTTCGTGGGGAAGTAGTGCTGCTGTGCACCTTGGCTCACGCCCGCGCGCTCGGCCACCGATCGCGTCGTGGTCGCCACGAACCCGACGTCGACCAGGCTGTCGATGGTGGCGTCGAGGAGGGCGGTGATCGTCGCGGCACGACGTTCGGCCTGCGTCCGAGGAGTGTGTTCCGCCACCCGAATAGGGTCCCGAGATAAAGCAAAATTTGCAAGTCAAGGGACTTGCAAGTCGCGCGACTGGAATTTACGCTCGGTCAAACCACCGGCATCAATGAGGAGCATCGGATGAAGGACTTTCGCGGCAAGGTCGCAGTCGTCACGGGCGCAGGATCCGGAATCGGACGGGCGCTTGCCATCGCGCTGACCAAGGCGGGAGCCAAGGTCGCGATCAGCGACTGGCACGCCGCGGGGCTGCAGGAAACCGCGGCACTGTGCTGCGCCGAAGGTGGAGAACCGCACTCGCAGGTCCTCGACGTTCGGCAGAAGGAAGCCGTCCACGCGTACGCCGACGCCGTCGCGGCGCACTTCGGCACGGTGAACCTCGTCATCAACAACGCCGGCATCACGATCTTCGGCAGCGTCGAGGAAAGTCCGTACAAGGACATCGAGAAGGTCATGGACGTCGACTTCTGGGGCGTCGTCTATGGCACGAAAGCGTTCCTCCCGCACCTCATCGCATCCGGTGACGGCCACGTCGTGAACGTGTCCAGCGTCTTCGGACTCTTCGGGTTCCCTCGCCAAAGCTCTTACAATGCAGCGAAATTCGCTGTGCGTGGATTCACCGAATCGCTGCGCCAGGAAATGCTCATCGCGCGTCACCCGGTCCAGGTCACGTGTGTGCACCCCGGCGGCATCAAGACGAACATCGTGAAGAACGCGTCCTCGAGCATCGACGAGGACCTCAGCACTATGCAGCGGGTATTCGACGAGGTGCTCACCCGTACCAGTCCGGAGGACGCCGCGAAGACGATCCTCAAGAGCGTCAAGAACGGTGACGCGAAGTGCCTCATCGGACTCGATGCGAAGGTCATGGATCTGACGGTTCGTGCACTCGGCTCGAACTACCAGCGACTCTTCGCCACGGTGACCACTGTCGTCGAAAACCGTCTCGGACTGCGTGGGAAGGCAACCAAGTGACGGTTCTTCGCGAGTCGGTCACGCTGCCGAACGGTGCCGTCCTGCCCAACCGCTTTATGAAGTCGGCGCTGAGCGAGGGGATGGGAGCCTCCGACCGCGGTCCGTCGAAGCGGATCGAACGTCTGTACAACCGTTGGTCGACCGGCGGCTACGGGCTTGTCGTCACCGGCAACGTCATGGTCGACGGTCGCCATCTGGGCGAGCCCGGGAACATCGTGGTCGAGGACGATCGTCACCTCGACCGTCTGAAGTCCTGGGCCAAGGGCTTCCAGGACCATGGCAGCCCGATCTGGATGCAGATCAATCACCCTGGGCGTCAGGCGAATGCGCTCGGCGGTAAGCGTCAGCCGGTCGCGCCGAGCGCGATTGCGGCGCGCGTCCCCGGAATGATGAAGCCGCGCGCACTCAGCCGCAACGAGATCCGCGACGTGATCGAACGATTCGCGACGACGGCGGCGATTGCCGAAGCCGCCGGGTTCGACGGCGTTCAGATCCACGGCGCTCACGGCTATCTCGTCACTCAGTTCCTGTCGCCGCTGACGAACCAGCGCACCGACGAGTGGGGCGGTGACCCGGCTCGCCGCCGACGCTTCGTCATCGAGGTACTGCGCGCGATCCGGGCACAGACCAACCCGTCGTTCGCGGTCGGCATCAAGCTCAACTCGGCCGACTTCCAGCGCGGCGGATTCACCGAGGAAGAATCTCGGGACGTCGTTCGCGCACTTGTCGATGAAGGCATCGACCTCCTCGAAATCAGCGGAGGTTCGTACGAAGCGCCCGCAATGATGGGCCAGGTGGCGGCGTCGACCGCGGCGCGCGAGGCCTACTTCCTCGACTACGCACGCTCGGTTCGAGCGATAACGGGTGATGTCCCGATCGCGGTCACCGGTGGCTTCCGCACCGCCGCCGCGATGGAACGTGCTGTGTCCGAGGGAGATTGCGACATCATCGGGCTCGGTCGCCCGACTGCCCTGGTCCCCGACGCACCGAAGGGGATCCTCACGGGCGTCGTCACCGAGCTGCCGAGCGCCAACGTCAAAATCGGTGCCCGCTCGATCCTCGGTCGGGTCACGGACCTCAAGGCGATGGACGGTGCTCTCGATCTGTCGTGGCACGCCGACCAGCTGCATCGCATGGGCGACGGTAAGGAACCGGACCCGAACCGTTCGTGGGTCGACGCACTCGTGATGCTGGGCGTCCGCAACGGGCCCGCCGCATTCAAGCCACGGACGCGTTCGATTCGCTGAGCGTCCGAACGGTCGCGGTGGCGGCGCTGATCAAGAGCAACGCTGCTACCGCGATCCACAACGCGATGAGCCCGATGGCGTGGTAGGTCATCGCGCCGGTGACCGCGCCGGCGGCAAGACCCACCCACAGCGCCGCATAGCGCAGCCACGCCCAACGGGGTCCGCCGAAGAGTGCGTCGACGAAGCGCTGACCGGCTTTGACGAGCGTGCCCGTCATGTACGTGAGTCCGACGGACACCTCGCCGGAGCGTTGGAACACCGAATTCATCACTCCCATCGCGGCGGCGGCGATCAGTAGCCCGCCGATGTCCGTCCACCTCGACACCACAGAGCCGATGCCAAGCGTCGCCGACGTCGCGACCAGGACTGCCACCCGCTCCTTGGGATGCCGGGAGACGACTGCGCCGACCATGACGCCGAGAACGAACATCCCGATCAGTCCGGCGGCCTTTCCTGCGGCGACCCAGTGTGTGGTGGCACCGCCGGCGGACATCCGCGTGGTGTTTCCGCTCATGAAGGACAGGAAGTAGCCGCCCAGATGGACGAAGCCGATCGCGTCGACAAATCCGGCAACGCCGGATAGACACACGGCCAGAAGAATTTCGCGCCGTCGAATGTTCAGCACAGGATCACGCGGTGCCGTTCGCGGGCGACTCGACCTTCGTCGCCGCTGAGACGATGTCGGGGTCCATGGCGTCGATCGCGGTGGGACCACCCGGCACCGGAACGAACCAAATGTGCAGCATCGGCGGGGTGCGCCGGTTCACCGAGCCAGCCGGGCAGCCGTGTTCGACATCGCCCACGACTCCGAGGTTGCGCGTCAGACACAGGTTCGTGTGCACGTGCCACTGGGTGAGGCAGCCGCCGGGCTGGGGAGTGTCGCCCCAGAACGTCCCGATGAACATGACCGCCACCAGGACCGCGCCCTTCGGTGTGTTCGCGTACACCAGGGACTGCGGCTGCGAGGTGTTCAGTATGTTGCCGCTGGCTGCGGTGTTGAAGTAGTAATCCGGGTTGATGTAGTGCACCACGTCCATTCCGCTGGGCGTGGCCGGCCGATATCCCTGCGATTGTGCGTACGCGAGGCTTTCGTATGGCTTGGCGTCCGCCCAACTTTGATTCACCAGGTCAACAGCGGCCTTCTGCTGATCCGGAGTGGGGGCGGTGTCGCATGGCGTCGAGGTCGCCATCTCCATGCCGTCATGCATGTCCATCGCCATCGGCATCGTGATGTCGCCGGCGGGGGACTGGGTCTTGAGCTTGATGCCGCCGTCGCCGTGATTCATGTTGCCGTGGTCCATGTTTCCGTGGTCCATCGGCATGGACATCGTCGTCGACGGAACTGCTGACGAGGACCCGAGCGACGCCGGTTTGGCTGTGTCGTTGGCAGAGCACCCCGCCAGAACCAGGACGGCAACCGCCGGAACGAGCGACCACCACGCAACCGAACGCGATCGTCCCGCGTCCTTCGGCTCGCCGCGTTCGAAGTTCATGCTCATACCGCCAGGTTAGTGACCCATTTCAGGTCTACCAGGGCCCGGGGAAGTTCGGGATGGCCAGTTTCGCCCAAGGCGCCGCGTCCGCGCCCTCCGATGTGAATGACCGGTCACCGAATGCTGTCTACAGGCGACACGAAAGCCTTAGAAATGTGCACGGCTATTGACGATCAAAGCGGTCAGGCCTACGTTAAGTGAATTGTCATTAATCCCGCAGGAGGAATTTCATGGCCAGGCAATCAGTCGTCGCCGGCGTGGGGATGATCCCGTTCAGCACACCAAGGAACACCGCGCCATATGCCGTCATGGGAGAGACCGCCGCACGCAAGGCGCTCGCCGATGCCGGCGTGGACTACTCGAAGGTGCAGCAGGCGTACGTCGGCTATGTGTACGGCGACTCGACCTCGGGTCAGGCTGCGCTCTACGGCCTCGGCCAGACCGGAATCCCGATCGTCAACGTCAACAACAACTGCTCGACGGGTTCGAGCGCGTTGTTCCTCGCCCGGCAGGCCATCGAGTCCGGCGCCGCGGAGTGCGTGATCGCGCTCGGTTTCGAGCAGATGCAGCGCGGTGCTCTGGGTTCGATATGGGCCGACCGGCCGAACGCCTTCGAGCGCTTCGATGCTCAGACCAAGGTGTTGCAGGGCTGGGACGAGCAGGCGCCGATGGCCGCGCAATGGTTCGGCGGCGCCGGCCAGACCTACTGCGACAAGTACGGCATGGACCCCAAGGTCTTCGCCCAGATCGCCGTGAAATCGCGTAACCACGCCGCGAACAACCCGTACTCGGTCTTCCGCGACCCGATCACGGTGGAAGAGGTACTTGCCTCGCCGCAGATCTTCGGCCCGCTCACTCGTTTGCAGTGCTGTCCGCCCACGTGTGGCGCGGCCGCCGCGGTCCTGTGCAGCGAGGAGTTCGCCAAGGCCAACGGCCTGAACACCACGGTGCGGATCAAGGCGCAAGCGATGACCACGGACTTCGAGTCGACCTTCTCGACCGACATGATGCGCGTCGTCGGCTACGACATGGCCAAGGCTGCCGCCGACCAGGTTTACGCGGCCTCGGGTGTATCGCCTGAGGACATTCGCGTCGTGGAGCTGCACGACTGCTTCACCACCAACGAACTGCTGACCTACGAAGTCCTCGGTCTCACGCCGGAAGGCACCGCCGAGAAGTTCATCGCCGACGGCAACAACACCTACGGCGGGCAGGTCGTCACCAACCCGTCCGGCGGCCTGATGTCAAAGGGCCACCCGCTGGGCGCGACCGGTTTGGCGCAGTGCGCCGAGCTCGTCTGGCAGCTCCGTGGACAGGCCGAAGCCCGTCAGGTCGAGGGCGTCAACCTCGCACTCCAACACAACATCGGGCTCGGCGGCGCAGCTGTCGTGACCCTGTACGAAAAGGTGATCTGACATGGCTGTCGATCCATCAGCAATCGGAACCGAGCTTGCATCAACCACTTTGACCGTCGACGAGGGTCGTCTGCGCTTCTTCGCCAAGGCCATCGGGGACAAGGTCGACCCCGATCTGCGCGTGCCGCCGACGTTCTTGTTCTCGATCGAACTCGAGAACCCGAACGCATTCGGCTGGGTTGACCAGCTCGGCATCGATCTTCGTTTCGTTCTCCACGGTGAGCAGGCGTTCACGTACCACCAGCCGGCGTACGCCGGGGACGTGCTCACTGCGACCCCGAAGATCACCGACGTCTACAGCAAGAAGGGTGGCGCGCTCGACTTCATCGTCAAGGACACGGCCGTGACGAATGCCGCGGGTGAGCTCGTCGCTGACCTCAAGACCGTCATCGTCGTAAGGAACCCGAAATGAACGTCGGAACTGAACTGCCCACACTCAAACTGAAGCCCATTTCCCGCACCACATTGGCGCTGTTCGCCGGTGCCTCGGGAGACCACAACCCGATGCACATCGACATCGACGTCGCGAAGTCTGCAGGTCTGGAAGATGTGTTCGCCCACGGCATGTTGTCGATGGCGTACCTGGGCCGACTGCTGACCGACAACTTCGACTCGGCGAGCATCCGCTCCTACCGCGTGCGCTTCGCCTCGATCACGCCGGTTCACGGCAAGCCAACCGCTACCGGCAAGGTCGTCTCGATCGAAGACGGCCTCGCCACTCTCGAACTCACCGTCGCACTCGAAGACGGAACCGTCACTCTCTCCGGCGACGCTGTCGTCGCCATCTAAGAAAGACAGAATCATGGGAACTCTTGAAGGCAAAGTCGCCATCATCTCCGGCTCAGGCCGTGGCATCGGGCGCGAAATCGCTCTGAAGCTCGCCTCCGAAGGCGCGAAGGTCGTCGTCAACGACCTCGACGCAGAGCCCGCCAAGGAAACCGTCGCCGCGATCGAATCCGCTGGTGGCCAGGCCGTGGCATGCATCGGCAGTGTCACCGACGCCGATTTCGGCGAGCGCTTCGTCGCCGCTGCGGTCGACAATTTCGGCGGACTCGACATCATCGTCAACAACGCCGGCTACACCTGGGACTCGGTCATCCAGAAGATGACCGACGAGCAGTGGGACGCGATCCTCGACGTGCACCTCAAGGCGCCGTTCCGGATTCTGCGCGCCGCACAGCCCGTCATCGCCGCTGCCGTGAAGAAAGCCAAGGAGGCCGGCGAGCCCATCCCGTGCCGCAAGGTCGTCAACATCTCGTCGATGGCCGGCACCGGGGGCAACGCGGGTCAGGCGAACTACTCGGCGGCGAAGGCCGGCATCACCGGTCTGACGAAGACGCTCGCCAAGGAGTGGGGTCGCTACAACGTCACCGTCAACACGGTCGCGTTCGGCCTGATCAAGACTCGCCTCACCTCGACACCCGCGGGCGGCGACGGCACGATCGACGTCGAGGGCAAGAAGCTCAAAGTCGGGGTCAACCCGAACCTGCTTGCCGCCATGGAACAGATGATCCCGCTCGGCCGCGGCGGTGAACCGTCCGAAGCAGCCGGTGCGGTCTACCTGTTTTGTATCCCCGAGTCCAACTACGTCAGCGCGCAGACCCTGCAGTGTGGCGGAGGGTTCAATTTCTGATGTACCGATCTGCATGGATGGACGACGAAATCGTCGCCCTCAAGGAAATGGCAACCAAGTTCTTCGAGAGCGAAGCACTACCGTATCGAGAGAAATGGATCGACCAGAAGCGCGTCGACCGCGAATTCTGGCTCAAGGCAGGCGAACAGGGTCTGCTCTGCGCAGCGATACCCGAGGAGTACGGAGGTGGTGGCGGCACTTTCGCCCACGACCTCGCGATCTTCCAGGCGGCGCTCGAGCTCACGGAGATGGGCTTCGGCATCGGTGCAGGGGTTCACGCCGGACTGGTCGCGAACTACCTCAACACCTACGGAACCGAAGAGCAGAAGCACCGCTGGCTCCCGAAGATGTGCAGTGGCGAGTTCATCGGCGCTATTGCGATGACGGAGCCCGGTGGCGGGTCCGACCTGAAGGCCATCCGGACGACAGCGATCCGCGAGGGCGACCACTACGTCGTCAACGGTTCCAAGACGTTCATCTCCAACGGCGTCAACGCGGACCTCGTGATCCTCGTCCTCAAGACCGATCCGTCGGCCGGGGTCAGGGGAGTGTCTCTCCTGGTCGTCGAGACCCGCGATCTGCCTGGATACCGAGTGGGTCGGGTACTCGAGAAGGTCGGTATGAAGGCGCAGGACACCGCGGAATTGTTCTTCGACGACATGCGAGTTCCGGTGGCCAATCTGCTCGGCGAGGAGGGGAAGGGTTACGCGTACGCGATGAAGTCGCTCGCGCACGAACGGCTCCTGATTTCGGACATGGCCGCCACAATGGCCGAGGCCGCGGTTGCCGAGACCGTGAAGTACACCAAGGAACGCCATGCGTTCGGTGGCCCGCTGTTCGAGCTGCAGAACACGCGATTCGAGCTCGCCCAGTGTGCGACGCTCGCTCGGGTCGCGCGGGTGTTCGTCGACGACTGCATCGAGCGTCATCTTCGCGATGACCTCGACGCGGCGAGCGCGTCGATGGCCAAGACGTACTCGACCGAGGTTCAGTGCGAGGTCATCGATCGCTGCGTGCAGCTCTTCGGTGGGTATGGATACATGCTCGAGTACCCGATCGCGAGAATGTACGCAGACTCGCGCGCGCAGAAGATCTACGCGGGTGCGAACGAAGTCATGAAAGAGTTGATCGCGCGCTCGTTGTAGACCGGCAGAGGGAGGGCAGGGTGGCTGACGGACCATTGGCAACCCGCCCCGCCCGCGGTACGCGCCCGTCAAATCGACGCGAACTGATTGTCGCGGCCGCAGCGGATCTGTTCTACCGCAACGGATACGCGAGCGTCAGCATGAGCAACATCGCCGACGCGGTGGCAATGGGACCCTCTGCGCTTTACCGGCATTTCCGCAACAAGGAGACACTGCTTGCCACGGTCGTCGGCAATGCGGTCGCCGAGCTTGAGGATGCGCTTGCTGCGGCGCTGGACGATTCGTCCGGAACGGCTGCGGTCACGTTGGCATCGCTCAGTCTCCGCAACCGCGCCGCGGGAGTGTTGTGGCAGCGTGAAGGTCGCTATCTGTCTGTGGAGACGCGCAGTGAACTGCGTGTACGAGCCAGAGCGGTTGGTAATCGCATCGCGGCGCTCATCCGTCGGCAGCGCCCGGAAGTCGACGAAACGCAGGCCGAGCTCCTCGCGTGGAGCGCGCTTGCGGTCGCGCAGAGCATTTCCTATCACCGCTTGCAGCTGCCCGCCGCGGAGTTCGCCGCGACTCTCACCGCGTTGGTCGACGCTTCAATCGCAGTCGAGATCCCGCGATTGGAGGCTTCTCCGGCGAACGAGTCCCGGCCAGCGCTCCGGTCCTCGACGCGGCGGGAGACGATCCTGACGGAAGCCGCCATATTGTTCGGCGAGCAGGGCTACTCGAACGTCAGCATGGAGGACATCGGCAATGCTGTCGGCGCGACTGGGCCCAGTCTGTACAACCACTTTGTCGGCAAGTCCGACATTCTGATCGCCGTTATGATGCGCGGTGCGGAGTGGTTGCAGATGGACTTGAACCGTTCGCTCAGTCGCGCGACCGATCCGCGAGATGCGCTCATTCGGCTGCTCGAAAGCTACGCAACCTTCGTGTTCGACAATCCCCACCTCATGCAGTTGCTCAGCACGGAACTGCTCGAGCTGTCCGAAGCCGATCAAGAGCGCACCCGGAGCGCCCAACTTGCCTACATCAGCGAATGGGTACATCTGCTGAACCAGGTGCATCCCGAGTGGGACACGACCCGTGCCCGAATCCGTATTCAGGCGGTGCACACGATGATGAGCCACATCGCGCTGACGCCTCATCTCCGCAGGTTCGGCAATGCTGATTCGGTGGTCATGGACATCGGGGCAGCGCTGCTGGAAGTCGCATAGAGCCAGCGGCTCAGCTGCCTTGCCACACCGGTTTCCGTTTGGAAATGAACGCACTCATTCCCTCTTGCGCATCGCAGGTGACGGCGTTGATTGCCATCACTTCCTGCATCTCTTCGTAGGCCGCTGCCTGTGGGAGGTCGATCTGACGATAGAAGGCCTGTTTGCCGACCGCCAAGGTCAACGAGCTTGCGGCAGCAATCGACTCGGCCAACGCGCGGACGCGCGCATCGAGTTCGTCGGGAGCAACAACTTCATTGATCAATCCCCAGTCGGCGGCCGTCGCGGCATCGATGACCGACCCCGTTAGCAGCATCTGCAGTGCCCGTTTGCGCCCGATTGCTCGACTGACGGCGACCATCGGCGTGGAGCAGAAGAGGCCGATCTTCACTCCGGGTGTTCCGAATACCGCGGTCGTGGAGGCCACCGCGAGATCGCAGGTGGCGACCAGTTGACAGCCCGCGGCGACCGCTGTTCCCTGGACCGCGGCGATGACGGGCTGTGGGATCTGCTGAATGGTCTGCATCATCTCGGTGCAGATGCGGAAGATCTCGCGTTCTTCGTCGAGCGTCCGGCCGACCATTTCGTGCAAGTTGTGGCCAGCGGAGAAGGCCGGGCCGCTGGCTTTCATGACGATCACTGCGATGTCGGGTGTGCTGCTCAAGGCGCGCAGCGACTCGGTGACGGCAAGCATCATCGCGGCCGACAGTGGGTTGCGCTGATCTGGCCGATCGAGTGTGAGGTATCCGATCCGGTCGACCTTGTCCACCCGTACGTAGTTCGCCATACGTCAACATTCGCACGATCGGTAACTGTCGCAAGTGCCGTATACGGACAGCATGTGGTGGTGACAATCGACGCTGACGGGGAGCGGCCTTCGATAACCTTCAGATGATGACGACGTTTGCACACAAGGTCGCCGTGGTCACCGGCGCGGGATCCGGCATCGGACGAGCCCTGGCCCTGGAGTTGGCTTCGCGCGGGGCTCGGCTGTCGCTCAGTGACATCGATGCGAACGGGCTTGCGGCGACCACCGACCTCGTCGCGGCTCGCGGCGGCTCCATGCACACCGCCATCGTCGACGTCTCCGACCGCGAGTCCGTGAACGCCTATGCGGCGAGCGTCGTCGAGCATTACGGGGAAGTCCACATCGTCATCAACAACGCCGGGATTGCGGGCGATGTCGGCACATTTGTCGACGCTGACCTCGAGACGTTCGGGAAGGTCCTCGGGGTCAATCTATGGGGAGTCATCCACGGGACCAAAGCGTTCCTGCCGCACCTCATCGCCTCCGGTGACGGGCATCTGGTCAACATGTCGAGCGTCAGCGGCATCGTGGCTCAGCCGATGAGCAGCGCCTATTGCACCAGCAAATTCGCCGTCCGCGGATTCACCGAGTCGGTCGCCGTCGACCTCCTCCTGGCCGGCCATCCGGTGAAGGTGACGGTCATCCACCCCGCCGGTGTAGCGACGAGCCTCGCGTCCGCGGCGCTCGAACGAGCTCGGTCGGGTGGGCTCGCGGTCACTGCCGACCTGGAGAAGCGGGTTGCAACCTACAACGAGAAACTGCTGACCATGCCGCCGGAGAAGGCGGCGAGGATCATTCTCGACGGCGTCGCGGCGAACAAGAAGCGCGTCCTCGTCGGCAAATCCGCCAAGTTTCTCGACCTTGCTGCGCGCCTGCTGCCGCGGGCCATCCCCGCGGCGGCCGTGTGGTCGGACAAGGACATGTTCCCCGACGACCGGAAGTAACGGGCTGGGTGCACCCGCCGCCTCAAGGCTCGCGGCTGAGGTGCTGTTCGAGAAAGTGTCGCTGGGCCGCGGTCAGCGCTTTCGGGCCATCGTCCTCGATCGTGACCAGCGTGCTGACCGCGGTGAGATAGACGTTGTCTCCTGCGCAGATCTCGTGGTGAAGCGCGAATGAGGCGGTACCGATCCGATCGGTGGTGGTCACGACGTCGACCGAGCGCTGGCCGAGAACGAGTGGCCGTTGGAAGGTGATCTTGTGTGCGGCCACCACGACGTGCCAGTGATCCGAGTCCGCGGTGGCCAGCAACCGGTCGCGAGCTTCGTGGAGATACTGGACGAACACGACGTTGTTGACGTGGCCCAGGGCGTCGATGTCGGCCGCGCGCAGGTGAATTCGGCAGGAGTGCATCAGCGAGCCGCCAATTTCTCGAGTCCGGCTCGTTCGTCGTGCGTCAACGGTCGTGAGCGTTGCGCTTCGGAGTCGAACGCCACGATCGTGCACTTGACCGCGGAGTAAGTCATTTCGTCGTCGAGAATCTCGTGGTTCAGGTCAAACGACGAGCCTCCGATCCGCGAAACCCAGGTCTCGGAACGCACCGGTTCCGGCCGGTATCGCAACGGCACGAGGTAGTCGATATCGAGCTGAGCAACGACACTTGCGCCCGAGAAGCCCAGTTCGCGGAATAGTCCGATTCGAGTCTCTTCGAGGTATCGCAGGTGCACGGCGTCATGAACATGGCCGTCTGTATCCATGTCGGACCAGCGCAGGGGACAGCTGTAGACAAACCGGGACATGCCGACTTCCTATCAGGTTCCCGGGTGTCAATTCTCGAATTGGCCGGTGACCGCGCGCGAAACACGACGTGGGCTCGACAGACAAGTACTCGCGTGTGACGAGGACCACTGTCTAACCGTTACAGTACTACTGGCACAGTGACACTGCACAGGACTACGCTGCCAGTCATGACAGAGGTCGTCAGCGAAGAATTCACCATCGATGAACTCGCCGCGCGCACGGGCATCACTGTGCGAAACATCCGCTTCTACACCGAGCAGGGCCTGCTGCCGTCGCCCGAGCGTCGGGGCCGCGTTGCCTACTACGGACCGCAGCAACGAATGCGGCTCGAACTCGTCAAGCACCTGCAGGACTACGGCTACACGCTCAGCGCGATCGGCCAGGTTTTGTCGCGGCTGCCCGCGGACGCCACCGCTACGGACATCGCACTTCGCACTTCGCTGCTCAGCCCGTGGTCGCTCGCGGACCTCGAAGAAGTCGACCGCGACGAACTCAATCGACGCGCCGGACGGACGCTCTCCGACTCCGACGTCGAACTGCTCATCGCCCTCGGGGCGGTCGCACAGACCGATGAAGGCGGATACAAGGTCGCGACCGCACTTCTTGGCGCGACCGCAGCGATCACCGAATTGAGGCTGCCGCGCGCGGGTATCACGGCAATGGCCGCAGTCGTCGACCGGCACATGACCGCGCTCGCCAACGACCTCATCGACCTGATGCTCGAGCAGCTCTCGGGGTCGAAGAACGCGGGCGAGATCATGCGCAACGTCGCGACCGTGCTTCCGCTGCTGCGTCCCATCGCCATCCAGTCCGTGATCCGGCGATTCAACATCGCGATCGACCGCAAGGTCACCCAGACAGTCGCTCAGACGAAACTCAATCCTTGGACAGGGAAGAACCAATGAAACTCAGCAAACTCGTCACGAAGCCGGTGGCCGCGGTCGCCGACATCGTGAACACTCCAACGTCCGCGCGCGTCGTCGTCGATGCGATGTTCGGTAAGTCGCTCCACGAGACCGTAACGGGCCGAGTCGTCCTCATCACGGGCGCGTCGTCGGGTATCGGCGAAGCCACCGCCAAGCGCATCGCCAAGGCCGGCGGTGAGGTCGTACTCGTGGCACGCACTCGGGAGAACCTCGAGCGGGTGGCGGACGAGATCCGTGGGGCGGGCGGTGTCGCGCACGTCTACCCCTGCGACCTCTCGGACTCCGCCGCAATCGCGACGATGGCCGATGCCGTCCTGGCCGATCTCGGCCGCGTCGACATCCTCGTCAACAACGCCGGACGGTCGATCCGTCGGTCCCTGGCGCTGTCATACGACCGGATCCACGACTACGAACGCACGATGCAGCTCAACTACCTCGGCGCAGTCCAGCTGATTCTCAAGTTCGTTCCCGGAATGCGGGAGCGGGGATACGGTCAGATCGTGAACGTGTCGTCGATCGGCGTACAGACCAAAGTGCCGCGATTCGGCGCATACATCGCCAGCAAGGCCGCGCTCGACACCCTGTGCGACTCGCTGCAGGCCGAAACCATCGGGGACAACGTGCGATTCAGCACGGTCCACATGCCGCTCGTCCGGACGCCGATGATCAGCCCGACGAAGCTCTACGACCACTTCCCGGCGCTCACCCCAGAGCAGGCCGCCGACGTGCTGTCGGGCGCGATCGTGCACCGCTCGCGCCGGGTGAGTCCCGCCGCGGGTCGCGTGGCGGCCTTCGCGGACGCCGTCAACCCGACGTTGATGGACCACGTTCGCGGACGGGGTTTCCGGATGTTCCCGGATTCGACCGCCGCCAAGGGCGCACCCGAAGTGCCTAAGGAGCCGACACCGGCCGAGGAAATATTCATCAATGCCACTCGTGGCGTGCACTGGTAGGAAGCAATGGATCTGATCAGTCTCCTCACCGAGCCCGCGCGCCGGGCCGGACTCGAAGTACGTTCCCTCGTCGCACTGTTCGAGGCCGGTGTCGTCGGCGTCGAGCTTCCGCACAACGTTCTGCGGATGGTGTCCTCGCTTAATGACTTCGGTCCGCTCGGCGCGGCCGCGAAGATCGCGGCGATCCGCCACGGCAAGTACACCGCGATCGCAGACGAGCGCGGCGAGATCACCTACGCCGAGCTCGACAAGCAGACCGACCAGCTCACGAACGCCCTGAGCGCTCGGCTGCAGCCCGGCGACACCATCGGAATCCTGTGCCGCAACCATCGGTCCCCGCTCATCGCCGCGTTCGCTGCCTCGCGGGCCGGACTCAATTGCGTCTGGCTCAACACCGGGTTCTCGGCTCGGCAGGCCACCGAGGTCGCGACCCGGGAAGGCGTGGATCTGCTGATCTACGACGCCGACCTCAGCGATGTTGTGGCCGACTTCGATCCGCCGCACGGCAAATTCGCGTGTGCCATCGACGCCCCCGCGGACGAGTTCACCGCGCTCGTCAGCACCGGGAGCACCAAGACTCCGTCGGCGCCCAAGAAGCCCGGCCGGATCATTCTGCTCACCTCGGGCACGACGGGTACGCCGAAGGGCGCACCGCGCGCCGAACCTCGCGGGCTCACCGTTCCCGGCGCCGTACTCGAGCGAATGCCGATGAAGGCACGCCAGACCGTCATCATCGGACCGCCGATGTTCCACGGAACGGGTCTGCTGATCACGTTGCTGGCGATCGCGCTGGGATCGAGGCTCGTCCTCCGCCGCAAGTTCGATGCTGCGCAGCTCGCGGACGACATCGAGACCTTCGGTGCCTCGACCGTGTGTCTCGTACCCGTCATGTTGCAGCGACTGCTCGCCCTCGGGCCGGACGAACTGGGCCGGCGCGATCTGTCGAGCCTGCGCGTCATCTTCTGTGCCGGATCCCAGTTGCCCGCGCAGGTCGGCACCGAGGCGCAACGCGTTCTCGGCGACGTCATCTACAACCTCTACGGATCGACCGAAGTCGCCCTTGCCACGATGGCGACCCCCAAGGACGTGCACGAAGCGCCGACGTCGGTCGGCAAGCCGATGCTCGGCTCGCGGATCAAGATTCTCGATGAACAAGGCAAAGAGGTTCGTCAGGGCGAGAAGGGCCGGATCTTCGTCGGCACCACGATTCCGTTCGAGGGCTATACCGGCGGTGGCAACAAGGAGATCATCGACGGACTGTTGTCGACGGGCGACGTCGGGCACTTCGACAAGGCCGGGCGCCTCTACATCGACGGTCGGGACGACGAAATGATCGTTTCCGGCGGTGAGAACGTCTTCCCTCGCGAGATCGAGGAACTGCTGGTGACCCATCCGGCGATCGCGGATGCGGCGGCGATCGGGGTCGACGACCCCGACTTCGGAAAGCGTTTGCGGACGTTCGTCGTGGTTCGGCCCGGAGCCAGCATCACGGTCGACGAGGTCAAGGACTTCGTGAAGAACAATCTCGCGCGCTACAAAACGCCGCGTGACGTGCTGTTCCTCGACGAACTGCCGCGAAACCCCACCGGGAAGATTCTGAAGCGGGAGCTCGCTGAGCGTGCCTGATCGTCCGTTCCGGGTCGTCCGTCTCTCGCATGTCAACGACCCGGAACGCACGCCGATCTTCCCCGGGGACCCCGCGTTCACCCTCGACACCGTGGCCTCGATCCCAGATCACGGTTACTACCTTCAGTCCGTCTCGCAGGGCGAACACACCGGCACGCATTGGGGCGCGCCGGCGCACTTCACGGTCGGCGGCCTGACGGCCGACCAACTCGATGTCGAGGATTTGTTCCTCCCGGCGGTCAAGATCGATGTTCGACGCCAGGCTGCCGGCGACGCGGATTTTGCACTATCCGTCGCCGATCTCGTCGCCTGGGAAGAAGAGAATGGCGGGATTGCCGCGGAGTCAGCGGTGATCCTGTGGACGGGATGGGAATCTCGTTGGGGGACTGACGCGTACGCAAATCTCGACGACGCCGGCACGATGCATCAGCCGGGGTTTGGCGTCGACGCGGTCGAGTGGCTGCTCGAACGCGGAATCCTCGGAGTGCGCGGCGCACTGGGCATCGATACGTTCGGGCCCGACCGCGGACTCGACGACTCCTATGCGGTCTCGAAGCTGCTGTACAACGAACACCGGATCAGCCTCGAGAATCTCGCCCACCTCGGCGAACTCCCCACTCGGGACGCCTTCGTGCTGGTGGGCGGCACGATCAATCGCACCGGATCCGGCTCTCCGGCGACGATCTATGGGCTCATACCGCGACGCGGGTGACTCCAGCGCGAGATCGCCAGCGGGGCGAAGGTGCTGACGAGCACTGCCACCACGAGGACCACCGTGTGACTGACCGCGGTTGCTTCCTTGAGGCCAGAGGGCGGGAAGAATCCCACGACGATTGCCGCGGCAGAGAAGACAATGCCGACCGCGCAGACAATCCCGATGCCCCATGACCCGCCCGGGATGCGGAAGGGCCGACCCACGACCGACTTCGTCCGGCGCAGCCTCCATGCGGCGGCGAACATCAAGACGTACATCAACAGGTACAGCTGCACGAGCAAGGCGCTGAGCAGCCAGAACATGCTGGAAACGCTGGGCTGAAAGATGAATAACAGGCTGAGCAGCGAGCCGATCACCGCCTGACCGATCAAGACGGGCTTCGCCGTTTGGCGGTTGGTCTGACGCGCGAACCTGGAGGGGAGGTGGCCTTCGCGTGCCGCCGCAGCCATCGCGGACGGCGTCGATGCCATCCAGCCCGCGATCTCGCCAATGGCGTCGACGTAGATCGCGACCGCCACGAGCGGCACGAGCCAACCCAAACCGCCAACCGTCTCGACCCCGACGTTCATCGCCTGCGTAATCCCGGCGGTGATGCTGATCTGTTCGTTGGGCACCAGGACAGCGATCGCCAGCGTCGCGGGCACCAGCACCGCGGCGATCATCAGGACAGACAGGAACGTCGCGCGTGGATACAGCCGCGCCGGGTCTCTCATCTCGCCGATCCTGGTGGCCATCACTTCGATGCCGGCGAATATCAAGATGGCGGAGAGTCCGAAAGTGATGTTGCCAGGGGTCGAGAGATCCGGAACCAGGTGAGCCGAGGCTCCGGTGAGGTTCGAGGGTCGACGGTCGATCACATAGGTCGCGGCGAAGGCGATCAGTACCAGTCCAGGCAATATGGTTCCGGCGATCGATCCGATCGATCCGAGAATCCCGGAGCTGCGGAGGCCGAACAGACTCAGCGCCGTGACCAGCCAGATCGTTCCGACCACGACGACGGTGGCGTAGAGCTTGTTCTCCGCACCCGCGTTCCAGCCGAGGGAGACCGCGATCATTGCCGCGGAACTCGTCAGGACGACCGTCCAGAAAATCACGTTCTGAAACCACTGGAGCCACGTGGCGACGAATCCCGCTCGCGGCCCGAACGCCGCACTGACCCAGGCGTAGACACCACCCTCACGGCGAGAACTCGTACCGAGTTCCGCCGCGACCAGCGCCGCTGGAATCAGGAAAAAGACGATGGCCACGCCGAGGTAGAACAGCGAACCCAACCCGTAGGTCGCGAGCGGCGCCATTCCATTCAGGCTGGTGATGATGCCGAACATAAGCATCACGACCAAGAAGAGGCCGAGCGGACGTTGTGGCGTCACTCCAGGGGAGCTCATCGCAGGCAGCGTACGCGATCCGGACATCCGACAGATGCGGTATTCCCTTTGGCCGCAACGCACTCTGCCAACATTGAACAGGTGACCGACATGCCTGTCCGGCGCTACGACATTCCGACCCCTCGCCTTCGGGACGCGTTGCGGCCGTCGGGGTCACCGTGGGCGTTTACCACCGGAGTCCGGGCCATCCTCGCCGCGGCGATCATCGCTCTCGCAGGTGTCATGTTCGGTGAGCCGGCATCGATCGGTGTCGCCTATTGTGCGGCCACAATGTCGACTCTGTTCGCCGTGGGCGGTACCCATCGTGCTCGCTTGACTGCAATGGCAATGCAGGCGATTGGCGCCGTGATGGGGATCGCGATCGGCGCTGCGACCCCGCATACGGTCCTTGTCGCAGTTGTCGTTGCGGCGTCGATGGCGATGATCGCCGGCATGGTTGCTGCCATCGACCCCGCGTTCTCGGCGTTCGCCCTGTTGCTCGTCGTCGGAACCGCGTACGGCCAGTTCGGGGGCTCGCCGCTGCCGGTCGGGTTGCAGTGCCTGTGGTATTTGATTGGGTCCGTCATCGTCGCGGCAATCGTTGCTTCGGAGTCGATCGCCACGCAACCTCGACACGAGCGGGCTGCGATCAGTTCTCTTCTGATGAGCAACGCAGCGCTGCTGGACGCGATCGGCGACCCCATCGCGGCCAGTTCGGCGCGTCGTAACCTCGCGGATTCTGCGAGTGACTGCCGGTCGCGGCTGTACGAATATCGGCTGACGATCCGTCGCGGTAGCGAATCGGTCGACGTCATCGAGAGGGCCGCGCAAACCGCCCGACGGGTCACGTTGGTCGTGGCCACGCTGTACGCGAAGGGGCAGCCGGTTCCAGCTGCGGCAGGTCAGCTGTTGCGTGATGCCGGGTGCAAGGTCGCCGCCGGTGAGTCGATTGATGTCCCGACCGTCGGCGCGGACGCAGATTCGGCAATCCGCCTGGTCGCACATGCGCTCGCAGCTCCACCGGTACACCCGTCGTCGGACGACACGGAATTGGTTGCGGCGCCGTCGTTGTCGCTCATACTCCGGTCAATCGTGCGGGCCGCAACGCGCCGTCCCGCGATCGGCGCCGGGGTCCGGCTCGCATTGTGCGTGGCTGCGGCCACCGGCTTGGCCGCGGTCATGCACGGCGAGCATCACGCCTTCTGGCTGCCGCTGACCGTTGCCGTCGTCGTGCGACCGGAATTGCAGTCGGTTTTCGTTCGCGTCTTGAACCGGATCGTCGGCAGCATCGTCGGTGCAGTCCTGGCGGCGGCGGTGCTGTTGGCCGCACCGGACAACTGGGCGTTGGCGCTCGGCGCTGCGGTGGCGATGGGTTTGTCGGCGGTCGCAGCACCGAAGGTCTACGGACTCTTCGTCATCGGAATCACGACGTCCACCCTGCTGAGCGCGAGCATCGGCGAGATCAACCCCCTCGCCCCCGAACTCCGCCTCGGCGACACCCTCATCGGCTGCGCGATCGCGATCATCTTCGGTTACGTGCTGTGGCCGCGTCGGCTGTTCGTGGCGGACTCTCCAGTGCACGCATCGGCACGATCTGTCGCGGCCTATCTCCGGGCAGCGGCGGATCCAGACACGTCGGCAACGACCCTGCGAGACGCCCGCCGTCGAGCCTATGACCGGACGAACGCATTGCGCAGAACGCTCCAGTCATCAGCGCTTGATCCGGTCGTGCTGAGCCCAACTGCTCGTGCCGAACTGCCCATGGTCCTGGCCCTCGAGGACGTCGCGGACGACATCACGGACCTTGCGCACCACGTCACGGAGTCTCGAATCGCCCCGCCGAGGGAGCTATTGGATTCCGTCGAACAAGAGATTCTCGCGGTGGGTACGCACCGGGTCAGTGTGAGTTCCCTTAACCCGTATCCGGACGGGCCGTTGCCGCGGATCCGAGCGACGCTCAGCGCGCTGCCATAGCCTCAGTTGCCCGGCATCCCGAGATCGGTCGCGGCGCGAACTTCGACCTGCAAGGTCGTGTGATCGATCCCGTGCTTCTCCAGGAGCATGGCCGCGAGCACGACGCGGACACCGTGGCTGTCGCCGCCGGGCTTGAGGAGAACGTGCGCTGATAGCGCGGGGGAACCGCTCGTGATCTCCCAAATGTGCAGGTCGTGGACTTCGACGACGTGTTCGTGCGACACCATCTCGCGTCCGATGACGGCCGGGTCGAGGTGTTTCGGCGCGGCCTCGAGGAACACCCGGCTCGCCTTCGCGACGAGTTCGACTCCGGCTTTGATCATCAGGACGACGACGATCAACGACGCGATCGAGTCGGCCCGTGCGAAACCGGTCACGAGGATGATCACGCCGGCAATCGCGGTCGCGATGAACGCGAACAGGTCGTTGAGGATGTGCTGAAACGCGCCCTCGATGTTGAGACTCGTGCGATTCGCGCGGCTGATCATCCACGTCGCAGCGATGTTGACCACGACGCCGACCAATGCGGTCACCAGCACGAGTACACCGGTCACCTCGGATGGGCTGAAGAGTCGCCGGATCGATTCGAAACCGAGGAACGCGGCCAGAATCAGCAGAGTCACCCCGTTGGCCTGCGCGGACAGGATCTCGGCGCGTTTCCACCCGTACGTCATGCGGCCTGACGCTGGGCGCTGAGCGAGTCGAATCGTCCACATCGCGAGGGCAATCGACGCGGCGTCGGTGAGCATGTGCGCGGCATCGGAGATCAGAGCGAGCGAGCCGGACACGATCCCGACGATGACCTCACCGGCCATGAACGCCGCGAGCACGGCGAGTGCTCCGCCGAGCCACCGTTGATCGCTGTCGGCCGTCGCGCCGTGAGTATGCGAGGAACCGCCGTGGTCGTGATCGTGGTCGCCGTGGTTTCCGCTCACCTTCAGATCGTCCCATTTCTGGCCAGCGGAGAACGCAATCCGGAACAACCCGCATGATTGGGGCATGACTCTCGAGCTGACGTATCCCGAAGTCGGTGCGACCGCCGGCGTCCTACCGGACGGCTACCACCACATTCGGGAATCCCGGGTGCTTGGCCGCGGTGCGGAATGCTTCCAGACGGCGGCCGACCGGCTCATGTCGTGGGACCTGCATCGCCGCTCCGGGCTGTCGGTCGAGCCGGAATTCCCGACCGCGAAGCTGAACAGCTGGGTGAAGGTGCGCATCGGGCTCGGCCCGCTTGGCGTCACTGCGCCGTGCCGCGTCGTGTACGTCATCGATGAGCCGCGGCGCCGAGGCTTTGGCTACGGCACGCTCGCCGGTCACCCCGAAAGGGGGGAGGAGGCCTTCAGCGTGGTGTGGCGTGACGACGACGTGGTCGAGGTGCATGTCGTCGCGTTCTCCCGACCCGCAACGTGGTGGGCGAAGGCCGGTGCGCCGGCGGCCCGGGTCATGCAGCGGCTCGTCACTCGCCGCTATCTCCGGGCGCTCGGCTGAGGTAGACATGCCCACGCTCCCGGACTCCGCCACGGCACTGCGTGCAGCGACGAATCGCTTCATTGCGATGGTCCGTGACGTCGACGAATCCCAGCTGGCGTCGATCGTCCCGGCGACTCCCGATTGGACGGTGCGGCAGGCCATCTCACACGTCGCGTTGGGTGCCGCGTACTACGCGGACTGCCTCGCCGGCCGCGACCAGTGGGTGGATTCACCGACGCAGACCGCCGAGAAGAACACGGCGCTATTGGAGATTCGACGCGGAGTTCCCGTGCCGACTGCTCTCGCCGACATGGCAGGCGCCGTCGATGAGGTGATCGATCTGCTCGCCGCGCTCGGTGACGAACCGGTGGGATTCCACGCGAGGCAACTGCTCACGCCGCAGGGGATTCAGTCGATGCTCGTCAACGAGGTTCTCGTGCACGGACACGACGTCGCCCAGGCGCTGCGAAGGCCTTGGAAGATTCCCGACGATGAAGCGATACTCGCGCTCCAAGCGATGACCGCGCTGTGCGCCGCGTGGCTCGACCCGGTCAAGTCCGCAGGTCACACGGCGTCGTATCAGATCAGGCTTCGCGGCAGGTACGAAGACATCTGGCTTGTCTTCCGCAGTGGAAAGTTGTCGGTCGGCAGCGACAGTCCGCAAAAGCGTGCTGACTGCGTCGTTTATGGACCGCCGTCGAGTCTTCTCCTCGTGATGACCGGGCGACTGTCTCCCATGGGAGCATTTCTTCGGTTGAAATCGGTGTCGTGGGGCAGAAAGCCCTGGCTCGGACTGACTCTGAGTCGCCGGTTCCGGAGCATCTGACGGCAAGCGGTCAGGAATCGAGAAGCAGCGCCGGCTGACGCTCGAATACCGTTCAGGACATGACATCGATCGAATCGGTAATCCTCGAAACTCCCGACGTCGCCGGTACGGAGGCGTTCTACGCAGCAGTCGGACTTGACGACAAGGTCTCGGTCCGCCCGACAGAAGACATCACCAGCGGTTTCCGCGGCTACACGCTCTCGCTCGTCGCGACCCAGCCGGCCAATGTCGACGCACTGTTCAATGCGGCCGTCGAGGCTGGAGCGAAGGTTCTCAAGCCTGCTTCTAAGAGCTTCTGGGGCTACGGCGGAGTTGTTCAAGCTCCCGATGGGGCGATCTGGAAGATGGCGTCGTCGTCGAAGAAGAACACCGAGCCGGCCTCGAAGCAGGTCACCGACACAGTGCTCTTGCTCGGTGTGGAAGACGTCGCGGCGACGAAGAAGTTCTACGTCGGCAAGGGATTGTCCGTCGCCAAGAGCTTTGGCAGCAAGTACGTCGAATTCGAATCCAACGGCAACGTGAAACTGGCGCTGTACGGCCGCAAGGCGCTGGCCAAGGACGCCGGTGTCCCGGTTGAGGGCAATGGCTCGCACCGGATCGTCATCAGCAGCAGCGCAGGCACTTTCGCCGATCCGGACGGGTTCGCCTGGGAATCCGCGTAGTCCACGACATCACCCCACGGGCCGTTCCAGTCTGACTGGGACGGCCCGTCTCAATGACCAACCCACACTTGATTTCACCGCAATAACGCTGCTATATCTGTGATCCAGCAAGTGTCACGGAGGGTGCGCGAATGCAGGCGGAATCGGTCGACGTCGTCATCGTGGGTTCCCGATGCGCAGGAACGGCGATGGCCGCGCCTCTTGCCCGAGCCGGGCGGACCGTTGTCGTCCTCGACCGCGCCGCATTCCCGGCCGACACGCTATCGACGCACGTGCTGTTTCCCATGGGCGTCAACGAGGTCGCGCGAATCGGCGCGCTTGACCGAATTCTGGCGCTCAATCCGTCACTCATGACCCACCTGCGCGTCGATTTCGTCGGCGTCGGTCGCACCGAGCGATTCCAGCAAGTAGGCGACATCGACTACGGCATCAGCGTTCCGCGCGTCCTGCAGGACCAGGCTCTCGTCGATGCCGCCCGTGAAGCCGGAGCCGATATCCGCGACCAGTGCACGGTGCAGGACGTCATCGTCGAAGACGGCCGGGCGGTCGGCGTCCGCTACTTCGACACCACCGGCACCGTGCGCGAGATTCGCGCTCGGCTGGTTGTTGGGGCGGACGGACGCAACTCGACCGTCGCCCACCACGTCGGCGCGTGGGAGCCATACCGCCGCTCGCGCAATGGGCGCGGAATGGTGTTCCGATACCTCGACGATCCGGCTGCCGATAGCGACTGGGCACACACGCTGTGGGAAGGACGTTCACACGACACGATCGCGTTCGCCTTCCCGTGCACTCCCAAGGGCCGACTGCTCGTTCTGTTCATGGGCCCACGCGCCGAGGTTGCCGAAGCGCGCCAGGACCCCGAGGCGCACTGGGCGCGCAAGGTCGCCGAGTTCCCGATACTCGCCGAACGACTGGGGGGCGCAAGGAACCAGTCGCGCGTGATGGCGACGTCGCAGACCCATGCTTACTTCCGGCAATCCTCCGGACCTGGCTGGGCACTCATCGGGGACGCGGGCCACTTCAAGGATCCCGTTCTGGGCCAAGGTATGCGCGACGCGATGTGGATGGGCCGCACGCTCGCCGAACACGTTCTCGACGCGCTCGATGACCCGAAGACGCTCGACAGCGCGACCCGGCGATGGGAACGCACGCGTGACCTCGAAGTCCTGCCGACGTACCACTACGGCAACCTCGAGACTCGCATCCCCGCCGTGCCGCCGGAAATCATCGCGGCGGTCGTCGGAGGCGTCTCGGGTGCCGAACTCTCGGACATCCACCAACGGCTGATCAAACCGCACGGCGTCTACACGGTCAGCCGGGTGGTCCGGGCGGGTGTCATGACGCTCGTCAAGCGCGGACCTCACCCTCGACTGGTGCTGCAACTGGCGAAACTCTTCGGTGTCGAGACCGCCGTGCGGGCCGAACTCCTGACCGCCAAGGCATTCGGTGGGCGCATGCCGCACCTCGGGCAGTTGGTGGGAGAGCACCCCGATGAGCAGCCGTGGGGTCGCCCACCGGTGACCCCCGCACCCCGTGCGAGCGCGCCCAAGCCCGTCCGCGCTCTGGTGACCCGCATCGACCAGATCAGCCCTGACGTTCGGGCCCTGACCTTGTCGCGCGCCGACGGAACCGACTGGCCCGCGTGGACTCCCGGCTCGCACGTCGACGTTGGTCTGCCGTCCGGCGCAGTCCGTCAGTACTCACTGTGTGGCCCCCAGGAAGACCGCACGACGGTCCGGGTCGCCGTTCTCCGCGAGGACGACGGTCGCGGTGGATCCGTCGAGATCCATCGGCTCAACGAGGGCGCTTACGTCACGGTCTCCCAGCCGCGCAACAACTTCGAACTCGACCCTGCGCCCGGGTATTTGTTCATCGCCGGTGGCATCGGAATCACGCCGATCCTCCCGATGATCGAGCAAGTGGAGGCACTCGGAATTCCGTGGCAATTGCAGCACGTCGCCCGCACCGCCGACCGCCTGCCGTTCGGTGATGACCTGGTCGCGCGCTACGGCGACAAGGTGACACTTCGCTCCGACGACGTTGACGGACGGCCTGATCTGGCGGCCTGGATCGGTGGACTGGCAT
The DNA here is from genome assembly GCF_000380645.1 of Smaragdicoccus niigatensis DSM 44881 = NBRC 103563. GTDB lineage: Bacteria > Actinomycetota > Actinomycetes > Mycobacteriales > Mycobacteriaceae > Smaragdicoccus > Smaragdicoccus niigatensis. The sequence goes on from NZ_AQXZ01000018.1 coordinate 203,186, forward strand.
CGGGGACGGCCGTGTACTGCTGCGGCCCCGAAGGCCTCATGAACCGCGTCGTCGAACTGTGCGAATCGCGCCCGGACCTCACGGTCCACATCGAACGATTCGTCCCCACCGAGAAGCGATTGGCGGACGATCGCGCGTTCGAAGTGAAGCTCGCGCAGTCGAATACCACCGTCGTCGTGCCCGCCGGAATGTCGATGCTCGATGCGCTTCGGAACGTCGTGCCCGTCTCGGCATCGTGCGAGAACGGACTCTGCGGAAGCTGCGAGCTGTCCGTGCTCAAGGGCCGGCCCGACCACCGCGACGACATTCTCCACGGTCCCGACCGCGATCGCACCGACCTCATCTACCCGTGCGTCTCGCGCTCGCACGACGCCAAGCTCACCATCGACGCCTGACAGAAAGAGCGACATGAAATCCAATACCGAGCAACTCAAGTGGGTCTTCGAGCGGCTCAACGCCCACGACACCGATTCGCTTCGCGCCGTGTGGAACGACCAGACCGTCGAATACTTCCCGGACCGGACCTGTTACGGCGCCGACGAGATCGCGCAGTGGTTCGAAGAGAAGTTCGCCGCCATTGAGGGCTTCCGGCTCGAGGTCATTTCCATGGTCGATTCGGGCAACGACGCGTTGGTGCACTGGCGCATGACCGGGCGCCACGTCGGCACCGTACTCGGCGTTTCGGGAACCGGACGTTCGATCGAGGTCGACGGCATCGACCACTTCGTCCTCAAAGATGGCTTCGTTGTCAGCAATACGGTCGTCTACGACCAGCTGCTGTTCGCGCGGCAGATCGGCCTCATGCCGCCAGATGGTTCGCCGCTGGAGCGGGTGTTGAAGACCGCTTTCAATGCCAAGACCCGCGCGTTGTCGTTGGTGCGCAAGAACTAATCTGGGCGGCATGCACCGTGGGGGCGCGCCGTTCATCAGCGAGGTCCTGATCGACGATGTCGGCGATCGGAACGACTATCCGTTCGACCTTCCGATCGTTCGGCACCTCGCCCGGCGGCGCCGCCTCAAGCTCACCACCCCGGTGACGTTCCTCGTTGGCGACAACGGGACGGGAAAGTCGACGTTCGTCGAAGCGCTTGCGGTGACGGCCGGCTTCAACGCCGAAGGCGGTTCGAAGTCGTTCCGATTCACGACGAAGGCCACCGAATCCGTGTTCAGCGAGCACCTGACGCTCGCGTGGAAACGACGGCCGAACAACGGGTTCTTCCTGCGGGCCGAATCGTTCTACAACGTCGCGTCGGAGGTCGATCGCCTCGTCGACGAGGGCGGTTCGGGACTTCTCGCGTCCTACGGCGGCCGAAGTCTGCACGAACGCTCCCATGGCGAGTCGTTTCTCGCGCTCGCGACAAACCGCTTCGGACCTCGAGGGTTGTACATTCTCGACGAGCCCGAAGCCGCGCTGTCGGTGACCGGCTGTCTGGCTCTCGTGCGACGAATCATGGAGCTCGCCGAGCAGGACTGCCAGTTCATCGTCGCGACGCACTCGCCCATCGTCATGGCCGTGCCCGGTGCGACCATCCTGCAGATCGACATCGACGGCGAGATCGAAGCGGTCGACTACGACCGCACCGACACCGTGCTGCTCACGCGCAGATTCCTCGATGACCCGAAGCGCTTCATCGAGGATCTGTACGGCGACGACTACGTGTAGAGGATCACGAGCTCGGCGACCACCGCCGGGCGCTCACCGCCCTCGATTTCGACCGTCAGCCCGAACACGGCCTCGACCGATGCATTGCGCGCGTTCGCCGACACGAGGGAGAGGTGTCCGCGCACGCGCGAGCCCGAAGGGACCGGAGCCGTGAATCGAACCTTGTTGGTGCCGTAGTTGACGACTGCTTTGGTGTCGTCGACCCTGACGACCTGCTCGAGGAACAGCGGAACAAGCGACAGAGTGAGATATCCGTGCGCGATCGTCGTGCCGAACGGCCCGGACTTCGCACGCTCGGCGTCGACGTGAATCCACTGGTGGTCTTCGGTGCAGTCGGCGAAGCCGTTGATCCGGTTCTGGTCGATGGTGATCCACTCGCTGACGCCGAGAGGTCCGGGCTGGCCGATGAGTGCCTGTGGGTTGGCGAAGGTCGCTGGTGCTGCAGTGGTCATGATTGCCTCTGATCTGCTCGAGATGGTTTGAAAGTGTTCAGTTGTCGAAAACGTACGTCCCCGGAGCCGCCACCAACGCGGGCAACGCCGGTGTGCCGAGAGCCGGGGGAGCCGGTTTCCGATCACCGGCACGCTCGTCGAGCCAGGCAGACAGGTCGCCCCACCAGGAGCCGGCAGTCGACTCGGCCTTGGCGAGCCATTCCTGTGCGCTCGCCGGGGTCTCCTCGCCGACGTAGAAGCTCGACTTCGGGTTGCCGGGCGGGTTGACGAGTGCGGCGATGTGACCGCTCGTCGAGAGCACGAACCGGCTCTTTCCGCCGAAGAGCTGGGTGGTCTGGTAGCAGTTCTGCCACGGCGTGATGTGGTCCGAGATTCCGGCGACGACATACGTGTCGACGTCGATCTTGCCGAGGTCGATCGGGACCCCGAGGACCGTCAGTGCACCAGGCTTGACCAGCGTGTTGTCGATCGCGAGGTCGACGAAATCGGCGTGGAGTCCCGCGGTCATGCGCGTCGTGTCCGCGTTCCAGAACAGGATGTCGAAGGCCGGGGGCTTCTTCCCGAGCAGGTAGTTGTTGACCCAGTAGTTCCAGATGAGGTCGCCGGGCCGCAGCCACGCGAAGACCTCCGCGAGCGCCTTTCCGTCGAGATAGCCCTTGCGACGCGACATCGCCTTCGCAGCTCGCGCCAACCGACGGTTGTTGATGGCCGACACGGTGCCGGACTTCTCGTTGTCGATGACGGTCACCGCGAGGACCATCGCCGAGATGCGGTCGAGCTGACCGATCCCCGCGAGGTAGGCGGCCGTGATGCTGGCAAGGATGCCACCCGAGCAGATGCCGGCCAGTGCCGACGTCTCGCTGCCGGTGATCGAACGGACCGCGTCGAGTGCGTCCAGGATGGCCTTGACGTAGGTGTCGAAGTTCCAATCTGCATGCCGCGCATCGGGATTGCGCCACGAGATGCAGAAGAGCTGTCGGCCCTGCCGCACAGCGTGCTCGATGAGGCTTCGGCCCGGCGCGAGGTCGATCGCGTAGAACTTGTTGATCGTCGGCGGCACGACCAGGATCGGGACGCGGTACACGTCGTCGTGCTGCGGCTTGTACTGAATGAGTTCGAAGACCTCGTTGCGGAAGACGACCGCACCTTCGGTAGAGGCGATGTTCCCGCCGACTTCGAACTTTGACTTGTCGACCATCTCCGGGATACGAGGTGCCGCGGACATGTCCTTGACGAACTGGGCACCACCGCGCAATAGGTTGGCGCCGGCGGAATCGATCGCGGCCTTCGCCGAGGCTGGGTTGACGAGCGGGAGGTTGCTCGGCGACAGAGCTTCGACGGCGTTCTCGACGAGGAAACGAACTCGCTGTTCGTCGCGCCAGTTCAGCGTCGTGCTGGCCACGAGTTCGTCTGCGGTTCGTCCGGCGGCCAGGTAGCCCTGGACGATGCGGCGAAGCAACGGATTCGAGGACCACGCCGGGTCGCTGAAGCGCCGGTCGCGCTTGGAGGGGGCAACGTCGGAGTTGCCCGCGACGATCTTCGCGGCTTCGGACGCGAAAGCGCCGAGGCGGCGCGCCGTCGAAGCCGGCTGCTTGGCGAGCGCGCCGATCCACCGAACGGTCGAGGAGTCGGGCGCGAATCGCTGGACGGGTCCTAGGGCCGACTCGATGAGCAGCACATCGAGTGGTGCGGCGAGGCCGGCGATGTCGTCTTTGGAATTCATTGTGGAAATCTCCTTTCCGGACTTCGCTGGCCGGGTAGTGCTGGGCTTGACACGACCAATGCTCCGCGGACGCAACGGGTTTCCGTACGGCTGCGAACACGGACTTCGTTGTGCTCAGGCACAAACGAAGTGCTAGGTTGCAAGGTATGACCCAGGTCACACCTGATCCGGTTGTGCGCGAGCTCTGCATCGAACTGCTCGCCGACGTCGACTCTCTGGGCAAACGGATCGCTCAGCGAATTCGCGATTCCGACCCGTACTACGCGCAGGAAACCCGCGTCACGCACGCCGATCTCAACATCGCGGTTCGCGACAACATCGCCTACATCCTCAACAGCCTGGCGGCCCTTCCGGGCGTCGACCTCGACATCCCGCGAGCCACTGCCCGGACGCGAGCGCTGCAGGGCGTTCCGTACGAATCCGTGCTCCAGGCATTCCGCATCGGCGCGCGGTCGCTGTGGGAAGTGATGATCGAACACTCGAGCAGTGAGACGCGAGACGTGCTCCTGCAGGCCGCGGCCGATATCTGGCAGGTGTCGGACAACCTGGCGTTCGCCGTCACCGACACCTATCGCGACGCCATCGCCGCTCGCGCCCGGGTGGATTCGCAGGTTCGTTCCGCACTGCTCAACTCCCTTCTCGACGGCACCGCGGATACCGCTCGGCAGTGGGACGCGGCGCGGCTGCTCGGGATCCCCATGCAAGGCAACTTCATCGTGGTCTCCGCGGAATGCGTGCTGCCCGGACAGGAACCGCTGCCGCACATCGAGTCGGACTTCCTGCGTGCCGACGTCGCGTCAGCGTGGCGAGTCGACGCCGATCGGCAAGAGGGAATCATCGTCCTGACGCGGCACACCGGGATCGATGCGGTTCTCGACATCCTTCGGTCGGCCGCGATCAGTCGCATGGGGTGCAGTGCGGCATTTGGTCGCCTCGACGAAACCGCGCGAGCGGTGCACGACGCGCGCCTCGCGTGTTCGGCCGCAACGCCGGGCAGCCGTGACATCACGCGGTTCGATGGGAACCCGGTAGGTGTGTTGCTTGCCAGTGCGCCCGAATCCGCCGCGATGCTCGCCCGTCAGATCCTCGGGCGGGTCCTCGATCTGCCCGAGCAGGACCGCGAGGTCCTCATCGATACCGCTCGAACCTGGTTGTCGGTTTCAGGTTCGACGTCGACCGCGGCCAAGCAGTTGCACATGCACCGCAACACGGTCCGGTACCGGCTCCGCCGACTCGAGGAACTGACCGGTCGCGACCTGACGAACCCGCGCGATCTCGGGGAAATACACCTCGCGCTGGAAGCCGCCAGAATCCTGTCGCTGGTCTGATCGCGTTGCTCGACAAAATATTTCGTGACCAGTCCGGCCGGATCGTGCTGTGGCAGTGGCCCAACATGCCGGTGCTCTGTTGGGCCTTGTTCAAGGTCGCTGCCTTGGTTTCGGCCGGCCATCTGCAGTCCGCTTTCAGTAGCTTGAGCACCGCATTTCTGTTCGTCTGGGCCTACCTCGAACTCGCGCAGGGAGTGAACTACTTCCGCCGCACGCTCGGCGCGGTTGTTCTGGTGGCTATCGTCATCAGCTTCTTCCGATAGGCAAGTCTTTGCCGGAACGAGTAACTTTTCTGCCGTTCGCCGCCTGTTTCGTGGTCCGGATCACTCTTAAAGTTTGAATCAGTCGAAATCAACACCGCCGAACAAATCAGCGGCCCGGGGATTTCATTTCGCGAAGCAAATGGCTTTCGCCCTGAATTCGAAACTGGAGAAACAAATGCAGCTCTACGTCCTCATCGGTATCTACATGGCCGCCGCACTCCCCATCTCGCTCGGCCTGGTCTCCGCGATCTGGCACGGGTTCACCGATGGCATCAAGGCGATGACCTCGACCGCCGCCGAGGCCGTTGAGCACGTCGAGGTCGCACCGCGTCGCCTGGCACTCGTCGGCGAGACCCAGTAATTCCAGCCCGCAGCGAAACCACGATCACGGCGGTTACGCTGCCAATATGCGGACGTCGCGCGTCATCGTGGTGGTCGTCCTGCTGGCTGTGATCGGTCTTGTCGGTGGCTACTGGTACGAGCGTCCGGTCATGTTCACGGGCAGCGGTTATGCGGCGCACAGCGCATGCGCGACGGTTATCACGGCCCATCGCGACAATCCGCGCGACGACCTTCCGCCCGATCCACTCAGCGTTCTTCTCCACCTGTCGTATGGCGACCAATCAGTCACCGCGAGCGGGCTCGGAATAATCGCGAAGAAGACGGCTTGGTTTACACCCGGGTACGGCTGCACCATCGCTGATGAACGCCCGAATTTCGCACCTCCGACGCCAGTTAACGCACAATCCAATCCGTTCACGAACGCGCCGTCTCCTGGTGACGGGCCGTTGAAGGCAGCCCTCGACCACGCCTTCGGCCTGGATCTGTCGGCCACCGCGCAGAAGCAGCTGGGCACCCGTGCGGTCATCGTCATCCATGACGGCAAGCTGATCGCCGAGCGCTACGCCCCAGGGTTCACCAAGGACACCCCACAGATCAGCTGGTCGATGACCAAGAGCCTCACCAACCTGCTGGTCGGTCGGCTTGTCTACGAGGGCAAGCTCAATCTCGATCAAGACCACCTGCGCCCCGAATGGACCGATCAGCGCGCGGCCATCACCATCCGTCAACTCATGCAGATGACGAGCGGCCTGGAGTGGCAGGAGATCTACGAACTCAACACCCCCGTGACGCGGATGCTTTATCTGCAACCGGACATGGGTGCGTACGTGGCCTCCCAGAAACTCGCATATCCACCCGGCCAACATCTCGAATACTCGACCGGCAGCACGACGTTGCTGTGCTCGATCATCGCGCCGAAGAACGGCGGTCCCGACTTCCCGCGTCGGACATTGTTCGCGCCGCTCGGTCTGACCAGCGCAGTGCTCGAACCCGATGCGGTCGGCACGCCCGTGTGCGGTTCCTACCTGTGGGCGACCCCGCGCGACTGGGCCGCGATCGGGCAGTTCGCGCTCGACGACGGCGTCTGGAACGGTCAACGTCTGCTGCCAAAGGGCTGGATGGCCGACTCCGTCAAAGCCGTCCCGGCCGCTGAGACCGAGGAAATCGGGTACGGGTCCGGGTGGTGGACGAACAAGGACGTCGCCGGCAAAGTCCTCAAGACCGGCTTACCGGCGGATACCTATTACGCCGAGGGGCACGACGGACAGCGGATGGTCATTGTTCCGTCGGAGCGTCTGGTCGTCGTGCAGATGAGTTTCACGCAGCATTCACCCGAGTACAGCCGCTCGCTCAAAGTCGCCGCCGATGCCATTGCGGTGCTTCATCACTAGCGTGATCCTGCGCACAGCCGGACCCAAGATCGTTGTCAGTTTCGCCCGCTGACCGGGCGAAACTGACCACCATCCGTACGAACTTGATGTTTCGTCAACCCGCACAATCACTTTCGTGAATCGACAACCATTGCGGCCCGACGATCGGCGTCCCTAACGTGGAAAACAGCGAAGGGGAGTAGTTCCCTCGGTCCCTCGGGATCGAGGAGGTACGTCGACATACTGGCCACCCATGTGGCCCGGCGTGCCGCCCGACTTAGTCGGGTGAACGAGACCTTCGGCACTTCACATCCGTGCCGAGATCTCTCCCTGCGCAGTCACTTGCGGGCACGGCCAAACGAAAGGCCGATCATGTCCTTCTGGCCACTGTTGCTCATCGCCGGTGGTGTCGCCGCCGACGCCTTCGCCGTCTCCCTGGGCAAGGGCCTCGCCTGCACGACGTTCAAGTGGCGCGCGGGCTGGAAGCTCGCTGGTGCATTCGGCGCTGCGCAGGCACTGATGCTCTTGCTCGGTTGGGTGCTCGCAGCGAAGTTCTCGCCACTCATCACGGGCATCGATCACTGGATCGCGTTCACGCTCTTGGGCGTCATCGGCCTCAATATGTTGTGGGGCGCCCTGAAGGCGGGCGGCCGTCAGACGAAGGACGAGACGACCGGACGTGAGGTTCTCGTCCTCGCCATTGCCACCAGCATCGACGCGCTCGCAGTCGGCATCGCGTTGGCGTTTCTAGCCGTCGACATCGTGGGAGCCGCAGCACTCGTCGGCGTCACGACGCTGGCGTTCTCCCTCGTGGGATTCCGAGTGGGCCACCGCGCCAACGAGAAGTTGGGCACGTCGGCCGAGATCGCCGGCGGCGTTCTTCTCGTCGGGATCGGCACCAACATCCTGTTTAGCCATCTCGGTTTCTGGTGACGGTCCGACCCACACCGTGTTGAAGCCGCGATTCGATCTTTCGGACAAGGTGGACATGTCAAGATTCGGAATGCGGGTCAATCTGCCGGCGTCCTGGGGGTCTCGATGTTCAAGGCACGATCGACGTGTCTCCTGGCGGTCATCGCCATCGGTGCTATGCCGTTGCTGGTAAGTCCGGCAACGGCCGCACCGATCGCTCCGGCGCACCGGGACCTGGTCCTCGGCACGAACCCGACCGGCCTGCCGGACACGTTGGAGTTCCCGGGTCAGACCTCGACGCAGAACCTGTCGATCCCGGTTCCGGAGGGAGTCGTCCCAACGTCGATCACCGCGACCGTCGACATGCCGGCCTTGGTCGACCGCGCCAGCATCGACGTCCTCGACTACGACCGACTGATTGCTCGCGTCGACCTTCCGCTGGGTGCAGGCGGACCGGTGACGCTGCCGCTGGCCGGGGTCAACATCGAGAACCACATGGCGAATGTGACGCTCAAGTCGACCGTGATTCCGTTCAACGGATACTGCGTCGTCGACTGGCGGGACGTTCCCCTGCGACTCCACGATCCGCTCATCAACTATTCCGGCAACGAGGCGCAGCCCACGGTCATCGCCGACTTCCTCCCGCCGACGCTGCAGAAGCTGACTCTGTACGTACCGAAATCGCCGACTCAGCTCGAGACCCAAGCGGCGATGCAGGTCGCGACGGCCATCGTGGCCGAGTACCGCCAGGTGACTGTCGATGTGCACTGGCTCGAGGACCAGAGGAATATCGTCGATCATCCGCCCGCCGTTCTCGAACGCCAGATCGCCATCCGCGAGGGCAAGACCACGGAGACCTCGCTGACCTTCGATGGTCCGGGTCCGTTGCTGACGCTCAGCGGCCAGGGCGCCCAGCTGGGCGAGCAGGTCCGCCTGCTCACGAGTGACCTCCGCAATGTCGTGGTGGCCCCGCTCGCCGCCGCCAGTGGAATTCCTGCCACCGAGACCGAGCCGTCCGATTCGATGACTCTCACCGCGCTCGGGCAGCGGCAGCTGAGCAGCATGGGCAGCGGGCGCGTCAGCATTCAGGTCCCGATCGACCAGAGCCGCATCGGGCGGTCGTCCCAGAACGTGACCGTGCGCCTCAAGGGAAACCACACACCGCTGCCGGCATCATGGGGTGGACGAGTGTCGGTGACCGCCAACGGCACCGAGATCGACTCGTGGCGCGCGACCGACGACGGGAAGTTCGACCGGATCGAGAAGATCCCGAATCAACTGCTCACGCGGTCCACCACACTGCGCGTCTCGCTCGAAGAGGTCAACGACGGAAACGGTTGCGACTTCGATCCGCCGGTGTCGCTCGTGATCGACGGCGGCAGTGAAGTCACAAGCGAATCGTCGGATCCGCCGCTTCCGGCCGGATTCGGCTCGCTGCCCCAGGCATTGCTTCCCGACCTGACGTTCGGACTCGCGGACGGCGACTTCAAGGACGCGTGGCGGGCTGTCTCGGTGGCGGCCGGACTGCAGAGACTGACTTCCGTGCAGCTGATTCCGAAGGTCGAGTCGATGGCGGAGGCGATCGCGGCGCACAAGTCGGCGGTCCTCATTGCCGCGAACGGCGTTCCCGACGTTTCACTTCCGCTTCGGCAGATCGAAAAGGGACAACTCGACCTTGCGACACCGGGCGGCGACTCGGCCACGGTGAAGGTGACACCGGGAATGACGTTTGCCTCGCTGCAGACGATGTTCGATGGCACCTCGACGATCCTGGCGCTGTCCTCGCTGAAGGCTCCGGACGACCTCGACGCGCTCGTGACCTGGCTCAATGAGAGGCCGAGCCGGTGGCAGCGGCTCACGGGCGATGTCCTGTTCAAGGTCACCAACCGCGAACCGGAGATGCTGAGTGTGGCGGTTGCGAGCTCGCCAACCGCAGCCGGAAGTTCGTCCCGCTGGCTGGAGATCGCGATCGGCGCGGGAGTGCTTGTGCTCGGCGGTGCCGTTGCGGCCGGGATTCTCTTCATGCGGCGGCGGGGAAAGACGGGCGCGGAAGGTTAGACCGGCGCGTTGGCAGTCCGCAGCCGCACTTCTTTTGGTCAGACGCTCGCCTACCGGCGCGCTGGCCTGCGTGCATTTGTGAGTTTGGGGTGTGGATGCGGCGGCTCGGCAAGATGGGCCCAGAGACGACGAAAGCGAGGAGTTATCTCCTCGCCCATTTAAAGATATATCGCACCCCCGGGCTTGCGGCAAGACCCCCACTGTGCCGCACAATCGTGAACCTACGGCTTCCGCCTGCGCAAACGCAGTCACCGGACAGTCTGGATTGGGGGGGCGCATGTCAGATCGAGAGTATGAAGACGAATTGCGGTCCGAGCGAGAGTACGTGGCGGACCTCTATGCCCGACTCGACGCCGAACGCGCTCGGGTCGGGGCGAGATTCGCCGACGCGTTGCGCGAACACGGTGGCACGCTCATCGAGCGGGACGTGGAAGTCAGCACACTCGGGAGGGAAGTTCGGCGCCTCGACATCGCCGACAACGGTCTGTGCTTCGGCCGACTCGACGCTCTGACCGGCGAGGTCTCGTACGTCGGACGCATCGGCATCTACGACGAGGCGAATGAGTTCGAGTCGCTGCTGCTCGACTGGCGCGCACCGGCCGCCCGTCCGTTCTACGTCGCGACGGCAGTGTCGCCGGAGAACATGCAACGCCGCCGGCAGTTCCACAGCGAAGGTCGAGACCTCGTCGACTTCACCGACGAGGTGTTCGGGCATCCCGGCGGCGGCGAACGGGGAGACGCTGCACTGCTCGCGGCGGTCAATGCCCCGCGCGGCGAGGGTATGCGCGACATCGTCGCGACGATCCAGGCCGAGCAGGACGAGATCATCCGGCTCAGCCACAACGGCGTCGTCGTCATCGAGGGCGGCCCCGGAACCGGCAAGACGGTCGTCGCGCTGCACCGCGTCGCGTACCTGCTCTACACCTATCGCGAGCGCATGGAGAAGCACGGCGTGCTCGTCGTCGGGCCCAACAAGGCGTTCATTCGCCACGTCGGCCGCGTGCTGCCGTCGCTCGGTGAAACGAGCGTCGTGTTCATGACGCCAGGGGACTTCCTCCCCGGAATGCACGTCACCACCGAGGACGCCCCGGCGGTCGCTCGCCTCAAGGGTTCGCTGAACATGGTGACCGTCCTCAAACGCGCGGTCGCGAATCTGCAGCGCCTACCGGAGGACCCGGTTGCGATCCAACTCGGCGGCGTCAGTCTCCGGGTCGACGACGACACCGCGGAGTGGGCGCGCGACGAAGCCCGGGGCACAGGTCTGCCGCACAACGAATCGCGCGCAAAGTTCCGGGAGATCGTCACGTACGTGCTCACCGAGCGTGCGATCGGCCGCCTGGGACAGGGCTGGTTGTCTCGCGAAAACCGCAAAGAGTGGGAGGACATGCGGAGGTCGTTGATCGAAGAGCTCGCCGTATCGGACGTGTTCACCACGATGCTCGATCAGCTGTGGCCGGTGCTGCAGCCGGAAACCTTTCTCGCCGAGCTCTATACGAATCGCAGCCGGCTTCGCGCGGCGGGCGCCGACGACTCGTTGTGGCGCGAAGACGGCAGCGCGTGGACGGTCTCGGACGTCTCACTCATCGACGAGCTCATCGAGATCATCGGGCGCGACCCCGCGGACGATGCGGCCGCGGCCCGGGAACGTGCCACGGCGATCGAGCATGCCAAGGACGTCATGGACATGATGGTGACGCGCCAGGACAACATGGACGGCGAAGGCATGCAGCTGTTCGCGAACGAGATCATGGACGCCGAGCGACTGGCCGAGCGGTTCGTCGAACGCGATACCCGAGACGTCGCCGAACGTGCCGCGTCGGACCGGGAGTGGACGTATCGGCACGTCGTCGTCGACGAGGCGCAGGAACTGTCCGAGATGGACTGGCGCGTCCTCATGCGTCGCTGCCCGACGAAGTCCTTCACCATCGTGGGCGACCTCGCACAGCGTCGTTCGGCGGCCGGTGCGACGTCGTGGGGCACGATGCTCGAACCGCACGTTTCCGGTCGCTGGGCGTACCGGACGCTGACCATGAACTACCGCACGCCAGCGGAGATCATGGCTGTCGCGGGCGAGCTTCTCGCGTCGTTCGCCCCGGGAGTCGAGGCTCCGGAGTCAGTCCGTTCGAGTGGCGTCCAGCCGTGGTCTCGACAGGTAGCAGAAAGCGAGATCCCTACTGCGATCGATGAATTCGTCGCCGACGAAGCTGATCGTGATGGCACGAGCATCGTCATCGGGCCGGTCGGTTTTCCCGGTACCGTTCCCGCGTCGGAGACGAAGGGTCTGGAGTTCGACTCGGTGCTCGTCGTCGAACCGGAACAGATCATCACCGAAGGTGAGCGCGGTGCGGCCGAGCTGTACGTGGCGCTGACCCGAGCCACGCAGCGACTCGGTGTTCTGCACGTCGGCCCGCTGCCGGAGTCCCTCAGTGGACTGGCGAATCAGCGGCCGGCGTAAGCCACCATTTCCGACATGACGGCGACGGCGTCATCGAGGGGAGCCAAGGTCTTGTGCACCCGACACAGGATCACGGCCCCCTCGATGGTCGCCAACGCGACCGTCGCGAGCTGAGCGGCTCGTTCTTCGGGAATACCGTCGGCCACCATCGCCGCGGCGATCGATGAATGCCACCTCGTGAAAATCTGCGTGGCCATCGGTTGGAGCGCCTCGTCCTCGGGCGAACCGCCGACCGCGACGGAGACGGCCGGACAACCCGCGTTGAAGTCGGATTGTGCGAGGAACCCCGCCCACATGTTCCGGAACTGCTCGAGAGCCCGTCGCGAACCAGACGACGTGGCGGACTCGATGATCCCGCCGATCGTGTCGCCTGCAAGTTGCAGTGCCTCGGTCAGGATCTGATTCCGACCGCCGGGAAAGTGGTGATAGACCGATCCGCGCGGTGCCTCGCTGCGGGTCAAGACCGCGTCGATCGTGACGCCGGCCGCCCCGCGCTCACGGAGCAGTTGCACAGCGCTGTCGATCATGCGCTGCCGGGTGGGCGGCTTAGTGATCGAGCCAGTCATGTTCATCACCGGGATCGGGCATGATCCGTCCGCCTTCGAGAATCCAATTCGCGGCGAATCCGACCAGCGACACGTCAACGCGGTCGGGTTGCGAACCTGATGCCGCGGCGACGGACTGATGCATTTGGCGTTCGAGTTCCTCGATGACCGAAGCGGTTCGATTGCCGCCGGTACGGATCCCGCCGATGACGGAGATCTGCAGACCCGAACGCAGGGGATAACCGTCGGCGAAGACCACGGAGACGAACTCCGGGGGCGCGCCCGTCACCGTGCAATGCGTGTCGGTAATCGAACTCACTACACGTTCGCGCGTCGCCTGCGTGAGGGGCTTCCGGCAGGCCACGTTGTACAGAGGCATGTCCGGCCCTTCAGAAGTTGGCGGTCGTGGACAACGTGCGCCGCGTCGCGAATCCGGTGGCCACCCGGACACCGGTCCGCAGCAGGAACTCCGGGAGTCGGCCGAGTGGAATCCGTTCGCGATTGGACTTCAGGTACTGCGCCTGGACGGACGCGTCGGGCATCGCGATCATGATGTCGTCCGGATCGCAGTTCGCGATGCGCGCCCAGTCTGCGGCCATCGTCGTCAGCGCCTTTTCCCGGATCGCCTGGTCAAGGCCGTCCGCCACGGGAATCAACAGCCACGACATCGACGACGGTTTGCCGTTGGTGAAGGCCTGGTCCGGCGGCACCTCGAGCCACACGACCGTCAGGCTCTCGGCGAAGAGTTCCCGATAGCGAGACTTCAACGCGGCCTCGAGGTCGCGGGTCGTTCGGGGCGCGAGGCGCCCGGAGAGGACGGTGCATATGGCAACGTTCACTAGCAGCTCCCGATCACCGGTTCTGTGCGATTATGCTAACCAGCATAATCGCTGAACGCGCACTCGAAGGGCAGCCATGAGATACCGCGATTGCCCCACTACCGAAGTTTCGGAACGCATCACGGGCAACTGCGCCGACATCTGGGCCGCCGTCACCGACATCGGTTTCCCGATCCAGTTCTCCACCGAACTGTGGAAAGTCGAGTGGCTCGACGGCGCCGATCACGTCGAGGTCGGCGCCCGGTTCCGTGGGTTCAACCGGCACCCGGCACTCGGCGAATGGCAAACGAATTGTCGAGTGGTCGAACTCGAGCCCGAACGTCGCTGGGTGTGGCAGGTCGACGGGGAGGACGCGCCCATGGCGACCTGGGGCTTCGAAATCGACCCCACGAGCGAAGGCGCGATCGTGCGGCAATGGGCCCGGATGGGGCCCGCTCCCAGCGGACTGACGTTCGCGATCCGCGCGATGCCGGAGAAGGAAGCGCGCATAGTCGCGGGTCGACTCGATCAGTGGAGACAAGGAATGGCCGCCAATCTGGCCGGGCTCAAAGCGTTGATCGAAGGATGACTGGCTTGCGCGTCGGGGTCATGATCGAGCCGCGACTGCCGGGCGCGGTGGAGTTCGCCCAGGAAGCCGAGCGGCTCGGCGTCACCTCGCTATGGGTGCCTGAGGTGTGGGGCTACGACGCGCTCACCGGCCTGGCATACCTTGCGGCGCATACGACATCGATCGAACTCGGCACTTTCGTCGTGCAACTCGGCTCACGCTCACCCGCGATGCTGGCCACGTCGGCGCTGAGCATTCAGCAGTTATCGGGTGGCCGCTTCAACCTCGGGATCGGCGTTTCCGGGCCGCGGGTCATGGAGGGCTGGCACGGCGTCCGGTTCCGCAAACCGGTTCAGACGACGCGGGAAACGATCGAGATCATCCGGATCATCGAACGCGGGGAGCGGCTCGTTCACGATGGCGAGATCTACCCGCTGCCGCTGCCGGACTGTGCCGGTGCCGCCCTCCGCCCGCTGGTGGCGCCGCAGCACGTGCCGGTCTACGTTGCCGCGATGGGCCCCGCGAACCTGCGGCTCACCGGCGAACTAGCGGACGGCTGGCTCGGCAACGCCTTCATGCCCGAACTCGCCGACGTCTTCCTCGGGCCGCTGTACGAAGGCGCCGAGAGTGCCGGACGGAGTCTCGATGACGTGACTCTGGTGGCTCCGGTTGCGGTCGATTTCACTGACGATCCCGACATCGCACGCCACCACGCAGAGGGCTACGCCTTCACCATCGGCTCGATGGGCACGGGCGGTCGCAACTTCTACAACGACGCCTTCACCCGGCTGGGTTTCGGTGCCGAGGTTCAACGAGTCGCCGAGCTCTGGCAGGCGGGCGACCGGGATGCGGCCAAACGCGCGGTGCCGATCGAACTCGGACGGCAGACGAACCTCGTCGGAACGCCCGCCGAAATCAGTGCACGCATTGCCCTCTACGAACAGTCCGGCATCGACGTGCTCCTGGCGAAACTCGACGGACCGTACGACAAGCAGATCGGCACACTCGAGCAGCTGATGGCCGCGGTGGGCGCCCGCTAATCCGCACCCCTTTCACGCAGGCTCGGCCCGAATAGTGCGCTGGTAGGGCTGGAGTTCTGGGTTTGGGGTGCAGATGTTTGGCCGCGGTACGGACCAATCAATCGGCCTCGGCCAGGATGTAGCCGACGTAGACGTTCGGCACGCCGGAGTCGATCCACGCCGCGACCTTGAAGTCGTCCGCGCTGTCGCCCACCACGCCGGAACCGTAGGTGTTGGCCCCCAGGTAGTTGTTGGCCGAGTTGAAGTGGGCGACGACGCCGGTTTCGCCGACGTCGTACGAGATCGAGATGGGCATGGTCGGCGACGAGGTGTTCGCGACGGCGGTCACGATCTCGGTCTGCCCGGGGTCGAGTGCCTCGCGCGGGGCTCCGACCCAATGGCCGTTGGCGTTGTCCGACCGCACGAGCCACATGGTCTGGTCGGTGTAATTGGAGATCTTGAGCGTGGTTGTGGGCACGGCGAAGATCCGGCGACGGGTTGTGGTGATGATCATGGGATCGGTCCTTTCGGGAGTTGTTTCACTGCCCTTACGGTCCCGCTTCCAACGCCCCGGAGCCGTCCGCCGAAACGTCGATTCACCAGCGGAAACGCGGTTCCTCCGATCGGTGGATCAGAAACGAAATAGGCTGTGACAAGACCAATTCCGATCTCAGGAGTCGGCATGTCGCCGCCGCAGACCCCCGCCCACGCGAAGTCGATCATTGCGGCGATTTCCCTCGCGCTGTTCTGCATCCAGATCGACTACTTCGCGATGAATCTCGCGCTGCCGCGTATGGCAGACGACCTGTCCTCATCGAGCACGGATCTGCAATGGGTCATCAGCGCGTACATGCTGGCGCTTGGCGCGTTCATGGTGCCCGGCGGACGCGTTGGGGACATCTACGGCCGTCGACGAGTTCTGCTGATCGGCATCGGACTGTTCGGTCTGGCGTCCGTGCTGTGCGCCCTCGCGCCGAACGTGGCGTTTCTCGTCGCGTTCCGCGTCGTGCAGGGGCTCGGCGCTGCGCTCGTCTTTCCCGTCTCGGTCAGCGTGCTCACCAACGCGTTTCCGTCCGGAGAGGCGGGTAAGGCAATCGGATTGTGTTACGGGATAGCGGGATTGGGAAACGCAGCGGGACCGCTCGTCGGCGGATTCCTCACCGCGGAACTGAGCTGGCGGTGGATCTTCTGGCTCAATGTGCCGCTCACCCTGGTGGCCCTTGCCATCGTGGCGCTGCGCGTTGCCGAGTCCACGCAGGCGTCGGGTTCGAAACGCATTGACATCGCCGGATTGGCCCTGATCACCACGGGCGTCGGACTGTTCACGCTCGTGTTCGACCGCGCGACGTCATGGGGTTGGTTGTCGGTACCGACCATCGGCTTCTTCGTGGTCGCGATGGTCTTGTTCGCGGCGTTCGTCGCTGTCGAGAATCGCGTCGCCGAGCCCCTCGTCGAACTGAGCCTGCTTCGTCAATCGCGCTTCACGATTCTCGTCGTGGCCGGCGCGGTCGCGAACATCTCGTACGCCGTCACGGTGTTCGGCTCGACGCTCGCACTTCAGCAGGGCCGCGGAATGGGCCCGCTCGAAGCCGGCCTCGTCTTCCTGGGGCCATCGATCGGCGCCGCCCTCGGTGGGCCCGTGTCGGGGCGCCTGGGCGCACGGATCCCGCACATGATCGTGATGGGTGGCGGTTGCATCGTGGCGGCCGTCGCGGTCTTCCTGCTCGGCTCCGTCCACGCTCTCCCGGCGTACGTCGCTGCCCTGACGGCAAGCGGGTTCACCTTAGGGCTGATCTACGCTTTCACGACGGTCGCCACCCAGTCCGTCGTCAGCCCCGCGAGAGCAGGGGAGGCCGCCGGCGTCACGCTCACGGTGATCGTCACGCTAGCCGGGGTAGGCGTGGCGGTCGCGAGCACGGTGATCGAAATGCTCGAATCGCAGGGGTCATCACTGGAGACCGCGGTGGGCCGCATCCTCCAGGTAGTCGCGCTGGGGTTGTTGCTTGCCGGTGCCGCCGTGGTCGCGGCGAGCCGATCCCGGCGTTAGCCGTTGCCCGTCGCGTCGAGCGCGAACCACAGCACGTTCGCCGGGTCATTGTCGCCGCGCTTCCACATCGCCGGCCCGAGGAACATGCCCGGTGCGACTTCGCGCAGTTCGTCGTGGATCTTTCGGATGAACCACGGATTCCCGGGCTGCTCGTAGTCGAGGACGATGCAGTCGGCGCCATCGATGACCGACGGCTGAACGCGGGTCGCGAACGGGAACCAGTCCATCGTCACGCCCAGGCCGATGCGGTTGATACCGACGCCGCTCGACTCGTCGCCAGCGGTGAGAGTCTTTCCGTCCCAGGGAAACACCGGAAGCTTCGCGGCGAGCGAGAGCAACCCGGACAGCGGCGTCTTGTCGACACCGCGCACGGCCAGCATGCGCCCCTTCGGCTTGTTGTCGAGAACTCCGATATCGGCGGGCACGCTGCCCGACCGATAGAGAGCATCGAGCTCTTCGAAACTCTTCGCGGACAGATCATCAAGAGTCAGAGTGCTCACGTTATTGGACCTCCCGGTAACGGCTACGTGGCTTCAGGCTCATATTTCGCCGATGCACAGGACCGCGTTCGCCGAACCGCAGAAACAAAAGTCAATGTTGTTTGTGCGCACAAAGAACATGCGGTGGCGCTGCAGAATCGGCTCTCCAGGAGACATCCGCGCCGTACCCGGCGAGTAGGTCCTGCGCGCTGCGGTCATCAATGATTCGGAAGCCGTGCTGGCGCAGAAGAGTACCCATCGACTCGGGCGTGAAGTAGCTCAACCACGGTTCACCGACGGCGGCCACGCGCGCGGCCCGCTCACTCAGCGACTGGGCACCGGTCGGTCCCGCGGGCGGGAGATAGTCGACGACCAACCACACCGGACCTTCGTGCGCGGCGACGTACTCGAGAGTGCCGGCGATCGCGGGCTCGGTGAGATACATCGTCACGCCGAGCCACGCGAAAACAGTAGGGACACTGCGGTCGAACCCAGCCGCCGCGAGCCGGTCGGCGAGATCGTCGGTCTCGAAGTCGACGGGAACGAAGTGCAGCGACTCCGGAATCTCGATCTCGGCCTTCGCAAGATGACGGCGCTTCCAATCCTGCGTCGCCGGATGGTCGACCTCGAACACCGTGACGTCGGCCAACTCGTGCCGGTAGCCGAACGTATCGAGGCCGGCGCCGAGGATGACGACCTGACCGTGACCCAGTTCCTGCGCGATGATGTCTTCGGCGAATCGTGCCCGCGACACGACCAACAACCGCCGAATCCGCGCCCAGTCGGGATCGGTGGCACTGCCGAGAGTCGCGGCCTCGCGTTCGAGCACGTCGTCCTCCGCAGCACCGAGGAGCCGGTTGGCGAGGTGATCGTTGAGAATCTTGGGCTCGTCGACGAAGTGGTGATAAGCGCGCGCATAGGCCGTCGCCAGAGCCGTGCGGCTTGGACCTGCCTGTTCAAACGCCACGGGCTAACAACCGATCAGTTCGAGGCGGAGTGTTCGGTGCTCTTCCGGAATCGGACGGGCGGCCGCGTCGGAGGTTCGAATCGGCCGGGGCCCGCGTGGAACTCGGCTTCCGCTCCCGCCACCGCGTCCTCGATAAACCAGCAGACCAGCACTCTTGTCCGGGACTGCGTCAAGGGCCGCTTGGATCGCCGGCAGTTGCCGGAACGCCTCCGCGTCCTCATCCGTGGCGAACTCGAACTCGACGACGAACCCCCAGCGGTGTTCGTGCATGTACCAATTTCGCGCGCGGTTGGTGATGGCAGCCTCGATGAGTCCAGCGCTGTGCGCCCGCCACCACTGATGTCCTGGGAACGGCCCGTCGAAGACCTCGACGGTCAGCCAACCATCGCTCACGATTCGACCGTACGCCCGTATGTGTGAAGCGGGCCATGGCTTCTTTCCCTCTTCACCATATCGCGAGGAAGGGGGCTTGCCGCAAGACCCCGGTCATGCTGCACAATCGCTGCCGAAGCCGACGTTCGAGGGGGACTGATGTTCGATGTGATCGTTGTCGGTGGGGGACCGACGGGCTTGATGCTGGCTGGCGAGCTGCGGCTCCACGGCGTGAATGTGCTTGTGCTGGAGAAGGATGCCGAGCCGACGATCTTCGTCCGGGCGCTCGGTCTGCACGTCCGCAGCCTGGAGATCATGGCTCAACGCGGAATCCTGGATCGCTTTATGGCCGAGGGAACGGAGTACCCGCTCGGCGGATTCTTCGCCGCCATCCCGAAGCCGAAACCAACCGGACTCGACACGGCACACGGCTTTGTCCTGGGATTGCCGCAGCCGAAGATCGATCGACTCCTCGCCGAGCACGCGGTCGAGGCCGGCGCTGAGGTCCGGCGCGGCTACGAAGTGGTCGGGCTGAGCCAGGATGCAGACGGCGTGACCCTGGAACTGACGGACGGAACGCACCTCCGGGCGCGTTACGTCGTCGGCTGCGACGGTGGGCGCAGCACCGTTCGCAAGCTCGTCGGAATCGGCTTTCCGGGCGAGCCGAGCCGGGTCCAGACGTTGCTCGGTGAAATGAGCGCTGACATGCCCTGGCCGGAGATCGCGGCCATCGTCGCCGAGGTCCGTAAGAAGGAGCTGCGATTCGGGCTGGCGCCTTTCGGAGAGGGCGTCTATCGCGTCGTCGTGCCGGCATCCGACTTGATTCATGACCGCACGGTCATGCCTACGATCGACGACTTCAAGAAGGAGTTGCACGCTCACGCCGGCACTGACTTCGGCGTTCATTCGCCGCGCTGGATGTCGCGGTTCGGCGATGGCACACGTCTCGCTGAGCGGTATCGAGCAGATCGCGTTCTTCTGGCCGGCGATGCCGCTCACGTCCATCCGCCCACGGGCGGACAGGGGCTCAACCTGGGCATTCAGGACGCGTTCAACCTCGGCTGGAAGCTCGCCGCGACGATCAACGGATGGGCGCCGCCGGAGTTGCTGGACACCTACGAGACCGAGCGCCATCCCGTCGCCGCGTCGGTGCTCGACAACACACGCGCCCAGATGGTGCTCATCTCCTC
Organism: Smaragdicoccus niigatensis DSM 44881 = NBRC 103563; assembly: GCF_000380645.1. Taxonomy (GTDB): domain Bacteria; phylum Actinomycetota; class Actinomycetes; order Mycobacteriales; family Mycobacteriaceae; genus Smaragdicoccus; species Smaragdicoccus niigatensis. The sequence goes on from NZ_AQXZ01000018.1 coordinate 223,757, forward strand.
GGATCCGGACGCGCAGTCCGTCCGCCGTCTGGTGTCGGAACTGATGGACTTCGACGAGGTCAGCCGGTATCTGACCGAGAAGATCACCGCCATCTCGGTCCGGTACGACTTCGGCGAGGGCGACAAACTGCTCGGACGTCGCCTACGGGACATCACGCTGAAGGACGGCAACCTCTACGACCGCATGCACGCCGGGCGCGGACTCCTGCTGGACCAGACGGGCGGACTATCGGTCGAGGGCTGGGCCGACCGCGTCGACCATGTTGTCGACACCAGCGCCGAACTCGATGCGCCCGCGGTGTTGCTGCGACCCGACGGCCACGTGGCCTGGGTGGGTGACGACCAGCAAGATCTACGCCAGCACCTCGCAAAGTGGTTCGGCAGCCCGGCCGATTAGACAAGATGGGCGGGTGACGAAAGAAGTACGCCAGGCCGTCGAAGCGGTCCTTCCGTCCGTCCGCGCAGACCTCGAGGCACTCGTTCGAATCCCCAGTGTCAGTGCACTTCCCGAGCATGCGGCCGACGTGCAGCGGTCCGCGGAAGCGGTCGCCGACCTGTTTCGGCAGGAGGGGTTCGACGTTCAGATTCTGACGGCGAATGGCGGCGCTCCCGCGGTGGTGGCCCGTCGGCCGGCACCGCCAGGAGCGAAGACGGTTCTGCTCTACGCCCACCACGACGTGCAGCCGACCGGCAAGCGCCAGGACTGGACAACCGAGCCTTTCGAGCCCACCGAGGTAGGTGCTCGCCTGTACGGGCGCGGCGCCGCTGATGACAAAGCCGGAATCGCGGTCCACCTGGCGGCGATCCGGGCTCTCGGCGACGACCTCGCGGTCGGAGTGACCGTACTCGTCGAGGGGGAGGAGGAAGTCGGGTCGCCGACGTTGGCCGCATTCCTCGCCGCACACTCCGAGCTGCTTCGTGCCGACGCCATCGTGATCGCCGACTCCGGCAACTGGGATATCGGCGTGCCGGCGTTGACTACGAGCTTGCGCGGTCTCGTCGACGGGACCGTCGAAATCCGGACCCTCGATCATGCGGTGCATTCCGGCATGTGGGGTGGCCTCGTTCCGGACGCTGTCACCGCACTGATCCGTCTGCTCGGAACTCTCCACGATGGCGACGGCAACGTCGCCGTAGCCGGGCTGCACAGCGGAACCGCCGCTCCGGTCGACTACCCGGTTTACCGCCTGCGCGCCGAGAGCGGAATTCTCGACGGCGTCGAATTCATCGGCTCGGGCACCGCCGTCGAACGGTTGTGGACGAAACCCGCGATCACCGTGGTCGGCATGGACGTCACGTCTGTCGCGCAGGCGAGCAACACCCTGAGTGCCAATGCCCGCGCCAAGATCTCGGTGCGGCTCGCGCCTGGCGACACCGCCGAGCGGGCGCTTGCCGCGGTTCGATCGCATCTCGAACAACATGTCCCGTGGGGCGCGAAACTTACGTTCACGCCCGGAGACGCGGCGGAACCCACCTCGATCGACCCGATCGGGCCGATCTACGACGTGGCACGAGAGGCATTGCGCGACGCGTGGGACGGCACCGAGCCCATCCACATGGGTGTCGGCGGCTCAATTCCATTCATCGCGTCGTTCCGCGAGGCATTCCCGGACGCGACGGTCCTGGTCACGGGCGTGGAAGACCCGGATACCCGGGCACACGGCGCGAACGAAGGATTGCACCTCGCCGAATGGAAACGAGCCTGCCTGGCGGAGGCGTACCTGCTTGCGCGGCTCGGCGCCAAGGACTACGGGTGATCTATGGGTGATTCACTGTCGGCAACCGACCGCGCGACCCTGACCGCCGAAAAAGGCAACGTGAACATGACCGTCGGTGGTTTGGTTCTCACCGATGCCGGGCCCGGGGTCACGTACGACGCCCTGGTGCGGCGCATCGACGAGCGAATTCACCTGTTGCCTCGGTACACCCAGCGATTGCAGGAGTCCTGGTTCGGCGAGCGCCACCCCGTTTGGGTCGACGACGACAACTACGACACCCACTGGCACGTGCATTCCACGCACGTGACGTCCGAGGCCGAACTCGCTCGCTATGTCGGCAAGGCAATGTCCTCGCGGCTCGATCGGTCGCGGCCGCTGTGGGAGTTGCACGTCATCGAAGGTCTGCCCAATGAGCAGTCCGCCGTGCTGGTCAAGATGCACCACGCACTCGTGGACGGAATGAGCGCGGTCGGCGTGTTCATGGTGCTGATGGACATGACTCCCGAGCCGCAGCCGGTCCCGCCGGTTTCCGAAGAGGAATCCGAACCGCGCCAGCATTCGAAGCTCTATCACTACTTCGCGCGAATTCCGATGCGAAACCTCAGCATGACGCAGCGGATCGCGGTCACTGCGACCGAATGGATGCTCGACCGCGCGCTGGACCCGCGACAAGCCGAAAGCGACCTGCGCCTCGCCACTGGGCTGGTGCGCGCATTGCAGAAGCTGCGATCGTCGGCGGCGCCTCTGCCGTTCAACAAGCCGATCAGTGCCAACCGTTCCTTCGCGTGGACCACAGCACCGCTCGACGGACTCAAACGGGCCGCCAAGGCCAATGGTGGAACGGTGAACGACGCCATCCTCGCAGCGGTTTCCGGTCAGGTTGCGCGCTATCTCGAAGCCGCGGGTTTCGCGCTATCGAGTCTGGAGCAGGACCCCGTCGCGCTCGTGCCGGTGTCGGTACGGCCACCGGGTGATTCGTCGGGCGGTAACCGGATCGCCGTCGTCTTCGTCGACCTGCCGGTTTCCGAACGGGATCCCGCGAAGCGAATCGCACTGATTTCGGAGCGGATGCGGAAGATCAAAGGGTCGGCCGAAGTCATCGCCGGCTCGGTCGCTCTGGACATGACCGGAGTCGTTCCACCACTCATGTCCAGCGCGCTCTCCGCCATGCCCCGGCCGCGCGACGATGGCGGCTCGATTCAGAACATTGTCGTGTCCAACGTGCCTGGCCCGCAGATGCCGCTGTACTTCAACGGCTCCGCGGTGCACGGCGTGTTTCCAGTTATGTCTCTCAACCCCGCTGACCAGGGCTTCGGCGTCGGCGTCCTGTCCTACAACGGGCGCGTCTGCTTCGGAGTCACCGCCGACAAGTGGCTCGACCCGGGCGTCGACGTCGCTCTCGCCGCGCTTCGTGCGGAACTCGACGAGGTCCTCGAACTCGGAACCTAGCGACCCTTCGGGCTCACTTCGTCCACGAATGCGGCAATCTCGTCGAGTGCCTGTGAGGCGTTCTTCGACACTCGATGCGAGACCTGAAACACGTGGAACTTGTTGTGATACAGGTGTAGTCGGCCTTTGCCGCCGACCGCGTTGAGCCGCTCGACGTAGTGCTCGGCATCGCCGGCGAGCAATTCGTTGTCGCTCGCCTGAACGAGAACCGGCGGCATGACCGTGAGGTCGTCGTTGGTGAGCAACATTTCGCGGTGCTCCGCGGATACGTTGCGCCAGTGCGCCGCCATGAGCGTGCGGCCCGCGTCGGTGAAGTAGTCCGGAAGATCGGCGTCGTGATCGCGCACCCACCGGCGACTCAGCGCCATCTTCGGATCAACGACCGGAGAGAGCGCAACGACGCCGGCGGGAGTGGGGAGTCCAGCCCGCTTCGCACGCGGCGGCAGTCCAAGCGTCAGATGTCCGCCCGCGGAGTCGCCTGCAACGACGATCTGAGAAGCGTCAAGTCCCGATGCGAGGAGCCACTTGTACGCCCGGAGAGCGTCATCGGCGGCCGCCGGATAGGGGTACTCGGGTGCGCGCCGATAGTCGACGGAGAACACCGGACGTCCGGTACGCGCGGAGATCTCGCTGGTCAGGCCCCGATGCGACAGCGGAGACCCGGCGACGAAGCCGCCGCCGTGGATGTACAGGATGACTGCCTCGCTGCGCGGTCCGACGCCGGGCCGTTCGACCCATTCGCCGCGGACCTGGTCGTTGTCGAAGGCCGCGCGAACCTGTTCGACGCGCGTACTGCGATCGGCTGCCATCGCTGGCCTCGTCATGTACCTCTCGAGCATGATTCGCATGGCGCGAACCTCAGGCAGCGTCAGGGTTTCACGTGCGGCCATGCCGCGGGTGTACTGACCGGCTGCTCGGAGTCCACCGCGAGTGACGATGCGGCGCACATTTCGGGCGACTCGAGGCCAGGTCACCGATGACCGTTGGGCGTTCGACATAACCCCAGCATGGCACTGCGCGCCGCGGGCTGGAATCAATCCCCGGCGTTCGGCGTTTCCCCAGCATGGCAATGAACGAGGTCGGCAACTCGAACTTCTGGACGACGGTGCTCAAGCACGAGCAGCCCGTCGTGGTCGCGTTCTGGGCCACCTGGTGCGGCGCGTGCAAGGCGACGATGCCCGCGGTCTCGGAGCTGGGGGACCAGGGGCTGCCGATCTACACCGTCAACGTCGGGAACGAACCGGCCATCGCGTACGAATACGGCGTCACCGCCGCTCCGACGCTCAAAGTGTTCGATCAGGGCAAGGTCGTGAAGACGATCACGGGCCGGAAGACGAAGCAGGAGCTGGAGTCCGAGCTCGCGGAGTTTCTCTAGACAGCAGGAAAACCCGCGGTCAGTAGGCATTGCAGAATCGCGGCTGGACGAACGTCCGCCGGACATTTTCCGGTGAGTTGGACGACAGAAGAATGCATCGCTTGCCGGTTCAAGCGTCGAATACCGAGGTCAGGTGCATAGCCTGCCGTCTAGAGCACCTGATCAGGCGCTCTCTACGGCACTGGATGCACGGTACCGTCGCGCCTCCACATGGCGGACGGCAGATGCCACATGTTGGCATGTCATCCGTCCCCGAGCATCTCCATTGCGAGGTTGGGGCGCCTCGACCATCGGGTCATCTCTGTCGCCCCGCTGGTCACCGGCCTATCGTGGAAATAACCGTTCCTGGCGAGGTCGTGATGCACGAACTGGCGATTACCGAAAGTCTCATCGATGCGGTGTGCGAGGCCGCCGCGGGTAGACGCGTGTCGGTGGTGCGGGTCGAGGCCGGGGCGTTGACCGGCGTGTTCCCGGATGCGATGGAGTTCTGCTTCGAGCTGGCGACCGAAGGCACCCTTGCTGCCGGCGCCCGCCTCGAACTGACCGTCACGCCGGGTGCCGGGTCGTGTCGCAGCTGCGGCAACGACGTTCAATTCGACGATTTCATTCTGTTGTGCCCCTGTGGCAGCGCCGATGTCGTGGTGCGAAGCGGTCGGGACATACGCATTCTTTCCATCGACGTCGAGGATCGAGAAGACCCTCAGAATCGAGAACAACAATGTGCGCAACCTGCGGATGCGGCGAGTCCGACGGCTCGGTAATCACGATCGAAACCCACACCCATGATGGGCACACCCACACCCATCACCACGTGCATGAACACGAGCACGAACATGAACACCCGCACGAGACGCTGACGCTCGAGCAGAAAGTCCTCGCAAAGAACGACGCGATCGCCGAGCAGAACCGGCGCTGGTTCGCCGACCACGACATCACCGTCCTCAACCTGACCAGCTCACCTGGGTCCGGCAAGACCACACTTCTGGAACGCACCATCCGAGAACTCAGCGGCAAGCGTTCGGTCTCGGTGATCGAGGGCGACCAGGAAACGACCCTCGACGCCGATCGCATCCACTCGGCGGGGGCGAACGTCGTGCAGGTCAACACCGGCGCGGGATGCCACCTCGACGCGAGCATGATCGACCGCGCCGTTGCCAAACTCCAACCCGAAACAGGTTCGATTCTGTTCATCGAGAACGTCGGAAACCTGGTTTGCCCGGCAATGTTCGATCTCGGTGAAATGGGCAAAGTCGTCGTCATCTCGGTTACCGAGGGCACCGACAAACCGCTGAAGTATCCGCATATGTTCGCGGCCGCGACGCTGGTCCTCGTGAACAAGATCGACTTGCTGCCCTACGTCGATTTTGACCTTGAAAGTTGCTCGCAGTACGCACGATTGGTGAATCCAGACGTCACTGTTCTACCCGTTTCCGCGAAGTCTGGGGAGGGTCTCGACGCGTGGTTCGGATGGGTCGAGATGAATTGTCGGACAAGCATTGACAGTGATTGAAAATGGGCAGACGCTGAAAGTTAGCGTCACGCAAGTGGGCTGAAGGACAGCTCCTGCGACGCGAGGGGGCTCCCAGCCCACCGCCCCCGCGAAAGCTGCATCGTGCCCACAGAAGCAGCAGTCAAAGCAGAGTCAGCGTTGATCCATATTCTCTGGATCAACGCTGGGCTCAGTTGTGATGGCGACTCGGTAGCGTTGACTGCCGCTACCCAGCCGAGTATCGAGGAAATTGCGCTGGGCGCACTTCCCGGACTGCCTCAGGTCGCTGTCCACTGGCCCCTTATCGATTTCGAATGTGGCCCCAACGGTGGGGCAGACGACTTCCTCGAATGGTTCTTCAAGGCCGACCGTGGAGAACTGGAGCCGTTCGTCCTCGTCGTCGAAGGATCCATCCCCAACGAAAAGCTGCACGCGGAGGGTTACTGGTGCGGGTTTGGAAACAACCCCGCGACCGGACAACCCATGACCACGAGCGAATGGCTCGACCGGCTTGCGCCGAAAGCGACCGCGGTCGTTGCCGTCGGGACGTGCGCGACCTACGGCGGCATACACGCGATGGCCGGAAACCCGACCGGAGCGATGGGTGTACCCGACTATCTCGGCTGGGACTGGAAGTCCAAGGCCGGGATTCCGATCGTGTGCGTTCCCGGTTGCCCGATCCACCCGGACAACCTGTCCGAAACCCTGACCTATCTGCTCTACATGGCGACCGGCCAGGCGCCGATGATCCCGCTCGACGAAGCCCTTCGCCCCACGTGGCTCTTCGGTGCCACCGTTCACGAAGGTTGCGATCGCGCGGGCTACTACGAGCAGGGTGACTTCGCGACCGAGTATGGCTCGCCGAAGTGCATCGTCAAGCTCGGCTGCTGGGGTCCAGTGGTGAAATGCAATGTGCCCAAACGTGGTTGGGTCAATGGTGTCGGTGGATGCCCGAATGTCGGCGGGATCTGCATCGGCTGCACGATGCCCGGATTCCCGGACAAGTTCATGCCATTCATGGACGAACCGCCAGGCGGAAAGCTATCGTCCGCCGGCTCGAAGGCGTACGGCTCGCTCATTCGCAAGCTGCGCGGAATCACCGCAAAGACCGTCGACAAGGAGCCGCACTGGCGGCACAAGGGCGACAAGCTCACCACCGGTGCCACCCGCACCTGGTAACCCGAACTGCAGAGGCATCCGATGACAACGATCATCCCCGAGCCGTCGCAAAGGACCGATTCCGGCAATCTGGTGGAGATGGCCTGGGACCCCATCACCCGCATTGTGGGCAGTCTCGGCATCTACACCAAGATCGACTTCAAGAACCGTCAAGTGGTGGAATGCCACAGCACGTCGTCGATCTTCCGCGGCTACTCGATCTTCATGAAGGGCAAAGACCCTCGCGACGCACACTTCATCACGAGCCGCATCTGTGGAATCTGCGGCGACAACCACGCCACGTGTTCGTGCTACTGCCAGAACATGGCCTACGGCGTGAAGCCACCTCACCTGGGTGAGTGGCTCGTCAATCTCGGTGAGGCCGCCGAGTACATGTTCGACCACAACATCTTCCAGGAGAACCTGGTCGGGGTCGACTACTGCGAAAAGATGGTCTCGGAGACCAACCCGAAGGTGTTGGCCAAGGCCGAGAAGACCAAGGCACCGAACTCCGACGCCCACGGCTACCGGACCATCGCGGACATCATGCGGGCCCTCAACCCGTTCACCGGCGAGTTCTACCGCGAAGCGCTCGTCGTCAGCCGGTGGACGCGAGAGATGTTCTGCCTCATGGAAGGCCGTCACGTCCACCCGTCGACGCTGTACCCCGGCGGCATCGGCACGGTCGCGACGATCCAACTCATGACCGACTACCAGACCCGTCTCATGCGCTACGTGGAGTTCATGAAGAAGGTCGTGCCCATGCACGACGACCTGTTCGACTTCTTCTACGAAGCACTGCCGGGCTACGACAAGGTCGGCCTCCGGCGGACCCTGCTCGGATGCTGGGGTTCCTTCCAGGATCCGGCGGTGTGCAACTTCGCCTACAAGGACATGGAGAAGTGGGGCCGGGCGATGTTCGTGACCCCGGGCGTCGTGGTCGACGGCAAGCTCGTCACGACCTCGCTCGTCGACATCAACCTCGGTATCCGGATTCTGCTGGGCAGCTCGTACTACGACGACTGGACCGACCAGGAGATGTTCGTCAAGAACGACCCGCTCGGCAACCCGGTCGATCGCCGGCACCCGTGGAACCAGCACACCAACCCGAAGCCGCAGAAGCGCAACATGGAGGAGGGCGGCAAGTACAGCTGGGTCATGTCGCCGCGCTGGTACGACGGCAAGGACCATCTCGCCCTCGACACCGGTGGTGGCCCCTTGGCTCGCCTGTGGTCCACCGCGTTGGCCGGGCTCGTCGACATCGGCTACGTGAAGGCGACCGGCACCAGCGTGCAGATCAACTTCCCGAAGACCGCGCTCAAGGGCCCGGTCTCGATGGAGTGGAAGATTCCGGCGGCCGGCAGCAACACCATCGAGCGGAACCGCGCACGAACGTACTTCCAGGCCTACGCCGCAGCGTGCGCCCTGCACTTCTGCGAAAAGGCGATCGCGGAAATCCGTGCCGGACGGACGAAGACGTGGGAGAAGTTCGACGTCCCGAATGAAGCGATCGGGTGTGGTTTCACCGAGGCCGTACGCGGTGTGCTCAGCCACCACATGGTGATTCGTGACGGCAAGATCGCGAACTACCATCCGTATCCGCCGACGCCGTGGAACGCGAATCCGCGCGACAGCTACGGGACACCCGGTCCCTACGAGGACGCCGTTCAAGGACAGCCCATCTTCGAGGAGAACGACCGGGAGCACTTCAAAGGCATCGATGTCATGCGGACGGTCCGCAGCTTCGACCCGTGCCTGCCGTGCGGAGTGCACATGTACCTCGGCGAAGGGAAGACCCTGGAGAAGCTCCACTCTCCGACTCAAACCCTCACGGCGGAGTGAACCATGCCGGGCGAAGTGGGTACCAACGACGACCACTGGCGCTCGGCCGGAGAGCGGATCCAGAATCTCCTCGACGCCATGTCGGCCGGCGGGCCTGCGGTCCGCGAGCGGGCCGAGATGCTCGTGCACGAGGTCGCCGACCTTTACGGGTCGGCGCTCTCGCGCGTTGCCGCGTCTGTGCCCGCACCGACGCTTGACCGGCTTGCCGCGGACGAGTTGGTGGCCAGCCTGCTGCTCGTCCACGGTCTGCATCCGCACGACCTGCAGCAACGGGTAGCCGATGCACTCGAACGGGTGCGGCCATACCTCGGTTCGCATGGCGGTGACGTCAAGCTGCTCAGCGTCGCGGACAACGTCGTCAAACTCCAGTTCGCGGGGAGCTGCCAGAGCTGCCCGTCCTCGTCGGTGACGCTCGAATTCGCGGTCGAAGACGCGATTCGGGCCGCTGCACCCGAGATCGAAGAGATCGAGGTGGTACCTGCCGAGAAGGCAGAAAAGGTCATCCCAGCGGCATCGCTCTTCTCGAAAGTGCACGCCAACGGGACGAGCTGGCACCACGTGCCAGAGATAGCGTCGTTGACCGCGGGGGAAGTCGGCGGCTTCGCGGTCAACGGCGCGACTGTGCTGGCCTGCCGGGTGGGCGATGAGTTGTACGCGTATCGCGATCGCTGTCCGGCGTGCCTGAGTTCGATGGCGGGTGCCGTCCTGCATCGCGGCACCGGTGCGTCGCCGGCCGTATTGCGTTGCCCCCGTTGCCGATCGCATTTCGACGTCGTCCACGCGGGGGCCAGCCTCGACAGCGACACCCATCTCGATCCGTTGCCGCTCCTCATGCGTGACGGCGTGCTTTCGGTCGCGATACCGGCCGGAGTCTCGGGATGAACAGTGCGTACGACGTCTTGCAGCGGATCCGGGCCAATCGTCGTCCCAGCTCCGCCGGCGAGCGATGCGAGATGTGCACCGAGCCCATCTCCGACGAGCACTCGCACGTCGTGAATGTCGCGGGGCGGCAATTGCTGTGCGTGTGCCGCCCCTGCTATCTGCTGTTCACCGATCAATCAGCCGATCTCCGGTATCGCGCGGTCCCGGACCGATACCTGGAGTTCGGAGACTTCGCGTTGAGCCCGGCGCACTGGGACGCCTTGGAAATTCCGGTCGGATTGGCGTTCTTCTTCCGGAACTCCCTCCAGGACCGGATGGTCGCGTTCTACCCCGGCCCGGCCGGGGCGACGGAATCCGAGCTGTCGATGAGTGCCTGGGACGACATCACCGCAGCCGACCCGCGGGTGAAAATGCTCACCGACGACGTCGAAGCGCTGCTCATGCGGATGCCGGGCCCGGATTGTTTCTTGCTTCCGATCGACGCCTGCTACGAGTTCGTCGGTCGGCTGCGCATGCTGTGGCGCGGATTCGACGGTGGGCAGGATGTCCGCGCATTCATCGACGAATTCTTCGAACGAATCCGAGCGCGCAGCCAGGCGGTGACGTCATGAGTGGCATCACGTTCGCCGTCCTCGATGTGACTCCGGAACCCTATTCAGTCACACCGGTTCTCCGGGCGCGGGTGGGTGTCGCTTCACTCGAGGAGATGCCGGTGCATGCGATCGCGCTGCGCTGCCAGGTGCGAATCGAGCCGATGCGCCGCCGCTACGACGACGAGGAGGCCGCGGGTCTCACCGACCTGTTCGGACCCCGCGAGCGCTGGGCCGACACGCAGCGCACTTTCCTGTGGCTCCACTGCGCGACGATGTTGCGCGGGTTCTCCGGCGCGACCGAGATCGACCTGCCGCTCGAATGCACCTACGACTTCGACGTCGCCGCCTCGAAGTACCTGCACGCCCTCCGAAACGGGTCGATCCCGCTGTTGTTCCTGTTCAGCGGCACGGTATTCCTGAAGGGCACCGACGGATTCGCCGTTCAGCAGATCCCCTGGGATCGCGAGGATCACCACGAGTTGCCGGTGGCCACCTGGCGCGCGCTCATCGCGCAACATTTCCCGCACACCGGTTGGCTGCGTCTGCACGAAGACACGATTGCGGCACTCACCCGATACAAGGCGGCCCACGGCCTACTCGACTTCGACGAGACCGTCGGCAAACTGCTCGGAGCGTCGGCATGAGTTCTGTTCGCGCGGTCGCCGATGCCGTCCTGTACGAGGGCTACCTGCTCTATCCGTACCGGGGAAACGCGACGAAGAACCAGGCCCGATGGCAGTTCGGGGTGCTCGGACCACCGAACGCCGAGGCCGACGGACTGGGTGAGAACGACCACCTCGAGGCGCAGTTTGTCGTCGCCGGGGAGACATCGCTCGACGTCACTGTGCGCTTCCTGCAGCTGCAGCGCCGGGATGCCGAGAAGGCTCTCGATTCTGGTTTCGAGCGCGTCGCCGAACTCACTGACGGCCAGTTGTCGTGGCTCACCTGGGACGAAGCCGTACCGCGCGAAATCTCCTACGGCCCGATCGCCGTGGCCGACCTGCCGCGTCTGCTGCCACTCCAGGTCCCCGGCGGCTCGGACATCGAAATGGTCGGCGCTGCCGGGAGATTGGTTCGGACGCGCGAGAGCCTCAACGGCTTCCTCGAAGTGACGGCCGAACCCGTCGACGGTTTCACCCGAATCACCCTCTTGGTGCACAACACCGCCGCCCGAGCCACCGACAAGACCGACGCCATCGCCCGGTCGTTCATCGGCACGCACGTGATCGTCGAAGCTGCCCCCGGCGAGTTCGTCTCACTCATCGATCCGCCACCGGGCGCGGACTCCGCCGTTGTCGGCTGCCAACAGCACCGATGCTTCCCGGTCCTGGCGGGCGAACCTGACCAGCGCCGCACGCTCTTGATCTCGCCGATCATCCTGTACGACTACCCGCAGATCGCCGAGCAGAGCGAAGGCTCGCTCTTCGACTCGACCGAGATCGACGAGATCCTCACCCTGCGCATCATGACGATGACCGACGAGGAGAAGGCACAGGCCCGCGCCACCGACCCGGAAGCCGCTCGCATCATCGACCAGTGCGACTCCATGACCCCCGACGCCATGCAGCGGCTGCACGGGATTCTGCGCAGTCCGCGGGGCCTGATCCCCGAAGTCCCGAACGGCGTCGACTGGTGGGATCCGATGGCTGACACTGCCGTGTCACCGGATTCCGACGCTGTGCTCGTCAACGGTGTGCGCGTCGCGAAGGGAAGCCACGTGCGCCTGCATCCGGGCCGCCGCGCTGATGCCCATGACCTGTTTTACGAGGGCAAGACCGCCCACGTGACGTCGGTTCATGCCGACGTCGACGGCAATGCGCACGTGGGTGTCGTGCTCGATGACGATCCTGCGTCCGACCTGCATGAATGGTTCGGCCGCTACCTGTATTTCGCACCCGACGAGGTCGAACCGCTCACGGCTAGATAGGAGCCTGAAATGGAAATTGTTGGCATAGGCGCAACGGTCATTGTGGCAGCCGCCGTCCTGATCGGCGTTGTAGTGGGTATTCGCTCGGTGCCGGATCTACGCCGGTATGTCCGGATGCGTCGAATGTGATGGTGCGGTAAGTGCCCGGAATTCTGGTCGCCGGCATCGGCAACATCTTCCTCGGAGACGATGGCTTCGGCTCCGAGGTGGTCCGCCGATTGCCCGACCTTGGTCCGGGCATCCGCGTCGTCGATTACGGAATCCGTGGGGTTCACCTCGCCTACGACCTGCTCGAGGGCGTCGACGAACTGATTCTCGTGGACGCGATACCCAGCCGCGGTGCACCCGGTACCGTGCACGTTCTCGAAGCGGCGGCCGGAAACGGCGCCGCGCTGGACGCGCACGCCATGGACCCGGCGACGGTCTTCGCGTCACTCAAAGCACTAGGGGGAGAGCTGCCCCGAACCATCGTCGTCGGCTGCGAGGCCGAGAACATCGATGAAGGGATGGGGCTGAGTCCGACGGTCGCCGCGGCCGTCGACCTCGCGACCAACCTCGTGGCCCAACTGGCAAAGGCGGGCTGACTCATGTGCCTCGGCATTCCCGGACAGGTCGTACGGCTCCTCGAGGGCTACGGCGGCCAACTCGCTCTTGTCGATGTGGCGGGCGAGCACCGGAAGGTGAACATCGGCATGCTGCCCGAGGAGACGTTCGAGTCGGGCGACTGGATCATCATCCACATGGGTTTCGCCGTGGAGAAGACTGACGCCGACGGCGCCGCGAACGCAATGGCCGGACTTCGCCTCCTGCAGCGGGGCGACGAACCTTGAGAACCCGGATGCGCATCGAGGTCCACGGCGTCGTGCAGGGCGTCGGGTTCCGTCCGTTCGTCTACACGACCGCGGCCGAACTCGCTCTTTCCGGATTCGTCGGCAACGACAGCTCGGGTGTCTTCATCGAGGTCGAAGGCGAACCAGGCGCCGTGGCGGAGTTCGCGGACCGCGTCGAGCACCGCCCGCCACCCCTCGCGGTCGTCGAGTCGATGACGGCAGTCGAGATTCCCCTCGTCGGTGGAACCGGGTTCCACATCGGCAGCACGAACAAAACCGGCGGGCGCACGCTCGCGTCCCCGGACGTCGCCTTGTGTGCCGATTGCGCCCGTGAACTGCGCGATCCCACGAATCGCCGCTACCGCCACCCATTCGTCAACTGCACGAACTGCGGACCGCGGTTCACGATCATCCGGGAGCTTCCGTACGACCGCTCAGCTACGACGATGAGCGTGTTCCCGATGTGTTCCGACTGCGCCAGCGAATACCGCGACCCCGGCGACCGCCGATTCCACGCGCAGCCGGTCGCCTGTCCGCAATGCGGCCCCGAACTCGAGTTCGTCGCATCGGGCGAAGTTCACCGCTGGGAAGACGCCCTTCGCCGTGCTCGGGAGATGCTGACCGGTGGACGAATCGTCGCGGTGAAGGGAATCGGCGGCTACCACCTGGCCTGCGATGCCTACGACGACACTGCGGTGCAACTTCTGCGACAACGAAAGCGGCGCGGTGCCAAGCCGTTTGCCGTCATGGTGCCCGATCTCGCGACCGCGGAGTCCTTGGTTCACCTCGACGAACGCGAGCGGTTCCTGCTCGAGTGCCCGCAGCGGCCGATCCTGCTGGCGGCCAAGCGCGGCGAGATTCTCGCGCCGTCCGTCGCGCCGCACAACCGCAACCTCGGGCTCATGATCGCCTACACGCCGCTGCATCAACTGCTGTTCGGATTGCCCGGTGACGCACCGGGACCACAGGTTCTCGTGATGACCTCGGGCAACCTCGGCGGGGAGCCGATCTGCTACCGCAACGACGACGCCCTCGACCGGCTGCAGCACCTTGCCGACGGATTCCTGCAGCACAACCGCGCGATCCTCGTGCCATGCGACGACTCGGTCATCCGGGTGGTCGACGGCGAGGACGTCCCGATCCGCCGGTCGCGCGGCTACGCACCGATGCCCGTTGCGCTGCCAACGCCGGTCCAACCGACACTCGCGGTCGGCGCCGATCTGAAGAACACGTGTGCGGTCGCCGACGGGCGGTATGCCTGGCTGAGCCAGCACATCGGCGACATGGACGACCTCGCCACGCTGCAGGCCTTCACTGACGCCGAACAGCACCTCGAAGAACTCACGACCGTATCGCCGACGCTGGTTGTGGCCGACGCGCACCCGCTGTACCGCTCGACAGGCTGGGCTAAACGCCATCAGGGCGATCGCCCGCTTGTTCTCGTCCAGCACCATCACGCGCACATTGCCGCGGTCATGGGGGAGCACGGGCTCGACGGCTCTGGTCAAGTGATCGGCTTCGCCTTCGACGGCACGGGCTACGGCCCCGACGGTGCGGTGTGGGGCGGCGAGGTCATGCTCGCCGACTACAAAGGCTTCCAACGGCTTTGGCACCTCCGCTACGTCCCGCTCGCCGGCGGCGACATCAGTGTGGAACGTCCGTACCGAATGGCGTTGTCGCACTTGTGGGCCGCGGGCATCGAATGGACGCCGGACATCCCGTCGGTCGCGGCGTGCTCGCCGACCGAACAACGAGTCCTGCGGCATCAGCTCGAGACCGGTTTCGGCTGCGCCCCGACCTCGAGCATGGGACGACTGTTCGACGCGGTCGCATCCCTCGCCGGTGTCCGCCACGTCGTCGATTACGAAGCCGAAGCCGCGATCGAGTTCGAAGGGCTCACCGCCAATGCCGACGCCGAGCCATATGCGTTCGAGCTCGCGAGAGATGAAATCGACGCTGCGCCCGTCATCCGCGCGGTCGTCGTTGATGTGCGAAACGGCGTGCCGGCCGCGCTGATCGGCGCGCGCTTCCACGCTGCGGTCTCGGCGCTCATCGTGGACCTTGCCGAGCGAATCCGGACCGACACCGGAACCAATGTCGCCGCCCTGTCCGGCGGCGTCTTCCAGAACGCTGTGCTGCTGTCCGCGGCACGCCGGGCGTTGACCGATCACGGATTCGACGTGATCAGCCACCGCAAATTGCCACCAAATGATGGCGGGATCGCATTGGGGCAGATCCTGGCCGCCAACGCAATGTGAGGGGAGTGGATATGTGCCTGGCCGTACCCGGACGCATCCTCAATCTCGAGGAGCGCGACGGGACTCTGATGTCCGAGGTCGACTTCGGAGGTGTGCACAAGGACGTCTGTCTGCAATACATCCCCGACGCCGCCGTAGGGGATTACGTCGTCGTCCATGTCGGTTTTGCGATCCAGCGCCTCGATGAAGAGTCCGCCCTTCGCACGCTGAAAGAGTTCGAGCACCTCGGTGTGCTCAAGGAAGAGTTCAGCGACGGATTCTCATTCGCCGCCAAACAAGCGGGTCTACCCGATCCAACCGTCCCGAAGGTGACGTCATGAAGTACCTCGACGAATTCAGCGATCCCGACCTCGCGCGCATTCTCATCGACAAGATCCACGACACCACCGACCGCCGCTGGTCGATGATGGAAGTCTGTGGTGGACAAACGCATTCGATCATTCGTCACGGGATTGACCAGCTGTTGCCAGAGACGATCGAGATGATTCACGGCCCCGGTTGCCCGGTCTGCGTGACCCCGCTCGAACTCATCGACAAGGCGCTCGCCATCGCGGCGCAGCCCGGCGTCATCTTCTGCTCGTTCGGCGACATGCTTCGCGTCCCGGGCAGCCGCAAGGACCTGTTCCACATCAAGAGCGAAGGCGGCGACATTCGCGTCGTTTACTCACCTCTGGATGCGCTCAATCTCGCTCGCCAGAATCCGGACAAGCAGGTTGTCTTCTTCGGCATCGGCTTCGAGACGACGGCTCCGGCGAACGCCATGACGGTCTACCAAGCCGAGCGACTCGGCGTCGAGAATTTCTCGCTGCTGGTCTCGCACGTTCTGGTCCCGCCGGCGATCGCCGCGATCATGGACTCGCCGCAGTGCCGAGTCCAGGCATTCCTGCTCGCGGGTCACGTGTGCAGCGTCATGGGCACCGAGGAGTACCCGCCGCTGGTCGAGAAGTACAAGGTGCCGATGGTGGTCACCGGGTTCGAACCGCTCGACATCCTCGAGGGCATCCGCCGCACGGTGGACCAGCTCGAAAACGGACGCGCCGAACTCGACAACGCCTACCCGCGAGCGGTTCGGGCAGAGGGGAACCTCCCCGCCAAGAAGATGCTCAACGACGTCTTCGAGGTCACCGACCGCAAGTGGCGAGGCATCGGCATGATCCCGAAGAGCGGCTGGAAACTGTCCGAGAAGTACCGCAAGTTCGACGCCGAACACCGGTTCTCCGTTCAGGATCTGCACGCCAACGAGTCCCCGATCTGCCGGTCCGGAGAGGTGCTGCAAGGCCTCATCAAACCGCACGAGTGCGCAGCGTTCGGCAAGGAATGCACGCCGCGTAATCCGTTGGGCGCCACGATGGTGTCGTCCGAAGGCGCGTGCGCGGCCTACTACCTGTACCGGCGACTGACCGTCCTACCCGAGGTGGCTCATGTCTGAGGAAACACTGCCCGTGACGATCGACATCGACGGCTGGGTGTGCCCGCTGCCGCTTCGCGATTCCCCCAACATCGTCATGGGCCACGGCGGCGGGGGTGCGATGTCCGGTGAGCTCATCGAGCACCTGTTCCTGCCCGCATTCGGGGCAGCCGCGGACGCTCAGATGGGCGACTCGGCCATCGTCGAAGTGAATGGCGCTCGGCTCGCGTTCTCGACCGACTCGTTCGTCGTGAAACCGCTCGAATTCCCGGGCGGCAACATCGGCGATCTCGCGGTCAACGGGACGGTCAACGACCTCGCGATGTCCGGCGCGACACCGTTGGTTCTCTCGACGGCGTTCATCCTGGAGGAAGGCACGCCGCTCACCGAGATCCAGCGCGTCGCGCACGCGCTCGGTACGGCGGCGCTGGCGGCCGGCGTCAAGCTCGTCACGGGCGACACGAAGGTCGTCGATGCTGGACATGGCGATGGAATCTTCGTCAACACGACGGGGATCGGCGTCGTGCCGGCGAACGTCGACGTGCGTCCACAGCGCGCGACTCCCGGCGACGTCGTGATCGTCAGCGGCGACCTCGGCGTTCACGGGATCGCGATCATGAGCTGCCGCGAAGGGCTCGAATTCGGAACCACGATCACCAGCGACACCGCGCCACTGAACGGCCTGGTCGCCGCGATGATCGCCACCGGTGCCGACATTCACACGATGCGGGACCCCACCCGCGGTGGACTGTCGGCCACGCTCAACGAGATCGCGCGCACCGCCGGAGTCGGCATCTCACTCGACGAACGCAAACTGCCGGTTCCGCCGGAAGTGCGCGACGCGTGTGGGCTCCTCGGACTCGATCCGATGTATGTGGCGAATGAGGGCAAGCTCGTGGCGTTCGTTCGGCCAGAAGACGCCGATAAGGTGCTCGAAGCAATGCGCGCACACCCACGTGGATCGCGTGCCGTCGCGATCGGTGAGTGCGTCAGCGACCACCCCGGGATCGTGGTGGCCAAGACCGCACTCGGCGGAACGCGGGTGGTCGACCTACCCGCTGGAGAGCAGCTTCCACGAATCTGTTGAGAAACCTTCCATGACTGCGACCGTCGATTCCGATGCCGGGCCCGTGCTGTTCGCGCGCTACGCGTTTCCACCGCACGAGCTCGGCTACTGCGGCCCGACCGACGTCGACACCGAATTGGAGTTGGGGCAGCGCGCCCGGGAATTCGACGGTGCCTGGCCCTATCTCGCGGCGTTGGCCAAAGCCGGCGGGTTCGAGAACCCCATGGACGCCCGGATCGTGGAGGCTTACTGGATCGGTGGCGAGTTACTCGACCGCGTCGATCCGAAAGCCCTCTTGGATCACCTTCGACCCGTGTTCGCGCACCAGAATCCCGGCGCGCTGGGGGACGTCGAATCGGCGGTGGCGCACCACAGCTTCCACGTTCTCGCGGTCTATCCCTGGGTTCGGCTACTGGCGGTGGATCCGGTGACGCCGCTCGCGATCCTGCAGAAGTGCCGGATCCGCTGGGGCAAGGTGATGGCCGTGGACGAGGACCATGCCACGGTCGAAACCCGGCCACTGGAATTCGATGGGAACACACTGTCCCTCGGCGAACCGTCGCCCGAACGGATCCGCTGGCGAAGTCCCAATCGTTCGCTCATCGGCCCGCCCCGGGTTGGCCTCAGCGTCAGCGCGCATTGGGGCTGGATCTGTGACAGGTTGGACTCTGCCGAGGTTTCCGCTCTGTCGGCGGCGACGGAGCGTTCGCTCGCGTTGGTCAACGCCGTTCTGATACAGAGAAGGTCGTGAGAATGCACGCGGTGTCCAATCACGCCCGGCTGATTCTTGATTCGGCGTACCGAGAGTCGCGGCCGGAGCGCACGCGTCGAGCCGTGACGCTCGGCGTCGTTGGATTGCTGCACGTCATCGCGCTTGCATTGCTCGCTCTCGGAGCACTCGACGGGTCGGCCGGCGCGATCGCGATCGGCGCCGCCGTCACCGCCTACCTCGCTGGCCTACGGCACGCCGCAGACTGCGACCACATCGCCGGAATCGACAATGCGACAAGAAAATTCGTTGGCGAGGGGAGACGCCCGACGAGCGTCGGCCTGGCGTTCAGCCTGGGGCATTCGACCGTCGTGTTCCTGCTGGCGCTCGCGATCGTCGCGGGTTCGCAACTCGCCCGCGGCGTGGTCGCGGATGGTGCGCCGACGACGTTCGCCACGGTTGGCGGGATCGTCGCCGGCAGCTTCCTGATCTTGATCGGCACGTTCAACTCGGTGAGCCTCTTCGGCGGCTCGCGACAACAGGACATGCTCCCGCGGACCTTCTCCGGGCGCTTGATGATGAAACCCCTCGCCCGGGTTCGCCAGCCGTGGCACATCTTCGTGCTGGGCTTCCTGTTCGGGCTGGGCTTCGACACGGCGACCCTCATCGGTTTCCTCGTCCTGACCGCGGCGACGGCGACGTCGGGAATCGGCATCGCCGGCGTGCTCGCGCTCCCGGTGGCGTTCGCCGCCGGCATGACGCTGGCCGACACCGCCAACGGCCTGGTGATGCTGCGCCTCTACGCGAATGCGATGTCCTCGACCAAGCGGCCGCGGTTCCTCGTCTTCATCACGGCCATGTCCGTCGTGTCGGCACTGGTCGTCGGGGTGATCGTCCTCGTCGGCACACTGCATTCGGCGCTGGGGCTGTCGGACCCGGTCACGGCGGCGATCGCGTCGGTCAACCTCGAATACGCCGGGTTCGTGCTGTTCGGACTGTTCGCGGCGATCTGGGCAACCGTGCTCATCCGACGTCAATTTCGCCCGCTGAGCGAGCGCAGTTGACCACTTCTTTCGACGTCGTCATTGTCGGCGCGGGACTGTCGGGCATCAATGCCGCCTATCGGCTGCAGGAACGGTGTCCGGACAAGACGTACGCGATCCTCGAGGCCCGCGATTCGATGGGCGGCACCTGGGACCTGTTCCGCTATCCGGGCGTCCGCTCCGATTCCGACATCTTCACGTTCGGTTTCGGCTTCAAGCCGTGGACGGGCGACAAAACCTTGGCCGATGGTGCCGAAATCCTCGACTATCTCCGCGAAGCAGCCAGCGAAAACGGCATCGACCAGCACATTCGGTACGGCACGAAGGTGTTGAGCGCCGATTGGTCGAGCCCGCACCAGAAGTGGCATCTGACGATTGAGGCCGACGGTAGGACCTCATCCATCGACGCTCGGTTCCTGTATCTGTGCTGCGGCTACTACCGCTACGACGCCGGGTACACCCCAGATTTCGCCGACCTCGGATCGTTTGAGGGAACGTTTGTTCATCCGCAGTTCTGGCCGGAAGACCTCGAATACGCCGACAAGAATGTCGTCATCATCGGGAGCGGTGCGACGGCGGTGACAATGCTGCCCGCGATGGCACGTACGGCCCGACACGTCACGATGCTCCAGCGATCGGCAACGTGGATCACCCCGGTCCCGTTCCGGGACAAGACCGCCGAGCGTCTGCAGTCGATACTGCCCGCCAAACTCGCACATTCGATCCTGCGCCTGCGGTACGCGACGCTGCGGACAGTGTTCTATTCCTACTGTCGACGGAACCCCGAAGGCGCCCGCAAACTACTTCTCGAACTTGTGACGAAGATGCTCGACGGCCACGAGGATCTCGTCGCCGAGCACTTCACGCCGACGTACAACCCGTGGGAACAGCGGCTGTGTGCCGCGCCGGGTGCCGACTTCTTCAAGGCCATCCGGAGTGGAGACGCGAGCGTCGTGAGCGATCGGATCGACCACTTCGAACCCGACGGCATCCGCCTCGTCAGCGGCGGGAAACTCGAGGCGGACGTCGTCATCAGCGCCACCGGCCTCCAGTTGCTACCCGCGGGCGGAATCGAGGTTTCGGTCGATGGACGAAAGATCGAACTGAATCAGACGTTCCTCTGGCGTGGCGCGATGGTCAGCGGCGTACCGAACCTGGCGATCTGCATCGGCTACACGAACTCGTCGTGGACGCTTCGCTCAGACATCGCCGCCAAACTCGTGTGCCGACTGCTTCGCTACATGGACCGCAAGAATCTGGCCTCTGTCACTGCCTCGGCGCCCAATGGAATGCCGCGGAGCCCCTTGTTCAATTTGAAGTCGGGATACTTCCAACGCGCGGGCGACCAGTTTCCGGCCCAGGGTCCCCGCGGCTCGTGGCGCCTGTACCAGAACTACTTCCTCGACCGAATGGCAACGCGCCGTGGTGGATTCGATCGCGAACTGCAGGGGCAGAACGTCCGCTAGAACGTGCGACTCATGTGCACAGTCGTGCCGGATTCGGATCTCTCGATGTCGACCGTCGTCATCACTGCGATCATGAGTGGAATTCCGCGGCCGCGCATGGCGTTCCGCGGGGATTCGCGCCATCCGCCATTGTCGGAAACGGTCACCAAGAACTCGTGTGAACGAACGAACGCGACGACGCTGAACTCGACCGGCGTCCCCGGCGTACGCGGAATCGCGTGCTCCACGGCATTCGCGACGGCCTCGTCAACGGCCAGAACGACATCGATCTGGACCAACGACGGGACATGCTCCACCGACAGCCACGCGCGCAGAGCCAACCGAACGTCCTGCAGGACTGCAGGCGTTCCGGGCATCGTCAGTGCAAATCCTTGGGCGAGATCATCAGGCATCGTCATCCCTGATTACCCGCGCAGGTCCGCATTAACTCATCTGCGGAGCATCGAACGGGACGCATCGTGCAATCAGCAATGCGACGTCGTCGCGCGGTGCGTGTGGCCCGACGAGCCGGGACATGACACGGGCACAGGCCGCCTCTGGTTCCCCGTTCGTCATTGCCATACAAAGCCGCCGCAATCCGAGATCCATACTCTCGCCACGCCTTTCGACAAGGCCGTCGGTATAGAGAGCGATTGCGTCGTGATCGGCGAGGAGGAACTCGGTGTTCGCACGCGGCACCCCGGGGAACAGCCCGATCGGCAGATCCGGATCGATGGCGAGAAATGTCGATCCATCATCATTCGTTCGAATCGGTGGGGGATGACCAGCGAGCGACAGGGTGAGTTTTCGCCGCGACGCATCCAGTACCCCGTAGGCAATCGTGGCCATGACACCTGGTTCGAAGTGGTGCATCTTGGCGTCGACGCGTTCCAGGACGCGGGCCGGGTCGGCCGACCACTCCAGCGCGTAAGCACGGAGCGCACTCCGGATCCGCCCCATGACGACCGACGCCTCGAGTCCGTGTCCGGCGACGTCTCCCATGACCAGGCCGACGCGATCTTCCGGCAAGGGAAACAGGTCGTACCAGTCGCCACCGAGTCCGGCATCGGCGCCGGGCACGTAGCGGGTGGCAACCTCCAGTCCACGCACCTCCGGGAGCGCGGCGGGGAGCAGGCTTCGCTGCAGCGCGAGAGTGGCGGTGTGTTCCTCACCGAGCGTGGCGAAATAGACCGAGTGAGCGAGGCGTTCACCCACCCGCTCCAGAATGCGGATATCCGACGGTGTGAACACCCGCCCGGTGATCGAACCGACGTGCAGGACGCCCAGCAATCGTCCGTAGCTGACCATCGGGACGCCGAGCAGCGAGCGCAGACCGTGTTCCCACAGCAAAGGGTTGATCACGGTGTCTCGATCGACGTGGTCCAAGGTCAACGGACGAAGAGCGGCCGCGATGCGCCCGGCGAATCCGGAACCGAACGGAATCCGGACGCCCTGGTAAACCTCTTCCTCGATGCCCGACGACGCGACGGCAACGAGACGATTGCTCCGGGCGTCGTATCGAAGCACGGTCGCGGTGTCGACATCGAGAACAGTGCGCAGTCGCGCGAGAGCATTTTCGAGTAGGTGCCGCGGTTCGACGTATTCCGGAATGTATTTCCCGAATTCTTCGTCGAAACGCGACAGTTCGTTCCCATCGCGTGCGGGTTCAAGGTGAGACAAGGCGCTCCATCTGTGGCGGTATGAAGCGAATTCCCGCCCAAGCGGCATCAAAAACGTCAGCCGCTTCTCGTGACCCAACGTATCAGGCAAACTAACACCATGACGGAGAACCAACCCACCGACGTTGGCCTCTGGACGGAGCAGTCGGTGGTTCGAGATGCCTTGGTGCTCAAAGTATCCGGGTATATCGACCTGTCGACTGCGGAAGTGCTCGAGAACGCCCTCGCGAACGTTCTCAACGATCTTCAGACGCTTCTCGTCGTTGATCTGTCGGAGGTCGAGTTTCTCGGTTCGGCCGGATTGACGATCCTGGCTCGAACCCATCAACGCCTCGCCGCGCCGCAACGAATGGCGATTGTCGCCAACAACATCGCCGCCCGGCCCCTCGAAATCACCGGCCTGGACAAGGTGCTCAGCGTCTACGAAGACTTCGATGACGTTCCGCTGAGCATCTGAGAGCGCCCGTTGCGCGGGTAGTTCGGCAGCCTTCGGTCACTGCCGCATGGTCTCGGCAAGAGGGCCGGTTAGAGAACGCAACGAAACCCGATATGGGTTGTCGCGCTATCGACAGATTGCGGTGAGCGCGCTGCCGGTCGGTATCGGTGACAGTATTCGGGCGCACACAGGTGGGAACCACCCTTCAATACCTGATTGATCGTCGGGTCAGCGAGATCTGACGGTGGACAGCAGGTCGCTGCGAGCTGGATCGGCTTGTACCGCGGCGAATATCTTGTGCTGGTCCATTCCCAGACGTTTCCGATCATGTCGAGCAAGCCAAACCCGTTCGCCGGGAACGTGCCGACCGGCGAGGTACCAACCCAGCCCAGTGCGCCGTCATTGGCATACGGAAACCTGCCCTGCCACGTGTTCGCCATGAGGTGCCCGTTCGGCCGCACTTCGTCGCCCCACGCGTACGTCGTCGACGTACTCGCACGTGCGGCATACTCCCATTCGGCCTCGGTGGGTAGCCGGCGCTTCGCCCATTGCGCATAGGCCACCGCATCCGCGTAGGAAACCTGGACGACCGGGTGCGTCGGCCGCTCTGACACCGACGAGTCCGGCCCGAACGGGTGCTTCCAGGACGCACCGGGCACCCAGGTCCACCACTGCTGCCAGTCACGTAGATCCACCGGCCCCGATGTCGCCCGGAACACGAGCGCGCCGGGCACGAGATCCTCGGGCGCAACCCCCGGATACAGCAGTGGGTCCATCGGCCGTTCAGCGACGGTGACATAGCCCGTGTCGGAGACGAAATCTGCGAATTGCGCGTTTGTGACTGGATGGCGTTCGATCGAAAACGGCCCAACCTGTTCGTCGCGAATCGGCGCTTCTTCCGGGTAGAAGTCGGTTGACCCCATCCGAAATGTGCCGCCCGGCAAACGGAGCAACTCTGTGAGCACATTGCCAGGCTATGCGATTTCCGAGCACGATAAGGGCCGCACGGGCGAGACCGCCCACCGCGGCGTCCGAGTCCTTCGCAGCTTTCCTGCCCGGTTGGGACAAGGACATGGTGGAGAATCCGAACCATGCTGGCCGTTGAACTGCTGACGGTCAGCGGCCACCGGGACGACGTGAAAGGTTCCTCACATCCCTTGACTGATATCAGGCTCGTAACTGATTCTTTTATCAGTTATTCCGCTTAGAAAGCTGTTGCATGAACGCCGCGTCACCCGCGCCCGCCCTGATTTCGGTGCTCGACACCTATCTGCGCACGTACCACCGCCATGAGGTTCAGGCCGACGAGATGCTCCCGGACACCCCGTGCCTCGTCGTCGCAAACCATGGCTTCGGGGGCGCACTCGACCTCAACGCGATGGTTCTTGCGGTCGTTCTGGACAAACTGGTGGAATCCCGGCCGATCACCTTCCTGGTGCATCAGGTGGCGTGGACCTTCAAGCTCGGATGGCTGATCGAGCCCCTCGGTTGCCGTCCGGGGAGTCAGGAGTCGGTCGACGCCGGGTTCGCTGCAGGGCATCACGTCGCCGTTTTCCCCGGTGGTGACATCGAGGCCGCCAAACCCTACTCCGAGCGGAACGTCGTCAAGTTCGACGGTCGGACTGGTTTCGCCCGCGTGGCAATCGAACATGACGTGCCGATTGTCCCGGTGGTGACCGCCGGTGCGGGGGAGTCGGTGTTCGTTCTCAACGACGGGCAGCGACTGGCGAAGTTGCTGCGCCTTCCGCAATTGATGCGCGCCAAGTCCCTGGCGGTCAGCCTGTCGATTCCGTGGGGGCTCAACGTGGGCCTGGTCGGGATGGCGCTGCCATACATTCCGCTCCCGACGAAGCTGGTCACCGCCGTGCTGCCGCCGATGCGTGCCTACGAGGGCGAGTCCGCGGAAGCGTTCGCCGGACGCGTGCACGGCGTCATGCAAGCGAAGATGGATGAGCTGACCGCCGGACGTACGCCCGTTATCGGGTAGCCGGTCGGGGTGGGTTCTTACCGGCTTCCAGTTCTTCCGGCGTGAGCACAACCGCGACCTCTTTGCCGAGTGAGTAGCCGGGCGCCATTGGCAGTCGATCGCCACTCCAGAACCGGCCCGGGTCGTACCAATCGCGCCGGCGTTCCTTCTTGAGCAACCCCATCGACTCGTAGGTCACACCCACGACCTCAGCGCAGTATGTCGTCTCGAGCTCGGCCCTCGTGACCGGCGCCGCAACCCGGTTGACCTTGCCGCCGAGCCATCGACTCGCGACCTTGGCTGTGGACGGAAACGGCGTGCCGTCGAGGCGCGCGATCGTGCGCAGGACAGCATCCTCCTGCTCCTTCGTGACACCCGGCTCGAGCTGGCGGAACCACGGAGTCTGGCCGTAGCGACCACACCACACCTGCACCGAACCGCGCAGGTCATGGAGCTGCACACCACGTTGGTAGCGCCCAGTCCACATGTCCTGAAGCGCCTTTCCGAGCTCGGCGTGCCACATCAATGGCGGCATGTCGTCCAGGACCACGGCCATTCCGACGTGATTGACCGGGCTGTTGCTCAGGGTCTGGATCGCACGATCGGGACCCGAGTGACCACGGAAGATCCAGATGTCTCCAGTACGTGCGTTGTCGACAGCGGTGCTCAGGTTTACCGAAGATTCGCGCGGACGGGTCGGCATAGCAATAGCGTAGAGATATGGCGGTTTCTGGAGCGAAGGTTCTGAAATACGTTGGCATGGCGGGAGTGGTCGGCGTGGCCGCCACCGGTGTCATGGTGGCCCGAGATGAGCGCAAACGTCGGGCATACACGCCCGACGAAGTGCGCGAACAACTCCACGTTCGCTATACCGCGGCCTACAACAACGGCGGCGAGGTTCCACGGCCGTCGAAGCCGACCATGCGCGAGCGTCTCCAGAATGCGCGGGAACGCCTGCGTCGCCACTGACTGGCCTCGACAAACGCACCCACATCTGCCAGATCCACACCAAATGGAGCGCTGGTTGGGGTGGACCTAACAGTTTGGGCCGCGTTTGGGCGGCCAGACAACCGCCCGGCCGTCGAGCACGATGTAGTCGGGGTCCTTCATTCCGAGCAGTCGGGCCGGAGTTGCGGACGTCACTGTCGCGGCCATGAGCAAGGCATCGTCGTTTGCAGCTCCACCGAACATCGACACCGTCGCGTGGAAGAGGTTGTCCATCGTCGCCGTGCTCCCCGCGATCGTGTCGGTCCCGGCAACCCTCGCCACCGCGTCCTGCACGTCGATGTCGAGGGTTCCCAGTCGGTAGTGGCCACTGCACATTCCCGCCGCGGACATCGCGTCCGTCACCAAGGCGACCCGCTCCCCGCCAACCGCATTGATCGTGTTGCGAACGAGCGCCGGATGCAGGTGAATCCCGTCGGCGATGAGTTCGACGGTGACCCGGGGGTCTTCGAGCAGTGCGAGCGCGGGGCCGGGATCGCGCTGTCGAAGTGGACGCATCGCATTGAACAGATGCGTCGCGACGGTCGCGCCGACGTCGATCGCGGCCACGGTCTGTTCGTAGGACGCGTCCGTATGCCCGATGGCGACGATCACCCCGTGGTCGGTGAACTGTCTGATCGCGTCCATCGCTCCGGGGAGTTCTGGTGCGAGGGTCACCATGCGGATGCGGCCCTGCCCAGCCTCGAGAACCGCAGTGATCTCCGCGCGATCCGGAAGGCGTAGCTGCGTCGAATCATGCGCTCCGCAGCGCAGCGCACTGAGCCACGGCCCTTCCAGGTGAATGCCTTCGATCCGGTGATCGGTGCTGAGTTTCGACACCGTCGCCAAGAGTTCCGATGGCGACACCGTGACGAGACTCGCGAGCGTGGCCACCGTTCCATGGCTGCGATGGAACGCGAAGGCCGTCTCGGGATCGACCGCGTAATCAGCGCCTCCACCACCGTGCACGTGGAGGTCGACGAAGCCAGGCGCGACGATGCCGTCAGGGTGGTTCGACTCTGGCGGAACAGGTGGTTGACCAGGCCCGGCGAGGCCCGTAGCGGTGTCGATCCACCCGGGGCGGAACACCGAGCCGCCGTGGATCACGGTGCCGGCAGCAACGATCGTCATAGCGTCTCGGTCACCTTGAACAGACCGCGAGGCTCGTCCGGATTGCCGCCCCGGGCCAGTGCGAGATGGAGCGCAAGCTGTTGTAGCGGAAGGATTTCCAATAACGGCGACAGCGAATCGGCGACGTTGGGTAGCTTCGCGCCCACCCGAAGGATGTCAGCGTGGCGCTCCTCGAGTCGCTGCAGGACGGGCGCCATCGCGTGCCCACCCACGTTGTTCGGCACGATCGCGATCACCGGCACCTGTGGATCGACGGTCGCGAGCGGGCCGTGGAGGAGGTCAGCACCCGAGAAGGCCTGCGCGGAGAGGTACGACGTTTCCATGAGCTTGAGTGCTGCTTCCCGCGCGGTGGGGTACGAATAACCGCGTGCGGTCGTGATGAGTCGCTGCGCGAATCGATAGCGCTGTGCCGCGGTGACCACGGCTTCGTCGTTGGCGAGCACCTGCTCCCCGAACGCTGGCAAGTCCGCGGTGCCGCCACCCACGAACAGCTCGTACAGCGCAAGCAGTTCGGCGGTGTACGTCTTCGTCGCCGCGACGGACAGCTCCGGTCCGGCCAGGACGTCGATGTGGAGCTGCGCGGCTTCGGCAAGCGCGGAATCGGGGTTGTTCGTGACCGCCACGGTGAGCGCACCCTGCTCGCGCGCCACCGAAACGGACTTCACCAGATCTGGAGATCCGCCCGACTGGCTCACCGCCACATAGAGCACATCCTCGAGCTTCGGCCGCGCCCCGTAGACGGTTGTCGAGGAGGGCGAGACGAGACCGGCGGGAAGTTGGTGATGAATCTCGACGAGGTACTTGGCGTACAGGGCAGCGTGGTCGCTCGTGCCGCGGGCCACGAACTGCACGAACCTGGGGGAGTAGTCCGCGATTCGCGCCTTGGCGACCGCGATCTGGTCCGACCCCTCACGCAGGAATCGCCGCCAGACGTCGGGTTGTTCGGCGATTTCACGGGCCATCAAGTGACCGGGGTTCATTTCTGCTCCTGAAGCATTCGTTGTGCGATTTCGATGGCGCCGCGGACCGGGTCGACGGTCAGGATGCGGACGTCGTGGATGCGGTGTTCGGCGAGATGACGTCGAACACCGCGCTGGAGTGCCGGTTGGTGGACGGCGAGCCCGCCCGCGAGGACCACGGGCACCGGCGTCCCGAGCCGTTCTCCGACCGCGACCGCGAGGTTGGCCAGGTGACGCGCGGCCTCCTCGATAATCGACAGGCAGGTGGCGTCGCCGGTCTTGGCGAGCTCGAAGACAACACGCGCTCGTCCGGCCCAGTAGCGGCGCTCGGGTTGGGCGTAGAAATGGTCGAGCAGGTCGGCGGCGGATTGCAGTCCGCAATCGGCGGCGATCTCCTGGCCAAGCCGGTCCGGGTGCTCGTTCCGGTCGACGCGGCCCAGCGTGTGCCGAACCGCCTCCCGGCCGATCCAATAGCCACTTCCTTCGTCGCCGAGGAGGTAACCCCAACCGCCCGCTCGTGCGCTTTCCGTCCCCGTGCGACCCCAGGCCACCGAACCGGTACCGGAGATGACGGCGATTCCATCGGTCAGACCGGCCGCCGCGAGAATCAGCTGGCTGTCGTGGACGATCCGGATCTTCGCGCGCGGAAATCGCGAGCTGAGCAGATCCCGCAGTCGCCGCTCGCCAGCCGGTGTGTCGATGCCGGCGGCTCCCGCACACACCGCGTCGATATCGTGATTGCCGACCCGCGCGACGATGGTGTCGAGCTGGAGTCCGGCCTCGACGGTGCCCACGCTCATGACGTTCGCGCTGCCCGAGAGTGCTTCTGCGACAACGGTTCCGTCCTCGGAACGAACTGCCTGCGTTTTCGATCCGCCGATATCGAGGCCGAGTACGGTCGCCATCACTTGCTCGACTCCCACTTGCCTCCGTTGACCCAGAACTCCTGGATCTCCTCGAGGTGCTTGCCCTTCGTCTCGGGGGCCATCTTGTAGACAAACGCGAAGCTCAGGACGGCGAACAGACCGAACACCGCGAACGTCCCGGCGCCACCGAGCGAATTGAGCATCGTGAGGAAGAAGGCAGCGATGATCGCGTTGGCAACCAGGTCGGAGGTCAGCATCGTGGACGAGCCCATGGACCGCAGCCGAGCCGGGAAGCTCTCGCCGGCGTAGACCCACACGAGTGAGCCGAATCCGAACGTGAAACCAACGGTGAACAGGAGGACCCCGAAGAAGCCGAGCGCGGTGAGCAGTCCACCGAAGTCAGAACTGGTCAGAAAAACGCCGATGAGCAGTGCGTTCGCCGCGATCATCATCGCGATGCCGCCCAACAGGATCGGTCGGCGGCCGACCTTGTCCACGAGCGACAGCGACACGAACACGGCCAGGAGCGCGGCGACCTGAATGAGGGCTGGAAGGACGAGCAGCGAGAAGTTGCCGTGGAAGCCCATCTTTTCGAACAGCCGTGGCGAGTAGTACACGATCGCGTTGATACCCGTGATCTGGATCGCGAAGCCCAGCCCCACGACGAAGGCGGTGGCCCGCACGAATGGCTTGCGAAGCATTTCGCGGAAGCCGCCGCCCGACTCGGTTTTCAGGCTCCGCGTGATCTCTGCGATCTCGGCATCGGCGTCCGACGCCGGCTCGATCAGTCGGAGAGTTTCACGAGCTTTGTCGATCCGGCCTTTGAGGACGTACCACCGCGCGGTGTCGGGCATGCGGAGCAGCAGGAGCGTGGTCAGGAACGCGGGAATGGCGGCGAGGCCGAGCATCCAGCGCCAGCTTTCTGTTGCCGAGAGCGCGTAGGCGGCGAGGTATCCAAGAATGATGCCGATGACCGTCGCCACCTGATAGGCGACGAGGAGCGCACCGCGGTTCTTGGCCGGAGCGGATTCGGCGACGAACACGGGAACGACCACAATCGAGATACCGATCGTGATGCCGAGCAGGAAACGTGCACCGAGCAGCATCGGCACCGACGTCGACAACGCGCTCAGGACGGCGAACACGCCATACGTTCCGGCTACCAGCACCATCGACTTCTTCCGGCCGATCGCGTTCGCAAGCCATCCGGCGCCGATCGCGCCCGCGATCGATCCGATGACGACAGCGGTCGTGATGAGCTCTTGTTGATGCGTCGTCAGCCCGAGGTCGCTCGTCATGAAGAGAAGCGCGCCGGCGATGTTCGACATGTCGTAGCCGTAGATGACACCGACGCTCGCGGCCGTGATGGCAACGAACAGCCCGAGCCGTGCCGGCGCCTTCGTCGCGATGGTGGTTGCTGTGCCCACTGTCCCCGATCCTTTCACTGGGCCACAATTGGTATATACCAATGTGATGTAGACAACATTGGCATATACCAATTGGGCCGTCAAGACGTTAGGGTGATTTCATGTCAGCGCCTCGGTACTTCCAGGTCAAGATGGCACTTCAGGATCGACTCGCCGCGCTCGCTGAAGGCTCATCGCTACCGCCCGAGCGCGCGCTCGCTGAGGAACTGGGGACTTCGCGCACGACGCTGCGCAAGGCCCTCGCGGAACTGGCTGCCGAGGGACGCCTCCGCCGAACGCAGGGCAGTGGCAACTATGTTGCGCCGCCGAAAATCGTGCCGGTTCGCCAATTGACCTCGCTGACTGAGGATTTGGCGTCGATGGGGTTGACGACCTCGGCGAAGGTCCTGGAAATCGAGAAGGTGCGAGCGGGCGACGAACTCGCCACGATCTTCGGCGTCACGCCCGCTGCGTCGGTGTGGCGGCTGAACCGGTTGCGACTCGTCGACGGCGCGCCACTCGCCCTCGAGATCGCGCACCTGCCAGGCTCACTGCGCGATCTGCCGCAACGATTGTCGGAGCATGGCTCGCTGTACACCACCCTGCGCACCGCGTATGGGCGTCGGATCGCTACGGTCGAGGACGCGGTTGAGGTCGCGCTCGTCGATCCGAATGAGGCCGAGCTTCTCGATGTCGGCGTCGGCCAACCTGGTCTGCTCATCCATCGAACCGGTCGGGACGAATCCGGCGAAGTCATCGAATGGACGCGCTCGTTGTACCGCGGGGACCGGTTCAAATTCGTCGCGACGGCAACGGTGCAGGCCTAGAACTCACGCCGGGCACGTCGGCACATATTGTGGACCGACGTCCGGAACTGCGCTTTGGTACGCGACCACGCCGTCGAGTTCATAGGGACCACGAACGCTGCCGAACGATTGCGTTTCGAATGCTCGGTCATCACCCTGCTTGACACAGTCAACCCAGTTCGACGACACGACCACGCCTTGTGGCGTCTTGACGAATGCAATGACGCGGATGTTGAAGGGACCAGGTTTGTCGATTGCAATCCGTCCGGTCACGGTGGGACCCGAAAAGCCCGGGTCCGGTCGCACAGATTGGTCGGACACGGTTACCTTCGCCGCACCGACGATGTCCCAGTCGAACCACGTGCCAAGAACGGTGAGCTTGACGTTCTTGACGACACTGCCTTTCGGTACGTCGACGTCCAGACCGAAATCACCCTTGGGCGGTAGCTGATAAATGGTGTTGATCGGTGCCCCGGCGAGCCCGCCTTGGCCAGCAACGCCGATGATCCCGCCGGACTCGTCGATCATCGTCAACTCAAACGGGCTCCGGACCAACCCGACATCGCTGTTGGGATTCCGCAGGCGGACGCTGAGGTGTTCGTCGATCTGGGTGTAGCTGACGATCTCCACGGGCGTCGGAGGCTTCTTGTCCTCGGCCTTCGAACATCCGGCCAAGAGGAGCAATGCGACGCTCGCGCAGATCGCGATGAGCTTGCGGATCATTACTGGACATTAGCCCGCCGAATTCTTCGAACTACCGCGAATTCAGCCGAGCAGTCGCGCTCGCAGCCGTTCGACGGATTCGTCGCGAACCCCGATTAACTCAAGGTAATTCTCAAAACTCCCGTACTTCTCGTCGACAGCCCGCCACGCTCCATGGAGAAAGTCCTCGTGCACGCCGAGCACCTTGTCCGAGATCTGTGTCAGGTCGCCATTGCGTGCGATCACCACCTGCCGGAGCGGCTCGATCCCGTCGTTGCTTCGCAGGTAATCAGCGAGGATGTCGGACTCGGAAATACCCGCCGCACGCAAGACCGCCGCGACGATCCAGCCTGCCCGATCCTTGCCGGCAGCGCAGTGAATGAGCACGCCCCCAGTGGAATTCGCGATGAGTTCGATCGTGTGCGCCAGCGCCTTCTGACCGTTTTCGAGAACTGGGAACCGGGTATAGGCGTACTCGAGCAGAACCTCGGCCAACTCCGGAGTGAGCACGCGGGGCTGCTCGTGGGGTGCGTGTTCTTGGCGCTCGTGATCCTTGACCGGCGTCGAATGCAGGTGCACGCCAGAGGGAAGCGCGTCTGGACGGTTATAGGCAACCTCGTCAGGACTGCGCAGATCAACGACGTCTGCGACCCCGAGCCCGAGCAGCGTGCGTTGGCCATCGGCGTCGAGCGCACAGAGTTCCGAAGAACGGAAAAGAATCCCCGGACGAATCGTGCGGCCATCGTCGGCTTTCAGTCCGCCGACGTCGCGGAAGTTCCACGCGCCGGAGAGATGGAACTGATCGACAGTCACAGCTTCGACGGTAGCGGACCGCCACCGTGACTCGTCACCATTGACCGATCAACGTTGCCACATCTAGTAACTATTCGGCCGTCTGGCACCTCCTACCTGCAGGCCCTTCTCCGTAGCGTCAGTACTAGAGAAATTGACTCTCGCAGGAGGAACATCATGGTTGCCACTCAGTCCCGATCGGACAAGCGCCAGGGGTTCCACGCTGCGAGCCTCACGACACGACGCCGCGTCTACCGCGACACCACGACCGAGCGGAGCGAACGATTGTATGGAGGTTGGGGCGGCGCGGTCATCCGCACCGGAGGCACCGTCCGTCGGTCGACCGGCGACTGGACGCCGGCGGTTCACGCTCTCTTGACCCATCTGGAGTCCGCGGGCTTCGACGGCTCGCCCCGAGTTTTCGGAGTCGACGCTGAAGGCCGCGAAGTGTTGAGCTTCATCGAAGGACAGACTGTCGCCACCGCCGCGTCCTGGCCGGAGTGGGCTCGCTCGGAATCCAACCTGGTGCGCGTCGGGAGCATGCTTCGCCGATTCCACGACGCGGTCGAGACGTTTCGCCCGGACCCGGAACTGACCTGGCGGTCCGGCCGCAGCGGCCTCGAGCCGGGAGAGATCATCGGCCACAACGATGTCAGCCTGGCGAATCTCGTCGCCGATTCGGACGGCCGCATCCACTCGCTCATCGACTGGGACAACGCCGGCCCGACCACCCGCCGCAAGGATCTGGCGATCGCCGCATGGCATGTCGTCGCCCTGCACGCGCCGGCACACGCGGAGGCGCGCGGCTGGACCCGCCAGCCGGACGTCGCTCGACGCCTTCGGATCTTCCTCGACGCCTACGGACTCACCGACCGCACGGGTTTCGTCGATGACATCCTCGATCGACTTGGCCACGCGCTCACCAAGCTGTCCGCGAATGGCGGGTGTGCCGAATTCGTGAAGCTCCTGCAGGCCGACATCGCCTTCATCGAGTCAAACCGCGAGGCACTCGAGCGGGCGATCGCCTGACTTCCAAACGATTCCGTGCTCTCCGGACGTCGTCATCGATATGCGTCGACGACAACGCTGTGAGAGCACGGAATCGTTTGTCACCCGCGACTAGACGGGGCGCGGCGCTCCGCCGAAACCGATCTCGTTCCCATCCACATCCCGAAAAATCGCCTTCCGGACGCCGTTCTCGTAGGTCTCCACACTCACTGGTTGCAGCCCGCGATCAGCAATCGTCGCGATCCTCTCGTCGAAGTCTTCGACGAATAGCGTGAGCATCGCGAACCCGGCCCGCGCGGGCAGATGCTCGATGTAGAGGTAGCGATGATCGGCGAGTTCGAACACTGCCTCGGTGTCGTTCGGAAAGAAAGCCGGCGGAGCTCCCAGCAGCTTCTCGTACCACGTCTGGGCAACCCGGAAGTCACTGACGGGAACTCCCGCGAACAGATCAACGGTCACGAAGCCCACGTTATCGCGTCAGCGGACGGCCTCGTAGAAGGCGAACTGACCAGCGATCGTGCGTGTGCGGCGCACCGGGCCGACCGTGAATCCGGCCGCCTCGAGCAGTGTCGTCATCGCATCCGGATTGATCGAGCCGTGACCGTGCCCATGTCCGCCGGCGAAGTCGACGACGTGAAAACCCCCGCCGGGCTTTAACACCCGGAACACCTCCGCCAGCACATCGGGGCGCGTCTGCTCGGGAATGTGATGAATCATCAACGCCGACAGCACTCGGTCGAAGGTGGCGGTCGGATACGGCAGGGTCTGCGCATACGCCGTTTCGAAGGTGATGTCGGTGGTCTTCTTCCGCGCCCGTTCGATTGCTCGCGGATCGGGATCGGTGCCGGTCACGTGAAGTCCAGGAGTGGACCGCTTCGCCGCCTGCGAAAGGTTGCCGGTTCCGCATCCGATTTCGAGCACCGCAAGGCCGTTCGAGAGTCTCGCTTGTTCGATCAGTTCCCGATGCAGTCTGCCGACGCCGAGCAGCTTCGTCAGTACGTCGTAGAAGGGCAGGAAGGCGTCATGCCCGGCGGCCGGAAGGTAATCGTGCGTATTTGGATGAACATGCTTCATGACTTCGATGTTCGCGCACATAAGGGCCGGTGAATTGGTCGATATGCGCTAGTACTTGGATTATCTTCGACTCATGCACACCGCGATCCACCCGGTTCGCTATCGCAACGGCGTCCCGGTCTATCGATATGACCCCGCGCCCGACGCGGCCCCCGTCACGATCTTGCGCGTCGGGCACGGCCACCTTCCGGCAACTGCCAACCGGCACATCCACGACTTTCCGATTCTGCTCACCGATGGCGAATCGGCCTGGATCGTGCAGCCTGGCGAAATCATCGATCCGGATCGCGCGGATGTAGGCCACGACTGCACGGCCATCGTCTTCGAGCCGACCCTCGTGGACGCGAAACTGCTCACGCTGACGCGACACAACCAGTCGGGCGGGATCCTGCAGATTGCCCTCCCGCCGGAGAAGCAGCCCGACTGGCAACGAACGATCGCGGCGATCGAGTGCGAAATCGCCGATCGACGAGACGGTTATCGACTGGCGCTCGCGGCACATCTGACCGTGCTGTTGATCGAACTGGAACGGCTCGCGGCCGAGTTCATCAGCCGTCCGGACCCGGCACTCCACGCCGTCTTCGAGGCGATCGAAGCCAGTGTCGCGGAGCCGCTGACCCTCAGCGATGTGGCGAAGACTGTCGGTCTGACGCCCGGTTACCTCACGACCTGGGTCCGCAAGCGCACTGGCAAGACCGTGCAGGAGTGGATTCTGGAGCGAAAACTCGTCGAGGCACGGAAGTTACTGGCCGAGACCAAACTGCCCGTTGGCATCGTCGCGCGCAACGTCGGATTCGATGATCCCGCGTACTTCACGCGGGTATTTACTCGCGAGGTCGGAACGCCGCCGCGGCGGTGGCGAGTGAATCAGGACGCGTCGAGAACGCCGATCGTCACTCCGTAGGGGAGGAATCGCACCTTGCGCGCGGCGTCGGTGTTGTCCTTGTTCGCTCGCAGAGCCTCGATCTCCGTCGCGTACACCTGCTCGACGCGCGCTGAACCGTCACCGTCGAGGGTGTAGATCACCCATACGCCGCTGCCGTTTTCCTGGGCGGTTCCGCCCTCGTGCCGTCGAGTCGCTTGGTCCCACACGGACGGGCGTCCACCGGCGAGGAGTCCGTCGAGAAGCCCGGACAACAGCGAGCCGTCCTTTGACTTCTCGACCAGCCCATTCGCGAAGTCAAATGCGCCCCGCAACTGAGCCGTCGCGTCCGCGATCGCGCGTTCGAGGTCTTCCGGGTCAATACCGAATGGGCCGTTGTTGCTCATGTGACCTCCTCATGGTCTGACCCCAGTGTGCCAACGGGATGGGGCTCCCGCCACAAGCATTTAGGCTCCTCGCCGGACCATTTCGGCGATCCAGATGGGCGCGAACGGTGAGGTGCAGCCCGGGGGAGTCGGGTAGTCCTTGAGGACCTCCAGTCGTTCGCCGATCTCGAGGGCGCGGGCCCGATATTCGGGACGATGAATCCCGATCATCGCCAGGCCGTTGTTCATCGCCCACTGCAGGCGCTCCGGTGCGGTCTTCATACCCGGATCGATCAACGCCAGTAACTGCTCAGGGTCCACTTCCGCGGACTTCTTCGCGATCAGGTCATTGGTCAACGCCCACCCCGCGCTCGCGATCACCGGGTCCGGATCGTTGAACCAGGCCTTCCGGAGGTCCTCTGCGTGCGGGCTCTTCTTCACCACATAACCGACGAGCCAGTCGTGAACCTTGGGGGCTCGGGCGTCGCGAAGCATCGAATCGAGTTCCTCGCGGCGGAACGATTTCGGGCGGCAGATCAGTAGAGCGAGCAGGCGAGCTGCGGTGTCGCCGGTCGCCCAGAGATCCACCGCGAGTTCGTGCTGGATCTTCAACTGCTTTGCGAGTGCGCGCAGTTTTGTGAGGTTGACGCCGTGATCGTCACCCCGTTTTTCGTTGACCGCGCGCATCTTCGGGTCTTCGAGCGCGGCGAGGTCCGCCATGACTGCGGTTACTGCGGACTGGTCGGCCATCACGCCAACCTACCGGGTCCTCCACCGATTGGGGGAGGCGGGTTTCCCCTGTTGGAGGGCCCATTCGGGGCATCACGCGCACCCCCGACGCGGGCGAAAGTCATTGAGTAATTGCACCTTCTACGAAAGGCCCGGAAATGACCACCACCCGCATCAACCCCCGCCGCCACCTCATCCTGGGCGTTTCCTTCGTCGGAATCGCAATCGTCGGCACCGGCCTCGGATTCGTCGCCACGGCGCACGCCGGCACCCTGCCGATGGACGGTGACACCGTTGCGATGACGATCTCCAACGACACCGATCAGCCCATGACCCTTGCTGCGCAGTACACGAACGTCGGCGACTTCATCGCGGCGCCGCAACAGATCCTGGCGCCGCACACGAGTGAGATCGTCACGGCAAGCAATGCCGGCTACGACCGGATGGCGGCCGTCATGAGCTACCAACTTCCGGACCACACCGTCGTCGTGTTCGAGGCCAACGACTTCTCCGACGGTGCCAACACCACGGGAACTGTCACGGCGGGACCGAGTGCTGACCACTACCAGATCGCCACCAGTCTCGACACGGGTTTTCCCAACCTGAACGCGAGCTACACGCTGCAGTCGAGAATGTTGGGGCAGAACGTTGTGACGCCCGCGTGGCTCACCGCGCCGGCCTGGCCCTCCGGTCACTAGTAGGCACGGGTGTGATAGAAAAGGCCTGACAATCTATCCTGTCAGAAGTTGGAGCCAAGGCTTTGATCGACGAAGCAGCAGTCGCATCGTGGATGGACACTGTCAGTCTCGGCACCGGACCGCTGCTCAACGTCGTACCTGTTACGGGCGGCACCCAGAACGTCATGGTCCGCTTCGATCGCGCCGGACGCAGCTACATTCTTCGGCGCGGCCCAGTGCATCTGCGTCCGCGCAGCAACGATCAGATTGCGCGTGAATTCCGGGTCCTCGAGGCGCTCGGAAAGACCGGGGTTCCGCACCCCGCACTGATCGCGACCTGCGACGACACGACTGTTCTCGGCGGCGCCGTCTTCTATCTCATGGAGCCGGTCGACGGCTTCAACGCCAGCGTCGGATTACCCGAACTGCACCGAACAGACGCGCAGGTCCGTCACGACATGGGGCTCCACCTCGTCGATGCACTCGCCGAACTGAGCGAGGTCGACCATGTCGCCGTCGGACTCGGCGACTTCGGGAAGCCGAGCGGCTTTCTAGAACGGCAGGTGCCGCGATGGCTCGGTGAACTCGAGTCGTACAACGTCTTCGCGGAATACCCCGGTCCCGACATCGGCCCTGTTGACGAGGTCGCCCGCTGGCTCGACGAGCATCGGCCGACCGACTATCGACCGGGAATCATCCACGGCGATTTCCACGCCGCCAACGTCATGTTCTCGCGCACCGGACCCGAGGTCGCAGCGGTTGTCGACTGGGAGATGTGCACGATCGGCGACCCGCTCCTGGACCTCGGCTGGCTCCTCGCGACGTGGCAATTGCCCGGCGCGCCAGAGGAATTCGCGGGTCCGCTGACCCGGGCCGGGAATCTCGCCACCGCCGGGGAACTCGCGGCCCGCTATGCCGAGCGCGCCACGCGCCGGCTCGATGACCTCACTTGGTACATCGTTCTGGCCTGCTTCAAGCTCGGGATCATTCTCGAGGGAAGCCACGCGCGTGCGCTGGCCGGCAAGGCGCCGATGGAAATCGGCGACCGGCTCCACACCACGACCCTTCGGCTCTTCGAGCGAGCCGTCACTTTGATGGAAGGCAACTGATGATCGACTTCGAGATCCCTGGCGAACTGGCCGCTCTACGCGACAAAGTGCGCAACTTCGTGGTTGAGCAGATCGTGCCCTTCGAGAAGGACCCGCGCGTCACTGTGCACGGACCGACCGACGACCTTCGCCAGGAACTCGTCGAGCTGGCACGTGCGGCGGGGCTACTCACGATTCAGGCCGACGGCATGAGCCACATCGAGCAGGCGGTCGTGTACGAGGCCGCTGGATGGTCGGTGCTTGGTCCGGTCGCGATGAACTGCGCGGCCCCGGACGAAGGCAACATGTTCCTGCTGTCGAAGGTCGCGAACGAGGAGCAGGCCGAGCAATTCCTCAAGCCCGTCGTCGACGGTCACCAGCGGTCCGTCTTCGCGATGACCGAGCCGAATGGCGCAGGATCCGACCCGAGCCAGCTCGCCACCGAATACGTCCTCGACGGCGACGAGTACGTCATCAACGGGCTCAAGTGGCTCATCACCGGAGCGCACGGCGCGAAGACGTGGATCATCATGGCCAACGGTGCCGAGGGCGCCACGCTGTTCCTGTGCGACGGCGACACCGAAGGCATCGTCATCGAGCGCGCGATGGACACGATGGACCGGAACTACGTCTCGGGCCATGGCGTCGTGCGCTTCGAGAACCTGCGGCTGCCGAAGAGTTCGATCCTCGGCGAGCCCGGACAGGCCTTCCGTTACGCCCAGCTGCGCCTGGCGCCGGCCCGCCTCACACACTGCATGCGCTGGCTTGGTGCCGCCGAACGTGCGCAGGCCATCGCGATCGATTACGCCAAGACCCGGACAGCGTTTGGCAAGCCGATCGGCGAGCACGAGGGCGTCGGATTCATGTTGGCGGACAATGAGATCGCGCTGCAGCAGTGCCGCCTCATGATCTGGTGGGCCTGCTGGCACCTCGACAACGGCTCCAAGGGACGCCACGAGTCGAGCATGGTCAAGTCGTCGGTCTCCGAGGAACTGTTCAAGGTCGCAGATCGCTGCGTCCAGGTACTCGGCGGAATGGGTATCAGTGACGAGACGCCGGTCGCCGGGATCTTCCGCGACATGCGCGCCTTCCGCCTCTACGACGGCCCGACCGAGGTGCACAAGTACGCGATCTCGAGAGAACTGCTTCGGAAGTAGTCGATTGGTGTTCGTTTCCGCCCACTCAGCGGGCGGAAACGAACACCACGGTGCCTAGTTCGGGAGATCGGCGACGATGCTCTTGATCCAGCTGACGATGTTGTCGACCCGGGACGTGATCTCGCCGGCCTTCGACGGGCACTCATTCCCGTTGCTCTCGACGGACACCAGCTGCGAAACGCCCGACGGCAGCGTGGTGAAGTAGGGCGCTCCGCTGTCGTGCGGGCAAGCACTCGTGTCGCGTGACGGCGCGTAGGAAAAGATCGCGACCGTGTCCGGCATGATCGACCGGACTTTGAACTGACCGGTCATCAGCCGCGTCGACGGCACCGGATCGACGCTCGACGTGGCACCCCAGCCCGCCAGTGTCACCGTGCTCCCGAACAGGGGACTAGACGTGGGCAACCGGACCGGGGTCACGCCGGTATACGGCCGTGCGAGTTTTGCCAATGCGATGTCTCGATCGGGAGCCTGCACCACCTCGACGACGTCGATCACGTCTCCTGGCGACTTCGACAGATCGACGGTGTTGAACGTCGCCGTCGTCCGGTAGGGGACCGGGCCGCTCACATTCGTCCGGAAGACGTCATGGAAACAGTGGCCCGCGGTGATGACCCAGGTCGGAGAGATCAGCGCGCCAGTGCACGCACTGTCGTAAGTGGTGCCATCCGGCCGGGGGACTTCGGTCATGGTCAGCTTGGCAGTGAATCCGAACTGACCCGGCTGCGCGGGAGTCCCGTTCGCAATGGCGGAGGCTGGGGCAGAACCCACGAGAGCAACGCCCGCCACAAGAAAGACAGCACTCAGAACACGTCGCACTTGTCCGCCACATCCACTCAATCGTGTCTGGCGACACAACCAGATCCCCCCGTCAGTCGGTCAAGTCACCCGCGCCGTTAACGGCAGTGATCGATGACACAACCAGCGCAGCCCCGGCGATCGATAATCGCCGGGGCTGTGTAGATCGGGATTACTCTTCCGACTTACCCGGAAGGATCGTGACGTCCTTCAACGTTGCCTTGGCGCCTTTGAGCACCGCGTACGTGATCTTGTCCATGGCCGCACCGTCGAACACCGCCTTCTTGACCGCGGAGTGGCGGAACGTGACGTCCCGGAGCGTGGCATTCCGGAACGAGGTGTTCTTCAGCGATGTGCTGTTGAAGTTCACGCCGACGAGTTCGAGGCCATCGAAAGAGACGTCGCCGAGGTCCGACGTGCTGAAGTTCGTCCCGACGAGGGTGGTGCCTTCGAAGTCGACACCCTGCAACGGGATCGCCCGGAACTTGGTACGGGTGAGGTTCGCCCCGGTCAGCGCCACATTCGACGTGTCTGACCCGTAGAAGTCGGCGTCGGTGAGGTCTGCGCCGCCGAAGGAAGCGGACCGCAAGGCGGCACCCTTGAACTTGGCGCCGGCGAGATCCGAACCGTCGAAGTTCGCCTTCTCGAGTGCACTGCCGTTGAAGTTCGCGCCGCGCAGGTTGCTGTCGCTCAGGTCCGCGTCGCGGAGGTCGGTGCCACCGAGGAGTCGGCCCGGGGGAGTGTCGGAGCCGGGTCCGACCACCTTCGCGATGAATCCCCTGATCAGGCCCGGCTTCTCAGTCGGCTGAGCCGGTGCCTGCGGGATCTCTTCCATCAATTCGGAGACGTCTCCAAACGAGCTGGTTGCCATGTCGAATGCCTCTTTCTCGGTCTTGCCCTGGTTCTTCAGGTCTTCGTATTTGTCGGTGAGGTTTGCGAGTAGTTCCTCGATCACGTCGTCCCGCGCGGGGAAGTTGCCGTACGGCGCGAGCGTGGTCTCCAGGAAGCTCCGGAGTTCTGCGTGCATGTGTTCTGTAGCTCCCTTCACACCAGGCGATCGATGATCTGCTTGGCGTACTCCCAGTTGCGTTTGTTGTCGTGGTAGAGATCGCGGCCCAATGCGGTGACGCTGTAGTACTTCCGCCGGCCGCCCTGGGATTCGTCACCCCAGTACGAGGTGATGAAGCCGTCCTTCTCGAGTCGCTTGAGACTCGAATACAAGGTCGCCTCCTTCAACTCGTAGAGCTGGTCGGAGTTGTCGAATACGAGCTTGGTGATCTCGTAGCCGTACTTGTCGCCATCCGTCAGCAGCCTCAGGACGATCGTGTCCGTATGTCCGCGGAGTAGGTCCGCGGAGAGTTTCCTGTCTGCCATGCAATACAACATATGTCGGAGTACCTCGCCTGTCAAGGTACTAGAACAGTCCTGGTGTTGTGAGCCGCGAGACAGTGCGATCATGAGCATGGAAACGCTTCGATCCCGGGACGGCTTATGCAGACAGACCCGACGTTCGTTCTCATTCACGGTGCCTCCCACGGTGGCTGGTGCTGGAGACACGTTGCGGATCTTCTTCGTCACCACGGGTGCGTCGTCGTCACGCCGACGTTGACGGGACTGGGCGAACGCGAACACCTGATCGCGTCCGCGACTATGGACACGCAGATTCGGGATGTCGTCGGCGTCATCGAATGCGAAGAGCTGAACGACGTCATCCTCGTCGGCCACAGCTTTGGTGGGCTGACCGCGATCGGCGTCGCGGATCGCATTCCCGAGCGCCTCCGCCAGGTGGTCTTCCTGGACAGCCTGCTCGTCGACCACGGCAAGTCGGTGTTCGACACCTTGCCGATCGATGTCGTGGAGACGAGAAGAGCGGAGTCAGAAATCCACCTCGGCGTGCGATGCATGCGAATCCCGCCACCCGAGGCGTATGGCGTGACGGATCCCGACGATGCCGCGTGGTTGAGCCGCCGGCTCACGCCGCACCCCATCGCGCTCTACGAAGAGAAGATGCCGTGGTTGCATCCCATAGGGAACGGGCTGCCGTGCACGTACATCTCGCTGTGCGATCCCGCCTACTCCACGATCGACGCCAGCCGGGACTACGCGCGTGGCCGGTCGGATTGGACGTGGCTCGAACTTCCCAGCGGTCATGACGCGATGATCATCGACCCAGTGCTTGTCGCCGAAGCACTGCAGGCGTTGGTCAGGTGAGGATCTCCACTGTGGATGCTCCGCGCAGCACCGCGACCTGTTCGGCTTCCGCCTGAAGTTGGTCGATCTGTAGTGCCGTCAGCGCCTCGAAGGTTTCCAGCGTCAAGGTCAGTCGAGTTCCGGTCTTGCGCGGTCGCCAGGTACCCACGATCCGTCCGTCTGCCAGGACGGTTCCGGGGGCACCGAGGTGCTTCCACACCTCGCGATGGTGGGCTTTGTCGACGATGGTGTCGCGGTCCCGCAACTGGGTGTAGGGATCACCAGGTGGCAGAAGCCGAACACCGCCAGGCACGGTTGACTGCCCGAGCAACGCAACGTCGTCCGCGAGCATCCACGTGCGATTCCCGTTGAACGAGACCGGCGAAAGCTCGTCGTCGATCGCGCTCCACCACGCGTCGACGTCACCGACGTATACCCCGACCCACGCCGCGAAGTCCTTGCGCGTCGACGGTCCGTAGCAGTGCAGATAGCGGCGCAGGAGTTCGGATCGCACGTTGTCGATGGGTGTCAATGGTCCGCCCAACCACTCGTCGACGAGGACGAAAGGCGCCTTGTTGTCGGTGCGACGAGCGAAGCAGACGATGCCGTGCAGCGTCAGAATCCGCAGGCAGAAATGCACAATGGCCTCGCCGAGCGGTTGATCTTTGGCGTACGGGCCCTCTGTGTTCCAGGCCGCGCAGGTCTTCGTCGGCAGCCGGTCCGCCACGCGCTCTGCCACGTCCCGGCCGAGTTCGTTGATCGCCAAATGCCGTCCGTGCAGCGCCTCCCGCACGATGGGGGAGATCAGTGCGACCACCTCGTCAAGCCCGAGGTCGACCTGCTTGAGTGCCTGCTCGACGCCGAGGATCAGATGAAGCCGCGCCGACTCGGTGGCGGGTAGAACTCCCGTTGTGAAGACCGAAGCGTCGACCGTGGGGAAGTAGTACGGCGCGCCGCGCAGGCTCCAGGTCTGCAGCAGGGTCTTCTCGTCCACGAGCCGATCGATGACCTCGACCCGGGCATTCAGAGCGAGTAGCGCCGACCCCGGCGAGCTGTTCTGAATTCCGCAGGCGCCCAGCATTTCTGCCACGTCGGAAGCCGGTCGTCGCGCG
The DNA here is from genome assembly GCF_000380645.1 of Smaragdicoccus niigatensis DSM 44881 = NBRC 103563. GTDB lineage: Bacteria > Actinomycetota > Actinomycetes > Mycobacteriales > Mycobacteriaceae > Smaragdicoccus > Smaragdicoccus niigatensis. The sequence goes on from NZ_AQXZ01000018.1 coordinate 267,757, forward strand.
AGCAGATGATGCGCCCGCAAGCGGAACGCGATCACGTCACCGGTCTGTACCTCGATCACGGAACTCCCGCGAGCTCCCGTACAGCCACGGCAGCGGGCACCACCGACTGGATCCGCAACGCCGTCTCGCCGGCATAGAGCGCGGTCGCGTCGACCAGTCGTTCCGGCATTCCGGCGAGGGGAGCGGCAGGTCCGAAGAACGGGATCGCGGGAGTCTGGGTCATCGCAAACCGGTCGGCGATGGTCATCGGCAGATGCCGCATTCCGCTCGTCAGCGACGCGAGACGCCGGATTGCCCGCGGTCCATGCGGGTCGTCGCGACACCACCGGTCAGTTGCCGCGTTGGGAATGACGCGGTGGCGCATCGGCCATCCCATGCTGAACAACATCGTCTCGAAGGTCCGGTCCGCGGCGATGACTCGTTGTTTGTACGCCTCGTGAGCTCCGCACTCGGCTGTGAGCAGGAAGCGCGTTCCCGCGACCACCGCAGCAGCACCGGCCTCGAGGGCCTGGCGGGAGTCGGCTGCGGTCGCGATTCCGCCGGCGACCAGCAGATCATTCGAACGGGTTGCGTCGTGAATTCGGCGCAGGGCTTCCAATGCCGGCTCGACACCAACAAGGTGTCCGCCCGCCTCAATTCCCTGCACGACGAGTCCGTCCGCGCCACCAGCGAGGGCCTGCCGCGCCTCGTCGACAGTGCCGACCGTCGCGAGGACGCACGCCTGATCTTCCTGGAGTTGCTCGACCAGCCGGCTGTCGAAGCCACCGTGCAGAGTGACCACCCGTGCCTTCGACCTGGCGATCGCCTCGACATGCGCGCGCGTCGTGAAGGGCACCAGAAGGTTGGCTGCGATCGGCCGTCCACCCGATTGTTCGTACGCAAGGTCGAGTTCGTTTTCGAACTTCTTCGGCGGCAGAATTCCGACAGTCCCGAGGCCGCCGGCGGCAGAGACCGCGCCCGCCAACATGCCCGCTGCGATGCCACCACCCATGCCCGCCTGGACGACCGGGTGCTCGATTCCGATCCGATCAATGACGCCCACGATCCGAACGCTACGCCCGGGGACTTAGTGGTTGAGTGAGAACCATGACTGCGACCAACCGCCAGATCCTGTTGGCCTCCCGCCCCGAGGGCGAACCCTCGGTCGACAACTTTCGGCTGGTCGAGACACCGATACCCGCCCTCGCCGACGGCCAGGTCCTCGTCCGCAACCACTACCTGAGCCTCGACCCGTATATGCGGGGCCGGATGAACGACACCAAGAGCTACGCGGCGCCGCAGCCTCTCGACGAGGTCATGATCGGCGGCACCGTCGGTGAAGTCGTCGAGTCCAGGAGCGATCGCTTCGAGGTCGGCGACCACGTCGTCGGTATGGGCGGATGGCAGGAGTTTCAGGTCGCCGATGGCACACCGGGGCAGCTGCGCAAAGTCGATACAACCCACATCCCGCTGCAGGCGTATCTCGGTGCGGTCGGCATGCCGGGCATCACGGCGTGGTACGGACTCACCCAGATCATCGACCCGAAACCGGGGGAGACGGTCGTCGTCAGTGCGGCGAGTGGTGCCGTCGGCAGTGTCGTCGGACAACTCGCAAAAGAGCGCGGCGCGCGCGTGGTCGGGTTGGCCGGTGGTCCGGAGAAGTGTCGATTCGTCGTCAGCGAACTCGGGTTCGACGTCTGCATCGACTACCGGGAACACCCCGACGCGCGATCGCTTTCCGCTGCCTTGAAGACCGCCTGCCCGAACGGCATCGACGGCTACTTCGAGAATGTCGGCGGCATCATCCTCGACGCGGTGATGCTGCGCTCCAACGCCTTCAGCCGGATCGCCATGTGCGGGATGATCGCGGGTTACAACGGCGAACCGACGCCGATGCAGATCCCGGCGCTGATTCTCATCAACCGGATGACCATCCGCGGATTCATCGTGTCGGAGCACATGGAGTTCTGGCCCGAGGCACTGACCGAGCTGGGGTCGTTGTACGCCGCCGGCCGACTGCGGTACCGCGAAAGCATTGCCCAGGGCCTGGACAGCGCTCCGGAGGCCTTTCTCGGCCTACTCAAGGGCCGGAACTTCGGCAAACAGCTGGTCAAGCTGACCTAATGCCCATCCTCCCCAAGGACCGCGACCCGCGGCTGATCACCATTCGACGCGGCGGATCACTGACCGACGAACATCACCGTCTCCTCGCGGAGTGGGCGTTCGTGTGCACCGAACACGTTCTCCACCTGTTCGAGCAGACGCAACCCAACGACTCCCGTCCGCGAGATGCGATCGTTTTGGGTCGTGCCTGGGTCCGCGGTGAGGCGACGTGGCAGGAAGCGCGCCAAGCCGCTTTCGGGTCGAATGCGGCGGCGAAGGGTGTGCCGGATCCGGCGAAATTCGCCGCGCTGTCCGCGGGCCAGGCCGCGGCCGTCGGTCACGTTGCTGCGCACGATCTCGGCGCTGCGGCGTATGCCATCCGGGCGGTGGTGGCTGCAGAAGGCGCGCAGGCGCGAATCCGCGAGCGCGACTGGCAGCGGGAACAAATTCCCGCGGCAGTTCAAGATCTCGTCCTCGACGACCAGCGGAACCGAAGTGCGATCTGCTGGAACGTATTCGACGACTGATCACGATCACTTAGTCAAACCATATACATTCCGGTTAACCTCGCTGCAACATATGCACCCGCCGCGGCGATACGCAGTCGTATCGGTCTTCCGCGTTTGACCGTAAGCCCGTCTTGGCTCGAGAGGGTAAATGACAGCAGACCTGGCTGAGCTCGCCGTCGTACCCGAGTGGCGCACTCAGCCCGAATCACTTACTCCCGGGTTCCGGCCCGTACGTCGCTTCCGACTCCGGGTTCCGCTCCCGGCGATCATCGCCCTCGTCTACCTTTCCGCTGCGCTCTTCGTCTTGTGGCGGGTGTGGAAGGGCCTGCGTTCCAGCGTCCTGCCGGACAACCAGGACCAAGTGATGATGGAGTGGTTCTTCGCGTATGACGCGCACGTGCTCACGCACCTGCAGAACCCGTTCCTCACGACGCTGCAGAATTACCCGACCGGCTTCAACGGCATGGCGAACACACTGTTGCTCGGGCTGGGGATACCGCTCGCGCCCATCACTCTCGCCTTTGGCCCCACCGCGACATTCGCTCTCACGCTCACCCTCGGTATGGCTTCGACGGCTTTCGGCTGGTACTGGGTCTTCCAACGACATCTCCGGCTCCATCAGGTCGCCGCCGTGGTGGGTGGCGCGGTGTGCGGATTCGGGCCGGCCATCGTTTCCCATGCCCATGGCCATGTGAACTTCGTGTTCGGCGCGCTGCTGCCGTGGATCGCGATTCGCCTCATCCGCGCGGGCGCGACAAAGCGCCCATGGCGCGACGGTGTGTACCTCGGGCTGCTCGTTTCCTGGCAGATATTCATCGGCGAAGAACCCCTGTTGCTGTTCGCCTTCGGATGCGTCGTCTTCGGGCTCGGGCTGCTCGGCTTCGACTTCCGGCGCACGGTGACATGGGGACGGGGAGCGGTTCGTCCGATCATCACGGGCGTCGCCGTCACGCTGGTGCTTACCGGGGTGCCGATTTGGTGGCAATTCTTCGGCCCGCAGAGCTACCGCACGCTCGACCACACCGGCACCAGCAACGACCTGCTCGAGTTCGTCCAGTTCCCCGAGCATTCGGTCGGGAACCTGCTGTGGACCACCGAGCGACTCTCGACGAACCCGACCGAGCTGAGTGCGTATTACGGGCTCCTGCTGCCGGTTGTCATCGCCGCGATCGTCGTGATGTGGGGGAGGCCGCTCGTCCGCGCCGCCGCGCTGGCGATCGGAGTGATGCTGGTGCTGTCTCTCGGGCCGACACTGGACATTGCCGGCCATCACACCGGTATCCCGCTGCCCTGGGCCGCGCTGCGCGAGATTCCGCCCCTCAGCACGATCGTCGAGTTGCGGTTCGCGGGGGCTTGCCTGCCCCTGATCGCGATGCTCATCGCGATGGCCATCGACCGGATTCTGCGCAGCGAACACCGTGATGTCCGGATTCTCGGACTTGGGGCCCTGGCGGTCGCGCTCGTGCCGCTCGTCCCGACTCCGCTCGACGTCGTGCCCCGTCCGCCGGTTCCGGGCTTTATCTCGCACACCATGTGGCAGAAATACGTCCACGGCGGCAGCGTCGTTTTCGCACCGCTGCCTGGGCACAGTTATGCCGAACCACTGCGGTGGCAGGCCGTCGCCGACTTCGGTTTCCCGATGGCCAGCGGATACTTCGTCGGACCCAACGTCTGGGGAGTGGGCAGCCACTACCCCGATCCCAACTTCACGTCCGAACTGCTGAAGTCCGTGTACGAAACCGGCACCGTCCCGTCGATCACCGACGCTGACCGACTGGAATTCATCACCGATCTCCAGGACTGGGACGCGGACGTCGTCGTGTTGCCGCACACCGTGCGCGATAGGCAGATGTACGACGTGTTGACGGCACTCTTCAACCGGCCGGGTACCTATCTCGGGGACGTGTGGGTGTGGCAGTTCGACTTGAAGGGTGCGGCGACCGGGTAAGTCCAACTGGTCCGCGCTAACGTCGCAAATTTCCGCAGCGTGTAAACGGAACAGGTACCGTCAGCCATAGTGACATAGATCACTCCCACCATGGCTGTTGGAGGAACACGTGACCGGTGTTGTCGACGCACGCTTTGAAGCTTCGGAAAAGATCTCCACAACGCTCATCAAGGCGTCGCAGAAGCAGAGTTACAACCCCTGGGTCGACATCGACTGGGATGCACCTCTGGATCCCGACAAGTTCTACATCTCGCCCAACCGGGTCACGCTGTACGGCACGGACATGTGGGAAGAGATGTCCCGTGCGCAGCAGATCGAACTCAGCAAACACGAGACGGCGAGCATCGCCAGTGCCGGCGTGTTCTTCGAGATGATCCTCATGCAGATGGTCCTTCGCGCGATCTATGACCAGGACCCGCGGACCTCACACGTGCACTGGGCCCTCACCGAGATCGCCGATGAATGCCGGCACTCGATCATGTTCGGCAAGTACTGCGACAAAGTGGGAGTTTCGCCCCACCGCCACTCGGCGATGTTCAACGAACTCGGCCGGATCTTCAAGACGATCGCGTGGGGGCCGATGGCGTACGCCGGCATCCTCGTCGCCGAGGAGATACTCGACGAGGCGCAAAAAGAGATGATGATCGACGACTCGCTGCAGCCGCTCGTGCGCAAAGTCGCCCAGATTCACGTCACCGAAGAAGCGCGGCACATGCGCTTCGCGCGCGAGGAAATCACCGACATGGTGAAGGCGGGACTCAACCCCGCGGACAAACTCGCGCAGCAGACGATCTGTGCGGTGGTCGGCTACACGATCGTCCAGGCATTGGTCAGCCCGGGCGTGTATCCCGCGGTCGGCCTCGACCAGAAGCGTGCTCTGCAGGTTGCACGGAACAACCCGCACGTGCACGCCGCCCGCGCGGAGTGGGGCAAGAACCTCGTTGAATTCCTCCACGACAACGGCTTGATCGGTGGCCCGGCCGCCGGCCTGTGGCGCGCGTGCAATCTGATCACCGATGCCGATGTCGAGCGCGGTCTCATCGGCAAAGGTGTCGACGTGGGCACCTCGGCTGCAGTGCATGCGGCGCAGTCGGTGCTCAGCCAGATCCCCGGCGTGAGCCGCATCTTCGGTGGCACGTTCGCGGGAATCGGCTTTGGCCCCGGGCGGCAGCCGAAGGGGTCGTAACTAGTCGTTGTCGCGGAGTTCGGACAGGCGCCGGAATCCGCCGGAGAACGCGTAATACGCGCTCACCGCAACGAGCAGAAGCAGCACGATGAACACCGGCAGCCACGTTTCCCGGCTGTGGTCGAGGTCCCACCAGATGACCGTGAAGGTCACCGTGCAGACGAAGAGAACCGCATCCCGCCACGTCCCTTGATGTGAGACCGCGGCCTGCATGACCTCGCGATTCGCCTCGCTCACCTTGACGAGGTAGCGAATTCGCGCTTGGATGCTGCGTTCGAGCCCGGCCCGTAGCTCAGTGTCCTCGGGTGGAATCCGCTCGAGGATTTCCTGGTCCTGCCGGATCGTGACCCGGGACGCAGGTCCACCTGGGCGTTCCTTCCTCTCCCGCTTTTCGCCACCCGCCGTGACGCCGAGCAATGCCCCACCCAAGACGGGCACTGATCCGAGAAGGAGTTGGCCAAGAGTAGACATCGGTCTGCCTTCCTGCGGGCTTCTCTTGCAGCGCGCCGTCAGAGGTCGATGCGACTGAGCGTCCACTTGATGTTGGTGAGTTCAGGCATTTCCCGACCGTCGTCGACGCCGATCTCGTCCTTGATCAGACCTTCGAGCTTGGCACTGCAGGCGAGCACGAGGTCTTCGTTCTCGCCCTTCTTCGCCGCCAGATTGGTCATTTCCTTGGGGTCGTTCTCGAGGTCGTACAGTTCCAGGTCGTTGTGGGCGTAGAGGTCGTCGAGCGTCTTCGGCAGGTTGCGTTGGGTCGGCCCGAAGTACCGGGTGAACTTGTAGCGCCCGTCGAACATCGCGCGCAGGGTTCCGCGCTTGGAGAAGTCCACCTGGTAGCCGGACGCCTTCACGGCCTGCTTCGGATCCTGCTTGGCCGCCTTAGCCTCGGACACGATCCGGACGACCTCGCTGTCGTTCGTCGAAACGCAGCTGTAGGTGAACAGCACGCCGTCCCGCACGCTGTGCAACTCGGCAGTCCGGGGAATGCCCAGGGCATCGCTGAAATCCCGGCCGGGCAGATCCCGGCCCGCAAACTCGCTCCGCTGCTCCGGTGTCGCACCGGCGAGGGCGAGGATCGTCGGCACGAAGTCGATGTGGCCGGTGAGTGCTTTGCTTTCCTGACCGCCCTCGATGTCCGGGTGCACGATGTGCAGCGGTAGATGAATGTTCTCCTGGTAGGCGAACGGACCCTTGCCGCGGAGACCGTGCGAACCGCCCATTTCACCGTGATCCGACGTGAAGATGACGATGGTGTTCTCGGTCAGTGACAGCGCGTCGAGTTCGTCGAGCAGCAGTTCGAGCTGGCGGTCGACGTTGCGGATGCTGTTGAGGTAGAAGTCCCAGAATCGGTGCCAACGGGCTTCCTCGGGCGGCACGAGACCGAGGGTGTATCCCCACGACTTGAGGAACTCGTCGTGCGCGCGGGGCCGCCCCGCCTCATCCATCGGTTGCGTCAGGTTGTCCGGAAGCTTGACATCCCAGGTCTTCGAATAGACTGTGTTCTTCGGTGCGGGGGCGGCGTGCATCATGAGATTGCCGGTGTCCTGCACCCGCTCGCCTGGCGCGTCGGTGTTGAAGTACATGATGTCGTGCGGGTTCACGAGACTGACGAAAAGCGCCCACGGCTTGTCGTCGTCGGCCATCGGACGGCCCTTGTCGCGCAGCCACGACACCGCCGTGCCACCGATGATCGAGTCATACGTGTACCCGCCGAGCGTGTGTCCCACGACGTCACCTGGCCACGCGTAGTCGGAGAAGCCGTAGGCCTCCATCTCCTTGATCAGCAAGTGGTCGGGATTCGGCACATCGAAGTCGGCGTTGAGATGCCACTTGCCCTTGTAGGCGGTGTAGTACCCGGCCTTGCGCAGCATGTGGCCAATCGTCGGGATCGCCGGGTCCAGGTTCGGCACCCAGGGCAGGTCCGCGTTCTCGAACATCCCGTTGTCCGGAGTCTGCAACCCGGTCATGATCACCGAACGCGAGCTCGTGCACATGACTGCCGGTCCGTAGTGGTTGCAGAACGAAACGCCATCGCGCTGGAGCCGTTCGCGTCCGGGCAGCGACATTCCTGCGGGCCATTCGGAAAAGTAGCGTTCCTGGTCGGTGAACACGAACAAAATATTGTGTTTGGCTGACGCCTCGGAGCCATTTGAAGTCGTCATCGGAAGGCTCCTTCCAGGGTTATCGCATTTCCAACATTAAGTGGCCGCGACGGCACGTGACAATACGGCTGACCTTGGTATTTACGTCAATTCAAGTGGAACGTTGAACCACTTCAGGGAGGCACCTATTCCAGCGATTCAGTAACCGACAACCGAAACACCGGCACCAATTCGGAAGTTATTGATCAAGCTCTTTTGGACGGCGGCGCGCGAAATGTCAATCCGCCGACAAATTCCCGGACACTGAAATGATCGTCCCACCGCGCGATCTTTCCGTCGCGCAAGGTGAAGGTGCCTTGAACCGGGAACCCCGTGGACAGGCGCCCCATCGTCAGGTAATCGACGCGGTCGGTCTGGACGACGTTTCCGTCTGCCGAAATTGCCAGTATTTCGACGTCGAATCCGACTGGACCACGATCCAGCAACTTCAGGACCCCGGACGCCGCCCGCCCGCGAAGCGTGGGAAGGCGACTGTTGAGCCACTTGAGATCCTGGGTGGTCAGCGACAGCGCGGTCGCGACATCATCGACAGCAAGTGCATTCAGGAATGCGCGGACAACCTCAGTTGCGTCTGACTCAGTCACGTTTCGAACGTAGGCGATCCTGCGCCTCGGCGTAAGTACTCCAACGCCTTCGCTGCCGCGTTGGCCCCGCACATGCCGTGTGCACCCGGTCCGGGCGGCGTGGCAGCCGAGCAGATGTACCACCCGGGGACACCCAAGGTGTACGGCGACAACGTGATCCGCGGCCCGAACACCAGCTGACGAATGTCCTTGGCGCCCGTGAGAATGTCACCGCCGGCGAAGTTGGCGTTGTACGTGCCCATCTCGGTCGTCGAGCGCACGGTATGCCCGACGATTCGGTCCCGGAATCCCGGTGCGAACCGTTCGATCTGGTCGATGATCGCCGCGGTGGCGTCGCCGGTGTATCCGTTCGGCACGTGCGCGTACGACCACACCGGATGGACATTTCCGGCCGACCGAGATGGATCCGCCAGATACTGCTGGCCCACGAGAACGAACGGACGCTCCGGCATCCGGCCGACATGAATGTCACGTTCGGCCGCGGCGAGCTCGCGGTAGTCGCCGATGACGTGCACAGTCCCTGCGCGCCGGGCATCAGTGTTCGTCCACGGCACCCCACCCTCGACCGCGAAGTCGACTTTGAAGGCCCCCGGCCCGCGTCGGAATTTCGTGAATGCATCCGAGATACGACGGGGGAGTCGATCGCCCATGATGCGCGCGACCGCGGCCGGGTCGAGGTCGAACATCGTCACGTCCGATTCCGGCAGCTGGGCTGCGGACTCGACCCGGACCCCCGTTTGGATCTCCCCGCCAAGATCGCCAAGAAGGCGGGCCATGGCGTTGGTGATCGACTGAGAACCGCCGGTGGCGACCGCCCAACCATGCCGGTGACCAGCGGTGATGATGCCGAGGCCGATCGCCGAGGTGAGTGGGTAGTGCAGTGGACGGAAGGCGTGCGCGGCCACCCCGCCGAACAGTGCCCGGGCTTGCGGAGTGCGGAAGTACCGCGCCAGCGCGGACCCCGGCAACGCGGTCGGCGCACCGAACCGGGTCAGGGTCAGCGGGTGACGAGGTACGCGGACGAGTGGACCCATGATGTCTTCGGCGAGCGCGTCGAAGCGCTCCGACGGGCGACCGAAGAGTCGGCGCCAACGCTTGCCATCGCGGCCGAGGCCAGCGGCGGTTTCGTCGACCGAGCGGACCAGAACGCCCGCGGTGCCGTCATCGAGCGGGTGCACGCAGTCGACGTCCGGGAGTTTCCACGACAACCCGTACTTCTCGAGACCCAGGCTCTGCAGGAACGGCGAGCCGACGGCCAACGGATGGATCGCCGAGCAGTGGTCATGTAGCAGGCCCGGCACCAGCATTTCGCTGGTGCGGGTGCCGCCGCCGATCTCGGCAGCGGCCTCCAACACCGTGACCCGAATACCCTGCGCGGCAAGCACAACCGCGGACGCGAGACCGTTCGGTCCCGCGCCCACGACAGTTGCGGTGGTCATGCGGCCACCCTACGTGGCGTGCCCCAACCGCCCGAACGAGCGCGAACCGTGGACTGTCGGCATCCGCAACGACGAACCCCAACCGACATACGTCAGGTAGAGGCCGATGACGCCCACCAGAACGTACGTAGCGATCCACACGGGAGTCGCATCGACAAAGGACTTCGCGAAGTCGAAGTACGAGGCGGGAAATGCCATCAGAGCGAGACCCTTGAGTGCCGTGCTCCATCCCATGAGCGACACGATGATCGCCGGCGCACCGCGCCACGATGTGTGCAGCGCGATGACGATCAGTCCAGCGAGAAGCACGAACGCGCCGCCGAACCACGTCAGGCTGGAGTCGGCGGTGAATTGAGAGATCAAGTTCCGCAGGTCCGAGAAACGCGCAATTGCGACGGCCATGACGAGCACCAGGTAGGGGCCGATCACACGGGCGAACATCCGTGTCCTGGCGTCGATCGACTGTGAAGTCTTCATTGCTGCCTCCCCGAGACGGAGCGATCGGGCGGATAACTCGGCCCGTACTTCCATTTCATCTCTCGCCGACCGCATTCGCCAGTGACGAAAGTCGTGAGGCGAAAGGCCATATGTCGGCCCCAGCAACGTCGGAGCGCACGCTAACGTTCCCAAGGGTGAGGGGACACGCGATTGTTTACGGCCGTGACGCGCTCGCTCTTCGTATCGCCGACGAGCTTGGAAGTTCTGGTGTGCGCGTCGTCGCACTCGAGGGCGTCGAGGGACTCCGCGCAGCCGGTGTTTCGAAAGCGTCGGCCGTCGTCTGCGCCGGCACAGGTGATGCGCAGAACCTCGAAATCGCGCTCTTGGCTCGGCAACTCAACCCGAACGTGCGGGTCGTGACCCGCCTGGTGAATGACGTGATCCGCGAAGCCGTGGCACGCGGAAACGGTCCGGGCGCGGTGCTCGGTGTCGCCGATCTCGCAGCACCTTCGGTCGTAGAGGCATGCTTGCGACGTACGACCCACACTGTTGCGGCGGCGGGCGTGGACTTCGTGATCTCCGAAAGTCAGGTTTCCCGCGACGGCGTTCTTCGCGATGTCTTCGGCGATCTGGCTCCCGTCGCGGTGTTGGAGGGGGAGGCGTCACCGTCTCCGGGCAACGTCGTCGCGTGCCCGGGCCGCGACTTCGCAGTGCGACAGGGTGATCTGACCGCACTCATCGGAACCGCCGATGAGTTCGAGCCGTATGGCATCGCGCCGCCCGTCAGTGTCGTCCGCAGGCCTCGGCTGCGCTCGCCAACCTCCCGGCTGGTTTCCGGGCTGCGGGCGTTCCGCGAAGACGTGAACCCGACATTCTTCCGCGCCCTCGGGGTGGGCCTCACTCTGCTGGCCATCTCAACGGTGTTGCTGCGCTATGCGTACCAGCGACCGGGTATGGGCTTCGTCGACGCGCTGTACTTCTCCACCGAGACGATCGCAACGGTCGGCTACGGCGACTTCTCGTTCGTCGACCAGCCGGTATGGCTACGAATGTTCAGCATCTTCCTGATGTTCGCCGGCATCGCGACCACCGCCGTTGTCATGGCGTTCGTCGTCGACCTGCTGCTGTCGCGACGTGTCGCGCAGAACGCGGGACGACGGGCGGTACGCGACCTCACCCAGCACATCATCGTCGTCGGTATCGGTTCCTTCGGAATCCGTGTGGCGAAGGACCTCAAAGACGCGGGATACGACGTCGCGGTGATCGAGCGGTCGGAGAGCAATCGCTACCTGGCGACCGCAGCCGAGCTGGACATACCGATCATCTTCGGCGACGCGACCCTGCCGGCGACCTGGGACGCGGCGCGGATCGACGAGGCTCAGGCTGTCGCCGTTCTCACCCAGGACGACATGGTCAACATCGAGACCGGAATCGTGCTGCGCAACCGCTTGGGTTCCCGCTGGCCCGACGTCCCGGTCGTGATGCGAGTCTTCGACCGCGATCTCGGCTCTGCGGTCGCCAAACGATTCGGCTTCGACCATGTGCGGTCGACGGTCGACCTCGCGGCACCGTGGTTCATCGGCGCAGCCATGGGGCTCCGCGTCCTCGGCACGTTCTCGGTGGGACAGCAGTCGTTCACCGTGGGCGGTGTCTTCGTCGAGGAAGACAGCGAGTTGGACGGCCTGCGAATGGCCGATTTGTCCACCCAGACCAGGGTTTTCGCGATCGAGCGCAAAGCGATGCCGCTCCAGCTGCATCCGCGTCGGGATACTCGCCTTTCGGCGGGCGATACCGCGTACATCGTCGGCCCGTACCGAGAACTCCTCGCCACACTCCGTCAAGGGCGGGTTCGCGCCGAGGCGTGATGTTGGGCCAGCCTTTCCGTAGAGTCGGGGAAGACGGTCCGAGCCAGCTACGAGCGACGGGAATGTCGATGGATCTGGGCTTCCACATTCCGATTTTCAACTTCGATGGCGGAGTTCCGACGATCGCGCCCGAACTCGCGCGAATTGGCCGAGCGGCCGAGGACATCGGGGCCAAGTGGCTGTCCTTCATGGACCACTATTTCCAAATCGAGCCGATGGGTTTACCCGCTGACGCCTACATGCTCGAGGGCTACACGACGCTCGGATACCTGGCGGCGCACACCAGTCAGATCGAACTCGGTCTCCTGGTCACGGGCGTCACCTATCGGCCGCCTGCCTTGCTGGCCAAGATCGTCACGACGCTCGATGTCCTGTCTGGCGGGCGGGCGAATCTGGGTCTTGGCGCAGCCTGGTTCGAGCGCGAGCACGTTGGTTTGGGAGTTCCGTTTCCCCCTCTCAAAGAACGCTTTTCGCGGCTGGAAGAGGCCCTGCAGATTTGCGCACAAATGTGGGACCCGGAGAACAACGGTCCGTACGAAGGCCAGTACTACCAACTCGCCGAAACGCTGTGTTCCCCGCAGCCGATCCGACGTCCACCAGTGATGATCGGTGGCAGCGGAGAGCGAAAGACGTTGCGTCTCGTCGCGCAATACGGCGACGCGTGCAACCTGTTTGCGGCCGCACCGGCCGACGTCGAACACAAGCTCGACGTCTTACGCTCGCACTGCGACGACGTGGGCCGGGACTTCGGCGATATCCGCGTCACGATTCTCGCGCGGGCCGCACTATCGTCCCCGGACAGCCACGATGAATTCGTGCGAAACATGCAGCCGTACGCCGATCTCGGCGTTCACATGGTGATGCTTGCACCGCGGTCGGGAAGTCCAGCGGCCTGGATCGAAAGTGTCGCACCGGTCGTGCCGCGTCTGGCGGAGCTCGGTTAGACCGAGGAAGTTCAGACCCGGCTTCCAGCGTTCTCACAGCTAGGCGTTGTCCACTGGTGACATGACAACGTCGACCCTCGAACGAGTTGACGCGCCGCAGGCGCGTCCACTCGCCAACCGGGTCGCGGGCGAGATTACGTGGTCTTTCCGCCCTCCGCGCCGCTGGCTCGAAGGCGTCGTGGCGAACGTCGTGCTGTCGATCGGTTGGCTCGTCATCTCACCGCTGACCGGCCACAGCCATCGTGACTGGGTCGTCCTCGTCGGTACCTACTTCGCGACTTTCGTGCTCGCGGACGTCACCACGACCAACGTGCTCGGACTCGATGCGGAACGACTGAGCAATCGACTACGCGAAGGCGAGGGGATCGGCGGAATCCTCCTCGTCAAGAATCTGACGCTGCTGGTCATCGTCGGAATTCCCACGCTGCTGCTCACCGCGGGAATGACCATCGCACATGAATCACCCGATCGCCTCGCGGTCACCCTGCCTCTCGTGTGCCTGCCGATCCTGGCGTGGATGGGCGTCGGGAACGTGGTGTCAGTGCTGCTGACGGTCGCGCCTCGCTCGCTCAAACAGCGTTGGGCAGAACGCCGTCAGCTACACGCCACCGTGCCGTGGCTGGCCCACCTGGCGCTGCCGTACGTCCTGTACTACTTGATTCGACCGCTCGACGGCGAGCCCCGTTTGCTGCCACGCGAACTCATGCACCAACTGTCAATGGGCGGGCACGCCCTGGTGACCATCGGAGGCGGACTCGCCTTCTGGATCGCGGGCACAATCGCCGCGGTGTTCATCGTTCGACAGCGTGGGCTGCGCTTCTACTGACTCGCCGCCAACGCACGCTCCCGGGCGATCAGATACAGCGGAAACATCACGCTGATCGCAATCGCGAACGACAGCACGACGTACACCCACACGTATCGAACGCCGGTGCGCCGCGCATCGACGACCATGAACACAATCGCGGCCACCGCCACGAACAGCAGGTCATTGGTGAGGGAACTGGACACGTAGTTCACGTAGCCGTCAGTGAAGAAGTCGGACGCCGATCCACCATGTGCGATGTGGGCGATGTTGAAGGTCCACGTCGCAATCAAGGCACCCAACGCCAGAGCTGCGTACACCGGTATCAGCAGTGATCGGTTCATGTCATGAACGTAGGCCGTTCCGGGAAACTTCTGGAAGAAAGTTGGTGGGCTGTTGTCGCACTGAGCCATTGCTGTTCGTAGTCAAGATGAGCGCCACACAACGGTGGCCCGACAAAGGAGAAAACGATGCAGTTCATGCTTTCCGTGATCGACGACGGCACGGGACCCTCGACCCCGGTTGAAGACGCTGCGATCGACGTGTTCAACAGCAAACTTCAGACTGAGGGCTATTGGGTCTTCGCCGGCGGCCTCGGATCACCTGAACCGGCCACCGTCATCGACAACCGGGGTGCAGAAGTCGTCTTCACCGACGGCCCGTTCGTGGAGTCGAAAGAGTATCTCGCCGGATTCTGGATCATTGAAGCCGACGACCTCGACATCGCACTCAAATTGGGCGCCGAGGGGTCGAAGTGCTGCAACCGGAAGGTCGAGGTACGACCGTTCCTGTGATCAGGTTCGAGGTCTCGGGCGACGAAAGACTATGCGCGAACGATGGAGTCGCCCGCGACCTTGATCGCGATCGGACGGAGTGGACTCATGGCCGGACCGTTGACGACGCTGCCGTCGAGGCTGAACAGGCTGCCGTGGCACGGGCAGGCGATCATCGAGCCGGCGGTCTCCACGGCGCATCCGCGGTGTGTGCACACCGGATTGAAGGCTCGGTAGGAGCCTTTGGTCTCCTGGGTGATGAGGACCCCGCCGACGAGGACAGCACCGCCGTCCGGAACGTCCGACGTCTTGGCCAGTTCATCCGCGCGCACAGATTCCGCCGGGTTGGGGGCCGCCTGGGCAGTGGTCTCCTCCGCGGTCGAAGGCGACGCTGAGGTCGACTCAGCGGTCGTCTTCGATCCCTGCGAGTACGTGACGTCCGGCCCGCCGCACGCCGCGATCGTCAGCGCACCGGCTGCGACTCCGGCGCCGAGGACAACGCCGCGCCGCGAGATCTGAGTTTCATCGGGCATTGGTGGGCATCCCTTCCCAGGTCACTGATCCTCCAATGGCCCAGTATGGCCGCAGCACCTACGGAAACCGCTGACCTACCGGTAACGGTTCGCTGTCAATCAGTGCGTCAGTCGGGGATCGGGCTCGCTCGAGGTCTGTGCCATCGCGCCGCGCACCGCCCGAAGGACGAACGGCCAGTTCTTCGGGTTCTTCAGGTTGATGCCCGACAGCAGTTGCCGCATCCACGTCAGAGTGTCGAAGTAGATGCGTTCGCACACGAGGTTTTCGTCGGCATCGAAGATGAAGTAGGCCGTCATCCGAACCCGAAAACGGTTGCCCGTCGGTGGAATCGCGCCGAAGAAGCCCTGGTGCGTCCCGAGCAGCCAGAACTCGACGATGACGGCGTCGTCGCTGTGCCGCAGCGCGATGATCTCGTGGTCCTGGTCCGGGAACGCAACGCGGGTGTCGTGGTAGTAATCCCGGACTTCCCGGTCACCATCGTGGACCTTCATCAACGGGATGATCTCGTAGTGCGGGTGCGGGAACGTCGACAGCGTGGCGTCCCAGTCTTGGCGAACTTCGTCGTGGAAGTGGTCGAGCACGACCTTCTCGCGAGCAGCACGGATTTCCGGGGTCAACATCGTGGCATCCTCACCTCGTCAGGCACGTGGTGAATTTGACGCTTGTGTCAGCGATTTTGGCTGCTGTTCAGCGAAAATCGCCCACCCACTCCTACGCCGCGCCACCCATTAACACCAGCGATCGCCGCCGCGCGCTCGTTGCCAACGCGCGCTCGTGCTCGGCATCGGGTCCGCCTTCGCCGGCGAGATGGTCGTGGAAGCACGCCTTCGCCTCGAACCAGGCGGCAATTTCGGTGGAACTCGCATCAAACGTCGGACGTGCCAGCGAAAGGGCGGTCATTTCCAGCAAGACGTTCATGGCGGCCCTCCTCGGGGCAGTTCTTTATCGTTCAATCAGCGTGCGCCGCGTGGTTCGAACGCGCGCGAGTAGGGCACTACGCAACCTCACGCTTCGCAATACTCAACTGCTTTGTCATGCGAACTCAATACAGTTCAGACCGGGTGGAAATACCCCTTCCGACCCTCAGCGCGAGGCGTAAAGTCCAGTCCAGCAAAGAAGCTCAGGCCGCGGCCGAGAAGTGATCTTCGTGCTGGACCTCCGTACAGGCCATTGCCTGAAATCCGGTCAACGGATGCGAGGAGCGCGAAATGCGGTTGCCCATGAATACGTTCGAGGTAGGCGGCGCGGGATCGGCGTCGCCGAACCGGGACATCTCAAAGGACGGCCGTCGAAATCGGGCAGAGTTCTATGTGATGACGCATTTCCGGCTCTTTTGGTGGGTCATCCAGAAATTCGGGCCGACAAATCGGTGGATGAATCGATTTCTCATCAACACCGCAGTTCTCAAGATTCCGCCGCGCCCGGAGCCCTTGAGCACCATGGCGCCGTACACGTCGTGGGACTCGCTCACCGATCGGACATTCGATGGGCGGCACCTCAAGCCCAAGCCGGCCGGCGATCTGCCGGAACTGACCCGGGTCACCGAGTTGTTCCGGCGCGGTGAGCAAACGCGGCTATGCCCGAAATCGACGCTGCTCTTCGCCACTTTCGCGCAATGGTTCACGGACGGATTTCTGCGCAGCGATCGGACCGAACCCAGGGATTACCGCAAGAACACCTCGAACCACCAGATCGACCTCTGCCAGCTGTACGGCATCAAACGATCGGTCACCGGCTTACTCCGCGAGGGCCGCGGCGGCCGCCTCTTGGCAGACCCGGATACGCATGCGCCGGAAGAATTCCCACCGCGACTGTGCATGCCGAACGGAAAGCGAGTCCGGGCATTCCGCGATCTCGACGTGTTGCGGCTCGAGATGTGCGAAGACAAACACATCCCAGGACTCTTCGCCCTCGGCGGCGACCGGGCGAACACCCAGGTCGGCTACGCCATGATGAGCGTCCTGTTCTTTCGGGAACACAACCGCATCGCCGGGGAATTGGCGACGGCACACCACGGCGATAGCGAGTGGGACGATGAGCGCCTGTTCCAAACGGCGCGCAACATCCTGATCGTGCTGTTGATCAAGATCGTCATCGGCGAGTACATCAACCACATCTCGCCGTTCCATTTCAAGTTCTCCCTCGACACGGCAAGCCTGGCTCGGATGACCTGGTTCCGAGAGAATTGGATGGCCGTCGAATTCAACCTTCTCTATCGGTGGCACAGCCTCATTCCGTCGGTCATCAAGGTCGAAGGCAAGGCCATTGCCGCGAAGGAGACGGTGTTCAACAACGACATCCTCTTGAAGCGCGGGCTCGGACCACTCTTCGAAGACTTCTCGAACCAACCTGCCGGCGAAATCGGCCTTTTCAACACCGACGAAGACCTGCTGTTCATCGAGGCGGCCAGCGTCGCGCAGGGCAGGTTCGTCCAACTCGGCAGTTACAACGACTACCGAGCGAACTGCGGTTTCCCGCCGGTGGACGATTTCGACCAGATATCCAGCGACCCCGCGATCCAGGAAGCGCTGAGCAGGATCTATGGGAACGCCCACGCCATCGAGTTCTATCCAGGCCTGTTTGCCGAGGACCGGAAAGTCAACTCGGCCCTTCCACCCTTGATTGGTCGCATGGTGGCCCTCGACGCGTTCTCGCAGGCATTGACCAACCCACTGCTGGCGCCGAGAGTCTACAAACGAGAGACCTTCTCCGACGTCGGCTGGGAGATCATCCACCAAACGCACACGCTGTCCGACATCCTGAACCGGAACGTCAAAGACGGTGAGCACTACTACGTCAGCATGACGCGCAACGACTGGCAGCGCGGCAACTAGATTCGGACGGTCACCCACACGTCGTCGGCCGCCACGTCGAATTCGTGGCGCACCAACGCAGAACCGGCCGCGTTCACGGCAATGCAGTAATGCCCGCTGCCTACACTCGGTAGCCGGAATCGTCCGCGGTCGTCGGTCAGCGCCGCGATATCGGGCGTCGGGAAGGGCGCGTGTGCGAACAGGACGGCCGCGCCGACGACGAAACCATCGTCGGACACGACCTCCCCAGAGATCACCGGATGACCGGCAGCCGTCATGCTCTCCACGCCACCAGGTTGTTGAAGACCGCGTTGTTGATGCGCGTACCCGAGTTCGACGTCGCCCCGCCATACGTGTGCACCGCGAAGGCGTAGCGGTCCTGCCCGACAATGCGGTAGACGGCACTGCCGCTCTGCCCGCCGAAGCTGTCGGTTTCATAGAAGACCTTCTGCGCATTGACCGACGTCACGCGGCTGCCGTGGTACCACTGCGTGCCCGCCGGCTTGTCACCCGGGTAGCCAGAGATGTTCGCAGTCGATCCCTGAATCGTGGCGTCGTCGTACGCACCGAAACCAAGCCAGCCCGTCTGACTTCCCAGGTCCGAGCCCAGGACGATCGCGCCGTAGTCGTAGTTCTGGTCCCCGTCGCGGGTCCAGCCCAGAACGGAATGGAAGTTCGATGCTGTCACCGATCCGTAGGGCAGCTGGTTGCCGTTGCGGCCCGGCATGACCTGGATCGACCTCACCCATCCGTCGCGTCCGGGTACCCCGCTGTTCTTGATGAAGACGACGTGGCCAGCGGTACCCAGCGTGTGTGGTCCGAGGAACCAGCCCGTTCCGATCCACTGCGAGCCGTCGGCGGCGGTGATGAGCAGTGATGCGTGTGCCCGCCACGGGTAGACGCTCGTGTTGGTGATCTGCACCCGGTCGTCGGTGCCGATCACGGCCTCGGCGTCGATCGGCTCGCCGAAGGAAGCCCAGGCGATGTCGGGCAGCGAGTGGAGTTCAACGGCGGCGGTTTCGGTCAGGACCTGGGCCTGGGGGAGCGAGTATCCCGGTACGTTTTCGATTCCGCCGTCGGCGTCGGATACGCCGCTCGCGGAGCCGACGTTTCCCTCCTGCTCGACCGCGGTTGATACTTCCTTCGCAACACTGGACACCGGGGTGTGTTCATCGAGTTTCTCGTCGACGCTGTTCATTGACTCTCCTTCGGGCGGGCCGCTGGGCGGCGGTGGTTGATCCAGCTCAAGACTGGTTTTCGACCTCATCCGAGGGCCTGCGTAGCGGTCTACGTCAGTTTCCGGACGCGACTACTCAGGTGTGGTCACGGCAGCCGCCAGCCGCCGTAAGCGGCCTGTGTATCGAGGCGGGGAACCGGCTTCCCGGCCAGGGATTCGAACTCTTCGGCGTCGACGAGCTCGACGCAGACCGCGCCGGACGCGCCCCAGTCGCCCCGGCGGGCATGGATCGCCAGCGACCGGCAGGCCGGCGCGCTCTGCACGACCGGACACGTGGTGAATGGCCACCACGAGGTGTCATCACGCGGAATACCTGGGACGCCGCACGCGGGCGGAACGTGCGCGCGTTCGGCCCCGGCGCTGGCGCCGATCAACGTCGATGCCTCAACGCGCACGGTCCACGAAACCCCGCGAGCTGCAACAAGTCCCACCCAGAACGCCTCCCCGTCCGGGCACGGTGCCAGCAGCCCGTGCGAGGTCACGAGCATCGGTAAGGCACCACAGCTGTGTGGCAAGGCGTCGATACCGCCGCAGGCGGGCTGCAGGTATCGCTGGAGCGATATCCGCAACCCGCCCACGATGGGGTATTCGAACGTCGTCTTGTTCGACGTCACCATGGGTACTGCGCCCTGATCAACTCGACGTCGGTGGGGGAGAGTGCGCGATTCATGCCGGCGGAGAATCCGTCGAGAGTCCACGACTTCGGAATCGGGTACATCATGATCGACTCGGCGTCGACGGGGGTGCTCGCGAGGTCGCTCGGGTCGTACTTCTTGAACATATTGTTCTCGATCGTCGCTGGACTCCAGTTGTTCGGCGGTCCGGACAGGTCGGCGATCACCGCAGCGCGGTTCCACTTGATGGGCTGGTTCGGGTTCTGGTGTTCGTGGATGAGGCCGAGCGCATGACCGAATTCGTGGAGCACAACACGACGCACTTCATCGTCGGACGAGGTCGGCGTAAGCCAGCCGTAATTCATCGTCGGCTGGTTGGCCGGAATCTGCTGGCACACGGTGCCGAGGTACGACCACGAGCCGTTGCCCTGCACGAAGGCAATCCGGATGTCCGCGGGCCCCTTCTCGACGAACTTCAGTGTCAGATTCGCCATCTTCTCGCCCGTCCACTGCTCGGCTACCTCTCGAACGCGACGCTTGAGGTCCGGCGCACCTTCCAGGAAGCGGACAGTGATTTCCTGACCCTTTTTCCACTTGGTGCCCAGCAATAATGCGGCCTCGGTATCCGGCGCCAATGGCGCGTCGACCACTACACAGAAATGGCGTTCGTTCTCTGACATTGCGACTTCCCCTTTCGGACATCCGAGCGCGGTGCCCGGGTATTCACAAGGATCGCGACGGAATGTTCGGCTGCCGTGAGTAGCGGACTACCCGAAATTCCGACACCGCCGTCAGCCCAAGGATTAAGTACCGGGCGCTCGAAATTCGCGTAGTGAGCTACCCGCGCGCTGACCGTTTATACGGTCCTAACGTCCGACGCATGCTCACTCAGACGCTCCCCGACTGCGAACTCGCCCAGACGGGCTTCGACCCGCTGTTTCTCTCCACCCCGCTCGACGTGCCGAGCCTCGACGTGGCACTGCACGCGGACACCTTCGCCCTCGACGGGTCCGAAGTGATTCCTTACACGCATTTCTCGCTCGCGCTGTCGAAGACGCGACGATTTCCGCGGTGGGTCGCCTGGAACATCGACGGCGGCAACCTCAAGAAGCTCAACCGCGCCGGAATACCGTTCACGAAGGACCCGCGAATTCCGGCCGAATTCCAGACCGGAAACGAGCTTTACAGCAACAACCGCGTCGATCGTGGACATATCGCGCGTCGTGCGGACCTCCTGTGGGGACCGCTCCCGGAAGCCGACCGCGCGAACACGGACTCGTTTTACTACACGAACATCACTCCGCAGATGGATGACTTCAACCAGAGCGCGAAGCAAGGCCTGTGGGGCGAGTTGGAGAACGCGGTGTTCGACGAGGTCGATGTCCAGAATCTACGGATTTCCGTTTTCGGCGGACCGATCTTCCACGACGATGACCGCGTCTATCGAGGCACGAAGATCCCGCGGGAATTCTTCAAGATCATCGTTTTCGCGGAAGGCGGCACCCTCAAGGCGCGCGCCTTCGTCCTCACCCAGAATCTCGACGAACTCGAGGCCTTCGCACTCGACGAATTCCGGGTCTACCAGGTCGCGGTCGGCGAGGTCGAACAGCGCACTGGACTGCAGTTCGCCACGGAGATCCGAGTCGCCGACACCTTCGCTGAGGTCGAGGCATTCGGGCCGCGCCCGCCGCTCAACAGCCTCTCCGACATCCGCTGGTGAGAAGACCACGGGCACTCGAGACATATGGAG
Organism: Smaragdicoccus niigatensis DSM 44881 = NBRC 103563; assembly: GCF_000380645.1. Taxonomy (GTDB): domain Bacteria; phylum Actinomycetota; class Actinomycetes; order Mycobacteriales; family Mycobacteriaceae; genus Smaragdicoccus; species Smaragdicoccus niigatensis. Next base: position 289,443 of record NZ_AQXZ01000018.1, read on the forward strand.
CAACACCATGACCATCGACGACTTCACGATGTCGCGGGGCGACCAGGTGGACGCCGCCACGCGGCGATACGCCCAGTCCGAATCACAGCGAGCCGCGACCGAAGTACGGCGAAACAAGGCCGGACACACAGTCGTGGACACGCACGACCAGATCGTCGCCCGGGCCACCCGACTCCTGAAGAACGGCGAGATTCCGGCCCAGGCGGTGATCGACGTCGGCCGCGAGGAACTCGACGCGGATGCCGCGCTTGAGCGCATCATCGGCGCGGCAAACGAATCACAGCCGGTCAGCTTCCTTCCCCGCGGCACCCGTGCTGCCTCGGCGGTCGCTCGAATTTCATTGTCCGCCAACGGTGGCGAGACTCCCCAGGGCACCGGTTCGCTGGTGTCGCCGCGGTTGCTGCTCACGAACAACCACGTGCTGCCGGACGTGGTGACCGCCGGGACTGCGGTGATCGAATTCGGCGCCGAGATTGGCGTCGACAATGCGCCGGCCGCGTGCACGCGATTTCGGCTGGACCCGGACACGTTCTTCGTGACGGACAAGCACCTCGATTACACGCTCGTCCTGGTGGCGCCGCGCGACGATGGCACAACCGCGGGTCAGGTCGTCGGCTGGTTCAATCCGCTGATCGCGCAGACGGGCAAGATCGTGATCGGCGAAGCGATGAACATCATCGGCCACCCGATGGGACGGTTCAAGGAAATCTCGATCCGCGACAACCGACTCGAGGCTCAACTCGACGAATTCCTGCACTACACGGCCGACACCCTGCCGGGGAACTCCGGCTCACCGGTCTTCAATGATCAGTGGGAAGTGGTGGCGCTCCATCACGCGGGCGTGAAGAAGAAGGACGATCAAGGCCGTGTCCTGCGTAAGGACGGCAAGGTATGGCAGCCGGGGGACGGCGAGGACGCCATCGAGTGGGCGGCCAACGAGGGCGCGCGGGTGAGCGTGATCCTCAAAAACCTGGCCGACCGGAACCTGACGCCGACACAGCAAGACATCCTCGCGGAACTCGGACGGCAGGCCCGGGTCGCCGCCACGCCCGCCGCCGCACCAGCGCCCGCTACCGAACCCCAGCCCGCCACCGAGAAGGTCCCCGCGCCCATTCTTTCCGGCGTCAGTGCCCGGCCGGGTGCGTTCGGCGGGAAGCGCAGCATGGTCTTCATCCACGGCCGGAGTCAGCAGGGACACGACCCCGAACTGCTCCGGCGCGCGTGGACAGCAGGTTTGAACAAGGGACTCACGCTCGCCGGCGTGAGTACGGTCGAGCCGGCGGACATCTACTTTCCGTTTTATGGCGATCGGCTTGTCGAAGATCTCGGGGCGAAGGAATCGATCACCGATGACCTCGGCTCAGGCGGCCTGTTCGCCCAGATGATCGCGGAGGCCGCCGAGAACGCCGGAATGCCGCCGGACGGCGAAGTCGAGGCACCCGAAAGCCTCGGATCGTTTGGCAGTGGCGTGGTGAGCAAAATACGCACACAGTTGGCCTGGCTCGCGGCCCGCAGCGGCCTGGACGACGCGATCATCGAGACGATCTTCAAAGACGTTGCGGCCTATCTCGACAACGAGGAGACCCGCGAGAATGTCCTCGACACCGTTGCCGCCGACCTTCCATCGTCCGGGCCGATCGTCCTCGTCAGCCACAGTCTCGGCACGGTCGTCGCGATGGACCTCCTGACCCGGCTGTCCAGCAACGTCGAGGTGACGCTCATGGTGACCGCGGGCAGTCCGTTGGGACTCGACGCGGTGTACAAGAAGCTGCTGATCCACGGTCCGACCCGGCCCAGCCGCGTCGGCAAGTGGCTGAACACGTGGTATGCGGGCGATCCGATTGCCATCGGATGCCCGCTCCGGAAGTCCTGGGGTCCGAACCTGCTCGAGATGAACGTCGAGAACCCGAAGGCCCATGCTCATGACATCGCGGAGTACCTTGCGCACCCGGAGGTCGCCGAGACGATCCACGAAGGTCTGATCAAATGATGGACAGTCCGGAGCGCCACGACAATTAAAGATTCAGGCGGCGACCTGGCGGTTTAGTATCAAATTCATGGCCGCCAGGTGGCAGTGGATTGAACGGCCGTCTGAGGCGAGAACAATGCGGTCGGCCCTCACCGACGGCACCGCGTGCGGAGTCATGCTCGTTGGCCCTCCCGGCGTCGGCAAAACTGCTTTGGCGCGCGCGGTCACCCAATCCTTGTCGCCCAAGCCGCTCTGGGTCGCGGGCACCGAGTGCGCTCGCAGCATTCCGCTCGGAGTTTTCGCACACTTGTTGGAGTCGACGGGTTCCCGGGATCCGGCGGCTTTGGTCGCGGCCGCTCGCAACGCCGTCGTCGCCGACGGGCATAGCCTCATCGTCGTCGACGACGCCCAGCTGGTGGACGATCTCTCCGCGACTCTCCTGCATCAGGTCGCCATCGATCGCGCCGCGCGCATCGTCGCCACCGTTCGCAGCGGTGAACCGGTACCGGACGCGATCACCGCGATGTGGAAAGACGGTCACCTCAAGCGAATCGAGCTGCAGCCGTTCACGAAGGAGCAAAGCGTAGAGCTCATCGAATCCGTCCTCGGTGGGCAGCTCGAGGGTTTGAGTGCCGACGTGATCTGGGAGTCGTCAGGTGGGAATGCACTCTTCATCCGGCATCTTGTCGAAGGTGGACTCGATGCCGGGCGACTGACCGAGGTCGGCGGCGTCTGGCAGTTGCGTGGCGAAACCGTCGTCACGTCGGGCCTGACGGCACTCCTCGAGGAACGCATCCTGGGGATCGGCAAAGCCGAGTCCGCGCTGCGGTTGTTGGCGTTCTGTGAGCCGCTGAACATCGACGTGTTGTGTGAACTCGCCGGTGAGGAAGCGGTCGACACTGCGGAACTGCACGGCTTGATTCGCCTGATCGACGACGGACGCCGCATCGATGCCCGCTTCAGTCACCCGTTGATCGGCGACGTGATCCGATCCCGCACCGGCACGGTCTCGGCCCGCAAGATCCGCGGCCAGCTCGTTCGTTCGCTGCGCGATCGGGAGAGTGGCACACCCGGCGGGCGGATCCGGCTCGCCGAGCTCTACCTACGCAGCGATCAGACTCCCGACACCCAACTGCTCGTCACCGCAGCCAAAGACGCGATATCGCTCTCGAACCTCGAATCCGGCGAAGCCATCGCGCGCGGTGCGCTCGAGCGCGGGGGAGGCTTGGCGGCCGCGGAACTCCTGTCCCGTGCGCTGCTGTGGCAAGGCCATCCCAACCAGGCCGACGAAACGCTGGCGGCCTTCGGTTCTGATGCACTCAATGAGCTGGAATTGGTGCGCTGGGGTTTGACTCGGGTCGCCAACGTGTTCTGGTCGATGGGTGCGGTGGAGCGCGCTGACTCGATTCTGGCGCAACTGCGGGAGAAGGTACGTCACCCCAGCCTGCGTCTGGTCGTGGACGGCGTCGCATCGGCAATGCGGGTGCACGAGAACAAGTTCAGTCAAGGTCTCGCCGAAGCAGAGGCGGTGCTCGCGGACCCGCAGTCACCGAAACAGGCCATCGAGTGGGCCGCGTACGGTGCGGGCCTGGCGCTGCCGGTCGCGGGGCGAGGTGGCGAATTCGAAGCGATCGCCGACCGGTGCCGCACCGAACAGCGCGCAACGGACGGAATGATCCGCGTCATGATCCGCTACGGCGAAGTCTTGGCGCTCACCACGATCGGCGAACTGGACCGCGCCGACGCCAAGGCCGCCGAGTACGCCGTCTTCTCGTCGGCCGGACAGGCCGTCGCGTGGGCGATCTCGAAGGGGATCGCCGGCACCGTGGCCTTGGGCAGGGGCCATCTCGCCGAGGTTGTCGCACTCATCGAACAGGCTCTTGCCGCGATGTCGGCCGAGGTGCCGCTGCCGTGGCGTTTGCCCGCGATGATCTTGTTGGCGAAGGCATATGCGGGGCTCGGGCGTGCGGACGATTCCGCACGTGTGTTGGCGGAGACGCAGGCACACACCGGCGGACACATGGCTATCCACGAACCGCACCTCATGTTGGCGCGGGCGTGGGCCGCTGCGGCCGAGGACGCACCACAACGCGCCATCGACATTGCGCGCAGAGCCGCGGAAAAGGCACGCAACTCCGGACAGCTTGCCGCCGAAGCAGACGCACTGCATTCCGCGGCTCGCTTCGGAGATCGTGCCGTAGCTGGTCGGCTTGCGCAGTTGGCCGAGGTTGTCGACGGCAAGCTCGTTAAGATCCAGGCGCGGCACGCGGCGGCCGTGGCCGCCTCGGACGGCGCAGCCCTTGATGCGGTCAGCCGGGAATTCGAAACGGTGGGTGCCCTGTTGTCGGCCGCCGATGCGGCCGCGCAAGCCGCGGCCAGGCACGACCAAACCGGTGACCGTCAGCGCCTTGCAGAATCCGGCGGACGCGCCACGCGACTCGCGGCCTTATGCGGCGGTGCCGCCACGCCGGCGATTCGATCCGCCGCACATCCGCTGCCACTCACCGCACGTGAACTGGAAATCGCGACCTTGGTGGCCGCCGACCTGACCAATCGACAGATCGCGAATCGCCTGACGCTGTCGGTGCGTACGGTCGAAGGCCACGTCTACCGGGCCTGCTTCAAACTCGACGTCGCCGATCGCGACGGTCTCGCGAAGGTGATCCGACAGGAAAGGGTCGACGCATCGGCCCCTCGGCCCTAGTCAGCTGTCGAAGCCCGCGTCGAGATCGGCGGCCGAATACTGACGGAACGCGATGTGCGTCGACGTCGACTCCACACCCGCGAGCCGGTTGATGCCATCGGTGACGATCGCGGCGATGTTCTCGTGGTTCCGCACCCAGACCTTGGCGATGAGATCGATGTCGCCGGCGCACGACCACACCTCCGTGACGCCCTCGATGTTCGCCACGGCTTGCGCGGTCTCCGGAATCCGGTGCACGTTGGCTTTGATCAGGACGATGGCGGTGATCACTGTCGGGTGCCTCCCTTTGGGGTGTGGCTCAACTCTATTCGCGGGTCACTTGGACAGCCGTCGTTTCATGAACCCGTCGATTGCGGCGGGTCGGAAACTGTTGATCGCGTGCGCGGCCAGCCCGATGCGGGGTGCGATTCGGATCGGCCGGGTTTGCGCGGCGGTCACCATCCAGTCCGCAGCTTCCTCGGCGCTGAGTCCCGTCCGCTTCTCGAACGCGCGGGTGGGCGCCGACATGGCGGTTTTGACCAGCGGGTAGAAAATCGTCGTCGAGTGCACGCCGAACCGGAACCACTCCGTTTCCGCAATCCGGCTGATCGACGACAGCGCGGCCTTCGATGCGTTGTAGACACCAAACAGCGGCGGCGACTCCATGAGGACACCCCAGGTGGCGACGTTGATGATGTGACCGTCGCCGCGCTCGCGCATTCCGGGCGCGAAGCCGCGCATCAACCGCAGGGGAGCGTAATAGTTCAAGGTGATCATGCGCTCGACGTCGTGCCAGCGATCGAGAGACTCGGCCAACGGCCGACGGATCGAATGAGCCGCATTGTTGATGAGAATGTCGACGCCGCCATGGTCGCTCTCGACGCGAGCGACGAGTTCATCGATGGCAGTCAGATCGCCGAGGTCGCAGGAGTAGGCGGTCGCCGAACCACCCGTAGCCGTGATCTGGCTGACCAGTGCATCGAGCAGGTCCTGCCTCCGCGCGACCACCACGACGTGTGCTCCGAGTTCAGCGAACTTCACGGCAGCGGCTGCACCAATCCCGGCCGAGGAGCCGGTGATGAGGACGCGCTTGCCTGTCAGATCCACGATGTCGCTGTCGGACCGGCGCAATAGTCGCGGTACGGCCGGGGGCCGTTGCAAGGTCAGCGCGGTGAACTCCGTGAGCCGCGTCCGCCAGTCATTGGTCATAGCATCATGCTTATCATCCCGACCGATGAGACATCGCTTACAGCGAGCATCCCGGTAGGGCGTTCCGCATGGTGGTTCGGCAGCGCGTTCGGCATGCTGGAAGACATGAATATCGAGGTCCGTACCCAAAGTTCCGATCTTGCGGCATTGGATCTCCTCGCCGCTGAACTCGAGCGGGTTGCGCAGAAGATCGTCATCGGCGCTCTTGCGCAGACCGTGATCATGGCTCGAAAGATCGCGAACACCGTTTCGGACGGCGCTTTCGGCATCATCCAGCAGATGACCGCCGATACCGACACGGTCGACTTCGAACTCATCGCCAAGATCGAAGCGAAGGTCGCCGAGACCGGCACGCCGCTTCAGGACTGGATCGGCGACGCCGCGATGGGCATGCTGCGCACCGCGACGGCACCGCTCGCCCTGAACAGCTCGTCCCGCCGCAAGTAACTAGCGGTCGTCCGCTTCCCGCGCCGCGTCGTACAACGGCAGGCCCATTTCCGCGCGCAGTTCATCGGCCGCCCGCTCCGCGAACATCGAGATCGTCAGGAATGGGTTGACGCCGACCGCGCGCGGAACAACGGAACCGTCGATGACGTACAGCCCGTCGTTGACCGTGCCATCCTTCCGGAAGACCCGCCCGGCATGGTCGACGACGCCGCCGTCCACATTGTCGGCAGTGGTGCAGCCACCAATCGGGTGAGCGGTGATCAAATGGTTGCCGAACATGGTGTTCGCCCACCAGGGATTCTTGATGTAGGTACCGCCGATCGCCTCGACCGCCGGCTTGAGAACCGCGTCGACATCCTTGTACATCCGCTCGGTCGGTGCGCCGGGCCAGTCGATTCCCGCAGTTCCGTCGTCCTTGAGGACGAGTTCGCCGTCGGAGTTGTCGTGGACCATGATGAGGAAGCCCAGCGAGTGGTTCATCGCGCCGTCCTCATTCCATTGAACGTCCTTGCGCCAGCGGTTCACCTTCGCGGGACGAAGGTCCGGATATTTGACCGTCGCAAGTCCCATCAACCCGACTCGGAAGACGTCGACTAGCGCGCGGGGGATCGAAAGGTCTTCGACCGTGAACCGCTTACGAAGATCCGCCTGGTCCGCCCCGAAGCGCATCACTGAGGTGATGCTCGGTCCGCACTTGAGTTGGGCGCGCTGGCCACCCTCGGTCGTCGACCACGCTTGAGTGTCCGTGCGCCGGTCGGTGTTGTACGCGATCCCGAAGCTGTCGCCGTTTCCACTGAAGTTCTTGCCCAATCGCGGTGACACATTGAGCCCGTTCTTCTGCGAGCGCATCAGGATGGCATTGGTGCCCATCGTTCCCGCGGCGAGGACGACGCGTTTCGATCTGAGCTCGAACGGGGTCGTCGTGGTGCCGCGGTTTCCCGACCTGCGGACGCCCGTGACCTTCCATCGCCCATCCGACAGTTCGGCAACCTGGTCAACCTCGATGCGCGTGTGCATTTCGACGCCGAAGTGGTGCGCCATCGGCAGGTAGTTGGTCATCAAGGTGTTCTTGGAGAACGAGTTGTCGCCGGTACCGTCGTTGCCGTGCATCGGGCAGGGCTTGCGCTGCACTCCGTAGCGAGTGACGCGCTCCTCCTTGTTGACGGTGATGTTCAGAGGCTGTGCCTTGACTCCCGCGTTTTTCGCGATCTCCGAGAACACCTCGACCCTGGCCAGATCCTCGCCCTCGGCAAACTTGTTGGCACCCATCATGGATGCGGCCCGGTCGAAGTAGGTCTGCAGCTCACCGATCCCGTTCGGATCCCGCTCGACCGCCTCGCGGAACGGCTTCGGCCACGACGCGAGGAACACTTCGCGGTCCGGAACGATGGCCACGTTGAAGTTCATCAAAGACGTGCCGCCGAGTCCGCTGGCTCGGATGACATCCACATCGGCGTTTCGGTCGACTTGGAAGATGCCCAGCGGATTTATCGTCGAGCGGACCTTGGCAATTGCGGATTCCTGGGACTCGGGAAATGCGCCCGTCGGGTGCTCGTCTCCTTGTTCCAGGATCGCGATGCGCAGGTTCGCCTGCGCGGCATCGTTGGCGATTCCGAGCCGGGCTGCGGTGATCGCGCCACCGTAGCCCGATCCGATGATGACGACGTCGTACTCGGACGCCAGTGCGTCGGGCGCGCTCGCGAGTCTCTCGGCGGTGGTCATTGTTACTGCTCCGTCCCGGTGGCGTCGAGTGCGAACCACAGCACGTTTGCCGGAGTGTTTTCGCCTCGCTTCCACATTGCCGGGCCGAGGAACATACCGGGCGATACTTCGCGGAGTTCGTCATGGATCTGGCGAACGAACCAGGGGTTACCGGGCTGCTCGTAGTCGAGAACGATAGTGTCTTGGCCGTCGACGACCGACGGCTGGATGCGGGTCCGGAACGGGAACCAGTTCATGGAGAGTCCGAGCTGGATCCGGTTGATGCCCTGGCCACTCTTCGTGTCGTCGGCCTGCAGCGACTTTCCGTCCCACGGGAAGAGCGGCAGCTTGGCTGCCATCTTGACCAGCGCCGACAGCGGCGTCTTGTCGACGCCACGCACCGACAGCATGCGGCCCTTCGGCTTGTTGTCGAGTACGGCGAGGTCGGCCGGCACCGAACCGGAGCGGTAGAGAGAGTCGAGTTCTTCGAAACTCATCGACGACAGGTCGTCGAGGGTGAATGGCTTGTTGGTGGGCATGACGCCTCCTGCTTTCGTGGGGTTCCGAGGTCTCGATATCGGAACGCTGTGTCAAATACTGACATCTCATTCCGTATTAGAACCAGGTATCATCCGAAAGTGTGACGGGGATCAATCGGCGGCAACTGAAGAAAGACGAACTCAAACGCGACATCATCGATGCTGCGTTCGAGGCCTTCGCGACGGCGGGCTACCACAACACCGGCATCGCGGATATCGCCGCGACGCTCGGCATCGGGCACGGCACGTTCTATCGCTACTTCGAGAACAAGCGGGACATCATCGACCATGTCGTCGCGGACGTGGCCCGCCGAATCGTTGTGGCGATGTCCGAGGAGAACGACCCGGTAGGCGCCCGGACACTGGGGGAGTACCGCCAGCAGGTGGCCCGAATCGGCGACTCGCTGGTGTCGATCCTCAGCGACGATCCGCGAATTCCGCGCGTTCTGTTGTTCGAGGCGATGACCGTCGACGACGCCCTGCGCGGTCGCGTCTCCGAGATGCTCGACGGCATGGCGTCGATGACCGCGGCGTATCTCCACCACGGCGTGGGCCTCGGCTATCTGCGCGCAGATCTCGACATCGAGTACACCGCGAAGGCCATCAACGGCGCGATGATCGCGGTCGTCTTACAGGACATGCAGACCCCCGACGCAGCCGTCCGAACGAGGTTCAGCGACGCGATTCAGCGACTGATGTACGACGGGATCGCAGCACGCGAGAGCGACTGAACCGCCCTCTCGAAGGTGTGCATTTACCACCCCCTAGGTGGGCTGCCAGCAGCGCGACATGCGCCGTAGCGTCGAAGTTGACCTTGAAAGCAGCACTGAAGGAACACCGAAAATGAACATCACCAAGTCCGCCGTACTTCTCGTCGCGGGCATGGCATCACTGACCGTCGCGTGCTCGAATGCCGGAACCAGCATGTCCGGAAACGCGACTTCGTCGTCAAAGACCACCGCCTCGAGCGCCACGACCGCGAGCCCTTCGGCTCCCGCGACGAACGTTGAGACCGTCGACAACACAATGAGCAGCCCGGTCGAGACCGGCACCATCGTGGTCCATGTGTCCGACCTCGAAGGGTCGCGCCTCGGCAACATCGAGGTGAAAGCATTCCTCGTACCTGCGTGCGACCCGAGCGACCATGAGCTGCCGGCGGTCGATGGGTACCTGAAATCACTGCAGGATCGCACCGACGGGAACGGCAATGTCGTGTTCACCTCAGTGCCGCTCGGCTGCTGGTCGGTGGCGGCAACGGTCCCGGCCGGGTTTTCTCGCGTCGAGTCGACCAGAGCCGCGGCCTACCTCGTCAACGGCGGCGACGCCGAAGAAGCCGACCTCCATTTGCAGCGCGGGCTCAGCGATCCTTGCAATGGCGACGCGCTCTCCAACGCCATGGGCGCAAGCACCATCACCATTGCCCACTGCGATGGTTCGTGGGCATTGGTCAGCGAAGCGTGCGGCCCCAATGACAGCTGCGAGAACGGGCCGGGCGACAACACCCGCATCCTGCGCGTCCAAGGCGACCGATGGGTTACCTACACGGCACTGCCGTCAACGACATGCCTGAGCACCGCGAAGCACGACGGCGTTCCCGGAGACCTGCAGAAGTACTTCAACGCGAACTGCTGAGGTCGCCCAGCAGCAAATCGACCTGACACCCTCGCTATCAATATTTGTTGATGGCGAGGGTGTCAGGTCGTTCGGCCGTTTCCGTCTTGGGCTCGCAGGCGCGAGCGGACACCCGGGCCCTGCCGTAGCGCTAGTGACACAGCCGACTATCGATAGCTATTTATTGACAAACGATAAACCTCGACCATACGTTTGCCGCATGAACAAAGGCTCAGCAACCTTCCTGCAGGTCGTCATCGCGCTCCTCGGCCTGGGCACCCTCGCCCTCATGCTGTGGGAGCCGCACCTCGAGGGTCGGAACGCCCACGCGACGACGTTCGAGATCTACTTCCACGATCCCTTCCTCATGTGCGCATACATCGCCTCGATCCCCGTCTTCTTCGCGGTCTACCAGGCGATCAAGGTGATCGGATATGCCGGCCGCAACGAAATGTTCACGCCGCAGGCGGTGAAGGCGCTGCGAACCATCAAGTTCTGCGGGATCGCCGTGATCGGGTTCGCCGCCTGTTTCGAGGTCTACATCTTCTTGAACACCACGTCGGACGACAAAGCGGGCGGAGTCTTCATCGGAGTCCTCATCGCCTTCATCTCGACCGTCATCGCAGCCGCCGCGAACATGTTCCAGCGCATCTTGCAGAACGGCGTGGACCTGAAGTCCGAAAACGATCTGACGGTGTGAGGCCGCCATGGCAATGATCATCAACATCGACGTCATGTTGGCCAAGCGGAAAATGAGCGTGACCGAGCTGGCCGAACGAGTCGGAATCACCATCGCCAACATTTCCGTTCTGAAGAACGGCAAGGCCAAAGCGATCCGGTTCTCGACCTTGGAAGCGATCTGCGAAGCGCTGGACTGTCAGCCCGGCGACATCCTGGAGTACAAGAAGGATTGAAACCGGGTCACCGGCCGGCGAGCACTCCGGCGTGCCGTTCCGGGATGCGCCCAGCCCGGGCCATCCACGCGATCTGGTCGGCGATCGTGTTGACGAACGGCCGGGCCCGGACACCGAGTGTCTCGTCGAAAAGGCCGGTGAAGTCGGTGTCCCGGACCGACAGTTCGACCGCCTCGAGGTCAGCCGGGTAATGCCAGTCGCCGGGAATCCGAGGCTGCACCGCAGCGATGGTCTTGACCACCGTTCGGGCGACGGGAGTCGGCAGTTTCAGGTGCCGAAGACGCCGTCCGGTCGCGGCGTTGACCGCGGCGAACAGCACGTCACCGTCGACATGCGTGCCCGGAACAACCAATCGCCGCGGACCCAGTCCCGGTTCCATCGCCGCAGCGATGACGGCGGCAACCTCGCGAACGTCGACCGCGTGCGCGGCCCCCTGGGGGAACGCCCCAAGTGCACCGCGCAGAATCCATTTGACCCGCTCGGTCTGCTCACCGTTGTACGGGTCGTCCGGCCCGTACACGGTTCCGGGATAAACGGTCACCACCGGTGCGCCCTGGTCCTGAAAGGCGCGAGCGACCTTCTCGGACTCGACCTTCGATCGCGAATAGGGCAGCGTGACATCGCCGAGCGGAAGCGACGAGTCGGTGCCACCGAAGCGCGTCAGCGCAACGGTGCTCGAGATGTGCAGGATCGGGTCGAGTTTGCGGGCGACCGCGGCGCCGAGAACCACCTGGGCGGCGGCAACGTTGGTATTCCCCATGACCTCTGCATCGGCAGCGTTGAGCGAATAGATCGCAGCCGAGTGCAGCACCGCGTCGCACCCGTCCAAGGCGCTGGCGACCGCCGCCTCGTCGAGAATGTCTCCGACCACGAGGTCGGTGGGGACGATTCCAAAGGGCGCAAAGGAGCGCGGCACCTGGTCAGGGCGCCGTACCAGCAGTCGCACCTCGTGTCCGGCCCGCATGAGCGCGGCGGTGGCGTGCGATCCGACAAAACCGGTCGCACCCGTGACCATGACCTTCATGAGGCCGATCCTCGCAGATCGGGGGCGGTGGGAAGGCGAAACCTAGCCCGCCTCTTGCCCTTCTGCGTCTCCCGTCGCCGTGTGGTGCCGGCTGAGCATCTGCGAGAACTCCGAGACGTTGTTGGCGTCCGGATCGGATTCACTTCTCGACAGGTAAGGCAAGACCTTTGTCTGCACACCGCGCTTCTGCCAGTTCCAGATCGGGGCGAGCCGATCGTCTTCGTGGAGAATCCGCACGAGTGTTCGCAGGCGTTCGACGTCGAAGTCGTTGCCGAGACTCCCCAGATGTTCGAAGGCACCAACCGGGGAGACGCCTCTCCGCGGATCGACCTGATCGGGCGGAAAAGCTTTCAGCAGATCGGTCGCCGTCCGGATACCGAACCGGCGCAACGCCGCACGATCGTCCGGGCTGTCGAGCCGCACATACAGCAGGGATTGGTCGAGCCAGTCCACGAGACGTTCCACCGGAGCTCTGGTGTGCAACATGACGTCGACCAGTTTCATGGACGCCATGTTCTGGATGTCCTCGATACCGAGTTCGATGAACCGGTTTTGGTACCACACGTTCAAACCGTCGAGCTGATAGAGCGGTAGCCGCTCGTCCGGGATCAGGTTCACACCCGCGAGAGTTCGCGCTGCCAGTCGGTACAGCGCCTTGAGGAAGATGACCGGAAAGATGCCGGCCACGAAAGCCGCCACGAGCTCCCACTGTCCCTCTGACCACGCGGTCGCCCGGAACGCCTCGTAGATCGCTGTGGTGGTCACCAGAGCCACAAAGATTCGCAGGACCGCGCTGACATAAGCGCTCGCCCGCAAGTCGCTCTGAAAGAACCGCCGGAGCAGGTCCTGGGCCGTGAAGATATACGCCCCGATGAACGCGAATTTCAGCATGTCGAACAATTCGGGCGCGGCAACCCGATCGATGAAATTGACCTTGTGGACCACCACGCTCCACCCCACGGCCATCACCGCGGTCGCCATGAATACGGGGAACAGGGTGTCGCCGTGGAGGGAGTAGTCGCCGTTCTTCGGCGTGCCCGCGAGCGATCGCGCGAAGGTTTCCGATACCGACTTTCCGTAGTACGCATCGAACTTCAGCTGATAGATGGTCCGCCCCTGACGTTCGGTCAGATAGCCGCCGGAGTCCAGCCATTCCAGGAAGAAGCAGGAACTGCGCGGTGGGCGCGGCAGGTACTCGGTCCGATCCCATCCCAGTCGATGCAGGTGGAGGACGTATTCGCTCCACAATGCGCCCGCGCGCTGGCCCAGGAATCGGATGAACAGCCAGCCGGGAAGAAACGACAGACACAGGACCGCGAAGACTTTCAGTGCACACGCGAGAAATCCATCCGCCATGACCACCGATACGACGATTGGCATTCCGGCGACCACCGCGGTGATGATCGCCGCCGCCCAGCGTTCCCATGCCGATCCAGACCGGACAGTGGCGATGAGTCCGTGGCGATTCGCCTGTTCCAGGAACTCGGGCGCGTGCGCTTCGATAAGCGAGGCGAGCGCTAACAATGCCGGTGGGTGCGCGGCCTCGACACACGAGCCCAACGCATTGGCGAAAAGGTCGAATCGCAGCAGTTCCTCTTCGGTCTCCACTTCATCGTTGTTCAGCGAGAACAATTGCTCGAAGAGACGAGGATGCTGCTTGAAGATGCTGGCGAGTTCCTGCCACGCGCTCTCCTCGAATCGGAGCATTCGCGCCCCGAACACGAAGCCAGGCGGGAGCAGTCGCTTGTCGTCGATGTCAGCGAACGCACGGTGCCCGTCGACCTTCTGCGGCAGCACGCGCGCGAGGTAGTGGGCGAGGAGCTGCACTTGATCCGCACTGCTCCCCGCCGAACCCGGGTGTTGGGAAATGGCCATGTCGATCCCTCAACGATCCAGCGCACAACGGGTACTTCCGACTTCAGATTCGGCGTTTTCGGGGGCTGGGAAATCAGTACCGACTACTCATATTCGGCGCGAGACCTACGCACATTGAGCGCTTGAGGCGCCGACGTAGAATGTGGATTGCATTCTCATTCATCGGACGTGCGAGGGGCGATGGACGACCTTCTCGATCCACTGCAAAACCCGGTGACCTATGCGATCCCTTTCTTTCTCCTCGCGCTTGGAATCGAAATCGCCGCGCTCGCCTGGGGCGACCACAAAGACAAGACCGGCTACGAGTTCAAAGACGCTCGCGCCTCGCTGAGCATGGGCGTCGGGTCGATCCTGTTCCTGACTCTGTTCAAGATCGCGTCGTTCTTCCTGTTCTCGGCGGTCTATGTCTGGATCGCACCGTGGCACCTCGACACCGGAACGTGGTGGTACTGGGTCGGTGTGCTGGTCGGACTCGATTTCTTCTACTACTGGAACCACCGATTCGTCCATCGCGTGAACATCGGATGGGCGGCACATCAGTCGCACCACTCGAGCGAGTACATGAACCTCGGCACGGCGTTGCGGCAGAAATGGAATCCGTGGTCGGAGGCCATCTTCTGGCTGCCGCTGCCGCTTTTGGGCTTCGCGCCGTGGACGCTGTACGTCTCGTTCGGATTCAACCTGATCTACCAGTTCTGGATTCACACCGAGCTGATCGGCAAGCTTCCGCGCCCGATCGAATTCATCTTCAATACGCCGTCACACCATCGCGTTCACCACGGTTCCGACCCGGAGTATCTGGACAAGAATTACGCCGGCATTCTGATCATCTGGGACCGAATGTTCGGCAGCTTCCAGCCCGAACGCCAACGACCAACCTATGGATTGACGAAACCGGTCAATACGTACAACGTGCTGACGCTCGAATACGGCGCGTACCGGCAGATCTACCGCGATGTCCGGTCAGCGACCAACTGGCGCGATCGACTGCATTGCATCTTCGGGCCGCCGGGGCGGCAGGCAATGGGGGACCCTAACCAACCGCAGAAGACCTCCCCGTAATCGTCAACAGGATGTCCTTCGCCGACATCTCGACATCAACTCCCGAACCGAACGAGACCTCGGCATCCGTCGCGACCAGGCGCCGTCCGCCGAGGTCCACGCCGAAGAAGTCCTGACTACGCTGCGTCGAGTTCTGGAGTACCAACGCAATTCGCTCGGCCGGTGCCTCGGGGAGTCCCAGCGGCTCAGTGAAGTCGAGGCCATGGATCACGTCATGGCTCAGCGCTCCGACTCGTCCTCCACCCGGCGGAGACCACGGATGATCGATATTGCGGCGAAGCAACTCGACGAGCTCAGCGGTCGTCGTTGACTCGGCAAAGCGACGAGCGTCTCGATCGGCATAGCGGTTGAAGTCGAACCGGGCACGCGCCATCCCCGTCGCAAAGTGCAGGGGTTTGGTGCGGAACGGCATGGTCATGTGTGCGACCACCTCGCTCACCGTCCATCCGTCACACAATGACGGCGTGTTCCATTGCTCGGGCGTCAGGGTCTCGAGCAAGGCAACGAGACGTGCTCGCTCGGAACGGATTTCGCTGATGATTCGGTCTTCTTCGGACATGTTCGTGGTCTCCTCGTGGTGCGGTTGTCATTCGTTGTACGAACCGCACGACAGAAACTCATCGGTCAGAGCGAAATTGGCAGCCCGAATTCGGCGAAGCGGTCGCCAGTCCCGAGGAACGTCACAATCTCGGCGATCTGTCCCTCGCGGCACTCGATGGCGATCAGGGCGAATGGTCGGAGCACCCCGTTGTCGGGGCGGTACTGCCCGAAGCCGGGGCAGCCGTTGACGTTGGTCGGGAGCAATCGGTCTCCGGCACAGGCGTCGCTGGACGTCACCAACTGAGCGATCGCCACGCCGCCGCGCAGCCACCAGGCGAACGGTGGCATCGAGGTCACCGCGTCATCCCGGAGAACCTCGACCATCGCTGCTAGATCGTGGTTCACGAAGGCTGCGACGTATCGGTCAAGCAACTCCTGCTGGGACGAGTCGAAGTCATCCAGCGGTTGCAAACGATTGCTGTCGAGCGTGGCACGCGCACGCTGCAGTGCGCTGTTGACGGACGCGACCGTCGAATCGGTCATGTCGGCGCATTCCTGCGCCGAATAGGCCAAGACGTCTCGGAGGACGAGCACAACCCGCTGCCGAGGTGGAAGTCGCTGCAGCAGAGCCACGAACGCAATCCGCACGGACTCCCGCTCGACGAGAGTGTCGGCCGGATCGGCAGTACCGAAGAGCCGCGTGCCCGGCATCGGGTCAACCCAACGACTCTCCGGGAGAGGAACCCCGATATCAGCGCTGCTCGCCGCCGGTCCGAGATCCATCGGCAGCGCCCGGCGGTCCGCGCCACGCAACATGTCGATGCAGATATTGGTCGCGATCCGATGCACCCAGGTCGTCAGCTTGGCGCGCGCCGCGTCATGCTCGTGCAGTCGAGCGTTGGCGCGGATGATCGTCTCCTGCACCGCATCGTCGGTGTCAGCGGCAGAACCAAGAATTCGATAGCAGTACCGGGTGAGCGGAAGCCGCAGGGCTTCCAACTCGTCGATACCAACCGTCGTCACACCGCAAGCCTGCCAGAAGGGTGTGCGTACGTCAGGGCAGGACGTCCCCGGTAACTGGCCGCGGAACATCCAGCAGTCGCGCCTTGGAATGACCACGTGAGTCCCGATACTCGGGTGTGCTCATGCCGTCGAGCAGGAATCGGCGCGCTTGTTCGATGCAGTCCTGGGCAGTCTGGATCGACAGTGCAAGCGCATCGGGACGTTGAGTCGCGGCAATGACGCCATTCCAGGAAGCCAACAGGAAATTGGCCATGAGCTTCGAATCCATCGGCTGCGCTTGGCCGGCATCGATCGCTGCCTGGATACCGGACGCGACCGCGTCGATCAGCTCCTGCGCACGACCTTCGATGCGCGCGCGGACTTCGTCGCTCTGCCCGGCGAGAGATAGCGGATCGGTGACGAAGTATCGAGCGAGAACCGGATTGTCGAGCAGCAACTGCAGGTAAGCCGCCCCGGTGGCCGCGACCTGTTCCAGCGGAGACTCGGCGACGGCAAACGCCTCCGCCAGGTAGGCGGCTGCCGTGTCCAACGCACGCTCGGCGAGCGCCAGGAACACGCCATCTTTGCTCCCGAACTGCGTATAGATCGTGCCGACCGATACGCCCGCACGCTCGGCGAGTTCCTCGACTTTCAACGTCGCGACCCGGCCTTCGATGAACACCTGCTCAGCGGCATCAAGAAGAGCAGCGCGCGAACGGGTTCGGCGCCGCGTCGCCGGGCGCGGCGGGCTGTGATTGCTGTCTCCAACCTCATTCATTATTTAGAATGCTATTGCAATTAAGGTGGCTGGCTGTCACATTGAGGTCAACCGGCTTCATTCGGCGTCGACGATGCGCCGCGGTTCCCAGGAGCCGGCTGGAGGAACCATGACCTGCGCGAACAGCCCCATCGACAGTGGCACGTTGGCCTACGTGACGATCGGCACCAAATCTGGGCCAGTCATCACGCCGGTGCTCTACGGCGCCTCCGGCACAAGCCTCTGGTACCTCAGCAACCGGAAGTCACTGAAGGCGAAGATCCTGTCGCGCCGGCCCGCGACCACGTGGGTCGTTCCCGGGTCCACCGGCACCGCCATCTACACCGGACAAGCTCGCATGCTGAGCCCGCTAGATCCGTTGGGTGCACTCGCCGCACTTCCGACCGTGCCCGCAATCGGTGCGGGCCTCGCCTCCTGGACCGTGCGAAACCCCAAGCACGCGCTCGGATTCATCCGCGACACCCTGACTGCGGTCACGCGGACCCTGCCGTATGACCAGGTCCTCACCGAACTTCGGCCCGACGACGTGACGGCGACCGACTTTGTCTATGACCGCGGCACCGGCGTTCCCGTCGTCGAAACCCGCCTCGACCTCGGCGACCTGCCGCCGGGAATGGCAGCACTGATCAACAACGCATCGGGCATTCTGGGCGTCGCGTCGCCCGACAAGCTTCTGGCGATGCCGGTGGCCTGGGAGCCGTCGACCATGACCGCGACGGCCCCTCCCGGGCTCCTCGACAACCTTGACGGTGAATCTGTCTCGGCCTGCGTGACGCTCGACGAGCCGGTACACGAGCGGCCGACCCAGCAACGCGGCATTGTCCTGCGTGGGCGGGCGACCGTCAGTGGTGGCACTGTTCGACTTGACGTCGACCGGATCACCTACTGGGACGGGTTCGAAACCCGGACGCTGAAAGTGACATTGGTGCCCGAGGAGCTCAGCCACAACGACTGAATCCGGTCGAATGTCTCGCCCGGAGCGCCTTGTACGAAACTCCTCAGTTGTACAACCCCCCGGCAGAGACTCTCGACCCGGCCGAGCGGTGAAGTAATTGGCGAAAAAAGTTTCGGACCACTTGTCGTATTTGGTGAGTCTCGTTCGTCGAAGTGGTGAGAGGCAGCAAACGGCTGCCCCACCACCCAGGAGGACCTCATGACCACCACCGCTTTCACCGCATCCACGACGTCGACCAGCACCGACCGTGCCTTCTGGCGCCCGGCTGCAGTGGCGACCGTGGGAGCCGCAGCCGCGACTACGGCCGTTGCCGCCATCGCCCATGCCGCAGGCATTTCGCTCGCGATCGACGGCCAGGAGATTCCGGTCCCCGGCTTCGCCACCGCGACTCTGATGCTGACCGTTCTCGGCCTCGTCATCGCTGCCGGCCTCCGTCAGTGGGCGGCCAATCCGCGCCGCGCATGGGTGCGCACGACCGTCGCATTGACCGCGTTGTCGCTCGTTCCGGATGCGATCGTGAACGCCGCCGTCGAAACCAAGCTCACTCTGATGCTCACGCACATCGTTGCGGCCGCGATCGTCATCCCGGTCATCGCTGCGCGGATCGCACATTCCCGGTAGACCGGTCGCATGACGACCTTCGCGTTGATTCATGGTTCCGGCGATGGCGGTTGGGCGTGGCACCTGGTGCAGCGCGAACTGCGAGACCGAGGCCATGAGGCGGTAGCACCGGACCTTCACACCGACCACGACGACGCGACCTGGGACGACTGCGTCGAGGCCGTCGCCACCGAGGTGGGAACCGCCGATGACGTTGTCGTGGTCGGGCACTCCGCCGGCGGGTTCTTCGTCCCACTGGTGGCGGCCCGCCTGAATGCGCGGCTTCAGGTTTTCGTGGCGGGTCTGGTGCCGCAGCCAGGAGAGACCGCAGATGAATGGTTCGACCATGTCGGTTGGACGTCGATGGGCAGTGCGGACCCCTTCTACCACGACGTACCGGCGGATTTGGCGGCCGAATCGATGGCCAGGGAGCGCCCGACCAGCGCGAAGCTCGCAGCTTCGCCCTGGCCATCCAGCTCCCCGCCGGCGATCCCAGCGCGGTTCATTGTGACGACACAAGACGGATTCATCGCACCCGATCTGCAACGGCACGTCGCGGCCTCGAGGCTCGGAATCGTCAACCCGGAAGAGGTCGATGCCGGGCACTGCGCGAACCTGAGCCAGCCGGTTGAGCTGGCGAGGATTCTGGCCGGCTACGTGGCATGAGAACTGGGAGCCACCTCACCTGAAGCCGGTGACGTGCATCGCTGACACTCGCGGACGGCGTCAGCAAACTAGTGCTATATCACCGTTATAGCGCTAGGAAGTTCTATGTACACGTTGCGTCGCCCAGAGCTTTGGGAAGACCGGACCGTCACCGCTGCCGAGGTTCGCGAGATCATCGCCGGACTTGACCCCGTTGCCGACTGTGCCGAGATCACGCATCTGTCGCTCGAGGTTCTGACGCCGCCAATGTTCGCTCAGATGGCTTATGCGTCTGGTTTTGCGCGCGGCGTGACGCACCCAGCCGAGGCAATCGTCACGCACCGCGCCGGCGGCTACGTGAACGCTCCGGAAAACCGCGACCGCGACACGTTGGCCTTCTTCGGACTGTTGTATCGACATGGCCCACACAGCGAGGAAATGCAGCGAGTCGTCGACCGGATCCAGCAGATCCACCACGACGTGCGCGGCGTGGGGAACAACCTACAACTTCACATCCTTGGCCTGATGATCATCGAGCCTGAGCGGTGGGCCCGCGATCTTGGCGCAGCGAACTTCTTTACCACGGTCGAGAACGACGCACGTTTTCACCTGTGGGCCGCCATCGGTCGAATGATGGGGCTCGAGGGCATCTGGTCGTCGTATGACGAGGTCGAGCCGTGGGTGGTCGCGTTCGAGAGCAGGCACTCGCGCTACACAACGGAAGCCGCCGAGCTGTATCGCGGCCAGATCAAGGCGTTCGAAGCGTGGTTTCCCGGACCGAGTAAGGCGCTCGGCGGTCAGGTTCTGACGGCCGGTCTACCGAAGCAGTACCGAAGCATGCTCGGCGCTCCACGACTCCTGCCCGGCGTAACGAGTTCGATTCGTGCTATCACGAAGGTCATTCTCGCCAGCGAGAACGCGCGACGGGTCAACCTGTCGAGCACGTGGGTCAAGGATTTCAGCAGGTTTGGCGACAATCCGGATCTCCAAGCGATGGGGTACCAACACGATGTGGCCAACGATGCGCGGTACCAGCGCGTCGGTGCGCCAGCCGACGGCTACACCTTCACCGTCGCCCGTGGCGTGGAAGCCGGCCACGCACCTGTCGGCGTGTGCCCATTGGGACACCGATAGAGCGGAAACCGGACACCCAGTCCAAACGGGCGGCGCTACGATTCGCGATGACTCGCACATTGCACGCCAGGGGAGAAGCAATGATTCCGCACCCGATCCAGGTCTTCGCTTTCAAGCAGCTTCAGTTCGGGATGAAAGTCGCGGCGAAAATCCTCGACTTCCGGCAGCCCGAATTGTTCACCGGACCGGGCTCATCGCTGCAATTGTGCGACCACATCGTCGGGACCGGCGTGACGAAGCTTCTCCTGGTCAGCGACGAGTTTCTTCTGAAGATCGGGATGCTTGCACCCATGATCGACAGGCTCGAATCGGGAGGCGTCGCCGTTTCCCTGTACACCGGTGTCCTGCCTGACCCGGCGATCGAGCAGGTCGAGGCGGGACTCGCGGTTCTGAAGGAAAACGGCTGTGCCGCAGTTCTCGCGGTCGGCGGCGGCTCGTCCATCGACGCGGCCAAGATGATCGCCGCGCGTGCCCGGAACCCGCACAGTGTCGCCCTCATGGGCGGACTCATGCGCGTGATCATTCCGCCGCTCCCGCTCTATGCCGTTCCGACCACGGCTGGAACGGGCTCCGAAGCCACGATCGGCGCAGTCATCTCGGACCCGGCGAATTCCCGCAAGTTCGTCGTCATGGACCCCAAGCTCGTGCCGCAGGCGGCGGCGCTGGACGGGGCACTGATGACGGGCCTCCCGGCTCCGGGAACGATTGCGACCGGCATGGACGCGTTGACGCACTCCATCGAGGCCTATCTGTCGGTCAACGCGACCGAGAAAACGGACGCCGAGGCACTCGCGGCGACGAAGCTGATCATGGAGAACCTGCCGGAGGTCGTGAAGAACGGCAACAACCTCGAGGCGCGCCAGCGCATGGCGATCGCCGCCTATAAGGCCGGCGTCGCGATCACGACTGCGGGGATCGGCTGGGTGCACTCGATCTCGCACAACTTCGGCGCCCTGTATCACTTGCCGCACGGGTACCTGAACGCGATCATCCTGCCGCGTGTTCTCGATCTGTATCGGCCGGTCCACCAGGCACGTCTCGCGGACTTGGCACGCGTCAGCGGAATCGAAGGCACTGACGAGGCCGCGCTCGCCGACGCGTTCATCGCCAAGGTCCGCGCGTTGAACGTGGAGTTCGGCATTCCAACTCAGCTCGACAAGCTCCAGGTCTCCGACATCCCGCAGATCGTTGAACGCGCGATGGACGAGACGCACTGGAACTACGCGGTTCCGGTCTACATGGATAAGGCCGAAACGGAATCGATGGTTCGGGACATGCTCCCGGTCTAGGCAGCGGGTCACGCCAGGGGCGTGTCGTCCAGCGCCGTCAGCAGGTCGCGCGGGGTGTCATATATCGCGATGGCACCCGCTTTCTCGAGTTCGTCATCCCCGAAGCCGCCGGAGCGAACCGCGATAGCGGGCATGCCGGCGTTCTTTGCGGCCTCGATGTCCCACACGGAGTCTCCGATCATCACGCTCGACGCATCGGACGGCACCCCGAGCTTCTTCAGCGCGACGTGCAAAAGGTCTGGGGCAGGCTTGGACGCCTCGACATCGGCGCTGCTCGTCCAGGCATCGGCGATCTCGCGAGCGTCCAGCTTGTCCAAGAACGCCTCGACGTGGTGCTCCTTCGCCGCGCTTGCCAACACCAGCCGGTGGCCGCGCTTCTTGATCGCAATCAACAGGTCGCGGGCACCGGGGAGCGTTGCCATCTCGTCGAGAAGGGGGTCGACCTCCTCGGTCTGCAGCTTCCGAACTTTGTCGCCAAGCCTCCGCTCGAGGTCCTCGCCACCAATCGCGGTGACCAGTTGGTCGCCACCCATACCGATCAGCCGATGGAGTCGCCAGATCGGAAAGGTCTCGCCCAACCTCCGAAATGCTCGGTACCAGGCCAGAGCATGCTGATAGTTCGAGTCAACGAGTGTGCCGTCGATGTCGAGGATGCCGATCGTCGAGTTGGTCATCCTTGTCGGCTACCCGACCGTGCGGCCCTCACACCGAAGCAACCTCGCGCGGACGACGCGACAGCAACCTCCGACGATTGCGCGCCTTCTGCACCGCTGCACCCCACGCCAGTTGAGACTGAGCGATCAGCTCACGGAGGAAAGCCGTGCGCTCGTTGGCGACGGCATCTGCCCCTTCTCGAGACACGATGGCGGCGACCTTACGCATCGTTGCGGCGTCAGCTTTCGCGGTGTTGCCACTGTCATACGGCGGCTGAGGATCGTATTCAATGATGAGCTGCGCCGCTCGGGCCACGTCGTCACCTGCGATTTTGCCGACCAGCCAGAGCGCCAAGTCGATTCCGGCAGACACTCCGGCGCCGGTGACGATCTTGCCGCTGTGCACAATCCGCTGGTCACGCACCGCCACCGCGCCGCGGGCCTCCAGCGCGTGCAGGTTCGCCCAGTGCGTGGTTGCCGGCTTGCCGTCCAGTAGGCCGGCACTCGCGAGGATGACCGAACCAGTGCACACCGACGCAGTCCACTGGGTGGTCTGGTGGACCTTTTGCAACCACTCGCGAACCGCGGGATCCTTGGCAGTGATTCCGGTCGCCGTGCCAGACCCGCCGATCAGCACCACGTCGGGAGCTGGGGTTTCGTCGAACGAATGCGTCGCGGCGAGTGCGAAGACCCCGGTATCCGCAATGACCGGGCCGGCTTCCTTCCAGACGAACCGAATCTGCGCACCTGGGATGAAACGCAGGACCTCGTACGGTCCCACGATGTCCAAGGCGGTCATTCCTGGATAAACGACGATCGCGATCTGCATTGTCGACTCCTCACGCATCTGCGGATGTTCTCGAATCAATCGTCAGCGCCAGACCCCGTGGCAGCAATGACAAGAAACTGACGATTTCAGCCACGCTGCAGACGCGCCAGATGCGTTCGTCGACAATTGCTCTGTGCCTGCGAAACACCTGACGGAACGCATCGTCACGATCGTTGTGTTCGATGGCTGCGCACTTCTCGACCTCGCCGGCCCAGCCGACGTGTTTCGGGCCGCGTCCCTGCTGGGCGCCGCGCCCAACTATCGACTCGTTCTGGCCTCACCCGATGGCCGGCCCATTCGCGTCGACAGCGGGATCACCATTGGCGTCGACACTTCGATACACGCCGCCGCCGAACGCGCCGACACCGACACGCTGCTCGTTGTCGGCGGCCTCGGAGTTGACCGGTTCACCAGCGACACAGCGGCTTTGGACCATATTCGGCGCATTTCAGAACACGCTCGGCGCACCACGTCGGTGTGTACCGGGTCGCTCGCGTTGGCCCGAGCCGGACTGCTCGACGGCTATCACGCCACGACGCACTGGGCCTCGTGCGAGCGCATGCGGGCCGAGCATCCACACGTCACCGTGCAACCAGACCGAATCTATGTGCACGACCGGGACCGCTGGACCTCGGCCGGTGTGACCGCCGGCATCGACGTCGCGCTCGCGTTGGTGGAGGACGACTTCGGCGCGCAGCTGGCCCACGTGGTGGCCGGTTGGCTGGTGGTTTTCGTGCGCCGACCCGGCGGTCAGTCGCAGTTCAGCGTGCATATGCGTAACCAGCCGGCGCGGACGCCTTCAATCGTCGAACTTCAGCGTTGGCTACCGAACAACCTCGACGATGACCTCAGCGTCGAAGCCCTCGCGGGGCGCGTCGGAATGAGCCCTCGGAACTTCGCGCGAGTGTTCCGCCACGAGGTCGGTGTGACACCCGGTGGGCTGGTCGAGGCACTGCGCGTCGAGGCCGCCAAATCGCTCCTGGAGACGTCGGATTTGCTCATTCCGGTCGTCGCGGAACGGGTCGGGTTCGGACGACCGGAGACACTGCATCGGGCGTTCGTCAGGCGTACGGGCACGACGCCGGGTTCGTACCGCCAGCATTTCCAGCGAACTGCGTCGTAGGTCAGCCCGGTCCGTCGGGATGTGCCAGGTCGTACGCGCGAGAAACCTTCTGAGGCACCACCATGCGCCACGCATCGACGACGAGTTCGCGTGCTTCGGTCCGGTCAAGCTCCGCAAGAATGGCGACAACCCAGTTGAATCGCAGATCGGACGGCCGAGGCAGCCGGAACTTGTGCGGTTCGGCGGCCACCAACGCTGCGCGCTCATCCTTGGGGAAGGCGAAACCCATCACCGTCTCATCGAGCGAAAACGCCACGTACACAATCTGATTGACGCGAAACTTCAAACGTCCGCGCACGTACACCTCGTACGAGCGTTCCAACCCGGCACCGAGCGGTCGAAGGTCGTCGATAACCGCCACGATCGTCATCGTAAGCCGAGGCGTTGGTCGATTCCGCCCACTGAGCGAGCGGAATCGACATCCTGCTGCTCTAGTAATGCGCAGCGAGACTCACCTGAGTGTTCGGACCTGCGCCGTTGAGCTCCCAACGGATGTAATGGTTGTTGCCGGTGACGGTGTTGGACACCCAGTGGCCAGGCACGATAATCGCGTTCCAGAACTCGACCCAGGTGCCGTTGTTCCACCACAGGAATCGGAAGTTCGCGTTGGTCGATCCTTCGCTGCCGACAAACGCGATGCCGCTACCGTTGACGACCGGCCTTCCGGTTTGCGCGTACGCCCAGTCCCAGCCCTGGACAAATGCTTGTGCACCTGAACCGTACGTGTTGCGGAACCAAGTCTGTTCGTCGGTCGTCTCGGCCGCGGACGGCTTGTAGTCGGCCGGAGGTTTCCCGGCTTCGGCTTCGGTGGCGTCAGGCGCAGCGCCCACCTCGGGAAATGGGATATCGCCGACGCGACCGGTCTCGATGACCCCGGTTATTCCCGGCGCGAAGGTGACGACCTGAAGGGTGTGGTGCTCCGAGATGGTCACGTCAGCGACGACTGACGGCGACGTGTCGGATTGAAGTGCTGCAGACATTGTGGGTTCTCCTCGGTATCGCTGCGATCCGCAGATCGCCGGAGTGGAAGCGAGTCGCCTCGGCTCGCATGGCTACCGTCGCAGCCGAACGACCGCCGGACGTGAGTAGCAGGTACTCGACTCTCGACGGCTCAATACTCAGAGGCGCCAGTCGCCACCACGCGGTACTCTGGTCGCCGACGTGAAACGACTCGAGGAGGTGAGCCCCGTGCATACTCTGTCCACTCTGGGCGCTCCTTTGAGTTCACGATCGCGCGACTGACGTAGCTGTCGCGGGGAGCGCTGCATGCACTCTCAAAGGCTACGAAAATGAATTCTTCACTTCACTCCCGTACAGCGTTGGTCCTCGGCGGCGGCGGATCGACCGGCAACGCCTGGTTGATCGGCGTCATTGCCGGTCTGTTCGATGGTGGCCTCGATGTCACCACCGCCGACCTCGTCATCGGTACGTCAGCCGGCGCCACGGCCGCTGCTCAAATCACCAGCGCCAGCCCGTCCGACCTGTTCACTGCGACTCTTGCCCCGGTTGCGTCGCAACGGGCTGGAAGCGTTCCACAGGCGGTGACCGACCAGATGGAGCGAACCGCCCGACTCATTGCCTCCGCCACGGATGCCGCTGACATGCGTCGCAGACTGGGCGCGGCGGCACTCGAGATTCCGGATCGTTCCGCGCAGTGGCGGGCGGTTGTCGGGCCGCGGCTCCCCAGCCAGTTCTGGCCGGATCAGACGGTGCACCTCACCGCGGTCGATGCCGACTCCGGCGAACCCGTCGTCTTCGATCGAGACAGCGGGGTTGACCTGGTGGACGCCGTGGCCGCCAGCTGTTCCAGTGGCTTCGCGTACCGGATCGGTCACCATCGATACATCGACGGCGGTTACCGGGCCAACGCCGACAATGCCGATCTGGCAGCCGGATATGAGCGCATCCTCGTGTTGTCACCATTCGGCGGCAGGTCGCGGACCCCGTTCGAGTGGGGTCTGCATCTGGAGACGCAGATCGACGAATTGCGTGCGGGTGGTAGCAGGGTCGAGACGATCTTCCCGGACAGCGACTCCGAGCACATGTTCGGAGTCAACGCGATGGATCTGTCGCTGCGGGCGGCCGCGGCTCAAGCCGGACACGACCAAGGTCGAGCCCGCGCGGAGGAGCTCACCGAGTTCTGGACGTGAGCGCGATCGCCGCCGCTTCGATAGCTTCCTCCGACAACAGGACGTGCCGAGCGGCATCACCCAGCGGAATGAAACTGTCCTCGCTGCAGACGCGGGCGAGCGAACCGTGGTAGCCGCCGTCGACAAGGGCTGCGATCACGCCCTCGGAAACACCGCCTGATCTGCGGGTTTCATCTACGACTAGCACGCGGCTGGTCGCGTTCGCCTCCCGGAGGATGTCCGCGACCGGCAGGGGAGCCAGCCACCGCAAATCGCCGACTCGTGTGCGGATGTCCCGTTCCGCAAGTCGGCGAGCGACTCGAAGGCTCATCCGAAGGCCGTTGCCGAAGGTAAGGATCGTGAGGTCAGGCCCGTCCCCATAGGTTCGGGCCTCACCGATCGGCGCCGGGTCGACCGGGTAGGGAGCCAGCCATTCACCGTCGCCATAGGAATAGAGATCGCGCGTTTGGTAGAGCGCGATCGGCTCGAGAAAGACGCACGGAACTCCGGCCGTCTGTGCGGCCGCCACGCACTGATGCAGCATCGCGGCCGCGTCGTCTGGACGGGCCGGCGAAGCGATGACGATTCCCGGGATGTCCCGCAGGGCGGCGATCGCGTTGTCGTTGTGGAAGTGACCGCCGAACCCCTTCTGGTAGCCATAGCCGGGAATTCGAACCACGAGGGGATTTCGGTATTGCCGGTTCGAGAAGAACTGCAGAGTCGCAGCCTCGCCGCGGATTTGGTCCGCGGCATTGTGAAGGAACGCCAGGTATTGGATCTCCGCAATCGGCAGTAATCCGGAAACACCTGCGCCGAGCGCAAGCCCGAGAATCGCCTGCTCGTCGAGCAGCGTGTCGAAGACCCGCGCTGCCCCAGCCTTCTTCATCAGCCCACGCGTGACTCCGTAAACGCCGCCTTTGCGTGCCACATCCTCCCCGAAGATCAGCGCCTCGGGATATTCGGCGAGGACCTCCTGCAGGGCGCGGTTGATCGCCGAGGCAACTGTCAACGGCGGTCCCGGCGTCGGGTTGTGTGGCAATCGGGGCTTCGCTGCCGTCGCTTCCACGGTCGCGTCTGTGAGTGGCCTCATTACCGCCGCTGCGTCGCTCAACTGCGGTGATGCGCCTACCTGCTCGGCAATCGTCCGTACCCTCGCGCGAACGTCCTCGTAGCGAGTGAGAACCTCCTTCGAGGTTAGATGTCCGGATTCGATCAGTCGTCGCGCGGTACACAAGACCGGATCGCGGTCATAGTCTGCGGTGATGTCCGCACGACTGCGGTACGCGGCCTCGTAGTCCGAACCCGCGTGGCCCATCAGCCGGACGGTTCGCAGGTGAAGAAACGCCGGCTTGCGTTGTGTACGAACCCATTCGGCTGCGTTCAAAGCCGTCGAATAGGTGTCGCACACGTCGGATCCGTCCGCCGCGAAGTACGCGAGACCATCGCGGAGTGCGAAGTTCGAGGCGATCCACCCCGTTGGGGTTTTGGTGCTGACTCCGATCCCGTTGTCCTCACACACGAGCAGGAGGGGGAGCGGTACGCCCTGGTAAGCCGTGTGAATTGCAGTGTTTATTGCTCCGAGCGCGGTCGAATGGTTCACCGACGCGTCTCCGAAACTGCACACGACGATGGCATCGGCCGGCCACGCGCACCGCACCCCGAGTTTGGCGGCGCGGTCGATCGAGAACGCCACCCCGACCGCGCGCGGCAGGTGCGACGCAACCGTCGAGGTCTGTGGAATGACGTTGAGATCGAATCGGCCGAAGACCTTGTGCCGACCACCCGCGATCGGCTCGTCGGCGGCCGCGACGAGCCCGAGTAGGACGTCTCGCAACGGGTCGCTGCCGCCCTGGACCTGCGCCGCACGAGCGAGAAAGAAGCCACCGGACCGATAGTGGAGCAGCGCCGGGTCGGTGGGTCTCAAGGCCGCGGCGATCGCGGCATTTCCTTCGTGACCCGACGAGCCGATCGTGTAAAAACCTTTGTCCTGTTCCCGCAGCCAACGTGCCGCAAGATCGAGATGCCGGCTGCTGACCTGGGCATCGAACAGGCTGAGCAGTTGTCGCGCAGGCAGGGCGCATCCTGCTTCAACCAGATCACGGGTCGTCCGCGGCGGTTCGTCGATGGCGCCAATCGTCGTGGTGAAGTACTCATCGATCGGCTCGGCGGTCATCCGAAGTTCACGCCCTGCGCGAGGGGGAGTTCGCCGGAATAGTTGATCGTGTTCGTGGCGCGACGCATGTACCCGCGCCACGCGTCCGAACCCGATTCCCGGCCCCCACCGGTCGTCTTCTCGCCACCGAACGCGCCTCCGATTTCCGCGCCCGAGGTCCCGATGTTGACGTTGACAATGCCGCAGTCGGAACCGTCTGCCGCCATGAAGCGCTCGGCTTCACGCTGGTCGGTGGTGAAGATCCCCGAAGACAGCCCTTGCGGAACGGCGTTGTGCAGCGCAATTGCTTCGTCGAGGGTTCGGTAGGTAAGCACGTACAGGATCGGCGCGAACGTTTCGCGGTGGACAATCGCGGACTGCGCGGGCATCCGCACAATCGCCGGCTCGACGTAGAACGAAGACTCGTTGCTCTCGTGCCGCACTCCGCCGGCAAGGATCTCGCCACCTTCAGCGACTGCACTGTCCAGAGCCTTGACCATGTTGGCGTAGGCATTGCCATCGATCAGGGGGCCGACGAGCGTGCCGTCCGCGAAGGGGTCACCGATCGGCAGCCGTCCGTAGACCTGCGAGATCCGGCCAACGAGTTCGTCCGCGATCGACTCGTGGACAATCACCCGCCGCAACGTCGTGCAGCGCTGACCCGCAGTTCCGGCGGCGGCGAAGACGATGCCGCGCGTCGCGAGATCCAGATCCGCAGACGGTGCGACAACCACCGCATTATTGCCACCGAGTTCGAGGATCATCCGCCCGAATCGCGCCGCGATCCGCGGGGCGATCTCTCCGCCCATCCGTTCCGAGCCGGTTGCACTGATCAGCGGCACCTTCGGGCTGTCGATCAGGACGTGCGCGTCGGCGGCGGACACCGGGACAAGGACATTCAGGTTCTCCGGCGCACCGGATTCGGCGGCAGCACGCTCGAAGAGGGCCGAACATGCGGCCGCAGTCAGGGTCGCGACCTGCGCCGGCTTCCACACCACGGAGTCACCGCACACAATGGCCAGCGCGAGATTCCACGACCAGACCGCAGCCGGAAAATTGAAGGCAGAGATGACACCGACGACGCCGAGGGGGTGCCAGGTTTCCATCAGGCGGTGTCCCGGCCGCTCCGAAGGCATCGTTCTCCCCTCGAGTTGACGCGAGAGCCCGACCGCAAAGTCGCAGATATCGATCATCTCCTGGGCCTCGCCGAGGGCTTCGGACCGGATCTTGCCGACTTCGATCGTGATCAGATCCGCGATGTCCTGCTTGTGCTCAACGAGCAACTGCCCGAACCTCTTGATGAGCGCTCCGCGGATCGGCCCCGGAACGATTCGCCACCGCAGGAAGGCCTCGTGCGCGGCATCGATGGCGGCCGCAACGTCCGCCGCGTCTCCCGCCGGAAACTCGAAGAGGTCGTCACCGGTAATCGGTGTGCGGGCCAGGACCGTCTTGCTCGACCTAGTAGCGGTCGTGACGCCGCAACGATGCAGGCTGTTGCGGGCGATCGTGCGCAGTTCGTCCGTGGTCGGCAGGGCGACGGAAGTGGCCATTTCGGGCCTCCTGGGCGAATGACCGGTTCCCCTTCATGGTCGTCCGTGCAGGCGCTCGGCGCCAGTCACGCCTATTCCGGTCGCGTGAAGACCAGAAGATTGCCGGTGGCCTGCTGGCGGACCTCGCCGTGTTGATTGATGGTCTTGTATGTCGTCGTGAGGAATCCGCGGTCGGGATTCGACTTCGACCGGCGCACGTCGGTGACTTCCAACTCGACGTGAAGGACATCCCCTGGGCGGGTCGGACTCGGCCAGGCGAGTTGGATCGAAGCGCCGATAATGCCGGTCGCGATCGGGACGTCGCCGACCAGCAACTTCATGGTTATGGCCGCCGTGTGCCATCCACTCGCGGCGAGACCGTTGAAGAAGGTCTCTTCCGCAGCTTGCTCACTGAGATGGAACGGTTGCGGATCCCACTCGTCGGCGAACTCATAGATCGCCTTGGCGGTCACCTCGTAGGTGCCGGTCGTGAAACGGTCGCCGACATTGATGTCTTCGAGCCACAGGGGTTTCGTCACGGTGCCGCCATCCGATCGTTGACTTTCATGACGAGCGGCGTCAGCGCGGCGAGATCTCGATCGGCGTCCGGCTCTCCGGCTTGGTCGTCAACGTGGCGACCAAGCCGATCACCGGGCCGAGCAGCCAATATTTGCGGTTGATGAGCTTTCGGATGCGGGGACTGTCCGTGTAGTCGAGCAGCCGCGCCGACCCCTGGACGACCGGCGTGCCGGCCTTCACCTTTCCGCGCGCATCGCACGGCTGCAATGTGACGTCGGAATTGCGGCGAACCCGCTTGACCTTGAACGTGTCGGTCTCGGAGAGGAAGTACAGCTTTCCGTCGGCGGGGGCGATCCATACCGGCGTCGACACCGGCGTCCCGTCCTTGCGGTAACTCGTAAATGCCACGTAGCTGGATTTGCCGACGACGTCCCAATCTGAGGTCATTTGGCAATTATCACCCCTGCCGTCGACGACTTCGATGCCCATCTCGAAGTTCCGGCCGCGTACGGTAGAAGGTGTCTAGGACGTTGATGTATCGGCAACTCGCCATTACCCCGTCCTCGACAATTCAGAATCGAGCGCCACGATGGATTCGAACGAATCCCGGCCAGCCACATCAACGACCGAAACTGCCGCGGCGTGTCCCGTCTGCGCGCATGGACCCGAGGCTCACGGCCCCATTGGACTGCATTTTTGCGCGACAACAGCGGAACAGAAATTCGAGCGGCGTTGCATTTGCGTTGGCGAGCAGGCGCCGGGGCCGTACTACGTCCGCTATCGGTCGACGACCGGCGCCTAAGCGTAAGCGGGTAGGCTGAGGCTATCGGGACCGTTCAGGTTCCCAAGGTGAGGACGGTCATGTCCGACAAATCCCCCCGAGGCTCAAAATCGCTGGGCTCCGGAAAATCGATCAAAGAAAAGCGTGCCGAAAAGCGCGATGCCAAGAAGCCTTCGGCCCCAGAGGACGTTGTCACCAAGCTCAGTAAGAAGAAGTGATGCACCGCGCAGAAGCCGACGGGCCCTCGCAGAGTCCCGAGGAACTGGAAGCGATCACGCACGGTCTGGCTCGACATGTCGTCGCAGGCCACAGTGAGTCCGCTGAAGAATGCATGTACTTCTTGACGATGCTCGGCATCCAAGCCGGGCCATCCAGGGCCTCGGACGGGTCGGTATAGATCCGGACCACATTGGCGATTCGTTTCAGATCCTGCCCGCAGAGTCCGAATCGCCAAGTTTTCGGCTGTCCGCACACGAAAGTCCCCCGCACGTAGTGCAGGGGACTTTCGTGTTCAAGGCTGCGATCAGAGGTTCGAGCCACAGGTCGGCCAGGCGCCGGCACCCTGAGCGGCGAAAACCTTCTCGGCGATCGCGATCTGGGCGTTGCGCGAAGCAAGGTCCGGACGCTCGGCGTACTGGCCACCGCCGTACGCGTTCCAGGTGCTGAGGTCGAACTGGAGACCACCGTAGTAGCCGTTGCCAGTGTTGATGGCCCAGTTGCCACCGGCCTCACACTGTGCTACACCGTCCCAGTTGTGGGGTCCGGTGTATTCCGGCGCGTCGACGACAGCGGCCGGCACGATGACCGGAGCCGGAGCCGGAGCAGGCACTGCAGCAATCGTGGTGGCTACGGCCGGGGCCGGCTCCGAAGCCATGGCAACGCCGATCGGGGCGGCAGCGAGTGCGGACATCGCGCCAACGAGGACGAACATGCGGGTGGTCGAAATCTGGAGGTCGGCCATGGGGAAAAAATTTCCTCTCGCCGCTCGACGGATTCAGTCGGCCTGTCCCATTAGGGTTGGGTACCGGTCGGGGGACAGGTCGATCAGCGCCGATCCGGTGCGTCCGAAGTTAAGAACTTTTGTTTTCGGAACGAGAATTAATTTACCAGAATTCGACGTCTGTTCGATACGAAAATTGCCCGCCGGATTTAGTGAACCGCGCCACAGAATTCATATAAGTGCAGGTCAGAGCACTTTTCGATAAATGTTGATCAATTACTTCGGGTGCTCCGCATGAACGGCGTCACAACCCGAATGTGGTGCGCGCCACCCGCCACAGTCGACGATCGCAACCATTTGTGACGCGCGCCAAAGATCGACGAAACATTTCTTCTCCGCAATGCCAGACATTGCGGAGGCTGAGCGAGATACTCGAAGTAGGAGATAGGACTGCACTGACGCTGTCCCGGCCTCGGACGAGGTCGACCTGATCAGGAGGGCTACAACGTGGTCGCCACATCCGAGGTTCGCACCCTGTCCAACGAGCGCCGAGTCAACCGAGTCGAGTTCACCGGAGGCAGTATTCAATCGCGCGTTCTCGCGGCGACCCTCCGGAACACCGTCCGACCGGCGATCAACATCTGGGCGCTCGCGCCCCATCTGCCCTGGCCGTACCAGGCCGTCGATCATCTCGGGCGTCTACTGCGTCTGACCCGCGGCACCACGCATCGTTCGGTATCGCTTCCCAACTGTTCCGCGGAAATAACCCGTCCGGAGAACGTGCTCAGCGATCGCCATGTCATTTATATGCACGGCGGCGCTTTCATCGTCGGCGGCCGCTACCTGCATCGCCAGCTGATTTCGAAGCTCGCCGCATCGCTTCACTCCGAGGTACTCGCGGTCGACTACCGAATGCTGCCGAAACACACGATCACCGACGGCGTCGAAGACTGCGTGGATGCTTACCGCTACGCGTTGGCCCAGGGCGTACCCCCCGAAAAAATCGCCTTCATGGGCGACTCCGCTGGTGCGTACCTGGTGTTCATGACAGCCTTGGTCGCTCGCGAGCAGGGTCTGCCGATGCCCGGAGCGATCGTGTCCATGGCGCCGGTCGTCGACCTCGACCTGTTCGTGAAACTCGATGCGCCGAGCGCTCGCACCGACGCCCTCTTCACCCAGCGCTTCGCGCTTGCGTTCCACGGGTTTGTGATGCGTCGTTGCGCCGAACCCGAGACCCGCCGCCTTCCGATCGATGAAGACCTGACCGGGCTTTCGCCCTCGCTCATTCAAGTCAGCTCGACTGAACTGCTGTACCCCGACGCCGAGCTGATGGCGAACGAGTTGGCCAAGGCCGGCGTACCGCATCAACTCCAGGTGTGGCACAACCAAATCCACGTCTTCCAGGCGGCGGCGTCGATCGTCCCCGAGGCTGCTCGTGCTCTCGTCGAGGTCACACAGTTCGTCGAAGCGACGTTCGCCGCGAACGCGCGCCAGCAGACGGCCTGACAGTCCTCAGAACCAACTGTCGCGCATATCCAATGCCGTGGTGTCGGCCGATGCGAGCAGATCGAGCATCGGTCCGACCTTTGGCAGCTCGCACCGGAAGAAGTACCGCGTCGCGTGCCGTTTGCCTTCATAGAAGTCGCCTGGCTTGTCCCCGGTAGCCAGGAACTGCTCGAGCCACAGCCAGGAAACGACGATGTGACCTGTGGCTTCGAGGTACGTCGTCGCGTTGGCCATGGTCTTGTCGGCGTCACCGAGCCCCGCGAGGGTCATCGTGACAGTTCCCAGTCGCTCGACCGCATCTGCCAGATCGGTGGCGAATCCGGCGGCTTCGCCACCCATGGCAGTTGCACGCTGCGTCGTTTCGCCGATCTTTCCAGCCAACGCCATCAGCCCCGCGCCGCGGGTCCCAAGCACTTTGCGCCCGAGCAGGTCCAGCGCCTGAATACCGTGCGTACCCTCGTGGATCGAGTTCAGCCGTTGGTCACGCCAGTGCGCCTCGATGTCGTAGTCGCGCGTGTATCCGGCTCCACCGAGGACCTGAATCGCAAGGTCATTGCCGACCTGGCCCCACTGTGAGGGCCACGACTTGGCGATCGGGGTCAGCACATCGAGTAGGGTTCCCGCCGCCGCGCGTTCGGCGTCGGTCGGCGCGGTGTTCTGGTCGTCGAGGAGCCGGTTGCAGTAGAGCGCAAGCGCCATCCCGCCTTCGGCGTACGACTTCTGCGCGAGCAGCATCCGCCGGACGTCCGCGTGCGCGGTGATCGGGACCTGGGGCTTTGTCGGGTCCGAGTCAGTCAGCGGGCGGCCCTGTGGACGATTTCGCGCGTAGTCCAGTGACTTCAGATAAGCGGTGTAGGCAGTGGCTGCCGCGCCGATGCATACCGAGAGCCGCATGGTGTTCATCATGTGGAACATGCAGGCCAAGCCGCGGTGCGGTTCGCCTACGAGGTATCCGACCGCGCCCGCCTTACCACCCGGCCGGAACGCGCCGTCACCGAACACCGGCGCGGTGTTGACCGCGGCCCGCGACCCGAGCTTGTGATTGATTCCCGAAATGACGACGTCATTCCGTTCGCCGATCGAGCCGTCCGCGTTGACGAGGTACTTCGGAACGATGAACAGATAAATGCCCTTGCTCCCGGCGGGCGCACCGGGCAGTTTCGCCAGGACGAGATGAACGATGTTCTCGCCCATGTCATGGTCGCCGCCCGAAATCCACATCTTCGAACCGAAGATTCGGAACGTATCGTCCGAATCCGGAATAGCCCTCGTCTTGATGTCGGCCAGGCTCGAGCCGGCGTGCGCCTCAGAAAGTGCCATCGTGCCGTGGAACCGGCCCTTGAGCATCGGGATGACGAATCGCGCGATGTGTTCGGCGCTGCCGTGTTCGAGGAGCAGGCCGACGTTCGCGATGGTCAGGGCCGGGTAGACGAACGTTCCCCAGTTCGCGGCACTGAACCACGCCAGGGCCGCAGCGTTGACGGTGCGCGGAACCTGCATTCCGCCGACCTCTTCGTCGAAGGGCAGCGCCATGAGGTCTGCCTTGGCGAATTGCTCGATGGCCGCGCCGATCTGCGGGATCAGCGTGATGTTCGTGCCGTCGAACTGTGGTTCGTGTTCGTCACCCGCGCGGTAATGGGAGGCAAAATGGTCCGTCGCGAGGCGCTCTGACAGTTCGAGGAGCGCGTCATAGGTGTCACGCGAATGCGCGGCAAACCGCGGACGCTCGCTGAGCTTCTCGACGTCAAGCCATTCGTAGAGAAGGAACTCGAGGTCGCGGGCGGAAAGAATCGATGAACTCATGTGTGACTCCGATCGCGGCGAGGCCGGCGTTTGATGGGTGAGCTCGGTTTCGACGCGACGAGCGGATCCCAATCTTCGCCACCCGCGGTCAGAAGCTCTTCATTCGCAAACACGACTCCAGCGCGGATTTCGCTCTCCAGATCGCGGCCGAGTACCGCCGAAGCGGTGCGAATCCCGCCGTACAAGGTGGCCGCGATTCCGAACATGAACCGCGTACTGCCACCGGTCAGATACAGGCCGGGGATATGCGTGGTGACGTCCGGTCGGAATGGACCGAGTTGGCTGAGTTTCGGTGCGAGTCCGTAGCAGGTCCCGCCCGTCGAGAGGGTGAATCGTTCCTGCGTGATGGGAGTGGACGCCTCGCAGAACACCATTCGCTCGCGCAGGTCGGGGATGAGGGCCGTCGTCGTCTCGAGCACGGCCTCGGTGAGCTGGTGTTTCAGTGCGAGGTACTTCTCGTCCTGGCTGTAGTGTCCGCCATCTGCCGGACCGGTGGAGACATTCCAGGTGGCGTATTGCGGCGGCGCCCACGAGACGAGTTCGAGCGTCGAGTAGCCCGGGGGAGCCGAATGTGTCCCGCGGTCGTCTTTGGCGGTCGGGCAGCTCACGCCGACGGGCATCCGCTCGGGAACCTCGCCCGCAGCGACTTTGCGGTAGTAGCCGTCGTTGTCCACGTCCGGCCAGATCCAGGCCAGCGGCGGAAGATCACGCTCGCGCAGGTCGACATCGAGCGCGACGTAGACCGTGAACATCGGCAGCGTCATCTCCAGTCGGGGGAGGCGCCGGCGCAGCCTTCGCGTCAAGTGCTCGTCGCCGACCAGATCCCGCCACGTGCGGATGTAGTCAGCGTTCGAAACGACCGTGGCTGCACTGATTTCCTCACCGGAGGCGAGACGAACGCCCGCCGCCTTGCCATCCCGAATGAGGATCTTCGCTACCCGTGCTTTGGTGCGCACAGTGCTGCCGTGCGACTGGATGACGTCGACGAGATGACCAGCCATGACCTGACCACCGCCGCGCGGATAGTAGGCACCCGCCATGAGGTAGTGATCGAGAAAGTTCGCGTGGAAAACGGCCGGAGTCCGCGACGGAGCCCAGGTGTAGTCACCGTTCTCCCCGAGGATGACTGCTTGGGCGTCGGCGGAAAGTCCGCACGCGGCAAACAGTTTGGTGATCGGACGCAGTCCCCAGCGCAGGAAGGTCCAGCCCTTCTTCTGGTTGGTCAAGCTGCCGAGGACCCCGACACATCGGCGCAGACTTGCTTCCTCGTCGGGAAAGGCCTCGACGAGCCTGGCGAGATAGGTATCCCAGCCCGTCGGAGTGCGGAATGTCGTGCCGGGGATCATGACGTGGCAGTGCCCGTCCGGCTGCTGTCGTAGAAATTCGATGCGACCGTCCAAGGCCAGGCCGCGCAGGACGGTGTCGACCTTTCCGCCCTGGTGGCAATCGCCGATGTAATGCGTGCCGACGTCGAATTCGTACTTGTTGCCGGCGCGGCGGAAGACCTGCGTACTACCTCCGACGACCTGGTTCGCCTCGAGAACAAGGACCCGCTTGCCATTGGTCGCCAGATAGGCCGCAGTGCTCAGTCCACCCGGACCGGCACCGACGACGATGACGTCAAAGTCGCTCACCCACGTCAGGGTAACGACTGTTACCGCAAGGCGCTAGAGGCCACGCCGGCCGCGACCGACTCGCGCGCCCGCTCCGCGTCGTCACCCTCACCGACGAACAAACTCACCAGCAGAGGCTCGAGAACACGTTCACCGCCACGCTCGCGGCCGATGAATTCCGCCGACTCCAAGGTGGCGAACCCATGGACGATGACCCACCAGCGATACGCCAGCGTCGAGGCTCGCGTGGATTGAATTCGCCCCTGATCGATGGCCCGCTGGAAGTTGTCGGTGATCCGGTCGAACGTTCGCTGTCGATCCGGGACGAGCTCGGCGCGCGGGATCGCCGGCGCTTGCCCGAACGACGAAATTCCGAACATGACGGCGTAGAGCGCTGGTTCGGTGCGGGCGAACTCCAGATAGCCGGCTGTCAGGGTCGCGATATCCGCGAGTGGATCCGCCGACGGTCCGATCACGATTCTTTGTTCCAGCCGGTCAAACCCTTCGGTGACCACGGCCCGAAGCAACGCCTCCATCGACCCGAACGCCGAATAGACCGGCTTGGTCGACATCCCCGCCTCGGCGGCCACGTTTCGAGCACTTAATGCCGCCACGCCACCGCGAGAAACCAGCCGGGCAGCGGCCTCGATGAGTTGGGTGCGACGCGAGTCCCGTTCAGTCATTGGAGATAGTTCTTGCCCACGAGAGTGAAGAACCGGGTGGCCTGCGTGATGATCTCTTCCGTACTGGCATCGACCGCACCGCGCCGCCAGGCCATGACGAGTTCCTGGAAGCCGCCGATCGTCATGATCACCGACCGCCGAAATTCGCTGATGTCGACACCCGCACGCAGGTACGGCCCAACGGCCGCGACGCCGATGTCGGTCATGGTGATGATGAGTTCATGACGGCGGTGTTCGAGCAGTTCACTTCCGGCATGATCCCCGAACAGAATCACGGCCCGCCGTGGATTGACCGCGAACGAATTCACCGCCGTTTCCACGGTGCGCCGGATCATTTCGAGCGGCTGACCAGGGGGAGTGTGCTGGACATCCGAGATGATCGCAGCTGCGGTTTCGTCGCGAACGCCGTCCCAGATCGCGGCGAGCAGCGCATCGCGGTCTTCGAAATTTTCATAGAAGTACCGGTCATTCAGGCCGGCGCGAGCACACACTCCACGCATCGTGACCGCTGCCCAGCCGCCTTCGCACCACATGTCAGTGGCCGTTTCGAGCAGCCGGGACCGGCGGTCAGCCCGTCTCTCGGATGTCGTGCGCCCGCCCCACGTCTGCGCTCTGGTCACTGGATCATCATCCCAAACACACCTAGTCGGTCAGCCGCAGCGCTTGGACCGGGCAACTGTCGACCGCGAGCTGAGCATCAGCCACCTGGCTGGCTTCGACCGTCTCGGTCAGTAATCGAACCTTGCCGTCGTCGCCGACATCGAAAATCTCCGGCACCAACGAAACGCACATTGCGTGTCCCTCGCACCGGTTTCGATCCACTCTGATGTTCATCGCGGCAGCCTTTCGAGGCGAATCGGAACTCCGTCCAACGGCGTGGGCCCCGTTCCCCAGCCGAGCGGCACCGTGTAGCCGTCACGGACACTCCACCGGAAACGCAGGAGCATCTGGTGCATGATCGAC
This sequence comes from Smaragdicoccus niigatensis DSM 44881 = NBRC 103563, assembly GCF_000380645.1. Taxonomy (GTDB): domain Bacteria; phylum Actinomycetota; class Actinomycetes; order Mycobacteriales; family Mycobacteriaceae; genus Smaragdicoccus; species Smaragdicoccus niigatensis. Next base: position 328,643 of record NZ_AQXZ01000018.1, read on the forward strand.
TTGACCTGCATGCCGCCGAAATACAGTCCGATGCACTTGTGCGCGCCACCGCCGAACGGAAGCCACGCCATTCGATGAACCTGATCCTCACGACGATCCGGTGCAAAGCGACCGGGATCAAAGGTGTCCGGGTCGGGCCACCACTCATCGATTCGCATGGACTGATAGGGAACGCCGATAACGAGCGTGTCGGCGGGGACGAAGTGGCCGCAGATCTCCGTGTCCCTCAGCGTCTTTCGTAGAAACTGCCCGACCGGGGCATGGATTCGCAGAGTCTCCTTGAATGCGAGGTCGAGGCTCGGCAAGCGGTCGAGATCATCGAAATCGAGCGTCTCCTTGCCCAACGCAACCGACTCCGCACGGAGCCGCTCCTGCCATTCCGGGTGGACGGCGAGGTAGTAGGCAAGCATCGACGTCGTGATCGAGGTCGTGTCGTGGGCCGCCATCATGAGGAAGATCATGTGATCGATGACGTCTTGATCGGTGAACGCATGCCCTTCCTCGCTCGTGATGTGGCACAACGTGCTGAACAGGTCGTCGCCGGGACTGGACCGTTTGGCCGGGATCTCGCGCTCGAAGTAATTCGCGAGTATTCGCCGACCATGCAGACCCCGTGCCCACGTCCCACCCGGCACGTTGGCGCGGATGATCGCCTGACCTCCCTCGACCGCTTCTTCAAATGCCTTCCCGAGCAGGTCTGACCGAGCGCCGAGTTCGGTGCCCATGAATACTTCCGCGGCAAGATCGAGCAGCAGATGCTTCACCCGGTCGTAGATGCGGAAGTCCCGCCGCGGCGTCCATCGGTCGAGGGCGCGCGCAATGCCCGGGTTCGTCAGCCCGAGATAGCCGACGAGACGTGGTCGGGTGAAGGCCTGCTGCATGATTCGCCGGTGGTAGAGGTGCTCGTCCGAGTCGCGGAGCAGCATGCCGCCCTTGAAAAACGGCCCGATGAAGTATCCGTAGCCTTCTTTGGCGGAGAAGACGTGGTCGCGGTCCATCAGAACGGCTTGCAGGGCGTCCGGTCCACTGACTGCCACGACCCGTTGCCCGAACATCCCGAACCACTGGACGTCGCCGTATTGCTCGTAGCGATGCCGGAAGAATCCGATCGCGCCATCCAGCGCGTTGAAGCTATAGCCGACACCCGGTGGACCGTAGGCGCCCATGACCGGACGAAGCCCGCTCCCCGCGGGTGGCGCAGCCAACGGCACCCTCCGCGTTGGGTACTTCTCGGCCATCACAGCAGCCACGTGCTGGACACGAGCTCCCAAACGAACGTTCATAGCGGCTCCTGCGACGCCGAGACCACCAATTGGTGGCACATGCCTGTGGCATACGCCACAAGATTACGGTTTGGTGGCAGGTGCGGTCAATTGGTGCACACTAGAAGAATCTTGGAGATTCGCGACGGTGCGAAGGGGCACGAGCATGGCCTACGTCATCACTCAGAGTTGCTGCAACGACGCGAGTTGTGTCGGCGAGTGCCCGGTCGATTGCATTCGGCCCACCCCGGATGACCCCGAATTCGCGACGACCGAGATGCTCTACATCGATCCCGAGACCTGTATCGATTGCGGTGCCTGCGTGGACGCCTGCCCGGTCGACGCAATCTTCCCCGAGTACGAACTGACGGTTCCCAACGAGCGCTACCTCGACATCAACGCCGACTATTTCCAGCGGCACCCCCTCGAGATCGAGATGAAGCACATCAAGCCGCCCGCTCGGCTGTCGCGCGAACTGGGCACGCTGCGAGTGGCAATCGTGGGCGCTGGGCCAGCAGGCTGCTACGCCGCTCAGGAATTGCGTTCCCGGGCGGACGTGGAAATCGAGATGCTCGATCGCCTGCCCACCCCGTTGGGCCTGATCCGCGCCGGGGTCGCGCCAGACCATCCGTCTACCAAGGGCGTAGCGGACGTGTTCGAGTCCGTGTTGAATCACGTCGAACTCCATCTGAATGTGGAGGTCGGCCAGCATGTTTCGCACGAGGAACTGCTCGGCCACTGCCATGCGGTCATCTACGCCGTGGGCGCCAGCACCGACCGGCACCTCGGCATTCCGGGGGAGGACCTGCCGGGCAGCCACTCCGCGACGGAATTCGTCGCCTGGTACAACGGTCACCCGGACTACGTGGACCGCACCTTTGACTTTTCCGGCGAGCGTGCAGTCATCATCGGAAACGGCAATGTCGCTCTCGACGTCGCTCGCATCCTGACCCTCGATCCGGATGAACTGGCGCGCACCGACATTGCCGACCATGCGTTGAAGGCATTGCGCGACAGCAAGATACGCGAGGTGGTCGTCCTCGGCCGACGTGGCCCGGAGCAGGCTGCGTACTCGACGCCGGAGTTCCTCGCGTTGAGCTACTTGCCCGGCGTCGATGTCATCATCGACCCCGGGCAACTCGAACGTCCCGGCCGGGACGAGCCGCTCAAAGTCCAACTCGCACGCGAGTACGCGGCCAAGTCGGCGGGTGCGGATCGCAAGCGCATCGTGTTCCGATACTTGGCCTCGCCCGTTGCGTTGACCGGCGGCGACCACGTTGCAGCCCTGGAAATAGCCCACAACGAACTGATTGAGGGCGTGGCTCGCCCGACCGGCGAGACCGAGACCCTCTCGGCGTCCCTGGTCTTGCGGTCGGTCGGGTACCGAGGTGAGCCCATCAAGGGGCTGCCGTTCGACGACAGCCGGGGCCTTGTGCCCAATGCCAACGGTCGCGTCGAGACCGTTCCGGGTGCCTACGTGACCGGCTGGATCAAGCGGGGACCGCGCGGAGTCATCGGGTCCAACCGAATCGACGCGAAAGAGACGGTCGAGGCACTGCTCGCTGATTTCGCTTCCGGCGTCCTGCAGGCTCCGCCGCGCGACCGTGCCGGATTGCGCACGCTCCTGGACAGCCGACAGCCACAAATCGTCGACCGTGCTGGCTGGCGTGCGATCGATCAGCACGAACGCGAACTCGGTCGCGCCGCGCAGCGGCCGAGAGTGAAGTTGACGACGGTTGCCGAACTACTCGAAACGGCACGCCGACGGTGACAGTAGCGCTGTGGAAGCGACGAACGGTCCGGAGCCGGAGAGGCTTTGGCCCCTAGTAACCGCTGGCTCGACGGGCGAGATTGGTAACACGAACTCATCGCCCAAGAGAGGGCGGGAATACATGCGGACCATTCCCACACCCGCGGCGGAGCCGATCCCGTCGCAGCATGAGCGCGGTACTCGGTGACGCCCCGCGTCGGCTACGGAGCTCGCGTGTCACGCGCGGCACAGATCTCCCGGATCCTGTGGTCCAACGAAGCCGATTGGCTCAAAGACGCTCTCCGCGTGCGCGAATGCGGTTCGCTGCAATGCCGCCTGCACTGCGCCGCCGGATTCACCCAGTGCGAAGCTCATCGGACACTCGAACACCCGTTGCGGAGCGCTTCGGGGTGCTGCTGGAACAACTCGGACCGACGTTCGTCAAGCTGGGGCAGATGCTGGCGTTGCGGCCCGACTACCTACCGCTGCCGTACGCGCACGCGCTCATGAGGTTGCACGCTCATGTTCAGCCCTTCGACGGCACCGTCGCGGAGAAGATCGTCGAAACCGAACTCGGGAAGCCCCTGAGCACGCTGTTCGCCGACTTCGAACACGAACCGTTCGCCTCGGCGTCGCTTTCCCAGGTGCACCGCGCGACACTGTTTGACGGCCGCGTGGTTGCCGTCAAGGTGCAGCGCCCGGAGGTAGCGGACTTGGTCGCCCGGGACCTGGCCTTACTGCGGTGGGTGGCCCGCAAGTTCGATGCACATGTTTCGCGTTCCATCGGCTTCGTACCGACGGACGCAGTCGACGAGCTCGCCACCTACACCACGCGCGAACTCGACTTCCGGCGGGAGGCCGCAGTCTCTGAAGAGATTCGGCGCAATGCCGGGTCTGACCACCACGTCGTCGTGCCCGCCGTGCACCGCACGCTGAGTACCGCACGTGTGCTCGTCACTGACTTCATCGACGGCCTGGAACCGGCTCCCGAAGCCGACCTGGCCCGCGCTGGCATCAACCCGGATGAGGTGCTGAACGCGGGCGCGAGGTGGATGATCCGGCAGTTCTTCACCGACGGCGTGTTTCACGCTGACCCGCATCCCGGCAACATCCTGTTTCTGCCCGGAGACCGGTTGTGCCTACTCGATTTCGGAATGTTCGGTCGACTCGACTACCGGCAGCGCCGTCGTATGGGACTCATGCTGCTGGCACTCGTCAGCGGCGACTTCAACGCCGTCGGGACACAGCTGCTGCGGGTGTGCACGCTGCGCCCGGGGGCCGATCCAAGGGGATTCCGGGACGGCGTCGCCGAAATCGTCGAGGAGTGGTACCGCGGCGACAGTGGCATGACGGCCGCTCAGCTTCTCTTGCGCGACCTCGCGCTCGGCGCCTCGTACGGGATCGTTTTTCCCCGTGACCTGATGCTGCTGTGCCGCGCGATGGTGACGCTGGAGTCGACGGTCCGGATCGTGCGGCCCGAACTGGAATTGGCCGCTTTGCTGCGCCCCGTCTTGCCCGAACTCCGCAACGCGCTGTTGCCGTCGCCGTCGAGCGTGCGGTCGATGTGGAAGGAGGAGCGCATCGATTTCCTCGGCTTGGCCCTCGATCTCCCGGACATGCTCTTGGAGGCCGCGGACAAGTTGGGTCAGGGCAGTCTTCTCGACCAGGTACCAGCAGCTCCTCGCCGGAAGCCATCCCGTGGCTGGGTTCCGGTGGCGGCTGGGCTCGTCGCCGGCGGTGTCATCACCCGCACCGTGCTGACTGCACAGAAGCGGTAAGACCGGCACCGAGTAGCCATTTTGGCCGCGGTACGCGTGTCGCGCTGCCCCGCCAACGTGGCCGAGAGAACATCTCTGACATGACCATGCCCGGCTTGGAGCTGTTGATCCGCGTCGGGTTGGCGACTGTCCTCGGGATCATCATCGGCATCGAACGACAGTGGCGGGCACGGGTCGCGGGACTGCAGACGATGGCATTGGTCTGCATGGGCGCCGCACTGTTTCTGATTCTCGGCGCCTACACATTTCGCCCGGAACCGAACCCCACACAGGTGGCCGCGCAGATCGTCACCGGTGTCGGCTTTCTCGGCGCCGGCGTCATCATGAAGCAGGGTTTCTCGGTAACCGGACTGAACACGGCGGCAACGCTGTGGGCGACCGCCGCGGTGGGCGCACTCGCCGGGGCGTGGATGTGGCGTGAGGCCATCACCGGCGCCGCGATCATCGTTGTCGGCAATACGTTCCTGCACCCGCTGGCCACGCGGATGGACCGCGCCCGAACGAGGGCGGGGCGCGAGATACCGCCCGCGGATTACGTGTTCGAAGTGGTGTGCACATCGGATGCCGAACCAAACGTGAGGACGTTGCTCACTCCCGCACTGACGCGATCGAACTTCCAACTCAGTTCGATGCGCGCAACGGCGACCACGAACCCGAATGAAATTGCGCTCCGGATTGAACTGTCAGCGGCTGCCCGTGACGACGCGGTGATGGAAGACGCCATCCGCACGCTGAGCGTTGACCCCGCGGTCAGATCGGTGAGCTGGACCACGGGGAGTAATTAGGCCGACCCGGTGAAATCCCTGTTCGCCGAGCGGGGACTTGCGAAGATCGACAGGTGTCGGCATTCTCGGGCGGGTCTCCCACAGACCAAGGTTCCCTACGCCAATTGAAGACTCCGCGAGCGGCAGCGCTCGCGGGCGTGGCGTTCGCGCTCCTGTTCGGTGCCACGATCATCTTGATTCGAACCAGAATGCCTGAGGGTATTGACGATTCGACGACGTGGCTCGACCAGGGAAGCGGCGGCATCACGACCGCGACCATCCTGATGCCGTTTGCGGGCATCAGCTTTCTGTGGTTCATCGCGGTCGTGCGCGACGGGCTCGGCCGCTACGAGGACCGCTTCTTTGCCTCGGTGTTCCTCGGTAGCGGGTTCCTGTTCTTGGCGATGATGTTTGTCGCGACCGCGGCCCTCGCCGCCCTGGTCGCCAGCAATAAGGCCATGACCGATCCTGCAGCGCACCGAGATGTCATCGAGTTCGGCAAGATGTTCGTGCTGTCGACCAGCAAGACCTATGCGCTTCGGATGGCAGCGGTGTTCATGATGTCGCTGGCCGCGATCTGGCTCAAGACCGGCCTGATGCCACGTTGGCTGGTCGCCCTGAGTTATCTGGCCGCGCTGACTCTGCTGGTTGTCAGCGACTTGAATATGTGGGCCGCCATGGCATTTCCGGTCTGGGTGCTCGTTGTCAGTGGTCTGATCCTCGCCCGCGCAGGGGTATTCGAGGAGATTCGGGCTCGAATCGACTGAATGTGATGACGCCTTAGTCCTGGCCACTTTCGGTTCTGCCATGCGTGTCGTGCTGCCGAGACAACGTCGCCGAGAGAACATCTCTGTCATGACCATGCCCGGCTTGGACTTGTTGATCCGCGTCGGGCTGGCCACGGTGTTGGGGATCATCATCGGCATCGAACGACAGTGGCGGGCACGGGCAGCGGGGCTGCAGACGATGGCGTTGATCTGCATGGGCGCCGCGCTGTTTCTCATTCTCAGCGCCTACACATTTCACTCAGGACAGCACGACACCTCGAAGATTCCGGCGTCGATCGTCTCCGGCGTCGGGTTTCTCGGCGCCGGCGTGATCATGCGGCAGGGTTCGGCGGTGACGGGGCTGAACACCGCGGCAACCATGTGGGCCACGGCGTCGGTGGGAGCGTTCGCCGGGGCGTGGATGTGGCGTGAGGCGATCACCGGTGCCGCGGTCATCGTGCTCGGGAACCTATTTCTGTCCCCGCTGGCTGGGCGAATGGACCGCTCCCGTTCCAAGTTCTCCCGCGAGATGCCGCCTGCGGATTACCAGTTCGACGTCGTGTGCGGATCCGATGCCGAGGGGCACGTGAGGAGTTTGCTGAGTCCGGCGCTGACACACTCGCACTTCCAACTCAAGGCGGTGCGAGCAATGGTGACGACGAACTCGAATGAGATTGCGCTCCGCATAGAGCTGTCGGCAACTGCTCGTGACGACACGGTGATGGAAGCCGCTGACCGCACGCTGAGTGCCGACCCCGCAGTCAGATCGGTGAGCTGGACGGCGCTGTAAGGGAACAGCGGCGCGGCTCTAATCGATCGACGGCGGGGTCGACTTCGTTGGCCGCGTCATCCTCGGAGATGGAGAGCTGAACGCCGGGAACCCGACGAGTAGCGACAGTCGTCACTGGTGCGCCATTGCGATGTTGAATCGCTCCTCCGGCCCGATCAGATGGTCGTTGTCGGCTTGCCCAACATCGATCTGCACCCACGCAATCTCGCCGGTGAATTGCTGACCGGTCGGGCCGTAGTCGGGCGAGCAAGGCGATCCGGTGTCGGCTCCGACATCGCAAGCCTCGTCGCACGAGTAGACCAAAGGTTGGGTCTGTTCGACGCGGCCGGAGCCGACTGCCTGGCCATCGTAGTAGAGGGTCACGTCACCGCCTTTGGCTAATCCGCCGCCGTCGTAGGTGAACTCCATGCGGACCTGATGCGCGCCGGGTGTGAGTGGCTTGTCGGCGGTGATGAAGTAGTGCTCGATGCCAAAGAAGTTGTAACAGTACTTGGCTCGGTTGTCGTGCACGTAGAACGTCCAGCCCCCAGTGCTACCACCCTGGGTGATAAGCACCCCGCTGGCGCCGGTTTCCGGCACAACCACACTGGCTGTCAACGAGTGCGACTTGTTCTTCACATTCACGACGCAGTTCTCGCTGACCCGCATGCCAGCGAACAGTAACTGCGAATGACCCTGGATCAGGCTGGGCCGACCAGCCAAGCCGGCGTCGAAGCGTTCTACCGATCGGTCATCGAGAGGCACCACGTTGTACTTCACTGCCTCAATCAGCCACAACCGCTGGAGCTCCGCCAGCTTCTCCGGGTTTTCCTTGGCGAGGTTGCGGGACTGAGTCCAGTCGTCTGGGGCATAGAGCTCCCAGATGTCCTCGGCGAAGGGATGGGCGTCGAACAACCACGGTGTGCGGTGTTTTGTCACAGCGGTCCAGCCTTGGTGATACACACCGCGGTTGCCCATGATCTCGAAGTACTGCACTTGATGGTTTTCGGGGGCGCTGCCGTCGCGGAGCATGGCGAGCATGCTGAATCCCTCGATCGGCGCCTGCTGGATACCGTTGACGAACAACGGCGCGGGCAGTCCGGCAGCCTCCAGCAGTGTGGGTGCGACGTCGATCACGTGGTGGAAGTGATTGCGCGTCACCCCGCGATCGGTGAAACCCTTCGGCCAGTGCACGATGGTGCCGTTGCGCGTGCCGCCCCAGTGCGAGGCGACCTGCTTGGTCCACTGGTACGGCGTGCACATGGCGTGTGCCCACCCCACGGCGTAGTGGTTGTAGGCATTCGGGGTGCCGAAATCGTCGATCTTGGACAGTAGGAACTCGGTGGATTCGATGCCGCTCATGCCGTTGAGCGTGACCATTTCGTTGAAGCAACCGTTGGGAGTGCCCTCCGCCGAGGCGCCGTTGTCGCCGATGATGTAGATAATCAGGGTGTTCTCGAGCACGCCGAGATCGGCGATGGAGTCGACTATGCGTCCAACCTCGTGATCTACCTGTTCCAGGAACCCGGCGTAGATCTCCATCTGACGCGCCAGCACCGGCTTGAGATCGGCCGGCATGTCGTCCCAGGCGGGAATCTCGGCGTGGCGTTTTGTCAACTCGGCGTCTGCGGGGATGACACCGAGTTCCTTCTGACGCGCAAAGATCTGCTCCCGTTGCGCATCCCAACCGTCGCCGAACTTTCCGCGATACTTGTCCGACCATTCCTTGGGCACGTGGTGCGGTGCATGCGTTGCGCCAGGCGCGAAGTACATGAAGAACGGCTTGTCTGGGGCGAGTGCCTTCTGCTGACGGACCCACGTGATCGCGTGCTCGGCAAGGTCCTCGGTGAGCGTGTAACCCTCCTCCGGCGACTTGTGTGGTTCGACCGGTGCGGTGCCCTCGAAAAGCCCTGGGTAGTACTGGTTCGCCTCACCTCCGATAAAGCCATAGAAGTACTCGAAACCCGATCCAGTAGGCCACTGATTGAACGGTCCGACCGGCGATACCTCCCACACCGGCACCTCATGGCACTTACCGAACTGGGCTGTCGAATACCCGTTGAGTTTCAGCGTTTCGGCGATGGGTGCCTTGTTCTTGGGGCGGACGCTGCAGTTGCCGGGCGCGGAGGTCGCGATTTCTGTGACGCCGCCCATGCCCACCGAATGGTGATTGCGCCCAGTGAGCATTGCCTGCCGGGTTGGTGAGCACAGCGCCGTCGTGTGAAAGCGATTCAGCTTCACGCCGCCGGCCGCCAACCGATCGGCCACCGGGGTATTGCACGGGCCTCCGAAGGCGGACGACGCGCCGAAACCAACGTCATCGAGGAGAACGACGAGAATATTTGGCGCCTCCGGCGGCGGACGCAGTGTCGTTATCGGCGGATACTTGGTATTCGGGTCCCGGGCATCGTAGGTCGTCAGACCGACGTGTTGGCGATCGGGAATCGGCAGAACATGCCGACTCATGTCGGGTTTTGTCGGCGCTGCACCGACGTTTTTTGCTTCACCGTTGCTTTGCGCCGACTTTTCCATCGCTCGCCCCCCGTGCAGGACTCCCGAATTCGACGCTACTCTTGGAAATAACTGGGGACAAACAGATTCCGGCCCGGATTTGGTCGAAACAACATCGACCTTTTCCTGACAATTTGGTAACTCTGGGCGAGGGAGTATTAATTCATTGCGACTGTTGATTTCCGTCGCAGCAGCTACATATTCGTTCTTGGCGAATTCAACGATCGCCCGTGATGACCTAACCCGGTTCGGGAGCGAAAGCCGCCAGCGCTGCCGTGGCCGCCCCGAGGACGAATGTCCGGTAGTACTCGAGAACGCGCTTTCTGGGGACTCGCGGGTTTTGGAACCACCATCGGCCAAGCTGCTCTGAGATACCCGAGATCGCATAGGCAAGTGCGTGCGCCTGCTCCACTCCCAACGCGGGTGCGGTTTCTCGGACAGCCGTAGCGATACGGTCGGTCGTTCGGGTTTTCAGCAGCGCCAGTTCTGTGGCGACTTCGGCGTTGAGACCCGCCGACGCGGAGAAGACAAGTGCCCAGCGCTGCGGACTGCGCTTGATGAGATCGAAGTATGGACTGCCGCCGGCCTCGATGCGTTCAGTCAGCTCCGGCCCGGCCTTCTGCAACGAAATGCGCACCGCTTCATCGAGTTCGGTACGAGCGCGGCGGGCACACGCGAGGAACACTCCCTCTCGAGAGCCGTGGTACTGGTAGATGATCGGGCGGGTGACTCCCGCAGCCTTGGCGATGTCCTCGAGCGTGACGCCCTCCAGACCACGCTCGGCGAACAGGTTCTCGGCAACGTCGAGGATCTGCTGCTCGCGCTGATACGCGGTGAGGCGCTTACGACGCGGAGCGTCCGACTGGGCCGTAGTCACGCATTCTCCCTAGGTAAAGCCGGATGCTCGTAGCTACAGATAGTAACTTGCGAAACACGTTGACTGGGTTGGCAATTTAGGTACCTGAGTCGAAACTGCCTGTCCAGCGCGCAAAGTGAGGGCTTCTCGGCCTCAACCGTTGTTACGGACCGTATAGATCAACGAGTCTGGCACCTCGATCATGCCTGGCCGTCTGACCAACCGTTCGCAGTGGGGCGGAAACGCCCGCTCCGGAACCATCTAGACCGTAACTTTCGCCCAAGTTTGTCGTGTGGGATATGTCATCGATCGGTTGGCTTGTCTACTACTTTTGAACTCTATTGCACACGAACATCTTTCGACCTCAAAGTCGCATTTGATGGCCCCTGCGACCGCCCGCCCGCTGTTGAAAATCAGCGCTCTCAAGATCAGCAATGCGCCGCCCTAACTTTACATTCCGTAAGTTACGTAATAGAAATCACGGCGACAGGGTGGTTGTGACCCGCCCCACCAACCTACGGAAGGAACGTCGTCATGCCGGAGCAAACGCTTGATCGGAGGGCTCGATCATGAAAACCGAGCCCAGTCGCGTCCAACGGTCGCGAATCTTCCGATTGATCCTCGCGGTTCTGGTCACCGCCCCACTCGCGTTCTCCGCGGTCTACATGTGGGTGATGTGGGACCCGACCAAGCTGGTGAACCAGATGCCGGTCGCGATCGTGAACCAAGACCAGCCGTTCGGCTCGGGCGATGATCGGGTCAGCGCCGGCGCCGAGGTCACCAAGAACCTCGTCGACTCGCAAGCGCTCGGGTTCGAGGCGACCGATGAGCGCACCGCCATGGCGGGACTGGCCAGCGGTCACTACTACTTCGTGATCAAGATTCCCAAGGAATTCAGCACGACCCTGGGCCTGATCGGTAAGTCGACGGCCGCCCCCGCGCTCATCACCGTGGTCTACAACGACAACAACACGATCAAGGCTTCGCAGATCGGTGACGTGGCGATGAGTCGCATCAACGCCGCCGTTCTCGAGGGGGTGTCGAGCAGTGCTGTCGGCAAGATGGTCGACGGCGTTGACAAGCTCGGTTCGGGCTTGAAGCGAGCGGCCGACGGTTCCGGTCAGCTCGCGGATGGCACGCACCAACTGGCCGACGGAATGAGACAGTTGCAGGCCGGAACCGATCAGCTCGGTGACGGCGCACGTCAGGTGGCGGACGGTATCGAGCAGCTGGTGGGCTGGGCCAACAGCCCGCCGATGATCGCCCTCGTGCAGCAGCTCAAGGCAATGCCGATCCAGCCGCCGGGAGTCAAGGAACTCGTGGATCTTCTCGATGGCCTACAGCGTCTTCAGGCTGGCAGCCGCGAGATCGCCAACCAGCTGCTGGACCCGAACAAGGAATACCGCGGCGGAGTCAACAAGCTCACCGACGGAATGGCGCTGGCCGACGATGGCGCGACCCAGCTCGCCACCGGTCTGGGAGACGGGGCCAAGCAGGTTCCCGATCTCAGCGACAAGCAGACGCGCGACAGCCTGGCGAAGCTTCTGGCCACACCGGTCAAGGGAGATGCGAAGTTCATTGCGCGAGCGCAGTTCGCCGGACCTGGTGCCGAACCCCTGATGCTCGAACTGGCGTCCCTGCTCGCCGTCATCGTGGTGTTCATGTCCTTCCGGGCACGCCGCTACCTCACCGGCAACCACGAGCCGCTGACGGTACGGCAAGTCCTGCAGCGTGCGCGGGCGGTCTCGCTGATCAGCCTCGTGTCGGTGGGCGTCATCGGAAGTGCCATCTGGCTGAGCCTGACTCCGCACCCGAACCCGCACAGCTACCTCGCCGTGGTGGCCGTCACGACGGTCGCAACCCTGATGAACGTTGCGCTGACATCAGTGCTGTTCACGCTGTTTGGCTACGCAGGCGGCGCGCTCACCGCGCTCTCCTGGGGAATGCTTCAGCTGTTTGCCTTCGGCGGCGTGTGGATGGTCGAAACGTTGCCGGCACCGCTTCGGTGGTTGCACTACGTGACCCCGATGAGCGTTGTGCGGGACGGCATGATCTCCGCCTTCAACGGCGCTCCCGGGCTCGTGATCTCGCTCGTGGCGATCGCCGCGATCGCGGGAGCAGCGGCGGCAATCAACCTGGTCGCTGTCCGCAAGGCGCGGAGCCGGTACGAGTCTCGCCTGACCGAATTGGCAACTGACGGCACCGCACGCGGTGAGGTGATTGTCGTCGGCTAGACGAGTCGATTGACGCTGCCCGACTCCGCCCGATTGGGTGGGGTCGGGCAGCGCTATTCGTCGGAAGGGCGTTCGCTTGACCGTCGAGGCGCGAAATAGATGATCGTCGCGGCACCGAGAAGGCTGACCGTCACCAGCAGCAAGGGTGCGAGTTGAAGGACGCTGACGAGCGTCACGAGCGGTCCGACGAACATGAGTCCGAACATCACCCACGCCACCACTCGGTGCTTGTGCGGGCGTCGCAGCGGTTCGTCATCCGCGATCAACAAATCGTCGTGATCAGTCATCACCTCCGAACGTATCGGAAATCGGTGTGCCGGTAGGCGACGTGACGGACGCCACGCGAGATGCCAGACTCGACAACGGGACTCATCCACGAGCGAGGAGAAACCGTGCAGCAGGTAAAGGCCGTCATCGCACGCACCAAGGACGCGCCCGTAGAACTTGTCACGATCAACGTGCCCGACCCTGGACCCGGCGAAGCGCTGGTGAAAGTGCAGGCCTGCGGTGTTTGCCACACCGACCTGCATTACCGCGAGGGTGGCATCAACGACGATTTTCCGTTCCTGCTGGGTCATGAGGCCGCCGGAGTTGTCGAGAGCGTGGGTGACGACGTCACAGGCGTCGCGCCGGGCGACTTCGTGGTCCTGAACTGGCGCGCCGTTTGCGGGAACTGTCGGGCCTGTCGTCGCGGTCAGCCCCAGTACTGCTTCTCGACGTTCAACGCCGCCCAGAAGATGACCCTCGAAGACGGAACAGAGCTCTCGCCTGCGCTCGGGATCGGTGCGTTTGCGGAGAAGACCCTGGTGGCCGCTGGCCAGTGCACGAAAGTCGATCCAGAGGCCCGGCCCGCCGCGGTCGGGCTGCTCGGATGCGGTGTCATGGCTGGGCTCGGCGCAGCGATGAACACCGGCGGCGCGACCCGCGGCAAATCAGTTGCGGTCATCGGATGTGGGGGAGTCGGAGTCGCCGCCGTGGCGGGTGCAGCCTTGGCGGGCGCGAGCCCGATCATCGCGGTCGACATCGACGCCGCAAAGCTGGAGGCCGCCAAGAAACTGGGCGCCACGCACACCGTCGACTCGAGCACGACCGATCCGGTCGACGCCATCCGCGAGATATGCGCGCAGACGTACGCCGGTGCAGAGGGTGCGGACGTCGTCATCGAAGCTGTCGGGCGGCCGGAGACCTGGAAGCAGGCGTTCTATGCGCGCGACCTCGCCGGCACGGCAGTGCTCGTGGGGGTTCCGAGACCAGACATGAAGGTCCCGGACCTGCCGCTCATCGACCTGTTCAGCCGCGGCGGCACCCTGAAGTCGAGCTGGTATGGCGATTGCTTGCCGAGCCGCGACTTTCCGATGCTCGTCGAACTCTATCGACAGGGCCGCCTCGACCTCGACGCGTTCGTCACCGAGGAGATCGCGATCGGCGACGTCGAGGCCGCGTTCGAACGAATGCATCACGGCAACGTCCTGCGCTCGGTGGTCGTGTTCGAGTGACCGCGCGTATCGACCATGCCGTCACCTCCGGAACGTTCAGTCTCGACGGTCAGACGTTCGACGTCGACAACAACGTGTGGATAGTCGGCGACGACGAGGAGTGCATCGTCATCGACGCGCCGCACTCGGTTGACGCCATCCTGGCCGCGGTCGGTGATCGGGTGGTCAAGGCGATCGTCTGCACACATGCTCACGACGACCATGTCCGTGTCGCACCTGCATTGCGTGAGCAGACGGCGGCCCCGATCCTGCTGCACCCCGCGGACCGGCCGCTGTGGGAGTTGACCCACGGCACCGAAATCGGTTGGGATGCAGACCTATCCGACGGGCAGACGATCCAGGTAGGCGGTACCTCGCTGACGGTGCTGCACACGCCAGGTCATGCACCTGGCGCGGTGTGCCTGTATGCGCCAGAACTCGGAGCCGTCTTCACCGGCGACACCCTGTTTCACGGCGGGCCAGGTGCGACGGGTCGATCGTTCAGCGACCGCCCGACGATCGAGGCTTCGATCCGATCTGTGCTATTCGCCCTTCCACCGGAGACGGTCGTGCACACCGGCCACGGCGAGGACACGACGATCGGCGCGGAACGGGCGATTCTCGACTAGGTAGCCGCGCCACCTGGTTCGTCACCGCCGACGTCCAACTCCTGGCGATCGTGCTCCGCGATGCGCCGCTGAACGCGCGGGTCATTGGCCGGCAAGAACCAGAATTGGCTCGCGAAAGCGTCCCGCTCGGCCTGTATGAGTGCGCTCGATTTTGCTAGCCGTCGCGGTTTCATCGTGGCCTCCGAGCTTGCTGTTCCCTCTACGAAAAGCCTTGTTCGCGCGCGCACTCCACCCATCGTGGCGTTCACTGAATCTCCATCCGTGATAGCTCGGAGCAGTTCGCTCGATACTGTTCGTTGTGTGATCGTGCGAATTCCGCGCTGGAGCATCGCCGGAGACGGAAAGTCGATTCCAACGGGTTCATTCGTGGCGCCGGACCAGCGGCTGAGTTGGCCGCGGACCGTGGGAATCGGCATGCAGCATGTGATCGCGATGTTCGGCGCGACCTTGCTTGTCCCGACCATCACGCACTTTCCGGTGACCACGACCCTGTTCTTCTCGGGTATCGGCACCGCACTGTTCCTGCTCATCACCCACGGCCGGGTGCCCAGTTACCTCGGATCGTCGTTCGCCTTCATCGCCCCGCTCACCGCGTCGTCTGCCGCCGGACCCGCGGCCCAACTCGGAGCTGTCGCCGCAGTCGGGATTGTGCTGGTCGCGATCGGGTTCGCGGTTCGGGCGGCAGGTCCGCGCGTTCTCGACGCGACGATGCCGCCGATTGTCACCGGCGCGATCGTGGCGCTGATCGGCCTCAACCTCGCGCCCGCGGCAACTGGCTCATTCGAGAAGCAGCCGCTTATCGCAGCGATCACCCTCGGGGCAATTCTGCTGGTGACGGTGCTTTCCCGCGGATTGCTCGGTCGTCTCAGCATCCTGGTCGGGTCTGTGGTGGGGTGGGTCTTCGCCGCCGTCACCGGCGGACTGTCGCACGAACGTCTTGCCGCGATGCACAGCGCAGATTGGATCGGACTACCGGAATTCCGCGCGCCGGCATTCCATCTGCCGACGATCTTGCTCGCGCTTCCGGTGGTCGTCGTGCTGGTGGCGGAGAACGTGGGGCATGTGAAGGCCGTGGCAACGATCACCGGAAAGTCGCTCGACAGCCTCGCCGGTACCGCGCTCGTCGCAGACGGAATCGCCACCACTCTCGCGGGGTTCGGAGGCGGCTCCGGAACCACGACATACGCCGAGAACATCGGGGTCATGGCGGCGACGAAGGTCTACTCAACCGCCGCCTACTGGGTCGCGGCGGCAACTGCGATTGCGTTGTCGTTCTCGCCGAAGTTCGGCGCCTTGGTGTTCACCATCCCCGACGGCGTGATCGGGGGAGCGACGCTCCTGTTGTACGGGCTCATCGGACTTCTCGGCGTGCGGATCTGGATGGATGCCCGCGTCGACCTCGGGGATCCCGTGAACCTGACAGTGGCTGCCGCAGCCGTCGTGGCCGGAATCGGCAACCTGACTCTGACCGTCGGGAATGTGGAACTAGGTGGCATCGTCTGGGGTTCGGTCGGCATCCTCATCGGGTATCCGATCGCACGCCTGGCGCGACGTGAACATTCGTCAGAGGTCGGGGCGAACGGTCCGGATCGCCGCGGCCACCAAACGAACGATCTCGTCGAGTAGCTCGTCTCGCGACAATGCGACTCGTCCGTCCAGCCAATCGCTCACGGCCTGCGCGCCCCCAACGATGACGATCAGGGCGGCCATGTCGAGGCGAGTGCGCTCTTTTTCCGAGACCTCCATGGTCGGAACGATGGCGTCGATGAGCATCGTGGCAATCGAGTGCTCTGCCCGGCCGACCGTGAGCTGGTCGCCGCCCATCATGTCCAGGAAGAGTCGCGCATTGCGTGGATCTGAGATCAGAACGGACACAACGCTTCCAACCGCTTCTTGTACCCGGCTGAGCAAGTCGGGGGTCGAGGACGCCAAGGTCGTCGCGGCAGCTGCAGTGACCTGCTCGACAAGCCGTTCGCCAAGGGCGACGAATAGGTCGTTCCGCGTGCGGAAGTGCTCGTAGAAATAGCGTTTTGATACGCCCGCGCGGGCAATGACGTCGTCGATCGTGACCGAACTTCGAGTTCCCTCCGCGAGCGCGCTGAGGCCTGCGTCCAGCAGGGCATCCCGACGCTGGCGCACCCGGTCCGCCGCGCTCACGCCCTTGAACGGGCGGACAACAGCGACAGGATCGTTCACTCGACAATCTTGACACATCTTGTGACCTCGCTTACTGTTCTAGGAACTACTCAGTTCCTAGTTTGAACCAGGAACTCAGATCACCACAAGGCAGGCGAAACCCATGAACGTCCTCGATCAAGTCCTCAACAAGGCTCAGGCGAAGGCGCAGGCAACCATCCCGATCGAGCGCCAGATTCAGGGCGTCCACCTGTTCCAGAAGGTGAAGAAGATGGTGTTCGGCGACCCGACCCCAGTCTTCGTCGAACGGCCGATTCCGGATGCCGCCGACGTGCCGCTGGACAAGATCGACGTCAGCAACCCGTTCATGTTCCGGCAGGGACGTTGGCAGTCGTACTTCAAGCGCCTGCGTGACGAGGCCCCGGTGCACTACCAGGCGAACAGCCCGTTCGGCCCGTTCTGGTCGATCACTCGCTACGCGGACATCGTCGAGGTCGACCGCGGCCACGACGTGTTCTCCGCCGAGCCGCAGATCGTGATCGGTGAACCGCCCGAGGGCCTGAGCGTCGAAATGTTCATCGCCATGGACCCGCCGCGGCATGAGGAGCAGCGCGGAGCCGTGCAGGGCGTGGTCGCCCCGCAGAACCTCCAGGAGATGGAGTCCCTCATCCGCTCACGCGTGGCAGAGGTGCTCGACAATCTTCCCGTCGACGAGCCGTTCGACTGGGTGGACAACGTCTCCGTCGAGCTGACCTCACGCATGCTCGCAACCCTGCTCGACTTCCCTTACGAGCAGCGCCGCAAGTTGGTGTACTGGTCCGACCTGGCCGGCGGTAGCGCCTCGGCGGCGGGCGGCACGAACGACGCCGACGAGATGTTCACGGGCATCGCAGACATGGCAAAGAGCTTCAGCGCCCTCTGGCACGACAAGGCCGCGCGTTTGGCGGCGGGCGAGGCGCCTGGGTTCGACCTGATCACCCTTATGCAGAAATCTGAGGACACGAAGGACCTGATCCATCGCCCGATGGAGTTCCTCGGCAACCTCATCCTGCTCATCGTGGGCGGCAACGACACCACGCGTAATTCGATGAGTGGCGGTGTGCTGGCCCTGAACCAGTTCCCGGAGGAGTTCGCCAAGCTCAAGGCAGACCACTCACTCATTCCCAAGATGGTCAACGAGATCATCCGCTGGCAGACGCCGCTGGCGTACATGCGCCGCGTCGCCAAGGAAGACACCGTGATCAACGGGCAGAAGATCAAGAAGGGCGACAAGGTCGTCATGTGGTACGTGTCGGGCAACCGGGACGAGCGCAAGTTCCAGAATCCAGACGACTTCATCATCGGCCGCCCCAATGCCCGCCACCACATCTCGTTCGGCATCGGCATCCACCGCTGCATGGGTAGCCGCCTCGCGGAGTTGCAGCTGAAGATCCTGTGGGAGGAGCTGCTCGCGCGCTTCGAGGACATCGAGGTCGTGGGGAAGCCGGAATACGCGCAGTCCAACTTCGTGAAGGGATACACGAAGATGATGGTCAAGCTCACCCGGAAGGAGCCGGCGACCGAGGCGACGGCCTAAGGTCGCGCCATTCGGCCTCCGAATTCGACGAAGATCGAGGTAATGCCCGCCACACACCACGGCGGACCGTGAACACCCGGAACGACCTCCCGCGCATCTCGCGCGGGAGGTCGTTTGTCGTTGGCACAAACATCTTTTGGATATTCGACTGGGTTGAGTGCGATCAATTGCCCATGGTCTCGAAGGTCCCGAGAGCACGCTGTACTCGCGGCCGAACCCGCCCAACTCGGCCCGTTGGACACGTGGGCCATAGTTGTCAAACCATTCGACATATGTCAGGCTTTGTAAAGCTCTAGTACAACGCAGAGCGTCCGGCCATGTTCAACGAGGCAATATGGCTGACAGGGACCCCCCTTTGCCTCGGCTACCGAAGGCAGGGAAATGGGAACCGTCACCTTCATCTCGTACGACGGCGAAAAGCACGAAGCCGACATCGTCGAGGGTCAGTCGCTCATGCAGATCGCAACCAACAACGGAATTGCGGGCATCGACGGCGACTGCGGCGGCGAGGCCGCGTGCGGGACGTGCCACGTCATTCTCGAGGACCAGTGGTTCGACAAGACCGGTGAGCAGAGCGACGAAGAAGTCCAGATGCTGGACATGACCCCCGAGCGCGAAACGACCTCGCGGCTCTCCTGCCAGATCAAGGTCTGCGCAGCGTTGGACGGCATGGCCGTCAAGCTTCCCGAATTCCAGATGTAGTCCCGGACACTCACGAGCTACGACGAGGTAGGCGAAATGAACGTAATCGGTGCAGTTCAGAAGAATCTCCAGAAGAGCGTCGTCGGTCCGGTCCGGTCGAAGGTCGAGCAGATCGTCCCGATCGACATGCTGATCCGTGGAGCGCACGTGTACAACCGTGCGCGCCGGGTCGTAGACAAGCGGGAGCGGTCGCCGAAATTCGTCGAATCAGCAATTCCTGACGGCGCGACCATCCCGCTCGACGAGATCGACATGGGAAACCCGTTCCTGTATCGCCAGGGGCAGTGGGAGTCGCACTTCAAGCGTCTGCGGGACGAGTCGCCGGTGCACTTCCAGAACAAGGCGCCGTTCGGCCCGTTCTGGTCGGTCACTCGCTACGAGGACATCCTCGCGATGGACAAGAACCACCACGTGTTCTCCGCGGAGCCGTACATCATCATGGGCAAGATGCCGGCCGGCTTCGACATCCGGATGTTCATCGCGATGGACCCGCCGCAGCATGATGAGCAGCGAAACGCCGTACAGGGAGTCGTGGCGCCGAAGAACCTCAAGGAGATGGAGAGCCTGATCCGCTCTCGCGTCCGCGAGGTGCTCGACGGACTTCCGGTTGGCGAGCCGTTCAACTGGGTTGACAAGGTCTCGATTGAACTGACCGGTCGCATGCTGGCGACCCTGCTGGACTACCCGTACGAGGATCGTCGAGAGCTCACGGAGATTTCGGACCTGGCATCGGGTGTGCCGGGTGCGACCGGTGGCGAGTCCGACCTCGATGAGACGTTCTCCCTGGCGGTTCCGCTACTGACGAAGTTCCTGCGCCTGTGGAACGAGAAGAAGGCGCGTTTCGAAGCCGGCCAGCCGCTGGGCTTCGATCTGATCAGCCTCATGCTGGCCGACCCGGCGACGCGGAACCTCATCGATGAACGCCCGATGGAGTTCCTCGGAAACGCGGTGCTGCTGATCGTCGGTGGCAACGACACGACCCGTAACTCGATGTCGGGTGGCGTGTACGCGCTGAACAAGTGGCCGGATCAGTTCGCCAAGCTCAAGGACAACCCGAAGCTGATCCCGAACATGGTTTCGGAGATCATCCGCTGGCAGACGCCGCTCGCCTACATGGCGCGTCGGGCCAAGGAAGACACCGTTGTCGGTGGTCAGGAGATCAAGAAGGGCGAGAAGCTCATCATGTGGTACTCCTCGGCCAACCGGGACGAGCGCCACTTCGAGAACCCGGAACAGCTGATCATCGACCGCAAGAATGCGCGTAACCACATTGCGTTCGGCTTCGGCATTCACCGTTGCATGGGCAATCGCCTGGCCGAGATGCAGCTGCGCATCCTGTGGGAAGAGCTGCTCGAGCGTTTCGACGACATCAAGGTCCTCGAAGAGCCGGAGATCGTGCAGTCGACCTTCGTGCGTGGCTACTCGACGTTGATGGTCGAGCTCACCAAGAAGCAGGCACCCGTTGAGAGCCCGGCGGTCGAGACCGAGATGGAACAGGTCTAGCCCATGCGCGTGCTCATCATCGGTGCCAGCCATGCTGGCGCACAGCTCAGTGCCAACCTGCGTCAGGACGGCTGGACAGGCGAAATCCTGGTCATCGGTGATGAGCCGGCCCTGCCGTACCATCGGCCGCCCTTGTCCAAGACCTACCTCGCGGGCAAGACGACTATCGATGACCTGCTGATCCGCCCGGCGGAGTTCTACGCCAAGAACGACATCAGTTTCCGGGTGGGGCGCGTCGCGAGCATCAACCGGCAAGCACATTCGGTGACGTTGAGCGACGGCGAGGAAGTCAGTTACGACAAACTCGCTCTCTGTCTGGGCGCTCGGCCACGTCGTCTACCCATCGCGGGTGCCGAGTTGGCCGGCGTGCACTATCTGCGCGATGCGGCCGATATCGAAGCCATCCGGGAGGGACTCGCCGGCGCTCGCCGCGTCGTCATCATCGGCGCGGGCTACATCGGCCTCGAGACAGCCGCCTCCCTGCGGAAGCTCGGTGTCCAGGTCACCGTTCTGGAAAGCGCGGAGCGGGTGTTGCAGCGCGTCACGGCGCCGGAGGTGTCCACGTTCTACAGTCGCGTTCATCGCGAGGAGGGCGTCGACCTGCGTACCGGCGTTTCGATCTCGGCGATCGAGGGCGACGAGCGGGTGCGCGGCGTACGTCTCGCGGACGGCGAGGTCATCGACGCCGACCTGGTGATCATCGGAATCGGGGTCGTACCCAACACTGAACTCGCGGAGGCCGCCGGCCTTGCGGTTGACAACGGCATCATCATCGATGCCCACGGGCAGACCAGTGACCCGGACATCGTGGCCGCGGGAGACTGCGCGAACCACGTCGTTCCTCGATACGACCGCCAACTTCGACTCGAGTCGGTGCCCAGCGCCGGCGAACAGGCAAAGGCCGCCGCTGCAACGATCTGCAACAAGGCGAAGGCGATCACCGCCCTGCCCTGGTTCTGGTCGGACCAATACGAACTGAAACTGCAGATCGCAGGCCTCAACGAGGGCTACGACGAAGTAGTGCTCCGCGGAGATCCCGACTCTGGTCGCAGCTTCGCCTGCTTCTACTTCAAGCAGGGCGAGATGATTGCGGCAGACTGCGTCAATCACCCGAAGGAGTTCATGTTCGCGCGCCGCGTCATTGGCGAGCGGATGCCGGTCGATCAGAGCCAACTGGCCGATCCGGAGAGCTCGCTCAGCGATCTGCTGAAGGCGGCGCTGTCTAGCAAGGTGTGACGGACGGTCCGCTGCACTCGCAATATCGTGCTGCTCGTGGGTCTGACCAGCCCATAATCAGGCATGCAGCCGATCAGCCGTAGAGCCGCCATTCGCTACGGATTCGGCGCCGCTGCGGGACTTTTCGCTGCGGAATCCGTCGCCGCGTGCGCTGGTGGCGGCCCGCCGGCGGATCGCGGCGACGAGATGCGGTTGCCGGAAGTCATGCGCAGCACCAGCGGAACTCTCGCGCTGACCTTGACGGCGAAAGCAGCCACAGTTGATGTGGGCGCTGCGAAGCCGGTCAAGACCTACACGTACGACGGCGTCCTGCCAGGTCGAACGTGGGAGGTGAGCGCGGGAGACACGCTGAAGATCGAACTGGTCAACAATTTGCCCGAGCTCGACAGCACCCATGCCAGTGAACCCCTCGACATGTCCCGCCCGCACGCGTGGACGACAACCAACCTCCACACCCATGGCATGCATGTGTCGCCACTGGGCAATGGCGACAACGCCTTTCTTGCCGTGTCACCCGGCGGAACTCAGCGCTACGACATAGCAATTCCGCAGGATCACACCGGAGGACTGTTCTGGTACCACCCGCATAAGCACGGGGGAGTGGCGCAGCAGATCCGGGGTGGAATGGCTGGCGCCATCATTGTCCGTGGCGCGGTCGACAAAGTGCCCGAGATTGCGGCCGCGAAAGAGCAGGTGATGGTCCTTCAAGCACTTGAGCTCAGCAAGGATTTCGAACTGCTCGACCCGAATCCGTATCCATCCGGAACGAACCTTTTCTTTCCCCAGGACCAGGTCCTCTACACCGTCAACGGCCAAACGGCGCCGACCGTGACCATGTACCCGGGTGAAGTACAGCGCTGGCGCTTCGTCAATGCCGCGCAGGCGGAGTTCATGGCTCTCGAACTCGAAGGCCACTCCCTGAATGTCGTGGCGTTGGACGGCCTCACACTCGAAGCGCCGGAGCCGACGAGCAGCATCATGCTGTCGGCGGCAAATCGCTGCGATGTGCTCGTGAAAGCGGGCACACCCGGGACGTACGCCCTCTTGGTCACTCCCGGCTTGCCGAATCCGCACATGCATCACACGACGGAAAGCCCAGCGCCGACCACGGCCGAAACCATGCCGCACATGGGCGACCACAAGGTCCGGACCATGGTCACGCTGAAGATCGTCGGCGAGGGACCGTCGCTGAATCTGCCGACGACACTGCCCGCCTACAACCCGCCGATCTGGCCCATCGCCCGGAGCCGCACCGTCGCGTACACCGTGGAGTTGCGGTCGCCGAATCCGGCGTTCTTGACGTTCGGAATCAACGGCATTCCGTACGACCCGGCGAACGAGCCCTACCAGCCGAAACTGGGCACCGCCGAGGAGTGGACCGTCGTCAACACGCTCTATCCGGGGGCGCCGTGGAGTCCGCACGTCGCGCATATCCATGTCAATCCCTTCAAGGTCACGAAGATCAACGGAAAGACTCTCGACAAACCGCTGTGGCGCGACACCTTCGTGCTGACCGGCGATATCGGCGACTCATTCACCTTCGAGACGAATTTCGCGGACTTCATCGGCAAGTTCCCGCAGCACTGCCATGTCGTGGCGCATGAGGATCTTGGAATGATGGAAGCCATCGAGGTCAACCGCTAAATGCAGCAGATAGCCCTGATCCTGCTGAGCCTGGCGATCGGCGTGATTCTGCGACTGAGCGGACGGCTCCCGGAATCGGCGACCAAGGTCTTCGGCGGCTGGGTTATCAACGTCGCGCTCCCGGCGACCGCGCTCAGTAGCGTGCACGGTCTGTCGATTGACCGCGACTGGTGGCTCGCCGCAGCCGTCCCGTGGATCTGCGTCGCGGTGGCGTGCGCCCTGATCATTCCGCTGTCCCGCGCACTGCATTGGTCACGACAGCGCGCCGGCGCACTGATTCTCGTCGCGGGTTGGGGCAACACCGCGTTCGTCGGTCTGCCGATGATTGCGGCCTTAGCCGGCCAACAGTGGCTCGGTCTCGGCGTAGTAATCGATCTCTTCGGGTCTTATCTCGCGCTGTCCGTGGTGGGCATCGCCATCGCAACCGTCGCGAGCGCAGGTCATTTCGACTGGCGTGCCGTCGTGCGCCGGATCGTGACGTTCCCTCCGTTCATCGCAATCCTGGTCGCGCTCGCCACCAATCACCTCGCGCGGCCCGAATGGGTCACTGAAGTCTTCGACACCCTGGCGCAGACCCTCACACCAATCGCATTGGCGGCGGTCGGTTATGCCTTGCGGGTGAATCGGATATCCGGTCGGCTCGGAGCGCTCAGCACGGGCCTGACGTTTCGGCTGTTGGTAGCCCCGGCGGTGATCGTCCTCGTTTACGCGATGTTCGACAGCGTTCATGACCCGGTGGCCAAGGTGGCGATTCTCGAGGCTGCGATGCCACCGTCCCTGGGCGCCAGCATCGTTGCCATCGACCATGATCTCGAACCCGACCTGGTTGCCCTCCTCATCGGAATCGGTGTCCCCCTGGCATTGCTGACCGCGTGGGCGTGGTGGTCGTTGCTGGCCTATTGACCGTGCGAAGCATCCGCAGTAGGCAGAAGAAAGCATCAACGCCAACAGCAGGGAGGCCGCGATGAGTCCGGTCGACATGAAGTTCGAAATCGTCATCGTCCCCGTGTCCGACGTCGACCGCGCGAAGGAGTTCTACGCGCGCCTCGGATGGCGACTCGACGCAGACTTCAACGACGGCAAGGCTTTCCGCGTCGTCCAGTGCACACCGCCGGGTTCGGCGTGCTCAGTCATCTTCGGCAACGACGTCACTCCCGCTGCTCCCGGCTCGGCCCAGGGTCTCTACCTCGTCGTCTCCGACATCGAAGCCGCGCGGAATGAGTTGATCGATCGCGGAGTCGCGGTCAGCGAGGTGTTCCACAGCGAGGGTGTGTACGCCGGTACGGATGAGCCCTACCTATTCGGTCGCGTACGCGTCAGCGGTCCGGATCCCGAGCGCGGCAGCTATCGCTCGTTCGCTTCGTTCCATGATCCCGACGGAAACGGCTGGCTGTTGCAAGAGATCACCGCGCGCATCGAGGGTCGGATCGACTCCGCGGCGACGACCTTCGCGTCGGCGAGCGATCTTGCGGCCGCGTTCCGGCGGGCGGAGCAAGCGCACGGTGAATACGAGAAGACCCTCGGTCACCGCGACGACGACTGGCCCGAGTGGTACGCCGCGTACATGGTTTCGGAGCAGTCGGGTAAGCGCTGAGCGCGTCCGCCGGCGCGGGGTAGTCGACGGACGTACCGGGGCCGCAACGGAACGATGCTCCCACGGCGTCGCCATCGATATATCTCGCTGGCGACGTTGTCAGGCCACTGAATCGTTCGGCTTAGCCCGCCCGTTCCCGGACATTCCGTCCAGTTCGGCGCGCTTGAGCGCCCACCAGATCTCGAGCGCGCCGGCGACATCTCGCAGGTTCGCTCCGGTGAGTGTTTCGAATCGGGTAAGTCGGTAGCGCACGGAGTTCGGGTGCATGACCAGTACTTCTGCCGTCCGGTCGATGCGCATGTCGTTCGCGAAGTACGCGCGGACGGTATCCAACAGGGCGTCGGCTGCATCGCCGCCGCCGAGGGGAGATAGGTACCGAGCGACCAACTCGGCACCGACTTCGGTGTCTGCAACCACGGCCGGCCCGAGCCCAACGGCCACGCCGATCTCCGCGGGCGGGGCGTGATCGACGAACCCGACGAGATCCCCATCGACGAGTGCCGCGAGCCCACGCGGCCGACCGCTCCCGGGTAGCAGGTCCAGTACGCGTTCGAGATCGCGCACGGGCATCGCAGTCGTCGGCCGTGCGCGGACCGCGAAGTACTCGCGGTCGTAGGCGAGTCCGTAGCTTTCGATCTGCATGCGGATCGCGGCCGGGCCGAGGGTCCCGAAGAGAATTCCGCGGTTTCAGCACTGGGCCGACAAATCGGGTTCTTCCTTCCCGACCAGGAAGAGTCCTTGACGACAGCGTTTCATCATGCCTTTGACCTGGATTGATAGGCCGGTGCGCACCGTGAAGTCAGACGTCAGCCGTTCTTGAACGGGTTGAGCGTGCGGCCGAGGACGTACTGCAAACGGACCGGCAGCGGTCGTACGCCAGACGCGACGATCTTGTTCACGGTCCCTGGTATGCATACTGGCTTGCCGGCCATCACCGCGTTCCAGCCCTCGCGTACAACCTCGTCCGGCTCCTGCCACAGGATGCCGGGAAGCTTCGACGCGGTGTCTCGTGTTCCCATCACGTCGTGGAATTCGCTGTGGGTGAAGCCCGGGCACAGTGCAGTGACATGTACGCCGTGCGGTTTGAGCTCCATGTCCAGCGACTGGGAGACGAGGGCTACGTAGCTCTTGATGCCGGTGTACAGGAGGCTGGCCCCCGGGGGCGAGAACGCCGCCAGAGACGACAGGTTCACGATTCGACCCCAGCCTCGCTCGCGCATTCCACCCGCTGTGCGATGCATCAGTTCGGTCGGCGCGGTGACCATCAGCTGGATCTCGCCAGCCAGTGTCGGCCAGGGGGTCTCGGTGAATGCGGTATTCCCCGACAGTCCAGCGTTATTGATCAGCACATCGATCTGAATGCCTTGCAGGGTTGCGTGATCCACGATTGCGGCCGGAGCGGCTGGATCAGTGAGGTCCGCGGCGAAGACGTCACAGCGGACCGCGTGTGTGTCCCTTAGTTCTGCAGCGAGGTCGTTTAGACGATCCGCGCGGCGCGCTACCAGCAACAGCGAGTATCCCTGAGCCGCAAGGTGCCGGGCGAAGGCGGTCCCGATTCCGGCCGAGGCACCGGTTACCAGCGCGGTACGGGAATTGGCGGTCATATGCGCTCCATACCGTCGAAGCTACTGGGGGTCCCACCCCTTGCGTCCCACGAACAGTTCAAACCCGTGTTGTTAAGCTCCTGCTACCTCTAGCGAACATCGCAGCATAAGTGAATTGAGACTCGTAAAGTTTCTACTCACAAATGCTCGCCGCTGAGAGGCACCGCCATGTCGACGACCGACTCTTTTACATCGTGGCGGTCGCTCAGCCGGGCATCAGTGTTGAAGCTGAAGGACGACCCGAACTTCGCGCTGTATTCCTCTCCACCGCGGGGTCGTGTGGTCGATGTTCGATCGGCGGACGGCACGCGACTCCACACCGAGGTGTTCGGCCCCGAAGACGGATATCCGATCGTGCTGTCGCACGGAATCTGTTGCAGCACGCTCTTCTGGGCCCACCAGATCACGGCGCTGTCCACACAGTTCCGCGTGATTGCGTTCGACCACCGGGGGCACGGACGAAGCGAGATTCCCCGAACGTCGCGGATGATCACGAGCGCACTCGGCGATGACATCGAGGCCGTCCTCCGCGCCACCCTGCGACACGGCGAGAAGGCCGTCATCGCCGGTCATTCCATGGGCGGAATCGCCTTGTACACCTGGGCGAATCGATACCCGCGCAGCGTCGCTCGCTCGGCGGACGCGCTGGCGCTCATCAACACCACACCCGGTGACATCATTCGTGAAGTCGACGTCATCCAGCTACCTGAGGTACTCGCATCCCCACGGGCGACGCTCGCCCGCGGTGCCACGTGGCTGCTCGGTGGCGTGCCGGTCCCGGCGAGATTTCCGCTGAGCATGCAAGCCGTCGGGTATCTCGCGCTCGATCAACATGCCGGCCGCGCGGAACGGGCACTGCTGCAGGAGTTGGTGTTGTCGACTTCGCCGCGTACCCGTGGCGCGTTCGTGCGCGTACTTCCCGCCATCCGTTACGACCGGTTCTACGCGGGCAACCTCACGGCACCGACGCTCGTCATCGGCTCGACAAACGACCGCTTGATCCCGATCGTCAACTCGCGCCGAATCGAAGCGCTGCTTCCGAATTCGCTTGGACTGGTCGAGCTGCCGGGCGGCCATTGCGCGCCGATCGAATGTCCCGAAGCGGTGACTGCGCAACTCCGCGACCTCACCGAGGCCGGCGCGCGTCAAAGCACCGCGTGACCGTGCGTTCCGCGGAACGCACGGATCGGCGTGATTCTGCGACTCGTCTCCACTGACGGCCCACTCGCGACACGACTGCGATGGACCTTCCGAAGCTCCAACGGAGCAGTGCTCTCACGGCGCTGTCATCGATATATGTCGGCGACGACTCTGTCAGGCCACTGAATCGTTGGGCCTAGCCCGTCCGGGCCCGAACAACGGCGAGGATGCGCCAGCCTGCGCACCGGTGAAGGTTTCGAATCTGCTGAGGCGGTAACCCTGGCAACACCGCCGCAAACATGTCGCGTATCGGTCATGATGGGCACGGCTCCGTATTCGGCAATCTTAAAATGGGGGAAAGATGTGGGACGAGTACGCCTTCCAGTGGCTCACGGGCGGTACGGGCCGAGAGCTCGACGCACCTCAGTCCGCCGCCGATGCGGCGCACTGGGCCAGAGACGTTGCCGCCCGAGCCATTGACGGTCAGCGATGGTTGGCCGATTCCAAGGTCGCCGTTATCGACTATTCAGTTCATTTCCGGGACGAAAACTGCATTGAGCACTTCCCCGATGACTGCACATGCAACGGTCCCGGAGCAGAACGGCTCGAACTTCGCCTCCGCAAAGGAAAGTTGTCGGCCGTCTCGTACGTGCTGTGGCCTGAACTGCGCGAACTCCCAGAGTCATCGTGGCCTTGGCGGATGCTGGAGGTCGTCTTCGACAGCTTCAAGCAGATCGGCGAGAAGTACAACCTCGGCCAACCGCCCCTACGGGACCCTGCGACTCTCGCTGGAGGTCAGTCGGCAAACGCCGCGGTGCTGCCGAAACACACTTCCACTGCCAACGTCAGCGGGGAGTTCGACGGGCTCGAGGACGACGAAATACTTGTCGTGGCGCCCTACATGCTCGACGGAGAGGACATGGACTCGGGCCGGATTCGGCGGGATCGCGTCGAGGCGCACCTCGTCGAGAACATCGGCCCGATCAGCGCCAGCAGCGCCGCGGACGCGACGTACACATGGTCCGTTCAACTTCCGGAATCCGTCGCCCAGCCCGGGAAATGAGGTCCGCTAGACCTAGCCGACTTCGAACGTGACGGCGGTTGAACGTCAGTGGTCGTGTCCGTGCGGACGCGCCAAGAACGCGCGATGGCGCTCGTCGAGGGTGCCGCGATCGAGCGCACAAGCGCCGGCAAGCGCGTCCTCAACGGCCAACGCCCAGCTCTCCCAGTAGTCGCGCTCGGGGTTCTCGCGGACGCGCTCGATGAGGTGCTGCCGGAAGTCCTCGTACCCGAATATGCGCTGCGTCAGCACCATCGTGACGCCGAACAGGCGACGCTGCCACGGCGCGGCGAACACCAATTCGCCGTTCGACCGCGGGGGAGCTGCCGGGCCGTCGACGTCGAGCATGGCCTCAGCGCTCATGGGGCGAAAGTGCTTGAGCGACACCGATCATCGAGTCGCGGGTGACGAGCGGGGCCAGCTGGTCGGCCGACAAGTCATCGGTGCCGGTCGGTCGCTGTGGCAGGACCATGTACCGAGCCTCGGCCGAGCTGTCCCACACGCGAATGTGGACTGACTCGTCAAGTGCGAGCCCCAATTCGGCGAGAACAGTCCGCGGCTCGGCCACCATCCGCGAGCGATAGGCCTCCGATTTGTACCAGTTCGGCGGCAGGCCGAGCACCGGCCACGGGTAGCACGAGCAGAGCGTGCACACCACGACGTTGTGGACGTCGTCGGTGTTCGCCAGCACGCGGATGTCTGCGCCCTCGCCGCCGCCGAAGCCGAACTCAGCGACCGCTTTCGTGCCGTTGGCCAGGAGGCGTTCGCGGAACGCGTCGTCGGTCCAGGCGCGAGCCACGACCTTCGCTCCATTGAGCGGGCCGACGTCTTTCTCGTAGTGGGCGATGACCGTGTCGACCGCCTTCGGGTCGATGAGTCCGCGCTCGGTGAGGATTGACTCGAGGGCCTCAACCCGGACGGCGATGGGATCGGGCTCGCTCATGCTCGCTCCAAATAGGGCTCGAACAGCTCGATACGAACCTCGGTGTTGGGCTCGGCCTTCTCGCCCCACAACTCCGCGCCGTCAAAGGCAACCGTGTACAGGTGCTCGGCGGCCGTGGAACCGGTCCGGACGTGCTCGTCAGCGAAAATGGCGGCGCCCCGGTGCTCACTGATTCGGCCGAGTCGACCCGTCACGTATCCCGGCTGCCGGGTATGTCCCTCAGTCCGTCTGGCTCTCACCCGCACAGCGTCACCAACCGCGAATCGCGGTGGATGCTTGGCCGGCTTCGCGCTGCCGAACATGCGAGGCATCACCTGCGTGTTGACCCATCCCGGCAGTGTCGGCCGGCTCATAAGGACTCGCACGACTCGGGCCGTTACCGCAGCCTTCACGGCTGGCACCCGTCGCTCGCCCGAGATGTATTTGGCGAGCATCCGCTCAGTGGAATACAGCCAGTGTGTGTAGTACGGCCCGGCGTACTCCTGGGGCGACATCTGCTCCACGGTGGCGCGCCCGTTGTCGAAATTCCGCCCGAAGAGACCCAGCGTCTGGATCACCGCGCTCATCCCGAACACGCGGCGCTCCCATTCCGCACGGAATGGCGGCTCGCTGGTCGTGTGCCCGATCGGACCGAAGTGTTCGCGCTTGCCGCCGAGGTCATGCACGTCTGGCATATCCGGAGAATATCGCCGGGCAGAGGTTCAGTACACCGTTCCGCTGCTGCTCCTTCCTGGTAGAGCCCACCACCAACGGGTATCGCTACTGCAATCGACTCACCAGGAGAATGCAGTGAAGGAATACGAGTTTTCACCGGACGCGGTTCAGAACTTGGATGAGCAGGCCCAACGGGCTGGCGCTGACCAAGACGACGACCAGCACGACGACGACCCCATTGAGCAGAACCTTCAAGTGCCGCTAGAACGGCCGGCGGACGACGCCGCCAGATTCGTCCAGAAGGAGTACAAGGAGAAGTCCGGACTCGATCTCGACGATGAGTCGGCGCGCGAGATCGTCGAGACTGCGCGAGCAGGCCGCGAGTCTGCGGCCTCCGAGCCAGCCGCGGAGCCGGAGCCAGAGTCAGAATTGGACTCCGAGCCAGCCGAGGAAAAGGCCTGATCCGACATCGGAGCCGGTATCAGGGACTGGTTGCGTAGCCTTTCCGTATGTCTGCGTGGACCGTCCGTCGCCTCACGGCCGGCGACGGCGATCTTGCCCTGATCGCCGAGCAGGTCAACGGCGCCGCGATGGAAATCGGCGACCCCTTCACCGAAGCATCTCTGCAGCAATTCCTGACAAACGACGACGCGATCTATCTGACGATTCACCATGACGACCGTCTCGTCGGCGCGCTGCACGGCTTCGCGTACCTGCACCCGAGCGGCAAGCGATATGTCTACGTCGACGAGGTGGATACCGCCGAGGACTTTCGTCGCCGCGGGGTTGCGAAAAAGCTGATGGAAGCAGCGCTCGATATTGCGCGCGATCTGGATGCCGAAAGCTTGTGGCTCGGCACCGACGACTTCCGCGATCCGGCGAAGAAGTTGTACCAGTCTCTCAACCCGTCGGCGATCGAGCCAGGTTCGATCTATTCCTGGGATTTCGACTAGCGAGCGCGCGTGATCACCTCGAGATCAGATGCCTGACTCACCGAAACTCGCTGTGCCCCAGGCCTATCGTTGACGCCATGGGACGAGTGATCTTCGCCATGAACACGTCGGTCGACGGATATGTCTCGGGCGCGTCCGGAGGGCCTTTCGAGGCCCCGCCGCCCAGCGATGAGCTGATGCAGTACTTCAATGAGCTCCAGCGTTCCGCCGCGCTCAGTTTGTACGGTCGGCTCGTGTACTCAGACATGCGGTACTGGGACACTGAAGATTCGAACCGCAGCGCCGTCGAAGAGGAATTCGCGGCCGTCTGGCGCGCGACGCCCAAAGTCGTAGTGTCGACGACACTCACCGAGGTCGGCCCGAACGCCACCCTGGTCTCAGCGGACGTGGATGCGGAGTTGCGCCGGATCGTCGCGTCCACCGAAGGTGTGATCAGCGTCGAAGGTCCCACACTCGTCGAGACGATGTCTCGCTTGGGCCTAGTCGACGAGTACCACATCTACCAGCGGCCGGTCGTGATCGGCGGGGGCAAGCCGTATTTCGCCCTGGGCACGACGATGAATCTGACGCTGCTCGGAGTCGGGAAGCTGCCCGACGACACCGTGCTGGTCCGGTACCGGCCCGCTACCTAGACGGTCGGTCACTCCATTCGGAATCCGATCTTCAGCGTCACCTGGGTGTGGACCACCGCACCGTTCTCGATGTGCCCGCGGATTTCGGCGACTTCGAACCATTCGAGGTTGCGGATGGTCTCGCTCGCCTTGGTGACAGCGTTGGTGATCGCTGCATCGATTCCGGATGTCGATGACCCGACGACCTCGGTCTTGCGGTAAACATGCTCGCTCATAGCTCCAGGTTTCCACTTCGAGCCAGGCCACCGAGCCGAATGAATCGGGAGGGGATTCACGAGGACGGCAATATGCTCAAACCAGGCATATGAACCGTGCGACCGGGATCGGTGAACTGGATTCAGCGTATGCAGAACGAACTCGACCAAGGCCAGACCACGCCCACCATGAGCGACAAGGTCTTCCGCTCACTTCCGCACGTGCGGGCACTCATCACCGCCGAATTGTGTTCGGCAATCGGGTCGACAATGGCCGTGCTCGCCGTCGCGTTTCTGTCCTACAACGACTCGAAATCAGTCATCCATACCGTGCTGGTATCCGCCGCGTTCAGCCTGCCCACCGCGCTGCTCGGCACCTTCGCCGGCCGGGTCGCCGCTCGATCGAGCCACCGACGATTGCTCCTGTTGTGCAATGTCGTCAAGCTCGTCCTGTATCTGGCGATGGCTGCGTTGGCGTTCGCGGGCGATCTGACGATTCCGCTGCTATTGGCCTCGAGCGTGGTCCTTGGTGCCGTCGCCGCATTCGACTATCCCGCGTGGATGCAGTTCGAGCGGGACATCGTGCCAAGCGAGGCGCTCGACCAGGCGAACGCTTCGCTGAGTGCATATGCCAGCGGCGCGACATTCGTCGGTGGGGTGGTCGGAGGCATCATTCTCAGCGTCTCCGGTCCGTGGGTGCTCCTGCTGCTCAACGCCGTCAGCTACGTGGCGTTCATCCTGTTCATCGTCAGCGCACGAGTGTCGGAGCGCGACACGACCCCGACGGAGCGCGTCGGACTGCGCGCGATTGTGCGATATGTGCGTAGCAAGCCCGCAATCGCCGTGGTCTTCGTCCAGACGGCAATTCTCGGGCTGTTTGTCGCACCGATTGCCCAACTACTGCCGGCCGTCGCGGATGCTCTGTCCGGCGAAGCAACCCTCGGGATCGTCACCGGCGCAGTGGCGGTGGGTGCCGTTGGGCTCGCGGCGATTGTCGGCCGCCTCCGTCAACGCCTCAGCCGGATGACGATCCTGTTCGGAACCTTCCTGATCGCCGGCCTCACCCTCATCGTGCTCGGCGTCTTCGGAGACCATCTCCTCGGTGTCCCACTGTGGTTCGTTGTGCTTCTTGCACTGGTGCCTTTCGGACTGCTGTTCTCACTCGCGCAGGCAGTGCTCACGGCGATTGTTCAAACGCAGGTGGACCCCGGAATGGAAGGTCCGGTGTTCTCCAATTACGCGATCATCTACACGCTTGCCATGCCGATCGGAGGCGTCTTTCTCGGCCGATTTGCCGACGTGCGAGACGTGTGGGGAGCGCTCGGCGTGGCGGGGGCAATGGCCCTGATCGCCAGCATGACGGCTCTCGTCGTACGTCAACGTGGCGTCAACGCGATTGACCTATCGCCGACAACCTCTCGATTGGGCCTGTTCGACGGGCTGTTTCGCGGCAACCTTCTGCACCTGCAGCACGACCTCAACTGCAACGAACATCGACGCACCGCATGAATCGATCGGGCGCGGTCAGCTCCGCTTCAACTCCTCCGCGAGCATCACGATGATCCCGCTGGGACCGCGGACGTAGGTCAGCTTGTACACGTCTTCGTACGTCGCCACCCCGCGCAGCGGGTGACAACCATGCTTCGCGGCGATTGCGAGCGTCGCGTCCAGGTCGTCGACGGAAAACGCCACGCGATGCATGCCGATTTCATTCGGTCGCGTGGGCTCGGTCTCGATCGCGTCCGGGTGGATGTACTCGAAGAGCTCGAGGCGGCCTTTGCCGTCCGGGGTCTGGAGCATCGCGATCTTGGCGTGATTGCCGTCCAAGCCAACTGCCGTCTCGGTCCATTCGCCACTCACCGTCGCACGGCCGAGAACGGACAATCCAAGGTCAGTGAAGAACGCGATCGCCTCTTCGAGGTCACGGACTGCGATGCCGACATTCTCGAGTTTGATGGCCACAGTTGGACATTAGCCGGAGTCACGAAGGGGGAGTACCTCACGCGATCCCCAGCCTCGTTGCGACCTCGGGTCCACCGGTCGCGCGGATTACTTCGGGGGCACCGACGACCACCAACAGGTCCGTCGCCCGCGACATGCCGACGTAGAGTCGTTCGCGCCCGCGGTCTCGCACGGTGTCCTCGTTGACGCACAGCACGACGACTTTGCGTTCGAGTCCTTTGCACCCGAGGACGTGACCGTAGAAGACTTGTTCCGGATCCCAGTACGTTTCCCAGTAGCCCTGCTGGCCGGAGTGATCGGTCCTGCTGACCTGTTCGGGATGGCGCGCACCTGTGGTCAACAGGCACAGGTGTTCTTCCTTCCAGCCTTCATCGAGTAGTCGGTCGATCTCCTCGTCCGCCCGGTCGATGGCGCCCTCTGGCGTCGTCGCGACGAATTGGACAGCTGGGCCGTGTCCGCCACGGGCGTACATGCGGCTGGGCGCCATCGGACTGAAGACTTCGCAGATCTGCTTTGTATTTCGCAGATTGTGGTCCAGGACGAGGGGGATGAGGTCGACAGGCGGGCGCCCGTAGCGGGCAAAGATTCGCTGGTTCTCATCGGAGTACACGTAGACGCCGCTGCGTTCTTCGTCGCGCAATGCGGCCAGGACCGGATTCCACCACAGGTCGGCGAAATCTTGGGCTTCGTCGACGATCACGGCGTCGTACCGGTGGCCGTCCGGCAGGGCGTGGGCCAGGTCGGCCATGGTCTCGGGAAGTTCAATGTCCCAGAATCGACTGTTCGTTCGATCTGCGTAATCCGGCGCGCCCCATTGCATCCCGAACTCATGGAAGTTTCCGACGAAGGCAGGGCGCTGGCGCCGCGGCCAGGTCGCGACAACGCGCTTGAGGTGAGCGGCGAGTCCGAGCGAATAGCACAGCAACGCGACGCGTTGGGCGGGCCGGTCGTTGCGGCCCGAGGTGAGTTGCCGAGCCTGCTCGAGGGCCAGGACGGTCTTGCCACTGCCCGCGCCGCCGCGCACTTCGATCCGGTTCAACAGCCTCGTGACCTGCAGGATCGACGCCTGTTCCTGGGTCAGACGGTTTGCCGTCGCGGCGCGTTCCTCAGCTTCGGCCGACTGGTCGTACCCGCTCCAATTTCCGGTGAGAATGTCGACGATCGCGTCGACGTCGTCGCTACTTGGCGGCCGCGCGTCCTGCCGGTATCGGAAGGTGTGCTGTCGTATCCGGCCCACGAGATCCGGTTGGTCGCCGCGATCATGCAGTGCCGAACGCGGCAGGTCCGGGAGAGTGAAGTTCGTGCCGAACTCGGTGAACGGGGTCACTACAGAATGGGTCCAGTTGACTCGGCCGCGGCTACCCCAGCGTCGGTCATTCTCGGTGAACGTGCGAACCGCGTACTTCCCGTCTGCAGCCTGATCGACGGGGTAGACGGGACGCGATTGCCCCGGTGTCCGCATCCACCAACCGTTGTCGTAGGTGATACCGCTGCCCTTGACTTCAAGCACGCAGATCCCGACTTCAGGCATCAAGACGATCAGGTCGATCTCGTGATCCTTGGTTTCGTCCGTCAACCGCAAATTCGCGATCACGACGTCGTCGTCTCTGAGGTCTTTCCGGAGTTGTTCCCACACAACGCGTTCGGATTCGGTGACGAATGTCGGCTGCTCGGGGATCAGGCGCGGCATGACACTCAGCATGACCTTGCACTCGTCAGAGAATGATCAGTTTCCGATTCGCGGGTACTCGGGTAGTTCAATCCCGTTGAGCGCGCGATCGATGAGGCTCATGTCCCATTCCTCCGGTGAGGTCCCTGGCTCAGCGTTGCGGCTGCGTACGTTGAGGCGGCCGATTTCCTGGTTGGCCTCGACGAACGGCCGCATCCGCGTCTCGTACCTCGCAAAGCCGACCGTCGGATCCCAGTCAGCTGCAGCAAGTTCTCCGGCGAGCACATAGGCACCAACCAACGCGAGCCCCGTTCCTTGTCCGGAGAATGGCGACGAACAGAACGCTGCGTCGCCGAGCAGGCCCACACGACCTGACGACCACCGCTGCATCACGACTTGTGCCACCTGGTCGAGGTAGAAGTCCGGCGTGTGCTCCAAATGCCCTAGGATGCGCGGAGTCAACCACCCGAAGTCGTCCATACGCGCCCGCAGCAGACGCTTCAGCGCATCGACATCCCGGTAGTCGATGTCGAAGTCCGCAGCGGGAAAGGACAGCATGGCGATGGCCCGGGACGCGTCCGGAATCGGTCGTAACCCAGCGGTTCGGCCGGATTCGGAATACTCGATCGCCCAGCCGTCCAGTCCGAATTCATTCGGCACCGTAAAGAAAGAGAGCACATGGCCGAGGTGGCGGACGTACTGCTCACGCGGCCCGAACACCATCGTCCGCAGCGAGGAGTGCAAGCCGTCCGCGCCGATGACAAGGTCGAAACGGCGTGCGCGCCCGCTCTCGAAGGTGACGTCCACTCCGTCCGAGTCCTGCGTGAGCGAACGAATCCGATCGCCGAAGATGAACTCGACGTCATCCCGGGTCGCGTCGTAAAGGACCTGAGAGAGATCGCCCCGCAGGATCTCGATTTCAGCGATGTACCCGTCACCGTCGCCGTCGTCCGCGCGCACAGTTTCGAGGACGTTGCCATCCGCATCGACGGTGTGGGCACCGAGGGTGTGGGTGCATGCTGCGCGTATCGCCGCGTCGAGGCCCATCCGTCGGATGACGTCCTTGGCGATCCCTCGCGCATCAACCGCCTGGCCGCCAGGGCGAAGTGCGTCCGCACGTTCAACGACGGTGACGTCAGCGCCGAACTGGTGCAACTGATGTGCCAGGGCCGGACCAGCAACGCTTGCGCCCGCCACCAATACTCGTACGTCGTTCACTAGGCCCCCTTGGTTGTTCTTGTTCGTTCATCAGATCAACGAACGGGGGACCTCGCATGCGACACTCGACTCCAAAAAACGCTCACATCACACCTAGTCGACAACAGGAAACGCCGCGCTGATTGCCGATGTCACCGCAAACATCCCCATGAAAGACTCCGGCGATGCCGACTTTCCCGTGTTGATGAATGCCACCGACAGTTCGCGGGACGGATCTGCCCAGCACACGATGTTCATGAACCCGAGATGGCCGAAAGCACTGGGCGTGCCGAAACCGTACAAGCTCGCGATTCGTTCGCCGAGCATGAACCCGGGGGAGAAGCGGATCGGAGCGGGGAGCGTATCGTCGAACACGAGAGGACCGGCGGGGACAATCGCCTGCGCCACCGTCTCACTGGCCAACACCTGACGGCCGTTCCAAGTTCCGCCGCTGCGGAGCATCTCGAATATTCGATTGGCATCGTGCGCGCTCGCGAAGACATTCACGGCGGGGATGACAGTCGACATCCCCAAATCGGTATTCAACTCAGGCGCAATGATTTCCGGCGACACCCCAAGGAGTCGCTTCAGCAGTGAGGTAACCGGGGGAAGGCGTTTCGGCCCGGTGGAGTAGCTCAGCGCCACCTGGTCACGCCGCTCGTCCGGTACGCCGAAAGTCAAGTTAGGTATGTCGAGCGGGTCGGTGATGATCGTCCGGAGCAGATCAGGCAGGTCCCGACCGGACGCTCGCCGAGCAACCTCACCGAGGAGATAGCCTGCAGTCGCGGCGTGATACCCCTGCCGTCCGGCGTTGGACAGCGGAGCGGCATATAGCGTTTCCAGCACTGCTTCGGTGTCGAAGAGGAACGACGGGTCCGGGTTGTGGAACGGCAGCTTTGCCAGCCCGGCGCGATGGGTGAGCAGCGCCCGGATCGTGACATCCTGCTTGCCATTCTGCGCGAACTCGGGAATGTACTTCGCCACCCGATCGTCGAGGTCGAGGGTGCCTGATTCGGCGAGTCCGTGAATGATCAGCGCCGTAACAGATTTCGAGCACGAAAAGAGGCAGGCCGGGACATCGGTGGTCATCAACTCGTCGGAGTCCAGACGCTGGTGGCCGATCGCACGATCGATAACGACCTGGCCACGATGCCGAACGACAAGGCTCATGCCGGGGTGCAACCCGGTCCGATACAAGGCTTCAACCGCTGTCCAGGCCCGATTGACCGCACTCGCCGACAGGCCCAGCTCAGCGGGCGGCGTCTCGACACCACGCGTGGTCACGCTGCCCAAGCGGAGCGGAACCCGGACCCGAACACCGAGAGGGGAGGCCGCGACAACCTTGTCGAGGGTAGTCATCTTCAAGTCCAGACGTCGGGCGAAATCCACTTGCGGACCCGCTGCAGTAGCTAACCTACTGCAAGTAACTTACTGACGGTAGGTTACTTGCGGTAACCTTGGTCACGTGACCAAACGTCGAATGACCCGCGCCGATCGGGAAGCGCAGATCCTCGACGTCGCCGAGCAGTTGTTTGTCGAGACCGGATTCCGGCAAGCGACGATGGATGAACTCGCTGCGCGAGTAGGCGTGACAAAGCCCGTGATCTACGACTACTTCGGCTCGAAAGCAGGCGTTCTCTCGGCATTGCTCGGACGGGCTCGCGCCGGGCTGCTCGAAGCTACCCAAACTGCGATCGAAGGAGCGACTGGCCCGGAGGACGTGCTACGGCGGAGCCTCATCGTCTTCTTCGAATACGCCGACGAGAACGCGCAGGCCTGGAAGCTGGTGAATCAGGAGCGTGACCTCCAAGCCCTGCCCGAGGTAGAAGCGCTTCGTCAGCAGCAAGCAAACTTCACCGCGATGATGATGAGCGCTTACGGCGATGCGCGCGATGAACGCGAGCCGTACGCATATGCGCTCGTCGTCATCGGCGCATGCGAGCAAATCGGCCGCTGGCGACTCGACCGACCGGACGTGACGCCCGAGATCGCAGCGCAGTACGTGCTCGATGCCGTTTGGACCGGCTTACGTAGCCGCATCGAAAGGTAGCGGACGTAACCACGAAGTCCCCGAGTGGTAAGTGGCCTCGATCGCCGGCCAGTCCTTGCCTGCAAGACTTGGCCGGCGATAGGCGAGGTGTCAGAACGTGTCGTCGGCGATGTCCATCAGATCAGTGTCAACGTTCTCGACGATGGTGCGGGTCGCCGAGATCGTCGGCAGGATTGTCTTGGCGAAGAACGAAGCCGCCGCGCGCTTGCCGCGGTAGAAGGAGTCGTCACGACCGGCGTCGAGGGCGGCACCGGCAATGTTGGCTTGCACGAGCAGCCGCCATGCAATGAGGAGATCGCCGACTGCGTGCAAGTACGCGACGGACACGAGTCCGACCTTGTACAGCTCGCTCGGATTCTGTTGCGAAGCAAACAGATACGTCGTGAGTGTGCCGGTCATCGACTGAACGTCAGACAAAGCGGCCTGCAGCAGCTCGCGTTCGACCTTGAGCCGGTCGCCGGTGAGGTTGTCGATGAACGCTGAGATCTCGCCCGCGACGTGACCGAGCGCAACTCCACGGTCGCGCACGATCTTGCGGAAGATGAAGTCGAGCGACTGAATTGCGGTCGTTCCTTCATAGAGCGAGTCAATCCGGGTGTCGCGAACATATTGCTCGATGGGGTAGTCCTTCAGGAATCCAGATCCGCCGAGAGTCTGCAGGCTCTCGTTGATCCACTGGAAGGACTTCTCGGACCCAACGCCTTTGACGATCGGCAGGAGCAGATCGTTGACGCGGGCCGCCAACTGGGCATCCACTCCGTCAACCAGCTCAATCCCGGGATCATAGGAATACACCGCGGCGTACATGTAAAGGGCGCGCAGCCCTTCGGCGTACGCCTTCTGCAGCATCAGGCTTCGTCGTACATCGGGGTGCCGCAGGATCGGCACGCGCGGCGCGGCCTTGTCCGCGGCCTTGGTCAGGTCTGCGCCCTGGAGTCTGTCTTTCGCATAGTCACGGGCATGGTGATAGGCCGACGACAGCGTTCCAGACGACTTGATTCCCACCATCATCCGCGCGTATTCGATGGCCTTGAACATCTGGGCGATGCCGTTGTGGGCATCGCCCACCAAGTATCCGACGGCCGGGATGTCGGTCGCTCCGAAGGTCAGTTCGCAGGTAGGGGATGCTTTGATACCCATCTTGTCTTCGAGCCCCGTCACGAAGACGCCGTTTCGCTGCTGCAGGTCGAGTGTGTCCGGATCGAACAGGAACTTCGGGACGTAGAAGAGGCTCAAGCCTTTGGTTCCCGGACCTGCACCTTCCGGACGGGCCAACACGAGATGGAACACGTTCTCTGCAGTGTCGCCAACGTCGCCGCCGGAGATGAACCGCTTGACGCCTTCGATATGCCACGTGCCGTCAGGCTGCGCGATGGCCTTGGTACGCCCGGACCCGACGTCGGAGCCAGCGTCCGGTTCGGTCAGCGCCATCGTGCCCAGCCAGCCCCGATCCAAACCAATTCGCGCCCAACGCTTCTGCTGTTCGGTACCGACCAGCGCCAGGACCTGCGACATGACCGGGTTGAAGTACCACTGCACTGCCGGGTTCGAGCAGGCGAGCATTTCGTTGACGGCCCACATCGCCGGCGCGGGCGCGGGCATTCCGCCAATCTCTTCGGACATCCCGATTCGCCACCAACCGGAATCCTTAAGCGCAGCAACGCTGTTCCGGAGCGCATCCGACACCGTGATCGTGTGCTCGGCGGGGAGGAATCGCGGTGGGTTCCGGTCGCAGTCGGCGAAGGAAGCCGCGAGCGGCCCCTCGGCCAGCCGCGCGACCTCACCGAGAATCTCTTTCAGTGTCGCGGCGTCGAGATCGCCGTATGCACCCGAATCGAGCACAGTGCCAAGTCCGAGAACCTCGAACAGATTGAATTCCAAGTCGCGGACGTTTGAACGGTAATGGCCCATCCGGGCACCTCCAGCGCAGTTTGTACAGATCTGTATAAAGACTGACCGGGTAGAATGATTGTTCATGCCTGTACAAAGCGTCAAGCAACCTGCCGCGCGTGTCCGGGCCGAACATTTGAGCAAAGAACTTCGCCGGACCCAATTGCTCGACGCGGCCCTGTCGATCGCCGTCGAAGCCGGCGTTGGGGCAG
This sequence comes from Smaragdicoccus niigatensis DSM 44881 = NBRC 103563, assembly GCF_000380645.1. Classification (GTDB taxonomy): domain Bacteria; phylum Actinomycetota; class Actinomycetes; order Mycobacteriales; family Mycobacteriaceae; genus Smaragdicoccus; species Smaragdicoccus niigatensis. Next base: position 369,989 of record NZ_AQXZ01000018.1, read on the forward strand.
TAACCATCAGCGGTGTCGCCGAACGTGTCGGCGTCGCACGACCCTCCGCGTACGCGTGCTTCACCGACCGCGCGGAGTTGATCGACGCGCTACTGCGTCGTGCGGAGCAGAACGTAACCTCGCTCAGTATCGAGGCGCTGTCCGGCAAGCACGTACAGGCGACGGCAAGCGACTTCGTCTCCGGCTTCGAAACCGTGCTGGGGATGGTTTCCGAGAAACCCGACTCCTGGCGGCTGATCTTCGCGTCGGCAACCGATCCGGACCCCGCAGTCGCCGCGATGCTCCGACGCACTCACGAGGCCGTTGCCGGCCACTACAGCAAACTGCTCCGCCCAACCCTTCGCGCGTGGGGGACCGAGGATCTCGACCGGAAACTGCCGGTCCTCGTTGAACACTTCGTTTCCGCAGCGGAAGGGGCGGTCCGCATCATGCTCCGCGCGGACAACACCTGGACCAGCGCCGGGCTCGCCGACCTGATCGGCAACGCTGTCTACCGAGCGCTGCGCGGGGCCTAACCGAGGCGCTGATTCTGGGCTGAATCGAACTGTGAAGCAACAATGCTCCACGCCGCATCCAGAGGCGTCTCCTGCCACGGTGCACTCTGTTTGTGAATGTGAAGGGACGCAACACCGTGCAGTCCCGCCCAAATGCGCATCGCGATGAGCCTGCGGGCAGCGTCGTCGCCGGTCTGAAGTAGATCGGCGACTCGATCCAGCAAATCGAGACCTGGGCCTGTTCCCGATTCAACGTGCGGATCAGCCCGTTCGAACAGCATCTGATAGGCGCCAGGGTGTTTCAGGGCCCATCCGACGAACGCAGTTGTCAGCGCATACAACCGTTCTCGAGGCGGTGCCCCGTATATGTCCCCAGCATCTAGGTGTTGCCTCAACTGTTCGAACAACTCGGTGGCAATGGTGAGCTCGAGTGCATCCTGTGACGGAAAGTGCATGTACACCGCAGAGGCCGATACGCCGCATTTTCGGGCGATCGCGCGCAGCGAGGGGAGTGGAAGCGGCTGCGGTTCGAGCAGCGCTTCGATGGCTGCGTCCAGAAGTTCGCGACGCAGTTCTGGGCCGCTACCTCGTGAGTTTCGCCGACGAGCTTCGGTCACGATCTCTCCTTGACAACTTCAGTGAACACATGTTCAGTAAAGCATATATGAACAGCTGTTCAGTTAGGGGAAGCTACATGCGATTCGATGGCAAAACGGCCATGATCACCGGGGCGAGCAGCGGAATCGGCGCGGCCTTCGCCGATGCGCTCGCGAGCCGAGGAGCGGATCTTGTTCTCGTCGCGCGCCGACAGGACCGCCTCCAGGAAGCAGCGGATCACTTGACCGGCAAGTACGGAGTCCAGGCACGGATCATTCCGGCCGACCTCGCGAACCCTGAGGCGGTCGCAGCGCTGACGGAACACGTCGCAGGAATCGACATCTTGATAAATAACGCGGGGTTCGCCACGCACGGGGCTTTCGGACAGAACGATCCGGCTCGAATGGACCGGGAAATCGCCGTCAACGTTGGAGCAGTCGTCCAGCTGACACAGGCGGCACTGTCATCGATGGTCGAAAAGAACGACGGGTTGATCGTGAACATAGCGTCAACGGCAGCATTTCAACCAATTCCGTACATGGCCGTCTACGGCGCGACCAAGGCGTTCGTGCTGTCGTTCACGGAAGCACTCTGGGGCGAACTCGAGGGTACGAACGTTCGGGTCATGGCGCTATGCCCTGGCGCGACGGCGACTGAATTCTTCGACGTGGCAGGCGAATCCGCGAGCGTGGGGAAGAAGCAGACGCCCGAGCAGGTGGTCGCCACCGCATTTCGAGCAATCGAACACTCGACTCAACCATCGGTCGTTTCCGGGGTTGTGAACACCCTCTCGGCGTCGATCCCGCGCTTCCTGCCTCGCCGAACGGTCATTCGGATCACGCGACAGCTGGTGGCGCCGAAATAGCGATGGCAAATCATGAACGGTGAGCCGTCGATCGCTACACCTGTGGCTCCTTTTATGGCCGATTACCTTCGCGCAGACCAGTGAAGATCGAGCGTATGGGGAATGACCAGCGAGCCGTCCGCTTCTTTCAGAACGGCATCCACGGATTTCATGGCTGCCCCCAGCTGATCGCCTTCGAGCATGGAAATGTGGCTCCAAGACTGGACCCATCCACGAATCTGGTCCCGGCTCATCACGGCTTCTGTCGTGATGCGGCGATCGCGGATGGTGCCGAAGTGCGGTGATTGATCGATTGCGGCTTGCCACTCGTTGTGGAGAAAGCGCTCAGATGAGGCCGTTACCTGGGGGGTTATGTCTCGCCAGGGCGACGCGGCTTCGACCAGTTGGTCGTACAGATGTCCTTGTGGGCGATACCAGACAACTGCGAGCACAGCGCTGCGGCGCAGTACGCGTGCGAACTCGGCAACGGCAAGGTCCGCGTCGAACCAGTGAAAGGCGTTGGCGACAATGGCCGCGTCGGCACACTCGTTTCTCACCGCCAGTTTCTCTGCGCGGGACGCCAAGGGATAGACGTTCGCGGACTCGTTGGTGAGTCCGGTCAGCATGGCGGCCGAGACGTCTATTGCCACGACCATGCGCACGACCGATGCGACCGATGCTCCGACCTGACTGGGGCCCGACCCGATGTCGAGCACGGTCGACGACGAAGTGAGGTTCAGGATGTGTGCCAGTAGTGACGGCATTCGCGCTGGATAGGACGGGCGCATGTGTCGGTAGGCGCCGCCGACTCCCGCTTGTCTCCAGGCCTGACTCACAAAACGACCGTAGTGGGAGCCGCAGCGCGTCGCTTGGGAACTTTCGCTGGACCTGAGGTGTGCAAACGATGCTGACTCCGCTCACTGCGCGGCTGGAAACCCAGCAGGCGCGTTGCTTCCTGCGCAAAGCGTTCTTTCTCGGGCAGGCTGCGGGCACGCCGCCAGATCACGATGAGCGACCGAGAGAAGTTGAGTGGCCAGACACTCAACTGCCCAGAGAAACCTGAGCGCACGATAGTGCTCATGTCCAACGAAATCATGGTTCGAACAGCCACCCCGAACGACGCGGCTCAGTGCGCCCGCATCATGTTCGATGCATTCGAGAACATCGCCACCACGCACGGCTTTCCGATCGAACCGCAAACCAGAGAGTTCTGCGACTTCCACATGGCGTCGGCGCTCGCAACTGATGGCACTTTCGCGCTCGTGGCGGTCCGGGACGATGACATCATCGGCAGCGCCTTCGCCGACGAACGCGGAGCCGTTGTCGGAATCGGGCCGGTCACCGTCGATCCGGTCGCGCAAGACGCCGGCGGTGTCGGCCGTCTGCTGATGCAGGGGCTTCTCGACCGCGAGCGAGACCGCCAGGCCGCCGGCGTCCGCTTGGTGCAGACGGCCTACAACTACCGCTCATTTTCGCTCTATGCCAAGCTCGGCTTCGAAGTCCGTGAACCGCTTTCGGTGTTCAACGGGACTGTTCCACGCAGCGCCAACCCGTCGCAGACAGTGCGCCCCGCAACAGGCGTCGACTTGAACGAGTGCAACGCGCTCTGCCGACGCGTCCACGGCTATGACCGGTCCGACGAACTCGCGGCCTGGACCGGGCTCGGCATGGCGCAAGTTGTCGAGTCCTCAGGCCGAATCACCGGGTACGCCACCGGGCTCGGATACGGGTGGCACGCCGTCGGCGAAAGCAACGCAGACATCATCGCGCTGCTCCAATCGGCGGAGATGTATCTCGGACTGGGTTTTCTGGTGCCGTCTCGCAACACCGAACTGATGCAGTGGTGCCTGAACTCCGGACTCCGGATCGTTCAGCAATCGACCTTGATGACAATTGGCGATTACCCCGCACCTCAGGGTGCATGGCTGCCGTCAATCGTCTACTGAACGGCACGTTCTCAACGCGTGGCCTCTTAGGCTGTATCGGTGCGATTGACGTGGCCGCTCATCGGCCGCACCGACAAAATGCGGTCCGTGCAGGCCGCATTGTCAACCCCTGATGTCGCCGGGATCGTCATATTCGGCGCCGCCGGTGTCGGAAAGTCGCGCATCGCCCGCGAAGCGCTGGCCGCGGAAGCTTCAAGAGGACGCGAAACGCGGTGGGCCGCCGCGACCTCCGTAGCCCGCGGACTGCCGTTAGGTGTGTTCGCGCCATGGACGTCCGCGACTGCGACAGACACTCCGCACGTCATTCGCGAAGTGATCAACGCGCTGGTGTCATCGCCGACCGGCGTCCCACCCATCGTCTGCATCGACGATGCCTACCTGCTCGATGACCTGTCGACATTCGTCGTCCACCAGATCGTCGAACGCGGCGCCGCCAAAGTAATACTGACGATTCGCGATGGGGAACCGATTCCACCGGCCGTGCAGGCTATCTGGCGGGGTGGCCGGTTCGATCGCCTCGACGTGTCAGCCCTGTCCCGGGAGGAGACGTCGCGACTGGTGTCAACGACACTGGGCGGCGCATTGGATCCCGATGCGGCCCGGCGACTCTGGACACTCACCCACGGCAACGCGTTGTACCTCCGAACCATCGTTGAGCAGGAAGTCGCGGACGGACGGCTGGCCCAACAGCACGGCTACTGGCGATGGACAGGCAACGCGAATGTGCCGCACAGCCTGGCCGAGCTCATCGAATCCCGGATCGGCGCACTGTCCGCCTCGGCTGGCGATGTCATCGATGTCGTTGCCGTGGGTGAGCCCATCGACCTGGCGTCACTGACGAACATCGCCGACCCGCAGGCTGTCGAGGAGGCCGAGTCGCGCGGTCTTCTCGTGCTCGAACGGGACGGCAGCCGCGTTCAGGTGCGATTGGCGCATCCGCTTTACGGTGAGGTTCGCCGCGCTCGCGGTTCTTCGATGCGCTTTGCGCGCCTACGTGGCCGGGTTGCTGCCGAGCTTGCCGCCTTCGATGACGGCACAGACATGCGGATGGCGGTTCGCCGCGCCACCTTGAGTCTCGACGCCGAGATCACTCCCGATCCGGACCTGTTCGTCCGTGCTGCCCAGGGTGCGCTGTGGCTTGCTGATCTTCCGTTGGCTGAGCGTCTTGCGGACATCGCCATCCGGGCCGGAGCGGGTGCCGACGCCAGTTTCATTCGCGCACACGCGCTGGGATGGCTGGCCCGCGGTCACGAGGCCGACGCGGTCCTCGGCGCGGTTGACATCACGACACTCACGACCGCCGGACAAGCGAGATTGGCTTTCTTGCGGGCCAGCAATCGGCTGTGGGCGCTTTGCGATCCCGCCGGGGCAAAACAACTCATCAACGATGCGTCGAACCTCCTTCCGCTAGAAGACCACGCCTGTATTCAGGCATTTCTGACGGTCTACTGGGCAGCGATGGGCAACTGCACAGAGGCGACGTCGGCATCGAAATCCCTCTCTCTGGAAGAGCTTCCGAACATCATTGGCGTTGAGACAGCGTTCGCTCGGACTATTGCGTCGGGGGGTGGCGGGCGAACCACCGAAGCGATCGCCGCTGCGGAGACCGCCTACTCGCTCGTGAACGAGACCTACGATGCACCGCACATGCGGTTTGTCGTGGCGGACAGCCATGTCGCCGCGCTCGGGCTGGCCGGTCGTGTATCCGAAGCATCCGATGTCGCACAGGGGCTCGAACAGTTCGCATCCGACATGCCCGGAGCCGCCGCACTACTTAACGCCGCGGTGGGCGGCTGTGCCGCATTGACTGCCGGCGACCTCCGTTCCGCGTGCTCGCTCCTGCAACCGGTTGTCGAGTTGCTGTCGGCGGGGGAGACGAGTCATGTCGCATACCGGTACCAACTGCCCCTCGCGATGGCGCTGGCGATGCGAGGTTCGTCGGATCAAGCCGCAGCCTGGCTGTCCCGGCTCGACCCGCAGCAGGCTGCGACCTGGCGGTACGTCGACTATGAACGTCGCCTTGCCTGCGCGTGGCTAGCGGCAAGCCAGGGCGCGATCACGGAGGCGATCGCAACGGCGAGATCGGGCGCCGAAGCCGCACGTGCAAACCTCCAGTTCGCAGCAGAGGTGGTGTGTCTTCAGACGGCTGCGCAATTCGGTGATCGGTCATGCGCGGCGCGTCTGCACGAACTCGAAGACCTCACCGAGGGACCTCGCGTCGTGCTCGCGGCACGGTTCGCTGCGGCGCTGACATCGTCCGACGGCGTCGAGCTGGCAGCAGTTTCTGAGGAATTCGAGGGCACAGGCGATATCATCGCTGCCCTTGATTCCGCCGCGCACGCCGCAATCGCCTTCCGAAGCCAGGGCCGTCGCGGATCGGCTTTGGGCAGTGCGGCGCGCGCCGATGCGCTTGCTCAACGCACCGGCGCGGCCACTCCAGCGCTTCGAGAGGGTGCTAGCGAGCTGCCACTGACTGATCGGGAGCGCGAGATCGCGATGCTGATCGGCCAGGGGCTGTCGAATCGGGCAATCGGCGAGCGGCTCACCCTGTCTCATCGCACCGTGGAAAACCACATTCACCGTGCGCTGACTAAAACCGGTACGACCACTCGGGACGAATTGGCCGCGCTGCTGCCTCGATGACCGAGGACCGTTTGGACGGAGGGCGAGAATCCGACAATTGGCTCGCCTTCGTTCGTTCCGATTGAATGTTTTTCCATTAGGTTCTACGGTCCCTCGAATACGCACATCCGCAGACCCGGGGGACGTCATGACGATTGGATCCGCGCCGCAATTACTGACCGTCTCGCACTGGCCCGCGGATGAATCGTCGGACGTCATCGACACGACCGTCGGTGGAGTGCTTCGGGACACCGCCGCGAAAACGCCGGACGCCACCGCCCTCGTCGCCCATCGACCAGACGGCACGCGGTCGAGCTGGACGTACCGCGAACTCCTCGCCGACGCTGAGCGTGCAGCAGCCGGTCTCCTCACACGGTTTGCTCCGGGTGAACGGCTGGCCGTGTGGGCGCCGAATACTCCGGAGTGGGTCATCCTCGAATTCGGTGCCGGCCTGGCGGGGATTGTTCTGGTCACAGTCAACCCCGCGTACCGGCCTTCTGAACTGGCGTATGTGCTCAATCAGTCGGGGGCGTCCGGGATCTTCCTGACGGAATCATTCCGCAGTCCGATGTTGCAGTACCTGCAGGAGATCCGCTCGCAGGTGCCCACCTTGCGCGAGGTGGTGCTCTTCAGCGACTGGGACGCATTCCTCGAGGCAGCCCCGGCTGGCGTCGATCTGCCCAACGTGCAGCCGAGTGACGTCGCGCAGATCCAGTACACATCGGGGACGACGGGCTTTCCCAAGGGCGCGGCGCTGCATCACCGCGGCATCGTGAACAACGGACGGTTCTTCGCCGAGCGCGCGGGCGTACGGGCAGGAGACGTCTACCTCAGTCCGATGCCCTTGTTTCACACAGCCGGATGCGTCATGGGCGTGCTCGGCATGGCGGGAACAGGCGCAACTCTTGTGCCGATCTATGCGTTCGATCCCAACGCCGTCCTCGATATCTGCGAAGCCGAGCGGGCGACCGGCATGGGCGGCGTGCCGACGATGCTGATCGCCCTCATGGCTGCTCAGCGCGCCAATCCGCGCGATCTTTCGTCGCTCAAAGTGGTGGTGAGCGGTGGTTCGCTCGTTCCGGCGGATCTCGTTCGCCAGGTGGAGCGCGAGCTCGCCGTCACGTTCAGCATCGTGTTCGGCACGACCGAGTGCTCACCGCTGCTCACCCAGGTCGCGCTTGACGACGATGAACGGACCCGGGCAGAGACGGTCGGTCGAGCGCTGCCGCAGACTGAGGTGAGAGTGTGTGACCCCGCAACGGGTGACACCGTCCCCGTCGGCCAACTCGGGGAGTTGTGCGCACGTGGTTATCTGGTGATGCGCGGATATCACGACAACCCGGCGGCGACGGCCTCTGCCATCGACGCCGACGGTTGGTACCACACCGGCGACGTGGCCGCGATGGATGAGCAGGGCTACGTGCGGATCGAGGGACGAATCAAGGACATGATCATTCGCGGCGGGGAGAACATCTATCCGCGCGAGATCGAGGACCTGCTGTTCGCGCACCCCGCCGTCGCGGACGTGGCCGTCGTGGGGCTGCCGGACGACCTCTGGGGCGAGATCGTCGCAGCGGTCATCCGGCGGAGTCCAGATGTCGAGGTGACCTCAGAAGAGCTCCATAACTACTGCCGTCAGCACCTGGCCGCCTACAAGACACCCGTGCGCTGGGAGTATGTCGACGGATTTCCCCTGACCGGCTCCGGCAAGATTCAGAAGTTCAAGCTTCGGGATCAGCTGATTTCGATGGGTCGTTGATCGCGTCCTCGCGTACGCAGCCGATACCGGCTATTCCATACGGAATCCGATCTTCAGTGTCACCTGTGTGTGGACCACCGCACCGTTCTCGATGTGCCCGCGGATCTCGGCGACTTCGAACCATTCGAGGTTGCGGATGGTCTCGCTCGCTTTGGTGACGGCGTTGGTGATTGCTGCATCGATTCCAGATGTGGAGGACCCGACGACCTCAGTCTTGCGGTAAACATGTTCGCTCATAGCTCCACGTTTCCACGTCGGGCGGGGTCGCCGAGCAGAATGACTCAGGGAGTGTGCTGAGCGATTAGCTTCTCGGTCGGGCTGCACTCGCCGCGATGACCTTCCGCAGAAGATTGTTCAGAACTTCGGGCTGCTCGAGTGGGACCATGTGCCCGCTGTTGGCAACCACAACGAATTCAGACTCCGGGATCGCTTCTGCGACCGCTCGATTGAGCGCCACCGTGGTGGTGACGTCCTTCTCGCCGGCGACGACGATCACCTGTGCACCGGACAACGCGGGCAGCGCGGCGGTAGTGTCGTACCCGGTGATGGCAGGCAGATAGTTCGCGAGCGCGTTCATAGAATTCGCCGAAACCATCGCAGCAAAGATGCGCCGGGTGTCGAGCGCGGCCGACCGGGCATGGAACAAGCGACCGATCTCCAGATACGGGGCGAGCCCAACCGCACGCACGATCTCGGGACGAAGCCCGAGCAGACGCAGAAGGCCCGGTGCCACCTTGGTCACTTGGCGGACCAGGCCCGAAGGCAACCCCAGCGTGAGGTCGCGACCGCGAACCGCGGTGGCGATGAGGACCGCGGACACGACGCGTGGCCCGAACAACTCCGGATGGAGTCCGGCGAGCGCCTGAATGACCATCGCTCCCATGCTGTGTCCGACCAAGATCACAGAACCGGAGGGAGCGCAGTCCTCGATCACGCGATGAAGATCTTCTGCGAGCAGCTCCATCGTCGCCGGCTCCACCGCGGCCGACTCCGACATGCCGAATCCGCGCTGGTCATAGAACACCCGTTGAACGGACGAATCCGCGATCGGCCCGCGTTGCTCGCGCCAACTGGTCAGATTCAGCGTGTAACCGTGGCAGAAGATCACTGTCACCGCGCTTGGGGACGATCCGTCGATCTCCGCGTGCAACGTCGCGCCGTCGCCGAGGGTCACGTGATGTACGCGTCCGCCCCGACCGGTCCGCCGGATTTCCTCGAGCTCGGTGTGGCTACCGCCCCGCAAACGATCCCTGATGTTCCCGGCCACGTCCGCCGGCCAGGCAGTCACCCAGCGTCGTCCCTGAACTGACTCTGCACACATCCCACCACGCGCCTTTGCATCGGATCGGCAATGATCGATTGCTTAGTCGGCAACACGGGTTGGGGCTCGCGCCACGAGCCAGCCCGGCGAGCCGATGTCCCTCGGTGATTACCCACCTGCGGGCCCGCCAAGCACCCGTGCGCTGGGAGTATGTCGACGAGCAAGTCGTCGGGGGCCCGACGTCGAAGCGATTCGGTATTTCCGAGTACTGACCCGCTAGCCTCAGCCGAGGCGTCCGAGTAGCGCCTGGGACTCGATGAGTCCGGCGTCGCTGGGCGCCAAGCCGTCAGCGAAAACTCGTGCGTGCTGCTTCGCACGAAGCGCGAGGTGTGCTTGCACGGGCTTGTCGAAGCCGTACCGGCGTCGTCCTTCTCCGGGCGTGAGTACTTCCGTCGACCGAGGCTGGACGCCGAGAAGGTACGGCGCGAGAACCGGAACGGCTGACGGCGCAATGATTCCCACGATGGCCAGCTGAAGCTGTGGGTCGCTGTCGATCATTTTGTAGAGCGTCCGAAGTACCGGCTTGACCATGACATCAACGGCTACCGGCTGGTCGAACCCGCTCAGTTTCCGCATCCAGCGAGGCATGGTGGCGATTGCTCCCGCGCGGATGATCCAGTTCAGTGCCTCAACCGCTGGCTGCACCGCGGTCGGAAGCTCCGGCAGCACGATCTTGGCGTTGAGCAGATGGTCCATCATCGACTGGGCCGCCTCGCTCGCCGCGAGGCGCGGGCGCATGCGGTCGAAGTATTCGCGTACGCCTTCGCTGGAGCGGGGAACGTCCGCCGGGTCACACGTCTGGAACTCCGCGGCACGCGCGCAATCTTCCCAGTACTGCCTTTCCTCCTCGGGAGTCAGCTTTCCGCCGCCATACATTTCGTAAGCCGTGAGGACGGAGTGCCAGCCGGTGAGGAGAATCCACAACTGCGACTCCGGATTGTTTGCGTCGTACTTGTTGCCACTGATCGGCTCGATTCCGATCGCCTTCGAATGCACCTTCACCAGCACGTCCGCCATCTTGGCGACCGTCTCGGAGTCGGCGAAAGCCACCGCGGCGAAGTAGCGGACGGTGCGGTCGTAGCGCGTCTTGGGGCGGTCATAGTTGGCGCCCGTGACGTCCACTGCCGCGATGAGGTTCGGGTCGAGTTCCTCGATCACCACGGCACGCTGAATCCCGGTGACGGCGGTAGTGCCATTGCCCCAGACCTTCCAGGCAACGGAGCCGGGTCCGAAGTATCCGTAGTCGGCCATGGGTTGGGCCTCTATGGGCGCGACCTCCAGCTTCAGGGAGCGGAAGAGCGCGAGAATCATATTCGTCAGCATTGACGTCTCCATATCGTTTCTGCGGAGTTATGGCTGGTTGAGGCCTTAGGCGTGACGAAAAGCCCGGTAGGTGGACGCGCCGACGAAGGCACCGAGCGTCATGGGTGTCCACTCATGTTTTGAGTCGTTGAGCATCGATCGAACAGCCCCTTCACAGATCGACATGAACTGCTCCACGAGAATCGGAAGCTTCAGTTCTGGGTCGACCGTTCCCCAGTAGGCGAGGGTTGGTCGCAACAGTCGCGCGAAATGGGTGCCGATCGCGGCTCGTCCCCACTTGAATCGATCTGCGACGGCCTGGTCCGGCGTGGCGTCCATCAGGATCCGCCAGGTGTTCGGCCGTTCGGAGATGACAGTGAGCAGTGCCTGGAAACCTTCGATGAACACGGCTTCGTCTGCCTTGGCACGGCCGCGGGGAAGTGCTCCCAACGCGCCCAGGATGAGTGCCTCTTCTTCACGTTCGATCAGGGCCGTCAGCAGCGTCACGCGATCGGGGAAACAGGCATATACGACCGTTCGCGCGACCTGGAGTCGATCCGCGATCGCGCCCATAGTCACGGCGGCGACCCCCTGCTCAACCGCAATCTCCAACGCAGCATCGAGTACGGCTGGGCGGCGACGCTCCGGCCCAAGGTGCGCCGCACGGGCCCTGTGCACAGGCTTTTGTGCATTCATGAACGGAAATAATACACGGCCGAACAATTTTGGCACCGCAGCCGCACCGGAAGGGATTAGGTGCCGAAGATCAGGATGTGCACGGCGCCCACGAGAATTCCGAGAAGTCCGCCATGCGCGTACAGCAGCCACGCGTCTTGTTCGATCGCAACGTAGAGCATCTCGACAAACTCATCAGGGGGGAGCTCCCGCAGCTTCTCTGTGCAGAGGGTCTTGATCTTTGCCGCGGTTTCCCGGTTGAACTCGAGGTCGTCGACGAGCCACGGCTGCATCTCCATCGCCAGGGTGGCACCCGCGTATTCCAGAGTGGCGTCGAACTCTTTGCTTCCTGAGCCCATGCGCGCCAGCGGCAGAAGCGGGCCGAGCATACGATTGACCTCGACCTTGAGGAACGTCGCGATGACTTCACGTGTCTTGTCGCCGTTGGGTCCGTCGAACATTTCCCGTGCGATCACTTCGAGAGTGACGACTTGGTACGCGATGGCGTGTGCGAGGCTCTCGGCGGCTTCGTGCTGGCGCTTGGCAAACTTGGCGACCCGCCACGGGTACTTGTACCGGGGTTGCGGTGTGGAGGGCTCGAAGACGACCTTGATCGCGATGACGTTGACGATGACTCCGACGAGCGCGGCACCACCGAGCACCCAGATCCAGACCGGCAGGAAATGGAGCGTGACGTCGAGCCAGTGCGGGAGGAATCCGAAGTAGGCCGCGCCGGGATCGGCTTCATGCGCCTGTTTGGCGTCTGGCCCGGTGTAGTGGATGAAGGACAACCACAGCGCGAGGATGACACCCATCGGACCGCCGAGCAGTCCGATCCGGACCATGAACTTCAATTCGGGTGCACCGAGGCCGTAGATGATGTCCTTCATCAGTTCGGGCCGTTTGCGCAGATAGCCGACAACCAGAAGCTTGATGTTGATGAGGTTGTTGAAGTTGTCTCCGATGAACTCGAACGCGCGATCGCAGATCGTGGGAAATTCCTTCTGGATCCGGTCGTGGAGCATCTTCTTGCCCTGCGGCGGCATGTCCCGCCACAGTTGACCGTTTTCCTGCTTCATGATCTCGTCCACCATCGCCGGCACCTGGGGCATTGCGATCCGGGCGATCTGCTCAGAGATTCCCTTGGGGTTCATCTCCATAAAGAAGTCCTGCGCTGAACCGATCTTCGCTACGGCGTTATCGGTGACGAGCGACGCCATCTTGTCGGCGCGGGCCGGGATGAACCCCTGGAAACCGACGATTCCACCGGGTGCCCAGATCGGCAGGATCTGAAGCTTTCGTGGCAGGAACGGAAAGATCATCTGCGCACCCGGCATGTAGAAGCCGGTGAACCTGGCGGGCGCGAACAGCATGATGACGCCGGTCCAGTTGGTGATGAGTCCGGCGAATGCCGAGAACAGTGGGATCGAGACGATGTCGACCACGAACTTCGACTGACCGGTGATTTCCTCCCAATCGAGTAGACCGAACAATCCCGCCGCCGTGACCGAACTCATGGGACACCTTCCTTATCCGTGCCAAGCCGTCGCACCTGCGATCGAGCCGACAGTGACTTCCGTCGCTCCATTTCCGACACATGTGTACGTTATTAGTACACGGATGTATGTTTTGGCGTGACGCGAATGCCGTTCGACCCGGTCCACTAACCTGCGGGTTTGCCGCTCGCACCCCAACGTCTCATGCCACCTCGAGGAGTTCCGCCGCCGGACGAGAACCGCAATCCGCAGGTCACAAGTGTGATGAGCGCCAATTAGTACACCAATGTACTAATCTGTCGAACTCCTCTACCTTCGAAGACAACGCTTTCAAAGGAGAATGCAATGTCTGTAGCTTCGAGCTCACGGAAGACCGCGGTGGCTCCGGCCGCCGACTACGGGTTCTTTGGTCCCGACTCGGTCACGTGGAAGGTCTGGCGCTACCCGACGTCCCTCACGATCGGGTTCCAGCGAGCGGTGACCGTCGAGGAGCTCGACCCGGCGCTCGTCGCCGCGGTCGATGCCACCCAGGCGATCCGCTACCGGCCCCGCGCCCGCTACGACCGCACCCTGACGTATTTCGGCACCGTCGCCTTCGGTGACTCCGCCCGGGCGATGAAGCTGTCGGACATCCTGGTCAAGGTTCATTCCAAGGCGGTCGGCATCGACCCGCTGACCGGCAACGTGTACGACGCCAACGACCCGCACTCGCAGCTGTGGATCCACATGACCGCGTGGCACTCGATCCTCTATTCGTACGAGCGGTTCGGCCCCGGCCGGCTCTCGGAGGCGGAGGAGAACCAGTACTGGGAAGAGTGCGCGATCGCGGCCGAGCTCCAGACGTGCGACCCTGCCGATGTCCCTCGGACCCGTGAAGGGGTCCGTCAGTACTTCGAGTCCATGCGTCCGAAGCTTGCGGGCAGCATCGCCGCGCAGTCGACGATGGATCACCTGCTCGACGCAGAGGTCATGTTCCCGCCGATGCCGGCGGTCGCCACGCCCGCGGTGTGGGTCGTGAATATGGTGATGCGCTGGGCGACCATCGCGACGATGCCGCAGTGGATGCGCAAGATGGCCGGCCTACGGCAGGGCAAGCTCGTCGACCTGGCGGTGACGCCGGTGATGAAGATCAGCATGAAGGTGCTGAGCCACCCGCGCCTGTCGTTGCTGGTTCTCTCTGTGCTCTCGCCCGGCACCGAAGCCGTGTTCGCGCCGGTGCTGCGCAACGTGGAGCCGGTCGACCCGGTCGTGATCACTCCCGCCGAGGCGCGTGAGCGCTATGGATACGTCAAGCCCTCCGAGGCACACCACGAGCTGCGCGCGAAGCAGCGCAACCGCGTGCTCCTCGAGGGCGTGGCACCGAGTGACTCGGTAATCACCGAGTCCGAGGCGTACCTGGGAAAGGTCGGCTGACGTGGCTATCCCAACACCATCTCCGCAGTTCACTGCGCTGGTCACTGGAGCCTCAGCAGGCATCGGTACGGCCATCGCCGCGAGCTCGCTCACCGCGGCCACAACGTCACGCTGGTCGCGCGTCGCGAGGAGTTGCTCCAGAGCCTGGCCGACGAGATTTCCGCGAAGCACGGGGTGACCGCCGACGTCATCGCCTGCGACCTGGCCGACGCCGCCGATCGTGCAAAACTCATCGAGAAGGTGCATCGCAACGGTCGCCACGTCGACGTACTCGTCAATAGCGCGGGATTCGCGACGGGCGGTCGCTACGTCTCGTCCGACGCGGACCGCGAGGTCGAGCAGGTGCGAGTGCTTGTGGAAGCACCTGTCGCACTGACCTCCGCGTTCCTGCCGGGCATGGTCGAGCGTCACCAGGGAGCGATCCTCAACGTGGCATCGACCGCGGGGCTGCAGCCGATGCCGTGGTCGACCGGCTACTCCGCAGCCAAAGCGCACACCGTCGCGTTCAGCCAAGCGCTGAGTGCAGAGGTGCGACGTGAGGGGATTACCGTCACCGCACTCTGCCCGGGACCGGTGAAGACCGATTTCTGGGAGGTGGCGGGGGACCAGCCGATCGAGAAAGCAATGCCGCGACTGCTCTGGCGCTCGCCCGCGGCGGTCGCTAAGTACGGCATCAAGTCGCTCGACCGGGGCCATCGCCTCGCGGTGCCCGGACTGGCGGTTCGCCTCTTGACGTTTGGCGGAAGCCTCACGCCGACCGGGGTCAAGCTCGCCATGTTCGAGCGCTCGATGAGGCCTTGAGCCGTTCTCATGCAGCCGGCGCAGCGTTCGCAACATTCGTGTCGTGAACGCTGCGCCCGTATGGGCGGGATCTCGTGCTCGAATACGCATTCGCGACCACTGAAAAGTCTCGTCAGATCGGCTGACAGGGACCTGCGCTGGCTAGTGAAGGACGTCAGCCGTTTTTGAACGGGTTGAACTTGCGGCCCAACATGTATTGCAAGCCAACCGGCAGCGGTCGCATCCCGGACGCGGCGATCTTGTTAACGGTCCCCGGTATGCACACTGGCTTGCCGGCCATGACCGCGTTCCAGCCTTCGCGCACGACCTCCTCCGGCTCCTGCCACAGGATGCCGGGAAGTTTCGAAGCGCTCGCTCGCGTCCCCATCACGTCGTGGAATTCGCTATGGGTGAAGCCCGGGCACAGAGCCGTGACGTGCACTCCTTGCGGCTTCAGTTCCATGTCCAACGACTGGGATGCGAGCGCTACATAGCTCTTGATGCCGGTGTACAAGAGGCTGGCCCCGGGGGGCGAGAACGCCGCCAGGGAGGAAAGGTTCACGATCCGGCCCCAGCCTCGCTCCCGCATGCCACCGGCGGTGCGATGCATCAGCTCGGTCGGCGCGGTGACCATCAACTGGATCTCTGCCGCCAATGTCTCCCAAGGAGTTTCGATGAACGCAGACTTGCCCGACAGTCCAGCATTATTGATCAGCACATCGATCTCGATGCCTTGCGCAATTGCGTGATTCACGATTGCGGCCGGGGCAGCCGGATCCGTCAGATCGGCGGCGAACACATCGCAGCGGACTTGGTGCGCGGCTGTCAGTTCCGCAGCGAGCTCGTTCAGGCGATCCGCGCGTCGGGCTACCAGCAACAGCGCATATCCCTGCGCCGCGAGGTGCCGGGCGAAGGCGCTCCCGATTCCGGCCGAGGCACCGGTCACCAGTGCGGTACGGGGATTGGCGGTCATATGCGCTCCATGCCGTCGAAGATACTGGAGATCGCCTCGCGCGCTGCCCACCATCAGGCTTGACTCCCGGCCCGAAGGCTAGGGGATACGCAACGGACCAACCAGTTGGCTCCGGGCGGCACAGCGCGTGGGCAAGGTCGGGGACTAATGGAGGTGCACAGCAGCCGGCCTGTGCTGAACGATGCTCTGTAGCTTTCCGTCGGGCGCGTAGGCGTATTCAAGTGTTGCGCGATGGGCGCCCTCATCGGTGTTATGGCATTCCTCACCACGCATTGTCACGCCCTCCTGGACGGGATACCGCCACAAGAAGATGACATGGTTGTGGTCGTTGCCGAGGATCTCGTCGATCACCTGGGAGCGCGACGCGGACCACCATGCAGGTGAATATCCGCCACCGTTCACGACGAGGCGTTGATGGGCGATCACTATGTCGTCGTCAAGCAGTAACCGCTCATACCGACAGGGGACACCTGTCTCGAGACACCACTCGATGTTCTCCACCTCGGTCGGCGCGTAACGATAGATGCCATCCCAGGACACCCCGTTTCGCGCGTGCTCGGATCGCACACGAAGCGGGCGACCGGAACCATCGAGCTCGAATCGGTAGCCGCTGCCCCTGCCGGACGGCGCGTCGAACAATCGCGCACCCGCTGCCAGCTCCCCGCCCGAATAGCTATCGAGCGAGAACGCCGGAAAGTCCGTGTACACGGACGTAGTTTCCGGCGGCAGCTTTGCCTCGCATTCATCAATGCGATCCCAGCAGGCTGTCCAGCGCACTATGACGTCCGCGCGCAGCTGAACGAACTCCTGGACGAAGGTCGTCACCCCTAGGACGCTACCCCTGGCGCGCCTCGGCGGCGTATATGGATTCGCGCCGGGTGGTGTGGCGAAGCGTTCAGGCTTGCGGGTTTTGCAGAAGCTTCACCAGTCGGCGCATAACCGGTCCGACGTTGTGTACGGCCTGCCGCTCCCGCGCGGTCAATCGCTCTAGGGCACCAGCGAGAACCTGTTCGACCTGGATGTCATAGGCGGCGAGAAGTTCAATCGCCTTCGCACTGGCAACCACAGAAACAATTCGTTTGTCATCGCTCCTTCGGAGCAGCTCCACAAGACCTGCCCGCTGCATCGCGCTGAGAAGATTGCTTACTGTCGACCGTGCCAGTTGAAGAGTTACTGCAAGTTCATTGGTTGTGAAGGAACGCTCTTCAAGAAGGCGCAGTACCTCGATCTGAGCCTCTGGAATGTCAGGCAGCTGCGCGGCCGCACGCGCCGCCCGCGTGAGGGCACGTTTCAGCGGACCAAGCTCTCTACCAAACTCCGTCATCCCAGACTCCGTTAAGCGATTGACAACAAACACTGTTTGCCTACAAGCTTATATCACCTTCCGGCGCGGCCTCATGAGGAGATCGGCGCGGATACCAACAACTAGGGAGAACCTCCGATGCCCGCCAAGCCTCCTTTACTGCTTCTACATGGGGTGACGATGTCCGCGGCGACGTGGGACGAGGTCGCGCCACTACTGGCGGACGAGTTCGATCTCATCGTTCCGACCGCCGCAGGGCATCGCGGCGGTCCCACACTTGCGGGTGCGGCAACGATCAAGCAGCTGGTCGACGTGACGGAGAAACTTCTCGATGATCGCGGGCTATCGCGCGTGCACATGGCGGGAAACTCCATGGGCGGGTGGATGGCTATCGAGCTCGCCCGGCGGGGGAGAGCGCGATCGGTATGCGCCTTGTCGCCAGCCGGGTTTTGGGATCGCGGTACGGACGACGAACTGGGTGCAACGAACACTTTGATCCACGCCAAGCGGCTCGCGGAGCTGGCGAAGCCTGTCGCGCCGGTGGCCACCTGGTTGCCGGCTGCCCGCAAGTTGATGCTGCGCGACATCGCTGAGCATGGTGACCGACTCAGCCACGCTCAAGCACTCACGATCATCAACGATCTTGTTGACTGCCCAGCCGCCGCAGGCCTATTCACCACGCCCGAGAACGTCGAACCGATGAAGACGCTCCCGTGTCCCATCACGTTGGCGTGGTCCGAAAAGGACAGACTGTTCCCACCGGCCGTGAACGGCGCGATCGCGCAGCAGCGGATTCCAGGCGCTCAATACTTCGTGATTCCCGGAGTCGGTCACGTCCCGATGATCGACGACCCGAACCGGTGCGCAGAAATCATTCGAGCCGCGATCAAAGCAGCTGAATCGGATTCGAACTAGTCGCGCACCGGTCGTCGAATATCCGGGAAGGCAGCCGATTCACCCGAGCAGTGATCGGAGTTCGTTGAGCGCGTCACCCTCCCGGTCGCCAGGCTCTGCAGGTGCGGGACTGTCGCCGTCGCCGCGCTGAAGCCGATGCTCAGGATCTTTGTCAGGCGCCGACGGATTGACTGAATCGGGGCTCGGCCCCGGAGGGACCAGTTCCGGCTTTGGGCGCGGGTCGGGAGTCGGTGGGGCAGTAGGGCGCGGCGAGCCCGTCTTCAGGACAACTATCACGAATATGTCCTATGGGACGGTATTATTTAACTCGTCCCATGGTCAGCGTGTCGTCGCAGTGGGCGAGCAAGAGGAGCGGTCGAGACGCGATGATTGGGCTGATGACTGCGGAACAGGTGCGGGGTGGCGACGCGGTCGCGGAACGAATTCTCGATGCGGCAATGGAGTGTTTCGCCACCAAGGGCATTGGCAAGACGTCGATGGAGGACGTGGCCCGGACATCTCAGCTCGCACGTTCGGGCGTCTACCGGTACTTCGGCAGTAAAGCGGAATTGATCGACGCGGCGTTGCTACGCGAACTCAACCGGTACCTCGACGTCCTGGATGCGCTCGGCCGCGAGCGCGGCGATGTCGCCGACATTGTCGCGGATGCTCTCGTCTTCACCATCGAGTTCATTCGGGGAAGTGCCCTCTTGGGCGAACTCCTGTTGACCAATCCGCAGTGGCTGCTGCCGCACCTGTCGATCGGCGGGGGCTCGATCGTCAGTACCGCCACAAACTTCCTCGCCCAACGAATCGAGCAGTTCTTCCCGTCGGTGATGTCGCCGGAACTGCGGCGAGAGCGCGCCGAAACTGCCGTGCGCCTCGCGATGTCATTCGTCTACAACCGCGAGAGTGTTGTCGATCTCGACGACGAGGAGGCGCTGCGCGCCTACGCCAAGCGCACGTTCATGCCCTTGGTGAGGTCAGAGCCGTAAGGCTGCGTCCGATTTCTTGGAATCGACGAACTGCCGTGTCCGGGAACACCAGACCCTTCTCATAGGACGATATCGCTGATACCGTCCTATGGGACACGGTGATGGAAATTGTCCTATCGCCATTCACAGTGAGGTGAATCAATGTCGATCAACTCAGTGCCGAGCTCGCAGGACCGTGCGCTTTCCGCCGCAGTCCGGGATCGGACGCGACCACTGGACCACGAGTCCATCGCGTTCCGAATCGTCGGCGACTATCGACTGACTCTGGTGCTCGCATCGGGCCTGATCATGCAGGGTTTGCACCCGATCGTGAACGCCGGTGTGCACCAGCATTCGATCTACGCGTCCAAGCCGTGGGAGCGTCTGTTCGGCTCGTTGATGCCGATCCTTGGATCGGTCTACGACGGTGAGGACGCGGCCGAGACCGGCCGTCGCATCCGTGCCGCGCACAAGAACATCAAGGGCGTCGACGACAAAGGCCGCGAGTACCACGCGATGGACCCCGACGGCTACATGGGGGTGTGGGCGACCATCTACGACGCGGCGACACGAGTTCAGGACATGTTCGGCACGCCACTGACGGACGCTGAACGTCGCGAGTTCTACAAGGAATGGCGCTATGTCGGCCTTGGCCTCGGCCTACTTGTCGACCAGATGCCTGCAGACATCGAGGCGTTCTACGCGTACTACGAGCGCAAGATCGTGGACCGGCTCGAGCCCGGAATCGTTCCAACCACAACCCTGGCGATCCTCGATGATGCGCCAATGCCGCCCGGTTGGCCGCTCGGGCAGACTGCCTGGCGAGTCGCTCGGGTTCCAGTTCTCCACCTCATGAGGAACATCACCACGGCCACCCTGCCTGAGCCGGCGCGGCGAAAGGTCGGCTTGAGCTGGACCGCAGCCGACGCCGTCGAATTCGCGGCATACGCCACCATCGTTCGGACTGTGTTCACGGTTCTGCCGGAACAGCTGCGCTACTACCCACGTGCCTATCGCGGCATTCAACAGTCGCGTAGCGAACGGAATTGATCATGAATACACCACAGACACAACCACGCGTTGTAGTCATTGGCGCTGGTATCGGCGGTACATCGCTGACGGCACTCCTGGCAACGGCAGGAATTCCCGTCACTCTGCTGGAGAAGAACCGCTACCTCGGTGGCGCGTGTGCGGGCTATGAGAAGAACGGTTTCCAGATCGACTTCAGCACGCACATGTTCACCCGCGGCGCACGCGGTCCCCTCGGTGAGGTGCTGCGCCGTGCGGGACATCCGGACGCGATCGAGTTCCGCCGCACCCATGACATCGCCGAAATCCGATACCCCGCCCGCGATGCCTCAGGCCAGGTCCAATCGGTGCCTATCCCGTCGCAGGCGCACCGCTTCCCGGAGTTCGCCTGGAAGGCAGCGCGCGCAGCCAACCTCGGTCCGCTGGACACGGTTGCGGCTGCCCGCATGTTCGCCGACATGATGCGCATGGGCGAGGTGGAGGTCGATTCGTGGAACGACCGCACCGCCGAGGAATACATCACCCAGTTCACCGAGAACCCGCGACTGCAGGCGCTACTGATGTTCCTGCTCGGGCTCTACTTCGTGGTCGAGCCCTGGAAAGCATCGGCGGGTGAGTCGATCTACGCGTTCCAACGGATGGCTCGTGACAACTGGCTGAGTTATCCCAAGGGCGGCACCAAGGCGATTCCGCTCACGTATTGCCGGATCGCCGAGCAGGCGGGTGCGGACATCCGCACCAACGCCGGCGTGCAGCGGATCCTCATCGAGGATGGCAAGGTTCGCGGCGTTCAGCTGACTGACGGAACGTCCATCGACGCCGACATTGTCGTGTCGACCTCGAGCCTGCGCACCACCGCGTTGCACCTGTGCGAGCCAGGCGTGTTCCCGGACAGCTATGTCGAGGCCGCGGAGACAAACGTGGGTTCGTACATCGCTGTCCAGCTCAAGATCGCGCTCAAGCGTCGGCTGGTCGACGCGGGTTGTCTCATGGGTGCGGTCGGTGCAACATCGGACCTGCTGTCGGTCGACGCCGACGGAATGCGGCAGCTGTTCGCCGAAGCAGACGACGGGCGGGTCCCCGACCTCGTGTCCTTCTACTGCCCGATACCGACCAACTTCGATGCCACGCTCGCACCGGAAGGTCATCAACTGCTCACGGTGTGCAGCCTTGCCCCAACCACGGACGTCGCGCTCAAGGACGCTGCACCCCTATGGGAGGAGGCGTTGCTGAACACGATGCGCCGGATCATCCCCGGCCTCGACGAGGAGATCTTGTTCATCGACCGCACCACCACGAGCTGGATGGAGCACTGGCTCGGGAAGGAATACGGGCCGGCGATTTCGACCGCGCAAATCCCCGGACAGGTCGGCGACAAGCGACCGTCGATCACCACGCCCGTCAAGGGCCTGTACCTCGCCGGCGACGGCGCAGGCGGACGCGGCGTCGGCACCGAACTCGCCGCCGACAGTGCGATGGAATGCGCGGAACTGATCGTGAAAACGCTCGGACGTACCGCACCGGTGACCTGGAATTCGGACCGACATGCGTCACCGTCACTGCGCCACGTCATCGGCCAGGCCCTGCGCCCGACGCCCGTGATGCACGCCGGGCGTTGGTGATCACGTTCGCACGCAGTCATCGCGTCAAGCGGAATGTCGAGGATTGCTCGCAGATGATCGCCGGCACAGTACTCAGCAGGCGCTCGTCCAGGATGCGGCCGCCAGGATGGGTGCGTTTGCCCGTTGAGAACTGGGCGGCGAGAACACGAGCTTGTGGCCCTGTTCGTCGGAGGTAGATGTCAACGGGTTCGCTGAGAGCTCATGGATTGCCCAGTTTGCGCGTCACGGCTGACGATGACCGTCCACACGAGCGAGAGCACGGCCAACAACGCGACGATGATGTTGAGCGCGAGCCCGGCGGCATAGAGTCCCCATCTGCTCGCAGTGAACCCCTGAGCGACGATCGGGAACGAAATCGCCAGGTAGGCAACGACGAAGTAGGCGGAGCTGACTTCGGCTCGCTTATCGGTCGGTGCCGCTGCGATCAAGGACGCGAGTCCCTTGCTGAACGAAAGACCCTGCCCGATACCGCTGACCGCAGCACCGAGCAACATCAACTCGATCGACCGCAAGGTGAGTGCGGCGACGAGCGACAGCACGCCGACGACCAAAATCGCGCAGCCGCCGATCAGGGCACCATGGGTCGGGAGGCGGCGTCCGACAAGTTGACTGACGGCCGAGAACAGGAATACGGTCGCCGCCACACCGCCCGCGACGGCATGGTTGTCGATCCCAAGGATTGTCGACACAAACGCCGGTGCGATCGCCGTGAAGGAGCCGATTACGGCGAAGCCGGCGGCCGCAGCGATTGAAGTGCGGAGGAACTCTCCGCGAAGCGCACGGGGGACGGCGAGCGGCTGAATCGATAAGCGCCCAACGGCGGTCCGGTGCACGGGCTCGATGAGCGACCACAGGCCAATACCGGCGACGGCGAGCAGAATAAGGTCCGCGACGAACGGCGACTCCAACGGTGCACGTCCGTATTGCGCCATGACACCGGTCACCAGCGGTCCCAATCCCAGACCGCCGATGTTGGCTGCGGTCGCAATCGCGGGCGCGCGGTGCCGCCAGGATTCGGGTGCGAATTCGATGACCGCTGCGGTCGCTGTGCCGACATAGATTCCGGCCGCCAAACCAGACAGGACGCGTCCGACCATGAGTTGCCATACCGGCCCGGCGGTGACGAACGCGAGCGCGCTGGCCACCGACAAAATGACTCCAACGATCAGCATGGGCCGTCGCCCCACCACATCGGACCAGCGTCCGCAGATGATCAGGGCCGCGACGACCCCCGCCGCGTACACCGCGAAGATGACTGTCGAGGTGAGCACTCCGAACCCCAGCTTGGCGGAATACAGCGCGTAAAGCGGGGTCGGGATCGTGGTACTCGCCATCACCACCGCAAAGGCGAAGACAACCAGCCAAAAGCCTCCGCGAGAGTGCCGACGGTCGCCCGTGCCGCTCACGCGGTGATCCGGGGCGCGAGACCATGCGCCCTTGCCTTGAGAGCCGACTCCCAATCGCCGGTGGCGATGTAGGCGATGTAGCCGTCCGGCCGGACGAGAATCTGCGCCGGGCCCTCGATCCCGTAGATCCGCTGCAACCCGCGTGCGGCACTGGTCGGAATCCTGACCGTGTGCAAACTCGCGCCACCCGCAGGCCAGTCGGTCGTGGCGGCCCCGGCAATAGCCGCATCCCCGATCGCCACGAGGGTGAAGTGCGGGCCACGGAATCGGTCGAACAAGCGCCCGGACTGACCGTCGATATCCCGGTACTTGGCGTCCGGAGCGCGGTCACCGGTCTGTACCGCGCGGTCCGATGGCTCGGCCGCGAGTGGTCCCCCTCGGTAGTTGAGGAGTAGCTGACGCTCTTCGTCGCCGCGTTTGGCCGCGGCGAGCGGACGGTCGGTGAGTCCCTGGTAAAGCGCGCTGGAAAGGCCGAGCACTCGCGCTGCGACCGGGCGGCGCTCGGCCTCATAGCTGTCGAGGAGGGCTTCGGGTGCGCCGGCGATCACCTGGCCGAGCTTCCAGCCGAGGTTGTAGGCATCTTGGACGCCGGTGTTGAGTCCCTGGGCGCCGGCTGGCGTGTGCACATGCGCGGCGTCACCGGCAAGGAAGATGTTTCCCGACCGATAGTGCTCGGCGAGCCGCACGTTCGGCCGGAAGACCGAAGACCAGTAGATTTTGCGGATTTGCAGACCGGCATTTTCCGCGGCTTGCTGAACCAGGCGCTCGATCGCTCCAGGCTCGAGTTCGGCGCTTTCGCTGTGCTTGAGGCGCAGCATGAGTTGGAACTTGCCGTCCGGCAGGGGACACAGCGCCATGAATCGACCACCGTTTCGTGGCCAGATGTGCCAGCGGTTGGGCCCAAGCCCGTCCACGAGCACGTCAGCGACGATCATTTTGTCGCTCTCGTCGGTTTCGCCGACGAAGGGGATGCCGGCCTGTTGGCGTACCCGGCTCGAGCCGCCGTCGGCACCGAACAGAAAGCGTGCATGGACGGTTTCTGGACCGTTGGGGCCATCGATCACTGCCGTGACGCCGGTGCCGTCGTCAGTGCACGACGTCAGTCGCGTGCGGTATTCGACGTGTCCCCCCAGGGCGTCGAGACGGCGGCGCAGGCAAGCGTCGGTGTCGTACTGCGGAACGAGAAGAGTGTTGGGGTAGGGGACATCCTCGGTCGCGCGGTGCCGGCCCATCATCGTCCAGGGAATCGTGAGCGGGCCGATGTGCAGGCCGAGCAGAGGGTAGGTGGTCGAGTGCTCGACGAGGTCGTCCAGCACTCCGAGGTCGTGAAAGACCTCGAGGGTGCGGGGCTGGACGCCTTTGGCGCGCGATCCGGGAAAGCCGGTTTCCGCGTGGTCGATGATTCGGATGTTCAGGCCGCGTCGGACGAGGTCACAGGCGAGGGTCAGGCCGGTCGGTCCGGCGCCGACGATGAGAACGTCGAGGTTGTCAGTCATTTCGATATCTCCGTGAGAAAGCTTGCAAGGGTGTTGGTGAACTGCGTGGGCCGCTCGAAGGAGGCCATATGTCCGCAGTCGTCGATGAGTTCGGCACGCCGTGGGCGAAGGAGTTCGACCGCGCGTGGGTAGCCGTCCGCTGGCGTGACCTGGTCGTTCGAACCCCAGATCAGCAGCGTCGGTGGAAGGTGACGTCGGGCGGCGTCGAACAGATCGTCTTGGCCGACGAGCGGAAAGTGTTTGAGCGTAGACATAAGTGCATACATGGACCCCTCGAACTGGAATCCTTGGAGGACGATCGATCGCAGCCGTTCCGCGTCCTCTGCGGTCTGCACGTTGTGTGCCAGGTGACCGAGCAGGTTGTTTCGCAGCAGGTACTTTCCGAGTAGCGGTGTGATCGGACCACTGTCGGGCAGCAGCGCGATCGGATTCCGCTCGGCGGAAAGGCCCGCCGGTCCGCTCAGGGTGAGCGACGAGACCTTAGCCGACGACGCGGCGGTGTAGGCCAGCGCAATAAGCGCACCCATTGACGACGCCACCAGGTGGATATTGGTCACTTCGAGGTGCCGGATGAGGTCGTCGAGCTGACGTACGAACAGCCCTCGGTCGTAGCGGCCGTGGACGCGATCGGAGTAGCCGCGGCCGTAGGCGGTGTAGGTGAGGGTACGGAACCCCTTGTCATGGAGACGATGAGTGACGTCGTCCCAGAACGTCAGTGGAATCGTGAGACCGGGGACGAAAACCACCAGCGGCCCATCGGCCGGGCCGGCCAGGTCGTAATGAGTGGTGCCATCGGAGAGAACGGCAAACGCGCCGCGTTGCCCGGCACGCGCAGCGGCGTCCAGTGATCGCGACTCGCCGCGGGCGACGAAGTAGCGCATCACGCCTCCCCGAAGGCGAGGTTGCTGGCGAAGTCGTCTATCGCATCGCTGACGACTCGTGGGGCTTCCGCCGGCATGAGATGACCGATTCCAGGAAGTCTTACATCACGGCTGCCGGGGATGTCCCGCGCGAAGTGTTGGCCGTCGACGAGGTCGCTGCTCAGCACCAGTGTGGGAGTGGTGATGTGCCCGATCTCTGCTGAACGGTCCGGCTGATCGGTGTTGGCGAAGTCGATGAAGGTGTCACGGCCACCAGGGCTCGAGGTGAGAAAATGCACCCGGTCCACCATCACGTCGTCCACGGCTGTCGAACCAGGGCCGACGAGTCCAGACAGGTTGCGGGCAGTGGCACCCCGTGATCCCAGGCGCCGAATCACCGGTCGGAGCAACGGCACTCGGGCCAGTCGCATGATCAGTGGCACAGTTTTGTCCGGATATCCGGTCGCGTTCATGAGAACCAGACCACGGAGCCGAGCCGGCTGCATGAGGGCGTAGGTCCAGGCGATCTGGCCGCCGAACGAGTGTCCGGCCAGAATGAACTCGCCAGGCACGTGGGCATCGAGAAACTTCCAGAGCATCGACACGTAGGCGCCCATTGAGTAATCGCGGTCGGGTCGGGGACCGGTCACCCCGAATCCTGGCAGGTCGATTCGGATGACTTCGAAGCGTGTGATCAGACGCTGCGTAATGTCGTCGAAGATGTGGAGCGATGCCCCGCTGCCATGTAACAGCACGATGAAGGGTCCGCTGCCAGCACGGGTGAAGTGAACGTTCATGCCGTCCAGCTGCGCAAAGTTCGAAGTGGTGTCAGTCAGTTTCATCGCGGCTGCTCGCTATCCGTGCCGGCAGGAGGTAAGGAAGATGTTCCGGGCGCCCGAGCGGCTCAGCAGGCCCTCGGCGGACGCGGCGAGTTTGTCGAGCACATGGTCGGTGTCGACGTCGATCAATCGGCCATCGGACTTCACGATTCGGCCGTCGACGAGCACCGTTTCGACGTTGCTGGTGTCCATCATGTGCACCACCGCGCCCGGAGCGTTCAGTACGGGACCCGCGTTGAGAGCGCGTGCATTCAGCACGACGACGTCGGCGCGCTTACCTGGGGTGAGCGACCCGACGAGATGATCAAGGTGCGCTGCTTGCGCACCACCCAACGTCGCGATTCGCAAGGTTTCGCGAGTCGAGAGCGGAAGTGGGGTCGACTCCCCGGACGTACGAATCGCACCGCGTTGCAGGCAGAACGCCGCTCGCATCTGCGAGAAGAAATCGACCGGAGCGATGCTGACGGCATCGGTACCGAACGAGACCGGTACACCGTGAGAGAGGGCCGCCTGGAGCGCCGGGTGCCCCATCGCCAGAGTCTGTTCGGCAATCGAGGAGACCGAAACCTTGCCACCGGTGCGCGCGATCGCCTTCCAGCTTGAATCCGCCAAGTCGAGGCAATGGATGTACGTGATCAATGGTCCGAGAAGTCCGTCGCTCTCGAACTCCTCGAGCACTCGTCCCCAGTTCGCATCGTTGACGTGCGCGAATACCGGCAAGTCGAGATCGCGGGCAAGTCGGAACAGATCCTCATCGACGTGGTAACCCAACGCCAGACTCACCAGACCGCTATCGCCGGCGGCATCGACAATCCGCCCGATGTCCTCCGGGTGGGCGTACGCGGGGTGGGCCTCATGGTCGCCGAAGACGGGCGAGTAGCTGAATACACACCGGATGCCAGATCGCCGGATGCCGTCCAACGCAGCGTCGGTGTGCTCCGGAGTGTAGGAACACTGCGACGTGTCGACCACGGTCGTCGTCCCGGCGGCAAGGTTCTCGAGCGCGCCCCCGAGTTCACCCCAGTAGACGTCATCGGGGGAGTACTGGTGGAACAGCGCCTCACTGCCGAAGCGCGACTGCATGAAGTAGTCGAGCTCCAAGCCGTCGGACCAGTAGGACCGCAGCGCGGTCTGAAACATGTGGTGATGCGAGTTCACAAAACCCGGGATCACGATCTTTCCGCTGCAGTCCACCGTATCTGCGCCGGTCGCGACGAGGTTCTGGCCTACGGCCGCGATCCTGCCGTCTTCGATGAGGACATCACCGATGGCGAGGTCGCCGATGTCCGGGTCCATGGTGAGCACTACTCCACCGCGGAGCAGTAATAGATCGGCCAACGCGCACCTCCTGCAACGAACTTTCGATTATGGATACACTGTATCCATAATCGAGCAAAGAGGTCAATGGTCGCGGTCGGTCAGGAGGTGAGACGACCTTCACGCCGTTGCGCCAGTCCGGCCAAGATGAGCTGGAGCCCGAAGGCGAATTCCTCCTCGAGCGGCACCGGCATCGAGTCCGCCACCGCGATCGTGGCAGGGAACAGCGTTGGATCGAGTCGATGAATGAGAGCCGAAACGTGGTCGGCTTCCGCACGCTCCGCCGTGCTGTCGCGGCCGAGCTGTAGCGCGAAACCGATGACGTGGCGAGCCACGGTGGCATACGCGGTTACCGCATCTCGCGGACCGAAACCGGCTGCCAGCAGCACCGCCAGGCCACGCTCGCGCAGCCGAAGCGCATTTTCTCCAATCGGAATGTGCTCCGCGAGCAGCGGTGCCGCATTTCGATGACGGCACAACACCTCGAACATCGCCGTGGCCACCGCTTCGCATGCCTGCCGCCAGTTCACCGACTCAAACAGCGCAGGGTCGAGTTCGACCTCGCCGATGATGCGATCGACGACCGCAGCAACCAGATCGGTGCGGCTCTCGAAATGGCGGTAGAGCGTGGCCGTACCGGAGCCGAGTCGCTGCGCCAAGCTCCGCAGCGACAGAGCGCCCGCACCCTCTTCATCAAGGAGCTCGAGGGCCGTCGCAATGATGCGCTCCAGCGGAACGGGCGGTCGCCCCGCCGAACGCGGACTTTTCGGGGAAGTGGAAGGCCGATCTGCCGTTGGGGTCACACGAATCATTCTCTCCACGAGCGCGGTATCGGTTACATCGTATCCATAACTTTTCGACACCTCTTGACCTGTGAATTATTATGGCTACGCTGTAACCATAATGCTCGCCCAGGTGAGCCACGACGACAGCAAGGAGAAAGCCGTGCGAACGGTCGAAGCGAATTCCAGCTATCCGACGAGCCCGGAAAAGGTCTGGGAGTTTCTCGGCAACCCAACGCGGTGGAGCGACTGGTTGGTGATCCACAAGTCCTGGAAGTCCGACGTTCCCGAGCCGGCGACCGAGGGTGAGAAAGCCACCGCGACCGCGACGGTCATCAATATGCCGATCACCATCGACTGGACGTTTGAGAAAGTAGCCCCACCGCAGCGCATCGAACTGAGTGGTATTACCCGCGCCGGCGTAAAGCTGGCACTGACGATCACGCTGTCGGGTACCGACGACTCGACGAACGTCGACTTCGTAGCGAGCGTCGACGGCGGCATGATCGACGGTCCCATGGGTTCGATGTTCAAAAAGTCCCTCACGGGTGCACTCACCAAATCGCTCCGGAAACTCGGCGAATCCGTCGAGGCCTGATGGACCCGGCACGCCGCGCAAGTTGCGCATTTCGGCATACTCACGCGACTGACGTTGGGTTCTGAGACAATCTGCGATACGCTGCAGTAGTGCAACAGATTGTAAAACGTTTCACGCGGTGCGCGGCAGAGCTGTCCTGCGGCCATGCCTCGGCACGTAATCTGGTGCAGCGGTGAGAGCTGGCAGCACCATGGCAGTCCGTCTATGCGACAGGCAGGGGAGACTCAATGCGAGAGACTCCGCTCGCCCGACAACTGGCAGAAACGCCGAGGCCTCCCAGTCCCCTGATGGCCTTCAAAATCGCACGGCAGTTGTTCGTCGAGGGCCGGCGGATCGAGATGCAGGAACTCGCGGCGACGCTGGGAGTCAGCCGTGCGACGCTGTTTCGCTGGGTTGGCGGGCGCGACGAACTCCTGTCGGAAGTCGTATGGTCCGTCACGAAACCGACCTTCCAGAAAGCCCAGCGGAAGAGCAGCGGCCACGGGGGAGCCTTCGTCGCGGCCACCATGGGGCACTTCTCGCAGGCAGTCATCGACTCCGAGTTCTTCGGCAAGTGGGTACACAGCGAGCCCGAACGCGCATTGCGCATCCTCACGACCAACTCCACGACCTTCCAGTCTCGTTTGACCGCGGAATTGGAGGAGCTGCTCGATCGCGAGGTCAACGCCGGTCGACTGGCCCTGCCGCTTTCGCTGCACGATTCTGCGTACCTGATCGTGCGGATCTCCGAGACCTTCATTTATGCGGACATGATCACCGGCGAGACTCCGGACAGCAGCAAGGTCGCGCAAGCGGTGAACGCGCTGCTGCGCTGACGACGATGCACGCCGCTGACCGGGAGGTACGGGCGTGAAGATTCCCTCCTTGATTGAGGCGTATGGCGCGGTCCAGACTCGTCTCGAGCCTCGCCTTCAGGATGTCCTCGCAAACCCCTCGTTCACTCAGGTCGCTGCCGTCATTAGCGAGGCCCAGACCGCCGTTGGACATGCGATCGACGGAGTAAATGCGCGCATCCTTCACGCGCTCAACCTCCCCGCGGGCACGGACGTCAAACGGCTGCGTCGGCAGATCGGCGACCTCGACCACGAGATGCGCATCCTGCGGCTGCAACTGTCCAGGTTCCTCGAGGACCGCGACAATGCCCACTGAGCAGGTCTCGACACTCGAACGCGTGCGGCGCGAGATAGAGCGCAACGCGCTGCGCGCGCGAAACGGCATCAGGCTAGCGACCGGTATTTCCAAGCCCAAGACCGGACAGTCACCCAAGGACGTGGTCTGGACGTTCGGCCGAGCCGAACTCTGGCATTACCGCAACGATGCGGTCCGCTTCACCCCGCCGCTGTTGATCATTCCGAGTCTGGTCAGCCGCAGCAACATCCTCGACCTCGCGACCGGGAACAGCCTGATCGAGGCGCTGGTCAGTGCGGGTTTTGACGTCTACATGCTCGATTGGGGAACTCCGGACGAGCGCGATGCGGCCAACCGTCTCGAGGACTATGTCGATCTGGCGATTCCCGCCGCGATCGCGCAGGTACGGCGGCGGGCCAACGTGCCCGAAGTGAATCTGCTGGGCTACTGCTTCGGCGGGGTACTGACATTGATGCACGCGGCACACAACCCGACGTCCCCGATTCAGTCGCTCACGGTGGTCGCGTGCCCGGTCGATTTCAGTCAACTCGGTGCGCTTGTCGATGTAATCGGGCGGACGGAGTTCGATGTCGAGAAGGCCCTGGACGACAACGGCAATATCCCGCCCCAGGTCATTGCGCAGAGCTTTCGAACCTTGGCGCCCATGGGCGACATCACGAACTACGTGAATCTGCTCGACCAGATGTGGCGCGACGAGTTCGTCACCGCCCACCAGTTGATGAACGGCTGGGCCACCGATCACATCCCGTTCCCAGGTGCCGCGGCGCGGCAGACCGCCAACATGCTCATTCGCGACAATGCACTGATGAACGGCCGGCTCGAACTCGGCGGCGACCGCGTGAGCCTGTCCGAGATCACGGTGCCTTTCCTTGCGGTCTTGGGGACCCGCGACACCATCATCCCTGAAGCTGCGTCGGCGCCGGTCACCGACTTGGTCGGCTCGGCCCAGAAGGAGACACTGCGCATGGACGGCGGGCACGTCGGTCTTGTCGTCGGCAGATCGGCGCATCGAAAAACGATTCCCAAGCTCATCGATTTCCTGCAAAAACGAAGCGAGCCGCTGTCATGACCATCTCACCCATCACCTCCGTCAATATCGATGCAGTCATCGCGTTCTTCGGCAAACTGTCCGACCGAGACCTGACCTTCATTCGCGAGGACCTATCCGACACCGCCGGTATCACCGCCCTCGCCGGACAGTCCCTGCGGTG
Source organism: Smaragdicoccus niigatensis DSM 44881 = NBRC 103563 (assembly GCF_000380645.1). GTDB lineage: Bacteria > Actinomycetota > Actinomycetes > Mycobacteriales > Mycobacteriaceae > Smaragdicoccus > Smaragdicoccus niigatensis. Next base: position 401,691 of record NZ_AQXZ01000018.1, read on the forward strand.
GATCGACACCGACGGCTCCGTTGCGGCCGGCTATGTCGCGGTCGAGCGACTGCCGGGCTGGTCGAGCCACGTCGGCGAGCTGCGCCTGGTGGTCGATCCAAAACGCCGCGGATCCGGGCGTGGCCGCGCACTCGCACAACACGCCCTCACCGAGGCGTTCAGTGCCGGCATCAGGAAGGTCGTCGTCGAGCTCGCCGTAGACCAACAGCGCGCGATCGAAATGTTCTCCGGTCTCGGATTCAGCGGTGAGGCGTTGTTGCGCGACCACATCCGGGATCGCGAGGGACAGCTGCACGACCTGCTGGTGCTGGCACACAACGTCGACGAGAACTGGTCCGCAATCGACGGGGTCGGGATGGCCGACGCTCTGATGTCCTGATGGCGCACATGAGTACCGAAGCGGCGCCCAATCTCGCCCTATGGTCGACGGACTACGCGCGGTCGCTGGCCGAGGCGAGTTCACTCGCCCTTACGTGGCCGATCCTGTCCCGCGCGCCACGCGGCGACGGACACCCAGTGCTCGTCCTGCCAGGACTCGGGGCCAGCGACCTGTCCACTACCGTTCTGCGGCGCTTCCTGCGCCAACAGGGCTACCGAACCTACCGGTGGAAGCTCGGCACCAACTTAGGACTGACCGCAAAGATCGTCGACGGCATGCCCGATCGGCTCGCCGACATCAGGGCGCGAAACAACGGTCAGCCGATCTCGATCATCGGCTGGAGCCTCGGCGGCATCTTCGCCCGTCGACTTGCGCGCGCAACACCGGAGTCGGTTCGTCAAGTCATCACGTTGGGGAGCCCGATTCGGCTCCGCGACCATGCGCACAGCAATGCACATTGGCTCTACAACCTATGGCGAAAGCGGCACGTCGAGGACCTCAACTTGCCCCTGGAAGACGGACTCGGCCCGCTGCTCGTCCCCGCGACGTCGGTATACAGCCGACTCGATGGCTTCGTTCCGTGGAGTGCCTGCCTCGATGAGCCCGCCGAAAACTCCGAAAACGTCGAGGTGCGATCGAGCCATCTCGGCTTCGGGCAACATCCAGCCGTTCTCTATGTCGTGGCCGACCGGCTCGCCCAGAAGCCCGGCCAGTGGGCACCTTTCCGGAGTCCGCGAATGTTTCGTTCCGCGTTCCCGACACGCTGAACGGCAGTCGACGGCACAGTCGTCATCACGATGAACTAAGCCCGCCGGATGGCTCGATCATCTCTCGGTCTCGTGGTCGACGATTCGGTGCTCCACCGGCGATCTCATCGAAATACTGACGTGAGGTCGTTGGTAGAGCACCGAATCGTTTTGCTCGCGGATTATGAGACGGCAGGTGGCTGTCGCTCAGTCGCCGGTTGTCGCTGAGAGTGGTCGACGAAGACAGCGGGATGGTTTACCGGGACTCGCTCGCCGCTGACGCACCAACTCCGCGCTGCATCATTGCGCCGATCGCTGAGAACTGCAGGGTCCAGAGATTGCCGTGATACGGGTACTTCGCCGTCATGGCGGAGACCAGCGCGTCGGCATCCTCTGCGACCTCGTATGCGGCCGCGAAATCCTTGATGTACGAGCGGGTCTGCGCAATCATCCGCTCGATCGCATAGTCGTCTCCGTCGGGCCTGCGGTGGCCGGCCACGATCATCCGAGGCTGGAGGCTCTCCACGAGGTCGACCGTCTCGAGCCAGTCCTGCCATTCTGCCGGCGTAGACAATCCGAGCATCGGGTGGATCTCGTTGTAGACGGAGTCGCCGGCCACCACGACATCGATGTCGGGAATGTGGACGATGGTCGTGGGATGGACGTCAGCCTGCTTGACCTCGATGATCTTGACCGGCGAACCGTCGACGAAAAGCGTGTGGTCCTCCAGCGGTTCAGGCACCGGCCCGGCCGTTACGCAGGAGTCGCCGAACATCATCTTCCACTGCTCGGTCTGCAGGTCCATGGTTTCCTTGATCTCCTCGATCACATGCGGCAGCGCCACACACTTCGCACTCGGAAACCGCTCGAGGAGGGGACCGAACCCGAGGTAGTGATCCTGGTGCGCGTGGGTGATGTAAATCGTCGTGAGCTGCTTGCCGGTGCGCTCGATGAGATCTCCGAGGTCGCGAACGTCATCTTTGAGGTACAGGGCGTCGATCAGAACCGCCTCCGTCGCCCCGGTCACCAAGGTCGCGGTGGTTGGCGAGAAGGTGCCCGAGGGAATCCCCGGAACCTCGACGACGGGAATGTTCGGCCAGCGACCGACGAACACAGTTGCGCGGATCGGCGGAGCGTCCGTCGACGATCCCGTCGAGGTATTGGCGGACGAATAGGTTGCGGTCTCCACGGAGTACCTCCAGATAATGCGGGGCGGTCAGTAGTCGCCTGAGGCCGTACACGTTGTACTGCAGCGACAAATTCACGGTACGAACCAGCGTCTTTGGTCGAATAGAACAGCTATGCCCATGAGTGGTACGGAAGCGCCACGGTGGGCGACTCTCTAAATGGCGATGCCTACTTCTGAACTCCGAGGAGTCCCATGTGCTTCGCGGTAGTCGCCGGGCGACAAGGACAGATGACGTCGGAATTCTCGGCCGAGGTGGCTTGCATCGCAGAATCCCCAGCGGTGGGCAATCGCCGCGATCGAAAGATTCGAGTGCACGAGGTCATCTCTCGCGGCGGCCAGGCGGTACTTTCGGACGACCGCTCCGACGGTGTCGCCGGTTGCTTCGAATGCGCGGTGGACGGTTCTGGGTGCGACATTGTGCGCAGCCGCGAGTTCCTGGACCCTGATGGCACCGTCTGAAAGGTGATTCCTGATCCACGTCTCTAGCTGTCGCCGGAGCAGTGGCAAAAGCTCACCCCCGCCGAGATCGGGGAGCCGACTTGCCTGGATCATCCCGGCGATGACAGTCAGAAGAGCGTTGCGCGCGGTCTCGGTCTCTACCGGCGACATGCGGCCGTAGTGGCTGTCGACGCCACTGAGGAAGTCCTGCAGGATCTTGGCCAACGGATTCTCGGTTGTGTCCAGGACCAGACAATCGGGTACGCGGCTACCCGTGTCGAACGAAGCGAGCGCAGTCATGGGCACTCTGATCGTTCGTTTTGTCAGGTGGTCGGGGATGACGAAGGTCCCCGTGGCCCGGGTAGTGGTGATCACAACCGCTCCGGGCCGAAGCACAACCGTCTGACCCGCGATTTCGATGAGTTGTTCGCCCGCGGAGGCGGTGATCACCAGCACGGCGTCATCGTCGCGACGTGCCAGACTGTTGCCTCGAACTCCCTCTACCGGTGGGCACTCCCAATCGGTGATGAGAAGATCGCCGAGATCGCGGGTCCGGAAAGAGCCGCAGTCTCCGATCCACTCCGTGCGGCGCAGTTCCATGCTGACCAAGCGGTCACGAACGGCTGCCCGCCAGTGAAAGTCATGCTCTTCCAGCGCAGCGCGGTCCGAACGGGCCAAGGTTGCTAGAGCTGGCGTCACGGCCTGCCTCCTGCCGGGGTTGCTGGTGTCTTCCTCTAGTTTCCTCGCCGAAATTGGCGTTTACTTGTCCCAAGACGACAAGGATTTGTCTGTGCGCGACAGCGAGGTGCCCATTCGGGCCACGGCTTTGCGAGGGTTTGCCACTCTCGTCGATGAGTTGGGCGGCTCGGGTCCCGAATTACTTAGCGCGTGCGGTTTGGATGAGAGGACTGTCGCTGGGCAGGACACCTTCGTCAGCGTCGGGATAGTCGAGAGACTCCTCGAAGGCGCGGCGTCGCGGTTGGCGGTCCCAGACTTCGGATTGCGCATGGCGGCCCAGCAAGACCTGGACTTCATGGGCCCGGTCGCGGTCGCGATCGAGAATTCGCGAACGATTGGGGAAGCGCTCGAGTGCGCAAGACGCTATCTGTTCGTTCACAGCCCGGCTCTGTCCCTCGAACCGATCGCCGATCCGTTGGACAACCCGGAGATGATCGGGCTTCGCTACCGACTGGGCAGTTCCCCGCAAAGCATCGACTACGGCATCGCGATCGTTCATCGCATCTTTTTACTGATCAACGGTGCAGTGCCATACGGGCTCAGAACCGTGCAACTTCCGCATCCGCCTCTGGCGCCCGAAGCGGCTTACCGGGATTTCTTTGCGGCGCCGGTCACGTTCGGCAGCACGAGCGCCGTCCTGCGAGTACCGCGCCAGTTGCTCGCGGCACCGGTCAGCGGAGGCAACGACCTGCTCCGCGACATGGCGATCGACTACCTGGAAACCCACTTCGGCCACAAAGGCTTACCAGTCTCCGACCTGGTGGCTGAGATTGTCGCCGACCAACTTGGCTTCGCTACCCCTGACTTGTCGAAAGTCTCGCGTCTGCTGAAGTTGCACCCGCGTACGCTGCAACGGATCCTGTCCGCAGAGGGCACTTCCTTCAACCACATCGTTGATGAGATACGACAAGATCAAACTCTGAAACTCATTACGACAACGCAATTGTCGTTCTCGCAGATCGCGACGCGAGTCGGAATGCACGAACAGTCCAGCTTCACTCGAGCGGTCCGCAGGTGGTTCAAGACGTCACCCTCGCAGCTACGCCGTCGTCCTGATGAAGGCTGAGTCGCCTCGAATGATGCACGACCGCGGATAACTTTCCTGTCCGCGCCGGACTCTGCAACGCACGTTGGCAGAGCGATCCCACTGGACGTCAGAAGCGTTCTATTGCGGCGGACCTCGCCTGATTAGCGTCGAAATGGTCAAGGCCACAGTTCAGAGAACGTGCGGCCGACGAATCCAATCGCACACCACCGCGAGAGTATTTCGCATTTCGAACTGGAGAATCATGAGCCCCGAAGACGTCGAGTTCAGCACTGGAGATGTGACGCTCCGTGGATGGTTCTTTGCTGCACAGCGCACTTCCGGCCCGGCCCCGGTTGTCGTCATGGCACACGGCCTCTCGGCGGTCAAAGAAATGTGCTTGGCGGACTATGCGGAAGTATTCGCAGCTGCCGGCCTGAATGTTCTGGTCTACGATCACCGGAACTTTGGAGCGAGCGACGGGACTCCTCGCCAAGAGGTGGATCCGGTCGCGCAATATCGTGGCTATCGAGACGCCATCTCCTACGCGATCAGTCGTCCCGACGTGGACTCCGAGCGTGTCGGGGTCTGGGGTTCGAGCTTCTCGGGCGGCCTGGTCCTTGCCGTGGCGGCCATCGACCGCAGGGTCAAGGCAGTGGTGTCCCAGGTACCGTTCATCGACGGGTACGACACCGCGCGCTATATGGTGCGGCCGGATCTGCTCGGGCACCTGCTGGACAACCTCGACGCCGACCGGGCGAATCGGTTCGCCGGCGGTGAGCCGGCGACTCTTCCCGCAGTTGACCCAGACCCGATGGCACCGTCCATGATGCCGGATCCCGAAGCCTGGCAGTGGTTCAGCACCACCGCCGCGGCACGCGCCCCGAGGTGGAAGAACGAGCTCACAGCGCGCAGCTTTGATCTCATTTCGGAGTTTTCGCCGCGGTCCTTCGTCCATCGCATTTCCCCGACTCCGCTGCTGATGATCATCGCCAGAACCGACGTGTGCGCCCCGCACGAATTCGCGTTCGAGGCCTTCAGCACGGCGCGGGAGCCCAAGCGGTTGCTGATCACCGAAGGCGGACACTTCGGGCTCTATGCGGGCGAGGGCCTGGCCATTTCCTCTGCGGCCGCACGCGACCACTTTGTGGAGCACCTCATCGGAATCGAAGCTGCCGGCGCGACGCCGCCGGCACGCCAGTTGTCACATCACTGAAAGGAAAAGCACATGCCAATGTGGATTGTGCACGCGCCCGAGGGTGTCTACAGCACTGAAGACAAGAAGAACCTCACCGAGGTCCTCACGCAGATCTACGTGGATTCCGTTGGCCTGCCGCGGTTCTATGTGGTGGTTCGCTTCGACGAGTACCCCCGCGATGCAATGTGGGTCGGTGGCAAGCCGGTAAACGATTTCGTGCGCTTTGTGGTCGATCACATCGCTCGCCAGATGGACGACCCGGCGTTCCGGGAGCTCGCCATGAACATGGGCGCTGCGGCGCTGGCGCCGTTCACCACCGACCGTGGCTTGCACACGGAATTCCACATCGATGAGACGCCGTTGGATCTGTGGCGCGTGGATGGGCTGAAGCCGCCTCCGCCGTTCTCGGAAGCCGAGAAGAAGTGGGCCGAAGATAACGCACCCAGCCCCTACGAATTGACCGACGCCGGCTAACTGGCGGCGCCTGCACGCCCATCGTCACCTCACTGAAAGCGAAAACAGACATGCCTATGTGGATCGTTCACGCCCCTGCGGGTGTGTACAGCACTGAAGACAAGAAGAACCTCACCGAGATCATCACGCAGTTCTACGTGGATACCGTCGCATTGCCCAAGTTTTACGTGGTCGTACGTTTCGACGAGTATCCCGTCGATTCGATGTGGGTCGGTGGCCAGCCGGTGAACGATTTCGTGCGCGTGGTGGTCGATCACATCGCACGGCAGATGGACGATCCAGCAATCAGAGAACTGTGCATGTCCATGTTGAGCGAACGGTTCGCCCCGTTCACCACCGACCGTGGGTTGCACACCGAAATCCACCTCGACGAGACGCCGATCGACCTGTGGCGGGTTGATGGGATCAAACCGCCTCGGCCGGAATCAGAAGCCGAAAAGAAGTGGGCCAGGGACAACGCGCCCAGCCCCTACGAACTGGCCGACGCCGGCTGATTGACGGCGGCGCGGAGTCGACGTCAATACAAATTGGAGCACTCGAGCATCATGACTTTCGCTTATCTACCTTGGATGTCTGAGCGGGATCGGTCGGCGCCGGCGCTGCGCGATGACGCCGTGGCGCTGACGTATGGGCAACTTGACGCCTGGTCGGCCGCGGTCGCGGGCCAGCTGGCGGCGCACGGCTTCGGCCACGGAAGTGTTTTGGCAGTGATGTTGCCCAACCGCGTTGAGCTGGTGGTGGCGATCCTCGCCGCGTGGCGGCTGGGAGGGATTGCGACGCCGGTCAATCCCGCACTCACCGCCACTGAGGCTGGCTTCCAGATAAACGATTGCCGGGCTCATCTCATCATCAACGAGACGCGGGAGTCACCGACCGGCGGCCGTCCCGTCATTCACGTCGATGAACTCGCGGGGCCGGGGCCTGGCCCCAAGCCCGTCACTTTGACCAAAGACGATGTGGCGTTGCTGATCTACACCAGCGGGTCGACGGGACAACCGAAGGGCGTGATGCTCGATCACGCCAATATCGATGCGATGACGTCAGGTTTTGTCGAGCACATGGAAATTACGCCGCAGGATCACAGCCTGTTGATTCTTCCGCTGTTTCACGTCAACGCGCTCATGGTCGGCACGCTCAGCCCATTTCGCGTTGGTGCACAGACGAGCATCGTGGGCAAGTTCTCGGTGAGCCGGTTCTTCGAGCAGGTGGAGAAGCTGCGACCGACATACTTCTCGGCGGTGCCCTCCATTCTCTCGATGCTGGTCGCTTTGCCTGACGACGTTCAGCCCGATACTTCATCGCTCCGTTTTGCCGGGTGCGGTGCAGCACCGCTCTCCGAGGAGCTGGTGACCCGCGCTGAAGAACGGTTCGGGATCGTGATCGTCGAGGGCTATGGCTTGACCGAAGCCACCTGCGCCTCGACGGTGAATCCGCTACATGGCCCTCGAAAGCTCGGCACAGTAGGACCGGCGATGAGCGGTCAGCGCATCGAAATCATGTCTCCCACCGGGCAGATCCTGCCCAGGGGTGAGCGCGGCGAGATAGTGATCTCGGGCCCCGTCGTCATGCGCGGCTACCTCAACCTGCCCGAGGTCACCGCGCAGACCATCGTGGACGGGTGGCTGCACACCGGCGATGTGGGAGTACTGGATGACGACGGGTACCTGCGCATCGTCGGACGCATCAAGGACATGATCATCCGCGGGGGAGAGAACATCTACCCCAAGGAAATCGAGTCAGTGTTGACCGCCATCGACGGTGTCCTGGATGCCGCGGTCGTCGGACGCCCCCACGAGATCCTCGGTGAGGTACCGGTTGCTTACGTGCAGCCATACCCCGGCGCGGTGCTCGACGTCGACGCTCTCGCCGGTCACTGCCGTCGCAATCTGGCCAAAGTCAAAGTGCCTGAGGTCATCACACTTGTCGAGGAACTGCCGAAGAACCCGGTGGGGAAGCCGGACAAGGTCGCGCTGCGCCACATTGCCGCAAACACCGTCAGCGTGGTCGGGGCGAACTGACGCCAGCCTGAATTTGTACCGACCGAAGCACGCACTTATTACCTAGAAAGGCGGCACTCCCATGCCCGAAGCCGTAATCGTATCCACCGCTCGCTCGCCCATCGGCCGCGCCGTCAAGGGCTCGCTGAAAGACATTCGTCCTGACGAGCTCGCCGTCCAGATGGTCCATGCAGCGCTGGAAAAGGTGCCCGAGCTCGACCCGGCCCAGGTGGCCGACCTGATCCTGGGCGTCGGGCAGCCGGCGGGAGAGTCGGGCTACAACCTGGGCCGTGCGGTCGCGGTGTTGAGCGGGATGGATCACCTGCCCGGCGTTACGGTCAACCGGTACTGCTCGAGCAGCCTGCAGACGACGCGGATGGCCTTCCATGCCATCAAAGCGGGCGAGGGCCACGCCTACATCTCGGCAGGTGTCGAGACGGTGAGCCGATTCTTCAACGGACTTGCTGACAACCCCGAAGGCCAGAACCCCGCCTTCGCCGACTCACAGGCGCTCAGCGACAAGCGCGCCGGCGGCGGTGCCGAATCATGGGTCGACCCGCGGACCACTGGGGAACTGCCCGACCTGTACATCGCGATGGGTCAAACGGCCGAGAACGTCGCACAGATCCTGGGCATGTCGCGACAGGAACAGGATGAGTTCAGCGTCCGTAGTCAGAACCTTGCTTGTCAGCGGATCGAGGAAGGCTTCTGGGCCCGCGAGATCGTGCCGGTCACGCTGCCCGACGGCACGGTCGTCTCCGCCGACGACGGCCCGCGACCCGGCACGACGATCGAGGGCATCAGCCAGCTCAGGCCGGCCTTTCGCCCCGATGGCACGGTGACCGCGGGCAACGCGTGCCCGCTCAACGACGGCGCTGCCGCGCTGGTGGTCATGAGCGACACGAAGGCCAAGGAGCTGCGGCTCACGCCGCTGGCGAGGATCGTCTCCACGGCAGTTACTGCCCTCTCCCCGGAGATCATGGGCCTTGGGCCGGTCGAGGCTATCCCGGCCGCGCTGCGCAATGCGGGGATGGGTCTGGCCGACATCGACCTGTTCGAGATCAACGAAGCGTTCGCTGTCCAGGCCCTCGGATCCGCGCAGCAGCTCGGCATCCCGCTCGACAAACTCAACGTCAACGGCGGCGCAATTGCCGTCGGCCACCCGTTCGGCATGACCGGAGCCCGCATCGCCGCCACGCTCATCAACTCGCTGCAGTGGCATGACAAGCAGTTCGGCGTCGAGTCCATGTGCGTCGGCGGCGGTATGGGCATGGCCATGGTCATCGAACGACTGAGCTGACAGGAACCGACATGAGCAAGCGTTTCGAGGGCAAAACCGCAATCGTCACCGGGGCGAGCCGCGGCATCGGGCTCGCCATCGCCGAGCGGCTGGTCGCGGACGGGGCCCGCGTGGTCATCACCGCGCGCAAAAAAGAGGCGTTGGACGAAGCGGTCGCCCACCTCGGCGGGCCGGACGTGGCGCTCGCCGTCGCGGGCCGCGCCGACGACGCGGATCACCAGGCCGAGACGGTGCGGCAGGCGATCGAGACCTTCGGCAGCATCGACTTCCTGGTCAACAACACGGGGATCAACCCCGTGTACGGGCCGCTCGTCGACCTCGACCTGACGGCTGCTCGCAAGATCGTCGAGGTCAACTGCATCGCCGCGGTCTCCTGGGTCCAGCAGGTCCACCGGGCCTGGATGAAGGAGAACGGGGGCGCGATCGTCAACGTCTCGTCACTGTCCAGCATCCGCACGGCGCCGGGCATCGGGTTCTACGGCGCCAGCAAGGCGATGCTGAATTCGCTCACCGAGTTGATGGCGGTCGAGCTCGGCCCGCACATCCGGATCAACGGGGTCGCTCCGGGAGTGGTCAAGACGCGGTTCGCCACCAAGCTGTATGAGGGCCGCGAGGACGCGGTCACCGCGGCGTACCCCCTTAAGCGACTCGGCGTACCGGAAGACATCGGCAGCGCCGTCGCGTTCCTGCTCTCCGACGACGCCGCGTGGCTCACCGGACAGACCATCGTCGTCGACGGCGGAGTCAGCCTCTCCGGCGTAGGTGAGTAAGTCGATGCGGGACGTGAATGCGGACCTCGATCTCGTTCGGCCCCCCGGCGCGCGCCGCGCTGCTCTCGTAGGCCTGATCGATCTCACGGTGGCGGCACGGCGGTGATCGTCGGGTTCTCTCGAAGTACCTACCTCGACCACCCACAGGCTCAGTCCTAGCTTAGGTGACCCGACGGGGCGTCGACGACATTGACCTCGCCCGGCCGGATGACCTGACCGCACGCCTTGCACGCGAGGACTGGGTGGTACTCCGCCCCGCAGGAATGCTGGAAGTGCAGCGGCGGACCGTCGTTTGGCATCTCCGACGGACTGGCGGACCGTGCCGGTCTCCTCGGGGTCGCGGACCTTCGGTTAGTGGTTTGACTAGATCCGAGGATGTCCCGACAACGGACCCGATGTTTCGTCGCTCGGCGCTTCCGGGCGATGGTGCACAATCTCAGTCGGCTCATGCGTCAGGGAGAAGCTTATGCGATCCGCAGTCGGTGCTGTCGTCGTCAGCGGGCTGATGCGGCTTAACCACTTCTCGCCATGTTCCATGCGCGCCGTCGTTCTGCTTCAGGATCGGATTCGACCCTGGTGATGTGGTCGATCACAAGAACATTGCGCTCGCGGACTTTGTAGCTTGGCCAATAAGCTCCAGGTTGCCCTCCTCGAGCGAAGTCCCCCCACTTCTGTTGGACTTGGGTGGTGATTCGCTTGGCCGACTGTCGGTCACCGGCAGCGAGGGCGGCGCCGATCCTCGTTTGATATGTGCCGAAAACTGCAAAGAGTTCCGTACCGTGTGCGGCGCCGAGTTTCGACTTTCTAAACAACGGCGGGTGGTAATCGAATCGATAGACGAATGTCGGCGCGTGAGAACTGTGTCCCTCCGCGAAGACTGTCGCCGGTTCCAAGAAGGAACCGTCCGCGCTCAGCTGTACACGACCCTCTGCTCCGCCGTCGTACAGTGCTGAGAGCGCATCCCGACGCTCGGGATCGCTGATTCCACGAAGAACCCGGTCAGCGCCCGGAAGAATATCCCAGAACCTCGAAAAGATAGTTCCCTCATGGGAATTGGTTCCGATAATCAGAGGAACTGGTGCGGTTCGTTGTGTCTGCGCAGCCTGAATCAGCGTGGCGGGAAGGCAGTCGCCGTCAACCTGGGGGGCGAAGGGGTTCCAATCAGGTGCGGGCGCATCTCGCATGAAAGACATGAGACGCGCGCCGGCAGCGAGAACCTCAGCACTAGAGGCTTCCGCAAGCAGCTTCTGTGCCTCCTCAGGGCTGATGGTCGACTTCTCCCGGCCCGAGGAGACGAACGGCTGATGTGTGGGATCACGAAGAATCCTGAGAAACTCGTCGGCATAGACAGCCGCGTTCTTCTTGCTGACGATCATCTCGCTGGCTGGGCTCTCTGCGATGGCGCGCGCAAACAGGCCGTGAGCTGCTGGCGCGGAAAGCAGGGCCAATACATCGGTAGCTCCCGCGCTTTCACCGAAAATCGTCACGTTGTCGGGATCACCGCCGAAGGCTGCGATATTTCTCTGCACCCACCTCAGTGCCTCAACTTGATCACGCATTCCGGCGTTGCTCACGAAGGCGTTATCAGCGGAGTATGAACTGAAGTCCAGGAAACCGAATGGCCCAAATCGGTATTGAATTGTGACGACGACGACATTTTGAGCACGGGCCAACAACGAACCGTCGAATAGAGGAGTTGCTGTCGTTCCGAAGATATGGCCCCCGCCATGAATGAAGACCATGACGGGTTTATCGTCGGCAGCCCGAGTTCCCTCGGGCGCAAAAACGTTTAACGTCAAGCAATCCTCGCTCGTTGGGTGAACGCGCGTAGGGCTGACTCGTGCGAGGCGTTTCGACTGGATTCCTGCATTGCCAAAGTCTGAACAGTCGAGAATCCCAGTCCAGGGTTTGACGGGTTGGGGTGCGCGGAATCGGTTTTCTCCGATCGGAGGTGCCGCGAAAGGAATGCCTTTCCAGCTGACGGTGCCGCGGTGGTTCCTCCTTTTACTGCGGACACCCGCCACAACGCCCTCTGCAGTGGCGACCGTGACTTTGGCGGGAGAGACTTTCATGGCGGTACCGTTCGTTGTGGTTATTTTGAGGACGACTTTGCCCGCATTGCCTGGGTGATGTAGGCCTTGGTGACGTTGACGACTTAAGTGGTCACCGTCGCGGACGGCTCTAGTGCGATTGTTCGGATGGTTCTCGGCAGTGGGGTCATGTGAACGACCCCACTGAGTGAACGACCCACCGAGAAATGCTGATCGCGGTCAGGCCGGCTGCTCGAGCAGCCCGAGTTGGGTGAGAAAATCCAACTGGTCGTAGATCACACGGTATTCACTGACTTTGCCGTCGGTGAACTGCCAGAATTCGCCGAGCGTGATGTCGAGAGGCCGCCCAGTGGGCGGGACGACGGCGCCGTTCGGCAAGCCGAGATTTTCGGTGTGCGTACCGGTGACGTGCACGAGCATTGCTGCATGGGCGTCGGTCGCGATGATCTGATGCGGTCGATGCTTCAGATCGGGAAAGCTGGCGAAGAAACCAGCCATCCAGATGGCAACGATTTCCGCGCCGGTCTCACTGAAACCGGGTGCTTCGATGCGGCAATCGGTCGTCAGATTCTTCTGCATCCATTCGAAGTCGAATGCGTCGACGTGCTTGAAGAAGTCGACGACGAATTCTTTTCTGTTCGAACTCATTGTGGTTCCTCACCAGTAAGTAGGACGGGCTTGACCACCTGTCCCGAGCGGAAGCTGTCGATGGCGTCGTTGATCTTGTCCAGCGGGAACGTCTGGATCAGCTTGTCGAACGGGAACTTGCCCGCGCGCCAGAGTTCGATCAACTTCGGAATAAACGTGTGTGGGTCTGCGTCACCTTCGATGACACCGGTAAGCGTCCGCCCGATCAGGAGGTGGCCCTGGTCGACCGTGATCTCGTTCTCCAACTTCTGAAGTCCGAGCGTGGCGCAGGTGCCGGGGGAGCGCAGCGTTTCCAGCGCCTGCCGGATCACCGAACCCAGGCCGACCGCTTCGACGGTGTAGTCGAGACCGCCGGCGTGTTCGCTGATTTCCCATACGAGATCGGTGTGCTCGGTGGGGTCGAAAACGTGTGTGGCACCGAACTCCTTGGCGATGGCGAGACGATCGGAGTTCATGTCGACGGCAACGATCGTTTCGCAGCCGGCCGCCTTGGCAGCCATCACGGCAGCGAGGCCGACGGTCCCGAGCCCCCACACGCCGATGCTCTGGCCGGGTTGTGGCCGCAGAACGTTAAGCACCGCACCGGCTCCGGTGAGCAGTCCGCACCCGAGCGGTCCGAGCAGTTCCAGCGGAAGGTCCTTGTCGACTTTGACCGCGTTGCGGACGCTGGCGATCGCGTGCGTGCCGAAGGACGATTGCCCGAACCAACTGCCGTGGACGTCGTCCGAACCCTGCTGCATCGTCGGGCTACCGTCCAGGCGGGTGCCGAAGTAGTTCATCGCGGCAAACAGTTGGCAGTACGCGGGATGTCCCGAGGTGCAGGCCGCGCACTCGCGACAGGAATCGAAGCTCAGCACGACGTGATCACCCACTGCGAGGGTCGACACCCCGTCACCCACCGCCTCGACCACGCCGGCGCCCTCATGGCCGAGCACGGCCGGAAGGGGAAGCGGCACATCACCTTTGAGTGCGGTGAGATCCGTGTGGCACAGCCCGACACCGACGATCCGGACCAGCACCTCGTCGGACTGGAGGCCGTTCGGCTCGACATCTTCAATAGTCAACGGGCCGCCGTACTCCCGCAGCAGCGCTGATTTCATGCTCCGGCTCCGTACTCGGGCAGCATCATGTCGAACACCTTGTTCTCTCGCTTGCGGGCGAGATCGATGTGCACGAACTTCTGCTCGGTGTATTCGTCGAGCGCGTGTGGGCCGAGCTCACGACCGTTGCCGCTCTGCTTGTACCCACCGAATGGGTAGAGGGCGTTGACCATGTGCCAGTCGTTGATCCACACGGTTCCGGCTTCGATCTGCCGGGCGACGTCGAGCGCCGCGTCGATGTCCTCACCCCACACACCCGCAGACAGCCCGTACTCGGTGTCGTTGGCGATGGCGATCGCTTCGGCGACAGTCTTGTATTTGATGACCACGAGAACCGGCCCGAAGATCTCCTCCTGGGCGACCTTCATCGAGTTGTCGACGTTGCCGAGAATTGTCGGACCCACCCAGTTGCCGCGCTCGAATGGTTCACCGGTGAGCGGCTTTCCGCCGAAGGCCAGCGTCGCGCCTTCCTTCTGACCGAGTTCGATGTAGTACTCGATGCGCTGCTTCTGTTCGCTCGAGATGATCGGGCCCATGTCGGTGTCGAAGTCGTTCGGATCGCCGACGCGAATCTGTGCTGCACGGGCGGTCAGTCGGGCCATGAACTCGTCGTAGCGCGACTCCGGCAACAACAGGCGAGTGCCTGATTCGCACGCCTGCCCGGAGTAGAGACAGAACGCGAACAGAGCGCCGTCGACGGCCTGTTCGATGTCGGCATCTTCGAGGACGATATTCGGCCCCTTGCCGCCGAGTTCGAGGGTGACCTTCTTGACGTTCTCCGAGGCGAGTTTGCTGATCTCCTTGCCGACCGCAGTCGAGCCGGTGAACGCGACTTTTCGCACGTCCGGATGTGCGGCGAGGCGAGCGCCGACGGTTTCGCCGGGGCCGGTGACGATGTTCAGGACACCTCGCGGCAGCCCTGCTTCGTCGGCCGCCTTGGCAAGTTCGAGCAGGGTCAGTGGCGTCTTCTCGTCGGGCTTGAGGACGACGCAGTTGCCGGCCGCCAATGCCGGTCCCAGCTTCCACACCGCGAGCAACAACGGGAAATTCCACGGCACGATGCCGGCGACGACGCCGACCGGTTCGCGCCGGACCACACCGACCGCGGCGGTCGGATAGCTCAAGACCGGCCCGGTCCGCTCGAACTCGTAGGTGCGCGCAAGGTCGGCGAAGTACTGCAGATGCGAGATCGAGTACCCGACGTGGAAAGCCATTGCCTGCTTGCGGGTGACGCCGTTCTCCGCGATGTGAAGGTCGACAAGATCATCCATCTTCTCGTTGAGCCGATCGACGATGCGCGACATGATCGCCGCGCGCTGTTCGGGGGGAGTGTTGCGCCAATCGCCGCGTTCGTGGGCGCGCAATGCGGCCGCGACGGCGCGGTCGGCATTGGAGACGGTGCCCTTGGCGTTGGTGGCGACGAGTTCATCCGTCGCCGGATTGATGATCTCGAAGCACTGAGCCGTATCGACCCATTCGCCGTCGATGTACATCGGGTAGTGCGGGACCTGAGTCATGACGCGTCCTTGTCCGAAACGAGGTCGCGGTACAGCGGGAAGACTGGCTTTGCGGCCGGAATCAGCTTCAGAATCTTCGACACCGGACCCTTGGCCTTGACCTCGCCCTTCGCCAGCCCGACAGCGACGTTGTACTCGCCTCGCCAGAACATATTGGCGTTGTCGGCCGACATCGACATGCGTACGTCCGGCGTGAGGTCCGAATCACCCTCGACGACCTCGATGGCGGGCTCTTTCAGCACGACGGTCAGTGACGATTCGGGGGAGGTGTAATCGAGACGCAGCACGATGTCGGCGGCGCGCAGCTGCTCACCCGCGCCGGGGGTTGTGTTCGCGGTGCGAAAAGCGCCGCCGAGATACTTGTAGACCTCTGCGGCATCGGCGAAATAGGTCATGGGAGTTGCCTTCCTCATTGATGTGAATTGTTGGGATGTCGATGAATTGGCTCAGATGTCGCGATTGCGACCGGCCCAGAACTGCTTGCGGAGTTCGCGCTTGAGGATTTTTCCGCTCGCATTGCGGGGAAGCTCCAAGAGAAAATCGACCGTGCGCGGGCACTTGTACCCGGCAAGGCGGTCGCGGCAGAACGCGATCACGTCGTCCGCCGTGGTGGGTCTGCCGGTCACCACGATCGCCTTGACCGATTCACCCCAATGGTCGTCGGGCACACCGATGATCGCGGCGTCGACGATCGCGGGGTGCTCGATGAGCACGCGTTCGACCTCAGGGCCGTAAACGTTCTCCCCGCCGGTGATGATCAGGTCCTTGAGACGGTCCTCGACATAGACGTACCCCTGCGCGTCGACGCGGCCGACGTCACCGGAGCGCACCCAGCCGTCGGCTGTGATCGTTTCAGCGGTCGCATCCGGCCGATTGAGGTATTCAGTCATCGCTTGTTCGGTCCGGAACCACAGTTCGCCCTGCTCGCCGGTCTCCACCGTTTCGCCGGTCGTGACGTCGGTGACGCGTAGTTCGGTGCCGGGTACCGGCTTGCCGGCCGAGACGAGCAACTGCGGACGCGATACGTCGCGGTGATCGGCGGGCGACAGCGTGACGGCCACGCCGGAGAGCTCCGTCTGGCCGTAGACCTGCACGAACTCGATATCGGGCCAGGTCTCGAGTGCCTCGCGCAACAGGGGAAGTGGCATCGGAGATGCGCCGTAGCCGAGTCGCTTCAGCCCGGCGAGAGCGGCGACCCCGGCCTCCCCGGCGCCGAGGAAGCCATTGATCACCGGTGGCACAAAGAACGTGTGCGTCACACCAGAAGCGAGTGCACGAATCAAGGTCGCGGCGTCTGCGGTCCGGGTCATGATGCTGGAGGCGCCCGCGCGAATTCCGAAGAACGCGTAGCAGATACCACCGACGTGGAACAGCGGCATCGCCACCAGGTTCACGTCACCGGTTTCAAACTTGAAGAGTGGGCCGACGTTGCGCGTGTGGGCCACGAGCGCTTGTTGGCTCAGCACCACGCCCTTTGGCCGGCCGGTGGTTCCCGAGCTGTAAATCACCAGGGCCGCATCGGTCACTGCGATATCGGGCGCCGCGGAGACGGGTTCGCTGGCAGACAAGAATGCTTCGTATTCGTCGCCACCCGTTTTGGCGACGACAATCGTGCGTGGCGGCGCAGTTTCGCCATCGAGCGCCGCACCGGCAGCGGTTGCAAATTCCTTGCCCACGAATAGGATTCGGGCTCCGCTGTCGCTCAGTGCGTAAGCGAGTTCATCCTCGGCGAGCCGCCAGTTCAGAATCGCGACGGCGGCACCGACGGACGACGCGGCGAAGACGACTTCAAGACAGGCGGGGTGGTTCTTGTCGAGATACGCGACGCGATCTCCGCGTCCGATGCCGGCGGCTGCAAGCGCCCCCGACAGGCGGCCAATCCGCTCGCGCCACTGTGCCCACGTCCACGCGCTCGAGCCGTACCGGACCGCGAGGTCGTCCGGCGTCGCAGTCGCCCAGCGATCGACGAATTCGATCAGCAGTTCGTTCGATCCGCGCTCGAGCGGTGTGGTGATGGCAGGGGCCGTCGCGGGAGCATTCACGGGAAATTCCTTACGAAGATCGACGGCTCTTGTCAGAAGCCGCGCGTGAATTCGTCGGCGTGATTCGTTGCGCGTCTTAGTTCGTGGCCCAATTTATTTCCGGGTCGATGCGCGAACAATGGGCCAAAAGCCAAGCATCCGACCACCCTTTGGGCTGAAGCACAAACGGGTTTACGCTGGGGCAATGACGAGCGGTTATCAGGCCGACTTCCGAATGCTGTACGGCCAGCTGAGCCCGCAAGGCCGGCGCCTAGCCGCGGAAGTGACCGCTGGCATGGCTGACCATCTGGACGAAGTCCGCTGGGCGGTCGCCGCGCAGATCCTCGTCGAAATTCCCGAGCTCGCCAGTGCTCCCCGAGAACTGTTGGAGGGCCTGGATCGGACGATCGACGCGTACATGACGCTGCTGCGCGGGATGCTCGGCACATGGGCCGATCCGAGCACGGCAATCGTGCCGCCGGAAGCGATCGAGTGGTCGAGAGAGGTCGCCGCGCAGGGCTATCCGGTCGAGGTTCTGTTGAAGGTCTACCGGCTGGGGCACGCTGGGCTGTGGCAGATCTGGGTGCGCGAACTCAGCGTGCAGGCCCGCGACGCCACGTTGCAAGCGGAGACGTCGGCGGCCACCTGGGCATATGTCATCAGCTACCTCGAAGCAGTCATCAACCCGATCGTCGCGGTCCATCAAGCCGAGCGGGAGCGGTTACTACGCCGCGACCAGAGCATCGCCGAAGCTGAGTTGCGCCGAATTCTGCGCGGAGACGTGGTCGATGCACACGCGGCGGGCTCGCGGCTGCGGTATCGGTTGGACCGGTGGCACCTCGGCTTCGTCCTCTGGGCGGAGGGCCACGACGATGAACTCGGAGCGCAGCTCTCCCGCGCAGCCGCCGAGGTAGTCGATCAGCTCGGCTACACCGGAAATGCGATTGTGGTCCCAGCCGCGCGGGGCGTTCTGCACGGTTGGCTCGGCGAGTGGCAGGCTCCGAACAGGTCTGTCCGTCCGGACCTCGACCGCGGAATTCACGTAGCTTTCGGCGATCCCGCCACCGGGATCGCCGGTTTCCGCCAATCGCATGAGCAGGCAAAACACGCACACCGCGTCGCGCAGCTCGCCCGGGTGGTGCCGGCGTGCACCCACTATCGCGATGTCGCGGTCGCAGCGCTGCTCAGCGCGGACCCCGCACACGCGCGAAAGTTCGTCGCGAGCACCCTCGGTGACGTCCTCGACCGCGATGACGCCGATCAACTGCTCGAGACTATCGCCGTTTATCAGCAGGAAGGGCTGAGCCTCAACCGCGCGGCCGCGCGCCTACACGTGCATCGCAACACGGTGACGTATCGGGTGCGCAAGGTGCTCGAGTCGACCGGCGAAGAAGATGCCGGCTCACTGCGGCTGCGCGCCGCAGTGATGCTGGCCGGCCTAGTCTCCCCGCAGGGAGGTTGACACTGACGAGCCCTCGATGGTGGCGATTGCATCCGCGAGGTATGCGCCCAACCTGTCGGACCTGGGCACGGCAGTAGGGCACGAGTTGAACGTGAAACACAGCTTGCCGTTCCAGCTGATGATCACGAGGACGACGGCCGCACCGTTGTAGATGATCGTCGTCGGGTGCATCGCTTCTGCGGCGGCGCCATTCAGGTACAGCGGCCCCCTCGACCCTGGCAAATTGGACACAGCGATGTTGTACAGGGGCATTCGATGCCCGGTGCCGGTGATGTTGGCGACTATGTACGGCAGGAGCATCATCATGCTGTAGCGCATGGCGTTCTTGCCCAATCCGAGCAAGTGCTCCTTGCCCGCCCGCGTCGATCGCACCACTCGCTGTGCCCGATCTGCGATGTCGTCGGTATCCGTCGCGAGGTCGGCGAAAATGAAGCTGATGACGTTGCCGCCGGCTGTCGTTTCCACCGCGGTGCGCAGCGACGTCAATACTCCGGCTACGAGACTGCGATCGGGTCGCTCGTCGACATCGGCGAGGTACCGGCGCAATGCCGTTCCGAGAACGACCCCTACCGCGTCGTTGAGCGTCCCCCCGATATCGCTTGCCACAGCTTTGAATTTGGACTGGTCGAGCACTGTCATCGAGATACTGCGGTCGGGCGTGATCGTCTTGTTGAATGCCATTTTCGGAACTGCGTACGGTGCGTGCAATCCGTCGTTGCGCCGGTGGCGCGCCGCGTTGATCGTTGCTTTCGCGGCGCCGGCGACAGCTGCGAGGGACGACGCGGCGTCGCGAATCGACGCGAGCGCACCACGCGAGTTCGGTTCGGTGGCCGCCGCGGTCGCCGGCACGTCTGGAACGCCGAACGCCCACAGCGGCGGCGTATCAGTCGCGGCCGGGTCGGCGGACAGCCACTCGATCATCGTCTGCAGGATCGTCATGCCGTCGACGATTGCGTGATGCATCTTGAGCAGAATGGCGAATCGCCGATCCGAGAGTTCCGTGATCAGGTGAACTTCCCAGGCGGGGCGGGACATGTCCAGCGGAACTGCGCTGATGCGCGAGACGATCTCCGCGAACTCGGTTTCGCCGCCCGGAGCGCTCACTCGGGCCACTCGGAAGTGAAAGTCGAGATCGATCTCGTTCGGCGAGACAATCTTCCATGCGGGGAACAGGTTGTCCACGAAATCTGTCGACAGCACCCAGTTGAATCGAGCTCCCGTGGCCGCATGCTGGCGCATTGTGTCGGCGAGCCGAAGCGGAAAGCCGTCGTCGGAGCCGTCGGGAATGCGGAAGACGATCGTTACGGTCCCATGCTGGGGGGATTCGGTTCGATCCATCCGAATGAAACCACCGTCAAGTAGAGCCATCCGCTTCTTCATCGCGTTCCCTCCGGCTCGAGCGGTCGGATTCGTCGTAGGGGCGTTCACGGGGATTCCTTACGATTTTCGAGGGTGCTTGTCGGAAGCGGAATGTGAGTTCACCAGCCGTTTAATTCGCTGGGCGGCTTGTTTCGTGGACTAATTTATGGCCGGGTCGATGGGCGAACAATGGGCCACACGCCAAGCATTCGGCCAGCCGTTGGGCTGAAGCACAAACGGGTGATCACGAGTGGCGATCAAGCCGTCTTCCGCTTCGGTAGCCGTCGGCCCGGCAGCGATCCATTCATCGATGTCAGGTTTCGGGCCCAGATAAATCCATTGATTTCGATGTGAGTTCGGGCGACTGCTTGCTATCACCGTTCAACAGTGTGAGGCTGGACACACACATCAGAACAGAGGACCCACATGGCCACCAAGGCCCTTCTCGTCAAACTCGAAGCTAAACCCGGCCAGGAAGACGCGGTCGTGGAATTCCTCCTATCTGCGCTCCCTCTCGTCGAGCAGGAACCTGGCACCAAGCCCTGGTTCGCGGTACGGTTCGGCCCCTCGACGTTCGGCATCATCGACGCATTCCCGGACCAAGACGCCCGCGCAACACACCTCAATGGACCAGTCGGCAAGGCCCTCGGCGCACGCGCCGACGAACTCTTCGCGACCCCGCCTGAAATCAGCGAACTCGACGTGCTCGCCAACAAGGTCTGAACCGCGGCCTGAAACAGGCTGTTCGAAATCTGTCGTTCTATACCTGGTAGGCGTGCTAGTCGCGTTCGACAGCCGGGCGTAGCGTATCGGTATGGCCGAATCGAGGCCGTACCAGGCCAAACACCGTGATGTGAAAGTTCGCCGGCTCCAGTTCGACTACCCAATCGGATCCCGGTTTCAGCACTTCGTCGACGGCGATCTAGTGATGAGCCATGCCGTCGCGGTCCTGTCCGGCATGTTTCCAGAGGGTGAGGACTTCTTCGTTCGGTCGGTTCGTGATCTCAGAGACCGGGTCACGGACCCGGAACTGAAGGCTCAGGTAGCGGGGTTTATCGGTCAGGAAGTCACTCACGGTCGCGAACACCGCGTCCTGAACGAGCGACTGGGCCAGATGGGTTACCGCAGCATGAAAGTCGACCGTCACGTGCGGCGCCTGCTCCGTCTGGTCGAAAAACTAAACACTCGGCGGCGGCGCGTGGGCGTGACCGCCGCACTCGAGCACTACACAGCTACCTTCGCAGAGGTTCTGCTAGAAGACCCCGACGCGCAGCGCCTGCTCGGTAATACCGAGGTCCGGAATCTGCTTCTGTGGCATGCGCTCGAGGAATCCGAGCATAAGGCTGTGGCATTCGACGTCTACCGTGCGGCAGCAGGCTGGGAATGGCTGCGGATATGGATCATGCGGACGACGACGGTGATCTTCATCCTCGAAGTGGTTGGCCACACCGCGCTATCGATGCTCCGCGATCGCGCAACGTACAACCCCCGGACCCTCATTCGTAGCCTCGCCGCCCTCCGTCACAATCCATTCCTCAAGCGTCATGTCTGGCAGCGACTGCGGTCCTACAACCGTCGCGGATTCCACCCAGACGACTGGGACGCGACCAACCTCATCGAACAGTGGAAGGTCGAATTGTTCGGCGAGCACGGAACGCTTGCCGATCACCTGCGATGAGTAGATGGATCTGGTCCACCGCACTACTGCGCCCAGCGCGATAGTGGCTCCCAGGATCTTTGCGACCGAATATGCATTAATTAAGCACGATCCTTCACGGAGACGCTCGTGCCTTTTACCAGCGACAACTGTGCATCCGGCGCGGCTTCGATAGCAGTCGGTTGAGTCGGTAGCGTTGAGCACTGTATCCACGGCCCGCAGGGCTGCTTCGAGCTGATTGCTTGAAGCTCGGCGATGTGGCTCCAAGATCGGGCCCATCCGCGAATCTGGCCCAGGCACACCACGGCTTCTGTCGTGATGCGGCGATCGAGGATGGCGCCGAATTGCGGTGATTCCTCGATTGCGGTTCGCCACTCGTTGTGGAGAAGGCGCTGTACGTCGCGTGCGTTCATCGTGCTGGTTCATCGATTGTCGAGCACGTCGAGTCTGCACAAGACGGCCATGGACGAGACCGCGCGCTGGCCACCCTCAAAACCATTTTCACCGCTCTCGAGCCCCGACGACTGGATTGGGCGGTGCTCTACGACGCAACTCTTCCTCGAGGGCAAGAGTTTGTCCCTGCTTGCGTGACGTTCGCGTCCTCGATCTCCGGCCTTCTGCAATCGCATTGGCCTGGTCTTTGGCGGTAGCGGAAGCTGCACGACCACGCGGAAGCCGGCCACGCCGTTGGAAGACGCCATCCTGCTTAGTTGGCGCGAGTGTCAATGGTGGGCGAGAGCGCTCCGGCGAGGACGGCTGGATCGCTGCTCGCGAGGGTGAGGGCGCGACGGGCGGCCTGGGTGATGAGCATCCGGTCGAATGCGTCGCGATGGGGCCAGGGGAGTGCGCCCGCCATGATCGCGTCAGCAGCTTCGATCGGGATCGTCTCCGCGCGGATACTGGCCATCGTCTCGTCCCAGACCGACAGCAGTGATTGTCCACCGGGCAGCTTGCCGGCGTGAGTCTTGATCGCGACCTCCCATGCGGAGGCCGCGGACACCACAAGCTCAGTCGAGGGCGAGGCCAGAATGTCCCGTGCTTCGCCCGAAAGCTTCTCTGGTGCGACGGCCAGCCACAGCAGAGCGTTGGTGTCGAGGAGGACGGTGCGGGCGATCACGAGCGGCCTTCCCCAAGGTCGAGGTCGTCCGCCTCGAGTGGCGCGTCGAAGTCATCGGGAATCTGGATCTTGCCCGCGAGTTGGCCGAACATGCGGGGCGACGGTACTGACGGCGACAGGATGGCCACTGGCCGGCCGTGGCTGGTGATCGTCACCGGTTGTCCCGTGGCCTCCACTTCGGCAAGGAGGGCATTGAGCCGTGTCTTGGCCTCGGTGCTGCTGACCGTCTTCATAGAATTATTTTAGCTCCAAAAGAGTAGTCGGACTAGTGCTACTAGTCCAAGCCCTGCAGGTCGCGGTATTCCGGCAGATCGCCCGCGAGGCCGACGAGGTCACCTCGGCGTTGATCTTCACGGCCGAACCGGATCTCCGTTCAGGCGCGGAGTTCTCGGAAGGTGGCCTCTAGTGCCGCTCCGGTTGGTGTTAGTGCGTAGCTGACGGCGACTGGTCGCTCTGTGGTACGTGGCGGTCGACGAGTCCGGCGGTCTCAAGTTCGGTGAGACGCTCGGTCAGGAGGCGTTTCGATAACCCGGGTACGGCGTCGATGAGTTCGGTGAAGCGCATCGTGCCGTCGTGTTCGAGCATGACCATGACAATGCGGGCGGTCCACCGCCGACCCAGCAGCCAATCGACTTCCAATGAAGTCACGCGAGCCGCGTCGGACTGACCTAGTTCGACGAGTCGAGCATCGACACCCACAGTTGGGCTGCTCTCTACCACCGACCAGGCAGGCGGGGCGGGTCACCGTAATCAATACCGCTACGCTGTGGCTCTTTCTGTCGGAGCTCCAAAACTACAGTTGCGACACAATGAGCCAAAGCCATCCGAACGTGGGCACGCATAGTGCTGCCGCAAGGCGCACAGCCATCGTCAGAAACTGACGGGTCCCCTGAGTCATGTCTTGCTCCTCAAATCCAGCATTATCGTGCATTTACGCATGCTGTTCGGCGGCGAGGGGTGGACCGGATTGCTTGCCGTGATCCTCATCTCGGCGACTTTCCCCTGACGTGAAGTTCGCAAGGCAAGGTCGCACAGAGATTTCTACCAAGCGACGTTTTGTCGAGCGCCTCTCGGTTGTCGCCTAACGGGGTCCTGTGCATTTTGTTTGGACCGAATAATGGTACGCGGCGAATATTTCGTTGACGGATTCGCACACGAGATCGTGCCACTTTCGTCGTTGCGACCGTCCCGGTCGGGCCACCGGGGAGCAAGCGCGACGATTCCGGGTACCTCCATTCGTGCGCTGATGTGGGCGGCGACCCGGCCGCCCATCGAGTGCCCAAGGAGGACGATCGGGATGTCGGGGTGTGCGCGCATCGCCTGATGCACGTCACTGAGCGCCGGCAGTTCAGGTGAATTCCAGCCGCGGAACCGGTACCGGACTTGATGCACGACGTACACGTCGCCGAGTGCTTCCAATCCACGTGGACAGTTGCCCCGAACACAAAGTGCCCCCTGCGACATTCAACGACTGGAGTCTTCGTGTCCGAACTCACCCCGCACTACGAAAACGTCCAAGCGCACTACGACTTGTCCGACGAATTCTTCGCTCTCTTCCTCGACGAGAGCCGAACCTACAGTTGCGCCTTCTTCGAAAACGAGGGTTACACACTCGCGCGGGCGCAACGCGCCAAAGTCGATCTTGCTCTCGACAAATGCGATCTCACGCCTGGAATGAGACTGCTCGACATCGGGTGCGGCTGGGGTTCCACGACGCTCCGGGCCATCGACAAGTACGGTGCCCACGTCACCGGTCTGACCTTGAGCCGGAATCAGAAAGACCATGTGGAGGGCCTGCTCGCTGCCAGTCCGAATGCTTGGGGCAGCGAGGTTCGACTGCAGGGCTGGGAGGAGTTTGACGAACCGGTCGATCGGATCGTCTCGATCGGAGCATTCGAGCACTTCCGGTACGACCGGCATAAGGCCTTCTTCGATCGCTGCCGCACAATCTTGGCACCGCACGGACGAATGTTGCTGCAAACCATCGTCCTGAACGAACGCGACGTCATCCGCGCCAAGGGCCTCAAACTCGACCGTGAATTCTTCGCCTTTGCGCGCTTTATCGCCACCGAGATCTTCCCAGGAGGGGAACTGCCAACTCCACATCGAGTCATCACGATGGCGGAGGAGAGCGGATTCAGTGTTGGGCGCATCCAACCTCTGCGGCCGCACTACGCGAGGACACTCGATTGCTGGGCGGCAGCATTGCGGGAGCGCAGGGACGACGCGATCCGTATCGCGTCTGAAGGGACCTACGACACGTATATGCGCTACTTGACCGGCTGTGCCGAGCTGTTTCGCGATGGATTCATCGATGTCATGCAATTTAGCCTGGCGGTTCGGGACTAGACCGCAAACCGCGGCCTCGGCTGCATGCCCCGCGACAGCGCACTAAGAAGGCCGCACTCAGCGGACAAAGTTAGGCAGCCAGAGTCGCAACGGCCAGTGGGGTCATGGAGGGTTGTGGCGCGCCGCCGGCTGCTTCGATGGTGATAGCGACCGCTGAACCGGCAGTCAGCCCTGTCATCGTCGTGGGTGTGCCGGGTTTGGGTAGGCCCGCTGGATGAGCGCCGGACTTGAGCAGCCACAGCTGGTAGGTCCGCCCATCAGGGGCTTGCGCGACACCGTTGAGCGCCACGACTCCCTGCCCGAGTTTGGGCGAGTAGGTGACGGTCATTGTTCCGCCGCCGGTTAGTTCGACTGTGATGTCGCGTCGATCGGCTGCGGTTTGGACAGCACCGGCGATGGTGTCCGGGACCGGCCGGTGAGCGTAGAGGTTGATCGCAATACCGGACCCGACAAGAAGCGCGAATACCGCGGCCACGCTGAGAGCGACCCTGCGAACCCAGTGATTGCTTTCCCGTTGTCCGGTTTGTTGGCGATTGATCGCGGACAGGATCGAGGTGCGCAGCTGGGGACGCGGTCTTCTTGCTTCGGCCGTAGTGACTAGTGCCATGGTTTCGTGAACGTCGCGAACGATCTGCTCGAACGCCTGCTTGGTCGAGGTGTCAGCGTGTGGCAGTCGATGCTCGGTGGCGAGTCTCTCGTCGTTGTCGATGGCGTCGATAGCATAGAGATAGGCGAGGTCGAGCAGGTTGGACGGGCTGTCGGGGTCCCCGTGTGAAGTCATCGTGTCACGCCCAAGCATTTCTGAAGTCCGATCAAGCCGTCGCGGATACGGGACTTGATCGTGGGAAGCGAGGTACGGAGCTGATCGGCGACCTCGCGATAGGACAGCCCCTGGTAGTACGCGATATTGATGGCTTCGCGTTGTTTGAGCGTGAGCGTTTCCAGGCACCGCACAACGACAGCAGCTTCCATCGAGTCTGCAACTGTCTCGGCGACGACATCGTGGTCGGTGGTCCGCGATTGTGCGTGGTAGGTCGAGTCACGGGTGCGGCTAGCCTGCTCAGACCGGACGCGGTCGATTGCACGCCGGTGCGCCAGCGTGGCCATCCACGCCATCGGCGACCCGCGGGATGGGTCGAACTGGCCAGCAGAATTCCAGATTTCTAGGTAGATCTCCTGCATTGTTTCTTCGCTGAAGGCGGGGTTCCGGAGGATACGCAGAACCATGCCGTAGATGCGGGCATTGGTGGCGTCATAGAGCGCTGCAAAGGAACCCCGGTCACCACCGGCACATCGAAGTACAAGTGCGGCCAAGTTTTTGGCCTCGACCTCGCGCCTACGCACCCTTAAGTCGTCGGGCGCCTCACAGGAGGGCCCGTGCTCGGGATAGTCACCGTCGGCGAAGTCGGGTCCATGGTCGCTCATCAGCGACAGAACCGAGACTTGCAAGGCGGCCGACATGAGCTTCTCCGGGGACGAGTAATTGAACACCCAGAGTTCGGAGACGTAGCGGCAATGGATGGGTCCTCGACACGAGTTGCCTGACCCATCCGCGCATGCGTCGGCATCGAACTAAAGAGGTAGTCGCATATCCAACTAGCCCCGAGCGAGGTCGCCGTGGCCGCTGAATCTACGCGGGCGCATGTTCCCCGAACCCAATTATTGGCTGGCTCGGCCGGCGGTGTCGTGGCCGCGGCGATGGTTCTTGCGGTGGGCCAACTGGTCTCTGTACTGATCACTCCACTGTCGTCACCGCTGCTGGTCGTGGGCAACACGATCATCGATCTCACTCCGCCGGCGGTGCGTGAAGCGATCATCAGCAACTTCGGGAGCAACGACAAGCTGATCCTGTTCTCGAGCATCGGCGTCGGTATCTTCATATTCGGCCTGCTCGCTGGCCGGCTTGAGGGCCGCCGACCCATCGGGACAACCCTGTTCGCGCTCCTAGGTCTGGGCGTGGCCGCTGCGGCCCTGGTACGTCCGGGCGCGGGCATCGGATACGTCGTACCTACCGTCGCGGGTGTGGTCGCGGGCATCGCAACACTTCGATTGCTGACGCGATACTCCCGCTCGCAACCGAGCACCTCTCCGACGCTTGGGGAATCTCGCCGCGACTTCGTCAAGTTCTTCGCCATCGCTACCGCAGCGGCGGCGGCCGCGTTTGCGGCCGGGAAGATCATCACTGACAAGATCCTTTCGGTTGCCGCCGATCGTGCGCGGTTCCTCGTTCCCACGCCGTTGCGACCCGCGAAACCCGTCGTGCCGGCAGTCACACTCGATGTACCCGGGATCACGCCGTTCGTCACCGCGAACCGGGACTTCTACCGTGTCGACACTGCCCTCACGATTCCTGCGGTCGCCGAGGCCGATTGGGAGCTGCGTATTCATGGCATGGTCGACCGGCAGCTCGTCCTGAATTTTGCTGACCTCCGTCGCCGCGAAGCTGTCGAGCGAATCATCACTCTGACGTGTGTCTCCAATCCGATCGGCGGAAACCTGCTGGGGACGGCGCGCTGGACCGGCTACCTGATCAGGGATCTGCTCGCTGAAGCCGGTGTGCAAAAGAGTGCCGACATGGTGCTGTCGAGCAGTTCCGACGGATTCTCCGCAGGCACCCCGGTCGAGGTGTTGACCGATGATCGCGACGCTTTGCTGGCCGTGGCGATGAACGGCGAACCATTGCCGATCGAGCATGGTTACCCCGCTCGATTGATCGTCCCGGGGCTGTATGGCTATGTGTCGGCCACTAAATGGGTCATCGACCTGGAGGTGACTCGCTTCGACCGCGCAAACGGCTACTGGACGACCCGGGGCTGGTCTGCCAAGGCTCCGATCAAAACCGCGGCCCGTGTCGACGTCCCGGCATCGTTCGCCACCGTCGATAGCGGTGCCGTGGTGATCGCGGGGCTGGCATGGGCCCAGACACGGGGCATTACCAAAGTCGAGGTCCAGGTCGACGGCAGCGACTGGCGGGTAGCCGAGCTGGCCGGCAGCTACAGCAACGACACGTGGCGTCAGTGGCGCATCACGTGGGACCTTGGTCCCGGGAACCACACCGTCCGGGCACGTGCCACCGATTCCACCGGGGCGACCCAAACCGAGCAGCGCGCCGAGCCGATGCCCGACGGTGCCACGGGCTGGCCCAGCAGGGTATTCACCGCACGCTGACAGCCGTCCCCGCGGGGCCAGTTGACGGCGGGCCGGACGTTGCCGATAAGCACGCGACGGTCCGGGGCCACGTCGGCTGGGTAATGCGCTGTGCAGCCGACGACGCCCCCGGCCAGTGCAGTCCGGCTGCGGCGACTGCCGCTGAACCAGCCGGGTTTTCACACTTGTTTCGAACCAATGTTGACTCTGTTCCATCCGCTGCGGTGCTCGCTCCGAACTTGCGGGTAGAGAGTCGCGAAACGTTGCGACCCAGAAGTTGGGCCAGTCATGGAGCATCAAACCGTCGTCATCGGAATGGGAACCGAGCCATACGCCCCCGCCCGGACCCTGCGCACGAGAACTCACGCCACCTCCGATGAGGCGGCGCCTCCGCTGGGTGATCATCCTCCTTCACGTCCGATCGCACTGAGTAACGCCCGGACCACCGTTAATACGCTGATTCACAAACCTCGGCGTGGCACGTGCGTTGCAGTGTCGCTTCTGGCCCGGAGGGAATGGCAATGAACGTGCTGATCGAAATGGCGACCTTGTCAATGTCCCGCCCGACGGTCGGAGCGAGCAACGAAGAAGTCGCTGGCTGGCTAGAGGCCAAGGCTCGACTACACGAGCAATTGGCGGTCGAGGGCGGATGTGATCAAGAGCGTGAACGCACACTCGCCGCCAATGCCCACCGCCGCGCAATGAACCTGATCGGCACCGCGGCGTAGCCGTCCGTGGGCATCGTGCTTGGTCAGCAGGTCCGTTAAGAGATTGGCCATTGGACCCATCCGCCCGCATCGGGGCACCGAACCCCTCAGGACATCCCACTTGTGACATCGCGAGGCGATGCGACGCAAGTCCCACGACAAGGAGTTCATCTCATGCCAATTCGTAGAAACGGCGCCCTCTTCCTCGCCGGCATCGCCACCGTATCCGCCGTCGGGTTGACGGCGTGCTCGAGCAACAACGGCTCGACCACCGACACGTCGAAGGCCGCGGTAACCACGACCGCGGTGGCCGATCCGGCCGCTGACCTGGTCGGCCCCGGTTGCGGCGACTACGCGAAGAAAGTCCCGTCTGGTTCGGGCTCGGTGGCTGGCATGGCCCAGGACCCGGTCACCGTCGCTGCGTCCAACAACCCGATCCTGACGACCCTCACCAAGGCGCTGTCGGGCAAGCTCAACCCCAACGTCAATCTCATCGACACGCTCAACAACGGTCAGTTCACAGTGTTCGCACCGACCGACGATGCGTTCGCCAAGCTTCCCGCGGCCACGATCGACAAGCTCAAGACCGACTCGGACCTGCTGACCAAGATCCTGACCTACCACGTGGTTGCCGGACAGCTCACGCCCAACCAGGTCGCCGGTGAACACGCCACAGTGCAGGGCGGCAAGCTCAAGGTCGCCGGCCCTGTCAGCACGCTCGAGGTCAACGGCAACTCGGGTGTGGTCTGCGGTGGTGTCCACACCGCCAACGCCACGGTGTACATGATCGACACCGTCCTCATGCCGCCGGCTGCCTAGTCATCCCCGACCTAAGCAGTTTGGCGGTGCCCGGCTGGTCAACACTTGAGACCGGCCAGCCGGGCTTCCACACTCTCGAACGCCCCAACGTCGTCACGTCCAACAAGGCGGACGTACGCCGGGGCGCGGTCGCAGGCCGCTGACCTGTCTGGGTCGCCCACCGAAAACGGCATCGTCCGGCTACTCCCACTTTGCGGGCTCAGCCTGGCTCTCCATATCCGCACCACGGCGTCCGGCTTTGGTTCACACTAGGCAACCACGCTTCGCCGGTGGGACCAGCGCTTCGCGTCCAGCCGGGACACGCGCGCAGCGCTCGGTCTCGACGATACGTTCGGTGCGATGTGGCGCTTCTACCTCTGCTACGCCCGTGCCGGTTTCGCGTCCGGCTACCTCAACGCCCAGCAGTACCTCTTGGAGTCCAGCACATGACGACAACGACGCCCAAGCCCGTACCCATCTCCGCGGCAGGTAAAATTGCTGCCCTGGTCGCGCCCAGCTTCGGCGGTTGTCTGCCCCTCCGCATCCAAGCCTGGGACGGATCTGTGGTAGGTCCCGCCGTGGCGCCGTTGCTGACCATCCGCGACCGCCAGGCGCTGCGACGGCTGCTCTGGGCATCCCCGGAGCTCGCACTCGCCCAGGCCTATGTCCTCGGGGAGATCGACTGCGACAGCGACCTGCGTGCGAGTCTGCGCCTCATCCGCCGGGCCCGCGACACCTCGACCGGCAAACAAGGAGTGTCACCGGTCCAGATCGTCCGCGGTCTGGCCGCACTGGCCAGATGGCGCGTCATCGGACCACGCCCCGCCGCACCTGACAGCCAAGCAAACCTTCGCGGCCGCTTGCACAGCAAACGGCGTGATGCCGCCGCGATCGCCCACCACTACGACCTGTCTAACGAGTTCTATGCGCTCATCCTCGACGAGTCGATGGCCTACTCCTGTGCATACTGGCGCTCGGACGCCCCTGGCTACACCCTGGCTGACGCACAAGCCGACAAATTCGACCTCATCTGCGACAAGCTCGGACTACGCCCCGGCACTCGCCATCTCGATATCGGCTGCGGCTGGGGATCGCTGACCCTGCACGCCGCACAGCGCTACGGAGCAAAGGTCCTGGCGGTCACCTTGTCGGAACAGCAATACCAATATGTCGCCGCACAAGTGGCCAGGCGTGGACTTGGCGACCGTGTAGAGGTACGACGACAGGACTACCGCGACATTCCGGGCGGCCAGTTCAACTCGATCACCGCGATCGAAATGGGCGAGCACGTCGGCGCCGGGAACTATCCGATGTTCACCAGCCGGATCGCGGAACTGCTCACACCCGGCGGACGGGTCCTCATCCAGCAGATGTCCCGGCGAAACAAGCCCGGCGGGGGCCCGTTCGTCGAAGCGTTCATCGCACCGGACATGCACATGCGACCGGTCGGGGAGACCGTCGCCATGATCGAAGATGCCGGCCTCGAGGTGCGGGACGTCCACGCACTGCGCGAGCATTACGCACGCACGGCAGATGCGTGGTACGACACGTTCAACACCAACTGGGACCAGGTCGTGGACTTGGTCGGGGAACAAGTTGCCCGCGTGTGGCGTCTCTACCTCATCGGTGGATCACTCGCGTTCGCACAAGGCCGGATGGGTGTGGACCAGATTCTCGCGGTCAAGCCCGGCGGTACGGCTGCCCCCATCGCGCAATGGCGTCTGCGGTGACCTCCAAGTCTCGCCGCTAGTTCTGCCGCGAGCGCGCTGGTCGTGGGGGTGCTCACCCCGACGATCGGGGAGAACGATCATATCCGGTCACCAATGGGTCAGCAGGAGATGATTGATCAACAATGCGCCGACGGCCTGCGCGACGAGCCACCTGCGTGGTTTGGGTAGCAACGCGACGGCGAGCAGCAGCCATACCGTGAACGAGAGCCAGATTCGCTCCGTTTCGGCTTTGGACAACGCACTCAGATCGGCGCCGAGGATCGCCACACCAGCGGCAATCGGCAGTAGTCCGGCGCCCTTCGGGCGTAGTCGGTGAAGGCCGCCCACCGCGCCCACACCGACCACGCACACCGTGGCGGCCAGGTTCGCCCACACCCAATAGCTGAACGGACGGCGGGTCGCGATGCCTTGGTAATAGCGTTCGACGACGAGATTCATCCCGTCTAACCACCAGAAGCCACTGCATGTAAACGCTGCCGCCACAGCTAGGGCACCGACAACGGCCGGGACGATCGGTCGCCAGTTCCGGGTCGACCACAACACCGCGACGGCCGGAATGCCCATCAGGACCAACCCGTAGTTCAGATAAATCCCGAAGCCGAGCAGAACGCCAGCGCCCAGCCCGGCCACCAAGCGGCCAGAGGTAGCGGCAACTGCGAGTAGGGCGATTCCCCACGCAGTGACAGCCATGAACCAACCATCCGCGGACGTACCTACCCAAATGGCGAGCGGCGAGAGTACGAGAAACGGCACAGCGGCGCGTGCCCACGACTCGTCACCGAGAGCGCGGAAGGTCACCAAGACAGCCATCACCGCTGTGCTGCCCGTGAGGACGACAAACACGCCGGCCCATGATGTACCGGACAAGCCCAGTCGGTCGAGGACGACAAACGTGAGGAAGGCGCCTGGTGGGTGACCCGATACGTGGGTTGTCCACGACTCCGGTTGGAAGTCGAGAATTCGGCTGCTGAACTCCCGCAGCGCTTCCCCCATGCTCGTGATACGCGGGATGTCGTGGAGGTATTCGTTCGGGTCGGCAAACGGCGCACCGAACCCGCGTTGCGACGAATCGACGAAAACAAGGCTCACCGTCCAGGCAAGGTAACCGGCCCAGGCGGCTGGCATTAGATGCCGCCACCGCAACCTCTGGGCGATATCCGGTCCCCACAGAACGACTGCAACCGCAAGAAGGACTGCGGGAACCGTTCCCCAGCCGACATGCGGCAGCCAGTCGCCGAAGATAGGGGCAGCGTGGACGTAGTTCTTGTCGCGGAAGTGTTTGCCGCCGACGAGGCCAACTGCTGCCGCCGCCGCAACCAACCCCAATCCAAATGCGGCGAACAGGTAGTCCGCCCGCGTCCGGTTGCGGGGTGGTGCCTGGCTAGCTCCATCCGTCATGTTTCCGACGTTATAGGGCTCGCGAAGCCATTGACGCAGGTCATGGGACCCGCGCCGATGACGTCATGGTTTAGTCAGCGGATTGGAGGGGTCAAACTTGGGCCGCCGGTCCTAACGTTCGGACCATGGGACAAGCAGTGCCGACTTTCACATTCGCACCTCGCGGCTCGTTAGTGAACGGGGCGTGACCGTGCATCAGGTACAGACGATCGAGGTGTACGAGCGGGCGCTCAGCGGTGAACCGGTGTGGATACGGGGCGCGGACGGGTCGATGGATCGATTGCCGGTCGACGTGTGGAGCGGTCAGCTAATCGGCCCCTTCGACTCGTCAGTGCTGGGCTTGTGCACCGGTCCGACGATTGATCTGGGCTGCGGACCGGGCCGATTCGTCGCGTGGCTGAGTGCGCGGGGGACTCCGGCACTCGGTGTCGATTCGTCGCGGCTGGCCGTGAACCTTGCGCGGAACCGCGGGGGCACGGTCCTACACCGAGACCTCTTCGGGGAGTTGCCGGGTGATGGCCGCTGGCATCACGTGTTGTTGATGGACGGCAACATCGGTATAGGGGCCAACCCCTACCGGCTGCTGAACCGCGTCAGCGAGTTGCTCGGCCCCAACGGCACCGCAATGGTCGAGTTCGACTCACCCGGTGTGGCCTGCGGCGTCCGGGCGATTCGCCTCGAGACCAGTACCGTCGCGAGTCCGTGGTTTCCGTGGGCGCGCGCCGGACTCGACGCTGCCCGCGAGCTCGCAGCCAAGTCCGGCTTGAGCGTGGTCGATCAGTTGTCCGATTCCGGACGACATCTTGCAGTTCTGGAGCGTGCAGCATGAGTACTACAGTCCGGGGTCCCGCGATTGCTTCGCGCGTGGGGACGGTCCTAGGCATCGCCATTGCGGTGTGTTTCACCACGGGGCTGCTGTCGCATTGGATTCAGAATCCGCCGGGCTGGTTTTATTGGCCCGCGCATCCGGTGTGGCTGTACCGGGTCACCCAGGGCGCACACGTCATCACCGGCGTGGCGAGTGTTCCGTTGTTGCTCGTCAAGCTCTGGTCAGTGTTCCCTAAGTTGTTCGAGCGGCCCATCATCAAGTCTCCGGTACATGCCGCCGAGCGCGGCAGTATCGCGATACTCGTCGGGGCGATGATCTTCGAACTCGTGACCGGCATCCAGAATGCCGCCCAGTGGTATCCCTGGGGATTCTTCTTTCCGCCGATTCACTACGCCGTGGCCTGGGTTGCGGTGGGCGCGTTGCTGATCCACATTGCGGTCAAGATCCCGATCATCCGCGACGCGCTGGGCGAGCGTCAAACCGATTCCCGGCGGCGGACCGTCCTTCGGACCGCATGGATCGGTGCGGGAGTTGCGGCGGTTGCCGTGGCCGGCCAGTCGATTCCAGCATTGCGGAAAGTCTCGGTAATCGCTCCGCGCAGTGGCGAGGGCCCACAGGACCTGCCAGTGAACAGAACTGCGATCGCGGCCGGAGTCACCGACACTGCGCAGGCGTCGGATTATCAACTGGCTGTGGTCAGCGGTGACGTCGCGCGGGCATTCACCCGAATTGAACTTCAGACGATGGCGCAGACCAAGGCAAGTCTCCCGATAGCGTGCGTCGAGGGCTGGAGTGCGTCTGCCAACTGGGAGGGTGTGCCGATCCGTTCGTTGCTCGACTCGGTTGGCGCACCCCGCGGACGCGACGTCCGGGTGACCTCCCTCGAACGTGGCGGTCTGTATCGTTCGACGACATTGCCGGCGAACTTCGCCGATGACCCGATCACGTTGGTGGCATTGCGGTTGAACGGAAAGGTTCTCGATCTCGACCACGGGTATCCCTGTCGCTTGATTGCACCCGCTAGACCAGGCGTCCTGCAAACCAAGTGGCTGTCTCGGATCGAGGTGTTGTGATGTCAGTGGGAATCGCGAGGCGTCGTGCCGAGTTGGACCGAACTGTGGTTTTGCGCGGACTGCTCGGTCTCGTGGGAGTCGGCGCGATCGCCTTCGGCGTGATGTCAGCGCTGGATCGACCGATTGCCGACCTGTTGTCGGCGGCGATTTGGTTCGGCGGTGGAATTGCGCTGCACGATGGCGTATTCGCGCCGATCTGTCTGGCGGTGTGGTTTTTGGTCCTGCGGCGTCTGCCGGTGTGGGTATCAGTGTGCGGATTTCTTTCGGTGGTTCTGATGGTGCTCGCAATTCCAGTGCTCCCGCGGGAGAAGTCGCTGCCGAACCCGACGGTGCTGGACCGAAACTACGTACTCGGAGTAGGCGTGGCTCTGGCCATCGTGTGGACCGCCGGCATCGTTGTTCAGTTGATCCGGTCCATGTTGAATCTGAAGAGGCGTGCCGTCCTCGCTACCGGTACCTCGGCACATTAGTTCTGTGCCCGCCGGCGCAGCCTTGTCGCAAGTCGATACCCAATAGTGCGAAGTGATGAGTTTTCTGATTCGCGCTGTTCGGAACGGCCACGACGGGCGACGCGTTCTATCGATTCGTGTCCGCGACGAAGAATCTCGTGTGCGGCTTCAATCTCCACTTTTTCGGCTACGAAGTAGGGTGCCAATCACCCAATGTGCCGAAACCCGAACCGCGCGTTGGTGCCGACCGTGCGACGAAGCGGGCGCTTCCGTCACTGTCTACGGGGCAGATTCCAGCAGTCGTCGCAACAATCACGGATACATGGTCCTTCTTACAGGCTAGCTAAATGCTGCGCCGAGCAGGACTTGGAGAGTTTCAGGTCGCGACCTTCGATCCGACGTACGTCGGCCGCGATCCGCTCGATCGGGGGGCCGGCTGGTCACCCCACCCTTCGCGGCCCTCGCGGCGAGTCGCCTCCGTCCGGGGGGGGCGTGTGGCGGCTGGCCACCGACTGGGCCGACTACGCCGAGCAGATGGTGCGGGTGTTCGATGCCGAGCCGGGCCTTCGAGGGTGGCGTGGTCGATCGCTGGGCCGAGCGGCCGGTGACGAGGTTCGAGCGGAAGGGGACTGCCGCCGGCTGCGGCATCGCCGACCGGGCGCAGCGCGGATCGGGTAGGTCAGCCGCCCCCGGCAATGTTGACCAGCCACGAGGTCCCGAACCGGTCGACGCACATCCCGAACTCGTCGCCCCACGGCTGGGTGGCCAGCTCGACCGTCACGGTCCCTCCGTCCGACAGCGCCTGCCAGTAGCCGCGCAGCTCCTCGGCGTCGTCCCCGCCGAGGCTGACCGCGAGGTTGTTCCCGGGCCGCAACGTCTCGCCCGGCAGCATGTCGGCGGCCATCAGCGTGAGGCCAGACGCTGTTTCCAGCTGACCGTGCATGACCTGGTCTCCCATGCCGTGGTCGTCGGTGCCGAAGTCGCCGAAGTGGTTGATCGTGAGATCGCCGCCGAACACGCCCTGGTAGAACGCCAGGGCGGCCGAGGCATCACCCGCGAAGCTGAGGTAGGGGTTCAGTCGAGTGGTCATGGACCGACGATAGAGGGCTCACCAGCGAAGCAGACACAATAAAGAAGCAAATTCATGTTCTTCGCGACGATGAGACGCGGCATGGCCATCGAAGAGAATGTCAGCGAGTGGCGGTTCGGCTGGGTGATCCGGATTCTCGTGCCGGTGCTGGGCTTCTGCGAATAACCAAGCTACTACTTAACATAGTGTCGATTATCGGTATTTACCTGACCAGGGGATTCGATCCAAGCGATCCGGAACGCACGCGACGTCTACGCACATCATCACCGGCCACGCATTCCGAGCTGTCGTGCGTGGTTCGGTCCACCCGCCATGGTTCATAGATCACTCTCGGGCACTAGCCGTGCGATCGTCGCCATCGCACGTTCGACGACGGTAGCTTCGCCGGCAAGGCACTGGTGCTCCCACGCATCCGGCAAGCCTCTTTACGTCACAGTGACGGAAAGAAGGATTGAAGCACGTTCACGCCACGTTGTATTCGACAACCGCCTCCGCGGTATTCGGCCGCTGCGCAACGCGCGCGCCCTGGTTGAAGACCAAGTGCCCACCGATCGCGCCACCGAGCCCGACCGCGCTCCAACCAAGAAGACCGAGCCACCGCGACGTCTCGTCGGCGCCAGTTCTGCGACGAAGGTAGGACGTGAGGAACAACGCAACTCCAGCAGCATTCGTTGCTGCATGCACGAGTCCCACTCGGCGCTGCCGTCCGTCCAGCGTCGACCAGTCGGCCCACCCGGTCGTGATGACCGCCGGGAGCGACGCCAAGCCGAGGCCGATCATTCGCCGTGCCGCCCTCGGTTCGCCGCTGCGGTCGAGCACGATCGCTCCGGTCCACGCACCGATCGGAACGGCGACCAGCGCCGGATGCGCGGCATGCCCGAGCCACTCGCCGCGGAGTATCGTCCCGGCTGCGCGGCCGTCGAGGATCTTTCGCCAGCGCCGTTGGATCAGGTCACTCACCGGATCGAGCGCCGCTAACTCTTCCAGCGGTCGGAACGTGTCACTGAGATTCATTGTTTGGTCGTACCCGTGGGTCCCTGCGGCAAACCCGCTCAAGACTGACACGTCGGCCCTCCGCAAGTTCAGCCCCCCGCCCGGCGCCGAGTCGAGCCCGGGCTACAGATTTGTCACTGTGACGTTTCGTCGAGAGGTCGTTGCCCACCGCTGCCGGAGCGCCGATTAATAGACCACGACCTTCTCGCGCGACAGGGTAAATCCACACCCGTGCCCACGTTCTGCACTCGGTGCCGGCTAAATGGCCAAACCGTAGTTTCCAGCGAAAAAACAACGATTCCGTAGACAGAGCCAGTGGCGGTCGTACGATGCTGGCGCTTTGACGGTCAGGGACTGCGGGGTGACCTGGGGTGGCGACGCGCGATGTGTTCTCCGAACAGGAGTTGGCGAGGCTGCGAAGCTTTCCGGAGATCACTCGCGCGGAGTTAATCCGCTACTTCAGTCTGACCGAACCGGACGAGACATTTGTACGTCAATTCCGTGGGCCAGCAAACGTTTTGGGCGCTGCCGTGCAGCTGTGCACGCTGCCGTGGCTGGGGTTCGTGCCCGACGATGTACGTACCGCGCCTAAGGCTGTGGTCGGTCGGCTGGCCGAGCGGGTCGGCGTCCCTGCGGCTTAGTTGACTGGCTATGCGGTGCGTGAGCAGACCCGTACTGATCACCTGCGTGAGATCCAGCGCTTCAGCGGCTGGCGCAGCATCGATGCTCCGGGTTGGAAGGAGCTCGATGAGTTCCTGTTCGCGCGGGCGATGGAGCACGATTCCCCGAAGCTGCTGTTCCGGCTCGGCTGCGACTACTTGTCCTCGGGACGGGTGGTGCATCCGGGTGTGGTGCATGTGCTCGAACATGTCGCGACGGCGCGGACCCGGGCACGGGCCGAGACGTGGACCGTGGTGGCGCATCTGCTCGACCCGCGGCGGCGGGCCGAGCTCGATGCGTTACTTGAGGTCGATCCCGAAATCGGGCGCACCCCGTTGAACTGGTTAGGTGCCGGTCCCACCAGTACGAGCCCGGGCGCGGTGAAGGCGGAGGTGGAGAAGCTGGCAGTCCTGCGTCGGCTCGATGCGCACACGCTGGATCTGTCGATGCTGCCTGCGGAGCGTCGTCGCTTCCTGGCCGGGTTGGGTCGCCGGTTGACCGCGCAGGCGCTGTCGCGGCGCGAGCCGGAACGTCGCTATCCGATCCTGATGGGCACGTGAGTTCCCAATCGGTAGATGAACACGGACCGAATGCTGTGACGTCACGCCGGTTCGGATTCGAAGACTCGACTTCCGAGCTTCCATTGCGCCATGGCACCGGTCGTATAGACCGTGGTCGAGCGTCGATGATTCACCCGCAGACGCGGTGAAATGTAGACGGCAGATACTCGGTATGTCACTGGAACTGGGTGCGTTTGTAGTCGCCGAACGGCTCGTCACGTTCTCGGACCGCGTCACGGAACCCGGCGGTGGTGGCGTGTTGCTGAAAGGCGTATCCCTCGCGGGTGTGCCGGGAGATGCCGTCGAAGACCGTGCTAATCATCGTCGAGTTCGCGACCCCCTGGGTCACCAACGAACTGTTGAGGGCGAGTTTGACCATCATCAGCTGGTTGATCGGCATCGCCGCGATCCGCTCCAACAGATCCTCTGTGCGCTGATCGAGCTCGGCGGTCGGGACGGATTCCACCGCCAGGCCCCAGTCGGCGGCCTGTGCGCCGGACAGACAGTCCCCGGTGAGCAGGAGTCGTTTCGCGCGTTGATCGCCGAGGCGGTGCGCCCACATCCCAGCGGCGGGGATGCCCCAGACCCTGGTCGGTGGGTAGCCGATCTTGGTGTCGTCAGCGCAGATGATCTGATCGGCATACAAGGCGATGTCGGTGCCGCCCGCCACAGCGAAGCCGTGCAATTTCGCCACGGTCGGCTTGTTCGCATGCAGCAGGCTCGCGAAGCCGCGGTTGAAGCGGCTCATCATCGCGTAGTCGAGCATCGGATCCCAGGTGGTGTCCGGAGTGTGGTTGCGGGCCTGCACGACCGGATCGAGCACGGTACCGGCGGCGGGATGGGTGTCGGGATCGACACCCCGCTCGGGGCCGAACCCGTTTTCTCCGAAGGTAGACAGATCGTAGCCGCCACAGAATCCTTTTCCGCGCCCGGAGACCACGATGACATGCACCCGGGGGTCGAGGTCGGCGCGTTCCACGGCGCCGGCGAGTTCGGTGGGGGTGTCCCAGGTGATCGAATTGCCCTGCTCGGGTCGGTTGAAGATGATCCGGGCGATGCGGCCGGTCACCTCGTAGGTCAACGTCCGGTATCGGTTGCGGTCGTTGTCGTGGCAGTGATCGTGGGTGGGAGTCGGGCGAGCGGCGAACAGGGAATCATCGCCGTCGGTCCAACCGGCCCGCCATGCCGCCGATGCGTCAGTGTCAGTAGTGGTGTTCTCCAACAAGGTGTAACTCCTATCCGAGTCGGGCGTAGTCGAGAACGCCAGCGGCGTCGACACCACGAGGCAGGGTGCCGAACGTGGGTGCCCAGTCCCCGCCGAGGCGCGACGCGCAGAACGCGTCGGCCACAGCGCCGGGGGCGTGGCGGATCAGTAACGAGCCCTGCAGAGCGAGCGCCATCGTGGCCACGAGCCGGCGCCCGGTGAGACGGTCGGGGGTGGTGGCGGCGAGTTCGAGGTCGGTGAGTGTCGCGTCGAGGCGTGGGTCGTTTCCGACGGCGAGGCGGACTTCGTCGAGATATGGTTCCAACGCCTTCGGTTCCTTGACCAGGACGCGTTGCACGTCGGTGACCATCATGTTCGAGGTGCCCTCCCAAATTGCGTTCAAGGGTGCTTCGCGGTAGTAGCGCGGCATGTGGTGTTCTTCGATGTAGCCGTTGCCGCCGAGGCATTCGAGTGCTTCGGCGACGACGACCGGGGCGCGTTTGCAGTTCCAGAACTTCGCGACCGGGGTCAGCAACCGGGACAGCAGTCGGTCGTCTTCGGTGTCGGAGTCCGCGGTTGCGGCCAACCGGAACCCGAGATGTGCCGCGCCCGCCCATTCCAACGCCAGATCCGCGAGGACGTCGGCCATCACCGGCAGTTCGACGAGCGGGGACCCGAACGCGCAGCGGACAGTTGCATGGTTCAGCGCTTGGGACAGTGCAGCGCGGATCAGCCCGGCGGAGCCGACGGCGAAGTCCAGACGGGTCAGATCGGCCGATTCCAGGATCGTGGAAATGCCGCGGCCTTCCTCGCCGACCAGAATCCCCCAGGTGTCGCGGTATTCGATTTCACTGGACGCGTTGTTGCGGTTGCCCAGCTTGTCCTTGAGTCGTTGCAATTGGAACGTGTTGGGGTGTCCGTCTGGGGTGAACCGCGGGACGAAGAAACACGACGGCCCCGCCTCGGTATGGGCGAGGGTGAAGAAGGCGTCGCTCATCGGGACCGAGAAGAACCATTTGTGCCCGGTCAGCAGGTACGCCTCGCCCGGTCCTCGCGAACCGGTCGCGGGAACAGCGGTGGTTTGGTTGGCGCGTAGGTCGGATCCGCCCTGTTTCTCGGTCATCGCGAACCCGATATGCGCTGAGGTCTTCAGTTGGACCGGCGCAAAGGTGGGGTCGTAATCCAGGGCGGCCGTCTTCTCCGCCCACACCTCGAGACCGGGTTGGGATTGCAGGATCGGCACGGCAGCGTAGGTCATCCCGGTCGGACACGCGGTGCCGCCGTCGACCTGGTTCCATAGATACGACAGCACTGCCCGCGCGGTGTGACCACCGGAGTGCGTCGTCGCCCAGGGCAGGGCGTGCACGCCGGCGCGGTAGGCGGTCCGCATCAGCTGGTGATAGGCGGGGTGGAAGTCAACGATGTCGAGACGGTGCCCGGTGCGGTCGACCGTGCGCAGCTCCGGCGGGTACCGGTGCGACAGACGTGCGGCCTGCTGCGTGTCGGCGCTCCACACTGTCGTGGCGAGGGCGCGGGCCCGGTCGGCTGCCCACCCGGCACCGTAATGATTGAGGGCGAAGGAGGCGACCCGATCGCCGTCGAAGGCGTCAATGTCGACGAGGTCGTTCACCTGGTTGTACACCCGGTGGGTCGCGTACGGCACTGTGGTCACAGACAGCTGCTCGCTGCCGCGGCGCTGGTGGTCTCGGCGGGGGGTGCGGTGAGCGCGGGTGGTTGACAGCCGGTGGCGCAGCATTTGCCGGGCTGACGCGAGGAGAGCGGCCGGTTGCCGGACACTCCGCGGTCGAGCAGGTTCTCCACCAGTTGGGTCTTCTCGGGAATCGGATAGTTGCGCCAGATTTCACGTTTCATCGCCTCCGGGGAACCGCCCCCGTGCAGGGAGATGATCGAATACCAGCCACCTTGGTAGGAGGCGGTGAGGTCTTCCACCATCCGGCTCACGGCGAGACGCTTACTTGTGGGAATGTCGCTACGTCCGCCGAGGACCGTGTCGAGCGCCGCCGCCGTTTCCGGGTTGTGGTCCTCGTCGGGGCCGGGCAGGGCGACGATGAGTCCGCCGGAGACGTAGTGCGCGACCCGGTGCATGTCGTAGATCTGGTTGGCCAGCAACAGTTTCCCGATGTTGGCGAACACCGCGTCGGGGATCACCGTGCCAGAGGGGTGTTCGGTGGCGTAGGTGGAGGCGGCGACCCCGCAGGCGTAGAACCCTTCGACCATGGTGATCAACTCGACCATCTGATCCCGGATATGGGAGTGCCGTGCCGGATCGAGGCCATTGGCGTCGATCATCAACGCCCCCGCACCGATGAGCAGATCCCCGAAACCAGCCCGAGCACCGATGCAGGAATGGCGGTGGTGGGTGGCGTAGGTGGTGGTCAAGAACCCGGCCGCCTCGGTCTCACCGGCCATGAACACGTGGTCCCAGGGGACGAAGACGTCGTCGAAGATGACCACCGCAGTGGATTGACCGTAGCGGGCGGAGAACGTGGCCGCCTTTTCGCCGGGTCGTCCGGCGGGGCGGGCGACGATGGTAATGCCGGGGGCGTCGATCGGCACCGCGCACGCCACGGCGAAGTCGGCGTCCTCGGGTGTCATGGTGCGGCATGGCATCACCAGGAACTCGTGCACGTACGGTGCGCCGGTGACGATGGCCTTGGTACCGCGGATCACGATCCCGTTCGGGCGGCGTTGCGTGATGTGGACGTACGCATCCGTGTTCGCCTGTTGTCCAGGCTTCTTGGCGCGATCACCCTTGGCGTCGGTCATCGCAACCCCCAGCGTGAGGTCCTGGGCCTGCACCCGTTCCAGATACGCCGCGAAGTGCTGGTGGTAGTCGGTGCCGTGTTCGGCATCAGCGGAGAAGGTCCCCTGATGCAAGGCGGTGAGCGCGTCGTGGCTCAAATACCTTTGCGCGCATCCGGATTCCTGGCACACCGACCGGACCGCCTCCAGCTTCGAGAGCAGATCGGCCGCTGTTTCGTCGATGTGGATCATCCGGTTCACCGTCTGCCCCGCAGCGTTGGTGGCGGTCATCATCTGCGCGTACTGCGGTTGCAGGGCGAGGTCGTAGGTCACCCCGATCGCCGCGATCCCCGGCGCGAGCGCAGGGCTGTCGGCGACGCTGTCCACCACCTGACCGTCGACGAACACTCGAGGCTTATAGGCGCGCAACGATTCGCGGTACTCGGCGGCAGACATCAACACAATAGTCTCCTAAACAGTGTTCAGTAGAATGAACAGTGATAGGAATGTAGCGTGTGTGGACCGATCAGGAAAGAGGGGCCGATGAATGATTCCGGGCGCGCCGAACGTCGCGAGACGGTGGCCGAGCACAAACGCACGATCATCCTTGACGCCGCCCGCGCCGTGTTCGAGGCCGAAGGGCTGCAGGGGGCGAGCATGCGGATGATCGCCAAGGCCGCCGGATACACCCCAGGCGCGATCTACGCGTACTTCCCGAGCAAGGAACATATCTACGCTGCCGCGCTGGGTGAATCCTTGGAGCGGCTCAAGGCTGCGACCGAAGCGGCCGTCGCCACCGGAACCCCGGCGCAGCGGTTCGTTGCCGCGGGCTTGGCGTTCTTCGATTTCTATGACACCAACCCCCGTGACCTGGACTTGGGGTTCTATCTGTTCCGCGGCGGTATCCATCCGCAAGGACTGTCCGTGGATCTCAACGCCGAGCTCAACACGAAGCTGCTCGCTACCCTGGAACCACTCCGCGTCGCCGTTCTCGATGACGGCGCGGGCGCCGATCGAGCCCGGGTCGTGACCGCCGATGTGCTCGCCCACGCATCCGGACTACTCCTGCTGGCCCACACCAAACGGCTCGCCTTGTTCGGTGGTGACGCACGCGCGATGATGCGTACCCACCTGTGCGAGCGTCTCGCCCGAGGCAACACCCCGGAATCCGGGTAACACTTCCCCCGATCGAGTTGCTGGATGAGCCTTCCAGGTCGAGTCGCCAACCGAAGAATGTGACTCGATGCCGAGCTGGGTCGCGATCTCATCGCGCACGGCCGAGGGGACATCCAGCGGATCGTCGAGGAAAGTGCCCAGGTAGCACACCGTCGTCAATTGCAGCTTGAATCCCACTCGGTTGGCCTCGCCCCGACGCTTGCCGATGAG
Organism: Smaragdicoccus niigatensis DSM 44881 = NBRC 103563; assembly: GCF_000380645.1. Classification (GTDB taxonomy): domain Bacteria; phylum Actinomycetota; class Actinomycetes; order Mycobacteriales; family Mycobacteriaceae; genus Smaragdicoccus; species Smaragdicoccus niigatensis. The sequence continues at coordinate 446,012 of NZ_AQXZ01000018.1, forward strand.
CTTGCGGTCCTCGTCATCGAGGTTGAAGAACCGCTCCAACTCCTCAGCCGAGGGCTCCCCGCCGTAACAGCCGTATACCGCGATCTGCTTCGCGGTCAGAAACTCTTCTCATCGTCGCCCTCGGACATGCGCGGTCAACACACGCGGCATCCGTCATGAATCACGGCGCGCAGCCGATTCAAAAGCCGTTAGCGCCAGTTTCGCAAGATCGTTGGTCACGGGCCGAGTCCGGAATCGTTGTTTCGCTGGAAACTACGGATGGGCCTAAATAGGCCGATGGCCCCGACCGGAGTGTCCAGTCGAGGCCATCAGAGAATTTAGCTGTTGCCCATCAATCCCCTATGGGCCCGCTACTTCAATCGCGAAGGCGTGGAGCCTTCCGGAAAGCGTCAACCAATAGTCGAAAATTCGGATTCGCATTGCCTGCTCCATCTGATTCGTCGGCGGTCGCTGGACTGGTCTGAGTCCACTGTGCGACGTGCGTCCTGTGAATCCGCTGAAGGTGCCGCGGCTTTGCAGATCAGCTCACTCCGTCAACACCCGCTTATAGAGGTCAGTGAAGGCGGCAGCCGCCGCCGAGTCGAACTGCGCATGCCGGTACCGAACGGTCAGGAACATCGATCCGGCCACCGAAACCGCACCCACGCACGTTCCCAAGGGCATGTGGCCCGGCGGTGAGAACCACAACTCAGTGACTGAGCCGGCGTCACCGCCGAGCGACGGAGCCGCCGGCATTCGACCCAGATTCGACAGCACTGCGGTGTCGACGATTCGTTCCCCGACGACCGGCTTCTTCGCCGGTAAGTGTCGTTTCAGACCAGCAGGCAAGGCGTTGGGCAGCTCGAGCAGATCCACGATCAAGCCCTGCGTGCGGCTCGACTTGATCTTGGCAGTTCCCTCCGCCGCGGCCCGCGCCGCGGTGACCAGGTCGGTTTGTGCGTTCTCGTCGATCTGAACGGTTACGTATGACGCGAAGTTGCCGAGCACCTCGTACTGCCATTCAGCCGGACGTAGGTTCACTGGCATCATCAGCGCAATACGACCGTTCGGGTGGCCGTGCTCGCGGTTCCAGCGATTGATCGTGACCGCCAAGCCGCCGAGCAACAGGTCATTGACGGTGGCACCCTCGGGACGCTTGGCCATCACGGCCTTGCTGGTTGCCGGGTCGAGATGCAGCAGGGAAAAGCTGTACCCGCCGGCATCCGTTCCATTGACCGGTGCGACACGAGCCGGTTCTTTGACGCTGGTGAGCAGGTGTTCGGCGAGGGACTTCGCCCGAGTGATCCGGTCCAACAACGACTTGGCCCCAATGAGCGATCGCACCTTTCGAGCGACCAATGGGTCCAGTTCCGGAACGGGGTCCGGCTCCCCCGCGTACACCCGAATGATCGAATTCATCAGCCGGAAGGCGGACAGACCGTCTCCGGCACCGTGATGCAGGTTCAGCATCAGATAGTCGCCGCCCGGTGCATGGGCGACGACGACTTCGAAAGGCGCGTCCGTGCTGAGGTCGGGCGCATGGCTCTGCAGGGCGCTCCGTGCAGCCGCTACGGCTGCGTCGTCTGCGCACTCGACCGCCGTGACCGGGTCCGCGTCGGTGTCTTCCGGTACCAGCCAGTGATAGTGGACATCTGTCGGTCGCCACGGCGCGAGACGGGCGCGTGCCAGCGGGTGGGTTCGCATGGCTGCCCGGACGGCGGCCTTGACCCGGTTGGCATCCAGCGAGCCAGCGACTCGAATCTCCAAATGCACACTCCAGGGTTCGGCCTCGGTGCCGAAGTGCAAGTACAGCTCGTCAAGGGTGTCGAGGCGTGCTTCCCGCGTGCCCATGGTGGTCACAGATCCTCCCAAGTGTGGCCTGGGTTCGAGGCTTATCTCTTCATGTCATAGCGGTATAGACCGACGAGCGGCGTGGTTTCTCCGAATAGCGCCACCGGACCGCTGCGTCTGGCTCAGTGCTGAGTGACCGAAAGCGTGTTGCCGTCGGGATCGTGGAACCACGCAACCTGAGCGCCACTTGGTGCGGTCCAGACGCCGGCCTCGTCTTGCGCCATCCCGTCGAAGCGCAGGAACGAGATCCCGCGCTCGGTCAATTCCGCGATTACCGCGTGAACGTCGGCGACTTCCCAGCCGAGGACGGTGAACTGCTGTGGACGAAAGTCCGGCACCAGTGTCACCCGAACGGTGACAGCCCCGCTGCGGACCACGCACGCAAACGAATCGGAGTACGACAGGTCAAGGCCCAGCAGCCCCACGAAGAACTCTTGCGCACGTTCGAGGTTTGACGTCGGTACGAAGGCGGTGACGGACCCGTCGGCGAGCATGAACCTAGACTAAGCCCGCGGCCAGACAACGTGACTCAGCGACCGAAACGCACCAGACCGCTCGCACCGTCAACCGTGATCTCCTGGCCGGTTTCGATGCGTCGAGTCGCGTCCGCGGCTCCGACCACGGCCGGAATCCCGTACTCCCGCGCGACGACCGCACCGTGCGAGTTCGCGCCACCCATCTCCATGACGAGTCCGCCTGCGGTGAGAAACAGGGGCGTCCAACCCGGATCGGTTGACGGAGCCACCAGGATCTCCCCCGGTTCCAGGTAGGCCCCGACCGGGTCGAGCACGACACGCGCCCGGGCCGTGACCGTCCCGGCGGAGGCCGGTGTACCGATCAAGCCGTCGCCCGCAAGGGGTGCAGCCGCCACAGCTTCGGGCTCGGTTCCATCCGACAGCAACACTCGCGGCACATGCCGACGCTTAAGCTCGCGGGCGTATTCCTCCCGGCGTGCGGCGACCGCCGCCCGATGGTCCGCGCCGGCGAGCGCGGCGCGCACCTCGACAAGCTCGAGGAAGAACACGTCGTCCGCCTCCTCGAGCAGGTCACGTTCGGCGAGCGCGCGGCCCACGAGACCGAGCTGTTCACGTACATGCGCGAGCAGCAGGATGAGCAGGTCCTTGTGTTCTTCGCGCATTCCCGCGAGCTCGCGCACCCGTCCCAGTGCGAATCGAACGGCGCGTGCGCGCACCTTCGAGCGACTCTGCACCCGTGCGACGACGTCTGCCACCGCGGCCTCTGCCGCGGCCGCACCGCGGCTGAACAGCGCGTCCGGCTCGCGCTCGGGGTCGTCGAGGCGCAAATAGTTGGCGAGCACTCCGAGGACGTACGTCGGATCGTCGCGCCATCTCGGCATGCCGACGTCGATCTCGGCAATTGCCCGGTGGCCGTGCTCGCGGAGGAATGCGCGCAACTCCTCCTGCGCGATGGTCGGGAGTTCGCCACGCAGATATTTCGCGGCGAGTTCGGCAGGCTCCCCGTCGTGCAGGGCCCGCGCCGACTCTGGGTCTTCACGCAGTCGAGTAGCCAGGCGCCACAGTGTCAGGTCCATTTCCGTGGTGCTGTTGTGCGGCAGCGAACGCATCACCTCATGCCACTCGACGCCATCGAGGCCCGAGCCCACGAACTTGCGGGCAGCCGCGAATGCGAGGAAACCCGCGAAGGCGACCGGCCCGGTCCGGGGAAGAATCGGAAACGCACCGGAAAGGACTTCTTGCACATGGTCCAGGCGTTCCTGGGCCGTAGCGGAAGCCGGTATGACCAGGTGGGACCTCAGATCGCGCCCGATCTTCGCCACCTGAGCTCGCCCGGCCTCCGGCTTGGCCAGCGACTTCGCCACCAGAATCGGAACGCGGTACTTGACCATGGCCCGCGCAACTCCCCGAAGAAACGGCGCCACAGTTCCCTTTCCAATTGCGAATTCGGGTTCCGCACCAAGGTCCCGCAGGACAGCCGCCGACCGAGCCTCCATGACACCGAGCATTCGGATGGCCAGCGCCCGGCCGGGTCGGCTTCGTACCGCCGCGGTGATGTCGATGAAAGCGCGAGCGCCCGTGGGCAGGAATGCCGGCGGTCCGAGGAGCGGGTCCACGCCGGGAATGCCGAACACCTCTCGGGCCGGCGTTGCCGCGATCGCCCGGAAAGCCGACAGTCCCATCGGCGTGATGGGTCGCGTGAGTCCTTGTGCGAGGCTGCCGTTGAAGAACACGCGGGGACCGGGCCGAGTCGACACGGGCACCGGGTACAGCGTGGTGATCGGACGAGACTGCGTGAGCCACAGGCACCCATCGCCGTCAAGCGCCCACTCGATGTCCTGGGGTGCGCCGAAATGGGCCTCCACCTGGCGGCCGAGCAGCGCCAACTCACGTACGGTGACGTCGTCGAGCGCCGGCTCAGTGACACCCACTCCGGTCACCGTCTCTGTCCCGCCCCCGGGCAACGCTCGGACCACGACTTTCTTGTCGCCGAGCCGCCGGTCGACGATGTCACCTCCATCCGCGACCACGAAGTGATCCGGGTTGACGGCTCCCGAGACGACGGACTCCCCTAGCCCAGGGCTCGCGTCGATCACGCTGTACGTGCGCCGACCCGTCACCGGATCCGCAGTGAACAGCACCCCCGCGACCTTCGCATCGACCATCTGTTGCACGACAACTGCCAACCGCACGGCGGAATGGTCGATGCCAACGGTCTCGCGGTAGCTCACGGCCCGGTCGGTCCACAAAGATGACCAACAGCGACGCACGGCGTCGAGCACATTCTCAGCGCCAACGACATTGAGGAATGTGTCTTGTTGGCCCGCAAAGCTAGCGGTCGGCAGATCCTCGGCCGTGGCCGACGACCGCACTGCGACGGGTATGTCGTCGCCAAGTTCCGCGTAAGCCGAGCAAATCGCAAGCGCGACGTCCGCCGGAATCGCCGCTGCGAGCAGTGCAGTCCGGGCGGTGCCGGCGAGGTCGCCGCCGCCTGAACTGCCAATCACCTCGTCGAGCCCGCTGGCCACCTTCGAGTAGGCATCGGTGGTGACGGCGAATCCGCCCGGCACGTCGAAGCCCGCGCGCAGAAGCTCGCCGAGATTCGCCGCCTTGCCGCCGGCGAGAGGCAGAGCCGCCGCATCGAGACTGTCCAAGGCAACGACGAAACCGCTGTTCATCACCCAACGTTAAGCGTGTTGCCGAGAAAACTCAACACTCGATGAATTACGCGGACGGCTCCTTCTTCGTGACCGTGACCATCATTTTCGTGATGCCCCGAACGAAGTTGGACTGAATGAGCTCCGGCTCCGAAACCACCTTGATGTCCTCGAACCGCGGCAGCAACTCCTCCCAAAGGATCTGCAACTGCAGCTCAGCGAGCTTGTTTCCCATGCACTTATGCAGACCGGTGCCGAACGCCGTGTGGCTGCTTGCATTCTCCCGATCGACGATGAGTTCGTCGGGCCGCTCGAACTGACGCTCGTCGCGGTTGCCCGAGGGGTACCACATGACGAGCTGGTCGCCTTTACGAATGCGCTGTCCGTGTAGTTCCACGTCTTTGTTGGCAACCCGGCGCATGTACGCCAGCGGCGTCTGCCACCGGATGATCTCGGACACGAGGTTGGGGATCAACTCTGGATTGGCCTTGAGTTTCGCGAACTCCGCCGGGTTCTCATTCAGCGCCACCACCCCGCCGGACATGGAATTGCGGGTGGTGTCGTTGCCACCGACAACCAGCAGAACGAGATTGCCGAGAAACTCCATCGGGCGGTTGATCATGTCTTTGGTGCTCTTGTTCGAGAGCATCAGGCTGATCAGGTCGATTCCAGGGGCCTCACCGGCCTTGATGCGCGCAGCCTTGTCGTGCCAGAGGTTGACCGCCTCTTGGGACATCTCGACCGCGGCTTCGAAAATCTCGTCGATGTCGGAGTCGCCGCCCGTCGCGCCGGAATAACCCGACGCCAGGTCGGACAGCTCCGCGAGGTTGCGCCGATCTTCGTACGGCCAGTCCAGCAGGGTCGCGAGCATGCGCGAGGTCAGCTCTTTCGACACCTTGTCCACCCAGTCGAAGGGCTCACCGACCGGCAGGCTGTCGAGCACCTCCTGCGTGCGGACCCGGATCAGCTTTTCCATTTCTTTGAGGTTCTTGGGCGCCACCACGGTCTGCACGGACCGGCGCTGCACATTGTGCTCGGGAGGGTCCATCGCGATGAACATCTCGATATTCAGGCCATCCGGCATGCTGCCCAGCGTGATGTACGGTTCGGCCGAGTACGTGTTGTAGTCCTGGTCGATCTTGAGGATGTCCGCATATCGCGTTATCGACCAGAACGGACCGAAAACGCTCTTCGGCTGGAAATGCGCCGGCGCCTCATCCCGCAGACGTTTGAAGTAGGACTGCCACTGTCCCTGCCGGTACATGAATGGGTTGCTCATGTCGATGTCCGAGAGCTTGACGTCTGCGACGTCGGGGATTGGCGCTTCGGTGAAGACTGGCGGCCGGGAACTCTTGATCGCGGTTCGTTTCGCCTTGTTGTACAGCGACGCGGCGCGGACTTGCAACTGGATCGGGACGGTTGCCTGCACCTTGTTGACCACTGTGTCGAGCACGCTCATATATCCGCCTGCCTTGCCATGGCTTGAAGAAATGTCTGGATTGCATCTCCCGAATTCAATGTAGGAGTGCGGATTGCCAGTCGTCCCGAGATCGATCAAACCGCCGTTCCCAGCGCGATCGTGAGCTCCAGGATCTTCTGCGGATCGTCCAGTTGGTCCCCGAATACTTCGCGTAGCTGGTTAAGGCGGTAGCGGACTGTCTGCGGGTGGACGAACAGTTCAGCCGCGACCCGATCCCGCTGTCCGTGGTTGAGCAGCCACGATCGCAACGTTTCCTGGAGACGGTCCGCGGAGGCTTCCCGCACCTGAGTCAGGGGCGCCAGCGCCACCCGTCGGAGGTCAGCCAGCGCATCGTTATCCGCAGACAGCACAAGCTCAACAAGGTGCCGATCGGTGTCGATGGTGTGCTGCGGTTCTTCCCGCGTGAGGGCAAGACCCCGGAGTGCACGGAGATACGACGTGCGGACGCCGTCCCACGGTCGGACCGGGCCGACGACCGCGCCTCTCCCCTGCAATGTTCGCAGGAGCTGTTCGCGGCCACGGTCATGCGCGTCCGGAACCAGCAGCACCGCCAGATTCTGCTCCACATCGACGCCAGGCAGGTCCTCGGTCACCTGCAAGGTCGAGGGTTGCAGATGGGTCAGCGCTTGCCGAGCTCGTGCGACCGGAAGAAGCACTGCAGTGAGCGTCTCCGGCGGAGTCCAGGTCGCGTGCTCGATGGCAGCTGCGACCACCTCGACGGAATCTCCGGCCAGCAGATGCCGTGCCAATCGCTCGAGATACCGTTCGCGCACCATGCCGGTCTTGGCGAGTTCGTCCGCATGCCCACTCAGGCTTGCCGCGGACAACTTGTCGATAAAGGCGAAGACCAGGTCGGCGAAGCGGGCCATTTTGTCTGCAGACAAGCCATGATCGAAGGCGATCGCGGACATTTCGCGCCACGACGCCCGCGCACCGACGCGGTAAGCCGCCAGCAAGGCATCCATCGATCGCCCGGCACGCGCCTCACCACGACCGAGTTCGTACGCTCCTTGGACGGCCAAGGCCACCGGCTCGCTCGGATCGGCCTGGTCACGGAGGGCGGCCAGGCGCAGGAATCCGCCGATGGAGAACTCAACCGCACGTTCGATTGTCTTGCCCATGGGGCCGGCGAACGCGTCGGTGTAGGAAGGCACGTCGGCGGTCACTGCCGCGACGCAGTGCTCCGCGAGTGCTGGCAGTCGCTCCAGAAGCGCGGCAATGACTCCGGCGTCCAAGTCGAGCGCGCGAAAATCTGGGTCAGTCATCGTTTTATCCAAATCTGATAAATGTGACCTAGTCGTTCACTCCAATTCGACAAGACTTTGTATCCTCGCGCAAGCCATTGTTGAAATATGACCACAACGCTTGGACCGCTGCCGACAGATCGGCTCCGCCGGTGGGCGGCACGAATCGGTGAATCGATCGCCACGCCCCTGGTCCCCTCTGACTACCTCGACCTGATCGACCCGCTTCGAACCACAGCGAAGCTCCGCGGCCGGATCGTCGAAATCCGTCCCGAAACACGTGACGCGGTGACTGTCGTGATCACCCCAGGACGCAGCTGGAAGGGGCACATCCCCGGCCAGTACGTCCGGATCGGTGTCGACGTCGACGGCGTCCGCCTGTGGCGGACCTACAGCCTCACCAGCGAAACCACGACGCGCGACATCTCCATCACGGTGAAGGCGATCGACGGCGGCAAGGTCAGCAACTACCTCGTCCGCCGTGCAACGCCGGGAACGGTCGTGCAGCTCGAGCAGGCGACCGGCGACTTCACCCTCAACACGGGAACAGAGAAGGCGCTGTTCGTCACCGCCGGAAGTGGCATAACCCCCGTTATGGGAATGCTTCGGAACCACCTTGACCAGCTCGATGACGTCATCGTCGTCCACAGCTCACCCACCAAGTCCGACGCCATCTTCGGCGGCGAGCTCCGCATGCTCGCCCGCGCGCGTCACGGCAAGATCCGCCTGATCGAGCGGCACACCACTATCGACGGGCGGCTCACTCCGGAGGAACTCGAGGAACTGGTCCCCGACTACGCCGACCGTGAGACCTGGGCCTGTGGTCCGGGCGCGTTTCTCGACGCGCTCGAAGAACACTGGGACGACGCCAGCCGTCTCCACACTGAGCGATTCCGCACGAGCGTCGCAGTGACCGGCGACGGTGGCGCGGTCACATTCGCCCGATCCGGCAAGACCGTCGAGGCCGACGGCAGCCAGTCGCTGCTTGACGCGGGCGAAGAAGCCGGAGTCATCATGCCGTCCGGCTGCCGGATCGGCATCTGCCACGGATGCGTGGTGCCGCTACGCGAGGGAACCGTTCGGGACCTGCGCGACGGCCAGATCACCAGCGCCGCACCCGGCGATGGCGTCCTCATTCAAACCTGTATCAGCGCCGCCTCCGGGCCGTGCGACATCGAACTCTAAGGACCACGAACATGACCGCCGTACTCAACCACCCAGCCGCCCACCTCACCCCCGACGACATCGAAAACCTCGGCCGTGAACTCGACGCGATCCGAGAGCAAGTGATCGCCAGTCGCGGCGATCGCGATGCCGCTTACATCCGGAACCTGATCGACGCTCAGCGCAAGCTCGAATTCGCCAGCCGTGCAGTACTTCTCGTTTCCCTCTTCCCGCCGGCCTTCGTCGTGGGAACGGCCGGACTGACGATCTCGAAGATCCTGGAGAACATGGAGATCGGGCACAACGTCATGCACGGGCAGTGGGACTGGATGCGCGATCCGGACATCCACTCGACGACCTATGAGTGGGACAGTGCCTCTCCCGCGTCGATGTGGAAGCACTCGCACAACGAGCTGCACCACACCTACACCAACGTGCTCGGCAAGGACCACGACCTCGGCTACGGCATCATGCGCGTCGACGAGGACCAGCGTTGGAAGCCGATGTACCTGGCCCAGCCACTCTGGAACTTCATCAACGCATGTGTGTTCCAGTACGGCATCGCGGCCTATGACCTCGAGATCGGCAAGTACGTCGCCGGTCGCAAGGACAAGGATGTCTTCCGCGCGCAGGCTCGCGGGGTGCTCGGCAAGATCCGCAAGCAGGTCATGAAGGACTATGTCGTTCATCCGATCCTGTCCGGGCCGTCGGCGCCCACGACTCTCTGCGCGAACCTCATCGCGAACGTCGCACGGAACTGGTGGACCCACTCGGTCATCATGTGCGGCCACTTCCCCGAAGGTGTCGAGACCTTCGAGAAGGCGTCGATCGAAGGCGAAACCCGTGGCGATTGGTACCTCCGGCAGATGATGGGGTCGGCCAACATCACCGGAAGCCCATTCCTTCATCTGATGACGGGCAACCTGTCGTTCCAGATCGAACACCATGTCTTCCCGGACCTGCCGAGCAACCGGTACCAGGAGATCGCTCCGAAGGTTCAAGAGCTGTTCGAGCGCTACGGCCTGACCTACACGAGCGGTCCGCTGGTCAAGCAGGTCGCGTCAGCGTGGAAGAAGATCTTCAAGCTGTCGCTGCCGAACAACCTGGTGAGCCGGCCTACCCGCCACCTCGTCGCCGCATAACCGAGGGTCGGCCACCCAGTCGACCAGTAGGTAGACGCAGGTGCGACATGCGTATCCGCATGTCGCACCTACCGCGCTGCTAGTTTCCTGACATGAGTGAGCACTCACCGCGCCGGGTCTCGATGATCATCTTCGACGATTTCGAGCTGCTGGATGTGTTTGGACCGCAAACCCTGCTCAAGTACCTGCCGCAGCATTTCCGCGTTGAGCTGGTGGGACCCACTGCCGGCACAGTGACGAGCAACGGCGGTGTCGACGTCATCGCCCAGTACGGCTACCACGACGCGACACCCGGCGACATCATTCTCGTTCCGGGTGGAATGGGTACTCGCAAGCTCGCGAACGACGCGGAGTTCCTCGCTTGGCTCGTTGACTTCGTGCGCGACGCCGAGTTCATCACCGCGGTATGCACCGGGTCGGCAGTCTTGGCGGCGGCCGGACTGCTGGACGGCTACCGGGCGACATCAAACAAACGGAACTTCGTCTGGGCCAGCGCCTATGGCACGACCGTCACATGGGTGCCGGTGGCGCGTTGGGTGGAGGATCGCAACCGTTGGACATCTTCCGGAGTGGCCGCCGGAATCGACATGACCGCAGCGCTGATTCGTCGTCTTCATGGTGACGACGTCGTGCGGGCCGTCACCAACACGATCGAGCTCGAGACTCACGATGACTCCTCTTGGGACCCCTACGCGGAGATCCACGGTCTCATCAAGCCGTAAGCCTCACGGCAAGAGGCCCTGCCGCCGTGCGGCCACGACTGCTTCGTGACGAGTGTGCGAGTCGAACTTACGCATCGCACTCTTCAGATAGCTCTTCACGGTTTCCGGCTGCAGTGACAAGCGCTCGGCAATTTCACTGTTGGTGCACCCTAGCGCGGCGTAGGAAAGAACGTCCGTCTCGCGAGCCGACAAGTGAACGCTCGGCGACTGGGTTGCACCGACCCCGGCAAGCCGGCCAGCGGAGTGTTCGAGCTGCGCACGCAACACCGGGTCCGCTGTCGAATTCGCAATCGAGCGAAGTTCGGCATGGACGGCACGGACTTCCTCCAACGCTGCTGGATCGCTGAGCGGAACCCGGTCACTCGCCATCGAATCCGCCATCGCGACGCGACGGTCGACTTCATCGCGGATGGTGAGCTCTGTGCTCAACCCCCGTGCCGCCTCGAGCAGGACCTCGGTCCCGCGATCGCCGACCGGGGTCGCCTGTCGCACAGCGCCGTAGATGACCGCCCGGACCTGATCACGGACTCGCACCGGAACCGCGACGACGGAACGAAGCCCCTCGGCCCGCACCGGCCCGTCATAGTCGTGCGTGATCCCCTGATCCAGCAGGTAGTCGTGGACCACGGTCAGTCGACCGTCGGCGACCGCCCGGCCACCCAGGCCCGTACCGGACGGGACGGTCAACCCGCGGAGGTGATTCGTGCGGTTCCCGACGAGGTCGGTGAGCTTCAAGGCGCCGCCGAGAACCTGGCCACCGAACACGACAGCGAGCTGCGCACGTGACTGCGCAAACCGCAGCGCGGCGCGCAATGCATCCCGGTCGTCCGGCCGATATGGCGAGGTCAGGCCCATGATTGCGACACTACCCACTTTCGGGGGTAGTGCGCAGGTGTGACCTACTGCACTCTGTTCGCATGGTTTCGAACACAACCCGTTATCGCGCATCTCGCGACTGTCTGCTGGAACTGCGCGAGGACTACACGCGGGCCGTCAGAGAGTTCGAATGGCCCGAACTGGGCCTGACGTTCAACTGGGCGACGGACTGGTTCGACGCCATCGCACGCGACAACGACCGCACAGCATTGTGGCTCGTCGAAGAGGATGGATCACAGGCGAAGTACTCCTACGCCGAGATGGCTCATCGCTCCGATCAGGTCGCCCATTGGCTGTCCGACCAGGGTGTGCACAAGGGCGACCCCGTGATGGTGATGCTCGGCAATCAGGTCGAGCTGTGGGAATCAATGCTCGCCGTCATGAAGCTCGGCGCGGTCATCATGCCGACGACAATGGCTCTCGGCGCTGCCGATCTGACCGATCGGGTCGAGCGCACCGGAGCAAAGTTCGTCATCGCGAACAGCACCGACGCCGAAAAGTTCGATGCGGTCCCGGGCGGCTATGCGCGAATCTGTGTCGGCCAGGCACCCGAGGGCTGGTCGTCATACCGTGACGCTTACTCGATCGAGAGTCCGCGACGATTCACCGCGACAACCGCTCCGACCGATCCACTGTTGCTCTACTTCACCTCCGGCACGACGAGCCGGCCGAAGCTCGTGCGCCACACCCAGGTCTCCTACCCGGTCGGTCATCTGTCGACGTTGGCGTGGCAGGGCATCCAGCCGGGTGACGTCCACCTGAACATCAGCTCACCGGGCTGGGCGAAGCACGCCTGGAGCTGCTTCTTCGCACCGTGGATCGCCGAGGCGACGATCTTCGTCTTCAACTACAGCCGTTTCGACGCGGCCACTCTGATGCAGCACATCCGCGAGGCGGGCGTCACGACGTTCTGTGCTCCGCCGACCGTGTGGCGCATGCTCATCCAGGCCGATCTGTCCGGTGGTCCAGGCCGGTTACGCGAACTGATCTCTGCTGGTGAGCCGCTCAATCCCGAGGTCATCGACCAGGTCCGGGCGCGGTGGGGCCGGACGATCCGGGACGGGTTCGGCCAGACGGAGACCACTGCACAGATCGGCAACACGCCCGGCGCACCGCTAAAGCCGGGTTCGATGGGTCGGCCGCTGCCGGGCGTACCGGTCGTGCTCGTCGACCCGATCACCGGCGAGCAGGCCGACGAGGGCGAGATCTGCCTCGACCTGTCCCGGCGTCCAGTCGGACTCATGACCGGATACGAAGGTGACCCCGAAAAAGCTGCGGCGGCGATGGCCAACGGCTACTACCACACCGGTGACGTTGCGAGGCGGGACGAAGACGGCTACATCACCTACATCGGGCGCACCGACGATGTCTTCAAATCCTCGGACTACAAGGTGTCGCCGTTCGAACTGGAGAGCGTCCTCATTGAGCACCCGGCCGTCGCGGAAGCAGCCGTCGTACCAGCTCCCGACGACGTCCGGCTCGCCGTACCGAAGGCCTACGTCGCGCTCGCCGCAGGCTGGGAACCGACGAGCGCGACCGCGTTCGCGATCCTGCAACACGCACGACAGAACCTCGCACCGTTCCTGCGGGTTCGGCGAGTGGAGTTCTTCGAGCTGCCCAAGACCGTGTCGGGCAAAATCCGCCGCGTCGAATTGCGAAAACGTGAAGTCGAGGCGGTCGGTATCCGGCTCGAAAGTGAGTGGCGCGATGACCAATTCTCTGAGCTCGCGGCACGTGTATGACGGGTGAGATATGTCGCCGACGAGGAATGCACTTCGCACAACCACGGCCGGACGTGCAAGGCTGCGAAGTATGACTTCCCACATCGAGCCGGTGCCGGAGACTTTTCTGGGCCATGACGGTCTTCGGCTCGCCGCCGACCGCTGGCCAACGAAAACCGTGCCGAAGCTCGGCACTGTGCTCTTTCTGCACGGCGGCGGGCAGACGCGGCACTCATGGGGGCGCACCGCGCGACGCATGGCAGAGAGCGGTTGGGAAGCCATCACCTTGGATGCCCGTGGCCATGGCGACAGCGAGTGGGCGCCGAGCGGTCGCTACGCCCTCGACGATTTCGCGGGCGATCTCAGGTCGGTAGTCGCCGCAATCGGTGAGGCTCCGGTGCTGATCGGCGCGTCTCTCGGTGGAATCACCTCGCTTGTCACCGAGGGTGAGAATCCCGGGACGAGTACCGGTCTTGTCCTGGTCGACATCGCGCCACGAATCGAAGCGGCGGGTCGAGACAAGATCATCGCGTTCATGGCGAGCGCGCCGAACGGTTTCGCATCTCTGGAAGAGGTCGCCGATGCCGTCCAGGCCTACAACCCGCACCGCGAACGACCCCAGAACCTCGACGGGCTGAGGAAGAACGTTCGGCTACACCGGGATGGACGCTGGTACTGGCACTGGGACCCGCGATTCCTCGACGTGAGTGACGAGCCGAAGCGAGACATGAACGAGGATCGCCTGTACGAAGCCGCTCGACGTGTGCAGGTCCCGACCCTGCTCGTCCGCGGCAAAGCCTCTGACGTCGTCACCCCGGAGGGCGCCGCCGAGCTCCTGGAACTGATCCCGACCGCAAGCTCAGTCGAGGTGTCCGCCGGGCACATGGTCGCGGGCGACGACAATGACGTCTTCACGACCCACCTTGCCGAGTTCCTGTCGGAGCGAGTGCGTGGCTAGTTTCGCTCGGCGTTAGGCGAAAGCCCGCTTAGGCTCGCGGGCACGGGCGAGTTCTCGCGCGTCGTCCCGGATCGTGTCCTTCAGGATCAAGGCGCGGTACTTCAGAATGTCGGCCTCGCGGTTCAGCGCGCGCACCTACGATCCGCTCTCCGGAACGGTAGAGCGCAACCAACTTGCCGGCGTCGACGTCACCAGACGGGAATTTCGACACCGCGCTCGGAGTCGGGTCGCGGACCCAGAATCCGTCGCTCTGTGGCGGTGATCGCCCGGTCGTTGATGGATGCTTCGCGGCGGCTCATGAGCCCGCTGGGATCGAATTCCCATAGTTCGTTTCCGTAGCTGCGCCACCACTGGCGGCGGGCGTCATGCCATTCGTACTGGAATCGAACTGCAATGCGGTTGCCGCGGAATCCCCACAGACTCTTCCGAAGGGCGTAGTCGTGCTCGCGCTGCCATTTCTCCGTCAAGAATTCGATGATGTCTGCGCGCCCGGTGATGAAGGTGTCGCGGTTTCGCCATATCGAGTCCGGAGTGTAGGCAAGTGCCACTCTTTCGGGATCACGGGTATTCCAGGCGTCCTCTGCGGCCTGCACTTTCTGGGCGGCAGTGGAGACATCGAACGGCGGGAACGGCGGGCGTGACTCGGTCATGGGCTGTCCTCAGTCGGTCAGCGCAGGGTTGCGCGGGTACGGGTGGTGGGCCGTCTCGTGGACGGGAAGGAGATCTCCAGCGACGACGTCTTGCGACGTGAAACTGACGGTGCGACCGGTACGGCCGTCATCTCCTGATCGGCCCGTGTCGCCCCATTCGATCTCGGCGCTGCCGCTCAGCTGGAGGGTCTCGCCGGTCGTGAAGTCGCAGAACAGGACTGCAGCTTCACGGTTGACGGCGAGGTTGCCGAGCGAATTGAACATGTTGTTGCCCGGGTAGTCCGGCCACCGCAGTTGGTCTCCGGTGACGCGGACGAATCCGGGTGGACCTCCCCGATGCGAGGCATCGGTGCCGCGGCCCGGGTTGCTCGTCCCGAGGAAGAAGGTGTCCGCCCGACGGATCAACGCCACGTCCCGCGGCCGCAGGTGGACGTCACGGTAGGGATTTGGAGGTCTCGTTGTACCGCTTCCGGTCCTCCGATCGAGCTCTCGTTGCTGTATGTACTGGGGACAATTTCCGTAAGCCTGCTCGACGCTGATCGTCAGGGTGCTGGCCGTGGAATCGATGAGAGTCCCGTTTACTCGAACCCGGCGCCGAGCCGCGAACTCCACGACGACGATTCCGACGAGTTGTTGGGATGGCAGTCCGCGGAGTGGGTCTCCCACTGGAGGAGTCGTGTGAATCCTGAGCTCGCTCGCGGTCGTCACCTCGAGGAAGCCTCGTGGTCCAGTCAGCGGCGACGCCCACAAACGGCCCGTAGAGTCCCGCGCCGTGATGACCGCGAACGTGCTGTTGGCGAGGAATCCGGTGATGCCACCGCGCAGTTCAGCGGGCTGCATCATTCCGACCAATCGCCCGGCCTCGCGACCTACTCCGGCTTTGGCCTGGACCGCCAGCTCGCCGGAATGGAATCCCACATCGGCGAACTGGTGCGTCATCATCGTCATTTCCCTCCCGTCCGCTCGTTCAGAGTGAGACGACAGGCCAGTCGTTGTCGACGTTGGCCAGAATGTTGAAGTAGTTGGTGAGGATGTTCAGAGCCAGGTTGGCGACCACCTCACCCATCTCTCGGTCGGTGACGCCAGCAGCGCGTGCCTGTGCGATAACTGCCTCGGAGACGTCGCCACCGTCCGCGGCGATCGCGTTCGACAGTGTCAGCAGAGCCGCGATATGCGGGTCGGATGACTCGGCGTTGCGGGCGGCGGCGAGCTCCGCCGGAGGCACCTTCGCGATGTTGCCGCCGATGAAAGTGTGTGCCGACAAGCAGTATTCGCAGCCATTGAGCTGTGCGGTGGCGATGGCCAGCCGTTCCCGAACGCCGGCTCCAAGGCTGCCGCTGCCGGTGGCCCCGGCGAGTGCCAGGTAGCTCTTGAGCAGCGCGGGACTGCTCGCCATGACCTTCGTCATGTTCGGAACCAGTCCGAGCGACTCCTTGACTTGCGTCAGCAATTCAGCGACCACGCCGGTTGCGTTGTCGGGTTCGATGGGGGTGATGGTGGTCGGCAT
The DNA here is from genome assembly GCF_000380645.1 of Smaragdicoccus niigatensis DSM 44881 = NBRC 103563. GTDB lineage: Bacteria > Actinomycetota > Actinomycetes > Mycobacteriales > Mycobacteriaceae > Smaragdicoccus > Smaragdicoccus niigatensis. The sequence goes on from NZ_AQXZ01000018.1 coordinate 462,439, forward strand.
GAGAAGGCTCCTGAGCTCGTCTAACGGATAATCTGTTCGCCATCCGTTAGAAACGGTTTACCACGACTCTTCTCACGGATGCAAGTACTTTCATCCGTGATAAACTCGCTCTATGGCCGAACCATCGCGTACTCACATCTGGGTGCTTCCCGACGAAGCGGTCCCCGTGCGGCTGATGAACACGATCTGGGCCGACACCGACGGCGTGCACGATGAACTCCGGGTCAGCGGTGACGTCGACGCATTCCTCGACATCGTGAGCATTGATCGCGGGGGCGAAAGTGCCACACCAGCCGATCTCGATACCGCCCGCGACTTGCGAGACGCCCTGCGGCGCTTGGCCTGCCACGTGACATCCGACAATCGGGTAGCGGCGTCGTCCGCGATGACGGACATCGATCGAGCATTGAGCGTGGTGAATCACGTCGCGACGGATCTACCCACACCTGCGCTGACGCTTGCGGGTGACGTCTTACTGCTTCAGCGTCATGTCGGACGCCGCCCAGTTAGGGCCGGACTCGCTCTCATCGCCGAAGATTCGATGCAGACTCTCACTGGAGATGTCGCAAACAATCTCCGCGCCTGTCACGCCCCCGGTTGCGTGCTCTATTTCGTCAAATCCCACCCGCGTCGAGAATGGTGCTCGGTTGCGTGTGGAAACCGAGCGCGTGCCGCCAGGCACTATCTGAAGGTCAGAGCCGAGCGTTAGAGCGCTCCGACCTCTTTCGCAAGAGCCAGATGACGTCATGCCCGAATGACTCCGCCAGCAGCACCAACGCGCCGGCGATCATCACGACATTCAGTACCTCGGGCAGCACGTTCGCCATCGCGACCGTGAGGGTGATGCCTTGTACCGCCGCGACCACCTTGCGCCAGTACCGCGGCGGGACGGGCTTGCGCAGCCACGGCCATACCCACTCTGCGGCCCACAGCACGTAGCGTGCGGCGCCGATCGCCAGGACCCACGCACCCAATGTTCGGCTGACCTCGACGCTCAGGACGAGAATCAGGAACGCATCGACCTCCCCGTCGAACCGCGCGCCCGTCGCCGACACCGATCCGGTGTGCCGTGCGACCCGGCCGTCCACTGCGTCCAGCATCAGGGCGGGCACGGTGAGGCTCACGATCAAAGCGGTCGGGATGTCTGAAGTGAACCTGCTTGCGACGAGGGCCGCGATGCCGCCAGCCAGGATGGCCCGGGCGAGTGTGACGCGGTTCGCCGGCCCGAGGGCGGTGCGACCGTCGCGGCCAAGCGCCCGCGCCAGCACGATGTGGATCACTGCACTGGAGGCGAGTCCGACGAGCCACCCCAACGCGTTCAGGTGGACGAAACCGGCAAGGACAGCCAGCAGCGCCAATTGCGTGGTCAACCCGATCGGGACCCACGGTCGCAGCAATGGCACGTTTCCTCCCTACTAAGGGCGTATACACGGTGGTACGGGCCAAGGACTGAAAATTGTTCGGAGGGATGATGTTTAGCGGCGATGCGCGGGCTTTTTGGGTCTGCGCGCCCGGGCACGGAGAACTCCGAGACACCCGGATCGAACCCGCGAATGAGGGCGAAGTACTGGTGCGCACGCGATTCAGCGGGATCAGCCGGGGCACCGAGATGCTCGTGTTCCGCGGCAAAGTCCCGGCTGACCAGTACCCGTTGATGCGAGCACCGTTTCAGGACGGGGAGTTTCCGGGTCCGGTCAAATACGGCTATCTCAACGTCGGGGTTGTCGAAGAAGGGACGGCGGATCTGCTGGGGCGAACTGTGTTCTGCCTCTATCCACATCAGACTCACTACGTCGTTCCCGCGACCGACGTGGTCGCCGTTCCGGACGACGTACCGCCCGAACGTGCGGTACTCGCCGGAGCAGTCGAAACGGCGGTGAATGCACTGTGGGACGCGCCGGCGCTGATCGGAGACCACGTGACCGTCGTCGGTGCCGGAATGATCGGCTGCTGCGTCGCCCGGCTACTCGCGAGGGTTCCCGAAGTTTCGGTCACGCTCGTCGATGTGGACGTCTCTCGTGCCACTGTTGCGGCTGCACTGGGCGTCGGATTCGCCACGCCGAAAGAGGCTCCTCGGGATCAAGATCGCGTCTTTCACGCCAGCGCGACCGCTTCGGGCCTGCAGCTGGCTTTGCAACTGCTGCGCACCGAGGGCGAAGTCATCGAACTGAGCTGGTACGGCGATACCGAGGTCTCGTTGCCGCTCGGACACGCATTCCATTCGCAGCGGTTGGCGATACGTTCCAGCCAGGTCGGTCGGGTCGCGCCGGCTCGGCGCGCGAGCCGTACCCACGCCGACCGGCGTGGGCTGGCCTTGCACTTGCTGCGCGACGAAGCGTTCGACGTCTTGCTGACTGGCAGGTCGGACTTTGATCATTTACCGGAGACGATGGCACAGATCGCGGCCGGTTCCTTGCCGGGCCTGTGCCACGTGATCACCTACGAAAAGGATTGATTCGACGTGTTCAGCGTGACCGTTCGTGAGCACATGATGATCGCCCACAGCCTGCGCGGCGAGGTGTTCGGGCCCGCACAACAGCTCCACGGCGCCACCTATGTCGTCGATGCGACGTTCCGCCGGAGCGAACTCGATTCGGATGGAATCGTCGTTGACATCGGCGCCGCCGGGACCGCGCTGCGCGCCGTGCTGTCCGACCTGACCTACCGCAACCTCGATGACGATCCGTCACTCGCAGGCGTGAACACCACGACCGAGGTGCTCGCGAAGCTGGTGGCCGATCGGCTGGCTGGCCGAATCCATGCCGGCGAACTCGGCGAGGGCGCTCGCCATTTGTCGGCGATCATGGTCACTCTGCGCGAGTCCCACGTGGCCTGGGCATCCTACGAACGGACGCCATGAGCGGGCCCGGCGGTGTCTGGACTGACGAGTCGAGGGCTGCGAGGTACGAGCGGCCTGAGCGAGGAGGGAAGGCAACGCCATTGGGGCCCGCGAACGCCCGAGCGGAGCGAGGGAAGTGACACTGAGCCAGACCGTTCATCTGCTGGTACCGGATGGTTTCGACGACCCAACTCAGCCGAGCGGTGGCAACCACTATGACCTCCGCATCCAGGATGGGCTCGCCGAGATTGGGTGGCGGGTGCACACCTGGCGTGTTCCGGGCTGCTGGCCGCGGCCCGACGTGCGGGCGGGCAGTGCGGTTGCCGCCGTGACAGCCGACATTCCCGACGACTCGGTAGTGCTCGTGGACGGGATCATCGCTTCGGCGCTTCCGGAGGTCTTTGTACCGGCGGCCAGACGCCTGCGGCTCGTGGTTCTGATGCACATGCCACTTGCCGAGATGGCCGGCCATCTGCGCGACGCCACCTTCCGTGCCCAGGAGGTGCTGTCCGCAGCCGCGGCAACCATTACGACCAGCCGGTGGACGCGCGATCGACTGCTCGCGGAGCACAACCTGTCGGCCGATCGGGTGCACGTGGCGCATCCCGGCTCGGACGCCGTCGAACTCGCGCCCTCCCGCGAGAACGGTCGGGCGCTGCTTTGCGTGGCCACGATCGCCGCGCACAAGGGACACGACACGCTGGTCAGCGCCCTCGACCGCATCGCCGAGTTGCCCTGGCATTGCACCTTCGCCGGTCCGCTGGATCGCGAGCCCCGGTTCGTCGACAACCTGCGTCGCCAGTTGGACAACTCACGAGTCGCCGATCGAGTCACCTTCGTCGGGACGCTCGCCGGCGACTCACTCTCGAAGCAGTACGCCGCTGCCGATCTCGTGGTGCTCGCGTCGAGGGTCGAGTCGTACGGCATGGTCCTCGGCGAGGCCCTGGCCCGAGGTATTCCGGTGGTGGCAACCCGGGTTGGGGGCATACCGGAGGCGGTCGGTACCGCGAACGACGGCACCGTACCCGGCCTGCTGGTCGCGCCAAATGACGCGGAGGCATTGTCCGAAGAACTGGCTCGCTGGTTGCAGGATCCGCAGTTGCGGCACCGGCTTCGCGCCGCGGCGCGGGACCGCCGCCGGTCGCTACCCACGTGGCGTTCGAGCACCGAGCGCGTCGCCGCGGTGTTGGCGGGTGTCGCCGGATGAAACTGCGCGTCGTCATTCAGGTGGCCGTGACTGCCGCGATTCTCACGGTTCTCGTGGCGCGACTCGGCGTCGGGCCGCTGCTGACCGGATTACGGTCCGTCACCGTCCCGTCGATCGTCATTGCGGTCACTATCGGCGTTGCCACCACGGTGTGTGCAGCGTGGCGCTGGTGTCTCGTTGCCCGCAGCCTCGACCTCAAGCTGGATATGCGGGATGCCGTTCCCGCCTGCTACCGATCGCAATTCCTCAATACCGCGCTCCCCGCGGGTGTGCTCGGGGATGTGCACCGTGCGATCCGACACGGCCTGGACGCCGGCGCCGTCGCACGCGCAGGGCGAGCCGTCGTAGAGGAACGAGTCGCCGGACAGGTCGTGCAGATTTGGTTGACGGTCGTTGTGCTCGCTGTTCTGCCGTCCCCGGTGCCGACGGCAGTGCTGGTCGCGGTCGCGGTTGTCATCGTCGTCATCATTGCCGCGGCGTGGCGATTCGGCCACATCCCGGATGCCTGGCCAGGGGTCGTGATTGCCTCGATGGGCGCCGTGATCGGCTACGCCGCGACCTTCGTCCTCGCGGTCCACACGGTCGGGGTCAGCGTCTCATTGGGACATCTCCTGCCGCTCGCTCTCCTGGTATTGGTGGCGGCGGCGCTGCCGTTCAACGTCGCCGGCTGGGGTCCGCGCGAGGGCGCGGCCGTTTGGGCATTCGAAGCGGCAGGACTCGGTGGTGCACAGGGGCTGGCGGTCTCGACCGCGTTCGGCGTGTTTGCCATCGCAGCAGCCCTTCCGGGCGCGATCATGCTGCTGATGCCGCATCGACGACTGAAGGAATCCGGTGAACTCGTCGGAGGACCATCCGCCCATGGCTGACCGGCCATACACACTGCTGAGCTGCAGCATGTCGATCGACGGATACCTCGACACCGCAACCGCTCCCCGCCTGCAACTCTCCAACGACGCCGACTTCGACCGGGTCGATGAGGTTCGGGCGTCGTGCGATGCGATCCTCGTCGGAGCGACGACCGTTCGCAACGACAACCCGCGGCTGCTGATCCGGTCCGCCGACCGCCGCGCGCGACGGATCGAACTCGGAATGCCCCCGTCCCCGATGAAGGTGACGGTCACCCGCCACGGCCAGTTGGATGCGGACGCGAACTTCTTCACTCTCGGTGACGCCGAGAAGATCGTCTATTGCACCAGCGCGGGCGCGACGGAGGTTCGCCGGCGCCTCGACTCGGTGGCCACCGTCGTCGACGCCGGCGAACGCGTTGACATGCAGGGGCTGATCACCGACCTGGGTGATCGAGGGATTCGCCGGCTGATCGTCGAGGGCGGACGAACGATCCTCACCCAGTTCCTCACTGCGGGGCTGGCCGATGAGCTGCAACTGGTCGTGGCGCCGTTCTTCGTGGGTGATTCACGAGGCTGCCGATTCGTCGACGACGGACAGTTCCCCTGGAACCCGGACCACCGCGCCACGCTCGCCGACGTGCGTCAGATCGGCGATGTCGTCCTGTTGCGCTATGCGCTCTCCACACGATTCAGTGAACCGGACTACCCTGGCTTCTGACTCTCTTGATGCTGGACCAAAGGGGGCGGTTGAGATGACTGCGGCCCACCTGACGGCGGTGACACTGCCGATTCATCGCTCCACTCCCCTCGATCCGCCGGCGGAGTATCAGCACCTCCGCGAACAGTCACCGGTCACACCGCTGGCGTTTCCGGACGGCACCTCCGGCTGGCTGATCACTCGCCACGACGACGTGCGTGCGGTACTCGCGGACGACCGCTTCAGCTCGAACCGCGAGAACGCGTCTTCACCCATTCGCCGACCGCAGTTCCAGCCCCAGGACCGGGCCGGGATGCTCCTGAGCATGGATCCCCCGGAGCACACGCATTACCGACGAATGCTCACTCGGTACTTCACGGTGCGGCGCATGCATGCCCTCGCTCCGCGGATCGAAGAGATCGTCGCCGAGCATCTCGACGCCATGGGAGCAGCCGGACCGCCGTCGGATCTCGTGCCGGACTTCGCTCGGCCGATCCCCTCCCTGGTCATCTGCGAACTACTCGGGGTGCCCTACGCAGACCGTGAGCAGTTCCAGCGGTGGACGGCCAATCTGCTCAGCATCCATGCGACCGAAGACCAGATCCGCGAGGGCATCGAGGCACTACGCCAGTACACCCGGGACCTCATTGCGGACAAGCGCAAGAGCCCGGATGACGCACTCATCGGGACACTGATCCGCGCCGGTGAACAGGATCCGGAAGCCAACTACCTCACGGACGAGGAACTGGCCGGCATCAGTCGGCTACTGCTCATCGCTGGGCACGAAACCACGGCGAACATGCTCGCCCTCGGGACGTACACCCTGTTGTGCAACCCCGGCCAACTTCCGTCGATGCTCGACGGTGCGAACGGCACGGCCCGCGCCGTCGAGGAACTCATGCGATACCTGACCATCGTCCATTTCGGCACGGTCCGGGTTGCCCGAGAGGACATCGACTTCCGTGGTCAACACATTCGGGCTGGTCAGACAGTCATGATGTCGCTCGCCTCGGCGAACCGCGACCCGAATCAGTTCGACCAGCCGGACGTTCTGAATCTGAACCGCGAGCACTCGCAGCACGTCGCCTTCGGTCATGGTGTGCACCAGTGCCTCGGACAGCAGCTGGCACGCGTCGAAATGCAGATCGCGTTTCCGGCGCTGTTCCGGCGTTTCCCGACACTTCGGCTGGCGGTTCCGGCTGAACAAGTCCCGATGCGTGACGACATGTTTGTCTACGGCGTCCACGCTCTTCCGGTCACCTGGGATACCAAGGCGGCGGGATGAAGATCTACGTCAGTCACGATCGGTGCCGCGGTGCGGGCCAGTGCGCGCTGACCGCACCCGAAATCTTCGATCAATCCGACGACGATGGCACGGTCGTGCTGCTCAACAGCGAGCCGCCGCCGGAGTTGCACGTGCGCGCGATACGGGCGGCCGGCCTGTGCCCGAACTCGGTCATCCGCATTGTGGATGCGACCTGAACCGCTATCGGGGCGACAGTCGCCGCAACTTCCGCAGTTGCGCTTGCAGCTGTCGACTCCGGATCATCATCTTTTCCGCGCGTGAACCGCGCGCTGGCATGAGCCCAAGTTGGCGACCAAGGTCAGCAGTGTCGAAGTAGCTGTAGTCGTGCCAAAGAAGGCCGCCGCGGAATGCCTGGACGTTCACACCGACGATTTCCCCGCGTCGACCTGTCGGCGGTATCCCCTCCGGCATGATTCGCCCGTGGTGGGTGCCCACTGCCGTCCATCTCGTGAACACGAATGTTCCCTGCGGCGTAATCGCTGGAAGGCCTTCAAATCGGTAAGTGATATCCGGGAATGCCGCAAAGGCGCCGACGAGGTAGTCGCGGATCGCGGGCCTGCCGATTATCGGGTCGGCGCGCATCGGGTCGATTCGCACCGCATCCGGGGCGTAGAGCATGGAAACCGCATCGGGATCGTGGGAATTCCACGCCTCGATTATTTTGTCCTCGAAAGCATGAAGCCAGGCGGTGTCGGTAATGGTGTCGGCGCCGTCTGGAGGATCGATCGGCATCGAGACCCCTCATGCATGTCGAGTTGTGTCGCCTCAACCCCAATGGAGCGACTAACGACAATTGTCACACCGGGCGTTACTGCTGGAGGCAATCACGCCCAACCCGAGGCGTTTAAGTGTTCTCGGCCTGAGCGGCGCGAATGTAACTTGCGTACACCGCGAGCAGTGCTTCTTTTTGGGCCGTCGACAGCCGGCGGTCGGCGCGAATGGCGACTTCGACCGCGTCGTCGGCGAGGGGTTCCCACGCCGTGGGCTGGGCGTTGGCGAGCATTTCCTCCACCGGCACGGCCAGCGCCTCGGATACGGCTTGAAGGACGCGAACGGACGGTTCGTGCAGTCCGCGCTCGATCTGGCTGAGGTACGCGTTGGAGACCTGCGACATCCGCGCCAGTTCGCGGAGTGACAGCTGCATCAGTTCGCGCTGCTGGCGGATGAAAGCGCCCAGCGCGCCCTTGTGCTGCGGATTCGGTTCGTCGGTCATGTCCCAAGCATCTCGTGTTGGTTCATTGCTCAAATTAGACGTGTCGGGGGCCGACGCAAGCGCCGACCCCCAGACAAATCAATCTCTAAGGAGCTGAATTACTCAGCAGCCTCGGCGACGACCTCGGTGGTCTTGGCGAAACGAGCCTCAACCGCAGCGCGAGCCTCTTCTGCCTTGACCTTGAGGTCAGCAGCAGCAGCCTCAGCCTTGGTGCGGTACTCAGCGACAGCGGCCTCAGCCTTGGTGCGGTACTCAGCGGTGGCAGCCTTCGCCTTGTCAGCAGCCTCGGTGGCCTGAGCCTTGAGCTGCGCGACCAGACCGGTCAGCTTCTCGTTGCCCTTGGCAGCAGCGTCCTTGACCTGAGCGGTTGCGTCCTGAACGAAAGTCATGTCGATCTCCTTGTATGTCGCCACTACCTCGGTGGTAGCGGCATATGTACGAGTTAATGAGCACGTGCTTGATATGTCAAGCAGGCAGGGCGGGTATGTGACCGGTCTTACAGTGCGACCCTCTAGACAAACCGAAGTTCATGGGACTCAAAGACCCATACAGTCCGGCGTCGCTACTGTCGCGGGTATGAGCCAGGTTTCATACGAGCAGCGGGACCGAGTCGCCTACATCCAGTTCTCTGATCCAGACCGCGGAAATCCGATCAATCAGTCCTTCGTCGATGAACTCGGAATCGCAATCCGTCAGGCCAGAACAGACGATGTCCATGTCGTCGTCTTGTCCTCGGCGGGACGAGCCTTCAGCTTCGGCGGTGATATCCAGGCGTTCGCCGCTACGGACGACGTCGACCACATGATCGACGACCTCGCGGAAAGCCTGCATCGCCAGGTCAGCGAACTGCACCGCATCAACGCGATCGTCGTCTCCGTGGTCAGCGGCACGGCAGCGGGCGCGGGAGTCGCGTTGGCCGCCAGCGCCGACATCGTCTTAGCGGCGGAATCAGCCAAGTTCACGCTCGCGTACACGAAGATCGGGCTCTCGCCGGACGGTGGCAGTTCACTGCTGATCTCCTCGATCGGGCTGCACCGTGCCCTGCGCCTGGCGTTGCTCAACCCCGTGTTGTCCGCGAAGGATGCGCAAGCAGCGGGATTCGTCAGCGAGGTCCATCCCGACGACGAACTCGGTACGGCGGTCGAGAAGGTGGTTCGCACGTTGCGGTCGGGTTCGCGCTCCGCGCAGGTCGCGGCCAAGCGTCTCTTCCGGGAGACGGCGACACCCTCAGAAGAAACAGCTCTTCGGCGGGAGACTTTGTCCATTCGGGCCTGCGCTTCCGGCCCCGACGGGGTCGAGGGAGTCGCTGCGTTTCTCGCCAAGCGCGCGCCGGAGTACCCCAGCAGTCGGTGACACTTAACCGCGCGGCGGGTCCTTTCGCGCCTTGATCGGACCCGCCGGCGGCGGCAGGAACAGGTTGCCGCGCAATCCACCACGCGCCGTTCGGACTGCGACGAGGCCCCACGCCGCAAGTAGTCCGACATACGCAACGACGGCGGCAACCTTGAACGCCGGCAGCCCGGTATGCAATGCGAGCTGCGTCGTACCGGTCACGAAGGTGCCGACCGGGAACGTCAGGCTCCACCACGTCAGCGCGAAAGGCATTCCCCGGCGGGCGGTTCGAATGGTCAAGGACAGCGCGATGCCGATCCACAGAACGGCGAATCCCCAGATCGGAACGCCGTAGAGGATCGAGAACACCGCCATGCCATCGGCGATATCCGGTTCGACGGCAAGCGCCGCATTGTGGCCGAGTAGTCCTGCCGCCGTGATGGACTGCCCGAGTGGACCGAGCACGATCCACAGCGTCGGAACACGGGCGGTACCGGACGTGCCGAAATGCGCGAGGCGACTCCAGACCATCGTGATGACGATGATCGACGCGAACACCGACAGCCCGAACATCGCGTAGCAGCCGTACAGCATGGTCTGTCGACCGGTGACCGTGTGGATGTGCGGGATCAGGAGTGCGCCCGTTGCCGCCGAAACCGTCGGCGGGACGATCGGCATCAACCAACCACCGAACGCGGCATCGGGTTCGACGTTGATCTGCGTGAACATGAGGTACGGGATCGTCATGGCCGTGAACAGGCCGCCAACCGTTCCCGCACTCCACAGAATCCAGTCGAGGTCGACCGCGACGCGTTCGCCGATCAGATCCTTCCCGACCAGCAGCGATCCGGCTCCGACGGTGAGCAACGCCATCGGTGCCGCGCCATAGAAGTGCGCCATCTGCGGGTTGTATGCGTGGCTACGCGCGACCGTCGGGAACCGAATCCAGTGGGCGATCACGGCCACGATCACCACGACAAGCAGCAGACTCGCGAACACCCACACGCATCGTGCGAAGACGTGGAGACCGGGAATTCGAACGGGCAAGGTGGCCGCCGCCGTCGCGACGATTCCGGTGCCCATCACCGAGGCGAACCAGTTCGGTCCGAGATTGCCGAGAACCTGCCCGGGTGACTGGAGCGACGAGAACAACCACGGCAGATTCGCCGGTCTATCCGCCCCCGACGTGGGAGACATCGTCATCTGGAAACGGTAGCGCGACGCGGGTATTCGCGGGAGATCTTGGTCGCTACGAGAATCGCATCCGGCGCACCATCGCGGGGAACACCGGTCCGAAGACTGCGAAACGACAGCCTGGATTCCGCTCGACCTCGGCCTTGATCGCCCGATCGGTGTCCTCAGCGAATCCGTCCCGCGGATGCTGCCGAAGGATGCTCTCGAGGTTGTCGGGGTGCACCTTCCACCCCTGTGCGAGCACGTCGATGATTCCGCCGCGACGGAAATAGTGCGCTTCGGGGCCGAAGCGTTTGGCGGGTACGGACGGATTCAGGTTCGACGTGATCGCCGCCGCCATCCGGTCGATGCGGTCGTCTGTCCAGCCACTCTTCGCGGCGATGCGTCGTGCCTCTCGCGCGCCCGTCACGCTGAAACAGTGGTCCGTCGCGGGCGGTGTCAGGAACAAGCCGACGTCGTGCATGAGGATCGCGACGTACAGCGCTTCGAGGTCGACCTGCTTTCGCGCCCCCGCCAATTCGCACACGATCGCCGTGAACCAGTAGCAACGGAGCGAGTGGTTGACGAACTCCGGGCTGGCGTTGTCCTGCAGGAACCGCCGCGCGGCGAGGGCGGCCACGGTTTGCGGAGGACTCCACCGCCCCAACTCGACCTTGCGCGGAGTCCGAAAGGCACGAGATTGTGCGGCAAGCCGTTCCGTGGAGTCCTCGAGGAGTACCGCCCCCATGCCAGCGAGCAGACTCACCCGTTGAGTGAGCGACAACGCCGGACCACCAGCCATCTCCCACTCGCGCGATCCAACCTCCATATCCCGACGGTAATCGGATGCCGCTCAGCCGTGGCGCGATACGGTCGAGGTGATGACTCGCACCGAATGGCAGCTGAGCGAAGCCGATGGTGAGCTGCAGATTCACACCGGAGTCGCCGGCCGGGCGGCGAAAATGGGGCACCGCCTCGCGCTGACGATGGCCGCTTGGCGGGCAACTGTGGCAGTGACCGACGGCGAACCCTCCGGCGCGGATCTGACCGTCGACGTCGGTTCGCTGGCGGTGTCGCGAAGCGAGGGCGGAGTGAAGGCTCTGTCGCACCACGAACTCAAAATCATCCGGCGGAATGCGCTGAAGTCCCTCGGCGTCAAGCGATTTCCGGAGATCGGCTTCCATGCCGACGGGATCGAGAAGCTGGGAAACGGCGACTATCGCGTCGCGGGCACGCTCGAGATCCACGGAAAGCGGCATGGCCGCGCAGTTGACTTTCGCATCGACGACCTGGGCGACTGCTGGCGACTATCCGGCCAGGCCGAGGTCCGCCAGACAGACTTCGGCATCAAACCGTTTTCGCTTTTCGGTGGGACTCTGAAGGTCGAAGACAAGGTGACGATCACGGTCGACGTCACGCGGCCCAAGGATCAGTCACCGACCGACATCGGGTAGACGGTCTCCGTCCCCGTCCGACCTTTCGTCAACACGCGCTCGGGGTCGCCGAACCCCGGTTCATCCGGCAGGAGCAATCGCACTTGCTCGGACACGACGATCGGTGCTCGACCCTCCCGGCCCGCGAGTCCGGACAGGCGGAAAACCAAGTTCGTCGTATCGCCGATGACCGTTTTGCGCCGGGTCATGGAGGTCACTGCCACCGGACCAACGACGATTGCCCAACCCATCGTGATGGGCGTTCCGTCGGGGTTCCGGAGGCCCAATCCGGTGCCGAGTTCGGCGATGCGTCGATGCGCGGCGCGACAGAAGTCGACGGCATTGTGAGCCGCCCGTTTGTCCGTTGCCCGATCCCACACGGAATAGATGGCGTCGCCCGCGTAGTGGTTCAGGGTGCCGCCATGCCGTTCCAAGATCGCACCCACTTCATTCCACAGGCGTTGAACACCACTGGCGATGAGATTCGGATCGGTGTGCTGTGCGATCCCCGAGTAATTGATGATGTCGCCGACGACCAGAACCATTTGGCGCACCTGGATCATGGCGGCGGTCTCTTCGGCGCTCGCGTCGACCGGCGAACCAAATCGCGTCGACAGGAACTCGAATATCTCCTCGCCGATCCGAATTATCGAACCGGGGTGAAGTGCTGTGAGTTCGCCACGCTCGATGGGTTTTCCGTCGAGCAACGTGCCGTTGGTCGAGGTGTCGATGAGAAAAGCCCGATCATGTGCGTGATCGAGACGAATTTCGCAGTGGTTTCTCGAGATTTTGTCGCCGCTGAGCAGGAAACGTCGGCTGCGTTCGACTCCTGGACACTCGCGCCCGATGAAAAGCTGATCATTGATCGGGATCGAGCGGCGGTGACCAGCCCAGCGCAACTCGGCGATCGCCGGCTTTGGCACTTCCGCCCGCTCCATTTCGCCATCGTATCTAAGCTGAATTAGCGCGCAAGCGAACTCAATTCGATCGGCGCAGTTCGCGGAGCAGCATTCGTGCCCACCGGGACGGAGATCATTGGCTTGCACGAAATTCCACCCGAGCTAACTGATGCCTATGCCGCCATCACGTCAATCGAGCTGCTGGGCGGATTCGACCCGTCACCTGTCCTTTCCCGGTTGACCTGGCACGCCGTCGACGCCGGCGAGTACCTGATCCGTGCCGGAGAAGCCTCGGATTCCATGTACTTCGTCATTTCGGGCCGCTTTGTCGTGCTGTCCAGCGACGAGGTCGTGTTGCGCGAGTTGGGTCGCTCGAGCACCGTTGGCGAAGTCGGCTTGCTGACCCACGGCCAGCGGTCAGCGAGTGTGCGTGCGGTTCGCGACTCGATCGTGGGCCGGCTGTCGCAGGCAGAATTCGAGACTCTCGTGGCAACGCATCCGGAGTTCTCGATCGCGCTGATGAATGTGCTGGCGAACTGGCTTGCGTCGGGCGGGGGCAGCCAGCGGAATTCCGCACCGGCAGCGGTGGGCCTGCTCGTTCTCGCCGGAGTGGACGTGGATGCGGCAACGGCTCAATTCCGAGATGCAATCCAACGCGATGTCCCCATCGTCAGATCGTCTGACTTCGCGCGAGACACCGGCATCGATCTCGCCCGTGGTGATTATCGCTTCGACTCCCGAAGCGTCGACTACTTCCGGGACCATGAGGCCAGCGCATCCCTCGTTCTCTACGTGGCGGACGCAGGATCCGTCGGTCCGTGGACCGCGCAGGTCATCCGGCAGGCTGATCGCCTCGTGGTCGTGGCCGCCGACGATGCCAACCCCCGCGACCCAGCGCAGGCGGCCGCACTCGACGAGATCCGGCAGGTCGCGGATAGGACACCGACAGAACTGGTACTCGTTCGTCGAGGACCGCGGTCCGCGAACTCCCCACTCTGGCTGCGCCAAGCCAAATTCTGGCGCCATCACAACGCACGGCTCGCTCACCCGGCCGACTGGGCCCGGATCGGTCGATTCATCACGGGTTCCGCTACTGGCGTGGTTCTCAGCGGCGGCGGAGCCCGCGGTTTCGCCCACATCGGCGCGCTCCGTGCCCTGCGTGACGCCGGCATCGAGGTCGACGCCATTGGTGGAACCAGCATGGGTGCCCTGATAGGTGCTCAATGGGCGTGCGAATTCGACTTTGACGACATGGTCGATCAACAACGGATCATTTGGAATGACCACTCACCGATGCGGGGCTTCACCGTTCCCACTGTCGCGCTACTGAGTTCTCGGCGAGCAGCTCGGGCGTTGGGGGACGTGTTCGGCAACCGTCAGATTCAAGATCTTGCCCGCTCCTACTTCTGCGTCTCGGTGAGCCTGACTCGAAGTTGTTTGGTGGTGCACCGTTCCGGCTCATTGCACCGCTACGTACTCGCCAGCATGTCGATACCGGGAATTGTCCCGCCACTGGTCGACGGCGAAGATTTGCTGGTAGACGGTGGTGTTCTCAACAATTGCCCCACCAACGTGATGCGGGAATCGGGCGTCGATTCGATCATCGCCGTCAATGTGTCGGCGACAAAGTCGATGTCCGTCGGCGGTGCCGGGATTGATGTCCCCCGCGTGCGCCCATTCGGACTTCGACGACATCGCGGTCCCAAATTGCCCAACATCATGCGAATCCTCGAACGCGCGGCAAGTCTGGGCAGCCAGCAGATCGCCGCACTGGAGCGGAATCGAGGCGATATTCAGTTCATCGATCCCGACGTGAGCCGCTTCGACACCTTCGACATGGGGGCAATGGAGCGAATCATCGATATCGGCTACCGAGACACCATGGCTTCCATCGAACGCCGGAACTAGTGCTTCCCCCGGCCGCGGACGAGGCCGTCGTCGATCATCTGCTGAAAGTGTTCGACAACCGACTCTTCCGGGAGGCGGTAGTCGATCCCGAACTCCGCGATACTGCGACTGTTGTCGAATCGAAGAGGCCAGCCGACGTTCTGTTCGACGAATTCCCGCGTCAGCCCGGCGACCGGTGCACCGATCTTGATCATGAACTTCGGCATCGTGACGTACGGGAACGGGTAACCCCGCCCGAACTTCGCGCGAAGCGCCTGACCGAGTTCGAGCATGCTGCGCGTGCCGGCATTGGCGATATACCGGCCATGCGCTGTCGGAAGGAAACCGGCGGTGATGTGCATGCGAGCGACGTCGCGCACGTCGACGACACCCATCTCGAGATCCGGGGCACCGACGGCCAACGAGAAGTCCGCGAAGTGACGCATGGTGGTGTGACTGCCCGACGCACTCGCGGTGGTCAACGACGGACCGAGCACCAGACCCGGATGGATCGTCACCATGTCCCAGCGGTTCTGCGCCGCGCAGATTTCCCAGGCCGCACGCTCGGCCACCAGCTTGGAGTACGGATACGGCTGATGGTCAACGCTGCTCGAGAAATTCCAGTCGTCTTCACCGAACATCGCTTTGCCGCGCATGTCGATGTTGTCGCCGCAGATGGCCACCACGCTGCTGGTCAGCACGACCCGACGTACAGACTTCGTGGCATCGACCGTCCCGAGCACGTTCTTCGTGCCTTCCAACGCCGGCCGGACCAGCTGCTCGTACGGATCCCGGACACGACCGACGAGAAACGGCGACGCCGTGTGGATGACCAACTGGCACCCGTCCATCGCCTCGGCGAAACTGCCCTCATCCAACAGGTCCGCCTTGAAGAGCGACAGCTTGCCCGGGTGCGCTTCGCTCAGCTTGTTCAGATGCGTGAGCTTCTCGGCGCGGTCCGGGTTTCGCACGGTCCCCCGCACTGTGTAGCCGTCTTCCAGCAGGAAACGAACAATCCAGCTGGCGATGTAGCCGCTTGCTCCGGTGACCAGAACAGGAGCCGTCGGGTCAATCTCAGTCATAACTGCACACTAGGCGGGGCGAAGCGAACGCACGCTGTATCGTCCAGGTTCCGTTCCGGGGACGTCCGCTGGCGTGCATCGAAACGTTCGGTCCCCGAATTCGGGTTTCAGAGAATTTCTTTCCCGGCTCGAAGATCATCCGGAATCGATATTCATGACCTTGTTCGGATAATTGAAATCGCAAATAGATCCTGACTTCTAACCAAAAATCCTAAGGAAAAATAGAGGATTTCGCCCCTTCAGCGAGATTCGTCTACTGCGTACCGTGATTTCTAGGATGTTTCCGTTTTGTGAGGTGAGGTGGCAATCCTATGAGCACGCTTTCCGATGATCTCTCGACCCTGAGTTACGAAGCGGCGGTGTACTTTTACCCGTTGGTGACCATGGATGTCACTCGTCTCCAGCAGATCAACACGCCAGCCGGAACCAAACCGGGCTTCGGGCCGCCGAACCAGTTCCATCACATGCCGGCATTTCCCGCCGCCGACTTTCGCGCCGTCGTCCGGCCCAACTTCGACACGCTCTACTCATCGGCGTGGCTCGACCTGACCAACGGGCCGGTAATCGTCCAGGCCGCCGACACTGCGGACCGGTATTACCTGCTGCCAATGCTCGACATGTGGTCCGACGTCTTCGCGGTGCCCGGCAAACGCACGACCGGCACGTCCGCGCAAAAGTACGTCCTCACACCCCCGGGATACAGCGGTGCCGTCCCCGACGGTCTGCCCGTCATCAAGGCGCCAACTCCCTACGTGTGGATCATCGGTCGTACTCAGACCAACGGCCCGGCCGACTACCCCGCCGTCCACGCGGTGCAGGCCGGCTACGAAATCACGCCTGTCGGCCCGGCGGCGGAATTCACGATCGATCCGAACCACGACATCACCTCCGACCCACTGCGGGTCGTCAACGGGATGGCACCGTTGGACTACCTGGCCTATGGAGCCAACTTGATGTCGGTCAACCCACCACACGCCACCGACTTCTCCCAGCTCGCACGACTTGCCGGCTTGGGAATCACCGCCGGACAACCGTTCAACGCCAGCCGGTTCGACACCCCGCAGCGGGCCGACATCGAGGCGGGCTGGAACGCAGCCCTCAAGGACATGATGGCCGCCATACCGACGCTCGCTACCCCCGTCCACGGTTGGACCATGCTGACGGAAACCATGGGTGTTTACGGAGACTCGTACTTCCGCCGCGCCGTAGTGGCCATGATCGGGCTCGGTGCAAACCAACCGCAGGACGCTATCTACCCGGTGCTGAACGTCGATGCCAACGGACAACCGATCACCGGCGACAACAACTACGTCATCCACTTCGACGCAGACCAGCTGCCACCCGCCGCCGCGTTCTGGTCGGTCACGATGTACGACGCGGAAGGATTCCAGGCCGCCAACGAACTCAATCGATTCGCGATCGGCGACCGTGACCAGTTGAAGTACAACGCCGACGGATCACTCGACCTCTACCTGCAGCACAGCAATCCTGGTCCGCAGCAGGTATCCAACTGGCTTCCCGCACCCCTCGGCCCGTTGGGCATCACGATGCGTTTGTACGCACCGAAGCCAGAAGCCCTCAACGGACGGTGGGTTCCGCCCATCGTGCAGAGAGCCCTCGTCGGCGCCGCACCTGCCTAGCTGAACTTGCTGCCCTGCTCGAGGTCATTGATGACCGCTCGCACATGCTCGGTCAGGGTGACGCCCGGATTGGACTGCCAATTGTCCTTCGCCGTCTTCAGCACTCCGCCCAGTGTGAGCGCGCTCTTCCCGCGCGTGAACAGCCGGCGGAGCGGCGGGGCATGGAGGAGCGGCGGATCGATCGGACCGCCGAGCTCCATATAGAGACGCCGGTTCAACCTGACCGTTCGATGACGGATCAAACCGTGGAGCGTGAACCACACACCGGCATAGACGACGACCCAGTAGATGGGCCGAACGCCATCGAACTCTGGCAAATCGAAGTCGTCGATCAACTGGGGCACGAGTACGGTTCCGATGACCAACCACATGATGCCCATCGCGAGGTCGAAGACGACGCGGCGGTCATTGGGGATCGCGTAGATCGACGCCAGTCGCTTGGATAATTCGGCGCTCTTGTTGGTCATAACGTGTTTCACGCCAGGCAGTACGGCGTTGTCCGCGAGTCGTTGAATGAGATCGAGCTTCTTCTCGAGTCGCGCAGAGTTCGTCACGTCGTCGGCCAGCCGCGGTAGCCCCAGAACAGTGGCAACGGCGCCGATCATGATGCCGATGCTCTGGTAGATGGGCATATCTCGACTGTAAGCACTGACCTTGTCGTGGTGGGTGAATACGCCTTCTGGCCGACGACCCCGAGTACGTTGGTGCATGTATGAAGCTCGGCAAGCATCCACAACGCACCCCGTTCTACGGCGTGCTGTTGAACCTCGGCGCCTACTACTCGATCTACTGGGCGTACAGCGAGCCGCGTCCGCTATGGGTGCATATCCTGCACTGGGTGATCATCGTTCCCGTCGCGATCGTCGGCACGATCATGACGTTCCGCGACTACTCCTTCTGAGTCACCGCCACTTCGGGAGTTCTTGAACGGCCCACTTGTTGCCGTCGGGGTCCGCAAAGAACGTGAATCGGCCCCAGTCCATGTCGACGACCGGAGACGCCTCCGCGCCCGCGGCGACCAGTTGCGCGTACGCCTCATCCGCAGACGCGACGACGATCTGCAACCCTTCAACGCTGCCTGGCTGCGCTTGCGTGAGGCCGGTGCCGATGGCGATCGAGCACGCCGAGCCCGGCGGCGTCAGCTGCACGAAGCGAATGTCGGGAGTGGGCGTGTGGTCGTGGTCGGCGTTGAAGCCGATGCTCGTGTAGAAGTTCTTGGCGCGGTCGACGTCGGTCACGGGAAGTGCGACGAGCTCGATTTTCCAGTCCATGAGCCAACCAGTACCCGAGCCGGAAGACCTTCACTCCCTCGATTCGCGAACATTGCGCAAATTCCCTTCGTGAGTGCCTCGGCCGAAGCTCGTTCCGGCGCTCGGCGATAAGTCTTCGAAATTTGCCTTTGTACGAAACTCCAGGTTTGTACAGCGTCCTTACAGAAATCCCTGTCGCACCAGAATCCGGTAGGCCGCCCAACCGATCAGCGCCGGCAGCCACAGTGTGGCAAGCCGGAATGTCAGCACTCCCGCGATCGCGGGTCCGGTAGCCACGCCTCCGACGACGAGTCCACCCACCAACGCCGCTTCCAGAACGCCCAGTCCGGACGGAGTGGGCGCCGTCGATCCGACCGCCGTGCCGCCGAGATAAACCGCGGCAACGAGAAGCGCGGCGGGGTGCGCGCCGAACGCGTAGAGCGAAAAGCCCAGTGCCGCAACGTACGCCACGATCAGCGTCACCTGACCTGCGACAAGCTGCACCGCCCGCCCAGGCTGCTTCAACACGTTCCCCACGGATGCGGCCGCCTCGTGGGCGCGCTCCACGAGATCCGGACGCCGGCGCGCGACAACCCAGACGGCGACAACGGCCACTACCGCCAGGCTCACCACGATCGCCGCGGTCCCGGCACTCGGCAGCGCAGACCGAATCAACGTCGCCGACACTCCGAGCCACACCACGGCCAGGATCAACGAGAAGACGTGCAGCACGACGCTCGCACCGAGCGTTGCGGCCACCACTCCGACGGCGGTCTCACGATCTTGGCCGGTCTTTTCGAGGTACCGAACGTTCACGGCATCGCCGCCCAACCCGAAAGGCGCGAATTGATTCGCGAAGGACGTTGCGACCGCAACGACGACAGTGCGCCCTAGAGGCACTCGCTGTGGACTGGCGCTTTTCAACGTCAGCGCGGCACCCACGTAGGTGAAACCGGATGCCACGATCGCGGCCACCAACCACGACCAATGGCCGTCACCCAGCAAGGCGATCGCGCGCCAGATCTCGTCGAATTGCGGGACCAGCATGTAGGCGGCGAAGGTAAGTGCCCCGGCGACGATCACCACGCGCCAGGACCGGAGCCGATGACCCGATGCGTCCTCGACTTCGGCCGTCGGCGGCAGATTCGTTTCAACCATCAGTTTCGCCGCTCCTTCGCCTCCATCGAAATACCCGGCACGCGTTGATGTATGCAGTGTTTCGGCTCTTGAGAAAGCGACCTTGGTCCCTCGCCAGAGTCTGGAAAAAAGCGCAATCTGGAGGTATGACCCTTGTAGATTCGACGTCCATCGTCGTCGGAATCGATGGCTCAATTACTTCGACTCGTGCGGCGTTGTGGGCGGCCGAAACTGCGAGCCTGATGAAGGCACCCCTGGTTCTGGCCACCGCCGCTCCGGTGCCCGGCGCCTATCTGAGCGATGCCGCAGTCCTCGCGTATGCGATCACGCCCGACGAGAGTTCGCTGGCGGCGCAGCGCTTGGACGAAGCCACGGCGAGGGTGCTCGAAAAGTTTCCTGACCTCGTCGTCCACACCGTCTCCAAGCAGGGACCTGCGGATCTCATGCTCGTTTCCCTGAGCCAGAGGGCGCGGCTCGTCGTGGTCGGCGCGCACCGGACAGCGAGCCTGGAATCGCTCATGATCGGTTCGACGGCCACGCTCGTCGCCAATCATGCGGCCTGTCCGGTCGTGGTGTGGCGCGGCGCGCATGGTTTCGGACGCGTGGTGGTCGGCGTCGACGGCAGCCCCCTGAGCACGTCAGCGATCGCTCACGCCTTCGAGTTCGCAAGTTGGTACCAGGCGTCGCTCGAGGCAGTTCATGTCTGGGACGTGCAGGCAGGTCACAATGCCGACCGCGGAAACCACGAGGCGCTATTGTCCGAGAACCTCGCGGGGTGGAGCGAGAAGTATCCGGATGTCCAAGTGCACACCACGGCGATGGCGGGCGATGCACGCGACGTTCTATCCGGATCCGCGAAGCAGGCGCGCTTGGTCGTCGTGGGCAGCCACGGCCGCGGACGTGCCGCTGCGCTGATCCTGGGCTCGACCAGTCAGCACCTGCTCCGGCACAGCCCGTGCCCGGTGATGATCTGCCGGCAGGCTGCTAGCTAGGCGCCGATCTTGCGGAAGTCCCAACTACGGATCGACGTCGGCTTGACCCGCAGCCAGCCGTGCTTGTGGTCGAGCGGCAACTGGTCGATTCCGAAGTATTTGTGCGCGAACGCACTTTCGGTAGCGACGAGTTCCGGCACGTCTTCGCCGATGCGCGGAGCCTCACCGACCACTTCGGCTTCGCCCGTGATCTCGACGCCGCGAAGTTCCAGGTAGTCGTGGCCGTCGTCGACGACGACCGCAATGGCGGGGCTGCGCACGATGTCTGCCCATCGCTGGCTGCCGGTCAGCGAGTACAACCAGAGAGCCTCGCCGTCCCAGAGAAACCACAGCGGAGTTACGTGTAGACCCTTCGGACCGACGGTCGCAACCCGGCACGTTCGCTGCTCAGCGAGGTAGGCGTCCCTTTCGGGATCGGTCATCGCGATGCGCCGACCGCGCTTCTGCGGATTAACCACCGGACCT
Source organism: Smaragdicoccus niigatensis DSM 44881 = NBRC 103563 (assembly GCF_000380645.1). Lineage (GTDB taxonomy): Bacteria > Actinomycetota > Actinomycetes > Mycobacteriales > Mycobacteriaceae > Smaragdicoccus > Smaragdicoccus niigatensis. The sequence continues at coordinate 483,839 of NZ_AQXZ01000018.1, forward strand.
CCAGTCACGTTCAATGCAACCCAACGTAATCCACACCACCCGGTAAACGTCCAGTGGCAGCCGCATGGCACGGAATAATCAATATCGTGACGAATTCGCACGCAGACACGCCCCACGCGATGACCTACCGCGACGCGCGCACTGCACTGCGCGCACAGACCGTCCTCGACGCCGTCAAGGAGTTGATCACCGAAACCGACTGGGCGAACCTGAGCGTGAGCGACGTCGCGAAGCGATGCGGCCTCAGCCGGCAGACGATCTACAAGGAATTCGGGTCCCGGACGGGGCTGATGAACGCATACATCCTGCGGTTGGCCAGCACGGTCATCACCGAAGCGGCCGCGCACGAGAGCTCGCCAGACGTCTTCGAGACGTTCAAAGCCGGATTCGAGCGCTACTTCACGACGGTCGTCGCCGATCCTCTTGTCCGGAATGTTCTCGGTGAATCGAACAGTCGCGAACTCGTCGTCCGGATCACGACCCACGGCGAACAATTCATCGAGATCGCGGCGCAGAACCTGGCGCGAATCTACCGGGAACGGTGGCCCGAGATCGGAAACCTCGCGGACACCCTTGCTACCGGCGTTGTTCGCGTTTCGCTCTCCTACCTGGCCACTCCCCCGGCCGACTCCACCGATGCCGCCGAGACCCTCGCTCAGCTGTTCACGCCGTACGTGTACTGGGCGCGCACCCAGGCGTCGGAAATCTGAATCGGCAATCGAACAACCTCTCGATTGACGGAAACCATCTGAGTCTCGTCGCGTCTAACTGGTCGATCCCAACGACGACCAGGAGGCAACGTGTTTCGGGCGATCACGACCGGACTTCTCGCAGTAGCGATACTCATCGGCGGCAGTGCGGCATCGGCGACAGCAGTCAAGGCATGTCCCCTCGACGAACTCGACCATTGCTACACCAGATCGGAAATGGCGGACTTCGCGCGGATCGCGGTCGCCATGGTCGGCGAATTCATGGGCACAATCGATCCACAGAATGAATTCGCGCCTAGCGCCGTTTATCTGATCGAGGATCAACAGACGGTCAGCGACGGCTGCGAGGGATTCGTTCGCGACCGGATGGCTGACGCGACGTCATATTTCTATTGCCCCGCGGACAACGGTATCTACCTCGGTCTCACTCAGATGTGGGACTTCTACGTATCGTTCGGCGCCGCGGCTCCCGTCATCGGCCTCGCCCACGAATTCGGGCACCTCATTCAGCATGCCGTTGGAATTCCCGAGCCCGAGTCCTTCGACGAGGCGATCGCGCTGGAAAACCAGGCCGACTGCGTGGCCGGCGCGTTCGCGGCCCACCTTCGGGACGAAGGGTCGATCAACAAAACGGAGGTGAAGAACCTCGAGAAATTCCTCCGCTCGATCGGCGCTGCCGAACGCCCGGGACGCGATCATGGAACGCCGGCGGAACGCGCGAATGCGTTCCGGAAAGGACTGCGCGACGGACTTATGGCATGCAATTCGTTCGTCAATCAGCACCCGATTTCGAAGAACGCTCAAAGATCGGCTCGCTGATCAAATCCGGGTAATCCCTGATGCCCAAACCCGTATTCACACAGTTACATTGGAGTCAGCGGTCAGCTCACACATGTCCAACCGGAATGTCCTCCTGACCCGTCTCCTCGAGGAATCTCCATGAGTTCTCCAGCACAGTCCTCACCAGTCCGGCTGACCGGCGAGCTCGACGGCTCACTGTCTCGATGACTCTGGCTCGTCAAGTGGGTGCTGATCATCCCCCACTTGATCATCCTGATCTTTCTGGGCATCGCGTTCTTCATCCTGACGATCGTCGCCGGGTTCGCGATTCTGTTCACGGGCAAGTACCCGCGCGGAATCTTCGACTTCAACCTCGGAGTTCTCCGCTGGGGATGGCGGGTGTCGTTCTACAGCTACTACGCCCTTGGCACGGACAAGTACCCGCCGTTCACGCTCAACTCGGCGGACTACCCCGCTGAACTGGACATCGCCTACCCCGAGCATCTGTCCCGGGTGAAGGTGCTCTTCAAGTGGTGGCTGCTCGCGATCCCGCACTACCTGATCCTCGGCGCGATGCTCGGCAGTGGCGCCACGTTCGCGATGGGCGTCGGAGATGATGAGCAGGGGTACGGAGGCCAGGTCGGGTTCTCATTGCTCACGCTACTTGTCCTTGTCGGCGCGATCATCCTGCTCTTCAAGGAGCACTTCCCGAAGTCGATCTTCGACTTCGCGATGGGCATCAACCGCTGGATGTACCGGGTGGTTGCCTACGCAGCTCTCATGACCGACGAATACCCGCCGTTCCGGCTCGACATGGGACCCGCGGAGCCTCCGGCGGCACCGAGCCCGGCCCCCGCAGGCGACCTCGGTTAGTCGGAATTAGGGCCGAAAGTCCATTCGGAACAACCGCATTCGGCCCTTCGAAGATCCAGTCAGTCGGAGTGAAATCGATTTCAGATTCGCCCGACTGATCTGGAGCTGACCCATGAAGCTGAACCCGACTGGAAACTGGATCGCCATCGTCGCCGTCATGGCGCTCGTTGCGCTCACCGGCACGACACTCACCGCGGCCGCATCCGGAATGCACGGCCTTGCGCTGGGCGGCGTCGTCGGCATCGTCGCGCTGATTGTCTTGGCGGCCAGCGCGATTGCGATAACCCAATGGCGGGACCGCGCCGCACAGCCAGCAACGACCAGCAGCGTCACCCACCTGCCAACGTTCGTTTCCAACACCGAACGACAGGCAGCCTAGAACCCCGGGGGCAGGGGACCTGGAGGGGCGGACTTAATGTCCGCCCCTCCTTTGGCATTGACGATGGTCCCCGCGATCGGGACCTCGGACCCTAGGTCCCCGAACGCCCGCGGTCGATGCTGAAGACATGCAGATCAACGGGCCGACTGTCGCCGCGGTCGACGGATCATCCGCGACGCGGTCGATGCTTGCCTGGGCAGCCGAGTACGCCTCCCTCCACCGTTCACCCGTTCGCCTCGTCACCGTCCTCGATCCAAACGTCCGAGACGCCGGGTACCAGGCGGACACCCAGCAACTCCTCGACGTCGCCGCCCGCTTCGTCGAAAAGTCGGTCGGCGCAATCCGGGCAGTCGAGGTGACGACCGCGATTCTGACGGGGCCCGTGGGGCCGGCACTGATCCGCGAGTCCAGCAGCGCACGACTGCTCGTTCTCGGACGATCGCACTCCTCTGCCGCGCCCGCACACTTGCTCGAGTCACCGACCACCACTTTGGTCCGGCGGAGCCGCTGTCCGGTCGCCATCGTGCCGGGCGAGGTGAAGATGCGAACCTATTCACCCGTCGTGGTGGGCATCGACGGCACCCGCTCGAGCACCGGTGCCATCGAGTTCGCATTCGCCGAGGCCGCCCGGCGTGACGTCCCGTTGGTAACGCTGCACGCCCGGAATTCGAACGGCGATTCACTCGCGCTCGGCCTCACCGGCGGGAGCGTCGCCATTGCGCATGAAATGGAACTGGCCGAGTCCCTCGCTGGTTGGCGCGAACAATATCCGGACGTCGAAGTCGCCCGGCAGGTCGCGACCGACAGCCCCGTGCGCAATCTGATCGAGCAATCGCGGGACGCTCAAATGGTGGTAGTCGGAAGCCGTGGACGTTGCGGGTTCTCCGCGCTCACTGAGGGTTCGACGAGCCAGGCGCTGGTTCACGCCGCCTCTTGCCCGATCGTCGTCGTGCCCCAGATTGACCAATCCGATAGGACGGCGTCGGTCTCTCTTTAGTCTGAATTCGTGCATACACAGCGGGGAGCCGCGATTGCGGCAGCAGCAGTTTTGTTTGTTGCGCTGAGCGGTTGTTCGCAGAACGACGGCAACTCCGGCGGTGGGAAACAACAAGCCGACAACCCGGCCTCGAAAACCGCGCAGGCGGTATTCACCCCGCTGTCCGCATTTGTTCCGTCGGCGCCGCAACCGGTGAAGGGTACGGACGGAAAGTTCCACCTCGCTTATGAGGTGCAGATGCTGAACATCCTTTCCCAGCCGATCGCAGTGCATTCGGTCCGTGCCATGGCCGGGGACACGACGCTGCAGAATCTTTCGGGTGAATCCCTGACCCCCGCGATTCGAGTCCTTGGAGCACAGCCCCCGAGCGGCATTACCGACGGCGGGCCGGCATTCAGCAAGCCACCCGGGGCCGTCCTCGGACCTGGCCAATCCGCGTTGGTGTGGATGGATGTCGCGGTGAATTCCGAAGCTGATGTCCCACGGGACATCACGCACGCCATCGAACTCGAAGTGCTGAATGCCTCCGAGCCGCTGTACCCGAAGACGCTGACCGAGAACGTGGCCGACACCCATGTGCGGATGATCGATCCGGTCGTCATCTCATCGCCGCTGCGCGGAACTCACTGGGTCGACGGCAACGGCTGCTGCACCACCGCGACTCCGCACCGCACGGCGCTCAGTCCGCTCAACGGCAACCTCTACGCCCCTGAGCGCTTCGCCATCGACTTCGTGCAACTGAACGACCAGGGACTTCTGTTCACCGGCGACAAGGCCAACATCGCGAGCTACGCCTACCACGGTGACGATATCCACGCGGTCGCCGACGGACCGATTGTCGCGGTGAAGAACGATCGTCCCGAACAGGTTCCGGGGACCTCTCCTACTGGGCTCAAAGTCGACGAGTACGGCGGTAACTACGTCGTTCAGTACCTCGGCAACGGGCGCTATGCCTTCTATGCCCACCTGATGCCCGGCGACGGGGTCGAGGTCAAGGTCGGCGAACAGCTGGCGAAGGGCGACGTCATCGGCAAACTCGGCAACTCCGGCAACACCGACGCGCCACACCTGCACTTCCACGTGATGGATGGGCCAGATCCCCTGGCCTCCAACGGATTACCGTTCGTCATCAACGACTTCACGCTCGAGGCTCAGCTGACGGACGGGGGCCTCGACGCGATCATCGCCGGTCAGCCCGCTCAGTACGAGCCGGCCGTGAAGAAGGCGACGAGCACCGACGAGATGCCGCTTTACCGCGACCTACTCGGGTTCTGATCAGCGCCGGTCGAGGAGCTCCGGCGGAATCTGGAACGCCTCGGTCGGCGGATCGCCCACTTGCTTCGGCCGGCGCAGCAGCCACGGCTGAAGGTGACTGAAACCCTTGACGTCGACTCGACGCAGATCGCGAACGTAGAACTCCGGGTGACCTTCGAGCGCGGTCGCCATGGCGTTGTCCATCATCACCGAGCCCGGCCGCGCGACGGCGGTCAGGCGGGCAGCCATGTTCACGACGGTTCCGTGCACGTCACCGAGCTGGCGCAGAACCGCGCCATACGCGACTCCGACCCGCAGTTCCGGTCGTCCGTCGAAGGTGCGCTCTCGAGCTGCGAGTTCGAGCCCGATGCGCGCGGCGGCCACCGGTTCGTCGGCCACGAACATCACTTCGTCGCCGATCATCTTGATGATGCGACCGCCATGTCGGCCGACCGTTTCGGCGACGTCTGATTCGAATCTCTCGAGAAAGACGCTCAGCTGGCGGCGGGTGAGTCCCCTGCTGAGACTCGTGAAGCCGACGACGTCCGCGAAGCCGACCGCGAGCATGTCGACCTCGCCGGCCGTGTTGCCCGAGCGCCGTGCATCGGCATCGAGCAGGTGTCGTCGCCACAGAATGTTCTGAATGCGCTCGAGCGGCTCGATGAGCGTCGTGATAGCCGTCAACTCGTCGACGCCGCCATCGCTCGATTCCACGAAGTCATAGACCAGGTCGGCCTGCCACTCCGCTAATCGTGCCAGCGACCGGCCCATAGAGCGGGCGACGCTGCGTTCAGTCGCTTCGTCGAGGATTCCGCTCTCCCGGAGCAAGGTGAGCATTTGAACTGCTTCAACGTCGTCGTCGTTGTAGGCGATCTCGTCGGCGGTCGGAATGGCCAGCGCCACCAAGGTTCGAATCTCGACGACCCGCTCGACTGGAACGCCAGCCAGCGCCGCGACTTCCGCGATCGTGTACTTGGGTTCAGACCCCAAGATCATTCCCGCATGATCCATCCGTCCACCCTAGCCGCGGGTATCGGCGGCCGGACCGGAAACTGTCTCCGTCGAGCCGTCCTCCCACACGATGAACGCGGTCCTTCCCGGCCGCGTCTCCAGCCACTGGGGAGCCTCGGACCCTTGCACGTATGCGGCTGTGGCATCGATATCTGCCCAGGTCAGCGACGGTCCGATGACCGTCACCGAGCTGAGCCCGGCCGGCGCATCGCGCGTCCGAGGATCGCGGATGTGCGCTCCTCGATGAACCGTTCCGGACGTTGCGACGGCGCCTGCACGAATCGGGACGACCGCCATTACCTTCTCCGGGGCGAACGGGTTTTCGATCCCGATTCGCCACGGGTCGTCGTCGGACCAACAGACCAAGTCTCCACCCGCGGACAGACAGTAATCCGCACCGAAACCCTCGAGACACCGCGCGGCCCGCTCGACCGCCCAGCCCTTCACGACGCCACTCGGGTCGATCGTTCCGGCATAGCGAATGTCGAACGCGCCCTTGGATTCGAGCCGGGCTCGCTCACCCAGTTCGAGCACTTCCTGAACATCGGCGGGGCAGTCCTGAATGCTGACTTCGCCGCGCTTGAGCCGCGAAATCCAGGAGTCGAGACGAAAGGTGCTGAACGTCTTGTCGGCCGCCCGAAGCGACGACACGACGTCCCGCCATACCGTCTGCGCCGCCGATCCGCGCTCCCGCGGACCGCGCAGTGCGAGCGTGACGGGCATCCCCATGATCTGCTCCACGTAGTGCGTCGTCATGCGAGATGCGCCTGATCGATCGCAGACTGCAGCGAGCCTATGTACCCATTCGACGTGAAAGTCGCGCCGGACACCATGTCGATGTCGGCGGACTGCGCGCTCATCGTCTCGTCGATGAGGACCGGCAACGCGCGGCTGTTGATCTCCTGGTCGCGGCGGTCCTGATACGGGTACTGCAGAACCTGGACGTTGGTGATCTTCCCGTCGGCCACCGTGATCTGCACCTGGACCGGACCGAAGCGGGTGTCGACAGCGGCGCCGGTGAAGGTCGATCCCCCGCTTGTCACCGCGGTGTTCTCCGCCGAAGCCGCCGGCGCGGACGCGACAGTCGCCGCGTTTGTGGACGCGGTCGGCGACAACGACGTGTGATAGCCGAACAACAGAACCAACACCGTCAGCGTCGAAAACAGCCACAGTGCAATACGTTTCATGACCTCACCAGTTCGAAGGATTCGATATGGACATTGCTGCCCGGAACGCCGGCCGCAGCGAGAGCGGCCTTGACTGAGTCCGTCCAGACGGGCGGACCGCACAGGTAGACGTCCCGCTCGGCGATGTCCGGGATCAAGCGGCGCAGCGCGGCGGCGTCATCGTCGTGCTGATCGACGTACGCCCCGAACATCGACCCCGACCATCGACGCTGTCCGGGCAGCCACACGAGCCCCAGGCCGCGTTGCTTGGCGAGTTCCACGAACTCCTTCACGAACAGTGGGTGCTCCGAGTAGCGCTGCACCAGCACGGCCTCCCCCTCGCCATAAGGCAAGGACTCGGCGAGCGCGCGGAGCGGTGTCATTCCGACGCCCGCGCCGATCAAGGCGACCTTTCGCTGCGTCCGAACGCGCTCGGTCAGGCGACCGAACGGTCCTTCGAAGACGACGCGAGTCCCCGGCTTCAGGTTCGCCACACTCGCACTCGCGGGACCGACTGCCTTCACACCGATTCGCAGCATGTCTGCGCTCGGGGCCGCGGACAACGAGTACGGCTTGCCGCGGGACCATCCCGGCCCGCTCAGGAACCGCCACGTGAAGAACTGCCCGGCATCGACGTCGAGTCGGTCGAGCTTGCGGCCGGTGAGGTACACCGACGTGACGCCCGGACCCTCACTGACGACGTGCGAGACCTTGACGCTGTGCCGCAACGACTTCCAGAGTGGCATGGCCACGCGCCAGGTCAGAACCGCGGCGGCGGAGAGTCCCCAGACCGCCCACCACAGAGCTGTGATCCGCGGCGAGGACAGAAACTCCTGACCCGTCCACAGTTGGTGCGGCAGTGCGAGTCCGGCACCGAGGTAGGCATACAGGTGGAGAAGGTGCCACGACTCGTAGCGCATCCGGCGTCGTGCCGCCCGCGCACTGGTGACCGCGACCATCAGCAGCGCCACGGCGCCCGCCACGGCGAGCAGCATCGCGGGGTAGGTCAGCGTCAGGTCGATGAATTCGCCGATCGCATTCCCGATCTCGCCGCCGGCGTAGCCGAGGGTGATGAGGACGATGTGCGCCACCAGCAGACTGATCGACGACATGCCCAGAATTCGGTGGCTGGAGACGAGGTTGTCTTGACCGAAGGCGCGTTCCACCAACGGGATGCGCGCAATCATGAGCACCTGCGCGAGTAGCAGAACCGACGAGAGCAGGCCGGTCAGCCGGCCCGTCGACATGGCCCAACCGGCCCACGTACCCATTTCGATAATGCCTCCGTCGACAGCCCACCAGTAAGCCGTGGCGGCCATCACCGCCCACAGCGTGGTGACGCAGATCCAGCGGATCTTCGCGTCCATTGAGGCTGATTCATTCATGACTTCAACCTTGGGGGCACGCGCTGGAACGTTGCCGTGTCAACCCTGTGAGGTTGCTCCGAGGGGTCAGCCCTCCGTGCGATGGAAGGCCTCGACCGCGGTCGGCAGTGTCGGGAAGATCAAGGAATCGTCGATCCGGTCGAGCATCCCGGCCGCCTTCAAGGACTCGCGAAGGTCCTGTTTCACGCGTGCCAACGCGAACGTGATGCCTCGTTCATTGAGCTCTCGACGCAGATCGTCGAGCATGTCCAGCGACGTCAGGTCGACTTCGACGTTCGCCTCGGCATTCATGACGAACCACTTGACCGGGTACGACGCCGCATCCACGGCGGCCAGGGCTCGACTGCGGAAATCCTCGGCGTTCGCGAAGCACAACGGTGCGTCGTAGCGATAGACGACCAGTCCATCGACCGGTCGCGCATCTGGATAGTCGTCGATGTCGTGCATTCCGGCGAGCCCGGGCACGTAGCCGAGAATGCCGTCGTGCGGGCGCGCCACCCGATGGAGAAGCTCGAGAATCGAGAGCCCGATCGCGGTCATGATCCCGTACAGAACTCCGAGACCCAGCACCGCGAACGTCGTCAGGAGGGCGATCGCGAACTCGGCGCGACGGAACTTCGCGATGCGTCGAAACTCGCCGACTTCAATCAATCTCAGCGCGGCGAAAATGACCAGGGCACCCAGGGCTGCAGTCGGGAACGCTTCCAACACGCCGCGTGCCGTGGTCAGCGCCACGACGATCGTCAGCATCGCCGTCAGCGAGTACAGCTGCGTTCGGCTGCCCATCGCGACCGCGATCGCGGTTCGACTCCCACTCGATGAGACCGGGAATCCGTGCATCAGTCCGGACGCGATGTTGGCCATTCCGAGGGCCGCGAACTCGGCATTGGCGTTGATCGGCGCGGCGTCCTTGGGCGCGAAAGCCCGTGCGGTGAGGACATTGTCGCTGAAGCCGACGATCGTGATGCCGATCGCCGGAAGGATCAGGGCGGGTATGTCCGACCACGCGACGCCGGTGAATCCGGGTGCGGGCAGGCCCGCGGGAATCGCACCGACCACCTTGATTCCGTTATCGGTAAAGCCGAAGACCCACACGACCGCGGCGGCCAGCACCATTCCGATGAGCGGACCGGGCAGTTTCGGCCAACGCCAGCTGAGCAGCAGGAAGAGCGTCAACGCGATGGCCGCCAGCCCGACCGTCGGCCAGTGAACGGTCGCGACCTGGCTGATGAAGGACGAGACTTCCGGGACGAACCCATCTCCCTCGACGTGGACGCGGGTGATTTTGCCGAGCTGACTCGACATCATCATCAGCGCGATTCCGGCCATGTATCCGACGAGAACCGGCTTCGAGAGCAGACCAGCGAGGAACCCGAGTCGAACCACGCGGGCGAGGAGACACAGGACACCGACGATGACGGCCATGAGCGCCGCGATCGTCGCGTATCGCTCCCCATCGCCGTGCGCGACGCCACCGACGGCGACCGACGTCATGAGCGCAGTGGTCGACTCCGGTCCGACCGACAGGTTCCGGGACGAGCCGAACACGGCGTAGACGATCAGCGGCCCGAACGCCGCCCACAGTCCCGCGACCGGCGGCACTCCCGCCACCGCGGCGTAGGCCATGACCTGCGGCACAAGGTACGCAGCGACCGTGACGCCACCGATCAGGTCGCCACGCAGCCACCGGCGGTCATAGTCGCGAAACTGCGCGATCCCGGGCGCGAAGCTCATCCCCTGCACTCCTGCAGAATCGTTTATCCGGTGGACAGCTTGTGGACAAATTGAACAATGGTGTGATGATCGGAATCCGCCAAGCACTACGCACCGCTCTCACCGACGCGATGCGCGCTCGCGACAAGACCGCCATGGCGGCCCTGCGTTCGGCGATCGCCGCCATCGACAACGCGGAATCCGTCCCCGTCGGCGACCATCGCGCCAGCGCGATCGAACTCGCGGGAACCCTCGGGGCCGCCGAAGCACCCCGGAAGGTCCTCACCGAGGACGACATTCGAACGATCCTGCAGTGCGAGGTTGCCGATCGTCGAGCGGCTGCGCAGGAGTACCAGGCCGCCGGCCGGATGGACCATGCGGAAAAGCTCCTCAGGGAGTCCGACGTCCTGGACCGATACCTGCCCCTACGCTGACGGAGTGACCGTCAACGTCCTCACCGAGATCGTCATCGACCGTCCGGTTTCCGTCGTCGCCGCCTACGCGTCCGATCCAGACAATGCCACCGACTGGTACGTCAACATCGTCGGCGTGAACTGGAAGACACCGAAACCGGCGGTCGAGGGCTCGCTCGTGGAATTCACCGCACAATTCCTCGGCCGGAAGCTCGTCTATACGTACGAGGTCGCGGAAGTCATTCCCGACGCCCGGTTCGTCATGCGGACCGCGGACGGGCCGTTTCCCATGGAGACGACGTATACGTTCGCAACCGTCGGCGACGGAAAGACTCTGATGACGCTCCGCAACCAGGGCGAACCGTCGGGATTCGGAAAGATCATGGGCCGGCTCATGGAAATAGCGATGCGCCGCGCAAACACCAACGACCTCCAGAAGTTGAAGTCCATTCTGGAGGCGCGGTGAGTCCCGTGGCTTGAGTTAGCCGGCCACCCGCGGCCGGTTGAAGTCAGCATTGTGGGCAATCAATTTGGACTGCGTGGCGGGGTGGATGTGCATTGCGTGTTCGAAAGCGCGCCGCCGCCACCGGGTGGTGATGAGGTCGACTAGAAAATCCATGTTTGAACGATGCGACATGGAACCCCCGGAACCCTGCATGACGCGCCGTACTTAAGTATGTGTTTCGACACTTCACAGGTTGGCGCGCGGAGCGAGACCGTTAACGACACCAAATCGGCGTATTCCCGACTGTCAGAAGTCACACAACAGTCGTCGGAGTTAACCTTCGCTCCCTACCGTCGTAGTCATGTCGCCCGAAACCGCACCGTCTTTCCCGGCGGCAATCACCAATGAAGAGAAACGCGCGATCGGAAACGTCGTCGAACGCCTGCAGAACGATTTCTCCCACCTGTCGACTGATCGCGTCGTCACCACCGTCCGGGAGGTCCACGAGCGGTACAACTCGGCTCGTGTCCGCGACTTCGTCCCACTCTTCGTCGAGCGGCACGCAGCCGACGAACTGAACCAGGACTGACACCGGCAGGTTCATCCCGACACGCACCCGCGACTCTCACTTGCGCAATTGCGCAACTAATCGGTTAGACTGGCCGCAGACAGAGACCGATCAGACGGGAGCGGCAGGTGACCAGAGAAGAACAGCGCGACGTGGCCCTCGTAATCGAAAGACTGAAGCAGCACTACGCCCAGCTGCCGGAAACCACGGTCACCGCCGTGGTGACCGCCGTGCATGCCAAATTCCGGAACGTCCGCACGCGCAGCCTGGTGCCAGCGCTGGTCGAGCGCTTCTCGACCCGCGAACTGACCCACCTGGCGACTGCCTGATTCCCATAAAACGGCGCCTAAAACATCAAGATCTCGATGTCCAAGAAATACGTGTAACCACCCTGAATTCCTCCTGAATCTTTGTGTCCGGCTATCGACGTTCGACTATTACCGCCCTAGCCTGCAGCCATGGTTACCGAGGGCGAACAAGCCCGACTTTGGGCGCAGATTATGGACCGTTTGAATCTGACGGTCGCACCGAGACCGAGCACTCAGCCCGGCGATGCGGTCTGCCTCGAAGTGCACTGCGCCGACCACGGCCCGCAGTTCGCCACGACTAACCCAAAGGTGCCCTCGTGGAAGCCAATTCGAATCCGCCCCGAATCGCTCCGCACAGTGCATCTTCCGGTTCACGAAGTCTGAGTCAGAATTTTGATCACGGTCGCGTCCGCGGAATCGAAATCAAGATTTCCGCGGTGTTCTGAAACATTTCAGAAATACGCGCAGTGACTTTGCACCGAACTATCAGGTTTCTCTCAGTTTGAGTTGATCTTCGAAACACCAAGTAGAAATGTCAACCAGCGAACTGAATTTATCCGAGGCGTTCGGAGATTATCGGAGTCGTTCTGCTTCGCGCGCGAGCGACACCAGTTCCGCAGTCAGCTCGAGGAGTTCGGAATAATCCGCACGTTCCCGAATCGCCGTGGCCACGTCTTCGGCCGCACACCGCGCCGCGAACGCCCGATCGGCGAGGCTGCTCGCTTCGTCCGCGCTCAGCACGACGGAGTCGATCGGGATGGCGGTGCCCTTGATCGACGTGCGGTGTTCGTAGGCGCGTTGCCGGCACGATTGCCGGCAGTACAACCGGCGCCGGCCCATGTCGGACTCGACTACTTCACGCCCGCACCAGGCGCATGAATGAGGTCGGCGAGACACGGGCAAAACCGTAATAGCAGCCGTCGTCGGGAGTGCAACGGCACGCCGGTAAACTAGTGGCCAACCGTTCCCTGCCGGGAACGATTCAAGGGCTTCTATCGTTGTAGACAGTGAAGCAAGTTTTCCATCAGAGGAGATAGCCGAATGGCAGATCGCGTACTCCGGGGAAGTCGTCTCGGTGCAGTCAGCTATGAAACTGACCGCGATCACGACCTCGCCCCGCGCCGAATCGCGCAGTACAAGACCGATAACGGCCTGATCTTCGACGTCCCCTTCGCGGACGACGCCGAGATCCCGCCGACCTGGGTATGCCGCAACGGCATGGAGGGCATCCTCGTCGAGGGCAACACCCAGGAGCAGAAGAAGGTCAAGCCGCCGCGTACGCACTGGGACATGCTCCTCGAGCGTCGTAGCGTGCCGGAGCTCGAGGAACTGCTCGCCGAACGTCTCGAACTGCTGCGCAAGCGGCGAGGCGGCAGCTAACCGCTCGACCTTCGCCCTAATCTAGGGCGCATGGTTCGCGCTCCCCATTACGTAAGTGCGGTCGCCATCGTGGCGGCCGCACTTTCTGCATGCAGCAGCAGCGACGACGCACCGGTCATTCCGACTTCGACGCACGCGCCGAAAGCAACGAGCGCAGCCCCGACCACCAAGGTCAAGCGGGCACCGATTCCCGTGGTTGGCGAGGAGAGCACGCAAGAAACCGGCGCCGGTTCGATCCCGCTGCCGAAGATGCTGAGCCTGAGCGTCATGGAGTCGCCACTGGGACCCATCCTCGTGACCCCGACCGGGCGCGCCGTCTACTACTACCTCGCCGATGACCCGAAGACCGGTACGAGCTCCTGCGTCGACCAGTGCGAGATTCACTGGCCCGCGGTGAACGCGAACTCTGAGCCTCCGGTGGCCGATGGCGTCGACGCCGATCTCGGCATCTACGATCGCACCAACGGAGTCCCACAGCTCACGGTCAATGGCCGTCCGGTGTACTTCTACCGCAACGACATCTCCCCTGGCTCGATCAACGGCCAGGGGGTCGCGGGGATGTTCTGGCTGGTCAGCCCCGACGGCAAGATGATCAAGCCGCGCTGACGGAGGCCGACCTCTTCACCCCCGCGTCGGGCAGGCTTTGCGGAAGCCAATGTCTCCCGCAAGCTGTCTTGTACAAAAGTGTACTTTTGTACAAGACGCCGTGCGGGAGACTCTTACCCTTGGCCGAACTAGCCGTTCTGCTTCTTGAGACGCTTGAAGCGGCTCTTCCACTTGGCCTTGCGTGCCTGCCAGCCCCAGACCGGAACCTTGAGCATCGCTTCCTTGACGATCGAGCCACTCATCTTCGACTCGCCGATCTCACGCTCGGTGAATGTGATCGGACGCTCGACGACGGTGAAACCCATCTGCGAGAAGTTGAAGGCCATGCTGATCTGGAATCCGTAGCCAACGGCATCGATCGAGTCGAAGTCGACCTGCTGGAGCGAGGTCGTGCGGAAGGCGCGGAAACCGCCCGTGATGTCGCGGATCTTCACGCCGAGCATGATGCGGGCGTAGATGTTTCCGCCGCGCGAGATGAACTGGCGGCTGAACGGCCAATTCACGGTCTTCCCGCCCTTGATGTAGCGCGACCCGAGAGCGAGGTCGGCGCCCTCGTCGACCGCCTCGAGGAGCAGGTGGAGTTGCTCCGGTGCATGGCTGCCGTCTGCATCCATCTCGACGAGCACGGTGTAGCCCTTGTCGAAGCCCCACTTGAACCCGGCGATGTAGGCGGCGCCAAGGCCGGCCTTCGCCGTGCGGTGCATCACGTGGATACGACCGCGCTCGTCGGCGGCGGCGAGCTTGTCGGCCAGGTCGCCGGTGCCGTCCGGGCTGCCGTCATCGGCGACCAGCACGTCGACGTTCGGAAGAGCCGCATGGAGTCGACCGACGATCAGAGGCAAATTCTCGAGCTCGTTATAGGTCGGGATGATCACCAAGGTCTTGTCGCTGGGGCGGTCCACGTTTCCCTCTTCCGTTTGCTTCGCAGCCACTCACGGTTCGTCTCGAAGACTATCCCCGCAAAGCGTGCCGCCGTTGGGCTGTGCCCGAAATCGTGGCACCAATCGCGATGGCGCACAGCAGAAGTTCCACAGTCGGCCCCAGCCGGCTGGCCAGGGTGACGTGAGTGTTCAGAGGCACGTCGGCGATCAGTGTCGCGGGATCGAACAGCTCAGACCGTGTCATGACATCGCCATTGGCGGCAATGACGGCGCTCACACCACTGGTTGCGGCGACCACCACAGCCCGATCATGCTCCACCGCACGGACTCTCGACATCGCGAGCTGTTGGTAGGTCATGTCGGTGTCACCGAACGTGGCGTTGTTCGTCGGTACCGCGAGCAGCTGTGCTCCGTTGTCCACGGACTGCTCGAAGGCACGGTCGAAAACGACTTCGTAGCAGGTCGCGATGCCTACCGCGACGCCGCGCGCATGCACTACACCGTCGCCATCACCCGGCACAAAATTGCCGGCTTTGTCGGCGTAGTCCGAGAACAACGCGAAGAACGACCGGAACGGAATGTACTCACCGAACGGCTGAATGATCTTCTTGTCGTGACGCTCCTGCGGGCCGTATTTCGGGTCCCAGACGATGACCGTGTTCGAGGTTGTGAGGTTGTCGTTGACGAGCACGGCACCGACGAGGATCGGTGCATCGATGTTCCGGGTTTCGTCGCTGATCAGCTCATAAGCGTCCGGATTCCGGAACGGGTCGATGTCCGACGAGTTCTCCGGCCACACCACGATGTCCGGGTGCCTGGCGGTTCCGGCTCGGACCGCCGCCGCCAACTTGTCGGTCTCCCGGAGATGGTTGTCGAGAACGGCGCGACGCTGCGCGTTGAAGTCGAGTCCGAGGCGGGGAACACTGCCCTGGATCGCCGCCACCGTGATGGTCGGGCCGGTCGGGGCCGGACGCATGAGCACCGCCAGACCGGCCAGCAGAAACGGCGCCAGCAGGCCCGCGACGGCCATGATGGCCGCAGACCGAGCAGGGCGCTGAATCAGGTACACCACCAACGCCCCGATGAGCGCCACGGCGAAGCTCAGGAGTGGAGCGCCGCCGAGCGCAGCGAGCGGGAGTAGCCAGCCGTCGGCCTGGCCGAACGCCAATCGGCCCCATGGAAATCCGCCGAACGGGAAGGACGACCGCCCGAATTCCGCAAGAGACCAACAGGCAGCAATCCAGACCGGCCAACCACGCAGTGGTAGGACCAGTCGGCTCAGGAGCCCGAACAGGCCGTAGTAGACCGCGCACGCGACCGACAGCGCGATCCACGGCCCCGGTCCGACGTAGACACCGGTCCACGGAAGCAACGGAAGGAAGAACGCCAACCCGGCGAGGAATCCGATCCCGAACCCCGCACGGAGCCGGTCGACCATCTGCAGGGCGACAACCAGCAGCGCGACCCCGAACGGAGCGAGGAACCACAGCGGGTACGGCGGGAAGCTCAGGTACAGCAGGACACCCGCCAGGATCGCCAACAGCGGCGCCCGGAGGCGTTGGGGAATGAACTCAAGCCGCATAGATCGTCCTGCCCGCGCGGACCGTCCGCAGGCAACGCGGTGCGACTGAATCCGCGCCCAACGGCGGCAGCGGAGGAACCAGCGACCGCGGATCTGTCGACCAACGCTGCACGGCGTCCTTGGGGGTCGAAACGATCAACTCGGTCGGTTCCCATACCGCGAACGACGCCGGCGCTCCGGGCACGAGCGTTCCACTCACGCCATCCCGCACACCTGCCGCGCGCCATCCGCCGCGCGTCGCGCCGCCGAAAGCCGCCCGTGGGGAGATCGCGAAACCAGGCGTGCGGTGATTGACCGCGGCTTTCACTGCCGCCCACGGATCGAGTGGCGTGACCGGCGCATCCGACCCGATCGCGATCGGAATACCGGCCGCAACCATGGGAGCGAACGGCATCACTGCTCGCGCTCGATCGGCCCCGATGCGTCGCGCGTAGCTGCCATTCGCGCCGCCGAATGCGTGCTCGAATCCGGGCTGAACACTCGCGATGACACCGGCGAGTGCGAGCACCCGGATGTGCTCCTCCGCGATCATCACCGCGTGCTCGACCCGGTGGTGGCACGCCGCGACCGCGGCACTGCCGAACTCCTCGATCGCCGCTTCGAAACCCCTGGTCACGGCACCGATCGCGGCGTCTCCGATCGCATGGAAACCGGCCTGGACACAAGCTTCGGTGCAGGCCCGGATGTGCTGCCGAACCGCGTCGTCACTGAGGTATCGCGTGCCGGTCGAGTGCGGGCAGTCTGAGTACGGCTCACTCAAGGCAGCCGTCCCCGAACCGATCGAACCGTCGACGAACAGATCCCCCGCGAGCCCCGCCGCCCCCGTCTCCGCCAGCACCATGCGTGCTTCCTCCGCCGTCTCGACTGCTTGTCCCCACAGTCCGTAGACGTTCACACCATGGTCAAACGTGAGGGTCTCGCGGAAATCGATCAATCCCCCGATCTTCGGACCGCCACACTCATGGACCGAGACGACGCCACGCGAGGCCGCGAGGTCGAGTGCTGCGGTACGTGCCTCGGTTCGCTGCTCGACCGACAACAGCGTCTGCGCGATCACTCGGACACGATGGTGGTCATCGGCGGTGAGCATGCCCTCGGGGAGGTCGCCGTCGACCGTCGACCGCAGGGCGCGCGAGGCGATTGCCGAGTGGCCATCGATGCGCGGGACGTAGGCCACGCGATCCCCCACCGCGCCGTCGACTTCCGCTTGCGTCAACGGTCCCGAGTCCGGCCAGGCGCTGTCATCCCAACCTTGTGCCCAGACGACGTCGGACGCCGCGTTGCGGAGCAGCGACAGGCATTCCTCGCGATTCCGGGCCACCGACAGGTCGATTCCGGTCCGGGTAAGTCCGAAGGACGTCGTGTGCACATGTGCGTCGACGAAGGCCGGCGCGACGAATGCCCCCTCGAGACGGATGACCTCCGCGTCGGGATGCAGTGCCAATCCGGGCCGGTCGGAACCGAGCCAAACGATCACGCCATCGGTCACCGCCATGGCGGTTGCGCCCGGCGAGCTGGGCGAATATATCCGTCCGTCGATCAACAGTTGTGTGGCCACCGGTCAAGTGTGCCGGACCTCACTTCATATCAAGCTAACGGTCACCCGCGAAACACCATTTGGGAAGCGATCCGGTAACGCCCCTAAGTCTCAGGTTGACATTGAGAGTTGGCCGGAACATCGTCGAGTCAACATCCCTAATCCCAAAGGAGTCGAGGATGAGCCGTATCACCGGGCGAGCGAAGCGACGGGACAGGTTCAGCACAGTCCGTCGGATCACTACTGTCACCACCATCACCGCAGGGCTCTTCGTGGCAGGTGCGATCGCCGCACAAGCAGCCCCCGACGCGACGACGCAACCCGTGTCATCGAACCCCTTCACATCCCTACTGAATCAATCAGCCGGCGACCCGGCCGCGACGAGCGCGGTGACTCAGCTGTTCGGTTCCGCGATCAAGCCGGCCATCGGTGGTGTCGAAAATCCGGTGGATCCGGAATTCGGCATCAGCATCCCGAAGCCGTTCATGTACCCGGCGCCCACCACCGGCTGCAGCATCGACGGCGGCGACAAGATGGGCGTCACGCTCGGCGTGGCGATGAGTGGCCCGAACTGGCCGCTGCCTCCGCACCTCGCCCGCGGTCACGTGCTCTTCAAGGCGGTACCGGGGTTCGCCGCCGACCCCAAGCAGTCCGACATCAAAGTCGCGTGGATCAACCTGTCGAACGGTAAGAACGGCATCGAAAAGCTCGATGGTGACGTCGCCGGCATCCCGATGATCGCCAAGGACGTCAACACCGGCTCGGGCCACATCATGGCCGCCATGTTCGGCAGCATCAAGACGCCGGCGGGCAAGAGCTGCCAGATCCTCGTCCCGACGGTCGGTCAGTTCACCGCGTAGCCTCTCAGAACGCAGGAAAACCCGCGCCACGCGCGGGTTTTCCTGCTCTCTGGGGATAGTTTGGGCAACGTGCGGACTCCCGACGCAGACTTCCTCGCCCTCCCCTTGGACGCGATCGCCGATGCCGGCCTGTCGACTGCCCGATCACTCGGCGCCTCGCATGCCGATGTTCGGGTGCATCGTCTGATCAATCAGTCGATTCGGCTGCGAGACGGTCGCGTTCAGTCCGTCAACGATTCGGTGACCACCGGATTCGCCGTACGGGTCATCGTCGACGGCACGTGGGGATTCGCTGCGAGTCCGCGCATGTCCGCCGAGGCGGCGCACGACGTGGCTCGCCAGGCCTGCGAGGTGGCCCGCACACTGTCTCCGCTCAACCGGGACCCGGTGACGCTCGCCGACGAACCGATCTACGCGGATGTCAGCTGGGTATCGCCGTACGACATCGATCCATTCACCGTGGACACCGCCGACAAGATCGAACTTCTCCGCGACTACAGCTCACGACTACTCGACACTCCCGACGTCGACCATGCCACCGCCGGAATCTCCCAGGTCAAAGAGCAGACGTTCTACGCCGATCTCGCCGGGTCACGCATCACTCAGCAACGCGTGCGACTGCATCCCGACATCACCGCAATCACCGTGGCGGGCGGGTCGTTCGAGTCAATGCGGACGCTCGCACCACCCGCCGGGCGCGGCTGGGAGTACCTCACAACGGGTTGGGACTGGGACGGCGAACTTGCCCAGATCCCCAGCTGGCTCGCGGAGAAGGTCGCCGCTCCGACAGTCGTCGCCGGACCCACCGACCTCGTCATCGATCCCACCAACCTGTGGCTCACGATCCACGAATCCATCGGCCACGCAACCGAATACGACCGCGCCATCGGCTACGAAGCGGCCTACGCCGGGACGTCGTTCGCCACTCCCGACAAGCTCGGAA
This sequence comes from Smaragdicoccus niigatensis DSM 44881 = NBRC 103563, assembly GCF_000380645.1. Classification (GTDB taxonomy): domain Bacteria; phylum Actinomycetota; class Actinomycetes; order Mycobacteriales; family Mycobacteriaceae; genus Smaragdicoccus; species Smaragdicoccus niigatensis. The sequence goes on from NZ_AQXZ01000018.1 coordinate 503,630, forward strand.
CAATGCGCTACGGCTCGGAATGCATGACCGTCACCGCCGACCGCAACGAACCACACGGCCTCGCGTCCGTCGGATACGACGACGATGGCGTCGCAAGCCAGAAATGGGATCTCGTGCGCGATGGCCGCTTCGTCGGCTATCAACTCGACCGCGCTTTCGCGCCCCGACTCGGCGTTGCCCGATCCAACGGCTGTTCGTACGCCGACTCACCGCTCCACGTTCCGATCCAGCGAATGGCGAACGTTTCCCTGCAACCGGATCCGGAACGCGACACGACGACCGCGGAACTCATCTCCCGAGTCGAGGACGGTCTCTACATCGTGGGCGACCGCTCCTGGTCGATCGATATGCAGCGCTACAACTTCCAATTCACCGGGCAGCGGTTCTTCCGCATCCGGAACGGCGAACTCGCCGGTCAGGTCCGGGACGTCGCCTACCAGGCCACCACGACCGACTTCTGGGGGTCGATGGAGGCCGTCGGCGGGCCCAGCACCTGGCGCTTGGGCGGCGCTTTCAACTGCGGCAAGGCTCAACCGGGGCAGGTCGCTGCAGTGAGCCACGGATGCCCCTCGGTGCTTGTGCGCGGCGTCAACGTTCTCAACGCACGCGAGGAGGCAGGAGCGTGATGATCCCAGGACACGAACTCGTCGACCGGGCACTCGCCTACTCACGCTCGGCGGAAGCGATGGTCATCGTTCACGATTCGACCGACGCGTCCCTGCGGTGGGCCCGCAACTCGATGACCACGAACGGCATCGCCGAAAGTCGCGAATGGACCGTCATCGCGGTGTCGGCGGAGGGCGGCGTCGGGAGCGTGACCTCGACGAGCGTCGATCCCGCCGACATCGAAGCGGTCGTGCGTGCGGCCGAGGCGGCAGCGAATGCGGCTCCCCCGGCCACCGATCGGATGCCGCTTCCCGACGCCGACGGCGAGGCTTGGGACAGCGAACCCGCAACGACCAGCATCGACATTTTCAGCGGGATCACGCCCGGTCTGGCCGCCGGCTTTGCCGCGTCCGACGAACTGTACGGATTCGCCCATCACCAGGTCGTGAACACCTGGCTGGGCTCGACGACCGGACTCCGCCGCGCGCACGTACAGCCCACCGGATCGATCGAAATCAACGGTAAGAGAACTGGTTCCAGCGCGTGGGTGGGAGCGGGCACGGCCGACTTCCGGGACGTCGACGTCGATGATCTCCTCGCCCAGCTGACCCAGCGCCTCGATTGGTGCACGCGGCGAGTCGACCTGCCCGCCGGCCGCTACGACACAATCCTGCCGCCGTCCGCCGTCGCCGACCTCATGATCTATCTCTACTGGACGATGGAGGGCCGGGGCGCCCACGAGGGCCACAGCGCGTTCGCGCACGATGGCAAGACCAGGGTCAGCGAACGGCTGTCGACGCTTCCCCTCACGTTGTTCTCGGACCCCACCTTCACGGGCCTCGAGTGCGAGCCGTTCATCGCGACGACGAACTCCTCGGACATGCTGTCCGTGTTCGACAACGGCCTCGCGGTCGGGCGGACCAACTGGATCCACGACGGCGTCATCAGCAATCTGATCTACCCGCGCGCCACCGCCGCCGAATTCGGCGCGACGTTCACCGCCCCCGCGGACAACCTGATCTTGAACGTCGGATCGTCCGCGTCGATCGACGACCTGGTCGCCAACACCGAGCGCGGATTGCTCCTCACCACGCTCTGGTACATCCGCGAGGTCGACCCGGCATCGCTGCTGCTCACCGGGCTCACCCGCGATGGGGTCTACCTCATCGAGAACGGACAGATCGCCGGAGAGGTCAACAACTTCCGGTTCAACGAAAGCCCGATCGACCTGCTGCGTCGCGCAACCGACGTCGGCACCACGGAGAGAACGCTCCCCCGCGAATGGAAGGACTGGTTCACGCGCACCGCCATGCCGCCGATGCGCATTCCGGACTTTCACATGTCGTCGGTCAGCGCCGCGACCTAGGGCGCCGCTCCCGACCCCCGGCCGTCGCGAGCGGTGGTCAGGTGGGCGGGATGCAAGGCGGACGAGGAGCACATAGCGGAGCTATATGCGACGAGGACAACGCGGCAGACCGGGTGCCTGGGCATCGCGCAGTAGGCCACGGGGTCGGGAGGGGTGCCCCTAAGCCGAAACGATTCGAATCCCGACGGTTCCGTCGTTTCCGCGACGAAGCTTGCTGCCGGCGATCGCGAGTCGTCCAAGCAGTCCGTAATGCTTGGCAATCAGCTGCCTGGTGCGCTCAGCGTCCGCGCCGGTTTGAATCTCGGCGACCGCCTCGAACGTCTTCCCCGACGGCTTACCGCGTCCGTCGCAACGCGCCACGGTGACCCGGGAATCCCGGCGAATTCGCTTGACCTTCCACGAATCGGTCGGCGTCCACACGACATACGCTTCCCCATCCGGCGCGAACCAGACGGGTGTGCAGACGCCGGTGCCGTTCTTCCGGAACGACGTGAGCAGGATGTATTTCCCGGTGCCGAGTTCAGCGAAAGTCGTCACGTTACTTGACCCCGAGCGAGGCTGCGATGGTCGGCCACGCGTTGTGGAGGTCGTCCTGCCAGTAGCCCCACGAGTGCGATCCGGTCTTCCGGAAGTCGAAGGTGGCCGGGATGTTCAGTTCCTTGAGGCGGGCCGCGAGGCGCTGGGTGCACCCGTTCGCGGCCGATTCGATCAAGCCACCGAGGACCACCTGATTGACCAGCGCCAGTTCGTCACCGGACTTGAAGCGCGGGTCCGACGCCGTGTCGTGGACGCCCGGTATTCCGGTCCCACTGGAGATGTACAGCGTTGTGCCACGCAGCTTTTCGGCGTTGACGACGGGGTCGTTCGCCACCCAGGCCGGGTCACCAACCGGCCCCCACAAGTTGTCGGTGTTCGCGTGCCCACGGGTTTCGACGACCATCTTCACGTATTCGCGGCCGATCGGCGTGCTCGTCTCGGCGCAACCGCTGAACGAACCGACCGACTTGTACAAGCCGGGGGCCGACTCAGCGAGCGCGAGCGCGGAACCGCCGGCCATCGAGATGCCGGCGATGGCATTCTCGCCGTTGGTGCTGAGCGTCTGGTTGACCAGCGGAGGAAGTTCCTTGGTCAGGAACGTCGTCCACATGTTTCGGCCGAGGACCGGGTCGTCGTTCTTCCAGTCCGTGTAGTAGCTGAACTTTCCGCCGACGGGAATGACCACGTTGACGTTCTTGTCCGCGAAGAACTGTGCGAGATCGGTCTGCGCCGACCAGGTGGCGTTGTCCTCGCCGCCGCCGGCACCGTTGAGCAGGTACAGCGTGGGACGCGGCACAGAGGTGTCGGCAGCACGGATCACCTGCAGTCCAACGTCGCGGTTCATCGACGGCGAGTGCACCAAGTAGACCGGGAACCGGGGATTGTCGCCGGCCTGCTTGACGATCGTGGCGATCGGAGCTGCCGTGGTCGCCGCGACGGCTGCGTCCTCGGCGTATGCCGGCGACTCAGCGACGAACGGAATCGCGAATGAGGCGAGGGCTGCCCCCGCACACACTGCCGCGTACTTCCGAACCTTGGCGTGCACCACTTACTCCAATCCAAGTGCGAAGAATGCGAATCGGTCTGGCGCCAGCTCACGCTGACGCCAGACCGAGGTACGTATTAGCTGGCGAACAGCGATGCGAGCAGAGGTCCGATCAACGGAATCTGCCCGAGCGAGCCTGCCAGGCCTGAACTCTGCGACGACTTGTCCGGAACACCACAGACCGCGAGCTGGCCGTCAGACGTCAACAGGCACTGCGGGCTGTCCGCAGCACTGGCGACACCCGGAAGGACCATGGCCGTGGCGATAGCAAGCCCAGCGGCGCCCTTGACGATCCGCTTCGATGGCTTGATTGACATCTTCTTGCTCCCTTCAAAAACCTTCGCCCTCTACCGGCGAGGCCGCTCGACGAACCTAGAAATCGAACATCCGACAGTAAGAAACTGTGGCATGTCTTCTGGTTGACGGATAATCAGCGGAGATTTCGATAGCGAACGGTTCTCGCGTCGTTACGAAACTGAGCCTTGCGGATCCCGTTGCGCTCGATCCCATTTCGGAGTACGGCTCTAATCGTCTCCATCCAATATCGCAAATTGGCCACGGAATAAGCATGGACTGGCAACGGTTTCAACTACCGATTTCGCCGAATTCCGAATACGGGTACAAATTGCTTCGGCAGGGAATTCACGGCGAAATCCCCCGAAGAATGGAGACGGACATGCAGGCCCTTATCGAAATGCTTCTCGGACTCGTCCAGGCACTGCTCGGCAGCAAGTAATTCCCGTACTTTAAGAACCGGACCAGGCATTATGCCGGTCCGGTTCTTGGCGTTTCAGGCCGGTCAGCGACCTTCGAGATCGCCTTCGGTTTCGAGATAAAGGGTTCTCAATTCGGCCAACATCTCCGGACTCGGCTGTTCCCACATCTTTCGTTGTGCCGCCTCGAGCAGTCGCCCGGTGATTCCGTGCAGCGCCCACGGGTTCGACTGGCGCAGGAACTCCTGGTTCTCCGCATCGACGACATACGACTCCGTGAGCTTTTCGTACATCCAGTCCGCCACGACGTTGGTCGTCGCGTCGTAGCCGAAGAGGTAGTCGACCGTCGCAGCCATCTCGAACGCACCCTTGTAGCCATGTCGGCGCATCGCCGACAGCCAGCGCGGATTCACCACGCGTGCCCGGAACACACGTGACGTCTCCTCCGCCAGCGTGCGCGTGCGTACCGCCTCTGGACGCGTCGAGTCGCCGATGTACGCCTCCGGGTCCCGGCCAGTGAGGGCACGAACCGTCGCGACCATTCCGCCGTGATACTGGAAGTAGTCATCTGAGTCGGCGATGTCGTGTTCGCGGGTGTCCGTGTTCTTGGCGGCGACGGCGATGCGGCGGTATGCGCCGCGCATGTCGTCCGCGGCCGGGATGCCATCGAGGCCACGCCCGTACGCGAATCCGCCCCACGTCGTGTAGACCTCGGCCAGATCCGCATCCGAGCGCCAATCGGTGCTCTCGATCAGCTGCAGGATGCCCGCACCGTAGGTCCCCGGCTTGCTACCGAAGATCCGGGTGGTGGCGCGACGATGATCGGAGTGTTCGGCAAGGTCCGCATCGACGTGCGCGCGGACGTAGTTGTCCGCCGGCGCTTCATCGAGACCGGCAACAAGTTGCACCGCGTCGTCGAGCATCACGAGTACGTGCGGGAATGCGTCGCGGAAGAATCCGCTGATCCGCACCGTGACGTCGATCCGCGGGCGGCCGAGTTCGGCCAGGGAAATGGCCTTCAGTCCAGTGACGCGGCGGCTCGCCTCGTCCCACTCCGGTCGAACACCCAACAGCGCAAACACTTCCGCAATGTCATCACCGGCGGTGCGCATCGCGGACGTGCCCCACACCGACAAGCCGACCGACCGTGGGTATTCGCCGTGATCCGAGAGATATCGGTCGATCAGGGAGTCGGCCATGGCCTGACCGGTCTCCCACGCCAATCGCGACGGAATCGCCTTCGGGTCCACCGAGTAGAAGTTGCGGCCGGTCGGAAGCACGTTCACCAGGCCGCGCAACGGCGACCCGCTCGGCCCGGCTGGGATGAAACCGCCGTTGAGTGCGTGCAGGATGCGGTCGATTTCCAGCGTCGTCTGCCGCAGGCGCGGGACGACCTCAGAAGCGGCGAACTCGAGAATCCGGCCGACGTCATCGGTTGCCGGTTCGGCCTTCCAGTCATTGCGCTGCAATTCGGCCAGGAGTTCCCGCGCCTGCGCATCGATGTCGTCAGTCGTAACCCGGTCGTCGGATTCCTTGAGGCCCAATGCCTCCCGCAAACCGGGCACATGGTCTTGGCCGCCCCACACCTGGCGAGCACGCAGAATCGCGTGGACTAGATCAAGCTCGGCATCCCCACTTGGCGCCTGCCCGAGGATGTGCAATCCATCGCGGATCTGCACGTCCTTGATCTCGCACAGCCAGCCATCGACGTGCAGCAGCATGTCGTCGAAGACATCCTCTTCCGGGCGCTCAGCGAGTCCGAGATCGTGGTCGAGCTTCGCGGCCCGCATCAACGTCCAGATCTGTTGCCGAACCGCCGGCAGCTTCGCCGGATCCAAAGCGGCGACGTTCGCGTGTTCGTCGAGAAGTTGTTCGAGTCGGGCGATGTCTCCGTAGGACTCCGCCCGGGCCATCGGCGGGATGAGGTGGTCCACGAGGACGGCGTGCGCACGGCGTTTGGCCTGCGTTCCCTCACCGGGGTCGTTGACGAGGAATGGGTAAATGAGCGGAACATCGCCGAGCGCGGCATCGGTACCGCACGAAGCGCTCATTCCCAGGGTCTTACCGGGCAGCCATTCGAGGTTGCCGTGCTTTCCAACGTGCACCATCGCGTGGGCTCCGAAGCCTTCGGCAATCCAGCGGTAGGCAGCGAGGTAGTGATGGCTCGGCGGGAGGTCGGGATCGTGGTAGATCGCAACCGGGTTCTCCCCGAACCCACGCGGCGGCTGAATCATCAACAGCACGTTCCCGAACCGCAGCGCCGCCAGAACGATGTCGTCCTGGTCCACGAACAGTTCGCCGGGAGCCGGGCCCCAATGCTCCTCCACGGCCGCGACGAGATCGTCGGGAAGCGCCTTCAGCCACGTGCTGTAGAGCTCGCCTGCCACGCGAATGGGGTTGCCGCGCAATTGTTCCTGCGTCAGCCAGTCGCGATCCTGGCCACCGGCCGCGATGAGCGCGTGGATGAGATCGTCGGATGAGTCGGTGTCGACGCCGGGGATGTCTTCGGTGCCGAGGTCGTATCCGGCCTGGCGCATGGCGCGCAAGAGAAAAACCACGCTGGCCGGGGTATCGAGGCCGACGGCGTTGCCGATCCGCGCGTGCTTCGTCGGATACGCCGACAGCATCAGCACAACTCGTTTGTCGGCGTTCGAGACGTACCGCAGGCGCGCCCAAGCCGAGGCAATTCCCGCGACGCGCCTCGCGCGCTCGGGGTCGGGCGCGTAGCGGGACAGACCGTCGGCATCGAACTCTTTGAACGAGAACGGCACCGTGATGATGCGGCCGTCGAACTCGGGGACTGCGACCTGAGTGGCGACATCGAGCGGCGTGACGCCGTCGTCGTTCGCAAGCCACGACGCCCGGTCCGTCGTCAGGCACAGTCCCTGCAGGATCGGCACGTCGAGGTCGGCAAGTGCACCGATGTCCCACGATTCGTCGTTGCCACCGGCACTCGCGAGTGCCGGCTTCGTGCCTCCCGCGGCGAGGACTGTCACCACAATCGCGTCGGCCTTCGCCAACGTGTCGAGGAGGGCCGGCTCGGCCGTGCGCAAGGACGCGCAGTAGATCGGAAGCGCCTGTGCACCTTGACCTTCGAGCGCTTCGCAGAGCGCGTCGATGTAGGCCGTGTTCCCCGCCAGATGTTGCGCGCGGTAGTAGATGACCGCAACCGTGGGGCCGGCGTTCACCCGGGTCGTGCGTTCGAGGACACCCCACGTCGGCGTGCGCGCGGGCCCTTCGAAGCCGTGTCCGGTGAGCAGAATCGTGTCGCTCAGGAAGTTGTGCAGATGCCGGAGGTTCTCCGGACCACCCTCGGCGAGGTAGTTGTGTGCCTGCGCGGCGACACCCACGGGAACGGTCGAACACTCCATGAGGTCGGCGTCCGGCGCGTACTCACCACCCAGCGCCACGACCGGCACACCGGACTCGATGAGGGCAGCAAGTCCCTCTTCCCACACCCGGCGACCGCCGAGGATTCGCACGACCACGAGGTCGACCTCAGTCAGCATCTCCGGAAGTTCGATCACACTCAACCGGGCCGGGTTCGCCCAGCGATAGTCCGCACCACTGGCCCGGGCACTGAGGAGGTCGGTGTCAGACGTCGACAGAAGCAGGATCATCCCTGCAGCCTATGCGCCGTAATTAGGTAGACCTCATCGCGGTCGCGCTGACAGAATTTCGTAATGGCTGACCGCTTCCGCTTGGCTCGTCGATCACAGGGCATGACGTCCTCACCCGTCCGCGACATCCTGAAGATCCTGTCCCGCAACGATGTGATCTCCTTCGCCGGCGGAATTCCCGACGCCGAACTGATCGATCGGGACGCCTTTCATGCGGCATTCGACCACGTCCTGACGAACAACGGTCGGCGCGCGCTGCAGTACTCGGCGACCAAGGGCGAACCCGAATTGCTCGATCAGATCGCGGCCCGGCTGTCACGCGATCTGCCAACGACTCCCGATCACGTGCAGGTTCTGAGCGGCTCGCAGGAAGGCATCTACCTCGTCGGTCAGGTGCTCATCGAGCCGGGCGATGTGGTCTTGGTCGAGCAGCCGACGTATCTTGCGGCGATTCAGGCATTCGCACTCGCGGGTGCTCAGCTGATCCCCGTCAAGACCGACGATCACGGTGTCCTTCCGGCCGCGCTCGAGGAAGCGATCGAGCAGCATCAGCCGAAATTCGTGTACCTGATCCCGACGTTCCAGAACCCGACCGGCCGCACGATGGACGCGGCGCGGCGTCAGGCTGTCGCGGACGTGCTGGTTCGCACTGGCACTCCCCTCGTCGAAGACGATCCCTATGGTGAGCTGCGCTATTCCGGCGAACGTGTCGCGCCCATCGCGGCGTTGCCCGGCTTGGGACCGCAGACGATTCTGCTCAATTCCGCATCGAAGGTCATGGCACCCGGCGTCCGAATCGGCTGGCTGCGGGCGGAGGGGCCGATCCTGCGCACCATCGAGATCGCGAAGCAGGCCGTCGGTTTGCAGACCGCGGTCACCGACCAACTCGCGGTCGCCCGGTATCTCGACACCAACGATCTCGACGACCACATCCGCCGGATTGCCGCGGTCTACCGCGAACGCCGCGACGCGATGTACACGGGACTGCGGTCCGTCCTGCCCGACACGGCCTCGACGACGAACCCGGAGGGCGGCATGTTCCTCTGGGTCGACCTCCGCGGGTCGGTCGACACCGCGGCCAACCTCAACCGCGCCGTCGAGCAAGGCGTCGCCTACGTTCCGGGCCCGGCGTTCTACGCGAGCGACCCGAATCCGGCGACGATGCGGCTGTCGTTCGTCACGAACACCCCGGAAACGATCGCCGAAGGGGTGCGCCGATTGGGGGCCACGTTCGGCTGGCCCAAAGCTGCTCCGAGTCGTTAGCGGACGTTGACCATCACATCCGAGGAGTTTGCCCCGCAAGACGGCAGAATCACGGCTAATCGACGCCCACCGGGGAGGGCTCCTTGCACGCCTACCGCCTGCACACCGACTACACGCTCAAGTGCCAGTGCTGTGCCATTTCACAGCGCTTCGTCTTCACGTCCAAGTCCGACGTCGTCGTCTGCGGATACTGCAAACCCCACTACGGCAGCACGCCGGCCAAGCTCGGGCAACAACAACGCGAACATGCCGCGCTCTACCTCAATCGACTGACCCAGGCGGCCAAGCAGCGGAACGCAGACCAGGTCAAGCACCGCGCCGAGTTGGACCATCTCGAACGCATCATCGCCGAGAAGGACGCACTCATTCGGCAGCTGGAGGTCGAACTTGGCGATGTTCACGTCTCCATCCGCAAGGGCCAGTTCAACGAAGCCGTCATGTCGTGGCTCATCGATGAACGGCTCACTCAGGCCGGTAAAGAGTCCGATGCCGCGCTTCGGCGACGGGAATCGCAGGAACGCCGCATCGCTGATGGCTCGACCAACCAGGGCGCCTCGATCGTGAAGCTTCATCCGCACTAACGTCGGAGACGATGACTCGTGAACCCGACGCCTGCCCCGGCCTGATTCAGCTGCACGACGCCGCTGACGGCCCTCTGGCGCGCATCCGCATTCCCGGCGGTGTCGTCACCGCCGCACAGCTCGAAGCGCTGGCCCACGCGGCCGAGAGCCTCGGCAACGGCGAGATGGAGCTGACCTCCCGCGGGAACATCCAACTTCGCGCCGTGCGGGACGCCGGACAGCTTCAGCACGAACTCCAGGAAGCCGGCCTCCTGCCCTCGCTCACGCACGAGCGAATTCGGAACATCGTGGCATCGCCGCTGTCGGGACGATCGGGTGGTCTGGCGGACATCCGCCCACTCATCGCCGAACTCGACTCCGCGCTTCAGGCGGTACCGGAACTCGCAAGTCTGCCAGGCCGCGTGCTGTTCGGAATCGACGACGGCCGCGGGGACATCATGGCGCTGGCACCCGATTTCGGCGTTCAGGCGACAGCCGCGGGATTTGCGCTCGTTTTGGCGGGCCAGGACTCGGGAGCTAGAACGAACGCCCCGGTCGACACGATTGTCAACGCAGCCAGAGCGTTTGGTGAGGTGCGTACCGACGAGTGGCGGCTGTCGGACGTCGAGGAAGGCGCCACCAAGGTCCTCCGGCGCCTCCGGCTCACCCGAACTGCCGTGCCGCGCACGGTGGAAGCCCCCGACCACCCCATCGGCTGGTTCGACCAACCCGACGGACACGTCACGCTCGCCGGCGGCCTGAAGTTCGGCACGCTGTCCAGCCGTCTTGCGCAGTTCATCGCCGCGGTCGAGGCTCCGATCACGATCACACCGTGGCGCAGCATTGTCATCTCAGACCTCGACGAAGGCGTCGCGGACACCGTCCTTCGGGTCCTCGCCCCGCTCGGCATGATCTTCGACGCGCACTCCCCCTGGCTCCACGTCACGGCATGCGCCGGGCGCCCCGGTTGCGCGAAGGCACTCGCCGACGTGCGAGGCGATGCGGCGGCGGCCATCGAGAACGGCACTCTGCCCCTTGACGGTCCCCAGCACTGGTCCGGATGTGAACGGCGCTGCGGTAAGCCCAAGTCCGCCGGCGACGTGGTCGCGACGACCGACGGTTACGAAGCCAACTATGGTTAGCGGCGTGTTCGAATACCTCAAGGATGGCGCCGCGATCTACGCACAGTCCTTCGCCACCATTCGGGCCGAATCGGACCTCTCGGCATTCCCCGACGACGTTTCCCGTGTCGTCGTGCGAATGATCCACGCTGCCGGTCAAACCGACCTGCCCAGCGACGTCGCCTTCACCCCAGGCGTCGTGTCCGCGGCCCGCGAAGCGCTCACCAACGGCGCTCCCATCTACTGCGACGCCCATATGGTCAGTTCTGGAGTCACGCGCACGCGTCTCCCGGCCGACAACAAAGTGTTGTGCACACTGCGCGACCCGCGGGTTCCTGTCCTCGCCGAAACGCTCGGAACAACCCGCTCGGCAGCCGCCCTCGAACTCTGGCGGGACAAGCTCGCCGGATCGATCGTCGCGATCGGAAATGCACCCACCGCACTGTTTCATCTGCTGGAGATGATCGAACTCGGGGCCGAACCGCCCGCGGCCATCGTGGGCTGCCCGGTCGGCTTCGTCGGTGCGATGGAGTCCAAAGAAGCACTGATCGCGTCGTCCGGACTCGAATACATCACCGTCCGGGGCCGGCGCGGAGGCAGCGCGATCACCGCAGCCGCCCTCAACGCACTCGCGAGCGCCGCCGAATGACGGGCAAGCTCTGGGGAGTTGGCCTCGGCCCGGGTGACCCCGAGCTGGTGACCGTCAAAGCGGCTCGCGTCATCGCCGAAGCCGATGTCGTCGCGTTTCATAGCGCGCGGCACGGACACAGCATCTCGCGCTCGACTGCTGCCCCCTACCTGCGCGAAGGGCACATCGAGGAGCACCTCGTCTACCCCGTCACGACCGAGACGACCGACCATCCGGGCGGCTATGAAGGCGCGATCGACGATTTCTACGCCGAGTCCGCCGAGCGCCTCGCGGTCCACCTGCGCTCGGGGCGATCGGTGGCCCTGCTGGCCGCGGGTGACCCGCTTTTCTATAGCTCGTACATGCACATGCACAAGCGGCTCGCGCTCGAGTTCGAGGCCGAGGTCATCCCAGGCATCACGTCGGTCAGTGCCGCGAGCGCGGCGTTGAACGTCCCCCTCTGCGAGGGCGAGGAAGTGCTCACAGTTCTGCCCGGAACCATGCCCGAGGCCGAACTTGCGCGCCGCCTTCGGGATACCGAGGCCGCGGCGATCATGAAGCTGGGACGCACGTTCCCGAATGTCCGCCAAGCGCTCGCTGATGCCGGGCGGCTCGACGAGGCCCACTACGTCGAACGCGCGAGCACCCGGCGCGAACGGGTACTCAAGGTCGCCGATGTCGATCCCGCCGACGTGCCGTACTTCTCGATCATCATCGTGCCGTCGGCCAAGGGTGAAGGCGCCGCCGGTCACCAGGTCAGGCAGGTCGAACATCGCGGCCGCGTCACCGTCGTCGGCCTCGGCCCCGGGGACACCGCGTGGACGACCCCAGAGGTCAGCGCAGCACTCGCCCGCGCGACGGACCTCGTCGGCTACACGACCTACCTCAACCGAGTCCCCGGACGACCAGGTCAGCGCAAACACGCGAGCGACAATCGCGTCGAGGCCGAACGCGCGGCTTTCGCACTCGATCTCGCCAAGGGGGGAGCCGACGTCGTGGTCGTGTCGTCCGGCGATCCGGGCGTATTCGCCATGGCGGCAGCGGTTCTCGAGGTCGCCGACGACGCGGCCTGGCGCGGCGTGCCCGTCGACGTACTGCCCGGAATGACGGCGGCGAACGCCGTCGCTTCGCGGGCTGGCGCTCCCCTCGGACACGACTACGCGGTCATCTCGCTGTCCGACCGATTGAAGCCCTGGGACGTCGTCGAATCACGCCTTCGCGCGGCGGCGGCGGCAGACCTCGCGATCGCGATCTACAACCCGGCCTCAAAGACCCGGACGTGGCAAGTCGCCGCGATGCGGGACCTTCTCCTCGAGCACCGAGCCCACGAGACGCCCGTGATCCTGGGCCGCGCGGTCGGTTCCGACGACGAAAGCGTGCAGATCGTCGCGCTCGGCGATCTCGATCCGGCTCAGGTCGACATGCGCACGCTGCTCATCATCGGTTCGTCGCAGACGATCCGGAGCGGCGATCGCGTGTTCACTCCCCGGCGGTACCCGGGCTAGCGATCGAGCGCGCGGACCAGCAGGTCCTTGATCTCTCCCACGCCTTCTTCGAGGGATCGAACGCGGGCGTTGGTGTCGTCAACCTTTGCTTCGAGGCGATCGACGCGAGCATCCAGCCCTGCGACACGAGCGTTGCTCGCGTCGAAGCGTTCCCGCGTCTGCACACTGAGCACATTCACCGCAGCGAGAATCGCCTTGTGTCCGGCGCGATCTGCTTCGAGCGCCGCAATCCGCGCGTCATGTTTCGCCAGCATCCGGCCCATCTCGTCAGCGTACCGGCGCCTATTGAGAATTCTCATCACGCACGAGTTGACGCAGTGACTCGCCGTCGCGTTCCGGTCAACCGGGGAATTGTTCCAACTCTCGCGTGGCGGCCAGCCACGCCAGCGCCGCATCTACCGAATCCGCCACGTGCACTCCCGCAGGTAGCGGCGGCCGATCGACCATCACCACCGGGATCCCGAGAATTCGCGCAGCTTCGAGCTTCGCCTCCGCCAAGTCCCCGCCGCTGTTCTTCGACACCACCGCGTCGATCGCGTAGCTGCGCATGAGTTCGAGGTCGTCCTTGAGCGTGAATGGCCCACGGCGCAGCAGCAATTCGTGTTGCGGCGGAATCTCACCATCAGGTGGATCGATGGCGCGGATGAGGAACCATCGCGACTCGTCGCCCGCGAAATGGTGCACGCCCTGTCGTCCGATCGCGAGGAAGACTCGATCGCCGGGAAGCTGTCCGGCTGCCTCGGCAAGGGAGGGCACGTGAATCCACCGATCCAGCGGGCCTGCCGTCCACGCCGCTCTCCGGAGGACCAGCTGCGATAGGCCAACCTCGCGACAAGCGGCCGCCGCGTTCTCGCTGATGTTTGCCGCGAACGGGTGGGTGGCATCAACAACCGCACCGATGTCGTTGTCCTGCAACCAGTTCGCGAGACCCTCGACACCGCCGAATCCCCCGACTCGAACCTCGCCCACCGGCAGGACGGGATTCTGGACGCGGCCCGCCAGTGAGGTGATGACCTCGAATCCGTCCGCGCGGGCAGCTAGCTCTCGGGCTTCACCAGTGCCACCGAGAACCAGCAATCTCACTTCGTCACGATCCACTGCGTCACGGGGAGCATCGGCCGGAAGGCGGTGAACCCGCCGAGCGGCTCGCCGCGGTAGATCTGGAAGCGTCGAAGTTGACCGCCGTATTTCGACGACCACGACATGATCTGCGCTTCGGTCTCAGCGGTCACCGCGTTGGCGACGAAACGTCCGCCCGGCTTGAGCCGCTCCCACGCCGCCTCGAACATTCCGGGCTGAGTCAAACCGCCGCCGAGGAATATCGCATCCGGGTCCGGCGCGTCGAGGAACGAGTTGGGCGCCTTGCCGCGGACGACGATACGCGGCACACCGAGGCGCTGCGCGTTGTGGGGAATGAGAAGTGCGCGTCCAGCGTCCTGTTCGAAGGCCACCGCCGAACACGTCCGTTCGGCACGCAGCCACTCGATCGCGATGCTGCCCGAACCGCCACCGACATCCCACAACAGTTGCGTCGGCCGCGGTGCCAGCGCACTCACCGTCAGCGCACGGATCTCCTGCTTGGTGAACTGTCCGTGCGTCCCGAACAGGTGATCGGGGAGCCCGGGAACGCGCGATTGACCGCCGGTCCCCGAGCATTCGATCGCAATGACGTTGAGCGGATCAGCCTCTTCCGTGGTCCAGCGGGCCGCGGTACCGATCGTCATCGTTTCCTCCGGCCCACCCAACTGGCCGAGCACGAACATCTGCGAGGCACCGAAACCGTTGTCGTTCAACAGTCCGGCGACCCATGCGGGCGTGTACTGGTTGCGGCTCAGGACGAGGAGCCGGCGACGATCGGCGAGTTCGGGCAGCAGCGTTTCGACCGGATCGGTGACCAAGCTGATGACTCGGGTCGCCGCCAGCGACCAGCCCAGCCGCGCGCACGCCAACGACGCCGACGACGGGGACGGAATCACATCGAGATTGCCGATGCCGACGATGCGGCTCAGGATCACGCCGATCCCGTGGAACATCGGGTCGCCGCTCGCGAGGACACAGCGGCGCTTGTCCTCGTAGCGGTCGAGCAAGGTGGGAAGTTGCGGCAGGAGCGGGGTCGGCCACTCGACGCGCTCGGCGGTGGATTCCACGAGTCCAAGCTGGCGAGCCGAACCGTACAAAACCTCGGCCTCACCGATCGCGCGCTTCGCCCGGCCGGACAGTCCGTCCCAGCCGTCTGCGCCGACCCCCACCACTGAAATCATCTCGGCATCTTCCTCCAAACGAAACGCGGCACGAAGCGCATCGTGAAAAACAGCGGGCGCAACGTCTTCGGTACCCAGACTGGACCGGATCGGTTCGCGAGTCCTCGAACGACGGCATCGGCGACCTGGTCCGGCGTGCTCGAGAACGGCGCGGGCTTCATTCCCTCGGTCATCCGGCCGATGACGAACCCCGGTCGGACCAGCAGCAAATGAACACCACTGCCGTGCAGTGCGTCCGACAAGCCCGAGGCGAATCCGTCGAGACCGGCCTTGGCCGAGCCGTAGACGTAGTTCGCGCGGCGAACCCGCGTGCCGGCGACTGAACTGAACACGACGATCTGGCCGCTACCCTGCGCGCGCAGATGGACCGCCAGGTGGGTCAGCACGCTCAACTGCGCAACGTAGTCCGTGTGGACCACCGAAACAGCATGGGCGGCATCATGTTCGGCACGCGACTGATCACCCAGCACGCCGAAGGCCAGAATCACGACGCCCAAGCGGCGGAAACTCGCGGCGATTTCATCGAGGACCTGCGCGTGGCTCTCCACGTCATCGGCATCGAACTCGACCGTGTGCACCTCGGACGCCCCCGCAGCCTTGATCTCCGCCACTTGACTGGCGAGATCTCCGCTGCGCCGCGCGGCGAGGACGACGGTCCGGCCGGGAGCCAGACGCTTGGCCACCTCGAGTCCGATTTCACTACGCCCGCCGAGAAGAACCACGGCTCCGGGTGCGGTCTTGTCCGATCCGATCTTCAAAAGAGCTGGTCCCGTCTTCACGAACTCCAGTCTTGCCCATTACGGTCACAACCATGCCAACACCCCCGGTGCCCCTGTCCGCCGCGGCGCTCGAGTTCGTCACGGAACGCCATCACGGGACCCTGACCACCTTGCGCCCCAACGGAACTCCGCACGTCGTGGCGGTGGCGTTCACCTACGAGGCCGAGACCGGATTGGTACGCATCATCACCGACGGCGCGTCCCAGAAGGTGCGCAATGTTCGACGCAACGGATATGCGGCCGTGTGCCAGGTCGACGGCGCGCGCTGGCTGACGCTCGAAGGGCCGGCAGCCATCATCGACACCGCACCGGAGATCCGCGACGCCGAAGAACGGTTCACCGTCCGCTTTCGCCCGCCGCGCATCAACCCGACGCGCGTCGTGCTGCAGATCGACGTGAGCCGACTCCTCGGATCTGCGTCACTGAAGTGAGCGCAGCCCCCGCGGCTGGTTGTTCAGCGTCTCGCAGCCCTCGGGCGTGACGAGCACGATGTCCTCGATGCGGGCACCCCAGCGGCCGCTGAAGTAGATTCCGGGCTCCACGCTGAACGTCATGCCCGGGCGCAATTCGAGGTCGTTTCCGGCGACGATGTACGGCTCCTCGTGAACCGATAGACCGATGCCGTGGCCAGTGCGGTGCAGGAAGAACTCGCCCAATCCCGCTTCGGTGAGGACATCACGGGTCACCGCGTCGATCTCCTCCGCCGTCGCACCCGGTCGTACCGCTGCCACCCCGGCTGCCTGGGCCTTCTCGAGGAGCGCGTACTGCTCGGCAATCTCCGGAGCCGGCGTGCCCACGCAGTAGGTGCGCGTGGAGTCCGAGTTGTACCCGGGGGCCACCGGGCCGCCGATATCGATGACGACGATGTCGTTCGGTTCGATCACGCGATCCGACACCTCATGGTGCGGATCTGCGCCGTTCGGCCCGGCGCCGACGATGATGAACGCCGCCGACGTGTGGCCTTCCTCGATGAGTGCGGCCTCGATATCCGCGGCGACGTCCGCTTCGGTACGGCCCGCGCGCAGCCATTCGCCCATCCGGGCGTGGACGCGGTCGATCGCGTCCCCCGCTCGCCGAAGTGCGGCGATCTCGGCCTGATCCTTGATCATGCGCAGCTCGCGAATCATCGGCGTCGCGAGCTGCGGCAGCTCACCGAGCGCGGCCGCGAGCGGGATGAGATGCAACGCGGGCATCGCTTCGGTGACGACGACGTGGCCGTCCTCCGGAATCAATCCGCGCACGATCTCGTAGGCATTCTCGCCGTCGTTCCACGTGTGCAGCTCGAGTCCGAGCTCGCCCGCCGCGGAATCGCGCAGCGTGGCGATCTCCAGCGTTGGCACGACGATCGACGCGCGCGTGCCATTCGTCGGGATGACCAAACAGGTCAATCGCTCGTGCGTCTCCGACGGGACACCCACCAAGTAGTGGAGGTCCGGACCGGGCGTGATGAGCAACGCGGAAATGCCTGCGCGAGCGGCAAGTTGGGCGGCACGGGCGATTCGATCGGCGTACACGCTGCTGGGGAAACGGGCTGGCTCAGTCATCGGATGCAGCTTATTACGCGGTAGCCTCGTCAGGTGACCGGACGACTTCTCCT
This sequence comes from Smaragdicoccus niigatensis DSM 44881 = NBRC 103563, assembly GCF_000380645.1. Classification (GTDB taxonomy): domain Bacteria; phylum Actinomycetota; class Actinomycetes; order Mycobacteriales; family Mycobacteriaceae; genus Smaragdicoccus; species Smaragdicoccus niigatensis. Next base: position 521,231 of record NZ_AQXZ01000018.1, read on the forward strand.
CCTCGACGGTGCCAGTTTGTGGTTTCGTGCGTTCTTCGCCGTACCCGACTCCATTCGCGATTCCGAAGGCCGACCCGTGAACGCGGTCCGAGGCTTCACCGACATGGTCGCGGCACTCGTCGACCGGCATCGGCCGACGCGTCTGGTCGTGTGTCTCGACCTCGACTGGCGTCCGCAGTGGCGCGTCGACCTCGTCCCCACCTACAAGACGCACCGGCTCGCGGCGGCGCCGTCGTTCCCCGGCGAAGAAGAGGTCCCAGACGACCTCACCCCGCAAGTGGACAAGATCATGGCCGTGCTGGCCGCCGCCGGCATCGCCACGGGTGGCGCGAAGGGCTTCGAAGCCGACGACGTCCTCGGCACGCTCGCGACCCAGGAAAGCGTCGACGAGGTCGTCGTCGTCAGCGGCGACCGTGACCTCCTGCAACTCGTCGCCGATGAGCCGAATCCGATCCGGGTGTACTACGTCGGTCGTGGATTGGCCAAGGCCGAGCTGTACGACCCCGCGATGGTCGCCGAACGCTACGGTGTGCCGGCCGACCGCGCTGGTGAGGGCTACGCCGAACTCGCCACTCTTCGCGGCGATTCGTCCGACGGATTGCCGGGCGTCGCGGGAGTCGGCGAGAAGACCGCGTCGACGCTGCTCCTGCGCTACGGCTCACTCGACGCTCTCCGCAGGGCGGTCGACGACCCGGCCAGCGGCCTCGCGAAGGGCATGCGCGCGAAGCTCGAGGCGGGTGCCGAGTACCTCGACCGCGCGACGCCCGTCGTCCGGGTGGCGCGCGACGCCGAGGTCATCATGTCGAAGACCGACGAACTGCCCGCCACCCCGGCGGACGAGGTCGCACTCAAGGACCTGGGCACGAAATACAACGCCGAAAACGCCGTTGCCCGGCTCATCGCAGCGATGGCCGGGCAACAGAGCTGATTGACATCTACTGAGGCTTGGAAACCTCGTAGGTTCCGTCCTCGTCGATGATCTTGATGGTCACGGTGCGGCTCTCGCCGTCAACGGTCACATTGCACGTGAACGACGAGTTGACCTCGACCTTCTCGTCCTTCGGGCACTTGACGTTGGTGACGTTCTGGAGGTCGTACGAGTCGGTCAGGACCGACTGGACACCCTTCTGAACGGCGGCCTGGTCGAGCACCTTCGCGCGGAAGAACATGAAGTACGCGCCCGCGGCGAGCGCGATGATGACGACCACAGCGGCAACCAAGCCGATGATCAGGGGCGTCTTCGACTTACCGCCGGTCGGCTGCTGCGCGTACTGGCCGTAGTCCGGCTGGCCAGGCTGTTGCCACGCCTGTCCCGGCGGGCCCCACTGCTGCCCGGGCTGCGGCGGCGGAGGCTGCTGCCACGTCGGCTGCGCAGGTTGCTGCTGGCCGGGAATTCCCCACGCGGGCGTCGACGGGTTCGACTGCTGACCCCACCCGCCCTGCGACGGCGGCGGAGTCGGTTGCTGCGACCACGGTTGCGGGGTGTATCCCGGCTGACCCTGAGCCGGCGGAGGCGGCGGTGTCTGGTACGCCTGCGTCGGGTCGCTCTGGCCCTCGTTGCCCCACTGGTACTCGGGTCTGTCAGGACCGCTCATCGTTGCCCTCCGCTCGCTGGTCCGGCACTTCTGCCCCTACCGTAACGCCAATGCTTTTACTTTACGCAGCATCCACAGCAACGACACCTCGGCGGATCGCCTTGATCGCGCGCGCCGCTGTGGTGCTGATCTGAGGGTCGTCGGCGCCCTGCTTCAGCTGATCGAGCAGGTCGATCACCTGCCGACACCAGCGTACGAAATCGCCTGCCGCGAGGGGAATGCCACGATCCCCGCCCGCCGCGAGCGAGTCCGCAAGACTGCCGCCGCTGGCCCAGGTGAACGCCGCATGCGCGAAGCCCATGTCCGGTTCGCGAGTGCCCGACAGCTTGTGCCGGGCCTCGTCGTCACGCAGTCCGGCCCAGATGTTCATGGTCTCGGTCAGTGCGTTCCGGACCCGGGAGTTCAGGCTCGCCGCGCTGTCGTACGCCTTGTCACCCCGAGACTCGTACACCATCGTCGAAACGACGGCCGCCAGTTCGACGGGGCTCAGACCGGTCCAGGTTCCGTGCCGTAGACACTCGGCGACCAGAAGGTCGGATTCGGAGTACAACCGCGCCAGCCGGTGTCCGGCTTCGGTCGCCTCACCATCGACGAGGTAGCCGCGATCGGACAGCAGACCGACGATGCGGTCGAAGGTGCGGACGAGTGAGTTCGTGGTGGACGCGACCTTCATCCGCATCGCGTCGGTCTCGCGCAGAATCCGGTGGTACTGCTCGCCGATCCGGCACATCGCCTCGACATCCGGAGCCCGGTGGCTGGGGTGCGATCGGAGCGCGCGGCGCAGCAGATTCAGGTCGCGATCGTCGTCCTCCGGCGCTCGCTTCGGCTTGCCCCTCGGCGGACGGATGCCCGTCGAGCGCAAGCCCGAGGCGATGTCGCGACGCGCCGGCCCCGTGTTGCGTTCCAGATGCCGCGGTAGCCGCATCGTGCCCAGGACCGGAGCCCCGTTCGGCACATCGCCGATCGTGATGCGGCCAGCCCAGGCACCGTCGGTCACGACGATCGGGCGTGGGTCGCGCTCGTCGCGAGCCGGCTCGATCACGACGGCGATTCCCGCCCGGCGACCGCGCGGAATCGAGATGACGTCACCCCGCCGCAGCGTGAACAAGTCCCGCTCAGCGGAGTCGCGCGAGGTCTCCCGCTTCTGCCGGTTGAGCTCGCGTTCCCGATTCTTGATGCGCTCGCGGAGTCCGACGTATTCCAGGAAGTCGCCGTCCGGCCGCTCGAGCTGAGTGCGCAGCCGCGCGAGTTGGAAGTCGTTCTTCTCGATTCCCCGAACCAGACCCACGACCGAGCGATCGGCTTGGAACTGGGCAAACGAACGCTCGAGCAGTTTTCGCGACATGTCGGCGCCGAGATGCCCGATCAGGTTGATCGACATGTTGTAGCCCGGCGTGAATGAGCTCTTCAGCGGGTACGTGCGCGTCGACGCGAGGCCCGCCACTCCGGAGGCATTCAGTTCCGGGTACCAGAGGACGACGGCATGGCCTTCGACGTCGATACCGCGGCGGCCAGCACGACCCGTGAGCTGCGTGTACTCCCCCGGCGTCAGTTCGACGTGCGCCTCACCGTTGTACTTGATGAGCTTTTCGAGAACGACCGTGCGCGCGGGCATGTTGATGCCGAGCGCTAGGGTCTCGGTCGCGAACACGGCCCGGACCAGCCCATTGACGAAGAGTTCCTCGACCGTGTGCCGGAACGCCGGGAGCATGCCCGCGTGGTGGGCGGCGAACCCGCGGTGCAGCGCCTCGCGCCAATCCCAGAATCCGAGCACCTCGAGGTCCGCGCGCGGCAGTTCGCCGGTGTGCTTGTTGATGATCTCGTCGATGCGCTCGGCCGCGCTCTCCGGATTGACCCGCAGCCGCGAACCCAGGCACTGCTTGACAGCCGCATCGCAGCCCGCACGACTGAAGATGAACGTGATTGCCGGAAGCAGACCTTCCTCGTCGAGCTTGGCGATGACATCCGGCCGCGACACCGGCCGGCTCATCCCGCCGCGTCGCCGCGCCCACGGGTCGTTCGCCTCGGACAGCTCACGGTGGCGCAAGTAGCGCACGAGGTCCTCGTCGACGACGACCTTCCCGCCGGCCTTCTGATCGAACAGATCGAACAATCGCTTGCCGACGAGAACGTGTTGAAACAGCGGGACCGGGCGAACCTCGTCGACGACGACCGTCGTGTCGCCGCGGACCGTCTGGATCCACGCGCCGAACTCCTCGGCGTTGCTCACCGTCGCCGAGAGTCCGACGAGGCGCACGTCCTCGGGCAGGTGGAGGATGACCTCTTCCCACACCGCGCCGCGGAAGCGGTCCGCGAGGTAGTGGACCTCGTCCATCACGACGTAGCTCAGGCTCCGCAGGGTGTCGGAGTTCGCGTACAGCATGTTGCGCAGGACTTCGGTCGTCATGACGACGACCGACGCCTCGGGGTTGATGCTCTGGTCGCCGGTCAGCAGGCCGACGTTCTCGACGCCGTAGCTCGCGACGAAATCCGCGTACTTCTGATTGCTCAGCGCCTTGATGGGCGTGGTGTAGAAGCACTTCGTGCCCGAGCGCAGGGCGAGAAACACCGCGAATTCACCGGGAACGGTCTTACCGGCACCGGTGGGAGCACAGACGAGAACGCCGTGGCCCGCCTCGAGCGCTGCGCACGCATCTTTCTGGAACCCGTCGAGAGGAAATTTCAGGCTGGCCTGGTAGTCCTCCAACAGCGTCATAAGGTCTCGTCCGAGTAGTCCAAAGCTCGGTTCGACGGCTCGACCACCCCGGATGCCTCGACCTGCGACGGGCCTTCGATCGCCGAGGCCTGGTCGTCAGTCAGCGCGAGTTCGGCCTTGGCGGCGTTGCGCGCTTTGATCCGGTCGTGCACCCGGGCGAACTGGACGGCGAATTCGAACAGGACCGTCAGCGCGAGCGCGAGGGCGAGCATCGAGAACGGGTCCTGGCCTGGTGTCGCGATCGCCGCGAACACGAACAAGCCGAAGATCAGACCGCGACGCCATTCCTTGAGCCGCGCGTACGGGAGGATGCCGGCCACATTGAGCGCGACGATGAGCAGCGGAATCTCGAAACTCACGCCGAAGATGATCAGCACGTTGATGAGGAATCCGAAGTACTCACCACCGGACAACGCGGTGACCTGCACGTTGTCACCAATGCTGAGCAGGAAGCTCAGGGCCTTGCTGACGACGACGTACGCGAGTACAGCGCCCGTCATGAACAGGATGCTGCCGAAGAACACGAAGAACATCGCGTAGCGACGTTCTTTCTTGTACAGACCCGGAGTGATGAAGGCCCACAACTGATAGAGCCACATCGGGCTCGCGAGAACGACGCCCGCGGTGAAGGCGACCTTGAACCGCAGCATGAACTGCTCAAACGGCTGAATCGCCAGAAGCCGGCATTGGCCGGTGTTCGACAACTCCGCGCGGTACGACGCCGGCAGCGAGCAATAGGGTTCGCGCAGCAGGTCACCGAGACTTTCCAGCGCGAAGAACGAATGCGAATACCACCAGAAGCCGAAGGCGGTGGTCACGGCGATGGCCGCGACACAGACCAACAGTCTGGTCCGCAGCTCATGGAGGTGCTCGACCAGCGACATCGTGCCGTCTGGGTTGACCTCTCGGCGCCGACGGCGTAGTGGAATGCGCACTTCGTGTGCTCTGTACCCGATCTAGTGTTCGGTGTAGCCCGACTGCTGCTCCGGCTGCGGCTTCGGCTGAACCGGGCTTGGTGCCGGCGCGGGCGACGGAAGCTGTGCCTGCGGTGCCGCCTGCGGTGCCGCCTGCGGTGCACCACCCTCGGAGTTCATTTCCTTCATCTCGCTCTTGAGAATCCGCATCGACCGGCCAAGTCCTCGAGCTGCGTCTGGCAGCTTCTTCGAGCCGAACAGGATCACCACAACGAGCAGCACGATAAGCCAGTGCCAAATACTCAAACTGCCCATGTCTTCTTTCCTCCGCTCTCGAACCCCACCGATGCTACCCGAGCAAGTGTTCCCTCAGCTGGTCTCAACCGGCCCGTTACCTGTAAGCCTCCAGTGCAGCTGCCGCGCGCTGGCGGACCGCGTGCGCCAGGGACGTGGGCTCGATCACTGTGACATCAGCACCGAACCCCAAAACGAGGCGAACCATCCACTCCGTCGTGCCATAGCTCATCGACGCCGTGACGTTGCCTTCATTATCGCGCGCGATGACGTCCATCGGATATTGGTCGACGACCCAGGCACACCCAGCAGCGATCCGAAGTGTCGCCTTCGGGAGGTCGGCGTCTCCGTGGAACAGTTCGAGGCCTTCGTCGGCAGCGGGGCGCTGTTTCGGCGTCGACGGCTCGTCGAGCACCTCGGCCGATTCGATCCGGTCGAAGCGGAACAACCGCACGTCCTCGGCCTGACGACACCACGCCTGCAGGTAGCCCTGGCCGTCGATGAGGCGCGGCTGGATCGGGTCGACGGTCCGCTCGGTCACGGCATCGCGGCTCGCCGAGTAGTACTTCAGACGCAGCGCCCGGTGGTCGCGCAGACCAGCACGAACGTTCGCGACCGCGGGCGAGTCCCCCGAGACAACCGGCTCCGCAGCCGCCGCCCTCGACGACACCCCGGCGGCCGACTCGATCTTCGCCAGCGCCGACTCGACCGCGGTCGTGTCGACGACGCCCTTGACGTCCGAGAGTGCACGCAGGGCGAGGGTCAGCGCGCCGGCTTCCTCCGCCGTGAGCCGCAGCGGACGTTCGAGGCCGGCCGACCGATAGACCGACACGGTGTCCCGGTCGAAGACGATGTCGATCTCGAGACCCTCGCGGCCCGGCAGCTTGCAGTACCAGAGGAGATTGAGGTCGCTCTCGAGCTGCTTGATCGTGACGCCGAGGTCCTTAGCCGCCTTGTCCTTCGAGACCCCTTGGTGGGCAAGGAAGTACGGCACCATGTTCAGCAGCCGGCGGCTACGGAGGTCGGCGTTGTTCAAGCTCACTGAGTAACCCCCGCTGCCTCGCTCGCCCCCGCCACCCCGCGAAGTCGAGCGATGATCTCCGTCCGGAGCGACTCCGGTTCCAGCACAACCGCATCCGGACCCAGCCCGGCGAGTAAACGCGCCAGCCAGTCCGATCCGCGAAGTTCAAGGTCGATCACGTCGCCGGGCCGCCCCGCGAGTTCGCGGGACTCGGTGACCGTGCCGATGAGCCGGATGTCCCGGCCGCGACCCTCGGCAACCCACACGCGCGCCATTCCGACGGTTTCGCCCATGACGGCGTCGCGGACGATCTGCCGAACGTCGGTATCCGCCGGAATAGGCACCTCTGCCGTGCCCGTGGTTCGAACGTCGTCACCCATCCGCGAGACGCGGAATGTCCGCACATCGTTGCGAGCGTGGTCGTGGCCGACGAAATACCACCGCCCGTCATACGACACGAGACCCCACGGGTCGACGGTGCGGGTGGTGACCGTCGTGCCGCCGGCGGTCCGGTGTTCGAACGCGACGGTCTGTCCCGATTCGACCGCCGACTTCAGCAAGCGGATCACCTGCTCGGAACCGGTGTTCCGCGCCGGCAGCGGCGACACGATCGTCGGCACGTCGTCCGAGATCTCGACTCCGGAAGCGCGCAGCTTCAGCACAGCACCCTGTACCGCAGTCGACAGCTCGCGCGAACCCCACAGTTGCGAGGCAACGTTGACCGCGGCAGCCTCTTCAGAGGTCAGCGTGATCGGCGCGAGTTCGGCCTGACGGCGGCGGATCTTGTAGCCCTCGGTGAGGTCCCACATGGACTTGTCGACCTCGATGGGAATGCCCATGTCGCGAAGGTCGGCCTTGTCGCGCTCGAACATCCGCTTGAATGCCTCATCCGAGGTGGTCTCGTCATAGCCGTCGACCGTCTTCTTGATGCTCTCCGCCGACAGATACGTGTTCGTGTACAGCAGAGCGATGTAGAGGTTGATCAACCGCGCGTGCTTCTGTGTCGCCACTCACACAGGTTAGAAGGTGTCATCGCTGCACGTGACGAAGGCACGCTACATCGATGCGATCAAACGTTCGACTCGCTCATCGACTGACCGGAACGGGTCCTTGCACAGCACGGTCCGCTGAGCCTGGTCGTTGAGCTTGAGGTGCACCCAGTCGACGGTGAAATCACGGTTCGCAGCCTGAGCCGCAGCGATGAACTCGCCGCGAAGCTTCGCGCGCGTCGTCTGCGGTGGCGTGTTGACCGCCTCGTCGACGGCCTCGTCCTCGGTCACCCGCTTCGCCAGCCCCTTGCGCTGCAGGAGGTCGAACACGCCGCGGCCGCGTTTGATGTCGTGGTACGCGAGGTCCAACTGTGCGATCTTCGGGTCGGAGAGATCGAGGTCGTACTTGTCCTGGTAGCGCTGGAACAACTTGCGCTTGATGACCCAGTCGATCTCGGTGTCCACCTTCGCGAAATCCTGCGCCTCGACCGCGTCGAGCATGCGTCCCCACAGGTCGACGACCTGGTTGACGGCTTCGTCGTGCGGACGGTTCTTGAGGTGTTCGATCGCGCGGGCGTGGTACTCACGCTGGATGTCGAGCGCGCTGGCCTGACGCCCACCGGCGAGACGTACGGGCTTTCGACCGGTCATGTCGTGGCTGACCTCGCGGATCGCGCGGATCGGATTGTCGAGTGCGAAGTCGCGGAAGGAGACCCCTTCCTCGATCATCTCGAGCACCAGCGCCGCCGTACCGACCTTGAGCATCGTGGTCGTTTCCGACATGTTCGAGTCGCCGACGATCACATGCAGTCGGCGGTACTTCTCGGCGTCGGCATGCGGCTCATCGCGGGTGTTGATGATCGGGCGCGAGCGGGTCGTCGCGGAGGAGACACCCTCCCAGATGTGCTCGGCGCGCTGCGACAAACAGAACGTGGCCGACTTCGGAGTTTGCAGAATCTTGCCCGCTCCGCAGATCAGCTGACGCGTGACGAGGAACGGAAGCAGCACGTCCGAGATCCGCGTGAACTCGCCCTGGCGCACCACGAGGTAGTTCTCGTGGCAGCCGTACGAGTTGCCGGCGGAGTCGGTGTTGTTCTTGAAGAGGTAGATCTGGCCGCCGATCCCCTCTTCGGCCAGCCGGTTCTCCGCGTCGATCAAGAGGTCTTCGAGGACCCGCTCACCGGCGCGGTCGTGCGTTACCAGTTGGGCGAGGCTGTCGCATTCCGCGGTCGCGTATTCGGGGTGCGAACCGACGTCCAAGTACAGCCGAGCACCGTTGCGGAGGAACACATTCGACGAGCGCCCCCACGACACGACGCGGCGAAAGAGATACCGCGCCACCTCATCTGGGCTGAGACGTCGATGTCCGTGGAAGGTGCAGGTGACACCGAATTCAGTCTCAATACCCATGATCCGTCTCTGCACAATATCGACAGTACAGCGGTATAGGGCGCCGTGCCGGGGCATCACGGTGAGGAGATTCCCGTTGCTAACGGGGCAGTTTCAGCCTCTTGAGCGACAACGCATTCACCGCGACGATCAGGCTCGACCCCGACATCGACATCGCCGCCACCTCCGGACGGAGCGTCAACCCGAACGACGGCGCGAAGACGCCGGCCGCGATGGGCAGCGCGATCGTGTTGTAGCCGACTGCCCACGCGAGATTCTGGTGCATCTTGCGGAGAGTTCCGCGACCGATGCGCAGTGCGGTCGGCACGTCCAGCGGGTCCGAACGCATGAGCACGATGTCCGCAGTTTCGATTGCCACGTCCGTGCCCGCGCCGATGGCGATACCGAGATCGGCCTGGGCGAGAGCGGGCGCATCGTTCACGCCGTCCCCGACCATGGCGACCGTGCGACCCGCTCCTTGAAGCTCGGCGATTTTGGCCGCCTTGTCCCCAGGAAGAACATCGGCGATCACGGTGTCGATGCCCAGACCAGCGGCGATCCGCTCACCGGTGGCGCGATTGTCGCCGGTCAGCACCACGACCTCGACGCCCATCTCGTGCAACGCGGTAACGGCCGCTTCGGACGTCGGACGCGGTGCATCAGCGATCGCGATGACTCCGACGACAGTTCCGTCGACCGCGGCGAAGATAGCCGTGTGTCCAGTCGCGGCGAGTCGTTCGCGAGCGGTCGCCAATTCCCCGAGTGCGATCCCCTTTCGCTCGAGCAGCCGCCGGTTTCCCACTGCCACGCGGCGTCCACCAACGCTGGCGATCGCACCCTCTCCGGAAACGTTCTCGAAGTCGACCGCCGGGACGACCTCGACGTCGGATGCCCGCCGAATGATCGCCTTGGCGAGCGGATGCTCGGACTCTCGTTCCACTGCGGCGACCAACTTCAGCAATTCGGACTCGGGAAACGCCGGCACCGTGACGATCTCGGTGACCTCCGGTTCACCCTTGGTGAGCGTGCCGGTCTTGTCGAAAACCACGGTGTCGATCCGCGCAGACATCTCGATCGCCACCGCGGATTTGAACAGGACACCGCGTTTGGCACCGAGTCCGGACCCGACCATGATCGCCGTCGGAGTCGCGAGTCCCAACGCATCCGGGCAGGTGATGACCACGACGGTGATCGCGAACAGGATCGCCGAGGAGAACGGCCGGTCGGAGAACAGCAACCACGCGGCCAGGGTGAGCCCACCGCCGACGAGTGCCACCAAGACGAGCCAGAATGCTGCGCGATCGGCGAGTCGCTGACCTGGGGCCTTCGAGTTCTGGGCTTCCTGGACGAGTTTGACGATCTGTGCGAGCGCAGTGTCCGAACCGACCTTCGTGGCACGCACCCGCAACGACCCGTTGAGGTTGATCGTCGCGCCGATGACCTCGGCACCGGGCTCCTTGTGCACCGGCAGGCTTTCCCCGGTGACCATCGACTCGTCGACCTCACCGGCGCCCTCCTCGACCCGGCCGTCGACGGCGATCTTCGCACCCGGCCGGACGACAAGCAGGTCGTCGACCAGCACTCCGGAGGTCGGCACCTCGACCTCGGCACCATCGCGCACCACGGTGGCCTTAGGCGGCGCGAGGTTGAGCAGGGCACGTATCGCGTCGTTCGCACCGCCCCTCGCCCGCATCTCGAACCAGTGCCCGAGCAGCACGAACGAGGCGAGCATCGTCGCGGCTTCGTAGAACACGTCGCCGCCGCCGGTGAGCGTGATGATCAGCGAATATCCCCAGCCGGTGCCGATCGCGACGGCCACGAGAACCATCATGTCGAGAGTTCTGCGACGCAGCGCCCGGAACGCACCGTCGAAGAAGATCCAGCTCGAGTAGAAGATCACCGGCAGACTCAGCAGAAGCGTGAACACGTCTGTACGCACACCGAACGGGGTGGGCAGGTCCCGGCCGATCATCTCGGCCCCCATCGGCGACCACAGCATGATCGGAATCGAGAACACCGCGGCTACGAGGAACCTGTTCCGCATGTCCGCGACCATCGCCGCCATCGACATCCCGCCGTGGCCGCCGTGCCCCATCGCGGCATGATCCATCGCCGCGTGGTCGTCCATCGGGACGCACAGGTGAGCGGGCACCGACTCCCCCGCACAGTGCAATCCGCACTCGCGCACCCAGTTCGACAAGTCCGAGACCGACGTGCGCTGTGGGTCGTACGTGACGGTCGCGGACTGAGCGACCGGGTTGGGCGAGACGTCGACAACGCCGGGGCGTTGTCCGAGAACGGCTTTGGTGGTGGCTTGTTGACTTGCCCAGTGCACTCCACTGACGTCGAGAACGACGGTGGCAAGACCCTGGCTGTGGTGGTCCATGGCCTTACACCGTCATCGTGATCGCGGCGGTGTGCAGGACGCCATCAACCTGGAATTGAATGAACAACCTCCAGTTGCCCGCCTTCGGGAAGTTGGCCGCGAAGTCGAGTTCCGGTCCGCCGCTGTTGCCTGTCACCGGGTTCTCTGGGTGCAAGTGGGCGATTGCCAGGTCCCGCTCGTGGATTGCCGTGAGGTGCGCGTAGCTCTCGAGGTAAGGCTGCAGGTTGCTGACCGGCTGGCCGTCCTTCGTGATCGTCACGGTCAATGGCATCCCGTGGCCGGCCATCATCCCCGAACCGGTGTCGAGAGTGACGGTGTAGCCGTCGGCGACCGTGCTCGGCGACGCTGCGGGCAGTGGTGCGTGGACGTAGTCGCCCGGCACCGTCACCGGCACGGACAGGATCGGCGTGACTGGTCTGCCGTCCGTTCCGTCGGCGGTGAACTGGATGTAGAAGCGGTGGTTGCCGGGGTCGAGTGACGCGAGATCCACCGTCCAGGTGCCATCGGCTGCCCTGGTGGGATGAAGGTGTTGATAGCCGGTCAAGTCGTCGCGGACCGCGTAGAAATGCATGAGCTTCGTCTGCTCCGGAGTGAATCGGGTGACCGGTTTGCCGTCGGGACCGATGACCTGGAAGGTCCAGGTCTGCGGCTTACCGCTGGTCAGGACCACGTCTCCGGGTTTGAACGTGAGGCCGTACTCGGTGTCGGACAAGCCGTCACCGGTCGCCATGTCATGCGCACCCGGCATGGTGGTCGTCATGTTCATGCCCGGCATCGAGGTGGTCGGTTCGCTGTTGCCGCACGCGGAGAGGGTCAGCAGCGACGCCGACGCGAGTGCTGCCGCGACGAGTTTGAAGGTCGAAAGTGACGCGTTCATCAAGAGTGTGCTTTCTGTGGGCGGACGCGCACCATCAGCCGCGTCCGGGAAGGAATCGTGAGTCCGCAGCGCGGAGCGCACGATCCCGCCCGGAATCACGCACCCGCGCAGAGGCTCCTCACGTCCTCGACACACACACCAGTTGAAGTAATCGCACACCCGTGACGGGTGGTCCGCGGAGCCAATCCGAACTGCGGCGGACCGCGGCAAGTCCCAGAAGCGCCACTACGGACAGCGACGCGAAGGACACCAACGCCAGGATCAGTGAAGTGACCGGACCGCGGGGAATCGTCGCAACACACTCGCTTGCGTGCGCGCAGTGCAACAGCGAAACCGTAAGCACCGGCCCCATCTGAAGCAGGTCAGAGGCTGCCACCATGGAGGTGACCTCCGCAGCATGATGGTGGTCGACCGCCGACGAGGAACCGTCGAAGTCCGCGCACGCACCGGCATGAGTCAGTCCGTGCATCGCGAACAGTCCCACGAGCACGAGCGCCGCGATCACGCCACGGAACGACGGCCGTGTACTCGTGACCTGCGTCGACAACGTTCCTCCCAGGCGGACCCATCTTCTCGAGACATACCCTACCCGGGTATCTGCTGCCGGGCTAGGTCACATCGAGCTCAGTGAACGTTCCGGACCCATAATGCCCCTCGATGTTGCACAACAGCTCGTACCTACCCGCGGGAAGATTCAGTGTCACCCAACCCGATGCGCCGGGAGCGATGCCGTCTCCCTCTCCAGAGCCGCATGTGTTCGATGCTTCGCCGAGGCTTCCGGTCTCATCGACCTCGCCGGTCGCTCCGATCGCGCGCTGTCCGACTCTGGCATCGCCCGCCAACGGCATCACGATCACCTCATGGAGAAATCTGCCGTTGTTTCGAACCCGCAGGCTGACCTGGCCAGCCGGCACGGAACGCTGGCTGGTGTAGATCGCCATCGGCCCTTGGAAGCGACTGTTTCCGTAGCCGCCCATCATCGAGCCTCGGCCACCCATCATCGAGCCCATGTCCGTGACGGTCACGTCGACGACGGCGCCGTGAAGGTCAGGAATCGAACATGATGTTCCCGACGCCCATGGCAGGTCGAAGCTGGGGCCGGTGAAAGCCATTCCAGCCGTGGTCGCAACCCCCAAAGCGACCGCGGCCGCGGATCCGAGGAGCACAGTGCGCGAAGTCTTGACGGGCATCGCCACTCACCAGCTGCCGTGGATCTCACGCATCGTGGCCAGGCGCTGGCGGTACTCATCCTCGGTCAGTTCACCTTTCGCGAACCGTGCCGCCAGAATCTGCTCCGCAGAGGAAACGCCGTGCCCGCCAGCGGTGCTGTGCCGCGTTCCGCTGAACGCTCGAACGGCCGCGATGATCCCGAAAATGATGACCCCGTAGAAGACGATCATCATCACGGTCATCCCGAGCCAGCTGCCCCAGCCCATTCCGTATCCCCACATCATGGTGTGCCACCTCATCAGTCGAAGTCTGTGAGACCCAGACTCGTCGCGCGCGGCATCCGTCCCAAGGGCACTAAGTCGTGAACTCGACTTCGGAAAGTCACTGACGCGTAGCGTCGAAAGCATGGTCGCCGAAACCATCCGCGTAGCGTCACCGCGAGGCCGCTGGATCGTGGTCGCGACGGTTCTCGGCTCGTCGATCGCCATGCTCGATGCCACCGTCGTCAATGTCGCGCTACCGCAGATAGGCCGCGATTTCGACGCGGGTATCGACGGCCTGCAGTGGATCGTCACGGGATACACGCTCACGTTGGCGGCATTCATCCTGCTCGGCGGTGCACTGGGCGATCGCTATGGACGACGCGAGGTCTTCCTCATCGGCACCGTTGCCTTCGCGATCAGCTCCGCGGCGTGCGGATTCGCGCCGAACCTCACCACGCTGGTCGCAGCACGTCTCGTGCAAGGGGTCGCCGGCGCGCTGCTCACGCCCGGCAGCCTCGCGTTGCTCTCGGCGGCGATCGATCCGCGCGACCGTGGGGCTGCGGTCGGCGCGTGGTCCGGATTCGGCGGTATCGCCGCTGCCGTGGGACCCCTGCTCGGCGGCTGGCTCGTCGACGCCGTCAGTTGGCGCGCAGTATTTCTCCTCAATATCCCGGTCGCCGCTCTGGTCGTCGCGATCACTCTCGCGAGCGTTCCGGAGAGTCGGTCGGCGGTGCGAGTCACCCGTTTGGACATCCCGGGAGCGGCGATCATCGCGATTGGCCTCGGCACGCTGACGTTCGGGCTCATCCGCGCCTCGACATGGGTGACCGCGGCAGGCATCGCACTGATCGTTGCGTTCGTGCTGGTCGAAATGCGGAGCCCGGAGCCGCTCGTTCCGCCGCGGCTCTTCGCCTCCAGACTGTTCTCAGTCACCAACGCCGTCACGTTCGTCGTGTACATCGCGCTCAGTGGCGTGTTCTTCATGCTCAGTCTCGAACTTCAGGTCGTCGCCGGCTACTCGCCGCTCGCCGCGGGCGCAGCGGCCTTGCCCATCACCATCCTGATGTTGGCGCTGTCGTCGAAAACCGGTGATTGGGCACAGAATCACGGCGCGCGGATCCCGATGGTGTTCGGTCCGCTGATCGCCGCCGCGGGCCTGCTTCTTCTTCTCCGAACCGGCCCGCACGCGAACTATCTCCTGGATGTTCTCCCTGGCGTCATCGTGTTCGGTATCGGACTCTCGGTCCTCGTAGCGCCCCTGACCAGCACGGTTCTGGGCTCGGTCAGCACCGACGACGCCGGAATCGCATCGGGCGTCAACAACGCCGTCGCTCGAACCTCGGGGTTGATCGCCGTCGCCGCGCTTCCAGCGGTCGTCGGGCTCCGGGGCGCCGGTCTCTCCGACGCGGACAAGTTCGACGCGGGTTTCACGACCGCCATGTGGATCTGCGCCGGACTCCTCGCTGCGGGTGCGCTCGCAGCGACACTCATCGAAAAGCCGGAGAAATCGGCCAAAGCTGCGGAGGTCGCGCACTGTTCACACTGTGATGTGGGTGCGCCTCTCCTCGCGTCACAATCCGGCGAGTAGCAATTTCGCCGCATGGGAGATGGTGGCGACGCCCTCGTCGTAACCGCCCTCGCCTTGCAGGGCATTCATGATTGCGAGCGTGTACCTCTGATCGGCTCCCGAGAAGCCGACAGAGTTGATCACCCAGCCGCCCTCCTCCTCGGACCAACCGTCCTTGTTGCCGGGATGCTGATCCGGGCCCGCCGCCCAGACACCCCACTGCTGGTCCGGTGCGACATTCTGCATCTGATCGACGATGTAGGCGCGATCGGTCGGGTCGAGCTGCGTCAACACGTACTGCATGAGGTGGTCGAGGTCGTCCGGAGTGCACTTCTGGAATCCCCAGTAGGGCTTGCCGCTACTGAACGAAACCTCGGGTTCGAGACCGGTCATGCCAAAGGCGACGAAGTCGCGGTTGAACTGCTGCTTGTCCTTGCCTGCGTACTTCTCCCACAAGGCGTCGGCCGCATCGTCGTCGGAGGAATGCAGCATTTTCTGGATCAGGTCCCGATCTGACGCCGTCAGCTTGATCGTGCCCGCGCGGTCCTTGGTCAAGAGGTCGGCCGCCATGGCGAGCTTGATCGTGGACGCAGTCCAGACCAGCTGATCGGCGGCAGGGCTGCGATAGATGTAGCCCGTCGTGCGGTCACGAAGGACGAAACCGACACGACCCGGTCGAGTCTTCAGGTAGTCCTCGACAGCGTTGATGCGTTGCTGCGTGCTGCAGTGGGCTGCCGGCGAATCGCAGGAAACGGCCGGAGCCACGTCGTCGACGGTCGCCGCCTGGTGCGAACATGCAGCCGTCAATTCGATCAACGCGGCCGCCACGACCGCGAGGGCCCGCTTCAACTACTTCGCCGAAAGCTCTTCGAGCGCCGGTCCGGTAATCCGCTTGAACGCGCGACGCGGTCGATTCTGGTCCAGCACAGCAACTTCGAGCGGCGATGCCGGAGCGGCGGGCTGCCCCTCGACGGGCGGACGCCGCAGCGCCGCCACCGCGACGTTGAACGCAGCCTTGATGTCCATGCCGGATTCGTACGACGACTTGAGCACCGTGATGATCGGTTCGGTTGTGCCGCCCATGACGATGAACTCCCGCTCATCGACGATCGATCCGTCGTAGGTGATGCGGTACATCACCGGCTGCTTCGGCGAGTCCGGACGGCCGACCTCGGCCACACAGATCTCGACCTCGTACGGCTTGAGCTGATCGGTGAAGATCGAGCCGAGCGTCTGCGCATAGGCGTTGGCGAGCGAACGACCCGTCACGTCACGGCGGTCGTAGGAGTATCCGCGCAGGTCAGCCTGCATGATGCCACCGCGGCGAAGGTTCTCGAACTCGTTGTACTTGCCGACGGCGGCAAAGCCGACGCGGTCGTAGAGTTCGCTCACCTTGTGCAGCGCCGTCGACGGGTTCTCCGCGACGAACAGCACGCCCGAGTCGTAGGTCAGCACAACGACGCTGCGGCCGCGGGCAATACCCTTGCGCGCGAGCTCCGAGCGATCGCGCATGATCTGCTCGGCAGACGCATAGTAAGGAAGGGTCATCGCGCGTCTCCCTCAGTCTGCGTCCGGGCAGTGATCACTAACCGGGCCATTTGCTCAGTCTTCGACCGGTCCACCTCGAGTGCACCGTTGACGTCGATGATCACGGCGGTCGGGTAGATGCGGCGCGCCAGATCCGGGCCACCAGTGGCCGAATCGTCGTCGGCGGCATCCCACAACGCCTCGATCGCGATGGCCAGGGCTTCGTCGGCCGTGAGGCCCGAGCGGTAGAGCTTCTTCAACGACGACTTCGCGAAAAGCGAACCGGAACCGATCGCGTGGTAGCCGTCGCGTTCCTCGCTGCGGCCGCCGACGGCGTCGAACGACACGATCCGCCCAGCCTTGGCGGTATCCGCCTCATCGAGGTCGTAGCCCACGAGCAGCGGAATCGCCACGAGCCCCTGCATCGCGGCCGGCAGATTGTTTCGAACCATGGTCGACAGCCGGTTGGCCTTGCCGTCGAAGGTCAGCGGAATGCCTTCGATCTTCTCGTAATGCTCGAGTTCGACCGCGAACAGACGCACGAGTTCGATCGCGATGCCAGCGGTGCCGGCGATACCAGCAGCCGAGTAGTCGTCCGTGATGTAGACCTTCTGGACATCGCGGCTGGCGATGAGATTGCCCATCGTCGCGCGGCGGTCACCCGCGAGAATCACACCCCCGGAGAAGGTCACGGCGACGATCGTGGTGCCGTGGGGCGCGATATCGCCAGCGGGACCCGTCACCCGACGCCCCGGCAGCATGTCCGGTGCGTGAGTCTCGAGAATTTCACTGAACGAAGAAAGATGAGAACCGTAGTGGAGAAAGCCTCCCCGCGCTTCGGTCACTGGCCGCCCTTTTGCACGTAAGCGCGGACGAAGTCTTCGGCGTTCTCCTCGAGCACGTCGTCGATCTCGTCGAGCAGGTCGTCAGTGTCTGCGGCGAGCTTTTCGCGACGCTCTTGGCCAGCGCCTGTCTCACCGGGGACGTCATCATCCTCGTCGCCGCCGCCGACCCGCTTGGTCTGCTCCTGCGCCATGGCAACCCCCTACGCTTCTACCTAGAACTCCACCGTACCGACGGAAGGCCGTCGTTGCCGGTCGAGACGCGTTTTACGTCCCGGATTTGATCTTCTACGTCGTCAGCTGATCGACGAGTTCGCGCGCCGAACTGACTGCGTCCAGCAGATTTCCGACGTGTGCACGGCTGCCCCGCAGCGGTTCGAGAGTCGGAATCCGGACCAGCGCGTCGCCGCCAAGGTCGAAGATCACCGAGTCCCAACTGGCCGCTGCGATGTCCGCACCGAACCGGCGGAGGCACTCACCCCGGAAGTACGCCCGGGTGTCCGTGGGTGGGTTGCGCATCGCGGCGAGCACCTGTTGCTCGGACACCAGACGCTTCATCGAGCCGCGCGCAACGAGGCGGTTGTACAGTCCCTTGTCGAGGCGAACGTCCGAGTACTGCAGGTCGACGAGGTGCAATTTCGGTGCAGCCCAGCTCAGGCCCTCACGACTGCGCATGCCCTCGAGAATCCGCAGCTTCGCCGGCCAGTCGAGCAGTTCCGCGCATTCCATCGGGTCACGTTCGAGCAGGTCGAGCACCATTGCCCAGTTGTCGATGATGTCGCGGACGCGGTCGGTGTTGCGGCCCTGGCGGTCCATGAACGCGCTGACTCGGTCGAGGTACGCACGCTGCAACGCCAGGCCGGTCATCTCGCGTCCGTCCGCGAGCGCCGCCGTCGCCCGCAGGGTCGGGTCGTGGCTGATGGTGTGCACGGCCGTCACTGGTCGGGCCAACTGCAGGTCGCTGAAGTCGACTCCCGCTTCGACGAGATCGAGTACCAGCGCCGTCGTTCCCACCTTGAGGTAGGTCGACATCTCGGCGAGGTTCGCGTCCCCGATGATGACGTGCAGGCGGCGGTACTTGTCGGCGTCCGCGTGGGGTTCGTCGCGCGTGTTGATGATGCCGCGCTTGAGGGTGGTCTCGAGCCCGACCTCGACTTCGATGTAGTCGGCACGCTGACTGATCTGGAAACCGGCCTCGTCACCGTGCTGCCCGATCCCGACTCGTCCGGAACCGGTGAACACCTGGCGAGACACGAAAAATGGCGTCAGACCAGCGATGATCTGGTTGAACGGCGTGTCTCGGGACATCAGGTAGTTCTCGTGCGTCCCGTACGACGCACCCTTGCCATCGACGTTGTTCTTGTAGAGCTGGAGTCGCGGCGATCCGGGGACGCTCGACGCGTGCCGCGCGGCGGCCTCCATGACTCGCTCACCGGCCTTGTCCCAGATCACGGCGTCGAGCGGATCGGTCACCTCCGGCGCGGAGTACTCCGGATGCGCGTGGTCGACGTACAGCCGGGCACCGTTCGTGAGGATCATGTTCGCTGCGCCGACCTCATCGGCGTCGATGATCGGCGCCGGTCCACCGTGGCGGCTCAGATCGAAACCACGGGCGTCCCGCAGCGGCGACTCGACCTCGTAATCCCAACGCGTCCGCTTCGCGCGGGGAATCCCCTCCGCGGCCGCGTAGGCGAGAACGGCCTGAGTCGAGGTGAGGATCGGGTTCGCGGTCGGGTCGCTGGGCGAGGAAATCCCGTACTCGACTTCGATGCCGATAATCCGCTGCATATGGCCGACTGTATCCGTCCGCGTACGGTCCCGCGTACGCGACTCCAAACGATTCAGTTGACGCCCATCGCCGCGCGGACCCGCGCCCGGTCTCGGCGCGCACGTTCGGCGGCAGTGTCATCGCCGAGCGCGGAGTGAATGCGGGCGAGCAGCTCCCAGGGCCGGTCTTGATATGGCTCCAACCGGAGCGACAATTCGGCGGCTTGCCGAGCCTGCGCGAGCTGACCGGCGCGCCACAGTTCAGCAGCCTGGTCCAGTGCGGTACCGGCGGCCACGGTCCGAAGTCGCTCCCGTTCCGCGGCAATAAACTCCACCCGACCCTCGCTAGGCAGCAACTCGCCCCGATAGACGTCGAGGGCGCGGGCGCGAAACCGGATCCGATCGCCGGGTTCGACCGAACGATGCGCCCGGTTGACGTTGTCCTCGAAGGTGCGGACGTCCGACGAGCAATGGTCCGGCAGCTGTAATCGATAAGCGTCGCCGGCTCGCTCCACCGCATAGTTCGTCCCGGCCAGCAACGCACGAATGCTCGACACCGCCACCTGCAGACGGTGGCTGGCCACCTTGTGCCCCACGTCGGGCCAGATCGCATCCTCGAGGAACTCGTGCCGACACGGCCTTCCCGCGTTGAGCGCGAGAATCCCCAGCAGGGACCGCGCCTGCGGACGCAAAGCGCCGGCGTCGAGAGAGGCGCCCGCCGTCTCGATCCGCAGGCCGCCGAAACAGAAGACGCCACCCGACTGAATCGCATCGACGTGCGCGGGCGTTTGGATTGCCCGGAACGCAGCCAAGGGGAATCCGCACGAACGTGCCACCGAGTCCGCCTCCTCGGCACGCGACTCAATGGCACCGAGCGCGAGCGCCCGCGCGCCACGCAGGTGGAATTCATCAGCTCTCGCAGCGAGTTCAGCGGCGACGGCGACAGTCCCGCCGCCCGCGTAAAGGTCCAGAATCTGGCACCACAGAGCGAGTACGGGCGCTTCGAGTTCGAGGAACCGCTTGCGGGCCTCATTGAGGTCGATGGCGGCGGCGGCCGGGTCACCGTTCAGCAGCCGAGCAGCGCCGATCATCAGTGTCAGAAGTGCCGACCCCCAACGATCGCCGCGCAGATCGGAGTCGTCCTTCATCTGCGTGCAGATGGAAAGACGCCACACTGCCTGCTGACTGACCACAAGAACGACTTCCTGCAGGGCGTGCGCTATTCGAGCGATCCAGGGAAATCCATCGCTTTCGGCTACCACAATGAGTTCGCCGAGCACGCCGGCCGCGTCCTCGCCCGCAGAGTTCGCCACATCCGCGATCGCCAGCCCGACTCCCGAGAGTGCGGATAGCAGCGGTGTAACTGTGCGGCCCGATCGGATTCTTCCCAGCGACTGCCCCACTTGGCCAAGTTCACCGGCCACCAACGCCAGAAGACCGTTGACCGTCTGATGAGCGTCATTTCCGATGTGGCCGGTGACAACCAGTGGAACGGGGCCAGACAGTGCAGCCCGAACCCGAGCACTCCAATGCCCCGGTGCCGACTGTGGCTGCGAGATCGCCGGCGCGTGGGGCAGCCATCCCACCACAGCATCCGATTCGGCACGACATTGCCGCCGATAGGTCGGCTCATCGTGCATGTCGTGCGCGAGTTGGTAGGCGTGCACCGCGTCGGCAAGCTGGCCGTGCCGAGCGTGTCGGCGAGCGATCGCGAGCGCGAGCCACGGATCTCGCCGCCAACTGTTCGGTGGAGAGATCCCGCCATGGTCGTCGACCACGTCCCCGATTTCGACCGAATGCTCGCGGACAATCTGCGAGACCCGCTCCCAGTTCTCCGCCTTGGCGAACGCTTTTGCGGCCGAGCGCATCCGACCGTGACTCAAGAGAACCTCGCCGCTCCGGACGTACCACGCCCGCGAGCCCGCGTGACCGAGTTCCTCGACGATGACCTGTTCGAGGTGCGACCGCAAGACCTCGTGATACCGGTATTCGACGCCGTCGTCGGTCGACACGAAGAGTTGCCGAAGTTCGAGTTCAGACAGGATCTGCGCACTACCGGTCGTGTCGAGGAGTTCGTCGGACAGATCCGCGGTGAGGCGATCGACGGTGCAGGTACGCAATAAGAAGCGCCTATGTTCGTCGGGAAGATCGGCGAGAACATGGCGCGTCAGATACGAGCGGACCAGTCGTGAGCTGGCTCCGAGTTCGAGTACAGCCTGATGTCGTGCGGCGGTACTTCTACCGGTGGTGGCGAGGTGGAACAGTTGGAGTCCGGCCGCCCATCCCCCGATGCGGCGCGTGAGCAGTGCTGCAGCATCTGGTCGCAGAGGCTCCCGATAGATCCTTTCGAAGAGTTCCTCGACCTCCCACGGGCGGAACCGAAGGGCCGAGCCATCGACCTCTGCAGCCACTCCCGATCCGCGTAACCGAGGCATATTGATCGAGGAACCACGTCGACTCCCGAACAGCAGACGTAGACCACGCGGGCGGAGGTCGACGAAGCGTTCGAGCGCGCGCTCGGCCGGAGTACCCGCGATTTCGTGCAGATCGTCGCAGATCAGCAGTCCTTCGACGCCGCCGGCATCCTCGAGCCCCGCGAGGAAAGCCGACATGGTAAGCGGGCAATCCGGCGCGGCGAATCCCGGAACCGCCCGCGCGAGGTTCGCGACGAGCGCAGCTTCGGTGTCGTCGTCCGGAGTCGCTCGATACCAACCGAGCTCCCGCGATGCGTGTGCTGCGATTTGTGCGAGAAGCGTCGTCTTACCGGAGCCGGCCGGCGCCACGACGAGCCCTACCGTGCCCGCGGAGTCGAACGAGAGTTGGTTCTCCAAACGTGGCCGGACGAGGCCGATGGGGTCGGGAGGGCGGAGCTTCTCGCGAAGGACCAATGGCTGCACGGCATTCCTCGTCGGTGAGATGAGATGACGCCGCTGTCATGATCGCCAATGACCGATCTGTCTAGATCGACTGAACCCCACGGTACTCAGAGAAGTCCCGCCCCGAAGGACATTGTGTTGAGCACTTGTTGAGCACTTGAACTGACACTCAAGGGCAACCGAAGAGGCACCGTTTCACTGGAGGCAGCTGATCATGGAGGCACGCGTCAACACCTTCGTGTATTCGACCGATCCGATCCTTCGCGCCGGCGTTGAGAGTCAGCTGCGGATGCGCGCGGAACTTGCCATCCTCAAAACCTCCCAGCGTTACGCCGCCAACGTGTCAGTGCTGGTCGCAGACGTTTTGGACGCCGAGGTCAAGCAGGTTTTGACCGACCTCGCACGGAATTCGCGCTCCCGAAAACTACTCGTTCTCCGGCATGTCGAGGAGACCGCCTTGATCTCCGCGGCCGAAGACGGCGTGAACGGCGTCTTGCGACGCAACGAAGCTACCTCGGACGCACTGACGCGCGCGATCCTGCGCCTCAACCGCGGTGAAGGTGTCATTCCGGCGGACCTTTTGGGCACACTTCTGAACCAGGTCGGACGCCTGCAGAGGCAAGTCCTCACGCCGCGCGGACTCAGCTTCACGGGTCTCACCGATCGCGAGGTGAAGGTGCTGCGACTGGTCGCCGAAGGGCACGACACCTCCGAGATCGCGGCCGAGCTCAGCTACAGCCAACGCACAGTTAAGAACGTCCTCCACGACGTCACGACCCGTCTCCAACTCCGCAACCGATCGCACGCCGTTGCGTATGCGATGCGCGAGGGGCTCATTTAGGACTTCATGCTCAGATCTCGTCGAGCGTGACGATTCCGTCCCGAAGCGCCTGAGCCAGCAACGCCTCCTTCGATGACGCGTTGCGGCTCACTCGCTTGTACTTGAGACGAACCCGGGTCAGGTGTGTGCTCACCGTGCCAGTGGTCATAAACAGCGTTTTGGCTGCGGACGACTTCGAACCAGACTGAAGCCACACCCGGAGCACCTCCCGCTCCCGGGGCGAGAGCTTCGGGTCGGGGAAGCCTGAACCCTCCGGACCTGAAGGTCCCACTTCGGCGGCCATTTTCACCCACCTCCGGATCGGAGTTTACGTTCAATAACTTGAGCAAACCAGGCCGGGCAAGCAGCGGCAAACATATTCGAACAATGTATATTGATCGCTCTACAAACACCCGCGAACACAACGGTTGCTTAATCAACAAAATAGGGGATATTCGTATATCGATTAGGATACTAATATCATTCGATGAATATACAGTCGAATAGTTCGGACCACGTCACACAAGCCGACATTCCCGCCACAAACCACATCCACAAAGCCGTCAAAAAGGCTCAACCCCACCTGGTTGCGGCCCATCATCGCAGCATAGGCATTGTTTAATTACTTTATGCCACAACATATTTCGGGACACACGTAACTTCATGATCAGCGAATGCGGGCAACTCGAGTTGCCCCGTTGCAAATGATCGAGATTGTCACGCATGAGGTGCGCTTTTACGCTAATGCGCCTACGGAAAATGGTCGACAGGTCGACCTCAACGGCTTTTGGAAACCCACCGGACACCGCGGGCACGGAGAACGTTCAGGAGGACTGGGGAAATGTCCATCGAGCAATATACTTCGAACTTTTTCGCCCCATTTCCTCTACCGAAGGGAGATTTTTAGGTTGAACATTTAACTGCGTGGCGTTTCAAGGGGGAACTCCGCGCAACGGGGCGAAGCGAGCGTTATCGCCCGTGCTTGGAAGGATCCGCGTCACATGACTACACAACACAAGGCCTGGCGGGCCGCCAGAATGACAGTCGCTGCAGCGGCTTCCGCCGCCGCATTCACGCTCACCGCCGCAGGAGTGGGCAACGCCGCACCGAACGTCTGTGCCTCCAACGGGACATCGAGTTTCAACAGCGGTTCGGCCAACTGCACCGCAACAACTGGTAACGCCGCTGCCGCAGCAGGTGCTGACGCCAGCGCGTCGGCCACCGGTGGCACGGGCAATAAGGCCACCGCAGTCGGACTTGACAGCACGGCCGCCGCCGGCGATACCGACGGCATCAGCTCGGGCAACAACAACACCGCCAACGCCTCAGGCACCGACAGCACTGCGAAGGCCGGCGGCTTCAACGGCAACAACGGCGACGGCAACACGGCCACCGCTCGCGGCACCAACGCCGGAGCTTATGCCGGCGGCTTCAACGGCGACGGCGACAACAACACAGCCACCGCCCGCGGCACCAACACCACCGCTGTCGCCGGCGACGGCAACAACAACACAGCCACCGCCCGCAACAACAGTTTCAGCACGAACAGTTCCGCGTACGCCTACGCCGTAGGCGGTGACGGGAACTCCGCAACCGCCACCAACAACGGCGGCGTCAACAGCAACGCCAGCGCCTACGCCGGATATGGGGGGGACGACAACAGCGCGACCGCCACCAACAACGGCGGCGTCAACAGCGGCGCCTACGCAGACGCATCCGAAGGAAGCAACAACACGTCTACCGCCACCAACAAGGGGAGCAACAGCTTCGCCGACGCGATTAGCGGTTCCGGAAACAACAACACCGCCACCGCCACCAACACGGGAAGCGGCACGAGAACCAGTCGCGCCGGGGCGATCGCGGATGCAAACTTCGGTGACGGAAACAACGCCACGGCGAAGAACACGGGGCGGGGCACTGCGTCTGCTCTCGCCGGCGGAGACCCGATGACCTCCTCCGATGGAAACACCGCAACGGCTACCAACAGCAAGGCCGGAGACGGGTCTGCCACCGCCAATCTCGGCGGAGCGACTGCCAAGTCCACCGGACCCTGCGTCACCGTCAACATCACCTGCCCGTAATTTCCGACTGTGGGCCGTAACCTGCGCAGCCGCTGCCGTCTGCGCGGGCCACGCCCCGGGATTCCTGGCAACTATCAACCACACGAAAAGGGCGAGCCGGGGCGGCCACCGCCTCGGCATGGCTCTGCCAGCCCGCCCGGCACGAAACTGCCCGCGACGTCGCAGCAGACCGTAGTCGTTTGACCGAAAGAAAGAGATCACACCCCATGCACATTCAGTACCGAGCGTGGCGCGCCGCACGGATTGCTGTTGCTGTCGCTGCCTCCACTGCGGCGGCGAGCATGGCCTCAGCCGGCGTCGGTCAGGCCGTCTCGCCACCAAGTGTGTGCGTGTCCACGGGAACCATGGGTTTTCACAGTGGTACCGCCACCTGTACCGCTGATCCAGGCAACATCGCGCACGCGGTCGGAGCGGGGTCGAGCGCTACTGCGACCAACGGCACCGGTAATCGGGCGAACGCATCGGGGACCAACGCGTCGGCGACCGCCAGTAACGGCGATAACAACACCGCCACCGCCAGCGGGACGGGCAGCACCGCACGAGCCGGTGGTATCGATCCGGGCACCACCGGCAGCGGTAACACCGCGACTGCCGGGGGCACCAACTCGCTCGCGATCGCGGGGGCAACCGGAGCACCCGGGACCAGCGGCAACTTCAACACCGCGATCGCCCGCGGCACCAACACTTCGGCCACCGCGACAAACGGCGACTCTAATACCGCCATCGCAGTCAACCGCAGCAACGATGTGACGACCGGCGCCACCGCGTTCGCTTCCGGTGGCGACAGCAACACCGCGATCGCCGCGAACAGCGGCAGCAGCCACGCCATCGCCGTCGCAGATGCCTTCAGCGGCAGCAATAACACCGCCACCGCCATCAACACTGGCAGCGGGACAAATCTAAGTTCTGCAGTCTCACTGGCATCCGCGGGGGAGGGAAACGCCGCAGATCCGACCAACGGTAGCGGCAACACCGCGACTGCCTGGAACAAGGGGTCGGGAGTGACCGTCGCTGCGGCTGGAGCCGGTGACAACAACACCGCTACCGCTGTCGGCGCGTCTAGTGACGTCACCGCTGCGCTCGCCGGCGGCAACGGCGCCGACCCGACCAGTGGCAACGGGAACACCGCCTTCGCGAGCAGCACGGCCCTCACAACTCAGAAAACAGAAGCCCTGGCGGATGGCGGAAACGGCAACGGCGCCATCGCCCGCAATGGCGGAACGGCAACCGTCCATGGTGACAACAGCCGTGCCAGCGCGACCGGTCTATGCAGCATCACTGTCATTGGAACGAGCCAATCTGGAATGTGTCACTGACCGGCCTCGGAGGGCAAGGGAGCCATCCGCAACGCGGTGATACCGACGGGGTTAGCGAATCAGTTGCTGATCGAGTCAATATTCAGACATTTGTACGACTGACAGACTCGTCAAGACCTTTGCGCTCAACAGCCTGATGGTTCGAAGAACCTGTGCAAAAACACAGGTAAAGGCACTAGCTTGGCCACGCAGTCACGATGCGTCGCAGCGGCGATTCAGCCTGGACGAGAGCCCCGACGTGTGGTTTGCTGCAACGCATGACGCAGTCCGGACCTCCGCTGATCGTCTTCAATCAAGAGATAACCCCGCGCGATCACCTCATCCGTCTCACGAATCCCGATGCCCCGGTTGCCCATCCACTCGCCACCCTGATCGGACAGCACAACGGCCTGCTCGGCGCAGCCGTGGCCGGGCAACTATTCCTCGCGACCGCAACATCGGACGATCCCGTCCGACTGCGTATCGAGGTCCTCGACAGCTCCCCGGAAATGGACACCCGGTGGCAGGACATCGTGGAAGTCTCCTTCACGCCGCAGTCGATCCCGCTGTCACTCGTCGGGGCTGACTCGGAGATGTATCCGCTCGGCTTGATGGGCGGTTTCGAATCCGGCCGCACCTACCGAGTGCGTTACTGCGTCAACGGCTTTGGCAGCACGAGTCCCACCGTGCAGGATGCCTATCAACTGCAGCTATGGCCAGCCCCGATCGCTCCAGACGTCATCGTCAATCAAACGAGTGCGGCCGCCAACCGATGGCACCGCGCCACCAAGGATGCGGCCGAGAATCTGCGCGTCGTCGAAGCTGAGATTGCTCGGCTCGAATCGGAGCGCATTGCCGCACTCTCGGCCGAGCCGGAGTCTCCCTTCCCACCCGGGCAGTCTCTTCTCATTCGAACCGACTTCACCAATGAGGCCGCGTGGGAGGAAACGGTCGAGGCCGCGATGGAACCGTTGGATCTCGGCGGAATCGAAGCGTGGGCGAACCTGACCCTCGTCGACGATCCGCAATTTGATTCGATGCCGGTTGACGACCTTCGGACGTTCGTCACGGACTACAGCTGGACCTTCGTTGCCGACAGCCGCACCATCACCGACCCGGAGCATCCGATCCTCGCGCTCAACAACGACGAGTTCGACCCCGAACTCGCCAAGTACCCCACTCTGCGGGTCGTACCGCGGCAGATGTTCTGGATCGAATCGAATCTGTCCATCGCCAACATGTCGTTCAGCTCGTTTGCGTCCAGCGCCGATCCCGACGGCGTCTTCCGCGGCTTTCCGGACTGATTCCCGGCATCCGAACGTCAAGGGTGTATGAGATTCACATGAAGCGTGTTCATGTTCTCCTGACCGGGCTGACACTCACGATCGTCCTACTGTCGATCAACCGGCTCACGGACCTTACGCAGGGGCATCTGCCACCCCACGAGTTCCTGCGGTGGCTCGACTTCAACGCGATGATTCCGATTCCGCTGTTGACGATCGTGCTCTACGTCCTGCTACTGCGCGACGTTGTCAGGTCTCGATCGATCTTCACCCGGGAGCACGTCGCGTTGACGTTGCTGTTCATCGTGGGCGTTTACTTGCTCGGCGCCGCGTCCGGCGATCACGAGGTCACGAACTACCTGCATTACCGCTTCTGCACTCCGGACCCGGGCTCGATGCTGTGCCAGATCGTCATCACCAACGACGACGGCTTCGCGACCGACGTGTACTACTTCGGCGTCATCGCCCTCAATGTGGCGCTCATGCTCTTCGAGCTCCGCAATCCACGATCTCCTGAGGCCAGCCGGAAGAACCTCGTCGGAGTGAGCGCCAACGCGCTGGTCATCGGATTGGGCGTGTTCGCGAACCTGGCTTTCGAAGAGATCGGGCGCGACCTCATCTACTTCTCGCTGCTGCTCGTGACGGCTCTCGCGGTTCTGCTGTTCGGCCGCCAGAAGGTGGGTGCGCTACCGGTGACCTACTACTTCGCGTTCGCGTACGGACTCGGCGTGGCCGGCACGGCTGTGGCCAAGCTCGTCACTTAGCGTCGAGCTGCTTGACCAGCGTTTTTGGCGCCACGAGCCGATACGACTGCTCGACCCATTCCTCGACCTCGACCCACTGGGCCTCGCTGACCTCAGTACCGAGTTCGATGCTCACCCAGCCGTGGCGTCCCAGGCCGTAGCCCGTGGGCGTCACGGACTCGCGAGAGGCGACCAGCGCGGCAGCTTCCTCCGGCGGCAACTTCACCGTGATGCCGGAGGCTTCCGGCGACGTGAACACGAAGTTCTTCCCGCGCACACGGAACGTGGGTTCGCCGTCCCAGGCTTCGATGTCTTTGCGCTCAGCTTCGGGGAAGCTCAGCGCCAGCTTCTCCAGGCGCGGCATGTTAGACACGCGCGCCGACCTCGACGTCGTCAAGCTCAGCCATGAGGTCTTCGTCCGCACGCTCGCGGGTGTTGACCAGCAGGTAGGCCAGCAGTGCGAAGAACACCAGCACGTAAAGGTTGTTCGTCAGCCAGTGCACGGCCGGGCCGCCACCCTTGACCGCGGTGAGTCCGAGGAAGGCCGGACGGTCAGACGGGAAGCGGACAGGCCAGCAGGCCACCGCAGCGGTGACCAGGGCGACGGGCGTGATCGTCGGCCAGCGCGGGTCGTCCCAGGCACGCTGGGCGAGACCGAGGATCAGCGGCAGGAACCAGACCCAGTGGTGTCCCCAGGAGAACGGTGAGATCGCGCAGGCTGCGATGCCGCAGAGGGAAACGGCGAGGAGAACCTCACCGCGCGCATACAGGCGACGCATGATGATGAACGTCGCGAATGCGCAGGTACCCGCGACGGCGACCCACACGATCGTCGGCGGCGTCGGTGTTCCGAAAGCACGTGCGATGAGTCCCATGATCGAGAAGTTTGCGCCGTTGTCGGCGGGCGCGATCCGGGATGCGTGGAACACCGCGTCGGTCCAGAAATCGAACGAATTCCGCGGCATCGCCGCCGCGGCGACGAGCGTGAAGCCAACGAATGATGCCCCCGCCACGTACGACTTCGCGCGCTCACCCACTCCGAACAGACCGGCGATGAAGAGTCCCGGCGTGAGCTTCATGGCTGCCGCGGCACCGATCAGGCCCGGGGCGAAGCGATTACGCAGATGGAAACCGGCGAGCACCAGCACCATGAGGAAGATGTTGATCTGGCCCAAATGGACACTCGTCCAAATCGGCTCGATCCACAGCAGCAATGCCGTCGTGGCGCCAGCCGCGACCGCAAGTTTCTTACTCGCCCGGTATCCGAGCATTCGGAGACTCAACCAGCACGCCGCAAAGACCGCGGTGAGCTCGGCGAACAGAATCAGCTCGTCGTACCGGTGCGCGGACACCATGGCCAACGGGATCATCGGAATTGCCGCGATCGGCGGGTAAACGAATTCCAATCCGTTCTTCAATCCGAACAGCGATCCCGAATACAACGGATGCCCATTGAGAATCCATCGGCCACTGATGCGATAGCACTGCGCATCGATCATGAAAGATCGCACGAGCTCATATCGCGGAAGTAGAAATGCGAACAAAGTTGCTGCGGCCACGCCGGCAGCGGTCAAGACGAACAGCCCCATTACCGAACGTCGACCGCGCCCACGACCCATCTCGAAGCTGGTCGACACTCGGCCGACTCTATCACGACCGAATCAGGAATCCACCGGCTGATTTCAGCCTTAACGCTCCCGTTACAGGTACTGTCCGGTATTCGATTCGGTGTCGATCGCCCTGCTCGCACTGGCATTCTTGCCGGTCACCAGGGTGCGGATGTAAACGATCCGCTCTCCCTTCTTGCCCGAAATCCGTGCCCAGTCATCGGGATTCGTGGTGTTCGGCAGATCTTCGTTCTCCGCGAATTCGTCGACAATGGAGTCGAACAAATGCTGGATTCGAAGGCCCGGTGCGCCAGTATCGAGGACCGCCTTGATCGCATACTTCTTCGAACGGTCGACGATGTTTTGGATCATCGCGCCGGAGTTGAAGTCCTTGAAGTACAGAACCTCTTTGTCACCATTTGCGTAAGTGACTTCCAGGAAGCGGTTGTCTTCGCTTTCTGCGTACATCCGCTCGACCACTCGATCGATCATCGCGCGAATGCAGAGATGCTTGTCGCCACCGAATTCGGCGAGGTCGTCGGAGTGGATCGGAAGGCCCTCGACGAGATACTTCGAGAAAATGTCCCCAGCCGACTCCGCATCCGGACGCTCGATCTTGATTTTCACGTCCAGGCGGCCCGGACGAAGAATTGCGGGGTCGATCATGTCCTCGCGGTTCGATGCGCCGATAACGATGACGTTCTCGAGGCCCTCAACACCGTCGATCTCCGCGAGCAGCTGCGGGACGACCGTCGTCTCGACGTCCGAGGAGACACCCGATCCACGCGTACGGAAGATCGAGTCCATCTCGTCGAAGAACACGATGACCGGGGTGCCTTCGGACGCCTTCTCGCGAGCTCGCTGGAAGATGATCCGGATGTGACGCTCGGTCTCACCGACGAACTTGTTCAGCAGTTCCGGGCCCTTGATGTTGAGGAAGTACGACTTCACTTCCTTGGCATCCTCGCCACGCGCCTCGGCGATCTTCTTCGCCAGCGAGTTGGCCACAGCCTTCGCGATGAGCGTTTTACCGCAGCCGGGAGGGCCGTAGAGCAGAACGCCCTTGGGCGGACGGAGCGAGTACTGCCGGAACAGTTCCTTGTGCAGGAACGGCAGTTCGACCGCGTCGCGAATCTGCTCGATCTGGCGTCCGAGGCCACCGATGTCGTTGTAGTCGACGTCCGGGACCTCTTCGAGGACGAGGTCTTCGACCTCTGCCTTGGGAATCCGTTCGAACGCAAAGCCGGCCTTCGTGTCGACCAGGAGCGAATCACCCGGGCGCAGACGACGGATCGGGACGTTCGGGTCTTCGAGGTTGTCTGTGTCGACGAGGGCTGCCAGCGGTTGCGCGAGCCACACCACGCGCTCCTCGTCGGCATGACCGACCACGAGGGCACGCTTTCCGTCATAGAGGATCTCGCGAAGCGCGCAGATCTCCCCCACCGACTCGAACTCCCCAGCGTCGACCAGCGTCAGCGCTTCGTTGAGGCGAACGGTTTGGCCGAGGTGCAGCGTCTCCAGGTCGACGTTCGGAGACGTGTTGAGACGCATCCGACGCCCAGAGGTGAACACGTCGACGGTCGCATCGTCGTGAATGCCGAGCAGAACGCCGTAACCGCTCGGCGGCTGGCCCAGTCGGTCGACCTCTTCGCGCAGCGCAACAAGCTGCGAGCGTGCGTCCTTGAGCGTGTCGAGGAGCTTGCCATTGCGCGCCGTCAGGGAGTCGATACGTTCCTGAAGTTCGCTTGTGCGCCCAGGAGATTCGAGCAATTGGCGGCGCAGGGCAGCCGCCTCTACACGCAGAGACTCGAGCTCTTGCCTTGCGGCCGAATCCGAGTGTTCGTTCGGGCTCATCGCCACTCCTCCCGTTGCCGGTCTTTTCACGCTACCGGGAACTTGCGATTTACGCCGGGCGTCAGAGTCTCAGCGTGATCACGTCTCGTCCGTTTTGCACGTCACTTCATAGAAGAACTACCCGATTCCCTAGTCGGTTCCCTATGTCATTCAACCGACATGTCATTCAACCGACGACAGCGAAATTCCCTCCGAACCACTATTTTGGATTACCTAAAGCTCGCAGGTGAGAAAGAAGGGCCGGTAAGTAGTGTCGCAGCCGACTGATCCAAGCAGTCCCCGCTCGCCCCTGTTACCAGAAGAGGTCCGAATCGCGATCATCGACGACCATGCGGTCGTCCACGACGGGATCGCGGCATGGTGTGCGATGGCGAATCCTCCGATCACGATCGCCGAGAAGTACACCGATCCTTCGGAATTTCTCGCGTCCACCACGCGCGGCGGCATCGACGTGGTGGTGCTGGACCTGCAGTTCGAGCAGCGCGACCCCGATCTGGGCTCGCTCCGCACGATCTGTGAAGAGGGATCGCGCGTCATCGTCTTCTCGCAGCACACCGAGCCGGCTCTGGTGCTGAGCTGCCTCGACGTCGGCGCGGTCACCTATCTGTCGAAGTCCGAGGGCCGCGAGCACCTCGTCGCCGCCGTGCATGCCGCGACGACGGACTCTCCCTATCTCAGCCCGACCATGGCGAAGGCCATGACGACGGACAGCGTCTCCGGCATCGGCTCGGACGGCATCCTCAAGCGACCGATCCTCTCGCAGCGCGAGCGGGAAGTGCTGCTCAACTGGTTCCAGACGGAATCGAAGGCACTCGTGGCGCAGAGCCTGTTCATCACCGTGGGCACGATCAACACCCACCTCGCGCGCATCCGACTCAAGTACGCGGCCGTGGGACGCCCGGCACCGACAAAGGCCGCCCTGGTCGCGCGAGCGATCCAAGACGGCCTCGTCACCCCCGACGACCTCTAGTCGACGACTGCCTCGGCAGCCGCGGCCTCTGCGGCTGCGGCTTCCTGGGCGCGAGTCTTGAGCGCGTTCGCCTTCGTCGGCCGACGTTCCACCCGCGGGGTGACTGTGCCCTCGTTCAATCGGCGGGCGCTCACCAAGAACGCCGTGTGCGCCTGCATCCGGTGCTCCGGGCGTACCGCCATGCCGACGACGTGCCAGTCGCGGTTCATCGACTCCCACGAGCGAGGCTCGGTCCAACACGTCTGCTCGCGGAGTCCTTCAACGACGCGAGACAGCTGCGTGACCGTTGCGACGTACACGATCAGCACGCCACCAGGCACGAGCGACTTTGCCACCGTTGGGAACACGGCCCATGGCTCGGCCATGTCGAGCACGACCCGATCGACCTCGCCCTCGAATTCGGCGAGGTCCCCGAGCACCGGATTCCAGTTCGCCGGACGTTCGCCGAAGAACGTCTCGACGTTGCGAATGGCGTGCGGGAGGTGGTCGTCGCGGATTTCGTACGACGTGACCGACCCCTCCGAGCCGACGGCCCGAAGCAGCGAACAGGTCAGAGCGCCTGATCCGGCACCGGCTTCGAGGACGCGCGCGCCCGGAAAAACGTCTCCCTCGTGGACGATCTGCGCCGCATCCTTGGGGTAGATGACCTGCGCGCCGCGCGGCATCGACAGCACGTAATCGACGAGCAGCGGACGCAGCGCGAGGTAGGGCGTGCCATTGTTCGAGGTGACGACGATGCCTTCGGGCTGACCGATCATTTTGTCGTGGGCGATCCCACCGCGATGGGTGTGAAACTCCTTGCCGGCCTCGAGAATGACCGTGAACTTGCGCTTCTTGGCGTCGGTGAGTTGAACGCGATCGCCCTCGGCGAACGGACCCGTCCGTCGCACTGCCATGTGTTTCCTTTCGAGCTGTCTCCCGGCGTCCGGCCGAGGTTACACAGTGTTAATTTTCACCGTGAGCAGAATTTCTTTGAGGTTGCTGGGGGTTGCTGCAATGCTTAACCGGTGACAACTCCTCCACATCCGCGACATGCGGCCGTAGCGGACGACGACGAGGTCGACGCTGCCTTGACGAACCCGGCACAACCGCGCCACGCGGTCGATCCTGATGACGACAAGCTCGATGCCGCGGTCCTGAAGACCGCAGGAATCGTCGTCATCGGCGTCATTATGGCCATCCTCGACATGACCATCGTCAACGTCGCTGTTCCTTCGTTCAAAGACACGTTCGACACCAGCTTCGCGGTCGCCGCTTGGACGATGACCGGTTACACGCTCGCCCTCGCGACCGTCATTCCGCTGACCGGTTGGGCCGCAGACCGATTCGGCACGAAGCGGTTGTACATCCTGGCGTTGACGCTGTTCGTCGCAGGCTCCGTCCTGTGTAGCTTCGCCACGAGCATCGAGATGCTCATCGGCTTCCGCGTACTGCAGGGACTCGGCGGCGGCATGTTGATGCCGCTGTCGATGACAATCATGACGCATGCTGCCGGTCCGCACCGAGTCGGTCGTGTCATGGCTGTCCTGGGCGTTCCGATGCTGCTCGGCCCGATCAGCGGACCGATCATCGGTGGCTGGCTGCTCGACCACGCTTCGTGGCACTGGATCTTCCTCATCAACCTGCCGATCGGCATCGTCGCGATCGCCCTTGCGGTGTTCGGACTCAAGCCCGACCGTCCGGAGCCGTCGGAGTCCTTCGACTTCCTCGGCATGCTGCTCCTGTCCCCCGGTCTGGCGCTGTTCCTCTTCGGTGTCTCGTCGATTCCCGAGGAACTCCGCACCCAGGGTGGAGGCATCCTGGACGCGCTGACGACGGGCCGTGTCGCGATCTCGGCGATCCTCGGTCTGATCCTGATGATCGCGTTCATCCCGCACGCGTTCCGGACCGAGCACCCGCTCGTGGACCTGACGCTGTTCAAGAACCGCGACCTCACCGTTTCGGTCATCTGCTTCGTGTTCTTCACGATTGCGTTCTTCGGCGCGATGCTGCTGCTCCCCGCCTACCTCATCCAGGTGCGCGGCGAGACGCCGTTCGACACCGGGCTCATGCTCGCTCCGCAGGGCCTCGGCGCCATGCTGACAATGCCCGTCGCCGGCGCGCTGACCGACAAGATCGGTCCCCGCAAGATCGTCATCCCGGGTGTCGGCCTCATCGCCCTGACGATGGCCTTCTTCACCCAGATCACCGCGGACACCGCGATCTGGCAGATCCTCGTCGCGCTGTTCATCATGGGCCTCGGCATGGGCTGCACGATGATGCCGATCATGACTGCGGCGATCGCCACGCTGACGCACCACCAGGTGGCACGTGGTTCGACGCTCATGAACATCGTCAACCAGTCGGGTGGTTCCATCGGAACCGCGATCATGTCGATGATCCTGACCGTCAAGTACGCAAGCGCACCCGCTGGCATCAAACTGCCGGACGGCACCGCGATGTCGTCGGTGGACGTGGCCTACGCGTCGTGGGATGCCAAGTTCTACGCGATGATCCAGGGCATCCCGGGGATCGACAAGATCATCGCGGCTGGGTTCGACGCGGCCGCCGCGGCGTTCGCGTTCACGTTCCTGATCGCACTGATCCTGATCGTCCTGACGCTCATCCCGTCGTTCCTGCTTCCGAGCAAGGCTCCGGTGAAGAAAGAGGGCGAGCCGGCACCCGTTCTGGTGCACTAGATCGCACAACGCAGGAAGGCGGGCATCTGATCAGATGCCCGCCTTCTTCGCGGTCATGCGGGCGCGTGGATGGTCAACGTCGTCCACGCACCCACATGGACGCGATCACCGTCCGACAGGGGAACCGGCACCGAGTACGGAATCGCGGCGCTCGCGCCGTTCACGGTTGTTCCATTCGCCGAGCCGACGTCGGTCAGCTCCCAACCGTCCGCGGTCGCCCGCAACACGGCGTGGAGGTGACTGATCCCGGGATCGAGCGGCGGACCCGTGAGATCGATTTCCGGCGAAATTCCGCGCGACGGACTCCGCCGGCCGATCCGAACCTCAGCTCCCCGCAACACGAACTCCCGCCCGGGACAGACCGCCGGAAATTCGATCTCATCCGCACCGGACCGCAGGTAGTACGCATGGTCGGCCTCTACGCGAACGATCCACGGCGACGCGTCGTCTGGTTTCGCAACGGGCGCCGGCGCGGTCACTGCCGGGGACTGTCCCGTATAGCCGGCGGGGAGGCGGCCGGAGGTGAAGTCGAAACCGTCGTTCTCACAGAACCGATCACCCGCGACCTGCGGCGCGCCGCACACCGGACAGGTCGCCGAATCTCCGCCGGCTTGCTCGTCCACTTTGTTCGACATCGGCAGAGTCGGCAGGATCGCGGTCGGAACGCCTCCGATCGGAGCACCGCACGTGTCGCAGTAGTCCGGTTCGCCGGACAGGTGTCCCTTGGGACACAGATGGGCGCTCACGGCTTCTTCCCCACTCGAACAGTCCTCGTCGACCTGGTGTCGAGCGCCATTTCGTCAGCCGCGTCGACCTTCTTCTTGAGTCGTACCGTGCCGGTCGCCGGATCCTCGATGTCGACAACCTTGTCCAGAAGATCGAGGGTCGCCTGATTCCCGGCCGCGGTCGCGATCTGCGCAGCCCGACCAAACCGCTGCGTCGCGGTATCCACGTCCCCCGCCTTGCGCGCCTCGAGACCCTCGGCGATGACCGACGCCAACTCAGCCTGCCCGGTGTAGTGGGCCACGGCCTTGTTGATCCGGGTCGACAGCGCGAGGTCGTCCGTCCAGACCGCCCGCACGAGCGACTGGCCGACGATGTTGTCACCATCGGGACCACCGACCACGAGACTGACTCGAGCCGCCAGCATCTCATCGCCGATCGTGCCCGCACCGACTTCGACGCTCACGTGGTAGTCCCGCGACTCCGATCCCCACGCCCCGGTCGGGAAATCGCCGCTGCGAGCGTTCACCTCCACGCGCTTGGCCGTGAGGTCCGAGATGTCCGGCGCAACCTGCTTGAGGTAGTTCAACCGCGCGCCGGCCGGCATCCACAGCCGAAGCCGAACATCGGCCTGCGTCTTACTCATCGCGGCACTCACGATCGCGGTGAAGTCGTCGACGAGTCCGGCTGGCTGGGCGACGATGTCGACCGTGCCGAGCATCGCATTCGCGATCGGGCGCAGTTCCTCCACCCGCCAATCGGTTCCGACACCGCGGCAATGACATTGGAACGAGCCGGCCCACGTCTTCAAAGCCGCGGGCAGGGCACGCGGGTCTTCCCGGTTTTCCCCGTCGGTAAGCAGGATCGCCTGGTTGATGCCGGTGCTTCCCCGGAACAATGTGCCAGCTGCGTTGAGCCACGTGCTCATCGCAGTACCGCCGTCCGACCGCAGCTGTGCGATGGCCACCGAGGCTTCCTGGCGTGTCCGGGCGCTGGCCACCGCCGTGCCCGCACGAGGGTAGACATTCAGGGCGACGTGAGTACCGGCCACGACCGCAAACCGGACGCCGTCGCGGAGCACGCTCACGGCGGCATTTGTCGCATCGCGCGCCGCCCGGATACGACCGCCGGCCATCGATCCAGAGGTATCGATGATGATCACAACCGTGGCCTCTGCGGCGGAACCAAAAGCGGGACCGTCACCGTTGGTCGCGGTGACGGTGACGATCGCATTGACCTCAGTCGCGCCCTCGTGGAGGTACTCATTCTGAAAGGTGTCGAGCGTGTAGTCAGGCACGTGCTGCTCCTTCATGGTGGACCGGGATGACGGCGACGGTGATGTTGTCGGAGCCGCCCGATCGACGGGCGAACTCAACCAGACTGCGAGCGGCGGCGATCGGCGATCCGGCCGCCGATGCCCAGTGTTCGGCGATCAGTGCGGCGAAGGAATCGACGGACGCGGCGTAGTTCCACAAACCGTCGGTGCACACGATCACGAGACCGGGGCCATCGATGACCCGCTCGACGACGCGGCGGTTCAGCGGGTCGGCGTCGGCACCGAGCCAAGCGGTGATCATGTGGGCTCGCGGATCGGAGTTCGCTGCGCTTTCATCCATCCCGTCGGCGATCGCGTCGGCGGCCCAGGAATCGTCAACGGTCACCTGTTCTGGTCGACCGTCCGCGGGCAGCCAGTAGCAGCGACTGTCGCCAACACTGGCGACTTCGAGCCGGTCTCCGCAAACGTGTGCCACGACCAGCGTGCAGGCCGGGACCTCGGCATCGGCCAACGCGACCCCTTGGGCATCGAGAAGCCGGCGGTCCGTTGCGGCGACGACCGCGGCGGCCGCGCCCTCGACGGCGGTCCACACATCGCCCACGTTCCCAAGGCTGGCCACCGCGGCAGTGGCGGCGGCCCGGGACGCCGCGCGCGGATCCGGGCCGGTCGACACTCCGTCCGAAACCGCCACCGCCAACCCGTCCCCGACAATTGCGATCGCCGCGGCATCCTCATTGCGCACATGTCGCAGTCCCGGGTCCGATACGAAGGCTCCCGCCGCGCCCAGGTCCGACTCTTCCCGGTCTGGCGGCGGGCTCAGCCGCCGACCACAGCTGTCGCAGAACCCGTCGGCGTCGGGCTTCCCCTCCCCGCAATCGCAGGAAGCGCGCGTCGGCGAACTGAGCGCGTGTCCACAGTCCTCGCAGAATCGATCACCGGCTCGATACTCGGCACCACATGCCCCGCAACACAGCGGTGTCGGCGCCGTCACGTCCACGTCCGAGGGCGAACTGCGTTGGCCGCGTCGATGTATTCGATCTTCTCGGCGCCCTCACTTGCACGCCCGATGACCCGATACGCCGCCTCCAGGTCGAGGCGAACACGATGTTCCGGATCGGACCCGACGCTCTTGATCGAACCGATGATCCCGTCCGGCAGCTGCTTGCCCTCGTCCAGCGCGGCGAGGGCGTATTCGAGGATGTACATGCGCAGCCGCGCGTCTTCGACCGTCGGCAATTGGATCTGACCCAACAGGTGCACCGAACGCTCGACGTCGGTCAGCGTCGCACCTTCGTCGGTGAGCACCCGAATCGCCTCGACCTGCCCGGCGACGAACGACGCCGAGGTCACCGGAATGCGGTCGAACGCTTCCACTGCGCCGCCACGATCATCCGCGCCGACACGGCAGCGGGCCAGGCCGGCGCACGCGGTGGTGAACGACGGATCGGTTCGCGAAACCACGTCGTAGTAGGTGGCGGCCCGTTCAAGCTTTCCAGCGAGCTCCAACGCCGTCGCCAAGGCGAGCTTCGGGGCCAGCTCCCCCGGCAAGTACCGGAGCACGGACTCGAACACCCCGGCGGCGTCCGCTGGGGTATCGGTCGCCAGGTGGATGAGTCCGCGGTACCAATCGGAGCGCCAATTGCGGCCGTGGAGGGCCGTCGACCGATTCAGGCACTCCAGGGCTCCGTCGTATTCGGGTTCCGGTTTGGCCGCAGCGGCGTAGATCAGTGCGCGGACCGTCGCGAGTTCGATGCCCACGCTTCGTTCGGGGGCTTGGTCCAGCAGCCGCAGTTGTTGCTCCGGATCGGTACCGACCAAAGCCGCCAGGTACGCCTCCGCGGGATCGTCCGGGTCACTCAAGAGCGACGGCAGTGAACGCCAGTCGGGATGGGTCAGTTCAGATCGTCGCTCCATGGCGAACAGTCGGCTCGGTGCCGGCCGCGGATCACCGCCGGCGGCGAGCACTTCCCGCAGAACGCCGACGAGCTGTTCGGCCATTTCGTCGGCAGAGTGGAACCGGTCATCGGGATCGAGAGCGGTCGCACGCGTCAGC
Organism: Smaragdicoccus niigatensis DSM 44881 = NBRC 103563; assembly: GCF_000380645.1. Taxonomy (GTDB): domain Bacteria; phylum Actinomycetota; class Actinomycetes; order Mycobacteriales; family Mycobacteriaceae; genus Smaragdicoccus; species Smaragdicoccus niigatensis. The sequence goes on from NZ_AQXZ01000018.1 coordinate 560,807, forward strand.
AGCAGGTACAACGACTCGAACCGCTGGTACACGTCGAAGTCACTGCGGTCGGGCAGCTTCTTGGCGTACGTCGACTGGTAGCCACGGAAGTCGGTCGCGAGAACGGCGAGGGTTCGTGCGACGGTGTACAAGTCGGACTCCACCGAGGAGCCGACGGTTGCTACTTCGGGTGCCTGATAACCGACGGTGCCGTAGATGTCGGCATCGTCGTCACCCATCCGGATCACCGCACCGAGATCGATCAACTTCACCTGTTCGGGCGTCTCGATCACGTTGTCAGGCTTGAAATCGTTGAACACCAGGTTGTGTTCGTGCAGATATCCGAACGCCGGAAGCACTTCGAGGATGTAGGCGATCGCCATCTCCGGCGGCATGGGGTCGACCACCCCACCGGCCGCTTCCCGTCGAGCTTTGAGCTGGTCTTTCAGCGACAGTCCGCCGACGTACTCCATGACGATGTACGACGCACCCTGATGCTCGACGAAGTTGTAGATCCGGACGATGTTGGGGTGTTCCACCTCCGCAAGGAACCGAGCCTCGGCCATCGCAACGGCCGCGGCCCCCGCGTCACCGGAATCGAGCAGGCCTTTGAGCACCACCCAGCGATCGCTGACTCGCTTGTCGGTGGCGAGGTAGACCCAACCGAGCCCACCGTGGGCCAGGCAACCGGCCACCTCGTACTGGCCGACCAGGTCCCCGGCGACGAGCTTCGGGGTGAATGAAAAGCGCTGGCCGCAGGCGGGACAGAAACCCTCCGGGCGGCCGGGGCGGTCGTCGCGCTTCCGGCCAACCTTCTCGCCGCATTTCCCGCAGAATCGCTTCTCCTCGGGCACTGCGGGATCGACGAGCACGGCGGTGCTCGGATCGCGACGCGCAACCAACGGCACGCTGACGAGACCCGCGCCGATGCGGCGACTGGTCGCGTGCCGCTGTTTTCCGCTGCGGGTGGAGCCGGAGCCGGATGTCGCGGCGGTTGAGGTTCCGGAGGTCACGAAACCCGCCGTCGCGCGGGTATCCGGCGGAACACTCGATTGCGGTGCCGCGGGGCGCGGAGTCGCAGGCGGTGTCACGCGCGGCGCCAGGCCACACTCGGAGCAATAACCGTCTTCGATAACCCCCACGCAACCCGGTGTCGTCTGGCAGGGCATTGACGCGGTCACTGTCCACCTCCCACAGCATCAGAGGATGCGGTTGCCGATGTCACCGCGGCGACGTAAGCGGACACCGCGGAACGTGCAGCGTCGAGGTCACACGGCGCTGTGTAGAGCAAGTTCTGCGCTCGGGCGGCCATCCGCGCGAGCTGCGGTGACTCCGCCAGTCCAAAGCGATGAGCTTTGGCCTTGTAGGCGTCGAGCCGCCCGCGAAGCTCCGCCCGCTCCCGGACCGGTGCGATCGATGCGTCTCGATCGGCAACGGCTTGGTCGTAGGCGCACTTCGCGCGGCTCTGCCAGGCCAGCAACCGCGCGCCGCCGGCGCTCGATCGCGTCTGCAATTCCGATCCGACCGCCGCGAGTTCGTCGGCGAGACCGGGGTCCGGGGCGGTGGGGATGGGCCGACAGAACCCGGCGATCTTCGCGGTCGCCATTTCGTGTGCCGTCAAGGCCTCGCTGTGCACGGCTCGGATGCCGTCCAACAGACCCGTGGCCTGCGACCGGATCTCGGCGAGCCGGGCCGCAAGTTCCGCGGCCGTCGAAACCACCATGCGGGCCTGGGCCAGGAGTTCCTCGACCACATCGAAGTCACTGAATGCGGTGCCCAGCGGGTCCGCGCCGACCTTCTCGACCAAGGCACCGAACGCGTTTGCGGCACGCGCCACGGCGGCCGAACCCTCCGGATCCTTTGAGCGAAGATCGCGGACTTCGGCTTCACCGACGCCAAGCCGCGGCATCTGCCACTGCCACGCGCCGGCCACCTTGGCCAGAATGTTCCGGACCTGCTCGAAGGCCACTTCGAGCCGGGCGAGCAACGCCGACGGCGTCAGGCGGATCGTCTGCGTCCGCGGAGCAAGCAACGACCGTTCGGTCACTGCCAGCTTCGACGACGACAGCTCTATTGACTCTCCGAACAGCAGGCGGGACAGGTCCAGTATTTCGTCCCGCCCGAACCGACGGCCCGATCCGCGTGCCGTGCGAGCACGCGCGATGAAGTCGGTCAGAAGTTGGTGTCCCGACCACAGTTCGCTGGTCATCGCCTGAATATCGGTCCAAGCCTGGGACGTCGGTCCGCGAAGGACTCCGGAGGCCAGCAACTGCCAGGTCGCGTCGGAATCCAACTCGACGAGAGTCAAGGCGATGGACTCTGCGGCTGACGAGAGGCGGTTCAGTTCTGCATCGCAGAATTCGATGGTGTACCCGGGTTGAGTCATGTCAGTCCCGGTACCGTGCTTCGGGCAGCGGTGCGGGCGTGGAATACCTGCTCAGCCAGCGGTCAGCGATCTGTCCGAGTGTCCCGTCGGCTCGAGCCTGCGCGAGGACACCGTTGACGAAGCGCGTGAATTCCGGATGTGCCTGGCTGATACCCAGTCCATAAGGTTCGTCGGTGAAACGCGGCCCGACGACCTTCGCATAGGGGTCCTGGGCAGCCAAACCGGCGAGAATCGTGTCATCGGTCGAGATCGCGTCCGCCCGATTCTGCTGGAACGCGACGAGACACTCGCCCCATGTCGGTTCGGTGAGGAGCTTCGGATGTGCCGGTGAGGAGACGATCGCGTTGATCGATGTCGACCCGGCGACAGCGCACACTGTCTTGCCACCCAGATCGTCAAGGCTGGTGGCGGACGATGTCGTCGGTACCAGAATCTTCTGCCCGGCCTGGTAGTACACCGTCGAGAAGTCGATCGCCGACCGCCGCTGACAGTTGATCGTCATGGTTTCGGCGACGAGATCAACCGTTCCGTTCTGCACATCCTTGATGCGGTCGCTGTTGGGGATGACCACGATCTGGATCTTGTTCGGATCACCGAACACCGCTTGCGCGATGAGCCGGGCGACATCGATGTCGAAGCCCTCGATGCTTCCGGTGAACGGATTTCGGCTCGAGAACAGAAGCGTGTCCTGGCTGGTCCCGACCACGAGTCGGCCCCGCGCCGCGATCGTTGCCATGAAGGAGCCCGCGGGCATGTTGCCGACCGCGGGAAGCGCGTCTGGCGGTCGTAGGGACGCCGTCGCGTCTCCACACGAGGAGTCGTCAGCGGTGGGCGCAGTCGTCGAGGGCACTGACGGAGAGCTCTGCGGTGGCGATTGTTGACTGCATGAACCCAGTCCGGCGACCACAACGATCATCGCGATGTTCAACGCGAGGCGTTTGATTCTCATCGGTACTCCTCCAGACGGGGACGAATACCGAGCACTGCCAGCACCCCGATGAGGATGCATCCGATCGGTATCAGCACGACGAGCGCCGACATCATGGTCTCGGTATCAGCGACCGCGTCCGTGAACTGCTGCTGCGCATCCGACACCTCGGTGGAGATCGCGCTGTCGAGAGCCGCGAACGCGCTCGCGCCCCCCATCGGCGCGGTGGACAACTCGAGCGCCACGGCCCCGTTGTAATCGCCCGCGGCGAGCGTGTTCATCAGCTGTTCGTGGGTCGCGGCGTAGGCCTCCTCTGCCTTCGCCGCATCACTGCCGCGGTCCAACAGAGCCGGTTCTCCGCCGGACCCCAGCAGCTTTGCGTGCTCGGCCTGGAAGTCCGCTTCGAAGTCCGCGCTCGAACTGCGCCGGACGAGGATCAGGCTTTCGTCGCTTTCCTGGACGAGGGCCGCGATCCGCGCATGGGCCGCACGGTCAAGTGGATCGGTGCCATCCCGACGCGCGTCGGCGAAGCTCAAGCTCTGCAGCAGCGTGATCACACCGACCACGAGTATGAGCACGACGAGAACCGCCGATGACGCGACCAGTCCCCTGTTCAGCGTCCGCCGAGTTCGCTGCGAGAGGAAGATCTGCGTGGCGCCGAGGACACCGGCCAACGCGAGCGCCAGCAGCGCCGTGAGCGCGAGTAACGGGCGGGCCTTCGCCGTGGAGTAGTCGTCGGCCAGTTGTTGCTGCTCCTCGGCGAGCAACTGGTCGGCGGCCGGCAGCATGACCGTGCGGGCGAGTCGATCCGCTTCCGACAGGTAGGCCGACCCCACGGGGAGGCCCTGGCGGTTGTTCGCACGCGCGGCCTGGATGAGTCCTGCGTACACCGGAAGTTGCTCGCTCAAGGTGCGGATCGCGTCGGCTGGACGACTATTCGACGAGACCCGTGTTGCGGAGTCGGCGAGTCGCCGACCGGCCTCTCGTAGGTCAGCGTCATAACGCGCCACCTGCGGTGCGGGCTCGAGTCCGCCAGACAGAAACGCCTGGGCGGCCACAGTATTGGCATCCGCCACCGAGCTGTAGATCGCGACCGCATCGACCACGAGCGGCTCGGAGGTGCCGGTGACCGCCTTGGTTCCCGCGGTCGCCTGCGCGGCCGCCAGAGTCCCGACCACGGCAAGCAGGACAACCAGACCGACCGTTATCGCACGCAAAAGGCGCAACCGCCCCGGAGTCGTCCGCACACCGCCAACGAACTCCGACAGTCGGCGCACTCTGATCGACTGAGCTATCGCCGGCCTACCCATGACCGCCGCCACGTCTTCTCCTCCAGAAAATCAATCCAGCCCGGAAATCCGTGGGCACGCGACGATGCAGATGTCAGGCATATCGTGGGGTCGATCCCCTCAACTTGTCGAGCGGAACCCGCGGTGTCGGTCATTTGCAGGACGTCGCAATGGGCGCTTTGACGGGGTTGTCTCGTTCGTTGAATGGGCGGCGCTGAAGTGGCGCGCCCACAACGCTGAACGAACCTGTCGGTACCTCCCGATAGGGTTCCCCCATGACGACCGAAGCTCCTCCTCGTCGGCTTGCCCTCTCCCCTTCCCGCGCGTCCGACTTCAAGCAATGCCCGCTGAAATACCGGCTGCGTGCGGTCGACCGGCTTCCCGAGGCCCCGACAAAGGCCGCGTTCCGCGGAACGGTCGTCCATGCTGCGTTGGAGTCCCTCTACTCGATGCCCGCCGCCGAGCGTGTTCATACGCGAGCACTCGAACTCGTCGAACCGGCGTGGCAGCGTCTCATCGAAGAGTCGCCTGAACTCGCCGACCTGATCGACGCGAACGACGTCGCGACCTTCCTCGGCGAGGCCCGCACACTCGTGACGTCCTACTACGACCTCGAAGACCCGACGCGCTTCAATCCGACGGCATGCGAGCTGTTCGTCGAACATGAACTCACCGACGGCGCCCTGCTACGGGGCTACATCGATCGTCTCGACATCGCACCGACCGGCCAGGTGCGGGTCGTCGACTACAAGACCGGGCGTGCGCCCAGCGAATTGTTCGAGGGCAAAGCCCTCTTCCAGATGAAGTTCTACGCGCTCGTCGTCTTCCGGACGCGCGGCACGGTGCCGACCCAGCTCGAACTGCTCTATCTCGCGGACGGAAAGCGCCTCGTCTACCGGCCCGACGAACCGGAGCTGTTGCGGTTCGAGCGGACGCTGTCGGCGATCTGGAAGGCCATTCTGAAATCCGGTGAGACCGGTGATTTCCGGCCGAAGCCCGGCAAGCTGTGTGGATGGTGCGATTTCAAGGCCCATTGCCCGGAGTTCGGGGGCACGGTACCGGTCTATCCGGGTTGGCCGGTTGGGCTTGCTGCAGACCAACGCGACCCCGCGGAGCACGATTAGTCAGCCACAGTCCCAGCCTGCCGACGACTCGACCAAGATCTACGCTCCTACCATAAAGTGACATCTCAGCCAGATCGAAGGGACCAATGGATCTTCGCGACCACAAGGAATCACGAAGGCTGTACTTCCTCAGCCTTGCTGGCGCTGTCGTCATTCTTTTAGGGGTGAGGTTTCACTTCTTTCCCAACGACGCTAACCAGCCCACATGGAAGGGAACTGCGTCGCAGACAGTCGACGGCCTAATTAGCGCGGCGGTTGCGGCAATTCTGGTGGGTATCGGGTATGTCTACTTTTCGAATCGAGCCAAGGCGATCGAGACGATCGCTGTCAGACCACGTCAGATTGCCGACGAAATTGCCGCGGCGGCGAAAGGTGCCGACTGTTGGAAGTTACGGGCCAGAACTGCTAGCTATTTCGTTCGGGAAACTCTTCCAATTCTCGCCAAAAGCGGCGCGGTGGACATTCGACTCGAACTACTCGATCCTCGCGAGCAATCCCTGATGACGCTGTACAAGAACTTTCGAGCGACGCATGCCGACGCGCCCAAGTGGTCGGCTGAACGAGTTAAGCAAGAAATTTGCTGTTCGATTCTTGTCATATGTTTGTTCAAGAACCGATATCCACGCTTAGACGTCGATCTACGCTTAAACTCAAGCTTTTGGATACTTAGTTATGACATTTCTAAGGCAGCCATATTTGTCTGCGGGCAAACGTATGGTGACACAGCAATAAAATTACCGAACACAAGCGAGTTCTATCGACATTTCGACGACGATTTCGACGCGTCATTTGGTCATTTGGAGTCAATACAACCAAAATTGGCGGAGGAGTTGACTATCGACAACATCTTCTCATACGAGGAATCGAGCACGGTCGAGGCGATCGTAAGGATGTTCGCAGACCTCAATATTGAAGTCACGCCAGCCGATGCAGCCGCATTGCTTGCCAAGGTCCAGGAGAAGCATCATCACACCTGATATCAAAATGTGGCTTGACGCACAAAGTTGGCCAGACTGCCGTGTCTACGCGGAAGCTGCGGAAACTGTCTACCGTCATCCTTACAATTTCGTAGTCGCCCGCACGCGGGTGAACCTCTTTGCGAATTGGCAAATTCGTGTCCATCTTTGGCTTCCACTGGATACCAATTCCCTGGCGCCGTCCGATCTAGCAATACATAGGCACGGCTGGGACATTCATACCAAGGTGCTAATTGGAAGTCTGACTGAAGAGGTCTATGCTGTGGATTTCGATGAATCTGGATTTCAGCGCCTCCTCAATGTGACAAGCGACTACGGCCCGGGATCGAGCAGAATGACGCCCACTCAAACGACTGTGCGCGCACAGCTATCGAACCAGCACACTCGTATGCACGAGTCACCCGTTTACACAATTGACAAATCAACCTTCCACTCGACACAAAATCGGATGACGTCATTGGCCGCGAGTGTGGTTGCTACGGAAGTAGCTTCCGAATCGCAGAGCCAAATCATCGCTCCAGCGAAGCTGAATAGTCCTATCGAATACCCTCGAATTAACGTTTCGCCCGACGAGTTCAGGCAACTGCTTAGTTTCGCGGACGAGGTTTACGAGTCCGAGAATCCACTAAAAGATACGGCCGCGGCCTTTGTGTTTGTTCAACGCCCCGATAAAAAATTCGCCCTTGTCCGTTCCGTGAGAGATCCGCTGACTTGGACTCCAATCGGAGGTAGATCCGAGCGGCGAGATTCGAGTCCCCGTTTCACTGCGGTTCGCGAACTTGCCGAAGAACTAGCGATAAGCATCCCCGAACACGACCTCGTCGCTGTCGGAGATGCACCGAGAGACATTGGCCGGGGACGGGTCTACTTCTTTCACCTTCGGGTTGACCATGATGTGACTCTGCCCGATTCCGATGAACTAGTGGAGTGCACTTGGGCATCTCTGGAAGAGATGCGTCACATGGCGCTGATGCAAGCGACGCGAGCCCAAATTTGCAAGCTCGAACGGTTTTAGCCAGACTTCAATCAACCTTTCGCGACATCGAATTCTTCAGGTAAGCCGCGCTCAAATCCGGCGATTTCCGGCCGAAGCCCGGAAAGCTTTGCGGCTGGTGCGATTTCAAGGCCCATTGCCCGGAGTTCGGCGGCACGGTACCGGTCTATCCAGGTTGGCCGGACCAACCTTCAGACGACGGCGCCGAACGCGACTAGCCTGGCGCCCATGACTGGCGTGATCGCGAAAATCAAACCGTTCCTTCGGCCTTCCACGATCCGTCTACTCGTCACGCTGCCGCGGTTCACGAAATCGTGGCAGGTCGGTGACGGACGCGAGGATGCGGTTCTCGACCTCGTGCTCAAGACCACCCGGCCCGGGGATCTCGACGCGGTGATCCGAACGATCGACAAATTCGGGCACAAGTCGATCCTGGTCAATGTCGGCGACGAGAAGGGTCTTCTCTTGGACGCCGCGATCGAACGCTGCCAGCCCACGACCATGATCGAGCTGGGTGCCTACGTCGGCTACAGCGCTCTGCGCGCCGCGCGGGTGCTGCCGGAAGGCGCGCACCTCTACTCCGTCGAGCTCACGCGCGCCAATGCCGACATCACGCGCCGGATGCTCGAGCACGCCGGGGTCGGCGACCGCGTGACGGTCGTCGACGGCAAGCTGGGTGACCCCGCGACTGTCGAACGGCTTGATGCCGTCCTTTCCGGCGGGCGGCTCGATTTCGCCTTCATCGATCACGCGAAGGACGCGTACCTGCCCGACCTCGAGACCATGATCGGATCGGGCTGGCTGCACGCGGGATCGGTCGTGGTGGCGGACAACGTCAAGATGCCGGGAGCACCCGAGTACCTCGCATACATGCGGGCCGCGGAGGGCTCGTCATGGAACACGATCGAACACGACACTCACGTCGAGTACGTCGGTGTGCTCAAGGACCTGGTACTCGAGTCGACCTACCTGGGTTAGAACGCCCGGCAGGACCGGATGTCGCTGGCCAGAATCGCCTTGGCGCCAAGGTCTGCGAGCTCGTCCATCACGTCGTTACTCGTGCGACGCGGTACCAGCGCGCGGACGGCAACCCAACGATCGTCCGCGAGCGGCGACACGGTCGGCGACTCGAGGCCGGGCGTGATCTGAACTGCGCGGTCGAGCAGATCACGCGGGCAGTCGTAGTCGAGCATGAGGTACTGCTGCGCGAACACGACGCCTTGGATACGAGCGATGAGCTGGTTGCGCGCGCGATCCGAGCGGTCCGATCCGGTGCGCTCGATCAGGACACCTTCGGAGTCGCACAGCGATTCGCCGAAGGCGACCAGGTTGTGCTGCTTGAGAGTGCGGCCCGAACCGACGACGTCGGCGATCGCGTCGGCAACGCCAAGCTGGATCGAGATTTCGACTGCGCCGTCGAGGCGGATGACATCAGCTTCGATGCCGCGCCGGGCGAGGTCGGTGCGCACGAGGTTCGGGTATGAGGTGGCGATCCGCAGGCCCTGCAGATCGCTGACCTGCCACTCCTTACCTTCGGGCGCCGCGTACCGGAAGGTCGAGCGGCCGAAGCCGAGTGAGACGCGCTCCGATACCGATGCGCCGGAGTCCACGGCGAGGTCGCGACCGGTGATTCCGAGGTCGAGATCGCCGTTGCCGACGTAGATCGCGATGTCCTTCGGACGCAGGAAGAAGAACTCGACGTTGTTCGCGGGGTCGAGAACGGTGAGGTCGCGGGCGTCACCCCGGCGGCGGTAACCCGCTTCGTTGAGAATCTCCGCGGCGGCTTCGGACAGCGCGCCCTTGTTCGGCACTGCTACGCGCAGCATGTGGTTGTCCCTTCGGAAGGTCTGGGGTGGCGGGTCAGAGGTACTTGTAGACGTCGTCGAGCGTCAGCCCGCGGCCCACCATGAGAACCTGCACCCAGTAGAGAAGCTGTGAGATTTCGCCGGCGAGAGCGTCATCGCCCTCATGCTCGGCGGCCAGCCACACCTCACCCGCCTCTTCGAGAATCTTCTTGCCCTGGAAATGGACGCCGGCTTCGAGTGCAGCAACGGTCCCGGAGCCTTCGGGACGGTTCTGCGCACGATCGAGGAGCTCGGCGAACAGGGATTCGAAGTTCTTCACGGGGACTGATTCTTTCATGCCTTCGAGGGGTGGAGTGCTTCCACCCCTCGACGGCTCGACACCGGGAGGCCCGTGGACCTCCCGGTGTCGGGGACGTTCTATCCCGTGACCGTTGGTGTGAGCAGCTGGGCGTAAGCCGACTGGCCATCGATCGTCGGGTGGAAGCTTCCGCTCCACGGCGTCGAGCCGTCGAGATGAATCGGATTTATCCAGTTCGATTTACCGCCACAGAAAGAATGCCCATCGAAAACCGGTGTCGGGTCCGCGAATACCGCCGAGAAATTGCCGGCCCGGCCGGCGTCGGAAACGCTCTTGGCGAGAATTGCGTTCACATTCTGCGTTTCGCTGTCCATCCACAAGGCATCTTCGTACTGAACACTCCACACACCGGGCGTATTACCGACATCGCAGAAACTTCCGCTGACACTCGCGCCCGGTGCCGGGCTGTACTTCTTTGTGAAGTAATTGCTTTTCGAGGTGCCAAACAATTTCGGGTAGCCGACAACGGTGATCTTTGCCGACGGCGCCGCCGCGTGAATCTGGCCCAGCACGTTCTTCAGCGCGACGATCGACCGAGTGACCGGACCGGGCGCGCTGGCGCCTGCCCCACCGCCAAGTGCGCGTTCGCGGGTCGTCACGACCGCCCGCAACTTCAGGTTGCCTTTGCAGCCGTATCCGTAGTCCGTTCCGTTGGCGTTCTTGTCGAAGTTCGGAATGCCCGTACCGTGCAGGCACGCACCCAGGACCTGCGTGAATCCGACGTCGTTTCCGCCGACAGTCAGGGTGACCAACTTGGTGTCGGACGACAGCTGACTGATCTGCGCCGGCTCGGGATCGGACTGATTGGGATGCACGATGTCCCAGGTTGCCGCGCCACTACAGGCAACGAATGTGAGATCCAAACCGTTCGTCTGTGCGACCTGTGGACCATACGCATGTGGACTGCGATGGCACGTATCCGCACCTGTGTCGGTGCCGGGATAGTAGTCTCCGGTCCCTTCGCCGGACGCGAAAGAATCACCCATTGCGACATATTTCGGTGGTGTTGGTGTTGGTGTCGCCGTCGCCGCGCCAACTCCGGGAATCCCAGCGAGAAATACAAGGGTCCAGGTTGACGCAATCCCTGCCGCCGTTTGTGGCAGCTTCATATCGCTTCTCTTTCCTACCAGGTTGTGGGAGCCCGGCTCGGCGCGATTTCCGAATGAATTGCCATGTCGGAGATAGATTCCCGCGCTTTCGGATGGCGAATCTGACAGTAATCTGGACCACTTCAGCGAAAAGATTTCGAGATCACATCGATAGCAATACGAAACGGGACATACACAAACCCAGCGTGCAATCACTGTGCAGACGTGATAATGCACCGATTTCGGACATTTACGTCAGGCAGGCTGCCGTCTGGGCCAGGTGACACCCCCGGGCGGCACGGCTTTAGACTCACGTGCGTCGAAAAATCGTCCGGGAAGGATTGGTGCAAGTGAGTCAGGTTACCGAACTGGAGTTTCAGGCCGAAACCCGCCAGCTACTGGATCTGATGATTCATTCGGTGTACTCGAACAAGGACACGTTCCTTCGTGAACTCGTTTCGAATGCCTCCGACGCCCTTGACAAGCTGCGCCTCGAGTCGTACATCGACAAAGACCTTGGCGCCGACACGTCCGACCTCCACATTCAACTGACCGTCGACGCGGAAGCGCGCACACTCACGATCGCCGACAACGGCATCGGTATGTCCCGCCACGAAGTCATCGATCTCATCGGCACGCTGGCCAAGTCCGGCACCGGTGAGCTTCGCCGCAAGCTGCGCGAGGCCAAGGACTCCGCTGCCTCCGAGGAGCTGATCGGCCAGTTCGGCATCGGCTTCTACTCGTCGTTCATGGTTGCCGACAAGGTCACCCTCGTGACCCGCAAGGCCGGCGAGACCCACGCGACACGCTGGGTCTCCGAAGGCGACGGCAAGTACACGATCGAAAACCTCGACGAAGCACCGCAGGGGACGGCGGTCACGCTGCACCTCATGCCGGAGGACGCCGAAAACCACCTCTTCGACTACACGTCCGAGTCGAAGATCCGCGAGATCGTCAAGCGCTATTCGGACTTCATCAACTTCCCGATCCGACTCGGCGACGACGTCATCAACTCGCAGAAGGCACTGTGGACCCGCCCGCGCAGCGAGGTCTCCGACGAGGAATACACCGAGTTCTATCGTCACGTGGCGCACGCCTGGGACGAGCCGCTCGAGGTCATCCCATTCCGCGCTGAGGGTTCGTTCGAATACCAAGCGCTGCTTTTCATCCCGACGATGGCACCGTTCGACCTCTTCATGCGCGAGCGCAAGGCCGGCGTGGACCTGTACGTCAAGCGCGTCTTCATCATGGACGACTGCGAAGAACTCATGCCCGAGTACATGCGGTTCGTCAAAGGCATCGTCGACGCACAGGACCTGTCACTCAACGTCTCGCGCGAGATCCTGCAACAGGACCGGCACCTCCAGGCGATTCGCAAGCGTCTCGTCAAGAAGGTCCTCTCGACGGTCAAGGACCTGCAGAACAACCACGCCGAGAAGTACCAGACCTTCTGGCGTGAATTCGGGCGAGTCCTCAAGGAGGGTCTCGTCAACGACTTCGACAACCAGAAGACGATCCTGCAGGTCTCGTCGTTCCAGTCGACGCATTCTGCAGAAGACCTGACGACCTTGGGCGACTACATCGCCCGCATGAAGGACGGCCAGGACCGCATCTTCTACATGACCGGTGAAACGCGGGAAGCAGTCGAGAACTCGCCACACCTGGAGGCATTCACCGCGCGCGGTCTCGAAGTCCTGATCCTCACCGACCCGGTCGATGAAATGTGGACTGGATCGATTCCCGAGTTCGACGGCAAGACCTTCCAGTCGATCGCCAAGGGCGACGTCGATCTCGACAGCGAGGAAGAGCGAAAGGCCGCCGAGGCTGACCGCGAAGAGCAGGAAAAGCAGTACGCCGAGCTGCTCACCTGGATGACCGAAACCCTCACTGAGCAGGTCAAATCCGTGCGCCTGTCGGCTCGCCTGACGACCTCCCCCGCGTGCGTCGTCGGCGAAACGTTCGACCTCACGCCAATGCTCGAGAAGATGTACCGCAGCGCCGGACAGGAGCTTCCGGTCACCAAGCGGACGCTCGAACTCAACCCGAAGCACCCGCTCGTCACGGGCCTTCGCGATGCCGTCGCGACCCGCAAGGACGACCAGGCGCTCAAGGACACGGCCGCGCTGATCTACGGCATGGCGTTGCTCGCCGAGGGCAGCGAACTCCGCGACCCTGCTCAGTTCGCCAAGCTCCTCGCGGACGAACTGACCCGCTCCTTCGCGGGCTAAATGCCGATTTCGGGCCTGTTCGTGCATAACGAACAGGCCCGAAATGCATCTACCTGGGCTAACGATCTCATAGCCGGCAGATTGAAGCCCCCCGAAGCCCACCCGTGCGCCAATAACGTCCCTCGTTGCAAGGACATTCGCGACGCGGGAGGGCTTCGATGCGACGGATTCGCCGGTCTAAGTTGCGCCGGGCGGCCTGGGTAGGCACCGCCATGAGCGTCGGCTTCGTCGTGGCCGAACTCGCGCTTGCTCCGATCTCCCCGGCCAACGCGGCGGAGGAACCCAGCGTTGGACACTCACTGTCGTCGGCGATCGTCGAAGCCCGCGATGTCATTTCCTGCCTTACCAAGGGCGCGACCGGCGACGCCTGCGTCTCCTCCGTCCCGACGTCGTCGGCCAACGTCCTCATCACGCGTGCGGCTCTCGCCCCGGCCCCGAAGCCAAAGGCGCTGCCCGGTGTCGTCGTACCGCCGACCAAGGGCTTCATCAGCTCGATGTGGGGCGATGGCCGCGAGCACAAGGGCATCGACATCGCCAACGACGAGGGCACCCCGATTCGCGCGGTCGCGGACGGCGATGTCATCGATGCCGGGCCGGCTGCCGGCTTCGGCCTGTGGGTCCGTATCCGGCACACCGACGGCACCGTCACGACGTATGGACACAACCTCGCGAACCTCGTGAAGGTCGGCGACCACGTCCTGGCCGGGCAGGAAATCGCGACGGTCGGCAATCGCGGCGAATCCACGGGCCCCCACCTGCACTTCGCCGTCACTGCACCCGACGGCGTCACCCCCATCGATCCGTTCCCGTGGCTGAACGTCAACTCGGCTCTACCAACGGTGTCCTGAACGAGGAGGAAGAAATGCGTGCATTCACCCGAATCGGGGTCAGCGCGGCTGCCGGCGTGGTCTCGTGCCTCGCCATCGCCGCACCTGCCGGTGCCGACACGATCTCCGCAGTGACGAACGCAGCGGGCGCCGTCACGTCCACGGCCGGGGCTGTCGCCGGGACCGTCGCCACAAACCTGGCGAAACCAAGCACGCAACAGACCCTCAAGCAGGCCGTCCTCAAGGCGGGCGGACTACTCGGCTGTGTACTCGGAACCGGATCATCGATGGGTTCGTCGCTCGGCTCATCGAACCTCACGTCCACGGTCGGCTGCCTCATCGGCGGATCTCTCGGCGGGCAGTCGATCGGCGCCGTCAACCTGCCCGCGAACGGCCCGATCACCTCAGACTTCGGCGACGGACGCAACCACCAGGGCATCGACATCGGCGCTGATCAGGGCAGTCCGATCCGTGCCGCCACGTCAGGCGAAGTCATCGACAGTGGCCCGGCACAGGGTTACGGCGAGTGGATTCGCGTCAAGGCGGCGGACGGCACCATCACGACTTACGGCCACAACGACACCAACCTGGTGTCCGTCGGCGACCACGTCACGGCAGGACAGGTGATCGGCACGGTCGGAAACCGTGGCGAGTCCACCGGCCCGCATCTGCACTTCCAGGTCGAACCAGCCGGCAGTGGCCCCGTCGACCCGATCCCCTGGCTCGCCGCGCACGGCGCCTGAGCTGTTAGTACCGCGGGGCTATTTGGACTGCGGCAGCTTCACGCCGGAGGTTCGCGCGGCGGGGGCCGACGGCGGCGGGACCATCGGTCCGATGTCTCCGTCGGGTGCGGTGTCGAGGTCGACGATGACGGGTGCGTGATCGCTCGGACCGGTCCCCTTGCGCGCTTCGCGGTCGATCCACGCGGCCTGGACACGTTGCGCCACCGGCGAACTCGCGAGGATGAGGTCAATCCGCATGCCGAGGTTCTTGTGAAACATTCCGGCGCGGTAGTCCCAGTAGCTGAACACTTTTTCATTCGGCCACCGGTCGCGAACAACGTCATGCAGACCGAGCGCCTGCAGATCACGCAGCGCGTTCCGCTCCGGCACGGTGACGTGCGTCTGCCCGATGAACGCCTTCGGATTGAACACGTCGGCATCCGTGGGCGCGATGTTCAGGTCGCCGCAAACAAGTGCGTTCCCCGGTCCGGCCTGGACGTCGTCACGCAGCTTCGCGAGCCATTCGAGCTTGTAGTTGTAGTGATCCGAATCTGGCTCTCGACCGTTCGGGACATACAGCGAATGAACGCGGATGCCCCCGCAGACCGCGGATATCGCTCGCGCCTCGACGTGTGGGAAGCCGGGCTGGTCAGGCAGCCCGACAGCGACACTCTCGAGCCCGACCTTCGACAGGATCGCCACGCCGTTCCACTGCGGCTCACCGTTGACCGCGAGCTCGTAACCACGCGACTCCAGCTCATCGCCGAGGAAGTTCCAGAACCAGTCCGTCGTGACCTTCAGCTCCTGCAGACAGACGACGTCGGGCTGCCGCTGATCGAGCCAGGGCAGGAACCGGGGCTGTCGAACCTTGATCGAATTCACGTTCCACGTAGCGATACGCACCCGATCAAGGTTAGTCACCCCTGCTGGATGTACGCCTCCAGGTAGCCCCGGTCGTCCTCGAGTTGGGCGATGCGGTTCTTGACCACGTCGCCGATACTGACGATGCCCGCGAGCGCACCGTCGTCCACCACCGGCATGTGCCGAATGTGTCGTTCAGTCATCGTCTCCGCCAGGCTGTCGACGGTGTCGAAGCTCGAACAGACGACGACGGACGTGGTCATGATCTCGGCAACCTTGGCGTCGAGGATGGCAGCCCCGCGGTCATGCAGCCTGCGCACGACGTCGCGCTCCGAAACGATGCCAACGACGCCGGACCGATCGGTGACCACGACCGCACCGATGTTTTGGTCAGAAAGGACGTCGAGCAGCTCGGCGACCGTCGCGTCTGGTGTGACGGTCGCAACGGCCGTCCCCTTGTGATTCAGAATGTCTGCGATCTTCATCGCAACTCCCGGTCAGCACTGTCTATCCCTCTACGTTAACCCTCATATCCCCACTACCTGCGGTATTACACCGCGCGGCGACGTAGATAAATGAGTCCGCCGACAGCAGCTCCCACCACAGTGAGCAGCCCGGCACTGAGCAGCGGGCGGTAGAAGAACCAGGCAAGGGCGATCGCCGAGGCCCCCAGGAGAGCCGTCAGCACGAGCGCGATGAGCATGACGCCGAAACCCGCCGCTTTGCCCACAATCGGGATGAAACTGACCAATGTCGGCAGCGGAAACAGCAGCATGACGAATCCGACGAACATCACCAGCAGCCCGACGCCGCGGAGAATCCAGGTGAGAACGCGGTTGTCGTCATGTGCCTTCTCGAACATCGCAGCGGGTGGTCGAGTGCCTTTGTCGATCAAGAGCAGGCGATCGCCCGCATCGGTTTGATAGGCAGCGACCGAACCGGCGGATTGCTCACCGATCACGCTCACGGACGAGGCGTCCACGACCTCGAAAGAAATACGGAGGTCGCCTACAACGGGATTGTTCGGGTTCGCACCGACGTAGATCTCCTGTCCCAGGCGCTGCGCGGGCGGACCCGTGACCGCGATGACCTTGTCCGCAAACTCGTCCACCAGAGGCAAGGTTTGGGCGCCGTCCAGCTTGCCCAGTACCTCGGGTCCGAGCCGGAAGGCTCCGACGTCACCACGGGGCGCGACGTTGGTCGCGTTGTCGAACCGTTTCGCTGGATTCTCATGCCCCCACTGATCGTGGAAGCGCGACGAGTCGTGCACGTCGTCGTCCCAGTCGGTGCGATAGACGTACTTGCCGCTCGTCTCCCGGTTGTCGCCGTAGCCCGGAGAACTGCTCTGGCTCTCCTCGATCCACTGGTACATCTGCACGATTCGACGCAGCTGAACCATCGGGACCGAGATTCCGAACACCGGATCGGACGCTTCCCCGGCGAGCTGAAGCGGCCCGGTGAAGTAGACGAGTCTGCCGTTGTTGCGATCGTCCAGCGCCGAAACCGGCACGGCGACAAACGCTCTCGCACCTTCGTCAAGCGACTTCGCGGTCTGGACAGAACGGCCTTCATTCCAGAACACACCGATGACCGACCCCGGAATCAGCACAATCCCGAGAAGCGCGGCGATGAAGGACGCGCCGACGCGGGACAACCACGATTGATTCGCGGTTGTCCCGTTGACCATCAGAGTGCCAGGAGCAGCAAAATCGCGATCACGACCGCCACCACTCCGACCAAGGCGATCGGGATCAGTGGCCGATGGTTCGAAACCGGCACCAGATCCGCCTGACTCGCCGGCCAAATCGCGACGGCGTCCTTGCGGACGAGCTGGCCTTTACGCGGCAGGTCGGTGAGCAGAGCGTCGAGTTCGGACTGGTATCGCGCCGCACCCGCGGCGGAGGAACGCTGTTCGAACTCTGACATGTCGATTCGCCCGGCGGCAAAGTGCTCGCCGAGTTCGTTCAGCACCTTCTCGCGTTCGGTGTCCCCGATCCGAATCTCGCTCGTGTCACCCATGGCTGCAGTTTAGGTCGGTCGCAACGCCGATGCCGTTCATCGACAGGTGGGAATGCCGTCGGGAGCGATTCCGGTCAGAACGCGCCATTCTTCGGCCGAGAGATCAGTTCCTGCGGCTGCGCACGCTTTCGCGAGCCAGACGTTCGGGTCCATCTCCCGAGTAACGACCAGGTCGTTGGTGCCTGCCAACCGGGCGACGTCGTTGACGAGCAGGCGGCCGTCTGGCGAGAAGGCGGGCCCCGTCAGCACACTGTCTCGCACAGCGGGCAACGTTCCCAGCAAGGTCGCCGTCCGCAGATCGAAGATGTCCAAGGTGTTTTCGTCTCGCCGCCGAACAACCAGGTTCCCCTGCTCATCCGCGACCGGCGCGCGGAAGTACGACTCGTCGCCGGCGATAACGCGCACCAGAGAGGAGCCGCGTTTATCCCAGACTTCGAGCTTTCCCGAAGCGCGCTGAATCAACAGAAATGGGCCTGCGAACCGGGCGTAGACCACGTCTTCACCGGCAATTTCACCCACTACCTGATGTTTTGCGAGGTCGTAGATCTGCACCGACCCGGCGATCACACTGCTGCTGAAGGGCTTGGAAACGATCGCGACCAGGTCGGCGGCAGAGCTGACGTCAGCATCTGTGTACAGGACTTGGGAAGCCTCATCCGCCGGCAGACTGGGTTTGGGAATGGTCTCTCGTATCTCACCCGTATCGGAGTCGTAAACGAAGATGACACCGTCCGCCCCGACGACGATCGCCGTCGACTTGTCAGGGGCGAGAGCGGCCGCAACAGGATCTCGGGTCCCGGGCACGATCAAGAGTTGGTTCTCTTCGATACCTGTCGCTGCGCGGGTCGGCTTGGTGGCGGCGATCAGCAAACGGCCGTTCTTTCGCCACATCGCTTGGCCCGGCACATTTGTCTTCAATTGCGGTGAATCGACAGCACTGGGAAGCGGTTCCACGGCTGCAGGCGTTTCACCGAATATTGCGATCCGCTTGCTGTCTGGAGCCACGCTGACCAGCGCAGGTCCGCACGCCCAGCACGTCGTCGACGAAAACCCGATGGTGGCCGCGTGTGCAAGCCTGTCGACCTGGTCCAAGTCCCACAGTGCGACGAGGTTCCCCGTCGCCGACACGAGATGATGGTTGTCTCCAAGGAAACTGAGCAGTCCCGACGTGACTTTCTCAGCGCCGGAGACCTCAACCGACTGTTCGGTCGCCGACATCGACAGAGTTTTCTCTTTGTCCCTTGCTACAACCGGGGCGACGAATATCGAGCCATTGTTCGCGATAGCGACTGTCGTACCATCCGAACTCAAGACGACCGAGGTGAAGGTTCCGCGAGTGGGTACCTGAGCCTCCAAGTCCCATCTGTACCCGTCCGGCAGATTGAGTCCGCGCATCTGCCACACCTGGGTCGTCGTCGAGCCCAGGGTGGCGGCAACAAACTGACCGTTGCCAGACGGAAGCGACACCATCTGGTGGCCGCCCAAGCCGAGGCTGCCGGCTTCGATCACAGTCCCGTCGCTGATCTGGCGACGCTCCCAGCGGCCGCCCGTTCCGAATGACAGAAGATCGTGATCGGTCGCAACGAGGTGGCCTGAATTCATATCCTCGGACGAATACGAGAATTGCGCTTCCGGGGTTTTCTGGCTGGTGTCCAGCACTTCGACGGTTCCATTAGTTCTCGACGTGCAACAGGAATTTATGGCCACAAACTCACCTGACGGGGACACCGCAACTGCGCTGATTCGGTCGCCGTGGAGAGCAGGCAGATTCGCCGTGGGTACGCCGGATCGCCACAGGAAAACTGAGGTCCGGCCCGCGGCCGCGACAACCGACGCATCGGCGCTGACCGCCAGTGACGTCACCGCATCGGGAAGCTTCAGCAGGGTTCGCGGCGCTGGATCGCCGATGTGCCACCGCATCACCCGGCCGTCTGCGAGACCCGCAACGATCGCCGTTCCGTCGCTGCTTCCCACGAGCTGAACTATTCGCCCGCCTGCGTCGAGGTAGCGCACGAGATACGGATTCGCCGTGTTCACCCGCATCAGCGCCGCCAGGGTCTGCGGGTTGGGATCGATCTTGTACGCACTGACAGCCAAGAGCATCGCCGCCCGCGGATTCGTTGACAGTTCGGTCACCGAGGTGGCCGCAAGCTGCCGTGCCAGCGAAATTCGGCTCTGTGTGTCTGCATGCCCCTTCTGAATCACGGCGACCACGGTGGCCACCAGCGCCCCGACAAGAAGAACTGAGAGCCCCACCAACGCGCCGCCCGCCCAACGCAAAGTGCGGCGATGCTCGATGTAAGCCTTGGACGACAGTTCGTGAACGGGCATCTGCCGAACCGCAGCCGCGATGCTCAACACGGCCGCATCGACATTGGGCCCATGATCGCTCCGTGGCACGCTGACCCAGACAGGTTCGTCGGCGAACTTCCCGCGCAGGCTCGGCGGGATCGCGTTGGAATCAGACGAGAAATCACCGATTTCGCGGTCCCATCTCAGGACGCCCGCCGTGTTCACGATGATGAGGTTGTCGAGCGGGCGGTTTTGGATCCACCAACTGACTTCTCGATCGACCCACCAGGACTGCGCAGCCTCCGGCGACGCCATCAGGATCAGCCACGTGGATTGACGAAGACCGCCTTCGATCCGGCCCCACAGTTTCGGACCCGCGCCGATGCTCGTTTTGTCGACGAATACCTTCATGACTGGCGGCCGATACCAACGTTTGGCCAGCTTTTCGATTCCGTTTTGCAGCTTGGCGATCAGCGCCCGGTCACGTTCACCGCTGTACGAAATGAAGGCGCCGAAGCCAATTGACGGAAGCCGCCGGCCAAACCGCAGCCAGGTCATTCTCGAATTGTGGCGCGGAACGACCATTGCCGCAGGCATTCATACCGGAAACGAATTAGTGCATCGCGTTGACGAGATCGCTAAGCTCCAGCCCCACCAACGACTCGCGGAAAACACGTGACGGACTGTCCGGAACCACAGCGTCGCACGGGATCACGAGCACCCGACAGCCAGCGGCCTCGGCGGATGCCACACCCGTCGGTGAGTCTTCGATCGCCAGGCAGTCAGTCGCGGCAACACCGAGCAACTCCGCCCCCCGAAGGTACGGGTCGGGAGCCGGCTTGCCGTGCGCCACTTCGTCTCCGCACACCGTGACGTCGAACCAATCGCCGGGCAGGCTGTGAATCACCCGGTCGACCTGAGCACGCTGGGTGTTCGTCACGAGGGCGGTCGGAAAACCCGCCTCGCGCACAAGTCGCAGCGCTTCGAACGCGCCCGGGCGCGCCTCGGCACCGGCGTCGAACAGTTCGCCGATGCGGTTCTTCAGCCACTTGTCCGAGGTCGCCATCGCCTCAGGGTCGGGTTCGAGCCCGAGCGCCGCGAACACGACGCGCTGCATCGTGACACCCGACGATCCGTACAGCGACACCCGGACCTCATGCGTCATCGTGCCGCCGAGATGCTCGGCAAGCTCGTAAAGCGCTATGGTCCAGAGCTTTTCAGAGTCGAGCAGAGTGCCGTCCAGGTCCCAGAGGACAGCCTTAGGCCTCATCGCGCCCGACGCTGAAGTACTTGGCCTCCGGGTGATACAGCACGAATGCGTCGGTCGACTGCTCCGGGTGCAGCTGCAACTCCTCGGAAAGCTCGACCCCGATGCGATCCGGCTTGAGCAACTCGACGAGCTGAACACGCGACTCGAGGTCCGGGCACGCCGGGTAGCCGAACGAGTAGCGCGCACCGCGGTACTTCAGGTCGAAGTAGTCCCGAACGTCCGACGGGTCCTCCGAGCCGACGCCGACTTCCTCACGGACGCGCTTGTGCCAATACTCGGCCAGCGCCTCGGTGAGCTGCACGGACAATCCGTGCACCTCGAGGTAGTCGCGGTAGTTGTTCGCCGCGTAGAGCGTGTTGGCGAACTCCGAGATCTTCGCGCCCATCGTCACGAGCTGCATCGGCCACACGTCGACCTTGCCGGTCTCGCGAGCCATGTCGCGCGAGCGGATGAAGTCGGCGATGCACAGGAATCGATCGCGGTGCTGACGCGGGAAGTGCCAGCGTGCAACTTCTTCGGCATCCGGGTCGGGTGACGCCAGCACGACGACGTCGTCCTTCTCCGACACCACTGGGAAGTAGCCGTACACGACAGCGGCCTGCTGGAGGACACCCTCGGTCGCGAAGCGGTCGAGCCAGTAGCGCAGCCGCGGCCGGCCCTCGGTCTCGACGAGCTCCTCGTACGACGGACCCTCGCCGCCACGCTGACCACGCAGTCCCCACTGACCGAGGAACAGTGCCCGCTCATCGAGCAACGCCGAATATTCGTGCAGCTGAATCCCCTTGACGATCCGCGTGCCCCAGAAGGGCGGCGTCGGCACCGGCACATCGGTGGCGACATCGGAACGCTCCGGAATCACCACCGGCACCTCGGCCGCGCGCCGCTTGGCCGCGATCTCCTCCGAACGCCGGTGGCGGGCCAACCGTTCCTGGCGCTTACGCTCCTCCTCTTCGTCGTCTTCGACGAGGATGCCGCGCTTGCGGGACATGATGACGTCCATGAGCTTGAGACCCTCGAACGCGTCGCGGGCGTAGCTCACCTTGCCGTCATAGACCTCGGACAAGTCGAATTCGACGTACTTGCGCGTCAGGGCAGCGCCACCGAGCAAGACCGGGAACTGCTCGGCCACACCGCGGGCGTTGAGTTCCTGCAGGTTCTCCTTCATCACCACGGTCGACTTCACGAGCAGACCCGACATGCCGATGACGTCGGCACGCTTGTCGATCGCGGCGTCGAGAATCGTCGAGATCGGCTGCTTGATCCCGAGGTTGATGACCTCGTAGCCGTTGTTGCTGAGGATGATGTCGACGAGGTTCTTGCCGATGTCGTGGACGTCGCCCTTGACCGTCGCAAGCACAATGCGGCCCTTGCCACTGTCGTCGGTGACGGGCATGTGCGGTTCGAGGTACGCGACCGCGGTCTTCATGACCTCGGCCGACTGCAGTACGAACGGGAGCTGCATCTTTCCGGAACCGAACAGCTCACCGACAGTCTTCATGCCGTTGAGCAGCACATCGTTGATGATCTCGAGCGCCGGCTTCTGGGTCAGGGCCTCTTCGAGGTCCTCGCTCAGGCCTTCCTTTTCACCATCGACGATGCGCTGCGCCAGACGCTCGAAGAGCGGCAGCGCGAGCAACTCGTTGTGGCGAGTCAGCTTGGCGTCGCTCGTCGTCACGCCGTCGAAAAGTTCGAGCAGCTTCTGCAGCGGGTCGTACCCGTCGCGGCGACGGTCGTAGATGAGGTCGAGTGCGACTTCGCGCCGATCGTCCGGGATCTTCGCCATCGGCAGGATCTTCGACGAGTGCGCGATTGCAGTCGTCAGACCGGCTTGTACGCACTCATGCAGGAACACCGAGTTCAGGACCTGGCGAGCGGCCGGGTTCAGACCGAAGGAGATGTTCGACAGACCGAGCGTCGTCTGGACGCGCGGGTGCTTCTCCTTGAGCAGCCGGATCGCCTCGATCGTTTCGAGGCCGTCGCGACGGCTCTCCTCCTGACCCGTGCAGATGGTGAACGTCAGGGTGTCGATGATGATGTCGCTCTCGTCGACACCCCAGTTCTCGGTGATGTCCTTGATGAGCCGGTCCGCGATCTGAATCTTGTGCTGGGCCGTACGCGCCTGGCCGTGCTCGTCGATCGTCAACGCGACGACCGCGGCACCGTGCTCGGCGACAAGTTCCATCGTCTTGACGAACCGCGAATCCGGACCGTCGCCGTCTTCGTAGTTGACGGAGTTGATCGCGCAGCGACCACCGAGGTGCTCGAGACCGGCCTTGAGCACCGGGGTCTCGGTCGAGTCGAGCATGATCGGCAGTGTCGACGCCGTCGCCAGACGAGACGCCAGTTCCGCCATGTCCACCGCGCCGTCCCGGCCGACGTAGTCAACACAGAGGTCGAGCATGTGTGCGCCGTCGCGCGTCTGCTCCTTGGCGATGCCGAGGCACTTCTCCCAGTCCTGCGCGAGCATCGCATCGCGGAATGCCTTGGAGCCGTTGGCGTTCGTGCGCTCGCCGATCATCATGACGCTCGCGTCCTGGGCGAACGGAACCTGCGTGTAAAGGCTGGCGACCGACGGCTCGTGAAGCGGCTTGCGCGCGCTCTTCTCGGTTTCGCGGATCGCTTCGGCGACCTGGCGGATGTGTTCCGGCGTCGTTCCACAGCAGCCACCGACGAACGCGAGTCCATAATCGCGGACGAAACCGCTCAACGCCTCCGCAAGCTCGGCCGGCTCGAGCGGGTATTCGGCGCCGTGTGTGCCAAGAATCGGCAGACCCGCATTCGGCATGACCGACACCGGGATCTTGGCGTGCTTCGAGAGGTGGCGGAGGTGCTCGCTCATCTCGGCGGGACCGGTCGCGCAGTTGAGACCGATCATGTCGATACCGAGCGGCTCGATCGCGGTGAGGGCAGCGCCGATCTCCGAACCGACGAGCATCGTGCCCGTGGTTTCGACCGTCACGTGGGTGATGATCGGGATCCGGCGGCCCGCCTTCGCCATCGCCCGCTGGCTACCGATGACGGCGGCCTTGACCTGCAGCAGGTCCTGGCACGTCTCGACGAGGATTGCGTCGGCGCCACCGTCGAGCATGCCGAGCGCGGCCTCGGTGTACGCATCCCGCAGCGACGCGAACGGTGCATGGCCGAGCGTCGGAAGCTTGGTACCCGGTCCCAGAGATCCGAGAACGAAACGGCCACCGCCGAATTCGTCGGCGACCTCACGAGCGAGGCGCGTGCCCTTCTCCGACAGATCGCGAATGCGGTCCGCAATGTCGTAGTCCGCGAGGTTGGGCAGATTGCAACCGAAGGTGTTCGTCTCGACGGCGTCCGCACCGGCCTCGAAGTACGCGCGGTGAATATTCCGGATGACATCCGGACGGGTGTCGTTCAGGATTTCGTTGCATCCCTCGAGTCCGACGAAGTCGTCCAACGTGAGATCTGCAGCCTGAAGCATCGTGCCCATCGCGCCATCGCCGATGAGAACGCGCTGGCTCAGGGCATCAAGGAACGCCGACTGCAGGAGGGGAGGCATAGACTCCACATTAGTGGTCCCTGCAAATACGTTGTGCTCCGATCGTAGGACACGCGGCAGTGTCGCAGTAGAACCAACGGACACGAGCTAATGTCCACGGACGCCGATGAAGGTAGGTAGATGAGCGCCAGCGAGCAGTCCGACAGCGAGCTCGAGATTCCGGTTCTCCGAGACCCGGTGCTGGTCGCGGCGTTTGAAGGTTGGAACGACGCCGGTGATGCCGCCAGTGCCGCTCTCGAACACCTCGAGCTCATCTGGGACGCCGAACCGCTCGCCGAACTCGACGCCGAGGACTACTACGACTACCAGGTGAATCGGCCGACCGTTCGCCAGGTCGACGGTGTGACCCGCGAAATTCAGTGGCCCTCGACGACCATCGCGATCGCTTCCCCGCCCGGCGCCAACCGCGATGTCGTTCTTCTCCACGGCATCGAGCCGAACATGCGCTGGCGTGCGTTCTGCTCGGACATCCTCGATTTCATCGAAGAACTCGGCGTCACGAAGGTCGTCATCCTCGGCGCACTGCTCGCGGACACTCCGCACACTCGCCCGGTTCCGATCACCGGCTCGGCGTATAGCGAAGAGGCTGCCAAGCAGTACGCGCTCGAGCAGACCAAGTACGAAGGCCCCACCGGAATCGCCGGTGTTCTGCAGGATGCGTGCGTTCGGGCCGGCGTACCGGCGCTGTCCTTCTGGGCGGCCGTTCCGCATTACGTCTCGCAGCCGCCGAACCCGAAGGCGACGCTCGCGCTTCTGCACCGCGTGGAAGAGGTTCTCGACGTCGAGGTGCCGCTCGCCGAATTGCCGGCCCAGGCCGAGGAATGGGAGCAGACCGTCAACGAGATGGTCGCCGACGACGAGGAGATCACCGAGTACGTCCGCACGCTCGAGGAGCGCGGTGACGCCGAGGTCAATCTCTCGGAGGCGGTCAGCAAGATCGACGGCGACGCGATCGCGGCCGAGTTCGAACGCTACCTGCGCCGGCGCGGGCCGGGTCGGCTGTAGTTCGGCCCTTAGTTGGGCTTTGCCGCCTTGACCGGCGTGCCCAATCCCATCTGGCGACCGAGTTCATCGGTGAGACTGCGGACGAACGTCGCGCTCAGGTGGTGCCAGTCCTTGTAGACGATCATGTTTCCGACGACGGCGGGGCATTCCGTTGCCGTGCACAGCGCGGGAGTCAGGTCCAGCGACTTGAACAGCGGACGCGACGATGCGAATTCGACCGCCGGGTTCACCGGCGCGACGACGACGTCACGCACGCTGCCGCACGCATCCGCGTCTCCGCCTTGCGACAGACAGGTCGGCGTCTCCCAGTCCCCCGATGTGCTGCGCGGCCACGGCGTATCCCGCAGTCCGTAGACCGTGATTCCGGCGCTCATGAGCTGATCGAAGGCATCGACGTAGCCCGGCGGCAGCCAGTCCCCCATGCCGCTCGGCGCGGGCCGAGTCGACGTCGTGAAGACCGCGTACGGCTTTTCGTGCTTGAGCCGATCGAGCACGCGCAGGTCCCAGTCGTAGCACTCGGGGTACGGCGTGAAGTCGGTCTTGAGCGGCTTCGGATCAGTCGACAGCGGGCAGCCCATCTTCAGGTACGTCTTGACCTTGAAGCCGTTGCGCTTGCCCAGAATGTCGAGCGCTGTGATCCACATTTCGGCATGCGAGCCACCGACCAGCGCGATCGTGCGCTTTGACTGGCGATCACCGTAGACGCCGACCTTGATCTGGGACTCGGTGAAGTCGCTGATCACCTTGTCGATCGTGGTCTGCGGGAAGTCCTGCTCGACCTTGTCCAACGACGGGATCGGAGGCAGGGCGGGAACATTCAGTCCTTCGAGCAGCGCCCGCCCACCCGGATACTTCGTCGGGTCCGGCCCGGCCGGGATCGACGACGAATCAGCGGTCGGAGCGCTCGTGCCGACAACCGCCGCACTGCCGGTTTGCGAGCAGCCAGCAAGAAGGACGGCGCCGGCGACGAGAAAACTCGCGCAGCGCATGCGCGAAAACACTCGAGACACGGGCAGAAGACTCCATCGGGCGTAGACAGGCACGGACGAGTAGCGGGAACCGGTCAGCAAATTATGCCAAGCCCCGGCGACCAAGATCACCGTATCGAAATGACGGTTTAGACGGAAATGCCCAGCAAGGCGTCCACTGTGCGGAACACCAAGTCGGGCGCAGCACTGTCGTTGCCCCCGATGTCAAGGGCGTGTTTGCACCAACCATCGACGGCCGCAAGCGCTTTCGGCGTATCAAGATCATCGGCGAGGTGCTGGCGCAGTCTGGCCACCGTATCTTCGGCGTTCGGGCCGGCGGAAAGGTCGCACGCACGGCGCCACAACGCGAGTCTCTGCTCTGCATCAGAGAGGACTGTAGCCGTCCATGCCCGGTCCTCGCGGTAGTGACGGGACATCAAACCGAGCCGGACCGCCATGGGGTCGACGCCGGTCCCCCGCAGCTTCGAAACGAACACGAGATTGCCGCGGCTCTTCGACATCTTCTCGCCGTCGAGCCCGATCATCCCCGTGTGCACATAGTGGCGCGCGAACCGGACGCCCGGGTGCAGCGCCTCCGCGTGCGCGGCGCTGAATTCGTGATGCGGGAAGACGAGATCCGAACCGCCACCCTGGATGTCGAATTCGACGCCGATGCGGTTCACGGCGATAGCCGAGCACTCAATGTGCCAGCCGGGGCGGCCGGGGCCGAACGGCGACGGCCACGACGGCTCACCCGGACGTGCCGCACGCCAGATGAGCGCGTCGAGCGGGTCCCGCTTGCCCGGCCGGTCGGGGTCGCCCCCACGCTCGGCGAAGAACTGCTCCATGGTCGAGCGATCGAACCCGGACTCGTAGCCGAATGATTCGGTCGCATCGATCGAGAAGTAGACGTCCGGAAACTCGGCGTCGTCGACGACATAGGCAGCGCCGGCAGCGACGAGCTTTTCGGCCATCGCAACAACTTCCGGAATGGACTCGACCGCACCGATGTAGTCGCGAGGAGGCAGCACCCGGAGGGCCTCCATGTCCTCGCGGAAGAGCGCGGTCTCCCGAAGGCCGAGAACGACCCAGTCTTCGTTGTCTCGGTTGGCGCGCTCGAACAACGGATCGTCGACGTCCGTCACGTTCTGCACGTAATGAACCTGGTGGCCCTGGTCCCGGAGAACTCGGTTGATGAGATCGAACGTCACATAGGTGGCGGCATGTCCTAGGTGCGTTGCGTCGTACGGAGTGATTCCACAGACGTACATCGTCGCGGTCTTGCCGGGACTGACCGGACGGACGGCTCGATCGGAGGTGTCGTAAAGCCGTAAAGCGGGACCTTGCCCCGGAATCACAGGGACATCGACACACGACCACGACTGCATGGTTCGAGACTAGCGGAGGGCCCCGGGAGTGAAATCGGACAAAGTCTCACAGTCGTCAGAGGGCTCTAGTGCACACCTAGTAACTGAAGATTGAATTAGATAGCTCGAAAGCGTCTTAAAGATGAACGGAAGTTAACAACACGCATTTCATATCACAATTGCCACTAATGGAAATAGCCCCTGAGGGGAAATTCACAACCTGCAATTCCTGATAACGCAGGTCACAGCAATGGCCGATAGCGTCTGTGAGTCGGGAGTCACAACCCGATCACGTCCTTTTGAAATTCGCTCGAAAGTTGCTCACGAATATGAATCTGAAGTCCATCAAGCGCGTTGCCGTGCTGACGATCCCGGTTGCCGCCGCCATCGCAACCTCCATGGCGCCTGCTAGCGCTGCGGTTGGCGACTACACCACCAAGACCTACATCGCGTGGGACTACGAACTCACCGACAAGGACGCGACGACCGGCAGCCAGTGCGACCTCAATGGCAAGGCTCCGCTCGACGCGACGAAGAACGGCCAGAGCGTGACCCCGCCCGAAGAGGTCGGCGGCTACTGCAAGAGCAACGACGGCAAGATCGGTTACACCCATGACGTCGTCAAGGACACCAACAAGTACTACGGCGAGCTGAACCTCGGCAAGGACGACAAGGGCAAGCCGACCGGTTCCGCCATCGGTGGCAACATCATCACCAATGACCAGGGCACCGTGACCGGTGACGAGCTCTACTACAAGACCGACTACAACAAGGTCAACGGCCCGACCGGCAAGAACGACCCGGCCGACCAGCAGTACCAGGTCGGCGTCAAGCAGACCAACGTCGACACCACCCCGCAGACCATCGTGTACGCACAGGACCAGAACCGTGCTGGCGACCAGCTCGGCGTGCAGTACAACACCACCAACGGTGAGGTCAGCGTTTACACCAAGTACGTCGACGACACCCACACGATCGGCACCGCCGGTGAGGCCGGCTCGGCCACACTGACCCCGACCACCGAGTCGTCGTACGTCATCGCCGACACCAAGCCCTGATAGTTCAGGACTGACGGCTCAGAACTGACACAGAGCGCCGCAGGCGGGTTTGAAGAACCCACCTGCGGCGCTTTTTCGCGCCACACACACTCAGGCAACATGCCGGTTACACTGGCGGTACACAGATTTAAGATTAGGCTTGGCTTACCATACTTTCTCGTTCCTGAGAAGGGCATGAGGACAAACTCACAAACCCCAGGTCGCAGTAACGCGCGTCTCACAGCGCGTCGATACGGTCGGTGAGTCCGATCACAAAATCGGATGAACCTACCGAATCGTCGTTGCGCTCGAAAGTTGCTGCCCTCATGAACACGAAGTCCTTGAAGCGAGTTACTCGCGTTGCCGCTGTCCTCTCCGTTCCTGTCGCCGCCGCGATGATCGTGACCGCCGGCCCGGCCACCGCAGTCAGTGCCGGTGAGCTTCTGGTCACCACGACCATCGACTACGACTACGCGGTCATCGACAACACGGATGACGACGGCAACGGCTTCGTGGCAGGCGTCAACGGTTCGATCCCGGTGTTCTCGAACGACCCGGAAGCGGCAACCGAAACCAACATCTACGCGACGTACACGCAGCCCACGTACTCCCTCGGCTACACGTACAACGTCGAAGACAACCTCAGCACCGTGACCGCCGAGGTGTACCCGGCGGACAACGTCACCGTCGGCATCACCGCCGACAGCTCCGGCGACGCGAGCGTCTACGCCGGTTACGACGACGGAACGGTCGCGTTTGGTGGCGCGTACGACCTCAAGACCGGCGAGACGACCGTCAACGCCAGCTACACGACCGACCAGTACAGCGTCGGCGGCGAGGCGAACCTCACCACCGGTGAGGCCAGCGTCTACGGCGAGATCTACCCGGACGCGAACACCACGCTCGGCGTCACCGCATCGAACGACGGCAGCTCGAGCCTCTACGGCTCGCACACCACCGACATCAACGACAACGTCTCGGTGACCACGTCGTTCGAGTACGGCCTCACCAACGCCAAGGACAGCCAGGCTCCGGAAACTCCGTAGTCCCGGTCCGACCCGAAAGCCGCAGGTACGCCTGCGGCTTTCGTCGTTCCGGTATCAGAATGGCGGCCACGGAATCGGCCGCCGTGTCCCCGGGAAAGGGAGCACCGGCGTATCGATCAGTCGCTTCGTACGCTGTCGCAGTGCGCTAATCTCCGTGGCCGTGAGGTAGTCCCCCAACTCGAGCGGTGAACTGATCAACCGGCGGAGGTCGTCGACCAATTCCTCGGGAATCCGCTCGCCCGCCCAACCCCACAGCACCGTGCGCAGCTTCGGTTCCGAGTGCAGGCAGATCCCATGATCGACGCCGTAGACGTAGCCGTCCTCGCCGTTCAGGGCATGACCGCCCTTCCGGTCGGCGTTGTTGAGGACGATGTCGAGAACCGCCAGCCGAAACAGTCGCGGATCGTCCGCGTGACTCAGGGACACCGGATTACCGGCGGTGTCCTCGCCGCGCAGTACCTCGCGGTAGCCGTCGGGCACCGCGTCCACCGGAGTGAGGTCGACCAATTCGGGTCCCGCCGAGGTGACCCACCGCTGCACCATTCCCTCGCCATACGGGCCATCGCGCAGAATCGTCTCGGGAATCGCGTTCCAACCAAGGGCCTCGGAGATGCGGTACGACGCGACCTCACGACCCGCGAGTGTCCCGTCCGGGAAGTCCCACAGCGGTTGCTCACCCTGAATCGGCTTGTAAACACACCGCATTCGCTCGTCGCCGAGCACTGCTTCGCACACCAGCGTGACATTGCTGGCGGTCCGGATCTGGCCCAGAACATTGAGCTCGCCGGCGACGAGCACTTGGGTCATCGGCAGATCATTCGTCGTCGGAGTCGTCGTCTTCTTCGGGTTCGACTCGAACCTCGAACTGGCCGCGACGGTATCCGTTGAGGCGCACGCACATATGACCCTGGGGGCTGAGCGGCTCACCGCACAGCGGACACGGCGGGCGACCAGCCGAGACGACCCGAGATGAACGCGCGGCGAACTGGCGGGCCTGGATCGGAGTCAGGAAGACGCGAACCGCGTCGGGTCCCTCATCGGTGTCGTCCAGCACGACGGACTCATCGAGCTCGCCCTCGGTGAGCTCGAGCAGTTCGACGACCACCGAGCCTGATTCGGCATCCCAACCCAGCCCCATCGTGCCCACGCGGAATTCCGCATCGATCGGCGTGACCAGCGGATTCAAATCGCCGACTTCGACTTCGGCGTCCGGGACTTCGGCGCCGAAGCGGCGGCGAACTTCTTCGAGCAACAGACCCATGCGGTCGGCGAGGATCTTGACCTGCGCCTTCTCCAAGACAACGGAGACAACTCGGGCCTGTTGGATGGCCTGAAGGTAGAAAATCCGGTCTCCGGGCTCCCCCACGGTGCCAGCGATGAATCTTTCCGGGTTGCGGAAAATGTGAATCGATCGCGACAAGCTTTCACACCTCCCTATCGGTTCTATCCACCAGGCCGAACTGTTCCATTATCGCTGCCGAATCCAAGATCAGCACCGGCGTCGTTCATCCGCAACACAAGTGGGCCGACTTCGGAATATCGAATGACGCTGATCGAGGCCGGTGAGACATGCAGACGCTGGTACCCGTCAAAGTGCAAACCGAGTGCATCCGCGAGGATGGATTTGATGACATCGGCATGCGTACAGGCGACCCACACGGTGTCTCGACCGAATTCCCGGTCGAGCCGTTTGACTGCGTCCACGGCCCGACGCTGCATCGATTGCAACGATTCCCCATTCGGGAACACCGCGCCCGACGGGTGTCGCTGAATCACTTTCCACAGCGGCTCTTGGACGAGTTCGCTCAGTGGCCGGCCGGTCCAATCGCCATAGTCGACCTCGGACAGATCGTCCTCGACGACCGGCGTCAGACCGGTGCGGGCAACGAGTGGAGCCAGCGTCAATTCGCAACGCAGCATCGGCGACCGCACGAGGGCAGACACCTTCATCAGCCGCTCGGACACCGCCTCGGCTTGGATCTGCCCCTTCTCGGTGAGCCCGACACCTGGGGTGCGCCCGGCGAGGATCGCGCCCACGTTCGCGGTGGACTCGCCGTGACGCAGCAGAACGACTGTCACGCTGCCTGAACCACTCCGGCCGCCAACAGGCCATAAACACCGAGTCCCAGGGCGATGCGGTAACCCACGAACCAGTTCAGCGAGTGGTCGATGACGAACTTCAGCAACCACGCGATGACGGCATAGCCGAGGAAGAACGCGATGAGGGTCGCGACCGCGAGTTGCGCGTGGCTGGCCGACGCCAGGACCTGACCGGACTTGCCGACGAGTTCGCCGTCGGACTTGAGGACCTTCATGAGTTCGTACAGACCCGACGCCGTCACGGCCGGGATCGCCAGCAGGAACGAGAACCGAACCGCGGTCTCACGGGTGAGACCGATGAACAGACCAGCACTCGACGTCGCACCGGAACGGGAGACACCGGGGATGAGCGCCAGGCACTGCGCCAGACCCATGAAGATGCCGTCGCGCATCGTGAACTGTTCGATCGGGCGGGCCTGCGTCGCGACCTTTTCAGCGAGGGCGATGACGAGGGCGAAGACGATCAAGGTCGTGCCGGTGATCCACAGATTCCGGAACGTCGATTCGATGACGTCCGACAGCAGGAGACCGAGCACTCCGATCGGGATCGTGGCGATGATGACAGACCAGCCGATGCGGTAGTCGAGGTTGCGCTCCGCCGGATTCACGAGGCCCTTGAACCACGACGCGATGATCCGGAAAATGTCCTTCGCGAAGTACACCAAGACGGCGGTTTCGGTGCCCAGCTG
Organism: Smaragdicoccus niigatensis DSM 44881 = NBRC 103563; assembly: GCF_000380645.1. Taxonomy (GTDB): domain Bacteria; phylum Actinomycetota; class Actinomycetes; order Mycobacteriales; family Mycobacteriaceae; genus Smaragdicoccus; species Smaragdicoccus niigatensis. The sequence continues at coordinate 593,695 of NZ_AQXZ01000018.1, forward strand.
AGTGACCGCGGTGAACGAAGCACCGGCGTCGTTGTCCCAGAAAACCGCCGACACAATGCGCAAATGCGCCGAAGAGGACACCGGTAAGAATTCGGTCAGACCCTGCACCACAGCCAGTACGACAGCTTCAAGCCAACTCATCTGCACCCCGATGACTGTACCGGCGCGGCACCGTTCAAGGTCGCCACACGCTACTACTGTGGGCAGCGTGAAGGTCGAGGCACCATGAAGCAGCGACGACTGGGACGAAGCGGACTTCGCGTCTCCCGACTGGGCCTCGGGACGCAAACCTGGGGCCGCGAGACCTCCCCCGATGAAGCCTCCGCACAGTTGACGGCGTTCACCGAGGCCGGTGGCAATCTCGTCGACACTTCCCCTCTTTTTGCCCGTGGGCGGGCACAAATGATCCTCGCGAACCTCCTCGACGACGTCGTTCCGCGCGACTCGCTCGTCCTGAGCGCATGCTCGGGCGACTTCACCGACGCCGACCCGGACTCCTCACGGCGGGCACTGCTCATCGAGCTCGATCACACGCTCGAGACGCTGGGCACCGACTATCTCGACATCTGGCAGGTCGCGGGCTGGGATCCGCACACTCCCGTCGACGAACTCGCCCAGACGCTCGACTACGCGATCACCTCGGGACGCGTCCGCTATGCCGCGCTGCGCGATCATCGCAGCTGGCAGCTGGCGACCGTCCAGGCCCGCTCGCGCGGAGTGGCCGCCACCCAGCAGCCGTTTTCGTTGCTCGACCGCAGTGCTGAGACGGACCTGCTACCCGCCGCGGAGTTCCTCGGACTGGGTTTCTTCGCCTCGATGCCGCTGGCCGGCGGCGTTTTGACCGGCAAATACATCTCCGGTGTGCCGAAGGATGCCCGGGCCGCAGTCGACCCCCTGATGAACATCGATCTCATCGACGAACGCACCAACCGAGTGGTCGATGCCGTGCTCACCGCAGCTGACGGTCTCGCGACCTCGCCGCTAGCGGTTGCTCTGTCCTGGGCCCGCGACCACAGTGGTGTCACCAGCGCGATCGTCGGGGCGCGGGATGCCGCCCAGCTCACCGGCGCTCTCGCCGCCGAATCCCTCGACCTGCCCAAGGCCATTGCCGCGGCCCTCGACGACGTGAGCCGGTAGCGGCCGCTTACCCCAGGTACGGTCACCAACCACCATCATGAGCGCCGGGACCAGCAGCATCCGGATGATCGTCGCGTCGAGAATCAGTGCCGCAATAAGCCCATACGCGATGCACTTCATGATGACGAGATCGCTGAACGCGAAGGCGCCAGTGACGACGATGAGGATCGCCGCAGCTGCCGCGATCACCCCGCCGGTGTGCGCGGTTCCGTACCGAATGGCTTCTCGAGTGTCCGCGCCGGCATCGTGCGCCTCGACCATCCGCGACATCAGGAACAGCTCGTAGTCCGTCGAGAGACCGAACACGCACGTCACGATCATCACGACGACGGGGAACATCAATGGGCCAGGCGTGAATCCGATGAGCCCGGACAGATGTCCGTCGTGGAATATCCACGCCAGCACGCCGAGCGCCGATCCCAGACTCAAGCCACTCATGATGATCGCGCGCAACGCCAGCCACACCGAACCGAAGGCCACCATCATCAGCGCGAACGACGCGAGCACCATGATCCCGAGGAGGTAGGGCAGGCGGTCGATGAGTCCGTTGATCGCGTCGCGCTCGAGCGTGGGCACCCCGGCCACGTAGATCGTCACTCCAGGCGGAGCCGCAATCTCCCGAAGTCCATGTACGACAAAGTCGGCTGCATCTCGCTCGACGAGACCGGCGGCCAGGACGTTGACGCCATCCTTCGTCGGTTCGGTCGCCTCGAATCCCCCGGAGATCCCGCCGACGGCGTTGGCTTCGGCACGGATCTCGCTGAGCTGCTCGTTACTCGCGCCGACAATGACGAGCTTGACCGGCTCGGTTCGGAAGTTCGGGAAGATCCGGTCGAAGTCCTCCTGCGCCACGCGCGTCGGACTGCCCTCGGACAGATACTGCACGCCGATGCCACCGAACGTGACATGGGAGAACGGTGTGGCCAGGATGATCAGGAACGCCGAGAGTCCGACAGTCATCAACTTCGGCCGCTTCATCGCGAACACAGCCATCCGTGACCAGATACCGGCATCGATCTGGGCTGCCGTCCGAGTGCGAGAGAACTTCTTGATGCTCAGCGAATCGATCCGTGGCCCGAGGAGATACAGCACGGCCGGAAGTACCGTCACCGAGAAAATCGCAGCCAGAACTACGGTGCTGATCGTGCCGTAGGGCATCGAACGCGCGACGCCCATCGGATAGATGAACAGGCCGGCCATGCACACGGCGATGATCGACGAGGAGAACAGGATCGTCCGGCCGGCGCCGCGCACGGCCCGCTGAACAGCCACCGCGGGCGTCGCGCCTTCGGCGATCTCCTCTCGGAATCGGCTGACCATCAAGAGGCCGTAGTCGATCGCCAGGGCCATGCTGATGAGCGTCACAACGGCATTGGCAAACGCATTGACCTCGGTGAACTCGGTCGCGATCCGCATGATGCCGCGGGCTCCGAAAACGGTGAGCACACCGACCATCACCGGCAGGATCGCCGCGATTGCGCCGCCGAAGACAAAGAACAGCAGGATCGCGACAAGCGGCATCGCGATCATCTCGGCGCGCTTGATGTCCTCCTGCATGCCGACGTTGAGGGCATCGACGACCGGTTGCAGGCCGGCCAGCTGAACCTTCAGACCCGGGACTTCCAGGCCCGAACGCACGTCACGGAAGAACTCGAGGGTCTTCGTTCCACCGCCTCCGTTGAGGCCGATGCTGGCGAACGCGTGCTGGCGGGTCGGGTCGGCGAATTGCGCTGAGAAGGCGTAGTCCCAGTAGCTGTCGACCTTCAGAATCTGCTTGGGGTACTTCTGCTTGAGGTTGTCGAGAAGGTTCTGCGCCGCGTCGCGGTACTGCGGCTCGTCGACCGTGTGCCCGGGCGGTGCCGTGTACAGGGCGATGATGTCGCCGTCGGTGTCGCGCCCGAACGTCTTGTCCGCAATCAGCGAGCCCTTCACGGAGTCACTCGCGGTGTTGAACCAGCCCTCTTGGCTCAGGCGGCTGTCGAGATCGTGGCCGTACAGGCCGAACGACAATGCGACCGACGCAAGCAGCGCGATGACCACGAAAGGCCATCGGACGACTGTGTCGGCGAGCCAGACGAACGGGTTCTTCACCCGCACGCCTTGGACTTGTAGTCGTTGCTCGTCAGGATTCCGCACAAGTCTGAGCGCGAGAGCTTCCACTTGCCGTCAATGGCAATGAAGTGGACCGGAATCGAGTGGACCTGACGGCCATCGCCCGACTTGTCCAGCCGGAAGGTCGCGGTGACCGTGCCGTCATGGTTGTCGAAAACCGGATCGACAACCGTGAACTGGGCATTCGGGTTCTTGTTCCGCGCATCCTGGAAACTGGGCAGGTCACCCTTGAACAGGTAGCCGTCCTGAATCAGATCAAGACGTTCTGCCTCCGGCACCTTCGGGTCGAGGGCCGCATGGAAGCGCTGATCGAGCGTCTGGGCCGTCGGCGCCGGCAGTTTTCCGTACGACGGGTTCGTCGTATAGGTCCCGCTTGGCTTGTAGGTGACGTCCGGGCCGCCGCACGCGGCTAGTCCCGCGGCCAATGCCACAGCGGCGATCGATGTGAAAACCTTCTGCGGCGCTGTCACGTCAGCCGATCACCGAGCTGATTCGTCCGAGAAATCCGCGGTCGGCAGGGTCGACGACCGGCGCAGCGTGGCTCACGAGGTCGCGAACCGTCGCGACGAGGCTGCGCTCGTCATCGAGATCGATGTCGGTGATCGGCGTGTGGGCGCGGGCAACGACGTCTTCATCGGTCGGCACTGCAGACGCGAGTCCGTCGCGATACAGCTCGACAATGAGGTCGCGGCGCACGACGCGGAACGCAAAGGACCGACTGCCGGCAAAGTGGCCGAAGCCGTTCGCGTACGGACCAACGGTCACGTAGTCGACAGCGAACTCAGGTGTTCCTGTGGTCACCAAAAGTCTCCCCCGGAAGGTTCCCAGCCGTCCCCACCCCGACGAACAGCTTTGGACGCACACAACCGTAGCCTTGTGTGGCGCAGCTGTGGGCAAGTTGGACACTACCCAACCGTGGCGTAACAGCTGTCAAGCTGCTACCTGAAAAGCGCGTGTCGTTGTCCTAGGGGGACGTGTGAAGCGGATCTTGGTCATCGCGGTGGTCGCCGCGGCGCTTGCGAGCGGCTGCGCCAAGGACGCCTCGTCCGACCGGATCCAAACGGTCGAACCCGCCACCGCTGCTGTCTCACCGGCCACCGCAGTCGTACCAGCGGGGACCGTCGAGCCGACCGCGACGCAGGCGACCAAACTGGTGTTCTGTACGAAGACCGGCCAGCTCGTTACACTCGCCGGCGGAACCGTCGTCTTCGGCAAGGCCACCATTTCCGGCGTTACGGCACTGTTTTCCGCCAACCCGGGTGAGATCTTCGTCGCTACCGGAGATCGGGTCGAGCGGTATGACCTGGCGGCCGAGAAGCGGGTCGCGACCTATCCGGCAGACGGCCCAGCGCTGTCCGCAGCAGTTCTTTCCAACGGACGCGTGGCCGTCGGAACGGCAAACGGCCGCGTCCTGGTGTTCGACGGTGACCGCGTCGTCGCTCGCATCGGCGGCTTCGCGTCGGTGGATGCGCTTGCTGCCGTGGGGAATTCGCTGCTGGCCCTCGACGTCCGGCAGTCGATGCTCGTGGAAGTCAACGTCGATAGCCAGTCCCACGGGCTCGCCTTGCGCACGGGGCAGGGCGCCGCACAGCTTGCGACCGACCATTGGGGCCGGGTTCTCGTTACGGATCCCCGCACGCGGGAACTCACCGTCTACAGCGCGAATCCGCTCATGATGCGGCAACGAATCCCCACCGGTTCGGCGCCGTATGCCGTCACCTACGACGACGTGCACGAGATCGCGTGGGTAACCTTGACGGAAACCAATGAGGTAGTCGGCTATGACCTCTCGACCGGTACGGCGCGCGAGGTTCACCGCTACCCCACGGTTCGGCAGCCGAATGCGATTGCGGTCGACCCCAAAACCGGCGAGTTGTTCGTGGCGGGCGAAGGGCTTCAACGCATTCCGGCGTGACGCAAGGAGGCCGGTATGAGCGAAGTGCTGGCACGCCTTCCGGAAGGTTGGCGCGAGAGCGCCGACGAGCTGATCCGGGACGGCGAGTACGACCTGCTCCCGCTTCGGCTTCCGCCCGACGTCACGCGAGTGAGCGCAACGTTGCGCCTCGCGCTGCAGGCCGAATTCGGCGGTTGGGAGATTTCCCGCGTCCGGCGGTATCCGGACGGCACCCGCAAGGTGCTCTTAAAGAGGAAGAAGCCGGTCCGGCCGGCGCTCGAACAGGAGGATTGATCGGGTGTACCAGCTGCTCCTGCGGTTGATGTTCCGCATCCCGGCGGAACGAATTCATCACCTGGTGTCGACCCTGCTGTTCCTCATGGCCAAGATTCCCCCGGTCCGCTGGACGGTCGGGAAGCTCTGTCGTGTCGATGCCCCCGAGCTGCACAGCACCGTGTTCGGCGTCGAGTTCCCGGCACCGATGGGGCTGGCTGCGGGATTCGACAAGGACGCCCACTGCGTCGACGCCTGGGAAGCAGTCGGGTTCGGTTTCGCCGAAGTTGGAACGGTCACCGCCCAGGCGCAGCCAGGCAATCCGCAGCCGCGCCTGTTCCGCCTGCCGGCCGACCGCGCGCTCGTCAACCGCATGGGCTTCAACAACCACGGCGCCGGCAACGCGGCGAACAATCTGCGCAGTCGGGGTACGCACATCCCGATCGCCGCGAATATCGGCAAGACGAAGATCGTCGAGCCGGCTGACGCCGCCGCGGACTATCGGGCGTCGGCTGTGCTGGTCGGCCCCTTGTGTGAATTCCTCGTCGTCAACGTGAGCTCGCCGAACACGCCAGGCCTGCGTGACCTGCAGGCCGTCGAAAGCCTGCGGCCGATTCTGCAGGCGATCCAGGAAGTCGTCGCCGTGCCAGTCCTCGTCAAGATCGCGCCGGACCTCACCGACGACGACATCGACGCGGTCGCCGACCTCGCCGTCGAACTCGGGCTGGCCGGAATCGTCGCGACAAACACGACGATCAGCCGCGCGGGTCTCGCATCAGACCCCGTCCTGGTTGCCGAGATCGGCGCGGGCGGGCTGTCCGGAGCGCCGTTGCATGATCGGTCACTCGAGGTTCTCGGCCGCCTGTTCGACCGCGTCGGCGACAAGCTCGTTCTGGTCTCCGTCGGCGGTATCGAAACCGCTGACCAGGCATGGGAACGGATCATCAACGGCGCTTCCCTACTCGAGGGCTACACCGGCCTGATCTACGGCGGCCTGCTCTGGCCTCGCCGAATTCACCGTGGCATTGCAGCGAAGCTGCGGGAACACGGCTTCACCAACATCAGCGAGGCCGTCGGCAGCGCGCGGGTGCCCGCCTGATTCTTCATCAACGCGACGATTGAGTCGGCCGGGGTTGGGCAATCCTCTTAGTTGAGCAGCCGTCCAGCTCGAGAGGACTTACTGATGAAGATCATTCGATGGAGCGCGGTAATCGCGTCCGGGTTCTTAGGGCTTCTCCTCCTCTTTTCCATCACGGAGAACGACACCACGACGGAGTCGCGCTTTGTTCGGGTGATCCTCGGAGTCATCGGTATCGCCGGAGCCTTCGGGCTTTTCCGCGCCGAACGGTGGGGGAAGCCGGTCGTCATCGTCTTCGGGCTTCTGCTCGTCGTGCTCGGCGTCGTGTCCATCACGATTGGCCAAACCGCCGCGGCCGCTGCCGTCGTGATCGTGCCGGGTCTGGTCGTCACGCTCCTTGGAGCACTGTCGGAGACGAATGGTCCGCTGCGGCGGTTCAGCCGAACAACGGGCGGCGTCGGCGACGCGCCGGCGTCCTAGCCGACTGGTTCCACCGTCGCCTCGACCGACTGCACCCCACCGTCGATGATCGTCAATCGCAACGTCGCAAAGCAGCGACCATCGCGGAACGCAAAGATCGTCGTACCTGCGGCGATGAGCGACTGACCACGGAGGAACGGCAACAGCGTCCGAGCCACGTCATCGGCTCCCTTGTTGCGTATGGGTGGGAGCCCGTTGGTGAAGACCGCCGCTCCCCAGGCCTGTGGATTCAGCGTCGTGACCAGCGCCTGCAGGTTTCCGGTGCGACATGCCGCGAGGAACGAGTCCACGACGCGGGTGACGTCTGAGCCCCCTGGATCGATGACGGGCGACTCCGCCGCAAGCCGTCGTCGCCCGCGGCTCGCGAGCTGACGCACGGCGGCGTGGGACTGACCGGTGACCTCGGCGATGTCCTTGAAGCCCATCGCAAAGACGTCGTGCAGGAGGAAGCTCACCCGTTCCTCGGGCGAGAGTCGATCGAGGAGAACGATCAGCGCCGTCCGCACGGACTCGTCCAACGTGACCCGATCCGCGGGGTCGGGCGCGTACCGTTCGGGGACGTCCGCCGCGGCCGGAATCTCGCGCCGCGTGGCTGCGGACTTGAGGTGGTCGAAGCAGATTCGGCTCGTCGTGGTGGTCAGCCACGCTGCGGGGGACTCGACGTCACGAGCCAGCGCGAGCCTCGTGAATGCCTCCTGGACGGCATCCTCGGCCTGCCCCGGATCACCGAGGATATGTTCGGCCAGCCCGATGAGCCGACGACGCTCGACGTTCCAGGCTTGTTCGAATTGAGTGCTCATGTTTCTACTGACGAATTGCGCTCGCGAAGTGTGACCGGGCTGGGTGTCACAGTTCTCGCCGCCAACTCGTCAGTCCAAGCATGAAGATTCTCATTCTTGGTGCAACCGGCGGCGTTGGTCGCCATCTGGTCGAGCAGGCAGTCGCGAATGGTCATGACGTCTCGGTGGTGTGCCGAGACGTCCGTCGAATCCCGACGGGCTGGCCCGTGACCCCGCACCGACTCGACCTCAGCATCGCCACTTCCGCTGAACTCGCTGTTGCCGTCGCCGGCACCGACGCCGTCGTGTCCGCCCTCGGCCATCGCTCGAAATCGGACCGTGGGGTCCTCGGCCGGTCCGCCGAAACCGTCGTCGGCGCGATGTGGGAGGCGGGCGTCCGCCGCTTCATCGGCATCAGCGCCGCCCCGTTGGCTCCGGCGGAGGACTTCACTGCTCGGTACCTCATGATGCCGATCGTCAAGCGCGCGTTCGCCGAGGTCTACCGCGACACCGCGGACATGGAGGCCGTGCTGCGCGAAGCCCAGGTCGATTGGACCGTCGTTCGTCCACCGCGACTCACAAACCACCGCTTGACCGGCACTTACCGCACCGCGTTCGACCGCAACCTCCGGCACGGGCGAAGCATCGGGCGTGCCGATCTCGCGCAGTTCATGCTCGCCGCGATCTCCGAAGGCGCGACCATCGGCCACGCCATCGGGATCGCGTACTAGGTCAGTTCTCTTCGTGCGTACCCACGATGTACGCCCGCGCGATCGCGTGCATGAACAGGTGGAATCCGACAACTGCCGGCGGAGTGTCCTCGTTGAGGTCGAGCTTCTCGACGTCGAGCGCATGGACGGCATAGAAGTAACGATGTGGGCCATGGCCGGCGGGCGGGAACGGCCCGACGTACTTGGCGGCTGAGGTGTCAGCCTTGACGGTGAGTGCCTCGGCGGGCAGATCACCGGCGCCCGATTCCAGCGATGTGGTCGACGCCGGGATGTTGATGACGAGCCAGTGCCAGAAGCCGGACGTCGTCGGGGCGTCCGGGTCGTAACACGTCACGACGAAACTCTTCGTTTCCGCCGGAAAGCCGGACCAGCTGAGCTGCGGAGAGACATCGCCGCCACCGGCCGGGCTGCCGACCTGTGCGTGCGCAACGGGCTGACCATCGCTGATATCGGTCGACGTCAGCTCGAACGACGGCAGTTGCTTCATCGGCGGGTCATATGGGTTGTGGGCCATGGGTGTCCTCATCAATCAGCAGTGTCGAAGGAAGTGATCCAGTACGCGGGTACCGAATTTCAGTGCCTCGACGGGCACTCGTTCGTCCACGCCGTGGAACAGCGCGGCGAAATCCAGGTCGGCCGGCAGCTTCAGCGGAGCAAAACCGAAGCAGCGGATGCCGAGCTTCTTGAATGCTTTCGCGTCCGTGCCGCCGGACAGCATGTAGGGCACGGTTCGGGCGTTGGGGTCTTCGGACAGTATCGCGGCGTTCATCGCGTCGACGAGATGTCCATCGAAGGACGTTTCGTAGTCATCGAGTTCGGCAATCCACTCGCGCTGCACGTCCGGGCCGAGCAGACGGTCGATTTCCGCGAGGAAAGCGTCCTTGCGGCCCGGTAGCCAGCGACAGTCAATGGTCGCGTGTGCGGTCTGCGGAATGACGTTCGCTTTGTAGCCCGCGCTGAGCATCGTCGGGTTTGCGGTGTCGCGGACGGTTGCGCCGACGATCCGTCCGATGCTTCCGAGCTTGGCGATGAGTTCGTCGTTCGCGGGCAGTCCGGTCTCCTCTGACACCGCCTGCAGGAACTGCTCGAGAGTGTCCGTGAGAATGAGCGGGAATTCGTGCCGTCCGACGCGCGCAACCGCCTCGCTGAGGATCGTGACGGCGTTGTCCTCGTGGAGAAAGCTGCCGTGTCCGGCTTTGGCTGTTGCGGTCAGGCGCATCCAGCCGAGGGCCTTCTCCGCGGTTTCCACGAGGTAGAGGCGCTTCTCACCGCCGTCCGTGCTCGGTACCGTCAGGCTGAATCCCCCGACCTCACCAACCGCTTCGGTGACACCGTCGAACAGGTCCGGTCGATTGTCGACGAGCCACTGCGCGCCATAGGCCCCGGCCGCCTCCTCATCGGCGACGAACGCGAAGACGAGATCCCGTGGCGGGACATAGCCTTCGGCCTTGTATTGGCGAGCGAGCGCCAACATCATGCCGTCCATGTCTTTCATGTCGACGGCGCCGCGACCCCACACATAACCGTCCTGCACCGCGCCCGAGAACGGGTGCACGCTCCAATCGGCAGGCTCGGCCGGAACGACGTCGAGGTGACCGTGCAGCAGCATCGCGCCGCGGCTCGAATCCGCGCCCGGAAGTCGCACGAATACGTTTCCGCGGCCGGGCGCACCGGATTCGATGTACTCGGGTTCGTATCCGACGTCGGCGAGTTGCTCCGCGACCCACTCGGCGCATTCCCGTTCGCCCTTCGTGGTGGCGAGGTCGCCGGTATTGCTGGTGTCGAACCGGATCAGACTGCTGACCAACTCGACGACTTCAGCCTCAGCGCGAGATTCAACTGCGCGGGTTTCAGACGACACGCGACTTTCTTACCACCGGCGGGTACCCGTCGCACGGATAAGCGCTTCGGCGCAGCAAACGTGCAATTAACGTCTCCCGTAGGAGATGAGGGGGAAACATGGCGTACCAAGTTGGCTACTTCATCGGAAGTCTGTCGTCGACGTCGATCAATCGGAAACTGTCCAAGGCACTCATCAAGCTCGCACCCAAGGACCTCGAGTTCACCGAGATCCCCATCCGCGATCTGCCGCTCTACTCGCCCGATTACGACGCCGACTATCCGGCCGAAGGTCGCGCGCTCAAACAAGCGATCGCCTGCTGCGATGCCGTCCTCTTCATCACTCCCGAGTACAACCGCTCGATCCCCGGCGCGCTCAAGAACGCGATCGATTGGGCGAGCCGACCGTGGGGCCAGAACTCGTTCGACCACATCCCCGCCGCGGTCATCGGCGGCTCCCCGGGCGGGATCGGCACCGCCCTCGGGCAACAGGCATTGCGCGGGGTCTTGGGCTTCTGCAACGCCCGCCAGATGACGGCACCCGAGGCTTACATCCAGATCAAGCCGGATCTTCTGACCGACGACGGCGACGTCACCGTCGAGGGCACGAAAGCCTTTCTGCGGGACTACATGCAGGAGTTCCGCGACCACATCGTGCGCGTCCTGACTGTGCTTCCGCGTGATCGCGATGACGCGCCACCAGCGGATTAGGGAAAGCTGGCGCGCATCGGTTACTCTTTCAACCGCACAGAGTGCGCATGCGCGAGTGGCGGAATGGCAGACGCGCTAGCTTGAGGTGCTAGTGTCCTACTAACGGACGTGGGGGTTCAAGTCCCCCCTCGCGCACTCTTCGAAATCCCCTGAGACCAACGGTCGCAGGGGATTTCGGCATTTCACGGCCAGTCGAACACCCAGGTGCGGAGCGCGAAGAAGCGCAGCCCACCGACCACGGCGCTGATCGCGATGGACCACGCGGCGAGCGCTGCGCTGGTCGGATGCGACGTCAGATTCTGCAACATCTCCACCACGGCTTCGTTGACGGCAAGCCCAATCAGCGCGGTCCCGCCACCGTCACGTTGTGCCGTGAACCAACTGACGCGATCAGCGGCACGGAACGTCACCCGGCGATGCAATTCATTGGCGATCACGGTGCTCAAGAGGGCTGCCGCGACGACCGCTTCGGCCGTTCCGGAACCACTGCCGAGCACGAAGACCGCGAAGTAGACCGCGTTGCTGACCACCCCGATGACAACGTATCGAACGAACTGAGCGGCCGCCGTGTTCGACCGGACGTTGACTGCAGGCAGTGCGGAACCGCCGACCGCCAGGGTCGGCATCGGAGGGTTCAGCACTGCTTGCATGACTACAGACTCACTGCCTTGCCCCTGGTTTCCTCGCGAGCCCGCTGTGGGTCTGCTGTCAACCGCACGACCGGTTCGCTATAGGCGAACTCCCAGGCGGAACATCGGCACGGCCATCGGACTTTTACCAGTCATAGAGAAAGGTGGCCACATGTCCGTGACCTTGAAACTGCCGATGCTGTCGCTCCCCGACGCCGTGGTGCTGCCGGGCATGGTTGTCCCGATCGAACTCGACGATGCCACGCAGGCCGTCGTCGATGCGGCCCGCGTCGGTTCGGACGATCAACTGCTCCTGGCACCCAGGCTCGCAGATCGATACCCGACGTTCGGCGTCGTCGCGACGGTCGAGCAGATCGGCCAACTCCCTGGCGGCGCTCGCGGTGTCGTGCTGCGCGCCGGTCGGCGAGCACGCATCGGTACTGGCGTCACCGGGCCCGGGGCGGCACTGTGGGTTGAAGCCGAACTGATCGAACCGACGCCCGTCACGAGCGAGATTCGCGCTCAGGCAGCCGAATACAAGCAACTCGTCATCGCGATCCTGCAGCGGCGTAATGCCTGGCAGGTCATCGATTCGGTGCAGCGGGTGAACGATCCTTCTGAGCTCGCCGACCTGGCCGGATATGCCTCGTACCTGTCGAATGAGCAGAAGCGTGAACTTCTCGAGACGCCGGATCTGGTCGCCCGGCTGGCGCTCGTGACGGACTGGGCCCGTCGCCAACTCGCTGAACTCGAAGTCACGGAGAAGATCCGCGACGACGTTCGCGAAGGCATGGACAAGCGGCAGCGCGACTTCCTGCTGCGCGAGCAGCTCGCGGCGATCCGGAAGGAACTCGGCGAGGACGAACCCGACGGCACCGAGGATTACCGAGCTCGCGTCGAGCAGGCCAATTTGCCTGACAAAGTCCGGGAGGCCGCATTGCGTGAGGTCGGCAAGCTCGAACGCGCATCCGACCAAAGCCCCGAAGCCGGCTGGATTCGCACATGGCTCGACACGGTTCTGGATCTGCCATGGAACGTGAAGACATCGGACACGACCGACGTCACCGAGGCGCGACGCGTTCTCGACGCCGACCACCACGGCCTCGACGACGTCAAAGACCGCATTGTCGAGTACCTCGCGGTGCGTGCTCGCCGCGCCGAGCGTGGACTCGAAGTCGTCGGCGGACGTGGATCCGGCGCGGTCCTCGCGCTCGTCGGCCCGCCGGGAGTCGGAAAGACGAGCCTCGGTGAGTCCGTCGCGCGGGCCCTCGACCGGAAGTTCGTCCGGGTTGCCCTCGGCGGCGTGCGTGACGAGGCGGAGATCCGCGGTCACAGACGCACGTATGTCGGCGCCCTGCCCGGACGTATCGTCCGCGCGATCTCCGAAGCCGGTTCGATGAACCCGGTCGTGTTGCTCGACGAGATCGACAAGGTCGGCTCGGATTACCGCGGCGACCCCGCGGCTGCCCTGCTCGAGGTGCTTGATCCAGCGCAGAACCACACGTTCCGCGACCACTACCTCGAGGTGGACCTCGACCTGTCCGACGTGGTGTTCCTCGCCACGGCAAACGTCGCCGACACCATCCCGGCGGCGTTGTACGACCGGATGGAGGTCGTCAGCCTCGACGGCTACACCGAGGACGACAAGATCGCGATCGCCCGCACGCACCTCCTGCAGCGCCAACTCGATCGGGCCGCACTCACGGCGGATGACGTCACGATCGGCGATGACGCGTTGCGCCTCCTCGCCGGCAATTACACGCGGGAGGCCGGAGTTCGGCAGCTCGAACGTCTGCTGGCGAAGGTGCTGAGAAAGGCGGCGACGAAGCTGGCCACGCAGCCCGGACCGATCATGGTGACGGCCGACAACCTGCGCGACTTCGTCGGCCGACCTCGCTTCACTCCGGAGTCGGCGGAACGTACTGCCGTGCCGGGCGTCTCGACCGGCCTCGCGGTCACCGGGGCGGGCGGAGATGTCCTGTTCATCGAAGCGTCGGCGTCACCTGGCGATCGGAGCCTGACCCTCACCGGCCAACTGGGCGACGTGATGAAGGAGTCCGCGCACATCGCGCTCTCCTACCTCCGGGCGCATGCGGACTTTGACATCACATCCCTGGATAGAGCGATCCACCTGCACGTTCCGGCGGGTGCGGTGCCGAAGGACGGGCCGTCCGCGGGCGTCACGATGGTCACCGCTTTGGCCTCGCTCGCGACCGGACGACCGGTCCGCTCGGATGTCGGTATGACGGGCGAGGTCACGCTGAACGGGCGAGTGCTGCCGATCGGCGGCGTGAAGCAGAAGCTGCTCGCGGCGCAGCGGGCGGGTCTCAAGACCGTCTTCATCCCGAAGCGCAATGAACCCGACCTCGACGACGTGCCGGCTGAGGTGCTCGAGCAACTCGACGTTCGTCCGGTGGCCGACGTGGCCGAGATTCTTGAGTACGCGCTCGAGAACAGTTCGGCTGCGCACGCAGCAGCGTGATCTAGCTGGCCTTGCCGTCATCCGACGGCAAGGCCAGATTCGGATCTTCCGGAATGGTGATGATGACTGCTGTTCCGGTACCGACAGACCCCGCGATGCGGATGCGTCCATGATGGGCCCCGATGATCTCGGCCGTGATCGGGATTCCGAGGCCGGATCCGCCACTGTCGCGGGAGCGGTCATCACCAATGCGGTAGAAGCGGTCGAACACCTTCTCCCGATGTTCGAGCCCGATGCCGGGCCCATCGTCCCGGACGATGATCACGATCTCTCCGTGGGTTTGGCTGAGCTCGATGGTGACCCGAGAGGCGGCGTACCGGACCGCGTTGTCGATGACGTTCCGAAGGGCCCGCCCAAGTTTTTCTCGATCTGCGGTGACTTGGACTGGCCGAACCTGCGTCACCAGTCGCTTGTCGGTTCCGCTGCGGGCACGGATCACCTCCTCGTCGATGAGGTGGTCGAGATCGAGGACCGTCAGTCTCAGCGTCATGCCGGACTCGTCGGCGCGCGCGAGGAGCAGCAGGTCATCCACCAGTCGGCCCATGCGCTGCGCCTCTGGAAGCAGCACCGTCGAAATCAGGTCGGCGGTCACCAGTTCCGGACGCAACTCCCCCATCTCCAGCGAAGTCGTGATGGTCGTCAATGGGCTTCGAAGTTCGTGCGACGCATTGCTAACGAACCGCTGCTGAGCGACGTGACCAGCACTGATTCGGTCGAGCATGTCATTCATCGTGGTGGCCAGAGAGGCGATTTCGTCACGCGGTGTCGGCACTGGGACGTGTTCGGCAAGATCGGTGGTCGTAATGGCCGAAACCCGCCGCCGGATACGTTCCACCGAATGCAGCGACCAGCCGATCAGCAGGTACGTCACCGACGTTGCGATCGCAACGATGAACAGCCCGCCGACCGCAGTGAGTGTGGCGACCAGACGGATCGTGTCCTCGATTGCGTCCTGGTTGGTGGCAACCACAATCGTGTACGTACCGCTTGCGGCGATTGTTGTTGCTGCGGTGAGTCTGAGCCCGTGGTCCGGCGGAACCGCCGGACGCGCGTCATGAATCGTTGCTTCGGGTTCCGGTCGTACGTCCGTCAGCGGTTCTTTGGGCCCCTCGAACGAGGTGTGCACGACACGTCCACTCTGATCCAAGACCTGCACCGCTGTCAGCCCGGGCCCCGTGGCGAGGACGCTGCGGTCAAGCTCTCCCGGCGCAGCGTGCGCCAACTGCGCGATGACCTCACGAAGTCGCTTGGCGGCTGCGGCATCGGAAGCGTTCGTCAGCGAATGATCGAGGGCGAACCCGAGCGCGAGTCCGCTGAGCAACACCGCGGCGGCTGAGGTTACCGCCACAATCAGAGCACCACGCACCCGTAGTCCCCACAATCGGGGATGAGGGACTCGCCGCCAGCGGCCCATACGGGTCCTCCTTCACTAGGTAGTGGATATTGGGACATCGCAGCTTTGAAACCGCTGAGAAGGAAACTGCAGCGGCGAGATCAACGGCGTCTAATCGACTTGAAGGAAGTGTCCATCGAGGAGGCCGGCCGTGCGCATTCTGGTCATCGACGACGAAGTTCGGCTTGCTGAGGCATTGCGACGCGGCCTGACCTCCGAGGGATTTGTCGTCGAGGTTGCCCACGATGGTCATATTGGCCTGGAATACGCGACGAGCGGAGCTTTCGACGCCATCGTGCTCGACATCATGCTACCCGGAATGAACGGCTACGAAATCATTCGCGAATTGCGTCGACGTCAAGTGTGGGCGCCCGTTTTGATGCTTTCCGCCAAGGACGGCGAATACGACCAGGCAGACGCGTTTGATCTCGGTGCTGACGACTACCTCACCAAACCGTTTTCATACGTCATCCTCATGGCGCGGATACGCGCCCTGCTGCGCCGCACCGCGCCGGAACGACCCGCAGTCTTGACCGCGGGGTCGTTATCGATGGACCCCGCACTTCGTCGAGTCGCCCGCGGTGGCACCGAGATTCAGTTGACGCCTCGCGAGTACAGCGTCCTGGAATGCCTCATCCGCAGCAAAGGTAGCGTGGTCAGCAAAAGCGATATTCTGCGTGCGGTCTGGGACGCCCACTACGACGGCGATGAGAATGTCGTGGAGGTCTACATCGCCTACCTGCGCAAAAAGGTCGATGCAGCATTCGGTGTCGAGACCATCATGACCGTCCGCGGCTCGGGCTACCGCCTCCGTGAGGACATCATCGCGCCATGAGGAAAGACGCTTGGAGGCTCCTGTTCCCGTAACTTTCAGGGTTCCTTCAGGGTGTGTTCGGCACACTACGCGAAACCAAGAATTGCGCTCACGAGAGGTACCTGGCCCAGATGGACACCTTGACCGAAACCACGCCCGAGGCCACAAACCTCCGCATTGGGAACACTATTCGCGACCGGATCGCCAACCCGTTGGACGGGATACGGAATCAGCTCCAGACGCTCGCCGTCTATTTCTGTCTCTGAACTGAGGGACCGAATTAAGAAATCGAATTGAAGCAATGTCCGTATTCGCCGTTTCACCCACATATGTCTGAATGATTGCTCGTCAGCACTAAGTGATCCTTAAGGATCAGATTGCTAGGTTCCGACGCTATGACGAGTGTTCAGACCGCTGAATATGCACGACGATCCGGAGCGAGCGCGCTCAACAAAGTCCCCGAAGTCACCATCTGGTTCTGGATCATCAAGATCCTGTGCACGACAGTCGGCGAAAGCTTCGCCGACTGGATAAATATGACCCTCGGCGTCGGACTCGAAGCCACGGCGGCCATCTTCACGATGGTCCTCGCGGTCGTGATCGTCTGGCAGATGCGACTGCCGCGCTATGTAGCCGGCGTCTACTGGTTGGCCGTCGTCGTCGTCAGCGTCACCGGGACCCTCTACACCGACATCCTGACCGACAGCCTCGGCGTACCGCTCGCGCTGAGCACGACCGCGTTCAGCATCGTGCTCGCTGCCGTGTTCGGGGTCTGGTACTTCCGCGAACGCACGCTATCGATCCACTCGATCACCACATTCCCCCGCGAAGCCTTCTACTGGCTCGCCGTGTTGGTGACCTTCGCGCTCGGCACCGCAACTGGCGACTGGACGCTCGAATTGACGGGGTGGGGCGCCGGAGTATCGGTGCTGTTGCCCGCCGGTCTGATCGTCGCGGTCATCCTCGGCTGGCGTCTGGGTGCCAACGCAGTGCTTTCGTTCTGGCTGGCGTACATCCTGACCCGACCGCTGGGCGCAAACCTGGGCGACTGGTTCGCCTCACCCAGCAGCGATCACGGCCTCAACCTGGGCACCGCGCTGACCAGCGTCATCTTCCTCGGGGCCATCTTGGTAACAGTGGTCTACCTGACGCTGTCGCGGCGTGACGTCATCGAGGAGTACGAGAAGACGCACGCCGCTCCGTCCGTTCAACCCAACCTTCTGCGCGAACGGATCGGACTCGGCTACTTCGCCGTGGTCGCTGCCGTCACCGTCGGAGTGCTGGTCTGGGCCAACGCCCAGCCACACGCGCAATCTGCTGGAGAGTCCGAAAACGCTTCGTCGTCATCGGTGCAATTGACGCCGGCACAGGCCACCAAAAACTTCCCGCCCGCCGAGATCACCAAGTTCCGCATGATTGCCCAGGACTCCTTGAACAAGCTTCGGGCGGGAGATCAGAAGGGCGCAACGGCGCGGATCAAGGATCTCGAGACGGCGTGGGACGACGACCAAGACAGCCTCGAACCCAAGGACGAGACAGCGTGGACGTTCCTCGATGGTCAGATCGACACGGTCCTCAAAGCGATGCGTGCCAGCAGTCCCAGCTCCGCGGATGAGCAGAAAGCACTCACCGATTTGCTCACCTCACTGAGCTGACAACCAGACCGTGAAATCCCCTGGACCCGACGGGTTCCAGGGGATTTTCGTTCTACCGAAGGAATCGGCTGACGACCGGCGCCAGCTCGTCGGCCTTCGTCACCAGGCCCAGATGCCCGTCGTCGTAGACATGCAGAGCACTGTTCGGAATCAACCGATGCATGATCCTGGCGTTGACGAGCGGGATGATCGGGTCATCGGTGCCGGCCAGGATGAGCGTCTTCTGCCGGAGGAACGGCAGGAACGGCAAGCTCGTCCAACCCGCACCCGCCATCAGCTGGAACAGGTATCCACGTCTCGATCCGACCCGGGAATGGTTGTGCAGCAACGGCTTCGCCAACTCCGGGTGGTCGCGCATCTGCCCGCCGTACAACTCGGCCGCGATCGCCTTTGCGTACTCCGGGTCCCGGTATCGGCGTGGAGTGACCATCTTCGACAGCACCCGGGGATGCGCCGGGACCATGAGCATGCCGGTGCCCGTGCTCACCAGGATCAACCTTTTGACCCGGCAGGGATTTTGGAACGCCAACTGCTGTGCGAGCCCACCACCCCACGAGATCCCGAGGACGTCGAAGTCCTCGTAGCCGAGTTGGTCCATCATCTTCCCCACGAAGTACGCGAGCATCGCGAAGTTGTAGGGAAACTTCGGATCACCAGACGCGCCGACGCCAGGCACGTCGAACGACACGACTTCGATGGACGGGTCCAGCGCATCGACGAACGGCTCGAGCAGATCCAGGCTGGCACCGATGCCGTTGCAGAGCAGGAGGGGACGACCGTTGGTTCCCGAGCGAACCGAAACCCTGATGTCGTGCCCGAGAACGGGGAGCCGCCGGAGCCGAGTGGTCATTTCCCGTCACTCATTCCCACAATATGAAGGATCTCTATGGTGACTTCGTCGGGACTGCCGACCGCGTCGACGACTCGCACCTTTCCCTGCTTCTCATAATGGGCGAGCAGCGGCGCCGTGCTGTCGCGGAACACCCGCATTCGGTTCCGAATGGTCTCCTCGTTGTCGTCGGCCCGACCTTCGATCTCGGCGCGGGCAAGCAGGCGCTCGACCACGACGTCCTCGGGAACATCGAGGTAGATGACGACATCGGGCACCGCGTCGGCCGACTCCGCGACCTCGCGTCCGCGCTCGGCCTGCACGACCGACCGCGGGAATCCGTCGAGGATGTAGCCCCGTTCGCCCATCTGCGCGGCCCGCGCGGAGATGAGTTCGAGCACGAGATCGTCGGACACCAACTCCCCCGCCTCGACCTTCGACTTGATGGTCTGGCCGAGTTCGGAACCGGACCTGATCTCCGCCCGCAGCAGATCGCCGACGGCGAGGTGCTCGACAGACAGGTGATGCGCGAGCCGCGCACCCTGCGTGCCCTTGCCGGAGCCGGGAGCTCCGAGCAGGAGAATCTTCTTGGACAAACGCTGTTTAGGTGCCCTCGTAGGGCCGATCTTGTCGAACATGTCAGTTGGCCTGAGCTGCGATGAAGTCGGGAATGCTGATCTCGCGCTTGAGGATCTTGCCGGTGGCTCCCTTGGGCAGAGCGTCGACGATCCAGATGTGGCGCGGGTACTTGTACGCCGCGACCTGCGCTTTCACGTAGGCGCGGAGCTCGTCTTGGGTGGCGTTCGCTCCCGCCTTGAGAGCAACGGCAGCGCCGACCTCCTCGCCGAGGGACTCGTGCGGCACTCCGACGACGGCGGCCTCGGCGATCGCCGGGTGTTCGTAGAGAACTTCCTCGATCTCCCGCGGGTAGATGTTGAAGCCGCCCCGGATGATGAGGTCCTTCTTGCGGTCGACGATCGCGAAGTAGCCGTCGGCATCCATCCGGCCCATGTCTCCGGTACGGAACCAGCCGTCGGCGGCGAGCACTTCCGCGGTCGCCTCCGGGCGCTGGTAGTAGCCCTTCATGATGTTGTGGCCGCGGATCGCGATCTCGCCGATCTCACCCTGCGCAACGGGTTGGCCGTCAGCGTCCACGACGCGCATCTCGACGCCGGTGACCGGGGTACCGATCGTGCCCGGCTTGCGCACCTTGGTTGGCATGTTGAACGACGCCACCGGCGAGGTCTCGGAAAGTCCGTAGCCCTCGAGGATCATGCAGCCGAACGCACGCTCGAATTGGTAGAGCACCTCGACCGGGAGGGCGGCACCGCCGGAGACGCAGACGCGAAGGCCGGGAAGCTCCGGTGCGTTCGGCACCGCGAGGAATGCGCTGTACATCGTGGGTACACCGGCGAAAACGGTTGCGTTATGAGTGGCCAACTGTTCGAGTGCGGCAATTGGCTCAAATCGGGTCATCAGGCTGACCGATGCACCGGCGGCAATCGAGGCGTTGAGGCTGACGGTCTGCCCGAATGCGTGGAAGAGCGGGAGTCCGCCGAATACGACGTCCTCCGGGGTAAGGGCCATCAGATCGGAGAGAACAACCTCGACGTTGCGCATGAGGTTGTCATGCGTGAGTTCGGCACCCTTCGGGCGGCCGGTCGTACCCGACGTGTAGAGGATGACGGCCGTGTCGTCGGCGTCGCGTTCGGTAAGCGTTCCGTCGGCCGGCGGCAGCGCATCGGTGAATCCCGCTGCAACGGTGTAGGTTTCGACACCGTCCGCGCCAGCGGTGGCTTCGTCGGCGACCGTGTCCCAGACGAAGAGTGCCGAGGCTCCGGAGTCGCTCAGGTAGTAGCCGACCTCACGAGACTTCAGCAGCGGATTCATCGGCACCACGACCGCGCCGGCGCGAAGAATGCCGTAATAGACCGCCGGAAACTCGGCGACATTCGGCAGCATGAGGCCGACCCGGTCTCCCGGTGCGACTCCCCGACTGTTGAGCAGCGCGGCGACCCGGGCACTGGCCGCATCGAGTTCGCGGTACGTCGTGATGGCATCGCCGAGCCGGATCGCGGGCCGGTCGCGATGGTCCGCAGCCGAGCGGACAAGGAGGGAAGCGAGATTCATGGTGTGCCTCGAGAATTCGGTGGCGGATCAGAACGTGTCGGCCTCGTCCTCATTGATTAGGCGACAGCACTGATCATTGCCATCAAAAACGCAGCTCAATACGGCTGCGGGCACTGATTCGGTTGTGCACGTGCACAACCGACATGGATAAGCCGGGGCGGCGGTTCTAGCCGCGCATCAGCTCCAGGATCTTTTCGGTGACTTCGTCGACCGGCGCCGTGGCGTCGATCATCCGCGCCTTACCCTGCTTCTCATAGAACTCGAGCAGCGGCTTGGTGGTCTCGTGGAACAGCGCGAGACGGTGGCGAATGGTCTCTTCGTTATCGTCGGCACGGCCTTCGATCTCGGCGCGCGCAGTCAAGCGGTCGACGACGATGTCGTCGGGTACGTCGAAGTAGATCACCAGTTCCGGACGGGCACCCACCGGCTCGGCGAGCTTGCGACCCTTCTGGGCCTGGTCCACGGAGCGCGGGAATCCGTCGAGGATGTACCCCTTTTCGGCGGCCTCCTCAACCCGGGTCTCGATGAGTCCGAGGATGAGGTCGTCGTCAACCAGCTCACCTGCTGCGACCTTCGCCTTGATCGTCTCGCCGAGCTCAGAACCCGAGCTGATCTCCGCGCGCAGGAGATCACCGATTGCCACGTGCTCGAGCCCGAGGATCTCCGAAAGCCGGACACCCTGGGTGCCCTTCCCGGAGCCAGGCGGACCGACCAGCAGGATCTTATTGACCATGCATCGAAAGTACCCAGCC
Source organism: Smaragdicoccus niigatensis DSM 44881 = NBRC 103563 (assembly GCF_000380645.1). Classification (GTDB taxonomy): domain Bacteria; phylum Actinomycetota; class Actinomycetes; order Mycobacteriales; family Mycobacteriaceae; genus Smaragdicoccus; species Smaragdicoccus niigatensis. The sequence continues at coordinate 615,413 of NZ_AQXZ01000018.1, forward strand.
AGGTGGGATCTCGTAACCCATTCAGGACAAGGATCACTCCGGGGACAACGGATTTGACAACGGGGCGTGTCTGGCAATTCCTGGCCGTAGCGAGCGGTGGTCAGGTGTGCGGTGTGCAAGGCGGACGAGGAGCACATAGCGGAGCTATATGCGACGAGGACAACGCCGCAGGCCGTGCGCCTGACCGCCGCGCAGTAGGTCGTGGAATTGCCAGACACGCCCTAGGTTCGACGCAGGCCACTCGCGCGAAGAACGCGCTTGTTCACCGCCGTCTTGACTCCCTCTTCGGTGCCGATGATTCGGACATGCTTCTTGGCTCGCGTGATCGCTGTGTAGAGCAGTTCTCGAGTGAGAAGTGACGACTTCTCCCCTGGGAGAACCACCGACACGGTGTCGTACTGACTGCCCTGACTGCGATGGATGGTCAACGCGAACGCGCTGGTCGCAGACGCCAACCGGGCCGGGTGAACGAGCTGCGAACCAGACGCCCGCGTGAACGCCGCCATGAGCACTCCCTCGTGAGTCACCATGACGCCCGTGTCGCCGTTGAAGACGTTCACGTCGTAGTCATTGGCGTTGACGATGAGCGGCTGACCGGGCACCCAATCCCGGCCGATACCCAGCCACCTGGTCACATCGCGTTCCCACCCGCCGACACCGAACACGCCGTCACGGTGGGCGCACAGGATTCGGTGCTCGTCGGTGATACGCAACGCCTCTTCCGCATCGCCGGACTCAGCGGCGGCACGGGCTCGGGCGAACACGTCGAGGACGGCGTCCTGGACCGAGCCGCGGTCAGTTCCGAAGCTGATCGACTTCCCGCCGGCGGTCAGAATGTCGATCGTCCGATCGCCGTCCCCTTCGCGCACCGCGGCGGCCAGATCGGCGATGTCCTCGTTGAATCGACGGCCCACCGACAGTCGGACGATGCCTCCGCCCACCTGCGCACGTTCGTGCTCGGTGAGCGGAGATTCGTCCGGATTTCCGGCGGCATTGACCTCCCGCTCGAGCCACGACGGCAGCGTGCCGTCGAACCCGCGCGCGACGAGATCTGACAGGACAGCACCGGCGTCGACCGAGGCGAGCTGTTCCGGGTCACCGACGAGGATCAGACGCGTCGTCGGACGCAGCGCGACGACGAGTCGGTACATCATCGTCATCGCGACCATCGAACACTCGTCCACGACCACGACGTCGTAGGGCAGCCGGTTGTCCGCACCAAACGTGAAGCGCGATCCCGCCGACGGTGTGCCCCCGAGCAGTCGGTGCAGTGTCACCGCGGGCAGTTCGGGCAGACCAACCTTTTTGGCCTGGCCGCGTACGGCGTCCTCCAATTGGGCGGCCGCCTTACCTGTGGGCGCGGCCAACGCGACTCGCAGCCCTGGATTGTCGCGATACAGCGCCGCCAGAATTCGGGCCACGGTGTGCGTCTTGCCGGTACCCGGACCGCCCGCGACGACCGTGGCCAGACTGCTGACCGCCACTCCGGCCGCGATCCGTTGACGGTCCGGCGCCGGCGTGGGGAACAGTTCGGCCAGCACCTCGGAGTAGTCACCGACGTCGATCGACGTGCCTGCCCGATCATCGAGAATCCGAGCAATCGTCCGTTCTTGATCGAAATACTTCGTGAGGTACAACAGTTCGTCGTCGACCAATCGCAAGGGCGCCAACGGATCGGTGCCGTTGCCGAGGACGAGCGGACTGCGCTTGATCGCCGCCAGCAGATCGTCGACGGACGGCCACGGCAGAGCATCGACGTCGATCTCGTCCTCACACGGCAGTTCTCGCATGCGGGCGAGTTCAAGGCACACCGAACCCGCACGCAATGCGGCGACGCACAAGCCGACGGCGAGCAACGCGACTTCGTCGGACTCTCCGCCAAGTCTGCCGAAGCGCATCGCCGCCTGCACGTCGGCGACATCGAGAAAGCCGGACTCATTGAACGTCCGCAACAGCCCCGTCGATCGGGTCGCGACAATCATCGAACACCTCCCAGCAATTCCGACAATTCCTCGACCATTCGGGCCGGTGGATGCCATTCGAAGACGCCGTGGCCAGCTGGCGTCTCGGGCCCGATCATCCCGCGCACGAAGTGGTACTGGACTCCCGCGAGATGTTCCTGAGCCGAGTAGCCGGGCAATCGCCATCGCAGATAGCGGTGCAGCGCAACGCAATACAGGATTGCCTGCAGCGGGTAGTGCGACTGCATCATCGCGGTCGCCATCGGCCCCGGCGCATAGTCGTCGATCGTCAGTTCGCCGCTGCCGATGCGGTTGGTCTTGTAATCGACCACGAGAAACTTCCCCGCGGGCGTGCGGATGACGGCGTCGATACTTCCCGTCAGGAAGCCGCGCAGCGGGTTCGACTCCACGGTTCGCAACTGGTCGGCGTAGTTGGCAAGCGGTCCGTCGGCATGCCGAGCGAACAGGTCGGCAATCGCCGCGATCGAGCCGCCCTGCAACGGAAGTTCGAAGTCGAGTTCCGCGAGTCGATCCTTCGTCGGAATCTTCGCGAGCGAACCGAATCCGAGCGGTGTCTGCATCACGGCGAACAGGCAATTCGCCAGGGTCTCCACATCGAGACCGGCGCCGCGGAGGGACACCGCCTCACGGCAGCGTTCGACGAGTTCTGCTCGCAGATCCTTGCTGTCGGTGTCGGCGTACTCGAGGATCTCGTGCACGAGCGTTCCGAACGCGGTACCACCGGCAAAGACATTCATCGGGAGTGGTCCACCGGTGCCCTCGACCCGCTCGTTCGGCTCATCCTCGGTGACATCGAGGTCAGGTTCACTCGCGACATAGGCGTGCTCATGCGCCTGTGCGGTCAACGCCGAGTACGACGTGCGGCGCCAAGCGACGTCGAGGTCGCGGGTGAATTCACGGCGTGTGAGGTCGGCTCCGGCGCCGGCGTCACGCTGCCACCGTTCGAGATCAATCGGTTCGCCAGCTACCCGCTCGACGCCGATCAGCCCGCCAGACCTGCTGGCCCAGTGTTCGAAGAACGAGGAAACCTTGTCGTCCTGAACAACACTCGCTTCCGGCGGAATTCCGGTGGGGGCATTGGCGCGCCCGAAGGTCATGCGCTGGAGCGGTGAATGGGGTGTGTTGAAGGTCGGCGCCCACCAGAGAACCAACTGGCATTTCGCGCGGGTCAACGCCACATAGAACAACCGCAGTTGCTCGCCGACACTCTCCGCTTGGTGCACGACCCGGCGGGCGTCGTATCCCTTCCCGCTTGGACCACCCACATCGAGCCATCGCGATCCGTCCTGATGAAAGGTCAGAGTGTCCGGGCTCGACCCGACGTAGGTGTCCCATGCAAAGGGCACATAGACGATCGGATATTCGAGACCCTTGCTGACGTGAATCGTGCCGATCTGAACTGCGGCGGCATCACTCTCGAGGCGGCGACTCTTGTCGCGGATCGTCTTCTTCGTGTTGACGTCGTTCATGCGGTCCGACAGCCACCGGATCAGCGAGGTGATTCCGCGCGCCTCCTCGACGACGGCCCGGTTGAGAGTCTCGGCGAGGTGCCGTAGATCGGTCAGGTCACGTTCGCCGGACTGGGTTGCGAGGAGTCGTTCGAAGAGCGAGAACGTGGTGACGAGACGCTCGAACATCGCCGCGAAACCGCTGGTCGTCACGAGTTCGGCGAGCACTCGGAGCTCCAGGCCGAGATCGGCGGCGAGATCGTCTCCCCCGGTGTCGAGCTTCTCCGCTGTGTACCCGAGTAGGGGCGTCATCGCCGCCAGCCGAACCACACCACTGCGGTACGGCGATTCGAGTGCCTGCAGGACGCGCATCCAGTTTCGCGCCGCAGCGGTGGCGAAGATGCTCGAGTTGCCGGTCAGCACCGAGGGCACACCGAGTCGGTCGAGTTCGATCGCCACGTCCTCGGCCTGCTCGTTCGTGCGGACGAGCACGGCGATATCGCCGGGAGTGACAGGCTCGTTGCTGATCGTCGCCCCAGAATTCAACAGCCGCAAAATGTCCGCCGCCACATCGCGCGCGATGAACGGACGAACCTGGTCCACCTTGGGCAGCGCATCTTCAGGTGCCGTGTATTGGCCCGCCACGACCGGCCCCGCGGCGAGCCGACTCAGGTAGCGCACGCGGATGGGATGTTCGGTGGTGATTCTCGTTGGGTGCTCGGCCTCGACGCTCGTCACGACGATTTCCTCGTCACCGAGCGCTGCGCCGCCCCACATGAAATCCAGAGCCTTCAGTAGCCGGTCGTCCGATCGCCAGTTCTTCTCGAGGCGGTAGCTGCTGTGTGCCTTGTGCTTGGCGTTCAGATAGCTGAAGACATCGGCTCCACGGAACCCGTAGATGGCCTGCTTCGGGTCTCCCACCAGCAGTAACGTCACGTGCCCGTGAAATACCTGCTCCACGATTTCCCATTGGAGCGGGTCGGTGTCCTGGAATTCGTCGATGAGCGCAACGGCGTACTTTCCCCGAATGCGTTCACACGCAATCGGGCCCGCAACGTCATCACGAAGCGTCTCCGCCAGCAGCGACAGCAGATCCGAGTAGTCGCGAATTCCGCCGAGTCGCTTGCGTCGGTCGATCTCCGCCCGCGCGGCGACGGCGAGACGCCAACGCTGGCCCGCCTCGAGATCGTCACCGCCGGCGTCGACGATCGGAGACTGCGAATCCTTCGTGGCAACGCGGAGCATCTTCGTGGTGTTGTCCCAGTTGAGCTGGCGTTCTGCGGAGGCAAACCGGGCGAGATACTCGTCGGCGTACACCTGTGCCCAGAGATCCTCGGGCTCCTCGACGAACTGGGCGTGTGGATCGCGGTCGCCGACGATGCCGAGGCTTTCCAACATTCGCTGACAGAAGCTCAGCGTGGTCACGATGGTCGCCTGGTCGAAGTTGGACACTGCTAGGGCGAGCCGATCGCGTCGCGCTTCGACATCCTCGGCCGCCAGGAATCGCACCAGGTCGTCCGAGTCTTCGGCCGCACCAGGATTGTTCAAGGCTTCGCTGACCTCGACGAATCGGTGCCGGACACGTTCGCGCACCTCACTCGTCGCCGCGTTGGTGAACGTGATGACGAGCAGCTGGTCGATCGTTGCTTTGCCCTCGGCAATGCACCGCACCGCAAGTGCCGTGATCGCATACGTCTTTCCGGTCCCCGCGCTGGCTTCGAGAATCGAGGTACCCGTCGGAAGGTCGGCGAGCAGATCAAAGGAGAGAGTGTCGCTCACTTCTCACACTCCAGAAGCGGATGCCACAGTTCGCACGAATAGCGCTGGAATTCCGCACTCGCGAAATCGCTCCACGACACGTCTGCGCCCCATACGTACTTGATGACGTCGTCGGTACTGCGATCCCCGAATTTCGACGTAAAAGACTGCTCGGACCGACGCAGGGCGTCGGGAACGCTCGCTTTCCGCAAAATCCAGCGGGCATAGTCTTCGCTGGCTTTCTGACCGACCTGCAACGGTTTGCGCAGCCCTTCATCTCGAATTCGAACCAGGTCTCGAAGTACGTCCCGAGGTTTGTCCGGAGCGGTCAACACCTTCACGCCGGCGGAGACCTTGCCGCCGGACTTCGCCTTGCCCACCACGACGGCGCGCCAATCCCCCGGATATTGCGATGCCAAGGCGAGAAGCTGCACCCACATCGCCATCCGGTCCTTCGGCTTGAGCGACGAATAGGACACCGCGACGATCGTGCGCTCGAAGATCTGCGGGACAGTGCCGAGGAGGCGACGACCGTCACCGATATCCAGATCGATGTCGCGAACCGCGGGCTCACCGATCCGGTATCGGTCCGCGCCGGCTTTCAGGGCTCCGACGGCAGCCTCGATCTCCCGATACTTCGCCATCCCCATGCGCTTCGGCGGGAGAGCATTTCGTCGCCATTCGGCCTGCTTGAGCGATTCGCGGTCGTGTCCGGCAAGGGCCGCTGCCAGCATGCGCGAGCCGATAGCCCATTCCTCGAGCCCGTTGATATCGATCGGAAGTTCGTCACGAATGACGACGTCGAAGTCACCCAAGTTGATTCCGAAGCGCTGGCGGAGGAACGCCTGCGCCGGATGCACGGCAAACCGTTTGAGGTTCTCCAGCGCGACATCACCAGCGGGTACCGCGGGCAGCTCGATTGCCCACGGTTGCGCGGGCACGACGACCGGTTCGAGACGGGCCTTCGCACCCGCGAGCGCGACCGGGTCGAAGCTGAACGGGCTGATGAAGTTGCGCACGTCAAACGGCTGAAGGGGATGTTCCCGGGTGATGTCCGCACCCGTCATCCGGCGCACCACATCCAGCAACTCGGCGACGGGAATCGCTGGCGGCCAACTCTTTCCGGTCACCGGGTCCGCGCCCGTGTAGAACACCATAAGCGCTTGCCGGCACGCCATGATCGCGTCCAACAGTAGTTGGCGATCCTCCATGCGGGCGTCGCGTTCACCCACGAGCGGCGACCGTTGCAAAACGTCGTCGCCGTCGGGGTTCGCTTTGCGGGGGAACGTGGCGTCGTCCACGCCGAGCAGGGCGATGACGCGATGTGGAACCGACCGCATCGGAACCATCGTGCACACGGTCAGGTCGCCATTGCGGAAGTTCGACCGCGACGCACGACCTTCGAAGACGCGGGCCAACATCGCGCGCACATCCGCCAGGCGCAACACTTTGTCGTCGCCCTGGCCGAGCGCGGACGTGAGCTCACGCCGTGCCTGGACGAGCTGCCATTCGTCATCGCGGCCGACCCCCGTGAAGGTGTCTACCAGGCTGCCAAGCAGCGTCAACCAGTCCGCTGCGCTACGCGGCTCCTCGAATGCCACGATCACGTCATCGAGGGCATCGGCAAGCTCCGCAACCCGACCGGCGAGCAGGATGTCGTTCGACTCGACGTCAAGGGGTAGCGCCATGCCGAGCCACTGCCCCGAACCCTCGTCGGCGGCAACACCGAGGACCACACGGTCGAGTCCGAGCCCGATCGTGCCGTTCTTCAGCGAGCCGAGGCCGAACGTCTCCCGCTGGTGATCACCCAGCCCCCAACGCGCACCGGAGTGGGCAATCCACTCCCGAATTCTGGTGACTTCGGAATCGCCGAACGCGAACCGGTTTGCCACGGCGGGCATCGCGCACAGATCCACGAATTCGCTTGCGGTGACCCGGCTGCCGCCGAGCGCAAGGATCGCGTCCAAGGCAATGAGCACGTCGTTCGTCTGGTTCAACGCACGGTCGGCGAGTCGCACGCGCAACTGATGAGCCGGGTGCCCGTCGATCCCCTGTCCGAATGCCGCACGGATGAGGGGTGCGTAGGTTTCAACATCCGGGCACATCACGAGCACATCCCGCGGCTGCAGCGTGGGATCGTCCTCGAACGCACCGAGCAGACATTCGCGCAGGATCTCGACCTGTCGTGCCGGTCCGTGCCCACTGTGTACCTGGAGCGAGGAATCCCGTGTGATCGGCGTCGGCGTGCGGTCGTTGCGGATGTCGTCCTGTAGTTGCTGCAGCAGCGTGGACGCCGGCGACTCCGTTGACAGGCATTCGGACTCGACGTTCGCCAACGTCATCTGCATCTCCCGGACGCTGTGCGCAAGCGTGCGGAGCAAAGGATGGTGCAACTGCTGTGCACTCGCATCGGCCGCGCGGGTGACGGGTACGTCCAGGCCGGCGAGCGAGTCCCACATCGTCGGGCTCGGGTGCGGCAACCAGAGGTGAACGTCCCGGTGGGCGCTAATCGCCGCAAAGACCGATATCTGCTCGAACGTGAACCGCGTCGGCCCGAAGACCGAAATTCGCTCCGGAAGATCAAGCAGCTCCGGTTGCCGGCGGATCACGGCACACGACGTCGCAAGGCGTTCGGCCGGACTCGGCCCGATCTGCTCGCGCACGCGGCGAAACAACTCGGACTGCCATGCGAGATCTGCATCGGGCGCGTTGTGCCCCGCCGCCCAGTCAACCAACAGCCCTGGCCGCTGAGCGGCATAGCTCGAGAACAAGCCGGCAAGCATCGATGCGGTCGCATAGCGGCGACCGTTGCGGTGGCTGATCTGGCCAGCGCCGAGGTGGCGCTTGAGAACCCGCGCCCACTGCTCGTCGATGACGTCGTCGATCGCGTCCAGAACCGACCACACCAGGTTGTCGGGATGCCAGGGATCAGTTTTCGGGTCGATGTGCGAAGCGATCGCGATGGCGTCCCCGCAGATCCGGGCGAGCGGCGCGTAGTCGATGTTCGCGGCGATGCCGTCGCCCGACTGGGCCCCGAGTACCGTCGCGAGTTGCTGATTGATCCACCGCTCAACCCCCTTCGCGGGGACCGCTATGACTTCCCGTGCAAACGGATCCGGTAATGGAGCCATCAGCAGGCGGGCAAGCCCGCCAGCCAGGTCCTCGGAACGGTCAGCACGGTAGATCCTCAGCACCGCTCGATTCTTACCGATGGGTCTGACAAATTCGCTCGCGTCGCTGCGCGTCCGCCGAACGGTGGACGAAGCACTGAGGAGACCGCGGGAATAAGCGGTGTCGGATTCCCGATATGATTGCAGCTTGATTCACAAGCAGCTAGCCCCTGCCCTGTTGACAACCAGCGAGAGTTCTAACTAGATGACGACCTGGAGCAACCTGCTCGACGGCAAGATGCCGGAGAAGTGGGCCCAAGAGATCGACCGTTTCGAAGGTCAGATCGGCCTTCGCCTCCAAGGCAAGCTCGACGAGAAGGTATTCGCCGAAACGCGCCTTCGTCGCGGCGCGTACGGCCAGCGCTACGACAATGGCGAGCGCTTCGATGGCTACGCCACCCGCCAGCTCGAATTCGCTGACAAGCCCACCAAGGGTCCCGACACCGCGTGGGACGCGCCGGGTATGCAGCGCATCAAGCTTCCGTTCGGTGGTCTGACGCCGGAACAGCTCGAGGTCATCGCCGATTGTGCCGAGGAGTATTCGGACGCGATTCTGCACGTCACCACGCGCCAGGACTTCCAGCTGCACTACGTGCACATCGAGGACACCCCGGACATGATGCGCCGCCTCGCGTCGGAGGGCATCACCACGCAGGAAGCGTGCGGTAACTCGATCCGCAACATCACCGCGTGCCCTCTCGCCGGCGTCTGCCACACCGAGGCGTTCGACGTCGCGCCGTACGCCCGCGCCATGATGGAGTTCCTCCTCGGCCACCCGGACGTCCAGGACTTCGGTCGTAAGTTCAAGCCGGCCTTCTCCGGTTGCGAGCACGAGGCCTGCGGTCTCGTCCAGATGCACGACGGCGGCTTCATCGGGCGCGTCGTCGATGGCAAGCGCGGCTTCAAGGTCGTCGTCGGCGGCGGACTCGGCACGGTTCCGTACCAGGCCGAGACCCTGAGCGAGTTCGTTCCGGTCGAGGACCTGCTCACCACGATGCAGGCGATCGCCCGCATCTTCGCCAAGCTCGGAGAGCGCAAGAACCGCAACCGCGCCCGCATCAAGTTCCTCGTCGCCAAGCTCGGCATCGAAGAGTTCCGTCGGCTCGTCGAGGAAGAGCTCAAGACGATCCCGGCTGACCCGCGTCACCTGGACTACATCCAGAACCTGCCGGTCACTCAGGGCGAGCCCGTTCGCGAAGCACTCCCCCTCAACGGCGCACCGCGTCCGGAGGGCTTCGACACGTGGAACGTCACCAACGTCATGTCGCAACGCCAGAAGGGCTACCGCGTCGTCACGATTCACCTCCCCATCGGTGACCTGACGTCGACGCAGGCTCGTGGCCTCGCGGACATCGCCCGGAAGTACTCGGGCGACCAGATGCGCACGACAGTCGACCAGAACATGGTTCTGCGCTTCATCTCCGACGCCGACCTTCCGGCCGTCTACTCCGAGCTCAAGGCCATTGGCCTGGCCGCCGCCGGCGCGAACACCATCGCCGACGTCACCGCGTGCCCCGGCACCGACACCTGCAAGCTCGGCATCGCCTCCTCGCGTGGCCTCGCCGGCGTTCTGCGCGACCAGATGATCCCGCGTGCAGAAGAGCAGGACGAGCAGGTCAAGGCGATGTCGATCAAGGCATCGGGCTGCTTCAACTCGTGCGGTCAGCACCACCTCGCCGACATCGGTTTCTACGGAAACTCGCGCGGTATGGACGGCCGTCGGGTGCCGCACTTCCAGGTCATCCTCGGTGGCCAGCGCAAGGAGAATGCGGGCAAGTACGGCATGGCCGTCGGTGCCGTTCCCTCGAAGAACGCACCGAAGGTCGTCGACGCACTGATCGAGGAGTACCTCGCCGGACGCGAAGATGGCGAGACCTTCCAGGACTGGTCGCTGCGTCTTGGAAAGCGGGGCCTCAAGGCCATCGTCGACCCGTTCTCCGACATCCCGGTCTACGCCGAGGGTCCGGAGTTCTACACCGACTTCGCCGACGCGCGCCTGTTCACCATGGGTGACCACGGTGTCGGTGAGTGCGCCGGTGAGGTCGTGTCGCTGTTCGGGCTCGAGGTCCTCAAGGCCGAGTCGGCGTCGTGGGACGCACAGCTCGCGCTCGAGGAAGACCACGACGCGACCAAGGCCGAGCAGCTTGCCTACAACGCGATGGTTCTCGCTGCGCGCGCTCTCGTGCGTTCCGAGTTCCCGGACGTGACCGAGGACCCGGAGCAGGTCGTCGCCGAGTGGAAGAAGCGTTTCTTCGACACCGAACTGTTCTTCGACCGCTTCGCCGGTGGAAAGTTCGGCGCCTACCTGCTCGACTTCCACGCTGACCCGGCACCGACGGACAACCTCACGATCGCTGCACAGCGCGTCGAGGAGGCTCAGTTGTTCATCGAGGCGGCGCACGCATGCGAGGCCAAGATCGAAGCGGCGAAGACCGTCATCAAGCCGACTCGGACGATCCCGACCCGCACCCCGCGCACCCCGGCAGGAGCCAAGTGAACCCCCTCAAGCTGACGGTCGCCGTTCCGGCGACGCCAGGCGCCGACCTCTCGAACGCTGCGGGTGTGTTCCACCGGTTCATCCAGCGCAGCCTGGTCGAGGGCTTCATCCTCGACGTCGCCGACTACCGGCACGTGCCGGACGGTCCGGGCGTCATGCTCGTGGGTCAGGACCTCGACTACAACCTCACGCCGTCGTCGTTCTCGGTGACGCTCAAACGTCGCGGCACGTCGATCGAGGAGCAGTACCGCGAGGCTGTTCGCATCCTGCTCGGTGCTGCCGACCAGATCACCGAAGACGGCGGTCTGCCGACGACTTTCGACTTCTCGTCGTGGACCGTCACGGTGGCCGACCGCAAGCTGGGGTCCCGTGACGAGATCCTCGCCGCGACCGTGTCTGCCGTCTCCCCGGTTGCCGAGGACATGTTCGGCAAGGCCGAAGTCTCGGCGGTCGAGAACAGCGACCCCCGGACGCTTCCGCAGGTGGCTGTGGGCGTCCCGGGCGCCGAGGGTGTCCTCGGCAAGCTCGGCGGCAATCAGGCTGCGCGCCAAAGCAAGTGGGACATCTCTGCACGTGATCTGAAGAAGCTGCGCGAGTCCGGCGAGGACTTCACGCTCCTCGACGTTCGTGAGGAGAGCGAATTCGAGACCGTCAACATCGGCGGAAGGCTCATCCCACTCGGCGAACTCGACGCCCACCTCGACGAACTCGACAAGGGTGCACACATCGTCGCGCACTGCCGCGCCGGTTTCCGTGGTGCCGAGGCCGTCGAGAAGCTCCGCGCTGCGGGCTTCGAGAATGCCTGGAACCTCAACGGCGGCATTATGGCCTGGGTCGACTACATCGACCCGTCACTGCCGCGGTACTAGCCTTTCCCTGCGAACAGCACCGACCCACTGCGGTCGGTGCTGTTTCGTTTGCGCAGGTCAAAGAGGACACTAGAGGTGGGGTGTGCTCTATGGACCCACGACTTCATATCTGGAACGGCTGGGATCTGCCGGCCGTCGTCTGGTTGTTCTTAGGAATCGGAACTCTCGTTTTCGTTCCGTCCGCGATCACCAACTACGCCGGTCACGAACGAACCGTCTTGCTGCTCGGACTGCTGTGTACCGGCACGTTGTTCGTCCTCGCCGGCTTCGGCCGTCGGATCCGACATATCCAGCACCTGCATAACGACCCGCGGCCGTTCGACGCACCTGATTAGCTGCTGAAGGTCTGCACGCGCTGCAACAACCTCGAAGTGGTTCCCTCCTCGAACAGGTGTAGCCACCTCGTGAACGGTGTCGCGTCGAACACGAGCATGCGGGTGAGCGTCGCGAGCGTGTGCTCGATCGACCATTCCTCGATCGCACGAGAATTCTCGGCGGGGTCGAGGAAGTCCTCGTTGTTCAGCAGAAGACATCGCGCGATGAACTGCCGTGCCTCCGCCGCCTCGTAATGCAGTGGCGGTTGAGCTTCACGCGCGAACAAGAGCATGTCCTGCAGATCGGTCCAGTCGCCGGGGGTGAGGTTCTCGATCACCGTTCGCGGCGTCCGCCGCTCGGCCTCCGGATCGAGGTCGTCCCACGGATAGAACGGCACCAGATCGGTCCGAAGGAGTCGCCATGGTTCCGCAGTATTCGCGTCACCGGGCGCGAGCCCCGCATCACCGTAGTGCTGCTGCCAGCCATCGCCGATCTCGTCCCACGCCTTCTCCGTCAGTTCGACCGCCATCATCGACGCCGTTGCCACGATCTGAAGTGCACGCTCGACGGTGAAATCACTGAACTCGAGCACATATTCGACGAGCATTGGGTCGACGTGGAAACGCGGGCTGTGCACGAGTGGCCGTGGAAGGTCCACCCGAGCGAGAACTTCCGTCGTCTCCTTCTCGGGGAACCCGCGCAGCGCGACGAACGCGCTGGCGAATCCCGACTCTTCATCCAGTTCGAGCAGAGCCGGGAACGGCCCGAGCGCGAATCTCGCACGTGTCCACGCCGGTCCGTCGAGCGGCTTCACGACGACGCCGAACTCCGCTCGGAGCCGATCGAAGCACTCCCTCACTTCGTCGATCACTGCGCCACCACGCTTTCCTCGAATTCGTCCGTCGGCACGACGACGACGTCCTCGTCTGGGTCGCCAGCCTCGTCGTGATAGAAGATCTGCAACCCGAAGACGTCCTCCGGGCCTGCGCCGAGATAGTCGAACGCCGCCTTCTCGAGCTCCGCCGCGATCTTCGGCAAGCCATCGACCTGCCAGTCAAGCTCCTGAACAAGGTTGTTCTGCCATTCGATCTGGCTGTCGAAATCGGCGTGACCAGCTGGAATGTCCTCGGGATTGATCCAACCGTCCGCGGTCGCCCGGCGCATGGTCTCCGCATCCTGACGACCGAATTCGATGAGCCATGAGGTCGGATAGTGCATGCCCTGCACGTATCGCATGTCGTCGTCGAAGGCGGCGACGAACACGGTGCCGGCCGGCCAGTCCGTGACGATCGCATGCAGAACGGTCCGCATGGTGTCCGCGAAGGACGCTGTTCCCTCAGCACCCTTCGGATCAAGGCGAACGTCGATCAACTGGTGTTCCGGCGGACGGAAGTGGGCGAGAATCCGCCCGATGTTGTCCGCCGGAATCTCCACGTAGTACCCCATGACTATGTCCTTCTCCGGTCGGGTCAGTTGGTCGAGAGCTCACGCATGCGCGACACCAGACCCGCGAATTCCGCAGCCCGTGCGGCATCGGCCCGTCCGCGCGACGAGTGCCCCACGAACGCCGCCGACAGTTCGCCGTACCACCAGAGCTGATCCGCGGCCCCGGCATTGAAGCGGTCCCACATGGCCGGACCGTCGACCACGAGGTCGTTCACGGTCGACCGGGCGTTGTGGACCTTGTCGGCGAGCGACACCCGAATCACGCCAGTGGACCGCTCCGACCACAGGTGGTCGATGTAATGCTGCTTTCGGGTGCGGAAGTCCGGGATCTCCGCTTTCTTGGCACCGGTGCAGCCGACGACGATGTCCTGAACACGTGTTCCGAACTCGGCCGCGATCTTGTCGGCCCCGTGGGGTTCGACATCCTCGATGTAGTCGTGCAGCAGGGCGGCGATCGCCTCCTCGGTGTCACCACCGTCTTCGATCACGATCGACGCCACTGCCAGCAGGTGACTGATGTACGGAATGCGCGGACGGAGGTCACCCTCCGCACGTTTCCGGGTCTGATCAGCGTGCGCCGCGGCGGCGAAGGTGACCGCGCGGCCCAAGGACTCTGGATTGATCATGTTTCGTTCTCCTCTCTAGCAAGAACGATTGGCGGCACGAGCGCGACCTTGTGGGTCGCGACCGGCCGGATTTCAGGTAAACACGCGGGTACGACAAGTGGCGTTCCGCGAGGTCGGCGGGGCAATTGCAGACACCCCGCCGGGCAACTAATCGAGCTTGACGACGACTCCGCCGGAGAACAGCGAGTCGTGCAGCTCGATGGTTTTCGCATCCGAGCCGGCCGGGAGGTCGAAGACCACGGCGGCGGTGACCGTGTTGCCGGGATTGATCTCGGCGAGAAGGCTGGTTTCCGCCTCGAGGTTGAGCGCGGCTGCAGCGTCGTTGGTGAACTCGCGGCCGGCGGCGTCGAAGACCTTCTGGCTGCCGGGGACGAAGCTCTCCGGCTTGTCGCCGATGTTCTTGACCGTCAGGTGGACGATCGTGAAGGCGCCCTGCGCGTTCTTCTGCAGATAGGGATTGTCGCCGACAGTGCCGATCCCGCGCTCAACGTTCGTCACGACGAACTCGAACGATCCGTCCCGAACCGGGGTGTTCAGGCCCGCGTCGGCCGCAGCGGTCTGCTTCGTCGACCCACCACCCATGTTGGCGGCCATCGCCGCGATCACGAAAAACACCAGCACCCCGATGATGATGTTCCGCACCTTGTGCGACTTCTTCGGCGGCTGCGGGACGTAGTAGCCCTGCGGCGCGTACTGCGGCTGGCCCTGAACCGGGGGCGGGTAACCCTCCGGCGAACTTTCCGTACTGAACATTTTTTCTCCATTTCGGGCGTGTCGTTGCACCGCTTGCTCGGTGCGCATCAGTACTATGCGGCTGACCTCTGACAAGTTTTCGGCGCGCGACACTGCCTGAACAGCGAAGATTGTTCAGCTACAGAGCTTTTGAAGAGTTTCGCCCGCTACGGAAAGAGCACCGCAGCGCCCGTGATTCGCCCCTCAGACAGGTCGGCGAGCGCCGATTGCGCGCGGTCGAGACGGTACGGCGTCGCACTCACTTCCAGATGATGGCGGCCCGCAAATTCCAGGAAACTGCGCGAATCCTGTCGCGTATTCGATGCCACCGACCGGATCTGCCGTTCTTGGAAGAGATGGCGCTGATAGTTCAAGGCCGGGATATCGCTCAGATGGATTCCGGCGACCGACAGGGTTCCGCCGCGGTCGAGCGCCGCGAGCGCCGGCAGACACAGGTCGCCGACTGGCGCGAACATGATTGCCGAGTCGAGCAGCACGGGCGGTGGGTCCGCCGGGCCTTGCGCCGAGGTTGCGCCCAGGGTGAGGGCCAACTTCTGCGCGTTCTCGCCACGCGTCATCACGTGGACTTCCGCACCCATATGCAGCGCGACCTGCGCGGTCAGGTGGGCACTGCCGCCGAAACCGTAGATGCCCAGCCGTCCGCCGGACGGTACTTCGGCGCGCATGAGGGCGCGGTAACCGATGATGCCCGCGCAGAGCAGCGGAGCAAGTTCGGCGTCGGAATAGCCATCCGGCAGCGACAGTGCGAATTCAGCTGGCACGACGGCGTATTCGGCATAGCCACCGTCCGCATCCCAACCGGTGTAGCGCGAGTTCGGGCACAGATTTTCACTCCCGCGCTGAC
Source organism: Smaragdicoccus niigatensis DSM 44881 = NBRC 103563 (assembly GCF_000380645.1). Lineage (GTDB taxonomy): Bacteria > Actinomycetota > Actinomycetes > Mycobacteriales > Mycobacteriaceae > Smaragdicoccus > Smaragdicoccus niigatensis. The sequence goes on from NZ_AQXZ01000018.1 coordinate 631,121, forward strand.
AGTAGCGACACGTGCCGCACGTCGACCGCAGCCACGCGATTCCCACGCGTTCCCCGACGGCGAATCCACTGACTGCTGGTCCCATACCAACGATCTCGCCGACGATCTCATGCCCGGGGACGACCCCCGCCCGGTGAACCGGCAGGTCGCCCTCGGCCACGTGGAGATCAGTTCGGCAGACGCCGCACGACACGACGCGAACCAGCAACTCCCCCGATTCCGGTTCCGGCACCGGCACATCGGTGAATTCGAGAGGAACCGACCCGATTGGACCGGGCCGAAGAACCCGCCATGCCCGCATACGTCCAGTGTGCTGCACGCTGCGGGCCGGCGAACGAACTTCTAGCCTTGATCGAGCTGTCGAACCTCGACCTCGACATCCCACTCGGGGCCGTGGATTGCGAGGAAGCGCGAGGTCCACTCCACCGCTTCTTCCTTCGAAGCGGTCTCGAGCAGACAGAATCCGCCGATGACCTCCTTGGATTCGGCGAACGGACCGTCGACGATCTTCTGCCGCCCGCGCCGTTGGCGAACGCGGGTCGCTTCCTCGATCGGGCGCAATCCGGCGGTGTTCACGAGGACACCAGCTTTCGTCATCTCGTCCATCAGAACGCCCATTTCTTCCATGAGCTTGTCGTCGGGCCCATCGGTGGGCGCGAGACTGGGATCGAGACGAATCAACATCAAATACTGCATGGCTTCAGCCTTTCTCAACGAACCTGGTAGCGCAGGTAAACCGCGCCGGTGGCAAACGAGGTCGACTCGAGCAGATCGAGATCGGTGGCAAAGTTGTCCGGGAACAGACGCGTTCCGGCACCGACAGTGACCGGGTGCACGATGACGCGGAACTCATCGATGAGTCCGAGTTCGATGCACGAGTGGACGAGCTTCGGGCTTCCGAAGATCGCGATCGTCTCGCCGGACTCCTCCTTGAGGCGAGTGAACTCCTGGGCCAGGTCCCCCGACACCAGCCGCGTGTTGTTCCAGTCGGCCGTTTCCAGCGTCGTCGAGCACACGATCTTGTCGACCTTGTTGACCCACTCGGCATGAGCCCGATCGTGCTCTGTGCTCTCCGGTGTCGGCTGCGTGCTCCAGTATTCGGACATCAACAGATACGTACGCCGGCCGTAGACGGCGGTATCGAAGTCCGCTCGCACGTGGTCGTCGACGTAGGCCGCCAACTCCTCGGAGTACGCCCGGAACGTCCACTCGAGCCCCATTCCCTCCGCGGAAGCGGCGTAGCCATCCAACGTGAGCTGCTCGAACGCCACTAGCTTGCGCATGGCGATGATCCTTCCGTTTGGGGGCTGCCCTTCAGCCACCTCACTACCCCGTCGAACATGCGATGCCCGATTCGACTAACTCTCGAACTATTTTTTCGAGGCAGTTTGAGGGCTAGCCTCGCGTTCATGGCCAAGATCTCGATCAACGTTCGCGGTTCCCATTCGATCAAGCTTCCGCCCGAGCGCGCGACCGTCAGCGCGACGCTGTCGCGGGAGGGGTCGTCGGCCGCTCCCGTGTTCGAAGCGGTCCTGCGGTCCCTCGCCCAGGTACGGGCGTCGTTGGAAGCGATCCACGACGTCACCCGCGGTCCCGTCAGGAAATTCGCGTTCGATCAGGTCGTCACGAGCGCCCGGCGGCCGTGGCACGAGAAGGGCAAGCAACTCCCCTTCATTCACGCCGCGCGCGTCACCGTCACGGCCGAGTTCGTCGAGTTCGCCGAACTTGGCAGATGGATCACCGCGATGAGTCAGGTCGAGGGTCTGACGATCCACGGGATCGGCTGGGACCTCACCGAGTCAAACCGGTCGGAAACCGAACGCAAAGCGCGTCAAGAAGCGGTCCGGCAAGCCAAAGCCCGTGCGCAGGACTACGCCGACGCGCTCGAACTCGGACCCGTCGCACCGCGGCGGATCAGCGATCCAGGTGTTCTGGCGCAGCCGATGCACGCGCCGATGATGCGACTCGCCGCCGCCTCTGACGCTCTCCCGGAACTCGACCTCGAACCGCAGGACATCGACATCCACGCCGAGGTCGAGGCACAGTTCGTCACCTAAGCTGCGACCTTCTTCTTCACCGGCAGGCTGGGCAACTCGAACAGCCAGCGGCAGTGTGCCCACATGAGGAGTCGGTGCATCACCAGCCCCGAAATGACGACCAGCGCGGTTACCACCAGCGGCGAACCGGGGAACTTGTGCCCCTGCATCAGCACCCACGTCCACAGTGCGATCCACATGTCGAACATGAGGAATATGGGCAACGTGTTCTGACCGATCTTGTTGAGGACAGCACCAACGTGGGTGCCGACCAACATCGACGAGATCACGACCGCGGTCGCGACACCGGCGATGCTTATCCCGACCTTGAACGCCGGGAAATGCAGCACGTTCTTCAGCAGATCGAACGCGGCGTAACTCGCAAGGCCGCCGGCGAGGAGAGCCCACGACGCACGCCGTCCGATTTCGATCACCACATCCTTGAGGTGCAGACCGATGAGGAAGTAGAGGAAGTACTCGAAGAAGTTCGTGTACGGGAAGCGCACGTAGTTGTCGTACTGAATCCACACTGCGCTGGCCAGTGCGAGCCCCAGTTGAACCGGGATCGGCACGCGACTCAGAAGCTTGGCCAGAACGATGAAGATCGCGATCGCATAGAGGTACCAGAGGGCGTTCGTCGGCCAGTACAACCCGGTGATGAGATTCGATGCCTTGGCGTAGCCGCGGTGTCGTACCGCGTCGGGCAGCAGGTTGTGCACCACGAAGAACATGAACAGCCACACGACGTACAGGTAGATCATCAGCGCGACCCGCGTGCGAAGCACCGGCAGCCACGCCATCTTGATCATCTTCTGGGCGAACAATCCGGACGTCAGCATGAAGAGCGGCATGCGAACCGGCTGCAGGAATCCGTTGACGCGGTTCCAGTCGGCGGGCGTCAAATGCCTCGCCACCATGAACAGACAGACGTGGTACAGAACGACGAGGACCATCGCCAAGCCCTTGGCGATGTCGACCCAATCGACGCGGTTGCCCGAGGCTGCACCAACCGCCGGGACCCGGTTCGGGCGCGGAAGCTCGATCATTGAGCACCACCTCCGCGTGATCTATCCGACTCAATTATTGTGCGGCCAATGCCACAGGTTTGAAAATCGCGATATTCGGCTCACGGCGACCACAACACGCGCTACTACCTGCGCAAATAGCACGAATACGGCAATCGCTGCGCCCTCATTCGGAGCGCACGCGGGAAACCCTGGACACGATGCCCGCCTACCTAATGCGCACTCCCCAAGCTACGCGGCGGTAACCTTGTGATCGTGGATTCGCCGACGACTTCCGACGTTCGAGTCCACACCTCTGTCCTCGATGTGCCCGTCGAACTTCTGCCTCGCCGCCGTCCGACGCAGGAACGAAGCCAGCAGAAATTCGACGCGATGCTGAGTGTCTCGCGTCAACTCCTGACCGAGGTCGGGTTCGAGGCATTCACGTGTGAGGAAGTCGCGTCCCGTGCGCAAGTACCGATCGGGTCGCTGTACCGGTACTTCGCGAACAAGTATGTGATCGTGTCCGAACTCAACCGCCAGGACCTCGCGGCCGTCGGTGAAAAGCTCAAGGAGTTCAACGGCGAGGTGCCGTCGATCGAGTGGCTGCAGTTCATGAACACGTTCGTCGATCACCTCTCCGAATTCTGGGTGAACGACCGTTCGCGCAAAGAAGTGTGGATGGCGATGGAGTCAACCCCGTCCACGCGTCTGACCGGGCAGATTCACCAGAACGAGTTCGCCGCAATCGTCGCCGGCATGATCCGACCACTGGTTCCGCGCACACCCGAGGCCAAGCGAATGCTGATGGCACAGGTCCTCGTGAAGTCGGTCTTCGCGATTCTCAACTTCTCGATTCAGGACGGCCAAGACCAGCAAGCCGCGGTCACCGAACTGAAGCGACTGATGAAGGCCTACCTGCTGGTCATCGAGACCGATTCGCGCGCGGAATTCTGACTTAACCGCTCGGGTCGGGCACATTTGTCCGATTTATCGACAAAACCGGAACATACTGCCCGAACGGCGGTTCAGTGAGGCACTACCGGGCACCTATCGAGCATTGCCGACCGAAGGCACGTTCACATGCACATCACCGCACGCCACACAGCCAAGACTCTCCTCACCCTCGCCCTTGCCACGGGCGGGCTCGCACTCCTCCCCGGCACCGCGTCCGCAGATTTCTGCTACGCGTCGAGTGGCAACAACTTCGTCGGACCGCGCAACGTCAGCGTAGGTACCAGCAACACCTGCGCCGTCGGCGACGGCACCAATAACCGAGCGCTCGCTGTCGGCAGCGGTAACACCGCGGCCGCCGGGACCAACGTCGACTCCCCCGATGCGACGGCGAACAACAACACCGCGATCGCGGTAGGCACCAACAACCAACCACCGCCGGCAGCAACACCGGCAGTAGCGGCGCGACCGCTGACAACAACACGGCCCGGGCGATCGGCTCGGGAAACCTCGTCGTAGCGGGGGCCAACATCGACAGCCCCGGCAGCGCCGCCAACAAGAACACCGCAACGTCAGTCGGAAATCGCAACATCGCTGTCGCAGGCAACAACGTAGAGAGCACTTACAGCACCGCAAACAACAACTTCGCCAGTGCAACCGGTCATGACAACGCAGTCATAGTGGGCGTCACCGTCGGGGGCGACCACGTCGATGCCAGCAACGCCCGGGCCCGGGTGTTCGGACCGTCCCACTAACTATTCTGACGGAACCGATTGGACCGCAGCTGCGTCCAATCGAGCGTGATCAAGCAACTCGTCGTGGCACTCGCTGCGTTTGCCTTGTCTGCCTGCGCCGCGCCGTCACAAGCAACGACGCAGACGCCAGACTTCTGTGACCTGATTTCGGCGCGCGACCTGGCCCGCCAACTCGACGAGCCGATCACGGTCACGAAGCGACTCCTCGAAGGACCGTCCTCGCCGTGGGCTTACTGCCTCTACGGCACGATGACCCAGCACTTCGTCACGCTGAGCGCGCCCATCGCGCACCCCGCCGGCAATATCCACGTGATGGTCGACCCCAAGGTGGCGGATCGAGTCCAGGCGTCGGTCGACCCGGTCCGTGACGACTATCAAATCGCACCAGTCGACCTGCCCGCCGAATGCGCAGCACTGAGGTCCGAGGCGGAAGCGGTCGTCGGCACGATCACGAGCGCCCGCGGCTCGGTCAATCCCGGCGTCTTGACCTGCGATTTCATCGGTCCCGACGGCAGCATCGCCGCGCAGAGCCGACCCCACGTCCTGGCCGAACACACCGTTCTAACCGGGGTGGACATTCTCGACAAGCCCGACGCCCGGCTGAAGGCCACGGTCGGCGAAAACATCCATGTCGACGGAATCGTCGACCACCGCGGCATCGACATCACCGTGCACATCGGTCGCACACAGCTCACCGAGGCCATCAAGGCCTTCGCACAGAAGTTCCTGGAGGCAAGCAAATGAGACGGTCAGTCAAGGCGCTGATGGCAGTCGGCGCAATCGTGGTGGCATCGGGATGCACGGCAAACGTGTCCGGTCTGCCCAATCCTTCTGCGTTGCCCGTCGCGGGATCACCTTCGTATGTCGATGCTCTTGACAACGAAGACAGGACGTTCGTCGCTCAGATGGCCGGGCTTCGAATGCTTGACCTCTGTGGTTACTTCGACATTAAGACCTTGAGCAAGCTCGGCCCGGTTGAACAACCCGATGCGACCCGTGCATCGAGTGGCTGCGTTGTCGGTGTCAACGCCAAGGCCCCGGGCCAACTGATCGAGCTCGACACGGACTTGGTCCCCTCAGTGCTCCGCGGAAAGTGGGACGCCAAACCGATCGACTTGGATGGCAACGCTGTCTACGAACGCTCTCGGCAAGAACCGCGATTCGAGAACCTCGAGAGTTACAGCACCTGCGACCACTTCGTTCCGTTCGCCGCGGGGTACGACCTCCGCATCTCGATCTTCAAACATGGAGAGGTCCCGTTGTGTGACACGTTGAGGTCGATCACTCGGGCATCGCTCAAACACTTCAGTGACAAGCCGCTGCGCGGGAAGTCCGAATTCCACGCGTTCCACGCCGCCACCGTGAGCGATCCCTGTCTGGCCGCCGCCGCGCTGGCCGATGGTGAGGACTTCGACATCGACGTCGAGAACTCCGGCTTCGACCGATGCAGGTTTCACATCGCGGGTCGCCCGTGGACGACAGTGCAGTTGGGCTACACGCTCAAGGGTGCCGGTGGATATCCGGACGATGCCAAGTTCGCCGTCGATGGCATGGCCGCAACGCGGCTCACGCTCAACGACTTCTGCGAGATCACTATCGACACCGGCGATCCGCGCGACGGGCGGCACTACGACCGCGTGGTCGGTCTCGACTCAACGGAAATGGTGAGCACCGTCATTGCGAGAGCGAAGACCTGCGATGGAGCTGAGAAGGCGGCTCATGCGGGCGCAAAGGTATTTCTTGAAGGAATCTGACGACGACCGCGCAGCGCTCTGGGTTCCGCGAAAGTGTTTGGTCGGCGGGGTTCGCGATTGGGCAGGAATTAGATCGGTCAGCGATCCATACCCTGCCCAATCGCTAGGGCTGTCAATCCCGTTCCAGCACCACCATCGCGCCGGCCATCGGTCCGTCGTGAGTCAACGTCACGTGCACCCGAACCCCCTCCAGACACTCCGCAACCCGCCCGTGAAGCTCAACAGCAGGCCGCCCCCAAGCGTCCTTGACGACCTCGATCTCCTGGTAAAGCTGTTCCGGTGCCTCAGGCGCCTGCCCGAAACGCGATGACGACCAGGCCTTCAGAACCGCTTCCTTGGCCGCCCACCGCGCCGCGAACCGCGAAGAATCGGAACCGCAGTAAGCCGATTCAGCAGGAGTGAACACCCGGGCGGCGAACACCGAGCCGGGCCGGGTCAGCTGTTCGCTGAACTCCGGCACCGACACGATGTCCATGCCAATTCCGATTACCGGCATCCGGCACCAGGTACGAGATACACCCCATCCTCGCCGAGTCGCGCGTCGTTCGAGAGCAACAGCGCACCCTCGTCGTCACGCGATGCCACGCGACGGTCCGCGGGACGCTCGTAGAGCGCGTCCCCACCGTGCATGGCGGACGAGATCCGGACCCGACCAGCGATCTCGCGAGCCTGCGCGGCGGCCAGGTACTCCGCACGCTTGCCCTCGGGGATCGACTCGATGAATGCCTGCGGGTGAGCAACACACACGAGACCCGACACGTGACCGAATCCCAGGCTGGTGACGAGACCGGCCTTCAGACCGTTCTCGAACACGAGCGACTTGCGTGCCCACACGAGGTGCTCGAACTTCGCCATCTCGTCGTCGACGCAGTCCAGGCTCCGGTTCGGCGGGACGATTCCCGACCGCAGCGCCTGGCAGAGTCCGATGATCTGGAACGCTGCGGCACCACCCTTGGCGTGACCGGTCAACGACTTCTGCGAGATGACGAAGAGCGGGTTACCCGGCGTCCGGCCGAGAGCCTCCGCGAGGCGCTCATGCACCTCGGCCTCGTTCGGGTCGTTCGCCGCAGTCGACGTGTCGTGCTTCGAGACCACGGTGATGTCGTCGGCGGTGAGGCCGATCTGCGCGAGCGAACGCGCCAGGCCGGAGCCCTGCCGTCCACGAGCCGCACCGACCGCACCGAGGCCCGGTGCCGGAATCGACGTGTGCACACCGTCCGCGAAGGACTGCGCCCAGGCGACGACACCGTGAACCGGCAGGCCCATCGCCATCGCCACGTCACCGCGAGCCAGGAGGACCGTTCCACCACCCGAGGATTCGACGAATCCGCCACGACGGCGGTCGTTCGCCCGCGAGAAGCGGCGTGGGTTGATGCCCTTGGCGGCCATCGCTGCCGAGTCCGCCGTTGCCGACATTTCGGAGAAGCCCTGGATGGCCTCCGCCGAGATGTCGTCGAAGCCACCGGCCACCACGAACTCCGCCTTCCCGAGACGGATCTTGTCGACGCCTTCTTCGACCGACACCGCAGCCGTGGCACATGCCGCGACCGGGTGAACCATCGCGCCATAGCTACCGACGTACGACTGCACGGTGTGGGCCGCGATGACGTTGCCCAGCGCCTCTTGCAGGATGTCGTTCGGACGAGGCTCGCCGAGCAGCTGATCCACCATGAGCGAGCGAAGGGAGGTCATTCCACCCAGACCACTACCCTGCGTGTTGGCCACCAGCGAGGGGTGGACCCAACGCATGAGCTCAGCCGGCGTGAAGCCGCTGCTCAGGAACGCATCCACGGTCGAGACGAGGTTCCACTGTGAGACGCGGTCGAGCGAACTCGTCATCTCCGCGCTCAGGCCCCACTTCGCGGGATCGAAGCCGGTCGGAATCTGGCCGCCGACAGTACGCGTCAGCGTCATCTTCCGGGGCACGCGAATCTCGGTTCCGGCGTGGCGAGTGACCTGCCACTCCGAGCCGTTGAACGCGAACGTGGTGTGCTCCGGGTCAGCCGAGACGAACGCCTTGGCCTCCGCCTCGGAGGCAACGGTAAAGGTCAGGTCCTTGTCGAGGAACACTGACGCAAGCAACGGCACCTGGTGATCGACCATGCCGAAGTCGTCCACGTAGGAACGAATACCGATGCGCGACACCACTTCGTCGTGGAAGCGGTCCGCAATCTCCGATTCGGCGACGGGTTGACCGTCCGCGTCGAGCCAGCCTCCACCATTCGGTCCGGTGGAGTCCCAGGTGATGAGCCCCGTGGACCACGCGAGCTCGATCACGCCAGCAGTCGACAGCCGGTCTTCGACCTCCATCTCGAACCGGGTCCGCGCGCTACCGAGCGGTCCCAGCTCACCCATTCCCACGATGACCACAAGGTCCGAAGGATCGGCCAGCACCTGGCCCCACGCCACATCCGGGGTCTCCGGAAGCAGCGAGGGCGGCGCTGGGAGTGCCGCGACAGTCGGCTCCTCTTCTACGATCTCGGCAGCGGCAGGTTCGGCCGCTGCGCGAGCAAGTTCGGGCAGATCGAGTTCGGCCTCGGACAGTCCACCGGTGAAGTCGGCAACCAGCGGCTTGCCGGCGGCCTTGTCCCGCTCCGAGGCGGTGCACAGTCCGAGCAGTTCGGCAGCCATTTCGTCGGTCGACCAGGTACGGACGCCAGCCTTCTCGACGGCCTCGACCATCGGGTCGTTGTGGCCCATGAGGCCGGTTCCGCGAACCCAACCGATCAACGCATGTGCAATCGTCACCCGCGAAGCCCAGCTACGCTCGGCGCTCCACTTCGCGACGACCGCATCGAGCGCGGCCTTCGACTCGCCATACGCACCATCGCCACCGAACATCCCTCGGTTCGGCGAACCCGGCAGCACGACGTGCAGTCGAGCGTCGAGGTCGTGGTCCGCGTCCTTGCGGGACAAGCCACCGATGAGTCGTTCGACCGACCACAGCAGGACGCGCATCTCGGTCTCCGCACGACCGCCGGCGTCGGTGAGGTCACCCATCACACGAGGAGCGGCGAACGGGAACAGCATCGTCGGCGTGGCCGGAAGCCATTCGACCAGCGAGTCGACGTCGGTGTACGACGCCATGTTCGCCGGAACGACCCACAGCTTGGCACCGCTGCGTGCGTTCGACGCGTACAGCTCCTTGAAGAAGGCCAGGCGCTGATCGTCGAGGCGCGACGTGGTCGCGACAACCGTCGCACCGCCCGCGAGGAGCTGTGCGGTGACGGCGGCAGCGATCGAGCCCTTGCTCGCACCGGTGACGACGGCGACGTCGTCGGCCCAGTCGCCCTTGGTCTCGTGGAGAGCAGCTTCCGCGATCTGACGGTAGGCCTTCGCCAGCAGCGAGCGCTTCTCCGAGGCTGCCTTCTCGGCCCACCACGCGGCCTGGCGAGCGACGGTCGACCCGGCACCACGGAAGCCCGCGGCGTTGCGCTTGTCGCCGAGCCACATGCGAGCGAGGTCCTCTCGCGCACTTGCCCAACGGTCGTCGAGCAGGAGGGCACGACGGTCGTCGAACACCGGCGACACGGCCTTGACCCAGTCCGTTCCGAGTTCCGCGGCGACGAGGTCAGCGAGCTCGCTGCTCGTTGCCTCGGCTTCGGCGGCGGCAACCTCCGGCGACAGGCGCTTGAGGATCATGCGGGCGGCGTCCTCGAGGACTCCGGAGAGTTCGAGCACGGCACCGGAATCGACGACCGTAGCGGCGCCGCTTTCCGTTGCCACCGGCGACACCTGAACGCCGCGGCGGGCAGCCAGCGAAGTCACGGCAGCGTCGATCGCGGACTCGGCGTCGGTGACCTTGAGGCCACCGAGATCGCCACCGCGGACGCTCGATCCGTCCCGAGTCGACAAAGCGAGTTCGACGGTCACGTGCTGAACCCAGCCCGCGCTGAGACCCCAGTAGCTGCTGACGCGGTCACCGATCGCCGACGGCTTCTTGCCCGTCGGTCCGAACACCTTGCGCAGCTGCTCGCCGATCGACTCACCCAGCACCGGGCCAAGCGGCTTGTAGCCGCGGGCCAGCTGTAGGACAGTTCCTTCGAGCGCCGGCAGTGCAGCCTCAGCCGCACCATCGATCTGTCCGAGGTTCAGCTCGGCGCCGAGGTCCATGAGCAGCTGGTTACGACGCGAAGAGACACCGTCGGTGAGACCCTCGATCGAGTCCGTTGCGGTCAGCTGGTCCAGACGGACCTTCGTCCACTGCGCGATGAGCACCTTCGTGGCGTCCGCCGCGGTGAAGGCGATGTCGTCCGGACGGGGGCCCGACGATGCGACGGGTGCCGGCGCAGCTGCCGCAACCGCCGGAGCGGCCTCGACTGCGGCGACGACGGGCTCGTCGTCGATTTCGACCGGGTCGGTGTCGGTCGCGGTCACGATGGCCGCGTCGCGCTCGACGTTCAAGACCTGCGCCTTGACCCCGAGAATCTGAATCGTCTTCGACGCGAGGTTCGCGACGGTCGGCGCAGTGCCGATTCCGACCTCGATGAAGCGCTCGACTCCGAGCTCGCCGAACAGCAGGTCCTGCGTCTCGATCCAGCGCACCGGGCTGGCGAACTGCCAGGCCAGGAGCTCGATGACCGTCGTACGGGCGAGCTTCGCGGGAGTCACCGAGTCGAAGTTCGCGAGAACCTCGTTCAGCGGCTCCGACGGAACGAGATCAGCGATTTCCTGCACGAACTCACGGTCGAGCGAGAACGGCTTCGGCACGAGGTTCGGAATGTAGCGACCGAGCAGAACGCTGTAGTCGATCTCCTCCGGCAGCAGCTCATCGAGCTTGTGGCGGAAGTCCGGAACACCGTCCCGCAGGACTGTCGAGTGGAACGGCACGTCGATACCCGGAACGACGATGAACGCCTTCGGGTCGTTGATTCGACGCTCGAGCGCCTCGATGCCCGCCACCGTGCCGGCGATCGCATACTGCGCGCCACGCAGGTTGAGGTTCACGACCTCGAGGAACTCGTCCGAGTCCTGTGCGACCTCGTTGACGAACCCGACGACGTCGTCGTCGGCGAGGCCGAACTTCGACGGCCGGATCGCGGCCATGCGGTAGTTGCTGCGTCCCTTCGAGTCACGCGGGACCAACTGGTGCATCGTGGTTCCGCGCTGGAACACGACCTCGAGCACGGCTTCGAGCGGAAGCACACCGGCAATCGCCGCGAGGGCCGTGTACTCACCGACCGAGTGGCCGGCGAAGTACGAGTCTTCGACGAAGACGCCGGCTTCGCGCAGCTCAGCGACCTGAGCGACAGCGAGAACAGCCATCGCGACCTGCGTGAACTGAGTCAGGTGCAGAACGCCGTCCGGGTGCCGGTACTCGGTACCGCGGGCCCGGAGGATCTTCGGGTTGTCGCGGACCACGGCGAGAATCGAGAAGCCGAGTGCGTCCCGCGTGTGCTTGTCGGCGCGGTCCCAGATCTTCTTCGCCTCAGCGGAGCGTCCGCGCGCGGCGAGGCCCATCCCCTGACGCTGGATACCCTGGCCGGGCATCGCGTAGGCGGTCTTCGGCGGAGCAACGCGAGCGGTTGCGGTCATGACGAGATCGCCATCCGGATTTTGTGCATTGCTGGCGTGGCACACAACCTCGACGACCTCGGAACCTTCGTGCACACCGACGCGGTCGACGCGGATGGCGACCTCGTCGCCGAGCCGGACCATGCCGAGGAACCGGGTGGTCCAGGCGGTGATACGACCCTTGACGGCGTGCTGAGCGGCTGCCGACAGCCACATGCCGTGCACGATCGGCTCGCCGAGACCGGCAAGCTTCGCGGCGTTGACCGACGTGTGGATCGGGTTGTGGTCACCGGAGACCTGGGCGAACGGACGCATGTCGTCCGGTGCCGTGACAGTCAGGCTCGAACGACGACGACGCGGCGTCGCGGTCGACTCGATCGACTGCGGATCGGTGAGGTCCTCGGCGCCGTTGCGTCCGAGAATCGCGAAACGCTCGACCATCGTGGCGACCTCGCCAACGCGGACCCGAACCTCGATGACGCGGCCGGCGGCAGTGTCGGTGACCGACACGACCTCAGCTTCGACCGGCCCGTCAGCCAGTGACCCGGCGACCTCGATGTGGTGGTCGAGGTGAACGAGCTGGAGCAGTCCTTCGATCGCGTCGAGGTCACCCAGCGCACCGAAGATCGCCGGCCAGCAGGCTCCGACGACCGAGTCCGGGACGATCGAGCTTCCACCGGTCACCATGGCGTGGTCCAGGGCGCGGTTTTCGGACCAGCCCTTTCCGGTGCCGGCAGCGATTCCGAGCAGCGCGCGCATCGACTTGTTGGCACTGTCGGCCGAGATGATCGGAGCGCCACCGTCGGCGCAGGTGGCCGGCACGAGGATGCGCATCGTCAGCGACGAACGTCCCAGCGGGACGGTCAGTTCGACAGTTTCCTTGTCGACGGCATGCAGCGCAGCGCCGTTCAACGACACCGCACCGTTTCCGGACAGCGACCAGCCGGTGAAACGGGCGACCGGGTTGGTCGTGAGGCGACCGGCCCACAGCACATCGGGAGCAGCAAGGACGACGTCGACAATGCCGTCGGCGACCTCGGCACGGCGGCGGGCGGCCACCGGGACGGGCTTGACGCGAACGGCCTTGACCGTGGCGTCCTCGAAGCGAGCCAGCAGTTCACCGATCGGCTCGTCGACCGCAGTGATGCCGGCGACGGCCTCCGTACCCGGGATGATGCACACCTGGTCGGCGCTGTAGCGCGGGTCGTGCGCCTGCCACAGCGAGTCCGAACGCCACCAGCGGCGGACGTCACGATCGACGACCGGCACGAAGTTGACGGGCTTGCCGGGAAGCCGGCACAGCTCGACGAAGTAGGCGATGTCGGCCGGGTGCAGGGTGGCGTGCTCCGCATCCGGGAACGTGCTCACCAGGGTGACGAGAGCCGCATGGGGCTGCTCGAGGATCCGTTCACCGGCGAACTGCGTCGGCACCTGGCCGCGGTCGAACGGATGCAGGCGAGCCTCGGCACGCTGCAACATCTTCTGGAAGCGATCACGCCACGTGATATCGGCCCACAGCGACTCGATTCCGGTGTCGGAAAGGTCTGCACCGAAACCGAATTCGTGGCCCTCGGGACCCACGGTCAGCTGCAGGTAGCGTTCGATCCACTGTGCGTAGGTCATCGTGGCGAGGTCGCCGAAGTACGGCTTCGCCGTCTTCGACAGCGCCTCGATGATCTCCTCGCGGCGAGCCTTCACGGCCTCGCCGTCACCGGCGACCTCATCGAGAAGTCGTCCGCAACGGGCCGCCGAGTTGTCGATCTCGTGGATCGAGGCACCGAGCTGGCTCTTGCCCGACACGACGTTGTCGCTGCCGGTCTCGACGAGCAGCTGCTTGACCTGCGGCGACGTGGTCGCCTCGAGGGCGGCCATCGCCGCGGTTCCGATGAGGATGCCGTCGATCGGCATCGTCGGGTAGTCGTGGCGGTGGGCCCAACGACCGGTCAGGTACTCGGCAGCGCGCTCCGGAGTTCCGATGCCGCCACCGACGCAGACGACGAGGTTCGCCCGCGAACGCAGCTCCGGGTAGGTCTGCATCAGGAGGTCGTCGAGGTCCTCCCACGAGTGGTGCCCGCCGGCCTTGCCGCCTTCGATGTGCACGATGATCGGGACCTCGGGCACCTCCTTGGCGATCTTGATGACCGAGCGGATCTGTGCCACCGTGCCGGGCTTGAACGCCACGTGGCTGATGCCGGCGTCACGGAGTTCGTGGATGAGGGCGACGGCTTCGTCGAGCTCGGGGATACCGGCGGTGATGATCACACCGTCGAACGGAGCTCCGGCTGCGCGGGCCTTCTGCAGCAGACGCTTGCCGCCGACCTGAAGCTTCCACAGGTACGGATCCAGGAACAGCGCGTTGAACTGCACAGCGCGGCCCGGGTCGAGCTGGTCCTTGAGGTCCTCGACACGCTTGGCGAAGATCGGCTCGGTGACCTGACCGCCACCGGCGAGCTCGGCCCAGAAGCCGGCGTTCGCAGCGGCTGCGACGATGCGAGCGTCGACGGTCGTCGGGGTCATTCCGGCGAGCAGAATCGGCGAACGACCAGTGAGCTTGGTGAATGCGGTCTCCACGACGACGCGGCCGTCGGCGAGCTTGACCGGCTTGGGTGCGAATTCGGTCCACGCGCGCTCGATCGTCGGCTCGGCGCCGACGGTGATGAGGGTGCGCTGACCCTCCTGCGTCGAGACGGGGACAACGCCGACGCCGCGACCCTTGAGGAGTCCTGAGGTCATCCGGGTCAGCTGGTCGCCGGTTCCCATGTCGATGATCCACTTGGCGCCGGCGCGAATTGTGTCCTCGACGTCTGCGACCCATTCGACGCGATCCGCGAGTCCGCGGGCCGCGATGTCACGGGTGAGTTCCGGGTCCATGCCGCACTCGCGAGCCCAGCTCGCAGCGAGGTCGGCGGCCTCGAACATGATCGGGTGGTGGAAGCCACCGTTGATTGGCAGGAAGTCAGCGACCGGAGCGGAGCCTGCGGAGCGACCATCAGGCGCAGCGCCGTTTTCCAGTTCGAACTTGACATCTTCGAGGTCGGCGCGCGTACCGCTGACGACCGTGCGGCGACGACCATTGACCATGCCCACGAAAGCGTCCGGTGCAGTGCGAGCGACGACTTCGCGCACCTCGTCCGTGGTGGCATTGGAGATCGCGAGCATGCTGTCGATGCCGTGGCGGCGGGCCATGAGGCGTCCGGCGGCACCGGCTAGCTCGGTGATCGCGAGTAGCGTGGCCTCGTCAACACCGCGCATGGCCTCGACGGCAACGATGCCCTGGCTGTGGCCGATCATCGCCACCGGCGCGACGCGCTTCGGGTCGAGACCGTAGTGCTTGAGCGCGCGGACAGCCGCGAGCTGGGTCAGGAACACACCTGGGATCGCCACCTCGACGCCATCGCCGAGGGTTTCGCCGAACGGCTCGAAGCCGCCCGGGCGGATCACCAGAAGTTCGTCGGCGACCGGCGCGATCATCTCGGCGGCCTTGGCGACGAGCGCCTTGAGCTCTGCCGTCAGGCTGTGCTCGCGGGCGAGGTCAGTGAGTACGTCGTGCCACGTGCCACCCTGGCCACCGAAGGCAAGGGCGTACGGCTCGCCGTCGCGCAGGCGGTCAATAAGAGCCTTACCGCGCGGCATAGGCGCACGGAAGGCAGAACGGGTGAGGGATTCGTCGAGAGTCACGAACATGAGGCTAGCTCACGTTTGTTTCCAAACATGAGACACGCTCACATTATTTTGGTACGACCGTCTGATTTACTCACGAGTATTCTGGAGGAACACGAGGCTACCTCGCGTTTTTTCGTTATAAATTCGTTACCGACACGAATTTGCGGTCAGCTGCCTGCGGTTATAGGTCGGAGACGCCGGTCACAGAACGCCGGTTTCACGCACCGCGAAGCCGGTCGATCTCGCGCCGATCGCGCTTCGTCGGGCGCCCTGCACCGCGCTCCCGAACAGCGATGGCCTCTGCTTTCGGAGGAGGGGGCGGCGATTTGTCGATGAGGCACTGCGCCACGACGGGCGGGCCGACGCGCTTCGAGATCGGGCGTGTCACCTCGACAATCCGCAGACGATCCCCACCGCGCACGACAACCTCGTCGCCCGGCCCGACCGTCGTCGCCGGCTTGGCCACGGTTCCGTTCACCCGAACGTGCCCAGCACGGCAGGCCGCAGCCGCCTGCGAGCGTGTCTTGAACAGCCGGACCGCCCAGATCCAGCTGTCGACACGCGCATTCGAGGGGTCGCCCGACATGACCGCAGAATATCCTCGGTTCTCGTGAGCTCCACCGCTGCCGTGCAGAATCCCGGCCTGACCGCCGCCGAAGTCGCCGAGCGAGTCGCACGCGGGGAGACCAACGACGTCCCGGATCGGGCGAGCCGCAGCGTCTCGGACATTATCCGCGCAAACGTCTTCACCCGGATCAACGCGATCCTCGGGGTACTGCTCGTGCTCATCCTCGCGACCGGATCGCCGATCGACGGCATGTTCGGGCTCCTCATCATCGCGAACAGCGCGGTCGGCATGATCCAGGAGATTCGGGCCAAGCAGACGCTCGACCGCCTCGCGATCGTCGGGCAGGCTCGCCCGACGGTCCGTCGGGACGGGCGGGCGTTCGAGGTCGGGCGTGGCGAGGTCGTGCTGGACGACATCGTCGAACTCGGCCCGGGCGATCAGATCGTCGTCGACGGCGAGACGCTCGAATCGGCCAGCCTCGAAGTCGACGAGTCACTGCTCACCGGTGAGGCCGATCCCGTCGCCAAGAAGCTCGGCGACCAGATTCTGTCCGGCAGTTTCGTGGTGAGCGGCAGCGGCGCCTACCGGGCGACGAAGGTCGGCAAGGACGCCTACGCAGCGAAGATCGCCGAAGAGGCGAGCCGTTTCACGCTCGTTCATTCCGAGCTGCGGAACGGCATCAACAAGATCCTGAAGTTCATCACCTACCTGCTGATCCCGGCTGGGCTGCTCATCATCTACAACCAGCTCGTGTCCAGTGGCGAGCCGCTTCGACCGGCGATCGCCGGGATGGTCGCCGCCCTCGTCCCGATGGTTCCCGAAGGACTCGTGCTGATGACGTCCATCGCGTTCGCGGTGGGTGTCGTGCGTCTGGGCAAGCGGCAGTGCCTGGTTCAAGAACTCCCGGCGATCGAAGGACTTGCTCGCGTCGACGTCGTCTGCGCGGACAAGACTGGAACCCTCACCGAAAACGGTATGCGCGTCGCGCAAGTGCACGACCTCGCGGGGATCGAGACTGCGGATGCGCTCGCCGCACTCGCCGCCGCCGACCCGCGCCCGAATGCCAGCATCCTGGCCATCGCCGAAACCTACTGCGAGAACCCCGGCTGGACGACAACGGCGGTTCTCCCCTTCTCCTCGGCTCGGAAGTGGAGCGGTGTCTCGTTCGACGGCCAGGGCAACTGGCTCATCGGCGCGCCGGACGTCCTGCTGGACCCCGAACACGTCGCCGCCATTCATGCCGAGACAGTCGGCGAGCAGGGACTTCGCGTTCTGCTTCTCGCCTCGACGACCGTCCCCGTCGACCACCCCGACGCCCAGGCCTGTGCGACTCCGTGTGCCCTCGTCGTACTCGAGCAGCGCGTCCGCCCGGATGCGAAGAGCACACTCGACTACTTCGCCAGCCAGAACGTCGAGATCAAGGTCATCTCGGGTGACAATGCGAAGTCGGTCGGCGCCGTGGCGGCGAGTCTGGGTCTGGACGGCACCGCAGTCGACGCGCGCACATTGCCGTCTGGTCGAGACGAACTCGCGGCGACCCTCGAATCCGCAACCACCTTCGGGCGGGTGCGTCCTGACCAGAAGCGCGACATGGTGGGTGCTCTGCAATCCATGGGCCACACCGTCGCGATGACCGGTGACGGCGTCAACGACGTGCTGGCTCTCAAGGATGCCGATATCGGTGTCGCGATGGGCGCGGGTAGTTCCGCCACCCGCGCGGTCGCGCAGATTGTCTTGCTGGACAACAGTTTCGCGACGCTCCCCCACGTCGTTGCCGAGGGGCGCCGGGTCATCGGCAACATCGAACGGGTTTCGAACCTGTTCCTCACCAAGACCGTCTACTCGGTTCTTCTCGCCCTTTGCGTGGGAATCGGCGGGGCCGTTCTCCCGCTGTTCGGGCACGACCCGCTGCCGTATCCGTTCCTCCCCCGCCACGTCACGATCGCGGGTTGGTTCACGATCGGAATCCCGGCGTTCCTGCTGTCCCTCGCGCCCAACAACGAACGGGCCCGGCCCCACTTCGTCTCGCGCGTGATGCGGCAGGCGCTGCCGTATGGCGTGGTCATCGGTTCGTTGACGTTCGTCGCGTACCTGCTGGCCTTCGATGGCCCGGATTCCCGGGTCGAGTCCGGGTCGGCCGCCCTCATCACCCTCATCATGGTGGCGCTGTGGGTCCTCGGCCTCGTCGCGCGACCGTACGAGTGGTGGAAGGTCGGCCTCATCACCTTCTCGGCGACCTTCTATATCGTTCTGTTCGCGCTTCCAGCCACGCGCAAGTTCTTCATGCTCGATCTGGCACAGGCACCGATCGGGATCGCTTGCGGCGTGGCTGGAATTGCCCTCGTCGAGGGCGTGTGGTGGGTGAACCGCAGGTCGGCCTAGGCGGCGGGCGCCAACTGGATGAATACCGGCCGCGGCCGGAATATCAACCGTCCGTGCTCCATGCGGTTACGCAGGGCAGCACCGCGGAACGTGTTGACCGGATGGTCGGCGAGCGCGTTGAAGAGCCACACGAAGAAACCGTTCTCGGTGCTGGCACGGTCCGCGACAACGTCGGCGTCGACGAGTCTGTTCAGGTACTTTCCAGCCGTCAGCAGTCGGATCGCGCCGGCCGAACCTTCGGGCCGGAAGCAGAATCCGTGGTTGTCGGCGGTGTATTCCTGCGCCCGGGACAATGCCGACCCGAGGAACGGAACGTAGGTGACGGCGGCCATGCCGACCATTCGCCAATACGACGTGTGGCCAGCGGCGATGTGACCGACTTCGTGCCCGATCACGAAAGCGAGCGCATCGGGATCACGCGCTTCGCCGCCGATTTCGAACAGGTCGCTGTTGATCACGACGTAGCGGCGGAAGCCATGCCCGACGGACATCGCGTTGATGACGCCGTTACCGAGTACGACATAGGCGTCCGGAACCTTGGACATTCCGAATCTCGCCGCTGCTTGCACGACCATCTGATGTGCCTCCGGAAACTGCGTCGGGCTCAGCTTGACGCCGTTTGCCCGTGGTGCACCTGCGGTGAGGCCACGCAGGACGAAGATGATCAGCGGGACGAAAACGAACAGCGCCAGGTTGCTGCTCGCACTGTCGTCCGTCACGACTTTCCAGATCGCATACGGGTAGGCAACCGCCATGCAAACGATCGCGACGATGAGAAGTGGAATCTCGGCACGGTGGCGAGCGGGCATACCGTAGGGCGACAGCCCGCGCTGGAGTTGTGGTGGAACGCCGGGAATATGGGGCTGGCCCGGGTATGTGCCTTCCGGCCGAAGTTCCGGGTTGTCTACGCTGGTCAAAGCAGTACTCCTGTCAAACTTGGCAGCTCGATGATGCGTGAGCTGCTCTGTTTCAAGTTTTTGCTTCGAACCGCGCAGCGAATACCGCCCCGAGGGGTGCGAAAAGCCCACCTTGGAAGCGGTTCGAACGGCAGTTAGAAGCTGCCCGACCGCGAAAGGTTCCCGTTACCCGACGTGAATACCCGGTCGCATGCCCGGGTCCGCCTCGGCCTTGCGGATGATCTCGCGCACGACCGGCGCGGTGTCGCCTTGACCGAGCACGATGACCCGCAGCATGTGCTTGAGCGGACTGCCTTCGGACCACGCCAAATGGCACTGCGGGAGGATGCCGGTCTCGTTGCGCAGGGCCATGAGAATCGCGGCGATCGCGTTCGGGACCGCGGGACTCTGCGCGTGCAGGATGCGGAACGCCCCGACCTCCACTCCCCGTACCTGCAGAACGCCACCGAAGTCGGACGGGTCCGTCACCTCGATCTCGAGGAACATGATGTCCGCCTGCCCAGGGACCGGGTTGACCAGGCGTTGCTCCATCTCCTTGGCCAGGTACTCGTTCTCGTCGCCGGATTGCTGCTTGTTCGCGATGATCGTGATCCGGTTGTCGAACTTGATGGTGTCGGTGATGAACTGTCGCGCTTGATCGTCGAACTCGATGGCGTCCGCCCGTAGTTCGGTGGTGCGGCTGATGCGCGACACCAGGGAGATCACGATGATGCCCCCGATGAATGCCACCGAGATCGTGATGCCATCGGGCTTCTCCCGAATGTTCTCGATGAGCGCGTACGCCATGATCACCGTCAGGAAGCCGTAGAACACCACTGACTTCTGTTTCATGCGATATGCCGACGCACTCACCGCGAACGTCGCCGACACCATCATCGCGAGAACACCGGTCGCGTAAGCGCCGGCCTGCGCGTTCACATCCGCCTGGAAGATCAGCGTGATGAGAATGCTGATCGCGGTGTAGACGAAGACGACCGGTCGCACCCATCGCGTCCACTCGGGAGCCATGCCGTAGCCCGGGAGGTACCGGGGAACGATGTTGATCAGTCCCGCCATGGCCGACGCGCCCGCGAACCACAGAATCAGCACCGAGCTGATGTCGTAGACCGTGCCGAACGTATTTCCGAGAAGTTCGTGGGCGAGGTAGGCGAGGGCGCGGCCGTTTGCTTTTCCGCCCTCCTCGAATTCCTGGGCCGGAATCACGATCGTGGTGATGAAGCTCGTGGCGATCAGGTACACCGACATGACGGCTGCTGCCGTCACCAGCAGTTTCCGCGCATTGCGGATGCGGGACGCGAGTTGTTCCTCCGGCGTCGACCCCTTCGCGGCGATGAGCGGCATCATGCTCACCCCGGTTTCGAAGCCGGACAATCCCAGCACGAGCAGCGGGAACGCGATGAACGCAGGAATGAGCAGACCCATCAGTCCGGGGGTGTGGCCCTGGGTCAGCGCGTGCTGCCAGTTGGACAGCAGATCCGGGTTGGCGAGGATCTTCTGGACGCCCGCCACGACGACGACGGCATTGACCGCGAGGAACAGCACGACCAGCGGCACCGCCACACCGACCGCTTCGCTGAATCCCAGGAGGAAGACGCCTCCGAGCACGAGCAGCAGAACGACCGTCATGAGGATCTGATGGCCGTGCAGGAAGCCCGGGAAGGCCGGGTTCTCGTTGATGTGCACCGACGCGTCAGCCGCGGACAGGGTGATCGTGATGATCCACGACGTCGCGACGAACCCGAGGAGACCGAGCACGAAGAACTTTCCGCGCCAGAACGGCAGCAACCGCTCGAGCATCGCTACCGACCCCTGGCCGTGCGGGCTCTCCTTGGCGACCCGGCAGTACATCGGGAGCATGCCGAACAGCGTCAAGGCCACGATCAGCAGCGTTGCCAACGGAGACAACGCACCTGCGGCGAGCGCCGCGATGCCCGGCAGGTAGGACAGCGTCGAGAAATAGTCGACGCCCGTCAGACAGACGACCTTCCACCACGCGTTCGGCGTGGCATGGTCTTCCTCGGCCTCCGGCCCGACCGGTGCGACGCGCAGTTCCATGAGCCACTTGACGAGCGGCGTCTGCAGAATCGCGGGCTTACCAGGCCCTTTGACGACAGCCGGGATCGCGTAGGTGTCGTCGTCAGTACCCGCACCGCCGTCAAGATCAGCCACGGTTTGAAAATACGCTGAGCGTCATCCGAGCGCGTGAGCGCGTATCAAATTGGCCGATTTGCCCGGCTCCTCCCACCAGAACAGGTGGCCGACGCCGTCGAAGAGTTCGACCTTCGAGCCCGGAATCCGTTCGCCGAGGGCGATGCCGTTGGACACCGGGATCATGTCGTCCGCGGTGCCGTGGACAACCAACACCGGCATCGTCAGGGCGGCGACCCGGTCCGTCACGTCGAACGCACCGGCCGCCATGATCTGTAGCTGGATCACGGGTCCGGGTACCTTCACGGACAACGCGGTCTCGGCGTATGGCTCGAGGTTCGCGGGGTCGGCGCGGAATGCCGGCGACAAGTTCGCCTCGTAGCCGGCGAGTCGAATCTCGTCCCGGTCGCCGGCCTGGACCGCTTCGATGACCCGGATCAGACCCGCACCGAGGTGCCCGGCAGTGAATCCACCCGCGGACGTACAGCCGAGGGTCAACGTGCGAACGCGCTCCGGATGATTCAGAGCGAGTTCTTGCGCGACCATTCCGCCCATCGAAATCCCGACGATGTGCGCGCTGTCCAAACCGAGACGCGTCATCAGTTCGGCCGCATCGTCAGCCAGATCGGCGATGGTGAACGACTCCGCCCGATCACTCTCACCGACACCGCGGTGGTCGTACGCGACGACATCGAAGTCCTCGGCGAGCTCGCCGAGAAACTCCGGCCCCCACATCCGCCGATGGCCGGACATGCCCTGAATGAGGAGAAGCGGCTCTCCCGAACCAAAACGGTCGTAGCTGAGATGCATTCACCGATTCTGCATCTCGGGGCAGACGTATGGTCGAGTCGGGGCGCCGAAACAGGAGGCGGGATGTCGGTCATCCGCTGCTCGAATCTCGTGAAGAACTTTGGCTCGACTCGCGCTCTCGACGGCCTCGACCTCGACGTCTCCCCCGGCGAAGTCCATGGATTCCTCGGGCCGAACGGCGCGGGAAAATCCACCACGATCCGCATTCTGCTGGGTCTGTTGCGGCCAACATCGGGCTCCGCGGAACTGTTCGGTGGCAACCCGTGGAAGCAGGCCGCGCAACTGCACCGCCGTCTCGCCTACGTTCCCGGCGAGGTCAGTCTGTGGCCGCAACTCACCGGCGGCGAAGTAATCGACCTGCTCAGCCGGCTGCGCGGAGACGTCGACAAGCAACGCCGGGACGATTTGCTCGAGCGATTCGAACTCGATCCGACCAAGCGCACCCGAACGTATTCAAAGGGCAACCGGCAGAAGGTCGCGCTCGTCGCGGCGCTCTCCGCACGCACCGAATTGCTCATTCTCGACGAACCGACGTCCGGCCTCGACCCGCTCATGGAAGAGGTCTTCCAGTCCTGCATCCGGGAGGCCCGGGCCGACGGACGGACCGTTCTGCTCTCGAGCCACATCCTCGCGGAGGTCGAAGCACTGTGCGATCGCGTCAGCATCATTCGCTCAGGTAAAACGGTGCAAAGCGGAACGTTGAACGAACTGCGGCACCTGACTCGATCCACCGTGGTCGCCGAGACCGCCCACCATGCAACCAAACTCGCGTCGATGCCAGGCATCGCCAACATCGACATGACCGATGGCCGTACCCGATTCGACGTCGACTCCGATCACCTCGAGTCGGCGATCGCCTACCTCACCACGCTCGGCCTCCGTGGGCTGACGTGCCATCCGCCGACGCTCGAAGAGCTGTTCCTGCGGCAGTACGGCGATGAGGTCCAGTCGTGAAACACCGTCGT
This sequence comes from Smaragdicoccus niigatensis DSM 44881 = NBRC 103563, assembly GCF_000380645.1. Lineage (GTDB taxonomy): Bacteria > Actinomycetota > Actinomycetes > Mycobacteriales > Mycobacteriaceae > Smaragdicoccus > Smaragdicoccus niigatensis. The sequence continues at coordinate 654,591 of NZ_AQXZ01000018.1, forward strand.
CGTCCCACTCACGGCACCGCGAGCCTGATTCGGCTCAACCTCCGTCTCGACCGGTTCCGCCTGCCGATCTGGCTTGGGGCGCTCATCGGACTCGTGTCGGCGTCCGCGTTCGCGGTACAGGACTTCTATGGCAGCCCAGCGGAAATCGCGCTGTACAAGAACACGATCGGCAAGAGCACGGCATCGATCGCGATGAACGGTCCGCCCCTTGGGCTCGACACCGTCGGCGGGATCACTGCATTCGAGGTCGGAACCACGGCCTTCATCGGGACCGCGCTCATGGCGATCTTCCTGACGATCCGTCACACCCGTGCCGACGAAGAGTCCGGCCGCACCGAATTGGTCCTCGCCGCGGTAGTGAACCGCAAATCGCCCGTCGTGGCGGCAGGAATCGTGGTCGGTGTGGCATGCGCCATCGTCGGGATCGGCATCACCGTAGCGATGGCGTCCGCCGGTCTCGATCTCGGCCGCGCTGCCCTGTTCGGTGCGGCGGTGGCGATGAACGGCTTGGCGTTCACCGCGATCGCGCTGGTCAGCGCGCAGTTGACCGTGCACGGCCGCGGGGCGACCGGCATCGCGCTGGCGGTCCTCGCGATTTCGTTCCTGCTTCGCGCGATGGGTGACGCATTCGGAAACTGGCTGTCATGGCTGTCCCCGATCGGGTGGTCACAGCAGGTCGGCGCGTTCGGACCCGCTCGACCGTGGCCCTTGCTCATTTCCGGCGCGTTCACACTCGGCTGCCTGGGGCTCGCCCGTTTCCTCGCGTTTCGACGCGATTTCGCGGCCGGCCTGATCGCACCGAAGCCTGGTCGGGCCTACGCTTCGCCGCGCCTGTCGGGCACGTTCGGACTGGCCGCACGACTACAACGCGGTGTGCTGGTCGGCTGGATGATCGCGGCGCTCGCGCTCGGCATCGCGTATGGCTCCCTCGGACGCGAGGTCCAGAAACTCGTCGATGGCAACGAGCAGATGGAAAAGTTCTTCGCCAACCAGGGCGGCAACATCACCGACGCCTACTTCAACACGGTCACCGTGGTCGGTGCATTGATTCTCACCGGATTCGTGGTGTCGTCGGTGCTTCGCCTGCGCACTGACGAGACTGCTCTCCGCGCCGAACCATTGCTCGCCGCCTCAGTTCCACGGCTGCGCTGGGCCCTGACGTCGTTGGCGGTCACGGTCGCCGGGTCGGTGCTTTTGCTGACTGTCTACGGACTCGGGATGGGTGTCGCCCAGTCGATCACGTCGGGAGACCGCGATTGGATCGCTGACCTGCTCCGACAATCCATTCGCTATTTGCCCGCGAGCCTTCTCGTCGGGGGCGTGACGTTCGCGATCTTCGGCTGGTTGCCGTCGGCAGTGATGCTCGGCTGGGGCGTGTTGGCCGGGTGTGCGGTGATCGCGTGGATGGGCCCGCTGCTCCAACTCCCCGCGTGGGTCATGAACGTGTCCCCGTTCCAGCACCCGAGCGCTGTCCCGGTGCTGAGTGCGATCGTGCTCGTGTTGCTGGTTGTCGGCCTCGCCGGCCTGCGCCGACGAGACCTCGCAACCGGTTGAGCTCAGGCGGCTCCGGTGGGACGCGCGTCCGGCTGCGCCCCGAGTGCTTTCAGTAGCGACTCACGAAGGCCGAACCGGCGGTACTTCGGTGCAATGCCGACCGCCACGAGTTCCGGTGCTCCCCGCTTCGTCGGGTTGGCGATCGCGAAACCGGCAGCATGCCCGTTGACCGTGACGACCACCGCGTTCCGGCGATAGTCGGCACACCACAACAGGTAGGCCCAGTCGGTATCCGTTTCCTGGGCAAGCTCCCACACGGCTTCGTGATCGGTTCGCGTAGCCGGTGTGATCGAGACTGCCAGTGCTCCCACGAGTAACGGATTCCCGATCGTGCCTCACAGTAATCATCTTTAACTTTGCGATTGGTTTACAGCTGGCTATGCGACGTCGAGTCGGTAACCCAACCCGCGCACGGTCACCACGATGTGCGGATCCGACGGGTCCTGCTCAATCTTCACCCGCAGCCGTCGCACGTGAACGTCGACGATCCGGTCATCGCCGAAGTACCCGCGATCCCAGACCCGGTTCAGCAGGACGTGCCTGCTGAGAACCTGTCCTTGCGCCTCGGCCAGTTCGCACAGCAGTCGAAATTCGGTGACCGTGAGGTGCACGTCGCGCTCTCCCCGCACGAGTTTCCCGGCCCTTGGGGCGAGGATCAACGGGCCGGAGCGGTCGAGCAGCAGACGGGCCTGTGGCTCGAGCGGGTAGGCGCGCCTGCGCAGCGCCCGCACTCGCGCGGCAACTTCCTTGACTTCGAACGGCTTTGCGACGAAATCGTCGGCTCCGGCCTCGAAGACATCGACCACTTCATCGGTATTGTCACCGTCGCTCGTCACGATGATCGGCACCGTGCACTCGCGTCGAATCCTGCGGAGGTACGAACTCCCGGAACCGTGGGGCAGATCGATGAGCAAAAGGTCCGGTCCGCTGCCGCCGCTGACGGCACGCAGCGCCGTTTCCGGATCCAGCGCTTCTTCGATGTCGAAGCCCCCACCTTCGAGGGCTTGTCGTAATGCCTTCCGAACTCCGATGTCCTCTTCAACGATCAAAAGGCTCACCACGGGACGGTGTTACCCGCCCGTGGTGAGCCTCAAACCCGCTGGTCGGGGGTTATGCAGCGGGAGGCGTCAGAACGGTGTCGATCATGTAGACCGTCGCGTTGGCGGTCTTGACTCCACCACAGACGAGACCCGAGGTGTTGACCTTGAGCGTCTCGACCGGTCCGGTCACCTTGACCGTGCCGCCCTCGACGGTCTTGAACTCACCGATGATGTTGGCCGGCTTGTTCTGGCCGGAAACCACGTGGTAGGTGAGGATCTTGGTGAGCAGGTCCGAGTCCGTCTTGAGCTTCTCGATCGTCTCCGCGGGCAGCTTGGCGAAGGCGTCGTTAGTCGGAGCGAAGACGGTGAACTCGCCGCTGTTGAGGGTGTCGATGAGGTTGACGTTCGGGTTCAGCTTGCCCGAGAGCGCCGAGACGAGCGTCGAAAGCATCGGGTTGTTCGACGCGGCGACGGTGACCGGGTCCTTGGCCATGCCGGCAACCGAACCAGCGCCCGACGGCACCAGCTTCGCGTAGTCGCCGCAACCTGGGCCGACGAGGTCGGAGGCAGGGTCGTCCATCGACGCCGAGGCGGTGGTGGTCATGGCCGAGGTGCTGGACGTGTCCGATTTCGAACAAGCCGACAGCCCGAGGGTTGCCACTGCGGCGAAGCTGGCGGCGAGGGCGACCGTCTTGGTGGGGATGCGCATTGAATGCTCCTTGATGAGTGGTGAGTCATAGGTGGTTCGGACCGGATCAGCGGCCGGATGGGTAGGGATCGAAAAACTTCTCAGCGGATCGTGACGACCTTCGAATGCCAACCGGTCGCACCGTTTGGGAAGGGCTCAGCGCGGTCACCCGTCTGGGTCTCGCCGGCCGAATCAACGGCACGAACGCGCAGCGTGTGGTTTCCCGGTGTCGCGGCCCAGACCGTTCGCCACTGCCGCCACGTGTCGTTCGAATACGCCTCGGCGAGTTCGGCGTCGCGCCACGGCCCGTCGTCGACCTGAACCTCAACGCGCGCCACCCCGCGGTGTTGCGCCCAGGCCACACCCGCGACGACCACCTCGCCGGGCTCGAGAACCGCGAATGGCGCCGGGACGTCAATGCGCGAGGCCGTCTTGATCGGCCCGTTCTCCGACCAACCTCGGTCCGTCCAGTAACCGCTCGCACGATCGAATCGCGTGACCTCGAGATCGACGACCCACTTGGTGGCCGAGACGTAGCCATAGAGTCCCGGCACGATCAGCCGCGCCGGATAGCCGTGCTCGAGCGGCAGCGGTTCGCCGTTCATCCCCACGGCGAGCAGCGAGTCCCGGCCATCGGTCAGCGCGCCAATCGGAGTTCCCGCGGTCCACCCGTCGGCGCTGCGCGACAAGACCATGTCGGCGTCACGCAATGGCCGAGCCTCGGCTAGCAGGTCCTTGAGCAGGTAGCCGGTCCACGTGGCGTTCCCGGCGAGATTTCCACCGACGAAGTTGGAGACGCAGGTCAGCGTGATCGTTCGTTCGACGGCTGCGCGACGGCGCAGATCGTCGAAGGTCAGAACCAGTTCCTGCTCGACCATTCCGTGGATACGCAGTTGCCACTCTGCTTGCGGCATCGACGGGATTTGAAGGGCGGTGTCGATGCGATAGAAGTCGCCATTCTTCGTGACGAAGGGCGTGATGCCCGACTCGGGAAGCGACACCGCCGCCGTGATCGGGCGGCCCTTCGATCCGACAGCGGGCAGGAGGAACTTGCCTCGGTCGGCAGCGACATCGCGCAGGCGTTGCGCCAGATACTGCGCACCAACGAAAATTCCGCCGGCGACGGCAGTCAATCCACCGAGGAGAGCGAGAAATCGTCGACGATCCGTCGTCTCCGGCGTTCGATCATGGGTTCGTGTCAGCACACGCAAGGCAGCGATGCCCGCTGCAACGCCTGCGATGGCGGGGATGGCGAACCACCACTGCGCGTTGGGCCGAGTGAGCGCCGCACTCGCGACGACGGCGCCACCGACGATGAATACCGCACTCCCCCAGTACTTTCGGCGTTCCAAGACACCGGCAAGCGCGCCCATGGCAGCCACGCCGAGTGCGAGCGAAATGAACAGTACGAGCTTGTCGTTCGTTCCGAACCGCTCGATGATCGCGTCCTTCACCGGCTTCGGCGTGAGGTCGATAATCGTGGAACCGACCGCGAAGAACGGTGAGGCGGCTGGGTTGATCACGGCAGCGAACAGATGCCCTACGGCAAGAACGAGCGCGCCCGCCACGACACCTGCCGCCATACGGGCGAATGGTGGACTAGATTTCTGTGACATGACGAACTCCCCGGTGAGCGTGAAAATGCGCATCTACTGCGAAGTTCGGTGCGGACGGTGACGCGGATTGGTGGTGCAGGTCACCCATCTGATGTCGGCGCGGCGTCGAATACTGGTTGTTCCATTTCAACCAGAAGGAGGCGGTGCGCATGTCCGGCATCGCCTTGTTGCAGGCACCGCCGATGAGCGATCGCGGCAGACTCGCATTCGAGTCCCAGCACCTCGATGACTTGCTCGTCCGCGTCGCGGGCGCTGATCGGCAAGCATTCGCGGCGCTCTACGACGCCACGAGTGCGCGCGTTTACGGCGTGATCGTGCGGACGCTTCGCAACCCGGCGTACAGCGAGGAAACCGCACAGGATGTCTACCTGCAGATTTGGCGAACCGCACGCGATTTCGACGCGGCGCGAGGTTCAGCCCTCTCGTGGATCATCACGATGGCGCACCGTCGGGCAATCGATCGCGTGCGATCCGAACAATCCGGCCGCGTGCGGGACACTGCCTTCCTCGCGTCCTCGGGGACGACGCCACACGACGAGGTGTCGGAAACCGTGACTGCTCGGCTGGAATCCGCGGAAGTTCGTGGCTGCCTGCAGTCCCTCACCGACAAGCAGCGAGAGGCGATCGACCTCGCCTACTACCGCGGCCTCACCTATCCAGAGGTCGCAGAGCACGTCGGGGCCGCATTGCCCACAGTGAAATCGCGTATCAGAGACGGCCTCATCAGCCTCGGAAAATGTTTGGGGGTGACCCGATGAACGACAACGACGAACTTCTCGACCTCGCGTATCCGTACGCTCTCGAGGCACTCGCTCCCGACGAATTCGCCGAAATCGAAGATCGACTCGCGCATGCATCCCCCGCGACTCGCGCGGCGTTTGACCGGAAGGTCGCCGAGATTCGCGAGACCATGGCGGATCTGTCGGACTCGACTGCGGTCGATCCCCCGGCGTCGCTGCGGAGGAAGGTTCTCGACTCGATTGATAAGCCGGCGCGGTCGAATGTTGTTCCGCTGCGCCACCGATGGACCCTCGCTGTGGCCGGACTCGCCGCCGCGCTGGCGCTCTTCGGCGGTTCGCTCGTGGTCGTCAACCGGATGAACCAACCGACCGAAATCACGCTGGCTCAATCGGTGACGTCCGCACCCGACCGTCAGGTCCGGGAAGTGCCGATCACCGGCGGCGGCGTGCTCGAGGTGACGTTCTCACGCCACCTCGATGCCGCAGTCGTGCGTTTCAAGTCCGCAGTGTCAGTGGCGTCCGGCAAGGCGTACCAGCTGTGGTACATCGACGGCTCCCCCAAGTCGGCCGGAGTCGTCGGCGACCCGGGCAAGGAGATCACCGTCGCCAAGCTCGGAACGTCGACCGCATTGGCCCTGACCATCGAGCCGGCAGCGGGTTCAAAGCAGCCGACCATGACCCCGATCGCGGTCGCGAACCTGTAGACCGAAGTAGGTGCGCTACTGCTGAGCGCGCCTGGGCCGCTTATCCATGAGACGGAGGATGAGCGGCGTGAAGATCAACTGCATCGCCAGTTCCATCTTGCCGCCCGGCACGACGATGCTGTTCGCGCGCGACATGAACGAGTCATGCAGCATCGACAGCAGGTACGGGAAGTCGATGCCCTTGGGGTCCGAGAACCGGATGATGACGAAGCTTTCATCGGCGGTCGGGATCGTGCGGGCCGTGAACGGGTTCGACGTGTCGACGGTCGGCACGCGCTGGAAGTTGATGTAGGTACGCGAGAACTGCGGAGTTATGTAGTTCACGTAGTCCGGCATCCGGCGCAGGATCGTGTCGATGATCGCCTCGTCGGAGTATCCGCGAGAGTGCTTGTCCCGGTGAACCTTCTGAATCCACTCCAGGTTCATGATCGGCACGACGCCAACGAGCAGGTCAGCGTACTTCGCGATGTTGACGTTCTCGGTGACCACCGCTCCGTGCAGGCCCTCGTAGAACAGCAGGTCGGTACCGGGATTGATGTCTTCCCACGGGGTGAAGGTTCCCGGCGGCAGGCCGTACGGCTTCGCCTCATCTTCGTTGTGGAGGTACTTCCGGACGGTTCCGACGCCGGTCTGCCCATACTCCTTGAACAGCGTCTCGAGTTCCTTGAGGAGGTTCGCCTCCGGGCCGAAGTGCGAGAAGTGGTTGTTGTGCTCCTTCTCGTGGTCGGCCATCGCGAGCTTCATCTCTTCGCGGTTGTACCGATGGAACGAGTCGCCTTCAACCAGCGCTGGCTTGATGCCTTCACGCCGGAAAATCTCCTGGAAAGTCTTCGTCACGGACGTAGTGCCGGCGCCCGACGAACCGGTGATCGCAACAACTGGGTGCTTGACCGACATTGGATCTCCTACTCGGGTGGCTAGTACTTGAACAGGGAGCGGGTTGCGAACAGCGAGGTGTCGAAACCGGCGGAGTGCACCTCGGGGGCCAGGTGATACGTCTCGATCCGCTCGACTTCATTGCGCGAGCCGAAGATGAGCGGAATCCGTTGGTGAAGCCTGGTGGGCTGCAGTTCGAGCACCCGTTCATGGCCCGTGCTGGCCCGGCCGCCCGCCTGCTCGATGAGGAAGGCAATCGGGTTGCCGCCGTAGAGCAACGCCACCCGACCGGGCTCAGTGTCACGCGTGTCCGCCGGAAACAGGTAGATGCCGCCGCGCGTCAGGATCTGGAACGTGTCCGCGACGAGCGACGCTGCCCATCGCATGTTGAAGTCCCGCCCACGCGGACCGGCCGAACCCTGCAGACACTCGTCGACATACCGGCGAACCGGCGGCTCCCAGAACCGCCCCTTCGCGGCGTTGATCGAGAAGCCGGTGCAGTCACCCGGAATGTGCATCTTCGGATGCGTCAGGACGAACGCGCCGATCTCGCGGTCGAGGGTGAAACCGTCCACCCCGTTTCCGGTTGTCAGCACCAGCATCGTGGCCGGACCGAAAAGCGTGAATCCAGCCGCCACCTGCTCGGTTCCCGGCTGGAGGAAGTCGACATCCCGCGGGTCCTCGACCCCGACCGGCGCGCGCAGCACGCTGAAGATGCTGCCCACCGGCATGTTGACGTCGATGTTGCTCGAACCGTCGAGCGGATCGAGCACCAGAAGGTATTTGCCGCGCCGATAACCGCTCGGGATGTTGATGACTTCCCGGGACCCCTCCGACAAGATCCCGGAAAGCTGTCCCGCCCACTGTGTCTCGTTGACGAGGATGTCGTGACACAGCGCGTCGAGCTGACGGTAGACGCTCTGCCCGGTCGATCCCATGATGGGCCCGCGCGTCACATGGTTCGTCATGATCTTCGCGGCCGTGGCAATCACGTTCAACAACGCCGAGAACTCACCGGACGCCCGCGGGTATCGGTGTTGTTCTTCGATCGTGTAGCGCGTGAGCGTCTTGTGTCGGTTTGGCATGTGACCTTCAGTCGGCCGTGGCGACACTGAAGACGCTGCTACCCCGAATGTCATTCTCGGTGAGCGTGATCAGGTCGTCTTTGGTCAAGGGACGCTGTAGCTCAACAAGGCGTTTGGCCTGCCGGAGCCGACAACGGTCGATCGCATTGCGCACGCTTCGCGCATTGGAGAATCGCGGTTGCGTCATCCTAAGCGTCAGGTACTCACCGAAGGCAACTCTGGCTTGTGAGTCGAACTGGAAATTCTCTCGGTCCAGCATGATTTCACTGATTTGCAACAGTTCGTCGTGCTTGTAGTCCTCGAACTCGATGTGGTGTGCCACGCGCGAGGACAAGCCGGGGTTCGACGTGAAGAAGGTGTTCATCCGGTCCGGGTAGCCGGCGAAGATGACCACGAGGTTCCCGCGGTCGTTCTCCATCTCCTGGAGCAGGATCTCGATCGCTTCCTGACCGTAGTCACGCTCATTCTCCGGGCGGTACAGGTAGTACGCCTCGTCGATGAACAGCACGCCGCCAGCGCTTTTGGCGATGGCTTCCTTGGTCTTCGGTGCAGTGTGACCGATGAACTGGCCGACCAGGTCGTCGCGGGTCACGACGTGGACCTTGGGCTTCCGGATGTAGCCGAGAGCATGCAGCATTTCGGCCATACGTAGGGCGACGGTCGTCTTGCCGGTGCCCGGACCGCCCGTGAAACTCATGTGCATTGTCGGACGGCTCGACGTGAGGCCGAACTGCTCACGAGCGCGATCGACGAGCAGCAGTGCGGCGATCTCGCGGACGCGCCGCTTGACGTTCGCCAGGCCGACAAGCTCCGCGTCGAGTTTGGTCAGCGTCTCGTCGACGGCGGCACGCGCCTCATCATGGGCGAGGTCGAGCTGCGCGTCGTCTGCCAGCACTGCCTTTTCGACCGGCTCGGGCTCCGGAGCAGGCTGGCTGTTAATTGGTGAGGCCGGGCGCTGGTTCGCAGCGCCCGGCCGGTACATGGTGAACCCCGAGTGGGGATTGCTCACGCGTACCTCTCGCCTTCCGGCTTGGTGGTCGCGTACGACTGGATCGAGTACGACTGGCGGCGGTCCGCACCCTCGGTACGGGTGAGCAGGAAGCCCGGCTCGTGCGCCGGACGCTGAACCAGGAAGCTCAGCGCGGTGGTCTGGCGACCGAGGTTGGCGTCGTAAGCGAGGACCCGAATGTAGTGGTTCGGGAACGTCTTACGGCACTCGTTGATCTCAGCGACAACGCCGTCCGGCTCGTCGAGGTCGAACAGGGGCAGGCCCCACATCTCCCAGTAGACGTTGCGCGGGTGCGGGTCGTCGGTGTACTCGATCGACACCGGCCAGCCGTTGAGCAGTGCGTAGCGCACCTGTGCGGCGATCTCGGAGTCGGTGAGGTCCGGCAGGTACGAGAAGGCTCCGTGGCGGAGAGTCATTGTTCTGGTCTCCTTCTGGATCAGACGCTGGTCGGCGTCGGAACGGCGTCCGGCGCGTCGGTCGAGGTGTAGTCGAAGGTCACGTCACCCCAGGTCTGGAGTGCAGCCTGCAGCGGACGGTTGTTCTCCGCGGCCTTGCGGAGGATGTCCGGGCCCTCGATCATCAGGTCGCGACCCTCGTTGCGAGCCTTGATGGTGGCTTCGAGCGCAACGCGGTTGGCCTCGGCACCAGCGGCGATACCCATCGGGTGACCGATCGTTCCACCACCGAACTGCAGGATGACGTCGTCACCGAACAGCGTGACGAGCTGGTGCATCTGGCCGGCGTGGATACCACCGGACGCGACCGGCATGACTCCTGGCATCGACGCCCAGTTCTGGTCGAAGAAGATGCCGTTGCCCAAGTTGGTCGGGATGAAGTCGTCACGCAGGGTGTCGTAGTAACCCGCGGTCGTGGCCGGGTCGCCCTCGAGCTTGCCGACGACGGTTCCGGCGTGCACGTGGTCGACACCGATGAGGCGAGCCCACTTGGCGAGAACACGGAAGCTGACACCGTGCGTCTTCTGACGCGTGAAGGTCGAGTGGCCGGCGCGGTGCAGGTGCAGGAGCACACCGTTCTTGCGCGCCCAGTTCGCCATCGACTGCATCGCGGTGTAACCGATGGTGAGGTCGATCATGACGACGACGGAGCCGATTTCCTTGGCGAATTCGGCGCGCTCGTACATGTCTTCCATGGTGGCGGCGGTGATGTTGAGGTAGTGACCCTTGATCTCACCGGTCGCGGCCGTGGCCTTGTTGACGCCCTCCATGCAGTAGAGGAAGCGGTCACGCCAGCGCATGAACGGCTGGCTGTTGATGTTCTCGTCGTCCTTGGTGAAGTCGAGACCACCACGGTTCGCCTCGTACACAACGCGGCCGTAGTTGCGGGCCGAGAGGCCGAGCTTCGGCTTGATCGTCGCGCCGAGGAGCGGACGGCCGTACTTGTTGAGCATCTCGCGCTCCATGACGATGCCGTGCGCCGGACCCTGGAAGGTCTTGACGTAGGCGACCGGGATGCGGAGATCCTCGAGGCGGAGCGCCTTGAGCGGCTTGAAGCCGAAGACGTTGCCGATGATCGACGAGGTCAGGTTCGCGATCGAACCCTCTTCGAAGAGGTCGATGTCGTAAGCGATGTAGGCGAAGTACTCGCCCGGGCGGCCCGGCACAGCGTCGACGCGGTAGGCCTTGGCCTGGTAGTGGTCGTTCGCGGTCAGGCGGTCGGTCCACACAACGGTCCACGTCGCGGTCGAGGACTCACCGGCGACAGCAGCAGCAGCCTCGATCGGGTCGACGCCGTCCTGCGGGGTCACACGGAAGACGGCGAGGACGTCAGTGTCCTTCGGCTGGTAGTCGGGGTTCCAGTACCCCATACCTGCGTACGACTGAACACCCGGATCCCACCGGTCCTTCGCGGTCTCGTCCGCCATGAATGCCTCCTGGTGCATGTGACTGTGAACTGCTTCACAGCAAGGATTACGCACACATCCTCTAACCACAATTCAAACTTTTCTGACTCTTACTTAATCAATCAGTTAAGCTTTTGCGGTGACCGAAGTGAGCGCCGCCCGCATGAGCACCTTCCTCGCGGTCGCCCGCCACGGAAGCATTCGCGCCGCCGCCGAACACCTGCACGTCACGGAGGCCGCGGTGTCCACCGCGGTGTCCCAAACCGAAAAAGGTCTGGGTGCAAAGCTTCTCGCCAGGTCGGGCCGGGGTATCGAACTCACCCACGCGGGCACCGTCTACGCCGACTATTGCCGCACGATCCTGGGGCTCATGAAGGAGGCTCGCGCTGCGGTCCGAAACGCCGAGGAGGGTCGCCTGCGTATCGGAGTCGTCGCCACCGTGGGCGAGTACGTACTTCTCCCCCTCTTGGCTGCCTTCCGCGATCGATACCCCAGCATCGAGCTCAACCTGTCGATCCGCTCCCGCGATGACCTGTTCGCCGACCTCGCCCACCACGAGTCAGATGTCGTCATCGCGGGCCGCCCCCCGCACGGCATGGGCTTCGTGACCCGAGCCCGCCGACCCGCCACTCTCATCGTCGTGGGCGACCCCGCGCACCGATTGGACCCGGACACCGCGACCTGGCTGTTGCGCAGCGAGCGGTCGGGTACGCGCGCCTCGACACTCCGGCTTCTCGAAGAGCTGTCCATCACGCCACCCACGATGACCCTCGGAACACACGGTGCGGTCGTCGCCGGCGCCCGCGCCGGACTCGGCGTCGCATTGGTGCACTCCGACGCCGTTCAATCAGACATCGACGCCGGTCGGCTCGAGATTCTCCCGGTCGAGGGCACACCTCTCGATCGACCGTGGCACGTCATCACGACGGACACCTTCATGCCCGCAGCCCAACTGTTCATCGAGCACATCACCGACGTCGAGCAGTTCGGTGCCGAGGCGTTCGCCTAGCGGCGAAAGTGCCGCTTGGTGTCCGAGATGAAGGTCCGGAACAGCGCCTCGTTCGGTAGCCGCATCGCGATCGCGGGCCGGACCTGCGGGGCAGGTTCGTAGGCGAACGTCCAGACAAACTGCGAACCGAGGATCGTCGGTTCGATCCGGTAGTCCTCGGCGAACCGACGGAAGACCGGCAGATTCGCTTCCTTCACCATGAACGAATACCGCTTGCCTTCCTCCCAGACGATGAACTCCTCCTCCAAGCGAAGAAGTTTGCCGACGGCCATGTTTCGCGTCGTGCCCACGCCATACGGCCGCTTCGACGTCCACCGACCACTCAGCAAGCGGCACCAGCCCAGCGGATCGTCGCTGGTCAGGTCAAACCAGACCTGCTCTGGGGGAACCGGCAGGTCGAGCGTGTACCGGTGCTTCTGTGGCGCGGTCTCGAAGAACGATGCGTCGCACGGCTGCAGTTTGAACATCGGGACTCTCCTCGCCGATCACGGTGAGTATGAGTCTGCCTGCTATGCCGCTTTACGCTGACGGAAATCGAGTAGCCGCTCGAGGAGGTCGACGATCTCGCCCGTGTCGAAGGCGTAGGCGAACGCATCCCCGACGCGGTGGTCGTTCTCGGCGATGACCGAGATCCGGGTGACGGCCTCGACTATCGACAGCTCACCGAGCGGCTTGCGCAGCAAAGCGACAACACCATCGGCATAGCCGCGAAGCTCGCTCAGCGCCAGGCGACGGCCATCGCGGAAGGTGAGGCATCGGTAGATGAACTCGATTGCCTCCTCAGCGATGGGATCGAAGAGGGGAACCTCCTGCGGCCATTCGTCTTCGAAGAATTCCTCGGGGGAAACCCAGTCGACGAGGTTCCAGGCATGAGCGTTGAGTCGGTGGACGATCCGGTCCAGTTCGACCCAGTCAGAATCGGTGAGTGTGCTGATGACTTCGTGTGCGGTACGTGGAGTGGCGACCATGAGAAAAGACAAGCACGGGGGTCTGACAAGTAAGCCCGAGTCGGCGGCACCCTACGGTGCCGCCGACTAGAGCGAGTGATGGGAGTCGAACCCATGTAAACGGCTTTGCAGGCCGGTACCTAACCACTCGGCCACACCCGCAGACCGTACCTATAGTGGCCGAACCAGGACGTTGTGACGAGGATTGAAATCCGCGAGATTCAAACTCCCGCGGCCGGATTCGCGGTCGAGGCCCACCGCGCGACGTCCCCGCGATCGAGGGCACAGGCCAACAGCTCCGGGAACTTGTCCGGCGTGCAAGCAAAGGCCGGAATACCCAGTGCGGCAAGGGCAGTCGCGTTCTCGTGGTCGAATGCAGGCGCACCCTCGTCGGAGAGCGCGAGCAACACGACGATCTGCACACCAGATTCCTTCATCTGGTTCATCCGTCGGAGCATCTCCTGCCGAATGCCACCCTCGTAAAGGTCGGAAACGAGCACGAAGAGGCTCTCCGCCGGGCGCGTGATGAGGCCTTGGCAGTACGCGATGGCGCGATTGATGTCTGTCCCGCCACCGAGTTGCGTGCCGAACAGAACATCAACCGGGTCGTCGAGATGATCGGTGAGATCGACGATCTCGGTGTCGAAAACGACGAGCGACGTCTTGAGCGAACGCATCGACGCCAGCACCGCACCGAACACCGACGCGAACACGACGCTCGCGGCCATCGACCCCGACTGGTCGATGGCGAGCACGACATCGCGCTGAACCATCTGCGCGCGCCGGCCATAGCCGACGAGTCGCTCCGGCACGATCGTTTTGTATTCCGGTAGGTAGTGGGCGAGATTCTTCCGAATCGTGCGGTCGAGGTCGAGGTCGCGCAGCTTCGGCCGACTTGTCCGGGCCGACCTGTTCAGCGCCCCCTGCACCGCTGACTTCGTTTTGGCAGCGATGCGTTCTTCGATCTGGCGCACGACCTTCTCCACGACGGTCCGCGCGGTCGCCTTCGTCGTCTCCGGCATGACGCGATTCAGGACAAGCAGCGTGCCGACCATGTGGACGTCGGGCTCGATCGATTCGAGCAACTCGGGTTCGAGTAGCAACTGCGTGAGGTTCAGTCGTTCGACCGCGTCACGTTGCATCACCTCGACGACCGTCGACGGGAAGTACGTCCGGATGTCACCGAGCCATCGCGCGACCCGCGGCGCCGAACTACCCAGTCCTCCAGAGCGTTTCGACGAATCGGCACTGTCTCCGGTGTTGTAGAGAGCGGACAGCGCCTGGTCCATCGCGCGGTCCTCGCCCGACCCCAGTCCGCCCAGCGACTCTTCGGCCGGGCCTCCGAGAACGAGCCGCCACCGCCGTTCCTCGGTGCTCATCCCGTCGCTCCGAGGATCTGCACGGCGGTTCGCATCGCGATGCGCCCCCGTTCGACGTCGATGCTCGCGACCGCTTTGCTGGTAGTCGGACCTTCCCGCAAGGTCTCGCCGATCGCACGCCGTTCGCCGGACTCGAAGGTCCCGAACGTCCGCCGCAGCAGGGGCAGGGTCTCGACGAATTGCTCTTCCGGAAGAGTCCCCATCCAGTTGTCGATGAGACTCAGCAACTCTCGGTCATGGACGAGAAGCAGTCCGCGACCACCGAGGAATCCGTCGATCCACGCGGCCTTGACCGCCGGCGCGCTACCCACCGACAACGCTGCGGAGAACCTGGTCGAGGCGTCGTCGATGCGTTCGGCGTCGGCAAGAAGACGGACCGCGCGCCCCACGATCGCGCCGTGCACATCCTCGCGATCGGCGATCTTGCGCATCGTCGACAGCCATTCATCCGTCGCATGCGGATCGTCGCGGGTGGCGATCGCGATGTGCGCCGCGTCAATCAGCGCACGGAGAGACTCGGCCGCATCGCTGTCGAGACCGGTGACCGCACTCGGGAGACCGGCACAGATTCGGAGCAGAATTCCGTCGACGACGTGGACCAAAGCGTTGACATCGGTGCCGCGCACATCGCCGTAGCGCAACGTGCGAATCAGCCCGGGTAGTGCGCTGAGCAGGTGTGTCACGTCGTGGTCCAGAGCGGCCGCAGATTCGAGTCGCGTGATCAAGCCGTCGGTCGCACCACCGAGATCGGCGAGAAGGGCGATTTCGAGCAGTTCGGCCAACTCCCCGACCGAACTCTTCTCGGTGTCAAGGATTTTGGCCTCGGCCGCCGCCTCGACCGTGGTCCCCCACAGCGACGCTTCGATGATGCGCACCGCGAACTCGGGCTCCCAACGGAGCGTCCACGTCTCCCGGAAGGTGCCGGTGTTGCGGACGTCGCCGACGGTCGGCACTCCCCACTCGATCCCGAGCAGTCGCAAGCGGTGCAAGAGGTGCGATTTCTGCACGTCATTGTCTTTACGAAGGTCGAGATCGACCTGCCGCGACAGCGGCTCCTGTTTGAGCCGAAGACTGCGGATGCGCGCCCGCAGGTCGGCTTCGAGCGGAACCGTCGGAGTCTCCTCGGGAACCTGGCCCAGCGTCTCACCGACAACAAGTTCGTTGATGACAAAGCGGACCAGCGTCTCGTCACCACCACACATCACCGATCGCACGGATTCGGTCACCTCGGACAGTCCGGCAAGCGGTCGGTCCCGCAACGCTGCGAGGGTGTTGGCGAGCCGGACCGATTCGATGATGTGCGCGCTCGATACCGGCAGATCGTGGCCGCGTAGCACGCCCGCGACCTTGGTCAGCCAGCGTGCGATCGGCTTCTCGGTCTCGACGAACAGGTGGTGGTACCAGCCGGGCGAGGTGACACCGGCGCCATAACCAGACACCGCCGCCAACCGGGAGTGCGTCCAGGGCACCCAGGTGACTGATGCCTTTGTCTTCGGGAGGCCTTTCAACAGTCGGGCATCGGCGACAGCCGGACCGAGCGTTCCCGACAGAGCAGGCGCATGCCAGGCTCCGCACACGACCGCGAGCCGTTCCGCTCCCTCCTTCAAGGCCTTGCGCATTGTCTGCCGCATGTAGGCCTCACGGATCAGCGTGTGCTCATCGACGTCCTCACGGAGTTCGGCCATCGCCTCGGTGATCGCGTCGAACGCTTCGCGGTCCGGAACCGACTCGATCACCGCGTCCCACCAGCGCTCAGGATCGTCGTATCCCGCTGCGGCGGCGAGCTGTGCCAGCGGGTCACCACTCGTCGACTTGCTATGCGAAACAAGCACATTCGTCGACGGCAGATCGCAGAATCGAACGGGAACGTCGTGTTCGGCGGCGTACGTCAACGCCTGCCATTCGGGTGAGAACACCGCGAACGGCCAGAACGCGGCACGCGCCGGAGTGTCCGGCACGTAGGCGAGCAAGGCCACCGGCGGGTGCATCCCCTCGGCCGTGACGAGACCGGTCAGCGGATCGGCATCGGCCGGCCCCTCGATGAGAATCGTGTCGGGTTCGAACTCCTCGATCCCCTGGCGCAACGATCGCGCCGAGCCGGGGCCGTGGTGCCGAATCCCGAAGACGCGGGTGGTGGCCATCAGCCGATCTCGCGGCAGGCGCGGTAGAAGTCTGCCCAGTCGGGACGTTCCCGCACGACGGCCTCGAGGTACTCAGTCCAGACCACCGCGTCGGCGACCGGGTCTTTGATGACCGAGCCGAGCACCGCCCCCGCAATGTCCGAAGCGCGAAGTACGCCGTCGCCGAAATGCGCAGACAGCGCGAGTCCGTTGGTGATCACCGAGATCGCCTCCGCCGTCGACAGCGTGCCCGACGGCGATTTGAGTTTCGTCCGGCCATCCGCGGTGAGGCCCGACCGCAACTCCCGGAATACCCGCACCACGCGCCGAACTTCCTCAGCGGTCGCCGGAACCTGCGGCAGTTCCAGTGCGGCACCCAACTGCTCGACTCGACGAGAAACGATCGCGACTTCGGAGTCCTCGTCGGCGGGCAACGGCAGCACGACGGTGTTGAAACGACGACGCAATGCCGAGGACAGGTCGTTGACCCCTCGGTCGCGATCGTTCGCCGTGGCAATGACGTTGAAGCCCTTCGCCGCCTGCACTTCACTCGCG
The DNA here is from genome assembly GCF_000380645.1 of Smaragdicoccus niigatensis DSM 44881 = NBRC 103563. Classification (GTDB taxonomy): domain Bacteria; phylum Actinomycetota; class Actinomycetes; order Mycobacteriales; family Mycobacteriaceae; genus Smaragdicoccus; species Smaragdicoccus niigatensis. The sequence continues at coordinate 671,774 of NZ_AQXZ01000018.1, forward strand.
AGTTCCGGAATGGGCAGGGTCTTCTCGGACAGGATCGTGATGAGCGCGTCTTGAACATCCGACGGGATACGAGTGAGTTCTTCGATCCGGGCGATAGCGCCGAGTTCCATCGCGGTCATGACCGGAGACGCGACGAGCGCACCCGCAGTGGGGCCTTCCGCAAGAAGCCGCGCATAGTTCCATCCATACCGGATGGATTCTTCGGCCGTGCCTGACGTGCCTTGCACCAGAAGCGTCGAGCGTCCGCTGATCGCCGCCGAAAGATGTTCAGAAACCCAGGTTTTGGCGGTACCCGGGACGCCGAGCAGAAGCAACGCACGATCGGTTGCCAACGTCGCCACCGCGACTTCGATGAGCCGTCGCGGACCGACGTACTTCGGCGTGATGACCGTTCCGTCGTCGAGCGTGCCGCCGAGCAGGTACGTCACGACCGCCCACGGTGAGAGATTCCACGACGGGGGCCGCAGCCGGGTGTCGGCCTGGGCGAGCGCCGCCAGTTCGTCGGCATAGGCCTGTTCGGCGTGTGGGCGCAGCAGGGCTGTGGTCACTTCAACTCCTCGAGCATGGATGCGCGTTCGGCGAGGTTATCGGCGATGCGTTGAATGTTCTGTCGCCAGATCGGTTCGGAAAGTGTTTGGGCGAGCGCCGCAAAATGCGGTGCGAAGGACACGGGAGCATGGACGCTTGTGGCGGACACGAGGCCTCGCTCGGGCGCTTCGAAGAATCTGACCGTCGAGCGGGCTCGGCGGGCGAACAGGCCGAGGACGTGGTCCGCGACGGGGTCCGGCCACGGATGCGGCAGCGCCGGAAGCAGCAGGGGCAGGTTCTTGGGGTCCGCGGCCTGTACCCGTCTGATCTGTTCGTCTGGCGGTAACAGCCCAAACAACTCACTCGGCCGGTGCGAGCCGAACAATGCCGTCCCCCATCGCGAGTCACGTTGTGCAATGGTCGCATCGATCCAGCCGTCGAGAATCGACTGCCGATAGCGATCGGGCAGTTCGCGGACCTGCGGCCACACCGACAGCGGTGACGCCGCGATGACCTGCCGGAGTCGGTCGTCACCGAGCCCGTCGCGGCGGTCCGCGTCGTCGACCATGGCAGGCAGGTCGACGGTGAGAACACCCGCGGTGTCGACGTGAACCCACCGATGCAACCGGATCGCCATCCGATCCGCGAATGCCGAGCCGGGCAGTCGAGAAAGTAGCCGTGACGCCGAGGCTCGAACATCGGCGCGACGGTCGTCAAGCGCCGATTCGAGAAGGGACTCGTCCGCGAGCGACAGTCCGTCAGCCAGCACGTCGAGCAGTTCAGCCTTCAGCGGTCCCGACTCTTTCGCCCAACTTGCCACGAGCGTTTCGCGCGCCAACTCGGGTTCGCGGCCTCGCAACGCCGCAAACCAGCCGCGGCGCTCGGGTGGACTGCCGAAGAGCCACACATCCTCGGTGGCGCCCGACTCCGTCAGGCTCGACCATTCCGGATTCTGGGCCGCCAGCCACCGACCGAGGGGGCCGGCCAGGCGGAGCAGCGGTTCGCGCAGCTTCCCGTCCGAGGCCGCCACCCAGAGTGCCTGAACGCACAGCTCCGCCGGCAGCCGATAGTCGAAAGGCGCAGCTGCAGAGAACCATTCAGGCAGGAATGCCGACTTCGTGGCCAGCATCCACGCCAGCCTCCGGGCGGGAGTCTGGGGAAGCGGTATCCGCTCGTCATCCGGAGCCGGGACCGGGCACGAACCGACACCCGGCACGTCGCCGCCACGGAGGAACACATACTGCAAGGCCGCCGCTTCGAGAAGACGGGTCGCGGGTTCGCCAGCGCCGAGGAGAACTTCGCGGACCGGCGCGTCCAGATGAGCATGTTCGGGCGAACGCCGTGCTGTCCCCACCAATGCGACGGAAACGAGCTCGGCGAACTGTGATCGTGCGGGGGCTTCGGTGGCGATCCGCTCGGGATTCACATTGAAAACCTGTCCGGATGAAAACGCGGACACGGGTTCGAAGCCGTCCGCCGTCCAGTCCCCGATCACCGTCACGGGGTGGCCGGCGGAGATCGCGAGCAACTGCCAAGCTTGCGCGCCCGACGTCAGGGACAGCGCGTTTCCGTCTCGCGCGACGAGCTGCCAAGCGGGATCTCGCACGACGGGCACCACGTCCGCGATGAGGGCCGGCCATGACCTGATCCACGGGTCTGCACCGAGCGCCGTCGCGTGCGCGGTGAGCGCTTCATCGATCGTGCCGGCTGCGGGGATCGTCGTAAACGGCTCCGGCCTCGAGTGACGTTCGCCCCACTGCACCCGCAGGCCAGCCGAGCCCGGGTAGAAGTGGACGTCCGCATCGACACTGGTGCCCGGCGGTGGAACCTCGGGAGAGAAGGTCGCGGTGCCGAACGAGTGCTCGACGAGCATCGCCCAGCGTTTGGTGTGGCGACCGAACAGCCACGTCCGCCGGGTGTGCAGCCGATTCTCTTCGGTTGTCTTGCGGCCGAGCGACATCCAGCGATCGCGGACCTTCGGCTCCGTGCGCACGGTTTCCGCCTGCATCGGGTATCCAACATGCGCGCGCACGGCCGATTGAGTCGCCGCGGGCAGATCATCGAGCTGGCGATGAGCGCGAACCAGCAGGTGAAGGCGTCCGTACTCGCGCAGCAGAATTTCGGGCCAATGCGATTTCGTCACCACGGCGTTGAACAGCGAACGCAACGTCGCGGCGACGCCGGGCGCTTGGGCGTCGACCATGCGGGCCGCGATCGCCTCGAACGCGGCAAACGAACGGTCGCTCTGCGCGAGCCCGGCCCGGACTTGGTCCGTCAGCCAGGTGTCGAGTTCCGCAAGACCAGCAGCGACGCGTGCCTTGCGTTGATCCACGGTCGCCGGGTTGGACGTCTTGGGCACGGCCTCGCGGTCTGCCTTCGCGCGGCGGCCTTCCACCCACTCCCCAGCGAACGCCGGGATCGCACTGGCCGGCGGCACCTGCCCCGAGCTCCACAGCAGCAGCAAGGACAACGCGTGCTTACACGGAAACTTCCGGCTCGGGCACGAGCACTTGTACGCCCTACCGGACACGTCGACGATCGTTTGATACGGCTTTGCGCCGCTCCCCTGGCAGAAGCCCCACACCGCCAAGTCGTGCGACCCCGTCTCCCTCCATCGACTGGCGAGCGGGCGCGCGGCGCTGAACGAGCTCGAATCCGGCGCGAGAGCACGGACCTGCTCCTCGGTCCAGGGCGCCGTCATGCCACGACCGTACGCGGACCCCCTGACAATTTTTCGGCGTCACGCGCGCCTGTCACGGAGTAACTCACTCCTCCAGATGCCGTGCCGCATCCCGGTGCTTATCCGCCTCGCGTTGATACCTCTCGGCGAGGCGCGCGTGAAATTCGGGCGTGGCGTCTTCGTAGATGTCCGGAACACCGTTGTCGTCTTCATCTCGCTCTTCGGCCTCAACCGCGAGCCGGTAGTGGCGATTGCGAACCTTCAACGCGACCGCCGCGAGGACCGTTGCCAGCGCGGTGCCGATCAACACGGCCGCTTTCGCCGGTTCACCCAATGCCGTTCCAACGAAAGACAACTCAGCGATGAGAAGGGAGACGGTGAACCCGATCCCCGCGAGAATCGACACCGCGAAGACATCGGCCCACTTTAGGTCTGGATTGAGTTCGGCGCGCGTGAAGCGCGCGGCCAACCACGACCCACAGAAGACGCCGATGGGCTTGCCGAGCACCAGTCCGAGGACGACGCCAAGTGTCTCCGGTTGTCGGAAGATCGACGCGATTCCGTCACCATTGATCGTCACGCCCGCCGCGAACAGCGCGAACACCGGGACCACGAATCCCGCAGATATGGGAGACACGGCATGCTCGACCCGCTGGGCGGGCGAATATTGCTCGTCGTCGCGTTTGTGGGTTCGCAGCAGCAGCCCCATCACGACACCGGACACGGTCGCGTGGATTCCGCTGGCGTGCGTAAGCGCCCAGATGATCACCGCGAGCGGTATGTAGACGTACCAGCCATGAACACCGCGTCGATGCAAGACGGCGAAAACCACGAGCCCGGCGATCGCGCCCGCGAGTGCCCACAAGTTCAGCGTCGATGAGTAGAACAACGCGATGACAACGATCGCGCCGAGGTCGTCGACGATCGCAAGAGTGAGCAGAAATGCACGCAACGCCGACGGCAACGCGGTCCCGATCACGGCCAGAACGGCCAGCGCGAACGCGATGTCCGTCGCCATCGGGATGGCCCAGCCGCCGAGCGAACCGCCGCCCGCCGAGGACGTGATCACGTAGATCGAAGCCGGCACAGCCATGCCGCAGAACGCGGCAACAATGGGCAAGGCTGCGGCACGCGGATCTCGCAGGTCGCCGACCACGAACTCCCGCTTGAGTTCCATCCCGGCCACGAAGAAGAAGATCGCGAGCAATCCGTCTTGCACCCAGTCGGCGAGGCTCAGATGCAGGTGGAGCGACTCGGGGCCGAGGTGGAAATCGCGCACCGCGTTGTAGACGTCGACCATGGGCGTGTTCGCCAAGATCAGCGCAACCACCGCTGCGCCGAGCATCAAGGCGCCACCGACAGTCTCAGTTCGTAAGAGGTACAGCAGAAATCCGCGATCGCGCCAATTCGGCGCCGAGAGGAAGCGTCCTGCCATGCTGCGAGCGTATTCGCTCGACGCTGCGACATGGGCGGACCGAGCGCTGTCACAATGGCGACATGCGTCTGAGCCCTCGCTTCGCCATCGCCGCGACACTGCTGGCCTTTGTTTCGGCATGTTCGTCCGGCACGCCAAGCCAGACCATTGCCGCGGACCCGGCGCTGGCCGGAGTGGCGATTAACCCAGCGCTGACCCACATTCATGCCCTCACGATCAACACCGACGGTGAGCTGCTCGCCGGCACCCACGAGGGATTGTTCGCCATCAATGCCACGGGCCGGTCGTCGCACGTGGGCAGGTCGAACGACGATCTCATGGGGCTGGCCGGGATCTCCGGGACCAAGACGCTCTACGCTTCGGGGCATCCCGGCAGCGCGAATCCCGGGGCCGACCCACTCGGACTCATCGTGAGCACTGATGGCGGGCAGACCTGGGCGCCGAAGTCTCGCGAGGGGCAATCCGATTTCCACGCGCTCGGCGCAGCTGGAACGCTGGTCCTCGGTTTCGACGGCACCAACATCCTCGTCTCAGACGACAGCGGGGCAACGTGGACGACCGGCGCGAAGCTCGACGTGACGTCACTTGCGGTGTTCGAGCCGTCGATCTTCGCGGCGACCGGGGACGGCGTCAAAGTCAGCAGCGACAACGGCAAGACCTTCGACGCAATCGAGGGTGCACCGAAGATGCGGCTTCTGTCGGCGGCCACCGACGGATCGGTGTGGGGCGTCGACGTCGAGGGCTACGCCTGGCGCACGCAAGACGGACAGAACTGGGAAAAGAGCGCGCTGGTCGGCTCGGTCGACGGAATCGTCGGTGTCAGTTTCGATCTCGCGTACGCCGTCACTCCGTCGAAGATGTACACGCTCTACTAGCATCGGCCCTATGCGCGTGCTGGTCTACAGCGACAACTCCTCCACCCGGGAGTCTGTGGTGAGCGCTCTCGGCCCGGAGTATGTCTACGACGAGGTCGCCACGCCGGACATGGTCATCACCCTGATGGATGCGGGCGGGATCGACCTCGCAATCCTCGACGGGGAGGCGGCCCCCGCCGGCGGGATGGGTTTGGCCAAGCAACTGAAGGACGAGCTCCGCGCTTGCCCGCCGCTGCTGATCATCACCGGGCGGCCCGACGATCGTTGGCTCGCGAAATGGTCGAATGCCGATGCGAGCGTGTCGCATCCGATCGATCCCATCGGCCTCGGCGCGGCAGTTTCGAAGCTCCTGCATCACTAGCACCTTGGACGTACCCTGTGGTGAGGGTGTGGGTACTAACTCCAGGCCGTAGCGAGCGGTGATCAAGTGCGCGGTATGCAAGGCGGACGAGGAGCCCATAGCGGAGCTATGTGCGACGAGGACAACGCAGCAGGCCGTGTGCTTGGCGCCGCGCAGTAGGTCTGTAGTTAGGAGCCACACCCTAAATCACCTGGGGGTGCTTAGTGGACGTCTACGTGCCGATCTTGGTACTCGGCGCGATCGCAGCCGGTTTCGCGGTGGTGTCTGTCTGCCTCGCGACGCTCATCGGTCCACGTCGCTACAACCGCGCGAAACTCGAGGCCTACGAATGTGGCATCGAGCCGATGGAGAAGCCGGCACACGGTGGCGGCCAACGCTTTCCGGTCAAGTACTACCTCACCGCGATGCTCTTCATCATCTTCGACATCGAGATCGTCTTCCTCTACCCATGGGCGGTTCACTTCGACGCCCTGGGCGGATTCGGTCTCGCGGCAATGGCTTTGTTCATCTTCAACGTGTCGGTCGCATACGCCTATGAGTGGCGTCGCGGCGGCTTGAGCTGGGACTGACGAATGGGACTCGAAGAGAAACTCCCGAGCGGCTTCTTGCTGAGCACGGTCGAGGGACTCGCAGGTTATGTGCGAAAAGGTTCGCTGTGGCCCGCGACGTTCGGCCTGGCGTGCTGCGCCATCGAGATGATGGCGACGGGCGGTGGCCGCTTCGACATCGCCCGGTTCGGCATGGAGGCGTTCCGCGCATCGCCCCGCCAGGCGGACCTGATGATCGTCGCTGGTCGCGTGAGCCAGAAGATGGCACCTGTTCTCCGACAGATCTATGACCAGATGGTCGAGCCCAAATGGGTGCTGTCGATGGGTGTGTGCGCATCCTCGGGCGGAATGTTCAACAACTACGCCATCGTCCAGGGCGTCGACCACGTCGTCCCGGTCGACATCTACCTCCCCGGCTGTCCCCCGCGTCCGGAAATGCTGCTCAACGCAATCATCAAGCTGCACGAGAAGATTCAGGAATCTCCACTCGGCGTGAACCGCGTTGAGGCGATCAAAGCCGCCGAAGAAGCGGCACTCGCATCGACCCCGACGTTCCAGATGCGAGGGCTGCTGCGATGAGTGGCGAGGGCTCCGCAAAGGACGAGGCCATCGGCACTCGCCGAGGCATGTTCGGAATCTCCGGCAGCGGTGACACCTCGGGCTACGGTCGGCTCGTCCGGCCGGTCAAGATGCCCGGCAGCAGTCCGCGGCCCTACGGCGGCTACTTCGACGACATTGTCGATGCGCTCGACGATGACGCCGTGGAGAAGGTGGTTGTCGACCGCGGCGAACTAACCGTTTTCATCCACCGCTTGCGGCTGCCGCAGATCGCATTGACCCTGAAGAACACACTCGGATTCAACCTCTGCCTCGGCGTAAGCGGCGTGCACTACCCCGATGATCGCGATCGGGAACTGCACGCGGTATATCACTTCACCGGCGTCGAGTCGGGTCAGAGATTGCGCATTGAAGTCACCGCCCCCGACGCCGAACCTCACATTCCGTCGCTCGTGAGCGTCTACCCAACATGCGATTGGCACGAACGAGAGACCTACGACTTCTTTGGGATCGTCTTCGACGGACATCCCGGACTGACACGCATCGAAATGCCCGACGACTGGGAGGGACACCCGCAACGGAAGGACTATCCGCTCGGCGGGATCCCGGTGCAGTACAAGGGCGCGACGATCGCTCCACCGGACGAGCGGAGGTCGTACAACTGATGCCTGCCGAGTTCACCGTCGCCGGCTCTGACTGGGCCGACATCAAGCCGGACGATTCCTCGCGCATCGTCGTCAACATGGGTCCCCAGCACCCGTCGACCCACGGTGTCCTGCGGCTGATCCTCGAGATCGAGGGTGAGACGGTCACCGAAGCACGCTGCGGCATCGGCTATCTGCACACCGGCATCGAGAAGAACCTCGAGTTCCGCAACTGGACCCAGGGGGTCACCTTCGTGACCCGGATGGATTACCTCTCGCCGTTCTTCAACGAGACGGCCTACTGCCTCGGCGTGGAGAAATTGCTGGGGATCGAAGTTCCCGAGCGTGCGACCGTCATCCGGGTGCTGTTGATGGAGCTCAACCGGATCTCCTCCCACCTCGTCGCGCTGGCGACCGGCGGTATGGAACTCGGCGCGGTCACGGCGATGCTGTTCGGTTTCCGCGAGCGCGAACTAATCCTCGACGTGTTCGAAGCCGCAACGGGTCTGCGGATGAACCATGCCTACGTGCGGCCTGGCGGACTCGCGCAGGACTTCCCCCAGCTTGCCGAGGATCGCGTCAAACGGCTGCTCAAGCTCATGCCGAAGCGCCTGCACGAACTCGAACTCCTGTTGAGCGACAACGCCATCTGGCGCGCACGAACGGTCGACATCGGTCACCTCGATCGCGAGGGCTGTCTCGCACTGGGGATCACCGGACCGGTCCTGCGGTCCGCCGGAGTCGCCCATGACCTTCGCAAAGCCCAGCCGTACTGCGGCTACGAGAACTACGAGTTCGACGTTCCCATCACCCAGTCGGCAGACTGCTACGGCCGGTACCTCATCCGGGTCGAGGAGATGAAGGAGTCGCTGAAGATCGTCGAGCAATGCCTCGATCGGCTGCGTCCTGGTCCCGTGGTCGTCGACGATCCGAAGCTGGCGTGGCCCGCGGACCTCACCATCGGCAAGGACGGGCTCGGCCAGTCGAAGGAGCACGTCGGCAAGATCATGGGCTCGTCGATGGAAGCGCTGATCCACCACTTCAAGATCGTCACCGAGGGCATTCGCGTCCCGGCCGGTCAGGTGTATATCGCCGTCGAGTCGCCCCGCGGAGAACTCGGAGTCCACATGGTGAGCGACGGCGGAACACGCCCGTATCGCGTCCACTTCCGGGATCCTTCGTTCACGAACCTGCAAGCCACGGCCGTGATGTGTGAGGGGGGCATGCTCGCCGACGTCATCGCCGCGGTCGCCAGCATCGACCCGGTGATGGGAGGGGTAGACAGATGACCTATAGCGAGGTCGATGCCAAGGAGATCATCTCCAGGTACCCGGTACCGCGGTCTGCGCTACTCCCCTTGCTTCATCTCGTGCAGTCGGTCGACGGGTGCATCACGCCGGCCGGGATCGAATTCTGCGCGTCGATGCTCGAACTGACGGGTGCCGAGGTCACCGCGGTGGCCACGTTCTACTCGATGTACCGGCGGAAGCCGTGCGGCGACTACCTCGTCGGCGTCTGCACGAACACGTTGTGTGCCGTGCTGGGCGGTGATGCCATCGTCGAACATCTGTCGAACCACCTCGGCATCGACGTCGGCGAGACCACGAGCGACCAGAAGATCACGCTGGAGCGCGTCGAGTGCAACGCGGCGTGCGACTACGCGCCCGTCGTGATGGTCAACTGGGAGTTCTTCGACAATCAAACGCCCGAGTCGATCACCGGAGTCGTTGACGCACTGCGCAAGGGAAAGCGCGTGACCGCCACGCGTGGTGCCGATATCGGGACATTCCAGGAGACCTCGCGACTGCTGGCCGGCTTTCCGGATGGAAAGCCCTCCGGCGACCCGGGAGCCCCGACCCTCGCCGGTCTCGAGGCGGCCCGTCCAGATCGCTAGGGCAGTGGGTTCACGTTCGGCATCGGATTGACGTTCGGCAGCAGGTCGAACGTCGGCATGGGGTTCACGTTCGGCATCGGGTTCGGCATGGGGTTCACCGGCGGTTCTGCGGACGGCACGGAATACGTGGGCTCGGCCGTCGGGGCGACGGTGGTCGACGCCGTGACCGCCGGAGGAGCCGCTTTCACCACCGCGGCATTGACCGTCGGTGCGGCGGCGGCCGGGAGCAACGTCGGCGCCGGCTCGGTTGACTTCGGGGCGGCTGGTTTCGGCACGGCAGATGTCACGGTCGGCGTCGGCGGCGCGGGAGTCGTCAGGGCTGGTGTCGTGATGAAGGCCGCGCTGTCGGCACTCGGCCCGGCCGAGACGTTGTCGCGACCAGACGCTTGAATCACGATCGCTACGCCGAAGACGGCCAGCAGGACAAAGAGAACGACGAACCGCCGAATCGGCGCGGATTCTTCCCCGCCGACTTCCGGCCGATGAGTACCGTGCGTCGCCATGCCTCATGGTATGTCCGCTCTGGGCGGATCTCACACCAATCACGAATGACTCACTGGTTTCTTAGACAACACCAGTAACGAATTGAACCTTTGCCCATCGCCACGCTGACCGCGGTCAAATCGTGTTGTGAGCGTGACGCCTTACGCCCGAATAACCACGGAATGCTCACTCCCAGTTAACGATTGAAAACGGCACGCGCACCTTGAGCGGAGTGTGTCGCGGGACACAGCAATCTATTCACGTGCTCACGATGATGGCGACCCGATTCAGCCCCCGCGCGCTCCACATTCACATCTTCGATTACGGAGATACCGTGGGTGACCAGCTTGCGCGCCAGGCTCGCTCTTACGCAACCGCGATCGCCACCTCGCGCGGATACCGACTTGGACGCCGCGTATCGGCGCCGATTATCGACGGCGAGGGACTACTCGCTCGATTTACGTTCCCGATCACGATGTCGAAAACACCGGTCAAAACGCCGCAGTAGCTGGGCCCGAATAGCTAACCCAACATCCACTTACGAGATAGCAGAGCCCGAAGAGTACGCAGCCTTTGAAGCCCTGGAGCAGCCGAGCTCCAGGGCTTCAATCGTCGCTGGACGGTTGACCGCCGGAGGTAAGCGGAGCCCTCCGCACCACATATTTCCCAAAAGTGCGAAGAATGTGAATTCTCAACGACTTTGGGTGCGTGCAGCCGAACGATTGGGGCCATGACCGATTGGTTGGCCTTGGCGGTCGTCGTACTCGCGGTCGTCGCCACATTTGTGCTTCTGTTCGGCTTTGCCGGGTGCGACGTCGTCTTCGGCCTCCACTACATTCCGCCTGCAGGCCCGAACTTGAGCAAGGGCCCGGTGACGGCCAACTCCATAACCGTGAACTGGGACCCCGACACGAGGGCAATTCAAGTCGAGTTGGATCGCTCGCTGAAGTCAGACCCCACACAGCAGCAACAATCCTTTGTCGTGCCCCGGCCAGGCACCTCCCTGCTCGACCCTGGCCCGCTCGATCCCGATACCGAGTACGAGTACAAGGCGCGATTCAAGAACCAGGACGGCGAATACTCGCAGACCACCCGCCTCACCGTAAAGACCGACATCCTGGTTGTTCGGCCCACGTTCGACTCCGTCGGCGTCGGGGCTCCGGCGACCGGAAACACCAGTGCCACAACCAGTTGGATACACACAGCCGGCACTGGGCAGGTCGCCGTCGTCGTTGCTCTTCGGTGGCAACACAGCGGAGCAGGGCCGGCGACCGCCGCACGCACGGCGACCTACGGTGGTGCCGCCATGACGTCGAGCGGCGTCATCGGTCTCAACGATGCCGCGCTCAACGCCACATCGGGCGAATACGCGGAGCTGTTCATCCTGCCCAGCGTGCCTGCGGGTCCCAGCCAGGTGCGAATCACCGTCAACCGCAATGGACTCAATCCGTCGATATCGATCGAGGGATGTTCGATTTCCTACTTACAGGCCGCCGCTTTCGACCCCGTCACTCCCATCGCCGGCGGCGGACCGGGAACGTCTCTGATGCAAGGAATCAGCTCTGCGGACAACGCAACCGTGGTTCAAATGTTCGGAACGAATCCCGGTGCCGTCGGGAGTTACAGCCAGACGTCTCGGCATCAAGGCACAGTCCGGAACTTCGTCATCGGCGACGCCAACGGTGGAAATTCCGTTCAGTTCGTCGCGACCCGAATCGATGGCGCCGCGTTTGCCGGCTTGGCGGTCCGATTGACCCCGGGACCATGACCTTCACGCGAGTCGACCCGGTTGAGGGAGAGTTATGACCAATCCACTGACTGGTGATTACGAAGCAGTGGTCCAGATCGCGACTCGGCAGATCAACGGACTATTGGCGACGCTTCACAACAACAGTGATCACGACGCCCGCATTCAACTCGTTCGGCACGTCGTGACGCGTATCGGCGATCCCGGGAGGAGACCACCAGACTTCGTCGACTTCGCCGACTGGGTCGTCGGCTTCCAAAAGGAATTGTCCGGCGGCGGGCTGGAAGATCTGCACGCACACATCACTGCGACGGCGCCACCGGGAATCGCCAAGAAGTTCACCGAAACCCTCGACCGCTTCACCGGGGACTGGGGCATCGAACTGCCGCCGACGCCTCCCGATGTCGTGCGCGGCATCGCGAAAGTGCAGGTGTCGACGGTGACGATCACGGTTTCCCCTGGTTCATCATCAGAGGTGACAGTCCACGCACACATCCGGGCGAAGTTCTACCCGGACCCCGAAACCAACACCCTGCCCGAACCGATTCACGGCGAGCTGACCGCCACCTACAACGTCCGGCCGACAGCCCGTCCGGGCGGACTTCGCCTGCTCATCAGCCCAACCGCCGACGACAGCAAGATCCAGTTCGTCGCGGCGCCGGGAAGCGGAATCAGCACATTCGACCAGAATCGAATTTCGACACACGTGCGCACGTTCGTCCGGCATTCCATCGTCCAACAGCCGATCGATGTCCCGGCCGGCTTCCCGTTCACCGAGTTCAAAGGCCTCGGATCGGGCACCAGCCAGGTCATTGCGCTACCGATGCAACTTTCCGGAGGCGCCCCACCCCCGAACCGGATTTCGAGCCTCACGCAATCCTTCGCAGGCTCGAACGGATTTGCCCTTGCCGTCAGCAAAGAGCACATCCTGTCCTTCTTCAACCTCGACAGCATTGTCCAAGCGATCGAGCGGCAGACGGTAACCGCAAAGATCGGATACGGCTGGTTCTCGTACTCGGCGACGTACCACTTTCAGGTTTCGGACTTCGAGCTCACGTTCCACGACGGCGTCCTCAAAGTCTCCGGTCGGATCGACGCCGTCGCCTCGGGCGCACCCGACGCTTGGATCACCTTCACGCAGTCGATCCGGCTCGTGCTGGACGCGGCCGCCGTAAAAGTCACCGTCGAACGAGCGGGCGACCCCGAAGTCGACGAGTCAGTCTGGTTACCTCACGGTCCGGTTGTGACCAGAGTCCGGCAACAGTTCGACACCCAGCTTCCCAGCGCCGGCGGACCAATCACCACCATGATCAGGAGTAACCGAACCAAGCTGGTCAACTCCCTGAACGAGTTGGTTCCCGGCCTGGACGCATCGTTCGCCGCCTTGGACGTCACATCGTCCGGAATCGTCATCCGCGGTGAGCTGACCGGCGGTGCCCGCAATGCGCCTGTCGTCGATATCGCGGAGACGCACGGCGGTACGGCGTTCACCGCACTGAAGAGCTGGGTTCCCGGCGGTCGAATCGACCGTTTCATCTGGTCATGGGTGGAGTACCCACCGACCGCGAGCATCTGGAACGGAGTCGCCCGCTCGCGGATCGACGAGCATGGCTTCATCGTTCCCACACCCGCGGGCATCACCGATATCGGCCAGATCTGCCTGTCGCTCGAAGGCACCCAGGTGCTCCCGTCCGGCGCACTTGCGAGTGTCGTCGGCGGATCGACGTGCCTCGTTCCAGAACCGGTCGTGGCGCTCGATGTGCCATCGTGGTGGGGACCGTTGACCGTCCCCCTGTGGCGTCCGGTGGCGGGCGATCGAGGTCCGCTACGGCAGGCGATCAGCGGGCACCTGAGCGTCGCCGCCACGGCCCCGCATGACGGAAAGCCCCAGCGCAACGCCCTCGTGTTCTTCGCCGGCGACCAACCCCTCACGTCGCTGTTCCAGGCGCTTCGGCTGTCCAAGCACGCAGGTTCTGTCTCCACGACGGTGGTCGTACCGGCGGGAACGTTCGACAAGTCCCGCACGGACGTCGAGAGTCAGCTGGCCCTGACGGATGGGCCGAGGGTCGTCATCACCGAAGACGATGAAAAGGCCTGGACCACGGCTTTCGACGTATCGAAGACCCCATCGGCGTTCCTCATGAACACCCGTCGCGAACTCGTCTGGCACAGCGATGGCGCACTCGATCCCAAGGAACTGGCCTCCGCCCTGGACAAACTCACCGTCGGCGAGGAACCCCCGTCGTTCCGCCCGCTCACGACGAATCTGGCAACCGGCGATTCGCCGCGGAACTTCACCTTCGCCGATCAGGAAGACCAGTACGCCCTTCACCACCTGCGTGGCCGGGACGTCGTGCTCGCCTTCTGGCAGTCGTGGTCCGCGCCCTGTCTGGCGGAACTCCAGCATCTGCAGAGTCTGTGCGAGGGTCGGACGGGTCCGTTCGTCGCGGCGTTCCATGGCGGCACATCAGCCGAACCGATCGAAGAGGTCCGCAAGCGGCTCGGGCTGTCGTTTCCGCTTGTGCACGATCCCCAACAGCGCCTGGCCCGTCAGTTCGGAATTCGGTGCTGGCCCACGACGATCAGAATCGGGTCCGACGGTCGCGTCGAGCACATCCAACTGGGCTCGACACATGACCACGGGCGATCCGATCCGAAGGCGACATGATTCTCCCTCTCACGATCGCCTCAGTAGTCGTCGCCGACCAAGCATTGAAGGTGCTCGTGCGCAATGTCGGAACCCTGCAGCCCGCCGAGGGGCAGTTGTGGGTTCATCGCATCCGACCGAGCAGGGCACCAACACTGTGGCTCTGGACAGTGGCGGCTGGGTTGCTGCTATCGGCAAGCCTGTGGCTTTCCGGCGCGCAGGTCTTCGTCGGCTTGTTGCTCGGTGGCTCGCTGAGCAACACCGCGGAAGCGTCGGTGCGCGGATCCGTCACCGACTTCGTGCGACTCGGGTTCTGGCCGGCGTTCAACCTGGCCGACGTTGCGCTCACCGTTGGTGCAGCCGGAATGGCGATCGAGTTGGTGAGGGCGATCGGTGACGGCAGGCTCTAACATCTTGCCGCGGTTCTTCACCCTGCGCGGATACCAGGTCAGCACCTACCAGGTCTTTCTCATCCTGGGAATCTGGATCGGCACGATGACTGCCGCCCGAGTCGCCGAGGTCGACGGCTACTCACCCTTACGCACCGGTGTCACCGCGATGGTGTGCGGACTCGCCGGTGTCGTTGGCTCCCGGCTCCTTCACGTCGTGGTGCACCGCGGTGAACAATTCACCACGGGCGGACTCAGCCTGTTCGGCTCGCTGCTCACGTTTGTCCCGGCTTCCATCCTTGGTGCCCAGTGGATCGGCACTCCGGTCGCCGCACTGTGGGACCAGATGGCCGTTGGCGTGCTCGCCGGCGGCTTCTGGATTCGTCTCGGGTGCGTTTTCAACGGCTGCTGCGTAGGCCGTCCGACGAGATTCGGCCTCCGACTGCACGACACACGCGGGGTCGTGCGGCGTCGAATTCCCGTGCAGTTCGTTGAGCAGGCTTGGTGGCTCCTTGGATTAGTCGCCTATGCGGTCGCCTGGCCCGACGGACAACCTGCCGGCAGTGTCGCGCTCGCCGTCCTGAGCTTCTACGGCGTCGGGCGCTTCTTTCTGGAGCCGCTGCGCGAAGACTCCGATGTCATCTTCGATCGCGTACGACTCAACCAATTGATCGCGGCACTGCTCGCCATCAGCGCAGGCGTCGGACTGGTCGCGCTCCAGACGTAGACGCCTACCCCTTCCGCAAATCCGGCAAGGGCGCACCGATCGCCACCCGCCGCGCGCGGTCGTACACCGCCAACCACGCAGCGCGCACTGACGGCGAGTCGTCCCCGAGAATCCGCACCCAGGCACCCACGCCGTCGGGCAGCGTGCTCGCTCCCCAGCGCACGTCGCTGTGTTGACTCAGCTCATCGACGAGTTCGGCCACGTCGAAGCCCGCATGCACGACGAACAACGACGCCATGAGCGTCTCGGTGCCGAACCGGCCGGGACCGGTCACCGAATCCCGGTCCAACCGAATTCGATCGGCAACCGCGAGTGACCCGTCCGGCCGACGCACCTCGAAATCGGTGGCGTAGACGTCGTACGCGTGGCGCTCATCGCGGGCGAGCCGGCCGGCGACGAAACTATCGGCCACCAAGACCGTGGCGGACGGGTCCGCCGTGACGACCATCCGCTGGTAGAACGCCGCACCCGAGAAGACGATCGTCGGCTCGGGCAGGTACTCGACAACCGAATCCGCGCCAGCGGAGATATTGACGATATGCGTCGCGTAGTCGGTGTCCATGCGGTGCACCTTCGTCGCGGCTTGCGTCGTGACGAACACCGAAGCACCCTCACGTGCGACGACATCCATTCGCAGCCGGTCGGACTGGAGCACGCCGCCGCCCGTCGACATGACATAGACGATCGGGAGACCAGGACGCGCGGGATCGACGTACAGCGGCCGCATCACCTGTAGCGGCGACCGCTGGTAGTGCGACACCAGATCCGTCCGCTCCCCAACCCGTTCGAAGGTCAGCTCGAGCAACCCGACTTTGCCCGGACTCCCCGCGGCGAGAGTGTCCGGAATGCCGGACCGAGCACTCACCGACGACGGGATGCGCGCTGGCGTGTAGTGCTCCGGCGCAAGCCGATCAGCTGGCACTGGCCGTTTCCGAACTGCGGCATCCGTCGAGGAAGTCGGCGAAGTAGTCGATGCCCAACCCGGTGAGGCAGTCCGTCAGCACGACCGGGCGCCCCTCGCGAACCCGGTGAGCGTCCGATTCCATGACCGTGATGTCGCAGCGAACGTACTTGGCGATGTCGACCTTGTTGATGATCAGCAGGTCCGACTCCGTGACGCCCGGCCCGCGCTTGCGGGGCATCTTGTCGCCCTCAGCGGTGTCGAGAACGAAGACGAAGACGTCGACGAGAACCGGACTGAAGGTCAGCGTGAGGTTGTCTCCTCCGGACTCGAACAGCAGAGTGTCGACCTCGGGGTACTTCTCGAGCATCTCCGCAGCCGCGGCGAGGTTCATCGTGGGGTCATCGCGGACCGCGGTGTGCGGGCATGACCCCGTCTCAACGCCGACAACCTTGCCCGGGTCGAGGAGCCCGGACAGCGTCCGCCGTACGTGGTCGGCATCTTCCTGCGTGTAGATGTCGTTGGTGATCACCGCGGGCGAGTAGCCACGCTCGATCAACTCCGGGACCAGCGCTTCGATGAGCGCGGTCTTCCCTGAGCCGACGGGCCCGCCGATCCCGATTCGCAACACGTCATTCATCAGTGCACTCCCTACGTCGCGAACAACCGCGCCTGCGCGCGTTCATGGTTGCTCGACATCATTTCCGCCATTGGCACACATCCGCCGATGTCCTCGATCGGCCTGGCCAGCGCCTCGTCGACGACCCGTTCGATCGTCGGAAACGCGCCGTTGAGCACAGTCTGGGCGACCCGATGATCGACCACCCGGAGACGCAGCGCCGCGCCCACGAACGAGGACGCGAATCCGAAGGCCGCACCCGTCGCCGCTTCCCGCACATCGACACCGAGCGCGCGATGCACGACCCCCGACACGATCGGTTGCATCCCGCGCAGCCGCTTTCCGACAACCAACTCTTGGAGTTCCTTGATCGTCGGTCCGCCAAACGAGTGCACCGCAGTATCGAGCAGTTGGCGCCCCGTCCGGATCGATGCAGCCCGCACTTCGGCTACCAGAACTGTTGCATGCAAAGCACTTTCGATTTCGATGAGATCTTCGCCACGATGCGCGAGCGCGAACGCCGTCAGATCACCCGGTCCGACCGAGTGAACCAGCAGGTCATCGAGCAGTCGGGGCAACGTCCGAGCGTCGACAGCCTTCGCTTGTGTGAACCCCTCGAGTCCGTGCGACAACGTGTACATGCCGCTCGGAAACGCCGAGTCCGCGAGCTGCATCGCGGTCAGCAGAGAGTTCATGCGAGGAAGTACAGCTGCGTCAACGGCAGATGGGTCGCCGGTTCGATGGTCGCGGGCTGACCGTCGAGCGTCACCTTGAACGTCTCCGGGTCCACCTCGATCACCGGCAGCGCATCGTTGAGGACCATGTCCTTCTTGCCGATGTTCCGGCAGTTCCGAACGGCTACAACGGGACTCGCGAGACCCAACTGCGCGGCAACGCCGTTGTCGAGCGCGGCCTGCGACAGGAACGTCAGCCGCGTCGCGGACGCCGCCTTCCCGAATGCCCCGAACATCGGCCGGTAGATGACGGGCTGCGGCGTCGGCAGCGACGAGTTCGTGTCACCCATCTGCGCCCAGGCGATCATGCCGCCCTTGACCACGACCGACGGCTTCGCCGCGAACGCGTTGATCGGCCACAGCACGAGGTCCGCGAGCTTGCCCGCCTCGATCGAACCGACGTGATCGGCGATTCCGGCAGCGATCGCCGGATTGATCGTCATCTTCGCGACGTAGCGCAGGACGCGGAAGTTGTCGTTGCCCGGCTTGTCTTCCGCAAGCGGCCCGCGCTTGTCCTTGCAATGGTGAGCGGTCTGGATCGCCCGCAGCCACGACTCCCCAATCCGGCCCATCGCCTGCGAGTCGGACGAGAAGATCGAGATGACCCCCTCGTCATGCAGAACCGTCTCCGCTGCAATCGTTTCCGCACGAACCCGGGAGTCCGCGAAGGACACGTCCTCCGGGATGTCGTGCCGGAGGTGGTGGCACACCATCACCATGTCGAGCAGTTCGTCGACCGAGTTGATCGTGTACGGCAGTGTCGGGTTCGTCGACGACGGCAGCACGTACGGCTCTCCCGCGATCCGCATGATGTCCGGCGCGTGCCCACCGCCCGCACCCTCGGTGTGGAACGTGTGGATTGTGCGACCGGCGATGGCATCGCGCGTGTCTTCGTAGAACCCGGACTCGTTCAGCGTGTCCGTGTGGATCGCCATCTGAATGTCGTACTGGTCCGCGATCCGCAGCGCGGCGTCGATCGCGGCGGGCGTCGAACCCCAGTCCTCGTGAACCTTGAGACCACACGCGCCGGCTTCGATCTGCTCGGCGAGCGCCTCGAATTGAGAACCGTTGCCTTTGCCGAGGACGCCGATATTTACGGGGAGTTCATCGCATGCCTGCAGCATCCGTCCGATGTTCCATGCACCGGGCGTACAGGTCGTGCCCTTTGTGCCTTCGGTCGGTCCGGTACCGCCACCGATCAACGTGGTGACGCCGTTCGACAGCGCGTCCGGAACCTGCTGAGGCGCGATGTAGTGGATGTGGGTGTCCACCCCGCCGGCCGTCACGATCTTGTGTTCGCCCGCGATGACCTCGGTACTCGGGCCAATCACCAGATCCGGGTGCACGCCATCCTGGGTGTTCGGGTTGCCCGACTTGCCGATGCCGACGATGCGACCGTCACGAATCCCGATGTCGCCCTTCACGACTCCGACCTTCGCGTCGAGAATAATCGCGTTCGTGATGACGAGATCAAGCGCGCCCATGGCACGCGTGGTGTTCGGGTCCTGCGCCATGCCGTCGCGGATCGACTTACCGCCGCCGATGACCGACTCGTCGCCGTAACTGCCGGCGTTGTGGTCCGTCTCGATCTCGATGACCAGGTTCGTGTCCGCGAGACGCACCTTGTCACCGACCGTCGGTCCGTAGAGGTCGACGTACTGACGTCGCGAAATGATCGCCACCGTTAAGCCCCCTTCGTGCGGAAGCCGCTGATCGTCTTCGTCCCGCCGTATTCGCACAGCGTCACCTCACGGGTGTCACCCGGTTCGAAGCGAACCGCGGTCCCGGACGGGATGTCGAGATGCATCCCCTTCGCGGCGTCCCGGTCGAACGACAAAGCCGGATTGACCTCGGCAAAGTGATAGTGCGACCCCACCTGGACCGCGCGGTCACCGGTGTTGCTCACTCGCATCGTCACCGTGCGACGGCCCGCGTTGATCTCGATGGGATCGTCCGCGTAGAGGTAGTGCCCGCCCGATTGCATCAAAGCCTCCTAGTGGTGGTGATGGTGCTCGCCCGGCCCATGCGAATGGGCATGGCCGTGCTGGTCCTCCGCGTGCAGTGCGGCATGAATTCCGTTGTCGCCGTGCTCGAAACGATGCTTCGCGGCATGCACCCGCTGGCTGATGACCGCGTCGATCGCAGCGCGGGACAGCAGCTCGAACGTGGCCGGCACATGCTCGACATGACTGACGCCAAGTCGATGGCAACGGTCCTTGCCTTGTTCGACCGACGGGTCGCCGCCATCGAACGCCACCTCGACGAACTGACGTCCGCTGAATTGCTTCACCAGTCGTGCGATGCGGAACAGTTCGGCGTCGTTGTACGGATCGTCAGCCGGTGACGTGATGAGCAGATCGGACTCCGGCGCCGCCGCGCGCAGCCAGGCGATGAGATGTGTCGCCGTCCCGAACGGCTCGCTCACGATCACCGTGTCCGATCCCGACGATCGCGCGGCCCGACCACATTCGGCGACCAACTTCGGATCGCGGCCGAGAGTCATGGGCACGATGCAGGTCAACCCCTCGCCGATCTCCGCGGCCAGTGCGCGGCCGACCGAAACCGCGCGCGGATCATCGAATCCGCGTGATTCGTAGCCGCAGACCAGAACAACCTTCAAGGTCAGCCGCCGATCGGGTCATGGCACGACACGAGTTTCGTGCCGTCGGTGAACGTCGCCTCCACCTGAATCAAGCCCGCCATGTCCCGAACACCGGCCATGACGTCGTCTTCGGAGAGAACGCCCTTGCTCAATTCCATGCACTCGGCGACGGTCCGGCCGTCGCGAGCGCCTTCGAGCACGGCCTCGCTGATGAGCGCCACCGCCTCGCTGTAGTTGAGCTTCAAGCCCCTGGCCTGGCGTTTCCGCGCCAAATCGGCCACGACGTAGACATACAGCTTGTCGATTTCGCGCGGCGTGAGATTCATATCGTCAGACCCTAGCGGGCCTCACAACGGACGGCGCGGCGACCTGAGAAAAGGCTTAACACGTCCTTAACACAGTGACACACACCACACAATGCGCCCGTAATGCGGTGGAAACATCTGGTCCATAGCGTCCGGGTTCACGAGCACTTTTCGATCTCTGTGAGCACGTGTTCGGTGTTTTACCCATGGGGCCTACCCACATTTCCGAAAGGCGAAACACATGGCTGATACCACCAGTAATTCCTTCTGGGCCCGCAATTGGAAGCGAATGTTCGCCGCTCCGACGGTCCTCGCTCTCGCCGCCACTCTCGCGTCTTGTGGCTCCAAGGCAGGCGACTCCGGCTCCGAGACTGCTGCCGCTCCCCCGAGCTGCGTCAACACCTCGGGTGACACCATCAAGCTCGGCTTCCTGAACTCGCTTACCGGTGGTATGGCTATTTCGGAAAAGACCGTCTCGAACGTGCTGCACATGGCGGCCGATGAGATCAACGCATCCGGCGGCATCCTGGGCAAGAAGATCGACTACATCCAGGAAGACGGCGCCACCGACTGGCCGACCTTCGCGGAGAAGACCGAGAAGCTCATCACCAAGGACTGCGTCGCCGCGGTCTTCGGCGGTTGGACGTCGTCGTCGCGCAAGGCCGTGAAGCCGGTCGTCGAGCGGCTCAACGGACTGTTCTACTACCCGGTGCAGTACGAGGGCCTGGAGTCCTCAAAGAACATCTACTACACCGGCGCAACGACCAATCAGCAGATCATCCCGGCTCTGGACTACCTCAAGTCCCAAGGCGTCAAGACGCTCTTCCTGGCCGGATCGGACTACGTCTTCCCGCGTACCGCCAACGCGATCATCAAGCTCTACGCTGCCAAGCTCGGCATCCAGATCGTCGGCGAGGAGTACGTCCCGCTCGACAAGGACGACTGGACCACTCAGGTCGCCAAGATCGTCGCAGCCAAGCCGGACTACGTCTTCAACACGATCAACGGCTCCTCCAATGTGGGCTTCGTCAAGGCCTACTACGACGCCGGGCTGAAGCCGGAGACCACGCCGATCATTTCGGTCTCCATTGCCGAGGAAGAAGCCCCAGCCATGGGCCACCCAGTCACCGGCAACTACGCGTCATGGAACTACTTCGAGTCTCTCCAGACACCGAACAACCCGAAGTTCATTGAAAGCTGGAAGGCCTACCCGGGCAGCTCCGGCGTCACCTCCGACCCGATGGAGGCGGCCTACATTTCGCTGTATCTCTACAAGGCACAGGTCGAGGCCGCCGGCTCGTTCGACGTGGACGCCATCAACAAGGTTTCGAAGGAAAAGAAGATCACCTTCGAAGCCCCGGAGGGCCTGGTCACGCTCAACGGCAACAACCACCACATCAGCAAGGCGGCGCACATCGGACGAATCAACGCCGACAACCAGTTCGACATCGTTTGGGCGTCGCCCGGACCCATCGAGCCGGACCCGTACCTCGAGGGTTACGACTGGTTCCCCGCGGACGTGCGCGTGCGGCTCGTGAAGGCCGCCGGCTGATCTAGCCAACCCTGTGGTGGGGTCTTGTGCTCCGAAGTACGAGACCCCACCACTCCACCGACGAGAGGGCCATCCTTTGTCTTCATTCATCGCCCCGCTTCTGAACGGCAGTGCGGATGGCGCGCTCCTTCTGTTGGTGGCTATGGGGCTCGCATTGACCTTCGGGCAGATGGGCGTCATCAACATGGCGCACGGCGAATTCGTGATGGCCGGGGCGTTCTGCGCCTACCTCACCCAGCAGGTCGTTTCCAGCACCAAAATCTCCATCGTGATCGCCATCCCCGTCGCCTTTGTGGTCGCCGGTCTACTCGGCCTGATCCTCGAGATGGGGATCATCCAGTGGATGTATGACCGCCCACTCGACACCCTCCTGGTGACCGTCGGTGTCAGCCTCATTCTCAAGCAGGCCGCGCTGCAGATCTTCCCTGCGCAGGGCGTTCCGGTGGTGAAGCCGCACTGGCTCGACGGCCAGCTTCCCGTTCTCGGCTACGAATGGCCGCTTCGCCAGGTCTTCACCATCGTGCTCGCACTGATCTGTCTCGGCGGACTGGCCGCGCTGCTGAAGTACAGCGCATTCGGCCGCCAAATCCGGGCCACCGTACAGAACCGGGCGCTCGCCGAAACCCTGGGAGTTTCCACCCGGTCCGTGGACCGGCTCACCTTCTTCATCGGCTCCGGGCTCGCGGGTGTCGGCGGTGTCGCCGTCTCGCTCGCGGGCGGGACAAACGCCTCGATGGGCGCGAAGTACATCATCCCCGCGTTCCTCGTTGTTGTCGTCGGCGGCCTCGGCCAGCTCAAAGGCACCATCATCGCGGCCTTCGCCGTCGGTATCTCCATGGCCTACCTCGCCGACTGGACGACGGGCAGCATGGCGCAAGTCATCGCCTTCGTCTTGATCGTGGTCTTCCTCCAGATCAAGCCGCAGGGACTCTTCACCGTCCGAACGAGAGGACTGGCATGAGTACGCCGATCAGCGACACCACGATGCCTCCCGAGACACCGGTCGCGCACTCAGTCGAAGCTGACATGAGTGCGCCGACCAACGGCACTGCGCCGATCAACGGCGCTGCATCAATCAACGGCACCAAGATGCTGTCCTTCCTGCGCGGGCCGTGGGGCTCACTGCTCGGCATCGGGCTCCTGGCCCTGCTGCTGCTCGCGGTGGCGCCGGCTCTGCTCACCGACTTCCGACTCAACAACCTCGCGAAGTACTGCGCCTGGGCGATGGTCGCCGTCGGCATCGGACTGACCTGGGGGCGCGGCGGCATGCTCGTGCTGGGTCAGGGCGTCTTTTTCGGCCTCGGCGCCTACGCGATGGGCATGCATATGCAGCTCGAAACCGTCGGGGACGGCGGGATCCCGACCTTCATGATTCTCTACGACCCGCTGGCACCGCTGCCCTCGTGGTGGGAGCCGTTCCGCAGCGGAACCTTCACGATCATCGCGATCGTGGTCGCCCCGATCATCGTGTCCTCGATCCTGGGCTTTGCGATCTTCAAGCGCCGGGTGAAAGGCGCATACTTCGCGATCCTCACTCAGGCCCTGGCCGTCGCCCTGGCTACGCTGATCACCTCCACAATCAAGTGGACCGGCGGCGACACCGGACTCTCCGGCTTCCGGTCGTTCTTCGGCTACGACCTCAACGACCCGATCAACAAACGGATGATCTACTTCATCACCGCAGCCCTGCTCGTCGTCTGCATGGTGGTGGCCTGGCAGTTGTATCGCAGTCGCTTCGGGGAGCTCCTGATTGCCACCCGCGACGCCGAGGAGCGCGTCCGCTTCCTCGGCCACGATCCGGCCAACATCAAATTGGTGGCCTTCGTCGTCGCGGCGGTGATGGCGAGTATGGGTGGAGCCATGTTCGTGCCGATCGTCGGCATCATCTCCCCCAAGGACATCGGCGCGGCCGCCTCGATCTTCATGATCGCCGGTGTGGCGCTCGGCGGGCGGGCGGCGCTCTTCGGGCCGGTGCTCGGTGCATTGGCGATCGGATACGGCCAGTCCACGCTCTCCGAGCAATGGCCCAACTTCTGGATCTACCTGCTCGGATTGGTGTTCATCGTCGTCATCCTGCTGATCCCGGGCGGTATCGCCTCGATCCCCAAGCAGCTGAGCGGCCTCATCCGGACGAAGGAATCGACCAACATGAGTACGGACACCAAATGAGCATGAACGATGACGAGCTCGACTATCTCGAGACGCGGGGCCTGACGGTCGACTTCGACGGCTTCAAAGCAATCAACGGGGTTGACGTCACTTTCCTCCAGGGCCGTCTGCACTTCCTGATCGGGCCGAACGGTGCGGGCAAAACCACCCTGGTCGACGCGCTCACCGGTCTGGTGAAAGGCACCGGCTACGCGGCGTACGGAAACTATGACCTGCTCTCGATGAAGTCACACCAGATTGTGCGGGCCGGCGTGGGACGGACGTTCCAGACCGCGACCGTCTTTGAAGAACTCACCGTCGTGCAGAACCTCGACATCGCCGGGGGTATTCACCGCAAGTCGCGGCAAATGCTAAGGACGCGTCGAGGCATACCAACGTATGTCGAGGAGGCCCTGGAAACGATCGGGCTGACCCGGCACAAGGACCGCCCCGCCGGGATACTCGCGCACGGCCAGAAGCAGTGGCTGGAGATCGGCATGCTGCTGGTGCAGGACGCCAAGGTGATGTTCCTCGACGAGACCGTCGCGGGGATGAGCGCCGAAGAGCGTGACGAGACCGGCGAACTGCTCAAGCGCCTCGCGCCGTCGCGCACCATCGTCGTGATCGAGCACGACATGGAGTTCGTCCGGAACTTCGCCGACATCGTCACCGTCATGCACGCCGGGAAGGTACTGACCGAAGGCAGCGTAGCCGAGATCCAGGCCAACCCCCAGGTCCAAGAGGTTTACCTGGGCCGGAGCGTAGAAGGAGCACTGAATGACTGAGAGCGCTTTGGAACTCGTCGGAGTGACCGCCGGCTACGGCCGCAGCATGGTGCTGCACGACGTCAGCCTGACCGTGCCAGGCGGCGGTGCGGTCTCCCTGATGGGGCACAACGGAGCGGGCAAGACCACCCTCTTGCGCGTCGCCGTCGGGCTGCTCGGTGTCCGGTCGGGGCAGGTCCTGCTCAACGGCGAGGACGTCACCAAGCAGCGCCCCAACGCACGGGTGAAACGAGGACTCGGCTATGTCCCGCAGGGCCAGCTGAGCTTCCCGCAGATGACCACGTTGGAGAACCTGCAGCTGGTCACGACGCGGCAGTCCGAGATCGACGAGATGCTGGATCTCTTCCCGGCCCTGACCGGTCTGCTCTCGCGGCGCGCAGGCCTGCTCTCCGGTGGACAACGACAGCAACTCTCGATTGCCCGCACGCTCCTGACCAAGCCAAAGATGTTGATCCTCGACGAGCCGACGGAGGGCATCCAACCCAACGTAGTGGCCGAGATCGAGCGGGTGATCGTCGAGCTGACCCAGCGCGGCGACCTCTCGGTCCTGCTCGTCGAACAACATGTGGGATTCGCACTGCGCTCGACGGGCTCCTATTACGTGCTCGAGTCCGGCCGGGTCACGTCGTCTGGCACAGGTGGCGAGGGCGCCCTCGGGGATGTCCGCGCCGCGATGGCCGTGTAGGAATAGCGCTCACCATTTCGTCGCCGAATCGTCGCTTGCCTCGCATTAGTCACTAGCTTCACACTGGTCACATCAGTCACCTAGGTGTCAGGAGTGGGCGGTGCATCGGGTACTTCACTGCGCGGTCGTGGCGGGGATGACGGCGGCGGTCTGCGCGACCGTTACGGCACAGGCGGCGCCGACGCCACCGAGCATCACCGTGATGACTCGAAATCTGTACCTCGGCGCCGACCTCACGCCCCTGGCCACCGCACTCACCACCGCCGATCAGGCCCAACGGGCGGCGGACGTATTCCGGCAGGTTCAGGCAACCGACTTCGGTGCACGCGCGAAACTGCTGGCCGCGGAGATCGCCGCGGCCGGACCGGACCTGGTTGGTCTGCAGGAAGTCGCGCTGTGGCGCACCGGTGATGTCGGAGTTCTCGATGGCACCCGCACTCCGGCCACCCATGTCGCCTACGACTTCCTCGGCCTCTTACAAACCGAACTCGCGGCGCTGAGTCAGAACTACGAGGTCGCCGTCACCGAACAGGGTTTCGACGCGGAGGTCTCGACGGCGCTCGGCTACGACGTTCGCTTCACCACCGGTGACGCAATCCTCGTGAAGCGGGGCAGCGTCACGATCAACAAGCGATCAAAGGGACTGTTCAAAACCTTCCTCACGATTCCCACGGTGAGCGGACCCATGCTCGACCGCCGGGGCTGGACCGCGGTCGACGCCACCAAGAACGGCCGCATGTTCCGGTTCATCAACACGCACCTCGACTCGACGCTCGGCCCGATCCGGGTCAGTCAGGCGACCGAACTCACGACCGGACCTGCGGCCACCTGGCAACGCGTTGTCCTGGTCGGAGATCTGAACGCCACTCCGAACGAAATCCTCTTCCCGGCGTACAAGGTGCTCATCGGTGCCGGGTTCCGCGACGCGTGGACTGCGACGCACGGCACCGAACCGGGCTTCACCTGCTGCAACGCGAGCGATCTGATGGGTCCGAACACCTTCACCCAACGGATCGATCACGTGTTGAGCCGACCCGCGCTGCCGGCCACCAACACGTATCGAACGGGAATCGATCCCAGCGAGCGGACCCCAGCGGGTGAGTGGCCGTCCGATCACGCCGGAGTCGTCGCGACATTCCGTCTGTAGCAGCCGCTGGGCGGATTGCCCCGTCGGCCGAGGTCGTGGACCGAGCCCGAGCGCTCGGGCGAACGAGTCTAGATAACCGGGATCTGCAGGCCCTGAAGATTCCAGACGACAGCGCCGGCGCCGACGGTCACGGTGTACAGCACTGCGATCCACAGCCCACGCGGAATGTGGGTCAGCCGCCAGAGCCCGTCGACGTCGGTGCGACCCGTTCGGTTTCGAGTCGTCTCGGAGATGGTGCGGAGATTGCCCAGAACCAGGAGCCAGGCCAGCACGAAGAACAGTTGGCCTTGAAGATCGACTGTGCTGTGTCCATCGAGCCAGATCAGGCCGACGATCGCGCCGACGAGAAGCAAGGCGCCAAACACGTTCCGGATGAAGATGAGCATGATCGCGACGGCTGCCAAAGTCACCAAACCGAGGAACCGAAGGTGCCCCTCGGACATGAGGAATGCCACGAACATCGCGGCCAACGGCGGCGCGAGGTAGCCCGCCGCGGCAGTGACGACCATGCCTGCGCCATACGGTTTGCCGCGCGACAACGTCAGTCCTGAGGTGTCCGAGTGGAGCCGAATGCCGACGAGTTGACGTCCCGTGGCGAGGGCGGCGAGCGCGTGACCGCCTTCGTGGACGATCGTCACAACGTGCCGGACAACCGTCCACAACAGGACGACAAGAGCGAGCGCGGCGACGAGCGCCGTGTAGTCACCCAACGTGTCGAGAATCTGATCCACGCCATCGAGTATCCGGGTGCAGCGGCGGGGAACGTCCGGGTGGCGACCGAGGTCACATCACACGGTGTGCCGGACTGCCGCAACATTCCCGCTAGCACTGGATTTAAGACGCCAACAGAGGATCCTGGAACTAGGGATCCGGGAAGCCTCCCCCGACCTTCACAGATTCCCCACCAGTCACATCCTTCACTTGTTATGTTTCTGTGACCACCCGCCACAGTCGAGGGGATCGACCATGCGCGTTCAGCGTCTCGCCATCCGTGCCACGCTCGCCGCCCTGAGCTGCGCCGCCACCGGTCTCATGATCGCTGCACCCGCGGTTGCGGCACCGCTGTGGCCAGGCGGGCCTGAGGCACCCTTCAGCCCTCCCGGCGGACAGGCCATTTTCACCAATCCCGCGTCGGCCTCCATCTCCCCCGGCTCCGGACAAGTCGTCGGCGGCAAGCGCGCGATCGATGTCCACTTCGGCCTGCCGGTCGTCGACCAGGACTCCGCGGCCGCCTCGATCAACGTGTCTTCCAGCGCCGGAACGACGGGACACGTCGAGTGGGTCGACAGCCAAAACGCGCAGTGGGTCCCGGACGACCACTGGGCACGCGGTGAGACCGTCACGGTCAACGTCAAGGGCACGACCTCGCGGTTCAAGGTCAGCGACCAGATCCAGGCCGTCGGCGACATCGACAACTACACGTTCACGGTCTCGATCGGCGGCGACGTCGTGCGCTCGATGCCGGCATCGTTCGGCAAGCCGGGCCACGAAACCCCGCGCGGCACGTTCAAGGTGCTCGAGAAGCAGAGTTCCGTCGTGATGGATTCCTCGACCTACGGGGTTCCGGTCGATTCCCCCGAGGGCTACAAGCTCACGGTCGACGACGCCGTCCGGCTGACCTGGAGCGGCATCTACGTGCACTCGGCACCGTGGTCGGTCGACAGCCAGGGCAACTCGAACGTCAGCCATGGCTGTGTCAACCTGTCGCCTGACAACGCCGCCTGGTTCTACGACATCGTGCGGGTCGGCGACTCCGTCACTTTGCAGTGACGCAGAAGGTCGCATTTCCTAGTTCAACCGGACCGGACCTCGCAGGACTCATCGACGAACCGCAGGGCTATGTGCGCGGTTGGGGTGTGTTCGCGCACGGTTTCACGCTGGGGAAGGACTCCCCCGCAGCGGCTCGGATCTGCAAGCAACTGTCCAAAGAAGGCATCGGAATGCTCCGCTTCGACGCCTTGGGTCTGAAGGACTCGGAAGGCGCTTGGGGCGACGGATCGTTCACGGTCAAGGTCGATGACATTGCCCGTGCCTGCGAGTTCATGACTGCGCGGGGTACGCCGGTCGATTTGTTGGTGGGCCACTCCTGGGGCGGCGCCGCCGCGATCGCTGCGGCGTGCAAGGTGTCCGGGTTAAAGGCGCTCGTCACGATCGGCGCACCCAGCGACCCCCGCCACGTCGAGCACCAGTACGACGCCGTCGTCGAGCGGGCGCTCGAGAAGGGCCACGCGCAATGGCTCGTCGGTGGTCGGGCGCTGACGATCAAGAAGGCATTCATCGAGGACGTCCGGCGGGCGGCGATCACCGAACAACTTGCCAGTCTTCGGCTTCCGTTCCTCGTCATGCACTCGCCCACGGACGACACCGTCTCGATCGACAACGCTGCCGACCTGTTCAACGCGACCCGGCACCCGCGGAACTTCATATCGCTCGAAGGGTCGGATCACCTGCTCACCCGCCCCGGTCAGGCGGCGCGCGCCGCACACATCATCAGCGCGTGGGCCGACCAGTATCTAAGTTGAGGTGGTGACGGTTTACGTAGCGTTGTTCCGCGGCATCAATGTCGGTGGGCGCAACAAACTTCCGATGGCTGAGCTGCGTGACGTCCTCACCGATCTCGGACTCGAGTCCGTCGGGACGTACATCGCGAGCGGCAATGCGGTTTTCGAATCCGATGACGACGCTTTGGACATCGCCGAGCGGATCGAGGCGACCCTGCCGGCGAAGTTCGCTCTCGACAGTTCTCTCATTCGCGTGCTGGTTCTCACCGCCGATCAGGTGCGCGCGGTCGTCGACCAGGCACCGACGGGGTTCGGGAAGGACCGCGAGAAGTATCGCTTCGACGTCGTCTACCTGCTCGACATCAGCTCCGAAGAGGCACTCGAGAAGACGCCGACCAACCCCGAGGTCGACACCGCGTGGGCCGGCCCGGGCGCGCTCTACTACCGGCGTCTCTCCGCGCTCGCGACGAAGAGCCGGTTGGGCCGCGTCGTCGGAACGCCGATCTACGCGAACATGACGATCCGGAACTGGAATACCGCAACCAAGCTGGTCGAGTTGGTGGACGGGCTAAAGAAGAACGGCCTGGACTAGTACGCAACGGCACCGCCCCCACCTAGTGGTTGCGCGCAAATCCTGCGACGCGCTGAAGACACCTGAATCGCCGGGCAGTCGCCGGCTTGACCCAGTCAAGGCTTCCGGCCGGCACATATTCGCCTTCGGTTCGGTAGTACAAAACACCCGATGGGTACACCCGCTCAGGCCCAGCGGCCGTGATGACCCGTCCGGCATAACCCGCACGGTAAATGCCTTTCGGCGCCGTTCGGGGATCGACCGACACCGCAGGCAATCGATTGGCACTTCGTGCCATCGGATTCCTCCTCGTCATCCGGAGCGTCCTCGTCGACTGCTCCGGTCGTTTAATTCACGATGCCAGCGCCAGAAACGACCCGAAAAGAGACTTAAGTCCATTTCTGGCCGGATACGACGAACGTCACACAAAACGGCCGCTCGGCATCGTGGTGGCTAGTTTTGGGTGAAACGACGGGCCGCCCTACCGCGTGCCTGCGATGACACGAATGTGGAGGTCCGATGGGTTTCAAGCGGCTGTTGGCGGGTGTCGGCGCAGGTGGAGCGTCCGTGGAGACGATTCTGCGCAGCGCACATGTCGCTCCGGGCGGAACGATCGCGGGTGACATTCACGTGATCGGCGGAACGGTCGACCAGGTCATCGAACGCGTCGCGGTTTCGCTGGCGACCCGGGTGGAGGTCGAGTCGGGCGACAACGAATACCTGTCGAACGTGGAGTTCAGTCGCCAGGTGGTATGGGGTTCTTTCCAGGTTCAGCCGGGCCAGCGCTTCGCCATCCCGTTCGAGCTCGTGCTGCCCTGGGAAACTCCGATCACGGTGCTCGGTGGCCGCGCAGTGGCAGGCTCGAGCGTCGGAGTGCGAACCGAACTGGAGATCGCGCGGTCGATCGACAAGGGCGACCTCGACCCCATCGCGGTTCACCCGTTGCCGGCCCAGAACCTGATCCTGGACGCGCTGGTGCGCCTCGGGTTCGGATTCCGGCGCGCTGACGTCGAAAAGGGCCACATCCGCGGAGTTCGGCAGGAACTGCCGTTCTATCAGGAGATCGAGTTCGCCCCGGGACGGAACTACCCGGGTATCAACGAACTCGAAGTCACCTTCGTCGCGGGTCCGACCTCGATGTACGTGGTCCTCGAAGCGGACAAGCGCGGCGGAATGTTCACCGAAGGACACGACACCTTCCACGGCTTCACGGTCGACTACGCGTCCGCGTCGAGCACCGATTGGGCGGGTGTCTTGCACAACTGGCTCAGCAGCGTCGGGCAGCGTCGCAGCTTCTTCTGACCCGGCTGCGACAATAGCTGGCGTGACCAGCACCGAACCCCGAGCGGCAGCCGCCACCGAGCGGTGGCATCAGCGCATGGATTGGCCGTTGACGGTCAGCTCGACGATGTTCCTCATCGCCTACGCGTGGTCGGTGCTGGCGCGGCCGGGACCGTTCTGGCAGCTCGCCGCGGATCTCGTGATGTGGACGACCTGGGCTTATTTCGCGATCGACTATCTGATGCGCCTCGCGACGGCAAAGAACCGAGTGCACTGGTTCTTCGTCCACATCATCGACTTCCTCATCGTCGCGCTGCCGCTGCTGCGACCGCTGAAACTGCTCCGAATCGCCGCGATCGTCGTCGCGGTACAGCGGACGCTCGGCTCCGCCATGCGTGGACGCGTCGTCTGGTACGCCGCGGGCGGGACCGCGTTCCTGGTCTTCGTCTCGGCAGTCGCGGTTCTCGACGCCGAACGACATTCGGCCGATGCACACATCACGACGTTCGCGGACGCGCTGTGGTGGGCGACCGCGACGGTCACGACCGTCGGCTACGGCGACTTCTCCCCCGTCACCGCGCAGGGACGACTGGTCGCGGTCGGCCTTATGGTTGCCGGCATCGCCCTCCTCGGTGTGGTCACCGCGACCGTCGCCTCGTGGCTCCTGGAACAGGTCACCGCGCGCGAGGAGCGCTTCGAAGCTGCGACTCAAGCCGAGGTCGGTGAGCTCACGGTCCAAATCGAGGCTCTGCGAAGCGAGATCGCCGAACTGCGTGCCAGCAGCGATAATCGATCTAGTTCAGTTCCGTAAGTGAGAGAAGTTGGCTCGCGATATTCTGCGGCGATGGGAGATGCAGTGCCCCGTGACAGTCGTGCCGTGGTGATCGGCGCCGGAATCGGCGGCCTGCTCGCCGCCGGCGCCTTGAGTCCACATTTCGACGAAGTCGTCGTCATCGAGCGAGACAAGCTTCCCGACGAGCCGGCGTCCCGGCGCTACATTCCACAGAGCAAACACCTGCACACGATCCTCGTGCGCGGGAAGTATTCGATGGAAAAGATCTACCCGGAGTGGGGCAAGGTCATGTCCTCTCGCGGCGCCGTCTCCGGCGACATCGGGCTCGACGTCCGTTCGGTCATCGACGGGAAGTACCTGCGCAAGCAGGTCGAGGTCGGCGTGCAGAACTTCTTCGCTAGCCGCGAACTGACCGAATGGGCGCTGCGGCAATGTGCGCGGAAGCTGCCCAACGTCACGATCCTGCAGGAAACGTCCGCACTCGCACTCGTCACGAACGATGCGAAGGACGCCGTCGTCGGCGTCACCGTCGATGAGCACGGCACTCATCGCACGATCGACGCCGACCTCGTCATCGACAGTTCAGGTCGCGGTGCACAAGGCCTCGCCTGGCTTGGTGCCATCGGCTACGAGCGCCCCGCGGAGAAGCGCATTCGCGTCAACCTGACGTATGGCACCCGCCACTACAAGCGGGCCCCGTGGCATTTCGATGGTGCCGTCATGCTGGGCTGCGGCGCGACGCCGCAGATCAACCGCGGCGGGGTGATGCACGCCCAGGAGGACGACACCTGGATCGTCACGTTGTCCGGCTACGGAAAAGATATTCCGGCGGTCGACGAAGAGGGATTCATCGCCTACGCGCGTTCGTTCGCGGCGCCGGACATGGCCGACGCCATCTCGTCGATGGAGACCGTTGGAGAGGGCCACCAGTTCAAGGTGCCGCACGTCGTCTGGCGCGACTACAAGGGTGCGAAGCTGCCCGCGAACTACCTACCGTTCGGAGACGCCATCGCCGCGTTCAACCCGATCTACGCGCAGGGAATGACGGTCGCGGCCGAAGAAGCAGTCATTCTCGCCGACTGTCTCGCGCACGGGAAGGACGACCTGCAGCGGCGCTTCCTCAACGGAGCGGACAAGTTCGTCGGGAAGATCTGGAACTCGTCCGCGGCACGCGATCTCGCCCTGACCGCCGATCCGAACGACAAGAAGCGCGGGTCTGTGCAAGAGGCCGTCGTGCGTCGAATCTCCCTTGCGATGGCTACGGACGGCAAGGTCGTCGGCGCTTTCCAGAAGGTGGCGAACTACATCGCCGAGCCGCCGAGCCTCATGCGTCCGGGTCTGATCGCACGTGTCATCTGGGCGAATCGGCCCGGCGCGCTGAAGCGTGCGAGCCGCGGCAACGCGCGACACAACGGTGCCAATAGCTAACTGACTTCCCCTGTGACACAGGACACATCGGCGTACAGTTCTGATCATGCCGCTGGCGCCCGTATTGACCAGCTACTGGGACGTGCAAGAGTCCTGGTCGCTGGCCACTTACCTGCGCAATGACGGCTACCGCGGGCTGGAGAAAGCGCTCGAACTCTCCCCCGCCGAGGTCATCTCGATCGTGAAGGATTCCGGCCTCCGCGGACGCGGCGGCGCCGGCTTCCCGACCGGGACCAAGTGGAGTTTCATACCGAAGGACAACCCGAAGCCGAAGTACCTCGTCGTCAACGCGGACGAGTCCGAGCCGGGCACGTGCAAAGACATGCCGCTCATGCTCGCGACGCCACACGTGTTGGTCGAGGGCACGATCATCGCGGCCTATGCGATCGGTGCGAAGGTCGCGTTCATCTACCTCCGTGGGGAGGTCGTGCCGGTACTCCGGCGACTGCAACGGGCCGTCGCGGAAGCGTCGGACTACCTCGCCCGCGCCGGCATCGACCTCGTCGTCCATGCCGGCGCCGGTGCGTATATCTGCGGTGAAGAGACCGCACTCCTGGACTCGCTCGAAGGCCGCCGCGGACAGCCTCGCCTTCGTCCCCCGTTCCCCGCGGTCGCGGGCTTGTACGGCTGCCCGACCGTCGTGAACAACGTCGAATCGATCGCCTCGGTCCCGTCGATCCTGCGCAACGGCGCCGACTGGTTCCGCACGATGGGCACCGAGAAGTCGCCCGGCTTCACGCTCTACTCGCTCTCCGGGCACGTCACGCGGCCCGGCCAGTACGAGGCCGGACTCGGCATCACGCTGCGCGAACTGCTCGAATACGCGGGCGGCGTCCGCGATGGACACACGCTGAAGTTCTGGACCCCGGGCGGGTCGTCGACGCCGATCCTGACCGCCGAACACCTCGACGTTCCGCTCGATTACGAGAGCGTCGGCGCCGCGGGATCGATGCTCGGGACGAAGGCACTGCAGATCTTCGACGACACGACCTGTGTCGTGCGGGCGGTCAGCAGGTGGACGGACTTCTACGCGCATGAGTCGTGCGGCAAGTGCACGCCATGCCGGGAAGGCACGTACTGGCTCAAGCAGATCCTGCACCGTATCGAACGGGGTGGCGCGACGGAAGAGGACCTAGACAAACTGCTCGACATCGCAGACAACATCAACGGCAAGTCGTTCTGTGCGTTGGGTGACGGCGCCGCGAGCCCGATCTTCTCGTCGATCAAGTACTTCCGCGACGAATACGTCGCCCACCTCACCCACGGCCGCTGCCCGTTCGATCCCGCGCGGAGCGTGGTGACGCGTGACTAGTTCCGCACGGGAGAAAACTGAAACCGAGCTCGTCACTCTCACCATTGACGGTCACGAGATCAGCGTGCCCAAAGGCACTTTGGTGATCCGGGCGGCCGAACTCATGGGCACGCAGATCCCAAGGTTCTGCGATCACCCGTTGCTCGACCCGGTGGGTGCCTGCCGACAGTGCCTCGTCGAGGTCGAGGGCCAGCGAAAGCCCGTCGCGTCCTGCACGATCCCGGTCATTCCCGGGATGGTCGTCCACACGCAGTTCAGCTCGGCCGCCGCGGAGAAGGCACAAAAGGGCGTGATGGAGCTCCTGCTCATCAACCACCCACTCGACTGCCCCGTCTGCGACAAAGGCGGCGAGTGCCCGCTGCAGAACCAGGCGATGTCGAACGGTCAGGCAGACACCCGCTTCACCGACACGAAGCGCACCTTCCCGAAGCCGATCCCGATCTCGTCGCAGATCCTGCTCGACCGTGAACGGTGCGTCCTGTGCGCCCGCTGCACCCGGTTCTCGAACCAGATCGCCGGCGATCCGTTCATCGAACTGCTCGAACGCGGGGCCCTGCAGCAGGTCGGCATCTACAGCGAAGAACCGTTCAATTCCTACTTCTCCGGCAACACCGTCCAGATCTGTCCCGTCGGAGCGTTGACCGGCGCCCAGTACCGCTTCCGCGCGCGTCCGTTCGACCTGGTCTCGACGCCGACCGTGTGCGAGCACTGCGCGAGCGGCTGTGCGCAGCGCACCGACCATCGCCGTGGCAAGCTCATGCGTCGGCTTGCTGGTGACGACCCCGAGGTCAATGAGGAATGGAACTGCGACAAGGGTCGCTGGGCGTTCCAGTACGCCGACGTCGGTGACCGCATCACCACACCGCTCATCAAGGGCAAACCCGCGTCGTGGGCGGAGGCATTGCGGGTCGCGGCCGAGGGCCTCAAGACATCGAACCCGGCCGTTCTCACGGGCGGCCGCCTGACCCTCGAAGACTCCTACGCGTACTCGAAGTTCGCCCGAGTTGTGCTCGGCACCAACAACATCGACTTCCGCGCTCGGCCATCCTCGGACGAGGAAGCCGACTTCCTCGCCGCGCAGGTGGCCGGTCGATTCGATCTCACGTACGCCGACCTCGAGCGAGCCGACAGCGCCTTCCTCGCCGACTTCGAGCCGGAAGAAGAGTCACCGATCGTGTTCCTTCGCCTGCGGAAGGCGGTTCGCCAGCATGGACTGAAGGTCGTCACGAACGCACCGTTCCTGTCTGAAGGCGCCCGCAAACTCGGTGCGGTCCGCGGCACGGACGGTTCGATCGTTCTCGCTGGCGAGCGCCTCGCCCAGTCGCCTGGTGCGCTGTCTGCGCTGGTGGGTCGGCGCACCGCCTGGATACCCCGGCGCGCGGGCGAACGTGGCGCCCTCGAGGCCGGCTGCCTCCCGAACCTGCTGCCCGGCGGACGTCCGCTCGCCAATCCGTGGGCTCGTCGCCAGGTCGAGGACCTTTGGGGCGTCGACATTCCCGCGGAGCCCGGCAGCGTCGACCTCGGAAAGGCCACCTCAGTCCTGTGCGCCGGCGTCGAACTCGGCGATCTCGCGGACCCGAAGGGCACCTATCGCGCACTCCAAGCGGCTCCGTTCGTCGTGAGCGTCGAGATGCGGCATAGCGCGATCACCGAGATCGCAGATGTCGTCTTCCCGATCGTTCCGGTCGCCGAGAAGTCGGGCACATTCCTCAATTGGGAGGGTCGGCGTCGCGAGTTCGGGACAGTGCTGCACAGCACCGGTCTGACCGACCTGCGCGTTCTCAACGCCCTCGCTCCGGAACTCGGGCTCACCTCGGTCGACTCCGCGCGCGCCGAACTCGGCCAGCTCGGTCTGTGGGACGGCGACTTCGCTTCTCCGCCAACTGTTCCCATCGCGTCCACGGACGGACTACGCCTGTCGACGTGGCGCCTGTTGCTCGACAAGGGCCGGCTCCAGGACGGCGAACCGAATCTCGCCGAGACGGCCCGCAAAGCCGTGGCGCGGCTCTCCGCGCACACCGCCGCGTCGATCGGCGCAGAGCACGGTGATCCGATTTCGATCGGCACCGACAGCGGTCGGATCACTCTGAAACTCGCCGTCACCGACATGCCCGACGACGTCGTGTGGATACCCGAGAACTCCGCAGGCTGCGCGGTCCGATACCAGCTCGGCCCGATCGAGAACCTCCGGATCGAGGTGATCTGATGTCCGATCCCATCTGGTTGATTGGTGCGAAAGCGCTCATCATCTTCGGTTTCGCCCTCCTGACCCCGATGATCACCGTCCTCATCGAGCGCAAGGCCGTCGCGTGGATGCAGACGCGCGTCGGGCCGAACCGCGTCGGCCCGTGGGGCACCCTGCAGAGCATCGCCGACGGTCTGAAGCTGTTCCTCAAGGAAGGCATCATCCCGAAGGGCGTCGACAAGCCGGTTTACCTGCTGGCCCCGGTCATCGCGGTGACTGCGGCGGTGATGTCGTTCGCGGTCATCCCCTTCGGCGGTGAGGTCTCGATCCTCGGCCACCGCACCACCCTGCAACTTGCCGAATTGCCCGTCGGCGTTCTGTACATCCTGGCTGCGACGTCGATCGGCGTGTATGGCATCGTGCTCGCGGGCTGGGCCTCGGGTTCGACGTATCCGCTGCTCGGCGGTCTCCGCTCGAGCGCCCAGGTGATTTCGTACGAAATCGCGATGGCGTTGTCGTTCGCTGCGGTATTCCTCACGGCCGGCACGATGTCGACGTCGGGAATCGTTGAGGCGCAGACGAACACGTGGTACGCGTTCCTGCTGTTGCCGTCGTTCCTCATCTACGCGACGTCAATGGTCGGTGAGACCAACCGCGCCCCGTTCGACCTGCCCGAGGCCGAAGGTGAGCTCGTCGGCGGCTTCCATACGGAGTATTCGTCGCTGAAGTTCGCGATGTTCTACCTCGCCGAATACGTCAACATGGGCACCGTTTCGTGCCTGGCGACGACGCTCTTCCTCGGGGGCTGGCACGCTCCGTGGCCCTTCAGCCTGTGGGACCCGCTGACCCACGGATGGTTCGGACCGCTGTGGTTCCTGGCCAAGATGAGCGTCTTCATGTTCATCTTCATCTGGCTCCGCGGCACGCTTCCCCGCCTCCGCTACGACCAGTTCATGCGCCTCGGCTGGCAAGTCCTCATTCCGATCTCGCTCGCCTGGGTCATGATCGTGGCGACCATCCGCATCGTCGTACCGGAATCGTTCCGCACGACTGGGCTGGTCATCGCGAGCACCGTGGTCGGCCTGGCGATGCTGTCCCTCTTGCTGATCGGCCGGCCGGAGCGGAAGGGCCTGTTCGACCCGATCGCGGGATTCTGGATCACCTTCCGGAACATGTTCCGCAAGCGAGTCACCGAGTTCTATCCCGAGGACAAGCGCCCGACCGCGCCCCGCTACCACGGCCGCCACCAGCTCAATCGGTACGAAGACGGCCTCGAGAAGTGCATCGGCTGCGAGTTGTGTGCCTGGGCGTGCCCGGCCGACGCGATCTACGTCGAGGGCGCACAGAACACTGAAGAAGAGCGCTACTCACCCGGCGAACGTTATGGCCGGGTGTACCAGATCAATTACTTGCGGTGCATCGGTTGCGGATTGTGCGTCGAAGCGTGCCCGACACGGGCGCTCACGATGACCAACGAGTACGAAATGGCCGACGACAACCGCACCGGCCTCATCTACGAGAAGATCAACCTTCTGGCGCCGCTCGACCCCGGCATGCAGGCGCCGCCGCATGCGATGCAGCCCGGAAGCACGGATGAGGACTACTACTTCGGGCGGATCCATGGTCAGTGAGATCCCGTTCTACATATTCGCCACGGTCGCGGTGATCGGCGCTCTCGGCACGGTCACCATGCGCAAGGCCGTGCACTCGGCGATCATGCTCGCGATGACGATGATCGTGCTCGCGATTCTGTACATCATGCAGGGCGCATTGTTCCTCGGCGTCGTGCAGATCGTCGTCTACACCGGCGCGGTCATGATGCTGTTCCTGTTCGTTCTCATGCTCGTCGGCGTCGACTCGTCGGACTCGTTGACCGAGACGATCCGGGGCCAGCGATTCGGGGCGATCGTCGCCGGTCTCGGGTTCGGCGTCATCGCGATCGGTGGACTCGGTGCGGCGGGCGTGAAGGCCGCTCCGCACCCGCGAGACAGCACCGTCGCCGACCTCGCCGACCTCATCTTCATCAAGTACCTGTGGGCGTTCGAACTCACCGGCGCTCTGCTCATCATCGCGACGATCGGTGCCATGGTTCTCGCCCATCGTGAGCGGTACACGCCGAGGCCGACGCAACGCGAGATGACCGAGGAACGTCTTCGCACCGGTGCACGCATCACACCGCGGCCGAACCCCGGTGTCTACGCCCGGCACAACGCCGTCAACCAAGCTGCTCGCCTGCCGGACGGTTCGCCCGCCGAGGAATCCGTCGCCACGTCGTTGCGGGACAAGCGATGAACTACATCTACCTCTCGGCGGTACTCTTCACCATCGGCGCGACCGGAGTTCTGTTGCGGCGCAACGCGATCGTCGTGTTCATGTGCATCGAACTCATGCTCAACGCGACGAACCTGGCGTTCGTGTCGTTCTCCCGACTGCACGCCAACTTCGACGGTCAGGTCTACGCGTTCTTCACGATGGTGGTCGCCGCAGCAGAGGTCGTGGTCGGGCTCGCGATCATCATGACGCTGTTCCGCAGCCGTCGATCAGCGTCGGTCGACGAAGCCAGTGAGCTGAGGCTGTAGATGACGCGCCTGCTGCTCACGCTCATTCCCGCGCTCCCTCTCGCCGGCGCGGTGATCCTGCTGCTCGGCGGTAAGCGGACTGATCGACTCGGTCACGTGCTCGGGTGCGTGACCGTTTTCTTGTCATGCGCACTGAGCATCGTCGCGGTCTTCGTGGTGGGCTCGGAAAATGCGCACGCCCGGTTGTTCAGTTGGGTCCCCGTCGCCGACCTGGAGGTCGATTTCGGGCTGCAACTCGACCGTCTCACCGCATGCTTCATCCTGCTCATCACGTTCGTCGGCTTGCTGATCCACATTTATTCGGTCGGCTACATGGCCCACGACCCAGCGCGTCGAAAGTTCTTCGCCTACCTGAACCTGTTCGTCGCGGCGATGCTGCTGCTCGTTCTCGCCGACAATTTCCTCGGTCTGTACGTCGGCTGGGAGGGCGTCGGGCTCGCGTCGTACCTGCTCATCGGGTTCTGGCAGCACAAGCCCAGCGCGGCAACCGCGGCGAAAAAGGCCTTCGTCGTGAACCGCGTCGGTGACATCGGCCTGGCGATCGCGATGATGATCATGTTCGCCACCTTCGGGTCGTTGAGCTTCGCGGACGTCCTCAAGGCACCGGGTGAGCAGACCTGGCTGGGATTGATGCTTCTTCTCGCCGCCTGCGGCAAGTCTGCGCAGGTCCCGCTGCAGTCGTGGCTGGGCGACGCTATGGAAGGTCCGACACCCGTTTCGGCACTCATTCACGCCGCGACGATGGTGACCGCGGGCGTCTACCTCGTGACCAGGTCCGGCCCCATTTTCAACGCCTCACCCATCGCACAGACCGCGGTTGCCGTCGTCGGAACGGTCACGCTGCTGTTCGGTGCGATCATCGGTTGCGCCAAGGACGACATCAAGAAGGCTCTCGCCGCGTCGACCATGAGCCAGATCGGCTACATGATGCTCGCCGCGGGACTCGGTCCCGTCGGGTATGCGTTCGCGATCCTGCATCTGCTCACGCACGGCTTCTTCAAAGCCGGACTGTTCCTCGGTGCAGGTTCGGTCATGCACGCGATGGACGACGAAGTGAACATGCGGCACTACGGCGGGCTCCGCAAAGTCCTGCCCGTCACATTCGCGACCTTCGGGCTCGGCTACCTCGCGATCATCGGCGTTCCACCGTTCGCCGGGTTCTTCTCGAAGGACAAGATCATTGAGATCGCGTTCGCCGAGAATCCGGTGTTCGGGTTCGCGGCCTTGCTCGGCGCGGGACTGACGGCGTTCTACATGACCCGCGTCATGATCATGACGTTCTTCGGCGAGAAGCGGTGGGATCCAGACGTCCACCCTCACGAGTCCCCCAAGGTCATGACCTTGCCCATGGCTATCCTCGCGATCGGATCGGTCGGCGCCGGTGCCCTCGTCTGGGTCCTGCCGGACTACCTCGCACCGGTCGTCGGGCACGCCGAGGCGGCCCATTCGATGCCGGTCTGGGTGACAACCGCCCTGACGCTCGCCTTCGTCGCCACCGGCATCCTGTTCGCGGTCCGGCAAGCCGCGAGCGTTCCGCGGAACGCTCCGCAAGGGTCGTTCGTGACGGTCGCCGCACGTCGTGACCTCTACGGCGACGCAGTCAATGAAGCCGTGTTCATGCGACCCGGTCAGCACGTGACTCGCATTCTCGTCTTTCTCGACAATCGGGCCATCGACGGGATCGTCAATACGATCGGCGCGACGCTGGGCGGATTGTCTGCACGTATGCGCCGAGTCCAGACCGGATTCGTGCGCTCGTACGCCCTGCAGATGGTGACGGGCGCGTTGATTGTCGCGGCGGCGATGTTGTGGGTGGGTTCGAAATGAACTGGCTTCTCACCGCACTCTGGCTGCTTCCGCTGATCGGCGCGCTCGCGACCGTGCTTCACCGGTACGTCGCGCTGGCCGCCGCGCTCGGCACCCTGGTCATCGCCATTCTCGTTGCGTTCCAGTTCGATTCCGGCGGCGCGAAGTTCCAGCTGGTCACCGAACATTCGTGGATATCGGCGATCAATGCCCAATACATCGTCGGTATCGATGGAATCGCACTGACGCTCGTGCTGCTCACAGCGGCTCTGGTGCCAGTCCTGCTGCTGGCGACGTACAACGAGTGGGATTGCAAGATCTATCCGGCGCTCATCGTGCTCACCGAAGCGATGGTCATCCTCAGCTTCATCGCGCTCGACGTGCTGCTGTTCTACGTCCTGTTCGAAGCGATGCTGATCCCGCTCTATTTCCTCATCGGCGGACCCGGCGCCCAGCGGTCGTACGCCGCGATGAAATTCCTGCTCTACAACCTGTTCGGCGGCCTCATCATGTTGGCGGCACTGGTTGGCGTCTACTCCCAGGCTGGCACGTTCGACGTTCGCGCGATCGACCTCGCCGGCACCAGTCCCGACCTGTTGCGGGCACTGTTCGCCGGCTTCATGTTTGCGTTCGCGGTCAAGGCACCCCTGTGGCCGGTCCACACGTGGCTGCCCGATGCGGCGGTGGCCGCACCACCACCGGCCGCGGTCCTCATGATGGCAATCGTCGACAAGGTCGGCACCTTCGGCATGATCCGGTACTGCCTCACGCTTTTTGGCGACGCCGCGAACACGTTCGCGCCGCTCATCATGACGCTTGCGGTTATCAGCATCGTCTACGGCGCTCTCGTGGCGATCGGCCAAACCGACATCCTGCGGCTCATCGCGTACACCTCGATCTCGCACTTCGGGTTCATCGTGTTGGGCATCTTCGCGATGAGCCCCCAGTCGCAGGCCGGCGCGACGCTCTACATGGTCAACCACGGGGTCTCGACCGCCGCATTGTTCCTTGTCGCGGCGGT
This sequence comes from Smaragdicoccus niigatensis DSM 44881 = NBRC 103563, assembly GCF_000380645.1. GTDB lineage: Bacteria > Actinomycetota > Actinomycetes > Mycobacteriales > Mycobacteriaceae > Smaragdicoccus > Smaragdicoccus niigatensis. The sequence continues at coordinate 714,245 of NZ_AQXZ01000018.1, forward strand.
CCTGGTCCGCCGCACGGGGCGACGCACGATCCCCGACTTCGGCGGCGTCGCGAAAGTTGCACCGAAACTTGCTGGTGTCTTCCTGATCGCCGGCCTCGCGACGTTGGCACTCCCTGGCCTCGCGCCCTTCATCAGTGAGTTCCTCGTCCTGGTGGGCACGTACCGCACACATCCGCTGCCGGCGATCGCCGCCACCGCCGCGCTCGTCTTGTCGGCGATCTACATTCTCTGGCTCTACCAGCGGGTTTTCGGCGGACCGCCGACCGGACCCGAGGTGAAGGATCTGCACCTGCGCGAGGTGGCCTTCCTCGCCCCGCTCATCGCCGCATTGGTCGTGCTCGGCGTCTACCCGAAGCCCGCCCTCGACGTCATCACGCCCGCAGTGCCGCAGCATTCGGCGGAAGCGAGCACGCCGCGATGAGCATCGAATACCACCTGATTGCGCCGATCCTGCTTGTCTTCGGCTCAGCCGTCGTCGGCGTGCTCGTGGAGGCCTTCGCACCGCGCACCTGGCGTCGGCATGCCCAGATCGTCATCGCCGCATTCGGCCTGGTCACCGCATTCGTCGCGGTCGCGCACCTGTGGCGGACGACGGCCACCGCCATGGCGGGAGCGGTCATCATCGACGGCGCGGCACTGTTCCTACAGGGCACGATCCTCGTTCTCGCCCTGTTGGCGCTGCTTCTCATATCGGACAGTTCCGTATTCACCGCCCAGGCCGCCGCCGTTCCCGGCGGGACATCAGAGGCCGAGGCTGAGGCCGCCGGTGTCCAGCACACCGAGATCTATCCGCTGATGCTGTTCGCGACCGGTGGCATGCTTCTGTTCCCGGCCGCCGGCGACCTGTTGACGATGTTCATCGCGCTCGAGGTCTTCTCGCTGCCGCTGTACCTACTGTGCGGACTCGCGCGGTATCGCCGACTCCTCAGCCAAGAATCCGCACTCAAGTACTTCCTCATGGGCGCGTTCTCGTCCGCGTTCTTCCTGTTCGGTGTGGCGATGTTGTACGGCTATGCGGGCGGGGTGCGGCTGTACGACATCGCGAATGCGCACGGCCCGCGCGGACTGCTTCTCATCGGGATCGCGCTCGTCGCGGTCGGTTTGCTGTTCAAGGTCGGACTCGTCCCGTTCCACTCCTGGGTCCCGGACGTCTATCAAGGGGCACCAACGCCGGTGACGGCCTTCATGGCCTCGGCGACGAAGGTCGCCGCATTCGGTGCACTACTTCGGGTGTCGATGACCGCCTTCGACGACTGGAAGCCGATCCTCTACGGCGTGGCCGCCGCGACCATGATCATCGGCGTTCTGATGGCGGTCACCCAGACCGACGTGAAACGCATGCTCGCGTATTCGTCGATCGCCCACGCCGGCTACATCCTGGTCGGTGTCGTGGCGTTCAGCCCGGCGGCGACGCTGTTCTACGCGGCCGTCTACGGACTCGCCACGGTTGCCGCCTTCACACTCACGGGAATGGTCCACGATCGCGATGGCGAAACCGGCCAACTCCGCGAGTGGGCGGGGCTCGGCCGCCGTCACCCGCTCTTCGCGGGCGTCTTCACGATCGTCATGCTCGCCCTTGCCGGCTTGCCCTTGACAAGTGGCTTCATCGGAAAGCTGGGGGTGTTCGTCGCCGCGTTCAACGCGGGCGAATGGCCGCTCGTGGTGGTCGGCGTCATCAGCAGCGCGATCGCCGCATTCTTCTATTTGCGGGTCGTCGTGATGATGTTCTTCACGCCGCAATCCGATGATTCGGTGACGGTATTTGAGGGGCATCGACCTAGCATTGCTGCGGCGGCAATTGCAATAGCCGCAACAATTCTTCTCGGAGTCGTTCCCCAACCGCTATTCCAACTCGCCGAGAATGCTTTCTTGTCCATTTTGTAAGCAAACAGCGGTTTACCATGTATAACTGCGCCCTCTACTGTTACCAGCAGTCACAAGCCGACAGTGGTAGTGACCGGCGACCGATGCACGAAACTAATTCGTGCTCTTGATAATTCGATCGGTGGAGACTGATCGACGGCTGGTGAGGGGTTGTAATGCCTTTTCCTATGTGGATGGCGATGATGGAGACCTGGACGCACTTCCTGGGTGGCGGTATTGGAGCCCTCAATGCAGGAACCGGAGCCCTTTTCTCGGGCCTCGGGGACTTCATTGCAGCGTTCAATTAACTGAACCAATAATTGGAACGGGCCGGAACGAATACGTTCCGGCCCGTCCTAATTCCAGCACAAAAGTATTTCAGCACGGCTCCGGTTCGGCGTCGGTAATCGCGACGACCTTCGCGCACAGGCTCCGCAGATTGACGGCTTCACTTTCGGAGATCCGGTCGACGAACAATCGCCGAACCAAGTCCACATGATTCGGTGCCGCCTTCTCCAACAGCCGACGCCCTTCCGGCGACAGCGTCACCACGATGCCCCGCGCATCTTCCGGCGCCGGTTCTCTGGTGACCAGACCGCGAGCGTCCATTCGCGACAACTGCTTCGACAACCGGGTCTTGTCCCAGCACACGGAACGGCCCAGATCCCGGGCGCGAAGCTTGTCGTCGGGTGCCGCAGACAACGCGACCATCAGCTCGTAATCCGCCGCTGACAACCCATCCTTGGCGAAACCACTCGCCAGTTGCGCATCAATGCGCTGCCGAAGCCGGATGTACGCCATCCAGGTTTCGAACTCCTCTTCACTCAGCCAGCGGACCATGCGTCAAGGATAGGGCGTGGCGTGATTGCCGCAGCGTAACGCCCCAAACATATATTGAACGCATGGCAGTCACCTCCACGATGCTCCCGCTCGGCACCACTGCACCGGGATTCGCACTCCCCGACCCGACCGGACACACCTGGTCACTGACGGACATTCAAGGCGAGAACGGAACGCTCGTCGCGTTCGTGTGCAATCACTGCCCCTACGTCAAGCACATCGGCAACGACTTCGGGCGTCTCGCCTCCGAGTGGCATTCCGCTGGAATCGGCGTCGTCGCGATCAACAGCAACAACGCCGATGCTTACCCGGACGACGCGCCGATCAACATGCCGGCCGCGGCGGCCGAGTGGGGCTGGCGCTTCCCGTATCTGATCGACGAGGACCAGAGCGCCGCAATCGCTTATCAGGCCGCGTGCACGCCCGAGTTCTACCTCTTCGACCGCGATTTGGAACTTGTCTACCGCGGCCGCTTCGACGAATCGACGCCGCGGAACGGCCTCACGGCGACGGGCGACGAGCTCACCGCAGCCGTCACAGCACTCCTCTCGGGTGAGCCGATCAGCGGTGAGCAGCACCCGAGCATCGGGTGCAACATCAAGTGGAAGCCAGGCAACGCACCTGGCTGGTTCAGCCTGCTGAAGTAACGCGGACTAGCAGCAGCCACCGCCGCCGCAACAACCTCCGCCGGCGGACGGTGGCGCCTGCACCGGCAGCGACGACGCAGCAGAACCGCCTCCCACCGCGAACATCGAGATCAGCTTGACCGTGTTCGAGTGGCCCTCCGGGCAGATCGCCGGCTCGCTGGCCTGCGCCATCGGGCGATCGACCTCGAACTGCGTTCCGCATGAGCGGCAGCGGTAGTCGTATCTAGGCATTGCGGTGGGCGATCCTTTCGGCCAGCTTCTCGTCGTGCAGTGCAACGGCATCGAGGGCGTCTTTTAGTCCCGCGCGGGTGACTTCGCCGACCAGACGGTCGAGATGCTCATCGCTGATGCCGGCCAGGGCGTGCGCCAGGTGCGCGCCGAGGTTGGAGTCGACGAGCGGCAGCAGTGGGTTCACGTGCTCCCACAGATCCAGGCGCGCGGCCGCATCGACGAGTGACTCGACCACTTCGCGCTGATGCAGGACATCGACATGGACGAACGTCTGCAACGACTCCTCGGTCATGAGCGGGGCCAATGGCAGCGCGACGTCCCACAAGTCCTCGTCGTACGCACACTTGACCAGCCCGTTCATCAAATGAGGCTGGCGCGCGACGAGGTTCACGAGATGGCGGCGAAGGCTGTCATCGAGGTTGTCGAGCAGTCCCATCGCTTCGAGCCAGTGACCGCGCTCGTCTGCGACCTCCGTGATCGAGATGAGCCGATGCTCCGGCAGCATGTGGATGATCTCCGGCATCCGGCTCGTGTCCTCGATGACGAATCCCGCCTGCAGCAGGGTGTAGTCGTCAAGGTGCGCGAGCGTCTGGAAGATCGCCTCGTGCTTGATGTGGGCGACCATGCGGCCCATCGTGATGTAGTCGCCGGTGCGGCCGAGAATCTTCGCGACCTCCGAGACCAGCTCGTTCGGGACCTCGCCGAGAATCGCGCTGACGCGCCGCGGGTCGAGGAACGGCGCGACATCCGCGAGGTACTTGACCGGAAGCCGACTCGCGAGGTCCACGGCCTTACCCGACTCGGTCAACCCGGCGACTCGGGCGGCGAGACGCGGCGGGATCACGAGGGTCGCGATTTTTGCGCTGATCGCCGCCGGCACCATCCGCGTAGCCGCAGCCGATCCCTCGAGTCGCTTGCGGTCCGCCGCGAACATCATGTCCATGGCGTCTTCCCGGAACTTCCGGATGACTGACGCGTCCAGGTGCGACAGGTAAGCGAGGTCCTTGGGGTCCAGCAAAAGCAGCGCGCCGAGCTTGGTCAACTCCGCGCGCACGGGAAGGCTCGTCACAGACCAACCACCTTCTTGACCGCACCACGCAGCGGCCACGGAATGTGCTTGAGCGCCTCAGTGATCGACTGGTCAAGTTCGGCAGACTGCGTCTCGCGGGCCTTCTTCAGCGCGGACGCCAGGTGCTGAGCATCAGCGTCCGAAAGCGACTTCAGTTCAGCCGGCGGCTGGGTACGCAGTTCGACCGCGAGCGCGGAATGACCGCTCAAGGTGTGCTCCTTCGTTGGGCTTGCCCCGTCATGGCTAGCCGCCGAGTCGTTGGTGCATCTCCCAGACGATGACTTCGGCGCCTTGCTCCGACAGTAGAGCCTGCCCACCGCCACCGGAAACGCGGACCGCGTCTCCCTCGGAAAGCAGTCCCACGCCTTCCATCGACACCTCGCCCTGCACGACGAAAACGTGCAGATAGGGCGCGTCCGGCAGGACGACCTGGCGGCCCGGCTGCATGCGGGCCACGAGCATCGCGGCGTTGGTGTTGCGGATTCGAATGGCGGAGTCGTAGGTCGGCATTCCGGTCGCGACGGGAATGAGGTCACCGGCGTTCAACGGGGAGTCGATTTCCAACTGCTGATAGCCGGGATCGACGTCAGCCTCGTCCGGGATGACCCACATCTGGATGAACCGCACGGGGTCCTCGTGCGTCGCCGCCCCGAGTCGCCATGAGTCATTTCGTTCGGAGTGCAGAATGCCTGTCCCGGCGCTCATCCGCTGTGCGAGCCCCGGGTAGATGACCCCCGAATGCCCCATCGAGTCCTGGTGGACGAGCGACCCGCGCACCACCCACGTGACGATCTCCATATTGCTGTGTGGGTGGGTATCAAAGCCCTGACCTGCCGTGACGACGTCGTCGTTATTGACGAGAAGGACGCCGTGATGGGTGTTGTGGGGGTCGTAGTGATGGCCGAAGGAGAACGAGTGCCTCGAATCGAGCCAATCGATCTCGGTGTGGAGTCGATCATCTGCTCGGCGGACGTCGAGATCCGTCACGAAGCATCACCGGTTGCCACTGGCCGTCGGCGGTCGTTCGACCACTGTGACCAGGACCCCGGGAACAGCGCCGCGTCGACGCCGATGATCGACAGCGCCGCGACGGTGTGCGAAGCCGTGACCCCGGAGCCGCAGTACACGGCAACCGGCTTGGTGAGGTCGCCGAACTTCGCGCGCAGTTGCTCGGGCGTGAGGAACCGGCCATCGGCGGAGAGGTTGTCGGTCGCCGGTGCGTTGATCGCACCCGGGATGTGGCCGGCCTTGGGATCAACCGGTTCGACGTCCCCGCGGAAGCGTGGGTGTGCGCGGGAATCGATCAGAGTGCCGGACCAGTTCGCGGCGTCGTCGATGTCAATGGTCGGGAGGTGGCCCTCGCTCAGCGTGACGTCGCCTGGAGCATGCGGCTGACCCGCGCCTCGTTCGACCGGCAGATCCGCGTTGTGCCAGGCGTGCCAACCGCCGTCCAGAATACGGACGTCCTTGACGCCCGCCCAGGTCAGCAGCCACCAGGCACGTGCGGCTGACGTTCCGCCAACGGCGTCGTAGACGACAACCAACGAATCGTCGCTGATGCCCCACTTCCGCGCGTTTGCCTGCAGATCGGCAATCCGCGGAAGCGGATGCCGGCCCTTTGCCTTCGACGGCAATGCCGCCAATTCCGATTCGAGGTCTACGAAGATCGCGCCCGGGATGTGGCCGTTCTCGTAGTGGTTGCGGCCGTAGGGATCGCCCAGAGCCCAGCGCACATCAAGAACAACCTGCGCGGGCCGATCGGCGAGTTCAGCAGCGGTGATGAGGGTGGTCATCGGTCTAGCTCCGCTCGTAGCAGCGCGGCGATCGGTTCACTGAACGCCACAAATAGAACGGTACGCACGTCAGTGGTCGCCGTGCGTACGGAATCGATTGCATGCCAGACCGCATTCTCGAGTGGCCAGCCATAGATGCCCGCCGAGATCAACGGGAACGCAACACTCGTCGCACCGACCTCGTCTGCAACAGCGAGGCTACTCGTGTACGCCGAGCGAAGCTGAGCCGACCGATCGTGCGATTGGCTGTAAACCGGGCCCACCGTGTGGATGACCCAACGCGCGTCGAGGTTGCCGGCGGTCGTTGCGACAGCGCGGCCGGTGGGCAGTCCGTCTGGCAGGGTCGTCGCCCGAAGCTTGCGGCACGCAGCGAGAATCGATGGCCCGCCGGCCCGATGTATCGCTCCATCGACTCCACCGCCGCCCAGCAGGCTCGAGTTCGCGGCGTTGACGATCGCATCAACGGAGACGGTCGTGATGTCTCCCTTGATCACTTCGAGGCTCGTCATATCTCCATCATGCCGACTAGATCGACACTTGCCTATCTATCAGTTGTTACTTATATAATTGACTCATGAAGTTCTCGTTGGCCGATCACTTCGGTGCCACTGACCGCTCCCTGACCACCGCAATCCGAGACGGCAAGCAGGTTCGGATACTGCACGCGAACCGCACTTTCAACGCCACGATCGACGACGTCTGGGACGCCCTCACCTCGAAGGAACGCATCCACCGCTGGATGCTGACAATCCACGGCGATCTGCACGTCGGCGGCCGATTCCAATTCGACGGAAATGCCGGTGGCGAGGTACTCGCGTGCGATGCCCCCAGCCATCTGGCCATCACGTGGGAATTCGGCGACTCACTCACCTGGGTCGACGTGTTCCTCGAGACCGTCGACGGCGGAACCCTGTTCCGTCTCGAACACAGCGCGCCCATCGAGGACCTGACGTCGCCGCACTACCAGCAGTTCGGCCCCGGCGCCGTCGGCATCGGCTGGGAGATGTCACTCATGGGCCTCGGCGAGCATCTCGCCAACCCCGACATCGTCGTTCGCGAGGGTGACGTGGCATCGATGGACCTGTCCGGCTACATGCGCGACAGCAGCGACGCCTGGCGGGACGCCGCGATCACCGCCGGTGAAGACGCCGCCGTGGCCACCGCGGCAGCGGATCGCTGCCTCAAGGCGTACGTCGGCTGATGCACGCCTTCGACGTTCTCGGGGATCCGGTTCGCCGCCGGATCCTCGAGCTCCTCGCGTCCGGGGAACATGCCTCGGGCGAGGTTGTCGCGGTCATCGCGAACGAGTTCGGGATCTCGCAGCCCGCGGTGTCGATGCAGCTGAAGGTCCTGCGCGACAGCGGGTTTGCTAGCGTGCGACCGGAAGGGACGCGCCGGATCTATGCGCTCGACGCAGGCCCGTTGGCGCAGGTCGACGCCTGGCTCGGGCAGTTCCGAATCTTCTGGGAGCAGCGTTTGGACGCGCTGGAGACGGAGCTGCGGCGGGGGAAGCGTTCCGCGGAACGCTGAGGCCGGGCTACTTGTCAGAGGGTCGCAGTAGCTTCGATTCGAACACCGATTCGAATCAGGAGGTCGCCGTGACCGTGACCGTTCTCCACCCCACCAACCTGTTCGACGACCAGCCAGCCAAAGCGCTCTCCGATGACGACCTCGGCAACCGCCTCGTCGGATACGCAGGACAACTCGCCGCACTCACCGCACGGTTCCTCGAACTCCTCGCCGAATTCGACACCCGCAACGCCTGGTCCGGCGTCGGCATCCTCTCCTGCGCACACTGGCTGACCTGGCGCACCGGCATGACCCTGCGCACCGCCCAAGACCACGTCCGCGTCGCCCACGCGCTCACCGCACTCCCCCTCATCCAAAAGGCATTCACCAAAGGCGAACTCACCTACTCCAAAGTCCGCGCCATCACCCGCGTCGCCACCCCCGAACGTGAACCCGAACTCCTCACCATCGCCACCTCCGCCACCGCCGAACAAGTCGAACGCGTCGTCCGCGCGATCCGCCAGGTCGAACGCCACAAGCCCGACCCAGCACCCCCGATCGAATCCTCCGGGCGATGGAAATGGCACGACGACGGCAGCCTGTCCGTCACCCTGCGCCTGTCCACACTCGACGGCGCCCGGTTCCTCGCCGGCGCCGTCCGCGCCGAATACGAACGCACCCGCACCGAGGGCGATCCCGACGTTCCGCAGAACGTTTCACCCGAACCAGATTCACCCAAACCCCACCGCGACCTCTGGCGGCACGTCCCCGCCAACATCGCCCCCGCCGTACTCACCATGGCCGACACCGTCCGCACCACAATCCACATGCCCCACATCGCCCCCGGCGCCGAGGTCATCATCCACACGCACGTCGCGTGCGAGGACTCCGCTGAATCAGCGCCAGTACCGGACCCGCACCTGGACAACGGTCCCGCGCTCACCGACGCCGAGGTGGCCGAAGCCGAATGCTGCGCCACCGTCAGCAAAACAGTCGACAAAGGCGGCATCCGACTGCGGTGGGGCCGCGAACGCCGCACCCCCAACCGGCGCCTCGTCCAATACATCACCCAACGCGACCGCACCTGCCAGCACCCCGGCTGCGGCAGGACCCGCCACCTGCACATTCACCACGTCAAGCCCTGGTCACAAGACGGAGAAACCGACCCCGACAACCTCATCCTGCTGTGCTCCACCCACCACCGCGCCCTACACCGCGGCGTCTTCGCCATCACCGCCCACGGAAACGAACGGTTCACCTTCCACGATCCCCACGGCGCGCTACTGGAACCCGCACCCCCGCTGAACGCCAGCAACGACTGGTCACCGAACCGTCGCGTCCGGCCCGACGCCACCGTCCCCGTCCACGGCGGCAAACTCAGCCTCCACTACGCCATCGAAGTCCTCTACCGCACCTGGACCTACCGAGAGGAGCACCAAACCCGACCCGCAGCAGCCTGACCGCGTTCCGCGGAACGTTCGGTCAGGGTCGAGTCAGGCTTGCGCGGACTTCGGCCACGACCTTCGCGGGCGATTCGTACAACTCCTGCCACGAGAATTGGAGGACCTGCCACCCGGCGGTATCCAACGAGGCGGTGACCAACGAACTGTGGGACTGCAGGCAGCCTGCCCAGCCGTCGACGAGGACCGCGGTGCGCTGATCGGCGAACGCCACATCGAGCCGATGGCCGAGCACACGAACGTGAGCGGCCCAGCCGTCGATGCCCGCCCGGCGGAGGATCGTGATGAGCCGTTGCCGGGCGGCCGCCCGCGAGCGCTCGCCCGCTTCGGCGAGCAATCGGCCCGCCAACGGGGTGCCGGACCGACTCGCATTCCGGCGATGGCAGTCGACCAGCGATCGCATCGACACCCGCTTCGATCGCAACGCGTGGTCGATCAGTGAGGGATCGGCGGAATCGAGCACGGTCAGCGGCAGGCTCGTGACCTGCAGTCCGTTGATCACGACGACATCGTCGGGACGGAGGTCGCGACGTCGCACGCGTCGATGCAGCCGATACTCCAAGGCGCAGCGCACCGGGATGTTGACCCACGATTGCTCCGGCGCCGGGCTCAGGCCGTGCCACCACGCCGCGCTGGGGCCGAACGCGACCGCGTCATCGCCGGCGCTGTACACCGCGACGCGGAGCTCGGCGGGCGGCGTCATCCGACGATCGGCACGTCGATAGATGCACGGCGCTTCCCGCGTCCACTCCTCCGAGGTCACCCGTCGGCTGATCGCCGACCGGCTCATGCCCGCGGCGAACGCTTGGCTGCGGGTGATGATCCCGTCCTGCGCGGCGAAGATCCCATTCACGTCCACACCCATGCCGACGCACGCGGTGCCCCGCTGGTTCCCTAATCGCGGCGCGATTTCAAATAGGCCGTCTCCGCCGGGTTTCCCGCGAGCTCGATTGCACGGTCATAAGCCGCGCGCGCCTCATCGCCGCGACCGAGCCGTCGGAGCAGATCCGCGCGCGTCGCGTGGAATGGGTGGTAGCTGTCCAGGTCGAGCGAATCGACGATCGCGAGAGCAATCTCAGGTCCGTCGACCTCAGCGACCGCGATCGCGCGGTTCAGTGCGACGATCGGCGTTGGGGTGACGACCAGCAACCGGTCGTACAGCGCCACGACCTGATGCCAATCGGTGTCGGCTACCCGGGCAGCGTCGGAGTGCACGGCGTTGATCGCCGCGAGCAGCTGATACATGCCCGGCCGGTTGACCCGAAGACACCAGCGCACGAGGTCATGTCCCTCGGCGATCATCGCGGTATCCCACTGCAAACGGTCCTGCTCTCCCAACGGCACGAGCATGCCGTCCGCGAAGCGCGCCTTCGCCCGCGCGTCGATGAGCAGCATCAACGCGAGCAACCCGATCACCTCGGGCTCGTCTGGCATGAGGCTGCGCAGGACGCGCCCCAACCGGATGGCCTCGGCGCACAGGTCGGTGCGGAGTTCGTGTGCGCCAGACGACGGCAAATACCCCTCGTTGAAAATGAGGTAGACCGTCGTGAGCACGCCCCGGAGTCGAACCGGAAGGTCCTCGGACTGGGGCACGCGATACGGAATCCGCGCCACGGTGATCTTCTTCTTGGCCCGCGTGATGCGTTGCGCCATCGTCCGTTCCGGAACGAGGAAGGCCTCCGCAACCTCCGCGACCGTGAGACCGCCGAGCAGTCGCAAAGTCAGCGCGACCTGAACTTCCGGCGCGAGTGCCGGGTGACAACACGTGAACAGAAGTCGCAGGCGGTCGTCCGGAACGACGGAGATTTCGACGGGCTCGGGATCGTGCAAGATCTCCGCCGCGCGGTACTTGTCGTCGCGGAGCGATTCGCGGCGAAGCCGATCGATCGCCCGGTTGCGGGCCGTCGTCATGATCCAGGCGCCCGGATTCGGCGGAATGCCGTCCTTGGCCCACCGCTGCAGAGCCTCGGTGAACGCCTCCTGTGCCATTTCTTCGGCGAGCGTGATGTCTCCGAAGCGCCCGGTCAGCGCGGCGACCACCCGGCCGAATTCGGCGCGGTAGATGTCGTCGAACCTCACCGGCTTTCCCCGGGGCGCACGAGGCCATGGTTGAAGGCGTAGATGATCGCTGCGGCTCGATCGCGCAGCTCCAACTTGAGGAAGATCCGACCGATGTGGCTCTTGACCGTCACCTCGGAAATGTACAACTCATCGCTGATTTCGGCATTCGTGCGGCCCCGCGCGATGAGCCGGAGGACTTCCTGCTCGCGCGCGGTCAGCACGTCAACCGCAGAACCGTTTCGGTTCGGCGCCGCGACGAACTCGCGGTAGGCGGCCAACACCCGGCCTGTCACCCCGGGATCGACGTACGCGCCGCCGTCGGCGATGGTCTTCACCGCGCGAATGAGGTCCTCGGCCGGTGAGTCCTTGAGGACGAAACCCGCAGCTCCAGCCCGCAGCGCCGCGGACAACGTCTCGTCGTCATCGAACGTCGTCAGCACGAGGACGGGCGGATGATGCGGATTGGCCTGGAGCTGTCGCGTCGCTTCCACGCCGCTGACGTTGCGCATGCGGAGGTCCATCACCACGACGTCCGGCTCGACTGCCGCGACGGCCGCGCCGACCTCAGAACCGTCGGCGCACTCCCCCACGATGTCGAAGCCGTCCTTGCGTCGCAGGATTCGCTTGAGCCCGGACCGGACCAGTTCCTGGTCGTCGACGAGCAGCACTCGAACCGCAACATTCCCGGGGACGGCGCCAAGGCTCATTGCATCCACCTGCGCAAACGGCACAACGCCTGTTCATCGGCATTACTCGGGAAGATCGCGCGCACGACCCAGCCCTCGTCGGCGGGCCCGGCCTCGAACTCGCCGCCGAGCGCCTGCGTGCGGCGGCGCATGCCGGCCAACCCGGTGCCGCCATCGCGGTCGGGAGCGACGTGCGAACCATTCGGCAGCGTGTTTCGCACCAACAGGGCGACGCCCGCCTCGGACACCTGCACCCGCGCATCGACCACCGCGCCGGGGGCGTGCTTGGCGACGTTCGTCATCGACTCCTGGGCGATGCGGTACAGGCCCAGCCCGGTCGCGGGCGAGACACCTTCGGTCGAACCGTCCAACTCGAATCGCACGGGGAATCCGGCCCGCTCGAAGTCCTTCATCAAGGTCGGCACATCCTCGATGCCCGGTTCCGGAGGTGCGACACCCTCGGACTTGTCCAGCAGTCCAACGGTTTTCCGAATATCCGACATCGCTTGACGACCTAGGCGCTCGGCCTCGCGCAGTGATTCGACCGCGTCGTCGACGTCTCGATCGACTTCGAGCGCCCGGCGCGCGCCGGTCACGTGCAGCATCGTCACCGACAGCGAATGTGCGACCACATCATGGACTTCGCGGGCGATCCGGCGACGCTCGTCGGTAGCGACCTCGATCGCCCGAGCCTGCTGCTGCTTGCGCTCCTGCTGCAGTTGACGTTGCTGGAACAGCAGCATGAAGCCCGCCGACCAACCGAATTCGATACCGAGCAGGTACATGAAGCCGTTGTCGAGATTGCCCTGGAAGGTCGGCACGGCGACCAGCGCCATTGCCCCCGCCCAGATGATGAGGCTTTCGATCAGGTTCGACGTCGCCGCCGAAATCGCCACCGCGAGGATGAGCGTGAACGGCGCGAAATCCGGCGTTTCGGGCTGGGTGAGGAGAAGTCCGGTGCCCACGATGTACACGAGCCCGAAGGACCAGCGCGGAATCCATCCGACAGCCAAGAAATAGATCTCGGTCGCGAGCATGATGGCCAAGCCGGCCCACGTCCCCGCGGTACCCGGCCAGCGTTGCGCAAGCGATGCCCCCATGCCGACGAACAACGCGAAGTTGCAGAACAGCGCGATCCACACCGGGTAGTCGTAGCCCTGCTCCGCCATCCGGTGCTTGACATGCTCCACCAGTTGCACATTTCCAACTTAGAGCGTTTGGAAGACCTGAGGATCGTTCTGTGGGCGGGACCCGTCTCCTACCACGGTATGAAGCGAAATCCCTACCGTCGCACGGTTCCTCGCTGACCAACGGCTCGTAGCTTTGGACTCAAGGAAGAACCCCACCACTGGAGGTGAGCCCGATGACTTGGGCCGACGTTCACGCTCGCTACGACATCCTTGACAACGTTCTCGAACACGCCGACATCGATCCGGCAGGGGCGGTCGCCGACGCGTTCGCCGGACACCCGGACGCGGCTCGACTCTTCGGCAGCGCCGAAGGCATCCTGCAGGCGCTGCAGGCACGGTGGACCAACCACCTCAATGCCAAGCTCGACTATGCGATCGAGAAGGGCATCGAGCCGATGTGGGCCTGGCAGCAGTTGAAGGCCGAGCAGCCGCATCTGCGGGCCGTGCTCGACCGGACTGTCATTCGCGAACTGGTCGCGGCGTAGCGAACTGGCAGGCAGGGGTTGTCGGGGCTGAGGAGCCACGCCCCACTAGCAGGCTCCTCCGGACAGGTCGGCGATGTGGTCTTTGATCCACGCGCCGACCTGATCCAGCATCTGGACCCCGTCGTCGAAGGTCCCCGAGTTGGGCGTCGCCGCCATGGCGACAGCGACCTTCCCGCCGCCGGGAACCGACACGATCCCCAGCTGACGAACGAGGTACTTGCCGTCGACGCCGGGTCCCCAACCACCCTTGAACTGCGCGCCGTCGACGTTCGACAAACCCCACCGTTGGGCTGGCTGAATGTCCGACATGAGGTCGAGAACCTCTGGTCCACGCGCGATGCACGGCAGGTTCGCGGTGAACAGTGCCTGGTTGCGCAGACTCCACACGGTTTGCCCGAACGCTGAGTACTCCGACCGCGTGCGCTGATCTTGAACGACGGTCTCGTTGTCACCGCCGTCTCGCAGCACCGCGACGACCTTGACCGCCGCGGTCGCCGGCTCCCCCAGCTCGCTCCAGATGTGTTCGGCCGCAGCATTATCCGATTCGATGATCGAGGCCCGGACCTGGTCGGTGACCTGCCCCGTTTCGCGCACGTAGGCGATCGCAAGCGGCACCTTCGCCGTGGACCACGAGACGCCGGTGTTCCAGTCGCCGAAGACCTGCCCGCCCGCGCCGCCGATGGGCACGACCGCGACTCCGACGGTGCCGGGAAGCTGCTTCTTCAGGTCCGCAAAGCTCGCCGCCAGCCCAACGGTCACCGCGGGCTTGGTGTTCTCGGGCGCCTTACGCGTCGCCGTGAACGGTGCGACGGCCTGGGGCGGCGTGGGGTCTGGCGAGGTCGGACCGATCGTGCACCCAGCCGACGCCGCCGCAGCCAAAAGAGCGACCGCAGGTGCCATCACCCGCCGCCGCTTGAAGTCAGTAAAGATAAACCACCGCGTCATTGCCGCCTGTGCACGTTACCAGCGGTCCCGGCGCCGTCTGGCGACACGACATGTCGTACAGCTTCTTTGTGACCGGACTGTAGACAGTGACCGTTCGAGAACTCTCGGAGGCGGCGCCGCTGCGTGCGTACGCGATGCGGGCTTCCTCGGCGAACGGGCACGAGGTGGCCTCGTTTCCACGCGCTGACCTGGTGAATTCGCCCTGCGGCCCGGTGACCGCCTCGCACTGCACGGCGTCGGCGGGCAGATCGACCGGTCGCGCCCCGCTCGTCGGCGACAGCGTGGGCATGTCGCTTGCCAGCGATCCGGCGGTCGGACTTCCCTCGACTCCCGAGATGCGACTCCAGACGATCCACCCGGCACCGGCGACCGCGAGCAGCACGATGACCGCCACGATGGCGATGATCAGCGGCGTCCGACTGTTGTTGGGTGGCGGCGGCGGGGGCATCGGCGGGAGCAGATAGTCACCCGTCATCTCACTTGTCCGGTCCGGCTGGAAGCTCTGCTGCTCCCAGCCCTCGGGTGCGAATTGCGGCCCGTCATTCGTCATGGGACGTTGGCCTCCAGTTCGTCGAGCCAGGGCTTCGCACTGGAATCGCTCGGCGCCCGCCAGTCCCCGCGCGGCGAGAGCGATCCACCGGTTCCGACCTTGGGCGCGTTCGGAATCGCACTGCGCTTGAACTGACTCGTCCCGAAGAATCGGCGCAGGAACACACCGAGCCAACGCTTGATGGTCGGCAGGTCGTATTTATCGCCCCATGCGTGCGCCGCGAGGAAGGCCGTTCGGCTCGGGCGATAGCCGAAGCGCAGCGTGTAGTACAGGTGAAAGTCCTGCAGCTCGTAGGGTCCGATGGTCGCCTCGGAGCTCTGGATGTCCGCGCCCGGTACCAACTCGGGCGAGATCTCCGTGCCCAGAATCGACGTCAGGACCTCGTCGGCACCGGACCCGAATTCGCCTGTCTCGACAGACCATTCGATGAGATGACGGATGAGAGTCTTCGGCACCGACGCGTTCACGCTGTAGTGCGACATGTGGTCGCCGACGCCGTACGTGCACCATCCCAGCGCGAGTTCGCTCAGGTCGCCGGTGCCGACCACGAGTCCGTTGTGCGCGTTCGCCAGCCGGAAAAGGTGCGATGTCCGCTCCCCAGCCTGGACGTTCTCGAACGTGATGTCGTAGACCGCTTCACCGTTTCCGGCGGGATGTCCGAGGTCGCGCAACATCTGCATGCACGACGGCCGAATGTCGATCTCGTGCGCAGTGACCCCTAGCTCGGTCATGAGGCGACGGGCATCGTTGAGCGTCCGGTCGCTCGTCGCAAAACCGGGCATCGTGTACGCCAGGACATTCGCGCGCGGCAACCCGAGCCGGTCCATCGTCTTGGCACAGACGATGAGCGCCTGGGTCGAGTCGAGCCCGCCCGAGACGCCGATGACCAGGTGCTGCATCCCCGTCACGCGTAACCGGGTCGACAGCCCTTCAACCTGGATGTGGTGCACTTCCTCGCATCGCGCGTGCCGCGTCGCCGGGTTGGCCGGGACGTAGGGAAAGCGCTCGAACTGACGTTGCAGCGGCACTTCACCCGACGGAATGTGCACGTAGGCGGGCACGCGCCGGTAGGTCAGCCGGTCGCGAAGGTCGGCAATGCTGTCTCCGAAACTCGTCATTCCGAGTCGGTCGGCGGCAAGGCGCTGGAGGTCGAGATCGGCGGTCACGAATCGTCCGCTGTCCTCGAAACGAGCTCCCTCCGCGAGCAACGTCCCGTTCTCGACGATGAGGCTCTGCCCGTCCCAGGCCATGTCGGTCGTCGATTCGCCATGTCCGGCAGCCGAATACAGGTAGGCGGCGAGATACCGGGCCGACAACGACTGGCACAGTTCGCGCCGGTAGTCCGGCTTGCCGATCACCGCGTTGCTCGCCGACAGGTTCACCAGCACAGTGGCTCCGGCGAGCGCTGCGTAGCCCGACGGCGGAAACGGCACCCAGGCGTCTTCGCAGATCTCGACGCCGACGACGAATCCCGGCAGATTGCGCGCCTCGATCAGGATGTCCGTACCAAACGGGACAGTCTGCTCACCGATCGTGATCGTGTCGACGATCGCTTCGCGAGCCGCCGCGAACTGGCGCTTCTCATAGAACTCGCGATAGTTCGGCAGGTAGCTCTTCGGAATCGCGCCCAGAACCATGCCGTCGTTGACCACGAGGGCGCAGTTGAACAGCCGATTGTGCACGCGGATCGGGGCGCCGACCAGCATCATCGTCCCGATGTGCCGGCTGGCCTCGACGACGTCCTGAACCGCCTGCTCGACGGCGGCGTCCAGCGCATCCTGATGGAACAGATCGTCGGCGGTGTAGCTCGACAAGCCGAGTTCCGGAAACACCGTCAGCACAGCACCCGCCTCCGCAGCCTCCCGCGCGAGCGCGATCGTCTGCTCGGCGTTGTAGGCGGGGTCGGCGACCTTGACATGGGGCACGGCGACCGCGACCCGCGCGAAACCGTGGCGGTACAGCGAATTGAACGGCAAGGTCACACGAGCAATTTACCTAGTAACTGCGCCATAGATGCTGGTGTGACTAACCTGCGGCCTAACCTGAACAGTAGGTGAATACGAAACGAACACGGAGGTGGCGATGGCACGGTCCGGCTGGGACCACCGGCGCGAGCAGCTCGCAGGTGCGCTTTGGGTCATCCCCGTTCTGTTCGCCATCGTCGCGCTCATCAGCGGCTGGGCGCTGTCGTACGTCGAAGAACCGAAGGCCGGCTGGATCAAGCCGTTCATCTACCAGGGCTCGGCAGAGGAAGCCCGCCGTCTCCTGCTCACGCTCGCCACGTCGATCGTCGGGGTTCTCGCACTCGTCATCGGTTTGAGCATGGTCGGCCTGCAGATGGCCGCGAACCGCTACTCGCCCCGACTGCTGCGCAACTATCTCCGAGACCGGCCGGCTCAGTTCACGCTCGGGGTCTTCGTCGGAGCCTTCACGTACAACGCCGCCGGACTTTTCACCGTCGGCGGCGACACCTCGGCCGAATACCCACGCCTCGCCGTCACCGTCGGACTCGGCTCGCTATTCGTCTGCATTGCCGCCCTCGTCTACTACGTGGACCACATGATGCACTCGATTCAATTGGACCGGGTCCTGGCGAAGATCGGCATCGCGACCGCGAAGACGATCGAACGGCATCCGCCGGGGATCGGGCGAAACAGCGGCCGGGAAACGATCGCAATTCCGCGACCGGACGACGCGACGCGGCTGGTGTCGCCGCATTACGGCTATCTGCAGGCCGTCTATGTCGACCAGATTGTCACCGCTGCCGCGGCGCGCGGCCTGACCGTCGAACTCGCCGCCGGAATCGGCGACCACGTGATCTCGGGGTCCACGCTGGGCTGGGTGTGGGATTCGAAGCAGACCGGCGGCGCCGTGGCGAACCTCCTGACCCGCTCACCGGAGAACTACGTGCGCATCGGATTCGAGCGCACGATGCATCAGGACGTTTCCGTCGGTCTCATTCAGATCGTCGACATCTCACTTCGGTCGATGCACGACTTCGACTACAACACGTCGATCCAGGCCGCCAACGAGCTCGGCATCCTGTTGTCGAAGCTCGGTGAGCTGCCGCTGGGCCCGGAGGTGTTCCGGGACGACAACAACATCGCCCGCCTCATCGTTCCGGCGCCCCGATTCGCCGACTATCTCGACCTCGCGTGCGGGCAGATTCGTCGTCGTGGCGCGGGCGAACCGGTCGTGCTCAAAGCGGTGCTGACGATGCTGCACCAGGTCGGCGCAGTGGTGACCGACTCCGGACGCAAGGCAACGATCGGTTCCAACATCGAAGCCGTGGTCGCGACCGTCGAGCGCTCGGTCAGCGAGAAGTCGGACAAGAAGCAGGTCGAGCGGCTCTTCGACCATGAGGACTCCGGCTTTACGGCTTGAGCACCCGCACGAAGAAGTTCGTCTGATCGACGATCGCCTTCTCGAACGCTGATCCGGTGTAGATCTCGAAGTGCCCGAACGGGTATCGCACGATCTCGCCCTTCGGCGCCAACGCGGCGTACTTCATCGTCGGTCCCGGAGGTGCGACGGAGTCCTTGTCGCACACCGAGAACATGATCGGGCACTTCACGTCCTTCGCCCGACGCCCCGGATGGTGCAGCGTGATCGCGGCACCCACCCGGGCGGCGACGGCGTTCGTGAAGTCGAGCCCGTCGGGAACCAGACCGAGATATCCCGGGATGACGTCCGCTGCGTTCATGAGCGCAGCCGAACCCGGCTTGCCGGCCAGCGGAACCATGACCGGGTCGGCATGCGCCGCCGCGGCCGCGAGGTCGGCCGTCGCCAAGGCACTGACCTTGGCGAGACCGAGGATCCCGAGGGTCCGACTCGACGCGCTTCCGCTCGTGAACGGGCACTGCGAGACGACCGCGCCGACTTCCGGATGGTTGGCGGCGGTGACGATGACGTGGCCACCGCCGAACGACGTTCCGAACAATCCGATGCGCGTCGGATCGGCACCGGCGATCGACTTCGCAAAGTCGATCGCCTCGGACCAGTCCTCGAGCTGACGATCGATGTCGAGCAACTGCCGAGGCTCACCGCCGCTGCCACCGAAGTGCCGGTAATCGAACACAAGGCAGATGAAGCCAGCGGCGGTGAATCGACTCGCATAGGCGTCGAGGCCCATTTCCTTGACCGCGCCGAGTCCGTGGCCGAGCACGATGACCGGTCGCGGTCCCTCGAACCCGTCCGGGCGGTAGAGCCAAGCGGCACATGTGGTTCCGTGCGAGTCGAACGTGACATCGGTCCTGGTCGGCATGCTCCGATTATCACCGGATCATGCGTTCACCGACTCGAGTTCCTCCGGTTCCGGCACCGGCGTTGTCTTCGGCTTGGGCAAGAACGCGTAGACCAGACAAACCACCCCGAACAGCAGGTAACCGAGCGCCACCTTCGGCTCGGCGGCCCAGGCGACCGCTGGGGCGTGAATGAGTCCGATGAAGCTCATCGCCGCACCGACTGCCGACGCGATCGCCGCGTGAATGAACTTCTTCTCGATGACGAACACCGTCATCGACCCCAAGATCAATCCCGCCAGAATCGCGCCTTGGCCGAGCGTCAGCAGGCCGTCGTACACCACGCCGGCATTACCCAGCGCCGCGGCTCCGACTTTGTCGGCACTGGTCCCCGCCGCTGCGAGCGCGTTGTCGATGAGTCCGCTCGCCCACTGCGCCAGGTTCGGCAGCAGCGCCGCAACCACGGCAATCGCGTGCGCCTTCGGGACTGCCTGGAACGCCTGGGCGCCGATGAGTAGACCGATGTAGAGCAGAATCGGCACGATCGCGGGGATCGGAAGCAGGGTTGCGAGCACCCCGAACAGCCCGAGGAAACACAACAAGCCGATCGCGGCGCCAGCGGCGAGCGAGTATCCGACGCGACCGCCCGCGTCCTTCCAACCCGGGTGCCCGATGTAGACCGCGGGCGGGAACGGCGAACCGAACGCCGAGCCGATGATCGCTCCCGCGCCGTCCGCGAGCAGGACGCTACGCAGGTTGTAGCTGTCCCCTGCCGCGGCCGCGCTCTCGACGTTGCTCATCGCTTCCGTGAAGTTGTAGACACCCAACGGAATCGCGGTACCCAGAAGCGGCGCAAGGTCTTTGAGCCCGTTGAACAGCATGTCCAGGCGCAGGTCGGGCAGACCGATCGCAACCTGCTTGACGGCCTCGCCGACGTCGGGTGCGGACATGAAACCGCCCGCCCAGCCGATGGCGGTACCTACCAACAGCGCCGCCAGGCCGACGGGGATGTTGCCCGGCAGCTTCACGTCGGTGAAGAACCCGATGAGGATGATCGCCAGCACCGGCAGCCCGATCCACGCGGCTTCCCACATCTGGGCGGCCGGACGCATCGAGATGAACGTGATCGAAATACCGGCGAGCGTGCCGAGCATCGCGGCGCGAGGTGTCAGTTTGCGGATGTACGGCCCGACGAACGCGCCGATCATGACGATGACACCGATGAGGAACGCCCAGGCCAAACCCGCCTGCCAGGCCTGCATCGGGTCCTTGGTGGACAGATACACCGGCAGCATGACGACGAACACCACGATGAACATGTGCGGCACGCTCGGCCCGTAGGGCAGACCGGTGACGTCGCTGCGGTTCTCCCGCTTGGCGAGGTTTCGGGCCAGGACCGTGTAGTACAGATTGCCGAGCACCAACGCGACGCCAAGAGCCGGCAGGATGGTGCCGAGCACGTCCGAACTCGGGACCTTGATGACGAAGATCATCAGCGTCGTCAAGGTGAGGACGTTGACCAGAATGTTGAACCCGAGGCCGAACGAGGCGTTCACGTCACCGCGGGTCCAGAGCGGGAGCTTCGTCGGGGCGCTCATCCTGCCACCTCGACGAACTCGCTGGTGATCGCACCGCGAACCGCCGAACTGGGCGCGACCCAACCGAAAATGCCACCCTGCGCGGCGACCATTTCCAGGCCGACCCGCTGGAATTCGGGGAAATATGAACCGACACAATCGGATACGACCAGGCAGTCGTATCCGCGGTCGTTGGCCTCGCGCACGGTCGTGTGCACGCAGACTTCCGTCGTCACGCCCGTGACGATGAGCTGCTCGATCCGCTCGGCCTCGAGGATGGTTTCGAAATCGGTGCCGTAGAAGGCGCCCTTGCCGGGTTTGTCGACGATGTACTCACCGCGCGCCGGCTGGAGTTCGTCGATGAAGTCGTGGCCGTACTCACCCCGGATGAGAATGCGGCCGAAGCGACCCGAGTCGCCAATGCGCTGGGACGGATTTCCGCGCCGAAGTTTCGCAGGTGGACAGTCCGACAAATCCGGTCTGTGTCCCTCACGCGTATGAATGATCGTCATTCCCGCCGCGCGGCAGTCATCGAGCAGTCCGCGCAGCGGACCAACGACCTTGCGCAACTGATAGACGTCGTTGCCCAAGGATTCGCCGAAGCCGCCGGGCAGGAGGAAATCGCGTTGCATATCGATGATGACAAGTGCGGTCGTCTCGACGTCGAACGGAAAGGGCGAGGGTTGTGCTGGGATCATGCGGGCTCCTAGGGCGAGCGGAGTGACAGGGATGTCATTGCAGAGACGCTTGAAGCGCGGCTGCGACATGGAGAACGGTGTCGTCCGACAAAGCGGGCCCGAGGACCATGACGCTCGCCGGACGGCCGTCTTCGGTGAGTCCTGCGGGGACCGAAATCCCGACCAGGTCCAGCAGATTTCCGAAGTGTGTGTAATGCCCGAGCATCGTGTTGCACCCGATGGGGTTGGCCAACACCTCCTCGACGGTGAACGTCGTGCCGATCGTGGGCACGACCATCACATCCATGTCGCGCCACAGACGGGCTACCTCGAACTTGAGGACCTGCAACTGTTGCTGGGCGCGGAACGCCTCGATCGCCGTGAATTTGTATCCACTGCGCAGGATTTCGCGCACCACCGGATGGATGGATTCGGGTGATTCGGTCAGGAGATCCTCGAACTCGACGAGACGCTCGGCGACCCACGGACCCTGATAAAGCAGTTCGCCGGCGGCGAGGAACGGCCGCAACGAAACCTCGACGGTCTTGAAGTCGTCGGCGATCGTTTCCCGGGCCCGGGTGTGGGCGATTCGCATGGGTTCGTCGCCGAAGAAACTCAGCTGGTCGCCGGGAGGAAGGCCGATGCGCAACTCCCGGCCGTCATAGGCCGGCCCGCGGGCGCGGCTCCACTCGTAGCCGTCGTCCGGCGCCGCGATGACATCGAAAACCGTACGAATATCGGCGACGGTGCCCGCCATCAACGTGACGCAGTCGAGTGACTTGCAGGCCGGCACGAGCCCGACCGCGCTGATCACCCCGCGGGACGGCTTGAATCCCACAATTCCGTTGAGCGCGGCCGGAACCCGTCCCGAACCCGCGGTATCGGTGGCGACGGCGAAGGGCACCTCACCGAGCGCGACAGCGAGCGCGGACCCCGAGCTGGAACCTCCGGAGATCAGGTCATTGCCGTAAACGCTCCGGGGAATCGTGTACGCGGTCCGCGTCCCGTTCAGTCCGGTCGCGAGCTGATCGAGGTTCGTCTTTCCGACGTATAGGGCGCCCGCATCGAGCAACCGCTGAACCGCGGGAGCCGTGGTCTCGGCGACATACGCGAAGTCGGGGCAGGCCAGTGTGGTCGGCTGTCCCGCGACGTCGATGCTGTCTTTGACGGCGAAGGGAACTCCGTACAACGGCACGTCCGGCGACCACGAGACCCCGGCCTGTCCGAGCAGCGCGTCCCGCCCGACATAGGTGATCCACGTGCCGTCGTCACCGCGCGCCTCGATGACCTCGGCGACCCGCGCCGCGGTCTTCCGTGGTGAACCGGCGCCGCGGTGCTCGGCCAGCACGTCGGCGATCGAGGGGCCGACCTGGGGCCCGGGCGTCGTGTCTGGGCGGGGCATGAGGAGAGTCTTTTCCCAGCGTGTGGCGGCTGTGGAAAGGCGCTGTGTCCATCGTGTTGCCCATGTGAACTTCATGCTTCACAGGCGCTGGTTCTGGACCGTGAGGTCGCCGATACTGGCTCTATGGAACGCGTCATCGCAGATGCTGCACAGTTTCCGCTCGCGCCGACTGTGGACATGTCCTGGCTCGACCGGGTTCGGACAATGCGTGCGTTCAACACTGCCCCGCAGAGATTTCGCGACGCGGGCGGACCGGTCGTCATCATTCCCTTCGGCCCGAAGTTCCTGGTTCCGACGTTCGCGATGGTGACGTCCCCGCAGGGGGCACGCCATGTCCTGGCGGGGTCGGACGAGACCTTCGACAAGTGGATGGTCGTGCACGTCGAAGGCCGGCACTGGCTCGGCGAGAACGTCTTTTCGCAGACCCACACCCCGTGGGTTCCGCGACGCCGCGCCTTGCAGCCGGCGTTCACGAAGCAGAATGTGCGCAACTATGCGGGTCAGATGGTCGCGTCGGCGCAGTCCGCGGCCGACGACTGGGCGCAACGCGGAACGGTCGACCTCAACGCCGAAATTCGGCGCCTGACCCTGCAAGTGGTCGGGTTGTCGGTATTCGGCACCGACCTCGGCTCGCACGACATGGAACTCGGTCGTTCTCTGGAACAGCAAGTCCGATTCGTCACCAATCGCGCCCTTCGGCCCATCCGCGCTCCGTACTGGCTGCCGACCCCGTACCGCCGGCGGTTCCGTAGGGCCCAGGCGGTGACGATGCGCATCATCAACCAAGCGGTGGACGACGCGATCGCGGATCCAACCCGCAACGCACCGCTCATTCGTGAGGTCCTCGACGCCAAGGATCCCGAGACGGGGCGCGGCCTCACGCGCGCGGAGGTCGCACAGGAGCTCTTCGCCTTCGCCTTCGCGGGACACGACACGACCGCTACCACCTTGACCTACGCGCTGTGGCAGGTCGGTCGCGACGTCGACCTGCAGAATCGCATCGCGGCCGAGGTGAAAGCGTTGGGCGATCGGCCGCTCACGGCAGCCGATGTGGCGGACCTCCCGCTCACCGTCGCGGTCATCCACGAGGCGTTGCGGATGTTCCCGCCGGCGCCGCTCATCGGCCGGATGGCCATGCGCGATGCGGTGGTCGACGGGTTCCGCATCCCCGCCGGGACCAACGTCATGGTCGGCGCGATTGCGTTGCATCGAGATCCGGCACTGTGGTCGAATCCGGACGCGTTCGAACCGGACCGGTTCATGCCAGGTAACGGAGCTGACCGGGACCGCTGGCAGTTCATTCCCTTCGGCGGGGGTCCGCGAACGTGCATCGGCGACCATTTCGCGATGCTCGAAGCCGCGCTCGCGCTGGCGACCGTAGTGCGGGCGGCGAAGTTCGAATCCGTGAGTACGGAGATCACGCCCGCACTGCCCTTCACGATGACCGTCGCCGGCCGGGTCGACGCCAAGGTCACCCGGCGAACCTGAGGAGTCTGCGCGAACTTGTCGTAGGTATTCGGCAGACTGGGACCCGTGCAGCTACCTGTCATGCCGCCCGTCAAGCCGATGCTCGCGAAAACGCACGCCGGAGTACCGCGTGACCCCGGCCTCTTGTTCGAACCGAAGTGGGATGGCTTCCGCTGCATCGTGTTCCGCGACGGCGACACCGTCGAACTCGGTTCCCGCAACGATCGACCGCTCACGCGCTACTTCCCCGAACTCGTCGATCTCCTCAAGGAGGCGCTGCCCGAACGCTGTGTCGTCGACGGCGAGATCGTCATCGTGACTGGTCAGGGGCTCGATTTCGACACCCTTCAGAATCGCCTGCACCCCGCCGAGTCCCGGGTGCGCAAGCTCGCGAAGGAGACGCCCGCGAGTTTCGTCGCGTTCGACCTGCTCGCGCTCGGCGACGAGGACGTCACCGGCAAGCCGTTCCGCGAGCGACGGGCTCTGCTCGAATCGATGCTCGACGCCAGTGAGCTCCAGCGCGTGCACCTCACTCCCCTGACCGACGATCCCGATGTCGCGCAGGATTGGTTCACCCGATTCGAGGGCGCTGGTTTCGATGGCGTGATGGCCAAGTCGGCCGACTTGTCCTACCAGCAAGACAAGCGCGTCATGCTCAAGATCAAGCACGAGAGGACGGCAGACTGCGTCGTCGCCGGCTTCCGCTGGCACAAGGACGGCGAGGGCGTCGGGTCGTTGTTGCTCGGCCTGTTCGACGACGAAGGCACGCTGCATCATGTCGGCGTTGCCGCGAGTTTCACTGCGGCCAAACGAAAGTCACTCGTCACTGAGCTGGCGCCGCTGCGCGAGAACGCGCTGGAGTCGCATCCGTGGCGCGAGTGGGCGGACTTCATGGCCCAGCAGGCGGGCGGACGAATGCCGGGCGGCCTGAGCCGGTGGAACAACGGCAAGGATCTGAGCTGGGAGCCGCTGCGGACCGAACTCGTCGCCGAGGTGCGCTACGAGCACTTGCAGTCCGGAAGGTTCCGGCATGGGGCTCGCCTCGTCCACTTCCGCTCTGACCGCACGCCCGAGTCGTGCACCTATGCGCAGCTCGACGAAGCCGCGCCCGCGGAGCTCGGTGAGATCTTCCAGGAAGCAAAATGACCGAGATCGCCGGCGTCACGGTGTCGAGTCCGGAGAAGATCTACTTCCCCGCGACCGGCTGGACCAAGCTCGAGCTCGCGCAGTATTACGAGGCGGTCGCCGAGCCACTGCTCGAGGCACTCGGCGGGCGTCCCGTCATGATGGAGCGCTACCCCGAGGGCGCCGGCGGGCCGTCGTTCTTTCAAAAAAGAGTTCCGAAAAATTCGCCCGACTGGCTGACGACCGCCGTCGTCTCCACCCCCAACGGAACGACCAGCGAAGCACTCGTCGTCGCCGATCTTGCGCACATCATCTGGGGAGTGAACTTGGGCTGTATCGGGTTCCACGTGTGGCCCTACCACGCGGCCGAACCGGAGTTCGCGGACCAGTTGCGGATCGACCTCGACCCCTCGCCCGGCATCACCTTCGCTCAGTTGCGCGAGGGTGCTGTCCTCACAAAGGAACTCCTCGACGAACTCGGCATCGCGGCGCAGGTGAAAACGTCCGGATCTCGCGGATTGCACATCTACGCGCCGCTGGACCCCAGGTGGGACAGCTTTCAGGTTCGGGCCGCCGCCGTCGCGCTCGCCCGGGAACTCGAGCGGCGACACCCCGAGAAGATGACCGCGCAGTGGTGGAAAGAGGAACGCGGACAACGCGTCTTCGTGGACTTCAACCAGAATGCGCCGCATAAAACGGTGTTCGGCGCGTGGTGTGCGCGACCGGTCGTCGGCGGCCAGGTGTCGACGCCGCTGTCGTGGGACGAACTCGACGAGATAGACCCGAAAGCGCTGACGATCAAGACGGTGCCGGAGCGCTTCGCCACTTCTGGCGACCCGTGGGCAAACGCCGTTCCACAGTCGATCGAAGCCCTCCTCGAGATGAGTGAGCGTGATCTTGCTTCGGGGATGATGGACGCACCATGGCCGCCCGTGTACCCGAAGATGCCCAACGAACCACCGAGAGTGGCTCCGAGCAGGGCAAAGAAGCAAACGTAAGAATTACGTTACCAACCCTTATTCACCCATAAAAGATTCACATAGGTGAAACCAAGGGAAACAATTTCGAGTGGCGATCTTTCACAATCGCAGACTAACCTCGAATGCAGTCGGCACCGGTCGACATTCGACGAGGCAGCGCAGTCTCGGTTACCCCCTTGTTTCGAGGAGCACTGCGATGAGCTTCATGAGTTTGGCTGATTCACCATTTCTGCTGATCGAGTCGCGCGAACACCCCATGCACGTCGGCTCAGTGATGATCCTGCGCAAGCCCGAGGACGCAGGACCTGGGTATCTCGGGGACCTCCATCGCCATCTGCTGACCTTCGACAAGCTGCGGCCTATGTTCCGCAAGCACCCGAAGTCGCCGGTCAACAGCGCTGGTCTGCTCATGTGGACCGAGGAGCGCGAGGTCGATATGGAGTACCACGTCCGGATGTCCGCGCTGCCGTACCCCGGTAACGAGGGCCAACTGCTCGACCTCATCGGCCGGATGCACAGCACATTGCTCGACCGCCATCGTCCGTTGTGGGAATTCCACCTGATCGACGGCCTGATGGGCGACCGCTTCGCCATCTACATCAAGCTGCACCACGCGCTCGTCGACGGCGTGGGCGGAGTGAGCATCGTCAAGCGCGGGCTCTCCGAGACGCCGGATATCAAGAGCACCCTGCCGTTCTGGGCTCAGGATGGCAGCGCGCCCCCGAAGACCCGCCGGGCACCCATTCGATCGCCATGGGACACCGCGAAGATGGTTGCGAACGGCGTCGCGGGCACGGTCAAGACCTTCGCCAAGTCCGGCACTCAGATGCTCCGTGACGACGCCCTGGTCACGCCGTATGCGGCACCACGCACGATGTTCAACGTTCCGATCACGGGTGCCCGACGGGTCGCCTATCGCGGCTTCCCGCTCCAGCGTCTCAAGGACGTCGCGGTTGCACACGGCGCGACCGTGAACGACATCGTCCTCGCGATGAGCTCCGGAGGACTGCGCCGCTACCTCGAGGACAAGGACGGGCTCCCCGAACAGTCGTTGACCGCCGCGGTCCCGGTATCGCTGAAGGACAAGAACGACGCCGGCGAAGGCAACCTCATCTCGTTGATCTTGTGCGAACTCGGCACCAACATCGAAGAGCCTAAGGAACGCCTCGACGCCATCAAGATGTCGATCGGCGCCGCCAAGCAAACGCTCAAGGGTGCCGATGCCGTGCAGGCGATGGCCTTCAGCGGCGTCGTCGTGGGCGGCCCGGCCGTGCTGAATCTCGTCCCCGGCATGACGAAGGCGCGTCCCCCGTACAACCTGATCATCAGCAATGTGCCCGGTCCCAAGAACGCCGCCTACTGGAACGGCTGCTTGGTCGAGCGCGTGTACCCGATGTCACTGGCGCTCGAAGGACAGGCCCTCAACATCACGGTGGTCAGCTACAACGGGATGATCGGATTCGGGCTGGTCGGCTGCCGGTCCGGCGTGCCGCACATGGGCCGCATCCTCGCGTACATGGAGGAGAGCCTCGAGGAACTCGAGCGCGCGAGCGGACTCTCGACCGCCTGGCTTACCTACGCCGAGTGAGCCGCGATCCAGGACAGGACGTCGTTCATGACGACGTCCTTTTCTGGCTCGTTGAGGATCTCGTGGTACAGCCCGTCGTACGTCTTGAGCGTCTTGTCCGCGGAACCAGCCTTCTCGTAGGCGAGGTCGGCACCGGCCGGCGAGACGATCTTGTCCGCCGTGCCGCTGGCGACGAGAAGCGGCACCGTCAGTGAGCCGAGGTTGGCGACGACGTCGTCTGCGGCCTTGAGGATTTCGGCGGCCGTGCGCGACCGGACCTTCCCGGTGAACATGAGCGGGTTGGTTCGGTGGTACTCGACGATCGCGGGGTCGCGGCTCACATGCTCCGAATCGAGCGCGACTGCCCCGAGGTTCGGCGCGACGACCGACAACACCTTGCCAGCGGCGATCAGCGCCGGGCCGGCGACCGTCTGGACGAGCGCCGGTGCCGACACGATGAGGCCGCGGATGTCCGGCTTGTCGCGAATGACGTACGACAGGGAAACGAGTCCGCCCATGCTGTGCCCGAGAACGAACAGCGGGAGGTCAGGGTGCGCCTCGCGCGCTTTCCGCACGAGCGAACCGACACCGTCCAGCACCTGGGACCAGCGGTAGAGCTGGCCGCGGACGCCGTCGGAGCGACCGTGACCGGAGTGGTCGAGTGCGTACACCGCGTACCCGGCGCCGTTCAACTGCTCGGCGACCCAGTCGTAGCGAGCGCTGTGTTCGTGGAGACCGTGCACGACGACGACCACGCCCTTCAGCGCGCCCTCGGGCTCCCACGCCTGCCAGTACAGGTTGCGACCTTCGGCACCGGCGAGAGTTCCCTCCGTGTGTCCAGCCATCGGTGTCTCCTTAGTTTCGGTCAGTTCGCCGACTGTCCCCGCACGCCAAGCGCGAGAACCTCATCGAAGCCATTCTGTAGGCATTCCACCAGCAAAGCAGGCTGAGAGACAGCGTCGCCGTCACACGTCACAGCGACACAGCAGGTGTCGCCCTGAATCGCGAGCGTTGTCGTCAGGGCCGCAGAGTCGAGCGCCTGGAACGCGAACAGCTCCTTGACCCGGGCGCCCGCGATGAATGCCGGGGTCGTCAGTTCCCCGACTACCGTCGAGATGAGGTCGGCAGGTCCGCGCGAAGACGATGAGCCGTCGGCTAACGCAGCGATGCGCTCGGCCGGATTCTGGAGTCCGATCGGAGCGTCGCGAACCTCTCCACGAATCGATACCGGCAACGATTCCAGGGTCACCCAATACCGCTGGTGATACTGGTCGATGCCGCCGAGGACGGCGGCCAGGTAAGCGTCTTCGATCGTTCCGCCGGCGGTGGCGGCGGCGCGCGCGAGAGCTGACGCACTGCAGGAGACGACACCGAGCCTTGGCCGGATTCCGCGCCGAGCGGTCCACAGCGGCGATCGCCGCACGGTCGACAGTCCGATGATCGAGCCGACATAGCGAAGGCTCTCACCCGCGGTTCGGCGGGGGTGAATCGCGATGCGAAGCGACGTCTCGACCGATGTTCGGATCGACGATCGCAGCAGCGTCGTCACGTCCAGCGGCAGACGTCTCGTCTGCTCGATCAGGTTGTCGAGAAGCGATGGCAGGTACTCCCGCCGCCGCGCAGGTAGGCCGCCATTGCGACCGGTGGGACGTCCACTCATGAGTCGTTCGAGCAGGGCAAGCCCGCCGACGCTCTCCATCAGTGCGCGATGAAACCGCAGGATGTAGGCGTTGCAGCCCTCGACCAGGGTCGCTTCCCACAACGGCTTCGAGACATCGATCGGAAACGTCGATATCGACTGCGCCAGTGCCAGCAGCTCGGGAAGTCCACCTTCGACCGTGGTGCGCGTCAGATGATCGGCAAGCCGAAACGTCCCGGCGGCACTCCACACTGGAACTGCGGTCGTCAGCTTGGACTCGACGACTCGCTCCGACAGACGCGGCGCGACGGTGAGAGCCCATTCGTGTGCAGCCCACACGCGCTCCCAGCTCGGACCATCGTCCAGCACCATGACGATCGTCACCGTTGACGACGCGCCAGCCCGCCACCAGAGCAGCTGGGCCTCGCTCATCTCGATCACGATCACCCCCGCGGTTACCACGTCGCGCCCAACATACCTGTGCTTGCGATGAGCGTTGACGGCGATATCCCAGACGTTCGCCTAGCCGCGCCCTGGATGTGATCGAGATATAGGTCGACCGACCGATGAACGATCGACAAGCTGGGGTTATAGTCACGTCAACAAATGACGTTCATCACATATTCACCCTCTGTTTCCGGAACGGGAGCTGGCATGACTAAGCAGTTCGAAGCACCTGGAAAGGGCCCTTGGGAGCTGGAGACGGCGCACTTCCCACGGCCGCTCAGCGCCTTCATGCAGGAACCGTTGGTTAATGGATTCATCCGTGGATTCACCGACACGATGGCTCGCTACGGTACCTTGCTCGACCACATGCACCCGGCGGTCGTCAACGGGTGGACCTACC
Source organism: Smaragdicoccus niigatensis DSM 44881 = NBRC 103563 (assembly GCF_000380645.1). GTDB lineage: Bacteria > Actinomycetota > Actinomycetes > Mycobacteriales > Mycobacteriaceae > Smaragdicoccus > Smaragdicoccus niigatensis. The sequence goes on from NZ_AQXZ01000018.1 coordinate 745,096, forward strand.
AGCAACCGCGCGCGTACCTGGCTCCCGCCGGAGCCATGGGTCCTCCGCCGGCACCGGTTCTGTGGCTGCTGACCCGCCTGCACCCGAAGATGCGCGCCCGGATCGCAGTCGGCAAGAAGGCGATCGACACCAAGCAGTGGCGTCGCGACCTCGAGCAGTGGGACACCGTCGACAAGCCGGCCGCGATCGCCAAGCACCGCGCGATCCAGTCCGTAGATGTGGCCGCACTCGACGACGCGGCACTCGCCGAGCATCTTCTGCGCGTGGAAACCCACGTCAACGAGATGATCGCGCTGCACCACAAGCACACGGCGACGGTCATCGTGCCGAACGGCGACTACATTGCCGGCGGTCAGGAATGGACCGGCGCCAGCGTGGGTGAACTGCTCGAACTCGTCGGCGGCACGTCGCCGATCTCGCTCGGCTTTGCCGCCGATGAACTCGACACCGCGGGTTCGGCCATCCGCGCAAGCAAGGCTGCGATGAAGGCCCTCCACAAGGACCGTGATCCGGCGCAGATTCTTCTCGCGCTCCAGGCTGATGAGTCCGCGGGTCCTGCGGTCAGCGCGTACATCGATGCCGTCCAGTACCGCTCGGTGGGATACGACGTCGGCGACCCGACCGCCGGCGAGATGCCTGAACAGTTGGTCGCGACGCTCAAGCAAGCCGCGACGGAGGAGATCGGGCGCCGCAAGCCGGCCGATCCGACGGCGATCCGGAACCGCGTGCCGGCCGAACACCGCGTGGATTTCGACGAGCGCCTCGCCGAGCTGCAGTTCATCAACCGCCTGCGCGACGAGCGCGGTCAGTACTCCGACGGCTGGGGCACCGGGCTGGCGCGTCGTGCGATTCTCGAGGCCGGCAAGCGCCTCGAACAGCGTGAACTGCTCAACAGTGCCCTGCACGCGCCGGACCTGACGTGTGACGAACTCCGTTCTCTCCTGCTCACCGGCGAAGGCCCCAGCGTGGTCGACGTCGAAGCGCGCTACCTCTACCGCACGACGGCAAAGATCGAGGATGTCCCCGCGTTCCTCAACGCGATGCCGTCTCCCCCGCCGCCGGCGCACCTGCTGCCCAAGGACGCGCGGCGCCTCGCGATTGCGGTCGACGCGATGATCTCGAACCTCTTCGTGCCCTCGGACAAGCCCAACGAAGCGACGGTTCTGCGCGGTCTCCCCGTCAGCCCGGGCACCTACGTCGGCACCGCACGCATCGTCGACAGTCCGGCCGACTTCGGCAAGATCCAACAGGGCGACATCCTGGTCACGCGCGCCACATCGCCGTACTTCAACGTCATCCTGCCGCTCCTCGGAGCGATCGTCACCGACCGTGGCGGGCAGTTGTGCCACGCTGCGATCGTCGCCCGCGAGTTCGGCATCCCAGCGGTCGTCGGCACCCGTGAGGCCACCGCGAAGATCACCGACGGTGCCACGATCGAGGTTGACTCGGTGTCCGGTGAGGTGCGCATCCAGGCCAGCGAGTTGGTGAAGTAAGCGCGATGGATGGGATCGTCGCACTCCGCGACGCCGCGGACCGTTCCCGCTTCGGCGGGAAGGCCTCGGCGTTGGCACACGCACTCACCGCCGGTCTACCCGTTCCGGACGGACTGGCGTTGAGCGCGGACGGTGTCGCCGCGGTTCTTGCCGGCGATCCCGCCGCGCTGGAACTGATCGAGAACCGGTTCGGCGACTGTCCGGTCGCCGTCCGGTCTTCGTGCCTCGATGAGGACGGCGCGAGTGCCAGTTTTGCGGGGGCGCACGAAAGCCTTCTCGGCCAGCGTGGCACCGCGATGATCCGGGAAGCCGTTGCCCAGGTGGAGAATTCGGGGTCGACGGCGGGGGCGATGGCCTACCGCTCGGGACTGGGTCTCGCGGAGAAGGCAGCCATGGCGATCGTCATCCAAGAGATGGTTCCCGCCGACATCGCCGGCGTCATGTTCACCCGCAACCCGATGACCGGTGCGTGCGAGCGAGTCATCGAGGCGACGTGGGGCCTAGGCGAATCTGTGGTTGCCGGCCTCGTCACCCCCGACAACTACCGCGTCGCGCCGGGCGGCGAGCGCCTCGAGCGCATCCTCGGCGAGAAGGACATGGCGATCCGGATGGACCCCGACGGCGGAACGACCGAGGTCGACGACGATCGCGTGCACAAGTTCTGCTTGTCGAAGAAGAAGCTGCGGCGGCTCGACGAACTGGCCACGGCCTGCGATTCGGTCTACGGAGACACCCACCATGACGTCGAGTTCGCATTCCACGGAAAGCGCCTCTTCCTGCTCCAGCGCCGGCCGATCACTCGTGGCTAACCGCAACGCGATCGAACTCGGCGCGGCCGCCGTTTGCGCCGCGCTCATGCCGTTGAACTCGACGATGATCGCCGTCGCGATCCCCGCCATCGCAACCGACCTGGGTGGGACGGCCGCGTCTGCCACGCAGATCCTGGTGAGTGCCTACCTCGTGACGGCGATCGTGCTGCAGAGCCCGGGCGGAAAGCTCGGCGATCGAATCGGTCACTGGGAGCTTCTGCGCGTCGGTCAGATCGCCGTTCTCGTTGGTGCTGTTGTCGGATGGTTCGCGCCGAACATCGAGGTTCTCGGTCTCGCGCGAATCCTGATGGCAGTCGGCGGTGCGGCTCTGGTCCCAGCGACCTTCGCACTCATGCGCCTCGAACTCGCTCCCGAACACCGTGCCACGGCATTCGGACGGATGGGGGCGCTCATGGCGCTCGCCGCCGCACTGGGACCGCTCGTCGGTGGCGAACTGTCCTCGTTGTTCGGCTGGCGAAGCCTCTTCCTGGCGAACTTCCCCATCGTCGTAGCGGCCGCGCTGGTGATCTTCCTGGTACAGCGGCAGCGACCCAAACAGGATGTGCTCGAACATCCAAGATTCGACTTCCCCGGCACGATCATGCTGGGCGCAGGCCTGTGCCTCATGGTCATCGGTTTGCAGAGCGACGGCTGGCGGGGGCTCGCGATGCTCGCCGGTTCGGTGATCATCTTCGTGGGCTTCTGGCAGGCCGAGCAGCGAGCCGCGGACCCGGTCATCGATTTCAGTCTGTTCCGCCGAAAGGCGTTCTCGGCCGGAAGCGCCGTCATCGCACTACAGAACCTGGCGATGTACTCGCTCATCTTCCATGTGCCGATCGTTGTCCACGTCGTCCTGGGCATGAAGGAAGACACCGCCGGCCGGCTGCTGATCATGATGATCCTGCCGATGGTTCTCGTGTCGCTCGTGTCGGGTCGAGTGTCTCGCGCGGTCGGCCCGCGGCTCGCCGTCCTCGGCGGGGCGGTGCTCGGCTTTATCGGGGTCGCGCTGCTCTGGACCCTCGGACCGCACAGCAACGTTTTCACGATCGCCGTGCCGTTTGCCATCGCCGGAGCCGGGTTCGGACTTTCCGCGGGACCCGCACAGGCGGCAGCCCAAGCGGCCGCCCCGGGAAAGCAAGCAGGGATGGCCGCGGGAGCGACCTCGACACTGCGGTATCTCGGTGGCGTCGTCGGCATCGCGATTCTCGGTCTGTTCCTCAACGACACCGCGGGACCCGTTGCGGTGCTCAACGACCACCGCATATTGCTCGGGTTCTACTGCGCGTCCGTCGTGCTCAGTGGGCTGAGCGCCCTGGCATTACCGGCCAAGGCGCCCGAGCCCGTGAGTCCTACACGCGTTCCTTCGAACGAACCCGCACCCGAAGGGCGATCGGCTTAACGGTCTCGGCGAAGAAGTCGTTGCCCTTGTCGTCGACGACGATGAAGGCCGGGAAGTTCTCGACCTCGATGCGCCAGACGGCTTCCATCCCGAGCTCGGGGTATTCGAGGACCTCGACATGCTTGATGCAGTTCAGCGCGAGAGAGGCGGCCGGACCACCGATCGAGCCGAGGTAGAAACCGCCGTGGTCGTTGCACGCGCGCGTGACCTGCGCGGACCGGTTGCCCTTGGCCAGCATGACCAGCGAGCCGCCGGCGGCTTGGAACTCATCGACGTAGGAGTCCATGCGGCCCGCGGTGGTCGGACCGAAGGAACCCGATGCGTAACCGTCCGGGGTCTTCGCCGGACCCGCGTAGTAGACGGGGTGGTTCTTCATGTACTCGGGCATCGGCTGGCCGGAGTCAAGGAGTTCCTTGATCTTCGCGTGCGCGATGTCGCGCGCGACGACAAGCGTTCCGGTGAGCGCCAGACGCGTCTTGACCGGGTACTTCGACAGCTCGGCGCGGATGTCGTCCATCGGCTGGTTGAGGTCGATGTTCACGACGTCGCCGCCGAGGATCTCGTCGGTCTGCTCGGGCAGGTAGTGGCCGGGCTCGGTCTCGAGCTGCTCGAGGAATACGCCTTCGGGCGTGATCTTGGCGAGCGCCTGGCGGTCGGCCGAACACGAGACGGCGATCGCGACCGGGCACGAGGCACCGTGGCGCGGGAGCCGGATGACGCGAACATCGTGACAGAAGTACTTGCCACCGAACTGGGCGCCGATGCCGAATTCCTGCGTGAGCTTGAAGACTTCCTTCTCCAGCTCGACGTCACGGAAGGCGTGCGCCGCCATCGAACCCTCGGTCGGGAGCGTGTCGAGGTAGTGCGCCGAGGCGTACTTCGCGGTCTTGAGAGCGAACTCCGCGCTCGTACCACCGATGACGACGGCCAAGTGGTACGGCGGGCAGGCCGCGGTTCCGAGCGAGCGAAGCTTCTCGTCGAGGAAGTTCAGCATCGAGTCGGGGTTCAGGACGGCCTTGGTCTCCTGGTACAGGAACGACTTGTTGGCCGAGCCGCCGCCCTTGGCCATGAAGAGGAACTTGTACTCGGGCTGTCCGTGCTGTTCAGTCGCGTAGAGCTCGATCTGCGCGGGCAAGTTGGTGCCGGTGTTCTTCTCGTCCCACATCGTGATCGGTGCGAGCTGTGAGTAGCGCAGGTTGAGCTTGGTGTAGGCGTCGAAGACACCCTTGCTGATCCACTCGGCGTCGTCGACGCCAGTCAGCACGCCCTCGGACTTCTTGCCCATGACGATCGCCGTGCCGGTGTCCTGACACATCGGCAGGATGCCGCCGGCCGAGATGTTCACGTTCTTGAGCAGGTCGAGCGCGACGAAGCGGTCGTTGCCGCTCGACTCCGGGTCGTCGATGATCTTGCGCAGCTGTGCGAGGTGAGCCGGCCGCAGGTAGTGGCTGATGTCGTGCATCGCCTCTTCGGTGAGCTTCTGCAGCACCCACGGCTCGACCTGAAGGAACGTCCGGCCGTTGACTTCAACGGTGCTGACGCCTTCCTTGGTGATCAGCCGGTAAGGGGTGTCGTCCTTACCGATCGGAAGCAGGTCTGAGTAGTTGAAGTCCGGTGCGGCCACGGGCTCATCGTATCGTTTGAGGGTGCTGACATTTCGTGCGGTGGACGTAGAAAGTCCGGCAGCTCGTTATGCATTGAGTCGCTACTTTTCCGATCGCGCAGCCTTCATGCCGTGGATGCCAACGGACATTCCATTTCCACCGACGAGCGAATTCACGCCTCCGGGTGGGGAATTCGTCGTCGGCGAGATCGATGATGCGGTTGTCGCATGCGGCGGGATTCGCCGAATTCCGGATTCGCCGGCCGGCCTCGTCCGGTACGAGGCGAAGGACGTGTGGGTCGACTCGTCGATCCGTGGGCAAGGTCTCGGTCGAAGACTCATGGCAGAACTCGAGGTGCGGGCCGTGGGCTTGGGCGCGCGGGAGATCGTGCTCGATACCCATGAGGTCCTCGAGGCGGCGATGAAGATGTACGTCGCGCTGGGGTACGAATCCGTGCCGCCCTACAACGACAACCCGAACCCGACGCATTGGTTCGCGAAGTCGCTGGGCTGAGTCAGCTTTGAACGCGCGATGAGTGCAGTAGTTCTACCAGCGCGAGGCAGACATCGACGCTCACGTCGGCCAGAGACATGACATCAGTGCCATCCTCGATCGCCGTGGCCACCAGTTCGCGCAAGCCACCGATCAGAATGATCGCCACCGGCCGCGAGCTTGGCTCGATTCCCGCCTCGCGCAGGATGCCGACATCGACGATCCGAAGGATCGCTTCCGTCATCGACTGAGTCGTCCGCCGCTGCATTTCGAGACCATGCTCGTCGATGGTCGGCAGGTCGCGAATACCGCTCAATGTGAGTCTCGGGTGCGGCCGAACAGACTCCAGCCAGGCCGTCACCCCCTGCCGAACCTGCTCCGGCCACGGCGCTTCTGCGTCGACAGCCTGCTCGATCGACAGGCGCATGCCTTCTTGCGAAGCGGCGAGCACTTCGAGATAGCACTCCCTTTTGCTGCCGAACTCGGCGTAGAAAGTGCGCTTGGAGGTCTTTGCGAATCGGACGATGTCGTCGATCTTCGTGGCGGTGTACCCGCGCTCCTCGATGGACGCGGCGAGACCGTCCAGCAGTCGCTGCCGGAACGCGCTCACCGGTTCATTCGTCATCTTCGGAACCTTAATCAATTTCCGCCCGTGGATGCTTGCAGCACCGCGGTAATCGCGAGTACCGTCCGAGTGGTACGCGTGATTACCATCACATAGGAGTGAGCGGCACGATGAGCGTCGAAACGAAACTTCCGCCCGGACCAAACCTGCCCACGTTCGTTCAGGGAATCGCATTCCTGGGTGCCAGGCCCCGATCGCTGCAGTTCCTGCAAGACCGATATGGCTCGGAGTTCACGCTTCACATCCCTGTCTTCGGACAAACGGTCGTCCTCTCGGACCCGGCGCTGATCAAGCAGCTGTTCCAGACCAGCCCGGCCGTCGCCGGCAATATCAAGCCAAACCTCGGCCGCGTCGTCGGCAAGGGCTCGATGTTCAACCTGGAGGGCGAAGCGCACCGTCAGCAGCGGAAGCTGCTCACGCCGCCCTTTCACGGCAAACGTATGCACAACTACGAGGCCGTCATCGAGGAAGAATTCCGCCGGGAAAGCGCAACCTGGCCGGTCGGACGGGAATTCGACTCAATCGGGCCGATGACCCGCATCACGCTGAACGCGATCCTGCGCGCCGTCTTCGGCGCCGAGGGTGCTGAGTTCGAGGAACTGCGCAAACTCCTGCCGCCGTGGGTCGCCTTGGCGTCGAGGCTGGCCGCGCTTCCGGAACCGCCCGTCGATCTCGGCCCGTGGAGCCCGTGGGGTCGATTCAAGAAGGCGCGACGCGCGTACGAAGGAATCATCGATCGGCTCGTGGAGAAGGCACTTGCCGACCCGAACCTGTCCGAACGCGAAGACATCCTCGCGCTCATGCTGCAAAGCCGATACGACAACGGTGAGCCCATGGCGCGGAGCGACATCGCCGACGAGCTCGCCGCCCTCTTGGCTGCCGGCCATGAAACCACCGCCTCGACGCTCGCGTGGGCCGTCGAACGACTGCGGCGGCATCCTGCACTTCTTGAACGCCTCGTGGAAGAAGCAAACGAAGGCGGTTCGGAATTGCGCCAAGCGACGATTTGGGAAGTTCAGCGCACTCGGACCGTGATCGACTTCGCCGGACGGAACGTCCTCGCTCCATCACTGACGCTGGGCGAGTGGACGATTCCACACGGCACGAACATCATCTGCGCCATCCGCTTGGCCCAGAGCAACCCCGAATACTTTCCCGACCCGCATCGCTTCGACCCAGACCGATTCCTCACCGGGAAAGCGAACACGGCAGCGCTCATTCCGTTTGGTGGCGGAACTCGCCGGTGCATCGGTGCCGCCTTCGCCAGCATGGAGATGGACGTGGTGCTGCGGAACCTCTTGCGGGACTTTGATGTCGCGACAACGACCGCACCCAGCGAACGGTCCCACTTCCGCGGCGTTGCGTACTCACCGGCAGACGGCGGAAAGCTCAAGGTCAGCCGCAAGACTGCAGTCACCCGACCAACCATGTGGACTGAATCTCAGGGGTCTCGACAAACTGCGCATTAAAGGTACCCTTACCTAAGTCAACGATGCCGGGAAGGGGTTCGATGTACGCCTGCATCTGTCGAGGGGTCACGCAGACCGAGGTGCGCGCATGCATCGTTCACGACGGCGCCACGACCGTTGACGACATCGGTGAGAAGTGCGGCGCAGGAACCGGTTGCGGTACCTGCCACGACCGCCTTCAGGCCATGCTCCTGGCGCATCGTGCCGCCGACACGGCATCTTTGGGAATGACCGGCTAGCTCCGAACAGCCTCACTAGGCTGGACGCGACCCGTCAGCCCAGCCTTCGGAGAACTCAACATGCGCGGAGACGCCGAGGTTATCGCCCTGCTCAACGAGCAGCTCACCAGTGAACTGACCGCCATCAACCAGTACTTCCTGCACGCGAAGATGCAGGCCAACTGGGGTCTCACCAAGCTCGCCGCGCACACCCGCGCTGAGTCGATCGAAGAAATGACTCACGCGGAGATCATCACCGATCGAATCCTGCTGCTCGAGGGACTGCCGAACTACCAGCGTCTTCTCCCCCTGCGGATCGGCCAGAACCTGAAAGAGCAGTTCGAATCCGACCTCGCGATCGAAGTCGAGGTCGTCGAGCGCCTGCGTCCGGGGATCACGATGTGCCGCGAGAAGGGCGACCACATCAGCGCTGCGCTCTTCGAGAAGATTCTCGCCGATGAGGAGCACCACATCGACTACCTCGAGACCCAGCTCGAACTCATGGATCGACTTGGGGAACAGCTCTATTTCGCGCAGTGCGTCGAGCAGCCACCGACTGCGGGATAACAAAAGGGTGACAAGACACCACCCCTAGGGTGGCTTCAAGATCAGGAGTTCATGATCAAAAGTAGAGGCACATCCACCTAGATAGGACCTCTCGCATGAACGCCCTGACCTCGGAGTACCTGGTCACCAACGACGTCGTTTGCGGTATCGAGCTCCCCCAGCACCTGGCGCCGGCGGTCACCGCCTTTCTACGCACGAACGAACTCGACGGACTGATGATCGAGCTCGACAACGGACGCCAGATTCACGTCGCCCAGGGCCACCGCCGCGCCAAGCGCGCGATTGAGGCTCTGCGTGAATTTGGTGCCATCATCCACGCCAACGGCGACCGCTTGCCGTTCCCCGCAGCGGCCGTTCTTGCCGACGCCGAACCGCCGTCGATTCCACCGGTTGTCGTCATCGCCGCTGCCGTTCGATCGGTGTCCAGTGACGCGAAGCCGAGGCCGAAGAAGCCGGCCTGCCGGCAGCAGGCGGCCCAAGCGGCGTAGCACCTAGCGCGACGGCAACCGCACCACTTGCACGAAGAACTCGTCGATCTGACGAACCGCGTTGATGAACTGATCCAGATCGACCGGCTTGGTGACGTAGGCGTTGGCGTGCAATTTGTAGCTGCGCACGATGTCTTCCTCGGCTGACGAGGTCGTGAGAATGACGACCGGAATGTCGCAGAGTTCCGGGTTGGATTTGATCCTCTCCAGCAGTTCGCGCCCGTCGTACTTGGGCAGGTTCAAATCCAGTAAAACCAGGTCCGGGCGTGGTGCGTCGGCGAATTGTCCGCGTCGAAAGAGAAAGTCCAGTCCCTCTTCGCCATCCCGCGCGACGTGCAGGGTGTTCTTTATCTTGTTGTCCGCGAAAGCTTCTCGCGTGATGAGCTCATCGCCGGCATCGTCTTCGACCAACAGGATGTCGATCGGCTTGCCAGAGGAAATCACGGGGCAATTCCTTTCATCATTTCGAGGGAGGTGTAACTAGCCCCGGGGAGGGTGAAGCAGAAGCGGGTGCCGTCGGTGTGCTCGTTGTCGATCCAGATTCGGCCGCCGTGATGCTCGACGATCTTCTTGCACATTGCCAGACCGATTCCCGTGCCTGGGTATGCCTCGCGGCTGTGCAGGCGCTGGAAGATGATGAAAACCTTGTCGCTGAACTCTTCCGCGATACCGATTCCATTGTCGGACACCATCAGCACGAGTGAATCATCCGGGCCTTCGCCGGCGTGCCAGTCGATCACGATGGTCGGCGCGGTGCCTGGCCGATGGAACTTCATGCCATTGGCGATGAGGTTCTGCCACAGCATCGTAAGGAGCGTGGGGTCGCCGGTCACATGCGGCAGCGGTCGATGACTACAAACGATTGTGGCGTCGTTCTCGCGGATCGCCGTCGACAGATTTCGCATCGCATCGTCGACGGTTGCGTCGAGGGCGACGTCTTCCGAGGTGACCGACTGCCGACCGACACGGGAGAACGAGAGCAGATCATTGATCAGCGTCTGCATCCGGCGGGCACCATCGACGGCGAAGTCGATGTACTGGATTCCCCGCTCGTCGAGTTTGTCCGCGTACCGCTTCTGCAACAGCTGGCAGAACGATGCCACTTTGCGCAGTGGTTCCTGCAGGTCATGCGACGCGGTGAAGGCGAACTGTTCGAGTTCGGCGTTCGACCGTCGTAGCTCGACGGATTGCGCATCGAGGAATCGCGCCTGCCGCTCGACGGTTCGATGCTGCTCTTGCGAAAGCTGAAGCGCGGCGACCAAGCGGCCGCGCATGGCTTCGACCGCCACCCCGATGTCGAAGATGTCCCGTGGACCCTGCGGATCGATGGACTCGTCGAAGTTTCCCTCCGTCGTCCGTCGACACGCGGCCGCGAGATTGGCCAGTGGCCGCGTCACCGCAACGCGAACCAGGACCGCCAGCAGTATCGACGTCGCGAAGAACACCCCGACCGTCGCCGCCAAGACACTGTCTCGAAGGTGCCGGGTCTGCGTGAGCTCACCGATGCGGACGGCGCGTACGTCGCTGATCTGGGCGTTCAGCTGATCCATCTTCGCCCGCACCGTGTCGAACGCCGACTTGCCGGCCATTGCGAGCTGGGCGTCGATGAGTTTCGGCGAACCCGGCACGACGTTGGCAAGCACCGGATCGACATAATCGGCACGCCAGGTGTCGGCCGCGCGCTCGACCTCGATGACCGACTTCACGAGTCCCGGGTCGTCGACGAGTAACTGCTCGAGTTCTCGGACATGCGTGTCCTCGGTTTTGCGGCCGGTCTCGTACGGTTCGAGGAATTGCGGATCAGCGGTGATGGCGTAGCCGCGAGTGGCCGTCTCCTGGTCGATCAGCGCGCTTTGGAGTTGGAGGGCCGCGATTCGCGCCGGTTGAACGGTGAGAACCAATGCATTGGACCGGTCGTTCGACTGCTGGAGAAGCGCGATCCCGGCCACCATGCCGACCAACACGACAGCGCCCATGATCCCCAGCACCACATAGAGCCAGCCCTGGACGGAGAGCCGCGAGCGCTTGCGACGCTTGCGGTCGATCAGGTCCGACATGTCGGTCATCGCGCGCCGTCCTCCTTGATTTGCAGCCGCAGGACGGCGACATCATCGCCGAATCCGCCGTAAGGGGCAGCGACCGCCTCTGCCGCGGAGATGAGTTCATCGACGAAGGCGCTGCCGCCCAACGACGCCAGCGGCTGAGCAAGACAAAGCAATCCCGCTTCGCCCAGGCGCTCACGCGGACCGGAATGGCCCTCGAAGACGCCGTCGGTGAGCAGAACGAGCGCTTGGTCCGCGCGTAATTGCAGGCGATGAACCGGACGCTCGGAGGTACCCGGAATGCCGAGCGCCCGCCCCCTTGCCGTCTCCAACCAATCGACGGTTGTGGGTCCATGCATCATCATCGGGGGATGCCCCGCACGGACGGCGTCAACCCACCCCGTGCGCGGATCGATCGTCAACGTCATCACCGTCGCGAACGTGAACCTGCCGGACCGTTCCGCTTCGAGGAGCCGATCCAGGTGCCGCAGGCACGGCGCACCGATGACATTGGCGATGACGAGCGCCCGCCAACCGATGCGAAGGGCGACACCGAGTGCGGCGGCGTCCGGCCCGTGGCCGCACACGTCTCCGATGATCACGTGCACCAGGCCATCATCGGTCTGCACGACGTCGTAGAAGTCACCGCCAAGCAGGGCACTGGCCGCGCCTGGCCGATAGCGAGCCACGACCTCGACACCAGAGTTGATACACGGCGTCGGGAGCAGACCGCGTTCGAGCCGTGCGTTCTCCTCGGCACGGAGTTGGCTCGCCTGCAGTGCCGCCGCCGTCTTTTCGGCGTTCTTGCGCTCGATCGCGTAGTGCAACGCGCGGCGCAGACCATCGGCCTCGACGCGGCCCTTGACCAAGTAGTCTTGCGCACCCGCAGCGACCGCGCTGGCACCGAAGCCCTGGTCTGCAAGCCCCGTGAACACCACCACGGGCACTTGCGGAGCCGACTCCTGGATGAGCTTCAAGGCGCCGATGCCATCCGCGTCCGGAAGGTGCAGATCGAGGAGAACGCAATCGGGAATGGTTACCGCGAGACGATCGCGCGCCGCACCGGCAGAGGCAACCCACTCGATGCGGATTTCGGGAGCGACATCGGCGATCAGGTCTTCGGCGAGGATGGCGTCGCCTTCGTCGTCCTCGACCAACAGAACCGAGATAAGCGGCGGCCGGGCACCGCTATCGCTGGTTGGTGCCACCACCACTCCTTTGCGCAGACGAAATGATGCCCCCGACTGCTTGAGAGCGAAACTCAGTATGCGGGAAAGGCTCTACCAAAATCCAAAGACGAACATCAATCCCGCAGCGTCAACGCCTGATCGACCGTCTTTGCCCACCGACGCGTGACCTGACCTCGACGGACCGAGTCATCGGTGAGCATGTCGGCCAGCCCAAGACCGCGCGCGAGGTCGAGGGTCGCTTGAACGAGTTCATGACCAACGCGGTCGTCCTTGGCGACGCCAAGAGCGGTAGCCGTCATCTTGTGCGCAACCCGTCCGAACTTCGCCTCAAGGGGGACGATGCGCTCCTTGAGCGCCGGGTCGGCGGCCGCGGCGGTCCAGACGTGCAGCGCCGCTTTGAACATTGGACTCGTGTAGTACTCGATGATCGCGCGCACGACAGCCTCGGTCTTGTTAGTACCCACGGGCAGGCTTTGAGCTTCGGCCATCGCCTGGCCCATTCGGATCTCGAACATGTACTCGAGCGCGGCCGTGATGAGGTCTTCCCTCGTCGGAAAGTGATGCTGAGCCGCGCCGCGCGAAACGCCGGCGCGCTCAGCCACCACTGCCACCGTCGTCGGACCCCATCCCTGGTCGGCCAACGACTCGATCGTGGCCTCGAGGAGCCGCTGCCGGGTCGCCCGGCTGCGGTCCTGCTTCGGCTCACGAGTTTGGGTCACGACAACTGACCCTACTGTGCCCAGCTCGGCGGCCGCTTCTGGAAGAAGGCGGTGATGCCCTCGATGGACTCCGGGCTGCCGAAGAACGCCGCCGATTTGCGTGCAAGGTCCTCAGCCGTGCTGTCGATCTCGGCGAGAATCGGCCCGTTGACGAGCTTCTTCGCCTCAGCGAGCGCGATCGGGCCACCCTGCCGGAGTTCGTCGCAGAGCTTCTTCGCTTCGGTCTGCGGGTCGTCGACCGCAGCCGTGATGAGCCCGATCTGCTCGGCCGTCGCCGCGTCGAACTTCTCTCCGGTCAGGACATACCGCGTCCACGCCCGTGACGTCAGGCGGGGCTTGAGCGTCAGCGAGATCATGAACACGACGACGCCGATCCGGACCTCGGTGAGAGCGAAGGTACTCTGCGGACCCGCGACGACAAGGTCGCACGCACCGACAATGCCCATCCCACCTGCGCGAACGTTGCCGTCGATCACAGCCACGACCGGCTTCGGCGAGGCCACGATCGCCCGCAGGATGTCGATCATCCAGCGCACTCGGGTGTCGGCCGCCGACGCCGGATCGCTGCCGACGGCCTCCTTGAGGTCAGCACCGGCGCAGAACGTGTTTCCCGTGTGGGTCAGCACGATCACGCGGGCCGAGTCGTCGGCGTTGGCGGTCTCGATGAACTCGAGGAGTTCGCGGACCAGCACCGACGACAACGCGTTGCGATTCTGCGGCGAATCGAGGGTGATGGTCGCGATGCCACCCTCGATCGCCAGCTTGACGCGGTCGCCCATGTCAGTAGCTCTTCGGCAGGCCGAGCGTGTGCATCGAGACGAAGTTCAGGATCATCTCGCGGCTGACCGGAGCAACCCGCATGATGCGGAGTGCACCGAGCAGCGAGGCGAGGCCGACGTCGCTGGTCAGACCCGAACCACCGTGCGTCTGAATCGCCCGGTCGAGGGCCGAGATGGCGGCTTCCGCGCCGGCATACTTCGCCATGTTCGCGCACTCGGCCGCGCCGAAGTCGTCGCCCGCGTCGTACAGCGAGGCCGCCTTCTGCATCATCAGCTTGGCGAGTTCGAGCTCGATCTTGTTCTGCGCAAGCGGGTGCGAGATGCCCTGGTGCGAACCGATCGGCTGCCCCTTCCACACCGTGCGCTCCTTCGCGTACTGCACGGCGCGATTGACGGCGAAGTTACCGAGACCGATGCCGAACGCCGCACCCATGACGCGCTCCGGGTTCAGCCCCGCGAACAGCTGCATCAGCGCAGCATCTTCCTGACCGACGAGAGCATCGGCCGGAACTCGGACGTCGTCGAGGAAGAGAGTGAACTGGTTGTCCGGCTCCCAGATGTCGAGCTCCTGCACGGTCTTGTTGAAGCCCGGCAGGTTCGGGTCGACGAGGAACAGTGCCGGCTTGAGGTGCCCGGTCTTGTTGTCCGCGGTGCGCGAGACGATGAGGACAGCATCCGACTGGTCGACCCCGGTGATGTAGATCTTCTGCCCGCGCAGAATCCAGTCCGAGCCGTCGCGGGTCGCGGTGGTGGTGATCTTGTGGCTGTTCGAGCCGGCATCGGGTTCGGTGATACCGAAGGCACAGATCTTGGAGCCGTCGGCCATACCCGGCAGCCACTCCTTCTTCTGCTCCTCGGTGCCGTACTTCGCGAGGATCGTGCCGACGATCGCCGGGGACACGACCATCATGAGCAGACCAGCGCCGGTCTGCGTGGCGAGTTCCTCCTCGACGAGCGCGAGTTCATAGAGCCCTGCGCCACCGCCGCCGTACTCCTCGGGCAGGTTGACACCAAGGAAACCGGCCTGACCAGCGTCCTTCCACAGCTCGGTGAGCGGCTCATGGGCCTTGACCTTCGCCCGGACATAGTCCTCGAAGGTGTACTTCTTGGCCAGCGAACGGACCGCCTCGCGGAGGTCCTTCTGCTCTTGCGTCTCGATGAACGTCTGCGTCATTGCTCGTCACTTTCGTCGGTGCGTCAGCCTCGCCGGCACGGTCGTCAGACACACGGACCGGCTCGACGATGAGCCAACCACTCGCTCGAAAGAAAATCAAGCATGCTTGATTGTTTTTTGCGGCGCCGGTCGACAAATCTCTTGATCCGTACGCTCGAAGTCATGGCACAGGCGACGTTCGTGACCAAGGGGCGTGGCTTCGAACGGGATATGAAGTACATCCCGGATCGGATCACCGCACACAAGGGATGCTCGGCAGATCCGTTTCATCCCGAAGTGCACGCGCCGACCTGGCCGGTCGAACCGGACCGGTATCGGCTGATTGCCGCGCGCGCCTGTCCGTGGGCCAACCGTGCCATCATCGTGCGCAAACTTCTGGGACTCGAAGATGCGATCTCGATGGGCCTGTGCGCGCCCACGCATGACGACCGAAGCTGGAACTTCGGCCTGGACCCCGGCAACGTCGATCCGGTTCTCGGTTACGAACGCCTCCAGGAGGCGTATTTCGCGCGCATCCCGGACTATCCGCGGGGCATCACGGTGCCGGCCATCGTCGACATCCCGACGCGTTCGGTCGTCACCAACGACTTTCCGTGGATCACACACGACATGTTCTTCGAGTGGCGCGATCACCACTCCCCAACCGCCCCGAGCCTCTGGCCCGACGACTGCCGCGAGGAGATGGATCAGGTCATGGAACGGGTGTTCACCGAGGTCAACAACGGTGTCTACCGGTGCGGATTCGCAGGCTCACAAGAGGCATACGACGAGGCGTTCCACCGCCTGTGGGCGGCGATGGACTGGCTCGAAGAGCGATTGGCCGATCGGCGGTACCTCCTGGGCGACGCGATCACCGAGGCCGACGTGCGGTTGTTCACCACTCTTGCCAGGTTTGACGCGGTCTACCACGGCCACTTCAAGTGCAATCGGAACAAGCTGACCGAAATGCCGAACCTCTGGGGCTATGCGCGCGATCTGTTTCAGACCCCGGGATTCGGCGAGACGATCGATTTCGAGCAGATCAAGCAGCACTACTACATCGTTCACAGCGAGATCAACCCGAGCGGAATCGTCCCGGATGGCCCGGACGTGAGTGGCTGGCACACGCCACACCGGCGCGGTCAGAAGTAGGAACTCAGCTTCCGCCCAAGCCCTTCGCGCTTGATGGTGGCCAGCACGATCTCCCGATCCGACGGGATGAGGTGCTGCATCCAGGCGTCCACCGCCCGCTGCCGAAGGTCCTCTTTCTGGCCCGCGAGCATTCTCAGCAGCGGCGGCCACAACTGTTCCGCGGTCGCCAGCGGCGCAATGCGGACGGCCAGTCCGTCGCCTCGCTCGAGCAGCATCTCGAGGATCAACGTCTGGATCTGCGGATCGGTCCGCTCCCCGATCGCGAGCAGGCCATTCCACACCGTGTCGTTCGGGTAGGTCGCGATCGCGTCGACCGCACCGGCGAGGATCTCACGGTCATGCAGCAGCGGTGCCCAAGCCTTCGCGACGCGCTCCTGCAGCTTGACGGACTGCCCGGCGAACATCTTGAGCAACGGCGCCCACAATTCCTGTTCCGTGGCCAAGCCGGCGATGCGCTCCGGCAATCCCCCGCCGAATGCGAGGACCCGCTCCAGCACCCCTTGCTGCAGATCCGGCGTCGTCCGCGACATAACGCTAATGAGACCGCCCCAGATGCTGTCGTCCGTGTGCTGCGCCGCCGTTCGCACCGCAAGATCGAGGAAGTCCGGCTCGGCGATGATCGGGTTCTCGGCAACTCGATCCATCGCAAATGGCGTCAGGCTCTTGACCAGGACAAAAAGGTCGTCGAGCACGCCCTCGGCGATGAAGGTGCGAATGAGATCAGTGACGACCGCCTGTTCGGTCTCGCCGAACAGCACGTCACCGACGATGCCGATGAGCGGCGGATCGATCCGCGACATGACCGACAACGCCGCAAGTCGAAGGTCTTTCGGTCCGTTGGCGACGGTCCTGATCATGCGGTGAATGCGATCCTTCGATGCCGACAAAACCACGCCGACGACCTCGCTGAGCACGCGCGCGTCGTAGACGTACGCACCCGACCGGATGAGAGCTTCGTCGTCGTCGATCCCGGCTTCGACGGCAAGGATCAGCTCGTGCGTCGCCGACGCCACGAAAAGTCCGCCCGTGGTGTAGTCGCCGCGCCGGAGAATCTCTCGCGCAATCTCGACGACCGGTCCGGGCGGCGCAAGGTGCGCAACGTGATCGACCGCGCGCGGATCGATATAGGGCGCGGCGGAGGCGGCATAGGCAGGCTTGAGCATCGGCATCGCGACCGCAACCTTCTTCGGGTGCGCCATGGCGATTGCACCAGCGGCACGTCCCGCCATCTCCGGCGGCACGATCTTCTGCACGATCGGCAGCGCGATGCGCAGCGGCACGAGCGGCACCATCATGCTCATCAGCTTGAAGACGTCGGCGTTTTCGTCGAAGAGGATGCCGGAGATGCGTTCCCGCAGCTCATTGAGCTTGTCCGCGCCGAGGCGCTCGAGCCCGGCGATCTCCGACTGGTCGACGTGGAGCAACGTGGCGAGCAGCATCATCTGCGCGCGGACGACGAGTTCGCTCACTTCAATCCACCAAACAGCACCGAACGAACCGGTCCACGGAACACCCAGGGCAGCGCAGCGATCGTCTCGTCGATCGAATGGATAAGGGCCTTGCGTTCTTTGGTGTGTGCGTCCTTGATGAGCCGCAGCATCTTCTCCACCTCGTCATCGGTGAAGTCCGATAGCGCCCCCACGTCCCCGTGGAGCTCGTTCTTCAGTTGCCGACGTCGCTCACCGCTCATCTCATGCCCCCTAGCCGTTCCCATTGGAACACCTTCGGCTACCGGTAGACATACCAAAGTCTAATTGCACTCCTACTTATAGAGTGCAAAACTGCACTGTATGACAAAGAGTGCAAAACTCAGCAAGCGTGAGGCCACGGCGTTGGCCATCAACACCGCTGCGCTGGCGCTCGCTGATGAGCGCGGACTCGACGGCTTCACGATGGACACCCTCGCCGAAGCCGCCGGCGTCTCCCGACGCACGCTCTTCAACTATTTCCCCGGCAAGATCGACGCGATCCTCGGCAATCCGCCTGAGCAGAACACCGAAGCGCTCGAGACCTTTCGCGCCGGTGGACCGACCGGGAATCTCATGGCCGACATCAAAGAGCTGACGCTGGATGTGTTGGCCAGCGCCGAAGTCGGCGTTCAGGAGTTCGCCCGGTTCCGTCGTCTCCTCAAGTCCGAACCGCGCATTCTGCACGCCGCGCACGCTCGATTCGAAGAGAAATCCGAGCTCATGGTCTCCCTGATCGGAGAGCGCGAGGGCGCCGACAAAGACCCGCGCCGAGCGCGCATCGCCGTTCGACTGATTCTCACGGCGTTCGACCTGGCGCTCGACGACTTCCTCGAGCAGCCCGGCGAAGCCACTCTCGCGGAACAGTTTTCGCGAACCTTCAGCACCATCCAAGAACTTCTCGGCTGAACCCACCCGAATAAACAAGCCGAGTCAATAGAAAGAAACGAGTCCACCCATGGCTACCTTGCTCTACCGCCTCGGCAAAGGCGCCTACCGGCGCTGGCCGATCGCTATCGCCGTCTGGCTTATCGCGATCATCGGAGTCGGCGCTGTCGCCGGCACGATGTCGAATCCGATGTCCAACTCGTTCTCGATACCGGGGATCGAATCCGAGAAGGCCGCCAACCTGCAGTCCGAATTGTTCGGCGGCGGGAAGTCGGCGATGGACCAGGCGTCGGTGTCGCTCGTCGTCGCAGCTCCGGAAGGTCACACACTGACCGAGCCGAAATACGCCGACGCAGTCAACGGACTCCTGACAGACCTGGCCGACGGTTCGCAGATGCCGAAGACCCCGCTTGTCGGACCGGTCGAGGCAGCTGCCGGCCAGAAGCAGATGATGGTCACCGCTGCGGAGGCGAGGGGCACACCCGCCGACGTCGCCGAGGCGAATGCGGCCGCGATGTCGCCGCTGTCCCCCGACGAACGGGTTGGCACGATCAACTTTGCCTTCGATGTTCCGACGATCACCGACGTGAAGCCGGAGGCCCAGAAGGACGTCACCGCAGCGATGGACGCCGCCCGTAAGACCGGTCTGACCGTCGAGGCCAGCGGACCCGGCATGCAGTCGCAGGAGCAGGCCGGCGCCAGCTCGGAAATGCTCGGTGTTGCCGTTGCGCTCGTCGTACTCGCCCTGACCTTCGGGTCGCTGGTCGCAGCTGGACTCCCCCTGATCACCGCCCTGATCGGTGTCGGACTCGGCGTCAGCGGCATCACCGCGATGACCGCGTTCACCGAGGTCGGCGCTTCGACCCCGATGCTCGCCACGATGATCGGCTTGGGTGTCGGTATCGACTACGCGCTCTTCATCCTCGCCCGCTACCGGAGTGAACTCGAGAAGACAGATGACCGCGCCGAGGCCATCGGCATCGCCGTCGGTACCGCCGGTTCGGCCGTCGTGTTCGCCGGTGCGACCGTCATCATCGCCCTCGCGGCACTGAGCGTCACGGGCATTCCGTTCCTCGCGGCGATGGGTTGGGGCGCTGCCGCAACCGTCACCGTCGCCGTGTTCGTCGCGCTGACGCTGCTGCCGGCTGTGCTCGGCATCTTCAAGTCGAAGGCCTTCGCCGGCCGCATCCGTCGCGAGAAGCCGAAGCACGCGAGCGGCGAAACCAACGGTGTCCGATGGGCCCGACTGGTTGGCCGTGCGCCGATCGCGGTCGCGATGATCGTCTTCATCGGACTCGGTGCGATTGCACTGCCGCTCAAGGACCTGCACCTCGCCCTGCCGGGTGACAGCACGGCCTCGGAGCAAACCACGCAGCGCAAGGCGTCGGACCTCATCAGCGAGTCGTTCGGTCCGGGCCGTCAGGCTCCGATGCTGGTCGTGGTCGATGGTCGCGCCCTGAACGCCGCTGATCGGCCGGGCGCCTACGGTCAGATCCTCAACTGGATCGACCTGCACGACGATGTCGCGAACGCGCAAATCGTCGCATCGAACGCGGACGGCAGCGGTGCGCAGATCATGATCACGCCGAAGTCCGGGCCGGAGTCGGTCGCCACCGAGATGCTGCTCGACTCCCTGCGTGAAGGTCAGCCCTCGATCGAAAGCAAGACCGGCACCACGATCGGTGTCACCGGCCTGACCGCGATTCAGACGGACGTGTCGAAGAAGCTCGCCGACGCGCTCCCGGTCTACCTCGCGGTGGTCATCGGACTCGCGTTCGTTCTGCTCATGGTCGTGTTCCGCTCGCTGCTCGTGCCGCTCACCGCGACTCTCGGGTTCCTGCTCTCGGTGCTCGCCACCCTGGGTGCGACGGTCCTGGTCTTCCAGGAAGGTGCGTTCGGTTGGTTCCACGGACAGCCGATCATCAGCTTCATGCCGATCTTCCTCATCGGTCTGGTGTTCGGTCTGGCGATGGACTACCAGGTGTTCCTCGTGACCCGGATGCGGGAAGCGCACGTCCACGGGATGTCGGCACGCGAAGCGGTCATCGACGGTTTCCGCAGCAGCGCACGGGTCGTCACGGCGGCCGCGCTCATCATGATCTCCGTCTTCAGCGGATTCATGCTGATGGACGAGCCGATCGTCCAGTCGATGGGCTTCGCCCTGGCGGTGGCAGTCTTCTTCGACGCCTTCATCGTCCGCATGGCGCTCATCCCGGCGCTCATGTTCCTCATGGGCGAGAAGGCCTGGTACCTGCCAAAGTGGCTCGACCGGATTCTGCCGAAGGTCGACGTCGAAGGCGAGAGCCTGCAGAAGGCGAAGGTCGTCGACAGCGCCATCGACGGCGACAAGGACGACGAAAAGGAACTCGTTCTCGTCCGAGGCTAACCTCTCAGCGAAGTGCTCCCCGAATTATTTCGGGGAGCACTTTCGTCGTCTACTTGCTATTGACAAGTCTGCTTGCTTTTTGCAAGTATCGGTTCACCGGACCAGATCAGCACCAGGAGCAACCGTCATGGCGACCAACATCTTCGTGAACTACCCATCCGACGACCTCGAGCGCAGCAAGGTCTTCTATACCGCGCTCGGCGCGACCCTCAATCCGAACTTCACGGACGACAACGCTGCGTGCTTCGTGTGGGACACCAACATCTACACGATGGTTCTCAAGCGCGAGTTCTTCGCCACCTTCACCACCAAGCAGATCATCGACCCCAAAACAGCTGCGCAGATGCAGATTTCGTTTTCGCGCGATTCTCGCGAAGAGGTCGACGCAGTGATCGAGGCCGGACTGGCCGCCGGCGGAACCGAAGCGGGATCCCCGCAGGACTATGGATTCATGTACGCCCGCGATCTGGAGGACCCGGACGGCAACGTCGTGTCGTTCCTGTGGATGGCGCCTGAGGCCGTCGAGAAGGGCCCGGAGGCATTCATGGCCGAGCAGGCTCAGGTCTGAGTGGCTGCCCGCAGCTACGGGCAGTACTGCGGAATCACCACCGCCGTCGAGCTGGTCACCGAGCGTTGGGCGCTGCTCATCATCCGTGACCTGCTCGTCGGTCCCCGTCGCTACACCGACCTCAAGCAAGGCCTGCCCAAGATTCCGACCAACATCCTCTCCGCTCGCCTGAAGGAGTTACAGGAGGGCGGAGTCGTCCGCCGGGTTGCACTGCCTCGGTGCGGACTTCTCTACGAGCTCACCGAATACGGACACGAGCTCGAGCCGATCGTGTTGGCGCTCGGCCGGTGGGGATTCCAGGCGATGGGCGACCCGGCGGAGGACGACATCGTCACCGCCGACTCGCTGACGATGGCTCTGCGCACCGCGTTCCGGCCGGAGTTCGCTACCACGCCACTGGACTTCCAGATCCAGGTGGGTGAGGTCGAATTGCGGGCCCAGGTTTCCGACGGCGGGCTGAAGATCGTCCAGGTCGCTCCCCCGGCACCCCCGGTGGGCGGTGCACTGCCCGTCGGGGAGGCCGAACTTCGGTTCGCCTCCGGGCCCGACATTCGGTACCTGATCGCCGGAAAGCTGACGGCCGCCGAAGCCGTCGAGCAGGGGGTGGTCACCATCCTGCGCGGCGACCTCCCGCTGCTCGAACGATTCGCGGACCTCTTTCGGATCAGCGCGGAGTCAGCTTGACGACCGGAATGCGCCGGGTCGTGTTCTCCTGATATTTGCGGTACTGGCCGTGGTTGGCGCGATTGACCTCGTCCCACAGTTTCTCAAAGCGCGGGTCGTCGGAGTAGATCGCCTCCGCGGTCACCGGGATCTTCTTGCGGCCGATCTGGATTTCGCATTGCGGCTGCGCCTTGACGTTCGGCAGCCAGCCCGGCGGACGCTTGGCGCCACCGTTCGACGCCGTCACGAGGTAGCTGTCGCCGTCGCGGCCGTAGATGAGCGCCGATGTCCTGGGCTGGCCGGTCTTCCGGCCGACCGTATACAGCAGCAGCGACGGCATGCCGAAGAGCAGTCGATGTCCGAAAAGTCCGCCGGTGCGCTCGTAAACCGCCTGATGCGCTTTCAGCAACGTGATGAAGGGGTCAGCCATACTCGTCAGTCTGTGATTTCGGGCCGCGGTGCGCAAGAGTGGACGTCGTGGACCGACGGGATTCGTCCGCTCGCCAAGCGGTCGTCCTCGCACACCTGACCGAATCGCGCCTTCGCGTCGCGCCGAGTGACCCGGCGATGACGCAGGCGCTCGCACTGTGCGCGCTCGTCACCGATGCGGCCGCGCAGGCGCCGGGCTTCTGCTGGCAATTGGCAGCTGACAACCCTGGTGAGCCCGTCACGATCCGCACGAAAAGCGGCCTCGTGATGATCAGCCTGACCTGCTGGCTCAACTACACGAGCCTCCACTCGTTCGTGAATCGAAGCATCCACGCGAAGGCGATGCGAGAGCGCGCTGAATGGTTCGAACCAGGCGAAGAGCCGTCG
Organism: Smaragdicoccus niigatensis DSM 44881 = NBRC 103563; assembly: GCF_000380645.1. Taxonomy (GTDB): domain Bacteria; phylum Actinomycetota; class Actinomycetes; order Mycobacteriales; family Mycobacteriaceae; genus Smaragdicoccus; species Smaragdicoccus niigatensis. The sequence continues at coordinate 768,082 of NZ_AQXZ01000018.1, forward strand.
AGTGTGCTGTGGTGGATCGGAGTCGATGCGCGCCCGACCGCAGCCGAGGGCCGGGCCCGGCTCGCCTACCTCCGCAAGCACGGGTCCAGCCCTCGTGCATTCTCACTGCTGCGCCGCTATACGCCGGATGGCCGGCCGGAACGCACCGGACGGTTCCGGGCCAACTAAACCGGCTGGGACTTCTTCTGCCCACTGCTCGTGGAGAACATGTCCGTGATCTTCTGCGCGGGTGGGACCGAACCGAGCATCTCGGTCGTCATGCCGTGAATCTCCGAAACGCGTTCCCGGAACCACACGTCGTGCGGTTCGTTCGATTCCGCCATCGCGCGGAACATCGCCGCCAGGTCCGCGGACTCGTGGTAGAGGCACACGACGTCGCCCATCGGCGTGTTCATGAGCGACGCCACTTCGTGCCGCATACCCCAGCGCCGCATCGCTTCCTGGTGCTCGTCGCGGCGCGCGCCGCTGAGTTCGCTCGCGAACTGGCGCCACGCCTCGGTCTGGCCGGCGACGATCGGCGCGATCCACGTGAGGCTTTGCCGGGGCAGGGTGCGATAGGTCTGCAAGCTGTCTTCCGAGCAGTGGAACCGGCAGATCTTTCCGTCGCGGAGGGTGAAGTGGTGGTACTCCGTCGACGATCCGCCGAGTCCGGTTTCGCGTGACCGATTACGCGAGGAGATCACGGCGATGACCTCGTTGTCGTTGGCCGTCATCGAGGTCGGTGTGAACTCGTCGAACTCGAGGGAATTGTTGAGATCGGTGAAGAACGCGGCGACCTCGGCGAGGCTGTGCCGTTCGCCGTGCCACGGCGCGATCGCACTCTCGGTGTCGACGGCCCAGTCGATGTCGTCGGTGAGGTGCGAGAGAAGAGCTGGAATGTCCCCGCGGCCAAACGCCGCATACGCATCTTCGACGACGCGGAGGTTTTCGGATACGCCCATGGTCGGGTCCTTTCAGGAACGAACAGAGCAGGTAGAGCGAGTGCCCTATCGCGGAACCTACTCCTGTCCGTGAGGTCGCGAAAGCGCTCTTCAATGGACATATTTCGCCCGCTTCCCACCATCACAATTTGTCACTGTTGTCCCCATACCAACTCCTGCACCGGGATTCCCGCACGCCTCAAAAAGCCATTGCGTGCCCAACAGAAGATCAATAACTTTTGTGATCTAGTTCACGTATTGCGCCACCGGAGAAATTGCCGGTCAATTGAGGAGTCAGCCCATGACGGTGAACCGAAAAGTCGCCGCCACAGCGTTCGCTGCGGCAGTTTCCGGACTGATTCTCACGCCCGCAGTCGCCGCTGCAGATGACATCCCCCGCGACCCAATCCAGGTTCCGCCCGGCGAACACGTCTACCGGCCACCGGAGTCGACGATCGGCAACGACGACATCCACATCGATCACGCCAAGCTGCCTGATCTCAGCCATCTTCCGGATTTCGACGACTTCCACATTCACTTCAAGCACGAGAAGAAGAAGTCGTCGAACGAGATCACGACCGTCTTCCCGTCAGGTCGCGAGCCGATTCAGATGCCGCAAACGGCGGCGACTGATTCCATAGAGGTTCCGCAGCCGAACCAGGGGGTACCGATTGCACTCGCTTCGGCAGCGATCCTGGGCACGGCAGCCGTTCGGCGGACGAGGAAGCGCTAGCTTCGGCATCGCGCTGATCGCCGCGGCCCTCCTCGCCGGGTGCGGTGACAGCGACCCGGGCGGCACCGTTCCGCTCGGCGATCCAGCGGGGTCAGCGCGTGCCTCGAACGCTGCAGCGGCGTCGATCGATGGGGCGATCGCCGCAGGTCAGCTCTACATTCCGAAGATCGCGGTGAATGCACCAATCCACGCGCGAGGAACGGTCACCGAACCCAACCCGTTCGCCGGCGGTAAAGAGATGACCTCGTTCGGCGTCCCCAAGGACCGGTCATCGCTCGCGTGGTGGTCGGACGGTCCCCAGATCGGCAGCGATGGCATGGCGATCGTGTTGGGACATGCGCAATCCGGCCGAGGCTATGCCGTGTTCGACCGGTTGCATGAGTTGAAGCCCAAAGACGTGGTGACGGTCGAGAACCCGCAGGGCACCGAACGCGCGGTCTTCCAGGTCATCGCGGTCATCGACCACATCTCCAAACGCGACCCCGACGCACTGCGAAATGTCCTCACCAACCCGCCTGCCGACGCCAACCTGGCGCTCATCACGTGTGGTGGTGAAGCGGACTATTCAGCCATGGCGACCGACGAGAACGTCGTGGTTTTCGCCAGGCGGTCACTGTAGTTTCGGTTTCACGCATCCTTCCGCCGCGAAATCTCCACTCCTAGACTGACTTCTGAGTCGACCGGAAGGGGCCGCGATGCTTGCGTCAGAGCTGCGTGGACAAGGCGTCACCATGGTTCTCGGCACGGTTGTCGACATGGCCGGAGTCGCGCGTGCCAAGTGGGTTCCGGTCTCGCGGATCGGCGATTTCCAAGCCAACGGGATGGGCGCGTGCCCGTCCTGGAACGTCTTCTGCATCGATTCGACACTTGCGTTCACCAAGGACCTGAACGTCATCGGCGACCTCCGCATTCGGATCGACACCGATCGCCTCGCGGTCATCGACGATGGCGTCGCGTGGGCGCCGGGATCGTTCTTCAATCAGGACGGGACGCCGAGCGCGAACTGCGCACGCACTCGACTGGCCGACATTTGCAATCGGACGAGCCTCCGCGCCACCGTCGGTGCGGAACTCGAATTCGCGCTGCTCGGGGCCAACGGACAGCCCGTCACCTCGACGGGGTGGACGGGGTACGGCGCTCGTTCCTCGCTTGAACAAGCACCATTCTTCGCCAGTCTGCTCCGGCGCGCCCAACGAGCTGGACTCGGGATCGAACAGTTCCATGCCGAAGCAGGTGTCGATCAGTTCGAGGTCTCGCTGTCCCCCGCGGACCCCGTTGCGGCCGCCGACGCGGTCGTTCTCGCCCGCATTCTCATCGGACGTGCGGCTGCCGAACACGGCATGCGCGTTTCGTTCTCTCCGCTGCCTTTCGCCGGTGGCGCCGGAAACGGTGCGCACCTGCACATGTCGCTTCAGACGAACGGAACGCTGGTGTTCTCCGGCGGGGACGGTCCGCACGGGCTCACTCTCGAGGGTGGAAACGCGATCGGCGGCGTCCTCGAGTCGCTGCCTGAGTTGCAAGCGGTTTTCGCCGGGTCGGTGTTGTCCCCGGCCCGCATCGGCCCCGGCAAGTGGTCGGGCGCAGCACGCTGCTGGGGACTGGAGAATCGGGAAGCCGCCGTCCGGTTCGTCGCCGCAACGCCGAGTAATCCGCGCGGCGCGAACATCGAACTCAAGGTGGTCGACCCGAGCGCCAACCCCTACCTTGCGATCGCTGCCTTCCTCGGGTCGGCGCTGCGTGGGATCAGCCAGCAAACTCCCCTGCCGCCCGAAGAGCCTGCCGCGCCCCAGGCTGTCGAGACCCTCACCGGAACTCAAGCGGACATCATTGCCGCATTTGCCGATTCGCCGGTCGCGAAGGAGATTCTCGGCGAGGCGATCGTCGAGGCTCTGGTGAGCGCGCGCAGCTACGAGGTCGAGCAGTTTTCGAGGCTGCCGCTCGAGGACGTCACGGAGATGTTCCGTGAGGCCTGGAGTTTCTAGTAGTGGTACGTGTCCGACGGCGCGGCGGTGTGGTCGCGCTCGATCGTCTCGTCCTCGTACTCGATCGGCAGGTCGTAGGAGCGCGCGAGATCGAGGATCTTGTTCGCACGCGCGATACGAGGCAGGTCCGAACCGTTGCGGATGGTTCCACCGTCGCGATCGAACTCGGCGAGGAACTCGACCGCCCAGGCGATCTCGTCCTTCGACGGAGACAGACCCTCGTTGACCGGGTGGCACTGGTCCGGCGACAGGCAGATCTTTCCGGTCATGCCGAACTCCCCGGACACCGCGGTCGCCTCGGACAGCAACAGGCCCGACGACCCGACCGTGGGGCCGTCGATGGCCGGCGGGAGCCCGGCGGCGGTTGAGGCGATCGTGAAGCGCGAGCGCGCGTAGGCCAGTGTCATCGGGTCGCCGCCGAAACCGGTGTCGCGGCGGAAGTCACCGATACCGAAGGCGAGGCGGAAAGTGCCTTTCGCCGAAGCGATCTCGCTGATGCGCTCCATGCCGCGCGCGGTCTCGACGAGCGCCACGATCTTGACGCCGGGCAGGCGCTTGGCGGTCTCGACGATGTGGTCGACCGACTCGACCATCGCGAGCATGATGCCGCTGACCGGGACCTTCGCCAGCGCCTCGAGGTCGCCCGCCCACCACTCGGTGCCGAAACCGTTGACGCGCACCCAGCCGTCGTTGCCGGCGGACAGCCAGTCGCACACGTTTGCACGCGCTTCGGCTTTGCCGCTGGGCGCGACGGCGTCCTCGATGTCGAGAACGACGATGTCTGCACGGGACTTCGCCGCGCGATCGAATCGATGCGGCTGCGCTCCGTTGACGAGCAGCCAGCTACGCGCGAGAACCGGGTCGATCCGGAATCCGTGGATTTCGGAATGATCGCCGTTGCCTGAGGTGGTCACAGAAAGAGGTTAACGGCTGTGAGCTCAGTCCAGTACCGAAGCGATGTGGACAAGCGCATCTCCGGAATTGACCGACGGTTGCCGAGTCAGGCCGATCACCACTCCGGACCGGTCGGCGTGCACCAGTCGCACGCGTCGTCCGAACGTGTCGGACAGGCCGCCGATGCGCTGACCCTCGGTGACGAGGTCCCCCAATTCGACGTCCAGGGCGAGCAAACCGGTCCGTCGCGCGCGCACCCAGCCACTGTTCGTGCACATTGCCGGCAAGGCTCCGGGCTCGACGGTGTCCTCGTCGATCATGCCCAGTTTGGCGAGAACACGGCGGACGCCCACCACCCCGGCATCGATCGCCCAGTGGTCGAATCGGCCGGCCTCGCCCGCCTCGTACAGCAGCACCGTCGCCCCGCGCTTTCGTGCCTCCGCACGCAGTGAGCCGGAGCGAAGTTTCGCATCGAGCATGACTGGCGCACCGAAGGCTTCCGCGAGTTCGCGCGTGCGGGGGTCGGACAGATCACCGCGGATCTGGGGCAGGTTCGTGCGGCGATCCGATCCGGTGTGGAGGTCGATGCCGACCTCGCACTTCGAGACGACCTCCTCGATCAAGAGGTGTGCAATGCGTGCGGCGGTCGATCCGCGAGCCGATCCGGGGAACGACCGATTGAGGTCCCGCCGATCCGGCAGGTACCGGCTGCCGATCATGAAGCCGAGCACGTTCACGACCGGGACAGCGACCACCGTTCCGCGCAGAGTCCGCGCGTCCAGCCCCGCGAGAACCTGCGAGATGACCTCGATTCCATTGATCTCGTCGCCATGGATCGCAGCGTCGAGCCACACCGCCGGCCCGTCCTCCCGCCCGTGCACGACGCGCACCGGCAGCGATGCATCCTGGCCCGTGATCAGGCGGGTGATCGGCAATTCGACGTTCTTCGCCTTACCCGGACGAACTCGCACACCGCCGATCGGGAACGATTCCCGCCGCATCACACCCCCCGGTTCTTCCGTCGCACCACTCGCTTCGGCCGACCCCCGACATACGACTTTCCAGAGTCCACCAGGAATCCCTGGCGCAGGGCCTGTCGGCCGATCAACATGCGAAAACCCATCTCGTCGCGGCGCGCTAATGTGACTTCTGCCGTCACGCGCCGATCGAGAAGGGCGATGTCCATCACGACGACGTACCGTGTCTCTGTGTGCCCGGATGAACTCCGGACCGGACGGATATCGTGCACGGGAAGCTCGTGCTCACGCGAGTCCAGTGCGGATCGCTGCCAAGGGTGCACACTGAACCGCACCCAACGCTGGCCGTCACGCTCGAACTCCTCGATGTCGAAAGCATGGAGAGACGACGTGCGGGCCCCAGAATCGAGCTTCGCCTTGATCCAACGGACGTCCGCGTCCGGCAAGCTCACCCATTCGCGCCATCCGGCAACGGAGGTTGAATGGAGTCCCATACGCCTCAGCATAGAAAGTAGCTAGAGCACTCCAGTGAAGCTCGCGATTCTTTCCCGCGCGCCCGGTTCCTACAGCACGAAGCGGCTTCGTGCTGCAGCCCTCGACCGAGGGCATAACGTCAAGGTCCTCGATACGCTCCGATTCGGCATTGACCTCTCGAGCGACCTGCCTGACCTGCAGTATCGCGGTCGTCAGCTGTCCGACTACGACGCGATCCTGCCGCGGATCGGCAACTCGATCACCTACTTCGGCACGGCTGTGGTGCGCCAGTTCGAGCAGATGGACGTCTACACCCCGAACACGGCGAACGGAATCGGAAACTCGCGCGACAAGCTGCGTTGCTTCCAGATCCTGTCTCGGCACAACATCGGCATGCCCGCCACGACGTTCGTGCGCGACCGCGCCGACGTGATCCCCGCAATCGAGCGGGTCGGTGGGGCTCCGGTCGTCATCAAGCTGCTCGAGGGGACGCAGGGTATCGGCGTCATCCTCGCGCCGTCACTCAAGGTCGCCGAGGCGATCATCGAGACACTGCAGTCGACCCGGCAGAACGTGCTGATTCAGCGGTTCGTCAAGGAGTCGAAGGGTCGCGACATCCGCGCGCTCGTCGTCGGTGATCGAGTAGTCGCGGCGATGCGCCGCACGGCAAAGGGCGACGAGTTCCGCTCGAACGTGCACCGCGGCGGCAGCGTCGAAGCGGTCAGACTCGATGAGGCGTACGAGCGGACGGCCGTTCGCGCCGCGCAGATCATGGGACTCAAGGTCGCCGGCGTCGACATGCTCGAAGGCAACCACGGCCCGCTGGTCATGGAGGTCAACTCCTCCCCTGGCCTCGAGGGCATCGAGACGGCCACCAAGCTCGACGTCGCCGGGGCCATCGTCGACTACATCGACAATCAGGTCGCCTTCCCGCAAATCGATGTGCGCGAACGGCTTTCGGTGTCGACGGGGTACGGCGTCGCCGAGCTCGTCGTGCACAGCGATGCCAAACTCGTCGGTACGACGATCGGTGAGTCCGGACTTCTGGAGCGCGACATCCTCGTGCTGACGCTGCATCGGGGCATCAAGGTGATGCCGAATCCCAAGGTGTCCCAGGTCCTCGAAGCCGAGGACCGCATGCTGTGCTTCGGCAAGCTCGAGGAGATGCGGTCGATGATCCCGGCCCGACCGAAACGGCGACCGCGGGTTCGGAAGCTGCCGAAACATCCGGTTCCGGAGAGCTGACCTTCCGGGGAAAGAGTCTCCCGCACGGCGGCTTGTACAAAAGTCCACTTTCGTACAAGGCCCGAAATGGGAGACATTAGGCCCGGGATGGATATCCACGGACCTGCCGAACGGACGAGGGGCCTCACCGCAAACGGTGAGGCCCCTCGTCAGCTGTACCGGTCTACTCCGCGACCTTCGGGTACGTCGGGTACTCGATGCCGGAGATGAACTGGACCGTCCGCACGACCTGGCACGAGTAACCGAACTCGTTGTCGTACCAGCAGTAGAGGATCGCTTGGTCGCCGTCGACGATCGCCGCGTTGGCGTCGATGATCGAGGCCGCACGCGAACCGATGAAGTCGCTCGAAACTGCATCGCTTGCCGCGGTGTAGTCGAGGTTGCGGCTCAGCGGCCCGAACAGCGACGCCTTGCGCAGGTAATCCAGAACTTCTTCGCGGGTGGTCTCGCGCTTGAGCGTGAGGCTCAGGATCGCGATCGACACGTCCGGCGTGGGCACGCGCACCGAGTTACCGGTGATCTTGGCCTTGAAGTCTGGCAGCGCCTTCGCCACGGCTGATGCGGCACCGGTCTCGGTCAGGACCAGGTTGAACGGTGCAGCACGACCACGACGGTCGGCCTTGTGATAGTTGTCCAGCAAGTTCTGGTCGTTGGTGAACGAGTGCACCGTCTCGACGTGACCGCGGATGATGCCGAACCCGTCGTCCATCGCCTTGAGCGGCGGGACGATCGCGTTCGTCGTGCACGAAGCGCACGAGAAGATCTGCTGCGTGACGTCCTGGTCGAGGTGGTTGACGCCGTGCACGATGTTCGGGACGTCACCCTTACCCGGTGCCGTCAGCAGAACCTTCGAGATGCCGGGGCGCAGGTGCTCCGAGAGGCCGGCGCGGTCGCGCCACTTACCGGTGTTGTCGATGAGAATCGCGTCGTTGATCCCGTACTCGGTGTAGTCGATCTCAGCCGGCGAGTTGCTGTAGATGAACTTGATCACGTTGCCGTTGGCGGTGATCGTGCTGGCCTCGTTGTCGACCGTGATCGAGCCCTTGAAGTGGCCGTGCACCGAGTCGCGTCGAAGCAGCGAGGCGCGCTTGGCGAGGTCACCGTCGCCGCCCTTGCGGACCACGACCGCGCGGATGTTCAGCCCGTTCCCCGAGCCCGCCTTCTCGATGAGCAGGCGCGTCACGAGGCGTCCGATGCGACCGAAGCCGTACAAAACCACGTCACGCGGGGCCTGCGTGGCGGGCTTGTTCTCACCGGTCACGTCCGCGAGTGCTTGTGCGGTGAACTCCGGAATCGACAGTCCACGGTTGTCGGCGTTGTACGCCAGAACCAAGCGGCCCAGGTCGATCTTCGCGCTGCACAGGTCCAACTCGGTGAGCGCCTGAAGGAACGGGAACGAGTCGTTCACCGACACCTCGTCGGTGATCTGGCGCGTAAACCGGTGCGTCTGCAGAATGCTGATCACTGATTTGTTCACCAACGACCGGCTGTGCAGCAAAATCGTCACGCCTTTTTCGCGGTACAACGACCCGATTATCGGGATCATCGACTCCGCGATGGCTTCGCGTGTATTCCAACTATCCAGCTCTTGACTAGGCAATCCAGACTCCAGCGCTAAGGGCGTTCCGCCGTCGATCAATCTGAATGCTAGTCAGGGAAAACGCTTCGCATCAAAGCAATCCACGACTTATTGGGCCTCGGCGAGGTCAACGTCACAGCGAATGCCTTTTGACCTCAGGAAACGCACAAACCGCACTTTCCGAGTGTGAAGTCCGCGGTCTGGATGGTTAGCGCAATGAACCGGTCGCGATCAAATCATCGAGGAGACCCGGACTGCTCTCTGGCACAGTTTCCGTCGTCGTCTCCTTCGAACCGGGGGTCGGCGCCGCATTGACCGCATCGGGTGTCGGCAATTCTGGTGCGGCTTCCACGACCTGTTCCGCAGTCTTCGTCACGGGGAAGGCGGCCGCACGGGTCGCCTCGAGTCGAATTCCGGCCTGCTGCTCTCGCGTGTACGGAGTGAGGCTCGCAGCCAGGTCGGTGTCGGTCGTGACTGTGCCTACCACCTTCGTTCCAGCGCCCGCGAAATCCGCGGCCGCACGCCGAATGTGATTCGGCGACGTCACCAGCACGACCTTGGAAATGCCCCGCTGTTGAAGAAGTGCTGTCGAGTTCTGCGCATTGCCGACCGTCGACGGAGCCTTGTCCTCGACGAGAATTCGAGATTCGGGTACGCCCTGGTCGAGGAGCCACTTCTGCATCGCGGCACCCTCGGAAATGCCTCGCTTCGGGTTTCCACCCGTGACGACGATGGGAATATCGGGAACCGTATTCGCCTGCAACAGGCCAGTACTCAACCGGCTGACGAGTTCGGGACGCATCGATCCGTCGTCGAGCAGGCCGAATCCGAGGATGACGATCGCCATCGACGAGTCAGCGGGAACCGGTTGCGTCGAGGGCACGATCGCCGCGGCGAAGTTCACGCCGTCGATGACGTTCCGCGCGGTCTGAGCCTTCGCCGAATCCACCTGCGCGAGGCGACTGAGAGCGGCATCGCGGGTACCGGTGTCGTCCAGTTGCTCGGACCAGATCGCTTGCAGCGCAAGCGCATCCGCGTTATTTGGGGTCAGCGCGAGCATCTGCTGCAACGCCGCCAGTCCGCCGGCCGCTTCTCGGTTGGTGAATTTCTGCTGGGCCTGGTTGTACAAACCAGCAGCATCGTCCTCGGCAGCGACCGCGAAGATCCCGGGTAGCGACCCGGTTGTCGGAGCCTCGATCACCAGACCGATCACCGCCGCGCACGCGACTGCCGGGATCAGGGCGAACCTGATCCCGGCAGTGGCACGGCGACGATGCCTCACCAAGATCAGCGTAGGCAGTGTTAGCTACGTCACAATCCCGGCCGCAACCCAGCTCGGTAACGAAAGGCGGAGCTACTCCGCCTCAGGTACCTCCACGACGGCAAGCACGGCACCGACCTCGACCTGCTGGCCGACCGCGACGTTGAGCTCGGTCAGCACACCTGCGGTCGGCGTCGAGATCGTGTGTTCCATCTTCATGGCCTCCAACCAGAGGATCGCCTGCCCGGCCTTGACGGTGTCACCGACAGCAGCACCGAGGCGAATGACCGAACCCGGCATCGGCGCGAGGAGCGAGCCCTCGGCGACATGGTCGGCCGGATCCTCGTAGCGCGGGACACGACGGACAGTCACCGGACCGAACGGCGAATCAACGCAGACGACGTCACCGTAGCGGGCCACATCGAACATCCGGGCCACGCCGCCCACATTGAGAACGACGTGAGACGGCGACAGCGAGATCAGTTCCAGCCCCTCGAAACCCTCGACGCTGATCTTCCCGTTGCGGTCGAAGTTGTACTTGACCACGTGCTCGCCGGTGTGGCGGCTGTCGTACTTCTTGACCTGCGGAAGCGACTGGAGGTTTCGCCAGCCGTTCGGGAAACGTCCGCCGAACTTCGAGGCCGCACGGTTCGCCGCCGACTCGGCCAGAGCAGCCGCGACAATCGACAGCTTCTCCTGTGCCGCATCGACCAGAGGCGCCGACAACGAGTCGAGACCGTGTGTGTTGAAGAACGCCGTGTCGGTGTCCCCCGCGAGGAACGCCTCATGCCGAAGGACGCGCACGAGCAGGTCGCGGTTGGTGATGAGGCCGTGAATCTTGCTGCGCGACAACGCGTTGGCCAGGATGGTCGCGGCTTCACGCCGCGTCTCGCCGTACGAGATGACCTTCGACAGCATCGGGTCGTAGTGCACGCCGACGACCGAACCGTCTTCGATACCGGTGTCCAGGCGCACGCCCGGACGGTCGAACAGATCGAACTCGGTGATCGTGCCGGGGATCTCGATCTTGTGCACGGTGCCCGACTGCGGCTGCCAATCGTGCATCGGGTCTTCGGCGTACAGACGGACCTCGATCGAGTGACCGCGCAGCGCCGGCGGCTCGGCCGGGAGCTCGTCGCCGTTGGCGACCTGGATCTGAGTACGAACGAGATCGAGACCCGTGGTCATTTCGGTGACCGGATGCTCGACCTGCAGACGCGTGTTCATCTCGAGGAAGAAGAAGTTGCCCTTCTCGTCCGCCAGGAACTCGACCGTGCCCGCGCCCTCGTAACCGATCGCCTCGGTCGCGAGCTTGGCGGCCTTGAACAGCTCGGCCCGCATGCCCGAGATCTTCTCGACAAGCGGCGACGGTGCCTCTTCGACAACCTTCTGGTGCCGGCGCTGAATCGAGCACTCACGCTCGCCGACGGCCCACACGGTGCCGTGCTGGTCCGCCATGACCTGGACCTCGATGTGACGGCCGGTCTCGATGTAGCGCTCGACGAAGACCGTCGCGTCACCGAATGCCGATCCGGCCTCGCGCGATGCGCCCGCGACCTCGCCCGCCAACGCATCGAGCGAGCGGACAACGCGCATACCGCGACCGCCACCACCGGCAGACGCCTTAACGAGCACCGGGAGCATGTCCTCGGTGACTTCCTCGGGCGAGAGTTCCTTGAGGACGGGAACGCCGGCGGCGTCCATCATCTTCTTCGACTCGATCTTCGAACCCATCTGCTCGATGGACTTGACCGGCGGGCCGATCCACGTCAGCCCCGCGTCGATGACTGCCTTGGCGAACTCTGCGTTCTCGGACAGGAACCCGTACCCGGGGTGGATGGCGTCGGCGCCGGCAGCCTGAGCTGCAGCGATGATGAGATCACCGCGCAGGTAGGTTTCGCCCGGGGTGTTACCGGGCAAACGCACCGCGGCGTCGGCTTCGGAAACGAACGGAGCCTGAGCGTCGGCGTCCGAGTACACAGCGACCGTGCCAAGACCGAGTCGACGACAGGTGGCGAAGACTCGACGTGCAATTTCGCCGCGGTTGGCGACGAGGACAGAAGTAATCACGAGAGCCTCACATCCGGAAGACACCGAAGCGATCGGTGCCCTCGATTGGGTTGACGTGGATTGCGGACAGCGCCATGCCGAGCACGGTGCGGGTGTCGCGCGGGTCGATGATGCCGTCGTCCATGAGGCGACCCGACATGAACATCGGGGTCGACTCCTTTTCGATGGTGTCCTCGGTCTGCTTCGCGATCATCGAGGCAAAGGCCTCAGCCTGGTCGTCCCACACATTGCCCCGGCCCTCGTGTGCCTGGCGCGCGACGATCTTGACGACACCAGCGAGCTGGGCCGCACCCATGACCGCGCACTTCGAAGACGGCCACGCAAACACGAACCGCGGGTTGAACGCGCGGCCGCACATGCCGTAGTGACCCGCACCGTAGGAGGCACCCATGAGCACCGAGATCGCCGGGACCTTCGAGTTGGCGACCGCGTTGATCATCTGGGCTCCGTGCTTGATGATGCCCTTCTGCTCATATTCCTTACCGACCATGTAGCCGGTGGTGTTGTGCAGGAAGATCAGCGGAGTGTCGATCTGATTGCACAGCTGGATGAACTGGGTCGCCTTCTGCGACTCCTCGCTCATCAGCACGCCGCGGGTGTTCGCGAGAATGCCGACCTTGTAGCCGTGGATCTCGGCCCAACCGGTCGCGAGCGCCGAACCGTAGAGCGGCTTGAACTCGTCGAAGTCCGAACCGTCGACGACGCGGGCGATGACCTCGCGCGGGTCAAAGGGGATCTTGAGATCGCCCGGGACGATGCCGAGCAGTTCTTCCTGGTCGTACAGCGGCTCGATGACCTCGGCGCGCGGCTCCGGACCCTTCTTCCGCCAGTTCAGGCGCTTGACGATGTTGCGACCGATGCGGATCGCGTCCTGCTCGTCCTGCGCGAGGTAGTCGGCGAGACCCGAGATCTTGGCGTGCATCTCGGCACCACCGAGGGTCTCGTCGTCGGTCTCTTCACCCGTGGCCATCTTGACCAACGGCGGGCCGGCAAGGAACACCTTCGCGCCGCCCTTGACCATGACGACGTAGTCGGACATGCCCGGGATGTAGGCACCACCCGCGGTGGAGTTTCCGAACACGAGCGAGATCGTCGGGATCTTGTTGGCCGAGGCCTGCGTGATGTCGCGGAACATCGCACCACCCGGCACGAACACGTCCTTCTGCGACGGCAGGTCGGCGCCACCCGACTCGGTGAGCGAGATGACCGGCATCGGGTTCTCGCGGATGATGTCGTTGATCCGGAGCGACTTCTTGAGCGAGAAGCCGTTCATGGCGCCGCCCTTGACCGTCGAATCGGGTGCGATGACCATGCACTCGACGCCCTCGACGATGCCGATGCCAGCGATGATCGAGCCACCGACGTGGTATTCGCTGCCCCAACCCGCAAGCGGAAGGAGTTCGAGGAACGGGGTGTCCTCGTCGATGAGGAGTTCGATGCGCTCGCGAGCGGTCATCTTGCCCCGCTTGTGCTGACGCTCGACGTACTTCGGACCGCCACCGGCGATGTTCTTCTGGTACTCGACGTCGAGAGCAGCCAACTTCTCGTTCATCGACTCCGTATTGGCGATGTAATCAGCGCTGTTCTTGTCCAGCGCGGTCTTCAGAGTGGTCACGCGTACCCCAGGAGCTTCGAAGCCAACATGGTCATGATCTCGTCGGTGCCGCCACCGATGCCGATGATGCGGAAGTCGCGGTAGATGCGCTCGACTTCGGACTCGCGCATGTAGCCCATACCGCCGTGGAGCTGAACGGCTTCGTTGACGACCCACGCACCGTTCTCGACGGCGGTGTTCTTCGCGAAGCACACCTCGGCGAGAAGGTTCGCCTCGCCCGCTTCCGCCCGCTCGACGATCGCACGCGTGTAAACCCGGGCGACGTCGATCTTGCGCTGCATGTCGGCGAGCTTCATCTGCACGTGCTGACGCTTGATGAGCGGCTTACCGAAGGTCTCGCGGTTGCGGCACCACTCGACGGTGAGGTCGAGTGCGCGCTGGGCGGTCGAGTAAGCCAGCACTGCGAGTCCAATGCGCTCGGACACGAACGCGCCGGCGATGGCGGCGAATCCTGAGTTCTCCGGACCCACGAGGTTCTCGACCGGAACCTTGACGTCGACGTACGACAGCTCGGCGGTGTCGCTGCACAGCCAGCCCATCTTGTCGAGCTTGCGGGACACGGTGAATCCGGGCGTGTCTTTGTCGACGACGATGAGCGAGATTCCGCCCGCACCAGGACCGCCGGTGCGCACAGCAGTCGTCACGTAGTCGGCGCGCACACCAGACGTGATGAACGTCTTCGAGCCATTGATGATGTAGTGGTCGCCTTCGCGCTTGGCCGTTGTGCGGAGGTTGTTGACGTCGGAACCGCCACCCGGCTCGGTGATCGCGAGCGAACCGATCATGTCGCCATTGAAGGTCGGCTTGACGTACTTGTCGATCAGACGCTGGTCGCCCGAAGCGATGATGTGCGGGCACGCGATCGCACACGTGAACAGCGACGCCCAGAGACCACCAGGCGCGCCGGCGTAGCCGAGTTCCTCGCTCATGATCGTGTCCTCGATCATCGAGCCGCCCGAACCACCCACGGCTTCCGGCTTCGAAATGCCGAGTAAGCCCAGTTCGCCAGCCTTCTTGTGCAGAGCACGAGGGAGCAGGCCGTCGGCCTCCCACTGGTCGATATAGGGCATGATCTCGCGCTCGGCGAAACCGCGTGCCGTGGCACGGAGTTCCTTGTTCTCCCAAACAGGTGGGTTGATCACTTGAGGAGTCCTTCCGGAATCTCGATATGACGGGACCGCAGCCACTCACCAAGGCCCTTGGCCTGCGGGTCGAACCGGACCTGCTCGGCAACGCCCTTGCCGAGAATGCCCTCGATGACGAAGTTGAGCGCTCGCAGGTTCGGGAGAACCGTGCGAGTGATGTTGAGCGACTTGGCTTCTGGGAGCAGCTCCCGAAGCTTGTCGGTGGTCAGCTCATTCGCGAGCCAGGCCCACTGCGCGTCGGTGCGGACCCACACGCCGATGTTGGCGTTGCCGCCCTTGTCGCCCGAGCGAGCCAACGCGATCGTGCCGAGCGGCACGGTCTTGGTGGCACCTTCGTACGAAAACTGCGGGAGTGCCGGCTCAGCGACATCCTCGAGCGGCTGTGTGTCCTGGACGTTCGCGACGTCGACGCGCGTTCCGTCCGGCAGCACGGCAATGTGCGAAACCTTGTCGCGGTCGACATAACCCGGGGTGAAGAAGCCGTACGGCGAGGCGTTCCCGGGCGGCGCGGTGAACGTGCAGCCCGGGTAGCTGGCGAGCGCGAGTTCGACGGCGACGGCGGAGAACGGCTTGCCGATCTTGTTCGGGTCCGGGTCACGGGCGACCAGGCGCAGGAGCGCGGAACCCTGCTCCTCGGTCTCGGCGTTCGGACGGTCCAGCCGGATGACCTCGGTCGACAATTCCGCCGGCTGCACCGGCAGCCATTCGCGGAACTGACTGATTGCGAGTTCGGCCTTCTTCTCAATGTCGAGGCCGGTGAGGATGAGGGTCATCTCGTTGCGGAACCCACCGAACGAGTTGAGCGAAACCTTGAGTTGCGGCGGCGGAGCCTCACCCTTGACGCCCTCGACCAGAACGCGGTCTTCACCTTCTTGGCTCACCGTGAAGCTGTCGAGACGCGTCGTGACGTCCGGGTTCGCGTAGCGCGTGCCCTGGATTTCGTACATCAGCTGCGACTTCACGGTATCGACCGTGACCGCGCCGCCCGTTCCTTCGTGCTTACCGATGACGAACGATCCGTCGCGGCGGATGTCGGCGTACGGAAATCCGGGGCGGCCGATCATGCCGCCGTTGATCTCGGTGAAGAACGAGTAGTTTCCACCGGTCGCCTGCGTGCCGCATTCGATGATGTGGCCGGCGACGACGGCACCCGCGAGGGCGTCGTAGTCGGTGCGGCTCCAGCCGAAGTGCGCGGCGGCGGGCCCGACGATGACAGCCGCGTCGGTGACGCGACCAGTCACGACGATGTCCGCACCCGCGTTGAGGCACTCGACGATGCCCCAACCGCCGAGGTACGCGTTGGCGGTCAACGATCCGGCGAAACCGAGGTCGGCGGCCTTGTCGATGATGTTGTCACCCTCGACGTACGCGATCTTGGGTGCGAGTCCGAGCTTGTCGGCCACTTCCTGCAGCTTTGCCGCGAGGCCCGCGGTGTTGAGGCCACCGGCGTTGGCGACGATCTGCACATTCTTCTCGAGCGCGAGACCGAGGCACTGCTCGACCTGCGTGAGGAACGTCTTGGCGTACCCGAGCGATGGGTCGCGCATACGGTCCTTGCCGAGGATGAGCATCGTCAGCTCGGCGAGGTAGTCACCGGTGAGGACGTCGAGTTCGCCGCCCTCGAGCATCTCCTTCATGGCAGAGATGCGGTCACCGTAGAAACCGGAACAGTTTCCGATCCGGATGACGTCAGGATTGTTCGAAAGCATCTGTCTCCCTACGAGAACTGTCCGGGCTGACGACCCTCACCGGGCGGGCCAGCGAAAACCTGTGCAATGGAGAGCCAGTGTTCGACCGCATCCGTGCTCGCGACGAGATCGGTGTCGAGGCGGTGGCGGCGCTGCGTGGCCAGGAGGCAGAAGTCGAGTGCGGAGCCAGTCAGCTTGTCGGCGGAATCTTCCGGACCCCACGACCACACCTCACCGCTCGGCGCCGCGAGCTCGATGCGGAACTCTGCAGCGGGCGCAGTCTCGCCGCGAACCAGGTACGCGAAGTTGCGTGTCCGGACCGCGAGGTGCGTGACGTGCTTGAGCCGGTCGGTCGGCTCGCGCGTGATGCCGAGTGCGTCGAAGACGTCCTGACCGTGCGCCCAGGTCTCCATCATTCGAGCGGTCGCCATCGACATCGCGCTCATCGGCGGACCGAACCACGTGAGCTTCGTCCCAGCCGGGACGTTCTTGAGGGCCTCGACGAGCTTGTCGCGGCCGTCCTGCCAGACCTGCAGCAGGTCCGGCTTGGCGGCCCACGCCGTTGCCTCGTTGTCGACGTACTTGTCGATGTCTCCGGCGGCGATCGCCTCCTGCAGCCTTTGCATGAACAGCTCGGGGTCGGTCGCCGATACGTAGGCGATGTCATCCGTCCAGGCCAAGTGGCCAATCTGGTGCGCGATCGTCCAGCCCGCGGCCGGAGTCGGCGTCTGCCAACCGGTCGAGTCCAGTCCCGTCACCATCTTCTCGAGATCCGCGCCTTCAGCCGCGAGATCCGCGAGCACATCTACGAGCTCAGCCATGCGACACAGCAAACCAGCGTTCGGAAACAAAATCAAGCACGCTTGATTGTTTTTGGGGAGTGGCGCAGGTCACCGTAGCGAAAATCAGAAGGCCGACTGCATGACTCTGTTGTACTCCCGGACGGGCAGGGGCACGGCGACCTGCGCGTTGTCGAGGAGCTGAATCGCTTCATCCCAGAGCGACTGGATATGAAAGGCGTACGAAGAGCGTTCGCTAAAGTGCTGAACAATCGGGTGCGCAAGCATCTTCGCCATCCATCCAACTTCGGCCAAGAAGTCGATCAGCCAGGGCGCCGTCGCGGAATCGGACCGCATCGCCCCCACGATCGCAGAATGGGCACGGTAGTACATAAAAACCTTCCATTGGACGTCGGACAACGTCTGCCCGACGGCGACGAGTTCGCTCGGTAGTCGCTGCAGCCGATATCGCTCCGCAGGAATCGCGTTCTGAATGAGAACCGGGTAGAGCGAGGCCCACTGGGAAGAATCGATCGGCTGAATGAATTCAAAGGTTCGAACCAAATCATAGAATTGGTTCCAATCTCCAGCCCCGGCCAGCAATTGCAGTATTCGACCGGGTTCGGCCTCCGCAGCCAGCGACGGCGTTGCCCGCCGTTCGAGTAACTGCTGCGCCAGCCTCGATCTGCCCTTGGCCGCATCTACCCAGAAGCGATCCCCGCAGCGTGCAGGATCTGCCAGCCAGTCCGACAGCGACTTGTGGTACAGCCGAAATCCAGGTGTCACCGCGGTGGCGTCCCAAACAACGAATTCGCCGATTGCCCGCAATGCCGTTGCGACGTGTCGCTCCCCGTCGGCGCCCGCCGCCGCATCGAGTATTTCGCGGGCAATCGGTTGGTCTGCTGCGACCAGCACCTCAAGCGTCGGACGAAATTCCTCGAACGAGCGCGAATCCGGGAATTGGCGTTGGAAGAAACGTAGATAATATGAATTCAGACCGGGCGGGCGGGTGCCGAGTTCGGCATAGTTCATCAAGCCGCGGACCAATCCATCGCACAGCTGCCGTGCGTAGAGGAAATTTCCACCGCAGTGTGGTGCTATTTCGTCGATACAGTCGTCGACCGAGAGTCCCTCCATAGCCGCCCACTGGCTGAGATTGGGCGTATGGAACTGCTGCCGCAGAAACTTCCGGATGTCGGCGACGTTCCGCCGATCCGAGACGTCCAGCCGGTAAGCGCGGAGACCCGACATCCGCTGGATCACTCCCGGCTCATTTCGCGTCGTCGCGACAAGTCGTAACCACGGCGGCAGACGCTCGACAAACGTCGCCAGCAAGTCCACGATGGTTCCGCCTGCACTTTGCACTCCAAACGGCAAGGCTTCGTCCAGTGCGTCCACTAGCAAGAAACGCACTTTCCCGTCGGGCGCGCGAAGTCTTTGCAGTGGCGCGACCACACCGATGTCGAACGAGCCAACGGGATCCGCACGGCATGAGTCCCAGTCCAGCGCCGACCGGACGGCCAACTCGGTGAGAAATGCCGCGTATTCGGGTAGCTGGCTTGCGATCATCGCGGCGATGCTTCGGACGAATCCAGCCGTCTCCAATGTTGCCCGCACGTCGGCCTGACAGCAGTGGTAGGCGAGTACTCGACCACCCGGATTTCGATGAACCAGTTCTGCGACCAGTGCAGACTTTCCCACACCCGGGTCACCGGCAACCAATAGCGCGGGCTCACGGCTCGTCCTGAGCCACAACTCGATCTCGGTTAACAGCCATTCCCGGCCACAGAAGTCTCGGTGTTTCTCGTAAAGGAACGCCGCGAAGTCCCACGGCTTCAAGTTGGTGACGTCGGTGCGATATGCGACCTTGCCAGCGAGCGCGTCGGCGATACCACGAAGGAGCCGCCTGAGACCGCCTTCGTAGTGCTCCTGCGAGTCACGCCACCGGCACATGTCGACATAGTCGAGCCGGAAGATACTGAACGGCGGCTCGCACATCTCGGCCATCACCGGAACAATCGCGGTGGGCGGTTCAGCGAACCGCGCAAAGCTGATCTCATCAAGGCAGACGCTGTCGCCCGCCGCATCGGCCACCGGGTTGTTAGTCGTCCGCACCGCTGAAGGGGTCAGCACTGCGACCACCAGTTGAGAGCTTCGCAAGCCGTCGCGGATCTTCACCTCCCAGTCGCTACCGGCGACAATCTTTGGCCGATCGAGCCAGATTCGGTAGCCATGTCGTTCCAGATCGGCAGCGAGGCGGGTCGCCAAGTCGCTCGCATCGCGGCGGGCATAGCTGAGGAACACCAGAGGCTGCGTACCAACGTCTGGCCCGACCACCCACCGTTGGTCGCAGTCGTCGCAGAACCAATCCCCGCGGTGGTTGCGAAACCGGATCCGCTCCGACCCACAGGAAGGACATGCGACGGGTTGGGTCATTAGAGGCAGCCAGATATCTGGGGGATCCGCATGTCCACGGTCTGTCGATCGAAAGTCAATCGCAGAGACGTCGTTCGGTCGAACGCCACGCACCCCACTCGTCCATCATGCAGCGTTGAACTTCAGGGCAATGCCGAACCGAAATCACGCCAAATCGGGAGTTCGGGCTGTCGCGGCGACGTCTCAATTCACGATTACAGACCCAGAGAACCGTCGTTCCTTGCTCGCCTGCGGGCATCGGGGGCGATCGGGCCAATGAATGCCGACTCGAACAAATCGCCTGGCACAATCCACCGTTCTCGGTCAGCACCCCGAATAACCCACGACCCCTCGGCTGCACGTTCGATTCCGCAGTGCAGCTTGATCGCCTCGCCTGTTCGCGCCCGACGCGCCTCAACGTCGCTGTTTCCCCGCCACCGCTTGTCGTCAATCTGCTGGTAATTCTTATGAAAGGCAGCGTCGTCTGCTGATCGCCTGCCACTTGCGGGATCGGTGACGTCCCAGTCACCCGCCATGCCTTCCATCAGTGCACCCGTCCCGCTCGTCCACGTCCACGTTTCTTTTTGGCGCACGGCTGTAACCTCTCCTACATTTCGATACCACGACCAAACGTGTGGACGTGATCGATACCCGAGGTCACGAAGAGCCTCAAGCGTTCCGGCGACGCTGTCGAGAGCTCGGTCCTGGCGCTTTCTGCTATCCAGAACCTCTTTCCACGGCACAAGGTTCTCGTTCTTCTTCGCCTTCTCGTCTCGCTCTACTCCGAACGACCAGTCAGCGTCTTCGTAATACCGGCACCAGTCCTCGTGTTCAGCCTTTGCCATCTCCATCGCTGCGGGTTCATCGAAGCCAAGAGCAGCGAGTCGTTCAATCGGCGTGCCACCGCTTCTCCGTTTGATGCCCGGCACCGTTCCATCGAACGCGCTGAGCGTGTGATCGCCCATCACCTCGACCATCCAGAGGGCCATCTTGACCTGCCGGTAATTCGACCCTTTGTAGAACTTGTCTAGCTGCGACCAGGGCTTACGGCTGTCTTGATCGCCCGGATACGCAATCCGGTACCGCTCATGAATCAGTCGCGCAGCCCTACTCCATACGTCGGGTTCGACTCCCCCCAGGAGTTCCAACGTCAGTGCGAAACTGTGCAGCCGACCAACGACCGGTGCGCGCTCCGCAACTTCGACGGACGGATCCCAGGCAAAGATCGTCACCTGTGGATGGCGTGCTGCCAACCGCGTACCCAAAGTGGCGTCCCGGCGAACCAAGTCGTCGACCAGAACTACAACATCGTTCGTATTTATGCTGTTGTCCGCAGGCGCCAGAACCCGATGCAACACACGCAAACTTGGCGGCTCGTCCTCCGGCTCAATGGAAAGAGGCTCCGACCCAGATCCGGTGCGCAACTGATGTAGCCGATGATCCTCGTGAAATTCCGTGGCACCTTTACCCACAAGGACAACGCGGGGAAGGTGTGGCGAATCCGGCGCAGAACAAAACTCGCGCTCGATCTGTCGGTGGCTGAATTCAGAGCAAAGCGCGAGCGTGAGCGGCGACATGCCACAGACAATGACTCGACCAACATTGCCCAGGGCGACGATGTCGTCGACCAGTCGCCGTGCTGTAACGCCGTACTTGCCAATCACATCGGCAGCCCACTGGTCGTCATCATCGCGGCCACGATGTTCGGTGCGAATCGCCTCCGCCTGCCACGGGTCATCGATCCGGAGGACCAGCGGTAACCGGCGCTTCCTTTGTAACTCCCGGACGACGGGGGTGATTCGCTTAGCCGCGCGAGGTTCGCGGCCGGGTCGGGCGACAGGATGTACAGCGATTCAATCTTCTTCCAGCACCGCATTCGCCGAAGGTCTTGAAGGTCCAGGTCTGCCGCAATCACACGGGCTCCAGCGGCCCGGGCCTTCTTGACACACGGACGGTCCGGTACCGACGTCAGGAGGAGGAGTCTGCTGCGGCCTTCTAACGAACTTGCCACCTGCCTGATGATCGACTCGGTGTCATCGTCGATACCGATCACGATGGTCAGCCTCTTGGCGAAGAAAACGCTGAACTTGTCGGCCTGCACCTGCAGAATCGTGATCAACGCGGCGCTGACAACCGCGACGGCGAGGGCTCCGACTGCCGCAAACCTGGCGACATCAAGCGCCACTGGCGTCGCGGCGGGACACCGGGCACCGTTCTCGAAGGTTCGATCGTCGATGTTGCCCTTCATGAGCCACGTCGTCCACAGAATGGGCGAGAACACTGAGGTGGCCTTGTTTCCACATCGAAAAAACGAACTGAAGCCAAGAACCGCGCAGACGCCCAACAACCCGACCACGACGACTATCGGAACTGTTTTGTCGCGGGTGACCGCACGCGCTCGATACGCCAGTACACAGGCAAGCACTATGGTTGCGACGACCACCAACGTGCTCGGGAGCGAATTCGGCTCTCCGAACCAACGGACCCAATCCCAGAGCCCATCGCGAAAACGATTGTTGCGCGTCCGGTCATCAGGTGGCGTATTCAGTGCGAGGAACGACAGGTAACCGATCTCGAACACCGCAACCAGGAGGATCACTCGCCGAAACACGACCGTCGTCCCCGGGTGTTTCAACCATGCCCGGAGCCGGTCCACCACCGGTCTAAATCGTTTGCCGGAAGCAGCCTTTGACGGCGCCATGACTAAGGCATACCGCACCAAACGCAACCGCGGTACGACTTCGAAGCTGACCGCGGTCAGCACATGTCCCACGACGCCGGACACGATAGCGCGGGACGCTCGTCGGGATCGCCGGAGTCCGCGGACTCCCACGCGGTAATAAACCAGTGCGCGTACGGAAGGGCATTGAGCGGATCGAATGCGGCCACTTTCCTCCATGTCCCAGTCGAGGGTGGTGAGAGTTCGCGGCCCTGTGTTGGCGCATGTGATTCGAATCATCGTGACCCCCATCTCGGCACGTTCTCGCCGAACATGGGACGCTGTCGACATGCGGATGGCTGCGATTGACGCACTGCACTTCTTTGGTGAGATTCCGGATTATCCCGGTGACGTCGTGCCGGTGGCAGTCATCGACTCCCCCAACGGATCGCCGTCGTTCGAGCAGATCCGCGACGTCATCGCGGCGCGCGCCGAACGCATTCCCACCCTGCGCGAACTGGCGCAGACCGTGCCACTGAACCTCGACTACCCGCACTGGGTTCGCGACGAGCGGCCCGTCGAACGGCTGATTCTCGAACACCCCGCCAACACGTGGACCGACGTTCTCGCTGCGATCACCGAACTGTCGCTCGAGGGCGTCGACGCCGACCAGACCGGTTGGCGGCTCGTGGTGTTCCGCAACGTGACCGGCGCTCCCGACATCAAGGGCACCGCGACGGTCGTGATGCACCAGGCCAACCACGCCATCACCGCCGGCGGCGGCAGCTCGCAGGTGATGCGCGCACTGTTCGGCGACGACGACGCGCTCGCGCGAATCCCCGGCCATGGCAACCCCAGCGACAAGGTCGGATTCCGCGCCGCGCTGCACGGACTGCGCCGACTCCCCCGCGATCTGCGCACGGCAGCGAAGGCGACCCCGGCCGGCCGGCGCCTCCGGCAGATGAATGACGCCCCCGAGCCACGAGTAAGCCCCGCCCTCAACACGCTGGGGACCGGTCGGAACTTCATCGACATACGTCCGGTTTCGACAGCTCAGCTGAAGACCGTCGGCGGCGTCACCGAATCCACCTTGGTCGCAGTATCCATCGCCTTGTCGCGTTACCTGATCGAACAAGGCGAAGCCGTGGAAGGCATCACCGCGGTACTCCCCGTCGCGCCGAAATCCTTTCGCGGCGTCAAGCTTCCGGTCCCGGCCGCGAATACCGCCGGTGCGCGCGCGATCGTCGGACTCCACCTGACGATCGATGATCCACACGAGCGTGCAGAGCAGATCAAGGCGGATCTGCGGAATCAACTCGTGATGTGCGAAAGCGAAGAAGTCATCGCCGTGCGGTACGGCTTCGAGGCCACGCCACCATTCCTGTTGGCGCTGTCTGCGAAGGCCTCGGCGAAGCGAAGTCCCACAAAGCCATCCGCGAGCGTGAACGTGAACTCATACCATCGCGGCCCGGCGACTTTGACGCTGTGCGGCGACGCCGTTCGCTACATCGGTGCCGCAGCCATCGTCAATCCACGCGTCTCCCTGACGGTCCAGGTCAACGGACTGGGTGACGTCACGGCGGTCAGCGTCGCCGCGGACAGCAGCATGCCTGATCCGCAGAGCTTCGCCGATCTGCTGCACGAGGCAATCGCCACGATCAGTGCGCTATAGCGTGCACCTTCGCGTGGCCGAGGCCGCGATCGATCATCCACTTGTTGACCGGCACCGTCACGACGAACGCGATCGCCAGCGACAACACCAGTGAGCCCCAGAACAGTGCGCTCGTCAGGCCTGCGTTCATCGCCCCTGGAATGCCCACGACGATCGTGTTGTCGACGATCTCCATGACCGTGATCGAAACGGTGTCAGCGACCAGCGCGATGCGCAGTGCGGCGGCCAGCCCGGCGCCCGACCGCAGCACCGAGCGAATCGTCAACAGGTAACCGCAGAAGAATGCCAAGGCGATCGCCAGCACGACAGTGATCGCACCGTGCAGACCGAGCGCAGTACCGATCACCATGCCCAGCACCTCACCGATCGCACAACCGGTCAGACAGTGTTGCGTGGCGCTCATGGCGGTCCGCCACCCAGAAGTCGACATCTCGTGATGGTGTTCGTGGTCCATGGTCTCGGTATACCCCTATGGGGTATACCGGTCAAGACTTTGTCTGCTCGATCTCGTGCGCCGCGGCCAACAACATCGACTCCGAACCCGGCTTCCCCACGAGCTGGACAGCCAGCGGCAGACCGTTCGACTCGCCCACCATTGCGGTGACCGCTGGGAAGCCCGCGAGGTTCCAGGCCTGCGTGTAGGCGATCGAGCGGGCGGACGCCAAGTAGGTCTTCCAGTACCCCGCGCCGTTGAGAGAACCTGCAGGTCCAGGTCCTTTCGCCGTCACCGGCTGAACCAAGACGTCGATGTCTCTGAACCAATCGAGTGCGCGGTCGCGCCACGTGTCGGATGACGGTTTCGGTCCGCCCTTGCGCAGGATTTTCCTCCCTTGTTTCGCCATCTCCGCCGTGCGCGACTCGAGCTTCGAAACGTCTAGTCCCAGGTCGTCGACGTCCTGCGCGATACCCGCCAGCCAGAACCGGGCCCAGTGCTGGATGAGTGTCATCGGGTAGGGGGGCTTCTTGGAATCAACGCTGTGGCCCGCGGCGACGAACTGCTTGGCGGCCAGTTCGACCGCTCGTCGTTGAGGGGAATCCGGCAGTGCCAACGGAGTGACCGCATGCGTGGACGTCGCGATGCGGAGTCTTCCCAGAGCGGGAAGCGTCGCCAAGCCAGGCTCAGCGGCCAGCACCGAAAGCGCGAGCGCCGCGTCGGTCGCGTTCGAGGCGATGGGCCCCGAGACGGTCATCCCGAACCAGTGCTCGTCGGCCTTGCCCGGCAACGGCAACCGGCCGCGCGTGGGCTTGAGTCCCGTGAGTCCGCAGAAGGCTGACGGCACCCGAATCGAGCCGCCGCCGTCGGTGCCCAACGCGAGAGCCGCCATCCCCGACGCCACCGCTACCGCGGACCCGCCGCTCGAACCACCCGGGTCGAGTCGCTCATCGAGCGGGTTTCTCGTCACGCCGAAGGCGGTCGAACTCGTGAACGCCCACGCTGCGAGTTCAGGCATGCGCGTCGTGCCGACGATGACCGCACCCGCTTCCCGCAGGCGCTGAACGAGGAGGTCATCGGTGGTGCGGGGCGCACCATTCGTGGCCGCGCTGCCATTGCGCAGCGGTGCACCCGCAACCGCGAAGTTGTCCTTCACGGCGACGGGCACGCCGGCCAGTGGCAGGTTCGCTCGATCTGGATGCGCATCGACGGCCTGTGCGTCCGCGATCGCCTGGTCGGCAAGGACGGTCTGGAAGGCGTTGAGCGTTCCGTCGAGTTCGGCAATCCGGTCCAGCGAGGCTCGCGCGACGTCCGCCGCGCGGACGCGACCAGCGCGGACGTTTGCGGCGATCTCGACAGCAGACAGTGTTTTTCTCATACCTCCACCGTCTCGCTTTTCGATGCCGGGCGGTATCGGGCGTTCTCCCGAGGCGCCACGGTCGGTGTTGCATATGGGTGCCGAGCCTGCTGGCTCTCACACCCGACTTCGGCCCATAATTGGCCTATGGCGGACCCGCACAGCGGGGTGCTCAGTTCCATCGTTTACGGACGACGCGATCTGGATCGAGCCCCGCGGTGACAGCCCGGCGATTGTCCGACCTGGATCATCGCAGCTGGCGGCGGGCCGTACTGCGGACCGCGCTGGCGGTGGCTGCAACCTGGACGCTGCTCGGCGCAATCTATTACCTGGTGCCGGCCAAGGACTACCTCGAAGGTGGCGCCGCCATCCGCCTGGTGACCGGCGGCGCGCTCCTCATCGGCGTGCTGGCGTGGCAGATCCGCCGGATCGTGCGGGCCCCACTGCCGGAGCTGCGCGCGATCGAAGCTCTCGGCGCGGTCATCGCCCTCTTCCTGATCCTCTTCTCCACCACATATCTGGCGCTATCACACACGAACCCCGTCTCGTTCAACGAGCATCTCGACCACACCCAGGCTTTGTACTTCACCATCTCGATCTTCTCGACCGCCGGATTCGGTGACATCATCCCGGGCACCAACCCGGCGCGAATCCTGGTCAGTGTGCAGATGCTCCTCGATCTTGTCCTCCTCGGGTCCGTGGTGAAAGTCCTCCTCGGAGCCGCACGGACCGGTCTCGAACGCAGCTGATATGGCTACTTGACGACTGCGGCCACACTGCGGAAATGTTCTCCATAGGTATCCCCTGTGGAAACCAATTCCGGACAGGAACCCGTCATGGAAACTCCCAGATTCTTCGAGTTGACGACAGAATCCTTCGAAGTGCTCGGCGTCCTGTCGATGGTTATCGGATTTCTCTTTGCTTTCGTTCTCGCGGCGCAGACCTGGAAGCGAACAGGCGACGGCGCCGGGGCCTTCGACGTGCTGCGTCATTCGCTCGGCGGGGCGATCCTGCTCGGGCTCGAACTGCTGGTCGCGGCAGACATTGTCAAGACCATCACCTCCACACCGTCGCTCACCGATGCCGCAATCCTGGGGTTGATCGTGCTCATCCGGACCGTTCTGAGCGTGTCCATCGAAACGGAGATCGACGGCGTCACACCCTGGAAGAAGGCGCTCGTCACCGGCCCCCAGGTCCTTGCACAGGCCGCGCGCAAATCGTCGCAGCAGCCAACGGTCACCGCCGAATCCTCGACGCCGAACTAGCCCAGGTCGGGTGAACGGAAAGGCGTCATGAATCCAACCCACGATCGTCTGGTTCGGTTCCTCGGCGTCACCCGTGCGGCCGCGGGTTTCGGAATCCTCGTTCGTCCTCGGCTGGTGTATCGGTGCCTCGGAGTCGGCGCAGCCGACGACGGCGACGCAGTGGCACGACTGTTCGCCATCCGCGAGGTCGCAGTGGCCGCGTCGGCTTTGCAATCGGACCCCATGGGACGCCAATTCGGGGTGGCCACCGGAATATTCGTCGACTCAGTCGACGTGATCTCCCTCGTGTTCGGGAGCCGGCACGGAGCCGGTAAGGGCGCGCTCGTCATCGGAGGCATCGCGGCAATCTACGCCGTCGCCGGTTCTTTCGCACTTCTCGGGTAAGCCCGCCCGCCCTCCAAGCTGTGCTCCGTCTTTGACGATCCAGAGCTGATTCGACCTGCCCTCTGGCACCTTCGGCATGCCTTCCGGGCCCGGCTGGAAAAATTCGCCCTTTCGCTCTGCATAGGTTTTGCATAGGTTTGAAGCATGAGCTCCGGCTCAAGCGGTTGGACCGGGCCCGGCTGGTCGAGGGGAGCAGCCGGGCTTCTTCCAACAGAAAGGCAATCGGCATGACACGAATCGCCGTCATCGGCAGCGGAGTCTCCGGACTCACCGCCGCTTGGGCGTTGCGCAGCACCGCCGATGTGACCGTTTTCGAAGCGGACGGCCGCCTCGGTGGACACGCACACTCCCACGTCATCGAGCGCCCGGACGGGGGTACCGACGTCGTCGACACAGGCTTCATCGTCATGAACGAAACGACCTACCCGACGCTCGTGCGGCTGTTCAACGAGTTGGGCGTCCGTACCCAACCGACCGAGATGTCGATGTCGGTGACGTGCAGCGGCTGCGGGCTCGAGTACGCCGGCGCCCGCAAAATCGGTGGACTCTTTCCCAGCTCACGCACGCGGCGAAACCGTCGCTACCTCCGGATGCTTCCCGAGATTCCCCGCTTCCATCGCGCGGCGCGGGCACTGGTGGCCGCGCCGATCGCACCGACTCAGACGTTGCGCGAATTCCTCGACGAGCACCGATTCAGCCCGTACTTCGTCGACCACTTCGCCATCCCCCTCGTCTCGTGCGTCTGGTCATGCCCGGAATCGATCGCGCTCGACTACCCCGCCGCCTACCTGTTCTCGTTCCTGGACAACCACGGCATGCTGCGGATCTGGGGATCACCGCAGTGGCAGACGGTGGTCGGCGGCTCCCGCGAGTACGTCAACCGGATTGCCGGCGTCCTACCGGACATCCGGCTGAACAGCCCGGTCGCGACCGTGATCCGCAAGGAGGACGGGGTCGAGATCCGCACTGCGGACCTACCGCCGGAAAGCTTCGACGCCGTCGTCATCGCCACCCATCCCGACCAAGCACTCTCGATGCTCGCCGATCCGACCGAACTCGAACACGACGTCCTCGGGGCATTCGAATACTCACCGAACTCCGTGCGGCTTCACTCCGACGAAAGCGTGCTTCCGATGATCGGTAAGGCGCGCGCGTCCTGGAACTACTGGAGTTCGAGCTGTGGCGCGGTGAACGAGCCGCCGGTCATCACCTATGACATGAATCGTCTCCAGCGGATCGAATCTCCGAACCGCTTCCTCGTGAGCCTCAACGCCGCCGACGATGCGGTTGACCCAACGTCCGTTTACGACGAAATGTCGTATGCACATCCGCAATACACTCCCGGCTCGGTTGCCGCGCAGCGGCGACTGCCCGAGCTGAACACCGGACGGACGGTGTTCGCGGGCGCGTACCACGGCTGGGGTTTCCACGAAGACGGAGCGCGCTCCGGATTGGCTGCCGCCCGCGCCTTGGGGGCCCGATGGTGAGCTCGATCGCGCTGTACCGCACCCGTATTCGCCATCGTCGGAGGCACCCTGTGGAGCACGAATTCAGCTATCGCGGCTATTGGTGGCTGGTCGACGTCGACCACCTCGACGAACTACCGCCGCCAGCCCGATCGGTGGTCCGGTTCGAGTCTCGCGACTATTGCGGCGACCCGAACGCGTCGATCAGCACCAATGTGCGCGAGTTTCTGCGCCACTCCGGTATCGATGCGACCGGATTGACCATCCGAATGCTCACCACTCCGCGCCAGTTGGGCTACTCGTTCAATCCGATCACGGTGTTCTACTGCCACCGCGGCGACGATCCGGTCGCCGTCATCGCCGAAGTACACAACACCTACGGCGACCGGCAGCGGTACTTGCTACGCCCCGACGCGAACGACCAGTCGGAGACGAGCAAGCGTCTCTACGTCTCGCCGTTCTACGACATCTCCGGTGAGTACCGCATCCACTCGCCGTTGCCTACCGCATCGCTGCTGTTGAGCGTCAATCTGCATCGCCGCGGCGAACCGCCATTCGTCGCCGTCGTCACGGGCGAACGCGTCCCGATCACCACGCGCAACATCGCTGCGGCCCTTGCGATCGGCACGGCACTGCTGACCAGTGCACGCATTCGACGTCAAGGAATCACCCTGTGGCGCAAGGGCCTTGAAATCCACCCCCGATCCCGACGATCCGAAGGAGTCCGCCCGTGACCGACCTCGCCGTAACGACGACCAGCCGGCCATCGGACCCGGTCGCCGCGACGACCAACTGGCCCGACGTCTCCAGGGTTCCGCGCTACACCTGGCGGAGTTCCATCGCGCGGATACTGGTCCGCCACGCGGTCCAGGGCCTGCCGCTGCGCATCGAACTGCCTGGAGGTGAGATCTTGGGCGGCGGATCGTCGGACTCCCCCACGATTTTCGTAACCAACCCCGAGGCGTTCTACGCACGTCTTGGTCGCGATGGACTCATCGGATTCGGAGAGTCATTCATGGCCGGCGAGTGGTACACGGCTGATGCGGAGAGCCTGACTGCGGTGCTGACGATTCTCGCGTCCAACGTGGCGACGCTCGTTCCCGCTTCGTGGCAGCGGCTGCGCCGTTTCGCGGTACGACACAGTCCGCTCGAGACCCGCGACTGGCGGCGCGCGGCGAGAGAGGACATCGCGGCACATTACGACCTGTCCAATGACATGTTTGCGTCGTTTCTCGATTCGACGATGACCTATTCGTCGGCGCTGTTCGACGATCCGTTGGCGGCCTCCTGGAGCGATCTCATCCCGGCGCAGCACGCGAAGATCGACCGCCTCCTCGACGGAGCCGTGGTCGGCGCTGGCACTCGCTTGCTCGAAATCGGAACGGGCTGGGGCGAACTCGCGCTTCGGGCCGCTCAGCGCGGAGCACACGTGACGACCGTGACGCTCTCTGCGGAGCAGGCGTCGTTGGCCCGCCAGCGGATCACGGAGGCTGGCGTCGGCGACCGCGTCGAGGTCCGACTGCAGGATTACCGCGACGTGGCTGGTCAATTCGATGCGATCGTCTCGGTCGAGATGGTCGAAGCCGTCGGCTACGACCAATGGCCCACGTACTTCTCGACTCTCGATCGCCTGCTCGCGCCCGGCGGCAAGATCGGGCTGCAGGCCATCACCATGCCGGATGACCGGCTCGAAGCCACCCGCCACACCTACACCTGGATTCAGAAATACATCTTCCCCGGCGGACTGCTGCTGTCGACCGAGGCGATCGCGCGCACCCTCCGCAGTCACACCAGTCTTTGGATCACCGATCGTCTGGAGTTCGGCCCGCACTACGCGGCCACGCTCCGACTGTGGCGAGAACGCTTCGACGCTGCCGATTCGACGGTCTTCGGCGACGAGGTGTTCCGCCGGATGTGGCAGTTCTACCTGTGCTACGCCCGCGCCGGATTCGAATCCGGGTACCTCGACGTCCAGCAGTTCCTCTTGGAAGGCACCCGATGACCGACCTCGGTACACGCCCGGCGGGCGGTGCGGCGCACACCATCGCGGCTCTGCTCGCACCGACCTTCGGCGGGCAGTTGCCCATCCGGATTCAAACCTGGGACGGCGCCATCGCCGGACCCGACATCGCGCCGACGCTCGTCCTCGCCAACCGCCAAGCGCTCCGCCGGTTACTTTGGGCACCACCCGAACTCGCTGTCGCGCAGGCGTACGTGACCGGTGAGATCGACTTCCACGGCGACTTGCGCGGCGGACTTCGGCTCATCCGCGGGGCAATCCAGCAGAAGCCGCCGATTGCCCGTCTACTCGCGCAACTCATGATGTGGGGCGCGATCGGACCGCGGCCTGAACCGCCCGTGAGTCAGGCTCATCTTCGCGGACGACTGCACAGCAAGCGCCGCGACGCTGCGGTCATCGCTCACCACTACGACCTGTCGAACGAGTTCTACTCACTGATCCTCGACGAATCCATGGCGTACTCATGCGGTTACTGGCGGTCCGACGATCCGGATTACTCACTCGCCGACGCGCAGCGCGACAAGCTTGATCTCATCTGCCGCAAGCTCGGTATGCGCCGGGGTACCCGGCACCTCGACATCGGGTGTGGGTGGGGCTCGTTGTCACTGCACGCAGCCGAGCACTTCGGTGCAAACGTTCTGGCGGTGACGCTGTCCGAACAGCAGCAGGAGTACGTGCAGGCCCGCATCCGCGAACGAGGCCTGCAGGGGCTCGTCGAGGTGCGGCGCCAGGATTACCGCGACATTCCCGATGGTCAGTTCGACTCGGTGTCCTCAATCGAGATGGGCGAGCACGTTGGCGCCGGTAACTACCCTGCCTTCACCTCGCGCATCGCGGACCTCCTGAAGCCGGGCGGCCGGGTTCTCATCCAGCAGATGTCCCGTCGCTCGAAACCGGGCGGCGGACCGTTCATCGAAGCGTTCATCGCACCGGACATGGACATGCGGCCGGTCGGTGAGACGGTGGCCATGATCGAAGACGCCGGCCTCGAAGTTCGAGACGTGCAGGCTCTTCGTGAGCACTACGCGCGCACGGCGGATGCCTGGTACGACACCTTCGAACGCAACTGGGACCGAGTCGTAGGACTGGTCGGCGAGGAGGTCGCCCGCGTGTGGCGGCTCTACCTCGTCGGCGGATCGCTCGCCTTCGAAGACGGCCGCATGGGCGTTGACCAGATCCTGTCCGTCAAGCCCGGCGGAACGCCGCCCCCGACTCCGGAATGGCACGTGCGATGACTGTCGTGCTCTTGACCAACCTCGCCGTCGTGGCGATCGTCCTCGGTGTGACGTTCCTCGTCGGGGAACGGCTGCGACGCCACAACGTGGTCGACGTCGCGTGGGGTGTGGCATTCGCCTTGGTGGCCGTCACATCGGCGCTGCTCGGCGACGGCGACAGTGCGCGGAATTGGCTGATCGCGGTGCTGGTCGCGGCCTGGGGATTGCGCCTTTCGGTCTACCTGGGCGTCCGATCTCGGGGTCACGGCGAAGACCCCCGCTATGAAGCACTTCTCGCAAAATCGCGGCGCTCGCGGGTGGTCGCCATCATCTCGCGCGTCTATCTCTTGCAAGGGCTTCTGATCTGGTTCATCTCCCTGCCGATTCAGCTGAGTGCGAGCAGCACGCGAGGGTTGCCGTGGTGGTCGGTGATCGGCGTCGGGTTGTGGCTCGTCGGGTTCTTCTTCGAGGCCGTCGGCGACGCACAGCTTCGTGCGTTCAAACTCGACCGCGCCAATGCCGGCCAGGTCATGGACCGCGGACTGTGGCGATATACCCGGCACCCGAACTACTTCGGCGAGGCGTGCATGTGGTGGGGCCTGTTTGTCATCGCGGTCACGGCGGGTCCCACGGTTCTTCTGGCGATCGCCTCGCCGATCGTCCTGACCGTCCTGCTCGTTCGAGTGTCGGGAAAGGATCTGCTCGAACGGCATCTCGCGGACCGGCCGGGTTACGCGGAATACATCCGCCGGACGCCCGGCTTCATCCCGGGAAGACCGCGGTAACTGCGAGTACGGTCAGAATTGTGACCGCTGCCGATGCGATTGAGGTTGTCGGGGAGGATTTCTTCACCGATCCGCACACGTACCACGAACGCTGGCGGGCGGGTGGGCCCGTTCATCGCGTCCTGCTACCCGAAGGCTGGGCAGGCTGGGTGATCATCGGGTACTCCGAAGCCCGCGCCGCATTGTCCGACCCGCGGCTGTCTCGGTCACCGGCGCTCATCAAGGACGCGGTCGAGGCAAAGGGCGGTACCGCGTACGTCGGAGACGCCAACAACATCCTCACGGCCCACATGCTGGCCAGCGATCCGCCGGACCACACGCGACTACGGCATCTGGTCAGCAAGGAATTCACCAGTCGGCGCATCGCGGCATTGCGTCCGCGGATCGAACAGATCACCGCGGGACTCGTGGACGCGATGGCCAGCCGCGCTGATGAACCCATCGATCTGATCGAAGAGTTCGCCTTCCCCTTGCCGGTCTCAGTGATCTGCGAACTGCTGGGAGTCCCCTACGCGGACCGGGACCGGTTCCGCGCCTGGAGTCACACGCTCGTCGGCGGGCCGGGCACCATCGAAGACCGGCAGGCCGCCGGG
This sequence comes from Smaragdicoccus niigatensis DSM 44881 = NBRC 103563, assembly GCF_000380645.1. Lineage (GTDB taxonomy): Bacteria > Actinomycetota > Actinomycetes > Mycobacteriales > Mycobacteriaceae > Smaragdicoccus > Smaragdicoccus niigatensis. The sequence goes on from NZ_AQXZ01000018.1 coordinate 801,707, forward strand.
TTCGCGATGGCGACCTTCCTGCAGGAACTCATCGCGGCGAAACGCGCCAACCCCGGCAGCGATCTTCTCTCCGCGTTGGCCGTGCAGAGCGACGGGGACCGTCTCACCGAACTCGAACTTCTCTCGATGGCCTTCCTCCTGCTCGTCGCCGGCCACGAGACCACCGTCAACCTCATCGCCAACGGTACGTACGCCCTGCTGCGCGATCGAGACCGGTACGCCGAACTGCTCTCTGCCCCAGCGGCTCACGCGTCGGCCGCGGTCGAAGAACTGCTTCGCCACAGCGGGCCGGTCAACTGGGCACTCACCCGAGTGACCACCGCACCGCTGACAATCGGCGACAAGGAAATCCCGGCCGGCGAAATCGTGTTCATCGCCCTCTCGGCCGCGAATCGCGATCCGGACCGGTTTGCCTCGCCCGCTATCGTGGAGATCGATCGAGACACCGGCGGCCACCTGGCCTTCGGCCACGGCATTCACTACTGCCTCGGGGCGCCGCTCGCGCGACTCGAAGGCCAGATCGCGTTCACCGCGCTCCTTGAGCGCTTCCCCGACATCACTCTCGCGGAGCCGGCCTTCGAACCGCAGTGGCGGCCGGGATTCCTCATTCACGGCATGGAGAACCTGCCCGTGCGACTGACTAAACGCTGATCCAGCCGCGCTGAGTCGCGGCGACGACCGCTGATGCCCGGGTCGAGACGCCGAGCTTCGAGTACACGTGCTCGAGGTGCGTGTTCACCGTCTTCGCCGAGATACCGAGCCGGCGCGCGGCCGCCGCGTTCGTCAGGCCTTGCGCCACGACCTCGAGAACCTCGCGTTCGCGATCGGTCAACCCGGCCTTCGGGCGCGTGGGCAATGGAGTCTCGCCAGCACCCGCCAGGACGGCGTCGACCGCGTCCTCAGGTAGCGCACCCGAGCGCGCAAGTTCGCGCAGTTGTCGATGCCGGTCCGCGGTCGTGAGGGGCACTCGATGCGGGCGTTCCTCGCCCCACGTCACGTACGTTTCGGCGGCCGCGAGCAATGCCGCCAGCGGCGACAACGCTGTTCCGGACAGCTGTCGATGGTAGCCGCTGCCATCACTGCGCTCATGGTGTCCGCAGGCCAGGTCGGCCAGTTCGGACAGCGCGGGAACCCGACCGAGAATGCGCTGCGTGTAGTAACTGTGGGACTCGACGTGCACGCGTTCGCCCTCGCTCAGCGGCCGCTCCTGGTTCCAGATACGCGACGACACCGCCACCCGGCCCACGTCCTGGACCAGACCGGCGCGGCGGACCCGCGTGATGTCGGCGCCGGAGAAGCCAGCCGCAGCCGCCGCCCGCGCGGCCAGTTCCGACACCCGCCCGCAGTGCCCGCGGAAATAGGGCGACTTCAGATCCGCGATCTCGCCGAATACCGCGAGCACCGAGTCCAGACCGGCGTCCTCGACCGTGCGATGCGGGGTCGGCTCGACATCGAGCACCGCCGCGATCGTTGCCGCTGGCCGCGGCCCTTCGAGCCACTCGAGTCGAGCCGCGACTCCGCGGGCCAGGTGCGGATCGAGCGCCGAACCGGCCCGGTGGATCAACTGCTTCGCGATCTCACCGGCACTCTCGGTCTCGGCCAGGACGTCGATCGTGTGCGCCAATTGCCAGACCCGGGTGGCGAGCGGGATGTCGTTGCCACTGCGCCGGCCCGGGGTTCCCTTTCCGTCGTAGCGCTCGAACACCGCAGCCAACGCGTCCGACACCGTTTCGGGCAGTCCCAGCTGTGTGGCAATCACCTGCGCGACTTCGCAACTCGCAGTCTCGTGCTCGGCAATGATGCTCGGGACCTTCGCGACGAAACTCGCTACCTTGTCGGGCCGCTTGCCGACGAGCCCGACCACGCGTCGCAGAGCGTCTCGGATGTCTTTGGTGTCGGCCGCCGCAAAGGCAGCGCTGACGGCGATCTCGTCGCCGAGCCCTTCGGCCATTTCGCTCGCCGTGGCGGTACAGCCGACGAACCGCAGCAGTCCGACCCAGTACAACGCTTCACGATCGGCTTCGGGGAGCGCGATCTCGTCCGCCAGTTGCATCGCCAGGATCGTCGATCGCAAGCCCTGACCGTCGGTCAGGCCCTTTCCCAGATCGCTGGCCACACTCAACCCGGCGACCAACTCCGCGAGGCGAACGGTCACGCGGGCACCCGGCCTTCGAATCGCACCCGACCGGTTTCCTGTCCGACCGCGAAGCGCCGCTCCTCGACGTCGAACGTGCCATCGTGGCGGACGCGCAGCAGAGTGCTCGCGTTGGTGCCGTAGTCCGGCGACACGATGAACGCGGACGACGCGAGACGTTCGAGTTCGAGGGGAATTCCGGTGTCCGGCAGTTGGTCGTCGGGCGCTTGGGTGTCGTTGGCGAGCGACGCGAAGAAAGCCTCGACATCGTCTGCCTCGAGCGCGTCGGTGAACATGCGCTTGCCCTCGGTCACCTTGGGCCACGGTGTATCGAGCGCGGCGTTCGAGAGACCGTAGATGCCGGAGTCGAGCTTGGTCGGTTCGCCCCACCAGTTACTCGCCCACCAGAGTTCGTTCAGGTCGCTGACCAGGAGGTTGTAGCCGTTGAAGTGCTCGCCCTCGATGCTGTGGAGGTACGCACCGGGCGAATCGTCACCGACGACGTAGCGCACCGGCAACTGACCGCGCGTCCGTGCGCCCGGGACCTGACGCTCGAAGTCCCGCACATTCGTCACTGCCGCGAAGCGTCCAGTCCGGGCCAGCGCCAACCACGTGCCGCCGTTGGGCACCGAGAGATCGCGACCAGCGAGGATCGGCTGATCCTCCCACCACGCCATCGGCGCGGACTCGCGCGCGAAGAACTCGTCCCGGTTGGCCGCCACCACGAGCTGGTACTCGGGGTGTGCATCCCACGCCGTCAGAATGAGGCACATACCCCGATTGTGCGCTACGGCGGGACGGCCCGACGTCAGCTCAACGAGTTGAAGACCTCGAGGATCGGATTGGGTTCGACCGCGGTGGTGACCGTCGGCTGCTGGACCTGCTGCTGGGTCGGCACGACGCTCGGCTGCGCTACGGGCGCCGGTTGCGGAGGCTCAGGTTTCGGTGCCGGGTCCGTCGACGGTTGCGGAGCCGGGTCCGTCACCGGCGGCTTGGTCGGCACGGGGGTCGGATCGGTCGTGGCATCCGGCGCGGGCTTCGTGCTCGGCGGGGCGTTATACAGCGCGGCCGCGTCCGTGCACGCCTTCGGACCCTGGCTCCAGCCCAGGCGGAACGCATTCAACTGCTGCTCGGCGGTGCCGTGATCGCCGGGCCGGGTGGCGGCGTGGCTGTCCCCCACCGTCTTCTCGACGGCCACGATGTCATCCCAACCATTCGCGATCGCCGGGGTGGTCTTCGCGCTCCCGCCGAGCGCCGCGCCCGAAAAACATTCCGCGCCGAGTTCGCTGAACACCTTGTTGGTGCGTTGCTGAATCGCGTGTCCGGTCTCGTGCGCTACGACGTCGTAGATCCAGATGTCGCCGAGAGTGTCCGCCTTGCTCAGGAACTGGGCGCCCAACGAGATCGTGTCGTCGCCGTCGCAATACATCGCGTCATTCGAACCGGCGTTTCCGCACACCGTGCTCCCGCCATTGCCCGGTCCGATGACCTTCGGCGGCGAGTAAGTCCCCCCGAACAGTGCGGTGAAGTTGGCCGCCCAGTATTTGTTGACCACATCCTCGGCCGCCTTCGCCACCGTGTTGACATCGCCGCTGCTGGCGGCGGCGTGTGCGACTCCGGACGAAGCGATGCCAATAGCGACAGCTAAGGCGGCGGCCGTTCCTAACGTCCTCATCGTTCCCTCGTTCGGTTGGGTCGGTTGGTTCAGCACATCGTGTTCAACCCGCCGCGCAGCCCGGCCGAAAGTTCCTCTATCGCAACCCAACGCCCCGCGAATATGCCGGATCGTTACGCCCCGACCGATATTCGGGGCGCTTGGTGCCGAAGTGGTAACTACCCGCCAATCCCCCAGTACCGTCGAAGATATGGGCGAAAAGGTCGAACAGCGCACCTTCACCCGACGGGACCGACAGCAGTTCCGCGCGAAGGTCCGGGACTGCCTCGACGCCCTCGGCACGATGCTCGCCGAGGGCCAGTTCGAAGCCGGCGAGCCGCAGGTCGGCATGGAGGTCGAGCTCAACATCGTTGGTTCGGACATGGCGCCGGCGATGGCGAATGAGCGGGTGCTCAGCGCGATTGCGGACCCGGACTTCCAGACCGAACTCGGTCAGTTCAACATCGAGATCAACCTCCCGCCGACCCCGATTCGCGGCGACAATCTCCGCACGGTGGAGGAATCGCTGCGTGGCTCGCTCAATGCGGCCGATTCCAAAGCGCGGACGGTCGGCGGGCACCTCGCGATCATCGGAATGCTGCCGACTCTCAAGCAGTCCAACTTCGAGCAGCAGTGGATTTCGACCAACCCGCGGTACGACCTCCTCAGCGAACAGATCCTGGCCGCACGCGGCGAGGACATCGAACTCCGGATCGCGGGCGTCGCACTCCCGGGATCCGCACCGGAACATCTGAACACCATCTGCGAAACGATCCTGCCCGAGGCCGCGTGCACATCGACGCAGCTGCACCTGCAGATCGCACCCGATCAGTTCGCTGCCTACTGGAACGCCGCACAGGCGATCGCGGGCGTGCAGGTCGCGATCTCCTCGAACTCGCCGTTCCTGCTCGGTCGCGCACTGTGGCATGAGACTCGTATTCCCCTGTTCGAGCAGGCGACCGATACCCGACCGCCGGAATTGATGAATCAGGGCGTCCGGCCGCGGGTGTGGTTCGGCGAACGCTGGATCACCTCGATCTTCGATCTGTTCGAAGAAAACTCCCGCTACTTCCCCGCGCTGCTTCCGGTGTGCACGGACGAAGACCCGCGCGAGATGTTGTCCCGGGGTGAACCGCCATCGCTCGCCGAACTGAAACTGCACAACGGGACGATCTACCGCTGGAACCGGCCGGTGTACGACATCGCCAATGGGCGGCACCACCTGCGCCTGGAGAATCGCGTGTTGCCCGCGGGACCCACGGTCGTCGACATCCTCGCCGACACGGCGTTCTACTACGGCGTCCTCCGCAGCCTGGTCCACGCGGAGCAACCGATCTGGGCGAGGATGTCGTTCGACGCCGCCGCGGACAACCTGCGGTCCGGTGCGCAGCGGGGATTCGACTCGCAGCTGTACTGGCCCGACTTCGGATGGGTCAGTCCGCAGGAACTCGTGCTGCGCAAGCTGCTTCCACTCGCGCACGCCGGGCTCGACGCGTACGGAGTCGATCCGGAGGTTCGCGACCGCTACCTCGGCATCATCGAAAAGCGCTGCATCGCCCAGAAGTGTGGCGCGACCTGGCAGCGCGGCGCCGTCGTCGCCCGCGAGGCTGCCGGCGACACGCGTGACCAAGCACTGACGGCAATGCTCCGTGCCTACATGGAACTCATGCACGCCGGAGAACCCGTGCACACCTGGACCTGGTGATGGGCTATCGGCTGCTGGCCGACGCCACGGTGGTCGTTCACCTGACTTTCGTGGCGTATGTCGTCGTCGGTGGATATCTGGCCTGGCGGTGGCGGCGAACCATCTGGCTGCACCTCATCGCGGCCGCGTGGGGATTCTCGACCGTACTCATCGGCATCGACTGCCCACTCACGGGTCTGGAGAACTGGTCGCGCCACAAGGCCGGCGAACAGCGACTGCCGCCCTCGGGGTTCATCGATCACTACCTGACCGGCGTCATCTACCCCGAGAGCATGCTCGTCGAAGTTCGCATTCTGGTCTTCGTCGTGGTCGTGGTGTCGTGGGTCGGATTCGTCTATCGGCGAAAGCGTGTGGCCGGAAGCTAGTGTGATCGGCGTGGCGAAGCAGCGGTCGAGTAGCGCGAATCGGCGACTGCTCGCCCTCGGCGCGATCTTCGCCGGATTCGTCCTTCTGGTGCTGTTCGTGGATCTGCCGAAGCCCGCCGACCTGCACGCCAGAGTCGAGGAGTTGGGGCCTGTCGGTCCCGTCCTGTTCTTTCTCGCCTACGCGATCCTGACCGTCCCGCCAATCCCCCGGACGGCCTTCACCGTGTCGGCCGGCCTACTGTTCGGACCGGTTCTCGGCGTCTGTCTCGCCGTCACCGCCACGACCGTTGCCGCCGCGCTGGCCTTCCTGCTCGTGCGCTACCTCGGCCGCGAATGGGTCGTCGAACACCTGCCCGACCACAAGACGATGACCGCGATCGACCATCACCTCGAGCGTCGAGGCTGGCTCGCGGTCCTATCGATTCGCCTCACCGCTCTGCCATTCGCGCCGGTCAATTACTTGTGCGGACTGTCCGGTCTGCACGGCGTCCCGTACACCGTGGCGACGTTCTTCGGAGTCATCCCCACGACGGTCGCCGGGGTCATCGTCGGCGACTCGATCCTCACCGGGTTCAGCCTCAAGATGTTCGCCGCGGTTGCCGTGTGCACGATCGTCGGCGTCATCGGCCTCGTGGTCGACGCGAAGACGCCGGTGCACGAGGAATAGTTCAGCTGGTTCGCCGCAGGTACATCGACGACGGGTGTTCGCCGGGCCGCAGATACGGGCACACCCGGGCGAGCGCTGCGTGGTGATCGCGGTAGAGATGGTTCGTCGCGAGCACGACTTCCCAGTGCAAGTTGTGGGTCAGGAACGCCTCGACGAGGTACTGCTCGTCCCACATGTCGCGCCGCCCGACGACCCACTCCCGCGGATAGTCGCGCGGGGTGAAGATGTCGTGGATGTGCACGATGACCCCGGGAGCGAGTCGCGGAAGAATCTCCAGATACTCGACGACGACGTCGCCTTGCGGGCGAATCGTGTGGGACGAATCGATGAAGAGAAGGTCGTTGGGGCCGAGTTGGTCGAACAACCCGCGATCGACGGATTCGACCCGTTCGCGAATGACCTCGGCGCCCGTTTCGGGAAGCCACCGAGCTTCGAACGGCTCGATGCACACGTGACGGCACCGGTAACCGGCGTCGTCGCGCTCGTTCGCCGCCAGCGCGAGGCGAACGATCAGCGTGGAGTTGCCGCTGCCGACCTCGATGATGGTTCGCGGGCGCAACCGCCGAATCATCGCGTACAGCAGTTCGGCGTCGCCCGCTCCGTAGAAGTCGTTGTCAAAGCTGAACATGCGAGCGTGCGCGTCCTGGTTGGCGAGCGCAGCCACGAACTCGTCCGCGTAGTCCAACTCAGCGAGCAACCCGAGTTGCCGCTCGGTCGCGAGATCGATTCCCGGGAGTTCGCGAACCGTGCCCAGCGGATAGATCGCCTGTCGTTCGTCGAAGAACGGGTCGTAGTATCGGCGCACTGCCGGCGTCACGCCGACCGACGACAACGCTCGTCCGACCAGCGGCATCCGCCCGAGGCCGATCCGACGGACCACTCGCATCACCAGCGCGCTCAGCAACGCGGGAAGCCACAGGACCAGGTCGAATGCAGGGATGAGTCGGCGTAGGACCGCCTTCATGCCATCTCCGGTGAAATCATTCGCTCCCGACCCGTCGTCGCTCACTGATTTTGTTGGAGCATACTCATGGCCATGCAGCGGTTCCGGCGGCCATGGTGGTTGAGTAATGGCCTCGGTTTCGCGCTTGGCGCGTTTCCGCTCGCCAAGGTGCCCGGGTTGGGTGTCCCCGTCGTCCTGGGTTTGACCGCAGCCATCGCACTGGCCGCCCTGACCCGCAGACCTGATGTCGACCGGGTGCTCCCGATCGAGGTCGCGATCGTCGCGCTCATCGGAGTTTCCGCGTTCTCGGCGGCAGCGAACATCGGCGGCCTGATGGACCTGCGACTCTTTGTGCAATGGGACGCCGCGACGTCGATCACGGTGATCCTGCTGCGGCTCAGCCGAGAACGCTTGATGCAGTGCGGTCGATGGTTCGTCGGCGGTGCCACGGTCGGCGCCGCGGTCGGCCTGCTGCAGATGTTCTCCGCGCTGCCAGCCGTGGTCGTCCGAGCGTTCGAAATCCTGGGTTACCCGGCCAGCGTCTTCTCGAGCGAGATCTATGCGACGGGCGCCGATCGTGGCATCCACCGGCTGACCGGGCCGTTCGGCCATCCGAACTCCGCGGCCGTTCTGCTGCTCGTGGCGCTGCTCATCGCCGTCGTCGCCTACACGGGCTGGCTTCGTGCCGGTCTGGTGGTGTTCCTGCTCGCCGCAACGGGCCTGACAGTGAGCCGGGCGATCGGCTTGTCGCTAATCGCGGCAGCGATCGTCCTCATCGTGTTCCAAAGCCGCGGCCGAACGGCACGACTCGCCATTGGTGGAACGCTCCTCGCTGGCGCGGCCGCCGCCTTCGCGGTCCCCGCAGTCCGCGCGCGCATCCTCGGCTCGTTCACGTCGAGCGATGTTGGATCGTCCGCGCGCTGGCAGGCGCTCGTCGACTACCCCCAGGTCATGAACGGCCATTGGCTGTTCGGCGTCGGCTGGGGTCGCAAACAGTTCTGGGATCCGACGACTGGTTACATCACCAACTACGTGGCGAACGCTCCCCTGGTCGCGGCGTACCGCGGTGGGATCGTCGTCGGGCTGGCGTTCTGCGTGGTCCTGGCCTTCGCGTTGGTCATCAGCTACCGAGCGATTCGGTCTGGACAGTGGGATGCCGCGATCCTGGGCGCCGGCTTCATCGGATTCATCGTCGTCGGCGCAGAACTCGATCACCCGATCGTCACCCACCCGGTCAGTGTGTCCGCGTTCGCACTGCTCCTCGCATTCGTCGCCGACCTGTCGCGGAGAGGCGACGACGAGTCACTTCCGGCGCTGGTCACTCCAGGCGACGACGAAGACGCTCGCGATCAAGCCCGCGATCCCGCCGGCCACACCCGCTGAGCCGAGCACGACCACACGCGCCGGCGGCCGCTCGTCGAGTTTGACGAAGGTCGCCCACAGGTGGTCCGCCCGTCCCGCAGCGACCACCTTGAACGACACGGCCTGCGCGATGGCGACGGCCCGAACCGGGTCTGGATCGGAGGCGGTGAGCCGGAACATCGCCGCATCAGGCGCGGACAACGCGGCCACTGCGGACCGGACATCCTCCGCACTCATCCCGAATTGCCGCGCCACCGGCGTGGCCACCTGCTCGCTGCGGGCCAATTCGACGTACTTGCGCACCCGTTGCCGTTCCTCGGCCAACTCGACCGCGGACGGACTGCCGCCCGCCGAATACAACGGAACCTGGATATCCACCGACGCCGACACCGGTCGATCGCGGATCATCGCCACGGCGATCCCGGCAATTATCCCGACGAGGGTCACCAGTGCGACCATCCGCCATCGGTCGCGAAGCAGGCGGGCGTAGTCAGTGACCGCCAAGCTCATGTGACCAGCCCCTCGACGGCTCGGTGCGGAATCCCGGAATGCCATCGTTCGGCATTACGGGCATGAATCTCCGCACCGGCCGTCACCGCCGCGCTTCGGTCCATCAGCAGCAACCGACACCCCGCAATGAACTCCTCGCTAGCGTCCCGCGGTGCGAGCCCCAGCAAGCCGCCGTGCGATCCAAGTGCAGCCGACGTGCCGATCACCGGTAGACCGTGACTGGCCGCTTCGAGCATCTTCACCCGAACTCCGCCACCGGTGACGATCGGCGCGACCAAACCGCGGCACGTACTCAAGAACGCCGGTAGATCGCTGACGAAACCTCCATCGACGACGCCGTCCGAAAGCATTCTGCCGTCCGAGCTCCCAGGACCGATGATCGTCAGTTCCGCACCCGGAATACCGTGCGAGATCTTCGGCCACGCGTCGAGGAGAACGTCGAGAGCCTCGGCATTCGGGCGCCAGTCCCGCGAGCCCATGAACACGAGCCGTGGTCCGCTGTGTGTCAGGTCGAGTTTCTTGCCCGGTGCCAGAGTCACGTCCAGCCAGCGTGCGTCGCGGATTCCGGCGGCGCGGTATCGCACCGCTTCCTCGGCGTCGAACGTCCCGACGATGTTCGCCGCACGCGCGACCCGGACTTCGTCACGAGCGAGGCGCAGTGCCTCGGGCGCGAGGGCGAGGTGGCGGGTGGCTCGCCACACGTCGGCTTCGGAGACTCCGGTCGTGACGACCAGTCGCCCCGTCGCTCGTCGCCCGGACGCGAGGTAAGACTCCGCCATGTAACTGTGGTCGGTGACGTAGACGTCGGCGTGCGTCGATTCGACCGCTGCACGCAATTGCGGCAGATCAAAACGGGTGTGGATCAGCGAGCGACGCGTTCGCAGGCTCTGCCACACCAACGATGGTGTCTGGACGGCCGGTTTGCGAACTCGGAGGACACCGTCGGTCGAGCCGTCCGTTCGGGACAGGCAGATGACGCGGACGGCGGTCACCTCGCGCGCGAGCCGGACCAACGCCCGGGACAGCGTGACATCGCCGCCGTGGTCGTTCTCGGGGTCTTTAGAGAGCAGAAAAACCGCGGTCCGGTCAGCCATCCGCACGCACTCCCCGCGATGCCCGGACGAGCCACACGAAGACCACCGACTCGGCGATGACCGCGCCGAGCGCGGCTGCGGGAGCCGACCAGCCCGTGGGAAAGACCCAGCACACCAAAACAGCGATCGCACCCAGCTTCAGCGCCGCACCAACGGCGCTCGACAACGCTCGCGTGCCATCCCGTTCCTGGATGAAAAGCGCCACCGTGCGCACCCACGAGACCACGCGCAAAGCCGTGAAGACGGCCATGATCGCCGTCGCGTCCACGAGCGATCGCTCGGCCGAGTACGCGGCCATGACTCCGGCGACACCGAGGACCAGCGCTCCCGCGCCGAAGGCCAGCAGAGCCGTCGTCCGAATCGAGGGACCGCCGGCGAGATGGCCTCGACTGTTGCGCAGCGATTCGTGGTAGGTCTGCCCGAAGAACTGTCCGATGGCGGTCGGTGCCCATGCGATCGTGCTCGCGAGGGCATAGATTCCCGCGCTGCGGTCCCCGGCGAGTGCACCGACGAGCAGCACGTCGCCCTGCAGGTAGACGCCGTTCGCGAAGTTCTCGAACGACATCATCGCCGCGGTTCGGAATGGGCCCGGCCAGGCCGGTTTGACTCCCCTGACCAGCGGAATCGCCCAGCACGCAGCGACCACCATCGGCATCAGATAGGCAAGGGTCACCTGCTCGAGGGTCGCTTCGGGCACCCCGACCAGCACCGCGAGGCCGGAGGCCACGGATGCCGCCTGCCGGAGGGCCGTCGCCCGCGTCAGCCGCCGCGGGTCACCCCTTCGGGTCGCGCGGCTCATGACGCTGACCAGCAGGATCTCCACCCCGGCAAACGCCAGACCGAACGTCACGACATAGCCGCCACCCAGCAGGTAGGACCCGATCGAGGCCGCGCCCAGCGCCACACCGACGAGCGCTCGAGTCGCGCGTTCTCGGACGAAGGCTTCTTCGTCGACCCGGACGGCCCGGACGTTGAACGGATGATCGACAGTCAGCGCAATGATCACGCTGAGCGCGGTGGCGATCGTGTAGCGGCCGTAGTCGTTCAGACCGAGAAACGCCAACATGGCCGCGGTCCACACCAGGCCCAGTCCGCGGCCGGAAACCATCCACGCCATCGACACCCCGGTCTTGGCGAGGTTGCCGAAGTCGGGAGCCGCGGTGATGCGATCGCGGAGGCTTGCCCGCGGCGGCGTACTCACCGCGACCATTCGCGCACGAAGTCGCCGATCACGCGGTCCGGGGCGCGAACGGTTCGCGTTGTGCGGGCTGCCTGCGACATCTCGTCGAGAAGCCGCCCGTTGGCGATCGAAGCGTTCACCCACGCAGCGAGGTTCTCGGGCTTGGGCGGCACGACCTGCGCGGCGCCGGTGGCGGCGAGCTCGGCGAGGGCCCCCTCGGCGTAGGCGGCGACCGGCGTCAGATAGGCCAGGCTGCGCGCTGCCGTGGCCGACGCGGGCACCGCATAGCCGCCGTAAAGGCTGCGTGCTCCGTAGGGTGCCAGAAGCATCCGGATCGAACCGAAGAATTCGTCTTCGGCCGCTCCTTCGACGGCCCCGAGGACACGGACTCCGTCCATCGGGGGCAGTGCCTCGGTCCCGCGCCCTGCGATCCGAATTTCGACCGCCGGATCGATCAACTCGCGCAGACGCGTGAGCTCGTCGAAGCCCTTACCCCGGTAGACGTAGCCGAACATGCCCACCGCGAGCGGGCGCTGGCTCGGCGGCGGCAGGTCACCGCGCGGCGGAACGTAGATTTCCGTGGCGATGACTCGCCAGTCGGGAAACATCGCTTGCGCACTTCGGCTGCCACACGTACTCAGCACGAACACCGACGTGTTCCGCATTCGGCGACTCTCGAGCTGCCGAACCCAGCGGTCCACGGGGAATTGCACGAGGTGAAACGCGCCCCGAGTTCGAGCGACCGCCGGCGTCCGGAAGGGTTGCCACACCGGGCGCGGCGCGTCGTGAAGTGTCGCGGTGACTCGGATGTCCGGGTCGGTCGGGAGCGCCCAGAACGGCACGAGTGACCCGCCGCTCAGTTCGCCGTGCACGATGGTCCGGTCCGTACCAAAAGCGGCGACGACGTCGCGGATCTGGGCTCGAGCCTTCCGGACATCACGCACGGTGTCTCCGCCTGGACCCCGATGCCGAATTTCGACGACGTCGCCGAAGTAGGGACGGGCCGCTTCGACGAAGCCCGTTGCGTAGTCCCCGGGTCCCCCGGACCCGACGTGCGGCGCGATGTAGACGAGGGTGTGCTCACGCAGCGCCGACTCAGTCACCCACGCACTCACTGGAAGAGGGGGCGGTAATCGACGGTGTACTGGAGAGCGTCACCATCGCGGGTCGATATCTGCTTGGCGGGAACACCGCCGACAACCGCGAGCGGCGGGACATCCTCCAGCACGAGCGCACACGCAGCGACCACTGCTCCGCGTCCGATCGTGGCGGCGACGACCGTCGACCGGACGGCCAGCCACGCATAATCCTCGATTCGGATCGGCACCGCCCAGGCTGCGAAATCGGGTGAGTTGATGTCGTGTCCACCGCCGATGAGATGGACATCGCTGGCGATTACGACGTTGTCTCCGATCACCACGCTGCGGCGCGCGTCGAGCACGCACCGAAAGCCAATCGTCGTGTTGTTGCCGATGACGAGGTTGCTGATTCCCAGCACGGTCGTGCCCCGCAGGATCGACGAACCGCGTCCGATCGTGGCGCCCCACAGTCGCAGCATCGCCTGGCGAAAAGCGTGCGAGGGAATGAACGTCCAGATGGAATTGAACAGAACCATTCCGATGCCCTGCCACTTGCGCGCAATGAGGTCCCGGAATCCACCTCGTCGAGGCGCCCATAACTCGCGGTTAGGGTGCCCCTCGAACATGTCGCCTATTAGATCAGACCGCCCAAAAGTTCGACGACGGTCTTCCGCCCAACCTCGAGCGCTTGGGTGAGGACCTCCGGATTCCGTTCGGCACTGTCGACGAACAGTGCGTCGGCGGGCGGTCGGACCTGCTTCACCGCGGGCCCCAGGTCGACCAAGTACTGCTCTTCGAGCGCATTGATCTCCGGCTTGTGCTGCCACGTTCGGTACGCGCCCGGAGCCTTCCAGCGCATGTAGGTGTCGCCGATCTTCTGTTGCAGCCACGGACCCGGTGCCTCGATCTCGCCGTCCTTGAGTGTGCGCAACACCAGCGCGTGGGTCGCGCCGCCGATCATCGCCGTGCGAATCGGAACGGACTCGCTCATGCCGCCGTCGACGTACTTCTCGCCCGCGAACTTCAGCGGAGCACCGGCGAGAAGCGGGATGTTGCAGGCGGCCCGCAGGGCGTGGAGCAGGGTCTTCTTGTCTTTGATCTTGGTGTGCAGGTCCACGGGCTTGCCGGTCTTCGCGTTCGTGGCGATCGGATGGAACGACGTCCGGTGCGACAGGATCGCGTTGGTGTCGAGCCGCCAGGTCTTGTCATACACCTCATGGATCAGGTGATACGTGTCGAAGACGGGCTTCCCCCACAGCATTCGGCGCGGGTCGATCACGCGCGCCAGGATGTTCTCGTCGGCCATGAGCGGCATCCGGTCGACGGCTTGCCCGGACAGGAACCACGCACCGTTCAGTGCACCCGCCGACGTGGCGTAGACCGCATCGAAAGCGTTCTGCAGCCCGACTTCCTCCAGACCCAGACACATTCCCGCAGTGAACATTCCGCGTGCTCCGCCACCCTCGATGATGAGGACGACGCGAAAGCGGTCCGGGACCCGGTGCGCCCGGGTCCCCAACACCTCGATGACAGATTCCACGGACCGAGCCTAGTTCCGCGGAGTTCCTCAGACTCGGGAGACCGGCTGTAAGGCGTCAGCGAAGGACAGCTTCTCGGGGTTGGCCACGAAGTACAGCGCGCTGATCTTGCCGTCTTCGACGTCGGCCAGGATCGCCGACACAATCTGCCCGTCGATCTTCACCAACGCCGCCGGCAGCGCATTGACGTGCGCGAATTCGATCGTGGCCGCCGCGCCGCCCTTTCGGGCTGCACCCGCCATCCACCGGGAGACCTTGTCGGCGCCATGGATCGGGCGCCGGGCCGCGCTCACCAGACCACCACCATCGGAGTACGCGACGACGTCTTCGGTCAGCATCTCAACGAGGCGATCGACGTCGCCGGTTGCCGCCGACGTCAGAAACTCACCCAGCACGTTCTGCGCGACCTGTTGGTCCGCGTCGAAGCGCTTCCGTCGCTGCGTCACGTGCTCGCGCGCGCGGCTCGCAAGCTGCCGAACTGCCGCATCCGATTTCCCGAGCATCTCGGCGATGTCCGAATGCGGGTAATCGAACACCTCCCGAAGCACGAAAACCGCGCGCTCGGCTGGGGACAGTGACTCCAGGACCAGCAGCATCGCGAACGACAACGACTCGGCGAGGATGACATCGGTGCTCGCGTCGTCCTGCGTGCCGATCGGCTCGGGCAACCAGGGCCCGAGGTAGGTCTCCTTACGCCGGGCCAGCGTCCGCATGTGATTGAGCGACTGCCGCGTGACGATCTGCGTGAGGTACGACTTCTCGTTCTCGATGGTCGACCGATCGGTGTTCGCCCAGCGCAGGTAGCTTTCCTGGACGACGTCCTCGGCATCAGCGGCCGATCCGAGCATCTCGTAGGCGATCGAGAACAGCAGGGGCCGGTACCGCGCGAAGGTCGCAGCGGAGTCGTCGCTCATGCGTTGATCATCTCCCCCGTCTTCGGCCCGCGCACCCACGCCACGAAGCGCGGCTTGGTGAGGAACGTGACCGTGCCCTTGCAGATCGACTCCTTGATCTTCGCCGCGGTGCCGCGCTTGAACGCGAACCCGCTCGCCGTTTCATCGCGATGCGAGAGCTGCAGGATTCCCGCGTGCCGTCCCAGGCTGACGCACTGGCCGAGGTAGCCGAGCGAGAACACGTCGGTGTCGTCGCCCGCGATCTGCGCGAGGATCGAGTCGGCGGCGTGCGCACCGGTCGGAATCGCGGTCGCACACGCCATCCGGATGTGGGTCCCGACCTCCACCGGGAGTGCGGCAGCATCGCCGACCGCGAACACCCGCGGGTTGTCGATCGACCGCAGCGACGCGTCGGTCCGCACCCGGCCGATGTCGTCGACGGTGAAGCCGCTGTCCCGCGCGAGGTCCGGAGTGGTCATGCCCGCGGCGAGGATCGTGCAATCGCTCGCGTGCTCGGTGCCGTCGCTCAGCACGACGCGGTCGGCGTGGACGCGTTCGACCGACGAACCGATTTGAATCGTGACGCCGAGGCGCACGAGCGTCTGCTCGACATACCGACGGCTGCGCTCGGGGTAGGACTCGACAATCGGGCGATCCGAGAACAGCGAAACCCGAAGTCCGGGCTTGGCTTCCGCGAGTTCGCTGGCCGCCTCGATCGCGGTGAGGCCGCCGCCGATGACGCTCACTCGGGCACCCTCGCCGAGCTCGTCGATGCGCTTGCGGAGCGCGGTCGCGGCCGTGAAGTCGGCGACCGAGTAGGCCGCCTCCGACCCGGCGAGGTACCTCGAATGCGATCCGACGGCGTAGATCAGGTAGTCGAACGTGCGTCGTCCCCCGCTCTTGAGGTCGACCGAGTCGGTGCCGATCCGAGCGACGGAATCGATCACGAGCTCGACGTCGGGCAACAGCACGTCCGCCAGCGGACGGACGGCCGGGTGAGTCGCGGCGACGAACTGGTGCAGTCGGATGCGCTCGACGAAGTCCGGCCGCGGGTTGATGACCGTGACGGTGACGTCGCCACTCGACGCGAGCTTGTTGGCCGCGATCGTTCCCGCATATCCGGCGCCGACGATGATGACGTGTGGGCGGTTTTCGGTTTTCACACGGTTTGAGGTGTTCACAGCACTCCCTTTCTCGAGGTGTCGGAATCAAGACACCAGCGGAGGGGGATGTGTGACATCCGGGCGAAAAAACTTTCAGATTGCTTCGAGCAGCCGCGGCAGACCCGTCGCCGCGGTGGACTCCCAATGGACGTCGACGGCCCGCGAAAGGTCGGTCCGTTCCGGATTGATCTCCGCCACGAAGACTCCGAATTCCATTGCGATCCTGGGCAATCCGGCCGCCGGATAGACGATCGACGAGGTTCCGACGACGAGCATGAGGTCGCACGACGCGGCCGCATCGGCGGCGGCGTTCCACGCGTCCTCGGGCAGGGCCTCTCCGAACCAGACGACACCGGGGCGGACGAGTCCCCCGCATTCGCACGACGACGGCTGGACGCGTTCGGAGTCGGGCTCGACGACCTCGACCGTGTGCACGGTCCAGCACGTGTCACATCGTGGAGTGCGCAGACTTCCGTGCACGTGGACGACGCCGGAACTGCCCGCCCGCTCGTGTAGATCGTCGACGTTCTGGGTGACGATCCGGACGTCGGCTTTCTGTCCCCAATCGGCTAGTGCACGATGGCCGGCATTGGGCTGGACGGCCAAGAGCATCGCGCACCGCCGCTGGTACCACGCCCACACCAGCGCCGGGTCTTCGCGCCATGCTTCAGGCGTCGCCAGCGTCATCGGGTCGTACTTGGCCCAGAGTCCGGTCTGCACGTCCCGGAAGGTCGGCACTCCACTTTCGGCGGACATGCCGGCGCCGGTCAGGACGGTGATGGAACGGGCCGCACGGGCCCGCTCGAGAAGTTCAGCCGGGACGGTCACGAACGCTGGTATACCACCACGCCGCGACCTTCGGCCTTCGTCTCGTACAGAGCGCGATCGGCACCATCGAGCAATTCGGTCGGGTCGGTATCGGCGAGGTCGACGACGTCCACTCCAATGCTGGCCCGGACATGGAGCGACTGACCATCGACGGAGATCGGATCGTCGAACGTCGCGAGAAGTCGGTGCGCCAGTTCGAGGACGGCCTGGCGAGATGTCGGCGGGCGAACGAAGGTGATGAACTCATCGCCACCGACGCGAACAACGGCATTCCCAGTCGACCGGGCCGCCTCCTGCAGTCGCTCGGCGATGGTCCGCAGCACGAGGTCGCCGGTGGCGTGCCCATGCGCATCGTTGACAGCCTTGAACGCGTCGACGTCCACAAAGCACAGTCCGGCGACGTCCCCCGCACTCGCCTCGTCGGCTGCCGAACGCAGCTGTTCCTGTAGGTAGCGCCGGTTCGGAAGACCCGTCAGCGGGTCATGCTGGGCCTGCCACTGCAACTCCTCGGCACGGGTGCGCTGCGCGGTGATGTCTTCGGCGACAGCGAGAACGTAGTCATCCTCGTGGTCGCCATGCGATACGAACGTCATGATGAACAACGCCCAGCGTAAGGTGCCGTCCGGGAGGCGGTAGGGGGCTTCGAAACGTCGGGAACCACCGCCCGAACGCAGCAGGCTGACCCATTCGCGAATGTCGGCGCCGATCTTCTCGACGTCGGCGAACTGCGAGATCGACACCCCGCGAAGGCGCTCGACGGTCGTGGAGAACATATCCGCAAACGCTCGGTTGACCTCGACGATCTTGCCGTCGACCGCACCGGTCGCGACGGCGATCGCCACCGCGGTGTTGTCGAACACCATCCGGAAGCGGTCCACGGATTCGCTGTCGACCGTTTCGCCGTCGGTCTTGTGGCGCAACGCGTCCGCGACGCGCAGCAACGATTGCCGGTTGGTCTTTGCCATCGAACCGAGTTCGTGAGCGATGGTCTGCACCGGCACCGCAGCAGTGTCGATGAACCCCTGCGCCCGCGATTGCACCAATCCACCCAGGCCGGAGAGAAGTCCAGTCACCTTTACGACGGGGTGTTCGGAACCGTCCTCGACCGCCTGCGCCAAGTCGGTGATGAGGCCCGCGAGAATGTCCGGACCAGCCCACGCCGCATCGGAACTCAGCGACTCCCACCATGTGGTTGCGCGCTGTGCGGCTTCGTTGCCGTCCAATCGACCTCCTCGAACCAGCCCTGCGGAATCAATTCTAAAGGGCCGCTATGGTTCACTGGCGATTTGCCAGCACAGTCACAGCATCGGTTCGCGGCGGTCGCCCGCCAGAAGTAGTTGCGGAACTTGGCGGTACGTCCATCCATCACCGCTGCGTGTGAAGACGAAAACGATGTCGAACACATTGTCCGCCCATAGTTTCGGCGGTTCGGGCGTGATGTGACCAAGCGCGTGGACGAGGGCCGGGATGTGGTTGTGCTCCCACGCCACCAGCGTGACACCCGGCAGACCGACCAGTTCGGCTGCGACCCCGGCCTCGTCACCGAGCGGATGCGTGTCGTTGATCTTCAGGCCGAGTTTGGCGGCAACCGGCATGACAGTTTCGGTGCAGCGAACCCCGCTGTTGTCTTGCGGTGTGGGTGACCACACCCGGTCGGGCCGCTGCAACCCCTCAGGCGGCTGACCGTAACTGGGTGCGAAAAGCTGTGCCAGTCCGCCGGCCCGGGTCCATCCGCGGATGGTCAGAGCTTTGTCGTTGGGCACACCGTCCTGAGTCAAACCCGGGCCCGGAGCCGCGTCTTGCTTCTCGGCATGCCGGATGATCATGATCCGTTGGACACCCGCCGCGTCGCCCGTCGCCGGAGCTGTCGATTGATCAGGGCCCGTCGACTTGGACTCGCTGCATCCGGCCAGCACCGCACCGGCGGTACCGATGGCGAGGATCTGAAGCACCGACCGACGGGTTGGCTCCGGAATTTCGGCCACCTGCCGCCTCCTACCAAACGCGGGTTGAAGCCTTCAGACCGACGCTATTCCTTCTGCCCGTCGAACGCGTCCAGAATCCGCTGCGCGGCCAGCGCTGCCGTGAGGCCGCCGTCGCGAACCGATTGCTCAACCTCGCGACGGATCTTCTTGACGTTCGGGTTGCTCGCCAATCGCCGCAGGAGCTGGTCATGCACCATCGACCACATCCACTCGACCTGCTGGCGTCGGCGGTTCTCGTCGAACTGGCCCGCATCGGTCAACACCTGCCGGTGCTTGACGATCGTGTCCCAGAACGTGTCGAGGCCGACCCCTTCGAGCCCGCTCATCGTGATGACCGGCGGACGCCACAACGAATCGCGCGGATGAATGAGGCGCAATGCACCCGCGAGTTCCTTCGCGGCAGCCTTCGCCTGGGTCGCGTACTGGCCGTCGGCCTTGTTGACCGCCACCAGGTCCGCGAGCTCGAGAACACCCTTCTTGATGCCTTGGAGTTGGTCACCGGTCCGGGCCAACGTCAGGAAGCAGAACACGTCGACCATGCCCGCGACCGTCACCTCGGACTGCCCAACACCGACCGTTTCGATCAGGATCACGTCGTACCCGGCCGCTTCGAGCAGCACCATCGTTTCCCGGGTCGCCTTCGCGACACCGCCGAGGGTCCCGGCAGTCGGTGACGGGCGGATGTACGACCGGCGGTCCGCGGCCAGATGGGTCATCCGGGTCTTGTCGCCGAGGATCGAGCCGCCGGTGCGCGTGGACGACGGGTCAACCGCCAGCACCGCGACCCGGTGGCCCTTCTCCAGCAAAAACATGCCGAACGCGTCGATAAACGTCGACTTCCCGACGCCCGGCACGCCCGTGATACCGATCCGATTCGCCTTGCCCGAATGCGGCAGCAATTCGAGCAGCAGTTCCTGCGCCTGCTCGCGATGATCGGCGCGCGTCGACTCGACGAGAGTGATCCCGCGAGAGAGAGCCGCGCGGTTCCCCGCGAGAATCTCCTGCGCGAGACTAGAGCCCGTTTGAGGACTCTCAGGCATCGAGTTGGTAGCCCAACTTGTCGGCGAGCTTCTGGATGAGGCCGACTGCCGCGTCCGCGATGACCGTTCCCGGCGGGAAGATCGCGGCGGCACCCGCTTCGTACAGTTCGTCGAAGTCACCCGGCGGGATGACTCCACCCACGACGATCATGATGTCGGAGCGGCCCTCTTTCGCCAGTGCCTCGCGCAGGGCGGGGACGAGGGTGAGGTGACCAGCCGCGAGCGACGAAGCTCCGACGACATGCACGTCGTTGTCGGCCGCCTGCTGGGCGACCTCCTCGGGCGTGGAGAACAGCGGGCCCACGTCGACGTCGAAGCCGAGGTCGGCAAAGGCGGTCGCGATGACCTTCTGGCCGCGGTCGTGTCCGTCCTGGCCCATCTTCGCGACGAGCACGCGGGGACGGCGACCGTCCGCTTCGGCGAACTTGTCGACGATAGCGATCGCCTCGGCGACCTTGTCCGACTTTCCGGACTCTTCTCGGTACACGCCTGAAAGCGTACGGATTTCGGCCTGGTGGCGGCCGAAGACCTTCTCGAGAGCATCGGAGATCTCGCCGACCGTTGCCTTGGCGCGAGCCGCGTTCACCGCGAGCGCGAGGAGGTTGTTGTCCATCCCGCCCTCGCTCGAACCGGCCGCTCGGGTCAGCTCAGCCAGCGCCTTCTCGACGTCGGCCTGGTCGCGGTCCGCGCGCAAACGGTTCAGCTTGTCGATCTGTTCGGCGCGCACCCGCGTGTTGTCAACCTTGAGAACCTCGACCGCGTGGTCGTGCTCCGGCTGGTACTTGTTCACGCCGATGAGCGGCTGACGTCCCGAGTCGATACGTGCCTGTGTACGCGCGGCGGCCTCTTCGATCCGCAGCTTCGGGATGCCGTCGTTGATGGCCTGGGCCATTCCGCCGTGCGCTTCGATCTCCGCGATGTGCTGACGGGCCCGCTCGGCGAGCAGGTGCGTCAGCGTCTCGACGTAGTACGAACCACCCCACGGGTCGATCGGGCGCGTCGTGCCCGATTCCTGCTGCAGCAGCAGCTGGGTGTTACGGGCAATACGCGCACTGAAGTCGGTCGGCAGCGCGAGCGCCTCGTCGAGGGCGTTCGTGTGCAGCGACTGCGTGTGACCCTGGGTTGCGGCCATCGCCTCGATGCACGTGCGAGCGACGTTGTTGTAGGCGTCCTGCGCGGTCAGCGACCATCCGGACGTCTGCGAATGTGCACGCAGCGACAGCGATTTCGCCGACTTCGGGTCGAACTTGCTCACCAGCTCGCTCCACAGCAGGCGACCCGCCCGCAGCTTCGCGACCTCCATGAAGAAGTTCATGCCGATGCCCCAGAAGAAGCTCAGACGCGGCGCGAACGAGTCGATGTCCATGCCCGCATCGAGGCCCGCCTTGATGTACTCGACACCGTCGGCAAGCGTGTACGCGAGCTCGAGATCGGCCGTCGCGCCGGCTTCCTGGATGTGGTAGCCGGAGATGGAGATCGAGTTGAATCGCGGCATCTTTGCGCTGGTGAACGCGAAGATGTCGGAGATGATTCGCATCGACGGCTTCGGCGGATAGATGTAGGTGTTGCGGACCATGAACTCTTTCAGAATGTCGTTCTGAATCGTTCCGGCCAGCTGCTCGGGCGCAACGCCCTGTTCCTCGGCGGCCACGATGTAGAGCGCGAGGATCGGGAGCACGGCACCGTTCATCGTCATCGAGACGCTGACCTGGTCGAGCGGGATGTGGTCAAACAGCTGACGCATGTCCAGGATCGAGTCGATCGCGACACCCGCCATACCGACGTCGCCCTGCACACGCGGGTGGTCCGAGTCGTAACCGCGGTGGGTGGCGAGGTCGAACGCAACCGACAGACCCTTTTGCCCGGCCGCGAGGTTGCGGCGGTAGAAGGCGTTCGAATCGGCAGCGGTCGAGAATCCGGCGTACTGACGGATCGTCCACGGCTGGTTGACGTACATCGTCGGGTACGGGCCGCGGATGAACGGAGCGAGCCCCGGGAAGCTGTCCACCGGGTAGCCGGCGGCGGCCGCGGCATCGCGGTCTTCCTTGACGTACACCGACTTCACGTCGATGCCCTCGGGCGTCGTCCACACGGCATCGTGCTCGGAGTAGCCGTTGGCCTCTGCGGCGGCGACACCGAGAGCCTGCGCTTCGGCCAGAGTCGGACCCGCCGGGTCGTCACCTTCAAGCGACACTTCGGCGAAGCTGCCGATCACATGACGGATCTCACGCATTTGCACCAGCCCCCAGCACGGTCAGCAGTCGGTCCAACTCGGCGGCGGCGTTGATCTTCGCCGTGACGTAGCCGTCGGGCCGCTTCTTCTCGGGGATCTCGGACACGGCCGTCTCCGGCCCGGCCAGCAGGACTTCCTTCACACCCGCGGCACGCAATCCGGCCACGGCCTTCTCGACACACTCGGCGTACCGGGCATCGGTACCCACGATCACCGCGATCGGTGAGCGCGACGCCGTGGCGGCATGTCGGAGCCCCTCGACTGTGGTCACGCCGGGGTTGTCGACGGCGATACCGCCGGCCGCCAGCAGGTTCGTGATCCACATTCCACGCGTGTTGTGCTCAGCGACCGGACCGAGCGGCGCGAGGAACACCTTCGGGCGCACACCGTTGGCCGCGAGGTACGCGTCCGAACGATCGCGCAACGACTCGAACTGCTGGGCATAGCGGGCAACCTTCGACCCGGTGCGCCCCGCAAGCGGCTCTTCACTGAGGTTCGGGAACTCGCTGACACCCGTGATCGGAATCTTGCGCTTCGCAATCGCCGCGTCGCGCTTGGCTTTGGTCTCCGCGATCCGGTCTCTGATCAGGCCGTCGCGGAACGCCGCCTGGTAGCCGCCGACCTTTTCGGTCTCCTGGAAGAAGGCCCACGCCTGCTCGGCGATGTCGGACGTCAGCTTCTCGAGGAACCACGAGCCCGCGCCTGGGTCCATGACCCGGCCGAGGTTCGACTCTTCGAGCAGAATCAGCTGGAGGTTGCGCGCGAGCCGTGCCGAGAATCCCTCGGGCAGGCCCAAAGCGCCGGGTGCGAGCGCCGAATCGAACGGCAGCGTGGTGACGATGTCGGCACCGCCGACGCCGGCCGCAAACGATGCCACCGTCGTACGCAGGAGGTTCACCCACGGGTCGCGCTGCGTCATCATCGCCGGGGACGTGACCGCGCGCTGGACGACTCCGCCGAGTTCCGGAACTCCCGCGACCTCGCAGACGCGGGCCCACAGCTGGCGGGCAGCGCGGAACTTGGCGATCGTCGCGAACTGGTCGTCCGTGGCGGCGAAACAGAACTCGATCTGCCGAAACGCCGCGTCGATGTCGAAACCGACCTCGGTGAGTGCACGAACGTAGGCGAGTCCGGCCGCGATGCTCGCGCCGATTTCCTCGGCATCGCCGGCACCGGCGTTATGGAACGCCAATCCGTCGACGAGGATCGCGCGAACCGTGTCGAACCGCTCCTTGGCACGCGAGGCGATCTCGAGCGCTGCGACAAACGAAACGTCCGGGCGTCCGCTGAACTCGCTGGTCAGCGGCGAGACGCCGAGGCAGATCGACATCGGCGACTGGCCCAGGGAACCGATGACGTTGAGGATCTGGACGCTGGCGTCGAGCGCACTTTCACCGGCATAGAGACTGATCGGCGCGAGGTCGACGAGCACTCCTTCGAGCGCGCGCCCCACTCCGGAGGCGGGCACTCCACCAGCACCGACCTGCAGGGTGATCGCGCCGGCGCCGTTGTTGAGCGCGTCGATGATGCGTTCGTTGGCTGTCTTGGCGTCTGGCGCGACAACGTATTCGTTGACCAGCCAGCCGCGCGAGACGTCACGATTCGCGTCGCGGCCCCGAACATACGGAAACGCCCCGGGGAGAGGTGGTTCCGGCAGTTCGTCGGCGCTCGTATAGAGCGCGGCAATATCGAGCCCGTCCACCGTGTGGGTGGCCAGGAGATCTTCTGGTGCGGCTCCAAGCGTCGAGGGATCTACCCGACGCGACTTTGCCAACACGCTTGCAACCGCTTTTCGCCATTGGTCGGGCGACGCGGTTTCTCCACGTTGAGTCACACCATGGATGCTAACTGGCGCACCCATCCCCGCGGACCATCGGCTACTGCTGAAGTGGCGGAGGAGGCGGAAAACCGGGAAGCGCAGAAGTCGTGTCGCCATCGCCGGCAGCCGGGAGGGTTGTCCCATAATCAGCAGGCTGCGCAGGGACATCGAACCAACCTGAGACATCATCCGCATCGTCATCTGCCGTGGCGACGTCGTCGTTGTTCGAGCTCGATTCGTAACGGAAGACTCCATCTGATCCCTGGGTGCCGAACTGCTTCGCGAAGCCCTTCAACGCCTCACCGAAGTCGCTCGGGACGATCCACATCTTGTTCGCGTCACCCTGCGCCATCTGCGGCAGCGTCTGCATGTACTGGTAGGCGAGCAATTCCGGAGTCGGCTTGCCGGCCTTGATCGCGGCGAACACCTTCTCGATCGCTTTCGCTTGACCTTGTGCCTGAAGGTATTTCGCGGCGCGCTCACCCTGAGCTCGGAGGATTCGGGACTGGCGTTCGGCCTCGGCGGCGAGGATCGCCGACGTCTTCGCACCTTCGGCCGCGAGCACTTGCGCGGCCTTATTACCCTCGGCCGTTTTGATGGCGGCTTCCCGGTGGCCTTCAGCACTGAGGATGATCGCGCGCTTCTCGCGGTCGGCCTTCATCTGCTTTTCCATCGACTCCTGGATCGACGGCGGCGGGTCGATGCTCTTGAGTTCGACACGCGCCACGCGAAGGCCCCAGCGCCCGGTCGCTTCGTCGAGAACACCGCGCAACTGGCGGTTGATCTGGTCTCGCGAGGTGAGCGTTTCCTCGAGCGTCATGCCACCGACGACGTTGCGGAGAGTGGTCACCGTGAGCTGTTCGACGGCGGCGATGTAGTTACTAATCTCATACACCGCAGCCTGCGGAGTCGTCACCTGGAAGTAGACGACGGTGTCGATCAGGAGGGTCAGGTTGTCCTGGGTGATGACCGACTGCGGCGCGAACGACACGACGCGCTCCCGCAGGTCGACCTTGGCGCGGACGACGTCCACGAATGGCACGAGGAACGTCAGCTGACCCGAAACGGTCCGCTGATAGCGACCCAGCCGCTCGATCACGGCGGCTTCCGCCTGTGGCACGAGTGCCACCGATTTGAAGACCACAACTGCGGCCAGCAGGACGAGCACCAGCAATACGACAAGCCCAGCGGTCATTACGCTTCCTTCCCGACAATGGCGGTCGCGCCACTGATTTCTACGACAGTGACTTTGGTTCCCGGCTCGTATACCTGTTCCGGGTCCGCAGGACGCGCGGTCCATACCTCGCCGGCGAGTTTGACCTGCCCGGCATGTTCGTTGACTTCCTCGAGTACGAGGGCGTGCTTACCCGGCAATGCTTCGACGTTCGTCGCATGAATCGGCGTCCTGGCGAAGCGGCGCAGCAGCGCCGGCCGCACGAGGAAGATCAGCAGGATCGAGACAACGGCGAACACAATGCCGTCGACCCACACCGGAGTGCCGACCAGCGACACCCCCGCCGCACCCAACGCACCGCCGCCGAGCATCAGCAGGAAGAAATCACCGCTGGCAGCCTCGGCGGCCACCAGCAAAATTGCTGCAACAAGCCAGATGAGCGGAGCCACGCCACCAAATGTAGACGAGATTTTGATCTCCGTGGGGGTCGAAGTTCCACCCCCAGGGCTTCTTGACCGGCAACTTCCCCGCGCCGTGACTAGCATCGATAGCGGGGGCGATCGTCATGGACGTGCTCTACATACTTCTCGGCGCAACTGGCGCTCTGGCGGCGTGTGCCGCAACCAGTCTTCGGGTCGTTCAGCAATTCGAACGGGGACTGGTGTTCCGTTTCGGCAAAGTGCGATCCGCGGTGCGCGGACCCGGGCTCGCGATGATCATTCCGGTCGTCGATCGACTGCAGAAGGTCAACATGCAGATCGTCACGATGCCGGTGCCGGGCCAGGACGGAATCACCCGCGACAACGTCACCGTGCGGGTCGATGCCGTCGTCTACTTCCGGGTCAGCGACCCGATTGCGGCGGTCATCAAAGTCGAGGACTACCGGTTCGCGATGGGACAGGTTGCGCAGACCTCACTGCGGTCGATCATCGGCAAGAGCGATCTCGACGACCTGCTGTCGAATCGCGAGCAGCTCAACAAGGGCCTCGAGATCATGATCGACAGTCCGGCGCTCGAGTGGGGCATCGAGATCGACCGCGTGGAGATCAAGGACGTTGCCCTGCCCGAGACGATGAAACGCTCGATGTCACGCCAGGCCGAGGCCGAGCGCGAACGGCGTGCGCGGGTGATCTCGGCGGACGGCGAACTCGCGGCCTCGAACAAGCTGGCGGCCGCTGCCCAGACGATGGCGGACGCTCCCGGCGCGCTTCAGCTCCGGCTACTCGAGACGGTCGTTCAGGTTGCCTCGGAGAAGAACTCGACGCTCGTGCTGCCGTTCCCGATCGAGCTGCTGCGCTTCCTGGACAAGTCGACGCCGGACTAGCCCTCCGGTTCGGTCACGAAGTCCACGAGCCGCTCCACCGCACCGATGAGCGGTGCTTCGAGGTCGCGGAACGAGGTGACCGCCGAGTACACCCGGCGCCAACCGTCTTGCGGCGTACCCCATCCGAGGCGCTTGCAGACACCGGTCTTCCAGTCCTCGCCGCGCGGCACCGTCGGCCACTCTTTGATCTTCACGGCCGCTGGGCGCACCGCCTGCCAGATGTCGATGTAAGGGTGACCGGTGACGAGCACATGCGGGCCGAGGCCCTGCACCATGCGCGTCTCCTTCGACCCTTCGACAAGGTGGTCGGCGAGTACCCCCACTCGCTGCTGACGGCTCGGGCCGAAGACCGCGAGCCGGTCGGCGAGGTTGTCCAGACCTTCCAACTGCTCGACGACCACACCCTCGACGCGGAGGTCGTGGCCCCACACGCGTTCGACGAGCGCCGCGTCGTGAATACCTTCGACCCAGATGCGAGAGCCCCGCGCGACCTTGGCTTTGAGGTTCTCGACGCGCACCGAACCGGATGCCGACTGCGTCGGCTTCTTCGGACCTTCGACCGTGGGCCGGACGAGCGTCACCGGCTTTCCGTCGATCAGGAAGGCGGCTTCGCGCATGGCGAAGATCCGCCGGTTGCCGCGACCGTCCTCGAGGCGCACGAAGAGCCCGTCGTAGGTTTTCTCGAAGCCGACCACGGCACCGCAGAATCCGGTCGCCGCGTCTTCGACGACGAGGTCTTTGTCGGCCGCGATCTCGGGTGCTTTTTGCTTCTGCTTCCGCACGTGACCTGCGTAGATGTCGCCGCCGTACATGTTCCGTGTGGTCATGGCTTCGACGCTAGGAAGGTCGGCCAGATGCCACGAACGCAACACGCGCAACTATGCCGAACCGCTACCCACGGGTGCCGAAGACGCCATGCGGGTCGATAACCCTGGCGATGTCGTCGACGAGCTGCGCGTATCGCGGTTCGCCGACCGGTGCCGGTGTTTGCACGCCGCGGCGGAACGGCGGGTAGCCGCGCTCGACGAGCAACGAATGCACGCGATCATGGCACTTCATTGCGCGCTCGTCTTCACCGTCGACGTCACGGTCGTACACGATCGCGGCGACCGCCGACAACGCCCGTTCGGTCACTCCGAGTAACGCAAGGTTCGGTTCGAAACCGGCGCTCGAGAATTCGCGTTCGACGATCTCATCAACGACGTAGGCGTGCGCGCCGTCGAACGGCACCGCGTGTGAAAGCCAGATGAAGCCGCAGCGATCGCGGTCGGGATCGAGGTCTGCCGGGATCGGATTCGTCTTGCGCCAGTAGGTCGTGGCGGCGCTGAAATCGTGTGGGACGCCGAGATTGGGAGCGCACAGTTCTTCGTCGGCCTCGAGCGGATCGTCCGGGCCTTCCCGAAATCGGACGTCGGCGATTGGTGCGAGTGCGTCCTGAACCAGGTCCCGCAGGGCATCGCCGTGCGCTGAACTCGCACCGTAGAGCGAGACTGTGCCATTCCAGCGACCGAGCCCGACGCCCTCGCGCATCATCTCGCGCATGTCCGCCGGCAGTGGCGTGATGTCGGTGTCGCTCCACGGGTACTGACCGAAGTAGAACGACAGCGCTTTGATGTCGTTCCACACCGGAGTCGTTGCAGTCGTGACACCCGCGAGCTTGAGCTTGCGCAATTCGTCGACCAGAGGAGGTAGTTCAGGACCGCTGAAAAGAGCCAGCACGAAGCGGGCGGGGTACGGCGCAAGCCAGAT
This sequence comes from Smaragdicoccus niigatensis DSM 44881 = NBRC 103563, assembly GCF_000380645.1. Classification (GTDB taxonomy): domain Bacteria; phylum Actinomycetota; class Actinomycetes; order Mycobacteriales; family Mycobacteriaceae; genus Smaragdicoccus; species Smaragdicoccus niigatensis. Next base: position 830,146 of record NZ_AQXZ01000018.1, read on the forward strand.
CGTGGCGCGGGTGACCACGCCGAACGTCGACTGGGAGAACAGACCGTCCAGATACGGACCGACTCCCCAGCGCGCCAGCGGTGCGATGGGCGCGTCGCCGAATCGTGCGAAGCCCGTATGGATGACGTCACCGTCGGGCAGCACGACTTCGAGCGCGCAGATGTAGCCGAAGCGATCGCCAAGCGGGCCGGTGCCGTCGCCACGTTCGAGCGCGTTCGCGATGACGCTGCCGCCGCCGGTGCCGCCGGTCACGCTCGCGAAGACGCGGGCGCCAGTGGAGCGTAGGAACGTCGCCAGTTGCCGAAAGGTGACGCCCGGCTCGACGGTCACGTAGGACATGCGCTCGTCGAAGTCGACGATGCGGTCGAGGCGTGCGAGATCGAGGACGACGGCATCGCGATGCGGCACGCGCGAGCCGTAGCCCCAGTTCCGGCCGCGACTCGTGGGATGCAGCGGCACGCGCAGCTCATGCGCGACCTTCACGCAGGCCTGCACTTGTTCGCGGTTGGCGGGGCGGATGACCGCGAGGACTCGCTGCTTGGTCGCGAATGTCGCTGTGCCCGTAGCGCGCAGCCGCTCGTCGTCGGTCCAGACGTGTTCGTCGCCGATCAGCGCACGCCACCGGGCGACCGCGGCATCCAACATCATTTGAGGGTATGCCCGAAAGATGCTGGTTGAGGCTCGGATCGAGTGAGGGCGTCCTACGCTGGTCTTGTTGCTGCCAGGGTGGAGGTGAGGCGGTGACTGACGATGGCGATCTCCGTTCCGAGTCGGTGTTTCGCGATCGCTGGCGAGAACGACGGTCCGCGTCGTCACCGTTTGGCGAACTGGTCAAGCAGCCGAGATGGATCACCGCGGGTGTTCTCGCGCTGGGATTGTTGATCGCCGCCGGACTCACTGCAGGCTTCACGATCACCATCGCGCAGACCGCGGCGCTGCCCGCAGCGGTACAAAGTACTTCGGTGACGGCCGTGCGGTCCGGCGACTCGGCGCCCGATCCGGGGACGGTGGCTCAGTTCCGCGATGCTTCCGGGGTGACGATCAATGCGACCGTCAGCGAGGTGACGGCTACCGAGGTACTTGCGCAGTTGGAGCACCCGAGTTCGTCACCGGCCGGCGTGCTCGTCGTGCCGTCGGGGCGTCAACGACTGATCGATGTCCTGCTGTCGAGGCTGCTGTGAGGCTCCATCCATGAAGCTCCGCCGGCGCACGATTCCCTTCATCGGTCAGGCCGAGATGGCCGACTGCGGTGCCGCCGCACTGGCGATGACGCTGGGCTATCACGGTCGACATGTGTCGCTCGCCGAGATGCATGAGGCGACCGGCACCGGGCGCGATGGGATCGACGCACTGCGACTGGCCGAAGCGGCGACCACCTACGGATTGCGCGCCCGCGGGGTCTCCACGGAACTCGGTGACCTCCGCGCGCTCCCCCGCGGATCCGTATTGCATTGGGGCGAGTCTCATTTCGTCGTTCTCGACACGACGTCCCGGCGCGGCGTCACCATCGTCGATCCCGTCGTCGGCCGCTACACCGTGACCTGGGGAGCCGCCAGCGACCTGTACAGCGGTGTCGCGATCATGTTCGAACCGACCGAGTCATTTTCCGCGGGTGGCCGTCGGGCTCCCGGCGCCGTGCACCACGCGCGCCGGCTGATCACCCGATCGAGTGGAATCGGTCCGGTGCTCGCCACGTCCGTGGTGGTCCGGTTCATGGCCCTGGCCGTCCCGGTGCTGACGGGCGTCGTGGTCGATCAGGTGGTGCCCAACGGCGATGGGCACCTGCTCAAAGTCCTGGCGGCCGTGATGGCTGCCCTGATCGCATATTCCGTTCTTGCGAGTTTTCTGCGCGCTCAACTCCTGCTGCGACTGCGGAGCCAGTTAGACGTCAACATGACGTTGGACTTCCTCGAGCACCTGGTCGACCTGCCGTATGCGTTCTTTCTCAAGCGCTCGTCGGGCGACCTCATGATGCGTTTGAACAGCAATTCGACCGTGCGCGAGATCCTGACCACCGGCACCATCGCAGCGCTCCTCGACGGCGCGCTGGCCACGTTGTATTTGGTCATCCTGTTTGCGTTGTCGCCCACGCTCGGGCTTCTGGTCATCGTCCTCGGAGCTGCGCAGGTCATGGTGCTCCTGGCGGCTCGACGCCGGAACCAGCAGCTCATGGGCGAGGCACTCGCCACCGAGGCCAAGGCGCAGTCCTACGCCTATGAGATGTTCGCCGCCGTCGAAACGCTCAAGGCCGCCGGTGCCGAGCGGCGCGCGGTATCGCACTGGACCAACTTGTTCGTCGCCGAACTCAACGTCTCGGTCCGTCGCGGCCGCCTCGAAGCCGTGGTCGAGACGGCGATCCACGGACTGGCGTTGCTCTCCCCGATCTCTGTTCTCCTGGTCGGGGCGTACTTGGTGGATAGTGGTTCGCTGTCACTCGGTTCGATGCTTGCCCTCGCCGCTCTCGCGGCCGGATTCCTCGAACCGCTGGGGGTTTTGATCGGGACCGCGCTGCAGCTTCAATTGCTCGGCAGTTACCTCGCGCGGCTCAACGATGTCTTCGATACGGCGACGGAAACGGAGGGCCGTGACCTGCGGCATGCGCCGAAGCTCACCGGAGCGATGCGCGCCGAAGGACTCGACTTCCGCTACCACCCGCACGGTCCGTTGATCGTCGACGGCGTCGACCTCACGGTGGAGCCCGGCCAGGTTCTGGCCATCGTCGGACGCTCGGGTTCGGGTAAGTCCACTCTCGGTCGCCTGCTGCTCGGCCTGTATACACCGTCGAGCGGGCGCGTGCTGCTGGACGACCTAGACCTCGCCACGCTGTACCCGCGCAGTGTGCGCTCCCAGATCGGGGTCGTCACTCAAGACCCTTACATCTTCGGGCTGTCGGTTCGCGACAATCTGCTGGTGGCGGACCCCAACCTGTCGATGGACCGGCTCGAAGCCGCCGCCGAGGCCGCCGAAATCGCTGCCGAGATCCGGGCGATGCCGATGGGTTGGGAAACCCCTCTCGTCGATGCGGGCGCGTCCTTGTCGGGTGGCCAACGCCAGCGGCTTGCCCTGGCGCGTGCGCTCGCCCCGGAGCCACGAATCCTGCTTCTCGACGAAGCGACGAGCAATCTCGACACCGTCACCGAGGCCAGAGTTCACGCCAATATCGCGCGCCTCGGGTGCACCGTCATTCTCATCGCGCATCGGCTCGCCACGGTGATCGGCGCCGACCACATTGTGGTTCTGGACGCGGGGCGAGTAGTCGAGTCCGGCCGTCACGCCGATCTGATGGCAGCCGGCGGTCAATATTCGAAACTCATTGCCAGCCAAGTCGTGAGCGAATAACGAGGTGAGGGATCGGGAATGCGCCAGTTGCTGACCGCGAGTCAATTCTTCGTCATGCGTGCTCCACTGCTGCCGCTGGAAGAATTAGAAGGGCTGCGCACAGATCCGACGTATTGGCGCACGCTGGTGTCGCGGCCCGCGGTCCGTGAAGCGCTGTACCTTGCCTCGCCCGGATTGATGCGGCGCGTGGCGGCGGGCGAGCCCGACGACCGGATGATCGCCTCGGTGACGGCGTATCTGGTCCGGATGTGCACCCGCTCAACGCCGTTCGGACTGTTCGCGGGCTGCTCATTGGGCGTGACGGGAGACGAGACGGCATTGGCGGTCGACGGTCCGGAGGGCACAAACCGACACAGTCGACCAGACACTGAGGTTCTGACGCTGCTCGTCGAGAGGCTGATCGCGGACGCCTCGACGCGACCGCTGATGGAAGTGGAACCCAACTCGAGTCGCTATCACACGGCGGGTGGCTTGCGGCTCATCGAAAGCCGGCTTCGAGACGGACGCCGCACGCACCATCTGGTGGTCGTCGAGGAGGACACGGCCTTGCAATGTGCGCTGGAAGCCGCTGCGGATGGGTGTTTGGTGGAAAAGGTTGTCGACGCGGTCATGCGGCACGCCGAGGTGGATGTCGACGAGGCGCGCGACTACGTCGACGCCCTGATCGACGCCAAGGTACTGACCCCGGTGGCCGAGCCGGCAGTGACGGGACCCGAACCGCTGACGCACGTGCTGGCGTCTCTCCGAGAGAACGGCTTCACGGAAACGACCGAGGCATTGGAGCGGATATCGAACGAGCTCGCTGATCTCGATGCCGCCGGAATCGGCAACCCGATCGAGGTCTACGAAGCCCCGACGGCGACTCTCCTCGAACTGGCGGGTGGTGGCGACGACGCTCGGCTGATCCAGGTGGATCTGCACCGGGCGGGATCTGGTTTGACGCTCGGGCCGGACACCATGCGACGTCTCACGGAAGGCGCGGAGCTGCTCCACCGGGTGTCCCCGAGGCGTGAGGATGCCGCGCTGGCCCGATTCACGACCGAATTCGCAGCTCGCTATGAAAGTCGCGAAGTCCCGCTGATGGAGGCGCTCGACGAGGAGATGGGAGTCGGGTTCGACCGGTCGGCGCATCCCGCGGCCGACGAATCCCCGCTGTTGGCCGGGATCGACCTGGGCGGTGATGCCGCCGAGTCGTCGTTCACCGCGCGTGACTCAGTTCTGCTCGACCTGTTGATCCGCACACTTGCGAGCGACACGGGCCGCCTCGAGCTGGACCCACCGACAGTCGCACGACTCGAGACAGCCGAGAGCTCGTTGCCGCTGCCCGACGCGTTCGCGGTCTTCGCCAATCTGCTCGACGACGCAGTGGAAATCGAGGGCGTCCGGGGCCCGTCCGGCGCTGAGCTTCTGGGACGTTTCTGCCATGGTGATCCGCGGCTGGCCGAGGCGGTGAAAAGCCATCTGCGCGCGGAGGAGACGCTTGCGCCCGGTGTCGTGTTTCCGGAAATCATTCACCTGCCGGAAGGACGCGTCGGCAACGTACTGGCCCGACCCGTCTTGCGTGACTATGAATTGATCCTGCTGGGTCGTTCCGGTGCGCCGGCGGATCACCAGATCAGCGTTGATGAGTTGACGGTCCGCCTCGACGGCGACCGGGTAGTCCTGTTCAGCCCGCGGCTCAACGCCGAAGTCCGGCCACGGCTCACCACTGCGCACAATCCGGCGTGGCGTGGCTTCGGCGTGTATCGGTTCCTCACCGCGCTGCGGAACCAGGGAGTAGCGGCCTGGAGTAGTTGGGATTGGGGTGCGCTGTCGACGTCGCCGACGCTGCCTCGGGTCAGCGCCGGTGACGTCGTGTTCGCCCGGGCCCGCTGGCGACTATCTGCCGAGGAAATCGGCAGCGTGACGGGACCAGAGCCCATGGCCGGATGGTCTGCGCTCGCCCGCAGCCGTGGTGTCCCGCGCGAACTGCTCGTCGTCGACAATGACAACCGCCTCTATGTCGACACGACCAGCGCGTCGCTCACCGCGATGGCGGCCAAGACGTTGCGCGGACGAAAGACAGCAGTTCTCGAGGAGGTTCTTTCCTCACGCGTCGCGGTCGGTCCGCAAGGACATTTCGCACACGAATTGATCGTCCCGTTTGTTCGCCGCCGAGAACCTGCTTCACTCCCCCGGCCAAACGTTCACGTCGAGATCCGTCGGAGCTTCGCCCCCGGCTCCGAGTGGCTGTATCTCAAGATCTACACGGGCACTGCGTCGGCCGACAGAATCCTGACCGACACCATGGGACCTGTGATCGCCCGGCTTCGCGAGTCCGGAGTGATCGATCACTGGTTTTTCCTGCGCTACGCCGACCCCGAGCACCATCTTCGAATCAGATTGCACGGCAACCCTTCTGCACTGCAGAGCGAGGCCCTGCCAGCGTTGACGGACGCTCTCGCGCCGCGGCTCGACGATCGAACGGTGTGGAACGTCGTGGTCGACACGTACCACCGCGAGGTCGAGCGCTACGGCGGCGACGCCGGCATTGCACTGGCTGAGCAGATTCACGGCGTCGACAGCGATGCGGAGGTGCAGGTGCTGGGCATGCTCGAAGGCGACGAAGCGGCGGACGCCCGCTGGAAGCTGTGCCTGTACGCGACCGATCGGTTATTGGCCGACGCTGGGTTCGATCTACCGGCGCGGCGTGAGTGGGCGAGAACCGGTGCCGCCGGATACCGCACGGAATACCCCGAAGCCCCCAACCTGGACCCGAGTATCGGGCAGCGCTGGCGCGTCGAGCGCGCAGACCTCACCCGGCTGCTCGACGACGCAACCCCGCATCCCTACGAAGCGGGTCGCGAAGTCTTCCGTCAGCGATCTGCGCGGCTTGCGCCGTTGCTTGCCGAGCTGTCCGAGCGCGCCCGGAGCGGGTTGTTGACGGCGCCATTCCAGGACATCGTGCGCAGCTTCAGCCACCTCAACGCGATTCGCCTACTGCGGTCGGCCGCGCGCACCCACGAGCTGGTTCTCCTGAACTTCCTCGATCGCCACTACGGCAGTCTGATCGCCCGAACGCGAGTCTCACCATGACTTGGCGTGGCTTGCTGCGCGGTGAGGAACGGCAACGAGCGGTTGGAGTCGCCGCCGATATCGGTGCGCGGTTACGAGCGCTGAATATGAATGAGCTGAATCCGGGGCTCTGCGAAGGATCAGCCGGGATCGCACTTGCGCTCATGTATTTGGACCGAGTTAGTGGCGGTGATGGTTCGGACGCTGACGAGTTTCTGGGCGCGGCCTACGAATCCGTCAGCGCGAATCCTGGTTCCGTAGGAGCCGGCCTCGCGAACGGGATATCCGGAATCGGCTGGGTCGGAGCGCATTTCGACCGGTTGGCGGGGACCCCGGCGGAATCCGGCGGCGACATGGATCATCTCCTGCTCCCCGTGCTCGAAGAAGGTGCGTGGCCCGGACCGTGGGAACTGTTCTATGGCTTGATCGGCGTCGGGGCGTATGCGCTGGAAGCGGGCAGTTCGAGCTGCCTTGCTCGGGTGCTCGAACGACTGGCTGAGGTTCCCGATGAAGACGGCGAGTGGGTCACCGACACTGTCCGGCTGTTTGGGCCGGAATCCGGTCGGCCCCCGCGATACCTCGACCTCGGGATGGCGCATGGCGTGCCCGGCGCCCTTGCGTTGTGCAGTGCGGCGGCCGGTCTTGGAAGTGCCCGGGGAGCCCTGCTGGCTGAATCGGCGGCAAAGTGCCTGCTCGCTCACGAGTTTCCGCCTGACCCGTTGAGTCGCTACCCGGCGGTGGTCGAACCGGGCGAGACTCCGAGGCCGACCCATCTGGCGTGGTGCTACGGGGACGCGAGCGTGGCGGTAGCACTTGCCGCCGGAGGGGCAGTGCTGTCGGAAGCCGCCACTCGTGCCGCGAAGGCAGCAGCGGCCCGGACGTTCGAACAGTCGGGAGTCGTTGATCTGGGCCTGTGCCACGGAACCGCAGGGGTCGCACAAACGATGGGCCGTCTGGCCTGCCTCGACGAGTCCGTCGCACCCGCTGCGCGAGCCTGGGCGGTCCGATTGTTGGGTGAAGCCGAGGCGGGAAAGTTGCCCGGGGAGCCGGGATTCCTCACCGGCCAGGCGGGTGTCGCTCTTGCCCTCCTCGCCGCCGCCGCGGACGAGGACCCCGGCTGGGATCGGTGCTTGTTGCTGTCGTCTGGTTAAAGGGTTTCGACAAGAAACCGCCGCCCACAACCTTCAGCGGTGGTCATGGACGGCGGTAGTCGGAGACGGTGTCACTCTTACCAAGAAGACGACGACCGAGGACACGCGTAGGTTGCGCACCTGTCCGAAGTCGCACAGCCGGAGCCGTGGTCCGAGAATGCCCGGCCACCGTGCGCGGTCTTCAGCTCGTCAGCCGTCAGGGTGCGGATGCTGCTGCGACGCAGGGCCAGTTTGGTGTCTTTGTTGGTGTTCATGAGTGTCTCCTTGTGGGGGCCAAGTCGACGCTGCCAATCGTCGGAAGCGCCTACACGCAATGGTGTGGCGTGGCGGAACCCCCTGCCAGGGACCCTGGGGTTAGGTCTTGCCCACCCTGCGGGGGCTGCATGCCAACGCCGCGGCAGCAAGCTCCGAACGCGCTACATTCGAGTTCTATGGTTACGCCTGCTGCGTCATTAGCTCTCTGGACCGCCGAGTGGCGGTCCGGTCGCTGTGCGCCCGATGACGTCGTCGATGCGATGCGGGCCTGGACGCCCCGACACACGATCCTGGCCGGTCATCGCAACGCGACGACCGAGTTCGGCCTGCCGATGGTCGACACCATCGACCCCGCTCTCCCCATGCTGCTCAAGATTCTGCGCGCGGGTAAGCCGGTCCGGTACGTGCGTCCCGTTCCCGGCGATCCGCGCGGACTTCCGCCGGGTGGTGATTTCGCGGTCGCGGCGATGGAAATCGGCGAGGGACTCATCGCCGGCGACGTCGGCACCGTGCCCGTCGTGTCGACTGACTCGATCGCGTGGCGGGTCTACTACGTGGGCGATGTGGCCGTCCCGGATTTCCTGTCCAATGACAGCCTGCTGGACGCCGAAGTCCGCATGGACGAGGCAATTTCAGCGACGACTGTCGCCATGGCGAAGACCATGGCCGCGCGGGACTGGCGCACGACGTCGAATGTGCGCGACCTCGTCCAGTCGGAATTGGCCGAGTCGACCATGCACGACCTACCGCCGTCGATGCCCGTGCGCGCCCAGCGGATTCTGCGCAAGGCCGATCACGTCGCCGCGATCCTGACTGTTGCGCAGAACCACTTCCCCGAACTGTTCGCCGTCCCGATTCAGGATCTGCGGACGCAGGTGAGAGTCGCTCAACTGGTCGCCATTCACACCGCGCTGGCCGGGTCGCCTTAGCCGAGCTGGCTAGCTGCCTTCGAGCACCGACACGACCTTCTTGGCGGTCGCCTTCGCCGACTGCGGGTTCTGGCCGGTCACGAGACGGCCGTCGACGACGACATTGGGGACGAACGGCACGAGGGCCTTCTCGTACAGGGCACCGCGCTTTTTCATCTCTTCCTCGACGTTGTACGGCACGAGCTTGTCGACGCGGGCCACCACTTCCTCGGTCCACGCGAACCCGGTCAGCTTGCGCCCCGCCACGAGCAGGTTTCCATCGGAAAGCTGGGTGTTGAGCAAACCGCAGTAGCCGTGGCACACCGAGGACACGACACCGCCGTTCTCCCAGATTTCGCGCGTGATGCGCTGCAGGCCTTCGCTGTCCGGGAAGTCGTACATGACGGCGTGACCCCCGGTGAAGTAGATCGCGTCGTAGTCCGCCGGATTGATCTCGTCGGGCGACTTGGTGTTCTCGAGCAGCGCCATCCGGGCGGGATCGGCCTCCCATTCCTTCGCCGTCTTGTCGACGTTCGGGAACTTCAGCGATCGCGGCTCGAGCGGGGACAGCCCGCCCTTGGGACTGACGATGTGCTGCTCGTAACCCGCCTTCTCGAAGACGTGCCAGGCGTGCGTCAGCTCCGACAGCCACAGGCCGGTCGGGTGCGATGGGTCGTCGTAGTGGTCGACGTTGGTGACGACGTGCAGGATTCGCTTGGTCATGTTCTCAGGCTTACCCAATTCCCTAGAATCGAGAAGATGGGCACGCTGGTCTTTCTCACGATTCCGGGTTTGGTCTTGCTGCTGATCTCCCTGGCTTTCGTGGAAGTGGGCTTCAATCGACTCAGCGGCAGACGGGTCCTGCCCTGGCAGCGGCACCGATCCGGTTCACCCGTCTCGGCTGCGGGCTTCGAGCAGATCACCGCATTCTTCCAAGGCAGCAAGAACATTGAGTTCGAGCAACGGCTGACCACACTCATGCACCGAGACGACGCGGAAACCGGAGCACCGCCCAGAGACGAGGTCGACCTTCGAACCGGAGCAGCCCGGCTCGTCGACCGGACCTCGTTCTAATTCTGAGTCGCGTCGATGACCTCGCCAGATCGTTCGTCGTAGCACCCGCGGGCGACATCAGCGACCACACGTGCGGTGTCGCTCCCTGAGTTCCATTCGGTGACGTTGTCCCACACCGGCATTGACGTCGTCAGGCCAGTCCGGACCAGCCCGGGAAGCACGTCGACGACGACGACCCCAGTGTTCTGCAGTGCCGGCGCCAGTGACTCCGTGAGCGCGGTGAGCGCTCTTTTCGACACCGCGTATCCGGTGTAGCCGCCGGTCAGCGTGGCGGCCCGAGTTCGGCTGCCGAGATTGACGATGTGACCGCGACCCCGAGCGATCATCGCCGGCAAGACGGCGTGTGCCATGAGCATGGGCCCGCGGAGGTTGGTCTCGACAACGCGCCACGTCACGTCCGGGTCGGTCAGCCACAGCGGGGTCGGAGCTTCCTCCACGATCCCCGCACTGTTGACCAGTAGATCAATGGCGCCTAGCTGTTGTTCCGCGTGCATCATCACTCGCTCGATCGCGGCGTGATCGGTGACATCGATCGCGGCCGGCAGACACCGAGTGCCGAACTGCTCAGCGAGTTCGTCGGCGAGTTGGCGGACCTGGGCACCGGTCCGCGAGATGAGCACAAGAGCCATTCCCTCGGCAGCCAGGTTCGCTGCGATCGCACGCCCAATACCCCGACCGGCTCCCGTCACGATGCCGACGCGGCCTCTCAGTGAATCCGTCACGGGCTCAAAAGTACTGCCACACAGTTTGAAAGGTCACTGCGTGGGAATTCTCAGCGTGCGCTCATTCGCTGAGTTTTCGCATCGAGAAGGTGGACGACAATGTCGATAACAACAACCAAGGGAATCACCGTCGCCGGGTGGTGCTTGCTCGGCGCCGTGGCAGTGACCGTCGTGGCCAGCTTGTTGCCGTGGTACTCGATCACGATTTTCGGCCTCACCGCGACGGCCAACGCGTGGAACAGCTTCTGGTGGCTGCCGATCGTCGTGGCCATCGGAGTCGCGGTTGTCTACCTTCTCGGCGCGCTCAATGGAACGCGGCTGCCGCGCATGGCATTGCCGATCGCAGCCCTGATCAGTTTCGTGCTGACTCTGATCATCCTGATCGACATCTTGGTCGAAGGCACCGACGCAGTGCGGCTGGGTGACTCCGGCCCGCTTGGCGGTGGCGACACCCTGGCGTCATCGGGACCGTCGTTCGGACTCTTCCTCGCCCTGATCGCGACCGGCGCAATGACGTATTTCGCCGCGGTGGCCGCACGAGAAGGCGGAGCGAACCTGCCCTTCCGCTTCCGACGCTAGCCTCGCGTTCACGCCTGCACCCACCGCCGACCCCACTCCGGGGTCGGCGGTTTTGTCCGTGCATAAGTGGTCCGAGTCGTTCCGTCAAACGGACGACACGGAATTGTTGTTTCGTGCGGGTTAATCATCCGAAACATTACCGGGCGCCAATTATTACAACGGCAACCACCGCGAAACAATTCGGGAGTGAACTATGAAGTGTCAGCGATGGGTCTGACACATCAGTTCGAGATTCGCAATGAATCCGCCCACCGCCACAGTTCGCGGAATTCATTCCCACAGAGGAGATTACCATGCCTGAATTCGACGACGCCATTTCCGAGAACATCAAGACCTCGCTCGCCGAGATTCCGCACCCCGCACTGCCCAAAGGCAGCAACATCTACGGCGGGACGAAGATCTTCCCGGACTACAAGGCCGAGAACGGCGAATCGTATTTCACCCTCGTTCATGGCATCGCGCACGAATCGTCGGTCAGCTTCGTCGCCGTTCTGCAGGCCACCCGAGCGCTCCGCAAGGGTTTCGAGTCGGCCATGTACTTCTACGGCCCCGGCGCCATCAACTGCCTGGCCACACGCGGTTTTCCGACCACCGGCGACTCGGGCTTCCCGGGCGAGCAGAACATCAACAACGCACTCGAAACGTTCATCAAAGAAGGCGGGACGGTGTTCTGCTGCCGATTCGGCCTGGCGTTGCACGGCGGGCGCGAGGAAGACCTGATCGCGGGTGTCATTCCGGCGCACCCGCTCGACGTCCAGGACGCGCTCATCCACTACGCCCGCAAGGGTGCCATCATCAATTCGACCTACATGGTGTGACCCTGATGACGACATTAGGTGCAGTGTCCGCGAATTTCACCCGCGACCTCGATCAGAACTACGCGGTGATCAGTGAATTCGTGCGCGAAGCCAGGGAACGGAAAGTCGATTTCGTCGCTTTTCCGGAAGCCGCGATCGGGGGTTATCTTTCGTCCTTGGGAAATCATGGCGATTCCCTCAAGACCACAAAGCGATCCCTTCCGCCCGCAATTTCCTTGGACGGGCCGGAATTAAAAAAGGTGCAGAGCCTCGTCGGAGATCTGGTCGTCGCGATCGGCTTCTGCGAACTCGCTGATGACGGCGAAACCCGGTACAACGCCGCTGCCGTCCTCGACGGGGGGCAGATCTACGGCTCCTACCGCAAGGTCCACCAGCCACTTGGGGAGGCGATGTCGTATTCCGCGGGCCACGACTACGGCGTCTTCGACACTCCGGTCGGCCGGGTCGGCCTGCAGATCTGCTACGACAAGGCATTCCCCGAGGCGGCGCGCACCATGGCGCTGCGCGGTGCAGAGATCGTGGCGAGCCTGTCGGCCTGGCCGGCCGCCCGAACCGCGACTGCCGAGGACCTGCAGGCCGACCGGTGGACCTACCGCTTCAACCAGTTCGACATCGCCCGCGCTCTCGACAACCAGATCTTCTGGGTGGCGGCGAACCAGTCCGGAACGTTCGGCTCGCTGCGCTACGTAGGCAACGCGAAAGTCGTCGACCCGGGTGGCAACGTCCTCGCCACCACGCTGCTGGGCAGTGGCATGGCGGTCGCCGACGTCGACATCGACGAGACATTCCGGACCATGCGGGCCGGCATGTTCCACCTCCGCGACCGCCGGCCCGACGTCTATGGCGCCCTCACCCAGACGGACGGACTGTCCACCGCATGGAAGGAGTTGGCTCATGCCTGAAATGACCTTCGACGTCCGCTGGCCGGACGGCACGACCGCGAGTTGCTACTCACCGAGTCTGGTCATGCACGACCATCTGCAGACCGGCGCCACTTATACCGTCTCGGAGTTCGTCGCCCGGTCGACAACGGCATTGGGAGAAGCGGCGGAACGCGTGAAGGCGAAGTTCGGCTTCTACTGCACGTCGGCCGCGGAAACGACCAGTCAGATCACCGCCGCTGCGGCCAACTTTCCGCCGCATGCCGAAGTCACCGTCGTATCGATGCATCCCCCGTTGGTGACGTCATGACCGAGAACAGAATCCCGGTCGCGATCATCGGCGGTGGCCAGGCCGGCCTGTCCGTTTCCTGGTACCTCGGGCGCGCCGGAGTCGAGCACATCGTTTTCGAGGCGAAGACTCCGACCCATGCGTGGGCCTCGACGCGCTGGGACAACTTCACGCTCGTCACGCCCAACTGGCATTGCAAGCTTCCGGGCTACGCCTACGCCGGACCGGACCCCGACGGGTTCATGAAGCGGGACGAGGTAGTCGAATGGCTCGCGGGCTGGCTCGACACCTTCGACCCGCCGATTCAGACCCACACCACAGTCAGCCGGCTGCGGGTTGCCGAGGCGGGCGGATTCGAGCTGACCTACGTTCACAACGGTGTTGACGCAACTGTCGTCGCGGAAGAGGTCGTGATCGCGACCGGCGGATACCCTTTGCCGATCATGCCGCCCTGGGCAGGTTCGCTGGATCCGTCGATCGTCCAGATCCACTCCGAGCTGTACCGCAATCCCGAACAACTCCCCGATGGAGCGGTCCTCGTGGTGGGGACTGGGCAGTCTGGTGCCCAGATCGCGGAGGATCTACATCTCGCTGGTCGCCAAGTGCACCTGGCCTGCGGCGACGCACCACGGGTCGCGCGCTTCTATCGCGGCAAGGACGTGATGACCTGGCTCGCGGAGATGGGTTTGTACGACATTCCGGCGGGTGTCTACCCCGGTGGTAAGGCCGCTCGCGAGAAGACGAACCACTACGTCACTGGCCGCGACGGTGGACGGGACATCGATCTGCGGCAATTCGCGCTCGAGGGCATGAAGTTGTACGGGCTGCTCGTCAACGGCAAGGACTCATCCCTTGACTTCAAGCCGACGCTCACAAGTGCCCTCGACAAGGCCGACTCGGTCTACAACTCGATCTGCTCCGACATCGATGCGTACATCGCGCGGACCGGCGTCAAGGCCGGTGCACCATCGCGCTACGAACCGGTCTGGACACCGGACGAAGACCCGCTGCTGCTCGACCTCGCGGCCGAAGGTGTCACGAGCATCGTGTGGGCGATCGGCTATCGACCCGATTACCGGTGGATCGAGGCGAGCGCGTTCGACGGCGCCGGGCGCCCGCTGCAGAACCGCGGCCTGACCAGCGTTCCCGGACTCAGTTTCGTGGGATTGCCGTGGATGCACACCTGGGGGTCAGGCCGGTTCCTCGGTATCGACCGCGACGCCAAGCACATCGCAGACGCGATCATCGCGCGGTCACTGGCGACTGCGGGGACCTGATGTCCATCTCCACGCGGGTTGACCTGACACTTCTCGGGGTACGCGGCACGCCCCCGGTCAACCGATCCGCAGGTGCCGGACCGAGCGACGACGGGCACGTGGTCCTGGACGGACTGGCGGCCGCGCTCCCCCGCAACCCGCTGAGTCCGTACGTCTATGACGGCGACCGCATCCTCTTCGACGGCAAAGACACTGGCATCGATCTGCGCACCGTCTCGCGACCGCGGTTCTACGACCTGGAGACCGTCGACGGCGTGAGCTACGAGAAGATCGCACGCCTGCACGGCACCAACGTGCTCGCCACGACGGTGGTGCAGACGTGCATCCGCTACGAGGAATCCCAGCGGTGCCGGTTCTGCTCGATCGAGGAGTCCCTGCGCTCGGGCGCCACCATCGCAGTCAAACGGCCCGACCAGCTCGCCGAGGTCGCTGCGGCGGCAGTGCGCCTCGACGGCGTCACCAACATGGTGATGACGACCGGCACGTCCGCCGGCAAGGACCGGGGCGCTCGGCATGTCGCGCGATGTGTCAAGGCGGTCAAAGAGGCGGTTCCGCAACTACCCATCCAAGTGCAGATCGAACCCCCAGCGGACCTGGAGACCATCGCCGAACTCAAGGCGGCCGGCGCGGACTCGATCGGGATCCACGTCGAGTCGCTGGACGACGCCGTCCGTCAGCGCTGGATGCCGGGCAAGTCGACAGTGTCGCTCGACGAGTACCGAGCAGCGTGGCGGGAGGCAGTCCGGGTGTTCGGTCGAAACCAGGTGTCGACGTATCTCCTCGTCGGCCTTGGGGAAGATCCGGATGAGCTCGTCGCCGGGGCCCGGGAGCTCATCGAGATGGGCGTCTACCCCTTCGTGGTTCCGTTCCGGCCGGTCGCGGGAACGTTGGCGGTCGACGTCGACGGAGCGTCCGGACCGGCCCCGGACGTCCTGGAAAAGGTGTCGCGCGAGGTCGCGCGACAGTTGGCTCATGCGTCGATGCAGGGCACGGACCAGAAGGCCGGATGTGCTGCGTGCGGTGCCTGCGGGATTCTTCAAGCGGTCGGAGGTTGAGATGTACGACGGGTTCGAAACCTACGGTGCGATGGCATTGCTGGCGGGAGAGCCGGTACCGGATCGGGCCGGCTTCCTGATCCAGCGCGCGGAGTCGGGTGCAGCGCTCGCCGCCTACCGAAGGCTGCGGCACGAAGAGTTCGTCGAGCGCCAGCAGTTGTTCGCCGGGACCGATCACGACGATGTCGACGACGATGTGCGAACCGTGGTCCTGGTCGCCGTAGGTGCCGACCGAGAGGTGCTGGGCGGGGTGCGACTGTCGCCCATGCAGTCACCGGACATCGGCTGGTGGGTTGGTGGTCGACTGACCGTGAGTGCGCGGGCACGAAACAGCGGCGTCGGACCTGCCCTGATCCGCGCGGCGTGTGCGTACGCAGAGTCCCACGGCGTCCTTCGGTTCGATGCGAACGTTCAATCCCGGCACGCGCACGCCTTTGCTCGCCTCGGTTGGGAAACGTTGGACACGAACATTTTTCGCGGTGTCCGCCACACCCGGATGCAATGGCCGATCGGCCGGATCCGCCGGCTGGCCCACTCCACCAAGGCGATGCTCGCACCCGTTCTCGAGCCCTTCCGGGGAATGCCCGGCGGCCTGGGACCGAGCGAGTTCCGCGGCGATGACGGGGTGCCCGTGCCGGGCAGCCACGGGATGATCGCCGCGTGCGACGCGATCATCCCGTCGATGGTCGAGCGGGACCCGGAATGGGCGGGTTGGTGCTCGGTGCTGGTGAATCTGAATGACCTCGCCGCGATGGGCGCCGCGCCGACCGGACTTCTCGACGCGATCGGCGCGCCGACGACGTCCCACCTCACCCGCATCGTGCGTGGAATCGCGCGCGCGGCGGAGGCGTGGGGTGTGCCGGTTCTCGGCGGTCACACGCAAGTCGGTGTTCCGGCGAGCCTTGCCGTGACAGCTCTCGGTTTCACGAATTCGCCGATTCGTTCCGGCGGCGGCCGGCCGGGAGATCGGCTTCGCCTCACGGCCGACGTCTCGGGCCGGTGGCGTCCCGGCCACAGCGGCAGGCAATGGGATTCGACCAGTCTCCGTAGTACCGAGGACCTCCGGGCGATGAACTCTCTCGTGGCCCGGATGCAACCGGCCGCCGCGAAGGACGTGAGCATGGCCGGAATCGCCGGCACCGCCGGAATGCTCGCCGAAGCCTCGGGGACCGGGGTGGTGCTCGACGTGGCATCCGTACCTCGCCCGGCGGCGGCCGACATGGCGTCCTGGCTCACCTGTTTCCCTGGTTTCGGGATGCTGACCGTCGCCGGTGAGCCGCAACCGCTCCCGGACGGCGTGACCAGCGCAGAGTGCGGTGAACTCGTCCCCGGTGCGGGCGTTCATCTCCGCTGGCCGGACGGACTCGTCACCACGGCCGTGCCCTCGTCGGTGACCGGGCTCGGCGCTGCTCGCGTCAGCTAGGCTCCGCAAACATGGCAGTGGTGACGATCGGCGCCGTCGCAGCACATTTCGGCCGCGATCTCGACAGGTCCGTGGAGAAGGCGCTCGGCATCATCGAATCGGCGCGCCGCGACGGCGTGCAGTTGCTGGCCCTCCCTCACGCCGTCCTGGGCGGCTATATCGGCGACCTGAGAACCCCGGATCCCGATGATCTGCCCCCGTCCATCGAGCTCGACGGACCCGAAATCGCAGCGCTTGCCGAGGCTTCCGGCGACCTGACCGTCTGTTTCGGGTTCGCGGAGATGCGGGACGGTAAGCGATACAACACGGCCGCGTGCATCACTGGCGACGGAGTGCTCGGCGTGCACCGGAAGGTGCATCTTCCGGTGCACGAGTCCGATGTCTTCACCGGCGGCGATCGGTTCGACGCGTTCGACACTCCGGTCGGCCGCCTGGGAATGCTCATCGACTACGACAAGACGTTTCCCGAAGCGGCCCGCAGCCTGGCACTACAGGGCGCCCACATCATTGCGACGCTGTCCGCGTGGCCGGCCAGCGTGACCGACCGCGCGTCACGTCTGCCCGCGGACCGTCAGTCGCGCTTGTTCGATCTGTACGACTGTGCGCGGGCCGCTGAGAACCAAGTCGTCGTGGTGTCGTCAAACCAGACCGGAGTGACCGGCTCGTTGCGGTTCCTCGGGCAGGCGAAGGTCGTCGGGCCCGGTGGCGACGTGCTCGCCACCACTCGCTCCGTGGGCGGACTGGCACGCGTCGAGATCGATGCCGAAGCCGAGATCACCCGCGCCCGCAGCGTGCTTAACCATCTTGCCGAACGCCGCCCCGAGACCTACCGACTGTCGGAGTGAAGAGTGCGAATCGCCCTGCTCACGTATTCGACGAAACCTCGCGGAGGTGTCGTCCACACGCTCAATCTGGCCGAAGCGCTCGCCGAACTCGGGGCGGCGGTCACCGTGTGGACGCTGGCGCGCGGCGGTGACGAAGGCTTCTTTCGGGCGGTCGACCCACGAGTCACGTTGCAGCTGATCGCATTTCCAGATGTCCCGGACGAATCCGTCACCGACCGCATTCTCCGATCGATCGAAACGATGCGTGTGAACTTCGATCCGGCGGATTTCGACATCGTGCACGCGCAGGACTGCATCAGTGCCAGCGCCGTCGGTCGCTGCATTCGGACGATTCATCATCTCGACGAATTCACCACTCCCGTACTTGCCGAGTGCCATGAGCGTGCAGTGGTTCAGCCCTACGCCCGAATCTGCGTGTCCCGCGCGGTCGCGGCGGAAGTCGAGCACAAGTGGGGCTTCCAGCCGACCGTGATCCCAAACGGAGTCCAGGCCAGCCGGTTCGCCGCGGCCGCGGCCGACACCCAGGACGCGAGCGCCGCGCGAAAGCGGTGGCGCGACGAGTTCGGAACGTTCGTCCTCGCGGTGGGCGGAATCGAACCGCGCAAGGGCAGCATCGACCTCCTCGCGGCCTACGCGACGCTTCGCCGCCTGCACCCCGACGTGCAGCTCGTGTTCGCGGGTGGCGAGACGCTCTTCGACTACCGCGACTATCGAGCGGAGTTCGAGCGCTTGGCCGAGGAGCTTGCTGTCGAACCGGTGGTTCTGGGTGCGATTGCCGATGATGACCTGCCGAGTCTGGTTGCCGCGGCCGACGTTTTCGCGTTCCCATCCGTCAAGGAAGGCTTCGGCCTGGCCGCGATGGAAGCACTCGCCGCGGGTCGGCCCGTCGTCACCCGAGACCTCCCGGTCTTACGCGAAGTGTTCGGTGAGACGGTCCGGTACGCGTCCGATGTCGAATCGCTGGCCGCGCAACTTGCCAGTGCTCTGACCGATACCACTCAGGCCGACGTCGGACGCCGCCTTGCCATGTCGATGACGTGGCAGGATGCGGCCGCTGAACATCTCCGCTTCTACGCCGCGCATCTGTATCGATAGGTCATTACGCGCTCTCGATCTCCGACAGCCGCCAAGTCTTGTCGAACCATGGCTCCAGGGGCGCGTACAAACGGAACATCGCGAACCAACCCTTGCCGGGGAGCGTCTGGATCCAGTTCCGACCCTCTGTGGGCGGCTCGGGTCCGAAGTAGATGTCGACCGAGCCGTCCTCGTTGGTGGTCAGATCAGCGTCCTGACTGGTCACCGACGGCCATTGCTGATCGGTCTGCAGCATCGATCGGGTCTGGGTGTCGTAAACCAGGATCGACCAGAAGTTGGCGGCCGGCACGTTCGGAAGCACGTGCAGCCGGTAGTTCCGGGCACCGTCGAACGGCGCACCGGTGGCGTCGACGTTGGCAACGGCGTACTGCGACCCGGTCCCGACCATCTTCTGATCCCAGGACGGGCTCGTGCCGGCTACCAGAAAGTAGAGGGCGGTGGCGGAGTCGAGCAGCAACACCCCGTTCTCCGTGCAGCTATAGCCGCCGAGGATGCCCAAGCGCCAGGCGCTGCCTGGGTAGCAGTACGCCTCCGGCGCACGGTACCGGTAGGTCACCGCGCGGGCGGTCGCGTCCCCGATCGTGGCAGCCTCGGACAGGATTGCGCGCATCCGCTCGTCCGGATTGAACGGTTTTCCGCGCTGAATCCCGACCGAAGCGAACATTCCCAAGGTGAGGGGGTCCGCCGATTCCGGCGGCTCGAACTCCACCACCTCGTGCAGCATCTCCCAGAATCGGTCGTCTGCCGGGGCGGTCGCGCACATTGGCGCGGGCGAGGCGTTGACGAACCGCGTCGGCGGCGGGTCGGCGGCTTGCGAGAGAAGGTGGATCCGGGTGTGGGCCTTGATCATCTCCACGGCCGGGTGCGGATCACCATGCTCGTCCCGGAAACCCCTCCAGCCCACCCAGATGCCGAACGTGCGAGAACGCACCACCAGAAATCCGTCCGGAACCTCGCCAGTGTGATCGGGCGGCACGAACAGATAGCGGCCGCCGCGACCCTCGTCCGGTCCCGTGATGCCGACGTCGACGACCCACCGGCACCACGAGTCGTTGACGAACCCGTACACCTTCGCGGGTACTTCGACCACGACAGGCCCGTCATGCAGGTCGAGCCACGCATAGCTGTACGAGGTGCTGGTGTTGTACACCGGGCCGATGAACCGTGGATAGACGAGGTCTTCCCAGATCACAAGCGTGCCGTTGGCCGGGCCCCACTCCAGCAGCGCATCGCGCATCGCCGCGATCGCTACCGGCGCCAGCCCCAGCTGGTAGGCCTGCGAGGCCCGCTGAAAGTCGAGGTTGTCGAACAGCGTCTTCGCCGTGGCCTCGTCGGGCATTCCGTCGAAAAACCGCAGCGTGCCGTATCGGGTGCGGACCTCGTCCGGTATCGCGATACCGGAGGGAATCGGGGAGATTTTCGCAGGCGACATGATGCTTTCCTTCCCGTGTCGACAGCGCTCGATCAGGTTCAGAATCGCCTGGTCACCCCGGCCGAAATAGGGGCATCTGGCCTGGAGGAGAGGGCTGTTGGTCGTTTGGGCCGGGAGGACTACAGGCCGGAATTAATCCGCCAGCCGATGCCAATTCATGGAGGTGCCCCGAGACGGCAGGCATGAGTGACCCCGCCTTTGTTGGTCGCCTTCGAATGCGAAACGGTTCGGTGCTCTGTCGGGGTCGCCATCTCAATATGTCGATGGAATGGCTGTGGGAGCAGCGAATCGTTCGTCAGTGCGCGTGACGGATCACTCCGGAGAGTTCGGGCCGATTTCGTCGAACACCTGTTGGACGACGCGCATTGCCGAGAGCGCCGCCGGTGCGCCGCAATAGCCGGCGGTGTGGATGACAGCTTCGACGATCTCCTCGCGAGTCAGTCCGTTCGTTAGTGCGCCGCGGACATGTCCCGCGAGTTCCTCGTGCGCCCGCAGGGCCGTGAGGATGCCGAGATTCAGCAGGCTTCGGCTACGTCGATCGAGGCCGGGACGGTTCCACACGGCGTCCCACACATGCTCGGTGACGAACCGCTGCAGCTCCTCGGACTCGGTCCCTGCCGTCCGAGCCAGCGCGCGTTCGACGAACGCATCCCCCATCACGGCTCGCCGGACTGACAATCCTGCTGCGTACTGGTCGGCTGGTGAATTCAACGGGGCGGGCTCCTTCTCAACCATCTTCGACGTTCACCGTAGCCGGGATCGCCACCGCGGACGCGCGACCAATAACTTGCGCGTAGTGGCCACATTGATGCGGACGACCTGTTGCATGGACCACGATGGATCGTGGGTTCCGCCCGCGAAGTAGAGGAGTGAATCGATGACCGACATTCGACCCGTACTCGAGCCTGAAGCAGCCGATTTCGCGAAGGCCACCGACAACCCGCCGTTCCTGTTCCAGCTGCCTCCTGCAGAGGGCCGCAAGATCGTCGACGAGGTCCAATCGAGCGAGATCGACAAGCCCGAGATCGACGAGGAGTGGGTCACTGTCGAGGGCGGTCCGACCGGCACAGTACGTGTCCGCATCGTCCGGCCGGCTGGTGCGACGGGAACACTCCCCGTCGTCTTCTACATCCACGGCGCGGGTTGGGTGTTCGGCAATGCGCACACCCACGATCGCCTCGTGCGCGAACTCGCTGTCGGCGCGGAAGCCGCCGTCGTCTTCCCGGAGTACGACCTCTCTCCCGAGGCGAAATATCCGACGGCGATCGAACAGAACTACGCGGCCGCTCAGTGGGTCTTCACACATGGTTCCGAGAAGGGCCTGGACGCAACGCGGTTCGCGGCCGTTGGCGACTCGGTTGGCGGAAACATGACCGCGGCCCTCACCCTGATGGCGAAGGACCGCGGCGACGTGACGATCAACCAACAGGTCCTGCTCTACCCCGTCACCAACGCGAACTTCGATACCGGCTCGTACCACCAGTTCGCCGAGCACTATTTCCTCGCCCGCGAAGGCATGCAGTGGTTCTGGGACCAATACACGGAGAACGACGCACAGCGCGACGAGATCTACGCGTCACCGCTGCGGGCGTCACTCGACCAGCTGAAAGACTTGCCGCCGGCACTCGTGATCACCGGCGAGGCCGACGTGCTCCGTGACGAAGGCGAAGCGTACGCATCGAAGCTTCGCGAAGCCGGCGTCCCCGTGACCCAGGTTCGGTTCGGCGGCATCATCCACGACTTCATGATGCTCAACGCACTGCGCCCGACCCACGCCGCGACCGCTGCGATCAAGCTGGCACAGGACACCCTGCGGGCTGCGCTGCACTGAGTGTGGCTACGACCTAGCTCTGCGCCGGACGAATCCCGACGTAGACCCCCGGCACACGGAACCGCAACGGAGGTTCCTGATACTCCTCGATGGCATGCGCGATCCAGCCCGCCGTCCGCGCGAGTGCGAAGATCGCCTCGGCGGCGTCGGCGCGAAGGTCGAAGACGCGGGTCATGACTGCGAGTGCGAAATCCGAGGTCGGGAACGTCGAGTTTCTCGTCTGGAGTTCGGTGACGATCACATTCGCCGCGTCGAGGATCGGACTCGGGAATTCTGCCCGCAATCGTCCGAGCAGGTAGTCCGCCCTCGGATCCCGGTGTTGGTAGAGCGGGTGGCCGAAACCCGGGATGGGTTCCGAAAGCCGAAAGGCGTTGCCAAGCGCGACAAGTGGATCGTCGTCCAACAACCGGACCGCTCGCTCAGCCATCGTCCCGTGCAGCGGCCCATCGATCGCGCCGAGGCCCGCCCCGACGACGGCGTAAAGGTTTGCGCGAGTGCTGGCGGCCACGCGGGCGGCCAAGGTTGACGCGGCGAGGTCATGGTCAGCCAGTAGGACAAGGGCGGCATCGAGAATGTCGATTTCTCCTGGCCGCGGTTCACGATTCGAAACAGCCGGCCACAACCGAGCCGCGACCCGACCATCGGAACCGCCACCGAGTCCCGCGACACCAGCGGACAGGATTCCGTGGGCGCAGCGGACCAACGACCGCGGCGAAAGGTCGGAACGCAATGGATCGCTTGCGGCGGCAAGGTCGACGGACAAGCGGAGCCGATCGATGAGTCGGGCGGAATCCGGGAAGGCAACCACCGGCACGGTGGCCGCGGGAAAGTTAGCCTCATCCGGCAACTCCCCCGACCACAGAAACTCCGCGACCCGCTCGAATCCGCACTCCACGAGTTCGGTCGCGCGCTTACCACGGTAGTACAGGTCATCGTCTTCGAGCAGAGTCAGCTGCGTCCGGATGCGCTCGACCGATCCCCCGGCGACCCGGCGGGCACCCTCGCGCGACGCCAACTGCTCGACTTCGTCGACCGCGAACAGACTGCCGCGAACCGCGGGAATTCGCGCGCTCGTCAGCAATCCACGACTGACGTACGCATAGACCGTCTCGGTCTTCACGCCCAACCGCGCGGCGGTCTGTGCCGTCGTCAAATAGTCGCGGCCGTCGTGGCGCTGCGGATTCATCCGTCGCTTCATAGCCATAAACATTGACTGACGGGATCAATAATTGACAACGTGAGCCGCACAATCGAAGTCGACTACCTCGTCGTCGGGGCAGGTGCCGCCGGAATGGCGTTCACCGATGCGCTGGTGAACCATTCAGACGCCACCGTGGCTCTCGTGGATCGACGCCACAGCGCCGGCGGACACTGGCTCTCCGACTACCCTTTCGTGCGGTTACACCAGGCGTCCGCGTTCTATGGCGTCGCGTCGACGCTGCTCGGGAACGCGCGAGTCCAGACCGACGGACCCGAAGCCGGTTTGCACGAACGCGCTTCCGCCGCCGAGATCTGCGATTACTACGCCCGCGTGCTCCAGGCGATGACGGCCACGGGCCGCGTCTCGTTCTACCCGAACTGCGAGTACCTCGGTGACGGCTGCTTCAGGTCGCGCCTAGCTGGCACGACGTACCAACTCGCCCGCGGCGGCCGAGTTGTTGATGCGCGTTATCTGTCGCCCGACATTCCAGCGTTGACTCCGCCGCCGTTCACGGTCGCGAGCGGAAGCCACGTCATCCCGGTCAACGACGTCGTGGCGATTGCGGACTCGCCGGACCGGTTCGTCGTCGTCGGTTCCGGCAAGACAGCGACCGATGCGACCCTGTACCTCCTCGAAAACGGCGTCGAACCGGACCGAATCTGCTGGGTTCGACCACGCGACCCGTGGATGCTCAACCGGGCTGTCGTCCAACCGGACCCCACTGTCTTCATCGGCATGGGCGCGGACCTCATGGCCGCCGCGGCTGCGGCCGATTCACCCGACGATCTGTTCCTCCGCCTCGAGGCCGCGGGCATCATGCTGCGCATCGACCCGTCGGTGACGCCGACGATGGCGAAGACCCCGACATTGGCCCAGTGGGAACTCGATGGGCTCCGGACAATCGAGAACGTCGTGCGGCTCGGCCACATTCGCGGAGTTGCTCCAGGCGTCGTGTCGTGTGCCGACGGCGACGTCGCGGTGCCCGAGCGAACCACCGTGATCCATTGCGCCGCATCCGGATTGCAGTATCCGGGGTTGGTCCCGATCTGGCAGCGCAAGGCGATAACGCTGCAACCGGTCCGCACCGGTTTCCCCTGTTTTGGGGCGGCCATCATCGGTTTCGTCGAAGCGATCATGGACGGCGATGGCGAGAAGAATCGGGTCTGCCGTCCCTCGCCGTATTCGAACACGCCGCAGGACTGGGCAGCGATGCAGGTGCTCGGCGCCCGATCCTCGGCCGCCTTCAGCGCGGTGCCGGAGATCAAGGCGTTCGCGGACTCGACCGCGATCAATCCGGGAAGGGTGCCGGCCGAACGCGCGGCGGACCCGGAAGTCGTCGAGGCGATGCGCCGACTTCAGCAGCACCAGCCGGCGGGAATGGCACGGTTGGCGGAACTGGCTGGATTGGCGTAGTTGCCAGGGCATGTCACCCAATTGGTGGATGCGCGTTTCCCCTGGTGATCGGCCTTTTCAGAGGACCGTCCGGGGCGCCGGACAGGCAGAGAGTTATGGGCAACGGCAAATACGCCGGATCCACCTCCTGAAAGTCGAATCCAATGTTCACCACCTCCACCCGCCGCCGGATCGTCTTCAGCGCCATTGCCGGAACCGCAGTCGTTGCTACCATGGCCGGCCTTTCCGGCGTTGCCACGGCCGGCACGCTCCCCACTGACGTTCCTACGACCGCCATGACTATCACGAACAACACCGGCCACGCGCTCACGATCGACGACGCCAACATCCCGTACGGCTACTGGATCGCGGCTCCGCGCGAGTCGCTGGCACCCGGTCAGACCGAGATCATCACCGGGGCGTCGAACAACCGGGCGCCGGTCTTCCCGATCAGCATCTCGTACCAGATGGACACCAACACGATCGTCAAGTTCGTCTCGACCAACGACTACATGGGTGCCAACACCGACGGTTCGAATGTCTCCGGACCTGGTGCGAGCACCTACACGGTCCAGTCGACGATCGACACCGGTGCACCGAACGTCAACGCCTCGTACGTCCTCAGCCCGCTGGTCAATTGACCACCACATCTCGAAAGATCAAGTGCCATGTCCACCACCACCAACCGCCGACGTCTCGCCCGACCGGCGATCGCCGGTACCGCAATCGTCGCCGCAATGGCCGGATTCGCCGGCATCGCATCGGCTGCTCCGCTCGACGGGGCCGGATCGGCCACCGCTCCGACCACGAAGATGACGATCACCAACGACACGGGCTACACGCTGTGGCGCAACGGCTCCACCAACCCACACGGCATGTAGTTCGACGCACCGCTCAACTCGCTGGGCCCGGGCCAGACCGAGGTCGTCACCGCACGGTCGGACAACCTGGCCGACGACTTCACCGTCAGCACCGCGTATCAGATGGACACAAACACCACGGTCGACTTCGTCGCAACGAACGTCGTCTCGGGTGCCAAGGTCGACGGTTCGGGAATCATCGGGAACGGCGACGGGACCTACACCGTCCACTCCTGGGTCGACAACGGCGGACCGCAGATGAACGCCACGTACGCCTCACCCGCGCGTGATCCGAGGGTTCACGGTAGCCCTGACCAACCCGGTCAGGGCTACCGATGATTGTGGCCCTCAGCGCAGATTCAGCCGGAGATCCAGACACTCAATCAGAGAGTGCTCCTAGTTCTACGATGAATTAGTGCATGCAACGGTCCCGAACGTCACCGCCTGCATTGCGGACAGCGTGCGGTGGGTCGCGAACGGTGACGAGCGTTATGAGGCGGGCGCGATCGTGCCCGACGGGGAGTGGATCAAGATCGACTTCCTCGATCTCCCGTTGACGGGTGCCGGAACACTCGACTCGGAGACGATCGAATTCGTCCGTGCTCCGGCTGGGCTGAACGAAGCACGCGAATACATCCGAGACAGCTTTCCGACGGGCGGTTCGGCCCAGATCAAGGGATGGTGGAGTTCGGATGACACGGTCCAGTCAGTGCGACAGTTAGATCGGCGTGAACTCAGCCCGCTCTCCGACGGCGACTTCCTCACGATCAGCATCGAGGCACCAGGGCAGCTCACCACCAGTCGGCGCAGTCCCGGCAGCAAGCGAATAGGGCTCCACCTCGACAACTGGGATCAGATGCCGATGCGCACCCGGTCTGAGAGTCGCCGGCGCCTTGCCGTCAACCTCGGACCGGGGAGCCGAGCGTTGCTGTTCGCGAGCCCGACGGCGTGTCAAATTTGTCGCAGTTTGGGCAGGACGGACGATCATCTCCCGCATACCACTGACGTGCGCGAGTTCGTGGCGAACGGTGGCCCCCTGCGCTGTTACTCGGTAGTGCTTGAACCCGGGCAGGCATACGTCGCGCCGACAGAGCTACTCGTGCACGACGGCTCGACCCTCGACGCGAGGCTCCCGTCGATCGTCGCGTTCTGGCTCGGTAGGTGGCCGGTCGGCTTCCTCGAGCCAGCCTGAAGGCAGGCCAGCCTGACGATTCGACATTGCATTGAGTTCAGAAGTGACCGTGTCATTCAGCGCCATTTTGTGAATGCGACAAGTGACCGTTTCCGTGGCCAGCAAATTGCCGTGCTCAGCGTACCTGTTGGACTGAAATCCGGCCCCGCAAACACGATAGTAGCTGCATCGTTTCTGGCAGGCATTCCTTCCTTTCTCAATATCACCGCTGAGGCGTTGAAATGCCGTGCTGTTGGTGACGGAATCCGGCGTGTCTACCAGCACGTTGCCAATAACGAAGTTTTGATACTCGGAACTCGCGGTGGAGGCAAATTCCGGTGAGAACGTACTGATTTCCCCATCACGGCGAATCGTAATGTCCGCAAATGGAATGGCCTCATCCGGCACCGCTACAAAATTTGGGTCGATCCTCGATTGGAAGATGCACCCGAGTTCCTGCTCAATTTCGCGAATTCGCATCCGGCCTCGATCGGAATACCATCGCTTCCAAATCTGCCTCATGAAGGCGGTGTAGCGCGACCGCAACGAAGTCTCATCAGCATCCGCGTGGCGTGACCGTGCGTGTGCGCCCTCAGACTCTTCAAGATTGAACCCCACTGACGGGAAAGCGTTCTCGGCGAAAAAGTCGTACAACTCATCGGCTGCATCAAGAGATCTCGGCGTGAGCACGCAAATCGCATTGGGGTTGTAGCCAGCATCGCGCAGAAGCTTCACCCCACGCATTGCCTGGTCAAATGATCCCCGGCCTGCCCAATTGACGCGGGAAGAATCGTGCAGGTCGCGGGGGCCGTCGAGACTTACGCCGAACTCCATCTGATGACCAGAAAAGAATTCGCACCAACTGGCGTTAACCAGTGTTGCGTTGGTTTGGATCAGATGGCGAATTGTGCTGCCACCTGGCGCCTCGTCGGCAATGATTCGAAACGCGCGACGATAGAACTCGATTCCGGCGGCGAGTGGCTCGCCCGCATGCCACGCGAATGTGAACGATTCTTGGTCCGGCGGCGCAGTGCTGAACGTAAACACAGCCGCAGCGCGAACGACCGCGTCCGACATCAATGAACTATTGGACCGTTCTGGGACATAACAGTAAACGCAGTTGAGGTTGCAATGCGACGTTGGTTGCAGAATTGCCAACCGAACGCGGGGTCGTGCAGCGACCCCGTCGGAGTTCACGTAGGACACGACCAATCCGCGAGTAGATATCCGAATCGGACACTATTGGCAACTAGGGCAGTCGGGGGTGGTGTCCCCGAACGCCTTTGACCACCCGATGTTCGTCCGCAAGAACGTCCCGAAGTTCACGCGGATCTGCGGACTAAGTTGGCTCTGGTTGTCCGTGACGTAGCCAATAGCGGCCACGTTCCTGGGGTTGGCGCCAAAACTGCTGCCGAAAAGGACAACCTCGGGATCGTCCTGCGCTGCCTCCACGAGCAGCGTGCGCTCTTCGTCGGTGAACGTGTGACCGAACGCCGAGAGGTCGCCCTTGGCAATATGGGCACGGACGTCATCGTCATCCATCGCGATCAGTGCAGTCGCGAATTCATTAACCGCCATCTCAACTCCAATGTGGCAATCCGTGACCTCGGAACCTCGGATGGGACCTAGCCGCGGGTGAACGAGTCCGAGAAAACCAACCCAGAACCGACCTTCGCCGTCAAGAACGTTCCGAAGTTCACGCGGATCTGGGGACTGATCTGGTTCTGGTTGTCCGTGACGTAGCCGATAGCAGCCACGTTCCTGGGATTGACTCCGAAATCCGTGCCGAAGAGGACGACTTCGGGTTCCTCTCTGGCGGCCTCGACGAGGAGCGTGCGCTCGTCGTCCGTGAACGTGTTACCGAACGCCGAGAGGTCGCCTTGAGCAATTTGGGTGCGCACGTCATCGTCATCCATTGCGATCAGTGCTGTCGCGAATTCGTCAACCGCCATTTCAACTCCAATTTGGTCGGTTCCGATGCGAGTTTGACGGCTCGGCCTATCGTCGTAGCCTATCGGCGATCGACCGCCGCTACAAGCAACTCCAATCGTGATTAGTCACCGAACTTTGACGTCCAGAAATGCCTCGGTGCGACTGCAGGACCGTTCAGCTATTCCCACGTACGTTCTGCCTGGACCGGTGACAATTAAAAGGTCATCCGTCAGAAATTTAGCCTTTTGTCCGTTTTATCCCAATTCATCTGGAGCGACTCGACACCTGACCGAGAGCAACATTGAATGCAAACAATCGAGATATCAGAGCCTGACCGGCTTCCTCGACGGGTAACAATCGACGAGCCCGTCGAGGTCGGACGCAGCGGCACCGGCCTGGTTGTCGATGACCCTGAGATTTCCCGCCGGCACCTGTGCCTTGCTCCCACAGCGAGCGGCCTGATGGTGGAAGATCTTGGCAGCCTGAACGGCTCGTATATCAATACAGAGCGAGTGGAAGGCACCCGGCAACTTAGGCCTGGCGACATCCTGCGTTTGGGAAAAACGAAGGTCGCTCTGATCACGGCAACCAATAACATGTCGCAGAACCACCGTGCCCGGCTCGTGACGGTGGGCAACTTCCAGATCTCCTGCCGACACGACAGTCCCGGGGAACGGTTTCTGCCCAGCATCGAGGAGCAAGTGCGCCGCTGCCAGCGCAAACTCGGGAAACTCCTGGAATTGCGCGGGGATAGGCCCATCGTTGTGCGACTCAGCGACCCTGTGGCGGACCCCGTATCACATGAGTTGATTACTTCAGGCACGCTTATCGAGCCGCCGACATCTACGATCTGGGTCATCGTCACTGCCGAGTCCCCGCCTGAGCCAATTGCGCGCGCAGTAGCGCTCATGTGTGGCGCCGAACTCGATGCGGCTCCCGAATTGGCCCTGCTGCTAGAGGGCTACGGCACCTACCTTGGATCTCTCGAGGAGGAAGACGACGGCGACCTCGCGGGAGTTGACTTACCGGACTTCGCGGCGGCACCTGGGCCGTTGCGCGCTCGCATGGCGGCGTCGTTCGTCAAATTCCTGATTGCGCTGAGTTCTGAAAATGACCTGCTTGAAGTCATCCGATCTGCGCGAAGGGGCGAACTCGATCGGACCCTGATCAGGGTATACGGACGTGGCCTTTCGATCCTTGAGCAGCGCTGGCGCAACGGACTCCGGAACGGAACCGGGGCGGTGAAGGCGAACCAGTTCCTGCGCCTAGCCGCAGGATATATCCGCCCGCATTGGCGCCGCGAGATCGAGATGTTCGCCTATATGCTGCTCGGCCTGGCGTTCACGATGATCTTCCCGTTCCAGTTCAAGAAGTTGTTGGATGTCGCCATCCCCGATAGAGACCTCGCTGCAGCGATGTCGATCCTCACCGTGGTTGGCGTTGCCCTCGCCATCTCGCTACTCGCGACGCTTCGTCGTTCCTACCTGAGCGCCTATGTCAGCGGAAGCGTGGTCCGGCAAATTCGTGCTGAGATGTTCGGCAAACTCCAGCAATTGGACATCGCGTGGCACCTCCGGCGGCAGCAGGGAGACGTGCTGTCGCGACTATTCAACGACGTGGGGCTGCTCGAGGCGGGCATCTCGCAGACACTTCGGGACGGCGTATTCCAGATCCTAACTGTCATCGTGACCTCGATAGTGCTGTTCATCCTGAATCCGCTCCTCGGCGCCATCGTCGCAATCGGCATCCCGCTGGTCGCACTCGCCTACCGAGTGATGTCGAAAGGAGCTCAGCGCCGCAGCATCGCGGTACAGGAAGAAACCGGTGTCGTGGTCGCGATAGCAGCGGAGAACTACTCGGCTCAGCCGGTGGTCCGCGCGTTCGGCCTGGAGAATCGCGAGATCGCCAAACTTGCTGGCGCAGCTGACCGCCTTTTCAAAAAACAGATTCGGCTCAACCTGTTCGGCGGCACATTCAGTCTTGTCGTCAACCTCGTGGTGACGGTATTGAGGCTGGTGGTCCTCGCGCTTGGAACGTGGTTGGTCCTCCACGGACATCTCACCCTAGGTGGGCTCGTTGCGTTCACCTCGCTCATGGGCGAGGCCATCGATCCGGTCACTGCCTTGACGAGCATCGGCCAGCAGATTCTGGCGTCGTCGGGCGCTCTCGTCCGCATCAACGAAATCTTGCACTCGGAGCCCGAAGTGGCGGAACATCCGGACGCAGCGAACCTCGAGCCACTTCAGCGAGAAATCCAGTTCAGCCATGTCACGTTCGGCTACGACGGCTCGACGATGATCCTGAACGACGTCGACCTTTCCATCACTGCCGGGACGCGGGTGGCACTCGTCGGGCCAACCGGCGCCGGCAAGTCGTCGATCCTGCAAGTGTTGCTCCGCTTCTACGACCCACAGCAGGGCCGAGTATTGATCGACGGCAACGACATCCGCGGCGCGACCCTCGAATCCCTGCGCGGACAGATGGGTGTGGTGTTCCAAGACACCTGCCTCTTCGAGGGCACGTGCCGCGACAACATCCTCGTAGGAGACCCCGACGCTTCTCAGTCGCGTATCGAGCAAGCGGTCGCGGCGGCCGAGCTGAGCGAGTTCATTGCCTCCCTCCCCAACGGCCTCGACACGCTGGTCGGTGAACGCGGCGCCCGTTTGTCCGGCGGCCAACGCCAACGGATGGCAATTGCACGAGCTTTGCTCCGAGACCCCCGGATCCTCATCCTGGACGAAGCCACTTCTGCACTCGACCCACGCACAGAGGGCCTGATCGTGGACACGCTAGAGAAGGCGTCACGGGGACGCACCACCCTCGCCGTCACCCATCGCCTCACCTCCGTTGTCGACTACGACAGGATTCTCGTCGTCGCTAACGGTTCAATCGTCGAGGATGGGACCCACGAACAACTCGTGCGCCGGGGCGGGATCTACGCCGATCTGTGGACTGAGCAGATCGGGTCCGCGGCAGGTCCCGACGAGACAGAGTTGGGACAGGTAAGGAGCGCGCTCGCCGCAACCGCGCTCTTTGCAAGCGTCACGAGCAAGGCAGTCGCCGCTGCCGCAGACATGGTTCGGATTGAACACCTCGATGGCGGCGAGCGCCTTTACGACGACGGAATGCAACTGGCAGTCGTACGCTCAGGAGCCGGAAGCGTCGCGGAGATCGCTACGAATGGAGCAGCCAGACCGATCGCTGACCTGGCCCACGGAGACGCCTTCGGGCTGAGCGGAATCGTCGGACAACCGACCGGCTCAGCCCTCGTTGCGAATGGCGCTGTAACGCTTTACGTTCTCGATGCCCGCGCGATCGAATTCCTCGCAGCCGAGTTCACAGATATCGCCGACGGTCTTTCGGGGACGCGGACGCCCGGACCGTCCGCCGGCGAGATGCTTCTCGGGCTGTCCGCCAAAGCCGAATCGGTGGTCACCCGAATTCCCCTCGACCGAAAGCGACGGATCCGGCGCATGACAAAAAATCCCGTCCTTGATGCGCTCGTCGTTGGTGCGGTGAATACGACCGGCGCGTCGGGTGCATGGCTTCTCCATGTTGAAGGCACAGACCTGAGGGTCGTCGCCACGACCTCCCAAGTCCCCGATCACCTAGGTCTGCTCATCGATGACGGCGACGGTGTCGCGGGTTTGGTGGTGCGCTCTGGACAACCGATGTCTATCTCGGCGAGCGGTTCAGCAGAGCCAATTCTCTCGGGTCTCGAAGCCGTGTTGGACTCAGCACCTCAGTCGCTGCTGTGCCTGCCCTGTTTTAGCGACGAAGGAGTGATTGGCGTTCTCGTGCTGCTCGACAAAACACGCGGCGGCGCATTCACGATTGATGATGTGGAGGTCGCCGACCTCGTCGTCGGCGTCGCGAGCGCGGTGCTCGCCCAGGCATCCGACCTCGATATCCCCACAGATCCCGGGATTCTCAGCGACCGATTGACCGCGTTGGCACATTCCGATCCGGTTCGGTACCACCACGTCAGCTCACTGGTGGAGTCGCTCCTTGCCTGACAAGATCACACCGGAGGCAGGGTTACTGCCCGCGTACGGGGCACCGTCGGTGATGCTTCCGCGAGTGACCCGCTATTCACTCGGGGACCTTTCACCGGAGTGGGCCTTCGGGGGAGCAACCGGAAAGGGTGTCCGGGTCGCAATCGTCGATTCAGGCGTTGAGGCGGACCACCCCGATCTTGACGGCAGCGTCGCGGCGGCCCAAGGAGCGGCCGTCGAGATAGATGATTCGGGCAATTTGGTCCTAGTACGTGGCGCACACGACGACAGCTTCGGGCACGGAACAGCATGTGCGGGCATCGTCCACGCGATCGCACCAAAAGCCGAGATCGTCAGCATCAAAATCTTCGGACGAGGCCTCACAGGTCAAGCAGCAGCCTTCGAAAAGGGCCTGAGCTGGGCCGTTGCCGAACGGTTTGACGTTATCAATCTTTCGCTGGGCGCGATGAAGCGAGAGTGGGCATTGCCCTTCCACGACCTCTGTGACCAGGCCTACTTCAGTGGCTCATTCGTGGTCACGGCCGCCGGAAACACGACTCGTCCCAGCTACCCATCGCTCTACGCCTCCGTAGCGAGTGTCGCCTGCAACCTCAGTGCCGATCCCTATAGGTTCCATTTCAATCCGGAGCCACCGACCGAATTCCTCGCACGTGGAGTCAACGTCACCGTCCCATGGAAGGGCGGTGGACGGACTACCGTCACGGGTAACTCGTTTGCAGCACCGCACATCAGCGGCTTGGTTGCGCTCATCAAGTCGAAGCACCCACGGCTTCGTCCCTTTCAAATCAAGACAGCGCTCTGGGCCACCGCGGCGAACATTCAGGAAGCACCCGAAATGGAAGCTGGACGCGTCAGCCGCGTCATGCGGGCTGGCAGCACGGCGAGAAATCAGGGGTCACATCTGCGATGACCGAGGCGGCCAAAGTCGAACGTAACCCGGTTGGAGATCCAAACTCGGATGGGCTGCGCCTGGCAACGGGACGCCATCACTTCAAGGCCCTTGCCCGGGTTCTCGGCTTGCCCCTTCTGGACGACTTGGCTCGTCTGTAACCGATCTGTGCGCGTTCACATTGATTCGATCAACATTGACAGAAATCAATGTTCGTTCGGATAGTGTTGTCATGGACACAATTACGGTCGCCCCACGGGGTCTCCACAATGTCGTGGTAGCCGACACCGAAATCGGTGACGTCCGCGGGGACGAGGGCTTCTACCACTACCGCCAGTACCCGGCGGTCGAGCTCGCCCGCACGCAGACGTTCGAGGACGTCTGGTTCCTGTTTGCCCACGGGCATCTCCCCTCGGCTTCCGAACGCGAAAGGTTCACACGTGAGGTCGCAGAATTGCGCACTCTTCCGCCTGAGATCGAGGCGGCACTTCCCACGATCGCGGCGATCGGCGACCGACCGCTCGTCGCATTGCGAACCGCGCTGTCGTTGATCGGACAGACGGCGACACCGCTCTACGACGCGACCGAGGACGAGAAAGCCGAAGCGGCACTTCGCATCTGCGCCATCACGCCCACGCTCCTGGCGGCGCTGCACCGACTAAGTCTGGGGCTTCCGGTCGTTGCTTCGGACCCATCGCTACGGACCGCGGCGAACTGGCTCTACATGGTCACCGGCGAGCGGCCGGGTGAGGCCGAAGCACGAGCGATCGAGCAGTATCTGATCGCCACGATCGACCACGGTTTCAACGCCTCGACGTTCACGGCCCGGGTGGTGGCATCGACCGGCGCAGACCTCGTCTCCGCAGTTGTCGCGGCGATCGGCGCCTTCTCTGGCCCGCTCCACGGCGGCGCCCCGGATCGCGCCCTCGATGCGCTCGACGAAATCGGCTCACCGGCCAATGCCGCCGCGTGGGTTCGTCGCCAGGTCGAAAGTGGCGACCGCATTATGGGATTCGGGCACGCGGTGTACCGGACGCTCGATCCACGCTCGGAGTTGTTGCGCGAGATAGCCGTTGGACTCGGCGGCGATACCGTCGAACGCGCCGTTGCCATCGAGAACACGGTTGTCGAGACGTTGGCGGAGCTGAAACCAGGCCGCAAACTCTACGCGAACGTCGAGTACTACGCCGGTGTCGTCATGGACCGCTGTGGCCTCCCCCGTTCGATGTTCACGCCGACCTTCGCCTGCAGTCGCATCGTCGGCTGGAGCGCCAACGTCGTCGAGCAGTCGCACGATCGCAAGATCATCCGACCGTCGGCGCGGTATGTCGGACCAGATCCTGAGATGGGGGTCGACTTGTCGTAGGTCCGTGATTCAGTGTGGTGGTGGTCGAGACGGCCACCACCACACTGATTTCGGAGGAAGCATGCCTACACGTGATTCGGCCTGGCCCCAGGGCACGCCCTGCTGGGTTGACCTACAGGTCGATGACGTAGCAAAGGCCCGTCAGTTCTACTCAGAGCTGTTCGGCTGGGAAATCTTCGACGGCCCCGACGATGCCGGCGGCTACTTGATGGCGATGCTGAAGGGCAAGCCCGCAGCCGGTATCGGACCCAAATTCGGCGACGCACCGATGCCCTCGGTGTGGACCACCTACCTCGCCGCCGATTCCGCAGATGACATCGCCGAGAAGATCGGTGCCGCCGGCGGCATGCTCTTCGGCCCTCCGTTCGACGTCCTCGACGTCGGCCGCATGTTCGTCGCAACCGACCCGGCGGGTGCACCGTTCGGCGTCTGGGAGTCGAAGGCACACACCGGCGCCGGAATCTACAACGAGCACGGCGCGTACACCTGGAACGAGCTCCACACGCTGCAGTACGAAGAGTCGCGCGAGTTCTTCACGAAGGTCTTCGGCTGGACGTACACCGACATGGGTGACGGCGTGAACATGATCTACTCGACGTTCGCCAACCCGGGCGCCGAGGAAGGTGTCGGCGGCATCGCCGACGCCAAGCTCTTCGGCGAGCCGGCGTCGTACTGGCTCACGTGGTTCCACGTCGACGGTCTCGATGCGTCGCTCGAGAAGGCGATCGCACTCGGCTCGAGCAAGATGATGGGCCCGGACGCTACCCCGTTCGGACGCATGGCTGTCGTGGCCGGTCCGCAGGGTGAGGTCTTCGGTCTTATCGACGGAAACGACAAGTCGGCACCGCCGCAGTAAGTGTTTGAAGAAGACATCAGAAGGCCCTGATCAGGTCCTTCTGATGTCTTCGAACTTCCGATCGGAGGACCGTGCCAACCCTCGACAAGGACACGAAACTCTGCATCTCGCTCGCGGGCCGGCCATCCAACCTGGGGACGAGATTCCACAACTTCCTGTACGACGAACTCGGACTGAACTTCGCCTACAAGGCGTTCACGACCGACGACATCGAAGGTGCGATCCGCGGCGTTCGTGCGCTCGGCATTCGCGGCTGCTCGGTGTCAATGCCGTTCAAGGAGGCAGTGATCCCGTTGGTCGACGAGATCGAGTCCTCGGCCGCGGTGATCGAATCCGTCAATACGATCGTCAACGCCAACGGCCACCTCGTCGGCGCGAACACCGACTATGAAGCGATCGCCACACTCATCGTCGACAATCACC
Source organism: Smaragdicoccus niigatensis DSM 44881 = NBRC 103563 (assembly GCF_000380645.1). Taxonomy (GTDB): domain Bacteria; phylum Actinomycetota; class Actinomycetes; order Mycobacteriales; family Mycobacteriaceae; genus Smaragdicoccus; species Smaragdicoccus niigatensis. The sequence goes on from NZ_AQXZ01000018.1 coordinate 866,280, forward strand.
TCGACTTCAGGCTGCCTGTCGTTGTGCGCGGCTCCGGAGGAATGGCGAAAGCCGTCGTCGCCGCGCTGCGCGATCACCACTTCGAAGACGTCACTATCCTGGCCCGGAACCCCGCCCTCGGCCCGGAGTTGGCCGACCGCTACGGATACCGGTGGACCCCCGACGAACCAGCCCCGGGCGCCGCCCAGGTCCTCATCAACGTGACACCGCTCGGAATGCAAGGACCAGATTCCGAGGCTCTGTCCTTCCCTACCGACCTCATCGAGGCCGCCTCGGTGGTGTTCGACGTCGTGGCCTTCCCCGCGGAAACGCCGTTGATTCGCTCGGCACGTGAATTGAACAAGACAGTGATCTCGGGCGCGGACGTCCACACGAACCAGGCTGCTCGGCAGTTCGAGCGCTACACCGGCGTCTCGATCACGCGGGAACAGGTTGCCCGCGCGGCGGAGTTCTCACGACGCTGACCAGCCACCTTTACACTTCGATCATGTCGGCGCGGCGCCTCCTCGTGATCGGGATACCGGCGTTTGCCTTTCTCGCGCTCATCGGTGCGACCTGGCTCGACGGCGTCGTCGGCAGCGTGGACTTCACCTTCTGGCGTCAGAGCATTCTCGCACCGGTCATCATCACCTACATCGTGGCGATCGAACCGCTGGTCGACAGGTTGCGCGACGACGCGTTCGCGTCCCTTCGTCGACTGGCGGTCGACACCGCAGCCTTCGATGCGATCGTCGCTGACGGGGCTCCGCGACCCCGCTCGAAGGTAATCAGCGCACTTCTGGGGGCGCTCATCGGTATTGCGTTGCTGCAACCGTGGCGCGAGGTCGAGGGCATGGCCTGGACGATTACCTATCGTGTGGTCGCGACCCTGATCATGTGCGGGTTTGTCGGGCTCATTGTCAGACAGTCGTTCGCGGGAACAAGTGTCCTCACCCGACTCCATCGTCTACGGCTGCGCGTGAATGTGTTCAATCCCAATGATCTGGAACCCATCGCGAAGCGAAACTTGTTCACGTCGCTGGTCCTGCTCGGCGGAATCTCGATCGGGATCCTGCTGTTTCCGAACCAGGACGCGCCCGGACTCGCGATCACCATATCGATAACGGTCATTGCCGCGGCATTGTTCTTCCTGAGTCTCCGAAACACGCACCGGGTGATGGCCGGTGCGAAGCAGAGCGAACTGAACAAAGTCCGGGCCAACATGCGGAAGGTGTACCGCGAGCTGAAGCTTCGCTACCGCGAAGACGACTTCGGCGAATCACTCGGACAGCTGAACACGCTGTCCAACATCTGGAGCAACTACGAAAAGCGGCTCAAGGAAGCGCCCGAGTGGCCGTTCACCAACTCGATGGTTCGCCGCCTGGTCCTCACCACGCTGATTCCGGTCGTGCTGTTGTCAACGCAGAAAGTCGCCATCGAGGGACTGCTCGGAGTGCTCAACCTCTCCGGATAGCGCAACAACCGACGGCGCACGGTGCACCGTCAACAGTGCATCCGAACGAAGGTTCCGCGCCGAGACGTCGGGCGGGAACTCCCCCGATGTGCTCCTGCACCAGCTCGACGATCATCTGCGCGAATCGCGGATCGGTGCCGGCGGTCGCGACGCGAGCGAGCGCGACCCCACGTTCGACGCACATGTCGCGCAGCTCGTTGTCGAGGTCCCACACGACTTCCATGTGGTCGGAGATGAAGCCGATCGGGCACACGATCACTGCGCGTGCGCCGGCGTCGGCAAGGGCGGAGACATGGTCGACGACATCGGGTTCGAGCCACGGCACCTGCGGTGGTCCCGAACGCGACTGCCACACGAGATCGAAGTCTGGGTATGCGGCAGCAGCCGCCGCCAACCGGGACGCTTCCGCAACCTGACGACTGTAGAGATGGCCGCCGGCATCGGACGGACCCGCTGCGGCGTCGGCCGCGTTCGGCACCGAGTGCGCGGTGAAGATCAACCGCGCTTCCTCCCGCAGCTCAGCCGGAAGTTCTTCGCGCGCTTCGGCAATCGCGTGGGCCATCGCCGCGATGTAAAGCGGGTGGTCGTAGAACTGCCGAAGCTTCATCAGATGCGGTGCGCCGTCGACCGCAGCCCGCGCACGCTTGATGTCCTCCTGGTACTGCAGACAGCCCGAGTACCCACTCCACGCCGACGTCGCGAACACCAGCGCGGATTGCACGCCATCTGCGGTCATGGTGGCGACGGTGTCCTCGACCATCGGATGCCAGTTGCGGTTCCCGAAGTAGACGGGCAGCTCCAGACCGTTCCGCTTGAGCTCGGCCTTGACCGCTTCGATGAGCGCCAGGTTCAGCTCGTTGATCGGCGAGCGGCCACCGAAGTGGTAGTAATGCTCGCCGACCTCAACGAGTCGTTCCGGCGGGATGCCGCGACCGCGCGTGACGTTCTCGAGGAACTGCATGACGTCCTCGGGCTTCTCCGGGCCACCGAACGAGAGAACGAGGAGCGCGTCCATGACTTAGCTCTCCGGCAGCCAGGTGTTGTGGCTCGCTCCGCCGTCGACGTAGACGATCGATCCGGTGGTTGCCGGCAGCCAGTCCGACAGCAGCGCGCACACCGACTTCGCGACCGGGGTCGGGTCGTCGACGTTCCAACCGATCGGCGATGCGCCATCCCAGTACTCGTTCAGCTGATTGAGCTTGGTGGCGTCGTCGGTGGCGGTCCCCGCGATCGCCTTGGCGGCGAGCGTCTTGATCGGGCCAGCGGCAACAAGATTCGAACGAACCTTCTTCGCTGCACCGACCTCGCGGGCGACGTACCGGTTGACCGCCTCGAGAGCAGCCTTCGCGACGCCCATCCAGTTGTAGTACGGCATCGCGGTCCGCGGATCGAAGTCCATACCGACGATCGATCCGCCTTCGTTCATGACCGGCAGCACAGCGCGCGCCAGCGAGGCGTAACTCCACGCGGAGATCTCGAAGGCTTTCGCAGCGTCCGGTCCGGGACCCTCGAGGAACGGCTTCGCATCCGGGCCCATGAGGGTGCGCGGTGCGAACGCGATCGAATGCACCGCACCGTCGATGCCCTCCGGAGCAACGGCGCGAATGCGGTCCGCAAGCGCCGCGAGGTGCTCCTCGTTGGTCGCGTCGAGTTCGATGGCCGGCGGGACCGGCTGCGGCAGACGCTGCGCGATGCGGTCGATGAGCCGCAGGCGGTCGAAGCCGGTGATGATCACCTTCGCGCCCGCTTCCTGCGCCTGCTTGGCGACATGGAATGCGATCGACGAGTCGGTGATGATTCCCGTGACGAGGATGGTCTTGCCCGCGAGCAACCCACTCATGTTGTGAAGCCTTTCGTACGTAAGTGAATTAGCTCAGTGACCCATACCGAGGCCGCCGTCGACCGGGATGACTGCCCCGGTCACGTACGACGAGTCCTCCGAGGCGAGCCAGCTGATGACCGCAGCGACTTCCTCGGGCTTGCCGATGCGCTGCAGCGGGATCGCACCCGTGATCTGCTCCTGCCACTTGGCGTCGAGGTCTTGGGTCATGTCGGTATCGATGAATCCCGGTGCGACGACATTCGCCGTGATCGAGCGCGAGCCGAGCTCACGCGAGATCGAGCGCGCCATTCCGATGACGCCGGCTTTGGATGCGGCGTAGTTGATCTGCCCCGGACTACCGGCCATGCCAACCACGGAGCCGAGGAAGATGATCCGACCCCAGCGCGCGCGCAACATCGCACGGTTCGCGCGCTTCGCGACGCGGAAGGCACCGGTCAGGTTGGCATCGATGACGCGCGTGAACTGCTCCTCGGTCATCCGCATGAGGAGGGTGTCGTCGGTGATTCCCGCGTTGGCGACAAGGACCTCGACCGGTCCCTGGTGAGCTTCGACTTCCTTGAACGCGGCGTCGACCTGCTCACTATCGGTGATGTCGCACTTCACCGCGAAGAGTCCTTCCGGCGCCCCCGAACCGCGGTGAGTCACGGCAACCTTGTGGCCATCAGCGAGCAGACGCTGCGCCACGGCGAGCCCGATGCCGCGGTTTCCTCCGGTCACGAGAACAGATCGGGACGGATTACCGGCAGCAGTTTCAGACATGGGGAACAACCTAACTGTGAAACGGATAAGGCTCAGACTCGCCTCACCGATGACGCGGAAATTAGGGCAGGCGCTGGCGAAGGCCGATGGCCACCGCGAGACCCCCGGCAATGAAGACCAGAGCGCCGATGAGCCATGGCCGGCTCGCGTCGCCGCGGGTGAGCTCGTAGCCGATCTGCTCTTCGAGCGTGTCGTAGACCTTCTTGAGTTCTTCGAGGCTCGAGGCGGTGAAGAAATCGCCGCCCGACAACTTGGCGATCTCGCGCAGTGAGTCGTCGTCGACGGGCACGCGGACCCGCTCGGTCTGTCCGTCCTGGCCCTTGATATCGACAGTTCCGTAGCTGGTACCGAACGAAATCGTGGAGATCGGAACGTGCTTCTCCTTGGCGATCCGGGCTGCGGTGTAACCGCCGCGAGGATCGTCCGGGCTCTCCGGAACCGTCTGCTTTCCGTCGGATTCCAGAACGATGCGCGCGGGCGGCGGTTCCGCGCCACCACCGAGCACCGAGGCGAGGGTGTCGATCGACTGCAGGGCGGTGAAGATGCCCTCGCCGGTCGCGGTTCGCTCGCTGAGCTTGAGCTGGTCGATCGCGGCCTTGACCGATGCCCGGTTGGTCGTTGGCGACACGAGAACCGAGGCCGTACCGGCGAACGCGACGAGCCCGAGGTTGATGCCCGGGGTCAGTCCATCGACGAATTCCTTCGCCGCCGCCTGAGCCGCCTCCAAACGCGTGGGCTTGACGTCGGTGGCCTCCATCGACAGCGAAACGTCGATCACGAGAACCACGGTCGCGCGGTTGCGCGGAACCTTGCGAACGGCCGTCGGGCCGGCGAGCGCGACGGTCATGAGCAGCAGTCCGACCAGCAACAATGCGATCGGAACGTGGCGCCAGCGGCCGGGACGATTGGGTGCGACGCGTTCGAGCAGCTCCATGTTCGCGAACCGAAGCATGTGCGCCTGCTTGCGCCGCTGCAGGAAGTAGTACGCGACACCGAGTCCAATGACGGCAACCGCGAACAACAACCAGACCGGGCTGGAGAAGTCACTGAAGCTCATGCGCGCACCGTCCTCTCCTGCGCTCCTCGGTCCGCTCCTCGCTGCGCTGCGGTGCTCCCTGCGATGCTCGGGTCGTCCTCCTTGCGCGGGCTCATTGGCGCACAACCCTATTCGTCGGCGCAGCACCGAAGCTATGGCGACGCGTCGCGACGAAGCGGACGACCTCGGCAATCCAGTCCTTGTCCGTCCGGAGCGTCATCACCGGGGCGCCGGCCGAGCGAAGCGTGTGCTCAACCTGCTCGCGATGCTCTGCGGCGGCGGCCGCGTAGTCACGCCGGAGTTGCTCGGTGACGGTGAACTCACGCGTCCGCCCCGACTCCGGGTCGTGGAGAACGACGTCGCCGACATCGGGAAGTTCGATGTCGCGGGGGTCCAAGACCTCGACGCCGAGAACGTCGTGCCGGCCGGCGATCGCACGCAGCGGTCGCTGCCAATTGATTTCGCCGAGGAAGTCGCTGACCACCACGGCAAGTCCGCGACGCCGCTCGGGTCGTCGCAACGCATCGATCGCGGCACGCAGATCGCCGCGCGTGCCGTCGGGTGCGGACGGCATCGTCGCGATCGCGGTCAGCAGCGCTCGTGCATGCATGCGACCGGAGCGTGCCGGGATGCGGGTCATGGTTTCGCCGTTGGCGATGATCGCGCCGATCCGGTTGCCGCCCCCGCTGGTCAGGTAGGTGACAGCGGCCGCGGCGGCGACGACTAGGTCGCGCTTTTCGCAGTCGGCTGTTCCGAAGTCAAGGCTCGCGGACATGTCCGCGACGATCCACGTTTCGAGCTCACGGTCGGCGACCGTCTGCCGAACATGTGCGTGCGTGGTGCGCGCCGTGACCGACCAGTCCATCTGACGAACGTCATCGCCGGGCTGATAGAGCCGGGCATCGCCGGGTTCGGAACCAGGGCCTGGGATGAGGCCGAGGTGATCACCGTGCAGAACGCCGTCGAGCCGACGGCGAACGGTGAGCTCGAGTGTCTTGAGAGCTGCGGCGACCTTCGGGTCGTCGAGATTCCCCGACCGAAAAGACGGGGGCGCGTGCGGGTGCGACCGCTTCATCGACGCTGGGCCTTAGCGTGCCTGCGTCGGTGCCGGGTACTGCCCGGTTGGCGCCGAAACCGGCGGAGCCTGCGGTGCCGCGTGCTGGCCGACCGCTTGCGGGACGACCTGCGGAAGACCGACCGTCTGCAGAATGCGCGTGATGACCGTGTCCGGTGAGACCTCGTCGGCGAGCGCGTCGTACGAGAGAACGAGGCGGTGACGCAGCACATCCGGAATGACTTCGACGACGTCCTGCGGGATCACATAGTCACGACCGCGAACAAGGGCGAGCGCCCGAGCCGACGCGATGATGCCGAGACTTGCACGCGGCGACGCACCGTAGGAGATCCAGCCGGCGACGTCGGTGAGTCCGAGATCGCCCGGGCGACGCGTGGCGGCGATGACGCGGACCACGTAGTCCACGAGCGCGTGGTGAACGAAGACATTCGCTGCGAGCCTCTGCAGGCGAACGATCTCGGTGGGGTCGAAGACCTTGTTCGCCGTAGGCGGCTGTACGCCCATCCGGTAAATGATTTCGCGCTCTTCCTCCAGCGTCGGGTAGTCGACGAGGAGCTTGAACAGGAAGCGGTCACGCTGGGCTTCCGGCAGCGGGTAGACGCCCTCACTCTCGATCGGGTTCTGCGTTGCCATGACCAGGAACGGGTCCGGCATCGGGTAGGTCTTGCCACCGATCGATACATGCCGCTCAGCCATGACCTCGAGCAACGCCGACTGCACTTTGGCCGGTGCACGGTTGATCTCGTCCGCGAGAACGAAGTTCGCGACGACCGGACCGAGTTCGGTGTCGAATTCCTCGCGGCCCTGACGATAGATGCGGGTACCCACGAGGTCCGTCGGCACGAGGTCCGGAGTGAACTGAACACGCGTGAACGAACCGCCGATGACTTTGGCAAACGTCTCGACCGCGAGCGTCTTGGCGATACCCGGAACACCTTCGAGCAGAACGTGTCCCCTGGCGAGCATGGCGACGAGAAGCCGCTCGACAAGGCGGTCTTGGCCGACGATGACCCGCTTGACCTCGTAAACCGCCTTCTCCAACGCCTGAACGTCGGCTGCCAGCGCTGATGCGCCGTCCGTAGAGGTCACCGGTTGCTCCCCGCTTTCACGCTGCATCGATGGTCGCTCCGCAGGCTACGCTCCTGGGCGATCCGTCTATCCCTTCACCATCTTTACAGCCTCGACCGTGACCACGGCCACTGGGACGCGACATTCACAGCAAGAGTGGATCACTCGACAAGGCGAACCGCGTACGGCTGGATGCCGCTATACCGCACATCGGTGATGTGAATGACGGTGCCGGACTCCATCGCCTCGATCATCTTGCCGTCGCCCAGGTAGAGCGCGACGTGCTGGCTGCCGCCACCACCCCAGAAGATCATGTCGCCGCGCGCGACGTCCGCGATCGGGACCTGCTTGCCCGAGGTGTACTGGTAGCCGCTGTAGTGCGGGAGCGAGATTCCCACGCCGGCAAAGGCGTAGACCATGAGGCCGGAGCAGTCGAAGCCGACCTTCTTGTAGTCGCCGTAGCTGTCGGCAACACCGCCGTCGCGGATACCGAGCGTCGGGCCGTTGGCGTCACCGCCACCCCACGCATAGGTGACGCCGAGCTGCGACATCGCGCGGCTGACGACCGTCTCCACGCCCGCGGTGCCGGTGATCGTCGGCGCCTGCGACAGGCCGTTGTCGCCAGTCGACACCGTGGTGCCGTCGCCCTCGTAGTACTCCGAGCCGGTCGTGTCCGTCGCGGCAGTCGACGTGTCCGTCGCGGCGGTCGCGGAATCGGTGGTGGTCGTTGCGGCTGCAGCCGTGGTGGTGGTCGCGGCGGCGGCCGCCGTCGTGGTCGGTCCGACAACGGTCGTGACCGGGGTCGCCGCGGTCACAGTGGTGACCGGTGCAGCCTGGTCAACGGCCGCCGGCGTGGACTGGTCGCCCGAGGAACCCGTGCCGGACGAGCCGGTTCCGGACGATCCGGCGCCCGCGGACCCGGTGTTCATGAGCTCCACCAGCAGCTGCACCCAATCGGAGGCGACCGCAGTGGTCGGGTCGGGAGCCGGAGTGGTCATCGCCGCGGCGGGAGGGGCGGCCGTCGTCGTGGCCGCCGCATCGACCGTCGGAGCTGCTGCAGCCGTGGTCGCGGCTGCCGCGGTGGTCGCCGCCGGAGCGGTCGTGACGGTCGCGGGCGCCGGCGGCGTGGTCGCCGCGATGGCGGCCTGGGCCTCATCGCGGTGGTGCGTCAGTTCGGCGGTCTTGGCGGCCTGAAGTGCCGCAGCTCGCTGGACCGCCCGGATCGCGGCGACGGCGTTGTTCTTGGCCTGCTCGGCCGCGGTCTGCGCGGCGGCGGCCTTTTCCTGCTTCTTCTGGGCGGCATCGACGCGCTTGGTCTGCTCTTCGCGAGCTCGCTTGAGGGTGTCGACCGTCATCTGTTGTGCCTCGGACACCAGCGCCAAGGCCTGTCCGCGCTGCATCAACTGCTCGGGGTTCGATGCGGAAAGGTAGGAAGCGATTCCGCCGCCGGCGCTGCCCTGGGTGTAGGCGAGCGCGGCTTGCGAATCGAACGACTTCTGAGCTGAAACGATCTTGTCGTCTGCCCACTTCAGCGCCTTCTGGGCGGCGACAACGGCTTGGGCCGCGCGGGATGCGGCGGTCCTAGCACGCTGGAGATCGACGATGGCCTTGTTGACCGACTCCCGCTGTCCGGCGAGTTGACTGTTGAGGTCCGCGAGTTCGGCGTTGGCCGATGCGACCTGGTTGACGAGTGCGCCGACGTTCCCGACTCCGACGACGGCCCCGGCCGGACCGTTCTCCGATGCCGGCGCGGCGAACGTGTGTGCAGGCCCAACGAACGCAAGTGCGGCGACGGCGAACAGCCCGACGGTCGTACGACCAGTCGCGCGGCGCCAGAACGCCTCCCCAGTGCCGGACGACGCGCTGTGCCCCACAGCGCCCGTCACGGTCTTCGTGTATCTCACGGGTTCTCCCTTGGTAGGCCCCCGCGCCGTTTGACGGGCGTTGGAGGGTCCACTTCACGGGGTAGAAGCCGCGTGGGTACACCACTGAACCCCCAGCGCGCAGTCGCTGGAAGAACAGGTTTGCCGATATTCAGGTGCAACCGATCAGCCTTTTGGGGCCTAATATCACATCAGGCCCCAAAAGACTGTCTGCGACACTCCTTCCCCAAAAAGTGTCTTCTGCACCATACGTCACAGCGGCATCACGAATAAACTTTTGTCACAAATTACAGCAACGAAATTTTCACAAGCGCGCGTGCGGCTTGCGTCAGAGACAGGGTGCGAGGTACACGATCAAGCACGAAATCCCGCGGCTAGCGCGGGATTTCGTGGCAAATCGACCAGGACGTGGCGTTAGAGGGTGGCGACCGGTTCGAGCGCCGGCGCAGCCTTGGCGCGACGCCGCTTTGCGGCGGCGGTTGCCGCGGCGATGGCCGCGGTGACACCGCAGAGCAGCAGTGTGATCTCCGTGAACGGCAGCCCGGGCTGTGACACCTCATTGAGGAAGCGCTCCGCGGCGCCGACGTAGTCGCCGTGCTGACCCTCGGCGACATCCTCGGCCGCATCGATCCGCACACGTGGGATCGAATCACTGTTCGTGCCGACGAGGTCGCGCCCCAGGACGAGGACCGTCCCGTGAGTCTGCTCGCCGATCTTCGTGGCCAGGTCCCGGAGCTGGCGATCATTAGCCGGCAGGTCTGGCACGACGACGATGCTCAATTCGATCCCGCGCGACTTCGCGTTGGCCACCACACCCTCGAGCGCAAACTCGTCAGCAGTGGGCGCATAGACGTGATCGCCGCGGAGTCCGGCCAAGATCAAACCGACGTCCGCACCTGGCGGAAGCTGCGCCGGAGCAGGAACAAACGGCTTCGTCGGTGACACGTCTGCACCCTATCTCCAGGATTTGTTCCCCATCGATCGCCACACCGGAAGGGCATTAGGCACGCGTGTAAACGTCGGCGTCCGTGCTGTAGTAGGCGTGGACCAGGTCGAGCAACGCCGCAATCGGCTGTGCCACCATTTGGCCGTCGCCGGCACCGATGACGATGCCCACCAACATGTATGAGCCGTCTGCCCGTTTCACCACCACAGGTCCGCCCGAATCGCCGGGCGCCGCGTTGATGTCGAAGTGAATCTGCCGATCGTTGACACTGGTCACCGCACCACAGGTCCAGCCGGTGGTGTAGCCCAGCTTGCAAGCCTGATCGCCCGGATCGACCGAGCCGATGCCGGTGATGCCGCCCAACTGGATTGCCGAGCTGACGCGCACGCCGGGAGCCAACTCGATGACTGCGAACCCGAACGTGTCCGCAGAACTGACGCTGCCGGAGTCGTCCCCTTCGTCCTGCCACACCCGGTATTGGCCGATCGGCTCATGGGTCTGCTCATCCAATACGGGATTGGAATCATCGATGTAGGCAGAGCAATGGCCTGCGGTGATGGCGAACTTACGCCCGTCCGGCAGGACACCGACGAAGCCGATGGTGCACAGTTCCCCCTCGGTCATGTTCGGGCTGGCCTGCACAATCGCCGTTCCGGGCCCGATGGTGTGGCCATAGCCACCGGCCGGAACGGGCGTGTAGTCGCGCACGACGGGATGCCCATTCGCGGTGACGGTGATCGTCTGCTGCGGCGTCGGCACGTACGTCGACGGCGCATTCAGCACGGTGGCAGCGCCAGTCGCGATCTTGAGTGCCGCTACCGTCGCGAGCATGAACGCAACCATCGCGATAAGCAGGAATCCCGCGTAGTTCGGCTTCCGTCTGGGCGGCGTCGGCGCGGGCCATGGCGGCGGCGACGGCCAATACTGCAGCGGCTGACCGGGCTGGTTCCACTGGTTACCCGGGTAGGACGGGGGCGGTGGCGGCCACGCCGAAGAAGGCGGCGGCCAGGCGGGTGGCGGATTGCGGTCCGAGTTCATCGCGGTTCCGTTCGCAGGGACCACGTGCTTTGTCGGTGGCCATTGAGTAGCTGGCGCTGACCGACATATCGATTTCGGCACAGAAGGCTGTTAACGAAACTGCCGCTGGGGTGATGGGGATCGCACTAACGTCGACCGTCACGAGCGTCGAATGAGATCGACGGAACACTACTCGATCTTCATAGGACAAGCGTACTGTTAGACTCCGAAGCGAGGTCCGGGTCGCCTGCGGCCCCTTGCTTCCAGCCTTCACCGGCACAGCCCTGTCGGTGAGAACAACCCTGATAGATGTGTGGAGCCAGCCAGCATGAGCATTGATTCGTTTGGCGCCAAGGGCACATTGCAGGTCGGAGAGAACTCGTACGAGATCTTCCGCCTGAATGCCGTGCCGGGCACCGAGAAGCTTCCGTACGCACTGAAGGTCCTCGCCGAGAACCTGCTCCGTACCGAAGACGGCGCGAACATCACCAAAGACCACATCACGGCAATCGCCAACTGGGACGCATCGGCCCAGCCCAGCATCGAGATCCAGTTCACCCCGGCCCGCGTGATCATGCAGGACTTCACCGGCGTGCCGTGTGTCGTCGACCTGGCGACCATGCGTGAGGCCGTCACCACGCTCGGCGGCGACCCGAACAAGGTCAACCCGCTGTCCCCCGCCGACATGGTCATCGACCACTCGGTCATCCTCGACGTGTTCGGGCGCGCAGACGCCCTCGAGCGCAACGTCGACCTCGAGTACGAGCGCAACGGCGAGCGTTACCAGTTCCTCCGTTGGGGTCAGGGAGCCTTCGACGACTTCCGCGTCGTCCCGCCGGGCGTCGGAATCGTCCACCAGGTCAACATCGAGTACCTCGCCCCGACCGTCATGGTCCGCAAGGGTCAGGCCTACCCGGACACCTGCGTCGGTACCGACTCGCACACCACGATGGTCAACGGCCTCGGTGTTCTCGGTTGGGGTGTCGGCGGTATCGAGGCGGAGGCCGCCATGCTCGGCCAGCCGGTCTCGATGCTCATCCCGCGCGTCGTCGGCTTCAAGCTGACCGGCGAGATCAACCCGGGCGTCACCGCGACGGACGTCGTCCTCACCTGTACCGACATGCTCCGCAAGCACGGTGTCGTCGGTAAGTTCGTCGAGTTCTACGGCAAGGGCGTCGCTGAGGTTCCGCTCGCCAACCGCGCCACCCTCGGCAACATGAGCCCGGAATTCGGTTCGACCGCGGCGATCTTCCCGATCGATGCCGAGACCATCAACTACCTGCGCCTGACCGGCCGCACCGACGAGCAGCTCGCGCTCGTCGAGGCCTACGCCAAGGAACAGGGCCTGTGGCACGACGCGGACCACGAGCCGGTCTACTCCGAGTACCTCGAGCTCGACCTTTCGACCGTCGTGCCGTCGATCGCCGGCCCGAAGCGCCCGCAGGACCGCATCCTGCTGAGCGAGTCGAAGATCGCGTTCCGCAAGGACATCCACAACTACACCAACGACGGCACCCCGGCTTCGCCGACGCCGCACAGCCACCTCGACGAGGCGCTCGAGGAGTCGTTCCCGGCGTCTGACGTGGCCAGCCTGTCGTTCGCCGACGACGACTCAGTCGACGTCGTCTCGGCCGCCAACGGTGCCGAGGGACGTCCGAGCAAGCCGGTCGAGGTCACCACCGAGCAGGGTGGAACCTTCATCCTCGACCACGGCGCGGTGGTCGTCGCGGGTATCACCTCGTGCACCAACACCTCGAACCCCTCGGTCATGCTGGGTGCGGCCCTGCTCGCCCGCAACGCGGTCAACAAGGGTCTGGCCACCAAGCCGTGGGTCAAGACGAACATGGCTCCCGGTTCGCAGGTCGTCAACGACTACTACGAGAAGGCCGGTCTGTGGCCGTACCTCGAGAAGCTCGGTTACTACCTCGGTGGTTACGGCTGCACGACGTGCATCGGTAACACCGGACCGCTCGCACCGGAGATCAGCGCAGCCGTCAACGAGAACGACCTGACGGTCACCGCGGTCCTGTCGGGTAACCGCAACTTCGAAGGCCGCATCTCCCCCGACGTCAAGATGAACTACCTGGCGTCGCCGCCGCTGGTCATCGCATACGGCCTCGCGGGCACGATGGACTTCGACTTCGAGCACGACGCCCTCGGCCAGGACACCGATGGCAACGATGTGTTCCTCAAGGACATCTGGCCGTCTCCGCAGGAGATCGAGGAGACCATCGCGTCGTCGATCAACCGCGAAATGTTCACCGACTCATACGCCACGGTGTTCCAGGGTGACTCGCGCTGGCAGAACCTGAGCACCCCCGCGGGTGACACGTTCGCGTGGGACGAGAGCTCGACGTACGTCCGGAAGCCTCCGTACTTCGACGGCATGACCATGGAGACCACCCCGGTCACCGACATCACGGGTGCTCGCGTCATGGCTCTGCTCGGCGACTCGGTCACCACCGACCACATCTCGCCGGCCGGTCCGATCAAGCCGGGCACCCCGGCTGCGCAGTACCTCGACTCGCACGGTGTCGCGCGCAAGGACTACAACTCCCTGGGCTCGCGTCGCGGTAACCACGAGGTGATGATCCGCGGCACGTTCGCGAACATCCGCCTGCAGAACCGCGTCCTGGACACCATCGGCCTCGAGGGCACGCAGGGTGGCTACACGCGCGACTTCACGCAGGACGGTGGACCGAAGTCGTTCATCTACGACGCGTGCCAGAACTACCAGGCTGCCGGAATTCCGCTGGTCGTCCTCGGTGGTAAGGAGTACGGCTCGGGTAGCTCGCGTGACTGGGCTGCCAAGGGCACGAGCCTGCTCGGTGTGAAGGCCGTCATCGTGGAGTCGTTCGAGCGCATCCACCGCTCGAACCTCATCGGTATGGGTGTCATCCCGCTGCAGTTCCCGCAGGGTGAGTCGGCGGGTTCGCTGGGCCTCGACGGCACCGAGACCTTCGACATCTCGGGCATCACCGAGCTGAACGAGGGCAAGACGCCGAAGACGGTTCACGTCACCGCCACCAAGGAGAACGGCGACAAGGTCGAGTTCGACGCGGTCGTCCGTATCGACACACCTGGTGAGGCTGACTACTACCGCAACGGCGGCATCCTGCAGTACGTGCTCCGGAACATGATCCGCGGCTAGGGTGCGCCTGCCAACTTCTGGCCGTAGCGAGCGCCGTCCAGGTGGGTGAGATGCAAGGCGAACGAGGAGTCCATAGCGGAGCTATGAACGACGAGGACAACGCAGCAGATCGCGTGCCTGGGCGACGCGCAGTAGGCCACGAAGTTGGGAGGGGTACCCCCTGATTGTCTGCACGGGGTGGGTAGCTCGAGGGCTGCCCACCCCGCTCCCGTTCGAGGAGGGGTTCATGCCAAAGGTAAGCGAGGATCACCTCGCCGCACGCAGAACACAGATCCTGGCCGGTGCTCGACGCTGCTTCCGTGAGTTCGGCTACGAAGGCGCGACCGTGCGACTTCTGGAGGAAGCGACGGGCTTGTCCCGGGGTGCGATCTTCCATCACTTCCGCGACAAAGACGCCCTGTTCTTTGCCCTTGCCGCAGAAGACGGCGAGCGGATGGCCGAGGTCGCGGCGTCCGAGGGTTTGGTCCAGGTCATGCGCAACATGCTGGCCAATCCAAACGACTACGAATGGCTCGGCACGCGCCTGGAGATTGCCCGCAGGCTACGCACCGACGCGGATTTCCGGGCGGAGTGGCAACAACGGTCGGCCGAACTCAACCAGGCGACGCTGGCGCGTCTGGAACGCAAGAAGGCCGCCGGGTCCCTGCGTGACGACGTCCCGACCGAGGTCTTGCAGATCTACCTGGACCTCGTGCTGGACGGCCTGATCGCGAGGATTGCCTCCGGTCAGACGCTGGACGAATTGACCGCCGTCCTCGACATCGTCGAAGCGTCGGTTCGGCGGCGGTCGTAACTGTCTTTTCGCGGGCCTGCACCGATCTCGGTGCAGGCCCTCGAAATTTGTGTGGCCCGCACGTACGTCGTCCGTACACAATCAACAGATGCCGACATCCACCCAATGGCTCGCGTTCGGAATCGCGTCGATCATCTTCATTCAGGTTCCGGGACCGAGCCTGCTGTTCACGCTCGGTCGCGCGCTGACGGTCGGACGCCGCGATGCGTGGCTCTCGGTGGTCGGCAACGGTCTCGGACTGATCGTGCAGGTTCTTCTCGTCGCGATCGGTCTCGGCGCCGTGGTCGCCGCATCCGCCACGGCATATTCGATTCTGAAGTTCGCCGGCGCTGCGTACGTCGTCTGGCTCGGCGTCCAAGCGATCAGACACCGTGCCGACGCGCGTCTCGCATTGATGAAGGCGTCGCCTACCCCACGTCCAGCATCGGTCACCGCGGCCGTGCGAACGGGCTTCGTGGTCGGTGCGACGAATCCCAAGACGATCGTCTTCTTCGTCGCGTTCATGCCGCAGTTCACCAATGAGACCGCCGGTCACACCGCATGGCAGATCGCGCTGCTGGGCACTGTCTTCGGCGTGATGGCAATCGCCTCGGACAGCGTGTGGGTCTTCTTGGCGAGCAAGGCCCGCGATTGGTTCGCGAAAAAGCCCCAGCGCCTCGATCGGCTGGGGGCCGCGGGCGGGGTCATGATGGTCGGATTGGGTGGTGCGCTCGCTACAAGCGGACCATAGACAAACAAAAGGCTCCGTACGCCTCGGGCGCACGGAGCATCTTGTTTTGCTACTTAGGCGTCGACAGTCTCAGCCTCGTTGTCGAGGTCATCCGGGTTGAGCGCACGGAACGCGAAGCCCGCGAGCGCACCACCGATGATCTGCGCAACCAGGTAGACCCAGATGTCCGCCCAGGCCGTGATGCCTGCAGTCGAGATTCCGACCGCCACTGCCGGGTTGAAGACAGCGCCGCTGATGCCACCGACGGCGATCGCGCCGGCCGCAACCGTGAAGCCGATCGCGAGGCCGTAGAACGAGTTGTTCGGGTGGTCCTTGCTGGTCGCCACGTTCAGAACGACGTACGCGAGAGCGAAGGTGAACAGGATCTCAACGAGCAGCGCGTGCCCAACGGCCGCACCCGTGAAGTTGGCCTTGGCGCCCGTGAGGTTGAACAGGTACTTGCCCGCACCCGCTGCCAGGAGGCCACCGATGAACTGGGAAACGATGTAAATGCCGAGGTCAGGCGCCGACAGTCGACCACGGACGAATGCCGCGATCGAGACAGCCGGGTTGTAGTGAGCGCCCGAGATGTGGCCACCGGCGTAGATCATCACCATAAGAACCGCACCAATACCGAGCGGAGCCAGCGGCGAACCGGAGCTCACCGCGGTGATGACGGTAAAGACGAGGAAGAACGTACCGATCGCTTCGGTCACGTACTTACGTACTGAGTCCACAGAATTCCCTTTCACAGGTTTTTCAACGCCCGTTACTCTCCCCTGTCCGACCGTGCAAGGCAATTCATCTGGGGGGAACCTCACAAACGTGTCGTTCGGGAATACGCCTGTTCACGGGCCCGATTCCGACCTTTCTCGCACACGTAAGCTGGAGTCGAGTCCCGCGTATTCGAGGCAGTTATGGGTGATATCGGACCGGTTCGCCGCCATATCGAGGTCTTACCGCTGACTGAGCCCGTGCTGCCAGCGCCGCCCGAACCTGCGCCGAAAACGCCGTCGCGTCCGGCCGAACCAGCTGAGCCGGAGCCCGCCAAGGTCCCGGTATGAAGCCCGATCTGGAAGTAGGCGTATTCGGCCTCCGCACGTTTCACGTCGAAGAACTGTCCGGCACTCTCCTACCGGTCAACCTGCCGATGGAGTGGCACGCGCGCCGGGACTACTTCCACACCTGGGAGGGCGGAACCTGCATTGCGAAGTGTTGGTTCAACCCTGACCACCAGCCGCCCGAGCCCGACTGCACATGCGGCATCTATTGCATCCGCGACCTGACGAACTTGCGGAGCCAGTACAAGCAAGCCGACGGTTTGGTGGCAGTCGTCGCCCTCGAGGGGCGCGTCATCGAGGGCGAACTCGGCTGGCGCGCGCAGGCCGGCCGTGTGGTGGCCTTGTGGTCGGCACCGGGCGTCATCACTGCACAACTTCGAAAGCGCATCAACCGTCAGATACCTGGTCTCACGTGGTTGACCTCGGACGGTCAGGTGACCACCTACCCCGGGCTAGAGGACCAGCCGCTGGTCAGCATCCCGTCGTCACCGGTGCGCGATGCAGTTCGACGTTCGATCGTCTTCGCGTCGCCGACGATGGCGTGGGGTGACCTCAGCGAAATGCGATTCGCGATGCGGGTTCTGCGCAGTCTGCTGTGGTGACGGGTAGCCCTCCCCCAACTTGTCGGACCCAATCCGTATTGTCGGCCTTGTGCTGGCTGACTCTCACGACACCATCTACGTGCGCGGTGCCCGCGAAAACAACCTTCGCAACATCGACATCGACATCCCCAAACGACGATTGACCGTCTTCACTGGCGTTTCCGGTTCCGGCAAGAGCTCGCTGGTCTTCGGCACGATCGCCGCGGAATCGCAGCGCCTCATCAACGAGACGTACTCCGCGTTCCTGCAATCGTTCATGCCCAACCTCGCTCGCCCCGAGGTCGACCTGCTGGAGAACCTCAGCGCGGCGATCGTCGTCGACCAGGAACGCATGGGCGCGAACTCGCGGTCGACGGTCGGCACCGCTACGGATGCCTACGCCATGCTGCGGATCGTGTTCAGCCGACTCGGTCAGCCCTATGCCGGCCCGTCCTTCCACTTCAGCTTCAACGTGCCGCAGGGCATGTGCCTCACGTGCGAGGGCATGGGCAACGCGACGTCGATCGACCTCGACCAGCTCTACGACAAAGACAAGTCCCTGCGTGACGGCGCCATCACCATCCCTGGCTACACCGCCGAAGGCTGGCAGGTTCGGATCTACAGCGAAAGCGGCTTCGTCGATCCCGACAAGAAGATCCGCGACTTCAACGACCAGGAATTGCACGACTTCCTCTATAAGGAGCCGTGCAAGGTCAAGGTCAGCGGCATCAACATGAGCTACGAGGGGCTGGTCCCCCGAGTGCAGAAGTCGTTCCTGACCAAGGACCGCGAGGCGATGCAGCCGCACATCCGGGCGTTCGTGGACCGCGCGGTCACGTACACCGAGTGCCCGGACTGCGGCGGCTCGCGCCTCAATCAGGCCGCTCTGGATTCGAAGATCGACGGCATCAACATCGCCGACGCGTCGCGCATGCAGATCAGCGATCTGGCGGACTGGTGCCGCGGACTCGCGGCGGCTCCGGCGACAGGAGGACGCCCGAGCATCGCAGGGAGCACCGCAGCGAAGCGAGGAGCGGACCGAGGAGCGGAGGAAGGACGGGTCGCCTATGCATCAGTCGCACCGCTCATCGCGACCCTGCTGCAGACGCTCGACTCGTTCGTCGAGATCGGGCTCGGCTACCTCTCACTCGACCGACCGTCCGGGACGCTGTCCGGTGGTGAGGCGCAGCGCGTCAAGATGATCCGGCACCTCGGATCGAGCCTCACCGACGTGACCTACGTCTTCGACGAGCCGACCGTTGGTCTGCACCCGCACGACATCCAGCGCATGAACGACCTCCTCATCCGACTGCGCGACAAAGGCAACACCGTGCTTGTCGTCGAGCACAAGCCGGAGACCATCGCCATCGCCGACCACGTCGTCGACCTCGGGCCCCGTGCGGGCGTGCACGGCGGTGAGGTCTGCTTCTCCGGAACCGTGCAGGACCTGCGCTCGAGCGGAACGCTGACGGGCAAGCACCTCGACGATCGCGTGCAGCTCAAGTCGACGGTGCGAAAGCACAAGGGCAAGCTCGAAATCCGCGGCGCAAGCCAGCACAACCTCGTCAACGTGGACGTCGACGTTCCGCTCGGCATACTGTGCGTCGTCACCGGGGTCGCCGGTTCGGGCAAGAGTTCGCTCATTCACGGATCGATCCCCGCATCGTCGGGAGTGGTCTCGGTCGACCAGTCGGCGATCCGCGGATCCCGCCGCAGCAATCCGGCGACGTACACGGGCCTGCTCGACCAGATCCGCACCGCGTTCGCCAAGGCCAATGGCGTCAAGCCGGCCCTCTTCAGTGCGAACTCGTCGGGCGCCTGCCAGAACTGTTCCGGTCTGGGCGTCGTGTACACCGACCTCGCGATGATGGCCGGCGTCGCGACCGTGTGTGAGGAATGCGAGGGCCGCCGCTTCCAGCCGGAGGTTCTGCAGTACACCCTCGACGGCAAGAACATTCACGAGGTGCTGTCGATGTCGATCGGCGCCGCGACCGAATTCTTCAGCGGTGGCGAATACAAGAAGGCGCACGCGATCCTCGACCGGATGAACGATGTCGGACTCGGTTATCTGGGCCTCGGACAGCCGCTCAACACACTGTCCGGCGGCGAACGCCAGCGCCTCAAGCTCGCGATTCACATGGCGGACAAGGGCGGGATCTACGTCCTCGACGAGCCGACGACGGGTCTGCACCTCGCGGACGTCGCACAGTTGCTCGGATTGTTGGACCGACTGGTCGACGCCGGTAAGTCGGTCATCGTCATCGAACATCACCAGGCGGTCATGGCACACGCGGACTGGATCATCGACATGGGTCCGGGCGCCGGGCACGACGGCGGCAAGGTGGTCTTCGAAGGAACGCCACAGGCTCTCGTCGAATCGGGCGGGACACTGACCGGCGAACATCTAGCGACTTACGTGGGGGTCTGATGCGGGACGTTTCAGAGGTGTGGAAGTCAAGCCGGCTCGGTTCGGTCGGAGCGAAGCTCTACGACTCGGTGATCGAGAAGGAGTCGCTCGCGGTGCCACTGTCGCGCGTCATCTTCGGCACCGATTTACGCAAGGTGTACGCCGCAATGGATGTCGTTTGCGACGTCCCGAACGGTACGTCGATCCTCGATGTGCCGTGTGGCGGTGGGGTCACCATGCGTCGTCTGCGCCGCGATCAGCACCTGCGATACGTCGCGGCCGACATCTCGCCGGTCATGCTGGATCGCGCGCGAAAGGTCGCCGCGGAAAGCGGGGTCAGCGCGGAATTCGTCGAAGCCGACGTCGTGAACATGCCGTTCTCGGATCGCGAGTTCGACTTGATCGTCTGCTTCAACGGATTGCATTGCTTGCCCGACCCGGGCGCAGCCATCGCCGAAATGGCTCGATGCCTGCGCCCGGGCGGGCGCCTCATCTCTTCTTTCGTCGCGAGAGGCGCAGTGCGTCGCGCAGATGCCTATGCGGCAACGTTGCGGGCGGCTGGCGTGTTCGGTCCGTCCGGCACGAACGCCGACGCCCGCACCTGGCTGTCGTCTGCCGGTCTCGTCGTCGAGAAGTTCGAAAGCTCAGGAGCTTTCGTTGTTTTTGAGGCGCGAAGCAGCTATTAGGCCGGCATCGCAATCGCTGGCGCGGCGAGCACGCGGCGGCGACGGTTCGCCCCACCACGACTGCGGAGCTTCACGTTCGCCTCGACGAGCACATTGTGAATGAACCCGTACGAGCGACCTGTGGTCTTGGCAAGTGAGCGAATGCTGGCACCTGCTTCGTACTGCTTCTTGAGTTGATTTTGTAACCGGTCACGAGTCTTACCGGTTACGCGGGAACCGCGCGGGAGCGTGGGAGTTGGGGCCATCGCCGTCCTCCAAGTGGGCAGAGCAGGGGGGAATGTGCATTTAACGTAGGCGCTCCCACAACGATGCTCAACCACTTCTGGAACGCACGGAACAGACGGTTCAACTGAGGAAAATGTGGCAATTGAGGTTTGAAATTGGAGATCGTTGCGTTGCCGCCGAATTCGCGTCAAAGAATTCGAAAAATGTTGCTGCACAGCGAATTTTGCGATTGAATTCGCAATTACCCACGCGATCATTGTTTCCATGGCATCATTTTTCGCGATCTTCATCGGGTCAACGAATGATCAACTCGGTGATCTCGTGATCAGTCTGTGGCCAAAGGTCTGGATCATGGACTCGTGAGTGTGAACCGACGGATTCCGTGGCCAACGTGGACCGCCGTGTTCGGCACGATTCTTCTGATCATGGTCGCGTGCGATGACAAACCGGACAATCCGTCCGGATTTCCGCCCGCCGCCGGGGCCGAAATCCCGGACGTCGAATTCGACGCCGCGGGTCGACCGGCCGACCAACTCCAGGACTGGGCCAAGGATCTGACCGGCAAGGTCCACATCCCGATCACCGCCCTCGAGGCCTACGCGTACGCCGCCGCAGCGGCCGGCCAGACGTCTCCCGACTGCGGAATCAGCTGGACGACGCTCGCCGGAATCGCGCGAACCGAGAGTCAACACGGCCAGCACGACGGCGCGAAGATCGCCGCAGACGGCACCATCCGGCCCGGTATTCGCGGCATCCCACTCGACGGACGCGCAGGCGTTCAGGAGATCCGCGACACCGATCGCGGCATCCTCGACGGCGACAAGAAATTCGATCGCGCGGTCGGGCCGTTTCAGTTCATTCCGTCGACCTGGATCCGCTGGGGCGTCGATGCCAACGGCGATGGCCGCGCGAACCCGGACAACATCGACGACGCGGCACTCACCGCAGCCCGCTATCTCTGCGCAAACAACCGAGACCTGCGCACCTCAGAGGGCTGGCAACAGGCGATTCTGTCGTACAACAACTCGATGGATTACGTGCACACGGTGCTCGGACGGGCGAACGACTACGCCAAGGAATCGGTTGACTGACGCGCAGACACGGGACTTCGGGAACAATGAGCGACGTGATTCGACTCAACGATGGTCACACGATGCCGGGCATCGGGATCGGGCTGTACAAGGTCCCGCCCGAACAAGCTCGTGACGTCGTGCGCAACGCGCTCGAGATCGGATACCGCAGCGTCGACACCGCGGCCCTCTACGCAAACGAAGAAGGCGTGGGTCAAGCCGTGCGGGACAGCGGCCTGGCCCGCGAGGACGTCTTTGTCACGACCAAGCTGTGGAACGACAGCCACGGCTACGAGAACGCACTGCGCGCGGGCAAGGAATGCCTCTCTCGCCTCGGCCTCGAATACCTCGACTTGCTGCTCATTCATTGGCCATGCCCCGCGCGCGGCCTCTACTTCGAAACATTTTCGGCAATGCAGAAGCTGCGCGACGACGGCCTCGTCCGCTCGATCGGCGTCTCGAACTTCGAGCCCGAGCAGATGGACAACCTCCCCGAACTACCGGTGGTCAATCAAATCGAACTCCACCCGCTGTTCAATCAACACGAGCTCCGTGCGTACAACGCGGTGCACGGGATCGTGACAACCGCATGGTCACCGCTGGCGCGCGGGCGGCTCACCGACGTTCCGCAGATAAACGCAATCGCCGCGGAGGTCGGGCGCACGCCGGCCCAGGTGATCCTGCGGTGGCATCGGCAGCTGGGCAATGCCGTGATCCCGAAGTCCGTGACACCCAGCCGAATGCGCGAGAACTTCGACCTCGATTTCGCACTCACCAGCGACCAGATGGCCGCGATCGGGGCGCTGAATCAGAACCACCGCATCGGCCCGAACCCCATGACGTTTCCCGGATGAACCTCAACGGAAGCGCATACGACGTCGACGGCATACGCCTGGAGATCCCCGCCGGTTCACCCGTCGTGACACTCCAACTCGGCCGGGGTCTCGACATCTATGAATACGAAGTGACCGCCGAGAATCACGTTCTCTGGCACACGGATTGCGCGGTCGCGGAGATCGACGTCGAGAACCTCGGTTCGCCGTCCATCTCGGCCGATTGGATCGAGCTCCCCTCGCCGGGCGCGGGTGTTCGCATCGACGGACTGACGCACGCGATTCGAGCCATGCGCTTCCGCATCACGGACCGCATCGAGTTCGAATTCCACTTGGACGACGGCCTGCTGACCTGGCGGAACGGCTTTCACCTGAACGGCCGGCCGGTCGCCGTCACTCGCGCTGACTGACTCAGCGCCGCGCGTTGTCGGGATCGAGTTCGTCGAGAAGTTCCTGCATCACCGAGCACGCCGCGTGAAATCGCTCTGTCCCTACGATGTCAGCCCAGCGAGCTTCGATCTGCGCGACCCGGTTGCCCGCATCAACCATCAGATGCCGGCCACGTTCGGTGAACACGATGAGCTTCGCTCGGCCATCCGACGGGTCTGGGCGACGCTCGACGTAACCGAGTGAGGCGAGGTCGTCGACGAGCTCCGCGGTCGCCGCGAGGCTGAGCTGGGCGCGACCCGCGATCTCGGTCAGACGTGCGCCGCGCGGCCCGAGATTGCCGAATATCTGCAGGTGCGGGTCGCGAATATCGCCGTAGCCCCCGGCTCCCCGGGGTTCGGACAGCTCGCGCCGAAACTCGCGCAGGAGTCGAACGAGCAACTGCCCGACTGCCTGGCGATCCGGAGGAAGACCACTTGACGTTGGCACCATAGCGGGATAATACTTCGGTTACCGAAGCTTCGGTAACCGAAGTAAATGAGGAGGGTTCGATGTCCTCGCTGATTCCCACCAGCCTGGGCCGCTTGTTTGTCACCGACACCGGCTCCGGCCCCGTGACGGTGCTGGTCCACAGCCTTTTCGTCGATCAGGTGTCATGGGCGCTGGTCGTCGAGTCCCTCGCTCCCGGCCGTCGACTGATCCTCATCGATGCACCGAATCACGGTCGAAGCGAACCTGCCGACCGGGATTTCACCGTCGAAGACGCAGCGCGAGCGGCCGCTGAAGTCCTCGACCATCTCGGCATCGCTGAGCCCGTCGACTGGGTCGGCAATGCCCTCGGCGGACACATCGGGATCGTGCTCGCGGCAACCCAACCTGCGCGAATTCGGTCCCTGGTGACAATCGGAACTCCGGTGCAGTCGCTGAGCTTCCGCGAGCGCTGGACCCAGTGCGTTCCGCTCGTTCAGGGGTATCGCCTGCTCGGGTCGCATCGCATGCTCGTCAAGCCGTTGGCCAACGCACTCCTCGGTTCCGATGCCATGGCCGCACAGCCGGATCAGGCGAAAGCGACGATGGATGCATTCCGCAACGTGGATCGCCCAGCGATGCTGCGAGCCATGCGGTGCTTCATGCTCCAACGTCCGAGCCTCGATAACCTGCTGCCGAAGATCACCGCACCGACCTTGATGATCGCGGCCGATCGCGACCCCACCGGTTGGGTCCCGGCCGACGCCGAGAAGGCAGTGGCTGGGATGCCCAACGCGAGCGCAGTCGCCGTCAAGGGAGCAGGCCATATCGCACCGCTCCTGCTGGAACCGGATCGCATCGCCGAGATTCTCCAGGACTTCTGGGCTCACTCGGCCAATCGAACTCCCTAGACGAACTCCACCAGACGCGCTGCGACGTCGTCCGGAGACGGCATCGCAGCGATCTCCGCGGCGATCTTCTGCGCGCGTGCCCGATAGTCGTCGCCAAGGAGTTTGGTGACACTCTCGCCGATCATCTCGGCATCCGGCACCGTGATGGTGAGACCTGCACCCGCGTCGCTCACGGCTGCGGCGTTGATGAATTGGTCGGCACCCTGCGGAAGGAACAGTTGGGGAACGCCGGCACCCAGCGAGGCCAGAGTGGTTCCGGAGCCGCCGTGGTTGATGACGACGTCGGCATGCGGCAGGATTTCGGCCTGCGGAACCCATTGTTGTGCCACGACATTCGGCGGTAGATCACCGAGAACGGACACTGGCATGCTGGGGCCGGTGGCCACCAGAACACGGAATCCATGAGTCGACAGACCTTCGAGGACCGCGCGGAAAACATCGGGTGAGCCGAACGCAGTGCCCAAGGTGAGGTAGATCAGCGGCCCGCTCCCTTCGGTGACGATCCCCGGCACAGCACCTGGTTCAGCAAAGGGCACGGGCCGTAGGAGGATTCGGGGCACCGCCGGATCGAGGTCGTCCGGCTGGAGCGAGGCCGGATAGATGTCGATCAGCGGCGTCCGGCGCACCGAATCGACGCACGCGTCCCCCAACACCTCGCGGACCGCCGGACTGAGCGCGGCCCACGGATTACCAACGCTTGCGTGGCCGCGGCCGAAGCCGTGGCGCACCGCCTTTACACCTGCTGAGAGGCCGGCCAGCGCTGCGCCGGGATTGCCTACCTCGGCGACGACGAGGTCCGGCGCGAACTCGGCGATCACTGGTTGCAAAGCCTGCACCTGCGACAACGGGATGATCTCGCCGAACACCGTGCGGATCGCACGTTCGCGCACGTCGTCGGACATTGTGCGCGGGTCGACGGGCACGTTCCCGACTGCGCGGGCAAAGGCTTCGCGGATACCGAACCCGACAGCCGTCGAGTTCAGCCCCGCCGATCGCAGCGCTTGACTAGCGGTGTCGCCGGCCGCGAACAGAACCTCGTGGTCGGCACGAACGGCAGCTTGAGCGAGTGGGATGAGGGGAAATACATGACCGAAAGCGTCGAGGCTCGAGAAGAGAATCCGCACCGAACCGACATTAGCTACGCGAGCTGAATGAGCTCCAGATAGTCCGCGGACCAGTGGTCCTCGGTACCGTCCGGCAACAGGATGACCCGCTCCGGAGACAGCGCCTCAGCCGCACCCGGATCGTGCGTCACGAGAACGACCGCACCTTCGTAGCTGCGCAGCGCGTCCAGAACCTGCTCGCGTGAGACGGGGTCGAGGTTGTTGGTGGGCTCATCGAGAAGCAACACATTCGCAGCCGACGACACCAGCCCGGCGAGCGCGAGACGCGTCTTCTCACCACCGGAAAGAGTGCCGGCCGGTTGATCGAGCTGCGGACCCGAGAACATGAACGCACCGAGCAGGCCACGCAGGTCCTGCTCCCCCGCGTCCGGCGCCATGTGGCGAATGTTCTCCCACACCGATGCGTCGCCGTCGATCGTGTCGTGTTCCTGCGCGAAGTACCCGACCTTCAGGCCGTAACCCGGCTCGAGCTTGCCGCCCTCCGGGGTTTCGACACCCGCGAGAACCCGCAGCAGGGTGGTCTTTCCGGCACCGTTGAGGCCCAAGACGACGACGCGGCTCCCCTTGTCGATCGCGAGATCGACGCCGGTCCACACTTCGAGCGAGCCATACATCTTCGTCAGACCGCTCGCCATGAGCGGGGTCTTGCCGCACGATGCGGGATGCGGGAAGCGGATGCGCGCGACCTTGTCGGCGACGCGAACGTCGTCGAGTTGAGCGATCAACTTGTCGGCACGCTTGGCCATGTTCTGCGCAGCGGTCGCCTTGGTGGCCTTCGCGCCGAGTTTGGCGGCCTGCTTGTGCAACGCGGACGCCTTCTTCTCGGCGTTCGCCCGCTCGCGGCGACGACGCTGCTCGTCGGTCGCGCGAGCGTCGAGATAGCGCTGCCAGCCCATGTTGTAAATGTCGGCCTCGCCGCGGACCGCGTCGAGGAACCACACCTTGTTCACGACATCACCAAGCAGTTCGACGTCGTGGCTGATGACAATCAGTCCACCGTCGTGCTGCTGGAGGAAGCCGCGCAGCCAGGTGATCGAGTCGGCGTCGAGGTGGTTCGTGGGCTCGTCGAGCAGCAGGACGGTGTCCGAGCGGCCGCCGCTGCCGTCGGAAGCGGCGAACAGAATGCGCGCCAATTCCACGCGGCGGCGCTGACCACCAGAGAGTGTCCGAAGAGGTTGTGCGAGCACCCGGTCGGGGAGCGCCAAACTGTGGCAGATCCGTGCGGCTTCGCTTTCCGCGACATAGCCGCCGAGTGAGGAAAATCGCTCTTCAACCTGTCCGTATTCGCGGATCGCGCGGTCTCGCTCGGCGTCGTCCACGAGTTCGGCCATGAGAACGTGCAGTTTCTCGAGCTTGCGCAGAAGGCTGTCGAGGCCGCGCGCCGAGAGCACGCGATCCTTCGCGAGCACGTCGAGGTCGCCTTCGCGCGGGTCCTGCGGAAGGTAGCCGAGATCGCCAGACCGCACGACGGTCCCGGCATACGGTTCGCCCTCACCAGCGAGAATGCGGAGCGTCGTGGTCTTGCCGGCGCCATTGCGGCCCACGAGACCGATGCGGTCCCCGGCCTGCACGCGTAGCGCCGGGCCCGGCGCTGTCAGGAGAGTCCGGACACCGGCGCGAACCTCGAGGTCGGTGGCGGTGATCAAACGAAACTCCTGTGGGTTGGGCCAAGGGTCGATTCTACCGGCGGCGACGGCGTGCCCAAACCAACGAAAGTCTCGGCTACCGCCGGCGCAGGTGTGCGCGCCACCGACTCGGCGACATACCGGTCCACCGCGTGAAGGCGTGCGTCAAGCTCGCCGTCTCCGCATAGCCGAGACGCACGGCAATTGCATCGATCGTCATGTCGTCGGCTAGCAGGCTCTCGGCGAGGGTGCGGCGGACGTCGTCGACGAGCGCCCGGAACGAGGTGCCTTCTTCGGTCAATCGGCGCCGGAGCGTCCGGGGGTCGAGGTGGAGTTCGTCCGCAACGGACTCCATGGACGGAAAGTGACTGGGATCGTGCAGCAGTCGGCTGCGGACCTGACCGGACACCCCGACTCGTGCGAGTCGTCGATCGAGCAACTCGGCGCACTGTCGCTCGAACAGTCTGGCCATGTTCGGATCTGCCTGCGGCAGCTCGGCATCGAGCATTTCACGAGGGCCGGCGATCCGGTTGAGTGTCTTGTTGGGCCGCACCTCGGCCGTTGGCGACCACGTCCGGACCAGGCGTTCGGCACGGTCTTCGCCAAGAGTGGTTTCGAACCAGTCCGGGGACAGCAAGACGTTGGCTCCCTGCAGCACCGCCCCGATTCCGGCGAGGTCACGCTCGACGATGAACGATCGCACATCAGCGGGGATGTCGCTGTCGTCCGCGACGATGTAGGAGCGGGTGTCGTCCACTTCGGCCGACAGTCGAACGTGGGACGGCGAGAGCGCCAGGTAGGGAGCAATGCGCTCGATTCCCTCGCGGACGGTCGCACTGGCGAGAAACGTGAAGCCGACGATCCCGGCGCGGCCGAAGGTGCTGAACAGCCCGATCTCAATGCCCTGACCTGGACAATCGCCGAGCTGGCCAATGATGTTCCGCACAACGGCGAACTCCTGGTGGGGCCAGATCTCCGCGGTTTCGTCGACGAGGTCCGCTTCCGTCAATCCGGTACCCGACAGAAGGTCGGCAGTGGTCATGCGTCCGGCGACGCCCTTGGCCATGATCCGGACACCTTCGGTCCCCCGAGGCACTGCCCAGGCAGGTGCAACTGCGGCAGCCATTGTCCGAAAATATCAAATGTCCGCCCGAAGCGAACGTTCATCTGGGGATTCAACGTCCATAGCGTTGATGTCATGAACGCCACCGCAGTCGTCGCCCCACAGACCACCCTCGCCACCGAACTCCAGGACCTCTACGCGAGGACCAAGGCCAAGGTCGGCGACGAGGATCTCACCCACATCCGGGCCGTCGCCGCCTACGCGGACGCAATCAACGCGCGGCGCCGGGAGCTGGTGCGCTCCGGCACCCCCAAGGCGATGAGCCGGGCGGTTGTTCTCGAGATGCTGTACCGACTCCTCCAATTCTCCGAGCTCGGCCACAACATCATCCACGGGTCGTACGACCATCTGCCGAACGCGGGCGAATTCCATTCCGACCGCTACCAGTGGGACTTCAACGTCGACATCGCCGAGTGGAAGGTGATGCACCACGAGGGACATCACCCGAACACGAACATCGTCGGTCAGGATCACGACCTCGGGTACAGCGTCGTGCGCGCTCATGCCGGACAGGACTGGTTGGGTCACCATGCGCTGCAGCTTCTGCTGGTCGGCGCGGCCACGCCGTTCGTCTCCCAGGTGGCACCGTTCGTCGTGACCAATGCGGCCCGACAGATGAAGAACTCACCGTTCTTCAGCCTCGACACCCTGAAAGTGCCGGCGGGGGTCGCTTACCGCGACACGGTCCGCCGACTCATCACCGAACCCCGCGCGGCGGGTGCCCGATTCCTGCCGACACTGCTCGGCAATCACGTCGGCGGAGTCGCCGGCTACCTGGCTGTGCTGTTCCTGGTCATCATCGAGCACCACGCCGGTGACGTCGAGGCCTTCCCGGACCCAGGCCCGGACGAGACGCGCGATGAGTACTACTCCCGGCAGATCCGAGCCACTCGCAACTTCCTGCCGAACGAGAGGCTCGACTCGATGTTCAAGCAGATCCTCGAGGAGGAGGTGCCGTACGAGAAGCGGCCGGACTTCCGAATCTTCTACGGCGGCTTGGACACCCACGTCGAGCACCATCTGTTTCCCGATCTGCCGCCCAACCGGCAGCGCGAGATCGCGCCGCAGGTCAAGGAGATCGCTCTCCGATATGGCCTTCCTTTCCACGAGACGCCGCTTGCCGACACCGCCGGGCTGATGGTGCAGGCCCTCACTGGCCTCTCGATTCCAGTCGGGGAACGCGAACATTCGAGCGCCTGGCGATTGGTGAAGCAGCCGTTCTCGCTCGCCCGGCGGGTTGTCGCCGGCGCAAAGTATCGGCTCCTCCCCGACAGCCCGTACCTCGACAAGCCGCGCTGGTACAACGTTCCGGCCCGAGTCGTCGCGACGCAGCAGCTGGCCGGTGGCCGGGCACGGCTCGTCCGTCTCGAGAAGCCCCACGGCTGGGATGACGTGCGGTGGGACGCGGGAGCCTTCGTCTCGCTTCGCGTCGAACACAACGGCGAAGCACTCGTGCGTCAGTACAGCCTGGTGAACGACAGCGACGGCTCGGACACGATGGACATCTGCATCAAGCGGGTCGACGGCGGCCGGGTGTCAAACCAGCTCAACGACACGTTGCAGCAGGGCACGTACGTGACGCTCGTCGGTGCGCCGACGTCGACCGGCGGACTCGTCATGCCGGAAATGCCGCGCAAGTCGCTGTTCATGGCCGGCGGCGTGGGAATCACCCCGATCATCAGCCACCTGCGCAAGATTGCCCGGAGCGGCGACCCCAGCGACGCCGTCCTGCTGTATTTCAACCACGACAAGCAGTCGACACTCTTCGAGCGCGAGATCCGAGCACTTGGCAACCAGCTGGGTATCCGGGTGCACCTGTTCGAGGGTCTGCGGCCGTCCGCGCTGCTCCTCGGTCGACTCGTTCCCGACGCGAACGAGCGTGAGACTTTCGTGTGTGCCCCGACGGGACTCGTCGATTCGGTGCGCGGCTACCTGTCCGACCTCGGGCAGCCCGCCGAGCTGTTCCACACCGAATCGTTCACGCCGCCCGAGCTGGTTCGGCCCGTTGACGACGGCCGCCGGTACACGGTGAACTTCCGGCGCAGCGATCGCAAGGTCGAGATCGACGGCGCGACGACGCTGCTCGAAGCCGCGAACCGCGCCGGAATCTCGGTGCCGACCGGTTGCCGCCGTGGCCTGTGCCGAGCGTGCGTGACGCCGAAGTTGAGTGGCACCACGCAGAACGAGGACGCCGAGGTGGGCGTCAACCGGATCACCGTGTGCGACAGCCTCGCCTGCTCGGACATCGACCTGGATCTGTGAGCGGCCCGCTAACCTCGCCCATGTGAAGAGTCCGGACGTCGTGATCGCAGGCCTGGGACCGGCGGGCCGGGCTCTCGCCCACCGTTGTACACAGCAGGGACTCGACGTTCTCGCACTCGACCCGCATCCGTACCGCCGCTGGACTCCGACGTACGCCGCCTGGGCGGACGAACTTCCCGCCTGGCTCGCGGACGACACGATCGCCACACGGGTGGAAAAGCCGGTCGCCTGGACGACTCGTGAACATGTTCTCGATCGCCCGTACGTCGTCCTCAGCACTCCAGGCCTGCAGGAATCGCTCGATCTCGGCGGCGTCAAGGTCGTGCAGGATCGGGTCGCGGAGGTCGCCCGCAACCACGTCGTTCTTGCTTCCGGGGCCAAGGTCAAAGCCGGCTACGTTGTCGACGCGCGTGGTGCGGTCCGATCGGCGTCCATCCCGGAGCAGACGGCGTTCGGCGTTGTCGTAGATCGTGACCGCGTCGTGAAAGCTCTTGGTGGGCACGAGGCCTGGTTCATGGACTGGTGGCTCGACAACGGCACTCGACCCGCCGAGCCACGATCCTTTCTCTACGTCGTTCCCCTTGACGACAACCGCGTGCTCCTCGAAGAGACGTGCCTCGTCGGCAGCCCGGCCCTCGATCTCAAAGAGCTTCAGCGCCGACTGCAGGTTCGTCTCGCCCTCCGCGGGATTCATCTGACCGGCACGGAGGCCACCGAGAAGGTGCGCTTTCCGGTGCTTGCGCCGACGCCCTCGCTACGCAATAACCAGGCGTTCCGCTTCGGATCGCGGGGTGCCCTGATGCACCCGGGTACCGGCTACAGCGTCGCGACTTCGCTCGCGCTCGCAGATACCGTCGCCAGTGCGATCACCGCCGAGGAGTCGCTTCTGCGCACCGTCTGGACGCCGTCGGCGAGAGCAGTTCACGCACTCCGACTCGCGGGCCTCCGGACGCTCCTCAAGCTCAAGCCGCATCAGACCGCGAGCTTCTTCGCGTCGTTCTTCTCACTGCCCGTCGACGTGCAGCGGACGTACCTCAGTGAGCGCGACAATCTGCCCGGAATGACCCGCGCGATGGCCCGCGTTTTCGCCGATCTGCCGATGTCGCAGCGCCGAATCGTCATCGCGGCAACGATGTCGGCCCGTCGATCAGCGGGGAACGACTCGCACATCTGATCATCGTTAGCCATGATGGAGATGTGCGAGCAATCTGGAAAGGTTCGATCGCCTTCGGGCTCGTCAACGTGCCGGTGAAGGCGTACACCGCAACCGAGGACCACGACATTCACTTCAATCAGGTCCACGGCAAGGACGGCGGTCGTATCAAGTACGACCGAAAGTGCTCGGTGTGCGGTGAGTCGGTCCCTTACGCCGATATCGACAAGGCGTACGAGGACGAGAACGGCGATCGCATCATCGTGACCGACCAGGACCTCTCGAAGCTGCCCGCCGCCGAGAAGCGGGAGATCTCCGTTCTCGAGTTCGTGCCGACTGAGCAGATCGACCCGATTCTGTTCGAAAAGACCTATTACCTCGAACCCGACTCGATGACACCCAAGGCGTACGTGCTCCTGTCGCGCACGCTCGAGAACACGGACCGGACCGCGCTGGTCCACTTCACGCTGCGCCAGAAGACGCGCCTGGCGGCCCTGCGGGTGCGCAACAACGTGCTCGTGGTGCAGACGCTCCTGTGGCCGGACGAGGTTCGGGCAGCCGAGTTCCCGGCACTCGACGACGTGAGCGAACCGCGCGCGAACGAACTCAAGATGGCCGAGACGCTCGTCGAGAGCATGTCGGGCGACTTCGACCCGGCCGAGTACACCGACGACTACCAGGTTCAGCTCAAGAAGATGCTCGACGAGAGCATCAAGGCCGGTGGCCAGAAGGTCATCCCGGCCGAAGAGGTCGCCGAAGGCGAGGAGGACGCCGAGGTGGTCGATCTTGTCGCGGCCCTGCAGCGGAGCCTCGAGCAATCGTCAAAGAAGAAGACCGGATAACACTGAATACGGACATTTCCGACAGGTTCGCGTAAACCGCAAACATCTGGCGTCGAGGAACGAAACCCTACTTCGGTGTTCTTCTTCATCGCCCGCATGCTGGGTGTGGAGCATCGCCGAATCAAGATCGAAACGTCGCTCACCAGTCGACTCCGCAAGATGCTGCTGTTCCTGCTCTTGCTCATCGCGCTGCACGTCATCGCGATGCTCGTTTTCGAACAGGCCGCTCTGCACAAACGTGGCGACGAAAGCAGCCTCGAAGTCTTCGTGAACTCGGTCTGGCTCACGCTGACCACGGTCCTCACGATCGGCTATGGCGACATCTCCGCCGCCACGATCCCGGGCAAAGTGGCGACCATGCTGCTGCTCTACACGGGCGCGGTGTTCATGGTCGCCAACGTGGCGTCGGCCGCGGTCGAGATGCGTCTGGAAAAGCTCACCCGTATGCGTGACGGCACGTGGAGGTGGAAATTGCGCGACCACATTCTGATCTTGAATTCCCCCGCGAAAGAGTCCGAGCGATATTTCGTTTCGCTCATCGAGCTACTCCGGCGCGAACGCGAATTCACCAACATCCCGGTCATGATCCTGACCGAGCGCTTCACCAACGGACTCCCGGACGGCCTGCGCGATCTCGGGGCGGTGTTCTATCACGGGTCCCCACACGATCTGAAAGCCCTGCAGAGCGCCGGCGCGGACAAGGCGAAGTACATCGTGCTGCTCGCCGAGGAGGAGACTCATCCCCGGTCCGACAGCCTGAACTTCGACGTCCTGCTCGAACTGCACGAGACCTACACGAACGCACGCATCATCTCCGAAGTCGTGGAGGATTCCTCGCGCGAGCGCTTCCGCCGATTCGGTGCGCATCGCATCGTCCGGCCGGTCCGCTCGTACCCCGAGTTCATCGTTCGCGCGCTCGCGTGCCCGGGTTCGGAAACCGTCGTCGAGGACATCCTCAGCAGCGAAGGCAGCGTCACGCAGCGTTTCAACGTGCGCATCGACAACCGCCGTTGGGCCGACATCGGCGCGACGATGCTCTTGAAGGGCTACGGCACGGTACTCGGTTACGTCGACGAGCAGCGAAAGGTCGTCTCGAACCCGGCGCCGCTGCATCCGGTCTCGGGTCGCGGGCTGTTCGTGCTGGTCCGGACCGATAATCCCCCATCGCGATCGCAGGTCCAGGCGGCCATCGACGGGCTGGGCGTGGAAGCCCGGTGAAGCTCGTCGTCCTCGCGGCGATTCTCGCCGTGATCGGATACGTGGTCACATCCGTTGCTGTGGCCGCGATGTTCCGCCCGATCACCTTTCGGGGCATCCCGCCGATCTTCGGCTGGCGTGGTCTCGTACCCGCCAAGGCGTCCGTGATCGCCCACCGGTTGGTCGAGCAGATCATGACGCGGGTCGGCACGATTCGCGATGTGTGGGACCACGCTGACCCGACGCGGATCAGCGAACACCTGGTTCTTTCGCTGCGTCCGCGAATGCCCGAGATCGTGGAAGATGTGTGCCTCGACGCCGACGCCACGCTGTGGGACATCCTGCCCGACGACGTCAAGACATCGATCTACACGCGACTCGACGAACGCATGCCCGAGGTCATCCCGAAGTTGCTTGGTGAGATCGAGGAGAACCTCGACGACCTCGTGAGCATCGACTACATCACCAAGGTGCACCTCATCGATCAGCCCGGTATGCTCGTCCGCTTGATCGAGCACGTCGGCCACAAGGAGATCCTGTTTCTCAAGCGCGTGGGGCTGCCGATCGGCATCATCGCGGCGCTGGGATCGCTCATCGGGAACACGACGCACCAGCCGTGGTGGGTCGACGGCATCGCCGCCGCAACCGTGTTCGCCGCCGGCGCTTTTCTGGCGATCCAGGTGGTCTTCGCGTGGCCTGAGCTGGGCAAGCTCGGACCGTTCACCTTCCATGGCCTGCTGTACCAGAACCAGGACAACGCCGTCCGAGTCGCGACGCGGATCTTCACCCGCGACATCATCACGGTGTCGAACCTCGTCCGCGACACCCTTGAGGGTCCCAGCGGACACCAAACCCGCGAGATCATCCGGCGCCATGTCACTCCGCTTGTCGAGTACGGGATGCAGCCGGCGATGCGGATCATCAAGAAAGAACGTTCGCGCGAGCAGGTCGCCAGGCTCATCGACGACCTCACGGACGCGGCGATCGACCAAGCGCTCGAGCCCCTGCACGAGCCGACGTTCAATCGCGAACGTCAGATCGTGCTCGAAGACGTCTTCGTGCACAAGATGCTCGACCTCACGCCGACGCAGTACGGCGCCCTCATCCGCCCGGCGCTCGGCGGTTACGAGTGGATGTTGATTCCGGTCTGCGCGGCCGCCGGGTTCATCGGCGGCGCGGCAGCCTTCCTATTCGAGATCAACAATCCCCTGCTCTGAACTCAGCCGAAGAACGCGTCGATCGCGTACTGGTCCGGCCGGTGGTAGGTGCGCACGATCTTCCCGTCCCGAACCTCGTGGGCCAGCAGCTCCACGCAGTCGAGCGTCCGCCCGTCGCGTTCGGCGAGCACGCGCTGAACCTGGACCGCGCCCCAGTCGCTGCCCAGGATCTCGATGAGTTCGAGGCGAAGAGTGCCGCCGCTGCGAACGAAGGAGTCAGCGAGAAACCCGACGATCTGCTCTGGTCCGGTATAGGTGCCGGCAACGGGCGAGGTCCCGGGCAGTTCCCAGACCGCGTCGTCGGCGAAGCACGAGCCGACGGTGTCGAGGTCACCGCGCTGGAATGCCTCGACCATCGTGCGGACGAATTCGACGTTGGAAGAAATTGTGTGCATTGGAATCTCCTTGGATTGTTCTTTCGGACATCCCCAAGGTTCCTCGGTGGACCCACCGGCGGGTACCCGCCGATCGGCGGGTTTTAGCCCAGAGGAACGCCCGCAGCTGGTGGGCTGCGGGCGCTGTGAGCAATTCCGGTCGGTAAGTCAGTTCAGGTCAGTAAACAAGTCCTCCGTTCGGTGCGATCGTGAAGCTTGCGTTCATGTTCGGGAATGCCGAGTCGATGTTGCTGCTGAGGTCGTACCGGTGGGCGAAATATCCGCCGACCTGGGTGCCGTCCGTGGAAGCGCCTTGCGGGGTGTTGTTGGCCTCGAAGGTGGCGATCGTGTTGGTGTTCGGAACGCCGTAGTTGACGACTGCGGTAAATCCATCCCAATCAGTGACCGACGCGGTGACGATCTCGCTCGAATGCGGCGCCAGGGTGTCCTGCGGTGCGGCGATGAAGTCACCGGACGAGGTGTAGTCACCGGTGAGGGTCATCGTCTGGTCGGTGTCGTTGTAGATCGTCATGGCGATCGTGTTGCCGTCGGTCGGGAGGGTTCCGGCGGATGCGATGCCGGCGGCTCCGATTCCGGCGCCGATGACAGCAAGGCCGATGAGCGGGGTGGCGATGAGGGTCTTGGTGTTCATGTCAGTGGTCCTTATCGGGAGAAGTTCTGTGCCGGTGTATTCCGGCGATGCATTAACTTTCCCGCGAACCGTCGCCTCGCCTGATCGGCCGAAAAGGCCCTCTACGAGGGGAAACCCGGCTCCCCCAATCGGTGGACACGGGCGAGCGCAGCAAGCCGGGTCCGGTTCTCCGAACCGGTCTTCGCCAGGAGCGATTCGACGTATCCCTTGACCGTGCTCGGCGACAGATAAAGCTCGCCGGCGATGTCGGCGTTGGTCAGACCGCGTTCGACGAGCTTGAGAACGTCGACCTCACGGCTGGTGACCCCAAGCCGCGCGAGCCCTTTGGGCACATCGCTCGAACCCCTCCCGGCACGGCGCTGCGGCCCTCCGGCCTTGCGCGCCAACGCTCGGCTGGCACGAGATGCCCGGCCGAAACCGTTGGCGAGAAACCACGTGTCCGCGTCCGTCAGCCACGCAGCCGGTTCACCCCATCCATCGCGAAGTGCCGCCTCGGCCACGATCCGCAAGGCCAGCGCTCGATAGCCGGCGAAAGCGGGAACGCGACGGAATCCTTCTGCGGCACGGTCATATTCGTCGTTCGCGCCCTGGCGATTTCCGTCCCGGCCCTGAGCCACGGCAACCGCAAGGTGCCAGATCGCATCCACCCCGGGGAGGACGCGAAGATTGCGGGTGTCCGTCTCCTCGCGTGCCCGCACTCCGCCGTCGCCTTCGAGGTCCCACACGGTGGCGAGCAGCGGCCACAGGTACCACGGCGGCAGCGCGACCTGATTCGGAGCTGCGCGTAGGTGATCGATCGCCTTCTGCCAGTACGTCGAGGCCGCGGTTCGGTCCTCATCGAGGAGAGCGGCCAGCCCGATGCAGGTTCCGGTCGCCACCCCGAGAACCTCGGCATCGCCATCGGCGAGCGCGATCGCCTTCGCTGCGGAGTCCGCGGCCTCGTTGCGCGCCCCGGCAACGGCCTGCGCCTGACCGATGAGAATCCACGCCCACGCTTCCTGAAGTCGTGCTCCCAGAGAAACTGCGGTCGCGCGAACGCGGCGTGCGGCGTCGATCGCCTGCTCACTTTCGAACCGCACACCATGCACGGCCGCGAGATGGAAGTCGACAGCGGCGAGCAGTCCCGGCGCACCCGCGGCGAGCGCCGCGTCCCGCGCCCGGTACAGCGGTTCGACAACCAGGTCCGTGAGCTGATCGAGAGTCGCCAATTCGTGGTGGGCACGGGCCTGGCGAAGCGCCGAGCCACCGAGTTCGGCTTTGCTGAGCGCCAGTTCGAACCAGGATCTGGCCTGATCGAGATCGTCGAGCCGGGCGATTCGGCCGAGCACCTCGGCGGCTTCGCACACCGACGTCGTGTCCGCGTTCGCTTCCACCACTCGTTTGGCCAACGCTGACGCCTCGCCCAGGCGACCACACTCCAACGCCACGAGTGCGGCGAGACTCCTTGCGATTGGCGGGAATTCGTCGTTCTCCCGGAGCGAACGCACCATCGCGTCGGCCTGCGTCCAACGGCCGGCGTTCGCTTCCGCGCGAGCGACCGCCAACCGAACGCGTTGTTGGCGTTCGGTGTCCGCCCCCAGAGCCGGCAATTGCCGCATGAGTCGCATGCCTTCGCGGGATGCCCGGTCGGCATCGCCGGCCGCAGCCAGCGCGTCGGTCAGATGCTCGCGAATCTCGATGAGCTGTTCGGGGTTCGACTGCCCCGCAAGGGCACGGTCGAACAGTGCGATCGCCGCGGCGGTCAAGCCTCGTCCGAGCGCCTCCTCACCGGCAGCGCGATACCACTGGCTGGCTTTGGTCGATTCACCGGCGATCTCCGCCATCGCCGCGGCCGACTCGAAATCGCCACGCGATTCATGAACGACCGCCAGCACCGACGCCGTCCTGGAGACCCTCGTTGGATCCGCCAAGGCCAGAACCGCATCGACAACGAGCGCGTGCATGAATTGCACCGTCCCCGTTCCGGGCTCGCGTTCGAGAAGGCCCAGCGCGTGTCCGCGATCGAGAACTGCGGCCACCGCTTCGGGCGTCGCCTCGAGGGCCATGGGGAGGATAGACCGATCGAAGCGGCGCCCCAGCAGCGCGGCCGCTTCGAGAGTGTCGCGCTCCGGCACCGAGAGTCCCTCGAGCCGAATGCGGACGGTGTCGATGATCGTCGGGGGAACCACGACCGCGGACTGCCGGTAACGCCACGATCCGCGGTCCTGTTCGAGGTCACCCCGGACGGCAGCGACGCTGAGCATCTCCTCGATCAACAGCGGGACGCCCTCGGCACGACTAGCAAGATCGAGCAAACCCGGCGGGATGTCGGGTGAGCCCAAGCAGTCGGCGACCATCGCCGACACCGAGGCCGGGGCGAGCGGCGCGAGGTCGATCAATTCCAGGGCGCGACGCTGGCCGAGGCGATGGATCGTCGACAGTGCGTCGCAATCCGGGCGAAGGGTCGTGATCAGCGCAAATCCGGCGGCGGGTGCCGCGTCGGAAAGGTACTCGACGACCTCCACCGTCATGGGGTCGGCCCAGTGGAGATCCTCGATGACGACGGCAGCCGGTGCACGACGACCGCAAGCGCGCATCAACGCGAGCACTGCCTCGCCCATCGTCATCGCAGTCAGTGGCTCTGCCGTGGAGTCGTCCGGCTCCGCGGATACCAACGCGTTGATCGGCCGCCGGAGCCGTGCCAATTGTGGCGACTCCGGATCGGCGCCGCGACGCAGGAGCCCGAGGCTCACTTCGCGAATCGGTCGCAGCGCCGCGACGGGCGGCGGAACACAACGGCCGATGACACAGCGCGCCGGGTCGACCGCAGCGGCCCGGATGAGAGCCGACTTTCCGACCCCAGCGCCGCCGATGATGGCGACCGAACCGCCTCTCGCCGGCGCGGCATCGACCACGGTCGCGATCAGCCCAGTGGCCGATTCCCGGCCGACGACCGATCGCGCGCGCATAGGTCAAGTAAATAGACGAATTTCCGCCTCGTGCCAATCCGCTGGCCGCGCCGCTCCGAATTTCACACGTCGCCTGCCCGGAATCCCACCCGACCCGGGCGGTCGACTGCCCGGCTGGTCGAAATCTGAGACTGACCAGCCGGGCTTCCCAAACGGAAGGCCACATCGTGGAAAGAATTGCCGTCATCGGCAGCGGAGTTGCGGGACTGACCGCCGCCTGGGCATTACGGACCACCGCGAATGTCACGCTCTTCGAGGGTGACTCACGTCTCGGCGGCCATGCTCATTCGCATGTGATTCCCCGGCCGGACGGTAGCAGCGATGTCGTCGACACCGGTTTCATCGTCATGAACTTCGCCACCTACCCCACGCTGGTGCGGCTGTTCTCCGAACTCGGCGTGGCGACCCAACCGGCCGAGATGTCGATGTCAGTGTCGTGCGGCGGCTGTGGCCTCGAGTATGCGGGTGCACGGAAATTAGCCGGACTGTTTCCCCGCCGGAAGATGGTCCGGAACCGCGCATATCTGAAGATGCTCACCGAAATCCCGCGCTTCCACCGCACTGCGCGGGAATTGCTTGCCTCGAGCGATCACTCGGATCAAACGTTGGCCGAGTTCCTCGACCGCCACGGATTCAGCCAGTACTTCATCGATCACTTCGTCACGCCGCTCGTGGCGTGCGTGTGGTCGTGCCCTGATGTCGTGGCGCTCGACTATCCCGCCCGCTACCTGTTCTCCTTCCTGAACAACCACGGCATGCTGCGGATCTGGGGATCGCCACAGTGGCAGACCGTCGTGGGCGGTTCTCGCGAGTACGTCAACCGAATCGCCGAACAGCTTCCGGACGTCCGACTGAACACGCAGGTCGTCGGTGTGACCCGCCACTCCAGGCGCGTCGAGGTTCAGGTTGAGAGCGGTCGCTCGCAGTCCTTCGACGCCGTCGTCATCGCCACGCACGCCGACCAGGCGCTCGCGCTGCTGTCCGACGCAACCGCTCTCGAGAAGGAGGTACTCGGCGCATTCGAATACTCCCCGAATCCCGCGCAGCTGCACTCCGACGAATTTCAGCTCCCGGTGAGCGACCGGGCGCGCGCGTCGTGGAACTACCGGAGCTATTCCTGCGGCACTTCGATCAGCGACCCGCCGACCATCACGTATGACATGAACCGGCTCCAACAGATCCCGACGTCTCAGCGTTACCTCGTCAGTCTCAACGCTTCCGATGACGTCCATCCGGCGTGCATCCACGCGGAGATGAACTACACCCATCCGCAATTCACGCCGACCTCCGTGGCCGCACAGCGACGGCTGCCTGAACTCACCAGTGACCGCGTCGCGTTCGCGGGCGCCTACCACGGGTGGGGATTCCACGAGGACGGCGCTCGATCCGGCCTTGCCGCCGCGCATGCCCTGGGGGCGAAATGGTAGACAGCGTCCGCTTGTACCGAACTCGGATCTTTCACCGACGCCTGCATCCGGTCGAGCACGACTTCACCTACCGGGGCTATTGGTGGCTCGTCGACGTCGACCAACTCGACGCGCTGCCCCCGTCCGTGCGATTGGTGGCACGGTTCGAACCGCGTGACTATTGCGGCGATCCCACCGCTCCGATCGGCGCCAACGTCCGGGCATTTCTGTCCCGACAAGGCGTGGACCCAACCGGCCTCACGATCAAGATGCTGACGACACCTCGCCAATTCGGCTACTCGTTCAACCCGATCACCGTCTTCTACTGCCAGCGCGTGGACGGCGAACCGGTCGCGGTGATCGCCGAGGTCCACAACACCTACGGGCAGCGGCATCGCTACCTCTTGCGTCCGGACGAGCATCACCACGCAGAGACGCGCAAGGAACTCTTCGTGTCGCCTTTCTACGACACCTCCGGCGAGTACCACATTCAGTCCCCTGTGCCGAGCCAGTCCCTTGTGCTGACGGTGAGCCTCCATCGGAGCGGTGAGCCGCCGTTCGTGGCGTCCGTGCTTGGCGACCAGGTCGCCATCACGCCCCGCACGATCGCGGCTGCACTCGCGGTCGGCACTTCACTCCTCACCAGCGCCCGCATCCGTCGCCAGGGAATCAGTTTGTGGCGCAAGAAAATTGACATCCAGCCTTACCAGAACGCCAAAGGAATCCACAGTGACTGACACCATTGCGTCCATCCGAGAGCCACAGTTCATCGATCCGGATCGGTGGCCGGACGTGTCGACGGTGCCCGCTGCAACGTGGCGTACGCCGATCGCGCGGATGATCATGAAGAACGCGGTGAAGAATTTGCCGATGCGAGTGCGTCTCGCCGGCATCGGAACGTGGGGCGCCGGGTCGATCGCCGACCCGATGATGGTCGTGATGAATCCGGCAGCGTTCTTCGCTCGCCTCGGAAACAGTGGACTTATCGGTTTCGGCGAGTCGTACATGGCAGGCGAGTGGACGACCACCAACGCAGACGTGCTCACCGATTTGGTCTCCGTGCTCGCCGACAACGTCGCGAATCTCGTGCCCGCATCGTGGCAGCGACTGCGCAGCCTCGCCGTCCGACGTTCGCCCGTCGAGACGCGAGACTGGCGGCAGGCCGCGCAGGAGGACATCGCCGCGCACTATGACCTATCGAACGACATGTTCGCCGCATTCCTCGATTCCACGATGACCTACTCGGCCGCGTTGTTCGACGACGAGACCCGCACGGACTGGTCCGACCTGACTGCTGCGCAGCACGCGAAGATCGACCGACTGCTCGACGAGACCGGCGTCGGGGCCGGTACGGAACTCCTCGAGATCGGGACGGGCTGGGGTGAACTCGCGATTCGTGCAGCACGTCGCGGTGCGCGGGTCACCACGGTCACGCTGTCCGAGCAGCAAGCGATCCTGGCCCGGCAACGAGTCGAGGAAGCCGGCCTGGCCGACCGGGTGGACATCCGACTGCAGGACTATCGCGATGTCACCGGGACGTTCGACGCGATCATCTCGGTCGAGATGATCGAAGCTGTCGGGTACGACGAGTGGCCCACGTACTTCCGCGCACTGGACCGCTTGCTCACTCCTGGCGGGAAGATCGGACTGCAGGTCATCACCATGCCGGACGACCGTCTCGAAGCAACACGGAACACCCACACCTGGATTCAGAAGTACATCTTCCCCGGCGGGCTCTTGCTGTCGACCGAGGCGATCGATCGGACGATTGCGGCACACACCGCGCTTGCGGTCCGAGACCGACTGTCGTTCGGTTCGCACTACGCCACGACGTTGCGCCTGTGGGAGGAACGGTTCGACGCGAACTGGGAGCACCTGCGGCAGCTGGGGCTCGATGAGACCTTCCGGCGGATGTGGCGGTTCTATCTCTGCTACGCCCGAGCTGGATTCGCCACCGGATACCTCGACGTACAGCAGTACGTGATCGAGTCGCGGTGAATCTTGCACTGATCGGCGCGGCCAATCTGCTGGTCGTGAGCGTCGTCTTGGCTTTGACGTTCATGGTCGGCGAGCGCCTTGCGCGGCACAACGTCGTCGACGTGGCCTGGGGACTCGCGTTCGCGGCGATCGCGATCAACTCCGCGGTGCTCGGCGCAGGCGATCCGGCCCGAAAGTGGCTGATCGCCGTGCTGGTCACCGCATGGGGGCTTCGGCTTGCGGTCCACCTCGCCGTCCGCTCGCAGGGACATGGCGAGGACCCGCGATATGAGGCCTTTCTCGCGAAGTCTCGCCTCCCGCGCCGCGTCGGCATCATCACGCGCGTCTATGTGCTGCAAGGCGTCCTCATCTGGGTCATTTCCGTGCCAGTCCAGTTGAGCGCGACACTGTCCGGCGAAATGCCCGCGTGGGCGATGATCGGTGTCGCACTGTGGCTGGTCGGCCTCGTGTTCGAAGCCGTGGGCGATGCGCAACTGCGTACCTTCAAGCTCGAGCCCGACAACCAGGGTCGCGTCATCGACAGCGGCCTGTGGCGGTACACGCGACACCCGAATTACTTCGGCGACGCGTGCCTGTGGTGGGGTCTCTACCTCGTGGCTCTCACGGCGGGCCCGATCGTGCTGGTCACGATATTTGCGCCGATCGTGATGACGACACTCCTGGTCCGGGTCTCCGGAAAGGCACTCCTCGAACGGCATCTGGAAGGTCGACCCGGCTACGCCGAGTACGTTCGCCGC
The DNA here is from genome assembly GCF_000380645.1 of Smaragdicoccus niigatensis DSM 44881 = NBRC 103563. Taxonomy (GTDB): domain Bacteria; phylum Actinomycetota; class Actinomycetes; order Mycobacteriales; family Mycobacteriaceae; genus Smaragdicoccus; species Smaragdicoccus niigatensis. The sequence goes on from NZ_AQXZ01000018.1 coordinate 909,300, forward strand.
ACCAGTGGCTTCATCCCGTGGTGGCCACGTCGGGCCGCCTCATGATGCAGGCCACGTCTAGCCAGTCCAGTTAGTCGAAACTGGACTGGTTACGCCGTACGGTGCGCCCGCATCGCCGCGATCTCGCGGTCAACACGTTCCTGATCTGCACTAACACCGGCAGCCGGAATCCACTTCAGGGCAGCCACGTACACGGCGAGCAGGAGAAGAAGAACAAGCACAGCGGTCATAGTTACCAAGACTCCACCCAACTGGCCTTGCCTTAAAGGTCCAGTTACGAAATAGTGGACTGTATGGCAGAGACAACCGTCGGGGTCGCCTCCCTGCAGACGCATCTGGGTGACTGGAAGTCCGGAAACCGGAGTGCTTACGCCGGCCTCGCCGAACGTCTGAAGGTGCTCATTCACGACGGTCGAGTCCCCCTCGGCGCCGCGCTGCCCAGCGAACGTCACCTCGCCACCGCCCTCGGCGTCAGCCGCACGACGATCACCGCCGCCTACACCGAACTCCGCGACGAGGGCTACCTCCAGAGCAAGCAGGGCGCGAAGTCGACGGTCACCCTCCCGCCCGGCGCCAAGCCGACCGGTTTCATGTTCCCGGCCAGCCGTCCCGCCGGCGACCTGACCCCGATCGACATGAGCTTCGCGGCCGTGCTCTCGCCGCTCGGCGTCGATGAGGCGTACCAGTCCGCACTGCGGGCCCTGCCAGAGCACCTGACCACGCACGGCATGGAACCGATCGGACTGCCCGAACTGCGCGAAGCGGTCGCCCGTCGATACACCGAACGCGGTGCGCCGACGACGCCCGACCAGATCCTCATCACGCCCGGTGCGCAGTACGCGCTGAGGTTGATCCTCATCGCATTGGCCACCCCCGGCGACCGCGTTCTCGTCGAACACCCCACCTACCCCAATGCGCTCGATGCGATCCGAGCGGTGGGCGGACGACCCGTTCCCGTGCCGCTTCGGCCGGAGCATCCCCAGCCGTGGGACTTGAGTGCGATCGCCACGACGGCACGGCAGTCCGCGGCCAAGCTCGCCTACTTCATTCCCGACTACCAGAACCCGACCGGCCTGTGCCTCGACGATGACGGTCGGCGTGAACTCGTTCGGATCGCGCGCGAAGCGCGGACGACGCTCATCATCGACGAAGTCATGTCGGAGCTGAATCTCGATGGGCCACAGCGGCTTCCCGTCGCCTCGTTCGCGCACGGCAGCGAGGTCATCACGATCGGCTCGATGTCCAAGCACTTCTGGGGAGGCCTCCGGATCGGCTGGATTCGGGCCCACCACAGCCTCATCGCGCGCCTGGCCACGGCACGCGCCTCTATCGACCTCGGCACTCCCCTTCTTGAACAACTCACCGCGCTCGACCTGCTGACCCACCACACGCATCAGCTCGAGGCTCGCCGCAACCAACTGCGCGAAGGTCGCGCCGTCCTGCTCGACGCGGTCCAGACTCACCTCCCCGAGTGGACCTGGGTGCGCGGCGAAGGCGGACTGTCCGCCTGGTTCCAACTTCCGCAGCCGGTCTCCACGGCCCTTTCAGCGGCAGCGGTCAACCACGGAGTCCTCGTTCCCGCGGGCCCGCGGTTCGGCGTCGACGGTGCTTTCGAGCGATTCGTCCGGCTCCCGTTCGTTCGCTCGGCGACCGATCTGCGCGCGGCTGCGGAACGCCTGGCTGCGGCGTATTCCGTTGTCGCGCCGGTGAGTTCGAACACTGAACGGCCGATGATCTTCGTATAACGAATGCGGTCGACGTCCGCCTGGCAAGCCTGATTCATGGGTTCCGGCTTCTAGCGTCGCTTCAGTGCGTCACCTGACTCGTCTCTCGCTTGCCCTCGCCACCGTCGGTTCGTCGATCGCTCTCCCCCTCCTCGCCACGCCCGCCGCGACGGCCGCGCCGTGCAACTACGGCGCGATGTCCATGTCGGCGACGGGGAGCGAAATCGTCATCCCGAACGCCCCGATCGGACGCAAGCCGTCCTACGCCGATCGATCGATGCTCGGGAAGAAGCCGCAACCGCTGGTATCGAGCGAGGCCATCGGACCCGTCACGTTCGTGCAGTGGCTGGGCGGGCGAAACAGCCCGAACAACACCGCGCAGCGGTTCGGCGTCACCGGCGCCGATCTCGGAATCCCCTGGGACAACGGTCAGGCCGGCTCGAACCGCGAAACTCTGTACGCCTTCGGCGACACGTTCGGCAATTGCTCGGTGTCGGGCCAGGAATGGCGCAACAACATCCTGTTCCGCAGCGCGGACGCCAACCTCGCCGACGGCATCGCCATTCCGAACCCGGCCTATGGAGATATCTACGCGGGTTCACCGGTGCTGCAGTCGCGCACGAACTTCAGCAAGCAGATCATCCCGAAGCTCGGCATCGCGAGCCCGGAGGTCACGATCATTCCGACCGCGGCGATCTCGATCGGCAACACGCAATACATCAACTTCATGTCTGTCCGGCAGTGGGGCCAACCCGGCAGTTGGACGACGAACTACGCGGCCATCGCATTCTCGAGTGACAACGGCGAGACCTGGTCCGTTCCGCTGAAGACCGTGCGGGCGAACACGTCCATGGGAACGCGCGGAACGTACAAGTACGCCTACGGCAACGAGAAGTTCCAGATGAACGCCTACGTTCGCAAAGACGGATACCTGTACCAGTACGGGACGCCCAACGGTCGCAGTGGCGCGGCCTACCTGGCTCGGGTCCCCGAGAACGCGATCCTCGACCTGACGCAATACCGCTACTGGACCGGCAGCGCCTGGTCGACGAGTCCGCGGTACGCGCGGGCGGTCTTCGGTGCACCGGTCAGCGAACTCTCCGTCGCCTGGAACCCCTACCTGGGCAAGTTCATCACGATGTACACGAACAACTCGGGTGTCGTCATGCGCACCGCCACCAATCCGCAGGGCCCGTGGAGCAGTGCGACGACGATCCTCAGCCCAGAGGCGATCCCGGGCGGTATCTACGCGCCCTACATCCACCCGTGGTCGAGCGGCAACACGCTCTACTTCACGCTGTCATTGTGGTCGGAGTACAACGTCATGCTGCTCAAGATGACGCTCTGATTCAGGCGTGCGCGAGGCGCTGGCCCTGGGCGAAGAAGTCGGCGATCGCGTCGGCCGTCGGCAGTACGTCGATCGTCCGGGCCGCGCCGAACGGCGCGTTCCAGAAGTCGCCCTCCCGCGTGGTCCACGGCCCGATGTAGGCATAGGGCCGCGGACTGTACGAATCACCCGGCGAGATCCCGTAATTCACCTCGTCGAGGGTGATGCCGAGATCGAAGTGCTCCGGCCACAGCACCGGTTCGGCGCTGGGCGCAAAGATGTTCAACGCGCGCTGTCCTTCGGCGAACCAGCCGAGGATCACGGCAGCATCGTTCATGTTGACCTCGACTGACTCGCCAAGGTCCACTCCACTGGTGTCGTGGTAGAGCCCGGTCGGTGCACCTGCCCGGATGCCCGCCTTCGCGGCCAGCGAAGCATAGGTGCCCGTCAACGACGTCGGGCCACGGTCGGAGATCAGCGAATCCGCCGTGATGCGGACTCCGAGCTTGGCTCCCTCGACTCCGTCTCCGCTCACTTTGAGGCGGATCGTGCCGAGATCGCGGAATTGCGGTCCGGCGATGAGGAGTTCGGCGAGGCCGTGCAGACTGCGGCGGGTGGCAGCGAAGGAATCCACGGGGTCGACGCTACCTCTCCGACGTGCGAGTACGGGTGACCATTCGATGACGCATTTGCGCGCAGCGATCGATGCTGTGTCGCAAACTGTCGAACGTGGCAACTTCGGCTCGGCCTGCGCTGCACCGCAGACTTCTCCCGCACAATCCCGGGAAGCTCGTCGCGCTCGCATTCGCCGCCTGGATCGCGCTCGGCACCGCCGCACTCATGCTCCCGATATCCACCGCGGAGGATCGTTCGACCGGTCTGGTCACGGCGCTCTTCACGGCGACCGGCGCTTCGTGCGGTGCGCTCGCGGTCGTCGACACGCAAACGCATTGGTCGACATTCGGCCAGGTTGTGATCATGATTCTGGTCCAGATCGGCGGACTCGGAATCATGACCCTCGCGTCCTTGTTGACATTGCTCGTCGCGCGAAAAATCGGACTTCGGATGCAACTCGTGGCGGCATCGGAGGCGCAGGCGCTGCAACTCGGCGACACCAAGTTGGTGCTCAAGGGTGTCATTGGGATCAGCCTCGTCGTGGAGGCCGTGGTCGCCTTTCTGCTGTTCGCACGGTTCCTGCTGAGCTACTCGTACTCACCCGGAAAGGCATTGTTCTATAGCGTCTTCCACGCGATCACGTCGTACAACAACGCTGGCTACGCCTTGTATTCGGACAACCTGATGAGTTTCCAGCACGATGCCTGGGTTCTCGTCCCGGTGATGGTTGGCTGCGTGCTCGGTGGTCTCGGTTTCCCGGTGATCTTCGAACTCACCCGCGCCCTGCGCCGGGCGCGCGTGCGCCCCCGGGTCCGCCGGACGTGGACGGTCCACACCAAGATCACCCTCTGGACCTACGGCCTGCTCGTCGTCGTCGGCTTCCTCACCATCACGGCGCTCGAATGGGGCAACCCGGGGACACTGGGGCCGATGGGTGCCGGGGCGAAGATGCTCAACGGAATGTTCGCCTCGATCACCGCGCGGACGGCCGGATTCAACTCGATCGATTACGGCCATGCCGACTCGACCTCGTTGCTGATCACCGATTGTCTGATGATCATCGGCGGCGGTAGCGCATCGTCGGCGGGCGGTATCAAGGTCACCACATTCGCCTTGCTCGGCTTCGTCATGCTCGCCGAGATTCGCGGCGAACCGTCGGTTCATGTGATGGGCCGGCGCCTCCCGCTCGACGTCCAGCGGCAGGCTCTCACCGTCACGCTGTTGAGCGTCGGCGCGGTCGTCGTCGGGACCGTCATCCTCGATCTGGTGTCACCGGCCGGATTCGAGAAGTTGTTGTTCGAGGCTATCTCGGCGTTCGGCACCGTCGGCTTGAGCACCGGCATCACCCCCGACCTGCCTGCCGCCGGTCAGCTCGTCCTCGTCGGGCTGATGTTCCTCGGTCGAGTAGGCCCCATCGCGTTGGCGTCGGCGCTAGCGTTGCGCCGAAAGGAACGCCGTTTCGAGTACCCGGAGGAGCGTCCCATCGTTGGCTAATTCATCGCAGAACCGTGTGGCGGTCCTCGGCCTGGGCCGGTTCGGCCTGTCCTTGTGCGACGAGCTCATGAAGCTCGGTGTGGAGGTCCTTGCCGTCGACTCTGATCCCAAGATCATCCAGAGCGTGACGAACGATGTCACGCACGCTGCCGTTGCGGACACGACCGACCCCGAAGCCATGAGTCAGCTCGGTATTCCGGATTTCGAGAAGGCCGTCGTCGGGATCGGCACGAACATCGAGGCCAGCATCCTCACCGCCTCCGTGCTCGTGGATTTCGGCATCCCCAAGATCCTCGCGAAGGCGGTGAGCGCACAACATGCGCGCATTCTCGAACGCGTTGGCGCACACTACGTCGTCCGGCCCGAACACGACATGGGTGCGCGCGTGGCACACCGGATCACCGGCCGCATCCTCGACTACATCGAGTTCGACCCCGAATACGCCATGGTCAAGACCATTGCGCCGGCCGCGGCGGTCGGCAACACACTGGGCGAGAGCGCCTCGAGGTCGAACTTCAGCATCACCGTCGTGGCCGTCAAACACCGCGGCGGCGAGTACATCTACGCCACTGAGAGCACCATGATCGAGAAGGGCGACGTACTCATTGTCGGGGGAAAGCCGCAGGACGTGGAACGCTTCGCGCAACTGCCGAGCTGAGGTCATCGCGAAACCGCCGCACCAACTCTTCGCAGCTCACGGGCTTTCCGAAGAAGAACCCCTGCGCCATCGGATAGCCCAGGTCCGTAAGTAGCCGGGCTTCGTCCGCCGTTTCGACGCGCTCGGCGATCGTCGGCATGTGCAGCCCGTGTCCGAGCACCGCGACCGCACCCAGCAGCGATGCACCATGAGTCGACGACGCGGCGACGAACGCACCATCGAGCTTGATCTCGTCCGCCGGTAGCGATTGCAGTCGACTCAGCGACGAGTAGCCCGTCCCAAAGTCGTCGATGGCGATCCGGATTCCGCCCTCCCGCAGCTTGTCGAGGCAGTTCAGTGCTGCGCTGTTGTCCGCATCGACGACGGTCTCCGTCACCTCGATGATCAATTGCGTTGCCGGCCAACCGGTTTCCATGAGCACGCGACTGACCGTGTCGAGGTAGCGCGGATCGATCAGGGTGAGACCCGAAACGTTGACGTGCAGCTGCAGCGGTTCCGTTCCGAATGCCGCCTGAAGTTCGTGCGCTTCCTCGCACGCGCGCCGAAGCACCAGACTGTCGAGGTCGACGATGAGTCCACTCGCCTCCGCGATCTCGATGAGCTCCATCGGCGTCAGATCCGGCTTCAGCGCAGACTCCCACCGGATGAGCGCCTCGACGGCGACGATGGGATTGTCCGGCTGGTCGAGACGCACGATCGGCTGGTAGGCGAGTTTCATCCCGGACGACATCGTCGCCTGGAACTCGGCGGCGATCGGCGTACGGTGTCCCGATTCCAGGGTGATCCGGTTGCGGCCCGAATTCTTCGCCCGGTACAGCGCAACGTCCGCGCGGCCGGTCATCAACGAGCTCGACTCCCCTGGGTTCCACGAGGTCGCGCCGGCTGAGCAGCGGACATTGACCGAATCGCGCAGCGTCTCGGCGCACGACACCACAGCCGCCTCTCGCATTCCGACGAGAAGAAGTGCGAACTCGTCGCCGCCATAGCGTCCGAGCCTTGCGCTCGGCGGGATGAGCGAACTCCAGGTACGGGCGACGTGGACGAGGACCTCGTCGCCGTAGCTGTGCCCGTTGATGTCGTTGAGCCGCTTGAAGTGATCGATATCGAAGAACACGACAGCGGGCGGAATGCCGTCCGGATCGGCTGCCGAAATCGCATTGCGCAACGCGCGGTCGAATCCGCGGCGGTTGAGGAGTCCGGTCAAGCCATCGATCTCAGCGTTGCCGGCCCAACCGGCCAGCACCAGAGTCGAAATGCCGATGAGCAAGGTTGCGCTCGCACTCGGCACACCGACCCACCAGGCGAGATCCGCCCGCGACGCGACGGACACCAAGCTGCACACGATCGACACCGCGATGTAGAGACTGGCCTCGACGGGCGGACAGAACAGCGCCGCATCGGTGGCGACGAGCACGTACAACACCGATAGTGCTATCGCGCCAAACGAATCCGTCGCAGCGACGATGGCAGTCGCGATGACGAACGGCCCCAGACCGAGCATGACTCGGCCCACAATGCGCGGCATCCGTGGGCCCCATCGGACCATGATCAGGCCCGCGGTGATCGCGAACGTGGACAGCGCGACCACGGCGACGCGACTGCCCGGGCCGTCGGCCATCATCAGCGCGACCACCAGACCGACCGAACCGCCGCCGAAATAGAACACGCCCGTCGTGGTCTGCATGAAATTGCTATAGACAAGCGGGGACGACCGGACGGTACTCCCCTGGAACGTCCGCGTGACCTCCCGAAACAGGCCCCGGATCATATGCGCCTCGCTCGATGGCAGTTCACCTTCGATCGTCCCACGTCACGACGGCAGGCGGACTGAACCGATACCGGACAAACGTCCAGATCGCGACTTCTCACAGCGATGGTTCAGAATCCGCTCGCTAGGTTCCCGCCATGACGAACGTTCAGTCCACGCGGCTTTCGCTGTCGACCGGTGATGCGCTCAGCAAGGTTCCGGAGGTGACCCTGTGGTTCTGGGTTATCAAGATCCTGTGCACCACGGTCGGCGAGAGCTTTGCCGACTGGATCAACATGACCCTCGGAGTCGGACTCGAGGCCACTGCGGCGATATTCACAGTGGTCCTCGCGGGAGTGCTGGCCTGGCAGTTGCGACTGGCTCGGTATGTCCCGGGGGTCTATTGGCTGACGGTGGTCGTCTTCAGCGTCACGGGAACCTTGTACACCGACATCCTCACCGACAGCCTCCACGTCCCGCTCGCGTTGAGTACAGCGGTGTTCAGTGTGGTGCTCGGGGCAGTCTTCGGCATCTGGTACGTCCGAGAACGCACGCTGTCGATCCACTCGATCACGAGTCTGCCGCGCGAGGCGTTCTACTGGCTCGCCATTCTCGTTACCTTCGCGCTGGGCACGGCGACTGGGGACTGGACGCTGGAACTCACGGGCTGGGCTCCCGGAGTCTCCGTACTGCTGCCGGCGGGCCTGATTGTCGCCATCATCGTGTGCTGGCGCCTGCGCCTCAATGCAGTGCTGTCCTTCTGGCTCGCCTACATCTTGACGCGGCCGCTGGGCGCGAATATCGGCGACTGGCTCGCATCACCGTCCAGCGAACATGGCCTCGGCCTGGGCACAGCGCTCACCAGCGTTGCGTTCCTGGCGGTCATCCTCGCGGCGGTCAGCTACCTGACGTGGTCGCGGAGCGACGTCATCAACAATCCCCTTCGCGAGGACCTCACGAAACCGGCGCGATGATCGTCTACATGGTGTGGGGGAAAACAGCGTTCAAGCAGACGAGGCCGTTGAGGTGCTCGCCGCGATGCGTGCTGCCCTGCCGCTGCAGGCCTCGGGTACCCGCGCCGACCAGGCGGCATTGTTCGTCGAGATCGAGACGCTCAAGCGGCAACTCGACGCCCTCAGCTACCGGGTCCTGGCCGAGCTGGAGACTCGGACGGATGACTCGCTCGGCATCATGCAGACCGTAGACGCGGTCGCCGATGCGGCCCGTCTGGAGAAGAAAGACGTCCGCGCACGGCTGCGGATCGCCGCCGACCTGACCCCACGCGTCATGGTCAGTGGCGAAGTCGTCGCACCGAACCTCGAATACGTCGCCGAAGTGGTGAACAACGGCACCGTGGGTCGCGAGCACCTCACGGTGATCCGCCGGTTCTTCAAGAACCTCCCGCGGGTGGTCGAGCCCGACGCACGCGTGTTCGCCGAACAACAGCTCGCGGACTGGGCCACCCAGTTCCGCCCCGACGAACTCGCCAAGCTCGCGGACCGGCTCCGCCACGTCATCGACCCGGACGGCACCCTCGACGATGACCTGGACCGGGCCCGCAAGCGGCATTTCACGCTGCACAAGCAGGGCAGCGACAAGATGGTGTCCGGCACGTTCTGCCTCACCCCGGAAGCTGCCGCCTATTTGGAGGCGTACCTGGCGAAGTTCGCGCGCCGCGGCATGTGCAACCCGGCCGATGCCGAGCCCACGATCGACCACGACCCCACCGAAGCCGACATCAAGGCCGACACCCGTACCTACGGTCAGCGGTGTCATGACGCACTCGTGGCGATGCTGCGCGCGATCCTCATGTCCGGGGATTTGGGCCAGCACCGGGGTATGCCGGTTACGGTCATCATCACTGCCGATATCACCGCCCTGGACCCGGCGTTGGGTGCCCCACAGGCCGGACGCACCGGCGGCAGCCTCGACATCCCGATCAGTGACGTCCTGCGCATGGCCGGACACGCCGAACTGTTCCTCGCCACCCTTTTCGGCGACGCCACACCAGTCGAGCTCTATCACGGTCGGACCCGGCGGATCGCCTCACCCGGGCAGCGGTTGATGCTCGCGGCGACCGAACGCGGCTGCAGCTTCCCCGGGTGTGACCGGGGTGCCTACTACACCCAAGCCCACCACGCCGTCGATGACTGGACCGACGGAGGCCGGACCAACATCGACGAGCTGGCACCGGCCTGCGACGTGCATCATCCACTCGCCGGCCCCGGTCTTCGTCAATGGAGAACCACGAAAAACCATCTCGGATGGACGGTGTGGATACCACCCAAAATCATTGACCCGGAACGTAAACCCCGGGTCAACCACTTCCACCACCCCGAACGCAGACTCAGGGGTGCGATGTGACGCGCCTCGGCTTGCTCACCGGAATTGACCACATCGGTCAGCAAGATCAAACGCTCCGGCGCAAAATACTCGGCATGGCAAACGATGTCCTGGCCCCAGGCAGCAGCTTCGCGGGCTACACCATCGTTCGCCTGCTCGGCCGAGGCGGCATGGGCGCGGTCTATGTGGCTAAGCACCCGCAGCTTCCGCGGCTGGTCGCCTTGAAAGTCTTGCACCGCAGCCTCACGGAGAACGACTACATCCGGAAGCGTTTCGAACTCGAAGCCGAACACGCGGCCCGTCTCGATCACCCCAACATCGTGACGGTGTACGACCGCGGACGTGTCGACGATCAGCTGTGGATAGCGATGAAATACGTCGAGGGAAGCGACGCGGCTGAGCAGCTCCGATCCGGCCCGTTCCCGGTCGGCCGTGCCGTGCATATCCTCACCGAGACGGCGAGCGCTCTCGACTATGCGCACCGGTGCGGGATTCTTCATCGCGATGTCAAACCGGCGAACATCCTGCTCGCACCCGGAGCGCCGGGACAGCTCGAGCGCGTCATGCTCGCCGATTTCGGCATCGCGAAGGCGATCGACGAATCAACGAGCCTCACGCAGACCGGGTCCCTCGTGGCGACCTTGCGGTATGCGTCGCCCGAGCAACTCGAAGGACTGCCACTCGACGGCCGGGCGGACGTGTATTCGCTGGCCTGCACGTTCTACCACCTACTCACCGGCTACCCGCCGTATCGGGGCGAGAGCAGCGCGGCGATCATCCAGGGGCACCTCAATCAGCCGATACCCACGATCTCGGACGTCATCCCGGGCGTTCCGATGCAGCTCGATGCAGTGATCGCCCGAGGCCTCGCGAAGAACCGCGATCACCGATATCCGACATGTGAGGCGCTGTCCAACGCGGTGCGCGAGGCGTTCTTCTCCGCGTCGACCACCGCTCCCGCCACCTACCAACGTCCGGCGTCGGCGATGCCGACGACCCAGCACAACGTGCGGCCGATGGCGCCCCAAGCGCCACCGTCATCTCAACGACCGCGGCGGAACAACAAACGAGCCCTTTTCGTCGGACTCGCCCTCGTCGTGCTGATCGCTGCGGCGTCCGTCGGCGGATACCTGTACTGGCAGCGCGGCACGGCGGGTCCAGCACCGGAAGTTCTCGCCTTCAGCGGACTTTCCGGGCCCCACGGTCTCGCCATCGACAAGGACGGCGCAGTGCTGGTGGTCGATTCAAACAATCGGCGCGTCGTCCGCCTGTATCAGGGCCAGCAGACGACCTTGCCATTCAACGAACTGAATGCGCCGAGCGGACTCGCACTCCATGACGGCGCGATCTACGTGACCGACCCAATCGCTCGGCAGGTGTGGCAGCGACTGCCCGGCGAGGACCCGAAGAAACTGCCGTTCGACAGTCTGTCGGAACCGGTTGCGGTCGCAGTCAGCCCGGGAGGCGACATTTACGTCAGCGATTACGTCGGCAAGTCGGTGTGGGTCGCTTACGCGCAGTCTGATGTGTTCGAGAGGGTCGACATCGACGGCCTGAGCTCGCCGCACGGGCTCGCCATCCACGGTCAAATGCTCTACATCGCCGACACCACCGCAAACCGCGTCGTCAGCTACGACCTGCTCAATCACGTTCAGACCACTCTGCCGTTCAACGATCTCGCTTCGCCGAACGCCGTCGCCGTCAACACCGCCGGAGACATCTACGTCACGGACGCGTCCGTCAAACACCGCGTCGCGAAGTTCGATGCGACGACCGGTGACCTGACCGCACTGGAACTCGACGAGCGCACCTACGCGCAAGGAATCGCTGTGGACCTGACCGGCGCAGTGTTCGTCAGCGACCTGAACCGAAGTCAGGTCATCCGGCTCAACGAACGTTAGACAGTGAAGCCCAGCGCCCGCAGCTGCTCGCGGCCGTCGTCGGTGATCTTGTCCGGACCCCACGGCGGCAGCCAGACCCAGTTGATCTTGAGGTCTTCGACAATGCCGCTACGAACGAGTGCGTTGCGCGACTGGTCCTCGATGACGTCCTGCAGCGGGCAGGCCGCCGACGTCAGAGTCATATCCAAGACGGCGACGTTCTCGACGACGGTAAGCCCGTAGACGAGCCCGAGGTCGACGACGTTGATGCCGAGTTCCGGGTCGACGACGTCGCGCATCGCCTCTTCGATGACCTCGGCCAGCTCTGCGTCTTCAACAGACGGAGTTTCGGGCTCGTTGCTCATTTTCCGGCTCCGTTCTCGTCATCCGATGAAATCCGCACCACTGCGTCCTTGAATGCCATCCAGCCGAGCAATGCGCACTTCACGCGGGCGGGGTACTTCGACACCCCCGCGAACGCGATGCCGTCACCGATGACGTCCTCGTCACCTTCGATCGTGCCACGGCTGGAGATCATCTCGTTGAACGCGTCGAGAATCTCCAGCGCCTCGGTCAACGGCTTGCCGATGACCAATTCAGTCAGCACGGAGGTAGAGGCCTGGCTGATTGAACAGCCCTGACCGTCGTACGAGACGTCGCCGACGACACCGTCGTTTAGCGCGACGCGCATCGTGACCTCGTCACCACACGTCGGGTTGACGTGGTGCACCTCAGCGCCGAACGGCTCACGAAGCCCGCGGTGATGCGGGTGCTTGTAGTGGTCCAGGATGATCTCCTGGTACATCTGTTCCATTCTCACGCGCCGAAGAACTCCTTAGCCCGACGAATGGCTGCCACCAACACATCGACCTCGTCGACCGTGTTGTACAGCGCAAACGATGCGCGCGCCGAAGCTGCGATGCCGAATCGGCGGTGCAGCGGCCACGCGCAGTGGTGACCCACACGGATTGCAACGCCTTCGTCGTCCAAAATCTGCCCGAGGTCGTGCGCGTGGATACCGTCGACCACGAACGACACCGCTCCACCGCGGTTGGTCGTGTCCGTCGGACCCACGATGCGCAGGCCTTCGATCTCGCTGAGGCCCTTGATCGCCGCCTCGACGAGCGTGTGCTCGTGCGCGGCAACCGCGTCCATTCCGATCGCTTCGAGATACCGCACCGCGGCACCGAGACCAACGACCTGAGAGGTCATCGGGACGCCGGCTTCGAAGCGCTGCGGGGGCGCCGCGAAGGTGGTCTTGTCCATAAAGACCGTCTCGATCATCGAGCCACCGGTGATGAACGGCGGTGTCTCGTCGAGCAGCGCGCGCTTGCCATACAACACACCGACACCCGACGGGCCGAGCATCTTGTGGCCCGAGAAGGCCGCGAAGTCGACGTCGAGAGCCGTGAAGTCCACCGGCATGTGCGGCACCGACTGGCAGGCGTCGAGCACGACGATCGCACCGACGGCACGCGCCCGACGAACCAATTCCTCGACCGGAGCGACTGCACCGGTGACGTTCGATTGATGCGTGAACGCGACGACTTTCGTGTTCTCGGTCAGTTCGAGCGAGTCGAGGTCGATGCGTCCGTCATCCGTGACGCCGTACCACTTGAGGGTGGCCCCGGTCTTGCGTGCAGTTTCCTGCCACGGCACGAGGTTCGCGTGGTGCTCGAGCTCGGTGATGACGATCTCGTCGCCGGGCTTGAGGCAGTACGGGAACCGGTCGTCCGCGAACGCGAACGTCACGAGATTGAGCGCTTCGGTCGCGTTCTTGGTGAAGGCGATCTCGCCAGCAGTGGCACCGACGAACCGAGCGATGTCCTCACGCGCACCTTCGTACGCGTCAGTCGCTTCCTCGGCGAGCTGGTGAGCACCGCGGTGAACCGCGGCGTTGCTCGTCGTCAGGAATTCGCGCTCGGCATCGAGAACCTGGACCGGTCGCTGGGACGTCGCACCGGAGTCCAGATACACCAGCGGCTTCCCGTCGCGCACCGTCCGGCTCAGGATCGGAAAGTCCGTCCTGATCCTGGTGACGTCGAGACCGGTCACGGCAGTCATGTCAGGCCCCAGCTGCGACAGAGGTGAAGCGCACGTAGCCGTTCGCGTCGAGTTCGTTGGCGAGCTCCTCAGCACCGGACTCGACGATGCGGCCACCGACGAAAACGTGCACGAAGTCAGGCTTGATGTAGCGCAGGATGCGGGTGTAGTGCGTGATGAGGAGCAGACCGCCCTCTTCACGTTCCTTGTACTTGTTGACACCTTCGGACACCACACGCAGCGCGTCGACGTCGAGGCCGGAGTCGGTCTCATCGAGGATCGCGAACTTCGGCTTCAGCAGGCCGAGCTGCAGGATCTCGTGACGCTTCTTCTCACCACCGGAGAATCCCTCGTTGACCGAGCGCTCGCCGAACGACGGGTCGATCTCGAGCTCGGTCATCGCGGTCTTGACTTCCTTGACCCAGTGCCGAAGCTTCGGTGCCTCACCACGAACCGCGGTCGCCGCGGTGCGCAGGAAGTTCGACATCGAGACGCCCGGAACCTCGACCGGGTACTGCATCGCGAGGAACAGACCAGCGCGGGCCCGCTCGTCAACGCTCATCTCGAGAACGTCTTCGCCGTCGAGGGTGATCGAACCCTGGGTGATCGTGTACTTCGGGTGGCCGGCGATCGCGTAGCTCAGCGTCGACTTACCCGAGCCGTTCGGGCCCATGATCGCGTGGGTCTCGCCCGAGTTGATCGTCAGGGTAACGCCGGTCAGGATCTGCTTGGTCTCGCCTTCAGCAGTCGTGATCTCGACGTGCAGGTCCTTGATTTCGAGGGTGCTCATTCAAAATTCCTTAAGCGTTGATCGCAGCTAGTTCGAGTTCGATTGCGTCGGCGACATGCGTGCGCACGGATTCCACGGCGATCTTGCTGATGATCTCGTGGAAGAAACCACGCACCACCAGCTGTCGCGCCTGGTCTTCCGGAATGCCGCGGGCCCGAAGGTAGAACAGCTGCTCTTCGTCGAACTTTCCGGTCGCGCTCGCGTGACCTGCACCCGCGATTTCTCCGGTCTCGATCTCGAGGTTCGGAATCGAATCGGCACGCGCATGGTCGGTCAGGAGCAGGTTGCGGTTGACCTCGTACGTGTCCGTGCCTTCGGCGGCCGCGCGGATGAGGACGTCGCCGACCCACACGGTGTGTGCGTCGGGCTTGCCCTCGAGACCCTGCAGCGCGCCCTTGTACATGACGTTCGACTTGCAGTTCGGCTGAGCGTGATCCACCAGGAGTCGGCTCTCGAAGAACTGACCAGCGTCGGCGAAGTACAGGCCGAGAAGCTCAGCGTCCCCGCCCGGTCCGTCGAAACGAACGTTTGCGCTCAGGCGGACGACATCGCCACCAAGCGTCACCGCAGTGTGGCGAAGCACGGCGTCGCGGCCGAGCTTGGCGTGGTGCTGCGTGACGTGTGCGGCGCTGTCCGCCCAGTCATGGACGACGACAACCGTCAGATGTGAACTGTCACCCAGCACGAACTCGACGTTCTCGGCGTACGTGCCGGAGCCGACGTAGTTGATGACAACCGTGGCCCGAGCGAAGTTGCCGAGGCGGATCTGCAGGTGGCCGTAGGAGGTGTGGTCACCGGTGACGGTGACGATGACCGCTTCGCTGGCCTCGACCTCTTTCGGCACCTCGATGACAGTTGCCTTCGAGAAACCGCTGTACGCCTGTGCCGCAACGCGGTCGGACGGAGCACCGCCCGCACCAAGGCGCGCGTCGTCACGACCGACGGTCTCGACGAGAACGCCTTCCGGAGCGGCAACCTCGATGACTGCCTCACCATCGACGACAGCCGTGCCGTCGTGAAGACCGCGCAGACGACGCAACGGCGTGAAACGCCATGCCTCGTCGCGACCCGCGGGCACCTCGAACTGGTTCACGTCGTACGACGTGAAGACCTCGCCCTTGTTTGCGGGCAGGTTGGTCGACCCGACCCCGCGAGCCTCTGCGGCTTCTACAACTGCACTGTGGCCAGGCTTGTGCTGACCAGTAAGTGACCCCATTTAGCCGACGGACCCTTCCATCTGGAGCTCGATGAGCCGGTTCAGCTCGAGCGCGTATTCCATGGGCAGTTCCTTGGCGATCGGCTCCACGAAGCCGCGCACCACCATTGCCATTGCCTCGTCCTCGGTCATGCCGCGGCTCATCAGGTAGAACAACTGGTCTTCCGACACCTTCGAGACGGTGGCCTCGTGACCCATCGTCACGTCGTCCTCACGGATGTCGACGTACGGGTAGGTGTCCGAACGCGAGATGTTGTCGACGAGCAGCGCGTCGCACTTCACGGTCGACTTCGAGCCGTAAGCGCCCTTGTTGATCTGCACGAGACCGCGGTAGGACGCGCGTCCACCACCACGAGCCACCGACTTCGACACGATGGTCGACGAGGTGTGCGGTGCCAGGTGCAGCATCTTCGCACCGGTGTCCTGGTGCTGGCCCTCGCCGGCGAACGCGACGGAAAGCACCTCACCGTGGGCGTGCTCGCCCATCATCCACACCGCCGGGTACTTCATGGTGACCTTGGAACCGATGTTGCCGTCGATCCACTCCATCGTGGCGCCGGCCTCGGCCTTCGCACGCTTGGTGACCAGGTTGTAGACGTTGTTCGACCAGTTCTGGATGGTCGTGTAGCGGCAGCGGCCACCCTTCTTGACGATGATCTCGACGACCGCCGAGTGCAGTGAGTCGGAGCTGTAGACCGGAGCGGTACATCCCTCGACGTAGTGCACGTACGCGTCCTCGTCGACGATGATGAGCGTCCGCTCGAACTGACCCATGTTCTCGGTGTTGATCCGGAAGTAGGCCTGCAGCGGGATGTCGACGTGCACGCCCTTCGGCACATAGATGAACGAGCCACCCGACCACACCGCCGTATTCAGCGCCGAGAACTTGTTGTCCCCAGCCGGGATGACGGTGCCGAAGTACTCCTTGAAGAGTTCCGGTTGCTCGCGCAATGCCGTGTCGGTGTCGAGGAAGATGACACCCTGCTTCTCGAGGTCCTCACGGATCGAGTGGTAGACGACCTCGGACTCGTACTGAGCCGCCACACCCGACACGAGGCGCTGCTTCTCCGCCTCGGGGATGCCGAGCTTGTCGTAGGTGTTCTTGATGTCAGCGGGGAGATCGTCCCACGTCGCAGCCTGCTTCTCGCTGGAGCGGACGAAGTACTTGATGTTGTCGAAGTGGATGCCGTCGAGGTCGCTGCCCCAGTTCGGCATCGGCTTCTTGTCGAAGATCCGGAGCGACTTCAAACGCTGCTCGAGCATCCACTCGGGCTCGCTCTTCTTCGCCGAGATGTCCCGGACGACAGCTTCGGAGAGACCGCGCTGCGCACTGGCGCCGGCGACGTCCTTGTCATGCCAGCCGTAGCCGTAGTTACCCAGCGACGCGATGGTCTCTTCCTGGGTAAGCGGCGTGGCCTGGTCAGTTGTGACGCTCATGCGAGCCCCTCTTCCGTGCGGTTGGTGCCGGTCTTGATGGTCAATGGGATGTTCGTGGTGCAGGCGCAGTTGCCGTTGGCGATCGTCGCAAGGCGCTGCACATGAGTACCGAGGATCTCGCGGAATGCTTCGAGCTCGGCTTCACACAATTCCGGAAATTCCTCGGCGACATGCGAAACCGGGCAATGATGCTGGCAGATCTGCACGCCCGAGCCAACTTCGCGAATGCTGGCAGCGAAACCCTTCGAGGTGAACGCGCCCGCGATCTCTTCGGCCTTGGCTTCCATCTGGCCCGGTTCATGCAGCGGCTCGACGCCGCCAACGATGGCTTCGACGCGCTTACGCGCGAACTGCTTGATGGCTTCCTCGCCGCCGATTTCGCGCAGCTGGCGCATGGCCGCACCGGCGAGATCGTCGTAGGCGTGGACCAACTTGCCACGGCCCGTAGCGGTAAGCTGGAACATCTTGGGTGGGCGTCCACGGCCGCGGTGCGCCCAAGCCGGGGCGTTGATGGCCTGTGCCTCGCCCGACTCCAGGAGCGCGTCCAGGTGGCGACGAACGCCTGCTGCGGTGAGGCTGAGGCGCTCGCCAATGTCGGGGGCGGTGATCGGACCTTCTTCGAGAAGGAGCTTCACGACGGCGGCACGGGTGCGACCTTCTGTGCTTACCGGCGCGAGCGGCTCCGCGGCGACGGCGATACCGTCGCGCGCATCAACCAGCTTCTCCGCGGATTTCACAACAACAGTGTGACGGAATTCCGGCTGGGTGGCTAGGCAGGATAGCCTAACCAGCCCTTGAGACAAGGGTCACACGCGGTCACGGCGTGACCGTGACGGTGGTGCCAACCTCGGTCCAGTCATACAGCCACCGCATCGCGTCGTCCGGCAGGCGGACGCAACCGTGCGAGCCGTCCGTCACGAAGTTCGCCGCACCAAACGGGATGACTTGCCACGACGCGTCGTGAAACCCGAAGTCACCGAAGAAGGGCATCCAGTAGTGCACGAAGTCGCTGTAGCCCGGCCCCTCGAGCGTGCGGTCGACTTCCTTGGCTTCGATGTACCACGTACCGGTCGGTGTCCCCTGCCCGGAAGCGACCGCGCCCGTCGTGACCGGTGACGTACGAATCTCCCGCGGGCCCTCACACATCCACGCGAATTGCTTCGACAGGCTGACCTCGATCAGCTTGGCATCCGTGTTCGCTGAACATGGCGAATAGGCAAGGCCCGGCGATGGTTTCGGGGCCGTCACCGCGGGTGCCGCAGCCATGACAAGCGGTCTGGCGTCGCCGAAGTTCTGCACTTCGGGTGACTTGCTCGCACAGCCGGCAGCGAGCATCACCGAGACCGCCGCCACGACGCGACTGCCTGGATGTGCTCGATTGGTGGCCACGATCACCAAGTTACGAGCCGTCTGCGATCTCGGCTACGAACCTCGCAAAATGCTCACGATCTGAGTCTGTCCCTTTGCCTGCGCGTGCTCCAACGCAGTGACTCCGTTGCGGTCCTTGATGGATTTGTCGGCGCCCGCCCCGAGCAGAATCCGGACGATCTCCTGATACTTCGCGCTGCCGTCGCCATAGACGACGGCTTCGAGCAACGCTGTCCAGCCCGGATCGTTGACGTGGTTGACGTCGATCCCCGTCTGCACCACACGACGCACGTAATCGACGTGCCCACGCTCACTCGCTGGAATCACCGACAGACCACCGAATCGGTTCTCGATCGCCAGATCCGGGTTCGCCGGAAGCAAGACCTCCAGCATCCGAACGCTGCCCGTGACGCCGGTGACCAACCACGGGGTGTCGTGCCGGTCGTCGAGTGAGTCCGGGTCCGCACCCATGGCAACGAGGAGTCGGGCCGACTCGACGTGGTCGAAGGTCGCGGCAAGCAGCAGCGCAGTGCGCTGATGATCGTCGCGGGCCTCGATGTTGGCACCGGCTCGCAGAGCCAGAGCAACTCGGTCCGGGTCGCCTGCCGCCGCCGCTTCCAGCAGGGCCGTGTCCGGGTTCGCCGGCAGGGGCGTTCCGGTCAGCATCGTGAGAATCCTTTCGGAATTGGTCAGTCCACGGTGCTGGGCCATCTGAAGCGGAGTCAGGCCCTCACTCCCCGATCGATCCGTGAGCCGCACACCGCCGGCCGCGAGTGCCCGGATGGCGGTCGCATACTCGGCATCGTCCTTGCCGTACCAAACGACCTCGTGAATGGCCTGGTAGCCGCTTCGATTGACGTGGTCGCGATCGATTCCGGCCCGGAGCAGTGCACCCACGATCAACCCGTGCCCGCGCTCGGCGGCCCGGATGAGGCCCGTGCCGTTATAACTGTCCTTGTCGTTGACCTCAGCGCCGTGTTCGAGCGTGAGGCGCAGCAACTCCAGATATCCCTCGCTCGTGGCGATGAGGAATGCGGACTGTTGGGTGTCGTCTTTTGCGTTGACGTTCGCACCTGACTCGATCAGCTTTCGGGCCGATTCGACATCGTTGCGCCAGGCCGCCGCACGCAGCTGTGAATCAAGCTCAGCCTGATCTGCTGCCGCGAGCGGTGCGGCTCTTCAAACGGTCGGGTCGGTGACCACCTCGAACGGACCCGTCGGCGGCTCCTCCTTGAAGTTGCTGTCGACGAAGAGCGTTTGCCCGCGAAGCGGCTTCGCCGTGGTGAACACGCGCTTCGGATCGGTCCGCTCTTCGCGGACCTTCTCCACGGCGGAGCCATCGGCGGTAAGGCGCAGGGTGGCGAGCAGGTGGTCGAAGTTCCGAACGACCGTGAGGGTGTCGCCCTGCAGGATGAGGCCGTCGGCGTTGTTCAGTCCCGTTCCGCCCCGAACAGCCGTCGCGGCACCGGTCTTAGTGTCGAACCGCCACAGCATTCCCGTGTTGCCCTGCGCAACGACGAACGCCGACCGATCGGCGCTGAGCACGATGCCCCCGAGATTGAAGCCTTCCTTGCGCTCGATCTGGCCCTTGGCGTCCGCCCAGAGGGTCGCCTTCCAGGCGGAGCCGTCGAGGGCAATCCGGAAGATCTGCGGGTCGTTCGAGTTCGTGAAGTACGCGGCACCGTCCGGTCCGATCGCGACGTCGTTGAGGAACACCTGGTTGCCCGGTGCCCGGAGAGCCGCGAGCAGCGTGCCTTCGGGGCTGTAGACCCACAGGTCCGGTTTGTCGTTGCCGATTCCGTTCGGCCCGCCGGCGATGTAGATGCGCCCCTCACTGTCGACCGTGATGCCGCGAGCGGTGGTGCGGCCGTCGGTGCCGTCGCCCTTCAGCCATTCCTCGGTCTTCGCGACGCCCGAGGTTCCGCGGTGGATCTCGCCACCGCTCACCTCGCTGACATAGAAAACCCCACGCTTGTCGTCCACGCCGATTCCCTCGAAGGTCGATCCGGTCGCGTCGGCTGTCAGCTGGTAGGTCGACGGCAACTGCGGCGCCGAGGCGGACTGCGCCTCGCTCTGGCAGGCGGTGCTCAGAATGGCGATCGACAGGAGTGCGGAAGTGAGGGCGAGTTTGCGTTTCATGCCTTCCACCGTGCTTTGTGGGACCCCTCGCCGGCGTCGGGCAACCGGTCACCATCAGATAGCCAATCGGATGATGCCGAGCCCTCGGCTGCCTCCCTAAGCTGGAACGATCATGTGTGCACAGAGCCAGCCCTCCGGAGTCCGCGGGATACTCGCGCCCGTCGCCCGGCTCGATCTCTGGTTGCACGTCGTGCTCGTCGTCCTTGTTGTGACGTCCGCGGTTCGCTACGTCATGCGGCACGGCCTCGGCCTGACGGGAGTGCTCGTTCTCCTTGGTGCCGTGGGGCTCGTTCTTGCCTATTCCGCGCGATCTCTGCTGCCCGGCCGAGTGTGGTGGCCCGCGACTTGGGTCACCGGGATCGTCGTGCTGTGGACCGCGCTCACGATCGCGGCGCCGTCCTTTGCGTGGTGTGCGGTCCCGGTCGCGTTCGCGGTCTTGCGCATCATCCCGTTTCGCCCTGCCACGGCCGTTGTCGCGCTCATGACCCTGGTCGTGGCTGGGTCGTGGCTGCGGATCACCGGCACCTTCGACCCGACTCTGATCGCCGGTCCCTTGGGCATCGCGCTCGTGACCACGATCGCCTATCGGGCTCTCGAACGGACGCAGGCCGACCTCGCCGAGGAACAGCATCGCAGCGGCGTTCTCGCCGAACGCACGCGGCTGTCGCGCGACATTCACGATTCGGTGGGGCAAGGATTGTCGAGCATCAACCTGCTCCTCCAAGCCGCGGAACAGTCCTGGACGACCGACCCGCAGGCCTCCCGCGAGCACGTCGGCACCGCTGCCGCGACGGCACGAGACGGACTCGACGAAGTGCGGCGCGTCGTCCGCGACCTCGCGCCCGCTGACGTCTCAAATGTCGAATCCGCGCTCGGACAGGTTGCGCGGGAAGCTGCACTCGGCTTCCCGGTCGAGGTTCGAATCGACGGCACATCGCGACCCGTGCCGCCTGCCGTCGCGTCGGCGCTGGTCCGGACTGCGCGTGGCGCACTTGCCAACGTCCGCGAGCACGCCGACGCGAGCCGTGCCGCGGTGACACTCACCTATCACGCCGACGAAATCCGGCTCGATATTCGGGACGACGGTCGCGGATTCAGGCCCGCGAACATTCGCCCCGACGGACTTCGAGGTCGAGGCTTGCGCGGAATCCGCGAGCGTGCCGAACAACTGGGCGGTCAGGCTGAGATGGAGAGCGCGCCGGGCGAGGGCGCGACCGTTTCCGTGCGATTCCCCTTGGAGGATCGATGATCACGATCGTCATCGTCGACGACCACCCCGTCGTACGCGCGGGACTTCGCGCGCTCGTCGACGGACAGGCAGACCTCTCGGTCGTCGGCGAGGCGGACGGCCTCGAGAGTGCGATTTCCGTCGTCGGCGAAGCGACTCCTGACGTCGTTCTCATGGATCTGAGCCTCGGCCATGCGGCGGTCGGTGGTGCGGATATCACCGCCCGACTGCGTGCTCTTCCACATCCGCCCGAAGTCCTTGTCCTGACCACATACGACACCGAATCCGACGTCATCCGCGTGCTGGAATCCGGAGCACGCGGCTATCTGCTGAAGGACACCCCGCCGGCCGATCTTTTCGCCGGGATCCGGGCTACCGCTCGCGGCGAGACCGTCCTGGCGCCAACGGTCGCCGCGACGCTGGTCCGACGGACGGTCGCCCCCGCAATCACCGAACGGGAAGTCGAAGTCCTCCAACTGCTGTCGAAGGGCCTGGGCAACAAGGAAATGGCTCGGGAACTGTTCGTTTCCGAGGCGACGGTGAAGTCGCACCTTTCGCACATTTATACGAAGCTCGGCGTCGATACCCGAGCCGGCGCCGTTGCCACCGCGATCGAACGGCGGATCATTCGGGCTTAGGCGTCTGTGGTCCGTTAGGGTGCGAGAGTGACGGTAACCGAGGCCTCTCCAGTCGAGAAGTTGGTGAATCTCGGCCGTCGCATTCTCGGCCTCGACGTCACGGGTTCCGAACACACGGTCGCCGCGCTCCACGGCCTCGAACCCGATGCTCCGGGCCTTCTTCCGCTCGAAGTCAAACAGCTCCGACGCATCCGACTGTTCGGTGCGACGGGTGCGGTCCTCATGGCAATCGGAGCACTGGGCGCGGGCGCTCAGCCGGTGCTCCAGAACCCGGTCGCCGGCATGCGCCTCCTCGGCCTGCCCGCCCGCATGCTCACGACCGCGCTGACCACGACGATCACCGGCACCGTCATGGTCGTCCTCGCGTGGCTCCTGCTCGGACGCTTCGCGCTCGGCATCCGGACGGGTCGCCGCATGACCCGATCGCAGCTCGACCGCACGCTCCTGCTGTGGATTCTGCCGCTGAGCGTCGGCCCGCCGATGTTCAGCCGCGACGTCTACTCGTACCTCGCACAGAGCGAGATCGCCGCGCGTGGACTCGATCCGTATGCGATCGGCCCCGGGCCGGCACTCGGCCTCGACAACGTTCTCTCGCGCACGGTTCCCACGATCTGGCGGGACACTCCGGCCCCCTACGGCCCGCTGTTCCTCTGGATGGGTGAGCGAATCTCGTCGATCACGGGCTACAACATCGTGCCCGGAATCCTGCTGCACCGAGCTCTCGCGCTGATCGGCCTGGCGATGATCGTCTGGGCGCTCCCCCGGCTTGCGCGCCGCTGTGGAGTCGCACCGGTTGCCGCACTGTGGTTGGGTGCGGCGAACCCACTCGTGCTCTTTCACCTCGTCGCGGGCGTGCACAACGAAGCGCTGATGATCGGCTTCATGATGGCCGGATTCGAGATCGCCCTGCGCGGTCTGGACTCGGCGCACCCGCTACGGGGAAAACCTCTCCTGCTCCTGGTCAGCGGCACAGTACTGATGTCTGCGTCCACGATGATCAAGATCACCTCGTTGATTGCGCTCGGATTCCTCGGCATGGCCTTGGCGCGCAAGATCGGGCGCGGCTTCCTCGGGGTCGTCATCTCCGCGGCGATCTTGCTCGCGATATCCGCGGTCGTCATCGCCGCGATCAGCGTCGGCACCGGTCTCGGCATGGGCTGGGTGAGCACGCTCAACACCGCCAGCGCCGTCCGAAGCTGGATGTCGTTGCCGACCGCCGTCGGTGTCATCACCGGATTCGGCGGCGTTCTCCTCGGACTCGGCGACCACACGACCGCTGTCCTCGGCCTCACGCGACCGATCGCGGCCGCGGTTGCCGCGTTCGTGGTCATGCGAATGCTCGTCGCCACGTACACCGGCCGACTGCACCCCGTCGGAGCACTCGGTGTCTCGTTCGGCGCGATGGTTCTGCTGTTCCCGGTCGTGCAGCCGTGGTACCTGCTGTGGGGGGTCATCCCACTGGCCGCCTGGGCCACGACACCGGCGTTCCGCGTTCCGACTGTGGTGTTTTCGACGATCGTCGCGGTGATCCTCATGCCGAACGGTGCCGAGTTCAAACCGTTCGTCATCGTCGAAGCGGCGATCGCCGCCATCTGCGTCATCGGCGTGATCATCATCTCGACGGTCAACCGACTGCCCTGGTCGAGCCACGCGATTCCTGAGGCCCAGGTAAGCGAGACCGAGCATGAGAAAACCGCCGACGCTGCTCGGCTACCCTGATTGATCGTGAACAATGCTCCAGCGGTGCAGCTGAGCGGCGTCGTCAAGAAGTTCGGTGCGATCACCGCCGTCGATGGTCTTGATCTCGAACTGCCGCCGGCGAAGGTCCTCGCCCTGCTCGGCCCGAACGGTGCCGGGAAGACGACGACCGTCGAGATGTGCGAAGGCTTCGGTCGTCCGGATGCCGGCGAGATCCGCATTCTCGGACTTGACCCGATCTCCGAGCGCGCCAAGCTCAAGCCGCGGATCGGCGTCATGTTGCAGGGTGGCGGTGCCTACCCGGGTGCCCGCGCGGCCGAGATGTTGCAGCTGGTGGCGTCCTACAGCGCCAACCCGCTCGACCCCGAGTGGCTGCTTCGGACGCTGGGGCTCAACGACTCCCGCAAGACTCCGTACCGTCGCCTCTCCGGTGGTCAGCAGCAGCGACTTTCGCTCGCCTGCGCGATCGTCGGCCGCCCCGAACTCGTCTTTCTCGACGAGCCGACCGCCGGCCTCGACGCGCAGGCCCGGCTGCTCGTGTGGGACCTCATCGACGCCCTTCGCCGCGATGGTGTCAGCGTGCTGCTGACGACCCACATGATGGATGAGGCCGAACAGCTCGCCGACGAGATCGTCATCATCGACCACGGCAAGACCGTCGCGTCCGGTACGCCGGCGGAGATCACCACGCGCGGCGCCACCGGGCACCTGCGCTTCACCGCACGTCCGAAGCTCGACCTCGCCAGCTTGCGCAGAGACCTCCCGGGAGACTTCACGGTCGCCGAGAACTCCCCCGGGACGTATCTCGTCGACGGTGAGATCACGCCCGCTGTCGTCGCCGCGGTGACCGCGTGGTGTGCCCGGATCGGCGTCCTCGCCACCGACATCCGGGTCGACCAACGTCGCCTCGAAGACGTCTTCCTCGAACTGACCGGCAGGGAGCTGCGCGGATGACCAACCGATTCGCCCCGGACACGTTCGCCGCTGACCCGCGGCCGAGCGCGCCGTTCAAGATGCTGGCGGCGCAGTCCCGCCTCGAACTGAGGCTGTTCCTGCGCAACGGCGAGCAGTTGCTGCTCACGATGCTCATCCCGATCACCATGCTGATCGGTCTCACGTATCTGCCGATCGGCGAATTCGGCGACCACCGCATCGACAAGATCGTGCCGGCCACGCTCATGGTCGCCGTGATGGGAACCGCCTTCACCGGCCAGGCGATTGCGGTCGGATTCGACCGCCGCTACGGCGCGCTCAAGCGACTCGGCGCCACCGCACTGCCGAGGTGGGGAATCATCGTGGGCAAGAGCGTCGCGGTTGCCGGAGTCGTCGCGATTCAGGTGCTCGTTCTCGGCGGACTCGGGTTCGCCTTGGGCTGGCGGCCCAGCATCGGCGGACTCGTCCTCATGCTGATCTTCGTGGCGATCGGCACCATCACGTTCTCGACGATGGGACTGCTGCTCGGCGGCACGTTGAAGGCGGAAATCGTTCTGGCCCTGGCGAACATCCTGTGGTTCGTCATGCTCGCGATCGGCAGCGCGGTGTTCGCGACCGAATCTCTGCCGACCGGCCTGGAGATCGCTGCCCGACTCATCCCGTCCGGGGCTCTGGCGGAATCGCTCACGCAGGCGTCGGTCAACTACGCGATCGATGCATTGGGGCTCGTTGTCCTGCTGATCTGGGCGTCGATCTGCGGTACTCTCGCCGCCCGAACCTTCCGATTCGAGTAGTGAGATGAACGCCTTCTACCGAGTTCTTGACCGCTTCCCCAACCCGACACTTCGCATCCAGCAGATCATTGCGATCGCCGTCATCGCGACGCAGGCCGGCATCGCCGTCACGGGTTCCATCGTTCGCGTGACCGCGTCCGGGCTCGGCTGCCCCACGTGGCCACGGTGTTTCCCGGGCAGCTTCACGCCGGTCCGGATCGCCGAGGTGCCGGTGTTCCACCAGGCGATCGAATTCGGTAACCGCATGCTGACGTTCGTCGTCACGATTGCCGCCGGCCTCATCGTTCTCGCTGTACTCCGCGCTCGCCGTCGTCGTGAGGTGCTGGTCTACGCGTGGCTCATGCCCGGTGGAACCGTTGTGCAGGCCATTCTCGGTGGAATCACCGTCCGCACCGGACTGCTGTGGTGGACCGTCTCGATCCATCTCCTCGTATCGATGGCGATGGTGTGGATCGCCACGGTCATGTACTTCAAGATCAGTGAGCCGGACCAATCGGTGATGCAACCGGCCATGCCGCGACCGCTACGTGCCCTGACGGCGCTGACTGGCGTGGCTTTGGCCTGCACTCTCGTCGCCGGCACTCTCGTCACGGCCGCCGGTCCACATGCGGGTGACAAGGACATCGTCCGCACTGTCCCCCGCCTCCAGATCGAGATCGTGACGCTCGCTCACGTGCACTCGCAGTTCTTGACGGGCTATCTAGCGCTCCTCGTCGGACTCGGGTTCGGGCTCGCAGCAGTCGGAGTGTCGAAGCTCGTGTGGCGCCGACTGTGGATCGTCGTCGGACTCGTCGTCGTTCAGGCGTCGATCGGCCTCATCCAGTACTTCACCGGCGTGCCGGCCGCCCTGGTGGCGCTGCACGTCGCCGGCGCCGCGCTGTGCACGATCGGCACCGCTGCTCTGTGGTGCTCCGGAACCGAACGCGCTTCGGAGACAGTCACTACCGCGCGGACGGAACTCACCGCAGTCGGGTAAGACTGGACACATGCGTGCGATTCAAGTTGCCGAAAACGGTGGCCCTGACGTCCTGAAGCTCGTCGAATTGCCGGATCCCGTGCCGGGTGACGGGGAGCTCGTCGTTCGAACCGAAGCGATCGGCGTCAACTTCATCGATACGTACTTCCGGACCGGCGCCTATCCGAAGCCCGTCCCGTATGTCCCGGGCAGCGAAGGCGTCGGCATCGTCGAGACTGTCGGCCCGGGCAGTTCGTTCTCACCCGGCGAACGTGTCGCGTGGGCCGAGGCAAATGGCAGCTACAGCGAACTCGTCGTCGTGAGGGCGGCCAGCGCGGTTCCGGTCCCCGCCAACCTGCCTGCCGAACAGGCCGCGTCCGCGCTCCTGCAGGGCATGACCGCCCACTACCTCATCAACTCCGTCTACCCCGTAGCCGCCGGCGACACGATCCTCATGCATGCGGGTGCGGGCGGCGTCGGCCTCATCCTCACCCAGCTCGCAGTGGCCAAGGGTGCTCGCGTCATCACGACGGTGTCCAGCGATGCGAAGGCCGAACTGTCCCGACAGGCCGGCGCATTCGAAGTCCTCCGCTATACCGATGACATCCCCGCCCGGGTGCGTGAGCTCACCAACGGCGAGGGCGTCGCGGCCGTGTACGACGGCGTCGGCAAAGACACCTGGGAAGCGAGCCTCAAGTCGGTTCGGGTGCGCGGCATGGTCGCCCTGTTCGGCGCCGCGAGCGGCAAGGTCGACCCCATCGACCCGCAACGACTCAACGCTCTGGGCTCGGTGTTCCTGACCCGTCCGAAGCTCGGGGACTTCACACGGAATCGCGACGAACTCCTCTGGCGGGCCGGCGATGTTCTCAACGCGATGTCCGAGGGAACGCTCGACATTCGGGTCGGTGCCAGCTATCCGCTAACCCAGGCCGCGCAAGCCCACCGCGATCTCGAAGGCCGAAAGACCACGGGATCGATCGTCCTGGTGCCGTGAGCGAGTCGACAAACACGGCTACTTCGTCGCAGTTTCCATTCCCCTTCGCTCTGCTCGCCCCTTCTCCGTATTCTGGCCACGTGACCGGACCGTCCAAAGCTGACCTGCTTCTCGATGCCCTCGTCGATCACTGGCGTAATCAGCTGACCGGCGACGCCCTCACGGCATTCATCGAACGCGAGATCGACACGGCACTGCACACGGTCGGCCAACTGACCCTCGATCAGGTCGTCACGCCCGAACAAGTCACGGCCACGGCGTTGAAATACGCGTCGCAGTGGACGATCGAGGGGTCAATCCCCGAACTCGTCGGGGAGATCGCGGCACGCCTCTACGAGACGACGTCACATGACGCAGTTCCGCTCCGGAACGTGTTCGATCAGAACCAGATTCAGGAGTTCACGGGAAGCCTCATCGCATTGCCCGCGTTTCGACGACTGATCTACGAGAGCCCCCTGACACGGGAATGGGCCGTCGAGCTCATCTGTCAGGCCGCCGGCTCGACGGTGCTCGCGAGTCGCATCAAGGCCGAGCAGGTGCCCGGACTCGGTTCGGTTCTCAGTGCCGCAGAACTGCTCATGAACCGGTTCGCTCCCGATACCCGGCTCCAGGCGGAGATCCGAATTCGCGAACTCGCCGAACTCGTGGTGACGTACTTCCAGAACCGCGGCGGCCGTCCGATGGACGACACCGCGCTCGCCGACGCCGCCGTCGATCTCTGGGCCGAGCACGCGGACACCCCAATGAGCGAGATCGGCCAGATGGTCACGCCGGACGACGTCGAAGACTTCCTGGTTCTGGCCTTCGAGTTCTTCTTCCGCTTCCGCCAGACCGAGTACTTCCGCAGCGTCGTGAGCGAAGGCGTCCAATACTTCTTCGAGAAGTACGGCACCTGGACGCTGGCCGACCTCCTCGAAGACATCGGTGTCGGCCCGGACGACATGGCCGAAGAAGCCCGTCGATATGCCCCGCCGATCATCGACCTTCTCGTCCACAACGGACAGTTCGACGCGATCGTTCGCCGACTTCACGCCGGTTTTTTCGAGTCCGATCGGGTGCAGCAGATTCTGGCGTAACCGCCACTTGCGCAAGATGGTTGGCAGTTCAACTATCTTGATCTTGCTTTGTGCGTATTGTCCGTTCTTCATAGGACACGACGAAGTGAGGCACCTATGCCAAATCATCGGAAACGGTCCGTGGGCAAGCATCGTCCCACCCATCAACCGCTTCGAATCACCGCAAGCCATACCGGAGCCACCCTCGCCATCGGGGCGATGGCGGCGTGCACTTTCACCTACGGCGCGGCGGCCCCCGCCAGCGCGCTGATCTGCGGCGCAACCGCGGGACTGAAGATCCAGCTCGGCGCCGACTCGCAATGTTCGGCGACCGGGCCCGGTGCGATCGCCCTCGCGATCCTTCCCGGCAGCAACGCCACCGCCGACGGCAGCGGCAACACCGCGCTCGCGATCGGCTCGAGTACGGCCGCCGCGGAAGGTGGTTCCGGCAACCACGCGACTGCGATCGGTATCGACAACACCGCTGCCTCAGCCGGCGGCGATGGCAACAACGTCACTGCGATCGGTGTCGGCAACACCGCGTTGAATGTGTTGGGTAGCAACAACAACGACACGGCGATCGGCGTCGGGAACCTCGCGCACAGCACGGGCGTGCCAGCGCTGGGCAACGAGACGATCGGCACCGACGCCTCGGGCAACGGCAACACCAACACCGCGCTCGGACTCGCGAACGTCGCGGGCTCCACATTCGGCAACAACAACCGGAACACCGCAGCCGGAGCACTGAACGTCGCCGAGAGCGTCGGCACACCTGGTGCACATTCCCCGGTCCTGAACATCACCCCGACCGGCGACAACAACACGAATTCGGCGCTCGGAATCGGCAATGTGGCGGCGACGGCGCTCGGCAACAACAACACGAACACCGCCGGCGGCATCCTCAACCAGGCGATCACCGCGGGCTCGCCCGGAACCGAGGTACCCGGTCTCGGACCCAATGACCCGCCAATCTTCACCGTCACTCAGACCGGAAGTGGAAACCACAACACGGCACTGGGCGTGGCAAACACGACCGGCACGGTCCTCGGCAATAACAACAACAACACCGCGATCGGCGCTGCGAATCAGGCCTTCACGGTAGGCACGCCAGGAGCGACCGGAACTGTCCCGATCCTCGGCACGCAGGTCAACATCGACCCCACCGGCAACGGCAACAACAACACGTCCGTCGGGCTCGGAAATACCGCTGGCACGGTCCTCGGCAACGACAACAACAACCTCGCGGGCGGACTGGGCAACCAGGCTGCCACCATCGGCACCCCGGGAGGCCAGATCACCGATCCGCTCACCGGAACCACGATCACCTTGGACCCGACCGGGAACGGCAACACCAACACCGCACTCGGCGCGAACAACCTATCCGGCACCGCGCTTGGCAACGACAACAGCAACAACGCGTGGGGCTTCGGCAACGAGGCGTACACGCTCGGCACGCCGGGTGCATCCGTCGACCTACCGCTGCTGCCCCCGGTGACCCTGGACCCGACGGGCAACAACAACTCCAACAACGCGTGGGGCTTCGACAACACCGCAGGTTCGCAATTCACCAACGGGAACAGCAGTTCGGCGTTCGGGTTCAATCAGTCCGACGTCCAGACCGGGACCCCCGGCGTCGACATCGGCGGAAGTCAGGTGCTCAACAGCGTGCCGAACGTGATCCCGGGTGGCGGGAACATCAGCATCCCGAACTTCAACGTGCCGAGTTTCCCCTAACCATAGGAGGCATCGGGGAGCATCGCGGGGCACGGCTGGTACGGCAGCGTGGCGACTTCGAAGTGCCACCACTCGTTGAGATAGCGGCGGCATAGCCCGTACTTGTTGCCATTCCGCTCGAGCCACCGCGCGCCCTCGATCGGCCGAACGTCGATGGCCCG
The DNA here is from genome assembly GCF_000380645.1 of Smaragdicoccus niigatensis DSM 44881 = NBRC 103563. Lineage (GTDB taxonomy): Bacteria > Actinomycetota > Actinomycetes > Mycobacteriales > Mycobacteriaceae > Smaragdicoccus > Smaragdicoccus niigatensis. The sequence continues at coordinate 940,271 of NZ_AQXZ01000018.1, forward strand.
GCCCTTGACGTGCGCGGACTCCGCCGGCGGTAGGACCCATCGTCTTGCTGCCTGCGGCGATCCGTACTCGGCGACTCCCTGCTGCCACAATGCCTGCTGCTGTGCCCACGTCCGGTGGCCCGAGGTGATCGCGAGCGGCACATGCTGCTTGGCGGCATCCTGCTTGGCCAGCGTGTACGCGAACTTCACCACCGGATTGAGCCCGTCGGTCTCCGACTGGACATTGCTGACGAGCTGCACATCCGGCTGCTGCGCAGGCGCGAAAAGCACCGCAGCCGCCGCCGCGGCGACGAGCATCGACAATGGAAGTCGGGCCATGCGATCTGATAGTGCCTGGTCAACGTCTCATGGCGGTCGCAGGTTGCCGACGATTTGGTGCTCCGCTGACGCCGTCATCGAAATAGCGAGCTGACCTCGCCGGCAGAGCACGGAATCGTTTTGCAACGGGATCCGGAACTTGGGCGCGAGCCGCATTCACCGTTTCCATGGTCGGAATGCACGACATCGAACGGATCGCAGCCGCCAACGGAGGCGTGATATCGGCGAAGCAGCTGCGACAGTGCGGAGTCAACTACAAGACGGTCCGAAAGCTCTGCGAAGGCAATCTCGTCGCGATCCGCAAGGGCTGGTACCAGACGCGTACCGCGGACACCACCGTCGTGACCGTTGTTAAGGGCGGCGGCGTCGTCAGTTGCATATCCGCCCTGCGCCACCTCGGGGTTTGGGTACCAAATACCGCACACGACACGCACGTTCGATATCCGGCGCATCAGCGACGCCCCGGTCGGCACTGCCATCCCTATAAATCGAATCCCCCGATCAACTCGGCGATTGATACGGCCGAGGTGGCACTTGGGGCGGCGGCCAACTGCCTCGAGCCGGAAGACCTTGTCGTCGTGTTGGATTCGATGCTCAACAAGCAAATGATCGAGATGGCGGACGCGCGAACAATCGTTTCCGATTCACCCCATCCGAACTACCTGGCTGACCGATGTGACCGGCGTGCCCAATCCGGACTGGAAACGATCGTCCGACTCCGACTGCGTGAGCTGGGCATCCAGCTCGAAATCCAGGTGCACATCCCGGGTGTCGGTTACGTCGACCTTCTGGTTGGTCAGCGACTCGTGCTCGAGACCGACGGTAAGGAATTCCACGAAGACCGCGACCACGACTACCGTCGCGACCTCGCATTGCACGCACTCGGATACTTGCCCGTGCGACTCAGCTATTCGCAGGTCATGGACGACTGGCCGAACACTCGCGACGCGATCCTCGCGTTGATTCGCCGGCGCGACCACCTTCGCTGAAAACGGTTCGGTGCTCCTCTGGGTCCGTCATCGACATATTTCGATGACGGCGCCGGGAGAGCACCGAACCGTCAAGCAGTTAGCGGTTCCGCTCGATTACCTCGCGCGCGGTGCTGACGACCTTGTCCGGAGTGAAGCCGAACTTGGTGAGCAGGGCCCCCAGCGGAGCCGATGCACCGAACGTCTCCATGCCGATCACCGCGCCGTCGATTCCGACGTAGCGGTGCCAGCCCAACGTCGAAGCCTGCTCGACCGCAACGCGTGCGCGGACGCTCGGCGGCAGAACACTGTCTCGGTACTCCTGGCTCTGCTCCTCGAAGAGTTCGAGGCACGGCATGCTCACCACGCGGGCGCGGACGCCTTCCGCGGTGAGCTGCTCGTATGCCTTGACCACGAGGTCGACCTCAGAACCAGTACCCATGAGGATCACCTCGGGGTCGTCCGCGGAAGCCAGAACATAGGCGCCCTTGGTCATTCCCGATGCCGGCGCGAAGACGGTGCGGTCCAGGGTCGGCAGGTTCTGGCGCGAGAGAATCAGCGCGACCGGCTCGTGCTTGAGGTTGGCGATGAAGCGCCACGCCTCGACGACCTCGTTCGCGTCACCCGGCCGGATCGTGTAGATGCCCGGGATCGCCCGCAGAGACAGCAGCTGCTCGACCGGCTGGTGGGTCGGGCCGTCCTCGCCGACACCGATCGAGTCGTGCGTGAAGATGTGGATCGACGGGATCTCCATGATGGCCGAGAGGCGGATCGCGCCACGCGCGAAGTCGGAGAAGATCATGAAGCCCGACCAGAACGCCCGGAGCTTGGAAACTGCCATGCCATTGATCGCAGTGGCCGCCGCGAACTCACGAACACCGAAGTGCATGTTGCGACCGGCGTAGTTGTCCGCCTGGAAGTCGCCGAGGCCCTTCATATAGGTCTTGGTCGAGGGGGCCAGGTCAGCCGAGCCGCCGACGAGCCATGGGTAGTTCTTGGCGAGCGCGTTGAGCACCTCACCCGAGGACTGGCGGCTCGCGATGCCCTTCGCATCTGCCGGATAGACCGGCAGATCGGCATCCCAGCCGTCGGGCAGTTCGCGCTTCTGCATGTTCTCGAGCTGCGAGGCGAGGTCAGGGTACTCGGCACGATAGGCCTCGAACGCGGACTCCCAGGCCTCGCGCTTCGACTTGCCCCGCGCACCGATGCCGTTGTTGAAGTTGTCGTAGACGCCGTCCGGAACGAAGAACTGCTCGTCCGGCGGGAAGCCGTAGAACTGCTTCGTGCCGGCGATCTCTTCGACGCCGAGCGGTTCACCGTGAGCTGAGTGGTGATCCTGCTTGGTGGGCGCACCGTAGGCGATGTGGCTGTCGACGATGATGAGCGTCGGACGGCCGGTCTCGCGCTTGAACGTGCTGAACGCGCGGGACAGCATCTTGAGATCATTCGCGTCGCCAACACGCTGCACGTTCCAGCCGTAGCCGACGAATCTGGTGGCGACGTCCTCGGTGAAGGAAACGTCGGTCGAGCCCTCGATGGTGATCTTGTTGTTGTCGTAGATCCAGCACAGGTTGTCGAGTTGGAGGTGCGCGGCGAGCGAGGCAGCCTCGGACGCAACGCCTTCCATCATGCAGCCGTCACCGCCGAGGGCGTAGACGTTGAAGTTGTAGAGCTCGTGGCCCTCTTTGTTGTAGTTCGCGGCGAGCCACTTGCTCGAGATCGCCATGCCGACGCTCGTGGCAAAGCCCGTGCCAAGCGGTCCGGTGGTGCACTCGATACCTGAGGTCCAGCGGTACTCGGGGTGGCCCGGGCAGCGCGAGTCGAGTTGCCGGAACTTCTTGATGTCGTCGAGCGACACCGAGGCCTGACCGGCGGTTTCGTACTTGTAGGTGACTGCCTGCACGTTGGTGAGGTGCAGGATCGAGTACAGCAGCGTCGACGCGTGTCCCATTGACAGGACAAATCGGTCGCGGTTCGGCCAGATCGGGTCGCTGGGGTCGAAGGCGAGATGGTTCTGCCACAGTTCGTAGACCACCGGAGCCATCGCCATCGGCGTGCCGGGGTGGCCTGAATTCGCAGCCTGGACGGCATCCATGCACAACGTGCGGATCGTGTTGACGCTGGTCGTATCGATATCGGTCTGGACAACCGTTGAAGTCATGATTTCCCCGTCAGGATTTCGAGATTTGCACACTTGTTGCCCATCGTGACGCAGGTCACGTCCCAGTCGCGGGAGAACCGGGAAATCGACCGTATGCCGGACGGTGGACGCCGATACGCCCGATGACGCGAATCCGAAATTGCCCGAAACGGACAGGTCGCAACGGCGGATAATTGATTCGAAGAACCTCGGAACTTTCCCGTTGGTAGCGGCATCTACCTAGTACCGACAGAACGCTTTGATAGGAGTCCAGATGTACATCAACGAGGCCGCGACCGACACGACGACCACCGAGCCCCAGACCTCCACCCAAACCGGCACCACGGACGCCAACACCACGACGTCCTACACGACTCCCGGTGGCACCGAGATGTACGACTCGGACGGCAACGGAATCATCGACACCGTCGGTTACGACACCAACGCCGACGGAGCGGTCGACACCGTTCTCATGGACACCGACGGTGACCAGGTTTCGGACACGATCGTCCAGGACACGAACCACGATGGCCAGGCGGACCTCATGGTCGAGGACACCGACCACGACGGGTGGGTGAACAACCTCTACACCGACACCGACGCGGACGGAAACCTCGACACGGTGGCGAGCGACACGGACAACAACGGCACCTTGGAGACCGTGCAGATCGATGAAGACGGCGACGGCATCCTGGACGTCTCGGTGAGTGACTTCAACGCCGACGGTACGGCTGACGTCGTCCTCCTCGACACCAACGCAGACGGCGCATACGACACCGCATACGCGGACACCGACGGCGATGGAGACCTCGAGCAGGTCGATTTCCAGGACTAGTAATCGTCGGAATCGTCGTCGTACGAATCGTCGTGGTCATGCCCATCGTCGTGATGGTGGGCATGGTCCACCTGGTCGTCATCGTCATTCGACGTCGAACCGAACGACCCGTCCTCATCATCGGCGTCCCACTCGTCGTCGACGAGGTAGTCGTCGGCTGGCGGAATGAGCGCGACGTCCGCGAGGGGCGTACTCGGGTCGGTCGCGTAGGAGATCATCGACTCGAACACCGACGCCGGGATGTCGCCGACCTCGCCGAGCATCGCGCCCAGGTCCGCGTCGCTGAATTCGTCACCGTAAGCCATGAGGTCAAGCTCCTGCCCGGAGCTTTGTGAGCTCCTCCAAAAGCATTTTGCGGGCGCGGTTCAGTCGCGTTTTCACCGTTGCGACGGGCACTCCTTGATGCGCCGCGATGGCGTCATAGGTGAGATCACCGACTTCGCGCAGGACGATCGCCTCCCGGAACTGATCAGGCAGGGCGCGCAACGCGACCTGAACCATGTCCCGATCGGCGACGCGATCGCCAATGTCCGGGCCGCCGGCATAGTCCGGCACCTCATCGACCGGCACCTCTCGCCGCTTTCGCACCACCGCGAGTGCGGCGTTGGCCGCGATTCGGTACAGCCAGGTTCCGATCGCCGAGTCACCACGGAACTTGTCCAGGTTCTGCCAGGCCGCGACGAGCGCGTCCTGCATCGCGTCCTGCGCATCGTGTTCGTTTCCGGTGATGCGCAGCGTCACTGCCCACATCGGACGACGGTGCGTGGCAACGAGTTCCGAGAACGCGCGGGTGTCTCCCGACTGGGCGCGCGCGAGAAGACTGGCAACGCTGTGATCGTCCACGACTCCCCCGTATCTCGCACCCCGACAAGTTGCCCCGATCCTAACTTTCTCCCTGGCCAGCGGTTCACGTGACTCGAAGATCGAGGTTCGGGGCAATCAGCACATCCGATACTGTTATGTCACTTGAATACGACATATTTCGCCAATTTTCGTTGAGGTGATGGTGACCCGAAGCGGCCAATCCGGTGCGGACGTCGACCCGCTCTTGCAACGAGCATGGCGACTGTGCGCCGAAGCTGAACCGCTGCTCGGTTTCGAACACCAGCGCGCGATCGCCGAGTTTCAGCGCATCCTCGAGGCTCCCGTTCGTGCTGCCCTGGTGGGCCGCGTGAATTCGGGTAAGTCGACGCTGGTCAATGCCCTCGTCGGACAGAGTGTGGCGCCCACGAACGCCACCGAGTGCACGCGGGTCGCGACCATCTATCGCAATGGCATGCCCGCCCGCGCGGTGGTGGCCGGGACTGATGGTGCCCAGGCGACCATTCCGATCGGCGATCGCCTGCCCGACAACCTTGGCCGGCCCGTCGACAAGATCAGTCACATCGACGTTTTCCTGCCCAACGCGGCGCTACGCAGCCTCGAACTCATCGACACCCCGGGTACGTCGGGCCACGGTGGCAACGCGGCGCCGACGACGTCGAGTGGCACCGCCTTCATGACCGGCGCCGACGGACCGGATGTCGTGTTCCTGCTGTTCGACGGCGTGCTGCGACCGGACGATCTCGAACTCTTGCATGCCATCGGCGCGAACCGCGCGAACACCTTCGCGCTGTTGTCGCACTCGGACAGTTACGGTTCCGGCCCCTTCGGCGGCTCGGACCCGATCGACGACGCCACGAAGAAGGCCGACGAACTGGCCGCACAGCACCGCGACAAGTTCTGCCAGGTCGTCGCCGTTTCCGGACTCCTTGGTGAAGCCGCTCTGACCGGCTCATTCCGGGAGCAGGATGCTCGCGTCCTCGCCTCGCTCGCCGATCTCGACCCGTTCGAACTCAGCATCGAACTCGCTTCGACCGAAGACAGCGCGATCATCGAACTCCTCGAGCGCATCGGTGAGTACGGCATCGTCAGCAGCCGCCCGATGGCGAAATTCGGCGCGCACGCGGTCATCGAACACCTGCGGAAGCGATCCGGGATCGCCGAATTCATCTCCACGGCCCGGCCCATCGTGCGCCGGCGCGCCAACCTGCGGCGCGTGAAGAACCTGCTCGAATCGCTTCGGGTGGCCGCCCGCCACGCCCCGCGTTCGGCCGAAGTGTTGGCGCTCATCGACGCCGCGGAAATGGATCCGGCGTTCCACGCATTGCGCGAACTGCGTGCCATGGATCTGATCCTGCGGTGGTCCCCCGCCCACCCACTGGTCGCCGAACTCGACAAGGCCATCAGTGGCGACCCCGCATTTGCACTGGATCTGCCCGTGTCGACGCCGGTTTCCGAACTCGCGGCGGCAGCGATGCGCAAGTGCGGCGAGACCCGGACCCGCCGACTCATCGCGCGCTCGGCTGCCGAAGGCGAAGTCCTGACGGTGCTCGAAAGGTCGTATCAACTGTTGGCCATGCGCCTGCAGGGGGCGGCGTTCGCATGACGATCCCCAGCACGGATGCCAAGAGTCGCGAGGCAGACCTTCGGCACGACCTTGCGGCAGTGGCCGAACTCCTGGTCAAGCACGGCCTCGGCGACTTCGCCGCCCGCAGCCAAACGCTCCTCGATTCGCCGAGCGCCTTTCCGGCCATCGTCGTGACCGGCGAGGTCAACCGCGGAAAGAGTGCACTGGTCAACGCATTGATCGGCGTCGCGCTGTCGCCCGACAGTCAGGACTTCAGCACGTCCGTGCCACTGAAGTTCACGCGGCCACGGATCGACCTCCCCGCCGGCAGCGCACTCCTGATCTTCCCCGACCGTCCGGCTCGCCTGATCGGGACCGAAGAGTTGATCAACTGGACCACGACCACCGGATCCGAGGTGTCCGATTCGGACCGGATCGACGTACCGGTCGCCGCGGAGGTCGCTGTCGACTCCGATCTCACGCACCGAACGGACATCGTCGACACCCCCGGTCACGGCGCCCTCGCCCGCAATGACGCGGCGTCGCTTCGTCGCACGGTCGGCGATGCCGGAATCCTCATCTTCGTGTGCGACTCGACCGCGCCGATTTCCAAGCCCGAACTCGAGTACCTGCAGGTGGCGAGCCGCGATGTCGAGTCGGTCATCCTCGTGATGTCGAAGATCGACACGAACATGCGGTTCTGGCGCACGATCGCGACCGAGAACGAGCGCCTGATCCGCACGCAAGCCCCCAGCATCTCGTCACTCTCGGTCCTGGGGGTCTCGAGCGTGCATGCCCGGCATGCCCACCTCATGCCGCCGGGTCCACGGCGGGACGCCGTGCTGGCAGCGTCGGGTATCGCCACGCTGTATCAACGCCTCGACAACCTCATCGCCGACACCAAGAACACACCGACGCGGCGGGCAGTGCGCGTCGCGCGGGCCGGCCTCGAAGAACTGTCGTCACGGATGACCGCCGAGCGCGCGTCCGTGGAAAACGTCGAGTCGGCGGAGCGGTTCGAGACCCTCAAGAAACAGCTCATGGCGTTGGAGGGCGCGCAGAAATCGGGAACGTGGCGCGAGAAGATCCAGCGCGATTTCCGATTGCTGCAGCGCGACCTGAACCGCGAAGTCGACAAGGGCCTCGACGAGTTGAAGGAGAAGTGGCTCCGGCGCACCGACGAGACCACGTTCCAGTTCCTCAAGCGGTCGTCGCAACTGTTCGTCGGTGAGATCACCGCCGACTTCGAGAGTGTGCTTTCCACAGTCTCCACGGAATTCACGGCCGGACTCAAGCGCATTGGGACCGATCGCAAGATCGAAGGCACCGAGCAGTACGCCGAGATCGGGCGGCTGACGATCCCGGAGAAGGATCTGCGTTTCACCGAGGGACTGGTCGACCCGCAGACGATCATGATCGGCGGCGGCATGATCACGACCGCGGCGGTCAGCGCCAGCGCGGCAGCCTTCGTGGCACTCCCCGTGAGCGGCATCGCCCTGGGCGCCGTGATGGCCTACAAACGGATCAAGCAAGGCCGCAAAGCGCACATGGACTGGATCAACTCGACGTCGATGACGCTACGGAAGCAGATCGCCCTCGAGATCGACGAATCGATCGACACCGGCCGCTCGGCAATGACGGAGACGTACCGCAAACTGCTCATCACCCAAACCACGCGCGTCCGGCGAGAGCTCAAGGCCATCGAGGATGCGCGCGCGGCGACCGCGGCGGAGCGGGCGGACACGATCGCGCAGCTGGATCAGTCGATCGAACACATCAAGGGCCGTATTCGCGCACTTGACCGTCACCTCGTGCGCGAGGGAGACGGCCGCGCCGGGCCCTGCTGAGAGCCACCTCCGACTCCACCACTGCCGATGCCCGGCCCGTCCGGCATGTCCTTGAATTCAGTGGGTTTAGGCGAGGTGGTGACGCCCGGGAGTGCCGGGTCTTGACCTTCGTGGATCGGCGAATCTCCAGCCGGCACCGACGTCGTGACCGCGACGGACCCGGACACCGCATCGGTCGCCACCGACGACGGTGACAACAGCAGAAGCAGCGCGGACACAAACGCGATGGCTGCCGCGAGACCCGTGGTGATCGTGAGTGACGACGATTTCATGGCAGCTCCTCCACGTTCGTGGGGTAGGTCCAGACCGTTACCTGGGCCGGACGCACGACATGACCTCGATGGCTCCAGCCGGGGCGCACGATCTCGGCGATCCGGTGCTCGAGGTCCGCTCGCGCGGCGGGCGTCGTCGCGACCGCTTCGTGGAGGTGTGGATCGAAGACGTCGCCGGGTCCGGCGGGGATCTCGGTCACCGACAGCTGTCCGAGCACGGAACGCAACTGCGGCCGCACCGCTTCTCCCGCGGTGTCGTAAACCCCGACGAGACTCGGTATCACGGCATCCGTGGATTCATCCGGGCCTGAGTGGTCGTGACTGTGCGTCTCTGGGCGGGTCCACCATTGCCACAGACAGGCGCCCAGAACCCCGGCACTCACGGTCAGGGTGAGAACGAGAATGACGCGGATCAGCTCTCCAGCGAGAATCGCCATCGTGGTGCTCCTTCCTCAGTTTTTAAGGAACTTCGCTCATCCGTGTGATGCCGGCGGGAACGTGAAAGTTCCCGCCGGTGTCAGAAATCGTCGAAATCTGTGTCATCGTCGTCGAGGCCGAGGTCGTCGTCATGAAACGACTCGTGGTGGTCGTCCGATGAGGCGTCGCTGTCGTCATCGGGCCCCCAATCGAGAACGTCGAGACCATCATCTCCCCAACCGAACAAGGCATCGGGCACAAGCGCTGGATTCACCAGCGGGGTCAGCGGGTCCGAGATCTTGTTCATGACCTGGGTCCAGAGTCCCGTCGGCGCATCGCTTACATTGCGTAGGAGCTCACGAACCAGCGACTCCGCGTCGCTGCTGCCTTCGTCGAATATCACTGTCCGCTCCTTGTCCTGGAAGTGCGCGTCAGACCGTTGGAGGGCGGAGGGCCCCGAAATGTTCCCGACAACTTTGTGGGAACTTTCGGTGACCCCACCGAACTCTCATCTGTCAGGCGGCTCCAAGATCAGGGTCGCGACACAAATGTGCTTGTCGCAACGAAGAAGAGAACGAGTGCACGCAACGTGCAATCGGTTTCGAACAGTGGTTGGCGAACCGTACGCTCAGATGGTTCACGTAGCCGACGCTGCACGCGACAACAGAACGAATGGGGTGAAAAAGTGCAGTATCCCGGCGTGATTCTGTCGATCGACTTCGGTACGTCCAACACCGCCGCGGCGCTGTACACCCCGGACGGCCAAGTCCGCACGCTCCGGCTTGGCGCCCGATCGGACCTCATGCCGTCGGCCGTCATGCTGACCGAGGCCGGCTTCCTTATCGGCGAAGCCGCGACCCGTTCGGCAATGCTCGATCCGACGCGGTACGAGCCATCCCCGAAGCGTCGCCTCAGCGATGGCACGGTCATGCTGGGGGACCGGTTCCTGCCGGCGACCGACCTCGCCGCCGAGGTCCTCAAGGACGTCCTCAAGAAGGCTGCGCGGTTCACCAACCAGCCGGTGGCAACGGTCATCATGACCCACCCGGACCGGTGGGGCCCGGCCACGATCCATCAGCTCAAGACCGCGGCGCTTGCCTCCGGAATCCCGGAACACACGCTTGCCTTCGTCACGGAGGCCCATGCGGCAGCGTGGCATTACACGACCACCGGCACGCCGCTGAGCCCCGGCGAGCGCCTCGCCGTTCTCGACTACGGCGCCGGCACCTGCGACGTCGCCGTTCTGGAGAAGAGCGCCGTCGGATTCCGCGTGCTCGTCGCCGATGGTCACGAAGGCCTCGGCGGCAACGACATCGACGCCCACATCTGGAACTGGGTGACTCACCAGCTCGCCGGTTCCAACCCCGCGCTCGCCGCCGAACTCTCCTCTGCCGACGGGATTCGCACCCAACTGAGCACCCAGGACCGCATCCGCGAAGCCAAAGAGTCGCTGTCGGAGTACCCGACGGCCCCCATCCCGGTGACCGGCAAGACCGGCGACGCCGTGCTCACGCTGACCCGGAACGAACTCAACACGCTCATCACCCGTGACCTGTCGAGAGCGGTGCAACTGACGCACACGCTCATCAACCAGTCCGGGCCGCCGGCCCCGACGCGGATCTACCTCACCGGCGGCACCAGCCACATCCCACACCTACACACCCTGCTCACGTCGGTCGCGCCGATCGCGACGCTCGACGACCCGAAGACCGTCGTCGCGAAGGGTGCGATCACCGCCTGGCTCGGCACTCGCGGGGCGCAGTCGCCACCTCCTCCGCGTCGGGTGTCCACGCCCCCGACTCCCCCTCCGCCGACCCCGCCACGTAAGCCCACCCCGCCCCCGACGCCCCCTCGTCAGCCCACGCCACCCCCGGCACCGCCGCGCGTCACGACTCCTCCGCCGCCGCGGGTGCCGACCCCTCCGTCTTCGACGCCGACCCGATTCGTGACCGCTCCGCCGGCCGGACGCCGCGGCCGCGGACGGCTGTTCGCCGCGGTCACGGTGGGAATCGTCGTGCTGCTCATCGCCGCGTTCGGAATCTGGAAATGGAAGGGCGCGGCGGACAACGCCGAACTCGACGCCGCGTTGGCGAAGCTCGAGATCGGCGCGTTCTCGACCGACCCACGTGACCTGCCGGCGAAGACCGGCTCGGCGGACAACGGAAAGTGGATCGAATCGCACCGCATGCTCGACGTCGTCGCCGATCCACACGATCTCGACTCGTCGTTCGACTACCGAACCTCGAGTTGGCACATCGACCCGAGCGACAACATGAGCGCCTGGGGTGCCGACACCGGCACGCCGAACTCGAGCGTGTCGGCGACTCTGGCCCGCAACAACTTCGTCGCAGCGGCGACCACCTCCGGCACGACCTTCCCCGCGAAGGGCGAGTCGAAGACGGGTGATCGGCTGCTGTCCGTCGCGCTGATCCGATTCGCCGATGCCAGTGCCGCGAATGCCGCGGCCAAGGACATCATCGCCGCGAACAGCCGGGACTCGGCGATGCGGAAGACCTCGATCCCGGGCTATTCCCAAGCCGATGCCCGGTGGTACGCGGGCAGCAAGGCGATCGGTGCGACTCTCACGAGCGGTCCGTTCATCATCGAGATCACGACGTGGGGCAATACCGAAGAAGCGCTGGCCAATCTCGTGTCGCGCATCTTCGATGCCCAGCTCAAGCTCTTGCAGAACTTCGAGCCGACGCCAGTCAGCGATCTCGCGTCCATGGATATGGACAAAGACGGTGTCCTGAAGTTGGTCGTCGCCAGCCCGAACGACAAGTCGACCGATCTGAAGACCGCGGGCACCTTCGGTGCACGAGCCACACGATTCGTCATCACCGATGGTCAGGGCATGGACCTGTCGGACAAGATGAAGCGCAACAACGTCGAGTTGATCACCTACGACGAGAGCACCACGCTCACTCGAACGGCGTCCGAGAGCGATGCGGCACAGCTGCAGTCCGACTTCGCCAGCCTCGAAGCCGGCACCCGCGTCACCTCACCGGTCGGACTGGACTCGGCGACGTGCTTCTCGCGGGCGGCCGCGGCGGGCTCGACCGAACCGGGGACGTTCACGTGCTACGCGCACGTCGGACGATTCATGATTCAGACCTTCGGTAGCAACGAGTCCGAAGTTCGGCAGCGCACGTCCGCGCAGTACGCGCTACTGATGCGGCACGCCTGACCGGCCATCCGGGAACATTTCACCGCGAGCGCGCATCCAACTCGCATGTTGGTGAATACACGAACCCTCATCGGAACGGCGGCACTGTGCGTGGCGCTCGCGGGCTGCAGCTCGACGATTCACGGCGTCGCGAAGAGCAAGCCGGGTGAGGTTGCCGTCGCAACCACGACGGTGGCCGAACCCACGGCGACCACCTCGCCCAGTCAGCCCACATCGACGGCGTCCAAGCACTGGTCGATGCTGATTGCCGGCGAGTGCATCACGCACCTTCCGGGCCAAGGCGAGACCTTCACCATGGTCGATACGGTGAGCTGCACGTCCTCCCACGATGCCGAGGTTTTCGCCGTCGAATCATTGGTCGACCCGTCAGATGACGCAGCCGCCGAGAAGGCCTGCGGGCTGGCGTTCGCCGATTACGTAGGGGTTCCGGTCGAGCACACCAAATACACCTACAACTGGTTAACCGCGGCGAGTTCGTCGCATGTGACATCGTCAAGGGCCATCTGCGTTCTGTTCCGGGCGGACGGGTCTCCGATCACCGGTTCCGCGCACGTGTGATCTCGGTGCGCAGATCTACCCATCGACCAGGGCGGGAAATGGGTAAGTCGCCCGACGCGCGAGACACGGCGATCTTCGTACTGTCGTGACATGGCTACTCAACACATCGACACCCTCATCATCGGCGCAGGTCAGGCCGGGCTTTCGACGGGGTACCAACTCCGTCGGCGCGGTCGCGAATGCCTCATTGTCGACGGGAACTCCCGGCTTGGCGACAACTGGCGGATGCACTACGACTCTTTGCGCGTGTTCACGCCTGCAAAGGTCAGCGGTTTGGCGGGCCTGCCCTTCCCCGCCGCTCCGAACAGCTATCCGACAAAGGACGAACTCGGCCAATACCTCGAGCAGTACGCAATTCAGTTCGACCTCCCCGTCCGGCTGAACACGCGGATCGATTCCCTGACGTTCGACGGCACCCGATACCTCGCGGGCTATGACGGCGAGACGATCACCGCGGACAACGTCGTCGTGGCGACGGGACCGTATGGCCGGCTTCCCAATATCCCGGACTTCGCCAAGGATCTGGATCCGGCGATTCGGCAATTGCATTCCGGCGACTACAAGCGCCCCGGTCAGATGCAGCCGGGTCCGGTGCTCGTCGTCGGCGCGTCGCACTCCGGCGCGGACATCGCGTACGAAATTGCCGCGGAGCACCCGACGATCCTCGTGGGCCGCGACCCGGGCCAATTCCCGGCCCCGCTCGAATCGTGGCGCGGACGCCACCTGTTCCCGGTCGTTCTCTTCGCTTTCAAGCACGTCCTCACTCGGCGTACGCCGATCGGCCGCAAGGTGCGCGCTGAGATGATGGCGCATCACGGCGGACCGATGCTGCGGGTTCAGCGCCAAGACCTGGCCGCACGCAAGGTCGAACGGCACGTCGAACGGGTCACCGGAATTGCCGACGGAAAGCCCGCACTCGCGGATGGCACCGTTCTCGACGTGACGAACATCGTGTGGGCCACCGGATTCCGTCACGACTACAGCTGGCTGAAACTGCCTGTGTTCGACGATCACGGCTGGCCGATCGAGTATCGCGGAGTGGTCGAGCATCAGCCCGGGCTGTACTTCTGCGGCTTGTTTTTCCAGTTCGCATTCTCGTCCTCGATGATTCCCGGCGCCGGGCGCGACGCTGAGTTCATCGCCCAGCAGATCGCACGTCGCCGTGTTGCTGTACCGGCTTGACGGGCAGAATTCCTGACGTGGGCATAGTCGAGGATCTGCGGCAAGCGCAGGAGGCGTACGAGCGGCGGGATTGGCTCGCCGCGTACGCAGACCTGAGCGCGGCCGAACCCGATGTCCTGTCCGGCGATGACTTCCTTCGGCTCGCCATCGCGGCGTTCCTCACCGGCCGGCGCAACGACTGCATCCAGGCTCTGCAGCGGGCCTACGCGTGTTACGTCGACAGTGGCGCCCCGCGGTTCGCCATTCGATGTGCCTTCCACCTGGGCATGATGCTCTCGGCCGGCGGCGAACATGCGATCGCCGGCGGATGGGTCAGTCGCGCCCAGCGACTGCTCACCACGCTCGCGGACGATTGCCCCGAGGCCGGGCTGGTCGAATACCCGCTGATGTTCCGAAGTCTGGTTTCGGGCGATTACGAGTCTGCGGCTCGGCGAGCGGAACGAGTCATCGATCTCGGCCATCGTTTCAACGACCCGGAGCTCCTCGCGATGGGCCTCAATGCGACCGGTCGAATTGCGATCTACCAGGGCCGCGTCAGTGCGGGACTCGCGCTCCTCGATGAAGGAATGCTCGTCCTTGCCGACGACTCCATCAACCCCATCATCGCCGGTCACATGTACTGCTCGATGATCGAAGCGTGCCAGGAGATGTGCGATTTCGATCGCGCGGAGCAGTGGACTCGCATGCTCTCCGGCTGGTGCGACGGCCAGCCGGGGCTCGTCGCATTCACCGGCTCGAGGTCGCTGCATCGGGCACAACTCATGCGCATTCACGGCAATTTCGAAGCGGCGCTCGCCGAACTCGACCTCGCCGAGCGTCGATACCTCGGGATGGGGAGCCGCGCTGCGGTCGAAGCCGTGTACCTCGAGCGTGCGGACATCTTCCGCATGCTCGGGCGCCTTTCGGAAGCGGAAGCCGAGTTCGACCGCGCTCAACAGCGCGGCGCGGACCCACATCCCGGGCTCGCCTTGGTTTGGCTCGCGCATGGCCGGGTCGACGCGGCGATCGCGGCCGCTCGACGACTTCTCGGTGAGCCTCGCCCGGCAATCGCCCGGGCGCGCCTGCTGCCGTCGGCGATTGAGATCCTTCTCGCCGCGGGCGACGTGGCGGAGGCTCAAACGCTCAGCGACGAACTGTCCGGCTACGCCGAAAGCTTCGGCTGCACCGAATTGTCGGCCACCGCGGACTACGTGCGAGGAGTCGTCCTGGCGGATTCGACCGGAATCCCCGCGTTGCGCCGCGCGAGCGCGGTGTGGCAAACGCTCGATGTGCCATACGAAGCGGCCCGCTGCGCCGATGCGCTGGCGCGCGCATTCCGCAGGGCGGGAGATGCGGCCTCTGCGGTAATCGAGGACGACCGGCGCCGAACACTCCTGGACCGACTGGGCATCACGTCCCGGGCGACTCCCGCTGGCCTGTCGGACCGCGAAGTCGAAGTCCTACGCCTGGTCGCCGCCGGACGATCGAACCCCGACATCGCGCGCTCCCTGTTCCTCAGCGAGAAGACGGTCGCACGTCATCTCTCCAACATCTTCACCAAGATCGGCGTCGGATCGCGCACGGCTGCAGCCGCTTTCGCGTTCGAACACAAGCTCGTGTGAGCCCTTACCGCTCCAACGTCTTCGGGCCCGGGTTCGTCGTCCCCTCGATCATCGCCTTGGGCCGAGACAGCACGAGTTCGCGAACCCAATTTCGAATCGTCAGGTAAGGGCGAACGTCAGCAAGCGCTTGCACTCCGATCGCATCGATGCCCTGCGCCGTGCATAGCGCAATTGCACGCCGCAGGTGGAAATCCTGAGTCACGACGATCGCTTCTTCGATCCCGAACACCGCACGTGCTCGGGAACAGGTGTTGTACGTGTTCACGCCGTAGCGGTCGTCGGCGATCAGGGACGGCACCACACCACGTTCGACCAGGTATTGGTGCATGGCGGCGACCTCGTCGCCCTTCGTGGATCTCGCGTTTCCGGACACCAGAACTCGCTCGGCGCGGCCGTCGCGAACGACCGCGAGGGCCGTTTCGAGGCGCGACCGCAGGTAGGGCGACGGCGCGCCATCGTGCTCGACGCGGTCGCCGAGCACGATCACCCACTTTCGGTGACCCTCGCCCCCGATCCGCGAGGCGCTGTGCCACAGCACCCACAAGCTCGAAAAAGCAACGGCCGCAGCGACTCCGAACGCGACAAACGACACCAACCGGCGCGTGGCGCGCAGCAACCTCACTCTTTGAACTTACCCAACTGATGGCGAAGACAGTCCTCGAGATCTGGGCGCCGGAACGGGTGTCCGTGCGCGGTCAGCCGCGCGGGCACCACCCGCTGATCGGCGAAGGCGACTTCCTTGGCGCCTTCGCGTCCCAGCAGCAACGCCGGCCCGAATGATGGGGCCGGGAAGAAGGCAGGCCGGTGCAAGACCCGACCGAGCGTCTTCGAAAACTCCTCGTTCCGAACTGGATTCGGAGAAACCGCGTTGATCGGTCCACTCAGGCTGTCGTCGGTGAGGGCCGCGAGGTAGATGTCCGTCAGATCGTCGAGGTCTATCCACGACATCCACTGCCGACCATCGCCGAGACGGCCGCCCAGCCCGGTCAAAAACACGAGACGAAGGAGTTGGAGGGCGCCTCCGCGCGGCGATTGCGCAATTCCGGTGCGCACGTTGACCACCCGAACCCCGGCTGCAGAGGCCGGTTGGGTCGCCTTCTCCCAGTCGGCGACGACATCGGCGAGGAATCCGGTTCCGCGTTCGGACTCTTCCGTCAGGACTTCGTCTCCGCGGTCCGCGCCGTAGATGCCGATCGCGGAGGCACACACGAACGTCTTGACTCCGGCTTGCGCCGCCGCCTCGGCAAGTGCGCGCGTCGGCCCGATTCGACTGTCGTAGATCGCGGTGCGGTGTGAATCGGTGAATCGGCCGGCGATCGGCTCGCCGGCCAGGTGAACGACGGCATCGATTCCGCGAAGCAGGTCCGGATCAGTTGCAGCGGGGTACCACTGACGCTCCGTCGGATTACTCGGCGACCGTCGTACCAGGCGAACGACATCGTGCCCGCAGGTGGTCAGCTGGGCACACAGAGCGGTCCCGATGAGACCGGATGCACCGGTCACCGCAACGGTCATGACGGGTCCTTTCGTCCGCCCGGCAACGGCGAGATCATCCCGCAGTTGGCGGCGGCGATATTCGAAGGTCGAGCGAAGAAGCCGGCCCGGAACCGGTGTCGCGATGCGATCGGTGATGCGCGTTCGGTGCGATCCGAGGGCCCAGAATTCGTGCGTATGCCGCCAGCGCAATGGCAAAGATGTCAACTCGTCGGTGAAGCGCTCACCTGGCACATGGTCGCGATGCTGGGCGACCCACTTGAGCCCGCCGGGCAGCCGAAGAATCGCCTGACCATCGGACACATTCGCCGCTTCCTGATGCACCGTGAGCGGCTGCCACGGCGGCATCAGCCGGTGCAGAGCACCCGGGCGTTCATGCCAACGAACCACATCGCCGATGGGCGCATCCACGATGTCTGACGATTCCCAACTCATGACTTAAATCTATGCAAATCCTATGCAGAGTGGAAGAGTAGATATCGATGACGACCGCAATTGCTCTTTTCACTCGCGATCTGCGGGTTCATGACAATCCCGTCTTGAACGCTGCAGCGAAGTCCGAACACGTTGTGCCGCTCTTCGTGCTCGATCCTGCATTCGATCACGTCCAGGACGGACCGCGGCGCAGATTCCTCGTCGACGCTCTCCACGACCTGGACCGCATGCTCGACCAGCGTGGCTCCCGCCTGGTCATCCGGCGCGGGGACACCGTCGAGGAGGCCTGCCGACTCGCCGCCGAAGTCGACGCCACCGAAGTCCACATCGCCGCCGATGTCACCGAATTCGCCCATCACCGTGCGCGGCGACTGCACGACGCCCTGACCTGCCGCCTCGTCGAACACGAAGCGGTCCACACTGTCGTGCCGATGGGTCAGTTGCGCCCAGTAGGACGTGACCACTACGCGGTCTTCACCCCGTATTGGCGAAAGTGGGCGGACACTCCCCTCCGGTCTGTGCTGCGTGCGCCCGGAAAACTGGACACACCGGACGTTCACTCGTTCGACCTGCCCAAGGTTCGAGAAGCGTCCGGCGGCGGTGAATCGACCGGACGCCTCCGTGCGTCGAAGTGGCTGCGCGACGGAGTTCAGGACTATGCCGACCAGCGGGACATCCTCGCCGCCGACGGCACGTCCCAGCTGTCCCCCTATCTGCACTTCGGGTGCGTTTCCGCGCTCGAACTCACGGTCCGGGCACGCGAAGCCGATGCCGAGGATTTCGTGCGACAACTCGCGTGGCGCGATTTCCACCATCAGGTCTTGGCACACAACCCGAAGCTCACGAAGACCGACCACCGCACGCCGCACCGCGACTGGGCCGATGACGCCGACGTTCGCGCGGCATGGGCCGCGGGGATGACCGGCTATCCTCTCGTCGATGCAGGTATGCGACAACTGGCGGCGACGGGCTGGATGCACAATCGTGCACGCATGCTCGTCGGCAGCTTCCTCACGAAGACACTCGGCGAAGACTGGCGATTCGGTGCAGAAGTCTTTGCTCGGCAGCTCGTCGACGCCGACGTCGCGAACAACATCATGAACTGGCAGTGGGTCGCGGGCACGGGTACCGACACCCGTCCAGCACGCCGGCTCAGCCCGATCCGGCAAGCCGAACGCTTCGACCCCGACGCGACCTACATTCAGCGTTGGGTTCCGGAATTGTCCTCTCTGCCCGCGAAATACGCGCGAATGCCCTGGACTCTCCCGGGCGCCCAGAGACGGGCGATCGACTACCCGGACCCCATCGTCGACCCACCCGAGTCGGCGCGATGATCGGCCCGACGACCTGGACCGTCACCGCGGTCGCCGCCAAGCTCGGACTGAGCGTGCCTACCTTGCGCAGCTGGGAGAGGCGCTACGGCATCGCGCCAAGTCACCGAACTGACGGCGGACATCGGCGATACACCAGCGCCGATGTGGCCAGCCTGCAGCACATGCAGGACCTCATCCGGGCTGGCACCTCGACGAGCGATGCCGCCAAACGTCTTCTTCTCGAACCCGATCCGGAGGGACTCCACGCCGCTGTCGACCGCATGGACTCCGCCGCGATCGCCCACCAGGCGCGCCTGCTCGTCACGAGGTACGGCACCGAGTACGCGTGGATGACGCAGTTCGTACCGCTGTTGCGGGACGCCGGCGAACTATGGCTCTCAAACTTTTCCGGCATCGCCATCGAACATGTCCTCAGCGATGCCCTGTTGCTTGTCCTGCAGGAAAGCACAACCCAACGAATGTCGGAGGACAAGCCCCGGGTGCTACTGGCGTCGACCTCGCAGGAACAGCACACGCTCCCGCTCTACGCCGCCGCCAGCGGGTTCGCCGAGCGACGGATCAGCAGTCGCGTCCTCGGCCGAGTGCCCGGTGATGTCGTCGTCGAGCTGGCCGAAGAACTTCAACCCGACGTCGTGTTCGTGTGGTCCCGGAGCCCCGAAACGGCGGAACCGGACACGCTGCGACGCGTGGCCGACCACGCCCGAACCATCGCAGCGGGTCCCGGGTGGGGTGAGCTACCGCAGCAGGAAACCGTGCACGATCTCGCCGAAACTCTGCGAGTGCTCGCCCACGCCTAAAGCAGCGACGAAACGGTGTGCCAGCCGAGCACGGAGTCGACCGCGAGGCCGCAGAACACGATCGACAGGTAGTTGTTCGACTGGAGGAACAACCGCAGCGGCTTGATCGGAGCGCCGTTGCGGACGCCGTTGAACAGCTGAATCGCCATCGCCAGGAACCAGATTCCGGCAGCTGCGGCGACGCCCGCGTAGATCACCCCGGCACCTGGGATGAGCGCGAAGCTCGTGAGCACCGTAGCGATCGTGTAGATGACGATGTGCTTGGTGACGTGCTCCTCGGTCGCCACGACCGGCAGCATCGGGACACCGGCAGCCTTGTAGTCCTCGCGGTAACGCATCGCGAGGGCCCACGTGTGCGGCGGGGTCCAGAAGAAGATGAGCAGGAACAGGACAACGGCCTGCCAGCCGATCGAACCCGTGACCGCGGACCAACCGACGAGAGTCGGCATGCAGCCAGCCGCCCCACCCCACACGACGTTCTGCGAGGTACGGCGCTTGAGTCCCATCGTGTAGACGAAGACGTAGAACAGGATCGTCGCGACGACGAGCGAACCGGACAGCAGGTTCGCCCGCCACCACAGCCACGCGAACGATCCGACGCCGAGCACGATGCCGAAGATCAGTGCATTGACACGCGGCACCGTCTGGCGAGCGAGCGGTCGGCGCTCGGTCCGTTTCATGACCTTGTCGATGTCGGCATCGACAACGCAATTCAGCGTGTTCGCACTCGCAGCGCCCAACCATCCACCGAACAGCGTGCTGGCGATGAGGACGATGTCGAGCGATTCGCCACGCATCGCGAGCAACATCGTCGGGATCGTGGCGACGAGAAGAAGTTCGATGACGCGCGGTTTCGTCAGCGCGATGTACGCGAGTACCCGGTTGAACGGCTGCGGAGGGGCGGCCGACGGGGCCTGCGGAGCATCGGCCGCAACCTCGACCGACCCGCTGGTTCCGTGCCCGACGGCCACGTCACGGGCCGACTGGTGGCCAATCCGCACTAATAGCTCCCTCGCCGTTGTGGGGCCCGGAAATGATCACTCCGAGCGCGTGCGCATCGATCCCCCAAGCGCATTCCTCACCAGATGCTATCCGAGGCCGATGGGCGGCCTGCGCGGAACCGCCTCAGGACCGCGTTCCGGGCGGACATCTGCCCCAGAACTGCCGTCCGGTGTGCCCGATTCGGGACCTAGGACCCGAATCGCGCGACGAAGGTCCGCACTATCGCGGTGCGCACGATCAGGTCATGCACCGCTCTCCACGATTGGTTGAGTCGGCAACCTCTGCTGGCAATCCCCTCGAGGAAGCTGGAAATGGCGCGCCGACACCTTGCACTGCTTCCGTTGATCATCCTGACGATCACCGCACCCGGCGTATCGGTCGCTGAGGTGCCCTTTCCGTTGACGACCACGACGACCGCGCCCGCGACTTCGACCAACCAGGTCGAACCCACCTCGACGCCCGCTTCATCCGCGACCGCCTCGACCACCACGGCCGCAATGACGACACCGACGACGCACACAACTGAGTCGCCGCCCAGCGCAACGACACCACCTGCATCAACCGAACCCACGCCGACGACACCGCCGAGCGCAACGACGATGGCATCCACGCCGACCCCGACTACCACCACGTCAACCACGTCAGCCGCGTGGAGAGCCGCGCTCGCGACACCCCCACCGATGAGCTCGTCGGCAATCCCGACCACGACCACCACGAACAACGCACAGGCTGCGGCCACGGAATTAGTGGCGATCACCGCTGGCATCGCAGTGCCGGCGGGCAGCGACTCGGGCACCAAGCGTCAGTTCACCATTCCGGTCACCGTCACCGATCTTCGAGTGACGGGCAATGGATGGACCGCGACGAGCTCGATCACGGCATTTGTGGGGACCTCGACGGGCGTTGTCCTACCCACCGAGAACGTCTACTCCTCGACCACGAGCAAGTGCAGTCACGCCGTTCAGAAGGTGACGGTGTCAACCGTCCCGGTGGTGATCCACGAGTCGACAGGCCCGTGCACCGCCTCCTGGACGGTGCATCTCGACGTACACATTCCCGACACCGGTTTGATCACGGACACCTACACCGCGGTTCTCACGCACGACATCGCCATCACCGGACTCGGGGCCTAGGACGGTGAGTACTCCCGCGTAGCCGACCCGTATACCGGGGACTAAGCTCTCGGGTGAACTCACAGTGCTCGATTTCACATCGTGAATGACAGCTGCGAGGTCAGCCAACGGCGTCACCAGTCCAAGCAGGACTCCAACCGAACTCCAGGAGATTTTTTCCTCGTGTCGATGACAGACGATCTGAGCGCGCTCACCCGGGCCAACTACCCCGCCGACTGGACCGAACTGGATACGCGCGCGGTGAACACTGTGCGTGTTCTGGCCGCCGACGCTGTTCAGAAGGTCGGAAACGGTCACCCTGGCACGGCGATGAGCCTCGCGCCCCTCGCCTACACGCTGTTTCAGCGCACCATGCGGCACGACCCCGCGGACCCGGACTGGGTCGGCCGGGATCGCTTCGTTCTCTCGTGCGGCCACTCGAGCCTGACCCTCTACATCCAGCTCTACCTCGCTGGTTTCGGTCTCGAACTCGATGACCTCAAGGCCCTGCGCACCTGGGGCTCCAAGACCCCGGGCCACCCGGAGCACGGCCACACCGCCGGTGTCGAGATCACGACCGGCCCCCTCGGCTCCGGCATCGCCTCGGCGGTCGGCATGGCGATGGCTGCGCGTCGCGAGCGCGGTATGTTCGACCCCGCTCCGGAGCTCGGCGAGAGCCCCTTCGACCACCACATCTACGTCATTTGCTCGGACGGCGACATGGAGGAGGGCGTCAGCGGCGAGGCGAGCTCGCTCGCCGGCACCCAGCAACTGGGCAACCTCATCACGATCTACGACGACAACCACATCTCGATCGAGGACGACACCGCGATCGCCTTCGGCGAAGACGTCGGCGCTCGCTACGAGGCCTACGGCTGGCACGTGCAGCGGGTCAACGGTGGTGAGGACGTCCGCGCGATAGAGGAAGCCCTCGCGAACGCCAAGGCCGTCACCGACAAGCCGTCGCTGATCGTCCTGCGGACCATCATCGCGTTCCCGGCACCGAACAAGATGAACACCGGAGCTTCGCACGGTTCCGCGCTCGGCAACGACGAGGTCAAACTCGTCAAGCAAGAGCTCGGCTTCGACCCGGAGCAGACGTTCGAGGTCGCCGGCGAGGTTCTCGGCCACACCCGTAAGGCGCTGAGCCGGGGTGCGGTCGCAAAGGCCGAGTGGCAGAAGGGCTTCGACGCCTGGGCCGAGCGCGAGCCGGAGAACAAGGCACTGTTCGACCGCCTGATCGGCCGCAAGCTCCCGGACGGCTGGACCGACGGTTTGCCGAGCTGGGACGCCGGCGCGAGCGAAGCAACCCGTAAGGCATCGGCGAAGACCATCGCCGCCCTCGGCCCGGTCCTGCCGGAGCTGT
This sequence comes from Smaragdicoccus niigatensis DSM 44881 = NBRC 103563, assembly GCF_000380645.1. Lineage (GTDB taxonomy): Bacteria > Actinomycetota > Actinomycetes > Mycobacteriales > Mycobacteriaceae > Smaragdicoccus > Smaragdicoccus niigatensis. The sequence goes on from NZ_AQXZ01000018.1 coordinate 963,525, forward strand.
GGGGTGGGTCCGCCGACCTCGCCGAGTCGAACAACACCACGATCCCGAACTCGGCGTCGTTCGGCCCGGAGTCGATCTCGACCGAGTCCTGGAAGGCCAACCCGTACGGCCGCGTCCTGCACTTCGGTGTTCGCGAGCACGGTATGGGCGCGATCCTCAACGGAATCGCGCTCCACGGCCCGACGCGCGTGTTCGGCGGCACGTTCCTCGTGTTCAGCGACTACATGCGTCCCTCGGTCCGCCTCGCGGCGCTGATGCAGCTGCCGGTCACGTATGTGTGGACGCACGACTCGATCGGTCTCGGTGAAGACGGCCCGACCCACCAGCCGATCGAGCACGTCGCCGCACTGCGTGCCATCCCGGGCTTCAACATGCTTCGCCCAGGTGACGCCAACGAGACCGCGCACGCGTGGCGCGCGGTCATCGAACAGGGCACCGACCAGGGCAAGCACCAGCCGTGCGGCCTGGCCCTGACGCGTCAGAACCTGCCGGTACTCGAGGGCACCAAGGACGCCTACGAGGGCGTGCAGAAGGGTGGCTACATCCTGGCCGAGGCGTCGAACGGTGACCCGGAGGTCATCATCATCGGCACCGGTTCGGAATTGCAGCTTGCCGTCGCCGCGCGCGAGGCTCTCGAAGCCGACGGAATCGCGACCCGCGTGGTCTCGATGCCGTGTGTCGAATGGTTCGATGCGCAGGATCAGTCGTACCGGGACACCGTCCTCAAGCCCACCGTCAAGGCCCGGGTCGCGGTCGAAGCCGGCATCGCGATGCCCTGGTACCGCTTCGTCGGCGACAGCGGCGAGATCGTTTCGATTGAACATTTCGGAGCTTCCGCCGATTACGCCACGCTTTTCCGCGAATTCGGATTCACTGCAGATGCAGTCACTGCGGCCGCGCAGCGCGCGCTCGCAAAAGCGAAAGGATAAAGCACCGTGACGCAGAACCCCATCGTCGCCCAGCTTGCAGCCACGGGAGTCTCCGTATGGCTGGACGACCTTTCCCGCGAACGGATCCAGACCGGCAACCTGGCCGAGCTGATCAACACCAAGGGCGTTGTGGGCGTCACCACCAACCCGTCGATCTTCCAGGCCGCGTTGGCCAACGGCACCTTCTACGCCTCACAGCTCAAAGAGCTCGTGTCGCGCGGAGCTGACACCAACGCAGTCATCCAGGCGATGACCACCGACGACGTTCGTGACGCTTGCGACATCCTCCTGCCCATCTACGAAACGTCGGGCGGCTTCGACGGACGCGTCTCGATCGAGGTCGACCCGTTCCTCGCACACGAGACCGAGAAGACGATCGCCCAGGCGCAGGAACTGTGGAAGATCGTCGACCGTCCGAACCTGCTCATCAAGATCCCGGCGACCAAGGCCGGCCTGCCGGCGATCACCGCCGTCATCGCTGAGGGCATCAGCGTCAACGTGACGCTGATCTTCTCGGTCGAGCGGCACGTCGAGGTCATGAACGCCTACCTCGAGGGCCTGGAACTGGCCAAGGCCAACGGCCACAGCCTGTCCAAGATCCACTCGGTCGCATCGTTCTTCGTCTCGCGCGTCGACACCGAGATCGACAAGCGTCTCGAGAAGTCCGGTACGGCCGAGTCCCTCGCCCTTCGCGGTAAGGCTGGTGTCGCCAACGCCCGCCTCGCCTACAAGGCGTACCAGGACATCTTCGAGAACGGCGACGCCTTCGCCGCGTTGCGCGCTGCCGGTGCCAACGTGCAGCGTCCGCTCTGGGCGTCGACCGGTGTCAAGAACCCCGAGTACTCGGACACCATGTACGTCACCGAACTCGCCTGCCCGAGCGTCGTCAACACGATGCCCGAAGCCACGCTGAACGCCCTTGCCGACCATGGCGTCGTCCACGGGGACACCGTCAGTGGAACCGCGGCATCGGCCCAGCAGGTCTTCGACCAGCTGACCGCGGTCGGTATCGACCTCGTCGATGTCTTCCAGGTTCTGGAGGACGAGGGTGTCGACAAGTTCATGAAGTCATGGCAACAGGTGCTCGACGGCGTCGGCGCCACCGTCGAGGAAGCCAAGGCCGCGCTTTAACGCCTCGTTCTCGGCGGAACGATGAGTAGCCGCGATGCCGTCCCGGAGTGGATCAATCCACTCCGGGACGAGCGCGACAAGCGTCTGCCTCGCATTGCGGGGCCGTGCAGTGTGGTGATCTTCGGTGTCACGGGCGACCTCGCACGCAAGAAACTTCTTCCCGCGGTGTACGACCTCGCGAGCCGCGGACTGCTCCCCCCTGGTTTCGGCCTTGTCGGATTCGGCCGCCGCGACTGGTCTCATGAGGATTTCGCGGCCGAGGCCCTCAAGTCCATCCGCGACCATGCCCGAACCCCGTTCCGCGAACATGTGTGGGAACAGTTGTGCTCGGGAATGCGGTTCGTCAATTCCAGCTTCGGTGATGCCGACGGATACCAACGGCTGACCGAGACTCTCGCCGAACTCGACTCGTCCCGCGGTACAGCGGGAAATCACGCGTTCTACCTCTCCATTCCGCCCAGCGCGTTTCCGGTCGTACTGGAGCAACTGTGCGGATCCGGTCTGGCGAACGGCACCGGCAGCCAGTGGCGGCGAGTGATCATCGAAAAGCCATTCGGCCACGATCTCGCCAGCGCGAAAGAACTCAACAAGATCGTCAACAACGTGTTCGGCGAGGACTCGGTCTTCCGCATCGACCACTACCTGGGCAAGGAAACCGTCCAGAACATCCTGGCGTTGCGCTTCGCCAACCAACTGTTCGACCCACTGCTCAACGCGCACTACGTCGATCATGTGCAGATCACCATGGCCGAGGACATCGGTCTCGGCGGTCGCGCCGGCTACTACGACGGCATCGGCGCTGCTCGCGATGTCATCCAAAACCACCTCATTCAGTTGCTCGCCATGATCGCCATGGAAGAGCCCGTGAGCTTCAGCTCCCGCGAAGTCCGGACCGAGAAGGTCAAGGTCCTGTCCGCGACGAAGCTCGTCCAGCCGCTCGACGAGACCACCGCCCGGGGCCAGTACAGCGCGGGGTGGCAGGGCGCCGAACCCGTCGTCGGTCTGCTCGAGGAAGCCGGATTCTCCCCCGAGTCCACGACCGAGACGTACGCGGCGATCACCGTGGACGTCCAGACCCGCCGCTGGGCGGGTGTGCCGTTCTTCCTGCGCACGGGCAAGCGCCTCGGGCGCCGGGTCACCGAGGTTGCGGTGGTGTTCAAACGCGCTCCGCACCTGCCGTTCGACGCCACGATGACCGAAGACCTCGGCCAGAACGCGCTGGTCATCCGGGTACAGCCCGACGAAGGCGTAACGATGCGCTTCGGTTCGAAAGTACCGGGGTCGAGCATGGAGGTCCGTGACGTCAACATGGACTTCAACTACGGCGAGGCATTCACCGAGTCGTCTCCCGAAGCGTACGAACGCTTGATCCTCGATGTTCTGCTCGGCTTCCCGTCGTGGTTCCCGATCAATGAAGAAGTCGAGCTGTCGTGGGAGATTCTCGATCCAGTGCTCGAACGGTGGGCAGCCGACGGCAAACCGGAAGCCTACGAGTCGGGCGGCTGGGGTCCGGAGTCCGCGAACGAGATGCTGCGCCGCACTGGTCGCGAATGGCGGCGGCCATGATTGTCGAACTGCCCGACACGACGACGGGAATGGTGGCGCGCAAGCTGCTCAAGCTGCGCGAAGAAGCCGGCGTCGTCACCGCCGGCCGGGTTCTTACGCTCGTGGTGTGTGCGTACGGCGCCGCCACCGACGACCTCGTCTCGGCCGCCGTCGAGGCGGCCCGTGAGCATCCGTGCCGGATCATCGTTCTGTCCCATGGCGACCCCGACACGCGTCCGTATCTCGATGCCCGGCTGAGCATCGGTGGCGAGACCGGAGTCTCCGAGGTCCTGCTGCTCAAGCTGCACGGAGAGCTCGCCCAGCACGAGAACTCGGTCGTCATTCCGTTCCTACTGCCGGATACGCCGGTCGTCGTGTGGTGGCCCGGAACCGCGCCCGAGCGCCCCGCCAGTTCCCCGGTCGGGCAGCTCGCGACCCGGCGGATCACCGATGCCACGCTCTCCGCCGATCCGATGTCGACGATCCGTGGTCGGCTGGCGAGCTACACGCCCGGTGACACGGACATGGCATGGGCTCGAGGAACCTACTGGCGCGCACTCCTTGCTTCCGCACTCGACGAGCCGCCCTATGAGCCCGTCGAGTCCGTGATCGTCTGCGGTCCGGCGACCGAACCGGCGATCGACCTGCTCGCCGGCTGGCTCGCAGAACGACTCAACTGTCCGGTCAAGCGGCTCTCGGGTGGCGTCCGCGCCGAATTGGTCCGTGCGACGACGTCCATTTCCCTGTCCCGACCTGCGGGATCTACCTCGGGAATCCTCCGCCGGACGGGTCAGCCGGACACTATCGTGGCGCTGGCGAGGCGCGAAACCGGCGAGTGTCTCGCAGAAGATCTGCGGCGACTCGACGCCGACGAGATCTACGAGAGCGCGTTGCGTGGTCTGGAGAAAGTGAACTATGGCTGAGTTGATCGTGTCGCAACACTCCGACGTCGACGCCTTGGTGGCGGCCGCGACGGAGCGATTCGTCGACATCGTGGCCGCCGCCCAGGCGGAGCGCGGATCGGCGTGCGTGGCACTGACCGGAGGCGGCGCCGGTATCGCGATGTTGCAGCGTCTCCGCGATCACTCGGACGCGATCGACTGGGCGAACGTCGACATCTACTGGGGTGACGACCGATTCCTCCCTGCAGACGACCCGGAACGGAACGAGAAGCAGGCACGTGAAGCGCTGTTGAATTTCGTGCCCGTGGATCCGAATCGAGTACACCCGATGGCTCCGTCGGACGGCGAGTTCGGCGACGACATCGAGGCGGCCACCGCGGCCTACGCCGAGATTCTCCGCGCCGCAGCCGGCGACGACGGCGTCCCCGAATTCGATGTTCACCTGCTCGGAATGGGCCCGGAAGCACACATCAATTCCCTGTTTCCGCACACGGCCGCGGTTCGCGAGGAGTCGGCGTATGTCGTGGCAGTCACCGATTCACCCAAGCCTCCGCCGACGCGCATCACGCTGACTCTGCCCGCGGTTCGCCGGGCGAAGCAGGTCTGGCTGCTCGTTTCCGGTGCCGGCAAGGCCGAGGCGACCGCGGCGTGCCTCAATGGAGCCAGCTCGGACGACTGGCCGGCGGCCGGCGCGACAGGATCAGTAGCAACCGTGTGGTTCGTCGACGACGCCGCAGCGAGCGCACTGCCCTGATCTCGACCGCATAAACAGAACACTTGGTCTGTTTATGTCCTCACAAATCGGACCTTGCGGCTTGATTGACGCGGGAACCTACCGGCCATCCGGCCGCTGCCGATCAATCCCGATCCACCTATGGTTGCCATGACAATCTGCGACCACCCGCCGCTATTTCGATTCGATAAATGTACAAAAATTCTGCAAATCCGACCGCATTCCGACCAATCAAATGGCTTTTAGGTAAATCGGACTCTGCCCAGAATGCGTTAATATGAAACTCATTCTGTTGGTATTTTCATTACAGTTTGATTTACATACCAACCGGTCTTGTTTATTCTTGAGCTGCACGTCATCACGTCGTGCGCCGCCGCAGCGGCAACGGAGACGCTCAGAACGGGACGGTTCACGAAATGCGGAAATTGGTAGTGGGAGCACTTGCGGTGGGCAGCGTTGCAGCCATCGTGCTTCCAGCGGTAAGCAGCGCAGCGACATCGAGTAATACGACGCTGCAAATCAACGTCACGGGTGGTGACATTTCGATCAGCGCCCCGGCTGGACCTGTCGTCCTCGGCAGTGGCGACCTGACCACAGGCACCCTGAGCGGAACGTTCACCAACAGCGTCGGCAGCGTCGCGGTCACCGACAACCGCGGGGCGCTCGCCGCCTCGTGGACGGTAAACGCCGCGTTCACCGACTGGCACCCGTCCACCGCTGGCGCCTCGGACCACACCGCCGACGTCTCGGCAGCAACCACGCTTTACACCACCGGCTCGAAGACGGCCGGCAATGCGGTCTTCGTTAGCCTCGCTTCCGCCGCCGGTCTGGGCAGCCTCCTTCCGGTTGCCTCCGGCACCGGAGTAGGCATCAACTCCGCAACCTGGAATCCGACGGTTGCGGTCCCTAAGGCCGGCTTCACAACGGCAGCCACCTACACCGCGACCTTGACGCATTCCGTCACCGTCATCGCTTAATCCGACAACAATTCAGAAGGCACGAACCGCTGCCATCTTCGAGAGAGACCCACTTCAGTGAAGAAGTTCGTTCTGTTGATCATGGCAGTGTTCGTGGCCTTTCACGCACCCCTCGCGCACGCCGAAGAACCCGATCCGACGCACCCCGGACTCGGGCTTCGGCTGCTCGACATCCCGAACTACCAGCAGGGTGACACGCGCGCAGCAAGCGCGGTCGTGGATGCGACCCTCCCCGGTACGACCGTGGTTCGACACATCCGCGTCGCCAACCGAACCGGGCAGGTCGAACCCGTAGACCTCTACGTCGGTCCCGCCAAGATCGAGCAACCGCAGGGGTTCATGGACCAACCCCGCGGAGACCAGAACGAACTGTCGTCCTGGTCATCGCTGGACAAGACGAAAATGACGATGGCCGACAACGAGGAGCAGGTCGTGACGCTCACGATCAACGTTCCGAAAGACGCCACTGAAGGCGAGCGCTACGCGGTGTTCTGGGCCGAGATGCAGAGCCAGAATTCCAATGACGCCATGGGCGTCAAGCTCGTCAACCGCATCGGAATCCGCATCTACCTGACGGTCGGCCCCGGCAATGGCCCGACGCCCAAGTTCCAGATTGACTCACTGACGCCGCGCAAGAACGACCGCGGAACTCACGAGGTCGTCGTGAAGGTGTCGAACACCGGTGAGCGGGCCGTTGATCTCCACGCTGATCTCGCACTGTCCGATGGTCCCGGCGGCCTGAAGATGGATGAACGAACCTCTCCCGGCACCACGACGTTGGGCATCGGTCAGAGTGGCGAACTCATCGTCGACATCGGAGTCGCCCTTCCGGCTGGCAAGTGGCACGCCAAGGTCAAAGTCCGAAGTGGACCGATATCCGAGACCAAGGAAGCCGACCTCGTCTTCCCGGAGTCCGGCACCGGCGAGACGGTGAAGATCGACAACAGCACGCCGAGCACCATTCCGTGGCCGTTGCTCATCGGCGCAGCGACATCCGGTGCGGCCCTCGTCGCGATCATCGCGCTCGTGCTTGTCCTTCTGCGCCGCCGCAGCGGCTCGCACCGACCGAAGTCTTGATGACAAGTGGCTGGTCGACGTGTCACACCGTCGACCAGCCACCAACCCTTACTAGAGAAGCCGACACATGAATATCCGAACAGCCATTCCGATCCTGGTCGCGAGCCTGTCGCTCGCGGGGTTCGCGCCGGCAAGTTCGGCGGACGAGCTGCCGGCGGCCCCCACCACGGCCGAGGCACCGGGGCTGACCACAGGTCCCGCAGCGACCACCACGAAGAGTTCGATGTTCGATCCGACTACGACGAAAAGCTCGATGTTCGGCACGACCACCGCGAGTACCACGACGCCGACCACGACCACCAGCACCACGACACCGCCCACCACCACCGAGACCACCACCACCACGACGACAACCGAGCCCCCAGTCACCACGGTGACCACCGAGGCCGCACCGCCGCAGACCACAACCACCACTGCACCGACGCCAACTGTCGCCGCGCTGGAGACGACGACGCCGACCACCACCACCACGGCGCCGCCGACCACGACCGAGACGACCACTTCGGCGGCGACCACCTCCGCGACGACTACGACGACCACACCACCCGCGGGCGAGCTGAACCTCACCACGAGCGCGTCGACGAGCAGCTCGGCCGAGGTCGGCGCGCGGACGCTCACCATGTCGTTCACCGTCACGGTGACGGATACGCGGACGGACAGCGCGGGGTGGACGGCGCAAGCCTGGGTGACGAACCTGGTCACGGAAAAGGGCGCGGTCACGGTCCCGGCTAGTATCAGTTACGCGTCGAGTCCCACGGGCTGCAGCACCCCGTCCGCGAAGCAGGTTCTCAGCGGCTCACCGGTCGTCGTGCAGCGTGCGGACAAGCAGTGTTCGGGTTCCTGGACCGTCACCGTGACGGTGCTTCTTCCGGAAAGCGCCACCATCGCGGACATCTACAACGCTACAATCGAGCACTCTGTCACGGGTCTCACCGCGACGCCGGCCACGAGTTCGCCGGCGGCTTGACTTTCGCTGCGTCCGTGTGCCATTCGCCATTTCAAGGTCATCTCACCAGGTCGTTGCGACACCGCTGTGGCTAGTTCGCGCGGAAGTTGCAACCGACCCGTTATCGCACTAGCTTTCTCTGTGGTTGGGGGCGGGGGTCGTTAACACCAACCCAGTTCAAAACGAAAGAGTGTTATGGGCAACATGAAAAACGTTCTGATCAAGGCCGCCGCTGTTCCTGCCGCCGCGGCCTTCGTTCTCGCTGGTTCTGGCGTTGCAGCTGCACTTCCGGTTGACATCGAGGTCCCGGACGCTTCGGTGCACGCTGAGGCTGTCTCGGACATCAAGGCCGACATTGCCGACGCCAAGGCTGACGCCCAGGCGAAGATCGATGCCAAGGTCGACGACATCAAGGATGGCATCGAGGCCAAGACCGACGGAATCGTCGACGCCAAGGCAGCTATCGCTGACAAGGTCGAAGACACCCAGGATGCTGCCGCAGACGCGGCTGCAGACGCGCGCGCCAACGTTGCCGCCGCGATCGATGATGTTGACGGTGGTCTCCACTTCGGCGGCGCTGCCGGTATCGGCGCTCACGGTGGCCTCCTGATCGACTTCAACGGTGGCCTCCTCCTCGGTGGACTCCTCGGCTTCGCGATTCACGGCCTCGAGCACGGTCACGGCCACGAGCCTGCCCCGTGCAAGCCGGTTCACGTGGTCACCGAGGCCAAGGCCAAGGACACGACGGTCGTCTACACCTCGGCGAGCAAGTCGCTGCCGCAGACCGGTGTTCCGGCTGCCGCACTGGCTGGTGCTGGTATCGCCACCATCGCCGCTGGCGCTGGTGTCACCTTCCTCGCTCGTCGTCGCGAGGCGTAAGTAACCCGCGTGTGCGCACACTCGGTTGAGAGCCGGGAGCGAGCCCGTAAGGGCCGCTCCCGGCTTTCTCTTTTCGCGCAGGGTGTCGGAGAGCTCTTGATGACGCTCGGCACCCTGGTTCTGTTGTTCGCCGGCTATGTCACCTGGGGTACCGACTTCCGGAACGCGACACATCAGAACGACCTGTCTTCGGCGCTTCACAACGCCTGGAAGACGCCTGCGGCTCCGGATGGACCGCCTGCGGTCATCTCCCCGGACACCCCCAACGGCTCCCCCGTGGCGGTCATTTGGGTTCCGTCATTCGGGAAGGACTACCACCAGACCATCGTCGAAGGCGTCGACCTTTCCGACCTCGAACTCGGGCCCGGCCACTACCCCGGCACCGCAAGCCCCGGCGAAGTAGGAAACTTCTCCGTGGCTGGTCACCGCACCGGAAACGGCGCTCCGTTCGACGACCTGCCGAACCTCAAAGCCGGCGCCTTCATCGTCATCGAGATGAAGGACTACTACTACACGTACCGTGTGCTCGGCGACCTCGCGACGGGCGATGCCACCGTTCCGGACGCCCAGGGAATCCCGGGCAAGGTGATCGTCGACCCATCGCACGTAGACGTCGTCGCCCCGGTACCGGAGAACCCGACGGCCCAGCCCACACGGCGCCTCATCACCCTCACGACGTGCGATCCCTGGTGGTCGGGCGAGAACCGCCTGATCATTCACGGCGAGCTCGATGGTGCCCCGTGGCCGAAGTCGCAGGGCCTGCCGCCTGCATTGAAGGGATAGCGACATGTACGGATGGATCTGGCACAAGCTGCCGGGAACCACGGCACTCAAGGCGGTGCAAGTGCTCGTGCTCGTCGCGGTTGTCCTGGCGCTGCTGTGGTTCTACGCGTTCCCGTGGATTGAGCACACCCTGCCCCTCAATGCCGTGACGGTCTGACGCCACACACGACAGAAGCGGCCAGTCTCAGGATTCTGAGGCTGGCCGCTTCTTTTGGTTCAGAAGATTACTTGAACTTGATCTCGAGGCCGACGCCGACGATCGCGATGAGCCACATCGCGCCGACGAAGTACGTCACGCGGTCGAGGTTCTTCTCCACGACCGTCGAACCGGAGAGGCTCGACTGAACACCGCCACCGAACAGGCTCGACAGACCGCCGCCCTTGGCGCGGTGCAGAAGAACCAGAAGGATGAGCAGAACGCTGGTGATGACCAGCACGATGTTCAGGAACAGCGTCATGGTTGATACCTTACCGGGTCAGTATTCGTGCGTTAGCCAGCGACCTCAGCCGTCGCGGCGGCCGCACACAACTTCGCGAACTCGTCGCCCTTGAGCGACGCTCCGCCGACCAAACCACCGTCGACGTCCGGCTGGGCCACGAGATCGGCCACATTCGCCGAATTGACGGAGCCGCCGTACAGAACGCGCACTCCCCCGGCGACCTCGGCACCCGCGAGCTCGACGAGCGTGGCACGGATCGCCGCGCACACCTCCTGTGCGTCCTCGGGAGTCGCGACTTCACCGGTACCGATCGCCCACACGGGCTCATACGCGACGACCACCTTGGCGATCTCGTCCGCCTTGAGGCCCGCAAGCGAACCCTTCAAGCTGGAGACGCAGTAGGCCACATGCTCACCCGACTGCCGGATCGACAGCGCCTCACCGACGCACACGATCGGGGTCACGCCATGGCGCAGCGCCGCCTTGGCCTTGTTGAGGACGACCTCGTCGGTCTCGCCGTGCATGGCGCGGCGCTCGGAGTGCCCCACCACCGCGTAGGTACAGCCGAGCTTGGCGAGCATCGCGGCGCTCACTTCGCCCGTGTAGGCACCCGAGTCGTGCATCGACACATCCTGCGCACCGAACGTCAGGCGCAATCGGTCACCTTCGATGACCGATTGCACGCTGCGGATGTCGGTGAAGGGCGGAATGACCGCCACGTCGACCAGGTCGTAAAACCGCTCCGGGAGCGAAAACGCCACCTGCTGCACCAAGGCGATGGCCTCGAGATGGTTGAGGTTCATCTTCCAGTTGCCCGCGATGAGCCGCTTGGGTGCCACGAGATCTTCCTCCGTCGCGCTTGTAGGAACGTCTACCGAGAACTGCTCTAGCCCAGGACAGCGATACCCGGGAGTTCCTTGCCCTCCAGGTATTCCAGCGAAGCACCGCCACCGGTCGAAATGTGGCTGAACCCGTCCTCCGGCAGTCCGAGCGAGCGAACCGCGGCCGCGGAGTCGCCGCCACCGACGACCGTGAACGCACCGTCCTTCGTCGCGTCGATGAGCGACTGGGCGACCGCGCGCGTACCGGCGGCGAAGTTCGGGAACTCGAAGACGCCCATGGGTCCGTTCCAGAAGATCGTCTTCGCCGCACGGAGGACGGCAGCAAAGCGCTCGCCCGACTCGGGGCCGATGTCGAGACCCATCCAGCCGTCCGGAATCTCCTCGGCCGACACGGTCTTGAACTGCGCGTCGGCGGAGAACCCGTCCGCGACGACGATGTCGCGCGGCAGGTGCAGGACGTCCCCGTAGCGGTCCAGCAGGTCCTTGCAGGTCTCGATCATCTCGTTCTCGAGAAGCGAGTTACCCACCGAATAACCCTGCGCCGCAAGGAACGTGAAACACATACCGCCACCGATGACGAGAGTGTCGACCTTGGGGGCGAGAGCCTCGATCACGGCGAGCTTGTCCGAAACCTTCGAACCACCGAGAACGACCGCATACGGACGCTCCGGGTCTTCCGTCAGCTTCGAGAGAACGTCGACTTCAGCGGCCACCAGACCGCCGGCGTAGTGCGGGAGCAACTGCGCGACGTCGTAGACCGACGCCTGCTTCCGGTGCACGACGCCGAATCCGTCGGAGACGAATGCACCGTCGTCGCCGACCAGATCGACGAGCGCCACCGCGAGGCGCTTGCGCTCGGCGTCGTCCTTGCTCGTCTCGCGAGCGTCGAAACGGATGTTCTCCAGGAGAAGGACGTCACCGTCGGTGAGACCCTCCGACCGAGCAAGAGCATCCTGACCGACGACGTCGCCCGCGAGCTGAACGTTGCGTCCGAGGACTTCGGCCAGCTTCGCCGCTACCGGAGCCAGCGAGAACTTCGGGTCCGGCACGCCCTTGGGACGGCCGAGGTGAGCGGTGACGACCACCTTGGCACCGGCCTCGACCAGCGCCTTGATGGTGGGTGCCGACGCAAGGATGCGGCCCGGGTCGGTGATCGCACCGTCGGCGAGCGGCACGTTCAGGTCAGAGCGAACGAGGACGCCACGGCCCTCCACGCCCTCTGCCAACAGGTCCGCAAGGGTCTTGACTGCCACCAGCTCTACTCTCTGTCCGAAGTTCCAGGGTTTACTGCTCAGAGCGACTTTCCGACCAGGCCGATCAGGTCGACCAGACGGTTGCTGTAGCCCCACTCGTTGTCGTACCACGAGACGACCTTCGCCTGGTCGTCAATGACCTTGGTGAGACCGGAATCGAAGAGGCTCGAGTGCGGGTCGGTGACGATGTCGCTCGACACGATGGGTGCGTCGTAGTACTTCAGGATGCCCTTGAGCGATCCCTCTGCGGCTGCCTGCATCGCGGCGTTGATCTGGGCGACACTCGCCGGCTTGCGCAGTTGGACGGTGAGGTCGACAACCGAGCCCGTCGGGATCGGAACGCGCAGGGCGTAGCCGTCGAGTTTGCCCTTGAGGTCCGGCAGAACGAGGCCGATGGCCTTGGCCGCACCCGTGCTCGCGGGAACGATGTTCAACGCGGCAGCACGACCGCGGCGCAGGTCACGGTGGGGACCATCCTGGAGGTTCTGGTCCTGCGTGTAGGCGTGGACGGTCGTCATGAAGCCTTTGACGATGCCGAACTCGTCGTTGAGGACCTTGGCGATCGGGCCGAGGCAGTTCGTGGTGCACGAGGCGTTGGAGATGATGTTCTGGCTGCCGTCGTACTTGTCCTCGTTGACGCCGATCACGATGGTGATGTCTTCGTCGGTCGCCGGTGCCGAGATGATGACCTTCTTCGCCCCGGCCTCGAGGTGTCCTTTGGCCTTCGCACGGGCGGTGAAGATGCCAGTCGACTCGACGACGATGTCAACGCCGAGTTGGCCCCACGGCAGCGCCGATGGCCCCTCCTTGACTGACAGGGCCTTCACCTTCTGCGAGCCGACGACGATGGTGTCGTCTCCTTCGAGGGTGACGTCCTTGTCGAGCCGACCGAGGATCGAGTCGAACTTCAGCAAGTGGGCCAGGGTCGCGTTGTCGGTCAGGTCATTGACCGCCACGATCTCGATGTCGGTGGTTCCAAGAGCCTTCTGGGCCGCCACAGCACGAAATAAGTTGCGGCCGATGCGACCGAAGCCGTTGATTCCTACGCGGACCGTCACAGTTCACTCCTTGAAGAGATCGTGGATGAGACGAATATCACCTTAATCGGCAGGTGTTTCAGAGTTAACGCTGCCCTGTCGTCCGCAAATCGAAACTCAGGCCTCGTCGAGAAGCTCCGGCGTGACCACGGCTTCGGTGTCCGGAATTCCCAGGTCAGCGGCACGACGGTCGGCCATCGACAGAAGACGCCTTATACGGCCGGCAACAGCGTCCTTCGTCATCGGCGGGTCGGCGAGCTGACCGAGTTCCTCGAGGGACGCCTGCCGGTGCTGCACCCGCAGTTGACCGGCCGCAGCGAGGTGGTCCGGAACCTCCTCGCCGAGGATCTCCAGCGCACGCTCGACGCGTGCGGCCGCCGCAACAGCGGCACGAGCGGACCGACGAAGGTTCGCATCGTCGAAGTTCGCGAGGCGGTTGGCGGTTGCTCGGACCTCGCGACGCATCCGGCGCTCTTCCCAGTGCAGGCGGGTGTCCTGAGCGCCCATGCGGGTGAGCAGAGCTCCGATGGCCTCGCCGTCCCGCACGACGACGCGGTCGGTACCGCGAACTTCGCGTGCCTTCGCGGAGATCCCGAGACGACGAGCGGCGCCCACGAGTGCGAGCGCGGCCTCGGGTCCTGGGCAGCTGACTTCGAGCGCCGACGAACGGCCGGGCTCGGTCAGCGAACCGTGCGCGAGGAACGCACCGCGCCAAGCGGCCTCGGCGTCGGCGATACTGCCGCCGACGACCTGTGCCGGAAGTCCACGCACGGGACGCCCACGAAGGTCGAGCAGGCCCGTCTGCCGCGCGAGGGCCTCGCCCTCTTTGGCCACGCGCACGACGTACCGCGAACTCTTGCGAAGCCCTCCGGCGCCGATGACGTGCACGTCCGAGGTGAATCCGTATAGCTCGTGGATCTCGCGCCGCAGGCGGCGCGCAATGGCACCGAGATCGACCTCGGCCTCGACCACGACTCGGCCGCCGACGATGTGCAAGCCACCCGCAAAACGCAACAGCGCGGCGAGCTCAGCCCGCCGGCATGACTGCTGCGTCACGTTCAGGCGGCTCAGCTCGTCTTTTACCTCGGTCGTCATCGCCACGAGGTGCTCTCCTTCCGTCCGGGACCGGCATCTACTCCGGCCCGATCGTCCCCGTCGTCCATCTGCATCGGTGCTGGGGTGGCGTTCGATGCAGTTCGCAGCGATTCGATCGCCGCGGCCAGCTTTTCTGGGTCGTGCCTGAGGGCGCCGGACTCCGCGACATCCGCGAAGCTCACCACCGCTCCGAAATTCGCCGCGGCGCGGCGTAAGTGCTCTCGTTCTCGGTCGCCTTCGACCGAGGGTGCGTCGACCACAATGTGGTCGACTGCAAGTTCCGGCGCGTGCTGCGACAGAACGTGCAGGTGCCGTTCCGCAGAGAAACCAGCGGTTTCTCCCGGTTCGGCACCCAGGTTAAGTACCAGTACCTTCCTCGCCCGGGTGCGCGCAAGAGCGTTGCGCACTTCCGGCACCAGCACATGCGGGATGACGCTGGAGAACCACGAGCCCGGACCAAGCACGACGAGGTCCGCAGACTCGATCGCGTCGAGCGCCTCCGGACACGCCGGTGGATCTGCAGGTACAAGCCGTACCCGCCGAACCTTACCCGGCGTCACGGCAACAGCAACCTGCCCCCGGACCACGCGACTCACCCGAGGGTCGGACTCGAGCCCGGACACGTCCGCCTCGATGGCGAGCGGGATCGTCGACATGGGCAGAACGCGGCCCGACAGGTTGAGGATCCGCGCCAGTTCTTCCAGCGCAACGACCGGATCGCCGATCACCTCGGTCAGTCCGGCGAGGATGAGATTTCCCACCGAGTGGCCCGCCAGCGGACCGTCGCCGCGGAACCGATGCTGGACCGTGGCCCGCCACAACTGAGCATGCGGGTCGGTGCCGGCAAGCGCTGCCAACGCCATGCGCAGGTCGCCCGGCGGGATGACGCCGAGCTCGCGGCGAAGCCGGCCCGAGGAGCCGCCGTCGTCCGCGACCGTAACCACCGCGGTGATGTTCGGGCTGAGCGTGCGAACCGCAGTCAGAGTCGCGTACAGACCGTGACCACCACCAAGAGCGACGATCGACGGTTCTGGGCGGGTCGGCCCGCTCATTCGCGACCCAGATCGCGGTGCGCGGTGAGCACCACGTGCGTCGTCGAGCCGGACAGCTGCTCTGCGATGGTTTCCGTGATCGCGACACTTCGGTGCTTCCCACCGGTGCAGCCGACCGCGACGGTCATGTACCGCTTGCCTTCTTCGACGTATCCGCCGGCGACGATCTTCAGCAGGTCGAGCGCACTCTCGATGAAGCCCGTCGCCCGATCGCGGGACAGGACGTAATCGCGCACCGGAGCATCCTTACCGGTGAACGGGCGCAGTTCCGGAATCCAGTGCGGATTCGGCAGGAATCGCACGTCGAAGACGAAGTCGGCGTCGAGCGGTAAACCGTATTTGAAGCCGAATGACTGGATGGTGATTTCGAGCTGGCGTTTGCGGCCGGCCCCGAACTCCTCGTCCATCTGGCGGTTCAGGTCGTGGATCGACAGTGCAGTCGTGTCGATGACGACGTCTGCCGCCGCCTTGACCGACGCGAGGAACTTACGTTCGGCCGCGATGCCGTCGGAGAGCGTGCCGTCGACCATGCCGCTGTCTTGCAGCGGGTGGCGGCGTCGCGCGAAGCCGAAGCGCCGAACCAGCACCTCATCGGACGATTCGAGGAACAGGACCCGCAGGTGGACGCCCGGCTGCTGCATTCCCTCGATGACGCGCGACAACTCGTCCGGGGCCATGAACCGGCTCCGTACGTCCATGACCAGCGCCAACCGGGTGATGCTGGGCTCCGCGCGGCGGCTCATGTCGATGAGGCCCGGGATCAACTCCGGGGGCAGGTTGTCGGCGACGTACCAACCAAGGTCTTCGAGCACTTTTGCGGCGGTGCTGCGTCCTGCCCCGGACAGGCCCGTCACCACGACGACCTCGACGGGAGCCGTCAGCTCGGAGCCGCTGAGGCCCGCTTGGGTGTCCAGATCTACCGCCTCCATCGCTGTGCGAGAAGTAGTCCGGAATCGCCCGGACGCCGTTCGTCAGAAACTCTAGTCCCCGTTGCAAGCATCTGCGCTTGCTTCTGTCCCGCCACCGCTCAGCGCAGCAAGCACAGAGCGCGCAGTGGTCTCACCAATCCCAGGAACCGCAGTGATTTCGGCGACCGAGGCATTGCTCAGCCGGGAAACTGAGCCGAAATGCACGACCAATGCCTTCTTCCGCGTCTCGCCGAGACCAGGAATCGAATCCAGTGCTGATTCGGTCATTTTTCGCGACCGCTTGTTGCGGTGGTAAGTGATCGCGAAGCGGTGCGCCTCATCGCGAACGCGTTGGAGCAGGAACAGTGACTCACTGTTGCGCGGCAGAATGACCGGGTCAGGTTCGCCCGGAACCCACACCTCTTCCAGTCGCTTGGCAAGGCCGATCACCGCGACATCATGGATCTCGAGCTCGTCGAGGACCGCGGCTGCCGCCTCGACCTGCGGCGCTCCGCCGTCCACGACGTAGAGGTTCGGCGGATAGGCGAATCGTCTTGGCTTGCCGGTCTTTTCGTCGATCGTCGGCTCGGCCTGCTTCTGCCGCCAGAATCGTCGCCGGGTCACCTCGGCGATGCTGCCGACGTCGTCCGATCGCCCTTCGCCGGCTGCCTCCTTGATCGCGAAGTGGCGGTAATCCTGTTTGCGCGGAAGGCCGTCTTCAAACACCACGAGCGAGGCGACGACCTCCGTGCCCTGAATGTGGCTGATGTCGACACACTCGATGCGAAGGGGTGCGGTGTCGAGTTCGAGCGCGTCCTGAATGCCCTGCAGGGCTGCGGACCGCGCGTTGAAATCCGAGGCACGCTTGAGTTTGTGCTGCGTCAGTGCCTCACCCGCATTGCGCTGCACCGTCTCCATGAGTGCCTTTTTGTCGCCGCGCTGCGGGACCCGAACCTTCACCTGCGATCCACGAAGCGTGGTCAGCCACTCCTCGACCTCTTCGCTGTTGGGAGGCAGCGCCGGGACAAGGACCTCGCGCGGTACGGAACTCCCCGTTTCGTCGGCCGAGGCACCGTAGAACTGCGTGAGGAATTGTTCGACGAGAAGCGCATCCTGATCCTCGCCCGCTTCGAGAACATCTCCGGTTTTCTCCACGACCCAACCGCGCTGACCGCGAACCCGACCGTCGCGCACGTGGAAGACCTGCACCGCGGCCTCCAGGTCGTCGCCGGTGAACGCAACGACATCGGCATCCGTACCGGCACCCAGAACGACCGTCTGCTTCTCCATCGCCCGCTTGAGGGCTGCGGCATCGTCGCGCAGGCGGGCCGCGAGTTCGAAGTCGAGATCGTCGGACGCGGTGCGCATCCGGTTTTCAATCGACTTCACGAACCGGTCCGTCTTACCCGCGAGGAAGTCGCAGAAGTCCTCGACGATGCGGCGATGTTCGTCCGGGCTCACTTTGCCGACGCACGGCGCCGAACACTTGTCGATGTACCCGAGTAGGCAGGGGCGACCGATCTGGTGGTGCCGTTTGAACACGCCCGCCGAGCACGTGCGGGCCGGGAACACGCGGAGCAGCAGATCCAGCGTCTCTCGGATGGCCCACGCATGAGAGTACGGCCCGAAATAGCGCACTCCCTTGCGCCGAGCACCTCGATAGACGAAGAGCCTCGGGAATTCCTCGTTGAGCGTGACGGCCAGAACGGGGTAGCTCTTGTCGTCCCGGTAGCGAACGTTGAACCGCGGGTCGAACTCCTTGATCCAGTTGTATTCGAGCTGGAGCGCCTCGACTTCGGTCGTGACGACGGTCCACTCGACACTCGCCGCGGTGGTGACCATCTGCCGCGTCCGCGGGTGCAGCGAGTACATGTCGGCGAAGTACGAATTCAGCCGACTGCGAAGGCTTTTCGCCTTTCCGACATAGATCACCCGGCCGTGCGGATCCCGGAACTTGTACACACCAGGCTCGACCGGAATGGAGCCGGCAGCCGGGCGGTAGGTGATGGGATCGGGCACATCACCACCCTAGTCGTGGGGGCTGACAAGCCCCCACGACCCATCCGGGTCCGGCTCCGCTGCGCTCCGGCAGATCGATTGCCGTATCGCGCACCTGATCAGATCCGCGACACGGCAATCGATCGGGTCACTACTCGCCGGCCGCCGCGAACCCGATCTCGAGGTCCGCGAGAATGTCGTCGAGTCCCTCGATACCGACCGACAGCCGCACGAGACCCGGCGTCACGCCCGCGGCCAGCTGTTCCTCGGGTGTGAGCTGCGAGTGCGTCGTCGAGGCCGGGTGGATGACGAGAGACCGGACATCCCCGATATTGGCGACGTGACTGTGCAGTTCCAACGCGTTGACGAACCGCTTCCCCGCGTCGACTCCCCCGGCCAGCTCGAACGCGACGATCGCGCCCGGGCCGCGCGGCGCCAACTCCTGCGCACGCTCGAACCACGGCGACGACGGCAGCCCGGCATACGACACGGAGGAGACACCGGCGTGGCCCTCGAGGAACTCGGCGACCTTCTGCGCGTTCGCTACATGCCGCTCGACCCGCAGACTGAGCGTCTCGAGCCCCTGCGCGATGAGGAACGCGTTGAACGGTGACACGGCCGAGCCGAGGTCGCGCAGCAACTGCACGCGAGCCTTCAGCGCGAACGCCGGTGCGCCGAGGTCGGCGAACGTGACGCCGTGATAGCTCGGGTCCGGAGTCGTGAAGTTCGGGTGTCGGCCCTGCGTCCAGTCGAAAGTGCCGCCGTCGACGATGACACCGGCGATGGCTGCGCCGTGTCCGCCGAGGTACTTCGTGGCCGAGTGCACGACGATGTCGGCGCCCAGCGCGAGCGGCTGAATCAGGTAGGGCGTCGCCACCGTGTTGTCGACGATGAGCGGGATGCCCGCCTCGTGCCCGACCGCGGAGATCCCCGGAATGTCCAGAATGTGGTTGCGCGGGTTGGCAATCGACTCACCATAGAACGCCTTCGTGTTCGGCCGGATCGCCGCTCGCCACTGCTCGAGGTCGTCGGGGTCCTCGACGAACGACACCTCGACGCCCAGCTTGGGCAGCGTGTAGTGGAACAGGTTGTACGTGCCGCCGTAGAGCAGGGGGCTCGACACGATGTGGTCGCCCGACTCGGCGATGTTGAGGATGGCGAACGTCTCGGCGGCCTGCCCGGACGCGACCAGCAAGGCGGCCACACCCCCTTCGAGGGCGGCTACCCGCTGTTCCACGGCGTCCTGCGTCGGGTTCATGATCCGGGTGTAGATGTTGCCCGGCTCGGCCAGCCCGAACAACGCCGCCGCGTGATCGGTGCTGTTGAACGTGTACGACGTCGTCTGGTAGATCGGCAACGCGCGCGCGTTCGTCGTACCGTCGGGAGTCTGGCCGGCGTGG
This sequence comes from Smaragdicoccus niigatensis DSM 44881 = NBRC 103563, assembly GCF_000380645.1. GTDB lineage: Bacteria > Actinomycetota > Actinomycetes > Mycobacteriales > Mycobacteriaceae > Smaragdicoccus > Smaragdicoccus niigatensis. The sequence goes on from NZ_AQXZ01000018.1 coordinate 983,452, forward strand.
ATCTGTTTGGTCTCGAACGACCAGTTCTCGCTACTCATGCCGCGAGCCTAGGAATTTAGAGGCACCGTGGAAATGGTTGCGATCAGTCTGAATATTTCGACTGCGCCGATGTGGGTACCCGAAAACGCATGAGTTTCGACATCACCCCGACCGCCGCCCAGCATGACCTCGCCCGACGCACTCACGAATTCGCCGAAGAGGTCGTCCGGCCCGTGGCACTCGAGTACGACCGGCGTCAGGAATTCCCCTGGCCCGTCCTCGAGGAAGCCGCCAAAAGTGGTTTCTACAGCCCGCTGTTCTATCGCGACCTCATCGGCGATCCGACAGGACTGTCCCTCCCGATGTTCATGGAGGAGCTGTTCTGGGGATGCGCCGGTATCGGCCTCGCGATCGTCATGCCCGCACTCGCGCTGTCCGCAATCGGTCAGGCAGCCACACCCGAGCAGATGCTGCAGTGGGCGCCGGAATGCTTCGGCACACCGGGCGATCTCAAGCTCGCCGCGCTCGCGATCTCCGAACCCGAGGGCGGCAGCGACGTTCGCAACCTGCGGACCAGAGCACGCCGCGACGGCGATGACTGGATCATCGATGGACACAAGATGTGGATCGGCAACGGTGGCATCGCGAACGTGCACGTCGTCAACGCGGTGGTCGACGAAGAGCTCGGACATCGTGGGCAGGCGCTGTTCATCGTGCCGGGCGGCACCCCCGGCCTGGAGCTCGTCCGCAAGCTCGACAAGCTCGGCTGCCGCGCGTCGCACACTGCCGAGCTGAAGTTCGACGGCGTCCGGATTCCGGGCGAGAACCTGCTCGGCGGCGAGGGCAAGCTCGAACACAAGCTCGCCAAGGTCAGGGAAGGAAACGGCGCCAAGAAGTCCGGCTCGGCAACCTTGGGCACCTTCGAGCAAACCCGACCCATGGTCGCCGCGCAGGCACTCGGCATCGCTCGGGCCGCGCTGGAATACGCGACCGATTACGCCAACCAGCGAGAGGCCTTCGGCGCGCCGATCATCGACAACCAGGGCATCGCGTTTCCGCTCGCCGACCTGGCCACCGAGATCGATGCGACGCGTCTGCTCACCTGGCGGGCCTCCTGGATGGCCGCAACCGGTGTGCCGTTCGAGCGCGGCGAAGGCTCGATGGCGAAGCTCGCCGCCAGCGAGGTCGCGGTCCGGACCACCGAGCGCGCGATCCAGACGATGGGCGGTTGGGGCTACATCACCGATCATCCGGTCGAGAAGTGGTACCGAGACGCCAAGCTCTACACCATTTTCGAGGGCACCAGCGAGATTCAGCGGGTCGTCATCTCGAACGCACTGGGAGCTGCAGCGGGCAAGCCGCCACTACACGTCAGCCTCGACCCGACGGGCGGTCCGCTGAACAAATGGTTCGGTCGTGGCACCCCGGTGCGCGGAAAGGTGGCGGACACCGCGCTGGCCGCGAAGGATTCGGTTCCCGGCCCGATCATGCGCCTGGCGATGAACGTCCTACGGCCACCGCGGAAGTGACGCTAGGCGGAGTCTGTGTTGGTCGAGTACTTCCGGCCGAGCTCGCGAAAACGCTCGATCGCGTCGACCGCGGATTCTCCGTCGTCGGCGCGAATGGCCATGATCGGGATGTACTCGTCGGCGGGGAGTTCGAGCCGTGCCCACGGTGACTTCTCCGGGAACGTCACGCCCAGAACATCTTTCCAGCCGTAGACGCGGTCGACGAACACGTTTCGAACGCGGATTTCGGCGCTGTTCGCCCGCAGCCGCGGACGCGTCAGGAGCAGGATGCCGGCCGCGATGACGAATCCGACGCCCGCGATCGAAATCTGGTCGGACACCTCGATCCGCGGCCCCGTGGAGTGGATTCTGGCGAGCACTCCGCCGAGAGTCATGCCGACCACCACGATCGTCGCGCTGACCCAGGCGATCACCCGGATCCGGTGCGGTCGAACGTCGATTTCCCAGTCGGTACTCAGCTCGCTCACTGCTGTGCGATCCGTCGGAGGGTGAGCGCGGTGTCGATCGCGGCCGAGCAAGCCTGCTCGCCCTTGTCTTCGGCCGAACCCGGGAGGCCGGCACGGTCAAGCGCCTGCTCCTCGTCGTTCGTCGTCAGTACGCCATTTCCGATCGGCGTCCGGGTGTCGATCGCGATGCGGGTCAGGCCGCTCGTGATCGAGTCGCAGACATAGTCGAAATGCGGGGTACCGCCGCGGATCACCACACCGAGCGCGACGACGGCGTCGTACTTCTCGGCGAGCGCCTGCGCGACGACCGGGATCTCCATGCAGCCTGCGACGCGGTAGAGGTCGACGGTCTCCAGGCCGGCCTTGTCGGCCACGCGCTGCGCCCCGTCGATCAGTGCCGTGCAGATCTTGTCGTGCCAGCGCGACGCGATAATCGCAAGCCGAACGTCACTTGCGCCCTCGAGATCGATCTGGGGAATGCCTTCTCCGCTCACTGCTCCTCGCTCTCGAACTCGTCGAGCCCCGCAAGATCATGACCCATCCGGTCACGCTTGGTCTTCAGGTAGTGCAGGTTCTCAGAGTTTGCACGGAGAGGCATTGGCACCCGCTCAGAGATGTGCAGTCCATAACCGTCGAGTCCGGCACGCTTGGCCGGGTTGTTCGTCAGCAGGCGCATTGTCGTGATGCCGAGATCGGCGAGGATCTGCGCGCCGGTTCCATAATCCCGCGCATCCGCCGGCAGTCCGAGCTTGAGGTTCGCGTCGACGGTGTCGGCACCTGCGTCCTGCAACTGGTAGGCCTGCAGCTTGTGCATGAGGCCGATGCCCCGACCCTCGTGCCCGCGCATGTAGAGCACAACCCCACGACCCTCCTCCGCCACGAGGCCGAGTGCAGCATCGAGCTGCGGCCCGCAGTCGCAGCGCAGAGAACCGAACACGTCACCGGTCAGGCACTCCGAGTGCACGCGAACGAGGACATCGCGCCCCAGACCGTCCGGTCCGGCGATGTCACCACGGACTAGCGCGACGTGTTCGACGCCGTCATAAAGACTCTGGTATCCGACCGCGACGAACTCACCGTGCTGGGTGGGAATCCGCGCCTCGGCAACGCGCGTGACCTGCTTCTCGTTGCGGCGACGCCACGCAATGAGGTCGGCGATCGAGATGAGGGCGAGGTTGTGCTCGTCCGCGAACACGCGCAGTTCCTCGGTCTGAGCCATCGCGCCTTCGTCCTTCTGCGAGACGATTTCGCAGATGACTCCGGCGGGACGCAGACCAGCCAACGTCGCGAGGTCGACGGCAGCTTCGGTGTGGCCGGGGCGGCGGAGCACGCCACCCTCCTTGGCCCGCAGCGGAACGACGTGGCCGGGACGCGTGAAGTCGTGCGCATGCGTGTTCGCGTCCGCGAGCAGTCGCATCGTGACCGCGCGGTCGGCAGCCGAAATGCCGGTGCCGATGCCTTCCTTAGCGTCGACCGTGACCGTGTACGCGGTGCCGTGCTTGTCCTGGTTGGTCGAGTACATCGGAGGCAGACCGAGGCGATCGCAGTCTTCACCGACGAGCGGCACACAGAGATACCCGGACGTGTACCGCACCATGAAGGCCACCAGCTCTGGCGTCGCCTTCTCGGCGGCGAAGATCAGGTCGCCTTCGTTCTCACGATCCTCATCGTCGACGACGACCACGGCTTTGCCCGCCGCGATGTCGGCGATCGCCCGCTCGACGGTGTCAAATCTCATGGACGTCAAACCTCACGTTCTGACTCCTGGACTCATGCGGCCTCAATGCCGCGGCGAAACCACACTACGTGGTCCTGCTGTCTGGTCGCTCCGCAGGCTCCGCTCCTACTGCCCCCGCTGCTGCAAGCGCTCCACATACTTGGCGATCACGTCGACTTCGAGGTTCACGACGGTGCCGGGTGCCGCGGTACCCAGGACCGTCAACTGCAGGGTCGTCGGGATGAGCGAGACCTCGAAATAGTCGCCCTGGTCGTCGATGCCGAGGCCGGAGACGGTCAGCGACGTGCCATCGACCGTGATCGAGCCCTTTTCGACGACATAGCGAGCGATCTTGTCCGGCAACGAGATTCGTACGACTTCCCAGTTCTCTGAAGGCGTCCGCGACAGGACCGCGCCGGTCCCGTCGACGTGACCCTGCACGATGTGTCCGCCGAGGCGGCTGTTCACCGCCGCAGCGCGCTCGAGGTTGACGATGCTGCCCGTTCCGAGCGAGGCCAGACTCGACCGGTCGAGTGTCTCCTTCATCACATCGACGGTGAACGCATCGTGAGCTCCAGTGCCGCCGTCCACGACGTCGACGACCGTCAGGCAGACGCCGTTGACCGCGATCGAATCGCCGTGCTTGGCGTCGGTGATGACCAGGGGCCCACGCACGGTCAATCGCGCCGAGTCACCGAGGTCCTCGTAGCCGACGATCTCGCCCTTTTCTTCGACGATTCCGGTGAACATCAGTTCCCTTCCCCTGTCAGTGGCACGAGGCTCAGCCGGATGTCCGGCCCCACCTGTTCCACCGATTCGCGCACAAAACGATGTGCGCTGCCTATGTTGTCCACTCCAGCACCGATGACGGCCGCCGGACCGTCCCCCAGCACGACCGGCGCCAGATACGCGAGTATCCGGTCGACCAAGTGCGCCTTGAAGAACGCCCCGGCTAGGACCGCGCCACCTTCGACCAGCACGTCCGGGTAGTCGGCCAGGGCCGCCACCACCTCGTGCGGATCGCGGGTACGCAGCCACAATGTCTCGGCAGCATCATCCAACACGCGAGAGTTCGACGGTATTTCCCGCGTCCCCACCACGACCCGAAGCGGCTGGTGGGTGGCGAGCGAGCCGTCCGGATTCCGGGCCGTCAGCGACGGGTTGTCGGCGAGAACCGTTCCGGTACCGACGACGATCGCGTCGAGCTTGGCACGCTCCCGGTGAACCTCGGCGCGAGCGGCCTCGCCGGTGATCCACTGACTCGACCCGTCGGCAGCTGCGATTCGACCATCGAGACTCGTCGCGGTCTTCCAGGTGACGTGTGCACGACCCGTGCGCTGGCGATGCAACCAGGCGCGCAATGGCCCCTGCTCGACTTCGTCGACACCGACTCCACCAACGACCTCGACGCCGTTCGCCCGCAGGAAATCCGCGCCACCCGAGGCGGTCGGGTTCGGATCACTCACGGCGTAAACGACTTTCGCGATACCGGCGTCGAGGAGCGTCTTCGAGCACGGCGGCGTGCGGCCGTAGTGGTTGCAAGGCTCGAGCGTCACGAATGCCGTTCCGCCCCAGGCTCGATCCCCCGCCGAGCGCAGTGCCATGACCTCGGCGTGGGGGCCCGGCGGGGCCTGCGTGGCTCCGGTACCGGCGAGGTTGCCGGCCGCGTCCACGATGACCGCACCAACGGGCGGATTCGGCCGGGTCAGGCCTCGGACCGACTCTGCGGCCGCGACGGCCTGGAGCATGTGCTCCATTTAGCAGTCGGAACGAACCGCGGCGGCGAGCGCACGGAGCTTCCGCACCGCCTCGCCCGGGTCTGCCGCGTTGTAAACGGCCGAGCCGGCGACGAAGCAGTCGATACCGGCTTCGGCCGCTTGCTCGATCGTGCTCTCGGCGATTCCGCCGTCGATCTCGATGACGAGCTTGAGCTCTCCCGAGTCGACGAGCTTGCGCACCGCCCTCGCCTTGGACAGCACCTCTGGCATGAACGACTGGCCGCCGAATCCCGGCTCGACACTCATGATGAGCAGGGTGTCGAAGCTCTTGAGGATCTCGAGGTAGGGCTCGATCGGCGTTCCGGGCTTGACGCTCAGACCCGCCTTGGCACCCGCGGCGCGAATGTCGCGCGCCACCGAGATCGGGTCGTCGGTCGCCTCGGCGTGGAACGTGACGTTGTAGGCACCGGCTTCGGCGTACGGCGGCGCCCAACGGGCCGGGTCCTCGATCATCAGGTGGCAGTCGAGCGGAATGTCCGTGGCCTTGAGGAGGCTCTGCACGACCGGCAGTCCGAGCGTCAGGTTCGGCACGAAATGCGCGTCCATGACATCCACGTGCAGCCAGTCCGAGCCGGCGACCGCGGCGGCCTCTTCGGCAAGTCGGGAGAAGTCAGCAGACAGAATCGACGGCGCGATCATGGGGTTCGACACAGCGGTGAGTCTAACCCTGAGCCTTTGCCGTCGGAGGGCCCGGAAACGACTCTTCGCGCAGGCGTTGTGTACAAGATATGGGTTTTGTACAGAGCCGCCTGCGCGAGACCTTTGCCCCCGCTGGTCTACTTCTCCGGTTTGCGCAGCGCGGCCAAGTACATGGCATCCGTTCCATGCCGATGCGGCCACAGCTGAATACCTGTTTCCGCTCCGGAATTCGGAACGCCCGGCAGCACTTGATCGGCGTCGAGTACCTCGAGGCCGAACCGGCTCACTGCCTCGTTGACCACGCCGACCGTCTCGAGCAGATGCGGCGAGCACGTCGAGTACACGACCACCCCGCCCGGACGCACCAGACCGACGGCCGCCGCCAGCAGTTGCTTCTGCAGCCGGACCAGATCCGCAACGTCCTTCTCCGTACGTCGCCATCGTGCCTCGGGTCGACGCCGAAGTGCGCCCAGGCCCGTGCACGGTGCGTCGACGAGGACCCGATCGAAACCCGGTTTGAAGCCGGTGGCCCGGCCATCGGCGACGAGAACGTCGACAGGTAGTCCCGCAACCGCTTTCCGAACGAGTTCCGCGCGGTGTTTCGACTGCTCAACCGCATCGACGTGCGCATTTCGCTGCGCCGCGATCGAACCGAGCAGCGCGGCTTTACCGCCCGGCCCGGCACACAGGTCGAGCCAGCGGCCGGAGTCACTTCCGGTGAGCGGCGCGTCTGCGAGGGCGAGCGCGATCAACTGGCTGCCTTCGTCCTGCACCGCGGCCGCGCCGTTTCGGACCGACTCGAAAGCCGCCGGGTCACCGCCATCGAGGTGAACGGCGAAGGGCGAATACGGGCCCGGAAGCCCACCGGTTTCGGCAAGAAGGTCCTCGCGACTGATCGCTCCGGGCCGGGCGACGAGGTGCACTTTCGGCCGGGCGTCGTCGGCCGCGAGTGCGTCCCGAAGTTCGTCGCCGCTGAGGGTGGCCGCGAAGGAATCGACGATCCACCTCGGATGCGCAAACTCGACCGAAAGCCGGTCCAAGGGATCCGTGGTCGCGATCGCATCAACCCACTGCTCGGGCGTCTTCTCACTCACGCGCCGGAGCACGGCGTTGGCGAAACCGGCTGCACCACGACCTGATTCGGATCGGACCAGATCCACCGATGTCGCGACGGCAGCGTGCGCGCCGGTGCGGGTGCGCAGCAGCTGATAGGCCCCGATTCGCAGCACATCGAGCACCTTGCCGTCGATTGCGCTGACCGAGCGGCCGGCGGCCTTTTCGATGACCGAGTCGAGGAAGCCTTGTGCACGGCTGGCGCCGTAGGCGATCTCGGTGGCAAAAGCCGCATCCCGGCCGGAGATCCCCCGCTCAGTGAGCATCTTGGGCAGCACCAGGTTCGCGTACGCGTCCCGTTCCCGGACGGCCCGGAGAACATCGCGAGCGACCTCACGGACCGGGTCCGGCGGGCTCTGGCGTGGTGGTTTGCTCATTGCGCGACAGTCCCCTCAGCCAATCGAGCTCCGCGAGCCCAATCGAGAGCGGCCATGAGTCGCTTGCCCTGTGGCTGTACGTCGCCGAGACGAACCGCGGTCGTTGCCGTGCCGACGAAGACTCCGTCCTTCCGGACCTCGACCTCGCCCGGGTTCAACGAGTGGGTCGCGATCTGCACGGGGCCGACCTTCACGCGAAGGTCGCCGATCTCGGTCCACGCTCCCGGAGCCGGCGTCACGGCACGAATCTGGCGGTCGACGGCGAGCGCCGGGTGATCCCACCGGACGCGTGCGGAGTCGACGGTGACCTTGGGCGCGTACGACACTCCGTCACCCGATTGCGGGACCGCCTGCAATGCTCCTGAAGCCAACGCATCGATCGTCTGAACGAGGAGTTCGGCGCCTTCGCGAGCGAGGCGTTCGAGCAGCTCACCGGATGTATCGGTGGGCCGAATACGCTCGGTCATGACGCCGAACACCGGTCCGGCGTCGAGCTCCTTGACGATCTGAAACGTCGAAGCGCCGGTGAACTCGTCGCCGGCGGCGATGGCAGCTTGCACTGGTGCGGCGCCGCGCCAGGCCGGCAGGACCGAAAAGTGCAGGTTGACCCAGCCCAACGGCGGAATGTCCAGGACGGACTGCGGCAGCAGCGCTCCGTAGGCGACGACCGGGCAGCAGTCCGGTGCGAGTTCTTTCAGCTGATCGGCGAAATCAGGGTCGCTCGCACGGCGCGGCTGCAGCACCGGAATCCCGTGCTCGTCGGCCAGCGAACCGATCGGCGATCGCACAACTTTTCGTCCACGTCCCGCCACGGTGTCGGGCCGCGTCACCACGCCAACCACCTCATGGTGCGATTCGATCAACCGCTGCAGCGACGGCACGGCAGGGGCAGGCGTGCCCGCGAAGACGAGTCGCACGAGTTCTCCTCAACTACTCCCCACCTACGGGGGCGCGGTACCAGTCTAAGAATCTCGCGTACAAGATCTCGAACCGCTCGTAACATTGCAGTTCAGCTGTACTGCAGGGGGTTTGGCACGATGACTTCGCCCCTGTCGCGCGCGGGCCTCGCCGTCGCGATGTCGTGCGTCTTTTCCGGCGGTCTGGCCGCTCCCGCGCACGCTTCTTCCCGCGGGTGGGACGACAAGTCCGAACAGATTGTTCGAACATTTCCATCGATCCTGCCGGCGACGCCGACCGGGCGCGGATATCACGGCGCACGCTGCGGCATCGCCGAAGCACCGCCCACTGCGATTCGATCACTCGGCTGCCGGGACCGCGACGACGTCCTCTTCCAGGCGATTGCGTTTCCGAACGGCCCTGCCGTGCAGGACTTCCTGAAGTCGCGAGCCCTGGGCCCGGACAATCGGGCGACGATCGAGGACGGCACGTCCGCAACCGTGCGAGTCGGGACCTGTCCGGATGCGGCGTGCTTCGTCGTGACGTTCGATGCACCGGATCGGTCGAAATACCTGTTCATCGTGGCGCAGACGGACACCACGATCTCCGACCTCCTGAAGCTGTGGTGGCCGGATGCCGATTTCACGACCGGCCGCGGGGCCTGATCAGTTCGAGTTCGCCACCACTTCCGGAATGCCGGTTCCAAACGGCACATCGACGCAGTTCGGAGTCTGCGCGTCCGCCGGACTGAGGATGTTGAACATCAACTGCTGGGCGAATGGGTCGTAGGGCAGCTGCATGTGGCCGGACATGTTCCCCGGGCAGAGATCCTGGATGAGAACGTTGTGCGCGCCCTTGCCGTGAAGGGCTTGGTTTTCGTTCGGCGTGATGCGTTCGTCGACGGTGCTACCGATCGTCCAGTAATCGACGCCCGGAACCGTGTCGCTTGGTGAGTTGAGTTCCTTGAGGAAGTCCGAACCCTCCGCCTGCTGCTGCAGGGCGATGGGGAACATGTCGGATACCTGCTTTTCGGCACCGACCGCCCGAACCACGGGAATCGCACCGTAGAGGTCGCCGCCGTAGCTCGGTGAGGCAAGGCCGACCCACGTCTTGACGTACTGCGAGCCGCCAAGTTTGTTGACGTAGTAGCGCGTCACGACCGCGCCCTGTGAATAGCCCACGAGCTGGACTTTGTCCGCCCCCGTGGCGCTGCGAACCTTCTGTACGAAGTCCGAAAGTTGTTTTCCACTGGTGTGGATGTCTCCGACGCCATAAGTGTCTGAACCCTCCACCGAGCCGTAGTTCAGCGCATAAACGCAGTTCCCGGCAGCGGCGAGTTTGGGGGCAAAGAGGGCCCAGTCACTGTAGGCGTCGGAGTCCGTCCCATGGACGAGGATCACCGGGGAGGGGTGACTCGCGTCCGGCGTACACGAGAAGTTGTTTGCCCCGGGTGGTACCGACCCGGGGTGCTTCTTTGCGTAGGCGGAGGCGTAGCCGTGGACCGTCTGCGTCGGTCCAGGCAACGTGGGGATGGTAGTCAGCGCGGACGGATTGCCGGGTGCGGCAATCGCCAACGATGGTGCAGTCAACAGCACGGATACGGCTGCCGCCGCGGTTACCAGCCGGCGTGCAACCCTGCATGACTTGTTATCAATTCGGGACACAACGAATATGTAACCGCATTGGCTGGAGTTGCGGGTGTGACTAGAGAGAAAATTGTTTCACTTGTAGCCAGATTGATGGACTTAAGTCCCTAGCGCTAGTCCGCCTGATCGTCTTCGGCCAGTATCCGGTAAATCGAGCGACGCGCTTCAGCGAGCGCCTCACCGGCACGTTTCACCTGGTCAGGCGTGCCCGCACGGGCCACCTGGAAGACCGCGCCGTGCAGCTGGCCGACCAGATCGCGAAGATCGAGAGCCTCGTCCGATACGCCGGACTTCGCATCCGCGAAGGGATCGCCGATCTCGTCGCCGCGATCGCGAACGAGCGCCTCGCCTTCGGGAGTGAGCGTCGCGTACTTGCGGCCCTCACGACGGTCGAGCGTTATCAAACCCTCGTCCTCGAGTGCGGACAGTGCCGGGTAAATCGAACCCGGACTCGGCCGCCACAGCCCGTCGCTGCGCTCGCCGATCTTCTGAATGAGGTCGTAGCCGTGGACCGGCCCCTCGCTGAGCAGCAGCAGGATCGCGGACCGTACGTCGCCGCGGCGACCCCGCCCCCGTCGACCCGGTCCACCACGACGTCCCGGCCCGGGCGGGCCGGGGAATCCACCGAATCCGGGGCCAAAACCTGGACCAAAGCCCGGGCCGAAGCCGCCGCCAAAACCGCCGCGGAACTCGCGGCGAAGTTCGCCGCGCAACTGATGTGCATGGTGATGTTCGAACATCTCATTCTCCTTTCGTAGATGTTCTTGCGATGCATTAACGATATATCGACAGTACATCGATAGCAAGGAGGAATTTCTACGAGTTGACCGATGAGCTAGATTTGCCGACAGATTCCGTGAATGCGGATGAATAGGTCGCAAGAAACCGCATGATCGGAGTTTCGTGAAGCTCATCGCCTCAACTGTCGCCGCACTCGCAGCCGTCTCTCTGGTCGCCGGATGCTCGGGATCCGACACATCGACGAAGTCCCAGACCACCAGCGCGACTCCCCCAGCCCACCTGACGGTCTTCGCGGCGTCCTCGCTGAAGAAGACATTCACCGAACTGGGAACGCAGTTCGAGAAGGACCACCCGGGCTCGAAGGTCGACTTCAGTTTCGCGGGTTCGTCAGACCTCGTTTCGCAGCTCACCAACGGTGCGCCGGCAGACGTGTTCGCGTCGGCGGACACCAAGAACATGGACAAGGTGAAGGCCGCGAGTCTTCTTGTCGGAGAGCCGACGAACTTCGCGAAGAACACCCTCGTGATCGTCACCGCGCCGGGTAATCCGAAGAACATCACGTCGTTCGCCGACCTCGCGAACCCGGACCTCCTGGTCGTCGAGTGCGCACCGCAGGTTCCGTGCGGTTCGGCCGCCCAGAAGGTCGAGACCGCCACTGGCGTCGATGTCAAGCCGGTCAGCGAGGAGCAGAACGTCAGCGACGTGCTCAACAAGGTAACCACCGGTCAGGCTGACGCCGGCCTCGTTTACGTCACCGACGCCAAGGGCGCTGGCGACAAGGTCTTCACCGTCGAGTTCCCGGAGGCGAAAGATGCGGTCAACACCTACCCGATCTGCCTCCTGACCAACTCGAAGAACAAGGAAGCCGCGGACGAGTTCATCGAGCTCGTCACGGGCCCCGTCGGCCAGGATGTGCTTGCCAAGGCTGGGTTCGCGAAGCCCTAATCGGCAGCCCCGGGGTCAATGGAGTTCCGCCCGCGATCGCCGCGGGCGGAACGCGATTGTGCGGTTGATTCAGATCCCGACGTCATGGTTCGGACAGATCTGCCGCACGTTCCGCCCCATAAGTTTGATTCATGCTCACGTTGGCACTCATCGGTCTCGTCGGTGGCCTCATCACGGGCGTCTCGCCATGCGTCCTGCCGATGCTGCCGATGGTCTTCGTCGCGGGCAGCGCCACGACGCCGGCAGCGTCCACCGGTGCCGTGGCTACCCTCGAAAAGTCTTCCGTCACAAGGCTGCTCGGATTCCGGCCGCTGCTGATCATCGCCGGCGTCGTGGTCAGTTTCAGCCTTTTCACACTGGTCGGCGCCACGCTCCTATCCGCGCTCAGCCTTCCCGACGACCTGCTCCGGTGGATCGGTCTCGTCATCCTCGGCCTCGTCGGTCTCGGTCTGATCTTTCCGGCTCTCGGTCACGTGATCGAACGGCCGTTCTATCGACTTCCGAAGATCACCAACCCCGACAGTGGCGCGTTCCTGTTCGGGATGGGACTCGGCACGCTTTACGTACCGTGCGCGGGGCCGGTCCTAGCCGCAATCACCGTCGCGGGGGCCACCGGCAACGTCGGCGTGCGGACGGTCGTACTCACGGTCTTCTTCGCGCTCGGTGCCGCACTTCCGTTGCTCCTGTTCGCCGCTGCCGGCGAACGAGCCGCCGAGCGGATCAAGTCCTACCGCTCGCGCGCCCGCACCTTGCGCATCATCGGCGGTGTCGTCTTGATCGGCCTCGCGATCGGCCTCTTTTTCAACCTGCCGGACGTCGTGCAGCGCGCATTGCCCAACTACACCGAGTCTCTCGAGCAGCGACTCGCCGATTCCGCGACCGTTCAAGGAGCGCTCTCGCCATCGGAGAACGCCCAGAACAAGAACCTTTCCAAATGCACTCCCGGTGCCAGCGAGCTCGCATCCTGCGGCCAAGCGCCGACCATCACCGGAACCCAGCACTGGTTCAACACCGCCGACGGATCAGGGCTCGACCTCGGAGCACTCAAGCGCAAGGTCGTGCTCATCGACTTCTTCGCGTACTCCTGCATCAACTGTCAGCGCGACGCACCGTACGTCGAGGCCTGGTACGAGAGGTACGCAAGCTCTGGTCTCGTCGTCATCGGGATTCACACCCCTGAATTCGCCTTTGAAAAGGACGCCGGAAATGTGAAGTCCGCCATCGACCGCGAAGGACTCACCTACCCGATCGCGCAAGACAACAACCTCGCGACCTGGACCAACTACCGCAATCGCTTCTGGCCGGCCAAGTACCTCATCGACGCCGACGGAACCGTGCGGGCCATCCGCTTCGGCGAAGGCAGCTACGACATAACCGAGTCCCAGATCCGACAGTTACTCGAGCAGGCGAACCCGCACGCCGTTCTGCCCGCGCCGCTGGGCGACCTGCAGGTCGACGCCTACCGCGCGGGGACGACCCCGGAGACGTACCTCGGCTATGAACGCGCCTCAACGTTCCGGGGGACGGAGAAACCGACGCCGGGCACTTCGATGGCCTTTACGTTGAACGATCCGCAAGCGAACGACACCTTCAGCCTCGGCGGCACCTGGACCCCACAGGAGGAGTACCTCGAGAGCACGGCAGGCGCACGGCTACGGCTCAACTTCAACGCAGCGAAGGTCTACCACGTCCTCGACGGCGAGGGCACGGTCACGGTGTCGATTCCTGGTGAACCAGACCGGACGATCAACGTGACGTCAGCGTCGAACCTCTACGAGCTCTACTCGGGCCCCATGAAGCGCGCGTCAATGACGCTCACCTACAGCGCCGGCATCCGGGTCTACACGTTCACGTTCGGCTAGGACGCGGTATTCACGAGGACCGGTTCCTCACGGTAGAGAGCCGGGAAATGGCTCTTGAGCGCCTTCACCTTGGGGATGTCGTTGACCACGATGTACGGATACCAGGGGTTTGAGTCCAGGAAGTTCTGGTGGTAGGCCTCGGCCGGGAAGAACGAAGCAGTCGGCTCGATGCGCGTGACGATCGGGTCCGGAAAGACGCGGGCCTGCGTCAACTGCGCGATGTACGCCTCGGCAACGCGCTGCTGGCTCGCATTCTGCACGAAGATCGCCGAACGGTACTGCGTGCCGGTGTCTGGTCCTTGCCGGTTGAGCTGGGTCGGGTCCTGCACGACCGCGAAGAAGATCTGGAGCAGCTGTCCGAACGTCACTCGACTCGGGTCGAACGTGATACGCACCGATTCGGCATGGCCGGTCGATCCGGTGCTCACGGACTCGTAGGTCGCCGAATCGGCATTGCCGCCCGCATATCCGGACACGGCTTCGGTCACCCCTTGCACGTGCTGGTAGACACCTTGCACACCCCAGAAACATCCGCCCGCCAGCACGACGGTTTCGGAACTCCCCGCCGGTTGAGCGGGCTCATCGACGATCGGTGCCGGGATTGTGCTCGCAACCTTTTCGTTGACCGCGCGTTCCGCGCCGGGCACGTAGCCCGTGCACATCGCGAGCACAACGGCCAGCCCGCCGACGCCTGCCAGAGTAAGCACTATCCGCCGAATCAGCGGTCTGCGAGACACAGTCTCTTCCATGAAACCAGTGTCCTGCCAATCGGGCACTGGAACATCGGCCGAGGTAGAACGTCATTCTTCGGTAAGGAGCGCAGCGAACTCTTCGCCTCCTGCCGGTCGTACCGTCGAGATATGACCCACCCTGCAACCCCGCCGACGCGGGTGACGTTGACCCGACGAAGCATCCTCTGCGGTGCGGCCTTGCTCGGAGTGCTGGCGGGGTGTGGCTTTCGCCACAACGAAGCGAAGGCCGACTCCGGAGAACCGCCGAAGGGATCGTTCGAGGTCTCGCATTCCGACTCCGAGTGGCGTCGAATCCTCACCTCCGCTCAGTACGACGTACTGCGCAAAGCAGGAACCGAGCGACCGTTCACCAGCCCACTCAACGATGAGCACCGCACTGGCATCTTCTCCTGCGCCGGCTGCGCCCTCGACCTGTTCTCCTCGAGCACGAAGTTCAACAGCGGCACCGGCTGGCCGAGCTTCTGGCAACCGCTGGCCAACGCCGTGATCGAACGGCCGGACAACAGCTTCTTCATGTCCCGCACAGAGGTGCTCTGCCGACGCTGCGGCGGGCACCTGGGTCACGTCTTCAACGACGGACCCAAACCCACGGGTCTGCGCTACTGCATGAACGGTGTCGCGCTCACATTCCGGACGACCTAGCGGCAACGACCTCGCGCGTGCTCAATCGCGCGCATTCGGAGTGTGCACCTGCTCATCGCCCTACGATCAAGTGAGACTCGGTTTTTCGCGAGCAAGGCAGTTCAATGCGCGGTCGTTTTGTGGTCATTCTCTGCCTGATCCTTGCGATCTCCGCCTGCTCGATTTCCAATCCCGACGACGACGCTCGGGGCAGCGGGAAATCGTCACTGGCAACCGCGTGGGAAGAGGCCTTCTACGCGTACAACGCCAACACCACCAACGGCAACAACGTCGTGAACGCGAACATTCAGTACCTGATGAATGGGAGCTTCAACTACTACACGGCGGATTCGAAACTTGCGAAGGACGAAACCTTCGGCACGTATCGCAAGGTCAGCGACAACCCCCTGGTCGTGAAGTACACCGTCAACGACGCGACGAAGTGGTCGGACGGAACTCCGGTGGACGCCGCGGATCTCCTCCTCGAATGGGGCGCCATCAGTGGCCGATTGAATACCGTCGCCGCCGACCAGGTGCACCGCGACAAGGCGACCGGCCAGCCGGACAACACCGCTTCCGAAGTCTTCTTCGATGCCGCCGCATACGTACCCGGACAAGGACTTTCGCTCGTCACCGCCACTCCGGAGATCTCCGACAACGACAAGTCGCTCACGCTGTCCTACGACCAGCCCTGGGCCGATTGGGAACTCGACATGTCGACGATCGGCGAGATCATTCCAGCTCATGTCACCGCCATGCATGCGCTCGGCCTGACCGACGCCCGACAGGCAAAGTCCGCTCTCATCATGGCGATTCAGGACCGGGACAAGACAGCCCTGCAGAAGATCGCCAACTTCTGGAACTCCGGCTTCAACTTCACATCGCTTCCGAAAGACTCGTCGCTCTACCTGTCGAACGGCGCCTACCTGCTGACGAATCTCGTCGAAAACCAGTACGCCACGCTGACGAAGAACCCGAACTACCACGGGATGCGGGAACCGAAAGTCGACACGTTGACCGTTCGATTCAACCCAGACCCGATGGCACAGGTTCAGGCTCTGCAGAACGGGGAGCTCGACCTGATCTCCGTGCCCGCAACCGAGGACCTCGTGAACGCCGCGAAGCGCCTCAGCGGGGTCGAGGTCCGAACGGGAACCCAGAGTTCCTACACGCACATCGATCTCGTGGTCAACAACAAGGGCCCGTTCGATCCGGCAACGTACGGCGGCGATGCCGATAAGGCCAAGCTCGTCCGACAAGCTTTCCTGCACAGCTTCCCTCGGCAGGAGATCGTCGACAAGCTGGTCAAACCCGTCCTACCCAATGCCTCGGTCCGCAATTCGTTCCTGTTCCCCCCTGACGTTCCGGCCTACGCCGACGCGGTGCGGGTGAACGGCAGCTCCGCTTACGCGAACGCGGACCCGAAAGCCTCGCGCGCCCTGCTGCAGAAGGCAGGTGTATCGACGCCCATCGACGTCCGCGTGATGTACGCCAAGGACAGCCCACGGGCCGAAGCGGCGTACCTCATCTATGAACAGACGCTCGCTGACGCGGGCTTCCATCTGATCAACGCACGCAGCGCGGACTGGAGCGAGAAGCTCGGAGACGGCACTTATGACGTGGTGCTCTTCTCGTGGCAGTCGAGTTCGACGGCGCTGGCCGAGGCAGCTGCGACCTATTCCTCGCAGGGCGGCAACAACTTCCAGGGCTACTCCAACCCGGAGGTCGACCGGCTGTTCTCCGAGATGGGTCGCACGACCGATGGCAACGGCCAGGTCGCGCTGGGAAAGAAGATCGACACCTTGCTGTTCGAGGACGCGACCAGCCTGACCATCTACCAGTACCCCGCAGTGACGATCCGAAAGAAGGATCGGGTCGAGAACGTCGACCCGGCAGTCCTGGCACCGACCATTTTCTACGGCTTCTGGAACTGGACCATCCCCTGACAACGAAGCCGGGGACCCGAAGATGATCACCTTCCTCGCCAAGCGCCTCATCACGTCGGCGCTCGTGGTTCTCATCTCGTCCCTGATCATGTATTACCTCGTGGCTGCGGCGATCAACCCACTGCAGAAGTTCCAGGGCAGCACCGCTCCGAACAAGCAGCAGCAGATCGACGCTCTGACCGCGCGACTGCACCTGAACGAGCCCGTCATCACGCGGTACTGGGACTGGCTCCAGGGCGCTGCCGGATGTCTCTACGGGCGATGCAATCTCGGCGTCGACTGGGACAAGAACCAGCAAGTCACCGAACAACTCTCCGGCGCAATCGCGACCACGCTCGAACTGGTGCTCGCGGCAACGGCGTTGGCGATCGTGTTCGGTATCGCGGTCGGACTGGTCAGCGCACTTCGCCAGTACTCGGGTTTCGACTACTCGATCACTTTCGTCTCGTTCCTGCTGTTCTCCCTTCCAACCTTCTGGGTCGCGGTGTTGGCCAAGTACTACCTCGCAATCGACTTCAATGACTTTCTCGCCGATCCCCACATCTCGGTCTGGGTGATCGGAGGCGCCGGGGTGACGGTCGCATTGGTCGTGAGCGCTGCGCTCGGCGGTCCAGCCAGCCGACGATTTCGGACCGGCGGCATCGCGCTAGTCCTGGTGGTCGTTCTCTGCCTGTACGCCAACGCGCGAGATGTCTTCGAGCGGCCGAGTCGCGGTGGCCCGTTGGATCTGCTCGTGGTGTCGCTGGCTGCGTTGGGTGCGGCGTTCGGCATCACCGCACTCAGCACCGGCCTTCGCAACCGGCGGGCCCTGTACTCCTCGGTGAGCGTCGCGGTCATCGGCATCGCGCTCTACTACCCGATGCTCGCCTTCTGGAATTCCGTTGACATTTCGTGGCCGCTCATCCTGGGTCTCGCCGTATTCGCGGTTGTCGTCGGCGTTTGTGTTGGCCTGGCCTGGCGCGGCCCGGACCCGGCTCGCTCGGCTCGCTCCGCGGCACTCACGGCCTTCGTCGTCGCGGTGTTCCTCTTCGTCGACCGCCTGATGCAATCGTGGTACGCCTACGTCCACAATCCGCAGATCAAGGGCCGGCCGATCGCGACTCTGGGATCGCATACCCCGAACCTGACCGGCAGTTTCTGGATCCACACGCTGGACACCCTCACTCACCTGCTGCTGCCGACGATCACGCTCGTGCTCATTCAGTTCGCGGCCTACACGCGGTACACGCGCGCTTCGATGCTCGAGGTCATGAACCAGGACTACATCCGTACGGCCCGAGCCAAGGGACTCACCGAACGGACCGTCGTCATGCGACACGCACTTCGGAACGCGCTGCTTCCGCTCGCCTCGATCGTTCCGGTCGACATCATCACCGTCATCGGCGGCGCGATCTTCACCGAGACGATCTTCGGCTGGTACGGAATGGGCCGTCTGTTCGTCGACGCCCTGCGCAACAACATCCAGGACACCGTGATGGCGTACGTCCTCATCGTCGGAGTTCTTGCCGTCGTCGCGAACATCGTCGCCGATCTGCTCTATGCCGTGCTCGATCCTCGAATTCGGGTGAATGCATGAAGCCACAATCCGAAGGGCAACTGGTCTTCCACCGATTCATTCGGCATAGAGCCGCAATGGTTGGGCTGGCCATCCTTCTACTCATCGTCATCGTGAGCTATTCGTCGGTCGGCGTGCGCGTCGCCGGCTGGCACATCCCGGGCTGGTGGAAGTACGACCACACCGCGCTCCTACCGATCGAAAACGGTGGCCACCCCACCCGCGACCATCCGTTCGGGCAAGACGTCGTCGGCCATGACGTTTTCGCGCTGACCATGAAAGGCGTTCAGACCTCGATCTACGTGATGGTCGTCCTCAGCGTCGTCGCGTGTCTGATGGGCATCACGGTCGGGGCGATCGCCGGCTACTACCGCGGCTGGGTCGACCACGCGCTAATGCGGCTCACGGACCTCGTCATCACGTTTCCGGTGATCGTCATCGGGGCGGTGCTGGGCAAACTCGTCCAATCCAACGGTCCCACCGCATTGGCCGTCGCGTTGGGCCTCATCTTCTGGACAACACTCGCCAGACTGGTCCGCGGTGAGTTCCTGACGCTTCGCGAACGAGAGTTCGTCGACGCCGCCCGCGTGGCCGGAGCGAGTGGGTTCCGGATCATCCGCAAGCATCTCCTGCCGAATGCGATGGGCGTGATCATCGTCAACACG
Organism: Smaragdicoccus niigatensis DSM 44881 = NBRC 103563; assembly: GCF_000380645.1. Taxonomy (GTDB): domain Bacteria; phylum Actinomycetota; class Actinomycetes; order Mycobacteriales; family Mycobacteriaceae; genus Smaragdicoccus; species Smaragdicoccus niigatensis. The sequence continues at coordinate 1,002,660 of NZ_AQXZ01000018.1, forward strand.
ACGCTGCTCATGGCGGCCGCGGTGCTGCTGGAGACCGGCTTGAGCTTCCTCGGATTCGGAATCTCATCCCCGGACATCTCGCTCGGCAAGATGATCTCCGACTACCAGGCAGCGTTCTCGACTCGACCGTGGCTGTTCTGGTGGCCCGGGTTCTTCATCATCGTGCTGGCGCTGTCGGTCAACTTCGTCGGCGACGGTCTTCGCGATGCGTTCGATCCTCGTCAGCAGCGATTGCCCTCCGCCCGCTGGAGGTTCATTCGATGACCTTGTTGAAAGTCGAGAACCTCGACGTCGAGTTCTATGTGGACGGCACCTGGACACCGGCCGCAGTCGGCCTCAGCTACACCGTGAATCGGGGTGAGGTGCTCGCCATTGTCGGTGAATCCGGTGCGGGCAAAACGCAATCCGCGATGTCGCTCGTGGGCCTCGTACCCCGCAACGCGCGAGTCCGCGGCAGCGCAGAACTCAACGGCAAAGATCTCATCGGACTTCGGGGCGCATCCCTGCGGGCGGTCCGCGGCAAGGAGGTCGCGGTCATCTTCCAAGATCCGGGGACGTCGTTGAATCCCGTTTACACGATCGGGTTTCAGATCGTCGAGACGCTCCAGTCGCACTTCACGCTGTCTCCTAAACAGGCACACGATCGAGCCGTCGACCTCTTGAGACTCGTCGAAATCCGCGAGCCCGAACGTCGCTTCCATGCTTTCCCACACCAATTGTCCGGAGGGCAACGCCAGCGCGCGATGATCGCCCAGGCCCTCGCGTGCGAGCCAAGCCTTCTCATCGCCGACGAGCCGACCACCGCGCTCGACGTCACCGTCCAAGCCGAGATTCTCAAGCTGCTTCACGACCTCCGGGCACGAATATCCGCAGGAATCATCCTGATCACCCATGACATGGGCGTCGTCGCCGATATCGCGGATCGAATCGTGGTCATGAAGGACGGGCAGATCGTCGAGTCTGGCACGGCTACCTCGATTTTCAAGAACCCAGAGCATGAGTACACGCGGAAACTGCTGGCGGCGGTGCCGCACTTCGGGACGGTTTCCGCTCGCTCCGCACCGCCGATGCGAAACCCAGTTCTGGTGGCCGAGAACCTCGTCCTCGAATATCCGAAGCGGAAGAGTCAGCCGGCCTTCCGAGCCGTCGACGGCGTCAGCTTCACTCTCGGCGAAGGTGAAGTGCTGGGTCTCGTCGGCGAGTCCGGATCGGGCAAAACCACCGTCGGTCGCGCGGTCGTGGGACTTCTGCCCGTCACCGAAGGTCGGCTTGAGGTGGCCGGCGTCGACATGAATAACGCGAACTCGCTCCGGCGCTTGCGCGACCAGATCGGGATCGTTTTCCAGGACCCCGGCTCCTCGCTCAATCCACGGATTCCCGTTGGTGAGTCGATCGGCGAGCCGCTCTACCTGCATCGGAAGCTTCGTGGGCGGCAGCTCGCGCTGCGGGTCGAGGCGTTGCTCGACAGCGTGCAACTGCAGCGCGATTTCCGGAATCGCTACCCGCACGAACTGTCCGGCGGACAGTGCCAGCGGGTCGGAATCGCACGCGCGCTGGCGCTCGAACCGCGTCTTCTCGTGGCCGACGAACCGACGTCGGCGCTTGACGTATCTGTGCAGGCCAAGGTGCTGGACCTTTTCCAGGACCTCCAACGCGAACACGGTTTCGCGTGCCTGTTCATCAGCCACGATCTCGCCGTCGTGGAGATGCTGGCCGACCGCATTGCCGTGATGAACCTGGGCAAGATCGTCGAACTCGGTACTCGGGATGAGATCGTGCACGATCCGCAGGTCGAATACACGAGGCGACTCATCGCCGCGGTGCCCTATCCCGATCCGGCGGAGCAGAGGAGGAGACGGGAAGTCGGGCGCTAGCCGATATCCACCGGATCGACCTGAACCCGAACCGACTCCGCATCCTTCTTCGCACTTCGGATCGCCTGTGCGTCGGCAAGAGCCTTCGACAGGGCCGTTCCCGCGTTCCGCGGAACGCGCAGCAGCAACCGCTCTTCTCCACCGTTGATGGGGACTGGTCCGAGGACCTCGACCACATCGGGCAGCTTTGCTGTCTCCACGAACGAAGCGATCGCCGCAGCGGATCCTGACACCGAGCCCATGCGGGCCGCTGGCGGGAACCGCACCTCGGTGCGCTCGTCGAGCTGGCTGACCGCATGCCCGACCGGGTCCCACCGGATCAACGCCTGAACGGTTGGTGCGGCAGGATCCGCCACGATGATGACCCGCCCGCCCGGCTTCACGAGCGCCGCCGCGTTCATCCAGCGTCTGAGCGCTTCCTCAGTGGCTCGCAAGTCCGGCCGCGCAAGCAGCGTCCACCCGTCGAGCAGAAGTGCTGCTCCGTAGCCGCCCTCGGCCGGTGGCTCTGCGCCGATCGTCGCGACGACCAGCCGCTTGCCGCCCTTGACGCTCGACAGCACCTCACTACCTGCCGAATTGTTCACCACAGCTCCAGGGAAGGCGCGGCCGAACTCCTCTGCCGTCCGTTCGGCGCCGATCACGACTGCTCGCAACGACTGGGAGCCACACGTCGGGCAGCGGTATCCGGCGTCGCCGACACCGCACCAACGGCACTCAAGGCTCCCCCCGCCAGCCTGCGACAACGGGCCGTTGCACCGACGGCATCGCGCTGGAGTCCGGCACTTCGTGCACGCGAGAGTGGGTACGTAGCCGCGTCGCGGAACCTGAATGAGAACCGGTTCGTTGGCCGCTAGCGTGTTGCGCGCGGTTTCGAACGCCACCGCGGGGACCCGGATGGCCCGGGCCAAAGGATCGCGTTCAAGCGCCTTGTCGCTGTCGCCCGGGGCTGAGATCTTCGGCATGTACTCGCGGAGGACGGCGCGCTCGGCCACGAGATCGTGCGCCCACCCGGTCTGGACAAGCGATTGCACTTCTGCAGTCCGAGCGAACCCCGCAGCGACGAACGCACACGATCGTTGGTGTGCCCGCAGCAGCGCGACTTCCCGAGCATGCGGATAGGGCGCGCGTTGATCGGCGTGGTTGTCATCGCCGTCGTCCCAGATGACGATGAGTCCCAGTTCCCGAACCGGTGTAAAGGAGGCACTTCGCGTGCCCACAACCACGCTCGCGCTCCCCCGTACCGCTGATAACCAGGCACGATAGCGCTTCGCCGGGCCCAGCTCTGCGCTCAGTCCGACGACATGTTCGGCACCGAGAACGGCCGAGCAGGCGTCCCGAACACGAACGAGGTCCCGCTGGTCCGGAACGACGACAACTGTGCATTTTCCGGCGGCCGCAACCGTCGCCGCGAGTTCCGCGATCCGCTGCGGCCAATCCTCGCCGGGCACTGCCTGCCAGGCGGCACGGGGTGCACGCCCGGCCTGCAACGCGTCGACGAAGGCCGGACCGCGCACGTATTTCGACCAGCCACTGCCATCGATCGCCGGACCGTCGAACGCCGCTGGCGCGTCGAAGGTTTCGGCCTCAACCCGCGCGTGACGCGGTGGAATCGCAAGCCGAAGTACGTCCGCCCGGGTCCCGGCATACCGTTTGGCAACCGCCGACACCAATTCCAGAGTCGCCGGCGGCAGCACGACCTCGGGCGAAACGACCCGATCGATCCGGCCGAGCTTTCCCTTGTGCGTCGACTCTTCGACACGTTCAAGCACATAGCCGTCGACGAGCCGACCCGCGAACCGCACCCGAACCCGAACACCGGGCTGAGCCTCGGCATCCTGCTCCGGCGCGACCACGTAGTCAAACGCGCGGTCGAGGTGAGAAAGCGAAAGCAGCGGAAGGATTCTTGCGATTCCGACCGCTGCTTTCGTCACATCTTCGCTGCTCAGAGGCCGGCTGCGGAGCGCAGCTTCTCCGCCCAGTCCGTGTTCTCCCACGGGAGGTCGACATCGGTGCGACCGAAGTGGCCGTACGCAGCGGTCTGCGCGTAGATCGGACGCTTGAGGTCGAGGTCACGGATGATCGCGCCCGGACGCAGGTCGAACACCGCGTTGATCGCCTCGATGATCTTGTCGGTCGGAACCTTCTCGGTTCCAAACGTCTCGACGAACAGCCCGACGGGAGCGGCCTTACCGATCGCGTACGCGACCTGGACCTCGATGCGGTCTGCAAGACCGGCGGCGACCGCGTTCTTCGCGACCCAACGCATCGCGTATGCAGCCGAGCGGTCGACCTTCGACGGGTCCTTACCGGAGAAGGCGCCACCACCGTGACGGGCCATGCCGCCGTAGGTGTCGACGATGATCTTGCGGCCGGTCAGGCCGGCGTCGCCCATCGGACCGCCGAGAACGAAGCGGCCGGTCGGGTTGACGTAGAGGTTGTAGTTCGAGGTGTCCAGGCTTTCGAGCCCGAGCTCGGCGAGAACGTAATCGACAACCTGCGTCTTGATGTCCGGCGTCAGCATGTTGTCGAGGTCGATGTCCTCGGCGTGCTGCGTCGACAGCACGACGGTGTCGAGGCGAACCGGCTTGTCGTCCTGGTACTCGATGGTGACCTGGGTCTTTCCGTCGGGACGCAGGTACGGCAGGATGCCGGTCTTGCGGACCTCGGTCAGGCGGCGCGACAGCCGGTGCGCGAGCGCGATCGGCAGCGGCATGAGCTCCGGGGTCTCGATGGTCGCGTAACCGAACATCAGGCCTTGGTCGCCGGCACCCTGGGCAGCGATGGCGTCCTCCGCGGACTCCACGCGCGCTTCGTGCGACTTGTCGACACCCTGGGCGATGTCCGGCGACTGCGCACCGATGGCGATGTTGACGCCGCACGAGTTGCCGTCGAAGCCCTTCGACGACGAGTCGTAGCCGATCTCAAGTACCTTCTCGCGCACGATCTTCGGGATGTCGACGTAGGCCGAGGTGGTGACCTCGCCAGCGACGTGAACCTGTCCGGTGGTCACGAGGGTCTCGACAGCGACGCGCGCGTTCGGGTCCGAGGCGAGCATCGCGTCGAGGATCGAGTCGCTGATCGCGTCACAGATCTTGTCCGGGTGCCCCTCGGTGACGGACTCACTGGTGAAAAGACGACCGCTCACTTGATCTCCCTTGTCCTTCGTTCGTAGTAATAAGGCCTAGTCGACACGACGTCAGGCACAGAGTAGGCGACGATTCTCATCGCCGCAGCAACTGCCCGAGTTCATCGAGAATCCGACTTGCCATCAACGCTTTCGAGCCGTGCTCCAGTGCCGATTCTCCGCCTGAATTGGAAAGAATCCACCCGTCGTTGTGGTCGACTTCGAAGGCCTTACCGTCGCCGACCGCGTTGACGACCAGCAGGTCGCAACCCTTGCGGGACAGCTTGTCACGGGCGTGGTCGAGGACGCTGCCGTTCTCGTCTCCGGTTTCGGCCGCGAAACCGACAATGACTGTCTCGCCCGGCAACTCACCGGAAGTCCGCGCCTGGACGAGCCCCTTGAGGATGTCGTCGTTGCGAACAAGCGGAATCGACTCGGGCTCGTCCGCACCCTTCTTGATCTTCGCCACGGCGACCTCGGCTGGCCGGAAGTCCGCAACGGCCGCAGCCATGATGACCGCGTCCACGTCGATGGAGTGCTTGAATACGGCCTGCTTCATCTGCGCGGCGCTCTGGACATGCTCGACATCGACGGCCGCCGGGATCGGCAGACCCGACGTGATGCCGGAAATGAGCGTGACGCGAGCACCTCGCTGAGCGGCGAGCCGTGCGATGGCGTAGCCCTGCTTGCCGGAGCTGCGGTTACCCAGGAATCGAACGGGATCGACAGCTTCACGCGTTCCGCCGGCCGATACGACGATCCGCTTTCCTTCGAGGTCACGCGGAACGGCGTCGGAACGCTCGAGGAGCAGAGACCCGAACGCGAAGATCTCTTCCGGTTCAGGCAGTCGGCCCGGACCGGTGTCTTTGCCGGTGAGGCGACCCGCCGATGGTTCGAGAACGGTGACGCCCCGATCGCGCAGGGTCTTGACGTTCGCGACCGTGGCCGGGTGTTCCCACATCTCGGTGTGCATCGCCGGCGCGAACAGAATGGGACATCGCGCGGTCAGAAGGGTGGCGGTCAGCAGATCGTCGGCGCGTCCGGAAGTCGCCCGCGCCATGAGGTCAGCCGTGGCAGGTGCGACGACGACCAGGTCAGCTTCCTGACCCAACCGCACGTGCGGCACCTCCGGCACGTCGTTGAAGACGCCGGTGTGCACCGGGTTGCCGGACAAGGCTTCGAAGGTCGCACGGCCGACGAACTCCAGCGCCGAGGGTGTCGGGATGACCCGAACCTGATGTCCACTCTCGGTGAAGGACCGAATGAGCGCACAACTCTTATAGGCGGCGATGCCGCCCGAAACACCAACAACGATTCGCGCGGACCGGGTCAAGCCGTTCTCCTACCTCGTTGTGCGGGAGTGAAGGTCTTACTCGCCTTCGGTGTGCTCGAGAAGGTCCTCGTGGATCTCGCGCAAGGCGATCGACAGCGGCTTCTCCTGGAGACCCGGCTCGACGAGCGGACCGACGAACTCGAGGATGCCGTCACCGAGCTGGTTGTAGTAGTCGTTGATCTGGCGAGCACGCTTGGCTGCGTAGATGACCAGCGCGTACTTCGACGACGTACGCTCGAGCAACTCGTCGATCGGCGGGTTGGTAATACCGATCGGCGTGTCGTACTGGGGCTGAGCGCTCACTCGCGTTCTCCTGTATTTGCTGAAGTTTGAGTCGGGTCAGAATATGCCCCAACCATCAAGCTTACCAATTCATCGCACACCCGCTGCACCGCGTCGTTGACGAGGACAACGTCGAACTCATCTTGCGCCGCAAGTTCGGTTCGAGCCGTCTCGAGGCGACGTGCGACCGCCTCCGGCGACTCGGTCCCCCGGCCGCGCAGCCGGGCCACTAGCTCGTCCCAGCTCGGCGGCGCGATGAACACCGAAATCGCTTCCGGCATTGCGGCTCTCACCAGTCTTGCACCCTGCAGGTCAACCTCGACGAGAACCGGATGACCAGCCTCCAGTGCCGCCCGAACCGGGGCGGCGGGAGTGCCGGACCGCTGCAAGCCGTGAATCGTGGCCCATTCGAGCATGTCACCGGTGTCGATCATGCGATCGAATTCGGCGTCGGTCACGAAGTAATAGTCGCGTCCCTCGACTTCGCCAGGCCGCGGCGCGCGCGTCGTGGCGGAAACGCTGAACACCAATTCGGGTAGTTGTTCCTTCAGACGACGGACGACCGTCGACTTACCGACGGCAGAGGGGCCGACCAGTACAACCAGTCGGCCCCGTCCACTGCCCGATGTGGAACTACTTGTCGGAGAAGTCAAACCGTGCAAGCAGGTTCTTCCGCTGACGCTCGCCCAGCCCACGCAGACGGCGGGTCGGAGCGATCTCCAGTTCGTTCATGATCTCTTGTGCCTTGACCTTGCCAACCTTCGGCAGAGCCTCGAGCAGGGCAGAGACCTTCATCTTGCCCAGGATCTCGTCAGTGTCAGCGTCGTCGAGGACCTTCTTCAGGTCGGTGACGCCCTTCTTGAGCTTCTCCTTGAGCTCGGCCCGCGCCCGGCGTGCAGCTGCCGCCTTCTCGAGCGCAGCGGCGCGCTGCTCATCGGTCAACTTGGGAAGAGCCACAGTTCCTCCGTCTCGTGTCTTCTGTTCGGCCGGACCCATATTGCACGCCTTGCGGCGCGATCACGGCCCAGGTCTGTCACCTGTGTCCTCACAGATACTAGGCGAGGAATCCTGCAGAGTTGCTACCCGGGTACGGCGACACTCCCGGTTTATCCAGCAATTTTGTTGTTAGGCAGGCCACACCGGCTGCATTTTCTCTTTTCCCCGAGGGCCTAGGGTGTCTGGAATGACGCGTCAACCGACCTCGCTCGTCAGCACGACGGACTCCACAGGTGCACCCGGTGTGCAATGGAAACTCACCGACCCAGAGCGCGATCTCGACGCCAACATCGTGCAACTCGCGCCGGACGCCGAGATCGGCGTCCACGTCGGGGCCGAAGTAGATGTCCTCCTTCAGATCCTGGACGGATCCGGCTTCCTCATCACCGACAGCGGATCGGCGGCCGTATCGGCCGGCGATCTTCTCCTGCTTCCACGACAGTCGCGTCGCGGATTCGCGGCGGGTCCGCACGGGATGCGCTATCTGACGGTGCACCAACGCCGCCAGGCGCTCACGCTCGGCCCGATCGGTGGCCCGCAGTAGTCAGCGTCCCTTCGCCGCCAGATGCTGCAGTCTGGCGTGCGCGTTCATTTTGACGTCGCGGCGGCGACCGAAAAGCTGCGCCGGCCGTCCACCTCCGGCGGTCGTCGTTCGGCCCGTCTCGACGAGTGACCCGATCACCCGTCGCCGGAAGGTGTCCTTCTCGATCTCGAAGCCGTAGATCGTCTCGTACAGTCGCCGCAGGTCGAGCAAGGTGAACTCCGCATCTAGGAGATGCCCGGGATCAAGCTGTTCTTCGTACCGTTGTTCCAGGTCGGCAACCGCAAGACCGACGATCGCATCGTGGTCGAACACGAGCGACCGGGAGCTTCGCGCGGGCCGCAGCTGAACATCGTCAGGCAATCGGTCGCGACGAACGACAGCACTGTGTGCCACCGAGAGCACCCAGCCGCGCGGGTCACGATCCGGCTCGTCGAACACCGCGAGCTGATGGAAGTCGAGCCCGGAGATTCCGGCCTTCTCAGCCAGAGCGCGGCCCGCCGCCACCGCCAGCGTCTCGCCCTGATGAATGAAGGTGCCTGGCAAGCCATCTCCGTGACGTGACGAAACGACGACCACACTTAGACATCCCGCATCGACGGTCAACACGGCGATGTCGACGGCAACTGAAGGTCGTGGATATTCGTCGAGTCGCTTGCCCTGTCGGTCCACGTAGGAGGTCACCACTTGATAGTAAGCGCAAGTATGCGCTATGGTTGGATTTGTAAGCGCAGTTTTGCGCTAAGTGACATTTGGGAGGCTGCCTTGACGCAGACACACACTGACCTCGCTATCTACAGCTCCCGCGTTCGCGGTTCCATCCTGGGCGGGGCCATCGGCGACGCGCTCGGGAATCCGGTGGAGTTCGCCAGCTCTGAGCGAATCCACCGAGACCATCCGCGCGGCGTTCGGACGTTCGCGTCGGCGATCGGCGAGATCACCGACGACACGCAGATGACGATGTTCACGCTCGAGGGGATGATTCGCGCCCACGTCCGCACCGAACGAGGCATCGGCTTCACCCTGGGCGTCATCCACCACGCCTACCAGCGCTGGCTCGACACGCAGGAGCTGCGCGAGCCGAGCGGCGAACGGGACGGCTGGCTTGCGGCTCAGCAGTGGCTGTATGTGCAGCGCTCCCCCGGCGGCGCATGCCTGAGCGCCCTCCAGGCCAGCAAAGGCAAGGGTTTCGGAATGCCGGCCGAGAACAACAAGCGGGGTTGCGGCGGGGTCATGCGGAGTGCGCCGTTCGGCCTCGTGCCACCGCGGGTCATCGAAGAGAACGTCAACGAAGACTGGCCGTTCGAGTCAGCCGCAACCTGCGCGAGCTACACGCATGGCCACCCGACCGGACAACTTGCCGCCGCTGCGCTTGCCGCGATCATTCAGCACATCGTGGCCGGCGGCCGCCTCGAACCCGCGGTCGACTTCGCATTGTCGAAGTTGCAGGGACGGCCGGACGCTGAGCAGACGATTCGAGCGCTCCTCGACGCTCGCGCATTGGCAGGGGCCGGCCCATCCGTCGAGCGCCTCGAATCTCTCGGGGGTGGCTTCTACGCCGAAGAGGCGCTTGCGATCGCGGTGTACGCAGCGCTGTGCTTCCCTTCGCACGACCAGGTTCTCGACGGGCTCAGCTTTGCGGTGTCGCATTCCGGCGACAGCGACTCGACCGGCTCGATCTGCGGCAACATCCTCGGTGCACTGCACGGCGTCGAGGCTCTGCCAACGGAGTTGGCTGCCCGGGTCGAGGGACGAGGCACGATTCTCGAGCTCGTCGACGACTTCATTGCGTCATTTCTGCACGGCCCGGAGGCGCTCGACTTCGACCGCTACCCGGGCTGGTGAGAGGCTTCTACAAATCGAAGGAGAACGACATAGACCTCAACGGCTACGACATCATCGGCGACGTCCATGGCTGCGCATCAGCCTTGGAAGACCTGCTGACCAAACTCGGCTACGTGGAGGACGGCGCGTACGCGCATCCGACGCGCAAAGCGATCTTCGTGGGCGATCTGATCGACCGCGGTTCCGAGCATGCGCGCGCGCTCGAGATCGTGAAAGGCATGGTCGACGCGGGGACTGCTCTCATCGCGATGGGCAACCACGAATTCAATGCGATCGCCTACGCAACCCCGGACCCGGACAACCCCGGTGAGTACCTGCGTCGGCACACCGCTGCCAACGGGCGCCAGCATCATGCCTTCCTTACTCAGCTGACTCCTGACGAGCGTGAGTACTACGTCGATTGGTTCATGACGATCCCGCTGTGGCTCGACCTCGGCGACTTGAGAGTCGTGCACGCGTGCTGGGACCCGGACTCAATCTCCTACCTCGAGCAGGAGTTGGGTGGCAGCCGGTTCACGTCTGCCGAGCAGATCGTTCGCGCGTCAAGGTCCGACGATCCCCTGTTCACCACGGTGGAAACCGTCCTCAAAGGCCCCGAAATCAGCTTGGCCAGGCACCGGCAGGCGTCGTACGTCGACAAGGACGGGCATGTGCGCAGCCGAGCGCGCCTGCGTTGGTGGCATGACGGTCCGGCGACGCTGCGCGGCCTTGCCGAAATGGGCGGAAACTTCCACACCGAGGATGGCCAGCCGTACCCCGAGCTCCCGGAGATCGAGTTGCCGGCCTCGGGCGCGTATACCGACGAGGTGCCCGTCTTCTACGGCCACTACTGGCGTCAGGGCTCGCCCGAGCCTGGGCATGACTACACCACCTACACCGCCTGCGTTGACTTCAGTGCGGTGCGAGGTGGGCGGCTGACGGCGTACCGGTGGTCAGGCGAGAAGACAATTTCGGCGGCGAACTACGTGCAGGTGTGAGGGTGCGCGGTCTGCTCGTTCACCCGCGCTTATGAGCAGTCGCCGGGCTCCCCATACTTGACGACGTATAACAGCGCATCCCCCTCGCCAATCAGCGCACCGGGTTCAGGATCTTGCCTGACGACGACCCAGTTTCGGTCATAGATCTGCATTCGCCCCTGCCCCGTCGCGTCTTGGCTTCGCGAGTAGAAGACGCCAGCCTCCTGGATCAGGTCCTGCGCGGCTTGGAGATTCATACAGGCGACGTCTGGCATCGGCACTAACGTCCGCGGGGAGGCCGTGGGAGGCGATGTTGTCGGCGCAGCCGCCTGGACATTCGTCGGGACGACGGACTGCATGGTCGTGTAGGTGGATGCGGCACTCGACGTCGTTGAGAGTGCTGATGCTGGCACCGACTCTTCGTGCGTCTGGAATCCGCCCGACACCGCGAGCCCGATGACCCCGATCAGTACTGCGGCGGCTGCAACGCTCCCCTCCCAGGTAGGCGGCTTTGGGACTGACGAGACATAGGCGAGCGCCCGACCTGCCGTCGGCCGCAGTTCCTCGCTGTTGAGGTCGACAGGCGGGAACTCCCCATAGATTCCGGCGTCAGAACCACTCATCGCCGCCTGGTGCTGGGCCTCAGCGCGTGCGGAAAGCGCAGCCTGTCGCTGTGCCTCGAGCTCTCGCTCCGCGATCAACCATTTGTTTCGCTTCACGAGCCATTTGACGAGGAACCACAGGCCCGCGGCGAGAACTGCGAGCGGAAGCGTGACCCGCCATTGCTCGACAATGAAGGTCACCACCTTCACTACGAGCCCAATCACGACGAGCACACCGATCACTGCGATCGCGGTGCCGCCGCCTTGCTTGCTTTGAGCCATCCGTGCCTCCTTCTCGCCGGAGGATACGAGTGGGCACTGACAAGGTCGGAGCCGCGCTTAGCGCGGCAGCGCGAGCGTCTCCCCCATGCGCAACGGCTGATGGGTTTCGAACGACGAGGCCCAGTCCACGGCATTCGGGCCGAACAGCAGGATCACGGTCGATCCCATGTTGAAACGGCCCATCTCCTCACCCCGCTGCAAGGTCGTCGCACCCTCGGGGTAACGAGTCGATTCGACCTTTGATCGGTTCGGCGGGGTGACCTCGCCGGCCCATACCGTTTCGATGCTGCCGACGAAGAGTGCCCCGACGAGAACCATGGCCATCGGCCCGACTGCCGTCTCGAACAAGGCAGCCACGCGTTCATTGCGAGCGAACAGATTGGGCATTGCGCGCGACGTCGCCGGATTCACACTGAACAGCCGGCCCGGAACGTAGACCATCTCCTGCAAGCGCCCGTCGAGCGGCATGTGGATGCGGTGGTAGTTCTTGGGCGCGAGATAAATCGTCGCGAATTGTCCGCCCTGGAAGGCCTCTGCGCGCGTCGCATCGCCACCCAGGAGTTCCACCAGGTCGAAGGACTGACCCTTCGCCTGGAAGATGCGGCCGCTCTCGATATTGCCGTGCTGGTACATGAAGCCGTCGACCGGGCAAGCGGTGGCGTGCGCATCCTCGGGCATCGGCCGCTGTCCCGGTTTGAGCGCGCGCGTGAAGAAGTCGTTGAAGCTCCGGAACTGCTTCGGATCGCTGACGACGAATTCGTCGAGCCGGATGTCGTACGCACGCATGATCCAGCCGATGACGAGGTTCTTGAGCCAGCGAATTTCCAATCGCAAGAACCAGTGCACCACCAGAGACATCAGGTGGGTGGGCAGCGCGAGTTGGAGCGCTGCAAACAGCCGGTCGCCAATGCGGGCGTCGGTCTTCTTACTCAGCTGCACCTTTGTCGCCTGCATGAAGGTCAGTGTGCCAGGCCAGCTGTCCGGGCCGTTAATGAAGCCAAATAAGAGACGGTCCGGACGCGCACCGAACTTGTCAGACCCTGCATTTACACTGCTCAGGCACCACAAGGAGGTATCCATGACCGATCTCCACAAGACGATCGAAATCCACGAGCTCACCGCCACGATGGCAGGCTGCCACCCACCGCTTTGGCGGTCGCTCACAGTCGACGTGCGCGCCAGCGAGGACCTCGCTCTGGAGCAGGCAATGCACACCATGCTCACGGAATTCGTGACGGTGTGGCCCGAAGGCAGTTCGTTTCTCGTCAACTTCCCGCGTGGTCGCTACTTCCAGGGCATTCACTACACGCCGTCGATGCTCATTGAGTTCAAGGAGCCGACCACCGAGGCGGCCTGGCAGCGCGCGTGTGAGCACGACTGGATGAACCCGAAGTTCGTGCCGAAGGACCACCCCGAGTTCGCGAGCCAACCCATCTGGCGAGACAACCCCGTCCAGGAGATGTTGTGGCCCTCCGTCGGAGTTCCGGAGATCGCCCGCCGCCTCGCGCAGGCTGCGCATGATTTCATGCGCGTTCGCCCGGGCAGTCCGTTCACGTTGAAGGTGTGGTGCTGGAACGACGACGGAGGAGACGAGTTCGAAGACCACGAGTTGGCCCCGCTGCCTCATGGGTTTGTCATCCCGCATTCGCTCGCGGGGCTGGAAACTGCGATGCCGACAGCTCCCGCTAGCTAGACATCCCAGGTCCGTAGCTTGTCAAGCGACTGGAGCAAGTCTTTCGTTTTGCCCTGTTTGTCGGTGGTTCCAGGCGGTGTCTTCGTCATAAAGGGCTTTGTGGCGTAGGCAGCCGTGCAGAATCCCGACGAGCCGGTTGCCGACCGCGCGCAGGGCTTGATGGTGCAGGTCGCCGGCGGCGCGACGCTGGTCGTAGTAGGTGCGTACGCCGGTGCTTCTCGTGAGGGCGCAGAAGGCCCACAGGTCGATCGCGTCGTAGAGCCGTTTGTTGCGGATATGACGAGCAAGGACCGCACGTTTTCGCCCCGACGCGATCGTCAGTGGTGACGTTCCGGCGTAGTTCTTGCGAGACTTGGCGGTGGTGTACCGCTCGGGGTCGTCCCCGAATTCACCGAGCACCCGGGCGCCGAGGACAGTACCAAGTCCTGGCAGGGAACGAACGATCGCGGCGTCCGGGTGTTTCTCAAAATGGGTGGCCAGCGTGGTTTCGAGTTCGCTGATCTGGCGGTTGAGTTCACCGATGATCGCGGTCGCGGACCGGGTAGTGGCGGCGAAGGCGCCCACGACAGCGGTGGCGGTGGTGAGCTGTTCGGTGCGCAGTACGGCCTGTATCTCGTGCGCGCGCTGATCGGTATTACGTTGGCGCCCCGCGCGTTTGAGGGTCGCTGAGATCGCTGAGATTGACAGCCGGGCACCGAGATCAGGGGCTGGGGCACGGCTCAGGATCGCTAGCGCGTCCCGGTCGGTAAGGTCGTCGAACGCCTCGAGGGCGGCGGGGTAGTACTCGCGCAGTGCTGAGCGCAGCGCGTTGGCGTGCCGGGTTCGGGCCCAGATGAGGTTCTGGTGGGCGCGGGCGAGGACCTTAATCGCTTCGGCTTCGGCGCTGTCGCCGGCGATCGGGCGGTGGTTGTGTCGGTCGGTGCGGACCAGGTCAGCGAGTAGTTTTGCGTCGCCGGCGTCGGATTTAGCGCCGGAGACGGTGTGCCGGTCGCGGTATCGGGCGGCGGCGAGGGGGTTGATCGCGTACACCTGATACCCGGCGGCGACCATCGCGTTGACCCACAGGCCGCGGTCGGTTTCGATGCCGATCACGACCTGTGTCGGGTCGGTGGCGTGGGTGGCGATCAGTTCGTGCAGGGTTCGGATGCCGGGCAGGCCTTCGGGCAGTCGCCGTGCCGCGAGGCGGGTTCCGGTGGCGTTCATGATGTGGATGTCGTGGTGGTCTTCGGCCCAGTCGTCGCCGACGAAGATCATCGGCTACCTCCCTTGATGGTCTGCTCCTTGTTGGGGGTGGTGAACCTGGAGGACCCTGGCGGCGACCTAATGGATCAGTGCTCGTGATGGCACGACATCCCAGTAGCGCTACAGGAACCTCACCGGCTGGCTGGGGCACGATCTAGCGCTAGAAATCGAATATCGTTCCAGGAGGAACGGGTGCTCACCAGCCAGCGGTTCGGTGACCAGCCTGCGTCAGTCAGTTCTGGATCGGACCGTTAGACACGCAGCTGATCTGTTCCCATTAGGA
>NZ_AQXZ01000019.1 GCF_000380645.1 Smaragdicoccus niigatensis DSM 44881 = NBRC 103563
AGAGATGGCCTTGCACGCCAAAATCACCGCCACGATCGGCATGCCGATCTACTTCTGCGACCCGCACTCACCGTGGCAGCGCGGCAGCAACGAGAACACGAACGGGCTTCTGCGCCAATACTTCCCGAAAGGAACGGACCTCTCGTTCCACGGCCCGGGAATCCTCGACAACGTCGCATCCGAGCTCAACGGCCGACCGCGAAAGACCCTCAGCTGGAAAACCCCAGCCGAGGCCCTCGAACAACTACTGTCCAATCCAACCGAACCAGTTGCAGCGACCGCTTGAAACCGCCTGGGTTTCCTCGGCTGTCAGACGTCTTTTCAGCCGTAGAACGGCACGATGACCGTCGATGCGTTCGAGCCACCCTCGGTGACGGTGTTCGTCGCCGGCAAGGTGAGCGCCACCGTTCCTGCGGTGAGATCAACCGACCCGGGCGCGTGGGTCGGCACGTCGTAGCTGGTCAGGCGCAACTGCAGCTTGTGCCCCTTCGCCAGCTGGTACACCGTCGGCCAAATCGCGATGTCGAAGTTGTAGAACGTGCCCGGCACCAGCGCCTTGGGCGCGGTGTGGGTATGTACCGGAGCGCCTTCTTGGCTGCGCGTTGTGTCAAGTTCACGGTGTGCGGCACGAAGGTAGCCCTCCGTGATGATCGACTGCGTTCCGTCCGGTCCTACATCGGACACCTTCACGATCCAGTCGGTGTCGGTCGCCGTTGACGCTGCGTTGAGTTTCATCTGGATCGGTCCAGCGATGATCTTGTCTGCAGTCAGCGCGGGACTCTGCCAGGTGACACCGTCGAGCGCGGCCAACTGCTGATCTGTCGGAAAGTACGGCGATGCGGCCACGGTGCCGTAGTCGTCGAGCGGCATGGTCAGGCCGGCCGCCGGATTCGTCAGGTAGGTCTTGAGCCCCGGCAGCAACGGTGGCGTCGTGGTGAGCTGGCCGCTCTTGAGGTAGTACTTCGTGAACTTGCTGGCCGCCGGCGGCCACTGCTGCGCCTGGACGTACTGGCCGGTCGCCGGCTGGATGTAGGCACGGACCTTGGCCCGCTCACCCACCGTCGCATCCGCGAGGTACTTGCTCATGAACTCGAACTGCATCGCGAAGTTGTCGTCGAGTCCGGGCGCACTGAGCGTGGGCGCGAACGGCGCACCACACCCCTTGTGCGTGCACGGATCGACGTACAGACGCGTCTCCACCCCCGGACGCTTCGCCAGCTTTTGATACATCTCGAGCGCGCTGCGGACGAATCCGTCCCGCCAGCCTTCGAGGACGAGAACAGGAACCTTGATATTCGCCGCGTTGTAGATCGGCGAGCGGTCCTTGTAGAACGAGTCGTCGTTGGGGTGCTGCAGGTAGGCCACCGCCACGGGTGTGCCGAGGAGCTGAGACGTCTTCGCGGCCAGCGTCTGGTTCACGTTCGGCAGGTCGGTCCCGATGTAGCCGGGTCCGCCCTGAACACCGAGGTACTGGACGTCGAAGAACAGGTTCGGAATGCCGTCATGCGTGAACGCGTCGCGGTACATGTCTCCGAACGCAACCGCGGGAGCAATCGCGGCCAGGTACTTGGGTTGCTGCTCGGCGGTCAGGTACTGCGTGATCCCGACGTACGAGCCACCGATCATTCCGACCTTGCCATTCGAATAGCTCTCACCACCGAAGTGCTCGACCAGAGCCTTGCCGTCCCGCGCCTCGCGCGGCGAGAAGTAGTTCTCGTTGAGGTTGCCGCCGCTGCCGCCGGTTCCGCGCGTATCGATGACGACGTGCACGAAACCGCGGGTGGCCCAGGACGGGCCGTCACCGCAGAAGCAGAGTCCTTTGCGCCCGTACGGGGTGATCGACATGACGATCGGGAACTTGCCGGGAGCTCGCGCACTGCCGTCCGGGGACGGATAGGTCACCGTCGCCGCCAATGCGACGCCGTCGTCCATCGTCACGGTGACGTCCTCGGCGACGGACTGGAACGTCGCCGCCGGCACCGGCGTGTATTCCGCGGTGCCGGTGATGCCGGGCGCAGTGGTGGCCGGATCCGACCCCGCAGAACCCGGTGCCGCAAAGAGAAGGGAAACTACCGCGACACCAGCTGCCAGCTGTCGAAAACGCACCGGCGGATCGTACGGCCGTGCGAAAATCTGCCACTTTCAACGCGCGGCGTTCAACTTTCAATTACTCCGTCTGAACGACACGCCCCGTGCGGTTGGCGACGAGAACTTCGCGACGTCAGAGATCAGAGTGCCGTCCGCCGAGTGCCGTAAGCCGCGGCTCCGCGCAGGTAATCTGCCCGCATGGACGTTCTCGAAATCGGCGACGCGCCCATTCCCAACCGATTCGACTCGGCGAGTCACGAGATTCTTGCGTTCCTCCGGACCACCGCCCCCATGGGTGTGTGGACAGTCACGCGGTTGGTCGACGGCTCTCAGGTCTACCTCTCAGTCGAGGACGTGAGCCTGGGGGTGTCTGCCGGGGACTCAGTGCCATGGACAGAGACGATGTGTCGCCAGATGGTCGCCGGCCAACCGCATATCGCCATCGATGTTCAGAATGTGCCGGCCTACCGCGCGATCGCCGAAGCCGAAAGCAGACCAATCGCCGCGTACGTCGGGTATCCCCTCGTTACGGCCTCGGGCCAACTGTTTGGAACGATGTGCGGTTTTGGACCGGCGACACTGCCCGCGGACTTCGAACGGCACGGGCCGCTCATCGAGCTGTTATCCCGCTTGCTCGCGACGATTCTCGACTCGGACCTCGAACGCACGCGTTTGGAGCGGGACATCGAGCACGCGAATCTTCGCGCGCAAAAGGACAGTTTGACTGGCCTGCTCAACCGCAACGCCTGGGACCAGATGCTCGCACAGGAGCAACCGCGCGCTCGCCGATTCGGTGAGGCCCACACCGTCATCTGTATCGACCTCGACGGCCTCAAACACATCAACGACACTCTCGGACACCCCGCCGGCGACGACTTCATCCGTCGGGCCGGGCAGGTTCTGCACGCCAATGCCAGGGAGTGCGACTTGGTCGCGCGGGTGGGTGGCGACGAATTCGGCGTGATCGCGTTCGACTCAGATTCGGCCAGCGGGGCCGCGCTGGCCGAGCGGCTCGCGAACGCGCTCGAACAGGCCGGGATTCCCGCCTCGGTCGGGCACGCGCAGTGCACGCTGATGGCCGGACTGGAGCACGCCTGGTCGACGGCCGACACCGCGATGTACGAGCGCAAGCGAAATCGTCGAGGCGCGTCGCCCGCGCGCTAGTTGCGCCGCATCACGACCGTGGCCACGACCTCGTCACCCGGCACTTCGGTGCTTTCGCCGGTGAATCGGTCGCGGATCTCGGCCTTGCCCTCAGCCCAACCGCGGCCGACCACGACGATGAGCGGAACACCCAGGAGTTCGGCGTCCTTGAACTTCACGCCCGGCGACGACTTGCGGTCGTCGAGGAGAACGTCGAACCCGGCGGAGTTCAACTCGGCAGCCAGGCGCTCGCCACCCTCGCGGGCCGCCTCGTCCTTGTTCGCGATGACGACGTGCACGTCGTACGGCGAGACTTCCGACGGCCAGCGGAGCCCGATCGCGTCGTGCATCTGCTCGGCGATGACGGCGACGAGCCGCGAGACGCCGACACCGTAGGAACCCATCGTCACGCGGATCGGCTTGCCGTTCTCGCCGAGAACGTCGACGCTGAAGGCATCGGTGTACTTGCGGCCGAGCTGGAAGATGTGCCCGATCTCGATGCCGCGCGCGGAGACCAGCGGACCGGCACCGTCCGGAGACATGTCACCGTCGCGCACTTCCGCGGCCTCGATCGTGCCGTCCGGCGTGAAGTCGCGACCCGCAACGAGGCCGACGTAGTGCTTGCCGGCTTCGTCCGCGCCCGTGATCCAGGCGGTACCGGTGACCACGCGCGGGTCGACGAGGTAGCGGATCTCGTTGGACTGCAGCGCCTTCGGACCGATGTACCCCTTGACGAGGAACGGGTTGGCGGCGAAGTCGGCGTCGGTCAGCATCTCGATTCCGGCCGGCGCCAACGAGGCTTCGAGGCGCTTCATGTCGACCTCGCGGTCGCCCGGGACGCCGACGCCGAGGATCTCGGTCTTGCCGTTTGGCTGGACGACCTTGACCATGACGTTCTTCAACGTGTCGGCAGCCGTCACCTCACGGTCGAGGTTGGCATTCGCCCAGTCGACCAGCGTCGCGATCGTCTCAGTGCCCGGGGTGTCGTAGATCTTGGCGTCCGCAAGTCCGTCGATCGGCTTCTCGTCCGGGGCTGCGGTGACGACCGCTTCGACGTTGGCCGCGTAGCCGGACTCGACGCACCGGACGAACGTGTCTTCGCCGACGGGACTCTCCGCGAGGAACTCCTCCGAGGCGCTCCCACCCATGGCGCCCGATGTCGCGGCGACGATGACGTACTTGAGGCCGAGACGGTCGAAGATTCGCTGGTAGGCGGCACGGTGTGCGTCGTAGGACGTCTGCAGGCCCTCGTCCGAGACATCGAACGAGTACGAGTCCTTCATGACGAACTCACGACCGCGCAGGATGCCCGCACGCGGCCGCTCTTCGTCGCGGTACTTGGTCTGGATCTGGTACAGCACAACCGGCAGGTCCTTGTACGAGCTGTACTCGCCCTTCACCGTCAGCGCGAAGAGTTCTTCATGCGTCGGACCGAGCAGCATGTCGACGCCCTTGCGGTCCTTGAGGCGGAACAACCCCGGGCCGTACTCGGTCCAGCGGTTTGTCGCTTCGTAGGGCTCGCGCGGAAGCAGGGCCGGCAGCGAGATCTCCTGGGCACCGATCGCGTCCATTTCCTCGCGCACGACGTTCTCGATCTTGCGGAGAACGCGCAAGCCCAGCGGCAGCCAGGAGTAGACGCCCGGCGCGATGCGACGGACATAACCGGCCCGGACCAGCAGCTTATGGCTCGGAACTTCGGCGTCCGCCGGGTCGTCACGAAGGGTGCGAAGAAACAGCTGGGACAGTCGGGTGATCACGACGTGCCAGCATACTTTGGCGGGGTACGTTCGGACCATGCCGACCATCAGCTATCGAACCGGTGACTTCGACCTTCCTGCCTATCTTGCAGTTCCGGACGGGCCCGGCCCGTTCCCCGGTGTGGTCGTCATTCACGACGCCACCGGCTTCCAAGGTGACGTCGAGGCACAGGCCGAGCGCATGGCAGCGCACGGCTATATCGCCATCGCGCCGTCGCTCTATTCGCGCGGTGTGAAGCCACTGTGCGTGGTGAAAACCTTCGCGGCGTCCCAAGCCGGTCGCGGTCAGGCGTTCGACGACATCGACAATGCGCGCAAGCTTCTCCTGGCCCGGCCCGACTGCACCGGCAAGGTCGGCATCATCGGGTTCTGCATGGGTGGAAACTTCGCCATGCAATCCGCGCACAAACTCGACTTCGACGCAGCGTCAGTCAACTACGGCGAGGTGCCGTTCAACGCCGAGAAACTTGAAGGCAGTTGTCCTGTGGTCGGCAGTTTCGGCGGCAAGGACCGGTACCTGTGGGGTGCGGCAGAGCGCCTTGAGAAGCACCTCACGAAGCTCGGCGTTCCGCACGACGTCAAGGAGTACCCGACGGTCGGGCACAGCTTCCTCAACGACTTGCCCGCCGTGGCCCGGAGCCCGTTCCTTCCGGTCAACGTCGTGATGGGTTTCCACGGCACTGACGACGCGGCGGTCGCGGACGCTTGGCAGCGCATCTTCGGGTTCTTCGGCGAGCACCTGTCCTAGGACATCATCGATTGTGCGACGAAGGTCATAGCTCTGGCCCTTTAGTGAGCCAGCTCAACTGTGACAGTATTACTGGCACAGTTGATCGGGCAACGTCAGAAAGTCATCACTCATGAGCCTCCCCAAGCCGCAAGCAAATACCTTCGTCGTCGTCACCGGCGCATCGTCCGGAATCGGCACCGAGATCGCACGCGGTCTCGCACGCCGTGGACACAACCTCATCCTCGTGGCTCGTCGTGCTGACCGCCTCGAGGAGCTCGCCAACGAGGTCGGGTCGAAGTACAACGTCACGGCGACCGTTCAGCCGGCCGACCTCGGAAACCCGGGACACCGCCAGAAGCTGATCGAAACACTCGTCGGGCAGCCGATCGTCGGCCTTGTCAACAGCGCCGGATTCGGCACCAAGGGCGTGTTCCACGAACTCCCCCTTTCTCGCGAACGCGAAGAGGTCGAGGTCAACGTCGTCGCTCTCATGGAGCTCACGCACGCACTCGTTCCGGGCATGGTCGCCCGCGGCGCCGGAGCCGTGCTCAACATCGCCTCGATCGCCGGTGCGCAGCCGGTGCCGTCAATGGCGGTCTACGGCGCCAGCAAGGCGTTCGTCGACTCGTTCTCGCAGGCCATCAATGCCGAACTTCACGGGACCGGAGTGTCCGTCACCTCGCTGTGTCCCGGACCGGTCCCGACCGAATGGGCCGAGATCGCCGAGGCACAAGCGTTCGTCTTCCGTCCCGCGCAGGTATCGCCCAAGCAGGTCGCTGAAGAGGCCATCGTCGGAATGCTGAAAGGAAAGAGCAGCGTGGTCCCTGGTCTGGTCGTCAAGGCAGCAACCATCGCGGGTCGCATGACCCCGCGTTCGATCTCGATGCCGGTCATCCGCACGCTGGGCGGCCGCAAGTGAGCGGTCAACCCTTGATCAGTCGGGAAGCCCTCACGAACCTGACGGACTTCCTGAGCAAGCGCGGTATCGCGGACATGACGGACACTCCGTCCGAGATCCTGTACGACAAGCCGAATGCGACGCTCAAGCGCTACATCCCTGGCCCGAAGCGCGCCGGCCTTCCGGTCTTGCTGGTGCCGCCATTGGGCTCGCAGGCCAAGTGCTTCGACCTGCGCCGAGGCTGCTCGCTCGCTGAGCATCTGGTCGAAAACGGTGTGCCGACGTATCTCATCGACTACGGCGCACCGACCTGGCAGGACCGCAATCTCGGCGTCGAGCACTACATCAACAAGGTGGTGCCCGAAGCCGTCCGCCGGGTCTCCGAGGACAACAACGGCGCGGCCGTCAACGTCATCGGATGGTGCATGGGTGGCCTCATCTCCATCGGCGTCGTTGCCGTGCACCCGGAGTTGCCGATCAACGCGCTGGCGATGGTGGCGAGCCCATTCGACTTCAGCAAGAACCCACTGATGCGGCCGCTCCAGGCGATCGGCAAGTACACCGGCGGAGCGATCGTCGGAAGCGCGATCAAGGTGATGGGTGGCTCGTCCGCCAAAGTCACCGAACTGGCGTTCAAGGCGACGGCACTGCCGACGTACCTCAAGAAGCCAGTGACGCTGTGGCGCAAGCGCGACGACCGTGAGTTCCTCGCGCAGATCGGTGCCGTCGATGAACTGATGAACAACATGCTGGCCTACCCGGGCCGTGCGACCCTGCAGGCCTACCAGCGTCTGGCGATGCGCAACGAACTCGCGTCCGGCAAGATCCAGGGTCCGAACAAGGTGGTCGATCTGTCGGAGATCACGATTCCGGTCATGAATGTGGCGGGCAGTTCCGACGTCATCGCACCGCCGGCAGCCGTCCACCACGTGGGTGAACTGCTTCCGAACAGCCCGGACGTTCGCCTTCCGCTGGCACCCGGCGGCCACCTCGGTGTGCTGACCGGCGGGAAGGCTGCGACGACTACGTGGCGGTACATCGACGAGTTCTTCGCCGATCACCGTCCTTAGTGAGTGACTACTTCGTCCTGCACGGCCTGCGCCTGCGCGACCTGGCTCGGCGTGAAGCGGATGAAGTACGCGACGATCGCCGCAATGCCAGCACACGCAGCGCAGCCGACCAGGGCGAAGGCATAACCGGCGCCCAGCGCCGCAACCTGTGAATCGGTCATCTCCCGCGCCGGTCCGATGGAACCGCCGAGTGACAGCGTGCGCGAGGACGCCATGACGCTGATGAACGCCAGCGCGAGCGGACCGCCGAGCGTCTGCGCGACCTGGGTGATCGCCGTCAGCGGACCGATCTCCTGCGGTCCGACGCCCGCGATCGCACACAGCGGCAGTGGTACGACCGCGAGGCCGACACCGAAGCCGATCGCGAGAACCGGGACGAACAAGTTCCCGAAGTAAGTGGCGGAGCCGTCGAGCGTCGAGCCGTACATCAGGCCGATGACCATGATGACGCCACCGACGATGACCAGCCATCGAGCTTCGACGCGCATCGCGAGCTTGGACGCGATGAACGCTGCGGACCCGAGTCCGAACGCGAACGGCATGAACGCGATACCCGCGTGCAGCGGGCTGAACTGCAGCACATCCTGCACGAACAACGCGACGTAGACCGCCATGCAGAACATGACCGCGCTGGCGAAGAAGATCGCCACGAATGTCGCGACGCGGTCCTTGTCGTGGAACAGCTTGAACGGAAGCAGCGGGTTCTCGGCCTCGGCTTCGACCACGAGGAAGATCAACATCATCGCGACACCGGCCAGCAGTGCGCCGATGACGACGAGGTTGTCCCAGCCCTTCTCCGGCCCCGCACTGAGTCCGTAGACGATCGCCGTACAGCCCGCCGTCGCGAGGACAGCGCCGGGGAGATCGAGCGCCAGGCGCCGGTGCGCAGTCTCCTGCAAGGCCACGCGGGCACCGAGGAGCACAACCACCCCGATCGGGACGTTGATGAGGAAGATCCAGCGCCACGAGACCTCGGTCAAGGCACCACCGATGACAAGACCGGCGATCGAGCCGACGCCCGTCATCGCGGCGAAGATCGCAATCGCCTGATTTCGTGCAGGTCCCGCTGCGAATGTTGTTGCGACCAGCGCAAACGCGGTCGGCGACGCGATCGCGGCACCGGTCCCCTGCAACGCCCGCGCGGCCACCAACATGACGTCGTTGATCGCGAGACCGCACATCAGCGAAGCGCCGGTGAACATGCCGACGCCGAGCAGGAACATCTTCTTGCGACCGAACGAGTCACCGAGGCGACCGCCCAGGAGCATCAGACCACCGAACGCCAACGCGTACGACGTGACGACCGCATTGCGGCTCGCGTCCGAAAGGTGAAGTTCGGTCTGCAGACGGGCAAGCGCCAGGTTCGCGACCGTACCGTCGAGAACAACCATGAGTTGTAGACCGGATAGCACCGCAATCGCCAGACCAAAGGCGGAAGCGGAGACCGGAGTTCTCACGGCAACCTTGCTCGACACCCCAGGGAACTTACCTGTCACGACGTGACTCAGCGAGCCTTCTTCAGGCAAAACCCGCAACCGATCCGATTACGATTATCGCAGGTGGGGAAATGTTTTCGGCCCGTGTCCGAGCTGCAATCGTTCCGAGATCAGCACGCACCACACGCTGTCCACGCATGGTCCCCTCCTGGATGATGGCGGCCGGTGTGTCGGCCGAACGCCCGCCCGCAAGCAGTGCGTCGGCGAACTGCTCGATGCGCTCGACGCCCATGAGGATCACGATCGTTCCGCGCAGACGCGCCAGTGCGTCCCAATCGGTCAGCGAGTCCGGGTGCCCCGGTGCGACGTGACCACTCACGACGACGAACTCGTGCGTGACGCCCCGGTGCGTGACCGGGATGCCAGCCGCAGCAGGGACCGAAATCGAACTAGAGATGCCCGGAACGACGGTGACTGAAACCCCGGCTTCGACGCAGGCTTCGACTTCCTCGTAGCCGCGCCCGAAAACGAACGGGTCGCCGCCCTTCAGGCGTACGACGAACTTGCCGGCCTTCGCCCGGTCGACGATCGCTGCGTTGATCGCTTCCTGCGCCATGTAGCGGCCATACGGGAGCTTCGTCGCGTCGATGACTTCGACGGACGGCGCGAGCTCGCCGAGCAGCTCGGTGGGCGCCAAGCGGTCGACAACCACGACATCAGCGCGGGACAGCAATCGGCGCCCGCGGACGGTGATGAGATCCGGGTCGCCTGGGCCGCCGCCGACGAGGGCCACTGTGCCGGCGAGGATTGCGGGATCGCGCTCGTCGGACACGACACCGGACTGCAGTGCTTCGAGCAGTGCATTGCGCACACTTGCCGACCGGCGGTGTTCACCGCTCGCGAGCACGCCGAGCGTCAGGCCTTCGTACTCGGCCGTCGCCGGGGTGACCGCGGTACCGAGCTTGGCCACGTCCGCGCGAACACAGAACACCTGACGGCGTTCCGCTTCGGCGACGACCGCTGCATTGGTATCCGGCTCATCGGTGCACGCCATCGCGTACCAGGCACCGTCGAGGTCGCCGTCACGGTACTCACGAAGATCGGCGGTGATCTGGCCGAGCTTGACCATGCCCTCGACCGCAGGAGTGACGTCGCGGCTGATCACGTGCACTTTCGCGCCGGTCGAGACCAGCAGTCCCAGACGTCGCTGCGCGACGGATCCGCCACCCACCACTACGACTCGGCGACCAGCCAGATCCAGACCCACCAGGTACGAAGACACGCGATGACTTTACCGGTTGGGATACCGACTAGCCGATTCGGCGAATCTGCGCACTCCCTCCGGGTTACCCATCGGGTGTGTGTGAAGGAATGACGCGTGCACGTTTCCGTGCACAAAGCCTTCGACCGCTGAGCCATTGTCGGTGCGCCAACCCCATGCCGCGGTCGCGCCCGCGACGGGCGTCACGGTGCTGCGGTGGAACTCATGGCCAGCAACCCGAGACCCCGCCGGCCACAGCGGCGAATCGCTCACTGCGACCGCATCGCGGTATCCGAGGGTCAATCGCGGGCTGAACGTGGCGTCGGCTTCCAGAACGCCTGCCATCGGTACGCCGTCGAGCGTTTGGCACAGGTAGAGCAGTCCCGCGCATTCCGCATGGACCGGCATACCGCTCGCGGCTGCGTCCCGAATCTGGGTCAGGAGCGGCGTGTTCTGTGCAAGGTCGGCCGCATGCTGCTCGGGGAATCCACCGGGCAGGACGATCCCCTGTGTCCCTTCGGGCAGACTGTCGGCGAGCGGGTCGAAAGTGACAACCTCGGCGCCGTTCGCCTCGAGGATCTCGCGGTGTTCGGCATATCCGAACGTGAAAGCACGGCCACCGGCAACGGCGATTCGCGATCGGGCAGGATTCTCCGCGGTCAGCGCGGGAATTCCTGTCGAATCGTCAGGGACCTCCTGGGCGATGCGGACGATTGCCGCGAGATCGAGGTGCTTCCGTGCGATCGCGACCATGGCGTGAACCGCCGCCATCGCTTCTGCACCATGCTCGGCTGCGGGAATCAAGCCCAGGTGACGCGACGGAACATGCAGTTCGGAGATCCGGGGCAGCGCGCCGAGCACCGGCAACCCAATCCGCGAGCACGCCTGCCGGAGCACCTGTTCATGCCGCGGGCTGCCCACCTGGTTGAGGATGACTCCCGCGATTCGAATTCGAGAATCGAAGCTGACGAACCCGTGCAGGACGGCGGCGAGGCTTTGGCTGTGGCCTCGTGCGTCGATGACCATGACGACCGGAGCGCCGAGCAGCCTGGCCACATGGGCGGCCGAACCGAACGCCGCTGGCTCGGAGTCGGACGAGTCGATGCGCCCGTCGAACAAGCCC
This sequence comes from Smaragdicoccus niigatensis DSM 44881 = NBRC 103563, assembly GCF_000380645.1. Taxonomy (GTDB): domain Bacteria; phylum Actinomycetota; class Actinomycetes; order Mycobacteriales; family Mycobacteriaceae; genus Smaragdicoccus; species Smaragdicoccus niigatensis. The sequence continues at coordinate 11,507 of NZ_AQXZ01000019.1, forward strand.
ATGACGCCTTCGACGATCGCGATGTCGGTACCGCGCGCGCCATGTGCAAAAAGCGGGAGGATGCGGTCCTCGCCGATGAGGACAGGGTCGAGATTTCGACCGGGGCGTCCGGCTGCGAGGGTGTGATAGCCCGGGTCGATGTAGTCGGGTCCGACCTTGAAGGGCGCGACCCGGTGCCCGGCTTCGCGGAGCGCTCCCATGAGGCCGGTGGCGATCGTCGTCTTGCCACTCCCCGACGCGGGGGCAGCGAGCACGATCGCACGGGTTACCACTCGATGCCTCGTTGGCCCTTGCGGCCGGCGTCCATCGGATGCTTGACCTTGGTCATCTCCGTCACGAGGTCGGCGGCATCCAGGAGTTTCTGCGGCGCATCGCGGCCGGTGATCACGACGTGCTGATTGCCGGGCCGATGCACGAGCGTCTCGACGACCTCGTCGACATCGACCCAGCCCCACTTGAGCGGGTAGGTGAATTCATCGAGCACGTAGAACCGGTGAGTTTCGGACTGAAGTCGCCGGGCGATCTCGCGCCAGCCGTCGAGCGCGGCGGCCGCATGGTCTTCCGTCGACCCCTTGTGCCGAGTCCACGACCAGCCCTCGCCCATCTTGTGCCATTCGACGGCGCCGCCGGAGCCTGTCTGCTCGTGCAGCTGCCCGAGTGTGCGAAACGCGGCTTCCTCGCCGACCTTCCATTTCGCACTCTTGACGAACTGGAAGACACCGACGTCGAAGCCCTGATTCCACGCGCGCAACGCCATCCCGAACGCCGCCGTGGACTTGCCCTTCCCCGGACCCGTGTGGACGGCGAGGATCGGCAGGTTGCGTCGTTGGCGGGTCGTCAGGCCGTCGTCGGGCGTGACTTCGACTTGTCCCTGGGGCATCAGGCAACAGTACGTGCTGCCGCGGCCACCGCAGAAGCCGAGAGTTCCCCAAGCTGGAGGTATTGCGCCCCACACGATTTCGCGAGTTCGGCAGCGAGTCCGAGCCGCACGATTCCGGACTCGCAGTCGATGACGACGACCGCCGCATCTTCGGCCGCGAGGAGCTGAGCTGCGATGCGAGCACGCGTTGTGGCGTCAGTACCGCCGGTCGCGCGACCGTCCGTGAGAACGACGACCAGCGAGCGACGATGCGGATCGCGAGCGCGTTCCCGCAGCACGACTTCCCGTGCCCGAAGCAAGCCTTGCGCGAGCGGAGTTCGACCACCGGTGCGCAGTCCCGACAATCGACGAACGGCGATGTCGACCGACGACGTCGGCGGCAGGACGATCTGGGCGTCGTCGGCGCGGAAACTCACCACCGCGACCTTGTCGCGGCGCTGGTAGGCGTCGCGCAGCAGCGACACCACTGCGCCAGTGACCGCCGCAAGCCGGTCCTTAGCGGCCATCGAGCCGGAGGCATCGACGGCGAAGATCACGAGGTTGCCTTCCCGACCTTCGCGGTGGGCTCCGCGAAGGTCATCCCCCGCGAGCCGGAGTCCGCCCGTGATTCGACCACGTTCGCGCTGCTTGGGGGCGGCCGCGAACACGGTTCCGACCAGGTGAAGGCCGCGACCGAGGTCGTCGGCGACGCGGACTGCGCGGCCCGATGCGGTACGGGCGCGCGATCGACGACCGGCCGCACCCTCCCCGACACCCGGAACTTGAAGCAGTTTCGTGCGGAACGACTTGCCCGGCTGACCAGCCTGGGAGGTGGGTCCGTCACCGGACGGGTTCGGTGTGCCACCGCCACCGGACGGATCCGGCGATGGATCGGGATCTGGTTCCGGCTCTCCGATGGCTTCTTCGGCGTCGCGCATCGCCTGGTCCAACTGCTCGGGCTCGATGCCCGGCTCGTCGAACGGGTCACGCCGACGGCGGTGCGGCAGGGCGAGCTCCGCGGCGACGCGCACGTCGTCTGCCGTGACCTCGTCCGCACCGCGCCAGGCGGCGTGGGCCATCGCGGTGCGCGCGACCACCAGATCGGCGCGCATACCGTCGACGTCGAAAGCTGCGCACACCGAAGCGATCCGACGCAGTTCGTTATCGGGGAGATCGACGTCCTGCAGCTTCCCGCGCGCCGAAATGATGTGCTCGGCGAGTTCGGCGTCAGAATCGGCGTACGCCTCGGCGAACGCCGCCGGGTTCTTCTCGTAGGCAAGACGCCGACGGACGACTTCCGTGCGGATCGTGACGTCCCGGGACGCCGCGACATCGACAGTCAGTCCGAACCGGTCGAGCAGCTGAGGTCGAAGTTCGCCCTCTTCCGGGTTCATGGTTCCTACCAGCACGAATTCCGCCGCGTGCGAGTGCGAGACACCGTCGCGCTCGATGTGAACCCGACCCATGGCCGCAGCGTCGAGGAGGACATCCACGAGGTGGTCGTGCAGCAGGTTCACTTCGTCGACGTAGAGGACACCGAGGTGTGCGGCTGCCAGAAGTCCCGGCTGGAATGCGGTTTCGCCATCCCGCAGGACCTTCTGCAGGTCCAGCGAACCGACGATCCGGTCCTCGGTCGCGCCGACCGGCAGCTCGACCAAGCGGCCTGCGGGAAGGAGAGCCGCCAAGGCACGTACGGCCGTCGATTTCGCGGTTCCCTTTTCGCCGCGCACGAGCACCCCACCGATGCCGGGGTGCACCGCACACAGAACCAGCGCGAGCATGAGTTGCTCATGGCCGACTATCGCACTGAACGGATAGCCGGCCGTGCGGCGAGCACCGTCACGATCAGAATGCTCGCGCGAAGAGGTCATGCCGTGGTGGTGGGCTCGGCTTCCGAAGACTCGTCCGCGGGCGCCTCCGGGTCCGGCGAGATCGGCTGCGCACCATCAGTTTCGGCGGGTGCCGAAACGGCAACGGTCTCCGGCTCGGGAGCAACCGGCGCGGCCTGCTGCTCGACGAGCTGCAGCGCGTTGTTGGTCCAGTCCCAGACCTCGCTGAAGAGCTTCGGGTCCTCGGCCAGGTTCGTGCCCAGCGACGGGATCATCTGCTTGAGCTTGGGCTCCCACGAGTTGTAGCGCGAACCGAAGCAGCGCTTCATGACGTCGAGCATCGCGGTGACCGCGGTCGACGCACCCGGCGAGGCGCCGAGCAGACCGGCGATCGTGCCGTCTTCCGCAGCGATGACCGCGGTACCGAACTCGAGCACACCGCCGATGCCGTTGCGACGGATCACCTGAACGCGCTGACCAGCGTTGATGAGCTCCCAGTCGGCAGCCTTGGCCAGCGGCAGGAACTCGCTCAGCGTGTTGACGCGGCCGTTCGTGGTCTGCAGGAGCTCACCGATGAGGTACTTCGTCAGACCCATCTCGGTCAGACCGACGCCGAGCATCGAGCCGATGTTGTTCGGCTTGATCGACTTGAAGAGGTCGGTGTAGCTGCCTTCCTTGAGGAACTTCGGCGTCCAACCTGCGTAGGGGCCGAACAGCAGGCCAGGCTGGCCATCGATGACGCGAGTGTCGAGGTGCGGGACCGACATCGGCGGTGCGCCGACGGCAGCCTTGCCGTACACCTTGGCCCCGTGGTCGTTGATGAGCTCCGGGTTGGTGCAGCGGAAGAACTGACCGCTCACCGGGAAGCCGGCGAAGCCCTTGGCTTCCTTGATGCCCGACTTCTGGAGCAGCGGAAGTGCGCCACCACCAGCACCGACGAAGACGAACTTGGCGTTGACCTTGCGACGCTCACCGGTACGCGTGTTGCGGACCTTGAGGCTCCAGGTGCCATCCGACTGCTTCGACACGTTGCGCACCTCGTGACCGAAGTACACGTCGCCGCCGGACGCCGAAAGGTAGTTGAGGAGGTTCTTGGTCAGCGAACCGAAGTCGACGTCGGTTCCGCCGTCGGACCAGTTCAGCGCGATCGGGTCGGAGAAGTCGCGACCCTTCCCCATCAGCGGCAGGCGGCGGGAGAACTCGTCCGGCGAGTCGATGTACTCCATGCCGGCGAACAGCGGGTTGCCGACCAGCGCTTCGTAGCGGCGCTTCAGGTAGACCTGGTTCTCGGCACCGTGCACGAACGACACGTGCGGAATCGGGTTGATGAAGTCCTTCGGGTTGTTCAGCACACCCTCGGAGACGGCGTACGCCCAGAACTGACGAGACACCTGGAACTGCTCGTTGACGGTGATCGCCTTGGAGACTTCCACCGAACCATCGGCGTTCTGCGGGGTGTAGTTCAGCTCGCACAGAGCAGAGTGACCCGTTCCAGCGTTGTTCCAGGGGTCGCTGCTCTCGGCCGCCGCGGCATCGAGGCGCTCGAACAACACGATCGACCAGTCCGGCTGCACCTGGCGCAGCAAGGCGGCGAGCGTGGCACTCATGATGCCGGCGCCGACGAGGACGATGTCTGCCTGGAGGTCGCGGTTATCCGACCCATTCACTTTCGACACGGGAGTATTCGACACTGAATTGTCTTCCTTTGTCCATTCACTCACGATCATGTTTTCGACCGTTTGCGGTTAAGCGCCACGTTACTAGGCAGTAAGCACCTGCTTAACCCAACCGTCAGGAACGTCACTACATTAAAGATGTGACCGATAGCGCAACCGGCCTCGAGGCGAGCTGGCAGCCTGATGTGCTCGGCGCCGACTACGACCAGATGGTCATACCCCTCGGCGAAGACCCCGATGGCGAGGGCGAGGTCGTCGCGACGCTCGTTCGCCACACCGCGGGACTGCCGAGTGCACCCACGGGAATCGTCCTCTACGTCCACGGGATGTCGGACTACTTCTTCCACCGTCACGTGGCCGAGCATTTCAGCGCGCAAGGCTATGCGTTCTACGCATTGGACCTGCGCAAATGCGGCCGATCGCGGCTCGAGGGGCACACCCCTCACTATGTCAGTTCCCTGTCGCTTTACGACGCGGATCTGGACTCTGCGATGCGTGTCATCCGCGCGGCGCACGGCCCGCTTCCGGTCGTCATCGTGGCGCACTCGACCGGCGGTCTGGTGATCCCGCTGTGGCTCAACCGTCGGCGCAAGCGGCTGGGCGCCGCGGGCACCGAGGGATTCCGCGGAATGGTCCTCAACAGCCCGTTCTTCGACCTTCCGGCGCCCGCCGCCGTCCGCGCCGCCGGAACAGCCATGGCCGAGGCGATCGGCAGCTTCTGGGGCAAGCAGCCGATGCGCCGCGAAGTCGTCGATGACTACGGCGCGAGCCTCCACGTCAGCCGCGAGGGCGACTGGGACTACAACCTCGACTGGAAGCCGCTGACCGGATTCCCGGTGCGGTTCGGCTGGTTGCGCGCGATTCGGCGAGGCCACTTGGCGCTGCACCGCGGTCTCGACCTTGATGTCCCGGCGCTGATCCTGCGGTCGAAGCTGTCGAACTTGACCGCCGATCAGATCGGACACCCGCTCGAAGTTGCCGACCTCGTGCTCGACGTTCGCCAGATCCAGCGGTGGTCCGGGTCGATCGGCGACCACACGACGATCGTGCCGATTCTCAACGCTCGCCACGATGTGTTCTTGTCGGCTCAGGAGCCGCGCGAGAAGGCGTTCCGGGCGATCGATCGCTGGCTGGCGAACCTCGACGACTAGCCGCCGGCGCTCACCAGGTGCTGGTGCGCAGTACCGCTTCGCTCGCGAATTCGGCGGGTGCCTTCAGGACCGACGGCGTCCCGACGGTCACGTAGCGGTAGTCGGCCCACACCTTGCGACCGGTCTGTTGCGCGACGTCCGCCGACTGGTTCTTGTTGATGAGGAAGGTCGTCGGGATCTGCACCGCCGCGCACGCCGGATCGGATCCGCTCGCCGCGGGATGCGGTACTTCGGCGATCACCAGAGCGGAGAATCGGTAGCCCTGCTCGGCGGCCGCGTGCCACGCGAGGTCGGCTCCCCCGCCGATGCCGACGAGCGTCAGCCACCGGAGTTGGAGCTGCTCGGTCAGCGAGACGATGCCCGCCACCGTCAGTGCCGAAACGTCCTCCGGGACAACAGTTTGCAGCCCAGACTCATTGAGTCGAGCGACAACGGCCGAGACCTCTGGGCCGGTCGCGTTGTCTGCAAGTACGAGAATTGAGTAACCGCCCGAAGGGCCGTGAACTCGGATGCCTTCCACTCGCCCGACAGTACCTGCGCTAGGTCTCCAGCGAGTGACGCACGATGGGATCTGCGCGGTACGAAGCGGTTTGCGCGAGCGCCAGCAACTCGCCTACCTGCACGTTCTCTTCGAGGAGGTCGGCGATCGCGTCGAGGGCGGTTTCCCTCACACTTTCCACGGATGTGTCGGGGGCCACCTGAAATCCCCGTCGACCAGCGGAAATCGCTACTTCCGTCACATACGCGCGCCGGAAGTCGTCATTGGCGAGCAGGCCATGCCAGTGCGTGCCGCGGATGTTGCCGCGCGCGCTTCCCTCATTCCCGAACCACGTGGGGTCGCCGCTGCGAACGACCCGGCCGTGGTGGATCTCGTAGCCCTGGACCGGCAGTCCGTGGGCCGTCCCTTCGGTCTGCCGCAGAACCTTGTCCGGCGCGAACTCGATGTCGAGATCGAGAAGACCGAGTCCATCGACCACTCCTTGACCCGATTCGACGTCGTCGATGATCTGCTTGCCGAGCATCTGGTAGCCACCGCAGATGGCCAATACCGGTCCGGTCCGCGCGGTCAGCGCGTCCGCCAGCCCACGTTCCCGAAGCCAGGCCAGATCCGAGACGGTGGACTTCGAACCGGGCACGACGACGAGATCAGCGGCGGCAACCTGCGCCGGATCGGTCACCCACGAGACCGCGACGCCGGGTTCGCATGCGAGGGCTTCAACGTCGGTCGAGTTCGAAATTCGCGGCAGCCGGATCGCGGCAACGCGCAACCACTCGTCGCCGATCGGGGGCTGGGGAACGCCGACCGGACGATCCGTGACCGTCCCCAGGGAATCCTCGGCGTCGAGCCACAGCCTGTCGGCAAACGGCACGACGCCGAACACCCGACGACCGGTCAGCTGCTCGAGTTGGTCCAGGCCAGGCTGCAGCAGTGAAACGTCGCCGCGGAACTTGTTGACGATGAACCCGGCGATCAGCGCTTGATCGGCCGGATCGAGGACCGCGAGTGTGCCGAACATGTGGGCCAGCACCCCGCCCCGGTCGATGTCGCCCACCACCACGACCGGTATGTCCGCTGCTCTCGCGAGACCCATGTTCGCGATGTCGGTGGCCCGCAAGTTGATTTCCGCCGGCGAACCCGCGCCTTCGCATATGACGACATCGAATTCTTCGCGCAAGCTCGCGAGTTCGGCCGCGGTGAGTTCGCGCAGCCACGCGCGATGCTCGGCGTAGTTTCGGGCGCTGACCTGACCGACCGCCTTACCCCGCACGACAAGCTGGGACGTCCGGTCGGATCCGGGCTTCAGCAGAACGGGATTGAACCGAACGCTCGGCTCCAGCCCGCACGCGCGGGCCTGCATCGCCTGCGCGCGGCCGATCTCGCCGCCATCGAGCGTGACGACGGAGTTGTTCGACATGTTCTGCGCCTTGAACGGCGCGACCTTCAGACCTCGACGGAGGAACGCCCGGCATAACCCTGCGGTGATGAGGCTCTTGCCAGCGTCGGAGGTCGTCCCCGCGACGAGGATCGCGCCACCCATCTCGCTAGCCTCCCGTCGACCCGATGGATTGCCGCCTTGCGCATCTGATCAGGTGCGTAATACGGCAATCCATCGGAACTTGAACGGCCACGCCGCTCACGGCAGCGTGAGGATCTCGGCGCCGGTTTCGGTGACCACGAGCGTGTGCTCGAACTGCGCTGTCCACTTGCGGTCCTTGGTGACCACGGTCCAGCCGTCGTCCCACATGTCGTAGTCGGCGGTGCCGAGGTTGATCATCGGCTCGATCGTGAACGTCATGCCGGGTTCGATCAGGTCGGTGACGTGCGGCGCGTCGTAGTGCAGGATCACCAGACCGCTGTGGAACGTCGGACCGACGCCGTGGCCGGTGAAGTCGCGAACGACGCCGTAGCCGAAGCGATTGGCGTACGCCTCGATGACCCGGCCGATGACATTGAGCTCGCGTCCCGGCTTCACGGCCTTGATGGCGCGCATCGTGGCTTCGCGGGTGCGCTCGACGAGCAGTCGGGCTTCCTCCCGCACGTCGCCTGCGAGGAACGTGGCGTTGGTGTCGCCGTGCACGCCGTGGATGTACGCCGTGACGTCGATGTTGACGATGTCGCCATCCTGGATGACGGTCGAATCGGGGATGCCGTGGCAGATCACTTCATTCAGGGACGTGCAGCACGACTTCGGAAAGCCCTTGTAACCCAACGTCGACGGGTAGGCGCCATGGTCGAGCATGTACTCGTGCGCGATCGCATCGAGCTGATCGGTGGTCACCCCCGGTGCGACAGCCTTGCCGGCCTCCTGCAGCGCCTGAGCTGCGATCTTGCCGGCGATCCGCATCGCCTCGATCGTCTCCGGGGTCTGAACCCACGGCTCCGAGCCTTCTTTGACCTTTGGCTTCCAGACGTACTCCGGGCGCTCGATCGACTTCGGGACATCCCGGATGTCGGAAAGCGTTCCAGGGACCAGTGGCGGACGGACGGCAAGCATGCTGTCCAGATTACCTACCCGCGCGGCTCGCTCGTCCGTAGCCATAGCCTGCGGGGATCGCGAAGATCGAGGTGACGAGCGCGCACCAGCCGATCGTCATCAACAACGGCTCGGCGACGGGTCCCCCGAACGCCAGTCCACGCATCGCGTCGGTCGCGGTCGTGAGCGGCTGATAGGCAACGAATCCGCGCGCGAACTCGGGGAATCCCTCGAGCGGTACGAACCCCGTCGAGAAGAACATCAGCAACGAACTCACGAGCGACAGCGTCTCGACCATCGTGGCTTTCGCCGAGAAGACTGCCATCGCAGTCACCATCGTCGCGAACGCCAAGCCGAACATCAGCGGCACGGCCATGAAGACGAGCGCCGCGAAGGGGCCTTGCTGGAACCGGAAGCCGATGAGGTGCGCGACGATCACGATCAAGACCGTGCCCAGCACGATTCGCACGCCCTCCGCGAGGACCCGAGCCAGCAGACCCGATGCTCGATGGATCGGCAGCACCCACATTCGCGACAACAGGCCGTCTTCGCGTTCACGGCCCATCGCGACCGCCCCGGCCGCCGAACCGGCCATGACGCCGACGATCGCCGCCATCGGCACGGTGCTGTAGAGCGAATCATAACCCGGGCCGTACAGCTTCATGCCGAGCGCGTATTCGGTGACCTGCTTGCCCAGCGCGAGATTGAGCAGCACGAGCAGCCCGGTCGGGAAGACCAGGCTCTGGACCAGGGTCAATGGATCGCGACCCCAACGGCGGATGAGTCGCTGGGTCAGGATCAGCGTGTGCGACGCGAGCGCGCCGGGCGCCGACTCCGCAGTCGTCGTAAGGATCATGGTCGCCTCGCACTCAGCTTGATCGCGAGCGGCGCGAAGATCAGCGTGCCACTGACGAGCCACAGCACAGCCGGGAACGCGATACCCCAGGTCGGACCGGTTTCGAACGTCGGGTCACCGGCCAGCGCACGAAGGAGATAAGCCCACTGCGACACCGGCTGATTGCGCACGAAGGGCTCGATCCACGCCGGGAACTGGTCGGACGGGGCGAACCCGGCGGACAACATTCCGAAGAGCATCTGGGGCAGGATCAGCGCCTGCGAGGTCGCTTCCGGGCTGCGGGTCAGCGAGCCGATGACGTCCGCTCCGAGGGACAACACGAAACCGATCGCCATCGCGAGCAGCAGAAATCCAAACGTGTGCGCAATGCCTAGGTGGAAGCGGAAGCCGATGAGGTAACCGCACACGACCGACGACACGACCGTCAGGGCGCAACGGAACATGTTCGCGCCCATGCGCGCTGCCACCGGCACCCAGTGCGCGATCGGCATCGCGGCGAAGCGCCGGTTGATGCCTTCGACCGCGTCGGTCGCCGACCGGAACGACGCCGCGATCGCCGAGAAGGCCACACCCTGCAGCACGATCATCGGCATGAGGAACTGCGAATAGGTTCCGCTTCCCGACCCGAGAAATGTCATGACTCCGACGAGTGGGATGTAGAACCCGACGGTGAACACAACCGGCGACGCGACCGCAGTCCAGATCTCGCCGTTGCGAAGCGAGGGGGTGATCAGGCGCCGGGTCAGTACCCAGACCTGATTCGTTGCCTTGGGCGGCAGGAATTGCCGCTCGAGGAGGACCGAACTCACGGTGCACTCCGTTCGCTCCGTCGCGCGGTCCGCTCCTCGCTCCGTTCCTCGCTCCTTCGTCGCTGCGGTACTCGCTGCGATGCTCCCGCACTCCTCACGCTCACGACGGAACCGCCGCAACGGCCCCGCGCCCGGTGAGCGACAGGAATACGTCATCGAGAGACGGGCGGCGCAGGGCGATGTCGACGAGTTCGATGCGAGTGGCATCGAGGCGGCGCAAGGCCTCGGCCAGGCTGCGGGCCCCGTCCGGTGCCGGGATCGTGATGTGGTCACTTTCGGCGGTCAGGGTCGCGCGGTACTCCGCCGGAACCATCGGGCCGAGGGCCTTCAGGATCTTCGGGATGTCGCGGAGGTGGAGCGGCACGATCTCGCAGTAGCTACCGCCGGTCCGGGCCTTCAACTCGTCCGCAGTGCCCTCGGCGATGACGGTGCCGTGGTCGATGACGATGATGCGGTCGCTCAACACGTCGGCTTCTTCGAGGTACTGCGTCGTGAGAATCGTCGTGATGCCGTGCCGGCGAAAGTCCTTGACCAGGTCCCAGATTCCCTGCCGGCTGCGCGGGTCGAGTCCCGTCGTCGGTTCGTCGAGGAACACGACCTCCGGCGGCACCACGAGTCCGCACGCGATGTCGACCCGGCGGCGCATACCGCCGGAAAACGTACCGACGCGACGATCCGCGGCATAGGCGAGGCTGAACTCTTCGAGCAGTTCCTCCGCGCGCGCCTTCGCAGCGCGTTTGGTGAGCCCCATGAGACGGCCGAACATCACCAGGTTCTCGCGCGCGGTGAGCAACTCGTCGAGCGCGGCGTACTGGCCGGTGAGCATGATCTTCGAACGCACACCCGCGGGATCGGTCACGACGTCATGGCCGGCAATCACCGCACGACCCGAATCGGGCTCCAGCAGGGTCGACATGATGTTGACGGTCGTGGTCTTGCCGGCGCCGTTGGGTCCCAGGACACCGAGCACTTCCCCACGCTCGGCAGCAAAGCTGATGCCGCGTAGGGCTTGGGTGCGGCCGAATGACTTGGTGATGCCCTCGACCTCGACGGCAAAACTCGTCAAGGGGGTGCTCCGTTCCGTTCGTGCAGGTCTAGCGGATTCAACGTAAGTCGTCGCACGGAGCCCTGGGGCCGTCGGCACAGCGTTGTTATGGTCCTGCGTCCGGAGCGGTATCAAGAGAACGCTCTAACGCGTACTGTCACCGCCATGCCGGAACTGCACCCCGATATCGCACCCTTGGCAGGCTTGCTCGGAACGTGGAAAGGACAGGGCGCGGGCGAGTACCCGACGATCGCGTCGTTCGCCTATCTGGAGGAAGTGACGTTCGGTCACGTCGGCAAGCCGTTCCTGGCATATTCGCAGCGCACGCGGGCCGCCGATGACGGTCGGCCGCTGCACGCCGAGACCGGATATCTGCGCCGCACCGGGGCCGGCTCGATCGAGTTCGTGATCTCGCACCCGTTCGGGGCAGCCGAGATCGAAGAAGGCACGGCTGAGTTCTCCGAAGGCGGCGTCGAACTCGAACTCGCCGCCAAGACCATCGGGCTGACCAGCACCGCGAAGAACATCACCGCGATCGAGCGCACGTTCCGTCTGTCCGGTGACGAACTCACGTACGAAGTGCGCATGGGCGCGGTAGGCCAACCGCTGCAACACCATCTCGCGGCGACGCTGCACCGTCAGACCACGTAGCGGTCAGACCTCCTCGGCGTCTTCGGCGAGGTGATCGATGTCGGTGAACGTCGTCGACGTGCCAGACGCCTTGTTCACGAAGTACGTGACGACCCACAGGACGAGTCCCAGCCCGATCATCCCCAACGCGATCTTGTACTGGATCATCTGCGCCTCGGTGCGCGCCCAGGGGCCCGCCAGGAACAGGCACAGCACCGCTCCCGCCACCGGGACCCAGACCGGCGCCCGGAAGTGCGTCGTCGCGTCATGGCGCTTGAGGATCAAGCACGCGACGTTGACGACTGAGAAGACGCACAGCAGCAGCAGTCCGGTCGTTCCGGACAGCGCGCCGACGACGTTGTTCTTCGACATCTGATTGACGACGACGATCAGTCCGAGGGCCAACGAGGTCGAGAAGATGATCGCAATCCACGGGGATCGGCGCCCGGGGAGCACCGCGCCGAGCGCCTTCGGCAGAACGTGCTGTCGGGCCAGTCCATAGAGCAGTCGGCTCGCCATCAGCATGTTGATGAGCGCGGTATTGGCGACCGCGAACACCGTCATGTACGGAAAGACCTCGTCGATCGGGAAACCAGGGGCGCCGATCCGCACCACATGGAGAAGAATTCCTTCGCTTCCGGCGTCGTAGTCGAGTGGCAGAACGGTGATCACCGCGACGACAACCAGAACGTAGAGAAGGCACGCGATACCGAGGCCCGTGAACATCGTGCGCGGGAAGATCTTCCGCGGATTCTTCGTCTCCTCGACCATGTTGACCGAATCCTCGAAGCCGACCATCGCGAAGAAGGCGATCGTCGTGGCCACGGTGACCGCGAGGAACCAGCCCTTGTCCTGCGGATCGCTGAACACGACGAGGTTCGAGATGTCGCCCTGCCCCGTCCCCCGACCAGCCGCGATGAAGCCGATCGCGATGACGATGAGGAGCGCGGCCATCTCGATGAGAGTCAGAACGACGTTGAATTTCACCGATTCGCCGACACCCCGAAGGTTGATCAAGGCGAGCACCACCATGAACGACATCGCAACGACCAACTGAGCCGTGGTTCCGGTCGGAACGTCGAACCAGCCCAGTCCGTCGGCATTGCTGAACGTCTCATGGAGCCCGGCGAGGAGGTTGCCGGCCACGACGTTCGACGACGTCGACGCGCTGGTGATGCCGGAACAGATGACCGTGAAGGCCACCAGGAACGTGACGAAGTGGATTCCGAAGGCTTTATGGGTATACAGCGCAGCACCTGCGGCCTGCGGAAACTTGCACACGAGCTCGAGGTAGCTGTAGGCGGTGAGCGTCGCGACGACGAACGCCAGGATGAACGGCAACCACGCCATTCCACCGACGTTGGAGATCATCTGCCCGGTCACGGCGTAAACGCCGGCCCCGAGAATGTCGCCGACGATGAACAACAGCAACAACCCGGGGCCGAGTACGCGTTTCAGCTCAGGATGAGCGGGCGTTTCTTTCGTCGCGACCATGACGCCTCCCCTGGCGAAGTGCTCTTGCACTCCATGGTGTCAGCGTTTTGTCTGGTTCGCCGCATTCGCGCGCGAAAAGCTAACTATCCCAACGCCTTTTCGACGTCGGCGCGGCGCTCGTCGGGAACCATGACGCGAATCTCGGTGAGTTGGTCCGCCGACACCTGCTTCGCCCACGCCTGCACCCGATCGATGGGAAGCGCGCCGAAGAGGTCGCCGAGGGCCACCCATTCCTGCTGCTCGACGAGGAGTTCGAGCACGGTGAACTGCAGCTTCTCCGACATTCCCGCGACGAGGTTGACCGTCGTGGCCGCGTCGAGTTCGGCAACCGCACCGGCGATGAGTTCGGGCGACAGCTTGTCGGCCATTTTCGTGGCCCACTGGGCGTCGTTGAAGTACGCGAGACGCGCAACCATCAGCGGGCTACCAACCCGCTCGGCCACCTTCGCCGCCGCGGACACCGGGATCGCCTTGGCCAGTCGACCCACGCCGACGCTGCCCTGGCGGGCGAGTTCGACGACGCAGTTGTCGACGGCCTGGGCCAGCGCACGCAGGTCCGCATCGCTGACGGCCTCGAGGTAGGCGATGCGCTCGGGCGCAACTCCGAGACGTCGTGCCACGCGCCGGACTTCCGGCTTCTGGTCGGTCATTTCGACGCCATCTTCTGCAGCGCCTTACGAATGAGGAGCGGCAGCGCGTCGACCATCTTCGGCCCGGTGGCGATGAGTTCCGCGATCTGGTCTTGGTGCAGATTCTGGACGAGCGACAACAGGTCAGCACGGTCTTCATCCGACAATGCCGCGATTGTCGAGGGCAGTTGCGCGTCAGCGAACAGTTCGTCGAGGCTCGCCGGCGGCGGTGGTCCCTTGCGTTCCTGCTCGGGGGCTGCAGTTTCGGTCACGACGCCAATTTAGTCGAGCATCACCGTGGCGAAGGTACCGACCTGCGTGAATCCGACATTCGCATAAGCCTGGCGAGCGGAAAGGTTGTAGCCGTTGACGTACAGGCTCGCAACTCGGCCACTTGCGACGATCTCGTTGACGACCGTGGCAGTCCCCGCTGCACCGAGTCCCCGGCCGCGCTGCTTCGGATCGACCCAGACACCCTGGATCTGGGCCACCTGGCGGGACATCGCGGCGATCTCGCACTTGAACGCGACTCGGCCGTCCTCGAAACGCGCGAAAGCCCGACCACGAGCGATGAGTTCGGAAATCCGGCGCCGATATCCCCGACCACCGTCGAAGGCGCGTGGATCCGTGCCCACTTCCTCGATGAACATCGCGACCGCGGCCCCGTAGTACGCGTCGATCTCGTGCGGAAGGACCCGTCGCACGTCGAGATCCGCCGGGATCGGCGACGGCGCGGACCGCACCAACAACGGCTGGTCGCTGCGCACTTCCCGGGCCGGCCCCCACGCTTGTTCGAGTTGTTGCCACAGCGGCATCGCAAGATCACGCCGCCCGACGATCGACGAACACAGGCGCGGCCCGCGCTGAGCGCGTTCGGCGAAGGCCCGCATGTCATCCCACGTGCCGTGGATGGGCATGAGACTCGGCCCCGAGAAGCAGAGGGATTCCTCTGGTCCGCCCCGGCTCCAGAGTTCGACGCCGCCGGCCGTGGGTAACCCAGCTTCTTCGATGCGTGCCGCCACCATGCACCCGGCGACCGGATCAGCCGCCAGCGCGCGCAGCACCTCGCGCGTGTCTCGGGGTCCCAGCGATCGAACGCCGAGAAGTTTTAGCACAAGGTCTAATGTGCCACGATCAACGCCAAAATTGGTCCGGAGGGCCTAACTCCCTTGGTCAGCCGGCATTTCTTCGGCTAGGCGCAAGGCTTCCTCGATGAGCGTCTCGACGATCATCGACTCCGGAACGGTCTTGATGACCTCACCGCGGACGAAGATCTGTCCCTTGCCATTGCCCGACGCAACGCCGAGGTCAGCCTCGCGTGCTTCGCCGGGCCCGTTCACAACGCAGCCCATGACGGCGACGCGCAGCGGAACCTCCATACCCTCGAGGCCCGCGGAGACTTCGTTGGCCAGCTTGTAGACGTCGACCTGGGCGCGGCCGCACGACGGGCACGACACGATTTCGAGCTTGCGCGGGCGCAAATTGAGCGACTGCAGAATCTGGTTGCCGACCTTGACCTCTTCGACCGGCGGCGCAGACAGCGAGACACGAATCGTGTCGCCGATGCCTTCCGCGAGCAGTGCGCCGAAGGCGACCGCCGACTTGATCGTGCCTTGGAACGCCGGGCCGGCCTCGGTGACGCCGAGGTGCAGCGGGTAGTCGCACTTAGCGGCCAGCTGGCGGTACGCCTCGACCATGATCACCGGGTCGTTGTGCTTGACCGAGATCTTGATGTCGCCGTAGCCATGGTCTTCGAACAGGCTGGCTTCCCACAGCGCGGACTCGACGAGCGCCTCCGGGGTCGCCTTGCCGTACTTGGCGAGCAGTCGCGGGTCGAGCGAACCGGCGTTGACGCCGATCCGGATCGGGATGCCGGCGGCACCGGCGGCCTTGGCGACCTCGCCGACGCGACCGTCGAATTCCTTGATGTTGCCGGGATTGACGCGCACGGCCGCACAGCCGGCATCGATCGCCGCGAAGATGTAGCGCGGCTGGAAGTGGATGTCCGCGATCACCGGGATCTGGCTGTGCCTGGCGATCTCCGCCAGCGCGTCAGCGTCTTCCTGCCGCGGGCACGCGACGCGCACGATGTCGCAGCCGGACGCGGTGAGCTCCGCGATCTGCTGCAGCGTCGCGTTGATGTCGTGCGTCTTCGTGGTCGTCATCGACTGAACCGAAATCGGCGATTCGCTACCGACCCCGACCGCGCCGACCTTGAGCTGCCGGGTCTGCCGACGCGGAGCAAGGATAGGAACCGGAGCGCTGGGCATGCCCAAACCGATGGTCGTCACGTTCGTCAATTCTACTTTCGGATTCACCATTGGATCGGGTTGAGAATGTCTGCCGCGAGGGTGAGCAGCATGTATGCGCCGCCCAAGACGATCACCGCATACGTCACCGGCAGGAGCTTGAGGTAGTCGAACGGCCCGCCCGGTGCGAGTCCCCTGCGGGCCCGGAACCAGTCACGTGCCTTCTCGTACCCGACGACGGCGATATGTCCACCGTCGAGCGGAAGCAATGGGAGCAGGTTGAACACCGCGAGGAAGAAGTTCAGCGAGGCCAGGAGCCCGATGAACATCTGCCACAGTCCCTGTTCGGCGGCCTGACCACCGATTTCGCTGGCACCCAGGACACTGATCGGGGTGTCGGACCGACGTTCGCCGCCGGTCACCGCGTCCCACAGGGACGAGACTTTGCTCGGCATCTCGAGCAGCGCCTCCCCCGTCTTGACGAAGAGGTCGCCCGTGAAGCCGACCGATGCTGGAATCGCCGGGAGCAGCGAGTACTTCTCGATCGGATGCGCGTCGTTCTTGCCCTCGAGCTTGATACCGACGGCACCGACGGTGCGCACCGTGAAGTTTCCGGTACGCCCGTTCTTGAACTTGCGGGGCACCTGCTCGACGTGGACCGGGATCATCATTTCCTGGTCGCCGCGGCGAACCGTGAAGTTCGCGACGCCCTCGACGCCGCGCGTCTCCGCCACCACGTCTTCAGTCGTCTTGGTCTCTTCACCGTTCACGGCGATGATCCGGTCGCCGGCCTTCATGCCAGCGAGCTCGGCGGGCCCGGCGCCGGTGCACGAGGCCAGCGATCCGTCGTCGTTCTGGAACGGCGCCACACACGTCAGTTCACCGACCTCGACCCACGTGTTCGCGCGCAGGTCCGGCAGGCCCCAACCGACCGCGAGGATGACGACCAACACGAATCCGAGAACGATGTTCATGCCGATACCCGCGAACATCACGAGCATCCGCTTCCAGGTGGCCTGCTTGTACATCGCCTGCGGCTCTTCTTCGGGCGTGAGCTCGTCGAGCGCCGTCATGCCGGCGATGTCGCAGAAGCCACCGAGCGGAATGGCCTTGAGGCCGTACTCGGTGTGTCCGCGGCGGAAGGAGAAGATCTTGGGGCCGAAGCCGACGAAATACCGGCGTACACGCATGCCAGTCGCCTGCGCGGCCCACATGTGTCCGCACTCGTGCAGGGCGATCGAGATCGCGATGCCGAGGGCGAACAGAATCACGCCGATAAGGAACACGTAGTTCAGGCCTCCACAGTCGTCAGTGCACGCGCGCGAGCCCAAGTGTCGGCTGCGAGCACGTCATCCAAGGTAGCGGGTTCAGCTGACCATTGGCTTGCCGCAGTGAGCACCGTCTCGACAGTTCGAACAATTCCGGGGAACGACAGCCGTCCCTCGAGGAACGCTGCGGCCGCGACTTCATTGGCGGCGTTGTAGACCGCCGGCAGGCATCCCCCCGCCGTACCGGCCGCGCGCGCCAATTGCACTGCGGGGAAAACAGAGTCGTCGAGGGGTTCGAAAGCCCACGTCGAGGCCTGCGAGAAATCGCACTTCGGGGCCGCGCCTGCGACCCGGTTCGGCCACCCGAGCGCCAAGGAGATCGGCAGGCGCATGTCCGGCGGGCTCGCCTGAGCGAGGGTCGAGCCGTCGGTGAACGTGACCATCGAGTGCACGATCGACTGCGGGTGCACCGTGACGTCGATCCGGTCGTAGGGAATGCCGAACAGAAGGTGCGTCTCGATGAGTTCGAGTCCCTTGTTCACCAGGGTCGCCGAGTTCAGCGTGTTCATCGGACCCATCGACCAGGTCGGGTGCGCGAACGCCTGCTCAGCAGTGACGCTTTCGAGCTGATCGGCGGTCCATCCCCGGAACGGACCGCCAGAGGCGGTGAGGATCAAGCGGTCGACTTCTTCGGCGCGACCACCGCGCAGGCACTGTGCGAGTGCACTGTGCTCACTGTCCACGGGCACGATCTGGCCGGGTGCAGCGGCTTTCGTGACGAGCGGTCCCCCGGCGACGAGCGACTCTTTGTTCGCCAGGGCCAGCCGGGCACCGGATTCCAGAGTGGCCAGGGTCGGCTCGAGGCCCAGCGAGCCGACGAGCGCGTTGAGCACGACATCAGCTTCGGTCCGGTGGACGAGCTCGGTCGCGGCTCGGGCCCCGGTCAGCGCGCCGTCGATCTGGGCGCCCGCGACCGGATCGGCGACCGCGATGTTCCGGACCCCGAATTGTGTGGCCTGCTCGACGAGAAGATCGATCCGGGCACCGCTGGCGGCGAGGCCGACCACTTCGAACATCTCGCGATTGGCCGCGATCACGTCGAGCGCCTGCGTACCGATCGAACCGGTACTACCGAGAATCAGCACTTTCAACGGGGTCACGGGCGCCATTCTTCCCTAACACCCTGAGTGACTCGCAGTGTTGGGGGCCGGATGTCGCTGACGCTGGATCCGCGGAGCCCTCAGCGGACATCCGGCCCCCAACACTAGGTACGACACGCGGTCGTATGCCACGATATGCACAGACCTTCGTGATTAGGAGTAAGCGTGAGTGAGCTGGCGAAGACCGAGGATTCGGTGATTTTTGAAGCGCACGGTGGCGACGAAGAGCACACCGACGTGGCACACCACGAGCCGTCGGTCGTACCGGACCCGAACTGGGGTTGGGTCGGCGAATCGCCGAAGGCATTCCGCATCGCCGGCGTGATCATCGCGGTGTTCCTGCTGTTCCTGCTGCACGGCAACCACACCGGTCACGTCGAGGACGCGTACCTGCTTGGATTCGCGGTGTTCATCCTGCTCATCATCTTCAAGGACTGGGCCCTTAACCGCGTCTCGATGCGGAAGTAACGCTCAGCGTTCTCCGCCGCTAACTAGCGATTTCCGTCCGCGGGGTATCGCGCACAGTGCACACCACGCCCTGAGCGCGAACCCTGCGGACGAACTCGTTTTCGGGCTGGTTGATATTCAGTCGTCGGAGGCAACCACGACGTGCACCGTGCCAGCTGCCCGTGACGTTCGATGCGACCAGAGACAGCGCCGCGGTCAGGCGTTCTCCGCCGCCAACTGCCCACAGGCAGCAGCGATTTCGCGCCCGCGGGTATCGCGCACTGTGCACGCCACGCCCTGAGCGCGAACCCTGCGGACGAACTCGTTTTCGACCGGCTTCGGGCTGGCATCCCACTCGCTCCCCGGCGTCGGGTTGAGCGGAATCAGGTTCACGTGGACCATCTGGCCGAGAGCCTTGAACAGCTTCTTGCCGAGCAGGTCCGCCCGCCACGGCTGGTCGTTCACGTCTCTGATCAGCGCATACTCGATCGAGACGCGGCGCCCGGACTTGTGCGCGTAGTACTTGGCCGCATCGAGGACCTCGGCGATCGGCCAACGGTTGTTGACCGGAACCAGGGTGTCCCGCAGTTCGTCGTCGGGCGTATGCAGCGACACCGCGAGCGTGACGCTGAGTCCTTCGTCGGCAAGCTTGCGAATGGCCGGCGCGAGTCCCACGGTCGACACCGTCACCGATCGCTGCGAGATGCCGAGGCCGTGCGGCGCGGGTGAGGTGATCTTGCGAACGGCATCGAGGACGCGTTTGTAGTTCGCGAGCGGCTCCCCCATGCCCATGAAAACCACGTTCGACAGGCGGCCCGCGCCACCGTGGATCTCACCGTCGCGGAGGTCAGCAGCAGCGGCGCGCACCTGGTCGACGATCTCGGCGGTCGACAGGTTCCGGGTCAGGCCGGCTTGGCCGGTCGCACAGAACGGGCATGCCATTCCGCATCCCGCCTGGCTCGAGATGCACAGCGTCGCGCGGTCGGGGTACCGCATGAGCACGCTCTCGAGCAGTGTGCCGTCACCCGCGCGCCACAGCGTCTTGCGAGTGTCGCCGTCATCGCATGCGACCTGCTTGATCGGGTCGAGGAGCTTCGGGAACAGCTTCTCCGCAACCGCGGGTCGCACGCTCGCCGGAAGGTCGGTCATCTGATCCGGGTCGGCGACGAGTCGTCCGTAATACTGACGGGCGAGCTGGTCAGCGCGGAACGCCGGCAGTCCGAGTTCGACGACGACCTCGCGCAGCTGAGCAGCATCGAGATCGGCAAGGTGGCGCGGTGGCATCCGACGCTTCGGGGCGTCGAACACGAGGGGCAAGGAAGACATAGCTGGCCTAGTGTCTCACCTGCGAGTACGCGGGCACCAATTCAGCGAATTCAACAGATCAGCGGCGCTCGTTTGTGATGATCTTGCCATGTCCTCTCATGAAGACCCGCGGGCCGAACCGCCAGCGGAAATCGTTCGCGCCGAACCGGATCAGGGCAAGAAGGCGCCAAAGGCCAAACCGCGCAAGAGCGGCGCCTCGTACGCTCTGGGCGGCCTGGTGGTCGGTTCGCTCATCACGATCGTGATGCTCGTCTTCATCCTCCAGAACCTGCAGAGCTCGAAAGTCACCTTCCTCGCGTGGGACTTTGAGCTTCCGCTCGGTATTTCGCTGCTCCTGTCCGCGATCGCTGGAGCGCTCATCACCGCCTTCATCGGCGGCGTCCGGATCTTCCAGTTAAAAAGAACGATGCGGAAGGTCTGACGCAAATCGGGTCCGCACGCCGCCGCGAAGGAAACTATGCCTTCGTGACGCCGTGAACGGCCGGTTTGGGCGACCGGGATTCGGAATTCGCAATCCGGGCTGAGTCTGGTGGAGATTCCTCCCATGCGAGACATCGAGCGGCTACTCATCGGACACGGCGGAGTCGTGTCGACGGCCCAATTGATCGATGCCGGAATGAACCGGCGGACCATCCGCGTGCTGGAGGCGAAAGGCTGGCGGAGCCTACGCTTCGGCTGGTGGGCGTGCCCGGGTGCCGACCCGGCGGTCGAAAGTGCGGTCAAACTCGGCGGCGTTCTGGCCTGCGAGTCAGTCCTGCGAAGATCCCACGTGTGGACACCGTCGAACAACCAGCACATTCGGTTCGGCAAGCACTCCCATCGATCGTCTGGAATTCGGAACTGCCGACCACGAGGCCACAACCCGCCGCTCGCGACATCGGTTGATTCGCTGGAGACCGCGCTCTCTTCTGCGGTGAACTGCCTCGACGTCGAGGAGGTGATCGTGGTTCTGGACTCGATGCTCCACCTCAAGCTGATCGACGAAGCGTCAGCCGCCACCGCTCTGAACTCGTCGCGGTTCGCGCACCTCGATCTGCTGAGCAAGTGCGACCGCAAGAGTGAGTCCGGTACCGAAACCATGGTTCGTGTCAGACTGCGCGGCTTGGGAATTCACGTCCGAACGCAGGTCGTCATCAACACGATCGGCCGAGTCGATCTGCTGATCGGAAAACGCCTGATCATCGAATACGACGGATTGGAGTACCACGCCGGGCAGTTCGAAGCGGACCGTGAGCGGGATCGCAGGCTCATCGCACTCGGATTCATCGTGATCCGGCTGTCGTACAACCAGGTCGTCTATGACTGGACTGCGGCGCTGCCGGACATCCTCGCGGTAATCCGCCGACGTGAGCATCGACGAGCGGCACAGATCGTCGTGTGACAGGGGCACGAGGGAAACTATGCCTTCGTGACGCCGTGAGCGGCCGGTTTGCGCGCTCGGTTACGCAACCAGCGGCGTCAGAATCACCCAGGCGACGAACGCCGACGGCAGGATCGAGTCCAAGCGGTCCATCGCGCCGCCGTGGCCCGGGAGCATGGTGCCCATGTCCTTGATGCCGAGGTCGCGCTTGAACTGCGACTCGATGAGGTCACCGAGCGTGGCGACGAAGACCAGAACCACGCCCAGGATCGCACCAGCGTAAAGCGGTCCGTCGAGCAGCAGCCATACCGAGAGCGTTCCACCGATGATGCCCGCGCTGAGCGAACCGGCAAAGCCTTCCCACGACTTCTTCGGGCTGATGGCGGGCACCATCGGGTGCTTGCCGAACATCACGCCCGCGGCGTAGCCGCCGACGTCATTGCAGACCACGCAGATGACCGCGCACATCACGCGGAACCCGCCGTTGTCCTGCTGCACGAGGAGGCTCGCGAAAGCGCCCAGCAACGGAACCCATACGAGCACGAAAATCGAGGTCGCCGAGTCCCGCAGCCAGTTCTTCGGCGGGTTTTTGAGGCCCTGCAGGAACAGACGCCAGATGATGATGAGGACCGCCGAACCGGTGAACGCTGCGGCCACACCGTCGATGCCACTGGTCCAACTGGTCCAGATGATTACCTGCCCACCGACGAACAGCGGGATTCGCGGCACATGGACTTCCGCCTCGCGAAGGCGGCGAATGACCTCGAACGTGCCGATGGCCACCGCCACCGCCATGACCGGAATGAGTGCCAGGGGCGCGAAAAGCAGAATTACGAGGAGGCCACCGCCGAGCACGACGCCGACAGCGATCGCGGCGGGGAGATTCCGACCCGCCCGTGACTTCTTCTCAGCCACTGCCGCATCCGCCGCCACTCGCATCTCCTCGATCTTTGGTGATTCTCAGGTGAAACTTTAGACCTCGAGAAGCTCAGCTTCCTTGTGCTTCACCAATTCATCGATGTGCGCGACGTACTTCGACGTGGTTTTGTCGAGTTCCTTCTCCGCACGACCGACTTCGTCCTCGCCGGCCTCGCCGTCTTTCTGAATTCGGGACAATTCGTCCATCGTCTTGCGACGAACGTTGCGGATTGCGATCTTGGCGTCCTCGCCCTTCGACTTCGCCTGCTTCGCCATTTCCCGGCGGCGCTCTTCGGTGAGCTGCGGGATGGCGATGCGGATGAGGGCGCCGTCGTTGGAGGGGTTGACGCCGAGGTCCGAGTTACGGATCGCCGTCTCGATGCTCCGAAGCTGGTTGGCCTCATATGGCTTGATCACCGCCAGGCGCGGCTCCGGAATGTTGATGCTCGCGAGCTGGGTGATCGGCGTCATCACGCCGTAGTACTCGATCACGATCCGCGAGAACATCGCCGGGTTCGCGCGGCCGGTGCGGATCGATGCCAAGTTGTCCTTGGCCACCGTGACCGCGTTCTCCATCTTTTCTTCAGCCTCGAAAAGTGCTTCGTCGATCACTTGCGGGGATCCCCTTGTCTTTCGGTGAGCTGTTTTCTCGGACAGGCGTCAGGAACGGACGAGGGTGCCGATGCGCTCCCCCGACACCGCACGCGCGATGTTGCCCTTGGTCAGCAGATTGAACACGAGCATGGGCATCTGGTTGTCCATGCAGAGACTGAACGCGGTCGCGTCGGCGACCTTGAGGCCACGCTCGATGACCTCGCGGTGCGAGACCTCGTCGAACATCTTGGCGTCCGGGTTGGTACGCGGGTCGGCATCGAAGACACCGTCGACCGCCTTCGCCATGAGGACAACCTCGGCGCCGATCTCGAGAGCGCGCTGCGCCGCGGTCGTGTCGGTCGAGAAGTACGGCATACCCATGCCGGCACCGAAGATCACGACGCGGCCCTTCTCCAGGTGGCGGCGGGCCCGCAACGGCAGGTACGGCTCGGCGACCTGCCCCATCGCGATCGCGGTCTGCACGCGGGTGTGCACTCCCATGCGCTCCAGGAAGTCCTGCAGGGCAAGCGAGTTCATGACCGTGCCAAGCATGCCCATGTAGTCGGAGCGGTTGCGGTCCATACCGCGTTCGGACAGCTGAGCGCCGCGGAAGAAGTTGCCACCGCCGATCACGACCGCGACCTCGACACCCTGTGCCACCACGTCAGCGATCTGCTCGGCAACCGCCTGCACGACATCCGGGTCAACGCCGACGTTGCCACCACCGAACATCTCGCCACCGAGCTTGAGCAGGACCCGCTTGTATCCCTTACGCTCGGGCGCCACCTCGGTCATTGCACTCCTTCGATATTCATCGCCGCCAGGTGCTGATCCGCACGACTGTCGACAGGGAAGCGCCTTACATACTGCCTCATTGGGCGCGCTGAAATAGAACCGACCGCCGATTACCCGGCCGACCCCCGTCGATCTCTTCCGACCGACGAAAAAGTGGCCCCGTCGAACGAATTCGACGGGGCCACTTTCACGTGCTGCTAGCTTGCGCCGACCTCGAAGCGGGCGAAGGCGGTCACCTTCGCGCCGGCCTCGTCGAGGATGGCCTTCACGGTCTTCTTCGAGTCCTGGACCGAAGACTGCTCGAGCAGAACGACGTCCTTGAAGAAGCCGTTGAGACGACCCTCGACGATCTTCGCGAGAGCCTGCTCCGGCTTGCCCTCAGCGCGAGCGGTCTCCTCGGCGATGTGACGCTCCGACGCGACGATGTCGGCCGGAACCTCGTCCCGCGAGACGTACTTCGCCTTGAGCGCGGCAACCTGCATGGCAGCGGCACGGGCAGCCTCAGCTGCACCATCACCCTCGCCCTCGAACTGGACGAGCACGCCGACGGCCGGCGGCAGGTCCGAAGCACGCTTGTGCAGGTAGACCGCGGTCGGGCCGTCGAACGAGACGACGCGACGGAGAACGAGCTTCTCACCGATCTTGGCAGCGAGCTGCTGAACGGCGTCCGAGACGGTCTTGCCACCGAGGTCAACGGCGCCGAGGGCGTCGACGTCCGCCGGCTTGGCGGCGGCAGCTGCCGTGACGATCTCGGTCGCGAGGCCCTGGAATTCGGCGTTCTTGGCGACGAAGTCGGTCTCGGAGTTGATCTCGATCATGACGCCACCCTGAGCGGCGACGAGGCCCTCAGCGGTGGTGCGCTCGGCACGCTTGCCGACGTCCTTCGCACCCTTGATGCGAAGAACCTCAACGGCCTTCTCGAAGTCGCCCTCGGTCTCCTCGAGCGCCCTCTTGCAGTCCATCATTCCGGAGCCGGTGAGCTCGCGGAGCCGCTTGACATCTGCAGCGGTGTAGTTCGCCATGACTGGCGATCTCCCTTCCAGGAAGTGTTGTGGAATGACTATTCGGCAGCCGGAGTAGCACCAGCGTCGGTGGACGCGGCCGGAGCAGCCTCAGCGAGCAGCTCCTGCTCCCACTCAGCCAGCGGCTCGCTTGCCGCAGCTTCCGGCTTCTCGTCGTCACCAGCGGCAACGCCGGCACGAGCCTTCAGGCCCTCGGCGACGGCCGAAGCGACGACCTTGGTGAGGAGCGCGGCCGAACGGATGGCGTCGTCGTTGCCCGGGATCGGGTAGTCGACGAGGTCCGGGTCGCAGTTGGTGTCCAGGATCGCGATGACCGGGATGTGCAGCTTGCGAGCCTCGCCAACGGCGATGTGCTCCTTGTTGGTGTCGACAACCCACACGGCCGACGGAACCTTGGCCATGTCGCGGATACCGCCGAGGGTGCGCTCGAGCTTGGTCATCTCACGCGTGAGCATGAGGATTTCCTTCTTGGTGCGACCTTCGAAACCGCCGGTCTGCTCCATCGACTCGAGTTCCTTCAGGCGCTGCAGGCGCTTGTGAACGGTCTGGAAGTTGGTGAGCATGCCACCGAGCCAGCGCTGGTTGACGTACGGCATTCCGACGCGCGTCGCCTCACCCGCGATCGACTCCTGCGCCTGCTTCTTGGTGCCGACGAAGAGGACGGTGCCGCCGTGGGCAACGGTCTCCTTGACGAACTCGTAAGCGCGATCGATGTAGGTCAGCGTCTGCTGCAAGTCGATGATGTAGATGCCGTTGCGGTCGGTGAAGATGAAGCGCTTCATCTTCGGGTTCCAACGACGGGTCTGGTGACCGAAGTGCGCACCGCTGTCAAGCAGCTGGCGCATGGTTACAACAGCCATGGCTGTAGTTCTCACTCTCAATTGCCGGTTGTCACGGGATGCCAGGCTGGCTCCCGCCCTGGCGTCTCTGGCGCCGTCAGAACCGCACCCGAAGGTCCGGACCAGCTGACGGCTGACTCACACGGTTCGCCCGAAAGGGACGAGACAATGTGCGCGAGACGCGCGAAGTCGACCCCAACTGTTCACACAGCTGAAGCCGCACCGGTTAGTGTACGGCCTCACAACGCATCCGCTCAAACCGGAATCCGGGGTTATCCACAACCCCGCAACCGTGCCTTCCCTCGAGTCGGCACGCAGGGTGCGATAGACCCGTGTCGATCCTCGTCCGGCTCCTCTGCCCAGTCCTCACAGCCCTCGCTTGCGCCGCCCCGGCGGGCGCCCAAACCCCTTGGGAATGGCCGGTTCCCGCACCACGCGCCATAGTCCGCGGGTTTGACAACCCACCGCAGAACTGGCTGCCCGGTCACCGCGGCGTCGATCTCGGCACCGTCTCCGGCGCCACCGTTCGAGCCGCTGGTGCCGGGCGGGTCGTCTTCGCGGGCAATGTCGGCGGTAAGCCGGTCGTGTCGATCGAGCATCGCGACGGCTTGCGCACGACCTATGAACCGGTCACCGCCACTGTCGAAACCGGCACCGTTGTGGAGCCTGGTCAGCCGATCGGCGTCGTTGTTGCCGGACATCCGGAGTGCGCCGCGACCGCGTGCTTGCACTGGGGGCTTCGGCGCGGAGACGACTACCTCGATCCGCTTCAATTGGTGAGACCGCGTCAGATTCGGTTGAAACCGCTCTAGGACAGACAAGGCCTAGGCGCGCGGATGAGCCTGGTCGTGCACCGCTCGCAGCCGCGCCACGGACACGTGGGTATAGATCTGCGTCGTCGCCAGACTCGCGTGGCCGAGGAGTTCCTGAACGACTCGCAGATCCGCGCCGCCTTCGAGCAGGTGGGTCGCCGCGGTGTGCCGAAGGCCGTGCGGCCCCATGTCCGGGGCGCCCGGAACCGCTGCGATCGCTTCATGCACGACCGTGCGAACCTGACGAGCGTCGAGACGCCCTCCCCTGGCACCCAGGAATACGGCGTCGCCCGACTTCGCCGTCGCGATCTCGGGGCGGCCACGATCGATCCACGCCTTCGCGGCGTCGCGCGCCGGCAATCCGAAGGGCACGGTCCGTTGCTTGTCGCCCTTGCCCGTCACCCGGACCAGGCACTGCGAGAGGTCGAGGTCGGGAATGTCGATGCCGCACAGCTCACTCACGCGGATTCCGGTCGCGTAGAGCAGTTCGATGATGAGACGGTCGCGCAGCGCCATCGGGTCCTCTTGCCGCGCACCGGACTCCGCGGCCGCCACTAAAGCGCTCGCGTGGTTTTCGCGCAGGACCGGCGGCAGCGTGCGATTCGGGCGCGGGCCCTGCAGTCGAACGCCTGGATCGTCCGGCAGCCGCTCCGTCTTGGCGAGCCACGCCGTGAAGGTACGAATCGACGCCACTCGCCGCGCCAATGTCGTGCGCGCCGCACCGTTCGCCGACTGATGGGCCAGCCAGGCGCGCAGGACGATGAGCGTCAGCGGACCGTCACCGCGTTCCGCCACGAATTCGATGAACGACCGCGCGTCGGTGAGGTAAGCCCTCACCGTGTGCGGAGAGCGCCGTCGCGCGTACGCGAGGTAGTCCGCGTAGTCCTCGAGCGAGGACTCCAGCATGGCGACGGTACTCACGTGGTCAAACGTCGCGCTCACCATCGTCGCGGGCAAGCAGGCGCGCACGATCGAGACGGAATCTGCACATTCCCACCTTTTTCGGCGACATGGTTAGCGGAATGTTTGACACCCGTAATGAAGGGAATAGGACCTAGCGGTACTCTCGCGAATATTCCGGACCGGAACTCGCCTCGAATCCGAAAGGACAACGACACATGGCCCGCACGGTGACCGTGAACCTCGTGGACGACATCGACGGCGTCACACCCGCCGACGAAACCGTCCACTTCTCCTTCGACGGCTCCGAATTCGTCATCGACCTGTGCGAATCCAACGCCGCTGAACTGCGGGAACAGTTGGAAGAGTGGATCTCCCACGCTCGCCGGGTCAGCGGCCGCGCACGCAAGCGTGGCACCGGACTCAACGCCGCAGCCGCCGCCGGCCCGATTCCGACAGTCGAAATCCGGGAATGGGCCCGGAAAAACGGCTACGGAGTCGCCAGCCGCGGACGAATTCCAGCAGACGTCGTCGAGGCTTATCAATCGAGGATTGCTGGGTAATTGCTTGTCCTCCATTCGAAGGACAAGCAATTACACCCTGGTCAGGACGCCTCCGCCTGCTTGGCACGCCGCCACCGGAGGCCACTGACACGCGCCTCACCTTGCAATTCGAGCCTCGGCAAGATGGCACGAACCCGTGCGGCGTCGACTCCAGACCGCTGCGCGATGCGCTCGACGTCGACTCCCGCACCTCTCGTGGGCAAGGCTGCCGCAACCGCCACTTCGTCAGGCTCACGGTCGGACGAGTCGCCGAATGGAAGATGCATCGGCGCAGCCGCGGCAAGGACGTCGTGCGCCGAGGTCACCAGCGACGCCTCGCCTTGCCGGATCATCGAGTGACAACCCACCGATGTCGCGGACTCGACTGACCCCGGTACCGCCAATGCCTGACGCCCGAGCCGACGGGCCCACTTGACCGTGTTTCGAGCACCGGATCGGTGTCCAGCCTCGACGACGACCGTCACCTCCGACAAGGCCGCGATCAGTCGATTGCGCTCGAGAAACCGCTGTTTGGCTGCCGAAACCCCCGGTGCGTACTCGCTGATCACCAACCCGGACCTCGCCACCTCGTCGAGCAGTTGAGCGTGCGCTGCCGGATAAGGAAGATCCACCCCACAGGCCACCACGGCGACGGTGATCGATCCCTCAGCCAAGGCCACCCGGTGCGCGGCCGCGTCGATTCCGAAGGCACCGCCCGAAACGATCGTCCAGCCGGCGGCGGCCACTCCGCTGACGATCTCCGCGGTGACGTAGCGACCGTAGGCGCTGGGCGCCCGCGTACCCACGACCGCAATCGAGCGGTCGCAAAGATCCGACACACTCGCGCTGCCTCGGACCCACAAGGCAATTGGCGGAGCCGACGACGCGCCACCGCCGAACGCCAGGAACCGGAAGGCGGGCCAGTCTGGATCGTCCGGTGTCACGAGCCGCCCACCACATCGAGTGATCGCGTCGAGGTGCTCGACCGACCGATCCTCTCGACCGCGCTGCAGCGCGGCCTCCCGCAGCGGAGTGGGTAGCTCCTTCTCCCGGATTGCCCGCGCCGCTTCGACCGGTCCCACCGCGTCGATCAGGGCGGACAGAGCCGGACTCGGCCCCTGCGCGACGTGGGACAGGAACGCCCAGGCCAGGGATCGCTCGTCGGTGTTCACGCCGACCCCCGTTCCCGGAACATGAGCGCCGACGCGACATCGTCGGGCTTCAGCGCAGTACCGCCGCGGAGATCGCAGATAGACCAGGCGACGCGCAACGTACGGTCGGCTCCGCGAGCCGTCAACAGGCCGCGTCGCATGCCCGTCTCCAGATCAGCGATCGCCCGGTTGCTCGGCCGAAAGCGTCCGCGAAGGACGTTTCCCGGTACTTCGGCGTTCGTGGTCCAGCCGAAGCTCTGCCATCGTTCTGCTGCCGCACAGCGGGCCGCAACGACTCTAGATCGAACGACGCTGGTCGGCTCCCCGTCCGCGTCGAGCAGCCGGCCCGACGCTTCCGGGCGCATGACGATCTTGAGATCAACACGGTCCATCAGAGGCCCCGATATGCGTCCCAGGTAGCGCGACCGCAGGGTCGACTGACACGTGCAGTCCTTGTCCTTGGCCGCAGCGCACGGACAGGGATTGGCCGCCAAGATCAACTGGAACCGTGCCGGATAGCGAGCCACCCCATCACGTCTGGCGATTCGAACTTCGCCCTCCTCGATCGGCGTTCGCAAGGCGTCGAGAACTCGCGTCCCGAATTCCGGGCATTCGTCGAGAAACAGGATCCCGCGATGCGCCCGACTGACGGCTCCCGGTCGAGCCATTCCGGTCCCGCCGCCGATCAACGAAGTGATCGTCGACGTGTGGTGTGGTGCCACGAACGGTGGGTTCGTGACGAGTGGCTCCTTGGGGTCGAGGATGCCGGCGACCGAATGGATCGCCGACACCTCGATCGACTCTCGTTCCGACAACACCGGCAGTAGCCCCGGGATACGTTGCGCGATCATCGTCTTTCCCGTCCCGGGCGGGCCGACAAGCATCATGTTGTGACCTCCGGCCGCAGAGACCTCAGCGGCCCACCGCGCCTCAACTTGCCCGACGATATCCACCAGGTCCGGCCCAGGTGCGCGACTCGGCGCCACTGACCCCGTCGGCTCGACTAGCGATCCTTCGCCGCGCAGCCACTGACAAACGTGCCGCAATGTTTCTGCGCCGAAGACTTCGATGTCGTCGACCAGAGCCGCCTCCGTGAGCGACTCCACCGGAACAACGACGCGCGCGAAGCCCTCCGTGCGAG
This sequence comes from Smaragdicoccus niigatensis DSM 44881 = NBRC 103563, assembly GCF_000380645.1. Taxonomy (GTDB): domain Bacteria; phylum Actinomycetota; class Actinomycetes; order Mycobacteriales; family Mycobacteriaceae; genus Smaragdicoccus; species Smaragdicoccus niigatensis. The sequence goes on from NZ_AQXZ01000019.1 coordinate 41,984, forward strand.
CCGCGAGGACCGCCGGAAGCACCCCACGAACCGCGCGGACGCGACCGTCGAGGGCAAGTTCGCCGAGCAGGATCGTTCCAGCCAGGCGATGGTCGGGAAGTTCACCGGAGGCGTTCAACGCGGCGATCGCCAACGCGAGGTCGTAGACCGACCCGACCTTCGGCAGCATCGCGGGCGAGAGCGCCAGAGTGACCCGACTTTCCGGCCACTTCTCCCCCGAATTGGTGACCGCCGCCCGAATTCGGTCCCGCGCCTCCGACAGCGCAGTGTCCGGCAGGCCAACAAGACTCACACCGGGCAGACCCCGGCCGACGTCAGCCTCGATCTCCACGAGCTGACCGTCGACGCCCGTCACCGCGACCGAGAATGCACGCCCGAGTGCCATCAGAACGCACCCCGCACGTGCTGAACCACCGGGCGATAGCCACGGCGCGCGACCACCGCGACGACGTCAAAGCGCACCCGGCGCCACGGCCGAGTCTGTTCACTGAGCCAGATACCGGCCAGTCGGCGGAGGCGTTGCTGTTTGCGAGCCGTCACGGCTTCTTCGGGACGGCCGTATCCGTCGCCCGTTCGCGTCTTGACCTCGACAAACACGATGTCGGAGCCATCTGCGGCGACGACGTCGAGTTCGCCGTGCCGACAGCGCCAGTTGCGGTCGAGGACTTGGAGTCCGATTGCTTCGAGAAATTCCACCGCGAGGTCTTCGCCCCGGGTGCCGATGTCTTGATTGGTTGCCACGCGCTCAGGCTGCCGAGGGCCTCGGACAACCTTCGACCACTGACCCGCAGCGACCGCCGACCCTGTGGAATGCTCCGACTCGGGTAAAGAACGCCGAGACTACTGCGGCAGGCGCAGGTCCGTCTTCTCGAGTTCCTCGATGTTGACGTCCTTGAAAGTGATCACTCGGACGTGCTTGACGAACCGGGCCGGGCGATACATGTCCCATACCCAGGCGTCCGACATCCGGACCTCGAAGTAGACCTCACCGCCGGCGTTCTGCGGCAGCAGCTCGACCGAATTCGCCAGGTAGAAGCGTCGTTCGGTCTCAACGACGTACGTGAACTGACCGACCACGTCCTTGTACTCGCGGTACAGGGACAGCTCCATCTCGGTCTCGTACCGCTCGACGTCTTCAGCACTCATAGATAGTGCAATCCTCCTGGCATCGGTTGATACCCATCATCGTCCACCGAGAGTGGATCAGCTAATCCGTCGGCCCCCGCGAAACGGCGGCCGCGAACGTTGCGAAACGACAGTCTGTGCTCACTACTTGGACCCAGTTCGGCAAGCGCCGCCGTGTGGATTGCGGTGCTGTAGCCCTTATGGATCGCGAACCCGTAGCCCGGGATCTGCTTGTCCATCTCGACCATGATGCGGTCGCGCGTGACCTTCGCGAGGATGCTCGCCGCCGCGATACACGCGGCGCTGGCATCACCGCCGACGACCGCAAGCGACGGTGCGGGCAGACCCGGAACGCGGAAGCCATCGGTGAGGACGTACTCCGGCTTCGGGTCGAGGGCCGACACCGCCCGGCGCATGCCTTCAATATTCGAGACGTGCAGGCCGATCGTATCGATCTCCCACGCCGGCACCGCGATCACCGACCAGGCCAGTGCGAGGCGCTTGATCACGGGGAACAGCGCTTCGCGTTCCGGCTCAGTCAAGCGTTTTGAATCGTCGAGCCCAGCAAGCGAGGACTGCGGCCGCGGCGCCAGAACACACGCGGCGATCACCAATGGACCCGCACACGCTCCGCGTCCCGCTTCGTCAGCCCCAGCGATGGGCCCGAGGCCGCTGCGATGCAGCGTTGCCTCGATCGTGCGCAATCCCGCAGACCTGCGCACGATGGTCCGAGGCGGCCAACTCTCCCGAGCCGGCCGCACGACCGTCCGAAGTGCCATCAACCAACCTTAGTTCGCCTGGATGTCCGGCGAATGGATCACTCCCATGCGGCTCGGCGGCAACACGACGAACACCGCCTTGCCCCGCACGTTGCCGATCGGGACGGTGCCAGTGGCCTCGGCGTCACCCATGTAGTCCGCCGCATCCTTGTCGCATCGTGGCAGCTCCGGATGGATCACGCAGCTGTGGAAACGCGAGTCGGCCGAGTTGTTCCGGTTGTCGCCCATGACCCAGAGACGTCCGGCGGGAACCGTGACGGCCGGGAAACAACGCGGCGACTTCGACTCGGTCTTGCAGTCCTGCTGACCCGGGATGAAGGGGAAGTCGGTCTTGACGTACGGCTCATCGAGCGGCTTGCCATCGACGAGGATTCGACCTTGCTCATCACAGCATTCGACGGTCTGGCCGCCGGTGGCGATGACGCGCTTGACGAGGTCGTTCTCATCTGGCGGCACGATGCCGATGAAGGCACCGGCGTTCTGGAGGGCGCGGATCGCGGGGTTGTGCGAGCGGATCGAAACGTACGCGCCGTTCCACGAATCAGGTCCCAGGAAGACGACCACGTCGCCTGCTTTCGGGTCTCCGAAGCGATAGCTGATCTTCTCGACGACGATCCGGTCGCCGGTGCAGCCGGCGCAACCATGCAGCGTGGGCTCCATCGACTCGGAAGGGATCAGATAAACCCGCGCGATGAACGTCTGAAGCAAGAAGGTCAGCGCGAGCGCGATGATGATGAGAATCGGCAGCTCACGCCAAAAAGACTTCGGCTTATCGCTTTTCCCGTTACCGGCGGGCTCGTCTTGAGTTGCCGGAATACGGAAAGAGCCGGTGGACTCGGCGGCTTGATCGGACACCCGATCAGCCTAACCATGTCCACCGGCTCTGGAGAGCGAGGGCTCACCTGCGCTCAGGAAAGATTCAGCGCTTTTCCTTGATCTTGGCAGCCTTGCCACGGAGGTCGCGCAGGTAGTAGAGCTTCGCACGACGAACGTCACCGCGAGTCACGACCTCGATGCGGTCGATGTTGGGGCTGTGCACCGGGAAGGTGCGCTCGACGCCGACACCGAACGAGATCTTGCGAACGGTGAAGGTCTCGCGGATGCCGCCACCCTGGCGACGGATCACGACGCCCTTGAAGACCTGCACGCGCTCCTTCGAGCCTTCAATAACCTTGACGTGCACGTTGAGGGTGTCACCGGCGCGGAAGGCCGGGATGTCGTCGCGCAGCGACTGGGCGTCGACGATGTCCAGGGTGTTCATGTCTATGTCTCACATTCTTGATGTGTGCGAGCAGAGGAACCTGGCGGCGGTCTGCAAGACCCACTCGACCGGTTCGTGCTCCTGCCATGGCGGGCTGTCTGTAGGCACACGTGTGCTCAGACAACCCCGCAATTGTGCCAGATAGAAGGGCTATTCACGAAATCACCGGAGTGCTCGCCGGTTAATACGCCGCCGTTCATATCCGGGCCGGCGGGACCGGAGACGTGAGCGTCTCGAAGTCATCCCGCCAACCGGGGTTGATCGGGGCCAGCGTCTCGAGCCACACCTCGGCGATCTCGCGCCACCGGTCCGGGTTACGGATACCCGAGAAGATCTTGCCCATCTCGCGGGCGTAGTGGATGGTGTCGCGAGTCTCGGACTTGATTCGCATCATCGTCGACAGTTTCCCCGGACGGTTTGGCACCTTGGCGGGCTCGTATCCGAACTCGCGCATGCTGTCCTTGCACACCGTCTCGATGAGACCGATGCGCTCGGGCGCAATGCCGAAAAGGCGGTACTCATCACGGTTGACGGGGTGGCTCGCCGACTGGAACCAGGGCAACGGTGGCATGTCACCCGGGTCCGGACTGTTTGCCGCGTGGCTCAGTACGGCGTCGTCCCAAGGCTCCCCGACAAACTGCAGTATTCGTCGCAACTGCGCCTCGGGTGCACTGCGCAGGTCTTCGAGCCGCACTCGGAGCACACGGTCCGCAAACGGCATGACCTCCTTGCGTGCGTGTTCGTAGACCAGGCAATTCCCGAGGTCTCGGGGACAGCCCCACGGCATGCTGCGCAGCGAGTCCACCGAGGTTCGCGGGTCCCGAACCATCTGGATAACCCGCGCGTCGGGAAAGTCCCGGAAGATTGCGGGCAGATGCGCGGTGTGGCCGGGCGACTTGTCGCCGTATCGAGCCCGGCCCAGCTTCTCGGCCTTGAGCCGGATGATCGCCTGGAACGCCAAGTGGATGTTCTCGCGAGTGAGATCGCTAGGCACCGCGGCCCGGACCTCAGCGGTCGGCAGATTCAGCCAGCGGTAGCTAAAGGTGTCGAAATAGCAGTCGAGGAACTTCGAGGCCGAGACCCCGTCGTCGGCGAGCGCGTACCAGATGTAGAACCACGTCTCGTGCGTGATGTAGATGTTCGGATGCGCCGACAACATCGTGCGCATGAGGGTCGTGCCGGACCGTGGATTTCCGACGATGAAGATCGGCGGTTCGTTCGCAGTCATGAGGCGGAGGAGGGGCTGCTCTCGGCCTGGAGCGCCGAAAGGATCTCACGTACGACGACTTCGGGCTTCTCCAGCGGGGAGAAATGTGGCAGCTCGTCGTCTTCGGTCGGCACCATGACGCCGGTGACGTTGGGCAGGTTCTCCATCAAGAATTTGTAGGACAACGTCCAACCGTGCGAGCCCGTGTCGTAAATCAAGTGGGTCGGCGCTTCGATCGATGGGATCGCCTCCTTCGTCAGCGGCCCGACGACGGCGCAGTCCTTCAGCAAACTGGTTTTGCCATAGAGCTTCATCATCTTCTCGGTCGTCCACTGCGCCGGCAGATCCTTGAGCGGGCCCCACTTGTTCGGCAGCTTGAACGCCTCGTTGAGCACGAACTCGCCGTCGAAACGACGGTCCGCCGGAATCGGAATGCCCAGGCGGCCAAGCAGGTCCACGGCCCATTCGGCCCGCTCTTTGTCCTCAGTCCAATACGGGACCAGCACCGGTACCGCGGCTTCGATGATGACGATGCTTCGTACCCGATCGGGATAGTGGTAGGCGAAATAGAGCGCAACATCGCCGCCGAAGCTGTGGCCCACGATGTCGGCCTTCTCGATGCCGAGATGGTCCATGAGCTCGACGAGATCGCGTGCGGCGTCCGTCGGGGTATAGCCGGTGTCGGTCATGGAGCTGTACCCGTGGCCGCGCAGATCGTAGGTGAGGGTCTGATACTGGTCCCACAGCATCGGGACGATCTTCAGATGCCAGGTCGCCAGGTTGCCGCCGATCCCGTGGATGAGGACGAGGTCCGGCCCGTCACCCACCTGCTCGTAGTGGAGTGTCGCACCGTCGGAGAGCTGCATTTTCGACATTGCTTCGGTCGTGCCTGTCTGTCGCGGTTCAGGATGGATCGGGCTGGGGGTCGGTACTCGTCAGGAGACGCGCACGGTGACGTGCTCCTCGACGAAGTCGACGAGTTCGCCCAGAGTGAGTTCGCGGGTTTCGGGCGGCATCGTGCCGAGACGGGCGTACAGCTCGTCCAGCGGCATCACGCCGTACTTTCGGACGAGGCGCGTACACAGCACGACCAGATCGAGCGACTTCATGTTCAAATCGCGAAGAAGGCGGGTGTCGCCGCTGAGATCGGTATCGAACTCCCAGTCCCCCTTCATATCCTCGATGGTCGTCAGGATGGTCCGGAGAATCTCTCCATGTGGTTCAGACATCACTCTCTCCTCGATAACGCAGCATTTGACATGACAATGGGGTCGGGGCTCGCCGCACAGGCAAGGGCCAACGACTCGGCGCGGGCTAGCAGGTCATCCGTGGCCGCCGCGCCCGGACAAACGACGGCAGCCCAGGTCGATCCGCAGCTGGCGAGCCAGACTTGCGGGTCGTCTCGCCACCCAGAGCTCCGGTAGACGCCGACACCGGCGTCGGTCAGTTCGACGTCCGCCGGGGTGATTCGGCCATCCACGACGGTCCGAAGGAACCTCGCGATCGCTTCCTTGGAGAGATGTTCGCGCACGAGCGCGGGCATGCTGCTCACGGAGAGGCCGCTGCGCGAGCGCTCGGCTCGGGTCCGGATGCGCGACGCCCACACCCGTCGGATCAATCCCGTCTCGTCCTCGAGAGCAACGTCGAGCACGAAATGCAATACATGCGGTGCGGGCGCGAGCCCCACGCTCTCCGGATCGACGGCCCGCGCCAGATCGGGTAGCGCGGTCGGCCGCACGATCGGATCGGCGACGAGCGGCAGATGGAATCGCCGATCGACCTGACCCAGCAGTCGGAACCGCACATTGCCGTCGCGATCTCGAACCTCGGCGTCGCCCTCGATGACGAACGTGCCGGCGTTCCGGACCGCGACGACGCACTCCAACTGCTCCCCCGCGGCGGCCGGTGCCCCGAACAGTTCGATCGCCTTGATCGATCTCGGAAACACCAGGTACCCCTCGGCGAGGTGTTCGACCGTCCACACTCCGAACAACTGCCCGGCTGCGTCGAGGACAACGGGGTCGGCGAGCGTCGGGAACGGCTGCCCACCGGCGTGCAGCGGGAATCGCTCCGCCCCACTCAAACCCGCGGTCAGCCCGTGGTCACTGAGCTGCCGGATCTCGGCAATCCCCCGCCACGTGGGTCCGTGATACATGACGTCCCGGTACAGGTCTTCCGACGTGAATCCGGGCATGGCGGGCGCCTTCGACTCCCACGGCGTCGGCCGCGCCGGATACGTCGGTGCCATCGTCACGGCCGCTTCGACGGCCGTGGACGCGACGGTTCCGTCGAGTACCGCGATCGCGCAGTCGATTCGACCTTGGGCCGAGTCGGTGACCTGCGCGCGAATCTCGACCGTCCGCGATCCGTCTCCGAATTCGATCCACCGTCGAGCCGCCACGTTGTCGAACCGCGTCACCACACGCCCGGGCTGCAACGCCGCCGCCGCCTGCGCCATGAGTTCCAGACTGAGCGTCAACGGCATGATCGGCAGCGCACGCAAAGTGTTGTCCCGCGTCGACACTTCACGCCCGATGGTGTGGTCCGCGAGCCACTCGGCGTGGTCGGGGTCGATGGTCAGCCGAGCGATCGCTGTCGTGCCGGGTACGAACTCCACCCACGACCCCAGCACCGGATGATCTTGAGAGTTCGCTTCCGACGGAGGTCCCTCGCCTACGTCGGAAGCCAACTCAAAAGGGCTACCACCACCTTGCGCAAGAGCGAGGTCGGCAATCTGTTGGAGCGTGCGGCATCCGGTCAACTTCTCCATGTCGAGGGCCTGCACTGCGGGCCGGCGCTTGCGGAGGGTCCCCAAGATCTCGACGCGCTTGATCGAGTCGATACCCAAGTCGGCCTCAAGATCGGCGGACAGGTCGATCACCTCAGCCGGGTACCCGGTGCGATCGCTGACGATCTCGCGCAAGATTCGGTCGATGTCACCGGTTTCGGTCGGCTGCGGCGGCGGTGCCGACACCACCGCGACGGGTTCGATTCGCGGCGCCGGAGTCGCTGGCACCACGTCCGGCTCGACTGTCGGCGCCGCGACCGGCGCGGGCGACGGCAGAGCCGCCGCGACGACCGGAGCCGGCATACCGTTCCGCGCCCGAGGGCGTGCGGCCGGACGCGGGGACGCGACGCCGGTCGGCGGACTGCCGAGGAACGCCAGGAGCACGTTCTCCTGCACGGACAGGAAGTGGTCCATTGTCTCGAGGTAGCGATGGGCCACCGCAGCGACATCGGATTGCAGCGGCGGCGCGTCGTACGACGTCGAAGCCGCGGGGACCGGCGACGAATCCGGACCGATGGCGGAGGCGCCGTTCGTGGCGGCCTTCGCGAGGGGTGGAGGTGCCGACGCGGTGAGGTTTAGGGATGGCGGTGACATCGTGTTGCCCTTCTTGAACGTGCCGAGACTCATGGCCGCAAAGCCGGTTTTGAGGGTCACCTCGGTGGGGCTCTTCACCCGGGGCGCGGTGGAGCGCACCCGATCCGAGGTGAGGGCGGTAACGCCTACGTCCACGCCCTGTGCGAACAGCAGCCCGATCGCGTGATTGATCTGGGTGGTGTCGCTCGAATGCTCGAGGTTGGTGGCGACGGCCACGATGGGACGACCACGCAGGACGTCCTCGGTGAAGGACATCAGGTGGTTTCCCGCGCCGACCTCGACGAAGATGCGGAATCCGTCGTCGTACATCCGCTCGACCATCCGCCGGAACTCGACCGGCTCGGACCACTGGGCAGCTAGCAGATCCCCGATCGACGTGGTGTCGTCGACGACGTCGGCCGTGGCGCACGAATACGCGGTCACGGCCGGTGGCGCGAACTTCCATCCCGCCAGCGCCTGCTGGAGTCTGTCAGTGTGCCGCTGGAACCACGGCGTGTGATAGGGACGATCGAACCTCAGCACTTCGGTGATGATCGCCTGGCTCCGCGCTGCAGCCAGAAGCCTCTCGCGGTCCTCCGCGGCGACCGCGATGACGGTCTGGAATGGACAGTTGTCCATCGCGACGAATCCGTCGACCTCGGCCAGCAGAATCTCGGCGGCCTCCCGATCCGCCCCGAGCGCGATCAGCGCCACGGGGGCGATGTCGGTGTCGGCCGCGGATGCTTCCTCCGCGCGGACGAGAGCTTGCGCGAGTTCGGTGAAGCCGGTGGTGCCCAGCTCCCGGAACACGCCCGCGGCCCGCAACGCGGCGCACTCGCCACTGCTGTGCCCCGCGACCGCATCAGGTTCGACACCGAGCGAGCCCAAAACGCGGACCATCGCCTCGGCCGTGGACAGCACGCCGGATACGGCACCACCCATGGTCCAGCTGTACTCGGCCGTGGCCGCCTTCTCGGTCTCCGTGAGTCCTGGTGCCGGGTGGAGCAAATGGCTCGGCGCCACGCCCCCGACGTCGGCCCGGATCGCATTCGCTTCCTCGAACGCACCCCGCGCCTCCGGGAAATGCAGAACGAGCTCGGACATCATTCCCGGGTATTGCGATCCCTCGCCGGGGAACAGGAAGGCAACCTTGCCCTGCTTCGCAAGCGGAGACGAGGCGTAGTAGATGCCCGCACCGTCACGAATTCGGCTTCGCGAAGCGTCGCGGAGGCGCTGCGCCGCCCGCTCGAGCTTGGCACGCAAGTCGGCGCGCGACGTCGCAACAACGGCGAGGCGTTCGGTTTCATCGGCGTGTATCTGCGCGGCGAGCCGGTGGGCAATTGCGATCAGCGGCTCGTCTACGTCACCCTCGAGCTCGCGCGCCAGATCTTCGGCGCGCGTGGCAAGGTCGGCGCGCGAGCGCGCGGCGAGTACGCACAGTTCAGTGGGCCAATCGGGCAGGAACTGCTGGACCGGCCACGATCTGCTGTTGCTGACCGCTCGCGTCGGGACGTATTCCTCAAGCACGAGATGGCCGTTGATGCCGCCGAATCCGAATGAACTCACGGCGGCACGACGCGGCAGCGACGAATCGGCCGTCCAGGCTCGCGTCTCGGAGTTGAGATAGAACGGCGATTCGGCGAGCCCGAGCTTCGGATTGGGGTTCTCGCAGTGCAGGGACGGCGGCAGTACTCGATGGTGCAGCGCCAATGCGGTCTTGATCAGTCCGGCCGCGCCGGCCGCCGGCATCGCGTGACCGATCATCGACTTCACCGAGCCGACGGCAACCGTCGGCACCTCGCCGCGCCGACCGCCGAACACCTCACGCATCGACTGCATTTCGACGACGTCGCCGACCGGAGTGCCGGTGCCGTGTGCCTCGATGAGGCCTATCGTCTGAGGATCGACTCCAGCGTCCGCATACGCCTTGTGCATCGCGAGTACTTGTCCCTCACGGCGCGGCGCCATGAGTCCGTTACTGCGACCGTCGCTCGCGATCCCGACACCGCGGACCACCGCGTAGATCCGGTCGTCGTCCCGCTCCGCGTCCGCCAGCCGTTTGAGCACCACGAAGGCGACGCCCTCGCTCAGCAGCGTGCCGTCCGCGTCCTTGTCAAACGGACGAATATGCTCAGTCTTGGACAACGCGCCCATCTGGCCGAACACACCGAGGATGGGCATCGACGTCCAGATTTGCGAGCCGCCCGCGAGGGCCAGGTCGCAATCGCCGCTACGCAGCTCCCGCGTCGCAGCCTTGACCGCCAGCAGGGACGACGCACACGCGGCGTCCACGGTGTAGTTCGGACCCATCAGGTCGAGGCGATTGGCAATGCGGCCCGTGATCATGTTCGGGGTCAAGGCCGGGGCGGTGTCAGCCCCGAACGGAGGCAGCGAATCCTTGAGCTGCGTGCGGATCTCCTCGAGTTCCGCGTCGGACATTTCCGGTTGAAGTTGTTTGATGACCTGCAAGGTCTGCGTGACGATGAGCGTGTGTTGGACCGCGTTCACGCTCCCCGAGTTCGGGTACAGGCCGCGGCCCAGCACCACCGCGGTGCGATGCCGAATCTCTGGCGGCGCATCGAGATACCCGGCATCAGCGAGAGCGTCACGCGCAAGCCGCAGCGCCAGCCACTGATCGGGCTCGCCGCCGACGTCATGCGGCGGAACACCGAACGGCAGCGGATCGAATGTCGCGAGGTCGGCGATGTAGCCGCCACGCTTGGCCGATACCCGATCGGTCGCAGTCGATCCGTGGGCGTAGTAGACGTCCGGGTCCCACGCACTTGGCGGCGGGTCGGTGACGCAATCGACGCCGTTGAGGATGTTCCGCCAGAATTCGCCGACGTCACGTGACCCGGGGTAAAGGCAGGCCATCCCGATGATCGCGATCGAGCTCGCGGTGTTGTTGTCGCTCATGACTGACCCCAGACCGAGGACTTCTTGGTGACTGCGACATCCCCCGCCGCGTTCGCTTGCGCGAGCCGGTTCAGCGCTTTGCTTCCGGCGGACGCGAAGTCGTCGAGCCGGGCCAGTAGATGTCCTCTGTTTGTATAGAACCAGAAATTGGCATGGCTGATCGGCGATTGCACGTCCGGAAGAATTCGCATCTCACAGCGGACCTGAGGGCCCCAATCACCCACGTCGAACACGGTCAGGCGCCGTACCGCGGACGGCAGGAGTGTCACGTCCCAGTGGATCCGGCCCCAGATCAATTGGAGCTGGAAAGCCGCGTCGATCAGGACTGGATCGAGAACCCAGGGCGCTGTCCCGGCACGGAATTCGTCGGGGTTCGAGGGCGAGATCAACGCGGAACCGCCGGTGGGACACAACGCGACCAGAGTGTCGATCGCCTGGAAGGCCGGCCCGTGGAACAGCCACTGGTCGTAGGCGGTCGCCGCATCGATCGTCGGTGGGCTCAAACACGGACCGAGCAGGGGCAAGGGACCTGCGGTGTCGATCTCGGTGTCCCCGAACTCGACCGTGGCGGAATAGCTGTCACGTGTGTTGCCCGGCTGGCGAATCGTCACCGCCGCCGAAGGCCCCCGCGACTCGGGCCGCACGTCGACGACCAGTGGCACCGAACCGTCGTCAACGTGGATGCCCTGGAACACCCGGATGTCCCGAATTGCCGTCATCCCACGGTGCGGTGAGGCAACCTGTGCCGCCCCGGCCATGAGTTCCATGGCGAAGGCAAACGGCAGCACGGGGCGTCCGTCGAGGCAGTGGTCGTCGAGGTACGGGTCGTCGAGTCGCGAGAAGGCCGTCGACAGCGACATCGACCCGTCCGAGCGACGGTCGACCGCTGCGCCCTCGACCAGCCGGGATGCCTGCGCGTCGAATCGCTCGGGCTCGGTGAGGTCGAATGCGCCGATCACGACCTCGGCAGGACCGTCGGGCGCCATGATCTCGTCGACGAACGCCGCCACGCCTTCGTCCGGAGAAATGAGCCCGACCCCGCGTTCGGCGAATTGCCGTTCCACTTCGGCCGACACCATGCCTGCACCACCCCAGGGACCCCAGTTGAAGGCCACGACGCGGGCCGGCCAGCGCTTACTCAACTCACCCGCGACCTTGTTCATCGCCTCGTTGGCTGCGGCGTAGTCGACCTGGCCGCGGTTGCCTTCTCGGGCCGTTACCGAGCTGAACAGGGCCAACAGCCGCAACTCCGCAAGGTCGAGGTTCGACCGCAGCACCTCGAGCGGCGTGAGTTTCGTGGCCAGTACCCGATCGAAGGACGCGGCCGACTTGTCGGTGATGAGGCGATCCTCGATGACGCCGGCGCCGTGGATCACGCCGTCGATTCGCCCGTACTGTCGGCGAACGTCCGCAACGCACTGTGCAAACTCTGCGCGGTTGGTCAGGTCGCACGACAGGTAGACGGCGTGTGCACCACGCTGCGCAACTCGTTCGAGCGTGCGGTCGATCTCGCGCTGCCCGATCAGACGTGAGCATTCGCGCTCGATGTCCTTCGGCGTGCACGAGAGCCCGCGACGGCGCAGATCCTGGAGCAATCGCGCCTTGAGCTCCCGGGAATCCTCGACGTTCTGGGTGAGGGCGCTCTCCGGCGTCTGCCGGGCCGGGATACGGCCAACGAGGACGAAGGTCGCCGGCACCTCTTGTGCGAGCGCGACGACGCATTCGGCCGTGATGCCACGCGCTCCGCCGGTGACCAACACGATGGAGTCACCCGACAGCGGACACCCTTGCGATTCGGTCACCGAGGCCGGCCGAAGCTCTACTCGCCGCCGCTCGCCATCCAGGCCATAGGCGATTTCCCGATCGGGTCCGGCAGTGAAGAGTTCGGCGAACACCTGTCGTGCCGCAATGGCGGGGTCTGCGGTCGCGAGATCAACGGCGCGAACTCGCACTCGAGGCCACTCCTGAGACAAGCTCTTCAAGAAGCCGGGCAACCAGTAGTTCGAACGCGAGGTGTTCGCGGCAGTGTCACCGAAGCCGAAGGAACCATCGATTGCCGTGACTCCGACAATCGCGGCTCCCCCGCGCTCAGCGGACTGGTCGAGGTCCGCGGCAAGCAGCTTGACCAGCCAGAACATCGTCGACGAGCCGGCACCGAGGCTCGGCGCAACGGCTCGATCGAAGGCATCGAGGTGCACGAGTGCCGCGATGCGTCCCTTCTGCGCACGGATGCCCGTCACGACTCGGCTCACGTCGTCCCGGGAACTATCGAGGGGCAGTGTCAAGGGCTGGTGGTTCGAACCGCCGGAGAGGGCGACTCGGGAGACCTGCCGTCCGGTGCGGACCAGCATTCGCTCGATCTCGTCCGCGAGCGATCCGCCACCGATGAGGAGGATGACGCCGTCACTACCGAACCCGGCGTCAACGGCCGCGGGGCCGGCGCCGACGGGCGTCGGCACGTACCTGCGCACGCCAGGTGTCCGCGACACAGGTTCGGCCGGGGTAGCGGAGGGCGTCAAGTCACCCGGATGGCCGCCGGACGATATGACACCCCGAATGACGGCCGCGTGAGTGTCCAGGAAGTGATCCATCACGTCCTGGAAGTGCATGACCACGTCCGCGCGCTCAGCCGAATCGATGCCAACGGACTCGCGTGACGAAGCGATCCCGGCGGCCGGAGCAACGGCGGTTTCGGGCAGGGCGGTTTCGGGCCCAGCGGTTTCGGGCGCGGCGGTCATCGGCTCAGGTGATTTCGGTTCGTCAGCGAATCGCACCGGAATCGGCAGATTGCGCGGCTGGTCGACGGCCCGCGCGGGCTTCGCCCGACTTCCATTGACCAGCCACGTCGTCGCGGAGTAGTCGGGAGTCGCACCGGCGAGGTCCGCCACGTCGACCTTGACGACATTGCGGCCGTCGTACAGCCGCAGCACGTCGACCCGCGCACCCTCGGCGAGAAGGGCGCCGATCCCGTTGAGGAACGACCACAGGCCCGGCTTGCCCGATGCGGCGAGCGGCATAGCGGCATGCGGCCGGTCACCAAGAATGCTGCCCACCAAACCCGTGAGCACCTGCCCTGGGCCGACCTCGACGAACAGCCGAGCGCCCGCCTCGTACATCGCATCAACCTGTTCGACGAACCGAACCGGGCTCGTCAGGTGACTCGCCAACTGCTCGCGGATCGCCTCGGGTGAGGAACCGTACTCCCGTGCGGTCGTATTCGAAAAGACGCTCGACTGCGGCGAGCGGAATTCGGTCCGCTGCATGTAGGACAGAAATTTGTCCGCCGCCGGCGCGACAATTGGTGAGTGGAAGGCACACGCGACGGGCAGTCGGCGAGCGCGGAGTCCTTGCCCGGCGCACCAGTCGATGGCGGCAGCCACGGCCGCCTCCGGGCCCGAGACGACGACTTGGTTCGGCGCGTTGATGTTCGCCACCGACACTGCCGGGACTGCTGAGAGGAGACTATTGACGTCACTCATCGACGCAAACACCGCGGCCATGGAGCCGCTATCGCCACCCGCGGAAGCCTCGGCCATGAGCCGACCCCGCGCCTCAGACAGACGCAGCAGATCTCGTTTGGTCAGCACGCCCGCGTAATGCAACGCGGTGAACTCACCGTAGCTATGTCCGGCAGCCAAGTCCGCGCTGACGCCTAAGCGCCGCAGGAGCGCGACCAGGGCGACCTCGACGGCGCCGAGTGCGGGCTGCGCGACGTTCGTGGCGGTCAGCGCCGCGGACTGCGCTGTGCGTTCATCGTCGCTGAATGCCGGCGGTGGGTAGATAAAGGAACTCAGCGGCAGTTTGAGCGCCGTACCGAGGACATCGTTGGCCTGTTGGAGTTCGCGGTGAACGTCCGGGAAAAGGACCGCGAGATCGCGGGCCATATTGACGAATTGGGACCCCTGACCAGGAAACACGAAGGCTGTCCGACCATTCACTGCCAGCGGCGCGGCGCTGAAATGAATTCCGTTCGGCAGATGGAAGCGGTCACCCGCGCTGCGAAGCTGGGCCGCTGCCGTTCGCAACGCAGTGCGCAGATCATCGAGGCCGTTCGCGACGATGCTCAGGGTCGCCGGTCCCACTTGGGTACGTGAGTTGACCGAGTACGACAGATCCGCGAGCGGCACGGACTGCTCGCCCTCCAACTGACGCGAGAACTCCTCGACCCGATCGATCAGCTCCGCACGGGTCGCCGCCCGCAGCACGAACAATTCGGTGTTCCAGGCCGTGACCGCAGGGGTCGTGCGCTCCTGGTACTCCCCGCGGTACTCCTCCACGACGACGTGGAAATTCGTTCCGCCGAATCCGAATCCGCTGACACCGGCGCGGCGGGGTGCGGAACTGTCGGACTGCAGCCAGGGACGAGTCGCGGCGCTGACGTAGAACGGACTGCCGTCGGCACGCACCATGGCGTTGGGTGAGACAACACCGATCGTTGCGGGTAATACCTTGTGGTACAGGGCTTTCGAGAGCTTGATGAGCCCGGCGACGCCCGCGGTCGCCTTGGTGTGACCGATCATCGACTTGACCGAGCCGACGGCTACCGATTGTGGATCGGCCCCCGATTCGGTGAAGACCTGCATGAGCGAGGTCAATTCACTGCGGTCGCCGGCGGCCGTGCCGGTGCCATGCGCCTCGATCAGGCCGACGGTCGCCGGCGGGAAGCCCGCATTCGCGTAGGCCCGTCGAAGTGCACGCATCTGTCCTTCCGGGCGTGGTGCGGTCAGCCCGCGTGCCCGACCGTCGCTCGAGCCGCCCACTCCCCGGATGACGCCGTAGATCCGATCACCATCTCGCTCCGCGTCTTCCAGACGCTTGAGCACCAAGGACGCGAATCCCTCACTGATCGCGATCCCGTCGGCGCCGGAGTCGAACGGGCGCGAGCGTCCGTTCGGCGAGAGCGCCTGGGTCTTGCTGAAGCACAGGTATCCGAACGGCGACTGAATCGCGTCGACGCCGCCGACCACGACGGTGTCGCTCGTCCGCGCCTCCAAATCGCGAACCGCCAGGTAAACAGCCGCGAGCGACGACGCGCACGCGGCATCGACGGTGTAGTTGACGCCGCCGAAATCGAACCGGTTGGCAATGCGACCAGCGGCGACGTTCATCAACAAGCCGGCGAACGAGTCTTCGGTCCACTCCGGCAGAACGCCATCGAGCCGGTCCGCCAACTCGTCGGCCTGAGCGCCGAAGAGTCGTGGGAGGTTCGACCGCACGAGGTAGCCGTTGCCGAGGTCGCCTACGCCACCACCGGCGCCGAGTATCACCGACGTACGTTCGCGGTTGAACGGGCGCGTCCGATAACCGGCGTCGGCGAGCGCGTCCCGCACCATCAACAGAGCGAGGAGTTGGAAAGGTTCGATCGATCGCAGCGAGGCGGGCGGCATTCCGAATTCGAGCGGATCGAACGGCACGTCCTCGATGAACCCGCCCCACTTGGAGTAGATCCGGTCTCGGACAGTTTTGTCGGCGTTGAAGTAGTCGTCGACCCTCCAGCGGTCGGCCGGTATCTCGCCGACCGCGTCGACCTCGTTGAGGATGTTCCGCCAGAAGGCATCGAGCGTGCTCGCCCCGGGAACGATCGACGACATCCCGACGATCGCCACGGCGCACGGGTTCGGTGCCTTGACCTCCACGTCCCGTACCCGACCGAAGGCCTCGAGTCGGTTAACGGCACCGCTACTGATCTGCTCATGCAGCTCGGCGATGGTGCACGTCTTCTCGCGCAGCGCGGCCACCTGGCCGATCATGTACATGCCCTGGTCCCAGCGTTCGACCTCGGAAAGCTCGGCGAACTTGGGGGCAGACGGATCGGTTCCGTATCCGGGGTGTCGAGTCAAGCCTTTGGACGCGATGCGCAGCCGGCCGATGTTGAGGACTTCGAGCTCGTCCTTGATCTCGGCCGTCGAGGCACCGGAGCGCTCGAGCCGTTGCTTCTCGGCGATGAATGTCTCGGCGAACGGCGACGGAAGACACCTCGTCACGTAGCCGGGCGCCGACTCGAGTTCGATCGTCGCGTCCGCGCCCAACGCCGCGGATTGGTAGTCGGCACCGATCGCGCCGAACGCCACCGCTTCCGCGGTGAAAAGGTAGGCCGTACCGCACAGGACGCCAATGGCAACGCCGCGCTTGACCAGCGGCGCCGCGATCGCGGCGACCATCGCGGCCGAACCCCCGTCGTGTACACCACCGGCGAACAGGACACGCAGACCATCGATCCGCGGGTGCGCGTCAAGGTAGGCCACGAGTTCGGTCACCGCCGTGTTCCACAACACGAAGCTGCTGCGCGGCCCGATGTGTCCCCCGCATTCGCGGCCTTCGAGCACGAACTTGCGCACGCCATCGTCGAGGAACATCTTCAGCAGTCCCGGCGACGGCACGTGCATGTACGTCGCGATGCCCTCGCTCTCCAGCAGGTTGGCCTGGTCGGCGCGACCACCCGCGATGAGTGCGAACGGCGGCTTGAATCGCCGGATCAGATCGAACTGTTCCTGCCGCAGCGCCGGCGGTACGAATCCGAGGATGCCGACGCCCCACGGACGGTCGCCGATAAGTTGCGCCGTTTCGCGCAACAGCGGATCGATCTCGTCGCCGCGCATGAGGGCAAGCGCAAGGAACGGGAGCCCACCGGCTTCAGCGACGCTCTTGGCGAACCGCGCAGTATCGCTGACTCGGGTCATCGGGCCCTGCACGATCGGATAGCGCGTGCCGTTCGCTGTGCCCAGCGCCGACTGCGTTCCCATCGCAGCTTGTTCGCAGGCGAGCGCGACCTGCTCCCGGGCGGCCGTTGTCAGGGCCTCGATGATTCCACCGACGGTGCAAAAGCGTTCCGCAAGATCGGCCGCAAAGGCCGCATCCTGGCCGATCGCCCACAACGGGTCGTCGGCGACCCGGGTTTGCGCAATCACGTGCTCTCGCCACTGTCCCGCGGTGCCAACGTCGGTGCCCAGCGTCCGGACCCGCGCGGCGGCCGCGGAGTCCTGACGCGAGTAGCAGCGAAATCGAGTGCCAGCGGCGCTGATGGCCTCGGTTTCGCTGCCGTCCGTTGCGGCCAAACGGCGACGAACCGTTTCGGCCGGTCGAGCTTCGCGGGCCAGGAGGAGCTGAGTGTCCAGCACGATGCCCGCCGCGCCGGCGACCATGGCCGCGGCCGCAGTGTGTAGCCCGATTCCGCCCTGCAGCCAGACCGGGGTATCGATGTGGTGCACGATCTGCTGCGCGAGAGTGAACGTCGTCTCCGAACCGACCCAACCCGCCGCTTCGTTTCCCTTCGCGATGATTCCGTCGACGTCGGCGCCGGCACAGCGCAGCGCTTCCGCGAGGCTGGTGACCACCGCCAGCGCCCGGTGACCGGCCGACTTGACCGTCTGCACGGACTCAGCGAGCGTCTCGGCGTCCGCGAACATCGACGTGAGCAGGACCGCGTCGAGTCGCCGAAGTGGCAGAGACAGGACGGTCGCTAGCAAGTCGCTGTCGACTGCGTCGATCAACACACCGAATTTCCCGCCGGCGTGCTCGTCGAGCCGCGTGAGCGAATCGACAGCGTCCTCGTGCGTCGTAGCGAATTCGAGGTTCAACACCCCGAGAGCGCCGGCCCTCGTCGCCGCGATGGCAATCGATGGATCACAGCACGAAGCCGGAGTCAGAGCGATGGCCAGAAGAGCCTGATCGAAAGGACTCACGACAACCACCTTTGGTCGATGTGACATCCGTCATACTTGTATTGGTTGAAAGATCAAGTCAATAGATTTCGGAATATTTAAAACCTACCGGTTGGTTTAATCAGCGCTGCGCCGGCAATTATTCGGATGAAATGTGATCTACCGAGCCCGCTGATCAAATCCGGAAGCCTCTATCCGGCAATCGATTTCGGAGCTTCCCATCGACGGCTGCGACCGGCGCCCAAGATCAGATATCGACAATTGCCTCGAGAGGACTTGTTCGCGCCGCTCGGGTCGCCGGCCAGAGCGCCGCAAGGACGCCGACGAAGGCGCTCGCGACCAGCATCATCGCCACTTGAACCCACGGAACCGCGGTGGTCTGGAGACCCTGCGAGGCCAGGGTGTGCACAAACGCCACACCCAGTGGGACGCCCATGACGACGCCGACGATCGCACCCGCCAACGCGATCAGCACGGACTCGACGTAGATGATGCGCCGAATCTGAACGCGCAACATTCCGACGGCCCGCAACATACCGATCTCTCGCCGTCGCTCCACGACCGACAGTGCCAGCGTGTTGACGATGCCGAGGATTCCGATGATCACGGCGAGACCGAGCAGGCCGTACAAGACGCCGAGCAGGGTGTCGATCTGCTGCGCCTGGGTTCCCTTGAACTGCTCGGGGTCGAGAACTTGGACAACGTAGAACTGCGCGGTTGCATCTTCGAGCGCGGCACGGACCTCGCTCGCGACGGCGTCGGGCGCGATGCTCACGAACGCCACCGCATCAGACCGCTGATTGTTCAAGACCAATTGGTTGTAGAGGTCGGGCCCGGCGACGAAATCGCCGACGATCGGATTGCGCTCGTAGATCCCGGCGATCGTCGCCTTGATCGGAGCGCCACTCGGATTAGCAAACTCGACGACATCGCCCGGCCTGCGCCCATCCGCATGGTCGTCGGACAGCAGCACCCCCGCTGCAGGCACCCTCCCGCTACCGCTCACGATTTTTAGCGCAACGGCGGCGCGCAAATCCCCTTCGGTCGACGTACCAACGACTCGCGTTCCAGAAATCGCGGTCGTGATCTGATGCAACGGCGTCACCGATCGCACACCTGCCACCCCGGACGCCGCTTTGCTCGCCGCGGTCGGGATGCCGCGTTGTACCGGCCCGCCGGCCGCGTTGGACAGCACGAAGTCGGCGGTGACGCCATTGTCGACGAGCGAGTTGACACTCGCCTTCGCCGAGGCACCGAGAATTCCGACGACCGACACCAACATCAGTCCCAGCGTCAATGCGGACGCGGTGGCAATGGTTCGCCGGGGATTGCGGATCGCATTGCGCCGACCCATGGCACCCATCGTCCCGAAGGGGCGAACCGCGTAGCCGAGGCCGGCAATCAGCAGGGTCAGGACGGACTCGGCAGCGAGGGTTCCCGCGAGGATGAGCCACGCGGCACCGATTGCCACGAGAGCGACGGCATGCGATGTCGACGTGGTGGCGAATGCGCCACAGAGGACCACGACCACACCCACGGCCGCGATCACCACCGCGGGCACGGTCCGCGATCGGGTATCGACTTCGCCGCCACTGAACTCCATCCGCATCGCCTCGATCGGCGAGATCTTCGAGGCGCGGCGCGCGGGCGCGTAGGCGCTGATGACGGTCACGACGATGCCGACGGCCAGCGACAACACCACCGCCTGTGCGGTCAGCTGCAACCGGCCCGAGGGCAAGGCGAAGCCGGCGGCATTGAGTCCGGACCTGAGCCCGTACGCGAGACCGATCCCGCCGAAAAGTCCGATGATGCTGCCGAGTACGCCGATCACCGTGGCTTCCAAGGCAACCGAGTTGCGGATCTGGGCCCGACTGGCCCCCGTGGCACGCAGTAGTGCGAGCTCACCGAGGCGTTGCGCGACGATCATCGAGAACGTGTTGTAAATGATGAACGTCGCAACCGTCAGCGAGATGACGCCGAACGCGAAGAGAAAGTAGTTGATGAACCGCAGCGCATTGAAGACCTGACCTCTGAGCTCTTCGCGCACCTCATCGCCGGTCTGCACCTTCAGCCCGGGAAATGCGGTCTGAATCCGGTCCCGCAACTCAGCCGGACTCACATCCTTTCCGGCGACGTCGACGTAGGCGACGTGACTCCCGTCGGTGAACAACTTCTTCGCTTGTTCGGCTTCGAACACCGCGCCGACATATCCCCCGGTATCAGTGGGGACCTCGTAGATACCGCTGAGCTTGACCGACACCGGGTCGGGCAGGGAATTCACCACGATCCGGACGGAGTCGCCGGGGTGAAGATCCGCCAGCCGGGCGGCTCCGGTGTTGAGCGCGACCTCGCCGTCCTGTGGCGGACGGCCCGCGACGAACCTGAGCTGGTCCGCGATCGCCTGATCCCGCGGGAGATAGGTCATGCCCTCGCTCACCGCGCCGCCATTCTGGATCGGCTTGTTGTCCTTGTCGAGAAGCACGATCGAGCCACGGACGCTCGGGGCGACCTTGGCGACTCCAGGCACATCGCGAATCTCGGGTACCTGGCCCAACGTGATCGCACCACTCGGACCTTCGCCGCTCACGCGAACGTCGACGCCTTTCGCAAGGTTCTCGAAGATTCCGTCGAACGTCCTCTTCAGCGAGTCCGTGAACACAAAGGAACCCGCCACGAACGCCGTGCCCAGCACGACCGCAAGCAGCGTGAGCACGAGGCGGACCTTGTGCGCGGCGAGATTCCGCAGCGAGATCTTCCAGATCATCCGGACACCAGAAGTATCACCTCACCGCTTCGAACAGCTTCATGCGCTCGAGAACCGAGTCCGCAGTCGGCGCGGTCAATTCGTCGACGATCGCGCCGTCGGCGAGGAAGACGACTCGGTCGGCGTAGCTGGCCGCCGACGGGGCGTGGGTCACGATGACGACGGTCTGGCCGAACTCGTCGACTGCCGCCCGCAAGATCGACAGCACCTCACCGGACGACCGCGAGTCGAGGTTGCCGGTCGGCTCGTCGCCGAAGATGATGTCGGGCTTGGCCACCAATGCGCGCGCACACGCCACTCGTTGCTGCTGGCCACCCGACAATTCGCTCGGGCGGTGTCCGAGCCGGTCCCGTAGTCCGAGTCGCGAAATGATGGTGTCGAGCCACGCCCGGTCCACCGTCTTGCCCGCGATGTCGATCGGCAGCGTGATGTTCTCCAGCGCGGTCAACGTCGGAACGAGGTTGAACGCCTGGAAGACGAATCCGATCCGGTCGCGTCGCAACGCCGTCATCTGGTTGTCCGACAGTCCGGTGAGCCTCGTTTCCCCGATCAACACCTGACCGCTGGTGGTCGAATCCAAGCCGGCCAGGCAATGCATCAAGGTCGATTTTCCGGAGCCCGATGGGCCCATGATGGCGGTGAACTCCCCTTTTCCGAACTCGACCGAAATTCCGGCGAGTGCTCGTACCAAGGTGTCGCCGGCACCGTATGTCCGGACGACATTCACCGCACGAGCGGCAGCTTCGTGCCGCGGCGCGCGACCGCCGTTGACCGGAGGTCTTTCGGACACATACCGGTCGACGGGCCGATCGAATCGCTCGCGTGGCGCGGGAGCCGGGACGACTGTCTTGAGCGAGCCGGCGAATCGGCCATCCACATAGGACCAAAACCGATCTCGTAGCTGGTGGTGTATGTCGTCGTCGACACGCTGCGTGCCCAGCAATTCCGTCAGATCCTCGACCAACGCACGGTCCACGTCGCCTGGAATCGATGGCTTTCCCAACGCCAGCGCACGCCAATCCTGCGGCGTTGCACCTTCGGTCCACGATTCGAAGACCTGCCGGCAGACGTCATCGATTCGCTCGTCGAGTCGCACCGTTTCGACGGTCGTGTCGCCGCCCTCCCAAGCGGACGAGGGTGCGGTGGTGACGTGTGCAAACGTGTGTCGGCGCGTCGGACGTCGTGGGGTCCGCCGCGTCCCGCCGGACGGCAGCGCCACCGGCGGGGCCGAGGCCGCCGGGTCGGGGGCCTCCGGAGTCGTCATCCGCCGGGAGAAGGCGGCGTCGACCACCCCGCCATCGAACAGATCGAGGCTGTCGGCGGCATCCCGGAGGTATTCGCTGATTCCGTGGGGCTTTCCCGCGGCATTCGGCAACGCCAGAACGGTCACCTGGGCACCGCGGGATTGCGCCTCCTCGACGGCCTCCGCCAGGTCATCCTCGCCGGAGACCACGAACATCGCCTCCACGACCCCGTTCGAGGCATGCGCCACGAGATCGAGTCCGATCCGCAGGTCGACTCCCTGCTGACCGCTGTCGTGGCCCGCTTTGGCGAGTCGAAGCTTGACGCGCGGTAATCCCCCGATGGCCTGCTGAACCGATTCGGCGGACTCTCCTTGGGCCGAGTCGTACCAATGCGCCCGCAGTAGCGGCAGTCCAGACTGGGATTCGGCGTGCGCGACGAGAGCCGACATGAGCCGCTCATAGTCGACGTCGATTCCGGCGCGCTGCGATCTTCCGGTCACGCGGGCGGATGCCGCGGCGAAGAGGTACCCCGCGTCGATGTACAGAGCGCAATGCGGACGCATGGAAGACCCCCATATCGGCTTCGGTCAGTTCACCGAGTCATGGCCGACTACTACCTGTCCATCATGCGCAACGAAACTCCCGTCTGCCTCAACACTGATCTAAATTGACCTTGGAAAAGGGTGGTTGGGCCTTCCAACGTGGACGGAAATGCGGGTCACCGCCCAAATCCGGCTTTTCGCAGGGCCTCGGCCATCGAACCCGATGGCGCGGGACGCTGGTCCTGACGAGGCTGTTGACGAGCCTGCGGTGGCCGCCCCGGCTGGCGATTGCCCGCCGGCCGGGACTGCTGCGGAGCCTTGGCCGGCGCCGCTTCGTCCTCGAGACGCAGTGTCAGGCTGATGCGGTTTCGAGGCACATCGACTTCGATCACCTTGACGCGCACGACGTCACCGGACTTCACGATCTCGCGCGGGTCCCGCACGAAATTGTGCGACATCGCGGACACGTGGACGAGACCGTCCTGGTGGACTCCGATGTCGACGAATGCACCGAAGGCCGCGACGTTTGTGACGACGCCCTCGAGCACCATTCCGGGCTTGAGGTCTCCGACCTTCTCGACGCCGTCGGCGAAAGTGGCCGTCTTGAACTCCGGACGCGGGTCCCGGCCCGGCTTCTCGAGCTCGGCGATGATGTCGGTGACGGTCGGGACACCGAACTGCTCGTCGGTGAACTCGGCCGGGCGCAGCGAACGCAACACCGCGGTGTTGCCGATCAGCTCCGGAACTGCGCTGCCGGTCTTCGACAGGATCTTGCGCACCACGGGATACGCCTCCGGGTGCACCGCCGACGAATCCAGCGGGTCATCACCGCCGCGAATCCGAAGGAATCCGGCGCACTGCTCGAACGCCTTCGGCCCGAGCCGCGGGACCGACTTCAGCGCTCGCCGAGAACGGAACGAACCGTGTTCGTCGCGGTGCGCGACGATGGCTTCGGCGAGGGCACTGGAAATGCCGGAGACCCGCGACAGCAGGGGCACGGACGCGGTGTTGACGTCCACCCCGACCGCGTTCACCGCGTCCTCGACGACCACGCCGAGCGAACGCGCGAGCAGAGTCTCCGACACATCGTGTTGGTACTGCCCCACGCCGATCGACTTCGGCTCGATCTTCACGAGTTCGGCCAGCGGATCCTGCAGACGCCGGGCGATCGACACGGCGCCGCGAAGCGAGACATCCATGTCCGGAAGCTCCGCAGAGGCGTACGCCGAAGCGGAGTACACCGATGCACCGGCCTCCGACACGACGACCTTGGTCGGCTTCCTGCCTGGAATGCGGCTGATGAGCTCGGCGGCGAGCGCGTCCGTCTCCCGCGATGCCGTGCCATTACCGATGGCGATCAACTCCACGCCATGACGCTCGACGAGGGCACCGAGTACCGCGATCGCCTGCTCGGACTTGCTGTGCGGCTTGTGTGGGTAGATGACCTGCGTATCGACGACCTTGCCGGTCGAATCGACGACCGCGACCTTGACGCCTGTGCGAAATCCGGGGTCGAGGCCCATCGTCGCCCGAGTACCCGCCGGCGCAGCGAGCAGCAGGTCCTTGAGGTTCATGGCGAAGACGTCGACCGCCGCGCGCTCGGCCGCCTGACGCAGGCGGGTACGCGTGTCGAGCGCCAGGCTCACCTCGATCTTGGTACGCCAAGCCCACTTGACCGTGTCGGAAAGCCAGCGGTCCGCCGGGCGTCCACGGTCGGCAATCCCGAACTTCGCCGCAATCCGGCGCTCGTAGCCGTCCGACTCGTCACCGGTGTTGAAGTCGAGAGACAGCACCTCTTCCTTCTCGCCACGGAGCAGCGCGAGAATCCGATGCGACGGCATTTTCTCGAAGGGCTCACTGAATTCGAAGTAGTCCTTGAACTTCGCGCCGGCCTCTTCCTTGCCTTTACGAACCTGGCAGCGAACTTCGCCGCTCTTCCAGACGACGTCGCGAAGCTCACCCACGAGGTCGGCATCTTCGGAGAACTTCTCGACCAGGATGGCGCGCGCACCCTCGAGTTCCTCGGCGGTGTACTGCGCCGGATCGGTCGTGGGGTCGCTCAGGAGGCCTTCGGCGACCGGCTCGAGACCCGCCTCACGAGCGATCTGCGCCTTGGTCCGGCGCTTGGGCTTGAACGGCAGGTAGATGTCCTCGAGGCGAGCCTTCGTGTCCGCGGCGAGAATGCGCTGCTCGAGGGCGGCATCGAGCTTGCCCTGCGAACGGATCGAATCGAGGACGGTCTTCCGGCGGTCTTCGAGCTCGCGCAGGTACGACAGACGCTCCTCGAGCGTGCGCAATTGCGCATCATCGAGACCGCCCGTCACCTCCTTGCGGTACCGCGCGATGAACGGCACGGTCGAGCCTCCATCGAGAAGATCGATTGCGGCCTTGACCTGCCATTCTTCACAGCCAAGCTCGTCGGCAATCCGGACACTGATCGGGGTAACAGAGATCGTCACCCGGCCGACAGTAATCCCTTTTAGTCGTCCAGAGAATTCAGGAATTCCGCGAGTCGAGTCCACGTGGTCGCGCGAGCGTCCGAACCTGCGAGGGCGCCCAGGTGGCTGCCCGGCACGATCTCGATCCGCACGCTCGGAGAGCCGGTGAGAACGTGGGCTGCCGCCTCGACGGACTTCCGCGGAGCGAGGACGTCACCAGTCGCGGCGAAGGCGAGGACGGGCACCTTGACGTTCGCCAGCTCGATCTTGCGGTCGCCGATCGTGAAATGACCGTCCGCAAGATCGTTGGCGAGCATCAAGCGCACATAGACCTGGTTGTACAGACGACCCGGGTACGCGTAGAGCTGCTGGGTGAACCGCTCGACGGCGTTCATCCGGACGAGCGTGTCCTTGTCGGCGAGGTTCTTGATGATGAACCACGGGCGCTTGATTTCACGTTCGAGTGCAGCAGCCCGGAAGCTCAGCCGTACTGCGGGCGCGTGGATGTTGCCCGCCACGCGAATCGCGTTCGAGATGAGGTGACCGCCGGTGTACTTGGCAGCTTCACGCAGCAAGTGCACACCCGGGTACTCGGAGTAGTCGATCGGCGTGGTGACGGCCGTGACCGACCGCACCGGCAAATCCGGGTTGGCAGCCATCGTGAGGTAGCTCAGGGTGCCACCGAGGCTCCAACCAAGGATGTCGATGTACTGATCGCCGTGCGCCGCGGAGACCCGCTCGATCGCTTGCGGGACGATGTCGTCGAACCAGTCCTCGAAGCCCATGCCGCGGTCTTCCCAAGTGATCTCGCCGTAGTCCACGACGTAAACAGTGCGGCCCTGTTCGATGAGGAACTCGATGAGGCTCTGGCCAGGCCGAAGGTCGTAGCACAACGCGGGTGCGGCCAGCGGCGGGACGAGCAGGATCGGCTTCCCAACGTCGGCGCCATAGCGACGAAGCAGACGGTGCGGTTCGTCGAAGAGAACTTCCGACGGAGTTGGCACGAAAGGCTCGATCGTCCCGTTCAGCAGGGCCCACCCATTGGTGGCCGCGTCGCCGAACAGATCGATCCAGCGCTGGTCAATCAAACCCACTAGTGCTCACTCCTTTGGAAGCAGGTCTGGCCGTCGCTGCTGCGTACGCAGCAGCGATTGCTCACGGCGCCATTGTGCAACCTTGGCGTGGTCACCCGATAGAAGAACGTGAGGTACATCAAGTCCGCGCCACGACGCCGGACGGGTGTACGACGGGCCCTCGAGAAGTCCGTCGGAGAACGAATCCTCTTGGTGTGACTGCTGATTCCCGAGAACTCCGGGCAGCAGCCGGGTCACGGCCTCAGCCATGACGAGAACCGCCGCCTCGCCGCCGATGAGGACGTAGTCACCGATGCTGACCTCTTCGACGCGCACACGTCTGGACGCATCGTCGAAGACCCGCTGGTCGATGCCTTCATAGCGCCCACACGCGAACACGAGGTGCTTCTCGCCGGCCCAGCGCTGTGCGGTCTCTTGTGTGAAGGGCACACCGGCCGGCGTCGGGACAACGAGCAACGCGTCGTCCGGGCAGACCTCGTCGAGCGCATCGCCCCAGATATTGGGCCGCATGACCATGCCCGGTCCGCCACCGTAAGGAGCGTCGTCGACCGACTTGTGCACGTCGTGCGTCCACTTTCGAAGGTCGTGAACGTCGACGTCGATGAGTCCCTTGTCGATCGCCTTCCCGAGGAGCGCAATGCGAAGTGGGTCGAGGTACTCCGGGAACGTCGTGACGACCGTCAGCTTCATAAGTCGAGGAGACCCTCAGGAGGGTCGACGACCATGCCGTCGGCGCGCGTCACCGAGGTGACGATCGCAGACACGAACGGGATGAGAATCTCGCGGCCGTCGGGGGCCTTGACCGACAGCAGCTCGCCGGCGCCGGTGTGCAAGACCTCTTTGACCGTGCCGATGTCGGTGCCGTCGCCAAGACGCACCGCCATTCCTTCGAGTTCGTGGTCGTAGAACTCGTCGGGATCGTCGGGCGAGGTGAGAGTGGCCGAATCGATGACCAACAGCCAGCCGCGCAGCGCGTCGGATTCGGTGCGGTCCGCGACGCCGTCAACGGTCAGCAGAAGACGGCCGGAATGTTCGCGGACGCTGCGAACCACAAGTGGCTTGGTACGCCGCTCGCGCGGCGCGCGTGCAGTGAGCACGGCGCCGACAACGAAGCGGTCCTCCGGTTCGTCAGTCCGGACTTCGACGACCAGTTCGCCATGCACACCGTGCGATTTGGCGATCCGGCCAATGACGAGTTCCACGGTGGGGTGGAACTTACTGATCTGTGTCGACGACGTCGACGCGGATGCCGCGGCCACCGATACCGGCGACGAGGGTCCGCAGCGCGGTAGCCGTACGACCACCGCGACCGATCACCTTGCCGAGGTCGTCCGGGTGGACGTGAACCTCGACGGTGCGGCCGCGACGACCGGTGATCAGCTCGACCCGGACCTCGTCCGGGTTCGAGACGATTCCTTTGACGAGATGCTCGACGGCATCAGCGACAACGGCACTCACTATTCGGCAGCCTCAGCGGTCTCGGCCGGTGCCTCAGCGGCCTTCTCGGCGTCCTTCTTCGGGGCCTTCTTCTTGGGGGTGATGGCCGGAGCCTCGCCACCCTCGACCTCGGCGAGCGCAGCGTTGAAGAGGTCCTGCTTCGACGGCTTCGGAGCCTTGACCTTCAGCGTGCCCTCGGCACCCGGGAGGCCCTTGAACTTCTGCCAGTCACCAGTGATCTTGAGGAGGTGAAGAACCGGCTCGGTCGGCTGTGCGCCAACGCTGAGCCAGTACTGAGCGCGCTCCGAGTTGACCTCGATGAGCGACGGCTCTTCCTTCGGGTGGTACTTGCCGATGCTCTCGATCGCGCGGCCATCACGGCGGCTGCGGGCGTCGGCGACGATGATCCGGTACTGCGGGTTGCGGATCTTGCCAAGACGGGTGAGCTTGATCTTTACAGCCACTATTGGGCCTTTCTGATGTTCGCTGCGGTGAAGCAGCCAATGGTCACAGTGCAATTCAGCGACCCACACGGAATGCAGGCCCGGTTTTGCGTTTGATTGGTGTTGTGACCGCCGCGCGGTTCGGAACCGGAGACGGGCTAACGGGAGTCCATTGTGCCAGAGGACACGTCAGGCGAGAAAATCGGTGCCCTCAGGCCTGCCATACCCCGTTGAATTCCACGTGCATGCCCTCAGCCACGGTGACGGTGATCTTCATTGTTCCCTTGTCACCGTCGTCCGCTTCGACTGCACAGTCGGCGACTGCACCAACCTGCCCGGGAATCGATCCTCCGGGGCAGTCCAGTTTCGTCAGCGTGAATCCGTTCTGCTGCTTGAAGATCTCGCTGAGGACTTCTTTCGCGCGTGCCGCCGAGAGCTTGCGCGTGCTGTCGATCACTTCCGAGTTGAAGTAGATCTTGTCGTCCTTCGTCTCGGTGAACGAAACCTTGATATCGGCGGTGACGCCGTCTGAGGTCGCGGTGCAGGTCGCCGTCTGCCCAGAAGTCGCATTCAACGAGTCCTTGCAGGTGACATCGACCGTCTCGCCGGTCTTGTCCTTGAACTGCTGAGCGATCGACTTCGCCAGGTCGTCAGCCGAGATGCTGGAGGTGGACGCCTCACAACTGAAGGCGGTCGCGAACACCGCCGCGGCGGCAGCAGCAAGAACAGACAAGCGGCGGACTCGGAGCGTGCTCATAGTCCGACATTAATCCGACCGGGACGCCACATAAAGGGCGAATCGGGCTACGGCTGACGCATGCGAATCTGAATATCTGCCCGCCCGCACTCGCCCACGAAGCCGTCCCTTTCCGCAGCAGTTGCGGTGGGCATATCGCAGGTCCAGCCATCGAATTCGGCGGACCAGGTGTTGCCGCTGTGCTCGAGGAACCGGTCGGATACATACCGAATCACCACCGCTTCCGCGTCGTGGCAACTGATGACACCCGCGTCGACGTGGACGCGCACCTGGGCGCCGGTCGAGGGAACGCGCACCGTCTTGCACGTGCTGCCCGGAACAACGTCAGGTCCCGAGGACCGGTACGCCTGCCCAGTGCCAGCCGGGGTGTACACGAGCGTGCCTACGCGTCCGGAGATCGTGAAGCCCTTGCCGGTCGAGTCGGATTTGCAGGACACCCCCGTACCCGTCGCGTTGCACGTGAATCCGGCGGCGCTGATGGTTTCGCCGGCATTCAGTACCTGCGCGAGATCCTTGCCGTTGGGCCCGACTGCCCAGAAGAACGGCTGCCCGAGCGAGTAGAACGCGGAGTCCTCGTTCTTCCCGACGACGAGCGAATCCGGTTGAGCCGGATTTCCGTTGAAGTGGTCGGGCACCAAGGGAGCGTCGTCGAAGCCCTTGTTCGTCGGTGCCCCGGGCTGGCAGCCGGCCACCGGATCGGATACCCGCGAGATGAACATCTGCGGGACGATCGCGCAGCGCCACTGCCGATCCGCCGTCGCGAACCAATAGGCGCCCGTCACCTCGTTCTCGAGGTAGAAGCGGTCGGCCGACACATCGTGCGGCGTCGTGGATGGACCGGCGCTCGAAGCTCCGGTTGACACCGCGGAACCCTCCGTTGAGCTCGAACAACCGCCGAGCATCAGCAGGGCCGCGAGGGCCAGCGTGCACAACCCCCAGCGAGACATAGATGGGCAGTGTATGTGCTGCCCTCTCCTACCGCGGATCCCGCCCGGTCATCGCGAGCAGCCGATCCTGGGGTGACGCGTCGTCGGGGACGGGCACCGGATCGGCAAATAAGCCAGATGCCTTGAGCATGTCCTTCTTTGGCTCGATCTCGGCCAAGACTTCTTGAACGAGAGTCGGGTCGAGCGTCTCGTCGGCGCCGATCGCGCGTGCGAGATCCCAGGTGTGCACGGCTGCATCGCACACCATCTCGCGAAGGTAGTGCTCGATCGGCACGAGTCCGTAGGAAAGGGCGACCGTTCCCTCCGGTGAAGCGTTCTCCCAGGCCTTCAGCGCCTGCGCCGAGAACCGATCCCATTCGGCGGGGAGATCGTCGCCGAGGGGGTCGATATCTTTGGTCGCCTCCGCGACCGTCCGGCCATTGACCAACGGGGCGACCCACTGCTGTTCCCCGATGACGTGGCGAACCAAGTGCGCCACATCCCATTCTGTGTCCGGCGTCGGCGCCTGCCAGTCTTTGACTTCTCGTACCCGCTCGCCGAATCCGGCGAGCGCGGTCTTGCAGAGTTCGAGCCAATCGGCCATCACTGCCTCCTCATAAACGGAGCACCTGTTGCCGACCATACGCCACCGAAGACCGGCAAAAAACGGTCCGCGCCACGCCGATGACGCGCGGTGGGCGTGATCACGGAAACAGTGTCGACTTCGATGCGATTTCGTTTCCTATGTGAAACTTGGGACATGCGTCGTCGACAGGCCGCCGGGCTGACCACTGTGGTGGTCGGTGCCATTGGTGCTGCCGTCGCCACGGCGGTCGTTCTGTCTGACGAGCCCGCGAAGACCGTCGACCAGCCGGTCAAGGCGGTTGTCGCGGCCCTGCCGGAACTGCCACGAACCTATGTGGCGCTGGGGAGTTCGTACGCTTCCGGGTCCGGGGGCAACGAGGTCAGCGGCACGCGTTGCCAACAGTCCGTGGACAGCTATCCCCGCCAGATCGCCGCAGCACTCGACATGCGCCTCGTGGACGCCACCTGCTCCGGCGCGACCACCAAGAACATTCTTCGGGTCCCGCAAGCGCCGCTTGTCGATCGCCCGCAGATCGATGCGGTGTCGCGGGATACGGACCTCGTGACCATCACCGCCGGCGGCAACGACATCGACTATTTCGGCCGCATGATGGCGATGAGTTGCGCGAACACCGGCTGCGGACGCGGCGGACCGGCTCCCGAACCCACTGCGGCGAACTACCAGGCCGTCGAGGACGCCTTGGTCGAGACCATCGGAGCCGTTCGGGCGCGGGCACCCCACGCGACCATCGTGGTGGTCAACTATCCGCCGGCCGTCGAGCCGTCCGCTCGGAAGTGTCCGGATCTGGCTCTGACCGATCACCAGGTCGCCGAAATCACGCACGTCCACGACGAGCTGGGCGCCGCCACCGCGCGCGCGGCACAGAAGGCGGGCGCCGTCCTCGTCGACACGTCGAAACTCGGCGCGGACCACACGGTGTGTTCCGCCCAGCCGTGGCTGGACGGAATCAAGTCGTCGGCGCCGTACCACCCCAACGCGCGCGGGAGGACGGCGATGGCCGATCTCGTCTTGGCCGCGCTACGAGCCTGACCGCACCAGTTCTCCGTTCACCTCATCCGGCACGGACGGCACGTCCCGCCTCTGACGGCGAGCCACCACCGCGGCCGACCCGATGAGCAACACCCCGGTCCACACGACGACTCCGCCGACCCAGAGATCGAATCCGTACTTCAGCACGAACCCCAGGGCGATTCCGGCTGCGCCGACGAGCATCGACCGTCCCGAGTTCTGGCTACGCCAGTCGATGCGCTCACGTCCGGTCGTGATGAGACTGATGGGACTGCGCCGCAGCACCTCCACGATGAACACCGTGAGGGCGACGGTCGCGGCGTACGTGATGAGCACGCGCGGCACGGTCGGGATGTTCCACGTCGCGGCCTGCGGAAGAAGTGCGTCGAGCGCGAGCGCGTGCGCCAGGTAGATACCGAACGACCGATCTGACGCGGTCTTGAGGAATCGATCTGCACCCGAGCCAGGCGTCCGCCGCTCCTGCCAAACGGTGCCGAGGCAGTAGACGATCACGATGATCGAGATGAACGCGAACACGTTATGCAGCATGAACACGTTCGTGGCGCGATCCATCGGCTCGCCCCGTCCGAGCACCTGCACGTAGTACATAAGCGTGACGGCGATGACCGCCGCCCCCGCGACGATCAAGAGCGCTCGCCAGCGCACCATCAAGCGCGTGAAGGCGTCGAAGTGGAGCGCTGCCATCGCGCCCGCGACCACGAAGAACTGGTACGGGATGAGCGTGATGTCCAGATTTCGCCACAGTGCGCTCGGCAGTCCGTCGGCGAAGAATGCCGGGACCGGGCGCACCATCGCGAGCATGACTGTGGCCTGGAAGGCGAAGCTGGCGGCCAACAGGTAGCGGTGAAAACCCCAGGTGCGTCGCAGAACCCACAGGAGCAGCGGGAACACTGCATAGATCTGCATCGACACCGACAGGAAGTACAGGTGTCCCCACGCATTGCCGGTGACGAGGTCATACGTGACGCTCTTGGCCGACCCGGCCAGCGATCCAGCGCTGGCGAAGACGTCGTCGAGTTCGCCGCGCCGGAAGCGGCCGTACAGCCAGTAGAACAAGCTCCACGTCACGAACGGCAGCCCGACGAGCTTGAACCGGCGTCGCCAGAACGTCGGCGCGTGGAGTTCCCGGCTGCGGTACTGGTACGCGAGCACGAAGCCGGTCAGTCCGAAGAACCCGTAGCGGGTGTAGCGCAGGAGCAAGCCCATGCCGCCGGCCGCCACGTTCGCGAGTGCGACCACGTTCAACAGAACGTGGTCGAGGATCACCCCACCGAACGTGATCAGGCGAAACAGATCGATTTGATGGAGGTGTTTGTCGCGTTTGGCGACCCTGCTCCGGTCATCCACCGGAGCACCTGTCAGCTGCTGCTCGGTTGCGGTCACTTGCCCCCCGTACCGTCGTTCATCGGGGATAAAGCTTTCCAGCCATTTGCGAAAATCCTGGGATCTAAACGGACATTTCGCGCTGGGAATCAGCTGGCGATGATCTTCGCTAGTGCGAGACGACCAATCGACCGCGCAGGATGACGTAGTCAGGCGCCGACAGCACACCCGGGCCAGATCGCGGATCCTCGCGGTAGACAAGCAGATCCGCGGGTGCGCCGGGCTCGATACCGGGATGACCCAGCCACGGACGGGCGTTCCAGCTGGCCGCACCGAGCGCTTCATCGGGGGTCATCCCCACGCCCTTCAACGCCTCGACCTCATCCGCCACACGCCCGTGCAGAATTCCGCCGCCGGCATCGGTTCCGGCGTAGATCGCGATCCCGGCATCGTGCGCGTTCGCGACCGTCTGTCGTACGCGTTTGTGGAGGTCGAGCATGTGGCTCTGATACTTCGGAAACTTCGACGCCCCGCTCGCGATGTCCGGGAAGTTCTCGATGTTGATGAGCGTGGGCACCAAGGCAACTCCCCCGGCCGCCATCATCGCGACGGTGTCGTCGGTCAGGCCGGTTCCGTGTTCGATGCAGTCGATGCCAGCATTGATGAGGCCGGGCAGTGCGTCTTCGCCGAAGACGTGCGCCGTGACGCGCGCACCCTCTTGGTGAGCCGCTTCGATCGCCTTCTCAAGGATGTCATCGGGCCACAGCGGCGCGAGGTCGCCGACTCCCCGATCGATCCAGTCGCCGACGATCTTGACCCAGCCGTCGCCGCGACGCGCTTGGTACCGAACGGCATCGGGCAGCTGAGACACGTCCTCGAGTTCGATACCGAGGTCTCGGATATAGCGACGCGCGAACGCGATGTGCCGACCAGCGCGAATGATCTTCGGGAGTTCGTGGTGGTCGTCGATGAAACGCGTGTCAATCGGTGATCCCGCATCGCGAAGCAGCAGCGCGCCTACTTCGCGCTCCATCTCCGCTTGCTTGATCGCACCCTCGTGCGTCTCGTCGCCACCGCCGTACTTGATCCCGACGTGGCAGTGTGCGTCGACCAGGCCTGGAACGATCCAGCCGCGATCGCTCAGTGTGTCCGCGTTCGCGATGGGCTCGAAGGAGATGACTCCGTCGTGAATCCACAGATCACGTTCTTCGGTGCCCGGGAGAACGACACCACGAACATGGAACCGGTTGCCAGTCAGATTCCCATGGGCCACACGCCCAACCTACGCGGTAAGCGCCGCACAGATCGGACGCTCCCAGCGCCGCAAAGGAACTATTTCCTTTGCGCGACCGACAGGTGCCGATTTGTGCGGGGTCAGCCCAAATCATCGCGTGTTTGGCTCGCCCCGCACCGCCGGGAGCGCAGGATAGGCACATGGCGGACGGCATGCTGACCATCGACCATTTATCCACGGCTGTGGACCGCGGCGAGATCGACACCGTTGTCGTCGCGATGACCGACATGCAGGGCCGCCTCCAGGGGAAGCGCTGCGATGCACGGTATTTCCTCAGCGAGGTCGCGACGCAGGGCACCGAGGCGTGCAACTACCTGCTCGCCGTCGACGTCGAGATGACCACGGTCGACGGCTATGCGATGTCGTCGTGGGAGCGGGGTTATGGAGACTTCCTGCTGCGGCCCGATTTCGCGACGTTGCGCCGGATTCCGTGGCAGCCCGGCACCGCGCTCATCTTGTGCGATCTCGAGTGGCTCGACGGATCGCCGGTGGTCGCGTCACCGCGGCAGATCCTGCGCGCGCAGATCGACCGGCTCGCTGCGCACGGTCTCACGGCTTTCGCGGGGACCGAACTCGAATTCATCGCGTTCGAGGACACATATGAGGCCGCGCGCCACGCCGGATACCGCGGGCTGACGGCGACCAACCAGTACAACGTCGACTACTCGATTCTCGGTACGTCGCGGATCGAGCCGCTCTTGCGCAAGATCCGCACGTCAATGGCCGGTTCGGGCATGACCGTCGAGTCGGCCAAAGGCGAGTGCAACGACGGGCAGCACGAGATCGCGTTCCGCTACAAGGATGCGTTGACGACCTGCGACAACCACTCGATCTTCAAGACGGGCGCCAAGGAGATCGCCGCGCAGCAGGGGCAGAGCCTCACGTTCATGGCGAAATTCAATGAGCGTGAAGGCAACTCGTGCCACATCCACATGAGCATGCGGCGCGGGGCGGAATCCGCGTTCGCCGGCTTCACCGACACGATGCGCGCGTTCCTCGCCGGCCAACTCGCGTGTGCCCGCGACTTCACGCTCATGTACGCGCCGAACATCAACTCCTACAAACGCTTCGCGAAGGGCAGTTTTGCCCCGACCGCGGTTGCCTGGGGCGTCGACAATCGGACCTGCGCCTTCCGGGTAGTCGGTCACGGCGACGCCCTGCGGGTCGAGAACCGCATCCCGGGTGGCGACGTAAACCCGTATCTCTCGGTCGCCACGATGATCGCGGCCGGCCTGCACGGCATCGAGAACGGACTGACGCTCGAGGAGGAAACCCTCGGCAACGCCTACCAAGCCGACAAGACGCACGTCCCGTCGACACTGCGTGAGGCCGCCCAACTCTTCGGTGCCAGCGCTGCCGCCCGCGCAGCTTTCGGCGAGGATGTGGTGAACCACTACCTCAACATGGCCCGCGTCGAAGTCGAGGCGTTCGATGCGACGGTCACCGACTGGGAGCGCATGCGTGGCTTTGAACGACTCTAAGACGCTGATCAACCCGGCGAACGAGCGCGAAATCTGCGTTGTCGAGGGGTACTCGGTCGCCGAGACCGACGCCGCGATCGACCGGGCCCAACAGGCTTTCTCGACGTGGCGCGAGGTCACGCCCGGCGATCGGGCGCGGTTGCTGCGCCGGTTTGCCAGTGCGGTCGATGGCGACATCGAGAATCTCGCCCGCATCGAGGTCGAGAACTCCGGTCACACCGTCGGCAATGCGCGGTGGGAGGCAGGCAACGTTCGCGATGTCCTCGATTTCGCCGCGGGTATGCCGGAACGACTGCACGGGAAGCAGATTCCGGTCGCCGGCGGCATCGATGTCACGTTCGCCGAGCCTCTCGGCGTCGTCGGCGTCATCGCGCCGTGGAACTTCCCCATGCCGATCGCGTCATGGGGCTTCGCGCCCGCTCTGGCCGCCGGCAACACGGTGGTGCTCAAGCCCGCGGAACTGACTCCACTCACGGCCCTTCGACTGCAGGAACTCGCACGTGAGGCGGGCATTCCGGAGGGAGTGTTCCAGGTCCTGCCGGGCAAGGGCTCGATCGTCGGCGAACGGTTCGTCACGCACCCGGCGGTGCGAAAGATCGTCTTCACCGGTTCCACCGAGGTCGGCAAGCGGATCATGGCGGGGTGCGCGGAACAGGTCAAGCGCGTGACGCTCGAGCTCGGCGGCAAGAGTGCGAACATCGTCTTCGCGGATAGCGACCTCGACGCCGCGGCCACGGCCGCTCCGATGGGTGCGTTCGACAACGCCGGTCAGGACTGCTGCGCACGCTCACGCATTCTCGTGCAGCGCAACGTGTTCGATCGATTCCTGGAACGCCTGGAACCAGCCGTGCGCAATGTTCGCGTCGGCGACCCCACCAACGCCGAGAACGAGATGGGACCGCTCATCTCGTCCGAACACCGCGATCGCGTCGCGGGCTACGTCGGCGACGTCGCGTTCACGGGATCGTCCCCCGATGGACCCGGGTACTGGTACCCGCCGACGGTCGTCCTCGCCGGCCGGAACGACCGGATCGCGCAGGAAGAGGTGTTCGGGCCGGTCGTCGCGGTCCTGCCCTTCGACGACGAAGCGGACGCGATCTCGCTCGCGAACGCCACCGACTACGGGCTCTCCGGGTCGATCTGGACGTCGGACGTCGGGCGGGCGTTGCGCGTCGCGCGCGGCGTCGAATCCGGCAACCTGTCGGTCAACTCGCATTCGTCAGTCCGGTACTGGACGCCGTTCGGCGGTTTCCGTCAGTCCGGACTCGGTCGCGAACTCGGACCCGACGCGGCACTCGCATTCACCGAAACCAAGAACGTCTTCATTGCTACGTGAAGGGAAATACATTGCAGCGCTTGCAGGACCGTGTCGCCGTCATTACGGGTGGCGGCAGCGGGATCGGAAAGGCCAGTGCGGTCCGGTTGGCCGCGGAAGGGGCTCGTGTCGTCGTCGTGGACGTCGATGCCGCCACCGGTAAGGCCGTCGCTGATGCGGTGAACGGTGAGTTCGCACAGGTCGACATCACGAACGAGGACGGTATCCGGGGCCTGTTCGATGATGTCGTGGAACGCCATGGGCGCCTCGACATCGTCTTCAACAATGCGGGTATCTCGCCACCCGACGACGACTCGATTCTCACCACGGGCATCGATGCGTGGCGCCGCGTCCAGGAAGTCAACCTGACGTCGGTTTTCCTGGGCTGCAAGTATGCGATTCCGCACATGCAGCGCCAAGGCAAAGGCTCGATCATCAACACCGCGTCCTTCGTGGCCTTGATGGGCGCGGCGACGTCCCAGATCTCCTACACCGCCTCGAAGGGCGGCGTTCTCGCGATGAGCCGGGAACTCGGGGTGCAGTTCGCGCGGGAAGGCATCCGGGTCAATGCCCTGTGCCCAGGACCGGTCAACACTCCCCTGCTGCAGGAACTGTTCGCGAAGGACCCGGAACGGGCCGCGCGCCGACTGGTCCACATCCCGCTCGGACGCTTCGCCGAGCCGGAAGAAATCGCCGCGGCCGTCGCGTTCCTGGCCAGTGATGACTCGTCGTTCATCACGGCGTCGCAGTTCCTCGTCGACGGCGGCCTGACCGGGGCGTACGTGACGCCGCTCTAACCAATGCCAAACGGTTCGGTGCTCGGACAGGTTCGTCATCGATATATATCGATGACGGCTCCGTGAAAGCACCGAACCGTTTTCGACTCAGTTCTTCGGGAACTTCAGCTTCGACAAGTCGATGCCCTCGAGTCCCGGCGGGAGTTCGTTGAGGCCCTTCGGCATGTTCGACAGGTCCGGGAATCCCGCCGGCATTCCGGGCATGCCACCCGGCATCCCGGGGAAGCCCTGCGGCGAACGCGGAGCAGTCGGCCCGCGACCACCCTTCTTGCCCTTGCGGTTCTTGGCGTTCTTGCGGTTCGAACCACCGCGCGCGGCGCCCGGGAAGCCCATCTGACGGCCCATCTGGGTCATCATCTTGCGAGCTTCGAAGAACCGGTCGACGAGCTGGTTGACGTCGCTGACCTTGACGCCCGAACCGTTCGCGATGCGCACCCGGCGGGATGCGTTGATGATCTTCGGGTTGGCGCGCTCAGCGGGCGTCATACCGCGGATGATCGCCTGCACGCGGTCGAGTTGCTTGTCGTCGACGGCAGCGAGCGCGTCCTTCATCTGACCGGCGCCCGGAAGCATCTTGAGGATGTTTCCGATCGGACCCATCTTGCGGATCATCATCATCTGCTCAAGGAAGTCCTCGAGAGTGAGCTCTCCGGAGCCGATCTTGGCCGCGGTGGCCATGGCCTGCTGCTCGTCGAAGTGCTGCTCGGCCTGCTCGATGAGGGTGAGGAGGTCACCCATCCCGAGGATGCGGCTCGACATGCGCTCGGGGTGGAAGACGTCGAAGTCCTCGAGCTTCTCACCAGTCGAGGCGAACATGATCGGCTCGCCGGTGACCTGACGGACGGACAGCGCGGCACCACCGCGGGCGTCGCCGTCGAGCTTGGTGAGCACGACACCGGTGAAGCCGACGCCGTCCTTGAAGGACTGCGCCGTGGTGACCGCATCCTGACCGATCATCGCGTCGAGGACGAACAGGATCTCGTCCGGGTCGACGGCGTCGCGGATGTCGGCGGCCTGCTTCATCAGCTCGGCATCGATACCGAGGCGGCCGGCCGTGTCGACGATGACCACGTCGTACTGCTTGTTGCGGGCCTCCGCGAGACCGTCGCGCGCCACCTTGACCGGGTCGGCCGCCGAGACGCCGAGCGGGTTCTCACCACCGCCGACAGACGTGCCGGCGTGCGGCGCATAGGTCGGAACGCCGGCGCGCTCACCCATTACCTGCAGCTGAGTGACCGCACCGGGGCGCTGGAGGTCGCACGCCACGAGCAGCGGCGTGTGCCCCTGGCCCTTGAGCCACTTCGCGAGCTTTCCGGCGAGGGTCGTCTTACCCGAACCCTGCAGACCGGCGAGCATGATGACGGTCGGCGGCTGCTTGGCGAGCTGGATACGGCGGGTCTCGCCGCCGAGGATCTCGATGAGCTCCTCGTTGACGATCTTGACGACCTGCTGCGCCGGATTCAGAGCACCGGAGACCTCGTGGCCCTTGGCCCGCTCTTTGATGCGGTTGATGAACGACCGAACGACGGGCAGCGCAACGTCGGCGTCGAGCAGCGCGAGACGGATCTCTCGACATGTGGCATCGATGTCGGCGGGCGTCAGCCGGCCCTTACCGCGCA
Source organism: Smaragdicoccus niigatensis DSM 44881 = NBRC 103563 (assembly GCF_000380645.1). GTDB lineage: Bacteria > Actinomycetota > Actinomycetes > Mycobacteriales > Mycobacteriaceae > Smaragdicoccus > Smaragdicoccus niigatensis. The sequence continues at coordinate 81,404 of NZ_AQXZ01000019.1, forward strand.
GATCGCGCAGCGCACCGGTCAACCGATCAGACAGGGATTCGAACACCGAAAAGCGCTCCTGGAGTCGTGAGTCCTACCCGACCAGGGTAGGCGAACAGCTGCCGAGGCCGCGAGGCGGTATGCCCTGACGACAGGAACCGACTACGCGGAGAGGCGGTGATCCAGGTCGTACGAGAAGTCCGGACGTGCCGGCTCAGTCTCGGGGTTGCCGGCCTGCATGGCCAGGACTGCGGACACTCCACCGGCTGAGCCACTGGAGATAGCCATGAGCGCCATGACAACTGACTTGCTAGGCACCCAACGCTTCGTGTTCATTCGCACCCGTTACTGCTCGTAGCCCCCGACCGGACCACCCGCTGCCAGACCGATTTCACTGCGTTACCAATGATTTCGATCACATAACAGCTGGCGTGACCGCAACGTTATCACCGCGGGCTGCGCGCGTGCACAGGCATTGAACCGCGACACGCCGCACGATTCAGGAGGCCGATTTCGCGGTCGCGACAACCGCGAGAACGGCCGCCTCGATGTCCTTCATCGGGACCGCGCCGACCTCGATACAGAAGGTGTCGACGACGAGCGAACCCATCGTCGAGACCTTGGCCCAACGCACATCCGCACCGCACTTTTCCAGTGCCCCAGCGACCTTGCTGAGCAGGCCGAGCTGGTCCTCCGCGCGCAACTCCATGATCTTGAGACCGGAGTGTGCATCGGGGAACCACAGGACCCGCGGCTTGGGATGCGGATGGTTCGACGGCAGGCCGGTCGGCTTCACGACCACCGGCTTCGTCGCCTCCCACTCCGCGGCACGCTTGGCCAGGAGGGCGTCGACATCGAGCGATCCGCTGATCGCGCGCATCAATTCCAAGCGCAACAACTGCGGATCCGGCGGCGACCCGAATCGGGGCGAGACGGCGAAGGTGTTGATCGCCGACCCTTCCGATGCGCCGACGGACGCGCCGAGCACTCGCAACGAGTTGAGTGCGAGGACGCCGGCCGCATCCGAGAGCAAGCCGGGACGGTCGGGCGCGATGATCGTGACCATGTGGGTGTGCTCGGTCATCGGCCGCATGTCGACATGCAGACCGCCGCCGACAGCGCGTTCCAGCAGCTCTGGCGGAATCGGATCGGGAGCCGGAAGATTCTCGCCCGCGAGCACGGCACGGCACCGCCGGACCAGCTCGCCGATGAGCGTCGACTTCCAGTCACCCCAGACACCGGGACCGGTCGCCAACGAGTCGGCTTCAGCCAAGGCATGCAGGAGGTCCAACAGCACGGCGTCACCGTCGAGCTGCGCGACGACGTCTTCCGCGGTCGCTGGGTCGGCGAGGTCCCGTCGCGCCGCCGTGGACGGCAACAGCAGATGGAAACGGACCATCCGGGCCAACAGATCGATGTCGTCGGGCCACAGGCCGAGTCGTTTGCCGATCTGGCGGGCGAGTTCGGCACCGACAGTGCTGTGGTCGCCGGCGCGGCCCTTGCCGATGTCGTGCAGGAGGGCGCCCAGGACGAGCAGGTCTGGCCGCGAGACCCGTGTGGCGAACCCGGCGGCATAGACGGTCGTCTCGACAAGATGGCGGTCGACCGTCCAGGTGTGGATGGAGTCGCGCGGCGGCAGGTCCCGTACCGCTCCCCATTCCGGGAGCAGTCGGCCCCACAGGCCCGTACGGTCGAGCGCCTCGATGACGTCGATCGTGTTCGTACCGGCGCCGAGCATCACGAGGAAGTCGTTGACGGCTTCCTTCGGCCAGGGCGTCCGCAGTTCCGGCGCCGACTCGGCGAGACGGCTCAGCGTTCCGGCCGACATCGGCAGTCCGGTCTGCGCCGAGGCCGCAGCCACCCGGAGAATCAGTCCAGGATCGCGCTCCGGCCGCGCATCCCGCGCCAGAACGACCTCACCGGCATGTTCGACCACTCCTTCATCCAGTGGTCGACGCACGGGTGCCCGCCGCAGTCGCGAAATGCCCTTGCGTGGCAGTGCATTCTGGGCGGTCCGGAGTCCAACATCGACGGAGTACGTGATCGTGCGAGCCGAGTCGCTGAGCAGGCGCGCCAGGTCGAAGCGGTCGCCGATACCGAGCGCCGCACCGATCTCGTCGGCGTCCTGGGCCCGCAACTGGTCGCGTGCGCGACGAGCCACGACGTGCAGCTCGGTGCGGACGTCGAGCAGGTGCCTCTCGGCCTCGCGCGGACCGCCGCTGGGCCAGTCGCCGGACAACGACGGCATACCATCGGTCAACTGCGCGAGCGAAAGTGCTTCGAGCAGTTGGACGTCACGCATGCCGCCGCGACCGTTCTTCAGGTCGGGTTCGGCGCGGTGCGCCACGTCGCCGCTGCGCTGCCAGCGGCCGCGAGTCTGTTCGACGACTTCGTCGAACCGGTTGCGCACATTCGCGCGCCAATCTTTGCGCACACCTTCGATGAGAGCCCCGGACAGGTCTTCATCACCGACGATGTGGCGGGCTTCGAGAAGCCCGAGCATGGCTGTCAGGTCCGTGCTGGCGACCGACAGTGCCTGCGGCACCGTCCGGACACTGTGGTCGAGCTTGATGTGGGCGTCCCACAGGGGGTACCACAGCGAGTCGGCGACCTCGGAGACCTTCTTCTGATCCTTCTGATCGTGGAGCAGAACAAGGTCGAGATCGGAGTACGGGAGCATCTCACGCCGCGCCAGTCCACCGACGGCGACGAGCGCGAAGCCACTTCCCGCAAGAATGCCGGCCTCATGCCCCTTCGAGGTCAGCCAGAACTCGTAGAGATCGAGCAGAGCGGCGCGAAGAGCCTTGGCGTCGAGGCGACGATGCCGGCCGCGGCTATTCTCCAACAGCTGGCCCAGCGCGCGGGACAGGTCCCCCGCGGAGCTGGAGACGTTCGTGCCACTCGACGGCGACGACCCGGCCGCAGCCTTGCGAGCTCCGGGATGAGGGCCTGCGGACGGGGACGGTCCCGCCCCAGCCTTGCGAGCTCCAGACTTGGGGCCCGCGGACGGGGACGGCCCCGCCCCAGAGTTACCTGGAGCGGGGCCGCCGCGTCGCGACCCTTTTGGGTCAGATGGCATCCGTACCGCGTTCTCCGGTGCGAACTCGGATAACCGCCTCGACCGGGGTGACCCAAACCTTGCCATCACCGATCTTGCCGGTCCGCGAGGCCTCGACAATGGTCTCGACGACCTTGTCGACCGCCGCGTCGTCGACGACGACCTCGACGCGAACCTTCGGAACGAAATCGACCGAGTACTCGGCGCCACGGTAGACCTCGGTGTGGCCCTTCTGGCGCCCGTAGCCCTGAACCTCGCTGACGGTCATGCCAAGCACGCCTGCCTGCTCAAGGCCCGTCTTCACGTCCTCGAGGGTGAACGGCTTGATGATCGCAGTGATCAGCTTCATCTCTTATCCCTTCGATGCTCTCGGTTCTCGGGCCTACGATACGTTCACGTAGTCGTAAGCGGTTTCTGCATGCTCAGCTTCGTCGATACCAATCGCCTCGTTCTCGTCACTGACACGCCAGCCGAGCGGCTTGAGAGCCAGGGCGATGACCGTGGTGAGGACTGCGGTGAAGATCAGCGCCGACAGGGCGATGACGATCTGGACAACCAGCTGCTTGTAGTCGTGACCGTAGAACAGACCGGTCGTGGTCGACAGGAAGCCGACCGAGACGGTGCCCCAGAGACCCGAAACCAGGTGGACGCCGACGACGTCGAGCGAGTCGTCGAAGTTGAACTTGGTCTTCAGGCCGACAGCCCATGCCGAAGCGACACCGGCGACGACACCGACAGCCAGCGAACCGACCGGCGAGACCGCACCACACGACGGGGTGATGGCGACCAGACCAGCAACGGCGCCCGAAGCGGCACCGACGCTCGTGGCGTGACCGAAACGGATCTTCTCGTACAGGAGCCATCCGAGCATTGCGGCGGCGGTGGCAGCGGTGGTGTTGATCCACACCATGCCGGCGATGAGGTCAGCCTTACCCTCAGAACCGACGTTGAAGCCGTACCAACCGAACCACAGCAGCGCAGCGCCGAGCATGACGAACGGGATGTTGTGCGGGCGGAACGCAACCTTGCCCCAGCCCTTGCGCTTACCGACGATGAGCGCGAGAACCAGACCAGCCATACCGGCGTTGATGTGGACGACCGTTCCACCGGCGAAGTCGACCGGAGCAACAGAGGCAACGCCGTCGGTGGTACCGAACAGCTTGGCTGCGATGCCGTCCTTCGAGTTCGACAGCAGACCGCCACCCCACACCATGTGCGACAGCGGGAAGTAGATGAGCGTGGCCCACAGACCGCTGAAGACCAGCCAGGTGCTGAACTTGACGCGCTCTGCGATCGAGCCGCTGATGAGGGCGACAGTGATGACCGCGAAGGTCAGCTGGAAGCCAACCCAGATGATGGCCGGGATGCCACCGAATCCACCCCAGACAACCGCGCTCTTGACGAGTGCGCCGTCAACCGTCACATCGCGGGTCTCGAGAAGCCCCGAGAGTCCCCACAGTGAGAACGGGTTGGAGAATACGCCGAAGTAATCGCTGTCACCGGTGTGTGCCGACGAGAACGACATCGAGTAACCCCACAGCACATAGATGACGCTGACGACGCCCAGGGCGCCGAACGACATCATCATCATGTTGAGGACGGACTTCGATCGCGACAAGCCTCCGTAGAAGAAAGCAAGTCCCGGCGTCATCAGCAGAACGAGTGCCGACGCCGTGATGATCCACGCGGTGTCGCCAGAGTCGAACGCTGAGAATGACGAATCAGGCAGTGCTAAAACCACTTATTACCCTCCTTTGAACACGCCGAGCATTCGACGTCATGGTCAAAGACTCAGGGGTGGAAGTTTCGTCCAAGGTTCTCGGCTGTTTCCACCCGGTTAACCATGATCGTCGGTTTGTTGCATCTGTGTTTCCTAATCCACAAGCGTCCCGTCGAACCCACGTGAGACATGCAGGTAGAAGGCTATTCCGCGCCTTAAGCGGACATCGCTTGGGTTTTCGGGTGATTCAAGCCAAATAAGATCAGCTAACCGGCCCGTTCCGCGATCTTGAGTGACGCTACTGGCAGACCCTGCGCAAACGCACGTTCGACAATTGCGAGCACGTCAAAGCGCAAATTGTCGGCAAACTTCGGGCTGTGAACCAGGCGATTGAAATACGTGACGACGCTCTCCGCGACCACGCTGTTGACCTTGCCGACCCACGCCACGAGACGAGACGGGATATCGAGCGGCACCACCAACGCCTCGACATCTTCGCGACGGACGGTTTCGACATCCACGACGACAAACCCCGGGCTCTCGAGCAGCAATCGGAGTCGTGTGTGGGCAATAACCCGGATCTGGTATTCGACTTTCGCCGGCACCAATCCCGCACCGCGCAAGGCGACCTTCACCCGCAGGGCGACGGGGACGGTCAGATTCACGTCCCAATGCGGATCATCGCTACAGCGCGCACGCACGGTTCCGGGAACACCGCGCGCCGATGCGACCGCCAACCCGACGGGACCGACCGGCGTCGGGTCGACAGTGAAGCCGTCTCCGAGGACCTGATTGACCATTCGGGCGACCCGCTCGGGGGCCATCGCCGCACCGAGGATCGACCGCGCGAAGTCCGAGTGCGACATTTGTGCTGACGACATCCAGCTCTCCATTCCACACCGTTGTGGGATGAGGCTGAAGCTACTCCGCGACCGGACCCGAGTTCTTCAAACCCGCGAGCCAGTTACCGAAAATCAACCGAGTAACGCGTCCACGAACGCCGAGGGCACGAACGGCGCGAGGTCGTCCGCACCTTCGCCAAGTCCGACGAGCTTCACCGGCACACCCAGCTCGTGCTGGACCTGGAACACGATTCCGCCCTTGGCGGTGCCGTCGAGCTTTGTCAGCACGACACCGGAGATGTCGACGACGTCGGCGAACACCCGAGCCTGCATGAGACCGTTCTGACCGATCGTGGCGTCGAGGACGAGAAGGACCTCGTCGACGATCGCACGCTTCTCGATGACGCGCTTGACCTTGCCCAGCTCGTCCATGAGCCCGGTCTTCGTGTGCAGCCGGCCGGCGGTGTCGATGAGGACACAGTCGACGCCCTGCTCGATGCCCTTGGTGACCGCGTCGTAGGCGATCGCCGCGGGGTCACCGCCTTCCTTGCCGCGCACGGTGTCCGCACCGACGCGTTCGCCCCAGGTCTGCAGCTGGTCGGCAGCGGCGGCCCGGAACGTGTCTGCGGCGCCGAGCAGAACCCGGCGGCCATCAGCGACGAGGACGCGGGCCAGCTTGCCGGTCGTCGTGGTCTTTCCGGTGCCGTTGACGCCGACGACCAACACGATGGACGGATGATCCGCGTGCGGGAGCGCGCGCACTGCCCGGTCGAGCTCGGGGTGCAGCGCCTCCACCAGGACTTCCTTGAGGAGCGCGCGGGCCTGCGCCGAGGTACGAACGCCGCGGGCGGCCATCTGCTCACGCAGCTTCTCGACGACCTGCATCGTCACGGCGGTGCCGAGGTCGGCGATGAGAAGGGTGTCTTCGACTTCCTCCCACGAGTCCTCGTCGAGGTCGCCACCGCCGAGAAGTCCGAGAAGGCTCTTTCCGACCGCGTTCTGCGAACGCGAGAGGCGACCGCGCAAACGGTCCAAGCGCCCCTCGGTGGGCTCGATCTCCTCGATGGCCGGAGCGGTCTCGAAGTCTTCCGGTTCAATCGTGGTGCTCGGCGCCGAGACCGGCTCGGCGAGTTCCTCGAGCGTGATCTCGTGGATCTCACGCTTGTGCTCGACCGGAGCCTTGCGCTCAACCGGAGCCTCGGGCTTAACGGGAGCTTCGGGCTCGACTGGAGTCTCGACGACGGCTGCGGGTTCGGCAGGAGCCTCGACAACGGGCTCAGGTTCCGGTCGCCGCTTGGGCAGCGTGGCGGTTCCAGAACCTTCACTGAACGAGAAACCACTGCCCGCCTGGTACTTCGCCGGCTTCTCGATCTCGGGCTTCTCCGGCGCGACCAGAGAGATCCGGCCCTTGCGGTAGCGGACGAACCCGACGATGAGCACCGTCAATAGCGCCGCGACGACGAGAGCGATGATCAGCCACGTTTGCGTTGTCACGTCAGCTATCCAACCATCCCGTCCGATTTCCGGCCCGTTCACACCCGTTCGTCGCGCGCCAATCGCTGCGAGATGACGGTCGTGATGCCGTCGCCGCGCATCGATACGCCATATAGCGCGTCGGCGACTTCCATCGTCGGCTTCTGGTGCGTGATGACGATGAGCTGCGATTTCTCGCGCAGTTGCTCGAACAGGGCGATCAGTCGACGCAGGTTCGTGTCGTCGAGGGCCGCTTCGACCTCGTCCATGACATAGAACGGCGAAGGCCGCGCGCGGAAGATCGCCACGAGGAATGCGACGGCGGTCAGGGACTTCTCGCCACCCGACAGCAGCGACAACCGCTTGACCTTCTTGCCCGGCGGCCGAGCCTCGACCTCGATACCCGTGGTCAGCATGTCGCTGGGGTCGGTGAGCACGAGCCGGCCTTCGCCCCCGGGGAACAGCGTCGTGAAGACGGTCCCGAATTCGGCTTCGACGTCCGTGTACGCCTCGGTGAACAGCTGCAGAATCCGCGCATCGACATCACTGACGACGTCGAGCAGGTCCTTGCGTGCCTTCTTCACGTCCTCGAGCTGCGTCGACAGGAAGTTATACCGCTCTTCGAGCGCCGCGAACTCCTCGAGGGCGAGCGGGTTCACCTTGCCCAGCACCTGCAGATCCGCAGCCGCACGTTTGGCCCGGCGCTCCTGCTCCGCGCGGTTGAACTTCATCGGCTGGGGAGCCGAGACCATCTCTCCCCTCTCCTTCGCCGCTTCGTACTCGGCGATCTCGAGTGGAGTCGGCGGCAGTTCGACGTCCGGGCCGTACTCGGCGACCAGATCGTCCAGGCCGATGCCGAACTGGTCGGAGATCGACGATTCGAGTGTCTCGACCCGCAGCGCTATCTGCGTCCGTGCGAGTTCGTCGCGATGCGCGGAGTCCGTCAATGCGGCGCGGCGGGAGGTCAGCGTCGAGACCAGCTTCTCGGCATCCGAATGCAACCTGGTCAGCTCGGCGCGCTTGGCGTCCAGCACGTCCCGCTCGCTGGTCGCGGAGGCGAGCAACGCCGATACCCGCGCGGCGAGCTGTCCGCCGTAGTCCACGACAGCCTGCGCGGACTCGGCCGCGGCACGGCGCGAACGCTGCGCGTGCTCGGCACGGGCCCGCGCCGAACGCTCCGCCTGCGCCTGCCGGCGGAGGCCGTCTGCCTTGCCCCGGATGGCACTCGCGCGTTCTTCGGCGGTTCGAACAGCCAGCCGCGCGTCGAGTTCGGCCGACCGGGCGGCGGACAGCGCAGCAACCGCGTCGTCGCGCTGCGCGAGCGCTTCCTCGGCGACCGCCGACGACTCGGGCGCTGCTTGCTCCGCGCGGACTTCGAGCGTCGCGGCCAGCGCCGCGAGTTCGGCGAGCACACGCGAACGATGGTTTTCGACCTCATCTCGCCGCGATTCCAGCCGGGACACTTCCGCGGCCGCGAGCTCGGCCGCGTTTCGCAGGCGCGACACCTCATGCTCCGCGGCGGTCGCGACGCGCTGATGCTCACGGATCGCCGCTTGCGTGGAGTCGACGGTTTCCCGGAGGTCGACCTGGTCCGAATGCGCCTGCGCCAGCTCGGCAGCCAGACTCTTCGCGTGCTGCTCCGCGGCGCGCAGGGCCCGCCGTGCCGCCTCGACCGACTCGCGGACCTCGATCGGACTCGCAGCCCGGTCCGAGCCGCCGCGAACCCAACCAGCACCGACCACGTCACCGGCTTTGGTTACCGCGCGCACGCGGGGATCGGCCGAGACAGCGTCGATTGCCGAAGCCAAGTCATCGGCGACGACGACATCACCAAGCAGAGCCTCTAGAGTGCCCGACAACTCCGCCGGACATCGAATTTCATCGAGCAGCCGGTGACTGCCGGATTCTGACAACGCTCCGCTCGCCGCCGGGAAGGCAATGACCGCGCGTCCGGCTTCGGCCTTACGCAGGGCACCGATGGCGTTCTCCGCCGAGTTCGCGCCGTCCGCGACCATCGCGTCCGCCGCTGTCCCTAGCGCCGCGGCCACGGCGGCGGCATAACCGTCCGAGATGTCGAGTTGGTCGGAGAGAAGTCCGTCGACACCCTCGACCGGGTTCCGCGCGAGCCATTTCGCTGCGTCCCGCGGAGCCATTCCGACTGCGAGCGCATCGACCCGCGCGTGCAGCGACGCCACTTCGTGGCTCGCCTTTCGCTCCCGATCGCGCAGGACGGCGACTCGATCCTTGACCACGCGGAGTTCGGCGACCGCAGCGTCGTACTCCTGGCTCAGGTCGACGGAGTTGTCACCTTCGTCATCGGCGACATAGGCAGCGTCGTACGCGGTCTGCGCAGTCTCGGCACGCTCACCAGCCTCCTCGATCGAGGCGACCAGCCGGTCGAGTTCACCCTCCATCGCGGCCGCGCGAGCACGCAGCGAGTCGACCTGGCCCTCCAAACGGACGAACTCTTCCCGTCGATCCGCCTGGGCTCGGATCGCGGCGACATGCGCACGCTCGGCGTCCCGCGCGATCCGTTCGGCATCGGCGAGGTTCTCGGCAACGGCGGCGAGCGCCTCGCGCGCGACGTCAACCGCCTCCTGAAGCGCTTCCTCCTGCATTGCGGCGCGATCCGCGGCCGCCTCGAGTTCATCGGGGTCCGGACCGCTCGTCGCCACCGCAGGCTGCGACAGATGCCGCACCCGCTCAGACGCAACGCGGACCGTCGCGTCGAGCCGGTCGGTGAGGGTCCTCAACCGCGTGGCGAGCGCCGCGGCCTGATCCGACCTCGGAACCACGCTTTCGAGCTGATCCGCCGACAGCATCAATTGCTCGGACGCGGACGTGAGCTGTGCGTCGATCTCTGCCTGCTGCTCGCGAATCACCGACTCGCGCTCTTCATGGCCCGCGAGTTCCCTGCGTCGTTCGACGAGATCGTCCGCGGCAAGCCGCAGCCGGGCGTCGCGGAGATCCGCCTGAATCGTTTGGGCCCGCCGAGCGACCTCGGCTTGTCGTCCCAGCGGCTTGAGCTGGCGGCGGAGTTCGGCGGTGAGGTCGGTCAGCCGGTTGAGATTGGCAGCCATCGCGTCGAGCTTGCGGACGGCCTTCTCTTTGCGCCGCCGGTGCTTGAGCACGCCCGCGGCTTCCTCGATGAATGCTCGCCGCTCTTCGGGCCGCGATTCGAGGATCGCGGACAGCTGCCCCTGCCCGACGATGACGTGCATCTCGCGACCGATGCCGGAGTCGCTCAACAACTCCTGAATGTCGAGCAGGCGACAGCTGTTGCCGTTGATCTCGTACTCGCCAGCACCGTCGCGGAACATCCGGCGAGTGATCGAGACCTCGGTGTACTCGATGGGCAGAGCGCCATCGGAGTTGTCGATCGTGAGGGTGACCTCGGCGCGGCCCAGCGGGGCGCGGCCAGCGGTTCCCGCGAAGATGACGTCGGCCATCTTCCCGCCGCGCAGCGCTTTGGCGCCCTGCTCCCCCATGACCCATGTCAACGCGTCGACGACGTTGGACTTACCGGAACCGTTCGGTCCGACGACGCACGTGATGCCCGGTTCGAATCGAAGAGTCGTCGACGAGGCGAAGGACTTGAAGCCCTTCAGCGTCAGACTCTTGAGGTGCATCTACGTGGAGATCTACAGGATCGCGACGGAGACCACGAGGCCAAGGGCGAGGTGCGCGGACGCGACAACCCAAGCCTGCGGCCGGAAGTCCTCCGCGGCGAGCAGGTCGCCGATGTCGAGGCCGACCAGCGATTCGAGCATGCGCACCCCCGCCACCTGTGCGGCAATTCCGACGAGACCGAAGGTCAAGGCGGTCACCAATCCCTGCCAGAGGGAGTCACCGCCCGATGCGTAGATCGCCAGAACCACGATCAACGCCATGGCAACGGTTCCCATGGACGTGACGATCACAGCGTTCGGTTTGCCATCGCGGACGAACTTGCGCAGGTCGCCGGCCGTGGTGAGGTCGACCGCGAAGAATCCGATGATCATCAGCAGGAGGCCGATGATCGCGTAGAGCACGATCGCCGCGAGACCTCTGCCGAGGTACGCGAAATAGTCCGAATGCAGCGCGGCAAGGGTGTCCATTAGTTCTCCGTATCGGGTATCCGGTGCGGCACGAAGGCGGCACCGTCATCGGTGATCAGTCCTGCAGTTTCACGAATTCCAAGTCCAGCGGCGTCGTCGCCGACGACCCATGCGCCCAGCACCGGACGCATCCGGTCGAACACGGGAAGCGGGTCGAGCAGTTGGTAGACGAAGCCTTCGGCGCCATAGATGCCGCCCGTCGCGGTCGTCATGCCGGGGCCGACGATCGTGATGTTCGCGCCCTCGCGACCGAGCTTCGGCTTGCGCACGTATTCGGTGAGCTCGTGCGGATGGTCGAGGTACGCCGGGAGGAGGTTCGGGTGCCCCGGGTACATCTCCCACAGCACCGCGAGCAGTGCCTTGTTGCTCAACAGCGTCTTCCACAGCGGTTCGAGCCACATCGTGTTCGGCAGGCTGTTGACGACGTTCTTGCCGAAGTCGTCCTCGAGGACCCACTCCCACGGATACAGCTTGAAGATCGACTGCATCGGGACCTCTTCGAGGTCGACGAATCGGTTGAACATGCTGTCCCAACCGATCTCCTCCACGGGCAGGCCGATGGTGTCGAAGCCCGCTTCGGCGGCCGTCTCCTGGAGGTAGGCGGTCGTCACATTGTCTTCGCCGCTCTCGTCGGCCGCGGTCCAGGAGAAGTGCAGGACGTTCGACGCGAGCGATCCCTGCACCTCACGCCACCGATCGACAAGCTTTTCGTGGATCGAGTTCCACTGATCGTCGTCCGGGTGCGTGTCGGTCAGCCAGTGCCACTGGATGATCGAGGCCTCGACCAGCGACGTTGGCGTGTCGGCGTTGTACTCGAGCAGCTTCGCCGGACTGCGCGCGTCGTAGCGAAGGTCGAAGCGGCCGTAGATGTGCGGGTCTCCCCGCTTCCACGATTCGGCGATCGGGCCCCAACTCCACTCCGGAAGTCCGAAGTCCTTGAACCGCTCGGTGGTGATGACGTGTTCGACGGCGTTCTTGCACATGATGTGCAGGAGTTCGACGTCTGCCTCGAGCGCGAGGATCTCGTCCATCTCGAACTCGTAGTGCACCGATTCGTCCCAGTACGGACGCGGCAAACCGTCCGCATCGCGCGCCGGAACGCCGTAGACAAGCCCCTGTTCGATGATGGTCGTCTGCCAGCCCGGCCTGGGTTGACTTCTCTTTCGCCGCATCAGCTGCTCGAACTGGACTTGGAGCCCAAGCCGCCGCGCGAGATCGTCGTGCCCGACTTCGTCTTCACCGTCGTGTTGCTGGGTGCGAGATACGAGCCGCCCACCGGCGAGCGACCAATGCTGTTGGACCCACCGTAGTAGTAGCGGTACGAGTGACCGCCGTAGTAGAAGAAGCCGCTCGAATTCGGCGACCCGTGGCAATACGAGTCCGAGACGACGACTTCCTGACCATTTTGGTAGGACGTGCAGTACGCGGTCGTCGTACCTGCGGAGGAGACCGTGTAGATCGCCGCGACGACACCGGCCACGCCGACCACGGCGGCACCACCCATGAGCCGACGGCGGTTGGTGCGCTTCTTCTTCGCGAGCATCGCAGCCTGCTGTGCCGCCAGCGCTTCCGCGCGTTCCCGAGCACGAGTCTCGCCCGCGCTCATCGGGCGCGGGCGGGCCGTGTTCGGGTCCTGGTAGCGGACGCTCCCCGGGCCACCGGTGGGCGGCGGGGCCGGCGGCTGCTGCGGGGGTTGCCACGGCGGTGGCGACTGCGGAGGCTGCCCCGGAGGCGGCTGTTGCTGCGACGGAGGCTGCTGCTGTGGAGGGGTCCACGGGGGCGGCTGCCACGGCGGCACCTCACCGGAGTTGCCCGGTTCGTAAGGATTCATCAGCGCTCTCCGAATCCGACGAGGTCGCCGCGCGGCGCCTCCCACGTTTCAGTCACGAGGTCGACCTTGCCAGGTGTCTGGCCGGATCGCAGCGCAGCAAGCAGCGCGTCGCATTTGTCTTGGTCTCCTTCAGCCACGACGTGTACCCGGCCGTCGGGCTTGTTCTGGGCGAAGCCGACGAGTCCGAGCGCCAACGCCTGCGAACGCGTCCACCACCGAAACCCCACGCCCTGCACGCGACCGTGCACCCAGGCGCTGAGCCGAACCGTTGCCATACGTCTTAATCCAGCTTGAATTCGAGGGTGACCTTCGTTCCGGCCTTGAGGGTCCGGCCCACGGTGCACACCTTGTCGATCGCGCGCTCAGCGATGGTGAGAACTCGCTTCTGCGTGGCCTCGTCGAGTTCGCTGAGGTCGAGCTCGAAGACCTCGTGCAACTCCGGGTAGATCTCCTGGTCCCGGTCCGGCTTGCCCGAGATTCGCACGGTGGCGTCGAAGTTCTCGCCGAGTTTGCGAGTGAGCGGGATGTCCGCACTCATCGCACTGCACGCCCCGAGAGCGATCTTCATGAGCTCACCCGGCGTGAAGACACCTTCGACCGACTCCGAACCAACGAGTACCTCGGCGCCGCGCGAACTCTTGCCGGTGTATCGGCGTTGGCCCGTGCGCTCAACCCACAGCTCAGTTGGTGGCTTGGGCACGTCAGGGGTCTGATCACTCATGCCTAGATCTTGCCAAAACCGCGGTCCGGTTCTTCGCTCAGCCCTCACCCGACAGACTCGAAAACGCCTCGTGAACTGATCTTCACGCGCAAAATGGCTCCAAATGGCCAGATCCGGCCAGCTCATGGGCGAGAGCGGAGATCCCACACCGTGACCAGATATGCGAACCAGCAGCGCAGTGGCTGGTGGGCAACTGACAACGACGATCAATACCGCAAGCGGCGCGGGGCGTTAGGCCCGCAGATGTTCACGCTGGCGGCACTCATCGGGATGGGTGGACTCGCCGCACTGGTTGTCCTGGGATTCGTCATCTGGTGGGTCGTGACCCGCGGCGTCGGCGACACCCTCCTGGTCTTCATCGCGTTGGCGTTCATCGTCGGGCTGTTCCTCATCGGCACGGTCGTGGTGATGATGGTCTTCGCGGCGTTCTCCGTCGGCAAACAGTGGGAAGTCAAGGTCGAGCCGCAAGGCGAGCAGACGGTCGTGACAACGCGCGACGGCGTCGATCTCCACGTCGAAGTACAAGGCGACCAAGGCGCCCGCCGCACTGTCGTATTTGTGCACGGCATTGCCATGTCGTCGAAAATGTGGCACCACCAGCGGAATTCACTGCCTATCGACACCCGCGCCGTGCTCTACGACGCCCGCGGTCACGGCCGCTCCCAGGGTCAGAAGCTCGACGTCAAAGTGCCGGGCGTACGTCAGCTCGCCGACGACCTCGGCCGGGTCATCGACGAGACCGCTCCCGGCGGTGACCTGATCCTCGCCGTCCACTCGATGGGTGGCATGACGATGTTCGCCCTCGCCGCGATCCGCCCGGACATCTTCGATCGGGTACGCGGAATTCTCCTGCTGAACTCCGGCCCCGGTCCCGGCAAGGACGTCATCTGGCTCGGCGTCCCGAAGATCCTGTCGCCACTGCGCAAACTCCTGCTCAAGATCGCCGCACCCGGACTGGCCCTCGTCGGCATCCTCCCGGGGTTCCTGCTTCGCATCCTGGGCATGGCGCCGTATCTGATCGCCGCCCGCTGGCTCGCCGTCACCGACGACTCGTCGAAGGAAGCGTGGCGACTGACCGCGCGGATGATGTACGAGACCACGCCGAAGCGCTACGCCCACCACATCGCGGCCTGCATCGAACACGACGAGCGCCCCTCGCTCGACCGGATCTCACACATCCCGATGATCGTCGTCGCAGGTGAACAGGACAATCTGTTCAAGCGATCGAGCTTCGACTCGTGGGTCAAAGAGCTTCCGCAGGCGGTCTTCTTCTCGGTTCCGGGCGACGGACATATGACGATGCTCGAACGCCCCCGGTGGGTCAACCAGCAACTGGCCACGCTCATCACCACGGTCGAGGTCGAGCCGGAGATCGAGGAAGTGACGCAAGGGGCTCCCCGCAAGGGCAAGCTTCCGCGCCAGAACGTGCCGTACATGTGGAACGACTACAAGGAAGAGGTCGAGGCGGTCCAAGCGACCCAGGGTAACCAGGCCGCGCAGGCGGTGAAGGTGACGCCAGCACCCCGAGAAGCCAAACTCCCGCGCCAGAACGTGCCGTACATGTGGAAGGACTACCAGGACGAGGTCGAGGAGGCCCAGGGCAAGCACGCCGAGAAGACCGCGTCCGGCGGTGGTGGAATCGACTTGCTCGGCCAGATTCCGGGAACGTTGAAGAAGATCCTGGGCGGCGACAACAAGGACGACGCTACGGAGTAGCGGACTCCTTGCGGGTCCAGGCACGCAACCTCTCCCACGGCCAGGTGTTGATCACCCGGTCGGCAGGGACATTGCACGCCTGGGCCCGTTCGCATCCGTAGGCCTGCCAGTCGAGTTGCCCGGGCGCGTGCGCGTCGGTGTCGATCGAGAAGAAGCAGTCCATCTCGCGAGCGAGCGTCATCAGCCGCGTCGGTGGGTCCCGGCGCTCCGGACGGCTGTTGATCTCGACCGCGGTGCCGAACTGGCGGCACGCTTCGAACACGATCTCGGCTTCGAAGGTCGATTCCGGCCGCTTCCCTCGACCTCCTTCGACGAGCCGGCCGGTGCAATGTCCGAGCACATCGACGTTCGGGTTGGCGATCGCGTAGACCATGCGTCTGGTCATCGTGGCCGAATCCGCGCGCAGGTTCGAGTGCACGCTGGCCACGACGATGTCGAGCTGGGCGAGCAGATCTGATTGTTGGTCGAGCGATCCGTCGTCGAGGATGTCGACCTCGATCCCGGTGAGGATCCGAAACGGTGCGAGCCGCTCGTTCAGTTCGGCGATGACGTCGAGCTGTCGGCGCAAACGGTCGGCACTCAGTCCGTTGGCGACGGTGAGACGTGGGGAATGATCGGTCAGCGCGCAGTATTCGTGGCCGAGCGCAGCGGCCCGCCGCATCATCTCGTCGATCGGGCTGCCGCCGTCCGACCAATTGGAATGCGTGTGCAGGTCCCCGCGCAGTGCCAGGCGTAGTGCACCTCCCCCGCCGGCAATCGGCTCGGCGGCACCGCTCACCTCGGCGAGGTAGTCCGGGACCTGTCCGGCAACCGCCTGGCTGATGATGGCCGACGTCTTGGGGCCGATGCCCGCGAGGTCGATCCAACTGTTCTCGGCGGTGCGCCGGGCCCGCTGCTCTGCGGAGAGCCCTTCGACGATGTCGGCCGCCCGACGGTAGGCCTTGACCCGATGCGTCTCAGCACGTGATCGCTCGAGGTAAAAGGCGATCTCACGCAGCGCTTCGACCGGGTCCACTCTCGCGATACTAGTGACGCGAGTACTTGATGAAGATGACCCCGTCTTCGAAGATCTGGTGCCCCACCATGTGGAACTTCTGGAGCGAGGACCCTGCGATGAGCGGGCGGCCGGAACCGAGCACCATCGGGAACAGCTTGAGATAGATCTGGTCGATCTCCTCGACGAGGCTGCCGGCGAGTTCGCCGCCGCCGCAAAGCCATATCCCCTTGCCCGGCTTCTGCTTGAGATCGCGGACATAGCCGGCGGGGTCGGACGAGACGAGTTCGATCGCGGGGTCGGGTGACTCGCCGAGCGTCGTCGACACGACGACCTGTTTGAGATGCGAGAACGGATTCGACGTGCCGGTTCGAACGCCGAAGTCATAGGTCTTGCGACCGAACAGCACCGTGTCGAACGTCGAGCCGCCTTTGAGTCCCAGTGCTTCCCGGATCTTGGTCGGAACCGCCTCGGGATACTTGGCCTTCAGCGCAGCCGCGTGGTCGCCGCCACCGCCGAAGAAGTCGACATGGCCGTCGTCCGTCGCAATGAATCCGTCCATCGTCGCGGCGACGTAGTACGTGAGCTTGCGCATCGTTCGCTGCCTCTCACCCGGGGATCCTGGCCCTTCGACGGTATCCCCGAAAACCGCGCCCGACAACGGATTCGCGCCGATCTACCCGATCAGGAGCCAGGAAGCGCCGGCGGCGCGGCGAGGAAGTCCGCCGAGGGTGCGAAGAACAGACCGCCAGTCACCGCCGTTGAGAAGTCGAGGATGCGGTCGGTATTGCCGGGCGGATCACCGAGGAACATGTTGCGCAGCATTCGTTCGGTGACCGCGGGGTCGTGCGCGTACCCGATGAAGTAGGTCCCGAACTCGCCATTGCCGACCGATCCGAACGGCATGTTCGCCCGCACGATCTTCAGCTCGTCACCGTTCTCGTCTTCGATGACGTTGAGCGCGGTGTGTGCATTCTCGGGCTTGACGCCGTCCGACAGCTCGATGTCGTCGAACTTGGTGCGACCGATGACGCGTTCTTGCTCGTCCACGGGCAGCGCCCGCCAGGCGGCGACGTTGTGCAGGTACTTCTGGACGTGGACGTAACTGCCGCCATCGTCGGTCAGCGCCGCAGCGGCTGCCGTCCTCCCGATGGGATTCTCCGTGCCGTCGACGAATCCGAGCAGGTCACGGCGGTCGTAGTAGCGAAACCCGTGGACTTCGTCGACGACCGTGACGGCGTCCCCGAGTTCGACCATCAACCGGGACGCGAGCTCGAAGCAGTAGTCCATCGTCTCCGCACGGATGTGGAACAGCAGGTCGCCCGGTGTCGAGGGCGCCTTATGGCGCGGACCCGAGAGTTCGACGAAGGGGTGAAGTGCGCCCGGCCGAGGGCCGCTGAACAGGCGGTCCCACGCCGCTGAGCCGATTCCCGTCACCACTGACAGTTGCTTGTCTGGATCGCGGAAACCGATCGTGCGCGTGAGGCCGGACAGCTCCGCGAGCGCCCCGTGAACGGCTTCCTCGCCGCCCGGGTTGATCTCGGCGACGAGGAAGATCGCGGCCTGGCTCAGCTGGCGCAGAAGGGCTTGCGGAGTGTTTACGGCCACTCGACGAAATTACCGTTTCGGACGCGGCCGCGTCTGGCAGCGCGGGCAGAAATACGACGAGCGGTTCATGAACGCCTCGCGGTGCATGACGGCACCGCAGCGATCGCATGGTTCACCTTCCCGTCCGTACGCGTGCAGTGACCGGTCAAAGTAGCCCGACTGGCCGTTGACGTTGACGTACAGCGCGTCGAACGACGTGCCGCCGGCGTCGAGGGCAGCCACCATGACGTCGCGAGCATGGCCGATAAGGCGATGCAGTGCCGGCCGGGTCAACGAACTCGCGGTCCGACGACCATGAATCTCGGCTCGCCACAACGCTTCATCGGCGTAGATGTTGCCGATCCCGGCGATGACGGTCTGATCGAGAATGACGCGCTTGATCTCCGAATCCTTGGCCTTGATCCGGCCGACGACCGCATGGGCGTCGAATTTCGGGTCGAGCGGATCACGGGCGATATGGGCCACCGGGATCGGGACGATCGTGCCGTCGACCTCGACCATGTCGGCCAAGGACCAACCGCCGAACGTGCGCTGGTCGACGAATCGAAGCTGCTGGCCGCTACTGAGCGCGGCAACGATGTGCGCGTGCTTCTCGAGCGGCGCGTCCGGAGGCTGGATGAGCATCTGGCCGCTCATGCCGAGATGCACGATGAGGGACTGTCCGCTGGGAGCGAGTTCGAGCCACATGAACTTGCCACGGCGGCCGGTCGCCGCGATCGTCTGCCCGGTCAGCTGGCTGATGAGATCGAGCGGTCCCGCAACATGGCGACGCACGGATCGAAGGCCGGTGACGGATACTCCGGTAATCGTCGAACCGGTGACGTGACTGTCGAGTCCGCGGCGAACGACCTCGACTTCGGGAAGCTCAGGCACGGCGGATTTCAGGCACCCTGTTGCGGCTTGCCCGACAGCAGGTTCCAGGCGGCGCTCGCGGCCTTCTGCTCGGCTTCCTTCTTGGTGCGGCCTACGCCAGTACCGGAAGGATTGCCGGCCACGAGAACAGTGGCCGTGAATTCTTTGTCGTGGTCGGGTCCGGTGGACGAGATCTCGTACACCGGGGTGCCGAAGGAACGCTCGGCGGTCAGTTCCTGGAGACTCGTCTTCCAGTCATGACCGGCCCCCATACGAGGAGCACGTTCCAGAAGCTCGGCGAAGAGGCGAAGGACGACCTCACGCGCGACCTCGATGCCGTGCTGGAGGTGAATGGCGCCGAGCAGCGATTCCATCGCATCGGAAAGAATGCTCGGCTTGTCTCGACCGCCCGTAAGCTCCTCCCCCTTGCCGAGGAAGAGATGCGCGCCGACGCCACCCTCACCGAGTCCGCGAGCGACTTCCGCCAACGCGAACTGGTTGACGACGCTTGCGCGCAGCTTGGCCAGCTCACCCTCGGGTTTCTCGGGATGAACGACGTAGAGCTGTTCAGTGATGGCGAGGCCAAGGACCGAGTCCCCGAGGAACTCGAGTCGCTCGTTGGTCGGCAGGCCACCGTGCTCGTACGCGTACGACCTATGCGTCAAGGCCAGCGTCAGGAGCGCGGGTTCGAGCTCGACACCTAGTGCGTCGAGAAGTTTCCGATGCGCGTCTGCGCCATCCGCATGCGGGGCGCCCTGTCGCTGGCCTTCGACCTTAGACATTTGGGTTGGAAGGAGACGCCTTAGACGGCGATAACCTGCCGGCCCTTGTAGGTGCCGCAAGACGGGCACACCACGTGCGGGAGCTTCTTTTCGCCGCATGCCCGGTTCGGGCAGGACACGAGGGTAGGCGCAACGGCCTTCCACTGGCTCCGGCGCGAGCGGGTGTTCGAGCGCGACATCTTCCGCTTCGGAACGGCCACGTCCGTCTCTCCTTGCTATCTCCACGCAGCCGAATGCCACGTGTCAAAGTCGGTGTTCTGGTCTAGCTACAACTGGTCGGCGGTGCCTTCACCATCAGGTGGATTCAGCTTCGCGGCGAGACCAGCCCAGCGAGGGTCAAGTATCTCATGACTGTGGTCCAAACCAACAATCGCGAGGAGAGCACCGCATTCGGTGCACAATCCGGGACAGTCCGGACGGCAGACGGGCTGCAGCGGAAACTCCAGACCGGCGGTGTCCACGACAAGCGGTTCGAGGTCGATGTGATCGTCCTCGACGTGGTAGACCTCGCCCTCCTCGGTCGTCGCCTCGGTGGTGCTGTTGGGGTAGGCGAACAGCTCGAGAAACTCGAATTCGGCAGTGCCATCAAAAGGTTCGAGACAGCGGACGCACTCGCCCTTGGTCGGCGCGGTCGCCGTGCCGGTGACGAGCACGCCTTCCGAGACCGACTGGAACTTCAGGTCGAGTTCGACCTCGGCGCCAGGCTCGATCGCGATGAGGTCGAGGCCGATCCGATTGGTGACGTCGACCGTCCGATGCAGGGTCTTCATCCGGCCCGGGCCGCGGCCCAGAGATCGGATTTCGAACACAAAACCACCGTCGTGGATTTGACGGTGGTTGCGATGGGGTTTGCCGGACACGCTGCAAATCTTACCGTGCCCGGCAGCTCCAAAATTCCAGCTAGATGCGGCGGCGTCCGCGGCCCTGCGGCGCGACGAGTTCGGACGCGTGGTCCGGAACCGTGTAGCCGACGCGAAGGTTGTGGCGGCCGGTACCGACCGAACGCAGCGTGCCCTCGAGCAGCGCCTCGAACTCGCTCAGCTTGGAGTCGACGTACTGGTCGCACTCGTGGCGCTTCTGTGCCGCGTCAGCCTTGGCCTCGTCGATGATGCGAGCAGCCTCGGCCCGAGCCATCTGCATGACCTCGGTCTGCGACACGAGACGGCCACGCTCGGCCTCGCCCTCGGCGATCGCACGGTCGTAGGCGTCGCGGCCGGCGTCGACCATGCGCTCGGAGTCTTCCTGCGCACGAGCGGTCAGCGCCTGGTACTCGTGGTTGGCCTCGTTGACGCGAACATCGGCGTCGTCCTGCGCCGAAACGACGATCGCGTCGGCTTCCGCCTGGGCCTCAGCGACGAGACGAGAGGCCTCTTCGCGTGCCTCCCGCAGGATGCGGTCGGACTCGGTCTCGGCGTTCGCCAGGATGTCGTCCTTGTCGTCGAGGACGTCCTGTGCGTCGTCGAGCTCAGCCGGGATCGACTCGCGAATGTCGTCCAGGAGGTCGAGCATCTCGCCCCGCGGCACGATGCAGCTGCGCGTCGCCGGAATGCTCCGTGCCTCCTCGACGATTGCCACGAGTCCGTCCAGTGCCTCGAATACCCGGTACATCCCGTACCCCCGCTTCCCATGCTGATCTCTCGGTCTGAAGATCAGTGTGCCAACGGAATTCGCGCAGCTCGGGGCCTGCTGCCGAGTGTCAGATCACGATGAAGCCGCGGTTCGAAATAGGAATTGTTACCAAGGGGCCCGCCGGCCCCACCGCGGCCGCCGGCATACGCGCCGATTTTGGACGCGCGGTTTCGCCAGGCGAACCGTTGCGTCCAAGATCAATTTGGATGGAGCTGCGCCAGGTCCCGCCCCTCGTTGCCGACCACTCTGAGCGACAAGTAGCGATGAGAGCCTGGGTCTCGAAGCGCAGCTATCTACCCAGCTTCTCCATCAGGCGGGCGTGCACGCCCGGCGGAAGCATGTCCGTCACGTCGCCGCCGAACCGGGCGACTTCCTTCACGAGCGAACTGGACAGGTAGCTGTGGATCGGGTTGGTCGCGATGAACAGCGTGTCGACGCCGGACAGCTTGTTGTTCATCTGAGCCATCTGGAGCTCGTAGTCGAAGTCGCTTCCGCCGCGCAGACCCTTGACGATGGCCGTCACGCCGCGCTCGCGCGCGAAGTCGACGAGAAGGCCCTGCCATGCGGCAACTTCGACGTTCGTCAAATGGGTGGTCGACTCCCGGAGCAATTCGATGCGCTCATCGATCGTGAACATTCCCTGCTTGCTTGGGTTGACCATCACCGTGACGATCACGCGGTCGAACTGCGCCGCCATTCGCGTGAAGATGTCGATATGGCCGTTGGTCACGGGGTCGAACGACCCCGGGCAGAGAACGCCTGTCATGCGCCGGAGTCTATCGGGCCATAGTTGCGAATCGATTGCCTGAACACGGGAAATCCGCTGGTCACCAATACCGGATTGTGACCCGCACCACCCTTACCATCTGTCCCGTGGGCACAATCTTTGCAGAGGTCGAAGCACGCGTCGCCATGCTCGAATCCGAGCGTGCCAGCTTCCGCGCGCTACGGTCGGCCGTGATCGCACTCGAAGAGCAGCATGAAGCAGATTTGAAGAAGATCGAGGCGCTCCATACGCGCATCGATCAACTCACCGCGCGGCTTCAGCAGTTCGAGGACAGCCAGGACGACATCAACGATCTGCTCGTCAAGGCAATCGAAACCTAAGCCTCGACAACCGCGAGCTCGACCCGCGTCTCTCCATAGTCGGTCGACTTCAGCAAATCAATGCCTTTGGGCCACAAAGTCTTCGGCGATCGCGCCGAACGCTCGAGCACGATGAACGTGCCATCCTCGACCCAGCCGTTGGCCAGTAGCGCGGCCAGATCAGCGCTCACCGCGGCGTCGGACACGGCATACGGCGGGTCGCTGAAAACGACATCGAACGGCCGCTCCGATTTCGTCGCCAGCACCGATCCGACCGTCGCAGTCCGCAACTGACCACCGATAGCAAGCTGCGCGATGTTGTCGCGAATGATCCGCGACGCCTTCGCATCGGACTCGACGAGCACCGCCGACTCAGCGCCCCGCGAGAGCGCTTCCAACGCCAGCGCGCCCGATCCCGCGTAGAGGTCGAGCACGCGCAGTCCGTCGAAGTCCACGCGTGCCGCAAGGGCACTGAACACCGCTTCGCGGACGCGGTCGGAGGTCGGTCGGGTTCCCGTAGCGGGAACCTTGATCCGACGACCTCCGACCGAGCCGGAAATGATTCTGGTCAATCAGGCCGCCTAGTCAGCCGACGTGCCTTCGCCCTCGATCACGACGAGGAGGTCACCACCCTCGACCTGCTGCACCTTGCCGATCGCGACACGCGTGACGGTGCCGGCCCGCGGCGCGGTAATCGCGGCTTCCATCTTCATGGCCTCGATCGTGGCGATGGTGTCACCGGACTGGACCCTCGTCCCGACCTCGACCTGCAGCGTCACGACACCGGCGAACGGCGCCGCGACGTGGTTCGGGTTGTTGCGGTCGGCCTTCTCCGCAGCCGGTACCTCGGCCGCGATCGACCGGTCGCGTACCGACACCGGACGCAGCTGGCCGTTGAGAATGCACATGACAGTGCGCATACCGCGCTCGTCCGGCTCCGAGACGGCCTCGAGTCCGATGAGCAGCTCGACACCCTTGGCGAGCTGAACGCGGTGCTCTTCGCCGCGGCGCAGACCGTAGAAGAACTGGTTCGCCGACAGCAGCGACGTGTCTCCGTACTGCGCACGATGAGCGAGGAATTCCTTGGTCGGTCCCGGGAACAGCAAGCGGTTGAGCGTCCCGCGACGCGTCTTCGAATCAGCGTCGAGACCGGCTTCGTCCTCCGCCGACAGCGGCGTCTCCGGCTTCGGCTTGCTGCGGCCTTCGAGCGCCTTCGTGCGGAACGGCTCGGGCCAGCCACCGGCCGGGGTGCCGAGCTCGCCGCGCAGGAAGCCGATGACCGACTCCGGCAGGTCGTACTTCTGCGGGTTGGCCGCGAACTCCTCCATCGTCACGCCCGCGCCGACGAGCGCCAGCGCGAGGTCGCCGACGACCTTCGACGACGGCGTCACCTTGATAAGGCGCCCAAGCATCCGGTCAGCACCGGCGTAGGCATCCTCGACGGCTTCGAAGCGGTCGCCGAGCCCGAGGGCGATCGCCTGCTGGCGCAGGTTGGACAGCTGACCACCCGGGATCTCGTGGTTGTACACGCGACCGGTCGGCGACGGCAGACCCGATTCGAACGGCGCGTAGACCTTGCGCAGCGCCTCCCAGAACGGTTCGAGATCGCACACCTTTTGCAGGTCGAGGCCCGAATCCCGTTCGGTGTGCGCGGCGGCCGCGACGATCGCCGACAGCGGCGGCTGCGACGTGGTTCCCGCCATCGGCGCCGACGCACCGTCGACCGCGTCCACACCCGCCTGCCATGCCGCGTACAGCGTCGCGAGCTGGCCACCGGGGGTGTCGTGCGTGTGCAGGTGCACGGGAAGATCGAAGTTCGAGCGCAGCGCGGTCACGAGCTTGACCGCCGCCGGTGCCCTCAGCAGACCCGCCATGTCCTTGATCGCAAGGATGTGCGCACCCGCATCGACGATCTGCTCGGCGAGCTTGAGGTAGTAGTCGAGGGTGTAGAGCTCCTCGTTCGGGTTCATGAGGTCGCCGGTGTAGCTCATCGCCACCTCGGCGATCGGCGTTCCCGCTTCTCGAACCGCATCGATCGCGGGACGCATCTGATCAACGTTGTTGAGTGCGTCGAAGATGCGGAAGATGTCGATTCCGGTGTTCGTCGCTTCCTGGACGAACGCACGGGTGACCTTCTCCGGATACGGCGTGTAGCCGACTGTGTTGCGCCCACGCAGCAACATCTGGAGGCAGATGTTCGGCACATCTTCACGCAGCAGCGCGAGACGCTCCCACGGGTCCTCGTGGAGGAAGCGCAGTGCGACGTCGTAGGTCGCACCACCCCAGGCCTCGATCGAGAGCAACTCCGGGGTCATGCGCGCGACGTGACCGGCGACCATCGTCAGACCGCTCGTCCGGACGCGGGTCGCGAGCAGCGACTGATGTGCGTCACGGAACGTCGTGTCGGTGACCGCGATGGCCTTCTGCTCACGCAATGCCCGGGCGAAGCCCTCCGGGCCGAGCTCGAGAAGGCGCTGGCGCGATCCGGGCGGCGGCGGGACCGAGAGGTCGAGCTTGGGCAGTTTCGTGTGCGGGTAGACCGTCGACGGGCGGTTGCCATGGGGCTTGTTGACCGTGACGTCGGCGAGGTAGCTGAGGATCTTCGTTCCACGGTCCGCCGACGCGTGCAAGGTCAGCAACTCTGGGCGCTGCTCGATGAACGACGTGGTCACGCGGCCGGCGCGGAAGTCGGCGTCGTCGAGAACGGCCTGCAGGAACGGAATGTTCGTCGCGAGACCGCGAATACGGAACTCGGTGACCGCACGACGTGCGCGCGAGACGGCCGTGGGGAAATCCCGGCCGCGACAGGTGAGCTTGACGAGCATCGAGTCGAAGTAGCCGGTGACCTCGGCGCCGAGCGTCGTACCACCGTCGAGACGAACGCCCGCGCCACCCGGCGTGCGGTAGGCGGTGATACGACCGGTGTCGGGACGGAAGCCGGCCGCCGGGTCCTCGGTCGTGATGCGGCACTGCAGAGCGGCACCGCGCAGGACGATGTTGTCCTGGCTCAGGCCGAGGTCGGCGAGCGTCTCACCCGAGGCGATCCGCATCTGTGCCTGCACGAGGTCGACGTCGGTGACCTCTTCGGTCACCGTGTGCTCGACCTGGATTCGGGGGTTCATCTCGATGAACACGTGCTTGCCACGCTCGTCGAGCAGGAACTCGACGGTGCCCGCACACGAGTAACCGATCTGCTTTGCGAACGCGACGGCGTCTGCGCAGATCTGGTCCCGGATTGCCGGGTCGAGGTTCGGTGCCGGAGCGAGCTCGATGACCTTCTGGTGGCGGCGCTGCAGCGAACAGTCACGCTCGAAGAGGTGAATGACGTTGCCCTGCTCGTCGGCAAGGATCTGCACCTCGATGTGGCGCGGGTTGATGACGGCCTGCTCGAGGAAGACCGTCGGATCACCGAAAGCAGACTCCGCCTCGCGTGCAGCAGCCTCGATCGATTCACGCAGCTGCGCCTTTTCCTGCACTCGGCGCATACCGCGACCGCCACCACCGGCAACGGCCTTGACGAAGACCGGGAACTCCATGTCCTCCGCAGCGGCGAGCAGCGTGTTGACGTCCGAACTCGGTTCTGACGACGACAGGACCGGCAGTCCGGCAGCCTTTGCCGCGGCGATCGCGCGGGCCTTGTTACCGGTCAGCTCGAGGATCTCGGCCTTCGGGCCGACGAACTTGATGCCCGCTTCGCGGCAAGCTGCGGCCAGGTCCGGGTTCTCGGACAGAAAGCCGTAGCCGGGGTAGACCGCATCCGCGCCGCATTTCTTTGCGACCGCGACGATTTCCTCAATCGACAGATAGGCACGGACCGGGTGGCCCTTCTCGCCGATCTGATAGGACTCGTCGGCCTTCAGGCGGTGCACGGAATTGCGGTCTTCGTATGGGAAGACCGCGACACTACCGGCGCCCAGTTCATAGGCTGCGCGGAAGGCGCGGATGGCAATCTCGCCGCGGTTGGCGACCAAGACTTTTGAGAACATCCCGCTAACTTACCCGGCTTCTTGTTACAGATACCGGCAGGTTGGTGTGTCCGAACCCTCACTGTCCGCAGGTCATCGACGTGAACTTCACAGTGCTTACCCAGAAACTGCACCGGCGCAAATGTCAGCGCGCGGTTAGGCTGAATTCGTGGAAACCGGCAAGATCGTTCGGTTCGACGCGGACCGCGGGTACGGATTCATCAGTCCGGACTCGGGCGGCGACGACCTGTTCGTCCATACGAACGACCTGCACTTCGAAAAGTCCGTCGCACGACCAGGAACGGTCGTGCGATTTCGTTCGGAATCGAGCGACCGGGGCGCGAAAGCGGTCGACGTCGAACTCCTCGAAGGCCGCCCCGCACGCGCGTACGCGCCGGGGAAGTCGAAACCGACCGGTGAGTGCGACACGCTCGACGAACAGGACTACCTCAGCGAAGTCACTGAGATCTTGATCGAGAGCGCACCGTCCATGACCGGAGAGCAGATCGCCGCAGTCCGTCAGGCGTTGCTGCGCGAGGCGATCCACCACGGCTGGGTAGACGAGTAGGGCTGCGAAACGCCTCCGGGGTGACCGTTCTCGCGCAAGGCGGCTTGTACAAACCAAGCGTTTCGTACAAGCCGCTCTGGACGAGAATGGTCACCCCGGAGTAGCGCAGCCCCTAGTTCTTGTCGATGTAATCGAGCCGCTGGTGGTTGACCGCGGCCCGAGCCATCCCGAGCAGTCCCGGATGATCCGCGAGCGTCGGGTCTCCCGCAACGACTTCACGCGCGAACTTCTGCGCTTCGAGGATCACGGGGAGATCGTCGATGAGCGACAGCAGGCGCAGGTTCGACTTCGTGCCCGATTGCGCGGCACCCAGAATGTCACCCTCACGACGGGTTTCGAGGTCGAGAGTCGCGAGCTGGAAGCCATCGTTCGTGGCCGCCACCTTGTTGAGCCGTTCGAGCGCGGGGCCCTTTGACAGCGTGATGAGGATGCACAATCCCGCATGCTTGCCTCGGCCCACGCGGCCGCGCAGCTGATGCAACTGGCTGATGCCGAAGCGGTCGGCGTCCATGATGACCATCGTCGTGGCGTTGGGGACGTCGACACCCACCTCGATGACCGTCGTCGACACCAGCACGTCGAGTTCGCCGCGACCGA
Source organism: Smaragdicoccus niigatensis DSM 44881 = NBRC 103563 (assembly GCF_000380645.1). Taxonomy (GTDB): domain Bacteria; phylum Actinomycetota; class Actinomycetes; order Mycobacteriales; family Mycobacteriaceae; genus Smaragdicoccus; species Smaragdicoccus niigatensis. The sequence goes on from NZ_AQXZ01000019.1 coordinate 108,922, forward strand.
ACGCCCGCATCGTGGCGTCCTTTTCATCCGCCGGCAGGCGACCGTGGAGAAGCCCGACGCGGAGTCCCGCGAGCGGCCCGGCAGACAACTGCTCGAACAGGTCGACGACGGCGACGGTCGGCGGCTTCTTCGCCTTTCCGTCGTCGTCATCATCTTTGGGCTCGATGAGTTCGTCGTTCTCACCGTCGCCGATACGCGAACACACGACGTAGGCCTGCCGCCCCTCGGCGACCTCCTCGCGGATGCGTTGCCACGCGCGGTCGACCCATTGCGGCTTCGACTCGGCGGGAACGACTCGGCTCACGATCGGACTGCGGCCGGCCGGCAGTTGGCGCAGCGTCGAGGTCTCGAGATCACCGAGGACGCTGACCGCGATCGTGCGCGGAATCGGCGTCGCCGTCATGACGAGCATGTGCGGGCTGACCCCGTCCCGCCCCTTCGACCGCAGCTGATCTCGCTGCTCGACACCGAACCGGTGCTGCTCGTCGACGACTACGAACCCGAGGTCGAAGAAGTCGACGTTGTCCTGGATGAGCGCGTGTGTGCCCACGACGATGCCGGCGTCGCCGGTGACGATCTTCAGCAGCGCTTCGCGCTTGGCGGCGGTGCTCATCGATCCGGTGAGCAGCGCGATCGACGTCGCCTCCTCGGCGGCACCGAGTTCACCTGCGGTCGCCAGCTCCCCCAGCATCGAACGGAGTGTTCGCGCATGCTGCGCCGCAAGCACTTCCGTCGGCGCGAGCAGAGCGCACTGGTATCCGGAGTCGATTACCCGGAGCATCGCCCGGAGCGACACCACCGTCTTTCCGGAGCCCACCTCACCCTGCAGCAATCGACTCATGGGGTGGCGCTGCGACAGGTCGTAGGTGATTTCCTCACCGACTTCGAGCTGTCCCTCGGTGAGCTCAAACGGCAGTCGTGCGTCGAAGGCATCGAGCAGCCCGCCGTCCCGGCCCGCACACGCGGGCGCCGGTCGACTGTGGGCTTCCCGTCGACGCAAGGCCAACGACAGTTGCAGCGCGGCCGCCTCGTCGAAGCGGAGTCGGTCCTTTGCGGCATCGACGTCGTGCTTGTGGTCGGGCAGGTGGATGAGACGCAAGGCTGTCCCGAGTTCGATTAGCCCGTGTTCGGCGCGGATCTCCGGCGACAACGGGTCCGGAACATCGTCGAGCAGGTCGAACACCTGGCGGATGCAGCGGAAAACGTCCCAGCTTTCGAACTTCGCGGTCGCCGGGTAGATCGGGATGAGGCTTCGATCGAAGATCGCCTTGTCGAGTCCGCCGGGTCCGGTTGCGGCCTTCGCCAGACCGCCCAAGGCGCCGGCACCCTTGACCGGGGCGTCGTCGTCCTCGGACATCACGAGATATCCCGGGTGCTGCAGACTCCACGACTCCCGGAAGTACTTGACGGTGCCCGAGAACATCACCCGCATGTCAGCTTTGAGCACGTGGTTGACCTTGTTCCCGTTGAAGAAGGTCGCTTGCACCGGTTTGCGGTACTGATCAGTATCGAGCGTCACCAGCAGCAGCTTTTGGCGCGGGTTGTTTCGAATCTGCTTGAGCTCGGTCTTCGTGATGTAGCCCATCGCGGTGATTCGATCGCCTTCGGCCGGCGGGGTATCGCTCAGTTCCTTGGCCTGCGTCGCATACCGATGCGGGTAGTGGCGAAGAAGGTCCTCGACGGTGTGGATGTCGAACTCTTCAGCCAGGACGGTCGCAGCCTTGCCGCCAACGACAAATTCAAGACGGTCGGAAAGGGTCGTCACTCGAATCCGATCTGGAAGACTTCTGCGGGTTGTCCGCCTTCGTACACCTCGACTTCGACGCCGTGGTAGTTGCGGGCGACGTACGACGTCACCGTCTCGATGAGCTCGGAATCCCCGTCGTCGCCGATCAGGATGGTCAGCAGTTCGCCGCCGAGGCCGACGATTTTGTTGACGAGACGAATCGCGCCAGCGGTCAGATCCGCGTCGATGATCACGACCTCGGTTCCGACGTACCCCAGCGCGTTGCCGGGCCCATACGTACCGGCGAGAGTCAGCGCGCGGTCGCGCGCGATGCGCAATGTGCCCCACCGTGTCGATGCCGCCGCTTCGGACATTGCGTAGACGTCGTCGGCGATGACCCGGCGCGAGTCCTGGACGGCGACCGAGGCGAGCCCCTGAACCATCGAAAGACTGGGCAGGAGAAGAACTTCCCGATGCGAGTCACGGGTCGAAGCACCCACCACGGCGAGTTCGTCGGCGTTCAGCACGCCGTTCGCGAGGAGCAGCACCTCCCGATGCGGAAGGGCGCGAACCGCCGACACGATGCTCTCCGGCGTCACCGGATGCGCGGCCCGAACGACGGATGCCCCCGCACCTTCGAACAGAGCCGCGGTCCCCTCGCCCAGCGTCAGGGCAAGCACTCCGCGCGTCGACGCCTCGGCAGTGGCCGAAACCCCCAGGTAGTTGATCCGGACCGAACTCAGCGTTCCGGCACGAAGCCCGGCCTCGACCGCGGCGCCGGCATCCGCACAATGCACGTGCACCGAGAAGATGTCGCCGTCGGCGACGATCGCGACCGAGTCACCCAGCAGATCGAGATCCCGGCGCAGGTCGACAACAGCGTCTTCGGACGTTCCGGTCACGACGAACATGACCTCGTAGGTCGCATCAGCGGTGTGCAGACAGGAGTTGTCATCCGCGCCCTTGTACTTCTTGCGTTCGGGCCACGACCCGGTCGTCGCGAAAACGAGTGCGTCGATGATGACGACGAGCCCGCGACCGCCCGAGTCGACAACCCCGGCCTCGCCGAGAACGTCGAGTTGCTCGGGCGTGCGATCGAGCGCCTGGCCGGCGACGGCCGCAGCGTGACGGGCCGCGTCCGCGAGGGGCATGTCTTCGGGCAACTGCAGAATCTCATCGGAAACGGTCGCGAGGATCGTGATGATCGTGCCTTCGACCGGTGTACTCATCGCCTCCCGGGCGAGCGCAGCGCCGCGTCCAAGCGCGGTGGCGAGCCCATGCGGACTGAGCGGCCACCCGGGCGTCTCCGCAACCGCACGCATGACCTGCGACAAGATGATCCCCGAGTTGCCGCGCGCGCCGAGCAGTGCACCCCGGGCCATCGCTCGGGCGACTTCGCTACCAGAGGCTTTTCCGCCCACGCGGGCCGACGATTCGACCGCGGCGCGCATCGTCAGCAGCAGGTTGATCCCGGTATCGGAGTCGGCGACCGGGAAGACATTGAGGTTGTTGATCTCGTCGCACCGTGCGGTGAGGCCTGCGACGCACGCGCTTCCCCACTGACGAAGCACTGCTGCGTCGAGCACGCCCACCTCCTACCCGGTCCCGCGGGCCACATTAGCGCCAGAATCCGCGAATGCCCATGCGTCTTGAGCCACTGCCGGAATTCGTCCTCTCGGAGGACGCCGCGACCGCCTCGTTCGCGGGATACTTTCCTGGTCTTGGCTGAGTGACCGACGAACAAGGGACGCGTGATGAAGCTGAACCAGAAGCAGCTCGATGCCCTCACCACCATCTCCAACACTTTTGCGGCCGGCGACGGCCAGGCGCCGAACGCGGAATCCGTGGGCGTGCCGGATTTGATCACCAAGCTCGTCGATCGCAATCCGCGTGCCGGCGAGCGCAAGCAGCTGGAATCGTTGCTGAAGATCTGGGATTCGAAGGCGTTCGGGCTGCTCAGCGGCGCTGGCTTCAAGAAGTTCTCGTCGCTCTCGCAGGCCGACCGCGAACGCTTCCTGCTGACTTACGCGGATTCCCGCGTCCCGCAGAAACGTGCCTTGTTCCAGGCACTCAAGATGGCGTCGACGCTCGCGTACTACGTGTCCCCCGACGCCGCCGCACTGTGGGAAACGATGGGTTACCCCGGCCCGTTGGGGACGCTTCCCTCAGCACCGGCCAAACCGCTGTCGCCGCTGCGCGTCTCGACGGACACGACGCTCGATTGCGACGTCGTCATCGTCGGTTCGGGTGCAGGCGGTGGAACTGCCGCTGGCGTCCTGTCGGAGGCCGGGCTCGACGTCGTGGTGTTGGAAGCCGGGGATTACTACGACGATGCCGACTTCGACGGCGGCGAGTGGAGCGGATTCACTCGTTTGTATGCCGGTGCACCTACCGTCACCGCCGAAGGTCAGGTCGGTTTGCTCGCAGGCTCGTGTCTGGGTGGCGGAACAGTCGTCAACTACACGACCTCTTTCCGCACACCCGACGATGTTCGCGCCGAGTGGGCTTCTTTGGGCGCAAAACAGTTCGCCGGTGACGAATACACCGCCGCGCTCGACGCGGTGTGCGCACGTCTGGGCGTCAACCAGAACAACGGTCGCATCAGCTCCACCGACGAATACATGGAGAAGGGGCTGCGCGAGCTCGGCTGGCACATCGACGAGATGCCGCGGAACGTCAAAGCCTGCGACCTCGACGAGGAGTGCGGTCGCTGTGGTTACGGCTGCCGAATCGGGTCCAAGCAGTCGACGGCCAAGACGTGGCTGAGCGATGCGGCGGATCGCGGCGCCCGCTTGATCGTGGGCGCGAACGTGCGCGAGGTTGTCGTGAAGAACGGCAAAGCCACAGGCGTAAGGGCGACCACCTCCAACGGCAGCACGCTCAACGTCAATTCGCGCGCTGTCGTTGTGGCCGCCGGCGCAATTCAGACGCCCGCCCTGCTCAAACGCTCGGGACTCCGGAACCCCAACGTCGGCAAGTACCTCCGGCTGCATCCAGTGAGCCTGGTCGGAGCCGAGTTCGACGAAGACGTCCGCCCATGGACCGGCGGTATGCAGACCCGGTACTCGACACAGCACCGCGACCTCGACGGCAAGGGATATGGCGTCATCTACGAGACCGGGCCGGCGAATCCCGGAGTAGCGGTGAGCCTGACGCCGTGGCGCGGGAGCGAGAGCCATCTCGACCGAATGCAGAAGTTGCGGACGATGTCGGCCGTCGCGTGGATCGTCCGGGATGAGGGAGTGGGCAGGGTCAAGATCGGACGCGACGGCGAACCCATCGTGAAATACCGCCTGACCGGACCAGACACCGCTCACTTCGCGCGGGGATTCGCCGGTGCCGTGGAGATCATGGAAGCCGCCGGCGCAAAGCGGATTCACGCCCCACACCAGTCGGGGCTGTCGTATGCGCCCGCGACCGACAACCGCGACGACTTCATCGCCGCCTGCAATGCCGGCGGTTACGGACCCGGCCGATGCCTCATGGCGTCGTTCCACATCATGGGGTCCGCGCGGATGGGCGGCAACTCCGCCGACTCGGCCGTGAATCCGGACGGCGTCACGTGGGAAGTGCCGAATCTCGTCGTCGCTGACGGATCGTGCTTCCCCACGGCCTCCGGCGTGAACCCGATGATCTCGATCGAGTCGATCGCCTACATGAATGCGAAGCGATTGGCTGCGTCGCTGGCCTAGTGCTCGGTTTGGAGTAGCAGCCACTCGACGGCTACTCTGTACAGGTTGCCTCGACCCCCGGTCGATGGCTAAAGACTTTTGTCCCACATCATCAAGGAGTTCCAGCATGGCTGCCGTTTGCGACGTGTGCGGTAAGGGCCCTGGCTTCGGCAAGTCGGTCTCGCACTCGCACCGCCGTACGAACCGCCGGTGGAACCCGAACATCCAGACCGTTCGTGCTCAGGTTGCTCCGGGTACCACTCGCCGCACCAACGTGTGCACCTCGTGCATCAAGGCCGGCAAGGTCGTCCGCGGTTAATTGACCGTCACGGTCACACCACTTCACGCCAACAGCGTCGCGGCACTCGCGCAGTGTCACATCGACTGTTGGCGTGAGTCGTATCGGGGACTGGTCGCGGACCACGTCCTCAATGCTTTCGACGTCGCCCGGCGTGCGGACCAGTGGGAACGGGTTCGTGCCGCCGGTCTTTCGCGTATCTACACCGCGGTCAACGGGTCTGGTGTCGTTGGGTTCGCAGCGGCAACCGACGCCGAGCTGGACGCCTTGTACGTGCGCCAATCACACTGGGGCACCGGACTTTCGAATGAATTGATCGAAGCCGCGATAGGCGACGACTCAACTCGACTGTGGGTCTTCGAAGAGAATCACCGCGCGGTGCGCTTCTACCGGCGGCACGGGTTCGTCGCCGACAACGTCTCGCGTATCGAACCGTTCACGGGACTGACCGAGATCCGGATGAGCCGCTGAATTCGTCGTCTCCTGGCGGAGGCATCGCCTATACGGGGCTGCCTCGGCTGTGGGACGACAAGTTGAGCAGCTACGGCAGGCGCCAATCGACCGGCTCGCCGCCGATCTCCTCGAGCAGCTCGTTCGCCTGGCTGAACGGACGCGATCCGAAGAACCCGCGATGCGCCGACAGCGGCGACGGGTGGGGCGACTCTATGATCGGCACGTCCTGCAACATCGGCTTCAGCGTCGCCGCCTGCGCTCCCCAGAGGATCGCGACGAGCGGCTCGGGACGATCAACCAAAGCGTGAATCGCCTGCTCAGTGACCTCTTCCCAGCCCTTGCCCTTGTGCGATCCGGCGTTGCCCGGAGTCACCGTGAGCACTCGGTTCAGCAGGAGGATGCCCTGCTTCGCCCAGGGCGTGAGGTCACCGCTGGTCGGCGGCGGAAAGCCCAGGTCCGTCGCGTATTCCTTGTAGATGTTCTCGAGGCTCCGCGGCAGCGGCCGAACATGCGGCTCGACACTGAAACTCAGGCCGACGGCATGCCCCGGAGTCGGGTAGGGGTCCTGCCCGACGATCAGAACGCGAACCTGGTCGAACGGCTGCTGGAAGGCGCGCAGCACGTTAGCGCCAGCAGGTAGGTATCCACGACCAGCAGCGTTCTCCGCGCGGAGAAACTCCCCCATTGCGGCGATCTGCTCAGCGACCGGAGCCAGCGCTTGCGCCCAGCCGGCTTCCACGACTTCTTCGAGAGGGCGAGCCATCTCAACCTTTCGGATCGAAACTCTGCCAACCTTGGGAGCCCTCCCAAGGTGTGCCATCAACAGTGACGCCGGCGCCCGCGGCGGTGCGCCCGATGCGACGCCAGCCTACGGGCAGCATTACCTCATCCGGAAACACCGCCACCAGCGCGTGGTCCTCGCCGCCGGTGAGCACCCAGGCGAGCGGATCGAGGCCGAGAGCACCAGCCGGTTCAATCAGCGCAGCGTCCGCCAATGCGGCCGAATCGAGGTCGACCGCAACCCCCGACGCTGCTGCCACATGCCCTAGGTCAGCAAGCAGCCCGTCGCTGATGTCGATCATCGCGGTCGCGCCGGCATTCGCGGCAGCAGGTCCGGATGCGTAGTCGGGCGTCGGCGCCTGATGTGCGGCAACGAATCCCCGGAATCCGTCCACCTTGGCATCCAGCAACGCCAACCCGGCCGCCGACCAGCCAAGACGTCCGTGCACCGCGACGGTCTGGCCCGCCTTGGCGCCGCTGCGAGTGGCCGGCGCGCGGCCGCCGAGATCACCGAGCGCCGTCACCGAGATGACGACCCGATCCGACTGGACCATGTCTCCGCCGATGATTCCGCCGCCCGTAAGCGCTGCCTCCGCGGCCATTCCCTTGGTAAGCCCGTCGATCACCGACACCGGAGTCGTCGAGGGGCAGCCCAGACCGATGACGAACCCCGTCACCTCGGCGCCCATCGCGGCGATGTCCGCACCGTTCTGCGCGATCGCCTTACGGCCGATGTGTTCGGGGTCCGACCAGTCGAACCGGAAATGCCGACCCTCGACGAGCATGTCGGTGGTGACGACGACCGAACCCGAAGGTGCCGCCAGCACCGCAGCATCATCTCCGGGCCCGAGAAGCGTCGCCGCGGGTTGAACCAGGTTCGCGGTGATGCGTCGGATGAGCGCGAACTCCCCGAGTTCGCCAACCGTCTCCGTGATGTCCGTCCCCCGTCCGGTCGTTGCGCCTGACCGCAATACAGTGTCACTGACAGTACGCAATCGTTGATCGTGAAGCGGGAGGGCTCCACACGTGATCAAGCCGGCGCAAGCCGCGATCATCGCACTGCCCGTGCTGGGCGTCGCTGCGCTCATCTATGCGGCGCATACCGTCGCGAACGCGCCGATCGACGAACGAATCGCGGTCGGATCGGTTCCGGCACCGAAGGCTTCGAGCGCCGAATGCGCACAGCTGATCGCCGCCCTTCCGGACAAGCTCGGAGATTTCACGGCTGGGAAACTCGTGGAGCCGGCGCCACCCGCGACGAAGGCGTGGGCCTCGCCGAGCGGCGGCGAACCGATCGTTCTTCGGTGCGGCATCGAGCGGCCGAGCGAGTTCAAGGTCGCCACACCGCTTCAAGACATCACGGTCGAGGGCAATGTTGTGTCCTGGTTCCGCATCTCGGACCCCGACATGAAGGCCGCCACCTGGTTCGCCGTCGATCGACCGGTCTACGTTGCCTTGACGATTTCCGACGGCACGAACGCCGCAACGGCGGTCCAAGAAATCACCGAGGCGATTGCCACGTCGCTCGAGCGCGTGAAGATCGACCCAGCGCCCCTCTAACGGAGGCCGGTCCCCCGCGCAATCGCCGTCTCGATGAGCGTCGACAACAGCGTCGGATAGTCGACGCCGGTCTCGGCCCACATCTTCGGGTACATCGAGATGGACGTGAAGCCGGGCATGGTGTTGATCTCGTTGATGACCGGGCCGTTCTCGGTGACGAAGAAGTCGACGCGAGATAGTCCCTGGCAGTCGAGCGCCTTGAACGCCTTCACCGCGATCTCACGAATCTGGGCAGTCGTCTCATCGTCGAGATGGGCCGGAATGTCGAACTCGGTGACGTTGTCCAGGTACTTCGTGTCGAAGTCGTAGAAGGACTCGTCGGTGGTGAGGTTCGTCAGCCGGATCTCGGCGATCTTGCTTGCCTCGACGCGACCGTCCGGGAACTCGAGCACACCGCACTCGACCTCTCGGCCGACGATGTTCGACTCGATGATGACCTTGGGATCGTGGTTTCGCGCCTCGGCGATCGCGGCATCGAGGTCGTCCCAGTTCGCCACGCGCGAGATGCCGATCGACGAGCCGCCACGCGCCGGCTTCACGAACACCGGCAGGCCCAGCTGTTCTTTCTGCTCCGCGGTCAGCGTCTTCTCGCCCGCTCGCAGAACGAGCTGAGTTCCGATCGGAAGCCCTTCGGCGGCAAGCAGTTTCTTGGTGAACTCCTTGTCCATGCCAGCCGCGCTCGCGATGACGCCGGGGCCGACGTACGGCTTCCCGGACACCTCGAACACGCCCTGGATGGTGCCGTCTTCGCCCCACGGTCCGTGCAGGATCGGGAAGATGACGTCCGCGCTGTGCAACGCTTCGACGGCGGCGGCGCTGAGCATCACCCCGCTGCCGTCCGACTCGACCGACGGCAGAGTGCGGTCCTCCCGCGCGCCGGGCATCGCCCCGACGATCCACTCGCCCTCTCGCGAGATGCCGACCGGGATGATTTCGTAGCGCTCCGGGTCGAGGTTCGCGACGACGCTGCCGGCCGAGGTGACACTCACCGAGTGCTCGTTGGACCGGCCACCGAAGATGAGGGCTACACGGGTTAGGGCCGGCACCCGACTTGGATCAGACACGCAGTCACCGTACCTTTGTTTATTCGGGCTTCGGCGGGCGACCGAGCAGCTCGCCGACCGCCTGTCGAACCGACAGACCTTCATGACATACGCGATGAACTGCGTCAGTGAGGGGCATTTCGACGTCGTAGCGGGCGGCGAGCGCACGGATCGACGTGGCCGACTTCACGCCCTCGGCGACCTGACCGTGGGTCGCTTCCTGCGCGGCTTCCATCCCGCCGCCTTCACCGAGCACCTTGCCGAACGACCGGTTTCGCGACAGTGGCGACATGCACGTGGCGACGAGGTCGCCGACACCCGCGAGTCCGGCCAGGGTCGCCGGGTTGGCGCCGAGCGCCACCCCGAGACGGGTCGTCTCGGCCAGACCACGCGTGAGGATGCTGGCGAGCGAGTTGTCGCCCATGCCCATACCGGACGCGATGCCGCACGCGAGTGCGATGACGTTCTTGCAGGCGCCGCCGACCTCGCAACCGATGACATCGGTGTTGGTGTACGGACGGAAGTACCGCGTGGCACTCGCGTTCTGAATCTCGATTGCCCGCTCGGAGTCGAGGCAGCCGATGACCGTCGCAGCCGGCTGACGGGCCGCGATCTCACGCGCGAGGTTCGGTCCCGACAGCACCGCGATGCGCGATTTGTCCGCACCCGTGACCTGGTGAATGACCTGGCTCATGCGCAGCAGCGTGCCGTTTTCGACGCCCTTCGCCAGGCTCAACATCGTCGAGTCGGAGCCGATGTACGGCGTCCACTCTTTGAGGTTCGCGCGTAGTGATTGCGAGGGCACCGCCAACACGACGATCTCAGCGCCGTCGAGCGCCTTGGTGAAGTCATGGGTCGCCGTCAGCGATTCCGGCAGTGTGATGCCTTTGAGGTAGTTGCTGTTCACGTGGTCGTTCGTGATCTCGTCGGCGACCTCTTGGCGCCGCGCCCACATCGTGACGTCACTACCGCCGTCGACCAGGACCTTTGCGAATGCGGTACCCCACGACCCCGCACCCAGTACTGCCGCACGTGTCATTGCTGCACCACCCCGCAAACGAAGTTCACACGCTCACCCCTCACGGCAGTAACCGTATCCCGAGACAGGTTGTGCAGGACCCGGATCGGACTGGCACGATGGGCGCGTGAGCGGAATTCACGCATTGGTGCCGGTTAAGGGCCTTGTGAACGCGAAATCCCGCCTGTCCGCACGCTTCACAGACGATGAGCGCCAGGATCTGGTTCTCGCAATGCTGACCGACACCGTCCGCGCGGCGCTGGCGGCGGAGTCGATCGAACGGGTGGCCGTGGTGACCGGTGACCCGATCGTGGCGGACGCGGTTCGCGCTCTCGGCTGCGAGGTTCTGCGCGAGCCCGCGTGGTGCACGTCGTTGAACGAGGCCCTGAACTGGGCGATCGGTCAGGTGAATCCGAGCGCCCGGGTCCTGATCCTGCAAGCTGATCTGCCCGCGCTCACGGCGACTGAGCTTGCGGCGTTCACCGCGGCGTCTCCGCAGGCTGACCGTGTCTTCGTCCACGACCAGCACGAAACCGGAACGACCGCACTGCTCCTCCGTTCCGCATCCATGCCGTTCGAGCCGAAGTTCGGAGTCGATTCCGCACTCCGTCATCGCGACGCCGGCGTGCAACTGGTGGAAGGTGACTGGCCCGGCTTGCGCCACGATGTCGATACCGCGGACGACCTCGACGTTGCGGTGTCGATCGGCGTCGGTCCGGCAACGCGGGCCGCGCTGGCGCTGGCGAGCGCCACGGTCCAGCGCGGCTGAGGAATCCGCCCGAATTCACAGTCTTCTGTGTGCGAGCAATCCCCGGAATGGGGAATGATCTAACCGTGAGTGAGCCAAGCACCATCGAAGACGAACTGCCCGAGGACCGGTATCTCAACCGGGAGCTGAGCTGGTTGGACTTCAACTCGCGGGTCTTGTGCCTGGCCGAAGACGACCAGAACCCGCTGCTCGAGCGTGCGAAATTCCTGGCGATCTTCGCGTCGAACCTCGACGAGTTCTACATGGTTCGCGTCGCCGGTCTCAAACGCCGTCACGAGACGGGTCTTTCCGTGCGATCGGCCGACGGACTGTCGCCGCGCGAACAACTCGCGTTGATCGGGCAGCGCACTCAACAGATCTCCAAGCGCCATGCGCGGGTGTTCCTCGAGGAGATCCTGCCCGCCCTCACCGAAGACAATGTGCGGATCGTCGCGTGGTCCGAACTCGATGCCGTGCAGCGGGAGCGGCTTTCGGCGTACTTCCACGAGCAGGTGTTCCCGGTGCTCACTCCCCTCGCCGTCGACCCCGCGCACCCGTTCCCGTTCGTGTCCGGCCTGAGCCTGAACCTTGCGGTCACGGTTCGCGAGCCGGAAGAGGGCGGCGAGCACTTCGCGCGCGTGAAGGTGCCGGACAACGTCGATCGCTTTGTTCGACTCCGGAAAGAGGCGGAGTCGAACGACGTCTTTCTGCCGATGGAAGAACTCATCGCGGCTCACCTCGACGTCCTTTTCCAGGGTATGGAGATCGTCGAACACCATGCCTTCCGCATCACCCGCAACGCGGACTTCGAGGTTGCCGAGGACCGCGACGAAGACCTTCTGCAGGCCCTCGAACGCGAACTCGCACGTCGCCGGTTCGGCTCGCCGGTTCGGCTCGAGGTCGCGGACGACATGTCCGAGCACATGCTCGAACTGCTCCTTCGCGAACTGGACGTTCACCCCGACGACGTCATCCAAGTCCCCGGACTCCTCGATCTGTCGTGCCTGTGGCAGATCTACGGCGTCGATCGTCCGCACCTCAAGGACGCGCCCTTCGTTCCCGTGACCCACTCCGCCTTCGCCGAGGGTGAGCAGCCCAAGAGTGTCTTCTCGACGCTTCGCGACGGCGATGTGCTCGTGCACCACCCGTATGATTCGTTCTCCACGAGCGTGCAGCGATTCATCGAGCAGGCCGCGGCCGATCCGCACGTGCTCGCGATCAAGCAGACGCTGTACCGGACGTCGGGTGACTCGCCCATCGTCAACGCGCTGATCGACGCAGCCGAGGCGGGCAAGCAGGTCGTCGCACTCGTGGAGATCAAGGCGCGCTTCGACGAGCAGGCCAACATCAAGTGGGCGCGAGCGCTGGAGAAGGCGGGCGTCCACGTCGTCTATGGACTCGTTGGACTCAAGACGCACTGCAAGACGTGCCTCGTTGTCCGTCGCGAAGGCAACCAGATCCGTCGGTACGCCCACATCGGAACCGGTAACTACAACCCCAAGACCGCTCGCCTCTACGAAGACGTCGGAATCCTGACGGCCGATCCGGAACTCGGCGGCGACCTCACGGACCTGTTCAACTCGCTCACCGGTTACTCGCGGAAAACCAACTACCGGAACCTGCTGGTCGCCCCGTACGGAGTCCGCCGCGGAATCGTCGAGCGGATCGAGAAGGAGATCGCGCTCCACGAGGCGGGCAAGCCCACCCGCATCCGGATGAAGGCGAACGCCCTGGTCGACGAGCAGGTGATCGACTGGCTGTACCGAGCCTCGAACGCGGGCGTTCCGGTGCAGATCGTCGTGCGGGGCATCTGCGCGTTGAAGGTCGGCGTCAAGGGAGCAAGCGAGAACATCGAGGTTCGTTCGATTCTCGGCCGCTTCCTCGAGCACTCGCGACTCTTCCACTTCCTCGGCTCGGACGAGATGTGGATCGGCAGCGCGGACATGATGCACCGCAACCTCGACCGTCGCGTCGAGGTCATGGCCCAGGTCAAGGACCCTCGCCTCGCGGCGCACCTGGGTGAGATCTTCGATTCGGCGCTCGATCCCCAGACACATTGCTGGGAGCTGCAGCCCGATGGCAGTTGGAAGGAATCGCCGACGAGCGGTCCGCGCCACGAGCACCAAGACCTCATGATGCGCCGACGCAGGCCCAGCATCGCCTGATCATGGCCAGCCCTAATTCCGAACGGCCTTCCGTGGCGGCCGCCGGCGCCGTCGTCTGGCGCCGCAAGAAGAAGACCGGCGCGATCGAGATCGCCCTGATCCACCGCCGTCGATATGACGACTGGAGCCTGCCCAAGGGCAAGCTCGAACCCGGCGAGACGGCGATCGTCGCGGCTGTGCGCGAGATCCGCGAAGAGACCGGCCTCGACTGCCGTCTCGGTCGACATCTGCGCCAGGTTCGATACAAGCTCGCCAACGGCTCGCTCAAACGGGTCGATTACTGGTCGGCGCAGATGCTCGGCGGGCGCTTCACCCCCAACCGCGAGGTCGACCAACTCCGTTGGATGACTGTCGAGTCCGCGAAAAAGCTGCTGTCCTACCGCGTCGATCGCAACGTCCTCGACGAGTTCGTGCGGCTGTCGGTCGACCTCCGGACGATCGTCATCGTGCGGCACGCCCTCGCGGGCCGGCGGAAGCGGTTCAAGGGCGACGACAACCGCCGCCCCCTGGACAAGATCGGCCGATTGCAGGCGCAGGCGCTCGTGCCACAACTTCTCGCATACGGCGTCACGCACGTCCACTCGGCAGATCCGGACCGCTGCGTCGCGACGGTGATTCCCTTCGCTGAACTCATCGGCGCGAAGATCAAGATCGAGCCCGAGATGTCCGAACGAGCGTTCGCGAAAAACAACGAACCGACGCAGCATCGAATTCTGGAACTGGCGACAAAGCCGGGAGTTCGGGCGGTGTGCAGCCAGGGGAAGGTCATGCCCCAACTGTTGGGTTGGTGGGCAGAACGCAGCGGCTTCCCGCTACCCCACGGACGCACCCGCAAGGCCAGCATGTGGGTTCTGTCGCTCGACGGCGACCGGATCGTCGCGGCGGATTACGTCGACAGCCCCCTACCGCGTCAGCGGTAAGAGGCTGTCGGAGAGAACTTCAGCGGCGATTACTTCTTTTTCGCGGCCTTCTTCGGAGCGCTCTTCTTGGGGGCGGCCTTGGCGGTGACCGCCGCGCCGGCGCCACGCTTCACCGCGGGCCCGCTCGAAGGCAGCTTCGCCTCCCCAGCGATGACCGCCTTGAACTGCGCACCGGGGCGGAATGCCGGCACCGACGTCGGTTCAACTCGCACGGTCTCGCCAGTGCGCGGGTTGCGCGCGACCCGGGCGGCGCGCTTGCGCTGCTCGAACACGCCAAACCCGGTGATCGTCACACTTTCGCCCTTGTGGACAGCACGCACAATGATGTCCACGATGTTCTCGAGGGTTTCCGTTGCCGTACGACGGTCCAGCGGCACCTTTTCGGTAAGAACATCGATCAGCTCGGCCTTGTTCATTTGAGAAGTCCTCCGCGCGGCACCGAGGGGGCCCATGCATCAGCCCCACCTACGTAACACGTTAATCCTTAAGTGCCGCAATGACGGTCAGCAACGAAAATTTCGCAGCAAATATCCAGCGGATCAAAATGATCTTTGTGGCGCTAAAGCATTCGCGAAGGACGCTTATGCGTGCGGCACCGGCAATGTCACCGGTTTGAACGAAGGGCGGGACGCCTCGAATGCGGCGATCTCGGCGTCCTTCTGCAGGGTGAGGCCGATGTCGTCGAGACCCTCGAGCAGGCGCCACCGGGTGTAGTCGTCGATATCGAATGGCAGTACCGACGATCCCGCGGTCACGGTCTTGGCCTGGAGGTCGACGGTGAGTTCGAGGCCCGGGTTCTCATCGATCAGCTTCCAGAGCAATTCGACGTTCTCCTGCGACATTTGTGCCGCGAGCAGACCCGCCTTTCCGGCATTGCCACGGAAGATGTCGGCAAAACGGGATGAAATGACGACCTTGAAACCGAAATCATTGAGCGCCCACACCGCGTGTTCACGCGAGGAGCCCGTTCCGAAATCGGGTCCAGCGACCAGGACCGAGCCCTTGTCGTAAGGCGCGACATTCAGAATGAAATCCGGTTGCGCACGCCAGGCAGCGAAAAGTCCGTCCTCGAATCCCGTGCGGGAAACGCGCTTGAGGTAGACCGCCGGGATGATCTGGTCGGTGTCGACGTTCGATCGACGCAGCGGGACGCCGATGCCGGTGTGGGACTTGAAGGCTTCCATCTTGTTTGTTCCTTAGTCCAGGTCAGCGGGAGAGGACAGAGTGCCACGAACGGCGGTCGCAGCGGCCACCAGCGGCGATACCAGGTGCGTACGCCCGCCCTTGCCCTGACGGCCTTCGAAGTTGCGGTTCGAGGTCGATGCACAGCGCTCACCGGGAGCGAGCTGGTCCGGATTCATGCCGAGGCACATCGAGCATCCGGCCTGACGCCACTCGGCGCCGGCGCCGACGAAGATCTCGCCCAGGCCTTCTTCCTCGGCCTGTGCGCGAACGCGCATCGAACCCGGCACGATCAGCATGCGAACGCCGTCTGCGACCTTGCGGCCCTTCAGAATGTCGGCGACCTCACGCAGGTCTTCGATGCGTCCGTTCGTGCACGAACCGACGAACACGGCATCGACCGGCACCTGACGCAGCGGAGTGCCCGGCTGCAGGTCCATGTACTTGAGCGCCTTCTCCGCAGACTGACGCTCAGTCTCGTCGGTCATCTGCTCCGGATCCGGGACCGAGGCACTGAGCGGCAGACCCTGGCCCGGGTTGGTACCCCAGGTGACGAACGGGGTCAGCGCACTGCCGTCGATCTCGACCTCGGCGTCGAACACGGCGCCTTCGTCGGTCTTGAGGTCTTCCCACGCAGCAACGGCCTGGTCCCACTCCTCGCCCTTCGGCGCGTGCGGGCGGCCCTTGATGAACTCGTAGGTGATCTCGTCCGGGCCGACCATTCCGGCGCGTGCGCCGGCCTCGATGGACATGTTGCACATCGTCATGCGCGCTTCCATCGACAGCTTGCGGATCGCCTCACCGCGGTACTCGAGGACGTAACCCTGCCCACCGCCGGTGCCGATCTTCGCGATGACGGCGAGGATCAGGTCCTTGCTCGTGACTCCTGGCTGCAGTTCGCCGGAGACGTTGATGGCCATGGTCTTGAACGGCTTGAGCGACAGCGTCTGCGTCGCCATGACGTGCTCGACTTCGCTGGTGCCGATGCCCATCGCGATCGCACCGAATGCACCGTGCGTCGAGGTGTGGCTGTCACCGCAGACGACCGTCATGCCGGGCTGGGTCAGGCCGAGCTGCGGGCCGACAACGTGCACGATGCCCTGCTCGATGTTGCCCATCGAGTGGAGGCGGATGCCGAACTCTGCACAGTTCTTGCGGAGGGTCTCGACCTGCGTGCGGGAGACCGGGTCGGCGATCGGCTTGTCGATGTCGATCGTGGGGACGTTGTGGTCCTCGGTCGCGATCGTGAGGTCCGGGCGCCGAACCGGACGTCCGGCGAGGCGGAGTCCGTCGAAGGCCTGCGGGCTCGTGACCTCGTGAACGAGGTGCAAGTCGATGTAGATGAGATCGGGGCTGCCGTTCTCACCCTTTACGACAACGTGTTGATCCCAGACCTTTTCGGCCAATGTGCGCGGTGTGCTCATCAAAACCTCTTTGATCTCACTATTTGAGACGTTAGTATCGCCCTATGGGACATATTAGCGGCATCGGCGTGCTCGACAAAGCAGTGCTGGTTCTGCGCGCAGTTGCCGAGGAGCCGTGCGGGCTCGGCGAGCTGTGTGCCCGGACCGGGCTGCCCCGGGCCACCGCGCACCGACTCGCCGTCGGCCTCGAGGCGCATCGCCTGCTCATGCGCGATACGTCCGGTGTCTGGCGTCCCGGCCCAGCTCTGACCGAACTTGCCGCGACCGCGGCGGATTCTCTCGCTGAAGCCGCCGCTTCCATCCTCCCCCGGCTGCGTGAACTCACCGGAGAGAGCGTGCAACTGTATCGCCGCGAGGGCGCAGCCCGCGTGTGTATTGCCGCAGCCGAAGCACCTTTCGGCCTTCGCGACACCGTTCCGGTTGGCGCGCGGCTGCCGATGAACGCCGGGTCCGGCGCGAAGGTGCTGTTGGCATGGGCCGACCCAACGACTCAAGCCGCTCTTCTGCCCGACGCTTCCTTCGGCGAACGCGCCCTGGCCGAGGTCCGCAAGCGCGGATGGGCGCAGAGCGCCGGCGAGCGAGAGACCGGGGTGGCGAGTGTCTCGGTGCCGGTCCGCGATGACAGCGGAGCTGTCATCGCGGCAATCTCGGTCAGCGGCCCCACGGACCGGATCGGCCGCAGGCCGGCCGTCCGCTGGGCCGCAGACCTCATTGCGGCAGCGGACGCTTTAACGAAGCGGCTCTAGTTCCGTGGGCAAAATTCTGGATCGCTCACGAAATTTTGCCCACTCGAAGTGCGAGAGCGGCCCGCACCTCTCGCACGACGTTCTCCGGGTCGTTCGCCAGCCGATGCCAGTCGAACCGCAGCATGTGCCAACCTGCGTTCACCAGCGTGTTCTGGCGCGCAAGGTCATTTGAATTCCGTTTCGCGTCCTTGTGGAACCGCCACCCGTCAACCTCGATCCCGACTCGTTCGCTGACGAAGGCGGCGTCGAGCGCGTAGCCCAGCACCGTCGCCTGCGCTTTCCAACCTCGAAGACCGGCACGGCGAAATATCCGATGTAGTAGCTTCTCCGCGGCGCTCCGGCTTCCGTCCGCGGCCGCGGCAAGAAGTCGCCCAATATGCGTCGCGCCAACCCGCTTGCCATTGCGGGCGTGCACCTCGACCAACTGTTCCAGCGTGACTGATTTTTGGAGCGCCTGGTCCATGACAACCGATCCCTGCGGAAGTCCGGCTGCATCCAACACCGTCAACGGCAGTGCGGTGATGGCGAGTCCGCGGACCTCGGCCACGTCGTTCGGATCCAGATCGCGACGCCGCACGGAAACTTGCTGCAACCGCCGCACTCGCCGTATCGCCGGAATGGTGACCTGGGGTCGTGCCGGCGGCAAGTCCAGAAGGCCGTGCCACCAGCCCGCACTCGCTCCCCACGCAACCGCATCTTTTCCGGATGCGAACACCGCCGCACGCAGACGGGCCTCGTGGGACATCCGGTGCGACGTATCGAAGTAGATGCCATCGAAGAGACGGCGCCATGCGCCGGACATCGTTCGGGCATAAATCTGATCA
Organism: Smaragdicoccus niigatensis DSM 44881 = NBRC 103563; assembly: GCF_000380645.1. GTDB lineage: Bacteria > Actinomycetota > Actinomycetes > Mycobacteriales > Mycobacteriaceae > Smaragdicoccus > Smaragdicoccus niigatensis. The sequence goes on from NZ_AQXZ01000019.1 coordinate 127,480, forward strand.
TCGGAGAGACCACATTCGAGGACTTGGTCTCGAGTGATCACGCCGTCCTGCGTTGCGATGTACTGCGCTAGGTCCGAGTTGTGCACACCCAGTTAGACGGTGATTCGTGCGACCGGTTCCGGCCTTCCAGGATTGGGCAATGTTTCGGATCGCACCCGAAACATTGCCCACTGCCCACTCACCACCGAACGTCGTGACTCTCCATGACGCCGTAGCCGTCTGAGAGTTCGACATTTCCAACGCGGCCGGTGAACGTGCCGAACGGCTGCCGATACTCGCTGTCGATCAGCACGAGGCGGTCGTGCCGCGCGCGCTCAGCTTCGGCGTGGAACACCAGGTCACCTGCCCGGGACAGGTCCGTGGCGAAATCGACCGCACCGACTTCCTGGGGAACTCCGTCAACCCACAGCGTCCGCTCGGAGTTCGTCGGGGAATCGTGAACGCCGTCGACGAGGTTCCAAGTCACCTCCGCGCCGGTGTTCGAGACGCCGCAGCCGGCACTCCAGAACCACTTCGTCACGCGTGCGTGGTGACCGGCCGACTCATCGACGAGTCCGCGCGAATCGATCGCCTTCCCGTCGACCGTCCCCGTGACCCGCACTGGCGTCTTCCGGGTCCAGATCGGGTAGTCGCCATGCCTCGATAAGGTCTCCACCGGGTCGCCCGCCCGCTCGTACCGCAGATCGACGCCGCTGAACGTGACTGAGGAATCACCGAATTCGACCGCCGACCACATCACCGCACGATCCCGGAATTCACCAGAGACGCGATCGTGGACGGCCCAGAACGACTGGGCGGCACCGGCGATGCGCGCAACGCCCACGCACAGCTGCACGTCCGCGCCATACACCCCGAGATACCGCCAGCGCTTGAGCGGCCGTAAGCCACGGAACCGCGGCAGGCTGCTGACGTCCAGCGGTGCTTCGCCGTCACCGCCGCGCCAGGGCAGGTCCAAGTTGTCATTGGCGGGCGGGGCAATCAGCTTCCGAAGGTCGAACACCAATTCAGACTAAAGGCATGTCGACGGCACTGGAGCGGGCCCGGGCCACCGCCTTTCCCGCGGCCGAATACGTAGGCCAGGAGAGCTTCGTGTCCGCGAGCGAGATCCGGCAGCTGGCTCGCGAGGCGAGGGTCAGTTCCAGTGTCTCCGTGCTCGACCTCTGCTGCGGAATCGGCGGGCCGGGCCGGATGATCACGGCGGAGTCGGGATGCCGATACCTGGGCGTCGACCGTTCCGCCGACTCACTTGCCACCGCTCGCGAGCTCGCCGGGAATCTCCCCTGCCGATTCGAACAAGCTCACCTCCCGCCGCTTCCGGAAGGCCGCTTCGAGGTCGTGTTCCTGCTGGAGACGATGCTGGAATTCCCAGACAAGAACGCCTTGGTGCGCGAGGTGGCGCGAGTGCTCGAGCCGGGCGGGCGGTTCGCCTTCACGGTTGAGGAAGGCCACCCGCTCACCCCGCAGGAACAGGCGCAGATGCCCGCCGCCGACACGGTCTGGCCGATCGAGTTGGCGGAACTGCGGGCCGTGCTGCGCGACGCGGGACTGACCGTGACCTGGCAGCAGGACTGCAGCTCTTCGCACCAGGCGACGGCGACGGCGCTCCTACGCAGCTATCGAGGGGATTCTTCCCAAATCGCGGACGAGATCGGCGCACCGGCCACCGCCAAGCTGATCACAGCCCATGAGCTGTGGAGTGACTGGCTCGGCAGCGGCCGGGTGCGCAAGTTCGCGATCGTGGCCGCGAAGCGATGACTCAGTGTACGAATCGCGGGGTCATCGGCGGCTTCCACCACTCGCCGCGGTTCGCTTTCATCGCACCGATAATGTGCACGACGAAAGCAAAGAGCAGCGCGAGCGGGTACGTCACGAAGCCGATCAACACCAACATGAGCACGACTGAGATGACCAGCATGATTCCCGTGATGATCTGCACGTTCAGCGAGTTCACCGCGTTCTCACGGACGAACGGGCCACGATCCTTGTAGACGAGATAGATCACGAGCGACGCCACGAATCCGAGCAGTCCGCCGCTGAACACCATCGCGATGAGTGGCACCAGGTGAGCCAGCATTCCGACGGTCCGCTCGTCATCGGCCGTCATCGGGCGAGCCGTGTACGCCGGAGGCGGGTATCCCGGCGGCGGTTTGCTGGGCGCGGAGTATCCGCTGCTGTCGAACGGGGGCTGTGTCATGGTTTCCCTCATCTCGGGTGATGAAGCCAACGGACTTATCTCCCAAACGTACTGACATCTGGGGCTTTCCGCTGTGAGACGTGGGACGCATTCGTCCAAATTGCCCGACTCGACATGCGGCTCGAGACACAAAAAATCCCCGGTCCGAAGACCGGGGATTTCCGTTGTAGCCCCGACGGGATTTGAACCCGCGCTACCGCCTTGAGAGGGCGAAGACGGCACGCAGGTCGAAGAACATAAACAACCTTCTAGCTGCCTGTTTGCCGTTTTCAGGCGTTGGTAAGAGGTGACTGTTTTCGGACGTTTTGTGTACCCGATGTGTACCCGCGCGGCATGGTTTCAGTTATGCGTTTCGCGTCAATCGCTCTGGCTGTGGTTATCGCAGGCTGCTCGACTGGCGTTCAATCAAATGACCGCATGCAAACGCCGAGTAGTACGGCGAGCGCCGTACCGCCCCCGGTAACAACCCAGGCCGGAGTCACGCCACAGGCGCTGTCGGGCTGCTCATACACCACCGACTCTGGTGGATTAGCGGTCATCGAGCTTGTTCAGGGGCAAGCCAAGTGCTCGGAGATGATCCGAATAGCGATCCAGTACGCGATTGACGTCAGCCCCCACCTGACGCAAGCGGGTGAGGACGACTCGCCAGCGATAGCCCCTTGGCAATGCCTTCGCCCGTGGAGCGCCGAGCACGGGAGAGCACAGTACGTCGAGTGCGCCAAGGCTGGTCCGGTGGTGTTCCGCATCATCCAGAAGCCGAAAACCTGAGTCTCACGGAAGTGCCGGAACTAGTTCTCTGTTGTCGACTTTGGCAGCGGACTGTCGGGCACCTTTGTCAGTGCCTACCCTTAGAATCCGCGCGTCACCACATTCACTTCACACGCGACCTTCGAGGAGCCGTGCTCTCGTGCCGACCACGATCTGTTGGAATTGCGAAGCCCTCACACAGCACGAGCTGGTGAACGTCAATGCAGTAAGCGTTGCCGGGCCTCAACACGATTCGCGTCTCGCCAGGCCTCAACACGATTCGCGTCTCGCCAGGCCTCGATACGATTCGAGTATCTCCCGGACGGATAGGTACATCGCATACGGCGCATTCAAATGCCATGCCTGCCAGTCGCTCGCGATTGGAATCGCCGAGAGTCCGAATGGCTCCTCTGCGACCGGTAGGAGCGTTTTGGAGCGCGCCGACACCAGCTTTGTGTGGGCTCCCACCGCAGGACAGACGAAGCCGTACCCACACGCACCCTCCCACATCGGCGACGCCGCGACCGAGGGTTACGAATGCCTAGCCCGGAACCACTACCGAGCGGCGATCATGCTGACGCGCGCCGTGATCGAGGCGACCGCGAAGCACAAGGGCATCGCGAACGGCAATCTGTTTCAGAAGATCGACGCTCTCCGCGATATCGGGGTGATACGCGCACATATTTGTGACGGCGCACATGGCATCCGAAAGCTCGGCAACGACATGGCCCACGGCGACTTCACTGACCCGATAACCAAGGAAGACGCCACTGCCGCGATCACGATGATGGGTGTGATCCTGGATGAGGTCTACACGGCCCACTCGATCATTTCCACAGTGACTGCGTCTGCGGACCAGCGGAAACAGGTACTGCACACGGGTGGATAGTGTGGGGTCAGTTCGGTGTCGTGGGCCTATGCACAGGGCTACTTCGTGTACCCCGTTCGATAGACACGCCTCGCGAACCGAGGAGTACTGACGTCGGCTGCACCATGATCGATGTCGTGACGCAGCCGCCTCCACCACCATGGCAATCGCAGCCACAGCAGCCGCCGTACTCGTCTCAAGCCGGTCAGCCGTACCCGCCGCAGTACCCGGGTACCGGAATGCCGCAGGGGTTCTACCCACCACCGAAGAAGAAGCACACAGTCCGCAACACGATCCTGATCATCGTCGGCGTCATCGTGGGTTTGTTCGTAGTCCTAGGGGCGTGTGCTTCGATCCTCAGCAACGGTAATGACTCAGCCTCGAAGGCCTCGGGGTCGAGCGGCACCGCCGCCGCAGGCAAGCAACAGAGCGGCACGGCGGTCTTGAAGGTCGGCGAGACCGCAGACGTCAAGCGCTTCGACGGCTCAGCGCGCGTCACCGTGTCCGATCTCGTCGTCGCCAACGGGCAGGCCACGGTCATGGTCCGCATCGAGGTCACCAGCGGAAAGTTCACCTACAACGAACTCGACTTCAATGGCCGCACCAAGGATGGTCGCGACACCAAATGGGGCGACGGTGACTTGGGCTCTGGCGATGCTCTCGCGGGAGAGACGGTGAGTGGCCACGTCGGCTTCACCCTTCCCGACGGCAGTGAACTCGGGATCATCACGTACACGCCGGGATTCGATCGCGTGGCGTCCTGGTCAGCTCCGTAGCGGAAAGGCCCGACCAGAAAACGTCGGTTCGACCCCGGGGTCGTTCGCCGAATTTCTTCCGAATCCCCTGCCCCGCGACGCCGTCTGCCGCACAGTGCTCTTAGTCGCGGGCGATGAGCGCTGGAGGTGGGTGTGGACGAGATCGCGTTCGGCCGCTACCGCCTGCGCGGCTCGCTCGGCAAGGGCGGGATGGGTGAGGTCTTCCGGGCCTACGACGTGAACACCGATCGGTACGTCGCGCTGAAACTTCTGGCCCCGCACTCGGCCGACAACGAAGTCTTCCGCGAGCGATTCCGTCGCGAGTCCCACGCTGCGGCCAGCCTGGTCGACCCGCACGTGATCCCGATCTACGACTATGGCGAGATTGACGGTCGACTGTTCCTGGCGATGGCCTTGATCGATGGCACCGACGTGCAGACGATGCTCACGTATGGACCCCTGGCACCCGACGTCGCCGTCGACGTGATCGAACAGGCTGCTTCGGCACTCGACGCTGCGCATGTCGCCGGACTCATCCACCGCGACGTCAAGCCATCCAACCTTCTCGTCAGCGCCAGAAGGTTTGTCTACCTCATCGACTTCGGAATCGCACGGACCATTGCCGACACCGGACTCACCAGCACGGGCGCCGCGGTCGGAACCTTCTCGTACATGGCCCCGGAGCGGTTTACGCAGGCGAAATCCGACCGACGCGTCGACATCTACGCCCTCACCTGCGTGCTATATGAGTGCCTCACCGGAGCCAAGCCCTACCCCGGCGCGAGCATCGAACAACAGATTTCCGGGCACATCAGCGGAGTCATCCCCAAGCCGAGTGACGAGCGCCCCTCACTCGGCACGGCCTTCGACGCCGTCATCGCGACTGGCTTGGCCAAGGACCCCGACCACCGCTACCAGAGCGCGGCCGCACTGGCGACGGCTGCGCGGAGTGCTCTGGCCACCAAGGCAACACTGCCTCGGCCACCCTCGCCCCACCCCCCGAACGACCGCCGCGACGGTCTAGTAGGCCCCCGCGGTTTACTGCGAGCCTTGGTCAAGCGAACCCCAGCGACCAGAAAGCTAGTCGAGTCTGGCACTGAGACGACGCATTCATCACCGTCGAGCCCTTTGCCTGACGAGCATGTTGCTCCGTTCGTCGCGGTTGACCCGGCTGTGATGAAGAGGGACCGACTTCCGCCACTGCCCGGTCCGGCTGGCGGAGTCAGGCAACCGCCTCGCCCGACAACGATGCCGGTTGGGCCGGAGACCATCATCACGGACCACGGCGGACGCCGACCGGCGGGATCGGGTGCGGTCACCGCCGCCGTCGGAGCGTTGTCGCTGACCGCACGAAGACACCGACGGTGGTTTTGGCTCGTTTACGGCGCCGCAATCGTTGTCGCTGTCGCCGCAATTGCAACCACCACGACATTCTTGCGATCCGATGTGAGTTCGACACAACCGCGCATCGCGACAGGAGTTGACTATTCTCTGGCATTGACAAGTTCAGGGGACGTCATCGTGTGGGGCGGCAACCGCGGATTGGGTGCATTCCCTGACCCGCCGTCCAACACGAAATACACGGCGATCTCAGCCGGAGACGCGCAAGCGGTCGCGGTGACAGTTGCGGGCAACGCAGTAGTTTGGGATCGGAGCGGTGTGCGGGAACAACCCCCGCCGGGCGGCCATGTATACACCGCTGTCGCAATGGGCCGGAACGCGTGGTTGGCGTTGACGGACGCGGGCACGATTGACGCCTTCGGCGGGCTCACGAGAGTGCCGGCCCCTGCGAATGGACAGCGGTACACCGCGATCGCGGCAGGAGCCTCTCACGTGATGGCGTTGACTAGCGCCGGTCAGGTCCTCGTCTGGGGCAACGCCAACGCCGAGCTGACCACCGTCCCTGACCCACCTCCGGGTCAGCGCTACACCGCAATCGCCGCGGGCGACAGCTTCTCATTGGCATTGACGACCGCCGGTCAGATCGTCGCCTGGGGACGCAACGCTCACGAGCAGACTACGGTCCCTGCTCTTCCGGGCGGTCAGCGCTACATCGCAGTCGCGGCAGGCTATGGAAATGCTCTGGGACTAACCAGTGCCGGCAGCATCATTGCGTGGGGCGACCAAAGCTATGCGTTAGCGAACGGTCGTCATGCGCCCACTGGCCAAATCTTCACCGAACTCGCCGCGGGTCGGAGCCACGCACTGGCGCTAACAAACGATGGCCGGGTCATCGCCTGGGGCAGCGATCTCGACAACCAGACCAACGTTCCTGACTCGCTCCGCTGATTGAGCCGATTCCGACTCCCATGACGTCGGTAGGCGGTTCGCCGGATGACCACCAGTCGCTCTTTTGGCCTGCGGCAACGGGCGTGCCCTTCACTCCTCCACGGAGCGCGGCAGTTGCCGCCAAAGATGGACCGGTATGCCTTCGCGGATTTCACCAACATCGGGATCATCGAGGTCCGGCCGCTGCGACAGATACGCGACGAGCACCGGCAGTGTGAGCCCGACGATGTAGCGGGCCATCACAGCACCCCGGTGTCGACGACGAACGCACCCGGTTGCAGCACCGCGACGTCGGCCCGCAAATGTGCCAGGAACCCGACCTGCTGGTTGTCGGCGTAGCGCTCGCTGAGGGCCCGGAGTTCGAACCCGGTGCGCAGGCCGATGACGAGCTGATCCCACTGCCCTGTGTACACCTCGGTGGCATTGGACGCGGTGCCCACGGTGAGGTTCGTCGGGACCTGGTTCGTCTGCAGGATCGGCAGCATCCCTTCGGGTGCCTGCAGGTAGCGGCCTTGGGAGTCCTTGAGCTTCGCCAGGCTTGTCGATGTGCGCGGTGCAACGATGTGCGCGGTCGGGCGGTAGTTGTGGCTGCGAACCGAGAGCACGGCATCGAGAAACCAGTCGTAGTTCGAGATCGTCGTGCCGTTTGTGCCGTGCGTTGTCGTCGTGATGCCAGGCGTGTTGAGAAGGCCACGTGGCTCGGGGCTGCTTCCGGAACCCCGGAGAGCAGCACGGTCGAGTTCGACGGCGATCTGAGCCGCGAAGCTGTGGGCGATGACCTGGGAAACTGAAGGATCGCTGTCCTCGAGAAGTTCGCGGGAGACGAGGACCAGACGGTCGAGCGATTGCGCGACGAGGGTGACGACGCCGAACGTCAGATCACCGGCGGTGACGGCCGCGTTCTCGTTTCGCCAGGCCGGTGCGCCTTCTCCGGACAGTTTCGGGATTTTCAACGTCTGCGACCGCATCGGGACGGTTTGTGCACCGGCTTGCACGACTTGGGTGGCGTTGCGGGCGAGGTCAAGCACGTACCCGGCGAGTGGTGTCGGAACGGTGTAGCCACCGGCGGAAAGCGTTCCTTCGGCGAGCGCGCGCTCCTCGTGGGCGCCGGACCAGTTGCCGGTGGCGATCCCACGCAGGTACCGACCGAAGTGGAGATCTTCACCGCGAACTCGGCGCTCGGTCATAGAGAGCCCATTGTCGGTGACCCACTGGGCCAGGGACTGACTGCGGTTCAGCAGTTGAACGCCGTCCAGGTGCTCGGATCGTTTGCTGCTCAGGTGGGCGATGCCGCGTTCGATGGCGTGTTCGCGTTCGAGGTCGTCGCGGAGTTCGGCCTCGCGTTCTCCGAGTTCGGCGAGCTTTGTCTCGTGCTCGGCGATCTGGGCGGCGATTGCATCCCACTGGCGCTGCTGGTCGGCCGAGAGGCTGTCGCGCTTCGCGCCTGCGGCCTCGGCGATGATCTTTCGCCGTTCGCCCCGCGCGATTTCGAGCGAGCGGCGGGTGTTGGTCTGCGCCTCGATGACGCGTTCCAAGAGTTCTTTCATGGTGAATTTCCTTCGGAGGAAGTGAATTTGAGTGTGGTGAAATTGGGCTGCAACCATTCTGGGCAGCGCAATGCGATGTTCACTTTTCGTAATTCACTTTTCGGCGGAATGTTCACTTGTCGCCCAGCGATCATGCGGGGACCGATTCGGGCCGGACTTCGCGTTCCATACCTGCGGGGAAAAGGAGGAAACCCCTAAACGTGAAGGCCGGACCGAACCGCTGATACGAGAGTTCGAGGAACCCTCGTATCAAGAATAGCAATTACCAGCGTAATTGTAACGTCGGCGCGCCGGAATTACGCCGAACATGAATTTACGCGGCATCGTCATCGGAGTCGGCGTCCTTTGATGCTTCGGACCACGGAGGAATGCCTGAGATATCACCAGTCAGATCGGACGGCGGCTGCGGAAAGCCATCGCGAACAGCGCCTGTCCAGTAGTCGGCGACCTCGCGAACCCGCGCTCGGTCGTCAGCTTCGCCCCCGAGTAGGAGCACTGCGCGGGCCCAGTCCCCGAAGTGTTTGGACTCCGCCATGTTGCCGAACAGTTTCAGCCAGCCGGCCCAGGTCGTCGGGCGAGCGCGCAGCTTGTCTAGCTCGGCGGCCTGTGTCAGCTCACCGGGCGTGCGGCTGTCCATCGCAAGCTCATTGAGCGCCTTGGCCGCGGTCTCGGCGGCTCGAACGAGTCCTGGTGGCGTTCGCCATGTGTCCTGCCTGCGCTGGCCCACCGGGCGCGCCTTTGCTCGGGCTTCACGGTCGCGTTCGCGCTGGGCAAATTCAGCGAGAAGTGCGGCCGCCTGCAAGCGCTCAAGCCGCACCCGGTCGAATTCGGTGTACGCGTCTTCGGGTAGCTCGTCGTCGTGGTTGTCGAGCATTTGCTGTCTCCTACGGTCGAAAATTTAAAAGGTGTGAGAAATTGGAAAGGGTGGGAAGTTTATCGGCGTATTCCTACGCGTAAAACTCCCGGGGGGAGAAGAAGTCGATCCTCAGGCGCCGGAATTCTGAATTCATTCGAAGTTTTGACCCCGCCCCCCTTTCTCCGCTGGAGATTTACGGAATTCGAGAGCTCGCGAATCCAAGTACGCGCGCTGACGTGTGCAGTTCAGGTGCCCACGTCGTGAACCGGTTCCTACCACCACCTCGATCGAATCGGACAACGACAGAGGCGACGCCGCGATACGCCGCAGCCTCTTCGACGCTCCCCCAGCCGTAACGGTCGTGGATCACGCGATCACCCACGTAGAACCGCCGCGCTTCCGGCTTCTCCTGCCGCTCGCTGTTGAGACTGTCGTGTCTCCTGGCGGCGAGTTCGTCATCTGGCACCTCAGCCAAGCGAGTGACGTCGAGGGCATTCGGCTGTGCACGTAGAGAGCGGCGCACTGCAAGGTCGTCGGGCGTCCCGTTCTTCGTGACGGTGCTCATGAAGCAGCCTCGACTTTTCTGAGAGGCAGGCCGGGCAGAAGCGCGAGCCGAACTCTCCCCGACCTGCCGAAGTCGACGATCACGGAGTCAAACCCGCCCAGCTTGGCCGCCTGGACTACCCTGCCGTCGCCGTACTTGTCGTGCACGACACGATCGCCCACGGAGAGTTCGAGCGCTGCGACGAGGGGCGGATCGGACATCTCCCGTCGGTGATGGTCTCGGCACACATCGGCGCAGTAGCCGACGGGGTCAGTCTGGAACCTGGGAAGGCTGCCGCCACACCAGAGGCACTGCCGAGGCCCTTCGACAGACGGGCCATCTTCGGTGCGAGCGCGAACCCCCGGAGCCTCAGCGGAGGGGTGAGTGCGAAGCTCCCCCTCTTTCTTATCGTCTTCTGTGCGCAGAATTGGCACTGTCGGACCCCGCAAATCGGTACGGAGATAATCACTACCGTCCCGATTCTCGGCACCGTCACGCCGAGAACGATGGTCCCGATTTTCGGCACCGTCACGAAAGGGCTGCTGTGGAAGCAGTGCCCACAACGCCGCCCGTCGGCCCCGGAACCCTCCGCGCGAAAGGCAGCGAATCCAGCCTTCGCGCTCCAACTCCTTCAAAGCGGACTCCACCGTCGACGGTGCCAGACCGCACTCTTGCGCGAGCCGCCGCACGCCGGGCCGAATTGTCGGCGCGTGCTCCATCAGCCCGAAGGCCACCACCTTTGTGGCAGGCTTCAGTCGCGATCCCAGCAGTGCGGTACGGTATGCGGGGAAACTGACTGCGTACGAGGGCTTACGGTTCGTCATGCCACGGCACTTCCGTTCGCGAGCCAGGCGACCAGAGGCGCGCGCTCGAAACGCACATCGAACGCCGCCCAGACGCCGAACCCGATGTTGAGGTCGATCGCATACAGGCCGCACGCACGCCGGACAGGGCAACCCATACAAATCGCCTTGGCGTCGAGCGCGAGGCCTTGGCTCGGAAACCACGCTTCAGGGGTGCCCGCCCTGCAGGCAGCGTCTTGCCGCCAGTGGGGATGCTCGTCAGGCAACGTCGCTGTCACCCGTCACGGTGCGCCGGTACTCAGCATCGAGCCACTTCTCGACATCACTGCGCCGGTAGAAGACCCTCCGGCGGCCGAGCCGATAAGACTTGGGGCCCAAGCCCGCGAATCGCCAGTAGCGCAGTGTCCCAATTGGGATGTTCGTCTCGTCGCTGACCTGCTGCGTGGTCATGTTCTCGTCCACCATGGGGTTCCTCTCCGGGCGTTTGAGCCCTACAACCAGAATGGCAACGCCCTCTTGCGCTGGCAAGCTATTTTGGCTATGTTGCGATTATGGCAAGCACAAAGATCGCGGAGGAGTTCCGCAAGCGAATTCGGACCGAGCGAGAGCGTCGCAAGTGGTCACAGCCACAACTGGCAGTCCTCATCGAGGGAAAAGGCATTCCGATGCACACAACGGCCATCGCGAAGATCGAGGCGGGCCGTCGCGAGGTCAGGATTGACGAAGCGAGTGCCATGGCCGACCTTTTTGGTCTGTCCGTAGACACACTGCTTGGCCGGTCATCGGACGAAAGCGAGGCTGACCGGTACGCCCTGGTACGTCTCTCGGAACACACGCACTCAGCGCTGGGCGAGTTACGGAAGATGCACCGAATCTTCGTCGCTGATCACGGCGCACTCGCGGCCGCGCACGCCGACCAGCTGAGCGACGCTGCTCGGTCGGTCGAGAGGGCAGTCCAGCGAGTCAACAGCCTGAGTGTCGCGCTGTTCTTCGACGAGGCCACCAACCCGGACAACAGGGCTTATGAGTTCACGCCACCGGCCCCGTACTACGACGACGACGTGAACCCCGCCGACGACGACGCGAAGGGTTCGGCGCATCAAAATGGCTAGCATCGAGAAGCGACTGCGCGACGGCAAGACCCGTTGGTATGCCCGATATCGGGCTCCAGACGGTGCGCAGCGGACGAAGACGTTTGACCGCAAGGTGGACGCCGAGAAGTTCCTCGTGACCGTCGAGAACTCGAAGCTGTCGGGCTCCTACATCGACCCGAATCGATCGAAGGTCAAGCTCGGGCCTTGGGCTGACGACTGGATCGCGTCTCAGACAGACTTGGCACCGAAGACTCGGGATCGATACGAGGGCATCATCCGCGCGCATATCAAGCCCCGTTGGGAGTCTGTTGGACTTGCCGACATCGGGCACGCGGAGGTTCAGAAGTGGGTTGCAGGACTGGACCTAGCACCGGCTTCGGTGCGCAAAATTCACCGCGTCCTTTCGATGATGCTGGATTGGGCTGTCGCTGATGATCGGCTGGCGAAGAACCCCGCCGACAAGATCTCATTGCCACGAGTGGAGCAGAAGGAGATGCGCTTCCTGGACTACGTGCAGGTCGAACAGATCGCCGATGAGTGCGCAGCAGTGTGGAGTGAGTACGGCCTGGTTGTTCGCTTCCTTGCGCACGTCGGAGTCCGGTGGGGCGAGATGGCCGCGCTTCGAGTTCGCCGGATCGATTTCCTTCGCCGTCGCATCCTTGTCGCAGAGTCCGTGACGCCGGTCAAGGGTGTGATGACCTTCGGACCCACGAAGGGGCATTTACACCGTCAGGTTGCGCTGCAGCCGTGGTTGTGCGACCTTCTCGCCGCCCAGGTCGCGGGGAAGGGTCCCGATGACCTCGTGTTCTCAGGCGAGCGCGGAGGTGTGATGCGGTCGCAGACGTTCCAGCGGGCAGCGCTGACGGTGGCTGCGGACAAGGTCGGCGTATCGGGATTTCATCCTCACGAGTTGCGGCACACCTTCGCCTCGTTGGCACTCGCTTCTGGGGCGGACATCAAGGTCGTGCAGAACGCGCTCGGGCATAAGACGGCGATGATGACGATGGATCTCTACGGCCATCTGATGCCGGATCGACTCGACGTTGTGGCCGACGCGATGGACGCGGCAAGGCGTAACGCACTCGCTGATGTGTACCCGTTGTGTACCGGCGCAGAGATTCGGCAACTCAGAACTGGGTCCTGAAACGACGAAATCCCCTGCCTAAGCAGAGGATTCATCGTTGTAGCCCCGACGGGATTTGAACCCGCGCTACCGCCTTGAGAGGGCGGCGTCCTAGGCCGCTAGACGACGGGGCCAAGACTCGCTATTTTGCCGACTGGATCAACAGATCGAGTGCGCTGGGGTACCAGGACTCGAACCTAGAATGGCTGAACCAGAATCAGCAGTGTTGCCAATTACACCATACCCCAATATATTTCACGAATTGCTCGCGCTTTTCGCTCACTGCTCTGACGCTTTCAGGGGATCGCCCCTCTGTCGTTCGAGCCGTGTAAGAGGTTAGCAGACAACCGGCCACTCCCTACAAATCGGCAGGTCAGAGTGCCTTTCTGGCGCTTTCCAACCGAGCGAGCGAGCGCTCGCGGCCAAGCAGCTCCATCGACTCGAAGAGCGGTGGGCTGATGTTCGAGCCCGTGACCCCAACGCGGACCGGGCCGAACGCGTTGCGCGGCTTCAGTCCAAGGCCATCGACAAGGGCAGACTTCAGCGCTTCCTCGATCGGTGCAGCCTCCCAAGCCGGCAGAGCCTCGAGCGCGGCGAGAGCAGCGTCGAGGACCTCAGCAGCACCGGCACCAAGGTTCTTGGACGCAGCAGTCGGGTCGATGGCGAACTCGTCCTCCGGAACGAACAGGAACTTCAGGAGCGCCCACGCGTCCGACAGCACCACGATGCGGGTCTGGATCAGCTCGGCGGCAGCGGCGAAGACCTGGTCGTCGACATCCGGGCCCAGGTGCCCGTGCCCGGTCATGAAGATGCGCAGGCGCTGCGTGAAGTTCGCCGGACTCAGGAGCCGAATGTGCTCGGCATTGATCGCGTCGGCCTTCTTCTGGTCGAACCGCGCAGGATTGGAGTTGACCTTGTTGATGTCGAAGGCGGCCACCATCTCGGCCAACGAGAAGACATCGCGGTCATCGGCGATCGACCACCCCAGGAGCGCGAGGTAGTTCAGCAGGCCCTCGGGGATGAACCCCCGGTCGCGGTGCAGGAACAGGCTCGACTCGGGGTCGCGCTTGGAGAGCTTTTTGTTGCCCTGCCCCATGACGAACGGGAGGTGCCCGAACTCCGGCGTCCCCTCCGCGACACCGATCCGGCTCAGCGCCTCGTAGAGGGCGAGCTGACGCGGCGTCGACGGGAGCAGATCCTCGCCGCGAAGGACGTGCGTGATTTTCATCATCGCATCGTCGACCGGGTTGACCAGCGTGTAGAGCGGGTCGCCGTTGCCGCGCGTGAGAGCGAAGTCCGGCACGACGCCGGCTTTGAACGTCGTCTCGCCGCGCACCAGGTCGTTCCACGTCAGGTCGTGGTCGGGCATGCGGAGGCGAATGACCGGCTTACGTCCCCCGTCGATGAACGCCTGCTTCTGCTCATCCGTCAGCGTGCGGTCGAAGTTGTCGTAGCCGAGCTTCGGGTCGCGTCCGGCCGCCTTGTGCCGAGCTTCGACTTCTTCCGGAGTAGAGAACGACTCGTAGGCCTCCCCGGCCGCCAGCAATTTCTGCACGACATCGAGGTGGATGTCCTTGCGCTGCGACTGCCGGTACGGCTCATACGGTCCCCCGACCTCCGGTCCCTCGTCCCAATCGAGGCCGAGCCAACGGAGCGCGTCGAGGATCGCCGCGAACGACTCCTCGCTGTCTCGTGCCGCATCGGTGTCCTCAATGCGGAAGACAAAGGTGCCGCCGTGATGACGTGCAAAGGCCCAGTTGAACAGAGCCGTCCGGACCAGCCCGACGTGTGGCGTGCCGGTCGGCGACGGACAAAAGCGAACGCGTACCCGCGACAATGGAGGTTCCTTAACGCTTGCTGGTGACGGTGTTGGTGAGCGTGCCGATGCCTTCGATCGTCACCGAGACCGACTGGCCTTCGACGATCGGGCCGACGCCCTCCGGGGTTCCGGTGAGGATCACGTCGCCCGGGAGCAACGTCATCACCGCGGATACCCATTCGATGAGTTCCGGAATGCTGTGCAGAAGCAGGCTCGTACGACTCTGCTGTTTGACGACGCCATCGACCTCGGTCTTGATCTCGAGGTCGCTCGGGTCAATGGAGGTTTCGATCCACGGTCCGAGCGGGCAGAAGGTGTCATAGCTCTTGGCGCGAGTCCACTGCCCGTCCATCCGCTGATGGTCGCGAGCGGTGACGTCGTTGGCCACGGTGTAGCCAAGAATCACGTCGTTGGCGCGAGCAGCCTTCACGTCCTTGCATGGGCGCCCGATGACGACCGCAAGTTCGCCTTCGTAGTCGACCTGTTGCGAGGTCGGCGGAATGACGATCGCCGAGTTCGGGCTGGCAATCGAGGTGCTCGGCTTCATGAAGATAACCGGGTTCTCCGGGGGTGCCGAGCCCATCTCAGCCGCGTGGGCCGCATAGTTCTTGCCGACGCAGATGATCTTCGACGCCAGGATCGGCGCAAGCAGCCGAATGTCGGCGAGCTGCCAGGTTCGACCCGTGAACGTCGGATTACCGAAGGGGTGATCCGCAATCTCGCGGGCTACTTCACCCTCCACGCTGACAAACGCAACACCATCTGGACTCGCGACTCTCGCTAAACGCACTGGCAAAGCTTACTTCTCTGTGGAAGTCCGCTGTTCACGGTCCGTCACCCGGCTGAGGGGACGACGTCCGAGGCGGAGGAGTTCAAGGCGCAAACGCGTTGAACTGACTCGCGTTGACGTCCCAGTCGGGAGCGCTCAGCCGACTTCACACGATCCGATGGCCCCATCCGTCCCAGGTCGACGGACAGACGGTCAGCTGTCCGGACTCAGTGATTCCGATCTGGAAACCGTTATCGGGCAAACGAATGACCTTGATCTGATCTTGCAATTTCAACTACGTGGCGCGCTCTACTCTCGACCAATCCACCGCCACGTACGAGGGTCTGATGATTCGCACACGAAACCTGCACCGTCCAGCACTCGCCTGCGCCTGCTTCGCGCTCATCTGCGGACCGCTCAGTGCCTGCAGCTCCGGTAGCGCTAGTGAAGCCGTCAGTGTCGACAAGGCGCAGATCATCAAAACGCTCAACGATGCCGCGCGCCAGAATCTCGGCGCGCCCTTCGACAAGCTCGACTGCGATAAGGGCCTCAAGCCCACGATCGGCGACAAATCGCGGTGCATAGCCGAGTCCGGCGGCGTTCGCGCCGCGTTCGATGTCTCCGTCACGTCGATCGACAAAGGGAACCTGAACTTCGACTGGACGCTCGACGAAAACAGTCGGGTCGTGACCGCGGAGGCGGTTGAGAAGGAAGTGCGTCCGAAGTTCAAGGATCAGACCGGCGCGGACCTCAAGACGTTCGACTGCATGGGCGACATCCCGGGCCGCGCCGGCGGAACGGGCATCTGCACGGCGACCGGAACCGACGGGGTGGCGCACAAGGTCAACGTCACGGTGTCCTCCGCCGACGGAATGGGCGTCGGCTACGAGTGGAACATCGAGTCGCCAAAGCCTGATCCGAAAAAGAAGACCACCCCCGCTCCGACGACCTCGAAGCGCCCGAACTAAACCGAATTCTTTCGAGTCGGCAGGTAAAGCCTGTCGGCGCTAATTCTCGTTCACGACGGTTTTAGGGCCCCACGTTTTCTCCGGTTCCCTGTCATTCAATCATTTGTCAGCCGTTTTGTTGTCGTGCATTTTGCCGAGTCATTCAATGGGTGGAATCACCACCGAAATGATCTTTATCAGTCCGTGATAGTTCTACTTTCAACTCGTCCGGCGGGGTCGGGACGGTCGCTGGCAGAATTTTGTTTCGGAAGGAATCCAATGTATTCAACTCGCCGCGCATCCCGCGCATTGATCGCCGCCGCTTCGGGTGCGGCGATCATCGGCTTCGCAGTGGCGCCCGCCATTGCGAGCGCCGCCACCCCAGGCCAGAACTACTGCTACTCCGCGAACGGCCGGACCATCTCGAAGGGCTCGGCATCCTGCACGACCGACCCAGGCCGCAACTACGCCTCTGCCCGCGGCGCGAATTCGTCCGCCACTGCGACCGGCGGCACCAACAACCGCGCGACGGCAAACGGCGAGAACTCGCACGCTGAAGCCGGAGCCGGAAACAACAACACGGCGAACGCCAGCGGCAAGGACTCCGTCGCCGTCGCCAACTACGGAAACGGCAACAAGGCGACCGCGGTCGGAAAGAACCGGGCCTACGCGGGTCTCGGCAACAACAACAGCGCAACCGCACGGGGTAACAACAGCAGCGCGTCGGCCGGCGGGTACGACAACTACTACAACTCCGGCAGCGGCGACAACAACACTGCGAGCGTCAACGGATCGAACAGCACCGCCGTGGCCGGAAACGGAAACGGAAACAAGGCCACCACGACGGGCAACAACAGCTCAGCCACCGCTGGCAGCAACGACTATTACTACTACTACGGCACCAACGACAACGACAACAACACCGCCACCGTCAAGGGCGACAACAGCCAGGCGACCGCTGGTCAGAGCTACTACGGCTACGGAGACAACGACGGCAACACCGCGACGGTCAACGGTGACGGTAGCTATGCAAACGCAACCGACGGTGACGGCAACACCGCCTCGACGACCGGTCACGACTCGAATACCAATGCCTACGCGGGCGACAGCAACAGTGCCACGGTCAAGGGCGACGCCAGCAGCGCAAGCGCCTACGACGGTTCGGGTAACACCGCCAGCACCACCGGCACCGGCAGCTCCGCGACGGCCAGCAACGGCGACGGTAACACTGCGACCACTACCGGCGACAGCAGCCAGTCTCAGGCCTTCTCCGGCGACAACAACAGCTCGACCGCCAAGGGCGACGGCAGCCAAGCAGCAAGCGGCTTGGGCGACGGCAACACCGCAACCGTCACGGGCGACCAGAGCATTGCTGGGGCGGGCAACGGCGACAACAACACCGCGACCGCCGAGGGTGATGGAAGCTCCGCTGGCGCCGTCGGCGGCAACGGCAACAGCGCCCAAGTGACCGGCGACGGAAGCATCGCGGCCGCCGGAGGTGCGGAGGATTACTACGGTTCCAACACCGGTGACAACAACACCGCGACCGTCAATGGCGACGGAAGCACGGCATACGCCGGTGGTTACGGTGACTACTACGGCGGAGGCGGCGGTGGCGACAACAACACGGCCACCGTCAACGGCGACAACGCCCAGGCCAACGCCGGTAACGATGGCAACACGTACTACTACGGCTACCCGGTCGGCGACGGCTCGAGCGGCAACACCGCAACCGCGACCGACAACAACAGCTACGCCCAGGCCGCGGGCGGCGACGGCAACACCGCCACCGCCAGCACCGGCGGTTCCGCCACCGCCGGCCCGACCAGTGGCAACACCGCAACCGCGTCCAACGGCTGCACCGTGGCCGTAACCGGCGTCAACCAGACTGGCGGCTGCTAGCAGTCCTCACCTCAGGAGCCCGGCACATCGACGTGCCGGGCTCCTGCACTGTCCAGGCGTTGACGTGTCATCCAAACGGCGTAACGGCACAGAGAACCGCTCTGAGCAGTTCGCAGCCGTTCTACTTTCAACCCATGCATTCAGCTCGCCGAGTTTCCCGCGCACTTATCACCGGCGCAGCCGGCGCCGCGGTCATGTTCTATGCAGTCTCCCCCGTCATCGCTAACGCCACTCCAAGCCCGAACTACTGCTACTCCGCGAACGGCCGGACCATTTCGAAGGGCTCCGCATACTGCACGACCGACCCGGGCCGCAACGTCGCGGCCGCGCATGGCGCCAACTCGTCAGCCACCGCAACAGGCGGATCCAACAACCGCGCGTTCGCAAACGGCGAGAATTCGCGCGCTGAAGCCGGGAACGGCAACAACAACACCGCGGCCGCGAGCGGGAAGGAGTCAATCGCCGTGGCCAACAACGGAAACAGCAACAAGGCCACCGCGATCGGCACGAACCGGGCATACGCCGGATATGGCAACAACAACACCGCGACGACCGTCGGAAACGGCAGCACGTCGTCCGCTGGTGGATACGACCGCGACTACCAGACGGGTAGCGGAGACAACAACACCGCAACCGCCATCGGAACCAACACGCTGGTGGTCGCCGCGGGCGGCAACAACAACAACGCCAAGGCCATCGGCGACAACAGCGACGCGTTCGCCGGCCACGGCTACGTCTACCCGGACGGCAACTACAGCGACAACAACACCGCCACGGCGCTCGGCGACAACAGCTTCGCAGCCGCTGGTGGCCTTGATTCCCAGAACCAGGACGGCGCCGACAACAACACGGCGACCGCGACGGGCGACGGCAGCCGAGCCGCTGCCCACGAAGGCGACAACAACACTGCGACCGCGAGCGGGCAGTCCACTAATGCGGAAGCAAAGAACGGCTCGGCGAACACCGCGACCGCCACCGGTGACGGCAGTAGCGCGCTGGCAACAGATGGCGATGGCAACACCGCCGCGGCCAGCAACGGTGGCGCGGCGATCGCCGGACCCACCAGCGGTAACACCGCCACCGCCAATGCCTGCAGTATCACCGTCACCGGCGTAGACCAGACCGGAAGCTGCTAGTAAACACCTTCTCCGCGGGAGCCCGGCACACCGATGTGCCGGGCTTTCGCGCTGTCAGGCACCATCTCACTTCTCACTATGTGGAAATTGTGTTGCACTATATGGGATGAGTCCGCACGATGATCTCAGACACCAGGTCATCGATGTGATGAGGTCCGCATGAGCGATCCGAGCCAGACTCGACGCTGGACCATGTTGTGGGTCGGAGTGTTCGCACAGACCGCATCGGGAGTCTTCGTCAACGGCGCTGCATTTCTGCTGCCGAAGCTCACCGAAACCAGGTCGACCGCGCATGCCGCAACGATCGTTGCGATGGCCTCGGTCGGGCTCATGCTGACGTTGGTGCTGTGGGGCTACATCCTGGACCGCACCGGTGAACGATTTGTGCTCACGACCTGCCTCACGTTGGTGAGCACAGCGAGCATCGCAGGCATGTTCGCCCATAACGACATCACGCTCGGCGCTACCCTCCTCGCTGGCGGAATGTCAGCCGCCGGCACGAACGCGGCAAGCGGCCGGGTCGTCGTCGGTTGGTTTGCCCCAGACAAGCGCGGCCTTGCGATGGGGATTCGACAGTCGTCGCTGCCGCTGGGAGTGGGGATCGCAGCCATCCTGATTCCCCAGGCAGCGGCCGCTTACGGCATCGCGGGTGGATTGGCGGTACCCGCTATCTTGGCCGCCGCCGGAGCAATCGCGTGCATTGTCGGAATTGTCGACCCACCTCGGCCGGCCCGGACGGACGTCGCGTCGTACGGCAATCCCTATCGCGGTGACCGCCGCCTGGTGCGCATCCACGTCGTGTCGGCCATGCTGGTCGTGCCTCAGGTGACCCTCTGGACGTTCGCGCTCCTATGGCTCCATGACGCCCGCGGATGGACCTTGGCCGCCGCCGGAGTGATGATCACCTTCGTCCAGATCCTCGGAGCGCTGGGCCGCATCGGCGCGGGGGTCTGGTCGGATCGCCTGGGCAGCCGGATGGTGCCACTGCGACAGATCGCGATCGCCGCAGCGATCTCGATGGCGATTCTTGCCTTCACCGACTTCGTCGGCTGGCCCATCGCAGTCCTCGTCATGGTCGCCGCCAGCGTCATCACGGTTGCTGACAACGGCCTTGCCTATACCGCGGTCGCGGAGATCGCGGGTCCATTCTGGAGCGGCCGGAGCTTGGGTCTTCAGAACACCGGGCAGCACGCCTTTGGCGCCGCCATTGCGCCGATCTTCGGCGCGATCATTGATACGACGGGATATCCAGCGGTCTTCGCAGTGTGTGCATTTGTTGCTTTCGCCGCGATACCGCTCGTGCCCCGGGACTGAAAACGCGGCAGTTCCGATATTCGACTGTCAGCCATTCGACCGTCATTCCAAAGGCGAGCCTATTTCCAGCTCGGAATAAGCCGTCGTTATAGGTCCGCAAAGCGGATCACATCGGCTGCAAATGATCGAGTCACCGAATTTCGGGTTCTAGTCTCAGCCAATCCAACGACCCCAATGGATTGGCTGAAATTCAGAAAGACGGATCCCACGATCAATGCCCGCCGGGAATCTAGGATCGCCCAAACTCTCCTCGCAGCCGCAGCGATCACCATCGCCGCTCCAGCCTTTGCGAGCGCCGCACCGACAAAGAACTACTGCACTTCCGTCAACGGCCGCACCAGTTCGAAGGGCACTGCACAGTGCAGCAGCATCCCCGGCGGGAACTGGGCCACTGCCCGCGGTGATGGCGCCAGGGCGTACGCGGGCGACGGACGTGGAAACCGCGCGACCGCAAACGGCGACGGTAGCGAGGCGATCGCAGGCGGCTGATGGCCTGTCTGCAACCACAGACGGTTGCAGTGCCGTCGCCAACCCAATGAACACGCCGGCGCCTGCCCGTAGCACGCAATTCTTGGAAGGGGCTGGCAACTCTGCCAGCCCCTTCTTTGTTTGTCATAAAACTTTCAATTAGCGCGCCATCCGAAGCGGAATGTCCACGCCCGAAGTAGCAGTCGACCTTCCGCGACATCGCTGAGTATTGTTGTACTGCAACATCTTTCGTCTCCCGTTGCAAACCTTGAACGCTTCTGGCAACGGGGTTCATCTGACCGAATGTCGGTCAATGAATATAGGGGTTTAAATACACACGAAATCACGCCGTTATGCGTCATCGATCTAAATGACATCAATCCGAAATGATCTTCATTGATGAATGAATCGTCCTAATCTCAACCAGTTCCAGCGCCCGACTTGCCCGATTGAGCTTCAGAAGGACGATCCAATGAACCCCCGCCGAGAATCACGAATCGCACAGTCGCTGCTCGCCGCAGCTGCCGCCATCACGACACTCAGCATCGCCGCGCCGGCGATGGCTGGCGCGGTAACGCCCGCGAAGAACTACTGCAAGTCCGTCAACGGCCGCACGATGGCCAGGGGAACCGCCACATGCAGTAGCACCAAGGGCGGAAACGTGGCCGTTGCCAACGGCGACGGCGCCAGTGCCGACGCCTCGAACGGTAAGGGAAATCGCGCAACAGCTACAGGAGCCGGCAGCTCGGCAGTTGCCACCAACGGCGACAAGAACACGGCGACCGCAGACAACGGTGGCGATGCGTACGCCGGCGATGGAAATGGGAACAAGGCCGACGCAAAGGGGCCTGACAGCCATGCCTACGCAGGCTTTGGCAGCAAGAACACCGCGAGTGCGGTCAATAGTGGACAGGCGTTCGCCGGAGGTGGCGACAACAACGTTGCCGACGCCGATTATGGGATGGCTTTCGCCGGCGACGCCTGGGGCGAGTGGATCAGTTCGAACAACACGGCGCACGCCAGCAACGGCGGAGTGGCGTTTGCGGGCAGCGGAAACGGCAACACCGCGACCGCTACCAACTACGCCGAGGCCTTCGCCACTATCGGGAACGGCAACAGTGCCACCGCGGACGGCTTCGAAAGCATTGCGGGGGCCGGCGGTGGGACGGAGCCCGACGAGGTAGGCAACAACAACACCGCCAAGGCGACGAACGGCGGCCAAGCGGGCGCATTTGTCGGCAACGGTAACCAGGCAACCGCCGACGGCACCGGAAGCAGTGCGATGGCCGGCGAAGGCGACACCAACATCGCATCTGCGACGAACGGCGGCCAAGCGGGCGCGCTAGTCGGAAACGGGAACCAGGCGACTGCCGACGGCACTGGAAGCACGGCGGAAGCCGGCGAAGGCAATAGCAACACCGCGTCAGCCAAGAACGGCAGTGAGGCACGGGCCGGCGAAGGGGACAACAATTCCGCGACCGCGGACAACCTCAGCCAGGCAGGTGCCGGCGAGGGCAACTCCAACACGGCATCGGCGGACAACGGTAGTCAGGCAATGGCCGGTGAGGGCGACGGCAACAGCGCCTCTGCCGACACCGGCAGCCTCGCCCTCGCGGGCCAAGGCGACAACAACACCGCAACCGCAGTCAATGGTGGCCTTGCCGGCGCGGGCGGCGGTCTCGACGGTCAGACGGCATCCGCGGACGGATGTGGTCCGGCAGCGAACACCACCTGTCCGTAACCCTCCACGGACAATCGGGGCGACGCACTGAGTGCGTCGCCCCGATTCGTTTGGGTTGGTACAGCCGAGCGCCGCGCCGTCATTCAATCGTCTGTCAACCGAATCGCGTCGCTGCCAATGCCGCGATCGGCGGCATCAGGTTCTTCCATCCACACCCCGATTTGTCCGGATTCGCGTCACGTGGCTGTCGTCGAACGGCGATGATCTAGGTTATGGCTGTGAACCCACGTGGTGCACCGGCTTCGACGACAACGACAACCGTGCGAGTGTCTCGCGAGCCGGTGGCTATGCAGACGGCGGCAGAAGCGGCGGCGGGGCGATAACAATGGCGCTGTCACCGTCGGCGATAACCGCACCGCCTACGCCGGAACCACGACCGGCAACAACATCGGCGACGGTACGAGCAACAACGTAGCCGTCGCTGACTCCGATAACGGCACCGCCGTCGCAGCCGGCGGTAACGCGACCGGCGCGTGCTGACCCAAGGAGCATTAGTGAACAAACTCAGGACATCTCTCGCCACCGCCGGTGTAGCGGGAGTGTTCGCCATTCTTGCCCCTACAACTGCGAGCGCTGCACCCAACTCGCTCTACTCCAGCCAACCCGGATGCATCTCGGTGAACGGCTCGACCTACACACGCGGAAACGCGGCATGCGAATCGACCCCCGGCGGCAACGTCGCCATCGCGCGAGGCGACGGTGCGACAGCCACAGCCAACGATGGGGTGGGAAACCGGGCGTTCGCCACCGGAGCCGGGTCGAGCGCCTACGCGGGTGCCGGAACCGGCAACGTCGCAGTCGCGACCAACGGCAGCTCGGCCGGGGCGTATGCCGGTGATTACAACCGAGCGGTCGCAAACGACAACTCCGAGGCCAACGCCAGCTTCGGCACCCGGAACACTGCGCTCAGCAGTGACGGCAGTCTTGCCGTGGCAAGCGGCGGGCGCCAGAATTATGCAACTGCCCGCGATGGCAGTACCGCGTTCGCGGAGGTCGGCAACCACAACACCGCCATTGCGACGAACGGCAGCACGGCAACCGCGGCGTACGGCCATAACAACACCGCGACCGCATCCTCCACTTGCACGGTGTCCGTAATCTACGTCGACAACACCACCCAAAGGTGCTGAGCGACAGGGTCACCTACTACCCCGGAGACCGAACGAAGACGAGCCGTGCGGAACATCCGCACGGCTCGTTTCGTCAACAGTGTTAGAGCAGCGACGCGATCCGGTCGCCGACCTCATGGGTCTTCGCCGGACCGGTGCGGTTCGCAAGATCCTCCGCCACAGCCTTCTCGACTCGTGCCGCAGCCTCTTTCTCACCGACGTGGTCGAGGAGCATCGAGACCGACAGGATTGCCGCGGTCGGGTCGGCCTTGGCCTGGCCCGCGATGTCCGGAGCACTTCCATGAACGGGTTCGAACATCGACGGGTTGGTGCGCGTGGCATCGATGTTGCCCGACGCCGCGAGCCCGATGCCGCCGGTGACGGCCGCCGCGAGGTCGGTGATGATGTCGCCGAACAGGTTGTCGGTGACGATCACGTCGAAGCGACCCGGGTCAGTGACGAGGTGAATCGTCGCCGCGTCGATGTGCTGGTAGGCAACATCGACCTCGGGATAGCCCTTCTTGATGTCGTCGACCGTGCGCTGCCACAGCGAACCGGCGAAGGTCAGCACGTTCGTCTTGTGCAGCAGCGTCAAGTGCTTGCGGCGCGTAACCGCCTTCTCGAACGCAAAGCGCACGATCCGCTCGACGCCGAACCGGGTGTTCACGCTGACCTCGGTCGCGACCTCCTGCGGCGTCCCGACCCGAAGCGCACCGCCGTTGCCGATGTACGGACCCTCAGTGCCTTCACGGACGACCACGATGTCGATCGGCGGGTTACCCGCGATCGGGCTCGTGACGCCCGGGTACAGACGCGACGGACGGAGGTTCACGTGGTGGTCGAGCGCGAAGCGGGCCTTCAGGAGGAGGCCGCGCTCCAGGATTCCGCTCGGCACCGACGGGTCACCGATCGCTCCGAGGAGGATCGCGTCCTGGCCACGCAGTTCTTCGAGAACGCTGTCGGGAAGCAACTCCCCCGTGCGGTGGTACAGCCGGGCTCCGAGGTCGTACTCGGTCGTCTCGACGTTCGGAACAACCGCGCGAAGAACCTTCAGTGCCTCGGTGATGACCTCGGGGCCGATGCCGTCACCAGCGATAACGCCGAGCCTCATGCGAGGTTGACGACCGCGAGGAGGCTGGCGTCAACTGCCGCGGCGATCTTCTCGCGCACGTCAGCCGGCACATCCTTGTCGACGCGGAGCAGGATCGTCGCGAGAGGGCCCTCGGCGTCCTGCGACAGCGCGGCCGCGAGGATGTTGATGCCGGCGTCGCCCAGCGCGGTGCCCAGCTTGCCGAGCGCACCCGGCCGGTCGCCGTAGTGAACGAGAACGTTCAGACCCTCGGCGCGAAGGTCGAAGTTGCGCCCGTTGATGTTGACGATCTTCTCGACCTGCTGCGGACCGGTCAGGGTGCCGGCAACGTTTGTGGAGGAACCGTCGGCGTAAACGGCGCGGACGTCGACAACGCTGCGGTGGTTCGGGCTCTCCGACGCCTTGGTGAGGGTCGCGACGAGGCCGCGCTCCTCGGCGAGAGCCGGGGCGTTGACGAAGGTGACCGAGTCCTCGATGACCGCCGAGAACAGGCCGCGAACGGCCGACAGCTTGAGGATCTCGACGTCCTCCGAGGCGAGCTCACCCCGGACGTCGACCGTGAGGCTGACCGGAAGCTCCGTAGACAGCGCGCCAAGCAGGACACCCGACTTGCGAACGACCTCGAGCCACGGAGCAACTTCGTCGCCGACCGAACCGCCGGCAACGTTGACTGCACCCGGAACGAACTCGCCGGCGAGGCAGAGAAGAACCGACTTGGCAACGTCCGTACCAGCGCGGTCCTGCGCCTCCGACGTCGAAGCACCGAGGTGCGGGGTCACAACGACCTGCGGCAGCTCGAACAGCGGGCTGTCGGTGCACGGCTCGGTGTTGAACACGTCGAGGCCGGCCGCGCGGACGTGGCCCGACTTGATGGCGTCAGCGAGCGCCTGCTCGTCGACCAGACCACCACGCGCCGCGTTGACGATGACAACGCCCGGCTTGGTCTTGGCGAGGTTCTCCTTGCCAATGAGGCCCTTGGTCTCCGGGGTCTTCGGAAGGTGGACCGAGATGAGGTCAGCACGCTGCAGCAGTTCGTCGAGCGAAACGAGCTCGATGCCGAGCTGAGCGGCGCGAGCGGCCGACACATAGGGGTCGTACGCGATGATCTTGGTCTCGAACGCGGCGAGGCGAGCCGCAAACAGCTGACCGATGCGGCCGAGGCCCACGACACCGACCGTCTTGTCGAAGATCTCGACACCGTTGAACTTGCTGCGCAGCCACTTGCCCTCGCGCAGGCTCGCGTCGGCCTGCGGGATCTGGCGGGCGGCCGACAGCATGAGGGTGACGGCGTGCTCGGCAGCGGTGTGGATGTTCGAGGTCGGGGCGTTGACGACCATGACTCCGCGCGCGGTCGCGGCCGGCACGTCGACGTTGTCGAGGCCGACACCAGCACGGGCGACGATCTTCAGCTTCGTGCCCGCAGCGAGGACGTCGGCGTCGACAGTCGTGGCCGAGCGAACGAGCAGAGCGTCAGCCTCCGGCACGGCGGCCAGGAGTGCGGGGCGGTCAGGTCCGTCAACCCAGCGGACCTCGACACCGTCACCGAGGGCGTCAACAGTGGACTGGGCAAGCTTGTCGGCAATCAGAACTACCGGACGAGTCACGTAGGCTCCTGAAAATCAGTTCGTGGCGATCGGGCTATAGCTTAGTTGGCCCTAATCAGCTATCCAGAGTCCGGTGTCTACTAAGTGGGAAACTCCACTCGCCGGTGCCGTGCTCACAGCACCGGGCCGATCGCGAACTTCGCACCCGGGGTGCGACCCCGGCCCCAACCGAGCTTCTCGCGATAGCTTCCGATCAGCCCGTTCTCGACGAGATGCGCCTCGTCTCGCAGCGGCGAATCGGCCGGCAGCGGCTGCCGTTCGACCGCCACGAAAAGCGCATCTACCGGGCAATATGCCTCGCACATGAAGCACGTTTGGCAGTCGTGCTGCCGGGCGATGACCGGGATGCCGTCCGCGCCCCGATCGAACACCCGCGTCGGGCAGACATCGACGCATTTATCGCACTCGATGCAGCGCTCCGACGAAACGACCTCGATCATGCGGACACCGCCGACTGACTGCGCAGAAATTGTGCCTCCGGCATCGACCACAATTCGTCGAGACCACCGGCGATGAGCCGATGCGCCTGGCGCGGGTCTTGCTCGGGAAAGTCCGCCCGCTTGTGCATGCCACGAGTCTCGGTCCGCGTCAGCGCGGCATTGAACATCCACCGGGCGTGCGCGACCATCGCCGCGGCCTCGCGCGACCGGTAGGTGTCGCCCGCGAGTCCGGAAACGACGCGTCGCCATGCAAGGTTGACCGAAACCAGAGCCGGCTCCAGCCGGTCCTGTGTCCGGAACAGGTTGGTCTCGTAGGGAATCACCTGGTTCTGCACTTCTCGACGAGCCTCGTCAGCGGTGATGTCGCCGCCGCGCCCGAGCGGCCGAAGTCCCGCCTGGCCCGCTGGACGAACGACCCGACTGGCGGCCCGCGCACCCACACTCAGTGCATATCGCGCTGCGCCGGCACCCGCCCAACTTCCCGACGAAATGGCCCACGCCGAGTTATGGCTTCCGCCGCCGGTGAACCCACCGCAGATGAGCTCCCGGGTTGCGACGTCACCGGCGACGTAGAGGCCCGGCACATCTGTCGAGAGGTCCTCGCCGGCGACCCGAACTCCCCCGGTGCCACGCACGGTGCCTTCGAGCAGCATCGTGACCGGGAAAGGGTCAACGAAGGGATTGATGCCTTGGCGATCGAACGCGAGGAAGAAGTTGGGCTGTCCCGTGCGCATATCGGCCTGCATCTGGGCATCGGCCTTGTCGATGACGCAGAAGACCGGTTCCGTCAGTAGCGTCCGGGCGATGACCGAGCGGCCGCGCGTACTGCCGGCACCTTCGATTACCGATCCGTCCGCGCGGTAGAACGTCCCGAAGCTGTAGTAGGCGGTCTTCGTGATCGACGTGAACTTCGGTGCGATCGCATAGGCGTTGGAGAACTCCATTCCGGAGAACACCGCGCCGACCTCAGCTGCCATCAAAGCCCCGTCGCCGGTGTTGACGTTGCAGCCAAGCGTGCCGGACTGAAACGCGCAGCCGCCGCTCGCAAGGACGACCGCACCTGCCTTGACCTGGTAGTTCTCGCCCGTCGTCAGGTCGGTTCCGGCTGCCCCCGCGACTGCTCCGGTGCCGTCGGTGAGCAATTCGAGCACGGGACTGTGGTCGAGAATCCGAACACCCGCACGCTTGACACGTGCCCGCTGCCGACGCATGTACTCCGGACCCTGGACACCTCGACGGATCGGAGTGCCGTCACTGCTCGCGGGGAACGGGTACTTCCCCACTTCGGCGAGCTCGTTGATACGCGCATACGTCTCGTCGAGCACGCGATCCATCCACTCGTGATCGGCAAGATAGCCGCCGAGCGCCTCCCGGCTTGCCTTCGCTTTCGCACGAAGTTCGGGCTCCGGCTGGACATACCAAACCCCGGTTCCGGCGGCCGCGGTCGCGCCGCTCGTACCGCAATATCCCTTGTCCGCGAGGACAACGGAGGCTCCGGTTGCGGCGGCCTTGAGCGCGGCCCAGGTTCCGGCGGGACCACCTCCGACAACGAGAACGTCAGCGTGCAATTCATAAGTGGACATGGATCTCCTTACGGGAGGGAGTGAACTTCGGGAGATAGCGAGCAAAGACGCCGGCGCCGACCGCAGATGCCGCAGCCAGCGAGGAAAAGGCCGCCGACAGCGGAAACACGACAGCCAACCCGCTGACGACGAGCGGACCGGCGAACCATCCGACGTCGTGCATGAGACGCCAGGCCGCAAGGTATTCGGCACGCGCATGAGGAGGTGCAGTATCGGCGCCGATCGTCATGATGATTCCGTTGCCGAAACCGTTCCCGAGTCCGAAGACGAGGGCGACCGCGATCAATGTTGGCGCACTGTGTGCGAATGCGATGAGCACGTATCCCGCACCCAGGGTCGCCACCGATGGCACCGCCACGAACGCCCGACCGAACCGATCCATGAGGTACCCGGCCGGGTAACCGCACGACATGTCGATCGCGGCCGCGGCTGCGTAGGCGAGGCTCGCAACCGCCGCGCTCAGTCCGATGTGTTCGGCCCAGAGCGGCAGGACCACGGGAACGGCAGCGCGCGCGGCGCCGAGCAGCACGGAGCCGCTGCCCAGCGTGACGAGCACCGACGAGTTCGCCGCTATGACTCCGGCTAACGGCACGTGCTGGTCACTGCCCGTGAGGCCATCCGGGTCCGGCTGACGAGCCAGGAGCAATCCCGCGAGGAGGACGCCGACGGCCTGGATGACGAAACCACCGCGGATTCCGATCAAGGCGATGAGCCCGGCGCCCGCGACGGGCCCGACGAACATGCCGATCCGGAAGGTGAGCCCGAACGTCGACATGACGCGCGCGCGATGGCTCAGCGGAACGACGGCCGAGAGGTAACTCTGCCGCGCCAGACCCCACACCGCGTTCGAGACGCCGGTGATCAGGACGCCGACACCGAGCACCTCGACACTCGGCGCAAAGATGCACAGCACCACGCCGACGACGGCCGTGAAACTGGCCAGCACCAGCGCTTTTCGCTCCCCCAGCCGAGCCACGAGCACCCCGGACGGCAGGTCGCCGAGCACCATCCCGAGACCTGCGAGCGATGCGACGAGCGCGGCAATCCACACCGGCGCGCCCAGCTCCCGGGCGGCGAGCGCGACGACCGGAGCCGCCGCGCCCATCCCGATTCCGAACAACGTCGCCGGCACGAAAACCGGCCAGAAGAGTTCGGCGAGATACCGCCGCTCTGCCGATGGGTGGACCGTCGGGCCTTCCGCTCCTCGCTCGTCCCTCGCTGCGATGCTCAGGTCCTCCTCCTTCCACCCCGGCTCTACTGTGCAGCTGGCCATGCCGCCGCGGCATCGACCTCGGGCAGTCCGTAGTGCTCGCGCAGCGTTCGGCCTGTGTATTCCGTGCGGAACAGGCCGCGCTTGCGCAGGATCGGCACGACGTGGTCGACGAAGTCCTCGAGCCCACCGGGCAGGTACGGCGGCATGATGTTGAACCCGTCGGCAGCGCCCTGCTCGTACCAAAGCTGCAGTTCATCGGCGATTTGCTCAGGCGTACCCGCGAAGGTGCGATGGCCACGTCCACCGCCGAGCCGCGCGATGAGCTGACGAACGGTGAGCTGCTCACGCTCGGCCAGATCCTTCACGAGCTGGTACCGGCTCTTGTTGCCCTGGATCTCGTTCTCGGGCGGAAGCGGCGGGAGCGGCGCGTCGAGCGCATGCTCGGTGAGATCGACGCCGACCATCGTCGACAACTGTCGCAGCGCGTAGTCCGGCGAGATCAACGCCGTGAACGACTCCTCGAGTTCGCGGGCTTCGGCTTCCGTCGACCCGATGAACGGCACGATTCCGGGCAGCACTTTGAGGTCGTGTCGGCTGCGGCCGAACTTCGGCAGCCGGCACTTGAGGTCGGTGTAGAACTCCTTGCCCTCCTCGAGCGCGCGCTGCGCGGTGAAGACGGCTTCGGCATATTGAGCGGCGAACTCCTTACCGGTTTCCGAGGAACCCGCCTGTACGAGCAGCGGCCGTCCCTGCGGTGAGCGCGGCGTGTTAAGCGGACCCTTCACGCGGAAACGCTCGCCGACGTGGTCGATCGGGTGCACCTTCGCCGGGTCGGCGAAGCGGCCCTCCGCGGCGTCGAGCACGATCGACCCGGGCTGCCAACTGTCCCACAATTTCAGCGCGACCTGCAGAAACTCGTCCGCACGCTCGTACCGGCGCTGATGCTCGGGGATGCCCTCCAGGCCGAAGTTCGCGGCTTCGTCCGCTCCGGCCGACGTCACGATGTTCCAGCCCGCGCGACCGCCACTGATGTGATCGAGCGAGGCAAACGCGCGCGCCAGGGTGAAGGGCTCGTTGTAGCTCGTCGACGCGGTCGCGATCAGCCCCACGTGTTCGGTCGCCGTCGCGATCGCCGTCAGCAGGGTGATCGGCTCGAAGACTGCCAGGGTGTTGCGCTCGATCCGCGGACCCGCGGCCAGACCGTCGGCGAAGAACACCGAGTCGAGGGTGCCGCGCTCGGCGATCCGGCCGAGGTTCTGAAAGTGCTCGACGTCGAGAACCGCGCGCTCGTTCGTGCGCGGGTGACGCCAGGCGGCTTCGTGATGGCCGACGCCCATCAGAAATGCGTTCAAGTGGAGGGACATCTTTCTTATCTGTGTCGGCGGTGTCGCACGTGACAACAGTTGCGATCACGGTGGCGCAAATGTCCGAGTTTCGATCACGGTGAGGGAAAGGCTCGTGCCGGCCCGTGAGCCTGAGCCAGCATGTCCCCCATGACTTTCATGCCCTCGACCTGTTGTCGGTAGAGCAGCCCTCGTCATTCCTCGCGCCTTTGTTGCGCACCCCTTTTGCGCCGTGCGTGCTCGATCGAGCACTTGTTTGGCGTGCCATTCATCAAGGAGAACTACGTTGTCGATCCGTACCCAATTCCGATTTCGGCGGAAACCAGCCGTGCGCGTGGTGGCTCTTGCCGTCGCCGCGGCGACGGTCCTGACCGCCTGCGGGTCGAGCGAATCGAGCGAATCCGGTCCCGACGCGTCGGGCGTGACCACGCTGCGCTACCAGGGCTGGAACAACCAGGTGACCCTTCCCGAACTCGCCGACTACCTCGGCTTCTTCGACGGCAAGATCAAGCTCAACTGGGTCGGAAACACCATCAGCGGACCGCAGGACATCCAGTCCGCGGCCACCGGCGAGACCGACTTCGGCGGAGCTTTCGGCGGCGCGGTCGCGAAGCTGGTCTCCTCCGGAGCCGACATCAAGGCCGTCATCAACTACTACGGCGGTGACGACAAGGACTTCGGCGCCTACTACGTTCCGGCCGACAGCCCGATCAAGTCCGCGCGCGACCTCATCGGCAAGAAGGTAGCCGTGAACACGCTCGGAGGTCAGAACGAGGCCGACATCTTCAACGAACTGAAGAAGGAGGGCCTGACCCAGGAGGAGATCAAGCAGGTCGAACTCGTGACTCTGCCGCCGCCGAACCAGGAAGACGCGCTGCGCAAGGGTCAGGTCGACGCCGCCGGCCTCTCCGGCCAGTTCAAGCAGCGTGCGGACGCGGCCGGTGGTCTCCGGGTTCTGTGGGACCAGCATTCGGAGTACGGCGGCCCGTTCAACGGTGGTCCGTACGTCTTCCGCA
Organism: Smaragdicoccus niigatensis DSM 44881 = NBRC 103563; assembly: GCF_000380645.1. Classification (GTDB taxonomy): domain Bacteria; phylum Actinomycetota; class Actinomycetes; order Mycobacteriales; family Mycobacteriaceae; genus Smaragdicoccus; species Smaragdicoccus niigatensis. The sequence goes on from NZ_AQXZ01000019.1 coordinate 159,794, forward strand.
ATGACTTCATCAAGAAGAACCCCGATGCTGTGCGCGCATTCGTCGACGGCGTCGGCAAGGCGATCCAGTGGGCTCGGCTGACCCCGCGCGACGAGGTCATCAAGACCTTCACCACGATCATCGAGGCACGTCACCGGCCGAACGAGAACACTGACACCCTCAAGTACTGGCTCACGCCTGGCGTCCCGTCGTACTACGGCTACATCGAATACTCGGACTTCGAGCGCTGGGCAGACTGGCTCAAGGCCACCGGTGCGGTGAAGGAGTTGCCGTCGGCGAACGAGTTGTTCACCAACGAGTTCAACACCAACGCCACGACGGCGGTCCAGCCGGCAGACGCTCAGGCACCGCAAGCGGCGAAGAAGTAGTCATGGCTTCCCACACCGGAATTCAGCTTCGGGACGTCACCAAGACGTTCCCGGCGCGCAACGGCGGGCCGGACTTCACCGCGCTCGACAATATCTCGCTGGACATCGCTCAGGGTGAGTTTCTCACCCTGGTCGGTCCCAGCGGGTGCGGCAAGTCCACCCTGCTCGATCTCGTCGCGGGCCTCACCACTCCGACCTCGGGGCAGATCCTGCTCGGTGACCAGCCGGTCACCGGCCCGGGCCTCGATCGCGGAGTCGTGTTCCAGCAATACGCACTGTTTCCCTGGCGGACTGCGCAGGCAAACGTCGAGTTCGGGCTCGAAGTGAAGGGCGTGCCCCGCAAGCAGCGGGCCGAGCGGGCGCGGGAAGTGCTGGCACAGGTCGGACTCTTGGCCTTCGCGAAGCATTACCCGCACGAACTGTCCGGCGGGATGCGGCAGCGCGTGGCGATCGCGCGCAGCCTCGCCTACGAACCGGAAGTTCTGTTGATGGACGAGCCGTACGCAGCCCTCGATGCGCAGACTCGGGAGGCGCTGCAAGGCGACCTGCTTGAGATCTGGAAACGCACCGGTACGACGATCCTGTTCATCACGCACGGCATCGACGAGTCGGTGTTCCTCGGCCAGCGGGTGGCGGTCATGACGTCGCGACCAGGGCGGATCAAAGAAATCGTCCAGATCGATCTCGGGGATCGAGCCGTCGAAGATCTGCGCTCGACCCCCGACTTCATCGCCTATCGACGTCAGATCTGGGGTCTGCTCCACGACGAGGTCCGCAAGACCTTCGAAGCACAGGAGGTGGTTGGCGTTGGTTATCGCAACTCTCGACAAGCCGGTTTCCGTCGTCGCTCGCGCGGTGCCGGCCGTCCGCAGGCCTCGTCGGGTGCTTCCACTGGTGAGCACGATTGCCAAACGAGTGGTCGCTGTGGCGACCTTCCTCTCGATCTGGGAAGTCGCGCCGAGGCTCGGCTGGGTCGACCGGGCGTTTCTCAGCCCGTTGAGCGAGGTGCTCTCAGCGCTGTGGCAACTGACGCTGTCGGGTGACCTGTGGATCAGCATCGACGCGAGCCTGCACCGATCGTTGACCGGACTGCTCGTGGCGGTCTCGATCGCAGTGCCGCTGGGCCTGCTGATCGCGTGGTATTCGGCTGTGGCCGAGGTGCTTTCGCCCCTCTTGGCAATCTTCCTGAACACGGCCGCGGTGGCACTGCTACCCGTGTTCACGCTGATCCTGGGAATCGGCGACCTGTCGAAGATCGCAATCATCGGCTACGCGTGCTTCTGGCCGATTCTGTACAACACGATCAGCGGCGCCCGCACAGTCGATCCGCTGTTGATCAAGTCGGCGCGATCGCTGGGTTTGAAGGACTTCAAGCTCTTCTACAAGGTCATCGTGCCGGCGGCCCTGCCGACGATCTTCACCGGTCTTCGGCTGGCGACTGCAGCTTCGATGCTCGTGCTCATCACGACGGAGTACGTCGGTGCAAAGGCCGGCCTCGGCTACCTGATCATCTCGTCGCAGTTCAATTTCCAGATTCCGCAGATGTACGCCGGCATCCTGACCGTCTCGATCATCGGTCTGGGCCTGAACTACCTGCTCGTGTTCGTCGAATCGCGCGTCACGAAGTGGCGACCTAAGCAGTAGCTGCTCCACTTGTGTGCTGACAACCGAGGCAACTCCCATGTGGGGTTGCCTCGGCTGTCAGACGACAACTTGAGCAGGCTTGAGGTGGTCACCTCGCCGGATCACCGCCAGAATGTCCTGCTCGGCATCCTTCCAGTTGTCCTCGATATCTTGCTTGGTCAACCGAATCACGTTGAATCCCAATGCTTTAAGCCGCCGATCACGCTCCCGGTCGGCGTGAAACTTCTCCCGGTGCGTGTCCTCCCCGTCGCACTCGATGATCAGCGACCGGCCGATCAACAGGTCGACACGACCGATGTCGCCGACGACGACCTGAATCCGCACCGCGATATTTCGGCTGCGCAGTCGAAGCCTGGTCATCGTCTCCAGTCCTGACTCGCTGTCCCGCTCGCACTTCTCATCCAGGCGCAGGTGGGCATACTTCGAGTCACGGATCAAGGTCGTGGCATCGGCCATCTGAATCAGCCGCTTGTTGAGCGCCGAGTCAAGCGCAACGACCACCTGCTCTGGGTCCAGGCAGTTCACCGCGCACGCCAGTGCCACGTCCAAGGTGTCGATCGACCCCTCTTCTCGCGGACGCCTCCGATACGGCTGGCAGTTCCGGCCCGTTGGCCTCAGTGCCCGCGCCGCGTAGCGAATATGCAGTTCAGTATCGGAAACCCACACGCCATGCAGGCGGAGAACCGATACACAGCTCACCACACCGCCGGCCTTGACCGCGCGGAGGACTCTCGCGTTCGCGTTCGGCGATGCGTACCAACCGCGCCGCGGACGGTCCCAGCCCAGCTTGCGAATCTCGGCCTTGGGCATACCGCCGGCGATCAACTGCCTCGTCGAGACAACTCCGCCGTACCTCGCAATCAACCGCTCGACTTCCTCCACGTGCAATCAGACGCGAACGGCCCGCCCCCGGTTCCACCGATCGGTGGACACGCCTGTCACCCCACGGACCATCCGGTCGCCGGACAACGCGCTGACCTGCGAAAAGCGAAAGTTATGGCATCGCCGGAGAAGCCGGAAGAACATCCCAGACAGGACATGAAAATGAACATCAACCGCCTCGCAATCGTCGGACTCGGAGTCGTCGGAGCCGCAATGGCCGCTCCCCTGCTTGTCGCCGGAACCGCGTCCGCAGACACCGGAGCCGCCGGTGGCATGCAGGCCGGCTTCTGCGCCCCGCAGTACGGACCGATCAACGGATTCACCGCCTCGTCGGCCGGCAACGACCACACCTCGTGCGCGTTCGCCGAGAACGTCCGGCTGGCCTTCGCAACCAGCGGACCGGCTCGCCAGGCGCGCTGGGTGCAGGCCTACAGCCCGGTCACCAAGCAGACCTACGACATGTGGTGCCAGCCGGACTACATGAGCGCGACCGTCACCTGCACCGGAGGCAAGGACGCCGTCGTCACGCTCTACCAGGGCTAGAACGCAAAAGAGCCGGCCTGGTGGCCGGCTCTTTTGTGTGTGAGAACTTAAGCGGTCTCGGTGATCGGGCGGTCGACCCAGCTCATCAGGCCACGCAGCTGCGCGCCGACGACCTCGATCGGGTGCTCGGCGTTGGCCTTACGCAGACCCTCGAGCTCCTTGTTGCCACCCTCGACGTTGGCGACGAGGCGCTTGACGAAAGTGCCGTCCTGGATGTCGGACAGGATCGCCTTCATGCGCTCCTTGGTGCCGGCGTCGATGACGCGCGGGCCCGACAGGTAGCCACCGAACTCAGCGGTGTCCGACACCGAGTAGTTCATGCGGGCGATGCCACCCTCGTACATGAGGTCGACGATGAGCTTGAGCTCGTGGAGAACCTCGAAGTACGCCATCTCCGGCGCGTAGCCAGCCTCGACCATGACCTCGAAACCGGTCTTGACGAGCTCTTCGGTACCACCGCAGAGAACGGCCTGCTCACCGAAGAGGTCGGTCTCGGTCTCTTCCTTGAAGTCGGTCTTGATGACACCAGCGCGGGTGCCACCGATGCCCTTGGCCCACGACAGCGCGAGCGCCAAGCCCTCGCCCTTCGGGTCCTGGTGAACGGCGACGAGGCACGGAACGCCCTTGCCGTCCTGGTACTGACGACGAACGAGGTGACCCGGGCCCTTCGGAGCAACCATGGCAACGGTGACGTTGGCCGGAGGCTTGATCAGGCCGAAGTGGATGTTGAGGCCGTGGCCGAAGAACAGCGCGTCGCCGTCCTTGAGGTTCGGCTCGATGTCCTCGGTGAAGATCTTGGCCTGGGCGGTGTCCGGCGCCAGGATCATGATGACGTCGGCCCAAGCGGCGACCTCAGCAGCGGTGCCGACCTCGAGGCCAGCCTCCTCTGCCTTGGCGCGGCCGGCCGAACCCTCGCGCAGGCCGACCTTCACCTGGACGCCCGAGTCACGAAGGCTCAGCGAGTGAGCGTGACCCTGGCTGCCGTAGCCGATGACAGCGACCTTGCGGCCCTGGATGATCGACAGGTCAGCGTCGTCGTCGTAGAACATCTCGACTGCCACTGGTGGTTCTCCTCTTTAGCTTCTGGGGCCAGTCTTAGCGACTGGCAGAGATTGACTTGGGTCCGCGGCCCACCGCGACGACGCCGGATTGAACGATTTCGCGAATGCCAAACGGTTCGAGCATACGCAGGAGTGCCTCGAGCTTCGAATTGGTCCCCGTCGCTTCCACGATGAGGGAATCCGGAGCCACGTCGATGACCTTCGCGCGGAAGAGGTTGACGGCCTCGATGACCTGTCCACGATTGGACGAATCAGCCCGCACCTTGACCAGGACGAGTTCGCGGTTGACTGACGCTTCCTCTTCCTGCTCAACGATTTTCAGGACGTTGACCAGCTTGTTGAGCTGCTTGGTCACCTGTTCGAGTGGCAGGTCCTCGACAGTCACGACGATCGTCATGCGCGAGACCTCGGGGAGCTCGGTGCCACCGACGGCGAGCGACTCGATGTTGAACCCGCGCCGCGAGAACAACGCAGCGACGCGAGCCAGTACACCGGGCTTGTCCTCGACCAGAACGCTCAGCGTGTGACGCGTGACGGTCATTCTTCCTCTCCCTGCTGGGACCGCTCCATGGCCTCATGGATCACGGCGGGTTCCGAAATGTTCTCGTCGTCATCGAACAGCGGGCGGATGCCGCGCGCGAACATGATCTCGCTGTTCGACGTGCCGGCGGCGACCATCGGCCACACCTGGGCGTCCTTCCCGACGATGAAGTCGATGACGACCGGGCGGTCGTTGATGGCCTGCGCCTGGCGGATCGCCGGCTCAACGTCTTCTTCGCGCTCGACGCGGATACCGACGCAACCGAGGGCCTCGGCAAGCTTCACGAAGTCCGGAATCCGGATCTTGTGGTGGGTGCCGAGCTCGGTGTTCGAGTACCGCTGGTCGTAGAACAGCGTCTGCCACTGGCGAACCATGCCGAGGTTGCCGTTGTTGATGACCGCCACCTTGATCGGCACGCCTTCGAGCGCACACGTCGCGAGTTCCTGGTTGGTCATCTGGAAGCAGCCGTCACCGTCGATGGCCCAGACTTCCTTGTCGGGCATGCCCATCTTGGCGCCCATCGCGGCCGGCACCGAGTAGCCCATGGTCCCGAGGCCGCCCGAGTTGAGCCACGTGCGCGGCTTCTCGTAGGTGACGAACTGCGCCGCCCACATCTGGTGCTGACCAACGCCGGCAACGTAGATCGCGTCCGGACCGGCGAGCTGGCCGATCTTCTCGATGACGAACTCGGGTCCGAGCGTGCCGTCCGACTGGGCGTCATAGCCCAGCGGGTAGCGCTTGCGGATGCCGTCGAGGTAGGCCCACCACTTGGCGATCTCGATCTTGCTGCCGGTGGCGAAGTCCGCCCGCAGCGCCTCGATGAGCTCGTTGATGACTTCCTTGCAGTCGCCGACGATCGGCACGTCCGCGTGCCGGTTCTTGCCGATCTCCGCCGGATCGATGTCGGCGTGGATGACCTTGGCGTCCGGCGCGAACGAGTCGAGCTTGCCGGTCACGCGGTCGTCGAAGCGCGCGCCGAGGGTGATCAGCAGGTCCGACTTCTGGAGCGCGGCAACCGCACCGACGGTGCCGTGCATGCCCGGCATACCCATGTTGAGCGGGTGGGTGTCGGGGAACGAGCCCAGTGCCATCAGCGTGGTCACGACCGGGATGCCGGTCAGTTCGGCGAGCTGACGCAGCTGCTCTGCGGCATTGGCCTTGATAACGCCGCCACCGACATAGAACACCGGCTGCTTGGCGGCGAGGATCAGGCGGGCAGCTTCGCGCACCTGCTTGCCATGCGGCTTGGTGACCGGGCGGTAGCCCGGCAGACGCATCTCCGGCGGCCAGCTGAACGTGGTGTTCGTCTGCAGGATGCTCTTCGGGATGTCGACGAGAACCGGGCCCGGACGTCCAGACGAGGCGATGTAGAACGCCTCCGCCATGATGCGCGGGATGTCGATCGCGTCGGTGATGAGGAAGTTGTGCTTCGTGATCGGCATGGTGATGCCGCAGATGTCAGCTTCCTGGAACGCGTCGGTTCCGATCATCGCCATCGGGACCTGGCCGGTGATCGCGACGATCGGCACCGAGTCCATGTAGGCGTCCGCGATCGGGGTCACGAGGTTCGTCGCACCGGGACCCGAGGTCGCGATGCAGACGCCGACCTTGCCGGTCGCCTGGGCATAACCGGTCGCAGCGTGACCCGCGCCCTGCTCGTGGCGGACCAGGACGTGACGGACCTTCTTCGAGTCGAAGAGCGGGTCGTAGAACGGAAGGATCGCACCGCCCGGAATACCGAACGCCGTGTCGACACCGAGCTCCTCGAGGGCTCGAACGACCGACTGTGCACCGGTTACCGGTTCTGGCGCGCCTTGTGGACGTGCAGGACTGACCGGCGCGGCCGCCGCGGGCATCGGCCGGCGGGACGGATTCCCAGGCCGAGCTGTTGGTGCGCTCACTTTCGTGACTCCCCTTATGTCTTCCGGACAACAAAAAACCCTCGACAGCATCGCTGTGCGAGGGTGGCGCGTCGTTGCTTTGAGTTAAACAGCAGACTCAGGCGTCGACGCGCCGGTCTACTACGAGAATCTCAAATCGGATCACGGACGACAGATTATGCGTGCGCGTACCACTGAGTCAAATAACTTCAGCCAAACCCTGAAGACAGATCCCATTGTGTGAGACCCAAAGACGCTAATGCGAGGATGGAGTTGTGTCCGAATCGCATCAGTCCGTGCCACCGGAAGAATCTTCCCACACCAAGCTTCCGAACTCGTACACCATCCGGACGAACCGGCAGGTGCTGATCCCCCTGGGATTCATGTTCATCCTGACCAGCTTCGTGGCGCTCGGATGGCCGCTGGCGCTGGGGTGGCTCTACCTCATCCCCATCGGACTGACGTTCTGGGTTCTACGAGCCGGCACGACCGTCAACAAGTCCGGTCTCGTCGTGCACCGCATCTTCGGCGATCAGAAGATCAGCTGGTCGAACCTCAAGGGCATCCGCATGCCGAAGCATGGCTGGGCGCGGGCGGTTCTGCTCGATGAGACTGAGGTCGCGCTTCTCACCGTCAACGTCGACCGCCTGCGGGAACTCGCCGTGACATCGCACGGCCACATTCCGGACCCCGGCGAGCGTTAGCACTCAAGGCGAGCGCTAGACGAACGGATTGCCGCCGTGCAGCACGACCCAGGTCGCGGCGGCAATCGCAATGGCCGCGAGGAACGCCGCCAGTGACCCGGCGTGCGGACGGATCGCCCATCCCATTCGGCGATCGAGGGAGAGTCGACCCGGACCAGCCAAAATGATCGACGACGTCGCCCCGATGAGCAGAGTCTGATATTCGGGACCGCCCGGCGCACTGAACTGCAATCCAGGCGCGAGCGCCTGTCGCGTCAGCCAGGAATTGATCACGATGGCCAGGACGGCGCTGGCCGCGACCGGTGTCGCGACACCGAGTAGAACCATGAGTCCGCCGAGCGTCTCGCCGACCGCGAACAGCACGGCGGTGAGGTGCGGCTGCTTCCAGTTCGCACCGGCGACGGCGTCGGCCATCTCGCTGAAGCCGGGGCCGCCCCACCAACCGGTGATCTTGCGCAGTCCGTGGAAGAGCATGATGCCGCCGACCGACACCCGGAGAAGCAGCAGACCGAGGTCGCTGGTTCCGCGACGGTGGTGCTCCTCTTCGTGGCGTCCATGCCGAGCATTGACTGGAGCCGCCGGCTTCGGCACGACAGCCGGGCTGTTCGGGCGAATCTCCGTCGACCGGACGCGCGGCATGCTCGATGAGATCGGGTACGTCGTCATCGCCTCGTCGAGATCGACATCGAGGTCGTCGTCGGTGAGCGGGTACGAGATGTTCGATCCGTGAGCGGGCATAACGAAATCGGCGTCGGTCACGCCCGACTTCCGCTTGTCCGTCACCCCGCCAGCCTAAGACCCCCTACCACGCAGATACCTGAACCCGGCCCGGCGTGCCGTGCTCGTACCGAGTGGCAATAAGCACGTTGCGTACGATTGCGCTCATGTCGTTCCGTCTCGCTCGCATCGCAGCAGTGTCAGCGATGACGGCCATACTCCTCACCGGTTGCGCACGATTCGACGACTCCACCACCAGTCCGTTCGAGCCCCCGCCCACCCAGGCGCTCGGCGGCGAAGTCGGGCCCGGGACCCCCACGACGACCTCGAAGGCACCGCGGCCCACCGGTCCGTGCATCGATCCAGACGAAGCCGTCGTCGTGAGCTGCCTCGACACCACCGGCGGCATCGTCGTCCTGCCCGATGCGGGCAGCGCGCTCGTCACCGAACGACGCACGGGCCGAATCCTGCAGGTCACCGCGGATCGCAAGCCCGTCGAGGTCGCCAAGCTCAACGTCGACGCGACCGGCGACGGCGGGCTCACGGACATCGCCTTGTCCCCGCACTACGACGAAGACAAATTGATCTATGCCTACGTGACAACCGGCAGCGACAACCGAATCGTCCGCTTGGCACCCGGCGATGAACCGAAGCCGATCCTCGTCGGTATTCCGAAGGGCCCCGACGGCAACGCGGGAGCGATCGACTTCGCGCCCAACGGTGATCTCATCGTGCTGACCGGGGATTCCGGATCACCGGCCGCAGCGGCGGACCCGAACTCCCGCGCCGGAAAGGTTCTGCGGATCACCGACCCACAGACCACCGGCGCCTCCCCCTCCTCGATCCTCATGTCTGGCGTCGGCCGCGCCGGCGGACTGTGCCCCGACCCGCAGGGCAACATCTGGGTCACTGACCGCACGGAAACCGAGGACCGACTGTCGAAGGTCACCAGCGACGGGACGGTTCTCAATTCGGTGTGGACCTGGCCGGACAAGCCCGGTGTCGCCGGATGCGCTGCCGCAGCGGACGCCATCGTGGTTTCGCTGGAGTTCGCGAAGGCGCTCGCCGTCGTCCGCGTCGAGGCGAGCACCGGCACCGTATCCACCGCACCGTCGATCGCTCTTCAGCAGCGCTACGGCGCATTGCACGGCGCGGCGACAGGTCCGGACGGCCTGATCTGGATCACGACCGCCAACAAGACCAGCGGCACGCCGGGCCCGTTCGACGACCGCGTCATCCGGATCCCACCGCAGTCGCCGGCGGGCGGCGGGTCGGACTAGGGCCCGCCCCTCCGGCTAGCTGCAGGCTTCGAGGACCAGCTCGCGAACGCGAGCTGCGTCCGCCTGACCACGGCTCGCCTTCATGACGTCGCCGATGATCTTTCCGGCTGCCTGAACCTGCCCGGCGCGGATCTTGTCGGCGATCGCCGGGTTGGCGGCCAGCGCCTCGTCGACCATGGCCTTGAGCTTCGAGTCGTCGCGCTCGACCGCAAGTCCGCGCTTCTCGACGACCTCGTCGGGCTCGCCTTCTCCCGCGAGAACACCGTCCACGACCTGCTTGGCGACCTTGTTGTTGAGCTTTCCGTCGACGATGAGTGCGATGACCCGCGCGACCTGAGCCGGGGTGATCGGCAGCTCGTCAAGCGCGACCTCGCGCTCCTTCGACTTCTCGGTGAGGTAGGCGACCCACCACGAACGCGCCTGGTCAGCAGGTGCGCCCGCGTCGACAGTGGCGATGATGAGATCGAGGGCGCCGGTGTTCAGGAGGTCGCGCATGACCTCGTTCGACAGGCCCCACTCCGCCTGGATGCGACCGCGCACGAGCCACGGGTACTCCGGAATCGTTCCGCGCAGGCTGTCGACCCAGGCCTCGTCCGGCGCGATGGGCTGCAGGTCCGGCTCCGGGAAGTAGCGGTAGTCTTCCGCGGTCTCCTTGCGGCGACCCGGCGACGTGCTGCCGTCTGCCTCCTGGTAGTGCCGCGTCTCCTGGATGATCTCGCCGCCGTCGGTGAGCACCGCGGCCTGGCGACGCATTTCGAACCGAACCGCCGCTTCGACGCTGCGCAGGGAGTTCACGTTCTTGGTCTCGGTGCGCGTTCCGAAGACGGTGGCGCCGACCGGCATGAGAGAGACGTTCGCATCGCAGCGCAGCGAACCCTGCTCCATCTTCACGTCAGAGACCCCGAGCGACTTGAGCAGGTCACGCAGCGCGGTCACGTACGCGCGGGCAACCTCGGGTGCACGGTCGCCGGAACCGGTAATCGGCTTGGTGACGATCTCGACGAGCGGGACGCCGGCCCGGTTGTAGTCGAGCAGCGAGTGGCTCGCACCGTGGATTCGACCGGTGGCACCGCCGACGTGCAGCGACTTTCCGGTGTCTTCCTCCATGTGCGCGCGCTCGATTTCTACGCGGAAGATCGAACCGTCATCGAGCGGGACGTCGAGGTAGCCATTGGTCGCGATCGGCTCGTCGTACTGGCTGATCTGGTAGCCCTTGGGGATGTCCGGGTAGAAATAGTTCTTCCGCGCGAACCGGCCCCACGGCGTGATCGAGCAGTTCAGGGCCAGACCGATCCGGACGGCAGCCTCGACGGCCTTCCCGTTGACCACCGGTAGCGAACCGGGAAGTCCTAGGCACACCGGGCACACGTGGGTGTTCGGCTCGGAGCCGAACACGTTGGCGCAGCTGCAGAACATCTTCGTCGCGGTACCGAGTTCGACGTGCACTTCCATGCCGAGTACGGGCTCGAAGCGAGCGATGACGTCGTCGAATTCCAGAAGCTCTACGGTCACCAGTGAATCTTAGGTGAGCAGCGCGACCTTCCCGGATTCGAGGTGGTAGTCAGCGGCGACGATCGTGAGTTTGCCGTCGGCGACCGCTTTCTTAATGATCGACGACCGGTTGGGTAGATCAGCCGCGATCCCCTTGGAGTTCGCGTCGATGCACCGGTACAGCAGATCGTCGCCGCCCTTTTCCACGAGCGGCCGGATGTTGGTGCCGATCTGCTCGATGAGAAATGCGATGTCGCCTAGACCCTCGTTCGTGCTGTTGTCCTGGATCGACTTGATGGTCGAGTCGACCGCTCCACACTTTCCGTGTCCCAGAACCATGAGCAGCGGGCATTTGATGACGGCAACGCCGTACTCGAGGCTGCCGATGACCGCACGATCGAGAACCTGACCGCCGGACCGAATCACCATGAGATCGCCCAGACCTTGGTCGAAAACCAACTCCGGCGGCACCCGGGAGTCGATACAGCTGAGCAGGAGGGCAAACGGCGTCTGCCCTTCCGCCAACTCGGCGCGGCGAAGCGGAGTGTCCTCGGGGCACGTCGCCTTGTTCGTCACGAACCGCGAGTTGCCGTCCTTCAGGCGCTGGAGTGCTTCGGCGCCGTTCGTGACGGGCGGTAGTGACGCTGTCGCACTCGACGTCGTGGAACCGCTGGAACTGTCTTTGTTGGAACTGCACGCCGCAAGCAGAGTGCCGGCGGCTGCGACGGAGCTGAACTTCAGGAAATTGCTGCGTGAGAGCAAGGTTGACTCGGCCATGATCCGCTACTTCCTCGCGATGGCGACGCTGTCAAAACTGAGCGTATCGCCGCACTCAGACCAGGCATACCACTCGGTATGTTTTCTTAGGAATTCCTTCTGATTCAGGATTGAACGACATCGTTTCGGACCGCCGCCGAAAACCCGAAGCCGATCGCAGCGAGAACCGCACACGCCAGGAAAGCTGCTGTGAGACTGGCTTGTTCGGTGATCAACCCGGCGACGATCGGGCCACCGCCAAGTCCGAGATCGATGAAGATGCTCGCCGTACCCGACGCCGCTCCCCGATCCTCCGGCGGCACGCGCGAGAAAGCAGCGGCGAAGAACGCCGGCGTGGTCAGTGATGTGCCGACCGCGAGCAGGACCGCGCCGGAAATGAGAGCCAGGGCAGACATCGTGGAAGCGGCGACGACGAGCCCGGCGGCAACAAACAGCAACCCGATGGCACCGATGCGCATGGGGTTCGCGTGGTCGGCAAGCTTCGCCAAAGCGACCCGGCACAGCACGACCACGCCGCCGTAGACGAACAGCACCAGGCTTGGATTCTCCATCGGGATATCGCGCGCCCGAATCACCGCAAATGCGAGAAACGCACCCGCACCGAAGATTCCGCAGAACAACGCGACGGACGGCCCGAACGCGGGGCGGTTGATGACGTGCTTCCATGACAGATCAAGTCGGCCGGTGGCAGTGCTCGTTTCTGGAAACACGTACGTCGCAACCACGGCGATGAGCCCGAATACGGCCGCTCCGAGCCAGGCGCCGGCGAAGCCGGACCGGCTGACGAGAACTTGTCCGAGAACCGGCCCGATCGCGAGACCGAGGTAGAGCGACAGCGAGTTGTAGCTCAAGGCCTCAGCGAGGCGGTGCGCCGGTGCGAGGTCAGCCAGCGCCGCGAATCCAGCGACGAAGAAAGCGGCCTCTGCGACTCCGGTGATGATCCGGAGCAGGATCACCGGCCAGAAACTGTCGACGAACATCAGGCCGCCCGTCGCGAGAGCGGCTAGAAGTGTTCCGCCGATCATCATCGGGCGCCGACCGATCGCATCCGCGAGCGCACCCGCCAGCGGACGAAGGAACAAAGCCGTCACGCTGAAGGCGCCGACCGCGAACCCGGCTGCGGCGCGGCCACCGCCGATCGGACCTACGACGAACAACGGCAGGGTGTAGATGCCGATTCCGAAGCACAGGAAGTACGCCAAGTCGGCGATCATCAGCTTGATGAACCCCGCCGTGAACAGCGGCTCCTGCATGCCTCGATTGTGGACGCTAGGTCGCGCTACCCGCGACCTAGCGTCCACAATCAGCTGAGCGTCGGCAGCGGCATCGCCCCGCGCGCGGCTTCGTATGCCGCGGCAACGCGATACAGACGGTCGTCGGCCATGACCGGCGCCATGATCTGGAGTCCGACCGGGAGATTGTCTTCCGCGGCCAGACCCGACGGCACCGAGATTGCACACGTACCAGCGAGGTTCGTCGGGATGGTGCACAGGTCGGCCATGTACATCGCGAGCGGGTCGTCGACCTTCTCGCCGATCTTCCACGCGGTGAACGGACTCGTCGGCGAGATGAGAACGTCGACCTGCTCGTAGGCCCGCGCAAAGTCGTCGGCGATGAGTCGCCGAACCTTGAGCGCCTGGCCATAGAACTCGTCGAAGTAGCCGGCGGACAGCGCGTAGGTACCGATCATGATGCGGCGCTTGACCTCTGGGCCGAAACCGGCCTCGCGGGTCAGCGCGGTGACCTGGTCCGAGCTGTTCGAACCGTCGTCGCCGACGCGCAGTCCGTACCGGAGTGCGTCGAAGCGAGCGAGGTTCGACGACACCTCACTCGGCAGGATCAGGTAGTAGGCCGCGATGCCGTAGACAAAACTTGGGCACGACACCTCGACAACTTCAGCACCGAGGTCCTTGAGGACCGCAACCGCGGCATCAAAGGACGCCAGCACGCCGTCCTGGTACGCGCCGGACTTGAGCTCCTTCACGACACCGACGCGAACGCCCTTCAGATCACCCTGTGCGCCAGCACGTGCGGCGGCGACGAGGTCTGGGATCGCGACGTTCATCGAGGTCGAATCGAGCGGGTCATGACCAGCGATGACCTCATGCAGCAGCGCCGTGTCGAGGACCGTGCGACCGCAGGGGCCACCCTGGTCCAGCGACGACGCGCAGGCGACGAGACCGTAGCGCGAGACCGTGCCGTACGTCGGCTTTGTGCCGACGGTCGCGGTGACGGCGGCCGGCTGACGGATCGATCCACCGGTGTCGGTACCGATGGCAAGCGGCGCTTGGAACGACGCGAGTGCGGCCGCCGAGCCACCGCCCGAGCCGCCGGGGATTCGGGTGACATCCCACGGGTTCCGGGTCGGTCCGTAGGCGGAGTTCTCGGTCGAACTGCCCATAGCGAACTCGTCCATGTTGGTCTTGCCGAGGATCGGGATGCCCGCCGCGCGCAGCTTGGCGGTCAGCGTGGCGTCGTAGGGCGCGGTCCAGCCTTCGAGGATCTTCGAACCGCAGGTCGTCGGCATGTCGGTGGCGGTGAAGACGTCCTTCAGCGCCAGCGGGACACCCGCAAGCGGGGACGCCGGAGCCTCACCACGAGCGAGGCTGTCGTCGACGGCGCGTGCGGCCTTGAGCGCCGACTCCCCCGCGACGTGCAGGAATGCACCGAAGTTCGCGTCGACCGCGGCGATGCGGTCCAGATGAGCCTGGACGACCTCCGCCGAGGACACCTGCTTCGAATGGATGAGCCCGGCGAGGTCCGCGGCGGACTGCGTGGTCAAGTCGCTCATTCGGCCTCTCCCAGAATCTGCGGGACCTTGAAACGACCGTCTTCGGCCGCCGGCGCACCGGCAAGTGCCTGCTCCTGCGTCAAACCGGTGACGACCGAGTCCGGACGGGTGACGTTGGTCGCCGGGTTCGGGTTCGTCATCGGGCGCACGTCAGCACCCGCGACCTCGGTCACCTGCTGGACGTAGTTGAGGATCCCCTCGAGCTGTCCGGCGAAGTGGTCGAGTTCGGCATCGGTCAGCGCCAAACGGGAAAGCCTGGCGAGATGAGCCACCTCATCACGCGATATCGCGGGCACGCGAGCCCCTTTCGGGTGGTTAAACCTCTGTGAAAGCGCACGGCCAAAGTCTCGTCCGCGCTCCAACAGTGTAAGGATGGGTCCGACAGACTGTTCATCCGTACCCAGACGTTGCGAAAGGCAGGCACGTGTCGTACTTGCTGCGAGTCCAATTGCCGGACCGCCCAGGAAGCCTCGGCGCTCTTGCCCTCGCACTCGGAAAGGTCGGCGCCGACATCCTGTCTCTCGACGTTGTCGAGCGGGGTGACGGCTACGCGGTCGACGACATCGTCGTCGATTTGAGCCTCGGCTCGCTGCCGGACTCGATCATCACGGCCGCGGAAACGCTCCCGGGCGTTCACGTCGACTCGATCCGCCCGTACGCCGGACTTCTCGACGCACACCGGGAACTCGAACTCATCGACCGTGTCGCGACCGCCACGCACGACCGGCTACAGGTGCTCGTCGACATCACCCCACGTGTGCTGCGCGTCGGGTGGTGCACCGTCATCGACACGGGAGCTGACGGCGTCTACCGCGTCGTCGGCAGCCCGGGTGCGCCGCTCACGCAGGCGACGGAAGTGCCGTGGATGCCGCTCACCAAGCCCGCTGTCCTCGACGGCGACGCGGACTGGGTGCCGAAGATCTGGCAGGACATGAACACCAAACTCGCCGCGGCGCCGCTCGGTCACACCGGAAAGGTGCTGGTCCTGGGCCGTCCCGGCGGTCCGGCCTTCCGGCCGTCAGAGGTTGCTCGTCTCGGCTATCTTGCCGGGATCATCGGGACCGTGCTGGGCTAACGCATCTCGCGCGGAGATCTTGAACGCGTTGAGAATCGAGTCGACGTGCTGTCCGACGACGCGCGGACTCAAATTCAACTGGTCGGCGATCTCGCGGTCCGACCACCCCTGCTGAAGCAGCCGTAAGACTTTGCGCTGCAACTTCGTCAACGATGACCGACTGCCGCCATCGATGACGTCCGCGACCGCCATCATCTTCGACTGCAGCAACGTGCGATAAGCCAGCGCGCTCACCGCGTCCGCGAGACCAGCGAAGAGCCCACCGAACTCGGGTTCGATCTCTACCCGCATCGTCGTCGCGGAACCGTAGGGCGTCACGGCGATCGTGCAGGTTGCGGTGAACTGGAAGGTACCCACCGTCGACCGGATGCTCGACACTATCGGTCGCTCGGCTGCGATCGCCTCGACCGTGAAGCTGACGGGAGCCATCAGCAGATGACCGTGGATTTCGATGAGGGCGCCAGTCTCGAACGAGTCGCCCTTGACCTGAATCGCCTTCTCGATGCCGGGCGCGAACACCGGCCAGTTATCGGCGTTGCCGATGAAGTCCCATACGGCTTCCGGAGGCGCCGCGACGAGAACCGTCGTCTCGGATACCGACATGATTCTCACCTCCAACGCCACTGCGGTGCTGCCGAAAAATGTAGACCCTCGACGCGCGAGGTTCGTGCAGCACACGTGCTTGCTGTGGATCGGCGACGGCACTGGTGCTCAACCAACACGATCATAAAGCCGGCGCGAACCTCGCGGTCACCTCGTTGAAGGCTCAACTAACCGCGGCCGGACCCTCCGCCAAAAGCTTGCGGAAACCGTCCTCGTCCAGGATCGGAACTCCCAGCTCTTCGGCCTTGTCGGCCTTCGAACCGGGCGCGTCTCCGATGACCACGAACGCTGTCTTCTTCGACACCGAACTTGCGGCTTTGCCGCCGCGGGTGATGATCGCTTCCTTCGCCTGGTCGCGGGAGAAGCCGGCAAGCGATCCGGTGACGACGATCGACAAGCCCTCGAGATTGCGCTCGATCGTCTCGTCGCGCTCGTCACGCGTTCGTACGCCCGCGGCCATCCACTTGTCGACGATGTCCCGGTGCCAGTCAACGGTGAACCACTCGGCCACCGCCGCGGCGATCGTTCCGCCGACACCCTCCACCGCGCCGAGCTGCTCGGCCGAGGCATTGCGAATGACCTCGAGATCACCGAATTCCGTCGCCAACGCGCGCGCGGCAGTCGGCCCGACGTGCCGGATCGACAGAGCCACGAGCACGCGCCACAGCGGCCGGTCCTTCGCGGCCTCGAGGTTGTCCAGGAGACGCCTGCCGTTCGCGGACAGACCGCCCTCTTTCTTGACGAAGAGCGTCGTCTTGAGGAGGTCTTCCTCGGTGAGCGAGAACAGGTCGCCCTCGTCGTTCAGAACCCCGGACTTCAGCAGGTCGACGGCGGCCTCGTAGCCGAGAACCTCGATGTCGAACGCTCCGCGGCCCGAAAGATGGAACAGCCGCTCCCGCATCTGCGCTGGACAGCTGCGCTGATTGGGGCACCGGATGTCGGCATCGCCCTCTTTCTCGGGGGCCAGTTCGGAACCGCATTCCGGGCAGTTCGTCGGCATGACGAACTCGCGTTCGTCGCCGGTGCGGGCGTCGGCGACCGGGCCCAACACTTCCGGGATCACGTCTCCCGCCTTGCGCAGAACAACGGTGTCGCCGATGAGAACGCCCTTGCGCTTGACTTCGGACGCATTGTGCAGCGTCGCGTACGACACCGTCGATCCGGCCACGAGCACGGGCTCCATGTACGCGAACGGGGTCACGCGGCCGGTGCGCCCGACATTCACCTTGATGTCGAGGAGCTTGGTGGTGACTTCCTCCGGCGGGTATTTGAACGCGATCGCCCAACGGGGCGCCCGTGAGGTCGAGCCGAGGCGACGCTGCAGAGCGACCTCGTCGACCTTGACGACGAGGCCGTCGAGTTCGTGCTCGATCGAGTGCCGGTGTTCGCCCCAGTACTGCATTCGCTCGAGGACGGCGTCGACGCCCTGAACCCGCTTGGTGTACGGAGATACGGGCAGACCCCACGCCGCGAGCGCTTCGTAGGCGTCGTACTGCGAGGTCGGGGTGAAGCCGATACTCCGACCGAGGCCGTGGCAGAACATGCGCAGATTCCGGCGCGCGGTGACCGACGGATCCTTCTGCCGCAGCGAACCCGCCGCGGTGTTGCGTGGATTCGCATACGGCGCTTTGCCTTCTGCGACGATCGCCGCGTTGAGCGCCTCGAAGTCGCTGACCCGAAAGAACACTTCGCCACGCACTTCGAGCAACTCCGGAACCGGATAGGCGTCAGTCCCGGTCAGAACTTCGGGGATGTCGGTGATGGTGCGCGCGTTGAGGGTGACGTCTTCGCCGGTGCGGCCATCTCCTCGCGTGGCGGCCCGGACCAGGCGACCGTTCTCGTAGACCAGGTTGAGAGCCAGCCCGTCGATCTTCACCTCGCACAGATAGTGCAGTTCAGAACCCACTTCCGACTCGACTCGCCGGGCCCACGCGCGCAGTTCGTCGTCACTGAACGCGTTGTCGAGACTGAGCATGCGTTCGAGGTGGTCGACCGCGGTGAAGTCACTCGCGAATCCGCCACCGACGATCTGTGTAGGCGAATCGGGCGTGCGCAAGTCCGGATGCGCTTCCTCGATGGCCTTCAGCTCGTTGAACAGCGCGTCGAACTC
The DNA here is from genome assembly GCF_000380645.1 of Smaragdicoccus niigatensis DSM 44881 = NBRC 103563. Lineage (GTDB taxonomy): Bacteria > Actinomycetota > Actinomycetes > Mycobacteriales > Mycobacteriaceae > Smaragdicoccus > Smaragdicoccus niigatensis. The sequence goes on from NZ_AQXZ01000019.1 coordinate 178,261, forward strand.
GCCGTCGGAGATGATCGGCGCGTCTTTGACGTAGTACCGGAACTGGTGGTCGCGAACCTGTTCGGCGAGTTCCTGCCAGCGCTGACGGACCTCGGGCGACGCACCCTGCGGCTGTCCGGATTCAGTGTCGGTCACGGTTTTGAACCTTAGTCCAGGGGGCTGACAAGCCGGTTGGATGTGTCTGGCGATTTCTGGCCGTAGCGAGCGGCGGCCAGGTGTGCGGAATGCAAGGCGGACGAGGAGGACATAGCGGAGCTATATCCGACGAGGACAACGCCGCAGACGTGCTTCTGGCCGTCGCGCAGTAGGCCACGAAATTGCCAGACACGTCCTACGCTCAAGGGTATGAGCGATGAGGGAGTACCCGTACCCGATGCCATCCTCGAGCTGGCCGAAGCGCTGTTCGACCTGGCCCGCGAGGGCAAGATCGACCTCCTCGACCACATCCGCGCGGGTGTGCCGGTGAACCTGCTCGACGTCAACGGAAACAGTTTCCTGATGCTCGCGGCTTACCACGCGCACACCGATCTGGTGGCCGGTCTCCTGGAGCTCGGGGCGAACCCCAACCTCGCCAACGACCGCGGGCAGACGCCGCTGGCGGGAGCGGTCTTCAAGCGCGCGCGAGCGGTCGTCGACGGCCTGCTCGCGGCGGGCGCCAACCCCGACTTGGGCGAACCGAGCGCGCGTGAAGCCGCCTCGATGTTCGGATTCGAACTCGGCGGCAAGTAACACCCGCTGTCCTGCGTGTTGACCATTGCCAGCGGTCTTTGCGGGCGAGAAGAGTGGACTGTGAACGTTCCACCTTGTCAGCGCGAGGAGTCACAGCGATGGCAATTCTCAAGTCCCCCACTACCCGCCGAATGGTCGCCGCTTGTCTGTGCGGTGCTGGCCTGACCCTCATGGCGCCGGCCGTTGCATCCACAGCCCCAACGTGTACGACGAAGGGCACCTTGGTCTGGTGCACCGGAACCTTCGGCTTCTCGAGCAGCAACAGCGTTTCGGGAACCGTCGGCGGGTTCAGCTACAACTTTGGATACCGGGGCTTCAACACGACGCCGCCGCCGTAGACGACTGCTAAACCTCGTCGGCCTCGGAAAACGACTTCGCGACATCCGTGCACACCGCCAGTGCGCGGCGCGCCCACTCGCCCGATGAGCCGCCGAGGCCGCACGACGGCGTCACAACGACGCGGTCGGCAAGCATCGACTTCGGGAACCCGAGTCGGTCGAACAGCCTGGTCGCGGGCTCGGCTGCACTCTTGAAGTTGAATCCCGGTTCCGGCGCGGTCGGAACCAGCCCGAGCCACAGGTTCTTGCCGGCGTCGAGGATCTCACCGAGGTGGTCGAGGTCGGCCGTCTTCAACTTCGCGACATCGATTGCCACGGCGGCCGCGCTCGACTTCCGGAAGAGTCCGAGCGGCGCACGGTCGGCACAGCAATGAATCGTGGTCGGCAGCCCAATGCCCTCGATGACGCTCTCGAGAACCTTCAACGCCTCCCGCTCCGGAACCGCCCGAACGATGTTCAACGCGGATGCCGCACTCAGAGTCCCGGCGAGAACCGCGGGCAGCTCCGGCTCGTCGATCTGCACGATGACCTTGGTGTTCAGTCGCTTCGCGACCTCCGCCGCGTGCTCGCGCAACCCATCGGCGAGTGAAGACGCAATGTCCCGCACGGCACCCGGATCGGTCATCGCGCGGTGCCCGTTCGCCAGCTCGACCGACGCCGCGAGCGTCCAGGGGCCCGCCGCCTGCACTTTCACGACCGGGGCCAGGCAACGTGAGGTCTCCCACGCTTCCTCGAGCGCGTCGAGATCTTCGCGCAGCCGATCGCGCGCGACCTTGGCGACCGCACCCGGACGCATGGCCAGCCGATACGACCGCGTCGAGATGTCGAAATGAAGATCGGTGAGGATCGCGCTCGCACGACCGATCATGTCCGCGCCGAGACCGCGCGCTGGAAGCTCGACGACGTGCGGGATCGACAATTCGCCCACCACGATCGACGCAGCCTCACGCGGGTCACGGCCGGGCCAAGACCCGATTCCGGTGGTCAGAGTCACCGATGAGTTCCCGAAATCGTGCCGCTGCCGATGACCCGGTCCCCCGCAGAGTCCGGAACATAGAGAACCGCAGCCTGGCCCTTGGCCACGCCGGTCAGCGGCTCACGAAGGGAAATGCGCATTCCGGTACCGACTGACTCGGCGACGGCCGGAGCCGTGCCACCGTGGGCGCGGACCTGCACGACGCACTCGACCGGCGAATCGGGCGCCGAACCCGACGTCCAGATCGCGCGGCTCGCCTCGATCGTCGTGACCGCGAGCTGCTCGACCGATCCGACCGTGACGGTGCCCGACTCGGCGTCGATCCCGGTCACGTAGCGCGGACGTCCGTCCGCACCCGGCCCGGCAATCCCCAAGCCCTTGCGCTGCCCGACCGTGAACTCGTGAACACCCTTGTGCTGCGCGAGAACCGCGCCCGATTCCGCGTCGACGACGTTTCCACTCCGCACGCCGATCCGGGCGCCCAGGAATGCCTGGGTGTCACCGGACGGGATGAAGCAGATGTCGTGGCTGTCCGGCTTGTTCGCCACGGCGAGGCCGCGAGCTGCGGCTTCGGCGCGGATTTCCGGCTTCGGGGTGTCGCCGACCGGGAACATCGCGCGCTGTAGCTGCGCCGCGTTGAGCACCGCGAGAACGTACGACTGATCCTTGTCGGCGTCGACCGCCCGGCGCAGAACGCCATCGGACAACCGCGCGTAGTGACCAGTGACGACCGCGTCGAAGCCGAGTGCGTGTGCACGTTCGGCGAGCGCAGAGAACTTGATCTTCTCGTTGCAGCGCAGGCACGGATTCGGCGTCTCGCCCGCGGCGTAGGCGGCCACGAAGTCATCGATGACGTCTTCCTTGAAGCGGTCCGCGAAGTCCCAGACGTAGAACGGAATGCCGAGGACATCCGCCGCGCGCTGGGCATCGCCGGCATCCTCGCGGGAGCAGCAGCCCCGCGATCCGGTCCGGAGGGCGCCCGGCGCCGTCGACAACGCCAAGTGCACGCCGACGACGTCATGACCAGCGTCGACCGCCCGCGCGGCCGCCACCGCCGAGTCGACCCCACCGCTCATTGCAGCCAAAACCCGCATCTAACGCATACTCCCAACACTCATGAGGCCCGCGGCCTTCGCCCGCTCGACGACGGCCGGCAAGGCCGCGACGAGCACATCAACGTCTTCTTTCGTGGACGTGTGCCCCAGCGAGAATCGAAGCGATCCTCGAGCCGCGGCCCGTCCCATTCCCATCGCCATGAGCACATGACTCGGCGTGGCGACACCCGACGTGCACGCCGATCCCGTGGAGCACTCGATGCCCGCGGCGTCGAGCAGCATGAGCATCGATTCGCCTTCGCATCCGGGGAAGGTGAAGTGCGCGTTTCCCGGCAGTCTCTCACCGTCAGGTCCGTTGAGGATCGCGTCGGGAACCGCGCTCCGGACCTCGGTGATCAAGTAGTCGCGCAGCGTCGCCAACTCTGCCGAACGGGTGCCAAGGTCGGCGGTCATCTCCCGAAGGGCTGCCGCCATTGCAGCGATCGAGGCCGTGTCGAGCGTTCCACCGCGAAGGTCGCGCTCATGGCCGCCGCCATGCACGAGCGGCACGGCAGCAACGTCACGGCCGAGGAGTAAGGCACCGGTGCCGCGCGGTCCGCCGAACTTGTGCGCCGAGAAGCTCAGCGCCGCCAAACCGGACGACGCGAAGTCGACTGGCACCGCACCCACAGCCTGCACCGCGTCGCTGTGCAGCGGAACGCGATATTCGGCCGCCACGGCAGCCAGCTCGGTGATCGGCATGAGGGTGCCGACCTCGTTGTTCGCCCACATGACCGTGGCCAGTGCGACCTCGTCGCCGAACTCTTCGAGTGCCGCGCGGAAGTCTGTGACCGACACCGCCCCGGTGCCGTCGACCGGCAGCCAGGTGACGGCGGCACCCTCGCGCTTCTCGAGCCACTCCACGGCATCGAGGACCGCGTGGTGTTCCACCGCACTCGTGATGATCCGGGTACCGCGCGAGTCGACTTCGCGTCGAGCCCAGAAGATGCCCTTGACCGCGAGATTGTCGCTCTCCGTGCCACCGGAGGTGAACAGGATCTCCGACGGTCGCGCGCCGACGCACTCCGCGATGGACTCGCGGGACTCTTCTATCGTGCGCCGGGCCGCGCGACCCGAAGCATGCAGGGACGACGGGTTTCCGACCTGAAGGAAGATCGAATTCATCGCCTCGATTGCCGCGGGCACCATCGCAGTGGTGGCGGCGTGATCGAGGTAGACCGTCATAGCCCTACCAGAGTACTGCCAACTTACGCCGGGACCATTTTCGTGGTGTTCCTCGAGCCCTCGAGGACCCCGTGGGCGGCGAAGTCGAACTCGGCCGTGCCCTGCACTCGTAGTGCACATCGCGTCGCGAGCTCGCGGCGGTCGGGACCGGGCTTCTCGAGCGGCAGGAGCGTCACCCGCGCCCGGATTCCGTCCGCTGCGATCAACCGCTGGACCGAGGTCGCGATGGTGTCATCTCCGACAAACCCGGGGGTCGTGCAGGTGGTTCCGTCCGGATTGAAGTACTCGATCCGAATGGGCTGAACCGGTGCACCGGATTCGACCGCGGCCTGGAAGATCGCGGGCCGGAAGGTACCGCTTCCTCGGCCGCACCAGGTCGTTCCCTCCGGGAACATCGTGACGGTCTTGCCGTACTCGAGGCGGGTTCGCACTTCGTCGATCACCGCACGAAGCCCGGTGAGGCTCTCCCGACGGATCGGGATGAGCTTCATCCACTTCGCGACCTGCTTGAGCGGCTGGGCGTCGGTGATGTCCGCCTTGCCGACGAACGTGCTGGGCTCGACCGCCGAGACGGCGAGACCATCGATCCAGCTGATGTGCGAGGCGACGACTAGCTTGCCGCGCTGGGCGGACTCCCCGGCCCGACGGCGATCGACGACCTCGATCTCAACCCCGAGATTGCGAAGCATCGACCGCGAGTAGGCCTGAACGATTGCCGGCTGCCACGCCTGCGGTGCCAGCGTGTGAACCGGACCGAAGGTGGAGATGATGCCCAGCAGTCGTGCCGTCCGGGCCACCACCTCGGCTCGCCCGACGGTCACCGGGGGTGCGTCGATGCAGCCGTCCACGCACGGGCTCAGCGGCATCCAGGCGTGGTGCTCGGAACCCATGGCTATCTCGCTTCCAGAGAGGAGATCGCCCGCGAGAGGCGGTCGAGGTAGCGGACGTTGACCTGGTCCATCTGGAGCGTCGTGACGAAGTCGGCGACTCCGAAGTCCGGGTCGTGCGAAGGCTCACCGCAGACCTGCGCGTTGAGTCGCAGGTAGCCCTGCATGAGCGGCGGAAGCGCCGGCCGAACCGGTGCCGGCAGGTCGTCGAGCTTGCGTCCGTCGACGATCACCGGGTTGTACGGCCGCACGCGCTTGGCGGGGTCGTTCGCGTGCTTGCCCAGGACGAAATCGCGGACGCCGCGGACGTTGACGCCCGGCTGGTCTTCCGGGGTGGCCTGCATCGGCACCGACACGCAGCCCATGATGGTCTGGTAGCCGGTGAGCTGCATGTACTGCAGGATTCCGGCCCACATCATCGTCAGTACCGTGCCGTTGCGGTGCTCGGTCCGGACACACGCGCGACCCATTTCGACAACACGGTTGCCGTGCGGGTCGAGTGCGTCGATGTCGAACTCGGTGGCGGTGTAATAGCCGGTGGTGATCGCCGCGTCCGGCGGGAGCATGCGGTAGCAGCCCACGAAGGAATCAGTCAGGTCGTCGCGCACCAGCAAGTGGTCGCAGTATTCGTCGAAGCGGTCGGCGTCGAGGCCGTCCGGGTTCGAGGGAATCGCAAAGCCTGGTTCGGCAGCGAATACGTCGAAACGCAGTCGCTGAGCTGCCAGACGGTGGGCCCTGTCGGAGGACACCACCAGTGAGTATCGAGGCCGCGTCTCGGCGCTCGGGCTGCTTGCACCCTGCAAGCTGTCGCTCTTCTTGAGGACCGTCAAACTAGACATGATTCATGTTTAGGTGGGCCGAACGGCGACACCGCGACGAACCAATGACGAGTCATTCAAGCCTGAGTGAACAGATCAAAATCACACAAACCGCTGGTCGGAGTGTGTTCACCTACAGTCAAGCTGCAGTTCAGGCGCGCACACTACCGGTTCGCCGCCGCTGCATTGCGTTGCCGATGCGGACTCCCGCTCGCATGGCCCACGGATGCTTCCTCGCCAGTCTGAGCAACGCGCGATCACCGAAGCCAAGTGCCGGCGATTCGTCGGGAACGACCGGCGGCGCGGCTCCCGTGCCGGCTAGTGCGTACAGTCGCCACTTGCCCGGCACACCCTTGAGCTGCTGCTCACCGCGGTCGGTGAAAACGAGGCCCGACCCGACGACCAGGTCGCGCACGGGGCGCGAAACCAGCACCTCACGAGCCCCGGCGGCCGACCCGACCCGCGCACCGACGTGCACGGTCATCCCGGTCAGTTCGGGTCCGGCCTGCTGGACCTCGCCCATGTGCACCCCCGCGCGCGCCTCGATCCCGAGTTCACGCGCGCCCTCACAGATGAGCAACGCGCAGCTCACGGCCGCGGCGGGACCGTCGAAGATACTGAACGTCCCGTCGCCGGTGACGTTCACCAGACGCCCGCCAGCCTGCTCGACTTCTCGTCGAACGTGGCGCTCGTGCGCGGCGCGCAACTCCGAATAGGCGCGATCCCCCATCTTCGCCAACGCCGCAGTGGAACCGACCAAGTCGGTGAACAGCAACGCGGCGAGGAATCGATCGGCGTCGCCGGACCGGTGGGCACCGGTCGCGACCTCTTCGACGTGATCGACGATCGGCAGCCACGCTTCCCCCAACGAGGCACCCGGCGGTGTCGGGGGAAGCAGATGGAAGCTCCCGTTCGGGATCAGCTCGGCCACGTATTCCGCGGCTCCACGGGCCAGTGCGGCCGCCGGCGGAAGGAGGGCGCGGGCCGGACACTGGATCGACGGGAGCGCCTGCGAATAGTCGAGGCGCATGAGCCATTCGAAGTGGGCCTTTGCGGTTGCCGGTGTCGCGGAACAACGCTCGAGCATGCCCATCATCCGGCGGTTGTAGGGCGAGTCGACGTCCGGATCCCACATTGCCGCAGACTGCCCCGAGCCCCAGCGCGTGTACGCATCACGCCAGCCCTCGACGAACTTGTCGCGATCGGCGGGGTCCCACCCATGCGGGACGGGGTTGGACAGCACGCTCTCCGCGAACGGCTGGACGAGGATGAGGCCGGTCACCCGGAGTGGTGACCGCGCCGCCACGAGCGAAATCGGACCACACGTGCTCGCGACCCCCACGAGGGTTGCCCGCTCCATCCCGACCGCGTCCATCACCGCGACGACGTCGTCGGCCTGCTGCTCCAGGGTGGGGATGTAGTCGATGGGATCGGACAAACCCAACCCGCGCCGCTGGAAGAACACGCCCCGTCCGAAGCTCGCCACGCGCTCGAACAGATAGTGGATCTGCGGATCGGTCCACATCAGGTCCAGGTGGAGATTGGCCTCCAGAACGAACACCATGTCGGTGGGTCCGGCCCCGACCACTTGGTAGGCGAGCGCACGTCCGTCGCGCTCGACATACTGGGTGTTCGACGGGTCCACTCGCCCAGCGTAGGACGGTGACCTGCATTTATTTTGGCCTTCCGCTACTCCACGTAGTCAGTGCCGTTCCAGTGCAGCAGCTTCGACGTGATCGTGCCGTGGGCGCAGTCAGGCTTGCAGTCATTGTTGAACTGCTTGATGACGTACTGACCGTTGTCCCCGGGTCCGTCGAGTTCCGCGTAGTAGATGAGCCGCTTCCCGGTGTAGTTGCCGCGATCGGCGCCCAGCGGCTCGAATCCGGTCGGCGTCGGCACCAGCACCATGACCCCGTTGTAGCGACCCGGGTTGTAGTTGACGAAGAAGTTGCCACTCGCATCGGTCACGGGATCGGCGAATCGGAGCCGGTCGTCGAAGCCGGCCACCTCGAATGCCTGGACCACCTTGTTCGACCGATCAACAGCGATGACACACCCCTGCAGCTTCGAGTTCGACCCCAGTGGCTTGGTCAACGCGAACAACCGCAGCGTGCCCAGATACGGGTGCTTGATGTCGACCTTCTCGTTGACGAGAGTCGGGCAGTTGGGCACCTCGGGCGGGAAGTCGGCGAACGGCCGCGGACCACATCGACACAGCACGATCTTCGTGATCGTGCCGTCGAGCCGGCCCACGGTGGTGGGCTTGAAGTCGACCTCGTAGCCAGTGCCCGCTTCCTTGTCGACCTCCACGACCGCGGTCGACCGCGACGCAGCGGTCGTCAGATCGACATCAGCGAACAGTTGGCTCAGTCGTTTGACGTCGTCACCCACGCCGAGCCCCTCGACAGTCTTGACGGTCGACGGCGGCGCAATGCGCACCAGAGTCCCGTTGTTGAAGGTCAGCGTGCAGCCTCGCCACTCCACCTCGTCCACACCGGTCTTGGAGACCTTGGGGAGTGCAGTTCCGATCGCCTGAGCCGCAGACTTCGCCTGGTCGATCGACATACCCAGGAGCAGGCCGTCGATTCCCGCGTGGGACAACCTCGACGCCGTTGCAGACACCGGGACCGCACCGCGTGGAACCCCATCGGTGACCGTGGCGCAGCCCCCGAGCGCCACCAGGCACCCGACGATCACCGCCACCCGTAGCAAGGTCATGTCGGCAACGTACCGGACCTTTCGGCCAGGGCCCGTCGGGGGTTGGGTCGTGTCTGACAGCTACCCGACGTGCTCTCCAAACCAGTCGAGTACCCGCTTCCAGGCGTCATTTGCGGCAACGACGTTGTAGCGCTGGCCGGTGTCGTTGAAGAAGGCGTGATTGGCGTCCGGCTCGGTGACTATCTCGTGGACCAGGCCCGCCTGCGTCAGGGCCTCGTCCATCGCATCTCGCGTGGCATTGACCCGATTGTCGAGAGCGCCGTAGAACGCGATCACGGCCGCGTTCTTCGATCCGGAGAAGTCTGGATTTTCCGGTCCTGGCCCGTAGAAGGGCGCAGCCGCCGAAAGCCTCGGCTCCCCCGCGGCGAGGGTCTGCCACGTCAGACCGCCGCCGAAACAGAACCCGATCATCGCGAGCTTCTTGCCGTCCGCACGTACCTCGAGTTCGCCGATGGCAGCTTGGATGTCGGCGACCAGGTCGGCGGCCGGCGTGCCCGTGAGCGCCGCGGTCGCCTGCGCGGGATCGCTGAAATGAGCTGTGCCGCCATTGCGCGAAAGCAGGTCAAGCGCCATCGCCGAGTAGCCGGCGCCCGCGAAGCGGCCGGCCACGTTCTTGTGATGGTCGGTCAGCCCTTTGTTCTCGTGGATCACGAGGACGGCTCCACGAGGCGACTCCGCGGCCGCCCAGGCCGCGTGCAAGCCCCCATCCGGGCCAGCGAACGAGATCGCCTGGGTGGCGACGGCGTGCGCTGCCCCGGGCGGGCCCGCCGTGATCGTCGCGGGCGGCGTCGAGGACTGAACGAGCGGCGCTTCCTTGACCTGGTCACCGCACGCCGCGAGGAGCGCAGACGCCGCCCCGACACTGAGCCCGAGCAAACCCAGCCGACGCAGCGCCTCGCGGCGGGACATCAGTCCGTCCGCATGATCGGTCGCGATCTCCTCGGCGACGTATCGCTGTAGAGGCGTCATGACGTATCTCCGATCGGCGAGAGCTCTGGGTTCATTCTGCTGGATCACCTGCCCAGAGGAATCGCCAAAGGGGCAGTCCCCCAAACACAAAACGCCCGCCTTCAGTGAAGGCGGGCGTTTCGATGGGGTCTTAGCCCTTGTGCTTCTTGACCGCTTCGGTCAGCTGCGGAGCAACCTCGAAGAGGTCGCCGACGACGCCGTAGTCAGCGATCTCGAAGATCGGAGCCTCGGGGTCCTTGTTGACCGCAACGATGGTCTTCGAGGTCTGCATACCAGCGCGGTGCTGGATGGCGCCCGAGATACCGAGAGCGATGTAGAGCTGCGGCGAGACGGTCTTACCGGTCTGGCCGATCTGGAACTGAGCCGGGTAGTAGCCCGAGTCGACAGCGGCACGCGAAGCACCGACAGCACCACCGAGAGCGTCGGCGAGAGCCTCGACGGTCGCGAACTTCTCGGCCGAACCGACACCACGACCACCGGCGATGACGACGCTGGCCTCGGTGAGCTCCGGACGGTTACCGCCGGCGGCCGGGGTACGACCGGTGATCTTGACGCCACCCTCGACGGCCGGAACCTCGACAGCGACCTTCTCGCCTGCGCCGGCAACCGGCTCAGCCTCGATGGCACCCGGGCGGACCGAGATGACCACGGCGCCACCGTTGGACTTCGCCTCGGTGGTGAAAGCGCCACCGAAGATCGAGTGCACAGCCGAACCGTCCGCGTTGACCGCGATGACATCCTGCAGCAGTCCGGCGCTCAGGCGCGGAGCCAGACGAGCGGCGACTTCCTTGCCCTCGACGGTCGCCGCGGTGATGACCGCGGTGGCACCGGTCTGGCCGACGAGCGCCTCGAGAACGGCGACCTTAGGGGTGACGAGGTAGTTCACCACATCATCGCCCTCGGCGACGTAGATCTTCTCGGCGCCGGCAGCGGCCAGGGCGTCCGCGAGTGCATCGGCGGTGCCGGCGGCACCGGTGACGACAGCTGCGGGGGTACCGATTGCACGAGCAGCGGTCAGCAGTTCCGTGCTGACCTTCTTCAGAGCACCGTCAGCGTGCTCGACGAGCACGAGTACTTCTGCCATTTCATTTACTCCTGAAAGCTGTGAAGAAGAAGGAATTAGATGATCTTGTTCGAGACCAGGTACTGAGCGATCTGGTTGCCGCCCTCACCCTCGTCCGTCACACGCTGGCCGGCCTCACGCGGCGGCTTCGGGGTCGCGCTGGTGACCGCCGAGGCAGACGCAGCACCGCCGACGACGCTCGCATCGATGCCGAGATCAGCGAGAGTCAGCTTCTGGATCTCCTTCTTCTTCGCCGCCATGATGTTCTTGAACGACGGGAAGCGCGGGGTGTTGATGGCCTCGCCGACGCTCACGACAGCCGGAGCAGCCGACTCGAGGGTGAAGACACCCTCTTCGGTTTCACGCTCAGCCGTGATCGTGCCGCCGGAAATCTCGAGCTTGCGCACGTGGGTCAGCGCAGGCAGACCGAGGTAGTCGGCAACGATGGCCGGAACGGCACCGATCGCACCGTCGCCCGAGGTGTTACCCGCGATGACGAGCTCAGCACCTTCGACGGTGCCGATTGCGGTGGCGAGGATGTACGCGGTCTGAACAGCGTCCGAGCCGGCGATGGCCGGGTCCGAGACGTGGATGGCCTTGTCCGCACCCATCGACAGCGCCTTGCGGACGGCGTCGTTGGCCTTGTCCGGGCCAACGGCCAGAACCGTCACCTCTCCGCCCTGTGCTTCCTTGATCTGCAGCGCTTCTTCAACGGCGCGCTCGTTGATCTCATCGAGAGGACCGCCTTCGGAACGGTCGAGCGTGAAGTCGCTGTTGAGCTTCTTCTCGGACTCGTAGTCCGGAACCTGCTTGATCAGTACGACGATGTTCGGCATCGGTCTGCGTCGACCTCCTCGGTAAACGTTATGCAGAGCAGCTTTTCAATGTTGCTGGTACGGCAGAAACCGTACAAGCGTCCGCCTAGCGTGACACTAGCGGAATAGTAGGTTACTTCGCAGTAACAGGTTCAAGACCTTCGCCTGTGAGACCTGACACAGAAACATCCTTGCGCAAGGCGATTCTTACCTGGCCGGAATGCCGATTTTGACGGCTCATAAAATGGTGTCGGTGAGCGACTCCCAGCCCGACCAGTCCGCGGTCTCCCAGCTACCCCTCACGGGCGAGCGTACGGTGCCCGGAATTCCCGAGGAAAACTACTGGTTCCGGCGGCACGAAATCGCCTATGAGCAGCTCCTGGACCGCTGCGCCGGGCAGCGAGTTCTCGAAGCCGGCGCGGGAGAAGGCTACGGCGCCAACATGATTGCGTCCGTGGCGGCCTCCGTGACAGGCATCGACTACGACACCAGCGCGGTCGAGCACATCCGGGCGCGCTACCCCGCCGTTCAGATGCTCCAGGCCAACCTCGCAGACCTGCCACTGGCCGACGGTTCCATCGACATCGTCGTCAATTTCCAGGTCATCGAACACCTGTGGGATCAAGCCCAGTTTCTGCGCGAATGCCACCGGGTTCTGACGGTCGGTGGAGCGCTGTTGATCAGCACGCCGAACCGCATCACGTTCTCGCCGGGGCGTGACACACCCCTCAATCCGTTTCATACGCGCGAGCTGAACGCGGCGGAACTCGACGAACTTCTCGTCGAAGCCGGGTTCCGTGTGGAGGCCATGCTCGGCGTTCACCACGGCGCGCGCCTGCGTGAACTCGACGCCAAGCACGGTGGCTCGATCATCGATGCGCAGATCGAACGCGCACTCGCCGGCGAGCCCTGGCCCGCCGACCTCACGGCCGACGTCGCCGCCATTGCGACCGCAGATTTCGACCTCCATGCCGACGACATCGACGCTTCCCTCGACTTGGTGGCCATTGCGGTGAAGGAGTGACCAAGCCCGTGCCGGGCATGTTCTGCCTGGTTCTGCACTCCCACCTACCCTGGCTGGCCAATCACGGCCGCTGGCCAGTCGGTGAGGAATGGCTCTATCAGTCGTGGGCGGCCTCGTATCTTCCCGTCGTTGACGTCCTTCGACGGCTCGGCGAAAAAGGCCACGAGAATCTGCTGAGCCTCGGCATCACGCCGGTGCTCGCCGCTCAGTTGGACGATCCGCACTGTCTCGAGGGTCTGCACCACTGGCTCGGCAACTGGCAGCTGCGCGCTCATGAGGCCGCCTTGCGGCCCGGCGGCCGCGATCTCGGCGCCCGTGAGCACGCGAATTCGGCCTGGGCGCTGCAGCAGTTCGAGACGTTGTGGCGGCACGGTGCCTCGCCATTGTTCCGCGAGCTCATCGAAGCGAACACCATTGAAGTGCTCGGCGGCCCGCTTGCACATCCGTTTCAGCCGCTGCTCGATCCTCGCCTGCGTGCATTTTCTCTTGCCGAGGGATTGACCGACGCGAAGACCCGCTGGGGTCGGAGGCCACGCGGTATTTGGGCTCCCGAGTGTGGCTTCACGCCGAGCATGGAGCACGGCTACGACCTCGCTGGAGTAAAGCACTTCATGGTCGACGGACCGGCGCTACACGGCGACACCACGCTCGGCCGCCCGGTCGGCGAGGCCGACGTCGTCGCGTTCGGGCGCGACCTCCCGGTCAGCTATCGAGTGTGGTCGCCGAAGTCGGGCTATCCGGGTCACGCCGCCTACCGCGACTTCCACACGTTCGACCACGCGACCGGGCTGAAGGCCTACCGAGTCACGAGCCGCAAGTCGACCGAGAAGGCGCCGTACGACCCACACCTCGCGGCCGCCGCGGTCAAGCAGCACGTCGACGACTTCGTGCACACCGTCGTGCGCCGCCTGTCGAGCGAATCCGAGCGGATCGGGCGCCCCGCGCTTGCGGTCGCCGCCTTCGACACCGAGTTGTTCGGCCACTGGTGGTACGAGGGACCGGCCTGGCTCGAGCAGGTTCTGCAGGCACTACCCGAGGCTGGAGTCCGCGTCGGGACCCTGACGCAAGCCCGCGCCGAAGGATTCGTTGGACAATCTGTCCACATTTCGGACAGTTCGTGGGGATCGGGTAAAGATTGGCGCGTGTGGGCGGGCGACCAGGTCGCTGATCTCGTCCAACTCAATGCCGAAGTCGTCGAGACGGCGCTCGCCGCGCTCGACAAAAACCCTTCCGAACTGCGTAATCGCACCAACGATCAACTCATCCGCGAGGCGCTCATGGCGGTGTCGAGCGACTGGGCCTTCATGGTGAGCAAGGACTCGGCGGCGGGGTATGCCCGTGACCGCGCCCACCGACACGCCCACGCGACACGCGAGATTGCCGAGGCCATGACCTCCGGCCAATTCGCCAAAGCAGAGCGACTCGCGCAAGACTGGAACCAAGTAGACGGCTTGTTCCCCGCGCTGGATGCCCGGCGGCTGCAGGTCTGAAGCTAGAAAACCGGCATGCACAAAGGAAAGCCCGACGTCGTGCGCATATTGCTTGTGTCATGGGAGTACCCGCCGGTCGTGGTGGGCGGTCTCGGCCGCCACGTTCACCACCTGGCGGTCGAACTCGCGGCCGAGGGTCACGAGGTCGTCGTGCTGTGCCGGCGGCCGAGCGGGACTGACGCGTTGACGCACCCGACGGACTCCATGTACGCCGAGGGAGTCCTCGTCGTCGCGGTCGCCGAGGACCCGCACGCGTTCGAGTTCGGCCAGGACATGCTCGCCTGGACGCTTGCAATGGGACACGCGATGGTCCGTGCCGGCGTCGCCCTGAGCAAACCCGGCATCGGCGAAGGCTGGACACCCGACGTCGTCCACGCGCACGACTGGCTGGTTGCCCACCCCGCGATCGCACTCGCCGAGTTCTACGACGTTCCGCTCGTCTCGACCCTCCACGCCACCGAAGCGGGCCGCCACAGTGGCTGGGTCTCGGGTCGGATCAACAAGCAGGTTCACTCCCTCGAGTGGTGGCTCGCCAACGAGTCCGACGCGCTCATCTGCTGCTCGCACTCGATGGAAGACGAAGTCACGCGCCTGTTCGGGCCCGAGCTCGCGCCGATCTCGGTGATCCACAACGGAATCGACGTCTCGACCTGGAAGTACCGGGAGCGTCAGCCGCGGCGCGGTCCGGCCACCTTGCTCTACGTCGGCCGCCTCGAGTACGAGAAGGGCATTCAGGACGCGATCGCCGCGCTCCCCCGGATTCGCCGCACCCACCCGGGAACGACGCTCGTCATCGCGGGCGAGGGCACTCAGTTCGAGTGGCTGCGTGAACTCACGGTCAAGTATCGAGTCGCCCGCGCGGTGACGTTCCTCGGCAAGCTCGACCACGAGGAACTACTCGGTTGGCTGCACGGCGCGGACGCGATCGTGCTGCCGAGTCGATACGAGCCGTTCGGAATCATCGCCCTCGAGGCCGCTGCAGCCGGAACGCCGCTGGTCACGTCCACCGCGGGTGGGCTTGGAGAAGCCGTCGTCGACGGCGAAACGGGCCTCTCCTTCGAACCAGGTGATGTCGCTGGACTGGCAATTGCCATCCGCCGACTTCTCGACGATCCCGAAGCCGCACAGGAGCGCGCCGAAGCCGCTCGTGCCCGCCTGACCGGCGACTTCGGCTGGCCGGTCGTCGCCGAGGCGACCTCGACCGTCTACCAGAGCGCCAAGCGCCGCGTTCGGCACCCGCTTGGCCGTCCGGTCATCATCGAACGGCCACTGCCCGAGCGGGACGTCTGACTCGACCTAACCGAGCGAGCACGTCCCGCCGCTGAGGGTGCAACTGCCCGCCGGCGAACGGCCGGTCATCGCCCGGAAATGATCGGCAATTCGACTTTCGGGGAGCAGCGAGTCATAGATCGCGACCTTTCCGATCGCGCCTTTGAAGAAGCTGTCCAGCGCCACTGTGCCGATATTGAAGACCGATCCTCCGGCCGTGGGCGTAATGCCATATTGCGACATGCACCCAGTGGGCAAATGGGACGCCATATTCCATTTCACACCGTCGACCCAGATGTTGATGCCGCCGATCTGCGGCCCACTGCATCCCGATGGTTGAGTCACTATCTGATACTGACCAACCACCTGGTGCCATTGTCCGGCTTTGATCGCCGAGGTGCCGTATTGCTGCCAATAGGCGCCCGCACCCAGGCCGGCGCCGGGGTTGAAGGCATAGGCGGAAATGCGGGAAGGCCGGTCGGTGCTCTGGTTGTACATCCGCGCGGCCCACTCGCAATCTGGGCTGTAGTTGGCGCATTTGCCCATCCAGTCCACGTAGCCGCTGAGATTCGACGGGAAATTCGCTACGTCAGGTCGTATCCATGCCTCGAACGTCAACTTTCCGGTGGTGCTGATGGAGAGCACGTTTTTCGACGGCACTTGCAGGTATTGGGAACTGCCGTTGAACACGACGACCGGATCAGAGTTCGGCATCGTACTGACCGCCGGCGTACCGCCGCGGTAAGCGCCGGTCAGGCCGCGTCCGGTCTGGTCTGTTTCGGTGCCACCTCCGCCGCGCATCACCCAGTACGCCGCGGGCGCATCGACCAGGACTGCCTTGTCGTACGCGCTCAACGTCGATGGGGCGCTTGCCGTGGTGGTGGGCGCTGTAGTGGTCGGCGCAGTGGTAGTCGTGGGCCGGGGTCTGAACTTGGTGAACTCTCGGTGGACCGGCGCGCTGTCCGCATGGGCGGTAGCGATTGCGGGAGCGATCAATGATGCGCCGACACACACCGTCGCGATTGCCGTGCGCAGGTGGCGCGTGGCGCCACTCGACCGCTTGGGGGTGAATGGCGAGCCGGGTGTACGCGGAGGCATCAAACGCTTTCCTTTCCGCCGGGCGTGCGGCCGCACGGCGAAATAGCCAGTGGTTTCACGCAGACTTTGACACCACCAATTCACTTTCGTCTCAGAATTCACATCAGTAACAGTGCAAAAGTGCACCCGCAAAGGCAGATTGACGGCATTCGAGAGCGGTGAGGCCGAATTCTTCGGACGAACGGGAGTGCGTCCCCGATTTCGGCAGTAAATCGGCACAACGCGTCCGGTTTTCACGTCATTTTCGATGCCCGAGCGAATTAGTCAGTGCGCGCGACATTCTCGCGTTTCGTTTGCTAAACAATAGCTGTGGCCGCGGTTTCATACATTTGAACGCACGACATTCAATGGATATACGCCCCGCGTTACATCGGTGTGATCCATACCACGAATGCGTTTTGGGCCTGGTAAATGGCTATTTCTATCCGAATACTTAGGCCCGAAACAGACTTTCGGTCAGTTTTCCGTGCCACAGAGAAACTTCAGGCACGTTGGGCATTTACTTTTCGGAGAGAATTAGCATGCAGGTTGCAGAGGCCATGTTGGCCCGACTTCCGCATCGGACAAGCGTTAGCCAAACGGTTGTTGGGGGCACCACCGCGAGCTGGCTCGCGCATCGGACGCTCCGATCGCGGAAGGCATCGTCCGTCGCGATCGTCGGGCTCGGCTACGTCGGGCTGCCGACCGCGCTGTCCTTCGCGGACGTCGGTGTGGAAGTCGTTGGCTTCGATATCAGCACCCCGCGCCTCACGGCGATCCAGAGTGCCAAGGTCGATCTTCTGCCACGCGACCTCACCCGACTCAAGACCCGTCTCACCAAGCCGAACACCTTCAAGCTCACCTCGGACCCGGCGGCGATCGCGACGACGGGCGGAGTGATCATCTGCGTGCCGACCCCGGTCGACAAGCACCTCAACCCGGATCTCACCGCCTTGGCGAGCGCTTGCAAGGCCGTGGTCGAACATGCGGCGGCGGGCCAGGTGATCGTCCTGACCTCGACGACGTACGTCGGCTGCACCAACGACATGCTCATCGAGCCGCTGCGCAAGCGCGGATTCACTCCCGGCGAGGACATCTTCGTGGCCTTCAGCCCGGAGCGGATCGACCCGGGCGTCGCCAATCACGCACCGGAAACCACGCCGCGCGTCGTCGGCGGCGCCACTCCGAAGTGCCTGGCTCGCGCCCTCGATCTGCTGCGCCCGACGGCGAGCGCACTGCATTCTGTCTCGTCGCCGGCCGCGGCTGAGATGACGAAGCTCGTCGAAAACACCTTCCGGGCCGCCAACATCGCACTGGCCAACGAATTCGCCGATGTCGCGCACGAACTCGACGTCAACATCATGGAGGTCATCGGGGCTGCGGCGACCAAGCCGTACGGCTTCATGCCCTTCTACCCCGGCGCCGGCGTCGGCGGCCATTGCATTCCGTGCGACCCGCACTACCTGCTGTGGCAGCTCAAGGCCCACCGCCTCGAATCCCCGGTGATCCAGTCGTCGATGAGCGGTATCGCGCTTCGGCCGGGCCGGGTCGTCGACCGGGTCCGCGAGCTGCTCGGCGATGCCGGAAAGCGGCTCGCCGGCGCACGCGTCCTGATCGTCGGCGTCGCATACAAGCCGGGCGTCGCCGACCTGCGCGAGTCACCGGCGCTGGAGATCATCGAGGAACTCGCCCGATCCCGGGCAAAGGTCAGCTTCACCGACTCGATGATCGACGAGCTGACGCTGCGCGCCACCGGCACCCTGACGTCGCTGTCCCACACGGACGCCGCTGCGCACGCATGGGATGTCGTGGTCGTCCACACCGTCCATCCACGCGAAGACCACCAATGGCTCGAAAGCGCTCCCGTCGTCCTCGACACGACCTTCCGTCTGAACCTTCCCGAGAAACACACGCTCTGATGGCTTTGCTGACCCATTCCCGGAGGCGGACCGCGCCTCCGGTTCCTCGCCCGGGCCTACCGACCCCCGCGCCCACCGCAGGGGCGAACAAGCACCGCATCCTGTGGACAGTGTTCGTGGCGCTGGTCGTCGCGATCTGCATCGTCAAGGTTCTCAGCTTGACGAACCTGATCACCGAGCCGGTGTTCGCGGCGTACAGCATCGCGGTCACGACGTTCATCCTGGCCCGCTTCGGATTCGCGCGCGTCTACCTCCGCGCGCTCAAACGTCGGAACGACACCGAAGACCTGGTCCAGGTGACCTATCAGCCGACCGTGGCGATCATCGTGCCGGCCTACAACGAGCCGGACATCGCGCGAACGATGAAGGCCTGTCTCGCTGCGGATTACCCGCACGACAAGCTGCGGGTCGTCGTCGTCGACGACAAGTCGACGGACGACACCCTCGCCATCATCCGGCGCACGGAGTCCGAACTCGACGACGAGCGACTGCTGGTGATCGCGCCTCCGGTCAACCAAGGCAAGCGACACGCGATTGGCACCGGCCTTGCCGCGCTACGTGCGGACGAGGGCGAGATCTGTGTCTTCATCGACTCTGACTCCCAGATCGAACCGGACGCGATCAGCGCCCTGATCCGGCATTTCGCGGACCCGGAGGTCGGTGCGGTCGCCGGCCACACCGACGTCGCGAACAAGTCGGTCAACATCCTCACGCGCATGCAGGCGATGCAGTACTTCATCGCGTTCCGCGTGCACAAGTCTGCCGAGTCCCTCTTCGACGCGGTGGGCTGCTGCTCCGGCTGCTTCTCGGGATACCGCCGCACGGCGCTCGAGCCGATCCTCGACGACTGGCTGGGCCAGACGTTCTTCGGCACCCCGAGCACTTACGGCGACGACCGCAGCCTCACCAACTTCCTGCTCCGAAACTGGAAGGTCGTCTACGCGCCGGACGCGCAGGCGTACACGAACGTCCCCGAGCGCATGAAACAACTGCTCAAGCAGCAGTTGCGCTGGAAGAAGAGCTGGATGCGCGAGTCCCTGCGGGCCGCGCGCGCCATGTGGCACAAGCACCCGGTGATGATCGCGATGTTCTTCGTCGGCGTGATCCTGCCGCTCGCGGCGCCGCAGATCGTGTTCCGCGCGTTCGTCGTGCAGCCGTACTTCCTGCACGAATTCCCGATCTGGTACCTGGGTGGAGTCGCGACGATCGCGCTGCTCTACGGCCTGTACTACCGAGCTCACCAGCGCGAGCCGCGGTGGTACCTCGGCATGTTCTTCACGCTGTTCTACACGATCGTTCTCGTGGTCCAACTCCCCTACGCGATGCTCACGATCCGCGACTCGAAATGGGGCACTCGATGACTCCGCCGAATGTTTCACCGACTGGTACCGGCCAGGGCAAGCACGCTGCGGTTCGCCAATCGCGACGTGTCGCGTCGCCGTTGATCACCGCTGTCATCGTCCTGCTGGTCCTGGCGTATCTGCTCGGTCCAGCCGTGTGGCAGTGGTCGACCGGTCAAACGAAGATGGCCGCGATGTCGAACGAGCAGGTCACCACGATCGACGCCAACGACATCGACAGCGCCCTGGTGGACAAGCTCGTGGCGGCTCCGACGAGCACGCAGTCCGGGCCGCTGATTCTCACGTACCACGACATCGGGTACGAGAAGGGTCAGTATCAGACCACGCCCGAGGCCTTCGCGACCCAGATGAAGCTGCTCGCCGACGCCGGCTGGACGACGATCTCGGCTGGGCAACTGCTCGACTGGCTCGATGGCAAACCGCTTCCGGCGCACAGCGTCATGATCACGTTCGATGACGGAACGCGCGGTGTGTGGAAGTATGCCGACCCGATTCTGGCGTCGCACAACATGCGTGCGATCTCCTTCGTCATCACCGGCTTCGTGGGAACCCACGAGCCGTACTACATGACCTGGGAGCAGATCGAAGAACTCCACTCCTCCGGCCGCTGGGACATCGAGTCGCACACGCACCTGGGACACCTCGAGGTCCCCGTCGACAGCAAAGGCACAACCGCGCCGTTCTTGACCAGTCTCATGTGGCTCGACAGCAAGAACCGCAAGGAAACCGTCGAGGAATGGCGCGACCGCGTCACCACCGACCTCAAAGAGAGCAAGGACGAGATCGCGCGGCACGGTCTGGGTGAGCCCACATTGTTCGCGTATCCGTTCTCGGCCAACCGAACCGACCCCGACGGCACGAGTCTTCTTCCTGGAGTTCTGGCGCCGATGTTCCGGGCGTCGCTGCTCGACGCCGGCGGTGTCGCGCGGACCACGACGCTGGCGAACCTGGCGTCCGGTGATGTCGCACGGATGGACATCACCAGCGATGTGACACCAGCAGTGCTGACGGACCGGCTGCTGGAGGCGAGCGGAATCGACCCACGCGGACTCCACCCGCTCGTGGGACCGAATCGGGTCAAATGGGCGACCGCGCAGGACACCGATACCGCGATCGCGGTGCCAGGTGCCGACGGCACGATCGAGTTCAAGAGTCGCGCCAACTACCAGCGCTACGTCTTCGCTCCGGTCGCGACCGCGATGTGGTGCACCTACACGGTGACCGCCGACATCGGCGGGTTCCAGCCCGATTCCACCAGCTCAGCCGGCTTGATCGCACTGCTCGAGGACGCCAAAAACCAGATCGACGTCTCGGTCAGCGGTGACGAGTTCCAGGTCCACCGTGGGCTCGACAACGACCTGGTCGCGGCCGGTGCCCTGGCGTTCGGCAGTTCGCATCGCGTTCAGATCAGCGTTTCGACCACTGCCGTCTCGGTGACGGTCGACGGTGTGCGGGTGTACTCGGCCACGATCGACGCACCGACCGGCGGCCACCGGGTGGCCGGAAGCGTTGCGGTTTATCAGGCGGCTAGTTCGGCGAGGCCCACGACGATCCGAAACATGACAATCTCCTGAGTGTGGTCTCACTTCGCCCAATAAGGGTCGTTGCTGCGGTGATCGCAGCAACGACCCTTTTGGTCGTCGGGGTATTGATCGTCCACTACCGTGATCGCGTGCTCCTGGCCGACTCGTTCGACGGACCGGACGGCTTGGTCGCCTCGGAATTCGGGCCCCCACGCGGCGGAAACTGGCTACTCAACAGCGGAACTCTCTACCGCACAGCCGGGTCCGGGTGGACCGGGGTGCCCGACGCGGCGTCGCAGCCGCCCGGCAACCACTCCGCGGTATTCCGGATGTACTCGGTGCGGGACGACTTCGGCGACATCGCAATCTCGTTGCGTCTCAAGGTCGCTCGGTTCGTCTCCAGCAAAGCGATGCCCGCCGAAACCTACGACGGCGCGCATGTCTGGGTACGTTATCGATCCGAACGCGAGCTCTACGCGGTGTCGGTGGATCGGCGCGACGGGCGGATAGTCATCAAGAAGAAGTGCGCCGGCGGGAAATCCAACGGTGGAACCTATTACGACCTAACACCGGAAACGCTCGCGCCGCCCATCCCGTTCGGGCAGTGGCAGGACATCTCCGTGACCGTCGCCGACCAAGACGACGGCAGCGTCCGAATCACCGCGAACCGCAACGGCACGGTTCTGGAGGCCATCGACCACGGCACCGGATGCGCGCCGCTCCGCGGACGCGGTGCTATCGGGATTCGCGGCGACAATGCCGAGCTCTTTTTCACCGACCTCAAGGTCACCGCGTACCGAGAAGGCTGAGCGGCTACTCGCCCTGGTTCGGGAGGCCCGCCTTCTTGCGCTCGATGTCCTCCAGCGCCGCGATGTACTTAGCGCGCTCTTCCGCACCGGCTTCCCAGGATTCCTTGCGGTTCTTCACCACGCGAGCCGGCGCACCGACCGCGATCGAGTAGTCCGGGATCTCGCCGCGGACGACCGCGTGCGCCCCGAGGACACAACCTCGCCCGACGCGTGTGCCGCGGGTGACGGTCACCTTCGTCGAAATCCAGCAGTCCGGTCCGATGCGGACCGGCGATTTGATGATGCCCTGGTCCTTGATGGGCAGGTCGATGTTGTCGACGATGTGGTCGAAGTCGACGATGTAGCTCCAGTCCGCGACGAGGGTCGAACCACCGATCTCGATATCGAGGTAGGCGTTGACGACGCTGTCCTTCCCGAATACGACCTTGTCGCCCAGACGCAGCGACCCTTCGTGGCACCGGATGGCGTTGCCGTCGCCGATGTGCACCCACCGACCGATCTCCATGCGACCGAGTTCGGGGGTGCAGTGCAGCTCAACACCCTTGCCCAGGAACAACATTCCCTTGAGCACGATGTGCGGGTTGGCCAGCCGGAACTTCAGCAGACGCCAGTATCGAACGAGGTACCAACGCGAGTACGCCTTGTTCCGAATCACCCAGCGCAGCGACGCCATCGTCAGGAATTTGGCCTGCTCAGGGTCGCGTCGGCGCGATCCGCTCCAACGCTTCCGTAGCGGAACACCCCACATCGTCGTCATTGCATGAAGGGTACAGAGTGTCCCACTGTGCTCGATGCGCGGACCGTCCTGCGCTCCGCTCCTCGCTCGTCCCTCGCTGCGATGCTCCCGCGGTCCTCCTTCCGCGGCGTCCTGCATGTCCCTCCGGCGCCCGCTGTGCTCGAACCACTAGTCTCGAAGAAGTGACCTGGGGACGACGCATGGCGACATTCGCGATCGCCGGAACCATGACTCTCGCGGCCTGCAGCTCCGGCCCGGGCTACGACAACCAACTCGGCGACGCCGCCTTCGCCGGCTCGCATGGCGATGCCCACAACTCGGCGAATTCATCGATCGAGGGGTCGCGCGCGCTCAAGTTCGCGTGGTCGCGTCCGATCGGTGCGCCCGTCGCTTCCGGCCTTGCGATCGCACCCGAAGGATTGATCTACACGACAGCCCGCACCAAAGCCGGCTGCAATGTGTTCGCGTTCCAGATCGAGTCGGGGCGCAAGAAGTTCTGCAACAAGATCAGCCCAGCGTCTTTCGCCAGCCGACCCATCTCCGATGCGGCCAACAACATCTACGTGGGCGACGACGGCGCAGTCCTGTCCTTCGCCGACTACGGTCCGGCCCGGTGGCGGACCGAGCTCACGGGTTCTCCCGTCGGATCGCAGTTCACGCCGGACGGCCACCTGCTGGTGGTCACCCAACTGGGCGAAATCAGCGTTCTCAACAGATACAACGGCACGCGGTTCGTGCCGTCGCTGAAGCTTGCCGGCGACCTCAACTACTCCAAGACACCAGACGTCCCGGAAATGTCGCCCACCGTTGGCCTCGATTCCTGCATCAGTGGCGGCAAGTGGTGCCTGACCTCGACGGTTCCCGCGATCGATCTCCCGACCGGCCGAGTCATCGTGACGTTCTGGCGGCCGAATACACCCGAGGCGTCGGTCGTCTCGCTCAAGTACACGAGCGGCGACAAGCCCGGCCTCAAGCAGGAATGGTCGGTTCCGGTGCTGTCGAAGGGCACCGCCGTCAGCCCGGTCATCTCCCCCGACGGCAAGACCGTGTACGTCGCCGACAACTCCGGAAAGCTGCGGGCTTTGGACGCCGCAACGGGTTCGACGAAGTGGTCGCACGATCTCGGATTCATTCCGCAGTACGGCCTTTCGCTCCAGGACGGCCTGATCGTTCCCGGCGGGTCGGAGGGCCACCTCGTCGCGATCCGCGATGCCGGCAAGAGTGCCGAGGTCGCGTGGGAACGCAAGGATGTCGAACTACGCGGAGCCCCGGTGCTCGCCGCCGGCGGCACCGGTTACATCGTCGCGCGCGATGGCGACACGGGCCTGGCGCTGGTGACCTTTGACGTGACGTCAGGCAAGACCGTCGACCACGACGCGCTACCCGGCGCCACCGGCACGACCCTCGCGACGTCGATCGGACCCGACAAACAGGTCGTCGTGGTGACGATCATCGGCGAACTGTTCACGTTCGCACCCTGAAACATAAAGAGCGGTTCCTAACCCCGCCGTAACACGTGCGACGCAGCCGCGTCACCCGGCCCTTGGACGCTCGACGTATGACGAGCGACACAAGAGCTAAGCAGCGGTTGCTCGTCGTCGGAAACGGGATGGCTGGCGCCCGCACGGTCGAGGAGATCCTCGCTCGCGGTGGCGCCGAACAGTTCGACATCACGATGATCGGCGACGAGCCGTACGGCAACTACAACCGCATCATGCTCAGCCACGTCCTCGCCGGCCACGCGAGCCTCGATGACGAGGACGTCGTCCTCAACCCGATGAGCTGGTACACCGAAAACGGCGTCAAGCTGTACGCCGGCGACCGCGCCATCCGTCTGGACCGCTTCGCCAAGGTCGTGACGTGCGAAAGCGGCCGCGAGGTCCCCTACGACATCCTCATCATCGCGACCGGAAGCACGAGCTTCTTCCCCAACATCGACGGCCTGCGCGAATCCGACGGCCGCCTGGGCCGCGGGGTCTTCGGCTTCCGGAACATCGCCGACACCAACGGCATGCTGCAGATGGCAGAAGCATCCGTCCCCGGCGAGGGCTCGGTCAACGCGGTCGTCATCGGCGGCGGCCTGCTCGGACTCGAAGCCGCCTACGGCCTGCGCACACAGGGCCTGACGGTCAACGTCGTGCACTCCCCGACCCACCTGATGAACCAGCAGCTCGACGAACGCGGCGGCAAGGTGCTGCGGACCGAGATGGAGAAACTCGGCATCGGCGTCCACACCGGCAAGCGCACGACCACCGTCCATCGCGATGAGAACGGGCACATTTCGGGCGTCGAGTTCGCCGACGGCGGCCGGCTCGCCGCCGACATGGTCGTCGTCGCCGCAGGCATCCGTCCCAGCACGAGCTTCGCGCAGTCGGCCGGACTCGTCGTCGAGCGCGGCGTCATCGTCGACGACCAGATGCGGTGCGAGGACGAGAGCAGCATCTACGCGGTTGGCGAGTGCTGTGAGCACCGCGGCGAGACCTTTGGCCTCGTCGCCCCGGTGTGGGAGCAGTCGGTGGTCCTCGCGGACTACCTGACGGGCGCGAAACCGCATGCGGCCTACCACGGCTCGGTCAAGATGACGAAGCTCAAGGTCGCCGGCATCGACGTCGCCGCCATGGGCGTCAAGGGTCCCGAGCACGAGGACGACGA
Source organism: Smaragdicoccus niigatensis DSM 44881 = NBRC 103563 (assembly GCF_000380645.1). Classification (GTDB taxonomy): domain Bacteria; phylum Actinomycetota; class Actinomycetes; order Mycobacteriales; family Mycobacteriaceae; genus Smaragdicoccus; species Smaragdicoccus niigatensis. The sequence continues at coordinate 203,713 of NZ_AQXZ01000019.1, forward strand.
GTTCGTTCAGTTCTACGAACCGAGCAGCGGCGTCTACAAGAGCATCGTCGTGCGCGACGACAAGCTCATCGGCGCGATGCTCCTCGGCGACATCAGCAAGGCCGGTTCGCTGCAGCAGGCCTTCGAGAATCAGATCGACCTGCCCAAGGAACGCATCAGCCTGCTGTTCGATCTGGGTCCCTCAGTGCCCGCCTCATCGGTCGCCGATCTGCCCAACGACGCACAGATCTGCAACTGCAACGGGGTCAGCAAGGGCACGATCACCGAATGCGTGCACTCGGGCGCGCACACCCTGTCCGATGTCGTCGCCCGTACCCGCGCCGGCAAGGGCTGCGGTTCCTGCAAGGGCATGGTCAAGGACATTATCGCGTGCGCACTTGGCGGCGCCCTCGCCGATGACCCGTCGGCCGACTGGTACGTCCCGTCGATTCCGATGTCCAAGCCCGAACTCATCGCCGCGGTTCGCGAGCGTGGACTGCGTTCGGTTTCCGAAGTCGTCGCGGCGTTCGCCCCCAACGGCGAAGACGCCAACACGAAGATGCCGCTGGCGTCGCTGCTGCGCGTGGTGTGGGGTCCGGACTGGGTTGACGAACGTGGCGCCCTGTTCATCAACGACCGCGTGCACGCCAACATCCAGAAGGACGGCACGTTCTCCGTCGTCCCGCAGATGCAGGGCGGCGTGACCACACCCGATCAACTGCGCAAGATCGCCGACGTCGCGGACAAGTACGCGGTACCGATGGTCAAGGTCACGGGTGGTCAGCGCATCGACCTTCTCGGCGTGAAGAAGGAAGACCTGCCGAAGGTGTGGCAGGACCTCGGCATGCCGTCGGGCTTCGCGTATGGCAAGAGCTTCCGCACGGTCAAGACCTGCGTGGGTAGCGAGTTCTGTCGCTACGGACTCGGCGATTCGACGAACCTCGGCATCGCGATCGAGCAGCGCTTCCAGGGCCTTGAAACCCCGGCCAAGCTCAAGCTCGCCGTGGCCGGCTGCCCGCGAAACTGCTCCGAGGCCTTGTGCAAGGACTTCGGTGTCGTCTCGATCGGTGACGGCAAGTGGGAGATCTACATCGGTGGCGCAGCCGGCGCACACATCCGTAAGGGTGACGTGTTCGCGACGGCCGATTCGGGCGAGGAAGTACTCGTTCTCGCCAGTCGATTCATCCAGTACTACCGCGAGAACGCCAGGTGGCTCGAGCGGACGTACGACTGGGTTCCGCGCATCGGTCTCGAGGAACTTCAGCGCGTTCTCGTGCGCGACGAGGACGGCATCTGCGCCGGTCTCGAAGAGCGTATGCAGAACTCGGTCGACGGCTACCGCGACCCGTGGGCGACCGACGCCGCGGCCCCGCGCTCGGTGGGCCAGTTCTCGTCCTCGCTCCCCCTGCTCCCACTACCGATGGTGCCGGTTCGATGATCCCTGTTTGTGGCTTGGACGAGCTCGTCCCCGGCGAACCCCGGACCTTCGTCGTCGACGGCGCTCAGGTCGCACTGTTCCGCATGGCCGACGATTCGGTCCGCGCGCTCAACGCGATCTGCCCGCACATGGCCGGTCCCCTGACCGACGGCCAGTACGACCAGAAGGTCGTGGTGTGCCCGTTGCACCAATACGCGTTCTCGTTGGACACGGGCGAGTGCACGACGCCCGAGATTCCCGCCGTCACCTGCTATTCGACGCAGGTGATCGACGGGAAGGTCGTCGTCGGCGTCTAGCGTTCGACTTCGGTCAGAAGGTCCGGGTGGACGACGCCGTCGGTCGCCGTCAGCGGCGCACCGACAATCGCGCACAACGTCGGCGCCACGTCGACCAGCGACATCGGCTCCGTGCGGCGTCCCGGACGGATACCCGGTCCCTTCACGATGGCCAGGCCTCGATCGTTGTGGTCGCCCGTGCGGTGCTTGAGGTACCGGATGCTGACCTCGCCGATCAGCGGCGACGCGACGCGCGAGATCGGCGCCTCCCGATTCCACTCGACGAACAGGTCGGGCAATCCGTCGTCGAGTGACCGTTCCAGGACGCTTTCGGAGCGAATGACGGCGTGCACGGCCGGACGACCGGTCTCGACGTTCCGCAGGTCCAGAAGTGCGCGCTTGATCTCCTCGCACACAGCGTCGTAATGCGCCCCGGGCTCGACGAGCCCTTGGCTCTCGCGTCCCACGACACTGAGCCGGATCGCGCCGACAGCGGTGTTCCCCGGAATCTGGAAGAACCGGCGATCCGGTCGCGGTGCCGGACGCGGGTTCCAGTTCAGGAACCGGCGGTAGGCCGCGGCGATCAGTCCCTCGATGCGGCTCTGCACGGCCGCTCGAGCCTGCGCGACAACACTTCGCGGCCCTCGAGAGGCCTCGTCGATCCGGAGAAGCACGGTGTCGAGAAGGTGCTCACCGTCGTAGTGCGGGCCCATGCCGTGGTTGAACTGCAGCCACACGGTCGTGTCCTCGCCGGCGCGGGCGAGGTGCTCCCCGAGCGAAGCATCGAGTCGCGAGTAGACCTGGACCACCGGGTCGCCGATCGCGGCGCGAACATCGGCATCGTGGCGCGGATGGCCGGCGTCGTGCAGGTGCCACATCTGGTGGCCGACACAGTGGCTCTCGCCGAGGACCGTCATGAACAGGTCCCACGGTTCGCGGTCGAGCAGCGACAGGGAAGCCTTTCGCTTTGCCTCGACCCCGTCGAGCAGCTGCGTCAGGAGTTGCTTGTTCTCATCGAGAGTCCGATGAATGCCCGCGCGGTGCGTCGAATCGCAGGGCGCGAACTGCTCGGCACCATGCGGTCCGGACTGGCACCCGATCGGATGGGGGCCCGCGATCGCGTTGATTTCGTCGAGCAGCGCCGCCGGGTAGGACTCGGTGCCGAAGTGCCGATCGTGGCAGCCCCACTCCTTGAGGAGCAGGCCGTTCAGCTCCTTGGGGATGTCGGCGTGCGGAACGTCGAACGCGCAGACGCGCCGGCCCGAGTCCGACACGTGCTGCCAGAACGGCGCACGACGGCTCTCGCGCGGTGTCGTCTGACGCAGCTTGTACGTGTCGGGATCGACCTCCACCCAGTTCCAGTACCGGTGCGTGCCGACGTCCGCGCCCGTGGAGATCGTCATCCACGAGGCTCCGACGTACGTGCCGTACGGCGCCACGGTGTCGACGACCGCGCCCTCGACGAGCAGTTTGGCGAGGTTCGGGCAGTGGCCGTCACGGGCCAGTTCCTGAATGAGTCCGGCGTCGCAGGCATCGAAGGCGACGAACAGAACCTTGGGCTCGTTCACAGATCCCCCTGGTCGAGTTGTCAAAAGTTGAACCAACGATATTTCAGGACGATTCAGATCTATAGGCGGGCCACGATTGATCCCGGCCCGCGGCCTTCGCGCGATACATTCGGCGATCCGCTTCGTGCAGGAGCGTCTCCAGATCCAGCATGCCGGTACCAGCGCCGGCCACTCCGAAGCTCGCGGTGACCTGCTGCGACGAGGGCAGGAAGGCAAACGCCTCCGACGACAATCGAATACGCACCCGCTCGGCGAATTCGAACCCGTCGCCGCCTTCGGACGTGGCCAGCAGGATCGCGAACTCCTCACCACCGAGCCGACCGACGAGGTCGATATTGCGCGCCGATTCCCGGAGCAAGCGGCCGAATTCCTGCAGTACCTCGTCTCCCGCCCGATGCCCGAAACGGTCGTTGATCTGCTTGAAACGGTCCACATCGCACACGATCATCGCGACCGGAGCCAGCCGCGGGTCATCGATCATCCGTTGTGCTTCCGCGAGGAAACCACGCCGATTCAGCACCCCGGTCAAAAGATCCGTGTCGCGTTCGGTGCGCAGGACGTCGATCACCCCGGCGACCTCCTGCCACACCGTCGTCACGGTCGCGGGCACCAGAAGGACCGCGAAGATTACGTACACGGGTGTCACGAAGATGTTCGTGCCGAAGCGTGCGCCCGCAGTGAGTGCTGCCGCGGAGACGCCGAACCAGGTCCGCGTCAGGCACCAGGCGGCCAATCCGATCAGGAAGAAGAACAGCACCGGATCGCCGCGGCGCCCATTGGTAAGGAGGCGCCCCCGGAGAACCGACCGAATCGACACCGCAGCGGTGACGTAGTCCTCGACGCGGACCCGCCCGACGGCATCCGGCCGGATTGCTGAGAACCACACCTCGCCCACGACCGCCACGACAACGACGCCCAGGACGAACCCGCGGCCGAGGGTGCTTCCCGCGCGCCGCGCGAAGGCCTCCATCGACAGGATCGCACCAGCGATCATGCAGAAGCCGGCGACCACTTCATCGGGCACCGCGCCCGGGAGAAAGTCTCCGAACGCCACGGCCAGGCCCACGGCATAGGTCATGGCGCCGCCGAACATCAGAAGCAGGTAACGGCGTCGCTTGTCGAGCGACCACGCCCAGAAGACCGCGAGACCCGCGAAGAAAACGAGAACAGCCCCGACGGCAGCCCACACCAGGCTTAGGGAATCAGCCGTCACTGCCTGCCCCTACCGCGAATTCGTTGCCGAGATGCTTTTCAGCCTACTCACCTCAGGGACTGGCGCTTCCTGCTTCGCAGATGAACACCGTCGCATCGCGGCCGATCCGGGTGATGACGAGGCTGAACGCGGCTCCGCCCCGCAGTTTGAGTCGCTTGCGCAGCGCATCGGGATCGACGTCGACTCCGCGCACCAGGATTTCGAGCGCGCCACATCCGAGCCGCTGCAGATCCTGTCGAAGGACCTTCTCGTTGAACGACGTTCGACTGACGATCCGAAATCCGCGAACGCCGGGCGGTACTCGGTCGCCGGTCAGGTAGGCGATCCTTGGATCGAGTTGCCACAGCCCGTGCCGCGCCGCGTAGTGACGCACCAGACCAGCGCGAACGATCGCGCCGTCCGGGTTGATGATCCACTCTCCTGGTTCGCGCTCGGGAATGTCATCGGGTTCGGCATCGGTCACGGTCAGGACCCCACCGGAACTGGTCAGCACGGTCGCGCGGCGCCCGGCGGTGGCCAGTCCCGCCGACCACAGGCACGCCTCACGCACCCCGCCGTCGAGGGAGACGATCTCGACCTCACCGTCCCACTCGAGGCTGTCGTAATCGATCCCGGGGGCGCTCTTGATCGCGATGTCGCGGCCTCGGTAGACCTCACGCACAGCGCTGAGTGGCGGTTCGAGCGCCTCCGGGTCGAAGACCCGTTTGCCACCGGTTCGGCGTCCTGGGTCCACCAGCACGACCGCATCCCGCGAGCAGGGACGCAAAGCATCGGCACGTGCGAACAGCACGTTCGGCACATTGTTCTGAGCCATCCGCAGACGGACTTCGTCGAGATCGCTCCCGATTGCCCGGCCCACGTGATGCGCGACTTCCGTGCCGATCGAGCAAGTGACGTCGTGAATGGTGCGACCGCGCAGGCGCTCGGCTCGATGCTTCGCGACGATCGAGGCCGTCGCCTGCTGGAGCGCATCCGCGGTGAAGAGCCAGTTCTCGGCGCCGTCGATCTTTCCGGCTGCCTTCCCGCGGAGCGAGACGGTTTCGAGGATCGCGCCCGTGCGATCGCCGAACCTCTTGCGCGCGGTTTCCAACCCGGCGAAACCGGCAAGATTCAAGGTGCGCGCAAATGCGAGCGCCTCCCTGCCAGGCTCGCTGGTCAGGAAGGCGACATCGTCAAGGGAAAACTGGTACGTCAGGAGGGCTTCACTCCGGTGATCAGCACGTTGTAGAAGAACCCGCGCGGCACGACGTGACGGAGGATCTTCTCGTCCACCCAGGTGAGCGTGCGCCAGCCACCGAATGCGAACTTCGCCCAGCCCCAGCCCAGCTTCTCGGCCGGGACCGCAGCCTGGAAGGTCCGGACCGGCCAACCGAGCATGGCCGCGGCGAACTCCTCCGAGTGCGCGTGCACACCGGCGGCGCCGGCTGCGGTCGCGATGCGCTCGAGGTCGGCCGGCGAGAACGTGTGCAGGTCGACAACGGCTTCGAGCGCAGCCGCGCGCGACGACTCGTCGAGTTCGGCCTGGGGACGACGCCAGCCGTTGAGGAAGGGAACCTTGGTGACATTCGTCGTGGCTTCCCACGTCACCCGACTGAGCCAGCGCGCGTAGAAGTTGCCGACAGTCGACGGCTCACCGGCGAACACGAAGCGTCCGCCTGGCTTGAGGACGCGCAGAACCTCGCGCAGCGCCTGCTCGACGTCCGGGATGTGGTGCAGTACCGCGTGTCCGACGACGAGGTCGAAGGTGTTGTCCTCGTAGGGAATTCCCTCCGCGTCCGCGACGCGACCGTCAACGTCGAGGCCGAGGTTCGCAGCGTTCCGCAAGGCCACCTTGACCATGCCCGGAGAAAGGTCGGTAACCGAGCCCTTCTCGGCAACGCCGGCCTGCATGAGGTTGAGCAGGAAGAAGCCCGTGCCACAGCCGAGCTCGAGCGCACGACCGTACGGAAGGTGCTGCTTACCGGCGACCGCGTCAAAGCGACCGCGTGCGTAATCGATGCACCGATCGTCGTACGAGATCGACCACTTGTCGTCGTACGTCTCGGCTTCCCAGTCGTGGTAGAGCACCTGCGCGAGCTTGGTGTCTTCCAATGCCGCGGCCACTTCTTCCGCGGTGGCGTGCGGGTTCGGGGCCGGGTCTTCGGTATCCGGTACCAGCGACAGGCGGCGAACCGGCTCGTGGCTCGAAGTCATGCCCAGCAGACTACCTGTATGGGACATGGCGTACCTAACCGCGGGCGGCCACCGGACCACTCGCCAGGAACGCTTCCAGCAACTGCCGCCGTTCGGCTGTCGACGCGAGATCGGAGAACTCTTGATCCTCTACGGTTTCCGCCGAGAGCACCCGCTTGACGGCACCGACCGCCGCACTGGGGGCGTGCCGCATCCGCATCGCCCACGCCATGGCTGCGGTGTACACATCGTCGGGAGCCACGACCTCGTCCACGAGACGCAGCGCCTTCGCCTCGTCCGGCTCGACGAAGCGGCCGGAGAACACGAGGTCGCGCACGTTGCTCTCGCCTACCAAGAACATGAGGCGCTCCAATGTCCCACCGATGGGAATCCCGCCCTGATGGACCTCACCGAAGGCGAGCTTGACGTTGTCCCCGATGATTCGCCAGTCGGCGCACAACGCGAGTCCCGCACCGCTGCTGATCGCGTAACCACTGATGGCCGCGACAACGGGCTTCGGCAGCTGCGCCACCGCATCGAACAGATTCTGCACCGAAGCAGCGAATCGACCCGCCTGCGCAGCGTCGAGATCGAGAAGCTCACGCGCATCGTCGCCGGCGGAGAACACCTTGTCACCGCCGTACAGCACGACCGCGCGAACCGCCGGGTCGGCGGCCAGGTCGTGTACCGCATTCGCGAGTTCGGCGCGCGCCGACACGGTCAGCAGGTTCAGTGGAGCGTTGTCGAGGCGCAGCGTTGCGATCCCGTCGCCGGTCACCTCGACCGACACGAACTCCGCCGAATTCCCCGTCGCTCCGCTCGCCCTAGGCACGGAAGTTGCCAACCACTTCGAGGTAGTCCGCCGCATTCGGGAAGTCGAGCGCACCGTGGCCAGGCCGCGGTTCGATCGCGGTGATGATGCGCTCGGCTTCGAGAACTTCCGCGATGAGGCCGAACTCCGCGAGGTCGACGATCTGGGCCCAGGTCGGCGGCATGAGGATGGCCTGCCCGGCCTTCCAGATCTCGAGAAGCCCGGCCGGTGTGTACCAACCCGTCTCGGCGGCCTCGGTCGTCTTGCCGTCGGCAGCCTGATTCGCCGGCAGTTCAGCGACGAAGAACCGCACGTCATACCGGCGCGGTTGCCCGACGGGCGTGATCCAGTTCGACCACGGGCGCAGCAGGTCCGCGCGCAGGAAGAGGTTTTCCGCCTGCAGGAATTCCGCCATCGAGAGCGTTCCGGCAGCCAACTCGGCACGCGCAGCGAGGAACTGCGAGGGGTCGGCGACCGTCTCGGCGTCGGCGCCGGCGAGGAGCACGCCGCACTCTTCGAACGTTTCGCGGATCGCCGTCACGACGAGCCCCCTGGCCAGACTCTCGTCCGTCCCGAACTGGCCCGCCCACCACGCGGCGTCCGGACCGATCCACCGAACACCCTCGTCGAGGTCCGAGTCGGACATGCCGCCGCCGGGGAACACCGTCATCCCCGCGGCGAAGGCCATCGTGGACGCCCGGCGCTGAACGAACACTTCAATCCCCCGCTCGCCCTCCCGCACGAGAAGAATCGTCGAGGAGTGCTTGGGCACGGGAATCTCGGTCATTGCGGTCCTATGTAAGCCATGGAGCGATCCCGACGCGCGAAGAAGCGGCCGTCGGACGTCGATTCCACGACGATAGCCTGCTGGAACGCCTCGCTGAGATTCTCGCTGCTGACGACCTTGTCCATCGGTCCGTGGGCCACGACCTCGCCATCGCGCAGGATGAGCGCGTGTGTGAAGCCCGGCGGAATCTCCTCGACGTGGTGCGTCACGAGCACGGCGCCTGGCGAATCGGGGTCCTCCGCCAGATCCGCGAGCCGAGCGACGAGCTCCTCACGTCCACCGAGGTCCAACCCCGCAGCCGGCTCATCGAGAAGCAGCAGTTCGGGGTCGGTCATGAGGGCGCGGGCGATGAGCACGCGCTTGCGCTCACCCTCGGACAGGGTTCCGTACACGCGCCCAGCGAGGTGTTCGGCACCGAAGTTCGACAGCATCGCCATGGCGCGCCGATTGTCGATCGCGTCGTAGCGCTCCCGCCAACGACCCAGGACGCCGTAGCTCGCCGACATCACCAGGTCGGCCACCCGCTCGTCGTGCGGGACCCGGGTCGCTACCGCCGCCGACGACAGACCGATCCGCGGCTTCAACTCGGTGATGTCGACGCGACCCATGGTCTCCCCGAGGATTGAGGCAGTGCCCGACGTCGGGTGCAGTTCCGCGGCCGCGATGCGCATGAGGGTCGTTTTGCCGGCACCGTTCGGGCCGAGAATGACCCATTTCTCTTCGGCCTGGACCTGCCAGCTGACCGGCCCGACCAACGTCGTCCCGGATCGGCGGACGACGACGTCCGTGAAGTCGATCAGGAGGTCAGGGTTCGTAGCCACGAATCCCATACTTGCGCACATTCAGCGGCGATTCACGCTTGGCCCCGGTGAGTCTGGTCCCACTCCGACTGATCCCACTGCGTCTGATCCCATTGGGCGATGACCGTTCGCGCACCAGGGGCCACTTCCGTGAATCCAGCGTCGTGCACCGCGACGGCTCGACCGTCATCGACCGCCCGGCACAGCCGATCCCACTGCTCCGCATCGGCCTCGGCGACCACGACCGGATAGCCCGCACCCGCCCATTGCGCGACGGTGTCGAATGGCAGCGCAGCGGCCAACAGCATCGAGGCATGCCCGACCTGAGCGGCGCTCTTGCCAACGGTCATTTCGAGTCGCGGATCGATCCACAACACCGGGTGGGGTGAGACCACCGAGCGGGTCGTTCCGGGCGGAAGCTCGGTGCCGCCGATCTGCACTTTCTTCACCCGAGGGTCAACCCCAACGACACGGCCCGGCACGAAGGCTCGCGCCTGCGCATCGCCGACTTCGACTGTGACTCCGGGAACGTCCTGGACGGCTTCCCATTGCGCTCCGCGAGCCCGCCGCGCGACCTTGCGGATGCGGGCGTCCATCCAGGCGACGAAGTCGTCGTGCCACTCCCCGCCTTCGCCGACGCGTTCGTCGAGGCACAGACTCACCACGGACGACGCAGCGGCGGCGAGAAGGTCGAATCGGTCTACTGGGCGTTGCTTCGGGATGTGCAGAACCATCTGCATCGCCAGCACGTCCGCCGGATCCTCGGGATCGACTGCACCCCGATATCCCCTGGCCAGAAATCCGTGCCGGGCACGGAACCCGGGGTCAGTACTGGTCAAGCGGAACCCGGGTTCCGAACAGTCCGTCGACCGCGTCCGCCGCCTCGACCTCCGAACGCGTGACACCGAGAACGAACAACACCGCATCGAGGTAGGGGTGAGACAGCGCGGTGTCCGCGACTTCGCGCAGCGCGGGCTTGGCATTGAATGCGATGCCCAGGCCGGCCGCGTTCAGCATGTCGATGTCGTTGGCCCCGTCACCGACCGCCACGGTCTGCTCGATGCGGACACCGACGTCGGCGGCGAATTCGCGCAGCGACTCGGCCTTCGCCGCCCGGTCGATGATCTCGCCGACGACCCGACCGGTGAGCTTTCCGTCGACGATCTCGAGCACGTTGGCGCGCACGAAATCGAGTTCGAGTTCGCGCGCGAGACCCTCGATCACCTGAACGAAGCCGCCGGACACGACGCCGCAGCGGAAGCCGAGACGCTTGAGCGTCCGGATCGTGGTGCGGGCGCCCTTGGTCAGCTTGAGGTTGGCGGCGACTTCGTCGATCACCGACTTGTCGAGTCCGGCGAGCGTCGCGACGCGTCGGTGCAACGATTCCTCGAAGTCGATCTCCCCGCGCATGGCCGCGTCGGTGATTTCCTTGACCTGCTCTTCGACGCCGGCGTGCGCCGCAAGCATCTCGATGACCTCGCCCTGGACCAGCGTCGAGTCGACATCGAAACAGATGAGGCGCTTCGATCGACGGGCGAGACCGGCCCGCTCGACGGCAACGTCGACGCCCTCCCGAACCGCGACCTCGGACAGTGAAGTCCGCAGCTTCTCGTCCGCGTCGGCGCGTTTGCTCGTCGCGGTGACGAGGAGTTCGAGTCCGGTGATCGGGTAGTCGGCGATGCCACGGATGGTCTCGATGTTTGCGCCCTGCTCGGCGAGCTTGCGCGCGATCGCACTGAACGCCTTCGCCGACACCGGGCTGCCGAGAACGACGACCGCGTGTGTCGGTTGCACGCGCTGGCCTGGTTCAGCGCCGACCTGGACGTCGACGTGCATGCCAACCGTTGCCATCGCCTGCTCGAGCTGCTCCTGCAAATCCTCGCAGTTGGGGTGACACCGGATCAGCACACCGAGGGTCAACTGACCGCGGATAACGACCTGCTCGATGTCCAGGAGGCTGACATCGTGGCGTGCGAGCGCCGCCAACAGGACCGAGGTGACGCCGGGACGGTCCTGGCCGGTGACCGTGATCAGAACCGTCGTATCGGTGACAGCCACGCGCCCGGTCTCCGTTCTCCCAGATGAATTCAGCGAGGTCACCTTATCGCGAACCGGCCGCCGGGATGGATCGGTGGACAGAAAGGGAAACACGCCCTCCACACAGCAAAGTGCCCCGATCCGCCGGATCGGGGCACTTTGACGAGGTCTTACTTGCTGTAAGCCTTCACTTCTTCCATGAGCTCGGCTGTGTGCTTCGCCGAACCCCAACCGATGTGCGACTCCGCACGCATCCGCTCGAACATGTGCGGGTAGTGCAACTCGAACGCCGGACGCTCCGAACGGATACGCGGCAGCTCAGTGAAGTTGTGGCGCGGCGGCGGGCAGCTGGTGGCCCACTCCAGCGAGTTCCCGTAGCCCCACGGGTCGTCGACCTTGACCTGCTCGCCGAAGCGGAAGCTCTTGAAGACGTTCCACACGAACGGCAGCGTCGAGGCCCCGAGGATGAACGCACCCGTCGTCGAGATGATGTTCAACGTCGTGAAGCCATCCGTCGACTGGTAGTCGGCGTAACGACGCGGCATACCTTCGTTGCCCAGCCAGTGCTGAACGAGGAAGGTCGTGTTGAAGCCGATGATCGTCAGCCAGAAGTGAACCTTGCCCAGACGCTCGTCCATCATGCGACCGGTCATCTTCGGGAACCAGAAGTAGATACCGGCGTAGGTCGCGAACACGATCGTGCCGAAGAGGACGTAGTGGAAGTGCGCGATGACGAAGTAGCTGTCCGACACGTGGAAGTCCAGCGGCGGGCTCGCCAGGATGACGCCGGACAAGCCTCCGAACAGGAACACCACGATGAAGCCGACCGAGAAGAGCATCGGGGACTCGAAGGTGAGGTGGCCCTTCCACATCGTGCCGATCCAGTTGAAGAACTTCACACCGGTCGGGACCGCGATGAGGAACGTCATGAACGAGAAGAACGGCAGCAGCACCGCACCGGTGACGTACATGTGGTGCGCCCAGACCGCGACGGACAGCGCCGCGATAGCGAGCGTTGCATAGACGAGGGTGCGGTAACCGAAGATCGGCTTGCGGGCAAAGACCGGGAAGATCTCCGAGACGATGCCGAAGAACGGCAACGCGATGATGTACACCTCAGGGTGGCCGAAGTACCAGAACAAGTGCTGCCAGAGCAGCACACCGCCGGTCGCCGGGTCGTAAATGTGCGCACCGAGGTTGCGGTCGATCGCGAGACCCATCAGGGCTGCGGTGAGCAGCGGGAACGCGAGCAGCACCAGTAGGCTCGTGACGAAGATGTTCCAGGTGAAGATCGGCATCCGGAACATCGTCATGCCCGGGCAGCGAAGCACGATGACGGTGGTGATCATGTTGACACCACCGAGGATGGTGCCGAGACCACCGACGGCCAGACCGAGAATCCAGAGGTCCGCACCGACACCCGGCGAGTGCACGGCGTCAGTCAACGGCGTGTAGGCCGTCCAACCGAAGTCCGCAGCACCACCCGGGGTAATGAAACCGGCAGTCGCCATCGTCGCACCGAACAGGTACAACCAGTAACTGAAGGCGTTCAGACGGGGGAACGCCACGTCAGGCGCGCCGATCTGAAGCGGCAGCACCACGTTCGCGAAACCGAAGACGATCGGCGTCGCGTAGAACAGCAGCATGACCGTGCCGTGCATGGTGAACAGCTGGTTGAACTGCTCGTTCGACAGGAACTGAAGTCCCGGAAGGGCGAGTTCCGCACGCATCAGCAGCGCCATGAGGCCACCGATGAGGAAGAACGCGACCGATGTCGTCAGGTACATGATCCCGAGCACCTTGGGATCGGTGGTCGTGATCATCTTGTAGAGATACGACCCCTTCGGTCCCACCCGCTGGGGGTAGGGCCGGCCCGCGGTGAGCGTGGGCTGTGGCGCTACGGCAGTCACTAGTCCTCCTGGATGCGCGTCCGTATCTCGCGACCGCCTCGGCCGAGGACACAGGACGTCCAAATTGCTTGCGCTATTCCGCATCGTAGACCGTCGAACGGCCTTCCGTGGGCGCGGTCCTACTTTATGTCGTAATTCCAAATTCTCCGCCATTGCAAGAGCGGACACAACGGTCTCCGAGGACGGTGACCGACTCTCGAAGCGGTACGTTGGCAGCCATGGCTAGGGTGTCGCTATCCGTTCTCACGGCGATTCTCGCGGTGCTCGTGGTGGCCGGTTGCTCGACCGCCAATGACGAATCGGCGATCGCGAAGTCGACGAGCCGAGTCGCCGGAGCTGGTGTCGTCGGCCTCAAACGCGCCCCGGGCGTGGTGTGCGCCCCGATGACCGCCGCCGACCCGTCGCCGCAGGGGGACGTGCGATCCATCGGCTATATCGGAGTTCCCGGAGTCGTACCGAGCGACCCGAAACGGATCGTGGTCCTGGACACCCCAACCCTCGACGCGGCTTGCGGGGTCGGAATGTGGGAGCGCGTGGTCGGCGCGCCGACACTCACCGAACCGGACATCTACGGCTTTGCGCATCCGCAGCCGCGATACCTCGGTGAGGGTGTCGACAAGATCGCCAGTATCGGCACCAACGGCGGCATCAACCTGGACAAGATCAAGGCCCTGCATCCGGACCTGATCGTCGGAGTCCAACTACCCAAGAACGTCCAGCTCCGTGACCTCAACACGATCGCGCCGACGGTCCTCACCGGCGGCCAGCTCGGCTGGAAGAAACAGTTCGTCGTGGCGGGCGGAGCCATGGGTCGACTCTCGGTCGCCAGGGACGAACTGGACCGCTACGAACGGCAAGCCCAACGGCTGTCAGACGACCTTGTGACCTCCCAAACCCAGGCCTCGGTGGTCGAGTTCGACCCCTCCAAGATCGACGTCGTCGGGACGGAGACGTTTGCGGGATCGGTCCTCATCGACGCCGGCGTGCAACGCCCACCGGGGCAGCGCGGACCGTCCCACCCCGGGAACGCGACCGATCCGCGGTTCGCTGAAGGCGACTGCATCTACGTGATGTTCGCCGACCACGCCGCGCAAGTGAACGCCGAGGAAACGATGCATTCGGACGCGTGGACCGATCTCGGCGCGGCGAAGGACAGACGGGTGTTCGCCGTCGATCGCCAGATCTGGGACGGCAACGGCATCATCGCCGCGCGTGCCATGCTCGACGATCTGCGCGAGTCCCTCAACGGCGCGGTTTACGACTGACGTGCCGACGCCCGACTTCATCCTCGATCTCCGGCAGAAGGTCGGCCACGCTCCCCTGTGGCTTCCGGCGGTCAGCGCAGTGGTGGTCGACGACCAGAATCGCGTGCTGTTGACGCTGCGCCAGGACTTCGGCGAATGGGCGGTGATCTCCGGAATCCTCGAGCCCGGTGAGGAGCCGGCAGCCGGGATCCTTCGCGAGATCCGCGAAGAGACCGGCATCGACGTCGAACTCGTCCGGGTCGGGTGCATCGATGTCACCCCGCAGATCACGTATACGAACGGCGACGAGATTCAGTTCCTCGACATCTGCTTCCTCGCGCGGTACATCTCGGGCGATCCGTATGCGGCCGACGACGAGAACACCGATGTGCGCTGGTTCGCTGTCGACGCTCTGCCGCCGAACATCCGCGAGACCACGTTGCTCCGCGTGGAGAAAACGCTTGCCGGTGGGCCCGAGGCCTGGTTCCGGAGTTAGTCCCCCACGCCGACCGTGAGCGAGACGTTCATCTTCGAGGTCGAGCCGGTGGCCGTCGCCAGCTCTGCGGTCCAACCGTCACCGAACACATTGTCCGACGACAGCGAGGTCGACTCGAGATTCCGAATGCTCGACGAGTACCGCGAGTCGTTGTCGTAGATCCGCTTGCAGGCGTCCTCGGGCAGTGCGATCTGCGAGGTCAGACGGGCATCCGACCCGGCCACCACTGCGGCTTCGAGCGAGTCGTAGACCTCGAAGTGGATGTGCGGCCAGCGACCCGAGTAGCAGCCCGGGAAGATCGACGTGAAGGTGACCGTTCCGTCGGCGCCGGCGACCTGAACTCCCCGCAGATAGTTCGCCTCGGCTGCGTTGCGGTAAAGCGAGTACTCCCCGTCCGCGGTGCAGTGCCAAACGTAGACGGCCATGCCTTTTCCGGCGGCCTTGGTGTTGAGATCGACGAGCTTCATCGTCAATTGCATGTCGACGCCGTCTGCGGTGCCGGTGTAGTCACCGAAGCTCTTCCGAAGGTCCTTCCGGACGACGCCGTTCTGGATCAGGATGTTCGGCCCGTTCGAGCCGTCTCCCGGATACGGTCCCGCGGTCTCGGCCGGTACCTGGGCTACTGACCCGGCGGCCACGGCTGTGGCCGATGCAGTCGCCGAGGTCGACGTCGGCGTGCCCGTGACGCTCGAGGCACACGCCGCGGCGAGCGACGCAGCTCCCACCCCACCGGCCAGGATGAACATCCGCCGACGCGTCATGACCTTGAGGTCGTGCGTCAGGCCGAGGTCGTGCTCGTGCGGATGGTCGTCGTCGTGGCTGGTCATGCCTGCTCTTTCATCGATTACACAATCAAAGGTAAAGAGGCAGAATTCGGTCACCCTGAGATGCCGCTGGGAGGTCCCTGGGAACGCTGTTGCCAGCTACGCGCCGACCTTGTACGTGCGTGCGGCGACGTCGTGGAAGAGCAACTGCGGGTCGGCCGAGGCACCCAGCACCTCGGTGAGCATCCGGGCGCTGAAGGCAACCGAGTGCACCGGTTTGTCCATCGGAAAGTTCGACGCCCACATCGTTCGTTCTGGTCCGAACGCGTCATGGAGACCCTGGATCAACGGCGCACAGCGCTCGCTGACACGTGCGAGGTCGCCGTCTTCGAACGGCCTGCTCGGGTCACCGCCGAGCATCGGCATCCCGAGGCCGGAATGCTTCGCCACAACGTTGGGCAGCGCGGCGAGTGCCGCGACATCCTCCTGCCACTGCGACAACAGCCCGGCGCGATCGGCCACCGTCTTTCCGGTTCGCCGACCTCGTGGGCCGAAGATCCCGACGGGAGTCGCGTAATGGTCGAAGATGAACGTCGTTTCCGGGTATTCACGCGCCAGGACCGTCATGTCTCGAATCTGATGGGCGAATCCCCACAGTTCGAAGGTCAGTCCCCTCTCGGCGATCGCGGCGAATCCGCGTACGAAATCCGGGTCGGAATGGATATGCGGGTGGTCGATGAAATCGCGGACGCCAGGGTCGGGATGATTCGCTCCGCTGAGCCGCACACCGCGCACCAACCGGCTCGCCGCAAGGTGCTGATCGAGCACAGATCCGACGTCTGACCAGCGCGGATCTGCATTCACGACGATCGCACCCAAGGCCGGAGTGCCCTTCTGCCCAAATGGCAACGAAGCGATCCAGCGCGTCTCACCGACGGTGTCGGCATGGTCATGCGCAAGCCAGCCGGCTTCGACGTGAACGACCGATCGCACGGGAACCGGTACAGCGTCAGCCGCGTAGTCACGTGGCTCGTAAGGCTTGAGGACGTGATGCGGATCGCCGATGAATTCGCGGTCAGCCTGCGGGACGATCCAACGCATCTCTCGCGGAACACGAGGAAGCGGCCAGAAGAGCTTCGCCATCGTCGAGATGTGCCGCGGCGTCGAATACGGATTCCACTGGTGGATGTGCGGATCTATGACCGCGGCAGGCCATGGGGCGGCGTTCATGGGTCCTCCTTAACGCGAAAGTGCGCGCAACTCCGCGATGGCCACGGAGTTACGCGCACTTTGGTGACGGCTTAGAAGTCCCAGTCCTCGTCTTCGGTGTTGACGGCCTTACCGATGACGTAGCTCGAACCCGAGCCGGAGAAGAAGTCGTGGTTCTCGTCGGCGTTCGGCGAGAGGGCCGAGAGGATCGCCGGGTTGACGTTCGTCTCGTCCTTCGGGAACAGCCCCTCGTAACCGAGGTTGTTGAGCGCCTTGTTCGCGTTGTAGCGCAGGAACTTCTTGACGTCCTCGGACAGTCCGACACTGTCGTACAGGTCCTGCGTGTACTCGACCTCGTTGTCGTACAGCTCGAAGAGCAGGTCGAACGTGTAGTTCTTGAGCTCCTCGCGCTCTTCCTGAGTGCAGAGTTCGAGGCCGCGCTGGTACTTGTAACCGATGTAGTAGCCGTGAACGGCCTCGTCCCGAATGATGAGGCGGATCAGGTCAGCGGTGTTCGTGAGCTTCGCTCGCGACGACCAGTACATCGGCAGGTAGAAGCCCGAGTAGAACAGGAAGCTCTCGAGCAGCGTCGAGGCGACCTTGCGCTTGAGCGGCTCGTCACCCCGGTAGTAGTTGAGGACGATCTCAGCCTTGCGCTGCAGGTTCGGGTTCTCTTCCGACCAACGGAAGGCCTCGTCGATGTCGCGGGTCGAGCACAGGGTCGAGAAGATCGAACTGTAGCTCTTGGCGTGCACCGATTCCATGAACGCGATGTTCGTGTAGACGGCTTCCTCGTGCGGAGTCAGCGCATCCGGGATGAGGCTCACGGCGCCGACGGTGCCCTGAATCGTGTCGAGCATCGTGAGGCCGGTGAACACCCGCATCGTGAGCTGCTTCTCGGATTCGGTGAGGGTGTTCCACGACGGAATGTCGTTGGACACCGGCACCTTTTCCGGCAGCCAGAAGTTACCGACCAGGCGGTCCCAGACCTCTGCGTCCTTCTCGTCCGGGACGCGATTCCAGTTGATCGCGGACACCCTGCTGACGATGTTCGGACGAGCACCATTTACCGAAGCGTTACCCACTCCTCCACCTTACGTGGAGGCCGTCTGGCACCTGGAATTCGGGCGGCGTGTCCAGGATGTCGATCTTCGTGCTGAAACCCCTGTTAAAACTGCTCGTAGATGAGGCTCGAGATCTCACCCTCGTCCTCGAACACCGCCCCGACGTCCTTCGACAGGTCGGTGATCTTTCCGGCGTTGTTGACCATGACCGCGTACGCCACCGTCCGTCCGCTCTTCGTGTCGATGTAACCGGCCAGATTCTGCGCCTTGAGCTCGAGCGTTTCGCCGTCCGCGCCGGGCATGACGGTGGTGCCGGGCTTGGCGTGAACGTGTCCCTTGCCGGACAGGGTCTTGCCGGTGAACGCGAGCGAACCGTCGGTACCCAGGATCGGCAGGCACGTCTTGTAGTCCTCGGCGACCTCAGTCTTCGACATCTCGGTCAGCAGTTTGACCAGCGCCGACGCCGTCGCCTGGCTGTCCGGCGAACCGCTGCCGTTCGTCGGGAAGTTGAACTGACCGCCGTCGATCTGGAACTTGTCGACCAGCGTTTCGCGCTCGGCCATCAATGCCGCCTCAATCGTTCGCGCCCCCTTGGTGAGCCCGAACAGACTCAGCGAAAGATTTGCGCCGAGGTTCATGCTGACCTTGAGCGTCAGCCGGGCGTCCTGGAAATACGGCGCTGACACATACGTCGCCACCGCATTGCCGTCGTTGTACAGCGTGGCATCGGGCAGTTTGCCGGACGGATTCGAAGCGACGGCCGGAGCCTCGACCGTCACCCCGTTGCGCTTGAGCGCATCGATGTAGGCAGTGCGCGCGAACGTGGCCGGATCTTCGATGCGCAGGGTTCGGACCGCGGTCGTGTCGCCGATGAAGGGCGACTTGTACCCCTTGGCGATCGACCCGGAAATGTCCCCGGTGCAGTCCGGCGACCCGATGCACTCGACGTGACCGTCGCCGGACACGTTCAGCGTGGTCTCGGACCCCTCGGCGCCCGTCGTCACCGAGCCGGTCACCGTCACCGCGTCGGTCATCGGCCGGTAAGAGATGGTCGCCGGCTTACCGACTTCGGTCGGCACGATCGACAGATCGATCATGTTCTCGTTGATCAGAATCGGCGGGATCAGCAGGTTCCCGTTCGGGACTCGGTAGGCGACGAACAATCGGTCGTCGACGACGACGTCGCTCACCGACGTGATCCCCGCCTTCCTGACCTCCTCGGCAAGCTGGTTGATCGCGAAGAGCGGGTCCTGCGGAGCCAACTCGGCGACGCCAAGGTTGTTCGCGTCACCGTGGTCGAAGTCCGTGTACTCGACGGTGTCGGCGTCTTTGCGACGCCCGCCGAACGTGAGGTCTCCAGCGGCAACAAGCACGAGATCGCCGTCGAGCTTTCCGTTGGGCCCGACGTCCGCCGTCCGGTGCACGCGGGTGGTGAATCGATGGTCTTTGCCCAGCGTGTTCAGTGCCATTCCCACCGAGAACAGCTTGCGCGTCGAGCCGGTGAACGCCATCGCATACGGGTTCAGCTCGAGGAGCGTCTCCCCCGACTTGATGTCCTTCGCCACGAGACTCCACTGCGCGGCGCTGTATCGCGGTTTGGCCATGATGTCCCGGATGCGCCGCGGAATCTCCGTGGCCGGCCGCGAAGTCTGACCACACGACACGGCGACGACGGACACTCCTGCCGCAGCAAGAAATGTCCGGCGGTCCAACTCGATCCCGGTTGTCATGTGCTACCTCAGTTCACTTGGACAGCGCTTGTTGGAATGCTGCGGCAACGCCACCGACGTCGTCATTGGATTGCGTCAGACCGACTCCCACGCTGGGGTACGTTCCGCCACTCATGGAGAGGTCGAAGACGAGTCGGCGCCCGTCCTTTGTGACCATGAATCCAGCCAAACTCTGCACGTTGAAGAGAGCACGCATGGTCGCCGGGTCGAGTGCGGCACTGGTTCCGGTCTTGGCCATGACCTTGCCTTTTGCTGCTGGATCAGCGGCTACCGACGCGAGGGTTCCGGTCTCCCCCAGCCGTGGCAATCCGGCGTCGAGGTCTTTGCCCCACGGCTGCGTGTCCGTCCACGTCAGCCACTTGGCCATCTGTCGCGGAGTTGTCGACGCCGGGTCCGCACCCTGCCCGTCGACGAGAACGACCTCGTCGCTGTCGAGGTGCGCCTTCTCGATGACCTTGCGAATCACCTTGAGTCCGTCATCGCAATCGGTCGAACCATCCTTGACAGCCAGCAGACACAAGAAGGCGTTCGCGCCGGTGTTGTAGCTGGTCAGGTTGATCATCTTGCCCATCTCACCGAGCGTCGGCGACTCGAGCACCGCCAGCGGTTCGTAGTGCACGTCCTTCGGCGAAAGGTTGGCCTCGTTGTTGGTCCCGATGGCAGGCGAGGTCACGCTCACCCCGGCACGCCCGAGCGCTTCGATGAACAGGGTCCGCGCCCAGTCGGCCGCATTCGGAACGCGATAGATCGTGAGCTGCGGTTTTCCGGCGGGGATTGTGCCGGTCACGATCAATCGATGGGGATCGTTGGGGTCGGCGCTGACACCGAGTGGCTCGGCCGGGGTGTCGCTCTTTGCCGTCTTGACCTCGGATACCACGGTGAACAGGTTCGTCTCGGGACTGGCTTTGACCGTCGCCGACTCCCCTACGCCGGCCGGGGTGACGTTCAGGTCGAGGATGTTGTCGTTGACGAAAATCGGTGGGACGGGACCTTCTTGGCCCTGGAAGGTCTTCCACAGCCGGGAGTCGATGACGACGTCACCTTGGACCGTCTTGACGCCCTTCTTCGCAATCTGACCCGCGAGGTAATTGAGCCCGGCGAGTGGGTCGCCGCCTGTGGTGGAAGCGATCGGTGCGATGTTCCCGTAGACGTGATCGATCGTCTTGTCCGTGAACGACTCGTCCATCCGGCCCTGCATCGCACCGCGACCGCCCAGGGCGAGATCACCGGACGCGACGAGGACCAGGTCACCGTTCACGGTGCCGTCGACCGGCGCGGACGTCGCGTACACCGGCGTCTTGAGTTTGGTGTCGGCGCCGAGCGTGTCCAACACCGAGCCAACTGTGAACAACTTCGCAGTCGAACCGGTGAAGACGAGTTCGTCAGCGCGGTTCGACAGCAGCACCTCGCCGGTCTTGGCGTCCTGCACGTGGTAGATCCAGCGCGCGCCTTGATAGGCGGGTTTCGACATGATTTTCGAGGCCGCTTCGGGGATGTCGCTCGAGTCCGACGACTTCGAGCACCCGGCCAGAAGGGCGAACGGCAGCACTGCCGCGAGGAGTACGGCACAAGCACGGTTCATGGCAGCCCCCAGAACCCGACAAAAATCGTGGTTCTCACTCTGCCTAGATCACTTTCGGCATGTCAATGCCGACAACAGTTTTCGTGCGAAATCTGCCTCGGCCAGCACCCCGCCAAAACGAAACGGCAGGATTCTCCGCGGTCAGCGCGGAGAATCCTGCCGGATCGAGTCACGGGGCTACAACATGCAGGAAACGCAACCCTCCACCTCAGTCCCCTCGAGCGCGAGCTGGCGAAGACGGATGTAGTACAGCGTCTTGATGCCCTTGCGCCACGCGTAGATCTGGGCCCTGTTGACATCACGAGTCGACGCCGTGTCCTTGAAGAACAACGTCAGGGAAAGGCCCTGGTCGACGTGCTGCGTCGCCGCGGCGTAGGTGTCGATGATCTTCTCGTAGCCGATCTCGTACGCGTCCTGGTAGTACTCCAGGTTGTCGTTCGTCAGGAACGGTGCCGGGTAGTAAACGCGACCGATCTTGCCTTCCTTGCGGATCTCGATCTTGCTGGCAACCGGGTGGATCGACGACGTCGAGTGGTTGATGTAGCTGATCGAGCCGGTCGGCGGAACCGCCTGCAGGTTCTGGTTGTAGATGCCGTGCTTCTGGATCGATGCCTTGAGCTCGATCCACTCTTCACGGGTCGGCGGGTTGACCTTGGCATCGGCGAAGAGCCGCGCGACCTTCTCGGTCTTCGGCTTCCACTCCTGGTCGATGTACTTGTCGAAGAACTCGCCCGAGGCGTACTTCGACTCCGGGAAGCCCTTGAAGTACGAGCCGCGCTCGATCGCGATCTTGTTCGAGGCACGAAGCGCGTGGAACAACACCGTATAGAAGTAGATGTTCGTGAAGTCGACACCTTCCTCGGAGCCGTAGTAAACGTGCTCACGAGCCAGGTAGCCGTGCAGGTTCATCTGACCGAGGCCGATGGCGTGGCTGTCGTTGTTGCCCTGCTCGATCGACGGCACCGACGTGATCGACGTCTGGTCGGAGACCGCGGTCAAGCCGCGGATTGCTACCTCGATGGTCTGCGCGAAGTTCGGCGAGTCCATGGCCTTCGCGATGTTCAGCGAGCCGAGGTTGCAGGAGATGTCCTTGCCGACCTTGCTGTACGAGAGGTCGTCGTTGAACTCCGACGGCGTGCTGACCTGCAGGATCTCCGAGCACAGGTTCGAGTGCGTGATCTTGCCGGCGATCGGGTTGGACCGGTTCACCGTGTCTTCGTACATGATGTACGGGTATCCCGACTCGAACTGCAACTCGGCGAGAGTCTGGAAGAACTCACGCGCCTTGATCTTCGACTTGCGGATACGCGCGTCGTCGACCATCTCGTAGTACTTCTCGCTGACGTTGATGTCCGCGAATGGAACGCCGTAGATGCGCTCGACGTCGTACGGCGAGAACAGGTACATGTCCTCGTTCTTCTTCGCCAGTTCGAAGGTGATGTCCGGGATCACGACACCGAGCGACAGCGTCTTGATGCGGATCTTCTCGTCGGCGTTCTCGCGCTTTGTGTCGAGGAAGCGGTAGATGTCCGGGTGGTGCGCGTGCAGGTAGACCGCACCCGCACCTTGACGCGCACCGAGCTGGTTGGCGTACGAGAACGAGTCCTCGAGCAGCTTCATGATCGGGATGACGCCCGAGCTCTGGTTCTCGATCTTCTTGATCGGAGCGCCGTGCTCACGAATGTTGCTGAGCAGCAGCGCAACTCCACCGCCGCGCTTGGACAGCTGCAGCGCCGAGTTGATCGAGCGGCCGATCGACTCCATGTTGTCTTCGATGCGGAGCAGGAAGCACGAGACCGGCTCACCGCGCTGCTTCTTGCCCGAGTTGAGGAACGTCGGGGTCGCGGGCTGGAAGCGGCCGTCGATGATTTCCTCGACGAGCTGCTCAGCGAGCTTCTCATCGCCGGCGGCGAGAGTCAGCGCGACCATGCAGACGCGGTCTTCGAAGCGCTCGAGGTAGCGCTTTCCGTCGAAGGTCTTGAGCGTGTACGAGGTGTAGTACTTGAACGCACCGAGGAAGGTCGGGAACCGGAACTTCTTCGCGTAGGCGCGGTCAAGCAGGCTCTTGACGAAGTTGCGCGTGTACTGGTCCAGAACCTCGCGCTCGTAATAGTTCTCTTTGACGAGGTAGTCGAGCTTCTCGTCGACGTTGTGGAAGAAGACCGTGTTCTGGTTGACGTGCTGCAGGAAGTACTGGTTCGCAGCCTCGCGGTCCTTGTCGAACTGGATCTCGCCGTTGTCGCCGTAAAGGTTCAACATGGCGTTCAGCGCGTGGTAGTCGAGCCCGTCGGTGCTCGACGCCGGTGCGGCTGAAACGTTCATGCGCCCCGTAGGTGCTGCTTCGGTGATGGTCGGTGACACAGTTCCTCTTCCTGCTGCGGATCCGCGTCTTCCCCAACGCGATTCCAGAATTGAGCCAATCCCTCACGGACTCGGTCCACGTCTTCAGCGGTGCCCATGAGCTCGAAGCGATACAGGTACGGGACCTGACACTTGCGAGAAATGATGTCTCCGGCGAAGCAGTACGAATCGCCGAAGTTGGTGTTGCCCGCCGCGATGACGCCGCGGATCAACGATCGATTGTGTGCGTTGTTCAGGAACTTCACGACCTGCTTGGGAACGTGCGGTTCAACTTTGCCGTCGATCCGGCTGCCGCCCCCGTAGGTGGGGACGATCAGCACGAACGGTTCGTCGGCTTCGAACGTTCCAGCAGGGTCAAAGAGCGGAATCCGCTTTGCCGGCGTTCCGAGCTTTTCGACGAACCGGTGAGTGTTCTCCGAGGTACTGGAGAAGTAGACCAATCCGCCCATCGCTTGGCTCCGGCCGATCAAACGACTGATCAGGCAGCCGAGGTGACGAGAGCGTTGATACGGTCCGGACGGAAACCCGACCAGTGCGAGTCGCCGGAGACGACGACCGGGGCCTGCAGGTAACCAAGAGCCATCACGTAATCACGGGCATCTGCGTCCACCGAAATGTCGATGATGTCGTACTCGATACCGGCCTTGTCCAGTGCGCGGTAAGTTGCCTTGCACTGCACACATGCCGGCTTCGTGTAAACGGTGATAGCCATACTGTTCCCCTCAGCGATTGACTAGCTCCAACAGTTCATTCACTGGGTCGGACTCGCGAGAAGAAGATCTTGGTAGATCGTTCGCCTTGTGTCTCTCCCGTGCCTCAAACACTACACCTAGTGGGTGACAAGTAGATGAGACACGAGATATTGCGAACTACAAAGATGAAATTCTTTGCGTGTAACCATCTTTGCCGGAAAGTTCACGCCGTGTCCGGCGTGTCGCAGGTCACAGTTACATCTGACACCCCGGGTCGGCGCCAAACAAATCGCCACGCCGGTTGTGTGTGACCCAGGACACAAGAACGCCTCGCCCGCGTCGGACCGCTAGGTCTTGGAATCGAAGTCTCGCTGACCGCAACGGCGATTCCAAAATCGCTGCCGTCCCAACGACAAAAGGCCCGGCCACCGCGGGCCGAGCCTGTCGCTGAGGGAATCTCAGGCGGCGAGCAATTCGCCGGCCGCACTCACGAGCGCGTCGACGACGGCGCCGATCTGGTCGCGAACGTCGGCAACCTCGCGCGGGTGCTGCTCACCGAACAACTGGCCGACCGGTCCCAGTGACAGCGTCGACTCCTCGAGGACGCTGGCTCCGGCGACGCCGAGCGAGCGGACCACGTCCGCAGCGGCCCACTTGGCGCCGTAGGGGCTGATCGAGGAACTGATGACGGCCGAGGCCTTGCCCTTGATGGCGCCGGCGCCATACGGACGCGAGATCCAGTCGATCGCGTTCTTGAGGACGGCCGGGATCGTGCCGTTGTACTCCGGCGTCACGAACAGCACCGCATCCGCCTGCTCGACGGCGTCACGCAGAGCCTGCGCGGTGGCCGGAGCCGGAGCTTCGAGGTCTTCGTTGTAGAACGGGATGTCGCCGAGTCCGCCGAAGATTTCGACGTTGACGCCGTCACCCGAGACGGTTGCCGCCGCTTCGGCGATCTGACGGTTGACCGATGCCTGACGCAGGCTTCCGACGAGGACGAGTACGCGGGTCTCACTCATGACCAGTTCTCCAATTTCGATCCGTGGGGGTTCATCTAGCTAAACGGACCGTAGTCCGGTTCTATTCCATGTCCGGGAAAAATCTTGAACAGAAATTTCGGACCTAGGATCGACGTCATGGACCTGCACGTCGTCGGCGAGGAGCCTCCCGAGCGCGGCGACGCTGCCCGGAATCGGCAACGAGTTCTCGTCGCGGCAAACGAACTACTGCACAGTTGTGGAGCCGAGGCGCTCACCATGGATGCGCTCGCCGAGCGTGCGGGCGTCGGCAAGGGAACGATTTTCCGGAGATTCGGCAGCCGCGCCGGACTCATGCGCGCGCTGGTCAACGAATCCGAGATCGATCTCCAGCGCCGAATCGTGTTCGGGCCACCACCTCTGGGCCCGGGAACCGACCCGATTTCACGACTCGCAGCATTCGGTCCAGCAGTGCTCGAGACCCTGGAACTCCACGGTGCCGTCATTCTGGCCGGTCAGACCAAACCGGGCGCTCGCTACGAACACCCGGCCTATCAGTTCCAACTCACCCACGTCTTGATGTTGCTTCGCCAAGCCCGCGCCGCCGGCGACCACCGACTTCTCGCCGAATCACTCCTCGCGACGATCGATGTTCCGCTCGTGCGTTTTCAGCGCAACCAGCTGGGAATGTCGCTCGATCGCCTCGGTGCCCACTGGGAGTGGCTGGTCCGGGCGACCGTTCAATCGCCCTCGTAGGTGAGGATGCTGCGCGCCAGCTTGATGTCGCGCGAACCGAATCCCCGACCGGAATTCAGGTCATAAGTGAAGAACATTTCCTTGAAATGTCCGTCCGCATCGAACTCGACCCCCACGATCGGCCCCGATGCGGGCGAACCGAGGTTCCCCCGGTCGAAGACCGTGGCGCGCATCTCCGAAGTGATGCTGATGCCCCAGTCGTGCTCGATGGCCAGCAGTTCGAGTTCATCTCGATCGCTGAGTGACAGACTCATACAGATCGGTTTCCCGCCTCGCCGTCCGCTAATCAGCTGCTCGAGTTGTCCGGCTCACAGACTCCGCGTATAGGTTGTGATGCACCGTCGGCCAGATCGAACGTTCAACCAACCGGGTCCGCAGAAATCCAGTACGCACTTCGGGAGTCCGTCCATGTTCGCAGCTCTCCGTTCTTCGGCAATCGTCGCGGCAATCGCCGTACCCGCCCTCGCGTTCAGCGGCGTAGGCACCGCCTGGGCCTCGACCGTCACTGCGAAAGGCGGCAACTCGCAGTTCAGTTTCACGGTCACCCTTCCGCCAGGGGCACCCGTCACCGACACCTGCACGCTGACCTACCGCAACGGCTACACGGGCGAGCTCGGAGCCCTGGCCGGCACGCCGAACGCAGACAATCCGCTCCGGTGGACCGGCACCCTCACCGGCCTGAAGGGCGCCACCTACACAGTCACCGCAAAGTGCGACCTCAGCGACACTGCCCCGGCGACCACCAAAGTGTTCGTCGTCGGCGCGTTCAAGTGAAACTGCGCAGCGTGTCCATCGCGGCCCGAGTGAGCGCCTGCCCGTAGGACGGCCCGTAACCGGCGGCATGCACCGCCAGTGGATGCAACTGGTGCAGGCTCACTCGCTGCTGCCATCCCGGTCGCAGCGCGTGCGCCTCGTCGTAGGCCTCCAGAATTTCACCAAGGTACGAGCATCCGAAGAGCGCCAGCATCGCCAGATCCGTCTCGCGATGTCCTGCGTGCGCAGCCGGATCGATGAGCACCGCACCGCGATCGGTCCACATCACGTTCCCATTCCACAGGTCGCCATGTATCCGCGACGGCGGCTCACCGTCATCGAATGCACCCGAGGCGACCAGCTCACACGCTCGCTCAATCACCGGGAGCTGGTCCGCACGCACCGATCCTTCGTCCACCGCGATCCGGAGGTACGGCTCGACTCTCTCCTCTATATAGAAGGAGCCCCACGAGTCGTGCTCGCGGCTCGACATCGGTCGACTCCCGATGAAGATCTGACCGGTGAAGCCGTCCGGGGGCGCTCCGAAGCGGGACCCCGCTCCGGCATCGTGCATTCGGGCCAGCGCGGTCCCGAGCACGCGAGCCGCAGCTCGCGACGGCGAAACCGAATGCAGCTGTTCGAGGACGATGCGACGGCTGTCGACTTCGAGCACCTCGACGACCGGCGCACCTGATTGTCCGAGCCAACGCAGGCCGGCCGCTTCCGCCGGATAGAAATCCGGGTGTCGCGGAGAGGCTTTTCGAAAGGTCATCCGCCTGCGAATGGCGGCAGCACATCAACGCGTGAACCCACGGGATGTGCTTCGTCGCGAATGAGATCGTCGCCGATGAGGTAGGCGGCAACGCGCAGAATGTGCGCCATGCGCTCGCCGTAGCGGTCCGCCAGAACCGTCTTGAGCTCCCCCACTGTGGGCGATTCGCCGAGCTCGACAACGGTCTTCGACGTACCCGCAGCGTCGATCGCGGCCGCGAAGAACCGGACCTCTACCTCAGCCACCAATTGCTCCCATGCTCCGCGCCGGCGGTTCGAAGTCGGGGGCGTCGATTCCGTTTCCGGCCCACTTGTTCCACATCGCCGCACGCCACAACTGGGCGAGATCGGCGTCGGTGGCGCCCCTGCGCAGGGGTGTCCGAAGGTCGACTTCGTGGTCGCTGAACAGGCACGACCGAATCCGGCCGTCCGCGGTCAGTCGAGTGCGATCACAGTCCGAACAGAAGGATCGGGTGACCGTCGCGATGATGCCGACGCGAGCCGGACCACCGTTGACGAGCCACTCCTCGGCCGGCGCCGACGGATCGTCGCGACCCACTTCGGTGAGTTCGAAACGCGCACCAAGCACGTCGAGAAGGTCTTGTGCGGTGACCATGTTCGCGCGGGCCCATTCGTGGTCCGCGTCGAGCGGCATCTCTTCGATGAACCGCAACTCACAGCGTTCGTCGAGGCACCACTGCAGCAAGTCGACCGCCCCGGCGAGCGTCGGTCGCATCAGGACCGCATTGATCTTGATCGGCGCGAGTCCCGCGTCGCGAGCCGCGCGGATACCCGCCATCACGGACGGCAGGCGGTCGCGGCGGGTCAACGCGGCGAAACCCGCGCGGTCGATCGAATCCAGCGAGATGTTGACGCGGGTCAAGCCCGCCTCGACCAAACCGGCGATTCGATGTTCGAGCCCGACCGCGTTCGACGTCATCGCGAGGGGAATGCCCGGCAGATTCTTCGAACAGCCCGCGATGATGTCTTCGAGGTCGCGGCGCATGAGCGGTTCGCCGCCGGTGAATCGAACTTCGCGCACTCCCAATTGCTGGACGGCGAGCGTCACAACGCGTACGAGTTCGTCCGCGGTGAGCAATTCTTCGGCCGGAATCGGCGGCAGACCTTCCTCTGGCATGCAGTAGGTGCAGCGCAGCGAACACTTCTCGGTGATCGAAACGCGCAGGTCACGGGCCACTCGACCGAACTTGTCGAGCAAGTACGGTGTGTCTGGACGGCCCTCGACCGACGGCGCATCGAGGGCATGGCGGAGCCCGGGGATGCCAATGTCGATCGCGGTCACCCGTCCAGTATGCGAGACATAGACCGGTTAGTGCACGTCGGTCCTGAGTTCACGACCTTGTAGCGTGAGAGCGTGAACCGGCGATCCGTTGACCAGCATGCCGCCGCCGTTGCAGAACTCCTGCGTCCGCTGCTCGAACTCCCGACCGAATCCGTGCCCTTGCGCGCCGCGCTCGGTCGGTTCCTGCCGACGGATGTCGTGTCGCCCATCGACCTGCCGAACTTCCAGAACTCGCAGATGGATGGGTATGCGGTCGAATCGGCGGCGATCCAATCGGTGCCCGTGACGCTGCCGGTTGCCGGAGTGATCGCAGCCGGCCTCACCGATCTCCCCGCCCTGCCCCGCGGCGGCGCACTCAAGATCATGACGGGCGCTCCCATCCCGGCGGGCGCCGACTGCATCGTGCCGGTGGAAGACACCACTGCGGCCGATGGAATGGTCACCGTCCTGCGATCGCGCCGCACGGGTGAGTTCGTGCGAAACGCCGGATCGGACGTGCAGAAGGGTCGGCCGCTCGTCACCGCCGGCACGCTGCTCGGGGCGAGGCACGTTGCGGCACTCGCGGCGGCCGGCCTCACCGAAGTCGCCGTCCGGCGCCGGCCGCGCGTGGCCGTGATCACCACCGGCACCGAACTCGTGGCCGCTGGAACTCCGCTGCTCCCGGGGCAGATCTACGACTCGAACGGCACGGCCCTCGCCTCGAGCTTCGAGGCCAATGGCGCCGACGTCGTGCGGGTCGCGCACAGCGACGACGACACCGCAGCGATGACGGCTCTGCTCGACGAATGTGCCGCGACCGCCGACGTCATCGTCACGTCGGGCGGCGTCTCGATGGGCGACTTCGAGGTCGTCAAGGAGACTCTCCTCCCCCTCGGAGGCCACTTCGGACCGGTCGCGATGCAGCCGGGCGGGCCGCAGGGATTGTCGGTCTACAACGGCGTTCCGGTGCTGAGCTTCCCGGGCAACCCGGTCAGCACCCTGGTGTCGTTCGAAGTGTTCGCTCGTCGTCCGATCCGGGCGATCAGCGGATTGCCGGCCCTTCCGCGTCAAACCCGCACGCTCACCGCGGACATCTCGTCGGTCCCGGGCAAGCGTCAGTTCGTTCGAGGAAAGTTCACCGAGAACGGCATCGAACCGATGCGAGGTACTGGTTCGCATCTGGTCGCGGGGCTCGCCTGGGCGGATGCGCTGATTTCCGTGCCCGCGGAACACACGGTCGTACCTGCCGGCGTGGATGTGGAAATCTTGGTGTTATGAGCGACCACCAGCTGAGTCATCTGGATTCCGAAGGCCGCGCCCGAATGGTCGACGTCAGCGCCAAGGTCGACACGACCCGCACGGCGATCGCCGCGGGCGAAATGCACACGACCGCCGAGGTCGTGCGTCTCGTCCAGGCCGATGACCTGCCGAAAGCCGACGTTCTGGCCACTGCCCGCATCGCCGGCATCCAAGGTGCCAAGAAGACGTCCGAACTGATTCCGCTGTGTCATCCGATCCCCTTGTCGTCGGTCAACATCGCGTTCGACTTCACCGAAACCACGATCACCATCGAGGCGACGGCGAAGACGAAGGGACCCACCGGCGTCGAGATGGAAGCCCTGACCGCGGTCGCGATCGCGGGTCTGACGCTGCACGACATGGTGAAGGCCGTCGACCCCGGTGCGGTTCTGACGGACATCCGTCTCGTGAGCAAGACCGGCGGCAAACGCGGCCACTGGACCCGCGAAGGCAGCTCGTTCGCGAACAACGACCGCAGCGCGACGGTCATCGTCTCGTCGACGGGAGCCGCGCAGGGCACCCGCGACGACACCACCGGACCGGTGATCGCCAGCTGGATGGCCGGACACTATTTCGCGGTGAACCCGGTCGCGATCTGCGCCGATGCCGACATCGCGAAGGTGCTGAGCGCCGCCGTGGCACAACAGCCGGCACTCATCATCACGACCGGCGGCACCGGTGCTTCGCCGACCGACCGCACGCCGGAAGCAACGTCCGCGCTGCTGGACCGCCCGTTGCCCGGCGTCGCCGAACTGATCCGCCAGAAGGGCACCGCGAAATTCCCGCTCGCAGCCCTGAGCCGCGGCATCGCCGGACTCGCCGGGCGAACGGTCATCGTGAACCTGCCCGGCTCACCGGGCGGCGTCAAGGATGGTCTGGCCGTCCTCGACGAATTACTCGACCATCTGCTGGCCCAAGTCGCCGGCGGCGGCCAACACGAGTCCACGGGAGGTTCGAAGTGAGCGAACTGCTGGCGCGCATTTCCGATCAGCCGCTCGACCCAGCCGTCGTCGACGCCGCGGTGGCAGGCCCGGCGTTCGGCGCCGTCGTCTGTTTCACCGGCGTGGTCCGGAACCACGACGGCGGCCAGGCGGTATCTCTCCTCGAGTACTCAGCGCATCCCGACGCCGAGCGATTTCTCACCAAGATCTGCACCGAGGTCGCCGAACGCACCGGACTTCCGGTGGCCGCGATCCACCGCGTCGGTGAGCTTCGGGTTGGCGATCTCGCGGTGGTGGCGGCCGTCGCCGCACCCCATCGGGCCGAAGCCTTCACCGCGTGTGCCGAACTCGTCGAGCGGATCAAGCACGAAGTGCCCATCTGGAAGCGTCAGCACTTCGCGGATGGGCTCTCCGAGTGGGTCGGACTCTAGTTCGTTCCGGCTGCCGGGTTGGGCTCGCCGACCGCGATGGAGTTCGGCACCGTTTCGCCATCGACCACGTTGTCGGGAGCGAGCGGGAAGACGTTCCCCGTCTTGAACTTCGAGTCGAGCATTGACGCCGCGAGGTTGGTCACGAGCCCGAACGTCTGCTGATCGGTCAACGGCGCCACGCTGCCGAGTCCGAGGACGTCGAGCAGCGGCTTGAAGATGTTGGACAGGTTCTTCATCGTCGTCGAATCCTGGCCCAGAGTTGCCGGCGAGGTGTTCGTGACCGAGTCGCTGTTCGCGCCAGAACCTGCTGGCGTCAGTTCCTGAGCGGTCGGCGAGGACGTCGTGGTCGAGGTCGTCGACTCTGCGGTCGCAGGTGCCGAGGCCGCGGTCGTCGGAACGGCCGGCTTCGTGGTCGTGGTGGTCGCAGCGGCGGCTGCCGTCGATTCACCCTCCGGCTTGACGACTGCCGGGGTCTTGTCCGGCGCTGGGGAATCGAGCTGAGTCACGCTCTTGATCGGCTCGCCGGTCCGCGGGTCGCGGTCGAGCAGATAGCCGACGATGCCGGTGATGATCGCCACCGCGTGCCGGAGTTCGCCCTCTTCGGACTCGAGCATTCCGGCATCTGCGGTGTTCGACAGGTTGCCCATCTCGACAAAGACGAGGGGCACCTTCGTGAGCGCCGGGCCGGCGATGTCCGAACGGGACATGAGGCCGCCGGTACCGGCGTAGTTCGACTCGGCGAAGCCGGCCTTCACGTACGACTCACGCATGATCTTCGTGGCCAGAATGCCCTTGGTCGACTGCACCTCGTTGACGGTCTTGTCCGGCACCGGAAGCGTCGGAACGATGAGGTGGAAGCCGTGGTCCTTCTCCGCCACCGCCGCGGGTGTCGAGTCCGCGTGAATGCTCACCGCAAGGTCGGCACCCGAGTCGCTGGCCTTCTTCGCGCGCTCGTCGATGCAGCCGCCCCAGCCGTCGTCATCCGCGCGGCTCAGTTCGACCGTGCCGCCGAGGTCTTCGATCGAAGCCTTGACGAGGTTGGCGACCTTCCAGTTGATCGTGTGTTCAGGGACGCCGTTGACCGACGTGGCACCCGTCGTCTGGCAGTCCTTGGTGCCGCCACGGCCGTCCGGAACCTGCTTCGCGAGGTCCTCGGTGATGTTCGTGCCCTGGTGTCCGGGATCGAGGAAGACCTTCTTGCCGACCAGGATCTGCTTCACGTTCTCCGGCGTCGCAGCGCCGGCTGCCGCAGTACCCGCAGCGGTCGCTGCGTCGTCGGCGTGGGCGATACCAGGGATGAAGCCCGCCACGCCACACGTCGCGGCGATTGCGGCGATTGCCGTCGTCTTACGCAGCAGTGGGTTGAAGTTGGCCTTACGCACGGGATTCGTCCTTCCACAAGGGGTCAGACGAAATGGTTCCCCGTGGGAGGGCTTCTCTATTGCGCGCACGCGGTGGGTTATCGAAGCGTTGCCGCCTCGATAGCTTGCTGTGGCCGGAAGTGGGGCGGAAGTGCCTCAGTCCTGCTTGAAGATCTTCTCGTTCGCCATCACGACTTGGCACGGACGCAGCGGTTTGCGCGCCGGACCCTTCTCGACATCACCAGTCAGGCTGAATTCGCTGCCGTGGCACGTGCAGGTGATCTTGTCCTTGATGATCTGAGTGATCGCGCAGCCGGCGTGCGGGCACTCGCCGTGGAACGCGTAGTACTTCGACTCCTCGGGCTGAGTGACGAGCAGGCCATCCGAGGTGATCTTTCCGGATCCCACCGGAATGTCTTTGCAGTCGGCGATCATCTCGCCCTTCGGGGTCGGAACACCGTCGCCGAGAACTTCCGCCGGCTTGGTCTGCGCCACAGGCTTCGGCGCGCCAGCCGCCTGCTTGTTCGGTTCCGACCCGCCACTCGAGCATCCGACCGCCGCAGCTGCGGCAGCGACGCTTGCGCCAGCAACAACGGCGCGTCGGGTGATGGGGCGATCATGCAGGGTCATACCGTCTCCGTAAACACTCGGCTATCGTCTGGTTCGCGCCGCTGCGAGCCGGAGCAGTACGGGCGTGCCTATCGCGGGCGTGACCATAGCGTTATAAGGGTAAGCCGCAGTCGGTCGTGATGACATCAAAATCAACCAACTCGATTATCCCAGGCCACACTGCCGCCTCAACAGTGTAATTCCTCCACACAACCGTGATCAACACAGCTGATCTTGAGTATGCCCTGTCACCCACGCGTGCAGCAGGAATCGTGATCTCGGGCCCCTCGTTCGCGGTGCGCGGGGGTGCGCGGTTACCGACTTGTGATTGGTCCCGTAATTGATCTTGTTGGGTGTTCAACCAGGCGAAAGGCCAAGATAGACCTGGATTTACCTGGCGAAATTCGACCCAGAAAGCCAACCCTGTGAGGTAGCTGTGAATTAACACCCAGGCATTGCCTTGCGCGGCAATTCGGTCACCAGCACGACACGCCCGCCGTGACATGGGACGACACGCCAGCAACGGTTCAGCGTCGCGCGAACATAGGACAATCGCCGATAGTGTGCGCCCGATCGCCAAGGTTTAAGTTCCATCGATTCCGGGAATGGACATGATGGTGCCGATCGCCTCCACCACGAAAGGATCTCAACCTCCTCATGGAAGCCCTGTGATGCCCGCGACCGAGAGCAGCGCACTGCCCGCCCAGTTGCGGGTAGCGGCATCTCCGAGCCAGCTGACCATCGTGCGTGCGGTCGCTGCCGCGATTGCCGGTGCCGCCAACTTCGACCTCGACGCCATCTCCGATGTGCGCCTGGCCGTCGACGAAGCCTGCACCCAATTGCTTCGGCACGCGGCCCCGGACGCATCGATGTACTGCACGTTCGAGCCGCACGAGAGCTCGCTTCGAGTGACCGTCAGCGTCTTTCCTCTCGCATCGCAACCGACCCAGCAGAAGACCTTCGGCTGGCACGTCCTGTGTTCGCTCACCGACCACGTCGAGATGACGACGTTGACCCAGCCCGACTTCGCGTCCGTCACGGCACCGGCCGTGTCGTTCAGCAAATCGAGGAATGGCGGCGAGCCCGCCTAGACATGCCTTCCAACGACTATTCCGACGTCATGGAGCGCTTCGGCGAGATCGCCGCGCTACCAGCCGACGATCCTGCCCGCACCAGCCTTCGCGATGCGCTCGTCGAGCGCTGCCTTCCGCTTGCCGACCATGTCGCGCGGCGCTTCGAGGGACGCGGCGAAGCGCTCGAGGATCTGGTTCAGGTTGCCCGCCTGGGACTGGTCAAGGCCGTCAACCGCTTTGATCCGACGCGCGGCGCCGACTTCCTCTCGTACGCGATCCCCACGATCATGGGTGAGGTCCGGCGACACTTCCGCGACACCGGCTGGGCAGTGCACGTGCCTCGCCGCATGCAGGAGTTGCATCTCGCGCTCGGCAAGGCGGCCGACCACCTTTCGCACAGTTTGCGCCGCGCACCCACCGTCCACGAACTCGCTGAAGAACTCGGCACGACGCCGGCCGAGGTCACCGAGGCGATCGCCGCCGGCTCGTCGTACCAGACGTTGTCGATGGAAGCGGCGACGTCGAGCGACGGCGAGGGCCTTCCGATCTCGGAGACCCTGGGCGACTGCGACTCCGCACTCGAACAGATCGACGACCACGAAGCCCTGCGCCCGCTCCTCGCCGCACTGCCCGAGCGCGAACGCCAGATCTTGATGCTGCGCTTCTTCGGGAACATGACTCAGTCGGAAATCGGCGCGTCCCTTGGCATCTCGCAGATGCACGTGTCTCGTCTCCTCGCGCGGACACTGGCCAAGCTGCGTCAGGATCTGGATTGATCCCGCACGGCGTGCCGCATGATCATCCGGCCGCCGCAGTGGGTATATCTGGCCCTATGGATCACCTCGCACCCCGCCACGAGCAGGTTCAACTGACGGGCGGATTCGCGATAAACGAGTGGATCGCGGTCGGGCTGGGCAGCGGCGTCGCCGCGGTTGGCCTCGGCATCCTGACGGGGTCCGCGATGCTCGGCATCGCCGTCGGCGTCGCGTTCCTTGCGGCCACCTGGGCGATCCTTCTTCTCATCTGACGCGGACGAATCACACCCGTCGAATTTCCCCTATTCGGGCCCGCTTCGCATGCCCAACAGCAATATCGCGAAGTGATTGAAAAAGAAAATTGATGATCTTTGCGACCCTGCTTCACCTGCGGATATAGCGCGACACGCCGGGGTGAATCAGTTGAGAGGAAGATCTCGAATTTCCGGAATTCGACGTGATTCACATCTCACTGCCGATAGTCTGCGAAGCGCGCAAAAAGGTGCTTAACAGCACCCCCGAGAGTTCCGGTTGAATGGCCAATACGAACTCGTCAATGTGACCAATATGCACAACGCAATTCGGTCACTAAGCACGCGAAAGGTTCTCCGCAGTAATGTCTTCAATTCCCCGATTCTTCATGCGTGCCGCCATGTCTGCCGTGGCGTGCGCGGTGGTCGCTCCCCTGACGATCGGCACCGGAGCCGCGTCCGCCAAGCCCCTTGCCGTGTGGGATCGCGTCGCGCAGTGCGAATCCGGTGGAAACTGGGGCACCAACACGGGCAACGGCTTCTATGGCGGCCTGCAGTTCACACTCCAGACCTGGCGCGCGTTCGGCGGCAAGGGAATGCCGAACACGGCTTCGAAGTCGGAGCAGATTCGAGTCGCCGAATCGACATTGAAGGGCCAGGGGGCCGGCGCTTGGCCGGTGTGCGGCAAGTTCCTGGGCTGACACCCAATTCGCCGTTCAGTAAACCGTCGGCGAATTACAGGTGAAATTGACCTCTGTCACATTCCATTGCCTCTGGCGATGCAGTCGCGAAAAATCAATTGCGACGGAGTGTGATGCCCAATGATGCCCAGCAGACAAGACTATTTCGTGACCAACCGCGATGGCGTGCCGCATGAGCCCGCCGCGGTACTGCGCCTGAACCGACGCAACTGGCCGAAGGAAAAGGTCGCCAACATGTTCGGTGTGCCTTCATTCCTGGTCCGGCCGATGATGGAGAAGGCGCTCGAAGACGAGCGCACCCACGTGCTGACCAGCTGACAGATTCGTCAAGCAAGCCCGGTGGCGCCACAGGCGCCCCCGGGCTTTCGCTTGTCAGCTTCCGAAAATCCCCGCTGGTTCGGACTGGCCGGTCGCCGGAGCGGAGGCATCGCCGATGGTGATTTCCTTGGTCGAGATCGCATCGACGCCTTCACCATCGCTGGTGTAGCAGAACGCGACTGCGATGTACTTGCCGGGATCGGCCGGCGTGAAATCGAGCTTCAGCTTGAGAATCGGGCCCGTGGAATCAGCGGATACGAACGCCGGCCGCGCCACGATCGACGAGTCCGCGTTGACGACCTCGTCTGGGGTGTCGAAATCCGAAGGCTGGTGTTTCGTCCCATCGACGGCCGCCAGCACACAGGATTCCCCCGGCAGGAGCCCGAGGAATGTCGCCGAAACGACTTCTCCGTCCTGAGTGAAGACCGTGAATGCCGTTGCGGACGCGACCGAGGCAGCACCGATCAGCCCTGCGGTGGCAAGGGTTGCGGCTACGAGTACCCGGCGCATTTCGTCTCCAGTCGAGGACGGTATTTGCAGCCAAACGATATTGAAATCACGACCGATTCGCGAAGAATTCAGCTCCGGTGCGATAACGGTTCGAAACCGAATGGGTGACGCAGAAGTCGGTGATCAGACGCGATTTTCGAGCGCGGCATCGAAGGACTTCTCCAGGCCGCGGATCTTGGCCACATAGGGCTGCGTCTGCGTGCTGTAGTCCCCGCCCTCAGGCATTCCGCCGGCGTGCTGCACGGCGCCCAGGCCGGCGTTGTAGGCGGCGAGCGCCAAGTCGACCGGGTCGCCCGAGATCTTGCCCTCGGTGATCCCCGCCTTGACGCTGTCGACGTTGAAGCACATGAAGTCGGCTAGAGCCATAACGGAATCCGCGATGCTGAACGGGTCGGCCGAACCGTCGCCGTCGGCGTCGACACCCCACCGGGCCCAGGTCTCGGGAATGAACTGCCCGGGGCCGAGCGCATTGGAGTAACTGACCGCGCTGGTCGTGAACGAACTCTCGCTGAACACCTGCGCGGCAATCAAGCCGGGCGTGATGCCCTCACACTTGTGACCTGCACGAACGATCCAGGGTTCGAACTCGGCAGGCACCGGAACGGGCGGCGCGGGCGGGGGCGGCGGCGCGACTTTCGGCACCGCTGCGGTCGCCACAATCGGCGGCGCCAATTCGACGGACGGCCCGTCGGAATAGTCAGAGACAGCCTGTAAAACCAATGGATTCACTGGCGAAACACTGATGGCGGAGGCAAACAGTAGTACAGCAAATCTCATCAGTTACGAATCCCGTCGTCAGTCACGCCAATCTAGCCCAGATAACTACGCGATCACAAACAGATAACGGAAATTAATACTGAAAAGTAGGGAGGATCACTTCCCATTTCACGGACCCCCGTACCTGCCCAAGCGAGCCGCCGAGTGGCACGATGAGCCCATGGATCTCCCCGGCCCGCTGCAGTCCCTCGCGGCTTCTGCCGAACCCCTCGTTCTACGCGCGCGGCGCTCTGCCGAGACGCTGGCCGGGCTCGACTCCGACCCTGTTCCCGCCGGCTACACGGGGACGCGACTCGGCGTCTGCAACCTGTGCGAGGCGATTTGCGGACTCGAATTCACCTTCGAGAACGGCAACGTCAAGTCCGTCCGCGGCAACGCCGAGGACCCGCTGTCGCGCGGGCACATCTGCCCCAAGGGAGTGGCCCTCGTCGACGTCTACAACGACCCGGATCGACTCCGTCGCCCGGTGCGCCGGGTCGGATCCGGCGCACACGCACGCTGGGTCGAGATCAGTTGGGACGAGGCGTTCGACCGGGTCGCCGAGGGACTTGCCGGAGTGAGCAACACGCATGGCCGGAATTCTGTCGGCGTGTACCTCGGCAACCCGTCTGTTCACTCGCTCGGCGCCGCCACCCACGGCATCGAGATGCTGCGCGTCCTGCGCAGCCGCAACCGCTTCTCGGCGACCTCGGTCGATCAACTCCCCCACCAATTCGTGGCCTGGCAGCTCTACGGGCACCAGCTGCTGATCCCGGTACCGGATATCGACCGCACGAACTACCTGCTGGTGTTCGGCGCCAACCCCATGGCCTCGAACGGCTCGCTGTGGACCGTCCCGGACTTCCCCGGCCGCCTGCGTGAGCTGCGTCAGCGGGGCGGCAAGATGGTCGTCTTCGACCCCCGCCGCACCGAGACCGCGAAAGCCGCGACCGAACACCACTTCGTCCGGCCGGGAACCGATGCGCTCGTTCTCCTCGCGATGCTCAACGTCCTGTTCACCGAAGGCCTCACACGCCCGGCGCGGTACGTTCGCGGAATCAAGCGCGTCCAGACGCTCGTCGCCGACTTCACTCCGGAGTTCGCCGAGCGGATGAGCGGCGTGCGGGCCGACGTCATTCGCCAGGTCACGCGCGAGTTCGCCGAATCCGATGCTGCGGTTGCCTACGGGCGCATCGGGGTGTCGACGCAAAGCTTCGGTTCGCTGTGTCAGTGGGCGATTCAGTGCCTCAACATCCTGACCGGCAACCTCGATCGGCCCGGTGGCGCGATGTTCCCCGAGCCGGCGATCGACGTCGTCAAACGCGGCCTGCTTGGCCGCGGGCACTTCGGCAAGTACACCAGCCGGGTCCGGAAGCTGCCCGAATTCGCCGGCGAGCTGCCCGTTGCCGCGATGGCGGAGGAGATCGATACCCCCGGCGACGGACAGATTCGTGCCCTGTTCACGGTGTCCGGAAACCCGGTGTCGTCGACACCCGACGGCCGGCGACTCGACGACGCGCTGAGCCAGCTCGATTTCATGGCCAGCGTCGACATCTACATCAACGAGACAACCCGGCACGCCGACGTGATCCTCCCGCCGACGACCGCCCTCGAGCGCGACCAGTACGACCTCGCGTTCCACGTCTTCGGGACCCGCAACACCGCGCGGTTCACCCCGGCGATGTTCGGCAAGGAACCGGGCACGATGCACGACTGGGAGATCTTCCGCGACCTCGGGGTTCGTCTCGAGAAGCGGATGGCGACCCGAATGCCGCTCAAGCAACGACTGATCTGGGAAGCCCGGCTGCGGATCAGCCCGTCCGTTCTCATCGCGGCACTGCTTGCGGCCGGTCGCCGGACCTCGATGCGGGCGCTGCGGGACACCCCGCAAGGCGTCGACCTCGGGCCGCTCCAGCCGACGCTGCCGAAGCGCCTGATGACCAAGGGCCAGACGATCACGCTCGCGCAGCCGCTCATCACTGACGACCTCACCCGTCTGCGCGAAACGTTCGCCGAGGCCGCGCCGGACGGACTCATGCTCATCGGCCGCCGGCACCAGCGCGACTGCAACTCGTGGCTGCACAACACGGATCGGCTCACGCGGGGTCAGGCGCGGCACCGCCTGCTCATGAACCCGGGCGATCTCGCCGCCCGGGGGCTTTCCGACGGACAGCAGGTTCAGGTGTCGTCGCGGGTCGGATCGGTCGTCATCGAGGTCAGCGCAACCGACGACATGATGCCGGGCGTCGTGTCCCTTCCCCATGGGTACGGCCACCAGGGTGAAGGCATTCGACTCTCCCGCGCCGGCAAGCTCCCAGGCGTCTCGATCAACGATCTCACCGACCCCGCGCGCGTTGATCTCTCGGGCAACGCCGCGTTGTCGGCCGTTCCCGTCCAGGTGGTGGCGGTCTAGCGCGGGCTCCGGATGTCGAGCATGTGGACCACGTGGTCGACGACCTCAGGATCGATGCCGAGCTTGTTGCGCTCGGACAGCACGGCTTCCCGGGCGGCCGACATCATCTCGCGCTGCCCGATGCGGAATTGGCCCATCTTGACCACGGCGGCCTGATTGCTCTCCTGCTGTGCTTCGTCCGCGAAGTGCGGATGCAGGCGTGACGACATGTAATACGCGCGGCGACCGAGCGGTTCGACGAGTTCGGGCGGGATCTCCCCCTCTGCAGCGAGGAGATTGATCCGGTCGAGCGCGGCGAAGTACGCGCGTTCGGCGAGATGTCGTTCCTGACGACTCTGCTTGTCCTGGTCTGCCGCGACATTGAGCAGCTTCACCACGATCGGCAGCGTCGTCCCCTGGAATACGAGGGTCACCATGATGACCGCGAAGGCGATGACGATGATGATGTCGCGGGCCGGGAAGCCCTCGCCGCTGTCGACCGTGAACGGGATGGCGAGCGCCAGTGCGGCCGAGGCGACTCCGCGCATGCCGGCCCACCACATGACCACGGTCTCCCGCCAGCTCGCCGGGATCTCGGCGTCCGGATTGAACCGGCGGCGGGTACGCCGGACCAGCGACGTCGCCGGCACCAGCCAGAACAAGCGCACGCCGATCACGACACCGACGATGATGACCGACCACAGCGCGAGATAACCCAGATGTCCCTGGGCGTTTGTGAACACGGTCGGCAGTTCGAGGCCGATGAGACCGAACGCGATACCGGTGATGAGGGTTTCCATGATGCGCCAGAAGGCCTTGTTGGTGAGGCGCCCCTCGATGTCGTCGGCGTCTTTCCACGCCTCGCTGAGGAAAATCGCCGTCACGACTACCGCGAGGACGCCCGAGCCGTGGAGGTCGTCGGCGACCTTGAACACCGCAAAGGGCAACAGCAGCGAAAGACCGACGCGCAGTGAGGCATCGCCGAGCACCCGCATGAGTTTGACTCCGAGCCATCCCGTCACAGTTCCGACGGCAATGGCAATCGATGCCGACAGCACCAGATCGATTCCGGCATCTCTCCAGGAGAAGTGACCACTGACCGCCGCCACGATTGCGAGCTCGTAGATGACGATCGCGGTCACGTCGTTCAACAGACCTTCGCCTTCGAGGATCGAGACGAGACGTCGAGGAAGGTTGAGTCGTCCGGCCAATGCCGTCACGGCCACCGGGTCGGGCGGCGCGACCAGTGCACCGAGCGTCACGGCAGCGGCCACCGTCATGCCCGGGATGACGAGGAATGCCGCGAACGCCACGGCTGCGGTCGTCATCATGACCATCGCAACGGCGAGGAGCGTGATCGGTTGCCAGTTCTCCGCGAACTGTCGCCAGGTCGTCCGCTGGGCGGCCGCGTACAACAGTGGGGGCAGTACGAGCGGCAAGATCATGTCGGGATTGATCGAGACCTGCGGCACCGACGGGATGAGAGCCAGCAGCACCCCGAGGAACGTCATCAGAATCGGTGATGGCACACCGATTTTCCGGGCGAGGGGCACGGTGATGAGGGCGCCCAGCAACAGCAAGAAAATCAGTAGAAGCTGATTCACGGACCTCCCCCTTCGGTGTCGATTCCAGCAGTCACCGACGGTAGCGTTGCCCTCAAGTACGAATTTTCCCGCAGAATTTTTTCGCTGATGTGTCGCATCGTGTCGATGCGGTTCGTAGTCCCAGTGAAGTCAGTCTCATGCCGGCTTCCACCGAGAACCTGATCAAAGGAGTTAGT
Source organism: Smaragdicoccus niigatensis DSM 44881 = NBRC 103563 (assembly GCF_000380645.1). Taxonomy (GTDB): domain Bacteria; phylum Actinomycetota; class Actinomycetes; order Mycobacteriales; family Mycobacteriaceae; genus Smaragdicoccus; species Smaragdicoccus niigatensis. The sequence continues at coordinate 245,561 of NZ_AQXZ01000019.1, forward strand.
TATGGCTGAGTTCCTCCTGTCCGTTTGGCACGACGGCGCCGTCCCCGACCTCACCGAAGGCGAGATGAACGAGATGTTCGCGTCCGTCGACCGGTTCAACAAGAAGCTGCAGGACAGTGGCTACTGGGTTTTCGCGGGCGGACTCGAGCTGCCCAGCGCGGCGAAGGTCGTCGACGCGACCGGCGGCGACGTGCTCACGATCGACGGCCCGTACGCCGAATCGAAGGAATTCATCGGCGGATTCTGGGTCCTGAACGCCGAGGACCTCGACGAGGCGTTGGGCTTGGCGGCCGAAGCGTCGAAGGCGTGCAAGGGCAGGGTCGAAGTCCGGCCGTTCCAGGGCGTCTAGCCGCACAAACCGGCCTTTCCCGCCGGCGCAAAGGAAATAGTGACTTTGCGACGCCGTCAGAGGCCGATCTGTGCGGTCAGTCGGGCCACACCAGCTCGACCGGCTGGCCCAGATACGTCGAATACGGCTCGAAGGCCTTCGTGATCGCCGCTCGTTGGCGCTTGTTCAGCCGCACGAGCGGCGTTACGGTCAGCACTGTCTTCGTCTTCAGCGCCGACTTGCGCTTCCAGGTTCCGACCACGCGCCCCGCGCGCACGATCGTCGGTTGGAAGACGCCGTTGCCGCCCGGGATGATCGCGTGCTTGTGAACGTCGTCGAGCATCATCGACCGGTCTTTGAAACCGAGCAGGAATTCGTCGAAGCCCGGTAGCACCCGCATCTCGTCGACCGGCCGGTCCGGGACGGATTCCAGAGACTCTTCGGTACAGAACATCTCGATGCCGTCGACCGCTACGGCGGTCAGTTCCGCTCCGGCGATCGCCTGCTTCGCCTCGGTGAGATTCAGTCCGGTCCAGCCCGCGAAGTCTTTCCGCGTCGTGGGTCCGTGGCTTTGGAAGTAGCGCCAGGCCAGTGTGGCCGCCGGGTCATCGGGCTGGTTCGGCGACGGCGCCCATTCGTCAAGCAGAACGAAGGTCTGCTCGGTTCCCACATTCGGTGCGATCGCCGTGACGCCGACCTGGCTGGCGTACCAGAGGAAGTGGTAGCCCATCTGCCCGCCCGTCGAGATGCCGGCTTTCTCGATGGACTCGAGGCACTGCGCGCGCGTCAACCGCGTGCGCTCTTTCAATGCGTTTCCGAGCACGTCGACTGCCTGATTGACGGTCGCTTCCTCGAGACCGTGGTACTTGCGCCGGTACTCCGCACCCGCGAGCACCTTCACCCCGGTGAGTTCGAGCATCCATTTCGCGTCGGCCGAGGGAACCCAATGGACGGTCCCGCGCATGGGCCAGGTGCGGACGATCGAGCGATCTTCCTGTTCCTGCCGGATCTCGTCGATCGAGCGGCCCGGCAGCCGGGCGCCGAGCGACCACAGTCCACTGCCGATCTCCTGCGCCTGCATCGCACCGAACCAGGAAACGACCTGCGCCCCTGATTCGCAGGTAAGCGAATCAGGGGCGAGGAGGAGATTGCGCACGCGCAGGGCGAGCGCTTGATCAGTCGTGAGGTCAACCACGACTGACAGTCTGTCGGTTCTACACCGAGACCGCGACCTGTTCCTTGGCAGCGTGCTTCGGCTGCTTCGGCATTGCGTGCTTCGGCCCCGAGGGCTTCTCGTCAGTGCGGCCGCGGAGGTGAACCTCGTGGACGAACAGGGCGATGATGAAGCCGACGAACGCGAATCCGGCAGCGACCCAGAAGACGCCCTGGATACCGTGGGTGACAGCCGCCGCGATGGCGTCCTGCACCGCTTGCGGCATCTTCTCGACCATCGCCGGTGCCATCTGTGCACCGCCGTGGAGCTTGGCAGCAGCCTGCGGGTTGGCCTCGGCCAGTGACGTCGTCAATCGGCTCGAGTACATCGTGCCCAGTGCCGCGACACCAACAGTCATGCCCATAGTCCGCAGGAACGTGTTCGCACCCATGCCCGAGCCCATGTCACGCAGCGTGATGCTGTTCTGTGCGATGAGCATCGACGGCTGCATCATGAAGCCGGTGCCGACACCCATGACAGCCATGAACAGCGCGACCGTGGTCTTGGTGGTGTGAACGTCGATGTTGGCGAGCAACAGCATTCCGGCCGTGAGGACGAGACCACCGATGATCGGCAGAATCTTGACGTGTCCCAGGCGGCTGGTGATCTGACCGCTGGCCATGCTGGTCACCATCATCGGGAGCATCATGGGCAGGAGCAGCAGACCGCTCTGCGTCGCCGTCTGGTGCTGCACCAGCTGCTGGTACTGCGGCAGGTAACCCGCGCCACCCATCATCGCGAGACCGACGACGAACGTGAGTCCACCGGCGAGCGCGAAGTTGCGGTTCTTGAACAGGTGCAGCGGAAGGATCGGCTCGTCGACCTTGCGCTCGTAGGCGATGAACACACCGAGACCGACGAGTGCGACGGCACCCAGGGTCAGGATCTGCCATGAGGTCCACGCGTACTGCGAGCCACCCCAACTGGTCGCGAGCACCAGAGCGGTCACCCACACGGTCAGCATGGCGGCACCAGTCCAGTCGATGATGACCTTGCCGTAGTGGTGGTGCTTGATGTTGAGCGTGAACCAGACCGTGGCCAGCGCAATCGCACCAAGCGGGAGGTTGACGTAGAACGCCCAGCGCCACGAGGCGTTGTCGGTGATCCAGCCACCGACGAGCGGGCCGCCGAGCATCGCCAGCGGCATGACCGCCATGAACAAGCCCTGGTACTTACCGCGCTCGGCCGGCGGGACGAGGACACCGACAATCGACATGACGCCGACGACGAGACCACCGGCACCGAGGCCCTGGAGTGCGCGGAACAGCGTCAGTTCGAACATCGACTGCGCCATACCAGTGAGTGCGGAGCCGACGAGGAAGACGACGATCGAGGTCATGAAGACGGGCTTACGACCGTAGAGGTCGCCCAGCTTGCCCCAGACCAGCGTCGAAATGGCCATCGTCAGGGTGTAGGCGGTGAGCACCCAGGAAAGGTGCTGCAAACCACCGAGTTCGCCCACGATGGTGGGCAGTGCGGGTCCAACAATGGTGTTGTCCAACATGGCCAACAACATCGTGATGACCAAGCCGCTCATCACGGTGATGATCTCTCGTGGAGACCTGTGTTCGTATTCGGGTTCTGTTACTACAGCCGTCGTCATCTATCCACCTGCTTACTTGCCGACCGGTAAGTGCTTCTGCGCTAGTCTAACCCGAGACCCCCGGAAGGTATTCCCCAAAACAAGGAGTGACGGTGACCACAGCCGCAAGCCCGATGCGGGATCGCATCCTGCGAGTCGCGCTGGAGTTGTTCACCGAACACGGGTACGACGGCACGTCCTTGCGCGAGATCGCTGAGAAGCTCGACGTCACGAAAGCGGCTCTCTACTACCACTTCAAGTCCAAAGACGCGATCTTGCTGACCCTCGTCAACGACTGGCGTGAGCAGACGATGTCGCTCGTCGAGTGGGGCCGCGATCAGCCGTTCAGCCCGGACCTCCAGCAGGAGATGCTCCGCCGCCTGAGCGCTCTACTGACCGGCAATCACAAGACTCAACGTCTGATGTTCGAGAACCAGCCGGTCATCCGCGGGATGGTCGAACGCGACAACGCCGAACATGGCCGCCCGAACAAGTACTGGATCTTCGAGTTCGTCTCGGTGATCACACCGCCGGATGCCGACGCCTTCACCCGTGCCGCCGTTCGTACCGCTGTCTTCGGCCTGAGCACCTCGGCGATGCAGCCGGGCAGCAAAGAAGAAGATCATCAAGCCGCCCTCGACGTAGCTCTGCAGGTGCTGGCGCTCAAGAAGTAGGTTTTAGGGGTGTCAGAACCCACACCTCACTCCGGCGAACCGCACCACGACCCGGACCTCAGCTCGCGTCTCAATGGCCTGCGTGCCGCCGTGCTCGGCGCCAACGACGGCATCGTCTCGGTTGCCGGTCTCGTCGTAGGTGTCGCGGGCGCCGGGGTCGCACGAGGGCCGATCATCACGGCCGGCATCGCCGGACTGCTCGCGGGCGCGATCTCAATGGCCGTCGGCGAGTACGTCTCGGTCAGCACGCAGCGGGACACCGAGAAGGCACTGCTGGCCAAGGAGCGACGCGAGCTCGCTGAGGAGCCCGCCGCCGAGCTCACCGAACTCGCCGGGATCTACGAGCAGAAGGGCCTCAAGCCCGCGACGGCGTGGCAGGTGGCGGTCGAGCTGACCGAGCACGATGCCTTCACCGCGCATGCCGAGGCCGAGCTGCGCATCAACCCCGACGACCTCACCAATCCGTGGCAGGCCGCCATTGCGTCCTTCTTCTCCTTCACATTGGGCGCGCTGCTCCCGATCATCGCGATTCTCGCGCCGCCGGTCTCGCTTCGGGTCCCGGTCACCTTTGCGTCGGTCGTCATCGCGCTGGCCATCACCGGAGCCATCTCCGCCCGGCTAGGCGGCGCGAACGCCCGGCGGGCCGTCACCCGAGTCGTGTTCGGCGGAGCGATAGCCATGGTCGTCACGTTCGTTGCGGGCCAACTCGTCGGTGGTTTCGCCGGAGCGTAGTCCGTCGGTTAGCGCTGCCAGAGCACCGGGAAGATCTTCCGCTGACCTTGCAAACCCTTCAGTTCGACGGCCCGGCCCTCGCCGATCGGCAGATCGGGGAATCGGCTGATCGCATCGCGCACCGGCTCGCTCACGACGATCTCTCCCCCGCTCGCCTGTGCGGCGACGCGGGCCGCGGTCGCGACATTGACCCCGAACAGGTCGTCCCCCTTGCGCACCGCCGGCCCGACGTGAATACCGATTCGCACGGCGATCGGATGGCGGAACGTCTGGCTGACGCTGGTGAGCCCACGCTGGATGTCGACGGCGCAACGCACGGCCTGCTCAGGCCAGGCGAACGCCACCATGAATCCGTCGCCCTGCGTCTTGATCACGTGCCCTTTGTTCTTCTTCACGCTGTCCGAGATGAGCTTGTTGTGGCGATCGAGGACCTTCATGAACTGCTTGTCCCCGAGGCGCTCGTTGAGCGCTGTCGACCCTTCGATATCGGAGAAGAAGATCGTGATCGTCCCGTCGCGGGACGCGAGCCGCGCAAGGTTCGGCTGTTCGACCTGCGCCCAGCCGGCGAGATCCTCGATCGAGTTGCGAATAGCCTCGGTGATCCCCTTCTCCAGCACGAGGTTCGCGGTCGAGAGAACCTTCAACACCGCACCCTTGCCGCTCGCGATCAGACCCCTGGACCGCATGCGGCTGCCGTCGATCTGATTTCGTAGGACGTTGATTCGGCGGCGCTGGAGAAGGAGCAGACCGCCGCCGGCGAGGATCACCACCGCCTCGACACCCGCGATCGCCCAGGCGAGCCAGATCTCGGTCATAGGCGAATAGTTCCAGAACGCGACTGCGCGGTAGGCGGATTCGGGCAACCCCCGAGTCGGTCAGCTCGCGATCGCGCGGTACAGGATCGCCTGCATCGGCAACGTGGCCGGAGCGGGGCCGTACTCCGCGGTCAGACCGTCCACAATCAAGCCGTGAACCTCTTCGGCGGAGTGGGTGCCGCGTGCGTCGATCTGAGCCTTCAGCGGACTGCCGAAAACGAGACCGTCGACGAACGAGTCCCAACGCTCGACCGGCGACTGATGCGGGACGACATCCACGTCGATCTCGTCGAACCCGGCACGTTCGAAGAGATCCTGCATGGGTGCGATGGCCGAGTCCTTGAAGGGGATCCGGAAGTACGGCGGCGGGTCGTCCGGGAAGACCTGCTGCACACTCTCGTGTGCGATCCGCGCAAATCCATTGTGCGCATGCGAGTCCCACACCGAGAGGTGGTACTCCCCGCCCGGCAGGAGAACCCTCCGTGCTTGCTGGAACGAGACGAGTTGATCCGGGAAGAACATCACTCCGAACTGGCAGACCATCGACTCGAAGGACTTGTCCCGATAGGCGAGGTGCTGGGCATCAGCCACTTCGATCGACACCGATTCACCGGGCGCGAACTTGGCGCGGGCGATGTCCAGCATCGGCAGATTCAGATCGGTGATCGTGAGCGTCGAATCGTGCGGAATCGCGTCGCGCAGCGCTCGACTGACGATGCCGGTCCCCGCCGCGGTTTCGAGCACTGTCCGGGGCTTGGTCTTCGCCACCCGACGCGCGACCTCCTCGGCGTACCACTTGAACATCACCGGCCCAAGCCCTCGATCGTAGGAACCGGGGACGTCGCCGACGAAGCGGGCCGGATCGTCGTTCATCAGCGCACGATCTTGAAGTTGAAGGTGGCGGTGCCGAGCACACCCATCAGGCGCAGCCACATGGGAAGCAGCATCTCGGTCCCCCGGGCGGTCGTGATGTCGCCGAGGTCGATGACATCCTGGTGCCCGAACTGCTGAAGCAGTCCGGTGACCGTTGCCTTCGCATCGGCATCGTTGCCCGACACGAAGACGCTGGTCGACTCCGGTAGGACGCCGGGGGCGACCATGAGCGACGCGTTCATCGTGTTCAGCGTCTTCACGACGCGCGCGTCCGGGAAAGCACGTTGGATCTGCTCGCCGAGCGAGTCGGTGTCCTTGACGAAGAGAGTCGGCGGGAAGCCCTGCGAGAAGTCGAGCGGGTTCGCGATGTCGACGACGATCTTGCCGGCGAGGTTGTCGGCACCCGCTTGGCCGAGGACATCGAGACTGACGGCACCGTTCGAGGCATTGAAAACGACCTCGGCACCGGCGGCCGCCTCGGCGAACGTCGCGAGCGCAATACCGGGCCGGTCCGTGAACCAACCCGCGTCTTCGCGTACCCGAGTTGCCTCGGGGTCACGTGTCCCGACGCTGACGTCGTGGCCGAGTTCATCGAGCCGGCCGGCGATGGAACGCCCGACCATGCCCGTGCCAAGTACTGCGATCCGCATGATTCCAACCTAGTGCCCTGGGGTTAGTGTCGGCGGGTGACCCAAGATCTCACTGTCTACGAAGCGATCGAGCGGAGACGCGACGTTCGCGCCGAATTCAGCGGGGAACTCCTCGACGACGACGTCCTGGTCCGGATTCTTTCCGCTGCGCATCGCGCACCGAGCGTGGGCAACTCACAGCCGTGGGACTTCGTCGTCATTCAGAGCCCCGAGACGCTGGATGCGTTCGCCGCCCATGTGGCGTGCAAGCGCGATGACTTCGCGGAGTCGTTGCCGCCCGAGCGCGCGGCGACATTCTCGCCGATCAAGATCGAGGGCATCCGCGAGAGCCGAACCGGAATCGTCGTGACCCACGACCAGTCACGTGGTGGTCAGCACGTTCTCGGCCGGCACACGATCACGGACGCCGGGCTCTTCTCGACCGTGCTGGCGATCCAGAACCTATGGCTCGCCGCGACCGCCGAGGGCATCGGCGTGGGGTGGGTGTCGTTCTACGACGAGCCCTTCCTCGCGAACCTCGCCGGACTGCCCGAGGGTGTCCGCCCGATCGCCTGGCTATGTATCGGACCCGTCACCCGTCTGCAGGAGGTTCCGGACCTCGAGCGGTTCGGATGGCGTTCCCGGCGCCCTCTGGACGAGGCGATCCACCGCGAGCGTTTCTAGCCGCTGTCGCCCGAGACCGGCGTCGTCGTTGTCGTCGATCCGCTCGTCTTCGTGGTGGTCGTCGACGTGCTCGTCCCACTGGTCGGCGTCGTGGTCGTCGAGGTGTCGGTCGCGGTCGCACTGTCATCCGCCGCTGCAGCGTCGGCTGCGTCGGTCGGCGTGATCGAGGCTTCGTCCGTCGATTCCGCGGCGTCGCCGAGGCCGGAGTCGGATCCCGGTTCCACCGTCGGTCCGGTGTCCGCGGAGACGTCAGTGCCCTCGTCGAGGGACGGGTCGTAGAGGTAACTGTCGCCCGTGCCGGAAGCAGGCTTAGGCTTCGGCGACGTCCGGACCGTGGTCTTGGTCGTCGTGGGCGACTCTTCTTCGGCGGTCGGCGTCGTGGTGTGAGTGGTGTGGTCGACGACCTCTGGAGTGTCGATGGCGCAACCGGCCAAGATGACCGATCCGGCCAATGCAAACGCGATGATGGATTTCTTCACGGCGTGACTCCCCCAACTCGTCGAAACCCCGTTCCACGCAAAGTAGCCCCGCGTCAAATCGAGCAAACGGATCGATATGGCGTGTTCGTCAGTCGTTAGCCAATAGCGACCAAGATCGAATCCACTTCGTTGCAAGCGGATTAATTCCCGGCCGGGGCGAGCGCCGCACGGGATACTTGAGGTCGTGGCTGATCGCAATGTTCTGGGCGAGGATCTCGAATCCTGCGGAACCGACCCGATGACCGGGTTCTACCGCGACGGGTGCTGCAGTACCGGGCCCGAGGACGTCGGCAGCCACACCATCTGCGCGGTCGTGACCGCGGAATTCCTGGAGCATCAGCGCAGCATCGGCAACGACCTCAGCACGCCGATGCCGGTCTACCGCTTTCCCGGACTCGTGCCCGGCGATCGCTGGTGCGTCACCGCGCGGAACTGGTTGCGTGCCCACCAGGACGGCGCCGCCGCGCCGGTGGTCCTCGCTGCCACCCACCAGAACGTTCTCGAGCTGATTCCGCTGACCGTGCTGCAGCAGTATTCGGTCGATGTGCCAACCGATCTGAGCGGTTTGGAGTAGGTCTGATCCCGTTTTCGTATCAATTCGTAAACGGTGGCCAGCGATCCGATGAACAACGAGATCGCAACGTGTGAAGCTGCTCTCGCCTGGGTATTCCTAGGTGGCAAGGCTGGTTCGCCACTGATTAGCTGGTGATCAAGATCCGAACCGAATGAGATGGACGCCTGACATGACGATCTTTGCCGCTCTGGTCTCGTTGTCTCTCGCCGTGCTGCTCGTCGAGGGCGTTGCCTTGCTCTTCCGCGCCACGTATCAGCGTGAAGAGTCCCGCTACGCGCGGTTGGCAGCGCTCAGTGAGACCACCGAGCAGCTCGCGACGCCAAGGTCTCGCGCCGCCTGACCCGCGATCAGTTGTCGAGCACTATTTCAGCGCACCGCGTCGGGTCGTCGTAGAACGGCAGATGACCACAGCCTGGGAGATCGATGTGCCGTACGAAGGGCATGACCTTTCGGGCCCGCGCGCTTTGCGTGCGATGGATCAGAATCGCGTCGCGAGTACCCCAGGCGATCGTGGTGGGGATTCGGCGCAGGTCACCAAAGTCGTCGCCTGGGCGAAAGACGAACTCGGTGAAGCTGTCTCGAGCCTGTGGGAAGGATTCTGCGTGCACGAGCCCGGCCATGTCGTCGCGCCCATAGTCCGTCGCGACCCGTGTGGGGTGCCCGTAGAACGCCCCGAGGAGGGCGGCCCTCCCGGCCGGGGTTCCCAGCGCAGTCTGCACCGGCGATGAAGCAACCGTGCCGATTCCACGCGCTGCCGTGAGGAATCGCTGCACCCATAGTCGGCCGGGCAGGCCATAGAAGCCGATCGGCGAGAACGCGGTGACGCGGGAGGCGGTACCCCTGCGGCCCATTTCCAGGGCGACCCCGCCGCCCATCGAACTACCGACGACGTGTGGGCGGGTGATCCCCTGGTCGGCCAGCCAGCCGGCGAGCCACTCCGCATACCCGCGGGGTCCGGGCGCGACCGTGGGGTCAGACGGGGTGGCACCGAAGCCGGGCAAGTCGACAGCGATCACCTCGTGATGCGCGGCCACGGCGTCGATGATCGGCTCGAAGAGCTGCCATCGACTGCCGAGACCGTGCACCATCACGACGGGCGTTCCCGAACCCGCGCGATAGAACGAGACGTCGCTCATCCCTGGTGCATCGAGTGCACGATCTTCTTCGAGAGATCGAACGCGAACTTGGTGCGGCGGAAGGTCAGGAGCGCGAAGCCCGGGATCGCGAAACGCTGGCGCGCGATCGAGTGGGGACGAGCGAATTCCTTGAGGCCAGCCTCGCCGTGAATCCGGCCGAAGCCCGACTGTCCCGAACCGCCGAACGGCAGCGCCGGAATGGCCGCGAAGCCGAGCGGGGCGTTGATCGAGGTCTGGCCTGCTTTCAACTGGCGCGCGATCTTCATACCGTTCTTCTTGGAGAAGACGGTTGAGCCGAGGCCGAATTCGGTGCCATTCGCGAGGCGAATCGCCTCGTCGTTGTCCTTGACCGTCTTAATGGTCAGCGTCGGGCCGAAGGTCTCTTCCTGGACTGCGCTGCAGCTCTCGTCGGCATCGAGGATGATGACCGGCTCGATGACCCGATCCCCGATCGAATCCAGGCCACCCGCGAACGCCTGGCCGCCGGACTTCAGCGCGTCCTCGACGTGCCGACGCACAACCTCCTTCTGCGAAGGCATCGTCATCGGGCCGTAGCTCACGCCCGCCTTGACGTGCGACAGCTCTTCCTTGACCGCGGCCAGGAACTCGTCGCGAACCGACTCGACGACGTACACCCGCTCGACACCGACACACGTCTGTCCAGCGTTGGCGAATCCGCCGAAGACGGCGGCATCCGCCGCAGCCTTGACGTCAGCATCGTCGGCGACGATGAGGGCATCTTTGCCACCGAGTTCGAGAACCACCGGAATCGGCTTCTCCGCGCACGCGGCCATGATCTTCTTGCCGGTCGCGGTCGAGCCGGTGAAGGCGATCTTGTCGACATTCGCGTGGCACAGTGCGGCGCCGGTGGCGCCCTTGCCGGTCACGACCTCGAGGACACCGCGCGGTGCATCCGGGTTGGCCGCGTGGAACGCGTCCGCGAGGTAGACACCGACCGCGGTGGTGTATTCGCTGGGCTTGAACACGACCGTGTTGCCGGCGGCGAGGGCGTAGCCGACCGAGCCCATCGGGGTGTAGACCGGGTAGTTCCAGGGTCCGATGACACCGACGACACCGAGCGGGCGGTATTCGATGCGAGCCTCGAAGTTGGCCATCAGCGGGCCGGGGAAAACCGACTCGGACTTGAGCTTCTTCTCGGCGTTGTTCGCACCCCAGCCGATGTGCTCGAGCGCGAGGGCGAGTTCGAGGTGCGCGTCCTCGAGCGGCTTGCCGTTCTCCTTGTGGATGAGTTCAGCCAGCTCGTCGGCATTCTGAGTGATGCGAGCGGCCCAACGCTTGAGGTGCTTGCCGCGCTCTTTATAGGAAAGGCCTCCCCACCAGTCGGCCGCGCCGCGCGCGATCTCGACAGTGGTGTTGACCTCTTGGGCCGATTGCACGGGGAACGAACCGACGACGTCACCGGTAGCGGGATTGGTCGACTCGAAGGTTTCCAAGGTCGCAGTCATTTGCGGGCACACCTCTTACTGAAGACGGGAACACTTCAACTCTCCTCCTTTTCTCTCTAGACACCAGAGAGCATCGCGGCCACCAAATTGAGAATTTCGGCCATAAGATATCGACGTGCCTGTGTTCGCTGCCGCCGAGGTCCCGCACTGGGATTTCCCGCGGAATCCCGCGAGCGTCGGTCTTCTGGTCGACTGCGGAGTCGAGCACGGGCTGAGTCCCGACGACCTTCTCGAGGGCTCGGGCCTCACCGAACCGGACCTCGCCAACGGCGAACGGATGGTCGGCGCGCGGCAAGAGCTCGTGGTCGTCGGAAACCTGCTCCGGCTACTCGACAATCCGCCCGGACTCGGACTGTCGATCGGTGCGAAGTACCACGCGAGCATGCTGGGAATCTTCGGCTTCGCGTGCCTCACGAGCCCGACGCTCGGTGATGCGGTGCGCGTCGCCGCACGCTACTTCGAACTCTCCTTCGCGTTCTGTTTGCCGACGATCGAAGTCTCGGGCAGCACGGCCAGTTTGAAGCTCGCACTGCCGGACATCTCCGGCCCGGTCGCCGAATTTCTCACCCTTCGCGACCTGACCTCGATGGCGATGGTGATGTCCGACATCGTGGGCACACAGCTCCCCCTCGAAACGTTGTCGTTCGGGTTTCCTGCGCGCGAATCGTTGCCTGAGTTCGAACTCTTCGACGTCACACCGCAATACGGCGCTCCACAGACCTCCGCGACCTTTTCGGCGGACCTTCTGGCCCTCCCGCTTCCACAGGCCAGCCCGATGACGGTCGCGATGTGCGAAGCGCAGTGCGAGGAACTGGTGATGCGTCGCCGAAGTCGCTCCGGTGTCGCCCGACTTGTCCGGGAACAGCTGGTCAAGATCGACGGCAGTCAGCACACGATCGGCCGCGTCGCGCGGGCGCTGACCATGAGCGAACGCACCCTACGCCGCCGGCTCGATGAAGAGAACACGAGCTTCCGGCAGCTGACCGACGAAGTGCACCGGACGTTGGCCGAGGAACTCCTCGTCACCGGCGCGCTGTCTGTTGACGATGTGGCCGTTCGGCTTGGCTATGCCGAGGCGTCGAGTTTCATCAATGCCTTCAAGCGATGGACGGGCACGACACCCGCGCGATTCATGCGCGAGACTGACGGTCCCGTCCGAACTCGTCTCTGATGTCAGTCCGGACGACGGCGAGGCACATTGCGGCACAGGATGCGGCGACCTCTGCCGTCGTCGCCCCGTCCGGTTCGTGCAGCCACGATTCGATGACCTGATTGACACCGCCAACGATGAAGGTCGCTCCGCGCCGAAGCAGCGCCGGATCGGGCTCCCCTAGATCGAGCAACCGTGGACCGTGCTCGAGGACCAGTTCGAGGATCGAGTCGAGGAATCGACCACGTCGTTCGAGCAGGCCGGGTACGCCGGCAACGTCGCTGTCGACGATGCGGTGGAGATGCGGATCGCCTTCGACGACATCGAGAAACGCCTTGAACGCCGCGCGAAGCTTGTGCTCGACACCGCCTGGTTCACCGAGGCCAACCGTCAAAAGGACGGCAGTCAGTTCGCTCAGAACCTCGTCGGTGATCGCCACGAGGAGCGCTTCCCGATTGTCGAACTGCTCATAGAAGTAGCGCGGAGTAAGGCCTGATGCGGTGCAGACGCCGCGCACCGTGACCTCGGAGATGCCGGATTCACCCCATATTCGCCGGCCCGCGTCAAGCAATTTGCGGCGTCGTTCGGCGCGACGGTCGTCGGCACTGACACCGCCGTAATCCCGAACAACTTCCGCGCGCCCCATTGACGGTGAGTCTACTCTGGCCCTACCTTTGGAACACAGGCGTTATCCAATACGTCCGCTCAAAGGAGAGCAGCGCATGAACGCAGCCGTTCCGACGCGTCACCCGGCCCGTCCGCTTCCGATTCCCGGAGTGGTCCGCATCTTCGCCAACATCATTGGCGCCGAGCCGCCGTCCGAAGAACAGTGGCGACAGCTCGGCGAATCGCTCCTGGTCGGCGACGAACCGATGGACCGCGTCGTCGAGTGGATGCACTCGGTCGGCATGGGTCAGGGCCGTCGCATGTTCGAGCAGGCGCTGGATAACGGCATTGCGAGCGTGCCGAACGCGCCCGAACCTTTGCGCGACTTCTTTGATCTCGTCGAGAACGCACCCGACTGGGTCGACTGGGACAAGATTCGGCGTGCCCAGGTCGTCTTCCGATCGGGCGGAGCCGACGGCCTTTACGTCGCCCGCGACGTGTCCCTCCTCGGCGGGTACATGTTCTCCGGCTTCAATAAGACGCTTCTGCGTACCGGCGCCTTGAAGAAGGGGTCGAACCGGCGGTTCGCCGAAACGATGCAGTGGGCGATGGATCTCATGCACGACGACGGATTGCACCCCGGCGGCATCGGATTCAAGTCCACGATCCGGGTGCGGCTCATCCACGCAATGGTGCGCCGGTATGTCGCCGAGATGCCCGACTGGCGGACCGAAGACTGGGGCATTCCGGTCAACCAAACCGACATGCTGGCGACCCTCCTCGGTGCGCTCGTCGCACCCGGGCTGGGCGGCCTGGGGATGGGAATCTTCGCGAGCCCCGCGGAGAGCGAGGCGTCGGCACACATGACCCGCTACGTCGGCTGGCTCATCGGGGTCGAGGAGCAATGGCTGCCGCGCAACTCTCGCGAAGCAGTCGCCCTGCTCGCCAACACCCTTGCGGCCCTTTCGAACCCGGACGAGACCACTCAGATGCTGTCGAAGCCGATGGCCGAGGACCCACTGATCTGGAATTACAAGCACTTCCAGTGGCTGCGTCGACGCATCGCGAAGAACCAGCACCTGTCGGTTACACAGACGTTCCTCGGCCCGTCGGCAATGCGAACGCTGGGGCTGTCGCCGTACGTGCTGCCGTGGTACCCGGTCGTCCGCTTCCCGATCAACTTCGTGCGCTCGACTGCGGCAATCGTTCTTCCGGGTGGGCGGGATCGTGCCGCCGCACGTGGCTGGCGCGAGATGCAGGACCTGATGGTGACGATGATCGGCGAGCGCCCGACCATCGGCGAATCGGCTGCCCACCTCACCCGCGCGGCATGACCAATTCCTTCCGCTCCGCGGTCGAAAGCGGCGATCCGGCCCAGATTGCTGACGTACTGCATGCCGACGTGCAGTTTCACAGTCCGGCGGTGTTCACGACGTACCGCGGCCGCGAGCAGACGCTGGTTGTGTTGCGGGCGGTCTTTGAGGTCTTCGAGGACTTTCGCTACATCGCAGAACTGCGGAACGGCGACGATGAGATGTTGCGCTTCACCGCCCGGGTCGGCGATCTACAACTCGAGGGCGTCGACCTCGTCCGCTATGGCCCTGACGGGACAGTTGCGGAACTGACTGTCATGGTCCGACCGCTGAAGGCGTTGGCCGCCGTGGCCGAAGCTGTGGGTCGACAGATCGCCGCCAACGCGCGTGCCCGATGACCGAGAATGACCAGATGAAGCTCGGTGTCAGCGTCGCATATTGGGGCCTCGGATTCACCAAGGACGATCAGCGGGCGATAGCGGTCGAAGCCGAACGCCTGGGATTCGATTCACTGTGGGTCGCCGAGGCCTATGGGTCCGATGCGGTGAGCGTGCTCGGCTGGCTGGCCGCCGCCACCACGACGATCCGGCTCGGTACGGCGATTATTCAGATCCCGGCGCGGCCGGCCACCGCGACCGCAATGGCCGCGGCCACGCTGGACACATTGTCGGATGGACGTTTCATCCTCGGGCTCGGGCTCTCCGGACCGCAGGTGTCCGAGGGCTGGTACGGCACTCCCTACGCCCGACCCTTGCAGCGCACTCGCGAGTATCTCGAGGTCGTGCGAATGGCGTTGGCCCGCGAGCGGGTCAACTACCAGGGCGAGTGTGTGCAGCTGCCGCTGCCAGGCGGCAAGGGCAAGGCGCTCAAACTGACCATCGGCCCGGTCCAGCAGCCGATTCCGATCTATCTCGCGACGCTGGGCCCCAAGAACGTGGCATTGACCGGAGAGATCGCGGATGGCTGGATTCCGACGTTCTTCTCCCCCGAACACGTCGAATCGCTGTGCGAGCCCTTGCGCGAGGGTGCCCGTCGAGTTGGACGGAATCCGTCGGAGGTTGCCGTGTGTCCCCAGGTTCCGATCCGGGTCGACGACGACATCGACGCAGCGCGCGATGCAATGCGGCCACTCATGGCGCTGTACGTCGGCGGAATGGGTCCGAAAAGCAACAACTTCTACGCCGAACTTGCCGCGCGCTTCGGGTTCGGCGAAGCGGCTGAGCGCGTACAGGATCTCTACCTCTCCGGCCGCAAGGACGAGGCCGCGGCCGCGCTTCCCACGGAACTCATCGACCTCACCTGCATTTGCGGGCCGGAGGACGTCGTCCGGGAACGGCTTGCGGCGTTCGAGAAGTCCGGCGTCGACACGTTGATCTTGATCCCGGTCGCCACCGGCGGCCCCGCCCAGGTCGAACAACTGCGGCGGATTGCGGCTATCCGAAGCTGACCCTTGCCACTCCAGTTTATGCGTGACACGATGTAGCGATAACCTTGACATCGACGTCATGCCCTGGAGGCAACCCATGACTGTTGCACCGTCTTATATCCAGGTTCTGCAGACCCTGTCCGAGGGGTCCGTGCACACCCACTTCGATGCCTTCGCAGACATCGACTGGGACAACCCGAAGTTCGCCATCAATCCCGACGACCCACGGTGGGAGCTCCCCGAGGTCGACCCGCTCGGATCAAGCGAGTGGTACCGCTCCCTGTCGCCCGAACAGCGGGTCGCGATCGGCTTATGGCGTCAGGCCAACGTCGTGAAGGTCGGACTCCAATTCGAGAACCTGCTCATCCGCGGTCTCATGCAGTACGTCTTCTCCCTGCCCAACGGGTCGCCCGAGTTCCGGTACTGCACGCACGAGGCGACCGAGGAAACCCACCACACGCAGATGTTCCAGGAGTTCGTCAACCGGAGCGGAATGGACGTTCCGGGCATGCGGCAAAGCGTCCGACTGCTCGGACCGTTGGTCCCGCTCGTCGCGACGCTCTTCCCCGAGTGGTTCTTCACGATGGTGCTCGCCGGCGAGGAGCCGATCGACCACGTCCAGAAGTCGATCCTGCGTACCGGCAAGGAGCAACATCCACTCCTGGAGCGGATCATGCAGATCCACATCGCCGAGGAAGCCCGACACATCTCCTTCGCCCACACCTACCTCAACGAGCGTGTGCCGCACCTCGACCCGATCCGGAAGACGTTGCTCTCGGTGTTGTTCCCCATCACCATGCGGGTCGCGTCCGAGCTGATCATCTATCCGACTCGCGAGATCACCACCGAAGCCGGGGTGCCGCAGCGCGTTGTGCGACAGGTGTTCCGGCACGGCGCCGAGGCCAAAGCCCGACGACCGGAGATGTTCTCCGACGCCCGCGCATTGGCCCGCGACATCGGGCTCATGAACCCGGTGTCACGCCGGGTATGGAAGCTGATGGGGATCAGCGGCCGCCCGTCGCGCTACCGCGGCGAGCCTGAGCGACTTGCCATCTTGCCGCTGCATGCTCGGTCTGCGTGATCACTGGGTTAATGTCTGCTCCATGACGGAGGAGGACGGCAGACGCACGCGGTGGGAGAACCACAACGCCGAACGCCGGACGAAGATCCTCGATGCTGCCGTCGCGGTTCTCGAGCGCGAGCCGCTCGGTGCCGAGATCCACGTGCAGCAGATCGGACATGAAGCCGGCGTCGGCCGCACAGTTATATACCGCCACTTCACCGACAAGGCGGATCTGGACCGGTCGTTGCGGGCGCATGTGCTCGCGGGCCTGGGCGCCCGCCTGCAATCGCACATCTCCGCAACCGGATCAGTTTCCGATGCGACCCGCAACATCGTCCGCGCGTACGTGCAGTGGGCCGACGAACATCCGAAGCTGCACCTCGTCGCCGAGCGAGCGGCGATGAGCCGTAGTGGCGATCTGGCCGGCACCGTGGGAGAACTCACTGCGGGCGTGACCACCATGATCCGGATCGGTGCCGCTGCATTCGCCGTGTCGTTGACCGACGCCGAAGAAGCGTCGGTGGAACCCCTGGTACTCGGCCTGATCAGCTTTGTGCACGGGACGGTGCACGCGTGGCTACACCGCACACCACGCTCTCCTTCGGCGGACGAACTCGTCGACGTGATCAGCAAGTCGATCTGGTACCAGGTTGACGGGCACGCCCGGGCACACGGAATTTCGATCGATCCGGACCGTCCGATCGCTGCCGCTGCAAAGCTGATCACATGACCGGCAAAGTGCGGGTAATCGTGGCAGATGATCATCCCTTGTTCCGTGATGGCGTTGTTCGGGCGCTCGGCACAAGTCCACAGATAGAGGTGGTCGGCACTGCGGACAACGGACGCGAAGCGCTCGACCTGATCCGCGAACACGCCCCCGACGTCGCGCTTGTCGACTACAAAATGCCTGATATCGACGGCATCGGTGTCGCATCCGCGGTCAAGCGCGATGCGCTCAAGACGCGCGTCCTGCTGCTGTCGGCGCACGATGAGTCCGAGGTCGTCTACCAGGCTCTGCAGGACGGCGCCGCCGGCTTCCTTCCGAAGGAATCGAGCCGACTCGAGATCATCAATGCCGTGATCGACGTGTCGAAGGGCAAAGACGTTCTGCCGCCGGCTCTTGCGATGGGGCTCATCGGCGAGGTGCGCAAACGCCAAGAGCCTTCGGGGCCATCGCTGAGCGAGCGCGAGAAGGAAGTCCTCGGCTACATCGCCAAGGGCATGTCGATCCCGGCAATGGGCAAGCACATGTTCCTTGCACCGTCGACGGTGAAAACGCACGTCCAGCGTCTGTACGAAAAGCTTGGCGTCGCCGACCGCGGCGCCGCCGTGGCCGAGGCGATGCGCCGCAAGCTGCTGGACTGATCAGCTTTCGAGCGGTACCTCGACTCGCACTTCGGTGCCCGACGGCGACCTCGGATGGATCGACAGGCTGCCACCCGCGGCAACGAGGCGGAGCTCATGTGACGCCAGTCCGATGTGCCCGCCCTTGAGGCTTCGTTCGCGATCTGCCTCCGACATTCCGACGCCGTCGTCGGCAACCGTCAGTCGGGCAAACCCCTCAGTTTGGTCGAGCGTCACATACGCCGTGGTGGCGCCGGCATGCTTGACGACGTTGCTCAGCAGTTCCCGCGCGGTGCCATACAACAAGCCGTCTGCCTCCGTCGGTCCATCGGTCCACCCCGCGCTGTCGAGTTCGACCGCAATCCCCCGGGCCTGCGTTGTTCGCGCCAGCTCGGATAGCGCACGAGACAGACCCAGAGCCTGCAGAACAGCCGGATGAAGTTCCGAAACCGTCGTTCGAAGCAGTTTCGAACACTCGGTGAGCGCCTTGAAGATTCGCTCCACCGCATCGGGATCGGGCTCGTCGCGGAGATTGTTCGCGTCCATCCGCGCCGCGAGTACCAGTTGTAGGGCGCCATCGTGCAGCTGCTCGGAGAGTTGCTGACGTTCCCGTCCTTCGATACCCATCACCTCACCGAGCAACGCGGTTCGACTCGAGACGAGACCGCTGATGGTTTTCACCCGCGAGCTCTGGATTGCGCAGAAGCCGACCGCGGCAAGGCCCACTCCAGCGAGGGCCAGCGTGCTCAGCCAGATCGATGACCACGGCTCCGAATTCGAGTCCTGGGTGATCCAGCTCGCCAGGAAGAACGTCACGACGGTCGGGACGACGACGAATGCACCGATCCACGGCCGCAGTTGAGTACACGCGAGAACCGGGAGAACGAAGAGTGCGTTCGTAATGATGTCGGCGGCCCAACTCGCGTCTTCTCCCCAATCCCTCGCACTCGTACCGGTGATCAGGGTGAGCAACGCCATGACGCCCAGGTCGACGAACAACAGCAGGTCGACCCAGCCCGAGGTCCGTGAGCGGACCTTCACGGCCCACACAGCGAAGGCAGCCGCGAAAAGTGCATAGCCACCGACCAATGCCCAGCTGATATGGGCGAACGACTTGGGCGGATTGGTCAGCAAGGTCAGACCGAGAAAGGCGACAAGCACCACGCGAAGGGCGACCTGCAGGTCGGCGCCGCGCAGCCCGAACTCGATGCGCACGCGATTGAGATCAGCGCTGGCAGTGGTGTCCCTGGCAGTCGTGGCCGCAGTTCTCACGTTGGACCCTCTCTCACGGTACAGACCATCAGTAACTCACCGATTCCTCGCGAATCGGTTCAAAACGGTGGTGGCTCAAGGGATTCCCTCAGGTTTTGGACCTGGCGGTGTTGCATGTAGAGCCTCCTCAAAGACCGCAGTGTTTGCTGCTGGGCCGGGTCGTCCGCGAGGGCGATGTCGTTGAGCGTTGGACCCGGGACCTCGGGTCCGATATGGATTTCCCACCACGTCGGGTGATCCAGTTCGGCTTCCAAGTCGTCGGCATGAATCCAGCCGCCAGTGTCAGGTTCGACCAGTTCTTGATCGAGGTTGGGTGCGAGGTTCGCCGGATACGGTCCGGCTCTGGTGATCCGGGTCAACCCGTTCGGCGAGGTCCACATCACCCCCGATTTCACGCGTCGACAGCCCCACAGCTTCTTCGTCTTCAGCTGGTGATGGGCCTTGCACACGGGTTGAAGGTTGCTGACGATCGTCAACCCGCCCAGCGACGGGTTGTCGTGGTTGAACGGGTTGATGTGGTCCAACTCGCAGTCCCGGGACGGCACGCAGCAGCCGGGAAAGGTGCAGGTCGGGCACATCGCCCGCACCACGGCCGCGACGGTCGCGTCGGGCTTGTATTTCAGGGCACTGTTCGACCACCGGGACGGTGTCACCAGCGGCTTTGCCGGTACGGACGCGGGCTTACGCACGCGCCCGCAGTCCACGAGCGGCAGCGAATCCCCACTGCGGGGCTTGTCCGCGAGCGCGGCGAGTTCAGCGAAGATCGCCTGCCACGCCGCATCACCGGCAAGCTCGCGCACGAGTTCCACAGGGATCGGGGTCCCGTCATCCAACGTGGCCGCACCCGACTTGAGCGCCAACAACGTTTTGATGTCGATCAAAATCTGCAGCAGGAACTTGCGACGCGTCGGCTGCTCGACCCCGGCTTTGGGGCAGTCGACATCCTCGCACCGGCACACCAACACCGTTTCCCCATGCAACAGCGCCATCAGGCCGTCCGCGCGCCGGGCGTTGCGGGTGCGCGGGTCCTTGGGGCAGACGGTTTCGGCGATCTCGTTGATCAACCGATCCGCCTCATGACCCTCCAAATCCGTGATGCACGCCGACAACCAGGCAAGACCGTTGCCCTCCTGCCGCACATACACCGTCCGGGACACACGCTGATTCACCTCACGAGCGGCGGCCGCTTCCTCCGGGTTCACCTCGAACCACAACGCCCACAACCGGCGCCGCAACGGACCCGGCGTCAAACGTTGCGCCAGCGGAACGAGATGCGGCTCGACCCCGTCGATGGTCTCGGCGCACGCATCCCGGAACACGGACACGATCGTCGACACCGACGCGTAGTCAATCACCCCAGCCTCGAACGCCGCATGCACCAACGGCAGCCGATGCCACAACTGCGACCCCGTCTCCACCAGCAAGTCGGCGGCCCGCTTGGAGATCCCCAACGCGACCGCGACCTCGGTGATCGCCGAGAACTGCACCTCCACCGGATCGGGAGCAGACGCGATCTGCCAGTTCCAAAACTCATGCGCCGCCATTGCCTTCCGACACGCAGCCGCGTTCTCCGCCTGCGCGAGCTGGACGAGATCGTCGAGCGTCATGCAGTCGGTGTCAGGGGCGAGATCCGTATCGAACACATGTACGAACTTACACCGGGGGTGTGACAAGTACTGCCCTGACCAGCACGAATGTGCGAAATCTGCGGCTCGCAACGCATCGATTCCCCCGAACGGAGGACGCCCATCTCCCCTCCTCAACCACCCTGTCGGGCGATAACACCCAGCCTCGGTTCGCGGGATTCTCAATGCATCGAATTCCAGCGCAGAACCAAGGAGCACGACATGCGCTACACCCGCCCCACCCGAATCACGATCGCAAGCCTCGCAACCGTCGGCGCCGCCACTGCGACAATCGCCGCGGCCGGCACTGCGACCGCGCTGGTCCCCGACTACCCCGCGACAATCGAAATGACGATCACCAACAACACCGCCTACACGATGTTTCTCGACGGCGACTACAACGCCTTCGGCGACTGGATCGTGGCACCGCCGAAGCAGCTCGCGCCGGGCGCTACCGAGACAGTCAGCGCATCAACCTGGAACCGCGGCGGGTTCGACTTCGAGGTCACTTACGGCATGTCGGAGGACACATCCGCCACGTTCGTCGCCAACAACTACGGCGGCCGCACGGACACGGAGGGAACTCGCGTCGACGGTGCAAATCCCCTGCACTGGAACATCTTCTCGTCAGTGAACCAGGGCTCACCCAACATGATCGCGAGCTACACGATCCTGCCGCCGCTGCGCTGATCGCAAATTCCTCCAGCATGGTTATTGACCGTGTGCCAAATACGTGCAAACATATTTGGCACACGGTCAATAACGACGATGTTTACCCGGCTGGAGGCCTGTCGTGTCGGATTCCGATCTCACTGCTGAACTGAATGAACTGCGTGCGCTTGCACGCGAATTCTTCTCGAAGGAAGTCGCGCCACGTTGGGAAGAGTTCGCTGAAAACGGCGCACCGGACCGCAAGCTGTGGAACCGCGCCGGCGATCTCGGACTGCTGAACATTTCGATCCCGGCAGAGTACGGCGGCGGTGGCGGCACGTTCGCGCACGAGGCTGCACTCATGGATGAGCAGGCCAAAGCCGGTGACACTTCCATGAACATCAGCGTCCACAGCGGCATCGTTGCGCACTACATCCACGCATACGCGAGCGAAGAGCAGAAGCAGCGGTGGCTACCGAAGCTCGCCTCCGGCGAGTTCGTTGGCGCTATCGCGATGACCGAACCCGGCACCGGCTCGGACCTGCAGAACATCAAGACCAAGGCGATCAAGGAAGGTGACGAGTACGTCATCTCCGGCGCCAAGACCTTCATCACCAATGGCGCATTGTGCGACCTGCTCATCATCGCCGCCAAGACGGACCCGAGCCTCGGTGCCGCAGGTGTCAGCCTGATCGTCGCCGAGGTGTCCAACGAGACCCCTGGCTTCGAGCGAGGCCGCAAGCTCAAGAAGATCGGTCTGAAGGGGCAGGACACTTCCGAACTGTTCTTCGATGGCTTGCGCGTTCCGACCGCAAACCTTCTCGGACCCGAAGAGGGCAAGGGCTTCATCCAGCTCATGCAGCAACTGCCGCAAGAGCGTCTCATCGTCGGAATTCTCGCGGCCGCCGCGTGCGAGATGGCTGTCGAACAGACCATCGAGTACACCAAGAACCGGCAGATGTTCGGCAAGACGCTGTTCGCGATGCAGAACACGAAGTTCGAGCTTGCCGAGGTCGCGACGATTGCGCACGTCGTCCGCACGTTCGTCGACGACTCCGTAGCCAAGCACCTGCGCGGCGAACTCGACGTCAAGACCGCTGCGATGGTCAAGTACTGGACGTCCGACCAGCAGATGATCGTCGTCGACCGCTGCCTCCAGCTGCACGGCGGATACGGCTACATGGAGGAATACCCCATCGCACGCATGTTCGTCGACGGTCGAATCGGGCGCATCCTCGCCGGTTCCAACGAGGTCATGAAGGACCTCATCGCCCGCTTCCTCTGATCCGCAACGCGGATCAGAGGAGTTCCACCTCTCCTAACCAAGGAATCAGATGACTGAGGCTTTCATCTACGAGGCCATCCGGACCCCACGAGGGAAAGGCAAGGCCAACGGGGCGCTACACGGGATCAAGCCCGTCGCGCTTGTCACCGGATTGCTCGACGAGCTGTTCTCCCGGCACACCGGGCTCGATCCGGCGACGATCGACGACATCGTTCTCGGTGTCGTCACCCCAGTCGGCGACCAGGGCGCAGATATCGCCAAGACCGCTGCCCTGGTCGCCGGACTGCCGGACACCGTTGCGGGCGTCCAGCTCAACCGCTTCTGCGGTTCGGGCCTCGAGGCTGTCAACACCGCAGCTCAGAAGGTGCGTTCCGGCTGGGACCAGCTCGTGATCGCCGGTGGCGTCGAGTCGATGTCCCGCGTCCCGATGGGCTCGGACGGCGGCGCCTGGGCGATGGACCCGCAGACCAACTACGACATCTACTTCGTGCCGCAGGGAATCGGCGCCGACCTCATCGCGACGATTGAGGGATTCAGCCGCGAGGATGTCGACGCGTTCGCGGTCGCTTCGCAGGAGAAGGCCGCAGCCGCGTGGAGTGGTGGGTACTTCGCCAAGTCCGTTGTCCCGGTGCGGGACATCAACGGCCAGATCGTCCTCGACCACGACGAGCACATGCGCCCGGGCACGACCCTTGCAGACCTCGCCGGCCTCAAGCCGTCGTTCGCGATGATGGGCGAAATGGGCGGCTTCAACGCCGTCGCACTTCAGAAGTACCACTGGGTCGAGAAGATCAATCACGTTCACCACGGCGGTAACAGCTCCGGCATCGTCGACGGTTCGGCAATCGTGCTCGTCGGAAGCGAAGAGGCCGGCCGACAAGCCGGTCTGACCCCGCGCGCCCGGGTTGTCGCCAGCGCCGTCAGCGGCGCCGACTCGACCATCATGCTCACCGGCCCGATCCCGGCGACCGAGAAGGTGCTGCGGATCGCCGGCCTCACGGTCGACGACATCGACCTCTTCGAGCTCAACGAGGCGTTCGCTTCGGTGGTCATGAACTTCCAGAAGAAGCTGCACATCCCCGAGGAGAAGCTCAACGTCAACGGCGGTGCGATCGCCATGGGCCACCCGCTCGGTGCCACCGGCGCCATGATCACCGGAACCATGGTCGACGAACTCGAGCGCCGCAACGGCCGCTACGCCCTCATCACCCTCTGCATCGGTGGCGGCATGGGCATCGCCACGATCATCGAACGGATCTGAACATGACCAACATGATCAAGTGGGAAATCGGTGAAGACCGCGTCCTCGTTCTGACGATGGACGACCCCACCCATTCGGCCAACACGATGAACGAGCTGTTCGGTCCGTCGCTCGGCGCGACCGTCGAACGACTCGAGGCCGAGAAGGACTCCTTTGACGGCGTCATCATCACCTCCGCGAAGGAGACCTTCTTCGCCGGTGCTGACCTCAACATCCTTATGAACGCCAAGCCCGGCGACGAGAAGCAGATCGGCGACGCGCTCGACTTCCTCAAGGACTGCTTCCGCCGCATCGAGACGCTCGGCAAGCCGGTCGTCGCCGCCATCAACGGCACTGCACTCGGCGGCGGCTTCGAGGTCGCCCTCGCCGCGCACCACCGCGTCCTGCTCGACAAGAAGGGCACGGTCGTCGGCCTCCCCGAGGTCTCGCTCGGCCTCCTGCCGGGTGCCGGTGGCGCCACGCGCATCACTCGCATGATCGGCGTTGTGCCCGGCTTCATGAACGTCATCGGCCAGGGCACCAAGCACAGGCCCGCCGCCGCCAAGTCCATCGGCATCGTGGACGAAGTGGTCTCCACCCCCGAGGAAATGTTCGCCGCCGCGCGGGCTTTCATCGCCGCAAACCCAGATGCAACCCAGCCCTGGGATCGCAAGGGATTCCGGATTCCGGGAGGTACCCCCTCGGTTCCGTCCTTTGCCGCGAACTTGCCGGCGATCCCGGCAAACGTTCGCAAACAACTCAAGGGCGCGCCCATGCCGGCGCCGCTCAACGCCCTCGCCGCGATGGTCGAAGGCAGCCAGGTCGACTTCGCCACCGCCTCGAAGATCGAGACCCGCTACTGCGTCGACCTCGCACTCGGCAAGGTCTCGGGCAACATGATCAAGGCGTTCTTCTTCGACCTGAACGCGATCAGCAAGGGCTCGGCCCGGCCGGAGGGCATCGCATACCGCAAGCCCAAGAAGGTGCTCGTCATGGGCGCCGGAATGATGGGTGCGGGCATCACCTACGTGCAGGCGATGGCCGGCATGGAGGTCGTTCTCAAGGACGTGACGCTCGAGGCCGCCGAGCGCGGCAAGGGCTACTCGGCGAAGCTTCTCGACAAGGCCGTCGCCAAGGGCAAGATCACCGGGGCCAAGCGCGACGAGGTTCTCGCCCGCATCTTCCCGACGGCTGAGGCCGTCGATGCCAAGGGCTGCGACTTCGTGGTCGAGGCCGTCTTCGAGAGCCCCGAGCTCAAGAAGCAGGTCTTCGCCCAGATCGAAGACTACGTCGACGAGGATGCGCTCCTCGGTTCGAACACCTCGACGCTGCCGATCACCGATCTCGCGACCGGCGTGAAGCGCGAAGAGGACTTCATCGGTCTGCACTTCTTCTCCCCCGTCGACAAGATGCCGCTCGTGGAGATCGTCGTCGGTGAGAAGACCAGCGACGAGGCGATCGCCCGTGCGATCGACTACACACTCGCCATCAAGAAGACCCCGATCGTCGTCAACGACAGCCGCGGATTCTTCACCAGCCGCGTCATCGGTCAGTTCATGGACGAGGCCCTTTCGCTCGTCGCCGAGGGCGTGCACCCGGCGTCGGTCGAGCAGGCCTGCACGCAGGCCGGCTACCCGGTGGGCGCGCTCGCTCTCGCCGACGAGATCAACATGAAGCTGCAGCAGAAGATCCGGAACTCGCTGCGGGAGAACCTCCAGGCTGAGGGCAAGCGCTGGACGGAGTCGAACGCATATCCGCTGGTCGACGCCATGGTCGACGTCCACAAGCGTCCGGGTCGTCTCGACGGTCGCGGGTTCTACGAGTACAGCGAGGACGGCAAGAAGCTGGGTATCTGGCCGGGCCTGATCGCGCTGTACACCAAGGACGACCACGGCATTCCGTTCATCGACATGCAGGAGCGCATGCTGTTCGCTGAGGCGATCGACACTGTTCGCTGCTTCGACGAGGGCGTGCTCCGGTCGGTCGCGGAGGCGAACATCGGCTCGATCTTCGGTATCGGATTCCCAGCGTGGACCGGTGGTGTCATTCAGTACATCAACCAGTACGAAGGTGGTCTTGCCGGATTCGTGGCTCGCGCCGACGAGCTCCGGGCCAAGTACGGCGATCGCTTCGAGGTGTCGGAGTCGCTTCGTGCCAAGGCTCAGGCAGGCGAAACCCTGAACTGACGAAATCACCGACGGCGAGCATTGCGATGACTGTTCACTCCTCTCTCCCTGGAGCAGAGCAGGAACCGCGATGGCACCGGATGGGGCCGGATGCGCGGCGGACTGAGATCATGTCCGCCGCCATCCGGCTTTTTGGTGACCGGCCCTACGCCGACGTGTCGATCGCCGAGGTGGCGCACGAAGCGGGAGTGGCTCGCGCACTCGTCAATCACTACTGCGGCACCAAACGCGAGCTCTATCTGAGCGTGGTCCGACATATCGTGACGCCGCCCAATCCGGAGGACTTCACGCTCCTGCCCGGCGGCTCCGTCGTCGAGCGGATCGACCTTCTCGTCGACTGGCTTCTGTCGGCCATCGAGAGCTACGGCCGCACCTGGGTGACGGTTGTCGGTGCCGAGGGCATTGCCGCCGACGCCGAACTTGCACAGATTCTCGATGATGCCGACCGCACCGCGGCGGACTTGGTGCTCGACGCCGTCGAATTCAACGGCAGTACCGAGTCACGGCGCATTGCACACGTCGCTGTTCTCTGCTTTGGTGCGCTGGCCAAGGCGACCGCGCGAGAATGGATCATCAAGCAGACGCTCACCCGCGAGCACGCTCATCGCCTGCTGACGACGACTCTGGTCGCCATCCTTGACGACACCCCAGAACTCCCCTATCTCCCGGAGGCCCAGTCCAATGGCCACTGAACACGTCACCTTCTGCCGGATCTGCGAGCCGTTCTGTGGGCTCATTGCAACCGTCGAGAACGACAAGCTGAAGGGTTTACGTGCCGACCCGGACCATCCCCTGTCGCAAGGCTTCGCGTGTCCGAAGGGCATCGCCTATGCGGGCGTTCAGAACGACCCGGACCGTGTTCTCCACCCGCTGCGCCGACGTGCCGACGGTGAATTCGAGCAGGTGAGCTGGGACGTCGCGATGAAGGACATCATTCGTCGAACGAAGGCGATCCGGAAGGAACACGGCAACGAGTCCATCTCGCTGTACTTTGGAAACCCGTCGGCACTCAACTATTCGCACGCCATCTGGGTCGTCGGACTCGCCGACGCGCTCGGCATTCGCCACGTCTACAGCGCGGGCTCGCAGGACACCAACAGCCGCTTCGTCGCGAGCCACCTCCTCTACGGCATGCTGACGATTGTCCCGACACCCGACGTCGAGAACACCGAGTTGCTGGTCGTGTTGGGCGCCAACCCGCATATCTCGCACGGCAGCCTGTTCAGCGCTCCCCGCTTGAAAGAACGCATGCATGCGATCGTCGAGCGCGGTGGCCGAGTGCTCGTGATCGACCCTCGCCATACCGAGACCGCGCAGGACTTCGAATGGCTGCCCGTGGTGCCCGACTCGGACGCGTGGCTGCTTCTCTCGATCCTCAACGTTCTCTTCAGTGAAGGCCGTGCCGACCTCAAGCGCCTCGCCGCCACGTCGACCGGCTGGGAGAAGCTGCGCACTCTCGTCGCCGATTTCCGACCCGAGCAGACCGAATCCCACACCGGCGTGGCACCAGAGACCGTACGCACTCTGGCGCGCGAGCTCGCCTCGAAGAAGGCCGCCGTATACGGTCGTCTGGGCACGTGCCAGGGACAGCACGCCACGCTCGTCAACTTCCTGATGGACGCGGTCAACCTCGTCGCCGGCAATCTCGATGCTCGCGGCGGTGCGGTCTTCGGCAAATCGAGCATCGCGCCCCTCGAGGATCTGCTGGCGCGGACGGGAACCGCCACCGTCAACAGCTGGCGCAGCCGAATCGGCGGGCTGCCCGAGGTGCTGAAGACCGAACCTGCCGCGTTGATGACCGCGGAGATGACGGAGCCCGGCCCCGGCCAGATCAAGGCGATGTTCGTTTCGGCCGGTAATCCGGTGCTCTCGACACCGGGCGGTCCCGCGCTCGAGAAGGCACTCGACGGACTCGACCTCATGGTCGCCGTCGACCTCTACGTCAACGAGACCAACCGTCATGCCGACTACGTCCTGCCGAGCACCGCGATGTACGAGCGTGAGGACTTCGCGATCGCGAGCCAGACCTACTACATCAAGCCATTCCTGCAGGCGACCGCTGCGGTCGTGCCGCCCGCCGGTGAAGCACGCCCCGAATGGCAGATCTACGACGAAATCGCGCGCGGATTGGGCACGCGGCCGGTACCGCTGAAAGCCGGCCGATTCGGCGCCCGTCTCGCCGAGTTCGCCCGCGTGCCGTTGACTCCCACCCGACTCCTCGACAGCCTCATCCGCCTCGGACCCAAGGGCGATCTCTTCGGCCTGCGCCGCGGTGGCCTCACGCTGGAACGCCTCATCACGCGCTATCCCCACGGGATCGTCTTGGCCGATCGCCAACCCGTCGGTCGCCTTCGGAAGGTCGTCCGGCACCGCGATCGGAAGGTCCATCTCGATCATCCGGAGATCCGTGCGGACGTCGCGCGGTTGCAGGCACGCCAGGACGACCCCGACTACCCGCTGCATCTCATCGGACTTCGGGAGCTGCGATCGGAGAACTCGTGGATGCACAACGTGCCGTCGATGCGTGCCGCCCGCGCACCGCAAGCCGCACGCATGCACCCCGACAACGCCGCCGAACTGGGTCTGGTGCACAACGGGATGGTCCGGCTCGTGTCGAAGAGTGGTGCGATCGAACTCCCCGTGATGGTCACCGATGACATCAAGCCCGGTGTCGTCGCCGTGCCGCACGGTTGGGGCCACAAGGGCACCGGCACGTGGCGGCGCTCGAACGTCGAAGGCGGCGTGAACGTCAACGAGCTGATGTCAACCGACCCTCGGGATCTCGAGCAGCTCGCCGGGATGTCGCATCTGAACGGCGTTCGAATCCGAGCTGAGCGGGTCACCGCAACGGAAGGGTTCTGACCATGGCTTATGTCATCGCACCACCGTGCGTCGCGGACTACTCGTGCGTCGAGGTCTGCCCCGCGGATTGCATCGAACCGCGGCCCGACGACCCGTCGTTCGACACCGCTGAGCAGCTCTTCATCGACCCGTCGCGTTGCATCGACTGCGAGGCCTGCGTGAGCGCCTGCCCGGTCGGAGCCATCTACAGCGAGTCCCGGCTGCCGGAAAAATGGAGCGAGTACGTCACGATCAACGCGGACCACTTTGCGACGGTCCGATGAGTACGCCGTTGAGAGTCGCCATCGTCGGCGCCGGACCGGCCGGCCTGTATGCGGCCTCGCACCTGCTCGAAGGCCCCGGCGGTACGTATCTGAATGGCGAGCTCCAGTACCTTGTTCACCGGCACATCGAGGTCGATGTCTTCGACCGGCTGGTGACCCCGTGGGGGCTCGTTCGTCACGGCGTCGCGCCGGATCATCCGGAGAAGAAGCTGGTCCACACCGTTTTCGACGCCCTGCACCATCGTCCTGGGTTCCGGTACTACGGCAACGTCGAGATCGGGCGGGACATCCTGCCGTCCGAACTCAGCAGCTGGTACGACGCGGTGATCTACGCGATCGGCGCATCGGGAGACAACCGGCTGGGCATCGCCGGCGAGGACCTACCCGGGTCATGGTCGGCCCGCGAGTTCGTGGCGTGGTACAACGGCCACCCCGAATACCGGAACGCGGAGTTCCGGCTCGACCACGAGCGCGCGGTCATCATCGGAAACGGCAATGTCGCGCTTGATGTCGCCCGAATCCTCACCCTGCCGATCGCCGAACTCGAACGCACCGACATCGCACCGCACGCGCTCGCGGCACTGCGGAACAGCGCAGTTCGCGAGGTCGTCCTGCTGGGTCGGCGGGGCCCCGAGCACGCGGCATTCAACAACCCCGAGCTTGAAGAACTCGGCGACCTCCCCGGCGTCGACATCGTGGTCGACCAGGCGGACGTGCCCAACGCCTCGTCCCGGAAACTGGCCACGCTCCGCCGGTTCGCCGAACGACCGCTCCGCGGCCACGATCGTCGAATTGTGTTGCGGTTCTCCACTTCCCCCCTCGCGATCAGCGGCCGCGAACGCGTGGAAAGCGTCCAGGTCACCGGCGGCGAAGTGCTCGACACCGGTCTCGTCCTTCGATCGATCGGCTACTTCGGGCTGCCGATCGAGGGAATCCCGTTCGATGCCGGCCGCGGCGTCATCCCGAATGAGTTCGGGCGAGTCGCCGGGATGGACAAGACCTATGTCACCGGCTGGATCAAGCGTGGTCCCCGCGGCATCATCGGGACGAACAAGAAGTGCGCGCGCGACACTGTGCGAACACTTCTGGCCGATGCGACCGGACCGGCCACTGGCCTTCCTGCCACGGAGGTGGAACGCCTCGTCCGCGAACGCCGACCGGACTTCGTGAACGCCGCAGGATGGCTTCGTCTCGACGATCACGAACGTCGTCTGGGCCGAGCCGCCAACCAGCCACGACGGAAGGTGTGCGACCCGGCTGAGCAGCTCAGCCTGGCGATCGGTTGAGCGCTCCGCCGATACCATGACTGCAGCGGGAAGCCGGAACGAAGGGAGGCGCTGATGACCGAGGTCGAACAAGAACCGCGTTGGCGCCGCCTGGGACCGGATGCCCGCCGAAACGAAATCATGGCCGCCGCCATACGACTGTTCGGCGAACGTCCGTACGGCGACGTCTCGATCGCCGAGATCGCGAACGAGGCAGGCGTCGCCCGCGCGCTCGTGAATCACTACTGCGGCACCAAACGCGAGCTGTACCTGAAGGTCGTGCGCCTGATGGTCACGCCGCCCCGTGCCGAGGAGTTCGCGATCCCGGCCCGCGGTTCGCTGGACGAGCGCGTCGACCTGGCGGTCGAGTGGCTGTTGACCGTCATCGAGGGCTACGGCGTGACGTGGGTCCGGATCACGGGCGCTGAGGGCGTCGGCGCCGACCCCGAAGTCCAGAAGGTCATCGACGACGCCGACCACCGCACTGCCGATCTCGTTCTCGATGCTGTCGGATACACGGGTACCGCCGCGCAGAGACAGCAAGCGCACATTGCCGTCGTGTGCTTCGGGTCGCTGGTCAAGGCCGTTGCTCGGGAGTGGATCGAGCGCAAATCGATCTCCCGAGAACAGGCCTACGCGATGCTGTCGACGACGCTCCGCGCGCTGCTACACAATCGCGGCGAGTAGCAGGGTCCCGCGCACCTACGATGGCTGCGTGGTCAGATTTCTCGTCATGTACCAACAGCCGACCGATGTCGATGCGTTCGAACAGCACTACCGCGACGTCCATATCCCGCTGGCCAAAGGTCTGCCCGGGCTTCGCCGCTACGCGGTGAGCCGGAATGTCCGCCCGGTGCGCGGAGAGGCCCAGTTCTATTTGGTCGCCGAGCTCGAGTGGGACGACATGGAGTCACTGCGGCGCGACTTCGCCTCGCCAGACGGTCGAGCGACGGCGGCAGACGTCGAAACACTCGCGCAGTGGAGTGCCGTGCAGAGCATGATCTACGAGCCGGAAGACGTCTGACTCCTACCGAACCGCGTAAACGGGGTCGCTGATGCACAGCATCCCCTCGGCGCAATTGTTCGGGTTGTAGGGCGTGGTCTCACAGCTGCCGGGTTCAGCGCACGGATTCGGCGGCGAGCATGCGGGATCGCCAGGCATGCACGGTGGTGGCTGACAGCTACCCGGCGCTGCGCAGGGGTTCGGGGGCGAGCACGAGGGATCCCCAGGCGTACAGGTGGTCGTCGGCTGACAACTGCCCGGCGCCGCGCACGGATTCGGCGGTGAACATGCGGGATCACCCGGCATGCACGGCGGAGGCGGCGGAACTGTCGTGATCGGAACCGGTGCCGGCGGAATCGTGGTGACCGGAATCGGCTTGTTGGTCGTGGTCGGCGGTGCAGTTGTCGTCGTTTCGGGCTGGCACGAACCCGACGTCTCGATCTCCCCTGCCGGGCACAAACCGCCGCCCGCACGGTCGATGTTCGAGATCGAATCGACAAGCCACTTGGCGCCGGTCAGCGTCACGACGACCTGTTCGAGAGTGAAGGTGAACGTTTCGATGGTCCCGCCGTCCGGGCCCACCACGTTCTGCACCACTTTGACCGGACGAGTGAACGAGTTGTCCGTGTCCGCCGGCGCGGCGTCCGGGCGGTCCGTGCCGACGTAGACGTCCGCGGTGATCTTGTCGGCGTCTTTCTTCCACTTCACCCAGCCGGCCACGGTGTCCTGCGCTACGGCTTGGTTTGCGGCGATGGCCCGGTCTGACAGGAACGGCGCAGCACGGGTGAAAGCCGCTCCCGGCCCCGGATCGACCGTCGGGTTCCAGGTGAACATCGTGTCGATCGCGGAGGTCATGACCTGCTCGGCGGCCGCCGGCAGTGGCTTGTTGCCGGAGGTGTCGGGCGTGCCGCTGCAGGCCGCGGCGAAAAACGCCAAGACCGAGAACCAGACGAGCCCACTAACGAGCTTTCCAGGGGAACGAACCAGTGCCATACGCCACCGCCTTCGGGGTGCGCCGTCCAAGATCGTTGTGGACGTTACGGCATTGGGGCGAAGCGATTTCCGGTTCGTCCGATTCTCCGCTCGCGAGCTTGCCCATGCAGCGCGTGCTGGACAGATCGTCGTGGCCTCGGCTGTCTACCCGCCCGAGGACGTCTGACTTCTGGTGGTTGATGCGACGGCGCCGCCGATGCACAATGTGCCCCCGTTGCAATCACTCGGGTTGAACGGCGTCGTCGCACATCCCCCAGGCGTTGCACAGGAGCTTTCCGACAACTTCGCCCAACAGGCCCCCGGCGTTGCGCAGGAATCCTGCAGCGGAACTGTTGTGGACGGAACCGTCGTGACGGGAACCGGTGTGACCGGAGCCGGTGCCATTTGCTCCGCGGCGGGTGGCTTGGCGGCGGGCGGCGAAGTAGTGACCGAAGCCGAACGGCTGGTCGTGGGCGGTGTCAGTCCACCGCCCGCATCCTCAATGCCCGAGATCGAGTCGACGCGCCACTGCGCTTCGGTCAGCTTGACGACGACCTTTCCGAGCGTGAAGGTAAACGTGTCCGTGGTACTGCCATCCGGGGCCAACACGTTCTGAAATACCTTGACCGGGCGCGTGAATGAGCTGTCGGTGTCCTCCGACGATGCGTCCAGGCGGTCGGTGCCCACGTGGACATCAGCGGTGATCTTGTCGCCGGCCTTCTTCCACTTCGCCCAGTCCGCCACGGTGTCCATCGAAACCTTCTGAACTGCGGCGTTGGCTTTGTCCGATAGGAACGGCGCGGCACGGCTGAATGCCGCACCCGGACCCGGATCGACCGTCGGGTTCCACGTGAACATGGTGTCGACGGCGGCCGTCATGATCTGCTCGGCGGCTGCCGGAAGCTGCTTGTTGCCGGCGGTATCCGCAGTGCCGCTGCACGCTGCCGCAAAGAACGCTAAGACGGAGAACCAGACAATCCGGCTGACGAAAGGCCGGTGCAATCGAACCAGTGCCATACGCCGACACCCTACGGCGCACTTGCGAAAATTCTCGTGGTCGTTATGGCATCGCAGCCGAAGCGATTCCGGCTCGTCCGATTCTCCGCTCGCGGTCTACTTCAGGCCGCCTCGAATGCGCTCGAGGTACGCCGCGCGACCTGCGGTGTCGCTCAGCGGAATCGCCTTCTTCAGACCCAGGATCGCCGATATGCGGTACTGGGTCGCCTCCGGGAGCAGCGAAATCGTCTTCAGCAGCGCGAAGCTCGCCCACGGCAGTACGTGCTGACCGCCATTGCCGGACGCCACGTCCGACACGATCGCATTGGCGATGTCTTCGGGGTCGAGCATGCCGACGTTCTGGATGAACTTGTTCGCATTGAGGCCCGAGATGAGCTCGGTCCGAGTGAACGGCGGACAGATCGTCGTGACCTTGACTCCGTGCGGAGCGAGCTCCTGGTTGAGAGCCGAACCCAGTCCGACGACGGCGTGCTTGGTCGCGCAGTACACCGCGACACCCGGCGTTGCGGCAATTCCGGCGACCGAGGCGATGTTCACCAAGTGGCCGTGCCCGCGGGCAGCGAAGAGCTTGCCACCGATCTTCGAGCCGAGGACCACACCGCGGATGTTGATGTCGATTTGACGGTCCGACACCGCATCCGATTCGTCGAGGAACGCGCCGGTCGGCATGATTCCGGCATTGTTGACGAGTACGTCGAGCTTGCCGAGCTGAAGCTCGGCTTCCTCGACAAAACTCTCGAAGGAATCGCGCGACGTGACGTCGAGCGGCAGCCCGAGCGCGCCGATTTCCTTGGCGGTCTTCTCGACGAGATCGGTGTCGACATCGCCGATGGCGACCTTCGCGCCCGCCACAATGAACGCCTCAGCGGTGGCGCGACCGATTCCGCGTGCGCCGCCGGTGATGGCAACAACCTTGCCGAAGAGATTGTGTGAGTTTCCCATCCTTCGATCAGACCAAGCACGACGCAATCGCCGATAGAAAGGATCGGCCACCGCATTACGAATTTCGGCCAGCTTGGCTACCGTGAACCGGTGGACCGCCGGTGGGAACTGACCCGATCAGCGGCCAGCGCGGCGGTATTGATCGAACTCGGCCGCGAATACGGCGTCGCCGCCGACCAGCTCCTCACCGGCACGGGGATCACGGCAGAGCTATTGAGCGACCCCGTCAACGAGATTTCCGCGGCTCAAGAGATCGAGTTGGCGAAGAACCTCGTCACCGCCCTCGGTCAGGTACCCGGGTTGGGGCTCCGCGCTGGCCTCAAGTACCAGATCGCGACTCACGGTCTGTGGGGCTTCGCCCTGACCACCAGCCCGACCGTCCGTGACGCCCTCACAATCATCGCGGCCTACCCCGAGTTGAGCTACTCGTTCTCCCGCATCACCGTCGAGAGTCGCGCAGATTCGGTTGCTCTCGTCTTCGACGACCACGACGTTCCTGCGGAGATCCGTGTGTTCAACACCGAGCGCGACTGGGGAATCCTGGTGAACCTCGCGCGCGCGTATCTGCCCGACGCGATTCCGTTCACGGACCTCTCGGTGACCCGGCAGGCGCCGCCGCATGCGCACCTGTACCCCGAACTACTTGGCGTGACGCCCCGATTCGGCTCCCCCCGCGACGAACTCGTCATTCCCAATACGCTTGTCGACCTGCCGATGCCCCAGGCGAACCCCGCGGTCGCGGCGGCGTTCACCGCGCAGGCGGCTCAGCTGCTCAACCGGCGACGCGAACGGCTCGGGATCGCCGGCGCAGTCCGGCACGAACTCCTGCGCACGCGACGCTTCACGACGGACCAGGACGAGGTCGCCCGGTCGCTGAATCTCAGCGTTCGAACTCTTCGGCGCCGGCTCGCCGATGAGGGCACGTCGTATCGGGAGATCGTAGGGGAAACCGCACGGCTTCTCGCCGAGGAGCTCTTGGCGTCCGGACTGACCGTTTCCGACGTCGCACATCGCCTCGGCTACTCGGGCGCCCCGGCATTCACCGACGCATTCCGGAGCTGGAACGGCACGACGCCGGGGGCCTTCGCCCGTTCGTCGACACACACCACTAGACGGTGAGAACAGTCCCCCGACACACAGTGTCAGGCGGCGATCAGGTTCCGAATCCGTGCACCTTCCGACGGACACGCGTAGTCCAGCTGCGCGAGCACCATCCGCTCGGCACCACCGGAACGCAGGATGATCCCGCTCTTTGCGAAACTGCCGCCGAACCCTTCGACAAACGCATCGAAGTACGCTCGCCTGGTCATCTTGGGCGCAAACCCGCAGGTCGTGTTCGCCGTATCGATCATCGTCTGTTCAGAATGAAGCTCACCCAGTCCGATTTCCCGTTCCATGGCGGTCACGTAAACGCCGAGAGCAGAGGGAACAGGTTTGCCGTTGATTCCGCAGCCCGTGAGCCCGATCGACAACGCGGCCGCAGCCACGACCTTCGTCCATACGTTCATTTGTTGCTGTCCAATCTGATGGGATCTTCAGCTAGGCCGAGGTCCCCAAAGAGGAGCAGGCCCGCTGCAACCGCAGCGAGCCCGCTCTGGTAAATCGAGATTCAGTTATTCGTTGAAGCTCACGTGGACGTGGTCCATGTGGTTCGCGGTCGGCGATCCACGGTCTTCCATGGGCTGCCAGTCGCCACCGGGGTAGCGAATGCGCTGCTTGTAGATGACGTACTTGACGTTGAACTCCGCGCCGTGAGCGAGGATGAACTCCGCCAGAGCCTCACCGGCAACCTCATCGCTGATCATGCAGTCGATGGCGGTACCAGTGCCGTGGTCCTGGTCGCCCGCACGGAAACCACCGAAAGCGGTGACCTGCGGGAAGAGAACGCAGAGAGCCAAGTAGCCGTGCTGAGTGGTCGGCGTGATGCCGAGCTCGTCACCCGGGCCGTACTGGCAGACGGGCGGCGGCGGTGCGATCGGGAGGGGTGCAGCCTTGGGCAGCGGGAACTTCGGAGGTGCAACCGTCACGAAGCCGATGGACGCTGCGACACGTGCATGCGGGACTGCGGCCGGCTGAGCAGCCGCCGAGTTCGTGGTGGCCAGGAGAATACCCAGGGCTAGCGCAACCTGTCCCTGCATCCTTTTGAGGGGGAGCCGGTACATATCGTGAGCCTGTCCTTTCTGGTCAATTACGAGAATCAACTTAAAGGACGCTGAATATTCAAAGCAAATATCTCTAAACAATAAACTTTCGCATACTTGACAAACTTTAGACATTCCCACCTGGGGTTATGCACCCATACCTCAACCAGTGTGGCGAAGTAAAGTGCGACATCCGTCACGTTTGGCGGATTGCTCGACGGGGTAAATTGAGGCCTCGCTCACAGTCCGCACGCGGTTCCTGAGATTGTGATAATTGCATTCAGTTAACTTTGCATTCGAATCGCCATATCAAGTCAATGGCTTGCGAAATGCGATTCAGAGACACAAAGCCCGGGTCGGAGCCTCGGCCCAGCCGTCGGAGTGCCATTGTGGAGGGCATGAAGCTCGCTGAAGCAACGAAGCGATCAGTCGATGAGCTGTACTACGTGATGTTGTGCGCTCGGGCCGGTCTACTCAAGCCGATCCCACCGCACCGCCTCGCCGCGATCGGCCTGGCCTTCCAGAAATTCGGCGGCGTCGGCGGACTCGCCCCGATCGCTGCCGCTCGCTACCCCGACCGCCCGGCTCTCATCGACGAGCTCGGTTCCGTCACGTTCAAGGAGCTGGACAAGAGCACGAATGCGCTCGCCAACGCCTGGCGCGCCAAGGGGCTTCGGTCGGGTCAGAGCATCGCGATTCTGGTGCGCAATCACCGCGGTTTCCACTACTCGGTGTTCGCCGCCGCGAAATGCGGTGCGCGGATCGTACTACTGAACACCGACTTCGCCGGCCCGCAGCTTCGCGAGGTTCTCGCGCGCGAGGGCGCGGATGTCATCGTCTACGACGAGGAGTACGCACCCCTGCTCGCTGAGGCGAACCCGCGATGCGGTGCGTACCTTGCCTGGACGTCGAACCCTGGCCCCAACACCCTCGACAGCCTCATCGCGACCAACTCGACGAAGTCGCCGCGGACGCCGCGTCAGAAAGCCAAGATCGTCCTGCTCACCAGCGGGACGACCGGGACGCCGAAGGGCGCAGCGCGCCCAGAGCCACGGTCACTCTCCCCCATCGGTGCGATCCTCAGCAAGGTTCCGTTCAAGACCGCGGAAATCACCGAATGTCCGGCGCCCCTGTTCCACACATTGGGGTTCGCCCACGCGCTGATCGCCATCGGCTTTGGCTCGACGCTCGTCATCCGACGCCGTTTCGACCCGCAAGCCGTGATGACGAGTCTGCGCACGCATGGCGCGACCGCGATGGTCGCAGTTCCGGTCATGCTGCAGCGCCTCGTCGATGCCTTGCCCGACGAGCGGCAGCAAACGAAACTGCGCATCATCTTCGTCGCCGGCTCCCAACTCGGTGCTCCGCTGTGCCTGCGCGTCACCAAGGTGTTCGGGCCCGTCATCTACAACCTCTATGGCTCGACGGAGGTTGCGTACGCGACGATCGCCACCCCGGACGATCTGGCCGTCGAACCCGGTTGCGTCGGACAACCCGTGCACGGCGCCGCCGTCAAGATCTTCGACGAGAACGGCGCCGACGTACCCACCGGAACGACCGGACGCATCTTCGTCGGCAATGACCTGCAGTTCGAGGGCTACACCGGCGGTGGTGACAAACAGCGCATCGCGGGCCTCATGTCCTCGGGCGATGTCGGCCACTTCGACTCGTCGGGCCGGCTGTTCGTCGACGGCCGGGACGACGACATGATCATCAGTGGTGGTGAGAACGTCTTCCCCGGCGAGGTGGAGGAACTGCTCGCGGCACACCCGGCGGTACTCGAGGTCAGCGCGATCGGCATCGATGACGAGAAGTACGGCCAGCGGTTGTGCACTTTCATCGTGCGGCGCGCGGGTGCGTCCCTCTCGGAGGATGACGTCCGCGACTACGTCCGCGCTCACCTCGCTCGCTTCAAGGTCCCGCGGGACGTCGTGTTCGTCGATCTCCTGCCTCGTAACCCCACCGGCAAGGTTCTCAAGCGAGAACTGCGTCTGATTGCGGCAAACCGGAAATAGACTTCAAAGCGTGCGCGCCGCTTGGGTCGTCCTCGTGTTAGCGCTGACGGCCGCGTGTAGCTCGCAAGCCCCGGTTGATGACCAAGCCGCGATCCGGCAGGTGCTCGACCAATGGCCGAACGACTTCGCAGCAAAGAAGATCGACGAGGTGTGCGGGCTCTTCGCGCCGGACACCGTCGTCATCTACCCGGACAGCGCCGACCGCAACTACGACGCCACGTGCGCCCAATTCCGTCGAGTCTTCAGCGGAGCGAACTCCTACACCTACGCGCCGCCGGAGATCCATGAGATCCTCGTCGACCACGACCTCGCTGCCGTGCGTCTGATCTGGCGTCTCGAAATCCGCGACCCAAAGGGTTCGGTCATCGAGAAGACGACCGAGAACGGCCTCGACGTCTTCGCGCGCCAGCCCGACGGTTCCTGGAAGATCCGCATCTCACACGCGTTCGGAATGCCATGAACACGCGCGGCGACTCGCTGATCGCCCGCCTTGATCGAATACCGATCTGGCCGTACGGCACCCGCCTGTTGGTGATCATCGGCGCGGGGTATTTCTTCGCCTACTTCGACATCGTGACGATCGGGTTGGCGCTGCCGGTCATCACCGACCAGTTCCACATCTCGACGTCGGCCGCGTCGACGGCCGTGACGAGCAGTCTTGTCGGATACATCGTCGGATCGCTGGCCGCGAGCCGGCTGGCAGACCTGCGCGGCCGCCGGATCAGCCTGTTGCTGTCCGTCGGCATGTTCACGCTCGGAACGATCGGTGCGGCCTTCAGCTTCACTCTTCCCTGGCTCGTCGGATTCCGGTTCCTGGCCGGTATGGGCATCGGTGCAGAGATCGCGGTCGTCACGACGTACGTCGGCGAACTGGCCCCGGCACGGTTGCGTGGTCGCGCCACGAGTCTCGTCGGAGTGATGGCGTTCGCCGGCTTTGCGGTCGTGCCCGTTGTCGCGCGATTTCTTGTCCCCGCGTTCGACGACGGTTGGCGTGTGCTGTTCCTCGTCGGTGCTGCCGGTGGTCTGACCGTCGCGTGGTTGCGTCGGAACATGCCACCATCTGCGCGCTGGCTCATCGTGCACGGACGATTCGACGAGGCCGAGAAGGCCGTCGCTGCGGCCGAAGTTCACGCACAGAGTCGCTTGTCGGCCGGACTACCGGCCATCCCGACGGTGGTATCCGTGCCCCCGACTCCTGTGCGGAAGTATGTCCTCGTCCTATTCACCGTCCTGTGGCTCATCTACTACGTCGGCAACTACGGCTGGCTGACGATGGCGCCGACGCTGCTGACCAAGCACGCCGGATACAGCCTCACGTCGAGCCTGACCTTCCTCGTCGTGACCGGAACCGGGTTCGTCGTGGGTGCCGGGCTCGCGGCCGTCACCGGCGACCGACTGAACCGCAAACTGCTCAACGCCGGCGCGGCGACCGTGTGGTCCCTGGCATTGCTGGCGATCGGCGTCATCGGAAGCCCGGCCGCGGTCATGGTGTTCGGCTTTGTGTCGTCGGCGACGATCGGTTACCTCGTTCCGCTCATGTACGCGTACACGGCCGAGCACTTCCCCACGAACAACCGTGCGACGAGCGTCGCAATCGCGGACGGAATCGGCCACCTCGGCGGGGCCGTTGCCCCGATGGCAGTGCTGTGGGCGGCGAACAGCGGCGGGTTCGTAGGAGCGTTCGTCCTCATGGCTGCCACGGGTGCCGTGACGGTGGCATTGTTGCTGCTCATCCCCGCTCAGACCGCCGAAGGTTAACGGCTCTTTTCGCTCGAGAAGCCTCTGTGAGGCAATCTCGAAATTCGGACACGGAGCACCAAGATCGGCTTACGCTTGCCACGGCAACGTGCCGCGATCTTGAACTCAGGGAGATCCTGATGAAGAACTTGCCCACAGGCATCCAGCTCGCAGAATATCGCCGGCTCCGCCGTCGTCGATCGGCCCTGCCCATTGCCCTGCTCATGACCGCCGCGCTCGCCGCTGGCTGCTCATCGTCTGACGGGTATTCGGTGGACGCACCGAAGAACGAAGGGCCTCCGATGGAGGAGGCCGGCAGCCCGCTGCCCAAGGACAGCGTCGACAAGGCACTGGCCAAACTCGACGACCTCATCAACGACACGATGAAGAAGTCCGGCGTACCTGGCCTCGCCACCGCCGTCGTCCACGACGGGAAGATCGTCTACGCCAAGGGGTTCGGCGTTCGGAATGTCGAACACCCGGACCAGAAGGTCGACGCGGACACCGTCTTCCAGGTCGCGTCGGTATCCAAGTCCGTCACGTCGACCGTCGTGGCCGCGGAAATCGCCAAAGGCGACGTCACGTGGGATACGCCCGTCACCGACTCGATGCCCGACTTCCAACTCGCCGACCCCTGGGTCTCGACGCACGTCACGGTCGGCGACGGACTGTCGCACCGCACCGGTCTGCCCGGCGCCGCGGGTGACAAGCTCGAAGACCTCGGCTACGACCGAAGCTACGTCCTCGGCCATCTACGGCTTCACAAGCTGAACCCCTTCCGGATCTCGTACGCCTACTCGAACTTCGGATACACGATGGGTGCGGAAGCAGTCGCGAAGAAGGCCGGAAAGGAATGGGCCGACCTCGCCGCGGACGACATCTACAAGCCGCTCGGGATGAACTCGACGAGCTCCTGGTTCAAGGACTTCGAGAAGCGCGAGAACCGCGCGACCCTGCACCAGAAGATCGACGGCAAGTTCGTGCCCGGCCTCGTCCGTGACCCCGACCAGCAGGACCCTGCGGGTGGAGTCAGCTCTTCGGTGAACGACATGGCGAAGTGGCTGCAGCTGGTGCTCGGCGACGGCACGTTCGAGGGCAAGCAGATCTACAAGCCGGAGGACTTCCAGCCGGCGGCCACCGTGCAGATCGTGGCGAGGCAGCCGAAGAACCTGGAGTCCCGAGCCGGTTTCTACGGCTTCGGCTGGAACGTCCTGACGGGGCTGACCGGACGGACCGGCTTCAACCACTCCGGCGCGTTCGTGTCCGGTGCGGCGACCAACGTGTCGGTCATCCCGTCCGCCAAGGTCGCCATCGTCACCCTGACGAACGCCTGGCCGTTCGGAGTCCCGGAGACCATCAACGACAGCTTCACCGACCTCGTGCAGTACGGCGCGATCAAGCTTGACTATCTGAGCCTCCTCGGCCAAGCGATGGCGCCCCTGCTCGCGCCGGTCGGCTCTCTCGTCGGCCAGAAGGCTCCGGCCAACGCCAAGGCTGCCAAGGCGAACGCGGACTACCTCGGCACTTACGGCAACGACTACTACGGTCCCGCCGCGATCCGCGAGAAGGACGGCGGTCTCGAACTCGCGATGGGCAAGGGCCTCGAAAAGACGCACAAGCTCACCCACTGGGACGGCGACACGTTCACGTTCACGCTCGACACTGAGAACGCGCCGCCGGGATCGATCTCGAAGGCCACGTTCGAAGGCAACACCCTCAAGCTCGAGTACTACGACGACGAGGGTATGGGCACCTTCACGAAGGAATAGCGCCATGCTCCGAAAGATCGTTATGGCCGGGTGCGCCGTCGCTTTGGTGGCGGCGTGCACGTCCAACAACGGCTCGCCGTCGTCAGAGACCTCGGCGGCGGAGTCCGCGGACCCGGCCAAGGCAGCGCAGATCACGCAGCTCGTCGACGACTACATGAAACAAGCGCACCTGAAGTCGGTGCTTCTCAAGGTGTCGGTGGACGGCAAGGACATCATCACGAAGGCCTTCGGCGAGTCCATGACCGGTGTGCCGGCCACGACCGACATGCACTTCCGGAACGGTGCCGTCGCCATCTCGTACGTGTCCACCCTGCTGATGGTTCTCGTCGACGAGAAGAAGGTCAGCCTCGACGACAAGGTGTCGAAATACCTGCCTGACCTGCCGACCGTCGAGAACGTCACGCTCGGCCAACTCGCGCAGATGACGTCCGGAGTCCACGACTTCGTGCTGGGCAACCCCGAGTTCGACACAATCGCCAACGCCGACCCGTACAAGGCGTGGACGACGGAAGAGCAGCTGAATCTCGCGATCCACAAGCCTTTGTGGTTCGAGCCCGGGACCAACTTCAGCTATGCCCACACCAACTACGTGGTGCTCGGGCTCGCGCTCGAAAAGGCGACCGGCAAGAAGATGGCCGATCTCCTCAAGGAGAAAGTGCTCGATCCACTCGGTCTGAAGAACACCACGTCGAGTGACACCGCCGAGATCCCGCAGCCGGTGTTGCACGCTTTCACTTCGGAGCGACGGGCGTACTTCAACATTGCCCCGGACCAGACGCTTTACGAAGAATCGACCTACTGGGACCCCTCGTGGACCATCAACCACGGCGCAATCCAGACCACGGACATCACTGATCTGCACACTTCGGCGATCGCCATCGGTACCGGAAAGCTGTTGTCACCGGAGTCGTACAAAAAGATGGTGACCACTGACCTGCGCGGAAAGACCAAGCCCGTCGAAGGGTGTTTCACCTGCGTGCCGCTCAACGACTACCGCACGTACGGCCTCGGCGTCTGGATCACCGGTGACTGGATCTTCCAGAACCCGCTCTTCTGGGGATACGCAGCGGTCGACGCCTACCTGCCGAAGGACAAGGTCGCGATCGCGGTTGCAGTCACCTATGAACCAGAGGCTTTCGACAGCCAGGGCGGCTACAAGAACGGCGGCGATGCGCTGTTCCGCAAGATCGGCGCGCTCCTTGCGCCGGATGACGCTCCCCCGGTGGCGGCGGCGTCAGAGACTCAGGGGAACTAGCGCAGATCCTGACGATTGGCCTGCAGGAGTCGCGGGGTAATCGTCAGGATCCGCGAAGCTCGCCCCGCAGTTGGAGGAACCGGAACAGACCCGGCTTCCCGACGACCGCCTCGTACCGCTCGACGACCTCGTCGACAAAC
Organism: Smaragdicoccus niigatensis DSM 44881 = NBRC 103563; assembly: GCF_000380645.1. Lineage (GTDB taxonomy): Bacteria > Actinomycetota > Actinomycetes > Mycobacteriales > Mycobacteriaceae > Smaragdicoccus > Smaragdicoccus niigatensis. The sequence continues at coordinate 289,288 of NZ_AQXZ01000019.1, forward strand.
GCGGGGCGGTCCGCTTCCGGCAGCCGGGAGGTCCAGTCCGTGAACCCGACGGTGCACCAGCGAGTGAACTCCTCGCGCGAGCCGAAGTCCCACTCGCGGTCGACGGCCGTCTGACCGCTGACCTCGAGCCCGGCCGATCGAGCGATTGAAGGCAGTTCGTCGGGATCGATGTGCACGTACGGCGGCTCGAATCCGGACAACGCCGATGACCAGCGCGAATCGCGGGCGACCTCCATCGCCACGTCCTCCACGCTGGGCCGGTCGCCATCGCACACGTACTGAACCAGCACGCGTCCGCCCGGCTTCAGCGCAGCGGCAATATTGCGGTACGCACGTACCTGATCCCGCACCCAGTGCAGCGCATTGAACGACACCACCAGATCGAACTGCGGCGGGTATGCCATCGTCAGCACGTCACCGGTCTCGAACGTGACGTTCGATTGTTCACCGGCAGCTCGCGCGGCCGCGATCATCCGCGGCGACGGGTCGACGCCGATAACCGATCCATTCGGCAGACGTGCGCCAATCAGCCGCGTGACATATCCGTCGCCGCACCCGACGTCGAGGACACGTTCATCTCCGGCGACGCTGACCGTCTCCAGCGATGCCGTCGCCATGGCCCGCTGCAGTCCACTGATGTGGGCGTAGCCGGCACCGTCCCAGTCGGTCACCCTTCGCGCAGGAGCACGAGCGAGTCCGGGTGAACCCCGTCCTGTTTCATCGCCTCGGCCGCCGCATCGGTCTGCATGAACGCCTCAAAAGCATCCAAGTCCGGAATCTCCAGGATCAGGCCGACCCGGTTCGAGCCTCCTGGATCAACGAATGTGCGGTGCGCGACCCCGAGCTTTGAAAATTCTTGTGTGCGTACGGGCGAGCTGAGCCAGTGATCGACGTCGTCGACCTCATGAAAGATGAGGTAGGTTGCCATGTCTGCGCCTTCCCGCGCTGCGTGAATGGTGGCCAGTCTCGACAGTATTCCCGCGCCACGTTCCCGTGGAAGCGTCAGTTGCCGCCGGTCGTGCCCGTCGGAGGTGCGTCGTCCGGTGCGAGGTGTTTTCCAATGAGCCGGAACAGGGCATCTCCGCCGTTCCCGTATTGACCTTCCGCATTGAACGCTTCCGGCTCGTAGGTGACCGCGACCGCGATCGCGATCTTGTGCTTCGGCAGATAGGCGTTCACCGCTGCATAGCCATAGAACAGCGGATTCTGGTAGAGCCAGTCGCCCGAGATCCACAGTCCGAGTCCGTAGGTCTGGAACTCGTTGAGTGGTCGGCAGTTGGGGCAGCCCGGGATCGAGGTCGTCTTTCCGCGGAGGTCGGTCGTCGTCATCAGCTTGTACGACTCCGGCGACAGCAATTTGCCCGTCCCGACCGCGACCGCACTCTTTTCGAGGTCGTAGATGTTCGACGTCTGAATGGCACCCTGGGCGATCGTCCACGACGGGTTCCAGTACGTCGACTCCTCGTAGAACTGCTGGTCAGCGGGGATATTGAAGAACCCCCGACGTTCGGAGCTGAACGCATGCAACACCGGCTGCGGAATCTCCGCCGTCAGGTTCGGTTTGGTGTTCTTCAGATCCAGCGGGTCGAGGACCTCTGTCTGGAGGGCGTCCGCGAGCGACTTGCCGGTCACCTTCTCCAGCACGAGCCCGAGGATGACGTAGTTGGTGTGGGCGTAGTCCCAGTTCGTGCCTGGTTTGTACCAAAGCGGCTTGTTGACCGCCAGGTCCAATTGCTCCTTGGTGGTCCACATCTTGTACGGATTGGCAATCGCCTGGAGGCCGAACGCCGTGTTGCCGATGACGAAGTCCTGATAACCCGACGTCATCTGAGCGAGCTGGTGAATCGTCACCTCGTCAGCGTGCGGGATGTCCGGTACGTACTTTGAGAGCTTGTCGTCGAGGCTGATCTTCTTCTGGTCGACGAGCTTGAGCAGCAGCGTCGACATGTACGCGATCGCGACCGCACCATTGCGGAAGTGCATATCGGTGGTCGCGGGGACACCCGTCATCGATTCGCCGCGCGCAGCGGTGACGATCTCCTTGCCGTCGATCGTCACACGAACGATCACAGCCTTGAGGTGCGCTTCCTTCATATAGTCATCGACGATCTTCATCACTTCGTCGGCCTTGGCCTTGTCCTGCGTGGAGAACGTCGACCCGGCTGCGGGACTCTCAGAGCGCGGCGAAGAACCGTTGGAATTGCATCCGGCAACCAATGCGAGCGCGCACGCGAGAACAAGACCGCGTCGTTTGAGGGACATACGACGAGTGTGGGCGCAAGATCACTTGTGAGGTGTCCATTTAGGACTAATTCGATCTTCAATCCGTTGCGGAGGCTATCGCCATGTCCGACATCGACGTTCTCATCGCGGGCGCCGGACCCATCGGTCTCACGGCAGCCATCGAATTGAGCAGGCGCGCAATCCGATTCCGGATTGTCGATCCTCTTCTCGAACCGCCGCAGTACGCCAAGGCGGTGGGCGTCCAACCCCGCACGATCGAGATCTTCGAAGGAATGGGCGTCGCCCGCCAGATTCTCGATGGCTCCATTCCGTTGATCGGTCAGCTTGTGTACGTAAACGGCGAACAGACCGGACGAATGGAGATGTCCCTGCCCTCGGATGTGCCGTTCGAGTCCGTCGCGATCCCGCAGTACGCGACCGAGCGAATTCTCACCGAGCATCTTCGGTCACTCGGCGGGCAGGTCGAGCGAGGCACCCAGCTGACTGCGTTCACCCAGGACGACGACGGCGTGACCGCCACGCTGACCTCGGAAGGCGGCGAGGAAACCGTTCGCGCGCGGTATCTCATCGGCTGCGACGGCGCACACAGCATTGTGCGAAAGACGTTGGGCCTGACGTTCGAAGGTGGAGCCTTCACCGAGCAGTACATGCTGGGTGACGTCGAGGTCGACTGGTCGCTTCCCCGGGGGTACGCGATCCGCGCGACGCACCAGACCGACGGCAAGGTCGACGACGCGCTCATCTGCATCCCGCTGCCGGGGCGACACCGCTATCGCATGTCGATGCTCGTCCCCGACGATCTGGCGTCAGCACCAACGGGTGACAAGATCGCGCACGGTTTCGAAGGATCACGGAAACCCGAACTCCACCACATTCAAGACGTCCTCGACCGCCTCGCCCCGGAACCGACAACGGCGTCGAATCTGCGCTGGTCGTCGGTGTTCCGGATCAGTCACCGAATCGTGGACGCGTACTCGAAGGGCCGCGTCTTCATCGCCGGCGATGCGGCCCACATCCACCCGCCGACGGGCGCGCAAGGCATGAACACCGGAATCCAGGACGCACACAACCTGGCGTGGAAACTCGCCCTCGCCGTCGACGGGATCGCCGCCGACGGACTGCTCGACAGTTATGACCTAGAGCGACGACCGGTGGGCGAGGAAGTCGTGGGTCGCACGGTCCGCAGCGCGCGCGAAGGGATCGGTGCCGGACAAAAGGATCCGACGTACGTCGCCCGGCGAGAGGCTCAACTGTTGATCGATTACTCGGACAGCCCCGTCGTCACCCCCACTCTCGCGGATGGCGAAGGACCGGTGCCGGGCACCCGTGCGCCCGATTCGACAGGCCTGCGCCGGGAGTCCGTGGTTCCCGATGTCCGTCTGTACTCGCTGCTCAGCCGCCGCGATCACACGACACTGATCTATGCCGAAGACGGCGCCGACGTGAATGCGTTCGAGAGCCTCGCGGACCTCATCACCACCGCGGCGCACGGGCGGATGGACGTGTACGTGGTCGCAGCACCCGACGCCGAGGTCGGCGACACGACGCTTCCGGTCCTGCGCGACGCCGCAGGTGAATTCGCGCGCTTGTACTCGCCGAGCCCTTCGGAGGCGTTCGTGCTTCGCCCCGACGGCTACCTGGGCTACCGCGGTGATTCCGCGGCGGGAATCACCGAGCACCTCCGGCGCATCTTCCGTTGATCGGCGATGTCCACTAGCTCCAGATAATTCCGATTCGCTACATTCGACCGAATGTGGCGACTGACAGGCCGATTGCTTGGTCTCCGGCCGGGTTCGCGCCGGCCGTGGATCGTCGGAGAACGAAACGGGCAGACCGCCAGCGACAACTCGTTCGCGTTCTTTCTCTACTGTCGCGACGAGCTGAAGACCGACCACGTCTACTTCGCGACGTCGGCTCACGTGCGCGCCCAACTCGCCGATAAGCGCTTCATCGTCGCCTTTGGCTCCCTCGAACACACCCGTCTCTGTCTCGTCGCCGAAGCGGCAGTCTTCAGCTGCGACATGCGGGACTGCCTATCGACCCACCTCCAACTTCCGCTGTTCAAGCTGTGGGAGAACCGGGTCAAGTTCAACCTGAGCCACGGCAGCACCGGACTGAAGCAGGATGATCTTTACTTCGCTTTTCTGACCCGGTTCAAGCCGCTGGCGCCAACCATCTGGAGCGAGTGCAACGAGCGCAGCCGCGAGGTCACGCTGCAGTCCCTCCCGGACGCTGACGTGGTCGTCACCGGATTCCCGCGCTACGACTACCTGGTCCGAAACGTGCGTCCCCTCGCCCGCGAAAACTGGGTGATCTGTCTGACGTTCCGGGCGAAGCTCTGGCACGCGAGCACATCGGACTTCGCGAATTCCGGCGTGTTCGCCGACCTTCTGGACATCCTGCGCGAACCGGTATTCCGCGAGGAGATGCGTCGGCAGGGCGCGTCCGTCACCGTCCTGGTTCACCACGAATACCTGCAGCATCGAGCCGTGTTCGCCGACGCCATTCCCGAGAACGTCGAGGTCGTGGGCATGAACGAAGGGGTCGCCGACCTCCTGTTGAGATCGTCGCTGCTCATCACCGACCATTCGTCGGTCGCCTGGGACATGCTCGTCATCGAGCGGCCGGTGTTCTTCTACTGGTCCGATCAGAATTCGACATCGGATGAGCACCACCCAGGTCGCGGCTTCACCGATGACGATGTTGCTGCGCTGGGCACCATCTGCCGGTCACCCGCCGAGTTGACGCTCGGCCTCAGCGAGCACTACCGCGAACCGGCGAAGCACGCGGCACACCGCGCGGCCCTGGATACCCGCTACCTGGCATTCGCCGATGACAAGAACAGCGAGCGTTGCTACCAGGTGCTGGAGACCAAGCTCAGCTCCGAATAGGTCACATCGTTGGCGGACGGTCGGGTACGAGTTCGGTCGCGATCGCCTTACCGATGGGCAGCGCGTTGTCGACCGACGCGTCCGACTTCGGTCCCAAGCTGCAGTAGACGATCACGAGGGTTTTGCTCGTGGTGTCGTAGTAGACCGCACCGTGGTAGCCGCCGTACGCCGGGTTCATGAAGATCCAGTCGCCATCATGAACGACGCCGTAGGCGAAGAACTTCGACTTCGTGAACGGGCCGATGCCGGCGGTGGACGGCTCCATCATGGCGCTGAACTGCTCCTTCGACAGCACCTTGCCGCTCATGAGCGCCCGGATCCAGGTCGCGACGTCACCGACCGTCGTGTTCATGTTCCCGCTGTGTAGGAATGCCGTGGGGTTCCAGAACGACGAGTCCTCGAAGACGCCCCGCTCGTTCGTGTAGCCGTGGAAGATCGGGTCGAAGATCTGCGGGGTCAGCATGACCTTGCTGTGCTTCATGGCCAACGGGTCGAGAATTCGTTCCTGGATCAGGTCACCGAGTTTCTTGCCGGTGGCCTTCTGGAGCACTTCGCCGAGCAGCACGAGGTCGCTGTGCGCGTAACCGAAATTCGTGCCGGGCTCGAACACCGGCGGGCGCGCATTGGCGTAGCCGAGCAATTCGTCCGCGGTGAAACCCTTGAACGGGTTCGCGTAGAACGCCTTGTTCCAGTCTGGATCGGTCACGTAATCCGAGATTCCAGAGGTGCTGTCGGCGAGCATCCGCGGGGTGATCTTGTCGGCTCGCGGGAAATCAGGCAGGTACTTTGCGATCGGTTCGTCCTGCTTGAGAACGCCCTCGCCGTCGAGCTGCAGCAGCACCGTCGACAACATGGGCTCCATCGGCTGGCCGATGCGGACCTGCATGTCTACGTTGGCCCGAACGCCGACGGGCGAATCCCCCAGCCCGCCGACCGCGACGACATCGTCGCCGCGCCAGACCCCGTACACCGCACCGGTGAGGTCGAGTTCCTTCATCTTCGCTTCGATGATGTCGACAACCTTCTCGCCGCCGGGACCGAGGTCGACGCCGTCGGAGGCTTGCGCACCGGTGCTCTTGTCGGTGCCGCCCTTGTCGGTGCTGCTCGAGCTGCACGATACGAGTCCGAGAGACATGACGACGGCGAATGCCACTGAGGCGCAACGCAGCAAGCCGCGATGGTTCGAAAGGCTCATGAGAATCCGTCCCTTCAAGGCACGTCAAATGCGCGGGCCGATTCACCGAATCTACCGGGTGCCCCCGGTACGCGAGAGTGATCTTGCCCGATCGCGCATTTTCTCCGTGCGCGCCAACAATTAGTCCGGAGATAGCACAAGAATTGCGCGACGGTCAGTCGACTTCGAGTTCCACCAGTCGGGACCACCCCGTGGCACCCTCGATCATCGTGCTGACGACGGACGGCGTCGTACGGACCAACGGGCGAAGAACGTTGAGCGCCTTCTGAAAGTGTGCGCTGGTCACATGCGCTTCAGCCGCGCCGTCGGCGAACGCCTCGACAAGAACATACGTCGTCGGGTCGTCGGCGCTGCGCGACCATTCGAACCAGAGGTTGCCGTCTTCTTGCCGCGTTGCCTGCGTGAACTCGTCCACCGTGGTGAGCCATTCGTCTGCATATTCAGGCTTGACCGGAAATTTGACGACGATGAATATCACGCGAATAACTGTAATCGCACGGACGGTAGAATTTCCCCGTGGTCCACGCGATATTCCAGGACATGATCGACCGGGGTCGCCTGCCGACGTTCTTCCTGCTGGCCAGCATCGTTCTCGCGTTCGTCTTCATCCGATTCAGCACCCGGATGATTCGTGCCCAGGCGTCGTGGTGGCCGGGCAATGTCTCGATGGGCGGGCATCACATTCACCACGTGGTGTTCGGATTCGGATTCATGTTCGCGGGCGGGTTCGGACTCATTGCCGTCGCCAACGACCTGGGCGCGATCACCGCGTGCATCTTCGCGTCGATCTTCGGAATCGGATCCGCGCTCGTGCTCGACGAGTTCGCGCTGGTCCTGCACCTACGCGACGTCTACTGGACCGAGGAAGGCCGGAGTTCGGTCGACGCGGTGTTCGTCGCGGTCGCGTTCACCGGCCTGTTCCTGCTCGGATTCCACCCACTCGGTGTCATCGCCGACTTCGACACGCTCCGCCATGAGGACCACAGCGTCGTGATGGTCGCGATTGCCGCCTTCTTCTTCCTGGCCCAGCTCTTGCTCGTGGTCGTCGTGATCCTGAAAGGCAAGCTCTGGACCGGATTTCTCGGGATGTTCTTCCCACCCGTGCTCTTCATCGGGGCCGTTCGCGTCAGTCGCCCGGACGCACCGTGGGCCAAGAAGTTCTATGCGGCTCACCCGGCGAAACAGACTCGAGCCATCGAGCGCGAACATCGCCTTCGGGAGCCGATGATCCGCCGGAAGATCCAGGTTCAGGAAGCGCTGGCCGGCAAGTTCGGGCCGTAGTCAGCCGGCTCAGTGCTTGCTCGTCGCCAGCTTCACGAACTGTCCGATCGACGCCTTCGGTAGGTACGCCCGCGTCAGCGCGATTCCAATGCGCGGAAGATCGGCTTCATCACGGAAGCACATGAACACCGGCTCATAGCGCGGATGGAACTTCTTCTTGAAGGCGTGCAGTGAGCGGAAGCCGTAGAACGGTTCCATGGCCGCGCCGAGCGTGTCGAGCATGCGGTCCATCGTGGCGACGTCTTCCCCACTGTCGCTGCGGGCCAGCGGCGCACCCGACAGCGAAACAAACACCGCGCCTTGGGCTTTGAACGCCAGGGCCGACTGTCCAATGAGGAATTCGACAACCGGGCGGAAGCCGTCGGTCCGTCGACGCATGAGGTCCAGGGTCCAACCGACGGAACCGTCCGGGAGTCGGGCCGGCAGCCACGACAGGAATCCGTGCACACTTCCGGTCTTGTCGATCGCGATCGCCACTCGTACCGCCGGATCGAGCGCCTCCTCGACGCTGCCGAGAGTGAAGCCCATCTCCGGCAGTCCCTTGTCGCCGACCCACGCTTCCGAGATCGCCCGGATCTGCGCCAGCACGGAGAACGGTTCCTCCGACAGGTTGACCAGCCGGAATTCAATGCCTTCCTTTGCCGCACGATTGATCGCGGTGCGAACGTCCTGCCAGGACTTGCCCGTGAACGCGAGGTTCGGCAGGTCGACGATCGTGTCCTCGGCGATCTGGATCGAACGCCAACCGGCCTCCTCGGCTCGCTCGGCCGTCGGCTTGGTGACGGAGAACAGGCACGGCGTCAGGCCCTGAGATTCGACCAGGGTCGTGAACTCGACGATCGTCGCCTCGGCCAATTCCGGCGGCCCGACCGGGTCGCACAATCCGATGACCACGCCCGCGTGCCGCTGGTAGGCCATCATGCTGCGGCCCTCGTTCGTGAAGAGGTAGGAATTCCCCTCCCAGGTCACCCACCACGACATCGTGCTGCCGCCCGCGGTCGTCAGGAGTGATCGCGCGGTGTTCTGCGGATCGGCGAGCCCGGTTCGAAGTCGACGCCGGGCGGGCACGCGGAACGCCCAGCGCCCCGAGATCAAGAGCGAAAGTTCAACGGCCCACAGCAAAGCCGTTCCCACGGTCACGCCGCCGAACCCGTCCCAATCACGGGTGACAGCGACAGTCACCACCACGATGGCGGTCGTGACCACGTCGAGCGTGCCGAAGACGACAATGACCCACCAAGCCCACGCGCGACCGGTGCGCAGCTGCCCTGCGACGAGCGCGATCACGGCGAGCTTCACGACGAGTCCGGCGAGCGACCATTCCTGCCCTTCGGTCGGGCCGAGCGGCCCGTCCTGTGGAGACAGCGGGATCACCGCTTCGGCCAAGGCGATGACCACCAGGCCCAGGAACGCGAGCATGCGGATCTCGCGCCGAGTGCGCGGCTGCGTGCCGGTTTCGTTCTCGCTGAAGAAGTGTTCGCTCAGCGGCAACATGACAACGACGACGATGAGGTGCTGCAGCGCGGGAAGCGATCCGACGAACAGGAACCACACCGAAACGTAGGCCGCGAGCGTCGCTCGCACCCGAAGCCGCCAGGGCGAACGGAGCGTTGCCGAGGTCGCCGCCACCAGCGCGACGCACGCAGATCCGAAGCCGACATGCCGTGCCTGCGCGAGGGAATGGGCCCACTCCCAATTGGTCTCGCGCATCACGAGGACGAGAAGGATGGCACCGATCTGACCGATCAATTGGCCGCCGACGGCCACGAATGCGGTCCGCAAACTGCCCAGCCGAATTTCGGCCCACGCCACCAGCACGATGAGCAGCACGGTGGCGATGACGAACCGCCACGGCGGCGCCCCGAACACCGATCCGGTCAGCAGCGTCCACCATTTGTGTTCGTCGAAGGCGGGGACTCCGTAGGCAATGTCGGCGTACCAACTACGCGCGGTCACGGCCTTCCAGAACGACCCGGTGACAATTCCGACCGCGATCACAAGCGCGCAGATGGCGGCGGTGAAGGGTAGCTTTCCGGCGTAGTTAGCGATGACTGCGAGTTTGTCGCGCAGGGCAGATGTCTCAGGCGCTTCGGCGGCCAAATCACTCGTCATCCGTTACGCCCTTCGCATGCGGGCATAGATCAATAGTCGACCTTCGAGACGGCGAGCGTGCCCGAATTGCCGTGATCTTGTGCGCCCGATCAGTCGTACGGCCGCTGGATCGTCCCGTCCGGCATGATCAGGTTGAAGCCCGGCGCGTTGTTGTCGAAGCTGAGCGGATAGTTCTCCGGCATGTGGTTCAAGTACGTCAGCGGGCTGCCATGTGCCTTGTCGCACACCGGGTCTGCGTAGACGCAGTTCATGATGGTGTTCGCTGGGAACGCGCCCCGCTGGCCATTTCCGGGAGGCGCGTTCATCACGAACTTCGTCTTGCCGGTATACCCCGAGCCGAAGTGCTCGGCGACGTCAGAGACTCTTGCTGCCCCGAATGAGTGGCCCACCACGGTGGTCTTCGTGTTCGGGCAGTTGGCGTCGAGTTGCTCGACCTTGGGAATGATCTCGTCCGCGGTCATCGTGTTGGCGTCGAGGCGGACGACGTCTGGACAGTCGGCGCTGTTCGGAGCGGTAGTGGTTGTTGTTGTCGTGGTGGTGATGGTGGTCGACGTACTCGTCTGCGTAGATGCGGTGGTCGTCGTCGGCGCCGTTGTTGTCGTGGTTGTCGGCGCCGCAGTCGAGGTGTCACCGCCAGTGTCGTCGACGACCTGAGTCGTTGCCGGCGGTGGGAGTGTTTGCGGCGCCCCGGGATCGCCGGCCGCGCCGGGACATGACCCACCGGCCGAACCGGTGCCTAAGCACGTGATCATGTTCAGAAACCCACTGATAAGACCGCCCAAGCCCTGGCTGTCGGCCGCGAGCGTGACCGAGGGGTCCGCTGCAGTCTCCGGCACCGGGGCCGGATGAACGGTCAAAACCGTTGCGGCCACTAGTCCTCCACCGAGTGCCAGGGTCAAAGACAACCGCCGCTGCGGGCGTCGAATCCGTCGCATGGCGTCCTCCTGCGATAGCGACTGGGGCTGTCTTCATTAGAGGGCGAGGCGACACGCATTATCACATAAACCACAAAAGCAACTTCTGCCACTCCTTCCACTTTCATCACACTTCGGACATCGATTGATGCCGGAGTCTGATCGAAAGCTTTTGTGGCACAAGACGGTACGTGCGACCTGCGGAAACAGTCGAGACAACACGTTGACCCGGCCGATACGCAATCGTTAAAGGCCGAGCCCCTGAAGCACCGTGTCCGCCGCAATGAAGGCCGCGATCGCGAAGACCAGATAGGCGAACCATCGCTGCAGTCGAGCGATGTCCACCCTGGTGCCGAAGTGACTGGCCGCCAACGATGACAGCACTGCCGCGCCGGCGAACATCAGGGTCACTCTCCACTCGATTCCCGCAGACATATGGGCGATCAACCCGGTGATCGAGTTCGCCACGATGATGACCAGCGACGTGCCGATGGCGATCGGCATCTCGACCCCGAGCATCAGCACCAACGCCGGGATGATGAGAAAGCCACCGCCGACGCCAAACAACCCGGTCAGAACGCCGACACCGAAACCAGTCGGAACCGCGCGAGGAACACAACGCCGCCAGTTGATGCCTGCACCCCCGACCCGGCAAGCCGTACCCAACTCCCCTGACGGCGACAACATCCGGGCGCCCGCGACGATCATGACCACGGCGAAGCCGGCCATCAGAACCCGTTGCGCTAGGTGGTGACCGACGAGGGTCCCGACGATCGTGCCCGGTGCACCGGACAGAGCGAACACTCCGGCCAGTCGCCACTGAACCTGCCGTGCGCGCAACTTCGGCAGCACACCGACCGCGGCGGCAGACCCGACGACAACGAGCGACACCGGCACAGCCTGGGTGAGTGTCAGCCCGACGCCGTAGACCAGCAGCGGCACGGCCAGGATCGACCCACCACCACCGAGCAACCCCAGGAGGAGCCCGACGACGACGCCGAAGACCACAGTCATGACCAGCATCGGTTCCTCCTTTCATACACGTCGGTTTGGGTCGTCAGATCAGGCGAGGGAGAGGAAGAGCTTTTCCAACTCCGCCTCGGTCAACGGTTCGCCGCCATTCGCAGCCTCACCAGCCAGGCACTCGCGCAGACCGGATGCGACGATCTTGAATCCCGCACGATCGAGCGCCTTCGAAACGGCAGCGAGCTGCGTGACGACGTCCTTGCAGCCGCGGCCCTGCTCGATCATCGTGATGACACCGGCCAGCTGGCCTTGTGCCCGGCGCAAGCGGTTCAGGACCTGAGCGGTGGTTTCTTCGTTTCCAGACATGGGTGGTATCTCCTTCGTGCGCGTCGGCTCAGAACTGGAAGGACGTCATTCCGGGGTTCTCGTCGGTACAGGCGCATCGCTGGCTCTCCGGGACCGAACTCATCACGGCATCAGCGTGCATGCCGCATCCGTCCCAGGTCGTCCCACCGCAAGCGGGGCATTTGACGGGGTAGCACATGTGTGGCTCCTTCGATTGTCGGGTTCGGGAGGTTCTCGTTAGACCTTGGCGTGCGCCGCGGCCCAGGCGTTGTATCCGCCGATCAGGTCACTGGCGTCGGCGAAGCCTTGCGCGCGGAGCAGCGAGGCCGCGACAGACGAGCGCCAGCCGCCGGCACAGTGCACAACGATCGGCTTGTCAGTAGCCAGCTCTGCGGCGCGCGTCCGCAACTGCGCGAGCGGAATCGGCAGCGCACCCGGGATGTAAGCGCCGTTTTCGCGCTCACCGGGATTCCGGATGTCGACAAGTGTCACTGCCTTTGCAGCAAGCATTTCGTCGAGTTCGGGCACACTCTTGCGTGGCGCGGTCCGCACCAGATCCCGCAAGTGGGTGGGGAACTCACCGACGGCCGCGACGTTCAGATAGCCAATCGCACCGTCGGAGCCGATACGGGCGAGCCGCAGTGCCGACTCCTGCTCCTCCCCCGGGTACGTGATGAGTGCGATCCGTTCGCCGACGTCAGCGACCATTCCGCCGGTCTCGGCGAATCTTCCCCCGAAGCCGACATTGATCGACCCACGCAGGTGCCCGGCCGCGAAGTCGTCGGGGCTACGAGCATCGAGCACCCTCGTGCCGGACTCGAGTTCGGTTCGAAGTTGTTCTGGGGTCAGCTCCGGAATGTGTCGGTACTGGTCGAGCGCCGGACGAGCGGCCTTGTTTAGCGCCACATCGACCGAGAAGTACGCGGGTGCTGCGGGCTGTCCCGCAGTGAGCATCGACACGAACTCGTTTTCTGCCATCGGCTGCACCGACGGATTCATCTGCCGCTGCTCACCGATCGTCGACGTCAGTTCGGTCGACAGGTTCTTGCCGCACGACGAACCCGCGCCGTGCGCCGGCATCACGGTGACCGAGTCGGGCAGCGTAAGCAGCACGTCGTGGATGGTGTGGTACATCGCTCGTGCGAGATCCGCTGTACTGCTGTCACCCAGATTGGCCAGGTCCGGCCGGCCGACGTCTCCGATGAACAATGAATCACCGGTGAGAACGGCCGCAGGGATAGCGCCCGGGCGCTCACGGACCAGCAAGCTGATCGACTCCCAGGTGTGCCCTGGCGTCGCCAGCACCTCGATTTCGACGGTGCCGAGGCTGATCTTTTCCCTATGCGCCAGCCGCCGTATCGGATAGTCGGTTTCGGCGGATTCGCCGAAGCCGATCCAGGCGCCGGTCGCCTCGAGCAGTTCGAGGTGCCCGGAGACGAAGTCGGCATGGAAGTGCGTGTTGATAACGCCTTCGATGGTCAGACCGAACCGTGCCGCATCCTCCAGGTACTCGGTGACATCACGACGCGGGTCGACCACGATTGCGCGACCGGAGTTCTCGTCGCCGATGAGGTAGGAGGCGTGCGACAGGCACTCGATGTAGTACTGCTCGAGGATCATGGTGCTTTCCTGACGTGCGGTGGATACTCATAGGTATATACCCCTGGGGGTATTAATTTATTCCAGCCCGAGTCGCTTGACCGTCAGGAGCGGAACATCGATCGCCAGAAGCCCTGCTTCGGCGACGCGGACGCCGCAGCGGTCGAGGCCGTCGAGGCCGTCGAGCAGATGCAGCGCTCAACCCTCGGAACCGACCGCATCACGGAGTCTTTGTGCTGGCCACAGCCGCCCCACGTCGTCTTGCCGCACTTTCGGCAGGTCTTCGCGTAACACATGACTTCGCACCTTTCCGTCGATGGATCGACTTCATAGTGCATATACCCCCATAGGTATGTCAAGATACCCCTATGGGTATTTTTCGATCGTGTATCAACACGATGTCCGGCCCCGGTAGCCGCGCAATCCGGTACACCGTGGGATTGGTGTTCATCATCGGCGGTGTCATACAAGGTGGTGCGGCATGGGGATTGGCGCTGGTCGGCTACGTGCTCATGCACCTCGCCGCGACTGACACCTGCGTCTTGCGTCGGCTCATCGGAGAATCTGCACGGAAGCACCCCGATCCGGCGCCGCACTGCGCGATCAAGCCAGGGCCCGTGTTCGACCTCTGACGCCCGCGTCGTCCATTCAGAGCATTGACGCGATGATCACGCGGTGGTTGATATGGAGGTACGCCGCGGTCGAGGAGGCTGGCATGTCGTACATCTTCATCATGGATTCGCCCGCCGGTTCGATCGAGAACATGGAACGCATCCTGGCTCAGATCGGCGAGGAGCCGGACGGTCTGGCCGCACGCTATGCCGGAATCGTCGATGGACAACTGAAAGTCATCGGCATCTGGGACTCGAAGGAACAGGCCGATCGGTTCTTCGCCGAGAAGCTAGGGCCGGCAATGGCGAAGATCCTCGGCTCGGAGGGGCGGACCTTCGCCGCACCTGCGACTCCCCCGATGATCGGCATCGAGGTGGCGCACAGCTACCACCGTCCGTGACGGGTCAGGCTTCGAGCCTCGCCCGGATCGCGGCCAGCCGCGCCTGCAGTTCCTCCTCGTCGATGATCCCCCGCGCGACGAGCGAATGTGCCAGCGCGACAAGCTGATTCTCCGGGTACGGCAGGTTCGAGTACCGCGTCGCCGATAGCTCGTCCTCTTCGTCTCGCCGCTCCTTGAAACTCGGCACGTCCGCCTCGCAGACCGACTTGTCGAGAGCGTCGCACATGCCGTCGAGGCTCGTCTTCCACGGCGGGAGCGGGTTCGTGACGCCGTACTTGGCGGCCATGACCGGCCACACCTGGTTGCGTTCGACGATGGCCTGCAATGTTTTGATCTCGGGTTGTGTCATGGTTCGCTCCGTCGCGTGGTCCGCTCCTCGCTGCGTTCCTCGCTTCGCTGCGGTACTCGCTGCGATGCTCCCTCGCTCCTCTCGCTCACGGTCAGCCCACCGGATGGATCGCGGGGCGGGTGTCGACGATGACGTTCGACGTCACGCCGGCTTTCGGCAGCGCAACGCCGATCAGGACGTCGCGCGTCACGATCTGCGCGAGCTGCTCCTCGGTCCAGTCCTCGGTCCCTTCCGGCTGCATCGCCATGACCATGAACCGGTGCTTCTGGTTCGAATCCTGAACGCGGACCTCGACGCCCTCGGGCAGCGAAAGCCCGAACTCGGAGAGGACCTGCCGAGGCCAACGAACGAGCCGGCGGCGATAGTTCGGCGTGCGGTACCACTCCGGCGAATTGCCGAGGATCGGTCGCGGATAACAGGAGCAGAGCGCGCACACGATCACGTTGTGCAGCTGTGGGGTGTCTTCCAGGATCGAGAACGCCGTGAAGTCGCTCGGCGTTCCGAAGCCGGTGGGCTCCATCCAGTCGACCCCTACTTCTTTGCTCGCCGTCATCGGTTCCGCGAGGGCCAGGGCCTTGAAGTCCGGGTCGAGCCACGCTTTGGCGACGAGGTTCGCCGCGGGCGTCGGCCCGATGTGCTCGGCGAACTCAGTGAACCTGCGGTGCTCTTCGGCCGTGAAGATGCCCTTCTCGATGCACAGCTCACGAAGTGCGATTTCGAGCACCTCGAAGTCGGTGACCTCATCGACCATCGGGGCGATCGTGCGGACGTGGTCATGGTCGTGATCGTGGCCTGACATGGGCGCTCCTATCCTGCGGCGACGAGCCAGCGTTCTGGGATTTCAGTGCGAAGAGTGTCGTTGGAGGCACCTGTGTATCCGTGCCACAGCTCGGTCATGTCGAACTGCACGACGTAGAACCACTCGGGCTTGGCGTCCTCGCGGTCCCAGGTTTCGTCCTCGGGCGCGGGACTTTCGTAGGCGAGAGTCGCGATCGTGCCGGTCGCTCCGCGGACGTATTCGGGAGTGCGCGTGTAGAAGAGCGCGGGCAGTTCGCGGACTGTCACCGCGTCGCCGACCTTGAACTTGGCCGGATCAGCAAGGCCTGCGAACACGCCCGGATCGCCCTTGCCGACCGCGTGCTTGTGGTGCTTGTTCCGCTTGACGTTCGTCCCGTCGCCCTCGAACTTCGGCTTCGCCTCGAGTTTCTTCCCGGCAAGTCCGTCTTTGTAGCGATCCTGTACCTCGGCCATGCGCTCGCTCAGCTCGCCCAGGCTGATGTGGTGCTTCTCGACCAGATTGCGGGCGACCGCGAGCAGCCACCGACCGTAGTACGGAAGTCCCAGGTACATCGCGCGACCGAGGTCGACGTTGCCGATACGCCGCCGCTCTTCGGAGATCCAGATTCCCCGCCACGCGAGAACCTCGCAGATCACGTAGGTGGCTTCTTCCCAGATCTCGTACTGCTTGTTCTCGTACTTGATCGGGGCGTCCGGCTCACCGCCGACGTCGTGGTCGCACTTCAGATAAGCCGCGATGTGCGCGTGGTCAAGGAGATCAGGTGCCGGTGCGTCCGGAATCTCGGGAAAACGGGACTTTAGTCGGGCCACTAAATCCAAGTGGTCTGCCCGCTCTTTTGCAGTGCTCATTCGGGCCCCTTCGTCGCGACGACTGGTTGACTAGGGTTCGACTTTCAATCTATTGCCCGATTTGTCGCAGGAACAGACCTCGCGAGAACTCGCCCGAAAGGGCAAGACCTCAGGACGGGTACACGCGTGCCAGTAAGTCTTCGTAGACGAGCCAGCCGACGAGGTTGCCGTCGTCGCCGAGTACCGGCGCCCCGCCCTGAAATGCCAAGGTGTCGAGCATTTCTCGCAGTTCCGCGTTGGGCGGGACGGTCGTCGGGTGCGTGATCAGCCCGTTGATCAGGGTGACCCGCGCGCCGCTCGCTTCCAGGAGATCGTGCGAGCTGAGGCAGCCTACGTAATGACCTTCGCCGTCGACGACAGGAAGCAGGTTGTGCGGCGACCGCGCCAACGCAGCCGCGGCCTCCGCGGGTGAACTGGTGATCGGAATAGGCTCGGGCACTTCGCGTGCGACCGCGGCCGCGGTGATCACTTCTCTCATTTCGCTCTCCATCTCGCGGGCTCGCAGCAGCCGCGCGACCAGCGCTGCCATGGCGACCGCAAGAGCCAGCGGCACGACGAGCGTGAGCTCACGGGTCAACTCGTAGATGAGAACGATGCCGGTGAGCGCAGCGCGCTCCGCACTTGCGAAAGCGGCCGCCATGCCCACCAGTCCGTACACCGCGGGCGACGAGGCATCGGACCACAACTCGCCGACGATCAGGCCAAAGGCTGTGCCCGCCATCGCCCCGATGAACAACGTCGGCGCGAAAACACCGCCGAGTCCGCCGATTCCAAGGGTGAAACTCGTCGCAACGATCTTCCCGACCATAAGAACAAGTACCAGTGCCAGGCCGTAATGACCCTCGATCGCATTCGCGAGCACCGGATACCCCGAGCCGTACATCTCGGGCAGTGCGAGGAGCAGGAGGCCCAGCAGGACACCTCCGACCGCCGGACGCAGCCACTCCGGGCCACGCCATACCCAGTCGCAGATTCGGGCCACCAACGGGACCGACCGCGCAAACACGATGCCGACCAGCCCCGCTGCCAACCCGACCAGCAGAAACACCGGCAGCTCGGTGAGTTTGTCGGCGTGCATGACGGGCATGGGGAACAGCGGCGCCTCCCCGATGACCGCCTTTCCGATGACATGCGCGGTCCAGCTCGACAACATGACTGCTCCGAGCGACCTGGTCGTGTAGTTGCGAATGATGATCTCCATCGCAAAGAACGTCCCCGAGATCGGCGCGTTGAAGGCGGTCGAGATGCCGGCCGCAGCGCCACATGCGATGAGCAATCGCATGCGCGCCGAGTCGATTCGGAATACGGAGGCGATCGCCGAGCCCACTGCTGAGCCGATGGCGACCATCGGTCCTTCGCGGCCAACCGAGCCACCGCCACCCATCGTGATCGCAGACCCTAGCGTCTTCACGGCGGTGATGCGCGAGGTGACTCCGGCGCCGTGATCAGCGTATGGGTTCGAGGATTCCTTCGTCCCGCCGAGTCGCCGCGCCTCCGGTGCCAGCCAGTAGACGAGCGGGCCATAGATCGCACCGGTCACGACGGGGGCGAGAACGAGGAACCACAGTCCCAACCCCGGAAGACGCAAGCTGGGTCCGCGCCCCGGATACTCATCGAATCCCGTGACCGCGTTCGTGAAAACCTCGATCAGCCAACGGAATACCAGTGCTCCGCAGCCGGTGAGCGCACCCACGACGATCGCCAGGAGCACGACCGCATTGGGTGATTCTCGCAGCCATCGCCGGACCCCCGCGCTCTGCCGAACGCGGAGAATACGACGGGGTTCAGTAGCCCCGCCCCCGGTGCTCATGAACGCATTATGCGGTCTATCCGGCTAGCCGATACCCAGGTCGCACAACGAACCGAACGCGCAGGGAACCGATTCCCCAGTGACGACGATCGTCGTCTTGAGCGTGGCGGGCGGGTTGGTGCCGTTCGAGGCGGTGATCGTCAGCGGGTAGGTCCCCCCTTCGGTCGGCGTCCCGGAGAGGACACCGCTCGAGGACAGGTGGAGCCCCTTCGGCAGCGGACTCGACGTGGAGACCGTCGGCACCGGGTAACCGGCGGCCGCGAACGAGAACGAATATCCCTGTCCGGTCTGACCATTCGGCGGTTCACCGGAGATCGAAGGCGCAGCGTCAATGAGGAGAGTCACCGCCAGGTGCGCATCCGGGTTGACCCCGTTCGACGCCGTGATGGACACCGGGAACGATCCCGATTCTGTCGGCGTCCCGTAGAGCACGCCTTCGGGCGAGAGCGTCAGGCCCGCGGGCAGGGTGCTGTCGGTCGTGACGACTGGTGCCGGCATCCCCGCGGTCGTAAACGCGAACGTGTATTCCTGACCGACCATGCCAGCGGAGGGGTCACCGGAAACGGTGGGCGGCACCTGGACCTTGAGCACCGACACCGAGTTCGTGCCGTAGTTCGCGACGTACCCGGTTTTACCGTCCGGGGTGAACGCGACTCCCAATGGAGTAGTACCGACTGAAACGGTGCCGGCGACGGTCTGCGTCGCGGTATCGATGATCGCGATCGCGTCACCGTTGCTCTCGGTGACATAGGCACGCGAACCGTCCGGTGTGAAAGTCACGCGCGACGGATCTCCGACGACCGGGATGTTCGACACCGCATAGGTCGCGGTGTTGATGACCGAAACCGAATTCGACGCCTGGTCGGCGACGTAAACGAGTGAACCGTCGGGTGAGACCGCGAGGTTCGCCGGCATATCGCCCACATTGATGTTGGTGCCCGCGGCCGGTCCATTCGCGTCAATCAACTTGTTCGTCGCGGTGTCGATGACGCTGACACTGTCCTGGGCGAGGTTGGTGACGTAGGCGCGAGTTCCGTCTTTGGAGAACGCGACATCGCGGGGCTGGGAACCGACCGAGATCGTTGCGGTGACGGTCTTGCTGGCGATGTCGAAAACACTCACCGAATTCGAGTCCAGGTTCGTGACATAGGCAGCGGTGCCATCGGGCTTCAGGGAAAGGCCCTGCGGAAGGTTGCCAACGGGGTAATTCACCGCCGCCGTCGACGCCACATCGACGAGCGAAATCGTGTTGCTCGCCGAGTTCGCGACATACAACGTCTTCCCGTCGGGGCTCACCGCCAAGTCGCGCGGCCCGCTCCCGACGGACAGCGTTCCGGTGACGGTGTTGGTCGCGGTATCGATGACGCTCACGCTGTCGGACGAACCGTTCGAGACGTACGCGTGAGATCCATCCGGGGAGACCGCGACGTCACGCGGCTCGTTGCCCACGGCGATCGTGGTGGTGACTGTATCGGCGTTCGCGACGCCCGCCGACAACAGCGTGCTGACAGTGGTGGTGATTCCGGCAAAAGCGATGCCGCACAGGAACTTTGCCGATGAATCCGGCCGGGGGTGCATGATCTGAGTTTCGCACCATCAAGATCGCAAAGCGCACGCCGCGCTTGGTCCGCAAAATAACAGTCAGTCAACGAATCTCAGACGGCTGCGGACCGCAGCGGCGGCACCCCCACGGGCACAGTTTTCTCGTCCGAAATCGCCTTGTCGTTGCGCATGAGCGCGAACGTGAGAACCACGCTGATACCCACCAATCCGGCGGAGACGAGAAGGCTTGTCCCGAGGGCGGAAACGAACGCCTCGCGCACGACATTCAGCGCTTCCGTCGCTCCCATTCGGACGGTTTGCTCGAGGGTCGCCTGCGCTGCCGGAGTGTCGGCAAGAAGCCCGCTCAGGTTGCGTGCTTGATCCTCGGTGACGACCTGGCCACGCTCGGAGAGCAGCGACATGATCCGGCGCGCTTGCAACTCGTTGAACATGGCTCCGGTGACGGCCACACCGAGCGTCGCGCCGAGTCCGCTGAGGGTGACGAGCAATCCGGACGCGGCACCCGCCCGATCGCGGTCGACGGCGTTCATCGCCGCGAGGTTCATCGGGGTGAGCGCCAAACCCGTGCCGAATCCGATGAGGGCGGTCGGGAGCCATAGCTGCGACATCGTCGTCGCGGTCGACAACTGCGCCAGCAGGTAAATGCCACCCGCCATCACCGCCAGGCCGACGACGATGGGCGGACGCGGCCCGGTCTTCGCAGCGATCTTCCCGCCGAGCGGCGACCCGATCACCATGAGTCCGGTCAGCGGGAGCAGAACGACGCCGGTCCAGATCGCCGAGTAATTGAGCATCTCCTGGAAGTAAAGCGGCAAGAAGAACAGCAATGCGCCGAGCGAGAAGTCGAGCGCGAAGATCACGACGAGCGAACCGGTGAAGTTTCGACGCCGGAGCAGGCTGAATTCGATGATCGGCGCGGGCGATCGCAGCTCGATCATCACGAATGCCACCGCGGCCGCCGCCGACAGGCCGAATAGCGCCAGCGTCGAAGGCGCGGCGAAGCCCCAGCTCGGACCCTGAATCAGGGCCAGGCTCAGCACCGAAAGCAGGAACGCCGACACGAGTGCGCCGGCGTAGTCGATGCGGCGGGACGCATTCGGGTCGAGGGATTCCGGTGTTGTCATCACGACCGCGGCGATGATCGCGATTCCGATGACGATGCACAGTTCGAAGATCGAACGCCAATTCAGGGTGGCGATCAGGACTCCGCCAATGAGGATCCCGACCCCGGACACCAACTCCGTGGCCCCACCCCACAGGCCGATGGCGAGGGCACGTTTGGCGTCGACGAAGACGTCGGTGATGACGGACATCGACGCGGGGATCATCGCCGCGGCCCCGATTCCGGAGACCCCGATTCCCGCGATCAAGACCGGGGTGTCATTCGCCAGGGCGGCAATCGCCGATCCGATGACGAAGAACGCGGTTCCGACCAGCAACACGAGGCGGCGCCCGAACACGTCCGCGACTCGGCCAGCCGCGATCATGAGCGCCGAATACGGGATGAGAAATGCGGTGACAGTCCACTGCAGTTCCTCGACGGAGGTGCCGAACTCTTTGTGGATCGAGGCGAGCGCGACGACGATCGCGGCAGTCGGAAGTTGTGCGATACCCGCGGCGGTGACCGTGGCCGCCAGCGTGGTGTTCTCACCCATTCGACTCGAACCCATGTCAACCTCCCGCGTCGATCTTGTCACTCGACACGGCCTGGATTCACCTGATCGGTGGAACCGGACGTCCCCCGTCAGATCGACCCTCCGGAGGACATAACTCCTGCTCACAGATTGCGATCGTTGACCTCAGCGCCGAACAAGCCGGCGAGAAACCTCGCAAGACAGGACAACACAATGACCACTATCGCGGCCACCGCCACCGTCGACTCCTGGGCCAAGAAGTGCCCACGGATCGAAATGAAGATCCTCAACAGCACCAACAAGACGCTTCACCTGCAGCGGTTGACCAACCCCGACGGCAAATGGGTTACCGAGCCGCCGACCGTTCTCCGGCCACACGAGAGCGCAGTCGTCAGCGCAGTGAGCGGATGCCCCGACGGATTCAGCGTGATGATGAGCTACCGCATCGGAAAGACCTGCGCACGTGCGGATTTCACCGCCCACAACCACACCTGGTCGGGTGGCGCTGGTACTGCGACGACCGGCGTGATCGGCAGCAAGATCTACGACGTTTTCAGCCACCTGGACAGCGGATCACCGGTCTTTAGTGCGGAGTACCTGCTGAGCTGACTGGAGACAAGTCCTCGAGATAGCGCGGCTTGCAGGCCTGCCACGCACCGGCGAGCATCACAATCAGCGCGACCGCGAGCACCGCGAACGAGGAATTCCAGCCACCCGTCGCGTCGTGCAGGAGTCCGAACAGAACCGGGCCGAGGCACGCCACGAGGTAGCCCATCCCCTGCGCGAAACCCGACAAGGCAGCCGAACCCTGCGGCGTGCGCGTGCGCAGGTTGATCAGCGTCAGCGCCAGCGGGAACGTGCTCGGCCCGAGGCCCAGGATCACGACCCACAGGATCGGCGCCGCCATCGGAGCCCACAACAGACCGGCATAGCCGATCCCGCTCGCCACTGCGCAAGCGACCGCGACCGGGAACGGATTCCGGATGCGCGCCGCAAACGTGGGCGCAGCGAGCGCCGGGACAAGTCCCATGAAGGCGAAGAGTGCGAGCATCGTCGCGGCGAACGCTTCGGAGGCTCCGGCCTCGACGAACAGTGCCGGCAACCAGGTGAACATCGCGTAGGTCGCGAACGACGTCATACCGAACATCGCCGCCATGCCCCACGCGAGCGGGTTGCGTCCGACGCGAACGGGCTCCGAAGGGGCGGAATCCCCCAGTGCACCCGGACCGCGCAGGAAAAACCAAGGCAGGGCCGCCGCCACGGCCAACGCCGACCACATCCCGATCGAGAATCTCCAGCCGTACGCCTCGGACACCGGGACTGCGACCAGCGCCGGCACAACCGTCCCGATCTGGACCATCGTGATGTACACCGAACTCAGAATCGCGACGCGATCGGAGAAGTACCGCTTGACCAGCGGCGGGATCACGACGTTGCCGACTCCCATACCCGCCAGGGCGACCGCCGAGAGCGCGAGCATCGAGCCCGCGTCATTGACCGTGGTGCGTGCGGCGATGCCGAACGCGGTGAGGATCATCGCGATGAGGACTGTCGCTTCGAGGTCGAAACGACGAACCAGCGCCGGAGTCAGCACACCAGCCAGCGCGAACATCGCGGTCGGAACCATGCCGAAGATGCCGATGACGGTCGTCGAGAAACCGATGTCGTGGGCGATCTCATGCGCGAGCGGCGTGAACGACGTGACCGCCGTCCGCAGGGTCAGCGCGGAGGCGATGATCGCAACAAAAACCAGGGCTCGTCCCTGTGCACGCGCAAGGTCACGTTCCGTCGACGGACGAACGATGCCCGGAAGGGTCAGAGTAGCCACCCAGAAATCATAGGATGATTGGATGACCGGAGCAATCACATAACGCCGGTAGACTGTGCGATATGGAACACGTCCGACGGACGAGCCTGATCTCCCAGGTGACCGACCAACTGCGAACCGAGATTCGCGAAGGCCGGTGGGCTGTCGGTACCCGCATCCCGACCGAACCGGAGCTCACCGAACTCACGGGAGTCGGCCGGAACACCGTCCGCGAAGCTGTGCAAGCTCTGGTCCACGCCGGCGTTCTCGAACGTCGCCAGGGTTCCGGAACCTTCGTCATTGCAACATCGGAGGTCGGCGGCGCGCTATCGAAATACTTCGCCGATGCCCACGAGCGGGACGTACTCGAACTGCGTCAGGCTCTCGACACCACGGCCGCCATCCTCGCCGCGCAACGCCGCGACGACGCCGACATCGAGGTCATGAATCGCCTCCTCGACGAGCGTGCCCAGGCCTGGGACGACGACAACCCGCGCGCCATCGAAGCGGATGTAGAACTGCACCGCGCGATCGTGGTGGCAAGCCACAACGCCGTCTATCTCCAGTTCTACGACTCGCTGCTCCCGGCGATCGAAGCCGGCATCCGCCAGCGGACATCGAAGACCGGCGAATCGTACGACGCGGAACACCGCGCGCTCGTCGACGCCATCATCGCCGGCGACTCCGAACGCGCGGCCAAAGCCACGAACTGCTTCTTCAACGAACTGCTGCGCGACTTCGAGTAGTTGCCGCCGAATCCTCAGAACGGTGGCGGTGCGTACTTGTCCCGCAGGTTCTCGACTTGGCGGTGTTGCATGTAGAGCCTCCTTAAGGACCGCAGTGTTTGCTGCTGCGCCGGGTCGTTGGTCATCGCGATGTCGTTGAGTGTCGGGCCCGGGATATCGGGTCCGATATGGGTTTCCCACCAGGTGGGGTGGTCGAGTTCTTTGTCCAGGTCGTCGGCATGAATCCAGCCGCCAGTGTCAGGTTCGATCTCGAATCGATCGAGGTTCGGCGCGAGGTTCGCCGGATACGGTCCGGCTCTGGTGATCCGGGTCAACCCGTTCGGAGAAGTCCACATCACCCCCGATTTCACGCGTCGACAGCCCCACAGCTTCTTCGTCTTCAACTGGTGATGGGCCTTGCACACGGGTTGAAGGTTCGACACGATCGTCAAACCCCCGAGGGTCGGGTTGTCGTGGTTGAACGGGTTGATGTGGTCCAACTCGCAGTCCCGCGACGGCACGCAGCAGCCGGGGAACGTGCACGTCGGGTACATCGCCCGCACCACGGCCGCAACGGTCGCGTCGGGCTTGTATTTCAGGGCACTGTTCGACCACCGGGGCGGTGTCACCAGCGGCTTTGCCGGTACGGACGCGGGCTTACGCACGCGCCCGCAATCGACGAGCGGCAGCGAATCCCCGCTACGGGGCTTGTCCGCCAAGGCGGCGAGTTCGGCGAAGATCGCCTGCCACGCCGCATCACCGGCAAGCTCGCGCACGAGCTCCACAGGGATCGGGGTCCCGTCATCCAACGTCGCGGCCCCGTTCTTCAACGCCAACAACGTCTTGATGTCCACCAGGATCTGCAGCAGAAACTTGCGACGCGTCGGCTGCTCGACTCCCGCTTTGGGGCAGTCGACATCCTCGCACCGGCACACCAACACCGTTTCCCCATGCAACAGCGCCATCAACCCGTCCGCGCGCCGGGCGTTGCGGGTGCGCGGGTCCTTAGGGCAGACGGTTTCGGCGATCTCGTTGATCAACCGATCCGCCTCATGACCCTCCAGATCAGTGATGCACGCCGAGAGCCACGAGAGTCCGTTGCCCTCGTGCCGCACATACACGGTGCGGGACACGCGTTGGTTGAGCTCGCGTGCGGCGGCGGCTTCCTCCGGGTTCACCTCGAACCACAACGCCCATAACCGGCGCCGAAGCGGTCCCGGCGTCAGGCGTTCTGCGAGCGGAACGAGGTGCGGCTCGACACCGTCGATCGTCTCGGCGCACGCGTCTCGGAACACGGACACGATGGTCGAGACCGAGGCGTAGTCGATGACCTCGGCTTCGAACGCGGCATGCACCAACGGGAGTCGATGCCACAACTGACTGCCGGTTTCCACCAACAAGTCCGCGGCCCTTTTGGAAATCCCCAACGCGACCGCGACCTCGGTGATCGCCGAAAACTGCACATCCACCGGGTCGGGAGCTGACGCGATCTGCCAGTCCCAAAACTCATGCGCGGCCATTGCCTTCCGGCATGCAGCCGCGTTCTCCGCCTGCGCGAGCTGGACGAGATCGTCGAGCGTCATGCAGTCGGCGTCAGGGGAAATGTCGGTATCGAACACGCATTCGAATCTACACCGGGGGTCCGACAAGTAACGCCCTGACCAGCAGGAATGTGCAAGTTCTGCGGCCGGGCCGCGCTCTGTCCCACGGAGTACATACATACGCAGATCGGCGCTATCGCTCGTCGGCACACAGGTCTACGGTCACTTTTGGGAACTCCATTTCCGCGACAGGAGACCAACCATGTCCGACCAGAACAAAGCCACCGCGAGGCGCATTTTCGAAGCCTGGAACGCCCGAGACCTCGACGCTTTCGACGAGGTATTCGCCGCCACGGCCATCACGCATGACCCCCAGAATCCGTTCCAGGACGTCGTCGGTCCGGAAGGCATGCGGATGCTGGTCCGCATGTACACCGAAGGATTCTCGGACCAGAGCTTCCTCATCAACGAACAGATCGCCGAGGGCGATTTCGTCGTCACCCGCTGGACCGGCACCGGCCACAACGACGGTCCCATGATGGGCATGCCCGCCACGAACAAGTCGTGCACCGTCACGGGAATGACGATCAACCGCTTCGAGAACGGCAAGATCGTCGAAGGCTGGGCCAGCTGGGACACCCTCGGGATGCTGCAGCAGCTCGGCGTCATCCCCGCACCACAAGCCGCAGGCGCCTAGCTCAGGGGCGCGTCGGTCGCCCGCCTCGCATCCCGCTCATCCAGAATCGCCATCGCCAGCGTTCCGAGGATCAGCAGCATCGGTAACCACACCGCCTTGACGTGCACGAAGTACGTCGTGGCACCACCGAGCAAAGCTCCCCCGACAAACGCACCCACGATGATGAGATAGACGTGCGTATTCGCCCGTTGCTCTTGATCGCCGTCGACGAAGCCGGCATAGGCGCCTTCGATAAGACGAGTCAGGTTCCCAGTCGTCGCAATCGGGATGTAGGCGAGCGATCCGACCTGCCGATACATGCTGATCTGAACCGCCGCGATGAACGCGATCGGGACAGTGACGAACGCATTCGGCACACTTTCCGGCACGAAACCGATGACGAACAACACCAGCGCATGCAGGCCGATCACCAGCAACGCCGGATAGAAAACCGCTTCGTGCCCACGCTTGCTCTTGATGAAGCTTGCGATGATGACGCCCACCACGAACGCCAAGATCGGCCAGAGGTGAGCGAGCATCTCCGACCACTGCTTCCGGGACAGATTGACCGTCAGCAGGATGACGTTTCCGGTCTGCCCCGTCGCGAACACTCCCCTCGTCAGGATCGTGTACGCGTCCAGGAAGCCACCGGTCGCCGTGAGCAATCCGGCGAACAGCAAGGACGATGACCTGGGCATATGCGCGACATTAGTGCCGCGCACATGATCCCGTTCCGAAATTCGACCTACTTGCGGAACTCCTGCACGGGCTCGAATTCCGCTGCCTTGTCACCCATCTCATTGCGATACCACTGCTCCCGGCGGCGGCGCTGCACCGAATCGGCGACCCGGTTGAGTGGTGGCACGAATCGGCGCACAGTCTCCAGACCGAAGGTGAACGGAATCGTCGCGACCGGCATGAAGACCCAGGGCAGCCGACGCGGCATCGCATGCCGCCCATACGTCGACGGCATGAGCCACAACGCCGTGTAGCCGATCTGCATGCGGTAGTTGAATTCGTCCCGGACGCGCTTGCGCCACGGCGTTCCCGACTTCGGCTTGAACGCCGGCAGGTACGACTCGACGAGTTCCTCGCCGTCCTTGCCCGCGGTGTACGCACGCTTGACGAAAGCCGCGAACATCAGCTGGACGGACTCGCGGAAGTTGCGCGGATACCACTCCGGCTGGACGCCGAGAAGGTGGCCGACGTACCGCCAGAAGTGAATCGTCGCTTCGATCTCGGAGATCGTCGTCTGATGTCCGACGCTCCACAGCGCCAGGCCCGGCACGACGCTGCCACCCATCAGCGTGAGTGCAGCGTCGCCGATGCTGATCGGAACACCCCACGCGTCGTAGTCCCATTCCGGACGCTGCATGAGCTTCCGACGAATGAAGACGTGCATGATTCGCACCCGCATCGCCGTCGCCTTGCCGCGCCCACCTGGTTCGAGACCGCCAGGGTCGGAGACGTCGATCCAGAACCGGACCGTTTCCATCTGCCGCTTGTGCGCTGCCTTGCCGGCATAGCCGCCGGCGTAGGACAGCGGCTTGGTGATCGAGCTTTCGGAGTACATCTCGAGCGTGCTCGTCGTGGCGAAGCTGAAGGCCGCAGTGCCCCACCGGCGAAAGACCTTCGCGCCACGCTCGACGAGGTCCCGATCGAGCCACTCCGGGTCTTGCTCGAACTCGGCAAACAATCGCACGAGAGACGCCGGCGCATCCGGCACCGACTCGACGCCGTGCGTGAGCGCTTGGTCGAGCATTTCGCGTCCACGTTTGGGCCCGATTTCACCAAGGTAGACCTCGTCGACGAATGCCTCCGCGACGGGATCTGCCTGGTAGTAGGCCGCCGCGAACGACCGGACGATCTCATCGGACGGCTGCGGATCGAACCGGAAGAGCGCCTTCCACACCTGCCGCACCCGCTGTACTGCAGGTTCGTTGACCTTCTCCCAGTAGCGGAATTCGGTCGGGATCTTGCCCGGTTGGGCGGTGCCGATGACGGCTGGCGCTTTCATGAATCCAGCATTACCGACATCTGTGTCGGTTGTCAACCGACAGTTGTGTCGGTAATCTTGAGCCGTGACCGAACCGAAGCGCCGATTAAAGGGCGAGCAGCGCCGAGAACTTGTTGTCGACGCTGCGCGCGCCCTGTTCGCCGAACGCGCCTACGACGAGGTCTCCATCGGCGATATCGCCAGCCGAGCAGGCGTTTCGCGAACCGTCATGTACGACCATTTCCCCTCGAAGCAAGCGCTCGTTCAGTCATTCCTCATGGAGGAGATGTCCGCGCTGCTCGCCGCACTGACCGAACAACTTCTCGGAGCGGGAACCAGTTACGAACGCTTCGCAGCCGTGGTCCGGACCCACTTCGACTTCGTTCAGCAACGCCCGCTCGCGTTCCGCATGCTCGCCCTGGACTCGCGAACAGATGCCGATATCGCACAGGCCGGCCGCGACCTTCGAGACCTCTCCGACCAAGCACTCAGCGCGGCACTGGCCGCCGACGCCGAGCGCGCCGGACTCGACATCGACAACACCGATCGCACCATCAGCGTCGTAATGCTCACCGCAGCAATCCGCGGACTTTGCGAATGGTGGTTCGAGCACCCTGAAGTCAGCAGCGCCGAGATCAGCGAGATGGCAGTGAAGCTTCTCTGGGGTGGCGTTCGCAGCATCGCCGAGTGAACGCACTTGCTCCTCGTTTGAGATAAATCACGCACGTCAACGTCTCATCTAGCAATTTGTGTGTACAGCTGTACACTCAGTAGGCGAATACCCCAAGCAATACCAAGTAGGAGCGAACCATGAAGGCACTCACCATCGGTGCCCAGCTCGCCACCGTCGGCGCCGTCGCCGTCCTTCTCCACAAAGTGAAGGAATTGCAGCAGAAGACGCACGAGGCGAAGGTTGCCCTCGCAACCGGACATTCGGTTCCGCCTGTCCACGAAGCCGCGTTCGCAGGCAAGGACAGAGTGATCACCATCGAAATCCTCAACCCGCTCGAACTCGCGGCGAGTCAGGTGAAGATCGCCGGCCCGGCCGGAAGCGTGGCACCCGAACTCATCCGCCGCCAGGTCTATTCGCAGACTGTGTCGATCCTCAAGGATCAACTCGCGCAGCAGGGCGTCGAGGCGGAGGTCCAGATCCATGAAGGGCGCTGACGCACTCGCCGCGATCGCAGCCGTCGGCACCGGCGTCGCCGCCCACCGCATGTGGCGAAGCAAGAAGCAGGTCCAGGAAGTCGAGTCCGCGGCACATCGCCATGAGGCCTACCTCCGGGAACTCGAGGTGTTCGCAGAGAGCCGGGAGCGCCTCGTTCAGCAGACCGAGACCACAGCCGCCGCAGTCGAACTCGGGACGACGGTCGCCAAGTTCGGCCACCACGCGATCGCCGCGATTCCGTTCACGATCCTCGAGGCGATCCCGGTTACCCGCTACCCGACGATCGCCGTTCATCGCACGCACGATGTCATCGCCGATGGCGCATACCTCGCCGCCGGGCGCGCCGCCCAGGCCTTCAGCGTCTGGGTTCGCCAGTCGCTTTCGGCGAACCGGGAGCTCACCTAAGCCAAGGTCAGGAACAACTTCTCGAGTTTCTACAGGAGCTCTCCCCGCTCCACGGCGAACTTCGACGCGCAGTTCCGGAGGTCTACATGGGATTTGGCGAACACGCCGAAGCTGCCGCTCGCGCCGGCGCAACCCGACAGGAAGCGGCCGAGGCGATCGGGGTGACCTTCCTCATGAAGGGTGGAACTGCCACCATTTATGGACCGCGGGCGTTCGACGCGTTCTGTGAATTCGAATCCGCCAACTCTGCCGGCGAAGACCCGGCCTAGGAAGGACCGCTCATGTGCAGCCCAATCCCCTGCCGGACCTGCGGTAAGACGACCTGGACCGGGTGCGGTCAGCATGTCGATGCAGTGAAGGCGTCAGTTGCCAGCGACCAGTGGTGCGAAGGTCACGCCGAGGCGTCGCCCGGAATCTTCTCGCGTATCTTCGGTCGCTGACAGCACGTACATTCGTGGGCATGCGTACAAAGGGCACAAATCGGGCGTTGGTAGTGGTATTCGCAGCGCTGCTCCTGGCGGGCTGCGAACAGCTGAATGACGCCGCGAACACCTGGGACAAGGCGAGTCTGTGCGTCAAGGCCCTGAAAGCGGCTGATTTCGTACCGAACCTCGACGATCCGGCCCAGACGGCACGTGACGCCGCGACCGCCTCGCAGGAGCTCTCTGCTCTGGCGGACAAAGCGCAGGATGCCACGCTTCGCGATGCCCTCACGACGATGTCGGACAAGGTCGGCGGCCTGAACACCGCCGACCTCACCGCCAGCCAGATGCAGGCATTCATCGATCAGAAGGTCGACCTATATCAGTCGCTGAGCTCGGCCTGCCAGTAGCGCTACAGCTTCGGCAGGATCAGGCGCAGCGAGTAGGTGTTCTCGTCGAAGTTCACCTCGACGGTTCCGACGGCGACGACGTAGGCACCCGTTCCGCCGGAGATGGCGGCGGTCGCGGTGATCTCGCCGGGATCGTCGTGTTCGGTCGTCAGGATTTCCACCGTGCCGTCGCTCAGGCGGAATGCGCCATCGCACTCGATTTCGTCGTCCATGACTGGAGTGCAGGTCCGGACGTATTCGCCCGTCCGATCGCCGGTGACCTTCGAATTACGCACTTCCACGAGATTTCCGTTGGGGTGGTTCGCGGGAATTCCGGGCGCTGGATACGACACCCGGACGTCCGGCTTTCCGCCTTTGAGGTTGATCGTCTGCGTCGTGAAGGCGCTCTCACTTCGAAAGAAGGCAGCGGCGCCGAGCGCGGTTCCCGCCAGACCCAAAATCATCGCAATCGCGACGACAATTTCATGACGGCCTCCCGGGGTGCGATGGCGCCGACATTAGCCAGAGTCCCACCGGGGAATGCACCGGGCGGTTGATCTCTGCCCATGGAGCAGGCACGTCAAACGTAGATTTTCTCCGCACAGCCATTACGGTGTTGCGTATGTCTGAGACCGGCTTCGGTGACTTCGAATTCGAGCGGAAGTTTTTCGTCCACGAACTTCCTTCCGTCGTCGAGGCTGACCCGACACCGGCGTTGATCGTCCAGGCCTATTTCTTCGCCAAGGACGGATACGCGGTCCGCATGCGGGTTCAAGGCCCCGCCCCTGCGGGCGTCGACGCGGACCCGGGCAGCCTCATCGACGCCCTCGGCGACAACGCGTTGGGAACAATGGCCGCGAAAGGGCCGGCTATCGGCGGAACCCGTTACGAGGCCGAGCGTGAATTGGATCCGCTGGTCGCGGGCCAGATCGTTCGCCGCGCGGACCACGTCGTCGCCAAAATTCGCTACTCGCTGTGGCTCGGTGAGGACGGCTGGATCCTCGACCGCTTCCTCGGTGGCAACGCACCGCTCGTCGTCGCGGAAGTCGAACGCGGCGGGCCCGTGGTCGACCTGATGATCCCCGAGTTCTGCGCGACCGAATTGTCCGACGACCCGCGATTCAAGAACGAGCATCTCGCGTACGAGCCATTCGGAACGTGGGCCGAAGCGTACCGTCGCGAACTCGCGCTGGTCGGACCGCAGTTCCTGCACTCACTCGGCCAGAACCGCCTCGGACCTGCTTAGCGCTTGCGGCTGATCCGAATATCCGGCCACGGCGGCCGGCGGATCATCGCGATCGTCCCCAACGTCGCGGCGACCAAGCCCACCGTCTCACCGAGCATCGCAATCCGCGTCGCGTCGATGACCGGGCTCCACTCGACGTGGCCATCTCGAATCACGAAAACGCCGAGCGCACGCGGCCCCGGGCGAAACCGGCCTCCGTACCTGGTGACGCGGATGATCGTTGAGCCGTCGGAGGTTTCGTACGGCTCGCTGTAGACCGTCGATTCGGTTTCGCGCGGACCGACGAGCTTCGGCCGGGGACGGGGCTCCAGATTCATGGGCTTCTCCGAATCAGTCGTGCGAGCTAGTGGCGATCCAGTTGAGGTAGGCATTGCCCCGCGGTGAAAGCTCATAGCCGACCTCGTGGCTGATGGTCAGGCCCAGTGCCTTCAGCTTGCGGATGTCGATCTTCATCGGCAGGAGTTCGACTTGGCGCAGGGCCGCCAATTCCTTCGAGACCACGCGCGGATTGGCGCGAATCCACTCCAAAATCTCGCGCGTCCACGGCCCGGATTCCCGCGCGTCGAGCCGTGCGAGCTTCGCCTCCAGCTGCACCAGCTCAGCGTCACTAGGCATCGTCTGCCGCAGTTCGATCCGCTCGTCCTCACCCACCCACGCGACATCGATGCGGAAGATCTTGTCGCCGCCTTTGCCTCCACGCGCGGTCGGCGTGCGGTTCGCGGCCTTCCGGAGCGCGGTCTTGAGCGCCTCGGCATTCTTCATTCCCGCAGCTCGCGCGGCACGATCGCTGATCTTCTCGATATCGCGGACCTGGGTGACCTTGGTGAATTGGATCAAGCCCGCCGCCGTCAGCTGGGTGCCACCGACCTTCACGCGTGGCACATCCCATCGCCGAAACTGCGCGGTGACGCGACCCTCCCGAATCGCCTCCGCGATCGGCTTGGAAATCAGCACAAGACCAAAGTTACCGTCGAGGGTAGGACCACAGCCACTGGAATAGATCGCACGAGAGCTCCGGGTCGCTAATTCGCGTGCCGCCGTAGAACTCGAGTCCCTCTGGCGCGTTCGGCCGAATCGGCGCGATGAGATCCGGGTGGGCTGGTGCGATGCCGACTACTTCGTGGATGACGTAGCTCTCCGTCGCCGGAAGAAACCGTTCGAAATAGTCCTCAGAAAAGAAGATCGCCACCTCGGAGGAGAACATGTCCGGAGTGCTGATGACCACGGCCACGCGGCAGTCCGGTGGCCTCAGTTCGGAGTTCTCCAGCACCTCCGCCGTCAGAAATGCCTCGTTGATGCAGGCACGCCGAATGCTGTTGGTCGTGAATCGAGACTCTAGAAGCCGCGCATACGCAGGGACTTTGAAGTTGTAGTAGTCCCGACCGTCAAGCCATTCGGGTCCTGGAAACCAATCCTCGATCTCGGCGTGCCAACGCCGGAGGGTGCGCATGTGCCGGGCTTTGTTGCGCAGCTTCTTGTCCGGCCGCCACGGTCCCGGGTCGATCCGCCTCATCGTTCACTCACAGGATTCAGCGTGGCGAGCTGGCGGGACGGCTGTCAAAGTTGCGATCCCGCGAAACGGCGAAAGCCCGGAAGATGGCTCTCATCTTCCGGGCTTCCGTTTCGGTTTCAGGTGGGTGACCACCTAAACAGAGGTCACCTCATCAGTCCTGAAAATAACCATTTCTCAGACCACCTCCCTTCCTGTCGACGTTGGCGAAACTACGCCCGCGGGGAAGGGCCTCGCAACGGATTTTCGTCCGGGCGAAATCGGACCAGCCAAAGGAGTGGGCCCGATGTCCCCCAATCGGGGGAACGCACGTTCCACCTCTCGAGCGACAGATCAGCGGACGCGCCGGAAGTGCTTCCAGCGGGACTCTTAAGTCACACCGAAAACGCTGCTAGTCAAGGAGTCCCGAAATGAACACGAGCACCAACCGCCGTCGCACCGTCGCTCTTGTTGGCACCGCAGCCGTACTCGCCGGTCTCGGCGGAGCCGCGTTCGGACTTGCTATCCACGAAGCCCAGAAGCCGGCCGCTACCGCACCCATCCAGACGATCGCAGTGCACAAGACGACGACCCCGGCGAGCCCGATCACACCGGTCATCCACACGACGCCGGTGACTCCCACCAAGCCCGTCACCCCCACCCAGCCGGTTCACCCGGTCATCCCCGACTACTCCGGGATGATCAAGATGACCATCACGAACAACACCGACGCGACGCTGCACCTCGATGGTTCGGACAACCCCTACGGCGACTGGATCGTTTCGCCGCAGTCGGAGTTGGCTCCCGGCGCATCGGAGACCGTGAGCGCCTCGACCTGGAACCAGAAGGGATTCGGCGTCGATGTCACCTACGACGCCGACAACGGCTCATCGGTCGTCTTCATGGCGAACAACTACGCCGGCCAGACCGACACGAGCGGCACACGAGTGGACGGTTCGAACACCAGCCACTGGGTCGTCCAGGCAACCGTCGACCAGGGCGCACCGGACATGACGGCCAGCTACACGGTCATGCCGGGTCTGCTCTGACGTCACGCACGTTATGTCGGCATTCGGATCTTCCGGATGCCGACATACGATTGCTCCCAACGCCGCGGCGGACACTGAGGTCCAGGACCCCGGACCTGCCATTCGACACCCGGAGATCTCATTGAACCGGACATTCATCGTGCCAACCCCGAACGTGGTCAGCGAGATCATCGACGGCGAGCTCATCGTTCTCGATCTCGTAGCCGGTCGCTATCACGCGACGGACGGGGTCGGCGCGGTGATCTGGCGTCTCGTGACTGATGGCGTCGACGAGGCCAGCGCCATCGCCGCCCTTACCGAGCAATGGCCGAGTGAACCCGTCGCAGAATCTGTTCGAGCGTTTCTCGACACTCTCGTCGAGGGCGGATTGCTCATTCCGGCAACGTATTCCGAAGGCGCGCCCCAGTCGGTCAGCCTCGCGGAGACGCCTTGGTCGGTTCCGCAATTGAACTCCTACGACGATCTCGCCGACATGATCCAGCTCGACCCCATCCACGACGTCGCCGATAGCGGCTGGCCCACCGCCAACCCGACTCGCACGTGACGGTCAGCTTGGACCACATGCGGCAGCCACTCACGATCAGCGTTCTGGTCACGTGCCACAACCGCGGCGAGCTACTGCCGCACGCGCTTCGCAGTATTGCGGAGCAGGATGTGAACGGAATCGCGGTCACTCGGGTGGTTCTCGTGGACGACGGTTCCGACGTCGCTCCAGACCAGATCGCACGCGAGATCATCCCGGGCATCGACATTCGCACCCACCGCGAGCGACGTGGAATCGCTGCCGCGCGGAACACCGCGTGGCAGGGAGTCACCACCGACGCTCTGGCGTTCCTCGATTCCGACGACGTCTGGACCGTCGACAGTTTGTCGAAACGAGCCGCGCCCCTGCTCGCGGACCCCTCCATTGACGTTGTCTTCGGTGGGGTTCAAGGCCTCGAAGGCTCCATGTCTTCGGTGGGTCGCCTGCCCGGAACGATGCTCATTCGTACCGGTGCACAACGCCTGGTCGGCGACTTCGACGAGTCGCTCGAGGTCGGAGAAATGATCGATTGGACGGCGCGCGCGCACGATTCCGGCGTGCGATTCACGAGCATTTACGATGTCGTTCTTCTCCGTCGTTCCCACGACTCGAACACCACCCGGCGCCCGGACGTTCTCGTGCGCGACTTCCTGCGCATTGCCCGCGCTGCCCATGCGAGGCGCGCATGATGACCGAGCGTCGACCGATCGCTCACCGCCAGCGTGGTGGGCCCGATGACCTGCGCCACTACATTCCCGACGAAGCGACTCGCCTGACGCTGCGGGCGGCTGTCGGTCCCGAGGAATCTGCGCAAACAGACCTGACGACGTGGGAACGAACGGTCGATCTGAACTCCGGACTCGATGCTGGAATGTTCCGCCTCCTCCCCCTCATCGCCGAACGTATCGAGCGCCTCGGCTTGCAGGGCGACCATTCCGGCCGGATCGCCGGGACGGCGAAGATGTCGTGGGTCCGGAATCAGCGGCAACTCTTCGGCGGGCGGGCGGCGATAGATGCGCTGAGCCGCGGCGATCTGCGAGTCACGCTGCTCAAGGGTGCGGCACTGACGACGCTGGATCGCTTGCCGGGTACCCGAACGCGACCGATGGCTGACGTCGATCTGCTCGTCGACGCAGTGCGCGGACCTGCGGCTCTCCAACTCCTCACGGACGCCGGCTGGGTTCCGGACCCCGACGTCCGGATGTCCTTCCTGCCCTGGCGTCACAGCATCGGAATGACGCTCCCCGGTTCGCCCGCAATCGTCGACCTGCATTGGCGGATAACGAACTTCCCAGTTCCCAGCCGGTGGGAAAAGTGGCTGCGTGCCGGGACCACGACCTCGACGATGGTTGGTGCGCCGGTGCACGTTCCCGCACCAGATCGCCTTCTCGCGCACGCGATCCAACATGGTGCGCAGTCCAACGCCGAATCGCCGATTCGGTGGGCGGCGGATGTTCACCTGCTGGCGTCCTACTACGGCGATGGCATCGACTGGGAAGCCATCGCCGCGTTCGCCACGGCGATTCGTATGTCGCGCCGCTTCTTCGCGTGCCTGTCCTGGCTCAGTGAATACCTAGACACCCCGATTCCCGCGGAGACTCTTGCCGCACTCGGCCGCCGCACCTCCCTGCTGGAACGGATGGAAGTCCGGAACGACAAGAGCCGCAATGGTTTCCCTCGACGGGCCGGTGAGTTCGCGTCCGTGTGGTGGCGCGCTGATCCCAACCTGGCCTGGTCGGCCGCCTTGGGCACCGAACCGCACTTCATCCGGGACAAGTGGGGTGTGAGCAAGCGCCGGGAACTACTTCATGCCGCGCGGCGCCGAGTTGCTGGGATTGCCGATGACTGAGCGCCCGGACACCTCCGCGATCACGCGCATTCTCTGGCGTGGACTGCGGTCTCGTCGTCGATTCGTGCTGACCGCGGCCCTCCTCGCCATCGTTCTCGCCGTTCTCGCGGTCGCCACGATGCTCGTCATCCACGGGGTCTTCGCGACGGCGCTCCCCGAGCACAACACACCGGCAGTTGTCCTCCTGTGCGGTGGAGCCATCGGACTGCGATTCGTCGCCGCCGCCGCGTCGTTCCTGCAGCGACGCACGGCGGCCGTGATCGCGCGCGGGGTGGGCGCAGATCTTCGGCGCGACCTGGTCACCCAGATCATGCATCAGCCGTCGGAAACCTGGATCGAACACGACCATCGTTGGGTCAGCGCTCGGTTCGTGCACGGCACCGAACGAATCGACAATCTGCTGTACCGCGTTTTCTCCGCGATGGTCCCGGCGGCCTGCGCCGGCCTGATCATCGGCGCTGGCCTCGTCTGGCTCAATTGGCAGCTCACGGTGGCCGGGATACTGATCTCGCCCCTCGCTGTCGTCACGCAACGAATTGCACAGAAACGTTCGGCAGTGGACACCGCCGAATTCCAGCAGGCGTTCGAAGACGTCGCTCGCGACTCCGCCTTCCTGTTCTCCCACCACGCGCTGACCCGGCACCGCGGATACGAACAGCAAGAGATCAATCGCATCGGGTCGACGATCGACACGCTGTCGTCACGCGCGATCGCCATGACCAGCGGGTTTGCTCGGGTCGCGGCATCGCAGGCCTTCATGACCTCGGTCATCGCACTCATTCTGATGGCGACGGGAAGCATCCTGGTCATCGAGGGAACCACCTCAGCGGCAAGCGTTCTCGCGTTTTACACCGGCGCCGTACTGCTCGCGGGAACGGTCACTCAAGCCGGCAGCGCATTCCCGGAGATCGCGTCCGGACTCGAGTCGATCCGGCGCCTGAGCGAGCCGCCCTTCGACGGACAACCCACGGCGGAGCCGACCGGCGAGCTGTGCGAAAAGCTCCTGCCGCTTCAGCTATCCAGGGTCGATATCGGTCATGACGACGTGCTGATCAGCGGCGTCGACCTCCAGGTCAGCGCGGGGAATCACGTGGTGCTCCGCGGTGCCAACGGTTCCGGGAAGACGACCCTCCTCGAAACGATCCTGGGTCTGCGACCACCACTCAAGGGGTTGGTCTCTGCTGCCGGGCGTCGGTTCGACGACCTCGACCCCTCGTCGATCCGCCGTCGCGTGGGCTATGTCGCGCAACGACCGCTTCTGTTCCATGGCTCGATAGCGGACAACCTCCGCTACGGCCGACCCGGCGCGAGCATCGACGAGCTGAGCAGCGCGCTCGACGTGGTCCTCGCAGACCGCTGGATTTCGGAATTGCCGGAGGGGATCGACACCGTCATCGGCGATGCGGGTAGCCGACTCTCGGGTGGTCAAGCCCAGCAGCTGGCGATCGCGCGTGGCTTGATCGGCGGTCCCGAGATGCTGGTGCTGGACGAACCCGGCAACCACCTTGCCCAGGGTCTTCTGCCGGAGATCCTCGATCGAATCGCGGCGGCGCACCCCGCGATGGCGATCGTCACGGCAACGCACGACGCCGACGTCATCTCCAGCGCTGATGAGCATCTTCTCGAAGCCGGCAGCCTTGTCGATCTGAGTCGCTCGTGAATCCGGCTGTCTCCGAACAAGATTTCCACTCGCAGGTGCACGCGGCCGCGCGGGAGGCGATCGCAGCGTCGAGTCGGCGGTCCTGTGACCTGGTGATTGCCGGATGCCCGATCCGACTGGAGTTCGCCGGCGATGCGCTCGCAGAGCAGTTCCTCCCGGCGCTCGCGTTGCATGTGGTCGACGAGCCGGCGCCGAACGCAGTGGTCGTGACGGTGTGGGATTCGGCGAGCACGGGCGTGTCCATGCCGCCGCCCGTGCGCGGGACTCGGTTCACGTCGCGGGGCGAGATCGACGGCTTCGAGACCAAGCACCTGCGGAGCGCGTTCCATTGGAGCGAGCATTCCGTCTCCGTGCTCGATCTGGACCAAGGAGTCGGCAGTTACTGGGTCTCCAACCCTTCTGACCTGCCATATTGGGCGCGCTCATCACCGATGCGCACCATGATCGGCTGGATTCTCCGACGCGACGGACGGCATCTCGTGCATGGCGCTGCGGTCGGTGCCGACGGTCGAGCGGCACTGCTCGTCGGTCGAGGTGGCGCGGGCAAATCGACCACATCCGTGCGGGCCGCGGCCGCTGGCTTCCGGTTTCTCGGCGACGACTATGTCGCAATCTCGTCCGATCCGCCCACGGTTCACCACGTCTACGCGACCGCGAAACTGACGCCGGACACCACGATCGGTGACTTCGCACGGAGTCACTCGCCAGGCGATGAGAAGGCAACGTTGCAGATGCCATCCGTGCTGGTCGAGCGGTCGATGCCGTTGTCCGCGATCGCCTCGGTGCGGATCACGGGTACCAGGGATTCGGAGGTCGAAGCGACGACCCGCGAAGGCGTGCGGGCCGCCGCTTTGAACTCGACCTTGGAACAGATTCCGCACCCGGACGGACTCGAGGATGCGGTCGATGCCTTGCTCGACCGCATTCCGAGCGGTCAGCTCGGGATCGGCGCCGATTCGGTGCAGCTTCTCAGTGCTCTCCGATCGATCCTCGATGATCCCGCCCAACTGCAGATGAACAAACCATCCGACCGCCCGATGATCAGCGTCATCATCCCGGTTCACGATGGCGCCGCGTTTATCGCCGATGCGGTCGCGTCCATTCGGGCTCAGGGCTATCCGCGGGTGGAGATCATCGTCGTGGACGACGGTTCCACCGACGAGTTGGACATCGTCGCCCCCGACGTCGTCGTAGTGCGCCAAGAACAGCGCGGACCAGCATCGGCACGCAACGCCGGGATCGCGGCGGCCGCGGGAAGCCTCGTCGCCTTCCTCGATGTCGACGACGTCTGGCCGGCGGGCCGCCTCGAAGCCTTGGTGCAGGAGTTGACGTCCTCGGACGCCGATGTCGTCATCGGCCATGCGCAGATGTCGAGGCTCAACCCGGACGGAACCTGGCAGCCGTTCGGCGTCCCGGAGGCTTCGTTCCCGTGGTACATCGGGGCGGCTGTCTACCGCCGGGAAGTGTTCGACGCCATCGGCGGATTCGACGAAGACATGCGATTCGCCGAGGACATCGACTGGTTCGCGCGCCTGCAAGCCGGTGGAGCGAAGTTGACGCGCCTACCGATCGCGACGCTCGAAGTACGCCGGCACGGCGCCAACATGACCGAAGGTCGCGACCACGTCGAACTGCATGTGGTGCGCGCCGTGAAGAAGGCACTCGATCGCAAACGGATGATGGAACGCCGATGACCCGAATCGTCGTCACGGGCGCCGCGGGAAATCTCGGCAGCCGAATGTCCGCGGCGCTTCGCGGCCGGCACGAGTTGACCCTGATCGACATCGCGCCATCAGACGGCTGCCACCGCGGAGATCTTCGCGAAAGTGGCTCGTGGACTGACCTTTTCGCGGGTCACGACGTCATCATCCATCTCGCCGGGGACGCACGTCCCGACGCCGGATGGCCCGAGGTTCTGACGTCGAACGTGGCCGCGACGATGAACGTTTATGAGGCGGCGGCCGACCACAACGTCAGCCGCGTGGTGCTCGCAAGTTCGGTCTGGGCCGCGCGCGGAGCCTGGACCGGCGGACCGATTCCCGCCGATATCGCCGCTCCTGGATCGAACGCGTACGGTGCGTCAAAGGTCTTCTGCGAGCAGATCGCGAAGTGGTTCTGGGAGTCGCGTGGAATTGATTCGATCGCGCTCCGCATCGGCGGCTGCCCTCCCGGCGATGCTCGGCCGATCCGCCAAGATCCGTGGGAAGACAGCTGCTGGCTCAGCCCGTCCGACGCCGTTGCCGCGCTGACCCGCGCGACGTTGGCACCGTGGACGGGCTTCCATGTCGTGCCGGTGACCTCGGCGAATCCGGCTGGCGTGTGGGATCTTTCGCGAGCTCGGGAGATTCTCGGTTATGTCCCTCGGGATGCCTGGAACCCAGACCGGGGCCTCGTTGCACGGGTCGTCCGGCGGATTGTCAAACCTCTTCGGTCTTCGGCTCCCGCATCCGCTCGATGAGCCCAGGCACGACGGACACGACCAATGCGCAGATGATGACGGCGATCAGCGCCGTCGTCGGATTCGGGAACACAGCAGTTCCCGCGATTCCGATCGAGGCGTAGACCGCCGACCACAGGACCGCCGCGGCGACGTTCGCGCTGGCGAAACGCACCAACGGATAGCCGCCCAACGCTGCCGCGAGCAGCACCGGAATTCGTCCGCCAGGTATCAACCGCGACAACAAGAGCGCGCGAACCTCGCTGCGTTCGAGTCGCTCTCGAACCAACTGAAGGGCCCGGGTCGGGTCGGCCGCGCGGAGCCAGCCCATCCGCTGAGCGAGGGTCACTCCGGCACCGCGAAGTGCCGCATAGGTGACAACGTCGCCGACGTACGCTCCGGCGGCCCCGAACCCGATGACGACGAGAACGTCGAGCGGCATTTCGGCGCCGGCGAGCACAGCCGCGCCACTGACGAGCGCACCCGTCGGGACGACCGGGACAATCGCGCCGAACGCCACCAAGCCGAACAGTGTCAACAACCCGACCCAGCCGAAAGAGTTCATAGCTCAACCGTTTCGCCGAATTCGGGAACGATGACGCTGGTGCCCGCGCCAGCCATCTCGTTGCGGAATCGGATAGCCGGTGCCAAGAACAACCGTTCGTGATTGGACCGCATCAGGTACTCCAGGCCAACCGGCCAGAAGGTGCCGTAGTGCACGGGAACGGCGTAGCGGGCACCAACCTCGCGCAGGGCAGCTGCGGCCTGAGACGGATTCAGATGATGTACGCCCAGTGTCGGGCCCCATCCTCCGATCGGCACGAGTGCGAGGTCGACGGCTTCGACTGCCGAGAAGTCCTGCACTCCCGTATCGCCGGGGTACCAGCAGGACCGGCCCGCTGCGGCGAACCGGAACCCGAGTGCGGGAGCCCGATGGGCACGCGGATGCGGCAGGCGACGACCGTCGTGGCGGGCCGGCAGAACCTCGATCTTCACTTCGCCGATCTCGATCGTCTCCCCCGGTTCGGCCTCGATCAGGTGCATCCCCTCGAGTCCACCGATCGCCGATGCGGTGCCTTTCGGGACGACGATCGGGGTTGCCGAACCGAATTGTCGGAGCGTAGGCACGTGCAGATGGTCGAGGTGCAGGTGCGAAATGAGAACCAGATCTGCGGTCAGTGCCTCCGGCGGCGGAGGCGGTGCAGCACGACGAAGATGGAACAGTCGGGTCGCCGCGAGCGGATCCGTCACGACGGCCATCGACCCCAGACGCACGGTCGTGAAGGAGTGTCCCCACCAGCAAACGGTTGACATTGATCAGACCTTCGCCGGGGTCGAGTCGACGTCGGGCTCGCGGAGTCCCTGCTTCTCGAGATGGTTCACGAGCAGTCGGTAGATGTCCGTTCCGGAGAGCAGGATGTCGTCGACCTCCCAGTCCGACGGGTGCACGAAAAGTGCCTCGGTCTGCCACCCGCCGAGTCCGCCATGCGATCCGACGAGCTCCTCGAAAGCCGCGACCTCACCGAGGTTCGGGTCGTACCGGCCCAGAATGATGACGTCCCCGACATTTGCGCAGCCGTCGAGTTGAAGCAGGTCCGCGGGCGCGAGGTAGCCGTACGGCAGCAGCGGGTCCGCGCCCTCGCCGTACCTGGCACCTTCCTCGGTGAGCTCCCGCCAGCCGCGGCCGTTCTCGACGAACAAGGTGCCATTCGCCGTGCGCGTGACGATCGCTCCGACGTGCTCGAGCGATCGAAGACCAGGCAGTAATCCAGGTGCGACCGCCTCGACCTCTTCGCGTTTGAGCCGGCCTGGATAGTCGGCGAAGTACACGTTGGCGAGACTGCCGGAGACCGCGACCTCGATGTTCGCCGTCTGCGTCCCCTCCGCGTCCGACTCGGAGCCCGCTCGTTGGATGGTGCGCCGCAGCGGTGCCGGCGTCAGGTTCTCACTCAACCGAAGTCGCTGCACGGAACCGAACGACTCATCGGTGTCCCGGATACCGGCGACATCGGCGTCGACGAACTCGCGAACCGCGTCGAGGATAGTTCGACCTTCGAGCTGCAAGAACGTCGCGCCTTGGGTTTGCCCATGGTCGGAGAGGATGACGATCTCATAGTCCCGGCCCACCTCTTCGGCGAGATCGTGGAAGAACTTCAGCACCCGATCGAGGCCCTCGAGAGTGCGCATCGACTCCGGCCGCGTCGGGCCGGCATGGTGCGCGAGTTCGTCGTAGTCGAGCAGATCGACGTAGATGACGGGAGCTCCGCGGGCCATCTGATCAGCGACGATCGACACCGAGAGATCTTTCAGGATCACCGTCGTCAGTCCACGCAATACGAGGAAAGCTCCGCTGCGGCTCACGCGCGGAACCACTCCCCTCCGACGCTGGCGGCGGGCTTGGTACCACTCGGTGATGACCTGTCCGGCAAAGAGCACGAAAGATCGCACGAAGCCGGCTCGCGCGGCGGCATAGCCGGCGGCACCGGGTTCGTTGCCGGGCTGTTCGATCTTGCCCATCGTCAACGCCCGAAACGGCGCATCGCCGGTGAAGACATTCGAGATGCTCGCACCCCCCGCGGCCAGCAAACCCTTGCCGTCACTGAGCCGCTCTTCGATCAGCCTGGCATCGGTGGGGCGGTTGGCGACGAGCATCCGGCCGTGCTCTTTGTCGAACCACCGGAACGACGGAATGAACACGTCCTTTCCGTGGAGCAGCCGTGCCTGACCGGCAGGGGTCGTCGACGGGAGCCCGGTGTGCCACGACCGAAGGGTGTGGCTGCCCGACCGGAGGAGACTGCTCAGAAACGGGATCGCTCCGCTCGCGGCCGCATACCGGATCAGCGGCTGCGCGACTCCGTCGAGTTGCACGACCAGCAGGCCGGGGCCGGTGACTTTCGTCCGCCGAGACACGCGAATCGCGCGGCGCATGATCTGCGAAAAGAACACCTCCTCTGTGCTGGCGTCGACCATCCAGTTGAGCAGCGAGGCGAAGATCGTGACGATCCATGCCATCGCGATGACCTCCGGCAGCGCGATCGGCTCGATCGACGGCACGAGTGCCAATGCGATCGACAGGATCAGTGCCTGCGTGAGGAAACCGGACATCAGCAGTCCGACCGCGCCCGTCAACACGGTCAGCTTGACCAGCAATGGTCGAAGCAAAGCTCCGACCAGCAGGATCGTGACGACGAGCGTCATCACCGCAGTGAACTTCCGTTCCGGAACCTGCGTCCCTGGAACGAGCTGCAGCGTCAGCGCGAGGGAGGTGAACGCGATCGCGAAGGATCGCAAGACTCCGGCAAGCCAGGACCAGGACGGTCGGATCGCGCGGACAGCGCGGCGCGCAACGGCAGCTTGCCGCCGGGTCGCGCCGCGGTCCTCCATCGTCGTCGCTAAGCCTGCGTGGGGATCTGGATGCCTTCGGACGGCTGCACGATGACGAAGCCGACACCGCTAAATCCGACCTGAAGTGCTTCGCCCGAGCCGCGCCCGATGAGTGCGCCCGCCTTGAAGCTCGTCTTCAGATTGGTCTGAAGGTGAGCCGACCACGCAACGATCGCGTTCGTGTCGGCGAAGGTCGGTGCCTCGGCGGCGTTGAGAACGACCGGCGGACCATCCGTGGTGATGGCGACCCAGCCACTGCCTCGAAGAGTCGTGTTGAACAGACCGCCGGTCATCATGCTGCCGCCCTTGACACGCTCGATGTTCCAGTTCAGACCGGCGGAGAACGCGAGCACGTTCGAGCCGCTGATGGAAATTCCGGAGTTCTGCAGGTGCAGGAGGTGCACATCCTTGCCGAGGTCCGCGAGGAAGACGTCACCCTGCCCCTGGCATCGCATG
This sequence comes from Smaragdicoccus niigatensis DSM 44881 = NBRC 103563, assembly GCF_000380645.1. Taxonomy (GTDB): domain Bacteria; phylum Actinomycetota; class Actinomycetes; order Mycobacteriales; family Mycobacteriaceae; genus Smaragdicoccus; species Smaragdicoccus niigatensis. The sequence continues at coordinate 334,072 of NZ_AQXZ01000019.1, forward strand.
AGCGACAGACCTTCACCGGTGAGCGCCTTCTTGATGAATCGCGAAGCACCGCCACCCTCGTACGCAAAGTCGACGTTGCCTTGGTACGCCACCATCGATCCCTGGCGAGCCATGAACGGCTCTCCCAGGCGGACGCGAAGCATCTTCGAGTTCTGCTTTGCGATCGCCTGATCTTCCTTCTCACTGAAGCGACCGTCGACGAGTTCGCCCGTGATTCCGGCGAACGCCTCCGCCGGAGTTGCCGGCTGGGCCTGTTGAACCGGCTGGGCGTGCTGCACCGGCTGGGCCTGTTGTTCGGGCTGGGCCGGCTGCTGTACGGGCTGCTGCTGCATCTGGGGCGGCGGACCCTGAAGAGGCGCCTGGAAGGTCTGGCCCTGATGGGCGACGTGGTCAGTCCAGTTCTGCCCGTCCCACCAGCGGAATTCGAAGCGCCCGCTCGGATCGGGCCGCCATTCGCCGTTCATCAGTTTCCCCTCATCGGTCATCTCAAAAAGCGCTCTGTTGTCCGTTTTTACCCTAGGCGCCTGTGCATAGTCCGTCGTCCGTTGTCGGGACTGAAGATCTTGTCCAAGGGACTTTCGGCCCTAGGCGACCCCATCGGGTCACAGCGACAGTTATCGAAACGTTGCGCCAGGTGTGCCGGCAGAAAGACAGGAGTCATTTGATGAACCAAGCACTTGTTTCGCAGGCAGACGTGGAGCAGCTCAAGGGGCATGTGCGGTTGGTTCGGCAAGGCACGGCGAGCGCCGTCGCGGCCGCCATGGCGGCCTTTCACCCCGGGAATGGACGCCCTTCGGCGGCCCTCGCCGTCGACGTCAGCGACGATGTCGCCGCTGTCTGCCGGTACTGCGGCAACATCGCGGAGATCCTTCTCGAACACGCGAGCACCCCTCAGCGCAGTGAGATCCTCGATGCCCTCGACAGCGTTCGCGAACTGTCCGACATCACCTTGCGGGCAAAGCAGCTCGCTCAGATCGCCGAGCGTTTCGACGGCGTGACTGCCGCGCACCCATCGCTCTCCCGGGCACTACGCGACCTTGCCCGACGTGTCGACGGAGTCGGCAGCACTGGAGCGGGTCACACGAATCACCAAGCCAGCTGACCTTCGGATGGAACCAAACGCGGTTCCGCACCGTCCAACCGCTATGTGACGGAGTTTCGTATTCATTCCGACGGCGTAGCGACGCTTGGCTCGCGCGCCGAACAGCTCGCTGCTGATCTCGAGAACGCGCTGTCGTTGGCGAACCGCGAGGTGTCGGGCCTCGCTTCCAGCTGGACTGGTGAAGCAGGAGCCGCCTATCTCCGCGGATGGGAAGAGATGCACGACGGCGGCCTGCGTATCTTCACCGCTCTGCGGAGTTTGGCTGGATCACTGGGCGTGACTTCAGCTGAGTTCGATGGCCGCGATCAGTCCACCTCTTCGAGCATTCTGAGTCTGACCTGATGGCCGCGTTTCGCGTGGACCTCGCGCATCTGGATCACATCACTTCGCAGCTTGCCGGCCTCGTCGACTACATCGAGGCAAGCCTCGCCGAACTGGATCAGGCTGTTGCCGCCGCTGATTGGACCGGCGATGCCGCAGCGTCCTTCACCACAGCTCATCGCGAATGGACTTTGGGCGCAAGGGAGCTCAACCACGGAATCACCGCGATGCAGCAGGCCGCCACGCGCGCTCACCAGAGCTACAGTTCGGCGACCGCGACGAACCTGGCGAATCTGGGAAGGGCGTGACTCTCGCGGTAGAGCCGCAGACCTTCTATGACGCGGGACGGAAGTGCTTCGCGCTCGCCGAGGATCTGCACAAGGCTGCCAGCCAAGCGCATCAGGCTTTGTCTGCGACCGGAACCATGTCCGGCTCGTATGACTCCGGGCTTGTCTGGGGCGGTTCCTACGACAAGGCCGCGGGCGATGCCCTGCAGACGGCGGCGGCCTTGGTCGACGCGCTGCACAACTACGGCGGCGTACTGACGCAATCGGGTTTCAACTACGCCAGCGCCGAGTACGACGCAACGATCAATGGCGGTAGTCAGCCCCAGATGCCGTCGACGCCGGCTGCCCCGAAAGCGCTTCCGACGACTCTTCCGTCCGCGACGGGTGGCCATAGCGACGGATTGATCGACAAGATCATCGGGCTTGCTGCTGCCATCGGAGTCGATGTTCCAAACGGGGACACCGACAAACTGGGCGATGCGGGTGGTGGTTGGCGCGGGCTGGCGGGCCTCAATATCGAGGTCGCAGAAATCGCGCGGACCTTGGCGTCCGTCGAAGCGCCCGAAGTCGACTACATCAATGACGACATCGACGAGCTATCGAGCGCGATCGATGAGCTCCTGGGGTCCTGCAAGGACCTCGAGCAAGGCTGCGTCGACTATCAGACGGCTACCCATGAGATTCGGGAGACGATCACCGGCTTCGTCGAGGACCTGGCCATCGAGATCGGCACCGACATCGCCATCTCGGTGATGTCGTCGTTCATCAGTTTGGGTGTGGGTGCCGGAATTGGGATCGCCAAGGCAGGCCTCGCGGTCGTGAAGTCAGGTCACTTGATTGCCGCGGCGATCGGCGGATGGAAGACCGAGAAGCGGATCGCTGAGGGTCTCAAGGACGTTCGGGAAGTCAAGCGGGCCAAGGAGACTGCGGAGCGGCTTAAGGAGCTGGGGAAGGATGGGAGAAAGGGTGCAGACGCGGAGAGGCCGAGGATTGATGGGGCTCCTTCGACAGTCAAGGAGCTACCTCGTCTCGAGGCGACGAAGTTCCGGGACACAGATAAGTTGGAGGACCACTTCCAACGGCATGGGGACGACTTCGGAGCCAAGTCGGAGGAAGAGTACGTTCAAACAGCTCAGGACTTCTTGCGCGATGCGCAGACCCACCACTTCGCAGCAAAGATCAACTCACAGGGCCGAATTCGAATATATGACCCGAACACCAATACGTTCGCGATCTTCGACTCCGATGGAACAATCGTGACAATTTACAAGCCAACGTCACCGACCTACTGGGACCGCAACTCTCCGGGGTGGGGCACTGACGTTGTTTGGAGCGGACAGCCATGACAACACGGGAGGTCGCACGATGACTCGGTACATGTGCCCGGTTTGTGGTTACGAAGATCTGAGCGAGCCAGCCTACGATGCTGAGGGACTCGGCAATTACGTCATCTGCCCCAGTTGCGGTTACGAGTTCGGCGTGACCGACGACGATGAGGGCATCACGACCGAAGAGTGGCGGATCCGCTGGATTGAGTCCGGGATGAAGTGGTGGTCAAAGCGCGACAAGCCCGCCAACTGGGACCCCGTCTCTCAACTAACGCGAGTCCAGCCGCCACCTACCTGAATCGGTTACCAGTATGCCTTTCGCCACCATTCCTTTTCCTGGCCAGCTACTCGCCGCAAGGGCACGGCGGGCCTTCCGCGCGCTGGCCGATCGAGGACGAGAAGTGGCACCAACGTACATGTGCCCTGTGTGCGGTTGCGACGGCCTGGACGAGCCTCCCTACGACGCAGAGGGACTAGGCAATTACGACATCTGTCCGAGCTGCGGCTACGAGTACGGCGTGACCGACGACGACATGGGCTTCACCCACGAGGAATGGCGGCAACGGTGGATAGACGGCGGGATGCGCTGGCGACACGACAGCAAGCCTTCCAACTGGGACCCTGTCGCCCAACTCTCCCGCGTCCAACCCAAGCCTTGACTCACAGCCCAAAAATCAACGTCTGAACCGCCGCATTCCCAGCCATACTTCCCGTTGCGACGGCGGCCGCCACCTGCGGCATCGGTGCGCCGATGTCACCCGCCGCGAAGACACCGGGCACGTTGGTCATTGCACGCGTATCGGCGGCGACCGGGTTCAGTGACGCGGGCGATGGGTCCGCGAAGGTGACTCCGAGTTGTTCCGCGAGATCCGACCGCTGACTCAAAGGCGCTGGCACCAAGATCCCCTTGCGCCGCAACGTCGATCCGTCCTCGAAGACCACTCCTTCCAGCTCTCCCCCGACGACCGAAAGCCGGGCCACCCGCCGTGTGTCGGCGCCGGGAATCTCAGACGGCTCGCCGTTCGTCAGCAACACGACGTCGTCACTCCAGTTCGACAGCAATTGCACGCGATGCTCGGCCATCGGCCCGCCGTCGAGCACCGCGAGCGGTTGATCCTGCACTTCCCAGCCATGGCAGAACGGACAGTGGAACACCGACCGCCCCCAGAGTTCGGCAACGCCAGGGATGTCCGGGTACGTGTAGTCCATGCCGGCCGCGAGCACGATCCGCCGGGCGCGCACAGTGTCGCCGGTGTCGAGCGTCAACGTGAAGTCGTCGGCCTTGCCGGACGCGGCGACAACGGTGCCGATTTCGACGTCCACCGAGTACTTGCGCAATTCATCGCGCCCGCTGGCGTACAACTCCGCAGGCGGTCGGCCGTCATGGCCGAGCAGTCCGCCGATGCCATGTGCCGGCAAATTGCTTTGGCGGCCCCTATCGATGACGAGGGTCGATCGTCGCGCGCGCCCCAGCACGAGCGCTGCACTGAGCCCCGCTGCGCCTCCGCCGACAACGACAACGTCCCACAATCGATCGGTCATGTCTCCACGGTGACTAACGCCGACGACCGTGGCAAGGCCCGAACTACTCGGCCAGCAACTTCTTCTGGACCTTTCCCATCGCGTTGCGTGGCAAAGCGTCCACGATCCGCACCTCGCGTGGACGCTTGTGTCGCGACAAGTCAGCCGCCGTGTGCTCGATCAATGCCGCAGGCGAGACCGCTTCGCGTAGAACGACATACGCCACGATCCGCTGACCGAGATCGTCATCGGGGAACCCGACGACGGCGGCTTCACTGACCGCGGGATGCCCCAGCAGCGAGGTCTCGATCTCGCCGGCCCCAACCCGATAACCACCGGTTTTGATCAGATCCGTCGACTCCCGGCCCACGATCCGATGGAATCCACCGGCATCGACCGCGGCCACGTCGCCGGTCTTGAACCACCCGTCCGACGTCCACGACTCCGCGTCCGCGTCCGGCCTGCCGAGATAGCCGTCGAACAGCGTCGCACCGCGCACCTGCAGGCCACCGATCGATTCGCCGTCGTGCGGCACGGCTGCCCCGGCATCATCGACGAGTCGCGTCTCGACGCCCTTGATCGGAAGCCCGACCCAGCCCGGTCTCCGTTCGCCGTCCGCACGAGCCGAGACGGTGATCATCGTTTCGCTCATCCCATAGCGTTCGACGGGCAGATGGCCGGTCAGCGCCGACAGTTGCTCAAAGACCGGGACCGGCAGCGCCGCGCTGCCTGACACGAGCAACCGAGCGCGCCGGAGTTCTTCGGCTGCGCTCGGCGAGTTCGCGATACGAGTCCAGACGGTCGGAACACCGAAGTACATCGACCCCTGGGCCGCGGCATACGCCTCGGGCGTCGGGCGGCCCGTGTGGATGAGCCGACCACCCACGCGCAGCGGTCCGAGCACCCCCAAGATCAGCCCGTGCACATGAAAGAGCGGCAGTCCGTGCACGAGAACGTCGCTGCGCGTCCACTGCCACGCGTCAGCCAAACCATCGAGACCAGCAGCAATCGCCCGCCTACTCAGAGGGACACCCTTCGGCCGTCCGGTCGTACCCGAGGTATAGAGCACGAACGCGATGTGTGCCGGATCCGGCTCACGGTAGGTGTGCCACGACCGCGCATAGCGACGCACGGGAATGCTCGGAAGTTCGCTGGACGCAGCCGCCGGCCCCAGCCACGCTTGAGCCCCCGAGTCGCGAAGCACGTAGTCGACTTCGGCCGGACCACTGTCCGGCGGGACCGGAACAACGGTGACTCCCGCGATCAGACAGCCGATGACTCCGACGACGGTCGTCCACGTCGGCTCCGCCAGAATCGCGACGCGATCGGCACCGGCAATCCGGTCCGCGACGGCCGTTGCGGCGCCCACCAGATCTTCTCCGCTGAGGTCGACGCCGTCGACGGTCACCGCGACCGGAAGCGCCCGGTCGATCCTAAGCAGCACCCCTACCGCCTCGGCGCCCAGTCGATTTGACCTTCGCCGCGGAGCACTGGGCGCTTGGTCTCGGCCAACTCCTCGAGGAGTGTCACGGCAAGACGAGGCCCGTCGTAGTTGCTGAGCCGGTCAGCAATCTTCTCCACATTCGTGCTGATGTCGCCATCTGTCAGTGCAGTCTGCACGGCGTCGCGGATTGCCTTCGTGGTCGGTCGATTCGTCTTGAGGTTGACCCCGACGCCGGAGAAAGCGATTCGGTTGCCCACCTCCGGCTTGTCCTCGGTAGTACCTCCACACACGACCGGAACGCCGTGCGACAGCGCGAACATGACTCCGCCATAGCCACCGTTGGTCACCAGCACCGCAGCCTTCGACATGATCTTGTCGAAGGGCACGAACGTCGTCGCCCGAGCGTTCGCGGGGAGCTCACCGGACAGCAGGTCTGGATCGACCGTCGCGACAACGAGAACGTCCAGGTCGGACAGCGCATCCAACGCCGGGATGATCAGTTCATCGATACCAGTGGCGACCGTCCCCTGCGTGACGATGACGACCGGCTTCACCGAGTGCATCACTTCGTCCCACCACTGCGGCAATTCCACGTCAGCGGACAGGGTCGGGAGCAAGGGGCCGACAAAGTGCACACTCGCGGGCAGGTCGTTGCGTGGATATTCGAGCCCCGGCACCGACGGCTGGAGGTGCAGCATCGGCGAGGCGAACATCGAAAACGGCTCCGGCTTCAGTCCGACCTCGGCGCGGATCTTGTTCATCACCTTGTTGACCGACCGGAAGACGAGGTTCTGCGCAACGAATGTCAGCGCCTTGTTCTTCCACCGGCCCAGCGGCGAATAGTCCGGCAGCTGGCCAAGACCGAAGGGCGGTACGTCAGCGCTCGGCAATCCGAGGACGGAGATGTTGAAGACCGCCCACGAATCCAGCTCGCCGAGCTCGTACATCAATTTCGCGCCTGCGAACCCGGGATCGGACACGACCGTCGCCGGGAACCTGCTCAAAATCTCGCGCAGGTCCGAGATTTGCCCGGGCACCGGCTCGATGAAGATCTTCCGGAAATCGAACTTGATCTGGCTGATCCCCTTGAGCGCACCCCGACCGGGAAACGCCTCGTCGTAGTCCCGGTCGTCATAGTCGGGGGCGGCGGTCATCGGCTCGAATTTCGCGCCGGCAGCATCCACCTTCGACTCGAACTTCTGTCCGGTGTAGAACCGCACCTCGTGACCACGATCGACGAGTTCGCGCGCCAGCACGAGGCCCGGATTCACATGCCCGGTGATCGGGTGCGCACAAAGTAGGAAGCTGGCCACGGTTGTTCCTCGAAGGTCGAAGAGGCTGGTGTCGGCACTACTTTGTCCCACCGGTCCGGTGATCGGCAACCGGGACGGCGACTTTGTTCGCGTCTCGTCACGAACTGCTCTGCGACACAATGAAGGTCATGGCAGATGTGGACTTTTCGCTGCTCGATGTACCGCGAAATGATCCGATTTCCGACCCGGAGGCCTACCTGCGGGCCGCGATCGCCTGGCATTTCGGCCCGGCGACCGGTTCTCGCTACTGGCTGCGGACGGCCGCACGGCTCCCCTTCGACCCGCTGACCTCGATTCGGACCTTTGCCGACCTCCGCCTCTTCCCCAACTTCGTCAACGAACTGCGGGAGGTCCCGGTCGAGGATCTGATCCCGCAGGGCTGCTCCGGGTTACCGCACGTCTTCGAGTCCGGAGGCACGACAGGCGCGCCCAAGCGAACGTCCCAACTCCCCGACTGGACCGAGCAGGTCATCCGTTGGCAGATCGAGGACTTCACCGCCGGCGGCTTCGAGACCGGCCGTGGATTGCTGTTCGTCATGCCGAGCGGACCGCACGGCGTCGGGTACTTCTCACGGGAAGTCTCGCGGCGACTCGGTGCCGTCTTCTTCCCCGTCGACCTCGACCCGCGATGGGTGAAGAAGCTCGCGGCACGGAACGCGACGAGCGAGATTGCGCACTATGTCGACCATGTCATCGAGCAGGCGGTCTACGTACTGCAAACCCAGGACGTCGGGAATCTGCACACGTCACCGCCGCTTCTCGAGGCCATGGCGCGGGACGATGCCGTCGTCGATCTCATCAACGAAAAGGTGCGATTCATCCTGCTCAGCGGCGCACACGTCGACGTCGACACTCTCGACCTTCTGCGCAGCATCTTCCCCCGCGCGTCGATCACGATGGCGTTCGGCAGCACGATGGTCTTGTCGCAGGCTTCGACTCGGCTCCGCGACGATTCGTTCGTGTTCGATCCCCGGTCGCCGTACGTCGTCATGTGGGTCGTCGATCCGACGACCGGCGATCCCGTTCCCTACGGGTCGCGCGGTCAGGTCGTGATGAACCACCTCAGCAAGGGAATGTTCATTCCCAACAACCTCGAACGCGACTCCGCGATCCGGTTGTCCGGTCCGCCCGGGCACGTCGGTGACTCACTCAGTGAGGTCAAGCCGGTCGCGACCTTCGAGGGTGAACCGGTCATCGAAGGCGTCTACTGAGATGTTCATCGACGCTCTCGGCCCGACGGGTGCCTACCGGACGCGCAATCGCGAAGTCATCAAGGACACCGCGGGAAACCAGGTCGCAGAGCTCAGCATCGTGCCTCCGCTATTCGTCGCGCGATGCGTTCAGACTCAGAGACGGACGCATCCATTACCGGTCGCGGACCGTGCCGCGGCGTTGGAGAAGGCGTCCAAGCTCTTTGTCGACGAGGAGATCGACGGGCTCGATTTCGAGCAATATGTCGAACTCACCAGCCGCGTCTCCGGCTTACCGATAGCCGTCGCACGGGACGGCGCACACGCTGTCGCGGACGGCCTCCTCGCGGCGTTCGACGCCGTGCGACCCGCCCAGCCGGTGGGCGCAGCCTTCGACTGGCGGGAAGAACGCACCCGGCTCGGCAGCGCTGTGTGGGCGCGGCGAGGTGAGGTTTTCGCTGTTCACGCGTCGGGAAATGCACCGGGCATCCACGGAACCTGGCCGCAGGCCTTGGCTCTGGGATACCGCGTGGTCGTGCGGCCATCGCGGCGGGAACCGTTCACCGCGCATCGCCTGATCCAGGCACTTCTCGCGGCTGGCTTCCGACCAGCAGACGTCGCATACCTCCCCACCGACTACGCCGGCGCCGACGAGCTCATTCGGTGCGCCGACCTGGCGACTGTCTACGGCGGTCAGGACGTCGTGGACAAGTATTCGCACGATCCGACGGTTCTCGTGAACGGACCCGGACGCAGCAAGATTCTCGTCACCGCCGATCACGATTGGCGGGATCATCTCGACACGATCGTCGACTCGATCGCGAACCTGGGCGGTATGGCGTGCGTCAACACGACGGCCGTGCTGATCGAAGGCGATCCTGCTCCGCTCGCGCAGGCGATTGGCGAACGGCTCGCGACCATTCCACCGCTGCCCAACCTCGATGAGCGGGCGGTTTTGCCCACGGTTCCGACCGAGAAAGCGCACGCCCTCGCATCCTTTCTGGCGACGAAGGCGGCCGGAACCACGGCGATCCTCGGCGCGGATCAGGTGGTGGCCGACCTCGGGAACGGCCACGCCGCGCTCCGGCCTGCAGTGCACATGCTTGCCGAGCCGGACACCGACAAGCTCAACGTCGAACTTGCCTTCCCATGCGTGTGGGTCGCACCGTGGGCGCGGTCGGACGGCCTCGCGCCGCTACGGAATTCACTCGTCATCTGTGCACTGACGAACGACGGCGACCTGATCGACGACCTCATCAGCGATCCGACGATCGCCAACGTCTACAGCGGGCACCACACGACCTACTACCAATCGGCAGCGATGCCCCACGACGGTTACCTCGCCGACTTCCTCATGCGTAACAAAGGGGTCATACGGGACTGACGGCACGCGGGACCGCAAAGATTGTTCGCACTACTAACGATTTCGGGTTTACGGTGTCGGGTATGTCAGCCGAGGCGCGCAACGTCAGCGCGGTCAAGGAGCGGATCGCGCAGCTCTACGCCGAAGAGCCTGAGTTGCGTGCCGCCGTCCCCCTGCCGGAGATCAGTGCCGCCATCCGAGAGCCCGGCACGAGCCTGGCCCAATCGGTCGAAACCGTCATGACCGGGTACGCCGACCGGCCTGCCGTCGGATTCCGCACAGATGATGAGTTCACAACGGTGTCCTACGCCGAGCTCTGGGCACGCGTAAACGCGCTCGCCGCCGCGTGGCAGGCGGACTCGATCCGACCCGGCGACCTCGTCGCGATTCTGGGTTTCACCGGACTCGACTACACGATCGTCGATCTGACCTGCGTACATCGCGGGGCGGTGTCGGTGCCGCTGCAGACGAGCGCGGCTCAATCCCAGCTTGCGGCAATCCTTGCAGAAACCGAGCCGCGCATTCTGGCGACGAGCGCCGAACATCTCGACGATGCAGTGACGCTCGTTCTGAGCGGTTTCGCACCGGAACGTCTCCTGGTCTTCGACGCACCAACCCCCAGCGCCCTCGTCTCCGCGCGCCAGCGGCTCGCATCGAGCACGGTCACAATCGACACCCTCGACGAGGCACTTGCGCGCGGCCGTTCGCTCGAACCGGTCGACATCCATATCGGAAATGACGACGAGCTCAGCCTCATCATCTACACGTCCGGAAGCACGGGAACACCCAAGGGTGCGATGTACACCGAGCGACTGGTCAAGGTGTTCTGGACGGCACCGCCACCGCAGGCCGCGATCAACATCAACTACTCCCCGATGAGTCACGTCCTGGGTCGCTTCACGCTCTACGGAGTTCTGGCTCGGGGCGGCACCGCGAATTTCACGTCCCAGAGCGACTTGTCGACGCTCTTCACCGACATCGCGCTGGTGCGCCCGACGGAGCTGACCCTCGTCCCGCGCGTGTGCGACATGGTCTACCAGCGCTACCAGGCCGAGATCTCGCGCCGGCCGGACGCCGACATCAAAACCGAACTGCGGGAACAATTCTTCGGCGGCCGCGTGATCAATGCCGCATGCGGAAGCGCCCCTCTCGCGCCAGAGATGCGGAAGTTCATCGAATCCGTCCTCGACGTCCCGCTGCATGACGGCTACGGGTCCACCGAGGCCGGGCCGAGCGTCGTCATCAACAACAAGGTTCGGCGCCCGCCCGTCATCGACTACCGGCTTGTCGACGTTCCCGAGCTGGGCTATTTCGTCACCGACCAGCCGCACCCGCGGGGCGAGCTGTTGCTCAAAACCACCGCGATGATCCCCGGCTATTACAAGCGCCCGGACGTCACGGCGGAGATGTTCGACGCCGACGGCTTCTACCTGACCGGCGACATCGTCGCGGAGACCGGCCCGGATGAGCTCGTCTACCTCGACCGCCGGAACAACGTTCTCAAACTGTCGCAGGGTGAGTTCGTGACGGTTGCCGCCGTCGAAGCCGCGCTGTCGACAAGCCCGCTCATCCGCCAAATCTATGTGTACGGCAGCAGCGAGCGTGCGTATCTCCTCGCCGTGATCGTGCCGACCGATCCATCGACGCCGCGGTCGGAGATCAGCGCATCGATCGCCCAGGCGGCACAGGAAGCCGAGCTACAGCCGTACGAGATTCCGCGCGATTTCATCATCGAAACCGAGCCCTTCAGCGGCGACAACGGCCTGCTGTCCGGGATCGGAAAGTTGCTGCGACCCAAGCTCAAAGCGCACTACGGCGAGAAGCTGGAACAGCTCTACGCCCAACACGTCCAGGCCCACGACGACGAGATGGCAGCGATCCGATCCGGTGCAGATTCGCGGCCGGTTCTGGAGACTGTGGTTCGTTCGGTCGCCGCCATCCTCGACAGCAGCGACATCCCGACAGATGTGCGATTCGTCGACCTCGGCGGTGACTCGCTGTCGGCCCTCACATTGTCGAACCTGTTGCATGACGTATTCGGCGTCGACGTGCCGGTCGGCGTGGTGAACCACCCGGCCAACGACATCGCGCAGCTTGCGCGGTATGTCGAGGAGAAACTCGCCGCGCCGACGTCGTTGCCGGATGTGGTCCATCCCGATCCGGACGTGATTCGCGCTTCTGAGCTGCAGCTCGAGAAGTTCATCGATCGCCAGACGCTGGATTCTGCACGGTCGTTGCCGATGCCATCGGGACCGGTTCGGACGGTTCTGCTCACCGGCGCGAACGGCTACCTCGGACGGTTCCTGTGCCTCGAATGGCTGCAACGGCTGAAGCCCGTCGGCGGCCGGGTTGTGTGCATAATTCGTGGTTCTGCCGCGCGTTTGGAGAGCGTGTTCGAGAGCGACCCGGCGTTCCTGGCTCAGTTCCGCGAGCTATCCGAAGGCTGCCTCGAGGTCGTCTCCGGCGATGTCGCCGAGGCGAACCTCGGGCTCGACGAAGCAACGTGGGACCGGCTTGCGGGCCAGGTGGACCTGGTCGTTCACTCCGCCGCCCTGGTCAACCACGTCCTGCCCTACCGTCAACTGTTCGGTCCCAACGTGTTCGGCACCGCCGAAATCATTCGTTTTGCGATGTCCGAACGCCTGAAGCCGATCTCGTTCGTCTCGACCGTCGCCGTCGCAGCGCAATGCACAACGTTCGACGAGGACGGCGACATCCGCGAGATGAGCCCCTCGCGATCAGTCGGGCCGGGCTACGCGAACGGCTACGGCAACAGCAAGTGGGCCAGTGAAGTCTTGCTGCGCGAAGCCAACGACTGGTGCGGTCTGCCCGTCACGGTATTCCGATCGGACATGATCCTGGCGCACCCGCAGTTCGCCGGACAGCTGAACGTCCCGGACATATTCACGCGACTGCTGCTGAGCCTCGCCTCCACTGGACTGGCGCCGCAATCCTTCTACCGTCGCGGCGACGGCCATTACGACGGCTTGCCAGCAGATTTCGTGGCACGGGCGATCACCGATCTGGGTCTGAGCAAGGACGGCTTCCGCACGTTCAACGTCCTCAACAACCAAGGCGCGTCACTCGATCAGTTCGTCGATTGGCTCATCGATGCCGGCCAGCCGATTCACCGTATCGACGACTATCGCGAGTGGTTCGGACGCTTCGAGTCCCAGCTTCGCGGGATGCCGGAATCAGTCCGCGACCACACGCTGCTCCCGCTGCTGCAGGCATTCGCCAAGCCCGCGGGGTCGTCGTCGTTGCCAGCCGATCGGTTCCGCGAGGCGATCGGAGACCTGCCGACCGTCACCGCGGAACTCATCGCGAAGTACGTTGCCGACCTTCGCCTTTTGGGACTTTTGACTCACTAGCAGAACGGTTCGGTCGCAGCCTGAATGCGAGTTCCTCACGATCAGGTCATCGTTCGTTTCGGGCGTATTTCGTCACTACTGTCACATGTGTCACACGCAATTCCTGATCTCCATCGGGGGAAACACATGAAGACTCTTTTCAAGCGAAGCGCAGTCGTCGCTGCTGCCGTCGTCGCGCCCCTGATGCTGTCGGGCGCCGGACTCGCAAGCGCGGCCACCGGCCCGACGGTCTCGGCAACGGCGATCCCGTTCATCGGAATCACGATGGTTCACGTCTCGGGCGCTCAGCCCGGTGCGACCTGTGGCGCCGCGAACCAGACGATCACCGCGCCGAGCACCGACAACATCGCAAAGCTCGTCGTCAACCCACTCTCGGCGCTTCCGAACGCGAAGAAGGTCGGCCTCAACGGCAGCGCAGACATCATGCTGATGAGCGGCAACGCCACGAAGGTGCATGTCGCGTGCATCAAGCCGAAGATCTTCCCGCTCCCGGCCTCGCTGAACTTCCAGACCGCCGAAGCGAGCGTCAGCAGCCCCTTCGGTTCCTAGATTCCCCACCAGCGCACCCTGGTCGCGACAAAGCTCGAGAGGCTTCCGCGACCAGGGTGCACTCGTGTTCGCATCAACCGGTAAACAAGGACTGTGAGTAATCATGTCCTCGACAACCCCACGTGGCACTCGCTGATCGGCAAGCACCGGCATTTGAGCGCTCGCGCAGGCAAGGCGATTCGCTACCTGCCGGAGGTGTCGATCTTCGGCGGCGTCGAAGACTGGAATGATCCCGCCGCTTGGGCGGACGTCAGCTCGCTGACCAGCTCGCTCGCCTTGATCGGCGAGGAGTTGACACTCCCCACCGACTGGGAGTTCGCCTGGCGGGGCGTCGGTGTCCAGATGACCGAAACCGATTCTTTCGCACCGTACTTCGACGACGCTGCGGTCGTTCTGACCGATGCCGACGTGCCGGAGATGCTCGATCTCGTGGCCCGCACCCAGCCCGGGCCATTCTCGAAGCACACGAACCGGCTCGGTACCTACCTCGGGTTTCGCTCCGAGGGTCGGCTCGTCGCGATGGCTGGCGAGCGGATGGCACCCGAGGGGTGGACCGAGATCAGCGCCGTCTGTACCGATCCGGATTTCCGAGGTCGGGGTTATGCGGAGCGTCTCGTCATGTCCGTGGCGTCCGTCATTCGCGAGCGCGGCGATCGTTCGTATCTCCATGCGGTCGACAGCAACGTCGGCGCGATCCGGCTGTATGAACGACTCGGGTTCGAAGTTCGGCGCGCAGTGACGTTCTCGAGTGTGCGCAAAGCTCGATAGGGCGTTCCGGCCGGTGTGCTACGCCAACTCCTCGAACTCTTTGCGGCACACCAGGACCGGGCACGGGCTGTGGCTCAGCAAGTAACGGCTCGTCGAACCGAGAAACAGCGACCTGGCACGGCCCCGGCCATGGCTTCCCACAACCACCAAGCGCGCGTCGAGCGCCTGCCGCTGCAAAGCTTCCTCCGGCGGAGCCGCGACCACGACCCTCGTCACCTCGACGTCGGGATACTTCTCCGACCAGCCTGCCAGGCATTCCGCGAGCACCGCGTCTTCCGCCGCGCTGCCGACGTCCCGTTCATCCGCGATCAAAACGCCAGGGTCCCACGCATGCACGGCACGAAGATCCGTGCGATATCTGCTGGCAATCTCGAAAGCGTGCTCGACCGCGAGATTGCTGAGCGGACTGCCGTCGACGCCCACGACCACCGGCCCGGCGAAGGGCTCGCCTCGCCATACCGCAACGGGGCATTCGGCGTGGTTGACCACTTGCGCGGTGGTCGAGCCAACGATGAGCGAGTCCACGGAGATGTGCCGATGCGCACCGACGACAATCATCTGCGCACGCCGACTCCATGCCGTCAGAGCGACGTCGGCCGGTCCGTAATTGCTCCACGTCGAGACTTCGACATCCGGATACTTCTCGGCCACGACGCTCTTCGCGTGGTCGAGGTATTTGTTCGCGGCGGCCGATTCGCTGCTGTACAGCGGAATCTCGGTTGGCATGAGCACGTTGACGGAGTAGTACGCGGGTACCACCACGGCTGAGGCGAGCACAAGCGGCACCTGCATTCGCTCCGCCAGGTCAGCAGCCCACAGTGCGGCTTCGACCGCGGCCTCCGAATCGTCCACTCCGACGACGATCGATTTTCTGTCTGCACGAGTCACGGCTTTCAGCGTTGCGCAGCTGGGGAACGCCAACTAGGGACGAAGGTCGTGACTCCAGCCGCCGGATGGACATTTCGGCGGGTGTCGGGCGTCGATGATCGAGTTTCGCTAGACCAGAAGGCTCCGCGTTCAGCAGAATCGACCTTGACGACGCGGCGAGCGGTGAGGCGATGGACGATGCGACCCAGCGCAGTGTGACCGTCGGGGTGGTAGCCGACCTCGAGGCGGTTGGACTCAGCGATGCCGAGCCGATTGGGCAAGGCGGGTTCGGCATCGTTTACCGCTGCCTGGAAAAACATCTCGGTCGCGCGGTCGCCGTGAAGCTGCTGCTCGACGAACTGGCAGAGGACGAAGATCGCGAGCGATTCCTGCGCGAGCAGCAAGCGATGGCCCGGCTCTCGGGGCATCCCAACATCGTCGATGTTTACCAGGCCGGAGTGACCAACTCTGGCAAGCCGTTCATCATGATGCCGTTCTATTCCAGCGGCTCGCTGGAGACCCGGTTGCGAAGCGAAGGTCCGCTACCGGCGCGGGACGTTCTTTCCTTGGGAGTCAAGCTCGCGGGCGCGTTGGAGACCGCACACCTGGCGGGAATCCTCCATCGGGACGTCAAGCCGTCGAACATCCTGATCAGCGACTATGGCGAACCGCTGCTGACCGACTTCGGAATCGCGCACATGACCGGCGGATTCGAGACGGCCACGGGTGCGATCACTGGTTCGCCGGCATTCACCGCGCCCGAGGTCTTGTCCGGTCGGACCCCAACTCCGCGATCCGACGTCTACAGCCTCGGTGCCTCACTCTTCTGCCTGCTCACCGGGCACGCGGTTTTTGAGCGCAGGGAGGGCGAGAAGGTCATCGCGCAGTTCGTCCGGATCGTGAATGATCCGGTCCCGGACCTGCGGGGGCAAGGCCTGCCTGCGGAACTGTGCACTGCTCTGGAACACGCCTTGAGCGCAGATCCCGGTCTGCGTCCAGCGTCGGCGGCCGAATTCGGTGACGCACTGCGGGATGCCGAACGTGAACTCGGACTTCCGCTCACGGAGATGGCGATTTCATCGCGCCGAGCAACTCCCCCAGCGCCGGACACACCACGGGCGCTGACACCGCCCGTTGCGGCGACCAAGTACCGGCCGCCGCCCGCTGCGCACGCGTTGGTCGAGCGCAATCGGCTCATCGAGACGTTGCGGGAAGGTGGTCGCCGACGGCTGGTTCTGATCCACGCGCCTGCTGGGTTCGGAAAGAGCACCTTGGCGGTCCAATGGCGGGAAGAGCTTGTCCGCGAGAGGGTTCCGGTCGCCTGGCTCAGCGTCGACAACGACGACAACAACGTTGTCTGGTTCGGATCGCATCTCCTCGAAGCGATCCAGAAGGCTTCTCCCGGGCTCGCCAACGGCCTCATTCAGATGCTGGAGGCCGGCGGCCCGGCCGCGGTTCGGGGAGTTTTCACGCTGCTCATCAACGAGATTCACGAGGCTGGCAAACAGGTCGTTCTCGTCGTCGATGACTGGCATCTGGTCGAGGACCCCGAGAGCCGGAAGGCACTTGCCGGACTCCTCGATGCGGGCTGCCATCACCTACAGATCGTGGTCACTTCACGTTCCCAGGCGGGACTGCCGTTGGGCCGGCTGCGGGTGCGCGATGAATTGATCGAGATCGACTCGGCTGCTTTGCGATTCGACGGCGCGGAATGCCGTTCGTTCCTCGTTGATCGGGGCGGCATCGCGTTGGCAGACGATGCGGTAGAAGAGCTTCACGACTCGACTGAAGGCTGGATCGCCGCCCTCCAACTGGCTGCGCTGTCCCTCCGCGGCCAACGCACGCCGTCGACCATGCTTGCCCGAATCACGAAGGACCACCGCGCGATCGAGGAGTATCTCGTCGAGAACGTGCTTGATTCCTTGGAGCCGGAACTGCTCGATTTCATGCTCGCGATATCGGTCACCGACCGGACTTGCGGCGAACTCGCCTCAGTTCTGGCCGGAGTGCCCGACGCACAGGGCGTGCTCGACGACATCGAGCGTCGCGAACTGTTTCTTCGCCGAACCGACGAAGACTGGGAGTGGATGCGCTTCCATCACATCTTCCGCGACTACCTGCGTCGGAAACTGCACACGAAGGACCCTGCGCGCGAAGTTCAGCTACACAAGATGGCCTCGCTATGGCTTGCCGACAACGGCCTGTTGAAGGAAGCCGTGGATCACGCACTTGCCGCCGGCGAGACAGATCGCGCGGTCGACCTCGTCGAAACGACCGCTCCGCAGCTTCTCGAACGTGCCCAGATGGCGACGTTGCTCGGTTTGCTCACGAAACTGCCCCTAGATGCCGCAGTCGGGCGACCACGCCTCCTCGTTGACGTCGCGTGGGCGAATTCTCTGCTCAACCATGTGGCGGACAGTTCACGGGCCCTCGATCTTGCGGCACCTGACGCGGACGACGCCCTTCGTGCCGAGACCGATGTCATTCGGGCGACCACCAACTGCATCGCCGACCGCGTCGATGGCGCTCTGGAACTCGTGAGTGGGTGCCTCTCGCATCCGGACGACTTCCGTCCGTTTGTGGTGAGTGCCGCCGCCGCCTGCGCAGCGTACGTGGACTACTGCCAATTCGACTTCCTTAAGGCGATCGAACGGCAAGCCTGGACCAGGCCTTTCCACCGTCGGATGACTGCCCCGTTCGGCGAGGTCTATTCCGAGAACATTTCCGGCATGGCATCCATGGAAATGCTCGACGTCGCCGCCGCCGAGGAGCACTACCGCAGGGCCATGGCGCTCGCCCACCGAACGGGTGACCGGAGCTCTTTCGCGTCCCGGATCGGGGGTGCCCAGCTCGGCGAGCTCCTGTACCTGCGTGGAGACATCGATTCTGCCGAGCCACTGCTCGACGCCAGCCACGAGCTGGGCTTCGAGGGCGGAGTCGTGGCGTTCAAAATCGCGACGTTCGCGACCGGCGCGCAAGTCAAGGCCGCTCGCGGCGACCTGGCTTCTGCTCGGCGACTGCTCGATGAAGGAACCGCCATCGGCCGTGCGATGAATGTGCCGCGGATCGGCGCACACATGGCGCTCGTTCGCATCAAGCTCGGGATCGACGACGGGTCGGATGTCCGAATGGTCGCGGGCGCTCCGATGCTCGAAGAAGTCGTCGACGAGGTGCGAATCCGGCGGCTCGTTGCGCGGGGCGAGTTCGACGCAGCCTGTTCCCAAGCTTCCGAGCTGGTAGGGCGACTCCAGCACGGACCGCGGGCATGGGCTCACCTGAATGCGCAGCTAGTGCTCGCTTTCTGCCTCGCGTCCGCGGGCAGACTTGACGAGGCGCGACCGGTGTTGACCGAGGCGATGGAGACGTGCTCGCGAGTTGGGTTGGTCCGGCCGCTTGTGGATGCGGGGGCTGCGGTTCAGGAATTGGTCGCGAGCTTGCGTTAGGTCGTGAGGTTGCGCTGAAGAACCACGGAACCG
The DNA here is from genome assembly GCF_000380645.1 of Smaragdicoccus niigatensis DSM 44881 = NBRC 103563. GTDB lineage: Bacteria > Actinomycetota > Actinomycetes > Mycobacteriales > Mycobacteriaceae > Smaragdicoccus > Smaragdicoccus niigatensis. The sequence goes on from NZ_AQXZ01000019.1 coordinate 352,972, forward strand.
ATCGGCCTCCTCCTGCGTCCAACTCGGCGAAGGAGGCCGAGGATGCGTGCGAACCCAGATGGACTGCGAAGTGCGGCGAGGCAGTTGCGGGAGGCTGCGGCCGACTTGATCGACGCCGTTCGCCTTCTGCAACCGCAGCAAGCCGGCGACTCGAACTTCATCACGTGCTCACGTGCCGCCCGACGACTTGTCTGCGCGATGGGTCAGCAAGCCCAACTCCTCGAGCTCGCGGCAAGACATGACGAAATGCTCTAGCAGCGACTAACCCCTGGCCAGGCACGATGAGCACATGACTGCCTCGATCCACGTCGCAACCGCTGTCGTCTTCGTGTGGATCGGGCTCGTCGTCGGCATCTCGTGCATCGAGGCGCCGCTGAAGTTTCGCGCTCCGGGCGTCACCATCCCGATCGGGCTCGGGATCGGGCGGCTCGTCTTTCGTGCGATCAACTCGGTTGAAACGGTGCTCGCCCTCATCCTCATCATCGCGCTCGTCGTGGGTTCTCCGGGCGCGCCGGCGATCATCGCACTCGGCATCGCAATTGCGTCTCTAGCTGCGCAGATACTCGCCGTCCGCCCCCGGCTGACCCGTCGCACCAACGCTGTTCTCGCGGGCTCGGACGCTCCGCGCTCCCGTGCCCACCACGCCTACGTTGCTCTTGAAGTCGTCAAACTCGGTGCACTCATCGTCGGCGGGGTCGCCGTCATGTCGTGATGCCGGCCGCTTCCGCAGCCTCCCGATAAGCCTCGGCCAGGGTCTCGACCGTATCGTGCGCATTGAGCCCGCTCGGATTCGGAACGACCCAGACTTCAGCGCCACCGATCGACTCAGCTTGACGGCCGAGCTGCGCCTTCGGTCGTCGAAAGGCCTGCCGGTATGCGGTGACACCGGCCACCGCAACGACGGTTGGTTTCACCTCGTCAACCAGCCGTGCCAGCTCTACACCGCCGCGGCGCAACTCCTCGGCCGACAGTTCGCTCGCCCGAATCGTCGCGCGCCGAACAAGATTCGTGATCCCGATCCCGCGGTCGAGGAGCCGCTGACGATGGACATCCGTCATCGGCGTCCCCCGGGTGAAGTCGGACATGTCGACGATCCCGGCCCGGGTCAGTGCGGGATAGAAGCGGTTGCCCGGGTAGTTGAAGTGCGTTTTCGTCGCCGCCGTCATAAGTCCTGGGTTGATCCCGACGAACAGTAACTTCACACCCGGCCCGATGAGATCGTCGACTTCCTTATCGCGGAACGCCTCCAGTTCTGCGCGGCTGAGCATCACTGCGGCGTCGATTCCTTGCGCAATCGCCGCTGCGCCCGCTCACGAAGTGCGCGCACCCAGCGCGGTCCCGACGGAGTCACTCCCTCGGGGTCCATGAACTCGTTTTCGGCGAGGACACTGACCTCGTCCGAGATGTCTTCCGGCTCGAACGCCCGCAGCGTCCGACCATCATCCCGGCACAACGACTCAACCGCTCCGATGAGTGACCCACCTGCACCTTCGAACGCCGATGCAAGTTCGTCTCTGCTGCATCCCAGATGCTCGCACAGCAGGTCGTCGCGAATGTCGAGGATGGAAGCGGCGACGGACTCTGGGTCAGCCTGCACGGCCGCATCGACCGCAAGGTCGCATTCGGAGTCGAAGCCCATCGAGCGATTGTTGAGATTCGACGACCCGATGCGAAGCAGCCGATCGTCCATGATGAGCACCTTCGCGTGCACGTAGATCGGCTGACCCGCTTCGGTGACCGGGTAGAGAACTCGAACCTTGTGGTGATCGTCGTTCTGCCACAAAACGTGGAGCAGTCGTCGTCGGGCGCCGTCCATCGCCAGCTGTTCCAGCCACCCGGCGGCATTACGCGGGATGACGATGACGATTTCTGGACAGTCAGCACTTTGGAGTCGTTCTGCGATTGCCTCGATGACGATCCTCGATGCGAGGTACTGCGTCTCGATATAGATCGACGAGCGAGCCTCCCGGATGGCCGCCAGGTAGAGCGCCTCGATCTCACGGACGACGTCCTGACCGCGGTATGCGGCCCGAGTTCGCGCGATCGCCACATCCACGTTGATCATCGTCGGCATGAGGCCTTGGGGCCAGATCTCCCTGCCGCGATGGACTGGATCGAGGTCCGTTCCGCCCGCGGACTCCCAGCGTGAACGAACGAGCTCGCCCAGGGAACGTGCGATGGGTCCCTGGACCGCCGTTGTGGCGTCGTGCCACGGCCCGTGTTCTTCGCCGCCGGGATCGGTGCGACGGACATCGTTGTCGGGGTGGTCCCGCGTGTCCCACCGCTCCACCGTCATGTCGATTCCACCGCAGAATGCGAATGAATCGTCGATCACGATGACCTTCTCGTGGTGGGCCGCACCGACCGGGTGGGCCGCATCCGACAGGAGATGCAAACGCTGATGCGTCATCCAGTTGAGCAGAGTCACCGGCATCATTCCGCGGCCGATTGCGGCCCACGTCCCGATGTTCCACTTCAGCAAGTAGACGTCGAGCGAAGAGCGTTCCTTCACCAACCACGACAGAAACGAACCGAGCTTGTTCGGTCCGGGCATCGTCTCCCCGTCCGGTTCGAGCTCGATCCGCGTGTCGAAGTCCCAGCCGACCAACATGATTCGCTGCTCGGCCAACGACATCGCAGCCTTGGCGTAATGGAAATAGTCGGCGGCATCGATGATCACCGAAAGTCGTTCTGCGCGTTCGATTCGCCAACAGGTTTCGCCAGGAACCAAGATCGGGGTTGGCTGCGACACGACGCTGAGTCTATGGGCACGCTTGTCGCCCAGCCTCGCTACCTCGCCTCTGCGACCAACTCGAGAGCCCGAACGCGCTGGTCCGCAGTGACTCCGTGGAAAACGAGCATGACCTCGTCGGCGTCGGCTTCGACCGCGAACTCATCGATGGCACGGACCGCGTCAGCGCCCGTTCCGACGACCGTCTTTCGCATCATCCGCAGTACCTGGCGGCCCTGCGGAGTCGACGCGATCGCGTCGAGTTCCTCATCGGTCACCTTCTCGGCGCCCGGAATTCCGCGCAAGAGGAACGACCGAATCCGCGACCGCCGTACGCGCAGATGAATGGCGTCCGCTTCCTCGACGGTGGGCGCTGCCGTCACGTTGAACGCAGCGATGACATAGGGCTCGTCACGCTGCTTCGAGGGCCGGAACTCCGCGCGGTACGCGGCGACCGCTTCCTCCAGCAGATCAGGTGCGAAGTGTGATGCGAACGCATAGGGCAGACCGAGGTGACCTGCCAACTGCGCACCGAACATCGACGATCCGAGGATCGTCAACGGCACGTTCGTCCCGGCGCCAGGAATTGCACGAACGCCTTCGACCACGGACTCGTCCGACAGATATGCCTGCAGTTCCAGGACGTCCCGCGGGAATCGATCGCTCGTTCGCGGATCGACGCGCAGCGCGGCAACGGTCTTCTGATCCGTTCCCGGTGCTCGCCCCAGCCCCAGGTCGATGCGGCCGGGGTGCAGCGTTTCGAGCGTCCCGAACTGCTCGGCGATGATGAGTGGTGAGTGGTTGGGAAGCATCACCCCGCCGGCGCCGAGTCGAATTGTCGACGTGTGCGCGGCAATGTGCGCAATGAGCACCGCGGTTGCGCTCGACGCGATCGTGGGCATGTTGTGGTGTTCGGCGTACCAAACGCGCTCGTAGCCGTGCTTTTCCGCAGCTTGGGCGAGACGGACACTGCCCGCGAACGAATCCTGAATCGATTCCGTTCGACTCACGGGAGCCAGATCGAGGACGGACAACTTCATGCGGCTTGAGCCTCCAAGAATCGTGCAACGGCTGTCGCCGCCGCGCGGCCGGCGCGATTTCCGCCGATAGTGCTGGCTGATGGTCCGTATCCAACGAGCTGAATACGCGGGTCCTGAGCGGCGGTCACCGCCGTCTGAACGTCGTGACCCGTTGTGCGCAAGGCGATTCCGCCTTCACTGCCGCGCAGCCCGAGCGGCGCGAGGTGGTCAACCGCGGGGCGGAAGCCCGTGGCCCACAGGATCACGTCGACCTTCTCGAACTCTCCCGATGCCCATCGCACACCATCGGGCTCGATGCGCGCGAACATCGGCCTGCGCTCGTACGCTCCCAGACTCTCCGCGAGACGTTCCTGCGGACGCAAAGCGAGTCCCGTGACGCTGACGACCGAGGCCGGCGGCAGTCCTCGACGCACTCGCTCTTCGACGAGACTGATCGCCTTCCGGCCGAGTTCGGAGTCGAAACCATCGCGCCAGACCGGCGGCCTGCGGGTGACCCACACGGTGTCGGTCACTGGCGCGATCTCACCAAGGAACTGCACTGCCGACGCGCCGCCCCCGACGACGAGCACTCGCTTGCCGTGAAAATGTTCGGGGCCCGGGTAATCGACGGTGTGCAATTGCTCGCCTTGGAACGTCGAAGCTCCCGGATAGAAAGGGACGAACGGACGACTCCACGTACCGGTCGCGTTGATGATCGTTCGGGTCGTCCACGTGCGGTTTCCCGCATGGACCACGAGCAGTTCGCCGTCGTTCGTGACCGCGTCGACCCGCACCGGTCGGACCACCGGAAGATCGTGCTCGCGTTCGTAGTCGCCGAACCAGGTCGGCAGAACAGTGTTAGCTCGGTCACTCGACTTGCCCGGTGCGGGCCCATCCGGCAGATCCGCGACGCCGTGGACGTCGTCCATGCTCAGTGAGTCCCACCGGTGCTGCCACGCGCCGCCAGGCGCCGGATTCGCATCCAGGACAACGTGATTGATCCCAAGTCGCTGCAAGTGATACGACGCCGACAACCCCGCCTGACCGGCTCCGATCACAATGGCCTCATACACCTTCACGGATCCTGCAACGCGGGAACGCATCGGAGTATGCCGGCGTTAGCTCCAGAAGAAGGAAGGAACTCGATGACCTTCCAGCGCAAGGAGGAGCCCATGAGCATCGCAGCGAGTACCGCAGCGCAGCGAGGAACGCAGCGAGGAGCGGAATTGGCGACGGTGCGCCCATGAACGGGTCTCGGATCGCAGCAACCCTCGCTGTTGTCATCACTGTTCTGTTCACGCCGATTTGGTTCGCCGTCGTCAGCGGCCCCGACTGGGGATCGACTGCGACCGCGGTCGGAACCGCGTTGGTAGTCGCTGCAGCACTTGCACTTCCGACGTTCATGGTTCTCGGGCACGGACCCCGCCGCCTCGATCGCGCCGCCGTTGCCGGCGACACGATGCTCGGTGCCACGTGGGTTCTGTTCACGTGGTCGATCCTCGGTCTGGTCGCGCGTGCAATTCTCGAGGCCTTCGATGTTTCGAACGCGGGCCGCTTCGTCGGTATCGCAGTGCCTCTCATCTCCGCTGCGCTTCTGGTCTACGGGTTCATCGCCGCGATGCGGGTACCGCGGGTTGTGAACCAGGACGTGGTGATCGACCGCCTCGACCCGGATCTCGACGGTCTGCGCATCGTCGCGATCACGGACACGCACTACGGCCCGATCAACCGTTCGCGCTGGTCGGAGAAGGTCGTCGACCTGGTGAACTCCCTTGAGGCCGACCTCGTCTTCCACGTCGGCGACCTCGCGGACGGCACCCCGGACACTCGGTTCCAGCAGACTCGGCCGCTCGTCGAGGTCAAGGCACGACTCGGCCGGGCCTATGTGACGGGCAACCACGAATACTTCAGCGAAGCCCAGGAATGGCTCGACTACATGGCCAACATCGGGTGGAGCTCACTGCACAACGCACACATTGTTGTCGGACAAGGCGACGGCAAGCTCGTCGTCGCCGGCATCGACGATTTCACCGCCCAGGGTTCGGGCTTGCCGGGACACGGCGCGAATCTCGCGGCGGCATTGGAGGGGGCGGACCCTTCGCTACCTGTCGTTCTGCTCGCCCACCAGCCGAAACAGGTGTTCAGCGCGGCCGAGGCCGGCGTCGACCTGCAGATTGCCGGGCACACCCACGGCGGTCAGATCTGGCCGTTCCGCTACCTCGTTCGGCTCGATCAGCCGGCCGTCAACGGCTTGCAGCGCTTCGGCAAGACCCAGCTCTACACGAGCCGGGGCACCGGCTTCTGGGGACCTCCGTTCCGCGTGTTCGCGCCGAGCGAGGTCACGGTGCTGACGCTACGGACGCCCCACCAGAACGGTTGATTCCTCGGCGTCGTCGAGCGCGAGATTCCAGCGCTCGGGCTGATCGACCAGGTCCCAGAGCTCGGTGAGAATCACCGGCCAGAAGACCTCGGTGGCTGCCGCGAGTTCGGCGGCAGTCCACCACCGGTCGCCCTTGAGCGTGAAGAGTTCGTCGTCGGTGTGACCGCTCGTATCGACCTCGAACGCCGGCACACGGACCGCATAGAAGACGTCGTTTTGGTCGACGATCTGATCGCTGTATCCGTGCCAAACATGTCGTCGTGCGAGCGGTCCGAGAATCGCGTCGGGGGCGATTTTCAGACCTGTTTCCTCGGCCAACTCACGAATGACGGCATCGGCTTCCGACTCACCAGGATCGATTCCGCCGCCCGGCGTCGTCCACCAGGTGTCGCCGGTGCCCGGGTCGCTGTCTTTGAGCAGGAGCACACGGTCGCGATCGTCGAGAACGAGCACGCGAACTGTCGACCGCACGCGGCGACGACGCTGCGCCGGGTCCGCGGGGACGACGTAATCGCGTTCAGCCACAGTCGCATACACCGGTAGCGGGAAGAGCGACGAAGCAGTTCGGGCACAGTGTCACTGGGCGTTCGCCTGGCCCCATCGGCTTCTTGACGGCCTTCTTGGCGGGCGCCTTCGCGACTCTCTTCACCTTGACCGGCGCAGCCGCCGCAACCTCAGGTCGGCGCTGCTGACCGAGCTCCGGTTCGTCGAGTGCCGCAAGCACTTCGTTGATCGCGTCCCGCACTTCCGACGGATCCGGCTCCGAATCCCAACTCCGCTCGATCGCCAGGCTCGGCCGAACATCGACCTGCTGGCGAGACAGTCCGCGCAGCCAGATAATCAGGCCGCTGACCTCAGCGTCGGTGATGTAACCGCGCTCGACGAGATACCGAATGAAGTTCGGGTTCTCGACCTCGTAACGCGAGAATCGGCCGGCGTTCGGCAGGTCGGTCGCCCACTGCCACAGGTAGTCGCGAGCCGGCATGCGATTCGCCGGGTACCAGCGCTGCTTCCAGTCCGAGTTGTGGAACGCGAGGTGGAAGTTCGCGCGGAGAATCCAACCCTTTTCCTCAAGCGCGCCAAGCGATTCCAGCACGTTCACGTTGCCGTACAGCCGGGCGTATTGCGGCATCAATTCACCGGCCCACATGCCCAGGTGAACAGTCGCTCCCTCCGACCACAATGTGGCCCGTTGCGCAGATTCGACGCCATGATCGAAGTCCACGCTGACGCGACCGCCATCATGCTCGTACGCGTTCAGATCAGTTGCATTTTCGAGAACCGTAAAGAGCGCGTCGACCACCCCCTAAAGGTACGGGAGACGCGGGGGTGCAGCTAGGGCGCCTCTCCCCAACTCCTGGCCGTAGCGAGCGGTGGTCAGGTGCGCGGAGTGCAAGGCGGACGAGGAGCACATAGCGGAGCTATATGCGACGAGGACAACGCAGCAGGCCGTGTGCCTGGGCACCGCGCAGTAGGCCACGGGGTTGGGAGAGGCGCCCCAACTTCAGTGAATTCGCCGGGCTTTCACGATGCCGCCATTGGCCGGAATCATCGTGACGTTGCGGTGCTTCGGCGTCTCCCCCGGTCGATCGTGGGTCTTGAGATCGACGCGGCGAAGGATTTCTCGCGTGACGATCTGCAATTCCGCCATCGCGAGCGTGGCGCCGAGGCACCGCCGATTTCCGCCACCGAACGGAATGAAAGTGTGCGGCGGAATGCGTTTGTTGAGGAAGCGGTCGGGCTGGAAAGCGAACGGTTTCGGGTAGAGCTCATCGCGGTGATGGAGGAGCAGGATGCTGATGAGCGCGACGCTGCCCGTCTCGGCGACGTCGTCGCCAATCTGCCACGGACGCATGACTTGCCGCCCCACGATCGGTACCAGCGGTCGGCTGCGCATCGATTCGTAGATGACCGCCTGGAGGAGAGGGTCTTCACCATCCGCTCGGACGGCATCTTGCACGCGGTGGTACTCGTCGGCGTGACGGGTGAGGCGCTCGAAGGTCCACGCGAGCGTGTTCGACGTCGTCTCGTGGCCGGCGAGCAGGAGCGCGAGGAGTTCGTCTCGAATTTCCTGGTCGGAGAGCTTGTCGCCGTTCGCGCGCGTGGCTGCGAGCAAGACCGACATGATGTCCGACCCGGTCGCGTTGTTTCGACGACGCTCCTGGATGACCGCGTAGACAGCCTTGTCGAGAGGGCGAAGAACCAGCTTGGTCAGGCCGATCGCCTCGTCTGTCGTGGCGTTGAAGACCTGCGCGAGAGGTGCGATGGGCATCGTCGATCGCGACAGGAACTTGATGACCTGCTTGCGAAGTTCGAGTTCGGCGCGAGTGGCCTGATGTTGGTCACCGATGCCGAAAATCGCGGTCATGATGACGTCGAGCGTGATGGCCTGGCCGATGTCGGCAAGTGGCTGCAGTTTGTCCACGCGCCAACTATCGATGTGCTTGGTCGCGGACCGCTCGATCGCCGACTGATAGTGCGCGATCGCGCTGCCGTGGAACTCGGGCATGAGCAATTCTCGTTGCTGCTTGTGCCGCTCCCCGATGGCGGTGATGACGGAGTCGGGTCCGACGATCGGGCGTATCGGCGACTGGTGCGTCGCGGATCGAACGTCCGCGACATCTGCGGTCATGAGCGATTTGATGTGCGCCGGATTGCTGGTGACGAACACCGGGTGCTCGCGACCGATGACCTCGTGGCGGTTCACTTCGCGATGCCGTCCGTCGGCGAAGAACATGTCGCCCTGACGAAGAATCAGGTTCAGCGATGTGCCGAATCTGGTGGCCAATCCGTGTCTCGGTGATTCGAGCGCGGTTTCCGCTGGTCCGGCCGCTGGGTTGCCGTCGATCAGCCCGCTATCGGCGGCGGGATCGGTGAGATACCAACTCTTGGTGAGAACGGACTCGATCGTGGACAACATGCCGGGCCTCCTGAGCGCTCACTTCGAGGCTAGGACGATTTCGGCGTGAGCGGGAAGGTGCTGCGGTCGGACGTCGTGTCCTACTGCGGTCGGAGTCGGTGGTCGGCTCCTTCGAATCATCCTTCGGCTTGGCCATGACCGCGATCAGCGCGTACATGCCGACGATCCAGGCCAGCAATAGTGCGAATCCCACCTTGCATCCCTCCTCGTCGACCCGATGTTGACTCCATCGTGAGCCGGGTTTGTGACGGAAGGATCAAGATCAGCTGAGAAAGAGGCGGAGGACACATAACCGCCGATTCCGTGGTTACGGAGCGTTCCGATATGCCTTCAGCGCGGTCGTGATCATCGGGATCTGCAACGGCAATCGCGCAATTGAGGCGGCCTTCAACGGCTTTGACTTCCGGGGGTCGCTCATCCAGTCGACGGTCATCTGAATGTTCGCGGGGAACACTCCCAGCAGCAGTCCGACGGCCGCCAACGCAGCCGGCTTTCGCGTTCGAGGCATGAGCAGTCCACCTGCGATGGCGAGTTCGGCGACACCCGACAAGTAGGTCCACTGACGGGCCTCGCCCGGGAGCGCGTGCGGGACGATCGTGTCGTACGGCCCTGGAATTGCGAAGTGCAGGACGCCCGATCCACCGAGGAGCGCTGCGGTGAGATACGCGGATTTCTGGCTCTTCGCGGAAGCCGACTCATCACTCATGAACTGATCGTCGCAGTTCTGGGGCCAGATCACCCCGCGGTTCGACGACCAGGTCCGCGAGCCCGAGCCAATTCGCCATTCTGCGCAGTTCACGCGCAAGTTCCGCGGCTGTCTCCGGTGGCGAATCAGGCTCGGAAAATGCGCCTTTCACGAGAAGCTTGGAGCCTGCGCGGTCGGCTTTCAGATCGACTCGGGCCACCATCGCCTCGCCCAGGAGGAACGGCAGCACGTAATAGCCGTGGACGCGTTTGTGCTCGGGTGTGTAAATCTCGATGCGGTACGAGAAATCGAACAATCGCTCGGTCCGCGCACGCTCCCATACGAGCGGGTCGAACGGGCTCAACAGCGCTCGCGCCGACACTTTCCGCGGAATGCGGGCATCGCGGTGGAGTAAGTGACCAACCCCATCAACCGAGACCGGTAGCAACTCACCCTCCTGGGCGAGCTGGTCGATCGCGGGCTGCGCCTCGGCCTTTCGCATGCGGTAGTAGTCCGCGAGGTCGCCGACGGTTGCGACGCCCAGCGACGTGGCTGCTCGCCGGACGAGTTCCAGCCGCGCCTGGGCGTCGGTTGGTTCGGGCTGATCCAATACAGCCCGCGGTATCACTCGTTCCGGCAGGTCATAGACACGTTCGAACTGACTGTTCCGCCGGCTTACCGCGAGCTGACCGGAGATGAAGAGCCACTCGAGCGCCCGCTTCGATTCCGACCAGTTCCAGCCCCAATGCTTCTTGGCGCGCGGCAGCCCGCGGTCGAGTTCCCGAGCTGTTTTCGCACCGTCGTCGCGGATCTCCGACATCAGCGACCGCACCAAATCCTCGGAGGCCTTCTCCCCCGTCCAGACGTGTCCCTGCTCGTAGAAGGCGGTCATTCGGTGCCGCATGTATGGCCACAGATCGACCGGCATGTAGGCCGCGACGTGCGCCCAGTACTCGACCAATCGGTGCGGTGATTGCCCGGTCGCGCGATGCAGAAGGTCGACGTCGTACGGACCCATCCGCGAGAAGAGCGGCATGTAGTGCGCGCGTTGGAGCACATTGACCGAGTCGATCTGCAGAACTCCAGTGCGTTCGACGGCACGCACGAGGGTCCGCATCGTCGGCGGATCATGCGGTCTGTCGAGGAAGCCCTGGGCGGCGAGCGTGATCCGTCGCGCTTGCGACCGGCTCAGCGAGTCCATGTCGTGAGGGTATTTGATGTTCGGCTCGCCACCGGCATGCTGTAACGATGGTTTCCCTCTTCACGGCAATCGCCGGCAACTGGCAGGGCCACAACGGCTTCCGATTGATGCCCGATGACGACCTGTCGGACGCACCATGCACCGCGGCCGCGTCACTGGCCGCTCGCGGTTCTGTCCTCACGCTCAGCTACGACTGGCGGCATCCCGAGGACGGCCAGCAAGAGGGCACGCTCGTTCTCGCCCGCACGAGTGAAAGCTCGGCGTGCGGACTGTGGATCGATACGTGGCATCAGAAGAGTGCGCAGCCACTCGGCGACGTCGAGCACACAGATGAGTCCATCCTGTTCGAGTGGGAGTACGCGGAAGGATGGCGTTGGCAGATCGAAGTCGCAATCGCCGAAAGCCTGCTGGTGACGATGCGTAATATCGTTCCGCGCGAACCCGTTACGCCCTACGAAACGATGACGATGCGACTGGAGCGAGCATGAGCACCGATTGGCGAGTTGCGCTGGTAGGCGAACTCCGCACTCTGATCAACCGGGCCGCGCCGGGCGTCACCGAAGAGGCGAAGTGGAAGAAGGCATCGAATCCCGATGGCGTCCCGGCCTTTTCGCTCGGCGGTCTGATCTGCACGATCGAGACCTACAAGGACAAGGTCAAGGTGACCTTCTTCAAGGGCGGATCGCTCGAGGACCCGAGCGGACTGTTCCTGCCGTCCGACGGCGTTCGCCGCGCGATGGACGTCTACGAACAGGACGAACTGAACGAAGATGCGTTCATGGCGTTGGTACGCGTCGCGGCCGCGCTGAACCAGAAGTAGGTTTCCGCTCGCTCAGTGCCTGCTTCTTCGTCGCCGCGAACGAACAGATCGGGCACACGGCGAAGTCGTGACGGAGCGCTGGGCAGTACTCACGGCCGAAGAAGATGATCTGCAGGTGACGGCGATTCCACGTGTCGATGGGAAACGCACTCTTAAGGTCTCGCTCGGTCTTCTCGACCGATGAGCCGTCCGACAATCCCCATCGGCGCGCGAGCCGATGGATGTGGGTATCGACCGGAAACGCCGGCACCCCGAACGCCTGAGACATGACCACGCTCGCCGTCTTGTGGCCAACGCCCGCGAGCGACTCGAGGAACTCCCAATCGGGAATGATCTCGCCGCCCGCGTTCATGATCTGACCGGCCGCGATCCACAAATTCTTGGACTTGGTCGGCGAGAGCCCGATCTCCCGAATCAGTTCGAGGATTCGCTCGGGCCCGAGCGCCAGCATCTTCTCGGGGGTGTCCGCGACCGCGAAGAGCCGCGGCGTCACCTCGTTCACTTTCTTATCGGTCGTCTGCGCAGACAGCGCGACCGCAACCAGGAGCGTGTACGGGTCCGTGTGATCGAGCGGGATCGGAGTCGTCGGGTACAGCTCATCGAGAAGAGACCCGATCTTTTCGACCTTCTCCGCACGTCGCATGGATCGGACGGTACTACGCGCCGCCGAGAGCGAAGACCGGGTGATCGGCATCGTCGGGCAGTTGCTCCCAGTAACCCTTCACCACGCTGCCCAACTTCTCCCGGTAGTGCGCGATGACCGGGCCAGCTTCGGAGACCGGCACCTCGGTCGCCGACACCGTGCGCGAACTGCCCTTCTTCACCAGCTCGATCTGCCCGGCGGCGCGGACATTTCGAACCCACTCCGCCTCACCGCGAACCGACACGAGGTATTGCACGCCATCGAATCGGATCGGCGTCACCGGAACCTTGCGCGGTTCCCCGCTGGTTCGTCCCTTGACGACGAGAGTCTCGGTTCCACCGATGCCAGTCGCCATCGCGACCTTGTTGAGGACGTTCCGGACGAGGAAAGGGGGTTTGACGTAGGCCATGGGGTTCATTGTGCGTCAGGTCGTCGCGCTCGTCCTTCCGTACCGTCGCGAGAGCTTCCGCCAGACCAACCCGTCCGGGACATGCCGGTCGAACAGCACGTAAGCCGCGGTCGAGTCGTTCACCATCGTGAGCTGGAGTTCTCGGCGCGCGTGCGGAGTTCCGGCGAAGAGCAGCGCGTCACCCGTCGCGAGGTGCACGTCGTTCCCGGGGCACAGGATCGCGTCGTCACCGCGTCCGAGTAGCAGCGGTACGGCATCGAGCCGGTGATCGCGGTCCACGGGATCGCGCAGCAGGTCGCCGATGCAGACGTCCTCGGACGCGAGCGCCCCGACGACCGCGGGCGAATGTGCAACGTCCAGGGTCATCGCCCACAGCGCCGGCAACGCCATACCGCAGTGGCCGCGCAGCCGCTCGACGACTTCGGCCGCCCACGCATCACCGCGAGCGGGAGCCTCCTTCAGGAAACGCCACAGCAAAGGGGTGCTGATCTGCGCATAGACCTGATGAGCGACGACTTCGGTGGGGACAAGCAGGGAGTCGACGTTCATGGCGCGGAACAATGCGGTGCTCGACGGCTTGTTCTGGCGGGCGGCGAGGAAAAGGTTCGGATTCAGCTGTCGCGAGTTCGCGAGAATCGACAGATTCGTCGTGTCGTTGTCGGTCCCCGCGACGACGCCGATCGCACTGTCCAGCTTGGCTTTCGCCAGCACCTCGAGATCAGCGGCATCTCCCCGGATGACACCACGTTCGTCGCTGTCGGTGGTTTCGATGATGGTGACCTCGAGCCCCGCTGCGCGGAAATCCTCCACAAGGCGCTTTCCGAATCGGCCGTACCCGCAGAGCACCCATCGCCCGTCCGGAGGCAACTTCCCGCGCACCGGAAGTTCGGCGCCGGGACCCCCTTCCAGCCATTCGAGCAGCTGAAATGTCGACGGTGCGCTCAACGCCAGCCGTAGGTGATCACCGAAGACATCGAACGGATCCACCACGATCGGAGTGCCGAAAGCCCGCGCACGATCGGCGATCGTCGCGGAGGCCGTACGCGTGAAAACCGGCAAGTCGGGCCGCAGAAGGGCGGCGGTGACGGAGATCGTCAGGTTGGTCTCGTCGTTGTCGGTGAGTGCGAGAACCCCTGCACAATGCCGATGACCGAGTCCCGCGAGAGTCAGCAAATGCGGGCTGGCCGCGTCGGCAGCGAGGCCGGGCACGTCCGCGTGCAGAGGTTCGAGGTCCAGCGCCTCGATCCGGCGATCGACCTTGTCGAGGACGACAACTCGCTGGCCGAGAGCGTCGAACGCCTTCACGAGCAGTCGGCCGGTCTGTCCATACCCGGCGAGCAGCAGGAAAGGCTCACGGGACCGCGCGACCGTGCGGGTGAAACGCTGCACGGCCAGAGCCCGCCGGAAGCCGGCGTCCCCAAGCAAGGTCAACAGCGAGCCGATCGCGTAGGCCCAGCCGATGACCGAAAGATAGATCGAGAAGGTCACCCACAGCCGTTGCGCGACGGTGAAGGGCAACGGAATTTCGCCGAAGCCGATCGTCGTTGCGGTGTAGCTGATGACGTAGAACGAGTCGAACAACGTCATCCGCACGGGATTGCCGTCCGCGTCGACACCCGGGATCAAGGCCAAACCGACGACGCTGATCGAGAACACGACGATGAGCACGATGAGCGGCGCCCGCATCTTTCGCATGACGAGGAAGATCGTCGCCGACGGGGCGGCGAATTCATGGTCCGCGAGCGCTCTTGGTCGTATCGAACTCTTCCGCGCACCGAACTGGCGGAAAGCGAAGAACAGCGGATTCGACACGGGTCAGCGTCGGAACGTCACGGTCTCGGACACCAGCAGCACCACCGAGACGATGTTGGCGAGAAGTGCGCCGCCCGAGAGCGATACGACGCTGGCGGTCGAAGCCGCCGTCATCCCGTGGCCGGTGACCTGCTCGGCGAACACCCAGACGAGCCCGGCGGCAAACAGTTGGAGGTCGGCGACGAGGCTCGTGGCGAGGTGAACTGCACCCAGTTGGGTTCGGTCGCCGAACTTGAGAACGGTGGCAATGAGACTGACGGCGAGCGCCGCGAAGAGCTCGTAAATGTTGTGCAGTTCAGGTTTGGTGATGTCGCCGAGAAAGAAGCCGAAGTTCAGTGTCGCGGCCAAAAGCACGAAGAAGCCGAAGACCACCTTTTCGAGGTTCATGGGCCCTCCCTGACGATCATCAGAACGTCCTGAAGTCAGCGTCTCAAATTTTGTTGGCCCGATGTGTCGGAATGTGTCGGTCGGCTCCGACCACCAAGTGAAGGACCTCACCGAAGGAGAGAGCGATGACCACGACCATCGACATCGAACGCATCTACAACGCGGCGCCCGAGCGCATCTGGGACCTGTGGACAACGGCGGCCGGCATCGAATCCTGGTGGGCACCCGACGGGTTCGAGGTCCGTGTCGACGAGTTGGACCTGCGACCCGGCGGCGAACTCCGCTATGTCATGACGGCGACTGGTCCCGACCAGGTGGCGTTCATGAACTCGGTCGGGCTGCCGCTGTCCACGTCGTCGCGGAAGTACTTCACTGCCATCGAAAACGAGGCGCTCCTCGCCTACGACACGGTCGTCGATTTCGTGCCCGGGCGGGCCGAGTACCGGCATCGGACGACGGTGACGCTGACTCCTTTTTCGTCCGGCACTCGGGTCGTCATGACGATCGAGCCCATGCACGACGACGAATGGACGGAGCGAATCGTCGCCGGTCGAGGAAACGAACTCGACAATCTGGGAGTGGCGCTCAGCTCAGACGGACGGGTTTGAGCCGACCACTGACAACAGCTGCAGCTTCTCGTAGCTCTCGCTCCCCGGCACCGCGGTGTAGACGAGGAGCAGGTGCAACTCCTCCGGGTCCAGTAGGACCTGGCAGTTCAGTTCCAGCAGGCCGACGGTCGGGTTGATGAATCGCTTCACTTCGCGGGGTCTGAGACCGATCTCGTGGGCACTCCAGAAGGTTCGAAATTCCTCGGACTGTTCAGTCAGCAACTCAGCCAAATGCGCGGCTTTTGAGGTGGGACCGCGCATGGCGAGTACTCCGCGGAGTCCCGAGACGTACATGCGCGAATAGAACTCGTGGTCGTCCGGCGGGTAGAGGTCGCGGATCGTCGGATCGGTGAACCATCGATATCCGATGCTGCGCGCCGGACCTGAGAAGCGAGTCAGGTCCCCCACGAGCGCGGCGCCGAGCGGAGTCTGCCGAAGCGTCTCACCGAGTTCGGTGACGATCTCGGCCGCGGTGTCATCAAGGCGATCGAAGATTCGCAGCATCCCCGGGCTGATGTGATCGCTTCCCGAGCCGAGTGCCGGCGGCTGATGCCCGGCCAGGCGAAACAGGTGGTCGCGCTCGGCGCGCGATAGGTGCAGCCCCTGTGCGATCGACGCGATCATCTGCTCCGAAGGGTGCGGACCACGCTCCTGTTCGAGGCGTGAGTAGTAGTCGGTCGACATGTGACACAACGCGGCGACCTCTTCGCGACGCAACCCGCTGGTTCGGCGGCGCTGACCCGGTGGGAGCCCAACATCTACCGGTTGCAACGCCTCACGGCGCCGGCGAAGAAACTCGGCAAGACCCGCGCGATCGATCATGCAATTCATCTTTCCTGCACCGGGATCGCCTAACCACGGATCATCAGACCGTGGATAGCGCTTGCGGCGTTGGGCAGGCTCATGGGGAGACCACAAGCTTCAGGAGCAAATCATGATGCGACCCAGACAGTACGACGTAGCCCTACCCGACCTCACGTGGAAGCGTGCCGTCGTGACGGGGGCCAGCGACGGAATCGGACTCGGTATCGCGACGAGGCTCGCGGGTGCGGGAGCCGAGGTCGTGATGCCGGTCCGCAACCGGATCAAGGGCACAGCGGCGATCGCAAAGATTCGAGAGGTGCATCCGCAAGCTGAACTCGTCCTGCACGAGATGGACCTGGCGTCACTGGCGTCGGTCGCCTCGTTCGGCGAAGCGATGCGGGCCGAGGGCGCTCCGATCCACTACCTCGTCAACAATGCCGGGGTCATGACCCCGCCCCAGCGCGGCGTCACCGCGGACGGTTTCGAGTTGCAATTCGGGACGAATCATCTGGGCCATGTGGCGCTCACCGGCCACCTTCTGCCGCTGTTGAAAGCAGGAAGGGCACGCGTGACGTCGCAGACCAGCATTGCGGCCCGACGCGGCGCGATCAACTGGAATGACCTGAACTTCGAGCACGAATACGACGGCATGCGGGCCTATCGACAGTCCAAGATCGCGGTCGGACTTTTCGGGCTGGAGCTGAACCGTCGCAGTGAAGTTGCCGGATGGGGAATCACGAGCACCATTGCCCATCCCGGGGTTGCACCGACGAGCCTGCTCGCGGCCCGCCCGGAAGTCGGGCGTGCGAAGGACACCACCGAGGTGAAGGTCATCCGATGGCTTTCCGGGCACGGGATGCTCATGGGAACCGTGGAGAGTGCCCAACTTCCAGCGGTGCTGGCCGCGACCACGCCCGACGTCGGTTTCTACGGACCGCAGTGGCCGGGGAACGCCGGTGGTCCACCCGGCAAGCAGAAGCTGTGGAAGCCCTTGAGCAACACCGCCGACGCGGATCGGCTGTGGACGGTATCGCAGGAGCTCAGCGGAGTCGCGTTGGTCTGACTCCCATTAGGCTGACCCGGTGTCTGCAACGTTGAACGTCAGCGATCTTTCGGTCGCGCGTGGCGAACGAACCCTGTTCTCCGATTTGGATCTCACGATCGCGGACGGCGACGTCATCGGGTTCGTGGGCGCGAACGGCGCGGGCAAGTCGACTTTGCTGAAACTGCTTGCCGGACATGATCTCCCAGGCGCGGAAGTATCCGGGTCGATGTCGATCGCGCCGCCGGAGGCGACGGTGGGGTACTTGGCGCAAGAACCGGAGCGGATTCCGGGCGAGACCGTTGCGGGGTTCTTGGCCCGGCGAACCGGCGTTGCGGCGGCCGAAGCGGCGATGAACGAGGCAGCCGAAAATCTGGCCGACGCGACCGAGGACGACTACACCCCGGCGCTCGAGGCGTGGCTTGCGCTCGGCGGCGCAGATTTCGAAGAACGTGCGGAAAAGGTTGCCGCAGACTTGGGGTTGACGGTCGCACTCGACACGGAAGTCACGTCTCTGTCGGGCGGCCAGGCGGCGCGCGCCGGGCTCGCCGCGATTCTCCTTGCCCGGTACGACGTCTTGCTCCTCGACGAGCCCACGAACGACCTCGACATCGCCGGACTGCACATCCTCGAACAGTTCGTCCGATCGACGACGACTCCCCTCGGGGTCGTCAGCCACGATCGAGAGTTCTTGGCGCGCACGGTGAACCGGATCGTCGAGCTCGACCTTCCACAGCAGCGGATCGATGTCTACAACGGTTCCTATGACTCGTACCTGAACGAGCGAGCGGTCGCCCGGCAGCACCGACGTGATGCCTTCGAGGCGTACGCCGACACCAAGTCCGACCTCGAAGCGCGCGCCCGCATGCAGCGCAACTGGATGGAATCAGGCGTGCGCAATGCTCGCCGGAAGGCGACCGACAACGACAAGATTGGGCGCAAATTCCGGGCCGAGGCGACGGAGAAACAGGCGGCGAAGGCGCGCCAGACGCAGCGTCGGATCGAACGTCTGGATGCGGTCGAAGAGCCGCGCAAAGAGTGGGAACTGCGGATGGAGATCGCCGTCGCGCCCCGGAGCGGAACGGTCGTTTCGACCCTCAACAGTGCCACTACCGCGTTCGGAGTCGGACCGATTACCGCGCAGGTGAACTGGGGTGACCGCATCCTCATCACCGGCCACAACGGGTCGGGTAAGACCACGCTGCTCAAGCTTCTCCTCGGTCGGATCGCGCCGGAATCGGGCTCTGCGTCCATGGGTTCCGGCGTCGAGATCGGCGAGGTCGACCAGGCGCGAGGCCTCTTCTACGGCGACGGTCCACTGGTCGAGGAGTTCGCGAAGGCCGTGCCGGACTGGGCCGATGCAGACCTGCGGACGCTTCTGGCAAAGTTCGGGCTCGTCGGGCATCACGTACTTCGGCCGGCGTCGTCCCTGTCGCCCGGAGAACGGACTCGCGCCGCGCTCGCGTTGCTGCAAGCGCGTGGCATCAATCTGCTCGTCCTCGACGAACCGACCAACCACCTCGACTTGCCCGCGATCGAACAGTTGGAATCGGCGATCGAATCATTCACCGGCACAGTTCTTCTCGTGACCCACGACCGACGGATGCTCGCCACCGTCCGGAGTACGAGACGGTGGCGAATGGAACACGGGCGGCTGTTCGAGGATTAACTCGGGGCGCCGTATCCGTAGGTGTAGCGGCCGCTCGTCCAACTCATGGTTGCGTGGTAGTAGAAGCCCTTGGATCGCCCGTCCGTGGTGACTTCGGTCGTCACGAAGCAGGAGAAGGTCGTCGTCTCGAGGGTGATGTCCTCGACTCCGCCGGTCACCGGGTCGCAGGTCACCAACAGGATCGGTCCGACGATGAAGCCGGACGCCACGTGCTCGTTTGCCATCTGGCGCACTGACGCTTCGATGTCGTGCGCTGCCGCTCGCCGGCGCGACCGCTCCGACTCGACAGCCTGCTCGGCGGCGCGAGCCGACGACGTTGCGGCAGCCGACGACGACGACGCTGCCGCGGATGACGAGGAGGCCGCCTCGTCGTTTCGTTCCTGCTGGTCGTGCACCGACTTCAGCATGATGCCGCCGAAGATCATCGAGCCCAGGACCGCGACGGTTGCCAACGCGACGAGGATCTTCTTCCACGCCGATGCCTTGTCCGGCTGCGGCACTTGAGGTGCCGAGTACATCGGCGGGAGCGGAGCCGCGTACGGGTCCGGGATTTGAGGGTGAGTGATCATCTCTTCTTCCTTCCAACAGATGATCTGGTGGAGAAAGAAAAGCACCGGGGTACGACAAGTTTTCACTCAAGCCGCGTGTCGCTACACGCCCACAAGCAACCTCCGTGCTAGGTAACCCGGCGCAGAAACCTTCGCAGCGTCGCCGAGTACCACTCGCGGTCGAGATTCCACGCGCGCACGTGTCCCCCACCTTCGATTCGATGGAACTCGACCAGGTCAGGGCGGATTCGATAGAGCCGCTCGCCCACCGGGAACGGAACTGCGGCGTCCGCGGTGCCGTGAATCAACAAGATCGGCAGTCCGAGTTCGCCGGCCCGCGCGATGTAGTCGACTCCGTTCAGATCGATGCCGGTCCGCAAGCCGATGAACCGCAATGTCAGTTTCAGGAGTGCGCCAGCGAATCGACCGCCGGACGGGAGCGCCTCGCCGGAACGCAACGACACGATGTCCCGCACACTCGCCGCCGGTGCTTCCAGGATCAGCGCGGCCACGTTCTCCGGAGCGTGCATCGTGTATGCCAACGAGATCGCGCCGCCCATGCTCGAGCCGAAGAGCACGATCTTTTGTGCACCGTTCGCCTTGGCGAAGTCGACCGCCGCCGCAATGTCGGCGAACTCGTCCTGGCCAGCGCGGATGATCGAGTCCGCAGTCCGCGGAGCGTCCTCGTCGTTGCGATAGGTCACGACCAGCGCGGAGTGCCCCTCGCCGCGCAGTGCGTCCAACACCCGAATGAATTCCGCGGGCGTCGCACCGAGCCCGTGGACCATGACGATCCAGGTCGGCGAGCCCTTGACATGCCAGCCGGCGAGCTCACCAAGCGGTCCCGGGTAGCTGACCTGCTCGAACGCGATACCGACGTCCGCCGGGTCACGCGGGTACATGAAGGGTTCGAGCACTGCGACAGCGTCGCCGACCTGCGGCTTGTCGCCTTCGAACAGAGCGAACGGTCTCGTCTCGCGTCGACCCGCAATGACCGTCGCCGGACCCACATGCCCGTAGCCAGTACTCCAGCGCAACCCGAGGTGCGCGCGCTGATCGGGCACGCGATCCGGCAGCTCCGGAACGTCGAGCACGATCTGGTCGGACGTGACGTCGACGATGCCGACATCGAGCGTCTCGTCGGGGATGCCGGTCACTTTGAGTCCGTCGGCAACGATTCCGGCCGCGTACCACGCCATGCTGACGGAGCTTCCGGCTGCCGAGGCGCCGCCGAGGGCCGCCGCGATACCCAGCCCTCTCGGAAACTTCTTCACGGCGGCCATCGTACGGACGTGTGACGGTTATCGCGCATCCGTGCCGACCGACGGTTACGTCTGGTAGCCCTGTGGTGTGGGAGTTTCTCGAGGTGGTCGACGTGGACTGGGCAGCCGCCTGTTCAGGTTGTGCGGTGCGTTGTTCGTCCTCGGTCTGGTCGCCGCCGCATTGCTCTGGTTGATCACTCCCTCCGTCGGCGACGCGTGGGACCGCTTGCACACGCTGACCACCCAAAATCACTCCGCACAGCTCAATGAGCCGGTGCCGCCGAAGTTCGAGGCAGCCCTCGTTGCCACGGAGGACAGTCGCTTCTATCGGCACCACGGAATCGACTCGATCGGTGTGGTCCGCGGCGGCGTCGGCTTCGTCACCGGCAACGAGACCGGCGGCTCGACCTTGAACCAGCAGCTCGCGAAGAATCTCTACTTCGACGGCCAGCATCCGATGTGGCTCGCTCCGGCGCAGATGACCGTCGCGCTGAAGCTCGACCGTGCCTACTCAAAGGCCGACATCCTGCAGATGTACGCCGACATCTCCTACTTTGGCCACGGCTTCTACGGTCTGCGCGATGCCGCGTGCGGCTACTTCGGTCTCACGCCAGACGAATTGACCTGGTCACAGGCGTCGCTGCTCGCGGGTCTTGTCCAAGCTCCGACAAACTACGATCCGCTCGAGCACCCCGATCTGGCTGCGAAGCGTCAAGAGCATGTTCTGGATCGGCTCGTTGCGACCGGTGCGATCACCGAAGAGCAGAAGCAGGCGATCACCCCGGCGACGTGGGATTTGAACCCCGGGACGCGCTGCCGCTAGGTCACCACTCGACGGAGATCCCCGCTTCCCGAGCCAGCGCGGCGGCAAGTCCGAGAAGATCGCCGCCCTGGATAGTGGCTCCGCGGAGGTCCGTGACTCCCCTCAGATTCGCCATGATGCAGTCGACGAATCGGACGTTGACCATCTCCGCGCCGCTGAACTGCGCACCGGATAAGTCGCATTTCTCGAACAACACATTCCGGAACTTGACGCGCTCGAAGTCGGCCTGCGTCAGTTCGCAGTCACGGAACACGACCATCTGGAGCTTCGAATAGCCGAAGAACGTGAGATTGACCCGGGACGACTCGACGGTGACGTCCCGCCAGGTACCGGCGGTGCAGGACATTCCGGTGAGCCGACTCGACGAGATCCTGGACTGCAGTAGCGATCCACTGTCGGCGTGCAGGTTGGCGAAGTCGCAGCCGGTGAACTCGGTGCCGTAGACGCTGGTTCGTCGCATCGCCGCCGGCATCGTCACGTTGTCGAAGCGACATTGTTCGATTTCGGTCGCTTCAACTCGGACCCCGGCCATGTCCTGACCGAGGTAGTCGAGGCCGCCCAGATGCTTTTCGTCCTCGAAGGCATCGGCTGGAAGTTCGGCAGGCCGCAGCGCCGGAAGCTTGGGCGCCGCGGGCGCGATCCGAGTGCTCGCTGCTCTACCCTTCGCCGAATTGCGCACGGGCATGAGCGTAGTCGGGTTAGACCGTCGGCAGGTTCGCGGTCGCCCACCGCTGGCCATCCGCCGCGGCACGCTCGAGCGCTCCGAATTCGCCGATGTAGTCCGCGACGATGCCGACGTACGGAAGTCTGCCCAGATACGTGTACCGCTTCGTCGGGTGCGGGCGTTTGCCGAGCTCATCGCTGAGACCGCGAACCATCTTCCCGATGCGCCACAACGTCTTTGCGAGGACGAAGGGCGTCCAATTCGGCTCCGGCTCGTTCGGGGCTTCCGGGAGCGTCATCCGCTCGTTGATCACCCGCTTGTTGAGAACCTGCGCAAGCATTCGAACCTGATCTTCGGTGTCGGTCAGCCCGTATTCGCGAGCGACGGCACACAACACGATGGCCTGGTTGCCGTAACCCAGCGCTGCTTGGACCGGCAGCAAGTCCGCGATCGCACCGAACACCGCGGGATACGCGACGACGAGGTTGTTCACCGCGCCGACGCGAATCACCCACCAGCGCGTTCGCGCGGTCACGTCCATCTCGTCCCAGGCCTTCGTGCCGGGCACGGTTGCGGTATTCAGGACCCAAGCCGCGGCATCGAGGACGTGCCCCGGGATGTCGAGCAACTCGCGATCGTCGTCGGGTTCCTTGGTGCGTTCCCTCAGCCCCAGCGGATCGAACGTCGCCAGCACATCGAGCACTGGGTTGACGATCCACACCACCCTCGCGAGGATCGCGGCAACCGTCTCATTGTCGAATGGGTCGTCTGAGGCCACGGCTCGTGAGCGTACTCAGATAAGCGTCTTCTGGTGCACCGGATCGAAGGGCACGATGTCCGCGAGCCTTCCGGTCGCATGCTTGTTCACCCAGTCGGCATCCGAGATCAGAGCGCGTCCGACGGCGGCGAGGTCGAACTCCCCGGCCTCGAAGCGCGCGACGAGTGGGTCGAGCCCGATCGCAGCAGCAGCCTCCGGGCGCTGTCCGCCGAGGAAAATCTTGTCGAGCCCGACCGAGCCGACGGTGACCGTTGGCAGCCCCGTGAGGTGGCGAGTCCAGCCCGCGAGGCTGAGTTCGGAGTTCTCACTCGGAAAGGCGGGCTCCCAGAAGCGCCGAGTCGACGGATGCAGCACGGAGACACCCGCGCCGACCAGAATGTTCAGAAGGTTTGCGAGCTCTGCGGAACTGTCGACGATCTTCGCGTCGTAGGCGCCGGCCTTCCATTGCGAGAACCGGTAGACCACGGGGAACTCTGGCCCCACGGCATTCCGCACGGCACGGACGACCCGCGCCGGGAATGCCGCCCGCGCCTCGAGCGATCCGCCAAATTCGTCGTCCCGACGATTGGTCTGCGCCCACAGGAACTGGTCGAGCAGATACCCGTGCGCTCCATGAAGTTCAATGCCGTCAAAGCCGACGGCCTTTGCGTTTTCGGCCGCCTGCACGTACGCCCCGACCAGTTCGTCAAGATCGGCAAGGGTCAGCGCACGACCAATCGGTGTTCCGGCCAGGCTGAGTCCGGACGGACTTACCGTCTCGACCTCCGGATTGAAGGACGGCTCGGCGCCGCGCGCAGCACCGAGGTGCCATAGCTGCGGAATGATGGCGCCGCCTTCGGCGTGCACGGCGTCGACCACTCGGCGCCAACCCTCGAGCGGTTCCGTGCCCCACAGTCTGGGCACGCGCGTGCTGGGTCCCACCGCATCGTGCGGGATGTAGGTGCCTTCGGTGATGATGAGCCCCACACCGCCGGCGGCTCGACGCCGGTAGTACTCCGCGACGTCTTCGCCGGGGACACCATCGGTTGAGAACTGCCTGGTCATGGGTGCCATCGCGATCCGGTTGGGCAACGTCAAGCCGCCGAATTCGAAGGGTGAAAGTAGCCCGCCAAGCTGTGCACTCATGCGCTCGCCCGATTCTGTCGTGAAGGATTCCTTACGGGTCAACCAAGCGACGGGCGCGGTTATTCTCCGAGACCTGGCTTTCGATCACGATGGGTTTAAGTGCTACCGGCTGCTTCGCCATCCGTAGAACGCAACGGCCAGTCCGATGAGAGCGATCACTGGGCCGAGGACTGACCAGGTCGTGGTGTTGCTCATCGGGCTGCCTTGCACGGCACCGAATCCCTGCAGCGTGAAGAGCAGGCCGAAGAGTGCGACAACGATGCCGCCGATAACCAGCACTGCACTCCGCATCGGGACCTCCTAGGTCAGTATGTCCGCTGGAGTCTGAATAACGTCCACCCCAGCACGAATCGCGTCCTGGTTTCGCAGAATCCGGCATCGCGCCCTATCGTCCGGGCGCCGTGACGGGCTTGAGCCTGCCTCCACCGACCGCGAGTCCGGCAGCAAGCACTATCGCGGCCCCGCCGGAGATCAGGAGGGGAATGCGCCCGTCACCGTGCCAGGCCAGGCCGGCCCAGAGGCCGGCGAGGAATACGGCTCCGCCGGTCAAACCCTGGTAGAAGCCTTGGGCGCTGGACTGGCGTTCTGCCGGAGCCAGGCTGGAGATCCATGCTTTGCCGACGCCATCAGTAGCCGCCGCGAATCCCCCGTACAACGCGAGCGGCAGAAAGACCCATTCCGGCTTCTCGGTATAGGCCAAGCCCAGATAGCCGACGGCGAAAAACAAAAGTCCTGCCGCGAAGACCAGATGGCGAGGAACGCGGTCGGAAAGAGCTCCAGCAGGGTACGAAAGCGCAGCGTAGACCAGGTTGTAGCAGATGTATGCGCCGACGACGGCGCCCGTCGATAAGCCGATTTCGTGAGCGCGCAGCAGTAGTAAAGCGTCCGGGAAGTTGATTAACGAAAACACCGTTAACGTCGCGATGAGAATTCGCAATCTGGCGGGCATCCGGCCAGTTGGAGCAACGCTTTGCGCCCGTCTGAGCTGTGTTGTCTCTGTCCGGCGGGGCCGTTCTTTGACTGCAAGCACGAGCAGAACGGACATGACCGCGGGGACAACGGCGATCATCAGCAGTGGGCGGATCTGATGATCGAGTGCTACGTACAACAGCAAACCGATCGTCGGACCGACGACCGCACCCAGAGTGTCCGCCGTCCGATGCAACCCGAATATCCGACCGCGAGCCGCGGGATCGGCATCGACCATCAACAACGCGTCGCGAGGCGCACCACGAATGCCCTTGCCTAGGCGGTCTACGGCGCGCGCAGCAAGCACGATGGGCCAACTGCTGGCTAGGGCGAGCACCAACTTTCCGAGTGCAGCGAGCCCATATCCGAGGCCGATCAGCGGTCGCCTTGCAAACCGATCACCCAGTCGTCCGGCGAGAATCTTCGTGAATGCCGCAGCTCCTTCCGCGGCACCCTCGACGATGCCGACGACGGCCACTGGGGCTCCGAGGGTGACGGTGAGGAAGATCGGCAGGACGGGATACAACATCTCGCTCGCCGCATCCTGCAGGAACGAAACACCGGAAAGGACTGCGACGTTGCGGGTCAGCCACCTTGGACGCGGCGCCATACCGAATCAGCTTGCCAGCGGAGTGCGCCAGCGTCCATGGAACGTCGTGGATGGTTTAGGTCAGCGCATCCACCGGCGTCTGAATGAAGTCCAGCCCAGCACGAATCGCGTCCCGGTTTCGGAGAATCCGGTAATGCGCCAGCTGGCCAAGTCCACGCGTGGTGACGAGCTGCGCGCTGGGCCAGGTCTCCGCGATCATTTGGCTCGTCGCATAGGAGCTCTGCTTGTCGTCAGGGTCATGTGCGATCAGCAACGGTGGCGGGTTCTTGAGCGCCAACGCCAGATGCTCGATGTCGGTGTGCAGCAACGGATAACCGAGGCGCTTGTCGATGTAGCGATGCAGTCCGTGGCGGATGCGCGGGCCGAAGCCGTGCCGGCGCGCAAAGCTGTCCAAGTAGATATCGAACGTCTCCATCGGGGCGAGGAATACGAGCCGCTCCGCCTCGACTCCCCATTCCAGCGTCATCGCAGCAGCTTTGGCGCCGAGCGAGTGCGCGACGACCGCTTGCGCGGGCCCGAACTTCCGGACCACCGCCTCGACGGCCTTCGCACATTCCAGGATCGTCGTGCGACCCGGCGCCAGCGAACCGTTGCTCGACGCATTGTGACTCGGCAGATCGAACGCGATCACGCGATGACCGGAGTTGATCAGCGGCTTGATGAACATCCCGATATGCGCGGGGCAGCCACCCCAGCCGTGCACGAGATAGACGGTTGGACCCTCACCCCAGATCTGGACGTCGATCCGGTGGCCCTCCCAGTACGCGTCGGCGGGCTGACTCGTCGGAACACCCGGCGGCATTCGAAGACTTGCGTCGAGTTGCGGCACCGAGCACCACAACTCGAACGCCCAGCGGGAGCCGATGGCCGGCGCGAACCGTTCGAGTAGACCGAAAGCACGTCGCGTGCGATCGGACACGGGAGTACCTGCGGCGGGCTCGTCGTCCTCGGTCACAGCCGGATCGTATCCGCGCCGCAGGTAAACCGCTCTTTACGCGCCCGGCGATTCCGGCAGCTTCTTTGGACCCCACAGGTTGACGATGGCTGCAACGACGAGGAAGGCGGAGATCGCGACGAGCGAATCCGTCAGTCCGCTCATGAACGCGTCCTTGACGCCTTCGGCGAGCTGAGTGCTCCCCATCTTCTCCGCCACTGCGAGACCAGCTGCGGCGGAATCCTGCACCGCCGTTGCTGCGGTTGCCGGCAAGCCCGCCAGGCTCGGAAGGTGGTCCGCGTACGAGGTCGTGAATACCGCACCCATCAGCGCAATTCCGACTGCTGATCCGACTTCACGAGTGGTGTCGTTCATCGCGGACGCGACGCCCTGCTGGCGGGTCGGGAGGGCTGTCACGATCAGGCTGGTGCCGGTCGAACTCGTGATGCCGATTCCGGCGCCCGCGACGATCAATCCCGCGAGGAACGGCAGGTAACCCGAGTGACTGTCCAGTGTCGCGATCCAGAGCATTCCCCCGGTGAGGAGCAGCAGTCCGACCGAGGTGGCCACGTTGACGCGCACCCACTTGATGAGTCGCGGCGTCATCGTCGACACCGGCAGGATCACCGCAGCGACCGGGATCAGCGCGACCGCGCTCTTGAGCGGGCTGTATCCGAGGATCAGCAGCAGGTATTGCAGAGCGACGAAGAAGAATCCGAGGAACGCCATGAACTGCACGGTCACCGTGATGCTGCCCATGAGGAAGCCGCGACGACGGAACAGTCGAGGGTCGAGCATGGGTTCCGGGTTCTTCATGCTGAACGCGTAGTAGGCGATGAAGGCCAGCGCGGACGTGACGAATGAGATGACGACGACCGGCTCGGTCCAGCCGCGCTCGCTGCCCTCGATGATGGCGAAGACGAGCGCGCCCACACCGGTCACGGTCGAGATGGTGCCCGCGAGGTCGAAGCGGTGCGGATTCTCGTCCTTGGTCTCGGGCGCGAACTTGATCGCCGCGAGTCCGGCGACGACAGCTGCCGCTCCGGTGACGTAGAAGATCGAACGCCACGACCAGTTGTCGAGCAGCGCACCGGCCGCGAGAAGCCCACCGATCGCGCCAGCTCCGGCGAATCCGGACCAGACAGCGACGCCCTTCTCGCGCTCGTTCGGCGGGAAGACTGCAGTGATCGTCGACAGCGTGCCGGGCATGATCATCGCCGCGGCGAGGCCCATCACTGCGCGCCAGACGATCAACGAGCTGGTGGAGTCACTGAATCCGGCGGCGACCGAGGCGACCGCGAACAGGGCGGTCCCGGCGAGCAGCACTCGACGGCGTCCAATCGCGTCGCCAAGGGCGCCCAGCGGGAGGACGAATGCGGCCAAAGCGACCGTGTAGGCATCCGCGATCCACGTCAGGGACGTGTTCGAGGCACCCATGCTGACGGCGAGCTCCGGCAGCGCGAGGTTGACGGCCGACACCGAGGCGACGACCAGGACTAGGGCAAGACACATGGCGAACAGGACGCCAGGCGTTGATTTCTCGACCGGCGCAGCGGCGCGAGTGGTCGTACGTTCGAGGAGAAGCATGACGAAATCGTCACTTATGAACAATGCGTCAGGCAATGGTTATGTGACGAAAGCGTCAGTTCTGAAGATTTCGGACTATTCTTGGGTCGTGATGGCTACCGAGACACGCGTCAGTCGGCGCAAGGCCGAGACCCGCGCGAAGCTCATTACCGCGGCGCAACAGTTCCTCGTTGACGGCAACGTCCATCCACCGATTCTGGAGATCACGAAGGCCGCCGATGTGGGGATGGGCTCGTTTTACAACCACTTCTCCACGCGCGAGGAATTGTTCGATGCCGCGGTTGCCGCAGCGCGCGAACCATATGCCCAGGCTGTCAATCGGTTGACGCAGGACATGACCGACCAAGCCGAGGTGTTCGCGACCGGATTCCGCATCACCGGGCGGATGTTTCGTTGCCTGCCAGCGCTGGGCCGGATCATCCTCAAGAACGGAACCGAGGAGATTTTTTCGGACTCCGGTATGACGGCGAACGCGCGACGGAACATGCATCTGGCGATCGAGTCCGGCCGGTTTGCCGTGGCAGACCCGGAGCTTGCGCTTGCCGTCGGCGGAGGCGCAATGATCGCTGTCGGCCAGCTCTTGCTCGACGATCCGTCGCGCGACGATGCGGCTTCGATCGACCAGGTCTGTCGGGATCTCTTGCAGATGTTCGGGATTGAAGCAGACGAGGCCGAGCGGCTGGTCAACTTGCCACTGCCAGATCTTGATCAGCTTGCGTTGCCGGGTTCGTAGACTCATTTGATGCGTACCTTGCCGATGTTTCCGTTGGGAACTGTGCTGTTGCCTGGCGCCGGCCTGCCGTTGCGCGTTTTCGAGCCTCGATACGTCGCGTTGGTTGAAGCGTGCCAGGCCGCGGAGGACCTGACTTTCGGGGTGGTGCTGATCTCGCGCGGTAGCGAGGTCGGCGGCGGCGAAGTTCGGACCGACGTCGGCGTTATTGCTCGCATGCAGTCGTGTGTTCGCATGCCGGGCGATCGATTTGCGATGGCCTGTCGGGGTGAAGACCGGTTTCGAGTTGTTCGCTGGTTGGAAGACGATCCGTTTCCACGGGCGGAGATCGAGCTGTGGCCTGACTCAGACGACGGCGACGACTCCGACGCTCTGGCTGCTGTCTTCGAGCGGCGGGACGAACTAAACGAGCTGGTCCGTCGGTTGGCTGAGCAGACCGGGAACGACCCTCGTGCGTTCGCGATGTCGTCTCTGCCAACCGATCCGTCGAAGCGGTCATTCAGCCTGGCTTCGTCGCTGCCGATCTCGGAGATCGACAAGCAGCGGGCACTGGCTGCTGCGGGACCCGTTGAGCGCCTTGGAGTGCTGGCGGACTCACTGGAAGACGTCGTCGCCACGCTGCGATTCCGGTTGATGTAGCCCTCGAACCCGGATCGAGTCCGGGTCCGAGGGTCGGCGTCACGCTGCCAGCACCTTCCAGTCGTCGGTCTTGCGGTCGAACTTCACGCGGACCACCTGTCGGTCGGGGTAATTCGACGCGAACGCGAGCGCTTCGGCGACCATGTCCTGTGCATACCGCAGAACCTCGTCGTCTCCCCCGGACGTTCGCAGCAAGGCAGCCCACCCCGCCGATTCGAGATAAGCGAGGTACGCCGTAACCACGTCGTCGTACGTCAGGTCGAGGTCGCGCACCATCAGGGTGGTACTGGCTTGATGAGAGTTGAGTCCGCCGAACGCGCGGTCGCAGCCACACCGCTTGCTGTCGCAGACCAAGCTCGGTAGTGCGAGCTCCCCCTCGATGCCGAAACAGAAGTCGTCCTCGCGCTGCTTCAGGTGATGAATCGTCAGAACCTTCATCGCTACCCCTTCCTCGATCAAACCGTCCCCCGGGGCGGTTCGAACAAACTATCGAATGGGTGTGACAAGTAGCGGCTTAGCGCGGGGCCCGGGCGGCGATGGAGGCTCTGTCGAGACGGTGTTCTTGCAGGTAGCGCGCAGCCGACTCGTCAGTGTCCTCGAACTTCTGAATCGACAGGAGGAAGAGGTCACTCAGCTCCTGACCGGCTTCTATGAAATCGTTCAGTCGGCCGATCAGCACCTCGTCGCCCGCCAACCGATCGAACTTGCCAGCCAATTGAGTTGCAGATGGAAGGTCGGAAAACCCCTTCGACCGAGGGATATCCCGTGCCGTCGCACGTAGGCCGCTCAGCGCCGACACCCACTCTTCGGCCGCGTCGCGTCCTTTTATGGCTCCCGACGGATCGAGCCACAGAGTCCCGTCCGTCGCGTCAGCGAGGTGCTTTTCAAACATTCATTTCCTTAACTGGGGAGGCTTGGCAGAAGCTTGCGGGCTACATCAACCGCGCGCTCACACGCGTCGTCTGCATAAGGCTTGGTCATATCAATGTGAACAGAGCCGTAGGACGTGTCGAATCCAACGGTGCAGCCACCTCGGCGCGAGTGGGTGAAGAGGTAGGTTTGCCCTTTCCTGCCGTCGACTGACACATCTCGAAAATCGGTGTAAGTCGGATCGCGTCGCATCGTCGACAGGGTGTCCTCATCGGTTGAAGACACATTCAGCCAGTAGTGCTCAAAAACAGTTGGCCATGCACATATGCGCCAGCCGACCAACTGAACGGCAGCGTTCTTCTTCTCGGGCAATGCTCCAGCCTGCTTCAAGGTCGCATCCGATAGTTCGGCGCACGGATCCCAAAAATGCGCTTCGACTGCTTTTCCTTGGACAGAACAACCGCTAAGAGCCATACCCACCAAGAACACAGACAAGATCGACCGCAAACCGTGCACCTCCCTCAAACCCTTTGACGCACGAATGTCGGGCGTGGTTCCGCTCAGCTTCCTATTCCCGTCGAATGTCCCCGGTCGATTGCACGGCAACGACTTACCGGCAGTGGCAGCTTCAGTCTTGTCCACTCGAGAGCTGTTGCTGCCGCAGGTACTCGCGCCCGAGCGCCTTCCCCTTTTCAGTTCCCACAACCCAGTAGCCCTCCCCTCGCGGCTCCCATCCGTGGTCCTCCAGGTCGGCAACTATGCGCTCGAGCACTTCTGGCGAGTGCCCCTCCACCTCGTACAACTTGCTGTAGTGGCCGGCCTCCACGAGTCCCTCGCGAAACAGGTAATCAAGAACGTCGCGGACGAGCGCTTCGAACTCCGGACCGTCGTTCCCGACAGCTTCCTCGGCGGGATCCAGGACCGCTTCGACGCCCCACCAGTCGTCATCGGTCAGCATCATCAACACTTCTCGGACGACTCGATTAACTCGTTGCATCGATATGCACCTTCATATGCTTCTTTCCTACGAATACTTCGACTGTCGGTCCACCCGAGTTCGAGTCAACTCGCCACTGAATTCGCGTCCCGTTCGGCAGCTGGTACGCCTCCGAGATCTTTGGGTCCTTGACTGGGATTCTGACCGCTCCTTCGACCCAGCTATCGAAAAGCGAATCGAGCTGTTCTTCGGTATCGACAAGTCGAACGTTTCTTTGATCGCCTTTTCGCAACGTTCGCCACTCGTGAACCCACTTGCCACCGTTCACCGCGCGTGCCGCTGCCGGCAGCTCCGGATTCTTGACCAGCATCTCGATCCGCCGCATCTCCGCAAGCGACCGGGTGAGGTCTCGCTCGATCTTCACTCCGCGCTCGAAGCGTTTAGCGTTGAGCCAGACGACGATCGCGTCGTGAATAATTCGGCCAAACTTTGCGACAGTCGTGACGGCCTTCGCGGCGCCCGCTGCCGCGCCAACACCAAGGCTGACAAATGATGCACCGATCGCGATCGCTGCATCAATGGCGAGCTCGGTCGCAAGTTGGGTCAAGAAACCTTTGATCTCGTCCCGGAGCTCCTTTAGCCCCGACGCGTATTCGTGGCAGGAACCTGCGATTTCTTGGCACCCCGATTGGAAGTCTGCGATCGCAGCGCGGATCGACGCGAGATCCTCGAAAACGTACTCAACCTCGGGCGATTCAACGTCGATGAACTGCGCCGCGATCTCGTCGAGCTTTGCAATGGCGTTGTTCGTGCTGCTCGCGTCGGCATGTGCCCGCCAAGTTTCCGCAGCCTGGGACAACTTGTCTGAATCACCGTCGGGAACCGGAACTCGGATATGGTCCAGAAGGCCGAGAGCGTCATCAATGAGCCCTTTGCCGGGTCCACCCGCCGCGGGCGGACTCTTCAAAAGAGACGCCGGAGATGCGGGCGGAACCGGCGGCTGAATGGGCGGTTCACCCGGCTCCACGTTCGCGTTGTAGTCGGAAGTTTCGCGGTTATGGCCGAGTTGGATCAGAACCTCGCCATAGCTTTCTAAAGCTGCGACGACCGAATTCGATGCCGTCACAAGTTCTTCCGCGCGAACATCGTAGGTAGAAGCCCAGAGCTTCCCAGTGCTGTAACTACCGGCCATCGCGCCACAACCATTGAGCCTGGTTATCGTGCTTTGGAAGTCGCGGTGCACATCCTTTGCGACGTCAAAGCACGTCTGAGCCGCGCGGTAGAACACCGCGGGGTCGACACTGAGAACTGAGGAATCCATGAGGCCTTGATCCGTGTTTGTGGACTTCACGGCATTGGACGCATCCGATGGCGACATGGTTCCGTGTGACGCGGAACCGAAGTCCGTTGCCTGATGTCCAAGGACGCGAAGGCGGCGCCGAGGCAACCAGCTCCGATCAGGTGAGTGCCGACGCCAGCGGCGGGGGGAAGTCGTCTCCTACGCGATGAAAAGAAGGAAGGCCGATGGCGACGGACTCCTTCTCAGCGAGGGCGACTGGTGGGCGGCACCATCCTGGGCCTGCCACTGGGTGATCGAGTTCGTGCTTCCCAGCGTCTCTCACCCAGAGACGGTCGAAATCCTTAAGGAAATCGACGACAACAACCTTCCGACCTTCCGCATTGATGAGCTGCCGGAGAGCCAACGTCACGAGGTCTACGAACTTCTCGCCACGCGACTCGTGCCGGACGCCGCAAAAAGAATTAAGACGACGGGCGCGACACGCGAAAGCAACCTCGAGTTCCTCGGGACCTTGGCCGAACGCGCACAGGCGTACCTGCCGTCCACTTGATCGGCCTCGGACTGACCCACCACCCGGATGGAACCGATCCGCACTTCCCGGCGTCCAACCTCATAAGTCACCGTCGATCACCGACGCCTGCCTCTGAGGAAACTGCTCGTGAAGTTCACCGTTTCAAAGCTCCGCCAACTGTGGAGCTCAAAGTCCAACTGCTGTCCGGTCTGCGGGTTTTCTGGCCTGCACAAGCCGGCCTACGACTCCGAGAGTGGGCTCGGATCAGCTGAGATCTGCCCCTGCTGTGAGTTCGAGTTCGAGGACCACTACGACACGTACGTGCACGGCGAGTTTCGCGACCGCTGGATCTCGTGCGGAATGCCGTGGTCCGGGGACGAGCACCGGAAGCCGCGCCACTGGGACCCAGCGGGACAACTCGCGGGACTGCTACGTCTAGCCGCAGCAACGTTCAGAAATGTTCACAACGACGTAGCAGCCGCAATCGTCAGTCTCACTACCGCTCTGCAGGAATCTGCGCAGATGGCGGGCACCGATGACACCGCCAAGTCGTGGAGCGACGCTTACGACTGGTCGGTGGCCGCGGTGCTGGAGGCGGCATCGATCGCGGTACTCACGACCGCCGATCTGGTCGAGCAACTCGAACCCGAATCGCGTCGACCAGCACGACTGCACCTGACACCGGTCCCACGCGCGTATGGCAGCAGCCAGCCGAAGCCCAAGTTCGCCAAAGGCACAGGTTGGCCGAACGGCGATCCAGACCGTCTCGCGGCAGCCGCGAAGGCATGGAAGGACGCAGCGACCTCCCTTCACATCACCGATCCGCCAGCTCAACACGCGATCGACATGATTGCGGCACAGCCGGATTCGGCGACCCGCGGGCTCGTCACGCGAGCTCGTACGGTCGCTAACCAGCTCACTGCAGTCAGCAATCAGTTCGCCGAACTCAGCCGCAACTGCCACGACTTCGGACGCACGATCAGCGACGCACAGGCCAAGATTCGTCGGGAGCACAACGCAACTGTTGCGGCCGACGCGCAAGTAGCGCGACTGAAGTTCCTTCCCGAGCGGAAGCCGATTCGGCTCGGGCGCAGAATTCTGATCGGTTCAGCAATCGTCGTCATGATCACCATCGGCCGGCTCATCTATGCGCTCCACGGCACGTCCGTCGTCACCGCGAACATCGGTGAGCAGGCCACCATTGAGTATCGCGACAAAGCCGCCACCGTGATCATCGGTGGATGGCACTGGGCTGAGGGAAGTTCGCTGTTCCCTCCGAAGGGACGACTCATCGTCGTCGATGTGACGATCACTGCCGCGAACGGCGGGTGGACGGTCAACCCGCTCTACTTCTCCGCGCGAACGAAACAGGGCGACGAACTCCAGCCCTCGATCTTCAATCCCGACCCCAACGACCTCCGATCCGAAGACCTCCAGAAGGGCAAGACCGTCCGCGGAACGATCG
This sequence comes from Smaragdicoccus niigatensis DSM 44881 = NBRC 103563, assembly GCF_000380645.1. GTDB lineage: Bacteria > Actinomycetota > Actinomycetes > Mycobacteriales > Mycobacteriaceae > Smaragdicoccus > Smaragdicoccus niigatensis. Next base: position 387,854 of record NZ_AQXZ01000019.1, read on the forward strand.
CCTTCGACGTACCCAACGGGGCGACCATCGACACGATCGAAATCAGCGGCACCTTTGGGCACACGGTCGGAGTGTGGAAGGTCGGGAAACCTACCCTGCCGGCTTGATACGCCCTCGGTTCGTTGAACTATGTTTCCGCAGCCCCTCACTGGGAAGCCCCTATTACATGTTGCTTCGCAGAATTGCACGCCCACTCTTGTCCGCAGCCTTCATTGCGGAAGGCATCGATATCCTGCAGAACCCCGGACCTCTCGCTGACAGACTGAGCCCCGCGCTCGACTTCACTCGCCGCAGGTCGCAGCATCGCGCTGACGACGGATTCGTGGTCGCACCAAGCGCATCGGGAATCGAGGTCAATTCGCCGACCACCTCTGACGCGGTACCGAATTCGTTCAGTTCCGAGCACAGACTGCCAACACCGCCGCTTCCCGAATCGCCGGAGACGGCGGCCCGGATCGTCGCCGGTGTCCAAATCGCGAGCGCGGCACTGTTCGCACTCGGCAAAGCACCGCGCCCCGCAGCGGCTCTCCTCGCCACGACCACCGCGGTGACCCTGAGCCAACACGCGTTCTGGAACGAGGTAGATCCCGAGCTCAAGAAGAGGGAACGCGCTCAGTTCCTCTCTGGCATAAGCAAACTCGGCGGCGTACTCATCGCCACCGCAGACACCGAGGGTCAGCCTTCGCTCGGTTGGCGCGGTCGTCGCGCGGCACGCGATGCCAAGGACCACGCGGAGGCACTCGCGGCGACTGCGGCAGCCATCGCCGCAACAGCGCGCGAACGCGGAACGAACCTTGTCGACACGGCGCGTGAGCGCACCTCCGACTTCGCCGACACGGCAAAGGAGCGTCTCCACGTTGCCGAGGCGCCGCTTGACCGACGCGGCCGTCGCGCGGCCCGCAAGGCCCAGGCTCGTGCCGCCTCGCTCGCCGAGACCGCACGAGAAAAGGGCTCTGCACTGGCGGAAACCGCACGCGAGCGGGGTCCGGAACTCGTCGACGCTGTTCGCGAACGTGGGTCAGACCTTGCCGAACGCGCCCGCGAGCGGAGCTCCGAGTGGGCCGACAAAGCCCGCGACGAGGGTCCGAAGATCGCGGAAGCCGCACGCGAGCATGCGCACACAGCCGCGGACATCGCCCGAGCCAAGGCCGACGTTGCGCGCGCAAAGGCCCGTGAGTTCAGGGCCGAGCACTCCTAAACCGAGTCATCGCGGTCGGATCATCAACGCCTGCGAACCCTTGCCGACCTGACCCTGCAGGTCGTGGATCGTCGTCAGCGCGGTTCCGACACCGGCTGGTCCGACAACGGTCTTGGCATCCATGCCGATCCACTCCCCGACGGGAACCCGCTGGATATGGACCGTCAGTTCGGTGTTGATGAACCACCAGCGGGTCGGGTCGAGCAGGCTTGACAGTCCGTTGCCCGAGTCCGCGACGGCGAAGAGTCGCTGCAAACCGGTCGGCGCTTCGCCTTCCACCAAGGCGACGCGTTGGCGCATCCACGCAACGGACGGACCCGGGATATCGAGCGCACCGGAGATCGGCCGAATCTCCATCGCGTCGAGGTAGCCCGCTCCCCAGTTCTCCGGCCTCGGCCGGACCGCGAATCCGTCCGGAGAAGGCAACGAGTCGGCGCCGCCGGTGACGACCTCGCTCGAGTCGCTGGACGCAATGCGCCACGCGGTGGCAGTCGCGACCAGCTTTGTTCCGACGGAGAGCTCGGCGGCAATGAGCTCGACCGATCTCCCCGGCCGCACGACGCGCGCTTGGACCGTCACGTCCGCAACCGGAAGCGATCCGAGAATCTCCACGGTCACGCGTGCGATCTGCATTGGACGATCTGCCGGCAGCCCTTCCAGCGCGCGTACGAGCAAAGCCGACGGTGGCCCGAAGTGCTGAGCATCTGCCGACCATGGGCCGGCGGTGTGCTCAGTCGACGTGAAACTGGCGTCGCCGCGCGGAATGTAGAACGCCTCAGGCGTTTTCGACATGATTCAGAAATACCGGAGATCAGGCGTTGAGCGACCAGATCGAGTAGTTCAGCGCGCTCGCAAAGAGCACCCAGCCTAGATAAGGAACCAGAAGCAAGCCTGCCGTGCGAGAAGCGCGGATGAACAAGGCGATCGTGACGACGAGCGCAACGTCAAGCACCACGATGTCCACCAAGGCCGCCAGCCGTAATGCCAGGGCAAAGAAGAGCGGTGTCCACGCGAGATTCAGCACCAACTGGATGCCGTAGGCGGCGAGGCCAGGCAAGCGGTGCGGCGAGTTCGAGCGCCAGACGAGCCATGCCGCCACGGCCATGCTGATGTACAAAACCGTCCAGACCGGGCCGAACAACCAACTCGGCGGAGCCCACGACGGCTGCTCGAGAAGTTGGTATTCCGCACCAGCATTTGCCGACGACAGGCCGCCGATCACCGCGACCGCACCGACCGCAACCAAGGAGACTACGAGGGCTGCGCGGTCAGCGTTTCGAGACTCGGCCATCACCACAGTTCAAGCGGCCACGGGGACTCGACGGGCGCGCATCGCGTCGAAGAGGCGTCCCACACCGAAGAAGATCAGCAGCCATCCCGCGACCACTACCAATGTGACCAGCGAAAGTCCCGGCCACGCGAACAAGACGATGGCGCCGAGCAGCGACAGCGCGGCAAGCCCCCAGGCGGCGAAGCGGCTTCCGCCGCGAAGGTGTGCACCCAGTGCCGCCCCGGCGATCGCGTCGAACAACCAGCCGACAGCGATGAACACGACGAGCAGCTCGAGCGACCGACCCGGGCTCATCAGGCAGGCGACACCGACAATGACCAGCAGGACTCCGAACAATCCGACGGCCGCTTTCAGCATCCCGGGTAGTTCGAATTCGAAGGCGGCGGCGATGCGCAAGATTCCCTGGATGAGTAGCTGGAACCCGAAGATGACCGCGACGACGAGCAGCGTGGCGCCCGGCCAGGCCAAAACTGCGATTCCGAGCAGAATGCAAAGGACTCCGTTAACGGCAATCAGGCCCGGAGAAGCTGATCTTAGGAGCATGACACTCTCCTTCTTAGCAACAACAGCGCTACATCAAATAATCTCGCGGATCCCGCTGGGGTGCAATAGATTCCCGACACGGACGGGGCCAGAATGGACCGTGTGACAGCAGCTGCAAATTGAATGGTGAACGATGCCAACCAAGCTGAGTGCGGGCCTACTCGTGTACCGAGTGTCGGCCGTAATCGAGGTCCTTCTCGTCCATCCCGGCGGGCCGTTCTGGGCCCGTAAGGACGACGGCGCATGGTCCATCCCTAAGGGCGAGTACCTTGCCGACGAAGAGCCACTTGCCGCCGCGATCCGCGAGTTCAAGGAAGAGATCGGTATCGATCCGCCGAACGCGGACGTCCTTGAACTAGGCACCATCAAGCAGCCGAGTGGCAAGAAAGTCACCGCCTTCGCCGTTGCAGGTGACCTCGATCTCGACGGCTTCAACAGCAACACCTTCCCGCTGGAATGGCCCCCGAAGTCCGGCAAGGTGCAGGAGTTTCCCGAGGTCGACCGAGTGGAGTGGATGCCGCTCGACCGCGCGCGAACGAAGTTGTTGAAGGGGCAGGTGCCGTTCCTCGATCTGCTGGTGGAGCGGCTGGCCGGTCCCGGCTACTGAGTCGCGTTTCCCGCCGCCCAGGTCGCCCACGGCACATCCCAGTCGCCGTAGGTGTCCCACACCGGGAGGTCCTCGCCACCGGAGTTGGTGATCTCCACGACGTCACCGACATCGAAGTTGTTGTACATCCACTGCGCGTCATCGGTCGACAGGTTGACGCAGCCGTGGGAGACATTGCTCGACCCCTGGCTACCCACCGACCACGGTGCGGCATGGACGAATTCGCCGTCGTTGGAGATGCGCAGGTCGTAGTACACCGTTTCGCGGTAGTAGTTCGGGTCGCCCTTGCACACGCCGTAGGTGCACGAGTCCATCACGACGGAGTACGCGCGCTCAGACACCACGTGCGGGCCGAGATGCGACGGGTAGTTGGGTGAGCCGAGGCTCATCGGCATCTGCCGGATCTGGGTGCCGTTGTGGAAGACCGTGAGCAATTCCGTGCTTCCGTCGGCCTTGGCGATCCAAGAATCGTGCACGGTGTAGTCGGCTGAATTGTTCTCCGCGCCGTAGACGCCATCGCCGAGATCGACGCCGTACACATCGGCCTCGATGTGGATCTTGGTGCCCGGCTTCCAGTACTGAGGTGCGCGGTAGTGCACATGCTCGTCATCGACCCAGTACCACCCGCCGGGTTGCGCAGGAGTCACCGTGATGTGCAGATGCTTCTCGACGTCTTTCTTGTTCGTCACCGGATGGGTGAACTGAAAGACCATCGGCTGCCCGACTCCAATCCCGTTTTCCGCGACCAGGTCCGGCGCGGGAACGACGTTGGCGTAGGCGGTACCGGTGGGGGTGATGGTCGTGATGTCGAACGACTGCGTGCGCGTCTCATTCGCGGGGTTCTTTGCAGTCACGACCAGGTGATACGTGCTTGCGTAGGCCGGATCTGCGGTCGATTTCCAGGTCTGGTGGCCCCTGCTGAACTCTCCCGGGACGGCCTGTCCGTTGTCGGTCGTGTTCGTGACGACGACGTTGGTCAGCGTCCCGCCGGCGGCTTCGACGGTGATCGGCGCGGCCGGGCTGACCTGGGCACCAGTCGCAAGCGGCACTTTGATCGCCACCGGTGGAGGCGGCGTGTGGGAGCAGCCGGTCAGGATGGCGAGGGCTAACAGTGCCGTCGCCAAAAGGCCGAACAGCCGTTGACGAGGCTTAGGGCTGACGCTCGCCCGACTGCGAATGGTCCGCTTCACCCTGACATTCTGCCGTGCCCGTCCCCGATCTGCTGATCAGGTTCGACTGCTGTCCGTCGGGCCGTGTGGAACCGGTACCAACTGGATATACCGAAGACATGCGATGTCGCTGATTCCCTCGAATCTCCGACCCCCAGACACGCCAATGGTGCCGTGCAACCGGGCGCCGAAAGGCGCCCGGTCTTCGACTTGAGGAGTGTCGTGCCGCCCCCAGCTAAGCCGCGATTGCCGCGAACCATGGGCGTCGAAGAGGAATTCCACATCGTCGACGCCAAGACCCGACGCCTCGCGCCACGGGCACCGGAATTGTTGCGCCAACTGCCCGAGGACTACGTTGCTGAGCTGCAGCGCTGTGTCATCGAGATCAACACCGGAATCTCGAACAGCTTGGCGGAGTTGCGCGCCGACCTTCAGGCCCGCCGTGCGGTGTTGGTGGACGCCGCACAGAAGCTCGGTCTCGGGGTCGTCGCCGCGGGGGCGGTCCCGCTGTCGGTTCCGGCCGAGATGCTGGTGACGCCCACCGCACGCTACCGCCGGATGCTCGCCGACTATCAACTTCTCGCCCGCGAGCAACTCATCTGCGGTACCCAGGTTCATGTCGGTGTCGAGGACCGGGACGAGGCGGTCGCCGTCGCCAGTCGGGTCGCTCCTGATCTCCCGACCTTGCTGGCCCTCAGCGCCAGCTCGCCGTTCTGGGCCGACGGCGCCGACACGGGTTACTCGAGCGCCCGCACCCTCATCTGGCAGCGGTGGCCGACCACCGGGCTCGCCGCACCCGTCCACAACGCGGCCGACTACGACCGACTTGTCGACGACCTTGTTTCGAGCGGAGTGATCACCGACGTCGGCATGGTCTATTTCGATGTGCGGCCGTCGAATTCCGCGCCGACGGTCGAGCTGCGGGTCTGTGACAGCTGCCCTCTCGTCGACACGATCGTCCTGGTCGCGGGACTATTCCGCGGTTTGGTCACGCGCGAACTCGATGCGCATCGAGCCGGAACGCCGCCGCGGACCTTGTCCCCTCCGCTCGGTCGCGCCGCGCTGTGGCGTGCGGCCCGTTCGGGAACCGAGGGCGATCTCGTGGACCTGAACGGTCCGACGAGCCAACCTGCCCCCAAGGTGATCTGGCAGTTGATCGAGTCGGTCCGGCCTCAACTCGAAGAGGCGGGCGATTGGGAAACCGTCACCGAACTTGCACGCCAAGCCCTGCTGGTCGGAACGTCGGCAGCGCGTCAACGCCGAGCGCTGCGGCGACGCGGGCGCCTGATCGACGTCGTCGACCAATTGATCGCCGAGACCGCTGGAAACGCACCCGCGACGACGTTCACGACTGATCAGAAACCGACGCTTCTCGCGGGCTATGGCCCACCGGTCGTCGACGACACCGCAGGTTACGACGAAGCGGTGGACACCGACGGCAACCCCAGATCCGACTACGCAGCGGTTCTCGACACGGTCGCCCGTCTCGATATCCCGACGTTGCGTGAGCGCCAGAGCAACATCGAGCATCAGCAACGCGCGGAGGGCATCAACTTCCGGGTGTCCGGCCAGAATCGCCCCCAGGTGTTTCCCATCGACCTGGTTCCGCGACTCATTCCCGCGGACGAATGGACCTACCTCTCGGAGGGTCTCGCCCAGCGCGCAAAAGCCCTCGATCACTTCCTTCGGGACGTCTACACCGATCAGGCGATCGTCTCTGACGGCATCGTCCCGTTGCACGCGATCGACCTCGCCTCACGGTTCCGTTCCACGGGTCGGCTCGTGGGTCATGCCCTCCGTGCACACATCGCCGGGATCGATCTCGTGTGCGACGGTCCCGGCCAGTGGTACGTGCTCGAAGACAATCTTCGGGTGCCGTCTGGAGTCGCGTATGCGATGGCGAACCGGCGACTTCTCCATGAGTTCGCACCGGAACTGACCCTGCCGGCCGACATCGCGAGCGTCGAACATGTGCCGCAGATGCTCCTGGAAACGCTGCGTGCCGCGGCACCGCCGCACGCCGAAGGTGACCTGGAGATCGTCCTGCTCACCTCGGGATGGGAGGACTCCGCCTGGTACGAGCATTCGTACCTCGCAGACCAGATGAGCATCGTGACCGTGCGTCCCGCCGACCTGACCACTCGCGATGGCAAGTTGTTCCGGCACAACCACTTCGGCAACGCGGTGCAGATCGACGTCGTGTATGCGCGGATGGACGAAGACATGCTGCTGTCGTCGAACGATCACACCGGTACCCCGCTGAGCCGCGGAATCCGCGAAGCGCTGGTTTCCAAGAACCTGTCGATCGTCAACGCTTTGGGTAACGGGGTCGCCGACGACAAGGCGATCTACGCGTACGTCCCCGCGATGATCGAGTACTACCTCAACGAAAAGCCACTGCTCCCGCAAATTCGCACCTGGATCTGTGCCGAACGCGAACAGCGCGACTACGTCATCTCAAACCTCGACAAGCTTGTCGTCAAACCGGTCGACGGCCTCGGCGGACGCGGCATTCTCATCGGACCGGACGCGACAGACGCCGCCATCGAGGAGCGACGCCGAGAACTGCTGTCCCAGCCAGAGCGGTACGTCGCGCAGGAGTTGGTCGCACTATCGACGCACCCGACCTTCGACGGCGACGGACTGTATCCCCAGCGTGTTGATCTTCGCGCATTCGTGCATCTCCGACCGGGCCCGTCCGGACCCGAGGCCCACGTCGTACCCGCTGCTCTGACCCGTGTCGCGGCCCGGGGTAGCCACATCGTGAACTCGACGTCAGGTGGCGGCAGCAAAGACACCTGGATCATGACCGGGAGGAAATAGCCCATGTGCGGAATCTGCGGTGAGGTCCGCTTCGACGACCGGCCAGCCGACGTCGGCGCGGTCGATCGAATGACCGCGGCAATGGTCCGCCGGGGTCCGGACTCCGCCGGTGTTGTGGCGCAGGGGCGAGTCGCCTTCGGGCACCGCCGGCTCGCCATCATCGACCTGTCGCCCCACGGCTGCCAGCCGATGGTCGACAGCGAACTCGGCCTCACTCTCGTTTTCAACGGCTGCATCTACAACTACAAAGAACTCCGCCAGGAACTCGAAGGCCACGGATATCGGTTCTTTTCGACGGCTGACAGCGAGGTCGTCATCAAGGCCTTCCATCGCTGGGGCACGGGCTGCGTCGACCATTTCAAAGGAATGTTCGCGTTCGCTCTGGCTGATCGGGATTCCGGTGTCGTGACTCTCGCGCGAGACCGACTGGGGATCAAGCCGCTCTACGTGGCGGAGTCTCCCGGACGGCTGCGGTTCGCCTCGAACATGCGCGCCCTGTTGGACGCAGGCGAGGTCGACACCACGATCGACCGGCAGGCGCTCCACCACTACCTGAGCTTTCACTCCGTCGTGCCGGCACCACTGACGATCTACGAGGGCGTGCGAAAACTGCCGCCCGCGACCGTGCGCGTCGTGCAGCCCGACGGCACGAGCACCGACACCGTGTACTGGACACCGGATTTCCGGCGCCACGATGATCGTTCGGATTGGTCGGCGCAGGACTGGCAGAACGCGGTCATGGGGTCGCTCCGGACGGCTGTCTCCCGTCGCATGGTCGCGGACGTGGGCGTAGGCGTGCTGTTGTCCGGCGGTATCGACTCGAGCATCGTCGTCGCGCTGCTCGCCGAGCAAGGACAGCGCGACCTCGCCACGTTCAGCATCGGATTCGATTCGGCGGGGGGTGAATCCGGCGATGAGTACGTCTACTCCGACCTCATTGCGAAGACCTTCGACACCGACCACCACCGGATTCACATCGACTCCGACCGACTGCTGCCCGCGGTACCGAAGACCATCGCCGCGATGAGTGAGCCGATGGTGAGCCACGACTGCGTCGCGTTCTTCTTGTTGTCCGAGGAAGTGAGCAAGTACGTCAAGGTCGTGCAGTCCGGCCAGGGCGCGGACGAGATTCTCGCCGGCTACGACTGGTACCCACCGCTCGCGACCGTGGCGCGCGAGCACACGACGGAGGCCTACGCGAAGGTCTTCTTCGATCGCACGCATGACGACGTATTGGCGCTGTTGAGCCCGGAGTACGCCCTCGACAACGACGCGAGTCGTGCATTCGCAACGGAGCGCCAGGCAGCCCCAGGCGCGGACACCGCAGTGGATGCGGCGCTGCGGTTGGACACCACGGTCATGCTCATCGACGACCCGGTCAAGCGCGTGGACAACATGACGATGGCGTGGGGATTGGAGGCACGCGTGCCGTTCCTCGATCACGAGTTCGTGGAACTCGTGGCGTCGTGCCCGCCGGAGTTGAAACTGGCATCCGGCGGCAAAGGTGTGCTGAAAGACGCGTCCCGCAGTCTGTTGCCGTCCGCGGTGATCGATCGCACGAAGGGCTACTTCCCGGTTCCGGGGATACGACATCTGAATGGGGCCGTTCTCGACCTGGTGGGCGACGCATTGCACAACGACAAGGCACGAAGCCGTGGCTTGTACCGACCGGAGGCTGTCGATTCTCTGATGGCCGACCCCAACAAGAAACGCACGAATCTGGGTGCCAACGAACTGTGGCAATTGGCCGTTTTGGAGATGTGGTTACAAAGCATGGAGGGGAGCTGAAGGTTGCCCCACGAACACGCAACCTATGGCGCCTCGCTCTCGCCGGATGCGACCGCCTTCGCCCACATCGTCGATGACGGTGGCTACCCGCGCGCGGTCCAGCGATTCTTACGCGGTCGGCACGCGAGCTCCTCGCGCGACGTCGAACTGCCGGTCGACGGAGCAGTCGAACGCGTCATCCACTCGGCCGACGGGCATTGGCTTGCGTGTCAGGTCGCACCGGGAGGCGGCAATCGCATGGAGGTCTGGGTCGTCACGACCGATCCGGACGACCGCGCCGCCCGTCGCGTCGACAACGCCGAGCACGGGACGGCGGAACTCATCGGCTGGGACGGCCAGTTGGTCGCGGTGGTGGTCACCGACGAGGACGGCGTTGGTCACTCGTGCCTGATCGATCCGGCAACGTGTGAAACCACGGTATTGGATCGACGGTCCGGCGGACGTCTCGTTGATGCCTGGGTAGGTTCCGCGCTCATCCGAACGGGCCCCCGCGGCTATCGCGAGATCAGCCTCTTACGTGGCGGAGTGGAAATGGCCCTGCTCCCGTCGGACCCAGGTTCGACGACCGACGTGGGCGTGATCCTCGACGACCATCACGACCTGCGGCTACCGCATGGCGCCGGCGGGACTGAGTGGCGTTTCTATCAGCCGTCGCGATCGTTCGGATTCGGTAGTGACCGCGGCTACGTGCGGGCAATGCTGCGCAGCGACAACGGGTGCGAGTTCGCCCGCCTCATCGAAGTCGCCGCCACGGAGGACGGGGTTTCGTACCACGTCGTCGCCGAACGGGCAGACTGTGACCTCGACGAATTCGCCGTGAGCGACGACCTCAGCACGGTCGCGCTGCTCTGGAACACGAAGGGCTACAGCGAGTTACAGATCCTGCGGCTGCTCGACGAGACGTTGGACGAGCCCATCCCCCTGCCCGGTCTGGTCGCGCGGGAACTCAGCATCAGTGCGGGCGGATCGATGATCGCGCTCACCGTCGAAAGTCCCGGCCAGCCCCGAACGGTCGAGCTGGTCGATCCGCGTTCGAGGACGTGGGAGCCGATCGAGAAGTCTTTCAGCCGCTACATGGGATCGCCGCATCCGGAACTCGTGACGATCGAAGCCCGGGATGGAACGCAACTGCCGTCGTGGCTGTACCGCCCACCCACTGGCGTGCCCGAACGTGGAGCGGTCATCTACCTGCATGGCGGACCCGAGGGCCAGGAACGCCCCGGATTCAGCGAACTCTTTCCGCCGCTCCTCGACGCCGGAGTGACCGTTCTGGCGCCGAACGTCCGCGGGTCCGGCGGATTCGGCAAGACGTTCTCGCACGCCGACGATAAAGAACGCAGATTCGCGGCCATCGATGATGTCGCCGACTGTGTGCAGTTCCTGATCGACAATGCGTACGCCAAGCCGGACCGAATCGGCTGTGCGGGTTGGTCCTACGGCGGCTTCCTCACCCTCGCAGCCTTGACCTTTCACCCAGAACTGTTCGCCGTCGGAGCCTGCTTCTGTGGGATGAGTGATCTCGAGATCTTCTATCACCACACCGAGACGTGGATCGGCGCAGCCGCCTACCCGAAGTACGGACATCCGATCAACGACCGTGCGCTTCTGCAGGAGCTCTCCCCCTTGCGACGCATCTCGTCGTTGTCGGCACCGTTGCTCGTCGTTCATGGCTCACACGACACCAACGTGCCGGTCAGCGGGTCTGAGCAGTTGGTCGATGCCGTCCGCGAACAGGGTGGAGTTGTCGAATACCTGCTGTTCCCGGACGAGGGCCACCACGTCCTGAAGCCCGCCAACCGCGAGAAGTTGAGTGACGCGGTCACGTCGTGGTTCGTCGGAGCGTTCAGCTCGCGTTAGAAGGCAGCGCGCGTCCGTGCAGCCGTCCGACCTTCACGTGTGTAGAGCACACCCAGCGTGAAGGTGTTCGTCAAGCCCGAGGCGGTCGTTGCGACGTCGAACAACGTTTGGCGCGCGACCACGCTGTCTTGGTGGTCGCCGAGTACGCGCTGGATCTTCTTGTAGTGCTTGACCCTTTTCTTCTTGCCGATGAGTTCGCCGGCATAACGTGCCCGTTTCGCAGCCTTGCGGGCGCGATGCAGCGCGTCGTCGCTGTCACCGAGGAGGGCCGTTTCAAGCCGATCGTCGGCCTTGCGGGCAGCGCGTCGCGCGCGCTTGCGGAGCGACTTCGGAGTGACGGTGTCCGGCATCGGCGGCGAGGTCGTCCAGTGCTGAAGCTTGGCGAGAATTGCGAGGTAGCGGGGTGAATCCATCACGTCGGCAACGTCGCTGCGGGCATGAGTTTGTCGTGTCAGCAGTTCGTCGTCCAGTTCGCGCGCGATAGGTCCCACCACGAGCTTCGGGTCCAGTTCAGCGATTGCCGCGGCGAAGCGTTTGCGCTGAACTTGGCAGTCTCTGACCCGCCCCAGTTCGGACCCGAACCACTTGAGTTCGGTGTCGAGGTCGCCGACCGCGTCGGCGTCGAGCAGCTTGCCGAAGACTCGTAGCGTGCTGCGGAGGCGGCGGATGGCAACGCGGGTGTCGTGGATCGGGTCGAGCCTTCGGCGCAGTCCGACGTCGCCGGCGAAGACGATGTCGATTTGCTTATCCAGGTAGTCGTCCAATGGTCCAGACGACCTTGTCTTTGGAACCCCAAGCGTACGTTCGAGTTTCGAGGAGTGAGCAGATTCCTTCGCCCCCGCGCTCACCAGCCGATCGGTGACGACCGACAGATCATTGCCAGCCGGACCGGCTTCGACTTCAGCCTCGCGCCAGACCACTGCCTCGTCGTGGTCCGACGGGACATCCGCATGAACGTGGTCATCGGCGACTTCGGCGATCAGATCACCCTCCGGGGTGAGAAGGCGATAGCGGTCGCGTCTGGTGTGGATCGTTGCGACGACGGCGAGTTGCTTCCCCAGGCGGACTCCCCTGGTCAGTTCGGAAATATCGTCTGGGATGGCGTCAGAGAGTTCCGAGCGGATTTCGGTTCGACCACCCTCGGCTGGGACTTTCAGCTGCCAACCGCTGTCGTCGCCCCCGACGCGCTGGCGCAAGCTCAGTCCATGCGCCAGCAGGTCGTGGTCGTCGGTGTCGAAATACGTACTGGTCAGGTCGGTCGTCGATTCGGCAACGCGAACACCCTGGTAGACGTCGTCGAATGCAGGGAACGCGAATCTTTCGTCGATGTCCCACTTGGACTCGCGTTCGAGGTAGTCGCTCATTACTGAGGGTTTCCCCGGTGAACGAGACGCAATCGCTCCCGACGGGTCCTAAAACTTCGGGTTCGGCTGCCACGGTCCGGTGATCGCGTACATGATTCCCGGCGTCTGCGCGTTGGCGAACAGCGTGCGCTTGTCGGGCGAGAAGACCGGACCGGTGAACTCGTTCTCGTCGATCTGGTTGCGCGCGATTTGGTACGCCTCGCCCTTGTCGTTGACGCCGATCAAGTGCTGGACGCCCTCGCCGTCCTCGGCCATGATGACGCCACCCCACGGTGAAACAGTGATGTTATCCGGGCCGTCGAAGGCGCCGTCCTGGCCGTAGTTCGGGTTGATTCCGAACCGGAGCCTCAACTCCATCGTCTGCTTGCTCGGGTCGACGAACCACAGCTGGCCGTCGTGCGCGACCGCACTGCCGTCCGCGGTGCGTCCAAAGCTCGCGACAATGTAGGCGCCGTGATCACCCCACCAGGCGCCCTCGAGTTTCTGACCGCGCGTGACCGGCTTAGCGAAGCTCTGCTTGCGCGTTGAAACCGTGGCCGCGTCCCGATCGGGCACGGCGATCCACTCGGTCTTGAGGGTCGTGCCTACTTCGGTGACTCGGGAGAGGTCGTCGACGTAGTTGCCCGATTTGTCGGTCGCGCGCATGGCTTCGAGTGCACCGGCGGTCGCGTCAAGGGTTTTGAGGACTCCCGGAGCTGCCTTGTATCCCGCCGGCGGAGTCCACTTGTAGAGCAGTCCGAACGGCCCCTTGGCATCCTCGGTGAGGTAGATTTCGCCGCTCTTCGGGTCAACGCAGCAGGCCTCGTGCGGGTAGCGGCCGAGGCACTTGATCGGCTGCGGGTTCTGGTTCGCAGCACGGTCGAACGGGTGGACCTCGAACACGTAGCCGTGCGGCTTGGTGGACCCGTTCTGGCCGACCTTGTCCTCTGTCTCCTCGCAGGTCAGCCACGTTCCCCACGGCGTGATTCCGCCCGCGCAGTTGGTCGAGGTGCCGGCGATGCCAACGGTCTCATTGACGAGGTTTCCGTCCTTGTCGACGTCGACAATGGTGCATCCGCCGTTGGCGCTCGGGTCGTAGACGAGGCCGTCGGCATGCGGGACGTTGTTCGGTGACGTGCCCCGGATCTCGTGGTTGAGCACGAGAGTCGTTCCGCCACCGGGACGTTCGAAGGCGCCGGTGCCGTCGTGGGTGCCGGGACTCGGTTCACCGGAGTCGAGCTTCGTGACGCCGGCCTGCGTCACGATCTTGTAGGAGAAGCCCTCCGGCAAGGCGAGCTTGCCGTTCGGGTCATTGACGAGTGGGCCGTAGCCGGGGACCTTGGCGGGCGCACCCAGTGCATTCGGCGCGGTGAACAGCGACTCGAAGCTTCCGATGAGAGCGATACCGAGGCCGGCACCGGCCGTCCGGTTGAAGAACTCACGACGTGACAGAGACATGCCACGATCGAAGTGGGACGAATCAGCCAAATGGTGAAGACGCGACAAACGGCAGACGGCCCGAGGCTGGACAGTCGTGGTGTCGCAGGGAGTTCAGTATCAGGCGAGGGTCTTGACCGCGGTGCGCTCGTCGCTCTTCGCAACGAGAAGCTTCGATTGGGTTGCGGGGTGGATGAACTTGTCGTGCTCCAGTGTCAGAGCGCGCCGGCGAACAATTCGCGCGACGAGGTCGAACAGATTTTTCATGGCCGAAGAGTGGGCCCTGGAGTTCCGGAGCATCGAACGCCACGCCGTACTTAACGTCGTGTTTGCTCCGAATCACGCTGATTTGAAGGGGTTCCCGCGGAACCGACGACTTCTACGCTTCAGGTCGATCTAGCCACGACCGCCGCTAAGGAGAACAACGTGCCCTACTCCGTGGGTGACGCAGTCGCCCCCGTCACCCTTTCCCGCGTCGAGGGTGGCGACCACACCGTGGACCCATCAGCTGCGACGGCCACCGTGGTTGTCTTCACCGCGAACCATTGCCCGTACGCATTGGCGTGGCACGAGCGGATTCAGCAGCTCGCCCGCGACTACGCCGACCAGGGCGTACAGGTCGTGCAGATCAACCCGAACGACGAGCACGTCCAACCGCTCGACTCGACCGAAGCGAGTGCGGCGCGAGTGGCCGCGGGCGACTTCGCCGGGCCATATCTCCGCGACGCCGAGCAGGCCGTCGCGCGCGCCTGGGGCGCCCAGAAGACTCCGGACGTCTTCATCGTCGACCGTTCGGGCACTCTCGTCTATCGCGGAGCTCCCGATGCGAACTACGAAGATGAGGACCAGAACGCACGGTTCCTACGCGAAGCGCTGGACGACATCCTTGCGTCGCGGTCGGTCTCGCTCCCGTCGACGGAACCCGTCGGTTGCTCCGTCAAGTGGAGTCCGGTTGGCGTGACTGTCGGTTCATGACGGAATCTGTGCAGTTGCTCGCAACGTCGGGCTGCCCGTCACATGAAGAAGCGCACACGCGTCTGTTGGCGTTGCTTCACGAGATCGGGCGGCCCGACGTCCGCGTCGACGTCGTGTGGATCGAGTCGCCCGAACTCGCCGCTAACATCGGATTCATCGGGTCACCCACCTTCCGGATCGGAGGCAGCGACATCCTGCCGCCCGATCCGAACGCGCCGACCGGGCTCAATTGCCGCGTCTACCAGCGCCGCGACGGGCGGTTCTCACCACTTCCTGATCCCGACGATCTCCGGGATGCGGTAACCGAGGCACTCGCCTAATTCGCCGGGTCGAACAGCTCGATGAGATTCCCCGACGGATCTGCGATCAGAATCTGGCGGCCACCCGGACCCGACACGAGGTCGCTACGGAACGGGACTCCAGCGTCGCGGAGCCTCGTGATGGTGCCGTCGAGGTCGTCGACGATGAGGTGAATCCGGTTTCGTCCGGCGCCAAGCCCTTCGGGGGTCGCTCGCGCTCCCGAGCTTGCGGCGCCCGACACCAGCAGTCGGAGGGCCCCGAGGCGAATATCGGCGAAGGCACTGCCGGCAACGAACTTGACGTCGAAGCCAAGGTGCGTGGTGTAGAAGTCGACCGCGGCAGGCACGTCGTCGACGATGTAGCGAACGCTTGCAACCTGCTCATTGGTGGGCATGAAAGTTCCTCCGCAACGGTGGATAACTGTCACTGTTTAGCCAACTGGTGACTCGGATCGCCGTCAACGGTTCCCCTCATTCTTGAGGCGGACCACGGCAGAACCCAGCGGAACCCGGTGCCCCTGCGCACACCGAACCTCTGCATGAAGGTGTGCGCCGCAGCCTTCGTGGACGAGTTCGACACCCGTCTCGTGGTCCTCGCGGAGCAATTCGCCCCACTGGGTGAGAGCCACGACGATCGGATAAAGCTGGGCGCCCGCCTTGGTCAACACGTATTCGTAGCGCGTGCGCGTCCCGGGATCCTGATACGGCCGCTGAGTGAGTACGCCGCACGCGACGAGGTCCTTGAGGCGTCCCGCGGCGACGGCTTCGCTCAGGCCCGCGCGACGCACCAACTCATCAAATCGAGTGCCGCCGTAGAAGACCTCACGCAGCAGGACCAGCGCCGAACGGGTGCCGATGACTTCGAACGCGGTCTCCAGGCGGCACCAACCTGCGGCCGTCCAAGCGTCTCGGTCGATGAAAGCGCCCTGCCGTTCGATGACGGCGACGCTGTCGGAATTGTCACTGAGCGTGGCCATGGGAACAGAATACGCTGACTTGTGGTTTCCATAGTCAGGCCAGATGGCTGGCATCGTCGGCGGCTCCGCCGACACCGCACGAAAGGAACACTCATGAGTGCCACATCCTCCGCAGTCATCGTCGACGCGGTCCGCACTCCACTCGCCAAGGGCAAGCCCGGCGGCGCCTACTCGGAGATTCATCCGGTAGACCTTCACGCCCACGTCTTGGCCGCGCTGGTCGATCGCACCGGCATCGATCCCGCGGTCGTTGATGACGTCATCAGCGGCGCGGTCGGTCAAATCGGCGAACAGTCCGGAAACACGGCCCGCTGGGCCCTGCTCGGAGCCGGCTTCCCCGAGTCCGTTCCGGGCGTCACGGTGGATCGCCAATGCGGTTCGAGCCAGCAAGCGCTCCATTTCGCGGCGCAGGGTGTCATCGCGGGTGCCTACGACGTGGCGATCGCGTCCGGAATCGAGTCAATGAGCCGTATCCCGATCGGCTCGCAGTTCCAAGGCAAGGACTTCGCCGGCAGCAAGGTCGGCTCCCGGTACGAGCGCGGCCTCGTGCCGCAGGGCGTCAGCGCCGAACTGATCGCCAACCGGTGGGATCTCTCCCGCGCCAGCCTCGACGAGTTCTCCGCCGAGTCCCACCAGCGCGCTGCCCGCGCCTGGAAGGACGGCCTGTTCGAGTCTCAAGTCACCTACGTCAATGACCTGCGGACCGACGAAACGATTCGCCCCGAGACCACCGCTGAAACGTTGGCCGGCCTCCGACTCGCGTTCAAGAACGACCTGTGGGAAGCGCGCTATCCCGAACTCGACTGGCGCGTGACGGCGGGCAACAGTTCGCCCGTGAACGACGGTGCAGCCGCCCTGCTGGTCACCAGCGAAGACGCTGCACACAAGCTCGGACTCACTCCCCGAGCCCGCGTTCACTCGTTCGCCGTCGTCGGCGACGATCCCATCTTCATGCTCACCGGCATCATCCCCGCGACGCAGAAGGTGCTGGCAAAGGCCGGGCTGACCATTGACGACATCGACGCCTTCGAGGTCAACGAAGCCTTTGCCTCTGTGGTGCTGGCCTGGCAGAAGGAGACCGGCGCCGACCTTGCGAAGGTCAACATCAACGGCGGCGCGATCGCCATCGGTCACCCGCTCGGCGCTTCCGGCGCACGTCTGATGACCACGCTCATCAACAACCTCGAGCAGACCGGTGGCCGCTACGGCCTGCAGGTCATGTGCGAGGCCGGCGGGCTCGCGAACGCGACGATCATCGAGAGGCTGTAGGGCCCAAAGGGGCGGATGCCGAGAGCGATCTCGGCATCCGCTGCTCGGCTAGAAAGCGTGCGGGCCGAATCGTTCGACGGCAACGAACAACGCCATCGAAAACAGTGCGAGGTTCACGACCACGCTCGGATACTCCGCGCGACGACCATGGGTAATGATCGCACCGATCATGATCAACGCCAGTCCGGCAGCGGCCAACGGAACGAGCGCAGTTGCAATCTGTAGCGCGGCGGGAAGGATCAGACCAGCCGCGCCAGCCACCTCCGCGGCTCCGATGGCCTTGATCAGTTCCGGCGAAAGATCTTGAGCCCAAGCCATGTTCGGGTTCTCGACGAGCTGCGCTTTCGAGCGCGCCAGCTTCATGGCTCCAGCCATCAGGAACACCACGCCCAGCAGGCCGGCGACTACCACAATGCGGTGTTCATGCGGCCACCCCTTCACGGACGGACTGGAGAGCACCGGACCACGATTCGACCTGGGCGAACATGGTCTGAGCCGCCTCATACTGTTGCGCCCCGGGCTTGAATACCGAGACGTTCTCGAAGTCACTGAACAGCGAGAACGAGAGCTGCTGGCGCACACCCGCGATCTGGAGTTCAGCGGTGATGGCGCGAAGATGCTCGATTGCGCGGGCTCCACCGAGTGCGCCGTAGGACACGAAGGCTGCGGCCTTGTTGTTCCATTCGGCATACAGGTAGTCGATGGCGTTCTTCAGCACGCCGGACGTCGAGTGGTTGTACTCGGGCGAGACGAAGATGAAGCCGTCGTACCGGGCGATTGTCGCTGACCATTTCTTCGTGTGGTCGCCGCTGCATTGGCCCCACGACGGCGGGAGCGCTTCATCGAGGTGCGGCAACGGGTGGTCAATGAGATCAACGAGTTCGTAGGTGGCGTTCGAACGCTCTTTGGACTGCTCGATGACCCAGTCGGCGACGGCTTTGCCGTTGCGGCCAGGTCGAGTGCTGCCGAGGATCACGGCAATCTTGAGGTCGCTCATGGCGAGGACTCCTCCGACTCAGGAATTGATTATGACTTGAACGTTCATGCCTCAACGTACTCCGAGATATATGAATGTTCAAGTCATTCGGAAGTTGGAAACGACATGAACATTCAACTATTAGGAAATTGATCTATACTGCTCGTATGACGGTCGAGGAAGCACCGACGACGCAGCCCCAATGGCTTACCTCCGACGAGATGGAGACGTGGCGAGCGCTGCATCTCCTGCTCGCCATCCTGCCTGGCGAGCTTGGCAGGCAACTCGAGCGAGACTCCAACCTGAGCTTCATCGAGTACTACACACTCGCGGTTCTGTCTGAACAGCCCGACCGAACGATGCGACTGAGTCACCTTGCCGTACTTGCCTATTCAGAACTGTCGCGCCTCTCCCATCTGATGAAACGGCTGGAGAAGCGAGGACTCGTTCGGCGCGAGCCCGATCCGACGGACGGGCGGTTCACCGTTGCGGTGCTGACCGAGGCCGGCTATGCCGAGGTCGTTCAGGCGGCCCCCGGACATGTTGCACACGTCCGCCAGCGGATCTTCGACGTCCTGAGTCCGGACGAACAGCATGCATTGCGCAACGCAGCGCGGAAGGTGACGACGTGGTTCACCGACGAGTGCTGACCAACGTGGAAGGATCGCCCCGACCAGATCGGTAACCTCGGGCTCATGAACCCTCCGACCCGGGACGCCCCGGAGTTCGTCCCCGACCCCGAAACGCTCAAGCAGTTCCGCCGTCTGCGCGACGAAGTGTCCCGGTTCACGATGGAGTACCGCTTCGCGATTGACGAGGTACTCACGAAGGTGTCGATCCTGCGCGAGGAGTTCCTGCATCTGCAGCGGTACAACCCCATCGAGCACGTGACGTCCCGGATCAAGAAGCCGGAGAGCATCGTCGAGAAGGCCACGCGACAGGGTTGTGGAGCGTCCCTCGCCTCAATCCGCGAGGGCATCACCGACATCGCGGGCGTTCGAATCACGTGCAGTTTCATCGACGACACCTACCGTGTGCTCGAAGCGATCACGCGACAGGATGATGTGCGGGTGATCTCCGTGAAGGACTACATCGCAAACCCGAAACCCAACGGGTACAAGAGCCTTCACGCCATCATCGAGATCCCGGTCTTCCTGTCGTCGGGCCCGGTTGCGGTGCCCGTCGAGCTGCAGATCCGGACGATCGCCATGGACTTCTGGGCAAGCCTCGAGCACAAGATCTACTACAAGTTCCAGGGCGAGGTCCCTTCACACCTGGTCCAGGAACTCTCGGCAGCAGCGGAGATCGCCGGCGAACTCGACCGTCGGATGGAACAACTCCACACCGAGGTCCACGGGTCCCGGGAGCCCGAGGAGCCCTCCGAGCTTCCGGCGCCGACGGGCGAGGAGATCGTGCGACTTCTGGTGGCATTGGCACAGCCGTCGGATTAGTGCGTCACGCCAGCCGCCGCGGACCCGCGTCGAACTGCGTCGGCTCGGGCCCCACCCGCACCCTCCCGTAGAGCACCTCAGTCCGTGAACGCGAGGCCAGGATAGGTTCGAGCACGAGTTCGCGTACTTGCGGAAAGTCTTCGCACAGAGTCGAAATCCGCACGAGCAGGTCGGCAAGACTGGCGGTGTCGGCGGCCTCGGTCGTCGGCGTTCCGAGCAGGAGCGAAGCGGTCTTCGGAGCGGCAACGAGCGCAGCCGCGTCTTCCAGACTCAACGGCAGCGAACGATAGGCGCGATCGCCGAGCAGATCCACCATGACGCCCGACAGGCCGAACGACACGACTGGCCCGAATGCCGGATCCTCCTGCACGCGGATAACGCAACCGATCCCCTTGACCGCCATCTTCTGCACATGCACGAGCGGGTTCCCCGACGCTTCGGCCAGATCCTCGTAGGCGCGGCGAACCCCGGCCGGTCCGCCTAGGTCCAGCCGCACGCCGCGCAAGTCGGGGCGATGACGCCACACCTCCCCCGTCGCTTTGACCGCCACCGGGAGACCGAGTTCGTCGGCGGCAGACTCGGCCGCCTCGGCGCTGTCCACCTCCCGGAAATCGACGATGGGCACGCCATAGCTGCCAAACAGGTCCGCGGCATCGCGATCGGACAGCCAGCCGGGAGCCCTCGATGCGAGGATCGCTCCGGCGCGCGCGGAGTCGATCCCGCTGGGCCGGATCGGGGTCGATACCGGCTCTGCACGCCACTGGGCGTACTCCCAGGCGCGCTGAATGGCACGCACCGCATGTTCCGGACCGGAGTACGAAGGCACCGATCCCGCGATCGCCGCACCGGTGTCGTCTCGGACTGCCAGCAGATCCGGAATGCCTTGTTCGCCAGCGAAAGTCGACACGATCGGCTTGCTGGCGACGGCCGCAACACTGCGTAAGGAGGCGGCGAACTGCTCCATCGGAATCGGGACAGGCGGGACGACGATCGCCACGACCGCGTCCACATCGGCCGCGGCGGCGATCTCGCGCAGCGCTGCGTCGAAGGCGTCGGCATCAGCGGTCGGGCTGAGGACCTCGGTCCGGGTCACCTCGAGTCCGCCGGATTCGGCGGCGAAGATCGCCGGCCACGCGAGCGCCTCGCTGTTCCCGACGACCGCAATGCGGCGTCCGGCCGGCAGCGGCTGATGGCACATGAGGGTCGCGCAGTCGAACAAGTCCGAGATCGAATCGACCGCGATGACGCCAGCCTGGCGGAACAGGTCGGCGGCGATTGTCGCGTCGATGGCTGATGCTGCAGGGTCTGGCCGGCCAAGACGTCCGCTTCGGACGAGAATGATCGGCTTGTTCCGGGCGAGGCGCTTCGCGATCCGCGCGAACTTCCGCGCATTTCCGAGAGTCTCCAGGTAGAGCAGCACGACGTCGGTGTCGGAATCGGCGTCCCAGTATTGAATGAGATCGTTGCCGGAGACGTCGGCGCGGTTACCTGCGGAAACGAACGTCGAAAGCCCGAGCCCCCGGGCCGCGGCTTCGCGCAGGATCGTCGACCCGAGCGGTCCCGATTGGCAGAAGAAGCCCGCGCGACCGCGGCGCGGCAGCCCCGCGGCGAGCGTGCCGTTGAGAGCGACCTCGGGATTCGTGTTCGCAATACCCAGCGCATTCGGTCCCACGAGCCGCATCCCGTTCACCCGTGCTTGCCGGGCGAGCCGCTGTTGAGCGGCGAAACCGTGCTCGCCTGATTCGGCGAACCCCGCCGACAGGATCACCACGCCCTTCACACCTTTGGCCAGGCAGTCGGCGAAGACCGCATCGATGTCGGCCGCAGGAACCGCGATGATCGCCAGGTCGACGGTGTCGGGGATGTCGTGAACGGTCGGGTACGCGCGCACTCCCTGGACCGACCGGCGCAGTTCGTTGACCGGATAGACGGGACCGTTGAACTGGCCGGCGAGCAGGTTGGCCAGGATCGCCCCACCGACCTTCTCGGGCCGGACGGACGCGCCGATCACCGCAATCGAGCTCGGCGACAACAGATTTCGCACGCTCCTCGCCTCGGAGGCGCTTTCCCGTGAGTTGCGCACCTGCAGGAGCGCCTCGGTCGGGTCGATCGCGAACTCGAGGTGCAGCACCGATTGCTCGAGGGTTCGAGTGACTTGATAGCCGGCGTCGAGGAACACCTTCACCATCGCGCGGTTTCGGGCGAGAACTTCGGCGACGAACGTGTCGATTCCGTTCTCCGCCGCCGCGCCCGCGAGATGTTCGAGCAAGATCGAGCCCAGACCTCGACCTTGGTGTTCATCGGCGACGACGAACGCGACCTCCGCGCTGCCGTCCGCGTTCGCCTCGTACAGCCCCACCGCGATGATGTCGTCGCCGAGCTGGGAAATGAGGGCTACGCGATTGCGATGGTCGACGTGCGTCGCCCGGTACACGTCCTGCTCGGACAACGTCGGATAGGGCCCGAAGTAGCGCAGGTAACGCGTCTCGTCGGACAGCCTCGAGTGGAAGGCGACGAGGCGCTCCGCATCGTCGGGAGTGATCGGGCGCAGGTGCACCACCCCGCCGTCGGACGCGAGCACGTCAGCGAGCCAGTGTTCAGGAAACGGTGGTTGTTCAGTCACGACGGTCATCCGGATCGAGGCCGAGCAGAGGAAACACTGCGCGCCGCGTCGCGAGCACCGCGGTGTCGACTCGGTGGAAGTCTCGGTCCTCTTGGGCGACACCGCTATCCGGCCGCCCACCGGGCCCGTCCCAGCGCGGGAAGGTGACGTCACCGCCATCGCTCATGGTCTCGGGAACGTCTGCATGCGGCACCCGACTGAGCACATGATCACGCCATTCGGCGGGAATCGGAGTGTTGACGTCGAGGTCCCGATCGAGCGCGGCGGCAAGCAGGTGCGTCCAGGAACGCGGCACCACCCGAACGAGTCCGTAACCGCCACCACCGACGGCAAGCCAACGACCTTCGGCATAGGTATCCGCCAGTTCGCGCATCGCACGGAACGCGGCACGCTGCCCGTCGACCGTCAGCGCGAGGTCGGCGAGTGGATCTTCGCGGTGCGAGTCAACGCCGCACTGACTGACCACGATCTGCGGCCGGAACGCCGCGATGGCACCCGGGACCACCGCGTGAAAGCCGCGTAGCCAGTACCGGTCGGTCGTGCCAGGCTGCAACGCGAGATTCACCACCGAACCTTCGCCGCGGCCCGTTCCGATCTCGCCGGGATAGCCGGTGCCGGGCCACAGCGTCGCCGGATGCTGATGGATCGAAATCGTCAGAACCCGCGGATCGCCTTCGAAGGCACGCTGGACACCGTCCCCGTGGTGAACGTCGACGTCGATGTACGCGATCCGGTCGAATCCCTGCTCCAGCAGCCAGGTGATCGCCACGGCCACGTCGTTGTACACGCAGAATCCCGAGGCATTGTTGCGCATCGCATGATGCATTCCGCCACCGATACTGACCGCCCGCCGGGCCCGTCCGGCTGCGATCTCCTGTGCCGCACGCAAGGTCCCGCCCACGATCACCGAACTCGCCTCGTGCATCCGCGCGAAAATCGGGTTGTCGTCGTTGCCCAGGCCGAACATCGCGGCCGCTCGCGAACCTGGCTGAGCCGGTGCGTGCTTGACCATCTCGACGTAGGCGGAGCTGTGAATCCGCAGGAGATCCTGGTCCCCCGCCGGATCCGGATCGAGGAGCTCGACGCCCTCGAGGACGTTGAGTGCAGAAGCCAGCCGCATCGTCAGATCCAGCCGAACCGGATTCATCGGATGCTCAGGGGTCCACGAGTATTCGAGGTACCGATCGCTCCACACGACCGCGCCACCGGCAGCCTGATGCAGGTCGGGGCCCATATTGGTCAGCCTACTTGGCGCCAGGGGCGTGTCAGACAAATCCCACATCCCCCAATCGGGGGAACGCGATTCCCCCGGCTGAGCGTCCCGTCGGCGGACGCGGCGAAAGGGCTCGGCGAAGGAATCTTGAGACACCAAAGCAAGACCTAAGCCGCTAAAAGGAGTTCGAAATGACCACCACCAACCGTCGCCGCACAATCGTCATCGCCAGCACCGCAGCCGCTCTCGCCGGAATCGGTGGTGCCGCACTTGGCTTTGCTCTTCACTCTGCCGACAGCCCTTCACACAGCGCCTCGGTCCACACCGTCACCACCACGACTCCGGCGGTTGTCACCCCCGCAGCCGCACCCTCGACGCGGGTCGTCGTTGTGCCGGTCACCCCAGTTACTCCGGTTACGCCCGTTACCCCGGTTCATCCAGTTACCCCGGTGCACCCCGTCACCCCGGTTCACCCGGTTCTCCCCGACTACTCGGGCACGATCGCGATGACCATCACGAACAACACCGACAGCACGATTTCACTGGCCGGCTCGGACAACCCGTACGGCGACTGGATCGTTTCGCCGCAGTCGTCGTTGGCCCCCGGCGCCTCGGAAACCGTGAGCGCATCCACGTGGAACAAGGGCGGATTCGGAGTCGACGTCACCTACAACGGCAACGACGGTTCCTCGGTGGTCTTCATGGCCAACAACTACCGCGGCCAGACTGACACCGACGGCACGCGCGTCGATGGTTCGAACCCGGGTCACTGGGTCATCCAGAACACCGTCGACCAGGGTGCCCCGAACATGTCGGCGAGCTACACCCTGATGCCCGGACTCCTGAACCCGGTGCCCGCGCCGCAGCCGGTCAACCCCGTCATTGACCCGGTTACCCCGGACGAGCAGCCGGTCAACCCCGTCATCGACCCCGTCACCCCCGACGACCAGCCCGTCACGCCGGTCGTCCAGCCGGACACTTCGAGCAACACCGTGTCGATCTCGCACAGCACCCCAGCGGGTGACCTCGGCTAGCGATCGGATCGATGGGGCACTGCCAAGCGGCGGTGCCCCATCGTCGTGTCGGATGCCGATTCACACATTGCGCCGCGGTTCGGCATGCGAGGTCTGCACCCCGAGGAGCCGGGCAGCGAGCACCAGCTCGAAGACATCGCCGAAGCGCCGGATGTCGCAGCCGGTCTTCTCGGCAATTCGTTCGAGCCGATGGTAAGCCGTGTTGACGTGCACGTGGAGCTGCGTCGCTGCGACCTTTGCGTTGAGATCTGCCGCGGCATAGGCAATCAATGTCTCGACCAGCCCGCCTTCGCGGTCGATGTCCTCCTGGACGAACTTGCGTACCTGCGGCCTGATCATCTGGCGCGCAGTGTCGTCGGCGCGCAGCAACAAGTAGTCGAGCGTCGAAAGTCTGGGCAACGCCACCACACCCGCGCGCGGACCGGCACCGGCACGAGCCACACAAGCCTCCGAGTAGGCCTCCGGGATCTGGACAAGTCCCCCACGCACTGTGCTGATCCCGACTGCGAGGTAAATGCCGCGAGCAGATAGCTGCGTCCAAGCCTGCTCGACTGCCGAAACAATGGCGGAGACGCGCTTACGCCTGGCCGGAAGTACCGCGATGATCTCGGCATGGCGGACGACCGTCAACCCCTGCTCGCCGACTGCGCGGTCGCCGGCGAGAACCGTTGCCGCTTCGCCGAGTAACCGCTGTTCGGACGAATCGACGGGCGTCGCAGCCAACACGACGAGTCGTGTGTTCGATTCGAGTCCGGCGGTCCGCAACATCGCTTGCTGTATTCCCGCGGAGGGCGCGCGCCGCGCCAGCAGATCTTCGAGCAAGTCACGACGTGCCCGATCACTTTCTGCGAGCAGGGTCTGCTGGGCATCGAGATAGGCTTCCGCGGCAGCGGCACTGGCAGCCTCGGCCGTGTTCATGACGGGTTCCACCAACTGCACTGCAGCGGTGCCGATCTCGGGATCGGCCTCCGCGATCGCGCGCAATCCCCGCCATAGCGCGAGTTGTCCAACGCGATAGCCCTGGAGCAGTTCTCCGAGGGAAATACCCATTCCCAGCAGCAGTGACGCCTGCCCCCGGGTGAGTGCCACGTCCACGGGCCGTACCGGAATCCCCTCGCGCAGTCTCCCTAGAAACGCGCGCACGATGGCCTCCGAGTGGGCCTCGACTGCGCGCCGCGACTCTGACGTGGCCCCTTCGCCAAAGGCGGGAATCTGCTCGAAGACTGCACGCACCGCGCTCGTGACGAGTGCGTCGACTGACGCCTCGGCAGCGTCCGCGAGTCGCCGAACCTCAGCAGAGATGTCCTCGGCCATTGCCTCACTCTGCTCCACGACTGCGTCGATCTGCATCCCAAACCGGCCAATATGCGACGTCAACGCAAATTCGGGTAACCGGACCACAGCGTCGCTTGTGGTCGGACCACTAACGCGCGACGTCGGGCAACGGGCACCGTGGAGAGCACCCGAACCAGAGCCGATGAGGGACCGCCCTTGACTTCAAGCAAATAGTGAGGCAACACCCATGACAACGACTTCCGAAATCAAACCAGTCAAGAAGACTCCCGGCGGACTCGCCGGATTCATTGCACGCCGGTCCCAGGCAGCCATCGAGGGCGCCCTCCAGGGACCGAGTTCTCGCGTCACCCGGTTCTCCCAGCCGGTCTGGAACCTGCTGTGCGACAAATACTTCCGCCTGGAGATCGACGGTTTTGATCGTCTGCCCGACAAGCCGTCACTGTTGGTCGGTGTGCACTCCGGCGGGGCGCTGACGATGGATGCGTGGACCCTGGTGGTCGCGTGGCAGCGCCACTTCAACAACGGCCGGACTTTGCACGGGACCGCGCACGACCTGTTGATGGCAGCGCCAGTTCTCGGCGACTACTTCCGCGCGAGCGGAGTGTTGCCCGCTTCCCGAGAGGCGGTCACTCGAGCGCTCGCGGCTGGAGACGATGTCATCGTGTGGCCGGGTGGCGAGCAGGATGCGATGCGCAGTTGGCGCAAGCGTGATGTTGCGACCCTCGCCGGGCGAAAAGGCTTCGTGCGGCAGGCTATCCGTTCCGGCGTGCCCATCGTGCCGGTGGCCACAATCGGCGGGCACGACACCGTGTTCGTGCTTTCCGAAGGACGCTTCATCGCGGACGGGCTCGACCGGCTCTTCGGAATCAAGAAGTCTTTGCGCGGCGTGACGGTCCCGATCATGCTCGGCTTTCCCTTCGGTCTCACGATTGAGACGCTGCCGACTCACCTGCCGCTGCCGGCCAAGATCCGAACCGAGATCCTCGACCCGATCTATGTCGATGACGATCCCGAACGAGCGAACGACCAGGCCTACGTCGATGCTGTCTACAAGGACGTCGAGGGAGCTATCCAGGACGGCATGAACCGCCTGGCCAAGCGCCGCACGTTCCCGATCTTCGGCTGACGGCGACGACAACGACGTTTTCCTGCCGAGTTTCTGTCCGAATGAATGCGTGGCTAGTTTCCCCCTCGGTGCACCGCAGACATCGGTAGGTTCGCAACAGTCGAACGACACACACAGAGGCGGGATCGACGGTGGAGGACGCAACCCAGCACGACGCCGCTCTCGGCGTGGGCGCCCAGCTCGAGGCTGCGGGTTTTCGGGATGCCGAGGTTATCGGTCACGGCGGTTTCGGCATCGTGTACCGCTGTGTCGAGGCTGGTCTGGGCCGCACGGTCGCGGTGAAATTGCTGCTTGAAGACCTTGCGGCCGATGAAGATCGCGAGCGGTTCGTGCGCGAGCAGCAGGCGATGGCCCGGCTCTCGGGTCATCCGAACATCCTCGACGTGCATCAAGCCGGAGTCACCGCGTCCGGTCAGCCGTTCATCGTCATGCCGTACTGCGCGAACGGAGCACTCGACTCCAGGTTGCGGGCGCAAGGCACGCTGTCGGACCGGGAAGTTCTGGCCATCGGCGTGAAGCTCGCCGGTGCGCTCGAAACTGCGCATCAGGCGGGGATTCTGCATCGTGACGTCAAGCCTGCGAACATTCTCATCAACGACTTCGGCGAGCCGCAGCTGACCGACTTCGGCATCGCCCACATCAAGGGTGGCTTCGAGACGGCGACCGGCGTCATCACCGGATCACCCGCGTACACCGCGCCGGAGGTGCTCACCGGGCGAACCCCGACGGCGAAGTCCGATCTCTACAGCCTCGGCGCAGTCTTGTTCTGTCTGGCGACCGGGCACGCGGTTTTCGAACGCAAAGAGGGCGAGAAGGTCATCGCGCAGTTCGTGCGCATCGTGAACGAGCCCGTTCCGAATCCTCGCGACCGGGGCGTTTCGGAGGCGCTGAGTTCGGCGATCGAACATGTGATGAATCCGGACCCGGCAGCCCGTCCGGCTTCGGCCGCCGAATTCGGCGAGGAGTTGCGAGCCGCCGAAGCCACGCTCGGACTTGCACCGACTGACATGGCGATCCCCGCAGGCACTCAGATATCGCACGCGGACACCTCGACGACTCGTCGCAGTTCGCTGACACCTCCGGTCGCGGGGTCGAAGTACCGGCCGCCCGCGGCCGCGCACGCGCTGGTCGAACGTGCGCGGTTGATCGAGATGCTGCGTGCCGGAGGTCGTCGACGCCTGGCCCTCATCCATGCGCCGGCCGGCTTCGGAAAGAGCACACTCGCTGCGCAGTGGCGCACCGAACTTGTTTCCGATGACGTTGCGGTCGCCTGGCTCAGCGTCGACGCCGATGACAACAATGTGGTCTGGTTCGTGTCGCACGTGCTCGACGCAATCCGAAACGTCCGCCCAGGCGTCGGCTACGGAATGGTCGAACTGCTGGAATCTGGCGGCGCCCGCGCGGTGCGCAGTGTTTTGAATGTGCTCTTGAACGAGATCCACGAAACGGGGACGGATCTCGTGCTCGTCGTCGACGACTGGCATCGCATCGAAGACCCGCAGACGATCGCCGCGATGGCCATGATCCTCGATGACGGCTGTCACCACCTGCGGGTCATCGTGTCGAGCAGGTCCCACGGCGGATTGCCACTGGGACGCCTTCGGGTACGTGACGAGCTGATCGAAATCGATTCGGAGGCACTGCGATTCGACGAGACGGAGTCCCGCGCGTTCCTTACCGAGCGCGGAGTCGATGAGAACGATGTCGCTGATCTTCTGCAGTCGACCGAGGGCTGGATCGCCGCGCTGCAGCTGGCGTCGCTGTCCCATCGCATGCCCGCGGGGATTACGCGACGGCTCGGCGCAGACCATCAAGCTCTCGAGGAGTACCTCGTCGAGAATGTCCTCGACTCGCTCAATCCGGATCTGCTCGATCGCATGCTGGCGATCGCCGTCACCGAACGCACCTGCGGTGACCTCGCCGCACGGTTGACCGGAGCGGGCAACGGTCAGACCGTGCTCGACGAAATCGAGCACCGGGAACTGTTCCTCAGTCGCACCGATGACGACTGGGAGTGGATGCGCTTCCAGAACATGTTCCGCGAGTATCTGGTTCGGCGCCTGCACACCCGAGACCCGCAGCGCGAGATCCAACTTCACAAGCTGGCGTCGCTGTGGTTCGCCGACAACGGACTGCTCAAAGAAGCTGTCGATCACGCACTCGCGGCGGGTGACACCGAACGAGCCGCCGACTTGGTCGAGGAACATCGAGAGGGGTTCCTCGCACGGTCAGCCACCGCGAGCCTGGTCGGTTTGGTCGCGAAGCTCCCGGCCCAAGTGGTCGAGCAGCGGCCGTCGCTGCAGACGGTGAACTCTTTGTTGGAGGACTCGCAACGCACATTGAACCGGGTCCTGCACGAGGTTGGCGCGACCGTCGGCCTCGGCGACCTGATCCCAGAGGTCGACGTCGTTCACACTGCGTCCAAGGGTTGGGCGAAGGGAGTTGGCAGTCTCAAGGGCTTGATGCATGGGTTGTCGCGATCTACCGAACCGAAGAAGGCTGACTCGGACTAGGTCGTGTCTGGCAAATCCGGCCGGATGGGATTTTGCCAGACACGGCCTATCTGCCGGGTAGCGTCCGAGTGGTGAGCGAACGTCGGGTTTACGTCGACAAGCAGAAGCCGTCCATCTACAAGGCGCTGGGTGCTGCGGCCATCGAATGCCGGGCCCAGGCGGTCGAGGCTGGAATCACTCGCGCGACGCTGGAACTGATCAATGTGCGTGCATCGCAGATCAACGGATGTGCGTTCTGCCTCGACCTGCACACCCGGCTCGCGGTGAAGGAAGGCGTGACCGCTCAACAACTGGGCGTCCTGCCTGCATGGCGGGAGACCGAAGTTTTTGAGCCTATTGACCGGGCCGCGCTCGAGATCGCCGAAGCTGTCACGAACGTGGCTACCGATCACCTCGAGGATGCGGACTACGACCGGATCCGCGGTCAGCTCAATGACGACCAGTTGGCCGTACTCGTCTATGCCGCGTCGATCATCAACGCGTTCAACCGGCTGTCGATCCTGAGTCAGCACCCGGTGACGCATCGGGAAGCGCGGGATTAGGTCCGCTATCCCCTCTCCCACCAGGCACGATAGGTCTGCGCGAGCCACGTGTTGATCACCCGATCGTCGGTCGCTTCCGGAAGGTCCGACTGTGCGGTCGCCGCCGTAAGCCGTGCCGACAGATCCGCGATCTCGTCCAGACATTCGGCGAGCGTGAACTTGCCGAGGCGGACGTCCCGCAAGTGCCCGCGGAGATCCGGTCGCATGGGCAGCTCGATCGTCGCCGATTCCATCAGCTCGATGCCTTGGATGGCGATCCGCATTGAGTGGTACGCGTACTTCGTGTCTAGGCCGTACTTCTCGATCAACTCCGGACGGTTCAGTCGCGGCGCGGATTCCCCAGAAAGATGCCGGCGCTGCGAGTTCAGGTAGCCGAGGAACCGCAGCCCCGCCTTCTTCGACAACAGCATCAACCGATTCGCCCGGAGGTCGAATCCTGGTTCGGCAATCCGGACGATCTCCGTATCGGGCGCGAACAGAGGCATGAGAACCGTCGGATTGCCCGCGGATGCGAGGCGGATGTACTTGCGGAGCGAATAGACCACAAGATCGAGATCACCAGGGCCGCTGCGGACTCCGACTGGCTGTGATCGGTACTCGTACTGCTCGAATGCCTTCGGGTTGCAGCGGAGTGCCACCTCGGGCGGCTCGATTGCGATACCCATTTCATCGCGGTCATCGGCTTCTTTCACGGTGACTCCATGCAGACCCGACCCAACCTGGGTTTGCAATACCGTGTTGCTGTCGGCGATCTCGCGATGCCAATCGGTCGAATGCTTCGTGATGAACACCCTGACGTCACTCATTTGACCTTGCCCCTCCGGCGCCGAATTCTTTCGGCTGGTTGGACGCGCGGGCAAGCGAAAAAGTTCCGTTGGGCGGCGCGAGTGTTCTCTTAGCGTCTCCGTGTACGCAGACGCTCGCGAATTTCCGGAATCGATCCGAGTCCAACGACGACAGCCCCGATAGCGACGACCGCCATTGCGGCGAATACGACCGTTCCGACAACCTCCATGATGTTCTCCTCGCTCCTCCCTCCACGATAGGTCGGGAGAGCCGTGTGTCGAGGTCTCGATTAGCAGGGACGGAACATCGATGGACGTGAGGGCGGCTGATGGGGGCTGCGGAATTGCCGCAGCCCCACGATTTCAGCTCGCGCGTTCGTCGAGAACGCCCCTCGTGTCCAACTGTGCAAGGTCGGCAGCTGCACGACCGGCACCCCAACCGGCGCTATCCCCCGCCCGGACTGCGGTCTGCGTGAGTTCCGGGAATATCGCGCTCGCCGCTACCCGCACCTCCTCTGCACGTGCGGCAAGCACCGGAAGCAATGCGCCACCGTGCTCTGCATCAGCCTGGGTCGTGGTTTGCGCGCTCGCCTCGCTGAGCCGCTCACCGATACGCTCCGCATAGGCCACAAGGAACGACTGCCGGTACGAGCGCGTGCGTGAAGTGCCGTGGCGTGTGGCATGTGATCCAGCCGCAGTCATGGCTCGAGTGGCTTGAACGAGCAGGGATGTCGCGAGCAATTCGGTGGCGGCCAGGTCCGCACGGTGACCGACCAGCGTCACGAACCCCCACTCCTTGGACAGCACGCAACTGCAGTTGTTGCTGCCTGCAACCGCATTGACGAGCAACGCTTTCGGAACGAGGTACGGGGCGTCGAGCCACAAGCGACGGACGATGGGGCGGCTGCGGGTAGTCCGGGTCTGCGCAGCGAGCACATGATCGATCGAATGCGTCGTGATCAGCTGCTGCGCCTTCGCGGTGAGCGCTTCGGCCTCATCTTCGAACTCCGTGGACTCGGCCTTGACCAGCAGCGCTCGCACCTTTCGCAGCACTCGATCATCAATGTCTGAGATCGTGTCGACCACTTCAGCCGTCGACGCGCCTGGAGCCGGCAGTACGAAGGCGAGCGCCGGCAAGGAGAACAACACGACCAGTAGGTCGATGAGTTGATCGCGCGCGTCGTTCCAGGCAAGCCGCGTCCGCGCCGCCCACGCCTGCGTCCCGTTGTCGTGCGTTGTGCTCAACGTCGACAGCTGAGCGGACCAGTCTGGGTGGACCGCACCTCGACCGGCGCTCTCGCGTGCGACGACACACATGACGAACTCGACGACCGGCGCAGAGAATCGGCGCCGACTCACCTCATGCAGGTCGAGCGGCGTCCAGCCGCGCGCGATCGAAGCGCGCACTCCGGACACGATCTGATCGTCGAACGCACGCTGTTGATGGTGGTCCGCGTACCGAGCAAACTGCGCGTCGGCGTCGCTTATCAAGGTGTTGCCGCCGGCTCGCTGCAGCGCGAGGTGGCGCAGTGCGAGACTGGCCAACTCGTGCGCGCTCCACGACTCGTCGTGGCGGTTCCGAGGTCCGTTCTGTGTGGTCTGCTGCTTCCGTGCCTTGCGCGCCTTCTCCGCCCGGCGCTGACGGTTGTTGACTCCCATGCCGAAGAGTCTCGGGGAGGGTACTGACAAGTTCGCGCGCCCGGCACTTGGCACGGCAGCTTTCGCAGATTTGCCGTGTGAAAGCGGAACCGTTCGACCGCCGTCTGCGTCAAACCCCGCGAAGGAGGCTTTCGATGCAGGCAAAACCACAGGAATTGCGAACGGCGGCAAATCAATTGCGCGAGATCGCCGCAGACCTGATCAACGACGTTCGCTCGTTGCACGCGAACGCCGAAACGGTGATGAGTTCGCACTGGACGGGCGACGCGTCCGCCACACACGTCGAGGCGTGGAGAGACTGGTCAGACGCGGCACGAAAACTCGTGTGCGCCCTCAGCTACGACGCGCAACTTCTCGCCCACTCTGCAGCTGAATTCTCCGCTGCCGATGACGCGTTTGCCGGCGCTCTCGCATGACCGCGTATTCGGCCAACCTTCCAAGCCTGGAATCGCTCGTCAGCACGGCAGTGGATATCGGCAACGCGATCGAAAAGCGCGTGTCGGAGGTTGAGCGAGCCGTCGACGATCTCCATGTCGATTGGCTGGGAAATAGCGCCGAGCAGCACCGCGAGAACGCTCAGACGTGGCACCGGTCGATGTCGATAATGCGCTCAGCACTCGATGACCTTCGCAATGCGGTCGCAGCGGCGCGGGACGCGTACAGCCACAATGCCGAGCACAACCGACGGATGTGGCCGTGACGCAACCGCTCACAGTCGACACTGCCGTGTTCGATTCCGCAGCCGAGATGAACAAGACGGCACACGATCGTGCGCAGAAGGCCGTGCGGGATTTGGCTCGCGCGCTCGACGCACATTGGGGCTGCGCGGGGACCGATCCGTACGCCCACAAGTGGACGACCAACTACGACCCGGCCGCTGCCTCGGCGATCAAAGCTGCGACCGATCTCGTGAATGGATTCGGCAAGCTTCACGATCTGCTTGCTTTCACCTCGGTCAATCACACCAATGCCAACCGATTGGCCTCGAGTCCGCCGCAGGCGGCACTTGAACCGCCGGTGTCGATCGAAGGTTTCGCCATCCCCCGCTTCCGCGGAGCATATGGAGGCGATACGCCAATACCGTTCGGCTGGAGCGCTATCACGACGGTGGCTAAAGATCTGACGTGGCCGAACGGCGACCCCGCCGAGCTCCGCAAACTCAGCGACGCGTGGGGCAATGCCGCGCAAGGACTTCGGCAGGCGGCTGACGACGCGGGTCCCGCACGCGCGGAGCTCGAATCGCTCGACAGTCCAGAGATTCCTCAGATCCTCGATCAAGTCGACATCTCGTTCGAGCTGGCAGACATCCTGGCGACGCGATTCGAAGAGCTCGCGCGGAACTGTCGGGACTGGGCTTGGGACATCGAACAAGCTCACCGCGACATCGAGAAGATCCTTGCCGCAGCTGTCGCTGCCGCGGTCATCGTGGGCGTTGGAACTGCGCTGCTCTCGGCCGGATTCGCTACTGCGGCGATCGAGTCCGGAGTCGCTGCAGCCACGGGAGGCGCCGTCGCTGGTGTCCTCGCGGTCCTCGATGGTGCCGCCATCGCCTCGGCTGCGGCAGCGGCTGGGATCGGTGTCGCCATCGCGGGTGCGGTCACCCAGATCCAGCCGTTGCTTGATGCCGAGCCGACGGTATTCGAGGCGGTGGCGACGGGGCGTGGGCGGACGCACGACTATGTTCACGCGCCGGATGAGCTGGAGGCATTTCCAAATGCACGGAATGTCCCGTCTGTCGGACCGCACTACCGGACTCGATGGATCGACGAAGACGGCAAGATCCTCGAATGGGATCGCAAGAGCGGAGCCGTCGAGAAGTACACGAAACGTGGTGTCCACCTCGGTGAGTTCGACCCGATCACCGGTCGGCAATTGAAAGCGGCCAAGGCCGGACGCAAGCCAGACGGGTTCTAGACCCCAAGAGAAAGGGCAGATCAATGTGGATGCTCAGCGCATTCCCAAAGGATGAAAAACGGTACGGACCATTCAGGGTTGCAAAATACGCCGTGCACGGCATCACCGACGAAACCGTCCAACGCGTCGTCGAATACTGGGGAGAACATCCGCCCGTCTGGGCACGCGAAAATCCTGTGCCGGATGGGTCGGTCGCGTTGCTGACCCCGTTCATCGACGAGCCGTTTGCCCAAAGGCCCGATTGGAAATATTTCCTGGGATATCGCGGGGAATCAGCCGCGGATTAATCCAGAAAGGAAACGCAACTATGTGGGAGCTTGAGGCCTGCCCAAGGAGGGAGGCTTTCTGATTGCCAGCTGCGAGGTCCGCGGCATTACCGACGAAACTGTAGAACGCATCGTCGAATACTGGGGAGACCATCCACCCGTCTGGGCACGGAGAATCCGGTCCTATATCAATCGGTCGCAATGGT
Organism: Smaragdicoccus niigatensis DSM 44881 = NBRC 103563; assembly: GCF_000380645.1. GTDB lineage: Bacteria > Actinomycetota > Actinomycetes > Mycobacteriales > Mycobacteriaceae > Smaragdicoccus > Smaragdicoccus niigatensis. The sequence goes on from NZ_AQXZ01000019.1 coordinate 423,034, forward strand.
TGTCCCGTTCCTTGACGAGCCGTTCACAGCGGTCCGACTGCAAGTACTACCTGGGCTATAGCGCGCCGCCCAACCGGGATTGACCGGGATCCAAGACCGAAAGGAGGAATCGCACACATGTGGGAGCTTGAGGCCTACCCGAAAGACGGCATCTACCTGATCGAGAGTTACGAGGTCCGCGGCATCACCGACGAAACCGTAGAACGCATCGTCGAATACTGGGGATACCATCCGCCCGTCTGGGCACGCGAAAATCCTGTGCCTGATGGGTCGGTCGCGTTGCTGATCCCGTTCATCGATGAGCCGTTTACCCAAAGGCGCGATTGCGATTATTTCCTCGGATATCGCGGGGAAGCCGGTTGGAACTGATGAGATTCCTTCCCTGCGTCCGACCTGGTGTCCCCAAAAAAGAAACATCGACGATGAGTCAGGACGTCGCAGTCATGCTCGCAAATTACGAGCCGATCCTTCGACGGTTTATTCGGCACGAGATCTCGGGGCAGGAATTCGAAACCGATTTCCTCAGCCAGTGGCGAGGGCACAGGCGCCAGCCGGGGTCTCCCGAACTCGACATCATCAACGAGATCTTCTACGACGTAGACGAATACGTGGATGACCCGGATCTTCGGGAGCGAGCGGGCGGCATGGACACCGCGACTTTACGAACCAAGGTGCGGGACGCATATCTCGCCCTCTACAACTGCGATCCCGGTTCTCGCGAAGGGTAGCTGAGAGCGCGGTTATCGAGACTTCGCGAATACGGACTGCCACTCCCTGGCCCGTTCGGAGGTAAGCGGACCGTTGATTTCAGGAGCAGATACCTCAAACAAGAAGTCGTTCAGCAGCTGTTCTACCCCGGCCTGACGGCCGATGCCATCGCGGACTTCAACCGCATCAGCCCAAAGCGCGCAATCGGCCGGACTTAGTCCACCAGTCAGAAACCGATCGATTACAGAACTCAGATGCTCAATCGTCAACAGAACGATCGGATGTTCTGAGTCCCAGGCGAACTCGTTGAGCTGCGGTATCGCCTCGTCGAGCGGTACCCGTAGTTCCACAAGGTCTAAGAGCGCCTCAAGCCGCTGATTGTTCATTGGGACATCGTGTCCTCAACTGCGAACGTCGGAGACGAACCCGAACGTCCGCCGGAACCATGACTGACGTTCATCACTCAACCTGATTCGGCAAGCGGTGCAGCGGAACCGTATCCCCCGGCCGACTGTGCCCGGGACCGCGGTGACCGGGTCCGGTATGTCCGGGCGCAGCACTGGTCACGTGGGCCGAATCGATCCACTGCAGGCGTCCTCGAAGTTCATGGGCGTGACTCTGAACTTCCGCTTCTCGTTCCGAATCTGCCATTGCAGTCTGCGCGCTTGCATCCGCCTGAGCTCGCGCCACCTCGTGCTCGTCGAACGTCTCGGAAACCTGTTGATACGGCGTCCGTTTGCCCAGGTTCTGCATGACCTTGAACAGCACGGGCAGCAACTCGATGGCGATAAACAGCAGCGCGACCGCGATTCGCGCCATCAACGCAAGGAAGTTGCCGGCAGTGACGTCGCTGAGCGCCTTGAGCCGCGCGATGATTCCGGTGTTCTCCTGTAGTGAGTTGATCGTTCCGTTCTGCGCGTACGAAACCGCATCGCGGAGACTGTCAACGGTCTTCGTCACCTGCGGGAGATCGCGCTTGGCGTCCTCGATCGCCTTCGCGCTCGCAGCCAGGAGTGTCGCCCGGTTGGTCGTCGCGTAGGTCGCTCGCTGGTCCTTCAACGCTTGCAACTCGGACTGCTTCTGTTGCCAGATGGCGCGGCGCTCGTCGGCTACCTGTTGCTTTCGAACGCACTCGTCGGCACATCCGACGACGCCGGTGCCGCCGGTCCCATCGGATTCTGCGATGTACTCGGCCTGCGCCTTGTCGTAGTCGGCTTTGGCCTTGTCGATTTCTTGCTGCTTGGTCGCCATCTGCTTGTCGATGTCTTGGACCTCGGGCAGGAAGCGCGCGTCCGCGGTGGGACCGGCAGCGATCATGTCCTGCAGGCGGCGCATCTCCCTCTCACGCTCGGTCAGCTTCTCCTGCAGCGGCCCGGTGTTGAGCGGTGCGATGCTCTGCTCAAGCGCTGCAATGTTGTTCTTCATCATCTGCGCGTTGATCTCCGGCTCGAAGATCTTGAGCATGAGCGGCGTCGAGATCACGACGCCGATGATGAGCGCGAGAACCACTCGAGGAGCGGCGAGCCCGAGGTTGCGCTTCAGGCCGCTTTCGTTCGCCAGGCCCAGAACCAGGAGTCGGTCCAGGTTGAGAATGGCCAATCCCCAGAGAAGTCCCGCGAGCACGCACCACCAGATTGAAGCGAAGTGCACGACCGACAAGGCGTAAGCGGCCGACGCCGCGGCGAATACCGCGGTAGTGAGGATGACCGCACCCATCGCCGCCTGCTGCGCTACCGAACCGGGAAGCTTGCGGAGAATGTCGATGCGAGCACCGCCGACCCGGGCCAGAAAGTATGAGAAGGACATGGTTCCTCGATCTATTCGGGGCTCTGGTTGAGATGCCGTGCGACGAACAGCGGAATCCCGCAGTACAGGCCGGTCAGGCAGAACAACATCGGAATTGCGGCAGGGATCTGCCACGAACGCAGGTAGCCGACGGCCGAGTAACAACCGTTGGCGAGGTCACGACTGGTTGCGTTCTGAAGTCGCTGGCACGGCCCGTAACTCGGCCACGACGGACTCGTGCCGTAGAGACTGTGCAGTACTTCGGTGTTGGTATCCGGGCCCTGCCACTGTGCGCTGGCTGTCGCGGTGGCGGCGAGCGCCCGCAGATCCGTATGGAGAAACGCCATCGCGAACGGCACGGACGCAACAGCGGCAATTCCGGCGATCGTTAGGTACAGCCGTCTCCGCAGGCAGGTGGCCGTTAATCGATGCAGCGGTGCCGCGATGGCCGCGGCGAGAACAAGCGCCACGAAACCCAGCGGTTTCCACAGGACGAAGCCGGCACTGATGAGCGACAGGAGAAGCAGTCCCGTCACGGTGACGATGCAGGCATGAACCGGATCGACATAACGCCGCAAAGCAGTGGCTGGACGCATGCCTCCCTTTCCACACCCTCACGATCGGACAGTTCGCTTTCCAAGGTATGTCCGGATTTCGGGGTCGCCCTCCCCCGGAGGAGGGAGATCAGCTGTGACGGTGGTCATCGACCGGCCCCTGCAGGCCGATCCCGACTTGTCGGCACCCCGTTGTATTGTCCGAACACACGTTCGAATAGGCGGGAGTGGAGATGAACCGGTTGCAACAACAAGCATGGCTCGATCAGGAAGACGCGCGAGTCTCCGGCATAATCCGCAAGCACGGCTGGGCAGTCGAGTTGATCGGCTTCGGCGTCTGCTCGACGCCTGGTTGCGATTGCAAACCTTCGGAGGTTCCATTCGCGTACACCATCGGCCTGTTCGGCATGGGCCACCCCGAGTTGCTCATTCTCGGAGCGGGATGGTCGACGTCGCACAGCGTGCTCAACGATCTCGGCAAGTGAATCCGAGCCGGTGAGGACCTCATTCCTGGCCAGCTCATCACCTTCAAGGGCTGGCGTCATCGAATCATCCCCGAGGAGGTTCCCAACCCCGGGGACATCGTGTTCGGGGCAAACCGCCACTACCGGCGGCCCCGCGATGCGTCGGTGCCGGTCCTGCAGCTCAGCTACGACGACCTCAAGGGCAGATTCCCGTGGGAACCGGGCTACGCCGCTCCGAAGTTGCAACCGCGACCGGGAAAGTTCCACGGGTAGCGGCCGTTTTGGGACCGCCCTTCGCACGCTTGCGGAGGGTGGCCCTGATTCGGGCCACCGGGCTGGACGTCTTGTCCGGCTACATTGAGTTGATCACTTCTTTTGTCTACGAACGGGATTCCCGATGACGGATGCTGTCCTTGAGGCGTTTCTCAAGGTGACGAACGAGCTGTTCGACACGCTCGATGGAGTACTCGATGACTGCGGCGACGAATTCGTCAATGCGGTGCCCGCTGGCGTTCCCGGAATCAATTCTGTGTACGCCCTCACGATTCACATCGGGGGTGCGATCGGATTCTGGGGCGGGTCCTTCGTGTCAGGCGAGGTAATCCCACGCGACCGTGACGCCGAGTTCCGCGCCACAGGCACCGTCGCCGAGGCCCGCGCGGTGCTCACCAACACCCGTACCCAACTGCCGCGATGGGCGGCGAACGCCCGGACGACCGGCATTCTCAACCGGGGCGCAGCCGGAACGACACGCGCCGACACAACCACTGTCACGCCGGAGTACGTGCTCACGCACATCCTGCGGGAACTCGCGCAACACGTCGGACATGCACAGATCTGTCGGGACGTCGTGCTCGCCGCAGGGAACTAGCTTCCCGCTACCTCGCCATCACAGCGTGGCGATGTAGTCGACGACGTCTGAGAGTGCCGTCAGCTGCGATGTCTCGGCGCCACCCTCGGTGGTCACCAGAACCTTCGAACCCTGACGAACGTGCAGGCGGTCCCACGCATACGGGAGCACCGGAGCATGGACGGACACCTCATCGCACGTGAACATCACGCGAGTCTGATGCAACGCGGCACGGTCTGCGACCTGCTCGGCGATGGTCTCGGTCCACGTGCTTGACGCGACGATTTCCTGCAGGTGCATGCACTTAATGGTCGCGCAGTTCGCCGACTTGGTGCGGATGTCGGTTTGCCGCGTGTCTTAGGACGAGCGGCTGTGCCTTTTCGGGAATGAGCCCGACCTAGCGGAAGGCGCGGTAACAAAGGGGTAGGAATGTGACCCGATCCTGTGCCATCGATCTCAGAACATCGTGGATCCGCAACGTATCGACGCCGGTGAACGGCATAACTCCAGGAACCCGAGGAAGACTCCTCGAGCGAGGAGTTACCGGTGAAGGACCCATTCGCGACTTTGTATGGACTCGCTTTATGCGCAGGACTCACCTACCTCGTGGTGACGTTGGTCCGAAGCAACCGGACCGTAGAGTCGGCGACGAACGTTCGCGACGCGACGAGCTTCTGGCGATTCAACCCACCACCTGGTTGGCCGCCCGCGCCTGTTCGCTTCGTCCCCGAAGCCGGCTGGCGACCCGATCCCGCACTTCCCATCGCCCCGATCGGTTGGCGCTGGTGGGTGCCTGCTGGCCCAGCAGACGGCGTGACCACCATCGTGGCAGCGACCGCGTGGGTCCCGGCCTTTGCGGATCGGGCCGCCCGCTAACTCGGCTTTCAAATAGCCCCTCGTCGGCCGGCTATTCGGCCGGATATCAGGCGGAAGGGCGGAAAGGTGAGCCACAAGTAAGGTCAATTTGTGGCCACTTCCCGCGCGCGCGTCGATGAGATCATGAGCAATCTGACTCTCGTCGAGGCCCGCACCCGCGCGATGTTCGGCGAATATGGCCTGTACTGCAGCGACAAGTTCGTGGCGATGATCTGCGACAACACCCTGTATATAAAGCCTGTAGAGGGACAGTCCGATCTCACCACCGGACTCGCCGCAGGCCCTCCATACCCGAGCGCCAAAGACCACTGGATCGTCCCAGACGAGCGCATCGCCGACACCGAATGGATCTGCGCACTGCTTCAGCGCACCGCAGACGCACTGCCGCTGCCCAAGCCCCGCAAATCCACGAAGCGTTAAGGCCACGCAACCGTGTGGTGGGTTACGCCTACTAGCAGCTCAGGTTCCAGTTCTGGGGGAGAAAATCAGCGGGCTTCAAGGAGTGGTCCGGAAAGTTCCTCGCGGCGAACGGTAGATCGTGACGATGTCTGTCCCTAGCGTGTTCAACGAAGTCCCGCACGCGGTGGATAGGGATCTTCCGGCATCGACACTTTGGATCGACACAGACCAAGGGATAAGCGGCGCTACGAGGAGGACGCAGCACAACTCGTTCCAGGCGCGTGATGAGTGCCAAGTGCGTAAGCATCACGGCGTCATCAAGTTCCGGCGGCGCGCCGTCGACGAGTAACCGAGTCACACGGGCCCGTGCAGACTCCACTCGATCGAAGTTGGCGAGCTTCCATTCCTGTTGACGCATGCAGCGGTCCCTGCGCACCAGAAGTCCAGCCGCCTCAAGATCGGTGAGAACTTCCAGGGTCCAGCGGCTCGCGAACTTGACGACCTCAAACTGCTGAACTGGCTGGCCACGAAGATCCGAGAGCGCCTGTGCCTGTGGTCGTCGCACAGACGAGGCGTCGCTCGAGACTGTGTAGCCCCTCGCCCCCAAGCCTCCGCGCTTCTCGATCGTGACAAGCCCATCGAGTTCGAGCTCACTCATCAGAGCGTTCCCGAGGGCGACATGGAAATCGGAGGGGCGCACTGCCCCCTTGCGGCGAGCGACGATCGACAGAAGAACAACGTCGTCGGCAATGTGCCGCTCACCCATGGCCGAAGCATAGTTGGCGTAGCGTGCCGGAATTCATGGCGCGGTTCCACGTCCCATAGCGCGGCCACCCGCAATGCTCAGCCGACGCAGCTTTGTCGAGGTGCAGCGGAGACTGACACGAAATGCCGGCTACTTTGACGAAAGCGACCCCCGACTGTGTGCGGCGATAGTGGACCCGTTCGCGCATGGGCGTCAATCGTGTCGCTGAATCTGGGTAAGCACCTTCGCCGTGGCCGGGAATTTCGCGATGCCGTCGGCCGTGGTGGGGTACGCGCCGTTGAGGGCATAGAACGCGACCGCCAGTTCTTTGCCGCTGGCGGTGGTGAGGTACCCAGCCTGCCCGGCAGCGACAAACATCGCCGGCATCGGTCCAAGTTCAGGGCGAGCACTCAAGCCGCTCTTGACCAGGATCTTTCCGTCGTGATTGATGTCGGGAAGGCCTTGTTTGAGCGCGTTCCCCCACGGCTGATCATGTATCCAGGTGAGCCAGCGGACCATCGCGGCGGGGGTGGCGGAAGATGGGTCGGAGCCCTCGCCGTCGTAAATCATCACGGTGCCGGGATCGATCTTGGCTCTCGCGAACTTCGAGATGATGGTGGTCATTCCGTCTTCGCAGTCACGGGAACCGGCCTTCTTCGCGAGGAGGCAGAGCAACGTTTCGGCGCCGCGGTTGTGGCTGATTTTCAGCACGAGCTTCGTCAGAATGCTGGTCGGCGGCGAGGTGAGCGACGCGACCTTGTCGGCATGCGTGTAATCACTGTTCGCGGGGAGGGCGCCAGTCGCCTTGCCGAGCGGAGCCGTGACGGTAACTCCGGCACGTTGAAGTGCCTCGATGAAGAGGGCCCGTGCGTACGTCGCGGGGTCTGGAGCGAAGACGGCGAGGTCAAGCTGCTTCGAGCCGATCGGGACGTTGCCGCTGATGACGATGCGATTGTCGGCGCCCAGAGCGGCTGTCGCCGTCGAATCGCTGCCAGAAGCGCTGGTCTTGGCTTCGTTGACGACCTCGAAGAAACCGGTCTGCGGGCGCGTCACCATCGTGGCCGGATCGCCGGCTGTTGCTCCGGGATTGACCAAAATGTCGAGAAGGTTGTCGTTCACCATGATCGACGTCACGACACCTTCCTTGGTCTGGAAGGGGTCCCAGAGCTTGTCGTCGACGAGCACGTCACCATCGATGGAAGTAATCCCCTTGGCGGCAACCTCTTTGGCGAGCTTGTCGAGTCCGGCGAGTGGGTCGGCTTTGACTGTTTTAGCCGTCGGAATTGCGTAGGCATAGACGTGATCGTCCGGATCGACGTACTCGAGGTTGCCGTCGAGCACGCCTCGGCTCCCAAGGATGAAGTCGCCCGAGCCGACCAGCACGAGGTCACCCGCGAGCGTCCCACCGTTCCGTGCACCGACGGCATACACGGGCGTCTCGAGCGTCGAATCTGCGCCAAACTCGTCGAAGTACGTCCCTGTCGTGAACAGCTTCGTGGTTGAGCCGAGGAAGTTGATTTCGTTCTCCTTGTTCGCGTAGACGGCCTTGCCTGACCCGAGCTCAACCGCGTCCCAATGCCACGATCCGTGCGCATATTCCGGAACGTTCACGGCGGCTTCCGCGTCAGCGGGCAGGTCACCAGACTTCGCCTCGGTGCCAGAACCGCAGGCGCTCACGAGCAGTAGGCCGGACAGCAAGATCGAGCCAAGCCACGGCCGGCGCGTCGCAGGTTGCTGTTCAGAATGCTTCTGCGACATGGTCGAAATGTCCTTTCCTGGCCTGAGCTGACGGTACGCCGAGGGGTGTGCGTGCGGTCGGGAAAGGACCTACCGCACGCCCTTCAGTCCGGCAGCAACGACCTTCCCGAGGATCGTCTCGACGGTGAATTTGTTGATCTGCGCGAACGTGAATTCCGCCTCCGGTCGCAAGATCCGGCTCAGGTCCTCTTTCGGGGTGGTGGGCACGTCGTACGCAAGGCCCTGCGCCTCACCTTTGTCGATGTCGTCGTAGGACCACATCGGTTCGCCGCTTTCACGCCAGAAGTACTGCGTGGCAATCCAGTTCGCAATGAAGAACCGGTGGCCGCGGACCATCGTCCACACCTTGCGGCGGTCGATGCGGACACGGGCGTCGGGTCGCGTGAGTGCAAGACCAGCCAGCGAACCATCGGCGGCGTTCGACATGCGCCAGTACCGCCAGCCCTGCGCGCCGCCGCGAATGAACAGGTGCTTGCGCGCCAGATCAGCCATTTCGCGTTTGAGGCGTGCGTCGCCGATTGGTTCGCCGAGTTCGTCCCGTGGTTCGTTTGCCGTCATTGCTGGTGCGAATCTCTGAACAAACCCATTCCTTAAGGTACCCAGCTTCACGGCAGCAACGCCCCGCCGCCGACTGCATGTCATACCCCCGTCGTAGTCTTTCTGAATCGTCGGAAACAGGGAGTTGCACGTGGATTCAGTAGGCCGGGTCGTCGGCACCCAGGACGCCACTCCCCTGGTCTTCCACGTCGCGATCGCACCTGACCAGTACCTCCAACTCGATGATGTCGTGGCGACTGTGCGCGAAGTCCCGGGCAAGGGCCCCGTCATGACCTGCGGCATCGTGACCGAGGTCCGCTCCCGCCACGAGGGCGCAAGCTTCGCGTCAGACGTCTTCCTCATCGCGGACGGTGTCCTGCCGGCGACTGTGCAAGAGATCGCGGAAATCAGCACAACGCGCGTCGAGCCGGAGTGCTATGTCCCGCCGCGCCCGGGCGAACCGGTACGCAGGGCAACCGGCGACGAACGCGCGCAAGCCCTCTACTTTGACAAGATGGAACGCCAGGTCGCCGTCGGCACCGGGCGCGACGGCGAGATCGTCTACCTCAACATGGAGTTTCTCGACGGAACCCGCGGCGCGCACGCGTCCATCAGCGGAGTCTCCGGCGTCGCCACCAAGACCAGCTTTGCGCTGTTTCTGCTGCACTCGATCTTCCGCGGGAACGCTCTCGCCAACGCGCACAACGCGAAGGCGCTCGTCTTCTCCGTCAAGGGCGAAGACCTACTCTTTCTCGATCTGCCGAACAAGCGCCTCGACGGACCGGAGGGTGCGGACCTGCGGGATCAGTACGCCAAACTCGGCCTCCCCGCGGAACAGTTCAAAAGCACCGCCTTCCATGCCCCGCCGTTCCCGGGCGATCTCACTGGCAAGCCCAACGTCACCAGCCGCGCGCAGGGCATCCGGCCGTTCTGGTGGACGTTGCAGGAATTCTGCCGCGACCAGCTACTTCCCTACGTCTTCGCCGACGCCGAAGACGATCGCGCGCAGTACACGATGGTCGTTCACAACGTCACCGCACTGCTCAAACGCGAAGCGGTCGCGATCGGTGACGGCGGGATTTCTATCGAAGGCCAAGCATGCCGCACGTACTCGGCGCTCGTAGATCTCATCTCGGAACGACTCACCGACCCGGAGACGATTCACGACTGGGCCGGTCCGGCGATCGGCGCCGGGACCGCGAACGCCTTCGTCCGCCGCATTCGATCCTCGGTCCGCGCGCTCAACGACATCATCCGCGGCGACCTGCCCGACCGCCCGGAACGTCGGATCAGCACCGACGGCCAGCAGGTGACCGTCGTCGACCTGCACAATCTCGTCGAACGCGCGCAACGATTCGTCGTCGGCGTCGTCCTCGCGCACGAGACTGCGCGGAAGGAAGCCGCCGGCCCGGGCAGCCTGCTTTTCACCATGATCGACGAGCTCAACAAGTACGCGCCGCGCGAAGGCGCGAGCCCGATCAAGGACGTCCTGCTCGATATCGCCGAGCGCGGCCGATCGCTCGGAATCATCCTGATCGGCGCACAACAGACAGCGAGCGAAGTCGAGCGTCGAATCATTTCGAACAGCTCGATCAAGATCGTCGGGCGGCTTGACTCGGCCGAAGCGTCACGCGCCGAGTACGGATTCCTGCCACCCGGTCAACGGCTGCGCGCCACGATCGCCAAACCCGGCACGATGTTCGTGAGCCAGCCCGAGATCCCGGTCCCGCTCGCGGTCGAATTCCCCTTCCCCGCGTGGGCAACACGAGCGTCTGAAGTTCCGGACACCGGCACCTCTGACGCGAGCCGCGCGTACACACGCATTCCCATCGCCGATGACGACGACCCTGGATTCTGACCGATGAAGTTCCTCCACACGTCCGACTGGCATGTCGGCAAAACGCTCAAGGGTCGTAGTCGCCTCGAGGAACATCGCGAAGTACTGCGGGAAATCGTGCAGATAGCGCGGGAGAACACGGTCGACGCGGTCCTCATCGCCGGCGACCTCTTCGAGACGTCAGCGCCGTCTGCCGAGGCGCAGAAGCTCGTCGTCCAGGCGCTCATGGCACTCAAGAACACCGGCGCCGAAGTGATCACGATGTCCGGAAATCACGATCACGCTGGGCTTTTCGAAGTCTTCCGACCGCTCATGAGCGCGGTCGGCATCCACATCCTCGGCTCGTTCCGGCCCGCGGCGAAAGGTGGAGTCGTCTCATTCACCGCGCGCAGCACAGGTGAACTCGTCAACGTCGGCGTCATTCCGTTCCTGTCCCAGCGGTACGCCGTCAAGGCCGCCGAACTGCTGAACAACACTCCGGCCGAACACTCCGGCGCGTATGAACAGCAGGTCCGCGACGTGCTCGCCGACCTCAAAACCGGCTTCACGCCGAACGCCGTGAACATCATCATGGCCCACCTCACGGTCACCAATGCGGCATTCGGCGGCGGTGAGCGGGCAGCCCAGTCGATCTTCGAATATCACGTCCCAGCAACCGCTTTCGGCTCCGAGCCGCACTATGTGGCGCTCGGTCACCTGCACCGGAGGCAGAGCCTTCCCGCGGCCTGCCCGGTCCACTACAGCGGCTCCCCGATTGCGGTCGACTTCGGCGAGCAGGAGAACGACAACGTGGTTCTGCTCGTCGAGGCATCGCCGTCGGCACCCGCGTCCACCACCGACGTCCCCATCACCACGGGCCGGAAGCTTCGGACTGTCCACGGCACCGTTGCCGAACTTGCCGATCAGGACTTCGGCGACGACTACCTGCGCGTCTACGTTCGCGAACACGCCCGCGCCGGCCTCCGGGACGAAGTGCAGGATCTGTTGCCCAACGCCCTGGAAATCCGCATCGACGAGGAGTTCGCTCAACGTATTTCGGCGCCCACAGTCGACATCCGCGCCGACCGCTCACCCGCCGAACTGTTCGCCGAGTACTGCAACGAGCGCGGCATCGCGGACGCACGGCTCACCGCACTGTTCGATCAACTCCACGACGACCTCACTGCAGCCGGAGGCAACTGATGCGCCCGGTTCTGTTGGAAATCGACGGCTTCACCTCGTACAAGAACAAGGCCGTCATCGACTTTCGTGACACCGATTTCTTCGCCTTGGTCGGCCCAACCGGCAGCGGCAAGAGCACGATCCTCGACGCGATGGCGTTCGCCCTCTACCGCTCCGCACCGCGCTGGAACGACGTTGGTGCTGTGGCGCCAGCCCTGTCACCGACGGCGAACCGAGCGATCGTCCGGCTGATCTTCGATGCGAATGGCAAGCGCTACAGCGTTATTCGAGATGTCCGGCGAGGGGGCGGTAAGACCGCCCCAGTCACGGTCAAAGAGCAACGACTCGAACAGTTCCACAACGCAGACGACGACGGCACCGGCGAGACCGATGTCCTCGAAGCCGGCAACGCAGTCACCGCGAAGGTCACCGAGCTACTGGGCCTGACCTTCCAGGAGTTCTGCACGTGTGTCGTTCTCCCGCAGGGCGACTTCTCCAAGTTTCTGCACGCGACGTCCGGTGAGCGCCAGGCGATCCTCAAGAAGCTGCTCGGCTACCAGATCTACGACAACATTCGATCGGCGGCCGATGCCCGGGCGCGTGATCATCACGCCAGAGCCGAGGGTTTGCAGGCCCACCTCGAATCAATGGGGGCCGTCGGCGAGAGCGTGATCGCCGAACGCCAGGCCCGGGTCACTCAGTTGGAGACGTTGGAAAAGCTGGTCGCCGACGAGCTGCTCCCCGCTCACAAGCAAGCAACCGATGCAGCCGCTGCGATCAATCTCCAAGTGCAACAGGTGACTTCGGAGCAGTCCCTGCTTGGCCGAGTCTCCGTGCCACCTGATGTGGCCGACCTGCAGCACGCACGAGCGGCGACTGCCGAAGCCGTCGTCGACGCACAAGCGGCCGAGTCGGTGGCCGAACTCGACGACCAGACCGCTCGCGACGCACTCGCTGCTGCCCCGGCACGCGCCGCGTTGGAGATCGTCAAGCGGAACTGGGCAGATCTCGCGGCGGTGACTTTGCAGATCCCTGGGCTGCAGGTTCAAGCCACCGATGCCGGCGCCGCACTGCGCGCCGCCGAGGTGGCCACCACCGAGGGCGATTCCGCGCTTATCGCGACCCGAAATGCACACGAGAGCGCGAAGGCAGAGGCCGAATCCACGGCGGCAGCTGCTGAGCGAGCCGGCGCCGAGCTCGGTTTGCTGCTCGCCATCAAGACGCCGGCTGGCGTCAGCGAGCTTGCCGAGTTGCTCGACAGCGCCGCTAAGTCTCGGGCGTCGGCGAGCGCGGCGGTCGCCGACGCGGAGAAGGCTGACGAGCGTGCCCGCGATGCGCTCGCTGCCGCACCCGATGCTGGAACTCTCTCCACCGCAACCAGTCTCGCCGCGCAGGTCGCCAAGACCGCGCAAGTGATGGCGAGCGACGACACCGATGATTCGGCGATCCTCGCCAAGCGGCAGGCTGCCGTCGTACAGGCCGAGCAAGCCGTCGAGGAGATCAACGTCAACAGCCACGTCCACGTGCTCCGCGAGACGCTGACCGCGGGCGCCGCATGCCCGGTGTGCGAACAGACCGTCTCGACCATTCCGCGCGCGGCGGTCGTCGACGAGGATCAGCTGCCCAAAGCGCGAGCCGAGCTCAAAGCTGCTCGAGAACAACTGGCCAAGGCCGACCGCGAAGCCGCGGCCCGCACGGCAAAACGTTCCGCGGAACGCGATCGCCTGGCGTCTGACCAGCGCCGACTGGATGAATTGCTCGCCCAACTCGACTCGACCGTGGACGGTCTGCCTGGCCTCACAGCGTCGAGAGTCACGCTGCAGGAGACCGCGGTCCGCGCCGCTGCCCGATTGCGAACGGCACGGAACTCGCTGATCGATGCGCAGGAGGCGGTCGAGAAGCTGACCGATCGACGGCGGAATTCAGTCACCGAACTGCGGTCCGCGCGCGACACGGTCCCTGGCGCCCCGCTAATCGACGACTCCGACGTCGCGGCAGCCTGGGGATCGCTCACTACCTGGGCCGCCGAACGAGCTGCCGCGATTCCGATCGATCAGCTGAAGCAAGAAGCAGCCCAAGCACATTCGGACTTCATCGCGAAAGCGACAGACCTCAAGTCGTCCGAGGCGGCAGCGAAGCAGGCAAATCAAAGGCGGCTCGACACCGCCCTCGCCAGCCAGAAGGCGCAGGCGGCGCTGTCCAACGCCGAGACCCGTCGAGACGAACTCACACAGACTCTCGCGACCGCAATCGACGCTGATTCCGTCGAGATCGAATTACGGAAGGTCGCGCTACTCGAAGCGAGCTGCACGAAGGCTCGAGCACAACTCGCCGCCGCGCGAACCGCGGTCCGGACAGCGCAATCGGCACAGAAGCAAGCCACCGAACGCGCGTCGGCAAGCTGGGCGGCTCTGCGGCGTGCCCGCGATCCGCTTACCGGGCTAGGCGCACCCGAGCCTGGTGCGGAATCTAGTGACTTGCAGCAGGCATGGACGACTCTCGCTCGTTGGGCTGCCGCCGAAGTCGTCGCTAGACGTGCGCAACTCGAGGAACTCACTGCGTCTACCGAGGAGGCTCGACGAAGTATCGAGACAACAGCAACTGCACTCGAATCGCAGCTCGTGGAAGCTGGTGTCGAGGCGGTGACCGGCACCGCAACTCGCGTTCTCGCGGGCTCGATCGCACAGGCTCATGCTGCTCTGAACCAGGCAAAGTCCGACTTCGACAAGGCCAAGAACCTGCTCGATGACGCGCGCCGGGAGAAGGAGAAGGCGCAGGTCGCGCAAGAACTTTCGCGTCTGATGCGGGTGACGAACTTCCCGCAGTGGCTCGTGAATTCGGCGCTCGATGTCCTGGTCGGCGAGGCGTCGTCGGTCCTGTTCGAGTTGTCGAACCGGCAATTCGAGCTCACCACGAAGGATGGCGACATCTTCGTCATCGACCACAACAATGCTGATCTCACGCGCTCGGTCAAGACGCTGTCCGGCGGCGAGACGTTCCAGGCGTCGCTCGCACTTGCGTTGGCGTTGTCCCGGCAGATGTCGACCATGTCGACCGCGGGATCGACGAAGTTGGAGGCGATCTTCCTGGACGAAGGTTTCGGCACGCTCGATCCCGAGACGCTCGATGAAGTTGCCTCGACCCTCGAGAATCTCGCGCATTCGGGTTCGCGGATGGTCGGCGTGGTGACGCACGTGGCGGCCCTCGCCGAGCGGATTCCCGTGCAATTCCGGGTTACGCGAGACGACTTGGGATCACACGTGGAAGTGGTGCGGACCTGATGCGGTTCACGGTGGAGGCGTGGGACCCGAGCTACGGATCGCCGCTCGAGAACGACCAGTTGCCTGCGTCGACGGCAAAGGTCGACGCGGGCGTCGAGACCGACAAGTGGGCTCCAATCCCGTCGCAGAAACTTCCTGATCCCAGTGCGGTTCTCTTCGTTGACGGGGTTCGTCGTATCGATGCGCGGGTGTGGATCGAAGACGGGAACGGTATTGCGACGCAAGGTATTTGCGCGTCGTACGCCGCTGGCGTCGTCGTGTGCCGCAACGGCAAATCTGAGATGACGACGGCGGAGGTTCGGCGCAGCCTCGTCAGCATCACCGACGCTCCCGACATCCAGACGCGCTTCGGCACATACCGCGCGGCACGAACGGTCGCCGGCGACAGTGGGATCGGACCGGCACTGTCGAATATGGTGCAGCGCAAGTTGTTCGACACCGAGGTGACAGTCGCCGTGAATGCCCGCGACGGGTCAGAGGACTTGCTCATTGTCGATGGTCCGCTCCGAAACCGATCGAACCTCGCCCGGACGCTCGGCTACATCAAGACCCATCACGCCGAATACCTGCCGACGGAACTGAACACTGTCGTTTCGGCGCTGCAGGCTGGCGAGCGCAGTCCCGTGTTCCTGCTCGAAACCAACTGGGGCCGATACGCGTGGTACCTGCGACTCCCCTGCCCACCCAGCGCTCCGTGGGCCGGTGTTGTGCGCATCGAAGCGTCGTCAGAACTGCGACTCGCCGACGTGATTGCGCTGGCGAACCTGAGCCAGTCCGTGCTGCCCCGGTACGCGTCGTTGGAATACAAGGATTCTCGGGCGCCGCAGAATCTGTTCCCGATTGCTGGGCTGGAGAAGGCGCTGAAGCATCGACTCGGGGATGCGGCACTGGCGTATCGGTCGTTGCGAATGGCGGCGCGGAGTTAGGCGCTAGATCTAGGAGCGGCCACGTGTGAAGCTTGGCCATTCCCGATTGATGGGGATCTTCGCGGTCATCGCACTGATTACCAAACGGTCTGCGATCTCGTCGTTGGAGAGTCTGTGGGCGACGAGTGCCACGGCTTCCCGCTCGAATTGTTCGTGCCGAGATTGTCTTATCGAGGTTTTCGGACCGATCGGCCAACGAGATAGCGCTAATCGGACCAAGCGCATGCGTCCCGACCGATAATCAGTAGTGGTCGGGAAGGGAGATCCGGCATGGCGGCAACTGGTCAGGATTGGATGCTGAAGTCCGGCCAAACATTTGCCCGTTATCAGATCATTCGACCCCTAGGTTCGGGTGGAATGGGCGAGGTATATCTCGCGCTGAACCCACGTCTCGGTCGGCAAGAGGCGCTCAAGACGTTGTATCCGCACTTGACGCACGATTACCAGATGCGCCGACGGTTCGAACGCGAAGCAAGCCTGACGGCGCAGCTGGACCATCCCAACATCGTCAGTGTCTACGACGCCGACCACGATAGTGCTTCCGGGATCGAGTGGATCTCGATGAAGTACATCGTTGGGCGTGACGCATCCGGGTTAATCGCGGATCACCAAGCCGGTGTCGAGCCGGCGCGCGCCGTCGACATCATTTCGCAAGCGGCGGCGGGACTTAACGACGCTCATGAGCATGGACTCCTGCACCGCGACGTGAAGCCGGCAAACTTACTGATTTCCGAGGATTGGCGCGGCCATCAAAGGTTGCTTCACGTCTACGTCACCGACTTCGGAATCGCCAGAACGCTGACTAACTCGACCGCCCTCACAAGTCATGGATCGTTCCTGGGGACGCTGCTCTACGCGGCGCCGGAAATGATGTCTGGAACGGAAGAGGTCGATCATCGAATCGACGTGTATTCGCTCGGAGCAACCCTGTTCCAGCTGCTCACGGGTGTGACGCCATTCTCCTCACGAGAACCCGCCGGACTGGTCAATGCGCACCTCAATCAACCGGTGCCGCGAGTCAGTCAGCGTTGTCCGAGCGTTCCAGTTGCAGTTGACGACGTCATCGCCACCGCAATGGCAAAGGATCGCGACAACCGTTTCGAATCGTGTAGCGAGCTAGCAGAAGCCGCGTCCGCAGCTCTTGTTGCCCCGCTAAGCAAACCGGCCGTGTTTGAAGTCAAGACTCCATGGCCCGCCAATGAGGTGAAAGAACACCGACGTAGGCAATCGGTCGAAGGCACCACAGCGAATACGCCGCCGCCGTTGCCACCGCCGACGTCCGCGCTCGGCACCAACGAGATCGCGAGGATGGTTGCACCGCCGCCGCCCCCTCCTCCGGTTAGCCCGAGACGGCCGTTCCCGGCAGAAAACGCCGGGCTCTTCGTGTCGCCTCCGGCTCGCAATGGAGTGCGTGCGGCGGCGAAACCAAAGCGCCGGATCAACATCAACATCTCGATTAGTATCGCCATTTTGGCGCTGATTGTTGCTGCGGGCGCGATCGCCTGGTGGCCTCGCGGCGAAGACGGAAACCCCGCGCCAGTGACTCCGACCAGCGCACAGTCTCGAGCCCTGACCTTCGCTGACATGGAGCAGTTCCTCCGCGGCCATTACGCCCTATTACCGGATCGGGTTGATGCCGCCTGGCAGAACCTGTCACCGAAGTTGCAGGACAAAGTGGGCGGATACACCACGTTCTTGAGGTATTGGAGAACGGTCAAATCGGTGGCCGTCTCGCAGGTTCTGCCTCGCGACGGCACAAGCGTCAACTTCACGCTCGACGTCATCCTTCTGGACGGCGGAGTCGGAACTGAAGAACGGACCGCGACCTTCGCCCAGATCGACGGCCGGTTGATCGTCGATGCAATTGAGACGCTCACCTACACGATGCCCAGTCGACCTGGGAACACGTCACCGCCGGCAAATGCGACGACAAGTCGAGACACTGCAACGACCAGTCCGCAGGAGGGGTAGCAAGTCGCCGGCGAGCTACCCGTCGTGCGCGCTTGCCTACATCGCTGGGTTACGGACAGCCCGCGACAACAGACAGCCACTCGCGCGCCCGTTCGGAAGTAAGCGGACCGTTGATTTCAGGCGCCGACACCTCAAACAGAAATTCATTCAGCAGCGCTTCCGACCCGCCCTCGCGGCCGATGTCGTCGCGGACTTCGATCGCATCCGCCCAACGCGCAGAATCGGCCGGACTGACGGCACCGCTCAGAAACCGATCGATAAGTGACTTCAGATGCTCAACCGTCAACAAAACGATCGGATGTTCGGCGTCCCAGGGGAACCCGTTGAGGTGTTGTATTGCCTCGTCGAGTGGACCACGCAGTTCCACAAGATCTAAGAGCGCCTCAAGCCGCTGATCCTTCATTTCGGCATCTTGTCCTTAACGTGTGCGATTGAGCCATCCGGAAGGTTAGTTGTCTTCGAGTATCCGGCAGTCGTTCCGTCTTCAAGGACAACCTTTGTGTACGTGGCGGACGAACCCGGAACTCGGCCGGGAACCGTGCTCTCGAACTGGATCGAGCCGTCGTTGCGACGCGTAATAACGGTCTCCTCTGCAGCGGCCGGAAGCTTCTGCTCGTAGCGTTTGAGGTTCGCGGCTTGGTCGGGCGACAATTCCTCGCGGCCCAGTGGCCTCCCCGTCAGGTCGACCGCCGGAGCGGCATCGTCGGAATCGTCGATCACTTCGACGTGGTCGTCTCCGATCGCACCGTCAATGACGTTCTTTGCCCCAACGGCGGCGATTCCGAGGCCTGCTGTGATACCCGCAGCCGAGATTGCTTGCGCAGGCACACCAACGACCGCGCCGATGCCAGTCGCATCCAAGACGGTCCCTCCGCCGAACCCTGCTGCACTGACGGCTGCCAGTCCGAGACCAGCAACGACGGCCCCGGCATCGAGAGGGTGCCGGAGAACCGAGTTCCCGAACGATGCTGCACCGTTGACCACCACGGCTGCGACGTGAAGGAGCAGGTCTTCGAAATCGTCCAGCCAACTCGACGTCTCAGGCGCGCTCTTCGCGCGCTCACTGAGGGCCTGAGCAGCAGCCTCGCTGGCGATACTTAGAGAGCTCCGTGCAGATGCGAGCACGTCACCTGCTTCATCCTTATGCTCGTCGCCTCTCTCCCACACTGCGACGGCCTCTCGGGCGCGCGACTGCGCCCACCGCAACATAGTTGCGTAGTCCTCGAGAACGCTCGCGGCGGATTCCAGAGCGTCCGCAGCGGAGAACCACCTGGCTGGCTCATACGAGAATTTCTCTCTGAATGCGCTCGCGGCGGCACCTGTCCAGCTCCCCGCGTCGATTGCAAGCAGCCCTTCGCCAGCACGTTGCGCCTGCTCGGAACGCGTACGACTCACACGAGCGTTCTCCTCGATCGAGTCGGCGTTGCCTGGGACGAGTTCCTTCGGGTTGGAGGTCTCGCCAAGCTCAGCCATCGGCGATCGCCGCGATGCCTGGATCCGTGGAGAGGTGTTCACCATTGTTCTGGTCAGCCTTGCGATACCCCTGAGCAGCTCGAGTTAGCGCGGCGCTGACCTTGGAGGCGTCATCGGTCAACAGATCAAGACCATCGCTCCAGCGGGCGCAGAAGCTCTGGAATTCGCTGTGCACTCGATCATGTCCGTACAACGCCGGCGGACCGCAGAGCTCGCGAAGCTCGAAGCTGTCCTGACTTTCGACGGAGTGATCAATTCCTGCGGCAGCATCTTCAAGGGCCGTCACATCGACTCGGAAGCCAACGCCCTCGATCACATAGTCACTCACGCTCGATATGACGCAGCGTGACTGTCGTCGGTTCCATCGCGTCTGGAACTTGCTCGCAGTTCGCCCTGACCTGTAGCCGTCACGGATTCACGACAACGCTCGACGCCCACCCGGGTTCCAGTCTGAACTGAGGACCGTCAGGGCAGTCAACAATTCTCAGCCCGCAGGCTTGCCCGTCTCGATTGCCACCATCCGCACTAAACGCCGTTGATGAATTCGCGAAGGCTGGACGCCAACCCAGATCTGTATTGAGCCACGACGTCACGGCGAAGTTCGACCATCACTGATTGCACGCGAGAATCCTTGGCGTCGTACGCGAACAGCGGGACGTACGTGCCGCGAAACGGCGAATCGAACTCAACCGATCGACCATTGTTCGCGAAACACTTGTGCACGCGAAGCGCAAGCTCGCTGGATGTGTGGACCGCATCTGTACCAATGCACACCTCAGGACGTTCACCATCTCCGTGCAGCTCATAGGGGTTCTTCTGCAGCGGATAGGAATGCAGGTCAATGATCAGCACTTCACCCAACGCGTCGAGTCGTTCTCGTACAAGTCGGCTGAGCGCGTCGGAATACGGGTGAAAGTACGTCGAGAGCAGTGAGTCTCGTTGTTCGGCACTCGGCTGCCTCAGAATCTCGCCGGTCGTAGTCCTCTCGTAAACAGCACCCATACCCACCGCGTTCAATTCTTCACGCTCGTCGGGAAACCGCTCTGGGTCTATGACCAGCCGCGAGGTCCGGTTGATAAACAGCCACGGTCGAACGCGGGTTGCGGCAACGGCCTCGATCGCGATCAGATCGGTATCCGCGTCTGTGATCGCCGCCAACTGAACAGCCAGCGCCGCGTCATCGAGAACAATTCCCGCGCGAACATCTTCTGGGATGTAGGTCGATGAATGCGGAACGTGGATCACCACTGGGGATCCGGTGTCTCCGGGGATGATTTGAAAGCTCATATTTTCCTTTCGTGGGGAAGCGCTCAGCCGGGTCGACGATATGGCCGTCTCCGTTCAGATAGGCAGCGGGAGGTTGTTCACCATCGATGTTTTAAGCCGAACGAGCTACGTAGCCGACTCCAGAATTCAGTGCCGACAGCTCGGCCCAGTGCACCTTCAGACGTTCTCGCTCGATGACGACAACGTTCCCTGCGTACCCGACATCGACCCCACTACCGCTAGCCACATGCCCGAAACTCAGATGCACCGACGGATCCTTCTGCCGTACGTTGCTGCTACTAGGCCCCGTAGCTCAGCGGAAGAGCGCGTCCCTCATAAGGACGAGGCCGAAGGATCGACACCTTCCGGAGCCACTCGCCACCATAAGAGTCGCACCGAGTGCTGACATATTGCGATCGAATTCTTGTCACTGCCTCGTGCCACACTCACGCCATGGGGATGGTTAATGCCCCGGACTATCAGTCCGAGTGCGTGGCTGCATCCTCGGTGGTGAGGTTGGTGACGTACTCGGGGACCCGTTCGGGTTCGAGACGAAGATCGAAATCCTCGCCGCGCACACGCAGATCCCGAAACGGCCAAGCGGGAATAGTCACGGTTTCTACAGTGCAAACAGTCGCTCCTTATAGGGCGAGCACCGCAAATGACCCCTCGATGGCAATTCTGGCGACCAACAACAGTCTCTGACGGCGCCCGCTCTTGGCTGGGCCCAACCCGACGCTCGTCGCGAACCATAATCGACAGAAAGTGTGAACGCTGGTCCCACGTAGGCGCATCTTCGTCACCAATTGGTTCGTGACTGCCGACCACGAGCTCGAAAGTGGCAGCCAATGACGATCGGGCACTGCTGGGAACAACTCGCCGCGATGGCGATCCACGACCGTCCGTCAGCTACCGGTACTTCCGAAAACGGGGATGCCCGGCGCCAATCGCGCTGCTCGCACCGCCGCGTACGCGTCGAGCAGTCCCGCGCCACAGCCAGCCGCGCACGACCCTGGAAGTGGTTTGGCCGTCTGTTTGATGATGTTGACGACCTGGGCCGGCGTCAGTTCCGGCGCCGCCTCTTTGATCAGTGCAGCAACGCCCGCGACCTGCGGCGCGGAGTACGACGTACCTTCGGCGTAGGTGTAGGTAGCCCCGATTTCAGTGGTCAGCACCCCGTCTTCCGGGTTGGGAACGGCCCTGCCGCCTGGCGCCGTGATGTCGACGAGCGGACCGAAGTTGGAGTAGCTCGCGAGATTCCCGGACCGGTCACTTGCCGCGACGCGGAGAAAGTCGCCCGTGCAGTTGCCGGGGCATCTCAGCCGAAACATCCTGGCTGGTGTTGCCGGCCGAAACCACAACGACCGCACCGGCCGCAACCGCCGCGTCGAGAGCCAATTGCATCGGTTCCAGGCAAGGCAATTCACCATTGATGCTCATATTCACCACCGACGCGGGATTCGGGTTCGGCGGCACGCCCGGCACCGTCCCACCGACTGCCCAGTTGAGTCCGTCGATGACGTCCGCGAGGCTTGCGAAGAGGCCCAAGACACGCACCGGGACGATGCGCGCCCCGAAGGCCACACCAGCCACACCCTCATTGTTGCCTGTGGTCGCGGCGATCGTTCCCCCGGTCCGGACGCCGTGACCGTAATTGCAGGCGTCGGTTGGATCGGCGTCGCGCAGGTCGCCGTCACAGGTCGGGTTCGGGTTGCCCGGGCCGGGGAGGTCGGAGACGAAGTCGTACCCGCCGACGAATGCCGGATTCAGGTCCGGATGGTCGAGCCGACCGCTGTCGAGGACGGCGACCGTCACCCCGGCGCCGGTGGCGAGATCCCAGGCTTTCGGCATCTCGATGCCGACGGGAGCGTCCTGCAGGTGCCACTGATCGGGGAAACGGGGATCATTCGGAATGGCAGATGCGGTGAGGACCGCGTTCGGCACGGCGTATTCGACGTTGGGATCGGAGGCGAGGGCATCAAGGACGGCCGAAGTCTCAGCGTCATCGAGTGCACGATCTGCGGTGACGACATTTGCGCCGAATGACATGGGGCGTTTGATGTTGAGGTCGAAGTCTTCAGTCAGGCTTTGCTTGAGCACACTGGTAGGTGCGTTGAACTTGACGATGAAGCTGGTCAGGTTTGCTGAGGCACCCGGGTCGAGCGGAGCTGCCCCAGCCGGCGCGCTTCCGACAACAGCGGTCAGCAGCAGCGAGGCCGCCACAGCCCGAGTCGGACGCGAACTTCGAACGGCCATGTCCGCTACTCCTCGTATGCAGCCCGGATGCTTTCGGGCAAACGTAAGAGGCGGTACGGGGATGAACGGGGTGGCGCAACGGCCCGTCGTAGAGTTGCAATACATCCGATATCGGGCAAATCGGACTCGTAGTGGATCTACTCGACGACGCGTCGGCGCCATACGACTTCCTGTCCAGGACCGCGACGAAAGTGGTCGGCTCGCAGATGGGAGGGAACGTCAAACTGGCCGAGAATGCTCAAAGACTCGCGGAGAACCCCGGGTTGGCGAAGACCGACCGGAGAATTCGGCACGCCTTCGGATCAAGTACGAATCAGTTAGAGGCTGCTAGTCGCCGCGTGCGAACTCTTAGCCGATCTCGGTTCGCGCTCTTCTACGCACACTCGCGGCAACGATACCGCCCCAACAACTCAGCCTCCGCATGCGTCGTTAGGTTCACGACCGCCAGCACGCCACCACGCTCGAAGACCTGGCTCTGCCCGTCGGACAGAGCTACACATCCGCGCACTCGGTGGAAGTGGCTGCCGCCTCCGGAGACGTACACGGTCGGCGACTGTGCGCACATCGCACAAGTCGCGATGTCCAAGTCGTGCTTGCACTCACTCATTGGAACGATTGTCCGGAAGGGTACGACAAGTCGAGAGGAGCGCCGGCGCCGGGCGGCTAACCAAATATCCTCCCCAGCCGGCGACGGATCGCTGACCAGGTTCCGGGTTCCACACCTCCGTCAATTAGCCGAGTCGCTTCCGCGGCTGTCCAACCTGCGTCGAGACGGTGCTCACTGTCCGCCACCTCGCGGACCATTTCAATGAAGGTCTCATGCGCCCCTTGCGCCGGGTCCTCGACGGTGTCCACCCCATACAAGACAACAAATCGAGCTGGTCCACCGCCGTCCTTGAGTCGAATGACACGACCGAGGCGCTGAATCATCTGCCGCTTCTGACTGCTCGCAGACATCACGATCCCCAGGTCAATATTGGGGATGTCGATGCCTTCGTCGAGGATCTTCGGTGCACACAGCGCCCGGATGCTGCCGTCTTCCAGACTCTCAAGATTGCCGCGCCGTTCACGGCTGTCCATCTGAGAGTGCACGGCGTGCGTAGGTACGCCTGCGGCTCGCAGCGTTGCAGCAGCCTCGTCCGCGACCGCGACTGTCTGGGAAAAGACGACAGAACCGTTCGAATTGTCGATCGCCTGCGCGAGCTTACTCACCGCGTCGATCTTGCCCCGGCACTCTGCAAGCAGGGTTCGCCGCTGCCTGAGTGCGGTCTCGTATTGCCGCGCGGCAATCGTGAGCGGATTGTATGGAGATCCGGCGGAGAGCAGATTTAGCTCCTCGCGTTGCTGTACCAGACTTCCCTGAAGGAAGCCCGCGTCAGCGAGCTTTTTTCGGTTGACGGCGGCTTGGCGCGTCCATTCCGAGTAGTTCGCACGTTCGTCCGCATCGAGGGCGACACCGAGAAACACCAGCCTGAACGGTGCAACAACGCGCTCGGCCCGGGCTTGGCGATAGTCGTAGTGGAACACCACGGCGCCGAAATATGGCAACAGTCGATGCGCCACGCCCTGGTCGCCGCTACGCTCCAGCGTCGCTGTCAGTCCCAGTCGAAAGCTGTACGCCGCCGACAGCGCCAGCGACCAGTGCTCACCGCCGTAGCGATGGACCTCATCCGCAACGAGTAGTCGAAGTGGTGATATCGCAGGAATCGGTGCACGCGCTGCTGTTTGCACCAATGCAACCGTGACGTGCGCCGTCGCTGGATTGCCGGAAACTTCCCCGCCAACGGTCGCGATTGACAGGTGGGTGAACTCGGTGATTCGCCGCTTCCACTGCCTCTGCAGTTCGACGGACGGAACGAGAATCGTCGTTTGACCCCCGAGTTGCGCGATCTGGATTGCGGCCTCAAGACCCAGGTGCGTCTTACCGGTACCCGTTACAGCCTCGATGACTCCGCGACGCCCAGCGGCAATCCAGTTTCTGAGCGCATGTTGCTGCCACGGCCGCAAACTGAGAGTCCACTCAGTGGCTGTCGCCGCGGACTTTTCCTCTCGCTTCGGGCGAGGGTTAGCAACGGCAGTTCGCGCCGCGGCCGATCGGTCGAGGCGTTCTCGTTCCTTGCGAACACGCGCAGTCCGCGGCGCCACCGACTGCACCGCGGCCGGAGCGACTTGGACACGCCAGCGCGGGACGTAACTTTCGTCCTTCTGAAAATCGTCGAGGTTCCCATACAGGATCTGATTGACGTCTCTGCGCGTCAGCGTGTAGTCACGCGTCCACACGTGCAACTGAGCCTGAATCTCGCGGGCGGTCGAACCAGGAAACTGCGACAACACGCCGACGATATGACTGCGAAGCAGCTCCCGTGGCAGCCCCAATTCGAGCTACCTCCTACCCGGCTGTGAAACGATCCGACTAATTGTGGCCGTTCAGCTCGACCAGACAAAATCCGATAACCGACTGCCGCGCAATCACGGAGACCGCTACACACCAGATGCACGCACTCCGATAACGTTCCGTCATGACCTCCGGATCACAGTGGGACCTTGACGACGATTGGCGAGGACTCATTTACAAGTTGGTCAGCGAGTCGCCGAACCAAACCGCCAGGCACATCGCAAATGCCCTGCGGCGGCACGGCCACGACGTCGACAAGAGCCGGGTAAACGCCGTGCTCTACCGCTATTCGACCGTCTTTCACAACGACGGAGCGGTTCCACCGCGGTGGAGCCTTGCCAGTAACACAACTCAGGACTCGATGCGTGCAGTGCATCGAATAGCGAGTGTTCTCGCCTTTAACTTCAAAGCGTTCGAACTGGCTCAGCCAGCGTTTGCGCCAATCACTCTGCTGTTCGGCGAAAACTCCTCAGGCAAGTCAAGCGTTTTCCACGTCATCCAGCTCCTCAAGCAGTCCTGGGAGACCGGCACGCTTCGATTTGAAGGCCCCTCTGCGTCGTTCGGTTCATATGGCAACGCGGTTCATTCCCATAACCTCGATCGGCCAATCGTTGTCGGAGTCGGATGGGGCGGCGCGGACTCCGGATGGAGCAGGTTCGTCATGCTGAATGCGTTCAACGGCCATTCAAGCAAATCCACCGACGACACACACCCGGTCGATCGAATCCAATGTGTGACTGCAGGCAGACACATAGCGCTGGACGCCACTCCGAACACCGGGGATCTCAGTGCACGATGGTGGTACGTATACCCCTTGGAGAAGGGTGAAAGAGCTTCAACGAGCCGGATTACCTTCCCATCCGACTACTACGGTTTCCCGAAACTTTCGCGACCGCAGCCAGCTCCTTCCAGCCACGCGCTCTCAGTACCCGACCATGTTCTTGCGACAGAGATAAGGAAGACGTTCGAAGAGGCAACGGATGCGTTCAAGTCGATACAGCATATTGGCCCGACACGAGCCGTCCCCCTTCGCGAAGCGACCGAATGGGAGGCGGATCAGCGAGACTCAACCCCTGACTATCTGCTCCGACTCTCCTCTAATAGTGATCTTGTCGTCGACGTCAATGAGTGGCTGCTCAAGTTCGAGATCCCATACGCAATTGAAGTCGAACACTCCGGAAGACCTACTGATCCTGATGTTCGGTTAAGAGTCCGGCGCATCGGCGCAGGTAGCGAGCGAGTGCACCTCCGCGACGTTGGATTCGGCGTGAGCCAGCTCCTCCCGATCATCGTCATCCTGCTCGGTAGCCGCGAGAAGACGATCCTGATCGAGGAACCGGAGGCCCATGTGCATCCCCGATTGCAGTCCGTCCTAGGAGATTTGTTCGTGACGAGCGAACAAGACTACGGAAACGTCCTCTTGGTCGAAACGCACAGCGAACCGATTCTTCTCCGCCTCCAACGCCGAATCGCTGAGCAGCGAATTGGGCCAGACGAGGTTGCGGTTCACCATGTGACCCGCCAGGGCGAAGCTTCACAGATCGAGACCGTTGCGATCAGGGACAACGGTCAGCTCGATTACCAATGGCCGGGCGGCTTCTTCGACAACCGTATGGAGGATCTCGTCGCAATCCTGAACCCTGAACCCGAGCAGTGAGAGCGCGATGCTGCTGAAGATCGGGATCGACCCGGACGCCGCGCAGGAGCTCATCGAGAACGGAATCGGGCCGGGCCGGCTCCTCATTCGATTTCTCAAGGAGAGAAGTCTGCTGGTCACCGACTCTGATCAGTCGGCCGCGGAGTTACTAGTCGAATTTGCACAGACTGGATCGCCAGAGCTGGCAGAGGTGATATTCCAACTCGTTCAGAATCGCCGTACGCCGACGCCGAGTCCGCAACCGGTTCCGCTCAAGGATGTGAGCGGGGAGTCCGACCTTCGTAGTTGGGCGACGGCAGCGCACCTTCTACTACTCGCGCAGTACCGATTAGACGTGGTCGGGAAAGCGGGGACTCGGCCAGAGCTGTCGACGTTCGCAACTGCGACAAATTCAGACGCGGTGGCCGACTTGCTGGAGAAGTGGCACGGCTTTATCCCAAAAGGGACCAATCGCGAGAGCATCTGGAACCAGCGATTCGCTCCACTTGCTGCTCAAACGCGCAGTGTGTACATCCTCGATCATTACGCCGCCGCAAACTTCGCCGACGAATTGCGTGGAGCGCCAGGCTCTTCGATCAAGGGACCTGCGTGGTTTCTCGGCCACCTTGCAAGGACCAAGGTCAAACGAATCCATTTAGCGTGCTCGTCGCAGCCCATCGAGCAGAAGAACATGACTGTGGCCCAGGCTTCGGAGCTTCTCACGCGGTGGATGCGCGACCGCAATCCGAGGATTGAACTTCGTCTGCATTTCGAGCGTTACTTCGACCACGGTCGTCGAGTCGCATTCGACGGATGGGCTGGCTTCGGCATTCACAACGGGCTTGCGACGTTCGACCACCCGGAGCTGACTGAAATGCTCGAGTTGCATGCGGATGCGCCGCTCGCTCAAGCGGTCGCTGCAGAAGTGCTGCGAATCAGTCCCTTCATGACCTGAACGGTTCGCGCTCAGTAATCGCGATTGCGGGAAGGCACAATGGAGCGCCGACAGATGGTGGCCGGCCCACGGCTCCGCCATAGTGGGGAGACCCGAGTCTGCTCGGTCGATCGCCTCACCCATGCCGTCCCCAACGTCCGTAGTCACAACAACGAGCCGGAGACCCGCGAAGTCAGGAAACCGCCCGCACCGTCTCCGCCCACCCCAATCAGGCAGGCACGGTCCAGCAATCGATTTTGCAGTTCGCATGAAACCTCAGGAACCAGCAGGCACGAATGGCACGCAGCCAGATTCGCGGCGCCAGCACCGGTCGACGCCGACTCGAGGCAGACTGGGTCAGCCGAGCACCACAGTGCGCGCTCCAGTGCTGAGGTGACCAGTTTCTCGACACTCGTTGGGGTGCCCTTGGAACAGAGCCCACCAAGGCTTCCGGCCGCGTCCGCAGTTGCCGTGTAGAGAAGGATGCCCGACTGGCCATTCTCGGCGTACAGCCGTTCGCGAATGGACGACGCGGGATATCCGGTATCGAGTGCAAGTTCATTCAATAGCGAATGAGACAGTGAGTGGAGCAGCAGCACACGAGGCGACACCGGTGGAACCTCACCAGCCTGCTTGGACGCGGCCGCCTGCATCGCCCGCTGCAGCTTTTGTGCGCGTGTTGTTGCGAACTCCGACCCTTCCCAGCTCGCGACCTCCTCTTCGCGCAGTCGAATGAAGACGCCTTCACCTAAGACCTCGATCGCCGGCAGCCAATCGTGACGACCTCTCGATAGGGCTCCTTTGGGTGCGGAACCCGCGCCCTCGGAAGGAGCCACACGAGAGAACCCGGTCAGAGCTCGCACTTCCCGGAGCCTTGCAACCCTGGATACAACGTCGACAACCCGCCCGACTTCACCTGTTGGCGAGACCCTCTTAGGCTCACTAACAAACGTCTCAGCACCGGTGATCTCCGGATGCTCGCGGCCGAGAGCTTCATATTCAGCGGATCGAATCTCCCGATATGCCTCCGCGCCCGAGAACGAAGCCGAACCGAGCCGGCGATAGGCAGCGATCAGCTCGTCCTGATTGACGTTGTGCTGCCGAGCCTTGATTCCAATCAGCAGAGCGACATCGTCAGCCAAAGCACCTACCAATTCGGGCAGAATCTTCTCCAGCACCTCCTCGACTGGTGACAACGTACGGTCAACTGTGATTGCCGATCGAACGTCCCCGAACCAGACATTCGATGCACCTCGCTGCAACCCGACCAGTTGCGCCTTACAGGAATCACGAGTGCCGTCCAACCAGGGCGAAGCTCCGGCACAGCTGAGACTTAGGGACCCGCTTCCAAGTGCCCCCTCCAAAGTCCGCTTGGCACCGCAACTGCACGCCAGCCGGATTCCGGCAAGAGTCGAGTTTGAGGGGTCCACGGTGATTTTCAGAGAGTGCGCTTCCCCCTCAGTCCGCTCGTGCCCCCGATGCGTCCAGTGCACATAAGGAAAATCCTGAATATGACCATCGGCACAACACGCGACGAACCGTGACGGCACCAGTCGAGATGTGACGCAATGACGACACCTGTTGATATACCGGTCACTCAACTTGTCCGCGATACGCCAGAACTTTTCAAGTCGAGAGCACTGCGGGCAATAGACCCACTCGGGAAACCGTGCGATCGGGACCATTCCGCGCGAACTGTTTCCCGGTGGAAGATACAGTCCGCTGACACCCAGTGACCTGCTCAGTCTTGGTTCCTCGATCAGATCCTCAGGCCGCGGATTCCAATGATCGAGACCGGCGACGATGAAGCTCTCAGACTCAACGGGGACCAGTGCGCCGACCCCGTACGTCGTGATCATCTGGCTTCTGCGTACGGTCGTCTTAACTGGTGGCTTCTTCGAGCTGAGAGTCTTTCTCAACACCATCGGAAATCGCCTCCTTTGCAACATACTTTTCGAACAGTGGCGTCTCGTCGTCTACGTCGCGCATGCTCGTGAGAGTGGGCCACGGAGGTTCGCTGACCGGGTACGTCGATGGACTCGAATTTCCCGATGCCTGCGTCATCAACGACGGTCCAGCTGACTTCTTCGCCGAAGGATGGCTGAGTTTGCCGTACTCTTCAATGGCCCCGGCGATCGCGTTATCAGCCCATTGCTGAAGGAGCGCATCCAGTTGCTCCTTGAAGGGGCCAGCCTCATCGGGTGACACACGCTCTGCCCGCTCAACCAGCCGCGCTATGGCCGCTTCGACCTCAGAGCGATGCTTGTTCACCTCGACCACTGACCGATCGCCGCGCAATGCGGGCACCAATAGGCGCGCCGCGGACACGAGTACGCCATGCGCTGCACGATCCCTCGCCCGCGACGCGAAGGGAGTCGCGGTTGTCGCCTCGACCTCTCGGTACAACGCGCGATGGAACGGGATAAATGACTCGTAGTGCGACGTATCGCGCGAACGCTGAGCATTCAGCGCGACAACGACGAGCCCAGGGTGTCGTCTGCCGACACGGCTTGTCGACTGAATGTATTCCGATGTGCTCTGCGGCTGACCTGCAACAACCATCAGCCCAAGTCGGTCGATGTCGAGGCCAACCGAGATCATGTTGGTCGCCAACACCACGTCCGGGCAGCCCTGCTTTCCGTACGGCGTCTCAAGCGCAGCCATAGCCGACGGAATTCGGTTTTGGTCCACCCGCGATGTGAGTTCGACTGGTTCCTGCGAGATCGCGCGTCCTTCAGTGGAGTGACGAGCCGCGACGACCTTAATTCGATCTGGCACGTCGTCCAATACCTGGAGATACGTCGAACCCAGCACGCGAAGGCTGTTGAAGTACCCCAGCAATGTCCAGTAGTCGTCCCGGATCGTCTCAGTGGCCTCCAGTTCGGCGGCCGATTGCAGCAGCGCAGCATAGAGCCGAACCAATACCGTCGATTGGCTCGTTCCGGGTGCCATGACTGCGACGTAACGTCGAGTCCCCTTCTCCTCGCGTGTCGCGTCAACGGCGAAATAGTTGTCGCTCGGATCAAGTCCAGGAGGTGGGAACTGGATCGATTCACGATCGAACACGTTCCTGACCTGATCCGCGGCACGGCGGATCGTGGCAGTTGACGCGAGCACCTTCGGCCGGCCAGCGCCGGTACACGCAAGGTCCAACGCAGACTCGTATAGTCCGACGATCGTTCCGAGCGGACCCGAGATCAGGTGCAATTCGTCCTGGACGATCAGGTCTGGGCGTGAGTAAGGTCCGTCAACCGATAGCAGTGACCCGACCTCGGGCCGCCACGCCATCATCGCGAACTTATCGACCGTTCCGATGATCAGCGACGGCTTCGCCCGATACACGTCCTCGTCGGTCACCCAGCACGGCAGTCCCTCGCGGAATTCACAAAAGCTGCTGGAGCAGCGGATGTGAAGTTCGCTATCGGCCACGACGACATAGTTGCTATGAGAGAGCTTGCTGGCACACCACGGACAGCGAAGCAGCTGAACAGGTGTCGATCCCTCCACCTCACCGCCTGACGCGATCTTTCGGAGGATCGCCGCGGCATCCTTGACACTGTTCGGAGTCGCCTGGTTCCCCACCCACAGGCCGAGCGACACTGGGGCGGAGTCGGGGACCTCACGACGGCGTATGAGCTCGAGAGCACAGATCAGGCCTGCTGCGCGCTCGAACTGCTGGCGGGTCAACAGTCGCAAGGTGTACCGCATGATCGCGGAAACCCCACCATCCCTCGGATTTCGGAGCCGCCGGAACAGAATCGAGAAGCCTATGCAACCCAGGTAGGCCTCGGTTTTGCCACCACCAGTGGGAAACCAAAGAAGGTCCACAACGTCTCGGTCCGCGTGATCTGGCGACGCAAGTCCAGGCAGGTTCATGAGAATGAATGCGAGCTGAAATGGACGCCACTCCTGGGGGCGCGGCTTTGTCCCGCGGCTGCGATCTTGTGCATCGCGCTGCGAGACCATCGCTTCATTCATGAGTCGAAACGCGAGAGCCACCTCCTCGTCGGCAAGAGCATCGATTCCCAAGCGCATCCGTGCAGCGCACTGCTCAGCGAGCGCCAAATGTTCCAGAGCCGTCCCCCGCACACTCGGGTCGAGAGCCGCGGCCTCAACATGCCGTGCCGCGATCCATTTCGAATACGCTGCAACCATCGCTTCCAGTTGTTCGACGTCGGCGTGCTTCGCGAAGGCGTTCATTGATAACTGATAGGTCCCATAAGGATCGGATTCACCGCCACCGGCCGGGTTGGCAAGTCGAACCTCATGCGTTGGTAGGAACGTAGTCCGAAGCTCCGTCACTGGAGAGACGTCGGCATCCCATTCAACGGCGCATCCATGTCCGACCGCTAAGGACGGCACACTTCGGTACAGAAATTCGGCCGATCGGACGTCGGGGTCTGAGGCAACGCCAGAACGCTGCCGCCGTCGGTCGACGAACCCTGGCCCGACTGCACGCACGGTGAGAGTTGGCCTGAACCAACACACCGAGTCCGCATGTCCGGGTGCATCCTCGTTTGTGTTGAGGAGCGACAACGTCACACGAACCTGACCGTCGACCGGTGTCCGAACGAGCCCGACAAGCCGCAGATTCTCGTTGGTGGCGACGGCGACATCGACCGTACCTGGCTTTGCCATTGACAGGACGTGAGGCGTATCGAAAGCGACATCCACCGCACGCCAGTCCTCAGACTCGTCCTTGGCATAGCGCCGCGCACTGACGAAGACCTCGACATCCTGTGTCACACCCGCCAGCACACTGAAGGACAAGCCCATAGACGACGGCTTTTTCGAGCGAGAAAGTGCGACAGTCGTCTCCGCTGATTCGTCATTCGCACCGGCCCCGTCGGACTCCCCAGCCGCGTCATTCTCCATGCCCTCTAGGTATTCAGCGCTGGCACTATCCGGCCTGCGAGGATACAAGACCCCAACGATGATCCGGTCCAGGGGTGGCTCGGCGAGGGGGATGGGTTCGGCCGGCCCCAGCAGCTCGGCTTCCAGATCGTCGACTATCTGATCCCGCGCGTCGTACCACGACGACAGATCCTCAACCATCGCTTCCACCGCTGCCTTCCCTATCGAGGTGCGAGAACCCAAAGACTCTCGGATGTAACCAGAATTCGAGGTCGCCCTCGACGGACCACCGAGACTCCAAGCCCTCGAGCCACACGGGCCCAAGGCTGGCTAGGCCTGAACCCGTGCGTGCGACTTGCGCTACTGCCTTGCCGAATTCCGCTGTCGTCACTCCCACAGCTACTCCGCCGATACAGAGACGATAAAGCGGCCAGTCCGAAACAGAACTCATTCGTTGGATGCCTACTCGAGTCGGAGTCCCCAACCACCCACGGAGCGTCTGCTGGGCATCCGGTCCGCCAACGGGATAGTCCGTTCGGAGGTCGCGCGGCAGCACCTGGACGGCGACCGCACGATGGAACGGCATCGCAGTCTTGTAGAGCATCTCGGAACCAGGTCGTTGACGAGTCACGGGGCCTTCCCAGTTCACCGTGACTACCTTGTCTCGTGCTCGACTCAGTGCCACGAACAGAAGCTCGCTCTCGGGTTCACTCCGGCCGACGGGACGCAGCAGAGATCGAGTGTCGACCACCGCCACGTTGTCCCATTCGAGGCCCTTCGCCTGGTGGATCGTCGACACAACAACTGAAGCATAAGGACGCACGATGACCGGACAGTCGAGATCAGGAGTTCGACCGCACAGGTTCGCGATCGATCGCCAAGCGACCGACGAATGTGAGCCCGTCGCGTATACAAGCCACCGAAACCAAGCCTCGTCGACATGGTCGCGGGTTCGCGCGAATTGACGAAATGCGTCCGCCGTGACTGCGCTTCCACCAGTCTCGAACCACAACTCAGCAACCCACGGTGCAATGGTGGACCGTGAGTTCATCGCCGACTCGCGAATCGCGCACTGCACTCCGAGGCCCATCAATTGATCGAAGATGGCGAGCACATCGGCGTTCGTGCGCGCCAGCACTGCCACAGTCCCGGTCCAACTCCGAGAACGGATTGCCAAGTCCGACAACGACACAGGCGTCAGGTCACTCACCAGTTCGTCCAGTTGGTCAATTCGGTCGAGCGCTGAGGCGGAACGCATTCGGCTACCCGCCGCCATCACCTTCTTCGGGGCACGGCCGCGCGCGCGAAATTGCCCATCGAGCGACAAAGTCGTCGTGATGTTCAGCCCCTCCAGCTGCCGCTTGAGTTCCTGCCAACTGGAACGACCTTCGGACCGATCACCGTCCAGGAATTCATAAATTGACTGGAGCGGGTCGCCGAAGACTGTCACGCCAGCCTGGTTCGGGAGTCTCTCGATAATCGCGCAGAGGAGGTTTCTGTGGTCAGCCGACAGGTCTTGAGCCTCGTCCACGATCAGGTGCGAAACATCATCCAGGGATCCGTCATATTGGGCCCGCAGCATCGCCGCTGCAGAACGAACAATCTGATCGAACCGTGGAGCTCTTCCTTCGTCATACTGCTGCTCAATCAATTGACCGGCCAACGAGTCCAAAGTCGTCACGACAACGTTCGCGTCCTCGAAGCCTCCACCAGATTCGAACGCCCGCATCGCGGCACTTGCAGCAGCACGGGAAAAAACTACGAACAGAATTGACTCATCGCCAGCTGAACTTGCCTCAGCAATCCACTCGATCATCGCGATGCTGGTCGTTGTCTTCCCGCTGCCCGGTCCCGCTTCGACGATCAGACGACGTGAAGCCGGCCCTTCCAACACTCGCTGCTGCGAGGCGTCAAGATCCGCTCGCAAACTACTTCTCCTCGGCGTCGAGGATCTCGGTGAGGTCGAAGACAATGCTGTCTCCGAATTCCATGACGTTATCCATTAGATTGACGATCAGAACACGATCGCTGCCGCCATTCTTCGGACCACGCAATCCGCGACCGATCATCTGTAGGTAACGCACTTCACTACTTGTCGGCCGGGTTATGTAGACAGCGCGCGTCATCGGCGCGTCGAAGCCCTGCGATAGGACGGCGTAATTAGTCAGCACCTTCAGGTCTCCCGACTTGAACCGCTCAATCGCCAATCGCCGATCGTCAGGACTCGTGTCCTGATCGATCGAGGCCGCGGACCGACCCGACAGCGTGAGAAGAGTCGCGAGCGTCTGCGCATTTTCGACCGACGCGGCAAACACCAGGATCGGCCAGTCAGCAGGCTTGCTGAGGATGGAGTTCACCAGCTTCCGAGTGCGATCCTCGTCGCGCCCAAGCCGCCTTTCAGCGGCTTTCGGCATCCATTTCTTCTCCTTAAACTCTGTCATCTCCGCCGCGGACAGCTGTATGTCACTTCCCGACAGAATCTCTAGTTCAGCGCGGGCGAGAACCTGATCGCGCTGCAGCCGCACCTGTGGGATATCAGCACCGAAGACACCGCTGTCAAGAAGGTTGTCATCAAAGCGCTTGAGCAGACTCGCCGTTTCATCGGACTCACGCCTGCCGCGCATCGGCGTTGCGGTCAGGCCCAGTAACGGCTTGTCTCGCTGACGTGTTCCGCGCCCCAGCCACTCGAGGATCTTTGTATAGCTGGGGCTATATGCGCCGTGCGCCTCGTCGATGATGACGAGCGGCGATTCGGAGAGCCACGCGTACTCAGTGGAATCAACTGCACGTACGACCTTCTGCCAGTTCGCGACGACGACCTGAACGCCGCTGGTCTCCTCCTCGACGTCGTAGTTCGCCCAAAACCGGCTCAGCACCAGTTGCGTATCGCGACGTCCCGCTGCACGCCAGAGGAAGGACCAGGCGTCGATCGCCTGTTCGCATAACTCCTCACCGTCGGCGAGCCAAAGAATCGGACCTCGGAATTCGTGGTCCCTATCGAGGTCGCCGTCGGCGACTGCCCGGATGATCGATTCGACTGCAACGCGGGTCTTTCCGGCACCGGTCGGAAGTGAGATGATCCCGCGATTGTGCTTCCCCTCGCCACGCAGCAGGGCACGGAGTCTGTCAGAAACCGCCTGCTGGTAGTCGTGGAGCGGCGCGAGTTCGGTCGGTCCATCGATGTACTCTGCCGGCTTGTTGCGCTGCTTCGCCCGCTGTCCGGCCCACTCCTCTGAGAAGCCGATCTCCGCGGCCCACTTGCGCGTGTTAAACGACCCGTTCCATGTGGACGGAGGTGACACCGGAAGTGTGTGTGGATCCACTTTGCAAGCACGCTCAAGAGCTCGAACGCCGAGCGTAGTGACGACCAACTTCGCAAGGTCCAGCCCCGCGGGCACTCTCGCGCTCGAGTGACGTAGGTAGTCCAGCGCATCCTGCGGAATAAGCGATTTCAACCTGTTCTCGCCCGCCAACGCGAGCAGTCGGGCCTCGTCCGAGGGGGCCTGCCGTAGCTCGCGCATGAACTTCGAGTTCCGCTTTGCGTCGAGTGCTGACAGGAACGCACGAACCTGCTCATCCGAGCTGTCTGCACCCAAGCCGAGCAGGATCTGCTTCAGTAGCAGAAAATCCGATTCACCGGTGACGAGAATGGTGTTGCCCTCCCTGGCGAACTTGGCATCCGTTCGGAGCTCGGCACGTCCAGGGACCGCGGCAACCTTGCTGATCGACAGGCATTTCTGAACGAAGATCGTCTCGGGATCATCGTCGAGCTCGACTTCGTCGAAGATGTCGAACGCGTCGACCAGGCATACGAGTTCGGCACTCGTCTCGTAGCTAAAGGTGAAGGGAAGGTCACTACCGTCGATACAACCCCACCGTTCCCGGAGGTTGAAAACGTCCGCCGGGTCGTAGGCCAGCATCGACGGAATTCCGAATGCGTCGAATTCCGCTTGTGCTTCTTCATCCTTTGCGATTGCCACCTGCGTCGGCTCGACATCTCGCCATTCCCCGCCCAGCAGCACACGAATTGCGGGCGGCGGTTCCGCAGAGGCTTCGCACCACCAACAGTAGGCCAGCGCTACCATATCGCGATCTTTGCGCTGGACATGCGCATCGACCAGCCGCGGGTATTCGTCCGCACCGAGTTCATCAATCGTCTTGCGCAAGCCGAGTCGCGCCGTCAGCTCATCGGAAAGTTCCACGTCGACGAGCGTGGGCAAGAGGCCCTCGTACGTGGCCGCGGCGGATGGCACGAACGTTAGTTGGATGGGGAACGCCCCTTGCGTTGTCGGCAGGAGCCCGTGCTGCCGTAGCCACCACACTTCGGGCGAAACAGCCTTGATCGGCTTGTGTACCTGCGGATGCCGGACGCTCACACGCGGTTCATCAATCTGCTTGAGCACGGCAAGTGTCAGTGCGACCCGATTCGTCGCGCTGAGGCTAGGCAAGAATTCGAGCGGGTTCAAGACCGATCCGAGACCGTCGATCTGCAGGTTCTCGCGCGACTGAACGCCGAGCTTGAGATAGTCCCCCAGCTCGGCCCTGACGAATTTGACGTACGGCCCGATCCACGACTCCCGGTTGCCCTTTCGGAGTCGACCTGGTCGCGTTCGAACGCCGAGCAGGGCGAGGATATCGGCATCCACCCCGTGGAACGACGCGTCGACCAAGTAATGCGCATCCTCCTTGAGGGCCCGAAGCTCACCCGGAAGATAGAGATCGGTCGGGAGCACCCACTTTCCGTCCGCTCGAAGGACGTGGACGATCATCTCTGCCTTGCCTGCGAGCGTCTTGTCGAATCCCTCCTCGACCGCGGCCGCACCCGAGCCTCGCATAGCGGTCCAGAGTTCGGTCCAGTCCACTTTCTCTCCATGCGCCAACTGCGTGAGCAGTTGGAGCATCTCGCCGCCCTGTTCGAACTGAGTGATACCAAGGCTCTCGAGCGCCGAGCGGGTCGATTCGCTCTTCGTGACGATCGAGTGAACAAAAGCCTCGCCCTGCTGGGCTTTGTTCGACCGAATGAAGCATCGACCCCGAATCGGCCGCTCAAGCTTCCCGCTCTCGAGCAGCACGATTCGTGAATCGCGGACGTCCATTCGCGCCGCGTCCGAAACACCCGCCGTGTACTGAAGCATCGAGGCGATCTCCACAGCCGCAGCAGAGTTCTCAGGCTTCGCCACGGCGACGATACTCTGCAGCCAATCGAGAACACGCCCGGTCTGTTGGCCGCTCCCTTGCATTAGTCGCTCGACCTTGGAGCGCCGCTCGTCGTTGTTCGTGCAGTCGGGATGCACCCACTTGTCACGGTTTCCAGTGTGACGCATCCACATTTCGGTGAATTCTGCGACCAGCTTGTTGGGTACCCGCTGAACCGATGCCGGAGACCTCAGGTCCCCGTCCAGATCTGGCAGACAACGCGCATCGCGCAAGGCCGCGAAGATCGGCTCGTTGATCACTCCGTCGGCCCAACTGCGAACTTCCTTGCCACGAGCCGGCAGGACATCGATATAGCGTGCAGGCCCGAGCTCACTCACCAAGTCCTTGCGGGCTTCGACAACCAACATCGGCAGGACATCGGCAAGCAGCTCACGATTGAATTCGCACGGAATCACATTTATTCGGTCGTCGGAGAGCTTCCAGGGTGCGTTCACACGACCGCTGAGAGTGAGGTCCGACTGAACCGGAAAGTATGCCGCCATTTGGCCGACCCGGTTGCCGGTCTTCGGAACGGCCCACGTGATCTCGACGGCATCGCGTCGCGCCGAGTGGCCAGCCGATTCTAGGGCGGCCGGGGACGGCTTGTGCGGCCGCGAGAAAACCAGCCATTCACGCTCGCCCTCGTCGGTCGTGAGGGCGATGCGATTACCGGACTTCTTCGAGGAGAACTTCCGTGTCTTTCCGACCGTCTCGTCTCGCAACGCGAGTTCACGCACGTGCGGTGCAAAAAGGTTGAAGGACTCGTCGAACTCGGCGATCTCCTGCGAAAGCGCTGCCACAGCATTTGGAAGCAGAGGAATCTTGACAATGGTGACCGCCCAGGCCGAAAGACTCGCGAGCACAGCGTCGGTGCGCATCTCGGTTTCGGCATCGAGCACCCACGCGAGCCGTAATGCGGGCACCTCCGATGCCGAGTAGGCACGTCCAAGCGCGGCACTGAGTTCGCTGACCGTCTCGTCGCGGGAGAATTCGAAGGACACCGACTGACTGAAGATCTGCGGCTTGTCCGAAACGCCGCTGATCGACTTGAATCCGAGACCAAACCGTCCGATCTCACCGCCGACCTTGTTTGAAAGATGCGTGTATAGCAAGGCTCGAACGCCGGTGTCGACGAACGGTTTTCCTTCGTTTGCGACGTATAGGCAATCTCCGGTCAGCACCACCTCCACGCGACCGGGTGCACCACGTAGTGCATCGGCCGCGTTCTGCACGAGCTCCTGAGCCTGCTTGCGACCGTAACCGCCCTCGGCGATGCCGCGCTCCTTGCCGGCATCCTCTTCAACGCGGTTCGGGTCTTGCTTGTAGAC
Source organism: Smaragdicoccus niigatensis DSM 44881 = NBRC 103563 (assembly GCF_000380645.1). Taxonomy (GTDB): domain Bacteria; phylum Actinomycetota; class Actinomycetes; order Mycobacteriales; family Mycobacteriaceae; genus Smaragdicoccus; species Smaragdicoccus niigatensis. Next base: position 462,224 of record NZ_AQXZ01000019.1, read on the forward strand.
CTCCAAGCACTTCGCCCGGAAGTCGTTTACCAACTTGACGAGGCTAGAATCCTGCCGACGCCAGGCCTGCCGAACCACTGAGCCCTCCAGTCGGCTGCACCCGGCAGCAGGTCGAAAAATGTGTTGATTCAGTCTTACCAACGACCTCTGACAAATTCGATCGTGCTGAGTCACAAGACGAATCAACCCGTCCCGAATGTATTTCGTTCGAATGACAGTCCCGTTGTGCCGGCGCAGGATCCACCGGCCACTCGTGGCAGTAGTTCGGGAGGCCCCAGACAGCGATTATGATTCGGCGACATGACCTCGTCACCCACTCCAGTGCAGGCGGACGTCGTCGACTTGTTCGCCGGTCCGGGTGGCTTGGATGTCGCCGCATCGTGGCTCGGGCTCGACGTGATCGGGGTTGAGATCGACCCGAACGCATGCGCAACTCGTGACACTGCCGGCCTCCGAACAGTGCAGGGAGATGTGCGAGCTTTTGGTGTCGAAGATTTCCCGACGGCCCGAATTCTCGCCGGTGGGCCACCGTGCCAGACGTTCACGATGGCTGGCACCGGGTCTGGCCGCAAGGCCCTCGACTCAGTGATCAGCCTCGTTGAGGACATGGCCGGCGGAGCCGACATCGGCAGCCGCACGGGCGAGTTCGACGACGAGCGCACAGGCTTGGTTCTCGAACCGCTCCGGTGGGCCCTGGCGGCAATTGAAGCAGACCGACCTTTCGAGGCGATCGTGCTCGAGCAGGTGCCCGCGGTGCTCCCAGTCTGGCAAGCCATCGGTGCTGTGCTGCGCGACCGGGGATACGGAGTCGACCATCGAGTCCTTCATACCGAGCAGTTCGGCGTTCCACAAACCCGTCGCCGTGCTTTGCTTGTTGCCCGCTACCAGGACTCTGTCGAACTGCCGCTTCCCACTCATGAAGGATTCCGTCGCGGCGCAGCCCACCAGCATTCGCTCGGTTTGCGCGCCTGGGTGTCGATGGGGCAAGCGTTGCGACGAACCGATCCCTTCGTTGTCGTCTCGAACTACGGAAGCGGCGGCGACCCCAGGAATCGCGGCACACGCAGCTCATCCGAGCCAGCGGCAACCATCACCGGCAAGGTGACCAGGAACCGGATCGTCAATGCCGACGGAAGCGAGTCACGTCTGAGTCACAGCGAGGCTGGCGCATTACAGACGTTCCCGTCGGACTTTCCCTGGTCGGGAAGCGACATATCGCAGCAGATCGGCAATGCTATCCCGCCGCGTTTGGCCCTACACGTCCTTGCCGCAGCTCTCAAGATCGAGATTGGTGAGAGTTTCGTCGACGAAATGGTTCGAGCTGACTGGCGTTCGTTTGCCGATCGCCCAGAACCCGTTTCGACTGTCGCCTGAGAGGATCTCCTTCTCACTCCGTCAGTAAACTTGGAGTTGTGCACACTTCGTGGGCATCCTCACCAGCTGCCCGTGCCACGATGCAGGCGAACCGCGGCCGCGATACGAGGCCCGAGCTGACCCTTCGCCGAGCACTCCATCGACGTGGACTGCGGTTCTTCGTCAACCGGCGGCCAATAGGTGACTTCAGGCGAACTGCCGATATTGTCTTCCCGCGCAAACGCGTGGCGGTATTCGTCGATGGGTGCTTTTGGCACGGCTGCCCGGAGCACTATAGTCGCCCACGCGCGAACCAGGAATTCTGGGATCGAAAGGTCGCGGCGAACATCGCGCGCGACAAGGAGACGACCGCTCGACTCGGTTCGGAAGGCTGGACAGCGATCCGCATCTGGGAGCACGTCTCAGTCGGCGACGCAGTCGAAATCGTCACCGCGGCAGTGCGGACATCGAGTGGCAGCGGCCCGTCAGATTCCGTTGCTAGTGTCAAGCCAGAGTGAGCGATAAGTCAGGTCTCGCCATGGCTCAGGGATCTCCGCCAACTGCAGGCGCATTGGACCAGAACGACCGATCCTTTCATACCGTTCGACGATGACAATGACGTCGACGGATGGGTCGACATCGTACAAACGGGTCGTGGTCATGCCATCGACCCCCGACGGCGCGACGAGATCCGGCAGGTCGGGATCCGGGAAATCAAAGGTGTGTACAAGTACCACCGGGCGATTCCAACCCGTCGCTGCGGATCATTTTCCGCGGTCTTCATCGGGTCAGCGCACCGCCGAGAGGATGAAGTGGCTGCGCATCGTGAATCGCGCAGACTGCGACGAGGACCTGCGGCTGACGATCAACGCCCCTGGCACCCTGTTCTGCTTCGTCGCCCCAGTGCTGCCGATCGGTTGCGCGCGCTGCCCGGTGAGCCGCAGGGATGACACTGCGAATTGGCGCGAGTTTGCAGGGCTAAATTGACAACCGCAGCGACAACGCAACAGGTCGGTCCGGCAGAGAGCGGAGCATGTCCGATCGCCCGCTATCCTGCCCAAAGCGTGCTGCGGTACGCCTCCGCCGGCGACGGCCCTGAGGCGACCACCGGAGTTCGTCTCGGCGCGCGCAGCGCACCGCTCGAATGATGGAAGCAAATTCGGCAGTCAGCTGGTCCTGTCGCTGTGCTCCGGCGGGTGATGCGCGACAGGTGTCCACCAGTTGATGTGCGACACCGGCCGCGCTCGGCACACTGGGTCGGGACGTATCCGTGGGCGTCCCGGACTCTGGGACGCGGTCCGGGGCCCTGTTGGCGGGCATGGCGATCACCGAGTCGCTGCCAGGCCGGGGTTCATCGCGCGACGGTGTACTGCTGCCGTGTTGGTCGATATCTGACGGGCCAGATCGGCGGGCTGGTGGATCCGTCGCACAAACCGCTGTCGTGCCCGCACCAGGTCGACGATGTCGTGGAGATCGCGGTCGCGGAGATGCGACGAGCCCATCCGCGCTGGGGGTCAAGACGTATCCAGACGGTAGAGACGAGGCATCCCCACCGCATCCGGAGCTCCTCCGCAAGGCAACGACCCTTGCGGCCTGTCACCAACGGTCCGGCCGAGTACATTGAGTCACCAGACAGCTGCATAAAAGCCCGCACACCTCGCCGTCGCTCCGAACCACACGATCGACGATCGTGTCCCGTCGACGATCGTGTCCCGTCAAAGATGTCGGACCCCTCCTGTAAGAATTGGCAGGTGTCAGCCATCGGTTCACCCGCCGCAATCGCCATGACAGATCAGCCCGAGTGGGAGAAGGTCGCCCAGATGGCGACCGAGTTGGCGACTGGTCGTGTCTTCGTACTGCCTGGTGGACGAGTTAAGGATCCGGCCGTCCAAATTGTCGACCTGTTTTGCGGGGCTGGTGGATTGTCAGCGGGCTTCGAGATGCTCGGCCGACGTACAGGACTATGCGCCGTCGTCGGGGCCGCGGACTTCGAATCCGAGTACCGCGATACCTTTGAAACGAACCTTGGCGTTCGTCCGTCCGACGCAGACTTGGGCGAGATCGCCGCCGACCCCACGGCAATAGAGTCTTTTATAAACTCGCTCGAGCTCGACAGGGATAGGCCTCTAATTCTGGCTGGCGGTCCCCCGTGCCAAGGTTTCTCTGCACATCGCAAGCGTCACTGGTCATCGGAGGACGTACGTAACCAGCTCGTGCCGGCATTTGCTCGCATAGCTGTGGCCCTGAGTCCCGAAGTGGTCGTCATGGAGAACGTGCCAGAGCTCTTGTCCGGCAAGTACTGGGCGCACTTCGAGACGTTCCGTGACCAGTTGGAAGCTGCTGGCTATTCTGTATCAGCGCAGATCCACAACCTCGCCGGCTTTGGTGTCGCACAGGAGCGCTTTCGAGCGCTCGTCATCGCGTCGCGCCGACCGATCGGCGGCCCATCGCCCGTGCTGACTGGGTCCGAGTTTCGCACCGTCTGGCAGCAGATCGGCCACTTGCCAGCGATCGAGCCGGGAAGTGCGTGGCCACTCGATCCGATGCACCAGTGTTCGCGCCATCGCAAAAGCACCATCGACGTGATTCGACAGGTACCAATTGACGGCGGCAACCGACCAAAGGGCGTCGGGCCCGCCTGCCTCCAGAATGTAGACGGCTTCCGAGACGTCTACGGACGGTTGGCGTGGGACCGTCCGTCTGTCACGATCACAGGCTCGGCCCGCAACCCGGCAAGTGGGCGGTACGTGCACCCCGATCAGAACCGTGGCCTGTCACTCCGTGAAGCGGCCCTTATCCAGGGTTTCCCTGACAACTACCTGTTCACAGGCACGAACGGGTCTCGCTACCAACAGGTGGGTAACGCCGTTCCGGCCCGCTTTGCCGTCATTCTCGCTGCTCACCTAGTGCGTCATATTCTCGAGCCTGCGTATAACCCAATTGGCGCCGACAGACTGTCAACTCCCGCTCGTGACTCGTTCTCAAGTTCGCTCTGGGGTCTAAAGAGTGGTGCCGCAGGATGACCAACTCCGCACTTACTGCGATCGACACGTTTGCTGGCGCCGGTGGCGTCTCCCTTGGACTAGCCTGGGCTGGCTTTGATGTCCGGGCTGCGTTCGACTTCAATGTGAAGGCCGTGGACACGTACCGACGCAATCTTGCGGGCCACATTATTGAGGCCTCGTCAGAAGAACTGTCCGCTCCCGATCTCCTTGGTCTAGCCGGCCTTGGTGCTGGAGAGGTGGACCTCCTGGCGGGCGGCCCACCCTGCCAAGGATTCTCGGTCCAGCGACGTGGCTCCGACGTGGACCCGCGCAATGCACTGATCGGTGATTACCTGCGACACATTCAGGGACTTCGTCCGCGGGCATTCATGATGGAAAACGTGCCAGCGCTCGCCGGCCGGCGCGGAGATGCGATCCTTGCCGAATTCACTTCGGGCGCGTCAGCCCTCGGCTACTCGGTGGCTATGCAGATTCTCGATGCCGCTGACTACGGGGTTCCGCAGCATCGCCGCCGCCTGTTTGTAGTCGGCCTTCTCGGCGCGCGCGCATTCGAGTTTCCAGCACCCACCCATAACTCACAGACATGGCTTACAGTTCGCGACGCGATTGGCGATCTCGCAGATCCTCGACTTTCCGGAGCCGTTTACCGCCTGGCCAACCATGATCCCGACAATGTTTCGGACATGAACCGGATCCGGATCTCGCACGTGCCTGAGGGCGGTGGGCGGGACGACATCCCCTGGGATCTCCGCTTGCCATGTCACCGAGTTCCTGTGGAAGTATCTGGGCATCGAGCGGTGTATGGCCGACTCTGGTGGGACCGTCCAGCGAGTACCGTTACCACGAAGTGCAATAGCTTCACCCGCGGCCGTTTCGCTCATCCAGCACAAGACCGCAACATTTCGATGCGCGAAGCCGCGCGTCTGCAAGGCTTCCCGGACGAGTTCGTTTTCCAAGGTGGTCGCGTGGACGTGGCTCACCAAGTCGGCAACGCGGTTCCGCCGCTGTTGGCGATGACAGTTGGAGCTGCAATCGCAAAACAGTTGAACCAGTAACAGACTCAGTCCGAAGACAGCTGGAACTCGCCGACACTAATGTCTGTCGAGTGGTCGTCGATGTCGTGTGGGATATCAATCTGCGGGCAAACCTGCGCCTGTGGCCAGAACCACTGCCCAACGTGCGGTCCTTGGCTGCCGCAATCGGCTCGCCCTGGGACGAGACGCAAATCGCTACCGAGTACTTCGGTGCTGAACCGGGTGAAGATCGTCGACGCGCCGTGCGCCAGACCTATGAGGCAATGGCCTATGAGGGACTCGTACACAGGACCTCTGAGGGGATCCTTGAGGCGACTCGGCTAGGTGACTTTGTTCTTAGGTTTCTTGGACTCACTGGCGACAGAACCTTCATCTGTGATGCGAACCGTGCGATTGCTGCGGGACCAATGATCTACGGCCTGTCGATCATTACCGAGGTCCGAGTCATCTGGAGTCTGATGCGGATGCTCGACAATAGACTCTCCAACGAAGAGCTGAACCGGGCGATGGCCCGGATACATTCGACTGCAGACGTCACCGCGACTGCGGCCTCAATCCGGAGCACACGTGAGTCCGGGGATGTCGCAGATATCGGACCGCGCTTGTACGACGACGCCGGATACGGAACTGGCAACGAAAGCGATCAACGCAAGGCCATGAACCCGCACTTCCTGCTCGCGGGCGGTGGCGGTCTCTTCATCAGCGTCGATGCAGGCGAGCGGCGCCTCCACCCTTCGGTGCTTCGCCAGATCGACGGAGCGCTACGGAGCAGCCCCCGCCAGATCCACGCTGGCACGGAAAGCCAGATCATTCAAGCAATCGCGCGCGCATCCATGGCACCGCGCCATTACATGAAGGACGCATCGTGACAGCGACCGCAGCGAAGGTACAGGAAGTCGTTAACGCATGCGCGACCTACGGCCACCAGGACATCATCGTTCTGTCGGGCGTCCCTGCCACGGGCAAGACGCACATCTCCAGGATCGCTGCAGAGACTGTCGCTGGCCACCCCGGCTTCGTGCGACGCACGCAATTTCACCCTGGCTACTCGTACGAGGACTTCATGGAGGGCCTCCGCCCACTGCCCACGGGTGGCTATCAGGTCGAGGATGGCGTTTTCCTTCAGTGGAACCGCATGTCGCTCGCCGACCCAGCCAACAAGTATGTGCTCCTTATTGAGGAGTTGTCGCGCGCCGACATACCCTCTGTGATGGGCGAGTTGATGACATTCATCGAGCACCGCAGCGAGTCCTTCGTACTTCCGGTTTCGCAGTCATCGGTCGAAGTTTCTGACTCGCTGATCGTGATCGCGACCATGAATCCTCGTGACCGGAGCGCCCTCGAGATCGACGAAGCCATGGCGCGCCGCCTACGCGTAATCGACTGTCCTCCTGACATCGACCAGTTGGCGGAGATGCTGACCAAATCGCTCTCGGTGCAGGACGACGAGGTAGCTGAGATTATCCAGAAGGCCACGACGATATTTACAACCTGCGAATCGGAATTCCCCGAGACGTACCTCTCGGACATGCCGTTCGGTCACGCGATCTTCGACAGGGTCGAGTCTACTGTGCAATTGGTCGACCTGTGGCATCAGCGAATCAAGCGCATCCTGTACCGCAGCCAAGGACTTACGCATCCATTTGCTGACGTTATCGACGCAACATATCCCTGGAAGAGCCGTTAGGTAGTGACGACCAGCACGAGCCGGTTGATGGTCAAGGAGCGTGGGACTGCATCAGTCTCACGATCGACGTACGCGTTCCTCAACGAGCACCAAGGATTCGCAGGACTAGTCGACGACGGCATCGTCACTCTTGTTCGATCGAAGAACGCGGGAGCCGCAATCCGGGCCGGCGCATACGTCGGCTCCGCGCACCTCGAGGGTTTTGGGACGATCTCGATCGTCCCAAAGATTCCCGGCGCATTCGAAGCGCTACTCGAGTGGGCGGTTCCGGATGACGTTCGCGAGTCCGTTACTCCGTCAGTGGTCGGGGCCGGAGCACCAATTCTCGACCAATTTCTCACGCGATTCCTCGATGCGATGGCAAGGTACCTCACTGATGGGAGGCGCCGTCAATACGACTTTCGCGACCGCGTTGGAGCCGTTCCCCATGGACGCCTCGACGTGCGCCGAACCGTCAAGCTCGAGTCACGCGGACGGGCGGGAGTCTTGGCCTATCGTGAGCGGCATCTCAGTCCAGCCAACGACTTGAATCGCTTCCTAGCGCTGGCGCTTTTTGCTGCCGAGGAGTACTGCGCTTCAGTTGGTTCACCTCGACAGCTCGCGAGAACACGCACGTACGCATCGCTGTTCGAGGACGTTGACTGGCGCGGCTTCGTCACAGCACCTCTGCAGCGGACCCTGGACCTCTTTCAGAATGCAGACGCCCTAACGACAACCGACTTCGCACACAACGCGGTGCAGTATGGGCGAGCCCTCCTCCTACACCTTGGAGCCTGGCCAACAGACGGATCGACGGGTGTGACAGTCCCGCACTCGTTCTTCCTCAACCTGGAGACCCTCTTCGAGGATGCCGTCCGGAACGTGCTGGCGAGCGTATCGCCCGTCGCCAAGGGTGCCACCTTGAAACGAACGATGTTCACGGACTTGCCCGGCATCTATGTAGCTGACCCCGACGTGGTCGCCGACGTGGACGAGTGTCGGATCGTCCTGGACATGAAGTATCGAGATCTGAAAGGCGGGACCCCAGACAACGGGGCCTTCTATCAATTGCATTCGCATGCGAAGACTCTCGGAGCTGCTGCCATGGCGCTCGTGTATCCGCTGGAGGCGGCCGGCGACGACGCGTGGACCGTCCGGGCACTTGGCCACACGCGGGACAAAATCAAATCGTTCGTGGTGCAGGTCGACGTATCACGGATCGCGGACGGCATGATCGGCGCATGGTACGAGCTAAGAAACCAACTCAGAGACGAGGACCGGGTCCGGCCAACACGCATCCCGCATAGTCGGGGCGCCCGCGTGGACTGGCGCGTCGAACCGAATCCTCCGACCTTTCTTCCGACTTGGCCATTCCGCGACAGCAAGGATCCGACAGGTACGCTGACTCGCTCGACGCTGTTTGATTACTGACACTCGGTCGAGTCGACCTGCAGAGTGATCACCGAAGCCGGCTCCCGGTGACTGTTGGGCGCCGCGCGCTAGCATTCGATCAAAACCAGAGATTTGCACTGCGAAAGACCTCGGCAACGCCCTCGCGCACGCGGCGAATGAACGGCGTAACTGGCGTCGAGTAGGCCCGCTGCGCATTTGTAGCGTGTCAGCGCCGATCTACTGCAAGGACGGGCCGGGATCACGGTCTGCGGCGTCGCGAACAGTCGGGGAATAGACGTTCTGACACGACATCCATCGGCGAATGGGAGTGGCTCAGGTCGGAGGGTTCCCGGTGTAGTCGACGCTTCCCTGACCCCGCGCAGTTATCCACGAATTTGCCACGTCACATCAGGTCGCTCCAGTGACAGAATCCAGGGAGGCGAGCCTCTAAGATTTCTCTTGGGGCCAAGAAACAACCCGATCGATCGATGAGACAAACGTGGCAGCCGACATCCGCCCTCGTTTGGTGAATTGATCTTGGTCGCCATGGCCAAACACGCGACAACACGGCGGAACTACGTCCGCTGGGATTTGATCGACAAACGTCAATGGCGATCCATCAGATTGCAGGCAGCAGATCACTCGGCTCACCGCTGTACAGGACCGCGAGGACGTCACGAGCCCTCGTCGCCGCCACGTACAGCAGAGACCTCTCCCGACGGAGAACTTCCGCACGCTCGGCTTCGGGTAGCAACGACATCCGATACTCCGACGGAATGCCGTCCTTGCTCACACCCAACAGGATGACCCGCGAGAACTCCATACCTTTGCTTCGGTGCATCGTCATAACGGTTGGCTTGCCGGCTACCGCCTGGCCGTCTCGATCAACGAAACGCGCCTCAGCACCGTGTTCCGCCAGCCGACGGGGAAGGTTCTCGCCGTCTTTCCGGGTGGAGACAAGCAGCCCTATTGGACCCACCGAATCTCCCCACTCGAGCAGCAGCTGGGCAGCCTTCGCGTACACATCTCCGAGTGAGTCGCACCTGATCACGAGCGGCTTGGGACCACTTCGCGCCGACCGGTAACCCGCATTCACGACCGGCTCGTCTCCAAGATCCACATACTGCTCGCCGCTGAGAATCCCGAGCGCGTACCGGAGATTCTCCTCGGTCGTTCGGTAGTTCAACGTCAGTCGACGAGACCGACCTCGTATGTCAAAGCCGAACCGACTCAGCACAATTTGGTTTCCGTAGATTCGTTGATTCGAATCCTCGGCCAGAAACACGTCGTTCGGACCAGGACGCACAAGCGCTCGAAGAAGAACCAGTCGTGTCGGACTCAAGTCTTGCGCCTCGTCGACGAGCACATGATCCGCTAATCGCTTGCCGGACATGTCGAGATACTTCGCAGCGACCATGGCGCGCTCGTCCCAGTCGCTCGCTCCACTCGCCGCCGCGGCCGACCGATACGCCTCGAACACATCCCAAACCATTGAACGCTTTGGACGGTCAAGCGCAACTCCGCGACCTGGCCGCCTGACCCGCAAGTACCCCTCCCGGGTCGTGATCCCGTTCGGAAGAACCACCAGCGAATACTCGGACGAGAGGAATCCTGGCGACCGAAGCTCGGACGGGAGGCTAGACCCTGCTGCTGCGTTCGCCCAGGCGCCGTCCTCCACCAGCCCCAGGATGTTCGCTCCACGCGGGCCGAGGACCGCTGCCACCGGACCCGAATCCTGGGCCGAGGCACCAAGCGCATGCCCGGCGGTTGTCAGAATGCGGTGACCGATCGCGTCAATGCCGCCGATGTAGATACCTGGTTGACCAAGGTCGGAGGCAATCTTTACGTCGCGGTCGAGGACTTTGAGTTGGTCTTCCAGGGCATCTGCCAGCGTGCGGTTGAATGTCGTAAGGATGATTCGGGCAGATGGATTCGCCCTCGCCAGCGCGCGCGCTCGGTGCAGCAGCACGACCGTCTTTCCGGTGCCCGCGCCACCCGAAAGCCGTGCTGAACCGTTGTAGTGCTTCTCGACATAGGCCCTCTGCTCAGGGTGCAGATACACCCGCCAGGCGTGAAAGTCGTTTTTCTCGAGAATGTCGCGAAGCGAATCGTCATCGCCGTTGATGAATGCAAATTCCATTTGCGCAGCTGGGTGCTTTAGAGCGACCAGCAGATCGTCGTCGGACTCTGCGTCTGTCGACGTCTCGGAGATCGCATAAGCCTCGCGCACTTCGGAGAGCGGCTTGCCGGTGTAGATATCGAGCAGCGCCTCACCTTGCCACTTCGCCGGGGCTGTCCCCGCATAGTCGAGCAGAACTGACGGGTCAGCGATGTCGAGAGCTCCTTCGGCAAAAGCTGCGTCGATGCCGAGGTTGCTGAAGTCCGCGACAGTGAATTCACGCTGCCGGAGAGTCTTTTCGCCGCTCGAAGGCGGCTCTGCGACAACAGGCTGTTCCGGAACGGCCGGCGTCTCGCCCGCCTGCGAATCAGCGTCTGCTCGAATGAGCTCGGCAATTCCATTGCGCGGATTGACTGACAGCCTGACCTTGCGGGCCATTGCGATCGCGTCATCGTGCGGGAGCGTTCCGAAGTAGATGTAGTGCGCCTCGGCACCACTCCCCTGCACCTTCACCAACACCGCGCGGTAGAAGTCGTTGACTCGGCCGGTCCGGACACGAGGATCAATGCAGTTGTTGATCGGCTCAATGTGCAGGCCTGGCGTGGTGTCATCCTTCTGCAACTTGGAAAGGAACGCGTAGACCGCTTTCTGCGCGCTGCCGTCGACTTCGGCAACCGGAGGTCCCAACACGATCTGCGGCATTAGGACGACACCTTTCCAATCACTGCGGAAATTGCTGATACGTCGGCTTCGACGAGCTGCCAGCCAAGTTTGACGAGGTCGTTCTTATCTTCGTCAAACAACTCGACGTCCACGACGACTCGGCTGTCGGGCCACGTAATGCTCGTAGGTATTCCTTCGACTTCGGCGCCGACGGTCGGCCTCGGAAGTCCCGACTGCGCGATCTTGACGAGCAACTCGACCTCGAAAGCCGAGGGCAGCGCGTCCGCCAGCTCCTGCCAGCCTTCGGGCAACCCCGACGCATCAACATCGGGTTGGGCGCCAGTCTCGACGGCAGGACCGCCAAGCGCCATGTGCTTCCGAGTTGTAATGACGGTTTCAGCCACCCGCAGATTCAGCAGATTCGAAAGCCAGAGCCATTCCTGCCAGGATTCCTTGCCGTCGAGTCCAGCCTCCTCGTCGTCAAGGACAACAGCGGCCGCAAGAGTCGATCCATCAGCGACCGGGCGCAATGCGACAGCCAATCGTTCGCGCCGCCACACGATTGCATCTTGGCCGGGCGAGAGAGCCTCGTCCAGCGCAGCAATTGCGACCTCAGCCAGGTCAAATCCGACACCAGTCTGGACCTGGGAGGCTTGGGGCACCAGGAAAAACGGAAGCCAATGCGCGAGCCCACGCTTCTCTTCCGCTGACGGCGACTGAATCCACGCGAGCAGTTGTTCCATCGGTCCGCGTGCGATCAGATCGACCGCTCGAGCTGAGAGCTGGTCTCCTGCAGCTGCAAGTACGTGAGGAACCACTGCAGCCGAGAACCACGACGGACTCCGCGCCTCATTTACGTCATCCCAGCTGAACGACATGACGATGTATCCCTGTCCCCGCAAGTTCTGTCGCTTCTCGGCGTCATCCCAGAGTCGGTTGTTCACCACGCTCGCGTGGAACTCGAAACCATCAGTAAAGATGGCGACCGGAGGCACACCCGGCTTCTTCGACCGGAGTACAAAATCCGGCTTACTGCCTGCGATGTTCTGCTGCGGCTGAAGCGTCCAGGCGGAACCCGAACCGAGCGAGAAGTTCCACGCAATTCCCGTACCAGTCCAGAACGGCTCAATCGTCGCACCGAGAGCCTTCAGTCGCTCCTCAAGCACATTCCGGAAACGGATCTCGAGCGTGGATTCGCCAGGCTTTGCTGCCGGCCAGTCATGATCGACCGCCCACTTCATTTCCGTCGAGTCGCCAAGCAATTCGCGCAAACGGTTCTCCGCATATGCACGGTCGGTGTACTTGACCTGCGGAAGCCAGGCGAAGGGCAGCAGGCACTTATCGCAAGCGAGCTTTCCATCGTCTTTACACGGGCACTCCGCGACAACGTCAAGTGCCAGCTTGAGAATTGACCACACGATCGTCGGGTCAGCCAACTCAGCGAGGTAGCCGGTTCCTCCGGGAACGATGTCGTGAATCAGGAGTGCTCGCGCACCGCTGTCCGGATCTTGGACGGAGGCGATCTGGAGATGATCGGGAGCACCGCCGATCCTCTGTTGTAGCCCTAGCAGGAGCGCGGCAGTCATTGTTGGAATCGCGAACGGGTCGCTGGCGGTGGTCCAGTCACTCGGCAACCGCATGACCAAGCCTTCGGTAACCATCTTGCGTGCCAGCGCAATGCTGACAGTCTTCTCTTCCGGCGCATTTCGCAGCGAGCACCACGGACGGTGCTCCCGAGCCGAGTTCTGACCAGTCGCGAGATCGAGCTTTCCGCACTCCGAGCACAGGCGGAACATCGCGGCATTCCACTCGTCACCGGCTATCCAGCGCGAAGTTCCGGGAGCGTGGATCTTTCCGACATTCAGCCAGCGGAGGGTCAGACCGCGGATATGCTTCGCTCCCAGCCCAACGTCCTTGGCGTACCACTTTCGAGACTCGCCAGCACCGTCGATATCCGCGGCGAGTGCGATGTCGAAGCGCTCCCGCGTGCGCTCGTCGCGTACGTCGTCAATCGTGGCTTCTTCGCGACGGATCGCAGATGAAACAGCGGTCAGTTCGACAATGGGAAGTCGTTGGCCAATATCCGAGATGCCTGCGTCTCCGCACCTGGGACAAGTTGCCGGCGTTGCCTCCTCGTCGATGAATCCGCACTTCGGGCAGCACGCCCAGCGCCGAATCGCCTCGCCTTCGACGCCCAGGTCAATTGCATCAATCGCGATCGCAAAACCGTTTGCATAGAAGGTCGACCCCGGCGCGAAATCCCGAAGAGCCTGAGCAGATCCGCGGGACAGCTCAAATGAAGTGTCGTCGTAAGTCTGCGTTTCGGGGTCCATCCACGACACAGACACGGCAAGAGTGACTGAGTCGTCGAGCAGCGTGTAGTTCGGGAAAAGCCCGAACGCTTCGAGCGTGCTGATCCAGTATTCGCTGCGCAGGTCGCTGATCTGCTTGTTGGTCAGGTTCAGGGCCGCCAAGGCGGTCCGATACTGTCGGCGATCGTCTTCAGTTGCTGCAGCTGAATTGGCTTTTTCCTGCAATGCGGGGAGTACGCCTTGAACCTGTGTGCGCCTGTGCCCCAACGTCTCCAGACGCTTGCCCCATGCCAGCGAAGCTTGGTGGCACCGCTCTGCAAGACCGCCGCCCGGCGCCGCCCACTCCCGAAGCCGCTCAACAACGTCATCATCAAGCGACGCGAACCCACTGACGAAAGCATCAATCAACGATGCGTCGCTTTCAGCCACGTGAATAAGCGTCCCAAGATAGGTGGCTTCGCCGGTCGACGACAGAGCTTCGACCGTGTTTCGGGGGTGCGGCATGTCCTTTGCACGCGCCAGCCGGTCCGCGACCGATGCGACGAACTGGCGACGAAGGATCTCTTCCGCATCAAGGTAAGTCGCGGGCGGCCTTACGGCCCCATTGATTACTTCAAGCGGACGCGAGAAGCGCGGTAGCTGATCACCCCGAGCAGTCACGAACGCCAGGTTGAAAGCATTGCCGGTGATGCGGCCGGCACGACCCACGCGCTGCAGGTAATTCGCGACGGTCTTCGGCAGCGATGCAAGCATGACCGCTGACAGGTCTCCGATGTCGATACCCATCTCAAGGGTCGGCGTCGCGACGAGCACGTTCGGCGCGTTCGGCGCCGGTTCCTTCGCCTTGAACTGGTCCTCGTACTCGAGCCGAACCTTGTCTTCGAGAAGGCTCGTGTGCTCCCGCGCGACGACTCGGCGGACGTCGTGCGATCCGTACATCTGTCGGTAGAAGTTGTCCCGCAACGGCATCGATCGCTGAGTTCCCGCGCACCGAGTGACGAAGCACGGTCCTTTCGCGAGCCGGTCGACAACGTGTGGAGCGGCGATCGTGACGGCATTGCAGTCGTCGCACTGTAGGGCGACGTCACCGCTGGCCATCTCGTCAGCAGTGACCGCCCGGACGACGACCTTGCGTGGGTCGAGGTGATAGGTCGTCGCGCCACTGGTCGAGGTCGCTGTCCCCAACACTCCACGGCTCGCCAACTGAAGAAACAGCAGGCGGGACAGCGTTGCACCGTCGTTGTTGCTGTCGAGCCCAAGAGCCTTCTTGGTCCATCCGGCATACCAGCCGCGGCTGGAAGCCACAGGCTCGAGATCGGCATCTTTGGTCTTGATCGTCCCGAGCACTGGGAAGCCTGGCGCGGAATTGCCCTTACCGAATCCGGGCATACCTTCTTGTCGTTTGCGTCCACCGGTAATCCACCAGCGGTTTCCGTCGTCATTCCGGAACTTCGCGAACCACTCGTGCTCGATCGCGCCGCGCGTGCGCAGGCGCTCGATGACCCCGACCACCCACCGCAGTAGGTCCTGCTCGGTCGTCTCCTCAATCGCCATCTGTGTTCCGACCGCTGCTTCCCAGACATCGCGTGCGCAACGTGTGAGAAGAGCCGGGTTCTCGTCGAGCTCGGCAATCGCGCTTCCCGAGAGTTCAAGGGTGCGACCTACGTCTGACCGCAAACCGAACTCAAGCTCGATATCCAGCAGTAGACGCTTCTCAACCCAGCCGCGAACCTGGCGCGGGACCTGTCGCAGCGTGGGTGCCGACCAGAACTTTTCAAACTTCTCGCGGGCCGCTAGCTCGGGCGGAAGCAGACGGTAGCGCTTACCTTGGTCGTCGCCGGCTAGGTCGACTACACGATCGACGAGCTTCGTCAGGCTGATTTCCTCGCCACCAATTGCCTGCCGGATCAACGATCGAAGCGTCAGGGCATGCGAACGCGCCTGAACAAAACCAGCGCGGTGCGCGGCGTCCTGAACGCTGTCGGTGAAAACCAGTGCTTTCTTTTCACGGGGATCCAGTCCAGGGGAACCGAACAGCCCGAATAGCGAGACCGACAGCATGGTCGCTATAGCTGAACCAAGGAACCGAATACCTTCCGCACGGAGGCACGATGGGCAGACGTCCTTGCCGGAGAGCTCGGCGGCGTTGTCGCCCTTGTGCGTCAGCACCGGCAGGACAACCGACTCCTCGTCGCCTGCGTGCTTCGAGACGAGCTTTCGCTCGCCGACGTCGAGCCACATCAGGCCAGAATCGTCCTCCGGCTTCTCCCCTGCGCGGTCCCCTTCCGCGGGTGCGTAGATCAGGGGACGGAATCGGTTGTCGCCTTTGAGGTGCTTGGACCGAATCGATTCGTCGTTGCTCTCAAGGTCCCACCCGGTCGGGGCAAGCACAACGCCCCACCCAGACCGGTGACAGTGCCGGCAGTAGATGGCTGGGAATGCACGAAGCTTGTGTCCGGCGTTGTCCGTGGTGATGACACCGTCGTCTTCCCAAACCAGTCGCGGCGAGCCGGCCGCTTCACGTCCGACGCGAGTGAGTTCACGAATCCATAGGTGCGCTTCAACCGAGACTGCAGCTCGGTCGCATTCCTTGCGGAGATGACTCAACATCCCGATAACGGCTTCGAAGAACGCCTCTACGTCGGCGGGTTTCGCAACGGCAATTTCGCGTGCATTGACGGTTGCGGCGGCGAGGTCAACCAGCGAGATCGCGTCAGTTGACACAGTGATCACCGACTGGATGAAGTGGTGCTGCTTCGCCAGTTCGAGAAGATCGCCTGGCTCCGAATTCGAAATCGCTTCGCGGGCCGCCGGCTCATATAGGGCCCCAAGAGTTTCAACTGCCAAATCGGCGGGACGAGTTGGCTTGGGGAGCTTCGCGATCCGTTCAGTGACCTCGCGAATCAGTCCTGCGTCGACCTCGACTTGCGTCCAGCCGGACGGTTTCGACTGGGCCCATTCTTCAATGCTGAGACGTGACTCAGTGACGACGGCCGACTCGTCGAACCGTTCACCGAATACGGTTTCGGCGAACGCAAGCATCGTCGTCGGATCGCCCTTGTCGCCCAGTGTTGCTGATGTCGCAATCGGCGTGATGCGACCAAGGGGCCGCTGCCAGTCCTCAGACGTGAGAGTCGAATCTTCCTTGTTCCAGTAGCTCTTGAGCGTTAGGCCGAGACGCCGCAGGAGCATCGAGACGTCGGTTCCTTGAGCGCCGTCATAGGTATGGAACTCGTCGAGCACCAGGTACTGGAGGCTGTGAGCGCTCTGCTGCCAGATCCTCGCGTCGGAGTGGCGCAGCAGGAGCTGGTCGAGCATCTTGTAGTTAGTCAGGAGGATGTCTGGCGCGGTATCGCGAATGATCTCCCGGCTTGTGATCAGGCCGTCGGCGCTGACCTTCGACCGTTCCGGGCCTTGCTGACCGGTGTAGAGAGCCGCTGTAACACCACTAATCGCGTCGTTGTTGACGATCATCGATGCCAAACGCCCGGCCTGGTCGTTGGCGAGGGCGTTCATCGGGTACAGAATGATCGCCTTGGTGCCAGTTGTGCCCTGCCGCTTGGCCCGTTGGACGTGGTCAAGGATTGGGTATAGGAATGCCTCGGTCTTTCCAGATCCTGTTCCCGTCGTGACAAGGGTTGGAAGTGGTCGCGTTCCGTTCAGGCTGCTCAGGCGCTCGAATGCCTTTGCCTGATGGCCGTACGGGATGAAGCCCTCGTACCACTCCAGACTTTTGCGCCATCCGTCGTCGGCGGGCCGAAACGGCAGGCGGAGACGAACGTAAGGCCCGCGGAAGAGACCGGTTTCCGGGTGCTGAAGGAACTCTTCCAGGGCGTTTCGCGCGTCGACATCTGCAAGCGAGAAGGTCGTCCCCAGGTAGTCGAGCAGGCTGTCGCGGATGGACGCTGCCTGCGAGGTGGGGAGCAGTTCGAAGTCGGCGGCTGTCATTCGACGAGGTCCTTGAACCGGCCGTATGCCTCACGCATCGCCATCTCGCGGTCGAAACCCGCCTTGCGGTCGTATCCGTGCAGAACGGGAAATTGGGTGCGATAGACAGTGCAGAGTTCGCTGGCAGAAAGCTGGAGCCCGAGCGCGACCAAAGCGTCGATCTCTATCAGGGCCAGTCGACGATCTGCCAAATTTCGGAGCGGAGTGCTCCACTTCCATTCTGTGCCCATTACGTCCTTCCAAAGGTCGCCGTAAGCATCCGTCACGCAATTCAAGCGAAGCGCACGCTCCACTAGATGCGGCCTAAGAGCAGGATGCGTCGCCATCGGCAGCCGCGAGAAGCTGTTTTCGTAGATGTTGCTCTTCGGAGCTGTCCGAACCGCAAAGTCCGCGACGAGTGACGCGGCATTAGCAGCGACAAGCGCCAATTCTTCCCTGTCACCTGACGCCACCGAAAACAGACCGTTGACGTGGGCGGCACCCGGCGGAATGATTGCAGCGATGAGCGTTCGCTCATTCTTATTGGCGGCCATTTTTCGCCATGCGACACGGTAATAGTCGCGAGCCTCAACCGACCGCCCGCCGACTTGCCACGCCGTGTAAGCCTTCCGGTATTGGCTGGTACTGCCCGCGGGACTATATGACGTTGCTGGAATCGCATCAGCGGCCAGAGTCTCGAAATTGGTCGCAGTCCAGTCCTGGTTGTGTTTCATTGTCGGATTGGGCGACTTGTTTATCGGAGTCGCGACATAGATATGCGGACCCTGCAGGATCGCATCAGCCCACGCATTAGGCACAGACCATCTGGCCTCAAGGAGCCCTTTCTTGCGATCAATCGTTTCGTCCCAGCCGCGCGAGAAGTTGAGTCCGAGCGCACCAATCCTCGGCGCCTGAGCAAGCCTTTCGAGAACAGTTGCAACAGCGCGATTGACCGTGTACACCATCCGAGATTGTTCTGGTGGGCAACTCCCTTGTTCCAGAATGTCGTTCCAGGACGACAGGACGGCTTTGTCCACCGTCGATATCCGCCCGGCATGCGGACTCAAGTCCCAACTACCGGCGTCATTCTTGATGCCAGGTTCAGCCCCGGACCCATCGTGGATGAGTGACCGGTCGATCGTATCCGGGTGGTAGATGGACGATGCGGTCATGAACCCAACCTGCCGACTTGGCCCATAAACATGGACGCCGAACTGTTTCTTGTCGTCAATCTCAAAAAGGATGAGCTCGTTTACAAACTGCCAGTGCCGCCGTAGTCGCCGGTAGGTGGCGGCTCTCAGCAATCCGGCCTTCTCATCCGTGAAGTGCGTCTCTGGATGGATTAGCGACACAACCCCGCGCTGCCCCATTGATCGCCACGTTCGCTCCATGAAGCACCGGTAGAGATCCGGCTGAAGGCCCTTCAGGTGCGGGTACAGCCGTTCATCCCCCACGAACGCCGCGAGGCAGACAACGTCTGAAGTACCTCCGACCACCAACTCACGCATGCCGGGCAGGGCGAGGGCCTGCGTACGGTGGTCCGCTGTCTCTTGTTCGGTCGATTTGCCTTTCAGCGAGAACCACGGGTCGCCCTCAGCAAGCAGGGCATCGACATCAGAGCGTGGCCGCACCCATGGCGGATTTCCGACTTGAAGGTCAAAGCCGCCGCGCGCGAACACTGTCGCGAAGTCAAGCTCCCAATGGAAGAACCCGTTCTGCTTCGCGATTCGGTCGCACTCAGCGAGCCACCGATACGTGTCCAGAAGGCGCACCGAATCGACCGCTCCAGCAAACATCAGGTCCGCTTCCTCGGCTTCGGCCAGCTCATCCCACGTCGCGACTTCCCCGAAGCTGATCTGGGCTTCATGCCCGCGCCGAACCTTGCCCTCGACACCTAGCAGACCCTTCAACGCTTCAATCCAGACAGAAACCGTCGGCGGGTTCACGTCTGTGGTCAGCGTCCAGAACCACAGTGCACACCAGGCGTCCATTGCTCGACGAAGACGTCGATATGCGCCATTCGGATCAGAAAGAGATTGCTCAATCTGTTCACGAGTAACGCCGCCGCCTACGGGCAGATCGTCGGCACCCCAGACCGTGATGTCCCGCCGAATCTCGGCCTCCGCGATCTGCAACCTGCGAGTTGCCAGATCCCAAAGTCGTTCCGCACGCAAAGTGAGATTCTTGAGATCCCTGACCTGCGCGGCGGTGAGCTTGGGTTTGATCGATGAACGCCACTGCTTGAGCCGGGAAAACGCCTCAGGCGCAAGAGTCTTCGCTTCCTTCGCCTCGACAGCGCTTGCCCACCCATCGCATGGCTTCAGGAACTCAAAGATCCCACCGGCGAGAAATTTCCGCGCGCCGACAAGTGAGTTTCCACGCCGCAAGTGCAGACCAAACCACGGCGCGGCGAGCCCCTCACCCATCGTCGCCAGCCACAGCGAGATCTCTGCGAACTCAACGGCTGTCGCATTGAGGTCCACTCCGTAAACCTGATGCAGAGCCAGATAGGCCTTGACCTTCTGCAATTCGGCAGCGTACTGATCAGGATCGATGCGCTTACCAAGCTCATGCTGACGACGAGTCAGATACTCCTCTGCCAGCTGCTGCACTGCCTCGATGGCGAATGCGCCCGAACCGAGTGCGGGCTCGCAGACAGTTAGGTCAAGAATCTCGCGTGCGGTCGTCTTCTTGCCGTCCTGATCGAGCAGTTCAGCGAGAGCCTGGCTAACGGTGAAACGCGTCAACACCTCTGGCGTGTAATAGGACGCCGACTGCTGCCGCTCACGACCAGCCAACCGGAACACGAATGTCCCGCGCTCATGAAGAACTGGCTTGCTCTCGCCAGTTGTCTCATCGACCGCCCGCACGAAGTCCGACTCGCTGATGCCGCCAATTCGGTCGTGAGGAACGACCCACGATCCCTTTGACGAGTCGCCGTTCTTCGCGACCTCGTACAGATCGGTCTCGGCGAAAAATCCGGTGTACGACATCAGGCCCTCGTAGACCGCTCCGAGCTGGTTAATACCCAGCTCCGCGTACGAGATGAATCCGCGATCACGCCCAGACTGCTTCTTGCTGAGTAGCAGGTGTCGCAGCACGCGCTGGAGCTCGCCGTTACCAAGCTTGACCTCATCGATGTGCTTCGTGGCGCGGTCGAGGAACAGATCCGCCTTCAGCGCATTGAAAGTCAGCCCCTCGGCCTGCGAACCGTCCTCGTCGTTAGCCTTCCCGCCGTCGTGTCCCCTGTCGATCAGTTTGAAGAGCACAGCGAGCGAATCGAACAGGTGCGTCCCGTTGAGCGATCGCGGACTCGCCAACTCAACCAGCGTGAGGTCCCGGAGCCTGTCGAGGCTGTACCCACGCTCGTAGGCCTGCTCCCCGATCGGCAAAACACCCAACTCAGGCGATGCCTCGGCGTACAGCAGGAAGAGAATCCGATAGAGGAAACGCAGCGACTGCTG
The DNA here is from genome assembly GCF_000380645.1 of Smaragdicoccus niigatensis DSM 44881 = NBRC 103563. Taxonomy (GTDB): domain Bacteria; phylum Actinomycetota; class Actinomycetes; order Mycobacteriales; family Mycobacteriaceae; genus Smaragdicoccus; species Smaragdicoccus niigatensis. The sequence goes on from NZ_AQXZ01000019.1 coordinate 483,159, forward strand.
GGCAAGCACCTGTGCCTGGTCCTGCGGTAGTGGGTCAAGCCCCTTGGCTCGGCGACGATTCACGACCTCGTTCGCGATGATCTCGATCGAGAGCCGTACGCCCTCACGCAAGTCCTGCGATACACCGACAGTGTGCTTAACCGATTCGTCGAAAACCTCCGTCCACCAGACATTTCCCTCAGCGTCAGGCGCAACCGACTCAGCGCAAATGCAGGTCAGGGCAGTATCGATCTCGCCGCCTTTGGTGGCGTCAGCGCGCTCGCCCACGAGCTGTAGATCGACGGCAAGGTAACGCCCCTCGGGCCACCGCTCACGCTCGGAGAAGACGAGCGTCGATCCCGCAAAGACAAGGGCAAATTGCGGACCCTCATCGGCGACGAACAGATGCGACAAGAGCCGTGCAACCGACCGCAGCTCTGTCTTCTCGTCGACCGCAAATGGCTGCAGGAGGGTGTCGGCATCCTTATCGAGCAGCGTCTCCAGTGACAGGCTCGCCTGCGCATCAATCAGTGCGAGTGGAGGTGCACCAGACAGTCCGCTCGCACGAACCGTCAAGATGCTGTCGAGCGCCTCAACGTCGAAGCCAAGGGCATCGAACCCAAGCACGGTTCGCAGCTGGCGATACAGCTCAGGCAGATCGACAGTGCCTTCTCCGAGATTCGCGAACGCCTTTCCTAGCGGATCCCGGGCCTCCATATATCGCGACCGCACAGTCGGGTCAACGTCGTTCTTGGACTCGTCCCAAGCCTTGCGGCGGGCCAGGACTCGCGCGCGAAAAGACTGTCGTGTCGCATCAGTGCCGAAGTAGTGCTCGCTGACGAACTCTCCGCCGAGGATGATCGTGTCACTCATCAGTTCTCTCCGATCAGGTCAGCGACTGTGGCGTCGACGGGGATCACTACAAGAAGTGGCCGAACAAGCGTGCGGTCTGGATTCATCTCCAAAGCGAGCTTGGCCTCCTCATCGACGCGGGATCGTCTGTCCTTCAGATCCCGTCGCTGGGTGAGAGCGTTCGCCTCTTGCTTCCACTTCTCTGCGCGATCAATCCAGCGCTCAATTCGACCTCTGGTCTCGGTCTTGATCGCGTCGATCTGGTCCCCGACCACAGCCTGCGCTGACTTCACAGCTTGCTGGACGTAGGGCTGCAGCTGCTCCACACCCTCGATCTCGCCAGTGTTGATCGGAGCCAGCTTCAACCGATCAATCGCCGCACGCGCCGATGGGAACGGCCGAGCGAAACCGTCGAAACCGAAAGGAAACTCGACATTGATGTAGCTCGAAGCGACGACCTGGCCGCGGGTATTGGTCAGCGTCGCCTGTGCCAAAACGGTCGGCACGGCAACGTCCCCTCGCACCGCGAAGACTTCGTTGCGGCCGAGCTCGGCTAGCGCTCGGTCGCTTGCCCAGTCGATGATCGGATGCAGCGGGGCGAGGTAGTGAGCCTCAGGCCAGGCAGACGTCGACTCTCCCGACCGGGCAGCGATGAGCTCCTGCTGGCCACGAGTCACCGTGAAAGCAAGCCGGAACAACTCGGTCACCTTGCGCGCTGTCAAATACGACTGTGGCAGGAGCTGCAGACGCTGCTTCAAGTCCTTCGGCGGTTTCAGTGCCGCCGATTTGTGTGTGTCGTTGCGCTTCCACGCCACTCCGTTGGGCGGTTCCTGCCCCGGGGTTTTGAGGAATTCGTCGAGCGCGTCAGACAAATAGTCAATCTCTGCCGCGTAGAGCCCTCCGGATTCGACGACCGGCTCGGCGGCTACCGGTTGCGACGGAAGCGCCAGCAACCGTGCAAGGAGGCCATCGAGTCCACCCGATGCCTGCACCTGTGCGACGGTCTTCACGACATCATCAAGGTTCTTCTTGCGGGCGAGAACGTCGCGGATCGCGTCTTCCTCAGCCTTCACGTCGTAGGTGCCGATGAGGGATGCCGAGTCGCCGAGCGCTCCATGCGCCTCGTGCTCGCGCTCAATCAGCCGCGTCAGAACCCTGATGTCACCAGCGAACTCGTCGGTGGTTGGCTCGAGAAGCAGCGTCGTGATCTCAGGACGGTGTTTCTGGCCGTAGCGGTCGATACGTCCGTTGCGCTGCTCAATGCGGATAAGCGACCACGGAATGTCGAAGTGGATCAAGTGGTGGCACTGACTGTGCAGGTTCACACCCTCGGACGCGACGTCGCCTGTGACCAGCACTCGAATCGGCGAAGACTCGAGCTTGAAGGATTCGACGATCGCCTGCTGTTCCTGATCAGACCGACCACCGTGCAGGATCTGGACCTGATCCTTGCTGAATTTGAATTCCTTCATCACTCGCTTCTGGAGCCAGCCGAGCGTCATGACGCGCTCAGCGAAGACGACGGCGCGAGTGCCGCTGCCCTGCTTGACGCCGATTTTTGCGAGGTACTCGACCAGTGCGTCGTACTTTGCTGACTTTCCAATTTCGGCTTGCTCGGCGAGCTTCAGGAGTCGGTTCAATGCGTCCTGCTCGACAGGGTCGATCTGGCGCTTGAGGCGCTCGTTGCACGACTGGACAAGCGCTGCGGGCGAAGACAGATACGCCTTTGCGAGCGTCCACGGGAAGAGCGGCACCGAAGTGGGAGCACTGCCAGCCTTCGGGTGGAGCCAGACGTCGTTAAGCTCATGGGCAATGTCGTTCTCGATAGGCGATGCCGGAACCATCACGTTGCGGGGTTCGAGACGCTCGGCCCAGTCCGAGCCGACCTCGCCCTTGACGTCTGGGTGGTGACGGTGGCGGCGAATGATGAGGCGCTTGACCTGTTCCTCATCGATCGTTCCGTCGGCCTTCACCGCACTCGGCTCGAGCATGCGGACCAGCTCGGCGAACGATTCCGCCTTGCCGTTGTGCGGCGTTGCAGACGCAAGAATGAGGGCGTCCGTGCGCGACGCCAGAAGTCGGGCAAGACGATTGTTCTGCGACATCGTGTTCGTCACGTTGTGCGATTCGTCGATGACCACCGCATCCCACCGCTGCTTGCGCAGGTGAGCGATGTACTTGTCGCTCTTCAAAGTGTCGATTGAGATGATGACGCGCTTGTAATAGGTGAACGGGTTGCGGTTCGCGGGCAGCTCCCGACGGATGCGCTGGATGCCGGCGGAGTCGAGGCGCACGAACGGCAGAGCGAAGCGGGTCCACATTTCCATCTGGAACTGTTCGAGCACGTGCTTCGGGGTGACGACGAGAATGCGTTCTCCACGGCCACGGCGAACAAGCTCAGCAAGAATCATGCCGATTTCGAGAGTCTTGCCGAGTCCGACGGCGTCGGCGAGAAGGATGCGGGGTCGGAGATTGTCGGGGTCGAGGGCTTGGCGGACTGCCTTCAGCTGGTAGTTCAGAGTGTCCGCGAGTGCTCGGTTCGCGACGGTAAGGTCCGGGTCCGCAATCGGCACGGGTGTCTTCCGGAGCATTGCTTCAAGCCACAGTCTCGTCTTGCGGTAGCCATCGGAGTTGTCGCTCTTGACCTGCATACCCGCTGGGTCGGACTCTATGATTTCGTCGAGAGCCGTTGAGAAGGTCGCTTCGGTGTCACGGACGAGCTCTGACAGACCAATGACGTGGACGAGGAAGCCGTCGGTTGCTGGTTCAACAGCACTAACGAGCCAATCCTCATCTCGCACAACAACTGTCGAACCGGGTGCAGCAGTGAACGCGACGGTCAACGCGAGATCCCCCTGGATTGGCTTTGGCCGAACATAGCCTTTTGCACTTTTCTACACCCCGGGTCTGACAGTTCTTCGCGCGATAGCGTCCACCGAGTCAATGTCCGTCGTATGAATGACATGGCGAACTCCTGAACATCCGTCCTTGACATTCGCAATCCGGGCGCCACGAGCTCCGGTAAAGATGGTCGACATGGTTAGCCAAGTCGCCTGGCTCAACTTCGATGCGGAACAGCAGCGCCGAACCCAACTGATGATGGCTGCGCTCACCTCTCAAGGCGCGGTCGACGAGCTCGGTCTAGGGATCGCCCGAGACCTCATTGCAGACGTACTTCACCCGGGACTAAGCGTTCTGCATACTCGCGCCCGTTATCTGCTTTTCGTCCCCCGTGCGTTTCGCCACTTGAAAGGTCACTCAGTAGACAAGCTGCAGGCTGAAGCCCAGCGAGCAGAGGGAAAGCTTGTCAATCAGCTCGTAGCCCATTACGCAAACATTGGCATCCCCGACGAGTACGGCATCATCGGTCGCCGAACTGCCGGCGACACGAAGCAGCCGCCTAGCTTTGCGTACTGGGGTCTGATCCGAAGCCTTGAGATTCTGCGCATCGGCGGCTCGTCCTCCGACTACTTCCGCGCTCTGGCCGGAATCAACTCCGCCGGAACGGCGCACTCGCTACTGCATAGTGAGGACGACGAGGCGGCTGGGACAGATTCACTGTGGCGTGAGATTCCTAAACAACCCGACGTTTTTGGTGGCTTCGAACTCACTGCCGATGAGGCGCACTTCCTACAGGACCGTGCGATCTCCTCAGAACGGCGAAATCCTGAGCATCGGTCTCTCTTCTCATGGCTGCTCGACCCAGCTCACGAATCGTGGTTCAGTGGGATGCGCTACGCGTGGGAATATCCACTCGCCAGCGAATTCCCTTCCCACACAAATTATGTGATGCATCTCGGTCGGGATCTCGACCGCTTCATTCACGGTGCGCGGATTCTCTACAACTACCTGTGTGCAGTTCAGATGCCGCCGACAGACAAGAAAGATGAGTGGATCGAACGCTATCGAAGCGCGATGGAAGCCTGGTCGGCTGAATTGTCTGCAGAACCGGTTTCCGCCGAAAGGCTCGACCAGCTAAACGGATGGGCGCTTTTTCAGATGGCGAACAGGAGGGCCTCGCAGGGCGCACTCGCGCGCTGGAGGTCGACCTACCGATTCATTAAGGACTGGGAAACTTGCCTTGGCCGCGGCACGAGCCTCCTTGCCAACTCGGTGGCGGCAGACCTGATCACCCGCCGCGAGAAGGCGCTGAAGCCCGGCCGAGCTCGACTTAACAACCCGGACAAGCTGCGCGTCTGGCTTGGCGCATCCGGATACTTCCGCTTCGACTACAACTGGGCTGTTTGCGATCGACTGCTGACCGATATCCACCGGGGCCTTGGCACCACGATCACGGCGGTCGATGCGCAATGACCCTGGCGCTGAACGAGATGGCGATGCTCCGAGATGCTCTCAAGCCACCCGCTGGAATGCAGCTTGACGCGGCCGTTGGGACCACCTTTACGCTGGATCTGACGGCACTGCTCGCGATACCGGTCGCGGCGACACTCGATCAAGAACCTAACGACGACCGCGCCGAAATTCTCGAAACCATTCGTCGGTACTCCGACTCAACCGTGCTGTTCTGCCAAGCGGGAGCGATCTCAGTACCGGCAAGGTATCGCGAGGCTCTCACGTTCGTCGAGCAGACAGTCGTCGAGGTGAAGAAGCCGAAGAACGGGATCTTCCATCCAAAGATGTGGGCGCTTCGGTTCACCAACCACGGGTCGGTGCACCACCGTGTACTCGTTCTGAGCCGAAACCTGACGTTCGACCGGGCTTGGGACATCATCATCCGCATCGACGAGGACGACGACGGGGTCAGTACATTCGACAGCTCCGACCTGGTCGAGTTTCTCCAGTCATTAGAGCCGCAAGCTGCGCGACTCATGACGACCAAGCAGAAGGAGCTTGTGCGGTCGCTGACCACGAGCATCACGGACGCAAAGCTAGCGATCCCGCGGCCCTTCGAATCCGGCCGCTTTCTGTCTCTACCCGGCCGCGGGCGCGACCGTCCGTTCCGCGGCGGCAGTGACAATGCACTCGCGATCTCACCCTTTCTGTCGGCGTCATCAGCCTCGAGGTTCTTTAAGGATGCGAAGCGATCGGCGGTCGTCTCACGGACGGCGGCACTGAACGCCTCCGCCAGCGGACTCACCGGGGTTCGGCGAACTTTGCGACTTCGCGACGACTTCTTCGACATCCAACGCGACCTTGAAACGGGTCTCGACGACCCTGTAGAAGGTGAGGACGAGCGGCCCGCAATGCGTGGACTTCACGCTAAGGTTCTGGTGAAGGACAGAGGGAGCAGGTCCACGTCGTGGTTCGGCTCGACGAACTTGACGCAGGGTGCATTCGCGACAAATGTCGAATTCCTTGTCGAACTCACCGGACCAACCGCGTGGGTTGGATGCAATGCGCTACTCAGTCCCAAACCCAGGCAGGACAACTTGTCATGGCTCGTCGAGGCCCACGACCTTGAACCATCCGACGACGAGGACAGTGAAGTCACTGAATTTGAGGGCCAACTGCAGGATCTGGCATCTCGCTCATTCACGATAAGCCTCGCGCCATCAGTCGACGATCAGTGGGATGCGACGCTTCGAGTCACACCATGGGACAGCCGCGCCTCGGCGTTACGCGTCTCCCTGCTGTCGCTGCCAAACGACGCCCGCGTGTTGGATAAGGAGGGCGGCGCAACCTGGGAGTACGTCCCAGTACGTCATCTGACTCCTTTCGTCCTGATCGAACTGACGTCGCCAAGGCAGTCACAGCGCACGGTTGTCCGCGCCGACCTGATTGGTGGTCCGGAAGGACGGCGCAACCTCGTGCTCGCGAACGCAATTGCTTCGCGCGAAGACTTCTACGCCTACCTCTACGCGCTACTCGGTGTCGAATCAGGGCTCGGAGCAAGCGCATCCACCGAATCGATGTTCTTGGGGTGGGCATCAGGCGCCGGGGCGGATCGCATACTCGAAGACTTGCTGACGACAGTGTCACGCGAGCCGAGCCGGCTGGACTCACTCGACCAGACGATTCAACAGTTGAAGGGAAAGGTCGACGTCGTGCCAGCTGAATTCCACGAGGTGTGGGACGCGATCAACGAAGTCCGGAAGTCTGCTCAGCGATGAATAGGCATGGGCCACGTCCTGACACTGTGCTGGCCAGCGTGCTCGACGGACTCAAACCCTTCCAACGCAAAACCTTCGAAACCGTCGCTGAAGCTATGTTCGATCACGGCCAGAGACGGTTCCTAGTCGCCGACGAGGTCGGTCTCGGAAAGACGAAGATCGCACGAGCGATGGTCTCGGAAACGATAAGGCGCTTATGGGATGACCAGTCGGTCGACCGGATCGACATTATCTACATCTGCTCTAACGGCCAGATCGCGCGGCAAAATATCGAGGATCTACGCATCCTCGGTGGCTCGTCGCCAAAGGTGGCTGATCGCATCACGATGCTTCCCCGGGTTCTAGCCGACCTAGGCAAGTCCAGAGTCAACGTAGTTGCCTTCACCCCCGATACGTCGCTGCGAATGGGTGTCAGCGCAGGCCGAATCGCCGAGCGGGCGATGCTGCACAAACTGCTTAGCCACCCCGATGTGCTTGGGTCACGGCTCCTTCGCCGCGGCGGCGCGATGCGCCTGTTTCAGGGCAAAGCCCATCGCGAGACGCTCAACCGAGAGCTCGGCTATCTCGAGAAATTCGCCCCCCCAGCAATCGTCACAACCCGCTTCGGCGAAACAATCCGCGAACGCCAGTTAGACGCCGATTTCGAGCGCTTCTCCGATGGCCGACTCAAGCTGACGGAAGCCGAACGGAACAAGTACATCGGAAGGCTCCGCACCGCGCTGGCTGAGGTGTGCATCGAGCTCCTCACGCCGGATCTGATCATTCTCGACGAGTTCCAGCGGTTCACATCGATCATGCGAGGTGAGGGCGATGACGGCGAACTCGCAAACCTGCTGTTCGACCAGGAATCCGCACGAGTACTCCTGCTGTCCGCAACTCCCTACAAGACTCTGACCGGATCCGACGACGGCGAGAGCCATCACGAAGGTTTCATCGAAACGATTCAGTTCCTCCTCGGCGACACGCGAAGCGAACGGCTCGACGTTCTGAGGGAAGGACTTCGTAACCTTCGGAGTGGCGTCACCTCGGGCGTGGAACCGAAGGCACTTTCGAAGACGCGCGACCAGGTGCAGGAGATTCTCCGGAGCGTGATGGTTCGCACTGAGCGCCTGGCGGCGACACCAGACCGCGACGGCATGCTCGATACTTCGGGCACCGTGAGGTGCACGGTGACTGCACAGGATGTCTCCAGTTTCGTCGCCGTGGACAAGGTCGCCCAGCAGCTCGACCGCATCCCATCAATGGTCGAATTCTGGAAGTCCGCTCCATACCTGTTCAACTTCATGGACGACTACAAGGTCAAGATGCATATCAAGGCGCGTTGGGGCTCCGACGACGACCTGCATGCGGCGATGCGCGGGTCGCACATGCTGGACCTATCGTCGTTCGAGAATTTCTCGATCGCGGACCCTAAGAACGGCCGCTTGCGCTGGCTGATTGATGACCTCGATGCGCAGCGCGCCTTCGACCGACTTTGGATACCACCCTCGCTTCCGCAGACCGAACTGCGGGGCGCGTACGCCGAGGCGGGTGGGTGGACAAAGAGGCTTGTCTTCTCGGGCTGGGGCGTCGTTCCTAAGGCGGTCGCAGGTCTCATTTCCTACGAGTACGAGCGGCGCCACCATAATCCGGACTTCACGCACGGCGACCGAGTCAAGGACGCGGACCACCTTGCGTTGCCGGCGCAAGGTGCAGCTTCTTTGCGCTTCACCAGCCTGTCGCTCCTACTGCCATGCCGGCGACTTGCCGAAATCGGAGACCCAATTCGGCTGGCACGGGTGCTCGACCAACCCCTTCCTTTATCAATCGAAGTACTTCGCGACCACGTTAGGAGTGAGCTCGAGGCCGCTCTTCGCGATCTGCTCGCCAGTTCAGATTCAGTCGGACCTGCTCAGAATCACTGGTACGCGATCGCTCTAGCCCACCTTGACCCGGACGTTCTGCTAATCGCCGCGCACGACTGGCATCGCACCGACAAGGAGCACCGTGGTCTGGACGACCACTTGGCGGAGCTTCGTCGACTGATGTCGGACCCAGGTACGTGGGGCCGTCCGCCAATGGATTTGCTCGACCGGCTCACTGACATTGCGCTAGCCAGCCCGACCATCGCAGCTCAGCGCGCACTCTTGCGTCTTGCCAGCCAGTTCGATCAGGAACCTTCTCGCCTGGACCTTGGGCGAAGCGCGGCGGCAATCGGTTGGGCATTTCGGTCAGTCTTCAATTCGCCCGAGGCCTATCAGATGATCGCCCGGTCTGGCGTCCCTTACTGGCGAGGAATTCTGGACCACTGCTCCGACGGAGGACTCGGTAGTGTTCTCGACGAGTGGTTCCACTTAGTGCCCGAACAGCTGAGACTCGGACGAACTTCAGAAAACCCGCTCCGTGAGATAACTGATGCCGTTACGCGAGTTCTGACGCTAGAAGGCGGTGGAATCTCGGCAGACTTCTTCGACGTTCTCGATGCAGACGGTCAGCCGACGTCCAAGAGCTTTCGCACGCACTTTGCGATGCGATTTGGCCAAGCACGCGGCGTGACAGCTGAAGGCGATAACCCGGTCGACGTGCGCAGAGCTTTCAACTCACCCTTCAGACCATTCGTTCTGGTATCAACTTCGGTCGGTCAAGAGGGGCTGGACTTTCACCACTACGCTCACGCCGTCGTGCACTGGAACTTGCCGCACAATCCGGTCGACCTCGAACAACGAGAAGGTCGAGTGCACCGGTATAAGAATCATGCGGTCCGGAAAAACATAGCCGCACAGTACGGCGCGTCTCGGGCGCTGGTTGCCGGCGAGGATCCATGGACCCAGCTCTTCTCACTAGCCAACGATGGGTCCGGAGGAATGACCCCATGGTGGGTTTTTAACGGCCAGTTCAAGATTCAGCGACTCGTGCCGACCCTTCCCCTCAGCCGCGAAGTCGTCAAGCTCCAGGAGTTGGTCAAAGCCACCACGCTTTACAGAATGACGATTGGCCAGCCGCGCCAGGCCGAGTTACTCGAGGTCTTGTCCGGAATGAGTCCCGAGGAGCAGGAAGCCGTGAGAAGCGCGCTTACGATCGACTTGGGGCCTAGGCGATAGGCACTCAGCGGGCCCTGCTGAGTTCGACGAGACAGGGTTCGACAACCGCTCTCAGCGATACAGAGTCGGTGACGATGAATCTGCGATTCCCCCGCAGCACTTTCGGGCGGTTTGCGAGGATCAGATCCATCGGCATTGAATCGACACGGGGTGTCAAATTGGCCAGGACAACATATGCACCCAGGGGCACTTCTGGATTTCACGTCACCCTCCTCACCAAGAAGGGCAATCGGATTTCTGTCGAAACGCTTCCCGATTCAGAACCCGAGGTTGGCGGCGATGTAGTTCTGAAATGGAACCCCCAGCTTTCTCTGGCACTCATCGATTTCGGAGCACACGAACGCTCCTTCCGACGAGTCAAGCTCAAGCAGAAGAAGGACAGCCACCGAGCGGCCGCCGATCGGGCAGAGAAGGTCGCGGTGAAGCTGAGTGAACTGTGCGATCTCACTACATCGGTCGAGCGGAGTGGATGGTGCTCCGCTTGCTGGGAGAAAACAGACCACGTCAAACTTGCCGCCGGGAAGGCAAAGTCGGGCCTCTTCCTATGCCGAAGCTGCGGTATGCCGACTTCGATTTGTCCGGTGCCGAAGTGCCCCCACTTTGCGAGTGCGGGATTCGAGGTGATCGCAACACCAACCTTCTGCGCCGAGCACCGCCACGCAATTCCCAGCTTCGACCGTCTCGCCAAACAGCTGGAGTCGATCGATGACTACCAGGACTGGGTTACCTACGAGAAGTTCAACGCGAAACGTGCGACAAAGGTGGCCACAGCTATCGTCAGTGCCGCCGCGACGGTCGGCCCTCTCGCCTACCTACGAGCTGCGCAGGTCGGCGGCGCCGTGGGTCACCTTGCCGCCAAGGCGGCGGGCAAGCAGCTGTTCGGTGCCGCGGCAAAGCAGTACGGCCTTGCCCTACTCGGCGGCGGTGCCGTGAACGCGGGCGGACTGGGTGTCGCCGGCGGGATCGGCGTGATCGCGGCAGCTGGCGCCCTGATCGGTGGCGCCGCAGGCGGAGCAGCGGTGTTGAGGTTCGTCAGCGAGGACAAGTCGTTCAGAGTCGTCAAGCTCCAAGATGGCGAGGGGCCGGCGGTCCTTCTGGCCAGCGGATTCATGACCGAACGATCTGATCATTGGGGAGATTGGCGAACCATCGTTGAAGATCGGTTCCCACATTCCCCCGTGTACCGCATCTTCTGGGGTTCCAAGGAATTGAAGGCTCTCGTGACCGCTCTTGGCGTGGGTGGAGTGAAGGTCGCGGGCGCGCATGGCGCCAGTTTCTTCGCGAGGAAAGCCCTCAAGAAGGCAGCGATGGGATCCCTCGCTGGCGTGTTTGCAGTCCCGGGTACGTTGGCAAACCCATGGAACGTCGCGAAGGCACGCTCGGAAAAGACGGGCACGATTGTTGGGGACCTTATCGAACGCACGGGCGAGAACCAATACATCCTGGTCGGGCATAGTTTGGGCGCGCGAGTCATGGTGACCGCGGCCCTGGAACTTGGGAGTAAGGGCGGTGCCCCGCGAATTCATTCCATGCACCTGCTCGGTGGTGCGCTCGGCAACGATCACGATTGGCGCTTAGTTTCTGACGCCGCGTCAACCAACGTCTGGAACTACTACTCAAGCAACGATGGGGTCTTGAAATACATATACCGGGTTGCTGGCCTCGGCAAGAAGGCGATCGGCCTGGTCGGGATCGACACAAAGTACCCGAAGTTTAGAAACAGAAACGTATCTCGACACGTTGCCGGTCACTCGCGATACTTCGACGGAAAGTTCAGGCTTCAAAACGACGCATAGGCACTGGCGGACCTGGGGAGCCTGACCCCGTCATGACTTGTGGCGCCCGAACCGAAAGCGGGCTGATCCTCTACACAGGGTTCAGGTCGGCCAACCCAAGGTGATCATCCCGCTCATGCACTGGCCAGTCGCGGACAGCGCCGACGTCGAGGTCCTCAACTGGCTCGACGACCATTCCAGGCTTTCTGATTCGCTGCGCCGCGACCAGACCTTCGCGGACTCCCGTAGCAGCCGATTTCCACGGCGCCCGAGACGGCTACGAACACCTACGCGACGGCGATTGGCATCAGCAAGAACGGCCTCCTCAGCCGCCTGCAAACCGATGGGCAATGCGCACCTATATGGCCCTCCTACCGGGAGCCTCCGACAACAACTCCCCCGCTCCCCGTCCTCCTCAAAATCTCCTGCGCCACCTCCGCCGGCCACATAAGCCGTCTGGCATTCCCAAACTCTTCACGACAAAGCATTTCGTGGCTCAGATCGCTCTCATGACCGCGGCCGGCGCTCACCAACCACTGCCCCACCTCAGCCGCAAGTTTCACAGCCGCGAGGTCCAATGGCTGCGGGTGCTGCCGATCGATGTGGTCCCGAGCAATCAGGACCTTGCGCCACAGTCTCTGACAATCTCCGAGCGCGGCGTTCGCCACGATGGCCTGCGCGAGCATCTCGCTCAGCTGTATCAATTCCTGTGCAGCAGTGGATTTTCCGAAGTTGCCCGCCATGTGACACATCCCCTTTGAGTGACGACTAGGGACCGAGAGCAGAAACACCCTGCGGTCGATTCTTGTCCGCTCAGACAGCCGTCCGCCACACCCAGTCTGTTAAATGTGCGAGACGAAAAACCGCTACCGCCACGCCCATGTTGCGGCCCGGAAACTGCATTCCCGCCGGTAGACGGCTTAGCAGGGTTGCCTGCGCGGAGTTCCTGCGCGTAACCCGCAGTTTTTCGCCCATTCACACCGAGCAGGATGCGGAGTTAGATGTGTGCCATGCTGACGCCTCCGAACAAGGTCGAAGAACCATCTGACCAGCTGCGGCAGATGTGTCTCGATATTCAGAGCGCGGTGCTCGCCGCGACCAAGGCACTCCTCGAGGCCAACCTCGAGCAGGCCAATCAGGCAATCTCATTCGGCAGCGAGATCGCGCTCGAGAGTGGCCGCTGCGAACATGCGGCAGTGACAATGTTGGCCACCCAAGCCCAATCCGTTTGCGACCTGCGGCAGGTGACCAGCGCAGTTCAACTCGTTGGGGATCTTGCCCGAATGGGTGCGCTCAGCGCCCACATCGCCAACGTCGCACGACGCCGACACCCATACAGCGCCGTTCCCGAGTCCGTCCGCCCCGTACTTCACCGAATGGGCGAGACGGCAGCCGCGATTGCGACGAGTGCCGTTGAAGTCCTGCAAACGAAAGACCCGGTCGCCGCCGCCCACATCGAAGGCCAAGACGACGCAATGGACGGCCTGTACAGACACCTGCTGGACAAGATCCAAACGAGCAATTGGGACGGCGGCGTGAGCGCTGCCCGCGACCTCGCGCTCGTCGCTCGCTACTACGAACGATTCGCCGACCATGCCGTCCAGGTAGGACGCCGCACCATCTCCCTGGCAACCGAAAGCGATCACCGGGTCCAGCGTCACGCCGCAACTTCCACTCCGCGCGCTGCGCGCAACAGGGCTGTCGTACGCGTTTGATCGTGCCTTAGCCGAACCTGCGGATGGGATGCGAATCCGCATGGTCTTCCCAGCGATACGATGCAAATGCGACAAACATCCAGCTAGTGCCGCCCATCTGAGCAGCGAGCAAAGCTGGGCCAAGGCGGTGACGCGCATGCGCGTATTCAGTGCTTCAAATGGGCGACGACGCATCGTGCGGTTCGCTTGCATCGCGTTTACCTGTTGCACTGTCGTCGGCCTCACGAGTTGCGCGTCGTCCCCCAAGTCGTCCGCGCTGAATTCCATTGATCCCGCTGCATTCCAAGCCACCGTGGCAGCCGCGGTAAAAGATCTCCACGTCCCCGGCGCTGTCGTCCTACTTCGGACGCCGCAAGGCGAATACACCGCACTAGTCGGCACCACCGAACTCGGGCAACAATCGCCGCCGAAAACGAGCACCCATTTCCGGATCGCGTCCAACACGAAGACGATGACCGCGGCGCTGATCGTGCTGCTGGCCCAGGACGGCAAACTCAAGTTCTCGGACCCGATATCCAAGTACGTCCCCGGTGTGCCGAACGGCGAAAACATCACCGTCGCCGAACTGTTGAAGATGCGCAGCGGGCTCTACGGATACACGAACGCGCCCGAACTGGCGGCGGTCATGGACTCCGACCCGTCCAAGGCGTGGACCCCACAAGAGGTGCTCGACATCGCATTCCAGCACCAGCCGAGTTTCGCACCGAACGAGTCCTACGAGTACAGCAACACCAACTACGCATTGCTGGGCCTGGTCGCGGAGAAGGTAGGTGGACATCCGCTGCACAACCAACTCCAAGACCGGTTGTTCACACCGCTCGGACTCGAGCAAACGGCGCTTCCCGCCGCTGACGCGGCCGGCACGATTCCGTCCCCCTACTCGCACGGCTACATGTATGGCGGATCGGCGTACGCGCTGGTCGACGAGCTATACCCCCCGGATATGCAGGCCGCCGCCGAGGCCGGAACACTGAAACCGATCGATTACACGAATCAGAACAGCTCCTACGCCACGGCCGCCGGCGGAGCCATCTCGACGGCAGACGACTTGGCCGACTGGATGAAGGCGTTGGTATCGGGCAAGGTCTTCAATTCCGAATACCAAAAGCAGTGGTTCGACAGCTTGCAGCCCGAGGACCCGGACCACCCCGAGCTACAGCAGTATGGCTACGGCATCAGCTACCAGCGTTTCGGACCGAAGAGCGCGATGTACTACCACGGCGGGGAACTGCCCGGATTCAACTCGTTCATCGGCTACGACCGGGACAACGACGTGAGTCTTGTGATCTGGACGAATCTGACGCTGTCGCCGGACGGCAGGACCACCGCGCAGGCTTTGCTTCCGATCGTTCTCGACGAGATTTACGCCGGCTCGAAACTCGCAGCCACTCCGGCCCCCACAACTACCAAGTAGCAGCGGACACCACAGCCACCGAATCGCGAAATCATTTACATTTCAACGTGATTGGACTGTTCCGCAGGTCGGGGTCTACGGTTGTTTCCGACCCTCCAGGAAGCTCAGGTGTCCGCCATGACGGTAGAGAAATCAATTCCTCCGGAGTCCGCGGACATCGAGTGTCGAGACTGTGGGTACGAACCCGAGCTGAAACGAACTCTCGGGCCCTTCCAGGTCTTCGCGGTGTCGTTCGCGTTCATCTCAGTGGCAGTCGGCATCTTCGGTACCTACGACGACGTCCTGCAGAACGCGGGCCCGGTGGGCATTTGGCTGTGGCCGATCGCTGCCGCGGGACAGACACTGATTGCTTTGGTGATAGCCCAGTTCGCTGCCCGCATCTCACTCAGCGGATCGTCCTACCAGTGGGCCTCGCGGCTGGCGAATCCGAAGGTCGGCTGGTTGTTCGGCTGGCTGGGCTTCTGCTACCTGGCGGCCGGCGTGGCGACGGTGGACAACGCGCTGGCGAGTACTGCGCTGATGCCTTTGCTCGGAATGGACCCGAACGAGGACACCGCGCGGGTGATCACGCTCGCTGTACTCGTCATTCAGGTCGTTCTCGTCGTGCTCTCGACGCGCATCGTCGGCCTGATCACATCAGCCGCGGTGGGACTCGAGTTGATCATTGTCGTCGTACTGACGGTTGCGCTGTTCATCGCCGTGGCAGTCACCGGAGACGGCTCGATCAGCAACTTGACCTCGGAGGGTACGGCGGCCGGCGCCTCCAACTATTTCGCCGTCGGCGGCGGGTTGGCAGCCGCGATGATCATGGGGCTCGCGACCCTCGTGGGTTTCGACTCCGCGGCAAACATGGCGGAGGAGGCCAAGGACCCATTCCGCAGCGTTCCGCGCGCAATCGTGGGATCCGTTGTGGCGGCTGGGGTACTGGGTTTCGTGTTCGTCGTTGCCATCACGATCGCGATCAAGGACATCCCCCGAGCCACGGCCACCGACTCGCCGGTTGCCTTGATCCTGCACGATCAATTGGGTTCGGTAATCGAGCGTTCGCTGCTGGTCGCGATCGTGTTCGCATTCTTCGGTGCCGGTTTGGTGACCCTCGCCACCTGCGCCCGCATGGTGTTCGCGATGTCGCGCGACGAGCGATTTCCAGGGCACCAACTGTTCCGCCGGGTTCACCCCGCCACCAAGACACCGATCGCGGCCACCGTGTTGCCTGTCGTCATCGGATTTGTCCTCATGGGCGTGCTGCCGGGTAACGCACTGCTGAAGTTGCTGACCGTGGGAAGTCTCATCGGGGCGGTCCTCTACGCCGCGATCATCGTGCTCTATCTGTCGGTGCGTAAGCGCTTGGACCACAAGGAGGGCGCGTTCTCTCTTGGGCGTTTCGAGATGCCGGTCGCCATCGGCGCGCTGGTGTGGTCGGTGTTCGTGGTGTTCATCCTCGTATCGCCGCCAGAGGCGCTCACCGACGTCTTGATTTCAGTCGGAATCCTCGTCGCAGGCGGGTGCTACCTCGCTTACCTGGTGATATTCCACCGCGAAATCATGGAAACCGAGCCCGGAGACGCGGACGTCTTCAAGCACTAACGACAGAGGTGCCGTTATGACGACCCCAACCGAGTTGACGGGCGAGGTCGTTCGTCCCGGAGACCCTGACTACGACGCCGCCAGGATGGGTTGGAACAAACTGCATTCCCGCCACCCCGAGGCGATCGTGTTCTGCAACGACACACAGGACGTCGTCGACGCGGTGAAGTGGGCCCGCGAGCAGGGAATCGCCCTACGCGCCCGCAGTGGGCGCCACAATCTCGAGGGCTGGTCCTCGCTCGATGGCGGCGTGGTCATCGATGTCAGCCGGATGAAGAGCGTCCAGATCGACGAAACCGCACGCACCGTGAAAGTCGGGACGGGCCTCACGCAGAAGGAAACCGTCCCGGCGCTAGGCAATCGCGGCTTCGTCGTGCCGACGGGATCGGAGGGTGCCGTTGGCCTCGGCGGTGTCGTTCTCGGCGGAGGCTTCGGATTGCTGACCCGCAAGTTGGGTTTGGCCTGCGACAACCTTCTCGCCGCAGAGATTGTGGTGGCGGACGGTCCGAACTCGGCGAAAGTCATCGAAGTCAATGAGCACTCCAACGCCGATCTCCTGTGGGCCTGCCGGGGCGGAGGTGGCGGAAACTTCGGGATCGCGACGTCGTACACGTTGAAACTGCACGAACTCCCCAACGTGGACTTCGTGATCGCCCACTGGGATGGACATGGACATCTCCCCGAATTGCTTCGCATCTGGCAGCGGGAGGCGCCCATCGCCGACGATCGCCTGACCAGCTCACTCGAGGCGGATTCGACGATGATCGAGCTCTCGGCGGTATTGCTGGGCGGGTCCCGCGAGGAGTTGGACGAACACCTGCGGCCACTGCTCGCGATCGGCAACCCAGGCCTGACCTACATGAACGATCCCTGGCCCACGATCTACCAGCATGTCGACCGAGCGCCCGAGGTCCCCTTCTGGAAGTTCTACTCCCAGTTCGTCACTCGTCCTTATCCCGAGGAGGCGATCGCACTCATCGTCGACTACATGGCGAACACACCCAGCCCAGCGAGCAACTTCTTCTGCTCCAGTTTCGGTGGGGCCGTGCGAAATGCACCGCACGGCGGGTCGGCGTTCCCGCACCGCGATGCGCTCTTCTACTGCGAGCCCGGCGCGGCTTGGGACGAGCCCGCGCTCGAGCCGCAGGCGCTCCGATGGGCAAGCGAATTCTCGGAAGCGCTGCGCCCGTTCGGTGCCGGCGCCTACGTCAACGTGCCGAACTTTCCTTCGCCGGACTGGGAGCACGATTATTACGGCTCCAACGTCGAGCGGCTACGTCAGGCGAAGGCGACCTACGACCCCCAGAATGTGTTCAGCTTCGAGCAGAGCATTCCGGTGGGCGAGCCGATCAGATCCCCTGGAACTGTGCGCCGGTGAGCTCGACCGATGCGTCCCATAACGCTGCGGCAAGTCCTTCACTGCGGGCGGCCCGCGTTCGCGATGACCGCGCCACGGGTCCGCGCATGCCGAACATCCGGTTCGGTCCCAGGTAGTCGCCGTTGCGCGCATCCGGCATCGTCGCCGCATACAGCGTGCTGAGTGCACCGCTTCGCTCACTGTTTCCGAAGACCCGAAGCGCCAGATGTGTCGCGGCGAGCGCACCCGGTATCGGTGGAACCATCGAGTCGAAGAGGTTCGTCGCGGCCACGCCCGGGTGTGCGATCACCGCGGTCAGGGGCAGTCCCGCAGCCTCGCTCCGGCGGGCGAGTTCAGCGCCGAACAGCAGGTTCGCGAGCTTGGACTGGCTGTAAGCGGTCATCCGGCCATACGGGCGGTGTTCGAAATTGAGATCGGCAATGTCGATGACACCGCGACGATGCGCGATGCTCGCGAGGGTCACCACTCGCGGCGAACTTGCTTTGAGCAGCGCAGGAAGCAGTGCGTCGGTGAGTGCGAAATGGCCGAGATGATTGGTCCCGATCTGCATTTCGAATCCGTCGGCGGTCCGTGCAAACGGAACGGCCATGAGTCCGGCGTTGTTGATCAACACGTCGATGACAGGTGCAACGTCGAGCGCCTGCTCGGCGGCAGACCGGACCGACCCGAGGTCGGCAAGATCGAGAGGTATCAGCGCGTGATCTGCAGGTCCGAGAGCGGAGACCGCGTCCAGCGCAATGCGACCGGTCTCCTGATTTCGGCAGGCCAACAGTATGCGGGCACCCGCTTGGGCAAGGGCCTTCGCCGAATTCAACCCCAGACCGTTGTTAGCCCCGGTGATGAGAATTGTGCGGCCGTGTTGGTCGGGAAGATCGCTGACGCCGAAGCGCTTGATGGCAAGTTTTGATGAACGCATGGTGAGGTCCAGTGTGTCGACCCCAGGGCTGGGTGTCGATGTGACGAGCAACTACTCGTCGGCGGCCAGCACCGAGAGGATACGGCGCAGCTGCTCGCGATCCTGAGCACTCAACGCTCCAAATGCTCGCTCCGACTCCGCCGCTCGAGCGTCGTGAATCGCTTGACCAACCCGTTCGCCCTCCGCGGTGAGCCGCACGATTGTCGCGCGACGGTCCCCGGGATCAGCCTCGCGCTCGATCAGGCCGTGCTCTTGCAGCGCATCGAGAACATCGGTCGCGGCACGCGGCGAGACGTGCAACCGCTCGGACAACGCAGAGGGCCGGATCGGACCGCGCCGGACGATCACACTGAGTGCCCGTGCGTGCGACGGTGCCAGTCCGAACGGCTCGAGCGTGGAGAGAGACGCGGCCCGCAGACGGCGCGCGACGCTCCAGAACAGTTCTGGCAGTGACTCCTCGCTCACCGGAATACGGTAGCAAGAATTGGTGTTGCTACCGGATAATGAAGCAACTTCACTAATGCGCGAAAGGGGTGGTCCGCACGGAAGCCTCGAGAATGTCCAACCGTCGGCGCAAAGTCTCTGAAGCCGAGCGCGCAGCCGCAAAGTCGGTGTCCTTGCGCCGCATCGCCGCGCTGTTCGCGCCGCACCGCGCTCCCCTTGCCCTGGTCGTCGCCATCATCGTCGCGTCGTCGATCATCGCGATGGCGTCACCATTCCTTCTTCGAAGCATCATCGACGACGCGATCCCCAAGCAGAACGTGCCTCTTCTGGCGTGGCTCGTCGGCGGCATGGTCGCGATCACGGCCGCCACATCGGTGCTCGGTGTCGTGCAGACATGGATCAGCACCCGAGTCGGACAAGACGTCATGCATCGACTGCGCACGTCAGTGTTCGCACACCTGCACCGTCAATCACTCGACTTCTTCACGCGCACGCGGACTGGCGAGGTTCAGTCGCGAATCACCAACGACATCGGCGGAATGCAGACCGTCGTCACCTCGACCGCAACGTCGATCGCCTCGAATCTCACGACTGTCGTCGCGACGGCAACGGCCATGGCCGCCTTGTCGTGGCGCCTTTCGCTGCTGTCGCTCGTCGTCTTGCCGCCGGCGATCTACTTGACTCGCAAGGTCGCAGGGATGCGGCGGGACATTGTCGCCCGTCGTCAGCGCGAACTCGCCGACCTCAACGTGACCATCGAAGAAGGTCTGTCGATCAGCGGTATCCAATTGAGCAAGACGATGGGCGCAGCGGACATCCTCATCGATCGATTCACCGCGTCGTCGGCCCGACTCACAGATCTGGAACTGCGATCCGAGCTCGCGGGCCGCTGGCGGATGGCCACGATGAGCGTCATCTTCTCCGCTATACCCGCACTCCTCTACCTGAGCGCCGGCCTGCCCGCGACCTCGAGCGGGATGACGATCGGCACGCTCGTCGCGTTCACGGCGCTGCAGTCGAACCTCTTCCGTCCCTTGATGGGCCTGCTCAGCGTCGGTGTTTCGGTCACCGCATCACTCGCGTTGTTCGCGCGGATCTTCGACTACCTCGACCTGCCGATCGATATCGCCGACCCCGTTCATCCGGTGAAGATCGACTCCCGGCGAGTGCGTGGTGACATCCGTTTGAAGAACGTCGGTTTCAGCTACAACGGAAACGAGTCCCAGGCTCTCGCGGGGATCAACCTCACCGTGCGGGCGGGCAGCACGCTCGCCATCGTGGGCGAGACCGGTTCCGGAAAGAGCACACTGGCGAACCTCGTAGCGCGACTGCATGATCCGACCGAAGGGCGCGTGATGGTCGACGGAATCGACATCCGCGAAATGGCCCTGGCCGACGTGGCGTCGATCGTCGGAGTGGTCAGCCAGGACACCTATCTCTTGCACACAACCGTGCTCGAGAACCTGCGCTACGCACGTCCGGATGCCACCGACGCGGAGATTTTGCGCGCGACCAAAGCGGCCCAGGTACACGACTTGATCGCCTCCCTCCCCGATGGCTACGACACCGTCGTCGGATCTCGCGGACACCGATTCTCGGGTGGCGAGAAGCAGCGGATCGCCATCGCGCGGACGCTGCTGCGCGACCCGAAGGTGCTCGTGCTCGACGAGGCGACGAGCGCGCTGGACAACCAAACCGAGCGTGCGGTGCAGGAAGCGTTCGATCGCCTGTCGCGCGAGCGGACGACGATCGTGATCGCGCATCGACTCTCGACCGTCCGTAACGCCGACCAGATCGCGGTGCTCGACCACGGTCGGATCGTCGAGATCGGCACGCACGACGAGCTGGTCGAGCGGGACGGCAGGTACGCACAGCTCCTCGCCGGTGGTTCCGACCAAGAGTTCGAAGCTGCGTTCGTGTAGTGGTTTCGACGGCTGTACGCGCCAGCCGGACCGCATGATGAAGTCGAGAACGGTCCGTTCACCAACGCACTGATGGAGTTGACGTCATGTCCGATGTAGTGCTGATCACCGGAACCTCGTCTGGCATGGGGTTGCACGCCGCCGTCGAGCTCGCACGCCGCGGCCGAATCGTCGTTGCAACCGTGCGCGACCTGGCCCGGACCGACGCACTCACGATCGCGGCGCGCGCTGCAGGCGTCGAGATCGACGTTCGGGCGCTGGACGTCGTCGATCACACTTCGGCGGCGCGCGTTGTGGGTGAGGTCGTCGCCGATCACGGCCGAATCGACGTATTGATCAATAACGCCGGCAGGGGGATGGTCGGGACCGCGGAGCAGTTGACGATGGACCAGATCCGGGCGCAGCTCGAGGTGAACTACCTCGCTCCGGTGAACCTGACCAAACTGGTTCTCCCCGGCATGCGTGAGCAGGGCCGCGGCCGCATCCTCACCGTGACCAGCGTGGGCGGTGTCGTCGGCCAGCCGTTCGCAGATGCCTACTGTGGCGCCAAGTTCGCTGTCGAGGGATTCATGCAGTCCTTGGCGGTCGTCGCGGAGAAGTTCGGCGTTCAGGTCGGAGTGATCGAGCCCGCCGCGGTCGCGAGCGAGTTCGTCGCCAACGTCGATCGGCCCGACAACGGTGGCCCGTACGGGGCACTCCTCGGCGCCTACGCCGCACGTACGGCTGGAGCCTTCGCGAACGCGCAGTCGGCAACGAGCGCAGGAGTCGCGATCGCCGATGCAGCCACGTCCGACGAGTTCCGATTTCGCTGGCAGACATCCGATGCGGCAGCCGCGTTCGTCGGCGTTTCCCTGGCCGACCCTGATGGGGAGCGCGTGCTCGGATTCACCCGCCCCTGGATCTCCTGACCCGCGAGCCCACGCGTTCCAGCGATCGGCAAAGCCTCACCGAGCAGACAGCGCGTTCCGCTGGCAGGATCATGACGTGAAACGCGACGTATCCGCCAACCTCGATGTCCAGATCAATGAGTCGACAACCCTTGAGCTGCAGATCGCTGTTGCTGAACAAGCGAACGTGGAATTGTCGGAAACGCTGGTCCTCGAGCTAAACGGCGAGAGGGTCGTACCGCAGGAAATCATCGGGTCCCACGGCACCCGCATTCACCGACTCGATGCTGGACCGGGAAATCTGCTGGTTTCCTACAGTGCGACGGTCATCGGCGCCGCAGCCCCGGTTCCGGCGTCCGATTACGACCTGGCGCTGTACCTGCGGCCGAGTCGATATGCCGAGTCGGATAAGTTCTTCGGTTTCGCCGCAACGGAATTCGGCAGCATCGAGCCGCACGCCGAACTTCTCGCGGCGGTGTCGTCGTGGGTGGGTTCTCGAATCCGCTACGTGCCCGGCAGCAGCGATCCGATCGACGGGGCGACCGACACTCTGCTGTCAGGTGCCGGGGTGTGTCGTGACTACGCGCACCTCGTGGTTGCTCTGCTTCGGGCCGTCAAGGTCCCCGCCCGAGTGGTGTCCGTGTACGCGCCCGGCTGTGTGCCGATGGACTTTCACGCCGTTGCAGAAGCCTTTATCGACGGGGTCTGGCGGGTCGTCGACGCGACGTGCCTGGCTCCGCGCTCGACACTGGTTCGAATCGCCACCGGTCGCGACGCAGCCGACACGGCATTCCTCGACAACCATGGCGGCGACATTGCGATCAACAACATGTGGGTATCCGCGACGGTCGACGGCGATTTGCCGTACGACGATATCGCCGAGTTGACGTCAATCGGATAGACCCCGAGTCTCGCCGAATCATGGGATGGCTCATGTCCGCCGGTTACGGAAGACTCAGTGATGAGTAGGCCGCGTCATTCTTGGATAGGGAGTCCGATGGGATCTGCCGACCACGTTATCGACGTCACGGTCCCACCCAGCGGGCCGGGTTGCGCTGAATGCGATGCGGCCAACGGCTGGTGGGTACATCTTCGGCGATGCGCCCTCTGCGGGCATGTCGGCTGTTGCGACAGTTCCCCCGGCCAGCATGCGTCGGGGCACTTCGCCGAGACGGGGCATCCGATCGTGCAGAGCTACGAGCCGGGCGAGTCGTGGTTCTGGGACTACGCGCGGCTCGACTACTACGACGGCCCGACGCTCACGCCGCCGGACAGCCACCCGCTGGACCAGCCCACGCCGGGACCGCGTGGGCGCGTACCCCAGGACTGGCGTTCGAAGGTTCGTTGATACCTCAGGCAATCGGACCCTGCCCGAGAACTACTGAGGCTGAGTGCGATTCGCCGTAGGCATCGATCCAGCCGACCTGCACTGCGTCACCCGGCGACTTGCTCGCGAGCATGTCGTGCAGTTGATTGCTGGTTGTGATCGGGGTGCCGTCGAGGCTCGTGATGGTGTCACCACGTTGGATTCCAGCGGAAGCCGCGCCGCTGCCGTCCTCGACCCCCACGACCAGCGGCGTATCGGTGCGAGGACTCATCGCGATGCCGAGGTATCCGCTGTATCCGATCGCGACTGTTGTCGTCGTCTTGCCGCTCAGAATCTGCGAGGCGACCGACTTGACCGTCGCGATTGGGATCGCGTAGCCGCTGACTTGCCGGGTTCCGCTGGAAGCGGCGACGTTCATCCCGACGACCTTGCCGTCACTGTTAAGCACGGCGCCACCCGAATCCCCCGGGACGACGTATGCATGCATTTGGATGAGTCCGGTCAGCTGCGCGCTATTTCCGCCGTTCTCGTCACTGGCGGTGATGCTTTGTCCGGTGGCCGTGACCGTCCCCGGGGAGGCCGTCAGTGAACCGCCGTCGCCTCCCGCGTCGCCAACCGCGGTGATCTCATCACCTGGTGACGCTGCGGTCGACGCGAGCGTAATCGGTGTCAGCCCAGAGGCGCCTTGCAGCTTCAGGACGGCGACGTCTGCCGTCGAGTCAGCGCCGACGTAGGTCGCGTCGTAAGTCTGACCAGTATTGACAACGGTGACCTCGACCGACGTCGCGCCTTCGACAACATGGTGGTTCGTGACGACCGTTCCGTCTTTGGTGAGGATCAGCCCCGTCCCGGTCGCCGTGCCGTTGAGCAGGGTCGACGAGATTTGGACGAGCCCGACAGATTGCTCGGCGGTGGCTTCGGACGCCGTCTCTGGGGCGTTTCGTGAGTCGAAATAGCGGGTGCTCTGCGCGTCGTTGCCGGGTGCGGCGAGCGCGGGGATCGCGACACCGCCGGCGACTCCGAGGTGGTCGATCTCGTAGGCGATAACCGCGCCTGCGGGCATGCCCAAGCCAACCAGGACCGCCAACACTGCGATGAGTCCAGCACTCGGTTTCCGCCTCGGTGCGGGGTACATCGCAGAGTAGGGGTGTCGGCTGGGCGGCATTTCATGGGGCGGCATCGTCATACTTCGACTCCGGCGTCGGTGCGGTCTGGGTTCTCTTTCGATCGTGCGCACGAAACCAATGGGTTTCCTGTCAGGACGCCGTGGAGTTGCCGCCAATCCGCGTCATGGTCCGCCGCGCTCGACGGCCGCAAGGACTTAGTCCCGCCCTGGCATGCCAGAAAATAAGAAACCCGCAAGCCAGAAAAATGCTCTGACCTGCGGGTTTTCTGTGGAGCTAAGGGGACTCGAACCCCTGACCCCCACACTGCCAGTGTGGTGCGCTACCAGCTGCGCCATAGCCCCTTGGTGCGGATTCGAAACTACACCAAAAGCGGGCGCAAGAACAAAATTGCAGGTCAGAACCACACCTTTGTCGCGAGCAACCCATCCCCATGCGCGCGCCCGGACAGCACTCGGCAGAACTCCACCGCATCCATCTCGATCCGCTCGCCGCCCTCGCCCTGGACGAACTTCCCACCAGCCGGCCCACCCAGAACCAGCTCGAACGGCGCAGAGTGCACCCGCGCCCACTCCCCGACCACATCCGCGACAACCCGCGCATCCACCTCAGACAGTTCGAGCCCGCGCCCGATCGCCCGCGCGATGTCGATCCGATGCAGCCAGGCATCGCGGGTCAGTACGGAGTCCATAAGGTGGCCCATCTTCGCCTTCGACGGAAATCCCGCCGTCGACCCGGTCGAGGCCACGGAGATCGACACGGCGCGAATCAAAGAAGGCGTAGCCATACGACCACGAACCGCATCCGTCGCTACCGCCTTCAACGCCGACACCCGCTCCGCAGGAGTCAACGAAGCATGCTTCTCGATCTGCCGCGCGTTCATCGCGTCCAGCGGATTCCCGTTGTACTCCGAAGCATGCAGACGTCCGCCCACCTGCTGGCGCACCATTTCGCGCATCGACGCGCACGCCTCGCCCATGCCGATCAGGTGCCCGACCATGTCCGAAACATCCCAGCCTGGGCAGTCCGTCTGCGCGGACCACTCCGAGCCCTCCAGCGATGCGACCAACGAGATCAGGTCGTCGTAAACCGACAGCGCGACCTCGCGGGCGTCGGACTTGCGGGTTATCGGACGAATGTCCTGGATCAACGTGGTCATGCGAGCCTCCGTTCGGCGTTCCTAACACCGTTAGGCTAACGCTGTTAGGAAAACTCCGCAAGAACTTTTCCGAACGCTGTTAGGATGAGTTGTGGACCAACGCCGGCAACGCCACCTGGCAACGAAAGACGAGCTCATCTCGACCGCCTGGAAGCTGACGGAAGAGAAGGGTCTCGCCGGCTGGTCGCTGCGAGAACTCGCGCAAGCCAACGGCATTAAAGCCCCGTCGCTTTACGTCTACTTCCCGTCAAAGGATCAGATCTACGACGAGATGTTCGCCCGCTCGTACGAAGATCTGCTCGAATACACGAAGCAGGCGGTACTCCCCGAGGACCCCCGCGAACGTCTGCACATCTTCGCAACGCGGTTCTTCGACTGGGCAGTCAGCAACCCCGCCCGACTTCAGCTCATGTTCTGGCGCGTCGTTCCCGGCTTCGAGCCGTCCGAGAACGCCTACGCAGCGTCGATCCAAACGCTGGACCTCATGAAGCAGAACTTCGCAGACTTGGGAATCACCGACCCACAAGCACTCGACCTCTGGACTGCGCTCTTATCCGGCCTCATCAGCCAACAGGTCAGCAACGAGCCCGGCGGCGACCGCTGGCGAAAACTGATTGGTCAGGCAGTCGACATGTTCGCCGACGAATACCTCAAGCCTGCTCGAGCTTGACCACCCACTGCGCGTCCTGCAGGTCAAGCGCACTTCCGTTCAAGAAGACCGACGGCGTTCCCTTGCCACCTGCCGCAGCAAGCGACGCCTTCGAAGCCGCAGCAGCAGCTTCCGCCATCTTCACATCAGCACCGGTCTTGATGCAGTTGATCGCCTGATCATTAGCCCCAGCGGCCTGCGCGAGCGCCGCAAGCTGCGCATTCGTGTAGTCCTTGCCGCTGTTTTCCTTCGGCTGGATATCCGGCGAGTACAGCTTCGCGTGGAATGCCGCGTACGCGATTCCGTTCTCGGTCGCGGCGATGCACTGAGTCGCAGCAATCGCACGCGTCGAGTAGTCCCCTGACGCCGACCCGGCATTCAAAAAGTTCATGAGGTGATAGCGGACCGCGAACTTTCCTTCGTCGATCGACTTCGCGACCTCCTGGCCGAACTTGCGCTCCATCTCACCGCAGAACGGGCACAGCGGGTCCTCGTAGACGTCGACGATCTTCGTGACACCCGGCAGGCCCAGCGTCGCGACTCCATCGGTGCCGAGCGACACGGTCAGCGCCGGGTTCTTCCCGGTGCCGTAGCCCTCACTCCGAACGGTGGTCCCGCCCGTCGTCATGAAATAGAAGATGGCACCGACCAAGGCAACCGCGATGACGGCCGTCGGGATGATCCACGGCGGCATCCCGCGAGATGAAGAGCGACTCACGCAGCCAGGCTAACCCGCGATCCTGAGCCAAGTGCCCAACGACTCTTAGGCCACACACACAACCACGCCGCCAGAACCGAAAATGCCAAGTCTCGCGACAGTTCGCGCACATAAGTCCAGCCGTCGACATCGGCAACCCCGCCACCGCCGAAACACCCACAATCGATCGAGAGTCCGCGCGCCCACGACGCGCTGATTACTCCCATCAGAACGGCCAGCAACACTGCAGACGCAATCGCCGTCTGGCGCACCGCGAACCCGATCAACAAGAAAAAACCGAGCAAGAGTTCAAGCAGCGGAAGTGCATTCGCCACGGGATAGATCAAAGACTCCGGCAACAGTCGATACGCACGCACGGCTACAACGGTCTGCAACGGATCGGACGCCTTGATCCACCCCGAGATCAGCCAGACCGCCGCGAGACCAAGCCGGGCAACCAAACTGATCCACGAACGCACGATCCGACCCTACCGACGTAACGTTTCCGGAGTCCGAACCCACACGAGCGAGCCGATCAACAGCACGACTCCCGTCACCACAAACGCCATCCCGAACGACCACTCTTGCGCCACGACACCGGCGACGACCGGACCGATCACCGCACCAAGATCGGACACCATTTGGAAGGTCGCCAAGACCGGGCCACCGCGAGATTTCGCACCCAGAACGTCCGCGACGACGGCCTGCATCGCGGGATTCATGAGTCCGGAACCAAGTCCAGCCACGAACGACATCGCCAGGAACGGTACGATCCCCGGCGACAAGCCCATCCCAATGGTCGCGACGCCCGAGACAAATAGTCCACTCACCAACATCGGCCGGCGACCGATGAAGTCCGCCCCGCGACCCGCCAACAACAGAACCAGCACGTTGCCGACCGCGAACACCGTCAGCGCCACACCCGACATCGTCGAGTCCTGATGCATGACTTCGACGACGAACAACGGCACGACCGCCATCCGCACACCGAACAACGCCCAACCGTTGATGAAGCTCGCCAAGACCGCCGAGCGATACGGCGCCGAACGCACGGCATCGGACAGCGCCATTCGCGACCCACTCGCGACCTCAGGCGCCGCCAGATGCGAACCGCGCAACGCGAAGTACACGACCCCCGCCGCCACCAATAACGCGACCGCGTAGATCACGAACGGCGCCCGCAGACCCAGGAACGCCAACGCTGAACCCAGCAGCGGTCCGCCGACGGAACCCACCAAGAACGACGTCCCGTACAGACCCGCAGCACGACCGCGGGCCGAGGCCGGCGAGATCCGGATCAACAATCCGAGCGCCGAAACGGTGAACATCGTCGACCCGATGCCGCCGGCAGCCCGAACGACGATTAACTGCCAATACGTCTGCGCGACAGCACAAAGCCCCGTCGACACCGCGACGATCAGGAGGCCGACGAGATAGACCGGCTGCTCGCCAAGCCACTGGACCAATCGCCCGGAGACCGGTGCGAACAAGAGCCGCATCCCGGCGAATGCACTGATAACCGCCGAAGCGGCCGTGAGGCTAACGCCGAAACTGTGCGCAAACTCGGGCAGAACCGGAGCGATCAAGCCGTATCCGAGGGCGATCACGAACGACGATGCGACCAGAACCCAAATTTCGGAAGGCAGCTTCTCTCGAGTCGCCGTCGTCGCCATGCCGCTAGCCTATCGCCCCATAAGCGGAGGTCACATCACCGTTTCAGGTCCAGTTGCTACACTCAGCCCTGTGACCACGATCGATGCGCCTACCTCGCCGACGGGGCGACGCCTGCGCGCGGATGCGGCACGCAACCAGCAGCGCATCCTGGAAGCTGCGCGAGAACTGTTCGCGCTCCGCGGTCTCGACATCAGCCTCGACGACGTTGCCGCACACGCGGGGGTCGGCGTCGGCACGGTGTACCGCCGGTTCGCGAACAAGCAGGAACTCATCGACGGCGTCTTCGAGGACGGCGTCAACCGCATGTCCGAGAGCGCGGAACTCGCACTCAAGACGGACAACGCCTGGGACGGACTCGTCACCTACTTCGAGTACGTCCTGCACAACTTCGCATGTAGCCGCGGATTCGCCGAAGTCGTCAAGGGCTCGACCGAGGGACGCGAGCGCTTCACTTCGATGCGGGACCGCATGCGCCCGGCGGTCGAAGAGCTGATCCAGCGCGCCAAGGACGAAGGCTCGCTCCGCGCAGACGCGGCGCCCCAAGACTTCTTCGCGATGATCTTCATGGTCGACTCGATCGCACAGTTCGCTCGGCCGGTGAACCCCGACGTGTGGCGGCGATACTTCGGACTCGTGCTCGATGGGTTGCGTGCAGACGGGTTCCCGCGGGAAGCCATCACGACTCCGCCGATGACTGATCGGGAGATCGAGACGGCGAAGACTTCCTGTCTTTAGCGCGCGGATTCACTCTGCGAGAGGGCCGGCCATGCACCCTAACGCCGTCTAGCTCGAGGCGGCCGTCCCTGTTCGAAAAGCCATCGCTCCAACAGATCCAACCGGTCCACACCGATCTCGTCGCGCCAATTCTCAAGCAGTTCGATGTAGCGCATGTAAGTTTCGGTCCACCAACCTGTTAGCGGCATGGTCGACCATCCTGCTGGCCGCAATGCCGATGCGACCCGCATGTCGAGAATTACGCACCGATGGTCGGCATTGCCGCCACCCGCCACGTACAAGTACTTCGTAAAGAAGGCCGGACCAAGGTAAGCGATCAAGTTGCGGTTACGACTGGGCCTGAGTGCTTCGTACGCCGCCGATGGGTCAATCCGCGCCAACTGGGCTGCCCTCATTAGCGCGGCGCTACAGCCTTCACGGTCCGCAGCAATCGCCCGAATCCGTCTGCTGTTGTTGCGCGCACCAGTTCCAGTTCCCCAGGCCAACGTGTTCCACAGCAGCATAAGAGCACCGTGCGGCGACGTAAGAGCCTCGTCGGCCATCGCAAACAAATCTCGTCGACGGATTACCGGCGTTAGAACGCCGTTTCCAAACCCGCTCTCAGCGAGCGCAATCCGCCACCAATCTTCATTCACCGTGACGGCGTGACCGAAAATGTACTCGGTGACGTCAACGCTTGACAGATAGCCGCACATCCCTTGAGGCGCATTGAGTTTCATTTGGTCGTCCACTTTGCCTTCAACTTTGAGCAGTGGAGGCTGGCACAGCTGACCCAGTCCCCATAACGATGCCGTCAGACACACAACCTGGTCCGAATCCCCGCCACCTCCTCCCGCCAACCCCTTAACTCCCCCGCCGTCGGAGCCAAGTCGTACTGGCTGTAGTGACAAGCCGAACTGAGCGCACCCCACACCGCCCGAGCTCGGCCACCAACCTCGACCGATGCGTACGCATCCAACGCAAGCAACTGCGAATGCCGAGTACACGCAACCATCGCTGGCACACGCGACATCCAGTACTCGTCCAGCGTCGACTCGAAGGCCATTCGAACGAGATACGTCGTCGCGCGCGGCCACAACCCGCGAGTGCCCTTCACGACTTCGGCGACCAACCGATCCGACAGCTCGAGGAGCTCTTCAGCAGTCAGGTCAGCCGACATCGGCGACCCGCTTGACCAGCTGCTCAGTCCCTTTGACGAGGGCTTCCAGATCACCCCTGAAAGCCGCGTGCCCACCGCCCTTGGCGGCCTTGAACACGTTTCCCGCCCAAGTACCGTACGCGTTGACTCGACTGAGCACCTTGTCCGCCTTCGACGAGTCGCCGAAGTACGCGAGTGCCGCGAACCCATATGCGTTCTTTGCGTTTTCGAGTTCCAATTCGACCTGGGCGTGGGGGATGCCCTTCTTGAGCCGCTCCCGCCGAGCAAAGTCAGCGAACGCCGCTTCCAGCGCACTTCGGCAGAATCCAGGAACCACGCGCTTCGCGACCTCCGGAGGGAGATCCTCGGTCTTCAACATCGCGCGAGCATCCAAGAGAGCACGCGTCACCGGATCACTCGTCCGTCGTACCTCGACGATCGACTTCTCCCGACGCACAACCTCCCACATCGACGCCGGCAGGTTCAGCCGGCGGACCGCATCCGGAAGTCGCATGTCGTGTGTGAACACGATGACCTGCCGATCCTTAGCCACCTCAGACAGCACTCGCGCCAGCCCTTCGACCTTCGCGGGATCCATTGACTGGACCGGGTCGTCAATAACAAGAAATCGGAATGGACTCTCGCCAATCGTGGCCCGCGGCAGGAAGAGTGACAAAGCGAGCGAGTGCAACTCCCCCTGGCTCATTACTCCCAGCGCACTGCTTCCCGCGCCATCAACGGTGACGTCGAGTTCCACCTTTCGCTGAGTCCCCCTACCGGCAAGCTTGACCGGGCCCAGACTGACATTGCTCTCCTGACGCAACTGACCCCAGATCTGTGCCGACCGATCCGCGATTGGCTGCAGCCGTTCGTTCCGGATACTCTGCCCTTCATCACGCAGCCACGAGTGGGCAGTCTTCAAGTCGTCATGCTGCGATTTCAGCGCCGCAGCTTTCCGCGTCGCCTCGACCCACGCAACGATGCGAGTCGCAAACGGACGCCATCGGTCCTCGATCTCGGCGAGCCGTTCGGTCGCGGCGGCGTAGCCGGCACGCAGGGCTTCGATGAGCGGACCGACCCTCGCGCGCAGATGCGCGGCGAGTTGCGTCGCCGACGCGATTGAACGCCCAGCCACCCAGCCGTCCCACGCCGACCTCACCGCGCCGGAAACGTGAGACGGCGGATCGGTCAGCAGTGCGCGTGCCTGCATCATCGCCGTGCGCTCGGCAGCGATCGCCCCATCAGCGTGAGCCGCTTCCACACGCAAACGCGCGGACTCGCGACTCGCGCGTTCGTGCCAGGCGCCGTCGAGAACATCCGCGGTGCCACACACCGGACACGACGGGTCGTCCGTGCGGCGGTCTCGGTGCGCAAGAGCCTTCTCCAACAGATCCGCCAGCCCGCGTGCATTCTCGGACGATTCGGACACGTTGTCCCGCTCTTCGGCAGCGTTCGTCAGTGCATCAATGACGATGTGCACACGCTGAATATCCGGTCCCTGCACCGCCATAGACCTGCGCAGATCGGCTACCTCAGGAGGCTCCTGACCGGCACTTCCCGCCGCAAGCTTGAGCAACATGTCTAAATCTGGCGTACTCGACCGAAGCTGCTGGATCGCTTGGGGCGCACGTTCGTCATCGACAAGACCTAGGTCCGCAACGAGTGTCGCGTCACTAGGCGCGACTCGCCTCATGTCCTGTCCACACCGCTTCGCGTAGTCCTCGAGTCGCTTCTCGGCGGCGGTGAGATCGTCAAGTCCGAGGATCGACGAAATAGCGTCGTGCATCTCCGAAGGCTTGCGGGTGAGCGCGGAGCCTAGCTCCGCATACGAGAGGAACGGGCGATAGGTGACTATGTCCTGGCTCCAGCCAAGGCTCGACACTTCCTCGCGCGGTTTGCCCGGACGCTGGACGTACGCCTTGGTTTCATCAGCAGCGGTAAGCCATTCGCGAGCAACCGTGGTCGTACCGGCGTCACCGTCGATGGCGAGTTCCACCACGACGGAGGGAGTGTCGTCGCTGTGCAGGTTCTTCCAGCCGGTTAGCCACTCCTTGGTCTTGCCCTTCCACCGGGCTGTTTCGCCAGTCAATGTGGCTTCGATGCCCTCCGCGAAGCTTGACTTCCCAGAGCCGTTGCGCCCGATGACGAGCGTCAGGCCGGGACCCGGCGTCAGATGCAGCGCGGCCTTGGCGCCGATGCCGCGGAAGCCTGTAACGGTGACGCGCTCAAGATAGCTGTGGACCGGTTGCTCTGCCAGTGGTCGTTTCCTCGTGGCGACAGGCTTGCCGCTGACCGCGTCGGCGAGGTCTTGATCCCCTTCAAGGGCTGCGAGTACGAGGAGCTTTCGATCCTCGGCCAGAGCGCTCTTGTCGAGGGCGTCGATGAGCCGTTCGATCGCGGCATCGGAGTGGGAGTCGCTCACTTCGGCAACGGTATTCGCACAATGTCCCACTTTGCTGTCGGATCCTGTCGGGCAGTGGAATTCATTCGATCGACAGACAAATTGGCGATTGATCGCGGGCCCGATCGTGTCATTCCATCGAATGACATCAGCCGCACCTGACCCGGCATACTTGCGCGCTTTGTCAGACCGCCGTGTTGTGATCGGGGCAGGCTCTGCACCGGCACTGGATCGGAGATCGAATGGTCGAATACGGGCGCGCAGCACTTGATGCCCTGCGGGACGCGGTCGCAGAACACAAAGCCGGAGACGCGTTGGCGCCCGTGACGGTCCTCGCGCCGAACAACCTCGCAGCACTAACGGCGAGGCGTCACCTAGCTCGCGGCGTGGGGGGTCGGGCCGGTGTCGTCAATGTCGACGTCACGACTCTTTCGAAACTCTCCGAGAAGATCGCCGCGCCCGCGATGCATCCTCGCAGGCCGCTGACCGGACCCGTGCTGACATCAGCTCTACGCCGCGCGCTCGATGAAGACCCGGGGTTGTTCGCGGAGGTAGCCGAACACCCCGCGACAGTCGAGGCACTCACGAAGGCCTACCGCGAAGTCCGAGACGTGAGTTCTGCTGCTCTGGACGGGATGGCGACGACGTCTGATGTCGCTCGCGAATTCGTCCGACTGTTCCGCCAGGTCAGAGAAACGCTTGAAGGAAGCTGGTACGACCCGACGGACTTGCTCCAGGCGGCCGCATCGCGTCCGGCCACAGGAACGTTCATTCTCTACCTGCCGCAAGACCTCTCCCAGGCCGAGTCGCGGCTTGCCGAGGCTCTGGCCGGCGGAGACGCCCTGTCCGTAATCCCCGGACTGACTGGAGCGACGCGGGCGGACGCCGGAGTGGAGCGCACACTTGCACGACTCAACGTCGCGAACATCGTTCCCCCGCAGATCCGCACAGCCACGAACGTCCTCAATGCATCGGATTCCGACGACGAGATTCGCTGCGTGGTCAGAGATCTCACCAAGACGCTGCAGTCCACACCAGCACATCGCGTTGCGGTTCTGTATACGGGCACTTCCCCATACGCACGACTCCTGTACGAGTCGCTCAATAGCGCGGGGATCACCACAAACGGACCAGGCGCACGCCCGGTCAGCGAACGCTCAGTTGCACGCATTCTGCTCGAGACACTCGCTCTCGTTGACTCCGGTGCTTCACGTCCCGAACTGTTCCGTGCCATCGCGAGCGGCCCGACCCGCGATTTTGCTGGCGAGCGCATACCAACCGCCCGATGGGAGCGAGTCTCGCGCGAGGCCGGCGTTGTCTCCGGTGATGATTGGCAAGTTCGGCTCGATGGTTTCATCGCCGCTGCCCAGCGGTCCCTTGAAGATCCCGGTGGCGAACCGCCCGAGGCATGGCGAATCGAGCGCATCCGGCGCAGGATTGACGAAGCGAGCCAACTTCGTGATTTCGCAGGCCGACTGCGTCAGGAACTCGCCGACGCGAGCGAAATGACGACCTGGTCCGGCCTGTCGAAGTGGTGTCTGACGCTGTTCACAACTCTCATTGACTCGGCGAAGTTGCCGTTGGAAGAGCAATACGCCTACGCGGCTGTGACCACCACTGTGAGCGAACTGGTTGGCCTCGACGCCGTTGACTCACACGCTTCCTTCGACGTGTTTCGGCAGGTGCTCAGCTCAGAATTCGAGCGGGTCCTGCCGCGTGTTGGCCGGTTTGGCGAAGGGGTACTTGTTGCTCCCGTATCCGCGGCTATTGGGCTCGACCTCGATGTTGCGTACGTCGTCGGATTGAGCGAAGACCTCTATCCCGGCCGTCTTCGTGAGGATGCGCTTCTACCGGACCGTGTGCGCGGGGCCGCCAATGGTGAACTTTCGCTGGCGTTAGACGGGCTGTACGCCAAGTATCGGTACCTTCTCGCTGCGTTCCAGGTCGCACCGCAAGTAGTCGCTTCGTTCCCGAGAGGTGACTTGCGCAGATCGAGCCACCGCCTGCCTAGCCGATGGCTGCTTCCGACGCTCCGTGAGTTGAGCAACGACCGCGAGCTGGCGGCAACCAAGTGGGAGACGGCGCAATACGGACAGGAAGTGACGCATTCGGGCTCGTTCGCCGGTCAACTCCTCACGACAAAGGACCTCGGAACGGAACAGGAGTGGCGGACTCGGCGCGCAGCAGCTGGCGGCCTCGACGACGCCACAGTAGACGCCGCGAGGGCAATGATCGAAGCCCGCACAAGCCATGAACTCACGCGGTTCGACGGCAACCTGACCGCGGAGTCGGGCCTACCCAACTACGCCGTCGACAACAAGGCGATCGCACCAACAGCCCTCGAGTCGTATGCCGACTGTCCGCACGCATACTTTGTCCGGCGCCTACTCGGCGTTTCACCGCTCGAAAAGCCCGAAGACGTCATCCAGATCTCACCCATGGACATTGGAAACCTCATCCACGAGGCGATGGACCGACTCATCAAGCGGTTCGAGGGGACGCTGCCGGGCTATGGCGCGCCTTGGAGTACGCAAGCACGAGATGCGCTCGCCGAAATTGCCGAGGAACTCGCGGAGGAATTCCAGCATCGCGGACTGACCGGGCATCCCCGATTGTGGGAGCGTGAGCGCACCCGGATCTTGGACGATCTGCATACGATGCTCGACACCGACGATCATTGGCGGGCCAGCCTAAACGCCCGCGTTGTCGCGAGCGAGATGCCGTTCGGTCAGAGCGGGCACAATCCGGTGGAAGTGCCGATCCAGGGCGGCCGCGTGCTGATGCGAGGCAGCGCGGACAAAGTCGACGAGACCACCCACGGCGAACTCTGGGTCACCGACGTGAAGACCGGATCGAAGAGCCCCTATGCGGATATCTCCACAACCGACCCGATCGCCAAGGGCACAAAGCTCCAACTCCCGGTGTATGCCCACGCTGCGAGGGAGCGCTACGGCAACGCGGAAACGGCGGTTCACGCGTCGTATTGGTTCGTTCGCAAGGACAAGGGCCGAGTCGATCTGTCATTGTCCGATGCGGTGGAGAAGAAGTACCAGGAGACCCTTTACGTCCTCGTCAGGTCGATCGCGAACGGCCTGTTTCCGGCCAAGCCCCCGGAGACAGACGACTTCGCCTGGGTGAAATGTGAGTACTGCAATCCGGACGGTGTCGGCTATGACGGTCGTGAGCGGTGGCAGAGCAAGCACGCCGATCCAGCACTGACCGAACTTGTCAATCTCATCGATCCCAGTGAGAGTGCGGAATGACCCTCAAGGACGAAGCCGCCCGGCGACAGATCACCACGGCGACCGGCAGCACATTGTTCGTCAACGCGGGCGCCGGGTCCGGGAAGACATCTGCGCTGGTCAAACGAGTCTATGCAATGGTCATGGAAGGCGGTGTATCGCTGCAGAACATCGCCGCCGTCACGTTCACGGAGAAGGCGGGAGCAGAACTCCGGGACCGGTTACGGAGCGAGTTCGAGAAAGCCCGTCGCAACGGGAAGATGAAGGTGGCGGCTGATCAGGCCCTGGACGAGCTCGATAGCGCGGCCATCGGCACCCTTCACTCGTTTGCGCAGCGCTTACTATCGGAACATCCGATCGATGCGGGCCTTCCACCGCTCGTCGAAGTCCTCGATGAGGTCGGTTCCTCGATCGCCTTCGAACGTCGGTGGATCGACATACAACGTGAGTTACTCGACGACGACACGATGGCGACGCCACTCCTTCTCGCGATGGCTGCCGGACTGCAATTGAAGCGTCTGAGATCGCTACTGCAGGCACTCGGCCGCGACTGGGACCTCATCGAAGAGCGAATTCTGGCGGCACCGCCCCCGACCTTGGACTTTTTTGACTGGACGACATTCCGCAACGAGGCACACGACGTCCTCGCGCTGCGAGATGAGTGTCGAAACCCTGCGGACAAACTGCTGCCAGCCTTCGAAGAGCTCGCCGAGTTGCTGACCGAGTTCGACCACGCGCCCGACGACGAGACGCGACTGACCGTCGTCAAAAAGATCGGAAGCTTCAAGATCGGCAACGGCGGGGCCCGTGCGAACTGGGACGACGTGAACTACGTCAAGGACGAACTCAAAGGCCTTCGCATTTCGGCCGACGCTTTAGTCGGCGAGATACTCGACTTCTGCCTCCGACTCCTTACTCCGTGGCTGGCACGCCGAGTGCTCGGCCTTGCGCAGGAACGCCGGCGTGAAGGTCGCCTCGAGTTCCATGACCTGCTCGTCACCTCTCGCGACCTGCTCCGCAATCAGCCGCAGGTCCGCGCCGCTCTGCATGACAAATATCGCCGGATTCTGCTGGACGAATTCCAAGACACCGATCCGATCCAGATCGAACTCGCGGTCCGCATTGCCGCCGGCGAAGCCGCAGACTCCCCCGAGTGGGAGAAGGTCGACGTGCCGCCAGGTCGACTGTTCGTCGTCGGTGATGCGAAGCAGTCAATCTACCGCTTTCGGCGGGCATCGATCGAAACCTATCTACGCGCCCAGAACCATATCGGCCAGCCAGTCAGCTTGACCACGAACTTCCGCACCGTGCCAGCCGTCCTCGAATGGGTCAACGCGGTGTTCGGCACGCTAATCCAGGAAGAAGAACGGCAACAACCGAAGTACGAGGCGCTCGACGACTATCGAAAGCCCGGGGGCAGCGGCGCGCCGCTGACAGTGCTCGGCGCCCAAGCCCACGAAGGCAAAGTGCTTGCGGCCGAGCTTCGCGATTACGAAGCAACTGACGTCGCGGCGATAATCCGCAAGATCATCGACGAACAGTGGCAGGTATTCGACGAGGTCACCCGGAGTTGGCGTCCGGCGCGACTGGCAGACATCGTGATTCTTGTGCCGGCACGCACGTCGCTCCCGTTTCTGGAGCAGGCGCTCGGGGAGGCACAGGTGCCGTACCGAGCAGAGGCGAGTTCGCTCGTCTACCACGCCAGTGAAGTTCGCGCATTACTTGCCTGCGCCCGCGCAATCGCCGATACCACCGATGAGTTGTCGCTGGTCACCGCATTGCGGTCACCACTCTTCGGCTGTGGCGACGACGATCTTTGGCGATGGAAGCAGGCGGGTGGGCGGTTTACGGTTTACTCCACGGTCGAATCCGAACTAGAAAGAGGGCCGGTCGGGAAGGCGCTCACCTACTTGCGGCGCTTCCACTTTGACTCTCGGTGGATGACTCCCAGTGAGGTGCTCAGCGCCATCGTTACCGATCGCCGCATGTTCGAGGTCGCCGCGAGTGAGCGACGTGCGCGTGATTCCTGGCGCCGTCTTCGCTTCATCGTGGATCAGGCGAGGGCATGGTCAGAGGTGTCGCATGGCGGTCTGCGCGACTACCTGACCTGGGCTGAGCATCAAGGAACGGAGGTCGGCCGGGTCGCCGAGTCGGTTCTGCCCGAGACGGATGTCGAGGCCGTTCGGGTCATGACAATTCATGCCGCGAAGGGCCTCGAGTTTCCGATCGTCATCATGTCCGGTATGACCGCCCGGGCAAACTCGCAGCGCGGAGTCCAACTGCTCTGGCCGGCCGAGGGCGGCTATTCAGTCAGTGTCGGCGGCGGGATCAAGACCGTTGACTTCGACGACGTTGCACCGATCGACGAGCAGATGGACGCGCAGGAGAAGTTGCGCCTGTTGTACGTTGCCGCAACGCGTGCCCGCGACCACCTGATCGTCTCGCTCCACCGCGGCACCACCGGTTCAACCGCGGCTCACCTGGTGGCCGAGGCAGGTGGGGCAACCACGGCCGGCGCGGTGCATTTCAGTGGCTACGACTTCACTCTGGCTCGCGATGCGGTCGAGCACATTGTGGAGCCGCCGGACTGGGATGAATGGTTTGCGGGCGTCAGCGAAGCACAGCGGCGAAGTCGCGCGAAGTCGACGATCACTGCTTCCGGCTTGGAGGGCACCGAGCCCGAGATAGTGCTCGACGACGAGGCAGAAGCCGGCAGCGCCAAGGGACCGCGAGACATCGAGTTGCTGCCGTGGTCGAAGGGTCGATATGGCTCCGCGATCGGTCGAGCCGTTCATGCGGTTCTGCAGTCCGTCGATCTCCGCACTGGCGACGGGATTGATCAAGCCGTCGCGGCGCAAGCAGTGGCGGAGGGCGTGCTAGGGCACGAGCCATTGATCAAAGACTTGGTCAAGTCTGCGCTTGCGTCGGACATTGTGAAACGTGCTGCAGCGGGCGAACACTGGCGCGAGATGTATGTCGGTACGGTTCGCAAGGACGGCAACGCCCTCGAAGGGTTCATCGATCTGACCTTCCGAGACCATGATGGTTCGCTACACGTCGTGGACTACAAGACCGACAACGTAACGGCAGGCGGCATTCCGTCACGCGTGACCTACTACAAGCCTCAGATGGACGCCTACGCGGAAGCCCTGAGCACGGCTGCCGAAACGGACGTGAAGACGACGCTGCTCTTCTTGCATCCGAACGCGGCAGTGTCGGTGCCGGTCACGAGGTAGGACATTCCGCTCGGGACGACGGCACCCTGAGAGTCGAGCGCTGCCCTATTTTCGCAGCTAGAAGCTACTTGTCGTACCCCTACCTCATACTTTCATCACACGAAAGAAGCGAGGACACAATGGGAGCACTCAGCGACCCCGACTCCTTCCAGCCGTACGTGGTGGAGGAAACACCCCAGCAGGTGACCACAGCGCGTAAGAACCTCGAGAAGACCCTCGGAATCTCCATCCCGGTC
Source organism: Smaragdicoccus niigatensis DSM 44881 = NBRC 103563 (assembly GCF_000380645.1). Taxonomy (GTDB): domain Bacteria; phylum Actinomycetota; class Actinomycetes; order Mycobacteriales; family Mycobacteriaceae; genus Smaragdicoccus; species Smaragdicoccus niigatensis. The sequence continues at coordinate 522,797 of NZ_AQXZ01000019.1, forward strand.
TGGCCGCACGAACGTGCACTCTACGAACAGCATGGTCGCGCAGTCCCAACTGACTAGATCCGCAGTTTATGCGTATCCGCATTTTTTGCGGTACACTTATCCTGTCCACGTCGGACCAACCATTTCAAAGGACGTCTACGCGTCCATCTGATGACCACCAACGCCACCTGGGACCTCCTGTGAGGCCCTGATTCCTTGCGCCCTAATTCAGGCACCGAATGGAGAACCCATGCCGAACCTCAACCTCGCTCACCTCGTCTTCCTGCTCGACCGTTCGGGCTCAATGGAGACCATCAAGTCCGACATCGAGGGCGGATTCGCCGCCTTCATCGACGAGCAGACGGCCGCCGACGGCGAATGCGTCGTCACCCTCGCTCAGTTCGACACGCACTTCGAGGTCGTCTACGCCGGCATGCCGGTCCTGGAAGTTCCGCCACTCGACCTACAGCCTCGTGGCGGTACCGCACTCCTTGATGCGATGGGCAGGCTCATCACCGACACTCGTACCGAGATCGCATCGCAGCCCGAGGAGCAGCGTCCTGGCACAGTGATCATCGCGATCATGACCGATGGCCATGAGAACTCCTCTCGCGAGTGGTCCTACCCGGCAATCAAATCGTTGGTCGAGCAGCAAACCGCCAGCCAGGACTGGCAATTCATGTACATGGGGGCCGACCAGGACGCGATCGAAGTCGGCGCATCGCTCGGCGTCAGCCGAGCCCACTCGGTCACGTACGGCAAGGGCAAATCACGCAGTGCGATGGCCGCCGCATCGGCGAACATCCGCGACTACCGCCGCGAGAAGATGCTCAACCTCGAGGCAGCGATGCCGGTGTTCAGCGACGTCCAACGCGCCGAGCTCGCCGAGGACTGACATGGGAAAGATCGTGCCGCTCTACCAATGGAGCGAGACCGCCGGCTACTGGGTGCGCGTCAAACAGGGCAAGTGGCCGGCGTGCACAGGCTGGGCGGAACACCGCGAAGCCCAGCGCATTTTCCGACCCAAGCTCGACGAGTTCATGGCCAAAGGCCTTCCCAAAGAAGTCGCGTGGGAACTCGCGGCCAAATACGCGACCGCAGAAATGTACGAGCGCACCAACCGCCGGCGCAAGGCAGCAGGCGGGTCGCCCGACTGACCACCATCTCCCTAAAGGCGCCTACATGCAGCTCTTCTATTCGCCCGACTATGTGGGCGCCAAGCATGGATTCGACACGACCCGGAAATCTGGGTGGATCGCCGAGTCACTCACCAACCGGCCCATCGACGGCGTCCAACTACGCCAGCCTGAGCCGATCACGCTTGAGCACTTGTCGCTGGTACACGACATCGAGTACGTCAAGGCCGTGCAGACCGGCGAGCCGGTCGACCTTGCCGAGAGCCAGGGGTTCACGTGGGACCCGGCCTTGTGGAGGATGGTCCTCGCCTCTAATGGCGGCGTTATATCCGCTGCCCGTGCCGCTCTTACCGACGGAGTCGGAGGCTCACTCTCATCTGGCTTGCACCACGCTCGCCGAGACAGCGGCGCCGGCTTCTGCACCTTCAACGGCCTCGCAATCGCCGCGAAAACCCTGCTCGACGAAGGCACTGTCCAGTCGGTGTTGATCCTCGACTTCGACGCACACTGCGGAGGTGGAACCGCCGACCTGATCGAAGGCGACGACCGAATCTGGCAGTCGGACGTTTCCGTCAGCGCGTTCGACCACTACTCGAACCGGTCGAATTCGGAGCTGTTGGACGTCACAGAGGCCGCCGACTACTTGCCGGCCATCGCATCGGCACTCGCGCAGGCCGATCGACTCGGCCCGTTTGATCTCTGCATCTACAACGCGGGAATGGACCCGTACCAAGGCTGCGACATCGGAGGACTCGACGGCATCACCGCCGATGTTCTGGCCGAGCGCGAGCACTTGGTCTTCGACTGGTGCCAGCAACGCTCCACTCCCGTCGCGTTTGTACTCGCCGGCGGATACGTCGGCAGTCGCCTCGATCAACGAGCGCTCGTCGACCTCCACCGACTCACGATCACTGCAGCAGCGACACGAAGAGTGACCGCGTAGAGCCCCAGCCGGACAAGCCCAGCGCCCCACCGCTGGGCTTGTCGGTCACCGGTCTCACCCCAACTCCTCCAGGACGCCCAGGCCTTCCCGCCTCAGGTCGTCCATGAGAAGGAACAGCTGACGGTCATCATCTGCGCGGAGCAGGATGTCCTCCGCTGCGTCGACAAATGCATCGCGCCCAAGACGTATCGCCGCGACTCCTGCAACGAACACCGCCCGCAGCCGCGCCTCCCCGGTCAACCTCCGAGCGCACGAAACAAACACCTCGAACACTCGCTTCCGGACTGCTTCGTCCGGCTCGGGCCACCAGTCTTCGCCCAGCTGCGCCATCCACTTGACGTTCTCGAAGTCTTCGAGCAACGCCGCGAGATGAGTGATCTTGACAGGCAGGCCCCGATAGATCGACCGCCGCACCCCGGACGCCGCATGTTCCCGATCGGCTCCACTGTTCAGTTGTGCGATCCGTGCCGGCCTGCCGACCGGCTCGAACACGGCCCGCAACGCTTCCACGGTCGAGTAGATCGGCCATCCATCGAACGCGAGTTCCGCAGCGAACTGTGTGGACTTGTAATCCGGGATCAGACCGGCTCCACCGTGAGTCACCTCGATCCACATCTCACCCGGGGTGAACGCTCGCACCGCGAACTCGCACAGAATTCGGCAGTTGAGGTAGTCCTCGGCCTTCTCGAGCGCGCTGAACGGGTCATCCCCCGAGGCCACCAGGATCACCGAGTCGTCCTCCCCGAACGCTCCGAGAACCAGTGCCAGAACGAAATCGTCAGCGTCTGCATTGAGGCGCCGCGGCCGCACAACTTCCTCGGGCGCTCCACCGAGAGGAATCACGACGAGCGAATCGGTCGGGACGTATCCCATCCGCGCTGGCAGCTCGGCCAGAAACTCCGCCGGCTCGTATTTTTCTCTGTTCATTTGTTCCTTTCTCCTTAAGCCCAGCTCGTGAGGTGGAAACCGTTGCAGCCGTCGCACCGGTAGGACCTGCACTCTCGCCGCCTCGTCTCGACACCCAGCTCCTCAGCGAGCTGCCGCATCATCCGCACGTTCCGGAGGGCGTGCTTCGCAAGCTCTCCGTCCCGGTAGCGCCGCTTGCCCGTCATCGGGCACCTCGTCGTTTGGTACTTCACAGACCTCTCCCTTCTATAGAGACGAACGCGGCCCGTGTCCTGTGAGTCGTTGAGACTCTGGGACACGGGCCGGAAGGCGGCACCTATTCAGTTATCCGCCGAAACGACGGAGGGCCCGGATTGACAAGTAGTCAATTCCGGACCCAGAAGGCGATCTCATTACTTGCTGAAGCCGCCCTATTAATAAGGCGTAAACCATCTCGGAGCACCCGATTTTGGACACAGCAAAGCTAGCTCACCGAGTGCTTCGGCTTGCTTTTGGGATCTTGGCCGGTGATCAGTCGGCCGGAGCGTGTTGTCGCAGCCACGCAACTACGACCTCGTAATCATACCACAGCTACCGAACAGCTCATTCTGAAGAGTCTTCGCAGGCACGGGCCCCGGCGAGCTCGCGGAGCCCGTGTAACTGAGCGTCAGATCACGCTACGAAGACTCACTCGTAGCTGTACTCAGACCCCGCGTAGTAGTCCGACGTGTACGTCGACCCGCACGGATCAGCACCACCGACGTACATGTCCGTGCTCTGGTTCCAGTCCGACCACGACTGGTCATTCCAGTACGACGATCCCGCGGAGTCCCCCGCGTTGTACGCGTCCCATGAGGAGCTGATTCGCCTTGTACGACGACCCCGAGCCATGTACCCGTAGTCGCTTCCGTAGTCGTCCATTGCCCATCCCTTTCCTGCCGTTGGGGTGTGGCAGTACGAGTCAGCAACCCAGCACGAAAGTTCCCCCGATCAGCGGATCACCGACTCACCCGACTCGACCTCCAATCGGCGGACACAACCGAATGCCCTGTTCAACGATGCTTTTCTCAAGCAAAACCGAGGAGAAAGGGCACGGGCGCCGGAACACACCGCGACAAAGGCGCCGCAGTTCTGACGCAACGGGAGAGGCCCCGATCCTGATGGATCGGGGCCTCTTCGTGGAGCTGCCGGGAATTGAACCCGGGTCCTCCGCCGTTTCGCTAGGGCTTCTCCGTGTGCAGTTCGCTATGCCTCTACTCGGATCTCACAGTCACGCGAACAAGCTGCGATGACGATCCCAGTCACTGTTTGATGTCCCGCTCGGTCCCGTGACCGGACCGCGCGGTTTGTCCCTCTAGCTGATGCCAGGATCCGGGCCGAGGGCGCTCCCGGTCTGACAGTGAAGAAACCTCAGCTGCTAATTAGGCAGCGAGAACGAGGTCTTCACGCGCAACGTTAGAGTTGGCGCTTAATTGGTTGCAGCGACGCTTAACGGTGGTCTCTTGCCTGCACCGACACGCTTCCCCTAATCCCACGTACGCAGTCGAAACCGTTCAGCCCCGTACGTTCCGGCTCCCTGCCGGACTTTCAACTTTAACACCAACCGCCACCGGTTTATTTCGCCGGCAAATGCAGGTCGAGCAGCTCCTCGAGATGCTTCTGCGTAGCCAGCAGCGGTTCCGCCGAAGACGACGACATGCAGCGGAAGGTCGCCCCTTCGACCGAACTGACCATGAACATCGCGAGCGACCGCGCCTTATCCTCGGGCACGCCATGCTCGAGGAGGTTCGCGTGGATCTTCGACTCCCAATCGACGAACGCATCCTCTGCGATCGCCGCAGCCTCCGGCAACGAGTTCTTCGCCATGGCCGCCGACACGATCGGGCAGCCCAGGCTGAAGCCGTCCGACTCGAGCCAGGCCTTCCACCCCTCGACGAACATCGCCAAACCCGCCCGTGGCTCCATCCGCGCACCGACGTCGAACAGCTGGCCAAGCAACGCGGCCGCATCCTTCGTCGCCTCGACCGCCACATCGGCGACTCCACGCGGGAAGTGCGTGTAGAGCGACCGTCGTGCCGTGCCACTGTCCGCGAGGATGTCCGCGATCGCCAAGTTGGCGAGGCCATTGCGCCGTCCGAGAGCAATAGCGCTCGAGATGATCCGCGAACGCGCTTCAGTTGCCATGAAACTAATACTAGACGATGCCGTCTACTTTGCGGTAGCGTCGGCGGCAATCGAGTAGACGACAACGTCTACTTCGCAGCCGAGGAGACTTCCATGCCCGCACTGAACGACCAGCTCGAACTTCCCAACGGGCAGATTCTGCCCAATCGCATCATGAAGTCCGCGCTGAGCGAGAGCCTGGCCGATCAGACCGGCTCCCCCAACGAGCGCCTCGAGCAGCTCTACACCACTTGGGGATCCGGCGGATTCGGGCTGCTCATCACCGGCAACGTCATGGTCGACGAGGATCACCTTGGCGAAGCGGGCAACGTCGTTCTCAACGAGAAGGCTGACCTCGAAGCCTTCACCAAGTGGGCCAAGGCCGGACGCGACCGCGGTACGCCGATCTGGATGCAGATCAACCATCCGGGACGTCAGGCCAACCCGATGATCACCGGCAAGAGGCCAGTAGCACCCTCGGCAATTGCACCGAATCTTCCCGGCCTCCCGGTTCCGGACGCGCTTACCGGAGAACAAATCAAAGAGATCATCGAACGCTTCGCCACCACCGCGAAGCTGGCCGAGTCCGCCGGCTTCGACGGCGTCGAAATCCACGCCGCACACGGCTACCTCGTGTCTCAGTTCCTCTCCCCGCTGTCGAACCAGCGCGATGACGAATGGGGCGGCGACATCGAAGGGCGCATGAAGTTCGCGATCGAAATCGTGCGCAGCATCCGCGCGGCAGTGAGCCCCGGCTTCGCCGTCGGCATCAAGCTCAACTCCGCCGACTTTCAGCGCGGCGGGTTCACCGAGGACGAGTCGCGCGAGGTGGTGAAGCGGCTTGCACAGGAGAAGATCGACCTCATCGAAATCAGCGGTGGCACTTACGAATCCGCCGCCATGATCGGCCGCCCCCAGGTCAAGTCAGCGAGCACGAAGGCGCGCGAGGCCTACTTCCTCGAGTACGCCGAGAAAGTGCGCGTGGACGCGGCCGGCATCCCGATCGCCGTCACCGGCGGATTCCGCAGCCGAGAGGCGATGAACCAGGCGATCGCCGACGGCGACTGCGATCTCGTCGGCATCGGACGCCCGACCGCGCTCATTCCGGACGCCGCGGAAGCCGTGCTCACTGGCGGCACCGATCGCCTGCCGACTCCGAAGATCACGCTGGGTGCACCGCCCGCCGTGCTCAAGCGTCTTCCGGCACTGAAGGCAGCAGAGGGAGGCCTCGACATGCAATGGCATCTCGACCAGATCCGCCGACTCGGCGACGGGCGTGACACCGACCCCGCGCGACCGGCATGGCGCACGGCGATCAGCGCCGCACGCCACCATGGCGTGGACGCATTTCGTCAAAAGCGTGGCGGCGTCTCGCAACCCGTAAAGAATCGGTCGGTGGACAAGTTCACCCTCGAACGCGCCGTCGGTCGCTACGTCGCCAACCCGCTCGTGAAAGCACTCGGCAAGGTCGGCATCCAGACGACATTCGCCACCGATCTCGAGACCACCGGACGCAAGACCGGCCTGGCCCGTCGCGTTCCCGTGTCGGCCTCCTTCGACGAGACCGGCGCTTGGGTGATCTCCCAGCACGGCACCCGGTCAGGCTGGGGCAGCAACGTCACCTCGAACCCAGCAGTCCGGATTCGTCAGGGATCGCAGTGGCGAACCGGCACTGCAGAGTTCGTCTACGACGATGACGTCGCGCAGCGGGCGCGTAGTTTCGCACCGAACCCAGCCTTCGGCGCGCTCGCGCTCGCCACGTTCCGCGCGATGCAGACCAAGCCGATCTCGGTGCGGATCACGTTTACCGACTAGGTAGGAGTGCAGGGAACTGATCGGTCAGCGGTCAGTTCCCTGCATTTTCAGTGCAGCTTCAATCTCCGCCAGCACTTCGCGAGGCTCCCGATCCGGCCGGTGCCAGTCGTACCGAAGGATCCGCCACCCGAGGTTGACCAGGTAGTTCTGCCGCCGTAGATCCTCACTATTACGCCTGGCATCCTTGTGCCACCTCCACCCGTCGACCTCGATCCCGAGCTTCGCCTCAACGAACGCGGCATCCAGATGAATCGGTCCGACGGCGAACTGCGGTTGCCACCCAGGCAACTCCCGAATGATGCGATGGAGACGGAGCTCAGCCGCACTTCTTCCACCGTCGGCCGCCACGCGGAGCAGCACTCCCGCACGCGCTGCACCACCACGAGGCAGGTTTCGCTCATGCGCAATCTGCAACTGCCGCAATGACACCCGCAACTGCAACGCCCGATCCATCAGCACCGAATCAAGCGACTCCAGCACGGTCAACGGAACAGTTGTGACGGCAAGCCCGGCGACGACAGTCAGGTCTTCCTCGGGCAACTTGCGTCGACGAATGTCCGCTCCGGTGCGTTCAATCCAGCGTTTGGTGGGGATGGTGATCGTCGGAAGATTTGGCGGATCTTCCGACAAACCGTGCCACCACGCCGCCGAGCGTCCAAATGTCGCCGCGTCTTTGCCGGTACTCAGAACAGCGGTACGCAGCCGGGTCCGGTGCGATCTCGGATGCCCGTCGGCCAAGTAGACACCTTTCGCCAGCCGTACCCACAGCTTTCCGGAGACCCGGCGCTGGATGGCCTGCACCGACAGCCCGCAGGTCAACGCCTGTTTCGTCGTGATGACGCCGTCTTGCAGAACCAGAATTTCCGCGAGTTTCTGCTTGTCCACACCGGTCAGACGGGCGTATTCGCAAACCGGTTCCCGGAACCGTAAGACTGCAGGGAATTGATCGATCAGCGATCAGTTCCCTGCAATCACGCCCCGGCCGCGATCATCCCGACCGCGGCCAGCGCACCCGCCAGCCCCACCAGCTGCACCTTCGACAGCCGCTCCTTCAGCAACGCCATCGCGAGGAACACAGTCGCCGCCGGGTAGAGCGAACCCAACACCGAGACGATCGACAGCAGCGAGCCCTGCAAAGCGAACATGATCGCGCCGGTTGCCGTCACTTCGAGCAGCCCCGCGAGCAGAGCCAGCGGCAGCACCGATCGCGGCGGGAACTTGAACTCCGAGGCCGCAATCGCCGCTCCCCACACCACGACCGTCGAAGCAGCACGTGACGCAAGCAGCGGATAAAGCCCGGTACCCGCCTCGATCTGATGCATACAGACGAACGCGATTCCGAAAGCGGACCCGGAGCCAAAGGCCATCCATGCGGCAGTGGAAGTAATCCGCTCACCGTCATGCCCAGGCTCGCGACTGACCATCACGACCGCGACGATCGCTACCAAAATTCCGACAATCGCCAAAACCTCCGGCCGCTCCCCGAGCCCGAACCCGACAACCACCGGAATGCCGGCGACCAGCACGGCAGTAACCGGCGAAACGATCGACATCGGCCCGATCGCCATGGCGCGGTAGAACCACCACATCGCCAATCCGGCGAACACGCCTGAAGCCGCACCCCAAGCGAGACCCGAAACAGAAGCAGACCCACCGAACACCGGCACCAACAACGCGACCAACAGAACCGACGCCGGATACGACACCGCCACGATTCTCAAGGCGGCAGTACGACGAGAAGCGACTCCCCCGACGAAATCGGCAATGCCGTAACCGAGCGCTCCAACGAGCGCCAAGACAACCGAAATCATCGACCGAGCCTCGACGCCGGGTCGGCACTATCTGCAATCGCCGCCAAGGCTTTCTTCACAGCCGCCATCGCCGAAGACCCAATCACCTGCTCATACCCGTTCTCGATTTCCCACATGAAGCCCAACGCCGTACGCAGCAAGGTTCTTCCAGAATCGGTATGCCCCACCAATGTCGCACGCCCGTCGTCCGGGTCCGGACGCCGCTCGACGTACCCACGCTTCTCGATGTCGACGACCATCTGGCTCGCGGCCTGACGCGTAACCCCAAGCCGCCGTGCGACTTCCACGAGACGCGTGCCCTCAGTGTCGATGTTGCCCAGCACCTTGATCTGCGCCGTCTGCACGCCGGGGTAGCCCGCATCAGTGAGTCGCTGACCCAAATCATTGGACTCAATCTGCGCAAGCCGGATCAACAGACGCAGGAGAACAGTCTCTCGATGCGCCCGGATCTCCCCGGCATCCATGTGCTCGAAATCAGGCAACTAGGCAACCTTCTTGACAATTTAGGCAAGCAACTTGACAATCATTTCTAGCACACGCCCGACTCTGCCGAGGAGCCGAAATGAACACCGTCATCAGCGAAACCACGATCGCCGGGTTCCCGGCACTCAAAGCAACTGGCAATGGAACCAAACCGTCGATCGTCCTTCTGCACGGCGCCTTCGCCGACTACACCGGATTCGAAGCCTGGCTCGCGGCCTTCTCTGAATTGGGCCACGACGTCATCGCGCCGTCGCGTTCCGGACGGAACGGAGTCGGACCCGCGAAGGCCGAAGGACTGACGTTCGACGACTACATCAACGACACCATCAAGGTCCTCGACACCCTGGACGAGAAACCGATCATCATCGGCCACAGCCTGGGCGGACTCATCGCACAAAAGCTTGCCGAGCAAGGCCGAGCTCGAGCGATCGCCCTCATCGCGTCTGCTCCCCCGGGCATGCTCACCGCGCAGCCGATCGCACTGTCGCGATTCATCCCCCAGATGCCGAAGATCATGACCGGACGCCCGTTCGCCATGAAACACAACACGTGCGACGTCCTGGCTCTCAACCAGATGGCGTCCGAGCAGCGGCAGGCGTTCTTTGACCACTACACCCACGAGTCGGGCAAGGTCTATCGCTCACTTCTGCTCGGCACCGTGCGGGTCAATGCGAAGAAAGTCACCGTACCGGTGTTCGTCGCTGGCGGCGCGAAGGACCGGATCGTCTCCACCGGCCTCGTGAAATCAACAGCCAAGCACTACGGAACCACGCCACACATCTACGACGACGGCGGGCATTTCCTGATCAGCGAACCGGTAACGCCGGCCGTGATCGCCGACGTCGCGGAATGGCTCAGCGCATCCCTTTGACCCGACGGCCCAACTCGCGCGTGACCTCACGCTCGACGGTTCGCTTCGCGAGGTCCTGACGCTTGTCGTAGTCCTGCTTACCCTTGGCGAGCGCGAGTTCGACCTTGACCTTGCCGTCGTTGAAGTACATCGACAGCGGCACCAAGGTCTGGTTGCCTTCGCGCGTCTTGCCGACCAGATGTTCGATCTCGCGCTTGTGCAGCAACAGCTTTCGGGTGCGGCGGGGCGCGTGGTTCGTCCACGAGCCCTGTCCGTACTCCGGAATATGCAGGCCGTGCAGCCACACCTCACCGCGGTCGACGATGGCGAACGCATCGACGAGGGACGCATGGCCGAGCCGCAGGCTCTTCACCTCGGTTCCGACGAGGGCGATGCCAGCTTCGTAGGTATCGAGGATCGTGTAGTTGTGCCGCGCCTTGCGATTCGTCGCAATGACCTGGCGGCCCTTCTCCTTCACTGCACTTCCCCTACTTATTCACTCACGCACATACATCCGCAGCGTCACATACGAAACCGCCGCGGCAAAGCCAACACCTGCCACCGCCAGAACAGGCGAGATGGTCAGTATGTCGCCGTTCGAGACTTTCGCAAAGTTGTTTACCCCGAACACCACGCGGAAGACCACGTCGAGCACGAGCGGCCGAGCCACAAACAACCCGCCGATCGCCAGTACCAGACCCGCGATCGCCGCGCACGTCGCCTCCAACACGAACGGCAACTGCGTGTACCAGCGACTCGCTCCCACGAGCCGCATGATTCCTACTTCCGTCTTACGGGAGAACGCCGCGACCTGCACCATGTTCGCAATCAGCAGAAGCGCGGCCACGGCCTGCACAATGGCCACCGCAAACGCGGCGCGCTGCATACCCGTGAACAACTGCGTCAACTGGTCGATGACGGTGCTCTGGTTCAACATGCTCTGCACGCCCCGGCGGCCATTCACCACGCTGGCGATCCCCGGCACGACATCGGTGTCCTTCATCTTCACCATGAACGACGCCGGCAATGCGTCCTTGCTGATGAGGTCGACGAACTCCGGCTGCCCCTCGAACACACGCTTGCGCGCATCCTCCAACGTGGCGTCCTGGCTCATGAAGTCGACGTCGAGAACGCCCTTGACGTTGGCCAGGTCCTTCCAGAGCTGAACGCACACTTCCTGATTGCACGTCGGGTCGAACTGCGTCAGCTCGGGCGTGATGAACACTTGTGTCTGAAGCCGGTCGAGGAACATGTTCTTCGACTTCTCCGCCATCTTCACCACGAGCAGACCGCCACCGAGCATCGCGAGCGAGATCGCGGTGGTCAGGATCATCGCGATGGTCATCGTGACGTTGCGGCGCAGGCCACGCCGAGTCTCCGACAAAACGAATCCCATGGCTACCGCCCCAGCCCGTAGACGGCGTGCTGCTCGTCGCGCACAACCTTGCCGAGCTGCAACTCGACGACGCGGCGGCGCATGGAGTCCACGAGGTGGTTGTCGTGCGTGGCCATGACGACCGTCGTACCCATGCGGTTGATCCGCTCGAGCAGGGTCATGATCTCGTTGCTCGTCTCGGGGTCGAGGTTTCCGGTCGGCTCGTCGGCGAGGAGCACGTCAGGATGGTTGACCAGCGCACGAGCGATCGCGACGCGCTGCTGCTCACCACCGGACAACTCGCTCGGCCGCCGGCCAGACTTGCCGGCAAGGCCCACGAGATCCAACACCTTCGGGACCTCGCGATCGATCACCGAACGCTTCTTACCGATCACTTCCAGCGAGAACTCGACGTTCTCCCGAACCGTCTTCTGCTGCAGCAGGCGGAAGTCCTGGAACACCGTGCCGACGCGCTGACGCAGCTTCGGCACCTTGCGTCCCGGCAACTTGTTGACGTGGAAGCCGGCAACCCACACGTCTCCATAAGTTGGGACTTCCTCCCGCAGCAACAGGCGCATGAAGGTCGACTTGCCCGACCCTGATGCTCCGATGACGAACACGAATTCGCCCTCGTCGATCTCGACGTCGACCTTGCTCAATGCGGGCCGAGTCGATGTCTTGTACGACTTGGTGACGTTCTTCAGCCGGATCACCGCTGCCTCCAAGGGTTCGGTTACTCGTATGGTTTGGCGTCAACAAGTTTCGTGATGACGATGAGGTTGTCGTACGTGTCAGCCCCCTCGGGGGTGGTGTCACACGTCTCGAGGATCAAGCGACCCTCGATGTTCGTCAGCAGGTCCGTCCGGCTCGCGAGGTCCTTCTTCGGAACCTTGAAAACCTGCTGGACCCGGTACGTCAACTCACCGTCCGGCACTCCGACCGTCACCGTGTTGCCGACGCGTACCTTCTCGAGCGCTGCGAACGGCACGATCTCTCCGCTCGCATCGGCGTAGTTGTGTCCGACGATGAAAGCCGTTCCCGGGGAATGTGATCCGGGTTCGTTGCTGTCTGAGCGCCATACGGGGCGGTTATCGACCGGAACCACGCGGCCATCGATCGCCTTGACGCCGTCCGGATTGAGGCCAGTCCGGGAGAGAACCCCGTGCCCGATCTCAATCCAGAGTGGTTCGCCCTGCGGCACAAATGGAATGGCGGCCGTGCTCGTATCGGAATCCGGAGCGACGATCGGGATCGTCGTCTGTTCCATTACGGGCAGGCCGCCGGTCTGCGCCGCCGTTGCGCTGTTGCCGGGGGCGGAAGCCCACACACCCAGCAACAGCGCACCGAGGGAGATTGCCACCACTGGCGTTGCGACTCGGACTCCGGAACCTTTCAGCTCCGTCACCGCGGGTGCATCACCATTGGTTTCGGTCATTAGCCGCGCTTCGAGCCCATCCGGCTGATCTGCTCGCGAGCCGTTGCGATCGCCGAGGTGACGATGGCACCGACCTTGGCCGGAGCAGCGCCGTCTGCCAGCAGGGCCTTGCGGCGAGCGACGACCGTGACCGCACCGAGAGCGATGAGGATCAGGCCGGCGATGCCGACTGCCCAGCGAAGCATCTGGCTGCTGGCGCTCAGGAGAACGTCCGCCGGGTTGCGACCGGTGACGACCTCAGCACCCGGGGTCGAGTTTGCGCACTCGGCACCCGAACCGTTGGAGCCATTCGAGCCGTTGGAGCCCGGAGCACCGTTCGAACCGTTGCCGTGTCCACCCGGAGCGGTGTACTCGCACGGGGTGCACGAGTGGCTGCTACCACCAGGCGTGTTGCCGCCCGGGGTTCCGTGGCTACCACCAGGAGTGTTGCCACCCGGGGTCGACTCCTCGCAAGGGGAGGTCGACTCGGCGGCGACGCCGCTGCCCGGGGTGCCCGGCGAAACGCTCTCGCTGCTGTCGCCCGAGCCGCCCGGCGTGGTGCTGGCGCTGTCGACGCCCGAACCCGGAGTGCTGCCACCGGGAGTGCTGCTACCCGGCGTACCCGGGGTCTCGCTCGCGCTGTCAACGCCGCCCGAGGTCGGGTGGGTCGGGAAGGTGCCGCCCGGGATCTCCGAACCGTGGGTCGGGAGCTCGGAGCAGTCCTTGGCCTGTTCGTAGTTCGCCTGCGCGGCGTTCAGGTTGTCGGCCGCCTTCTTCTGGTCGGCGAGGGCCTTCTGGATGGCCGCAGTATCGCCGGACTGCTGAGCCGTCTGGACGGCCTTGTCTGCGGCGGCCTTCGCGGTCTGTGCCTGCTGAACCTGCTTGGCGGCCTGCTCGGCCTCGGTGCAGCCGTAGTTAGGTGCTGGGGCAACGACTGCGGGGGACGTGGAACCCGCGCTCACGCCACTATCGGCGAGGGCGACGCCGCCACCCAGCAGTGCGCTGATTGCAATGACAGTAGCGACGGTAGTGGAACGCGCTCCCGCCCGGAGTTTGAGGCTGGTCATCAGTAAATCTCCAAATCATTTGCCGGTCTGCTCGCCGACCTGGATCGGCGCTCGGGGGTAACTTTCACCGATGTAAGTCACCTCGACACGGTCCGACTCGGCACAGAGACCACTCCGATACATAAGCCTTACTTTTTCGGTATCAAGAGCAAAAACCCATACCTGCTAACGAATAGCAAAAGCGGTGATGAGCAAACGCTCATCACCGCTTTGGTTTCGATCGAGTTATCCCTGGGAACTGCCGGATGTCGGCGTGGATTCCGTGGGCGGAGAAGTCGGCGTGGTAGTCGACGGTTTCGACGTCGTCGTCGCAGGTGCGTGCGTCGTCGTCGGAGCCGACTCCTCAGTCTGCGTGAGCAGCGGAATCATCTTGAGTGGCAAGCCACTTGACCCGTCCGGACGCACCAGGATGTACAGCACGAACGCCCCGAACCACACCGCCAGCATCACGGCCGTGGAGGTACGAATTTTCATTCTTCACTACCTCCCACGGGCATTTCTTTCGACTTCCCAACGGTGACCGCCGCGGCAGCACTGGAGTGTCCTTCTCGCCTCAAAGCGGCAGCGACACGCACGCGGAGCTCGCGGCTCACCTGGAATTGTTTGCCGGGCAATGTCCTGGCAACCATGCGGATGTTGATCTTGTCGACCTCAAGGCTTTCGATACCCATGACACTCGGCTCATCGAGGAGCAATGGTCGAAGCCGTTTGTCGGCGAAGGCCTTGGCCCCCACATCGTGGAGGATTTCGTTGACCTGGGTGATGTCTGCCGAGGTGGGAACGGGCACGTCAACGACCGCGCGGGCCCAATCCTTGGACAGGTTTGTGGACTTCACGATCTGCCCGTTCGGGATCACGATGACTTCGCCCTCGTTGGACCGGACACGCGTCACGCGGAGCGTCACATCCTCGACAGTTCCCTCGGCGAGGATGTTGCCCGCGAGGGTTATTGACACGGCGTCGCCGAAGCCGTATTGGCGCTCGGTGATGATGAAGAAGCCGGCCAATATGTCCTGCACAATCTTCTGCGCGCCGAATCCGACGGCCGCTCCGATGACGGTTGCAGGAGCCACGAGGCCCACAACTTCGAATCCCAAAAGTTGCAAGACCTGGATTGCGACCAAGACATAAATCAGTATCAGGACGACCCAGCTGATCACCATCGCCAAAACGCGACGGTGTTTCTGCGCTTCGGAACGCACCAAAGCGTCCGAATGCTGGAAGTTCTTGTCGATTCGCTCGACGATCGAGTTGCGGCTGTAGACGACAAACCGACTGAGAATCGCTGCTCCGAGGACGAGGAGAACGATCTCCAAGCCGTTGGAACGTAGCCAGTCTGTGAAATCGGTCAGGGGTGCGATTGCCAGATTCATCGGTTCCGAGTCTAGTGACGTTCGGGCGATGCCTCCCCGACCGAACAGTGTGATCTAGTCCTCGTCCCGCATCCGCCAGCGGATTCCCGCTTCGATAAATCCATCGATGTCGCCGTCGAGCACCGAATCCGGGCTGTTGACTTCGTAGTTCGTGCGCAGGTCCTTGACCATTTGGTACGGGTGCAGCACGTACGAACGCATCTGGTTGCCCCACGACGCGCTGTTGTCGCCCTTGAGGGCATCCATTTCGGCGCGTTCCTCAAGCCGCTTGCGCTCGAGCAACTTGGCCTGGAGAACGCGCATCGCCGACACCTTGTTCTGCAGCTGCGACTTCTCGTTCTGGCAGGTCACGACGATGCCGGTCGGGATGTGCGTGAGTCGCACGGCGGAGTCGGTCGTGTTGACGGACTGTCCACCAGGACCCGACGAGCGATACACGTCGACGCGAATTTCACCTTCCGGAATGTCGATGTGGTCGGTCGTCTCGACGACCGGCAGCACCTCGACCTCGGCAAACGAGGTCTGGCGGCGGCCCTGATTGTCGAACGGGCTGATGCGCACAAGGCGGTGCGTGCCCTGCTCGATCGACAGCGTGCCGTAGGCATACGGCGCCTTGACCGCGAAGGTCGCGCTCTTGATTCCGGCTTCTTCGGCGTAGGAGGTGTCGTAGACCTCGACGCCGTACTTGTGCTTCTCGGCCCAGCGGATGTACATGCGCATGAGCATCTCGGCCCAGTCCGCAGCGTCGACGCCGCCGGCGCCCGACCGGATCGTCACCAGCGCGTCGCGCTTGTCGTACTCGCCGGCGAGGAGGGTCCGAACTTCGAGCAGCTCGATTTCGACACGAAGGGCGGCACGCTCACCATCGGCGTCGGCGATCGCCTCCGCGCCTTCTTCTTCGGCGAGCTCGTACAGAACTTCGAGGTCATCGAGGCGGGTGCGGAGTTCGGTGACTCGACGCAACTCCCCCTGCGCATACGAAAGCTGGCTGGTGACCTGCTGCGCGTGCTCCTGGTCGTTCCACAGGCTCGGGTCCGAGGCCTGTGCCTCGAGCTCTTCGATGCGCTTGCGCAGATCCTCGACGTCGATCACCGTCTCGATGCTCGTGAGGGTGGTGTTGAGTTCGGCGATATCTGCCGCGACATCTGGCTGCACGAGGGTCAAGCGTAATCGCTGACTGGCTGGCCCCTACTACGGCCTGATCCGGTCGATTAGCCTGCGGGCTGCGCAGGCTAATCGACCGGATGCGAAGCCGGGAACCGGCACAACCACCCGTGCGTCGGAGTGGGCGTGACGATTTCCAAAGTTCTTGCCATCCAAGACGGCGTCATCACGATGAAGCAGGCTCGTGATTGCGGCCTTTCCGAAGATGCCGTCCTGCGCAAAGTGCGATCCGGGGAGTGGATTCGCCATGCCAAGGGCGTCTACCAGTCAGCAGGACACCGCCGAACCCACGTGACTCGCTTCCGTGTTGCGATGTTCAGCCTGGGCACGGACGCCGTCGCGCACGGACCAAGCGCGGCCTGGTGGCACGGACTGACCGACACCGCGCCGGCAAAGCACTCGATAACCGTCCCGCAGAAGCGGACTACCGGGAGGCCGGGCGTGAGCGTCCGTCGACGCAACCTCCGACCGGAAGACATTGCCACCGTCCGCGGAGTCAGGACCACCGACATACCGCTAACCGTGCTTGAAGTCGGGGACTCGGTACTCATGGATCAGGCACTGCAGAAACACATTTCAATGAACGACCTCGAAGCCGCCTACGCCCGGAACCGCAACTGCACGGGGTCACGGCGAGCGAAAGAACTACTCGACGTGGCGCGAACCGGCGGCCGCAGCGAGGCGGAGCGCCTCACACATCGGATTTTGAAACCAATCGCTGGCTGGCGGCCGCAGCTGACCGTAAACGGCAAGTACCTCGACATCGGATTTGAAGAACTCCGGATCGGCCTTGAGATCGATGGATGGCGCTGGCACAAGGACTCTCACCGAAACGGTAAGGATATGCAGCGGCAGAACAGCATCGTTCTCGCTGGCTGGACGATCTTGCGCTACGACTGGCACCGACTCGCGAATGACGCCGACGGGGTACTGGAAGAAGTCCAGGCCGCGGTAGGGCTGCGCGCGAGTCTTGTCGGTTAGCCTGCGCCTTCCGCAGGCCAATCAACCAGATCGAACGAATAAGGTTCTGACTGTGTACTCCGCAGACCTTCAGCTGGCCCACACGCTCGCCGACGCCGCCGACGCGATCACGCGGGAGCGCTTCCTCGCCCTCGATCTTCAGATCGACTCGAAGCCGGACCTGACCCCGGTTTCGGACGCCGATCTGGCCGTCGAACGAAAGCTTCGCGCGATCCTCGAAACCGAGCGTCCGGACGACGCGGTCGCTGGGGAAGAGTTCGGGGGTGACCAAGCACACACTGGTCGCCAGTGGGTGATCGACCCCATTGACGGGACGAAGAACTTCGTCCGCGGAGTTCCGGTCTGGGCAAGCCTCATCGCACTGCTCGAAGACGGCGTTCCGGTCGTCGGTGTGGTCAGCGCTCCCGCGCTGGGCCGTCGGTGGTGGGCAAGCAAGGACGGTGGCGCCTTCGCGAAGGCCGGCCACCAGGAGTCGCGCCGAATCACCGTTTCCAAAGTCAAAGACCTCGACCACGCCAGCCTCAGCTTCTCCAGCCTCTCCGGCTGGCGTGACCTGGGACTTCGCGATCAGCTCATCGCCCTCACCGACGAGGTGTGGCGAGTGCGCGCCTACGGAGACTTCCTCTCCTATTGCTTTGTGGCCGAAGGTGCCGTCGATCTCGCCGCTGAACCCGAGGTGAACCTCTGGGATCTGGCACCGCTCGACATCCTCGTGCGCGAAGCGGGTGGGATGTTCACCGCACTCGACGGCACGCCCGGTCCGCACCACGGAAATGCTGTCGCCTCGAATGGTCAACTGCATCACGCAATCCTGGCCCGTTTGGCCAAATAACAGACCAGACTGGTTGACGGATCAAAATGATGGTGCCAGCCTTACTTCTCAGTAATCTTACCGCCGAGTAAGGTACGGGCCACCAACGTTTCAACGCTGAGAATGGTGAACATGAGCAAGAAGGAAAAGAAGGCGCCGCGCGACACGTCCGCTGTGGGCCTCAACCCGATCAAGCGCGACTGGCAGGGTGCTGCTCTCCGCGTTCTGACCACGATCCAGGGTTCGGAGCTCGCTGAGAAGCTGGGCATTCGCAAGCCGCTGAACACCGCTGTCTACGAGGGCACCAAGTCTGGCTTCAAGGCCCTCGCTGCCACCACGCGCGTGTTCTCGAAGGTTTCCGGTGGAGGCAAGGCCAAGCGCCTCCCGGACAACTCCCTCAAGAACGCTGACTACTTCGACCTCACCCCGGACGAAGAGCAGCAGATGATCGTCGACACGGTGAAGGACTTCGCCGCCGAGATCATCCGCCCGGCCGCCTACGACGCCGACCACGACGCGGTCGCTCCGGCCGACCTCCGCGCTCGCGCTGCCGAGCTCGGCATCACCATGATCAACGTTCCGGAGGAGCTCGACGGAGCTGCTTCCGAGCGCGCTGCGGTCACCAACTCTCTCGTCGCCGAGGCGCTTGCGCACGGTGACATGGGCATCGCGGTCCCGATCCTCGCGCCGAGCGGTTTCGCCGTCGCGCTGACCCAGTTCGGTACCGAGGCTCAGCAGAGCACCTACCTCCCGGCCTTCACCGGTGAGAACGTGCCGATGTCGGCCGTCGTCGTGTCCGAGCCGCACCCGCTCGCGAACCCGTTCGACCTGCGCACCACCGCAACCCGCACCGCGGGTGGCTACAAGCTCAACGGTGTCAAGAGCATGGTCCCGGCCGCCGGTGACTGCGAGCTCTTCATCGTCGCCGCTGCTCTCGACGGCAAGCCGGCTCTGTTCCTCGTCGAGTCGAGCGCCAAGGGCATCTCGATCGAGTCGGACCCGGGCATGGGTATCCGCGCTGCCGGCCTCGGCCGACTGATCCTCCAGGACGTTGTCGTCGGTGACGACGCCATCCTCGGTGAAGGCGACGCCGACGAGCGCGCTGAGGACTACGCGAACGCGATCCGTCTCGCTCGCCTCGGTTGGGCTTCGCTCGCCGTCGGTACGGCGCAGTCGGTTCTCGACTACGTCATTCCTTACGTCAAGGACCGCGAGGCCTTCGGCGAGCCGATCGCACACCGTCAGTCGGTGGCGTTCATGGTCGCCAACATCCAGATCGAGCTCGACGGTCTGCGCCTCATCACCCTCCGCGGCGCTTCGCGTGCCGAGCAGGGTCTGTCGTTCGCCCGTGAGGCTGGTCTGGCCCGTCGCTTCGCTGCGGAGCGCGGTATGCAGATCGGTCTGGACGGTGTCCAGCTGCTCGGTGGCCACGGCTACACCAAGGAGCACCCGGTCGAGCGGTGGTACCGCGACCTGCGTGCCATCGGTGTCGCCGAGGGCGTCGTCCTCATCTAATCCGCCGCGAACAGCAGAAACTTTCAGGAGCAATAAATGGCAATCAACCTCGAACTGCCGAAGAAGCTTCGCTTCGCGCAGAACCAGGCACACCAGGTCGGCGCGCAGATCTTCCGCCCGATCTCCCGCAAGTACGACAAGGCTGAGCACGCCTACCCGGTCGAGCTCGACACCATGGCTGCCATGGTCGAGGGCCTCGAGGCCTCTGGCACCCAGGACATCGCGGGCGCCAAGGGTGGCCGTGGTGACGATGCTGGCGACGACAAGGCACTCATCGTCGCCAACAAGAACGGCGGCAACATGATGTCGCTCATGAACACCATGGAGGTGTCGTGGGGCGACGTCGGTCTGATGCTGACCATTCCGTACCAGGGTCTCGGCAACGCGGCCATCGCCGCCGTGGCGACGGACGAGCAGCTCGAGCGCTTCGGTAAGGTCTGGGCCTCGATGGCCATCACCGAGCCGTCGTTCGGTTCGGACTCGGCCGCGGTCACCACCACCGCCGTGCGCGACGGCGACGAGTGGGTCCTCAACGGCGAGAAGATCTTCGTCACCGCCGGTGAGCGCTGCACCCACGTCGTCGTGTGGGCTTCGGTCGACAAGTCGCTGGGCCGGGCCGCGATCAAGTCGTTCTGCGTGCCGCGGGACGCTCCGGGTCTGACCGTCGCTCGCCTCGAGCACAAGCTCGGCATCAAGGCGTCCGACACCGCGGTCATCCTCCTCGAGAACTGCCGCATTCCGTACGACAACATCCTCGGTTCGCCTGAGGTCAACGTCGAAAAGGGCTTTGCCGGCGTCATGCAGACGTTCGACAACACCCGTCCGCTCGTTGCCGGTATGGCCGTCGGTGTTGCTCGTGCCGCTCTCGAAGAGCTGCGCGCGCTGCTGACCGAGGCTGGCATCGAGATCGATTACGACGCTCCGGCTTATACGCAGTCCGCGGCAGCCGCTGAGTACATCCGCCTCGAGGCCGACTGGGAAGCTGCTTACCTGCTCACCCTGAAGGCCACCTGGATGGCTGACAACAAGCTGCCGAACTCGCTGCAGGCGTCCGAGGCCAAGGCCAAGGCCGGCCGCATGGGCACCGACGTGACCCTCAAGGCCGTCGAGCTCGCGGGTGCGATGGGTTACTCCGAGCGCACCCTGCTCGAGAAGTGGGCTCGCGACTCGAAGATCCTCGACATCTTCGAAGGCACCCAGCAGATCCAGCAGCTCATCGTCGCTCGCCGCATCCTCGGCCTGTCGTCGGCAGAGCTCAAGTGATCTGAGTTTCGACTAGTAAGCGGTCGCCGCAGCCCACTGGGTTGCGGCGACCGTTTCGTTTAGGGACCTTGGTCGTTTCGTGGCGGATTTTTCGTCGAATAAGTTGGCATTTGAGGCCCGAGTCGTTCACTGTTGCGATGTGACTGCGGAAAACTCTCAAAACTCGAGGGCCATCGTTGTCGGCGCCGGCTTCGGTGGCCTCCTCGCGGCGGGTGCGCTGAGCCCACATTTCGGTGAGGTGCTGATCATCGAGCGGGATACGTTGCCCGCGGAACCAGGCGGGCGCACCTCGATTCCGCAGCGCCACCACCTGCACATCATGCTCGCGCGCGGCATCGCGAACGTGCACAAGATCTACCCGCAGTACGGCGACGAACTCCTCGCCCAGGGCGCCTTCACCGGCGACGTCGGCGCATGCGCGACCGCGGCCGCACCGGGTGGCATGCACCGACTTCCGGTCGCCATCGGCATTCAGGACTTCTACGCCAGCCGAGACGCGATCGAATGGGCGATCCGCCAGTGCGCGTCGCGTCTGCCCAATGTCCGGATCATCGACAACACCGTCGTCACCGGGCTGGCGACCACCGAAGATCGCAGCACCGTCACCGGCGTGACCACCGCCGGAGAGACCTTCCTCGCCGACCTCGTCGTCGACAGCTCGGGGCGCGCCGCGCACGGCCCGGGCTGGCTCGAACACATCGGCTACGAACGTCCGCACGAGACGAAGGTGCCGGTCGGCGTCACGTACGGCACCCGTCGCTACAAGCGTGATCCCGTTCGCCACGGATCGATCTACCGCATCAGCGTCGCGCCGACCGAGGACGGTCACCGCGGCGGCGTGATGATCGCGCAGGAAGACGGCACCTGGATCGTCACGTTGTCCGGCTTCGGCAACCACCGGCCCGAACTCGACGAGAAGAAGTTCCACGAGTTCGCGAAGTCCTTCGTCGCTTCGGACATCGCGGACGCGATCACCGACGCCGAAGCGGTCGACGACGGTCACCGCTTCAAGATCCCCGCCATCGTGTGGCGCGACTACAAGGGCACCAAACTCCCCCGCAACTACCTGCCGCTCGGCGACACGATCTGCTCGCTGAACCCGATTTACGCGCAGGGCATGACGGTCGCCTCCGAAGAAGCCGTGATCCTCGCGAATTGCCTCGGTAGCGGGCGCGACGATCTGACTGCGCGCTTCCTCACCGACGCGGACAAGTTCATTGGCCGCGTATGGAATTCGACGGCTCCTCTCGACCGCAAGGCACTGGACACCACCGCCACCCCGAAGAAGGGTGCCCGCGACGTCATCATGACGGCATTCGGTCGGGCGATGGCGTCCGATCCGAAGGTCGTCGAAGCGTTTCTGCGGGTCAACGGCCTGCTCGACAGCCCCGCAAAGCTCACCAGACCGACCATTCTGGCGCGAGTGGCATGGGCCAACCGACCCTGGCGCCGAAGCTGAGCGTCGACTGATAAGTTTCAGATTGCGGTCTATGCCGCGGTCTGAAATCTCACTGCGGAGGTAGACAATGCCGGGACTGGATTCCGTACGCTCGCGACTCGTCGATTCGGCGCAAAACGTACGATCCAAGCTCACCGATGCAGCAAGTACCGCCGCCGACGCAGCGGAAACCGTCGGCGAGCGGGTCGCCGAGACGGCGACCACGGTCCGCACCCGAGCGATCACCGCGTTCGAAACCGGACTCGCAGTCAACAAGCTTCGCGAGCGCGGCATCTTCAACCCGCTGCGCCCCGACGAGGGCATCCGCACGCTCATCGACAACCGCCGCTACGGCCCGCAGGCCGGCGTTGTTCTCGCGACCGCGCGCCTCTACCCGAACCAGGCTGCGCTCACCGATGAAAAGGGCGAGCTCACCTACCGCCAGCTCGACGAGCAGTCGAACCAGCTCGCGCGCGGCCTCCAGTCGATCGGGCTCAAGGAAGGCGCGCACATTGCGCTCCTGGCCCGCGACCACCGCGGCCTGCTCTTGAGCATTCTCGCTGCCGGCAAGGGCGGTTACCGCCTCATCCTCATGAACACCGGCTTCGCGAAGCGGCAGTTCGCGGAGGTCGCCGAGCGTGAGAACGTCCAGGCGGTGCTGCACGACAGCGAGTTCATCGACCTCCTGAGCGCGATGCCTTCGGACATCCCGCACTACCTGACCTGGACCGATGAAGGCCACCAGGTCGAGGGCATGACGACGATCGACGCCCTGGCCAATGGCCAGTCGAAGAAGGCCCTGAAGCCGCCGAAGAAGTCGCTCGGATTCGTCATTCTGACGTCCGGAACGACCGGCACCCCGAAGGGTGCACCGCGTACCAAGACCTCGCCGATGATCTCGGCGCAGCTCGTCGACCGCATCCCGTTCCCACGCCAGAAGTCAGTCGTCATCGTCTCCCCGATCTTCCACAGCACCGGCATGGTGTCGTGGGCGATCTCGGCGCTGCTCGGCAACAAGACCGTGCTCGTTCGCCGCTTCAACCCGGAGAACACGCTCAAACTCATCCAAGAGCACAAGGCCGAGATGCTCGTAGCCGTTCCGACGATGCTGCAGCGCATCCTCGACCTCGGCCCGGACGTCATCGGCAAGTACGACACCTCGTCCCTGCGGATCGCACTTGTCGCGGGTTCGGCTGTGTCGCCGGAACTTTCGCGTCGCATGGCCGCGACGTTCGGCGACGTTCTGTACAACATGTACGGCTCGACCGAGGCCGCCGTCGTGGCCATCTCGACGCCGCAGGAGCAGCGCATCGCGCCCGGAACCGTCGGCAAGCCGCCGGTCACGTGTCACGTGGTCCTGCTCGACCAGAACGACGAGCCGATCGAAGGGGCCAACAAGTCCGGCCGCATCTTCGCGCAGAACGGCGGCATGTTCGAGGGGTACACCGACGGCCGCCACAAGGCGTTCGTCAAGGGCTGGATGTCGACCGGCGACACCGGGCACTTCGATGAGAACGGTCTGCTGTTCATCGACGGCCGCGACGACGACATGATCGTCTCCGGTGGGGAGAACGTCTTCCCGGGCGAGGTCGAGGACCTGCTCGTCGAGCGCGACGACATCATCGAGGCCGCCGTGATTGGCGTCGACGACCGCGACTTCGGCAAGCGTCTGCGCGCATTTGTGGTGCCGGCGAAGGGCTCGAAGAAGGACGTCGAGGAGATCAAGGCCTACGTCAAGGACAACCTCGCGCGATACAAGGTCCCGCGCGATGTCATCTTCATCGACGAACTCCCGCGCAACGCCACCGGCAAGCTGCTGCGGACCAAGCTCGCCGAATACGAGGCTTAACAAACCGCCAATGGTTTGGGGCATCCCGTCACCCGTCAAGGTCCTCGGCCAGGCCGTCGACTTCGCGCGTAGCGCGGAGGTACTGCGCCGACGCGGCCTCATCGATCTGCGCCGCCCGGAGGACATGCTCCGGGCGCTGCTCAACGCGAACAACTTCGGCCCGTTCGCGACCGCGGTCGGTCACGGCGCGGCCGTGGACGGGTCAGCTCCGGCGATCGTCGACGAGCGCGGCGAAGTCAACTACACGCAGCTCGAAGAGCTGTCGAACGGTCTCGCGCGAGGACTGGGCGCGAACGGAATCAAGCCCGGCGACGTCATCGCGGTGCTGGCCCGCGACCACCGAGGTCTGGTCCTGAGCATGGTGGCGGCGGACAAGATCGGCGCGCGCATCGTCCTCATGAACACCGGTTTCGCGAAGCCGCAGTTCGCCGACGTCTGCGCCCGCGAAGGCGTATCCGCGATCCTCCATGACAGCGAATTCACTGACCTGGTGAGCGTTCTCGACTCGTCGATTCCACGCTTCCTCACCTGGATCGACGTGACCGACAAGGTCGACAACACGGCCAAGCCCATCGAGTACGTCATCCAGGGGCAGTCGAAGGCGCCCGTTCCCGCTCCGAAGTCGAAGGGCGGCATGGTCGTCCTCACGAGCGGCACGACCGGAACCCCGAAGGGTGCCCCTCGTCAGCGGATATCCCCCCTGGACATCGCACAATTCGTCGATCGCATCCCGCTCCCGAGCAACGGCACGATCGTCATGGGCGCGCCGATGTTCCACACGACCGGGCTGTCGCAGTTCGTCATCGGCCTCGCGCTAGGCAACAAGATCGTGCTGCAGCGGCGATTCAACCCCGAGACCACGATCCGCAACCTCGTGAAGACCAAAGCCTCGACCCTGGTGCTCGTCCCAACAATGCTGCAGCGCATCGTCGACCTCGGCCCGCGCAAGCTCGCCAAGTACGACACCTCATCGCTGCAGCTCATCGTGGTCGCCGGCTCATCGCTCTCCCCCGATCTCTGCCGCCGGACCGCAGCGGCGTTCGGGAACGTTTTGTACAACATGTACGGATCGACCGAGGTGGCCGTCGCGACCGTCGCCACCCCCTCGGAACTGCGACGCGCGCCCGGAACCGTCGGGCGGCCGCCGGTGGGTTGCCAGGTCGCGCTGTACGACGACGATCGAAACCTCATCAAGACTCCGAACACTCTTGGCACGATCTTCGTGTCCAGCGGGCTGAGCTTCACCGGCTACACCGACGGCCGCAACAAAGAGATCGTCGACGGCCTGCTCTCGACTGGCGACGTCGGCCATTTCGACCACGAACGCCTCTGGTTCGTGGACGGTCGCGAAGACGACATGATTGTCTCCGGTGGTGAGAACGTCTACCCGCTCGAGGTCGAGAACCTGCTCGCCGAGCGCCCCGACATCACCGAAGCAGCCGTGATCGGCGTCGATGACCACGACTTCGGAAAGCGCCTGCGCGCGTTCGTGGTGGCTGCAAAGGGTTCGACGAAGAAGGACGCGGAGCACATCCGCGACTACGTGCGGGACAACCTCGCATCGTTCAAGGTTCCGCGCGATGTGTACTTCATCGATGAATTGCCGCGGAATGCGACCGGAAAGATTCTGCGGTCAAGACTGGCGGAGTTCACCCCGCCGGGCTAAAGGAGCTTGCAACGATGGCATTTCCCCCACCTCCGCCGCAACCGCAGCACTCGCGCGGTCGCGCCTGGAAGTGGTGGACCGCCGGGGCCGTATTCGTGCTGGTGGCAGCGCTCGTCGTGGGCGGCGTTTACTGGCTGCACTCGAGTTCGCCAGGCGAGCGACCAGCGGACCAGCTCGAGAAAAGCTACCCCACTGCCCCGGTCGCGGGCTGGACACTGCGGGCCGCTGATCTTCGGACCGGTGGCGTGTTCCGGGCCCTCAACATGGCTGGTAATCAGTACTACGCACCTGGATTCATCGATCTCGGCGACATCCTCGTCACCTCGGTATCCGACGGTATGCAATCCGGTACGAAGCCCCGCGGACCGCGGGAATTGATTGGCGTCGACAGCAAAACGGGTGAACTGCGGTGGCGAACCCCGCTCGAAGGTTCCCTGAACTGTGCCACCGAAGCGATCGATGGATTGCTCGCCTGCACCGGAAACAACACCATCCAGACGTTCCGGATATCGAACGGCGAACGCGTGCAGTCGGTGCCGGCAAACGGAATCGGCGTCGTCGAAGCGCATGCCGGCGCGTTGTATTCCTACGGCTATGACCACGAAGCCGGCACTTTGGTGCTCTCCCGCGGCACGGTGACCGACCCCAAATCCGACTGGCGAACGGAGTTTCAGCGGCCGACCGAGACGTGCGTGGGCTCCGGCGATTCGATGGAGTTTCGCGTCGAAGACGGCATCGTGTACTTCTCCAACGGCCTGGCCTCTGCGGCCGCGTCGGCAGCGGACGGACGGAACCTGCTCCCCGCCAACGTCGGCTGGATCAAGGTCCTACCGGGCCAGGGATATTCCGGGAACGAATGCCGAGACGGGGGACCAAGCCGCTCGGTCGTGGTGGTCGACCACAACGGTGTCGTTGTTCGCACGGTCGACGCAGATTACGGACCCCGACTACTGGCGTTGATGCCCGATCCCGACCGACCCGTCGCCCTGGGCAAGGACGTCATCAACCTGCGCAGTGGCAAACGGCTGTGGTCGATAGGCGCGGACTCCCGGTTCGAGTTGATGGTGGGAAAGGTAGTGCTCGTTCGTTCGGTCGACGAGCGCGGTACCGCTGGGACCCGAGTCTCAGCGCACTCCCTTGACACCGGTGAGCTGCTCTGGACCGCGAACCTTCCGAAGAGCACCTATTCGGCGCTGACCGACGGCGAACGGCTCATCATCCCCGACTCGTACACCTCCGACACGAGTCGAGTCGTCGCCGTCAATCTCACCAGTGGCGACATCGACTGGACAGCTCGGATGGGCAATCCGGCGAAGGCGCGTGACGGCATGGCGTCAATGACGCCCCAGGAACTCACCTATTACCCACCCCCATGACCGGTTGGGCCCGCTTCAGGTCGAGTTTCGAATGACCTCGTGTACGAATCCGAGCTTCTCGACCACGGGATCGGCGAGGACGAACGGGTAGAGATCCGGGTGTCCCATCGACCGGTTGACCTGGTTGAGTCCCCAGACGAGCGGGATCCACTGGCTGATGATCTCGCCGATCGTCACATCCCGGCGCCCGAGGGTGATTCCGGATGGCGAGAAGCCGAAGGCCGAGGCGGTGTCGAGCGTGTCCCGGATGTGCAGGTAGTGCGCGAAGGTCTCGGCCCAGTCCTCGGCGGCGTGCATCGACGCATACGCCGAGACGAAACTCGAGTCCCAATCTGCCGGCGGTCCCTGTTGGTAGTGGCGATCGAGCGCCGTCTGATAGTCCTCGTTCGCATCGCCGAACAACTGGAAGAACCGGTTGTTCCGGTCCGGTCCATAGATGAGCACCCCGAAGTAGTAGTGCCCGATCTCGTGCCGGAAATGGCCCAGCAGCGTTCGATACGGCTCGGCCATTTCGACGCGCATCTGCTCCCGGTGGACGTCGTCACCCTCGGCGAGATCAAGAGTGATCACCCCGTTGAAATGACCCGTCGTGACCTTTTCCGTCGCGCTCGAGAGGAGGTCGAATCCGAGGCCCCACGCCGGGTCGGCGTCCCGGCCCACGATCGACAACCCGAGTTCGGTCAGTTCCAGAATCAAGCGTCGCTTGGCTTGCTCGGCGTCGGCGAACGCCTCGATCGCGTCGGCATCGGAATCGGCCGGCCGCGTGATCGTCAAGCGGCATGACGGACAGAGCGGCTCGTCCGGTGTGGTCAGCCAATTACACCGGGCGACATGCAGATTGGCGCACATCGCATGGTCGCCAACGGGAACGAGCTGTCGTGACGACAGATCGAACCCAAGGTTCGAATTGCACGACAGACACAGCGAGTTCTCAAAAATCAGACGCTGCCCGCACACCGGGCAGTGGAAATCACGCATGGGAACCGATCGGGTTGAGGGGCGCGACGTCGACCGAAACGTGGATCGTGCTCGAATCCGCCTCGGTATAGATCACCCCGCGCAGTGGTGGGACGTCGGCATAGTCGCGTCCCCAGGCGACGACGACATAGCGTTCGTCGACGAATTGATCGTTGGTCGGATCGAAGCCGACCCACGCCTCCGGACCGATCCGTACGTCCGCCCATGCGTGTGTGGCGTCGACCCCGACCATCCGCTCCTTGCCGGGCGGCGGATCAGTCGCGAGGTAGCCCGACACATAGCGACTTGCGAGCCCCACGCTGCGCAAGCACGCGACGGCGAGGCGCGCGAAGTCCTGGCACACGCCCGAACGATCGCGCAGAACCTCGGCCACCCGGGTCGAGACGTTGGTCGCGCCGGACTCATAGGTGAAGTCGGTGAAGATCCGGTGGTTGAGTTCGGCGACGGCTTCGCCGATCGGACGACCGGGAGTGAATGAGGTCGCCGCGTAGGCCCGAACGTCCGGGGTGATCTCCGGCGGATCGAGATCGAGCATGAATTCGATCGCCGCGACACTCTCCCGCGTCGTCCCGTCCGGGATCGCCTTCTCCCAAGGCTGCGCGAGCGACTTCGGGTCGGGCGCGTGAGGATCGACCTCGACCGTCGACGTCCCGGTGACCACGAGGGTGCAATGAGGTTCCGTCACGTGGAAATACAGCTGGGAGTTGCCGTAGCTGTCCCGGCTGAGTGCGAAGTCCGCCGCCTGCGGATCGACTGTCACGCCGTGATCGATGAGTTTTTGGTCTGCGGTGTCACGAGGAGTCAGATACCCACGTCCGTACGAGGACGAAACCCAATTCGAATACTCGTATGTGGTGGTGTGCGTGATCGCGTAGCGCCTCATGACACGTACCGTCCTGCCGCCGTACCCCACAGCGGCTGGATCGCCGTCGGGACCGCCATCTTCTCACTGAGCACGTCGGAGAGTTCGCGCAGCAGCTTGTGGATTCCGGTCATGAGCTCGACGAGGTCGGTGCGCACACCGCTCTCGTCGGAACGCTCGAGGTCGTGCGGGTCGGCCCGGCGAAGCAGCGCACGCGCATCCTCGGCCAGCCGCTCGGCGGGCGTGGAGCCCGTCGCACCTGGCGTCTTCTGGAGGTCGATCCGCAGCCGCTCGAGCTGGAAGGCGAGCGATCGTGGGTTCGTCTCGTCGAGCAGGATGAGCTGGGCGAGAGCCGAGGCCTGCGCGCGACCACGGTTCCGGCGGCGGTAGGTCACCGACGATTCGGTCGCGGCCAGGACGAAGTCGATGATCGCGCGTTCCGCGCTCGGTGCGTGTGCGTGGGTCAAGGTTCCGGTGACCAAGAGCGTCAATTGGAGTGCCCGCTCGATGCGCTTGCCAGCGTCCGTGAGGTACCAACCGGCATCGTGGACCATCGACTCGGAGGCAAGGCCGGACAGCGACAGAAGCGCTCCGACAACGGCGCGGTGAGCCTCGGACTCGGTGACTTCGTCATCGTCATTGCGGGCCATGTTGACGGCTCGATCGAGCGTCGCCAGGAAAGCCCACGAATCGAGCGACATCTGGTCACGCACCGCACGGCAGGCGTCTTGCAGACAGTCGATCGACTGCTGGAGCGAACCGAGCCGTACCGGATCGATCGTCATCGACCGCAGCGTCTGGTCGGGAGTCATCCCCGCGTCGCTCGGCGAGAGAGCGTTGATGGCGTCGAGCAAGACCGGCAGGCAGTCGCCACCGGCGAGCCACGGGCGGTCGCGGTAGTCGGTCAGCTTGTCGCGTGCGGCCAGCAAAAGGCGCGCCGTCTGCTCGGTACGTTCCCCGTACCGCCCGATCCAGAACAGGTCGGAGAGAACACGCGGCGAGGTGATCGAATCCGGTGTCACGTGCTCGGCGGCCAGGATCTCCGGCAGCGCCAGGGCACTCGGCGATCCGACTTCGGCCTTCGCCGCAGGTCGGACCCAGACATCCTTGGCCGTGGTCGAAACGAGCAGGCCGTTGTCGTCGAGATGGTGGAGAACCGAGCCGAGGCCGCCGTTGAGCGCCACGTAGCCGGAGGTCCCGGCCACGGTGAACATCCGGAACTCGACCGGCGCCGACTGCATGGTCCCGCGGTATGACGTTGGCGCCGAGGAGAAGTGCGGAAGCTCGCGCGCAACCCAGCCCTGCGGATCGGCTTCGATCGCGGCCGCCAACTCCTTGCGACGCGGACGCGAGAGCATGCTCCCGACGATCGAGTGACCGCCGGAGATGCGCTCGAAAACCAGCGTGCCCGCACGCGCGATCATGTGTTGGCGCTCGGTGTCGACACCGGCCCAGTACCGGCGGACAGACGGCAGCATGAGGTCTTCATCGAGCAGGTCACGGCACAACTGTGGGAGCAGTCGCGGCAGGGTCGGGTTCTCGAGAATCCCGCTGCCCAGCGAGTTCACGACCGTGACGGCTCCCCTACGCATCACCTCGACCAGACCGACGACGCCCAGACGCGAATCGGGCCGGAGGTCGAGGGGGTCGGCGTACGCCGCATCGACGCGGCGGAGGACCACGTCGACCGGGCGCAGCGTGCCGAGTGCACGCATCCACAGTCGACCGTCACGGACGACGAGGTCCGCGCTCTCGACGAGCGGGAAACCGAGAACCGTCGCGAGATGTGCCTGGTCGAACGCGGTTTCCGAATGCGAACCCGGGCTCAGGACGACGACGAGTGGGTCGTCGGCGGATGACGGTGCCGCGTCGATCAGCGCGAGCCGCATGGCCTGCGCGAACCCGCTCAGGGGCCGGGGCCGAACTTCCTGGAACAACGCCGGCAGCGCGCGCGAGATGACCCGGCGATCGGCAATCGAATAGCCGACTCCCGACGGGGCCTGCGTACGGTCGGCGGACACGAAGAACGACCCGTCGGCCCGACGGGCCACATCGGCCGCGTGCAGAAACAGTTGGTGCCGGCCGGGTAGTCGAATTCCCCGCGCAGCCCGAATGTAGGCCGGGTCGGCGAACAGGACTTCCGGCGGAATGAGCCCGCGGCGAACCGTCTTCATCGGACCGTAGAGGTCGTCGAGAACAGCGTCGAGAAGCCGGGACCGCTGAATCATTCCCGCTTCGACGACCGCCCAGTCGTCCGCGGACACGATGAGCGGCAGTCCGTCGAGCTGCCACTTTCGAATACCGTGCTTGGGCGCGACACCGCGAGCGGCTTCGTCGATGAGCTCGTTGTAGGTGATGCCGTCGTTCTCGACGAGATGGTCGACACGAGCCCGCAAAACCGAGAGCACTGGTGAGTCACCGCTCAGGACAGACTGCGACAACTCCTGCCACTGCGGCCGCACCTGACCGTCCCGATCGACGTACTCGTCGAACACACGGCGCGCGGAAGTGCGATAGGCGGAGACTTCGTCGTCCAGAACCGTCATCGTTGCTTCCTCAGACGCTGATATCAAGCCCTACTTCCATCGCGAAACCGGATAAGCCTCATCGCAAAACTGCATAAACCCGGCGAAGGTCCAGAATGCCAGGTGCAGAAATATCGGTGGCAATTCGGGCTTGAATTTCTCGAAGTCGTGACACATCGACTTCGCCAGACGTGTAACCGATCGAATCGAATCGGCGATTCCGGCGCGATGCCGCGGCGACCGCATTGACCGGCGAGTCCTCGTACGCGCGGCCACCCGGGTGAACCACGTGGTACGTGCACCCGCCGCGCGAGACTCCTTGCCCCAGATCGACGACGTCGAAGACCAGTGGACTGTGCACCTCGATGCTGGGATGCAAAGCGCTCGGCGGCTGCCACGCCCGGTACCGAATCCCGGCGACCTGGACGTCGGCCTTGTCGGTCGCCTGCAGCGGAATCGGAATTCCGTTGACGGTCACCGCGAAGCGGCGCTGATCCGCGCCGGCGACCCGGACCTGCAAACGTTCGACCGACGAATCCACGAATCGAGCCGTCCCGGTTCCGGTGGCCTCCTCACCGAGGACGTGCCACGGCTCGATCGCGGACCGCAGCTCGATCTCGACCCCGGCCACGACGGCCGTTCCGATCCGCGGGAAGCGGAATTCGGTGAAGGGGTCGAGCCAGCTCGTCGGGAAGTCGATTCCGTGCTGGCGGAGGTCTGCAGCCACGTCGGCGATGTCGTTGATGACGTAGTGCGGAAGCAGATACCGGCCATGGAGATTGGAGCCGTGCTCGATGAGCGGCGCGTGGAGCGGCTCATCCCAGAATCGGGCAACCAACGACCGCACGAGCAGCGCCTGCACCATCGCCATCCGGTAATGCGGTGGCATCTCGAAGCCGCGCAGTTCGAGCAGCCCCAAACGCCCACGCGAGGAATCCGGACTGTAGAGCTTGTCGATGCAGAACTCGGCGCGGTGCGTGTTTCCGGTCAGGTCGGTGAGCAGGTGCCGCAACGCGCGGTCGACCTGCCAGGGGGCAGCCTCCCCCGAGTGCGACCGACCGGCGAGGCGCGCCAACTCGGCGAACGCGATCTCGAGTTCGTAGACCTTCTCGGGACGGCCTTCGTCCACGCGCGGAGCCTGCGACGTGGGGCCGATGAACCGTCCGGAGAACAGATACGACAGCGACGGATGGCGCTGCCAGTACGTCAGCAACGACACGAGCAGGTCAGGCCGTCGGAGCAGCGGCGAATCCCAGGGCGTCGGACCACCGAGGGTGATGTGGTTTCCGCCGCCGGTGCCGCCATGCGAGCCGTCGACGTCGAACCCTTCGGTGCTCAGCCGCGCCAATCGTGCTTGCTCATAAAGGGTTTCGAGGATCTCGCACTGCTCGGCGAACGACGCCGCGGGCTGCACGTTGACCTCGATGACGCCCGGGTCTGGCGTCACGGTGATCGACTGCAGGCGGGAATCGGACGGCGGGCCGTAACCTTCGACGACGACCGGGACACCTTGCTGCGCCGCCGCGCCCTCGACGACGCCCACGAGTTCGACGAAACCAGCGAGGTCGGGCAGCGGCGGCAGGAAGACATGAACGATTCCGTCGCGCATCTCGACGACGACCGCCGTAATCGAGACTTCCTTCGACATGTGCGCGACCGGCTGCGAGTTGGTCGGCAGTGGCCCCCTCCGGACGGTCGGGTCCTGTTCGGGCGTCGCCTCCGCCGGGTCCCACGCGATCGCATCAAGCGGAAGCCGCAGGCCAGCCGGCGAATCGCCCTCGGTCAGGACGATCCGGCCGCGCCGCATACGCCACGGCACGCTCTCCCAGCCGCCGGCGATGCGGTGCAGTGGCAGGACAAATGCCGTCGGCGAATCGACAGAAGCATCGAGCTCAGCGATCGAGAGTTTCCGCGGTTCATCTGGCGGAGGTCCGGCGGGCAGTCGAACGAGGCGAGCAAGCCGAGCCAACGGGTCTTCGAACGCCGGCTGCACGGCATCGAAGGACAAGCCGAAGGCTTTGGACACCGCTTCGGCAACGCGTAGCGCGTCGTCGTTGGTCGCATGCGCCTCCGCACCCGACCAGGGATCCGCGAGCAACGACGGATCCGACCACAGTGCAGATCCATCGGTTCGCCACATGATCGCGATCTGCCAGCGCGGCAGGGGCTCCCCCGGATACC
Organism: Smaragdicoccus niigatensis DSM 44881 = NBRC 103563; assembly: GCF_000380645.1. Lineage (GTDB taxonomy): Bacteria > Actinomycetota > Actinomycetes > Mycobacteriales > Mycobacteriaceae > Smaragdicoccus > Smaragdicoccus niigatensis. The sequence goes on from NZ_AQXZ01000019.1 coordinate 556,700, forward strand.
ACTTGCCCTGCGAGCGCTGAACCAACCCACCCGGCGCGAAGGTCTGTCGCAATCGCTCGGCGAGATCGCTGGCGCGCACCCGCTTGGTCGGGCCATCCGCCTCGGTCATCCATTCGGGCTCGTCGCGGTGGTCGATCGACACGAACGTCGGCTCGCCGCCCATGGTGAGTCGGACGTCGCCGTCCGCAAGCCTCGCGTCGACCTTCGCGCCGAGTTCGACGATGCGCGCCCACTGCTTCTCGGTGTACGGAAGCGTGACGCGCGGATCTTCGTGGATGCGGCGGACAGTGTTCGAAAAGGTCAGGGTTGCTTCGCACTTCCCCGTCGCGCCGGAAATTGCAGCAGCCGATGTCGGATGCGGTGTCGCGGACAACGGGATGTGGCCTTCCGCGGCGAACAAACCGGAGGTCGGATCGAGTCCGATCCAGCCCGCGCCCGGAATGTAGACCTCGACCCACGCGTGCAGGTCGGTGAAGTCCGCCAGCGGGCCGCTCGGCCCATCGAGTGCCTTTTCGTCCGCGGTGAGCTGGATGAGGTAGCCCGACACGAAGCGCGCGGCAAGCCCAAGGTGGCGAAGGGCCGACACGAGCATCCACGCACTGTCGCGGCACGACCCGATACCCGAGTTCAGCGTGTGATCCGGCGTCTGCACGCCCGGTTCCATTCGGACGGAGTAATCGACGTCCGCGCGGATCGCGTGGTTCAGCTCAACGAGGAAGTCAATGGTGCGCTGATCTGCGCGCCGAGTGAACCGATCCGCCCACGCCCATACGTCGTCGCTACCACTGACGGGCCGGAGGTAGGGCTCGAGATCCTCGAGCAGATCCTTCGGGTACTCGAATTTCGCCATCTCCGCGAACTCTTCGACGAAGAAGTCGAGCGGATTGACCGGCTCCATGTCGGCGACGAGCCCGACGGTGATGTCGAGCGTCCGCATCTTCTCCGTGAACACCAACCGCGCGAGGTAATTTCCGAACGCGTCCTGCTGCCAGTTCAGAAAGTGCTCGCCGCCGCCGATCTTCAGCGTGTATGCCTCGATCGGCGTGCGCGCATGTGGAGCCGGCCGCAGCCGGATGACATGCGGATAGACGTCGACCAACCGATCGAAGTGGTAGGTCGTCCGGTGTTCCAGCGCGACTCGGATGCCCATGGGACCGAACGTACCGGCTAGGTGTTTCCGACGCCTCCCGATAAGTGCGCTACGCGTTAACGACTGATGACACACCGGCCGCATCGAGTGCGTCGGCCATCAGTTTCTCACCGAGACGGATCAGTTCCTCCGCCCGGTGGAACTCGAGAACCTTCGCCGAATTCCGTGGCACCTCGATGAGGATGTCCGGCGGATTTCCGGCGCGCTGGTAACGCGCGAGCGCGGCTTGCATGAGTTCCAGCGAACGGTTCATCACCTCGAGGCGGCCAAGCCGGGGTTCAGTGCTCGTGGGCTCGGGTTCATGATCGGGCTCCTGCAGATTGGGTGCCCAGCGAGCGATCGCAGAGTTCACCGGGGCACGCAGACGCTCCGCGCCGCGCCGGAGGCGGCCCACGAGTTCGTCGACCGGATGCAGCCCGTCGCCGCCGCCCCACTCGCCATCGCTGGCGGGACCGTTGAGACTGACGCCGATGACGAGATCAGCGTCCATTCCAGTGGTCGCGATGACCGGGAGCGGCTCCAGGATGCCGCCGTCGGCGAGAATGCGGCCATTGGAGATGGTCGGTGTGATGAAGCCCGGGATCGCAATCGATGCGCGGATCGCGGAGTCGAGTGCTCCCCGCTGGAACCACACCGACCGCCCGTTCGAGAGGTCTGTCGAGACTGCGATGTACGGGATCGGGAGGTCTTCGATCTGGGTCTTGCCGAGGATCTCCCGAATACGGTCGAGGATCTTCTCGGCCCGGATCGCGCCTGGCTCGGCCATCGCGACGTCCAGCAGACGAATCATCTCGAGCTGCGTCAGCGTCTTGGTCCAGTCGGCGAATTCGTCGAGCTTGCCCGCGGCATAAACACCGCCGACGAGCGCGCCCATCGACGAGCCCGCGATACCGACGATGTCGAAGCCACGTCGCTTCAGTTCATTGATCACACCGATGTGTGCGTACCCACGAGCACCGCCACTACCCAGCGCAAGAACGACTCTCGTCGGTTCTGCGCCGTTCCCAGTTGTTGCGATCGCCTTGGCCATGCACTCACGCTAACCACTTGAGCAGGTGTTCGTACACCGCCTCGTGGTTGAGCAGAGTGAAGTGGTTGGCCTTGGAAAGGTGCAATCCGTTCTCTTTTTCGAACGGCAGAGTGCGGGTTCGGCTGCGGCCGCCGGCGCTCGCAACGAGAACGAGTCCGTCGCCGATGACGCGGCCGAGCGGATTGCGCGGATTCTTCGTGATCACCGCGGTGACGAAGTAGTACTGCGCGTCGGGCAGGAACGGAACTTCCTGAACCACTTGCGCTTTCAGCGAGTCCGGGGACCGGTCGAGCCAGTCTTCGTCGACCAGCGAGCCGAACCGCAGGTCGCGGATTCCCGCGCTGCGACGACGCAACAGGGTCGCGAACGGTCGCGTCTCAGGCGCCAGGTTCAGGGCTGCCGACCCGAAGTGTGCGAGCTTCTCGAGAGGCGCTCCGGTGTGCGGTGAGCCGAGGGTGACGACGTGACGAACGTAACGCGTCCAGGGCGCCTCCGTCACACACGCTGAACGGGACACGAGTCCCCCCATCGAGTGTCCGACCAGCGAAATCGATTGGACCTTCACGGGCCATTCGAAAACCAACTCGGTCAGCAGATCGCTCAGAATTCGACCGTTTTCGGAGATGTGCAGACCCGAGTTGTAGCGGATCTCGACACCGGTGAAGGGACCATCTTGGCCGAGTCGCTGAGCGTAGGTCGGGCGGCCGCCGAGGCGCCAGGCCCGTTCACTCTCGACGAGTCCATGGAGGAACACCACGATGTGGCTCTGCGCGTTGGGATAGGCCTTTGCGAGCGACCAGCGGTCGAGTTCGATGCGTCGGCCGTCGACCCGCACCGACATCTCCGTCGCGAGCGGCGATCCCTGCTCGACGAGTTTGTCGCCGATGAGACCTTGGACGACCGCGATCACACCGGCTGCGCGCGGGTCCTCCGAGAGCTTTCGGGATTTCGGGGCGAGCGTGTCGATCGCGTTCCCGATCTGGGGTCCGGCGGTCTTTGTCGACAGTTCGATCGCGCTGTAGATGCCGTCCGTGATCGTGTCGTGGAGGTACTTGACCGGCGTCGCGCTCGGCCCGGTGCCGAGACGGACGAAGCCGAAGATCCGATCCGAAATCGCACGGTGCACCTTGCGAATTCCTTCGGCGGCACCGCCGATCTCCGTAAGACCAAGTTCCGCGAGCGCACCGACTTCGGTGGGCTGAGGTTGCTGCATGCCAACGAGTGTACAAATGTGCACCGAATTTCGGAATACCCATTCATCGAGAATTTCGATCCGCGCCCAGATCAGCTGCGCAGCAGCGACGTCAGCTCGGTGAGTCCGCCCAGCACAGTGGCTATGGCAATGGCTGCCGTGGTCCTGCCGCCGGTGACAATTGAACCCAGTTCGAACTGGTAGCGGCGACGACTTTCGGCGTACACCCAAAGAGCCAGTGGGATGGAGATTCCGACCGCGATGATCGCCAGGAAGCCGATCTCACGAACGGTCAAGCGTGCCAACAACAACGACCCGAAGATGATCGACAGAGCGGTCCGCTGCCACGCGAGAGCCGTGCGTTCCGGCGCCATTCCCGGGTCCATTTACAGATCCACCAGAAAGAGCATCAGTCCGGCGCAGATGAGACCGACCGCGACCACGATGGTCGGGATTCCCATGGGGAGGGGTTGCCCGCGGCGCATGGCACGCTCGGCGAAAGCCCAGCGGAACCACGACGCGACCGCGGCTCCGATCCCGAGAACGACGAGCAGTAGAGCGAGCACTTTCTTGGCCACGGGTGAGATCTCAAGCGGGACCGCATGAACGGCGACGCCAGCGGCGAGAAAGGCTAAAGACGTTCGAATCCAGGCCAGGAAGGTCCGCTCGTTGGCCAGACTGAATCGCGGATCGGGTTCATCCCCGGTTTCGTAGATCCAGCCTGGCCATCGTTTCGGCGCTTCCACACCGTCACGGTACCCAGAAGGTACTAAGCCCAGACGACCTTTCCGGACTCCTTGACGAGAGCCGGCACCTTGTCGGCGTAGAACTTCTCGATCACCGCACGCTTGATCTTCATCGTCGGGGTGAGCATGCCGTTGTCCATCGTCCACTGGTCATGGACCACGATGAGCTTGGACAGATGCTCATGCGGCGGCAGCGTGGCGTTGACCTCCTCGCGGAGGGAAGCCAGCTCCTTGGTCAGAGCCTCTTTCGACGCACCATCTTCGGCGAGACGCTTCTGCGCCTCTTCGGACAGCATCATGAGCGCGATCGGCTGCGGCAGATCGAAACCAGCGACACAGACAACCTCGATCGCCGAATTGACGGCGAGCTTGTTCTCGATCGGCACGGGCGCGACGTACTTGCCCTTGCTGGTCTTGAACAGGTCCTTCACGCGACCAGTGATCTTGGCGTAGCCGTCCTTGTCGATCTCGGCCATGTCGCCGGTCTTGAGGAAGCCGTCCTCGGTGAGGTCCTCAGCGGTCTTCTCCGGGTTCTTGTAGTACCCGAGCATCTGGCCGGGGCTCTTGACGAGAAGCTCGCCCGACTCAGGGTCAACTCGATGCTCGACGCCGGGGTTGGCCTCGCCGACCGTGCCGACCTTCACGCGGCCCGGACGGTTCGCGTGCGAGTACGCCGCGTTCTCGGTCATGCCGTAGACCTCGAGCAGCTCGAGGCCGAGGGTTCGATACCAGCTGATGATGTGCGCAGGCAGCGGTGCCGAACCGGTCAGCGCAACGCGGACATGGTTCAGTCCGAGCTGCGTGAGGACCTTCTTCTTGATGACCTTGTTGAGGATCGGGATCTTGAACAGCACCCGCTGCTTTTCGAGCGGCAGCTTGTGGGAGACGCCCTGGTAGAACTTCGTCCACAGGCGCGGAACCGAGAAGAAGATCGTCGGCTGGGCGCGCTGGAGGTCCTCGACGAACGTGTCGAGCGTCCAGGCGAAGAATACTGAGCCGCCGAAGTACAGGGACAGCGTCTCGACAGCTTCCCTCTCGGCGACGTGGGCGAGGGGGAGGTACGACAGGAACCGATCGTTCTCATCCGCGTGGAAGATCTTCTCGAGTCCAAGCGCCGGGGTCAGCATCGTCTCGTGCGAGTGCATGACGCCCTTGGGCTGCCCCGTGCTGCCCGAGGTGTAGTGGATCGTCGCGAGCGCGGCCGGATCAATAAGGCTTGCACCACCCTCGAACGGCGGGGTCTTCGCAATGATCTCGTCCCAGTGCGCCACACCCTTGGGAGCCGCTGCACTCCCGTCTTCGAACGGCGAGAGCGGGGTCGAGATGATCGGAAGCTTCTTCGGCAGTCCATCGGCCGCGAACTTCCACAGCTCCTGCATCTTGCCGACGACGATCGCCTTCGAGTCACTGTGCTCGAGGACGTACGTGATCGTGGGGGCGTCCATCGTGGGGTAGATCGGCACCGAGACGTGGCCGGCCATCAGGATCGCGAGGTCCGCCATGAACCAGTGCGCACTGTTCTTCCCGAGGATCGCGATCTTGCTATCGGCCGGGTAGGTGGCCTTGAGGTAGGCAGCCATGCGACGAACCTCGTCGGCGACCTGCGTCCAGGTGTAGGTCGCGACGTCGCCGGCCTCATTGATCGGCTGGGTCAGGAAGACGCGGTCCGGCGTCTTCGCCTCCCAGTGAAGAAGACAGTGGACCAGGCTTTTTCGGTCGTCTGAACTTGACAATGCGGTTCTCCTAAAAGAGTGCTTTGGCGCAACCTACTGGATTCGGACATTCCGGTCCAGATCGTGCCGCTATTCTCACAGCCCCAACCGGGTATACCAGGCAGTTAGCGCCCCGCGGGACGTCATACCAAGTTTCCGCAGTGATCGACTTACCCGGCTCTCCACCGCACGCCGACCGGGCCTGGCCGAGAACCGGAACGATCGACTCGTGGAGTCTGCCGCTCTAGACGCAAAGGCGGCGCTGTGAACATCCCCGGCCGAGGCGCCAATTTCTGAAATAGATGGAGCCCCTTTGCCTTCTACAATTTCGACCCGAACATTCGTGGCCCAATGTCATTCAAATAGCTGACAGTCAACCAAATGAATTACCGTTTCCAATTCGTTGCATGTGAGCTGCGCCACCTAGCCTGGTGTTCTCCCGAGGACTGAAAGGCCTTCGAAAGGCGGCGAGTGGCTCAACCACCCTGGCGCAGCGCTCGCGAGCTGCTGCGGAGCAGCACTGCGTCAGCGCTCGTCGTCGCACTCGTTGCTGGCACCGTCATCTTTCTCGCGCTCCGCAGTGAAGGTTTTCCGGCGACTGACGTCAAACTAAACGCCGGCTCCGTTTGGGTCACCGACCAAAGTCGTGGACTTGCCGGCACCCTTAACCCGCAAATCGCTGAACTCACGGGCGCCGTCAAGGCAAAGGGCGCGGCGTTCGACGTCGTCCAAGAAGGCGATAACGCCTTCCTGGTCACCGACAACTCCCTTTCGCGGCTCGACGGCGCAATGATGCAGACCGCCGACCCCGTCACATTGGTCGCGGGTTCGTCGGTCTCACTCGGTGGTGGCGTGCTCGCCAGCATCGACGCGGCCAAAGGACAACTGCGAATCTCGCGCGCCGCAGCACCTGAGGGCATTGCGTCGGGCGCGACGCCGACCGCAGAACTCGGGCCCGGCTCAGTTGTCACCGTCGGTCCCGACGGATCGGTCCGCGCTTTCTCCACCAAGAGCCACGAGCTCATCAGCTGGACAGTCGACGAGTCCGGATCCGTCCAAGAAGGCGACCACTCGAGCCTTGACGGAGTCGAAGCCGGAGACCGGCTTCAGATTGCGGCCGTCGGCTCGGAAACAGCCCTGCTCGACGCAACCAAGGGTCGAGTCCTCACCGCCTCGCACGCTTTCGACACCGGCAACGCAGACCCGGCGAACATTGCACTGCAACTCTCCAGCGACGACGACAAGATCGTCTACGCGACCGACACCCACCTTGTAGAACAGCCTCTCGACGGATCAAAGGCAGAGGTTCGCGAGGTCGAGGGCGCCGGAAGTCACCCCGCCCGTCCGGCGGTCGTCTCCGGCTGCGTTCACGCTGCGTGGACGACCGGGACCTATGTTCGCCAGTGCGGCGAGGACTTTCAGAACATGGGTCCGGCGACGGCCGCGCTGACCTCGACCGACCCGCCCACGTTCCGCGTCAATCGACAGCTCGTGGTCCTCAATGGCATCGCCGGTGAGCTGTGGGTTCCGAAGGACAATCTCAAGCTCGTCGACAACTGGCAGGACGTCATTCCGCCGGACATGCAGACCGACGAACACGACGAGCAAAGCCTGCGTCGTAGCGATGCATGGACGACTCCGGAACGGCAGAACCAGAACCGCCCCCCGGTCGCTCAGGATGACCAGTTCGGTGCACGACCCGGACGAACGACCATGCTCACCGTTCTCGACAACGACTCCGACCCGGACGGCGACGTCCTCACGGTTCGACCGCTGTCTCCAGATCCCTCGGTGGGTGTCGCACGCGGCGGATCAGCGCTGCAAATCACGCTTCCGGCGGATGCGACCGGCGAGCGAACGTTCGACTACGAAGTCAGCGACGGCCTCGGCGGAACTGCGACCGCCCATGCGACCGTGGCGGTTCGGACGCCCGATCAGAACGATCCGCCGACCCAGAAACGAATTCCCGAACTGGTCGTCGCCGCTGGAAAGACCATCCGCTACAACGCCCTCAACGAGTGGAAAGACCCCGATGGCGACTCGGTCATCGGAGTCGGTGCCGCATCTGACGGCGATGACGTTCAGCTGCTGGCAAATGGTCTGTTCAGCTTCACCGACACGTCGAACAACCCTGGCCTACGTCAGGTCCGGGTCACGATGTCGGACGGGCGGAAGACCACCACGGGCGTCATCAACGTCAACGTCAAGCCGGCTGATCAGGTTCTTCCCGTGCCCAATGCCGACCACGTCACCGTGGCTGTGGGCAAGGTCGCGACGCTCCGGCCGCTGGCGAACGACTCCGATCCCGGCGAAGGCCAACTCCGCCTCGCCAAGGTCGGCGAAGTCCCCGACCTGTCGCTGACGCCGGACTTCTCCACCGGAGACGTGAAGGTCGCCGGCAGTCACCCGGGAATCTTCTACACCTCGTACACCGTCACCGACGGCCCGAACACCGCTCAAGGGCTCATCCGAGTCGACGTAATCGAGCCACAGGACGAGTCGCTTCCTCCGGCTGCCGCGAACGACGTGGCACTTCTCTCGGCCGGTCATCAGACGCTTGTCGACGTACTCGCGAACGACAGCGACCCGAACGAGCGCGTGCTCGTCGTTCAGTCGATCCAGATTCCGCCCAACTCGGGAATCAGCGTCGCCGTCGTCGACCACCGCGTTCTTCGAATCAGCGACTCCTCGGGCTTCAGCGATCCGATCACGGTGAACTACACCGTTTCGAATGGTTCCGCGTCTGCGGTCGGCGCCGTGGACGTCGTTCCGCTCGCACCTGCGGTCAATCCGCGACCACCGGTCGCGCAGGCCGACACCGTCAACGTGCGCGTCAAGGACGTGGCGACCGTTGACGTGCTCGCGAACGACAACCACCCAGACGGCGACGAGTTCCACCTTCAGCCGAAGCTCGCCGAGGAGATGCCCGGCACCGGCGGATTCCTGTTCGTGTCCAATGACCAGATTCGGGTCCGGGCCGGCGAGACACCCGGCACCTACAACGCGGTCTACACGATCGTCGACAGCCGCGGTCAGACGTCATCGGCGCAGGTCACGGTCAACGTTTTGGCGCGAGACGACGCGTCGAATTCGGCTCCGAAGCCGCCGACGGTCACTGCTCGCGCGCTTTCCGGATCGACCGTTCGCATCCCGATCGACACGAACGGAATTGACCCCGACGGCGACTCGGTGACGCTGACCGGCACGTCCGGCGCGCCGCAGAAGGGTGTCATCGCCAAGGTCGGCAACGGCTGGGTGGACTACACCGCGCTTGCTGATTCCACCGGTACGGACGGCTTCGACTACACCGTTGAGGATCGCCTCGGACGGCCGGCGACGGGACACGTCGACATCGGAATTGCGCCTCGGAACGCGCAGAACCAGCTCCCGAACGCCGTCGACGATCGCGTGAGCGCACGTCCCGATCGCGCGGTGACGATCCCGGTGTTGGCGAATGACACCGACCCCGACGGCGACCGAATCAAGCTGGCTGCCGAACCACTGGGCGGCGAGCCCGGCGCCAAGGATCTGGCTGCCGAAGTGCACGGTTCGAACATCAACGTGACGACGCCCAGCAAGCCCGGCACGTACACCTTCACGTACAACATCATCGACGACCGCGGCGCACGTGGACGCGCCTCCGTCGCGGTGACCGTGGACCCGAACGCACCGCTCGCGGCACCAGTGGCGATCGATGACTTCGTTTCCATCGCCGACCTCGTCGACAACGGCAAACTCCGCGACACCGTCGACGTGAAGCTGCTCGAGAACGACGCCGACCCGGACGGCTCGGTTGCGAAACTCGACGTGACGTCGGTTGACGGTCTCGTCAAGGACATTTCCGACGGCGTCGCCGAGGTCACGGTCGCCGATGATCCGCAGGTTCTGCTCTACACCGACACGGACAGCGACGGGCTCAAGAGTTCGGCGTTCATCCATGTGCCCGGCAAGACGTCCGTCGGCCCGACGCTCAAGAGCCGCCAACCGGTCGAGATTCCCAACAACTCAACGAAGACGTTCGACCTCGACGATCTCGTCGTTGTTCGGTCTGGCCACTCGCCTCGTCTGACGACGGAACAGAAGGTCACCGCGCTGCATTCGGACGGAGCTTCGCTCGTCTCGAGCGCCACGGCGCTGTCCTTCCACTGTGCTCCGAAGTACGTGGGTGAAGCGGGCTTGACGTTCGAGGTCACCGACGGAACAGGCCCTGAGGATGCGTCGGGCAAGGTGTCGACGCTGACCGTGCCGATCAAATGCATGGCCACGGAGAACCAGCAGCCGACCTTCACCGGCACCACGGTCGAACTGTCGCAAGGCGACCCGGCAACGGTCGACCTCGCCGCTTTGGCCAAGGACGCCGACGGCGACAACGTGACGTTCGATGTGGGTGCGGTCCCCTCCGGCATCAGCGCCAATCTGAACGGCTCCGAGTTGGTCTTGACCGCGAACGGCGCGCAGATCGGCACTGAGCTTTCGGTTCCGGTCACCGCAACCGACGGGAAGACCGATCCCGTTCCCGGCAACGTCGTGGTTCGAGTGTCGTCGAGCAACCGCCCACGGCCGCAGGCGAATCCAGACGAGGTGACCGACGGCAAGGCGGGCTCGACGTCGAACGTTGACGTCCTCGCCAACGACTTCAACCCCTTCCCCGACAAATCGCTGACGGTCCTGTCGGCATCCGTCGCGTCGGGGAACGGAACCGCGAACGTCAATGGCTCTCAGGTCGCGGTGACGCCCGCGGCCGGCTTCATCGGCAATATGACGGTCAACTACCGAATCGCTGACGCGACCGGCGACCCCGCGCGGCAGGCGACCGGCACGATCACCGTGACCGTCCGCGACAAGCCGGCCACACCGGGCACGCCGCGAGTCCAGTCCGTGCAGTCGCAGACCATCGTGCTGACCTGGTCGGCACCGGCCGATAACGGCGCCCCCATCACGAGCTACAAGGTCTCCGGAAGCGGCGGATTCTCGCAGGACTGCCCGCAGACGACGTGCTCGCTCACCGGCCTGACGAACGGGCAGGCCTACACGTTCACCGTGACGGCCGTGAACGCGGTCGGCGAATCCGCGCCATCGGCATCGTCGGCTTCGGCCACGCCCGACGGCAAGCCGGATACTCCGGCGGCGCCCACCGTCACCGCGGGTGACGCGTCAGTCCAGGTGAACTGGTCGCCACCGAACAACACCGGCACGCCGATCACGTCGTACACGCTGCAGATCTCCCCTGCTCCCCCGAGCGGCGGATCGCAGAAGACGGGCCTGACCGGCACGTCGTACAACTGGACCGGACTCGAGAACGGCGTTCCGTACACGTTCCAAGTCCAAGCGAAGAACGGTGCGCCGGACCCGTCCAACTGGAGTCCGTCCTCGGCCGCGGCAACACCGGCCGGAAAGCCGGCGACCCCGGCCGCTCCGACGGCAGCGCGTTCGACGTCCGTCGTGAACGGCGGCACGATCGACGTGTCGTGGGCGGCGCCGAACAGCAACGGCGCGGACATCACGTCGTACACGGTGACCGCGAGCCCTGGGGGGTCATCGCAGCAGGTCAGCGCGACATCGGCGACGTTCACGAGTCTGAACAAGTCCACCGCGTACACGTTCACGGTGACCGCGACGAACAAGGTCGGAACCTCGAGCCCGAGCTCTCCGTCGAATTCGGTGACGCCGTTCGGTCTGCCGGATGCCGTCACGTCGGTCAGCGCAACCGCTGGCGACGGCCAAGTGACGCTGTCCTACAGCGCTCCGAACGACAATGGCAGCCCGATCACCTCGTACGAGGTCTCGATGAACGGCGGCGCGTACTCCGCGTTCAGCGGAACGTCGTCGGGTGGAACCGTGTCCGGGTTGACCAACGGCACTTCGTACACGTTCAAGGTCCGCGGTGTGAATGCCGCTGGTCCGGGACCTGATGGTGGGACGTCGAGTGCAGTGACGCCGTTCGGGCCGCCGAAGGCGCCGGCGATCAGCGGCTCCGCGGCTGGTACTGCAGTCAACTTCACCTGGGACTCTGACAGCTCGCACATGCAAAACGGCCGACCGATCAGCTCGGTGACCGTCACATTCGACAGTACCGGCGTCGCAAACAACGGCAGCTACACCGGCGGCAGCGGTTACAGCCAGTCCCACTCGCTCAAGATTCATGTCTGCGACGACCAGAACACGTGCGTGGATTCGACCGGACAGGCTACTTCCGGACCGATGCCGACGTTGACGACGACCGACCAGAGCTGCCCGGAGCCGAGCATGTCCAGCGGTCCGACGCACACGACCGTCGGCGGCTCCTGCCCGTCGGGCTACATGAACAAGGGCTACAGCATGCAAGTGGACTGCTACTACGGCGGTGGAAGCCCACACTTCGGCGTTACCCGCTGGTTCCACATGGCAACGGGCAGCTGGGCGGGCCAATGGGTCGCCGGTGACTACTCGACTCTCGGCACGTCAGTTCCCAGCGGGATGCCGGCGTGCTGACCAACTTTTCAATGAGAGGACCTCGCTCATGACGATGACCACCGACCAGGCCGCCTGGTTCGCTGCCACGTTCGACAAACTCGTCTCGAACATCGGCGCCGCGGTGCTCGGCAAGCCGCAGACAGTTCGGCTCGTGCTCACGGCACTGCTGGCCGACGGGCACGTCCTGCTCGAGGACACCCCAGGCACCGGTAAGACGCTACTTGCGCGCGCACTCGCCGCGACGGTTGACAGCACGCACAACCGGATTCAGTTCACCCCGGACCTGCTCCCGAGTGACGTCACCGGCACGGAGATCTACAACCAGAAGAACGGTGAATTCAGCTTCCACAAGGGGCCGATCTTCGCGTCGATCGTTCTCGCCGACGAAATCAACCGCGCATCGCCGAAGACGCAGTCCGCACTGCTCGAGGTCATGGAAGAGTCGCACGTCACCGTCGACGGCACGGCACACGGCGTCGGTCGACCGTTCATGGTCATCGCGACGCAGAACCCGATCGAGCAGGCCGGAACCTATCCCCTTCCCGAAGCCCAGCTCGACCGCTTCCTGATCAAGACCTCGCTTGGCTACCCCGACATCGCGACGACCGTCGACATCCTGTCAGGCGCCGCAATCCGGGACCGGTCCTCGACGATCCGGCCGGTCATCACCGGTGCCGAGATTGCCAAGATGGCCGACCTCGCCGCGACAGTGCACCTCGAAACCGCAGTGCTGGAGTACACGGCCCGCTTGGCGGAGGCCACCCGAAGCAGCGCCGAGACGCGCGTCGGCGTCAGCGTGCGCGGATGCGTCGCGATCATTCGCGCAGCTCGCGTGTGGGCCGCCGCGCAGGGGCGTCACTACCTCACTCCGGACGACGTCAAGGACCTCGTCGGGCCAGTGTGGGCACACCGCCTGATCCTGCACCCGGAGGCCGAATTCGACGGTGTCACCGAGCAGTCCGTGCTTGGTAAGGCGCTGTCGGAGATTCCAGCGCCGAAAGAGCGTACGTCGCTCTGATGAAACGCCTTCTGCAGCTGGGCAAGGACATCACCGAAGTCATCACCCCGATTTCGGTGGTTGTCACCTGCTTTGCCGCGTTCGGAATCGCGGCCGGCTTCGTCCTCGATTGGGTCGAACTCACCGTTCTGGGAATCGGCGCACTGTTTTGTCTGGTGATTTGCGGGCTGTTCCTACTCGGTCGACACAACGTCGATGTCGAGGTGAAGCTGCCGCGAAATCGCGTTGTCGTCGGTGACACGGCCTCCGCCGCGCTCATCGTCACCAACCGCCGATCGCGAATGGTGATGCCAAGCCGCATCGAATTGCCAGTGGGCACCAACACCACCGAGTTCGTCGTTCCGCGACTGTCGCCAGGTGCACACTTCGAGGAGTCGCTGACTATCCCGACGGACCGACGCGGCGTCTACCCCGTCGGCCCGGCACGCTCAGTGCAGGGCGACCCCATCGGGGTCTTCGCACACGAGCAGCCGTGGGGTTCAGCGACAGATCTGTTCGTTCATCCCCGCACAATCCGCCTCGACAACGTGACCGCCGGACTTCTCCGCGACCTCGACGGGCAGCCGGTGCCGCAGCTTTCGGATTCCGACGTCGCTTTCCACGCACTTCGCGACTACATCCCCGGAGACGACCGGCGCGCAGTCCACTGGAAGTCGACTGCCCGCCTCGGCCGGATGATGGTGCGGCAACACGAGGAAACCCGGCGGTGGCATCTCGCCGTCGCGCTGTCTACCAGCACAAACGAATACGCGAACGAGGACGAGTTCGAACTCGCGGTGTCCGTCGCGGGCACGCTGGGACTCCACGCTCTGGCGCACGGACGCGACCTGACGGTGCTCACTCACGACCGCGGCCTCCGCACCACGTCGCGCAACACTCTGCTCGACCAATTGGCCGCGGTGAACATCGCGGAATCCAAGCAGTCGATCGTCGATCTCGCCGCCGACGTCGCCTCGCAGGCTCCGAGCGCCACGATCATCGCGCTCCTGTGCGGTTCGACCGTCGAGGCCGCAACGCTGAAGGCTGCACAATCTCGACTTCCGCTCGGCGTCTTCACCATTGCGGTTTCGGCGCGTCCGGGCGTCCGGCCCGAGAGTCGGCGGATGGGAACACTCCCACTCCTCTCGGTCGGGACGCTGGCTGAATTCCCGCGCGCTATGCGCGGCGTCCGATCGGTGGCCGCACAATGAGCACCCCATCGATTCGTCGTGACCTGGCCGACCTGGCTCCCGTCGCGGTGCTTCTGTTCATCGGTGGACTCGGCTTCGCGACGGTCTTCACCGGTTCGGGCTACCTCATTGCCGTCACTGCCGGAACGCTTGCCGGACTCGGTGTGGTGATGTTGAGCCGGGTCGCACGAATCAGCGCACTGCCGAGTGTCGCCATATTCGCGCTGGTTCTCCTGCTGGTTGGTGCCGTGGCAACCCGTCAGGGCCTCACCGAATTCTGCGTCGCCGTGGTCAAGTCATGGAAGCAGTTGCTCACGGTCAACCCTCCGGTTCATGCGGAAGCCGGGCTACTCACCGTTCCGTACATCACGGCGATCATCTCGGCCTTCATCGCCGGATCATTGGCGCTCCGTCTGCGCTGGCCGTCACCTCAAGGTGCCCGGGCGATCGCACTGATCCCGGCCATCGCCCCACTGCTCACCGCCATCGCGTTCGGTACCCGGAACACCTGGTATCCGGTGGTTTTGGGCGGCGGATTCTTGGTGGTGTCGGTTGGGTGGCTGTCCGCGCACCGGGCCAGCCAGGTGGCCAGGACCGGCGCAAACGGCATGCGACTCGCCCTTGCCGGCGTCATCCTCGTCGGCTCGGCCGCGTGCGGTGCCGCCGTCGCGCCGCAGCTCACTGGCGACGACCGCGCACTGCTGCGCGACCACATCGTGCCTCCGGTCCACACCAATGAATACGTCACTCCGCTCGCGTCGTTCCGGCACTATCTCAAGGACTTCCGCTCCACGACACTGATGAAGGTCACCGGCATGGCACCGGGGACTCGGCTGCGCATCGCCGCGATGGACCGCTTCGATGGTCAGGTCTACAACGTCGCAGCGGCGTCGAGTCGCGACTCAGACTCCGGTGTCTTCGGCAGGCTCGCACAGGCAGACTCCAGTGCCAGCCATGATGCCCTCGGATTCGCCGTCGGCAACCCGGTCCTGATTCGTATCGAAGACGTCGAATACGAAGGTGTGTGGATTCCCTCGCCGGGACCCGTTGTCTCCGTGCAGTTCGAAAGTCCGCGCGCGACCGACATCGAGAACGGTCTGTTCTACAACCCCGCATCGTGGACCGCGATGTCGACAGCCGGGCTCGGACGCGGGGACGTCGTGATCCTGACCGCCGACAGCCCGAAGGTCGTCTCCGATAGCGATCTCGCGTCGACGGGCTTCGCCGCACTCACCGTCCCCACGCCGGAAAGCGTGCCGCCAGAGGTCGCAACCGTCGCGAACAAGGCTGTCGGTACAGCGACCACGCCGATTCAACGCGCTCGCGCCTTAGAGGCGTACCTCCACCGCGAGGGCTTCTACAGCGACGGCCTGCAAGGCCAGGTTCGCTCGCGCGCCGGCCACAACTCCGACCGTATTTCGGTGCTGCTGTCAGGCGATCAGATGATCGGCAACGATGAGCAGTACGCGGTGGCGATGGCGCTCATGGCCCAGTCGATGGGAATGCCCGCACGAGTCGTCACTGGTTTCCAGATGCCCGCCGGCCGCGACAACATCACCGGCGACGACGTGCGGGCCTGGGTGGAAATCGCATTCAAGGGAGTCGGCTGGGTGCCCTTCGACCCGACTCCGCCGCGCGACAAACTACCGCAGCAACAAGCTCCCAAGCCCAAAACGAGCAGCGATCCGCTCGTCGCGGAACCGCCGCAGCCCCCGCAGGATCGGGTTCAGCTGGGCGTCACCACCAATCCCGACGACGGTACGAACGACAACAGTTGGCTGTGGCTTCTCGTGGGCTTGCTGAATGTCGTCATCGTGCTCGCACAGGCAATCGGATTGCTACTGCTGCTCGCACTTCCATTTGTCGTGATCGTCGCACTGAAATGGCGACGGCGACGCGATCGCCGCGCGCTGACCGATGCGTCCGCGCGGGTCGCCGCCGGTTGGCAGGAATTCGCGGACACTGCGATCGACCTCGGCGTTGCGTTGCCGGCGTCGTTAACCCGGTTGGAAATGGCCACCGCGACCAGCACCCGGTACTCGAGTACGGATTTGACTGCACTGGCGACCGGCGCCGACGCCACCGTGTTCAGTCCTGGCCCCGCGACCGACGAAGACGCCGACCGCTACTGGGGCCACATCGATGAACGACTCGCGGAGATCCGCGCCGGAGTGAAGCCATCGGTGTGGTGGCGGGGCGTACTGAACTTCCGCTCGCTGTTGTCGGGGCTGAACCCAGTCCGCGAGATCCGGAGCAAGCTGTCGCTGCCCACGATCGGAACTGTCCGCGCCTCGTCGAGGAAGTGGGTCCGGTGACGCCGCCGATCGTCGCGTGCCCGCACTGCGGAACGCAAAGCGTCGGCTCGTCGCCGTATTGCCACGCGTGCGGCGGCTCGATGGATGTAGCCGCGCGTTCCATTCCGGCTCCGCCTGTACCGCCCGTCGCAACCGACAAAAAGCCGCGCGAACCACGCGTTCTGCCGTACCGGTTGTTGGCATCGGTCATCGATCACCTGGTCGTGTTCGTCCTGGTGATCTGGCCGTTGTGGGATGCGTTCGGCGGTGACACCGGTTGGATACCGACGGTATGGACTGCGGTCGGACTGGTCTACCTCGCCATCGCGACCTTGTGGACGCATTTCACGGGCTTGACCGTCGGGAAGCGGCTCCTCGGCTTCCGAACAGTCTTCGACCGCGAAGAATCCGCCGCGCGCGTCGTTCGCCGTGTGGCGTTGCTCGAGGTCATGAACCTGGTTCTCTTCTTGGGCGCGTGGTCCGTACTGTTCAACAAACAGCGGCGTGGATGGTACGAGCGTGCCAGTTTCGTGCGTCACGAGCCCGATGAGTCGCTCGCCCTGGAGGTCCTCGAACGGATCAAGAACGCACGGTCGGCACCGGCCCAATCGGTTCCGGGCCCGAGCGTCGAACTCCTTCCGGAGATGCGTTCGAGTGGTGTCGACATCGAAGATCAAACCCAGGTTCGAGCAACCCAGGAAGTAGTCCCTCCCCCGGCGCCGATCCAGGTCAGCCCGCCGACCATCGTCGCGCCGACTCCGCCGCCGCCCCCGCACGCGCCCATCGTGCCGCCGCCGGTCGTCGAGGTCCCAACTGTCGTCGTACCACCCGCTCCCGCACCAGCCGCGCCGACTGTCGTCGTACCGCCGACTCCCGCCCCAGCCGAGTCCACCAGAGTTGTAGAACCCCGCACCCCAGCGAAGCCCGTCACCGAGTGGACCCTGGAATTCGACGAGGGCTTGCACCTACCGATTGACGGCTCTGGACTCATCGGCCGGGACCCTGAGCCCCGCCCGGGAGAGACCATCGGCCAACTTGTTCGCCTGGCCGACGACTCGTGGTCACTGTCGAAGACTCATCTCGAATTCTCGGTCCGCGACGGAGTGTGGGTCCGCGACCGGGGGTCGACGAACGGATCGACGGTGGAGATCCACGGCGTGTTCACCACGATCGAACCCTGGAAGGGCGTGCTCATACCTGAGGGCGGAACCGTCCACATGGGGGCCCGACAATTCCGCGTTGTCCGCACCCGAGGGGACGCATGACGACCCATGCGTATCAACCTGGCCCCTGGCCGACTGCGGTGGCGACCTCGGCGGCGGTCATGCTGTGCGGTCGCGCCGAACCTTCGCTCGCCCCAAGCCTGTTCCACGCGCTCGAATCCGGGATGCCCGCCAGCGAAGTCGCTGAGCTGACCAGCGCTCCCCTCGCAATCGTGACCGTGACGAACGACGTCGCCGAAGTCATCGTTCGCGGCACCGCCACGGTCATGGTGATGTCGGAGGAGTCGACGACGACCGTTTCCGAGACGTCCTCGCCCACGCGGATCGACCGACCCGTCGGCATCGAGATGAGAAACAACCCGCACGGCGCCGGACGTCCATCGCTGCCCATCACGTCTGGCGTGGTTCTGGCGAATTCGCTGACTCTCGTCGTCACGCGGTCGGCACTCACCGACCCAGTGGCCGAGCGCGCCATGACTGCTCCCGAAGTCCCGGTACCCGAGCCGCAACCAGCACCCCTGCCCGAGCCCGAGTTCGATCCGTTCGGCATGCCACCACCGGAACCCGAGCAGCAGCAGTCTGATCCCTTCGACATGCCACCGCCAGTGCAGGAACCCGAGGCCGTACCGGCTGCTGAGGAACGCGAGGTTCGTGAGGTATCGGTGGCACAGACTGCCGAGTGGCGCACCGGCATGAACGTGCCCGCGCCAGAGGTCGGACGCGGCTATGACTTCGTCTGGGAGGACACGACTGCGCCGCCCGTCGCCGCCCCCGTGACCGCACAGATTTCCCAGCCATCGCGGCCCGAGCCGCAGGTCGAACCTGTTCCGTTCGTCGACACGCCTCAGTCCGACCACTTCGGCAACACCCGGATGTGGACACCCGCACCGACTGCTCCAGCACCGCCAGCGCCCGCGCCCGATGGGAGGTCAGTACTTGCCCTGGTGTGCGCTCTGAACCATTCGAACCCGCCGCATTTCGCGACCTGCCGTACGTGCCAGGCGCCGCTCGACTCGCCGGCCCGGCACATCAGCCGCCCGGTCGTCGGCACCCTCCGGACGTCGACGGGCTTGCAGATCCCCTTGGACCAGACCGTGATCGTCGGCTCGCGGCCGGACGCCAAGGAAGTCACCGAACCGCAGTTCACGCGCTTTGTAACGGTGCCCAGTCCGGAGCGCGAGATCTCTCGAGCCCACCTGGCGATTCGCGTTGATGGCTGGCATGTGTTGGCCGTGGATCTCCAGTCGACCAATGGCACCTACCTGCTGCGGGGTGGCCGCGCACCGGAACGGATTCCGGCCAGCACCCCGGTTCTCCTCACCGCCGGTGATTCCCTTGATCTCGGAGAAGGCGTCTTGCTGCATGTGGAGGATGTGCCGTGACCAACGCTGTTTCGACGCCACCGGCCATCCCGGGCTACGAGCACCTCGGCCTGCTCGGCAGGGGCGGGTACGCGGACGTTTTCCGGTACACCGAGAACGCCACACAGCGATCGGTCGCGGTCAAAGTCCTGCACGAATCCGCACTCACCCGCGACGTTCGCGATCGCTTCGAGTCGGAGCTTCGGCTCATGGGCCGACTGTCCAACCACCCGTCGATCGTCACGCTCTACAACCAGGGAATCGCCGGCGACGGGCGCCCCTATTTGGTCATGGAGCTATGCCCCGGGGCGAATCTGGGCAAGCGCTTCCGCAGTGAGCGACTTCGTGTTGCGGAGGTTCTCCGGATCGGCGTCGAGATCGCGGGCGCGCTCGAAACGGCACATATGTCGGGCATCCTGCACCTCGACATCAAGCCGGCGAACATCCTCTTCACCGAGTACGGACATCCCGTGCTTGCCGACTTCGGTATCGCGCGCCTTCGAGACGCCGGATTCCAGCAGGTCACGGGCGTATCCGTGCCGTGGGCGCCGCCCGAGATCTTTGCCGACGAAGAGGCGACGAGCCAAGCCTCGGACGTGTGGGGACTTGCCGCGATGCTCTACTCGCTCCTTGCGGGTCGATCGCCGTTCGAGATCCCCGGTGGTGACAACTCCGAAGCTGCCCTGATCGATCGCATCTGCAATGCGACGTTGCAGCCAACAGGACGCCCTGACCTTCCCGCCTCGGTCGAGCGCGTTCTCGCCGCCGGTATGGCCAAGTCGACGAAGGCGCGAATTCAATCAGCCGCGATGTTCGCGCGGATGCTGCAGAGCGAGCAGGTATCCCTTGGATACGCCGAGACTCCCCTTTTGGTGCGTTCTCCAGAGGAGCCCGCGGCACCCGAGCCGGCGCACGACGACGACGGCGACGGCACCCGAATGTCCGTCCGCAGTGTTCGACCACACGCGGTGTCACCGCCGCGCCGGTCGTTCGAGGCACCCAGGGTCACCGAGGGCGTTCGACAGTTCGAATCACCGAAACCCGTCCGCACTCCGGACCCGGTCGAGCTGACCGCGACCCGGAATCGCGACCAGATCAACATGCCCACGGTGTCCGACGAACCTCAGCGCCGCAACTGGATCGCCGTTGTCGCAGCCGTGGTCGTTCTCGCGGTTGGCGGAGTCATCGGCTTCGCCGTCTGGCACTCGCCAGCGACCGAGGAAGCACCGAGTTCATTGCGTTCCGCGCTGCCGACCCAAGAGCCCACCCGGGTCGTACCTCCCGTGAGCGCACTGACCGGTCACGAGGGCGACGGCGGAATCGTCTTCGTCTGGGAGAACCGCAACCCGGAACCGGGCGACTCGTACCGCTGGATTCAAACCCAGACCGGACGGGACGAACAGCCCTCGGAGACGTCGGCGACGACGGTCACCGTGCCCGCCGCTCCGGGTCGTACGTGTATCGCGGTGTCTTTGGTGCGCGACACCGGGCGCGCGTCGGCCCAAACCGAAGCGTGCTTCCCGTGACCCGGCTGCGCATCGAATTCTGCGGCGAATACACCACTCTGGAGCCGGGCGGCCAGTTCGTCATCGGCCGTGAGGGCGACCTGGAGATCGATGACAACCCATACCTGCACCGACGATTTCTGGTCGTCGCACACGAACACGACTTCTGGTGGCTCATCAACGAGGGCACACGGCTGTCTGCGACGGTGTCCGCCGCCAGCGGAACGCAGGCGTGGCTCGCTGCGGGATCGCGGATACCACTGGTCTTCGGCGACACGACTGTCGTCTTCTCGGCCGGACCCGTCACGTACGAATTCAGCGTCCTGATCGATGCACCCGCGTTCTCGTCGGGAGCCTCCGTCAGCGACGGACCACCAACGATCACCAACGACGCAACGCTTGGCGACATGCCCCTGACCGCGTCGCAACGGGCCTTGATCGTGGCCCTCGCCGAGCCTCTTCTGGCACGCGAAGGTACTGGTCAGAGCCGGATTCCGTCCTCGGCGCAGGCAGCCGCGCGACTGGGATGGAGCATCACGAAGTTCAATCGCAAGCTCGACAACGTCTGCGACAAATACGACCGCATCGGCGTCACCGGTTTGCGCGGTGGCGACGGTCAGGTCGCTCTGAACCGCAAGGCCCGGCTCGTCGAGTACGCGATGGCGACCCGCACCATCACCAAAGCTGATCTCCCACTGCTCGACGCCCCGCCGGACGCCGAAGGATAGGCGATGCACCTCAAATTGACTCTCAAGCGTCCGCAGGGGCGTTCGAGCGACATCGGCGTGACCGTCGATGCGACTGCGCTCGTTTCGGACCTCGCAGCCGCGTTGTACTCAGCTGATCCCGCACGCGCTGGGGCTGCCGCGCCGGAAAACCTGACACTTCGCGTCGAAGATCGCAGCGGTCGGCAAGCCGGTGCTCTGCTCGATCCGACTCGGAACCTCATCGAGGCTGGAGTCCGTTCGGGGTCCGTGGTGTCGCTCGAACGCTTCACCGGCAGCCAGGCGCTGGACGCGGGACCCGGCGGGCCGACCGCCGCACTCGTGCGGGTGGTCGGTGGTCCGGATGAAGGAAGGCAGTTTTCGTTACCGGTCGGGGTGAGCACGATCGGTCGCACCGCCCAAAACCAGGTCCGCCTCACCGACCCACTGGTCAGCAAGCGACATGCTCGAATCGTCGTTGGAGAGAGCATCGAGATCATCGATGAGAACTCGGTCAACGGCGTGCTCATCGGCGGTCGCCGCGTGGCACGGGCAACAGTCGGATCTGCTGACCTCGTGCTGGTCGGCGACACGTATCTGACCCTGACATCGACACGCATGGCTGGAACAGCGGTTCCAACAAGCCCGGTGATCGAATTCAACCGATCTCCACGGGTGGTCGCACGATTCCCCGAGCGCACGTTCCAGACGCCGGACCTGCCGAAACATCCTCATATTCAACGCTTTCCGTGGCTGTCGATGCTCATGCCACTGGTGATGGGAGCGGCGTTTTTCGCCATCAGTCGGAGCCTCGTGAGCGTGCTGTTCATCGCGCTCATGCCGCTGATGGCGATCGCGACGTATTTCGAGCAGCGATACGAGGCCAAACGCAATCTCAAGCAGCAGAAGGCGAACTTCGAAACCGGCATGCAAGCGCTGGTCGAGGAGGTCAATGCCGCTCAACAGCTCGAGCGCGCGGTCCGGGCTTCTCAGAGCCCATCCGTCGACGATGCGATGAGTGCCGTGGACCGACTCGGCACGATGTTGTGGACTCATCGCCCGGAGCACAACGGGTTCCTCACCGTCCGGCTCGGGATGGGCGCAGCGCCTTCACTGTGCCGTTTCGAAACCCAATTCGACAAGGACGGCCTCCCTGAATATCGTTCTCGGGCAGTTGAATTCGTCAAACAGAAGAGCATTATCGAGCCGGTTCCGCAGATCGGCGACTTCCGGACGGCCGGCGTCATCGGCGTCGCAGGTCCGCGCGGACGGGTCGAAGGCGTCGCTCGCGGACTGGTGATGCAGCTCGTCGCATTGCACTCTCCCGCCGAGTTGACTCTCACCGTGCTCGCATCGCCTATGTCGAAGCAGACGTGGGAATGGGTCCAGTGGCTGCCGCATGTGGGGTCGGTTCATTCGCCGCTCCGAGGCGCCTATCTCGCGGACAACCAGGGCACCGGACTGGCACTGCTCGCCGAACTCGAAGACCTCGTCGCGAAGCGGTCGGAGGAGCATCGTCAGACCGAACCGCGCGGCGAGGTTCCGGACCTTGCCGGGGCCACGGTTCTCGCACAGCACAAGCCGCCGACGTTGCCGGCAGTGGTGGTCTTGATCGAGGACGACACTCCCGTCGATCGCGCGCGCCTCAATCGACTCGCTGAAACCGGCCCTGAGGTCGGCGTCCACCTCCTGTGGGTCGCCGCGCATGAGCAGGCTCTTCCAGCCGCGTGCCGGACGTTCGTTTTGGTATCCGACACGGCCGGCGCCACCGTCGGACAGGTTCGGCACGGCCTTCACGCCTATCCAACCCAATGTGTGTCGGTTCAACCCGAAGAGGCACTTCGCGCGGCATTGCAACTCTCACCCGTCGTCGATACCGGCCTGGTCATCGAGGACTCGTCCGACCTCCCGCTAGGCATCTCCTGGCTGGACCTGGTCGGCATCGAGATGTCCGAAGCCTCGTCGGTCGTCGCCGATCGATGGCGGCAAGGTGGGTCGATCATCGATCGCAGCGGACCGCCGATACCTCGTCGAAAGGACAGCGATCTGCGGGCCGTCATCGGGTCGGCCGGAGCGACACCACTCGCGCTTGATCTGCGCGAGCAGGGCCCTCACGCACTCGTCGGCGGCACCACGGGTTCGGGTAAATCGGAGTTCCTGCAGACGTGGGTGCTTGCGATGGCCGGGGCCCACAGTCCGGACCGTGTGACGTTTCTGTTCGTCGACTACAAGGGCGGAGCGGCGTTCGCGGACTGCATCGACCTACCGCACACCGTCGGTCTGGTGACCGACCTTTCGACATACCTCGTCCGGCGGGCTCTGACATCGTTGCGGGCCGAGATCCACTTCCGTGAACGGTTACTCCAACGTAAGCGCAAGAAGGACCTCATCTCGCTCGAGCGAACCGGCGATCCGGAATGTCCGCCGAGCCTGGTGATCGTCGTCGATGAATTCGCAGCCCTGGTCAAGGAGATCCCGGAGTTCGTCGATGGTGTCGTCGACGTCGCGCAACGCGGTCGGTCGCTCGGTTTGCACCTGGTACTGGCGACCCAGCGTCCCGCCGGCGTCATCAAGGACAACCTGCGCGCGAATACGAACCTGCGCATCGCCCTCCGCATGGCCGACACGGACGACTCGACGGACGTCATCGGAGTACCGGACGCAGCGAACTTTCCGCCGAACATTCCGGGCCGCGCGGTGGCCAAAACGGGTCCCGGCAGACTGACCACGTTCCAGACGGGATATGTAGGCGGCCGGACCAGTCGCACGCCGGAGGCGCCCCCGATTCAGATCGACGAGATGCGCTTCGGCGCGGCGCTGGCCTGGGAAGTTCCCGCCGCACTCGAAGATGTCCACGCTCGAAAGGGGCCCAACGATATCGCGCGGGTCGTCTCGACGATCAAGGCCGCTGCGACCGAATCGAACATCCCCGAGCCTCGGAAGCCGTGGCTACCCGAGCTGAAGAACACCTATGACTACCGCGATCTCATCACGATGTCGCGCACCGACGACGCATTGCTTCTGGGCATCGGTGACGAACCCGAGCATCAGCACCAGCCGATCCGGTTCTGGGAACCAAACACGCACGGCAACATGGTGATCTTCGGGGCGAGCGGATCCGGAAAATCAGCGGCGCTGCGTCAAGTTACGATCGCAGCGGCCGCGTCATTCCGCGGTGGGCCGGTGCATTGCTACGGGCTCGACTTCTCGTCCGCAGGCCTGAGCCTCATCGCCGACCTGCCGAACGTGGGAGCGATCATCGACGGAGACGACGAGGAACGCCTCAGTCGGCTCATGCGGCAGCTCGTTGCCACAGTCGATGAGCGCGCAACCCGCTACGCCGCAGCTCAGTCGTCCACAATCACCGAGTACCGCGCTCGCGCCAATGCGCCGACCGAGCCTCGAATCGTCGTGCTTGTCGACGGCATCGGAGCCTTCCGCGAGGCCTACGAGCACTCGCTCGCTTCACCCTGGTTCACGATGTTCTGCCAGATCGCTGCCGACGGGCGCGCGGTTGGCGTACATGTCGTGGTCACCGCCGACCGGCCTGCCGCTCTGCCGACGTCGCTGGGGTCGAGCGTGCAGCGCCGAATCGTGCTGAGGATGGCAAGCGCCGACGACTACATGTCTCTGGGAGTCGCATCCGACATCCTCAATCCGAATTCGCCTCCCGGCCGCGGGGTCCTCGATGGCTGCGAGGTGCAGCTCTCGGTATTGGGTGGCGACGCCAACGTTGCGGTACAGGGCCGCGAAATCGCAGCGTTCGCGGCGGCCATGCGCCGCAAGGGCGCAATGCCGGCGCCCGAGGTTGCATCGCTCCCGGAGTTCGTCGCGCTGCCCGACCTTCCGGTCCTGTCGCAAACCGGCGACACCCTGCTGCCCTCCCTCGGGCTGCGGCACGACACCCTTAGCGCTGTCGGCTTCCATGCCAACGGTGCGTTTCTCGTGGCCGGTGCGCCCGGGTCAGGTCGCTCGACGGCGCTGCATTCGCTGGCTCACTCGATTCGACGCGCAACTCCGCATCGAAGGCTCGTCCTGCTGGCTGCCAAGCCAACTCGCCTCGCGTCGCGCTTCGCTTGGACACACGTCGCGGAGGGACCCGACGCCGTCGACAGCCTGGCACGGGAATTGACGGAGTCGATTGAGGCCGGTTCGGCCGAGCCTGGGTCATTCGCATTCATCATCGAGAATCTGCCCGGTCTCGATGGCACCCTCGCCGAATCCGCGGTATCGAATCTCGTCACCCGTTCGATTGACAACGACCATTTCGTGGTTGGAGAAGGCGAGTATTCGACGTGGACGCAGGCATGGAATTTGGCACCAGCTTTCAAGTCTTCACGTCGAGGACTCCTGCTCATGCCGCGCGACATCGAGGGTGACACCCTGCTGCAAACCTCGCTCGGACGGTTGAACAATCGAGACCAGGTGCCCGGGCGCGGGTTCGTCATCAACCGCGGAAAGGCGACGAAACTGCAGGTCGCCGTCGCCGCAGACGAGGTCGGTGTCGTTCACTCGAATTAATCGAGGGCAGTGGGTAGATCTGCCCATTCCCGAAATTCAACAACTCCCCTAACTTTGGGGTCAACCAAAAGAACTGCGAAATTCGCAGCCAACGAAAGGAATTCACAATGGCACGCTGGGGAATGGATGTCGACCAGGTTGAAGGCGCCGCCAAGCAGCTCCGGGACCAGGCGACCCAGATTCAGACCGCCATCTCGAACCTCGATCGCGTGGTCAACGGACTCCCCCACATCTGGGAGGGCCCCGACGCCACCCGCTTCGTCAACGAGTTCTGGCCGCAGCACAAGAAGTCGCTCATGGCTGCCAAGGAGGCCATCACCGGATTGGCCCAGAGCGCAACGAACAACGCCAGTGCTCAGCGGACCGCGTCGCAAGCCTAAGTCATCTGATGGGCCTGCCTTGCAGGCCCATTCTTAGCACCGGAAGGAGTGAAGCCATGGCCCGCATGGGAATGGACGTCGAAAAGGTTCACGAGGCAGGCCGGCAGCTCAAGGCCGGTGCCGAGGAAATCTCGCGCACGATCGCACAGATCGAGGCAACGGTAGGCCGACTTGCGGGAATCTGGGAAGGACCCGACGCGCAGCGGTTCATCCACCAGTGGTGGCCGCAGCACAAGAAGTCTCTCACTGCTGCGCAGCACCACATCGACGGTCTCGGGCAGTCTGCCCTGAACAACGAGTCGGAGCAGCGACAGGCGAGTGGGGCCGACGGCGGCAGTGCGACGGCTCCGAGTCCCGCACCCACCGCACCACCTGCGGGGATCGCGCCGCTCATCACACCGGCAATCGTCGGTGGCGGCGCAGCCCTTTCTGCGGCTGCACATTCTGAAGCAGCCAACAAATTCGTCGCCGATTGGCAAGGCAAGCAGATCGACTACGACCACGCGTATGGGGCCCAGTGCTTCGACGTGTTCCGCCAGTACAGCCACGATGTCGTCGGGAACGGCGACATCGCGACCAACAGCAACGCGGCGTCGGACATCTACAACAAGTACGGCTCGAACGGCGTTGAGAAGTACTACGACCGGATTCCCTATGGCCAGGGGGCGCCGCAGCCCGGGGACGTCATTGTGTATGGCGGAGGCACATACGGGCACGTCGCGGTCATCACCGAAGTCGGCCAGAACGGCGAGTACAAAGTTCTCGAACAGAACTACTCGTGGCAGGACGGCATCGACGCCAATGACCCGGCTACGGTCCGTGAGCACCACTTCGGCGAAAAGGGCACCGGCGTCCAGCCGCTCGGCTACCTGCGTCCGAAGTCGTAGAGGAGTTCTCCATGGCCCGAATGGGAATGGATGTCGAGAAGGTCCACGAGGCGGGCCGGCAACTCAAGGCCGGGGCGACCGACATCGCGAAGGCGATTGCGGCGATCGAGTCTTCGGTCAACCACCTCTCGTCTGTCTGGGACGGACCAGACGCCAAGCGCTTTGTGCACGAGTGGTGGCCCCAGCACAAGAAGGAGCTTCTCGCCGCTCAGCAGCACATCGATGGCCTCGGTCAGTCTGCTCTGAACAACGAGTCCGAACAACGCCACGCGAGCGCCGCGGACTCTGCCGGTGGGGCGAGCGCGACACACAGTCGATCTCTGCACGAGATCTATCAGGACTTCAAACATTGGGGCGAGGACACCGCGGTCGGGAATGTCGTTCGCTCGATTGTTGAGAAGATTCCGGGAGTCTCCTCCGGACTCGATATCGCCGACGACTTTGCGAGCCCTGATCTGTCTGGCGAAGACAAATTCGCAGCAATCTCCGCGGACTCGTTTAAGGCAATCGGTCAAGTCGGAGTTGCCGTCGGCGCGGCGCTAGCCGTCGGCGCGCTGATCGCTGGCGCGCCCGTCGCCGCTCCGGCACTCATCATCGCAGGGGGTATCGGTGCGGTCTATGCCGGCAACGCGATGGCCGTCAACAACACATACCACGGTGGCGGTGGTTTGAACGCTCTCGGGGACACGTTCACAGGGACCGCTCACGATGTCCTGATGTCCGGGTTCGCTGGTGCCACGGAAGGCATTGGTCCACTCGCTGAAATCGGTCTGAATACCGGTTGGTCGATGATGCAGGCACCGTTCAAGAAAGACTTCAGATGGATCTGAGCTATTCGCAGCATCGACTTCTGACCGACGACGAGGTACTGGGAATCGCCCATTGTCAGGGGGCGACCTGGCCGGGAATGCTGCCTTCGGTGTCGTGGGACCCCGATGCGCGATTCATTGCCGCGCTCCGCGGAACTCGCTCGCTCGCGGTGCGCGGCCTTGCCGACGTTTCCGGCGAATCGCTCACCATCGATTCCGAACTCGTTTACGCGATCACGGCAATCACCGAATCACCGGCAGGCATCGGCATGCACTACTCGTCGCTGCATGACATCAACTGGTTCCGTGGAAACGGCACGTATTTTGCGCTGTCAGCCTTGGGAGAGACGCACGCTAGCGTCATCAACCCGGCCGGCGTCCATACCGTCCTTCGAAGCGAGGGTTCAACGGCTGACCGCATCCTCGGCGCGATGAACGAAATCTATTCGGGCGAAGTGCTTCCGGATGAAATCGGGCTGTTCGTCTACTCGTCACCGCATCCGGGAGCGGGCGGCGTCTGGTGCACAGGCGGACGCATCGTCCACGGCGTGATCAATGTGGAGACAGGCAGCGGTGGACGACTATGCCTCGATTCTGTGTCCGAGATCGATCTCCAAGCCGCGAATGACTGGGTGCTTGGCATCGTCGGCTAGTCACGCGCTCACCCCGAGCAGACTTCGAACCCCGGAATCCCGTGGACAAGTGGCGCCCCAACCACACCATTTTCGAGTGTGAAACCCATTTCGGCGGTTGCGCCTGCGCTCCCGTCGAGGCGTGGACGCCGGTGTCCGATAACAAGTGCAGTGCCAGCCTGGGTGTTCATGACAGTGACCGTCTTGTCCGAATATGCGCTTCGAACCTGATCCTCGGTGAATCCCGCGTAGACACCGCGATCCGTTCGGGCATAGTCAGCGGCCTGAATTTGTACGACGGTGCTCTCACGGTCGTGAATCACCGCAGTGGCCGTGCCTCCGTTGGGCGCCTTGTAGGTGATGTAGGTGCAGTGTGACATCACCTGACTCGACGGCGAGTCGGCGACCGCCCTCACCTGGTCCTCGGTCATGCCGATCTTGACGGGCCCGTATCCCTCAGCACTGGCGTCCCAACTGACGGTGGGTGGTGCAGCAGTGGAGGATTCATGTGCCACTGACTGTCCCGCACCGAAGAGATCGAGCGTCGAATCCGACATGATGGCGAATCCGTTGCCCGCGCGCATGGCATTCCCGCTGGCCGAGACAGTCCAGTCGGTGGCCCCGGTTTCCAGGTTGACGGCCCGCACCTGACCATCCATGCCGAAGATCAGTCGGTGACCGTCAGTGAGCCAGTCGCTCGGCACCTGATAGAACTGCTCGGGCTGGAAAGTTTTCTGCCACAGAGTACTTCCTGACTTGAAGTCTTTCGCGACCAATTGATCGCCGCTGAGAACGACGGCGGTGTCACCCACCACGTCGGCCACGCCTCCGCTCGGAACTGACCACAACTGATTACCGGTTGCGAAGTCATACGCGGCTCCGTCGAATATGTAACCGTCGACGCCACTGGGCGCTACAACCGCTCCGTAGCCACCTTCGCGCGCGTAACTCCGAACCTGCTGACCGGTCCGGTCAACGACAATCGTTTCCGATGACGCCCGCGGGTGACAGACGAGCGAGACAAACCCCTTACCTGGGTACAGCGCAACCTCATTGGCATCACCGACGATCTGGGACCCGTCAGCGGCCTTCAGCACAGATTGACCGGAGTCGGTTCCGATCACGACGAAGTCCTTGTTCAGCGCGAACTCCAAATGCGTGCCTTGGCCGCCACATGCGGCGGAGAAAGAGCGCTGGACCTTCCATACGCTGTCCAGGCGATCTACAGTTCCACGCGAAATCGTCGCCTGAGTGACTGAGACGACGTCATCGCCGATCACTCCCAGCGCAAGTACACCCTCAGCAGGGAGCGTGTGGTCGACCGTCCCGCTGTGCGGATCGATGAACGCGACTTCGCTGATGAAGGGCGTGCCAGAAGCCACTCCTCCCTTGGAGTGGAAGCACGGAAGAAGCCCGGCCGCAGTTTCATCAGCACATGCAATTCGGAAACCGAATTGATCGATCTTCCACGTCAAACTTCCGGTCTTGGCGTCGATGCCGGCGAGGTCGGCGGGGCGGTCACCCGGATAGGAGGCGGTCGTCACCAGCGTGTCACCGACGTCGATAAATCCCGCCGCGCGACTGCCGCCGTCAAGGTTCTTTGGTGCGACAAAAGTTCCGCGCGAAAGCACATCAGTCGCGGAAATGGTTCCCAGGCTCACCGGTTCGTCTGGCATTGCCGCACGGAGCTGATTCGAGGTGATCGTCTCGTTGTCGGTGACCAACCGATGGCTGAAGTACCACCAACCACCGCCGCCCGCGGCGCTCAAGACAAGCAGAACGACGACAGCCAAACCAATCCGGCGCCCGCGCCGCAACTGTTCCCGTGTCGCGGCCGGAGCTGTCCAGGACCGCTGGTCAGATCCGACCGCCCCGGGCGGGGATGTGATCGGCGGCATTGAGCCCCACGGATCCGTCTGGACCGGGTCGCGTGCGGGCGCCGGCGGTACGTTCTCAGTTGCCGCAAAGACGCGAGGCTTGTTTCGGGGTTTGGTGTCTTCGTCCGGAAGCGTGTGGTCGACCACCGCAGCCTCCGGGGCAGAGTCGAGGACGCTCGGCTCGAGCTCGCGCTCAGATGCAGTAGCCGGCTCCCAGGGCGAAACAGGTTGAGCAACTTCCTCCGGCGCAGTCGCGGCACTGGTGTCAAACCGCGCAAAACCCAAGTCCGACAGCAGAAGTGCGGTGTTTCCGGACCACTGTCGATCGGTCGCACGAAGGAGGAAGTCCGCCCCAACGAGGACACCGAGAAGCACGATCCACGGGAGTCGATCCGGGCCGAATATCACCGGGATGGCGGTACAGACGGCAAGAACCCGGACGACATGATGAGGTCTGAGATCGAACCGCGCGGAACGCGCCTCAGCTGGGATCGAAGCAGTCGGCGGCGCTCCCCCTTCTCGGACGCTCAGGTCAGAGAACAACGCCGCTTGCATCGCGCGGAAAAGCGGAAAGACCACTGCGAAGTACGCCATGACCACCGGGAAGAGCAACAACGAGAAGCTAGGGAGCGACGCGGCGACGATGACGATGGGTACCGACGTGAGCCACAGCCCGCCGAATACCAGTGCAACCCAGAGGAGGTGGAGCGCCACCACCCGCCAGAATGCTCGTCTCGTCAGCTCAACCGAACGCTTCAGAGAGTCGACGACTCCACGGCCCTCGATCACCAGGGCGAGCGGCGAAAGCCCGAGAAGCACGCCCAGCGCGAACATGAGCGGGGTCATGATAATCGCGGATACGTACATTCCGTCGGGGCCGAATCCCCGCAGCAGGACCCATGCGATCACTGCATCCGGAACGAAGGCGACGACGTAGAACACCAGGTGCATGCGCAGCAATGGAAAGAACCGACTGCGGGCAGTGCGGAAGACCTCGCCCAGCCGGGCACGACGATTGTGGAGTGCGTCCTCGACTCCGGCGATCGTCGCGCCGTTGATCAGAACATCGGCGGGGAGCACCAGCACGGCCATCACCAGCGGAAATATCGCGAGCATTGCAAAGAGCTGAACGAAGAGGTTGTCGAACATCGCACTGGCGATCGCCTTAGTCAGGAACAGCGTCGGAACCGCAACCACGAAAATGGCAACAAAGACGAGCCCGGTGAATCCGATCAGGACCGGATTGCGGGCAACGATCCGGGCCGCCGTCAACACAATTCCGCGCTTCGTCGCAGGTTCATTGGACACGAGCGGCGCGGCTGTGGGCGGGACATGGATTTTCGGCTCGGGCGCCAGCGCGGAGGGATCTGTAAGACGCAGTGCTGCCAAGAAGTCACGAACATAGATTGGCCAGCGAGAGGCACGTGCACGAGTCCTCAAGGCCGCAAAGATGCAGGCCAGGAAGAGCAAGAACCAGGCCATGCTCGGATAGACAAACATGAGTCCGAGAAAGACAACAGCACCGATGACCGCTGCCGCGAACGGAGTCACGTTGACAACCGGACTCGGCGGAACGCCTTCGACAGGCTTGGACGGTCTCATCTCATCGGACAGGAGACCACGGCTCGCGAGCTTCTCGTGAATCGAGGTCGGCCATTGAACCTGTCGCTTCGTGAGGTACCAGTCGACGACACCGAAGATGCTGAGCAGCACGAACCAGATCGCGGCCTTCGCAATCTGCGCTCCCAACGTCGAACTGGTCGAGGTGGTGCCGGTTGAAAGGTCGTATTCGGTTGTCCGCGTCCAGCCTTCGACGCTGAAAATGTAGACGATCGGGACGAAGCAGAGGAACCCGAGAGCCCGAGCAATCGTGTTCGGCTGCAGCTCGAACCGACGCTCTTTGGATGGTTTCGTCACTGTTTGGCTCCTTAAGCCGCTGCGACGTAGTAGACGACGGTGACCGTGTGGGTGGTCAAAGGCCCAGATTCGGATCCGACCTCGACAGTCCAGGCAGTGCTCGATCTGGTGATGCCGCTTGTCGTGCCGCGGTCTGCCCACACGGCGTTGAAGCCACCTCCCGAGCAGATGTAGAAGCCGACGTAGTCCGGATTCGTCTTTGGGTAGCCCCAGCTGCCACCAATTCGCGCGGTGCAGAACGTGCCATCGTCGAGAACGAGGGCGACCGGGTCCGCGACCGCGGGCGGAGCACCGGTGGCGACAACCGGAGTTGAGGTGAACTTCTCCAACTGCCAGTCGTTGGGCTCCTTGGCCCGCATGAGGCAGTAAGCCGAAGCGCCGCTGTCCGTCGGCCAACAGGCCAGCGCATCCATTGCGGTTGGTGCACAGTCAGAAACGACGCCTGAGGTCAACGCGAATCTGGACGAATGGTTGTAAGAACAGTCGAGGTTGTTCGGTCCGAGGGTCCTGGCAACCGACCATCCTGGCTGGACGGATCCGCTCGCGTCCACCGCTGTCAGCGTCACGGTCTTCGGGCCAACGACCTTCTTCGGCAGGCACTTGCACAGGATGATCTTGTTGATCGTGCCTGCGAAACCGTCAGCGGAATAGCCGGTCGTCGACATTCGATAGCCGACTTCTTCCTCTTCGTTCGCAATGAAGATCGCAGTAGTCGAGCCATCGGCCTCGATTGTGGTGCTCCTCGGTTCGCCGTAGAGGTCGACCGCTTCTCGCACGAGGCTGCCGACATGAATTCCGTCGATCGTGCGACCGCCGTTTCGCGGCGCGATTGAAACCAGGGTGTCTCCGTCGAAGGTGAACTCACAGTCGCGCCAGATGACGACACTGTTTGCCGTACCGACGAAGTCCGAGTGCTTGGCCTGAATCTCGGCGAGCGTCATTCCGAGATGAATATCGGCGAGCCCGGTACTGGTCAGGCTCGCCTGGGCCTTGGTCGAGTCGCGCGTTGCGAGGAGTCGGGCTGCCAACTGCTTCGCATTGTCGGCGGTGATCTGGATACCGCCAGTCGCTTCCGCGATACAGATCAATGCGCGATTGGCGGTTTGACCGGTCCGGAAACCGATTGTGTTGATGGTCAGTCCCGGGTGAGTCTGTTTCAGTTCAGCCGCCACATCGCAAGGCGGTTCGCCGCAGGTGTCTTCGCCATCTGATACCAAGACGACTGATTGAGCCGATCCATCTGTGGGCAGTTCAGCGGCGGCAGTCCGCAGCGCACGCGCAATCGGCGTATATCCCGACGCCCGAATCCGGTCGATATCGCCGGCGATCCGTGCACGATCAAGCGGGCGCAACCCGCTGACGACCGACACGTCCCGGCAACCGGCTTCCTTTTCGGCGTCGGAATTTCCGGTGCTGGTCCCGTAGGCAATCAGTCCGACGGGACTTCCTTGTGGCAACTCCGCCACCAGTGCCTTCGCTGCAGACTTTGCCGCGTCGATTCTCGGCCCAGGTGCGTCATCGGTCGTCATCGAACCCGAAGCGTCGAGGACCAGCATGAGCGGTGGCTGAGTCGCATTTTGGGCCGGCCGAGCGGACCCTCCACCGTTGTTGCAAGCTGCCAGAACGAAAACCAAGCCGATGAGGGAAAGTCGACGTGCGGTCGTCAGCCGCAGTTTCCGGATATCCAAGGTTTTCCGTTCGTGCGGTGCCCCACAAGCAAGATCAGCGGTATTGGTGGAGCGTATTTGCAGACACGGGCGGTCAATAGTCGGCTATTCGGATGATTTACCCACTCTCATCGAGGGGATCCGTTCAGACGTTGCTCTCATCCCACGGCACATCTTCCGGCAGCCTGGCGGCAGCGCCATCGCCGCGGCCTTCTGAAGCGCAAGTCAGCCCCAGCGTGTACGCCGCCATCGAGATCGAGCCGGCGGCGTGGCCTTGGACGAGTGGCTGTAGAGGTTCGTCGCCAGCCAGTCCGGCGATGTAGAGCAACGGCCAGAAGTGATCCGGAGTGGGCACCGCAAGGTCGTAGTCGCGGTGCCCGTCGAGCGTCGCGATGTCAGAAGGTCGACTTGTCAGGATCTCGCGGGCGTCATCGTCGAACCGCTGCGCCCACGGAAACGGCGAATCCGGCATCTTGTAGTTGACCGCGCGCAGGTTGTGCACGATGTTTCCGCTACCGACGATGAGCACACCGTCCTCGCGCAGCGGTCGCAGCTTCTCCCCCAACTCGAGATGCTGGTCCGTCGGCTTGAACGCGTTGAGGGACATCTGGACGACCGGGATGTCGGCGTCCGGGAAGGCGTGGAGCAACACTGACCAGGTGCCGTGGTCGATCCCCCAGCTGTCGATGTCGCGCCCCACCCAACGCGGCTGGCACACGTCGGCGACCTGGTACGCGAGTTCTGGCAATCCCGGCGCCGGATATTCGACGTCGAACAACTCCTGCGGGAAGCCGTAGAAGTCGTGGATGGTGCGCGGTCGCGGCATCGCGGTGACCGCCGTCGCGTTCGTGTACCAGTGCGCGGAGATCACGAGAATCGCGCGCGGACGAGGCACCGATTCGCCGAATACGCGCCAGGCCTCGGTGTACCGGTTGCGTTCGAGCGCGTTCATCGGGTTGCCATGACCAAGGAACGCCGCAGGCATCGTCACGAGATCACGGTAATCCGGTGCCTACCGACTCAGCGCCACGAACGTACGAACACACCTGCCCCGACGGCCGCGATTGCCAGCGCCAGTGGAATGTGGATTGCCGCAAGCACGCCGGTTTCGCCGACGAGGCCGCCCAAGTAAACCTCGACGGCCACCAGTGCGGTGTAGACAAGGGCGAGAGCTACCAGCGATCGTCGTCTGCGCAACTGCAGCAAACCGATCGCGCACGCGAGAATCGCCAACCCGAGTGCGATCAGCCCGCCGTCGCCATGGACGTCGATCCACTCTTCGTTGTAGCCCTCACCTTCCCGAAGAAAGAGGCCGGCCCACACGCCTTGCAGGACAACGACAAGAGTCGATGCACCGATGAGGAGATTGAAGGCACGGCTCGACGGCCCGGCTGCCGCCGGATGCGTGTGTTCGTGAAGTTCAGATGATTGCGCATGCCCCATGGCACACCTCCGCCGAAAGCGCGGCCCCACTGCCAGGGTCTGGCATCAATGCTACCGACGAACGGTTAGCGCGGCTGCCGCCGCCGAAGCGCCTTGCGAAGGGTCCGCACCGTGCGCGCGGCATGTACCCGCTGGGCCTCACATACCTGCGCGAAATCATGTTCGTTCACACCGTGCGCATGATCGCGCGACTTCCGCCAGCGCTCCTCCTGGTCCTCGTTCCAGCGGATCAAATTGTTGAGCAATCCTGCGTCGTACCCACAGATCGCGGCGGCCACCGAGGCCCGCAACGAGCCTGGGGCCGCGGACTCGATGTCGAACAGGTCCACCATCACCGGATGGATCTCGGGAGGCGGGTCGTCTGTCGCACTCGAATCAGCGTCCCCCTTCGCGAACACCCGCCCTCCGAGCCGCTCGGCCAGTTCGGCGTCGCGCGTCGCAACGGTGTCGACCAAGTGAGTCAGGAGAATCTGAAGATGTTCGGCTACGAACGGAGATCCCTGAAGTTCAGCGCTCGCGACGACCTTGTCGCCATCGAGCGTGAAGGTGACTCCAAGAATTTGGCGATTGAGGTCATTGACCGCACGCAACGCTTCCTCCGGGTCTCGCACACCGAGGACCATCTCCGCGAACAACCGGATCAGTGGCGAACCGCCACGTGTCTGAATGAAGATGACTGCCGAACCCTCGGGATACCGGAAGTCGCCGTCGAAATCCCGGACCGGGGTGTGCCCGAGCATCGGCCGAAGCGCCTCCTCGATCAACTCATCGAGATGTACCTTTCCGCGGGGAAGGACCGCGTCGACGCTCAGCCGCGCTTCTGGAAGGTCCGTTGCAGCCCGCCAATCAACGCTGGTGATGAGGAACGAGGGATGCACGACTCCGTACGCACGCCGCAGTGCACTGATGACCAGACTCGCGACATGGTCGACGTGGGTCGCCGGGAGGTCGACGGCGTAGTGGTGGGCAACCTTCGATGGCTTGGCGAAGCCGAGTTCGTGAAGCTGGCGCCGAGC
This sequence comes from Smaragdicoccus niigatensis DSM 44881 = NBRC 103563, assembly GCF_000380645.1. Classification (GTDB taxonomy): domain Bacteria; phylum Actinomycetota; class Actinomycetes; order Mycobacteriales; family Mycobacteriaceae; genus Smaragdicoccus; species Smaragdicoccus niigatensis. The sequence goes on from NZ_AQXZ01000019.1 coordinate 593,406, forward strand.
CGTTTTGCTCAGCTTCTGACTCGACGCGAGAATCTTGTTGCTGGCGGCTTCCACGACGATTCGATCACCGTCGCGGCGCATGTGCACGGCTGCGGCAACACCGTCGAATTCGTCCAGGCCTTCGCGGCGAACGTCAAGCGTGGCCCGCGGTTCGAGCTCATCCAGGGCGTCCGCAAGGGATGCCAGAAAGCGGCGCCAGGCACTTTCCAGAGCGTCGTCCAGACCCGATCTGCTGTGGCTCATGAGGTCTCCAACTGCCGGCCACGTCATTGTGGCGGCAAAAATCGTATCGCGGAGACACCCACAAAAAGGCCCAGAATGGATAAGACCCCCTCCGGCAATGCCGGAGGGGGTCTGTAGTAGCGGGGACAGGATTCGAACCTGCGACCTCTGGGTTATGAGCCCAGCGAGCTACCGAGCTGCTCCACCCCGCGTCGGTGTGAACACAACATTACCCAGAGCTAGATCACACTCCAAATCGTATGGTCAGAGGCTTTTCGCACACAAAACCCGCAGGTCAGCGAGACGCCGAAGTGACCCAGATCGCAAAGATTCCGTGATCTACGCCTCGAAAGTTTTCGGACCCCTTTGCGCGAGTCCGGCCCAAGTCCTCGGACGGAGCAGGGCCAAGCCTGTCAAGCATGGGTCAATTTCTCGAATTCTCATGCGCTGCAATGTCTTTAATACGTCGGTACGTTCGGTCTCGCTGCGGAGCACTGCCTCCGACAGCGTCGAAAGGATCGAAAATCATGTCTTCCCTCGTCAAGAACTCGCGCGCCCTCGGTCTCGCCTCCGTCGCCGGTGCACTCGTCACCGTCCCGGTCGCGTTTGCGGCCGCACCGGCCAGCGCAGCCGCCGCGACGCACGACTGGAGCGGCGTCGCGCAATGCGAGAGCGGCGGAAACTGGAGCACCGACACCGGCAACGGGTATTACGGCGGCCTGCAATTCGCGCAGGGCACCTGGGAGGCAAACGGCGGCACGGCGTATGCCCCCACCGCGGCACAAGCCACCCAGGACCAACAGATCGCGGTCGCCGAGAACGTGCTCGCAACTCAGGGCCAGGGCGCGTGGCCGACGTGCGGTCAGTACCTCAGCGGCGGGTCGACCCCGGCACCCCAGGCCGCACCGGCGCCGGCACCTGCCGCAACCCTGGTGAGTGACGAAGCTCCGGCACCGCACTTCCGCACCGTCGCGTTCACGGCACCGCAGGCCGACGTCTACGAAGCTCCGGCACCCGCGGCGATCGTCGAGACCAGCTTCGCTCCGGCCCAGGGTCAGGCCGCGGTCGCGGTCGACGTTCGGGCCGATCAGGTTCGTTCGCGCATCGAGTCGGTGAAGGACCGCATCGCCGGCCTCCTGCCGCTCGGCAAGCGTGGCCACGACTGCCCCTGACGAGACGAAGTGGGGCCGTTCCGCAGTCTGCGGAACGGCCCCCCTCGTTTTTACGGACTAGCCCCCGAGAGCCTCGTACGCCTTGATCGCCTTATCCAGACGATCGAACGCCGCACCAAGCTGCCCGAGATCACCGCTGGTTTGCGCCGTGCGGACGGCCTCGAGCGAAGCGTCGATCTCCTTCACCGCGGCATCACGTGCCGGGTTGGACGCTCCACCCTGCTGGTTCGGCGGGTTCGGCTGGTTGGGCTGCGCCGGAGGCGTTCCCCCACCCTGGTCGGCCGTCGCGGCCTCGCTCGCGATCCGATCGCCGAACACCTGAGTGAGCGCTTCCTCCAAGGTCGGCGCGTATCCGACCCGGACGACTCCGCCCGCACTCGATGGCAAGCGATAACTCACCAGGACTCGAGACAGCTGCGGGAACGACGTCGTCGTGTTCTTGCGCTCGGTGTACAGCGGCTCGACGTACAGCACGCCACCGTCGGCGAACGGATACGTCAGCAGGTTGCCGTACTTGATGGCGTTCGAACCCTGCAACAGCGTGAGCCCGTTGGCGACCCGGTCGGTCGTGGTCATCGAACTCTGCATCTGTTGCGGACCCTGTGTTTGCGAGTCCGTCGGCAGTTGCAAGACCGTCAGCTTGCCGTACGTGGCCGGATCGCTGCTGGCCATGATGTACGCCGACAGGTACGGACGGTTGAAGCCGACCATTGCGCTGGTGAGGTTGAAGACCGGCTTGCCGCTCTTCTGATCACCCATCAGGACGTAATACGGCGGCTGCGGGCCGGCGTCACCGCCATCGACCGTCGGGTCGTCCGGAACCGACCAGAAGGCGTTGTTGGTGAAGAACTCACGCGGGTCGTCCACGTGGTAGCGCGTGAGCATCTCGCGCTGGACCTTGAACAGATCCTCCGGGTAGCGGAAGTGGTCCCGCAGTTCCTTCGAGATCGCGCTCTGCGGCTTGACCGTTCCCGGGAAGACGCCCATCCAAGCCTTGAGTACCGGGTCCTTGTCGTCGACCTGGTACAGCGTGATGGTGCCGTCGTACGCATCGACGGTCGCCTTCACCGAGTTTCGGATGTACGAGACTTCCTTCTGCGGGAGCGCTCGACCGGTCGTCTGGTCGATGCTGTCGTTCACCGAATCCTGCAGCGCGGTCTTCTGCGCATACGGGTAGTTCGCCAGCGTCGTGTATGCATCGACGATCCAGACGATCCGTCCGCCGACGACCGCCGGGTAGGCGTCGCCATCGGTGGTCAGCCAGGGCGCAACCTCGGTGACGCGGTCCCGCGGGTCGCGGTTGAAGATGAGCTTCGAGTTGTCGTTGAGCCCACCGAGGATGATCTTGCCCTCCATGTACTTCGCAGCGAAGGCCAAGCGGTTGAACCAGTTTCCGACTGGAACGCCGCCCTTGCCGTCGTAGGTGTACTGGGTGGTGTCGGTGTCGTACTCGCGCGGTGCCTCGCCCTTTGCGGCGCCGACGATCGCGTAGTCCGGGTCCTCCTGGGAGATGAGCTCGCCGTAGTAGATACGCGGCTGCGTCACCTTGATGAGCTGATTCGCCTTCTGCGACGCGAGGTCGCTCACCTGGTACCGCGGATATCCACTGTTGCTGGTGTCAGCCGAGTCGCCCGGGGCCGCATTGACCTTGTTGGCCTGCGCAACCACGAAGCCGTCGCCGTGGGTGTACACGGTGTGCCGGTTGATCCAGTCGCGCTGGTTGCCCTGGAAGTTGCCGGGAGCCAACTCACGCGCGGCGACGATGTAGTCCTGCATCTTGCCACTGATCGTGTACCGGTCGATGTCGAGCGACGGTTTGAAGCCGTAGATGTTCTTGAGGTTGATTTGCTGGTTGAACGTCGGTCCGAGCACGTTCGGGTCGAGCAGACGCGCGTATTCGATCGTCGTGCGGTCGGCGGGCACGTCGGCCGGGTCCTTGGTCCCCTCGCCGCTGTACGGCTCGTACACGACGTTGGTGATGCCGTACGCCTGTCGCGTCGCCGCGATGTTGCGCTGGATGTATTCGGCTTCCTTCTGGGCAGCCTGCGGGCGCACCGAGAACTGTTCGATCGCCAGCGGCCACACCGCACCGATGAGGATCGACGAGAAGACCAGCAACGCGGTCGCCAGCGCGGGAATCCGTAGGTCGCGCAGGAAGATTCCACCGAAGAACGCGATCGCGCACACGAGCGCGATCGACAGCAGGATCAGCTTCGCCGGCAGAACCGCGTTGATGTCGGTGAAGCCAGCACCGGTGAACGTGGGTTCCTTGCGCGAGCTCGACAGCAACGAGTACCGGTCGAACCAGTACGCAACCGCCTTGAGCAGCACGAACGTTCCTGCCAGCACCGCGAGTTGGACGCGCGCCGACCGCGTGAGGGCGCCGTCGCGACCAGACAGGCGCAGGCCACCGAAGATGTAGTGCGTCACCAGATTGGCGATGAACGCCAGCACGATCGCGGTGAACAGCCAGCCCAGCAGCATGTGGTAGAAGGGCAGGTCAAAGGCATAGAAGCCGACGTCGAGGCCGAATTGCGGGTCGTCGATGTTGAAGTCGCCGCCGTGCAGGAACAGCTGCACCGTCGTCCAGTTGGTCTGCGCGATGAGACCACACAGCAGACCCACCACGATCGGCAGCGTCACGCCGAAGCTTCGAAGGCGGCTGACGACCGTCGCGCGGTACCGCGCCAGCGGGTCGTTCGGGCCTGCAACCGGCACGAACACCGGGCGGGTGCGGTACGCCATCACCAGCGCGGCGAAGAGCGTGCCACCCACGAGCAGCGCGACGACGACACCCACGAGGATGCGCGTAAGCAGCATCTTGACGTAGACGCTGCGGTAGCCCGTTTCCCCGAACCACAACCAGTTCGTGTAGGCGTCGACGAGCCGGGGCCCGAACATCAACAGCAATGCCACGACGGCCAGCGAAATGGCGATTATTCGACTCCGCCGGGAAATCGTTGGCAGCCCGGACGACGCCCGATTGGCCACGTGACACTCTCCAAACATGTTAGGGGGTGTGATCTGCCGCCCACTCTACGTAAACGAACGCCCGGTTTGGCCAGTAAGAATCTCGAAGAACGATCTTGGGATGGGAGTATGTCCCGCATGGCAGGTACACCCACCCAGTCCGACCTCGGGCGCGCCATCCGCGACATCGCCGACCACCTCGGCGACATCGCGGAGGCGAACGCCCGGCCAGGACTGTTTGCGCTGGTCGAAACGAACGCGCTCATCCAACAAGACCCCTCGCTGGCCGACCAGCTCAGCGACGGTTCAGTCCTCACTGCGATCGAGCAGGAATTCCGCGCCGACGACGTCGAGGAGATGCTCGCGACCACCTCGTGGCCGCCGACGGTGGCCGGGTGTGTCCTCGTTCAGCCGATCGTCGTGCTGCCACCGCAAGCCGAACAGGATCTCGACTCCGCGTTCGAACCGCTGCTCGCCGACCCGACCGCCGCGGACGAAGCGGCCCGGACTTTGGCGACGTCCCATCCCGAACATCAGCGTGCACGTCTGCACGTCGGCGTCCTGCGCGGCGGAGTTTCAGTCGCGCTGCTGGAAATCACGATCGACGGGGTGCGGGAATTCCGCATTCACCCAAGTCTTGCGACGAATCTCATAGAGGCACTTTTCCGCACCCTCGATTAGCAGGCGGGGAGGTTCTTTCCGCCCGAGCTGAGGGACTTGAGAGAGTCCACGGCATCGGCAAGTCGCGTCACCTTGACGAGCTTGAGTCCGTCCGGCGCAGTCGCGTTGGCTTCCTTGCAGTTCTCGGCCGGGACGAGGAAGTACTGCGCGCCCGCATCCTTCGCAGCTTCCATCTTGTAGCGGATTCCACCGATCGGTCCGACGGTGCCGACCGAGTCGATCGTGCCGGTTCCGGCGATGAACTTGCCGTCGTTGAGTGGTCCCGGCGTCAGCTTGTCGATGACCGCGAGGGTGAACATCAGACCTGCCGAGGGACCGCCGATATCGGCAAGATTGAACGTGATCGTGAACGGAACGTCGGCGTCCTCTGAGAGACCGATGCCGAGGTATCCGCGTGTCTTGTCGTCCGGTCGCTTTCCGACAACGACCTCGACCTTGGTGTCCACGCCGTTGCGCTTAACCGTCAGCGGGAGTGTCGAGCCGGGCTTGTGGGAGCCGATGATCTCGGTGGCCGCATGCGACGAATCAATCGTTTGACCAGCGATTTCGACAATCTTGTCGCCCTGCTCGAGCTTGCCGGCAGACGGGCCGTCGGTCGCCACCTCGCCGACCGACACCTGGATCGAATAGCCGAGGTAGCGCGCCGCGGCGAGCTCGGCCGAGTTCTCCGACTTCTTGAACTCCGCCTGATTGCTCTTGTCGATCTGGTCCTTGGACTGCCCGGGCGGATAGACCTCAGAGCGCGGGACGACGCCCGAACTGCCGTCGAGCCAGTACGCAAGCGCCTCGAAGATCGAGAGTTTCGAACGCACCGAAACGGTCGTCATGTTGAGGTTGCCGGGCGGATTCGGATCGACGACGGCACCCTCGATGTCGACGACGGGCTTCTCGACGTCCTTTTTTATTTCGACCTTGCCGAGGGTGTTGTACGTGGGCCCAGGTTGGAGGGCCACATACGGGACGGAAACCTCAGATCCCAGGAAACCCAGGGCAGCAATCGGCACCACTGCTGCAAGCATCGTCGCGATCCGTACGTTCATCACCGCCAGCGTAAAGCAGGTTCGCTCGGACCGGACTTTCGCCTACGGCGTAGTCTGGCCGGTCCCAACTCCGGAGCCTCCCGGTACGGTTGAATCTATGAGCGATTTCGGTTTCGGCTTCGGTAACTCGCCGGAAGACTCCGACCCCGACCGCAAGCGCGGTCCGGAGGGTCAGGGCAACCCCTTCGGTTTCGGCGGCCCCGGCCAGGGCGGTGGCTTCGACGCCAACGCGCTCGGTCAGATGCTTCAACAGTTCGGCCAGATGCTCACGAACATGGGCCAGGCGACGACAGGGTCGGGGTCCAACTCCCCCATCAACTACGACCTTGCCAAGCAGCTGGCTCACCAGTTCGTCGGATCGACCCCGTCGATCTCCGCTGGTGCGTCGTCCGCCGCCTCTGATTCGGTTCACCTGGCGGAACTGTGGCTCGACGAGGCCACGACTTTCCCGGCCGGCGCCACCCGCACCGTCGCGTGGAGCCCGAGTGAGTGGATCGACGGCACGATCGACACCTGGAAGCGTCTCTGCGACCCGGTGGCCGCACAGATCAACGGCATGTGGACGCAGAACCTCCCGGCAGAGGCACAGCAGTTCGCCGGTCCCGTCATTGGGATCATCGGCCAGATGGGCGGCATGGCCTTCGGCTCGCAGCTCGGCCAAGCGCTGGCGCAGCTGTCGAAAGAGATCCTGACCTCGACTGACATCGGACTCCCCCTCGGACCGACGGGCGTCGCCGCTGTCCTGCCGGGTGCGATCTCGCAGTTCGCCAAGGACATCGAGCAGCCCGAGCGCGAAGTGTTCGTCTTCATCGCCGCTCGCGAAGCAGCGCACCAGCGACTGTTCCACCACGTTCCGTGGTTGCGCCAGCGCGTGCTCGCGACCGTCGAGGAATTCGCCCGCGGCATCAAGGTCGACACCTCGGCCATCGAGGAACTCGCGTCGGGAATCGACCCGATGACGATGTTCAGCGACCCGTCGAAGCTCGAAGAGATCCTGTCGAAGGGCGCTTTCGAACCGCAGACGACGCCCGAGCAGAAGGCGACACTCGAGCGCCTCGAAACCCTCCTCGCGCTCATCGAGGGCTGGGTCGACACCGTGGTGAAGCAGGGTCTTGGCGAGCGACTTCCCGGCGTGGGCGCGATGTCGGAGACGCTGCGTCGCCGCCGCGCCGCCGGTGGTCCGGCCGAGCAGACGTTCGCGACGCTCGTCGGCCTCGAACTTCGCCCGCGCAAGCTGCGTGAGGCAGCCGCGCTGTGGCAGCAACTCACCGACCAGCGCGGGATCGAAGTTCGGGATGCCGTGTGGGCGCACCCGGACCTCATGCCCGACGCGCGCGATCTCGACGACCCGACCGCGTTCGTCGCACACACCGGCGTCGCGAGCTCGGATTTCGACGAGGCTCTCCGGAAGCTGAACGAAGAGGAGCCCGGCGAGGAGCCGCAGTAGCGGCAGTGTCAGGACACTAAAGCTGGAGCTGCGTCGTTTCGTCGAACTCGATGGTGTCCTGCGTGCCCTTCACGTTGAGCGTGTAGGTGCCGCTAGGCACATTGTCGAGCACGAAGACCGCGTAACTGGACCCTGTCTTACCGCCCGGACCGGGCTGTTCATACACGGCTGGACTTCGATCGTCCATGTGCACTTGCTGCCCGTTGGGATCGGTCAGGGTCCACGCACTCCCCTGATAGAAGATGTCACCGCACGATTCCGCGCACGAGAACGTGAACTCGATCCAGAGTTCGTGCTTGCCCTTCTCGCCCGGCGCGTAGCTGGGCCAGAGGTAGGCGCTCGCCAGCTGCAGCGTTGGGCCTGACCCGATCGTCTGTCCGACGGAAATTCCGCGCGGTTCCTCGGTCACCACAGTGCCGTTGGGCCCAAACGGAATCCGGGTCTGGTTGGTCGCGGTGTCGCCGTAGACGAGCACCATCGTGTCAAGCAGTTGATCGAGGTTGGCGAACTGTTCCTGCACCGTGATCTCACGCTTCGCGGTGCCCTGTCCGATGGCCAACCCCGGGATCTTGGGACTCGTGAACTCGAGGTCCGAGGAGTCGTCCTTCCACTCGAGATGACCGACGCGCCCCGTGTCATTGTCGGTGCCGTCGAAGCCGGGTCGATGCGCCGCGTTGATCAGGTTCCGATAGGTCAGGGCGATGTCGATCTGCACCTGCGAGTCCTGGAGGGACTTCGCAGTCACCTTGTCGACGGTGATCTCAAAGCCGTCGTACCAGGCCTTCTTGCCGACCGCGCGCTCCACGGGCTGGGTGGAGCCCGCGGACGTCTGTCCCACGGCATTTCCGCTGGTGCTGTTGCCGCAGGCGGCGACCAGCAAGGCCACCGCGCTCAACAACACGAAAACGTGTTTCATGGTGAATCCCTTGGAGTACACCCGGATCGGCCGAATCCGGGCAGAAAGGTGAGCAGAGTCCAACCCCACGGTGCCTATTTCCTCCCAAAACGCGGGCCTACGTTCAGATAACCAACACTCGAGGACTTGAGGGAACGATGTCGCTACAACAATTTCGCTGGAAGCTGTTTCTGATCCTGGGCGGCGGCTTCGGCGTCTTCACCGGTGCGCTCACCGCATTCCAGGACGACGTCGCCGCAGGTATCGGGCGCGGGATCATTGGTGGCCTCTTTTTCGGTGTCATCATGACGCTCTTCCTGTCACGGCGCCAGGCGTCCGCGATCAAGAAGGCCGGCTGGACCGACGACAAGGTATTCAATGTCGTTCAGGACGGCGCGGTAGACCTACCAATGCCGCCCGACGAGGCATTTGGCCAAGTCGAGCACGCAGTACTCCAACTTCCATCGCGGATCGTCACCGCGAACCCGGAGGCCGGCGAGATCACTGCACGAGTTCCGATGTCCTGGAACAGCTGGGGCGAAGTCCTGCAGGTACGAATCGAATCAACGCCTGCCGGATCAATCGCACGAATTTCCAGCCGTCCGCGGATGCGCCTCACGGTTGCCGACTTCGGAAAGAACCGCACGAACGTCGAGCGCATTGCTGCCGCGCTGCTGTCCGGTTCACCGGCCTGAACCGGCGGCCTGTGGATAGAGAAATCCACGGTCCGCGTTTTCTGGCAATACTCGAGTCCATGGCCCGCTCGCAGACGCTTCGACTCAACCCCGAAACCATCGTTTTGCACCGCCGCAATGGCGACGTTCAGTTCGGGTGGGACCCCGACTCCGCAGTCGTCGTTGCGATCGAGTCGAGCGCGGATCGACGCGCGGTTCTCGAACTGATCCGTCTGCTCGACGGCACTCTGCCCGTCGCTGTCGCCGTCCGGCGAGCCGCCGAGGCCGGGCTTCCCACCGACCGCTCTGCGCAGATCATCTCGGATCTGCGCAGGTCCGGGCACATCGTCGGAGATCGAAGTGGGAGTCCGCGCACCGTCCGCGTCCACGGTGACGGGCCGTTGGCCGAGTCGATTTCCGCACGCTTGTCCGCGACGTCGGTCTCCGTGGTTCGCTCACGGTCGGTTAGAACGCTGGCAGACGTCCGACGCTGGACGTGCGACCTCGTCGTTCTCGCCGACAGCCTCGTATGGGACCCCTCATTCATTGCCGAATTGCTGGACGCGGGGCTGGTTCACCTCCAGGTTCGGGTCCGTGATGGCAAGGGAATCGTCGGCCCGCTCGTGCATCCCGGGGTCAGCAGCTGCCTACTTTGTGCTGACCTCACCCGGTCCGAATTCGACCCGGAATGGCCGCTGCTGGCGTCCCAACTACTCGGAAAGGTCGGCCTCGGTAGTCCGGAAATAATTATGGCCACAACATCTTTCGCGATTTCCGAGATTCACAATCACTTCGACTCTGAAGTGAGCAGGGAGACCGTCACACCGAACGCGACCGTTGAGATTTGTACCAACCGCCTCGACACGGGACGACGCCACTGGCCGATTCATCCAGATTGCCGTTGCCAGAACCTTCACAACCACCCCAGACGGCTCGCCGATACCGTGTCATGATGGGGCCGTGTCAGATATCCCGCGGCGTCGTTCAGCGAGGAACGCGAAGCTCGCGAGCATCCCGCTGGGGATGGCGGGGCGTGCTGCCGCGGGACTGGGCAAGCGGATGGTCGGCGGTGACCGCGAGGAAATCCGGGCACAACTGAGCCAGAAGGCCGCTGACCAGCTGTTCACGGTGCTCGGCGAGCTCAAGGGCGGCGCCATGAAGCTCGGTCAAGCACTGAGCATCATGGAAGCTGCCGTCCCCGACAAGTGGGCCGAGCCCTACCGCGACGCGTTGACCAAACTGCAGGCGCAGGCCCCGCCGATGCCCGCCAAGCACGTCCATCGGATGCTCGACCAGCAGCTTGGGACGATGTGGCGGCAACGCTTCACGTACTTCGATGACACTCCCGCCGCATCCGCGAGCATCGGTCAGGTCCACCGCGCGGTGTGGTCGGACGGACGTGAAGTCGCCGTGAAAGTTCAGTACCCGGGCGCAGACGAGGCGCTTCGCGCAGATTTGAAGACACTCGGGCGTCTCGTGGGGCTCATCGCAAACGTCATCCCGGGGATCGACGTCAAGCCGATCATCAGCGAGCTCAACGAACGCACCGAGGAAGAGCTCGACTACCGGATGGAAGCAGACAACCAGCGTCGATTCGCGAAGATCTTCAACGGCGATCCGAACTTCCTGGTGCCGCGCGTCGTGGCGAGTTCGCCGAAGGTTGTCGTGACCGAATGGGTTGACGCAAAGCCGCTTTCGCAGATCATCAAGAGCGGCAGCCAACACGAGAGAAACCTCGCCGGCGAGCTCATCGCGACGTTCCACTTCTCGTCGCCGGCCTTGGTGGGGCTGCTACACAGCGACCCGCATCCGGGCAATTTCATGCTGCGCAACTCCGAGCAGCTGGTCGTCGTCGATTTCGGTGCGTGCGCGCCGCTGCCCGGCGGACTGCCGGAGGGACTGGGCGTCATGCTGCGGCTCGCCGCCGCGGAGAAATTCGACGAGCTGATCGACATCCTGCACGAACACAAGTTCGTCATCCCCGGGAAGCAGATCACCGCCGAGGAGATCGACGACTACCTGCGTCCCTTCACCGACCCGATCAAGAGCGAGCGCTTCCACTTCACGAGGGCGTGGTTGCAGAAGGCCGCCGGAACCGCGGCGTCGGACTTCGACGCGCAGTTCCGCACGATTCGCACTCTGCAGATGCCGCCCGAATACCTCATGATCTTCCGCGTCCTCACCGGCTCCGTGGGCGTGTGCTCTCAGCTCAGCGCGGAAGCTCCGTACATGCAGATCGCGCAGCAGTGGCTGCCCGGTCTGGCGGACCAACATTGACCGACCGACCGGGGCTTCCACACACGTATGCATGGGCATGCGAGACGGGCGGGCGCCTCACCGCCGCGCAGAAAACGATTGTTCGATCGGGTATTCGTGCAGGTTATGTCGACATCGTTCGCGGGCTTGCCGGTCGAGTATTCCGACGTCCGCCTTCGTTCGACGTCACGACACCGCCCGATTCTCGCCTGACTCGGACAGCCGTCGAAGCTGCGGCCGAGCAGGGCCCGGCCATCGCGGGCCACGGATATCGCACGTGGATGCTGGGAAGTGCGCTGGGCTCGGCTGATCGTCAGAATCTGGACGCTGAACTGCTTTACGTGACATCCCTGCTTCACGATTCGGGCATGATGCGTGAGGTCGTCGGCCAGGACTTCACGGTTCGATCAGCCGAACTACTGCTCGACGTGTTCGCCCGAGCGGGCGAACCCGAGACTCGCGGTCTGCTCGCGGCCGATGCGGCGGTGGCGCACGCGAGCCCCGGTTTGTCGGTCGACGATGATCCGATCGGCTTCTATGTGCAGGCCGGAGCGATGGCGGATCTCGCCGGACTCCGAATGTGGGACCTACCCGGCGGTCTCCTGGCGCGGGCATATCGGGAACACCCTGCGGCCGGTGTGCACCAGTCGATTCCGGTACTCATCCGTCGCGAGGCGCGGGACGTGCCGGATGGCCGGTTCGCATTGCTACGTAGGGCGGGGATGGATCGAATGGTGCAGGTGTCGCCGACGCGCTTGTACGCACGCTGAAACGAGAAATGGCTGCCTGGATTCGGCAAATCCAGGCAGCCAAATCCAGGCAGCCATTGTCAGGCGGAGTGACACGGGCCGTCACAGTCACGCGCAGTCCTTACGTGGACGACCACGCGGACGCTTCCGAGCGACGATCACACCGCGCTCGAAAATTTCTCCACCCCAAACGCCCCAGGGCTCCTCACGGCTGAGCGCTTCAGCGAGACAACGCTGCCGAACCGGGCAAGCGGAACAGCGCTGCTTGGCCTCTTCGAGCAGGTGAGGAGTGTCGGCGAACCAGAGGTCAGGCTCTTCCCGACAGGGCAATTTCAACGGAGGCCGGCCGGTCAACACGGCGGTCATGAGGGTTCTCCTTCAGATTTGGAAAGTCTTGGTAACTCGGTGCGAACCGGGCGACTTCCCTCATCGAGAGAGAAAGCCTGGCCACGATTCGCGATGATCAGTGGCCAGGTGCTGAATTCAGATCAGCTATGCCACTGCCGATTTACGGCAAAGTGCCACGGGCCACGATCACGCATGGGCTGCGCAGAGGCAGCGGTGATTGTCTGCTTGTAAGCGGCGAGCAGAATCATGATCGGGGCACCGTCCTTTCCATATCCAAAAGGTGACTTCATCCAAGGTACGCAACGATGGACATTCCGCACAACATATTTTCTACCTGCGGAAACAGGTTCTGGAGCTACTGTCCTTCGCGCGCTGGGATGCAGACGCCCATGCTCGACGACATCACTTCGCCGTCCGGGCAGGGATTGTCGCCTTCGTTCTGGGGCATACAGACACCCATCGCGGACGAGTAGACCTCGCCGTCCGGACACGGGTTGGTTCCCTCGGCGCTCGAAACGCACCCACCCATGCTCGACGAGTACACCTCGCCTTCCGCGCACTGGTTTCGACCTTCGTCGGCACTGATGCACTGCGCCATCGAGGAGGAGTACACCTGGCCGGAGGGACAGGCCGCCGCAGAGGCCGGGGCCGGCGCGGGCGGTTGAGTCGTGGTGGTTGTCGTCGGCGTGGTCGCCGTGGTGGTCGTCGCCCGTGCGGACGACGTCTGGGTCACCGAACCTCCACCGCCCCCGCACGCTGCCAAGCTGAACGCACACAGCGCGCAAATGGCCGAAATGATGAGACCGACGTGGCGCATGTCGCCTCCCAGGGCGAAGGGCTTCTCGTCCGCTCGGACGCACTCGGAAAGTATCAAGGTCATGTCCGGATTGCGCCGCTTACAACGGTTTTGGCCCTATCGAGCGCTCTTTTCCTTCACGATCGTCAGCACGTCTTCGCCGAACCGCTCGAGCTTCTTCGCACCGATCCCTGGAATGCCCACCAGCGCCCGCTCGTCTGCAGGCGCGAGTTCGGCGATCGCGACGAGCGTCGCATCGGTGAACACCACGAACGCCGGAACCGACAGCTCGCGTGACTTCTCGAGCCGCCAGGCCTTCAGCGACTCGAGCAATTCGAGATCGAGATCCGACGGGCACTCCTCGCAACGTCCCAACAGCACGGACGCCGCGCCATTGAGCGGCTTTCCGCATACCCGGCACGTCGGACGCTTGCGCTGCTGTTTGTCCGACACGACGCGCGCCGATGGGAGGTTGTCCGGAACAAGCCCGGTGAGGAAGCGCGAGCGGCGTCTCCCCTGGCGGCCACCCGGATTCCGGGCCAGCGCCCACGACAGCTCAAGGTAGGTGCGCGCTCGGGTCACACCGACGTACAGCAGGCGACGCTCTTCCTCGAGACCTTCATAGTCCGGTCCCGATTCGCTGTCGCCGGACACGTGCGAAATCGGAAGCGTGCCGTCGCAGAGACCGATGAGGAAAACCGCGTCCCACTCGAGCCCCTTTGCCGCGTGCATCGACGCCAACGTGACGCCCTCGACGACGGGAGGGTGGCGAGCCTCGGACCGGGCCGAGATGTCTTGCATCAGCGCATCGATGCTCAGGTCGGGGGTGTGCGACAGCAGTTCCTCGGTGAGGGTCACGAGCGCGTTGAGCGAGGCCCATCGCTCACGTGCCTGGGTTCCCTCAGGTTCGGCATTGGTCAACCCGAGGGGCACGAGCGTCGCTCGGACGAGCTTCACGAGGCCTTCGGCTGACCGCGCCTCTTCCGGCAGGTCGGACCGTGCGGCGGTGTTCCGCAGGGCCGTAATCGCCTGGCGCACCTCGGCGCGGTGGAAGAACGCCTCACCACCGCGCACCTGATACGGAATCCCGAGTTCGGTGAGCGCCTGCTCGTACAGCTCCGACTGTGCGTTGATGCGGTACAGGACGGCAATCTCCGACAGAGAGGTCCCTTGATCGACGAGGTCCTTGATCTTCGCGGCAACCGCGGCCGCCTCGGCATGCTCGTCCGCATGCTCGGTGAATACCGGCTCGGGCCCTGGCGGCCGCTGACCGATGAGCTGCAGGCGCGTGCCCGCGATGCGGCCGCGCGCTCCACCGATCACTCGGTTGGCCAGTGAGACGACCTGCGGTGTCGACCGATAGTCGCGCTCGAGTCGAACGAGGGTCGCGTCCGGGTACTTGCGTGTGAAGTTGAGCAGGAACTTCGGCGTCGCTCCCGTGAAGGAGAAGATCGTCTGGTTGGCATCACCGACGACCGTCACATCGTCGCGATCACCCAGCCAGGCATCGAGGACTCGCTGTTGAAGCGGTGTGACGTCCTGGAACTCGTCCACGACAAACGACCGGTACCGATCGCGAAACTCGATGGCGATCTCCTCGTTGTCCTCGAGGGCGCCGGCCGTATGCAGAAGCATGTCATCGAAGTCGAGGAGCATGACATCACCGCGGCGCTTGAACTCTTCGTACTGGTCGTAGACCGCAGCGACCTTGCCGGCTTCCGCCGGGACGTTTCGCTTCTCGCGCGTGACGGCCTTGTAGTAGTCCTCGGGGGCGATGAGTGACGCTTTCGCCCACTCGATCTCGGCGGCGAGGTCTCGAATGTCGTCGGTGGACGACGGCAACCCCACGCGGCGTGCCGACTGTCCGACCAGCGCGAACTTACTGTCGAGCAACTGCCACTCGATATCGCCGACGACCTTGGGCCAGAAGTACCGCAGCTGACGCATCGCGGCAGCGTGGAAGGTACGCGCCTGCACCTGATTCGCCACACCACCGAGCCCGAGCGTACGCAGGCGAGAGCGCAGCTCACCTGCCGCACGGGCGGTGAACGTCACCGCAAGGACCTGGCTCGGCACGACATGACCGCGCTGTACGAGATGCGCGATGCGATGCGTGATCGTTCGGGTCTTGCCCGTTCCGGCGCCGGCCAGCACGCAGACCGGACCGCGCGGTGCGGTGACCGCGGCGAGCTGTTCTGGATCGAGGCCGTCTAGACGCATGCCGCCCATCATTGCAGCGACCTACGACAAGTCGCGATCTAGGCTGTGAGTCTGCGCACACGCGGGAAATGTTGTTGGTCACCGAGCGTTAATCAAGCTGTGAGTAGTGCCGTGCAAACCGTGAACAAAGCTGTTCGTGAACCCATCACCATGTACTCGACCGCATGGTGTGGTTACTGCCGTCGCCTGAAGATCCAGCTCAAGGCCGCGCGAATCCCGTTCGTCGAAGTCGACATCGAGGAAGACAGCGCATCCGCCGATTTCGTCCGCGGTATCAACGGCGGAAACCACACCGTCCCGACGGTGAAATTCCCGGATGGCCGCACCGCGACCAACCCGACGCTCGCCGTGGTGGAACGGATGCTCGCCGGGCGCTGAACGCCCTGGTCAGAGCCAGTGATCGATGATCTTCCGGGCGATCGATAGCCCGCCCGGAAGCAGCAGCGGAACGTCTGTCTGCGCCGACGTCCAGTCCCCCAGTTCGCGCGCGCGACGGACGTCATCGCGCGTGAACCAGCGCGCCTCAGCGATCTCACCATCTCGATATTCGAGTTCCTGCTGCGGGTCGCCGACCGCGGTGAATCCGAGCATCAGCGACCGTGGGAACGGCCACGGCTGACTGCCGAAGTATTGGATGTCGGAAACGTCGATCCCGACCTCTTCGCGGATCTCGCGTGCGACACATTCCTCGGCCGATTCGCCGGCCTCCACAAAGCCTGCCAACAGCGCATACCGCGGGCCCGAAATTCCGGTCCGGCGGGCGAGCAACGCACGGTCGGCGCCATCGTGGACGAGACAGATGACGGCCGGATCGGTGCGCGGGAACTCCTCACGGCCGTTGGCGTGCACGCGCGTCCAGCCACCCCGGGAACGCTGCATCGGAGTGCCGTCGAACGAACTGAATGCGGACGCATCGTGCCAGTTGAGCAGGGCCAATGCCGTGAAGAGCAGCGCCCGGGCATCGGATTCGAGCTCCGCACCGAGAAGCCGAAGCATGCGCAACGCCTCGTCGCCCATCCGCGCCTTTGCCGCGCGGTAAGCCCAGGTGTGCTCGCCGTTCCAGAGCCCAAGAAAGACCGCTTCCTCGGGCGGCTGGGCGCCGACGACGACAGCGTCCTCGAGCTGCAGCGATCCCTGGTTGACGATCGCGGCGTCCGGAACGCCGAAGCGAAGCACCTTGGCTGAGGTCCAGCCCGCCCGCAGCGCAGCCGGATCCGAGCGCAGATGCTCGGCACGTTCAAATCGGTTCGTCATGGTCACCCGTGTACTCGTCGGATGTAGAGCAGTTTGTCGCCGGCCTCGAGCGCATCCACTTCGGCTTCACCGACACGCACCAACTGTCCAGCGCGAACGACGCCCAAGACGATGTCGCGAAGGTGTCGCGGCGATCCTCCGACCTCTTCACGCTCGACCTCGCGCTCGGCAACAGCGAAACCGGCCTCCGGGGTCAGCAGGTCCTCGATCATCTCGACGACGCGCGGTGTGGTCGTCGCAATGCCGAGCAGCCGTCCAGCGGTTTCCGATGAAACGACCACGGAGTCTGCACCGGATTGCCGGACGAGGTGGGTGTTCTCCGCCTCTCGGATCGCGGCGACGATCTTCGCGTGGGGCGAGAGTTCCCGGGCCGTAAGGGTGACGAGCACGGCGGTGTCGTCGCGGTTGGCGGCGACGATGATCGATGACGCGTTGGGCACACCGGCCAGCCGCAGGACTTCCGAACGCGTGGCGGACCCGTGGACCGTCACCAGCCCCAGTCCCGCCGCGGCCTCGAGAGCAGCTGCATCGGTGTCGACGACGACGATCTCGTCCGCGGGAACGTCGTCGCTCATCATCGCGTTCACCGCGGTTCGGCCCTTGGTGCCGAATCCGATGACCACGGTGTGATTGCGCACCTTGCGCCTCCATTGCTGAATCTTGAAAGCCTGCCGCGAGCGCTCCGTGAGCAGGGCGAGCGTGGTTCCGACGAGGACGATGAGGAAGAGGATGCGCAGCGGCGTGATGACGAGGATATTGATGAGTCGCGCGGAGGCGCTCACGGGCGTGATGTCGCCATATCCGGTCGTCGATAGCGACACCGTCGCGTAGTACAGCGCATCGAGGTACGACAGTTCGTCGCCGTTGTTGTCTTTGTAGCCAGCGCGCCCGAGGTAGACGATCGTCGCGGCCGCAATCAGCGCGAGCATGCCGATGCTGATTCGTCGAACGATCGCCCGCAGTGGGCTGGACTGGAGTTCTGGGATGCGCAGAATGCCGACCAGCGCGAACCCGGGCCGGTGACTGAGACGGTCGGCGTCGGCCGCCGTCGGACGCGGTAGAGCCATCGCGGCTGAGCCTATCCGATCATCGTGGCGAGTTCTTCGACACTCGGCAGGCTCGCGGGCGCCACGGTCCGACCGCTCCGCACGTAGTGGAACGCCGCGCCGACGCGCGCTTCGACCGTATCCACGGCCTCCCCGGTCCGCGACGCGATGAGCCGGGCCCAGGCCGTTCGATAGACCGCGAGCTGGACCGCCACGTGCGCGAGGTCGGCCGGTCCCGGCTCGGCACCGGTCTTCCAGTCGACGACTGTCCAACCGCCATCCCGGTTCGCGAAGATGGCATCGATCCGCCCACGGACGGTCGTGTGGCCGATGGTGGTCTCGAAGGGAAGCTCGACTTCGACGGGTGTGCGATCGGCCCACGCCGAATCCAGGAACGCCGCCTGCAGCGCCTCGAAATCGTCGTCCGGCGCCGCGTCGGAGTCGGCGGCGCCCGGCAGTTCGTCGACATCGAGCAAGCGCGTTGCCCCGAAGCGCCGCTCGATCCACGCGTGGAACGCGGTGCCGCGACGGGCCAGCGGGTTCGGGCGAAGTGGCACCGGGCGGACCAGACGCGCTGCCATCGCCACCGGATCGCTGTGCAGCGAAACCAGCTGACTGACCGAAAGTTGGCGCGGCAGTGGCGCTTCGAGGACGTTCGCATCCCGCCGCAGGTCCGCGAGGACGGCGTCGACGTCGGCGGACCACTCGTCCGGTTCCGGGTCATCAGTGCGCCTCATTGCGGCGCGGACGGCCACCGCGCCGGCCTCGACATCGGCGCGGCGAAGTCCCAGCGGATCGACCGGGAACATCGCCTCGATTGGGGTCGCGATCATCGGGTTTTCCTCGCCCAGCGCCGGCGGATCGGCCCAACAGCTGACGCGCGCGATGCTCGGCTCGTCGGTGACAACCGCGTGAAGCTTTTCCAGGAACTCGGACGGACCCTTCGGCTTGGCCCCCTTCTCGGCCCAGTGGTGCCCGGATACGAACAGCGCGCGTTCGGTCCGGGTGAGAGCCACGTAGAAAAGTCGTCGATCCTCATCCGCACGGCGGGACGCCAGCGCCTTCTTGTGCTGGTCGATCGACGCCTTGAGCTGCTTCTGGTCGTTGACCTTGTCGGTGTCGAGAACCGGGACGCCCTCGGCCGTCTCGCCGGGGATCGCGCGGTCGCCACGCAGCGCCGGCGGCAGTTCGCCGGGAATCGTCATCCAGGTGCCCGTCGACCGCGTCGACGGAAAAACCTCGGAGACCACGTGCGGAACGGCAACGACCTCCCATTCGAGGCCCTTTGCCGCGTGAACCGTGAGGATCTGGACCCGGTTGGGCGAGACGTCGACCTCGCCGGGCGGCAGCCCGTCCTCAATCGCATCTGCGGCGTCGAGGAAGTCGAGCAGTCCGCCCAGGGTCGCGCCGGAATCCCGCCAATAGCTCGCGACGACATCGGCAAAGGCGTCGAGGTTCGCACGGGACTGCAGCCCTGGCTGGGCAAAGGCCATCTCGACGGCGATTCCGGTGAGGCGCTCAGCCTCGGCAACGAGTTCGGGCAGCGGCAGGCCAACCTTGTCCCGGAGATTGCCGAGGAGCCGATTGAACGATTTCAGCCGGTTCCAACCCGCGGCCGAATATCGACTCGCATCACCAGGGTCGGCGACGGCATCCAGCAGGCACGCCGTTTCCGCCTCGTCCTGGGGAAGATCAGCGCGCACCGACTCTTCGAGCGTCAATCCGGCCTTGTCGCGCTTCGGCGGTGGCGCCAGTTCCTTTGCGCGCTTCCACAGTTCGGCGACGTCCCGGAGACCGAGGCGCCATCGTGCACCCGTGAGCAGGCGCAAGGACGCCGGACCAAACGTCGGGTCGGCGATGAGGCGCAGCCAGGCGATGAGGTCGGCGACCTCAGGCGTGTGAATCAGACCGCCGAGGCCAACGATCTCGACGGGCAGTCCCTTCGCGCGAAGAGCTTCGGCGAGTGGAGCCGAATCCGCGTTCCGGCGGACGAGCACCGCCGCAGTTGGGAGCTCGCGGTCTGCTACCCGCGCGGCTTCGTACTCCCCCGCGATCTGTTCCGCGATCCACTCTCGTTCGCCGGCAACGGTTTCCGTCAGAGCGATGCGAACGTCGCCGACCTGCGGGTCGGGTCGAGCGTTCAGCTTCGGGACCGGAACCCCGCGATCACGTAGCGGATCTGTGACCTCGTTTGCCAAAGCGAGAGCTTCGATCGGATTACGCCAACTGGTTGTCAGTGGCAATATCGACGCCGGACGTCCGCGGGAATCTGGGAAGTCGTCGGCGAATCGGGGAAGGTTCGCCGCCGACGCCCCGCGCCAGCCATAGATGGATTGCATCGGGTCGCCGACTGCGGTTACGGCCATTCCGCCACCCGGTCGTCCACCGAACAGCGACGCCAAGAGAATCCGCTGTGAGTGCCCGGTGTCTTGATACTCGTCGAGCAGAATCAGGCGGAACCGTTCCCGCTGCGCCTTGCCCACCTCGGCATGATCGGCCGCGAGCCGCGCCGCGAGCGACATGACACTGCCGAAGTCCATCTCGCCGCGCGCTTTGAGGCTCTGCGCAAGTCGATCGACGAGCGGGAGCAGTGCGACGCGTTCCTCCTGGGTGGCCACGAGGTTGCGGATCTCGGCAACGGGGGCCCCGCCACGTCCGCCCGGAAGGACCGCGACCAGGTATGACAGGTCGTTGCATGCTTTGCGCAGGTCATCGGCGGTCACGAGATGTTCGGACAGCTGACCGTAAAGCGCCAGGACAGCCGCGGTGATCGACGACGGGACCTTCGGAGTGTCGAGTTCGCCGTCCCAGGTTTGCACGACGTGGTGGGCTCGCTGCCAGAGTTGAGTCTCCGAGAGCAGCTTCGACGACGGCTCCACTGGCAGCAGAAGTCCGTATTCGGAAACCAGCCGTCCGGCGTACGAGTGGTACGTACTCACTTCGGGCTCAGCGGAATTCAACCGCTCGACGAGGTCTGGGTTGGTCCGCAGGAGGTCCGATCCGGCGAGCCGATGCAGCCGCTTGCGGATGCGCTGGGTCAGCTGCTGAGCAGCCTTCCGGGTGAAGGTGAGGCCCAGGATCTCGTCCGGGTTGGTGTAGCCGTTGGCCACCATCCAGACCACGCGGGCCGCCATCGTCTCCGTCTTTCCAGCACCGGCGCCAGCAATGACGAGCGTCGGCGACGGCGGAGCTTCGATGACCGCAGCCTGTTCGGGCGTCGGTCCGGGCAGGTTGAGCGCCTGCGCGATGACCGACGGGGAGAACTGTGCGCTCTGTGTTCTTCCCACGCTCACTGGCCCACCTGCCGTCCGCAGTCTTGAGCCGGGCACGAATTCTGTACCGGGCAGTGTCGACACTTGTCGCTGATAACCGCACGGAACGTCGGTCCCAGGGTCGACTTCGCCGCTTCGCGCACGGTGATGCGCCATTCCGCAGCTGCGGATTCATCGAGCGCCGGCTGCTCACGCTGGGTGGCGCCGTCCTTATTGTGCGAATTGCTGACATAGACGAGCCGCGCCCCGCCGGGCTCCTGCGGGCCACCCTCGATCCCGCCTGCGGCGATCGCCAGCTGATACGTCGCCAGCTGTGCATGCGACTTGGCCTCGTCGTTGGACACCGGGTTCTTCCCGGTCTTGATGTCGACGACGACGAGGCGGCCCAGCGGGTCTTTCTCGAGACGGTCGACGCGACCCGTGATGAGAACGTCGGGATCATCGTGCTCCTCCCGTCCGATCTCGCATTTCACCGGCTCTTCAACGGCCACCAGTGTCAGGTCAGTGCGCGTCACCTGATGCCAGGCTGCGAAGTTCTCGAGCATCTTCGCGGTGCGCGTCAGTTCCGCGCGCGAATACCAACCTGCCCCCATGTCGAGCTCTGACCAGGCACTTTCCAAGCATCGCCGGGCTTCATCGGGCGACTGATGCTCGGCGAGCGCCTGTACCAGCGTGTGCACCATGGTTCCGGTAGTCGCCGCAGTCGCGCCCTGCTTGTCTCCACCGACGCGCTGCAGCACCCACCGCAGCGGGCACTCGATGAGCTGCTCGACCGCAGAGGGCGACAGCGCGATCGGCTTGCTGCTGTCGCCGAGCGGATCGTGCGTGCTGACGTTCGCGAGCCCGAACCACTCGTCGGGATGGGCGCCGGGGGCACCAGCAGCCGCGAGGCGGGCGAGGTGTCGGGCCGCCTGCTCCCGCCGCTCGGGATCGGTCGCCGGATCGCACACCACTCGGCGTAATTGCCCAACGAGCGCGGGTCCCTGCAACGACCGCTCCGCGCGACTTCCGAACCGCATCGGATCGACGTCATCAGGAAGCAGTTCTGCGAGAAAGCGGGAGCGCATCGTCTCCTGGTCCGCGGACTCCGACGCGGTCACCACCAGGGTTCGGCGGGCCCGTGAGCACGCCGAATAGAACAGTCGTCGTTCCTCCGCGAGCACCGGAGCCATGCGCGAGAGGGTTCCGGAACCGTCGCCCGTCCCGTCGAGAAGATCGAGCATCTCGGGGGTGTGCAGCAGACTGCCTCGAACTTGAAGGTTCGGCCACACCCCTTCCTCGACACCCGCAACCGCGACCACGTCCCATTCCCGGCCGCCGGCCGCATGCGCGCTGATCAACGTCACAGCGTCGGGAACGACGGCTGGGTCTTTGGGACTCGCCGGAACCTCTTGCGCCGTAATGAATCCGACGAACCCGGACAGCGTCGGCCGCAGGAGTCGGTCGGTGTAGGCGGCGGCCTCGTCGAAGAGCGCGACCATCGCATCGAGGTCGCGGTTCGCCTGATCGGCGACGACACCCTGGCGAATACTCGCCCGGACCCACCCTGATTCCAGCCCGCAGGCGCGCCACACCGCCCACAACACCGGTTCGATGCCACCCTCTGCGGCCAGCGCGGCGTGACCGGCGGCGAGCACCTTCTGCACACGACGCAACGGAACCGCTTCATTGTCAGTCAGCTCGGCGATCAGCTCATCGGCGTGACCGAGCACGGCGACACGAAGGAGTTCGCCCGAATCGTGCTGCTTCCGATCGGCTCGACGCAGACCTCGGCGCAGGCGGCGAAGCGCGACTGCGTCGGCAGCGCCGATCGGTCCGCTGACCAGCTCGATCGCATCATCGGCCGTGATCCGATTGGGCTCGCCGATGGCCCGAAGAACCCCGAGAATGGCCGACACCGCGCGCTGCCGCGGAAGCGGGAGATCGGCCGCGTGTGTCCGGACGGGAATTCCAGCCGCAGACAAAGCCCGGCGCAAGGTGATCGCCGAACGCGGGACTGAACGAACGATGACCGCCATGTCCCGCCAGTCGGTCTGTCGCGTGGTCCGCTCACGACGCAGCACATCGGCCACGTACGCGGCTTCCTGCGCGGGGCTGGGCAGAACGCCGAACCGCACGACACCGGCGTCCGTCGAAAGCGGTTCGAGCGACACGCGCGCCGGCCCCGGAAAGCGGGATGCGATCGAGGTGAGGGTCTCGGTGATTGCTTCATTGGCCCGGAATGACTGAGTCAGCACGATGCGTCGAGCGCGGTCCTCGCCACCGAGCGAGCTGAGAAAGCGTGCGTCAGCACCGCGGAACCCGTAGACCGCCTGGTCGGGATCTCCGGCAACGACTGTCATACGAGTGCCCGCGCCGACCGTCTCGATCAGCTCCGCCGCCTGCGGGTCGAGATGCTGTGCGTCGTCGATGTAGAGGTAGCGCACGCGCGATTGCTCGCGACGAAGCAATTCATCGTCGTTGAGCAGGGCAGATAACGCGGCCCCGACCAACTCCGCCGCGTCAAGTGCCGGTGCCGATGCCTCCGGAACGGCCATGCCCACCGACCACCGCAGCAGCATGGCCTGTTCATAGCGCAGCGAGAACTTGCCCGCAGCCGTCCATTCCGGACGGTTGAACTTTTTGCCGAGCTTGACCAGCAGTTCGGGCCCGACACCGCGCTCCTTGGCACGTGCGAGAAGATCTCGCAGCGTCGCCGCGAACGCATACGTGTTCAGCGCACCCCTGAGGTGTTGGGGCCACTGGGCCCCGTCGTCGTCCTCGAGTTCGCCGAGAAGCATCTCGCGGATGACCGCGTCATGTTCGGCACCGGTGAGGAGCCGAGGGGGTGGGTTCCCGTGCACGCTCGCCTGTAGTCGGAGAATCGCGAACGCGTAGGAGTGAATCGTCCGGACCAGGGGTTCTCGCGTCGCGCCGAATCCATCCCGACGACCGGCGAGGAATCGCTCGGCAATGTCGTCGCGCAGAGTCCGCGCCGCACGCTTGTTCGCCGTCAGGACCAGGACTGACTCCGAGTCCGCTCCGGTCGCGAGTCGGTGCACCGCGAGATCGGCGATCAGAGCAGTCTTCCCCGTTCCCGGACCGCCGAGAACCTGCCATGGCCGCCAGCCCGGCCGCACCTCGTGATCGGCAAACAGCGCCCGCACAGCCGGACCCCACTCGCGAGGCGGGGCCTCCACAAGTTGAGGTCGAACGAGACTGACCGACGGTGCGTTACCCACAGTGGCTATCCCAACACGGGGGTGCGACAAGTCGCTCATCCGGGACGGTTAGATGGACGCATGAACGACTGGACGACGGCGGCTGGCCTGAAGGCGATTCGGCTCGCGCGCAGCGCGGCGATTCCGGGTTGGCGAGACCCGCTCACCTATGCCGTCGGCTACCGTGACCAGGGCGAATGGGTCTTTCCGTATATCAATGAGTTGCGCGGTATCCACGTCCTGCCGGCCGTCGTCCTCGCGGAAATCGTGGGACATTCGTCGGGTGATCGCGAGTACCCGCTGAGCCCTGAGCAGCTTGCGGCGGCGATCGCGAACCTCGCACCCGCAGAAGCCGCTACCGACATCGAGCACCCGAACCTCGCCGCGTGGCGCGCGACGGCCGCGGCTAACCCGTTGGTCATCGCCGCCGTATTCATCGACTCCCTGGACGCGCCGATCGGTGGCGAGGCCGACCGGGCACTACGGACGCAACTGACGCCTTAAGGCTCGCGGCTCTTTCGACCCACCCAGTCGGCGCCCTTGCCGACCGCATCAGCGAGCAACCCGCCAACGTCCAGGCCGAAACGCGCGATCTTCGCCGCGGTGTCATCCGCCTTGGACTCGACCTCGGAAGACTTCGCCTGTGCGCGTGACTTGAGGTCGGCGGCGACGGAAGCGGCGAAATCCGATCCCTCGGCCACCCTTGGCTTCATCTGTTCCCACACCGGCTTGGCTGCACGCCGGACTTCGTCGACGGTCCGCTTCAAGTCGTCGCTGATCTCTCGCCATTGTTCGTTTGCCATGGTCAGACCCTCCTCGTGCCGCAGCCAACGCCGCCGAATCCCAGTTTAGGCAGTTCACGTCGGACGATCGCAGCGACGGGAAAGTTACTGCCACACTGAATCTGTGTTGAACGTTCACCGATTCGGGAACCCCGACAACCCCACGATCCTCGCGCTCCACGGACTGACCGGCCACGGTCGCCGGTGGGAAGATCTCGCGACGAACCACCTCGCGGAGTTTCATGTCATCGCCCCGGACCTCCGCGGCCACGGGCGCTCGCCGTGGACACCGCCGTGGCGCCTCGAGGATGTGGCGGGTGACCTCGTCGAGCTGATCGATGAGCCCGTGATCGTCGTGGGCCACTCGTTCGGCGGCGCGGTTTCGTTGCACCTCGCGCACGCACACCCGGAGTTGGTGAAGGCCCTGGTACTTCTTGATCCGGCGATCGGGCTCCGCCCGGAAATGATCCTCGAGCACGTCACGGGGACGCTCAAGAGCCCGGACTACGCGGACGAGACGGAAGCCCGCCTCGACAAGACGAACGGCAGCTGGGGCGAGGTGCCGAGCCAACTGCTCGACGCGGAGGTCGCCGAACACCTCATCCCGACCGATAACGGACGCGTGGGCTGGCGCATGTGCATTCCGGCGGTGGCTGCGTTCTACGGCGAGCTGGCGCGTCCGTTGGTGCTGCCCAGCTGCCCCACGGCGGTTGTGCGCGCACTGAAGGTCAAGCCGCCGTATGTCACATCGGCGCTGATCGACGGATTGCACGAAAGGCTCGGAAACGACTTCGACCTGCGGGAATGGGACTGCGATCACATGGTCGCCCAGGCCCGCCCAGCCGAAGTCGCAGAGCTCATCCGGAAGGTTGCGAGTGCCCACTGACGAGCAGATCGAGCGCGTCCGCGAACTCGTCCGATCGGTTCCCGAAGGCGCAGTGACCACGTACGGCGACCTCGCCGAGGCGGCGCATCTGCCGAGTCCGCGGATCAGCGCCTGGATCATGAAGCACGACAGCTCCGACCTGCCGTGGCACCGGGTCGTCCGGGCGGACGGGACTCCCGCGCCGCATATCGCCGCGAAGCAACTCGAACTCTTGCGCCACGAGGGCGTTCCCGTCCGCGACGGCCGCGTGGACATGAAATCGGCCCGCGCTACGCTCACCCCATGACGCCACCGTTGCGCCGCGCCGACGCGATCATCCTCGCGGGCGGCCGCGCGACTCGAATGGGCGGCGTCGACAAGCCCGGCCTCATCGTCGGTGGTCGCTCGATGCTGGCGACCGCGATCGACGTGGTGTCCGAGTGCGCGACGGTCGTCGTGGTCGGGCCGCAACGCGACCTGCCGGCCGGCATCGTTCAAGTGCAGGAATCGCCTGCCGGATCGGGACCGGTTTCGGGCATCGCCGCTGGTCTCGCCGCCCTGCCCGCGGGCTCGGAGTTCGTGGTGGTGCTCGCTGCCGACCTGCCGTTCATCTCCCGCACGTCAGTACAGGAATTGGTCGATGCCTGTCAGAACGCGGACGCCGCATTCGCGTCCGACCCCGACGGCAACCCGCAGTACCTTGCAGCCGCGTGGCGCACGGCCGCGCTCCGCGAGCAGCTCCACCGCATCGGCTCGCTCGAAAACCAGCCGATGAAGCGACTCGTTCCCGCCCACCTGACCACCGTGCCGCTCGCCGACGTCAACGACTGTGACACCCCCGCCGACGTCACCGCCGCCCGCCGCGCGAGCACTCGTTCGCTGTCGATCGAGGAAGCCCGCGAGACAATCGAGACAGCACTTCGCCCGCTCACACCCCGCCAGGTTCCCGCACATCAAGCACTGGGCTCGACCTTGGCGGAACCACTGGTCGCGGCTTCACCGCTTCCGCGCTTCGATCTCTCGGCGATGGACGGGTACGCGGTCTCCGGTGACGGTCCGTGGCGACTACGGTCCGACGTCGGGTACGCGGGCGGTGTCCGTCCCGACCGTCTCGACGACGGCGAGGCCGTCCGCATCGCCACTGGCGCGCACTTGCCGCCCGGAGCCACGAGCGTCCTGCGTGACGAGTTCGCGACCGTCCGGGACGACGTCGTCACTCGAACCGAGGGCACTCCGGTGCGCGACGATCGCCGGCAGGCGGGCGAATCGTGGCAGCCCGGCGATGTGCTCGTCCCGGCCGGAACCGTGGTGTCTCCCGCCGTCATCTCGGTGGCCGCGAGCGCCGAGGTCGCCGAACTCGTTGTCCGAGGTCCGGTTCGCGCTCATGTCGTCGTGACGGGCGACGAGATCCGGCGCGAGGGCCCATTGCGCGAAGGCCAGACGCGCGACTCGATCGGACCGATCCTGCCGAACTTCCTGCGTTGGTTCGGCGTGCAGACAAAATCCGAAGCGCACTTGCGGGACACGGCGAGCGGATTCGACGCGGTACTTGCCGAAACCGACGCGGAACTCATCGTCGTCATCGGCGCGACCGGCCATGGCGCCGCCGACCAGTTGCGGACCGCGCTCGAACGAGCCGGTGCAGATCTTCTCGTCCAGCGGGTACAGACACGTCCGGGTGGTTCGCAGATCGTGGCGTGCCTTCGGGACGGCCGCGTCGTTGTCGGCCTGCCCGGAAATCCGTTCGCGGCGATCGCGACCGCAGGGATGCAGATCCCCGGAATCGCGGCGGCACTGACCGCCCTCACGACGACGCCGAGAGAGTACGTTCGTCTGGCCAACGCCGAGGAGGTCGCGGCCGACAGCACGCGCGTGATCCCCGGCAATCCGGACGGATCGGGACGATGGCTCGCACACCATCCGAGGTTCCAAACCGCACACCTCGCGGCGCTCACCGGACAGTCCGGTCTACTGGTGATTCCACCCGGAACGAGCGCCGACGATCTCGTCGAAGTGGTCCGCATACCGTCCGGAGAAATGTAAACGGCGCAATAAATCCTCACTACGCCGCTGTATGCAAACACGCGGTGAAACACGCTCGAAGCAGCACCGACGGGGCCCGCAAGGTGCATCCCCACAGGTCACCGCGGCAAGCCCGGCAACGACGTTTGTGTCGTCCGTGTTTCACCCCCCGCACAGCCTATTTCCGCAGCATGTGCGCCGTTTCAAGCAGTTTTGAGGCCTGATCACGGCAACTTACAGTCGAATCAAACGACTCCCTACAGCCCGTCGCCAACTCCTGGAATGCGGCGCGACGTAAACCTAGGATTCGCAGGAAGGGACCTGTTCGTGTCTATCGATGACATCGGCATTCCGACGACGCTGGCTCGCGCTGACCTCGCCGACTCGCTCCTCGGTCTAGGCAAGTATTTCCACAAAGGTGAGGTGTCGACCGACGAGCGCACCCTCCACAAGGTAGGTGGCCGACAGGCCGACGACTTCTACCGTGATCGCTGGGCACACGACAAGGTCGTCCGGTCAACGCACGGCGTCAACTGCACCGGATCGTGCTCCTGGAAGATCTACGTCAAAGACGGCGTCATCACCTGGGAAGCGCAGCAGACCGACTACCCGTCCGTCGGCACCGACAAGCCCGAGTACGAGCCGCGCGGATGCCCGCGTGGAGCCTCGTTCTCCTGGTACACCTACTCGCCGGCCCGCGTGCGTTACCCGTATGTCCGTGGCACGCTGCTCGAGTTCTACCGCGCGGCGAAGGCGCAGAAGAAGGACCCGGTCGACGCCTGGGAGTCCATCGTCGAAGACCCAGAGAAGGCCAAGGCCTACAAGTCTGCCCGCGGCAAGGGCGGTTTCGTCCGCTCCGAGTGGTGGGAAGCGGCCGAAATGGCAGCCGCCGCACACGTTTACACGATCAAGAAGTACGGCCCGGACCGCGTCGCCGGCTTCTCGCCGATCCCCGCGATGTCGATGGTCAGCCACTCGATCGGTGCGCGCTTCATCTCGCTCATCGGTGGCTCGATGCTGTCGTTCTACGACTGGTACGCCGACCTCCCGGTCGCGTCGCCGCAGATGTTCGGCGACCAGACAGACGTTCCGGAGTCCGCGGACTGGTTCGACGCGGGCTACCTCATCATGTGGGGCTCGAACGTGCCGGTGACCCGTACCCCGGACGCGCACTACATGACGGAGGCTCGCTACCGCGGCCAGAAGGTCATCGTCGTCTCGCCGGACTACGCCGACAACACCAAGTTCGCGGACGAGTGGCTGCCCGCTCGCCCGGGAACCGACGCCGCTCTCGCGATGTCGATGGGCCACGTCATCCTCAAGGAATTCTTCGTCAACCGCACGACGGCCCGGTTCGACTCGTACGTCAAGAAGTACACCGACCTGCCCTACCTCATCGAGGTCGAGGAAAAGCACGGCGCGTACGTTCCCGGCAAGTTCCTCACCGCCGACCTCCTCGGCGACAAGAGCGAGGGCGCGAAGTCGAAGACGGTCCTGCTCGACCAGAGCGGCAACCCGGTCGTGCCGAACGGCAGCCTCGGCGACCGCTTCGCCGCGGACGGCGAAGGCAAGTGGAACCTCGACCTCGAGGGTGTCGACCCACTTCTGACGCTCGGCACCTCCGACCCGGTGGAACTTCTCGTCCCCCGCTTCGACACCCCGAAGGCGGAGATTCTGCGCCGCGGAGTCCCGACCAAGATCGTCGCCGGCAAGCGCGTCACGACGGTCTTCGACCTGATGCTTGCCCAGTACGGCGTTGGCCGCGAAGGGCTTCCCGGCCAGTGGCCGACCGGCTACGACGATGCCGAAGAGCCCTACACTCCGGCCTGGCAGGAGGCGATCACCGGCGTCTCCGCCGCGGCAGCCGAGCGCATCGGCCGCGAATTCGCCGACAACGCCGAGCGTTCGGGCGGCCGTTCGATGATCCTCATGGGCGCCGGAACCAACCACTGGTTCCACTCCGACCAGATCTACCGCTCGTTCCTCGCACTCACGACCCTCACGGGATGTCAGGGCGTCAACGGTGGCGGTTGGGCGCACTACGTCGGCCAGGAGAAGTGCCGTCCGGTCACCGGTTGGGCGACTCTTGCCTACGCCCTCGACTGGCAGCGTCCGGCCCGTCAGATGCAGGGCACGATCTTCTGGTACATGGCCAATGACCAGTGGCGCTACGACCCGTTCACCACGGACGTGTTCCAGTCGCCGCTCGCCGACGGCAAGTTCGCGGGCAAGACGGCCGCCGACACCATCGCGCAGTCGGCCCGGATGGGCTGGATGCCGAGCTACCCGACGTTCAACAAGAACCCGCTCGATTTGGCTGACGCAGCTGAGGAAGCCGGCGTTGACGCTGGTCAGTACATCGTCGAGGGGCTGCAGTCGGGCGACCTCGAATTCGCCGTCGAAGACCCGGACGCTCCGGAGAACTTCCCTCGGTGCCTCACCGTCTGGCGAGCGAACCTGCTTGGTTCGTCGGGCAAGGGCAACGAGTACTTCATGAAGCACCTGCTCGGCACCGACAACAACGTCGAAGCCAAGGATGAGCAGGGCGCCCGCCCGAAGACGGTGAAGTGGCGCGACGAAGCACCGGTCGGCAAGCTCGACCTACTCGTCGCCCTCGACTTCCGCATGACCAGCACGACGCTGTTCAGCGACATCATCCTTCCGGCCGCGACGTGGTACGAGAAGCACGACCTGAGCTCGACCGACATGCACCCGTTCGTGCACGCGTTCAGCCCGGCGATCTCGCCGCCGTGGGAGACCAAGACGGACTTCGAGGCATTCCACCGCATCGCGCGTGGATTCTCGTGGCTCGCCGAGAAGCACCTCGGTGTCCGCAAGGACATCGTCGCGGTGCCGCTGTTCCACGACACCGCAGACGCTCTCGCCCAGACCGGCGGCAAGGTCCTCGACTGGAAGGCCGGCGACTGCGAACCGATCCCCGGCAAAACGATGCCGGGCATCAAGGTCGTCGAGCGCGACTACCCGAACGTTGCCGCGAAGATGGGCGCGCTCGGACCACTCGTCGAGAAGCTCGGTCTCACCACCAAGGCCGTCACGACCTTCCCGGACGAGGAAGTCGAGTACTTGGCCAAGTTCAACGGCACGGTGAAGGACGGTATCGCCGCAGGCCGTCCGTTGCTCGTCAAGGACACCCACAACGCCGAGACGATTCTTGCGCTGTCGGGAACCACCAACGGCCGCATGGCGGTCGAAGGGTTCAAAGCTCTCGAGCGCCGCACCGGAACCCACCTCGCCGATCTCGCGGAGGAGATGGAAGGCAAGCGGATCACGTTCGCGGACACGCAGGCCCGCCCGGTTCCCGTCATCACCTCGCCGGAGTGGTCCGGTTCGGAGACTGGCGGACGCCGCTACTCGCCGTTCACGATCAACGTCGAGCGAGACAAGCCGTGGCACACCCTGACAGGTCGCCAGCACTTCTATCTCGACCACGACTGGATGTGCGAACTCGGTGAGCAGATGCCGATGTACAAGCCGCCGCTGGACATGACCGCGCTGTTTGCCGAGCCTGGCGTCGGTGACCTGGGCGAAGCCGGAATCACGGTGCGCTACCTGACGCCGCACTCGAAGTGGTCGATCCACTCGGCCTACCAGGACAACCTGTACATGCTGACGCTGTCGCGCGGTGGCCAGAACATCTGGATGTCCGACGTCGACGCCGCCAAGATCGGCGTGAAGGACAACGACTGGATCGAGTGCACGAACCGCAACGGTGTCGTCAACGCACGTGCGGTCGTCAGCCACCGTATGCCCGAGGGTCTGGTGTTCATGTACCACGCACAGGACCGTGCAGTGGACGTGCCGAGGACCGAGAAGACCGGCAAGCGCGGTGGTATTCACAACGCGCTGACCCGAATCATGATCAAGCCGACGCACCTCATCGGTGGTTACGCGCAGCAATCCTTCGCGCTCAACTACCACGGTCCGACCGGCAACCAGCGTGACGAAGTGACCACAATCCGTCGCCGTAGCCAGAATGTGGAGTACTAGACAATGCGCGTAATGGCACAGCTGTGCATGGTTATGAACCTCGACAAGTGCATCGGTTGCCACACCTGTTCGGTCACGTGCAAGCAGGCGTGGACCAACCGCGGTGGCGTCGAGTACGTCTGGTTCAACAACGTCGAGACCCGGCCGGGCCAGGGTTACCCGCGGCAGTACCAGGACCAGGAGAAGTGGAAGGGCGGCTGGACCCTCAACAAGAAGGGCAAGCTGACTCTCAAGTCGGGTTCGCGCGCCAAGCGCCTGCTCAATATCTTCGCGAACCCGGTTCTGCCGACGGTGTCGGACTACTACGACCCGTGGACGTACGACTACGAGAACATCCTCGGCTCCGGCCCGTCGGACACGACGCCCGTCGCGCGTCCGAAGTCGCTCATCACCGGTGAGGACACCAAGGTCACCTGGGGCGCGAACTGGGACGACGATCTGGGCTCTGGCCCGGAGCAGGTCGCCAAGGACCCGATCCTGGGCAAGCTCGAAGAGAAGGTCAAGCTCGAGTTCGAAGAGACCTTCATGTTCTACCTGCCGCGCATCTGCGAGCACTGCCTCAACCCGGCATGTGCCGCATCGTGCCCGTCGGGTGCGATCTACAAGCGCTCCGAAGACGGCATCGTGCTTGTCGACCAGGACAAATGCCGCGGTTGGCGCCAGTGCGTCACCGGTTGCCCGTACAAGAAGATCTACTTCAACCACAAGACCGGCAAGGCCGAGAAGTGCACGTTCTGCTACCCGCGTGTTGAGGTCGGCATCCCGACCGTGTGCTCGGAGACGTGCGTGGGCCGCCTGCGCTACATCGGCGTCATGCTGTACGACGCGGACGCCGTGCTCGAGGCCGCGTCGGTCACGGACGACAAAGACCTTTATCCAGCCCAGCTGAATGTCTTCCTGAACCCGCACGACGAGCGCGTCATCCAGGCGGCCCAGGATGCGGGCATCACGAGCGAGTGGATCAAGGCCGCGCAGGATTCGCCGTGCTACAAGCTCATCGTCGACTACCAGGTCGCGCTGCCGCTGCACCCGGAATACCGCACGATGCCGATGGTTTGGTACATCCCGCCGCTGTCGCCGATGGTCGACGCCCTCAAGGACACCGGCCACGACGCCGAAAACGTGGGCAACCTGTTCGGCGCGATCGATGCGCTGCGCATCCCGGTCGAGTACCTCGCGGAACTCTTCACCGCGGGTGACGTCGGTCCGGTCCGGGCATCACTCGACCGTTTGGCCGGCATGCGCTCGTTCATGCGGTCGATCAACCTCGGCGAGGAACCCGACCTCGACATCTGCGAGGCGATCCGACTGCAACCCGAAGAGATCGAGGCGATGTACCGCCTCCTCGCTATCGCCAAGTACAACGACCGGTACGTCATTCCGAACAACGCCTCGTCGGACGCGCACCGTCTCGATGCACTCGCCACCGGGTGCAGTGTCGACGGCCCGGGCACGACCGCTTTCGAGGTCGTGGCGGACAAGTTCCACCTGCTCGACGACGCCAATGGCGCTGGACCGGAATACAAGCAGGGACGGGTGAACCTGCTGAACTGGGACGGTCGTAGCGGATCCGCCGGTGTGGTTCCGGTGAAGCAGTGAAGCTGCTTCAGCGGCGCGGCACCATCGCGGTTGAACCCGACCGGGACCAGCGGTTGACGTGGCGTATCGCGGCGTTCCTGCTCGATTACCCGAACGAGCAGACCCTCGCGATGCTGCCCGATCTTCGTGCGACGGCCGAATCGATGGCTCCTCTCCTCGGTGGGCCGTTGCTGAAGTTCATCGACTACGCACTGACGCAGAACCAGATCAGTCTTGGCCAGGAGTACGTCGCCACGTTCGACCTCAAGCGCCGCAGCTGCCTGCACCTGACGTACTACGCGTGCGGCGACACCCGCAAACGTGGCATGGCGCTACTGCGGTTCAAGCACGCCTACAAGGCGGCCGGAACACCCTTCGGTGAGGACTCGGGCGAACTCCCCGACCACATTTCCGTGGTTCTCGAGTTCGCCGCCACGGTCGCACCGGTGGTCGGGGCCCGCCTGCTGGGCGAGCACCTGCCCCCGCTCGAACTGCTTCGGATCTCGCTCGAGGAAAACGAGTCGCCGTACCAGCACGTGATCGCGGCGATCCTCGCGACGCTTCCGCCGATCACCAACGCCGACCGGCGCCGGATCGAGCAGCTCGCCGCCGAGGGCCCGCCGGAAGAAGAGGTCGGCCTCGAGCCGTTCGCGATGGACCCGACTCTGTACAACGAAGAAGGAGGTCGTCGATGACCAACCTGTTGTGGACGACAATCCCCTACATCGCCTTGACGGTGTTCGCGGTCGGGCACGTGTGGCGCTACAAGAACGACCAGTTCGGCTGGACGACGCGCTCGTCGCAGATCTACGAGTCGAAGTTGCTGCGCCTCGGTAGCCCGCTGTTCCACTTCGGCTTCCTCGGCGTCATCGGCGGCCACATCATGGGTGTCGGCATCCCGAAGAGCTGGACTGACTTCATCGGGATCAGCGAGCACCAGTACCACCTCGTATCGCTCGGCGGCGGCATCGTGACCGGTGGAATGGTCGTCGTGGGACTGCTCATTCTGCTCTATCGCCGGGTGACCGTTTCGGCGGTCCGCAAGGCCACGACGACGAACGACAAGGTCATGTATGTCGTCCTGATCTCAGCGATCGCGACCGGAATGATGAACACGGTCGGGGTCAACCTCTTCGGCCTAGGCTACGACTACCGCGAAACCGTGTCGCCATGGTTCCGCAGTCTGTTCACGCTGGACCCGAAGCCGGAGCTCATGGTCGGCGTACCGATCAGCTTCCAGGCGCACGCCCTGATCGTCCTGCTGTTGTTCGCGATGTGGCCCTTCACCCGCCTGGTCCACGTCTTCAGCGCGCCGGTCGGCTACATCTTCCGTCCGTACGTCGTATACCGCAGCAAGGAACCGATCGGCTCCGGCGGCAAGTACGGCAAGGCCTGGGAGGTTCCGGCCCGCCCGCAACCACGGAAGTGGCTGTAGGGAGCCGTCAATAGAGAGGGTGGACGGGACTAGCGCCAGCGGACCTTCTTGAGCAGGTCGAGAGACATCATGATTCCGGTCTCGAACTGTTCGTGAGTCATCGGGCCGGGCGGCTGCAAGGTGAGAACCCGCTGGCGGGCGATGGTCTGCGATGACGTGTATTTGAGCAAGCCATACGTGCCGTGCCTACTCCCCATGCCCGAGTCGCCGAGCCCACCCATGGGTGCGTCGACACTGCCCCACGCGGCGATGTAGTCCTCGTTGATCGTGACGATTCCGGCGTGGATGCGAGCCGCAATGTCGTCCACGTCGGTGCCGCCCCAGACGCTGGCAGCCAGCCCGTACTCGGTGTCGTTGGCCAAAGCCACGCCCTCGTCGACCGTCTTGAAGCGATATACCGAAACGACTGGCCCGAACGTCTCGTTGCGACAAAGCGTCATGTCGTCGGTAACGCCTTCGAGCAGCGTGGGCTCATAGAAGAGCGGGCCGAGGTCCGGTCGAGCCTTCGCGCCGGCGAGAACCGTTGCTCCCTTGGAGACCGCGTCTTCGACGTGGCTGGAAATGACCTCGAGCTGCTCCTGGCTCGTGAGCGAGCCCATCTCCATACCGAACTCGTAGGTCGCACCAAGAGCAAGGTTTCGCACGCGCTCAGTCAGCGCACCGACGAACTCGTCGTAGATCTTGTCCTGGACGTACAAGCGCTCGATCGACACGCAAACCTGGCCGGCGCCGCCGTAACACGAGCGCAGCGAGCCTTCCACCGTGCGTTCGATATCGGCGTCGTCGAGAACCAGCATCGGATTCTTGCCACCGAGTTCCATGGAGGAAGCGATCAAGCGCTTACCAGCTTCGGCTGCCAGGTACCGCCCGGTCTTGGTCGAACCGGTGAACATGAGGTAATCCGCGTTGTCGAGAAGCGGCGTGCCGATCTGGCTGGATTTACCCAGCGCGATCTGCCATAGCCCCTCCGGCAGACCGGCCTGCAGTGCGAGGTCGAGGCCGTACAGCGCACAGAGGGCGGCTTGGTTGTCCGGCTTCTGAACGACCGCGTTGCCGGCGATGAGCGCGGGGATGGTGTCGCAGACGCTCAGGATGAACGGGAAGTTCCACGGCGAGATGACGGACACCACACCTTTGGGTATGTGGATCTCCTTCACCGCGGTGAGCACGGGCGTGACGCCGGTGCGACCCTGCGGCCCGAGCAGGTCGGGCGCGACCCGCGCGTAGTAGCGCGCGGTATTCATGATGTCCATGACTTCACGGAAGGCGTCGCGTCGCGTCTTGCCGTTCTCGATCTGGACTAGATCCATGATCGTGTCTCGATTGTCCTTGACCAGGTCGTGGTACTTCAGGAAGACCTTGGCGCGATCCTTGACCGACATAGCCGCCCAGGCGGCTTGGGCTGCGCGGGCCCGAGCAAAGACCGTGTCTATTTCCTCCGCGGAGACCTGCGGGATGTCCGCAAGAGGCAGGCCGTTGTAGGGGGCGTAGGTGGTCACTGTCCCGCTGGCAGGGACTGCGCGCGAGAGCAGCCGGGCCACGAGTTCCGGAGTCAGACTCTTGGGCATAGGCGCAAAGCCCGGGCCTTCGGCAGCCGCCTTAGCTGCTGCAGCGGCCGCCTTAGCAGCCGCCGTCGACTTCGGAGCCTTGGCGCCCTTCGCGACCGTGCCGGGTTTTGTGTTCGCCATCGCGCTCACCGCTCTCTGAACATCGCTCAACAGGATCTGCGCAATCGAGCGTTGCTGAGCCTCTCCGATTCTCACGGTATCGCGCGCGGTTCGCCTCCACTCCGCTTAGGGCGGAACCGGTAGCGACTGGTCACCTATGGTGACCAGACTCCACGGTCCAGAAATTCACAGCGAAATCTTCGTTGCCAGTGCAGCGCCACCGTGTTAATGCTTGACTTCCCCAAGGTTTACAATGAAAGCTATCTGTCAAGCAACGGCACAAATCAGTGCCCACTGTCCACCAGCAGGTGACAGGTCAACAGTGACAGAACACAAGGGAGTGGGTCACATGGTTGCAGTACTCGACCGGGCTCAGAAGATCTGGGAATCCTCGGTTTCAGGTCCGCCGGTACCCGCCCCCAAGGGCGAGAAGTCCGTGATGTCCGTTGGCAGCATGTGGAGCATCCCGCTCGCGATCGCGCCGGTCATTGCCATGGCTCTCTTCTGGCGCACCTGGCAGCAGCTCTTTGCGTTCGACAAGGGCCTGGACTCGACGATGCCCGGCTTCAACGAGTATTGGCTCTCGATCTTCGGCTTCAACATGTTCGGCCTGCCGCTGATCGCTGCGAGCATCTTCGCCGCCATCATCATCACCGGCATCAAGGCCTCCGCCACTCCCCTTACCCCGCATGAAGAGATGAAGCGGCACTGGCGCCTGATGCTCGGCATGGCAGCCTTTGCAATCGCTTCGTTCTTCGGCGCGCACTTCGGCGAGGAGGACGGCGCCTGGCACCAGGTCACGCTGCGTGACACCGCGTTCACCCCGAGCCACGTCGCACTCTTCTATGGCTCGTTCCCGATGATGTTCTACGTCATCTTCGGCGTGTACCTCTACGGCCGCACGCGCCTGCCGCACATGTGGGGCGGAAAGGCCGTGCCGCTCGGATTCGCGATCGTCATCGGCGGAACCACCCTCCTCGTGTTCCAGGTTGCGTTCAACGAGTTCGGCCACACCTACTGGCAGACCGAGGAAGTCTTCTCGGCGCCGCTGCATTGGCCGTTCGTGTTCTTCGCGTGGATGCTGATCGGCGTTGCCGCCATCTGGCTCCCGACCCTCCTCCGCGTGACTCAGTTGGTGAAGAACGAAGTCCTCGCCAATGAGGCCGCAAACGAAGACGAGCAGTGGCACGGCATCACCGCCCAGCTGTCCAAGCCGGCCGGTGGAGAACAGAGCGCATGACCAACGGAGTCACCGAAGTACGCAACACCGACGCGGTCGTCAAGGCCTGGGAAGCGATCCCGCGTCACTGGAAGTGGGTGTTGCTCGTCGGCGTGCTGGGAATCGTCACCGCCGCTGTGCATCTCGAGAGCATGCTCATGGCGGGCGACTGGTCCTTCTGGGCGGACTGGAAGGATCGTCAATGGTGGCCGCTTTTGACGCCGCCGGTGAACCTCGTCTTCACGGCCGTCGTTCAGTACATCCTGTGGACCAAGCTGCGTCTCCCGATCGGTGCGACCGTCGGTGCCACGCTGCTGGTGGTCGGCCAGTGGATTTCTCGCGTGTCGAGCTTCCACTTCTGGGCTGACCTGCCGCTGAACTTCACGTGGCCCGAGACGCTGATCTTCGGAGCCATCATCATGGACTGCATTCTGCTGCTGAGCCGCAGCCTCATCATGACGTCGATCTTCGGCAGCCTGGCCTGGGGCGGTCTCTTCTGGTGGGAGAACTACCCGATGCTGTCGGCGTACCTCCAGCCGCTGATCTACCACGATCACCTCATGACGATGGCGGACTACCTCAAGTTCTCGCTCCCGATGTCGCAGGGACCGGAGTACTTGCGGATGGTCGAGGAAGGGCATCTCCGTGCGCTGGTGAGTGACACGGTTGCGATCGTCGGATTCTTCTCCGCGATGGTGTGCGTCGGGGCCTACTGGTTCGGCGTATTCCTCGGCAAGATGCTCGGTCTCGTCCCAGCCGGCAAGTTCCTGAAGCTGCAGTCGGACTAGGAGACCTCAGCATGATTTTCCCAAGCCG
Source organism: Smaragdicoccus niigatensis DSM 44881 = NBRC 103563 (assembly GCF_000380645.1). Lineage (GTDB taxonomy): Bacteria > Actinomycetota > Actinomycetes > Mycobacteriales > Mycobacteriaceae > Smaragdicoccus > Smaragdicoccus niigatensis. The sequence continues at coordinate 632,040 of NZ_AQXZ01000019.1, forward strand.
CGCAGGCGGCCGAATTTGCCGTGTCCTCATGGTCCTCGTCGTCGCTTTGCTCGCCGGCCTCGTGTCGTCGCCGGTGGCGAGCGCGCACGGTGAGCAGACGCAGGAAGCGTTCCTTCGTGCCTCGACGGTCTTGATCTACGACGTCAAGTTCGACAAGACGAAGGTCAAGGTCGGCGAGGACCTCACCATCACCGGTGTCGTCCGGATCATGGACTCGTGGCCGGACCACACCATCAAGGAGCCGAAGACCGGTTACCTGTCGATCGTCGCCCCCGGCCCGAAGTTCCTCGTCCGCGAACGCTGGCTCAACGGCCAGTTCACGCCGCAATCGGTCAACATCCACAAGGGCGAGACGTTCCCGTTCAAGCTCGTGGTCACCGCACGCACCGAAGGGCACTGGCATGTGCACCCCTCGTTCGCAATCGAGGGCACAGGAACGCTCGTCGGCCGCGGCGAGTGGATCGACGTCGAGCCCGGCACGCTGAACAACGACGTGAAACTTGCCGGCGGTGAGGTCGTCAATGCTTCGACCTACGGCCTCGCTCGAGTGGCGACCTGGCACCTGATCGGCATTGGCCTCGCGGTGTTCTGGCTGATCTTCTGGCTGCGTCGACCGATCATCGCCCGTCTCGCACGCGTCGAAAGCGGCGACACCAAGCTGATCACGTCGCTCGATCGCAAGGTCGCCGGTGGACTGATCATTGCGGTTCTCGTTGCACTGGTCGCTGGCAACATCTATGCGAACGAGACCGGCAACCTCGACCCGATGCCGCTGCAGATCGACCGCATCACGCCGGTTCCGGCCGCTGAGTCTGCGCCGCTCGTCGAATCGAAGATCACCAAGGCCGAGTACAACAAGAGCACCGACACCCTGGACTTCACGCTCCACGTGAAGAACACGACGTCGTCGCCGGTCAAGCTGTCGCAGCTCCAGATCGCCGAAGTCACGTTCGTCCCGGTCGGCAAGCCCGAGAACGGATCGGTCGAGGGCCTCACGATCACCGGCAACGAGGTCGCCCCGGGGCAGGAGGTGGACCTCAAGGTGTCCATCGACGGCGCCAAGATGCGAGAGCACAACCTGCTTCCGCTCAAGGAGCCGCAGGTTCGCCTGACCGGTCTGATGTTCTTCACGGACGCGGCCGGCCACCGTCAGGTGTCGGAGATCGACGAAGTCACCTCGCCGATCTTCCCCGGCAAGTGACCAATACGATTGTCGCTATGACGACTGGAATCCCCCTCGCACACATCGGCGGGGTTCCAGTCGTCGAGGGCGCGGCGCTGGTTCTGATCGTCGCCGTGCCGGTCATCGCGATCGTTCTCGCCGTCGTTCTCGGCGGTCGCATGCTCGCGAAGGTCGAGGCGGAGAAGGCGGCACAGGACGCCGAGAACTTGGCCGCAGAGGGCGAGACAACGTCAGAGCAGGAGACCTAGCGCAATCCTGCGTGCATCTCCCACACCATCACCTCGGCGGACTCCGTCGAGGTGATGTTTTGTCCACCGCTCGAGGTCAAGCGGACCGCGTCACCGGCGTGAAGTCCCCCGACGGATTCGAAGTCGACCGCTCCGCGGCTGACGAACACGTGCCCGAACAACGCATCCGGAACATCGACCGACTGGCCGGGCTCGAGGCGCGCGACGTGCAGCGCAGCGAACCGGTTGCCGATCCGGATTGCCGAGTCATGCTTCGGCATCCCCGACGCGAGCGTCACCAAACGGTTGGACGCCAACTCAGAGCTGATGTCGAGCTGCTCGTAACTCGGTGTCCGGCCGAGTTCATCTGGCGGGATCCACATCTGCACAACCCGCAGAGATTCACCTTGCGCGCGCAGCGACCCGTTCTTCTCGGAATGCCGGATGCCGGTGCCGGCGCTCATCCGCTGCGCCAGACCGGGATGGATCAGCCCCGAGTGCCCCATCGAATCCTGATGGACGACAGTGCCTTCCAGCACCCAGGTGATGATCTCCATGTTCTGGTGCTGGTGCGAGTCGAAGCCCTCACCCGGGTCGACTCGATCCTCGTTGTGGATCAGCAGGAGACCATGCGCATTGGCTTCGAGATCGAAGTTGCCGGTCGCCGGAAAGGACTGCCGGGAATCAAGCCACTCGTTCCACCAGTGGATTCGGTCGTTTCCACGAACGACCTTGATCGCTTCAGCCAACATGCTTGCCTCCTGAAGGATTCAAGGAGTGAGCACCAGATTTTGTTCCCTTGACAACCTTTCCTGCTGCTACCCGCGCGTACTGGGCTTGACCAGCGGGAACGCCAAGGTGTCGCGGATGCTCTTGCCCGTCACGAGCATGACGATGCGGTCCACACCGAGTCCGAGACCGCCGGTCGGCGGCATCGCGTGTTCGAGTCCGCGCAGGAAGTCCTCGTCGAGTTCCATCGCGTCGGCGTCACCACCGGCGGCGAGCAACGACTGCTCCGTCAGCGTGCGGCGTTGTTCGATCGGATCGGTGAGTTCGCTGTAGGCCGTCCCGAGTTCGACACCCCACGCCACCAGATCCCAGCGCTCGGCCAGGCCCGCGATCGAGCGATGTGGACGCGTGAGAGGCGAGATCTCGGCCGGGAAGTCGATATAGAACGTCGGGGCCTCGGTCCGGGCTTCGACGAGGCGTTCGTAGATCTCCAGTGCGATCTGCGCAGCGGTCCAGTTCGCGAGGTACGGAACACCGGATCGGTCCGCCGCCGAACGCAGCTCGTTCAGCGTCGACCCAACGTCGAGGGCTTCGCCGACCGCGGTCGAGATCGCGTCGTAGAACGAGACCACGGGCCAGTCTCCCGAGATGTCGACGGCAGCCAACTCACCGTCCTCGTTCGGGCGAAGCACCACCGGCGTTCCGTGCACGGCGACCGCCGCCCGCACGATGAGGTCCTGGCACCGGGCCAGCATGCCGCGATAGTCGGTGTACGCCTCGTACGCTTCGAGCAGCGTGAACTCCGGGTTGTGCGACGAGTCCGCGCCCTCGTTGCGGAACGTCCGGCCGATCTCGAAGACCTTCTCGACACCGCCGACCATGAGCCGCTTGAGGTACAACTCGGGCGCGATCCGCAGGTACAGATCGACGTCGTAAGCATTGATGTGGGTGACGAACGGCCGGGCCGCCGCGCCACCGTGGATCGGCTGCAGAATCGGCGTCTCGACCTCGAGGTACTTCCACTCGCGGAAGCCGTCGCGCAGCGCCGACACGACCGCACTACGCGCGATCAGGGTCGACCGCACCTCGGGATTGATCGCGAGGTCAAGGTAGCGCGCACGCACTCGAGCCTCGGGGTCGACGAATCCGCGCCACTTGTCCGGCATCGGATGGAGCGACTTGCCATTCATTCGCCAGTCCCGAGCGTCGACCGACTTCTCCCCCGATCGACTCGTCGTCGTGACCCCGCCGACCTCGAGGAGATCGCCGAGGTCGACCGACGCCATGAACTTGGCCAGATCGTTTGCCTCGAGTCGGTCGCGTTCGAAGATGACCTGAACGTCGCCGGACCAGTCGCGCAGCAATGCGAAACACACGCCACCGTGATCGCGCAGGCGCAGCACGCGTCCCGCGATGCGAACATCGGTACCGATCGGTGCCGCGAGGGTGTGCGCGATCGAGTCCATGCGGACCGTCGTGTCCGCGACCGGATAGGCCTCGACGTTCTCCGCCGCCATGCGGGCGACCTTGTCGATGCGAACCTGGACCTGCTCGGGCCGGCGGCTGACCTTCGTCGTCGCCTGCTGGGACAGGATCTCGGCGACGAGCTCGGGGACGGACGCAGCGACGCCGGTGTGGGCCTTCGCGTCGACCGGGCCGATCCGCGGAATGAAGCCTTCCGCGATGGCACCGGCGATACCGACCTTCAGCAGCTGACGCCGGTCGTCGAACGCGATGTACCGCGGCACCCATTCGGGCTGGTACTTCGTGTTCGACCGATACATCGCCTCGAGCTGCCACCAGCGCGAGAAGAAGATCAAAACCGTGCGCCACGTGCGCAGAATCGGACCGGCACCGATGCGTCCGCCTTCCTCGAACACCGTCCGCATGACCGCGAAGTTCAGCGAGATCCGGCTGATGCCGTGCCGCCCGGCGTCGAGCACGAGGTGCGACACCATGAGTTCCATGACGCCGTTGGGACCGGCCTTGTCACGACGCATGAGGTCGAGTGAGGCACCGTTGTTGCCCCACGGCACGAGCGACAGCATGCCGAGCGGCGTGCCTTTCGCGTCGAGCGCTTCGACGAGCAGGCAGTCGCCGTCGAGTGGGTCGCCGAGACGGCCCAGCGCCATCGAGAATCCGCGTTCGACTTCGGTGTCGCGCCAACGATCCGCCCGCTCCATGACCTCGGCCATCTCGTCCTCGGCGAGTTCGCGATGGCGTCGGATACGCACGCTGAAGCCCTGCCGAAGCAGTCGGTTGGCGGCCTGCCGCACCGGCTTCATCTCGGGGCCTTTCAGCGTGAAGCGATCCGGGTGCAGGATCGCTTCGTCACCGAGTTGCAGGATCGACAGTCCGGCCCGCTGGTAGGCCCGGGCACCGATTTCGCTCGCGCCCATGACGCCCGGGGCCCAGCCGTACTTCGCGGCGACCTCGAGCCACGCCTCGATGGCGTGCGGCCACGCCTCCCGAATTCCGATCGGGTCACCGCTGGCAATGATGACGCCCATTTCCACGCGATACGTGACGCACGCTTTTCCACTCGGCGCGAAAACGACGGCCTTGTCGCGACGGGTGGCGAAATAGGCCAGCGAGTCCGCGACATCGGAACGTTCGATGAGCGCCCGAATTGCTTGTTCGTCCGCGGTCGTCAATGCATTTCGAGAACGCTGCGAACGGAACAGGATCAGGGCTGCACCCAGAAGTGCCATCGCGCCGAACAAACCGAGGAGGAAATTGATGATCGGACGCGGGTGACCACTGAACTCGGCATTTCCGGCGAAAAACACGGCCGTCACCCGGTTCAGCGAATACACCAGTCGTTCATCCCGGGGCAGCGTGCCCGGGAACAATTCGACAAGTCCCCAACCGAGCAACGACCCGGCGGTCAATCCGGCGACCAGTGCGCCCAGTGCTTTCCAGGGCGCACCGGGGCGCACCCGGGTGTAAAACGCATTCCGCGAGGCGACGAGCAGTGCGAGGAAGACAACCTGAACAGCTAGCGCGACACCGGCACTGACATCGCCCTTGGTGAAGGCCCAGTAGGCGTTGTGCACGGCATAGCTGACGACGTAGGCCCCCAGAAACCACCATGCGAGCCGCTTGCGACTCGCGACCGCACCCGCCACGAGGGCGAGAACGACGGCCCAGGCGAGCGACGTGTCCGGTGCGTCGAAATAGTACGTATCGAGGTAGGCGCGAATTCCCCGAGTCACGTGCCGGAGTGCGGGCGAAATACTCCAGAATCCGCACAGGATGGCCAGCACGCCGATAATTGAACCGGCGATATGTGGAAATTCAGACAATCTGCCACGCACGTGCTGCCACGGCCGGATCGATTTCTTCCGGGCGGCATTCGAAGAATTGGAAAGCACCTCAGAAGCTTCGGACGTCGAACTGTGAGAATGCTGAGCGACGCGCCCGTCAGTGATGAGTATTACCGCAAAGGCCCGACAATTCAGGCGCTTCGGACGCGCCTGGCGAGTTCTCGGCAACCGGACAGGTAGCGCGCCACGATCAGCGCGGCCACATCTTCGTGCGGGCCGATCGGATCAGCAACGCCGTCGGCGCCGGCATCGTGGAGACGCTGTTGGAAGAGTCCGTGCGCAAGCAGATACGACGCGATGAACACTCGGCGGTGCCCTTGCGTGCGTAGCGCCGCGACGACATCGGCGACTTTCGGGGTCCCGGTGGCGACATTGGCGAGATGAACGCGCTGGCCGATGACCTCGGAGAGCATCGCGGATGCCTTGCGAGCGTCCTGACGGGCCCGGCGGTCGCTCGATCCGGCCACCGCCATGACCACGGTGTCCCCCGGGAGCCAGCCGGCAGACCGGAGCCGACGAGCGACGACACCGGCCAGAACGGGATCCGGACCGAGTGCGCGGGTGACCGCGACGGTCTCATGGCCGCTCTCTTCGACGTCGCGCGGCACGTCCGTGTACACGTGGTACCCCGACGCGAGGAACGCCGGAACGAGCACGGCATCGTCCCCGCAATCCCGCAGCACATCGACGGGACTGGGGCCGATGACGTCGACGAACGCGACGCGCACGTCATGGACGTGTCTGCGCACCTCGGCCGCCAGCGCCGAGATCATGTCGATCCCGTGCCGGCTCCGAGTTCCGTGCGCAACGAGGACGAGGGTCGTGCCGTTGCTGTCGGCATTTCGGCCGAGCATCGTCAATCCTCTCCGTCCGCGCATTCGGCGTGGTCAACCGCCAGTCGGTAACCGCGCTTGACCACTGTCTGAATAATCTTCGGCGCACCGAGACACGAGCGCAAACGAGCGATCGCCGTCTCCACGGCGTGGGTGTCGTCTCCGCCACCCGGAAGGGTCGCCAGAAGTTCCTCGCGAGCCACCACTCGACCGGGGTGACGCGCCAGCGCACGCATGAGCGACATCGCGGCCGGCGGGAGGTTCTTGACCTCCGAATCGACGACGACGCAGCCTCCGCGGACGCTGAGCGTATGGCCGGCGGCCCGAATCCGGTTCGCCCGGCGCGGCAGCTCCTCGGCGACGTGCCGAGCGAGTGCACCCAGCCGCGAACGCTGCGGCGCTGTGGTGGGAACGCTCAGCTCGTCGAGCGGAGCCGATGTGATCGGCCCGACGACGGCAGCGAGAACCCGCGTCCGCAGGGCGTACAGCAGCGGCTCGATAAGACCGAGTTCCTTGGCGCGCGTCAGAATCGATGCGACGGCCGGCGCGCTCGTGAACGTGACGCAGTCGAGGCCGCCGGTCACGATCATCTCGATCATGCGGTCGATCTGGGTCAGGTCCTGCGGCGGTACCCAGCGGTACACCGGAACCGGAATGACGACGGCGCCGGCCTCCCGGAGAACCTCGCAGACGTCGGCCTGTGGTTCCCATTCGGTCGTCGCACCATGCAGCTGCACTGCGATCCGCACACCCTCGACGCCCTCTTCGAGGAGCCGGTCGAGAACCTCGGCCGACGACTCCGACGCCGGGGACCATTCTTCGCGCAGGTCAGCCGCACGCATCGCGCCCATGACCTTGGGTCCGCGAGCGAGCAGCCGCGCCGACCCCATGACTTCCTTGAGTTCCTCGGCCAGGCCCCAGCCCTCGGCCGCTTCCATCCAGCCGCGGAAACCGATACCGGTGGTACCGACGACGATCTTGGGCGGGTTGACGATGATCTCGCGGGTGACGCGCTCGAGTTCGGTGTCGTCGGAAAGTGGAATGATCCGGATCGCCGGCGCACTCACCACCGTGGCGCCACGGCGAGTCAGCAGCGTGCCGAATTCCTCGGCACGCCGCGCCGCCGTCACACCGATGGTGAATCCTGCCAGCGGTGTGGTGTCTTCCTCGGTCACGCCGTGCTGCTTTCGCGCGTTCGCATCATTGAAGCCACTTCCACCATGCCATCGATCACCCGAACGTCATACACCGGCAGCGACTTGGTGTCGTCGTCGAGGCAGCGGCCGTCGATGAGCGAGAAGACCTGCTTCAGCAGCGGCGAGGCGACGGTCGGCTCGCCCTTGCGGTCGCCGACGAGGCCGCGCGACATGACTGCCGCCCGCCCGAACGGGTCGATGTTGCCGACTGCGAAGAGGCGGTCGCCCGGCAGGCGGAACAGTGCCGCCTGCTTGCCGCCGGGCAGCAGCACCGCGACGCCGCGGTTCGGGATGAGGAAATCGAGCGCGCACGCCTTGGTCCAGGCGCTATCCATCGGAGCACTCCCGGTCGTTTCGACAGTGGTCATCTGAACTGAGGTGGTCATTACTGCCCCCATCCTGCTGGCTGAATTTCTGGCATTCCGAGAAGAACTGGCACCTTGCGCGGCCCGGTCGCGTCGAATCCGACGGTCGGGTCGTGCTCGGTCGGTGCGTTGACGAACGAGACGAAGCGAGCGAGCTTGTCCGGGTCGTTGACGACGTCGGCCCACTCGTCGGTGTAGCTGTCGACGTGAACGGCCATGGCCTTGTCGAGGTCGCCGGCGATCCCCAGGCTGTCGTCGATGACGACCTCCTTGATGTGGTCGAGGCCGACGGTCTCCTGCCACGGCGCGGTGCGCTGCAGGCGATCCGCAGTCCGGATGTAGAACATCAGGTAGCGGTCGATGTACTTGATGAGCGTCTCGTCATCGAGATCGGTGGCGAGCAGTTCGGCGTGCTTCGGCGACTGTCCACCGTTTCCACCGACGTAGAGGCCCCAACCGCGCTCGGTGGCGATGACACCGACATCCTTGCCGCGAGCCTCGGCGCACTCACGTGCACAACCCGAGACCGCGAGCTTGAGCTTGTGCGGCGAACGCAGGCCCTTGTAGCGGTTCTCCAGAAGAACGGCCATGCCGACCGAGTCCTGGACGCCGTAGCGGCACCACGTCTGACCGACGCAGCTCTTGACCGTACGAAGCGACTTTCCGTAGGCGTGGCCCGACTCCATGCCGGCGTCGATGAGGCGCTTCCAGATGAGCGGAAGCTCCTCGACGCGGGCACCGAAGAGGTCGATGCGCTGACCACCGGTGACCTTGACGTACAGGTCGAAATCCTTGGCGATCTGACCGATGACGATCAGCTGCTCGGCGGTGACTTCACCACCGGGCATACGAGGAACAACCGAGTAGGTGCCGTTCTTCTGCAGATTCGCGAGGAAGTGGTCGTTGGTGTCCTGCAGCGAGGCCTGCTCGCCATCGAGAACGCTCTGCTTGGAGTCCTTGAGCGACGCGAAGATCGATGCGGCGGTCGGCTTGCAGAGGTCGCAACCGGTGCCGGTGCCGTGCTGCGCGATGAGCTCGGAGAAGGTGCGGATGCCCGTGACCTGGATGATCTCGAACAGCTCGGCACGCGACTGCGTGAAGTGCTCACACAGCGACTTGGAGATCTCGACACCCGACTGGGCGAGGATCTTCTTCACGAGCGGCAAGCAGCCACCGCACGAGGTACCGGCCTTGCTGCACTTTTTGACCTCGGCGAGGTCGGTGACACCGTCGTGGATGACCTCGCAGATCGCACCCTTGGTGACGTTGTTGCAGGTACACACGACCGCGCCGTCCGGCATCGCATCGGCGCCCAGTTCGGCGCCTGCCGGGCTGATGAGTGCGGCCGGGTCTGCCGGCAGCGGACCACCGACGAGCGGGCGCAGCGTCGCGTAGAGGCTCGCGTCGCCGACGAAGATACCGCCGAGCAGCGTCTTCGCATCGTCCGAGACGACGAGCTTGGCGTACGTGCCCTTGGCGGCGTCCATGAGGACGACCTCGAGGGCCTTCTCGGTTTGTGCGTGCGCGTCACCGAAGCTGGCGACGTCGACGCCGAGCAGCTTGAGCTTGGTGGACAGGTCGGCACCCGGGAACTCGGCTTGACCGCCGAGCATGCGATCCGCGATGACCTCAGCCTGCGCGTATCCGGGAGCGACGAGTCCGTAGCAGACTCCCTCGACCGCGGCGACTTCACCGACGGCGTAGATCGCCGGGTCGGAGGTGATCATCGACAGGTCGGTGATCACACCGCCACGCGGACCGACCTCAAGGCCTGCGGCGCGGGCGAGCTTGTCCTGCGGGCGGATACCGGCCGACCAGACGAGCAGCGCAGCGTCGATCGTGGAACCATCCGACAGCTCGACGATCAGGCCGTCCGGGCCTTCCTTGATCGCCGCGGTCGAAACACCGGTGTGCACGTTGACGCCGAGGTCGCTGATGAGCTTCTTGAGGACAGCGCCACCGCCCTCGTCGACCTGAATCGGCATGAGGCGCGGAGCAAGCTCGATGACGTGCGGCTCCATGCCCATGAGCTTGAGCGCGTTCGCGGCTTCGAGGCCGAGAAGACCGCCACCGACAACGACACCGGTCGCGCCGGGGCCGGCGGCTTCCGCGGTGGCGCGAATGCCGTCCAGGTCAGCGAGTGTGCGATAGACGAAGCACTTGTCGAGATCGTGGCCCGGGGCGGGCGGGACGAACGGGTACGAGCCCGTTGCGAGCACGATCGTGTCGTAGGCCAGGACCTCACCGGTGTTGGTGGTGACGGTCTTGGCTTCACGGTCGATCTCGTCAGCGCGGACGCCGAGACGGAGCTCGACTGCCTCATCACCGTCGTACGTGTTGCCCGCAAGCGCGAGCTCCTTGTGGTCCCACGTGCCGACGTAAGACGACAGACCGACACGGTCGTATGCGGGCAGTGGCTCTTCGCAGAGGACCGTGATGCGCCACTGGCCGGCCTCATCGCGGGCCCGCATGGCCTCGACGAATCGGTGTCCGACCATGCCATGTCCGATGACGATGGCAGTTTTCGGGCTCATGGTGCTCCTTACTCCTGATCCTGCGGAGGGTGCCCCTTGTTGGGACGTTCTCCGTTTTCGGATGCCGGTGACTTGATTTCCGTGGGCTGCACGTGGTCAAGCCGGTCTCCGGCTGTTGTTCTCAAGACTGCTTGGGGGATGTTGCGCCTGTGTTTCCGAGCGTTGTCCGTGGCGTTTAAAAACCGCCTGCGACGGCCAATTTCGCGCCAAATGGCGTGCGATGGACCACACCGACCGGCTGCGGGTCCGAACGGCGGACGAAGAACCACCACGTCACGACAGCGCAAATCACGTAGAACGTGAGGAACACATAGAAGGCATGTGTCCCCGAGTGCGCCGGCCCGGTATACGACTGCCGCAGCGTCATGTTGATGAGGACGCCACCGAGCGAACCGATCGCGCCGGCGAAGCCCAGCAGAGCTCCTGCCGTCGAGCGTGACCACGCGGCCCGCTCCGCGACGGACAGACCTTCGAGATCGTGTGACTTCGCCTCGAAGACGACCGGAATCATCTTGTACGTCGAGCCGTTTCCGATTCCCGCGAGCATGAAGAGGATGAGGAATCCGACGATGTAGGTCGTCATCTGCCCATGAGTGGCAGCGCCGGGCTGGAGGTCGTCGGCGTGAGACGTGTAGGCAAGCAGACCGCCGGCACCCATCATCGCGATGAACACCGAGAACGTGACCCGACCACCGCCCATCCGGTCGGCGAACTTGCCGCCGATCGGACGGAACAGGGCGCCGAGCAGTGGTCCGAGCCAGGCGATCTGTGCCGCATGCAACGCCGCCTGGGCGGCGGTCTCGCCGGCGGCCTTGTAGTTGATCTGCATGATCTGGCCGAACGCGAAGCTGAATCCGATGAAGGACCCGAACGTGCCGATGTACAGGAGGCTCAGGATCCACGAGTGCCGGAATCGAAGCGCCTCGAGCATGCGCTTGAGGCTCGCGTGCTGACCGGAGATGTTGTCCATCATCACTGCGGCGCACACGGCCGCGGCCGCGATGAGCACGAGGTAGATGGCGCACACGATCTCGGGGCGGCGATTACCCACGGTCGCGATGACGAGGAGGCTCAGCAGCTGGATGACCGTGACACCGAGGTTTCCGCCACCGGCGTTGAGGCCGAGCGCAAGGCCCTTGAGCCGCTGCGGATAGAAGAGATTGATGTTCGCCATCGACGAGGCGAAGTTCCCACCGCCGACACCGGCGACCGCCGCGACCACGAGATAGGTCGGGTACGAGGCCGGGTGCAGCATGAAATACGTCGTCAGCACCGCGGGGATGAACAGCAGCAGAGCCGAGAAGATCGTGAAGTTACGGCCACCGAACTTCGCCGGGGCGATGCTGTAGGGAATGCGCAACATGGCGCCGCACGCGATCGGCACCGCCATCAGGATGAACTTGCCACCCGGATCGATGCCGTACACCTCTTCGGGCATGAAGAGAACCATGACCGACCAGATCGACCACACCGAGAAGCCGATGTGTTCGGCGAAGATCGAGGCGATGAGATTCCGGCGTGCGACGTTCTTGCCGCCCGCTTCCCACGCCTCGACATCTTCGGCATTCCAGTGGTCGATCCATCGCGAACGCATCAGTGCGTGCACTCTGCCTCCCCGTCGAAGTAGTGAGACTTCACGGTAGGAAGTGTGTGTTGCCGCAGTAGTGACAGTTTTATGACCCAAGTGTCACTACCTCCTCACTCTCGGAAATGACCGGGAGTGAGGAGGTAGTGACTTTCATTCAGTTGTTCGCCATTGATCAGGCGGTGATCGCCACCGAGTCGTCCTCGACCGCGGCACGCTTGGCGCCCGGCACCGCGTGGATCGCTCGAGTCGACGGGCGGCGGAGGAACACTGCCCAGGTGACGATCGCGCAGACCACGTAGAAGGCCATGAACACCCAGAAGGCGTTGGTCGCCGACTTGGCCTGACCGACGTACGAAGCGCGGAGCACGACGTTGATCAGCACACCACCGAGGGCACCGATCGCACCGGCGAAGCCGATGAGCGCGCCGGACATGCTGCGCGACCACAGGGTCTTCTCGGTGTAGCTCAGCTCATCCTTGCTCTGAGCCTTCGCCTCGAAGATCGACGGGATCATCTTGTAGGTCGAACCGTTGCCGATACCCGAGAGGACGAACAGCAGGATGAATCCGATGACGTAGGCGGTCATCTGACCAGTCGTGGCTGCACCCTTGAGTCCGTCGTCCATGACGCCCGTGGTGACGAGGATGCCACCCGCGAAGACCATCGCGATGAAGGTGTACAGCGTGACCTTACCGCCGCCGATCTTGTCCGCGAGCTTGCCACCGAACGGACGCGAGATCGAGCCGAGCAGCGGTCCGATGAACGCGATCTGAGCTGCGTGCAGAGCGGCTGCACCCTGCATCTGCGGCGTAGCCTTGAGCGCCCCGGAATGCGTCAGATCTGCCATGAAGCTGATCTGGAGCACCTGGCCGAATGCGAAGCTGAACCCGATGAACGAACCGAAGGTACCGATGTACAGGAACGCCATCACCCAGGACTGACGGAAGCGAAGCGACTCGCCCATTGCCGACAGGTTCGACTTCTGGTTGCCGAGGTTGTCCATGAACAACGCAGCACCAACGGCAGCGAGCGCACACAGCACCAGGTAGACGGCACACAGCAGCGTCGGGTCGGTCTTGCTGACAAAGGCGATGACACCGAGTCCGAGGAGCTGGATGACCGGCACACCGATGTTTCCACCACCGGCGTTGAGGCCGAGCGCCCAACCCTTGAGTCGCTGCGGGTAGAACGCGTTGATATTGGTCATCGAGGAGGCGAAGTTACCGCCGCCGAGACCCGCGAACGCCGCCACGATCAAATACGTCGTGTACGAGGCCGGGTTCAGCATGAAGTACAGCGTCAGAACCGTCGGGACCAACAGTGCGAGGGCACTGAAGATCGTGAAGTTCCGTCCGCCGAACTTAGCCGGAGCCACGGTGTAAAGGATTCGCAGGATCGCACCGACCAGCGTCGGGACGGCCAGCAGGTAGAACTTGCCAGCCGGATCGATGTGGTACTTGGCCATCGGCATGAACAGAACCATGACGGACCAGATCGACCAGACCGAGAATCCAACGTGCTCGGCGAAGATGGACCAGATCAGGTTCCGCTTGGCAATCTTCTCGTTACCGGATTCCCAAGCGTCGACGTCTTCCGCGTCCCAATGGTCAATGTAGTGCTTTCGGGTGGTGGTCTTCACCAGGCCGCCTCCTTTATCAAGTGGATGCGGATAACCGTAAGGACCGCTCGTTGCGCCTATGCGTCGCAATATTTGCTGCCAAATCAACCCTCGCTCACTTTTCGACCGTAGAGCCGGTGAGAAGTGACGGTCCGGATCCCTGGATGTTTCCACCGCGTTTCACCGTGGCGTTTTTGTGCCTGAAGTCCCTGCTCAACGCCGACCACTCCGCTTTCGACCGGTGCGAAACAATTGGCGGGCGGTGCCGTAGAGGGGATAGCAAATCCACGGTTTCCTTTCTTCCAAGCTACCTCGCTGGACCGGAATACCGCATCCGCTGGGCCGTGGCGAGGTAATTCCAGCCGGGATTCCGCCGTAACCACGTCCGGTGAAGGGCTTAAATACGAGGTAAGCAGTTTCGCCGACGATGGGCCGCGCACGTGAATGAACGACCGTTTCTCGCGAGTGGGCTCGTCCTCCAAGCCGTCGGCATCGTCGGCGTCTGGCAAGCGTGGCCGGGTTACGCCAGCTGGGCCGCGGCGACCACGATGATGGTCGTCTTCATCATCGCCGTCGGTTTGGTGTGGATAGGCGCGCTGTTGTGCTTGGTTTGGGCGGTCGCCGGCGGAGTTCGCCGGGGCCTGCAAGGCACGGTCGCGACGATCAAGGTGCCTGGGCTGTCGCCGAAGCGGCCTCGGCAGGTTTTTCTCAACCGGGAGGCGTGAGGCTAGCCGCGGCGCGCGGGCTTCTTCCCCTTCAAACCCAGCCGACGACTCGCCTGGTCGAAGCGGTAGTACAGCTTCGGCGGCACGAAGGTCAGTACCGCGGAACGCCGCAAACCGAGCAGCGCGATCATGATCTCCGGCGGGAGTTCGACATAGCGCGGCAAATGCTCGTACCACCGTGCGCTGCGGTAAGCCGCTCGGCCAGTGCTCTGGAGCGCTGACTTGCGTTCCCGTTCGTAGAGGTCGAGAGCCTCGTCGAGCGGGAGGTCCTCGTGCAGTAGGCGGGCCAGAACGGCGGCGTCCCCGAACGCCAATCGGGTGCCCGCTCCGATGGAGTAATGCGTGGTGTGGGCAGCGTCCCCGGCCAACACGAGGTTGCCGCGGTGCCACGTGCGGTTGGTCAGCGTGCGGAAGTTCAGCCAGTTCGCGGTCGTACCCGGGGTTACGCGACCCATCAGCGGGTGACCATCGAGAATGCTGGCGAACAACTTCTCCAGCATGCGGAGACAGTCCGTCTCGCTCATCCGATCGAACCCGAGTCCGTGCCAGGTTTTGGGAGCGCATTCGATGATGCAGGTGCTGCGGTCATCGCCGTACTTGTAGCCGTAAGCCCAGACCCAGCCATGCTCGGTCTCGACGAAGAGATACGTGAACGGCTCGAAGACTTTGCTCGTGCCAAGCCACACGTAATAGTTCTGCCCCACTGCGAACTTTTCGCCGAAGTGGTCGGCGTGACGCTGGCGAAGCGCACTGTTGACGCCGTCACCGGCAAAGATGAGGTCGGCGTCGGCCAGTTCCTCCTCAGAGGTGATCTCGTGCTCGTATTCGATACGCACGCCAAGTTCGCGGGCACGTTCGGCCAGGATGTCGAGCAGTTGGCGACGGCCGATCCCCGATCCTGGATCCCATCCCTCCTTGACCGTCGTGCAATCGCGCACGCCGATGGAATAGGAACTCCAGCGGGCGGCGCTTGCCTCGAGGCTGGCGGCTGACTCGGGATCGGCACGGCGAAGCTTCTTGAACAGACCTTTGGACATCGTCACGCCCCAGCCGTACGTGGAACCGGCCGCATTCCGTTCATAGACGGTGATGTCGTGGGAGGGGTCGCGCTTCTTCATCAAAATCGAGAAGTACAGGCCGGCGGGTCCACCGCCGACGCAGGCGACCTTCATAGGAGCCTCCCCGGGTGACGCAGGCTGATCTACTTGCAACCCAGACTATTCGAGCAGACTCGAGCGCGTTGGCGGACGCTTTCTAAAGCATCAAGCGCACAAGATCTGCGGTGCGCTGCAGCCCCGGGAACGCCTCCGGCGTCGAGCGCGGGTGCATGGCGTGCACCGCCAGCCGGAACATGACCGCGCGCAGCAGCATCTGCGGCCATTCCGGCAGCTCTTCCCAACGCTCGAGCAGTCCGTCGTCGGCGCCGCCCCACGACAGCGCGTCAACCACGGAAACGGCGGCAGCCCACGGCGCAGGTCGCCAATACGGTGTGATGTCCGTGATTCCGGGCGTGCTCGTGCCGGTGAACAGCACAGTGCCGAACAGGTCGCCGTGCACGAGCTGCGGTGGCGTCTTGATCGGTTTGCGAAGCGACGCCAGGCGGACGATCGCGTCGACGCTGCGGGCGGTGTCCGGCGAACGCGTCTCCGGCGGCGCGATTCCGCGCATCACCCGCATCGGCTGGCTGTCCCAGGCAGCTCGATCTGCGGCGACGAACGTGTCGACCTGAATCCAGGGCGCGAGCGGACCCTGCGCGAGAAAGCGGGGACGTTCGAGGCCCGCCGTCGCGGCGTGCAGGCGGTTCGCGACGGAGACGACCTCGTCGTAGCGCGGCTCCGGAGTGCCCTCGATGAACGTGTCGCAGCGCCAACCCGACGCCACGTATCGACCATCAGTCGAACGAACCGGTCGAGCCAGGCGAACCCCCTCGAGCTGCAGGCCCTCGCGCACCTTCGCCGACCAGGCAGCGCGAGCGTGGTCCGCGACCGGCGTCAGCACGACATCCCCACAGCGCCAGCCGCCGTCCCAGTCCAGCCCCAGCGGCTCTGGCTCGACGCCGCGCAGCCCGAAGGTCGACCGCACGTGTTCCGGCGGTGCAACTGTCGTGGAAAGGCTTGCTGCTGTGGTCACGAAATCCCAACCCCTCATGCTCGGATGCGATGCAGCAGGTGCCGGGATCACCGGACCTGCTGTCGGCATGCATGAAAACGTAAGAGTCCGCGAGACCGCACGCGCCCGGAGACGCGCGAAGGTGACTAATAAACAGGCAGAGTGTTATCGACCTGTTTTGCCCACGCAATCACGCCACCTTGCAGGTGCGATGCGTTCGAGAAGCCCGCCTTCTTCACCGCGGCGAGCACCTCGGCCGACCGGATTCCCGTCTTGCAGTGCAGCACAATGGGTTTGTCGAGAGGGAGCTCCGCAAGGGCCTCACCCGAGAGGATGCGGTCCTTGGGAATGAGCGTCGCGCCCGGGATCCGGACGATGTCCCACTCGACGGGTTCGCGCACATCGATGATCGCGATGTCCTTGCCGGAGCGAACCATCTCGTCGAGTTCGCGGGCCGTGATCGTGGATTCAGCTGCGGCGGCCTGCCCCTCCTCCGAGACGACACCGCAGAACTCCTCGTAGTCGATGAGTTCGGTGATCGGCTGGCGGTCGGGATCGCGGCGCAGCCGGATCGTGCGGTAGCTCATCTCGAGCGCGTCGTAGACCATGAGACGGCCGAGCAGCGGCTCGCCGGTACCGGTGATGAGCTTGATCGCCTCAGTGACCATGATCGAGCCGATCGATGCGCACAGCACACCGAGCACGCCACCCTCGGCGCACGACGGGACCATGCCGGGCGGCGGCGGCTCCGGGTAGAGGTCGCGGTAGTTCAGTCCCTGCTCGTCCGGCGCGGCTTCCCAGAAGACCGATGCCTGACCCTCAAACCGGTAGATCGAGCCCCACACGTAGGGCTTGCCGGCCAGGACAGCAGCGTCGTTGACGAGGTAGCGCGTGGCGAAGTTGTCCGTGCCGTCGAGGATGAGGTCGTACTGCGCGAACAGCTCGACCGCGTTCTCGGGCTCGAGCCGGTCGGTGTGCAGCACGACGTTGACCAGCGAGTTGATATTCCGGATCGAGTCGCGAGCCGACTCCGCCTTGGGCCGGCCGACGTCGGGTTCGCCGTGGATGACCTGACGCTGGAGGTTCGACTCATCGACGACGTCGAACTCGACGATGCCGATGGTGCCGACCCCAGCCGCGGCCAGGTACAGCAGAGCGGGTGAACCGAGCCCGCCCGCACCGATGACCAGCACCTTGGCGTTCTTGAGCCGCTTCTGCCCCACCACACCGATGTCCGGAATGATGAGGTGACGGCTGTAGCGGGCGATTTCATCCCGCGTCAGCTCGGCAGCTGGCTCCACCAACGGTGGCAATGACATTGAGGGCTCCTCACAGCGATGTCGCAACGCCCATACGGGTAACCGCGCGTTTCATTTGAGATCAACGCATAAGTGCGGCGCAAACTTCCCGGTCATTGTCACGCAGACGCCGGGGCGAGCCAAACCGCGGTTACTTCGCCGGGACCGGATACGGCCAGGCGTTCGGCTTACATTCCTTGCCATCCTTGGGCACGACGCCGGCCGGGTCGAGGTTGTAGACCTCGTTGTTCGCGGTGCCGAACGTCTGCTGCATCATGACCGGCGCGAGGCCACCGTCGGTATCGCACGGCGCATGCTGGTGGAACCCGATCGCGTGTCCGACCTCGTGGTTGATGACATACCGACGGTATGCGCCGATGTCACCGTCGAAGGCGACCGCACCACGAACCCATCGCGGCGCCGTGATGACGACTCGGTTGTTGTCCTGGTCGTAGCACGAGGTGTCGACCGGAACGTCGAAGCCGCAGATCTTGCGCGCAGTGGTCTGCGCGGCGAACGAGATGCGGAAGTCGGGTGTACCGCTGTCGATACGCTGGAATCCGAACTTCTTGTCCTTGGTCCAACTCTTGGGGTCCGCGAGAGTGTCGTCGACGATTTTCGCGAACTTCTCATCGCCACCCAACGCAGTGGTGTCGTTGCCGTCTTCGACCTCGACCATGTACGTGAAGACGTGTCCACCGCCGACCTGCTTTGTCGTGCCCGGAACGGTGTGCCAGGTGCCATCACCGAACACCTCGAACGAGGCACCGTCTGGCAAGGCATACGACGGCGTTGCCGGGTTGAAGGGCCCGTCCGCCTTCGGGCCGATGATGCCGGTTTCCTTGGCCGCGACAACGGTCGGCGGCGGCGTCCCATTCTTCTTTGCGTCCGAGCTGCCCCACAGCGTGTCGGCGAGGACCAAGAGCGTCACCACGGCGAGAACCGGGATCGCGTAAATGCGCCAGCCGTACAAATCGATGTTCCGGCGCAGCCATCCCTTTCGCGGCGTCTCAGTCGGCGACGGGTCGAGGTCGGTCACCCACACAGAATGTCATGTCGCCGCCCGAACCGGACCACCAGCCACGCGGTTATCATGGACAAACCCCGCTCGAAGAGTCTCGAGCGGCCTGAGTCGACGGGACGATTGCGCGTGACAGAGGTAGGCAACCGAATGTTTTCGGAGCCGGGGAACACGCAACGCAAGGGTGGTCGCCTTCCTCGCGAGGAGCGTCGTAACCAATTGCTGGCCGCCGCCACTGAGATATTCGTGACGCGGGGCTACCACGCCGCCCAGATGGATGAGATCTCCGAACGCGCCGGAGTCAGCAAGCCTGTTCTCTACCAACACTTCCCGGGCAAACTCGACCTCTACATCGCGGTCCAGGAGCGCTACCTCGACAGCTTGTTGAGCGGCGTGCGCAATGCCCTCGCCTCGACGACCGACAACCGAGAGCGCATTCGCGCCGCGATCGCGGCCTACTACGAGTTCGTCGACCACGAGTCGGAGGGATTCCGTCTGGTCTTCGAATCCGATATCCGCAGCGAACCGACGGTGTCCAAGCGCGTCGATGAAACGCTCACCGCCTGCGGAGACGAGATCTTCCGCCTGATCTCGGAAGACTCGGGCCTCGACGCCGCCCGCTCTCGCATCATCGCCGAGGCGCTCGTCGGTATGAGCCAGCAGACCGCTCGCTGGTGGCTAGACGCGGACCGCCCCATCACCAAGAACGAAGCGGTCGACATGACAGTCCTGCTGGCCTGGGGTGGCATGGCCCGGGTGCCGTTGCAGCACCCCGGCCACGCGCTGCAGTAACTAGGAGACCGGCGCGAATCCGACGCGGCCACCGTGGGCAGGTCCGATCTCGACGTACGAGATCTTTCCGGCCTGAATGAGGTACTTGCGACCCTTCTCATCGGTCAGCGACAGCACGCCCTCGCCCGTGCCGGACAGTGCCGCGGAGACGATCTTCTCGACCTCTTCGGGAGTCTGGATGCTCGAGATGACGAGCTCGCGCGGGCTCTCCGAAATACCGACCTTGACCTCCACGAGAAGCCCCTCCTGACGACGTTGGTGTGTACGCCAGTCAGGCTATCCCAGGACTAGGTCAGCCCAACCCAAGCGTGACCATACGTTCGCTATGGGCCGATTCCATGCGGTCGAACAGCCGGACGATGTTGTTGAGGTCGCCCGTCGCGCTGATGAGGAGTTCGGTCAACTCCATCCGCTGCGCCATGATCATCTGCGCCTGAGTGACGGCCTCACCGAGCAGACGGCGGCCCCACAGAACCAGACGATCGCGCTCGGCGGTGTCGTTCTCGACGAGGGCACGAACTTCTTCGATGACGAACTCCGAGCTCGCCGTGCTTTCGAGGACCTCACGCACGATGGCGGCGACCTTCTTCGGCAGCGCCGATGCGATCTCCGCGTAGAAGTCGGCCGCAAGTCCGTCGGCGACGTAGAACTTGACGAGCGATTCGCCCCACGTCGAAGGGTTCGTCGCGGCGTGGTAGTCGTCGATCGCGGCGACGAACGGTTCCATCGCCGAAAGGGCGTCGCCACCGCGTTCGGCGATGGCCTTCTCGAGCATGGTGAAGTGCGACAACTCCGAGGCCGCCATCTTCGCGACCGCTACTCGGCCACGCAGCGACGGGGCCTGCTGCGCCTCTTCAGCCAGGCGATAGAAGGCCGAAACCTCGCCGTAGGCAAGGACAGCAAAGAGGTCCGCGATGCCCGGATGTTCGGTCGAAATCTGCGGGCCGGTCGCCTGTTCAGCTGTCATGGTCAGTGAGCCTATCGGGTCTCTTCGAAGTTCCAGACAATGGCACGATAGGATGCAGGCGGGGTTACGCTGCGGTTTTCCTGTATTTCACCTGGTCTGTTTTCTTACTACCGGCCAGTCGAGATTCGCAGATCACTCAGCGCCCCCACGTCATTGCGCGCGCACGCCTTTTTTGGATGTAGCGAATCGGTGAGCTCCCTTAAGTCGGAGCCCCGCTTTTGCCCAGCGAGCGCGCACCCATAGGAAGGCCAGGAACGCTGAGCAAGATCGCCATTTCGACCGAGGTTCTGGACACCACGCCAGACGCTGAGGGAACCCCGGTTCTCGAAGCCGAGTTCGATGAAACACACACCACCCCCACCTTCGCTGAGCTGGGCGTTCGCGAGGAAATCGTCCGCGCGCTGTCCGACATGCGCATCGAGCGCACCTTCGCGATCCAAGAACTGACACTCCCCCTCGCACTCGCCGGCGAGGACCTCATCGGCCAGGCCCGCACGGGCATGGGCAAGACGTTCGGTTTCGCCGTTCCGTTGCTGCACCGGATCAGCACCGCGAGCGGCGCACTTGCCCCGCTGGACGGCACGCCGCGCGCGATCATCATCGTGCCGACGCGTGAACTGTGCCTCCAGGTCAGCGAAGACATCGTCAATGCGACCAAGCACCTGCCCGAGGTCCGCAGCCTCGCCATCTACGGCGGCCGGCCGTACGAGCAGCAGATCGCGGCACTCAGGTCTGGCGTCGATGTCGTCATCGGAACCCCGGGCCGCCTTCTCGACCTCGCCAACCAGGGTCACCTGATCCTCGGCAAGATCGGCGTTCTCGTGCTCGACGAAGCCGACGAGATGCTCGACCTCGGATTCCTTCCGGATATCGAGCGCATCCTCAACATGGTTCCGGACAAGCGTCAGACGATGCTGTTCTCGGCGACCATGCCGGGCCCGATCATCACGCTCGCGCGCACGTTCCTCACCAAGCCGACCCACATCCGGGCCGAAGAGGCGCACGAGTCATCGGTTCACGACCGCACCGAGCAGTTCATCTACCGCGCGCACTCGCTCGACAAGGCCGAGCTGGTCGCACGTGTCCTGCAGGCCGAGAGCCGCGGCGCGACGATGATCTTCACGCGGACGAAGCGCACCGCGCAGAGCGTTGCCGACGATCTCGCCGATCGCGGTTTCTCGGTCGGCGCCGTGCACGGTGACCTCAACCAGGTCGCCCGCGAGAAGGCGCTGAACCGCTTCCGGGACGGCAAGATCGACGTGCTGGTCTGCACCGATGTCGCCGCTCGCGGTATCGACATCGACGACGTCACCCACGTCATCAACTACCAGTGCCCCGAAGACGACAAGACTTTCGTCCACCGCATCGGGCGTACCGGCCGCGCCGGCCGGACCGGCGTCGCGATCACGCTCGTGGACTGGGATGACATCCCCCGCTGGCAGTCGATCGATCACGCGCTCAAGCTCGATATCCCGGATCCGGTCGAGACCTACTCGAGTTCGCCGCATCTGTTCAGCGACCTCGGTATCCCGGCCGACGCCAAGGGACGGCTCCGCAAGGCCGCCTCGGAGGCTCCGAAGCCCGAAGGCGAAAAGGCCGAGCCAGCCGAGCGTCCGGCGCGTAACCGCAACCGCACCCGGCAGCGCACCCGTGCCGGAAAGCCGGCTGGGGACGCCGCACCGGCCACTGCCGAAACTCCCGAAGTGGAAGAAGCAGTCGCGGACGCTCCGTCCGAGGAAGGCGACGCGACCGGAGCACCGAAGCGCCGTCGTCGACGTCGTGGTCGCGGCCGGGGACCCGGCGCCGAGGCCTCGACGGAATCGGTTGCCGCGTCGGCAGAGTAGCCTGCATTCGTGCTGGCACCGGAACGACGGACTCGGACCGATCTCGCAGTAGCGCTTGCGATCGGAGTTGTGGTCGCGCTCTTCGTCGGGTTGATGTGGTGGACGAGCGATTCGCGGAACACCACCTCGACTCCGATGGAAACCACGCTCCCCCCGCTGCCCTCGGCATCGGCGGTACCCGACGCGGTGTCCGAGCTGTGGCATGCGAAGAGCACCCGCACACCGGCAGCCATCGCCGTGCGGGGCTCGGTCGTCACCGCAGACGGCAGCACGATCGTCGGCCACGATGCGGCCACCGGACGTGAGCTGTGGCGGTATGCCGGGCCGGAACCTCTGTGCGACGTCATTGGGACGTGGTCATCGACGCTCGCCGTCTACCGGAACTCACTCGGTTGCGGCGACGTCATCGTGCTCAAGGGTGAAAACGGCGCGCGCGATGTCACGCGAAACAGCGACGCCGACGATCCGGTGGAACTGACGTCCGACGGCACCTACGTCGTGTCCCGCGGCAGTACGCGGATGGAAGTGTGGCGCAGCGACCTCGTCCGCACGCTCGAATACGGCCGCGTCGACGATCAGAACGTGTCGAACGCACAGCCACGCACTGGTTGTGCCTTGGTGTCGGCGGTGTCGTCGAGCGCGAAGTTGGCGCTGGTCGAGGACTGCGCGAGCGACGCCGGACTGCGGCTGAGCATCCTCGACCCCGCGCCGAAGGATGCGGCGAAACCAGAGGAGTTGGCGTCGACGATCATCCCGGACGTCGATCCCGATGACGCGACGGTTCGGCTCCTGGCGGCTGGCTCGGATCGGTTCGCGGCCTACATCGCCGAGCCTGGCAAGCCTGCGCGGATCGTCTATTTCGATGCGAAGGGCGAGCCGGACGGCGAGAAGGTGCTGCCGTCGGCGTTCACCGCCGATCCCGTCACCGCGAAGGTAGGTTCGGTCGTCATGGTCTGGGGCGGTTCGGACGTCTACGCCCTCGACACGACAACGCTCGACGTGCGGTGGTCTCGCGCGGGCGCCTTGGGGCCCGGTGCACTGATGGCCCACGACCTGCTGCTCCCCGTCAAGGACGGAATCGCGGTCATCGATCCCGAGACGGGCAAGGAGAAGCGGATCATGCGCGTACAGCGGGATTCGAACGCGCTCGTCACGACCGCCGTGGCGGGGAACGTGATCGTCGAGCAGCGGGGAACGGACGTCGTCGCGCTGCGTTGATTTCGGAATCGCGGCCTAGATGAACACGTCCAGCAACATGACCATCCCGAGCCCGAACACCGACAGCACGGTCTCCATGAGCGACCACGTCTTGATCGTCTGCCCGACGCCGAGGCGGAAGTACTCCTTGACCAGCCAGAATCCGGCGTCGTTGACGTGCGAGAAGAACAGCGAGCCCGCCCCGATCGCGAGAACGACAAGCGACACCTGACCGCTGTCCATCCCGCCGACCAAGCCGAGGATGAGCGAGGACGCGGTGATCGTGGCGACGGTCGCCGAACCGGTCGCGAGGCGAATGAGCACGGCGAGCACCCACGCCAGCAGGATCACCGAGATCGAGACGCCTTCGGCCCATCGAGCCAGCATCGTGCCGATTCCGCTGTCGACGAGGACCTGCTTGAATCCCCCGCCGGCCGCAACGATGAGAATGATCCCGGCGACGGCAGGCAGTCCGGATTCGACCGACTTCATGATGGCATGGCGACTGAGCCCCGCACCCCGGCCCAACGTGAACATCCCGACCACCACTGCGATGAGCAGCGCGATCAGTGGCGTGCCGAGAGCATCGAAAACCTGCCGGACCGTGTTCTTCTGGTCGTCGATGAAGATGTCGACCAGGGCCTTGCCGAGCATCAACGCGACTGGCAGCAGGACCGAGAACATCGTCAGTGCGAACGACGGCCGCTTACGTTCTTCCTCGTCTCCGTCGGATGCCTCGAACGTGTCCGGCGCCGAGACGACGACCCACTTGCCGGCCAGACGTCCGAACAGCGGACCGGCCACGATGATCGTCGGAATCGCGACGACGACACCCAGCGCCAGCGTGACGCCGAGGTCGGCGCCCAGGAGTCCGACGGCGGTCAGCGGTCCCGGGTGCGGCGGGACGAACCCGTGCATCGCGGACAGGCCGGCGAGTGCCGGGATACCGATCGTGATGAGCGACTGCTGCGAACGCCGAGACACGAGGTAAATGACCGGCATCAACAGCACGAGTCCGATTTCGAAGAACATCGGCAACCCGATGATGGCTCCGACCAGCGCCATTGCCCAGGGCAGTGCCCGCGGAGAGGCCGCCCCGACGATGGTGTCGACGATTTCGTCCGCGCCGCCGGAGTCGGCGAGCAATTTGGCGAACATCGCACCGAGCGCGATGAGGATGCCGACGCCGGCCGCGGTCGAGCCGAAGCCGTCGGTGAACGACTTGAGCACCGTCGTGAGGTTCTCGCCGGCCACGATTCCAACCGTCAGACCACCGAAGATCAGTGCCAGGAACGGGTGCAACTTCGCGACCGTGATGAGAATGACGATGACCGCGATACCAGCGAGGAAAGCCGCGATGAGCTGCCACGATGAGGCTACCGGCTCGACGATCTTCGGGGCGTCGGCGGCAAGAATGGTGATCATCGGTTCTCCCGTCCGATCTTCGACAGGTATTCCTCGACGATCGTGTCGATGGATTGGTCGACGTCGATGACAACGCCGTGCTCATCGGCATCGAGCGGTTCGAGGGTGGCGAACTGCGAAGCGAGGAGTGACGCCGGCATGAAGTGGCCGGGCCGACTGGCCTGACGTGCGGCGATGACTTCCGGCGTGCCACTCAGGTGCAATACCTCGAGGTCTGGGCAGTGCCGCCGTAGCTGATCCCGGTACTTCCGTTTGAGCGCCGAACAGCTCATGACCCCGCCGTCCGGGTGGTCGGCCAGCCACTGCCCGACCTTCTCGAGCCAGGGATGGCGATCGTCATCGTCGAGTGGATGCCCGGCCGACATCTTCGCGATGTTGGCCGCCGGATGCAGGTCGTCGGCGTCTTCGAACGGCACCCGCAAACGTTGCGCCAACGCCGCTCCGACGGTCGACTTTCCGGAGCCGGAGACCCCCATGACCACTATCTGCGACGCCATACGTCAATCATTTCCCTTGGTAGCCAACCTAAACAGCGAAACTCTTCACGAGTTCTCCACAAGTTCTCCCCGAAGCCTTCGTGCCCCGCCTCATAGGCTTCTCGTATGCCTCCAGCAACCGTGCTCGTCGTCGAGGACGACCCCACGATCAACCAGGCACTCACTGATCGCCTGACCGCCGAGGGGTTCGTCGTCCATCAGGCGTTCGACGGGCCGTCAGCGGTCACCGCCGCTGCCACCCACAATCCGGACGCCGTGATCCTCGACGTCATGCTGCCGGGATTCGACGGGCTCGAAGTGTGCCGCCGCATCCAGGCCACGCGCGCCGTGCCGGTCCTCATGCTGACCGCTCGCGACGACGAGACGGACCTGATCATCGGGCTCGGCGTCGGGGCCGACGACTACGTGACCAAACCCTTCCGCATGCGCGAGGTCGTTGCCCGAGTGCATGCACTGCTTCGACGCGTCGACCGTGCGCGAACCATGTCGTCCGCTGGCGAGACCGTGACGATTCACGGCCTCACCGTCGATCGCAGCAGCCGCCGAGTGCAGGTCGACGGTTCCCCGGTGCACCTCACTCCCCTCGAATTCGATCTTCTCGTCGCGCTCATCGAGGAACCCGGCGTCGTCCGGACCCACGACGACCTCATGCGCGAGGTGTGGGGCTGGCCGGACACCTCCGGCACTCGCACGCTGGCGAGCCACATCAAGGCTCTGCGCGCGAAGATCGGGCCGCAGCGAGTCCGCACGGTGCATGGCGTGGGTTACGCGTTCGAGGTTCAGTCATGAATACCGACCGCCCGCTCGACGGCTTCCGCTCGATCAAGGTCAAACTCGGAATTCTCGTGGGCGCGAGCATCGTCGCCGCGGCACTGATCGCCGAAGCCGCCGATCGTTCCGGTGTTTCCGCGTTGCTGACGATCCCCGTGACGGTGGCCATCGCCCTCTTCGTCACGCAGTGGCTGGCTCGCGGAATGACCTCGCCGTTGCGTGAGATGACGGCGGCCACTTCCGTGATGGCGACGGGTGACTACTCGCGGCGCGTCGCTGCGACGTCTCTTGATGAGGTTGGTGAGCTGGGCCGGGCGTTCAATGCGATGGCCGCCGAACTCGCCGCGTCCGACCAGCAACGCCGGCAACTTGTCGCGACGGTGTCGCACGAACTTCGCACACCGTTGACCGCCCAGCAGGCGCTTCTCGAGAACCTCGTCGACGGTGTCATATCGCCGGATTCGGCGGCACTCCACACTGCCCTCACACAGGCCGAACGTCTCAGTTCGCTCGTCTCCGACCTTCTCGACCTCAGTCGGGTCGACGGTGGATTGACCCGACTGCATCTCGTCCCGGTGTCCGTCGAAGCGATCATCGAGCAAGCGGTCGCCGAGGCACGCACGGGTGGCGCGGAGAGTCGTAGTGTGGAATTCGCGGTCGACGTGGAGCCCTCACTCGAGGTCACCGCAGATGCCGGCCGTCTCGCCCAGGTCGTCACGAACCTGCTCGACAATGCGGTTCGCCATTCGCCACCCAGCGGTGTCGTGACCGTGCGCGCGGGCCGTAAGAACCCGGACCGCTGGGTTCTCGAGGTTCAGGACGAGGGCCCCGGAATCCCGCCCGATCGCACCGAACACGTTTTCACCCGATTCGGATCGTGGACGGAATCCGGTGGCAGCACCGGACTCGGCCTCGCAATCGCCAGTTGGGTGTGTGAACTACACGGCGGCTCCATTGCCGTAGCTCCGAGCGAAACCGGCGCACTGCTACGTGCCGTGCTGCCGATCAACCCCGCGCCTAGGGCGCACATCCCGAAGGAGGAACCGGCGATGCATTCCGCCGTCACCACACCACCCACACCGCCGCCGGCCGAGCCGGAACACGACGCTGCGATGGATTCGTTGTTCGGCGACTTGTGGCCCGAGACCGATCGCCGGGTGCGCCCCGGGGTGTTGCTGGCCGCGGCGTCCGTCGGCTTGCTCGCCGCGATCCTCTACCCGCTCCGAAACAGCCTCGGACTGACCGACATCATCGTGTTCCTCGCGGCCGGGGCGACCGTGCTGACGGTCGCCAAGCGGCGCCGTGAGAAATGGACGCTCGTCCTTACCGCGATCTGCCTGGCGCTCGGCTCGTTGGTGGCCCTGCGCGCGGCCGAGTGGGTCGCGGTCCTGTCCATGTTCATCGTGCTCATCCTGACGACCTCCGGACTCACCGCCGCGCGCTCGGTGCCGGGCATGGTCGCCGCCTTCGTCTCCTGGGGCCTCGGGGGTATCCGCGGACTGCCGCTTCTCGGGCGCACGCTGGGCTCGCTGTCCAAGCACTCGTCGCTGTGGCCCGTGGTCCGGACCGTCGCGATCTCGTTGTTGCTGCTCGTCGTGTTCGGTGGTCTGTTCGCCTCGGGCGACGCGGTCTTCGGATCGTGGACGGACGCGATCATCCCGGACATCAACGTCGACGGCTTCGTCCAGCGCGCCTTCATCTGGTTCTTCATCGGTGGCATCGTGCTGGCCGCCACCTACGTCGCAATCAACCCACCGAACGTCGACAAGTTGTCGCTCGGCCAGGGCAAACCACTGAGCCGGACGTTCGAATGGGCGGTACCGCTGGGATTTGTCATCGCGGTGTTCGCCGCGTTCGTCGCCGCCCAGGCCACGGCGATGTGGGGCGGGCACGACTACGTGCAGCGCACCACGGGCCTCACGTACGCCGACTATGTGCACCAAGGATTCGGACAGCTCACTGCGGCGACCTTCCTGACGCTCGTCACGGTCGCACTTATCAGCCGTAAGGCACCGCGAGACCTCGCGCTGCTGCGCGGTGGCATCGGACTGCTGTGCACGCTCGCGCTGGCGGTCGTCGCTTCTGCACTGTTCCGGATGCACGTCTACCAGCAGGCCTACGGCTGGACGGTCATGCGCATGCTCGTCGACGCCTTCGAACTCTGGATGGGACTCATCCTGGTCTTCGTCATCGTGACGCGCGTGATTCAGCGAGAGAGTGCGGCCTGGCTGCCGCGGGCAGCGCTGTTGTCCGGTGCGATGTTCGTCCTGGTCATGGGCGCAGCGAACCCGGAGGCGTGGGTCGCGCAGCAGAACATCGACCGGTATCGCGACACCGGCAAGCTCGACCTCGACTACCTGCGGTCACTCGGCGACGACGCGATACCGACCATCATCGATGGTCTCCCGCTCAACATCGCCCAGTGCATCGTGAACAAGCCGGAACCAGCCAAGTCCATCCTGGACTGGAACCTCGGCCGCGAGCGAGCCGTCGACGCGACGAGGGACTTCCCCGCAGAGCCGACGACCTGCCCGGTTATTTCGCAGTCGAAGTAAGCCCGAACTCGCCCAGCAGCGATCCCGCCACCTCGAAGTACGCCTGCGCGCCCTTGTTCTTCCGTCCCGCGAGGACGGTCGCACCAGACGCGCTGGCCTCTGCGAATCGAACGGTGCGCGGGATCGGCGGCGTCAGGACAGGCAGTCCGTAGCGGTCGGTCACGTCCGCAAGAACGTCACGCGTGTGCAGCGAGCGGGCGTCGTAGAGGGTCGGGAGCGCACCGAGGATCTTGAGATCCGGGTTGGTGATCTCCTTGACCTCGTTGACCGTCCGCATCAGCTGGCCGACGCCGCGGTGCGCGAGGGTCTCGCACTGCATCGGCACGAGCACGGCGTCCGCGGCGGTCAGGCCGTTGAGCGTCATGATTCCGAGCGACGGCGGGCAGTCGATGATGATGACGTCGAACTGGTCCTTCACCTTCGCCAGCGCCCGCTTGAGGCTGTATTCGCGGCCCGGGCGCATGAGGAGCACCGCGTCCGCACCGGCCAGGTCGATGGTCGCCGGAAGCAACGTGACGCCGTCGGTGGTGTCAAGCAGAACCTCCTTGACCTCGACACCAGCGGTTAGCACGTCGTGCACGGACTTCGTGATTCGATCGGGGTTATGTCCGAGGGAGAAGGTCAGGCATCCCTGCGGATCGAGGTCGACGACCAGGACACGCTGGCCGTGCGCGACAAACGCCGCACCGAGAGACGCCACCGTAGTGGTCTTGGCGACTCCGCCTTTTTGATTTGCGACAGCAAGTACCGTGGTCACGGCCTCGATCTTCGCGCAGATGAGCGACACATGCGATCACCGTCACACTGCGTGTCCGCCCCGTTAGACACTTCAGAAACAAATCTTCCACAGAAATGGCGTTCCGAGCAAAGGCCCACTACACGCCGTCGTCGACCGGCATCATTGGCGCATGGCGCGTTCGAAACCCAGGCTTATCCTCCTACGCCACGGCGAGACCGAGTGGTCGAAGTCCGGACAACACACTGGACGCACCGATCTGCCGCTCACTGCGGAGGGTATCGAGCAGGCACGAGCCACGGGACTCGCCGTGAGCAAGCTGAACCTGCACAATCCGATTGTCTTCACCAGTCCTCGGCAGCGCGCGATCGTGACTGCCGAACTCGCCGGCCTGGTCCCGGACCACACGACGGAACTGCTCGCCGAATGGGATTACGGCGAGTACGAAGGCATCACCACCAAGGAGATTCGAAAGACCGTTCCCGGCTGGACGGTGTGGACCCACCCGTGCCCGGGCGGCGAAACCCACGAGGAGGTGGCGGCTCGGGCGGATGATGCGCTCACCCTGTTCGAGCCGATGATGGAGGACCGGGACGTCGTCCTCGTCGGCCACGGGCACTTCTCGCGCGTCCTCGTCGCGCGCTGGACCGGAATGCCGCCCTCGTGCGGCGTCGCCTTTGCGATGTCACCCGCGGGCTGCACGATCTTGGGCTACGAGCGGAAGACGCGCCAGATCCATACCCTCAACGCAACGTTTTACAGTCAGTAGATTTCGGCAGCCCAACGCGTCGACGACGGCAGGAACACCAGCACGAGCGTCGCGACTGCGGCGAGTGCCAACGGGATGCCGTACAGCAGCTGCTGTGACGAGATGACCATCCACGCCACCGGCAGCATCACGATCTGGCTGACCACCGCGATCGAGCGGCCCCACCGATGACCGAGGAACAGCGCTACACCAGCCGCCGCGACGCCTCCGCCAAGGATGATGAACCACACCGCCTCGGCCACCCCGTTCGCGATCGTCTGATCGGCGCCAAATGCGGCGCGAATGACGAGCACCAACGCGAGGACGACTCCCACGACGCCCTCGAGCGCAACGAGTCCGCCGGCCACCTTGATGGTGTTCGGCGTCGACGTCGCGACGGAATCGGTGAGTTCACGATCATCTGGCACGCCTCAAGGGTAATGGTGTCGGGCCGGAGCGAAGTCTCCGAAGCGACCAAACGGCTCGGCGGACGCTAGGCTGATGCCCCGTGCGCGCTCTGCTGATCGTCAACCCCTTCGCGACCACGACTGTGGCGAAGTGCGGTGAAATTCTGGCGCACGCTCTCGGCGACAAAGTGCACTTCGAGGTCCGCACGACCTCCCACCGGGGCCACGCCTCCGAGATCGCAGCGCAGGCCGCGAAAGACGGCATCGACCTCGTGGTCGTGCACGGCGGCGACGGCACGATCAACGAAGTGGTGAACGGCATGGTGCCCGCCCCGGTTGACGGCAAAGTCCCGACCGCTTCGATCCCCATGCTGGCGATCCTCCCCGGCGGTTCGGCCAACGTGTTCGCCCGCTCACTCGGAATCCCGAGTTCGCCCGGGAAAGCCGCACAACAGTTGGCGCACCTGCTCGTCGCCGGCGAAGACCGCCGCGTAGGCCTCGGCTGGGCCGAAACACAGTGGTTCACCTTCGCGGCTGGTCTCGGTTTCGATGCCGCGGTGTGCGAGCTCATCGACCAACAGCGCGCCCACGGAAAGTCCGCGAATCCGCTTCGCTACGTCCGCACCGCGTTCCGGGCGTTCTTCGCCTCCGACCGCGAGAAGCCGTCGCTGACCATCTACCGGCCAGGCCATCCACCCGCACCGGATCTGTTCTTCGCGTTCATCTCCAACACCTCGCCGTGGACCTACTTCGGGCTGCTGCCGGTCCACACCAACGCCACGACGCGCATCGAGAGCGGCCTGGGCGTCTTTGCGCTGCGGACGATGGATCTGTTCCCGATCCTGGCCACGGCGGGTCAGATGCTCGCTCTTCCGGGCGGGCCGGCGACGAAACAGATCCTGCGTGACGACAACGTAAACAGCGTGCGCCTGTCATCCACGCGGCCGTTGCCCTTCCAGCTCGATGGGGACTTCATCGACAACCGCGCCGAAATCGAGTTTTTTGCGGTCCCCGACACACTGACGGTCGTAGCTCCGTCTAAAACCGCAGGTTAGAGCGCTGTCGTTACCATTTTGTAGGCAAACCTAACTTAGTGAGCTTCTTCACCTCGCGCCGTTTTCCTCTTGACTTATCCCTGGTTCGTGAAAGCATTCACAAGCAACCGCGTGGAAACGTGGGCTAACCGGGATGTAAACAAACACCCCATAGCCCCATCCACACGATGAACGACAAACCCTCGTCGCATAAGGCTGGCGCCCGCGCGCGCAAATAAGGAGCATTTGGATGGACTGGCGTCACAAAGCAATCTGTCGCGACGAAGACCCGGAGCTGTTCTTTCCTGTGGGCACCTCGGGTCCGGCGATCGCGCAGATCGCCGAGGCGAAGCTGGTATGCAACCGCTGCCCTGTGACCGCTGAGTGCCTCTCCTGGGCCCTCAAGTCGGGTCAGGACGCAGGCGTGTGGGGCGGCATGAGCGAGGACGAGCGTCGCGCTCTCAAGCGTCGCACCTCCCGCACCCGGGCACGCAGCACCGTCTAACTGACGATCGAGTAGAACCCGGCACGAATTTCGTGCCGGGTTCTTCGTTGTCATAACTATCTGCGCCGAGTCCTCGCCTCAGCTTCATGGCCTGCCGTCCACAGCACCTGATCAGGCGCTCTCAACGGCACGTCATGCACTCGTGGGATCCGGACCTTGGTCCCGTCGCGCTCACACCCGCAGGATCATCGCGTGGAACCGATCTTTCGCGCCCGAGCGCTCCGCGACGGAATCTCCGACGAACGGCTACAAGCCGCCACCGCACGAAACGAGCTGATCCGTATTCGGAGCGGCGTCTACGTCCCGGCATCTGACTTCCGGGCAATGCACCTTGAGGACAGACATCGGACAGTCGTCATTGGTGGCGTTCCGCGGCTCCATGAGGATTCCGTTCTCAGTCATATCTCGGCCGCGGTACTTCACGGACTTCCGCTGTGGCGGACCGACGTCAGCCGCGTGCATGTCACCAGGCTCGGAGCAACGACCCGCACGACTAAGCGCACCCGGTTCTCCGGCGCCCCGCTCACCCTCGACGAAGTCACGTGGATCGACGGCTATCGCGTCACCTCACTCGATCGCACGGTTCTGGACATCGCCCGGTCGCTTCCCTTCGAGCAGGCGGTCGTGGTTGGCGATGCCGGAATCCACAAGGGTGCCCAGGTGAAAGCGGTTCCGGACGTGCGCAGCGAACAGGCACGACGGATTCTGGCGTTCCTCGATGGTCGAGCGGAGAGCCCGGGCGAATCGCGCAGCCGGGTCCTGATGGACCGGCTCCGCATCGCCAAGCCCCAATCGCAGATCACCATTCTCGACATGGCCGGCCGGTTCATCGCTCGAGTCGACTTCTGCTGGCCTGAGTTCGGGCTGGTCGGCGAGTTCGACGGGTTGCTCAAGTACAAGGCCGTGCATGGCGAGGATTCGTCGGCCGTAGTCGCCGACGAGAAGCGCCGCGAGGACCGCCTGCGCGCGGCGGTGGCACGTCGTGCGCTGGGTGTGGGACGACCTCGACCAACCGACACAGATGCTGGCGGACCTACGAAGCCACCTGCGCGAGCGGGTCGCTGCGCCGTCACCGTGGCAGGTCTAGGAATTCATGGGTTGCGGGATCGAGCATCGACTACCTAGCCCAGCTGCATGGCCTGCCGTTGACAGCACCTGATCAGGCGCTGTCAACGGCAAGCCACGCACCCAAGAAAGAACTACCGCCCCGAGCGTCGGCCCAACGGCACCCGCACGACGGCATCGGTTCCACCGTCTTCGGCGGGGTGCAGGCCGATCGAACCGCCGAGTTCGGCGGTCACCAGCGTGCGAACGATTTGAAGTCCCAGGCGGTCCGAGCGCTCGAGACTGAATCCCACCGGCAAGCCACGCCCGTCATCGTGCACCACCACGTCGAGCCAGCGCGCCGAACGTTCGGCCCGCATCGTCACGGTGCCGGTCACACCGGGTTCGAAGGCGTGCTCGATCGCGTTCTGCACGAGTTCGGTCAGGACCATGACCAGCGGAGTCGCGCGCTCGGCACTGAACACTCCAAGACTGCCGAGGCGACGGATCTTGACCGGGGTACTGACGGTCGCGACGTCGGACATCATCGGGACGAGTCGATCGACGACCTCGTCGAGGTTGACGTCTTCGTCCACGGACATCGACAAGACGTCGTGCACCGCGGCGATCGACTGAACGCGTGCGACGGACTCGGCGAGTGCCACGCGCGCTTCCTCGTTCTCAGTTCGCCGGGCCTGCAGCCGAAGCAAGGCCGCCACCGTCTGGAGATTGTTCTTCACGCGGTGGTGGATCTCGCGGATCGTCGCGTCCTTCGACAACAGCGCGCGGTCACGTCGCTTGACCTCGGTGACGTCACGGACGAGTACGGCGGCACCGGCCGGTTGCTCGGCGAGCCGAAGAACGAGCGTTCGCAGCAGGACCGTCGCACCGTGGGCGTCCACCTCCATCCGGCGTCCCGTGCGGCCCGCGAGGGCAGCACGAATGTCGTTGGCGACTTCCTGGGCGTCGAAGGGGTCGGTCACCAGGGCACGGGTCAGCGCGGCGAGATCCTGACCGGTGAGATCGCTCGTGAATCCCATGCGGTGATAAGCAGACTGAGCGTTCGGGCTCGCGTAACTGACGAGTCCATCGTCGTCGAGACGGATGAAACCGTCGCCCGGACGGGGGCTGGAGTGCGTGGCGGCGCGGTCTTCCGGCGTCGGAAACGTGCCCTCGCCGATCATCTGGCACAGGTCGTCAGCGCACCGCAGATAGGCAGACTCGAGCGGGCTGTTCATGCGGCCGCGCACGATCGCCGAGTCGCGACTGATCACGGCGATGACGTCACCGTCGCATCGGACCGGGATCGCAATGCAGGTCGTGCAGTCTTCGCATCGCTTGCACTCGGCGCCGAGATACTCGACTTCGTGACTCACCAATGCGCGAATGACGTGTGGATGCTCGCTCGAGTGCGCGATCGAACCGACCGCGTCTTCCGGGATCACGGTCGGTGCGGTGGTGGGCCGGCATTGTGCGACACATACGACGTCACTACCGGACGTGACTGGACCGACGCCGACCCACAGGAGCAAATCGGCGAACGCCAGATCAGCGAGGAGTTGCCAGTCGCCGACGACGCGTTGCAGGTGGTCAACGGCCTTACCTGGTAGGTCAGTGTGTTCGGCGAGGAGCTCACTCAGTGTCGCCATCCGCGCTCCCTCTTCTCAGGAAAAACTGCTCGCGACGCTCGAGCCGCTGGCGCCTAGAACACTAATCGAACGGGGCGACAAGATGGCCGATGCCGGTCCAGCCAACCACACATGAAAAGATGGTGTGCAACGCAGGTAGACCGAGACGCGAGGAGGACCTCATGGGTAAGCGTGGCCGCAAGAAGAAGGCACGTAAGGGAAACGCAGCCAACCACGGTAAGCGACCAAACAGCTAAGACGTCAGAACGCCGGCCTCCACTTGGGAGACCGGCGTTTTTCTTTGCCAGAATTCAGCTTTCGCCGCGAATGGTCAGCGACCGGATGTTGATCTGAAGTCGGGAACGCAGACCCTCCGGCGCGCGCTCACCACCGCATTTGCGTCCGATCAGGCGCTTGACCTGCTCTTCGATTCCGTACGCCTCGAGACACGGCCCACAGTGATCCATGTGATGGCGAAGCGTGTCGCGAATGGACTCGCTGCACTCGTTGTCGAGGAGTTGGGAAATGTCCGCGAGAACCGCCGCACAGTCGATGTCGTCGTGGTCGTGGTCGACACTCATCGGGTTACTCCTTGCTCCGAGCGTCCGGTGTTGAAGCCGCGCTCGCGTGCCACATCCGCGAGCAGTTCGCGCAATTGCTTGCGGCCGCGGTGCAACCGCGACATGACGGTTCCGATCGGGGTTCCCATGATTTCGGCGATCTCCTTGTACGGGAATCCTTCGACGTCGGCGTAATACACCGCCATCCGGAATTCCTCCGGCAATGCCTGCAACGCGGCTTTGATCTCCTCGTCGGGCAGGGCGTCGAGCGCCTCCACCTCAGCCGAACGCAGGCCTTGCGACGTGTGTTCCGCAGCAGCTGCGAGCTGCCAGTCGGTGATCTCGTCGGTCGGGTACTGCGCAGGCTGACGCTGCTTCTTCCGGTATGTGTTGATGTAGGTGTTGGTGAGGATGCGGTACAGCCAGGCACGCAGATTCGTACCCTCGGTGAACGACGCGAACGCCGAGTAGGCCTTGGCGTACGTCTCCTGGACGAGATCTTCCGCATCGGCGGGGTTGCGCGTCATGCGCAGAGCCGCGCCATAGAGCTGATCGAGCAGAGGCAGAGCCTCGGTCTCGAACCGCGTGGCAAGATCTGCCGACGCGCTCTTGGAAGGGCGACCGGAATCGTCGACAGCGTCTTCTGGTTGCTTCGCAGGCTGCGCTCCGCTAGTCAAACTATTTCCTCCGGTTGGCGTGGTCTTCAAATCTACTCGGACAACCACACGCGGAATCACTGAAGGACGGCTTGCCGCCATCGTCGTCGCCGCTGCCATTACGCCATGCACCTCGCTCCGCCTCCCTTCCGTGGACAGGTAGTGCAACGCCGCAATGTACGACCCTGTTCCCCGCGGGTCAGAAAAGTGTGTCGTGACCTGCGTCATCCGCCGGGAGCAGCAGGTCAGGCGAATTGTTCTTAACGCTGTTGACCGCCGGCGAGACGTCCCGGATCTCGATTTGGGCGACCAATTCCGGGTCGATTCCGGCGACCAAACGCTTCTCCGGACGATGGTCCGGGTCGAGCCATGCCGCCCACTCCGATTCTGCGAGCAGCAGTGGCATCCGGTTGTGCACGGCCGTCAGCCGGTCGACGGCGTCAGTCGTAAGGATCGTGCAACTCAGTACTGGTTTCGTGCCGGCGCCGCCCCGCCAGACCGACCACAGTCCCGCCGCATACAACCGGCCACCGTCCGCCCGGTGCATGTAATGCGGAGTTTTCGTGCCCGAATTCGAAACGGTCCATTCGAACCAACCGTCCATCGGAACGAGGCATCGACGCGAGGTAAACGAATCCCGAAATGCCGCAGTTGTCGCGGCCGCTTCGGCGCGGGCATTGAACAACGGTTTACCGCGCTCCGGAACACCCGGCGACGACTCCTTGGTCCAGTGCGGAATCAGCCCCCAACGCATTCGGCGAATCCGGCGCGACGCCGGATCGTCCGGATGGTCACGATCGTGCCGATCGACGACCGCCAGGACCTTCGTCGTCGGCGCAACGTTGTAGTTGGGCCCGGCTTCGACATCGAGGAGCGTTTCGGTGGGGTCCGTCTCGTCGAGCGCATCGAGTTCAGCAGCCAAATCCGCAGGTCCGACCGTGGTTGCATACCGTCCACACACGCCTCAATCGTGCCATGTCAACTACCGCAGGGCTGTGACGTATCCCACTCAACTCGTGTAACCAGTGATAAAGCTGTTATCAACTTGTGAGAATTGTGATCATTCCGCGACATATCTCGACGCGGTTGCGAGATGATCATGAAACGATCAAACGACTTCGAGTTCAACGGGCTCGATGAAGGGCGGTTCACAATGTTTGCCTCAGTTCTTCGCGTCAATTCCCGTCGGGCGCTCGCCGCTGTCGGTGCATGCGCCGCGGTCGCAACTGGAGCTCTTCTGGCCCCTGGCCAGGCCTTGGGTGACACGCCATTCGACATGAATTCCTTCATGGCTTCGGCCGGCGGAAATCAGTTGAAGGTAGTCACCCTCACCAATAACGAACGCGCCAAAGCCGGCTGCGGGTCACTGACGACGTCAAGCAACCTCAACGTCGTCGCACAGGGACACGCTAGCGACATGGCAATCAACAACTACTTCAGCCACAACTCGCAGAACGGCGACACGCCGTTCGACCGAATGCGCGCCGCCGGAGCCGCCGGCTCGGGCTACATGGGCGAGAACATCGCGTGGGGTCAGACGTCGCCGGAGCAGGTCGTCGCGGCCTGGATGGCCAGCGCCGGCCACCGTAAGAACATCCTCAACTGCAACTTCAAGGGAATCGGCATCGGTTACGCCGTCGGAGCGGACGGCAAGACGTACTGGGTTCAGGACTTCAACGGCTAGCGCATGGGCCCATTGTCGGTTGATTAGTTTTGCCAGCCACGCAAGGATCGGTGCGTGAGTCTCTGGAGCGCGCCCGTGGCCGCCGAATCCATCGTTGCCACGGTCGAACTCCCGGGTTCGAAATCGATCACCAACCGGGCGCTCGTCCTCGCCGCACTTGCGGACGGCGAGTCGACGGTTCGAGGCACCCTTCGTAGTCGCGATACCGATCTCATGCTCGGGGCTTTGGCCGCGATGGGGATCGGTATCGATTACGTCGGTGCGCCGGAGAGTGCGACAACTGTCGTTGTTCGGCCCAATCCTCTGACGGGCGGACACGTCCACTGCGGGCTCGCAGGCACCGTGATGCGCTTCGTCCCGCCCGTCGCCGCACTTGCCGACGGTATCGTCACCTTCGATGCCGACGAGCAGGCCTACCAGCGTCCGATGGGCACCGTCATCGGCGCCCTCCGCGAACTCGGCGCTCTCATCGACAGCGACCACCTGCCGTTCTCGGTGCACGGCCACGGCCGCTTGCTCGGTGGCAGTGTCACCATCGACGCGTCGAGTTCGTCGCAGTTCGTCTCGGCTCTGCTCCTGGCCGGCGCGCGCTACGACCTGGGCGTCAACGTCAAGCATGTCGGCCCGCAGGTGCCCTCCCAACCGCACATCGACATGACGGTCGAGATGTTGCGCGACGCAGGTGTCTCGGTCGACGTCAACGGTTCGAATTGGCACGTATCCCCCGGCCCCATCAAGGCGCGCGAGTGGGTGATCGAGCCCGACCTTTCCAACGCCACCTCGTTCCTCGCCGCCGCGGCAGTGACCGGCGGCCGCATGACCGTCCCGCACTGGCCCTCGGCGACGACCCAGGCCGGCGACGCGATCCGCGGCATCCTCGCGGACATGGGGGCCGACGTTTCCCT
This sequence comes from Smaragdicoccus niigatensis DSM 44881 = NBRC 103563, assembly GCF_000380645.1. Taxonomy (GTDB): domain Bacteria; phylum Actinomycetota; class Actinomycetes; order Mycobacteriales; family Mycobacteriaceae; genus Smaragdicoccus; species Smaragdicoccus niigatensis. The sequence continues at coordinate 670,747 of NZ_AQXZ01000019.1, forward strand.
TGACTCGGACGGCCTCACTGTGGTCGGCACGTCGCTCCACGGAATTGATGCCGATCTACATGACGTCGGTGAACTGACTCCCACCATCGCGGCCCTCGCCGCGCTCGCCGACGGTCCGACGACGCTGCGCGGTATCGCCCACCTGCGCGGCCACGAGACCGACCGACTCGCCGCGCTGTGCACCGAGATCAACGCGCTCGGCGGTGATTGCACCCAAACCGCGGACGGCCTGCACATCACACCGCAGCCACTCCATGGCGGCGTTTGGCACAGCTACGCTGATCACCGGATGGCGACCGCGGGCGCGATCATCGGCCTCCGGGTACCCGGCGTCGACGTCGAGAACATCGAGACGACCAGCAAGACTCTGCCGACCTTCGTCGACCTGTGGAATGGAATGTTCCAAGGATGATCGAACGCCGATGAGAAGCCGCGACTACGACGAGTCCGACGTCCGGGTACGCCCGGGCAAGAGCTCGCGTCCGCGCACCAAGGTTCGACCCACCCACGACAGCGCCGAGTCGGCGATGGTGATCTCCGTCGACCGCGGGCGTTGGGGTTGCGTTCTCGGGGGTGATCCTGAGCGCCTCGTCGTCGCGATGCGTGCCCGCGAACTCGGCCGAACGCCGATCGTCGTCGGCGACAGCGTGGACATCGTGGGCGACCTCAGCGGCCGGTCCGACACCCTCGCTCGCATCATTCGCGTCGCCGATCGGACCAGTGTCTTGCGCCGCACCGCCGACGACACCGATCCGTTCGAGCGCATCGTCGTCGCCAACGCCCAACAGTTGCTGATCGTGGTGGCTCTCGCCGATCCGCCGCCTCGGTCCGGATTCGTCGAGCGCACGCTGATCGCTGCGTACACCGGTGGGCTGACACCGGTTCTCGCACTTACGAAGGGCGACCTGGCGAACGCCGCGGAATTCGCCCAGCTATTCGAAGATCTCGGACTGACAGTCGTCAACGCTGGTATCGAGGACCCGATCGAGCCGATCAACGACCTCCTCGACGGCAAGGTGACGGCACTGATCGGCCACTCCGGGGTCGGTAAGTCGACCATGGTCAACCGGATCATCCCGGACGCCTTCCGGCCCGTCGGAGACGTCACCGGCGTGGGCAAAGGCCGTCACACGTCGACGCAGTCCGTCGCCTTTCCGCTGCCGAGCGGCCGCGGGTGGGTCATCGACACGCCTGGCGTTCGGTCGTTCGGCCTCGCTCACATCTCCTCGAACGACGTGATCACGCCGTTCGCGGACCTGGCCGACGCCATCGAGAACTGCCCGCGTGGTTGCACCCATCTGGGTCCGCCCGCTGACCCGGAATGCGAACTCGACAAACTCGAAGGTCAGTCGGCTCGCCGCGTCGCCGCCGTTCGAATCATGCTCACCAGCCTCATCGCAAACGAAACCTACTGATTCGCCAGGAAATCACGGAAGCTGCGCGGCGGTTTCCCGACCAACATCTCGACGTCCGTCGTGACCAGCGCGGTTTCCCCGTTCGCGATCGACGCATACGAGCTGACCCAACCTTCGACCTCCCACGCCTCGGCGCCGTACTGGGCACGTGAGTCGTACGCTTCGTCGAAGGTCTCCGCCTTGTAGGTTGTCGGCTTGCCGGTCACCTCGGTGATGAGTGCGGCGACCTCGGCCATCGTGAGAGCCTCGGGCCCGGTGAGCGTGTAGGTCTGCCCCGTTCGGGAGTCGTCCAGGGCAGCGGCAGCGATCGCCGCAGCGCTATCGTCCCGGGCCACGGCGGCGACTCGGCCTTGTGCGGCAGGGCCCGCGATCACGCCGTCCGGGCCGCCGAAGTGCACGAGAACGTCTTGGTAGAAGTTGTTGCGCAGAATGACGAACTCCATGCCGCTGCCGACGATCGCCTGCTCGGTGTGCCAGTGGTCGCGTCCGAAGGTGAACGTGCAGTCCGGGGCCGCGCCTACGAAGCTGACGTAGACGACGCGCTGGACGCCGGCCGCCGCTGCCGCCTCGATCACCGAGACCTGCTGCCGCGCTCGATACTTCGACTCCGGCAGCGAGACGAACACGAAGGTGTCGACGCCCGCGAGCTGCCGCCGGGTCCCCGACGCATCCGTCAGGTCGACCGGCTCCGCTTCCGAATGGGGCAGCCGCGGAACTCGGGACGGGTCGCGAACGAGAAGTCGTTGATGGGCGCCGCTCGCCGAAATCAGGCGCGCAATCCGCCCACCCAGCTGACCCGTGGAACCGTTGACCGCGATGAGCCCGCCCATGCAGCGGAGTCTAGAGCGTTCTCCGCTAACGAGTTACGAGATGACCGCGGTGCTCTCTCAATGCCGTCCGGAGTCCGCGTCGACGTCCGGTCCCCGAGTTGACCGCTCCCCGCTCGATCTGCCCGAACATCCGCTCCGAATGTGTCTCCGGCGCATTGTCGGCAGAGTCTTTGAGGTACTTGTTCGGCACCGACAGCTTGAAGATCGTGCGCCAGGCCTTCCCGTACTGCACGAGCAGCGGTCCGGTCGTGTACGGCAGGTCGTACTTCTCGGTCAGCGCGCGAACGCGCACCGCGACCTCGCGGTAGCGGTTGCTCGGAATATCCGGGAAGAGATGGTGCTCGATCTGGTGGTCGAGATTGCCGGTCATGAACGTCATCAACCGTCCGCCACTGATGTTGGCGCTGCCGAGCATCTGGCGGAGGTACCACTGCCCCTTGGTCTCATTCCGCAGGTCGTGGCGGGTGAACTTCTCGGCGCCGTCCGGGAAGTGACCACAGAAGATCACCATGTTCGACCACACGTTGCGGATGGCGTTCGCGAGGAGATTCGCGGTCAGCGTCGTGCGCCACGCGGGACCGGTGAGCGCTGGGTAGATCACGTAGTCCTTGGTGATCTGCTTACTCGCCTTCGACAGGACGGCCGCCCGACGGCGCTCGAACTCGACCTGGTCCCGACGTCGCGCGTTGACGTTGTGCAACTGCAGGTACTGAATCGCGACGCCGTACTCGAAGAGCAGTTGGAGGACGAGGTTGTACACCGGATTGCCCAAGTGGAAGCGGCGCCACGGCTGGTCCCGGGTGACGCGCAGAACGCCGTATCCGACGTCGTCGTCCATGCCCAGAACGTTCGTGAACTTGTGATGGATGTGGTTGTGGACCTGCTTCCAGTGGGCCGACGGATCCGGGTTGTCCCACTCCCAGGTCGACGAATGGATCTCGGGGTCGTTCATCCAGTCCCATTGACCGTGCATGACGTTATGCCCGATCTCCATGTTCTCGACGATCTTCGCGACGCCGAGCGTACCGGCGCCGAGCCACCACGCACCGCGACGGCGACTGGCGAACAGCAGGAGTCGAGCAGAAACCTCGAGCCCGCGCTGGAACCGAATGACGGATCGGATGTAGCGCGCGTCCCGATCACCACGATCTGCTTCGACGTCCCTGCGGATTTGGTCGAGCTCGACCGCCAACGCCTCGACGTCGGCATCGGACAGGTGCGCAAAAGCGCGAATGTTGGTGATTGCCATGTAAACCCCTCGAGGAACGTGCCGTCGCTCCAATGGTTACGGCTCCGTTACCGGCTTCGTTGAAGGGTAAACAGATCAAGGTCAATGCCGCAGGGATTCCGCCCGACTCTTGAACTCGGCCTTCTTGTCCTTGGCCTGCGCCTTCAGAGAAGCCTTCTTCTCGCGGGCCTGCTGCTTGACCTTCTCCATCGCCGAACGCAGTCCCTCGCGTCGATCGTTGTCCGGGTCGAGGCGGTTTGCCATGTTCGTCAGCACGTCGGCGAACTTGCGCTCCGACGACGTCTCCGGAGCGTCGTCCGCGGTGCGGCGCAGCCACTGGTCCGGCAGCGCGAGCTTGTGGATCGTGCGGAAAGCCAGCAGGTACTGCTTCATCATTGAGCCGGTCGTGTACGGAAGGTCGTACTTGTCGCACAACTCCTGGACCCGGACCGAGATCTCGGCGTAGCGATTGCTCGGCAGGTCCGGGAACATGTGGTGCTCGATCTGGTAGCTCAGATTGCCGCTGAGGAACGCCATCGCGGGACCGGCCTTGAAATTCGCACTGCCGAGCATCTGGCGCAGGTACCACTCGGCGTGTGTCTCGTTCTCGTACTGCTCCTTGGTGAACTTCTCGGCACCATCGGGGAAGTGACCGCAGAAGATGACGGCATACGTCCACAGGTTCCGTGCGAGGTTGGCCGTGGCATTGGCGACCATCGTGCGCTTCCACACCGGACCCGAGAGCGCCGGATAGATCACGTAGTCCTTGCTGAGCTGGCGCGCAGCCTTCATCCAGAACTGCTTATCGGCCTCGGACCAACGCTGAGTGGGCGGGACACCGTCCTTCAGCTTCTGCGCATGCAGGTCGTGCAGGGCGATGCCCCACTCGAAGGTCGCCGCGAGCAGGATATTCGCCAGCGGCTGAGCGAGATGCTTGGGCTCCCACTTGACGTCGCGGGTCATGCGCAGGATGCCGAAGCCCAGATCCTCGTCCATGTCGAGGACGTTCGTGTACAGGTGGTGCGAGTAGTTGTGGGCGCGCTTCCACTGCTCGGACGAGCCCGCCATATCCCACTCCCACGAGGTCGAGTGGATCTCCGGATCGTTCATCCAGTCCCACTGCCCGTGGCTCACGTTGTGGCCGAGCTCCATGTTCTCGATGATCTTCGAGAGCGCGAGCGCGACGGTGCCCGCAACCCAGGCGGTACGGCTCTTGCCAGCGAAGATCGTCGCACGCCCCGCCAGTTCCAGCAGGCGCTGCGTACGAATCGCCCGGCGGATATAACGTGCATCCCGCTCACCACGGCTGCTTTCGATGTCGCGACGGATCGCGTCGAGTTCGGCGCCCAGCGCTTCGACATCGGCGTCAGTCAGGTGCGCATACGTTTTGATATCGGTGATGGCCACGCGGCCAGTCCTCCATGGATTGTTTTGCTAGACGTCAAGAGCACAGTCGCCCGCGGCGACCGATATGCATGTCTGAATTCTCTCACCCTCGTGGTGGGTCGCACCAGAACGCAAGTCGCGAACTGCACCCGCGGTCAACGTCACCACACAGGTCTGACAGATGCCCATCCGGCACCCGAACGGCATTTGAACTCCCGCCGACTCCCCTGCGTGCAGCAACGGAGTTGCCCCGTCGGCGTGGATTTCGCGACCCGATCGCGCGAACGCCACCGTTCCGCCCTGGCCACCTGCACCCACGCGCGAGATTTCGAATCGCTCGGTGTGCAGCTTGTCCGCGATCCCTTCGCGCAGCCAGCGCTGCTCGATCTCCTCCAGCATGGCAATCGGCCCACAAGCCCACGTCTGCCGCTCTCGCCAGTCGGGGTAGAGCTGGTCCAGCGAATCGAGCGAGAAGCGCCCCTGGGAGCGCGTCAGCTGAAGATGGCTGACGATGTTGGGATGCGACGCGGCGAGAGCCTTGAGCTCATCGCCGAACAGAACGTCGTCGGCAGTCGGCGCGGAGTGCACATGGACGACGTCGGGTAGCTGCCCACGGCGGTCCATGGTCCGCAGCATCGCGATGACCGGAGTGAGGCCACTGCCCGCGGTGAGGAACAGGATCTTCTCCGGCGGTGGTGCCGGCAGAGCGAAGTTTCCCTTCGGTGCGGCGAGCCGAACGATGGTTCCCTCCGGAACGCCGTTGACCAGGTGCGATGACAGCTGACCCTCGGGCATCGCCTTGACCGTGATCGAGATGAGCTTGCCCTCGGGATGCGGCGGCGACGTCAGCGAATAGGAGCGCCAATTCCACCGCCCGTCGAGGAGCACCCCGATGCCGATGTACTGCCCCGGCTGGTACCGGAAGTTGAAGCCCCACCCCGGCTTGATGAACAGGGTCGCGGAATCGTGCGTCTCGCGGCGTACGTCCATGACCCGGCCGCGCAACTCCCGGGCGGACCACAACGGGTTCACCAAGTGGAGGTAGTCGTCCGGAAGCAGTGGAGTCGTCACCCGTGAGGCGATTCCACGCAAAACGTTCAGCCGCGGTCGACCGGGTGCCGCAACGGCAGCCGCCGGTGCCTCCAGCCAGTCGCGCAAACCCATCGTTGTCTCTCCTCTACGCGAAACTCGCCATCAGGCTACGGCATCGTAGGTGACCTGTCGCCACGTCGTCTCGACGATCAGAGAACCTTGGCCATTTCCAGTGCACCCAGGAGTGCGCCGAGCGAAGCGTCGCGCAGCTGCGCACGAGAAAACGCGTCGTCAGTCAGCCATTCGACCGTGAGAACCCGAACGAACACCAGCCAGCTCATGACGACGGACGACAGCATCTGGCGGTGTTCGGCGTCGACGCCACTGACATCGATCAAGCGGCGTCGAAGTTCGTCGAGCTCCCCCTCGATGATCGACTGGATGATCGGGTCCCCGGCGAGCGTGCGGTTGGCCGCGAGCACGGTGTTTCGGTTGGCGGCGAAGTAGTCGATGTGTGCCTCGAGGCCGGCGGCGATCTGCTCGGCGAGCGGCGTCGAGGTATCTAACTCCGTTTTCGCGAGGAGCCCGTCCGCGGCCTGTCGATAAATCGCGGCAAAGAGGTCCCGCTTCGTCGGAAAGTGCCGGTAGAGCAGGGCGCGAGAGATCTGCCCACGTTCGGCGATGTCCTCCATCGAGACGTCGTCGTACGGCTTCACGGCGAAGAGGCTTGCGCCGACATCGACGAGTTGTCGCCGCCGTTCCTCGGCGGTCAGCCGGGTTCTCGTCATCCGTCCAGCGTAGTTGACATGTGTCTACTTGCCGTCGTAGCGTCGTTGTAGACACATGTCAACTTAGGTTGGTGTTCGCCATGCAGAGGCCTTTTGTGAGCTGGACCCTCGCCCAATGGGGTCTTCTCGTCATCGCACTCATCCACGTTCCGTGGGCCATCGCCGGATTCATCGCGGAGCCGAGCTTCGCCATCGGGCCGGACGCGCGCACGGCCAGCGTTCTCGGGATGGACTACAACGGCTGGCATGCGGTCGCGGGTCTGGTGCTTTTCGTCCCAGGTCTGTTCTTCGCGGTACGCAACTCGTGGTCCGTGCTGTATCTGCTGTTCGCGGGCGTGAGCGGCGGCCTATCCGGAGTGTGGGCGCTGGCGTCGTCACGCGTGCTCTACGTACTCCACATGCCGAACCACATTCCCGACGCGATACTCCACCTCGTCACGGCGACGATCATGGTGGCCATCGCCGTCCTTCAGGTACGGCGGGACGGCGGCTGGCGAAACACGTTACGGGACCTGCCATGGCGGCCGATCCGGTCCGCTACATGAGCTCCAGCAGGAACGGCAGCTCCTGCTGCGCGTACCACGCGAGCGCATGGTCGGCGGCGGTGCTCACCACAAACTCGGCATCCGGATCACCGAGGTCCGCCTCGTCAACGGCCATGACCGCGGCCTCGACGTCCTCGGTCGCGTCCGCGGTGTCGAGATGGGCCGACGCCACCTGATCGAGCCGAACCGGGTCGGATACGCGGACGACGGCGTCGTCGAGGTCGGGTCGCAGCACGGCATTCGGTACGTCCGCCGCAATCACCGCCCGCCGGAAGACGACGGGGTTGCCCGAAGCATGTTCACCCGAGATCAGCCGCAGGGACGCCCGCGCCGCCTCCTCGAGTGCGATTTCCGAGAGTTCTTCGTCGTCGCCCTCCGCATACGACTCCCGGAGAGCGGGCGTCACCGCGAACGCGGTACCGGACAGCGGAAAGAACTGCCCGTCAGCGACGAGCTGCTCGAGCACCGACACCGTGGCCGGGACGTAGATCCTCATCGCTCGTCACACACCCGCAGCAACTCCTCCAACGATTCACGCAGCAGACTGCGCAACACCTCGATGTCGGGCATGGCGTCCCGATCCGCGTTGAGTCCGTAGTACACCGAGCCGTCATAGGACGTCATGCCGATGCTCAGCGCCTGATCGCGCAGCAACGGCGACACCGGGAACATGTCGACCATCTGCGCCCCACCGATGTACATCGGGACCTGCGGCCCGGGTGCGTTCGTGATCATGACGTTGAAGGCTCCGGGCTCGAAGCCGACGGCGGCCCGAACACTCATGGCATGCAGGCTCGCGGGCGCAAAACCCGCGAGCCGGACGAGCGTGCGAGCGCGAACAGGCTTGCGACGGTTTCCATTACGCGTCGCATGCGCGACGTGCGACAAGCGGATCACGGGATTCGGTTCCCCGACCGGCAGGTCGATGAGGAACGACGACACCTCGCTGGGACCCGAGTCCGCCGAATCTCCGACGTACACCGACATCGGCACGAGGCCGCGCAGGGTCGTCGAAGCGGTCAGAAGTTCGCCGCGCGAATACATCCAGTTCCGGAGAGCGCCGGCGACGACCGCGAGAATGACGTCGTTGATCGTGCATTCGAAGCGCTCGCGAATGCGCCGGTAATCCGACAGCGGCGTCTTCACGACCGCGAACCGCCGATGCAGCGAGTTCGGGACATTGAGCGGGCTGGTGGGAACCGACCGCGTGACCGTCGAGAAGTTTGCGATGGGCTTCGCGAGGTCTTTCAGCGTCGACTTCACGGACTTGCCGACTTCCTCGGCCGCCCGCTTGACCAGTACATTTCCCAGTCCCGGACGGAGTGCTATCTCAGCGAGTGCACCGACGGCAAGACCGACACCGGACGGCTCGCGATCCGGATGCCACTGGTCATCGGCGATCGCGCGCGGCGACCGGCTCGCGTCGAGAATGACGTGTCCGATGTCGAGACTGACCTCACCGTCGACCAAACCCGAATGCGACTTCGTGTAGATGGCGAGACGATCGTTCGACAATCCCTCGATGAGGTACATCTCCCAGAGCGGACGGGACCGGTCGAGACGCTGCGACGACAGCCGAGAAACGAGGTCGTACAGCTGATCGTCCGTGCCCGGACTCGGCAGCGCGGACCGCCGGATGTGATAGGTCAGGTCGAAGTCACGATCGTCGACCCACACCGGACGGCTGAGGCTGAGTGGAACGGTACGAACCTTCTGGCGGTAACGAGGAACCAACGCCAGGCGTCGCTCGACAATTTCGATGAGCCGGTCGTACGTCAGCTCGCCGGACGAATTGTCCACGATCGCAAGGGAACCGATGTGCATGGGCACCGTGGCGGTCTCGTGCAGGAGGAAAGAAGCGTCCTGCAGCGTCAGCCTCGATACCATCGGACCCCTTCCCCGCGACGCTGATTCTGCGGTAGCCGCAGAGTGTGCCTTGTCCCGTGCGCCCCCACCCTATCGCGGGATCCGGAACTCGGTGAGGGGGGTCTGGGCATGGCACCCTCGCCGCGTGACCCCCGAGATCAGCCGGCGTCCCGCGGTGACCCCCGCACCTGCGCTCGAGCCCGAGATGGGCAACCCGACGCCCTGCATGCCACGTCGATTCGCACCTCGTGCGTCACCGCATGACGGACGATCCGGGCACCCACTCCCCGATCGGGTGATCAATGAGTTCGAGGTAGCGGCGCGCGTTTTCGCCGAAGGCGTCTTTCGCACACTCCTGGAGGTCATGGACCGGCGCCGCGCGTTCGCCCAGCTCCACCCACATCTCGATCCCGCGATTCGCGAATCCATCCAGAATCGCCTCACCGCGCGGCGGCCGAGTACCAGCGTCGCCGCCCTGCGGCGGGTGCGAGTGCAAGCGGTCAGCCGCGGCGTCGCGGAGGCATTCGGCACGTTCTCGCGCGGAAACCGCGTGCACGCCATCGCCGCCCGCATCACACAGGACTCGGACGGGCGATGGTTGCTCAGCGCGTTGGCGCTGCCGTGAGTCCTCCATGCGCGGAAGGCGAACCCAGTCGAACCAGACGGTCGGTCTTGGCCGATAAGGTGCCTGCGGGCACCACGACGAGCGCCAACCGGGCAGCCCGGCCGAATACGTACATGACTCCATCCGGCTGGTCGAACGATGGCGGACACAACCGCACCCCGTCCGCCGGCTCGATTGTCGGCTGCCGACGGTTCACGTCATTCCAGCGGAAACTCACCTGAGTGACGGTGCCTGTTCGGAATGTCACGGCGTTGATGAGATCGTGCAGCTCAACGACCAGACTCGTCGTCCACGGCCACCACACTCCATCGACTCGTCCGACCGCGGGTTCCGACGCCTTCCGCAGCAGCAGGCGCGGTGTTCGGTTGGTTTCGGCATAGGGGTGCCGTCGGGCCGATTCTCCGCTGTGCGTCACTACGACGGCTCCCTACGGCTAGGCGAGACTAGCCAGGCACTCGAATCAGCGACGGCGCGACCTTGATTGGCCGACGCACGAAGTGCCACCGATGCCCCGACTCTACGCCGAGCCCTCTCGGCGCTGCCGTGATCAGCGCTTGCGACGCGCCTTGTCGGGCTTGCCGCCCGGCTTGGACGCCTGGCGTGCGGCTTCCCGACGTTCGCGACGCGTGCCCGACTGCGAGTCGTCCGACATGTCTCGACGAACCGACGTGCCGCCCTGTTCGGTCGGACCCGAGTAGCTCAGTCCCGTGGGATCCGACTCGTCGATGCCCTTGCCGTGCACTTCCGGCCTGGCCGGAGCAGACGCACCGACGGGCGAGGTCAGGCCGGCTTCCATCGGCAGCCCGGGGTCGACCGGCGGCGGCGTGACCTCGACCTGGAGGTTGAACAGGAATCCGACGGACTCCTCCTTCAGGCCATCGAGCATCGCGACGAACATGTCGAAGCCTTCGCGCTGGTACTCGACGACCGGGTCGCGCTGCGCCACCGCACGGAGGCCGATGCCGTCCTTGAGGTAGTCCATCTCGTACAGGTGCTCGCGCCACTTTCGGTCGAGAACCGCCATGAGGACCTGGCGCTCGAGGTTACGCATCGCGCCGATGCCGGCCTTCTCATCGATCTCGGCCTCGCGCCGCTCGTACGCCTTGTGCGCATCCTCGAGGACCGCCTCCAGAAGTTCCGCGCGTGTGAGTTCGCCAGCCTCGCCGACCGCGGTCTCGCCGACCAGTTTCTTGTGGTCGATTCCCACCGGGTACAGCGTCTTGAGCGCGGTCCACAGCTTCTCGAGATCCCAGTCCTCGACGTAACCCTCGGAGGTGGCGCCGTTGACGTACTCCGTCACGACGTCGTTGATCATGCCGTTGACCTGGCCCTCCATGTCTTCACCACGAAGAATGCGGGCACGCTCGGCGTAGATCACCTTGCGCTGGGAGTTCATGACCTCGTCGTACTTGAGGAGGTTCTTGCGGATCTCGAAGTTGTGCTGCTCGACCTGGGTCTGCGCACTCTGGATGGCCTTGCTGACCATCTTCGCCTCGATCGGCACATCGTCCGGCAGGCGCAGACGGTTCATGATCGATTCCAGTGCCGCACCGTTGAAGCGGCGCATGAGGTCGTCGCCGAGCGACAGGTAGAAACGGGATTCACCCGGGTCACCCTGGCGGCCCGACCGACCGCGGAGCTGGTTGTCGATACGCCGGGACTCGTGGCGCTCGGTACCGAGCACGTAGAGACCACCGGCCTCCTTCACCTTCTCGGCGTCGGCTTCGACTTCGGCCTTGACCTGCGCGAGCGTCGACTTCCACTCGGCCTGGTACTCGTCCGGGGTGTTGACCGGGTCGAGTCCCTCTTTACGCAGACGAACGTCGGCGATGATGTCCGGGTTACCGCCGAGCACGATGTCGGTACCACGACCGGCCATGTTCGTCGCCACCGTGACGGCACCGCTGGTACCGGCCTCGGCGATGATCTGCGCTTCCTGCTCGTGGTACTTGGCGTTGAGGACCGAGTGTGGAACGCTGCGCTTGGTGAGCGCCTTCGACAGGTACTCCGACCGCTCGACGCTCGTCGTACCGATGAGGACCGGCTGGCCCTTCGCGTGCCGCTCGGCGATGTCGTCGACCACGGCTTCGAACTTCGCGACCTCGGTCTTGTAGATCAGATCGGACTGGTCGAGGCGGATCATCGGGCGGTTCGGCGGGATGGGGACCACGCCGAGGCCGTAGATCTCGTGCAGTTCGGCGGCCTCGGTCTGGGCGGTACCGGTCATGCCGGACAGCTTGTTGTACAGGCGGAAGTAGTTCTGCAGCGTGATCGTGGCCAGAGTCTGGTTCTCGGCCTTGATCTCTACGCGCTCCTTCGCCTCGATCGCCTGGTGCATACCTTCGCTGTACCGACGACCAGCGAGGATACGACCGGTGAACTCGTCGACGATGAGCACTTCACCCTGGCGGACGATGTACTCCTTGTCGCGCGTGTAGAGCTCTTTCGCCTTCAGCGCGTTGTTGAGGTAGCCGACCAGGGGTGAATTGGCGGCTTCATACAGGTTCTCGATACCGAGCTGGTCCTCGATGAACTCGACGCCCTCTTCGTGCACACCGACGGTGCGCTTCTTGATGTCGACCTCGTAGTGGACGTCCTTCTTCATCAGCGGCGCCAGACGCGCGAACTCGGTGTACCACTTCGAGTTCGAATCCGTCGGGCCGGAGATGATGAGCGGGGTACGCGCTTCGTCGATGAGGATCGAGTCGACCTCGTCGACGATCGCGAAGTTGTGGCCACGCTGCACCAGGTCCGTGAGGTTGTGCATCATGTTGTCACGCAAGTAGTCGAAGCCGAACTCGTTGTTCGTGCCGTAGGTGATGTCGGCTGCGTACGCCTGCTTCTTCTGTGGCTGCGACATCTCCGGCATGTTCACCGAGACCTCGAGGCCGAGGAAGCGGTGGACGCGACCCATCCACTCGGAGTCACGCTTGGCCAGGTAGTCGTTGACGGTGACGACGTGAACGCCCTCGCCGCCGATCGCGTTGAGGTAGGCCGGCAGAACACAGGTGAGCGTCTTTCCCTCACCGGTCTTCATCTCGGCGATGTTGCCGATGTGTAGCGCCGCGCCGCCCATGACCTGGACGTCGTAGTGCTTCTGGCTCAAGACGCGCCAGGACGCCTCGCGGGCGGTCGCGAAAGCTTCGAGAAGAAGCTCGTCGAGCGACTCACCGTTCTCGTGCCGCTGCCGGAATTCGTTGGTCTTGGCGGCCAGTTCGGCGTCGGAAAGCTTCTCGAACTCGGGCCCCAGGGCGGAGACCTCGTTGGCGAGGAACTTCAGGCGCTTGACGGTGCGCCCTTCACCGATCCGGAGCAGGCTTGACAGCGAAAGCGTTGGCACGATTCCCCATGTTAGGCGTTCGCCCGGAGAGGCACAGGATGTGCCTGGCGCCCGGTGTGCCCAAGCTTCGCAAAATGACGTGAAACACGAGGGCCGGGCACCTCATCGAGATGCCCGGCCGCTACCAAACGTGACAACTACGCGAGCCGAATAAGCCCGTAGTCGAATGCGTGCCGCCGATAGACGACACTCGGACGGTCTGTCTCCTTGTCATGGAAGAGGAAGAAGTCGTGACCGACGAGCTCCATTGCGGAGAGTGCCTCGTCGACTGTCATGGGATTGTCGGGGTGCTCCTTGACTCGCACCACGCGACCCGGCCCGTCCGGAAGGGGCTCACGCTTCTTCTTTTTGTTGATGGGTGCGGACATCTCGGACGCTTCTTGCCCATCCATCGCGAGAGTCGCGGTGGCCTCGGCAACCGAGATGAGTTTCTTTCCGCCGTAGTGAACCTGCCGCCGGTCCTTGGCTCGGCGCAGTCTGGACTCGAGCTTGGCGCACACCGCTTCGAGTGCGGCATAGAAGCTGTCGGCCGCTGCTTCGGCGCGGACTACCGGGCCTTTGCGACGGACGGTGATCTCGACATGCTGACAGCTCTTGCGCTGACGACGATTGCGCTCGTGAAAAAGCTCGACGTCGTAGAGATGGATGGATGGGTCAAACCGCTGAAGCCGGGATAGTTTCTCCGAGACGTAAATTCGAAAGTGATCTGGTACCTCGACGTTGCGACCTTTAACGACGATCTCGACGTCTGGCGATTCAGGAGTCTGTTCCAGCGTTTCGTCCGCTGGAGCCTCGAAAACCGGTGATTCAGAAACGGTTGTCACTCGTACCTCCCCGAATGCGATTACGTCTAAACAGCTTTCGCCGATTTCGTGGCGAATGTCTGCACATTTCAGACGTATCTAGGAACTGGATGACGTGCCAACTGGGCATGCGCGCCCGGCACTAGAGAATGGGCACCACCTCCCACCGTGCATCGGGTGTGTGAACCGAAGGTAGTCCCCTTTTGCAGGCAAATCCAGCGCTTCTGTGGACTTCGCACAATTCTGTTACGAGGTTTTAAACAACTCCCCAGCATCGAATTACGTGCGGGCCAACACCAAGATCGCCGTGACGTGCACGCCCGTCGTGGACAAAGCGGACACCGATTCCGCGGTCGTCGCACCGGTGGTCAGAACGTCATCGAGCAGCACGACGTTGGCGTCCTTCGCGTCCGGAATTTCGCGAGCTCGCACGTGCCCAACCAGGTTTCGGGCACGGGAACGGGCCGATAGACCTGACGAATCCGACACCCCCTTGGTGAGCGACAACACCGGCTCCACCGTCGCCCCGACGCGCGCTGCAGCCTCCTGTGCGGCCCGGGTCACCGGGTCACCACCGCGCCGCCGGGCGGCACGTTTCGAACTCGGTGCGGGAATGAGAATGAGCGGCGCAAGCTCCGGCGGATCGAGCTCGCCGAAGGTCCGCATCCAACCGATCGCCGCCGCATACAGCCGGCCGAACGCCGGCGCGGTCTCCCGGCGGCCGTGGTCCTTGCCCGCCAGGATGGCCCGACGCAGCGGTCCGCCGTAGTCACCCATCGCCCAGCACGGCGCGCCGGCATCGTGCCGAGCTCGCACCTGCCGTGGCTGCGGCCACAAGCTCCCCTGGCACCGGTCACAGAAGACCGCACCGGGCCGATCACAACCCGCGCAGATCTGCGGAAGAACGAGATCGAGGAGCGCGCGCATCAGCCGGGCAGCACGGGGATCGCCCGAGTGCCCGCCAGTCCCGGAACTTCCCGCCACTCTCGATCGCCAGCGGAGTCGTTGTTGTTGAGCGAATAAACCGAGCGCGCATCGACGACGAACTCGGTCGTCTGCGAAGCGTCGATGGCCAGCACCGGAGCTTCGAGGTTGCGGGTCGGCAACGCGTCGAGGCGGGCGCCGTCGATCGACGAGACGAGTACCGGAACGTCCGATGTCGCCCGCGCGATGACGATCGTCTCCGCAGTGGCCCAATCCAAGGCGAGAGCCGCGCTGCCGAGTTCGCGCGCGATCTGTCGCGGCGCGGTCAGCGAGACCCCGCCGCCGCTCTGCGGTACCACCGTGGCGAGGTACACCTTGCCGTCGATGATGAGCGCGGCACGGACGCCGTCCCGCGCGAGCCGGAGCTCGGTGATCGAGCCGGGGAGGTCATTGAACTCGTGGGTGTCGACCTCCGCGAGCGAAATCGCACCGTTGTTCCGGTCGCGGGTCGCGGCGATGACCCGACGGCCATCGACCACCGCCCAGGCGGTCGCGCCGTCGGCTGTCCACGTCGGACGCGAAATCGTCGATCCCGCCACGACCGTATCCGCAACCGGCGACTGCCCGCCGAGCATGAGCGCACGCGCCGGTTCCGGCTGGGATCGCCCGGTTTCCGACACCGCCGCGATGAGCGATCCGTCGTGGTTGATCGCGGCCGATCGCAGGCTCGTCGTGCTCCCGAAGTACCCCGGGACGGGTTCCAGACGGCTGCCGTTCACCGTCACGAGCTGTCCACCGGCGAGCGCATGCAGCCCGACTTCGGCCTCGGCCGCGCGAACGGGGTCGAACTCGGACACGTCCGTCGTCGACCAGCCCGAGGCATGGGCCGGGTCGAGAGGCTCGCCGTCCGCGAGGATCACGTACGGACCCGACACTTCGGCCTTGGCGAGGGTCCAGACGATTTGCGCGGCAGCGAGGCGGCGGGTGTCCGGGTTGGCGTTGCCGAGCCCACCGAGATCGATCCGCACGCCGCTTCCCGGCGCAGCAGCCGCCATCGACTCGCCGGCCGCGTTCGTGACGTCGCCCCGAATCGAGACTCCCTCGAGTGCATTTTCCAAGGCCGGACGAAGCACGTCACGAGGTCCGCCGACGAGGAGCGCCATCAGTGCCCCTGCCGTCTGTGGCCGGCTTACCGAAATCCACCGCTGATCCGGCACCGGGATCTGCCCAGCAGCATTGAAGTAGTACAGAGTCCGGCGCTGGTAGGTGTTGAGGAACTGCGACCGCTCGACCAGCACACCCGGCGGCAGCGACGAGACGCGCCACTCCCCATCGGCCTTCGCCAGCGAGACCCGCACTTCGAGGCGTGAGTCGTCCGGCTTGTAGATACCGCCGGAACGCAGTTCGCCAACCTTGTGGGCTCGCACGACGAACGTTGCGTTGTCGCCGGTGCGGCCGTCCGCCACCACGTCGACACTCTCGATGAGCGTCACCGAACCGGCGTCGTCCCAACCCTGCGCAACCCCGGGCAGAAGGAAGCGCCGGGCGGCGGCATGCCGATCGGTCGGATCGCCGCTGGCGCGGATGAAGTCACGCAGTAGCGCCTCCGGCTTCGCGCCCGGCGTCGGCTCGGCGAAATTCGTGCCGACAGCGCCCGGCACAGTCCCCACGGCCTGCGGGGTGGAGGTGTCCGGAAGGCTCGCGCACCCGGCGGTAGACAACGCAAACGCGACGACTGCTGCGATCGCAGCAGTCGACTTCAGGGGGTTCACGAATGGTGCTCCGGAATACGCACATCCAAGGTCTGCTGATCCGCGTCGATCGCAGCCGGCAGCGGTCGGCGGACCGGCGGCTTGAGCGGCAACGGCGACCCGAGGACCTTGCGGCCGCGCTGACGCGGGAGGGTCAGGCGGAAGACCGAACCCTGGCCGGGCTCGCCCCATGCCTCGAGCTTACCGTCGTGAAGGTGCGCGTCCTCGACGCTGATCGCCAGCCCGAGACCGGTACCGCCCGAACGGCGCACGCGCGACGGGTCCGCACGCCAGAAACGGTTGAAGACGAGCTTCTCTTCGCCAGGGCGAAGGCCGACACCTTGGTCGCGCACGATGATCGCGGCCGCATTGTCGTTGGCGCGAAGCCGGATGAGCACCGGTTTCCCTTCGCTGTGGTCGATGGCATTCGCAAGAAGATTGCGCAGGATTCGTTCGACGCGACGCGGGTCGACAGCGACCATGACGCCCTGCGGCGGCACATCCACGATGAGCTCGGTCGATGAGTCGATGGCCAGCTGTCGCACCGTCGCGACGGCAGCGTTGACGCACATGCGCAGGTCCAGCAGCTCGACCGAGAGTTCGGCGACACCCGCATCGTGACGTGAGATCTCCAGCAGGTCGCCCAGCAACGACTCGAAGCGGTCGAGTTCGTTGACGAGCAGCTCCGAGGCGCGACCGAGACTCGGACTCAACTCGTCCTTGTCGTCGTAGATGAGGTCGGCCGCCATGCGGACCGTGGTAAGTGGAGTGCGCAGCTCATGGCTGACATCGGAGGTGAAGCGTTTCTGCAGATTGCCGAACTCTTCGAGCTGCGTGATCTGTTTGGACAGACTCTCGGCCATCTGGTTGAACGACATCGCCAATCTGGCCATGTCATCTTCGCCCCGGACGGGCATTCGCTCTTTGAGGCGACCATCGGCAAAGCGGACGGCGATACGCGCGGCCGAACGGGTCGGAATGACGACCTGCCTCGACACGAGCATCGAGATCGCCACGAGCAGCACCAGCAGCACGACGCCACCGATGAGCATCGTGCCGCGAATGAGCGTCAGGATCCGTTCTTCGCTGGCCAGCGGATAGATCAGATACAGCTCGAGACCGTCGACCTCACCGACCGTCGGCGTGCCCACGATGAGCGCGCGGCCGTTGTAGCCGTCGGGGTCCGAGACGGTCGCATACTGGCGCGTGATCTGACCGGCCTTGACGAAGTCTCGCAGCGCCTGCGGAATCTGATTGGCCGGACCGCTCGTGAGCGCGGGGCTCGTCGCACTCGCCGGAACAATCAACACCGGCTCGAACGTGCCGGCCGCACTCGACTCCTGGCTACCGTCCGGTGAGGGACTGGTCAGCGCGGCGCGCGCACTCTCGAGGCGTGCCTCCGGGGCATCGAGAACGTCTGGTCCCGCGAGTTTCGCCTCGACGGCGTTACGGGCCCGGTCGAGCTCCTCGATGGCGGCGTTGATTTTCGCCTCGAGGAGTCGATCGGTGATCTGGCTGGTGAGAACGACGCCGAGGACGCTGATGACGATCAGCGACAACGTCAGCGTCGATACCACCACACGCAGCTGCAGCGACCGGCGCCAAGCCCGCCCCATCGATCCGCCGAGGTTCTGGAACCACCGCATGAAGGGGGCAAGAGCACGGTCGACCCGTCGCTGCAGCCTAGAAAGTCCCAGCATTTCTTACGGCGGGCCGGCCTTGTAACCAACGCCGCGGACCGTGAGGACGACTTCCGGGTTTTCCGGGTCCTTCTCGACCTTCGCGCGAAGACGCTGCACGTGGACGTTCACCAGACGCGTGTCGGCAGCGTGGCGGTAACCCCACACCTGCTCCAACAGCACCTCACGAGTGAACACCTGACGCGGCTTGCGAGCGAGCGCGACCAGGAGGTCGAACTCGAGCGGCGTCAGGGAGATGAGCTTGTCGTCGCGCGTGACCTTGTGCGCCGGCACGTCGATCACCACGTCCGCGATCGAGAGAACCTCGGAAGGCTCCTCCTCGGTCCGACGAAGGCGCGCACGCACGCGAGCAACGAGCTCCTTCGGCTTGAACGGCTTGACGATGTAATCGTCAGCACCTGATTCAAGACCGAGAACAACATCGACGGTGTCCGTCTTCGCCGTCAGCATGACGATCGGAACACCGGAATCAGCCCGTAGAACCCGGCAGACATCGATGCCGTTCATACCGGGCAACATGAGGTCGAGCAGCACCAGGTCAGGACGGGTCTCTCGAACGGCGGCCAGAGCCTGCGATCCATCCCCGACGACGAAAGGCTCAAAGCCCTCGCCGCGAAGGACGATCGTCAGCATCTCCGCTAATGCTGTGTCGTCGTCGACAACCAGAATCCTTGGTTTCATGTCTCAATCGTGTCACTCATCAGGCCTGGAATAGCTGATTGACCAGTTCATTCGCGTGTTGCGTCGCGTCTGCCGTGTTATCAACGGTTTGCCACGGGCTGATCCAGCCCTGTTCGGCAAGCTGACCGTAGATCGCGGCGGTGCGGGCCTGCAAGTCTGAATCCCGTTCGTAACTGTCCCGCGCACGGTCCGAATCGGTTTCCTCACGCTGGCGCGCACGCGCCTGTGCGATTTCGACCGGAACCGAAACCAGAAGCTGCAGATCCGGTTTCGGCAGACCGAAGCGCTCGAACTCGAGTTCGCGGATCCATTTGACGACCGTGCCCTCCGCATCCTGCCGAAGCCGGGCGGCGCTGTACGCCGCGTTCGAGGCGACGTAGCGATCGAGGATCACCACGTCGTGGCGGTTGATTTGGCGCTGTAGCTCGCCGAGTGCCGCGTGCCGATCGAGCGCAAACATTGTCGCCATCGCATAAACGCTGTCGGCGAGGTCTCCGTGCTCTCCGCGGAGCGCTTCGGCCGCCAAGTCGGCGTGAACGGATTCTCCATAGCGCGGGAAGCCCACGCGGATGACGTCCTTGCCGCGATCTTCGAGTTCGCGCGCAATCGCTCGCGTCAGCGTCTGCTTGCCTGCCCCGTCGACGCCTTCGATGGCGATGAGAATGCCCACTTGCGCATCGTAGGCTCCGCACCACCCGATTAAGGGGCGGATGCCCGACCGCAATCGGTTCGGCGGTGGTCCGTCACATCATCGAGAGCTGATCCGCGAAGGTGCGATTTCGACCCGCTCGCTTCGCGAGGTACAGCTGGCGATCCGCCTCGCCCAGAACCGAGGCCACCGAAGCGCCCGCAGCGACTGCGGCGACACCGAAACTCGCGGTGACCCGCGCCTGCGGAGCGATGTCGTCGAGACTCTCCTCGATGAGCGCTGTCCGCAGCCGCTCGGCCAGGGCGAAACCGCCCGCCAGGTCGACGTCTCGGGCGAGAATCGCGAACTCTTCACCACCGACCCGACCGACGACGTCTCCGAGCCGCACGGAAGCGTTCAGGAGCACGCCAAACCGGCGCAGGACCGCGTCGCCGGCCGCATGGCCGAATTTGTCGTTGACGGCCTTGAAATGGTCGATGTCGCACACGATCATCACGTGTCCGCGCGAGCTGAAGGCGCGAAGTTCCTGCGCGGCGAGAGCCTCGAATCCGCCGCGGTTCAGCACGCCGGTGAGCATGTCGGCATCGCGCTCCCGCCGCAGACCAGCGACGACATCGCCGAGATAGGCGGCCCAGATCGCACCCGTGAGTGCTGCGCCGAGCAGTGCCATCACCAGGTGCATGACGACCCAGAGAAGGGTCCCGACCGAGTACGGGTCCTCACCCGACTTGGCGAGCTCGACCATGATGGCGGTGCGCGGCACGAACTGGAGCGCGAAAATCGTCAGCACCCAGTTGAGGACCGTGTCGACCGAGCGATGGGTGCGCAAGAGCCACAAGCGGCAGGCGGCGACAAGCAGGACAAATCCACAACTGGCACTGCGCAGATAGATCTCGGCCGCGGTCTGGGGATCGAAGTAGACGAGCGCGCCACAGCCGCCGGTCACGACGGCCAGCACCCCGACGCAGAACCGCATCGGGAACGCGAGTTGGCTCCTCTTCAGAATGCCTTGGGCGAGAAGAAGAACCGATCCGATGATGGCGGTATCGGAGAGGACGGCGTTGAGCGCCGGGTTGGCCGGTTCGTCGAAGATCCGGATCAGAACACCGATCGAGAACACGAAGGGCGCGATCCCGATCAGGCGCAGATAGGTCCGCTGCCGGTCGAGAAACCACGCCCAGCAGAAGAAGAGGCCGAACACGGAAAGAACGGCAGGCGCGAGCAGAGCGATGGTGACGGCCCCGCTGGAATCGTTCAACGGAGTCACCTCATCTCAATCGCGAACGCACAGCTAATTGTCGCGAGCGAGACACCGACACGCCAACCCAGTGTGTCCTTCATCAAAGGGACACACCGGGGTGACGTTGGCCACGGTCAGTAGCGGTAGTGCTCCGGCTTGTACGGGCCCTCGACATCGACACCGATGTACTCGGCCTGTTCCTTGGAGAGCTTGGTCAGCGTTCCACCGAGTGCCTCGACGTGAATCCGCGCAACCTTCTCATCGAGGTGCTTCGGCAGGCGGAACACCTCGTTGGCGTACTCCTCGGGCTTGGTCCAGATCTCGATCTGGGCGATCACCTGGTTCGAGAAGCTGTTGCTCATGACGAACGACGGGTGACCGGTCGCGTTGCCGAGGTTGAGCAGACGTCCCTCGGAGAGCACGATGATCGACTTGCCCGAGTCACCGAAGGTCCACTGGTCGACCTGAGGCTTGATCGTCAGACGGACGGCGCCCGACTTCTCCAGACGAGCCATCTGGATCTCGTCGTCGAAGTGACCGATGTTGCCGAGGATCGCCTGTTCCTTCATCGCGCGCATGTGCTCGAGCGTGATGATGTCCTTGTTGCCCGTGGAGGTGATGACGATGTCCGCGTTGGCGATGGCCTCATCGACCGTGACCACGTCGAATCCGTCCATGAGCGCCTGCAGCGCGTTGATCGGGTCGATCTCGGTGACCTGGACGCGCGCACCCTGACCGGCCATCGACTCGGCGCAGCCCTTGCCGACATCGCCGTAACCGCAGATGAGGACCTTCTTGCCACCGATGAGCACGTCGGTGCCGCGGTTGATGCCATCGATGAGCGAGTGCCGCGTGCCGTACTTGTTGTCGAACTTGCTCTTGGTGACCGAGTCGTTGACGTTGATCGCCGGGAACGGCAGGGTTCCGGCGGCCGCGAACTGGTACAGCCGCAGGACGCCGGTGGTGGTCTCCTCGGTGACACCGCGGACCGCGTCCGCGACCTTCGTCCACTTGGTGCTGTCGGCCTCGAGGCTGCGACGAAGCAGGTTGAGGAAGACCTTGTACTCGGTCGAGTGCGAGTCGTCCTCCGGCGGCACGATGCCGGCCTGCTCGAACTCCTTGCCCTTGAGCACGAGCATCGTCGCGTCGCCACCGTCGTCGAGGATCATGTTGCAGGGTTCGCCCGGCCAGGTCATGGTCTTCTCGGCGCACCACCAGTACTCCTCGAGCGTCTCGCCCTTCCAGGCGAAGACCGGAACACCTTGCGGCACTTCGGGAGTGCCGTGCGGTCCGACGACGACCGCGGCGGCCGCGTGGTCCTGGGTCGAGAAGATGTTGCACGAAGCCCAGCGCACCTCGGCACCGAGGCTCACGAGCGTCTCGATGAGGACCGCGGTCTGGATGGTCATGTGGAGCGAACCGGAGATCCGTGCGCCCTTGAGGGGCTGGACCTCGGCGTATTCGCGGCGCAGGGCCATCAGGCCCGGCATCTCGTGCTCGGCGAGGCGAATCTCCTTGCGGCCGAAGTCGGCGAGCGCGAGATCGGCGACCTTGAAGTCAATGCCATTGAGAACGTCGGCGATCAACTCGCCCTCCGTTGATGTTTCTAGGGTGTTGGTCACGGCAGACAGGCTATCGGGCAATTCGCCCCGGTGGAACAAATGGCCGACACTTAATCCTGAGGTTTGTCCAACAAAGAGTGGATAAACGGGGTCAGTATGGCTGCGAAGTCCGCAGCGGGGTCCGCATCCGGCTCTGGCGGCATCGCGATGTAGCTCATCGCCATCCGCACCGCCATCCGCGCGAACTGCTTTGATTCGACGGCGGGAGGGTTGACCCAACTGTCCCGTAGGACACCGTCGAGGCGTTCGCTCGCGTTGACGAGGATCGGCTCGCTGTTGACCGTGACCAGCCGCAGGAGCTCGCCGTTCTTCTCACCGAGCAACAGTGATCGAACCATCGGGTTCGCCGCCGCGTCGAGGAAGAATCCCTGGACCGCGTGCGTCAATCCGAGCTCGAGATCGCCCTGGTGCGACTCAATCGCCACCTCGACATGGTCGACGAAGCCTTCGGCCAGACGCACGGCGTAAGCCTGCGCCAACCCCGTGCGATTTCCGAACTCGTTGTACAGCGTCTGGCGGCTGATCCCCACCGATTTGGCGACGTCTCCCAGCGTGATCTTCGACCATTCGTTGGCTTCGAGCAGTCGATGCAAAGCGTCGAGGACGTGGGTCCGCAGCAACTGCTGCTGGCGTTCAGCTCGCACCGGTTGCGACCCCGTCTGCCGCACAGAAGAGCACCGCGGCATCATCTGCCGACGCAGTCACCGCACCGTTGGCCGCCGGCAGCCAGGCCGACTGGCCCGGAGCGAGGTCCAGCGTGGAGTTTCGGTCCTTCAGCCGGACGTTGCCCTCGGTGCACACCACGATCCGAGGTCCGTCGGCCGGGAGATCGGAGTCGACGCCGGGTTCGATGTCGACGCGATACAGCGCGAATTCCGGCGCCGGTGTTTCATATCGAGCCAGGCCGCGGCCGCACTGGACGGGCACCGCGATCGGCGGGTCGATCGGTCGGAAGTCGAGAACCTTCAACAACTCTGGGACGTCGATGTGCTTCGGCGTCAGGCCCCCACGCAGCACGTTGTCCGAGTTCGCCATGAGCTCGACACCCAGGCCGCGCAAGTACGCGTGGAGGTTTCCGGCCGCAAGGAACAATCCCTCGCCCGCCTGCAACTGGACGCGGTTGAGCAACATGACGCCCAGAACGCCGGCATCACCGGGATAGATGTTTGCGATTTCCAGGACGAGGCGGACGTCTTGGGCATACTCACGCGAGGTTCCGGACAGATACTTCACGCAGCCGTCGAGAACTTGCGCGATGAGCGCCTCCATCGCGGGGGGCGGCATCGTGATCCACGTCGTGAACACCGCGCGCAGGCCGGACTCGTCGGGCGCCCCGGCCAGCAGATCGATGTAGGTCTGCAGAGCGGGCACCTCGAGTGCGGCGAGCAACGCGATGGTCCGGTGAGGGTCGCGGAAGCCCGCGAGCGCGTCGAAGGGACTCAAGGCCACGATCAGTTCGGGCTTGTGGCTCTCGTCCTTGTAGTTGCGGACGGGCGAATCGATCGGAACTCCGGCGCGATTCTCCCTGGTGAATCCCTCTTTCGCTTGTGCCAGGCTCGGATGCGCCTGCAGCGACAGCGGCTCATCGGCGGCGAGAATCTTCAGCAGATACGGCAGCCGAGGTCCGAACGCCGGCAGCACCTGGGTTCCGAGCGAGGACTCGGGAGATGTCGCGATGACATCGAGCAGCGACGTTCGCGCTCCGTCGGATACGACGAACGCCGGGTCTCCCGGATGCGCACCGAGCCAAAGTTCGGCTTCCGGGTGCTTGGACGGCGACGGCCGGCCACACAGATCAGCGATCGCGGTGCGCGAACCCCACGCGTAGGACCTCAACGCTCCTTCGAGTAGTTGCACTACCGTCCACCTACCAATTCGGAATATGCCGCTGTCAGTTCGAGACGAATCGTCAACATCGCCAAGTCGATCAACCGTCCTCCCGGTTTGGGCACCGCCATCGCCGCGACCGCGTCGGCCCCGTCCTCGGCAGTCACGAGCGCGACGTCGGGCAGGGCCGCTGTGCGGCGGCGAACGCCCGCGAAATCCGGCCCCAGGGTCAAGACGAACACTCGTGCCGGGTCTTGCGGGCGCGGACCATCGATCTCGTCATCGTGGAAAATCGGGTCATAGTCATCGGAAATGCCGCCACCAGTGCCGCCGAGTCCGCCAGCCCCGACGAGCACATCATTCATGTGCGCATCCGCGGCGAGAACACCCGAGCGCAGCAGCATCTGCGCACCGTGTGACGCGATGATGACAGTCGCGGGGTCGTCACCAGCGAGGACCACTCGACGATTCTGCATCCGCGCAGCCAGCGACTTGGCCGGATTGCGGAACACTTCGTTGGCCGGACGATCGAGCATCGCCTCACCGTCGATCGCGTCCGCGAGCTCATCGAGCGTCGGAAGGACGCTCGCTCCACGCGGGTCGATCGCGGCGAGGACCGCACACGCGCACGCCAGGAATCGGAGCATCGTGTTGTCTTCACGAACCGTGACGCGGGGCGGCAACGACATCGCACGACCGGCACCGACGGCCCGCAGCGGCCCTTCATCCGGTCCGGCCACCACGACCTCTGCGCCGCGGCGCAGGGCTGCGTCGACCGCCTCGATCATTCGCGGATCGGCCGCGTCGTCGCCGGCCACGAGGACGACGTCGAGCGGACCGACCCAGGGCGGGGTGTTCGGTAAATGGACAATCGGCACGCCAGACACCGAACCAGCAATGGCGACAAGCAGTTTCGCCGCATCTTCGGCGCGCGAATTGCCGGTCACGATCAGCATGCTGCGCGGACGCATCCCCGCCAGCGGCGAGAGAGCGCCTTCGGCGACAGCGGCGCCCGCGGCGCGTACCTGGGCTCCGCCGGATGCCGCCGAGCGCAGAATTCCCCGGCGATCCGCAGCTTCGATCGCAGCAACATCGTCGAGATCGTGGACAGGAGACAGTGCGTTCACGACTGGTCACCGCCCCTTTCCTCGTCGATCGAGCCGCGCCAAACTACATGAAAATACCGACCTTTGTTGCCTCTTACTACAACTATTCCAGCTATCCGCGAACGATGGACAAGATCTCCTTGACAAGATCATCGGTCGCCTGCTTGGAGGGCGACTCCGCGTTGAGGCGAAGCAGCGGCTCGGTGTTCGAGGCGCGCAGGTTGAACCACGTGCCGTTGCCGAGCTCGACCGTGAGGCCATCGAGTTCATCGGTCGACACCGTGCGGTCGGCAAACGCGGCCCGAACCGCTTCCGTGCGTGCCTTGGCGTCGTCGACCGTCGAGTTGATCTCCCCCGACGCCACGTAGCGCTCGTACTTCGCACCGAGGTCGGACAGCTTCTGTTCCTTCTCGCCAAGTGCCGACAGCACGTGCATTGCGGCCAGCATGCCCGAGTCGGCGCCCCAGAAGTCGCGGAAGTAGTAGTGCGCCGAGTGCTCGCCGCCGAACACCGCGCCCGTCTCCGCCATCTGCTGCTTGATGAACGAGTGGCCCACGCGCGTCCGGACCACCTTTCCACCGAGCTCGGTGACGATCTCCGGCACCGCGTGTGAGGTGATCAGGTTGTGGATGATCGTGGCGCCGGGCTCTTTCGCGAGCTCGCGCTCGGCGACGAGGGCGGTGATCGCCGAGGGAGACACCGGGTCGCCCTTTTCATCGACGACGAAGCAGCGGTCGGCGTCGCCGTCAAAGGCAATGCCGATGTCTGCGCCGCATTCGACCGTCAGCTTCTGCAGATCGACGAGGTTCTTCGGGTCGAGCGGGTTGGCCTCGTGGTTCGGGAACGAGCCGTCGAGTTCGAAGTACAGCGGCACGATTTCCATGTCCAGGGGTCCGAGGACCTCGGGAACGGTGTAGCCGCCCATGCCGTTGCCCGCGTCGACCGCGACCTTCAGGTGGCGCAGCCCGGAGAGGTCGACCTGTTCGCGAATGAACTCGGCGTAGTCAGAGAGAACGTTGACCTCACGCGAGGTTCCCGGTTCGCCGTCGTAGGCGGGAACGCCTTCGATGATCTCGGCGGAAATCGCCCGCAGGCCGGTGTCCTGGCCGACCGGCTTGGCACCGGCGTAACACATCTTGATGCCGTTGTACTTGGCCGGATTGTGGCTGGCGGTGAACATTGCGCCGGGGCAGTCGAACTTTCCCGATGCGTAATACAGCTGGTCGGTCGACGCGAGGCCGATGTGCACGACGTTGAGGCCCTGCGACTGCGCGCCCTCGCCGAACGCGCGAGAAAGCGCCGGCGACGAATCGCGCATGTCATGACCGATGACGATCTCGGTTGCCTTATCGCGAACGAGTCGGGCGAATGAGGCGCCTACGTCGCGGACAAGCTCTTCGGTGATCTGCTCGCCGACGACGCCTCGCACGTCGTAAGCCTTGATCGTGGCACTGACCAGTTCGCTTGAATGACCCACGGAATTCCGCTCCCCCGCCTACAACCCAGCCGATGTGACAGGGGTCAGCCTAGCGAGAAAGCGTGCGGTTGGGGCCCCAAGCGCAAGGAGGACGAGTGAGCATCGCAGCGACGAAGGAGCGAGGAGCGGAGCGAAGGACGGTGCGCGCTGAGGCGCTAGAGCGATTGAGGAGCCAAGCTCAGATGGAAGGATCGGGCAAGACCCGGAGGTGGCCGCGGCGGCCCGTTCGGACGGCCGGCCCAGCGTGCGGCATGACCGGAGAGAAATCGGTGTGCGCGACCGCGGCCCGCGCGGCTTCGACGCGGGGACGACCAGCTTCGCGAACCGCTTCCGCGAGGGCGGTCAGGTCGTCTTCGTCCTGGGAGTTGGCGGAGAATCCGCCCTCGTGTCGGACGAGCGCCCAGCCCTTCGGAGCGGTGATCCGGGAGGCGTGCACATCGCACAGATCCCACGAATGCGGCTCCGCGACAGTGGCTAACGGACCGACCACAGCGGTCGAATCTGAGTAGACATACGTCAGCGTCGCAACGGCGGTGTTTTTGCACGCTGGCCTGCAGCAACGACGAGCAAGTCTCACAAAGGGGAGATTATCTGTCTCTCAGGAACTATCGCGTTGGACACACCGGGCATGCGCTCGGCATGCGTCTCAACTGCATAAACATGCCTACCGCGATTAACGCATGCACCGTTACACGGTGCTGGATGCGCTGGGTATTCTCCGACCATGCCTCCGCGTTCCCGCCGCCGTCCGATCACCACTCGGAGCATCGCGCGGCGCGGTCGAGGCCTGCGCGGTCAGCTGTTGCCGCAGACTCTTCCCGGCTGGCGGACCCGTGGCGAGAAGTTCGACGAACTCGTTCTCGAAGCCTTCAGTCCGATCGACTCGCGCTGGCACGACCGGCTCACCAAGCTCGATATCGCCGTCGACGATGTGCCCAAGATCCGCCCGATCGACCCGGAAAGCGTCACGTGGCCGGAGGAAGTCGTCGCGGACGGGCCCGTCCCGTTGTCACGGCTGATTCCGCCCGGCAAGGACAAGAACGGTCAGGCGACCCGGGCGCGGATCGTCATCTTCCGGCGTCCGCTGGAACTTCGCGCCAAGGATCCGGACGACATGGCGGACCTGCTGCACGACATCCTCGTGCAGCAGGTCGCGACCTATCTGCGGGTCGACCCGGACATCATCGATCCGGACCTGTAGACCGGCGATTCAGCCGACCACCGCCAACACGCCAGCCAGAACCACGGTCACCAGAGCCACGCCAATTGCGGTTGTGGTGGCCGCATTCCGCGTCCGGGCCCGCACTGCCGCCGCGACTGCGGCCGACGCCAGCACCGACGGCAGCCCCGCCCAGAACACCGCCAGACTCAGAAAGCCGATCCCGGCCAGAACGAGGGCCACCGTAGCGGTGGAGAAGCGAACCGCCACCGCGACGGCAATCGCCGCGGCGATGACCGTGATCGCCGCCCCGACCAGGTACTCGAACACACCCTGCGAATTGGCCGGGTCGTCGTTTCCCATCACGTCCCAGAACGTGCCGATCGCGGTGAAGATCAGAGACAGCGCGACTCCGATGACCGCCAGGAGCGGCCAGCTCGGTGCGCTGGTCCGTTCGATCGTGGTGCTTGCCATGTTTCCTCCAAGAGTTGTCAGTGGGTGAGGTGTCACCACACTGACTCCCCGGCCGTCCCGTCGAGAAGGTGCGCGCGACCGGCGGGGGCCGGGCAGTCTGCCCGGTCAAACCGGGACAAAAGCCCATGACAACCAGGGCCTCGGTCACCCACACTTGCGCCATGACTGTGAGCGACCGAGGCGCGAGAGCCGCGGCGATGACGCTGTTCGCGGTCACCACCGCACTGGTCATCTCCTACGTGCTGCTGTCCGACGGGATCGGCAACGAGCCGCCGCTCCAGCCCGGCACCACAGCTCTGGACGTCGGGACCGCCACCTCGGCGATGTCGGCGGCTGCTGTGGGACTCGTGATCACCTGGTTCCGCCCGCGAAATCCCGTTGGATGGCTGGTCAGCCTTCCCGGGTTCCTGTTGGCGCTGTGCGATGCCGGCCAGCAGTACGGCGCGCGGGCCGCGGCTTTTCCCGACAGCGGCCTTCCGCTTCGGGACTGGGCGCTGGCGGTCAGCGCACCACTGTGGATCCCGGCGCTCACAATTCCCGCCACGGCCCTGCTCGTCCGGTACCCCAACGGCAACATCGAGAACCGCCCCGCACGCTGGTTCAACGGCATGTACGCCGTCGGTATGCCCCTCGGAGTCGTCCTGTACATGGGTTCTGACAACTCGGTGAGCGACGTGATCATCGGCGGACACAGCCCGATCAACGCCGACGGCATGCCGGGGTGGCTGTGGCTCACCTTGATCTGCGTGGCCGTTGGATTGTGCTCGGTCGCTGCGGTCGGAATCATCGGCGACGCCGCGTACCGAGCACTGCGCAGCCCACGCCCGCAACGCGTTTCGCTGCTGTTGCTCCTTCCGACCGCGGTGCTCGCCGTGGTCCTGGTAGTCCTGGGACCGTGGGAGTGGCTCGGCTCGCTCGCCTATTTCCTGGTTCTCGCCGCGATCGCCGTGGGCGTGCTCCAGTTCGGCGCCACCGGCATCGAAGAGGTTGTCCGGCGCAGTCTCCTGTACGTCGTACTCACCGGACTGGTGCTCGGTGCCTTTGTCGCGGTGGCAGCCGGGCTGGCGTGGGTGCTGCCGAGCGGACCCACACCGCAGATCGTCGCCGCGGCACTCGTCGCCGTGTGTCTGGGCCCGGCACGCGATCGCGTGCAGCGCACCATCGACCGCCTGCTGTACGGCGATCGCGGCGATCCGATCGCCGCAATGCAACGCCTCGCTCTTCCGGTCGGGACCGAGAGACCTGACCTGGTGCCGGACGTCCTCACGGCTCTGGCCGAAGCCGTTCGGGCTGACTCGGCCACCCTGATCCCGCCCGGCGGCGACGGCATCGCATTGCGTTTCGGTGGCGACGAACTCGGCCGCCTCGTCGTGACGCCGGGAGACGGGGCCACGACACTTCGACGAGCCGACCGAATTCTCGTCGAAGCCGTAGCGCCGATGGTCGCGGCCGTCGTCCACGCCGCAGCGCTTGCGGAGGATCTGGAGATCGAGCGAAACCGCGTCGTCGCAGCCACGCAGGAAGAACGGGAGCGGCTCCGCCGGGAACTGCATGACGGCCTCGGTCCCTCACTCACCGGTATCGGGCTGGCGCTCGCCGCGGCCCGCCGGTCGAGCGCGACAGCTGAATTGCTCGACCGCCTGCATGCGGAGTCCCTCTCGGCGCTGGAAGAAGTTCGCCGCATCATCGACGACCTGAGCCCGACCGCGCTCGATCATCGCAGCCTGGGTGCGGCCATCCGGCATCGAAGCGAGCAACTGGCGACGACCGTCGACATCCAGGTCGAGGCGTCGGAGTGCGGCACGGTCCCGCCGCGGTTGGTCACCGCGCTGTACCGGATCGCCGATGAGGCGCTGACGAACGTCGTACGACACTCAGGTGCACGCTCGTGCCGCGTCCGCCTCACCGTCGCCGATCGCGTCGTGCTCGAAGTCGCCGACGACGGCACGGGCCCCGGAACACTACGACCCGGAGGCATCGGATTGATGTCCATGCGAGAGCGCACGGAACGTCTCGGGGGACGGTTTACGCTCGTTGCCACCACGCCTGGCACGACGCTCCGTGCAGACTTCCCCTTGATGGGGTCCACCGAATTCGGAATCGAGGACATTCCATGACAACCATCCGGGTCGTGGTCGCCGACGACCATCCCATGGTTCGTTATGGCATCACGGCCGTTCTCGCCGGTGAACCCGATATCGAGGTGGTGGCCGAGGCCTCCGATGGCGAAGAGTTGGTGGCCGCGGTGACCCGCACCTACCCCGACCTGGTGATCACGGATCTCGCGATGCCCAAGCTGAACGGCATCGGTGCAATCGCCCGGCTGCGACACGCCGCACCCGACGCGCCAGTGCTGGTACTCACGATGCACGCCGATGACGAATCCGTCTTCGCGGCTTTGCGTGCCGGCGCGCGGGGCTACCTGATCAAAGGCACGGATGCTGCCGAACTGGTGCGGGCGATCCGGTCGGTGGCCGCGGGTGACGCGGTGTACGGCGCTCCGATCGCCGCTCGGCTCATCGCTTCCTTCACTGGGTCCGCACCGGCCGCGCAGCCTTTTGCGGACCTGACGCAACGCGAGAGGGAGGTCCTCGACCTCCTCGCCGCC
The DNA here is from genome assembly GCF_000380645.1 of Smaragdicoccus niigatensis DSM 44881 = NBRC 103563. Classification (GTDB taxonomy): domain Bacteria; phylum Actinomycetota; class Actinomycetes; order Mycobacteriales; family Mycobacteriaceae; genus Smaragdicoccus; species Smaragdicoccus niigatensis. Next base: position 701,823 of record NZ_AQXZ01000019.1, read on the forward strand.
GGGCTACGGAATCATGCCATCGCCGCACGCTTGGACCTAGCCGAGAAGACGGTGCGCAACCATGTTTCGGCCGTTTTGATCAAGCTGCAGGTATCCGATCGGACGGCGGCTGCGATCAAGGCCCGGGAAGCCGGACTCGGCGATCACTGAGCCTGCTACGCCGCAAACGCAATCAGCCCCGGCTCATCTGAGCTGGGGCTGATTAGCAGATTCTCTATTTAATTAGCTGATGGTGCGCTTGAGGCGACGACGCTCACGTTCGGAGAGTCCGCCCCAAATACCAAAACGCTCGTCGTGAGCAAGTGCGTATTCCAGGCACTCGTCACGAACTTCGCAGCCCTGGCAAATGCGCTTGGCTTCGCGGGTCGATCCACCCTTTTCCGGAAAGAATGCCTCGGGGTCGGTCTGGGCACAGAGCGCACGCTCTTGCCAAGACTCAGGTTCGACCTCGAGCAGGTTCTCCATGCCCTCGACGATCAGGCTCAGGCGCGGTGCGCCGCCGACCTCAAGTCCATGGGTTTGCGGTACGCCGTCCACTCGGCTCGAGGGAGTGCCGATTCTCCCAAGGGCGATGGCCATCGCTCCGCCTCCTCACATTGTTAAGCAGTAAAAATTGGGGAAGAGCCCCCCGAAAGGGACCAAGGTGCTGTCGCTTACGCGACGTTCGTGAGTGCAGGTCTGCCATCCAAGTGTGTTCGGAATGACATGGCTGTGATTATGGCACGGGTTAACACTGCCGGGTCAAGTAACGATGCAATTCCCTTACCATCTTGTGAACGCCCTAGGCTGTTGCCTTGTGTCACGGTCGAGTCTCAGTTCGAACCTCAAAATCACCGTCCTCGTCGGGGGCGTTGGTGGTGCAAAGTTCCTGGTAGGGCTACGTGAGCTGCTTCCAGAGCCCAGCCAGATCACCGCGTTGGTCAACGTCGGCGACGACATCTGGCTTCATGGACTACGCATATGTCCCGATTTGGATACATGTATGTACACCCTGGGTGGAGGCGTAGACAAAGCCCGTGGTTGGGGCCAGGCGGACGAATCCTGGACCGTCGGTGAGGAACTCGCGAGGTACAACGCAATTCCGGACTGGTTCTCCCTCGGCGACCGCGATATTGCCACCCACCTCATCCGCAGCCAGATGCTTCGGGCCGGCTACGCGCTTGCGGACGTCACCGAGGCACTGTGTGCGCGGTGGAAGCCGGGCGTGCGACTGCTCCCCGTGTCGAACGATCGCGCCGAAACGCACGTCGTCGTCACCGATGCCGAAACCGGGAATCGGCAGGCGATCCATTTCCAGGAATGGTGGGTGCGCCACCGGACAAACATCCCGACGCACGAATTTCTGAACATCGGATCAGACCAAGCAAAACCCGCCCCGGGCGTGTTGACCGCGATCGAGGAGGCCGATGTCGTGCTGTTCGCGCCGTCGAACCCGATCGTCAGCATCGATCCGATCCTCGCCATTCCGGGTGTGCGCGGTGCTCTGCGGAAGACCACGGCGAAGGTCGTCGGGCTGTCGCCGATCATCGGCGGTAAGCCTCTGCGCGGCATGGCGGACGCCTGCCTCGACGTCCTCGGCATCGAAACCAGCGCCGAGGCAGTGGGCCGCCACTTCGGTGGACGCTCCGAGGGCGGCGTTCTCGACGGCTGGCTCATCCACACGGGCGACACCGCGGAAGTTCTGGGCGTCGAGGTCCGGTCGGTCCCGTTGCTCATGACGGACCCCACCACGACCGCCGAGATGGCACGTCAAGCACTCGACCTGGCCGGCATCTGATGACCGATCACGCCGCTGCTGAACTGCGCATTCGACCGATCACCGGGCTGCCGGAGTTCCGGCCGGGGGATGACGTCGCCTCGGCTATCGCGGCGGCCGCGCCGTGGCTTGCGGACGGCGACATCCTGGTCGTGACGAGCAAGATCATCTCGAAGTGCGAAGGTCGCATCGTCGCTGCGCCGTCGGACCCCGACGAGCGCGATGCTTTGCGCCGCGAACTGGTCGATGCGGAGGCCGTCCGCGTTCTCGCACAGTTCAAGCGCACTCTGATCACCGAGAACCGGCTCGGCATCGTGGCCGCGGCGTCCGGAGTCGACGGCTCGAATGTCGACACCGGAGAACTTGCGCTGCTACCCGTCGATCCCGATGCCAGCGCGGCCGCACTCCGCGAGCGACTGCGCGAACTGCTGGGAATTTCTGTCGCGGTGATCATCACCGACACGATGGGGCGCGCCTGGCGCAACGGTCAGATCGATGCCGCGATCGGCTCTTCGGGGTTGCAGGTTCTGCACGGTTACGCGGGCACACAAGACCGTCACGGCAACGACCTCATGGTCACCGAGGTCGCGGTTGCCGATGAGCTCAGTGCCGCCGCTGACCTGGTCAAAGGCAAACTCGGCGGCGTCCCGGTCGCGGTCGTCAGCGGCTTTCCGACGCGCGACGACGGCTCGACCGCAGCCGACCTGATTCGGCGAGAAGACGACCTGTTCTGGCTGGGTGCGGACGCGGCGATTGCCCGCGGCCGAACCGAGGCACTCCGCCTCCGAAAGTCCGTGCGCGAGTTCGCCGATGCACCCGTCGATCCGGAGTCGATCCGGCGTGCCGTGGCGCGCGCCTCCACGGCGCCGGCTCCGCACCACACCCGCCCCGTGCGCTTCGTGTGGCTTCGCGATCCCGCCGTTCGCCGCACGCTCCTCGACGCCATGCGGGACAAGTGGCGCAACGATTTGTCAGGTGACGGACGCACTCCGGAAAGCGTCGAGAAGCGCGTGAAGCGTGGCGACATCCTGTACCGCGCACCCGAAGTCGTGATCCCGTTCTGGGTCCCGGACGGTGCCCACACCTACCGTGACTCGGTTCGCCAGACCGCTGAGTCGACGATGTTCACGGTTGCCGCCGGCGCCGCAGTCCAGGCTCTACTCGTGGCGCTGGCGACCGACGGTGTCGGCAGTTGCTGGATCGGCTCCACGATCTTCACGCCCGACACCGTTCGCGAGGTTCTCGATCTGCCCGCAGACTGGAGCCCGCTGGGCGCCATCGCAATCGGTCACCCGACCGAACCCCTGACACCTCGCCCCGAACCCGCCGTGTGGGACGGACTGCTGACCGAACGATGAGGACTCACTCATGAGCGCCCGCTCGCTGAACGAATCCGCCACTGCCCTGCTCACCGAATTTCGCGGCCGAAACGACGCCGAGGAGTCGCTGCGGCTCACACTGCTGGCCTTCCTCGGTTCCGCGCCCGACGGCTGCCTGCGCAAGCACGTCCCCGGCCACATCACCGCATCCGCGCTGGTCATGGACGACAACCACGAGAAGGTGCTGCTGACCCTGCACCCGAAGGTGGGCAAGTGGATTCAGCTCGGCGGCCACTGCGAGAAGAGCGACGAGACAATCGTCGACGCGGCTCTGCGGGAAGCGACCGAGGAGTCGGGCATCGAGGATTTGCGCATCGACCCGAAGTTGTTGCACCTCCACACGCACCCGATCACATGCTCACTCGGTGTACCGACCCGGCACCTCGATCTGCGCTTCCTCGTGCACGCACGTCCCGACGCCCAGCCGGTCATCAGCAATGAATCCGTCGACCTGGCATGGTGGCCGATCGATGCACTGCCGGAGAACCGCGAGGCGGGCGTCCTCGAGGACATGATCGCGCTGGCGAACGCGCGCTAGCCCGGCCTTGGTCAAATGACCGGTGGTGCGGTGGATTCGTACGTGTGTCCGGTCGGTGTTTGGATCTCGAACGTGTGCCGGTCACCGTCGATCGGCTTCTCCCTGACCCCGGGAGCCTCCTTGTTGTAGTTGCAAAGCGCACAGCGCCCGCACCCGTTGCAGCCCGAGGTCGGGCCACCGCACCGATCTGGGACGATGTGGTCGTGATGGCGGATCGGCGCCCCACAGTAGGGCGTACGGCACCGGTCATCACGAATGTCGAAGAACTCGGCCATCGCCTTCGGGAACAGGCGCTGACGGGAGTCCATCGAGATCAACTCCCCCGTCGTCGGTGCGATGAAGAGCCGCCGAATCCACGCTTTCACCTTGGCCGACTGCGCGACCCACAAGCGTGCGATCGCAGCCGGAATCGACCCGTACCCGGGAATGCGGGCCGGGTGATCATCATTGCCGAGCAACGCCAGATCGGTCATCACCAGATTGACCGCAACCGGGATCTCATCCGCCTTGCTCACCCCGAGAACGCGTTCGACCAGCAGATCCGCCTCGTACTGCGCCGGCGTGCGCGGCTCTCCGTCGGTGATCCACTGCGCCGCCTTCGCCAGGCTCGCCTTCACCGCGATCGCCTGCTTGAGCGGCAGGAGTGCGGTCAGGTACGCCATCCCATCCGCGGCCGGGTGGACCGTGACGCGACGCTGCGCTTCGGCCAGCTTGTTCCGTCGCAGGCGTGCCTCGACATCGAGCAGGTCCGCTGCTTTGCGGGTTTCAGTTTCGAACCGGTGGTCACTCCAACCGGCGAACGTGCTCGCGGAACTGCAGAGTGCGGTGTCGACCGCGGCACGGTCGATCGCATCGAGGTGGCTGATGCCGCGCCGGATGATCTGGGCACGGTGTTCGCTGAGCGTGCCCTCACGCATGCGGGCCAGCGCGTTGGACATTTCGGTGTCCAAACAACGGGCCAGAGTCACGTGCGCTTGCCCCGCGGTCGGCGACTCCCGGCGCGCGAGAGCGACCTGCGCCGCGACACCCACGCCGTGCTTGTCTTTCGGCAACCCGAGCGCCGCGTGCTCGGCCCGCACCGCACGATCCAAGTCCGCCGCATCCATCGCCTGCGCCGCGCAGATCTGCGCCTTCAATTCCTCCATCTGCGCGACCCGATCGACCCGAGTCGCGTTATCCACAAGCCGATCCAACGCCACCAGGTGGCGCTGGAACTCGGTGATCACATCGCTTCGCACCATTCGAACATACATGCGACTACCGACAAGTTTCCGCAGGTCATGACCAATATTGCACGCGATCTAGAGTCAAACGCAGGACATCACATTGCTATCCCCAGCAACTGAAGGCCGACCGCAATCATGTGGCCTTCGAACTCAGCCCTGGCCGTCGCGTCCAGGCGGGCCAGAATGCCCCGAGTCAGCGTGTGACCGATTGTCTCGGCGACAACCCGATTCGGAACTGTCGGCGAGATGAGCCCCGCCTGCAGTTGCCGGTCGAGGTACTTCGTGAACCGCAGGATCGGACGCTCGTTGATCTCGTCGGCGAGGGCTGCGATGGCCGGGTCCAGCACCGCCCGCTGCTCGATCAGCGTCAACAACGCGCCATGCGTGTGAACCGCCGCCGCGAAGGACCGGACCGTCACAGCCAGCATCTCCGCGGGCGAATCCGCAACGTGTTCAGGCTCCTGCGCCGCCAGAAAATCATCCCGAACGCGTGCGGCCAACGCCGCGAAGATCTCCTCGCGCGAGGCGAAGTAGACGTAGAACGTCGGACGAGATACGCCGGCTTGGGCAGTGATCGCTGCGGCGGTCGCGCCGGAGTACCCGCGCTCGACGAACACTCGTGCTGCGGCGTCGAGGAGGTCGAGGTGCCGGGGCGTGTCCGACCGCTCCCGCGCTTCTCGAACCGCCCAGTTCGCTTGAGCCACAGCGCCATCCTATTGACATTGACGTCAATGTCAATGAGGGTGAGATCGTGAATGCACTGCCACCAGTCGTCATCGCCAATCGCGGAGAGATCGCCGTTCGCGTGCTCCGAACGGCCCGGGAACTCGGCCACCGGGTGCGAGTTCTCCACTCCCCGGACGACCGGGACTCACTGGCGGTGCGGATGGCCGATGACGCTGTCGAACTGTCCGGTCGCGGACCCGCCGCCTACCTGGACGTGGCCGGCGTGACCCGGGCGGCCGGCCACGAGGGCCTACTCCACCCCGGCTACGGATTCCTCAGCGAGAGCGCCGACCTCGCCGAAGAATGTGCGAAAACCGGGCTCGTTTTCGTCGGACCCGCAGCTCATGTTCTGCGCACCTTCGGCGACAAAGTCGCGGCCCGCCAACAGGCCGTGGCGGCTGGCATCGACGTGCTCCCCGGGACGCCACCAGGATCCGGGTTCCCGGAGATCGCCGCCCTGCTCGCCGCCCACGCCGACGGAATCATGATCAAAGCCCTCGCCGGTGGCGGCGGGCGCGGAATGCGTGCAGTCACCGACCCGAATGACCTGAAGTCGGCGTACGAACGCTGCCGCTCCGAAGCATTGGCGGGATTCGGCGACGATTCCGTCTTCGCGGAAGTCCTCGCCCATAACGCGCGCCACATCGAAGTGCAGGTCGTTGCGGATGGCACCCTTGCGATCGCCGTCGGTGATCGCGACTGCAGCATCCAGCGGCGCCACCAGAAGTTGATCGAGATCGCCCCAGCACCATCGCTTTCCGACGCCCTGCGCGAGCGACTCCACAGCAATGCAGTTCGGATCATCGAATCGGTCGGGTATCGCGGGGTCGCCACTGTCGAGTTCCTTGTCCGGCGCGAGGAGGCGTACTTCCTCGAAGTAAACCCCCGCCTGCAGGTCGAGCACACCGTGACCGAGCAGGTCACCGGCATCGACCTTGTCGCGGTGCAGTTGGCGTTGGCCAGTGGTTCGACGCTCGCGGACCTGCAGCTTCAGCCGGTCCCCCGCGGCCACGCGATTCAAGCGCGAGTGAACGCCGAGCGCATCATGGCCAACGGAGACCTGGTACCGAGCGTCGGGACGCTCACCCGTTTCTCTCCGCCGACCGGGCCCGGAGTCCGAGTGGACACGGCCGGCTTTCCTGGCTTGGAGCAGAGTCCGATGTACGACTCGCTGTTGGCCAAGGTGATCACCAGCGGCGGCAGCCTGAACGCGGCGTTGCGGCGTTGTCTTCAGGCGCTCAGTGAGTTCGACATCTCAGGTGTCGAAACGAATCTCGGGCTGCTCCGAGCGTTGCTCGACGATCCCGCCTGGGGCGATTCGCAACCGATCACGACGACATGGCTTGCCGATCGGCTCCCGGATTTGGTGACGCATCCGGCGGAAGTCGCGAAGACGCCCGCCATCGCCGACGGCGAGTTCACCCTGCGCACCCACGTCACCGGTGTCGTTGTCTGGTTGCCGTCGCCGCATGCCACCATCGCCTCCGGCGACGAAGCCGCGGTCATCGAAGCGATGAAGATGGAACACGTCGTTCGCGCCGAGCAGCCGCTCGAAGTTGTCCGGACGGTCATCGAACCCGGCACGGTCGTCGAAGCCGGCGCTCCCCTGTTCGTGTACCGACTGTCCAGCGAAACGGGAACCGGCGCAACATCTTCCGAGGTCGACCTGCACCGCCTTCGCGACGATCTCGCGGAGGTCGAGAACCGTCACCGGCTCACCCGCGACGAAGCTCGGTCAGCAGCGGTCGCGAAGCGCCATCGTCTCGGCCGGCGCACCGCCCGCGAGAACATCGCCGATCTCGTCGACGACGGCAGCTTCGTCGAGTACGGCGCACTGGCGATCGCTGCGCAACGCCTGCGCCGCAGCGAGGAAGACCTCATCGCGAACACGCCCGCCGACGGACTGGTCACCGGGATTGCCACGATCAATGGGGATCGCGCCGCGGTGTTGTCCTACGACTACACGGTGCTCGCCGGCACACAAGGAATGCGCAACCACGCGAAGACGGATCGGCTCCTCGATCTGGCGCACGACCAGAGTCTTCCGGTCGTCCTCTTTGCCGAAGGTGGGGGTGGACGCCCGGGCGACACCGACCAGGCGACCGTATCGGGCCTCGACCTCATGACCTTTCACACGATGGGCTCGCTGTCGGGTCGCGTACCACTCGTCGGAATCGTGTCGGGCCGTTGCTTCGCCGGAAACGCCGCTCTCCTGGGGACCTGTGATGTCGTCATCGCGACGCCGGACGCGAACGTCGGCATGGGTGGCCCGGCGATGATCGAGGGTGGTGGCCTCGGGGTTTTCGCGCCGGAGGACATCGGCCCGATCGACATCCAGCGCCGAAACGGTGTCGTCCATGTGGTCGCCGAGGACGAAGCCGACGCGGTCGACATTGCTCGGCGCTACCTGGGCTACTTCCAGGGTGCCCTGCCCGACTGGCAGGCTCCCGATCCTCGACTCGCCCGCCACGTGATTCCCGAGAATCGCCTGCGGTCGTATGACGTGCGCGCCGCGATCGACGCCATCGTCGACGCAGGATCGGTCCTCGAACTGCGCCGCGATTGGGGCGTCGGGGTCGTGACCGCGCTCGTCCGCGTCGAGGGACGTCCGTACGGGCTGGTCGCGAACGACAACCACCATCTCGGCGGAGCGATCGATGCCCCGGCCGCCGACAAGCTGAGCGCATTTCTGCAGCTGTGCAATGCGCACCGGTTGCCGATCGTGTCCCTATGCGACACACCGGGATTCATGGTCGGTCCGGAGGCCGAGAAGCACGCCACGGTCACCAAGTTCAGCCGGCTCTTCATCGACGGTGCCAACTTGACGGTCCCGCTCGGAACGGTGATCCTGCGCAAGGGTTACGGGCTCGGCGCGATGGCGATGACCGCCGGGTCGTTCCGCGCTCCACGATTCGTGGTGGCGTGGCCAACCGGCGAGGTCGGCGGCATGGGGCTCGAAGGTGCGGTTCGGCTCGGCTTCCGCAAGGAACTCGAAGCGATTGCCGATCCAATCGAGCGGCAGACCGCGTTCGACAACCTCGTCGCCATGGCATACGCGAGCGGCAAGGCACTCACCGCCGCCTCCGTCCTGGAACTCGACGACGTCATCGACCCGGCCGAGACGCGGCGGTGGATTTCCACCCTGGCGGACGCACAAGGCTGAGGCAACGCGAACCGTCGTCCGATAACGTGGCGCACGTGCGCGCAGCCCCACTTGATGCCCTGAAGAAGCTCGGTCCCCGCAGTTCCAGCATGGTGACGCCCCCGCCTGCCGAGCCACTCGAGATCCCCGTACCGACGACGACCGACCTCGGCGCCGAGATCTCGACCCTCGACGTCATCCACGGCATCGACCACTCCGAAGGGCCGGGCGCCGCACTGCGGACCGCGCGACTGCGGGCCGCCGATTTCCGTCACGAGTTCGCCCAGACCGGTAAGCCGACCGCGGTCTCGACACATGACCTCGTGACGCTTCCCTACCCGACCAAGTTCGGATTGTGGCGTGCCCCGGCGTCGCCGACCCCGTTCTTGTTCATCACGAACCGCTTGGTGATCGTCCGCTGGACCGACTCCGACGGCCAGCAGCGAATCCTGTTATGGGAGCCGAGCGATGCCGAACTCGACGCGAACACCCCGTACTTCGCCTCGATCAGCCGCGGCATCCCCGAGCGCGTGCAGAACCTGGCGGTCAAAAGGTACGCGACGGTCATAGAACGCGTCCGCGAAGCCGGTATCGATCCCGCCGATGTCGACTACCTCGCGTTCGATCACCTGCACACCCAGGATGTTCGCCGCCTCATCGGCACGACCCGGCCGCAGGCCGACATCTCGCCCGACTTCCCGGTCGAAGCCGCCTTCCCCAACGCCCGACTCGTCGTTCAGCGTCACGAGCTCGTCGCCATGCGCGACCTGCACCCAATTCAGCGTCCGTGGTACCAGCCCGAGACGTTTGTCGACATCAACCCGGACCGTCTGCTCGTCATCGACGGTGACCGCCTGCTCGGACCAGGTGTGGCCATCGTCCGAACTCCGGGCCACGCGACCGGCAACCAGACTCTGGTGCTGAACACCGATTCGGGCGTGTGGGCGCTGTCGGAGAACGTCATCGCGACCGAGTGCCTCACGCCGGAATTGAGCAAGATTCCCGGCGTCTCGAGCTGGGCGAAGCACTGGGGTCAGGAGATCGTCCTCAATGCCAACACCATCGAGTCGACGGCCACGCAGTACAACTTCTGCATTCTCGAGAAGACTCTCGTCGACCGGTCGGCCACGGACGAGCGATTCCTCCAGTTCTTCCCGACGAGCGAACTCACCTCCAGCGTGCTGAGCCCGGGTACCGCGCCGACCTTCACCCACGGTTCGATCCGCCACGGCATCTGATGCGTGTTCTCGTCACGGGAGCCGGCGGATTCATCGGCCGGACACTCGCCAACACGCTGCGGGAGCGCGGAGATGAGGTCATCGGACTCGACCTCATCGCCGGGCCAAACATCGTGGCCGGCAACGTCGCGGAAGCCGGCCCCTGGCAGGACAGCTTCGACTCCGTCGATCTCGTCATCCACACTGCGGCGCTGGTGTCGAACGTGCCGACGCTCGATGAAGCGTGGCGCGTCAACGTCGTGGGCACTCGCAACGTCCTCGACGCCGCCGTCCGCGCGGGCGTCCAGCGGTTCGTCCATTTCTCGTCGATTCGCGCGTTCTCCGACCTCGGATTTCCGGACGGCGTCACCGAACACCACCCGGTCCGCCCCGATGGCAACCCCTACGTCGACACCCGAGTTGCCAGTGAACAGGTTGTGCTGCAAGCACATTCCGCTGGTGAAATCGCGGCGACGATCGTGCGCCCGGGGGACGTCTACGGCCCGGGATCACGCCCGTGGACGGTGCTCCCGATTCAGCTGATCAAGCAGAACCTGTTCGTTTTGCCGGCTATGGGCAACGGCATCTTCTCGCCGATCTACATCGACGACCTCGTCGCCGGAGTCCTGCTCGCTGCGGACTCCCCGGCCGCGATCGGGCAGGTGTTCACGATCAGCGGTGGAATCGGCATCACGACGAAGGAGTTCTTCGCCCACTACTACCGAATGCTGCACAAGCGCGGCCCGGTTGTCGTGCCGACGAGCGTCGCGATCGCGCTCTCGACCGGCTCCGCGCAGTTGTCGAAATTCACGAGCATCAACGCCGAACTCAGCCCGGTGAGCGTGAAGTACCTGTGCCGCACGGGTACCTACTCGATCGACAAAGCCCGGCAGATGCTGGGATTCGAACCGAAGATCGATCTCGAAACCGGCATGGCATTGACTCGGAAGTGGCTAGCGTCAGAAGGGATGATCTGACGCGACCGGAGGCCACGGATGGTTAAGCGGCTCAATCCTCTCGACCTGGGTTTTCTCATGGCCGAGTCGCGGGAATCGATGTTCCACGTCGCATCGCTGCTTACGTTCAGCGCCCGCGAAGACCTCTCGCCCGACTACTTCCGCGAACTCATCGAGCAGTATCACGATCCGTCCGAGGTCCAGTCACCGTGGAACCTCAAGCTGAAGACCCCGGGCCTGCTGAAGAATCCGCTGCAGAGCTGGGTGTTGGACAAGAATATGGACCCCGACTACCACGTGCGGCGGGCGGCACTACCGGCGCCCGGTGGCGAACGGGAGCTCGGCACGATCGTCTCCCACCTCCACGGTCAGGCGATCGACTTCCATCGCCCGCCGTGGGAAATGCACCTCATCGAGGGTCTGCCGAACAATCGCTTCGCGCTCTACATGAAGGTCCATCACTCCTTGGTCGACGGGTACACGGGCGTTCAGATGCTCAACCGCGCGATGTCGAAAACCCCCGATGACCCCGACACCCCGCTCTTCTACACCGTCCGGAATCCTTCCCGGTCACCTCGATCGGAAAGCGACGGACCGGACTTCGGCCAGCTGCTCACCAACTCCGTCAAGTCGATTCTCAACGTCGGGCAGGTGGCGTTCCGGCGATCACTCAAGCGCGACATCGAGAATCTCGTCTCGTGGAACCAGGCCCCGCAGAGTGTCCTCAACGGTCGCATCACCCGCAACCGCCGGTTCGCCACTCAGGACTTCTCGTTACCGCTACTCAAAGACCTCGCCAAGGCGTCCGGTGGGTCCCTGAACGACATCGTGCTCGCCCTGTGCGGCGGCGCCCTTCGCCGGTTCCTGCTCGATCAGGACGCGCTGCCCGAAAAGTCGCTCATCGCCATGTTGCCCGTGAACATCCGGCCGAAAAATGACCCGGGTGGCGGTAATGCGGTGGGCGCGATCCTGGCCACCCTCGGCACCGACATCGCCGACCCCCGCCAACGCCTCGAGACCATCATCTCCTCCACGAGCCGGGCCAAAGAGCTGATCAGTGGCCTGTCTGCGACCGAGATCATGGCGAGCAGCGCAATGCTCATGTCCCCGCTGGGAATGCAGATCGCGCGGGCGGTGACGGGCATCAACGCGAAGATCCCGATCAACTGCAATGTCGTCATCTCGAACGTGCCCGGCCCGACGGAGCATCTGTACTTCCGCGGATCGCGGCTCGAAACCAACTTCCCGGTGTCGATCCCGATGCACGGCCTCGCCCTCAACATCACGTGCTACAGCTACGTCGATCGCTTGTGCTTCGGCTTCATCGGTTGCCGGGACGCGCTTCCACACCTGCAGCGTCTCGCCGTGTACACCGGCGAGACGATGAACGAGCTGGAGACGATCCTCGGCTAGCAGCTCACGTCCCCCGGCACCAGCCGGGCATGGAAGTCGGCCAACGACGCGCCCTTGATGTTCGCCGCCTGCAGCGTGCCATGGGCCGGGCCGAGCGTCGCGCCCTGCGTCGTAATGCCGAGTTCACCGAGAACTCCGCCGAGCGATTCGCCGCCCGCCACGACGTCCGACGCGTTCTGGTTGAGCTGCAGACTGCCCGACGCGTTCAGCGACGTCTGGACCGTATGCAACGTCGCCCAGACCCCGGTGACCTGCACCGCCTGGTCGCCCGTTTCGATGAGGATCGTCATCGTCTGGCCGAACACGGACATCTTCTCCGCGACGCACAGGCCCTGGACCGTCGCATTGGTCGCCTGCAGCTTCACGACGTACTGCTTGTACGTGTTGCCGTTGGCGTCCTTGGCGAGTTGCGGATGAATGATGATTCCGACCGCATCGTTCGTCACGATCCCTTGGGTGGTGAAGGTGCCCCGCAGCGACTGCGTTGCCATGGCCATCGCAAGAGCGTTCTTGGCCGTCGCCGCGCCCAGGATCGCAACCGGGACGAGGGCGGCGATCATGAACAGCAACGCGCGGAGCCACCGCGTGCCATAGCGCGATGTTGAGTCAGTCATTCTCGACCCCGATCCCGGCCAGAGGCAGCGAGAGGCTGTTGACGCCCGGTGCAGCCGCAACGTTGAGGGCGTACAAGTTGATGTCGATGTTCGTGGCCGGCAAGTCGCTAGGCAGCGGAACACCCGCCTGCACGATGGTCGACAGCAGCGGGAGCAGTCTCGCCAGTGGGACACACGGGCCGGCCGCCGAACCGGTGGGTCCGAAGATGTCCGTGATCTGAGCGAGCACGTTCGGCAGATTCGCACCGAACGACGCGGCGTACGAGTTCACCAGGGTGGTGAGCGTCTGGGCACTGATGCACAGATCGAGGCTCGCGACCTGGGCCCACGCGTCGGTTGTCGTGCCGGCCGCACCGATCCGCGCGGCCGTCGAGGCGTCGCCCCCGTTCGCGTTGGTCAGCGACAACGAGCGGCCGTTGACGTTCTGCGCGATCACGAGGTTGTTGAGCGTCAAGTACTGAAGCCGCAGGTAGACCGTGTCCGATGCCGACATCGAGCCATTCGCCAACCGGATCGGGCTGTTGGCCGCGATCCAGGTCAGGTTCATGATGTGGGCGCTGTCCGAGGTGACATGCACCGGATTCGACGCGGGGACGAATCCGAGAGTCCCCCGACTCGGGACGGAACCGTCCTGGGCGAACGACGGGGCAGCGGCAACTCCGACCGCGATGAGAAGTGCCGTTCCAACGGCAAGCAGTCGCTTCATTCCGAAGTCTCTTCCGTCGTCTCGGCGACTCGCTTCGGACCCCACGCGATCACCATGGAACCGCCGATGATCCCGAGCAGCATGCCGATGAAGAATCCGCCGAGGTTCGACACCACGAGCGACGAGATGGCCAGCAGCAGGCCGATGATCCCCGAGACGATCCGATGCCCCGGATCGGCCCAGACGAGGACCGCGCAGACGATGAGTCCACCGCCGGTGAGCCAGCCACCGAAACTGGTGATTCCGCCAGACACCGCGGCACCCAGCGACACCGCCGAGACGCGCAGAATCAGGAAACCGCCGAGGAACATCCACAGGCCGCCCCAGAACGGACGCGTCCGACGCAGGTCCCGGAACCAGGCGAGCGCTTCCTGCACCTTGTCGTTCTTGACCAACGTCAGCATGTGGTCACCTCGCCGGGCTTGATCGTCGTGGTGAAGTCGGCGGCTTTGATGGCGCCCAGGAGTTCGGCGCTCCACGCGGTGGCGTGCAGGTTCTCTAGATGGACGATGGCGTCGGGGCCGTCGATTCCGAGGCCACCGGCCTGGCCACCGAGGCTCTGGCCGTTGAGTGAGATCTCGTCAGCCGAGCGTCCGACCAGCAGGTTCTGTGCTCGAACGTTGACCGCCTTGGCGTCGGTCGCATCGAAGATGAGGTTCTGGCCCGATCCCTCGCCGGTGGTGGCGGCCTTGATGATGATCGAGTAGCCGACGCCCTTGATCGTCTGCTTCGCGATGATGCAGACACCGCGCAGTTTTCCGTGCCCGATGGCGAGGTGCAGTGTGCCGACCGCGTGCGACGATCCGTCCGCATTCTTCGCGTTCACCGACGAGACCACGGCGGCGAGGCCGGTGCCGTCGACCGAGTCGATGCTCGCGATCAGCGCCTGATCTGCGACGTTGAAGTTCGCGGCCATCGCACCGCTCTGCAATGAGTAGCTCAGCGCAGCGACGGCCGCCGTGCTCGGCACCACCAGGGCGAGTCCGCGACCCCACCGAGTGCGGCCGGCAGCCGTACTCGCCTGTGTGCGCATTCCGTCGTTCCACGAATTCGCGGATTCCCGAGTGCGGGCCGCAAGGTCACGCACGACTTTGGACATCGATGTCCTCATGCTTCGATCCCTTTCGGTGTTGAAATGTCGGAGGTCCAGGCCAGCGCCATGCAACCGCCGAAGATGGCGAGCAGCATGCCGACGATGAATCCACCGAGGTTGGTGACCGGATAGGAGGCGAGTCCGAGCACGATCGCGATAATCGCCGCGAGTCCGCGTTGAATCGGGATCAGCAGGATCACCAGGCTCATCGCAATCAGGACGGCACCGAGAACCACTCCGGCGTAACCGCCGATACCGGCAGCGACGACGTCATTGACCGGTCCCAGCGGCAGCCACGCGATGATCAGGCCCGCGATGAGGACATAGAGGCTTCCCCAGAACGGCCGGGTGTACCGGAAGTTCCGAAATCGAGTTCGCATGTCAGAAGCACTCCCCGTGCGCAGTACCGCGACCGTGCGATATCCAGGGGAGCTTGAGGCCGCTGATCGACAGAATCCCGCGAATCGTGGCGCTCTTTCCGCCGATCTGGAGGCTGCCGGCGCGAACAGCGCCGGGAAGCTCGAGACCGAGGGTCCCGCGGTGACCGGCGAACTCGAGTTCGGACGCGTCCTTGTTGGCCCGAATCGGCCGAGTCACGTTGTGCATGTCATCCGACGCCGGCTTGCCGTCGTCGGTCGCCGGGTTCAGCTCTGCTCCCGACGCGGACACCACGTCGACGTGCGCCGTGACATCGGTGAGTCGTGTCTTTCCCGTCGTCTGCAGCTGGACCGTGAAGGTGCCAGCCCACGGGAAGGTCAACACCAGCGACAAGCAGACGCCGTCGGATATCTGGGCCGAGCCGAGCTTCGCGTTCAGCGCCGGGTCGATGCGGCCGTCCTTCATGGTGACGACATCCGCGTATGCGGTCGCGCCCTCCGCTGCAACGACGGTCGAACCGTCCCGCGAAGCGAGCTTGAAGTCCTGTCCGTTGAGGGCGAGGTTGAGGGGCGTTTGGCCGGTGAGGGTCAGCGCTGCCAGTACCAGGATGCCGAGCATCGGGACCACCAACAGGACGACGCATTTACGCCACCTGGTGCCACCGCGAATCACATTCTGCGCCAACGCGAATCACTCCCTTGTGAATCCGAAATTCAAGCCTCAGAACGCGCCTTGACCAGGTACTTTCCGATTTCGACTTGAAATTTGGGACTGAGAGTAGAGGGCAGAAATTCAGACGACAATTCGGCGAATACGGCAGGGAAATGACATTCACCACACGAAATCTGGTCCATTTTGATCTTGTCGCGCGCCTGCCAGCACCTTTGTTTCGAACCACAAGATCGCACCGGCTCCAGTTGTGACGCGAGGGTGCGGGATGTCTCACAGCCCGGACGACGAAAACAGAGCACGGTCCGTGGCGAATGCCAACGGACCGTGCTCTGTTCTTGAACTACTAGCGGTTCACCCGCAGGAGACGTCTCCCGGAACGAGGCGAGCGTGGAGATCGCTGATCGATCCACCCTTGAGCATCGCGCCCTGAAGCGTGCCGCTGGCTGATCCGAGGCTCGCGCCGCCCGCGGTAATCCCCAACTCACCGAATGCGCCACCCAGTGAAACACCGCCGGCAGAGACATCGGCCGCGTTCTGGTTCAGCCGTACCGTGCCAGTTGCCTTGAGCGAGGTACTCACCGTATGAATCGTCGCCGAGACTCCGCTGATCTGGATTTCCTGATCTCCCGATTCAATGAGAATCGTCAGAGTCTGACCAAACAACGAGACCTTCTCCGCGACGCAAATCCCACGCGCGACCGCATTCGATGCCTGGAGTTTCACGACGTACTCCGTGTAGGTGTTGCCGTTCTTGTCCTTCACCAGTTGGGGATGCACGATGATCCCGAGCGGATCGTCGGTCGAGATGCCCGCGGTGGTGAATGACGCCTGGTCCGACTGCATCGCCAACCCGGCGCCCAGCGCGCTGCTGGCCGCCGCCGCACCGATGAACCCTGCGGGGATGAGCGCGCCGATGATGAGTGCGAGAGCGCGGCCCCAACGTGTGCCGTTCTTGGAGTCAGTCATTTGCGACCTCGAGTCTGGCCACGGGCAACGACAGCGCGTTGACCCCCGGACCTGCGGCGATATTTCCGGCGTAGACCGTGAGATCGATGTTCACCGCGGGCAGGTCGTTCGGCAGCGGCACACCCGCCTGCACAAGCAGCGTCAACAGCGGCAGCAGTTTCACGAGCGAGATGCATGGCCCGGCCTTGCCGAGGGGCGTTCCGACTGCGGGCGCGAAGATTGACGCAACAAGCGCCGTCGCGGGTGCAACACTGCCGCCGAGCAGACCCGAGTAACCATTGATGATCGTGTAGAAGGTTTCGGCGGTCACGCACAAGTCGAGACTCGCCACCCCGCTCCACACGTCGACAGTGGTGCCTTCGGCGCCGAGGCGAGCCGCGGTGTTCGGATCGCCCCCGTTTAGGTTCGTCAACGTCAACGAACGACCGTTGACGTTCTGCGTGATCGCCGCGCCGTCTGCGGTCAGATATTCGAAGCGCAGGTAATACGTGTCCTGCTGCGACATCCTTCCGCCGGCGAGGGGAATGGACTTGTTCGCGTCCACCCACGTCAGCCCGAAGATGTGCCCTGCGGCCGCCTGCACCCGGATCGGATTCGACGCCGGAGTGAATTCGATTGTCCCGCGCGCAGGCACCGCATTGCCTTCGCCCTTGGCGACGGAACGAGCTGTCGCGAATCCGACGATGACAAAGAACGCGATCAGGACGGTGATGAGCCGCCTGCTGGCCATCCCTTTCGTGGTCATCCGTCAGCCTCTTCGGTCAGCTCGCGAACCGGCTTGGGTCCCCAGGCGATCGCCATAGCGCCGCCGATGATGCCGAACAGCATGCCGATGAAGAATCCACCGAGGTTCGACACGACGAGCGATGCGATCGCCAGCAGCAGGCCGATGATGCCTGCGACGAAACGATGCTCTTCACCGGCCCACACGAGCAGTCCACAGATAATGAGCCCACCGCCGGTCATCCAGCCGCCGAAGCCGGTGATTCCTCCGGATACCGCCGACTCCAGCGATACTGCCGAGACCCGAAGGATCATCGAGCCGCCCAGCACCATCCACAGCCCGCCCCAGAACGGGCGGGTCCGACGGAAGTCGCGGAACCAATCGCGGGCCTCTTGGGCCCTCTCGCCTTTGACCAACGTCAGCACGTGGTCACCTCCCCTGGTTTGATGGTGGCGGTGAAGTCGGCGGCCTTGATAGCGCCGAGCAACTCGGCACTCCATGCGGTGCCGGTGACGTTCTCGAGATGGACGTGGGCGTCGGGACCGTCGATACCGAGCCCTCCAGGCTGTCCGCCGAGGCTCTGCCCGTTGAGCGAGATCTCGTCAGCGGAACGACCGACCAGCAGATTCTCCGCGGTCACGTTGAACGCCTTCGCGTCTGTCGCGTCGAGGACGAGGTTCTGCCCTGTACCCTCGCCGGTCGTCGCTGCCTTGATGACGATCGAATAGCCGACACCCATGACCGTCTGCTTGGCGATGATGCAAACTCCGCGCAGTTTCCCGTTCCCGATCGCGAGGTGCAGGGTTCCGACAGGTCGCGTCGAGCCGTCTGCGTTCTTCGCATTGACCGTCGAGACCACCGCTGCCAAGCCATTGCCGTCGACAGATTCGATGTGCGCTATGAGCGCCTGATCGGCCACGTTGAAGCTCGCCGCCATCGCACCGGCCTGCAACGAGTAACTCAGCGCCGCGACTGCCGCCGTGCTGGGCACGATGAGTGCCAGTCCGCGACCCCAACGGGTGCCGCCGGTGGTGGTCTTTGCCTTCGTGCGCATTCCGTTGTTCCACGAGCCGAACGACTCGCGGGAACTTCTCGTGAGGTCGCGCACGGCTTTGGACACCGATGTCCTCATGCTTCGATCCCTTTCGATCGTTGTGATGGTTTGTCGTCGGTCCACGCGAGGGCCATGCAGCCGCCGAACACCGCGAGCACCATGCCGGCGAAGAATCCGCCGAGGTTCGTCACCGGGTATGAGGCGAGACCGAGAACGATCGCGACGATGGCCGCCAGGTGGTGCGCCTTGGGGATCACGAGGATCACCACGCCCATCGCGATCAGGACGGCGCCGAGGAGCACCCCGGCGAAGCCGCCGATGCCCGCTGCGACAATGTCATTGACCGGACCGAGGGGCAGCCACGTGATGATGAGCCCCGCGAGGAGGACATAGAGGCCGCCCCAGAACGGGCGGGTGTACCGGAAGTTCCTCAGTCGAGTACGCATCAATAGCACTCGCCGTGAGCAGTACCGCGACCGTGCGAGATCCACGGGAACTTGATGCCGCCGATCGAGAGGGTGCCGCGAATCGTGGCGCCCTTGCCGCCCACGAAGAGGCTCTTCGCTCGGACTGCACCCGGCGCTTCGAGGCCTAAGGTGCCGGCGTGGCCACCGGCTATGTCGAGCTTCGATGCGTCCTTGTTGATACGTACCGGCGCAGTCACGTTGCTCATGTCATCGCGGGGCGGTTTGCCGTCGTTGGTCCGGGCGTTCAACTCCACACCCGTGGCGCCCATGCGGTCGACGTAGCCGGTCATGTCCGTGATGACGGTGTGGCCCGTCGTCTGCAGCTGGACCGTGTACGTCCCGATCAGGGGGAACGTGAGCACGAGCGACAGGCAGACTCCGTCCGAAATATCCGCCGAGTCGAGCTTTGCCTTGAGGGCCGGGTCGACGCTGCCGTCCTTCATCGTGATGAGGTCGGCGTATCCGGTCGCGCCCTGCTCGACCACAACGTATGAGCCTGGTCGAGAGGCGAGCTTGAAATCCTGGCCGGTGATCGCGAGGTTGAGCGGCGTTATGCCGGTCAGCGTCAGCGCCGCCATCCCCAGGATGCCGATCATCGGGGCGAACAGCAGGATGACGCATCGGCGCCATCGGGTGCCACCCCGCTTCGGACTCTGCGTCATCGCAGTCTCCTCTAGGTCAATTGAAAATCGGCCGAAATCTAGACCGCCGAAATCGAATAAACAATTCAACGACTTCAACCGACGACAAAGATAACCACAGAATTCCGGATGACGAAATTAGGCAAATCAGCCAATAACGATCATTGTGTGGCAAATTCAACTGAGTGTTGCGAACAATTTGTGACGCGAAACAACCGGGCTACGAGAGCCTGGTTTTCCGGACCAAGAAATGATGTGACGCAGGTCCCAGAAATAATCGTCAGGGCTCAGGACCCGGACTGGGTGCCTTCGAGGCGATGGACCATCAGGGCGGCCGCGAGCAAGCGCGAGCCGTCCGGCGTCATGGGGTTGATTCCGGTGACTTCACCGATGCGACGCAGTCGGTACGTAAGGGTGTTCGGGTGTACGAACAGCTCCGCGGCGGCCGACTTCCGGTCTCCACCGTGCCGGAGATGCACTTCGAGGGCCTCGAGCAGGTGCGTCTGCTCAAGTAGCGGCTCGGCCTGCTTCGCCAGTCGATCCCGGGCCGGACCAGGCCTCGAAAGCTGGTACTCGAGCATGACGTCGTCGATCGTGTAGAGGCCCGGTGGCCGTCCGACGATCTGCGCGAGGTTCGCAACCTCGGCACACTCGGCGGCGGCATCCGGGATCTTGTCGACCGTTACCGCGAGGGAGGCGCCGTACAGGCCGTCGACGTACTCGGACAACTCGTCGACGAGGTCGCCGGCGAGATGACGCTGATCCGCTTCGCTCGCACCATCGACGAGCGGGATCAGAATGACGCCCCGCGCGCCGTCGAAATCAGACAGGGTAAGTGCCTGGTTTGCCTGGTCGAAGTGCCTTTGAACGAGCCGCATCCGCTTGCGGGCGACGAGTGCATCGCCCAATCGGGCAGCCGACGGACGAGCGCCAACATGCAGTGCTACCAGCAGGTATTCGCTCGCAAGGGGTATTCCGGTGCGGGCCGCTTCCGGCGCGACACCAGACCCGCGGACCATCGCGGCACATAACGCCCGGCGTGCTGACCGGGCGGCCGATTCGAACGAGCCCTCGACGTCGCTGTAGATCTCGCTGATGATGCATGCGGTCTCGGTGAAGTAGTAGATGAGCTCCGCCCCCATGGCACCGATGTCGTCGAGGTCAGCCTCAGTCGACTCCTTACGGATCAGCGTCCACATGTGACCGAGGGCAGCGCCAAGCGCCCGCAGGAGAGTCTGCGGCGGAATTCCGTCCTGCATGTGACGCTCGACGATCGGTTCGACGATCTGCGCAAACTCCGCTCGGGACAGCCGCCGTCGGTTGTCAATAGCGTCGAGAGCCGCCGCAATGCCGACTATCGCTCCCGGAATGATCTCGTCGACGAAGTGATCGGGCGGCAGCGTGTCAGCTTCGGGCATCGAAGCAACGGCCTGCTCGAGCAGCTCCATCGCAAGCTTCGGCACGTTCTCCTGAAACGCCACCACTAGGCGCGCGCTCCTGGACAGCTGCGGAAGCTCGGATGTCATGCGCTCATTCTTGCGCATGACCCGTTCCTGCGACATCCCGACCGTTCGACCGACTTGTTTCGCGTGACAAACATTCGAGAAAGACTCTGTTTCCCGGGCGCAGTGACATTCTTTGGAACATCCCGGACAATTGAATGATTCGTTCATTGAGCCAGAAAGCACATAGAAGTGTCTGTGACTCCATTTTCGCGCATAAATGCGAATCCGAACAGTGAATCAACCGAACTGAACCGCACAGATTTCCGCGGCGAATCAACGCAAATGCGGATCGTGGACTGTTCTCTTCGAGCAACCGTCAAGACATTCCTTCGCCTCTGGGCGCTTACGTCGACGCTGCCGTGGCCGACCTGGGTGGTCGACCATGCCGGCCGGGTTCTCTCCCCGGTCAAGGGCGTTTCCCAAGGAGCGGTCGAACTACCGCGCTGTACGGCAACCCTCTACTCACCACCGGCAATCGATTCCGACCGCTGCGTGCTGTACCTCCACGGCGGCGCGTTCATGGTCGGTGGGCGTCACCTCCACCGAAACATGATCGGGCGCATCACCGAGCGAGTGTCCGCGCCGGTTCTCGCGGTGGACTACCGGAAGATGCCGAAACACACGATTTCGGAGGCGATCGAGGACTGCATCGGTGGCTACCTCTACCTGCTCGAGCGGGGCATACCTGCGGATCGAATCACCATCATGGGCGACTCGGCAGGCGGGTACCTGAGCCTCGTGCTCGGCTCGGTCCTGCAGGACAACGGCCTACCGCAGCCGGGCGCGATCGTGGTGATGTCGCCGCTCACCGACCTCGACCACTCGGACAAGTTGGCCGCGCCGACGAACTGCGCGCTCTTCCCGAGTTCGGCGGTCATCGCCTTCACCCAGCTGATGAGCCGTCGTGCGGGCGGGCGACTGATCTCCCCCGTGCACGCGAACCTCACCGACTTTCCACCGACGCTCCTGCACGTTGGCCGGCGCGAGTACCTCTACCCGGATTCGGTCCTGATGGCCAAGCGACTTCGTTCGGCGGGCCGCGTCTGCCATCTCCACACCTGGGACACCGCCGTTCACGTCTTCCAAGCCGCGGGCCACACACCGGAAGCGGTCCATGCCCTCGACAGGATTGTCGACTTCGTCGACCAACACGTTCCGCGCGCGCTGAGTCGCCGCGCCCTCTGATCCCCCTAGAAAGGACCCCATGACCGACGCAAAGGCCGAGCTCGAACGTGAGCTCGGAGCCTCGATTGCCCTCATCGATCGGCTCGACCCCACCGAAGCTGCGGACCTGCTCAGTCTGTTCCGCACTGCGATGGACGAAGAGGCAGTTGAACTGCATCACGCCGTCGACGACACGATCAACGGGCTTCCCCGCCTGTTCCGCGGTCCCGCCCGCAAGATCGTCTTCCCCGGAGGCAAGTGATGAGTGACCTTCTCCACCGCGCCCAGATCGAACTGCTCGCGAAGCAACTCGGGGTCACTCCGGAACGAATCGCGTACCTCGAGCGCTTCTCGTCCGTTGAGCTGCATGAACTCCGCAACCGCATCTCGGACGCCATGTTCGACTCAAACGCGGACATGTTTCGACGCATCAGCGCCTTGATGCCCATCGTGCCGCTGTCTATCGCCATGCCGATCTGCCAGAAGATCTGCCCACCCGAGATGGGCGGCAAAGCGGCCGGCGCCATCGCACTGGCACACCCGAAGAAGGTTGCCCACGCGCTATCGCTGGTCAAGCCGGAGTACGGCGCAAGTGCCGCCCCTTACCTCGACCCGCGCGCAGTTCGACACGTCGCGCATCTCGCGCCGCCGCTTCCCGTGGTGGCCATCGCCAACGAGATCCTCCAGCGCCGCGACTACGTCACCGCCGGCCAGTTCGTCGATGCAGCGACTCCAGAGCTCATCCTCGAGGTCGAAAAGGGCATCGACGACGACGCCGGCCTCATCCTGTCCGGGGCCTACGTCTTCGATGCCGAGGTACTCAACAACGTCGTCGGACTCATCGCCGCGCACAACCGCGCCCGAGTCAACCGCATCGTGGCCGCGATGCTGAACGGCGAGCGTGAACTCCAACTGGCGAGCCTGTCGGTGTTCTCGCGACTGCGGCCAGAGTTGATCGCGCTGGTCGGCGACGTGCTCCTCGAAGAGGGCGACGACGCATCCATCAGCGCCCTGTTCCAGACGTTCCGCGACGCCGGAGCCGACGACGACTTCGCCAACCTTCTTCGTGCCATGAAGCCGGAGACGCACGCCGCGCTCGACGCCATCTACGCCCAGCGCTAGCGGCTGACATGACGCGAGCCGGGCCACCCACAAGGTGACCCGGCTCGTTCAGTCAGTTCAGACGTCCGTGGAGAACCGCACGCCGTTGTCGGGGATGACGACGCCCGGCCAGATGCGAGCGCCACGAAGGAATTCGCAGCGCGCACCGACATGCGCCCCGTCACCGATGACCGCGTCGCGGATGAGTGCCCGCGGACCGACAATGGCTCCCGCACCGATGATGGACCGCTCGATTCGGGCACCGGCTTCGACCTTGGCGCCGTCGAACAGGATCGCGCCATCGAGACGAGCACCGGCGGCCACCTCGGCGCCGCGGCCGACCACGGTCCCGCCCAGGAGCCACGCTCCCGGCGCGACACCGGCACCTGGATGCACGAGTGAATCACCGCGATGCCCGTTGAGCACCGGCGACGGCGCAATTCCGCGCACGAGGTCCGACGAACCCTGCACGAAGTCGTCCGGGGTTCCCATGTCCTTCCAGTACGCCATGTCGACGTGACCGTAAACCCGAGATCCATCCCGCAGGAGACCGGGGAAGACCTCGCGCTCGACGGACACCGGACGGCCGGACGGGATGGCCTCGACGACCTTCTTCTTGAAGACATAGCAACCGGCGTTGATCTGATCGGTCGGCGGGTCCTCGGTCTTCTCGAGGAACGCCGTCACGCGGCCGTCCATGTCGGTCGGCACGCAACCGAACGCGCGCGGGTCGCTCACGCGCACAAGATGCAGCGTGACGTCGGCGTCGTTGTCGATGTGGGTCTGGTAGATCGCCTTCAGGTCGGCGCCGCTGAGCACGTCGCCGTTGAAGATCATGACGTTGTCCGACTGGATCTTGGAGAGGACGTTGCGGATACCGCCACCCGTTCCCATCGGCTCGGTCTCCTGGACGTACACGATCTCCAGGCCGAATTCGGACCCGTCGCCGAAGTAGTCGCTGAAGACCTCCGCCTTGTACGCGGTGCCCAGAATGACGCGCTTGATGCCGGCCTCGGCGATGCGCGCGAGGAGGTGCTGCAAGAACGGCACGCCGGCCGTTGGCAGCATCGGCTTCGGCGCCGACAGCGTGAGCGGTCGAAGTCGCGTTCCCTGTCCACCGACGAGGATGATCGCGTCCGCCGCGACGATGTCACTCATTCCGCTCCCCTTTTTGAAAGACTTTGTGCCTCACGAGCTTGGGCTCGCAGAGCAGAACGAACAGCGACGCGCGAACGCGTTTTCAGCCCCGCCCTCAGAGCCATTCTTAGCGGAGACTGCCACCACTTCGGGTGCCGATCGGAAAGAAAGCGGTAGGCACTGTCGTGGTGCGCCGTCAGCATGATCTCCGGGTGCTTCGACGCCGAGTGTCCCTGCGCGTGCGTGACCTCCGCGGACGGCACGTAGACGTTCTGCCAACCTGCCTTGCTCAGCCGATCGCCGAAGTCGACGTCCTCCATGTACATGAAGTAGCGCGAGTCGAATCCGCCGATGGACTCGAAGGCCCGGCGGCGCACCAGCAGGCACGATCCGGACAGCCAACCGGCGGTGCGCTCGGAGATCTCAGCGTTGTGCTGGCGGTACTTCGCCGTCCACGGGTTCTTCGGCCAGATCTTGCCGAGGACGGCGTGGCCGGAGCCCGCGCCGAGCGTCGGGACCTGGCGGGCGGAGGGATAGGTCGAGCCGTCTGGCTCCCGGATCAGCGGCCCGAGGCTCCCCGCGCGCGGCCACCGGTGCGCGGCGTCGAGGAGCACGTCGATGCTGGACCGCCCCCATTCGATGTCCGGATTGACGATGA
This sequence comes from Smaragdicoccus niigatensis DSM 44881 = NBRC 103563, assembly GCF_000380645.1. Classification (GTDB taxonomy): domain Bacteria; phylum Actinomycetota; class Actinomycetes; order Mycobacteriales; family Mycobacteriaceae; genus Smaragdicoccus; species Smaragdicoccus niigatensis. The sequence goes on from NZ_AQXZ01000019.1 coordinate 727,056, forward strand.
TGACGAACTCGACGTCAGGGTCGATCTCGGTGACGGCTCGATTGATTGCGCCGCCGTATCCGATGTTCCCGCCGGTGCGCAGCAGGCGAACGCCAGGTCGCTCGGCGGCCGCTTCCGGCGACCCATCAGTCGATCCGTTGTCGGCGAGAATGACCTCATAGGGCCGGCTGCACGCCTGCGGGATCGAGTCGAGGAACGTCGAAAGATGCTCGCCCGGAGAGTAAGTCACCGTCACGATGACGATCCGCTCGGCGCCAGAATCTCGCCCATGGCGCGCCGTAAACTCGGTCACAGCATCAGACTAGCCAGCCAAGGACGCGTGTAGTGCCTCTCGCCAACCCCGAAGTGGCGTAAGTCCCACTCCGGCCCACGCTTTCGACGACAGCACCGAGTACGCCGGGCGCGGAGCGGGACGTACGAACTCGACACTCGTCGTCGGTTGTACGCGGTCGGGATCGGCGCCGATCTCGGCGAAGATCGCGCGGGCGAACTCGTACCAGCTCGTCGCGCCCGCATTGGTGGCATGCAGGATCAGCGGCGCCTGCGGCAGCTCTGCGAGCTCGAGCAGTCCGTCTGCCAAATCCGCTGCGTACGTCGGTGATCCGACCTGATCGGTGACGACGCGGACGGTGTCGCGCTCGGCTTCCAGCCGACGCATCGTGGCCACGAAATCGGTGCCCACTCCGGTGTAGACCCACGCTGTCCGGACGATCGTCGAGGTCGGTGCGAACTCGGCGATCGCTCGCTCACCTGCGAGCTTCGAGGCCCCGTAGACCGTCTTGGGACCGGTCGGGTCGTTCGGTTCATACGGCCTGTCGGACGTGCCGGAGAACACGTAATCCGTCGATACGTGGATGAGGCGAGCTCCGGCCTCCGAGCAGGCACGCGCCAGGTTCGCCGCGCCGGTTTCGTTGATCGCGTACGCGGTGTCCGCGTCGGCCTCGGCTTTGTCGACGGCCGTGTACGCCGCGCAGTTGATGACCGTCACCGGTTCGCCGATACGCCCGCGGACCGCATCGAGGTCAGTGATGTCGAGATCGCGGCGGGAGAGGGGGACGACCTCGACTCCCCGATCGGTCGATTTCCGAATCAGCTGCTTGCCGAGTTGGCCCTGAGCTCCGGTCACCAAGACTGTGCGCACGATGAGAAAGTCTGGCACGCCGAATCGCCTGGCCGGGCTTAGCACACCTGACCGTTAGCCTAAGTCTCAAGTTCTCAATGAGAGTTTGAGAGAGGTCGGTTTTTGGGCGGGCTCATCACCGAAGAACGGGTCCGGCGACCACAGGTCGACCGGCCGCTCCCGGACGTGGAGTTTTCGGGTCGACCGAAGGCAGCACGTCGACTTCGGGCACTCGTCGCGGTCATCTCCACGCTGACTCTCGTCATCACCGGTAGCGCGTGGTACTTCGTCGATGCCGTTCAATCTGGCCTGGCCAAGTTCGACCTGGGCCTCGGTGGCGTGGACGACGGCGCCACGGACATCCTGCTCGTCGGCACCGACAGTCGTACCGATGCTCACGGAAATCCGCTGTCGGCGAGTGAAATCGATTCGCTCCACGCCGGCCCGGTCGCGACGACCAACACCGACACGATCATCCTGGTCCGCATTCCCGACGACGGATCGTCGGCGACTGCCATCAATATCCCGCGTGACTCGTACGTCGCGGTGCCTGGATTCCAGGGCAAGATCAAGATCAACTCCGCGTACGGCTCGACGAAGCAGGCCACGTGGGACCGCCTCGTCGCGCAAGGGCAGAGCCCGAAGGAATCCGAACCGGCTGCCACCGAAGCCGGACGCAAAGCCTTGATCCATACCGTCGAGGACCTGACCGGTCAGACCATCGACCACTACGCCGAGGTCGGCCTTCTCGGATTCGTGCTTCTCACCGATGCCGTCGGCGGTGTCGACGTGTGTCTTCGAAACTCGGTCGACGAACCCCTCTCCGGCGCGGATTTCCGTGCCGGAGAACAGATTCTGCGCGGATCGCAGGCACTGAGCTTCGTTCGCCAGCGCCACGAACTCCCCCGCGGCGACCTCGACCGCATCGTCCGTCAGCAGGTCTTCATGGCCTCGCTCGCGAGCAAGGTCCTGAGCCAGAACACGCTGAGCGACCCGTCGAAACTGAGCCTCATGCGGTCGGCGATCAACCGTTCGGTCGTCCTCGACGACAACTGGGACGTCTTCAGTTTCGCCGGCAAGCTGGCACACATGGCCGGTGGCGACGTGTCGTTCCAGACGATCCCGGTCGTCGACGCGGCCGCCATGACCGATCAGGGCGAGTCGATCGTCAAGGTCGACCCGGCCCAGGTGAAGAAGTTCGTCGCGGGACTCCTCACGAAGAACGACCCGGTCAAGGATGCGAACGGCGACTCCGTGACGTCGGTCGACGTTTGGAACGACACCGGAATCGGCGGACTGGCCTCGGCCGTATCCGCGCAGTTGACCGGCCTCGGCTTCCATGAGGGCGACGTCGGCAACAACAAGGCCAAGCACTACGCGAAGACGACCGTCCTCGTCAAAGACCGTTCGAGCGACGTCGCGCAGGATGTGGCACGCAAACTCGGTGGACTTCCGATCGTCGAGGACCCGGATCTCCCCGACACGACCGTGCGCGTGGTGCTGTCGGGTGACTACCGCGGCCCCGGATCAGACCGCTACCACGGCCCGTCGTACGCCAAGCCGGGCTGGCAGAAGAAGGCTGCCGAGAAGGCCGCGGCCAACTCGGAAACCGATGCCACCGGCGCTCCGAAGCGAGTCAACGCCGCGCCCGGCGGACCGCGCTGTGTGAACTAAACTTCTACGGTGCGTGAAACAAACCTGACGGCAGTGCTGCTGGACCCGATTCTCCAGCGCGACCCGGCCGGACCGCGGATCACGCACTACGACGACGCCACCGGCGCGCGGATCGAACTCTCGGCACTGACGCTCGCGAACTGGGCCGCCAAGACCGCGAACTTCATTCGCGACGAGTTCGGCCTCGACCCGGGCGCCCGCGCCGCGATCCTGCTCCCGCCCCACTGGCAGTCCGCGGGCGTCTACCTCGGCGCCTGGTGGGCAGGACTCGAGGTGACCCTGGACCCGGAGGCCGACGCAGACGTCGCCTTCGTCACCGCGGCCGGCCTCGATTCGGTCGATGCCCCGGAGGTCGTCGTGCTGTCGCTCGACGCATTCGGACGGCCGGTGCCCAACCTGCCGGTGGGCGTCACCGACTACGCGACCAGCGTGCGCGTCCACGGAGATCGATTCTCGGCGACGGTTGCCAGTGCCGCGCTCGAAGGCCGCGACGTCGGCTCGGTGCTCGCGGAAGCCCGGGATTCGGCTGAGCGGCAGGGTATTTCATCGTCGGATCGAGTGCTTTCGGCGAACGACTGGGCGACCCCGGACACGATCATCGACAACCTGCTCGCGGTGTACGCGGCCGGCGCATCACTCGTTCAGGTGTCGAATTCCGAAGACCCGAATCGTCACGCCGCGGCCGAACGGGTCACGAAGTCGCTCTGACCGGACGATGTCTGCTCAAATGTGCGTCCCACACGCGAGGAAGACCCATATACGGCTTTCCTCCGGTGACAGCCGTCATCTTGGACAGGATCAGACGCGCGGGCTGTACCCGCCGTCTTCGAGCCCGGCTTCGATTTCGAACCGGTTCTTCTCCCGCGGATGCCGCAACTCCTCGAAGGGATACATCAGCGCGAACCGGAACCCGTACCGCGCCCACTGTTCGGCGTGCACCGACTCGTGCCGCAAGACCTGTTGTGACAGGTTGTTCCCCGTCAGATAGACGCCACCGATCGTCGTTCCGCCGCGACCGAAGCCGAATCGCATTCCGCTGCAGACGAAGAGATCCCAACGCGGATCGAAACCGATATGGGCCCGGCAGAGCCGGGCCCATATCAAGGCAATTCGAGTGACGGCCCGCGCCTGTCGGCTCCCCCGCGAAGCGCGGTCGAGCTGGACGCGGGCAGTTGTCACTTCAGCAGTGCGCGCGACATGACGACGCGCTGAATCTGGTTCGTGCCCTCGTAGATCTGGGTGATCTTGGCGTCGCGCATCATGCGCTCAGCGGCAAAGTCCATCGTGTAGCCGGCGCCACCGAGCAGCTGGACGGCGTCGGTCGTGACCTTCATGGCGACATCGGACGCGAAGCACTTCGACGCGGCGGCGATGAAGCTGATGTCCTTCTCACCGCGCTCGGCACGCGCGGCAGCGTGGTAGACCATGAGACGCGCAGCTTCGAGCTCCATCGCCATGTCGGCGAGCATGAACTGGATGCCCTGGAAGTCCGAGATCGACTTGCCGAACTGCTTGCGGTCCTTCACGTACTCGATCGCGAGGTCGAGCGCACCCTGCGCGACACCGACAGCCTGCGCGCCGATCGTCTGACGCGTGTGGTCGAGCGTCTGCAGAGCGGTCTTGAAACCGGTGCCTTCGTCGCCGATGATGCGGTCACCTGGAATGACGCAGTTCTCGAAGGCGAGCTCAGCGGTCGGCGAGCCCTTGATGCCGAGCTTGCGCTCGTAACCGGTGACCGAGAAGCCCGGGTCGTCCTTGTGGACTATGAACGAGGAGATGCCGTTGGCACCCTTGTCCGGGTCGGTGACGGCCATGACGGTGTACCAGGTCGACTTTCCGCCGTTGGTGATCCAACACTTCGAGCCGTTGAGGATCCAGTTGTCGCCGTCACGGCGGGCCTTGGTGCGCATCGACGCAGCGTCAGAGCCGGCCTCACGCTCGGACAGCGCGTACGAAGCCATCGCCGAACCATCGGCGATCGACGGCAGGACCTGCTGCTTGAGCTCCTCAGAACCATTGAGGATGAGACCCATCGTGCCGAGCTTGTTCACGCCCGGGATGAGCGACGACGAGACGCAGACGCGAGCGACTTCCTCGATGACGATGGCGACCATGACGCTGTCTGCGCCGGCGCCGCCGTACTCCTCAGGGACGTGGACAGCATTGAAGCCAGACGCAACGAGTGCTTCTTCGGCCTCGACCGGGAACCGGTGGTTCTCGTCGACTTCCGCGGCGAAGGGCTTGATCTGCTTCTCGCAGATGTCGCGCAGTGCCTCGCGCATTTCCTGGTGCTCTTCGGGAAGCTGGAAGAGGTCGAAATCTGGATTACCTGCCACGGCCGCAAAGCCTCCTACGTCGATGAACAATCTCGGCTCGGCACTGACATTACCTCTGCTCAGCCCCGAGAATTCCGTGCCCGGAAACAAAACTGTTGGTGCCCAAGAACAACACTGGCTGGATTCAGCCCAGGAGACGCTTCCGCAGCGCTTCGTCCTTCTCGAGAACCATCCGTTCTAGGCCAGACTGGAATTCTGCGACCTTGTTTTGCAACTCAGAATCGGCGGTCGCGAGAATTCTCACAGCCAACAATCCCGCATTTCGGGCGCCGCCGACCGATACCGTCGCGACCGGAATTCCAGCCGGCATCTGCACGATCGACAGCAGTGAATCCATGCCGTCGAGGTACTTCAACGGCACCGGCACACCGATCACCGGAAGCACCGTCGCCGAGGCGACCATGCCCGGCAGATGCGCCGCCCCACCGGCCCCCGCGATGATGACCTTGAGGCCACGATCGACGGCCGACTTCGCGTAATCGAGCATGCGCTGGGGCGTGCGGTGCGCGGAGACGACGCCCACCTCGAACGGCACTCCGAACTCGGCGAGCGCCAGCGCGGCGGCCTCCATCGTCGGCCAGTCGGAGTCGCTGCCCATGATGAGGCCCACCTGTGCGGTCACTTGTGTTCGCCTTCCCCGTGTGGGTCCCAGCCATCGGTCCAGACGGCTGTCGACAAGAACTTTGCCGCCAGTTCGGCGCGTGCGCGAACGGCTTCGACGTATTCGGCGTCGGCGAGCGATCCGTCAGCTTCACCAACGATGTTCACGTGGCCGATCTTGCGGTCCTGGCGTTCGGACTTTCCGTACATGTGCACCTTCGCGTCGGGCATCCGTGCGAAGAGGTGATGAATGCGCTCATCCATGCTCATGTCCGGGGCTTCCGCGGCGCCGAGGACATTCGCCATGACGGTCACCGGCGCGATCGGCCGGGTGTCGCCGAGCGGGTAGTCGAGAACGGCCCGCAAGTGCTGCTCGAACTGTGACGTACGCGACCCGTCCATCGACCAGTGGCCCGAGTTGTGCGGGCGCATCGCCAGCTCGTTGACGAGAAGTTCGCCACTCTTGGTCTCGAACAGCTCGACCGCCATGACCCCGACGACATCGAGCTCGTTGGCGATGCGAAGACCCATCTCCTCGGCGGCGAGCGCCACGTCGTCCGGCAGTCCCGCAGCCGGTGCGATGACGACCGAACACTGACCGTTGACCTGAACGGTTTCGACGATCGGCCACGCGGCACCCTGCCCGAACGGTGAGTGCGCGACGAGCGCCGAGAGTTCGCGCTTGAGATCGACTCGCTCTTCGACGAGGAACTCGACATCGGTACCACCGGCGAGGATCTCGGCAGCCTCCTCGGTGCTGTCGACGAACCAGACGCCACGCCCGTCGTAGCCACCGGTCGCGGCCTTGAGGATGACCGGCCAACCGTGCTCGTCGCCGAACTTCGTGACGTCGTCAACGCTGTCTACCTGCGCAAATGCTGGCTGCGCGATGTTCAGCGACGCCATCCGGCGGCGCATGACGAGCTTGTCCTGCGCATAGACCAGAGCCGCGGGCGACGGCGAAACCGGAACGCCGCGCTCGACCAGAGCTTCGATGAGATCGTTGGGAACCTGCTCGTGATCGAACGTGACGGCGGCGGCGCCTTCGGCGGCAGCGGCCAGTGCAGCCGGGTCGCTATGCGTCCCGAAGACGATGTCCGGGCACACCTGCGCGGCCGGATCGTTCGGGCTCTCCGCCAGCACTCGGAGGCTCTGTCCGAGCGCAATCGCCGCCTGCTGCGTCATTCGGGCAAGCTGTCCGCCACCGATCATGGCGACAATCGGCAACCGCGCGCCGTGTCCCTCGCCGTGGCCTTGACTCACCGCGCGAGGTTCCTTGATGCCTGAGACATTCCCCGTCGCTTCGCTCGCCACTGCTTCACCGTCCACAGCACTCAATCGTGGCATGAGTACCGCGGAAGTTACGAATACCACGATCGAGCACTCTTAACCCGCCGTCCACCTAGACTCGGATGATGTGTCCGTAGTCGATTCTGTCATTGAGCACATTCCCGACAAGTTCCACGAAATGGCCCTGCGCCATAAGGAACTCATCAAGTTCGCGATCGTTGGTGGTACGACCTTCGTGATCGACGCGGCCATCTTCTACTTCCTCAAGCTCACCGTGCTCGAGGAAAAGCCCGTCACCGCGAAGATCATCTCTGGTGTCATCGCCGTCATCTGCTCGTACATCCTGAACCGCGAATGGACTTTCCAAGATCGCGGCGGTCGCGAGACGCATCACGAGGCGATGCTGTTCTTCGGCGTCAGCGGCGTGGGCGTCGTGCTCAGCTTCCTGCCGCTGTGGGTCTCGCGCTACGTGCTGCACCTGCAGGTTCCGGACGTCAGCTTCACTGTCGAGAACATCGCAGACTTCGTCAGCGCCTTCATCATCGGCAATATTCTGCAGATGATCTTCCGCTTCTGGTCGATGCGCCGATGGGTCTTCCCGGACGAACTCGAAGCCGAAGCGTCGATCAACGCGGCTCGGGACTGAGACCCCGAGCCACCTTCTCGGGCTTCGATAGCAGGAAAACCCCGAACACCGCAGGCCGGCGGCGACGCAGTTCCAAGCGTCCGCCGTCGGCCTCTACCAATGCACGCGCCAGCGCAAGGCCCACGCCCGTCGACCCGCCGCCGGAGAATCCGCGCTCGAAAATATGAGGTGCGAGGCCGTCGCTGACGCCGGTCCCGTCATCGGTCACCTCCACACACACCGTTCGTTCTGCGTCGTGGGATCCGCGCGGTTGAATCACGGACACCCGGCACGTTCCACCGCCATGCGCCAAGGCGTTGTCGACGAGGACGGATACCGCCTCCCGGAGTCGCGATCCAGTGACATAGGCCCGCAGGCTGTGATCGCCGGTGAGTACCAATTCCCGGCCCGCGTCGGCGTACGGCCGCTGCCACTCCTCGACCACCGCCGACAACTCCTCGACGACCGGGATGAACTTCTTCGACGAACCGTCGCTTCGAGCGGCCCGAACGAGGTCGTCGACGGAATCGGTGAGGCGGTCGACCTGGCTCATCGCCTCCTCGGCCTCGGTCACGACCTCGGGATCCGGGTGGCTCGCGAGTTCGTCGAGACGGAGACGGACTGCCGTGAGACGACTGCGGAGCTGGTGCGACACGTCCGCGACGAGCGACCGTTCACGCTGAAGCTGGTGAGCGATCTCCACGGTCGCGGCGTCGAGCACGTCGGACACGCGGTCGAGTTCGGAGATGCCGTGCCGCGTCGGGTCCGGGCGGAAGTCCCCGCGCGTGAGCCGCGCGGCGCGATCGGCCACCTCCTGGAGGGGGTCGCCGAGCCTCCTCGCCGTGATGGCGGCGACGAGCGTTCCCGCCGAGAACGTCACCAAGACCGCGAGACCGATGCCGGCAACGGCTTGTGCCCGAATCTGATTGACCTTCTCCCCGTCTGACGACAGGGTCAGCGTCCCTTCATCGCCGAGCTCGTACTTCTCGACAAACGTCGGATCGGTCAAGTGCGGCCCGACCTCGAGCCGATGCACCGCCCCGTCCGGAGTCGGGTAGCGCACGAGCAAACTCGCATCATTGGGTACGAGAAGGCCGAGTTTCGTCGCGTCGATCTCCCGCAGCACCCCGCCCTGCGCGGATTCCTGCACCGCAATTTCCGACGCCACGCGCTGCAACTGACCCTGCATGTTGGCGCGCGCGAGCGCTTCGATCCACAGCCAAGCCGTGACGGTCAACGGGACGCCGAGAACGATGGTCGTAAATCCGACGACGGCAGTTGTCGAGAGCAGGATGCGGCGACGCATCAGCGGCTGCTAGTCCGCATTGAACCGGAATCCGACCCCACGAACGGTGACGATCCGACGTTCGGCGGCCGGTCCCTCGTCGCCGATCTTTCGACGCAACCACGACATGTGCATGTCGAGTGTCTTCGACCCGCGGAGGTCGACGTCGCCCCACACCTCGCTGAGGATGGTCTCTCGAGACACGACCTGACCTGCGCGTTCGAGAAGAACGCGCAGGAGCTCGTACTCCTTGTTCGCGAGCGAGATCTCGGCACCGTTGACGGTGACCCGACGACCGGCCGGTTCCATCCGCACTCCGCAGGCTTCGAGCGTGGTCTCGTCCGCGGAGACGCGTCGGCGCAGGAGAGCGCGAACCCGGGCCATGAGCTCGGCGAGGCGGAACGGCTTGCCCACGTAGTCGTCGGCGCCGGCGTCGAGCCCGACGACGAAGTCGACCTCATCGGTGCGGGCCGTCAGCATAAGCACCGCCAGGTTGGTGTTCTGCGCGCGCACCTGGCGGCAGACCTCGAGACCGTCCATCCCAGGTAGGCCGAGGTCGAGGATCAGCAGGTCATGGTCACCGGTGAGTGCGAGGTCCAGCGCCGCCGGTCCGTCACGCTCCACCGTCACCGTGTACCCCTCGCGACCGAGGGCGCGCGCCAGTGGCGCGGCGATGGCTTCGTCATCTTCGGCAAGCAGGACCGAGCTCATAGGTGCCATTGTGCGTCACTTTCCCGCACACGCTGGGAAAGGACTGGGCAGTTCAGGGGAACATCAGGCTGTTCTCACGACGAAGCGGACAAAGGTCCCAACGGCCGACCGACCTGACACCCTCGCCAGCGAAAAATATCGATGGCTCAGACGACCGGTCGATCGGCCGTGAGCTTCAGGTGCCCCCGGCGCCGAACGACCGCGAGAATGTCCTCCAGCGACTCATTCCACTGATGGACGACGTCGTCGTAAGTGAGGCGAATGACGACGTATCCCAGCGCGAGTAGTCTTCGATCGCGCTTTACGTCCTGCTGACGCTTGCCCTTGTGGGTGTCCCAACCGTCGGTCTCGATCACGAGCGACGTACCTATCAGGAGGTCAACACGGCCGATGTCGCCGATGGTCACCTGGGTGCGAAGGTGAATCTGCAACGCTCGCAACCGGACCCGAACCATCGTCTCCAGACCCGACTCGCTCTTGCGATCGAGGTGGTCAGCCAGATCGAGATGCCGGAATCGGGACGCCGTGAGAAAGGTTCGCGCGTCGGACTCCGCGATTATCTTTTGATTCAGCATCGAGTCGAGCACGACCAGGACCCCCTCGCGATCGAGACAGTTCAGTGCTGCGCCAACGGCAAGGTCGATCGAATCCACGGCTGCATGCACCGGCGCGCTCGACCGATACGGACGACAGTTGACGTAGCGCCGTTTTCCCTTGCCGGGAAACCGAATGTGTGTCCGCGTGGTTTCCGGGACCCAGACACCGTGTTTCTCCAGCGCGGATACGCAACTCACCGCCGCACCCTTCTTCACCGCCGCTACGACGCTTTCGCTCGCTCCCGGCGCTTGGTACCAACCGCGTCGTATCGTCATCCACCCGAAGTCCCGTAGCTGCCGGATGTCGGAGTAAGCAATTCCGGCCTCGCGCAGTTGTGCCGCAGACACCACACCACCGTTGGCTTTGATCAAATCCCCGAGCTGGTCCACGCTGTCATCTCAAAGGCCGCGCGCTCAGCGGTCAATACGCAAGAAAGCGAACAACTTTCAGATCCGTGCAGAATGCGTTGTGGTTCGGCCAACCGACCTGACAGCGTCGCCAGCGACACATATTGATGGCTCAGCCCACACGTCGATCGGCCGCAGGGCCAGCGTTGCTCGACTTTGATTCATCGAGATTTGAACTCGATGTGGGCCACTGCAGGTGGCGTAATCGCATAAACCGCGTGTATCGCCGCAGGTCGTCACCCGGCTGCAGCGGCGGATTGCCGCTGCGGTGATCGGGCCGCGGGTTCGACGCCGGTGGCAGGCGAATTTTCGCCGTTAGGGTCCCTGTTCATGCAGTTCAGCGACCAATTCTCCGATTCTCGAGGCGACTTCACGTCGGCTCGACGACTGCGCGCCGACCAGGCGCGGCAGGTCGCAGACGTCCTGCGTCACCAGATCCTCGCGGGCACTTATACCGAAACCCTGCCGGCCGAGCAGCAGCTCGCCGACGAATTCACCGTGTCCCGCAACACCGTTCGCGAAGCGCTGTCCCTCCTTCGCACCGACGGACTGATTGACCGCGCACCGAAGGTCGGGACCCGGCCCACGACCCGCAAGTTCGACCACAGTCTCGAAGCACTGCTCGGACTGCAGGAGACGCTGAAGGAACACGGCACTGTGCGAAACGAGGTGCGGACGGCCACCCTCATTTCCGCACCGACTGCGGTGGCCCGACGCCTTGGGCTCGATCCGGGCGCGCGCGTTGTCTATATCGAGCGACTCCGGTTCCTCGCCGATCTTCCCCTGAGCCTCGATCTCACCTATCTGACTCCCGAGATCGGCGCCGAAGTACTCCGTCACGACCTCGAGACGAACGACATCTTCGTTCTGCTCGAGCAGATCAGCGGTCAATCGCTCGGCCGCGCCGACCTGGCACTCGAAGCCGTCGCCGCCGATCCGCACACCGCGACAACTCTTGATTCGCCGGTCGGAGCGCCGCTCCTCATGCTCGAACGCCTCAGTCATCTCGAGGACGAAACCCCGGTCGACCTCGAATACATCCGCATGCGCGGAGACCGCATCACGATGCGCGGCTCACTCACCCGCGCCACCCCCGAATGGAAGGTGTTGTAGATGGCACTCGTCCCCCAACGTGCGGACGTCCCCGTGACGATCGACGAATCGCTGTGCATTACCGGCTGCACCCTGTGCGTCGACATGTGCCCACTCGACTCGCTGGCCATCCACACCGAGTCCGGCAAGGCCTACATGCACGTCGACGAGTGCTGGTACTGCGGCCCGTGCGCGGCCCGATGTCCCACCGGTGCCGTGACCGTCAACATGCCCTACCTGCTGCGCTGACTTCTCCCCTGAAAGAACCTTGATGAAACTCCGTTCCCGACTCGTCCCCGCACTCCTGGCCGTCAGCATCGCGGCCTCCGGGTGCTCGCTCGAATCGACCAAGTCCGACGCTCCCGCCGGTTCGGTGGAGATCGTCATCGGCTACCAGTCGAAGACCATCAACACAGTCACCGCGGGCGCACTGCTCAAGGCCAAAGGCTTCCTGGTCAACCGCTTGAAGGAACTCACCGCCAAGGGTGGTCCGAACTACATCGTCGACTGGCAGGACTACGACACCGGCGCCCCGATCACCGCCCAGATGGTGGCCGGAAAGATCGACATCGGCTCGATGGGCGACTACCCGCTCCTCATCAACGGATCGCGCACGCAGGTCAGTGAGCAGTCGAAGACCGAACTCGTCTCGGTTACCGGGTACAACCCCAAAGGCGCGCTCAACATGGTCGTCGTCAACCCCGATTCCACCGCTACGAAGCTCGCCGACCTTGCCGGTCAGAAGGTGTCCACAAGCGTCGGATCGGCCGGTCACGGCACCCTTGTTCGCGGTCTGAAGAACGACGGAATCGACCCGGCGACGGGCGTCGAAGTCCTCAACCAGCAGCCACAGATCGGCGCGACTGCACTCGAATCGCACCAGGTCGCGGCACTGTCGCAGTTCGTCGCGTGGCCGGGTCTGCTGGTGTTCCAAGACAAGGCGAAGCTGCTATACGACGGCGCCGAGGGCAACACCCCGACGTTCCATGGCGTGGTGGCCCGCCGGGCGTTCGCCAAGGAACACCCCGAGGTCTTGCAGGCGTTCCTCGAGGCCCAGATCGACGCCACCAAGTTCCAGAACGAGCACCCGTTCGAGGCCGCCGAATACGTCGCCGACGAATCGGAGCTGCCAAAGGAGGTCGTGTACCTCTACAACGGACCGGGCGGCACGAGCTTCGACACGACCCTCAAGCCCAGCCTGATTTCGGCCTTCAAGGACGACGTCTCGTACCTCAAGTCCATCGGCGACTTCAAGGACCTCGACATCGACCAGTTCGTCCAGGACGGACCGCTGCGCAAGGCATTCGAGGCGACGAACTCGGGAAGCTACGACACGCAACTGGCCAGCACGACGAACCCCGACCTCCTACCGCAGGGCGAAAAGGCGGGCGAAATCTGGATCGACGGAGACCAGCCGCAGGCTGTCGCGGACGCGAATGCTCTTCTCAAGGCTGTTCAGTCGGCCAAGGCGGCGGGAAAGAAGATCCGGGCGGTGTACATCCCGGATGCCGAACTCGGCACTCGCTGGTTCGCCGACAAGGCGGTCTGGGTGCGCGACGGTGACACCTTCCTGCCGTTCACGACCTCGGCGGCGGCTGACCGATACCTCAGTGCTCACCCGACCGGCGCCGTCGTCAGCTACGACCAGGCCGTGACGGACGTCAAGTGATGAGCACGGTTACGGTGTCCCGACCTGCGTCTGCGCAGGTCGGGACCCTCCCCGTGGAGGAGAAGGCGCGCCCGCCTCGACGTTCGGCCTGGCGCTCCCGGCTCGTGCGCCTGCTGGCGGTGGTGTCGGCCGTGGGCCTGTGGGAGTTGCTCACGGTCAATCACGTCCGATTCTGGCTGCGATTCGACACCCTCCCGACGGTCGGCGAGATCGCCACGAATCTCGTCAAGCATCTGCAGTCGCAGCAGTACTACCTCGACATCGCGCAGTCGTTGATCCGGATCGTCACCGGTTTCGGACTGGCCGCAGTGGTCGGCGTCGTGGCCGGCATCGGTCTCGGCCGGTCGCGTTGGCTGGCCGACGTCTTCGGCCCGCTCACCGAACTCGTTCGTCCGATCCCGGCGATCGCGCTCGTGCCGGTGGCGATCCTGCTGTTCCCCACCGATGAATCCGGGATCGTGTTCATCACCTTTACGGCCTCGGTGTTCCCGATTCTGGTCAGCACCCGTCACGCGGTTCGCGCGATCCCGACGATCTGGGAGGACGCCGCGGTGACCCTCGGCGGTCGCCGGCGAGACGTGCTCCTGCGCGTCGTTCTGCCCGGCATCCTGCCGGGAGTGTTCAGCGGTCTGTCGGTGGGCATGGGCGTCGCGTGGATCTGTCTCATCTCGGCCGAGATGATCTCGGGCCAACTCGGCATCGGTTACCGCACGTGGCAGTCGTACACGATCGTCGACTACCCCGCGGTCTTCGTCGGAATGATCACGATCGGCGTGCTCGGGTTCGTCACCTCGGGCCTCGTCGAACTCACCGGCCGCCGCGTCACGCGCTGGCTGCCGCGGGAAGGAGTCAGATGACCGCCGCCACGACCCTGGGAATGGGCCTCACGCTTTCTCGCGTGGGCATTGCCTATGGCAGCAACCACGTCATCGACGGACTCGACCTCGAGGTTCGCCCGGGCGAGATCCTCGTGATCGCCGGCAAGTCGGGGTGCGGGAAGTCGACGCTGCTGCGCGCTCTCGCCGGCTTGCGCAATCCGGACACGGGAACGATTCGCGCCGATGGCGTCCCGGTCGAAAGGCCTTCGGCCGATCGGGCTTTGGTGTTTCAGGACGACGCGCTCCTGCCATGGCGGACCGTCCGCAACAACATCGGGTTCGCCCTGCGATTGCGGGGTTACTCGCGCGCCGATAGCAAGGCAAAGGCACTGCGGTGGATCGACGAAGTCGGTCTGACCGGCTACGCCGACTACCTTCCACGCGACCTGTCCGGCGGCATGCGGCAGCGCGTGCAGCTCGCCCGCAGCCTGGCCGGCTCGCCCCGCGCCGTGCTCATGGACGAGCCGTTCGGCGCGCTGGACACCCAAACGCGCGCGGACATGCAGCGACTGCTGATCGAAACCTGGAAGGCGCACCCGACCACGATCGTCTTCGTCACCCACGATCTCGACGAGGCACTCCGCCTGGGTGATCGGGTCGCGGTTCTCGGCAACGGGCAATTGCGTGCGGTTCTCGATGTGCCGCAGCCACGTCAGTCGGTCGACCGAAGCGCCCTGAAGGCCCAGATTCTGGAGTACCTGTGAACATTCCCGATGTCGCCGACGCGACTCGCCTCGACTGCGACGTCCTCGTCATCGGAGGCGGGACGGCGGGCACGATGGCGGCGCTCACCGCGGCCGACAACGGCGCGAACGTCCTGCTGCTCGAGAAGGCGCACGTCCGTCACTCCGGCGCTCTCGCCATGGGCATGGACGGCGTGAACAACGCGGTCGTGCCGGGAAAGGCCTCCCCCGAGGATTACGTCGCCGAGATCACGCGCGCCAACGACGGCATCGTCAACCAGCGCACGGTCTACCAGACGGCAACCCGCGGTTTCGCGATGGTGCAGCGGCTCGAGCGGTACGGCGTGAAGTTCGAGAAGGACGAACACGGCGAATACGCGGTCCGGCGCGTGCACCGATCCGGGTCGTACGTCCTTCCGATGCCTGAGGGCAAGGACGTCAAGAAGGTGCTCTACCGCGTGCTCCGGCAGCGGTCGATGCGCGAGAAGATCCAGATCGAAAACCGGGTCATGCCGGTGCGCGTGCTCACCTCCGAAGGTCGCGCCGTCGGCGCCGCGGCGTTCAACACGCGGACCGGAGAGTTCGTCGCGATCGGCGCGAAAGCTGTCATCCTCGCGACCGGCCCCTGCGGACGGCTCGGACTTCCAGCATCTGGCTACCTCTACGGAACCTACGAGAATCCGACGAACGCCGGTGATGGCTATTCGATGGCGTACCACGCGGGTGCCGAACTGTCCGGCATCGAGTGCTTCCAGATCAATCCGCTGATCAAGGACTACAACGGTCCGGCGTGCGCGTACGTCGCGAACCCGTTCGGCGGCTACCAGGTGAACGCGGCCGGCGAACGCTTCGTCGACTCCGACTACTGGTCCGGCCACATGATGGCCGAGGTGAAGGAAGAGATCGAATCCGCGCGCGGCCCGATCTACCTCAAGGTTTCACACCTGCCCGACGAGACGCTGTCGACGCTCGAAAACATCCTCCACACGACCGAGCGACCGACCCGCGGCACCTTCCACGCCAACCGTGGACACGACTACCGCACTCATGACATCGAGATGCACATCTCGGAAATCGGTTTGTGCAGTGGACATTCCGCGTCCGGCGTGTGGGTCGACGAGAACGCGCGCACGACGGTCCCGGGACTCTACGCGGCGGGCGACCTGGCGTGCGTGCCGCACAACTACATGATCGGCGCATTCGTCTACGGAGACCTGGCGGGTGCCCATGCCGCGACTCACCTCGCACCAGCGCCGACCGACCTGCCCACTGACCAGCTTTCCGAGGCGCACGAGCTGATCTACCGGCCCCTGCACCATCCCGACGGTCCTCCGCAGACACAGGTCGAATACAAGCTCCGCAGGTTCGTCAACGACTACGTTGCCCCGCCGAAGACGGCGACGAAGTTGTCGATCGCCGTGGAGACATTCGATCGCATGCGCGCCGAGATCGAGGCGATGGGCGCGCAGACCCCACATGAGTTGATGCGCGCGGTTGAGGTCTCGTTCATCCGGGATTGCGCGGAAATGGCAGCTCGCAGCTCGTTGACCCGAACTGAATCCCGGTGGGGGCTCTATCACGACCGCGCTGACGTGCCCGGACGCAACGACGAGGACTGGAGCTTCCACCTCAACCTGCGCAAGGGCGTCGACGGCGAGATGGAGTTCTTCAAGCGCCCGGTTGCGCCGTACCTCGTTCCGGTGCCGGAGTTCGACGACGTCCCGTCGCACGACCCGACGATTTACGCCGTAGCCACTCCCGACCTGGTCACCGGGCGGGCACCGCACGTCCCACCGGCTCCGGCAACGACGGCGGTGACGCCGCCCTCGCCCCGGCTGGTGACCCTGCTCGCTCTCGATTCACCTACCGTCGACGAGTTGGCCGAGTACCTCGCGGACTCCGATCCGCAAGTACGAGTCGCTGCGCTGGCCGTGCTCAGCGAGAACACTCCGCCGGGATTCGAGCACGAATTCGTCCATGCCCTCGGAGATAGCGCACCCGCGGTTCGGCGTGCATCTGCCGAGGCGCTGCGCGAGCTCGTGGAGGTTCTCCCCACCGCGAACGGCCTCAGCCAGCACCTGACCTCGACGGATGCGCTGGTCCGGGCCACCGTGATCGACCTGCTTCGTGCCCTTCGGGCAGGTACCGCGTCCGACTACCGATCGGCGCTTGGAGACATCGACCATCGGGTTCGGGTCGAAGCGATCCGCGCGCTCGTCTCCATCGATGATTGGCGATCGGTCGGAGCCGCAGGTCACGACGACAACCGGGAAGTTCGCATCGCTGTCGCGAACGGTCTGGCGAGCATCGGCGGCGGCGGTCACGCCATCGTGCGGGACCTGTCCTCGGACCCCGACCCGCTGGTTCGCGCGGCCGCACTCGGCGCCTATGCGGCGCTCGGCGTGCCGCGGGACGACGTCGGCAAGCTGACGGGTTCGATCCGGCATGCCGCCTGGCAGGTTCGGGTCGGTGCCGCGAAAGGCCTGGCCGGCACGACCGCGAGTGTTGCCGTGGAGCCGCTGCGCAGCGCACTCGACGATCCGCACCTCGATGTTCGCAAGGCCGCGGTGTTGTCACTGGCAGCGTGGCCGGACGATGCCGGCGCGATCGACGCGCTCGAAGCGGCACTCAACGACACCGACGCTGACGTCCGCGCGCACGCCCGGAAGGCGGTGTCGGCTCAGCGGGTTTCCGTGCCGTTGGTCTGACCGTCGTTGTCGTCGAAGACCTGGTGGTACATCAACGAGTGGACCTTCTTGACCTGCGGGATCTCGTCGAATTCGAGCGGATCCTGCGAGGCCGACTCGATGATCAGCTTTCCGGTCCCGAACATGCGATCCCACACACCATGGGTGAACTGAACGCTCGAGATGCGCGACAGCGCGATGTCGATGCCGCTGTGGGTCAGAATGCCGTGGCGAAAAAGGACACGACGGTTCGTGACCACGAAGTGTGTGGTCTTCCAGCTGAGGAACGGAGCCACGCACAGCCAGCCGACGATCGCGAGCCACACCACCGCGAGGACGCCTAACACGAGCAGCCGCCCGTTGCCATCGACCTTGTTGGCGGCCAAACCACCGACGAACCCGACGACCGCGGACGTCACGATGAAGATGACGGCCGGCCAGAACAGCATCTTCCAGTGCGGGTGACGATGCAGAAGGAGATCTTCGTCGCCCGCGAGGTCATCTTCCGGGAAGCCCATGATCAGAAGGTACTAGTCCGTCCGGCGCACGTGCCGCACATCGCCCGCGGTCACGGTCGCAATTCCCTTGTCCGTGTCGATCTGCAGGCGACCGGCGGAGTCGACGCCCAGCGCGCGGCCCTGGAGCAGGTCGCCGGACGGGAGTTCGGCGCGAACGTTCGCGCCGATCGTGGAGCAGCGCTCGGCGTACGCGGGAGCCAGGGCGGTGGACGTGAAGTCAGCGTTCTCCCACCGCGTGTACCAATCGCCAAAGGACCGAAGGATCGCGCGGATCAGCGTCGTCCGGTCGGTGCATTCGGCTTCCTCCAGGACCAGCGAGGTCGCTTCGGGAACGGGGAGTTCGTCGGCTTTGAGGCTGACGTTCAGACCCAATCCGACAACGACTGCGGCATCCTTACCGACTCCGGCCATTTCGGCCAGAATCCCCGCCACCTTCTTGTCGTTGATCAGAAGATCGTTCGGCCACTTGAGCACGGCGTCGACCTCCGCGACCGAACGCAGTGCGTCCGTCACCGCGATACCAGTGAGAAGCGGGATCCAGCCCAGCTCGGAAGCCGGCACTTCCGGAATGCGCAGGAGCATCGACATCGCGATCTGTGCCTGGGGCGGCGACACCCATTCGCGTCCGTGGCGGCCACGGCCCTTTGTCTGGCTTTCGGCGATCAACACTTTTCGATCCGCGCCGCGATCACCGGCAACAGACACGAGGTCTGCGTTAGTGGAACCCGTCACGGCGACAACATCGAGACTGGAGAAGAAGGTGAGGTTCCTGCGAAGTTCTGTGGCATTCAAGGGTGGTCGCGACAGATCAGAAAACATGAGGGAACCTTACGTGTACGGAGTTGCCTACCTGCAGGTAACAAATCGGGTCTATACACTCCGAAACCATGACGAGCGTTCAGCCTGATATTCACACCACTGCCGGCAAGCTCGCCGACCTTCGCAATCGCCTCGAAGAGGCGAAGCACCCGATGGGTGAAGCGACGGTCGACAAGGTGCATGCGCGCGGCAAAATGACGGCCCGGGAGCGCATCCTCGCGCTCCTCGACGAAGGTTCGTTCGTCGAGATGGACGCTCTCGCGCGCCACCGCAGCAAGAACTTCGGGCTCGAGAACACTCGCCCGCTCGGCGACGGTGTCGTCATCGGCTACGGCACCATCGACGGCCGCGACGTCTGCGTCTTCAGCCAGGACGTCACCGTGTTCGGCGGCAGCCTCGGTGAGGTCTACGGCGAGAAGATCTGCAAGGTCATGGACCTCGCTCTCAAGACCGGACGCCCGATCATCGGCATCAACGAAGGTGCCGGCGCCCGCATCCAGGAAGGCGTCGTCTCCCTCGGTCTGTACGCCGAGATCTTCAAGCGCAACGTCAACGCCTCCGGCGTCATCCCGCAGATTTCGATCATCATGGGCGCGACCGCGGGTGGTCACGTCTACTCCCCCGCACTGACCGACTTCGTCGTCATGGTCGACCAGACCTCGCAGATGTTCATCACCGGACCGGACGTCATCAAGACCGTCACCGGCGAAGAAGTCACCATGGAAGAGCTTGGTGGCGCGCAGACCCACATGGCGAAGTCGGGTGCCACCCACTACGTCGCCTCCGGTGAGCAGGACGCCCTCGATTGGGTGCGCGAACTGCTGTCCTACCTGCCGAGCAACAACCGCGCCGAGACCCCGCGCTTCATCCCGACCGACCCGATGGACGGCTCGATCGAAGAGTCGGTCAACGACGAGGACCTCGAACTCGACACGATCGTCCCAGACTCGCCGAACCAGCCGTACGACATGCACGAGGTCATCGCTCGCGTGCTCGACGACGACGAGTTCCTCGAGATCCAGTCCGGCCGTGCACAGAACATCATCTGCGGCTTCGGTCGCGTGGACGGCCGCAGCGTCGGCATCGTCGCGAACCAGCCCACGTTCTACGCCGGCTGCCTCGACATCGACGCCTCGGAGAAGGCCGCCCGCTTCATCCGGACGTGCGATGCCTTCAACATCCCGATCCTGACGTTCGTCGACGTCCCGGGCTTCCTCCCGGGTACCGACCAGGAATACAACGGCATCATCCGCCGCGGCGCGAAGCTCCTGTACGCCTACGGCGAGGCGACGGTCGGCAAGATCACGATCATCACCCGCAAGGCCTACGGCGGCGCGTACTGCGTCATGGGCTCCAAGCACATGGGCGCGGACGTCAACCTCGCGTGGCCGACCGCACAGATCGCGGTCATGGGTGCGGCCGGCGCCGTCGGCTTCATCTACCGCAACCGTCTCAAGGAAGCCGCCCGCGATGGTGCCGACATCGCATCGCTGACCCAGGAATTGCAGAACGAGTACGAAGACACCCTGGTCAACCCGTACGTTGCCGCCGAGCGCGGTTACGTCGACGCGGTCATCCCGCCGTCGCACACGCGCGGCCAGATCGTCAACGCACTTCGACTGCTCGAACGTAAGTCGGTCACGCTGCCGACCCGCAAGCACGGGAACATTCCGCTGTGAGCGGCGCCGACGAGCCAAAGCTCATCGAGGTCGTCAAGGGCAACCCCACGGACGAGGACATCGCGGCGATCGTCGCCGTCGTCTCCGCTGCGGTCGCTCCGAAGGAAGAAGGGCCCAAGGCTCCTCGGGACCGCTGGGGTATCGACACCTCGCGCGGAACCGGTGCGAGCCCGAACGTGCCGTGGGCGTTCCCCAACGTGTCTCATCTCCGCTGGTGACCAGGCTCGTACTCGGGTCGGCCTCGCCGGCCCGGTTGTCGGTGCTGCGCGCTGCCGGCGTCGACCCGATGGTTGTGGTGTCTGCAGTCGACGAGGACGCGATCATCGCGGCCATGCCGCCGGGGTCTGCACCCGAGGCCGTCGTCACCGAACTCGCGGAGGCAAAGGCGCGTGACGTCGCGGCCGGCCTCGAGTTGGAGGACTGCGTCGTCGTCGGTTGCGACTCGATGCTGCTCATCAACGGTGAACTGCAGGGCAAGCCACAGACGGCGAAAACCGCGCGCGCCCGCTGGGAGACGATGGCCGGTCGCACCGGGCACCTCCTCACGGGGCACTGCGTATTACGGGTCGTCGATGGCCGAGTCACCACGACTGCGCGCGGCGAGAACTCGACCGTCGTTCATTTCGCCCGTCCCGACGCCCGGGATCTCGACGCTTACATCGGGTCGGGCGAGCCGCTGCAGGTCGCGGGCGCGTTCACCCTCGACGGCCTCGGTGGCTGGTTCATCGAGAAGATCGAGGGTGACCCATCGTCGGTCATCGGCATCAGCCTGCCGCTGATGCGCAAGCTGCTCGCCGGCGTCGGCGTGAACATCGCCGAACTCTGGCTGGCCAATCCACAGCCGGTGGCCTGACCAGTCGAATTCACGATCAGTGGCCTACGAGCGTGTAGGTGGCGGTGATTCCGTCGCTGTTCGCGACGTAGTGGTCGGACAGGTTGATGTGTTCGGCGTTCGCGCCTTCGAGACGAGTGCCGAGGGTGTTGGCGCCGTTCGCCATGTTGTCGGCCACGAACGTCGCGTTGACGTCGGGCGTCACCGAGTAGGTGAAGTCGGCGTGGTCTCCGTGGGCGGTGACGACCTCACTGGCGCCCGGTGCGAGCTCCGACTGCGGGCCGACGAGCCAGGACCCGTCCTCGAGGTTGCGGGACTTCAGGTGGAGCGTGCTCGGGGTGTTGTTGACGACCGTCATCGAGATCGGGACGGAGTGATCCGGAAGCGTCTGTGCGCTTGCGCAGCCCGTGGCTGCGATTCCGATGCCGGCGGCCGCAAGAGCTGCGACGGGGATTCCGACGAGGACGCGGCGAAGGTTGGTGTTCATTGTTGACTCCTTGTGTGTTGGGTTTCGCCGGCCTTTCCGGCGATGCCCATTACTTTCGGATTCAACAAAGATCGACTGTGTCCGCCTGGCGTCGGAGTACGCGGGTGAACCGCAATTCCGCCGATCGGTGGATCACCGTCGCCGCGGCAATGCGAGCGCAACGACCGATAGCAGCATCATCGCGACCGCCGAGTAGATGATTCCGGCGACCAAGATCGCCTTCAACGTGATGTCCGTGCGGTATCCGCCGTTATCCAGGACATCGCCGGCGGCATTGTCGAATGTGTTCCCGAATCCCTTCGGCACGAGCGCAGAGAGTCCGTCGCGAGTTTGTGCCGCCTTCTCGTCGGTGCAATAGACCTTGCCGGTACCGGTCTCTATCTCATAGACACCACTTCGGCACAAGACCGGCTCAGCGACCCTCAGGACCGGCGGGTAGACGATTCCGCCTATGCCGCCGACCACAACAATTCCCAGCAAAAGGCTGCTGACCAGCACCAGAAGCACACGCATTCGGTCAGGTTACGAAAATCACGTCGGAATCGACCCTGATTGGGCCGTACCGTAATGCGATAGGCACTGGTCAACAAGGAGTAGCCATGGGTTTCCGCGACAAAATGTCCCACCGCGCCCAGGATCTCGTCGGCCGGAGCAAGGAAGCCGCAGGCGTGGTGAGTGGGAACAAGCGACTCCGCGCCAAAGGACTCGTAACTCAAGCAAAGGCGAAGACCCGGTCGTCGATCTCCAAGGTCCGCGATGGTCTGTGGAAGCTGGAAAAGGAATTGCGTCGCGGTCGGTGACGACCGACGACGGACTAGGGTTCGGAAATATGAGCAACCGAGTCGTCAGCACCGAATGGCTGTCGGCGAATCTCGGTAATCCGCACGTGCGCATCATCGCTGCCGCACCGAATCCGCGATCCTTCTCCATCGGGCACATTCCGGGCGCAGCGCGCCTCGCCTGCAGTCAAATGTTCGACGCATCCCAGGGCGACTTCGTCGAAAGCAAGGCTTTCGCCGCGATCGTGGGCAAGCTCGGCATCCGGCGGAACGACTCGATCGTGCTCTACGGGGACCCGGACAATTCGTCCGCGGCGTTGCTCATGTGGCTGTTCACGATGTTCGGCCACACCAACGTCAGCATCCTCGACGGCGGGCGCGGTGCGTGGCTCGGCGACGACCGGGAAACCGAGTTCGAACCGGCGGACTGGTCGCCCTCGGACTACCCCGCGATTCCGCGCACCGACGCGCCGCACCGGATCTCCCGAGACGAGCTGCACAGACTTTTCGGCAAAGTCACAATTCTCGATACCCGGGCCGAGTCCGAATTCATCGGCGATGTCGACGCGTCCGACGAGGTGACCCGGACCGGTCATATTCCGACGTCGATCAGTGTGCCGGCCAGCGCATTACGCGACAGCGCCGGCCGCTTCCTCGATTCCGCCACACTCCGAGAGCGGCTTGTCGATCTTCGAGACGACCGTCCGGTGATCGTTTACGACCGCACTGCGGCACGCGCCGCAGAAACATGGCTTGTCCTGCGGTTTCTTCTGGACTGGAATGACGTAAGGGTCTATGACGGCGGTTGGAACGAATGGGGAAACTCGTTTGGGCTGCCCGTCCTGCAAGGCCCACAACCCTGACCGCTTAGACTCACAAAAGCCCAGCCGACCGGCGCACCCAAAAGGAGTTTCCGTGGCCGTAGTCAACACCACCAAGATCACCAAAGTCTTGGTGGCAAACCGAGGCGAAATCGCCGTTCGTGTCATCCGCGCAGCCGCGGACGCCGGAATCCCGAGCGTCGCCGTCTACGCCGAGCCGGACGCGAACGCACCGCACGTGCGGATGGCCACTGAGGCCTTCGCTCTCGGCGGCCAGAACTCGGCCGAGTCTTACCTGAACATCCCCAAGCTTCTCGACGCTTGTGCGAAATCCGGCGCGAACGCCGTACACCCGGGATATGGGTTCCTTTCCGAGAACGCCGAGTTCGCTCAGGCCGTGCTCGACGCCGGACTCATCTGGATCGGTCCTTCGCCACAGTCGATTCGCGACCTCGGCGACAAGGTCACCGCTCGCCACATCGCCATGCGCGCGGGCGCACCCCTCGTCCCAGGCACGAAGGAGCCGGTCAAGGACGCCGACGAGGTCGTTGCCTTCGCCGAGGAGCACGGCCTGCCGATCGCCATCAAGGCCGCGTTCGGTGGTGGTGGCCGCGGCATGAAGGTCGCGCGCAAGATCGAAGAAGTCGCCGAGCTTTTCGACTCCGCCACGCGTGAGGCCGTGTCCGCGTTCGGTCGCGGCGAGTGCTTCGTCGAGCGCTACCTCGACAAGCCGCGTCACGTCGAGGCTCAGGTCATCGCCGACATGCACGGCAACGTCGTCGTCGCCGGTACCCGCGACTGTTCGCTGCAGCGCCGCTTCCAGAAGCTCGTCGAGGAGGCTCCCGCCCCGTTCCTCACGGACGAGCAGCGCAAGCAGATCCACGAATCCGCCAAGGCGATCTGCCGCGAGGCCGGTTACTACGGCGCCGGCACGGTCGAGTACCTGGTCGGCCAGGACGGCCTCATCTCGTTCCTCGAGGTCAACACCCGTCTGCAGGTCGAGCACCCGGTGACCGAGGAGACCTCGGGCATCGACCTCGTCCGTCAGCAGTTCCTCATCGCCGAAGGCGGCGAGCTGAGCATCACCGAGGACCCGACCCCGCGCGGTCACAGCTTCGAGTTCCGCATCAACGGTGAGGACGCGGGCCGCGGATTCCTGCCGGCCCCCGGCCCGGTCACCCTGTTCGTCGGCCCGACCGGCCCGGGCGTGCGTATGGACTCCGGTGTCGAGTCCGGCAGTGTCATCGGCGGCCAGTTCGACTCGATGCTCGCCAAGCTCATCGTCACCGGTGCGACTCGCGACGACGCGCTGCAGCGCTCGGCTCGCGCGCTCGACGAGTTCATCGTCGAAGGCCTGGCCACGGTCATCCCGTTCCACCGCGCTATCGTGCGCGACCCGGCGTTCATCGGTGACGGCGAGAAGTTCGACGTCCACACCCGCTGGATCGAGACCGAGTGGAACAACACGGTCGAGCCGTTCGCCGGCGCCGGCGCTCCCGCCGACGAGGACGAGGTTCTGCCGCGCCAGAAGGTGGTCGTCGAGGTCGGCGGCCGCCGCGTCGAGGTCTCGCTGCCCGGTCACTTCACGATGGCCGGTCCGGCCGGCGCCACCCGCCGTAAGCCGAAGCCGCGCAAGCGCGGAAACCTCGGTGGGGCTGGAGCTTCGGGCGACTCGGTCGTCGCGCCGATGCAGGGCACCGTCGTCAAGGTCGCCGTCGAAGAGGGTCAGGAAGTCGCCTCCGGCGATCTGATCGTCGTCCTCGAAGCCATGAAGATGGAGAACCCGGTCACCGCCCACAAGGATGGCGTCGTCACCGGCCTCGACATCAAGCCCGGCACGACGATCACCCAGGGCACCGTGATCGCGGAGCTCAAGTAGCTTTTGGAACCCGTCGAGATCAACGCAGGCGCGTGGTATCTGCGCGCGCTGCGTTCGGACGAACGCGTCGATGACCGCCCTGCGCTGGCTGAGGGCGGCATCACCGACGCTGACTATGTCGCGACGCGCACCCGTCAGTGGCACGACAACGAGCACTACTCGTGGGCCGTCTGTGAGCCTTCGACGGGCGAGCTTCTCGCCGAGGCGGGACTCACGCTCGTCGGCGAAACCGCAGTTCTCACCGGTTGGGCCCGGGCGGGTCACGAAGACGCCCTGGCGGCCGGTCAGACGTCGATTCGGCGGTTTGGCGAGTCCGGGTTAGGACTGCAGGTCAAACAGCTCTAAAACTCGATCGACGGCCTCGACGGCTTCATCGATTTCGTCCGCGGTCACGGTCAGCGGCGGCCGGAAGCGAATACCGGTCTCGCCAGTCCCGACGACCAGGACGTGTTCGCGCAGGAACAGGTCGCTGACGATCTGGTCCCGCAGCGCTCGGGTGCGCAGCGTGAACGCGCACATCAACCCGCGGCCGCGCGGTTCGGTGACCACCGCGTGGCGTTTCGCGAGCCATTCGAGCCCGCGGAGCAGTCGGTCGCCGAGCGGCCCCACCCGATCGATAAGTCGTTCGTCGGCAATCGTCTCGAGGATCTTGCGCGCCCGGACCATGTCGGTGAGGTTGCCGCCCCACGTCGAGTTGATGCGCGAACTGACGCGGAAGACGTTATCCGGCACCTCGTCGACGCGCCCGCCGGCCATGATCCCGCATACCTGCGTCTTCTTGCCGAACGCGACGACGTCGGGTTCGAGACCGAACTGCTGGTAGGCCCACGTGGTGCCGGTCAGTCCGACGCCGGTCTGCACTTCGTCGACGATGAACAACGCGTCGTTGTCGTGGCACAGCTGCTGCATAGCGCACAGGAACTCGCCCCGCAGGTGCCGGTCGCCGCCCTCCCCTTGGATCGGCTCACAGATGAAGCAGGCGATGTCGTTGGGACGCTCGTCGAACGCGTCCTGAGCTGCCAACAGCACACGCTGTTCCCGCGCCTCGACAAACGGCCCCACGATCGGCGCGTGGATCCGCGGCCACCCGAATTTCGGGAAGCGGTCCGTCTTCACCGGGTCGGTGTTCGTCAGGGATAGCGCGTATCCCGACCGGCCGTGGAACGCGCCCGTCAAGTGCAGCACCTGACCGCCCAGCGCAGGATCGAGTCCTTTCGCTTCGTTCCGTCGGCTCTTCCAGTCGAACGCGACCTTGAGCGCATTCTCCACCGCCAGAGTGCCGCCCTCGATGAAGAACAGGTGCGGCAGTCGTGGGTCACCGAGCACGTCCCGGAATGTCTCGACAAACCGGGCCATCTCCAGCGTGTAGATGTCCGAGTTCGCCGGCTTGTTCAACGCGGCGGTGAGAAGTTCCGCACGAAATTCCGGATCGGCGGCGAGCGCGGGATGGTTCATCCCCAGCGCCGACGAGGCGAAGAACCCGAACATGTCGAGGTAGCTCGCGCCCGTCCGGGCATCGACGAGACGGCGGCCCTGCGACCGCTTCAGGTCGAGGACGAAGTCGAATCCGTCGATGAGCATCGACTCGCGAAGGACGTCGAGAGCTCGGTCCGGAGCTAACGATCGACCGGGATAGATGGCCGTCATGATTCCAGAATAGGAAACTTTACGACAAAAACCCTTAACGCTCGTAAAAAGTTTGAAGCACGATGGTGCTTCGCGTCTTTACGTTCGCCGTTGCTCGAATTGTCTGAAGTAGGTGCTCGAGGTGCCGCGGCGACGCGACGCGCACCATCAGCAGGTAGCTCTCCTCGCCCGCGACCGAGTGGCAGGACTCGATTTCCGAGATGCCCTCGAGGAGACTCGGTGCATCGTCAGGTCGCGACGGATCGATCGGCGTGATCGCGACGAACGCGGTCAGCATCTGGCCGAGCGCCTCATGATCGACGCGAGCGGTGTACCCCTTGATCACGCCGCGCGACTCGAGGCGCCGGACCCGGGACTGCACCGCAGACACCGACAGACTCGCCTTCTCCGCGAGCGTGGAAAGCGTCGCACGGCCATCTTCGATCAGTTGCTCGATCAGCAGACGGTCAATCTCGTCCACGATTGGTTCGACCACTTCCACCCCTTCCGAGCAATGGAATGTACCCGGTCCATCAGGTACCCGACACGGACGCGCCGATTTTGACCGTCCAGCCGCCGTTCCGGTATCGGAGGATCGTCCGGGTCAGCGGAGCGACGTCCACCCGCCAGAACGACGAATAGGGCACATTAAGGGCATTCACAATCGCCGCGCGGACCACCGCCTGGTGCGTGACCGCAACCGTCCGGCCGCCACGCGTCGCACAGTCCTCGAGCCAGGCGGATATTCGGCGGCACAATTCCGAAACTGATTCACCGCCATGCGGCGCGGCGTCCGGGTCCGTCAACCATCGGTGCAGCAGGGCGGAATCAACGTCTTCCAGTCCCATTCCCGCCCACGAACCGCAGTCCAGATCGCGCAGTCCGGCGTCGATCTTCACGGTTGGATCACCCGCGGTTTCGCGCGCGCGCAATTCGGGTGCGGTGACGAAATAGTCGGCGCGCGGAAATCGAATTCCGGCCGGTTTGTCGATCAAAGGCTCATCGACCGGAAATCGCGCGATCCGTGTGGCTGCCGTCAACCCGTGCGTCACCAGGGTCAACTTCGCAGGCACCGAGGCGGTCACGGACCGAACTCTACGGGACGTCAACCGCCACAGATTGCCGGGAAATAACGACGGCGACTAGTCAAAGCGAAAACTATTCGTCGCGCCGCAGTTTCTGATTTCGGGACTTTGGGTCGCGCCGCAGTGTCCGTTTTGGCTACCAGTCGCAATGATTCCGTGTCTCTACCGCCGTTTTCCTGCGCTTTTGCGTCATTACGATCCAGAAGAGTCTGACGTTGAAGCCAGAGTGGAGATATCAAATGATTTTGCATGGTTCCAGGACCGTTGCACGGATGCGACGGCTGCTTTCCGCAGTCGTCTGCGTTACTGCGGCGACCGGCGCGCTGCTCGCCTCGGGCTCGGTCGCGCAAAGTTCGCACGTCGTGGGTGAGCGGCCCCTCGGTGGCCGCACCTTCATGATCGACGTTTACTCGTCGTCGATGGGCCGCACCATTCCGTTGTGGGTCTCGAAGGGTGGCGACGGCGCTCCTAACCTCTACCTCCTCAACGGCGTCGACGGCGGCGTCAACGGACAGGGCTGGCCGTGGCGCACGGACGTGCCCCGGTTCTTCGCCAACAAGCACGTCAACGTCATCTCGCCGCTCGGTGGACACCACAGCTACTACACCGACTGGAACGTCGACGACCCGGCCATGGGTCGCCAGAAGTGGCAGACGTTCCTGACGCGCGAACTCCCGCCGGTCCTGAACGGCTACCTCCACTCGAACGGCCGCAACGCGATTGCAGGTGTGTCGATGTCGGCGAACTCCGCGCTCGACCTCGCGATCCACGCTCCCGGCCTCTACCAGTCGGTCGGTTCGTACAGTGGCTGCTCCCGCACCAGCGACTCGTTCGGCCAGGCCTACGTGACCTCCCAGGTCGCCGGCGGTGGCGGCAGCGCGACCAACATGTGGGGACCCACCGGCAGCGCCCAGTGGATCGACCACGACCCGACCGTTCAGGCCGGCCGTCTCCGCGGCATGGACCTGTACATCTACTCCGGCACCGGTCAGCCTGGACCGCACGAGAACCTCAATGACCCGACGCTCCACGGCGACATCGGCGCGACGGTCGACCGCACGGTGGTCGGCGGCATGATGGAGACCGTCATCCGCCAGTGCACAACCCAGCTCGCGCAGCGTATGACTGCACTGCACGTTCCGGCGCGCTTCGTGTGGGGACCGGTCGGCACGCACTCGTGGCCATACTGGCAGGACGCCCTGCACA
The DNA here is from genome assembly GCF_000380645.1 of Smaragdicoccus niigatensis DSM 44881 = NBRC 103563. Classification (GTDB taxonomy): domain Bacteria; phylum Actinomycetota; class Actinomycetes; order Mycobacteriales; family Mycobacteriaceae; genus Smaragdicoccus; species Smaragdicoccus niigatensis. The sequence goes on from NZ_AQXZ01000019.1 coordinate 756,441, forward strand.
ACCACTGGCCGGCGATGTCCCGCGCTATCGGCGCCTGATTCAGATTCTGAAAGAACCGGCCCCGGGTTATCCCGGGGCCGGTTCTTTGGTTTCACCCCTGGCGATCTGATTCGGAAGGCTTTGGATCGTCTACCGATCCGAATCCTGCCCAATGCCGAGGACACCGAACACGAAGGAGCCCGGGCCGATGAATCCGGCCCGGGCTCCTTCGCTGAAAACTACTTGGCGTGCTCGTCGATGTTGTGGATGCGAAGCTCGGCGAACGCCTCGATCATGTCGTCGGCGACGACCATCTTCTCCGCCATCGATGCCCGCAGACGGATCGGCAGATCCGGTGCGAACTGCGAGAAATACGAGTAAAGCCAATCCCGCTGTCCCACCAGGAACGGGTAATCCGTGCTCATCATCTTCCGAACGATGAGCATCGGCACCGGAGCCGCCAGCGGACGGAAGTCCGGGTTCCACAGACCCTGCTGCGGACAGTCCGGGTAGAACTGCCCGAGCATGTAACCCTTGGCCACGAACTGCGGCTTGCGGTCCGCGTGGACCTCATCGATCTTCGTGAAGTCGACGAGATCCGGGAACACCGTCACGACGGTCTGCGTCACCTGCTCGCGGTAGTCGCGCCGCAGTCCGGCAAAGATGTCGAACGCGTCATCGATGACGGTCTCCATCGTCTCGTGTGTCAGCTCCGCGTCGGTCCCGCGGACGAACGACACCCAGACGGTGTGTTTGCCGACGGACGTCTTGACGAACGGGCAGACCGCCCCCGTGCGCCCCAGATCCGGGTGCGGATGTGTCAGGAACTCCGACATGTACTCACCGAGCACCAAGGAACTGGGGTGCATCTCCGCAGCCTCGTCGAGGTTGTCGAAGAGATTGATCCAGTCAGTCCCTGTACGTGCCCCGATCAGATGCCGTGCGGTCATCTGCCCTACCTCCCTCTACTCCTCCCCCGACGGGGAAGAGCCAAAATTCACGCTCGCCTTGTCAAGGCTAGTGGCTAGCACTGGTCCTATTACCGCCAGCGCCGCCGCATTTGTTAGCTGCGCATGCATCGCATCCACCGGATGCTCAGTAATTGCGCCGCCAACATACGGCCGCCATATATGTGAATCTAGAGCAGCAGTCATGCCTCTGGTAGCAGAGAAGTACAACAAGTCGCCTTCAAAATATTTTGGGCGATACTGGTGTGACATAAGTACACCATCGTGATAGCTGTTGTGAATCCGCTCGAGCTGCTCGACTGTGAGGCCTTGGCCGAAGCCCGGCGAATTCGCTAGCACCGCAGCGGCTTCCTGAGCCGAAAGATCAGATTCGTCGACCTCGTCCGGCTCCTCGCCCTGAAGCGATGTCAGCAGGTGTCGCATCGTCGGAAGCTCCGGTTCGGGCGCGCCGTCGAAAAACACAAGACTGTCAAACATCACCAGGAGTCCCACGGCGTCGCCGCGGCTGCGAAGTTGCACAGCGATCGCGTGCGCGATTTGTCCGCCTAGCGACCAGCCCAGCAGGTAGTACGGCCCGTTCGGCTGAACGTTCTTGATTTCGTCGACGAAGACGGCCGCGAGTTCGTCCACGCTCTGGAAGCGCCGGTCCTCCCCCAAGATCGCCGGACCCTGCAGTCCGTACAACGGACGGTCCTTGACGTACGGCGCGAGACCCGCGTACGGCCACGCCAACGGCACGGCGGAATGCACACAGAACAGCGGCGGCTCCGAACCGGTACGGCTCAGCGGGAGGACGACCTTGAGTGCATCCTCACCGGCGGCCACGTCCTCACCGGCGAGGGCGGCGTCGATCTTCTCGGCGAGCGCCGAAACGGTCGGCGCGGTGTACAACCACCGGACGGTCACATCGACGCCGGATTCGGCGGTCAGCCGCGCCGCGAGCGCGACGCCGAGCAGCGAGTTGCCGCCCAACTCGAAGAAGTCATCGTCGAGCCCGATGTCGCGCTGCTGAACCGTATCGGCGATCACGCGAGCGACCAGCTGCTCGGTCGCCGTCACCGGCGGACGGAACGCCCGGTGGACGGACCGCGGCGCCGGCAGCGCCTTGCGATCGATCTTCCCGTTGGGCGTCACCGGCATCTCGTCGATGACGATGAGCTGAGACGGTTGCATCGACGTCGGCAGCAGGCCGCGCACCCGCGACAGCAGGTCCGACGTCTCGATGGCCGCGTTGCCACGCGGCACCACGTAGGCGACGAGACGGTCGCCCAGCGGCGACGACGCAACCGCCACGACCGCCTGACCGACCTCGGGCTGGTTGACGAGAACGGTCTCGATCTCGCCCGGCTCGATCCGCCGGCCGCGAAGCGACATCTGACCGTCCGCCCGACCGAGGAACTCAAATCGCCCGTCGGCCATCTGACGCACGACGTCACCGGTCCGATACAGGCGCTGGCCGCTCGGATCGAACGGGTTGGCCACGAACCGCGAAGCGGTCAGCCCCGGGGCGTTGTGGTAGCCGAGAGCCACGCCCGGCCCGGCCAGGTAGAGCTCGCCGCGGGCACCCCGCGGTGCCGGCGACAATTGCGGCGTCAGCACGAGGGCCTGCACGTATGGCAATGCCGGCCCGATCGAGACTTCTTCGCCCGCGGTCATCGCATCGGTCTGGCTCGCCATGACCGTGGTTTCCGTCGGGCCGTAGCTGTTGAAGAAGCGAACGTGCGGCGCCCAGCGCGCCACGAGCGACGTCGGGCAGGACTCGCCGCCGACCACAACGGTCTCGAGCGCGGGAACGGTCTTCGGCGTGAGGGTCGCGAGCACCGCGGGCGTGGTCAGGAAGTGCGTGATCCCGTGCCGGACGAGGAGCGACTCGAGGTCCTTGCCGGCGACGACGTCGGTCGGTTCGAGAATCAGGTGAGCTCCGGCGGCGAAGGCACCGAGGAGTTCGAGGAGATGTGCGTCGAACGACGGCGAATGCGCGTGGAGCACGTTCGACGAAGAGTCGACGGCATAAGCGGCGACGACGTAGTCCGTGAGGTCCCCGAGGCCGGCATGCGATACGGCCACACCCTTGGGCAGACCGGTCGATCCGGACGTGTAGATCAGGTAGGCCGGATGGCCGCTGCGCAGCGCCGCGGCGCGGTCGGCATCGGTGACCGGCGACGAGTCCCGACGCGAGATCGAGCGGGCCGTGGCCGGGTCGTCGAGGACCAGCCAGTCGACGTGCGACTCCGGGAGCGGAGCCAGATGACGCGCATCGGTGATGCCGAAGCGAGCGTGGGAATCCTCGAGTACCCATCCCAGACGCGAAGACGGGTTGGCGAGGTCGAGCGTCACGAAGCCGGCGCCCGTTTTCGCGACCGCCCACACCGCCAGCACCGATTCGATCGAGCGCGGGAGGGCGATCGCCACGAACTCACCCGGACCGGCTCCGGCACTGATCAGTTCGCGGGCCAGCTGCGACGACCGTTCGTCGAGGTCGCGGTACGTCAGCGTGCGGGTGTCGTCCGAGATGGCGGCGGCGTCCGGACGCATACCGCTGCGGAGCAACTCCGGCAGGGTGCGGCCGATCTCGTCGGCCCTGAGCACGGGGATCGGCTCGGGCGCGGCGGAACCCGGAAGTTCGATGTCGCGGATCGCACGCGTGGGCTCGGCCTGCAGGAACTGATCGAAGAACTGGAGGAATGCCGCGTGGTGCTCGGCGATCCGCTCGCTGCTGTAGAGCGCCGGGTTGGCCTGGAAGTCGATGCTCGCGGACTTCTCATCCGCACCGAGCTGGTAACCGTTGACGAGAATGTCCTCGACCGGTCCGAGCGACATCAGATTCGCTTGACCGACCGCCGCGCCGAACCGCATCGGCTCGACGTAGCCCAGAACGTTGATCACCGGACCCAGACCGCCCCGTGCGACCATCTCATGGCCACGCTGACGCTGGATATCGCTGTATCGGTAGAGCTGATGCCGAACGGCACCCACCATCTTCGTACGGACCTGTGCGATGAGGTCTTCGACATTCGTCTGCTGGACCGAACGCAGGCGCAACGGCACGACGTTCGACACGCTGCCCGCCGAACGGCGCAAGGCGGCGGTATTCCGGCAGGCGACCGGCAGCGAGAAGGTGATGTCCTCGTCGCTCGTCATGCGTGCCAGGAATCCCGTGAGGGCCGCGACGACGAGTTCGGGGAAACTGGCGCGGTAGCGCTGGCGAGCTTCGGCGAGACGGGCCGCGGTCGACGCCGGCAGCACCGCACCGACATGGCGTGGACGCGGCGCGGGCGCGGCATCGTGGTCCGCGAGACTCGTGACGTGGCCGAGGTCGGAGACTTCGCGTCGCCAGAATTCGCCGTCGTCGACGAATCGCTGCGACGAGCGGTAGCGGTCCTCGACCGGCCCGATCTCGGTCAGCGGAACGGTTCGGTCCTCCGGGTCGGGCTGACCGGCGATCCGCGCGTCGTAGAGCTCCGACGTGCGCACGAGCATGTTCATCGCGCCGACGCCGTCGAGGGCGACGTGATGGCTGCGCGAATAGAGCAGGTGGCGCGTGGCGCTCAACCGGAAGAGTTTGGTGACCGTGACGCGGTCGTTGACGAGGTCGATGTGCGCGATCGAGTCGCGTTCCATCCACTCGATCGCCGGCGCCATCGGATCTGGATGCATGCTGAGGTCTTCGAGCGGCAGCCACATCGTGCCCGAGCGGTCGACGTACTGGTACGGAACGCCATCGTCGACGCCGAATCGGACGAAGGGAGAACCGAGTTCGCGGCCGGCCTGGTCGCAGGCCCGCATCAACAGGTTCGGTTCGATCTCTCCGCGGATGTCGGCATACATCGCGATGACCATGGGAACCGAGGGATGGAGCTGCTGCGCGATCCACAGTTCGGTCTGGGCATGTGTCAGGGCAAATCGCTCGAGGTCCAGATGGTCTGGTACCTCGAGGACCGGAAGGGTTGCGCTGTCTGCCGAAACCGACTCAACGCGATCTGCGTCGGTTCGCTTCAAGCCTCCTCCTTCACCCCAGGGCAATAACTCGTGGCCCGGCGAAAGGGTAGATCACAAAAACAGGTGTGGGGACACCTACGCCGTCCTGTCGAGTCTCGCCAGATCGACCAATTTCTCTGCGTCGGGTCTGGCGTAATTTCGACAACTTAGCTATACCGGTACAAACGGGTCATCTGGGGTTGCCGCGCAAGCTGGCACCGGAATCGCACCGTTCTGTGACCAAGCTGAGAGTCACTAGATGCAGAGATCGTCAGTTCGCCACGTCGATTGTTTGATCTCGCGTGGCTTAGCTGGCGATCACCTCAGCCAAGTGAGTGTGCACCGTCTGCCGGCCGATTTCGAGTGCCCGCGCGAGAGTTGCACCGTTCCTCTCGGACCGGTCAACGCGCGGCGAACCCTCGGGCGGCCGGAACCGTAGAACTGCGTCGTTGCTGAGGTCGGCAAGAAGTTGTTCGTCGGCAGCTTCGGATTCGATTCTCTTGTTCCAGGCCGCCACGGCACCGGGCGCGACCATCCGGATGAACGCACCACCAATGGCGCTCTGTAGCCGCGGATCGCCGACTCGCTGCTCCGAAGCCTGCCGCGTGCGCAGCACCACGACGCGAGTCGCGCCGTGCGCCAAGGCAGTCCGGATCGGAAGCGGTTCGGCGATGCCGCCGTCGAGGTAGTGCACTCCGCCGAGCTCGACCGGCGGGCCGGCCAGGATCGGAATATTGCACGTGGCTCGCATCGCCGTCATGAGCGATCGCTTGTCGACGATGTGCGGGTGCAAGTCGACCGAAACACCAGTGCGGGCATCCGTCGCGATCGGATGAAACGACGTCACATTGTTGAGAATCGCTGGGAAATCCATCGGGACCGACCCGTCGTACACGTCCCGGACGAGGTAGTCGGTGTCGAACAGAACCCCTCCCCGCAGCAGCCGTTTGGGGTCGATGAGCCGCCGCATGATCGTGGTGTCCGACCACGCCTGCATGGCCGAACGTGCGCGGCCGCACAACAACCAGGCGCCGTTCAGGGCACCTGCCGACGTGCCGTAAACCGCGTCGAAAACACCGGAGAGACCGAGTTCTTCGAGGGCCAGCACCATTCCGCTGGAATAGACGCCGCGGCTCGCGCCACCCTCCACGACCAGGACCAGTCGATGACCGTCGCGAGTTCCCGCGCGACGAGATCGCAGAAGTTCCACCACGGTGGGGCTCACTGATCAAACACTTCTCTGGCTCGGTCACTGGCCAACCCATTGATCCAGAGTTCGCCGTCCCCTTCATCGAATTCGCCCATGCGGCGCGCCTGTGCGTAGGCCCGGAACTGGCTCTTGGTAGCGGCAACCGCATACTCCGGTCGATCCGCGAGTTGGGCGGCGATTTCGTCGATCGTGTTGTCGAGCTCATCGGCCGGAACCACGCGGTGCAGCAGCGCGAGCTGCTCGGCTCGCGCAGCCGGCACCTCGCCGCACAAGAGCACCAGTTCCCGCGCGCGAGCCATTCCGATCTCGCTGATCAGCCGCGGTAGGACGCCCCACGCCAAGGGCATGCCAAGTTCGACCTCCGGGATGCGGATCCGCGAATCCTCGCTTCCCACCCGGAAGTCACACGCCAGCGCGAGGGCAGCTCCACCGCCGATGGCGTGCCCATGAACTCGGGCAATCGTGAGGACATCGCAGTCCTGAATCGCCTCGATCGCTCTCCTCCCCACTTGTGCTTCCCACCTGCGCTCCCGCTCGGTTCGGCCGCCGCGCCCAGGCGGGTTGCGCCGGTCCGCGCCGGCACAGAACAATGGGCCACGGCCACCCAAAACCACGACCTTGACGTCAAACCGCGTCTGCAGACTCGAAAACAGCGCAGCGATCTCGTCGAGCATCGCGCCGTCGAGCGCGTTCCGCGCTTCGGGCCGGTTGAGCCAAACATGCAGCGTCGAGTCGTGTTGTACGACGTCGAGTAGGTCCCGTCGAGTGGGCATCTTCGCAACTCCGATCCGGCTGGGCTCTGACCTCGGCCGGACAGTGCCGAGGTACTCGCCGCACTTGTCAGTGGTCCGACCACAATGGGGATGTGCTCACCGAATTCTCCACGCCGACCCGTGAATGGTTCACGGGCGCCTTCCCCGGCGCAACGGCCGCGCAACTCGGTGCCTGGAAGTCGATCTCGGCGGGCGATCACACGCTGGTCATCGCCCCGACCGGCTCCGGAAAGACGCTATCGGCCTTTCTGTGGGCGATCGACCAACTCGCGCGTGGAGAACGCTCAGCCGAGGGCACCCAGGTTCTCTACATCTCGCCGCTGAAGGCCCTCGCGGTCGACGTCGAACGCAACCTGCGGTCACCACTGGTGGGCATCACCCAGACCGCGAAACGCATCGGCACCGAGATCCCGAACATCACGGTCGGCGTGCGGTCCGGCGACACCGATTCGGCAACCCGCAGCCGACTGGTCCGGAATCCGCCGGACATCCTCATCACCACGCCCGAGTCGTTGTTCCTCATGCTGACGTCGAACGCCCGCGAGACCCTGCGCTCGGTACGGACGGTCATCGTCGACGAGGTCCACGCCGTCGCGGGCACGAAACGTGGCTCACACCTGGCAGTTTCGCTGGCCCGCCTCGATCAGCTGATGGATCGCCCGGCCCAACGGATCGGCCTGTCCGCAACCGTCGAGCCAGCTGCCGAAGTCGGCCGATTCCTCACCGGCTCCGCACCGATCACGATCGTCCGGCCGCCCGCGCCCAAGACGTTCGATCTCACGGTCCGTGTCCCGGTGCCGGACATGACCGACCTCGACAATCCCGAGGGCTCGATCTGGCCGCACGTAGAGGAAAACATCGTCTCGCTCGTCACCGAGCACCAGTCGTCGATCGTTTTCGCCAACTCACGGCGCTTGGCGGAGCGACTGACGGCTCGGTTGAACGAGGTCTATGCCGAAACCGGCGCCACCGACACGCTCGCGCGCGCCCACCACGGTTCGGTCAGCAAGGAACAGCGCGCGATCATCGAGGACGACCTCAAACGCGGTCGACTGCGGTGTGTGGTGGCGACTTCAAGCCTGGAGCTGGGCATCGACATGGGTGCGGTTGATCTGGTGGTGCAGGTCGAGGCGCCGCCGTCGGTCGCCAGCGGGCTTCAGCGTGTCGGGCGCGCGGGCCACCAGGTCGGCGAGGTGTCGCGGGGCGTCCTGTTCCCGAAGCATCGCGCGGACGTGCTGCATTGCGCCGTCACCTCGATGCGGATGACCGCCGGGAAGATCGAGGCGCTGGCCATCCCCACGAATCCGCTCGACATCCTCGCGCAGCACACCGTGGCCGCGGCCGCCCTCGATGAGCTCGACGTCGACGAGTGGTTCGAGGTCGTCCGGTCGACGGGCAGCTTCGCCACGCTCCCCCGAAGCGCCTACGACGCGACACTGGACCTGCTGTCCGGCAAGTACCCGTCGAGCGACTTCGCCGAGTTGCGACCGCGGATCGTTTGGGATCGCGACAACGGCACGCTCACCGGCCGGCCCGGCGCGCAGCGTCTCGCGGTCACGTCCGGTGGTGCGATTCCGGACCGCGGCATGTTTGCCGTCTATCTCGTCGGCGACAACAACGGCCGCATCGGCGAACTCGACGAGGAGATGGTCTACGAATCGCGGGTCAGCGACGTGTTCGCGTTGGGCGCGACGAGTTGGCGCATCGAGGAGATCACTCACGATCGCGTGCTCGTGAGTCCGGCCCCCGGGCTCCCCGGTCGCCTGCCGTTCTGGCACGGCGACGGCCTTGGCCGACCTGCTGAACTCGGCGCTGCGCTGGGTGCATTCGTTCGTCAGGACCGCATCGACATCGAGGCTCAGGCACTGTCCGCCGGCCTCGACCAGAACGCCGTCGGGAACCTTCTGGCTCTCATCGATGAGCAGCGGGAATCGACCGGTCACGTGCCGTCGGACCGCACGTTCATCGTCGAGCGATTCCGCGACGAACTCGGCGACTGGCGCCTCATCCTGCACTCGCCACTGGGCCTTGCCGTTCACGCGCCCTGGGCCTTGGCCGTGGGCGCCCGCCTCCGCGACAGCCTCGGCATCGACATGGCACCGACCGCCTCCGACGACGGCATCGTCGTTCGGCTCCCGGACACGTCCGACCGTCCCCCGGGCGCCGATCTGTTCTTGTTCTCGGCCGACGAGATCGATGCGATCGTCACCGAACAAGTCGGGGCCTCAGCGCTTTTCGCGTCTCGCTTCCGCGAGTGCGCAGCTCGCGCACTCCTGCTTCCGCGGCGCGATCCGGGCAAGCGAGCGCCTCTCTGGCAGCAGCGTCAGCGGGCGGCGCAGTTGCTCGATGTGGCGCGCAAATACCCGGACTTCCCGATCCTGCACGAGACCGTCCGCGAGTGCCTCAAGGACGTCTACGACCTCCCCGCGCTGACCTCGCTGATGTCCCGCATCGAGCAACGGAAGGTCCGCCTCGTCGAGGTCGAGACGCCGACCCCGTCGCCGTATGCGAAGTCGCTGCTCTTCGACTATGTCGGCACGTTCATGTACGAAGGCGACAATCCGCTCGCCGAACGTCGGGCTGCAGCACTCTCACTCGACACGGCGTTGCTCGCAGAGCTTCTCGGCCGGGTCGAGCTGCGGGAATTACTCGATCCGAACGTCGTCGCCGAGGTCGAGGCGCAACTGCAGCGCCTCGCCGACGACCGGAAGGCTCGCGACGCGGAAGGAGTCGCCGATCTCGTCCGGGTGCTCGGGCCGATGACGCTGGAGGAGATTTCCGAACGCTCGACGGAGCCATCCGGTCCGTGGCTGGCGGAACTCGCTCGCCAGCGGCGCGTCATCGAAGTGTCGTACGCCGGCACTCGCTGGTGGACCGCCGTCGAGGATGCGAGTCGACTCCGCGACGCGCTCGGCGTCCCGCTGCCGGTCGGTACTCCCCACGCCTTCCTCGATCCGGTCGCAGATCCGCTGACCGACCTGATCAGCCGATTCGCGCGCACGCACGGACCATTCACCACCACCGACGTGGCCGCCCGGTTCGCGCTCGGACCGGCCGTCGTCGCTCCGATTCTGCGCAGACTGGCCGGCGAGAAGCGCATCGTCGAAGGCGAGTTCCGCCCCGGCGCGGCCGGTAGCGAGTGGTGCGATGGCGAAGTTCTCAAGCGGCTCCGTCGCCGCAGCCTCGCGGCGGCGCGCGCTGAGGTCGAGCCCGTTGCACAGGAAGCACTCGTTCGGTTCCTGCCCGCGTGGCAATACGTCGGCGAGAACCTGCGCGGCGTCGACGGCGTGGCCGCAGTGATCGAACAGCTTGCCGGCGTACCGATTCCGGCGTCCGCGCTGGAACCGCTCGTCCTGTCGAGCCGCGTTCGCGACTACTCACCCGCGATGCTCGACGAGCTCATGTCCTCCGGTGAGGTCGTGTGGTCGGGCAGTGGCTCGATCACCGAAACTGACGGCTGGATTCGTCTCCACCTTGCCGATCAGGTCCCGGTGACCCTCGGTGAACCAGCCGCGATCGACCTGTCCGAGACGCAGGCGCGGATTATCGAGACGCTGTCCAGCGGCGGCGGGTACTTCTTCCGGCACCTGTCGGACTCCCTAGGCATGACCGACGACAATGCCCTGGTCACGGCATTGTGGGAGCTCGTCTGGGCGGGACTCGTCACCGGCGACACGTTCAATCCGGTGCGCGCGAAGATGGCGGGCAAAACGCCGACGTCGCACCGTCAGCCCATCCGTCGAGGCACGCGGATCCCGCGCGCCGCCCTCCCGACCCGGACCGGACCGCCGACCGTCGGCGGCCGATGGTCCCTTCTGCCGGCTCCGGAATCGGACCCGACTCGTCGCGCACAGTCGATCGCCGAACTGCTGCTCGAGCGATACGGCGTCCTCACGAAAGGCGCGGTTGCCGCCGAGGGGGTGACCGGCGGGTTCGCCCTCATGTACAAGGTGCTCACGGAGTTCGAGGACCGCGGCCGATGCCGTCGTGGCTACTTCGTCAATGGGCTCGGCGGCGCGCAGTTCGCAACGGCGAACGCGGTCGATCGCTTGCGCGGGTCAGAGGAGTCCAGCGCCGTCGTACTCGCTGCGGCCGATCCGGCGAATCCGTTCGGTGCCGCGCTGTCTTGGCCGCAACTCGAAGGACACCGTCCCGGACGCAAAGCGGGTTCGATGGTCGTTCTCGCCAACGGCAACCTCGTGCTCTATCTGGAGCGCGGCGGCAAGACGATGCTGACGTTCACCGAGGATGCCGAACTTCTCCTGCCCGCGGCGGCCGCCTTGACGGAACTGGTGAAGAAACGGCGGGTCGACAAACTCGTCGTCGAGCGCATTGACGGCATCAGCACCCACGAGAGCGCACTGTCGTCGCTACTGGTCGACGCCGGGTTCGCCGCGACACCGCGCGGTCTTCGGTTGCGGAGCATGTGATGCCGGAGGGTGATGTCGTCTGGCATGCCGCCGCCCGACTGAATCGCGCGCTTGCCGGAAAGACGTTGACCAAGAGCGACTTCCGGGTCCCCCGCTACGCGACGCTGGACCTGCGGGGCCGCACGGTCGACGAGACCGTGAGTCGCGGCAAGCACCTGCTGACCCGCATCGGCGATGTCACCGTGCACACGCATCTCAAGATGGAAGGCGTCTGGCGGGTGTTCACGCCTGGCCAACGCTGGAATCGGCCGGCACATCAAGCGCGCCTCATTCTCGCGGCGGAGGGGCACGAGGCTGTTGGCTTCGCGCTCGGGATCGTCGAGGTCCTTCCGCGGGCCAAGGAAGAAGACGTGGTCGGCCATCTCGGCCCCGATCTTCTCGGCGCTGACTGGGATCCCGATGAGGCTGCGCGCAGGCTCTTGAGCGATCCGGCGCGGCCGCTCGGACTGGCCCTTCTCGACCAGACGAATCTCGCCGGAATCGGCAACATCTACCGCAGCGAGATCTGCTGGGTTTCGCGTGTCGATCCGCGCACCCCGGTCGGAGAAGTGGACGACCTACCGGCCCTCGTCAACAATGCGCACGACGTTCTCATGTCGGCGACCCACCAGCCACCGTGGCGACCGCGGGCCTATCAACGAAGCCGAATGCCCTGCCGCCGTTGCGGTTCCGGCATCGAGTCGCAGGCGCTTTCGGACGATCCAGCCAATCAGCGGCACGTGTGGTTCTGCCCGAAGTGTCAGCGCTGATTGCATGCCCAGGTGAATACTTGCCCTACCGCTGATCGCCGAAGCGCCGGCGATCGCGACATTTGGAGTGCCCATGAGTGAGCCAGTCGATCAACCCGACGATGACGATGACGTGCTGGACATTCCGATGAACAGCGTGCCGAACGTGCTGCACGAGGGTGAGTCCGACGGGGTCTTCATCGGTCTTTTCGACGTGCGGTTCCGGAAGATCAACGCCGTCCGGATGGCGCCACTCGCCTACGTGGCGGTGACCATTCTGTCCGGAGCAGGCTGCATTCTTCTCGACGTCGTCGCCTTCTGGCATTCGACCACCGTCGGCATCATCACGTCATTCCTGATCACGCCGGCACTGTTCGTCACCCTGGTGATCCTGGCGCGTTTCGTGCTCGAGTTCATGCTGTCGCTACTGGTGCTGCCGTCGCATCTGACGCAGGTCACCAACTCCGTGTTGGGCATTCTGGGCACCACCACGACGATCGTGGGGACGACCACTGACATCTCGAGCGACACCGCACACCTCGGGATCATGCACCCGCTGAAGAAGATCCGGCTGAGCAAGCGGCAGCGGATCGTGCCGTACAACTAGGCCAGAAACGGCCTAGTGACAGGTGATCGTTCCGCTGTCGTTGAACGACTTCCCCGCCGCCGGAACGAACGCGTAGTCGGCGCTGTTTGCCCGCAGCGTGAACTTCAGGACGCCGTTCGTGTCGCTGTTGCGAGCCACACTGTTCGCCTGAATGGTCCCGAACTGATAGAAGCCCGCGCCTCCCGTGCCGGCGACGAATTGAACGATGCCCTTCGCGTTGTCCGCCCCACCATTCGGATCCTGCGGCGCGAACCGCTCGTACTGGTGGTTGTGGCCGGTCACCACGACGTCGGCGTTCGCGTCGTAAAGTGCCTGGTAGAGAGGCCGCGTCGCCCGGTTCGGTGCGTGGTTGGCTCCCGAGGTGAACAGCGGTTCATGCCAGTAGGCCAGCGTGCACGACTTCTTGGACGCGGCCAGGTCGGACCGCAACCAGGTCTCCTGTGCCGAACCGGCGTTCATGTTCACCTCGGAGTTGAGCGACACGATGTGCCAGTTGCCGAGATCGTAGGAGTAGTACCCCTGACCTGACGGGCCCGCCTGCGATCCGAAGTACTGGTAGTAACCCGCGGCGCCCGAGGTCTCGTATTCATGGTTGCCGGGTGCCGGGCGGGTACGTGCTTTGAACGCTCCCCACGTCGGTTCGTAGTTTGAGTTGTAGTTGTTCATCGATCCGCTGTCATAAGCGTTGTCGCCCGCGGTGAACACGGTCGCACTCGGCATCCCCTTGATCAGCGCGGCGGTCAGGGAGGCACCGTTCCCGCCGTCGGCGATATCGCCCGCACCGACGAGCACGGGGTCGGTCGCGGTCGGAGCTGGAGGCGGATTCTGTGCTGTCGTCGCTGCAGTGGTCGTCGCTGCAGTGGTCGTCGCCGGAGCGGTCGTCGCCGCGGCCGGGACGGTCTGGGCTGCAGCAGCGGTGTTGATCACCAACTGCGGCGCGTTAGCACCGCTTTCCTTCGAGTCGTAGTCGGCACCGTCGCTACTGGTGGACGAGCCTCCGATACTGATCACCGCACCCGGGGTGACCTTGCCCGTGAGATCGAGTTCGACCCAGGTATTGCGCGTGACCTGACCCAACGTGCCGAGCGGCGCACCGGCCACGGCTGGCTGGTTGTCATATGTGACCCCGGCCGGGCTCCAGTTCTTATCGCTCATCAACGTGAAGGTGCCACCGCTGGCGCTACTGGCGCTGTCGTCGTCAGCAACATGGAGACGCAACTTCGCGCTGGTGATCGGGCCCGCCACGGCCGACAGATCGAACTTCAGGAAGAGGTTCTTGATCTCTTGGGCGGGCGCCAACGATCCCAACAAGCTCGACGGCTGGACGACACTGAGGCGAGTCGAAGCCCCGTAGTTCGTCGTCGGAAGAAGGCTGTCGACGTAGGTGTCTGCGGTTGGGGTGAGCGTCGTCGTCGCCGCCGAAGCGCTTGGGCTTTCGACGACGAGCATTGTTCCGGCCACTGCGGTTACCGCGGCGATCGCGACTCCGCTAGCGACCCGGGTGTTCCGAGCCGGCATGGGTTGGTAGCTCCAATCGGGCTCGACGCCCATGGGGTTCACCGCCGGGTCGGAGCCTACGATGCTTTGACCTGCAATTACGTGACCCACACCGGGCGCGGCCCGAGAAAAACACCTCGCGATTGGCTTAGGGTGCTTCTCGTGTACCTGTCGACGGTGTCGCGACCGGTCTCCGCAAACGGGGGTCGCGTCCACAGTCGAGTGGCGGCAAACGTCTTCGCCCTCGGCGCCGTCAGCCTCGTCACCGACATCTCCTCGGAGATGGTGACCGCGATTCTGCCGGTGTATCTCGTAGTGGGACTACACCTTTCACCCGCCGCCTACGGCGTCCTCGATGGGCTATACACCGGAGCAACCGCGCTCCTGCGAATCGTCGGTGGCTTTATCGCAGACCGAACTCAGCACCGCAAGCTCGTCGCCGGGGTCGGTTACGCGACCTCCGCCCTGATGAAACCGGCGCTGCTGCTCGTCGGACCGTCGGCGGCGGGCATCGGAGCGGTGATCGCGTTCGACCGGGCTGGAAAAGGGCTTCGAAGCGCCCCTCGCGACGCGTTGATCACCCTGTCGTCGCCACCCGGCAGCCTCGGCCGCGCGTTCGGCGTGCACCGTGCGATGGACAGCGCCGGAGCCTTCCTGGGGCCCCTCGTCGCGCTCGGGGTTCTGGCGATGAGCGGCCAGTCCTTCGACGCTGTCTTCGTCGCCAGCTTCTGCATCGCGACCCTGGCCGTGGTCCTGCTCGGTCTCTACGTCCGGGACCAGCGCAATCCGCTCGCACCGAGCGGCACGGTGTCGCTGCGCTCGTTCCGCGAGCTCGTCGGCGACCCGGCAGTACGTCGGATCATTCTGGCGGCCAGCCTGCTGGGACTCGTCACCGTGGGCGACGGCTTCGTCTACCTCTTGCTGCAGAAGCGCGAAGACCTCAGCATCGCCTGGTTCCCACTTCTCGCGGTCGGCACGAACCTCGTCTATCTGCTGCTCGCCGCACCATTCGGGGCCTTGGCGGACCGGTTCGGCCGGGTGCGCATGATGCTGAGCGGTTACGTCGCGCTCGCCCTCGTCTATTTGATGCTCTTCGGGCCGGTGACGGGCTGGCCGATGCTCGTCGCCACGCTCTTCCTGCACGGGGTCTTCTACGCCGCGACCGACGGCGTCCTCATGGCCCTCGCCGGACCGGTGCTTCCGGAGGGGATGCGCACGACCGGCATCGCGATGATCCAGACCGCCCAGGCACTGTGTTACCTCGTGTCTTCGGTGGCGTTCGGCTTGGCATGGCAGCTGTGGGGCGCCGTCCACGCCTGCCAGGTCGCGGCCGCGGCGGTTGCGATCACCATCGGAATGTCGGCTGTTCTCCTTCGTCGACGGGTCTCCTGATGACTCGACGTCGGATTCGACCGGTCCTCGCGATAGCTGCCGCGGTGCTGCTCATCGGCATCGCGATCGGATACGCGATCTGGGTCCGTCCGACCGAATCGCGCGTCGCGCCCGGAGCTTCAATATCGCTGGCGCCCGACCAGCTGCTCGTGGTGACCCAGCGGCATCTCGCGACAGTGTCAGCTGCCGACCCGAACGGTCCACGCCAGGTGTCTGCGCTCTCGTGCAATCGGGTCTATGCCGCGGCCGGGACGGGTGTGTGCCTTCGTCAGGATTCGGCGTGGACCTACTCGCTCCACGTCCTCGACCGCGACCTCAAAGACACGACGTCGTTTCCCCTGCCGGGACTGCCCAACCGCGCGCGCGTCTCGACCTCCGGCCGGATGGTGTCGTGGACGACGTTCATCGCCGGAGAGTCGTACACGACGAGCAATTTCTCGACGCGGACCGGAATTCTGGACACGAAGTCGGGTGCCCAGGTGCAGAGCTTGGAAGCGTTCGACATCACGCTCGACGGCCAGCCCTATCGGGCGATCGACGTGAACTTCTGGGGCGTCACGTTCGCCGCGGACGACAACCGCTTCTACGCCACCATGTCGACGAATGGCGTGCGCTACCTCGTCGAGGGCGACTTCGCCGCAGGCACAGTGCACACGATCGCGACGAACGTCGAGTGCCCGTCGTTGTCCCCCGATGGAAAGCGCATCGCCTTCAAGCAGGCCCTCGACGGCGACCCGGCCGCTGGGTGGAGGCTGTCGGTGCTCGACCTCGCCACCCTGCGCGTCACGCACCTCGCGGAGACCCGCAGCATCGACGACCAAGCGGCGTGGCTCGACGACCGCACGATCGGCTACACCGTCCGCGACTCCAGCGGCAATCCCTCGGTCTGGTCCACCCCGGCGGACGGGTCGGGCCAGCCGAAACTGCTGGTCAACGACGCGGAGTCACCGGCGGCGTTGTAGACGGCTCAGATGTCGGCGACGAAGAACCGCAGCCCCCGGGAGGCCACCCGGAACACCAGCGGAAGCTGTTCACTCGAACTCGAATCCACGACTCGCGGGTTGCTGATCGTTCGGCGACGTCCGAGTTGTTCGACTTCAGCCACGCCGGTCGCCATTACGTTGCGCACCCAATTCACGCCCTCGCCGTGCGCGAGCGGCACGATGACCCGCCCGCCGTTGAAGATCATCGTGACCGGAGTGCGGAATTCACGTCCCGTCTTGCGGCCGCGGTGAATCACGATCCCCAGGCCCGGAACGAACCGCGCGAGCGGTCGCATCACGGTGTTGACCACTGGACTGTTGATCAGTCCGGTCACTGCCGCCGGAATCAGACGCTTCGGGGGCATGCGGTCACCGTCCGATCGGAACAGGCTCGAGGATCTGGCGCCGCGACTCCGGAGCCGATGACCGCAGCGCGTCCGCAGATTCATCATCGGGCTTCGCCTGGGACTTGATCTCGGCCTTCACCCGCGCGTAGTACAGGTCGACTTCGCGTTCGATGTCTTCGGCGTCCCAGCCGAGAACCGGAGCGACCAGCTGAGCGACCTGTTCGGCACAGTTGCTGCCGCGGTGCGCGTACTCGATCGCGATGCGCGTGCGTCGCGCGAGGACGTCCTCGAGGTGCAGCGCGCCTTCCGCGAGCGCCGCGTAGACGATCTCGACCTGCAGGTACGACGGCGCGTCGGTGAGCGGCTGCAGCAACTCCGGTTTGTCGACCGCCAGTTCGAGGACTTCATCGATCATCGAGCCGTAGCGCTCGAGCAGATGCTTGATCCGGTACGGGTGGAGGTTGTACAGCTCGGCGAGGTGCGGCACCTGGTTGACCAGCGCGAAGTAGCCTTCGGCACCGAGCAGCGGGACCTTTTCGGTGATCGAGTCGGCAACGCGAGCCGGAATGTCTTCGACGGCCGCATCGACGGCGTCCTGGGCCATCACCCGGTACGTCGTGTACTTGCCACCGGCGATGGCGACCAGCCCCGGCGCGACCCGAGCGACCGCGTGTTCACGCGACAGCTTCGACGTCATTTCGCTTTCTCCGGCGAGCAATGGGCGAAGTCCGGCGTAGACGCCGTCGATGTCCGTGTGCGTCAGCGGCGTCACCAGAACACGGTTGACGTGGTCGAGGATGTAGTCGATGTCCTTGCGGGTCGCGGCGGGATGCGCGAGGTCGAGATTCCAGTCCGTGTCGGTCGTGCCGATGATCCAGTGCGTCCCCCACGGGATGAGGAACAGCACCGACGTCGCGGTGCGCAGGATGATCGCGACCTCGCTGGGAATCCGGTCGCGGGGCACGACGATGTGCACGCCTTTGGACGCACGCACGCGGAACCGCCCGCGCTGCCGCGACAGCGCCTGAATCTCGTCGGTCCACACGCCCGTCGCGTTGATGACGACGTGTCCCCGAATCTCGGCGGTTCGGCCGTCTTCGGAGTCCCGGACCCGAACACCGCAGACGCGATCGTCCTCGCGCAGGAAGCCGACGACCTGCGTGGACGTCCGGACGATGGCGCCGTAGTACGCCGCCGTGCGGGCGACCGTCATGGTGTGGCGGGCATCGTCGACGACCGTGTCGAAGAATCGAATCGCGCCGACGAGCGCATCGCGGCGCAGTGCGGGCGCCAGACGCAAGGCGCCGCTGCGAGTCAGATGCTTGTGCCGCGGAACGGATTTCGCGCCACCCATGCGGTCGTACAGCTCCAGGCCGGCACCGACGTACGGTCGCTCCCAGCCGTAGTGGGTCAGCGGGAACAGGATCGGGAGGGGCTTCACGAGGTGCGGGGCGAGCGAATTCAGACTCAGCTCACGCTCTTTGAGCGCCTCGCGGACCAAGCCGAATTCGGCCATCTCGAGGTACCGCAGACCGCCGTGGAACATCTTCGACGATCGCGACGACGTGCCCGACGCGAGATCGCGCGCCTCGACCAATGCAACACGTAGGCCTCGGGTTGCGGCGTCGAGCGCGATACCACTGCCGACGACACCCCCACCGATGACGATCACGTCGAAGTTCTGCTTCTGCAGTTGCTCCCATGCCAGCTCGCGCTGCATCGGACCAAGTACTTGGGAGCCCGGCATCATGGGCATCGGTGCACCTCCCCCTCAGGTATCCCCAGGCTAGATGTTCCGGTGGGCTGATGTGTGGACGTCGGCACTAAGGTGGGGGCATGTCCGCAGGTGAAGGCGCGATCATCGAGAAGGTCAATCTGTCCCGGCCGTGGCAGACGATCGACCCTTTCCTCTTCTGTGTGCATCACGACGACGACTATCCCGAGGGCGACGAAGAACTCGGCCCCTGCGCACCGCTCGTCGGTCGCAATATCGGCCAGGATTTCTCCGCCAAAGACGGCTGGTCGATGTACCACGGTTCGCAGGTCCCGGGATTTCCCCAGCACCCGCACCGCGGATTCGAGACCGTGACGTTCGCCCGCACCGGCTTCATCGACCACGCTGACTCCCTCGGCGGCGCCGCCCGCTTCGGTCGAGGCGACGTCCAGTGGATGACTGCCGGATCTGGCATCACGCATGCCGAGATGCTTCCGCTGTTAAAGAAGGACGAGCACAACAAGATCGAGTTCTTCCAGATCTGGATCAACCTGCCCGCCTCGGACAAGATGGTGCCCGCGCATTACTCGATGCTGTGGGACCACGAGATCCCCAAGCACACGCTTCTGGACCCGTGGGGCAAGCCCGTCGAGGTCACGGTGGTCGCTGGCGAATACTCGCCTGGGCACCCCGCACCCCCGCCGCCACCGCATTCGTGGGCCGCGCGCAAGACCTCGGACGTCGCGATCTGGCACGCGCAACTCGCCGAAGGCGCCTCGTGGGAGCTGCCCACCGCCAAGTACGCCGACACCTTGCGGACCCTGTATGTGTTCAACGGCGGATCGGTCATCATCGACGGCGAGGAAGTCGCAGCCGACCAGGGTGCCGTGATCCGCGCGGACATTCCGGTGACGGTGGACGACGCCGGATCGGGCACCGAGATCCTCATCCTGCAGGGCCGCCCGATCGGTGAGCCGGTCGTCCAGTACGGGCCGTTCGTCATGAACACCAAGGCGGAAATCCAGAAGGCCTACAGCGACTACCAGAACGATGGCTTCGGCGGCTGGCCGTGGCCGGCCGACGACCCGAACCACGGCGCCGACCTTCGGCGCTTCGCAATTCACCCCGATGGAAAGACCGAAGAGTTTCCCGTCGGCTGAGCCCTCCCCGTGCAGAATGCAACCGTGCACAAAAAGTCAGACGAGCCGAAATTCGTTGCCGCGATTGACCAGGGCACCACGTCTACCCGCTGCATGATCTTCGACCAATCCGGACGAGTCCTGGGCTCGGCCCAGCGCGAGCATGAGCAGATCTTCCCGCGTGCCGGTTGGGTCGAGCACAATCCGGACGAGATTCGGGCGAACACCGATGCGGTGATCGCCCGCGTCCTCGACATCACGGGTCTGACCAGCGCCGACATCGCCGCGGTCGGCATCACGAACCAGCGCGAAACCGCTGTCGTCTGGGACCGCTCGACCGGTGAGCCGATCTACAACGCGATCGTCTGGCAGGACACCCGCACCGACAAGATCTGCACAAAGATCGCCGGCGACGACGGCCCGGGCCGATTCCAGGCGAAAACGGGCCTCCCGCTGTCGACGTACTTCGCCGGACCCAAGGCGCGCTGGATTCTCGAGAACGTCGATACCGCAGGGAAAGACCTCTGTTTCGGCACGATCGACACGTGGGTCCTGTGGCACCTCACCGGCGGCGCGGTGCACGCCACCGACGTGACGAACGCATCGCGCACGCTCCTCATGGATCTCAAGACGCTGCAATGGGATTCGGAGCTCTGTGAGGCCATCGGCGTCCCCGAGTCGATGCTCCCGGAGATCCGAAGCTCGTCCGGCGAATTCGGCGTCGTCGCCGAGGGCCCGCTCCAGGGTGTGCCGATCACCGGAATCCTCGGTGACCAGCAGGCGGCGACGTTCGGCCAGGCATGCCTGAGCCCGGGCGAAGCGAAGAACACGTACGGCACCGGTAACTTCATGCTGCTCAACACCGGCACGACGCCCGTCGCCAGCGCGAATGGCCTGCTCACGACGGTCTGCTACCAGATCGGCGATCAACCCGCGGTCTATGCGCTCGAGGGTTCGATCGCGGTGACCGGCTCACTGGTGCAGTGGCTTCGCGACAACCTCGGCATCATCAAGACCGCCGCCGAGATCGAGCCGCTCGCGCTGTCCGTCCCGGACAACGGGGGCGCGTATTTCGTGCCGGCATTCTCCGGCCTGTTCGCACCCCGCTGGCGCCCCGACGCACGCGGCGTTTTCGCTGGTCTGACGCGCTTCATCAACAAGGGACACCTCTGCCGAGCGGTGCTCGAAGCGACCGCATTCCAGACCCGCGAGGTTCTCGAAGCGATGCGGCAGGATTCCGGCGTCGAACTCAAAGCGTTGAAGGTCGATGGCGGAATGGTCGTCAACGAGACCCTCATGCAGTTCCAAGCTGACGTCCTCGACGTGCCCGTGATCCGGCCGGTCGTCAACGAGACGACCGCGCTCGGCGCGGCTTATGCGGCTGGGCTGGCGGTCGGCTTCTGGTCGGGCGAGGATGACATCCGAACCAACTGGGCCGAGGACAAGCGCTGGGAGCCGAACATGCCCGCCGCCGAGCGCGATCGTCTGTATGCCGAGTGGAACAAGGCCGTCGAACGCACCTACGACTGGAACTGATGATGACTGACACGAACCCGCCCATCACCTTCGACGCCGACGTTTCCGACGATGCCGCGGTCGCCATGCAGGTCGACATTCTCGATATCCAAGCCGGCGTCGTGGGCGTGACCCGCCTTCGCGAGTGGGGGCACGCGGCCCTCGCCGTTCAGCCGGGCGAGAAGGTGCTCGACGTCGGATCCGGCACCGGTTCAGAAGTGCGTGCGATGGCAGAACTGACCGGGCCGACCGGCGAAGCGGTCGGCGTCGAGCCCAATCCCAAGCTTCGGGCGGTCGCCGATCAGCGCACCACGACCACACGCGAGTGGACTCGCTACGTCGCGGGCAATGCCTATGAACTGCCGTTCGAGGACGGGACGTTCGACGCCGTTCGGTGCGAGCGGGTTCTGCAGCACCTCGATCAGCCACAGCGGGCAATCGATGAAATGGCGCGCGTGCTCAAGCCCGGCGGTCGCCTCACGCTCCTCGACAGCGACTGGGCCACCGCGATCGTGCATCCAGGTGATCCCGAGGTCGCCCGGCTGTGCATGGAAGCGATGCTGACCGCGACCCCGAACCCGCACTCCGGACGGCGTCTCTCCGGTCAAGTCGTCCTGGCCGGACTCACGGTCGCCGACATGGGCTCGGAGGCTCTGATCTGGCCTGCGGACATCGTCACCGGCATGCTGCTGCCGATGTTCGTGTCCACCGCACAGCAAGCCGGTTTCATCACGACCGAACAGGCCGCGCGGTTCGCGACCGAACTCCAAGCTGCCGCGCATTCGGGTGAGCTGCACATGTCGGTGACAATGTTCTGCGCGCTCGGCCGCAAGCCGGACTGATCGGAAACGATTCGGTGCTCTCCTGGCCACTTCAGGTCAGTATTTCGATAGGAACGGCGGTGGAGCACCGAACCGTCGATCACCAGCCCTCGAACATGAGGGGTGGATTGCGCTCGGGCTGCACCGAGTACGTCCGCTTGACGCTGAGTCGCTGGTTGTCGCTAAGAGTGGTGGCAGATGAGGGCCTCGCCCCCGCGGGAATACCCCGGAGAGCGATTCGGTTCAATAGGTTGACATACCAACCTTCCTAGGAGTCGTGACATGCAGTTCGGAATCTTCTCGGTCAGCGACGTCACCGTCGACCCCACGACAGGTAAGGCACCGTCCGAGGGCGAGCGCATCCAGAACATGGTCGCCATGGCACTCAAGGCCGAGGAAGTCGGTCTCGATGTCTTCGCCACCGGCGAGCACCACAACCCGCCGTTCGTCGCATCATCGCCGACGACCATGCTCGGCTGGGTCGCCGCGAAGACCGAGAAGCTGCTGCTCTCGACCGCGACGACACTCATCACCACCAACGACCCAGTCAAGATCGCGGAAGACTTCGCGATGCTTCAGCATCTGTCGGGCGGTCGCGTCGACCTCATGATGGGTCGAGGCAACACCGGACCGGTCTACCCGTGGTTCGGCAAGGACATCCGCGACGGCATCCCGTTGGCCATCGAGAACTACCACTTGCTGCGCAAACTATGGCGCGAAGAGGTCGTCAACTGGCAGGGCAAGTACCGCACGCCGTTGCAGGGCTACACCTCAACGCCGGCACCCCTCGACGGCACTCCGCCGTTCGTGTGGCACGGCTCGATCCGCTCTCCCGAGATCGCCGAGCAGGCCGCCTTCTACGGTGACGGCTTCTTCCACAACAACATCTTCTGGAACAGGGAGCACACCGAGCAGATGGTGAATCTGTACCGGCGCCGCTTCGAGCACTACGGCCACGGTGCCGCCGACCAGGCGGTCGTCGGCCTCGGCGGACAGGTCTTCATGGCGGAAACCGAAGCGGAGGCCAAGAAGGTCTTCCGTCCGTACTTCGACAACGCGCCCGTCTACGGACACGGACCGTCGCTCGAGGAGTTCACGGACATGACGCCGCTGACTGTCGGCACACCGGAGCAGGTCATCGAGAAGACGCTGTCGTTCGCCGACTACGCCGGCGACTACCAGCGCCAACTGTTCCTCGTCGACCACGCGGGACTGCCGATCGACAAGGTGCTCGAGCAGATCGAGATTCTGGGAACGCAGGTTGTTCCGGTGCTCCGCAAGGAGTTCGAGGCACGGCGTCCGGCCCACGTCCCGAGCGACCCGCCGACCCACCAGACGCTCATCGGCAATGCTGCACACAAGCTCGTGCAGCCGGCCACCGGGAAGGTGACCGCATGACCCGCAAAGTCGTCGTCATCACCGCCGGTCTGTCGGTTCCGTCGTCGACCCGACTCCTCGCCGATCAACTCGGCGGGGCGGTCGAGGCCGCCGTCTCAGGCCGCGGCGAAGACGTCAAATACGACGTCATCGAACTTCGCGAGCTGGCGACCGAGCTTGCCCAGGCCATGGTCACCGGCGGTATCCCGACGCCCGCAATCAGCGCGGCAAAGGAAGCCGTCGCCCAGGCGGACGGCATCATCGCGGTGACTCCGGTGTTCGCGGCGAGCTACAGCGGGCTGTTCAAGATGTTCATCGACATCCTGGACCCGGATTCGCTCAACGGCATCCCCGTCCTGATCGCCGCCACCGCCGGAACCGCACGGCACTCGCTGGTCCTGGACTTCGCGATGCGCCCGTTGTTCACCTACCTGCGTGCGAACGTCATTCCGACCGGCGTCTTCGCGGCAACCGAGGACTTCGGATCGACCGGTCTGACCGACCGAATCAACCGCGCTGCGGGTGAGTTCGCATCCGCACTGGTCACTACGTCGGTCGCGGGCTTTACACCCGCGCAGGATCGCAGGTCTGGAAACGACGTCGGAGACGTGACTCCGTTCGAGCAATTACTGGCGGGACTCGACGGAACGGGCTAATGGCCGAATCTGTTTTTCAGCGCTTCGGCCATCCGGCCGAGTCGCCGCAGTTCGGTCGATTGCCGATCGGACTGCGAGCGAAGCCAATGGGCATGCTGAACCGACGACGTATTCCGGATCGATGACTCGATTTTTCCGATGAAGGCGTGGACTCGATCCATCTCAATGGACAGGAGATGCCGCAGTTCTCGGGCTTCGTGGGCATCCACCGGATCGCCGTCGAAGCTCTGGCTCATGTCGCCGACTCTGCCTTACTTGGCTCTTCGTCTGAATTGTCGAGAGCCTCGCCACGAAGGCACGCATGGCAGGTCATGCCGGTAATCCGATAGGCAGGCTGGATGCGCCAGCATGTCATGCACCGACTGTGTGTGGGTCCTGGTTGGTTCGCCACGTCACGACCTCCCCTGTAACGAGGTATTTGAAAGCACGGGACATCGTCAGTGAATGACGATGTTTTCAGCCTGAGGGCCTCGCCGACCGGCTGCGACATCAAAGCTGACCTTCTGGCCAACCGCTAGTTCCTTGACCCCACCCGCGATACCCGAGTAGTGGGCGAAGATGTCAGACGATCCGTCGTCGGGCGCGATGAACCCGAAACCCTTGTCGACGTTGAACCATTTGACGGTACCGGCAGGCATATGCCTACTCCCTTGTTTGAGCCCGACCCCATCCCACAAGGCGCAGGACAGGATGGTCGCGGAGATGATTCCCTGTCCGGGCGGGCGACGGGATCGTAAACAACAGGAGTCCTCACCAAGACATCAGGCGAGGAAAACGTAGAGAAAAGTACCCGGGTACCAAGACTGCAACTAAGACCAGACTAGCAGGCCTGGTTCACACCAATCGGACCCGACGCGAATGGTTGTCGAAGTTCAGTCGAGATCGTCGTGCCGCATGAGCAGGCGCGCAGCCTCGACCACCGAGCCGCTGAGGGACGGGTAGACCGAGAATGTCTGCGCCAGGTCGGTCACCGTCAGGTTGTTCTGCACTGCCATGGCGATCGGGAGGATCAGTTCGGACGCCGTTGGCGCCACCACGACACCGCCGATGACGGTTCCGGTCGCCTGGCGGCAGAACACCTTGACGAAACCACGACGGATTCCGGACATCTTCGCTCGCGGATTCGTGTTGAGCGGCAACATCACCGAACGCGCGGCGACCTCGCCGTTGTCGATGGCCGCCTGCGAGACACCGACAGTCGCGAGCTCCGGACGCGTGAACACCGCAGAGGCGACGGTCTTGAGCTTGATGGGCTGCACTCCCTCACCGAGAGCGTGGTACATCGCGATACGACCCTGCATCGCGGCCACCGATGCCAGCGGCAGCAGGCCGGTACAGTCTCCGGCTGCGTAAATGCCGGAGACGGCTGTCCGCGAGACCCGGTCGACGCGGAGGAATCCGCCCTTGTCGAGTTCGATGCCGACGTGCTCCAGGCCGAGACTGCGCGTATTCGGGACCGAACCGACCGTCATGAGCGCGTGCGATCCCTCGACCGTGCGGCCGTCCGCAAGCTCGACGACGATGCCGTCATCTGTGCGCCGAACCTTGTCCGCACGGGCATGCTTGACGAGTTCGATGCCGCGCTCGGCGAACTCCTCCTCGAGCACGTGTGCGGCGTCCGCGTCTTCGTACGGCAGCACTCGGTCGCGGGAGGACACCAGCGTCACCTTGACACCCAATTCGGTATAGGCCGAAGCGAATTCGGCACCGGTGACACCCGAGCCGACGACGACGAGGTGCGTCGGCTGCACCGTCAGGTCGTACAGCTGACGCCAGTTCAGGATGCGCTCGCCGTCGGGTTCCGAGCCGGGAAGGACACGCGGCGAGGCGCCGGTCGAAATCAGCACGACATCGGCCGTGACGACCTCGTCCGTACCGTCATGCTTTTGCACGTACACCTTGTGCGCGGCCAAGCCGATCGCGGAATCGCAGAAGCTCCCGTACCCCGCGAGAATCCGGACGCCGACGGACTCGAGCCGACTCCGCACATCCGAGGACTGCGCCTGGGCGAGCTGCTTGACGCGGAGGTTGATGTTCGGCACCTCGGCCTTGGCCTGCGAGATGTCGAGGTCGATGCCCACGCTCTTCGCGCGACGAAGAATCGTGAGCATGTTCGTCGAGGCGATGAACGTCTTCGACGGGACGCAGTCCCACAGCACGCACGCGCCGCCGAGACCATCGGAGTCGACGACCGTCACCTGGGCGCCGTGCAGCGCGGCAACGAGAGCCGCTTCGTATCCAGCCGGGCCTCCACCGATGATGACGATCCGCGGCATGGGGCTCTCCTTCCGGGGAGCGAGCGGCGACTGCAAGAAGGTTCCGCACGCTGCGCTCTATCGAATTACGCTCCGTCCTAGTCTCCCGGTAACGGTGCGGATCCGGCAATCTGACTGGGATTCCTCACATTCGGACGTTCTGAGCGGGGCCTGAGGAGACGCGTGTGAGTTAGTCTGACCGACGTGCCGATGTATGCAGCCTATGGCTCGAACATGGACCCCGAGCAGATGCTCAAACGCTGCCCCCATTCACCGATGGCGGGCACGGGTTGGTTGCATGACTGGCGTTTGACATTCGCAGGCGGTGACATCGGCTGGGAAGGCGCCCTGGCGACCGTGGTGCCCGAGGAGGGCGCGAAGGTCTTCGTCGTGCTCTACGACGTCCCTACCGAGGATGAAGAACGCCTCGACCGCTGGGAAGGCTCCGAGCTCGGCATTCACCGAAAGCTTCGCCTCCGCATCGATACGTACGAAGGCCCGGTTCTCGCGTGGCTGTACGTCATCGACGGCTATGAGGTCGGGATGCCCTCCGCTCGCTACCTCGGTGTGATGGCGGACGCGGCCGAGAAGGCCGGGGCTCCGAACGACTACATCCACCGGTTGCGCACGCGACCGAGCCGGAACGTCGGTCCGGGCAGCCTCGAGTAGTCGAGTTATCGAGCGCTCTCCAGCACCAGGTTCACCAAAACCTTGACGCCGACCTCGAGAGCACGTTCGTCGATCTGAAGGTCGGCCTGGTGCAGGTCGAAACGGCGGCCTTCACCCTTCCAGACGCCCAGTCGACCCATGGCGCCCGGAGCTTCTTCGAGGTACCACGAGAAGTCTTCGCCGCCGCCCGACTGCAGCGTGTCGGCAAGTGCGTCGGGACCCAGCGCGCGAATCGCCTCTTCGAAGATCCGAACCGAGTGTTCGTCGTTCACGACTGGCGGCACGCCGCGGCGGTAGTCGAGCTTGTAATCGACGCCCGTGGGGGCGAGGAGTCCGGCGACGATGTCGCGTACGAGCGGCTCCATCCCAAGCCACGTCTCGTGATTTCCGGTGCGGACTGTTCCCACCAGACGGCCTGAGCGCGGGATCGCGTTGGCGGCCTGACCAGCGTTGATCGCTCCCCACACCATGACCGTGCTGGTCCGTGGGTCGACGCGACGGCTCAGCATGCCGGGGAGACCGGTGATGACGGTACCCATCGCGTAGATGAGGTCGGTCGTCAGATGGGGACGCGAGGTGTGCCCGCCCGGAGATTCGAAGTCGAGAACGACGGTATCTGCGGCGGAGGTGATCGGACCGACGCGGATTCCCACTCGCCCGACCTCGAGATGCGGGTCGCAGTGCAGCGCGAAGATGCGGCCGACCCCGTCCATGACACCCGCGGCGCAAGCGTCCAAAGCGCCGCCGGGCATGACTTCCTCAGCGGGCTGGAACAACAGGCGAACGCCGACTGGTAGATCTGCTGCGGCGAGCGCGAGCCCGGCCGCGAGAACCATCGCCGTGTGGGCGTCGTGCCCACACGCGTGCGAGATGCCCGGGATCGTGGAGGCGAACGGAAGGTTCGTGAACTCCTGCATCGGCAGGGCGTCCATGTCGCCGCGCAGGGCGACTCGTGGGCCGGTCGCGGGGCCGATGTCGCAGATGAGGCCCGTTCCGCCCGGCAGGATCTTGGGCGTGAGCCCGTGCGCTTCGAGCACTCCTGCCACGAACGCGGTCGTCTGAAACTCGGTGCGCGCAAGCTCCGGATGCGCATGGAGATGCCGCCGCCATGCGATCAGGTCGCCGGTGTGCTGGGCCAGCCAGGACTCAGCGATGTCGGACACCCACACCCCTCCAGATCACTCCAACGTGACATGTCTCGGCTTGCAACGATATCCCGCCACGATGAGCGCGTCTGAGACATCCCGCCGGATTGGGCGCGCTCTAAAGTGACCATATGCAGATGCCCGACCTCATCGCGGCCGAAATCGCTCGACGCATGGGAGTTCCGCGTCATGACGTGGCAATCGTGCTCGGATCGGGCTGGCGGAGCGCGGTCGAGGTGTTCGGTCCCGGCTGGCGGACGATGCCAGTCAACGACGTCCCCGGCTTGATCCCACCATCGGCGGCCGGGCATGGCGGCGAGATCCGTTCGGTGCGCGTCGGCGAGCAGAACGTGCTCATCTTTCTCGGTCGCGTCCACCAGTACGAAGGCCACACTCCAGAACAGGTTGCGCTGCCCGTTCAGGCCGCCTGCGCGGCCGGCGCGAAGACCGTGATCCTCACCAACGCCGCCGGTGGCATTCGGCCCGGGATGGCCGTCGGAGACTGCGTGCTCATCAGCGACCACATCAACCTGCTGGGCGGTTCTCCCCTGGTTGGCCCGCAGTTCATCGACCTCACCGAGGCCTACTCGAAGCACCTGCGCGAACTCGCCCACGCGATCGACCCATCGCTCACCGAAGGTGTCTACGCAGGCATGCGCGGACCGCAATACGAGACGCCCGCGGAAATCCGCATGCTGCAGACCATCGGCGCGGACCTCGTCGGAATGTCGACGGTGTACGAGACGATCGCCGCACGCGCGGCGGGTGCCGAAGTGCTCGGCATCTCCCTCGTCACGAACCTCGCGGCCGGACTCGGCGAGAGCGGCCTCGACCACGCCGATGTTCTCGCCGCCGGTCGCGGCAACGCCGACAGCCTCGGCGAGCTGCTGCACTCGATCGTGAGTGCACTGTGAGTGGGCCGGGTGACGGCTGGACTGAGGAGTCGAGGGCTGCGAGGAACGAGCGGCCTGAGCAACGAGGGAAGGCGGCGCCCTTAGGGCCCGCGAACCGCCTGAGCGAGCGAAGGCAGAAGACACTGTGACTAACTTGCGGTTCGGCACGGCCGGCATCCGCGGACCCATGCAGGCTGGTCCGGACGGGATGAACATCGACGTCGTCATCACGACGACTGCGGCGATCTGTGCCTGGCTTCGCGACCGCTGTCTCGGCGGCGGAACCGTCGTCGTCGGGTTCGATGCCCGACATCAGTCGCGCGAGTTCGCCACCGCCGCGGCAGAGGTGTTCGCGGGCGCCGGATTCAAGGTGGTGGCGTTACCGCGCCCCCTCCCCACTCCCGTGACCGCCTTCGCCGTGAAGAAGCTCGACGCGGTCGCCGGTGTGCAGATCACCGCATCGCACAACCCCAAGGGAGACAACGGCTACAAGGTCTACGTCAGCGGCGGCACCCAACTCAACGTGCCCGCGGACCGCGAGATCGAGCAGTTGATGGGTCAGGAGGGGCCGGTCGATTCGGTGCCTCGCACGCCGGTCACGCACGCCGATGACAGCCTCTTCAACGACTACCTCGAACGGGTCTCGAGCCTCGCCCGCGGCGAGCACCGCGACTTGCGAATCGCGGTCACGGCGCTGCACGGGGTGGGCGGCGGACCGCTGGTCCGCGCCTTGACCAAAGCCGGGTTCCATGACGTGAGAGCGGTTGTCGCACAGCAGGAACCGAACCCGGACTTCCCCACGGTCGACTTCCCGAATCCGGAGGAGTACGGCACGTCGGACAAGCTCATCTCGCTCGCCAAGGAGATGCAGGCCGATCTCGCCATCGCCCTCGATCCCGACGCCGACCGCTGCGCCGCCGCCATTCCCGCACCGGGAGGCTGGCGAAAGCTGACCGGCGATGAGGTCGGCGCCCTTCTCGGCGACTTCATCCTCGAGACAGCTGCGCCGGATTCACTCGTGGCTACATCGGTGGTCTCGTCACGCCTGCTCGGCAAGATCGCCGCCGCCCGCGGCGCGCGATACGCCGAGACGCTGACCGGATTCAAGTGGCTGGCCCGAACCGGCCCGGGGCTCGTCTTCGCGTATGAAGAGGCGATCGGCTATTGCGTCGACCCGGCCGCTGTCCGGGACAAGGACGGCATCTCGGCAGCGGTCGTGCTCGCCTGTCTGGCGGCTCGAACGAAAGCCGAACACCGCGGGCTCGCCGATCGCCTCGCTGACCTCGATGCCGAATTCGGAATCCATCGGACTGACCAGGTCTCGCGATGGACCGAATCGGCAGCCGAGGCGATGACCAAGCTGCGGACGAATCCCCCGACGGAACTCTGCGGCGAACCGGTGATGCTCACGGATCTGTCGGCGGTGCGCGGACCCCTGCGCACGGATGCACTCGTGTTCGAGGGCGAGACAGTTCGCGTCGTGGTCCGGCCATCCGGCACTGAACCCAAGCTCAAGTGCTATCTGGAGGCGACGGGACCGGATGCCGCGATGAACCTCAAGCAGCTCGGCGATTACTGCGCGTCGATCTAACGCGGCCCGAACTGCCGATCGCCCGCGTCGCCGAGCCCCGGGACGATGTATGCGTTCTCGTTGAGATGCGAGTCGACCGCTGCGGTCACCAAGGTCAGCGGATGCTCGGAGGCATCGAGCGCGTCGATTCCCTCCGGCGACGACACCGCGCACAGTGCGGTGATGTCCCGTGCCCCGCGCTTGACGAGCAGTTCGATGACGTGCAGCAACGAGCCGCCGGTCGCGAGCATCGGGTCGAGAACGAACACCGGAACGTCGGACAGGTCGGCCGGCAGCGAGACCATGTAGACGTGGGCCTCATGCGTTTCCTCGTCCCGCGCGAGACCCACAAACCCGACGTGCGCTTCGGGAATCAGCGCACTGGCCTGGTCGACCATCCCCAACCCCGCACGCAGCACGGGGACGAGCAACGGCGGATTCGCGACTCTGGTTCCAACGGCCGGGCCGACCGGCGTCCGCATTTCGAAGCGCTCGGTTGCCAGGTCGCGAGTCGCTTCGAAAACGAGCATCCGGGTCAGTTCGGCAAGGGCCCCCCGGAATGCGGCATTCCCAGTACGTTCGTCGCGCATCGTGGTGAGAAGGGCGGCCGCCAACGGGTGATCGAGAACCAGGGTTCGCATAGCTGAAATGCTAGTGTGCCCGCAGTCACTGGCGATCCCAGAAGGAAGGCAGGACATCCATGTCAGACCACAAGTCGGGCCTTATTTCGCATATTCCTTACGCCGTCGCGGCGCGCAATCTGCTGCGCGACTCGGTGCTCGGTGCGGTTCACGAGCTGAGCCGTTCCAACGGCTGGGCCGCAACGACCATCGCCGCGATCGCCGTGCAGTCCGGAGTCAGCCGCCAGACGATCTACAAGGAATTCGGCACCCGCCAGTCCTTGGCCGAGGCGTACATCGTGCATCGCGTCGATTGGCAACTCGACCGGATGCAGAAGGTCTTCGACACCACCGAGGGTGACCTCGAAGCCCGCATCCGCGCTGCCCTCGCCACCATCTTCGACTTCATCGACGAACCGCTCATCCACATGACGCTGGAAGGCGGCCGAATCGGCTCGGAAGACCTGGTCAGCCTCCTGAAAGAGACGAACGCGCTCGCGACTCGGAGAGTCGGAGCGATCGTCAAGACCCTCGTGCCCGACCTGTCCGACGCCGAAACCATCATCGCCGCCGACACCCTGGTGCGGGTCGCTGTCACGCACGCCATCGCCCCGATTCTGAGCCGCGAGGAAGCCATTCATCGCATGGTGTGGGTTGCGATGCGGCTTCTTCCCGACCGCGTGTGATCAGCCGACTCGAAGCGTCACTTCCAGTGACCTCCGTGCTGACTGCACACGACGCCGCTGTTGTCGCACTTGTTGCAACTCAGGCGGCCGAAGATGCCCGACGCCCGTCCCCCGTTACAGGCCTGGCAGTCGTGCAGTGGGCGACCACATTTCTTACATTTCATGGCTACTCCTTTGGTGTGGATTGTCGAAGTTGGAGAGAACGTGAGCAACAGCCTCTGCGGACGGCGGGTTTGGGGTGAACGTCCGCTGCGTCAGGTAGTCCAGAAACTCTTGGCCTGGACTGAGGAGATGGTTTTCGACGTAATAAAGCAGCGTGTCGTCCCACGACCACTCGTTATCGCAGCGGGTTGACAGCCCGACCAAAGCCAGCACGGAAGAGTCCAGTACGTCGCGAACGCGCGCTGTCGTCGCGACAACGACCCGTCCAGCGCGCAGATAGTCCACGACCCGCCGTGCCGTGGCGGCGTCGATCCGCGGGTGATCCGTGGCAATACGCGGTAGGCCGTCCGGGCCGATAGTCCAGATGGATGCGTGCCTCATGTGCGTGAACTCCTCGGTTGGAAGGTCTGCCAGCTGCCACCGGACGGGTCCGGTCCGGTTCGTCCGTGAATGTCAGTGACCGGATCGGCGACAACGGGCGGCCGGCCGTCCGCGAAACTCCACACCGCTCGATCTGGCGCGGTGACGGGGACGCCGAGAATGTCGGCCAGGTCCTGGGCAAAACTTCCCGCACCGGTGTGGCAGGCGAACAACCGAATCGGCGAGCCATCCCAACCGGTCCCGCGAACCACCGTTGCGAACTCGGCCACCGTAAGGTCCGTCCAGTTGCCGTCCGAGTCGCACAACGACACCGAATCGGGCGTGCCGTGGATGTCCAGCACGTACTCACCGGGATACGCAGGCACGTCATTGCTAGCGGCTCGAAACCTGGGGTCCCAAGCGTAGAAGAACGCCGAGCCCACCGCCGTCGAGAATTCGGCGCCAATGAATTCCAACTGGGCATTACTCAGCGGGGTGACAACGCTGCCTGCGCTGCCACCGGTGGCACTCGCTGGCCCAGCTAGATTCGTCAGGTAGCGCCGGGCCGAGTCGGCTGACTCGGTCAGTCGTTCAGCAGCGTTGACACACGACCGCGCCGCTGCATCGAGAGCCGCAAGGGCGACGTCGAGCGACGGGTCGGCGGAAACCGACGCCGATTGCCAGATCAAGTCTCTCGTTCTGTCAATCGTGGAACCCCGGCGAACGAGTTCCACCGACACCGCCCGAGCGTCAGTCTCGATTCCGCTCAGTGCGCCAACGAGCTCGTCTAGAAGACTCACCGACTGCTAGATCGAGGAGGCATAGCGATGCGCCACCTGTGCGGCCTGTTGCAGCGCCACGATTGCCTGGTCCAACTGACGTTCGGCGGCCTGCAACGCCTGCACCATGTCCTTGTCGACGTTCTGCGCGCTTCCGCCGATTGTCGCGGTCACCTGGCCGACAGCTTGGCCGAACTTCGACTTGAAACCCGCGAGCCCCTGCGCGGTGGTCTTTGCGTCGTTTCCGACGGCGGCAATGTGCTGCTTGAGCTGGGTTAACTGTGACATCTTCTCTCCTTGTTTGGTCGAGCTCTCACAGCACGACAGCGGCCAGAACGGCCGTGACGATGAGCAAGACGATGATTGCGATCACGACGTACGCGACCGACGCCGACTGGTTTGCTTCCTGGGTTGTTGAGCGTGCGGGTTCAGCAGTCACAGCGGGCTCCGAAGTTCGAGCCTGAAGGCGTGCTTGGCGAGCCCGTAGTGCGTCCGCGGCGCGGTTCGCTGCTTCGCCGGCAGCGGCGTCGGCAGCAGCCCTTTCCCGATCCGCGATACGGGCGGATCGATTGATCTGCTGCGCGAGCGAACGAGCTCCTTCACATGCGGACGCGAACGCCGCCTGTGCGTCTCCCAGGCTCGACGGCGATGCGCCCGCCGGGCGTACGAGATTCGGGAGCCCAACCCCGAGCTCAGCCAAGGACGTCGCAACCTGCCGATATTCCTTGGCAGAGGCGTCGCGCAGTGCTTGATAGCGCGCCGACGTTCGCTCGCGCTCGCGAGCGAACTGCGCGGTCTCGCGAGTGGAGTCCTGGTCGGCAACGCTCAACTGCTGGCGAAACGCTTCCGGCAGGTCAAGCACAGCATCGATGGCAGCAAGATAGCGCTGGTAGGAGTCGGTCACGGCCGCCCCACCAGAGCATTCATCGCGTCCACATCGAGATCCTCGGTGGGGGCACACGGGACGATCGTGACGGGCTCGGGCAGTTGTGTCCGGTCGTACCACAGCGCGCGGTTGTCGCGAACCGTCCAGTTCACAAACGGACCAAGAAATCCCTGGACCGACGAGCGGTCGAGACGAAGGAACACCATCGCATCGACGTACCGGTCACCACCGATGCCGACGTGCGAACTGAACGTGGCAGCATTCGTCCACCACCCGATCACGTGAACGCCGCGTGCTGGACCGTGCCGCAGAATCGTCCGGAAGTGGTCAGCAGGAGAGCTGGCGAACATGTCGGCGGACTCCAGGTTGGCGCGGTCCAGACCAAAGCCGATGACAAATGTCGGGCGGTCGACAGTGCCGGCTGCGACGTCCGCAGCCAGCGACTCCAGGCATGTCACGATGTCGTGTGCCCGCTTGACGACCAGCTCGCAGCCCAGCTGGTTCATCAACCGGTACCAATTATCTTGGCCGCTTCGCAGACGCGTCCGCTCATCGAGCAGGTCCAGGCACAGCACTCGGACCGGGGCGTTTCCGCCGGTCACGGCCAGGGAAACGCCGGCGAGATGCAGAATCCCGATGGCATGATTGGCGTCGCTCTGATCATCGTCGGCCATCGCCGCATGCGGGTCCGAACCCGCACCCAGCAGTGCAACGTTGCGTCCTGCCTCGGGCGAAAGGACAACGGCGGCACGGTCGTCGTGGACGCCGATGGTTTGTCCCAGGAGCGCAACCGGGGCAAACCCGTCCCGCCGAGCAAGTGCGGCGAGGGCGAGCGTGTAATCGCGGAGCCGCATCACTCGTGCGCCATCGAAAACGATCGGGGCACGGTGGTGTGGCAGTCGCTGGCGCCACCAACCCTCCCGGATCTTCGCCAGCGTTCGGTCATTGGCGGAGGCCACGGTGACCTGACGGTTTCCACTCCTTGCGCCGTAGTCCTCGTTGAGGATCGCTTCGCCGCGGTAGCGCAGCTTCGCCGCGGCGTCGTTGTCGGGGGCGAGCGTCGCCATTGACTCGGACGGCGAGTTCTTGAGCGCAATTCGAATTGGGAACTGGGCGAACAGGCCGTTCTCGCGGGTCAAGAGGGCGGCAACGCCGGCAATCGTCTGCGACGCGAGGATCAGATGGATGCCGTAAGCCCGTCCCAACCGCGCTGTGCTCTCGAGCAATTCGGCAATTTTGCTGGTGAGCGCGTCGTCCGACGACTCAAACAACCGCTGGAACTCATCGATCACGACGACGATCCGCGGCATCACGGCGTGACCTACCTGCGCGCGATACCGAGCGATGTTGTCGCCATATGGCTTGAACAGTTTGGCGCGGCGGTTGCGCTCAGCGGCGAGTTCGCGAAGTGCCGCGAGCCCGAACTCCTGATCCGCCTCGAGCCCCAACACTCGGGCGTGTGGCAGGTACTCCGGCGAGTCCGGGGTTTCCGCGAGTGGATAGAACGACACGCCATCTTTGAAATCGAGCAGGTACAAGGACAGTTCGTCCGGGGAATACCGGTGCGCGAGGCTGTGGATGATCACCTTGAGCAAGTTCGACTTGCCCTGCCCGACGGCCCCGGCGACGAGAACGTTGTGGCGTTGGGTCCGCTCGTCACCGAGCGTGACGTCCACCAAGTTCGGCCCCAGTCGTCCGAGCGTGAACGTGACGCCGTCAGCGCTGTTGTGCGTCCAGGCACTTCCGGCGTCGACGATCTGGTCGAAATCGACGTTCGGCGCCGAAGCCGCCGCCATCTGTGCGGCGAGGGCCGCGGCCTCGGCAGAAACCACCTCGGCCGCACGTTCGTCGACCTCCACGAGCGTGTTCCGATGGGTGACCCAGCGGAGCGGACCGCTGCTGACCACGTTCGATACGACATCGAAATCCGCGATCATCTGTCTCTCCGTCGCCGATGGCGCCTCGGACGCGACGACGACCAGCACGATTCCCGCAGCGAGCCCGGCCCGTGCGACCGTGAGGAGACTCTGGTGCATTTCCTTCGTCACGCCACGCGGATAGTCGGCGAGTACGAAGAGTTGGTAGCGCTCGATCGGATGACCGGCCTCGCGGCAATAGTCGACCAGAGTCAGCGGGCGCCCCTGGATCAGCTGCGACACACGCTGGATCTGCTGAACAAGGCGGTCTCGGAGGGTGGTGAGACCCTCCGGCGTGGCGACCACAGAAAGCGACTCCCCGGCGACTTCCTGAATTGGCGAAAACGCCGCCAACCAACCGCGCAACAAGGGGTCGAACACCGAAACGTCGATCTGACCGGTTGCCGTCCCGCGAAGGGCGCCGAGGACGATCGCGTGCAGCACCGTACGCGCACGATCACCGGCGAGCGACACATGCGAATGCCCGAAGAAGGGGATCACCCAGGGAAGGCGCGGAACCTCGTTCAGGCCGAGCGAACGGCCGTCGATCGTCAACTGACCGATCTCGAGGTACTCGGCAACGTCCAGCGGATTCTGCCCCGCCGAAACGCTCTTGGCACACAGCCCCTGGATTTGACTGGCCTGTGCCGAAAGCTGGGCGGCGACACGTGTGCCGACGAGCGCGCGCGTCCGTTGGTGTAGCCGTTTCGTCGCGGCGACGCGTTCGTCGACGGCCTTGGTCTCCTCGGCCATCGATGACTCGATCGATCGGAGCAGTTTCGCGTACGCCCCGATCACCGTGTCCCGTGCGGTGACGAGGTCGGCGGTGTGCTCAGAACTCGGACGCGTCATGCGCGGCAACCGCCAGCGTTATCTGAGCCGGCCGGAGGAGGCGACCGGCGACTGTATAGCCGTCTCGATGGACTGCCACGATCGCACCCGCTTCCGCTGCGGACCGCGCGGCAACGGTCCCCACGATCTCGTGCATGGCGGGGTCGAAGTTGCGGTCGACCGGAACCCGCGTCACTCCACGACGATGCAGAAGCTCGCCGATCTCGTCGGCAGCCGACTGTACGAGCTCGGGGCCCGAGAAGTGCTGCTCGACCGCGCCGGAGATCCGGTCGGTGATGAGCAGCAACTCCTTGAACAGCAGGTCGTGGTCACGTTGTTCGAGCAGCGCTTTGCTGGACTTCACCTCGTCCTGAAGTGCTGAATACAGACCCGCTCGTACCTTGTCCTCCATCAGCCTGCGGACGAACAGGTCGCGCAGCTGACGCGTCTCACTGACGAGTTCTTCGAGAGTGTCACTGGCTGCCCCGGCCGGCGTCGTCACCGCGCACCGACCTGAAGTCCGCTTCGAACGGTGGCCTTGGGGGCAATCTTGGAGTGCCGCTTCCACTCCGGCATTCGGTGGCGAACCACATAGATGGCGATGATTCCCGCGACCGTCAACATCGCCAGGAAGCCGAGTCCGCCGTCACCTCCGCCGAAGAGGATCAACATCGCGATCGTTGCGACGGCGAGGCCGCCGCCATAGCCCGCCATGTTGTCCGATCCATACCACCGGACCCGTTCGGCACCATCGACGATTCGACTGAGTTCGGCGAGGCCGGCCGCGAACTCGGGGTCCAGGTCGCGCGGCAGGTTGAGTGCCCGAATTCGCGCAAGCGTTGCCCTGCCCGACTCGATCTGGGCGACGTTGGTGATGATGCGTGAACCATCCGCGAGTCGGCTCAAGTGTCCCCACGTGCGGTTGAACAGGGCGATTGCCAGGCCCATGGTGAAGTAGTCGATGCCGGGATTCTCGGCGACCGCCCGCTCATAGATCGGAATCTGCAGTTCCGGATTGTCCGGATAGGTGTCCGCGATTCCAACTGCATAGAACGGGTTCGTCGGGTCGAGCTTCTGCGCTTTCTCGTACGCTTCGCGGGCGCGCAGGACGTTGCCGCCGTCGATGTAGATATCGCCCAGGATCGAGAGATAACGCGGGTCGTTCGGGTTGAGGCGGATCGCCTCACTGATCTCGAACTGAGCGTCGTTGACAAGGTCCTGTGCCATCGACGCCTGGGCTCGGATGTACCAGGCCTGCGGGTTGTCCGGCTGTTGGGTTGTCGCTTCCCGAGCCGCATAGGAGGCCTGCATCTCGTTGCCCGCACTGAGGTATTCCTCGGCGATCGCAAGCCAGTTGCGGTCGCCGGACGACGGCGGCGGAGGCGGCGCCGACTGGTGCGCCGCGAGCTGCTGATCGTAGGCCCGGCGCTGGTCGGCCGCGGACAGAACTCGCTCGGCCTCCGAGATGAGGTGGACCTGTTTCTCTGCCGTCTGGCGAATGTCCGGGTTCGGGTGATTCTGGCGCTTGGTCCATTCCTTGCGCTTGGCGCGCACTGCGTCCGCAATTGCTGCGGCGTCGGCGGATCGCGGGATGTCCAGCAGGGCGTAGTAGTCGACGAAGTCCATTGGGGGTCCTCACAGGCGATGGTCTGGATTAGGAGACGGCGATCTGGCTGATGCGCGTCTTTGCCTCTTCGATGTCGGCGCCGCTCATGTTTGCGACCCGATCGATCTCAAAGGTGCCGAGCCGTTTGCCGCTCGTGTCGTCGAACACTTCGACGAATACGGTCTGGTCGATGTCGTACGCGAACGACACCGTTATGGGCGACCCCTTGGGGTACGGCGGGATCGGGATGTCCTTCTCCCCGAGTTTCACGACGTACTGCAGGTCGATGTCGTCACCTTCGTTGCAGTCGACGTTGACGATCTTCTGTTCGTGCACGGTGGTGAAGAACGTCTGCTGGCACTTGACCGGAATGCGCGTATTTCGAGGAACGATGATCGCGTTCTCGAGCTTTCCGGTATCCGGATTGATCGCCGCGGTACCGAGCGCTTGGGACGTGACGTCCTGTACGACCAGCGGTTTGCCTTGATACAGGTCGACAGTCGTCCCGACATCCGAAGCGTCCTCGACGGCCGCCTGGATCGCGGCGCCGAGCGCGACAGCATGGTCCGGGTGGACCGACTTGTTGACGGGTTGTCCGGCGAGTCGCTCGACCATCTCGCGAACCATCGGCATCCGGGTGGAGCCCCCGACCAGAAGCACGTGATCGATGTCCGACCACCGAAGGCCCGCTTCCTCGAGTACCGAAGTTGTGAGGTCTTCTGTTCGATTGAGCAGGTCCGATGTGATGCGCTCGAACTCGGCCCGATCAAGGCGAATGCGATGGGTCTGGCCGCCAGCGGGAACGAGCATCATCGTCGTTGGCACGGTGGTGAGACTGCGCTTGGCCATCTCCGCCTTCTCACGGAGGCTCGCGGTCAGCAGTGAGTCATCGAGAAGATCCACGCCGCCCTGGGCTTGCACAGACTGGGCGGCGAACATCATGATCCGGTCGTCAAAATCCTTACCGCCCAGGTTGCGGTCACCGTCGGTGCCGAGTACCTCGAACTCGCCAGCGTTGATACGCATGACGGTGACATCGAAAGTCCCGCCGCCGAGGTCATAAACGAGCACATTTCCCTGCGCAGAAGTGTCGAGCCCGAACGACAGAGCGGCGGCGGTCGGTTCGTTCAGGACTCGGAGAACAGTCAGTCCGGCGATCTCGCCTGCGTCCTTCGTCGCTTTACGGCGTGCATCGTCGAAATACGCGGGGACGGTGATGACGGCCCGTGTGACCTCGGCGCCGAGGGTGAACTCGGCGTCTTCCTTGAGGCGGCGGAGGATGATCGCCGAGATCTCCTCGGCGGTGTAGGCCGACCCAGAACTCGACTCGAACCGATAGGCCCGGTCGCCCATGAACCGTTTGACGAACTCGACCACATCGTCGGGCGCGCCCGCGGCCGCGTGTTTGGCCATGGTCCCCACCAGAGGCTCGTCGCGGCCGCCAATGTCCTGGAACATCACCACCGACGGAGTGATCTCCTCGCCGGCATTGTTGATGAGGACCTCGGGCTCACCTGTCGGACGTAGAACGGCGACGGCCGAATAGGTGGTCCCGAGATCGATTCCCACTGTGATACCCATGTGCGTGACCTAGTGGAGCGGCGCAGCGCCGGCGACTTCGAGCGACTCGAGCTTCTTCATGAGCTTGCGCGACTTGAAGACAACGCGATCGCAGTACCCGATGAGTCCGAACTTGCTGCCCCATTCGGTCATCCCGACGACGACCTCGGTGTTGCCGTTGTCATGGGTGACGACGTTGACCGACACGGTCGGCTTCATCATTCCGACCGAGCCGACTCCGAAACCTTTGGGCTCGAAGTTGAGGTCGCCTTCGCCCTTGATCTG
Organism: Smaragdicoccus niigatensis DSM 44881 = NBRC 103563; assembly: GCF_000380645.1. Classification (GTDB taxonomy): domain Bacteria; phylum Actinomycetota; class Actinomycetes; order Mycobacteriales; family Mycobacteriaceae; genus Smaragdicoccus; species Smaragdicoccus niigatensis. Next base: position 796,778 of record NZ_AQXZ01000019.1, read on the forward strand.
ACGCCACCAGACCGATCCGAAGTGGTCACGAACGAGGTCAATCACCTGCGCTCGAGGTGCCTGCACGTACGTTTCGTATTCGCGCCGGGCCATGACACTGAGGGTGATCTGGAGTACGAGTGCGGCTACGACTACGCAGCCGATGAAAACGAGAATGTCCATTGTGATTGCTCCTGGAGAAGTTTGGGTGATTAACCGGTTTCGATGTCTCGCACGCGCTTTGTTTCGCCGCTCGTCCGACAGAACATTTCTGCGGACGCCTTCGTGAGTTGCACATTGACGGCGCCGGCCTTCTCGCCCTTGTCTTCGAGATACTTCTCGATGACGGCCTTTTTGCCGCTACTGTCCATAGCCGCAAAATCCGCACACGAGGTGTCTCCGCCATTGTTCGAGGCGGACGAATTCGAGGAGCAGCCCGCGGACATGACGAGCGCCACGGCTACCATTCCGATTCCGACTGTTGTTTTTCTTGCCACCGTGCCAGTTCCTTTCGTAGGAGTTCTTTGAGAAGGAAGTTAGTGATCAAGATTTGAACGAAAGAAGCCTCTTGAAACGCACCGCGCTCCCAGATATAGTGCGCCCCTCCATGCTTGAGCATGTGGGCCGCTAGCTGGCAGAATGCCCTAGCCCGGGAGCGACAGATCGCCCCACCTGACACACCTGTTCATCTGACCGAATTACTTATTGTCATTTCCTCAAATGAAAACAAGATTCTCGATTGCGCGCACCCGAGCCACAGCTGCTAGCTTTCCCGCCATGGCTGAATTCGCGCACACGGAGCCCGAGTCCGGACTGAACCGCCCGCACTACTATCGACATACGGTCACGTCAACCGACACTCGATTACCGTCGCAGAAATAGTGACCGTTATGCAGCGGAGCGCCGGTCCAATCACCGACACACTGCTCCGCGAGAGCAGTCCGCGGTTCGATTCACCACGCCTATTACTGGTGTCCGATGATGCAATTCTCCGAGTGGGAATTTCCGAATCGTTCAGAGCGGAAGGTGTCGACTGCCTCGCGGTGCCCAGTTCCCGCGCAGCGTCCTATTCGAGCGCACTATGGGACTACGTCCTGGTCGTCGCGGAAAGCTTTCGGTCGACCGACCGATTGTCGAGTTTGGATCTCGTTCAACGATTGGCACCGACTGTCCCGCAGGCCACGATCGTGGCCCTGATGACTCGTTCGCCGTCCCCGGTGGCAAAGCTCCGAATGTCCGAGGCAGGGGTCAAATTCACTGTGTCGTACGAAGACCTGGCGCCAGCAGTCCCGGACTTCGTTCGAAGCATGACCGACGGATCGCTCCCGGAGCGATTCCAACTCAAGCCGCCCATCGTCAAGAGGATGGCTTTGGGCTACCGGGCATTCGGGTCAGTGTCGAACTTTCTCGCCCAGATTGCGCACGTGGACCACATGGTGTGGCTCACCGACCGAACGCAGGACCGACTGCCGCTCACTCGTGGCGACGTTATCCAGCTCCGTCGCTGGGCGGCAGAACTAGCCGGGCTACCCGCACCAGAAAGCTCCCGATACTCGGCAGCGCGGTCCGCAAACGACTATCCGAGCTTCGCCATGGTCCGGACCTTTGTCCGACAATGCTGGAGCATCGACTGATCGATTGATCCACCGCTCCGTGGAACCAATCCACCGCCTCCCGCGTCCAACCCATCGACGTGCAATACGAAGCCCGCAGGAGCTAGTCGATGGACTCTTTCAAAGCCGATCTGGCGCAACTTGATTCGTTGCGCTTCAACGCCTCCGATACGACCGGGCTGTTGCTCGACGTCGCATCGACGTGGCAGCAGATCTCACCCGAATCGTTGGAAACGGCACTGGGGATGTTCGGCCCACAGTTCCTGTCCGCGTACCAGCAGGCGCAGCAGTCGTACGTCCGCGCGACGACTCAGCTCGCCTCGGTGTCGAACACGATCGAGAACGTCACCGACCGGGCGCTCGGCGCCTTCACCACCGATGACTCGTCGACCGCGACCACGCTGGGGTCGCTGTGAATCCTTTGATGTTCGCTGAACCGATCGTCCAACTGCTCGGCACCTTCGGGACCGGAAATCTCGGCAGCGCGACTCCCGGGTTCGCCAACGCCCAGTCCTCGATGCACTGCGCGCAGGACTCGGGGCGGCGCGGCATGAACAATCTCAGCGGGTGGAGCGGGACGTCGGGCGAGGCCGCCACGACCACCGCGCAGACAAACCAGTCCCAGATGGCGGACCAGTCCGATCGCGGACAGGCCATCGCGAGGGTGGTCTCCCAAGCCGCTCAGACCGTCGGCGGCGGCAAACTCGATGTCCAGGGAATCCTCGAATCCTTCACCTCGGTGGCCACCACCCTCGCACCGATGCTCGGCCTCCCGGCTGGCCAGATCGCACTGCTCAAGACCGCCGCCGAGCACATCGGCGACGCCGTCAACGTGGTCCAGGGTGTGAATCAGCAGATGGGGCAGCACACCGAGCAGATGAGTGCACTGGCTTCTCCGGATCTCGGTTCGAGCGCCGCCAAGACTGTGAACACCGGCACCGGAGTCGCCGTCACCCTGCCCGACGGAAGTACCGCGATGGCACCGAACGAGCAGGCCGCGACCGCGGTGCGTAGCGCCTTGAGCCAGCAGGGGGTTCCGTACGCCTGGGGCGGGACGACGCCGGCCGGGTTCGACTGCAGCGGTCTGACGCAGTACGCGTATCAACAGGCCGGCGTCGACCTTCCGCGCATGGCAGCCGATCAGGGGGTGGGCACGTCGGTACCCGCGGACCAGCTCATGCCCGGCGACCTCGCCGTGTGGGATGGTCACGTCGCCATGGTCGTTGGAAACGGTCAGATGATCGAGGCAGGCGACCCGGTCGAGATCTCGGCGATCCGCACCGACAACCAGGGCGAGGCCTTCCACGGCTTCTACCGGCCGACGGCATGATCACCGCCACCGCGCATTCCAAGGGCATCAGTGTGACCGCGTCCGTCGAAGGGGTGCCGACGGCAATCCACATCGAGCCGGCCGAACTCCGGTTCGGCGCCGAGGCCCTTGCCATCCGGGTGCTGGAACTGACGTCGGCGGCCGCACGTTCTGCTCTCCAGGAGCTGCGGTGAGTGGGCCGGGTGGGGTCTGGACTGAGGAGTCGACGGTTGCGAGGTACGAGCGATCGGCGCGACGAGGGAAGACGCCGCCCGTAGGGCCCGCGAACACCCCGAGCGGAGCGAGGGAGAACACGCAGAGTGTGGAGCAGATCCTCACTAACGCCGAGAAGCAACTCGAACTCATCGAGGAGGCCCTGGCCGGACTCTCGGCGATCACCGCCGTCTACACGAGCCCGGACGGTCTCGTCGTGACTGAAGCGGATGCATCAGGGGCGCTCGTCGGGCTGTGGCTCGACGAAACTGTGTGCCGGCTCACTGGCGATGAAGTCGGCCAGCTCATCGTGCGTGCCGCCGCCGAAGCAAGTGCCATTGCCGCTGCTCGTCGTGATCACGTTTTCTCCGCATTGACCAGCGCGGTAGCCACACTGGCGTCGCGGTCGTTACGCTGACGCCATGGCAACCGGAGACATCGTCCCCATCGAACTCGGCTTGACCGACGGAGACCTCGTTACCCTGTGGGCGCCGCGGTGGCGCGACGGTGACGACGAGTGGGAAGCCTTCCTCGGCGATGACGACTCGCTGTTCGGCTTCGGCTCGGTCGCCGAAATGGTCGCGTTCGTGCGCAGTGGCGCCGGTAACGACCTCGACGACCACCCATCCTGGCCAGTCGTTTCGAAGTTGTCTGCCTCCGAACTCGAACCCGATGAAGGACACTCGTTCGACCTCGTGGGCGTTCCGGAGCTCGCCGCTGAGCAGCCCAGTGCCGATGTCGTCGCCGAACTCGAGGAAGCCCTCGAGATCACCCGTTCGATTGGCGAGGTGTGCGAGCTCGAGGTCGTCGAGTCGTTCTTCGCCAAGCACCCGGTCCTGACCTCTATCCCCACCGGCGCGAGCGCGTTCGTCGGCCGCGAAGGCATCGCGCTGTGGGATGAGATCGGCACCGCGATCGCCGACGGATGGGACGAAGTTCTCGACGCGATCGACGACTTCATCACGACGCCGGATGTCGATAAGAAGGCCGTCGCCGTCGCCGAGGCGGAACTGCTTGCCGCCGCGGAGAACGAGGTCGACTCGGACGACGCCGCGGACGTCGACGACGACCTCGAAGACGATGCCGTCGAAGAGGAGACCTTCTGGGGTCGCGTCGGGATCGACCCGATCAAGATCATCACGTCGGAGAAGACGTACTACTCGCTGCGCTGCTACCTCGACGACGAGCCGATCTTCCTCGGCACTGACGAGAAGATCAGCGTGTTCAGCTCGCCCCGCGCGCTGGCCCGGTACCTCGCCGACAATCACGAGCACGACCTAGCGACGGTCAGCACGTACGGCGAAGTCCAGGCCGCCGCGACCGACGGATCGCTCTCGATCCAGGTCACCGACGAGAACACTTACGTCCTGAACGGCATCGCCGATGACATCCTTGCGGGCCCGAGTGCCGTGGATGCCGAGCAGCTCGACCTCGCCGTCGAGCTGTTCACTGACGCTGCGGACTACGCCGACGACGACACGGTCGCCGAAGCGCTGCAGCCCACGAACGCGCTGGGCTTCCTCGTGTCGTTCATCGTCAACCCGGACCCGACTCGCCTCGAGCCCAGCGGCCCGTTCACGGCCGAATCGGACGCTTGGCGTGAACTGGTCGAAGGGTTCGAGGCACGTCTGGACAAGTTGGGCTAGGGCTTACCTAGGCCACCTTGCGGAAGGTGTAGTCCTTCAGCGGGAAGTGGCGGCTTCGCCATGCAGCCTCGATCGTCAGCGACGGCCGCAGCGGCACATCGCCGTGCTTGTCGAAGTAGTAGCTGTTGGCCAGGCCGCACGACTCCTGCCAGAAGATCTGGTTCCCGCGACGCCGCATCATTTCCGCGTGGTAGTCGACGTGCGCCTTCTCGGTGACCTCGATGAGGTCGGCATTCTGGCGTCGAGCGTGATCGAGGCATCGGACGATGTGCGCCGAGCTGTTCTCGATGAGCGCGAAAAATGACGAACCGTTGTAGCCGTACGGCCCCATGATCGTGAAGAAGTTCGGGAACCCCGGCGACGAAACGCCCTGGTAGGCCTGCAGGCGGTTCTCCTCCCACCAATCTCCGAGCACCAGCCCGCCGCGACCGGTCAGGTCGTACGTCGGGATCGCGTCCTTCTCGGTGACCTTGAAACCAGTGGCCAGAATCAGGACGTCAACCTCGTGAGCGACCCCATCGGCGGTGTGGACCGCGTTCTCCGAGATCCGGGTGATCGAGCCGGTCTCGAGCGCGACGTTCGACCGGTTGAAGGTCTGTAGGTACGAGTTGTGGAAGCTCGGCCGCTTGCAGCCCAGCGCGTACTTCGGAGTCAGCTTCTCGGCAAGCGCCGGGTCCTTTACCTGCTGCTTGATGTACCTGCGCCCGGCGGTCTCGAGGACCGACGTGCCGGGGATGAGCTTGTGATAGTGCGCCAAGATCGGGAACGTCGCCTCGACGAACGCGTCACTGGCCAGGCTCGCGACAGCCTCGACACCTGGCACGCGTTTGAGCGCCCATCGCGCCGGACCCGGAATCGGCGCATCGAATTTCGGCATGCACCAGATCGGTGTCCGCTGGAACACCGTCAGCTTCGCCACCTGCGGGGCGATCTCCGGAATGATCTGGACCGCAGACGCCCCGGTACCGATGATCGCGACACGCTTGCCGCGCAGGTCGATGCGGTGATCCCAGCGCGCGGTGTGCATCGTCGGACCCGCGAACGAGTCGAGACCCTCGATGTCCGGACGCTTCGGGCGCGACAGCGGTCCGCCGGCGTGAATCACGTGACGTGCGGATACCGGGCCGGCGCTGGTCTCGATCCGCCACAGGTTCGCGGTCTCGTCGAAATGGGCGGAGATGACCGAGGTGTTGTACCGAATATGCTGTGCCAGATCATATTTGGCGACCAGATGCTGGGCGTAGCCCTTGAGCTCACGCCCCTTGGCATAGGTCCGCGACCAGTTCGGGCGCTTCTCGTACGAGAACTGGTAGCTGAACGACGGGATGTCGACAGCCACGCCCGGATAGGTGTTCCAATGCCACACGCCACCCGGGCCCGAGGCGTCGTCGAGAGCGAGGACGTCGTTGAACCCCGCCTTCTTCAACGCGATCAGGGTTCCGATGCCGGAGAAGCCGGCACCGACGATGACGATTTCGCGGTCGGGAATTCTTGGGTCAGTCAAAGTTCACTCCATCGGGATACTTCGAATATCTGAATATCCTGAGTACACCAGATACTCTTGTCCCGTGGCAAGGCTCACGCGTGCAGAAAGTCAGGAACGCACCCGACGTCTGCTCATCGAGTCCGCCACCAAGCTGTTTCTGCGCGACGGGTTTCGCACGACCTCCCTCGACGCGATCGGCGACGAAGCCGGATTCAGCCGAGGCGCGGTGTACTCGAACTTCTCCAGCAAAGGCGAAATCGGCATCGCGGTCATCGACGAGCTGTACGAGAGCGCGTTGCGTACAGCGGTTACTGCCGTCGGAGCGGAGTCCAGCAGCGACCCCAAAGCCTGGATTGACGCGCTGATTTATGCCCTGCGCTCGAGCATCGGCGATCCCGGATGGGCACGACTCGAACTCGAAGTCGCCGCCGCTGCGCAGCACGGCGAGATGAGGGCCGCAACCGCAAAGCGGTATGCGAACCTGAGGGCAGTCTGCGAGTCGTACGTGGTCGGACTATTCACCGCACGGAACGCAACTCCGCCTACCGACCCCCAAGTCCTGGCGCTTGCAATCGTGAGCGTGTTCGTCGGATTCGGTCTCCAACGTGCTTCCGACTCGTCGCTGCCGAGCCAGGCGATCGGCCCCGTGCTGCGACTGCTGCTCGGCGACTAGCCGACCAGCACGGCATAACCCGGCTTGATGACGTCGTCGATGATTTCGAGACGCTCCGGAAACGGCACGAACGCCGACTTCATCGCGTTGATCGTGAACCGTTGCAGGTCGCTCCACCCGTAGCCGAACGCCTCGACAAGCTTGAGCATCTCCTGGCTCATCGTCGTGCCGCTGATCAGTCGATTGTCGGTGTTGACGGTGACCCGGAACCGAAGGCGTGCGAGCAGATCGAATGGGTGCGTGGCGATGCTGTCGGCCGCCCCGGTCTGGACATTCGACGTCGGACACAGTTCGAGCGGGATTCGACGGTCGCGCACGTAGCTCGCGACGTATCCGAGCGATACAGTGCCGTCCTCGGCAACCGTGATGTCGTCGGTGATTCGCACGCCGTGACCAAGGCGATCCGCACCGCAGAACGTGATCGCTTCATGGATCGAGGGCAGCCCGAAAGCTTCGCCCGCGTGAATCGTGAATCGCATCGTGTTCGCCCGCAGGTACTCGAACGCGTCGAGGTGCCGACTCGGCGGGTAGCCGGCCTCGGCACCGGCGATGTCGAAACCCACGACTCCCTGCCCACGGAATCGCACGACAAGCTCGGCGATCTCCCGTGACCGTGCCGCGTGCCGCATGGCCGTCAGGAGGCACACGACCCGAATCCGGCCGCCTTGCGCCCGGATCTCATCCTCGCCCTCCCGGAATCCGGCCAAGGTGTGGGAAACGACCTCATCGAGCGTCAATCCACGCTGTAGATGCAGCTCCGGTGCATAGCGAACCTCGGCATACACAACGCCGTCGGCCGCGAGATCTTCGACGCATTCGCGCGCTACTCGGCGCAACGCCTCCGGCGTCTGCATGACGGCAACCGTGTGGGTGAACGGCTCGAGGTATCGAACGAGATCGCCGCTGTTCGCGGCATCGGTGAACCACTTCCCGAGCTTCACCGGATCGTCGACCGGCAACCCGGCATAGCCCGATGCCTGCGCCAGTTCGATGACGGTCGACGGTCGAAGCCCGCCGTCGAGATGGTCATGCAGTACCGCCTTTGGCGCCTGCCGAATCGTCTCCAGGGTCAGCGGTGCAGGACCGGTGAGCTGCATGTTTCCGACGTTACGCCGAGCCGACGCGCTCGAGCACGAGCGGCACGGGACGAAACGCTGCCCCGAATGCGAAGCCGCCGTCGAGGGCCGCCAACGCAGGCTCGAACAGATCGGGCGAATCAGTGTGGAGCGTCAGCAACGGATCGCCGAGGCGCACGGAATCGCCCGGCTTCGCATGCATCGTCACGCCGGCACCCGGCTGTACCGAATCGGTCTGCACCGCACGACCCGCACCCAATCGCCAGGCCGCACGACCGACTGCCATCGCGTCGAGGCGGGTCAGCACACCAGATTCCGGCGCCGGGACGACGTGGGTGTGACGGGCGACGGGTAGTGCCGAATCCGGATCGCCACCTTGCGCCCGCACCATCGACCGCCAATGATCCATGGCCGCGCCCTGGTCGAGTTTCCGTTCCGGATCAACGTCAGTGAGGCCCGCGAGATCGAGCATTTCGCGCGCTAGAGCCAAGGTGAGATTTCGCACATCGCTTGGTCCGCCGCCGGCCAAAACCTCAACCGCTTCAGTGACTTCGAGCGCATTTCCGGCCGTTTGCCCGAGCGGTGTGTCCATCGCGGTGATCAATGCAATCGTGTCGACGCCGGCGTCATTGCCGAGGTCGACCATCGTGCGTGCGAGCTCTCGCGCATCCTCGATCTTCTTCATGTAGGCGCCGGAGCCGACCTTCACGTCGAGGACAAGCGCGTCGGTGCCTTCGGCGATCTTCTTGCTCATGATCGAGCTTGCAATGAGCGGAATCGACTCCACCGTTCCGGTGACGTCGCGCAGGGCATAGAGCTTCCGATCCGCGGGTGCGAGCTCATCACCAGCGGCGCCGATGTACCCACCGATAGTGGGGTCTGCCAGCATCTTTCGCATCTGATCGGTGGAGACGTCCGGACTCCAGCCGGGGATCGACTCGAGCTTGTCGAGCGTGCCACCGGCATAGCCCAGGCCACGTCCGGAAAGCTGCGGAACCGCGGCACCGCACGCCGCGACGAGCGGAGTCAGGACCAGGGTGATCTTGTCACCGACGCCTCCCGTCGAGTGCTTGTCCACGAGCGGTCGGATCACTTCACCGAAGTCCAGGCGCTGCCCCGACGCGATCATCGCGGCGGTCCAGTCGTGGATCTCGCGCCGATTCATCCCGCGCAGATAGATCGCCATGGCGAGCGCGGCCTTCTGCTCCGGAGCTACCACGCCACGCGTGAATCCATCTACCACCCAATGGATTTCACGCGATGTCAAGGCTCGGCCGTCGCGCTTGGCAGCGATGATCTCGACCGCGTTCACGTCAGGTCCTGAGCACCGAACGAGTGCGGCAAGAGGTCGCCCAGAGGAATGGGCGAGGGTTCTGCATCGATGAGCAACTGCGGGCCTCCGTTTTCGAGCAAGACCTGACGGCATCGGCCACACGGCATCAAAGCCCCAGGTCGAGGCCCGATCACCGCGACGGCAACGAGCGTGCCGCCGCCGGACGCGACGACGTTCCCGACCAGGACACACTCCGCACACAGGCCGAGTCCGTACGAGGCGTTCTCGACATTGCACCCGGTGACCAGCCGTCCGTCTGCACACCAGCCTGCCGCACCGACCGGGAACTTCGAGTAGGGCGCGTAGGCAACCTCACGGGCGGCTTCGGCGGCTGTGCGTAAAACTGACCAGTCGATCGCTGTCACGGATTGTCACTTTGCCAGTTAATTGCGCTAAATTGACGCCGCCCGAGATCCTTTGATCTATCGCTCCAAAGGAGATAGATCACAGGGCAATTGATCTCGGGCGAAACCGCCAAGGACTAGAGTTCTCATAGCCCGGTTGCGCAGCCCTGCATCCGGTGCGCGGAAAAGATTTTGGAGGCAGCTCCACATGACCAGCACCGCCGCTGACACAGCGGTCAAAGAAAAGACTCGATCGCTGTACCTGGGTGACCCGGGCATGTGGTCGTGGGTTGCGCACCGCATTACCGGTGTGACCGTTTTCTTCTTCTTGTTCGTGCACGTTCTCGACACCGCCCTCGTGCGCGTGAGCCCGGAGACGTACAACAACGTCGTCGACACCTACAAGAACCCGCTCGTCGGGCTCATGGAATTGGGTCTCGTCGCCGCCGTGTTGTTCCACGGATTCAACGGCATCCGCATCATGCTGGTCGACTTCTGGTCCGAGGGCCCGCGCTACCAGCGTGTGATGCTCTGGGTCGTCCTCGCCATCTGGCTGGTCCTCATGACCCCGGCCGCTGGGCGCCAGATCTTCCTCATGTTCAACCACTAGGCCAGGGGGTAGAACACGATGGCTGAAGCAAGGATCATCGGGACGCACTACGACCGTCCTGCAAGTCTCGACGCACCCCGCGCAGCGCGACGCGTCAACAAGAGCAACTTCGAGCTCTACGCCTGGATCTTCATGCGCCTGTCCGGCTTGGCGCTGATCGTCCTGGTGCTCGGACACATGTTCATCATGCTCATGCTCGACAAGGGCGTGCACCGCATCAACTTCGGATTCGTCTCGGGTCGCTGGGCCAGCCCGTTCTGGCAGTTCTGGGATCTGTCGATGCTGTGGCTCGCTCAGCTCCACGGCGGTAACGGCCTCCGCACGATCATCGCGGACTACACCCGCAAGGACTCCTCGAAGTTCTGGCTCACGACGCTGCTGGTCATCTCGATGATCCTGATCATGGGCCTCGGCAGCTACGTCATCTTCACGTTTGACCCGAACGTCGGTACGCCGCTTTCCACGACCCTCTCGGGAGGAAACTAAATGGTGCAGCACCACAGGTACGACGTCGTCATCGTCGGTGCTGGTGGCGCCGGCATGCGTGCCGCGATCGAGTCAGCCCCTCGCGCCCGCACCGCAGTCCTGACGAAGCTGTACCCGACGCGTAGCCACACCGGCGCCGCACAGGGCGGAATGTGTGCCGCACTCGCCAACGTCGAGGAAGACAACTGGGAGTGGCACACGTTCGACACCGTCAAGGGTGGCGACTACCTCGTCGACCAAGACGCTGCCGAGATCATGGCGAAGGAAGCCATCGACGCGGTCATCGACCTCGAGAAGATGGGTCTGCCGTTCAACCGCACGCCGGAAGGCAAGATCGACCAGCGTCGATTCGGTGGCCACACCCGCGACCACGGTAAGGCTCCGGTCCGTCGTGCGTGCTACGCCGCCGACCGCACCGGCCACATGATCCTGCAGACGCTGTACCAAAACTGCGTCAAGCACGGCGTCGAGTTCTACAACGAGTTCTACGTCCTCGACCTCATCCTCACCGAGACGAAGAAGGGCCCCGTCGCCACCGGCGTCGTCGCCTACGAGCTCGCGACCGGCGAGCTGCACGTCTTCCACGCGAAGTCGATCGTCATCGCGACCGGTGGTTCGGGCCGCATGTACAAGACGACCTCGAACGCCCACACCCTCACCGGCGACGGCATGGGCATCGTGTTCCGCAAGGGTCTCCCCCTCGAGGACATGGAGTTCCACCAGTTCCACCCGACAGGCCTCGCCGGCCTGGGCATCCTCATTTCGGAGGCCGTCCGTGGTGAAGGTGGAATCCTCCGCAATGCAAGCGGTGAGCGCTTCATGGAGCGCTACGCCCCCACCATCAAGGACCTCGCACCGCGTGACATCGTCGCTCGGTCGATGGTTCAGGAAGTGCGCGAAGGTCGCGGCGCGGGCCCGAACAAGGACTACGTGCTGATCGACGTCACGCACCTCGGTGAAGACGTCCTCAACGAGAAGCTCCCGGACATCACCGAGTTCTCCCGCACCTACCTCGGTGTGGACCCGGTCAAGGAGCCGGTGCCGGTCATGCCGACCTGCCACTACGTCATGGGCGGTATCCCGACCAAGATCCGTGGTGAGGTTCTCCGCAACAACACCGACCACGTTCCCGGCCTGTACGCCGCCGGTGAGTGCGCCTGCGTTTCGGTCCACGGTTCGAACCGTCTCGGCACCAACTCGCTGCTCGACATCAACGTCTTCGGTCGTCGCGCCGGTATCGCCGCCGCCGAGTACGCGAACACCACCGATTTCGTCGAAATGCCGCCCGAGCCGTACAAGATGGTCGAGCGCTGGGTCGCCGGCATCCTGAGCGAGCACGGCAACGAGCGCGTCGCCGACATCCGGGCCGACCTCCAGAACGAGATGGACGACAAGGCCGGCGTGTACCGGACCGAGGAGAGCCTCTCGGAGATGCTCGAGGTGATCCAGGTCCTCAAGGAGCGCTACAGCCGGATCTCGGTGCAGGACAAGGGCAAGCGCTACAACAGCGACCTCCTTGAGGCCATCGAGCTGCTGTTCCTGCTCGAGCTGGCCGAGGTCACCGTCGTCGGTGCACTCAACCGGAAGGAATCGCGCGGCGGTCACGCTCGCGAGGACTACCCGAACCGCGACGACAAGACCTTCATGAAGCACACGATGGCCTACAAGCAGATCAGCGACATCCATGCGCCGGAACTGCTTGCCGAGATCAAGCTTGACTTCAAGCCTGTGGCCGTTACCCGCTACCAGCCGATGGAGCGTAAGTACTGATGACTACTGCGACTGAACCTCGTCCGGCACCGGTCCCTGACGGCTCGGTGATGGTCACGTTGAAGATCGCGCGCTTCAACCCGGAGAACGACCTTGGCGCACACTGGGATTCGTTCCAGGTGCCGTGTCTGCCCACGGACCGTCTGCTCAACCTGCTCATGTACGTCAAGAACTACCTCGACGGCACCCTGACGTTCCGCCGCTCGTGCGCCCACGGAGTCTGCGGTTCGGACGCCATGCGCATCAACGGCGTGAACCGCCTGGCGTGCAAGGTCCTCATGCGTGACCTGCTGCCGAAGAAGCCGGGCAAGACCCTGAGCATCACGATCGAGCCGATCCGTGGTCTTCCGGTCGAGAAAGATCTGGTCGTCAACATGGAGCCGTTCTTCGACGCGTTCCGTGCGGTCAAGCCGTTCCTCATCACGACCGGCAACGAGCCGACGATGGAGCGCATCCAGAGCCAGCACGACCGTGCTCGCTTCGACGACACCACCAAGTGCATCCTGTGTGCTTGCTGCACCACGTCGTGCCCGGTGTTCTGGAACGAAGGCAGCTACTTCGGTCCGGCCGCGATCGTCAACGCGCACCGCTTCATCTTCGACAGCCGTGACGAGGCCGCTCGCGAGCGTCTCGACATCCTCAACGACGTCGACGGTGTGTGGCGCTGCCGCACGACCTTCAACTGCACCGACGCATGCCCGCGTGGCATCGAGGTCACGAAGGCGATCCAGGAAGTCAAGCGCGCGCTGCTGTTCTCGCGCTAGTTTTGCGTCTCACGAGAAGCGCCCGGCTCCGGCCGGGCGCTTCTCGTTTCGGCCAATCGACCTGTCAGCGTCGCCATCGAATTATTTCGATGGCGAGGCTGACAGGTCGATTGGCCGCAGTGCCCTCAGCGGTGGTGCTTGTCGACGACCGACTGGAAGTACGGAATCGTCTTCCCGAGCCCCTCTTCGAGACTGATGTTCGGCTTCCAGCCGAGATGTTCCTGCGCCTTCGTGATGTCGGGCTGACGCTGCCGTGGGTCATCCGATGGGAGGGGCGCCCATACGATCTTCGACGTGCCGCCGGTCATCTCGAGGACCTTCTCGGCTAGCTCGAGGATCGTGAACTCCCCCGGGTTGCCGATGTTGATCGGTCCGGTGATCTCAGCGGGCGAATCCATGAGCCGGATCAGACCGTCGACGAGGTCGTCGACGAAGCAGAAGGAACGCGTCTGCGAGCCATCGCCGTAGATAGTGATATCGCGTCCCAGCAGCGCCTGCATGATGAAGTTCGACACCACGCGACCGTCCGACGGGTGCATCTTCGGGCCGTAGGTGTTGAAGATCCGCGCCACCTTGATCTCCAGCTTGTGCTGGCGGTGGTAGTCGAAGAACAGCGTCTCCGCGCAGCGTTTGCCCTCGTCGTAGCAGGACCGAATGCCGATGGGGTTGACGTTTCCCCAGTACTCCTCGGTCTGCGGGTGCACGACCGGGTCGCCGTAGACCTCGCTCGTCGACGCTTGCAGGACACGGGCTTTCACACGCTTGGCCAGTCCGAGCACGTTGATCGCACCGTGGACGCTCGTCTTCGTCGTCTGCACCGGGTCGAATTGGTAGTGCACGGGCGAGGCCGGACAGGCGAGGTTGTAGATCTCATCGACCTCGACATACAGCGGGAACGTGACGTCGTGGCGGATCAGTTCGAACTGCGGATTGTCGAGGAGATGCTCGACGTTCTCCCGCGTGCCCGTGTAGTAGTTGTCGACGCACAGGACATCGGCGCCACGCGCCACCAATTGAGTGCACAAATGGGAGCCGATAAATCCTGCGCCCCCGGTTACGAGAACTCGTTTACGAGTGAACTCTCTCGGCGCTTTCATCCCGACTCCTCCCGACGTGAACCGCATGAGGCTATCGAAACGCGTGAGTCTGCGGATCGAATTCTTCCGGGACACCCGTTTCGGTTAGGACAACTTGGCCCAGTCCACGGTGTACGGTCCGAAACCGTGTGGTTAAGCGCTCGGGCATCTGTCGTGGCAATTCTGCTGTTGGCATTCACCGGGCCGTTGACGATTGCTCAGGCTGAAGAATCGACCACGACTACCCCTCCCACATTCAGCACCCCCAATACCGACCACTGCCCCAACCGCAGTAATCCACCGGCCCCCACAGACACGTCTGAGGTCCCTAAGCCCGGCGGCGTCGCGCCCGGACCGCTTCCGATCCCCCACGACCCGATCGGCGGGCCGCTGCTCGGGCGCTGCGGGATCATCACGCCCGCGGGCGCACCTGCGCTCCCGGAGACGATCGGCGCAGCGAGTTGGGTGGTCGCCGACCTCGACACCGGCGAAGTGCTCGCGGCCAAGGACCCGCACGGACGCTACCGACCGGCGAGCACGCTGAAGATTCTGCTCGCGCTCGTCGCACTCCGGGAGTTGAACCTCTCGACCGTCGTCACGGGCACGGACGAGGACGCGAACATGGACGGCTCCCGAGTCGGCATCGGCCAGGGTGGCCGGTATTCCAACAATGACCTCATGCAGGCTTTGCTCATGGTGTCCGGAAACGACGCTGCCAACGCTCTCGCGCGCCAGATGGGCGGCACGGAAAAGACTCTCGAGAAGATGGATGCGGCTGCTCGCGAATTAGGGGCGATGGATACCCGTGCAGCCACCGTCTGCGGACTTGACGGACCGGGAATGTCGATCTCGTCGTATGACCTCGCGGTGTTCTTCCGCGAGGCGATGCGCAATTCCGATTTCGCACGTCTCGTTCGAACCGAACAGGCTCAATTTCCCGGATTTCCTGGACCACCCGGAGAACCCGCGCTGCCTGGATTCGCGATGGCCAACGACAATCAATTGCTTTACAACTACCCCGGCGCGATCGGCGGCAAGACCGGCTTCACCGACGACGCCCACCACACGTACGTGGGCGCCGCGGAACGCTTCGGCCGGCGTCTGGTCGTGACGATCCTCGACGCCGACGCCACGTTCCTCCGACCATGGGAGCAGGGCGCCCGACTGCTCGACTACGGATTCGGGATCAAGGGCGCGAACGTCGGATCGCTCGACGGGAAGCCCTCGGTGACCGCCGCCGAAGCTGGCGCGCCTGCTGTTCCTGCGGCGACTATGGCCGCCCCGCCGGCCAAGACCGTGCACGAGATCGCGCGGGCCAGTAAGAACTCGCAGTCCATCTTGGTGCGGTTCGCGATCGGACTGATGGGTGGGATTGTGGTGTGCCTGCTGGTTCTCGCCGCGATGGCGAAGAAGAAGCGGCGCTAGCTCACGCCTTCTTCCGCCCCAACACCCCGCCCAACCCAAACGCAACCAAAACCCCAGCGCCAACCACGGCTGTCGCCTCGATGACACCCATCCCCCGCCGCACCTGAATCCGCGGCTCAATCACCGCAGTCCCCGGCGGAGCCACCGTCGCCAGCGCCACGTTCTCCGGGGCCGTAGCCGCCCACGCGGTCGCAAATAGCGCGATCCGATACGTGAAGAACGCGAACACCATGATTCCGATAATCGGGCCGAACACCGCGCCTGCTGGGCTGTGCAAAACCGAGCGCAGATACAGCGTCGCGATCTGCTTGAAGATCTCGAACACCACCGCGGCAATCAGCGCAGCCCGTGCGGCGCTACGAAGCGTCACGGGTTCGTATGGCAACCGCGCGACGATGTAGACGAAGAGCAGCCAGGACGCCAAGACTCCAATCAGAATTCCGACGACCTTGATCAAGACAGCCGCAACGATCGAATGTTCGAGACCCACCAGGCTGAGCGCCTTCTCGGCCAGGGAGCCGGAGGTGACTGCCGTGATTGCAACCGAAAATATCAACGTCGACAGCAACCCGAGAAGCGCGACCAAATCCCCGAGCTTCGCCTTGATGAAGCTCATCTTCGGCGGATTCTGCAGCCACTGTTCCGTCAGGGCCGCGCGGAAGTTCGCCATCCAGCCAAGGCCTGCATAAAGCGCACCCAAAAGGCCGATGGCACCGACGGTCGACCGCGAATTGATCGCCTGATCGATGATCGTTTTGAGTTGGTCACCCATCGCGCCGGGCGCGGCATTCGAAATCTTGGCCTGGGCAGTAGAAAGCAATTCCGGGTGCGTGACAAGCACGAAACCGGCGATCGAGAAACTGATCATGAGCAGCGGAAAAATCGCCAGCACGGTGAAGTAGGTGACCGCTGCGGCAAAGAAATCGCCGCGCTGGCTCTGATACTGCATTGCCGCCGTGATGAGGTGGTCGAGCCAAGGACGCTGGAGTCGCTCTTCTTCGAACCGTTCCTTGAGCTTCATCCCCGGCCACCTCCCGGGATTTACTTACCCCTTTGGCAAGAACCCCACTCGCTCATACACCTGACCGAGCGTGCGGGACGCGACCTCTCGCGCACGATTGGCACCGTCCGCCAAGATCCGGTCCAGTTCCGCCGGGTCTGAAAGATACTGTTGCACGGCCTTCTGTACCGGCGTCACGAAATCAACGAGCACGCCCGCTACGTCGCCTTTCAGGTCGCCGTATCCCTTTCCGACATAACCCGATTCGAGCGCCGGAATATCATCACCGGTCAGCGCACTGAGGATTGTGAGCAGATTGCTGACGCCCGGCTTGTTCTCCATGTCGTACCGAATTTCACGCTCGGTATCAGTAACCGCCGAGCGCACTCTTTTCGCCGAAACGTTCGGATCATCGAGCAAATTGATGAGCCCGGAATCGCTCGCGGCCGACTTCGACATCTTCGAGGTCGGGTCCTGGAGGTCGTAGATTTTCGCGGTGCCCTTGACGATGTACGCCTCGGGCACGACGAACGTCTTCTTGAAGCGCGTGTTGAAACGCTGTGCGAGGTCACGCGTGAGCTCGAGGTGCTGGCGCTGGTCCTCACCGACCGGAACGAACTGCGGGCGATAAAGGAGGATGTCCGCGGCCATCAGCACTGGGTAGGTGAACAGCCCGACAGTGGTGTTCTCGTTGCCCTGCTTGGCGGACTTGTCCTTGAACTGGGTCATCCGCGACGCCTCGCCGAAACCGGTGATGCAGTTCAGAACCCATGCCAGCTGCGCATGCTCGGGCACATGACTCTGCGCAAAGATCGCCGAGCGCGACGGATCGACGCCGAGTGCAAGGAGCTGCGCGGCAACTGCGCGAGTGCGATAAGCCAGCCGCTTCGGATCAAATGAAACGGTGATCGCGTGCTGATCCGCGATGAAGTAGAACGCGTCGAACTCGTCCTGGAACGCGACCCACGACTTCAACGCACCGAGGTAGTTGCCGAGGTGGAACGAATCACTCGTGGGCTGAATCCCGGACAGAACGCGCTGCGGAGCGGCAGGAGCTGGACTCGACATGCGTCTGATCTTCCCATGCGAGGATCGCGTCCCTGCAACTGCTTTACCGTGGGCAAAATCTTGGGATAGGTCCGCAATATCGCCCATAGAACCGACGTCGCTGCCTACAACCCCAGATCATCGGCCTGCGCCACGATCGCCCGCCGGCTCGCCAGCCCAAGTTTCATGAGGATCGCCGAGACGTGGTGGTCCGCGGTTTTCGGCGAGATGTACAACCGCGCAGCGATCTCATTGTTCGATAAACCGCGGGCGATGAGACGAGCGACATCGAGCTGCCGGTTGGTGAGTCCGCCGGGGTTCGCGCGCGTCGTGCCACGCGGACGCTGCGGGAGAACCGTCAGACCGCCTTGGCGGAGCGCCACCCGCAGTCGATCGGCCGTGCCGACCGCGCCCAATCGATCCAACAGCGCAACCCCACGAACTCGGTCGTCGGTCGCCGGAGAATCCGTCCAGCACATGGCCTCCGAGAACGGATCACCCGCCAGATGCCACCACGATGCCGCCTCGGCGAAATGTCCGCCAAGCGAAAGTCGGTAAGGCTCCGCCACTGCCACGTCCGGAACGGCAAGCTCAACCCGCCGCAGCCACACGGCAAGGTTGCCGGCCGCCCACCCGGCACCCGGGGCCGACGCAAGCCTCGGCAATTCCGCGACGGCGATCTCGGACACGCGCTCATCGACTCGATCGGTCATCCAGGCGACTTCCGCCAACGCCGCGAGCACCGCCAGCCGCCGAAGAGGTTCGTCGAGCCGGCCAGCGAGGTCCCAGGCGTCATCGAGTTCCGCGAGCCGGGCCTCTTCTCCTCGGCGCAACGGCACCAGAGTCTTCACCACATGCGGCCACAAGGTGGCGATAGGCATCCCGTCCGCGTCGAGCACCGCCGCCGCGTCCTCGAGAGCGGCACTCCAATGCCCTTTCACGAACTGCAGCCTCGACCGCACCGCCGTCTGCCAATGCCGACAGATGGGGATATCGCGCTCAACGGTGAAGGGAAGCGACTCCTCGAGCACCCTCTCGGCAGCTCGGTATCGTCCGTGCTCGACGTCGAGATTGACGATGTTCGAGTACACCGTCGAGGCCAACTCGTCGAAGCCCAACACCCGCGCGGCTTCCATGTGGTCAAACAGGCGGGCCCGGGCATCGTCGTCGCCGCACACGAGGTTGTTCGCGTCGGCGACAACGCGATTGCGCAATCGCAGAAACTCCTGTGGCCGCGTGTGCTGCACATTTCTGGCCTGGTCAAGACAGTCCCGTGCCAGCTCGGCATCGCTCCGCATGTAGGCCAGATAGGCGCGCGTCGTGCGCGCTTGGCAGTAGGTCACATCGGCCCCGATGTCGCCCGCGATCGCTGCGGCTCGGTCCAAATGGGCTTCGGCGCGACCGCGCTGCGCGTTGTAGTACTCGTAGACGGCGACGGCCGCATGCGCCTTCGCGAGCCCGTCCACGTCGCCCGCGTCCTGCCAGATCGGGAACGTTTGGCGCACTGACTCGATCGCCTCCCGGAGTCGGCTGACCATGTACTGCTGGAATGCGAGCGCGAGCAGCAGGTCAGCGCGTTCCATCGGCGCCCCTGCCCCCAGGTGTTCGAGGGCGATCTCATAGAACGCCACCGCCTCGGAGTGCGCGCCGGATCGAATCGCCTCTGCCGCTGCCGCTTTCGCATACAACGTAGCGCGTGAACGATCCCCGGACGCGACCGCGTGGTGAGTCAGAACCGCCGGATCGCAGTAGTCGAGCCGTTCGAGCGCCTCCAGTAATCGAGCATGCAGACGGCTCGCGCCACCAGGCGGGATAGTGCTTTCGATGGCCCGACGCGCGAGCTCGTGGCGAAAGACGATCCCCTCCCGCCTTCGATCGATCAGCGTCGTTTCGGTCAATCGGCGCAAAGTCGGGAGGTCGATTCCGAGCGTCGGCAGGACGCGATCGCCGAGCCGGTCGGGTGCGGTGGCCATCAGCTGCAACACTTCGAGGTCCGCAGCAGACACCTTCGTCGTGTGAGCGAGAACGGCATCCCGCACCGACCCCGGAATCGGCAGGTCGGGTTCCTTCGCAACTTCGGTGACGAAGAAGGGATTGCCGCCCGTCACCGAATGCACTTCGGCGGGGTTCAGCCCGGTCCCGCCGAGAAGCTGGGCCACCGCGTCGACGCTCAACAGCGGCAGCGGGATCGTCGCCAATCCGTCAAGGACCGCAACATCGCCGAGCAACGGCCGGGCGGGGTGCCCGGCCCCGATTTCGACATCACGAAGAGTCATGAGCAAGACCAGCGGCATCGCTTCAATCCGGCGGGCCAGGAATCGCAGTACACCCACCGACGCCGCATCCACCCAATGCAAGTCCTCCACGACCACAACCGACGGTTCCGCGAGCATCGCCGCGTACACCTTCTCGCAGACCTCGGACAGCAGCATTTCGGTGTTGCCGAGATCCAAACCGACAACGGCCGCAAGGTCTTTGAACGGTCCCAGCGGCCGCGGAGTATCGAGCGGATCGCATTTCACACGCAATATGCGAGCACCGTCGACGCGCGCACAGGCCGCATCGACCAACGTTGTCTTGCCCGCACCGCTGTCACCGGAGATGGCAAATCCGCTGCCCTGACGTTCTGCCGTGAGCCGCGTGATGGCCGCGCGAAGCTGCTCGAGTTGTGAATCGCGCTCGAGCAGCTGCACGTCGCCAGTGTAGGTCGCTACCGCTGTTCCCACTGCGGACCGAATTCGTGAGCGACTGCCGTGACCTTGTTGGCCGGAAAGCCGCCGCGACGAGCGTGTTCGAAGATCGCTTCAGCGTCGTCGGCCTCGTGGACGCAGTAGATCTTGTCGCCGGCCACGTAGCTGGTGACCCAGTTGTACGGAACACCCAGCGACGCGACGGCGGCGTTCGAGGTGGTGGCGATGTCGACGAGCTGTTCCTCGGTCAGCTCGGCGGCATTCGGGATTTCGCGTTCGATGACGAAGCGGGTCATGGCGGGCTCCTTGGTTGTGATGTCCGAACCGGGTTTTCGGCTCGATGCACTCACCCTTCCGCCGATTCCGGGTCAGAACATCGGGAGGTGTTCCCTACATTTCGCGACAGCTCCCCACGCTCGAGATAGGTCGTTTCTCCCGATGTCATGACGCGTGCGCAGCCGGATCGTTGTCGATGCCGGCAACCGCCGGACCCAACCCATAGGAGAAACGATGTCCATCGCATCGAAAATCAGACGAGCCATCGCCGGGGCGGCCCTTGCTACTGCGCTGGCGGGACCCATGATGCTGGCCCAGGCTGCCACTGCGAATGCACTGCCGATCAGCAACCTGCAATCCGAGTGCCGCGGAGCCGGCGGCAGTTGGTACGTCGAATACACCTCGGGCGTTCTGACCGGGTACCAGTGCTGGTACCGCGACAATCACGGAAATCAGTACGTCGACTTCTACGACCGCCGCGGCAATTACTACGCGACGGGCTAGCGGTACTGCACCGTCACCGGCGCGTGGTCCGACCAGCGCTGGTCATAGGCGTCCGCACGCTCGACCCGAGCATCCTTGGCGCGGTGGGCGCGATCCGGGGTCGCGAAGTGGCAATCGATGCGCCAACCAGCATCGTTGTCGAACGCGCGGCCCCGGTACGACCACCAACTGTAGGGACCCGGCGTCCCCGGGTGCAGATGCCGAACGACGTCAACGAACGGCGCATTGGGACCCACAACCGAATCCAGCCACGCGCGCTCCGACGGCAGGAATCCCGAGTTCTTCAGGTTGGTCTTCCACGCCTTGATGTCCAGCTCGGTGTGCGCCACGTTCCAGTCACCGCACACGACATACTGCGATTCGTTTCGAAGCATGTGCGTGCGCAGAGCCGCCAGGAACTGCTCTTTCTCGTCCTGACGTGGCGTGCCGGCATCACCGGTCGGGACGTAGACGCTGGCCACCGTCAAGCCGCCGAAGTCGGCCTCGAGGTAGCGACCCGACAGGTCGACATCACCCTCGAATCCGACTCGAACCGCGTCCGCCGGACGACGGGACAGAATGCCCACGCCCGCGCGGCCTTTGTCCGTGCACTCGGTGTGCACGAAATGCCAGCCTGCGGAGATCGCAGGCTCCAAGGCCTTCTGGGCATCGGCATCGGTCGCGCGGACTTCCTGCACACACACGAAGTCGGCTTCGGTTGACGCCAGCCAGTCGAGCAGGCCCTTGCGAGCAGCCGCGCGCACACCATTGACGTTGATCGTCGAAACGATCGCCGGCGTGGGGAACGACAACCCCGGAGAATTCACCTCAGTTCGCGCCGCAGGTTCTCGTCCAGAGTGCCGAGGAACTCCTCAGTGCTCAGGTAGCTCTGGTCGCCGCCGACGAGCAGTGACAGATCCTTGGTCATCTCGCCATGCTCGACGGTCTTGATGACGACGTCCTCGAGCGTCTGCGCAAAGCGAATGACGTCCGGGGTGTTGTCGAGCTTGCCGCGGTGCTCGAGTCCACGCGTCCACGCGAAGATCGAGGCGATCGGGTTCGTCGACGTCGGCTTGCCGGCCTGGTGCTGGCGGAAGTGACGCGTGACGGTGCCGTGTGCAGCCTCGGCCTCACACGTCCGGCCGTCCGGAGTCAACAGCACCGAGGTCATGAGGCCGAGCGAACCGAAGCCCTGCGCCACGGTGTCCGACTGGACGTCACCGTCGTAGTTCTTGCACGCCCAGACGTAGCCGCCCTCCCACTTCATGCAGGAAGCGACCATATCGTCGATGAGGCGGTGCTCGTAAGTCAGTCCAGCAGCATCGAATTCGGACTTGAACTCGTTCTCGAACACCTCCTGGAAGGTGTCCTTGAACATGCCGTCGTAAGCCTTGAGGATCGTGTTCTTGGTCGATAGATAGACCGGATAGTTCTGCTGCAAGCCGTAATTGAGCGAGGCACGCGCGAAGTCGACGATCGACGACTTGAAGTTGTACATGCCCATGATCACGCCACCGTCGGCCGGCAGGTGCACGACCTCGTGCTCGATCGGGGCGCCGCCGTTGCTCGGCGTGAAGGTCAGGGTGACGGTGCCCTCTTCGAACACCTTGAAGTCAGTGGCGCGGTACTGATCACCGAACGCGTGACGGCCGATGATGATCGGCTTCGTCCAGCCCGGAACCAGACGCGGGACGTTCGAGATGATGATCGGAGCGCGGAAGATCGTGCCGCCGAGGATGTTTCGGATCGTGCCGTTGGGCGACTTCCACATCTTCTTGAGGCCGAACTCCTTGACGCGGGCCTCGTCCGGGGTGATCGTCGCGCACTTCACGCCCACGCCGTGCTTCTTGATGGCGTTCGCGGAGTCGATCGTCACCTGGTCGTCGGTGGCGTCACGATGCTCGATGCCGAGGTCGTAGTACTCGAGGTTCACGTCCAGGTAGGGGAAGATCAGTCGATCTTTGATGAACTTCCAGATGATTCGGGTCATCTCGTCGCCGTCGAGTTCGACGACAGTGCCCTCTACCTTGATCTTCGCCATCGGTACGCGAGTCCTCCTCGGTGGGTAACCGCCACTGGCCATTCTTGCCAAGCGTGTACGAGTTCGTCTGCCTTATGGGCTGACTTCGTCCTCAGCCTAAAGCCTTCGATGCGAATTCGTCTCCCCACCCCAAAGCTCTGACCTCACAGTTCAGCTCGGAATATTGTGCGTTTCCGACATGCCCTAAGATCGGAGTGTTCACCGCGACGCGCTTTCTGCGCCGCTACAACTAACAGGGACGGTCCAGGCTTGAGGCTCGAGCAGAATTGCGACGCCGACAGCACCGCATTCCCGAGTGGTGACGGCAAGCTAGCCATCGTTCCGATCGGCTCATTGACTCTCGAAAGCGGTGCCGAACTCCCCGCGGTCGACGTTGCCGTTCAATGCTGGGGCGCGATTTCCGCAGCCCGCGACAACGTCATCCTTGTCGAGCACGCACTGACCGGCGACTCGCACGTCACGGGCGCACCAGACGGCCTGCACCCGCTTCCCGGCTGGTGGGACGGCATGGTCGGCCCGGGCCTCCCCCTCGACACCGACAAGTACTGCGTCCTCGCGACGAACGTTCTGGGCGGTTGCAAGGGCACCACCGGACCGAGCTCTATCGCGCCGGACGGACAGGCCTGGGGTTCGCGGTTCCCCATGATTTCGATCCGCGACCAGGTGCTCGCCGAACGTCATCTCGCGGATGCGCTCGGCATTGACAAATTCGTGTCGGTCATCGGCGGATCGATGGGCGGAATGCGTGTCCTCGAATGGATGGTCGAGTACCCGACTCGCGTCCGATCCGCGCTTATTCTGGCGGTCGGCGCTCGTGCAACAGCCGATCAGATCGGCACGCAGAAGACCCAGATGGCCGTTCTCGCCGCCGATCCGGACTGGCAGGGTGGCGATTATCACGGCACTGACCGTGTCCCGCGCACCGGACTCGGGCTTGCCCGCCAGATCGCGCACCTGACCTACCGCACCGAATTCGAGCTTGACGAGCGCTTCGAGAACAATTCACAGCCCGGCGAGAACGCCTTCGACGGTGGTCGTTTCGCGGTGCAGAGCTACCTCGAGCACCAGGCCGACAAGCTGGTTCACCGCTTTGACCCGGGCAGCTACTACGTTCTCACCGAAGCGATGAACCGCCACGACGTCGGGCGCAATCGCGGTGGCGTGGCGGCCGCGCTCGAGGCCACCGACGTGCCGTGCGTTGTCGCTGGCATCGATTCCGATCGCCTCTACCCGCTGCGCACGCAGCAGGAACTCGCGGACCATCTGCCAGGCTGCCGCCAACTGGAGGTCGTCGCGTCGCGCTTCGGACACGATGGCTTCCTCACCGAGTTCGATGCGGTCGGCAAGCTCATTGTTGAGACGCTGACGCTCGCTCGCTAGCGGCGCGGAGTTCAGCATTCTCCGCGGTCAATCGAGCAATCTCTTCCTTTAGTCGCCCGACGGTGTCGGCCACGGCCTGGGCCGGAATCAACTGCGGAATGTGCTTCTGGCAGTTCCAACTCGTCGCCTCGACGTCGATCACCATCGCCCGCTCGGGGACGGCTCGATAGTTGTCGGGCATCAGCTTGGCAACCAATTCGGAGTCCTCGCTGACCCGCACGCGCCCGAAGATCTTGAGCCGGACTTTGTGCAGGTAGTCGACGAAGATCAACGCGACTCGATCGTCGTCGGCGACATTTCCGACGCTGATGTACTGGCGATTTCCACGGAAATCAGCGAATGCGATTGTCCGGTCGTCGAGCACCTTGACGAACCCCGCTGGGCCCCCGCGGTGTTGCACGTACGGCCAACCATCGGAGTTCGTCGTTGCCATGAAGAAGCTGTCCCGTTCGGCGAGGAACGACATCTCCGGATCATCAAGGGGGCCGAAGCTGCCGACCGTCGCGTCGCCATAGCCATGCTCATAGGCGCGACGGCTGCCCTGTCGAATCTGCTCAGCTTGAACTCCGGGCGTGAAAGCAATCGCCGCGTATCTGGTGTCCACGTCTAATCCTAACGCTTTGACACATTAGAATTAGTCCCGTGGTGAGAACGTATCCACTCATTGGCGAACCCGCCGCACTCGATCTCGTGAACACCCTTGTTCGTCGGGGCGGCCCGCAGCAGACGGACTTGATCGCGACCGATCGGGACTTGGCGCGTTGGCTCGCGGCACGCGGCAGTTCCGTGGAGGCCGATCTCGCCCAAGTGCACAAGCTGAGGGAATGCTTGACCGAGCTCATGGATGCTCGCGTACTCGGCACGACGCCCAGCCCGGCAGCGATCGCCTACCTCAACGAAACATCGAAGGGGTGCCCGCCGGAAATCGTATGGGCAGCGCGGCCCCGACTGGCCAGCGACAACATCATCAGCGAGTGCGTGTCGACCGCGTTCGCGCTGCTCACGGCACCCCATGGCGCCATACGCCCGTGCGCCCATAGCGAGTGCACACTACTGTTCGCGGCTACCAATGCGCGCCGACAATGGTGCTCAGCCGCCGGCTGCGGAAACCGGGCGCGCGCAATGCGCCACTACCAGCGCAGCGCCCACGTCTAGTGTTCGATCGTCACGCAGTTTCCGGTGTTGTAGCCCCCGCTGTGATCGGCCTTCAGCTGGTGCTGACTGTTGCCGATCCGGGCGCAGACCTTCGTGTTGCTGCCGATCACCTGCGCGACCTCGTCGGCGGTGAGCACTGCCGGATCGGTGTCCTTGATGACCCATTTCCCGGGATACGCGGCCTGCGTTCCCATGGTGTCGGGATCGGGGGTCGTTCCGTCACTGCCCCAGATGTGAAGGTGGTAGCCGCCGTTGATGTTCGGCGTGGTGCCCGCCCACTCCGCCGTGTACTGGATGACGAGTTGCCCGTCGACGATCTTTGCGCTGGTCAGACAGACCCAGAGCGGATTGCTCTTGATGTCGTCGGTACACTGCTCGTCGGCCGGCAGCTCGGACGTCGTGGCCTCGGAGTCCGACGTCATGTCCATGGTCATCGATGACTCACCGCTGCCGCCGGAGCTCTTGTCCGAGTTGTTAAGCGTGTACCAGGTGCCAGCTCCCGCGGCGGCGAGCAGCGCGACAGCAGCGACGGCGAGCGCGGCCTTCTTGCCGCCGCCACCCTGACCGGACGACTTGCCGCCGTTTGCCGGAGGTCGCGGAGAGCCTTGCGGCCGCACGTTCGCCATCGCGGCAATAGGCGGTGGTGGTGGCGGGGTGACGCCCTGTGCCGGGGTTCGCGGGCTGGCCACCGTCTCGCCCGAATCCGACCTGCTCGGGGGCGCCGAGCTGAGGACCGTCTCGGCCGAGTCCATGACGGGCGGCGGGGGTGGCGGTGGCGGCATCGCGGTTCCGGTCAAGGCCGCGCGCGCGGCAATGGCCAGGTCTTTGCAGCTCTGGTAGCGCGCATCCGGTGACTTGGCCATGGCCGTGGCGATGACGTCGTCGATGGCCG
This sequence comes from Smaragdicoccus niigatensis DSM 44881 = NBRC 103563, assembly GCF_000380645.1. Lineage (GTDB taxonomy): Bacteria > Actinomycetota > Actinomycetes > Mycobacteriales > Mycobacteriaceae > Smaragdicoccus > Smaragdicoccus niigatensis. Next base: position 823,545 of record NZ_AQXZ01000019.1, read on the forward strand.
CCGGCAATTCGGGGCGAAGGAAAGTCGGTCGTGGCGGCGCCTCGGTGATGTGCGCGAGCATCACGGCCGCCATGTCCGGACGCGGGAACGGCTTCGAACCGGTGAGGAGCTCGTAAAGCGTGCATCCCAGCGCGTAGATGTCCGCGCGATGATCGATCGTTCCGGCTTGCAGAATCTCGGGTGCGGCGTAGCTGATCGTCGCGAGGATGCTGCCGGTGTTCGTGAGGTTCGTCGTGTTGGCCAGAGTGCGTGCGATTCCGAAATCGCTGACCAAGACGTGGTGAGCCGCTGGGTCGTTGTGGTCCCAGTCGCCAGTCAGGAGCAGGTTCGCGGGCTTGACGTCGCGGTGCAGCATCCCACGCGAGTGCGCTCGGTCCAATCCGCGTCCGGCTTGCGTGACGATGTCAATGGCAAGGCTCGGATCGATGCCGCGGGGGCTCTCCGCGATCAGGCGCGAAGCATCGGTTCCGTCGATGTACTGCATTGCCAGCCACAAGATGCCGTTGTCTTCACCGGCGTCGTACACCGGAACGATGTTCGGGTGCGACAGCTGCGCGGCGAGATTCGCCTCGCGCTGAAACCGCGCGCGGAACGATTCATCACCGCCGAGATGCGGGTAGAGAACCTTGATGGCGTCATAACGCGGCAGCCGGGGATGTTGGGCGAGGTAGACCTGACCCATGCCGCCGGAACCGAGGAGCCGGATGATCGTGTATCCCGACACCGTGCTGCCTGGCTGCATGAACCCGCGCTCTTCCGGCATGCCTGTTCACCTATTCCCTCACGGTCTTGATAGCGGGAAGTGTAACCGTGTCGTGCTCTTCTTGATCAAGTGCGAACAGGACAAATCGCCAGGACCGCGAACCAGGCTCGGCCACTTGAGCTTCCGAAGACTCGTCAGGCCTAACCCGTACCCAGCGGATCGATCGTGTACGCAAGCCAAACGATCCCCGCACCGACGACTGCGAGCGAGATGCAGTCAGCCCGCTTGGTTCGGACGGCAAGTATTCCCACCCGCCACTCCGGCAGGGAGAAGCGCAGCCCCGCCGCGATGAGAGTTGCGATCCCGAAAACGAACGCGCCACGGCGCCAGCGATCCTCGAGAACCAACATGACCGCACCCGCCATCACCGCCACGACCAGCAGGATCGGCAGGTTGCAGACGACGTAGCGGGTGAAGCGGCTGGCTTCCGGCGGCTGCGTGGTCACGCGATTCCAGCCGTCCGTTCGGCCCGCTCGACGACGTTTGCCAGGAGGAACGCGCGGGTCAGCGGGCCGACGCCGCCGGGGTTCGGCGAGACGAAGCCCGCAACGTCCCAGACGTCGGCGGCGACATCGCCACGGAGTCCATCCGCGGTCCGGCTCACGCCGACGTCAAGAACGGCCGCTCCAGGTCGAACCATGTCTGCGGTGATCAGGCCGGCAACGCCCGCCGCGGCAACGACGATGTCTGCGCGCTTCACTTCGGCGGCAAGATCTTTCGTACCGGTGTGGCACAGCGTGACGGTCGCGTTCTCGCTGCGGCGCGTAAGCAGTAGGCCGATTGGGCGCCCGACCGTGACACCACGACCGACAACCACGACGTGCGCACCGTTGAGTGGAATGTCGTAGCGGCGAATGAGGTGGATGATGCCGCGCGGCGTACAAGGCAGGGGCGCCGGAGTGCCGAGCACGAGACGACCGAGGTTGACCGGATGCAAGCCGTCGGCGTCCTTGTTCGGGTCCATCCGCTCGAGAGCTGCATTCTCGTTGAGGTGCTTCGGCAATGGAAGCTGCACGATGTAGCCAGTGCATTCCGGGTTCGCATTGAGCTCGTCGATTGTTGCGTTGAGCTGTTCCTGCGTGATGTCGGCCGGAAGGTCGCGGCGGATCGACGTGATGCCGACCTTCGCGCAGTCGTTGTGCTTCCCGCGGACGTAAGCCGCGGAGCCCGGGTCGTCGCCGACGAGGATGGTGCCCAAACCAGGCGTGACGCCCGCTTCCTTGAGCACGGCGACCCGACGCTTCAGGTCTTCGAAGATCTCATCGCGGGTCATCAAGCCGTCGAGGCGAGTCGCAGTCACGACCCCGATTGTCTCAGATGAATTGGCGCATGCCCTTAGGCGGTTGCGCGGCTTTCGAGGCCAAGTTCGTAGAGCGCCTCAGCGATGGCCAGCTTGCCCAGGCCAACGGGCGCTCCGCGCCGAAGGTCCCGAATTCGGCGATTTACCGACGCAACATCCGACGGACCAGTCACGATGTGGTCCTTGGTTGAGTCGACGATTTTGCGCCACGTCGTTGGGTCAGCCATGAGACCGCCTCTCTCGCAATCACTTCGAGACAGAACGCTAGCCGAACTGTGATCTCTTTGCGTTGCAGGAGTGGTTGGCGAGTCGCAAGGGATTACTGTGGCAAAAAGTTCCGTCAATCGCAGGACGTCCGAGCCAGCCAACTGTGCTGCGATAGCCTCGTCATGTGTTCCGGCTGATGTTCCACCAACCCTGCATTCCACAGAACACGGGCAACGCGATCCGACTGTCGGCGGTAACGGGCTCCGAACTTCATCTCGTGAAGCCACTCGGATTCGACCTTTCCGAGCCGAAACTCAAGCGGGCGGGCCTCGACTACCACGACCTGGCGTCGGTGACCGTCCACGAGAATCTCGAAGCAGCGTGGGAAAAGCTCGAGCCCAAACGCGTCTTCGCGTTCACGGCGCACGCCGACTTCTCCTATGCCGCAATTGAATACGAACCCGGCGATATTCTGCTGTTCGGACCGGAGCCGACCGGCCTGTCGGCCGAGGTTCTCGCCGATCCGCATGTGACGGCCAAGGTCCGCATCCCGATGGTCCCAGGGCGCCGATCGCTCAACATCACCAACGCAGCGTCGGTCGTCCTCTACGAAGCCTGGCGCCAGAATGGCTTCACGGGCGGGGTCTAATCGGCGATCTCGAATCGCTTGATCCGCGAGGTCGCGCCCGCCACCAGTTGCACCTCGCTGCGGCTCACTCCGAAATGCTTCGCAACCACCGCGACCGCTTCGGCGTTGGCCTTACCCTCGGTTGCCGGCGCGCGGACATAAACAACCAGGCCGCCGTCGTCGAGCGTCTCGACCAGCGGCCCCTTCCGACTATTGGGCTTGATCTGGGCCGTTATTCGCATTCGTCTCCGAGGGCCGTGGAGCCGGAACCGGCACGCGCTTCTTGTTCCGCGCGTTGACCTTACGGACAATCCCCCAGATACCGAGTCCGATCACTGCGAAGACCGCCGCGAACGGCGTTACGCGTCCCAGCGTGACCCACAGCTTGTGTGCAGCGGTGGTCAACTCGTGCCACCCCGCCACAAGACCGCCCCAGAACGAATCCGGCTCGCTCGGCGGCCCCTGATCGACCGTCGAGAAGTCGAGCGTCAACGTCGACAGGTCGATCTGATCGTTGAGGCCGCGCAATTGCGCATTGAGACTGTCGAGGTCTGCCTGACGTTGCGACAACGCGGTCTCGATCTCAATGAGGTCCGAGGTTGCGGTGGCATTCGCGAGGAGCGTTTGGAGACGATCGACCGAGGTCTGCAGCGCCTTGATCCGCGCCGACAGGTCCTGATGCTGCATCGTCACGTCATTGCGCGAGACGGAGATGTTCGTGACGGTGCCGTAGTCGGACAGTTCGTCAATGAACTGATCCGTCTTGTCGGCGGGAACGCGCACAACGAGTTGGCTGCGCGCACGGCTGTCGGCGGTCTGCGGGTACGCGGTGCGTTGATCAACCCGCCCGCCCAGCGTTTGGACCCGAGTCGTCGCGCGATGGCTCGCATCGATCGGGTCCTTGGTGGTCAGGTAGACCGACCCGGTGACGATTTCCTTGCGCTGCGTCGTCGGCTGCGACCCATCCGCCGGAGTCTGCTTGTCCTGCGCGAGTCCGGCAGATCCTTCGGGCGCCGGCGCGCTCATCCCTTTCGTGCTCGAATCGCCGCCCTGGCTACCCGAGCAGCCGGCGATGCCGAAGCTGAGCGTTGCGAGAACAATGACAAGAAGTGCCACAGGCCGCGTCGTGCGCATGGACGCAGGGTACGCGCAATTCCTTAACGTCAGCTAATTAGCGGTAATCTCGGGACTTTCCGGATATTCGGAGATCCATTCGCTGGAGTCGGTCGGCGACAACGGTCACCGCACCCTCGGCATTCTGTACCTTTCCGCGCACCAGCAACGCTGGGGCACTTTGTGCGAGCCTCCGATATTTCGACCACAAACCCACCGAACAGACGACGTTCACCATTCCGGTTTCGTCCTCGAGATTGAGGAATGTGACTCCACCTGCCGTTGCTGGACGCTGCCGATGTGTCACTGCACCACCCACCAAGACTCGGTCTCCGTCGGGCAGGGCGAGCAAACGATTCGCCGGGACAACTCCCAGTGAATCGAGTTGTGGGCGCAGGAACTGCGTCGGATAGGTGCCTGGCGAAATCCCGGTAGCCCAGACGTCAGCCGCCGCAAGCTCCACATCACTCATCCCTGGAAGGGCAGGCGCGTCGGTGCTGGCCCCCACTCCAGGCAATTGTTCGGCCCGCTGATCAGCGGCCGCCCCTGCCGACCACAACGCTTCCCGACGCGTGACACCGAGCGACCCCAAGGCACCTGCCGTCGCCAGTGCTTCGGCCTGCGGCACGCTCAAGTCGACGCGGCGGGTCAGTTCAGTGAAGGACGCGTAGGGCCGGCCCTCCTCGATCTTCTTCGCCAGATCGGTTCCGATGCCGCGCACTTGTCCGAGCCCGAGCCGAATTTCGGCGCCTTCGCTCTCGAGCGTCGCCTCCGCGAGACTTGCATTGATATCCGGCCCATGGACCACCACCCCGTGTCGACGAGCGTCGGCAACCAGCGACTGCGGCGAGTAGAAGCCCATCGGCTGCGCCTTGAGAAGCCCGACGCAGAACGCGGCGGGATAGTGCAGTTTGAACCACGACGAATAGAAGACGAGCGACGCGAAGCTCTGCGAATGGCTTTCCGGAAAGCCGAAATTGGCGAACGCGTAGAGCTTTTCGTAGATCCGGTCGGCGACATTGCCCGAGATTCCGTGCGTGCGCTGCATGCCGTCGAAGAGCCGCCCCTTCAACCGCTCCATCTTCTCCGGCGAGCGCTTCGACCCCATTGCCCGACGCAACTGATCTGCCTCGGCCGCGGTGAAGCCGGCGACGTCCACCGCCATCTGCATCAACTGCTCTTGAAAGAGCGGCACGCCCAAGGTGCGCTGCAGCGACTTCTCCAGCGACGGGTGGTCATAGGTGACTGGCTCCAGCTTGTTGCGGCGACGGATGTACGGGTGGACCGAGCCACCCTGGATCGGCCCAGGCCGGATAAGTGCCACCTCGACGACGAGGTCATAGAAATTTCGCGGTTTCAGACGTGGCAAGGTCGCCATCTGCGCGCGCGATTCGACCTGGAACACTCCCACTGAATCGGCTCGCTGCAGCATTTGGTAGACGGCTTCTTCGCCAAGGTCGAGCTGCGCGAGATCGACAGCGACGCCGTTGTGCTCGGCAACCAGGTCGATCATGTAGTGCAACGCCGACAGCATGCCGAGGCCGAGAAGGTCGAACTTCACGAGACCGGCCGCGGCGCAATCGTCTTTGTCCCACTGCAGGACACTTCGATTGGCCATTCGCGCCCATTCGACCGGGCACACGTCGGCGATCGGACGATCGCAGATCACCATTCCGCCGGAGTGAATACCGAGGTGTCGTGGGAATCCCTCGATCTGCGCGGCGAGTTCCAAAACAGGTTTCGGAATGTCGGTATCGGTCTCTTTCGAAATACCCGTCCAACGGCTGACCTGTTTGCTCCACGCATCCTGCTGACCTTGGGAAAAGCCCAGCGCCCGAGCCATATCCCGCACCGAGGACTTTCCTCGATAGGTGATCACGTTGGCGACCTGAGCCGCATACTCGCGACCGTATTTCTCGTAGACGAACTGGATCGCCTCCTCGCGCCGATCGGATTCGATGTCCACGTCGATATCCGGCGGTCCGTCCCGCTCCGGCGACAGAAATCGCTCGAAGAGCAGTTGGTTGCGAACCGGGTCGACGTTGGTGATGCCGATGGCATAGCAGACCGCTGAGTTCGCGGCCGAGCCTCGGCCCTGACACAGAATGTCGTTGTTCTTGCAGAACGAGACGATGTCGTGGACGACGAGGAAGTAGCCGGGAAATCCCAGCTCAGCAATGATCTTCAGCTCGCGCTCGATCTGTGTGTAAGCCTCCGGTCGGTCGTCACGACTTCCGTACCGGCGTTGGGCACCGGTGAACGCGAGCTCGCGCAACCAACTGTCTTCGGTGTGCCCCGGCGGGGTGCCGAATGGGGGAAGCTTTGGCGCGATCAGACGAAGGTCGAAAGCGCACTCCCGACCCAGCTCCGCAGCCTGCGGAACCGAGGCCGGAAAGCGTTCGAAGATCCGGGCCATCTCCGCACCGGATCGAAGATGCGCGCCACCGGTCGCAGGCAGCCAACCGGATATCTCGTCGAGGCTCTTGCGCGCCCGGACGGCCGCCATCGCCATCGCCAGTCGACGTTCCTCCGGGTGCGCGAAGTGCGCTCCGGTCGTTGCGATGAGCCGCGTACCGTACCGCTGCGCCAGGGCGGCGAGCCGATCGTTGCGTTCGTCGTCATCGGCAGTGCCGTGATAGGTCATCTCGACCGTGACGTGCTCACGGCCGAAACGATCGATGAGATCCACGAGCGCCGCGTCTTCACGTCCCTGCCGCATCGCTTGGCGAACATGCCCCTTCCGACAGCCCGTGAGAATGTGCCAATGCCCACCGGCGGCTTCGGTGAGCTCGTCGTAGTTGTACCGGGGACGCCCTTTCTCTCCCCCACGAAGATGCGCCTTCGCGATCTCACGAGACAGCCGGCGATACCCCTCTTGACCACGAGCCAGTACGAGCAGATGGACGCCATCCGGGTCTGGCATTCCAGTACGGGAATCGGTCGCGTCGAGAGACAACTCGGCGCCGAAAACCGTGCGAATGCCCAGTTCCTTCGCGGCCTCGGCGAAGCGCACAACCCCGTAGAACCCGTCGTGATCGGTGATGGCAATGGCCTCGAGCCCGAGCCGTACCGCCTCCTCGACGAGCACCTCGGGATGGCTTGCACCATCGAGAAAGCTGTAGGCGGAGTGGGCATGCAGTTCGGCATACGGAACGACCGGCCCGTCGACGCGTTCGATCAGGCCGGGGACGTACTCACCGCGTTTGCGCGACCAGGCCGGACTGTCGCCACCGTCGCCCGGATACATCGCCTCGGGGTTCGTCCGGCCAGGTCGGCCGGACAGCACCCGCTCCAATTCCGCCCACGACGGCGGACCATTACTCCATCCCACGTATTCGAACGTACATTCGAACAGAAGGGATGTCTAGGAGTCTTCGTCCTCGACAAGAGGGATACATGGAGAGAGATACGAATCCTTGGCTTCGATGACCTGTCCGCGTCGCATGATCAGCACCCGGAACTCGTTGTCGCGCCCGGATGAGTCCTCATCGTCACGGACGTACAGGAGTCCGTACGACCCCCGAGCCACCTCTCCAAGGCGCCGGAATGTTGAGAGAACGACGCCCTCGCGCCCACCGCCATGGTTGAACAGACCACCGAAATGCACTTGCGGAGATCCGTTCACCGTCCGCAGGTCAACAAAGCCAGAACCGGACCGGAGCTGCGCCAACTCGACTTCGGCCAATGCTGTTGCCGTAGCCGTCTCAGCCGGCTTCTCATCACCAGCAGAAGCCCGGATGGTCATCCACCCGTGGTATTCGAACATGCAGATTCCTTCTTGCACAGGCGTGCGCAGCCGAGTAATAAAGCCCAGTCAACGTCAAGGGCAGTCACGTGACCTGCCCACGTCTCGCCAGCCTTGATTCAAGGTGGCGTCACATCCTGATCAGCCCGTTCATCGTTCACGCACGCTTTGACGCGCCGGAGCGCCTAGCGGTTCCGCCCAGTCGGCCGCACAGCATCGATCACGTCTGCCCGATTGATTCTCTTTATCCTAATTGCCTGTCCCCCTTGGGATCTCGTCGTCGAACTTGTAGCTCATCCGGAGGACGTCGGGCGGACGCCGCCGAACCTAGGCTTATTGACAGATCAATTCACCGGCCAAATCTGGCCTCGGGGTGACGTCGCCACCCCGTCAGCAAGGGGTGGAATCCATGGCATCTCTGACGACAAAACTCGGCATCACCACAGCCGCCATCGCCGCGGCCCTTCTTGGCAGCGCGGGCGTCGCCGCCGCAGATTCTTCGAATGCGGCAACCCACTCGACGACGACGAGCAGTGGGAGCGACGGATCGTTTTCCTACACACAAACGGACAAGACAGTCACCACGTCGCCCAACTCATCCACATTTACAACGCCCGGACGAACCCCGACCTACCACGACCACGGCGACGCCACCCTCACGTACACCGACCCGGGCACCGGCGTCACGACGGTCGACTCGATCAACCAGTCCTACAACACCACCCTGAACTACCCTGGCGCGGCAGAGGCTTCGAGTACCGACACCGTCACCACGACAAACCCGGACGGCACCACCACGACGACCCACTGCGTCTCTCACTTCACGGATACCTCCGCCGAAGCGCAGTACCAGCAGCCGGTGGCTTTCAGCAAGTGCAACTGATACGCGCTACGCCGCAGCGGCAAGCAACTTCTTCTGCTCCACCACCCGCGGCGGATCGCTCGGCAGCACCGCAAGCAGCGGGCGCGGAGTCTCGAACAGCCAACTGAAGCCCACGCGGCGAAGCACACGATGCAGTGTCAACGCGATGGAGATCGACAGCGCAGCCAGCAAAACCGGGCTCACGTAGAACATCAGCGGATGTGCCGCCAGGATGGCCTGCACCCCGGACTGCCCGGCAAGGGCGCCAAGGATCATCTCGTGCATGAGATAGATCGGGAGCGTGATGGCGCCCAGGCGCGCCAAACCTCGGCCCACCAACCTGTGCTGCACCAGCACCGCGGCGCAGACGCCGGCCGCCAAGCCGACGACCGACACGACAACACTGACGACGGCGACTCCGGCCAGCGGCATGTGCAGGTGGTCCCGAATCGACTTGAGCCCGGTAAACGCGGCGATGGCGATCGCGAACCAGACCCACGTCGCTTTACGGCTGATCGCCACGACGATCTCCCGGGCGTGCAATCCAAGCAGGAAGAACACGAAGTCCTGAAGCGTGCGCGCCCAAGCCCAACTCAGCTCACTGAGATAGGGCGCTGCCAGCGCGAATCCGAGGCCGACGCCCATCGACAGGCGTACGCCGCCATAGGCGAGGACCTTCGCCAATGCGGCGTACAACGCGAGTGCGTACAAGAACCAGAGACCACTGTTCGGAACGAACAGTGCCTGGAGCATCATCCACGGATTACCGATCTCTCCTGTGCTCACCGTCGACGGGAGCAGCGTGAAGTAGGTGAAGCGGATGACGATCCACAGCACATACAGCCACACGAACAGGGAGATCCGCTTTCGCACGACCGCGCGCCAGGACGTCTTGAGGATGTTCTGCGCGAACAGTCCCGATGCCAGGAAGAACAGCGGCATGCGGATCGGCTCGAGGTACGTGTTGAAGCCGTCCCAGAACCAGGAGGCCAGGTTGTGGCCGAGAAGGAAGTTGGTGGAGTGCAGTAGTACGACCAAGACGATCGACGTGCCCTTCGCGACATCGACCCAAGGCACACGGGTCGTCGAGATGAGCTTCCGGCGTTCTTCCAGCCGCATCAATGACACTTCCTAACCGATGCCGGCCCTACCTCCCCCGAAGAGGTAGATGCGAGTCAGGCTGATCTCGGATACCCCACATACGCGCGGCTTATTCGGAACAATGCCCACTCTGAATTACGGCAGCGTGGTACACCCTACCGTTAACGCAAGGTGAACCGAAATGAATGACATCTCATTTCGGCGCATTCCTAGCCCATACACGGGAAACTGCCAGGATTTCAACCGGCTTCGGCGACGCGCCGCAACTGACCTCTCGCGGGGGTAGTTTACTGGCCGTGACCTCGACTCCCCAGGAGCGTCCGTCCTGGTGAGAGACCACAAACGCATCTTCTGAGGCTTCGACGGTGAGTTCACCGGCGGTGGCATCGACCAATTCCCGAATGGCGATCTCAGCGGCTTGCGCACCAGGTGAATAGCAGCTTCGCCCGCGTAATCCGTGCTGCGAAACGGAACCATTCCTAGCCATTTCGATCACCTTTTGAGCGCCCTCAAGATCGAGTCGTCCGTAGGTGTATCCACTCGGAAGCATGATGAGCGACGGCGCGAACCGATGTCCGCCGGTGTGCGAGCACTCCCACACGTGATCGGGGAAGGTCAACGCCAGACCGGAAGCGATGGGCCGGCCGAGACGCGCGCAGCACTGGTCGCGCTTGCCGTGCGCACAGACGAGGACGATCGTGTCAGTGACAGGCGTCCCGACGCCCCCGTTCTCGAAGGGAATGTCGAGGAGTTCTGCGGCACTGGAGACCTCAAGCCGCTCACACCACTCGTCGCCGACGACCGAGCTCGCGATGAACACCTGGCGCATGCTCGAATTGATGGGCCGCCCGGGACGCCGAATGAGCATCAACCGGAATCCAGCCGCGTTGCATCGCCGATCGAGCTCCGCGGTCAACTCAGCGCCAAGCGGCGCATCTCCGACGACATCTCGCCCCCAAGCACCCGGGTGCTCGATGCACAGCCATCGATGCACCACGGCGGCGGTGCCGGGCAGCGGCTCGTCGATCGCCGAGAACGCCGAACACGTCGCCGGAACATGGTCTGCGGCGCGACCTAAACTCACTCGTAGACTCCCTCCACACTCCATCGGTCGTTGCAGTAGATCAGCAGGAGTGCCTTCCCGTCGATCATGACCTGCGCGCGCGACGCACATTGCGCAGCAACCGGATCCCACCAGCGTTCATCCGCCGACCACGGGCCCGACCAGCCACGCAGTGGCCATACCTTGGTACCCCAGCGTAATTGTGCCGGGGCGTCGGTGAATGTCCCACGTGCGCCAACTCTCACTGGAACTCCACCGGGCCCTTCGAGCACGACCTGCGTCCGCGCATCGAGTACGACAGCCGGAGCCGGCGCGGGCAGTCGTCCTGGCCACGGCGCATCCGGATCTGCGGCGGCGAGGACTTCATCACCCAGCGGCACGGTCGAAATGCGTTCTGCCGGACCTCGCCCGCCCGAGAGAACCGGCATCTGCACGGCTTCCCCACCGAGCAGACCCTGCACACGAATGAGCGCCCGACGTGCGCGCTCCTCTTCCTCGCCGACTCCGCCCCACAACCCCAACTGCAGGGCACCCGCCGAAATGACCTCGACCGGTTCGAGCCGAAGCATCGTGATGCCGGCCGTTGGCCGGGTTCCGTTGCGCCCGGTCAACCAGCCGTCCAACTGCCAACGCACTCGATCCGCCGTCCCCTCCGGGGTGAGCGGCTGCGCGCATCGCCACGTGCGGGACAGTCCTTCCCCATTGCCCGTCGTGGCCTGGACCAGCAGTCGGGTGCACGCGACCGCGGCTGCGGTCAGCTTCGCGTGCAGTTGTTCGGCCAGCGCGCGACCCGCGAAAGCGGCCGCATCGACGCGATCGATCGGCGGATCGCAGTACTGCTCGACGTCGAGATCCGGCGGCAGTGCCCGCGCCGACGGCGGCCGCTCCGGCTCCCCGCGTGCCGATCGATGTGCGAGAACCGCGTCGTTGCCGAAGCGGGAAGCAACATCTCGAGGCGAGAGCGCAGCGAACGCGCCGATCGTCCGAAGGCCGAGCCTGGTCAGCAGATCGATCAACTCTCCGCGGTCCGGAGCCGACAGGCTCGGCTCCGCACTGATTTCCGCAATCGCGAGCGGCGCCAGAAAATCTGCACCCTTACCCACCGGCACGAACGTCGCGTGCCGCGCGGCGATCACGGCAGTCGACAACTCGTCGGCAATACCGATCTGACATTCGGCGCCAGCGGCCCCGACCGCATCGACGAGTTGTTCCGCCGCCCGCTCCTCCGAACCGAAATAGCGCACCACTCCCCGCGCCGGCAGAAGCATGAGTCCTGGTCGGAGCACCTCGACCCCGGGAGCGACGGCATCGACGGCCGAAACCACCGGCTCGAACAACCGGGCGTCGCGATCGGGATCGGACTGCGCGATATGCACACTCGGACAACGGCTTTGCGCTTCTCGACGACGAAGCCCACGACGTACGCCATCGGCTCGTGCGGTCGCCGAACACGCGATGACGCGGTTCGCGTGGACGACTGCGACCGGATGTGTCTGCGGCAAAGTCGCCGCTGCTGCTGCCGCCACAGCGGGCCAGTCCGGACACCAGATCGCGAGGACCCTGGAACTCACGCCTTCTGCCCTCGCTCCGCTCACAGGGCCACCGCTTCAGGCTGCGCAACACGGTTCGGGCACCACTCGACGCCCACTTCCGAACGCGTCCGCAGATCGAAACGCCCACTACGCGATCCGAAGGCCTTGCTCTGCGTCCGGACCGACAGCTGGACTGCATGAACGCGTCCGACGCCTTGTCCAAGTCCGGAATAGCCCTCGACGCGCGCATCGATCAACACTTCAGCTCCCGGCAACTGGCCGTCCACGATCAACAAGGCAGCCCGTTTGCTCCGAGCTCGGGCGACAACCGCACGGGCTCGAGTGGGTGCCACAGATGCTCCACCGAGCCCGAGGACGACGAGGTCGATTCCGTCGAGCAGCACCGCAGCCACACCTGCTGGATCCGGACCGGCTTCGGGAATCAAGGCCAGACGATCGAACCGCGCACCCATCTCCGCCGCGGCGAGAAGCCCCAACTTCGGCAAACCGACGACCGCGGCGAACATGCCCGCATTGGTAACTGCCGCCAGGATGCCGAGAAGGAGTGAGTTCGTTCCCGAGACCACCGATACCGACCCTCGCGCCAGGCCGTGCCGAGGCAGGAGTTCGGCGAGTGGGCCGGGCACCGCCAAGACCTCTCGAGTATCCGAAGGAAGCGCTTCGGCGACCGACTCTCCCTTGGCCGGGACGGCCGCGATCTTGCGTCGCAGATACTCGAGACGCTCCACTCGGGACAGTTCACCGATTTCGAAATCGGTTGATACCAAAGCCATTTCCCCACTCCTGATGCACACAGATACCACGGCACGCCGAGAACACATCCCGCGGGGAAGACACGGAATTCACTCGTTGTTCGAATACATGTTCGAACAACGAGATTATGTTCTCACGGATTCGGCGCCGTCAATAGGGTTTGTGCGTCATTCGTAAAGGTTGAGAACGAGCGTCCCGAAGTACCGCCGGGACACCAGATGCTTACCGGACGTGCATTCGACGTCTGCAGTTCGAACGAGCACCAGGGACCACACCCGAGCAAACGCGGCGGTGCTGTCCGCAGCACACGGTGCGTTGCCGGGAAGCAATCCGTCCCGCGCCGGAACCGCCAGCGGATCGGCCGCCGGCAAACCCTTCGGCGCGTAGTAATCGAGCCCCATGCGAATCGTCGGAGTCGCGTAGACGATCGCATCGTCTCGTGTCGTCTGGGCTTGCAAGAACGCAGCGGCCGCACGGAAGTCCTCGTTGTGGCTTGCCGGCGTCCGCAACAAGGTCTGATTCGGCCACCCCAGCACGAGCACAGCGACCACTGCGACGACCGGCAGCGCGACGTGAATTCGAGCCGCCGCGATCACCATCGCAAGCGCTGCGAAAAACGCCACGAACATCACATATCGCGGCACGAACATCGGTTTGACGTAGCTGACGGCCAAGAGTGCGAACGGAATCAGGAGCCCCGCGAGAATCCAGCCGACCTCATTCCATCGGCGACCAACCGCGGTCCAGACGACCGTTCCGAGGACTCCGATCGCCACCACCAGGGCAGGCAGCGCGCCACCCGCCAGCGATCCGAAGCCCAGCAGCAACTGCTCCAGACTCGGTCCGGGAATCCACGCGACCTGGCCACGCTGATGAACCGAGATCAACGCGACAAACGCAGACGCGGCGAACACCGGCGCCCACAACAGCGCCAACGTCCGAACCGTCACCTTCCGGTACAGATAGGCCGCATGCGGAATCAGCGCCAACGGCACCAGCAGATTGAGGAAGCACAGACCTGACATCAGCAGGATGTAGGCCACCCAATACCGGTTGTTCCGCGTCTCCACCGCCCGCAGCATGAGCCACGTGGCGATCGCCACCCCGGCAACGATGAAAGCCGTGCTGCGCGCTTCCTGCGCATATCGAGTGCTGGAGGGCAGCAGCACGTAGACCAGTCCCGCACACATCGCACCCAGCCAGGACACGTAGCGTCGCGCGACGACGAACACCACGACTGCGGTGATCGCCATCGCGACGAGAGACGGCGCACGCAGGCTGACCTCGGATGTCCCGAACACCTGCGTCCACGCCCACATCAGCTCGTAGTAGACGAAGTGCACCCGATCGAAGTGGTGATGAACGACGTCGAAAATCGCGATCGGACTGCCGCTGACCATCGTCGCCGTGACCACTTCATCGCGCCACAGGGACGGTGTCTTGATCCCCCACGAGAACCAACCGCAGGCGAAGACGAAGAGTGCAACCATCGCGATGCGATCGGCGACGAGGCCTCGAGTGGACGGAGCGGCGTCATCCTCGCGGACGGGCAGAACGGTGGTCACCACCGCAACACCTAATCACAGCGTGACAGGTCAGTCGATCCGACGGCGATGGGCCCAGCGCGTGAGTGCGTTGCGGTTGGACTGCTGTGTCTTCCGCAGGACGTTCGACGTGTGCGTCTCGACCGTCTTGATGGAGATGAACAACTCCTCGGCGATCTCGCGATACGTGTAGCCCCGGGCGAGCAGTCGCAGGACTTCCATCTCGCGCTTGGTCAGCGAATCGAGTTCCGGATCCAAAGCCGGCTCGGGAACCGGCGATCGTCCGGTGAAGGAGTCGAGGACGAATCCCGCGAGCCGCGGACTGAACACCGCGTCCCCGCTGGCCACCCGACGGATCGCCGCCGCAAGCTCCGGGCCCGACGTCGTCTTCGTGACGTACCCGCGGGCACCAGCTCGGATCACGGCGATGACGTCTTCGGCCGCGTCGGAAACACTCAGCGCCAGGCACACCGGGCCGGAGTGGATGCCGTGCAACACCGAGACACCCCCACCGTCGGGCATGTGCACGTCGAGCAACACGACGTCCGGCTTGATCGAGTTGATGCCGGCGACGGCATCGGCCACGGCACCCGCTTCCCCGACGACCTCGATGTCCCCTTCGCGCGCCAGTTCGGCCCGCACTCCCGACCGGAACACCCCGTGGTCGTCGACGAGAAATACACGGAATTTTCCACTCATCCGGCCTGTGCCTCCTGCGCTTCGGACAGTGGAACGACCATCCGGACCTCCGTGCCCCGACCAACCGTAGATCGAATCGACACCTCACCACCACGACGCTCGAGACGCATCCGAATCGATCGCGACAAACCGTGCCGGTCTTCCGGGACTTCGTCCAGGTCGAAACCCGTGCCGCGATCGCGCACGTAGACGCTCACCTGCGACGGTTCGGCTTCGGAGAACAGGTCGACATCACGCACCTGAGCATGCTTGGCGGCGTTCACCAGGGCCTCGCGTACTGCCCCCAGAAGTGCCGTGAACTGCTCTTTCGGCAACTGACCTGCCGCGTCACCCGGCACCACATCCCCCACGGCCACGGGCGAAATCTGCACTCCGTACTGGTCTTCGACCTCACCCGCCACGGCCCGCAAGGCACCAACCAGGCTCACGTGCGCTTCCTGCGGATCGGCGAAAAGCCATTCGCGCAGTTCGCGCTCCTGGCGGCGAGCCAGGCGCTGCACTTCCTGTGGCGAATCGGCCTGGCGCTGAATCAACGCGAGCGTCTGCAGCACCGAGTCATGAAGGTGGGACGCGATCTCCTCACGTTCGTCATTCCGAATCCGAGCGGCCCGTTCGGCGTTTAGCGCACGCATCAAACGCAGCCACAACGGGACCGTCAGCAGTCCGACACCGGCGAGCGTCGCGAGCATCGCGAGCAGCGATGGGCCGAGCGCCGCGAAATCCACCTGGGCGACGAGCATCACGGTGAGACCGGCGATCACGAGCGCGACGCCGCCGATGACGCGCGACCAGGTCCAGATCGTCGAATGCGGCGACAGACCGACCGCGGAACGGTCCGCCCCATCGTCGAATTCGCGCCACACCAGCGCAGCGCCGAGAGCGATCACGACAATCGGCACCAGTATCGAAGCCGCCGTTCCGCTGAACGCCCACGACGCCGCGAACGACGCACCGATGCCGAGGATCACCAGGCCGGTGGCGCGACGACGTTCGATCGGGCTCGGCGGTCCGACATCGGAACCCGCGGGCACGCTGACCCACAGCAGTCCATAGATGACGATGCCCGCGCCACCGAGCGCAGCCAACAGCACGAAGGCGACGCGGACCTTGAAGACGTCGACACCGATGTGGTCGGCGATACCGCCCGCGACACCGCCGACGATCTTGCCGCCGGATCGGCGCATGAGCCGGCCCGTTGCGGGCTCGGGCGCAGATACGAAGGCAGGGGGCACATCTCGATGGTGGCACGAAGCCACCGGGGCGGGCATCAGGGATTGCCCCGAATTCCAGCGGCGGGGAACCCGTGGCGCGATCGCCGCGTCACATCAGCGCACGACTCGAATTGCGCCTCCTCGACGGACTCGCACGAAGATAGGATTTCCGTGGCGACAACACTGATCGAGCTGGAGGCACGCGTGGCCGCATTGGAAGCGGGGCAAGCCGATTACAAGGCAGTCATGTCGGCCGTCAACGTCCTGAGCCAGCAGACCCGCGAGAGATTTGACGCACTCGAGAACGCGCTCAAGTTGGACATCGACGAGGTCCGGCGTGAGGCTGATGCTCGATGGCAAGAGACCAAAGTGCGCTTCCGCTCGATTGACAACAACTTCGCCGAACTCAAGGATCTGCTGGTCCGGGTGCTGAACCGCTGAGTTCACGTCGCGCCGCAAGCCATGTTTCGGCGACCCGGCAATCAGGGGGAACATCAGGGGTCTCCCCGATGCGCCGAAGTGGCGAAATCCAGACGATGTGTACATGACGACTTCAACTTTCACCGACGAGGTCAAGGAGATGTGGCGCACCCGCCCCCTCCGAACCCCGTGGAACTCCCCGATCGCGGGCGTGAGCTCCGGTATCGGTATCCGATATGGCATCGATCCGACGCTCGTACGGGTCGCCTTCATCGCGGCCACGATCTTCGGCGGCGCCGGTGTCCCCCTCTACCTCGCCGCCTGGTTGACGTTCCCGCGAGCCGGAGACGAGGTGTCTGCGCTCGAGTCGCTCGCCGGTAAAGGCCGAAGTTCGGAGTCGTCGGTCAAGACGATCGTCCTGATCGTGGCCTTCGCCATCGCCTTCTCGGCGTTCGCGCCGTTCGGCATCGGCCTCGGCGGTTCGGGGATCATCAGCCTCGGCCTCATGCTCATCGCCGTGTGGCTGCTCCACCAACGTCGTCCGGTCCCGCCGGCACCGCCCGCGCCGCCGACGTTCGCGACACCGTCGACGAACCCCTCCGCGGGTCCGCCCGTGCAGTACCAGACGATGCAGATCCCCGACGACGAAGCCCTCACCGAGAAGATCTCGGCTGAGCAGGCTCCGCCCTCGTGGGACCCGCTGGGTGCGGCACCGTTCGCGTGGGATCTGCCGGAGCCCCACACCGCGCCGCAGAAGGTCGTCAAGCCGCCGCGGTCACCGTTCACAAAGGTCGTGCTCGGCCTCGCGATCATCGCGGGTGCACTGGCGGCCGCCGCTGCCTATGCCG
The DNA here is from genome assembly GCF_000380645.1 of Smaragdicoccus niigatensis DSM 44881 = NBRC 103563. Taxonomy (GTDB): domain Bacteria; phylum Actinomycetota; class Actinomycetes; order Mycobacteriales; family Mycobacteriaceae; genus Smaragdicoccus; species Smaragdicoccus niigatensis. The sequence goes on from NZ_AQXZ01000019.1 coordinate 841,355, forward strand.
GCGGCGACTGGTTCACCGCAGCCCGTGTCGGTGCGATCGTGCTGACCGTCATCGGCGGCGGCCTCCTCATCGGGGCACTCGTCAACCGCGGTCACGGCCTGATCCTGTGGGCGATTCCCGTCATCATCTTCGTGACCGCCGCTTCCAACGTCGGCCAGATCAAGTTCGACGAACCCACCGGCGAGCAGGTATGGAAAGTCACCTCGATGGACCAACTCGAGCGCGACTACAACGTGCAGATGGGATCGGGCGTCCTCGACCTCACCGACCTCGTGCTCACCAAGAACGAGACGGTTGACATCAAGCTGCGCTTCGGCGACGTCAAGGTCCTTCTCCCGAAGAACATGGACGTCAAGAACGACTGCAAGGTCGAATTCGGCCACGCGCAGTGCCTCCCCAGCGGAGTCAACGGCGGTGAAGATGGCGCCAACGGCCCAGTCCTCACCCTCAACATCGATGGCAAATTCGGAGAAGTGAAGGTGGACCGTGAGTGACACAGCCCAAACCCCAGTTGTGAAGGCGCGCCGGTTTTCGCCGCTGCTGTTCCTGGCCGGCATCATCTGCCTGGCGATCTCGGGATCGGTTCTCTTCGGCTCAGACCCGTTCGACGCGATCACGAGCCTGCCGCTCGGCTGGATCGCGATCGTCGGAGCAATCGTTGTGGGGGCGGTCCTGGTGCTGGCTCCCGCACGACGAAAATAACCGCGCGCGCCATGCCGTGACCGTTCCGTAATCGGGAATGCATCCAGCGTTACCATTCGGATACCTGGACAAACACGATGGAGTGTTCGCCCGACGAACCGCCACTATTGAGGGACATAAATGTTCTCGACCATCGGATACGCAGTCGCCGCAGTCGTTCTCGCACTCTTTGCCTTCAGCACGATTGCGCTTGACCTGCAAACTGTGTTCCGGACCGCGCGCGATGAGCGCGACGGCGCCGCACCGGTTGGCACGCACCTCCGCCTCGTTGGCGGCAGCGGACCCGACACCCCTCGCGGCGGGAACGACGTCAGCCAGTCGGCTGCGTAGTCACCCGCGAGATCTCGAAAGCATCACGGGCGGTCGCATTTCATATGCGACCGCCCGTGACCTTTACTCCCACTCGATGGTGCCCGGTGGCTTGCTTGTCACGTCGAGAACCACGCGGTTGACATCGGCCACCTCGTTGGTGATCCGGGTCGAAATCCGCTCCAGAACTTCGTACGGCAATCGGGTCCAGTCCGCGGTCATCGCGTCTTCACTGGAAACCGGACGCAACACGATCGGATGCCCGTAGGTGCGTCCGTCGCCCTGAACGCCCACGCTGCGCACATCGGCCAGCAGCACGACCGGGCACTGCCAGATCTGGTTGTCGAGTCCAGCCGCAGTCAATTCCTCGCGAGCGATGGCATCCGCCTGGCGAAGCGTCTCGAGCCGCTCGTGCGTGATCTCTCCGACGATACGAATCGCCAGTCCCGGACCGGGGAACGGCTGCCGCCCGACGATCTCCTCCGGCAGGCCAAGGTCACGACCGACCGCCCGGACCTCGTCCTTGAACAGCAGTCGCAGCGGCTCGACGAGCTTGAACTCCAAGTCGTCCGGAAGCCCGCCGACGTTGTGGTGGCTCTTGATGTTCGCCGTCCCGGTTCCGCCGCCCGACTCGACGACATCCGGATACAGCGTGCCCTGGACGAGGAAGTCGACCTTGTGGTCGGTGACGACCGTCGACACCGCCTCTTCGAAGGAACGGATGAATTCGCGACCGATGATCTTGCGCTTGGTCTCCGGGTCGGAAACGCCGCTCAAGGCGCCGAGGAACTTGTCGACGGCGTCGACGGTCACGAGCTTGGCACCGGTCGCGGCGACGAAGTCCTCCTGAACCTGCTCCCGCTCGCCGGCACGCAGAAGACCGTGGTCGACGAAGACACACGTGAGTCGGTCACCGATCGCCCGCTGCACCAGCGCAGCAGCGACGGCCGAGTCGACACCACCGGACAGACCGCAGATCGCGTGACCGTCGCCAACCTGCTCACGAACCTGTTCGATGAGCGCGTTGGCGATGTTCGACGCCGTCCACGCGCCCGGCAGCCCAGCGATCTCGTGCAAAAAGCGGCTCAGGACCTGCTGGCCGTGCGGCGAGTGCAGAACCTCCGGGTGGTACTGCACACCCGCGAGACGGCGAGCACGGTTCTCGAACGCGGCAACCGGTGCGCCGACCGTCGAACCGGTGACCTCGAAGCCGTCAGGCGCCGCGACAACGGCGTCGCCATGGCTCATCCAGACCGGCTGGGTGCCCGGCAAGCCGGAATGCAGCAGACCGCCATCAACCGTCATCTCGGTGCGGCCATACTCACGGGTTCCGGTCTTGGAGACCGTTCCACCGAGCGCATGAGCCATCGCTTGGAAGCCGTAGCAGATGCCGAACACCGGGACATCGAGGTCGAAGATGCTCGGGTCGAGCTGCGGAGCACCGTCCTCGTAGACGCTGGACGGTCCGCCCGACAGCACGATCGCCGCGGGGTTCTTGGCCTTGAGCTCGTCGACCGTCGCCGTATGCGGCACGACCTCCGAGTACACCTTCGCCTCGCGGACGCGCCGCGCAATGAGTTGCGCGTACTGCGCACCGAAATCGATGACGAGTACCGGACGCTGCTGGTTGCTATCGGTCACGCCGAAGAGTTTAGTCGGTCCCGAATTTGCTCTTCGCACGACAACTGAGGCTGACGATCCGCCTCAGGAGAAATGCGTGACCGGGCGTTCCAGCTCGACCCCGTCCACCGTGATGTCGACCTTCTCGTTGTAGAAGCTGATCAGGCCGGCGATCGCCGCACAGGCGGCCAACGGAAACTGGTAGGTCCAAGCGATGTCGGCGACGTCCTCGGTCGACCAGTACCCACTCGTGACCCCCTTGTACGGGCATTGGGTCTGGGTGGGCGATGACGTGAGGTGCTCGAAGCGAACATCGGTTGGGTCGAGGTAGTAGCGCGTCGGCAACCCGGTCTCGAACAACAAGACAGGCGAATGTGACTCGGCGAGAAGGACGCCATTGCGCCGGACTTCGACGTGCCGGGTGGACCGAAGTGCATCCACACGCGCGTAGGGATTGCGTGGGTGGACGAAGATCCGCTCGTCCTCCTCGTACCACGCGTCCAGTGCCGACCACTCGAATCGAGCGTGGTCAGCGAGCGGCCCGTCCTGGTAGACGCGGACGGCTTCCGCTACTTCCCGATCTCCGACGCGCAGACCGTACCGCTTAGCCGTTCCGCGCTTGAGCTTCAACTCCCGATGCTCATCCACCAGCGCGGCGGCATCGATGTCGTTGATCGGGATGTAGAACTGCGGATACTTGGGCGATTCCCAGACATATCGCGCTCGTTGCGTATCCACGACCGTTCGACCGGCGAGAACGGCACGGACCCGCCTGGGAACGGGTTCAAAGTCACCCTGCGGCGCCAATGCTTGTGGGTAGTCCGCCATGGCGCTGAGGCTACTCGCCCACTTAGCCCCGAACTGTCAGTCCGACCTTCTGGAATTCCTTGAGGTCGCTGTAGCCGGCCTTGGCCATCGAACGACGAAGACCGCCGACGAGGTTGAGCGAGCCGAACGGGTCGTTCGACGGACCCTGCAGAACCTGCTCGAGCGACGGACGGTCGCCGTAGGTGACCGGCAGCATCGCGCCGCGCGGCAGCGACGGGTGTGCCGCCGCGGCCGGCCAGTACCAGCCCTTGCCCGGCGCCTCGGCCGCCGCCGCCAACGGAACACCGAGTACAGCGGCGTCGGCACCACAGGCGATCGCCTTTGCCAGCGAACCGCCCGTCGCGATATCGCCGTCAGCGATGACGTGGACGTAGCGTCCACCGGTTTCGTCGAGGTAGTCGCGACGCGCCGCCGCCGCATCCGCGATCGCGGTGGCCATGCGGACGCCGATACCGAGGACCTCACCAGTGGTCGTGGTGCCGGCGAACGAGCCGTAGCCGACGATGACGCCAGCGGCGCCGGTCCGCATGAGGTGCAGCGCAGTGCGGTGATCGGTGACCGCACCCGCGACGACTGGAACGTCGAGATCGGCGATGAACGTCTTGAGGTTGATCGGCGAATCGTCACCCACATGCTCGGCCGAAATGATCGTGCCCTGGATGACCAGTAGGTCGATGCCGGCCTTGAGGAGCACCGGGGTCAGCGCGGCCGCGTTCTGCGGGCTGACCCGGACAGCCGTCGTGACACCGGAAGCGCGGATGCGCGCGACGACCTCGCCGAGCAGGTCGGGATTGACCGGCGCGCTGTGCAGCTTCTGCAGCAAGGAGATGGCGGCTTCGTCCTCCGCCTCGGAGTCCGCGAGCTCGACCAGCTGCCCGATCTTGTCCTCGGCGTCGCGGTGACGGGCCCACAGACCCTCACCGTTGAACATCGCGAGGCCGCCGAGACGACCCATTTCGATCGCGAACTCGGGCGAGACCAGAGCGTCGGTCGGGTGCGCGAGCACCGGCATGTCGAAGCGGTAGGCGTCCAACTGCCAGGACGTGGACACCTGCTTCGACGAACGTGTCCGCCGCGACGGAACGATGTCGACATCGTCCAGGTCGTAGGTACGCCGGGCGGACCGGCCCATGCCGATCTCAACGAGGTCGCGCACTCGAGTGCCTTTCGGGTGTGGGTGACTTACCGGTGGTACAGGCTAGCGAGCCGTGTAGTTCGGCGCCTCGACCGTCATCGTGATGTCGTGCGGGTGGCTTTCCTTGAGGCCCGCGGCGGTGATCTGAACGAACTTCGCCTTCTGCAGATCCTCGATGCTGCTCGAACCGGTGTAGCCCATGGACGCACGCAGACCACCGACGAGCTGGTGGATGACCTGGTTCAGCGGTCCGCGGAACGGCACGCGACCTTCGATTCCCTCCGGCACCAGCTTGTCCTCGGCGAGGACGTCGTCCTGGAAGTAGCGGTCCTTCGAGAAGGACTTGCCAGCCTGACCACCCTGCCCACGACCCTGCATCGCGCCCAGAGAGCCCATGCCGCGGTAGGTCTTGTACTGCTTGCCATTGACGAAGATGAGCTGACCGGGCGATTCCGCGGTGCCGGCGAGCAGCGAGCCGAGCATCGCAGTGGACGCACCGGCTGCGAGAGCCTTGGCGATGTCACCCGAGTACTGCATGCCGCCGTCGGCGATGACGGGAACGCCGAACTTGTTACACGCGGCAACAGCCTCGAGGATCGCGGTGATCTGCGGTGCTCCGACACCCGCGACGACGCGCGTGGTGCAGATCGAGCCGGGGCCGACACCGACCTTCACCGCGTCCGCGCCGGCCTCGCACAGCGCCTGCGCACCCTCGCGGGTTGCGACGTTGCCGCCGACGATCTGCACGCGTGAGCCGATCTCGGCCTTCAGCTTGCTCACCATGTCCAGAACCTGGATCTGGTGGCCGTGGGCGGTGTCGACGATGAGAACGTCCGCACCGGCATCCGCGAGCATCATCGAACGCGACCAGGCGTCCTCACCGACACCGACCGCGGCACCGACCAGGAGACGACCGTCGCGGTCTTTGGTGGCGTTCGGGAACTGCTCGGTCTTGACGAAGTCCTTGACCGTGATCAGACCGGTCAGGCGTCCCCCGCCGTCGACGATCGGCAGCTTCTCGATCTTGTGGCGACGAAGAAGGCCAAGGGCCGCTTCCGCCGTCACGCCTTCGCGAGCGGTGATGAGCGGTGCCTTCGTCATGACCTCGGAGACCATGCGGTTGCGGTCGACCTCGAAGCGCATGTCGCGGTTGGTGATGATGCCGACGAGGTTGCCCTCATCGCCGATGACCGGGAGGCCCGAGATGCGGAACTTCGCGCACAGGGCGTCGACGTCAGCGATCGTGTCCGCGGGACGACAGGTGACCGGGTCGGTGACCATGCCGGCTTCCGAGCGCTTGACGACCTCGACCGCAGCGGCCTGGTCGGCGGCCGAAAGATTACGGTGCAAGACGCCCATACCACCGGCGCGGGCCATGGCGATCGCCATGCGCGACTCGGTGACGGTGTCCATCGCCGAACTCACGAGCGGGACCCGGAGACGGATCTCCTTGGTGAGCTGGCTGGAAGTGTCGACGGCACTCGGGATCGAGTCCGATGCCTGCGGAAGCAGGAGCACATCGTCGAAGGTCAATCCGAGCATGGCAATCTTGCCCGGATCGTCACCACCCGTGCGCACCGATGACATCCATTTCTCCGTTCATCTCACCGCGAGGACGTGCTGTCCGTCTATGGTACTTGGTCTGGCGAAATCGACTCCGGCCAGCGATGCGGCTGGAAAACCGCTGGCTGTTCTGCGTACCTTTAAGGTGTGCGCGACTCACTCCCTCCCGGGCTTCCGCCGGACCCGTTCGCGGATGATCCCAACGACCCGGCCGCCGCGCTGGATGCACTCGATCCAGGCGAGCCTCTAGACGCTTCCGAGCGTGAAGCGGTCGAAGCCGACCTCGCTGACCTGCACGTCTACGAGGCATTGCTGCGCCACCAAGGCGTCCGCGGCCTCGTCGTCAACTGCGAGGACTGCCGCGAGGACCACTACCACGACTGGGAGATGCTGCGCGCGAACCTGCTGCAGCTCCTCGTCGACGGAACGGTCCGCCCGCACGAGCCCGCGTTCGACCCACACCCTGACGACTACGTCACATGGGATTACTGCCGCGGCTATGCCGACGCCGCGATGAACCGCGCACTTCGCGGCGAAGAATTCGGCCGCTAGACCTCAAAGAGAAATGGGCGGACTGCGATGCAGTCCGCCCATTTCTGGTCTTGTGGTGAATCTCAGGAGTGAGACGACTCCGAGGACGAGGTCTCGCTGCCCGGCTCAGACTGGCCAACCGGCGGCGCTGCGTTGGACACCGAAGACGCGGTGGTCGTCGTGGTTTCGGCGGTCGACGGCAGCGACTCTGTGGTGGTTGTTGTCGGGGTCGGCTGCGTCGTCGTGGTGGAGGACGACGAAGACCCACCCTCGTTGCTGCCCGCCGGTACGCCGGCCTCGGACGACGGCGGCTCCGGCGTCGAGGAGGGGGTGATGAGCGACGACAGCGCTGAGGTCGGAACGTTCGGGAACGTCGACTTGACCAGCGTCAGGTACGAGCTGAGCGTCGTCATGATCCGGTCGCGAGCGTCATCGTCGTTGACCTTCTGTGCGGCTTGCGCGGCACTCGAGAGGTGATCGATGGCCTGCTCAGGGTCGCCTGAAGTAATGGCATCGTCGACCTGCTGCAACTCGTTGTTGGTGTCGAGCTGCGCGACGGTCGATTCAGCTTGCTCCTTGAACACCACTTCCTTGACTCCCCAGAGCGGGTCACCAGGCGCGGCGTTGTAGGAGAAGACACTGAGACCACCAACGACGATGGCAAGCACCGCGGCGGCGCTCATCACCGGACGAAGAAGGCGAAGTCCCTGCATGGAGGCCATGCGGTAGCGGCGGGCACGAATCGCGTCGTGCACGGCTGCCTCAACGGCGTCGAGATCGGGGCCTGCGGGAAGAGCGGGTGCAACGATCGCTGCCCGCCAGTCCACGAACAGTTCAGCAACCAGCGCCTCATCGGCGTCGGCGAACTCGAATTCGCTTTCACTGGCAATTGCGTCGATCAGCGCGTCATCGTGCCGGACGGCTGCGATGTCGATGGGCGCGCTGGCGGCAGTGTCGGCCGAGGAATCGCTTGGCAGCGACTCACCCGAGGTCCACTGACCGTCGTTAACCATCCAATTCACCCGCCTTCGCAATTTGCGTCTTCAGTTTCGAGATCGCTCTGTGCTGAGCTACCCGAATTGCCCCTGCAGTACTCCCGACAGCTGCAGCAGTTTCCTCTGCAGACAGTCCAACAACTAAGCGGAGAATAAGAATTTCCCGATGTTTTTCTGGGAGAGATGAGAGCAATGCTTCCATTGCCCGACTCGCCTCAGCATCGATCGCTCTTTGCTCCGGTCCATCATCGTTTGAGATGACATCAGGTACTTCGGAAACCGGCTCGGATTTGTTACGCGCCGAGCTTCTATGCGCATCGGCGACTTTGTGAGCCGCAATTCCGTAGACGAAAGCCATGAACGGCCGGCCCTGATCCTGAAATCGAGGAAGGGCGGTCATCACAGCCATGCACACTTCTTGTGCCACATCGTCGGCCGAAAGAGAGCCACGTTCCGCTGCGCCGACCCTCGCCCTGACATATCGCACGACGAGAGGCCGGATGGTTTGAAGAACCTGGGAGAGTGCGGTCCGGTCGCCCTGCGCAGCGGCAGTGACAGCCGATTCCAACTCCTCGCCCGTCAAAGTCATCGTCAGCGGTTTTCCTGGCGTTACAGCGGACACGGACCGTTGATCAGGCGTGCTTCGACCGCCCCGGGGGCCGGCAGAACATCTCCCACAATAGCCATCGGCTTGCCAGTCGCGACCTCAATACCCCTTCGGTGTCGTGTCACCGGAAGACCCCACCTCGCCGCTCGATCTCGGCAGCGCACGCATGTGCCCTGGCGACCGCGTCCGGCGACGACGTGATTCCACCGAGAAGCATCGACGCCGCCCACTCCAGGGGCACCAGGCCGGCTTCGGCACACTGCCCGGCTACTTCTGCAGCCAATTCGGCTCCGCGCGAAATCTCCCCCACCGCACTGGTTGAAGCGGCAACTAGCAACCGCGATTTGATCTCATGGCGAACTGCGCCGGCCTCGCGGGAACGCTCGAGGGCCGATTCCGCATGCGCCAAAGCCGCCCGTCCATTTCCGGAAGCCAACGACAGTTCCGCCGTCACCCAACTCAGGCGAACGAGTGCGCGCCAGAACCGGTCCTCCGATCGGCCGTCGAGGGCGTCGCGCACTCGGTGCAGCAGACTTTCCGTCACGGCGAGTCGCCACTGCCCGATCGCATCCGCAGCGAGGCCGGTCAGCGCGTCACACAGGGCTTCTACCTGGAGGTCCGAGGGCGGGGCGGCCAAGGCGTGTCGCACCGCGGCACCGTCGCGTCCAGCAGCCAGCCGATGCCACCCCAATTGCCGGAGCCACGACGCCTGGGCGCTGCACACCAATGACCTCGTTGAATCATCAATCGCACGAATTCGCCCAATCTCGGCGCGCGCACGTGCGTAATGCCCTTGCGCGGCAAGTGCGACGGCCCGCTCCCAATGTTCGAAATTGGTGGATGCGGCAACGATTAGTGCGCCCGGCGATCCACCGAATGCCGCCGCAGCCGCATTCACCGGCAAGCGATTCACGCCCACGTGAGGAATATTCAACGAAACAACCGGTTTCTTTTCCGTTACCGACGGCGCCACTTCAAGTAACGCACGTGTTACACAAATTGCGCGGCAACCAGTCGGTCGCCGCGCGTTCACCTGAATTACACCAAACCCCGGCGAGGGCACAGCGCACCCCGAAAGTAAATGGCGATCGGGTTAATTCTCGGTGCCACACCTATGCGTTTCCGCACTTCGGCGCCGTATTGACGGGTTTTCCGGGCGGCACCTAACGTTGGCACCGCAAGGCCGGATCCGCCACTCGAGATCGACACCACGTCGACCGCCGGGCGTCGGGCCGCAGCCTCCGCAACCTGATCAGGGCGGACCCCGCCGTACCGAGCATCGTGACCTGCTCGGTACCTGCAAGCCAAAAAGGAGTTCACATGGCACTTCCTGCACAGCTTCCCGGACCGAATGCGGACCTGTGGGATTGGCAGATGCGTGGCTCCTGTCGCGGACTGGACTCGTCGGTGTTCTTCCATCCCGACGGCGAACGCGGCCGAGCCCGCGTTCAGCGGGAGATGCGCGCCAAGGAGATCTGCCGCGCCTGCCCGGTGCTGAACCAGTGCCGCAGCCACGCGCTACGCGTCGCCGAGCCGTACGGCATCTGGGGCGGCCTGAGTGAGGCCGAGCGCGAGCTCTACGTCCGCCGATCGGGCCGCCGCCGCATCGCCGGCTGACGCCGCAGACGAGGAAGGGCCGCCACAGCACCTGTGGCGGCCCTTCCAACACATCAATTAGTGCGCGTGACCGTGGCCGTGGCCGTGGTCTTCGTCCGCCTTCGGCTTCTCGACGATTGCGCTCTCGGTGGTCAGCACCATGCGCGCGACCGAAACCGCGTTCTGGACCGCCGAGCGCGTGACCTTGACCGGGTCGATGATGCCCTGCGCGAGCAGGTCACCGTACTCGAGGGTCGCGGCGTTGAAGCCGATCTTGCCGTCGCCCGCCGCGATCCGCGACGCCACGACGGAGCCGTCGGCACCCGCGTTGGCCGCGATCCAGAAGAGCGGCGCGAGCAGGGCCCGACGAACGACCTCGACGCCGAGCGCCTTGTCTCCCGTCAGAGTTTCCTGCAAGGATGCCAATGATTTGCTGGCAGCGGCGAGTGCGGTCCCGCCGCCTGCGACGATGCCTTCCTCGACGGCGGCCTTGGCGGCGTTGACCGCGTCCTCGACGCGGAACTTGCGCTCCTTGAGGTCAGTCTCGGTGGCTGCGCCGACCTTGATCACCGCGACACCGCCGGCGAGCTTGGCCAGACGTTCCTGGAGCTTCTCGCGGTCCCACTCGGAGTCGGTGCGGTCGATCTCCTTGCGCAGCTGAGCCGCGCGACCGGCGATGTCCTCCCGCGTTCCGCCACCTTCGACGATGATCGTCTCGTTCTTCGTGACGACGACGCGACGTGCGTGGCCGAGGAGGTCGAGACCCGCATCGCGCAGGTTGATACCGATGTCGGTATTGATGACGGTTCCGCCGGTGACGATCGCGAGGTCGTCGAGGAACGCCTTACGGCGGTCGCCGAAGAACGGCGCCTTCACCGCAACTGCCTTGAGCGTCTTGCGGATTGCGTTGACGACCAGCGTCGACAGCGCCTCCCCCTCGACGTCCTCGGCGATGATCAGGACCGGCTTGCCCGACTGCGCGATCTTCTCGAGCAGCGGGAGGAAGTCCGGAAGCGAGCTGATCTTGTCGCGGTGCAGCAGGATCGAAACGTCCTCGAGGACGGCTTCCTGCGCATCGAGATCGGTGATGAAGTACGGCGAGAGGTAGCCCTTGTCGAACTGCACACCCTCGGTGACCACGAGCTCGGTGCTCATCGTCGAGGACTCTTCGACGGTGACGACGCCATCCTTGCCTACCGTGGCGAGTGCCTTGCCGACCATCGCGCCGATTTCCTCGTCACGGCACGAGACCGTGGCGACCTGCGCAATGGCAAGCTCGCCCGACACCGGCTGCGCCGAGGCGAGAAGTGTCTGCGTGACGTGGTCCGCGGCGAGGGACATGCCGGCACCGAGGGCGATCGGGTTCGCGCCTGCGGCGATGTTGCGCAGACCCGCCTTGACGAGCGCCTGCGCGAGCACGGTCGCGGTCGTGGTGCCGTCTCCGGCAACATCGTTGGTCTTCGTGGCGACGCTCTTGACGAGCTGGGCGCCGAGATTCTCGAACGGGTCTTCCAGTTCGATCTCACGCGCGATGGTCACACCGTCGTTGGTGACGGTCGGTCCGCCGAAGGCCTTGGCGAGGACGACGTGGCGACCACGCGGTCCCAGGGTGACCTTGACGGCGTCGGCGAGCTTGTCGACGCCGCGCTCCATCGCCCGCCGGGCGCGCTCGTCGAACTCGATCTGCTTGGACATACCTGAATTACTCCTAGGTGGATTCAGTCATGAAGGGTCGTAGAAAGCACTCATCTTGGGTTGAAAACACACCGCCCCGGCGACCGAAGATTTCCGGCCATCCGGGGCGAGTGCATAACTGCTTGCTCGTATGACGCCTGGATTACTTGTTGACGACAGCCAGCACGTCACGAGCCGACAGGATCAGGTACTCCTGGCCGGCGTACTTGATCTCGGTTCCGCCGTACTTGCTGTAGATCACGGTGTCGCCTTCCTTGACGTCAACCGGAATCCGATCGCCCTTCTCGTTGATGCGTCCAGCACCAACTGCGATGACGGTGCCCTCCTGGGGCTTCTCCTTCGCCGTGTCCGGAATGACCAGGCCGGAGGCGGTCTTCGTCTCAGCCTCGTTGGCCTGGACGAGGATCTTGTCCTCGAGCGGCTTGATGTTCACGCTCACGTGAGCCCTCCACTTTCAGTGGTCCATTGTGGTTATCGGCCGTCAGGTGATCCCGTCGTCGCGGGTGCCGGAACCACCAGCCAACTAGCACTCTATACGGGCGAGTGCCAGCACTCAAGGGTGGGTCGCGCTAAAGCCGTCGCCCTACGCGCTAAGCGAAAACCTGGCTGGTTTCCACCGAAAGGCCCGGGTCGGCAGCCACGTTCATCGGACTCGGTTCCGCACCGCCCGCGATGAGGTGCGCAGCGAAGGAAGCGATCATCACGCCGTTGTCGGTGCACAGCCGTGGCTTGGGAATTCGCAGGTTGATGCCGGCGCGATCGCACCGTTCCTGCGCCATGCTGCGAATCCGCGAGTTCGCCGTCGCACCGCCGCCGAGGACGAGTGTCTCGATGCCGAAGTCCGAGCAGGCCCGGACCGCTTTCATCGTCAGGACGTCGGCAACCGACTCCTGGAAGCTCGCTGCGATGTCGGCCAGCGGCAGCTGGGCGTCTTCTCCGAAGTCGCGCCGGTACCCCTCGACGTAGCGTGCGACAGCCGTCTTCAGGCCGGAGAACGAGAAGTCATGACGTGGACTGTTCGAACCCGTCATTCCGCGCGGAAACGCGATCGCGTCCGGATTGCCGGATTGTGCCAACTCGTCGACGACCGGACCGCCCGGATACCCGAGGCCGAGCATGCGCGCGACCTTGTCGAACGCCTCGCCGGCCGCATCGTCTACGGTGGTGCCGAGTTCTGCGATGGGCTTCGACAGATCGTCGACGCGCAAGAGGTGCGTGTGCCCGCCGGAGACGAGCAGCGCGACGCACGACGGCATCGGGCCATGTTCGATCGTGTCGACGGCGACGTGCCCACCCAGGTGGTTCACGGCATAGAACGGGACGCCCCAGGCGGTCGCGTATGCCTTTGCGGCCGCGACACCGACCATCAGCGCGCCGGCCAGCCCCGGACCAATCGTGACGGCAACCGCATCCGGCACCTTGACCCCAGCGGCCTTGAGCGCTCGTTGCATGGCCGGAACGATGGCTTCCAAATGCGCGCGCGACGCGATCTCCGGAACGACGCCACCGAAGCGCTTGTGCAGATCGACGCTCGAGGCGACCTCGTCCGCGAGGACTTCACAGGTGCCGTCGGAATTCCAGCGCACGATGCCAACGCCGGTTTCATCGCACGAGCTCTCGATACCGAGAACAATCACAACGAATCCTCGTCGGCCGAGCCGCGACACATCGTGTACGCGTCCGCACCGCTGGGCTGGTAATAATTCGGGCGCTTGCCGAGAACCTCGAACTCGAACGACTCGTACATGCCGATCGCTGCCGCGTTGTCCGTACGGACTTCGAGGAACACCGGTCCCCCGAAGGCATCGGCCACTTCGAGCATCGCCTCCATCAGGAGGCGCCCGATCCCGTGGCGCTGCCATTCCGGGTCGACGCCGACGGTGTGCACCTCGCACTCACCGTTGCCCTGAGTGCCGAGCAGTGCGATACCGGCGTAGCCGACCAGCTCACCGTTGATCCGCGCCGCGAAGTAGTGGTTCGCGGGCTGACGTAGTTCCGCCCGGAACGCCTCGATGCTCCACGGTCCATCACCGGCGAACAGGATCGTCTCGAGTTCGGCGCAGCGTTCGGCGTCCTCGGGCTTCATTGCACCGATGACGACTTCCCTTGACACTGCGGTCATCGCACCTGCTCCACGGCGTCGGGACGGCGAAGATACATCGGTTCCAGCGGGCCGGAGTCCGCGCTGAAGTTCGCGACCGCCACCAGCCCGGCGGGTGTCGGGGTGGCGGCATCGAGCAGTGGCAGACCGTAGATGCCGGCATGCGCGGGCGAGCCAGCGACTGCAGTCGCATTTCCGATCACGACAGCACCCGGAGCGCTGACGTTCGGTCCATCGATGCGCAGCCCGTCGACGTAGCGCGCCCAGTACACCTCACGACGTCGAGCATCGGTCACAACGAGCAGTTCTCCGGTGGAATTCGCCTCGGATGCAATCGCATCGAGACTGCAGACGCCGTGAACGGGGATTCCGACCGCATCCGCGAACGCGGCGGCCGTCGCCATCCCGACCCGCAACCCGGTGAATGGACCCGGTCCAACCCCGACCACCACTGCGTCCAGATCCGTGGACGCCAGTCCACTTTCGGAGAGGCATTCGGCGATTTGCGGAGCCGCGACCTCGGTGTGCGCGCGGGCGTTGTCCGTCACGCGAGTCGCCAGAGTCGTCTGTTTGCCGCAGGACTCGACCTCGACGATTCCGACGGTCACCGACGGGGTCGCGGTGTCAACGGCAAGTACATACATGTCGTCTCAACCTTACCGGCCGGACGCGGGGTCAGTGCCGGGCGAGCGCAGCGACGGGGGAATGTCGCCGCCGGACATCCATTGCCAGTTGGCGGTCCGGACGTCGGAATAGTGCTCGCGCTGGAGGGCAACGAGCAGATACCGCTGCGTCAGACGCTCGGCGAGGCCCGCGCCCCACTCCACGACGACGATCGAATCCTCAAGCGCAGCATCGAGATCGAGCGCGTCGAGTTCGCCGAGCGGGTCTGCGCTGTCACCGAGTCGGTAGGCGTCGACGTGGATCAACCCGACGCCACCGGGGCGGCCGGGTTTGTGTTCACGCGCGATGATGAACGTCGGAGAGCTGACCCGGCCACGGACGCCGAGAGCGGCCGCGAGACCGCGGACGAGTGTCGTCTTGCCCGCACCCAAGGGACCGTCGAGAACGACGAGATCGCCGGGATGCAGTAGCGCCGCCAGACGTGCGCCGAAAGCCTCGGTCTCCTCAGCTGTCCGTAGGACCTCCGTGAGAGCACCTGGGGTGGGAGTCATCGGGTCGAGCGCAGCGACGGGGCCCTTGATCCGGCGGCGAATTCTCCTACGTAATGGCGAACTGTCCGTCCGCGAATTCCACACACGACTTCATAGTGGATGGTCCCCATGGCTTCCGCCCAATCGTGCGCCGTCTGCTCGCCATGATCACCGTTGCCGAAGAGCCATGCTTCGTCGCCCTCGGACACCGAGCCCGGATCGTCCCCGAGGTCGACGACGACCTGATCCATGCACACGCGACCGATCGCCGGGCGCAGCTTTCCGCCCAGCATGACCGAGTATCGGCCCTTCATCGCGCGCGGTATGCCGTCGGCGTATCCCGCGGGCAGGAGTGCGACGGTGGTGTCCGACGGCGCAATCCAGTCGTGTCCGTAGGAGACACCTTCACCGGCGGCCACCTTCTTGACGAGAACAACGCGGGCCCGGAACGTCATCGCGGGGCGAAGGCCGAAAGTTCCCTCCTCCGGGACCGGGCTCAAACCGTAGACAGCGATACCCGGGCGAACCATGTCGAAATGCAGATCCGGCCGCGTGACCGTGGCCGCAGAGTTGGAGAGGTGCACCTTCTGTGGGTCGAGTCCAACCGCGCGGGCTTGCTCGATCGAGTCGAGGAATCGCTGCCGCTGGACGTCGATCGTCGGGTGGTAGGGCTCGTCGGCATGCGCCAGGTGGGAGAACATTCCGCGCAGTTCGACGAGGCCCTGGCGCGATGCCTTCGCCAGTTCTTCGAGGAACATCGGATATTCCTCGGACGCAACGCCATTCCGGTTCAAACCGGTGTCGACCTTGACCGTGACGGTCGCGCGGCCGATATCGGACGCGGCATTCGTCACCGCGTGCAGATGCTTGATCGAGGTGACACCGATTTCGACGTTCGCCTCGATCGCCGAGCCGAAGTCGGAGTCGCTCGGGTTGAGCCAGCACAAGATCGGCGCAGTGATCCCGGCAGCGCGAAGCCGAAGTGCTTCCGCAATCGTCGTGACGCCGAGTTCGCTCGCACCGGAATCCAGCGCGACGTGCGAAACCTCGATCGCACCGTGGTTGTAGCCATCGGCCTTGACCACGGACATGACGTCGGCACCGCCGGCGAAGTTCTTGAGCACGCCGACGTTGTGGGCGATGGCGTCGAGATCGACGATGCACTCAACCGCCGGGTCGTGCACCGAGGTGGTGCGCAGCGCGGAGTGTTGAGAATTCACAACCACAATGGTGCCATTCACCCTGCGTTTTCCGGCCCTACGTGGGCTCTTATGTAGGCCGATTCACGCGATTTCCTCAGGTCCACGACGCAGGGCGCGGATCGCGGGCCGAAGATGCCACAACAACTCGGCTGCCGAGATCGGCGCTCCGACGTCGAGGTCACCGTTCGTCGCGGCCAATCGGGCGGCGACCGAATGCGCTCGGCAGCCCATCGCGGCCGCAAGATCAGGTTCGATCCCGGACGCGAGAAGTGCTCCGATGACGCCGGACAGGACGTCTCCCGAACCCGCGGTGGCCGCCCACGACGACCCCGCATCGTTGACCCACACCGGGCCGCCGGGCGCGGTGATCACTGTCGCTCGGCCCTTCAACAGAACAGTCACGCCCAAGGTGTCGGCCAGGAGTCGCGTTGCGGCGACCCGGTCCGGTCCGAGTTCTGTTCCGGACAGGCGCGCGAACTCCCCGGCGTGCGGTGTCACCAGCGTCGGCGCATCACGGCCGTCGAGTAGCTCCTTGTGCGCCGCGAGCAGGGTGATCCCGTCGGCGTCGACGAGCACCGGAACCGGTTGTGCAAGTACGCGTCGCAGTTCCTCGAGCGCGTACTCATCGGTGCCCATGCCCGGCCCGACGACCCACGCCTGAACCTTGCCCGTCGAGTCGATGTCCGTCGTCGCGATGACTTCCGGAATGTGCGAAACGACCGTCTCGGCCGCGGGGCCGCAGTACCGAACCATCGGGGATGTCGCCGCCACCGCCGCACCGGCCGCGAGCAGTGCAGCACCGGGATACTTCGCGCTGCCGGCACGCACCCCGACGACACCGCCGCTGTACTTGTCGTCGAATGCTCCCGGTATCGGCCACGCTCGACCGGCCTCGTCCGCTTCCAGTTCGCGCAGGTAGGGATCGGGCAGCCGCAGCCCGATGGGGATGAGTTCGACGCGCCCGCAGTGCTCGGGAGCCAGCGCATGGACGGGTTTGAGTCCGCCGAACGTGACAGTCACCGCGGCCCGAACGGCCGGGCCGCTGATCGCTCCTGTATCCGGTTCGACGCCACTCGGTAGGTCCGCCGCGATGACCGGTGCCTTGATCGCCGCAACGACACGCGCGGCCTCGGGGCGCAAAGATCCATGGCCCGAAATGCCCACGATCCCGTCGATCGCAAGGTCGATGCCGGTCGGGAGCTCGTCGACGACGCGGCCGCCCACTCGGCGCAATGCGGCCAGTCCGGCCGCGTGCGCTCGCTCCGGCGCGAAGAGCAACGCCGATACCGCAACACCCCTCCGGCGCAGCATCGCCCCAGCCCAGAGCACGTCTCCGCCGTTGTCGCCCGACCCGACCAAGAGTCCGACTGTGCGTCCCGCTACCCCACCGGTGCGAGCCGTCAATTCCGCGGCGACGACCCGGGCCAGACCGTAAGCAGCCCGTTGCATCGGGACGCCGACCGGAACTTCCCCGAAAAGGACCGCCTCAGCGTCCCGAATCTGATGAACGTTAAAGAAGGTGCGCATGGCGCGTCTGAGACTACCGCTGTTGGTCCTATGCTGTGGCGCATGATGAGGCGCCGAATCACAGGCTCGATCGTCACCGCAGCCGCACTGATGACTGTCGTCACCGGCTGCGGCGGCTCCAACGAGCCGGCTGTGCCCACGATGACTCTGCCGAAGCCGTCTCCGACGAAGATCATCTCGAACGAGAAGGTGGACGGCGATGTCCACATCGTTCACCTCAGGGGCGACAAATTCAGCCCGCAGACCGTCACGATCAAGTCCGGCGAGGCCGTGAAGTGGGTCTTCGACGATGAGGGTGCGCACACCGTCACCGGCCTCCGCGACAAGGGCATGATCATCAACAGCCCCGTCCTCCAAAAGGGCAGCGAGTACCAGCTCGTATTCCACACGCCCGAGGAGATCGACTACATCTGCGCCATCCACCCGGAGGCCAAGGGCAAGGTCATCATCCAGCCCAAGTAGCGGTTGTGGACTCTGTGTCACGCCAGACGCAACACAGAGTCCAGAATCCGGGACTTACTCGACGGTGACCGACTTCGCGAGGTTACGCGGCTTGTCCACGTCGTAGCCGCGGCTACGGGCGACTTCGGCGGCGAAAATCTGCAGCGGGATCGTCGAGATGAGCGGCTGAAGCAGAGTCGGCGCGACCGGAATCTCGATGACGTCGTCGGCGAACTGTGCCACCACGTCGTCGCCTTCCTCGGCGATCACGATGACGCGCGCACCACGAGCCTGGATCTCGCGGATGTTGCTCACCATCTTCGAGTGCAGCACCGCACGACCACGCGGCGACGGCATGACGACGATGACCGGCATCCCGTCCTCGATGAGCGCGATCGGGCCGTGCTTGAGCTCGCCGGCGGCGAAGCCCTCCGCGTGCATGTACGCGAGTTCCTTGAGCTTGAGTGCACCCTCGAGAGCGACCGGGTAACCCACGTGACGGCCGAGGAACAGCACCGTCGTGGCGGTCGACAGTTCGCGAGCGATCTCCCGCACCCGGTCGCCGTTCTCGACGACCTTTGCGATGAGCTTCGGCATCGCGGACAGCGCGTTGAAGTCGGCCGCAAGCTCATCCGCATACTTCGTGCCGCGCGCCTGCGCGAGAGCGAGACCGACGAGGAGGTTCGCCGCGACCTGGGCGAGGAACGCCTTGGTCGAGGCGACACCGATCTCGGGACCGGCGTGCGTGTAGAGCACGGCGTCGGACTCGCGCGGAATCTGCGCACCGTTGGTGTTGCACACCGCGAGGACGCGAGCCTTCTGCTCCTTGGCGTGACGCACCGCTTCGAGCGTGTCCGCGGTCTCGCCCGACTGCGAGATCGCAACGACGAGCGTCGAACGGTCGAGAACCGGGTCGCGGTAACGGAATTCGCTCGCGAGCTCACATTCCACGGGCAGGCGGGTCCAGTGCTCGATCGCGTACTTGGCCACCAGTCCGGAGTGGAAAGCTGATCCACACGCGACGACGAAGACCTTGTCGACGTCGCGCAACTCCTGGTCCGACAGTCGCTGCTCGTCCAGGATGATGCCGTTCGGGCCGAAGTGACCGCGCAGCGTGTCCGCGACCGCGTCCGGCTGCTCCTCGATCTCCTTGTCCATGAAGTACTCGTGGCCGCCCTTTTCGGCAGCGGCGAGGTCCCACTCGACGTGGAACGGACGCGCGTTCTCGATGTCGTCGTTGCCGGCGAAGTCGTAGATCTTGTAGCTGTCGGCGGTGATGACGACGACCTGGTCCTGACCGAGCTCGACCGCGTCACGCGTGTGCTCGATAAAGGCTGCGACGTCGGAACCGAGGAACATCTCACCCTTGCCGACACCTACGACGAGGGGCGTCGAACGACGGCAGGCGACGATCGTGTCCGGGTGGGCGGCGTGCTCGAACACGAGCGTGAACGCGCCCTCGAGGCGACGGACGACGCTGAACACGCTCTGCACGAAGTCACCGGCAGTCTCGCCCGCCAGGTAAGCGCGGTTCACGAGGTGAACCGCGACCTCGGTGTCGGTCTCACTCAGCAGATCGACACCAGCGTTTTCGAGTTCGGCACGCAGCGGCGAGAAGTTCTCGATGATGCCGTTGTGCACGAGGGCGACCTGGCCCGCCCGGTGCGGGTGCGCATTCCGGTCGTTCGGCGCGCCGTGGGTCGCCCAGCGAGTGTGGCCGATGCCGGTGTTGCCGATGAACTTGTCGGAGCCGAGATGCTCGAGCGCTTCTTCGAGGTTGGCGAGCTTGCCCGCCTTCTTCGCAATAGCGATGTCACCCTTGCCATCCACGATGGCCACACCCGAGGAGTCATAGCCTCGGTATTCCATCCGTCGCAGGGCCTCGATCACGACTGGCAAGGCCTGCTGATGACCGACGTATCCGACGATTCCGCACATAGGTCAACAGGTTAGCGGCACATGCCGCGCTGCGGAGCGCTTGAGTGACTCGGTAGTGACCCAAAACAATTCGAAGATCGGATACGGTCGAGGACGTGTCCGGGTCATTGAAAGCGCTCGTCGCCGAACTCTCCCGCCGAGGACCGAACAAGGTCTTCGGGGGTGACCTCGCATTCGCCGGACTTCCCGGCCTGGTTTGCACCCCGGAGTCTGGGTTCAGTCTTCCCGCAGTCGCTTTCGGACACGGCTGGCTGACGCAGGCAGCCGCTTACGAAGGGCTTCTCAAACACCTGGCGTCCTGGGGCATCGTGGCGGCCGCTCCAGCTACCGAGCGCGGCGTCGTGCCGTCGCACCAGGGTTTGGCCATCGACCTCCGGACGACGCTCGACATCTGTGCCGGCGTTCGCCTCGGACCGGGCAAGATCAGCGTGCACCCCGACAAGCTCGCGCTCGCCGGCCACGGCATGGGCGCCAGTTGTGCTGTGCTGGCTGCGTCCGGCCGCAGCGATATCGCCGCGGTGGCGGCACTCTTCCCCGTCACGACCTCGCCGCACGCCGTCGACTTCGCGCCGCAGATCTCCGCGCCCGGCCTCATCGTCGCGACGCCGACTGACAACAAGAAGATCGACCCGTACGCGCGCTCGCTCGCCCTGACCTGGGGTGGAGACGTGCAGTTGCGTGCGTTGGCCAAGGGCACCGGCGCGTCGATCCCCGAGGGCCGCACCGTCATGGCCGCGCTCGGCGTCGACAAGCCGGACAAGAAGGTTCGGCGCACGCTGTATGCCGTGCTCACGGGCTACATCCTGGCGACGGCCGGGAACAAGAAGGAATACGCGGCGTTCGCCGAACTCGACAAGACGGCCCCGCTGATGAGGGCCATCGACCCGTTCGTGCCAGAGCAGGTCAAGCCTTCGATGTTGGCGCGCGCGGCGGGAATGTTCAGCTAGCTTCCGGGGAGCGCACCACCCTCAGAGAGCACGACTGGTTCCTTAGCCGTCGACTTCTGCTCCTCGATCGAGACGGCCAACCGCGTCAGACACTGCTCGAGTTCGGACTGACCGTCCGAGCAGGCATCGACAAACCGCCCGACTCGGGCGTCGACGACGGGCAGGAAGATCTTCTCGGTCCAGGCCAGCGCATCGGCCTCGTGTCGCCGCGCACCTTCGACGGTCGCCTCCGCCGCATCGATCGACCGCCCGTCGACGTCATCGCTCGACAGTGCCGCGACCCGAGCCGCTTTCGTCGCCACGATGCCGGGAATCGTCTCGATCGCTTCGGTTAACGCGACGATCACGGCATCGAGGCTGTCGAGTAATCGATCGCCGGAATCGGCTGTGTCAGCAAGGTCGCTCGCTCCCGGAAACCCGTCCAGCGAGTCGCCGATTCGGCCCTGTACCTGCAACGAATCCGCGAGACCGGCACGCATGGTCGTCAACGACGTCCGGCACTCGCGAATTGATTCCAGCGACAGACTTCGTTCGGCGTCGTAGCTCGCCCGGAGGGAAGGCAGGTCGCGCCGTTGTGGAGCGACCTGCTGCGCGAGCGGGAGGAAGTCCGCGAAGAATTCCAGGCCGGCGCGGCCGCGGTCCAGGATGGCATCGATCTCGGTCATGCCAGACGCTCCAATGCATCTGCCGCATCGGCGTCGGTCTGCGTGGCCGCGCTGTGCATGCGGGACAGCCGTTGCACCGCTTCATCGAACTGCGCAACCCACGTCACGACCTGATCGATGAGTGCGTCCCACGCGGCCGCGACCCGATCGCCGGCCGGCAGATTCAGGGACGGCAGCAGATCGTGGGCACGCAGTCGGCCGGCGAGATCTTCGAGGGTCTCGACGCATTTCTGCAGCTCGGCTCGGTCACTGTCGAGCTGACTCATATCGACCTTGAATCCAGTCACACCCGTTGGACGCAGCCGCTCGCTCTACGGTTCCCCGGACACCCGAACAAATCTGATCTGGTTTCCCGGAGCCAGTTGGCCGGCGAGATCGGTGTCGGCGTCGAGGACGGTGCCGATGACGGGGTAACCGCCGGTCACCGGATGATCGGCGAGAAAGAGCACCGGTTGCCCGTTCGGCGGAACCTGCAGCGAACCCCGCGTCATGCCCTCGCTGGGCAGCTCCCCCGACTGTGCGCGTTCGAGCGGATTTCCCTTGAGCCGCAATCCAACTCGATTCGAATCGGACGTCACCTCCCACGATTGATCGGCCAGCTTTGCCAGCGATTCGGCCGAGAACCAATCGGCCCGCGGACCCGGGACGAAGCGCAGTTCCACGCAATCGGCACAGGGCGGCGGAGAGACTGGCGTCTTGACCGCCTCGTGCGGTTCCCGACCGATCGGCAGTGCATCACCGGTTCGGAGCGGCGCAGGACCGAGTCCGGAGAGAACGTCGGTCGAGCGGCTATCGAGCTCGGTGTCGACGTCGAATCCGCCGCGCACCGCGAGGTACGACCGAAGCCCGGCGGTGGGCGTCCCGACCTCGACCTCCCACCCGGGTTCGAGGGCGAAGGGTGTGCCGGTCGGTACCGACCACTCGAACTTTTCGTTGGCGATATGCGCCGCGACCTCGGCACCCGTCACCACGACAACAACCGGGCGCTCCGCACGAAGTCGCAGACCGCCGAAGAGCGACTCGATCACCGCAGCATCGAGTGGATTTCCGACGAGACTGTTCGCCAACTGTGCCGCGGGGCGGTCCATCGCACCGGAAGCCGTCACGCCGACAGCCGCGTTTCCGGGACGTCCTCGGTCCTGAATGAGCGACTGCATTCCCGGAGCCAGAACAGTGAAAGCACCAGCGTGTGACCTCGCCTGCCGCCCTTCTGCGAGTACCGGAATCGCTTCGCGGACCGCATGGAATCTCACGACGTCTCCATGCGCGACGAGGTTGGGCGGGGTTCGCTGGGAGTCCCACATCGGCGCGGTCGTCCGGCCCAGCAGTTGCCAGCCGCCGGGCGAGTCCCGTGGGTACACCGCCGAATAACCGCCGGCTACAGCCACGGACCCACTCGGCACCGAGGTTCTCGGGCTATCGCGTCGAGGGACATCGAGCGGATTTCCGTCGGCCACGAGGTACGCGAATCCAGGCGCGAAGCCGCCGAAGGCCGCGGTCCACTCGTGGTCGGTGTGCGCGGCGATCACCGCGTCGGTCGACAGCCCGAGAAGATCCGCGACGTCATGCAGATCCTCGCCGTCGTACACGACGTCGATGTCGACGACCCGGGCCCGGGTTTCACGCCTTGACGCGCGCAGCTCGATGGCTCGAACGGCTTCGATCACACGCGCCAACGCCCGCGGCGACCAGGCCGACACGAGAACAGTTTTCGACGCGGGCACGATGTCACGCACACCTTGCAGCCGCAACTCTCGCAGCTGATCAGCGACATCGAGCACCGCGTTCAGGTCGGGCAATTCGATGAGCACTGCCCGGTCACCGGCTCGACGAATATCCATGACGCTAAACGAAACTCGCGATCTCGACGCCGTCGGACTCGAGTCGCTTCCGGATACCGGCCGCCATCGCGACCGCGCCGGGACTGTCTCCGTGGATGCAGATGCTTTCGGCAGCCAGCGCGATGCGTGCGCCGGTCACGGTGACGATCTCCCCGTCGGAGACGATCCGAAGGACCTGTTCGACTGCGGCGTCCTCGCCCAGCACTGCGCCGGACTGCGAGCGGGCGACGAGGCTGCCGTCTTCGTTGTACGCGCGATCGGCGAACGCTTCGACCACGGTGCGCAGACCCGCGTCGCGCGCGAACTTCTCGATGACCGTGCCCGGCAGGACCATGAGCGGCAGTGAGCCATTGAGTTCGACGATCGCTTGAACGACGGCACGTGCCTGGGCCTCGTGCTTGCCGATCGTGTTGTAGAGGGCGCCATGTGGTTTGACGTACTGCACCGAGCCGCCGACGCTCGCGGCAATGCCTTGCAGTGCACCGATCTGGTAGATGACGTCATCGGTCAGTTCGGCTGGCGCCACATCGATGAATCGCCGCCCGAATCCCTGCAGATCGCGATACGCGGGATGAGCGCCGATCACCACGCCCGCGGCGACCGCGGCGCGACAGGTCGCACGAATTCCGTGCGGGTCTCCCGCATGGAACCCGCACGCGATGTTCGCGCTCGAGGCCGACTGCAGGATCGCCGCGTCATCGCCCATCCCATACGCACCGAAGGACTCACCGAGATCACTGTTGAGGTCGATCCGCTGCATGGTCTCTCTCCTGTTCAAATGACATCACCCATTCTCCCCGCCTCGCCACCGCTCACTTGATCTTGCCTGGGTATACGGTCTCCCCGGCTGTCAAAATCCGACCGAGGGGATGAATCCCGTGCGCATGTCCGCCCTCGATGCCACGAACTACTACAACTGCCAGAAGAAGTACGGCAACTACTTCGGTGGCGGCGACATGACCTCGCTGATCGTTCTCGACAGCGGCGCCGAATCACCGTCGTTCGACGACATCCGGGGAGCGCTCGCGGCCCGAATCGCACTGATTCCAGCCCTGCGGGAGAAGGTTCTTCGATCCCCCGGGGATCTGGCATACCCCCATTGGGGAACCGACCCCACCGCACCGGAAACCAAGTTCACCGAAATGCCCGGGGATTCTTGGGGTGCAGTCCTCGACACCGTCCGGTCGATCCCGCTGGACGGCCTCGAGCCGCTCGTGAGCGCCTGGCGCGGCTACGTCTGGCGCAACGTGAGCGGCGCTCCTGGCGTCGCCGACCGAGCCACGATCATCGCAACAAAGGTCTCGCACACCCTCACCGACGGACGCGGCGTGTCACAGATCCAGCGCGCCCTGTTCGGGGACGACGCGGCTCTCGCCGTCATCCCAGGACACGGAAATCCCAGTGCGAAGGTCAGACTCTCGCACGTCCTCTCCGAACTCGCCCGGGCGCCGTGGAACCTCCGGAACTTCCAGCGGGTCGCGCGAAGTGCATCGCCTTCGCTCCTGGACTCGAGTGACTTCGTGGCGGTCGAAGAACTCAATGGCCGCGGCAGCCGGTTCGCGTTCCTCGATGTCCGTCACGTCGGGATCACCGACCTGCGCTGGGCGGGCACCGTGACCGAGACCGGCTTGACCGCCTCTTCGATCGCCCTGGAGGCCTACCTGGCGAAGCTCGGCGTTTCGGCACGGTCGTTGTCGGCTCAGCTCCCGGTGGTGCCGAAGGGTATCGACACACTTTCGCTGCCGGTTCCGAGCGGAAACACGGCGGGCATCGGCGTCGTGGTCGATCTCGCGGTCGGCACCTTGGACCCGAATGAACGTGCCACGATCATCCGCCGGAACCTCGCCGACACAATCGCCGAGCAGACCATCTCGCATCTGGCGATTCGAGAACTCTTCGAACGCCTACCCGTCCAGGCTCTCCAGGCGAACGCCGCGCGTTCGGCATTGATCACTCAGGTGCCCTGGCACATCGGGCTGACCTCGTATTCCAAAGGCCCGGCGGACCTCACCTTGCTCGGCGATCCGGTCGCCTTCATGGTCGGCGTTCCGATGCTGCGTCCTGGGCTCGGAGTCGCGCAGAAATTGATCGGCCTCGGCGATCAGGTCACGGTGGCAATTGCGGCCAGCGACGCGATCCCGCAACCCGAGCTCTACGCGGATCTCCTGCACGCGGCGATCCGGCGCGAAATCTAGACTTACCCTCGTTCGCCGACCCCGCTCGTCGCGTTCGCAACCGTCCTTGTACCGTCAGCACGAGTTGCGCAATTCGGATGAAGGGGATGAAACCCGGTGCGCCTTTCCGCGCTTGACGCGTCGAACTTCTACTACAGCCAGGCGGGACGGTACTTCGGCGGCGGCGACATGATCTCGGTCATGGTCCTCGACAGCGGAGACGAGTCGCCGTCGATCGAGGAACTCCGCGAGGCGCTCGCCGCGCGGATCGCACTGATCCCCGCACTGCGCGAGCGGATCGCTTTGACACCCGGCGACGTGGCGTATCCCCATTGGGTGACCGACCCCACGCCGACCGGCACCAAGTTCGCGGAGATGTCCGGCGGCACCTGGGGCGAGGTCGTCGGGGTCGCCCAGGCGATGCCGCTGGACCCGCTGGACCCGCTGGAATCCGCCTGGCGTGGTCATATCTGGCGCAACGTCGCCGGAGCACCCGGCATCGAGAATCGCGCCACCGTGATCGCGATGAAGGTCTCGCACGCGGTCACGGACGGTCGCGGCGTCACCCAGATCCAACGCGCCCTATTCGGCGACGATGGTGCACTGGCCCGCATTCCCGGCCACGGCAACGCCGGCCGCACTGTTGGGTTGGTCCAGGTATTCGCCGAACTCGCCCAGGCACCGTGGAACCTGGTGAAGTTCATCCGGGCCGCCCGACAGGCCGGCGGCACACCCGTGAACACCCACGACTTCCAGTCGGTCGCAGCGCTGAACTCCCCCGGCGAGCGCTTCGCGTTCCTCGATGTGCGTCACGTCGCCGTCGAGGACCTGCGCTGGGGCGGCAGCGTCACCGAGACCGGCCTGGCGGCCACGTCGATCGCACTGGAGGCCTACCTCAAGAAGGTCGGTGACGATACGCCGCCATTGTTCGTGCAGATGCCCGTCGTGCCGCCTGGGCTCGGAGAAGCGGACTTGCCGGTCCCGAGCGGAAACTCCGCGAGCGTCGGCGTCGTCGTCGACCTGTCGGTCGGGACTCCCGATCGCGTCGAGCGGGCTGGTCGAATCCGCCAGAACCTCACCGATCAGGTCGCCGCGCAGGCCAACGACGACCACCTGGCCGGACGGCAACTGTTCGAGCGGGTTCCGGTCCAGATCCTGCGTCTGATCGTCGCGCGCGGCTCGCAGATCAAGCAGGTGCCGTGGCACATCGGATTCACCTCGTATACCAAGGGACGACCGGATCTTCAGCTCCTCGGCCACCCGTTGGCCTACTTCGTCGGCCCGCCGATTCTGCGTCCGGGCCAAGGACTCGGGCAGACTCTGCTCGGGCTTGGGGACCGCGTTACCGTATCTGTGGGGGCGAGCGACTCGATTCCGCAGCCCGAGCTGTACGCCGACCTTTTGCATGCCGCGATGAGGCGCGAGATCTAGACCTGATCGGAGGACGAACCGGTGCGCCTGTCCGCGCTCGACGCCCTGCATTTCTATTACTCCCGCGGCGGAAAGAACCTGGAAGCCTCGGACCTGTGCGCCATCATCGCGATCGACAGTGGCGCTGAGTCGCCGTCGTTCGCCGACATCCGGGACATCCTCGCGGGTCGGATCGGGTTCATCCCGGCCCTTCAGGAACGGATCGAATACGCACCCGGCGATTTGACCTATCCGCACTGGGTGCGCGACCCGGAACCGGCGCGAAACAAGATCACCGAGGCAGTCGGTGCCACGTGGCAGGACGTCCTCGACCATGTGGTCGAGGCATCGGCGAACCCCGTTGATCCGACCCAGTCCGCGTGGCGCATGGTCATCTGGCGGAACCTCCGCGGTGTACCGGATGTCGCGGGGCACGCGACGATCGTGTTCTTGCAGGTGGCGCACGTTCTGACCGACGGGCGCGGGATCACCCAGATCCAGCGCGCACTCTTCGGCGACGATTCCGCGGCGGCCCGGATTCCCGGTCACGGCAACCCGACGCCACGGTTGGGGCTGCGCGAGAGCATCGGCGAACTCAGCGCCGTCCCCCGGAACCTCTGGAACGCCAATCGCCAGGCCCGGAAGCTGACGAAGAAGCGGCCCGCGAGCCCGCCACCGGAAATCGAGTCGATCGAACCGCTCAACGCCACCGGCGAGCGCCGGTCGTTCCTCGATATCTCGATCTTTTCGCGCGCCGACCTCCGCTGGGCGGGCACCGTGACTCAAACCGGTTTGACCGCAGTGTCGCTGGCCATGGAGACGTACCTGGCCGAGCTCGACGCCCTGCCCGAATCCGGAGCATTGTTCGCGCAGGTCCCGGTTGTCCCGGATGGAATCGCGGACAGCGACCTGCCCGTCCCGAGCGCCAACGTCGCGAGCGCTTCGGTGCTCGTCGACCTCGGCATCGGGATCGAAGACCTCAACGAACGCGTCGAACGAATTCAAGAGAGTCTTCGCAAGGGCCTGGCCGACAAGCCCGACGACGAGCACCTCGCGGAGCGGCAACTGTTCGAGCAGCTACCGGTTCAGGTCGTGCGGTCGAACGCGGAGCAGAACTTGCGGACGACTCCGACGTCCCCCATCTGCCACACGAACTTCACGTCCTACCCGAAGGGGCCGGCAGATCTGTCGCTGCTCGGTGGCCGCGTCGTCTTCATCGGCGGTCCGCCGCTGCTGCGCCGGAACATGGGCCTTACCCAGGCCATGGTCGGACTCGGTGATCGCGTCGCAGTGTGCATAACCGCGAGCGACACGGTCCCGCGCCCGGAGCTGTACGCCGAGCTGCTGCACGCCGCGATCCGGCGCGAGATCTAGGTTCCTAGACTGCGCCCACGATGGCGGCGAGGTCGGCTGCCAGCTTGTCGGCGAGGCCGGGCTCGGTGGCCTCGACCATGACCCGGAAGAGCTCTTCGGTGCCGCTGGGGCGCAACAGGATTCGACCGTTTTCGCCCAGGTGACGTTCGGCGTCGGCGACCGCAGCAAGCACTTCCGGTGCCGACGCGACCGCAGCTTTGTCACTCACCTTGACGTTGATGAGGACCTGCGGAACGGTCTGCACGACGCTGGCCAGTTCACTGAGCGTGCGCCCGGTCTGCGCCATGCGCGACACGATGCGAAGCGCGGTGAGAATACCGTCGCCGGTGGTCGCGTAGGCGGGGAGAACAACGTGCCCGGACTGTTCACCGCCGAGCGAGTACCCGCCTGCGCGCAGTTCTTCGAGGACGTAGCGGTCGCCGACACCGGTCGTCTTGATGAGGACGCCGGCCTTCCGCATTGCGATGTGCAGACCGAGGTTGCTCATGACCGTCGCAACGAGCGTGTCGTCGACGAGTTCGCCGTCCTCGTGCATCGCCAGCGCGAGGATCGCCATGATCGCGTCGCCGTCGACGATCGAACCCTGGGCATCCACCGCAAGGCAGCGGTCGGCGTCGCCGTCATGTCCGATGCCGACGTCGGCACCGTGCAACACGACAGCCTTCTGCAGCGACTCGAGGTGCGTCGACCCGCAGTCCTGGTTGATGTTGATGCCGTCGGGCTCCGCATGGATCGTGATGACCTCGGCGCCGGCAGCACGGAAGGCCGCCGGAGATGCCTCGAACGCCGCGCCGTTGGCGCAGTCGATGACGACCTTCAGGCCGTCGAGGCGATGCTTGATCGACGTGGCGAGGTGCGACAGGTAGGTGTCGAGCGCATCGGTGACCTGGAAGGCGCGGCCGATGCCGGCGCCGGTCGGACGATGGCTGAGTCCCTCTTCCATCGCCGCCTCGATCTTGTCCTCGGCGTCGTCCTCGAGCTTCTCGCCCTTGGCTGCGAAGATCTTGATCCCGTTGTCGTCCATCGGATTGTGCGAGGCCGAGATCATGACGCCGAGCGCGGCGTCGTAATGGCCGGTCAGGAAGGCGACCGCGGGAGTCGGCAGCACGCCCAGAGTCAGCACGTCGACGCCGGATGCCGTGAGACCGGCGATGACGGCCGCCTCGAGCATTTCGCCGCTCGCGCGGGGGTCCCGTCCGACGACGGCAACCGGGCGGTGGTCACCGGTTGGTTCGTCGGCGAGCACGTGCGCCGCGGCCGTGGAGATCTGCAGCGCCAGTTCGGCGCTGAGCGCTTCGTTCGCCAGGCCCCGAACGCCGTCGGTACCGAAAAGTCGACCCACGAAACACACCTATCTGCAGGAGAACTGGCCTGAATATATGCCCTGATAACCACCTTGGGCGGGTGTCCGGAAAAGGACACCCGCCCAAGTATGGGGTACGAAGATCAGCGCTTCGAGTACTGCGGCGCCTTGCGCGCCTTCTTCAGACCGTACTTCTTACGCTCGGTCGCACGAGCGTCACGAGTCAGGAAGCCAGCGGCCTTGAGGGCCGGGCGGTCCTCCGCAGTGACCTCAACGAGAGCACGAGCGATGGCCAGGCGCAGAGCACCGGCCTGACCCGACGGGCCGCCGCCGACGAGGCGAGCGTGAACGTCGAAGGACTCGACGCGGTCCACGGTCACCAGCGGCGACTTGACGAGCTGCTGGTGCACCTTGTTCGGGAAGTAGTTCTCGAGGGTGCGGCCGTTGAGCGTGAACACGCCGGTGCCCGGAACGAGGCGGACGCGAACGACAGCCTCCTTACGACGACCAACGGTCTGGATCGGACGGTCGAGAACCGGGATCGGGCGCGGCGCCGCAGCGGCCGGGGCCTCGGTGGTCTCGGCGTCGTCTTCGATCACTTCTTCGACGACCTCGAAGTCGTCTTCGAATTCCTGGGCTTCGGTCACTGTGCCACCTGCTTAATGACGAACGGAGTCGGCTGCTGGCCGACGTGCGGGTGGTCCGGGCCCGCGTAGACCTTGAGCTTCGAACCGATGACGGCACCGAGCTTGTTCTTCGGGATCATGCCCAGAACAGCCTTCTGAACCAGCTTCTCGGGGTTGTTGGCCATAACCTCGCCAGCCGTCCGAGACTTCAGACCGCCGGGGTGACCCGAGTGGCGGTAGATCTTCTTGTCCGCCAGCTTGTTGCCGGTCAGGGCAACCTTGTCAGCGTTGATGATGATGACGTAATCGCCACCGTCGACGTTCGGAGCGAACGTGGGCTTGTGCTTGCCGCGAAGCAGGTTTGCTGCCTGGACGGCAAGGCGGCCGAGCACCACGTCCGAGGCGTCGATGACGTACCACGCGTGCGTGATGTCACCAGCCTTCGGATGAAAGGTAGACACAGCAGATCCTTGTCTGTTTCGGTTGGCGCCAGCCAGGCAAATCGGGTGAATTATCTTCCGGCGGCCGGCACAGACCCGGAAGTTCAGCTGACGAATCAGCGATGCCACATGCCAGCGGGCTACTTTACCAGCGGCTTTGCCCTCGTCCAAAACGCTGGATTTCCTGGGTTCCGCCTGTGGCTAGGCGATGGAAATGTCGTCAGTGCGAGTAACCGTGGTGAATCCGCTCCACCGCTCGGTGTACGTGAGTGAAACTGCGAATGATGTTGTACCGAAGATCATCTCTCGCCATGATCGCCGTCGTGCTGGCGGTCGTGTTGAGCGCATGCGGACAACGGGTTGCGGGCACCGCGCAGTCGATCTACGACGATCCATTCCGCGTTGCCGGCCTGGCGCCGGTCGGGGGCCAATCGGGCCCTCGCCCGGGTGTCCCGGACGCCGAACTTCGGATCTACAACACCGACCACGGCGAGATCGATCGCCTCGTCGGCAACGCCCTGAGCGACATCCAGGACTACTGGCGGCTCGAATATCCCTCGATCACCACCGCCCCGTTCCGCCCGATCGGGCGCATCGTGTCGTTCGACAGCCGATCCACCGAGTCCGTCCGGTTCTGCGGGATGGACACCTACCAACTCGTCAACGCCGCGTTCTGCACCCAGGACAACTCGATGGGATGGGACCGCGGACTCCTGCTCCCCGAGATGGTGTCCATCTGGGGGCCGATGGCGGTCGTCATGGTGGTGGCGCATGAATACGGCCACTCGATCCAGGGACAGTCCGGGCTGGCGAAGGACTCCGATCCGGGGATCGTGCTCGAGCAGCAGGCGGACTGCTTCGCCGGCGCATTCCTGCGGCACATCGTCGAAGGTGGTGCCAAGCACTTCCGGCTCAATACCTCCGACGGCCTCACGGCGGTGCTGTCGACGATGGCGTCGCTGCGTGACGTCGATCCGAGCGACCCGTTCGCGATCCACGGATCGTCCTTCGAGCGGGTTTCGGCCCTCCAGATCGGCTTCTCGGACGCCGCGGTGGGCTGCACGAAGATCACCGACAAGGAGATCCAAGAGCGCCGCGCCGCGGTCGAGTCGAAGTTCCCGTCGGTCTCGCCCACCAAGGACGAACCGCCGGTCACCAGGGAGTCACTCAACGATCTGCTTTCGGCGCTGAACGGCGTGATGCCGGCGAAGAAGGAACCGCAGTTCGACTTCGGTGGGAAGTGCCCGGACAGCAAGCTCGACCGCCCGGCCCAATACTGCGAGACGGACAATCAGATCGCCGTCAACGTCGACGATCTCGCCCGGCGGGCGATTCCCATCTATCCCACCGAAGCGGGTCTGTATAAGACCGTCAACGGCGACTTCACCGCGAACCTGGCCGTGATTTCGCGCTATTCGCTCGCCGTCCAGAAGCAGCTTGGGCATTCGATCCAGGGTGTTGAGGTCGGGCTTCGATCGTCCTGCCTGTCCGGAGCCATCGCCGCTGCCCTCGCGGAGCAAAAACCGGACGGAGTCCGGCTGACCTCCATCGATCTCGATGAAGCGATATCCGCGTTGCTGACGGACGGATACGCGGCGCAGGACGTCGACGGCAAGTCGGTACCGAGCGGATTTTCCCGAGTCGAGTCATTCCGACTCGGGATCCTCCATGGCATCGACGCCTGCAACAGTCGGTACTACTAAAACAACGACGCGAGCTGGCGATCAGTCGCCTGCAACTGCTCGTTGCCGGTGAGAACAACGCCCGCGGCCTGGTTCAGCATCGAGGTCAGTTCCTCGGTTTTGCTGTTCCAGTTGGCCTGAAGCGCCGCGAATGCGTCGTTCGCCTCACCCTGCCAGTGCTGGTCGACGAACTGGCGAACCTGGCTGTTGAAGTCGGCGAGCATCGACAGCAGACCCTGCGCGCTCGACCGGATTGAATTGGCACCATCCGCGACGGACGCGAAATTGGCTGCAATGACGGAATCGGACATGAGAACTCCTAAACGACTCAGAGGTTGAGAGAGCTGACCTGGCTGTGGAACTGTTCGTCGGCTCCACCGATCGCGGCACCGGCTCGGGCGACGTCGTCGGCAGTCGACTGCAGCTGGTTGTTGAGCTCGCGCGCGAGCGAGAAGTACCGATCCATGAAGTTGTCGAACGCGTTGCGCGCCTGGCCCTGCCACGTCGCCGTGGTCATATCGGACTGCTGGTCGACGCGGGCAATCGTTTCGGCGATCTGTGTGTGCTTGTCGTGCATATCCTGCGAGAACTTCCGGATCTGG
This sequence comes from Smaragdicoccus niigatensis DSM 44881 = NBRC 103563, assembly GCF_000380645.1. Classification (GTDB taxonomy): domain Bacteria; phylum Actinomycetota; class Actinomycetes; order Mycobacteriales; family Mycobacteriaceae; genus Smaragdicoccus; species Smaragdicoccus niigatensis. The sequence continues at coordinate 874,363 of NZ_AQXZ01000019.1, forward strand.
TCCGGGCTGGCCAATAGCGGCATCGGTGCTCCTTGAATCAAGTTCCTTACGCACCCTTCGACGCGTGAAACCCGAGATCGGTTCCATCGAAGTCGAAATAGCTCAGCGGACGACGTCGACCGAGGCCACGACCTGCTCACACGTCGCCGCGAGGTCGTGCCACACTCCCGGCCGGAACTGGCAGCCGACGCTGGTCTGAACTCCGCGGTCGATCATGGTGTACCAACGGATTTCGGACGTATCGCCAGTCGGATGCTCGGTGTAGAAGATCGTTTGCCGGCCCCCGTAGACGAGGTCTTCGAGATCGGAGAACGTGTCTGCCTTGGCCAGCATCTGCCGGCGCAGCGATCGCTTCGCGTCGTCGAGGGTCGTCGCTTCGGGCACCGAGTTCTGCGTCACGATGATCCGAAGATCCTTGCGGTCGCCGAGACTCAGGTCGATGCGGCGCTGGCCGGAATCCTGGTCTCGCTCCTGAGAGGTCCAGCCAGGCGGAAGGAGAAGGTGCGCACGTCCGAATGCGATCGTCTGCGGCTTGTCGGAAGCCTTCGCGGACTCGGGTCGATCGATGAGCAGGAACGTCCCAGCGACGACGACCGCGACCATCAATGCACCCGCGAGAACCCACCAGACGCGGGGCACCGTCGCCAACCGCGTGCCCAACGACGGCACCGGTTCCCGCTTCTGTTCGAGCCCCGCCGGATCCGGTGCGACGACCGCTCGCACCGATTGCGCCGCAATGCGGTCGAGCTCTGCACGGCCGGTGATCAGCACCTGATCGATCCCGGGCCGACTGACCAGGTCGCCGAACTGCGCTGCGCGATCAGGAGATTCGGCAACATCACCCGAACCCAGCGTCGGTGCGTAGCGCGACTCGGAGATCCGGCCGTCCGCGCCGACCACACTTGCGCACGTCGAGAGTTCGCCGCATTCGACCACGAGCGTCACACCTCGCTGACCGCGACGACGGACGACCGCCGACGCGAACGGCGTGCACGACACCGCACACCCGAGCGCCGGACCGACTTCCTCGAGTTGCCGGATTCGCCGCGTACCCCAATGCGTCGGGTGGATGAACGTCAATCGGTCGATCGATTTCGCCGACCGACCGAGCGTGCCGAATGCCCCTCGGACCAACGCTTCGAGCGCCTGCGACATCGGTGTCGGGCGAAGTCCCGCCGTACCGGCAAGAACGACCTCGTCCCCGAGGTAGCGGGCCGGATTCCAATTCTGATCCGGTACGGCTTGGAACGCGCCGCCGGTGCGAATCCAGCAACCACCGTCGGTGATGACGAGCTCGGCCGCGGTCACGACGGTGGAGCCCAGGCCGTCTGAACCAGCGCCGCATCCCGCGTGACGAACACACCGCGCCCGGCCGGCATCGCCGAAGGCCGCACCTGACCGACGAGCGCTCCCTCCTCGCGGTTACCGCTCATCACCACGCCCGCGGCCCCGACTTCACGAAGTCGGCTGATCACCGGGTCGAACAGAGCGCGGGCCGCGCCGCCGCTGCGCCGCGCGAGAACGAGGTGCAACCCGATGTCCTTGGCCTGCGCGAGGAATTCGACGATCGGCGCCATCGGATTCGATCCGGTTGCGACGAGGTCGTAGTCATCGATGATCACGAAGATCTCCGGCCCCGACCACCACGACCGGTCTCGAAGCTGTTGTTGCGTGATGTCCGCAGCGGGGAGGCGCCCGCGAAGAACGGTCGAGAGGTCGTTCATCATCGTGGTCAGCGTCGGCGCGGCTGGCGCGTAGCCGGCGAGATGGTCGCCGTCGACGACACCGAGGAGGGTCCGGCGGTAGTCGCCGACGATGAGCTTGACCTCGCTCGGCGCATGCCGCTCGGTGAGTTCGCGGGCGATGAGCCGCAGCAGGTTCGTCTTGCCACACTCACTGTCGCCGAACACCAGCATGTGAGCTTGCTCGGCGAAGTCGACGAATGCGGGTCGCAGATCGGCTTCGCGGAGACCGATCGGGACCGCGAGCTTGCCCATTGAAGCATCGACCAACGCCGCGTGAAGGGCGTCGACGCGAAGCTCGGTCGGCAGCATCCGAACCGCGGGCGCCGGATCGGATGCGTTGCGTACGGCGACGAGGTTTGCGACCGCGAACAGACCCGCCTGATCACCGATCTGCGGTCGCGCGACAAGCAGGTGATGACCTTCCTTCGTCATGCCACGGCCCGGACGTCCGGCGGGTACCTGCGCTGCGAGGCGGCGCCCGAAATCTGAATCGATGGCGTCGCCGAGCCGCAATTCGATCCGCGTGCCGAGTTGATCCTTCAGCGCCGGTCGCAGATCCGGCCATCGGGCGGCGGTGATGACAACGTGCACTCCATACGAAAGTCCTTGCGTGGCAATCGCGGTGATCTGCTGTTCGAGGCCGTCGAAGTCCGACCGCAGGACGCCGAATCCGTCGATCACGAGGAAGACGTCACCGAAGTCATCGCCGAACGAGGGTTCTGTCGCACGCCTGCGACGGAACTCGACCATCGACTCGACGCCCCACGTCCGGAAGTGACGTTCGCGCTCGGCGACGAGTCCCGTCACTTCGGCGACGGTTCGGCGCACGAGATCACTGTCTCGGCGGGACGCGACTGAACCCACATGTGGCAGTTGGGTCAGCCCGTTGAGGAGTCCACCGCCAAAGTCGAGGCAATAGAACTGCACCTGGCGGGAGGAATGGGTCAATGCCAGCGAGCACACCAACGTTCGGATCGCGGTCGACTTGCCCGACTGCGGCCCACCGACGATTGCGGCGTTTCCAAATCCGCCCGAGAAGTCGACCACGAGCGGATCGCGGCGCTGCTCGAAGGGTCGGTCGACCTGCCCGATCGGCACCCGGAGACCGGCCAGCGCCTCGATCTCCGCCTCCAGGCGGGCACCGAGGATCTCCGTCAGATCGGCCGAAGCGTCCAGTGGGGGAAGCCAGACTCGGTGGGCGTTGGCACCGCGACCCCGGACCTTCCCCACGATCGTGTCGAAGAGCGTCGAGGTACCTGCGTCTGCCGCGGCCTGCGCGATCGCAGGAGGCACGTCAGGCATCTCTACTTCGAGCGCCCGGAACAGCATGGGCCGCAGCGCCGACGATCGGACTCGCGCACCTCCTGCCGCGCTCTCGACGAACGGACCTGACACATAAGCGGACTGGAATCGAAGCAGGTCGCCATGATCGGACTTCAGGTAGGCGGCACCCGGTGTCGACGGCAAGTGGTGCGCATCGGGAACGCCGAGCACCGCGCGCGACTCGCTTGCCGAGAACGTCTTCAGTCCGATCCGGTAGGACAGATGGCTGTCCACGCCGCGCAGACGCCCCTCGTCGAGTCGCTGGCTCGAGAGCAGCAGATGGATGTGCAGCGAACGCCCGAGCCGGCCGATCGCGACGAACAACTCGGAGAACTCCGGATGCTGGGACAGCAACTCAGAGAATTCATCGACGACGATGAGCAACGCCGGCATCGGAGCGAGCTGTGCACCCGCTTCGCGGGCCCGTTCGTAGTCGCCGACATTCGCGAAGTTGCCTGCCGCACGGAGGATTTCCTGGCGGCGGTTCATCTCACCGGCAAGCGCGTCGCGCATGCGTTCGACGAGGGTCGACTCCGCTTCGAGGTTCGTGATGACCGCAGCGACGTGGTGCACGCCGTCGAGCCCGAGGAATGTCGCGCCGCCCTTGAAGTCGACGAGGACGAGGTTGAGTTGCTCGGGTGAGTGGGTCGCGATGAGGCCCAGTACGAGAGTTCGGAGGAACTCCGACTTTCCGGAACCCGTGGCTCCGATGCACAGACCGTGGGGACCGATTCCGCTTTCCGCCGACTCCTTGAGGTCGAGTTCGACGACCGATCCGTCTTCGGCGACTCCGACGGGAACCCGTAAACGGTCCCTTCCGACGCGGCGAGACCAGGACTGATCTGCGTCGAAATTCAGTGGGTCGATATCGATGAGCCCGGCCCATCCGGATCGGCTTCTCGTTCCTTCGGCGGGCGTCGAGCCGAGTGCGGGAGCCCGGAATCGCGCCATGCTCCGCGCAACCTGCTCGGCTTCGACAATCGAGACCTCGTCGATCACGGCGATGGGCGTCAACCCGGATTCGCCCCGGGCGCTGATCTGCCGACCGTCGAGGGACAGTTCCAGCGTGCGGCCCACCGCTGGAGCAAGGGGCGTTCCGAACGACACCAGAGTCACCGACTCGAGTCCGGCGTCACCGATGACTTCGCTCGCATCGACGGAATCCGCGATCACGACGACGTGGGGTGCGGTGTGGGTCGACGCGGAACGCGTGAAGCGGCCTCGATTCGACAGCCATCCGCCCAGCATGGCTCGCACGTCCGAGACGGAAACGCCGACCAATCGACGCTCCCCCAACGCATCTCGCTGCGTCGGATGCTGCACGTGCGGCAGCCACTTCGCCCAATCCCACCTGCCGGCCACGGTCGGGTCGGCCACGATCGCAACGACCACGTCGTCCGGACCGTGAGCCATGCACAGTGACGACACGAGCGCACGAACTCCCGCGCGCACGATGTCGGCGTCTCCCTCGATCCGGACCGAGGCATACCCCCGCAGCGAGACCGCGATCGGCAGATTCGGCACCACGGAATGCGCACGAACGAAACGACGCAGCGCGAGTGCGCTGACGGGTTCGAGTTCGTCGAGCGGTCCGAGATCGGGAGTCACGAGGCCGCGCGCCAACCGCTGGTCACCGACTCCGATTCGCACGTGTCCGAAGTCCGGATCGGTGGATCGACGCTCCCACATGCGAGATGTCCCCGCTCGCTCCCACAGCATGCGCGGGTCGGGATGGGTCCACGCTGCGGCCGCCTGCTGGTCCGATCGGACCGCGGCCACCTCGGCACGAGTCTGATCGAGGTACCGCAGGTAGTCCGCGCGGTCCGCATCGGAAGCCCCGGCAGACGTCCCGGAGCGCTGTCCGGCGTACATCCCCAAGGTCGAGACCGCCATCATCACGGGGAAGAGCAGACCGACCGGGTTGGACGCCAACGAGCCGGAAGCGAACAACATCGCGACCATGCCGGCCGCACCCGCGATCGTGACGACGGGCAGGATCTTCGCCAGAAAGCTGCCAGATGTCGGTCGTTTGACTTCCGGTGGTGGCTGAAGGGGCATTTCGCCGCCCGGGACCCGTGGCGCAGGATGTCGTGGACCGCGCTCGAAACGGACCGACGTCATGACCGGACCACCCGCATAGGTAAATGAATATCAACATCATGATGGCTGCGGCACCGACTGCCTAAAATCGCAGCTGACCGCATCCTCCGACGTCAGGGGAACGTTTGAGCCAGGCCATGTCTTCGGGCCAGTCAACCGAGCCCGCGGCCGACGCCGTACCGGGAACGCTGCGTCCAGCAGTGCTCTGCCGGCTGACGATTGCGACAAACGATCGACAGGTCGATGTCTCGGTACCGGCCGACATTCCGATCGCTCTGTTGTTGCCAGACCTCGCTGCGCTGACCATCGGATCCGCGAACGGCGCGTCTGAGGCGCTCACCCTGAGCAGGGTCGGGCAGCCACCGTTGACTGGCACTCTGAGTCTTCGCGCGCACGGCATCGCGGATGGCGATCTCCTCGTGCTGAGCCGTCCGTCCGCACGGGTGGACCCCGTTTTCGATGATGTCGCTTCGCTCTTGTCCGGTCCGGATGTCACCCGGGAACGGGCGTGGAGTGAGACGAGTGCGCACGCTGTCGCGTGGACGTGCGGGGCTGCACTGCTCGTGGCCGCATGCTCAACACTGTTGTGGGGCAACGGGTCTGCCGACACCGGCATTCGGATCGTGGCGGCGTTCGGCACGGCAGCCGTGCTGTTACTGTGCGGTCTGATCGCGGCACGAACCTACGACGAACCACTCCTGTCGGCGGGTCTGGGCGCCGCCGCAGCGCCGCTCGCTTTCACCGGGGCACTCCTCCTCATTCCTGATCCACGGCTTGGCGGCGTCCTGTTCGGCTGCGCACTGGCGGGAACGACGTCGATCATCGCCGCGCGTTTGTCGGGACGCGGCCACACCGCGTTGTCCGCTCTCGCCTACCTCGCCGTTCTGGCCGCCCCGGCGGCTCTGCTTGGCACGATTACGAGCCCGGCACTGCCCACGTGCGCTGCCGTGCTGACTGTGTGCGGCCTGGCGGGGCTGACCGCGGCGAGTCGCCTGTCCGTGACGCTGAGTCGGCTGCCGATTCCGGCGCTGCCCGGCCCACTTGCCGACAGCGATCGCGACGTCGACCACGACCTTCCCTCGTTCGCCGAACTCCAGCAGAGCGCCATCCGCGCCGACCGCTACCTCGCCGGTCTTGTCCTCGCCGCAACGGTCGCGATCGTCCTTGGAGCGGTCGGAGCAACGTTGGGTGGCGTCGGTGTCTCGTGGCGAGGCGTCGCACTGGCCGGCGCTTGCGCCGTCCTCCTGGGCCTGCGTGCGCGCACCTACGCGGCGGCCGCACCAGCAGCAGCACTCTTGGCGGGCGCTTCGACGACGGTCGCGGCGGTGGCCGTCGGTATCGCGTTCCGCTCCGATGTGGCGCTCGTGGGGTTCGCTCTGGCAGCGGTGGCGGCCGGGGCCGCGGTGTTGATCGGTACGGCCGGCAGTCGCCAGCTGAGTCCTCCGGCTCGCCGCGCGATCGACGTCCTCGAGCTCGTCGCGATTGCGGTCGCCGTTCCACTTGCCTGTTGGGTGGGCGGATTGTTCGACTCACTCTCGCTGCGGTGAGGATTCGACAAGCGGTCACGGTTGCCACCACGCTGGTTCTGATCGCGAGTCCGATCGCGAGCGCGGAGCGTCCGCCCGACCCCAATCCCGCCGATCTCCCCGGCGCTGCCGCACCGTCGCCGTCCGCGGCGACGCAGAAGCGATCCGAATGCGCGGAACCGCTTCCCCTCGATCCCGCCGACTCCGTCGAGGCCGCGCTCCCCGTCCGTGAGTTGTGGGACCTCACGCGCGGCGCTGGCCAGAAGGTCGCGGTCATCGATACCGGAGTCGCTCACCACCCTCGACTGAAGAATCTGATCGGCGGCGGTGACTACGTCACCCAATCGGATGGGACCGAGGACTGCGACGCCCACGGCACACTCGTTGCCGGCCTGATCGCGGCGACTCCGAGCGACAGCGACGGCTTCGCCGGCATCGCGCCGGACGCGACAATTCTGTCGATCCGACAGTCGAGTGCCGCATATTCGTACACCGGTGGGCAGTCGAATCAGTCGGTGTCCAACTCGAAGGGCGTGGGCACGGTCGGCTCGTTGGCCCGCGCAATCCGCTATGCCGCCGACTCCGGCGCCACCGTCATCAACCTGTCGGAAGTCGCGTGCGCCCCGGACATGAACGACGCAAGCCTCGGGGCCGCAGTGCAATACGCGGCGGTCGTCAAGGACGTCGTCATCGTCGCCGCGGCGGGCAACAACGACGTCTGCCACGTCGCCGAAGGTGGTCAGCGGTCTTGGGAGTCCGTACGGACGATCGTGTCTCCGGCCTGGTACGACGAGTACGTCTTGACCGTGGGTTCCGTCGGCCCCAGTGGACAGGCGTCGCCCTTCACCGTGCCGGGACCGTGGGTCGATATGGCCGCACCCGGAGAGCGGGTCGTTTCCCTCGATCCACGCACCGACGGCTTGACCAATGCAATCGCGGGCACCGAGGGCCAGCGGTTGGCGATCAATGGCACGAGTTTCGCGGCCCCACTCGTGTCCGGTACCGCCGCGTTGATACGAGCACGCTTTCCGGAATTGCGGGCTCGCGACGTCATCGCCCTCATCGAAGCCACCGCACACGCGCCCGCCCGCGGGTGGGATCAGTACGTCGGATTCGGTGTGGTCGATCCTGGTGCCGCAGTGACCGCCGTCGACCCGGCACACATCGCTTCGCCACGTAAACCCGGATCGGACCGCGCTGACGGACGCCCGATTCCGATTCCGGATCTGCCCTCGGAGACGCACGTCTGGGGGCGGAATCTCGCGCTTCTCGGCACTGCCTCGGTTCTCGGCCTGTTGGCCCTCGGACTCGTGGCCGCACCTCGCCGAAAACGGCGGTGATCAGCGCGGAGTCGGCTCGATCGTCGCCGTAACGCCACCAGCTTCCAGGCCATCGTGTGCAACGAATGCCTCCTCGCGGCCCAACGCCGGCCCGGCCGCGAGCAGCCCGAGGATCGACCATGGAACTGCTTCCGGATTGGTGAGGCCGAGCATCTTGGCGGCATCGGTGTCCGTCACGCCGTATCGAACCCCGGTGTCGGATAGGTAGTACAGGCTGTCGCCACCGGCGCCCGTAGATTGCGCGGACTTCGCGAACACACCAGATCCGACCGGAAGATAGAACGCGTCGACCTTCGGGCCATTGCCGTCGCGCTGCACCAGCTCGACCGGGCGGGCCCCACCAGGGACGGGCGGCTTCGCACCGACAAAGAGTCGAGCCGGCGCATTCGGTCCCCACGTCGAGCAGGCGACATCCTGGTCGATGATCGACGGCGCTATTTGGGGAAAACCGGCAGTGTTCAACTCTTTGACCGGGGGAATCGAACCAAGAGTGTCCGGCGTGATCCGCGGGATCGACGACTGTCCATGGGAGTCGGCGAAACGCACGAGGTCTGCGGCCAGCTGCCCGATCTCTTGAACTCCTGATCGCAGCACCACGAAATATCGCGTCGCCGGTCCCTCGCCTAGTTGCACGACGGTCCCGACGGCGTACTGACGAAGCGCCCCGGGTCCCGGCTGACCCGCACCCTCGATTTTCGGAACCTCGATCGGCGCGGTCTCCTGGATCGTCCCGAGCAGTGCTGCACTGACCTGCCGTGTCGCCTTACCATCGATGCCGAGCGCGCGAGTAACTGCACCGTTTGCCGTGTCCACGCGCGCACGATGGCCATCGAAAGCCAGGAACGTGCTGTCCGCCGATCGCATCAGGATCGCCTCGTTGCCGGTCAGAGAATGCACTCCAACCGACTCGTCCGGCTGCCCGACGATGATCGTCGACTGCAGCCGACCGTCCGTTGCGAGGTCGCACACCGCCCAGAGGTGGCCTGTGCTCTTCGGGTTGTACGGCATCGCCGACGGCGCGCCCGGGATACCGACGAGGGGCCCGCGGGGCAGGTCTGCCAGAGCCTTCTCGCTGACAACGACCGGTTGCGCCGGACTCCCCGCGATGAGCCGAGCCGACGCCAGATTCAGCACCGGATGAAGGGTGTCGTTGATGCGCACGTACATCGCACCCGATTCCTTCGTCACGACGATCGGGTCGGTCCCCACGTGGGACTTGGGGCGAATCAAGCCGAACAACGCACTACCGGCAAGCACCACCGCGGCCAGGACAACACCGACGGCAAGTGCACGCGATTGGGATCGGAGCGGATCGCCGAGGCCGCGGACATCGCGCCGAACCACAGCATTTTCTAACTGACGAAGGTGGAAGCGGTACCCGCTCACCTGCGGCCGGGTCACTGGCTGCTGCCGCAACGACCCTCCCGCATACACCTCGAACCCAGAGCCTCCTGAGATCACTAACAGTACAGTTCACCTGGGACGATGCTGGCCTGTCTGGTGGATATGGGTGGTGGGTGTGCAAGGACTTCGGCGACCGACGTTGGCTTCCGTGCTCACGGCCGAACTGATCGGGGTCGCCGCCGGGTGTCTCGTCGCGGCCGTCGCTTCTTCGGTCGTCGCAGTGACTGTCGGAGTCCTTGTCGCCGTCGCTCTCGTGGTCCCAATCCGCCGGCAATCACTTCTCGGCCGACTCTCCACCGCGATCGGGTATGCGCGAGCGTCGAACCTTGCCCTACCGGTACCGACGGACTTCAACGGCATGGCTGCCAGCTGGTCTGGTCTTAAGTGCGCAGCGGTCGTTTCCATCGTTCCCAAGACCCGACTGACAGTCCTGTCTCGCCGAGGCGCCGTTCCGGGTGAGCAATTGCCCCTCGAGGCGCTTGCGGCGGCCCTGCACCAACACGACATCACGTTGGCCGGGATCGACATCGTGAGCCATGCGCGGCGAATTCACACCCGACCGGCGAGCGTCCTTCGACAGCTCATCGGACCGTTGCCGGCAGTTCCGGATCGAGCGGTATGGATCGTTGTCCGACTCGATGCACGGTCAGAGGCGGTGGAACGTCGAGGCGGTGGGCGCGACGGTGCAGTCTCGACACTGAGGACCGCAACGAGCCGGATCGTCGATGTCTTGGCACGCCACGACGTCGACGCGCGGATTCTGTCCGCCGATGAGATCACGGCCGTGTCCCAGGCCGTGGCCGGCGGGGATGTGCGAAACGGCTGGTCGTCCGTTGCGATCGGCGATCAGAACGACTCGGGCTTTTCGGCGACGGAACTGACACCGGCCCTCATCGACCAGGTCTGGACGATTTCTACTCAGGCGACGACGACGATGCTCGCGCTACGACCGCAGGAAGCCGCCGGCCGAGTCGCAGCCGCTTTGTCGTGGCGGCTCACCGGGGCCGACAAGACCCCCGCGCTGCCCGCGCGCCGAGTCGACGGACATCAACTCCAACACCTGCGAGCACACCTGCCGCTGGCTTCGAACGGCGACGCTGCCCTGGTCTTTCACGATGTCCCCACTGCCGAGTTGTCGAGCTTTGCGGTGGCCACCGGGGGATGTGGTCAACTCGTCGGCGCCACCTCTGACGGTCGCGCGATCGCGGTTCCGCTGTGCGCATCGAGCACCCGCACCGCGACCCTGGTGGGTTCGTCGATGTTCCTGCGGCAGACGATCTTCCGCGGCGTTGCAACCGGAGCGCGAATCGTCGTGCGAACGGACCGGCCGGACATGTGGGAGCCGCTTGTCCACGCCGTCGGAAACCGTTCTCAACTTTGCGTCGCTGGACTCGGCGAACCGACGCCCGTTGGCTACGACGTGCTCGTCGCGGACGGGGATCTTCAGCCAGGCGCTCCCGGAATCACCACGATCTTCGCCGCGGCAACGCCAGCCGCTTTCACCGGCATCGCGCCCGACCTCTCGATCACCGCAACCGGCGCCTCGATCATGGTGACCGTGGGTGGTCAATCGATAGCGGTCGAGCTTGTGACAGTCCCCGCCGAACAGGAATTCATCGTCGGATCGAGCGCGGTGCGAACTAGTTGAAAACGCAAGCTCAGAGCGGTTTTCTGGCCATACGGACGTTCAGGCCATAGGCTCCTGAGTAGTGGCGCGATTGCGGCTCCGGTGTCCTACAGGACCCGTTCTGAGGAGCATTCATGGCTGCCCCAACTCCCCGTTCCTCGACTCGTTTGCGCACCCGATCGGGCCGTGCTCGCCGCATTGCGGCAGGCTCGGCGTTGGGCATGATCGGCGCCGGCATGATCCTCGGACCGAGCGTCGGACTGGCGTCGGCGGCCCCTTCCCCAACGTGGACGGCGTTGTTCGGCGCCCGCCCTACCGCATCAGCAACATCGCCGCTGTTGTCCGTTCGACACTTCACTGCCAGCCAATTCACGACCCCGACGGTCGCTTCGATATTGGGGGTGTCTTCGGCGGCCGTGACGAATTCTTGTGGGTTCGTATGCAACGGCGCGGACGGCACCGCGGAGAACCCGAACGGGCAAAACGGCGGCCTGCTGATCGGTAACGGCGGCGACGGATACGACTCAACCGCCGCGGGCACCACAGGCGGTAATGGTGGCAACGCCGGACGGATTCGTGGTGACGGCGGCGACGGCGGCAACGGTGGTGCCGGAGCAGCTGGCGGCAACGGCGGTAAAGCTGGCGCCTCCGGTAGCGGCGGCGCGGGCGGTAACGGCGGCAACGCCGTCGTCGCTGGTGGCGTCGGCGGCGCGGGCGGTAACGGCGGGACCGCACGGCGCGGCGCGGGCGGTGCTGGCGGTAGCGGCGGCGCAGGCGCGGCGGGTACCACTGGGACCATCGGCACGACCGGCAGTACTGGCACCGATGTTGCCTCAACGTCGGGCACCCAAGGCAACCCGAACGTCACCGGCCTCGCCGGGAACACCGGCGGTACCGGCGTAACCGGTTCGACCGGTGGAACCGGCGGTGCAGGTGGAGCCGGCGGTAAAGGCGGCTCGTCAGTGTTCGGCCCGGGCGGTGCCGCGGGTAACGGCGGTGCCGGTGGCGCGGGCGGTACCGGAGGAACAGGTGGCACTGGTGGCACCGGTGGAACCGGCGGCAGCGCTTACGGCTATGACGCCACGAATCCTGGGGAAGCGGGTGGCAACGCCACCGGCGGCACTGGTGGTGCAGGTGGACCCGGAGGCAACGGCGGAACTGCCGGTACCGGCGGGCTCGGCGGCGCTGCGGGAACTCCAGGCACCTCATTCTCCGGAGCAACCGGCGCTGCCGGAAGCAGTGGATTCAATGGCTCGCAGGGCACGACCGGCGCCACGGGCGCCCAAGGCAACGGCGGCACTGGCGGTGCCGCATTCGGCGGCGACGGCGCCGTTCTCAGCACCGCGGGCGGTTCCGGAACCGGGGGTACCGGGGGAAGCGGAACCATCGGCGGTAGCGGCGGCGACGGAACTGGCGGAACGGGCGGAAACGGTGCGTATACCGGCATCGGCGGCCCGGGAGGCAACGGCACGGGCGGCACCGGCGGCGCCGGACTCGTCGCCGACGGGAACGGCGGAACGGGCGCGGGCGGCGATGGCGGCTTCGGCGGCACCGGCAACCTTCCCAACGATCTCCCGGGTACTGGCGGCGCCGGCGGGGCGGGCCTAGGCGGTTCCGGCGCTAACGGCGGCGACGGCTACGGCGGCGACGGCATGACCGGCGGCATTGGCTTTGGGGGCGGTCCCGGCGGTACCGGCGGCACGGGCGGTTCCGGCACTGGCGGCAACGGAACGACTGGTACGGGCGGTACTGGCACCGGCGGCGATGGCGGGTACGGCGGTCTCGGAGCCAGCGGTGTTGGCGGCGCCATCGGCGGTACCGGCGGCACGGGCGGCACTGGCACCGGCGGCGCCGGCTCGGACGGCCCAGGCACCAGCAATCCAGGTTCTGCAGGGGGCGCAGCATCCGGCTCTAGCGGCGGCATCCCAGGAGCTGGCGGCGTCGGTTCGGGAGGCCCCGGTCCCGGCTGATCAGCCCGGGTACGGATCTCCTGACCGCGCATCGCGCAGATGCCGGCCCCACCAGTCGAGCTGGTTCAGCATGCGACCCACGGCGTCGATCGCGGGACCGTTCGCGGTCTCACCCGACTCATCGAACTGCTTCTTCGCCTGATGGAAGCTCACCTGCTCACGCACACTCACCATGTGCAGTTCAGCCACGATCTGCCGCAGGTGCTCGACCGCGCGCAGCCCACCGGAAAGACCGCCGTAGGCGACGAACCCAACCGGCTTCGCCCGCCACTCTCGTTTGAGCAGGTCGAAGGCATCCTTCAGCGCACCCGACGTGCTGTGGTTGTACTCGGGAGTGACCGCGACGATCACATCCGCGGCCGCGATGCGCTGCTGGAAAGCCTGCGCGCCGTCGCTGTCCATCGTGAGATCCGAAGGCAACGAGAACTCCGCGAGATCGATCAAACCGATGTCGAATCGCGGGTCATTGGCCGCCTGACGGAAGAACCAGTCGGCCACCACCGGGCCGAACCGCACTGGCCGGACAGTGCCGAGAATGATCTCCAGGCGAAGCGGTTCGCTCATGGCAATGACACTAGCGGCTGGCCCACCGAGGCACGGTTGACATGTCCTCCAGTTGACCGACACACCCTTGCTGACTTGATCTTCGTCACATGCTTCGTCCTACACTGAGAGCGCGCTCCCGGTTCGCCGGGGGTTTCCTGGAGCCTGCTTGAGCGGCAAACAGATGTAGCACAGTTCTGCGGGGGTCACCCTTGCCGACCGTCGATGAGGCCGGTCGTGCAAGGTGACTGCCAAGCGAGTGGTGGCTGCCTGCGAAGGAGGGGTTCGTAGGCAACCACCCTCTGCATCAAGGCAATTCGAACGGCAGCGTCACGCCATCATGGACGCGGCATTCAGCGCAGGTGTCTTCGCCGGAGATGTTCTCGATCGCGGTACGAACCAGGTCCTTGAACGGTCCGAGGTTCCGCTTGAACTCGGCGAACACCTCAGCGGCGCTCACGCCTTCACCTTCGGCGAGACCCGCATCGAGGTCCGTGACCAGCGCGATCGGTGCATAGCAGAGCTCGAGCTCACGGGCGAGCACAGCCTCCGGGTGACCGGTCATGTTGACCAGCGTCCAGCCCTGCGCAGCAAACCACTGGCTCTCCGCACGGCTCGAGAATCGCGGGCCCTCGACGACGACCATCGTTCCGCCGTCGATGATTCCCGGCTGCGCGGCGACGGTTTTGCGCAGGTCGGCGCAGTACGGGTCAGCGAACGGAACGTGGATGGCGCCGCCGTCGAAGTACGTCTGGACGCGGCCCGCGGTCCGGTCCACGACCTGGTCCGGCACGACGAACGAACCGGGTCCGAGCGTCGGCGTCAGGCTGCCGACGGCACACGGCGCGAGTACACGACGCACGCCGAGCGACCGCAGCGCCCACATGTTCGCGCGGTACGGCAGGGTGTGCGGCGCGTACTCGTGGTTGCGACCGTGACGCGGCACGAACGCCACCGCACGACCGGCGACCGTGCCGACGGTGATGGGCGCGCTCGGCGCACCGTAAGGGGTCTCGACCTCGATCGATTGAGCGTCGTCGCCGAAGAAGTCATAGAAGCCGCTGCCGCCGATGACGGCCAGGCGCGGAGTGAGAGAAAGCTCTGGCATTCGTACATTGTTGCTTGTCAGGGCACCGTCGCGCGCATCCGGGTGGGCCTATCCGAGCCCAAGGGTGTGTTGTACACACCCAAGGGTGTGTTGTACACGCTTACGCATCGCCTTGGAATTGAGGTAGTGGGCGCGGCTCCCGTGCGCCCCAAAGTGGAGGTGCCTGAAATGCCTTCTGACACGACCAATACGAGCCCAGCGCAGCGACCGGCGAGCGAAGAATCTCTGATTGGTGCGTCATGGGGCATCCTCGTGTGCCTCGCAGGATTGCGCCTCGCCATCCTCTGGGCCCGTGCAACGGAGGGACTTTGGATGGTCCTCTGCACAGGTCTGGCACTGCTGCTGGCGGCGGCCGCGATCGGTTTTGCTGCCGACTTCATCACCGCTGTTCGGCGCTGCCGTGCTCGGAGACGCGTGACCAACCACTCCTAAGTTGGTTCACCGACAAGCAGGAACCGTCCTCGGCGAAACCTCTCACTCGGATTTCGCCGCGACCAGCACCAACCTCCCGCGAACGAGAACCACCACGGCGAGAACGAGTGAGATCACGACGCTCATCAAAGCAACTGTCTGCATGCCGGTGGTGAAAGCTTCCGCACCAGCGGTGACGATGCGATTCCCGACGTCAACCGGCAGCGTCCGGGCCGCGACCACGGCGCCGCCGAGGGTGCCGCGCGCCATCTCGGCAGAGTCCGCCGGCACGCCGACCAGCACCGGTTCGATGCCGGCGCGATAAATCGCGATGCTCACGCTTCCCATCACCGCGATGCCGAGGGCGCCGCCGAGTTCGGCAGCTGTCTCCGAGATTCCGGCGGCAGCGCCCGCGCGGTTCGCCGGGACAGACCCGATGATCAGGTCGTTCGTAAGGGTGAAGATCGGCGCACAGCCGATCGAGAACAGAATCGATCCGACGACCACTTGCCACAAGCCGTGGCTCGGCTGCACGAGCATCACCACGGCGAACCCCGCCGCAGCCAACGCCAGACCGCCGCCGATCTGGCGAGTAGGTGACACCCAGCGCAGCAACCACGGACTGACGTTCGCACCGATCACCGACATCAACGCGGACGGAACGGTCCAGAGCCCGGCGATCAAGGGCGAGAAGCCCAGCACGAGCTGCATGTATTGCGGGATGAACAGCAGCCCACCGAACATGACCATGATGCCGAGTCCGTACGTCACCAGCGACAGCCGGAACGACGGGACCGAGAACAGCGCGATGTCGATCAGCGGATCGTCGAGACTCTTCTGCCGGCGGACGAACCACGTCCCCACGAGCAGGCCGAGGCCGACACCTGCGAGCGCGACCCAGGAGAACCCGTTCTGCGCAATCTGTTTGATCGCGAAGACGATCAGCAGGATCGATGTGATCGACGCCAATGCACTCGGGATGTCCGCGCGTCCCGCCTCGGGATCTTTGAACTCGGGGATCAGCTTGCGCCCGAGGATGAGGATCACGGCCATAAACGGCACGTTGAGCAGAAAGACCGCGCCCCACCAGAAGTATTCGAGGACGATGCCGCCGAACACCGGGCCGAGCGCTCCACCTGCGGAGAAGCTGGTGACCCAGATGCCGATGGCCCGCGAACGCTGCACCGGGTCAAGAAACATGTTCCGCAACAACGACAACGTTGACGGCGCCAGCGTCGCACCGGAGATCCCGAGAACGGCCCTCGCCAGGATCAGCAATTCCGCGGTCGGCGCGAACGCCGCGAACACCGATGCGACGCCGAAGCAAGCGGCGCCGATCATCAGCAACTTCCGTCGGCCGAGACGGTCGCCGAGCGAGCCCATCGTGATGAGGGACCCCGCGACCATGAACCCGTAGACGTCGATGATCCACAGCAACTGCGCGCTCGACGGGTGCAGGTCTTCGCTGATCGCCGGGACCGCGAGATGCAGGACCGACAGGTCCATCACGTAGAGGACGCAGGCGAGCGACATGACCCCGAGGCCGATCCATTCCTTCCGCCCCGCACGTACTGCGGTTTGTCCGGTCATTCGCGCACCTCCCCACCGACGTCGACCACTGACTTTCCGCGGGCGAGCACCAAACCTCCGAGTCCGAGCGCCAGTAGAGCACTCATCACAGCGGTTACCTGCATACCGACCGTGAAGGCCTCCGCGCTTGCCGACAGAAGCCGATGTCCCACCTCGCCGGGAAGGGCCCGCGCGGCATTCATTGCTCCACCGAGAGTGCCCCGCGCCGACTCCGCAGCGTCTGCGGAGACGCCGGACAACGCGGGTTCGATTCGAGCGCGGTACAACGCAACCGCGATGCTGCCGAACACCGCGATTCCCAATGCTCCGCCGAGTTCTGCCGACGTCTCGGAGATTCCGGCCGCCGCCCCCGCGCGATTCGCCGGCGCGGCACTGATGATCACATCCGTCGTGAGGGTGAATATCGGCGCCAGCCCCAGCGAAAACAGAATCGAACCGACGACCACCTGCCACAGTCCCTGGTCGGGCTGCACCAGCGCGATGATCCCGAACCCGATCGCCGCCAGCACAAGACCCGTCCCGAGCTGTATCGCCGGCCCGCACCACCGGAGCAGCCAAGGACTCACATTGGACCCGAGGACGAACATCGCTGCTGACGGAACCATCCACATACCAGTGGCGAACGGCGAGTACCCGAGGACGAGCTGCAGGTACTGCGGCATGAAGAGGAATCCCCCGAACATCACCATCACGCCGATTCCGTAGATGACCAGTGCTGCTCGGAAAGCCGGGATGCCGAACAGGTGCAGGTCGATGAGCGGATCATCGAGCCCCCGCTGCCGACGCACGAACCAGACACCGACGACCACACCAACGGTCAACGCTGCCAGGGCAACGACGGAAAGGCCGTCCTGCGCGACCTTCTTGATCGCAAAGACCACGAGCAAGATCGCCGACAGCGACGCCAGCAGGCTGGGAATGTCTGCTCGCCCCGCGGTCGGATCCTTGAACTCCGGCAGCAGTTTGGGGCCGAGCACCAGCAACAGCGCCATGACCGGCACGTTGATCAGGAAGACCGCGCCCCACCAGTAGAACTCGAGCACTATCCCGCCGATCACCGGACCCACCGCTCCGCCCACCGAGAAGCTGGTGACCCAGACGCCGATCGCCCGCGATCGCTGTTCGTGGTCGGCGAACATGTTCCGGATGAGCGACAGTGTCGATGGCGCGATCGTCGCGCCGGCGACGCCCATGACGGCTCTGGCGAAGATCAGCATCTCCGCGCTCTGCGCGAATGCCGCGAATACCGAAGCGGCACCGAAGAATCCCGCGCCGTACAGAAGTAACTTCCGCCGACCGAGTCGGTCGCCGAGCGAGCCCATCGTGATGAGGAATCCCGCGACCATGAACCCGTAGACGTCGATGATCCACAGCAACTGGACGCTCGACGGATGGAGGTCCTCGCTGATCGCGGGAATGGCCATCTCGAGGACCGACAGATCCATGATGTACAGCACGCAGGCAATCGAGATCACCGCGAGGCCAACCCACTCCTTGCGCCCCGCGCGCTGCTGAACCTGTTCGATCATCGCCACCTACGTCCCGGTTCAACGTCACCACGGACAAGGCAAGGCGGACAACCCATATTCCGCACAGATACTCGTTGACCTGGATCCGTCGCGCGCACCGGTCGTAGGCTCGAATCATGCTCGGTACTTCAAAGACCTTCAGCAGCTTCTCCGTTGACGACCTCGATGCCGCGCGCACGTTCTACGGCGAAGTTCTCGGACTCTCCGTGCGCGACGACGACATGGGCATCCTGCACCTCGACCTCGCGGGCGGGGCTGAGGCGATCGCCTACCCCAAGCCCGATCACCAGCCCGCGACTTTCACGGTTCTCAATTTCCAGGTCGACGACATCGACGCGACCGTCGATGAACTCACCGCGCGTGGAGTGACGTTCGAGACCTATCCCGGGCTCCCCCACGACGCCAAGGGTGTCCTTCGCGGCCGCGCCGCCAATCAAGGCCCGGACATCGCTTGGTTCACCGACCCCGCGGGGAACATCCTGTCCGTCCTGAGCGGCTAACCCTGCAATTGCCAGGTGACCGAACGCCCGTGATGGTGTACGAAAACAACATGGACACGTTGGCCCTGGAGACACTCGGCACGATCGATCGCTTCAACGACGCCTTCAACCGGCAGGATCTCGAAGCCATGGCCGCGTTGATGACCGAAGACTGCGTCTTCGAGTCGACGGCGCCGTCGCCCGACGGAACGCGCTTCGAAGGCCGCGACAACATCATCGAATTGTTCCGCGACTTCTTCGCCGGCGCGAAGTCTCGAATCTTCGAGTCCGAAGACGCCTTCGGCGCGGGTTATCGAGCAACCGTCCGTTGGGTTCACCGTTGGGTCGACCTCGACGGAACCGAGGGTCATGTTCGCGGCGTCGACGTGTTCACTGTGCGCGACGGCCAGATCGCGGAGAAGCTGTCGTACGTGAAGGGCTGAGAAAGCAGGTGTTCAGCCATGAGGTGGATATCGTCGACGACGTTCGTGACGCTGTTTCTCGCGGCGAGCGCGTGTAGTTCGCCGCCGGCTGCGCCCGCACCAACGTCGACCACCGCCGCTGCACAGGGTCGTGTCTTCCTCACCGACCTGCTCCCCAACGGCAGCCTCAGCTTCGAGCCGGGTGATGCACAGGTCGGCGGAGTCGACTACTCCCACAGCCTCGTGTGGGGTTGCGGCGATGGCTGCCCCAAGGTCGGACAGCCCGGCCAGGCCGGTCAACCGGGCATAGAGTTCGAAGTTCCCGACGGCTTCGATCGCCTCGAGTTCACCGCGGCGCTCACCGACTCCTCAACCCAGACCGACGGCAAGGCCTACGTCGCGGTATACGAGGAACCGGAGCTGACGAAACTGTTCGATTCGGACGCCGTCACCACCGGCACCGGATTGCCGGTCTCCGTGCCGGTCAAACCCGGAACCAAGATCCGGATCGACGCCGCAAAACTCAACGGCAACGAAACGGTGTGCCTCTGCGACGCCAGCGTGGTCCGCTCCGAGGGCTGAGGGCACAAGCGTGCTGGTCTGACCGCCTATTTGACGACGGTCAAGAGGACGGTGCTGTTCTCGAGCGCGTGCAGGGCGTGCCGACTCTGCGGAATGACGAGCAGATCACCGGTTCGGCCTTCCCACGAGGCATTCGACGCTTCGAGCTTCACCCGGCCACCCAACACGATGAGAGTCGCCTCTCCCGGATTTTCATGCTCACTGAGTGAGGCACCCGCCGCCAGTGCGATCAAAGTTTGCCGAAGTTTGTGCTCGTGCCCGCCGTACACGGTGCTGGCGCACCGCTGCGCCGGAAGCGCCACAGCCTTTGCGAGTTGCTCCCGTGCGATCGCGTCCAGCGAGAACTTCTCCATGAGGACGAACATACCGCTCAGTCGCCGCAGCAGCCCTGTTCGTCGATCGCATCGCGAATATCGCGCGTGATCTCATTGCGCGCCGCCAGATCGGCATGCTCGGGGTAATCGACGCCCATCAACGAAAGTCCGTGCGCGGGAGCAACTGTGATCTTGCTCGACCGCGTGCGCAGGGCAAGCAGCTCATCGAACCAAGCGGGCTCGCGTCGTCCCTCTCCCACGGCGAGGGTCGCGCCTACCAGACTCCGGACCATCGACCAGCAGAAAGCATCGGCGCTGACGAAGGCCGTCAACCGATCTCCATTGACGACCCAGTCGAAGCGCTGCAACTCGCGAACCGTCGTCGAGCGCTCGCGAAAACGGCAGAAGGCGGCGAAGTCGTTCAACCCGACCAGCCGGGAGGAAGCATCGCGCATGGCCTCGATATCGAGCCCCGGCCGCCAGCCGACGATGTGATTGCGCACGAGCGGGTCAGCTCCGTACGGGGCCGTCGAGAGTCGATAGGCGTAGTGGCGGCGCAGGGCCGAAAAGCGCGCGTCGAACTCCGGCGGCACCGCCGTCATGCTGATGATTCGAACGTCGGTCGGCAGGAAGCGCGACAGACGCCGCACGAGCTGCGGCAGATCCGCGCGTTCGACGGGCAGATCGCAGTGCGCGACCTGACCCTCGGCATGCACGCCGGCATCGGTTCGCCCAGCCACCGTCAGGCGAATGCGTTCACGCGTGATCGTCGAGAGTGCGTCCTCAAGAACGGCCTGCACGGTGCGGCGATCGTTCTGCCGAGCCCAGCCGGAGAAGTCCGTGCCGTCATACGAGATGTCCAGCCGGATCCGAATATGCGACCGCCCGGCTGTGTCAGACACAGCCGGGCGGTCAACGTTTGCAGTCAAGGACTACTCGGCCTCAGGAGCCTCGTCGCCCTCTTCAGCCTTCTCGCGCTGCGACGGCGGGAGCTGGAAGCCAGCAGCCTCGGCCGAAGCCTCGTCTGCGAACCAGATCTCGGCGACAGTCGAGTTGTAGAAGCGGCTGCCCGGGACGTGGTACAGCTTCGACGAAGCGTTGCCCTTGATCGGGAAGCCTTCCGGCTGCTCGTCGCCCTCGATCGGTCCGTGCGAACCGGCCGGAGCCTCAGCTGCGGTCTCCTCGGCCTCGGCAGCTGCCGGAGCCTCGACCTCAGCAACCTTGGCCGGAGCGGCCTTCGAAGCCTTCACGCGCTTCGCGCGGTCAGCCTCAGCGGTGACGGTCGACTCGAGAACGAGCTCGATGATCGCCATCGGAGCGTTGTCGCCCTTGCGCGGCATCGTCTTGACGATGCGGGTGTAACCACCGTTGCGCTCGGCGACAGCCGGGCCGATCTCCGCGAACAGCTTGTGAACGACATCCTTGTTGCGGATGTCCTTCATGACGTTGCGGCGGTCAGCCAGCGTGCCGGCCTTCGCCTTCGTGACCAGCTTCTCTGCGTACGGACGCAGGAACTTGGCCTTGGCCTCGGTCGTCTGGATGCGACCGTGCTCGAACAGCGCCGTGGCCAGGTTGGCGAGGATCGCCTTCTGGTGCGACGCCGACCCGCCGAGGCGGGCGCCCTTCTTGGGACGTGGCATTTCTGAATTCTCCTGGTGAGTTGGAGCTCGAGACCCTTACAGGTCTTCGGTCTCCGCGTAGTCGTGGTCGAGGTCCTCGCCGTAACCGGCGTCGCCCCAGCCCTTGTCCTGGAAGCCCATCATCGCGGCCGGGTCGAAGTTGGCCGGGCTGTCCTTGAGCGACAGACCCATCGAGGCAAGCTTGACCTTGACCTCGTCGATCGACTTCTGACCGAAGTTGCGGATGTCGAGAAGGTCCGACTCGGTGCGTGCAACCAGCTCGCCGACGGTGTGAACACCCTCGCGCTTGAGGCAGTTGTACGAACGGACGGTGAGGTCGAGGTCCTCGATCGGCAGGCTGAACGACGCGATGTGGTCAGCCTCGGCCGGCGACGGCCCGATCTCGATGCCCTCGGCCTCGGTGTTGAGCTCACGTGCCAGGCCGAACAGTTCAACGAGGGTCTTACCCGCAGACGCAAGCGCGTCACGGGAAGTGATCGAGTTCTTGGTCTCGACGTCCAGGATCAGACGGTCGAAGTCGGTGCGCTGCTCGACACGAGTCGCCTCAACCTTGTACGTGACCTTGAGAACCGGCGAGTAGATCGAGTCGACCGGGATACGGCCGATCTCGGCACCGCTGATCTTGTTCTGGACTGCCGGAACGTAGCCACGGCCACGCTCGACAACCAGCTCGATCTCCAGACGGCCCTTGTCGTTGAGGGTCGCGATGTGCAGGTCAGGGTTGTGCACGGTGACGCCGGCCGGAGCGACGATGTCGCCACCGGTGACGGTTCCCGGGCCCTGCTTGCGGACGTACATCGTGACCGGCTCGTCCTCGTCCGACGAGACGACCAGCGACTTGATGTTCAGGATGATGTCGGTGACGTCTTCCTTCACACCAGCGACGGTGGTGAACTCGTGCAGCACGCCGTCGATGCGAATGCTGGTGACAGCAGCACCAGGAATCGACGACAGCAGGGTGCGGCGAAGCGAGTTGCCGAGGGTGTAGCCGAAGCCCGGCTCGAGCGGCTCGATGGTGAACTTCGAGCGGTTCGGGGCCAGGATCTCCTCGGTCAGCGCCGGACGCTGCGAAATGAGCATTTCTTTACCTTCTCCTCCGGACGACCTCTATTTGACGTCCACGATGGGGGAACCTCCGGACCCGGGATTGGGTCCGGAGGCAGTTGGGCTTACTTCGAGTAGAACTCGACGATGAGCTGTTCCGACAGCGGCACGTCGATCTGAGCGCGCTCCGGCGTCTGGTGAACCAGAATGCGGAGGCGGCCCGGAACGACCTGCAGCCATGCCGGAACCGGACGGTCGCCGTAGGTCTCGCGAGCGATCTGGAACGGCAGCGTCTCGGCCGACTTCGGCTTGACGTCGATGATGTCCCACTTGGTGACGCGGTAGCTCGGGACGTTGACCTTCACGCCGTTGACCAGGAAGTGGCCGTGGCTGACGAGCTGGCGAGCGGCACGACGGGTGCGTGCGAGGCCAGCGCGGTAGACAACGTTGTCGAGACGGGTCTCGAGGAGCTTGAGCAGCTCATCACCAGTCTTGCCGGGGAGGCGGTTGGCCTCCTCGTAGTACTTGCGGAACTGACGCTCGAGCATGCCGTAGGTGAAGCGCGCCTTCTGCTTCTCCTTGAGCTGCAGGAGGTATTCGCTCTCCTTGACGCGGGCACGACCGTGCTGGCCCGGCGGGTAGGGACGGCGCTCATACGCCTGGTCTCCACCAACGAGGTCAACTCCGAGACGACGCGACTTGCGGGTAGCTGGTCCGGTATAACGAGCCATTTTCTATAACCTTCCTTCCCGCTTAGACGCGTCGCCGCTTGGGCGGACGGCAGCCGTTGTGCGGCTGCGGGGTGACATCGTTGATGGTGCCGACCTCGAGGCCAGCAGCCTGCAGCGAACGGATCGCGGTCTCGCGACCCGAACCCGGGCCCTTGACGAAGACGTCGACCTTCTTCACGCCGTGCTCCTGCGCCTTGCGGGCAGCGTTCTCAGCAGCGAGCTGAGCGGCGAACGGGGTCGACTTACGCGAACCCTTGAATCCGACGTGACCCGACGACGCCCACGAGATGACGTTGCCGTTCGGGTCGGTGATCGAAACGATCGTGTTGTTGAACGTGCTCTTGATGTGCGCGTGGCCGTGGGGAATATTCTTCTTTTCCCGGCGGCGTGCCTTGGGCGCGCCCTTCTTCGGCGCGGCAGCGCGTGACTTCGGAGGCATCTAGTTACCTGGCCTTCTTCTTGCCGGCGATGGTCTTCTTCGGGCCCTTACGGGT
Source organism: Smaragdicoccus niigatensis DSM 44881 = NBRC 103563 (assembly GCF_000380645.1). Lineage (GTDB taxonomy): Bacteria > Actinomycetota > Actinomycetes > Mycobacteriales > Mycobacteriaceae > Smaragdicoccus > Smaragdicoccus niigatensis. The sequence continues at coordinate 898,285 of NZ_AQXZ01000019.1, forward strand.
GCGCGCGTTGGTCTTCGTGCGCTGGCCACGAACGGGCAGGCCACGACGGTGACGGAGGCCCTGGTAGCAGCCGATCTCGATCTTGCGACGGATGTCGGCCTGAATCTCGCGGCGGAGGTCACCCTCGACCTGGAGGTTCGCTTCGATGTACTCACGCAGCGTGTTGAGCTGCTCGTCGGTGAGGTCCTTGGCCCGCAGGTCCGGGCTGACGCCGGTAGATGCGAGGATCTCACTCGATTTGGTCCGGCCAATGCCGAAAATGTAGGTAAGCGCGATCTCCATGCGCTTGTCGCGCGGCAGATCAACGCCTGCAAGACGTGCCATGTTGGCAGGTGCCTTTCGTTGTGGAGGTCTGCTCGCTACCCGTCCCCTCTTCTTTTTGGGGCGCCGGCCTCCACCGGCGGTTGACCACCCTCGATTAGGTGGCTGGTGTAGCGAGGTTCTTCATTAACTTGTCAAGCTCTGCGAAGCCGCAGTGGTTAGCCCTGACGCTGCTTGTGACGCAGGTTGTCGCAGATAACCATGACCCGACCCTTGCGGCGGATCACCTTGCACTTCTCGCAGATCGGCTTGACGCTCGGGTTGACCTTCACGTCAGATCCAATCTTGGTTACATCTGGCGGACGCCAGACATGGGTTAACCCCGGCCAGGTTCGACCGGGGAAAATTGTGGGCTTACTTGTATCGGTAAACGATGCGGCCGCGGGTGAGGTCGTAGGGGGAAAGCTCGACGACGACGCGGTCCTCCGGAAGGATACGAATGTAGTGCTGACGCATCTTTCCGCTGATGTGTGCCAGAACCTTGTGTCCGTTCTCCAGCTCAATGCGGAACATTGCATTGGGCAGAGGCTCGATCACTCGGCCTTCGACCTCGATGGCCCCGTCTTTCTTCGCCATATCCTCCACGATCCCGGCTTGGCCAGTTGACCAAGCCTTTTGCATGACAACACCGCGCGACCTAAAGCGCGCCAAGCGTCGAGTGTACTCGCGGATGTGATATCCGACAAAATGATGCGGTGCGCGCGCTCATCCAACGAGTAACGGCCGCTTCGGTGTCGGTCGACGGTTCGATCGTAGGCCGAATCGAGCCCAAAACCCATGGTCTCGTCGCCCTGATCGGAGTCACCCACACCGACACCAACGACCACGCGGCGAATCTCGCCCGCAAGGTCTGGGAGCTGCGCGTCCTCGAAGGCGAGAAGTCGTGCGCCGACCTCGACGCACCGATCCTGGTGATCAGTCAGTTCACTCTCTACGCCGACACCCGCAAGGGGCGTCGTCCGTCCTGGAACGACGCCGCGAAAGGCGATGTCGCCGGACCTCTCGTCGCCGAGTTCGTGCGCCAACTCGCCGAGCGCGGCGCGACTGTCGCCGAAGGCGTGTTCGGCGCACATATGGAAGTGAGTCTGGTCAACGACGGACCGGTGACCGTCCTGCTCGAGGTCTGAACTCAGGGCAAGGCGCGGCCAGTACTCGCTTTACGGTGGTAGAGCACCCGGTAAAGCACGTAGTCGAGGCGACGCCACGCGACGTTGATCCAGATCAGTCGAGCTTCCCGGTTCCAGCCGTTGACCCGGAGGGTTCGCGGCAACTGGGCGGTGTACTCGCAGTAGCTGCGCCAATTGGTCATGAGTCGGCGATTGGAGATCTCGACCTCGAGATCGTTGACCCACGCCATGCGATGCCCTTTGACGATGAAGCCGATCGACATGTCGCCGTCTTCCCAGATATCCGGATCGTCGTGGAGATCATCGCGCACGTTTTCCCAGGCACTCCGGCGAAATGCCATGTTCGACCCCTGCAGTCCGCGCGTTTCCGAGAATTCCGGCATTTCTCCCCGCGACAGCATTTTCATGAGTAATCGAAACGTGGGAAATTCTTTACGATCGGATGTAAATGCACCGCCGGTCAAGACGTCGAATTCCGGATGATCGGTGAAGAATTCCTTGATCCGAGCGGCCCAGCCGACGCTCACGATCGAGTCGGCATCAATCCGGGCGATCAGTTCGCCCGTCGCGGCGTTGAGTCCGGCGTTGCGCGCGGGTATGACACCCTGCTGCACCTCATGGATCTGGCGAAGTCGTCCATCCCGCCTGGCGTACTCGGCAACCATCTCGGGCGTCCCGTCGGACGAGTTGTTGTCGACGACGATCACCTCGTCGACCTCGTCCTGCTTCAGCACCGCGGTAAGACAGCGCTCGATCAGGTCGATTTCATTGAATACAGGAATAACCACCGTCAACGTGTTATTCGGCATGGCAAAAATGGTAGCAACGGCGAGCCATCCCATTCCTACCGAATAAAAATGTTTAGAAATCCCCGAATGCGGTTACCAAAGATTCTAATCGGACATTTCCGCGCAATTCCGGCGAATAATGTCGGAATAGCCCGTCATGCGACGTCAGTCCGCCAGACGAATATTCTCCGCGGCCTTGCGCGCCGTGGCCCGCGCTGCATCGACGTCGTCGCCCAGGGCGAGCGTGACCGCCATGCGGCGCCGGCCGACCACGGCCGGCTTTCCGAACATGCGAATGCTCGTGTCGGGCTCGGCGAGCGCGGCAGCCACACCCGCGAATCGCGGCGCCTCGACGTCCCCTTCGATCAGTACCGCACACGATGCCGCAGCACCGCGCGTGCGAATGTTCGGGATCGGCAGTCCGAGAATCGCACGTGCGTGCAAGGCGAACTCCGACAGATCCTGCGACACCAAGGTGACCAGACCGGTGTCGTGCGGCCGCGGGGAAAGCTCGGAGAACACCACGTCGTCCCCCACGATGAACAGCTCGACGCCGAAGAGCCCGCGACCCGACTCACCGCACAGATCGCGCACGACCTTCGCCGCGACCTCCTGCGCCTTCTCGAGGACGCCATCCCGAAGTTCCTGCGGTTGCCACGATTCGCGGTAGTCACCGTCGACCTGGATGTGGCCGATGGGCGGGCAGAACGAGATGGTGTCCGGACCGCCGCCGATGGTGGAGTGCTTCAGTGTGAGGAGCGTGATTTCGATGTCGAAGTCGATGAAGCCCTCGACGATCACCCGACCGGCGCCGGCGCGGCCACCGGCCTGCGCGTACTCCCACGCCTTCACCACGTCGTCGGCAGTCTTGATGACCGATTGGCCCTTGCCCGAGGAAGACATGACCGGCTTCACGACGCACGGAATGCCGATCTCGTCGACGGCCGCGGTGAATTCATCAAGCGTGCCCGCGAAGCGATACGGAGATGTCGGCAGCGCGAGATCTTCAGCGGCGAGACGGCGGATGCCCTCCCGGTCCATCGTGAGACGGGTGGCGCGGGCCGTCGGCACGACGTTGTAACCCTCGGACTCGAGTTCGAGAAGGGTCGGCGTATGGATGGCCTCGATCTCCGGCACGATCCAGTGCGGCTGCTCCTTCTCCACGACCGCGCGAACAGCGGCCGGGTCGAGCATGTCGATCACGTGGCTGCGGTGCGCAACCTGCATGGCGGGCGCGTTCGCGTAGCGGTCGACGGCGATCGTCTCGACGCCGAGGCGCTGCAGTTCGATGACTACTTCTTTGCCGAGTTCGCCCGCGCCGAGAAGAAGAACGCGGTTGGCGCCGGCCGATAGTGGGGTCCCGAGGATCGTCACGGAAACACCCTAACCGGAGCTCCGAACTGAGCTGTCAAACCCCACGTGCCCCGGGTCCGAGGCTTAGGGTGGCACCGTGACCGCCCCCTCCCTGGTGACCGGCCCGTTGCTGCGTTACGCCGATGCCCATGCGGCGACAGTGTGGGTCGAGACCGACCGGCCAGCACAGGTGACGGTCCTCGGCGCGACGACATCGACCTGGTCGGTTCACGGCCGGCACTTCGCACTCGTCGAGATCAACGGACTCGAGGCGGGCACGACGATTCCCTACGAAGTCCACCTCGATGGTCATCACGTGTGGCCGCTCGACGATTCCGCGTATCCCCCGAGCGTCATCCGAACGCTGTCCCCGACCCGTCCGTTCCAGCTCGCGTTCGGTTCGTGTCGACGGGCAGCGCCGCTCGATTCGGCGGCGACCCGAGCGTTTGGCGCCGACGCCCTCGTCGCGCTCACAAACCGGATCGCCGGCCAGCCGGTCGACACGTGGCCGGATGCGCTGCTTCTCGCGGGTGACCAGATTTACGCCGACAAGCCATCGGCAAACCTCGGCACTGACAATGCCTCGACGTTCGATGACTATGCCCATCTGTACGCCGAGGCATGGCTGCCTGGGCCGATTCGATGGTTGCTGTCGACAGTGCCGACCTGCATGATCCTCGACGACCATGACCTGCGGGACGACTGGAACACCTCGCTCGCCTGGCGGGACGTCGTGACTCAGTCGCCGGATTGGACCGGACTTGTCCAGGGCGCGTTCGGTTCGTACTTCGTCTACCAGCATCTCGGTAATCTCTCGCCACACCAACTGGCTCAGAACGCCACCTATCGCGCACTGCGGGACGCCCCCGACGACGCGGAGCGAGCACAGATCCTCGACGACTTCGCCTGGCAGTCGGATGCGACGCCAGACAGCGCACGGTGGAGCTTCTACCGTGACTTCGGCGTCGACGGTGCTCGGATCCGCCTGCTCGTGGTCGACGCCCGATGCTCCCGGCAACTCACTCCTTCGGACCGCCGAATCGTCGACGCAACCGAAGCCGACTGGTTGAAGGGCGTGCTGAACGACGCCGCCACACAGCACCTGCTCGTTGCCAGTACGCTCCCCGTCTTTCTATTTCACGGCATCCACGACCTCGAAGGCTGGAACGAAGCGGTGACGGCCGGTGCCTGGGGCACTCGCTGGATGGCCCGGGGTGAAAAGATCCGGCAGGCCGTCGACCTTGAACATTGGGCGGCATTCCGCGCCTCGTTCACCGAACTCACCGAAGTGCTGCGCGCAGTCATCGGTCGCGCACACCCGCCACGCTCCGTGCTCTTTCTTTCCGGCGACGTGCACTGCTCCTATACGGCGCGGGTGACGCTGACGGACTTACCGCATGCCCCGACAGTGGTTCATCAGCTGACGATGTCGCCATTCCGCAATCCGCTCGAGGTGCACATTCGGATCGCCAATCTCCTGCTGGAAACGCGTGGCGTGCGGTGGCTCACGCGGCGCCTCGCCCGCGCGGCCGGGGTGTCCGCGGACTCGGTCGACTGGACCGTCGAAAACGGCCCCTGGTTCGACAACGGGGTCATGACCATCACGATCGAGGGCGACCACGTACGGGTCGTCGTCGACCATGCGTTCGCCGAATCCGGAACGCATCAGCTCGTCGAAACCACGACTATCGATCTGACTGGGCCGCCTACCGGCCGGAGACCAGCGGTTGCCCGTCGGCAACGCCGACGCCATCGGCGCCTGCGGAGGAAGGTCTAGCGCGCCGTCAGAATCCGCGGACCGTCGTCGGTCACCGCAACGGTGTGCTCCCAATGCGCGGCCCGACTGCCGTCCGCGGTGATGACGGTCCAGCCGTCGTCGAGCACGATCGTCTCGTCGGTGCCGAGAGTGAGCATGGGTTCGATGGCCAGCGTCGACCCGACGACCAGATGCGGTCCGTCCCCGGGCCGGCCATCGTTCGCAAGGTACGGCTTCATGTGCATTTCCCGACCGATGCCGTGCCCGCCGTAGCCGTCGACGATCCCGTAAGCCCGACCGTGCTGAGCCGATACTGCTCGCGTGGCCTGACCGATTGCATACGAGACGTCGGTCAGTCGGTTGCCCGGAAGCATCGCGGCGATGCCCGCGTCGAGCGACAGACGCGTCGCCTCGCTCAGGCCTTCGTCCGCGGCGGTCAGCGCGCCGACGCCGAATGTCCACGCGGAGTCGCCGTGCCAGCCCTCGAGAATCGCGCCACAGTCGATCGACACGAGGTCACCTTCGGCAAGGATGTCCTTCGCCGACGGAATCCCGTGGACGACGCGATCGTTCACGGACGAACAGATCGTGCCGGTGAAACCGTGGTAGCCCTTGAAAGACGGGACCGCCCCCGCCGAACGGATGACCTCTTCGGCGATCGCGTCGAGTTCGAGGGTCGAGACCCCGGGCTTGGCGGCCTCGCGGGTCGCGATGAGCGCAGCCGCCACGATCGCCCCCGCCGCAGCCATGGCGTCAAGTTCGCCAGCCGAACGAAACGGGACGACCTTGCGCCTACGTCTGATCCTCATCGAGGTGGACTAAGCGTCCAGGGCAGCACGCGCGCGAGCGTTGACGTCGCCGATCGAGCCCATGGCGTCGACCGTGACAATGCTGCCCGCGTAGTGACCGAGCAGCGGCTCGGTCTCGGCGTGGTAGACCCGGAGCCGGTTGCGGATGACGTCCTCGGTGTCGTCGGTGCGACCACGCGAGAGCATGCGGCGAACCACAGCCTCTTCGTCGACGACGAACGACAGCACCTTGTCGATCTTGGTGCCGAGCTCACGCAGAATCTCCTCGAGCGCATTAGCCTGCTCGACCGTGCGCGGGAAGCCATCGAGGAAGAATCCGATGGCCGTGTCCGGCTCGTTGACGCGCTCCTTGACCATGCGGTTGGTCAGGTCGCTGGGAACGAGCTCGCCCTTGTCGAGGTAGCCCTTTGCTTCGACTCCCAGAGGGGTGCCCTGGCCGATGTGCGCCCGGAAGAGGTCGCCGGTCGAGATGTGCGGGACGCCGTAGTGTTCAGCCAAAAGCGTCGCCTGCGTACCCTTACCAGCACCGGGCGGGCCGAGGAGCACCACTCTCATTTGAGGAATCCTTCGTAGTTGCGTTGCATCAGCTGGCTCTCGATCTGCTTGATCGTGTCGAGACCCACGCTGACGATGATGAGCACAGCGGTTCCACCAAATGGCAGGTTGCTCTGTCCGCCGCCGCCCATATTAAGGAAAAGGAACGGTAGCACTGCGACGACACCCAGGTAAATCGAGCCTGGCAGGGTGATGCGGCTCAAAACGAAGTTCAAGTAGTCGGCGGTCGGCCGTCCGGGGCGGATACCTGGGATGAATCCGCCGTAGCGCTTCATGTCGTCCGCTCGTTCCTCCGGGTTGAAGGTGATCGCGACGTAGAAGTAGGTGAAGAAGATGATCAGCGCGAAGTAGATGCCGATGTACACCGGGTTCGCTGGGTTGACCAGGTAGGTGTTGATCGCCTTCTGCCACCAGCTCGGGTCGGCCGCCGAAGCGGCACCGGTCAGCTGCTGGATCAGGTTCGGCAGGTACAGCAGCGACGAGGCGAAGATGACCGGGATGACGCCGGCCTGGTTCACCTTGATCGGCAAGTAGGTCGACGAACCGCCGTACATCCGGCGTCCGACCATGCGCTTGGCGTACTGAACCGGAATCCGGCGCTGACCCTGCTCGATGAAGATAACCGTGATCAGCACGAGGAGGGCGGCGACACACACGATCGCGAAGATCGCGCCGCCGCGGCTCTCGAGGATCGCGCGGCCTTCCGCCGGGATACGCGAAGCGATACCGGCGAAGATGAGCAGCGACATGCCGTTTCCGACGCCGCGCTCGGTCATGATCTCGCCGAACCACATGATGAGCGCCGCACCCGACGTCATGACGAGAACGATGATGATCATTCCGAAGACGCTGGTGTCCGCGAGGATCGGGAGCGTGCAGCCCTGAAGCAGCTGGCCACGTGCCGCGAGCGCGACCAGACCCGTCGCCTGGAGCACGGCAAGCGCGATCGACAGGTAGCGCGTGTACTGCGTCAGCTTGGCCTGACCGGCGGAACCTTCCTTGTTCAGCTCCTCGAATCGCGGAATGACCACGCGCAGAAGCTGAATGATGATCGACGCCGTGATGTACGGCATGATTCCGATCGCGAAGACCGACAGGTGCAGCAGCGCACCACCGGAGAACAGGTTGATGAGCTGGTAGATACCGGCGTTGTCGCCACCGGAGACCAGCGCGATGCACTGCTCGACGTTTTTGTAGTCGACACCCGGCGACGGCAGTGCAGCACCGACACGATAGAGCGCAATGACGCCCAGGGTCAGCAGGATCTTGCGCCGCAAGTCGGGGGTCCGGAAGGACGACACGAAGGCGGAAAGCACAAATCCTCCTGGTTGCTTAACAAAGACGTCACCCAAATATGGGCAACTCTTGCACTCTAACAGTGACGGAACGTGCGGTACTCATAGCCCACGCGAGTAAGCGCCTCGGGCGGCATCGCCACGGACGCCGATCGGGATCAAGTAGGCATCGCGATCGCGGTCCGAGCGCACCGATTCTGGCGGAGTATTGATCGTGAGGTGACGTGATGACAGTCGAATACTCCGAGCAGCAAACACTTTCGCCGTGGATCAAAATCCTCGTCGTCGTTCCCGTCGTGACCTTTCTGTCGATCACGGTGATGGCGCTTATCAACAAACAGTGGGCCGCTGCAGTCGTGATCGGCGCGGCCGTTCTCGTCCTCGCCGGTCTCGCGGCCGTACAGATCTCGCTTCGCCTGACCACCACCGTCGACGAAAGCGCAGTTCGACTGCGCATCAGACCCGCCGGATTGAGCTTTCTGCCGCGCCGTATGACGACGAAGGATGTGCCACTCTCGTCGATCGCCAGCCGGCGAATCCAGACCTACAACTCGTTGACCGACCGCGAGTTCTGGGGCTGGAAGGTGTGGGGGCTGTCGCATGGACGCCGCGGACGGATCCTCTACGGCATGCGCCCGGAGGGCCTGTTCAAGGTGACCGGGGTACGAATCGAAACCACGGCGGGAGAAGTGCTGCTGATCGGCACGGCAGATCCCGACGCGCTCCTGGCCGCACTCGAACGCCGCCACTGACCTGTCAACGCCAAAGTGGCCCTCTCGGCATACGCCGAGAGGGCCACTGAGGTCGGTCTACTTAGGCCGTCGTCGTTTCGGTGACGGTTCCACCAGCGGCGACGATCTTTTCCTTCGCCGAGCCGGAGAACTTGTCTGCGGTGACCTGAACGGCCACCGAGATCTCGCCCTCACCGAGGACCTTGACGAGCTCGTTCTTGCGCACGGCACCAGCCGCGACAAGCTCAGCGACACCGATTGCTCCACCTTCGGGGAACAAACGGGCCAGATCGCCGACATTGACGACCTGGAACTCGATACGGAACGGGTTCTTGAAGCCCTTCAGCTTCGGCAGACGCATGTGGAGCGGCATCTGGCCACCCTCGAATCGTGCCGGAACCTGGTAGCGGGCCTTCGTACCCTTGGTACCGCGACCAGCGGTCTTACCCTTGGAACCCTCACCACGACCGACGCGAGTCTTGTCGGTCTTGGAACCGGGCGCCGGGCGCAGGTGGTGCAACTTGATGGTCATTTCTATACTTCCTCAACCACGACCAGGTGACGCACCGCGTTGATCAACCCACGGTTCTGCGGGTTGTCATCACGGACGACTTCCTGACGGATGCCCTTCAGACCAAGCGTGCGCAGGCTTTCCTTCTGCTTGTGCTTGGCACCGATCGAGCTCTTGACCTGGGTAACCTTCAGCTGAGTCATCAGTGAGCCCCCAACGCTGCCGCTCGCGCCCGCAGCATGGCTGCCGGAGCGACGTCCTCGACCGGGAGACCACGACGAGCCGCGACCTCTTCCGGACGCTGCAGCATCTTCAGCGCAGCCACCGTCGCGTGAACGACGTTGATCGCGTTGTCGCTGCCGAGCGACTTGGCCAGGATGTCGTGGATGCCCGCGCACTCGAGCACGGCACGAGCCGCACCACCGGCGATAACACCGGTACCCGGCGAAGCCGGACGAAGCATGACCACACCAGCGGCCGCCTCACCCTGAACCGGGTGGGTGATCGTGTGACCGATCATCGGGACGCGGAAGTAGCTCTTGCGAGCCTCTTCGACACCCTTCTGAATGGCCGCCGGAACTTCCTTCGCCTTGCCGTAGCCGACGCCGACGAGTCCGTTGCCGTCACCAACGATGACGAGGGCGGTGAAGCTGAAGCGACGACCACCCTTGACGACCTTGGAGACGCGGTTGATCGCTACAACGCGCTCGAGCTGGTTCTTGTCGGTCTGAGCGGCACCACGGCCGCCATCGCGACGATCACGGCCGCCGCCACGGCCTTCGCGGCCACCTGCGGCGCCGTCCTGGCTCTGACCACTCTGTCCGGCGGGTCCGCTTCCGCCGTGTTGACGCTGACGTCCCGGCATCAGACGTTCCTTCCGTTCATTGCGTTCACCATTAGAACTTCAACCCGCCTTCACGTGCAGCGTCAGCGAGGGCAGCGATACGACCGTGGTAGTCGTGGCCACCGCGGTCGAAGACCACAGCCTCGATACCAGCAGCCTTGGCACGCTCGGCGAGCAGAGCGCCCACCTTGGCGCCACGGGCGCTCTTGTCACCCTCGACGGCACGGACGTCGGCCTCGATGGTCGAAGCCGCGGCGATCGTCGTACCCGTGAGGTCGTTGACGATCTGTGCGTGCAGGTGACGCGACGAGCGGTTCACGACCAGACGCGGACGAGCCGCGGTGCCCGAGACCTTCTTACGCAGACGCAGGTGACGCTTGATGCGTCCAGCGCGACGCGCGGTCGAGACGTCAGTACCGAGAAGCTTGTCGTTGGTCTCGTTGACCGGAGCCGACTTCTTCCGCTTGATGATGAACTTGCTCTTACGGGTCGCCTTGACGGCACCCGGCTGGGCAGCAACCTTCTTAGCCATTACTTCTTACCCGTCTTTCCGACCTTGCGGCGGACGACCTCGCCGGCGTAGCGGATGCCCTTGCCCTTGTACGGGTCAGGCTTGCGCAGGCCGTGGATGACCGCAGCGATCTGGCCAACCTTCTGCTTGTCGATGCCAGCGATCGAGAACTTGGTCGGCGACTCGACGGCGAACGAGATGCCTTCCGGCGCCTCGATCGGCACCGGGTGGCTGTAGCCGAGAGCGAACTCGAGGTTCTGTCCCTTGAGCTGGACGCGGTAACCGACGCCGAAGATCTCCATCTTCTTGGTGTAACCAGTGGTCACACCTTCGATCATGTTGGCGATCAGCGTGCGGCTGAGTCCGTGCAGCGAGCGGCTCACGCGCTCGTCGTTCGGACGGGTCACCTTGACCTCGCCGTCTTCCAGAGCAATCTGGATCGGCTCGGCAACGGTGAGGGCGAGAGTGCCCTTGGGTCCCTTGACCTCGACGTCCTGGCCAACGATGTTGACCGTGACGCCGGCGGGAACCTTAACTGGAAGCTTTCCAATACGCGACATGTGTCCGACCCCTTACCAGACGTAGGCGAGAACTTCTCCGCCTACACCCTGCTGCTTGGCCTGACGGTCGGTGAGCAGGCCGGTCGACGTGGAGATGATGGCCACGCCGAGGCCGCCCAGAACCTTGGGCAAGTTGGTGGACTTTGCGTACACGCGCAGACCCGGCTTCGAGACACGACGCAGGCCGGCAAGGCTGCGCTCACGGCTCGGGCCGTACTTGAGGTTCACCACGAGGGTCTTGCCCACGCGGGCGTCCTCGGTGGTGAAGTCTGCGATGTAACCCTCGCGCTTGAGGATATCGGCGATGTTCGCCTTGATCTTGGAGTGCGGAAGACGCACTTCGTCGTGGTACGCCGAGTTGGCGTTACGCAGACGTGTGAGGAAGTCTGCGATCGGATCGGTCATGGTCATAGGTAGACCTGGTTTACCTTTCTCGCGTGGTTCCCATGCAACACCAGCTTTTTCAAGCTGATCGTGGGCCTGCAGCGGGCGTATGGTGTCCCCAGCGAACTCACTGACGCTGGGATCGAAGCCTGATCTCCGCGCGCCGAAGGCACGACAGAACACAGGCAACCGGTCCAGTGTAGGAACTTCGCGGGTCAGAAGCCAAATCGGCGTTAAAAACCGACCTTTCGAGGGCCCAAACCGACTACTTTCGATCGTCCTTGGGCCAATCCGGCGGCATCTGCGGCGGATTCCGACGCTCGAGGTGGCTGATCGCCCAGACCGCGGCCACCAAAATCAGCAGCGAGACGACCATCAGGATCATGGTCGCGAGGGCGATCATGCCGCCGACTTCATCGCTCGAGGCTCGACCATCGATCAGCCTCTCTGGGGCTCAGCGGCACAAGCAGCGACCACGCGGTCGAACTCCTCGACGAACATGTCGGCAAGGCGGCGGACGGCGTCGGCCTCGAGCGGCTTCGCGGCGACCATCAGCTGAATCACGTCGCCGAACGTCCAAACGATGATCGAGAGCGCGGCAACGCGCGGCGACGGCAGCGGCCCGCCCGCGATCCACGGCTGACCGGCCAACTGCAGGTCCAGGTCAGAGCGGAAAGACATCGACGAGACGAACACATCTGCGCGCGGATGACGCGGCAGCTTCCGGATGCTTCGACGCTGAAGGAGGTACGGCATGCCGGCCGCGGTCTTCGTCACCTCTGCTGTGTCCGCGCTCGCCAGGTCGGCTCGGCTCTTGCGCAGTTCGTCTCGAATCTTCGCGAGGCGATCGATCTGACCGCCTTCGGCCGTGTCGACCGGGATCTGCGCCAGAAGTACGTTGTTGGCCCCCATGTCGTCCTCGAACGGAACGAGGACGGGGACGCTGACCGAAATCTCCGCAGATTGCCCCGCGTCCGCATGGAACCGGGCCAGCGCCTGGCTGATCGCCGCGATCCATAGCTCGGTGACGCGGAACTCGCCCTTCGGCGGAACCGGGATCTGACGGGTCTCGAGTACCTGTCGAGGACCATCACCCCAGAAGTCGGCGGCCCACCACTGCGGGCGAACGATTGCCCGGGCCGCGGCGACCTCGCCCTGCCGTACGCGCCGGCGGCGACGACGCGTGCGGACCATCGCAGTCGACATCTGCGCGACCATCCGCGCGGAACGCACCGCAGCACGCCATGGCCGGAACACGACCGCAGCCGAGGGCAGCCCGTCGATGCGCCACCGAAGGAGCCGAGGCGCGAAGAGATACTCGCCGAGCGGACCCGTGCTGCGACCGGACATCAAGGCGTGGCTCATGGTCACGGTGACCACGTCGGCGAGCGGGCCCAGCCCGGTCACGTTTCGGTACACGCGCATGCGCAACGGCGCGACAGCCAGATCCAGCGGATCGTCGAGAAGGTCGACGATCCGCATTCTCACCTCGTCCCAGGACAGACCGGTCTCCGGCGACACCGAAATGAGCGGTCCGACCTCGTCGATGCCGTAGACCCAGTACGGGTTGTCGAGATGGCGCGGTGTCCGGCACAGGCGCCGGTTCAGCACCGGCGAGGCTTCCACACGCTGCTGTAGCTGATCGACAATGGCCGCATCGGAGACCTCAGCGGACGATTCGAACGCGAACCAGAGAACGAAGTCGGTGGGAAAGCCACGCTCGGCCCACTCGATGCAGCTTGTGTCGAAGAATCCCAATTGGGCTTCACGCATCACGTCCGGAATGCTACCGCCGCTCGGCGATCTGACCATGGTCGCGTGATGGGCCTCACCGACCCACGACCCAGGTACAGGCTGTCCCAGACAGACCTCTTCGAGTGCTGGGAAAGCAGCGCTGAACTGGCACTTACCGCTTCGGCGTGGCGGCCGCGAGGGCCACGAACTCCTCCGCAAGGAGTTTTGTGTACCGCCGAAGATCCTCAACATCGCGGGGACTGGCCGACACCGTCACGGTCATCTGGTCCCCGGCGGTCCACACCGAATGCACGAGAGCTCCGAGGAATTTCGACGTGATCGTGCCGGCTACCTGGAACTCCCGGTCCCCCATCTGCCACGTGCTCTGCGGCGAGAACCGCATGGACGTCAGCACGGCGTCCGGCAGCGAGTACTGCCCCACGCTCGTCATCGCCTGCAGGAGCGCGTAGTGCGGAATGCGGGCGCCACCGGCGGCGCGCCGCGCACCTTCATCGCCCATCACCGAGGCCGCACGAGACTTGAGCTGGTCCCGCACCCGCGCGAGTTGCTCGGTCTCGGAGCCCTCGGTATCAACGTCGATCAGCGCTGTGATCACGTTGTTCGCGCCCATCTTGTCTTCGAACGGAACGAGTACCGGGACGTTGACCTGAAGCTTGCCGAATGCCGGATCGTCGTGAAACCGGATGAGGGCGCGCGGAATCGCGTTCACCCACATTTGGGTCACGGTGAACGCCGTTCCCCGGGGAATCGGCACGGTGACCGCATCGATGCGGCGCGGGCCCTGCGACCAGTAGTCGCGACCGATCCACGGTTCCGGTGTCTCCGCCGGCGGCTTTGCACCGCCGCGAACGGCACCGGTGACAACATTGAGGATGCCCTCCGCGGTCTGACGGACGGCCCGGACAGACCGGACCACCGCCCACACGGGATTGAACTTCGAGGTCGCCGTCGGCAATCCAGGGATGGTGAGTTCGTGGAGTTCGGGCGACCAGAAGTACTCACCCAGCGGACCCGTCGCTGATCCAGCGAAGATCGTGTGGCTCATGTACTTCGCGACCACCACACACGGCCGGTCGGTTCCGGTGACGCCGTCGACCCGCGGGAAGATCCGGAACGCCCAGGGCACCACCGTGAGATCGAGGGGTTCGTCGAGGATCGCGAGCATCTCGTCGACACATTCAGACCATGCGACGGCCTGCGGATGGACGCTGAAGGCCGCGTCGACGTTCTCGACACCGCGCACCCAATATGGATAGTCGAGCTTGCCGGGGACATGACGGAGCCGCCGGTTGAGCACGTCGGAAGCCTGGATGCGGGTCTTCAGGTGGTCGATGATCTCCTCGACCGTAGTCGACCCGTCGGCATCGAACGCCCACCACAGGATGTAGTCGGTGGGACGCCCGCGGGTGCCCCACTCGGCACAACTCGCGTCGAACATTCCAAGCTGGGCTTCGCGCACGAGAAACAACCCCTCACTACCGGCTGGCTTGCAGGCTATCAGTCAGACCGAACGCCGCCTGTCGTCGAACGCAGGACGGATCAAGATCATCGGTTGGCTTTCGGCGTCGCCAGAACAAGCGATTCGAACTCCTCAACGAGAAACCCGAGGTACCGCTCGGCGCCATCCGGGTCGCGAGGCCACGCGGCGACGGCAATCGTCATGCTGTCGCCGGCAGTCCAGACCGCGTGGACCAGTGTGCCGATGTTCTTGGCGGGAACGAAACCGGCACGTACCAACGGCCGCCCGTCAGCGGTCCAGGGAGCCTTCGGCGTGTATCGCATCGACGAGAGCACCGTGTCACCCGTCTGCAGGCGTGCGTTCGAGTTCATGGCCATCCGCTGCGCGTAACGGGGAATGCGTTTGCCAACGGACGCCATGGCCAGTCCCACCTCGCCCATGTGTACACCGATCTGTGCACGCATCTCGTCGCGAACCCAGTCGAGCTGCTTCTCGGTCGATCCCTCGGGCGTCACGGGCAACACGACGAACATCAGATTGTTTGTGCCCATGAGCGACTCGTAGGGCACCGCAACCGGCATGCTCACGGTGACCACGCCGTGCGCGTCGTCGTCGTGGAATCGCGCGAGTGCGCGCGGGATCGAAGCCGCCCAGAGCTGCGTCACCGTGTAGGACGAGCCCTTGGGAACGTCGACCGCGACCGTCGCGATCTGGCGCCGCTCCCCCTGGCTCCAGTAGTCCCCACCCAGCCATTCCACTCGTTCGATCGCGGCGGGCGCGGGCTCCTTCGCGGTCAGCAGATGCCAGATGCTCGCCGCGGTCTGCCGGACGGCACGAATCGATCGAGCCAGCGCCCAGACCGTCGTGTAATTCCGCGTCGCCTCCGGCAATCCCGGGATCGTGAGTTCGGAACCCGCTGGTCCCCAAAGATATTCGCCGAGCGGTCCAGTCGCCTGTCCGGCAAAGATGGTGTGACTCGCGGTCATCGCGACGACCAGGCACGGCCCGTCCGCGCCGATGACGTCGTCCACGCGTGGGAACACCCGGAACGAGAAGGGCACGACGGTGACATCAATCGGCTCCACGACGAGCTCAAGCATGCGGTCCGTGCATTCCGACCAGGACATTCGAGCGCACGGTTCGACGTCCAACGCGGCGTCGATATCGGCGACCCCGTGCACCCAGTACGGGTAGTCCAGGTGCCCAGGCACGTGCTGCAGCCGGCGGTTGAGCACGTCGGAGGCAATGATGCGGCTCTTGAGGTGCTCGATCACTCCCGCGGCATCGACATCACCATCGGGGCGGAAGGCCCACCAGAGGACGAAGTCGGTCGACATCCCGCGGTCGGCCCATTCGACGTAAGTCGTATCGAACATGCCGAGCTGAGCCTTGCGCATGCTGTCGCCCCTAATCGCCGTCACAGCCGGTTTTCGATCAGTTGGTGAAAAACAAAAATGCGGTCCCCGAAGGGACCGCATCGTTGCAAATCGCAGGCTACCAGCTGCTCTTGTGCACACCCGGGAGCTCACCGCGGTGAGCCATCTCGCGCAAGCAGATACGGCACAGGCCGAACTTGCGGAACACCGCGTGGGGACGGCCGCAGCGCTGGCAGCGGGTGTAACCCCGAACCGCGAACTTCGGCTTCTTGTTTGCCTTGTTGACCAGAGCGGTTTTAGCCATGATCACGCCTCCTTGAAGGGGAAGCCGAGCTGCTTCAGCAGTGCACGGCCTTCAACGTTGCTCTTCGCGGTGGTGACGATGGTGATATCCATACCGCGCGGACGGTCGATCTTGTCAACGTCGATCTCGTGGAACATCGACTGCTCCGAGAGACCGAAGGTGTAGTTACCGTTGCCGTCGAACTGCTTCGGGTTGAGGCCACGGAAGTCACGGATACGCGGGAGCGAGACCGACAGCAGACGGTCGAGGAACTCCCACATACGGTCACCACGGAGGGTGACGCGAGCACCGATCGGCATGCCTTCACGGAGCTTGAACTGCGCGATCGACTTGCGAGCGCGACGGATCTCCGGCTTCTGGCCGGTGATCAGGGCGAGGTCGTTGACCGCGCCGTTGATGAGCTTGGCGTCACGGGCAGCGTCACCGACACCCATGTTGACGACGACCTTCACGACGCCCGGGATGAGCATGACGTTCGGGTAGTTGAACTCAGCCTGCAGAGCGTCCTTGATCTCCGCGCGGTAGCGGGTCTTCAGACGCGGCTGAACCTTTTCAATGCTGGTCATGTCAGATGTCCTTCCCGTTACGACGGGAGATACGGACTTTCTTGCCGTTCTCGTCGATGCGGTAGCCAACGCGCGTCGGCTGGCCGTCGGAGTCGACGACCGCAACGTTGGAAGCGTCGATCGGAGCTTCCTGGGTCACGATGCCGCCCGACGAAGCGCCACGCTGGTTCGCCGAGTTGGCGACGTGCTTCTTGATGCGGTTGACGCCCTCGACGAGGACACGGCCTTCCGCCGGGTAGGCCTGGATGACCTTGCCCTTGGCGCCCTTGTCCGGACCCGAGATGACGAGAACAGTGTCTCCCTTGTGGACCTTCATGGTTAGAGCACCTCCGGAGCGAGCGAGATGATCTTCATGAACTGCTTGTCGCGCAGCTCGCGGCCAACGGGCCCGAAGATACGGGTTCCACGCGGGGTCTTGTCTGGCTTGATGATGACGGCGGCGTTCTCGTCGAACTTGATGTACGAGCCGTCCGGACGACGGCGCTCCTTGACGGTGCGCACGACGACTGCCTTGACGACGTCGCCCTTCTTGACCGTTCCGCCGGGGATGGCGTCCTTCACCGTTGCAACGATGATGTCGCCGATTCCCGCGTAACGCCGGGACGAGCCACCGAGAACACGGATGCAAAGGATTTCCTTCGCACCAGTGTTGTCAGCAACCCGAAGCCGGGATTCCTGCTGAATCAACTTGTCTCCTTGACCTGGACTTTTCGCCTGCACGGATTACCGACCCGAGCAGGCATGGTCGGTTGCCATCTGGGCGCACACATACCGCTGAGAAATGCTCCCAACGGTGGTTTGTGGCCAGACTGTGAACCATTGGCCCACCGGCAACCACACGAGTCTAGCGAACCCGCAGGTCAGAAACCAAATCCGGATTCGTGCCCGGTTTGGGGACGGATAGGGCCCAGCCAGCCCTTTAGTAGCATGAGGAAAATCCCTCTGCGTCTGGAGAATCATGCCGAACACTGCTGATGCGGTGCTGGTCGAGGATATCCACAAATCATTTGACGACGTGGCCGCACTGCAGGGCGTGAGTTTCAGTGCCAAGCAGGGCAGCATCCTCGCCATTCTCGGGCCGAACGGCGCTGGTAAGACGACCGTCGTCAAGGTGCTCTCCACTCTCCTGACGCCCGACCGCGGCCGGGCATACGTGGCCGGCCACAACGTGGTCACCGAGGCCGCCAAGGTCCGCCGCGCGATCATGATGACGGGCCAGTACGCCGCGCTCGACGTGACCCTTTCCGCACGGGAGAACCTCGAACTGTTCGGTCGCCTGATGGGACTGACCCGCAAGGTCGCCCAGGCACGGGCCGACGAACTGATCGAGGCGTTCGACCTCGGCGAGGCCGGCCGCCGCCGGGTCGTCACCTACTCCGGCGGTATGCGACGGCGTATCGACATCGCCTGTGGGCTGGTCGTCCGCCCCGAGGTCGTGTTCCTCGACGAGCCGACGACCGGGCTGGACCCCCGCAGCCGCCAGAACGTGTGGTCGCTGGTCACCGGCCTCAAGGAGCAGGGCATCACGGTTCTGCTGACGACGCAGTACCTCGAAGAAGCGGACATCCTCAGCGACAACATCATCGTCATCGACCGGGGCACCGTGATCGCTTCGGGCACCGCCGACGAACTCAAAGCGCGAACCGGCGCGAGCTACTGCGAGATCGTTCCGCTGACCCCGGCTCTGGTGCCGAAGGCCATCAAGGCGCTCGGCGACCTCGTCCCGGCGTCCGTGTTGCAGGAGCTGTCACCCGATGCCGACCGGTTCTCGATCCCGGCACCGAAGGCCGGCGCAACGCTGACCGAGTCGCTGCGACTGCTCGATGCAGCGAACGTTCCGATCGCCGACATCGCCCTTCGCCGGCCGTCTCTCGATGACGTGTTCCTGTCGATCACCGGCACACATGCCGGCGGCATCGCATGACCGTCGCCTCGCCGTTGGACGTGTTCAGCACCACGCTGAGCCCGCAACCGAGCACGTGGCGGCAGTACCTGGCACTCACCGAGCGCAACGTCCGAGAAGTGCTGTTCCGCGGCACGTGGATGTACTCGGTGATCGCTCCCGCGATCTTCACGGTCGGCTACTACCTGCCGATGCAGTGGATCATGACGAAGACGAACCCCGGCCTGAACTACGCGCAGTTCATCATGCCGATCATCGTCCTGCAGACCGCATCGTTCACCATGGCGGCGACCGCGCAACAGGCTGCCATGGAACGCCGTGGCGGGTTCACCGAGCGGCTGTACACAATGCCGGTCTCGCGGTTTGCCCCGCTCGGGGCAAACCTGACAGGCGGTCTCCTGCGGTCGTTCATCGCGATGACCGCGGCGATCTTCTACGGCCACCTCATCGGGTTCCGTATGGATGGCTGGGCCGCGTGGGTGACCTTCTACGCCTTCGCGCTGTGCACGAGCCTCGTCTTGTCGTTGGGTGCAGATGTTCTGGGCAGTCTCGCCAGCCATCCCACGGTCGTCGGCCAGGTGCTGACGCTGCCCACGCTCATCTTCGGACTGTTCTCGACCGGCTTCGTACCCGAGTCTGGATTTCCGGTGTGGGCCCGACCGATCGTGCGCAATCAGCCCGTTTCGCAGCTCGCGATCTGCCTGCGGGACCTCTCGCACGGGCACGCGCACTGGGATATCCTCCGCGCCGGAGTCATCTGGATCGGCGTCTTGTTCGTCATCTTCACCCCACTCGCGATCGCCGTAAGGAGCCGCAAGCCGTGACCACCCCACGGACGGCAAGCCAGTCGGCGGCACTGAACTTCCCGGAGCCGACTCCCCTCGCCGAGTCCTCGCCCCAGGCGCTCGTCTCGCAGAGTCTGCTGCAGGCCAAGCGAATCCTGACCGGCTGGAGCCGCAACCGCTCCGCCATCCTTCAAGCGCTGCTGTACCCCGCCGTCATGATGCTGATGTTCCGCATCGTCCTCGGCGGATCGATCGATGCGACCTCGGCGATCACGCAGCAACGCGGAATCTTCGGAACCGTGCCGATGATGTGTCTCGTCGGTGCGATGTCCGGGTCGTCGATCAGCGCGATGGGCATTCAGCGGGACCGCGAGACGGGGCTGCTCGGACGCTTTGCCGCGATGCCGGTCAATCGGACGTCAGACCTCCTGGGCCGACTTCTCGCGGAAGCCGCGCGGTTGATCACCACGGTCGCGCTCATCCTGGCGGTAGGCGTCTTCCTCGGATTCCGTTTCGAGAAGGGGCTGCTCAGCGGGCTCGGCATGCCGCTGGTCGTGCTCGTCTTCGGAATGAGCTTCGTGATGGCGATGACTGCGATCGCGACGGTTATGAAGGGTCCGCAGATCGTCATGCTCGTCATGGTGTGCACGACTCTGCTGATGTTTTTCAACAGTGGGTTCGTTCCGATCATGGCGTACCCGCAGTGGCTTCAACCATTCGTCGCGAACCAGCCCATCTCCTGTGCGATCAATGCGATGCGTGCGCTGACCGACGCTCGGTACCCGGGCACGCTCGCGGAGCCGCTCACCAAGACGCTGCTCTGGTCCGCGGGCTTGCTCGCCCTGTCGATCCGCGGAGCGGTCAAGGGTTACCACCGCGCCGCTGCTGACTAGCCGATGCGTCGCTGCGAACGGCCGCCACTGCCCAAACGGCACGGACTCGAACCGGCCTGTCTGCGACTTCCCGAGTCGAATGAGTGGGCGACGATCCGCGACTTCCTCGTCGACCGGCTCGCGCCCCATGTGACATCGAATCGAGTCGACGAATGGATCGCCGACGGCCGAGTCGTCGATGCCGAAGGGCCGATCGGGCTGGATGCGCCGTACGTTGCGACGAGTCGCGTCTGGTTCCATCGGGACCTTCCGGACGAGACACCGGTGCCATTCGAGGTCGAGGTCATCTACCGGGATGAGTCGATCCTCGTGGCTGACAAACCGCATTTCCTGGCGACGATTCCGCGGGGTAAGCACATTCTCGAAACCGCACTCGTTCGACTTCGCCACCAGTTCGATCTGCCGGACCTCGTCCCTGCGCACCGCCTCGATCGAGCGACCGCCGGGCTCGTTCTGTTCGTCGTCGATCCGACAAAACGCGGCGCCTACCAGGGCTTGTTCGGTGGTCGAACCGTGCGCAAGACCTACGAGGCAATCGCACCCTACCGTCCCGATCTCGAACTCCCCCAGACTGTCCGGACGCGGATTCGCAAGGACCGCGGCACGGTCGTCGCATACGAAGAACCTGGTGAAGCGAACAGCGAATCACTCATCGAGCTGATCGAGGAGCGGAACGGACTCGGGCGCTACCGGCTGAGTCCGCACACGGGCAAGACCCATCAGCTCCGGCTCCATATGAACGGGCTCGGTGTTCCGATCGTCGGCGACGACATCTATCCCGTGCTGCGGGACACCGCGCTCGACGACTACTCGACGCCGATGCAGTTGCTCGCCAAAACGCTCGAATTCGTGGACCCGCTCAGCGGTGAACGGCGTCGATTCGAGTCCCGTCGTCGCCTCTCGTCCTGGCCGCCGCTTCCCTGAAGTCGGTACACAGCTCGGCGCCCGGGATCGTGTGCAGGTAGTCGTGGAAGATCAGACTCAATTTCCGGTTCGCATTGTCGACCAAAAGGACTTCGCGGCCGATCAACAGCCCGAGGACTGCGGCGTGAAGACGGTCCGTCACCACGGTCTTTCCGATTGCGAGTGTGCGCACACCCTGGTCGACGAGGTGTTCTGCAATCGATCGGAAGGCGGCAACCCGCGCGCGCTCGATGAGCCGCGAACGGCGGCCGAGCTTGGTCGCGGCCACGATGAAAACGGCCAACCCCTGGACGGTGATTCGAGTTCGGGGCTCGACGGTCCAATCGGACGTGGCCGCCAGCGGAAACAGGTCTGTGTTCCATTTCTCGACTACAGCCTCTCGGTCCGCACGCTTGAGAACCTTCACGCCCTGCGTCGGCGGCGGGACTCGAACGATCGGTGGCAGTCCGAGAGCGTGATCCGGGGAGAACCGGATCATGTGCGCGCCGAAGATCGCACTGGCCGCGTCGACACCGTCGTGATCGCGAACGAGCACGGTGAGGTCGGGGTGCTGCGAGTAGACCCGGTGGCACTGCTCGAGAGAGCCGGAGTCGCCGACCCACTCCATGGTCTGCGGCAACGAGATGATGCGCCGGTCGGGGAAATCCAGGATTACGCGCTCACGCAGCAATTGGTGGTGGTGATAGCGATCGCCGAAGTTGCCGCCGCCGGCCAGCAAGATCGGCCCGTCTGGGACTGCCCTGCGTAGTGCCCGTGGGTCGTAGGTGCCGCCGTCGGCGACGTATCCGAGCTCCACGTTCAGTTCGTCGAGCAGAGCCATCGACCCGAGCACGATGAGGCTGTCACCGATATTGAGATGCCACGGAAAGCCAATGAGCGCGACCCGTCGCGCGGGACCCAGCGCCCGGGCGAGCGCATCGCGTCCTTCCGACCGCAATTGGCCAAACGCGGCTTCGCGTTGCTGTCGGTGCGCATCGGACACCGCTTCACGCTACGTCACGATCCGACCACACGGACCCGGACAAACCACTCAGATTTCCGGCACCGAAGATCGCGCGCGGCGATACCGTTTCGATCATGACCCCGCGCCGCGCTGCAGCCGCTCTTCTTTCCATCGCGGCCTCGGTCGCACTCAGTTCCGTCGCTGCGCCACCGGCGGGCGGCGCCCCGAACGCCTGCGTCTCGGCCAACGGCCACACCCGCAACTCGGGCACGGCGACGTGTGAAACCTCGGCCGGCTTCAATGTCGCCGTCGCACGGGGTGACAATTCCTCCGCCACCGCAACCGCCGGCAACGGAAACCGTGCCGTGGCCGTCGGTGACAACGCCTCGGCGCAGGCCAGCTACGGAGACGACAACACCGCGATCGCAGTAGGCGACAACACGCACGCGCGGTCGGGCGGTCAGATTGGCATCGACGGCAACGATCGCAACACCGCTATCGCCATCAACGCCAATCCCGCCGGCGGTGCCTCGAACGCGTCCGCGGTGGACGGCGACAACAACAGGGCCAGATCGCTGAACGTCGGGACCGGCAGCGCATCGGCGATCACCTCGAGCAGCTTCAACAGCACTGCAACCGCCATCAACCGGTCGTCGGGTCAAGCAAAGGCTGTCGCCTCCGGAGGAGCCGGAGACTCAGCGACCGCGGTGAGCAACGGCGGTGGTACCACCCAAGCCCGTGCTGAGTTCGGCAGCAACAACCATGCCACTGCGGTCGGCGGCGACCTGGGAACTTCGGTCTTTGCGGGCACCCTCCCCAATTACCCGGACAACAACAACACGGCTAAGTGCAACGTCGATGGCGGAACAGTCACCGCCACGGGTGGATCGACCGGCACCTGCGTGCACTAGGTCGGGCGAACGTCGTTCAAACGACGGAATCGTTCGACTTTCAATGTCGGACCGGCCCTGGCGGGGTAGGTTGCGAAACGGTCAACACGCCACCGCCGGCTCTATTTTGCCGTGGTCAAAAGCCCGCGAATTGACATCCAAGTAAGCCCTATTCGGTCGATGTCTACATTCTTTGAATGACATTAACTTCGCGCAGAATGCGCCGCCGGAGGATTTGTCCTGCGAACGCTATAGGCACGTCACTCAACCAAATGACACAGCAAATAATTCGACCTTGAATCACCGTTTCGGTCTTTATGTTTTGCACAGGGCACGCCTCACATATTCAGTGACGAATTCAGGCTGGATGAGACGGACCCGCAGAAGCATAAGCACTATCTCAGGAATTCGCATGAACCGAAGCACCCTCGGCCGCACCCTCTTCGCCGCCGCAGCCACCAGCACACTCCTGGCCCTCGCCGCGCCACACGCAGACGCCGCGCCCAATCCGAACGCCTGCATTTCCGTCAACGGGCATACCAAGAACTACGGCACCGCCAGCTGCAGCACCACGAGCGGCGCGAACGTCGCGGTCGCTCGCGGCGACAACGCCACAGCAGTCGCGGGAGACGGCCAGCGCAACCGTGCGGCTGCATACGGCAACGACAGCACGGCAACTGCGACGGGCGGCAACAACAACAGCGCCCTCGCCAAGGGCAACAACACCTCGGCTTATGCCGGTCGCACCATCGGGAGCACTAGCACGGGAAACAACAACAACCGTGCCGTCGCGATCAACAAGAACGCGACCAGCGGTGGCGCCCTCGCGGGCGGGGTCGAAGGCAGCAACAACAGCGCGAGCGCGGTGAACACCGGGACCGGTTTCACCGGGTCCGTCGCGGGCGCGGGCGACAACAACAAAGCCACAGCCACCGGAAGTGGCGCTGGCGACGGTACGCAGTCGGGTACCGGCGTGACCATCGCGGGGGCGGCTTATGGCAACAACAACACAGCTACCGCGTCCGGTAACGGAACGGGCACCACGACCGCACTGGCAATCGGCGGAGACAACAACAGCGCACAGGCGTCCGGCGGGGATTTGGGCACGGAAGCCATTGCCGGCAACCCAATGGGCACTCCCCCCGACGACAACAACACCGCGACGTGCAACGTCGACGGCGGCTCCGCAGTAGCGACCGGTGGCGACACCGTCACCTGCTGAGAATACGAAAGAGTGTTGACTGTCCATCCATTTCGGGCGGACAGTCAACACTCCATCTCTGCATTTCACTATCTGCACCCGAAATTGCCAATTGCGCACCGGCCAGTGCGCAATTTGGGGTGCGTTCGTAATTTCAACGTGCGCTTGTACACCATGCAGTCAACGGAATCCTGAAGCAAATGGCATCATGCTATTTGTGCTGACGAGATTTCTTCCTTGGAACGCGAGCGCCAAATCACACGTGGGCCCCACCGACGGACCCAGCCGGTACGTCTTTGTCGTCACCTATGGCCGTTCCGGATCAACGCTCTTGCAGAGTTTGATGAACCGCCTACCCGGAGTGTGCATTCGGGGCGAGAACAACAATGTTTCGGAACACATGGCGCGCGCGTGGGACAGTGCCCGACTCCAGGAGTTCCCGCACCTGCGACACAAGTTAGTATCCAGGCCCGCACACGATCCATGGCATGGCGCGGAACTCATCGACGCGAACCGGATCGGGCGCGAACTTGCCGAGGTCCTCACCAATCAGGTCATCGCCCCGCCCAAGGGAACCGAAGTCGCCGGGTTCAAGGAGGTCCGATGGCACTCCGAACCGGATTTCCTCTCCACGCACCTGGACTTCCTGAAGTCGTTCTTCCCTGATGTGCAGTTCTTGATCAACACGAGAAGTCACCAGGCGGTGTCCCAGTCGGGCTGGTGGCGGAACATGAATCCGCAGTTCGTTCGCGAGAAGTTGGAGTCCGCAGAGGCCTCGTTCGCCGCCTACGAGGCAGCCCATCCGGACATCTGCTGGCGCGTGCATTACGACGACTATGTCGACGATCCTGCAGGGCTCAAACCAGTCTTTGACGCTGTCGGTCGACCGTTTGACCTTGAGGCCTGTCAGAACACGCTGAGCAAGCAGCTCAATCACATGAAGTGAACAGCCGCGGCTCCGATCCCACAAACGACGAAGGCCGCCGTCCGGAACGAATTCCGGACGGCGGCCTTCTGCAAGAGTGCGGCTTACTTGGCCTTCTCGAGCACGTTGACCAGACGCCAGCGCTTGGTGGCCGACATCGGACGGGTCTCCATCAGCTCGACGCGGTCGCCGATACCGGCGATGCCGTTCTCGTCGTGCGCCTTCACCTTGGTGGTGCGACGGATGATCTTGCCGTAGAGCGGGTGCTTGACCCGGTCCTCGAGCTCGACCACGATCGTCTTCTGCATCTTGTCGGAGACGACGTAGCCGATCCGAACCTTGCGGGATCCGCGAACCTCAGTCACATTCTTTCCTTCATCACTCATGCGACGTCACCGTCCGGTGCAACCAGACCGAGCTCGCGCTCGCGCATCACGGTGTAGATCCGCGCGATGCCGTGGCGCACAACGCGCAGACGGCGGTTGTTGTCGAGCTGACCGGTCGCCATCTGGAAGCGAAGGTTGAAAAGCTCTTCCTTCGACTCCTTGAGGCGTGCGGTGAGCTCGTCGTTCGAGAGCTCGCGCAGCTCACCGGCGGAAGTAGTGCTCGTTGCCATTAGAACTGCTCCTCTCGAGTCACGATGCGGCACTTGCACGGCAGCTTGTGGATCGCACGGCGCATGGCCTCGCGAGCGGTCTCCTCGTTCGGGAAGGACAGCTCGAAGAGCACGCGGCCGGGCTTGACGTTGGCGACCCACCACTCCGGCGAACCCTTACCGGAACCCATTCGGGTTTCGGCAGGCTTCTTGGTCAGCGGGCGGTCCGGGTAGATGTTGATCCAGACCTTTCCACCACGCTTGATGTGACGAGTCATGGCGATACGCGCCGACTCGATCTGTCGGTTGGTGATGTAAGCCGGCTCCAGAGCCTGGATGCCGTAGTCACCGAACGTGACCTGGGTACCGCCCTTGGCGGCACCCGTACGGTCCGGGTGGTGCTGCTTACGGTGCTTGACCCTACGGGGCATAAGCATGGCTAGCTCTCCTGACTTTCAGTCGCGGGAGCCTCATCCACCGAACGGCCAGCTTCAGTACTGGTCGCAGTGGTGCCCTGGGCACCCGAGCGACGTGGGCGGGTCGGACGCTCGCGACGCTCACGACGGTCGCCACCGGCCGGCGCAGCGGCTGCAGCGAGCTCGCGGCGACCGCCGACGATGTCACCCTTGTAGATCCAGACCTTCACGCCGATACGGCCGAAGGTGGTCTTGGCCTCGTAGGTGCCGTAGTCGATGTCGGCGCGGAGCGTGTGCAGGGGCACACGGCCCTCGCGGTAGAACTCCTTGCGCGACATTTCCGCACCGCCGAGGCGGCCCGAGCACTGGACTCGGATGCCCTTGACGTTCGGCTGACGCATGGCCGACTGGATGGCCTTACGCATCGCACGACGGAACGCCACACGGTTCGAGAGCTGCTCAGCAACACCCTGGGCCACGAGCTGAGCCTCAGCCTCAGCGTTCTTGACCTCGATGATGTTCAGCTGAACCTGCTTCTTGGTCAGCTTCTCCAGCGAGCCACGGATCTTCTCGGCCTCCGCACCGCGGCGGCCGATGACGATGCCCGGACGTGCAGTGTGGATGTCGACGCGAACGCGGTCACGCGTGCGCTCGATCTCGACCTTCGCGATACCCGCGCGCTCCATGCCCTGGGCGAGGAGCTTGCGGATCGCGACGTCTTCCTTCACGTATTCCGCGTACTGCTTGTCCGCGTACCAACGCGACTTCCAGTCAGTGGTGATACCGAGGCGGAAGCCGTGCGGGTGAATTTTCTGGCCCACTAGCGAGCCCCTCCCTTACGCCCACGACCGGTGTTTCCGGCCTTCGGAATGCTGGTGACCTCGATGGTGATGTGGCTGGTGCGCTTGCGGATGCGGAATGCACGACCCTGAGCACGCGGCTGGAACCGCTTCAGGGTGGTGCCCTCATCTGCGTACGCCGTCGTGATCACCAGGGTGCGCGGGTCGGCACCGAGGTTGTTCTCAGCGTTGGCAGCTGCCGAGGCGACGACCTTGTAGACCGGCTCCGAAGCTGCCTGCGGGGCGAACTTCAGGATGGCCAGGGCGTCCTCGACGGACTTGCCGCGAACCAGGTCGATAACCCGGCGAGCCTTCATCGGGGTGACGCGGACATGCTTGGCAGTCGCGCGCGCCTTCAACAGTTCTTCAGTCATCGACGCTTGCTCTTCCGGTCATCCTTGATGTGGCCCTTGAACGTACGCGTCGGCGCAAACTCACCGAGCTTGTGTCCGACCATCGCGTCCGAGACGAACACCGGCACGTGCTTGCGACCGTCGTGGACGGCGAAAGTGTGACCGATGAAGTCCGGAAGGATCGTCGAGCGACGCGACCAGGTCTTGATGACCTGCTTGGTGCCCTTTTCGTTCTGAACATCCACCTTCGCGAGGAGGTGGTCGTCGACGAACGGGCCCTTCTTAAGGCTGCGTGGCATTTCTTACCTCCTCCTTTAGCGCTTGTTCTTGCCGGTGCGGCGACGGCGGGTGATGAGCTTGTCGCTCGCCTTGTTGGGCTTGCGGGTGCGGCCTTCCGGCTTACCCCACGGGCTGACCGGGTGGCGACCACCAGAGGTCTTACCCTCACCACCACCGTGCGGGTGGTCGACCGGGTTCATGACGACACCACGCACGGTCGGGCGGACGCCCTTCCAGCGCATACGGCCGGCCTTACCCCAGTTGATGTTGCTCTGCTCGGCGTTGCCGACCTCGCCAATGGTGGCGCGGCAGCGAACGTCGACGCGGCGGATTTCGCCCGACGGCATACGGAGGCTCGCGTACGTGCCTTCCTTACCGAGGAGCTGGATGCCAGCGCCGGCCGAACGAGCCATCTTCGCGCCACCGCCCGGACGGAGCTCCACCGCGTGGATGGTGGTACCGGTCGGGATGTTGCGCAGCGGCAGGTTGTTGCCCGGCTTGATGTCCGCGGTCGGACCCGACTCGATCGGTGCACCCTGAACGAGGTTCTTCGGTGCGATGATGTACCGCTTCTCGCCATCTGCGTAGTGCAGAAGGGCGATGCGAGCGGTGCGGTTCGGGTCGTACTCGATGTGCGCGACCTTGGCCGGAACACCATCCTTGTCGACTCGCTTGAAGTCGATGATGCGGTAGCGCTGCTTGTGGCCACCACCGATGTGACGGGTGGTGATGCGTCCGTGGGCGTTACGTCCACCGGTCTTCGGCTTGGGGGCAAGCAGTGACTTCTCAGGAGTGGAACGAGTGATCTCGACGAAGTCCGAGACGCTCGAGCCACGACGACCCGGGGTAGTCGGCTTGTACTTACGAATAGCCATTAGTTACCCGGCCCTCCGAAAATCTCGATCGGCTTGCTGTCTGCCGACAGGGTCACGAGCGCACGCTTGGTCGACTTACGGGTGCCGTAGCCAGCCTTGGTGCGCTTGCGCTTGCCCTGACGGTTTGCGGTGTTCACGCTGGTCACCGTGACGCCGAAGATCTTCTCGATGGCGATCTTGATTTGCGTCTTGTTCGAGTCCGGGTGAACCAGGAAGGTGTAGGTACCTTCCTCGATCAGTCCGTAGGACTTCTCGGAGATGACCGGAGCGAGGATGATGTCGCGCGGGTCGGCGATCGTGGTCACTTGCTCTCCTCCTGGGCTGCCTCAGCCGGGCCGTGCAGGAAGGTGTTGAGCGCCTCGACCGAGAACACGACGTCGTCGCTGTACAGCACGTCGTAGGTGTTCAGCTGGTCCGGAGCGATCGCGTGCACTTCCTGCAGGTTCGACACGCTCTTCCAGCCGGCGAGGTCCTCGCGGCCGATGACGAGCAGGGTCTTCTTGCGGTCGGTCAGCTCCGCGAGGAAGGTCTTGGCGTCCTTCGTCTTCGGGGTCTGGCCAGCCACGATCTCGGTGATGACGTGGATGCGCTCGTTGCGTGCACGGTCCGAAAGCGCACCGCGAAGAGCGGCGGCCTTCATCTTCTTGTTCACGCGCTGCGTGTAGTCACGCGGCTGCGGGCCGTGGACGGTTCCACCGCCGACGAACTGCGGAGCGCGGGTCGAACCCTGACGGGCGCGGCCGGTGCCCTTCTGCTTGAACGGCTTGCGACCACCACCGGAGACCTCGCCACGAGTCTTCGTGGAGTGGGTGCCCTGGCGAGCCGCAGCCATCTGAGCCACGACGACCTGGTGCATCAGCGGGATGTTCGCGGTCACGTCGAAGATCTCAGCGGGGAGTTCGACAGTGCCCTCGGTCTTGCCGCCGGGAGCCTTGACGTTCAGAGAGATAGTGCTCATGCGTGCGCACCACCCTTCACGGCGCTCTTGACGATCACGACGCCGCCGTTGCGGCCCGGGATCGCACCCTTGATGAGGAGCAGACCGTTCTCCACGTCCACCTTGTGGACGGTGAGGTTCTGCGTGGTGACACGGTCGTTACCCATGCGGCCGGCCATGCGGACGCCCTTGAAAACACGACCCGGGGTAGAGCAGCCACCGATCGAACCGGGGCGACGGTGCACAGCCTGTGCACCGTGTGCCGCACCCTGTCCCTTGAAGCCGTGACGCTTCATGACACCGGCGTAGCCCTTACCCTTGCTGGTTCCGGTGACGTCGACGAATGCGCCGTCCGCGAAAACATCAGCGGTGAGCTCCTGGCCAACCTCGTACTGCGAGGCGTCGGCAACACGGAGTTCGATGATCGTGCGACGCGGGGTCACACCAGCCTTGGCGAAGTGTCCGCTGACCGGCTTGTTGACCTTGCGCGGGTCGATCGCGCCGAACGCGAGCTGGATCGCGCTGTAGCCGTCGACCTCGTTGGTACGGATCTGGGTGACGACGGCCGGACCGGCCTTCACTACGGTGACCGGCACGACGCGGTTGTTCGCGTCGAAGACCTGGGTCATACCGAGCTTCGTCCCCAGGATGCCCTTTTCAGGGCGAGTCTTATTGTCAGTCATCTGCTCCACACTCACTGAATGTTGACGTCGACACTGGCCGGAAGGTCGATGCGCATGAGAGCGTCAACGGTCTTCGGCGTGGGGTCGAGGATGTCGATCAGGCGCTTGTGAGTGCGCATTTCGAAGTGCTCGCGCGAGTCCTTGTACTTGTGCGGCGAGCGGATAACGCAGTACACGTTCTTTTCAGTGGGCAGCGGCACCGGGCCAACCACGCGGGCACCCGTACGGGTGACCGTCTCGACGATCTTTCGCGCTGACGCGTCGATCGCCTCGTGGTCATAGGCCTTGAGCCTGATGCGGATCTTCTGTCCCGCCACGCTTAGTCCTCTTCTTCCAGCCGTCTGTGGTGCGGTCGAGATGACCGCATTGCTGAATAGCAGGTAGGGCGCGCGCGGAATGAATCCGTATCGGCCTGTGCCGCTGTTCAGCTGTCATGGTTCACCGGTACACGCGGTCGGGCGTGTCGCTCCCGTGGAACATAGCTGTTCCCTGGGCGGGTAATGCTTGTCTGCCTGACTTTCGGCGTAACCGTGGCGCAGGCAACCTGAACAGTATGCCCCGTCGCGGCTTTGAGTTCAAATCCGGTCTACGATCGGCCGATGCGCTCCGTCCGGCTTGACCTGATCGGCGGCACCAGCATGGCAGCAACCGCTCAGTTGCGGTCCCGCGGCATCGACTTTCACCTGACCACGACGGCCAACGTCACGCTCGCCAACCACGCCGACGCGTGGCTCCCGTTGGCCATTCCCGTCGCCATGCGGACGGGTTCGGAGATCGAATCGAACTCCGCGCCCTCGCCGACCTTCGTCGCCAACGCGGTGCGCGCGCAAGAGGTTCTGCACGCGTGGTGGCCCGACCTGGACATTGTCGGATTGCCGCCGGCCGGTGCCGAACCCGCCGTCACCGACGGACGCGGCATCGGCTCATTCTTCAGCGGCGGTGTCGACTCGTTCTTCACCGCGCATCGTCATGCCGACCAGATCACGCACCTCATCTTCGTCACCGGCTTCGACATCAGCGTCGCCGAGGTCGGGCATGCACAACGCAGTGTCGACAACGCCCGCGCGGCCGCCGCGGCGATGGGCAAGCAGCTGATCGTGGTTTCGGCAGATCTGCGGAAACTGGGCGGCCCCCATGCGCTCGATTGGGGTTACCACTTTCACGGTGTCGCGATGGCGCACGTGGCGCACCTGCTGAGCGATCATCTGCACACGATCTACATCCCCTCGTCCTACTCGACCGAAGACCAGGTGGCGTGGGGAAGCGCTGAGGCGCTCGATCCGCTGTGGTCGAGTTCGCGGATGCGCATCATTCACGATGGCGGCCCGAGTCGACGCCACGACAAGGTCGTGACACTGGTTGACGACGAGGTCGCGATGAGTCACTTACGCGTCTGCTGGGAGAGAAGCGGGGAGCAACTCAACTGCGGCGAGTGCCTCAAATGTGTGCGGACAGCGATCTCGATCCGGTCCGCCGGTGGTCGCTGCGCGACGTTGCCTTCGCACATCGGCGTCCTCGACATCGCTCGCCTGCCGTTTCGGCAGTTCGTCGACCCGGACGCCCTGTGGCGCCTTCGGATTGCGCTGACGAACAGCCGTCACCGCAACCGCCCGGTCGAAATCGCGCTCGCCGGCGCCGAAGCCGGCAGTCGGGTGAACAGAGCTCTCAAGACTGCGTTGGTCAAGCGCGTCACCCGCGCACGCGTCGCGGCGATGCGATCTACATCCGGGTGACCGACGCCGACCGCAGTTCACCTCGCCGGACTTCCTTGCACAACTCCCACACGGACCCGATCCGCCGGAACCCCGCACGTCGGTAGACGCGCGATCCCGCAGTCCCCGCGATCGCGAAGGCGCCGAGCGCGAATCCTTCATCGGCGGCGAGACCCGCCAACGCGATGCAGACTTCGTAGGCAATCCCCCGGCGACGCCACGCAGGCTCGACCAGCAGGTTCTTGAGCCGGTACACGGATCCGGCGGTCATCAACCCGACCGATCCGCAGGTATGGCCATCGAGGTCGGCGACGAAGAATCGCACGTCGCCGGTGACCCACTTTCGACGTTCGAGCTCGATCCATTGCTGCGAGGCACCGTGGTGGCCGTCTGGCTTCTCGGTGGAAGCCGCGTCCACTGCCTCCTTGATCGCCCACTGATCCTCGGTCAGGACCTCGTGAAGCTCGATGCTCGATCGCTCCGGCGACGGCTGCCGAACGAGAACCAATTCCTCACGAAGTGCATAGCCCCGCGCGACCATCGTGCTGTTCAGGACGGACTTTCCGAGTCGACGTAGAGCCGGAACAGAGCCGCATCTGCGGCGCGCACCCGTTGCTCGAAGTCATCGATGACGGCGTGCACGTCCGTGGTTCCGGTATCGACGCTCGTGCCGACGCATCCAGCCGGCAGATCCTGCAGACCGGGCATGACGGCCAGCGTGTACCCGGCGGCGGTCGACACCGCGGCGGCCGAAGCGAAATAGCGTAGGTCGGTGTCGACGAGGTCGGCGAACATACGAGACGGCGAAATCGGTCCGCTAGGGGCGTCCACCTGCACAGATGCCACCGGCGACCTCGTACTCCGCGTGACCGGAATGTCCGGACCGCATCAGCCTAGAGCGTGTTCCGACGAGCACCGATACCGGATCCCAACCAAACCGCAGCCTCCGCGTGACCGTGCCGCCGGGCCTCCAGGGGTAGCCGACAGATAGCTTCCGATTACTGGGAGCTATCTGAGAACCGCCACCCGAAACCGACGAGGCAACGATGCCGAGAGGACGCTGAACCGAATGTTTGGGCGATCACGGAAACCCGGTGTGACTGCAGTGCTGTGTGCAGTCGCGGCTTTGCTGTGGCCGAGCTCAGCATCGGCTGCGCCGGCCGCCTACGCGAACATGGGCGAAGCACCCCCCGGCGCCAACGACTGGAGTTGCAAGCCAACCGCTGCCCACCCTCGCCCGGTGATCCTCGCGCATGGCACTGGCGGCCGCATGGCGATGTGGAAGACGCTCTCACCGATGCTCAAGCACGAAGGCTATTGCGTCTTCGCCCTCAACTACGGTGCCGCCGAGCCGGGCCCTACCCCGGATGACACCATCTACGGCACCGCGGACCTCAACGAATCGGCCCGCGAATTCGGCGCGTTCGTCGACGCCGTGCGAACGGCAACGGGGGCGCGGCAGGTCGACATCGTCGGTCACTCCCAGGGCGGGATGATGCCGCGTCTCTACATGAAGAACTACGGTGGCGCAGACCCAGATCATCCGGAGCGAAACAAGGTCAACTCTCTCGTCGCACTGTCACCGAGCAACCACGGCACCTACAACCTGGGCGCGCAAGTCGGCGAGGTACTCAGCGCACTCGGCGGTATCAGCACCGACGGACTCATGAACGTCGCGCTCGAGCAGCAGGCCTACCAGTCGGCGTTCATCAAGGCCCTCAACGCCGGCGGCGAAACGGAGCCGGGTGTCCACTACACCGTGATCGCGACGCTGTACGACCAGACGATCACGCCGTTCACAAGCAGCTTCCTGGTCGGACCCGAAGTGCAGAACATCCTGCTGCAGACCACGTGCGCCACGGCAACTCCGACGCACAACCAGATGCCCATCAATCCGAGCGCGTTGTGGCTCGTGATGAAAGCGCTCGATCCGCACTACGCGACCAAGCACGTCCAGCCCTGCCCGCGCCTCTAACCTGGCATCCTTCGGCTGAGTAGAGTTACGGCCGTGACAAACGAAACCGCCACCTACAAGGGCTGGAAGAAGCTGCCGAAGAACCGGTTCGGGCAGGCGCTGTTCTCGCTGGGCATGGTCGCTCGCGTTCCGTACTTCGGCACGGTCGTCCCGAACGTCGTCCGTATGGAGCCGGGCCTGTGTGAGGTCACCGCGCCGGACTGGCTCGGTGTGAAGAACCACATCGGTACGTTCCACGCGATCGCGTGCTGCAACCTCGCCGAAATCGCCATGGGCATGCTGTGCGAGGCCACCGTGCCGACCACGCACCGCTGGATCCCGAAGGGCATGACGGTCGAGTACCTAGCCAAGGCCGACTCGGCGCTGCGTGCCGTGGCCAAGCTCGACGAGGTTCCCGACTTCGACGCGATCACCGAGGGCACCGACCTCGTCGTCCCGATCTCGATCACCAACAAGGACGGCCGGGAAGTCGTCCGCGCCCAGATCACGACGTGGGTCACTCCGGCTTGATGTTCGACGTCTGCGTGGTCGGCCTCGGCCCAGCCGGCCGGGGCCTCGCGCACCGCTGCACCACAGCCGGGCTTCGCGTCGCGGTGGTCGATCCGCGCCCGGACCGGCTGTGGGCACCGACCTATGGTGCGTGGACCGATGAACTCCCCGATTGGGTTCCGTCCCAGGTGGTGGCCGTCGAGGTCGCGAAGCCGATCGTCTACACGCCCAATCTGCGGATCGTGGATCGGCCGTACGCGATGCTCGACAAGGCCGAGCTGTTCAAGACCCTGACGCTCGACGGCGCGACGGTCTACGCCGACCGGGCCGTCGACATCACGCCCGATACCGTGCGTCTCGCCGGCGGTACCGAGATCGCGGCACGCGTCGTGATCGACGCGCGTGGTCTCCCTGCTCCCGGCAAGCGGCCCGCGGCCTGGGCCCACGGCATCTTCGTCGATGCCGACGTGGCTGCCCCGTTCGTTCCGCCGGGTGAATGTGTGCTCATCGACTGGCGTCTGCAGAACGGCACCACGAACGCCGATCCGCCGTCGTTCCTCTACGCCGTTCCGATCGGCGACGGCACCGTCCTGTTCGAAGAGGTGTGCCAAGGCATCCCGGGTGGCCTGAGCCAGACCGAACTTCGGCGCCGCGTCATCAGCCGACTCGAGGCCAACGGCGTGCATCTCAACGGCGAGGAGGAAGCCGAGTCGTGCCACTACGCGCTCGACCAGGCGCCTCCCCCGATTCGACACAAGGGCGAGGTGTTTCCGTACGGCGCTCGCGGCGGCCTGATGCACCCCTGCACGGGCTACAGCGCGGCGCATTCGCTCCGGATGGCCGACCGTGTCGTCGAAGCGATCTTGTCCGACACCGACCCCGCGCGCGCCCTGTGGACGACTCGGGCTCGCCTCGTCTACTGGATGCGGATGCGCGGGCTCGCCGGCATCGGCCGCCTCACCAATGACCAGTCCGCCGCGACGTTCGACTCGTTCTTCCGCGCTCCGCTGCGCCAGCAGCAGGCTCTGTTGTCCGAGCATGAGGACGTCGTCGGTATCGGTTCCGTGCTGGTGAACACCGTCCATCACACGTGGCCGTTCCGCTGGCGGTTCGACCTCGTGGGTTGGACGCACCGCAAGCGCTGGGTGCGAAACTAGGTCAGCTGTTCAGCGCCTTACCGACCTCCACGGCTGCGGCCTGGAGGTCGGCGGCGTATTGGTCGATGTCGCTGATAACGCCGCGCTGTGCCACCGTCGCGATGGTGACCGACTCCTTCGAGCCGCACGTCGAGTGCGTCAGGCCCATCGAGCCGCCCTGGTAGACACTGAGCATCGTCATCGGAGCGCCCGCGACAGCGCAGCCGGCTGGGCTCACGACAAGACTCGTCAGCGCGGTGTAGAGCCGCTCGTCATAGGGGCGCACCGCGGCGAGGGTGCGCTTGCGACCGATCGCCGAGGCCATGCGGTAGAGCAGGAATGGAACTCTGCCCTGGACCACATCCGCTGCGGCGCGAGCCGGATCGGCGATCCGGTCGCGAGCAGTCGCGAGAGACGCGGCGA
Organism: Smaragdicoccus niigatensis DSM 44881 = NBRC 103563; assembly: GCF_000380645.1. Taxonomy (GTDB): domain Bacteria; phylum Actinomycetota; class Actinomycetes; order Mycobacteriales; family Mycobacteriaceae; genus Smaragdicoccus; species Smaragdicoccus niigatensis. Next base: position 934,466 of record NZ_AQXZ01000019.1, read on the forward strand.
TTTCGGCCGAGCGTGCTTTGAGGTCCTCGAGATCGCCCCGGAGATTGAGCATCGAGTAACCGAGCCGGTTGACGCCCATGTGGTCGGCGTCTGGCACGGCGACGACGACGTTGCTCAGCACCTGGGTCATCGGCTCGCCGCTCTCCCGTTCCGCGAATGTCTGCATGGCCTTCGAAACGGCGGTCAGTGCGCCGACGGTCACGGTCGTGGAGCTACCGCGAAGCTGGTTCGTCGGGATTTCGATGAACCGAAGCGTGCGGTCGCCCCCGCCGGGTGGCAGATCGTAGGTCGGTGCCTGGTACGTCTGCGCGACCTCGGCGGCACCTGCAGTCGCGGGTGGGGCGGTCCGCTTCGTCTTGGCCAGGCGAACGCTGAACGGAACGAGCTTGAAGGGTGCCGCAACACTGCGCGCCAGAGCGCTCAGCGGCGAGAGTGCCTTGCTACGAGCTTCTGGCAAGCCGTCGACCAAGACCTCCTCTCCGTCTGCGAAGAGTGCCTTCGTCATCGATGGGAAGGCGCTGCCGGTCATCATCGTGTGCGAGATGTGGCCGGCAACGAAGGTGGCCGGTCCCGCGGTGTGCGGACAGCCGGTCACCCCGTGGAAGACATAGAGCTTCCAGGCCGTCTTTCGACTGTCGAGCGGCGCCGCCAACATCTTGCCGACCGTGTCCATACAGGTCGTCCAGTCCATCGACTCGGCGTCGATGTGCGTGACCAGCTCACTCAGCGGAGTGGCGTCCGTCACCCAATAGGGCCGATCGACGTGGCCCGGAAGTTCGACGATCCGGCGGCGCATCGCCGCGAGCGACGGCAGGCGAGACTCCAGATGGGCGTCGACCGCGTCCCTCCCCGGGGTGCCCTCGAACGTCCAGAATGCCCACCAATCAACCGAATCCCCAAGTCGACCCTGGTGATACGCGGAGGCATCCCAAAACGACAGCTGACCTGTCAACCCCATCGAAACCCTGACTCTGTGTGCCGACCCGACTGGCTCGCGACCGTACCGAGACCTCTTTAGCGTGAGGTCTCGTTCCTGATGTCGCAAAATTCAACGATATGGTTTCACTAGTCGGCGTTGCGCCGGCGTATTCCACCAAGCACAGGTCCAGAGGTCAATGCCGAATTCGAATCATGGAGTCCTCGTCTCCGACGTGCACAAATCCTTCGGCGACGTCCACGCCCTCCAGGGCATCAGCTTCGAGGCGAAGCCCGGCACCGTTCTCGGTGTACTCGGACCCAACGGCGCAGGCAAGACGACGATGGTCAAAGTGCTTTCCACGCTGCTCACGCCGGATTCCGGTGAGGCGTTCGTCGCGGGACACAACGTCGTCACCGAGGCCGCGCAGGTACGCCGCTCGATCATGATGACCGGCCAGTACGCCGCGCTCGATGACATCCTGACCGGACGCCAGAACCTCGAACTCTTCGGCCGCCTGTCTGGGCTCGGCAAGAAGGCGGCCCGCCAGCAGGCCGACGACCTCATCAACGCGTTCGACATCAAAGCTGCCGCGGACCGCATGGTCGGCACCTACTCGGGCGGTATGCGCCGCCGGATCGACATCGCGTGCGGCCTCGTCGTCCGGCCGGACGTCGTGTTCCTCGACGAGCCGACCACGGGTCTCGACCCGCGTAGCCGCCAGACGGTGTGGGCACTCGTCGAAGGTCTCAAGAACGAAGGCATCACGGTGCTGCTGACCACGCAGTACCTCGAAGAGGCCGACATCCTCAGCGACAACATCATCGTCATCGACAAAGGCACCGTCATCGCGTCCGGTACCGCCGCCGAACTCAAGGAACGCACCGGCGAGAGTTACTGCGAGGTGGTCCTTCTGGTGCCGGGTGACCGCGAGGCCGCCGTCGCCGCCCTCGGCGAACTCATGCCTGCTGCCCTCGCCACCGACGAGGACGCCCCGGACCGGATCTCGATCCCCGCGCCCGACGGCGCTGGAACGCTCGCCGAGGCCGTCGGTCGCCTGCACAAGGCGGAAATCCGCTTGGCGGACATCGCCTTACGCCGCCCGTCGCTCGATGACGTGTTCCTGTCGATCACCGGGCACGGAAGCATTTCATGACGATCGCCCAGGTCGACCTTTCGGTCATCCGGAAGCCGGCGCCCACCCCGACGACGCTGAATCAGTTCAGCGCGCTGCTCGAACGGAACATCCGGACGATCATCATCCAGTGGGCGTGGACCTACTCGGTGATCGCGCCGCTGATCTTCACCGCCGGCTACTACCTGCCGCTGAGCTGGATCATGTCCGGCATCAATTACGGCCAGTTCGTCATGCCGATCATCGTGCTGCAGACCGCGTCGTTCACGATGATCTCGGTGGCCCAGCAGGCCGCGATCGAGGCCAGTTCCGGCCTCACCGAGCGCCTGCACACGATGCCGCTGTCCCGGATCGCCCCGCTCATGGCGAATCTCGTCTCGGGTCTGCTGAAATCGGCGCTGTCGATCGGCGCTGCGATTGTCTACGGATACTTCGTCGGATTCCGCTTCCACGGTGGTGTGCTCGGCACGCTCGGCTTCATCGGAATCGCCCTGGGCACCGCCTTTGTGCTGTCGCTCGGCGCGGACGCGTTGGGCAACTACTCGCGCAGCGTCGCGGTCGTCGGCCAGACGATGACGCTGCCGGTTCTCATCTTCGGCATGCTGTCGACCGGTTTCGTGCCCGAGGGCGGCTTCCCCGCGTGGATCCGTCCGTTCGTGCGGGTCCAGCCGGTGTCCCAGCTGTCCGCCGCGCTGCGTGAACTCGCTTCTGCGCACCCGACTTTCAGCGCGATGTGGCCTGGCCTCGCCTGGCTCGTCGGCATGTTCGTGGCCTTCCTCCCGCTGGCCATCTGGGCGAGAGGCCGCAAGTCGTGACCACTTCCATCAGCCCCCTCGGCGCCATCACGCTCCCCGAAGGCAATGCGCCTGACGAGCGTTCGATGCGCGCTCTGTTCAGCCAGAGCCTCCTGCACACGCAGCGCATCCTGACGCGGTGGCGCAAGCATCCGACCGCGATCGGGCAGGCGCTCATCTACCCCGCGATCATGCTGCTCATGTTCCGGGTCGTCCTCGGCGACTCGATCGACGCGAAGGCGGTCATCACCGGCCAGCGTGCGATCTTCGGAACCGTTCCCATGATGGCGATTGTGGGCGCGATGTCGGGCGCTTCGATCAGCGCGATCGCCCTCATGACCGACCAAAAGATCGGGCTCGTCAGCCGGTTCGCAACGCTCCCGATGCACCGCGGAGCAGACCTCCTCGGCCGGCTCACCGCCGAAGCTCTCCGCATCGCCGTCACCGTCGGGCTGATGATCAGCATGGGTTACCTGCTGGGCTTCCAGTTCGAAAAGGGTTGGGAGGCAGCGATTGCGATGACGCTGATTCCGATCGGGTTCGGACTCAGCTTCACGCTCGCGTTGACCGCCCTGGCGACCGCCTCGAGCGGCGAGAACATCATCGGGCTCGCGATGGTCCTCACGACGCTGCTGATGTTTTTCAACACCGGTTTCGTACCACTTATGGCCTACCCGCAGTGGCTGCAGCCGGTCGTCGAGAACCAGCCCGTGTCGTGTGCGATCAATGCCATGCGCGCTCTGTCCGACAGCCGGTACATCGGCGATCTCAGTGAGCCGCTCATCAAGTCGCTGCTGTGGTCGGCAGGCCTGCTGATACTCGCGTTCCGACCGGCGATCAAGGGTTACCAGAACGCTGCGGCCAAGTAATCCGCTGAGCGTCTCCCACGGCCAACTCACCTGACAGGTTGAATGGCCGTTTCGGCTAGCCCGGCTACCCCAGCCAGTCGTTCAACCGCGGTGCCCACGCCGCCAGCGCTTCCGGGAAGAAGAGCTGGTCGTGCGCGAACGGCACCTGCAGGTCCTCCACCGTCCCCACGACATATGGACCCCACACCGTCGCACCGTCGCTGACGTCATACGGATCCGCACCCGCGCCCACGAAGACGAAGTCGCCCTCGACCGTGTTCGGCGTGAACTCGTTGAGCAGCTCCACGTTGCGCAACGCCGCCTTGAACAGCCCCTTCACGTGGGCGACGTTGAGCGACAGGGACGCCGCATCGAGAGCCGCGAAGAGCTCCTCGGCCCGCTCGTCCGTCATCTCCGCGAGATTCTCGTCGCCGATGTCCACGCCGGCGCCTGCGAGGCCCGTGCGAATCAACGAGTAGATGTCCTCCGGATTGATGTGATGGCGTGAGTCGAGGCTGATGAGCGTCCCTACCTCTGCGCCGGCGGCCTGCAGCTGGACGGCCATCTCGTGCGCGATCGCGCCACCGAGCGACCAACCGAGCAGGTGGTACGGACCCTCCGGCTGAACGCGACGGATCTCGCTGACATAGCGTGCCGCCACTTCCTCGAGCGTCGCGTACGCATACTCGGGCTCGAAGATCCCCGGCGTCTGGACACCATAGAGCGGCCTGTCGGCGTCGACGTACGGGATGAGCGCCGCGTACATCGTCGAAAGGCCGACGGCCGGGTGGATACAGAACAGCGGCTCACGTGATCCCGTCGTGCGGAACGGCAGCACGACGCTGAGCCCTTCGTCGGCGGTCGCTTCCGCGTCGCCGGCATCGATTCGAGCCGCGAGTTCGGCGACCGTGGGTGCGGTGAAGAACAACTGCAGCCGAAGGTCGAGTCCGAGCCGCTCCGCGATCCGGCTGCGGGCGTCGACGGCGAGCAGCGAGTTGCCGCCGAGCTCGAAGAAGTCGTCATCGGCACCGACCCGCTCGACCCCGAGCGACTCGGCGAAGGCGGCCGCGATGGCTTCTTCGGTCGGTGTCGACGGTGCCCGGTATTCGGCCGCGGTGAACGTGGGCTCCGGAAGCGCTGCGCGATTGAGCTTGCCGGACGGGTTCAGCGGGATCTCGTCGAGGATCATGATCGACGCCGGAACCATGTGCGGGGCAAGCCGTTCCGCAACGAACGAGCGCAGTTCCGCAGCGTTCGGGGTGTGTCCGGGAACGCCCGCCACATAGGTCACCAGGGCGGCTGCTCCGGTGCTCGACTTGTGCGCGATCGTCGCCGCGAGGTCGACCGACGAGTGCGCCATGAAGACGCTGTCGATCTCACCGAGTTCGACGCGGAAGCCGCGGATCTTGACCTGGAAGTCCGAACGTCCGACGTAGTCCAGACGCCAGTCCGGCGTCCATTTCACGACGTCACCGGTCTGGTACATCCGCGATCCGTCGGCTGCGAACGGGTCTGCGACAAACTTGCCCGCCGTCAGGCCGAATCGCTCGTGGTAGCCGCGCGCCAACTGCGGACCGGTCAGGTACAGGTCACCCGGAACACCGACCGGAACCGGCCGGAGACGGTGGTCGAGGACGCGAGCCCAGACTCCACGGACGAGCTGACCGATCGTCAGCGGGTCACCCGGCCGAACCGGATCACCGATGTTCGTGACCATGGACGCTTCGGTCGGCCCGTAGACGTTGAAGAAGTCCCGAGTGTCACCCCAACGGCGAACGAGCTCGGGCGAGTACGCCTCGCCACCGATGGCCAGCACGCGAAGGTCGTCGATCCCGGTGGGGTCGACGGAAGCGAGCGCCGCGGGAGTCATGAACAGATGCGTGACGCGCTCTGTGCGCAGCGCATCCGCGAGATCGCTACCGCCGAAGACGTCGGTCGGGACGATCACCAGGCACGCCGAGGCACCGAGCGCGAACAGCATCTCGAGAACCGAGGCATCGAAGCTCGGCGACGCGAAATGCAGCACTCGCGAATCCGACGTGACGCGGTAGCTGTCGCGCTGCGCGTCCGTGAACGATCCAAGACCCGTGTGCGAGACGAGGACGCCCTTCGGCAGACCCGTCGATCCCGAGGTGTAGATGACGTACGCCGTGTTCGTGAGGCGAAGCGGGCGAACGCGTTCGGCGTCGGTGATCGTGTCGGCGGACAAGTCCTGCAGATCCAGATCGTTGATCGAAATCCACTCGACCGATTCCGGCAACTGGGACTTCGCCGCCTGGACCGTCAGACCGACGACCGAGCCGGAGTCGTTGACCATGTGCGCAATGCGGTCTTCGGGGTACCGCGGGTCGACCGGGACGAACGCCGCACCCGTCTTCGTGATGGCCCACTCGGCGAGCACCGAATCCGCCGATCGCGTGATGCCCACTGCGACCCGGTCCTCCGGACCGATCCCCCGCGCGATGAGGTGCCGGGCAAGCCGGTTGGTGAGCTCGTCGGCTTCCCGATAGGTCAACGTCCGGCCGGCGTTCGAGATCGCCTGACCGTCCGGGTTCGCCCGGACCGCGTCGTCGAGGATCTGCGGCAGCGTGCGCGGAACGACTTCGCCTGGACCGGTCTGCGACAGCAGCACCTCGACGTCACCATCGGCAACGAGAGTGATCGCGTCAATGCGCGATTCCGGCTGGTCGACTAGCTTTCCGACGATCATCTGGAATCGTTCGATCACGGTGTCGAGGGCCTCGGCCGTGATCGCCTCGGACTGGTACGTCGCGGTGAAGACGAGCTCCTGCCCCGGCTCGACCATGAGAGTCAGCGGGAAGTGCGTGTCGTTGTTCGGGCGGACACCGGTCAGCATGAGGCCGTCGATCGACGCCGATTCCGCCGCGAGACCCTCGCGGTCGATCGGGTACGACTCGAACGCGATGAGGGTGTCGATCGAGATCTCGGTATTCGCCGCCGCGGCGATCGTCGTGAGACCGAGGTGGTGGTGATCCATGAGGTCGGCCTGCTCGCCCTGGACGCGGCGCAGCAGGTCGGCGACCGTCTCGTCCTCGTCGATGCGCACGCGGACCGGAATCGTGTTGATGAACATTCCGACCATGGCCTCGACACCCGCGAGCTCGGCCGGACGACCCGACACCGTGGCGCCGAAGAGCACGTCGGAGCGGCCGGTCAGGCGTGCCACCAACAGACCCCACGCGGCTTGCACGATCGTGTTGGCCGTGACACCGATCTGGCGTGCCAATTCACCGATTTTCACAGTGGTGTCGGCATCGATCGTGAACGCCTTGTGGCCCGGCTCGCCGCCGCCGCCCGAGGTGATGTGCGTCGGCTCCCCGAGTTCGAGGAGGGACTTGGCCCACGCTTCGCGGGAGGTCGCCTCGTCGCGCGACGACAGCCAGCGGAGGTAGTCGCCGAACGGACGGACCGGCGCCAGGACGCTGTCGTCACCGCGGGTCGCGTAGACGATGAGCATGTCCTTCATGAGCAACGGCAGCGACCAACCGTCGAGCACGATGTGATGGTTCGTCAGCACCAGCTGGAACTTGCCGTCACCCAGCGTGATCAGCGTGAACCGCAGCAGCGGCGGGTTCGCCAGGTCGAAGCCGGCCGCCTGGTCGTTTGCCGCGAACTGGCGTGCCGCAGCGGCCGGGTCCGGCTCCTGTGACAGGTCGAGGTCGCGCCACGGCATCTCCACGACGTCGTGCGCCACGACCTGCACCGGGGCACCGTCTGGCGTGACCGTGAACCCGGCACGCAGGTTCGGGTAGCGACGCAGCAGCGCGGACGCCGCAGTGCGCAGGCGCGCCGAATCCACGACGCCTTCGAGTTCGATGATGACCTGCGTCGTGTAGACGTCCGTGCCACCACCGGCGAGGACGTTATGGAACACGAAGCCCAGCTGCAGCGGCGACAGCGACCACACATTCGCGAGCTGACCGAAACGGCTCTCGAGGGAGTCGACGTCGTTCTGTGAGACGCGCACGAGCGGGAAGTCGGACGGCGTGTGACCGCCCGCGTCCGGCCGCTGCGCGTGCTCCGCGATCGCCGTGAGCGCCTGCGCCCACAGGTCGGCGAACTCCTGAGCGTCGCGCTCTTCGACGACCTCGGTCGCATAGGCGAACGTCGCGGACAGCGTGTCACCGGTGACGATGGCGTTGATGTCGACGAGGGCCGCGACCGGACGGTCAGGGTCCGTCTCCGCGGTGAGGCCGAGCTGGTCCGCCGCGGGCAGCCAACCGAGACCGGAGGATGCTTCGGCTCCCGCTTCGCCGGTCCGGCCGAGGTAGTTGAACGCGATCTGCGGACGTGCCGGATTCGCGAGCAGCTCGGCGGTCGAGTCGTTGAGGTGGCTCAGAATGCCGTAGCCAATGCCGTTGTCCGGCGCGGACAGCAGACGTTCCTTGACGTTCTTGACGAGCCGGTCGAGGTCGCGTGCCGAGCCGCGCAAGGCCGCTTCGGGATCGACGTCCGGGTAGCGGAACCACATCGGGAACACGGTCGTGAACCAACCGATGGTCTGCGAGACGTCGGCACCGGGGACGAGCTGCTCTTCGCGGCCGTGGCCTTCGAGCTGAACGAGCAGCGACCGCTCGTCGATGCCTCGACGCAGGCGCCACACCGACGCGGCGAGCGCCAGCGCCGACAGCAGACCGTCGTTGACACCACCGTGGAAGGCCGCGGGAACGTTGGTCAGCAGCGCGCGGGTGACTGCCGCATCGACGGAGACCGAGATCGACTTCGCGGTCGGGGCGAGGTCGAGTTCGGCGTCGAAGTCGCGTGAGCCGATGAGCGGATCCGTGGCGAGCGACATCTCGCGCCAGATGTTGATCTGATCGGTGAGGTGCGGGGTCGTCGCCTTTTCCGCGAGCGCGTACGACCAGCGCCGGTAGGAAGTACCGACCGGATCGAGCGCGGGTTCCTGACCAGCGAGAACCAAGAGCCCGGCCTTGACGAAGTCCGGCACGAGGATGCGCCATGAGACGCCGTCGATCGCGAGGTGGTTGATGATGACGAGCATCCGGCCCGGAGCGTCCTTGACGTCGAGCCACACAAACTGCGCGACGATGTCGTCCGCCGGCTTCAGTCGGTCGACGGCGGCGGCGAATTCACGACGGGCGACGGCTTCCAAATCGCCTTCGACCGTCACTGTGTGGAGAAGGCGCGACACGTCGAAGTCGTCGAACGGGAGCGTCTCCCACGTCTGCGGGTCGGTGGTGAACCGAGACCGCAGGACGTCGTGGCGCTTCACGACTGCGGTCACGACCTCGAGGACCTGCTCGCTCGTCGCGTTGGCCGGGGTCTCGAGAACGAGCGACTGGATGAAGCGGTCGAGGCTGCCACCCCAGCCGAGCATGTGGCGGACGACCGGCGGGACGAGGATCTCGCCGACGCCGCCGCCCTCGAGCTCAGCGAGAACTTCGACGGCTTCGTCGCCGTGGCGGGCAACGAGCGCGAGTCCCTGAATCGTCTTCTGCTCGAAAACTTCCCGCGGTGTGAAGACGATGCCGCGAGCACGTGCGCGGGCGACGAGCTGGATCGAGAGAATCGAGTCTCCACCGAGGGCGAAGAACGAGTCGTCAGCGCCGACGCGCTCCATACCCAGAAGCTGGGCGAAGATCTCGGCGATCGCCGTTTCGGTCTCCCCGACCGGTGCGCGGTAGGGCTTCCGTTCGACCGCCGGCGCGGGCAGCGCCTTGCGGTCGAGCTTGCCGCTCGCGTTCAGCGGAAGTGCGTCGAGGACCATGATCACGGCCGGGACCATGTACTCCGGAACGGATTCCGCGATGAAGCTCTTCAGAGTTTCCGGGTTGGGAGCCGTACCGGGTTCGCCGACGACGTAGCCGACGAGAGCGTCCGCCGGACCGTCCGTGCGGACGATCACCGCAGCTTGAGCGACTGTTTCGTGCCGGTGGAGCGCCTCTTCGATCTCGCCGAGTTCGATCCGCAGACCACGCAGTTTGACCTGGAAGTCGGTACGGCCGATGTACTCCACTTCCCCGTTCGGAAGCCAGTGCACGAGGTCACCCGTGCGGTACATACGCGTGCCGTTTTGGTCGGCCACAAAGCGGTCGCTCGTGAGGTCCGGGCGACCGACGTATCCGCGTGCCAGCTGCACACCCGTCAGGTAGAGCTCACCCGGAACGCCGACGGGAACCGGCTGCAGGCGTGCGTCGAGGACGCGCAGCCCGGTGTTCCAGACGGGTGCACCGATCGGCACGCTTGCCGTGTCCTGGTCGGTGACCTCGTGGAACGTGACGTCGACCGCGGCTTCCGTCGGGCCATAGAGGTTGTGCACCTTCACGCCCGGGATGAGCTGACGCAGCTTTTGCGCAGTGTTCGAGGGCAGGGCTTCACCAGAGGCGAAGACCATCCGCAAACTGGTGGCCTGATCAGCGGAATCAGACGCAACGAACACCGCCATCATCGACGGCACGAAGTGCGCAGTCGTGACGTTGTTGTCGGCGATGAGCTGCGCGAGATACTCGGGATCGCGGTGACCGTCCGGCTTCGCAATGACCAGGCGCGCACCGATTTCCAGCGGCCAGAAGAGCTCCCACACCGACACGTCGAACGTAACCGGAGTCTTCTGGACGACCGCATCGTCCGCGGTCATCGAGTAGGCGCCCTGCATCCACTCCAGGCGGTTGACGATCGCCTTGTGGGTCACGCCGACGCCCTTGGGACGTCCCGTCGAACCCGAGGTGAAGATGACGTAGGCGAGGTTGTCGGGGGCTGCCACGCGCTTGAGCGGCTCGGCGCTTACCTCGCTCAGATCGAGCTCCGCGAGGAAGTCCTCCGTCAGGACCGCGGCCGGCTGCGCGGTCTCGAGGATGTACTCGATGCGCTCGGCCGGGTGGTCGGGATCGATCGGAACATAGGCGCCACCAGCGGTGATGACGGCGTAAATGCTCGCCAGCATGTCGATGCTGCGGCGCAGCCCGACCGCGACGAACGACTCCGGGCCGACACCCATCGACTGCAGGTGGCGAGCGAGGCGGTTCACCCTCGACGAGAACTCGGCGTACGTAACGGACTCGCCCTCGAACACCACCGCCGTGGCATCCGGCGTCCGGGCGGCCTGCGCCTCGAACATCGAGACAAGGGTTTGGCTCAGGTCGACGTCATGCTGGGTGTCGTTCCACGAGGCGATCTGCGATAGTTCGTCCGCGTGGGCCAACGGAACGGCCGCGGCCGCCGAATTCACATCGGCGGCAAGCGCTTCCAGAACGCGAACGTATCGTTCGCCGAACACGTCGATCGTCTCGGCGTCGAAGAGGTCGGTGGCGTAGTTGAGTTCGACGTTCATGCCGCCCTGGCCGTTGTCGCCGAGGGTGACCTGTAGGTCGAACTTGGCCAAGCCGTCGTCGAACGGAACGCCCGCGACGGTGAGATCCGGCAGTTCGAAGGTCGTTGACGCTATGTTCTGGAACGTCAGCATGACCTGGAACAGCGGCGAGTAGGCCTGCGAACGCTCGGGCTTGAGGACTTCGATGAGCCGCTCGAACGGCAGGTCCGCGTGCGCGAACGCGCCAAGGTCGGTCTCGCGAGTCTGGGCGAGAAGCTGGCTGAATGTCGCCGACGGTTCGACATCGGTGCGCAGCACGAGCGTGTTCACGAACATGCCGACCATGTCGTCGAGTTCACGCTCGCCGCGGCCCGCGACGGGGGTTCCGATCGCGATGTCGGTCGTCGCCGACAGACGCGAGAGCAGCACCGCGAGTGCGGTGTGCACGACCATGAAGAGCGACGTGTCTGTGGCCCGTGCGGTCTCGTTGAGGCGCGACACGAGATCGGCGTCGATCGTCATCCGGCGCATGCCACCGCGGTAGCTGGCGACTGCTGGCCGTGGACGATCTGCCGGCAGGTCGATGACGGTCGGAAGTCCGGCGAGCTGCTGCTTCCAGTAGCGAACCTGTTCGCTGATCAGAGACGATTCGTCGTCTTCGTGGCCGAGTACCTCGCGCTGCCACAGGGCGAAGTCGGCGTACTGGACGGCGAGCGGAGTCCACGCGGGTTCCGCGCCGGCCGCACGGGAGCCGTAGGCGATCATGACGTCGCGAGCCAGCGGTCCCATCGAGACGCCGTCACCCGAGATGTGGTGGACGACGACGACCAGGACGCGGCTGTTTTCGCTGATCTCAAACAGTCCGACGCGGATCGGGACTTCGGTCGTGACGTCGAATCCGACCACCGCAAAGCGGACGACCGCATCGAGGATGCCTTCTTCGGTGACCGCTGTGACCACGACATCGGGCACTGCTGCGTCAGTCGGCAGCACCTGCTGCACTCCGAGTCCGTCGATCTCCGGGTAGACCGTGCGCAGAACTTCGTGGCGGTCGACGACGTCGTGGATCGCTTGTTTGAGGGCGTCGACGTCGAGCTGCCCGTCGAGGCGAACCGCGATCGGGATGTTGTAGATCGCCGACTCGGGTTCGAATCGGTTGAGGAACCACATGCGCTGCTGCGCGAGCGAGAGCGGGACGCGGTCCGGACGTGCCTTGGCGACCAACGGAATCGCAGCACCCGAGCCGACGAGGGATTCGAGGCGCACCGCCATCTGGGCAACCGCGGGAGCGTCGAAAATCAGGCGCACCGGGACGCGAGCGTCGAGACGCTTGCCGAGTCGGGCGACGGCCTGCATCGCAAGGAGCGAGTTTCCGCCGAGGTCGAAGAAGTCGTCGTCCGCACCCACCTGCTCGACCCCGAGCACGCCCGAGAAGATCTCGGCGACAGCGGTTTCGAGCTCAGTCGACGGTGCGCGGAACTCGCGCCGCTCGATCTCCGGGGCCGGCAACGCTTTGCGGTCGAGCTTGCCCGACGGGTTCAGCGGGAAGGCGTCGAGAATCATGATGGTTTGCGGAACCATGTACTCCGGCAGTCCATGGCCCAGGAACTCTTGCAGCGCAGCCGGATCCGGAGCGGCGCCGTCGGTCGGCACGATGTAGCCCACGAGGCGCTGACCGGTCGGGGTGTCGACGACGAGAGCCGCGGACTGCGCGACGTCGTCGTGCGCCAGGAACGCGGCCTCGATCTCGCCGAGTTCGATTCGGAGACCACGAAGCTTCACCTGGAAGTCAGTACGGCCGATGTACTCGACCTCGCCGTTCGGCAGCCAGTGCACGAGGTCGCCGGTGCGGTACATCCTCCCCGGTCCGTAAGGGTCCGCGACGAAGCGGTCCGCAGTGAGGTCGGGACGAGCGACGTAACCGCGCGCGAGCTGAACGCCCGTCAGGTAGAGCTCACCCGGGACACCGACCGCGACTGGCTGCAGGCGGGAATCGAGGACGCGAAGCCCGGTGTTCCAGACCGGCGCACCGATCGGGACCGTGACGGCGTCGTCATCGGTGACTTCGTGGAACGTGACGTCGACGGCAGCCTCGGTCGGGCCGTAGAGGTTGTGGACCTTCACGCCCGGGATGAGCTGACGAAGCTTCTGCGCGGTCTGGGCCGGAAGTGCTTCACCGGAGGCGAAGACCATGCGCAAACTCGTGGCGTTTGGCGCAGCTTCGGACCCCACGAACACCGCCATCATCGACGGCACGAAGTGCGCGGTCGTGACGTGCTCGTCGTGCATGAGTCCGGCGAGGTACTCAGGGTCGCGGTGACCATCTGGCTTCGCAATGACGAGACGTGCACCGATTTCGAGCGGCCAGAAGAGTTCCCACACGGAGACGTCGAACGTGACCGGGGTCTTCTGGACGACAACGTCCTCGGCGGTCATGCCGTAGGCGCCCTGCATCCACTCGAGACGGTTGACGATCGCACGGTGCGAGACACCGACACCCTTGGGGCGTCCGGTCGAACCCGACGTAAAGATGACGTAGGCGACGTTGTCAGGGGCAGCGTTGCGTTCCAGCGGCGCAGCCGAGACGTCGCTCAGATCCAACTGCGCGAGGAATTCCTCCGTCAGGAACGCCACCGGCTTGGCGGTCTCGAGGATGTACTCGATGCGCTCGGCCGGGTGGTCCGGATCGATCGGAACGTAGGCACCACCAGCGGTGATGACCGCGTAGATCGCGGCGAGCATGTCCGCGCTGCGGCGCATGCCGACCGCAACGAACGACTCGGGTCCGACACCCATCGACTGCAAGTGGCGGGCAAGCTTGTTCACGCGCGCGGAGAACTCCGCGTACGTCAGGGTCTCCCCCTCGAACGTGACGGCAGCAGCGTCCGGCGTCCGCGCGACCTGCGCGTCGAACTTCGAGACAAGCGTCTGCGTCTGGTCGACGTCGTGCTGGGTCTGGTTCCAGGTTTCGAGGACGGTCTGGCGCTCTTCGTCGCTGATCAGGTCGACGTCGCCGACGACGACCTTCGGGTTCGCCGCCGCCGCACTGACGATCCGCGCGAAACGGTCGGCGAAGCCCGCGATCGTGGACTCGTCGAACAGGTCCGTCGCGTAGGTGAATTCGGCGCCGATGCCCTCCGAGACGCCGTCGACGGTGAAGCGCTCGCCGAGGGTCAGCTGCAGATCCCACTTCGACATCGCGATGTCTGGTTCGATCGCGGTGACCGTGAGGTCGGGCATTTCGAACGCGCTCTGCGTCATGTTCTGGAAGATCAGGCCGACCTGGAACAGCGGCGAATGCGCCTGCGTCCGAGGCGGATTCACGACCTCGACAAGACGCTCGAACGGGACGTCAGCGTGCTCGAACGCGGTGATGTCGGTTTCGCGCGCGACGGCGATCATGGCCTCGAAGCTCGACGACAGGTCGACCTGGGTGCGCAGCACGAGGGTGTTGACGAACATGCCGACGAGGTGGTCGAGAGCCTCTTCGTCGCGACCGGCGACAGCGGTACCGACTGCGATGTCCGTGGTTCCCGACAGTCGTGCCAGCAGCACGCTGAACGCCGCGTGCAGGACCATGAACAGCGAGGCACCGCGTTCGCGCCCGATTTCGGTCAGAGCGTGGGTGGTCGCGGCATCGAAGTCGAAGCGGTACGACCCACCGCGCAGTGACGCCACCGACGGGCGGATGCGGTCCGCGGGGAGTTCGAGAACTGTGGGCAGCCCGGCAAGTTCGGCGAGCCAGTGCTTTTCCTGCGCCGCGATGAGCGAATCGGGGTCGTTCTCGTCGCCGAGAACCTCACGCTGCCAGATCGAGAAGTCGGCGTACTGAACGGCGAGCGGTTCCCACGCCGGGGGCTGACCGTTGGCCCGGGAGGCGTACGCGATCATCAGGTCGCGCGCGAGCGGACCGACGGAGTAGCCGTCGCCCGCGATGTGATGCACGACGACGACCAGCACGTATTCCTGGATTGGCGCGTCGGTGACGGAGAAGAACGCGACCTTGACCGGGACCTCGGTCGTGACGTCGAAACCGGTCGTGACGACCTCGGCAGCTTTGGCCAAAACCTGGTCTGACGTGACTTCGACGAGGTCGAGATCGATGCCGCCGGTCGGGCGGACGTCCTGGTACGGCAGGCCGTCGAACTCGGGGTAGACCGTGCGCAGAACCTCGTGCCGGTCGACGACGTCCGCGACCGCGGCCTGCAGAGCCGAGATGTCGAGGTTGCCGGAAAGCCGGATCGCGAGCGGGATGTTGTAGACCGCCGACGCCGGGTCGAAGCGGTTGAGGAACCACATGCGCGACTGTGCGAGCGACAGCGGGATTCGCGCGGGACGCTCCTGCGGAGCGAGTGCCTTGTGGCCGCCCTCGCCGACGTGATCGGCGATTGCAGCGGCGAGTTCGGCAACGCTGCTGGATTCGAACACCACGCGCGGCGGAATGCGCATGTCGAGCGCCGCGCCGACGCGCGCCGCAACCTGCGTGGCGAGCAGCGAGTTACCGCCGAGGTCGAAGAAGTCGTCGTCCGCACCGACGCGCTCGATGCCGAGAATGTGCCCGAACACCGACGCCACCGTCTCCTCGACGAGGCCCGTGGGGGCACGGAATTCCTTGGCCTGGATCTCCGGCGCCGGCAGCGCTTTGCGATCGAGCTTGCCGGACGTGTTGAGCGGGAAGGCGTCCATCACGACGTACGCCTCGGGGAGCATGTACGACGGGAGCTTCTCCGCGAGGAGGCGCTTCAGACGGTCGAGGTCGATCGTCTCCCCCGGCACCGGGACCACATAGCCGACGAGCTGTTGCTGGCCCGCCGCAGTTTCGCGGACAATCGCCGCAGCCTGGCTTACCGAGGTATCGCCGAGCATGTCGGCTTCGATCTCACCGAGTTCGATGCGCTGACCACGCAGCTTCACCTGGAAGTCAGTGCGGCCGATGTAGTCGAGAACGCCGTCCGCGCGGAGTTTCACGAGGTCACCCGTGCGGTACATACGACCGCCGTCGCCACCGAACGGATCGGCGACGAAGCGGTCGCTCGTCAGGTCGGGACGCGTGAGGTAGCCGCGAGCGACCTGCACACCCGCGAGGTAGAGCTCGCCCGGCACTCCCGGCGGAGTCGGGTGCAGGCGCGAGTCGAGGACGTAGCAGCGGACGTTCCACTCCGGGATACCGATCGGAACGGCGACCCGGTGCTCCGGTTTGGCCTGCTCGTAGGTGACCGAGACAGCAGCCTCGGTCGGACCGTAGAGGTTGTGGAGACCGGCGTCCGAAAGCTGCAGCCAGTCCTGTGCCGTGGCGGCGGGCAGAGCCTCACCGATGGCGAAAACGTGCCGGAGGGTGACGAGTTCGTCGCGCTGCGCCGCGCCGATGAAGACGCTGAGCATCGACGGGACGAAGTCGGTGATCGTGGCCTGGTGTTCGGCGACCATCGCCGAGACGTACTGCGGATCCTTATGCCCGTCCGGCGAGCACAGCACGAGCTTGGCGCCGACCATGAGCGGCATCCAGAAGCCCCACAGCGAGACGTCGAACGTCGTCGCGGTCTTCTGCAGGTAAACGTCGTCGCTGGTCAGGCCGTATTCGACGTTCATCCACCGCATCTGGTTGATGACCGCGGCGTGGCTGACGGCGACGCCCTTCGGACGACCAGTCGAGCCCGAGGTGAAGATGACGTACGCGATGTTGGTCGGGCACAGCGGTGCGACGCGGTCCGCGTCGGTGACTGTTTGCGTGCTGTACCCGCTGTAGTCGACATCGTCGATGATGACGACCGGCGCGACCTCGGTCGTGAATGCGTCCGATGAGTTCGTGAGAACGCACACCGGTTCGGCGGTTTCGAGGATGTAGTCGATGCGCTCGGCGGGATGGTCCGGGTCGACCGGAACCCACGCGCCACCGGCAGAGACGGTGGCGTAGAGGCCGACCATGAGGTCGATGCCGCGGCGCATCGCGAGGCCGACGCGCGCTTCGGGTCCGACACCGAGCGAGATGAGGTGACGCGACAGCGTGAACACTCGGTCTGCGAACTCGCGGTAGGTCAGCGACTGTCCCTCGGCGACCAACGCGACGGCGTCGGGGGTGCGCGCGACCTGGCGCTCGAACTCGGTGAGCAGCGACGGAGTGTCCGGGACGACCCCCGGAATCGGACCCTCGACCGGTTCGAACAGGCCGTCACGGTTGACGCGAACCTTGACGCCGGTGCGGAGGATGCGCGAGCCATCGGGGGCCGCGATCAGGTGAGTTGCGGTGGTCGTGGCGCCCTTTAGCGAGCGTGCGATTCCCGGGCCGGACAGGTAGAGCTCACCTGCACTGTCGACGGCGGCTGGACGCAGCTTGCGATCGAGAACCTGAGCGGTGACGCCCGCGAGGCCGGAGCCCAGCGACACCGGGCCACCGGGAAGCAACGCGGCGCCGTTCGTGCCGAGCCAGCCGGCGGCGAGCGGTGCATAGAGGCTCTTGACGGTCCAGCCGGCTTCGGACCAGCGGGTGACCGGTGCAGGTTCGACGATGTCGCCGACGAGCACGACGGTGCCTTCGCCATCTACGGCTTCGGTATCCGGCGACGGGACGACATGGGTGGCGTCCGCAGGGTTCGTGCGGACCAGCGCGGCACCGACGGATGCGGCGGCGACTGTGGCCAGGAAGGTTGTTCCGTAGACGCGCGAGTCGGCAGTGATGCCGAGCGCCTCGGTGAGGGCGGGGAGGCCAGCGAGTCCGGCGTGCGTCATGACTGCGTCGCCGACGATTGCGGCGTGCTCAGCGCGGACCTGGCGAACTCGGTCGGCGTAGGTCACCGGCTCTGCCGAAGCAGCATTCATCTCTGCGGTGAGTTCGACGCTGCTGATTCGGGTCTCGGCGTTGTCCGAGACCGCGGCACCGGTCTTCGCCACGGCCCAGAATGCGACGACATCCGATTCGTCGATCGCGACGACATCCTCGGCGCCGATTCCGCGACCGATGAGAACCCAGGCAAGGCGCGACGACTGCGCGTCGAGTTCGGCGTAGGTCAGTTGTCCGGTCGGCGAGATGACTGCGACCGCAGCCGGATTCGACTCGGTGGCGGTCGCGAGGATCTGCGGGAGCAAAAGCGCACGCGCGCGCCGGCGAACCGGCCGCTCAGGCCGGCCTTCTCGGCCCGGCCGTGTGCGTTCTCTGCCACCGCTGGTCATCCAAACCCGCCTTTCTTACACCCGGGTCGACATTACCGAACCGTGAGGGTGGGAAATGCACGTGTTTGCCCTGCTGTGACCCACTTCAGGTAGGGCTAGCGGGTCTGGAACATGAAATGTCCACGCAGCGCCTGCAATGCGTCGTCGCTCAGCGAGGGGTGGCGCCGCTGCATCTCGGAGTGAACAAAATCACCGGCCTGCTGCCATTCGAGCTTTTGCCAATCGATCGGCATGTTGCCCGATTCGTGGAGCAACGGTCGGATAGCCGCGAGAAGCACCGCCGCGCGTTCAGCGCCATAGTGGGCCGTCATCTTCTGTTCGCTGAGGATCGGCGCACCCTGCGGACTGCCGTGTGACAGTCCCCAAACGATGGCCTCACTCAGTTCGGCGTCGGTGACTGTTGGCTCAGGATTCATTTTCGAGCGACCGCTTCCCACGCCGTCTCCAACCGCGCGGCGCGCACCCGATTGGCGACCTGAAGGATCGCCTTGTCGCGGCTCCACATGGCGGCGGTTTCGAGGTCGGCGCTATTCCATAGCGCGTCGAGTTTGGCGAGTCCGTCCGTCATCTGTGCCATGACGCCGGCCAGAGCGATGTGAACCGTCGGCGACGAGGGATCTGCTGCGCCCAGCGTGCGCAATGCGGCGAACGATGCGAGAAGACTCTCGATCACATCCGGTGGCCACGGGGATTCCCGCGCGACGCGGATCATCCAGCCGACCGTCGCCGCGCTGACGTGGATGTCTTCAACAGTCCGGAAAGGTTTGACGTACTGGAGGTAGCCGTCGCCGTCGTAGACCTCTGCCACCTGGACATTCTCCAGCGTCACTTCGCTGTGCGGCAGTTCCGGGACGATCGGCAGCGGCGGACGATCCGTGACCGTGACTCCGTCCTGCTCGGCATTCACCCGGACGAGTTTGAGGACGGGCCGCCCGTCGCCGCTGGTCCCCTCCTTGGCGACGACCAGCAGTTCCGTTGCCGCGCTCCCCATCGTGACGAAGGTTTTCGTGCCGTTGACGACCCCTTTTTCGAGCGTCGTCTGGATCGCTCGCGGGTGCCCGCCACCGGCTTCGGTCACGCACATGGCGGCCAAGTGCCCGGCGAGATCCGGGATCAAGGCACGCAGTGCCGCGTTGTAGCCCGCACCGAAGGCATGGGCGACACTCCCCGCCGCGAATCCGCCGGCGGCTGCGATATCAACAGTGTCCTCGAATGCCGCAGCGACCGAGCGGGTCGCGGTCCACCAGTCGTCGATCGAGGTGGCGGGCGCGGGGATTTCGGCGGTGAGCAGGAAGCGGAAGACGTCGGCGGTCACAAGGTTTGTCTACCCCGTGGTTCTCGGTGTCGGAACCATCGGGTCTCAGCGGCGCTCGGAGTGAGACTTCTCCGCCGAACGGCAACCAGGACTACCAGAGCAGCGACGAGAGTCATCCCCGCGACCGAAGTGGCGATGAGCAGCGTGTGACGGCTCGCAACACGTGTTTCCGGCCCTCCTGGGAGGTCGGGGCAGAGTTTGATGTACTCGATGTCGCGGCTGATCCACTGGTTCCACTGCTCCTGGTTGATGTTCTCGGTGAGTTTGGAGCAGAGGTTCTCGGGTGTGGCGTCTTGAGGAGTGGGCCACAACCGCAACGTGCCGTCCCCACTGACCGACGCTAGCCTCCTGCCGTCGGGACTGAACGTCACACTGATGACGCCAAGGGTGGGCGCCGTGAGCGGCAGGCCGAGCGGCGCAACATGAGTCAGGTCGGTGAGATCCCATAACCGGACCGTGCCGTCCAGCGGTGTGATCGTCTTCCCCTCCTCCGCAACAGATTGCCCGATGCCTGAGGCCAGCGTCTGGCCGTCGGGGCTGAACGCCACACTCCACACGGTCTCGAGATCGCCCACGGATCCACCATTTAGCGGCTTACCGAGCGGGACGGCATGAGCCGGATCGGTCAAGTCCCACAACTGAATCGTGCCGTCGTAATTGCCGGCGGCCAGGATCTTGCCATCGGGACTGAACGCCACACTGGTGACCCCTGGGACGTGAGCACCAGTGACACCCGGGCTGGGACCGACCAGTGGTCTCCCCAGCGGGACTGGATTAACGCGGTCAGTCGTATCCCACAACCGGACCGAGTCGTCCCCACTCGCCGCGGCCAACGTCTTGCCATCGGGACTGAACACCACGCTTTCGACCACGCCACTGTCCACGGTCAGCGGCCGACCGATCGGGACCACGTTGGCCGGGTCGCTGACACTCCACAACCGAACCGTTCCGTTCCCGCTGCCTGAAGCCAGAGTCTTTCCGTCTCGACTAAATGCAACACTCCAGGTCTCGCCTAATAGCGGCCGGCCAAGCGTTTTCACATGTGCCCGATTGGTCAGGTCCCACAGTTGAATCCCGGCGAGTGCACTCGAGCTCAGGGTTCTGCCGTCTGGAGTGAACGCCAACCGACTGCCAGCAGATGGGTGCCCGATCAGGGGGTTGGCAGCTTGGACATTCCACACCATAATCGCGCCGTCGACGCGGCCCAACACCAATATCTTGCCGTCCGGACTGAATGCCGCGCTGTCGGCCTGGTGTGTCTGGCCGGTCAGAGGTGTGGCTGCCTCGACATTCCACAACCGGACCGTGCCGTCGCCGCTGCCCGAAGCCAAAGTCTTACCGTCCGAACTAAACACGACACTGTAGACCGCGCCCGTGTCGCCAGCCAGAGGCACCCCGAGTGGCACTGTATTGGCCGGGTCGCTGAGGTCCCACAGGCGGATTGTGTTGTCCCCGCTGCCCGAGGCCAGGGTCATACCGTCCGGACTGAACGCGACAGAGTAAACGGACTTGTTGTGACCGGTCAGGGGCCGGCCAAGCGGCACCGCATGACTCAAATCCGACAAATCCCACAACTGGATTGTGCCGTCGCCACGAGCAGAGGCCAGGGTCCCGCCGTTCGGACTGAACTTAACGCTATTCACCGAGCCGACGTTGCCGAACGGCAGGCCGAGTGGCACCACATGCCTGCGATCGGTCACATCCAACAATTGAATCGTGCCGTCGTGATTGAGCAAGGCCAAAGTCTTACTGTCGGGACTGAACACCACACCATCGAGGTACTCGCCTTGGCCGGTCGGAGGTTGGCCGAGAGGCACCACATGCCTGCGATCGGCCAGGTCCCAGAGCAGGATCGTGCGATCGTATCGGCTCAAGGCAAGAATCTCACCGTCCGGACTGAATGCCAAACGGGGAACCCCCTCTACTTTGCCAATGGCAGGGTCGAGGACGACCGTGTCGATGTGGCCGGTCAGGGGTTGGCCGAGCGGGACAGCGTGAGCCCAATCGGCGACATCCCACAGGCTGACCGTGTAGTCCTCGTTGCCCTCAACAGATGCCAGCGTTCGACCGTCCGGGCTCAGCTCCTGGCTGCCGCGCGTGTCGGTGCGCTCAGTCGGCGACGGACCGTGCGGAACTAGATGCGCTCGATCGGACACGTCCCACAATCGGAAGCTGGTGCCGCCGCCGCTGAACAGCGTTTTGCCGTCGGGACCAAAGAACACACTGCCAACACCGCTGTCCGTTTGGGCGATGGAACGTGTCGTCGCCAGCGCAGTAGTGGCACCGTAGAGAGTTGCCCTAACTCCAGCGCGGGTGTTGCCAATTCGCTCAGCGGCGAGTGTTTGCGCGATCGCCTGAATCTGGTTTCCGTTGCCAATGCCGGAAAATATGCTGGCAGCCTGGCTATCAAGCTCGTTCGCAATGACGTCATGGGCCTCTCGAGTCGCCTGATGCTTTGCGCTGGTCGCCCGGACGAACCCAACCGCCGCGATCACCGCGATGACGACAGTGACGACAAGAACCACTCTGAGGATTCGGGAACGCCGCCGAATGACGACCGCGTGCGCGAGCGCCTCGGTAGCGCGCCGATCAGCTTGCACTTTTGCGTCGTTCGACAGTTCGAGTTCCCGGCGGCGCTGGTCCTCTTCTGCGGCCTTCAACTGAGTTTCTCGCTCGCGGGAGGAGATCAGATACGCACGAGCTGGAGCGAGATGCTTGCTGAAATCCGGCTTCGCAACGAGGGCCTCCGCCTCCACGAGGCGAGTCCCCGTTAGCAACCAGTCCGAACTGTGTGCGTTCGCCGACCAAGAGGCTGCATTGTGGGTCAGGATGTCCGCGTCTTTGAGGTCTTGTTGCTGCTCGTTGAGCCAGCCAATGAGCGGCTGCCATTGGCGCAGGAGCGATTCCAAAGCGACTTCAACTGTGGTGATGCCGGTCTGCGGGTTCAGGTTCTGGACGAGAAGACGCTTCTGCACGAGCGCATCGACCACTGGCGTCGCGGCGACAGGCAGGTCAGCGCGGTCAGCGATCCGCCGTACCGGTTGACCACTGTCGGCGTCGACCGTTGCCAGCCACGGGATGAAGGTCTGGCGTAGCAACTCAAGCTGCGGGGACCGCGTGATCGGGTCGCGGTCGAGCACAGCGTCGATCTCGTTCTGCACGACCTGGCTCATCCCACCCAAGGACTCGTACTGCGCGAGGGTCAGCCGGCCGGTGTCGCCGTAGTCGATGTAAAGCCGCGACAACGTCAACGCCAACAAAGGAAGAGTGTCGGCACCCCCAGTGCTATCGGCAAGTAACTGATCGACGAGTTGAGCGTCGATGGACAGCGGGTGGCCTCCGGCCGTCGCTCGCCCAGCCGGACCGGTGATGACTTCTTTGAACTGGGTGGGCGGCATCGGTTTCAGATCGTCAAAGACCACGCTCTCCACGGCTGCGAGAGCCGGCGCGGTTTGTAGGGACTCGAATCTGTCGGTCCGGATTGTCGCCAGCACCACCAGATCGAGAGCTGCCGCCATAGCCTCCGCTTCGTCCACTCGTTCCGCCGTCGATCGCTCATCAGCCGCGGCTTGGCCAACCAAGCCATTCGCCGTGAGGGCGGAAACGAGGGAAAGGAATTGCACGGCTTCCACACTCGCGTCGGCGGCAAACAGTTCCTCCGCCTGATCGAGCGGCAACACGAGAGTCGGCGCGGCGGCAGATTCCTCCACGCTCGAATTCGACTGGCGAGTCAGCAGCCGACTATGCGCGGAAGTCTGTATCTGCGCCAGCAGTTTGGCAACGATCACCACATCACCGCGCCTGCAGGCGTCCTTGATCTCTCCACGACTTGGCTCGAGCAGCCTGAATCTTCGGCGGGAGTCATATATCGCCTCGGCCAGACCGGTGGCCCCGGTCAGCGCATCCCGCTGCGGTCGGACGACACCCAGCGGAACGAACCGACGGTCCTCACGGCGGAGACGCGGCAACAAACCCGCTCGCAGAAAGGACGACTTCCCGGCCCCTGACGGACCCAAGATCACCAACAGCGATGCGGTCGCCGTTGTGCGCATTCCTCGAACAACGTCCAGTCCGCGCACGATCTGGCTGTCCCTACCGTAAAAGACCGCGGCGTCCTGTTCTTCCAACGGCTCCCAACCCCGATACGGGGCACGTTCCTCGCGCCCTCGCGGTGGCCAGATGAAACTGTCCGCACCGATGCCGGCTCCGCGAACGCTGTCGCGCAGGAACAGCAATCCCGACTTCGACAAGCGGACAGCGTGTCCGGAGTCCGTCTGAACGGCGAATTCCACGACGTCCGATTCGGGTGTGTCAGCGGTGACGAACAGGTCGATCTGCTGCCACTCGACAGTCATTCCCCGGCTCGAATTCCGGTCGATCCGTGCGCAGAAGATTTGCTTGTACAAATTCTCGGCAGTGCGATATTCGGTCTGACACTCGAATGAACTCTCCCAATTGGGAGAAACGAGACAAATCACCGCCTCGCAACGCGTGTTGGCTTTCCGCAACGCGTCTTTCCAGCGCTCGCCGCCCTTTATTCCATTTCGGGGGTCCAAATCGAGGAAGATTTCGTTTGCGAGCGGCGGATCCTGCTCGATGAGCCACTGCTGAACACATATCGCTTGGGCGCTATCGAGACTCGAATGACTAATAAAGATTCGAGACATGGCGGCCTTCCCATGCCCCGTCAGACCAACCGCGAGCATCGAAGCAAGAAGAACAGACTCATTATCCGTCCTCCAATCGCTTTCGAGAATCCCCAAATTCGAGGTCAGACCGTCTATCAAACAGATGAATCCATGCCGCAATGCAAGATCTTCGTGTCCCCTATATCGCTGCCAGCGCGATGGGGTGTATTCCAAAAATAGCCCCTGTTCAACTGCCCCTTTTCGGCGTCACAGGACGGACGTAGTCATGACCGAACACCGAAGCCACCGGAATCTCTTGATCAGGCTCATCTACATTCCGGCCCTCCGGCAGTGTTCGGCGACACCGCTTTCCCGTTCTGCAACAGCAAGAGCAACAACCACCACCACCGCGGATGCTGAACGCATGAAAGGCGGAGGTCCACCATGACAACAGTTGCCAACCCCATCGATTCGCTCATGAGCGACATGTGCGACGCATGGAATCGCGTCGACGCGAACGGCATCGCTCAGTGCTACACCAAGCACGACGAATTCATCGGCCCCTACGGGCACCACTACGCCAGCCGAGCAATGATCGCTCGCGAGTACGAGCAACTGTTTCAGGGCATGCTCGCCAATACGACGACGACCATCTCCATAGAGACGGTTCGCCAGTTGGCCTGCCACCTCAGCCTGGTCGACGCAACTCAGATCATCACCGGGTTCCCACCGCTGCATCTCACTGCCCTCGTCCGTTCAGGCAAGAAGTCGCACATCGTCGAGAGCCGACTGATCGCGTTTCTGCCGAAGCCAGTCTGAAAATCTTTGGCCGAACTACCGCAAGATTGTTCATTTCCGCAGGTAGGGGCACTTACTTGTCAGAGTTCGAACATATGATCGAGTCATGTTCGACCGTTTGATAGGCGAGCTTGATGCGGCTCTGCCCGACCCCTACCTATCCACCGACCATCTCGTGGGCACCGTCGCCACCCTGCACCGATTCGAATCCGCCGTCTCCGCACGCAAACACGCCTATGTTTCGGAACTGTTCTCACGCTTCGAAGACATCGCCGCACTCAACGATGAGTACAGCTCCATCGACCCCTGGGACGCGCTCGAAGCCGAACTCGGACCCGCGTTGGTCATCACCCCGTACCACGCCTCCTCGTTGATCAGCCTCGGCGTAACCCTGTCCCGCCGCCTGCCGAACGTGTGGGACGCGTTCTCCCGCGGCGAGTTGGATATTGCCCGGGTCCAGAAAATCGCCGACGCCACCGCCGGGGTGTCCGACGAACACATCAAAGAAATCGAACGACGTGTCCTCAAGGCCGGGCTCGACGGCAAAGCACCCCTGTCGGGTGGACGGCTCCGCAACGCCATCAACCGCGCCATCGCCGCCGTCGACCCCGACGGCATGAAACGACGCCGGGAACAGAAAAAGCAGGACCGGCACGTCTGGATCGGCAACGGCTCCGACGGCATGGCCGAACTCTCCGGCTCCCTCGCCGCCGAAGACGCCATGTTCCTCACCAACCGACTCGGGGAAATGGCCAAACGCGTCTGCACTGACGACCCCCGCCCGTTCCAGGCACGACGAGCCGATGCGTTGATGGCGCTCGTACACGGTCGCGCGGACCTGGACTGCCAATGCCAGAACCCGGACTGTGCCTTCAAAGCCGGGATCGCCGGCACCCCGCGCCGGCCCCTCGTGCACGCGTTCGGCACCACCGCAACCCTCAACGGCACCAGCAACGAACCCGGCTGGATCGACGGCTTCGGTGTCATCGACGCCGACCACCTACGCGAACTCGCCCGCGACGCCATCATCCGCGACCTCAAAACACCCACCGGAAAGGAAGACAACTACCGGCCCTCGAAGTCCCTCGCCGACTGGGTCCGTGCCCTGCACGGCACGTGCCAGTTCCCCGGCTGCGACCGACCCGCGTGGGAATCCGATCTCGACCACCGCGACCCACACGCCACCAGCAAAAACACGAGCGTGTTCAACCTCGGACCGTTCTGCCGCAAGCACCACCGCGGCAAGACCTTCGGTGGTTGGCGACTCGTCCAAACGTTGACTCTGATCAGTCCACTCGGGTTCGAATACCCGATCCCCGCGACCGGGCCACTCGCACTCCTCGAACCCGACCCACCCGCACCCAAACGGCAAACCCGGATGCAAGGACGAGCGAAGCGAACCGCAGCGGACCGCACGCTCAACAAGCGCGACCGCGAAGCACAGTGGGGCCGCGACGACGACCCACCGCCGTTCTGACGGTTTGCTACAATCTGACCATGCGGTCAAAAGATAGTCCGAGTGGTCAGACATTCACTGAGCGCGCCCGCCGCGCCCAGTTGCTGTCGGCCGCCTGCGACCTGATTGCCGAAATCGGCTATCCCAACACGTCGATCGCGCGGATCGCCGAACGGATTGGAGTGGCGAAAGGTGTTGTGCTGTACCACTTCAAGACGAAGGATGCCCTGGTCGCGGCGATCGTCGAGGACGTCATGATCGCGGGTGCGACAACGATGATCCCGGCGATGATGGCCCACGAGACAGCCACCGGAAAGCTGCATGCCTACATCCGGTCGAACTGCGAGTTCATTCACGAAAACCGAGTTCGTGCGGTCGCCATGTTCGAGATCGTCAGCATGTACCGGACACCGGAGGGTCTGCGATTCGATCAGGCCGTTGCCGCGCAAGCGTCGACGACACCCCCGCCGCCCGAGATGGCGATGCTCGATCCGAAATCAGTTTTCGAGCTTGGCATCGAAACCGGCGAGTTCGACCCCGACAGGTCACCGCTGCGGCTTCGCAATGCGCTGCGCGCCGCACTGGACGGAGCTGTCTCCGAACTCGCCCGCGATCACGACTACGACGTCCGTGCCTACGGCGAAGAACTCGTCGAAATCTTCACCCGAGCGGTCCGGAGGCCCCCATGAGCAAGATCGTCATTCTCGCCTTTGGGACAAGAGGTGACGTCGCACCTGTCACTGGGCTGGGCACCGCACTCGCCGCCGCCGGGTTCTCCGTCGCCGTCGCCGCGCAAGAGCCCTACCGCGACCTCGTCACCCATGCCGGGCTCGAGTTCCGGCACCTCCCGCGGGACACCGAGGAAGAGACCCGAAACTCCGCCAGCGCGCAGGACCTCATCAATGGCGGCCGGATGAAGCCGTCGCGAAACGCGCTTGCCGACATGGTCGACCAGCTTCGCGGAGTAGGACCGGCGATGGCCGAGGTGGCGAAGGACGCCGACCTACTCATTGCGGCAAGTCCGGTCAGTTCTCTGTTCGGGTACCACATCGCTCAGGGGCTCAAGATACCGAGTGTGGGAGCGTTCCTGCAACCTCTCGCCCGCACGGGCGACTTCCCGCCCCCACCCCTCGGGACGCGCTCGCTCGGCCGGCTCGGGAATCACGCGCTCTGGAAGATGGGCGCTCTCGGCGACAAGGTGTATTTGCCACTCATCAACGACTTGCGTGCCGAACTAGGGCTTCCCGCAACGACATTGCAGTTTCAGAAAGAGCGCGATGCACAGTGGGCCATCCTCAACGGCTTCAGCGAGTTCGTCGTTCCCCGTCCGCAGGGCTGGCGCGAGAACGTCCACATCACCGGCTACTGGTGGCCGCCGGTCGATCCGGATTGGCAGCCGTCGGCAGAGTTGACGGCGTTCCTGGACGATGGACCCGCGCCGGTGTTCGTCGGGTTGGGATCGACCGCGACGAACAACGGCGACCAGCTCAGCGAGACGATTTCGGCAGCCGTCCGAAAGTCGAGTGTGCGCACGGTCGTGCAGTCGGGCTGGGCGCGGCTCCATGCCGATGGCGACGACGTTCTCACCATCGACGACGCTCCGCACGAGTGGCTGTTTTCACGATGCGCGGCAGTCGTGCACCATTGCGGCGCGGGCACCACCGCAGCCGCACTGCGCGCGGGCGTCCCCTCGGTTCCGACCCCGGGAATCATGGATCAACCCTTCTGGGCCAAACGCCTCCATGAACTCGGCGCCGGCACCGCACCGGTCCCCCGCCGAGAACTGACCGTCGACTCGCTCGCGGACGCGATTGCCGAGGCAGTCTCGAATGTGACCTATCGCGCGTCCGCGGGATCGGTCGGCGAACGACTGGCCGCCGAGGACGGCGTCGGGAACGCGGTAAGGCTGATCTCGAACCTGGCTTACTGAACCTGGAGCACGATATTCCGGCACGTTCGACGCCGATTCGAAGGCCACAGTTCGTTCCGCACCACGGATACGACACGGCTGGGCGGCGGTTCGGAGCACGGGCGACTCGCTCCGACAGAAATCTGGGCGTCCGCACCGCAGACAGCAATCGTTCGGCAATAAGCAGAGGGCACGCGATCGACTCACTAGGCTCGTAGAATCGGACATTCCCACGAATGCGGATACGTCCGATACGGACCCCGACCGCCAAGGAAGCCACCTCGTGAAGATCACGACAATTCGTCGCCTCGCCACACTTATCCTCGCTGCACCCATTGCCACAGTTGTCATCGGCGCAATCAGCACTCCCATCGCGTCCGCCGCGCCGCCCATCCAGTACAACCACTGCTACGCCAACGGCACCACCCACCTCAAAGCCAAATTCGGCTCCGCGCAATGCTCCGCAGACGGCAAAGGCAACCTTGCCATCGCGTCAGGACCGAACGCCGAAGCCAAGGCGGTGACGGGAACAAGCAACAAGGCAACCGCGTCCGGGAGCTACGCCTACGCCGAAGCCGGACTCGGCAGCAACAACACCGCGACCGCCACGGGACCCGTCGCACTTGCCGTCGCTGGTATCGGAAACAACAACACCGCAACCTCCACGGGCGACCACGCGACTGCCGTCGCTGCCAGCGGAGACAACAACACCGCAACCGCAAACGTCGGTGGCGGATATGCCGATGCCGGTTACGGGAACAACAACACCGCAACCTCCAACGGCGTGTGCAGCGCGATTGCATATGGCGACGACAAGAACGTCAGCTGCAATTAGGACTGACCTGGACCACGATATTCCGCGGTGATCGCGGAAGATCGTGGTCCAGGCGGTTAGACCTCGATGACTGTCGCGTCCCCGAACTCGACCGGTCCCCCAACCGAAACGACCGTCTCGACGTCCGGAGCATCCTCCGGGTCGACTGAGCCGATCACGTCCGGCGAGGCGAACAGGTGGGTGACCCACTCGTTGGCCAGGGCATCAGCGAGACCGTCCTCGGAGAGTGCAACCGTCGCACCTGAGGTACCGGCGACCACCAACTCGATCACGGCAGCCTTGGCGCCGACCGCGAATGTCCGCGACTCGTAGTCGATCTCGACTTGAGCCACGACCGCAGCGAGGTCGTCGTACGACATGCCGTCGACCACCGGGTCGGCACCCGTGAGGGCACGAACGCGGTTGGCCTGCGTGATTGGACGTCCGGACAGCGAGGCAAGCGAAGGATCGTTGGGGTCGATCCCGCCATTGCCGATGTTGACGACCGCACCTTCGGTACCGATCGCCGCACCCGCCTTGAGCACGGCCCAACCGGCCACCACGGACTCGACCGAACGGCCCGCATCGATCGCGACGAACGATCCAGGTCCGACCTCGAGCTCGATGAGCTTGCGTGCAAGCTGCGACGAACGCTTGTCAAGTTCGGCGTAGGTGACTTCGAGGTCCTCGCCCATGACGATCGCCGGAGCCTCCGGGTCGTCCTCGACCGAGGCCGCGAACTCACCGACGAGACCCACACCGCTCGCGGAAGCAACCGGCACAGCAGCCGGCTGAGCCACAACCGGAGCAGCTGTCTGACCAGCAATGTCGATGTCACCCACGACCACCGCGGCGTCTGCGACGACCGCGTCGACGACCCGCTCGAAGATCCGGGCAAAGCCTTCGACAGTGGGCGCGTCGAAGAGATCCGTCGCGTACGTCATCGCCGCAGTGATACCGGCCGGTGCACCATCCTCGGCGAAGTTCTCCGCCAGGTTCAGCGACAGGTCGACCTTGGCGTCGATGAATCCACCCGGGTCAACCGGCGAGACCGTCAGACCCGGCAGTTCGAGCGATACCTGCTCCATGTTCTGGAAGCTCAGCATCACCTGGAACAACGGGTTGTAGGCCGTGCGGCGACCCGGACGCAGCACCTCGGCGATGCGCTCGACCGGCAGGTCGGCATTGCCGAAGGCAGCGAGGTCGGCTTCCCGAGCGACGTCGACGAGGTCCGCAAAGACCGTGCCGAGATCGACGCCTGTGCGCAGAACCAAGGTGTTGACGAACATACCGACGAGGTCGTCGAGTTCGCGCTCACCGCGGCCCGCCACCGGCGTACCGACGACGATGTCCCGCTCGCCCGTGATGCGCGACAGCGCGATCGCGTACGCCGCATGGATGACCATGAACAGCGTCGCGCGACGCTCAGCCGCGATCGCGACGAGGCGCTGGTGCACCTCGGCCGACAGACGGATCTGGACGGCCGCACCCTGCATCGACGGCGTGTTCGGACGCGGACGATCGGTCGGCAGCGCGAGCAGCTCCGGAGAACCGTCAAGAGCGTCCCGCCAGTACGCAAGCTGCTTGCCGGCGACCGATTCAGGGTCGTCGTCGGTGCCGATGACCTCGCGCTGCCACAGCGCAAAGTCGGCGTACTGCACCTTCAGCGGGTCCCAACCCGGCGCGTTTCCAGCAACCCGCGACAGGTACGCCGTCATGACGTCCCGGCCGAGCGGCAGCATCGAGACACCGTCCGCCGCGATGTGGTGGAGCACCACAACGAGGTAGAAGTCGTCCTCACCCGCCTTGATGACCTTCGCCCGCAGCGGCGGAGCAGCTGCGACGTCGAAGCCCTGAGCCATGAGCGCGATGCCCTTGGCGAGCGGGTCGCCTTCCATCGTCAGGTCGAGTTCGAGTGCACCTTCGAGCGCCGAGGCCGCGAGGACCTTCTGCGCCGGCTGACCGTCGACCTCGGGGTAGACGGTCCGCATGCTCTCGTGCCGCTCGATGACGTCCGCGAACGCCTGCTTCAGCGCGTCCGTGTCGAGCGCACCCTGCAGACGAATCGCGAGCGGGATGTTGTACGCGATCGAAGCGGTGTCGATCTGGTTCAGCACCCACATGCGCTGCTGCGCGAGCGACAGCGGAATCGTGTCCGGACGCTCCCCTGCGACGAGCGGCTTGCGCGCACCCGACATCGCGTACGACTCGGCCTGAGCGGCGAGTTCGGAGACGGAAACCGTCTCGAACAGCAGCCGAACCGGGATCGTCGCGTGCAGGGCGGCACCAATGCGTGCGACCACCTGCGTCGCCAGCAGCGAGTTACCGCCGAGGGCGAAGAAGTTGTCGTCCGCACCGACTCGATCGACGCCGAGGACCTCGGCGAAGACACCGGCAACAACCTGCTCGACCGGAGTGACCGGTGCCCGGTAGGCACGAGTCTGGGCTTCCGGCTTCGGCAGCGCGCGGCGGTCGAGCTTGCCGTTCGCGGTCAGCGGGATGCTGTCCACGACCATGACGACCGTCGGCACCATGTAGCCCGGCAGACGCTCGGTCGAGCCTACGATCACGGCATCCGTGTCGACCGTGGCACCGGCATCCGGCACGACGTACGCGACGATCTGGTCGCCCGTCCGCTCGTCGTGGTGAACGATCGCGACGGCCTGCGAGACACCGTCCTGGTCCGCCACGACCGCGGCAATTTCACCGAGCTCGATACGGAAACCACGAACCTTGACCTGGTCGTCCGCACGGCCGAGGTACTCGAGCTCCCCTGCCGTGTTGTACCGAGCGACGTCACCGGAGCGGTACATGACCGCGCCCGGCTCGCCGAACGGATCGGCGACGAAGCGCGTCGACGTGAGGAACGGTTGACCGAGGTAGCCGCGCGCCATCTGCACACCGCCGACGTACATCTCGCCCGGAACACCCGGGGCGACCGGACGGAGACGGTTGTCGAGGACGAATACCTTCAGACCCGCGATGGCCTGACCGATGACGCTCGATGCAGCCGAAGCTGCCATCTCCGCGGTCAACGAACGGTACGAAACGTGGACCGTCGTCTCGGTGATGCCGTACATGTTGACCAGCGTCGGAGCGTTGTCCGCGTAGCGGGCGTACCAGCCGCTGAGGCGCTTGAGCTCGAGCGCTTCACCACCGTAGATGACGTAGCGGAGCTTGCTTTCCGGCAGCGTCTCGTCGATGAACTTGTCGGCCTCGGCGAACTGGTAGAACGCCGACGGCGTCTGGTTCAGAACCGTGACGCCTTCACGACGCACCAGTTCCGCGAACTGCTGCGGCGACCGCGAGGTGAAGTAATCCACCACGACGAGCGTTCCGCCGTACAGCAGCGGGCCCCACAGCTCCCACACCGAGAAGTCGAACGCGTACGAGTGGAACATCGTCCACACGTCGTCCGGTCCGAAGCCGTACTCCGCGTCCGTGTTGCGCATCAGGCGCAGCACGTTGACGTGCGGAATCTGAACGCCCTTCGGACGTCCCGTCGAACCCGACGTGTAGATGACGTACGCGATGTTCTGCTCGCGGATCTGCACGTCCAGCGGCTCAGTCGAACCGCTCAGGTCGGCGATGTCGACGACCGGCACACCTTCCGGCAGAACCACATTCGCTCGGTCAGCAGCCGACGACACGACCGCCGCAGGCGAGGCATCGGACAGCATGTACTCGATGCGCTCCGGTGGGTAGCTCGGGTCGACCGGCAGGTAACCGGCACCGGCCTTGAGCACACCCATCAGGGCGACAACGAGTTCTGCCGACCGTGAAAGTGCCACGGCGACAAGCGACTCGGTTCCAACCCCGGCCGCGACGAGCATGCGGGCAAGCTGGTTGGCCTGCTCGTCGAGCTCGCGGTACGTGAGCGACGTGTCCTCGTAGCGGACCGCGATGTTGTCCGGGTGCGCTTGGGCAGCCTTCTCGAATTCCGAGACGAGCGTGCCAGTTGCGCCGCGGTCATCACCGAGGGTCGTCCACTCACCGAGCAGCGACGAACGCTCCTGCGCGGCGAGGATGTCAATCTCCCCGACAACAACCTCAGGGTCAGCCGCGATCGCATCGAGAACACGGTTAAACCGCTCCCCGAAGCTCACGATCGTCGACTCGTCGAAGAGGTCGGTCGCGTAGGTGAACTCGGCGACCATGCCGTTCGACTTCGAACCTTCAAACTGCTCGACGAGCGTCAGCTGTAGATCCGACTTCGCGACCGTCGTGTCGTACGGCACTGGAGCGACCGACAGACCCGGCAGCTCGAACGTCGAATGCGCCAGACCCTGACCGAGGTTCTGGAACGTCAGCATGACCTGGAACAGCGGAGTGTGCGCGGTCGAACGCACCGGGTTGAGCACCTCGACGAGACGCTCGAACGGCACGTCGGCGTTGCCGAACGCAGACAGGTCCGACTCGCGGTTCGCCGCCAGCAGGTCGCTAAACGTCGCCCCTGGGGCGACGTAAGACCGCAGGACGAGCGTGTTGACGAACATGCCGATGACGTCGTCGAGGGCAGCGTCACCGCGACCCGCGACCGGCGTACCGATCGCGATGTCGGTCGTGCTCGAGAGGCGTGCGAGCAGCACCGACAGCGCCGAGTGGGCGACCATGAACAGCGACGCATTGCGATCGCGGGCGATCGCGGCGAGCTTGTCCGTGACCTCGGCCGAGACCGCGAAACGCCAAACAGCACCCTGGTTGGTCGCGACTTCCGGACGCGGCCGGTCCGCCGGCAGTTCGAGCACCTCAGGCAGGTCGACGAGCTGGTTCTTCCAGTACGCAACCTGCTTGGAAACGATCGAGTCCGCGTCAGCTTCGGAGCCGAGCACCTCTTGCTGCCACAGCGCGAAGTCCGCGTACTGAACCGCCAGCGGCGCCCAACCCGGAGCGTCCCCATGGGTCCGCGAGGCGTACGCGATCATCATGTCGCGGGCCAGCGGTCCCATCGAGAAGCCGTCCGCCGAGATGTGGTGGACCACAAGTGCGAGGACGTAATCGTTCGCCGCGAGCTCGTACAGCGCAGCGCGGATCGGCACCTGGACGGTGACGTCAAAGCCGGTCGTCGCGAGCGTGACAACCTTGCCGAAGATCTCCGCTTCAGTCGACTCAGAGACCTCGAGCGCAATGCCCGCCTCCGACGCCAACAGCACCTTCTGTCGCGGGGTTCCGTTGACGTCCGGGTAGATCGTGCGCAGCGACTCGTGACGGCCGATGACGTCGCTGAACGCGGCTTGCATCGACTCGACGTCGACCTCGCCGGTCAGGCGGATCGCGACCGGGATGTTGTTGACAGCCGACGCCGGGTCGAAGCGGTTGAGGAACCACATACGACGCTGCGCGAGCGACAGCGGGATGACATCCGGACGCTCACCAGCGACAAGTGCCTTGCGGGCACCCTCACCGGCGTGCGACTCGACGCGAGCAGCAAGGGCTGCCACGGTCGACGCCTCGAAGACCGCTCGGACGGGGATCTGCGCGTCGAGAGCGACACCCAGGCGAGCCGCGACCTGCGTCGCGACGAGCGAGTTACCGCCGAGACCGAAGAAGTCGTCATCCGCACCGACCCGCTCAAGACCCAGCAGTTCGCCGAAGATCTCGGCAACCAGCTGCTCGATCGGCGTCGACGGCGCGCGGAACTCGCGTGCCTCGAAGACCGGTGCGGGCAGCTGCTTGCGGTCGAGCTTGCCGGACGCGTTCAGCGGGAACGCATCGAGCACGACCCACGCCGCCGGAACCATGTAGGCCGGCAGTCGATCCCGCAGCGCGTTGCTGAGGACCTTCGTGTCGATCTCATGTCCCTGCTCGGCGACCACGTACGCCACGAGCACGTCACCACCCGGACCGTCGGTCCGAACCAGCGTCGCCGCCTGGGCGACCTCCGGCTGCTCGAGCAGCACCGCGTCGATCTCGCCGAGCTCGATACGCAGGCCACGCAGCTTGACCTGGAAGTCCGTACGGCCGATGTACTCGACATCGCCGTTCGAATTCCACCTGACCAAGTCGCCAGTTCGGTACATCCGGCCGGGGCCGAACGGGTTGGCGACGAACCGCTCCGCCGAGAGGTCCGCGCGACCGAAGTACGCCCGCGCCACCTGGCGACCCGCGAGGTAGAGCTCACCCGCGACGCCGACCGGGGTCGGACGCAGGCGCGAGTCCAGGATGTACAGCTGCGCGTTGGCCACCGGACCACCGATCGGGACCGCACCCGAACCCCACTCGGTGAGGTGGATGTGGGTCGCGTGGACGGTGAACTCCGTCGGGCCGTACAGGTTGTGCAGCTCCGCACCGGTGAGCTTGCGCGTCGCCGACAGCGTGCGACCGGTCAACGCCTCACCGGCGATCTGGATCAGACGCAGGCTCGCGACCGACTCGCGCGAGACGGACTGGACGAACACGTCGAGCATCGACGGCACGAACGAGGTCGCGGTGACCTTTTCGCGCTCGATGACCTGGGCGAGGTACGCCGGGTCACCGTGTCCGTCGGCCTTGGCGACGACCATCTTCGCGCCCGCGGCGATCGTCGAGAACAGCTCCCACACCGACACGTCGAACGTGGCCGGCGTCTTCTGGAGCACGACGTCATCCGGGGTGATCGCGTACCGCCCGGCTTCCCAGACGACCTGGTTGATCGCCGAGAAGTGGCTGATCGCGACGCCCTTCGGGCGACCCGTCGAACCGGACGTGAAGATCACGTACGCGAGGTTCTCCGGACGCAGCGGAGCGTTGCGGTCCTCGTCGGTGAGCGGAAGGCCGGAGTACGCGCTGAGCTGCATCTCGTCGATACGGAGGCTCCGGACACCCTCGAATTCGAGGTTCGCCGACACCGCCGTGAGCACGACGACCGGCTGTGCCGCCTCGACTATGTAGCTCAAGCGCTCCATCGGGAGGTTCGGGTCGAGCGGCGTGTACGCGCCACCCGCAGCCTGGATCGCGTACATCGCGACGACCATGTCGATCGAGCGGTACAGACCGACACCGACCATCGACTCCGGTCCGACACCCAGCGAAACCAGGTGGCGGGCCAGCTTGTTCACACGCGAAGCGAACTCGGCGTACGTGAGAGACGTTTCGTCGTCCACCAGAGCGACACGTGACGCGAACTGCACCGAGCGGGCGGCGAACAGCGACGCGAGGGTCGCGTCCTCCGGGATCGCGACGGCCGTGTTGTTCCACGTCCGCAGGACCGTATCGAGCTCGGCATCGTCAGTGAGCGCGATGTCGCCGACGATCGTCGCCGGCGCGGCCGCCGCGAAGATGCGGTTCAGGCGCTCGGCGAACGAAGCCACGGTGGAGGCGTCGAACAGATCCGTCGCGTACTCGATCTGCGCGGTCAGGCCGTCGAGTTCGCCACTTTCCGTGAACTTCTCGAAGAACGTGAACTGCAGGTCGAACTTCGCGATCGAAGCGTCGAAGTCGACGCCGGCGACCTTGAGGTCGGGCAGTTCGAACTCGGTCTGACCGAGGTTCTGGAACACGAGGAACACCTGGAACAACGGCGCGTGCGCGGTAGAACGGACCGGCTTGAGCACCTCGACGAGACGCTCGAACGGCAGGTCCGCGTGTCCGAACGCACCGAGGTCCGTGTGGCGAACGTCGGCGAGAAGGTCGCCGAAGGTAGTGCTCGGCTCGACCTCGGTCCGCAGGACCAAGGTGTTGACGAACATACCGATGGCATCGTCGATCGCAGCCTCACCACGACCTGCGACCGGCGTACCGATCGCGATGTCCGACGTGCCCGACAGTCGGGACAGCAGCACGGCGAGACCAGCGTGAACGGCCATGAAGAGCGTTGCGCCGTTCGACTTCGCCAGACCCGCGAGACCACGAGCGACGTCGCCCGGAACCTCGAAGCGATGTGCCGCGCCCTGGTAGGACGCGATCGCCGGACGTGGCCGGTCACGTGGCAGGTCGAGCACCGCAGGCAGCGCTGCAAGCTCGTCCCGCCAGTACGCAACCTGCTCACTGATGAGCGACTTCGGGTCGTCTTCGGAGCCGAGAACCTCACGCTGCCAGATCGCGAAGTCCGCGAACTGAACCTGTAGCGGTGCCCAGCCCGGCTCGTTGCCGGTCGAACGCGAGCTGTACGCGATCATCACGTCGCGAGCCAGCGGTCCCATCGAGAAACCGTCAGCCGAGATGTGGTGGACCACCAGCACCAGGACGTAATCCTGAGCACCGACCTGGAACAGGCTGGCGCGCAACGGAACTGCGGTTGTGACGTCGAAGCCCTGAACCACGATCTCAGTGACCCGAGCGACGATCTCGTCCTCGGTGACCTCAATCGGCGTCAGATCCGGAAGCGCCTGCGCGGCGGTCAGGATGACCTGCTCAGCACCGTTCGGACCCTCGGGGTACACGGTCCGCAGCACTTCGTGACGCTGCAGCACATCGCCGAACGCCTGCTGCAGAGCAGCGACGTCGAGCGAGCCCGTGAGACGGATCGCGATCGGGATGTTGTTGACCGCGGATTCCGGCTCGAAACGGTTGAGGAACCACATCCGCTGCTGCGCGAGCGACAGCGGAATGTGCGCCGGACGCGGGCCGGCCTTGAGAGCCTTCCGCGCACCTTCTCCAGCATGCGAACCGACGCGGCGGGCCAACTCAGCGACCGTCGGAGCCTCGAAGATGTACCGGACCGGAATCCGGGCTTCGAGCGCCGCCGACAGACGCGCGATCACCTGCGTCGCGAGCAGCGAGTTACCGCCGAGACCGAAGAAGTCGTCGTCGGCACCCACGCGCTCGATGCCGAGCACGTGACCGAAGACCTCGGCAACCGACTCCTCGATCGGAGTCGACGGCGCACGGTAGGCCGCGACCTGGATGTCCGGAGCCGGCAGCGCCTTGCGGTCGAGCTTGCCCGAGGTGTTGAGCGGGAAGGCGTCCATCACGACGAACGCCTCGGGGATCATGTAACGCGGCAGACGGTCGGCGAGGAAGTCCGGCAGCTCGGCAACGTTCACGTTTCCGACCACGTAGCCCACGAGCTGCTGACCAGCAGCGACGTTGAGAACGACCGCCGCCGACTGAGTGATCGACGGGTGGTCGAGCAGCGCCGCCTCGATCTCACCGAGTTCGATGCGCTGACCACGCAGCTTGACCTGGAAGTCGGTACGACCGATGTAGTCGATGCGACCGTTGGGCAGCCACTTGACGAGGTCACCCGTGCGGTACATGCGGCCCTCGGCGAACGGGTTCGCCACGAAGCGATCCGACGTGAGATCCGGGCGGCCCAGGTAGCCCCGCGCGAGCTGGATGCCCGCGAGGTAGAGCTCACCCGGAGTACCGACCGGAACCGGACGCAGCCGCGAGTCGAGGACGTACCACTGGACATTCCACTCGGGAACACCGATCGGAACGGCGACTTCGTGCTCGGGCTTGGCCTGCTCGTACGACACTGAGACCGCAGCTTCGGTCGGGCCGTAGAGGTTGTGCA
The DNA here is from genome assembly GCF_000380645.1 of Smaragdicoccus niigatensis DSM 44881 = NBRC 103563. Lineage (GTDB taxonomy): Bacteria > Actinomycetota > Actinomycetes > Mycobacteriales > Mycobacteriaceae > Smaragdicoccus > Smaragdicoccus niigatensis. The sequence goes on from NZ_AQXZ01000019.1 coordinate 972,973, forward strand.
GACCTGCATCCGACAGACGCATCCAGGCCTGAGCCGTGGCACCCGGAAGTGCTTCACCGATGACGTAGACGTGCTTCAGCGTGGCGAGGTCAGCAGCCTTAGCCTGCGAGATGAAGACCGAGAGCATCGACGGCACGAAGTCGGTGATCGTCACGCCGAGCTCGGCGATCTTCGCCGACACGTACGCCGGGTCGCGGTGACCATCCGGCGTTGCGACGACGAGGCGCGCACCGCTGGCGAGCGGCATCCAGTAACCCCACAGCGAGACGTCGAACGTGGTCGCCGTCTTCTGGAGGTAGATGTCGTCCGCAGTCAGCGCGTACTCGGCGTTCATCCACTTGATCTGGTTGACGATCGCCTGGTGCGGCACCGCCACACCCTTCGGGCGACCGGTCGAGCCGGACGTGAAGATGACGTACGCGGTGTTCGTCGGACGCAGGCCGACGTTCGTGAGCGGCTCGGCGGAGTACTGCGTCAGGTCGACTTCGTCGACATTGACGACCGGGAAGTCCGTCTCGTACGGGTACGCAGAAGTGGTCAACACTGCCGCCGGCTGCGCCGTGTCGAGCACATAAGCCGTGCGCTCCGACGGGTGCTCCGGATCGACCGGAACCCACGCGCCACCAGCGGTGACGATCGCGTACATACCGATGACGAGGTCGAGCGAGCGCGCCATACCGAGCGCCACGCGCGACTCCGGACCGACACCCACGGACTGCAGGTGGCGGGCCAGACGGTTCACCTTCGCAGCGAACTCCGCGTAGGTGAGCTGCTCCCCCTCGAACTCGACCGCAGTCGTGTTCGGAGTCGCCACGGCTTGACGCTGGAACGCTTCATGCAGCAGTTCGGTCGTGTCGGTCTCGTGGAACGTGTCATTCCACTCCTCGACGATCGTGACCTTCTCCGCCGCCGACAGCACGTCGATCTCCGCGACCTGCTTGGCCGGGTTCTCGATCATCTGCGACAGGATGCGCATGAGTCGGCCCGCAACCGCAGCGACATCCGACTCGGAGTACAGCGCCGCGAGGTACTGCAGCGTGAACTTCACCTGCGTGCCGTGGACACCGACAACTAGCGTCAGCGGGTAGTGCGTGACGGTGATGACGTTGACGTCGTTGATGCGCATGCCGTCGATGTCGGCCGCACTCGCGAGGCCTTCGACGTCGATCGGGTACGACTCGAACAGGTACAGCGTGTCCGAAAGCGCACCCTGTCCCGCGACGGCCAGGATGGCCGGCAGCGCGACGTAGTGGTGGTCGAGCAGCGCAGTCTGCTCACTCTGCAGACGCTGGACGACGGTCTCGATCGTCTCCTGCGCACCGGCCTTGACGCGCAGCGGAACCGTGTTGATGAAGAGACCGATCATCTCCTCGACACCCGGCAGCTCCGGCGGACGACCCGACACGGTGTTGCCGAAGACGACGTCGTCGCGACCCGTCATGCGGGACAGCAACAGACCCCACGCAGCCTGCGTGATCGTGTTCGGCGTGACACCCAGTCGTGCCGCGAGCTTCGAAAGCTGTTCGGCGACAGCCGGATCAAGTTCGAAGTCGAACTCGCCCGACAGCGTGGTGATCTGGCTGTGGTCACCCGGTGCGATGATCGTCGGCTCGTCGACGCCGACCAGGTTGTCCCGCCACGCCTCGAGCGCAGCCTGCTGATCGACCTTCGCGAGCCACTCGGTGTACGCCTTGAACGAGCGCGCCTGTCCAAGGGCTGACGCATCGCCGCGCGTGGCGTAGAGGACCAGAAGGTCCTTCATGAGCAGCGGCATCGACCAGCCGTCCACCAGCACGTGGTGGATCGCGAACGTCATCGTCCACTCTTCGGCACTCGTCTGGATCAGCGAGTAGCGCAGCAACGGCGGCTTCGTCGGGTCCATCCAGCGGGTGCGGTCCTCGAAGACCAGGCGGTCAGCCTCAGCCTGCGGGTCAGCAGAAGCAGTGACGTCGTGGATCGCGAACGGAACCTCGACCTCGCCCATGATGAGCTGCACCGGCAGACCGGTGTCCGCGGTCTGGAAGCCCGCACGCAGGATCGCGTGACGTGCCACCGCGGCGCTGGCCGCAGCCTGCATCCGCGCCGGATCGACCTGGCCGACGAGCTTGATGACGACCTGCGAGATGTAGACGTCGACCGTGGTCTCCGCCAGCATCGCGTGGAAGAGCAGACCGCCCTGCAGCGGCGACAGACCCCAGATGTCGGTGAGGTCCGGGTACTCCGACTCCCACGCCTCGATCTCGCGCTGGCTCAGCGGCACGACGACGTCGGACGGCGTGAGGCCACCCTCAGTCTCGGCCAGGTGCGCAGCGAGAGTTTCGAGCGCAGCGGTCCAACGCTGGGCAATCGCCTCGACGGCGTCCCGGTCGATGGCACCCGCCGGGAACGCGAACGTCGCCTTGAGGACGTCGTTGTCGGTGACCACCGCGTTGATGTCGATCGTCTTGTTCGCGGCCATCGTCGACGGACGCAGGTCCTCGACGTCGGTGATGTCGGTGGCCGGAATGAAGCCCAGACCAGCGGGGACTTCAATACCGCCGCCCATGCGACCCAGGTAGTTGAATGAAATCTGGCCGGTCGGCAACTCCGAGAGCTCCGCCCTGGTGTCCTCGTTCAGGTACCGCAGCAGACCGAAGCCGATTCCGTTGTCCGGGATCGCGCGCATCTGCTCCTTGACCGCCTTGATGGCAGCACCAGGCTCGAGGCCCGTCACGTCCAGGCGAACCGGGTAGACCGAAGTGAACCAACCGACCGTGCGAGTCAGGTCGGCGCCCGGCACGATGTCCTCGCGTCCGTGGCCTTCCATCTGGATCAGCGCCTGGCCGTCGAGAGCGATCGCGAGAGCGGTCAGCAGACCGTCCTGGGCACCACCGCGGTACTTGTCCGCGACGAGCGTGAGCAGGCGTTTCGTCGTCTCCGGCGACACCGAGACCTCGACCTGCTGCAGGCTCGCAGCAGTATCGACAGCCGGGTCGAACGAACGGTTGCCCAACAGCGGGTCCGGTCCGTCGAGCGTCTGCTTCCAGAAGTTGAGCTCACCGGCACGCTTGTCGGCTTCGTCGACCATCGCGTGCGACCAACGACGTAGCGACGTGCCGACCGAGCTGAGGCTGACGGTCTGGTTGTTCGAGAGCTGTGCCCACGCCTGAACCAGGTCCGGAATGATGATCCGCCACGAAACGCCGTCGACGACGAGGTGGTGGGCCACGAACAGCAGGCGATCGCGGTTCTCGAGCCAGACGAACTGCAGCATGACGCCGTTTGCGGGGTCGAGGTTGTCGAGCGCCCGGCTGTACGCCTCGGACGCATCGCCGCTGGTGCGGACGATGAGCGACGAGACATCGATGCTTCCGGCTTCGGCAATCTCAACCGACATGCCGACGAGCTTCATACGCAACGCGTCGTGGTGGTCGACGACCGCACTCAGCGTCGCGACCAGTTGCTCTTCGGTGATGCCAGCCGGCAGTTCGAGCGTCGACGTCTGAACGAAGCGCGAGTAGTCGCCGCGCTCGAGCATGAGGTGACCGAACGGCAGCAGCGGTGCGTCACCGATACCGCCACCCGGCAGCTCTTCGAGAACGACTGCATCCTCGGCACCGCGAGCGACCTCGGCGAGCGCCGAAACCGTGCGCTGTTCGAACACATCACGCGGGGTGAAGACCACACCTCTGGCGCGAGCACGTGCCACAAGCTGGATCGACAGGATCGAATCACCACCGAGGGCGAAGAACGAGTCGTCCGCACCGACACGATCCGCACCGAGAACCTCGGCGAAGACCTCCGCGATGACCTGCTCGGCCGGCGTGGCCGCCTCGCGGTACTCGGTTCCGGCGCCGAGGTCCGGTGCCGGCAGCGCCTTGCGGTCGAGCTTGCCCGACGCGTTGAGCGGCAAGAACTCGAGCACCATGATCACGGCCGGGACCATGTACTCCGGGACCGATTCCGCAATGAACGACTTGAGCGCCTCGGGGTCCGGAGCCGTGCCGGTCTTGCCGACGACGTAACCGACCAGCGCATCCGCCGGACCGTCCTTGCGAACGATCACCGCGGCTTGAGCCACTGATTCGTGGCGCAGCAACGCCTCTTCGATCTCACCGAGCTCGATTCGCAGACCACGCAGCTTGACCTGGAAGTCGGTGCGTCCGATGTATTCGATCTCGCCGTTCGACAACCAATGGACGAGGTCACCGGTGCGGTACATCCGGTCGCCCGGCTGTCCGAAGACGTCCGCGACGAAGCGGTCCGCGGTGAGGTCCGGTCGGTTGACGTAGCCGCGGGCCAGCTGGATACCGGTCAGGTACAGCTCGCCCGGAACTCCCACCGGAACCGGGTTCAGGCGTGCGTCGAGAACCCGGACGCCGGTGTTCCACAGCGGGCGGCCGATCGGCACCGAGCCGAGGTCGTCATCGGTGACCTCGTGGTACGTGACGTCGACAGTCGCTTCGGTCGGGCCGTACAGGTTGTTGACCTCGATCCCCGGGATCGCCTGGCGCAACTGCTGCGCGATTCGACCCGGCAGCGCCTCACCCGAGGCGAAGACCGCACGGAGGGAGACACAATCCTCCGCACGACCCGAACCGGTGAACACCGACAGCATCGACGGGACGAAGTGCGCGAGCGTGGCCTTCGTCGAGACGATCAGGTCGGCGAGGTAGTCCGGGTCGCGGTGACCATCCGGCTTGCAGATGACGAGCTTGGCACCGACGCGGAACGGCGTGATGAGCTCCCACACCGACACGTCGAAGGTCGTCGGCGTCTTCTGCACGATCACGTCGCGCGACGTGATCGCGTACATCGCGGACATCCAGGTCATGCGGTTTACGACCGAGAAGTGTTGAATCGCAACACCCTTCGGGCGACCGGTCGATCCGGACGTGAACAGCACGTAGGCGGTGTTGTACGGCCGCAGCGGACGGATCCGGTCGGCGTCGGTCAATGCCGCATCGGAGTAACCGCTGACGTCGAGCTGGTCGATGACGAGGACCGGTGCTGCGTCGGTGGTCCACTCGTCCCACGAGGCGGTGAGCACACAGACCGGTGCCGCCGTCTCGAGGATGTAGTCCACGCGCTCGGCCGGGTGGTCCGGGTCGATCGGGACGTACGCGCCACCGGCGGCGAGGATCGCGTAGATCGCGACCATCATGTCGTTGCTTCGACGCAGACCGAGGCCGACGAGCGACTCCGGACCGACGCCGATCGACACCAGGTGACGTGCGAGACGGTTGACCCGCGAAGCGAACTGGCCGTAGGTGACGACGTCGCCCTCGAACTCGAGAGCCGGCGCATCCGGGGTCGCCGCGCACTGGCGGTAGAACTCCTCGAGCAGCGTCGACTCGTGGTCGAAAACGCGCTCGGTGGAGGTCCACTTGTGGAGCACGCGTTCGCGCTCGTAGTCACTGACCAGCGAAACATCCCCGACGGCACCGTTGGGGTTCGCGACGATCGCCGTCACCGCGCGCTTGAGGCGGTCGATGAGTGTGTGGACCGTGCGGTCGTCGACCAGGTCACGCAGGTAGATCGAGCTCAGCTTGAGCTCGGTGCCCGGCGCGACGAGGACCATGAGCGGGTAGTGCGCAGAGTCCGTACCCTGCATCTCCACCACGGCCATGCCGTCGATGTCCGCGGCCTGCGCGGCGATGCCCTCGGCGTCGACCGGGTAGGACTCGTACACGAGCAGGGTGTCGAACAGGTTCGGCACCTTGGTGATCGCCTGGATCTCCGACAGACCCGTGAAGTGGTGGTCGAGCAGTCCGGCCTGCTCCGCCTGCATCCGGCGCAGCGCCACCGACACTGACTCGCTCAGCCCGTACTGCGCACGAATCGGGATCGTGTTGATGAACAGACCGACCATCTCTTCGACGCCCGGCAGACCTGCCGGACGACCCGAGACCGTGGCACCGAAGACGACGTCCTGGCTGTTGGTCAGCTGACCGAGGACGATGCTCCACGCGAACTGGACGAACGTGTTGACGGTGACACCGAGTTCGGCAGCCGTGGCGACGATCTTCGCCGTGGTCTCCGCGTCGACAGACGTGTGGTAGCGACCCGACAGGGCCGTGACCTCACGGTTCGCCGATCCCGGCGCGAGCAGCGTCGGCTCAGTGAAGCCGGCCATCGCGTCGCGCCAGGCCTCACGGGAGGCCTTGTTGTCCCGGTTCGCAAGCCAGCGCAGGTACTCCCGGTACGGCTTGACCGGCGGCAGCAGCGACTGGTCGCTGCGGACCGCGTACAGGAACAGCATGTCCTTGAGCAGCAGCGGCATCGACCAACCATCGAGAAGGATGTGGTGGTAGGTCAGCAGCAGTTGCGACTTGCTGTCGGTCAGCTTGTACAGCGTGAACCGCATGAGCGGTGGCTGCGCGAGGTCGAACTTGTGTCCGCGGTCCGCGTCGATCAGACGCTGAAGCTCCGCGTCCTGGTCGGCACCCGACAGGTGCGACAGGTCGACGTCATGCCAGCCGACCTTTCCGGACGGCAGCACGACCTGCAGTGGCGTGCCGTACTCGCTGAGCACGAACGCGGTCCGCAGGTTCGGGTACCGCGCCACGACCGCGTCGGCGGCGCTGTGCAGTCGCGCCGAGTCGATCCGGCCTTCGAGCGTCATCGTCGCTTGCGGGATGTAGACGTCGACACCCTGCTCGGCCATGACCGAGTGGAAGAGGAAACCGGTCTGCAGAACAGCGAGCGACCACGCGTCGTTGATCGAGCCGTACTTGCCGTTCCAGGTGTCGATGTCCTTCTGCGTGACCTCGACGAGCGGGAAGTCGCTCGGCGTGAAGCCACCGGCGTTCGCGTCCTTGACGTGCTCGGCGAGAGCCGTCAGGTTCTCGACCCACAGGTCCGCGAGTTCCTGCACCGCGTCGCGCTCGAGGAGCGTCGACGGGAACGAGAACCGTGCGGTGAGTTCGTCGCCGACCGTGATCGAGTTGATCTCGAGCGCGGCGAGAGCCGGCATGTCCTCATCGCCAGCCGCGTGCAGTGCAATCTCATCGGTCGACGGGAGCCAGCCCAAGCCTTCGGGCATTTCCGTGGTCGTCGAACGGCCCAGGTAGTTGAATCCGATCTGGCCCGGCACGCCGACCGGCAGCTGAGCTGCGGTTTCGTCGTTCAGGTAGCGCAAGAGGCCATAGCCGATGCCGTTGTCCGGGATCGCGCGGAGCTGTTCCTTGACCGCCTTGACGACCTTGCCGATGTCACGGGTGCCGCTCGCACTGAGGTCGAGCTTGACCGGGAACATCGTCGTGAACCAGCCGACCGTCTGGCTCAGGTCCGCACCCGGTGCGACCTGCTCCTCACGACCGTGGCCTTCGAGTCGGATGAGGGCAGCATCGGTCTGGATGCCGTGACGCTTGCGCCACGAGACCACCGCGAGCGCGAGCGCCGCGAGCAGACCGTCGTTGACACCGCCGTGGAACTTCTCCGGAACGTCTCGGAGCAGCGCGCTCGTGACGTCGGCCGGCAGTCGCAGCTGGATGCTTTCGACGGTCGTCGCGAGGTCGACCTTCGGGTCCAGGGCACGCGAGCCGAGCAGCGGGTCCGGGGTGTTGGCGGCATCGAGCCACAGGCCGAGTTCGGCCACGCGAGCCGGCTCGTGGGCAGCGTCCTTGAGCGCATGCGCCCACCGGCGAGCCGAGGTTCCGACCGCGTCGAGCTGAACCTCAGCACCGTTGCTGACCTGCGCCCACGCCTTGACGAAGTCCGGAATGAGGACACGCCACGAGACACCGTCGACGACGAGGTGGTGCAGGACCACGATCATGCGGCCAAAGTCGGCACCATCGAGCCAGACGAACTGCGCCATGACGCCGTTCTGCGGGTCGAGGCGGTCGGCGGCGTTGGCGAACTCCGCCTCGGCGACCGCTTCCCAGTTCTCCGGCGTCACGTCGACGCGATGGATCAGAGCGTCGACATCCGCGGACTCGAGAGCCTCGAAGACCCACTCGCCGTCGACCTGGTGCAGCTTGGAGCGCAGCATGTCGTGACGTGCGAAGACACCCTCGACGACCGTGATGACGTCCGCGCGGTCCATGCCGGCTGGGACGTCGAGCATGGTCGTCTGCTCGAACTGGTTGAAGCCACTACCCCAGCCGAGCATCCACTGCACGATCGGCGGGATCGGCATTGTGCCGACGCCACCGCCATCGAGCTCCGCGAGGACGGACTCCTCCCCGGAGATCGCCTTGGTGACCGACGCGAGCGCCTCGACCGTGCGCTGCTCGAATACATCACGCGGTCCGAATCCGATGCCGCGAGCACGAGCACGCGAGACCAGCTGGATCGAGATGATCGAGTCACCACCGAGCGCGAAGAAGTCGTCGTCCAGACCGACCTGGTCAACGCCGAGGATCTCGCCGATGAGTTGGGCAAGCACCTGCTGCGTCTCAGTGACCGGCGCGCGGAACGCCTTCTGCTCGATGACCGGCTCGGGCAGTGCCTTGCGGTCGAGCTTGCCGACCGGGGTCAGCGGAACCTCGTCGAGCACGGTGATCGACGCCGGGACCATGTAGGCGGGCAGAGTTTCCCCAACCCACGCGGCCAAGGCATCCTTGTCGGCGGTCTGGCCGGGCACGAACACGATGTAGGCCGCGAGTGACGTGACCCCAGCCGTGTTCTTGTGACCGATGGTGACCGCGAAGTCGACCGCCGGGTGCTGTGCGAGGCGCGCGTCGATCTCACCGAGCTCGATACGCAGACCACGAACCTTGACCTGGAAGTCCGAGCGGCCGACGTACTCGACGCGGCCATCTTCGGTCCAGCGCACGACGTCACCGGTGCGGTACATCCGCTCGCCCGGCATGCCACCCGGCAACGGGAGGAAGCGGTCCGCGGTGAGGGCCGGACGGGCGTGGTAACCACGCGCGACCTGGACACCCGCAATGTAGAGCTCGCCCGCGACCCCGACCGGAACCGGGCGCAGACGCGCGTCCAGGATGAGCGACTGCACACCACCGATCGGCGCACCGATCGTGACGCGCTCGCCCGCGAGCATCGTGTCGTTGTTGGAGAAGATGACGGTTTCGGTCGGGCCGTAACCGTTGACCATCTTGCCGACGACCGGTGCCCAACGGCGGACGAGTTCAGCCGGAACCGCTTCACCACCGGCGAGGAGGACCTCGATGGAATCGATGCCCGTCGGATCGACCGACGCCAGCGCCGACGGCGTGATGAACGTGTGCGTGATCCGCTGCGTGCGCAGGAGTTCAGCAAGGTCCGGACCGGCGAAGACCGTCGGCGGCGAGACCACCAGGGTTGCCCCGGCCGACAGCGCGAACAGCAGCTCGAGCATCGACGCGTCGAACGACGGCGACGCCACGTGCAGGACCCGCGAGTCCTTCGAGATGTTGTGCCGTTCCCGCTGGTCGGCCGCGAAGTTCGCGAGACCCGACTGCGGAACCGAAACACCCTTCGGCAGACCGGTCGAACCCGACGTGTAGATGAGGTACGCCAGGTTGTCCGGAACAAGGTTGTTCTCGACCGGCTCGCTCGAATAGCCAGACAGGTCGAGCGTGTCGATCTCGATCCACTCGATGTCGGTCGGCAGACCGGCCTTCGAACCGGACACCGTCAGACCGACGAGCGAGCCCGAGTCGGTGACCATGTGCGTGATGCGGTCGGCCGGATAGGTCGGGTCGACCGGGACGAATGCCGCACCCGATCGAGCCACGGCCCACCACGCGACGACCGACTCGATCGAACGCGGAATACCGATCGCGACAATAGTTTCCGGCTTCGCACCGCGCTCGATGAGGAAGCGGGCGAGCTTGTTCGACCACACGTCGAGTTCGGCGTAAGTGACCACTTCGTCGCCGAGAACGATCGCGGCACCATCTGGGTTCGCGGCAACTGCTGCGTCCATGAGGTTCGGCAGCAAGCCCGGCTCGGCAGCCGTCGCGGAACGACGGTTGAGCAGATCGCGCTCTTCGGCCGGGTCGAGGATCGTGATGTCGCCGATCGGCTGTGCGGGCTGCATGACGACGCTCGCCAGAATGCGGCGCAGGCGCGTGATGAAGCCTTCGACCGTGTCGCGGTCGAACAGGTCGGTGGCGTACTCGAACTGTGCAGTGAGACCGGCCGCGTGCCCCTCGGAGTCGAGCGGCTCGCTGATCGTGAGCATCAGGTCGAACTTCGAGATGCCGGCGTCGAACTCGACGGCCGAGACCGTCAATTCCGGCAGCGCGAAGGTCGTCGTGCCGAGGTTCTGGAAGGCCAGCGCGACCTGGAACAGCGGCGTGTAGGACTGCGTGCGGTGCGGTGCGAGGACGTCGACGAGACGCTCGAACGGCACATCGGCGTGATCGAACGCGGCAAGGTCGGTCTCCCGCGCAGCCGACACGATGTCGGTGAACGAGGCGCCCGGCTCGACGAGCGTCCGCAGCGCGAGCGTGTTGACGAACATGCCGACGAGGTCGTCGAGGGCAGCGTCACCGCGGCCCGCGATCGGCGTGCCGATGACGATGTCATCGGTACCCGACAGGCGGCTGAGCAGCACCGCGAACGCGGAGTGCACGACCATGAACAGCGACGCGTTGTGGCGCCGGCCCAGATCAGCGAGTTCCGCGCGCAGCGACTCGTCGATGTCGAAACGGATCGTGGCACCGCGGTTGGACATCGACGACGGACGCGGGCGGTCCATCGGCAGCGCGAGGACGTCCGGAACACCGGCAAGCTGACGCTTCCAGTAGTTCTCCTGAGCGCTGACCAGCGACTCCGGGTCGTTCTCCGAGCCGAGAACCTCGCGCTGCCACAGCGCGTAGTCCGCGTACTGAACCGGCAACGGATCCCACGACGGAGCCTCGCCCTCGATGTGGGCGCTGTAGGCGACCATGACGTCGCGAGCCAGCGGTCCCATCGAGAAACCGTCGCCCGAGATGTGGTGGACGACGACGACGAGAACATACTCGGTGTCCGTCACCTGGAGCAGCGCCGCACGCAGCGGCACCTTTGCGGCAACGTCGAAGCCCTGGCCGACGATGGCCGCCGCCTTGGCGATGACCTCGTCCTCGGAAACCGCGATCGGAACCATCGGCTCGAGAGCTTCGTGCGCCGAGACGATCTTCTGGTATGGCGTGCCGTCGATCTCCGGGTAGACCGTGCGGAGGCTCTCATGACGCGAAATCACATCGTGCAGAGCAGCATTCAGCACGGTGACGTCGATCCGACCGCTGAGTCGGATGGCGACCGGGATGTTGTAGGTCGCGGCCTCGACGTCGAAGCGGTTGAGGAACCACATGCGCTGCTGAGCGAGCGACAGCGGGATCTGCGTCGGACGCAGCATCGGCGCGAGCGGCGCGCGAGCCGATTCACCCGTGTGCGCCGAGACGCGAGCCGCGAGACCCGAGACGGTCGATGCGTCGAACACGACCCGAACCGGAACGCGGTGTCCGAGTGCCTGGCTCAGACGTGCCACAACCTGCGTCGCCATGAGCGAGTTACCGCCCAGGGCGAAGAAGTCGTCGTCCGCACCGACGCGCTCGACGCCGAGGACCGCGGCGAAGACCGCCGCGACTTCCTGCTCCATCGCCGTTTCCGGAGCGCGGTACTCCTTCGCGGCGAACGTCGGCGCCGGCAGCGCATTGCGGTCGAGCTTGCCCGAAGCGTTGACCGGGAACGAGTCGAGGAAGACCCAGGCGGACGGAACCATGTAGGGCGGGAGGTGCTTGGACAACTCGCCCTTGAGCATCTCGACATCGTCCGAGCCGACCACATAGCCGACGAGCTGGTCGCCCGTGTGCGCGTCGTGGTAGACGATGACCGCCGCCTGCTCGACGCCCTCGATCGACGCGAGCGCCGACTCGATCTCGCCGAGCTCGATACGCAGACCGCGCAGCTTGACCTGGAAGTCAGTGCGGCCGATGTACTCGACCTCACCGTTCGGCAACCAGTGCACGAGGTCACCGGTGCGGTACATGCGCTGACCGTCCGCGTCTGCGACGAAGCGGTCGGCCGTGAGATCCGGCCGGCTGACGTAGCCGCGCGCGAGCTGAACACCCGTCAGGTAGAGCTCACCCGGAACACCGACCGGGACCGGCTTCAGGCGTGCGTCCAGAACCCGCAGTCCGGTGTTCCAGACCGGCGCACCGATCGGAACGGAAAGCGTGTCGGCGTCGACGACCTCGTGGAAGGTGACGTCGACGGCAGCTTCCGTCGGGCCGTAGAGGTTATGCACCTTGACGCCCGGGATGAGCTGGCGCAGCTTCTGTGCGGTCTGCGCGGGCAGGGCTTCACCGGAGGCGAAGACCATCCGCAGACTGGTGGCCTGGTCAGCCGAATCAGACGCAACGAACACAGCCATCATCGACGGCACGAAGTGCGCGGTCGTGACACCCTGCTCAGCAATGAGTTGCGCGAGGTACTCCGGGTCGCGGTGGCCGTCCGGCTTCGCGATGACCAAACGAGCACCCACCTGCAGCGGCCAGAAAAGCTCCCACACCGACACGTCGAACGTGACCGGCGTCTTCTGCACGACCACGTCGGTGTTGGTCATGCCGTAGGCGCCCTGCATCCAGTCGATGCGGTTGACGATCGAGCGGTGGCTGACGCCCACACCCTTCGGTCGACCGGTCGAACCGGACGTGAAGATGACGTAGGCGAGGTTGTCCGGCTTTGCCGCGAGCTCGAGCGGCTCATCGGAAACGTCGCTGAGGTCGAGCTCGTCGACGAGGACGACTGGAGCAACCGCAGACGTCATCCCGTCCGCTGTCGTGGTCAGCAGCGCGACCGGCTGGGCGGTCTCGAGGATGTACTCGATGCGCTCGGCCGGGTGGTCCGGGTCAACCGGAACATAGGCACCACCAGCGGTGATGACGGCGTAGATCGCGGCGAGCATGTCGACCGAGCGGCGCATGCCGACGGCGACATAGGACTCCGGTCCGACACCCATCGCCTGCAGATGACGCGCGAGCTTGTTGACTCGTGCCGAGAACTCGTCGTACGACAGTGCCTCGTCTTCGAAGACCACGGCCTCGACACCCGGCGAACGGCGAACCTCGGCCTCGAACTTCGAGACCAGCGTCTGGGTGGTGTCGATCTCGTGAGCGGTCTCGTTCCACCCCGTCAACTGAGCGAGTTCCGCGTCGTCCAGCAGAGACACGTCACCTGTCGGAACGTGCGAATCACTCGAAATCGCAGCTAGCAGGCGGATGAACCGCTCGCCGTAGATGTCGACAGTCGACGCTTCGAACAGGTCGTTGGCGTAGCGGATATCGAGGTCGATACCGCCGGCTTCCTTTTCGGCGAACGTGAACTGCAGGTCGAACTTGGCCTGGCCGGTCTCGTATTCGAGCTCGGCGACCTTGAGTTCCGGCAGTTCCAGCGACACCGGTGTCATGTTCTGGAAGGTCAGCATGACCTGGAACAGCGGCGCGTAGGCCTGCGAACGAACCGGGTTGAGGACCTCCACGAGACGCTCGAACGGCACGTCAGCGTGGGCAAATGCACCGAGGTCGTGCTCGCGAACGCCCTTGAGGAATTCGTTGAACGGCTGGTTCGGGTCGACTTCAGTCCGCAGCACGAGAGTGTTGACGAACATACCGATGAGGTCGTCGAGTTCGCGTTCACCGCGGCCCGCGATCGGCGTACCGATGACGATGTCGGTGGTACCGCTCATCTTCGCGAGCAGCATCGACAGCGCCGCGTGGATGACCATGAACAGCGACGCGTCGTGCTGACGGGCCAGCTGACGCAGCGCGTCCGCGGTGTCGGCGTCGATCTCCAGTCGGCGCGACGCACCCTGGTAGCTGGCGATCGCCGGACGCGGCCGGTCCGCCGGGAGGTCGAGCACGGCCGGGATGCCGGCCAGCTCGTTGCGCCAGTAGTTGACCTGCTGGCTGATGAGCGATGACGCATCGGTCTCGGAACCCAGCACGTCGCGCTGCCACAGCGCGAAGTCGGCGAACTGCACGGGCAGCGGAGCCCACGCGGGAGCCTCACCGGCAACGCGCGAGTTGTAGGCGATCATCACGTCGCGCGCCAGCGGTCCCATCGAGAAACCGTCACCGGCGATGTGGTGGACCACGACCGCCAGGATGTGCTCGGTCGGACTCACGCTGAACAGCGCCGCACGAACCGGCGGCTTGACCGTGACGTCGAAGCCCTCGGACACGAAGCCGATGACCGTGCTGAGAACGTCAGCCTCAGCGACCTGATGCAGAGCAAGCTCCACGCCCGCCTGAGCGACAGTCAGCACCTGCTGAACTGCGCCACCATCGACCTCGGGGTAGATCGTGCGCAGAACCTCATGGCGAGCCACCAGATCGCGAACGGCCTTCTTGAGCGCCGCACTGTCGATCGCACCGGTCAGTCGAACCGCAACCGGGATGTTGTTGACGCCCGACTCGGGATCGAAGCGGTTGAGGAACCACATGCGTTGCTGTGCGAGCGACAGCGGAATGCGGGCCGGACGCTCCTGCGGGACGAGTGCCTTTCGGCCACCCTCACCAGCGTGCGACTCGAGGGCCGCCGCCATCGCGGAGACCGCCGGCGACTCGAAGACGACGCGGACCGGGACGCGAGTGTCGAGCGCCGCCGACAGGCGTGCCACGACCTGCGTCGCGAGCAGCGAGTTACCACCAAGCGAGAAGAAGTCATCGTCCGCACCGACGCGCTCGATGCCGAGCACGTCGCTGAAGACTCCCGCGACCACTTCTTCGATCGGCGTCGACGGCGCACGGAACGCACGTGCGGCGAAGACCGGTGCCGGCAGCGCCTTGCGGTCGAGCTTGCCCGACGGGTTCAGCGGGAACTCGCTGAGCACCATGATCGCCTCGGGGACCATGTACTTCGGCAGGTCCTTGGCAACGAACGTCCGCAAGTCTTCCGGCAGAACCGTCTGGCCCGGGTTGCACACGACGTATCCGACAAGCTGCTGGCCGATCTCGCTCTCGCGAACGAGGACGACCGATTGGCTGACGGCAGGGTGGTCGAGGAGGTCGGCCTCGATCTCGCCGAGCTCGATGCGCTGACCGCGGAACTTCACCTGGAAGTCGGTACGGCCGATGTAGTCGATCGCACCGTCGGGCTGCCATACGACGAGGTCACCGGTCCGGTACATGCGCTCGCCAGGGGTGAACGGGTTCGCGATGAAGCGGTCGCTCGTGAGGTCCGGACGCTCGAAGTAGCCGCGCGCGAGCTGAACGCCCGCAACGTACAGCTCGCCGGGGATACCGACCGGCACCGGACGCAGGCGCGCGTCGAGGACGTACGCCTGGACGTTCCACTCCGGGACACCGATGGGCACCGTGTTGCCGAGAATTTCGGCGGCCGGCCAGTCAGTGACCGAGACCGCGGCCTCGGTGGGTCCGTAGATGTTGTAGATGTCGGCGGTCGAAATCCGGCGGAACGCCTCCACAGTTGCCGACGGCAGCGCCTCACCGACACCGATCGCAATACGCAGCGCAGCCAGATCAGCAGCGTTCGCCTCCGCGGCGAAGACGGCCATCATCGACGGCACGAAGTCGGTGAAGGTGACGCCCTCTTCACGCATCCGCGCCGACTGGTACAGCGGGTCGCGATGTCCGTCCGGAGTCGCCACGACGAGGCGCGCACCGACGGCCAGCGGAACGAAGTAGCCCCACAACGAGACGTCGAACGTCGTCGCGGTCTTCTGGAAATAGACGTCGGCCGCGGTGAACTCGTACTTGGTCGCCATGTACGCGATCTGGTTGACGATCGCCTCATGGGTGATGACGACGCCCTTCGGCTTACCCGTCGAACCCGAGGTGAACAGGATGTAGGCCGTGTGATCCGGACGGACATCCACGCCGCTGACCGGCGCGCCCGAAACCTCCGACAGGTCGAGCACATCGATATCGATCGTCTCGAAGTCGTTGTCCGGCAGCGTGTCCTGTGTCGTCTTGAGGATGCACACCGGGTTCGCCGTCTCGAGGACGTACGTCGTGCGGTCCGCCGGGTGGTCCGGGTCAACCGGAACGTAGGCGCCACCCGCAGTGAGCACCGCGTAGATGCCGACGACGAGGTCGAGCGAACGGCGCATACCCAGCGCGACGAGCGACTCCGGTCCCACACCCATGTCGATGAGATGACGGGCGAGCTTGTTGACCCGCTCGGCGAACTCGGCGTAGGTGAGCGACTCCCCTTCGAAGATCACCGCGACGGCGTCCGGAGTGGCGAGCGCTTGCGCTTCGAACATGCTGGTCAGGCGCAAGGTCCGGTCGACATCGTGCGCGGTGTCGTTCCAGCCGACGACGATCGCGTCGCGCTCTTCGGCGCTCATGAGATCGATGTCGCCGAGCGAGACCTCCGGCTTAATGAGGATCGTCTCGAGGACGCGGCTGACGCGATCAGCGAAGACCTCGATCTCGGCCTCGTCGAACAGTTCACGCAGATACTGCAGCGTGAAGCGCGCACGATTGTCGTCAACCATCGCCAGGAACGACATCGGGTAGTGCGTGATCGTGGTCATGTCGACGTCGGTGATCGACATGCCGTCGATGTTGCTGGCCTGCGACTCATCGATGTCGACTGGATACGACTCGAAGATGTAGAGGGTGTCGAACACGGCACCTGCGCCGACCGACGCCTGAATCTCGGGCAGGCCGACGTAGTGGTGTTCGAGCAGGTCGGACTGCTCCCCCTGCAGACGGGTGAGCAGTGACGCGGCAGTCTCGTTCGGCGAGAAGCGCACGCGCGCGGGGACCGTGTTGATGAACAGACCGATCATCTGCTCGACGCCCGGGAGCTCGGGCGGACGGCCGGCGACGGTGTTACCGAAGACGACATCGTTGCGGCCCGTGTGCTTGGCGACGATGAGACCCCACACCGCCTGCATCACGGTGTTGACCGTGACACCGAGTTCGGTGGCGTAGGCAGTCAGGCGAGCGGACAGCTCAGGTGCCAGCTCCCACTTGTATTCGGCTGCGAGCGTGGAGATTTCACGGTTCTGCCCGGCGTCCGACAGGAGAGTCGGCTCGTCGACTCCGACGAGGGCGCGGTGCCAGGCCTCGACCGACTTGCCGAAGTCGACTCCGCGCATCCACTCCAGGAACGACTTGTACGAACGCGGCGCCGGCAGCGCCGACGTGTCGCCCCGGGTGGCGTACAGGAAGAGGAGTTCCTTGAGCATGAGCGGCATCGACCAGCCGTCCACGAGAACGTGGTGGATGGCGAAGATGAGCTCGTAGGTCTCGTCCGCGGTGCGCACGAGGGTGAAGCGCAGAAGCGGCGGGCTGGCCGGGTTGAACCACGCCTTCCGGTCCTCGAGGATCATCTGCCGCAGCGTTCCCTCGATGTCTGCGTCGTTGCGGAGGTCGACCTCGCGGAACGGCACCTCGACCGAATCCATGACGAGCTGGACCGGGCTACCGTCCGCCGCGGTCGCGTAGGCGGCGCGCAGGTTCGGGTAGCGGCCGACCATCGCCTGGGCGGCGTTGGACAGACGTGTCCCGTCGACCGTGCCAGTGAGCGTCAGAACGATCTGCGAGATGTAGACGTCGACCGAGGTCTCGGCGAGCATCGCGTGGAACAACAGACCGCTCTGCAGCGGCGACAGCGACCAGATGTCGTCGAGCGCGGGGTACTTGGTCTCCCACGCCGCGATCTCGCGCTGACCGACCTTGACCAGCGGAACGTCCGACGGCGTCAGACCACCGGCGGCCGAGTCGGCCGCGTGCTGCGCGAGCGCGGTCATCGCGTCGACCCAGTTGGTGGCGATCTCCTGGACCGCTTCGGCCGTGATCGCACCGCACGGGTAGGCGAACGACACCTTCATGTCACCGTCGTCGGTGACGATGGCGTTGATGTCGAGCGTCTTGTTCGCCGGCATGTCCGACGGGCGCTCGTCGGTCAGATCGCCGAGGTCCTCGGCCGGAAGGAAGCCGAGGCTCTTGAGCGCCTCCGGCACGTCACCAACGACAACGCGACCGAGGTAGTTGAACGAGATCTGACCAGTCGCGTAAGCCGAGAGCTCCGCCTTGGTGTCCTCGTTGAGGTAACGCAGCAGACCGTAGCCAAGGCCCTTGTCTGGGAGCGCGCGCAGCTGCTCCTTGACGGACTTGACGGTGTCACCAATTGCTTTTCCGCCGGCCAGAGCCTCGTCGATGTCAATTCCGGCGATGTCCAGGCGGACCGGGAAGACGCTCGTGAACCAACCGACCGTGCGCGACAGCTCGGCGCCCGGAACGATCTCTTCTTCACGACCGTGGCCTTCGAGCTGCAGCAGCGTCGAATCCCACTCTTGTCCCTTGCCGCGCCGGTACTTGCCGATGGCGAGTGCGAGGGCCGCGAGCAGACCGTCGTTGACACCGCCGTGGAACTTCTGCGGAACGGTCGTGAGCAGCGTGTTCGTGACGTCGGCCGGGACCACGACATGGTGGTGGACCACCGTCGCGACGGTGTCGACGGCCGAGTCGAAGACGCGCGTGCCGAGAATCGGGTCCGGTCCTTCGAGCACGTCCCGCCAGATGGGAAGTTCGTTCGTGCGATCCGGCGCCTGCTCGACGAGAGCGTGCGACCAGCGGCGCAGCGAGGTGCCGACGTTCGCCAGCGTCGGCTCCTGGCCGTTGCTGATTTGCGCCCAAGCCTGGACCAGGTCCGGCACGATGATGCGCCACGAAACACCGTCGATGACGAGGTGGTGCGCGACGACGAGCAGTCGGCCCGACTCTTCTGAACCACGATCGAGCCAGACGAACTGCAGCATGACGCCGTTGACCGGGTCGAGGCGATCGAGCGCCGAGCTCAGGACGTTCGAGGCGTCCGCGAACGCGGCCGGGATGCGGTGCAGGAGCGGGTCGACGTCGATACTGCCCGCCGGGCTGATCTCCAGACCCGGGCCATCGCCGATGACGAGCTTCGAACGAAGAACGTCGTGACGGTCGATCACTGCAGTCAGGGTCGCCGCGAGCTGTTCGCGGTCGATAGCGGCCGGAACTTCGAGAGTCAGCATCTGCGCGAAGCGGCGGAAGTCGCCACCGCGCTCGAGCATGACGTGGCCGAACGGCAGGAGCGGCGCCCAACCGACACCGCCACCGGGCAGTTCGGCGAGCGTGATGGTCTCGGCCTCGCCGAGCACGGCGACCGACGCCAGGCCGGTGACGGTCTTCTGCTCGAAGACGTCACGCGGGGTGAAAACGACACCGCGAGCACGAGCGCGGGCGACCAGCTGGATCGACAGAATCGAGTCTCCACCGAGGGCGAAGAACGAGTCGTCGGCACCCACGCGGACGCCACCCAGGACATCGCTGAAGACCTCGGCGATGATCGCCTCGGTCTCGTTCTCCGCCGCGCGGAACTCCTTGGCCTCGAAGACCGGAGCCGGCAGCGCCTTGCGGTCGAGCTTGCCGGAGGCGTTCAGCGGGAACGCGTCAAGGACCATGATCACGGCCGGAACCATGTACTCCGGCAGGACCTTGCCGATCTCCTCCGTCACGGCGGCGATGTCGACAGCGCGACCCTCGGCCGGGATGACGTAGGCGACGAGGGCCTCGGCCGGACCGTCCGTGCGGACGACGGCGACGGACTGGGCGATCGAATCCTGCGCGATGAGCGCGTTCTCGATTTCGCCGAGTTCGATCCGCAGACCGCGCAGCTTGACCTGGAAGTCGGTACGACCGATGTACTCGACCTCACCGTTCGGCAACCAATGCACGAGGTCACCGGTGCGGTACATGCGCGTGCCGTCTTCGTCGGCGACGAAGCGGTCAGACGTGAGGTCGGCGCGACCGACGTAGCCGCGCGCGAGCTGAACACCCGTCAGGTAGAGCTCACCCGGAACACCGACCGGAACCGGCTTGAGGCGAGCGTCCAAGACGCGCAGTCCGGTGTTCCAGACCGGCGCACCGATCGGAACCGACAGCGTGTCGGCATCGACGACCTCGTGGAACGAGACGTCGACCGCAGCTTCGGTCGGGCCGTAAAGGTTGTGCACCTTGACGCCCGGAATGAGCTGACGCAGCTGCTGAGCCGTCTTGGCCGGCAGGGCTTCACCGGAGGCGAAGACCATCCGGAGGCTGGTCGCGCTCGCGGCCGCCTGGCTCGAGACGAACACTCCCATCATCGACGGCACGAAGTGTGCCGTCGTGACGCGCTCGTCGCGCATGAGCTGCGCGAGGTATTCGGGATCGCGGTGGCCGTCGGGCTTCGCGATCTGGAGTCGGGCTCCGACCTGCAGCGGCCAGAACAGCTCCCACACCGAAACGTCGAACGTGACGGGCGTCTTCTGCACGACCACGTCGTCCGCCGTCATGCCGTACGCGCCCTGCATCCACTCGAGGCGGTTGACGATCGCGCGGTGCGCGATGCCGACACCCTTCGGACGACCGGTCGAACCCGAGGTGAAGATGACGTACGCGAGGTTGTCGGGCTGGGCGGCGATAGGTAGAGCTCCGCCATCGACATCGGTCAGGTCGAGTTCAGCGAGGTAGTCCTCGGTGATCACGGCGACCGGCTGAGCGGTTTCGAGGATGTACTCGATGCGCTCGGCCGGGTGATCCGGGTCGACCGGAACATACGCACCACCGGCGGTGATGACGGCGTAGATGGCGGCGAGCATGTCCGTCGACCGACGCATCTTGACCGCGACGAACGACTCCGGTCCGACGCCGATCGACTGCAGGTGACGGGCTAGCTTGTTCACCTTGGCCGAGAACTCGGCGTAGGTGACTGTCTCGCCTTCGAACCCGACCGCAACGGCGTTCGGGGTAGCCGCTGCCTGACGCTCGAACATCGAGACAAGCGTCTGCGATGCGTCGACGTCATGCGACGTGTTGTTCCACGAATCGATCTGTGCGAGCTCCGAAGCGTCGACGAGCGGAACCTCGCCGGCGATCGAATTCACGTCAGCGGCAAGCGCTTCCAGAACGCGGATGTAGCGCTCACCGAACAGGTCGATCGTGTCGGCATCGAACAGGTCGGTCGCGTAGTTGAGCTCGACGCCCATTCCGCCCTGGCCGTTGTCACCGAGCGTGACCTGCAGGTCGAACTTCGCCATGCCGTCGTCGAACGGCACACCCGAGATCGTGAGTCCCGGCAGTTCGAAGCTGATCGGAGCCATGTTCTGGAAGGTCAGCATGACCTGGAACAGCGGCGAGTAGGCCTGCGAACGCTCTGGCTTGAGCACCTCGACGAGACGCTCGAACGGCAGGTCCGCGTGGGCGAACGCACCGAGGTCCGCCTCGCGAGTCGTGCGAAGGACCTCGGCGAAGGTCACTCCCGGCTCGAACTCCGTGCGCAGAACGAGCGTGTTGACGAACATGCCGACCATGTCGTCGAGTTCGCGCTCACCACGACCCGCGACCGGCGTACCGATCGCGATGTCTGTCGTCGCCGACAGACGCGCGAGCAGCACCGCCAGCGCCGAGTGGACGACCATGAAGAGCGAGGTTTCGGACGTTCGCGCGACCTCGTTCAGCTTGCTGACGAGAGCATCGTCGAGCGTGAAACGACGCACCGAACCGCGGTACGAGGCAACCGCCGGACGCGGCCGGTCCGTCGGCAGATCGAGCACGGCGGGGATGCCGGCGAGGGCCTGCTGCCAGTAGCGAACCTGCTCGCTGATGAGCGACTTTTCGTCGTCCTCCGAGCCAAGCACCTCACGCTGCCAGATCGCGAAGTCCGCGAACTGCACCGGAAGCGGCGTCCACGACGGCTGCTCCCCTGCGACGTGCGCGTTGTAAGCGACCATGACGTCGCGAGCGAGCGGGCCGGACGAGAATCCGTCGCTGCTGATGTGGTGAACGCACAGGATCAGGACGTAGTCGTTAACCCCGACTTCGAAGAGACCCACGCGAACCGGCGGTTCCGCAGTGACGTCGAATCCGGCCGAGACGAACTCGACCAGACGCGGCAGAAGCGCATCTTCGCCGATCTGCTCGAAGACGAGGTCTGCCTTGACCGCGGACGCCGGGAGGATGACCTGCGCGGCCACGCCGTCGACCTCCGGGTAGACCGTGCGCAGAACTTCGTGGCGACCGAGCACGTCGCGAACAGCCGTCCGCATGGCTTCGACGTCGAGAGAACCGGTGAGTCGCACCGCGAGCGGGATGTTGTTGACACCCGACTCCGGGTCGAAGCGGTTGAGGAACCACATGCGCTGCTGCGCGAGCGACAGTGGCACGTGCGCCGGACGCTTCTGCGCGACGAGCGCCTTGCGGCCGCCCTTGCCGACGTGCGATTCCAGGCGCGAAGCCAGGCCCGCAACCGACGGTGCCTCGAAGATGAGACGGACGGCGACGCGGGTGTCGAGAGCCGCTGACAGACGGGCGACGACCTGCGTGGCGAGCAGCGAGTTTCCACCAAGCGAGAAGAAGTCGTCGTCGGCACCGACGCGCTCGGCACCGAGGACCTGCGCGAAGACGTCGGCGACGGCCTCTTCGGTCGGAGTCGCCGGAGCCCGGAAGACGCGCGGTGCGAAGACCGGCGCCGGGAGTGCCTTGCGGTCGAGTTTGCCGTTGACGTTGAGCGGCAGCGCGTCGAGCACGACCCACGCGGCCGGAACCATGTAGCTCGGCAGCTGCGACGCCACCGCGGCACCCAACGCGCCGGTGTCGATTGTCTGACCATCAGCAGCTACCACGTAACCGACGAGCTGAGCACCGATCAGATCGTCCTTGCGGGCGATGACGGCGATCTGCTCGACCTCCGGCTGTGCCGCGATGACCGCTTCGATCTCACCGAGTTCGATACGGAAACCGCGGACCTTGACCTGGAAGTCGGTGCGGCCGACGTAGTCGAGTTCGCCGTTCGGCAGGAATCGGACGAGGTCACCCGTGCGGTACAGACGACCCGAGCCGAACGGGTTCGCGACGAAGCGATCCGCGGTGAGGTCGGGACGGGCGAAGTAGCCGCGTGCCAACTGGATGCCCGCGAGATAGAGCTCTCCCGCGACACCCGCCGGAACCGGGTTGAGGCGTGCGTCGAGGACGTACATCTGCACGTTCCACTCGGGACCACCGATCGGCACCGAGATCTCGTCCGCCGAGGTCACGGTGTGCGTGGTCGCCGAAACGGCGGCCTCGGTCGGGCCGTAGAGGTTGAACAACTGCAGGTGCTTGTTGTTGTCGGCGACGCGCTTGGCCAGGCGGGCCGGCAGGGCTTCACCGATGGCGAGGATGCGGCGGAGCGAGCCCGGCAGCGCGTTGCCGGATTCGGTCATGAGGGCGTCGAGCATCGACGGGACCACGTGCAGCGTCGTCACCTTCGCCGACCGCATGAGGTCGTTGAGGTAGGACGGCTCCTTGTGGCCGTCTGCGGTCGCGATCACCAATGCAGCGCCCGACGCCAGCGCCGACCAGAACTCCCACACCGAGAGGTCGAACGTCGCCGCGGTCTTCAGCAGAACCGCGTCGCCGGCACCCATCTCGAAGTACTGACGCTTCCAGATGATCTGGTTCGCCACCGCGACGTGCGGCAGCATGACGCCCTTCGGGCGACCGGTCGAACCCGAGGTGAAGATGACGTAGGCCGCGTTTGACGAGGTCAGCGGGGCGACGCGGTCGGCGTTGGTGAGCGGACCGCCGTCGTAGGCGGCGAGATCGAGGTCGTCGAGAACGAGGACGGGTGCTTCAGTTGCGGTGAACTCATCGCGAGCAGTCGTCAGCACACAGACCGGTGCCGCGGTGTCGAGGATGTAGCCCGTGCGATCGGCCGGCTGGTCCGGGTCGACCGGAACGTAGGCACCACCGGCAGCCGACACCGCGTACATCGCGATGACGAGTTCCGGCGAGCGACGGATCGCGAGGGCAACCCGCGACTCCGGACCGACCCCGATCGACACGAGGTGACGTGCGATCTTGTGGACCTCAGCGGCGAACTCGGAGTACGTCCAGCGGCGGCCTTCGTACACGAGCGCGGTGGCGTCCGGGGTGGCGGCCGCGGCCTGTTCGAACAGGTCCACCAGGGTGAGCGAGTGGTCGACCTCAGCCGCACTGTCGTTCCAGGTGTCGAGAACGAGGGTGCGCTCGGCGTCGTCGAGAAGTTCGATCTCACCGACCGGCTGGCCCGGGTTCGCGACGATCTGGCGCAGCACACGCACCAGACGCTCGCCGAACTGGTCGACGGTCGCCTCGTCGAAGAGGTCCTTCGCGTAGGTGAAGAAGCCGTTGACGCCGGTCGCGGCACCGTCCAGGGAATAGGTGTCCGACACGATGAGGTGCAGGTCGAACTGCGACAGACCCATGTCGTAGTCGAGCGGCTCGACCGTCAGGCCCGGGAGTTCGAGCTTCGCCTTGGCGAGGTTCTGGAACGACAGACCGATCTGGAACAACGGGTGGTGCGCGGTCGAACGGACCGGGTTGAGCACCTCGACGAGACGCTCGAACGGCACATCTGCGTGGGCGTAGGCGTCGAGGTCGGTGGCGCGCTGGCGTTCGAGCAACGTCTGGAACGATGTCCCGAGCTCGACCCGCGAGCGGAACACGAGCTGGTTGACGAACATACCGACGAGGTCTTCGAGAGCAGCCTCGCCACGACCCGCGCTCGGCGTACCGATCGCGATGTCATCCGCTCCGGACAGTCGCGACAGCAGCACTGCGAACGCCGTGTGCACGACCATGAACAGCGTCGAACCCTGGCTGCGCGCCAGATCGACGAGTGCCTGGTGCAACTCGGCGTCGAGGGTGATGTCCGACCGGCCACCAGCGAACGTCTGCACTGGGGGCCGTGGGCGGTCGGTGGGCAGCTCCAGCACTGCCGGCAGATCGCCGAGCGCTTCGCGCCAGTACCGGATCTGCTGCGTCGCAACAGATTCCGGATCGTTCTCGGAGCCGAGAACCTCGCGCTGCCACAGCGCGTAGTCGGCGTACTGAACTTCGAGCGGCAGCCAGCCCGGCTCCTCGCCGCGGACCCGCGCCGAGTAGGCGATCATGATGTCCCGCGCGAGCGGAACCATCGACGAGCCGTCGGCCGAGATGTGCTGCGCGACGAGCGCGAGCACAGCTTCCTGCGGCGAAACCCGGAACAGCCCGACGCGCAGCGGAACCTCGGTGGTGACGTCGAACGTGCGCGAGGTGAAGGTGACGATCGCCGGGATCAGTCCGGATTCGTCGACGTCGGAAACCGGCAGATCGACGTGTGCGTCGCTGATCGGGAGCACGACCTGAACCGGGCCGTTGACCGTCTCCGGGTAGATCGTGCGCAGGACCTCGTGGCGGCCGACGACGTCGGCGATCGCCCGGCGCAGTGCCTCGACATCGAGTTCGCCCGACAGGCGGATCGCGGCCGGCATGTTGTAGGCCGCGGACTCGTCGAAGCGGTTGAGGAACCACATGCGCTGCTGCGCGAGCGACAGCGGGATCTCGGCCGGACGGGGCTTGGCGACGAGCGCCTTGCGGCCACCCTCACCAGCGTGAGATTCCAGGCGCGCAGCGAGGTGGGTGACCGTCGGCGCCTCGAACAGCAGGCGTACCGGGACGCGGGCGTCCAGCGCTGCGGAAAGGCGCGCGACCACGCTCGTCGCGAGCAGCGAGTTACCACCGCGGGCGAAGAAGTCGTCGGCCGCACCGACGCGGTCGATACCGAGAACCGCGGCGTACGTCTCGGCGACGATCTCTTCGATCGGGCCACTCGGTGCGCGGTACTCGGCGGCCTGGAAGACCGGCGCGGGCAGCTGCTTGCGGTCGAGCTTTCCGGACGCGTTGAGCGGCATCTGCTCGAGCTCGATGATCTGCGCCGGAACCATGTAGGCCGGCATCTTCGCGCGGGCCGCGTTGGTGAGCGCGGTCGCGTCGATCGTCCGGCCGAACGCCGGGACCACGTAGGCGACGAGCTGCTCGCCGAAGTTCTCGTCCTTGTAGACGATCGCGACCGTCTGCGCGACCGAGTCCTCTGCCGCGAGAACCGTTTCGACCTCGGAGAGCTCGATGCGGAGACCGCGCAGCTTGACCTGGAAGTCGGTACGGCCGATGTACTCGATCTCGCCCTTGGCATTCCAGCGCACGAGGTCACCCGTGCGGTACAGACGGCCTTCCCCGTATGGGTTGGCGACAAAGCGCTCGGCCGTCAGGCCACCGCGGCCGAAGTAGCCACGCGCGACCTGGGTACCACCCATGTAGAGCTCACCCGGGACGCCGACCGGAACCGGACGCAGCCACGCGTCGAGGATCAGCGCCTGCGCGTTCCAGACCGGCATACCGATCGGGACCGGGCCGTCGGCGTATTCGCGGATGACGAGGTTCGTCGCGTGGACGGTGAACTCGGTCGGACCATAGAGGTTGGCGGGAACAGCGTCGGACACCCGAGCGAGTGCCGCAACCGTGCGGCCGGTCAGCGCCTCACCGGCGATGAGCACGTAGCGGAGGCTGTCGACCGAGCCCGGCTGGACCTGCGAGGCAAACACCGAGAGCATCGACGGAACGAACGACGTCATCGTGACGCGCTGTGCCGCAATAACATCCGCGAGGTAGGCCGGGTCGCCGTGGCCGTCCGCGGTCGCGATGACCATGCGCGCGCCCACCGCAAGCGTCGAGAACAGCTCCCACACGGACACGTCGAACGTCGACGGCGTCTTCTGCAGCACGACGTCGTCGGCGTTGATGCCGTACTCGTCGGCGAGCCACAGGACCTGGTTGACGGCCGAGCGATGCGAGATCGCCACGCCCTTCGGACGACCGGTCGAACCGGACGTGAAGATGATGTACGCGAGGTTGCCCGGGTTCAGCGGTGCGGTGCGCTCGGCGTCGGTGATTGGCGCCTCGGAGTACCGCGACAGATCGAGGGTCTCAATCTGGATGCCGGCCATGCCGTCGGCGACGGTGGTCAGGACGACGGTTGGCTCGGCCGTTTCGAGGATGTACTCGATGCGGTCGGCCGGGTAGTCCGGGTCGATCGGCACGTAGGCACCACCGGCGGCATGCACCGCGTACATCGCGGTGACCATGTCGAGCGAGCGGCGCATACCGAGCGCGACGCGAGACTCCGGACCAACGCCCCCGGCCACCAGGTAGCGCGCGAGCTTGTTGACGCGGGCCGAGAACTCGGCGTAGGTCAGCTCGACGTCGCCCGCGACGACCGCGACGGCGTCCGGAGTGGCCTGAACCTGAGCCTGGAACACCGCAGGCAGCGTCAGCGCCGGGTCGATCTCGTGCGATGTCTCGTTGAGTTCGACCAGTACGCGCTTGCGCTCGGTCTCGCTGAGCAGCGCGATGTCGCGCAGCGGGAGGTCCGCGGTCGCGCCGATCTGGGTGAAGATCCGGACCAGACGCTCGGCGAACACCTCGATCGTCGACGCCTCGAACAGGTCGCTCGCGTACGAGATCTCGCCGCGGAGGGCACTGAGCTGGCCGTCGGCGTCGTACTCCTCGCCGAACGTGACCTGCATGTCGAACTTCGCGACGCCGGGGTCGAAGTCGAGCGCCGAGACCGTGAGACCCGGCAGCTCGAAGCGCACCGGACCGAGGTTCTGGAACGCGAGCATCACCTGGAAGAGCGGTGCGTGCGCGGTCGAACGACGCGGGTTGAGCACCTCGACGAGCCGCTCGAACGGAACGTCCGCGTTGCTGAACGCGCCGAGGTCGGTGTCACGGATCTGCGCCAACAGGTCGGCGAACGACTGCTCGGCGTCGACGTGTGCGCGCAGCACGAGGGTGTTGACGAACATGCCGACGAGGTCGTCGAGGGCAGCTTCACCACGACCCGCGACCGGCGTACCGACCGCGATGTCGTCCATGCCCGACAGCTTTGACAGCAGGATCGACAGACCGGCGTGCACCGTCATGAACAGCGAGGCACCGCTGGCCTGCGCGAGGCTGCTGAGCGAGCGCGTGACCTCGGCCGGGACCGTGAAGAGGTGCCGTCCACCGCGGTACGACGCGACCGCCGGGCGCGGCTTGTCGGTCGGCAATTCGAGCAGGGTCGGCAGGTCGGCGAGCTGCTGCGTCCAGTGGCTGAACTGACGCGAAATGAGCGATGCCGGGTCGTCTTCGGAGCCCAGGACCTCACGCTGCCACAGCGCATAGTCGGCGTACTGGACGACCAGCGGCGACCAGCCCGGCTCCATGCGGCGAGCGCGAGCGCTGTAGGCGACCATGACGTCGCGAGCGAGCGGTCCCATCGAGAAACCGTCACCGGCGATGTGGTGCAGAACCAGGACCAGCACGAACTCGGTTTCGGCTGCTTGGAACAGCGCGAACCGGACCGGAACCTCGGTCGTGACGTCGAAGCCCTGAGTCGCGAGCGCGGTGACTTCGGCAATGAGGTCCGACGGGGCGACGCGGATCGGGTCGAGGTGCGGCACGACGTCCGACGTGCGGCGGATGACCTGCACCGCGGAACCGTCGACCTGCGGGTAGACCGTGCGCAGCACTTCGTGGCGGCCGACGACATCGGCGACCGCGGCACGCAGGGCCGCGAGGTCGAGCGCGCCGGACAGCTGGATCGCGACCGGCACGTTGTCGACGGCCGACTCGGGATCGAAGCGGTTGAGGAACCACATGCGCTGCTGCGCGAGAGACAGCGGAACGCGCTGCGGGCGCTCCTTGGCGACAAGTGCCTTACGGCCGCCCTCACCGACCTGTGTCTCCACGCGGGCGGCGAGGCCGGCGACCGTCGAGGCCTCGAACACGGTACGAACCGCGACCTGGGCATCGAGGGACGCACCGAGGCGAGCCACCAACTGCGTTGCGAGCAGCGAGTTTCCGCCGAGTTCGAAGAAGTCGTCGTCGGCACCGACCAGGTTTTCGAGGCCGAGAACCTCGGTGAACACCGACGCCACGATCTCTTCGACGAGCGTCGACGGGGCACGGAACGCGCGCGCCTGGAACACCGGGTCCGGCAGTGCCTTGCGGTCGAGCTTGCCACCCGGGGTCAGCGGGACCTCGTCGAGAACCATGATCGACGCGGGGACCATGTAGGCCGGCAGGAACTCCCCGACGTAAGCGCTGAGCTCCGCGGTGTCGATGATCATGCCGGGCTTCGCCACGACGTACGCCGCGAGAGAGACCACTCCCGTGGAGCTCTTGTGGCCGACCGTAACCGCGAAATCGACAGAGGTGTGCCGGGAGAGCGCCTGATCGATCTCGCCGAGCTCGATACGGAAACCGCGAACCTTGACCTGGCTGTCCGACCGACCGACGTACTCGATCGAGCCGTTCTCCGTCCAGCGGACGACGTCACCCGTGCGGTACATGCGCTGGCCAGCGGTTCCGAACGGGTTCGCGACGAACCGCTCGGCCGTCAGCCCCAGGCGCTGGTGGTACCCGCGTGCCACCTGAATACCGGCGACATAGAGCTCACCCGCGACACCGACCGGGACCGGCTGCAGCGCGCGGTCGAGGACGAGAGCCTGCAGACCACGGATCGGGCCACCGATCGTGACGCGGTCTCCGGGGATGAGGGCATCGGACAGGTTCGTTGCGATGGTCGCCTCGGTCGGACCGTAGGCGTTGAAGAACTTGCGACCGCAGGTGCCGTCCGCATCGAACGTCACCCAACGCTGGACCAGATCGGCCGGTACCGACTCACCACCGGATGCCACGACCTCGAGGTCGTCGAGCCCGGCCGGATCGACCGACGCCAGTGCGGCCGGCGTGATGAACGCATGGGTCACCCGCTGGATGCGCAGAACCTCGGCGAGGTCCGCACCACCGAAGACCGTCTGCGGGACGACGACCATGGTCGCGCCGGAACCGATCGCGAGAAGCAGTTCCAGAACCGAGGCGTCGAACGACGGCGACGCCACGTGCAGCGTCCGCGAGGCAGAGGTCACCCCGTAGCGGTGGCGCATCTCCTCGGCGAAGTTCGCGAGACCGGCGTGCGTGACGGCGACGCCCTTCGGCAGACCCGTCGAACCGGACGTGTAGATGAGGTACGCGGTGTTCGCGACGCGCACCGGCGACCGGCGGTCCGCGTCGGTGACCGGGGCACCCGAGACGTCACTGGTGTCGAGCGCGGTGATGTCGAGCCACTCGATCTCTGCCGGCAGATCATTCGCACCGGCAGCCAGACCCACCACGGATCCCGAGTCGGTGACCATGTGCAGGATGCGGTCAGCCGGGTAGTTCGGGTCGACCGGCACGAACGCCGCACCCGTCTTCGCGACGGACCACCACGCGAGCACCGATTCGACCGACCGGGTGATACCGATCGCGACGACCTTCTCCGGACCGACGCCATAGTCGATCAGAACCCGTGCGAGCCGGTTCGAACGCTCGTCGAGTTCCGCGTAGCTGACCTCGGTTTCCCCGAAGACGATCGCGGTGCCGTCGACATTGGCTTCGACCGCGCGAGCGAGCAACTGCGGCAGCACGACCGGCGCAACGCCGGCGCCGCCCGAGCGAGACGTGAGCACGGCACGCTCGTGGCCGTCGAGGATCTCGACCTCGTCGACCGGTGCGTCCGGGTTCGCGATGACGGCTTCGAGGATGCGGACGAGGCGGTCCCCGAAACTGCGGATCGTCCGCTCATCGAACAGATCGGTGGCGTAGCTGAACTCCGCGATGAGCGGGCCACTCTCGTTCGCCGACATCAGGAGACCACCGTGACCAGCGTCTTCACGAATGTTGAGCGCGATGTCGAACTTGGCCAGGCCCGGGTCGAATTCGACCGTGGAGATGCTCAGGCTCGGCAGTTCGAGGCGCACCGGACCGGTGTTCTGCAGCGACAGCGACACCTGGAACAGCGGGTGGCGGGCCGCCGAACGCGGCGGGTTGAGGATCTCAACGAGACGCTCGAACGGCACGTCCGCGTGGCTGAACGCCGCCAGGTCGGTGTCGCGAACCGTCGACAGGAGCTGGTTGAACGACTCGCCCTGCTGAGCCGTCGTACGCAGCACGAGGGTGTTGACGAACATACCGATGAGGTCGTCGAGGGCGGCTTCACCGCGACCCGCGACCGGCGTACCGATGACGATGTCGTCGGTTCCGGAGAGACGGCTCAGCAGCACGGCGAGCACACCGTGCATCACCATGAACAGCGACGTGTTGTGCGCACGACCGAGTTCGAGCGCCTTGACGTGGAGCTCCGCCGGAATCGTCATCGAGAAGCTGGCACCGGCAAAGGACGCCGTCGCCGGCCGCGGACGGTCCGTCGGCAGGTCGATCTGGTCCGGGAGACCGGCCAGAGCCTTCCGCCAGTAATCGACCTGCTGGCTGATGAGCGATTCGGGGTTGTCCTCCGAGCCCAGCACCTCGCGCTGCCACAGCGCGTAGTCGGCGTACTGGACCGGCAGCGGCGTCAGCGCCGGAGACTCCCAGTGGGTGCGCGACGCGTATGCCGTCATGACATCGCGCGCGAGCGGTCCCATCGACCAACCGTCGGTCGAGATGTGGTGGACGACCAGCACGAGAACGTACTCGGACTCGCTGAGTTCGAACAGACCCGCGTGGACCGGCACCTCGGAGGTGACGTCGAAGCCCATGCTCGCCATCTCGATGAGCTCGGCCTCGAGCGTGTCCGGCGACACCGGGATCGGCGTGAGGTCGGGTACAACGCGAGCGGCGTCGGTGATGACCTGCGCCGGACCGTTGTCGGTCTGCGGGAACAGCGTGCGCAGCGACTCGTGGTGGTTGAGCACGTCGATGACGGCGATCTGCATCGCGGCGACGTCTAGCTCGCCTTCGAGGCGGATCGCGATCGGGACGTTGTTGACCGCCGACTCCGGGTCGAAGCGGTTCATGAACCACATGCGCTGCTGAGCGAGCGACAGCGGGATGTGGTCCGGGCGCGGGCCCGCGACGAGCGGCTTGCGTCCGCCGTCACCCATGTGGGTCTCGACGCGCGCGGCGAGCGCAGCGACAGTCGAGTTCTCGAAGATCAGGCGCACCGGAACGCGGACGTCGAGAGCCGAACCCAGACGCGAAGCGACCTGCGTCGCGATGAGCGAGTTACCACCGAGGGTGAAGAAGTCGTCGTCGACGCCCACGCGCGGAACACCGAGCACGTCTTGGAACACGTCCGCGACGATCTCCTCGATCGCGGTCGTCGGCGGGCGGAACACCCGCAGGACGCGCATCTTGAAGGTCGGCTCGGGGAGTGCCTTGCGGTCGAGCTTTCCACCCGGGGTCAGCGGCACGAAGTCGAGCACCATGATCGCCGAGGGCACCATGTACGACGGCAGTGACTGACCCACGTGCTCGGTCAGCTCATGGGTGCTGATGTGCTCCCCCGCCGCCGCGACGACGTACGCGACGAGCGATGTCACACCTTGGGAGTTGGTGTGGCCGATCGTGGTCGCGAAGTCGACGGTCGGGTGGTTGAGCAGCGCCGCGTCGATCTCACCGAGTTCGATACGGAAACCGCGAACCTTGACCTGGAAGTCGGAGCGGCCAACGTACTGAATTTCGTCGCCGACCCAGCGGACGACGTCACCGGTGCGGTACATGCGCGCACCAGCGTCGCCATACGGGTTCGCGACGAAGCGCTCGGCGGTCAGGCCCAGGCGTTCGTGGTAGCCGCGTGCGATCTGGGCGCCGCCGATGTAGAGCTCTCCGGGCACGCCCTGCGGGACCGGACGGAGTCGTCCGTCGAGGACGAGCGCGTGTGCCCCGCGGATCGGACCACCGATCACGACGGATTCACCCGTGGCGATCGCGGACGTGTTGGTCATGACCGTGGCTTCGGTCGGACCGTAGGCGTTGAAGAACCGGCGGGTACCGGCGGAATCGGTGCCGGACCAGCGGGAAACGAGTTCGGCGCCGACGGCTTCACCACCGGCGATGATCGACTGGAGGCTGTCCACGTCGCTCGGGTCGACCGACGCGAGCGCGGCCGGCGTGATGATCGCGTGCGTGACGCCTTCGTAGCGGATGAGGTCCGCAAGCTCGGCGCCACCGAACACGTCAGGCGGCGAGACCACGAGAGTGGCACCGGCGCCGGACGCCATGAGCAGTTCCATGATCGAGGCGTCGAACGACGGCGACGCGACCTGCAGGACGCGCGAGTCCTTCGTGATCCCGTAGGTGTCGCGCATCTCGAGGGCAAGGTTCGCGATACCGATGTGGGTGACGACGACGCCCTTCGGCAGACCCGTCGAACCCGAGGTGTAGATGACGTACGCCGGGTTCTCCGGCGCGATCGGCTCATTGCGGTCCGCGTCGGTCAGCGCGGCGCTGTCGAGGTCGGCCAGCTCGTCCGTGGCGAGCACCCAGTCGATGTCGTCCGGTAGCTGACCAGCCACTGCCTCCACGGTGACACCGAGGGTGACCCCGGAATCGCGCAGCATGTGCAGGATGCGGTCGGCCGGGTAGTTCGGGTCGACCGGCACGAACGCGGCACCGGTCTTGGCGACCGCCCACCACGCGCGAACCGATTCGTAGGACCGCGGGACCGAGATCGCGACGATCGTCTCCGGGCCTGCGCCCTTTGCGATGAGGTGCCGCGCGAGGCGGTTGGAGTCCGCGTCGAGAACCGAGAACGGAATCTCGCGTTCGTCGAAGACAACTCCGATGCCGTCCGGGTTGATCGCCACGGCGTCGGCGAGCAGCTCGGGAAGCATGCGGATCGGCTCAGCGTGCGCACCGATGCGGGCCGTCAGGTCAGCGAATTCGGCCGGCTCGAGGATGTCGATCTCGCCGACGGACTGCGCGGCGTCGCGCGTGATGGCATCGAGCAGTCGGACCCAGCGGGTCGCGAACGTGGCGACCGTCGACTCATCGAAGAGGTCAACGGCGTACGTGAGTTCGGCCGAGATTCCGGCCGCTGCCCCAGCGGTGCCGACCGGGCGCTCGGACAGCATGAACTGCAGGTCGAAGTTCGCGATGTCGACCTTGATCTCGGTGGCGCTGACCTCGAGATCGCCGAGCGACATCGAGGTTTCCGGCTGCTTCTGCAGCGACAGCGTCACCTGGAACAGCGGCGAACGAGCCTGCGAGCGAACCGGATTGAGCACTTCGACGAGCCGCTCGAACGGCACCGCGGAATGTGCGAAGGCCGCGAGGTCCGCGTCGCGCGTGCGTGCGAGCAGGTCGGCGAAGCTCTCGCCCGGCTCGATCTCGGTGCGCAGCACGAGCGTGTTGACGAACATACCGATGAGCTGGTCGAGCGCTTCCTCACCACGGCCCGCGATCGGCGTACCGATGGCGATGTCCTCGGTCGCGCTCATCCGCGACAGCAGCACCGCGAGAGCGCTGTGCAGCAGCATGAACAGCGTGACACCGTTCGCGCGGGCGAGAGCCTGCAGGCGACCGTGGAGGTCGGCGTCGATCTCGAACGGCAGACGTGCACCACGGAACGACTGGCGGTTCGGACGCGGCCGGTCCGACGGAAGGTCGAGCTGGTCCGGCAGCCCGTCGAGCGTCTTCTTCCAGAATTCGATCTCGCGCGATATCAGCGAGTCCGCATTGGTCTCGGCGCCGAGCAGGTCGAGCTGCCAGACCGTGTAGTCCTGGTACTGCACCGGCAGCGGCGCCCAACCCGGCGCTTCGCCGGCGGCGCGCGCCATATAGGCGACGGCGACGTCCGTGGCCAGCGGTGTGAACGAGAAGCCGTCCGCAGCGATGTGGTGGACGACCATCGCGACGGCGTAGTCGTTGTCGGCGAGGCGGAAGATTCGGGCCCGAATCGGCAGTTCCTGCGAGACGTCGAAACCGTTGGAGGCGAAGTCACGCAGCTGATCGACGAGCGACTGCTCGCTCGACGGCACCGGATCCAGGTCGAGGTTGACGTCGCCCATGGGCACGACGTGCTGGTAGCCGCTGTCCCCCGAGACCGGGTAGATCGTGCGCAGCGACTCATGCCGGGACACCACATCGCGCAGCGCCGCAGCCATGGCCGCCGGGTCGACGTTGCCGGTCAACCGCAGGACGAAGGGCAGGTTGTAGGCCGGAACCGTGGGGTCGAACTGGTTGATGAACCACATTCGCTGCTGCGCCGACGACAGCGGCACATGCCCCCGGCGCTTGCGTGCAACGAGTGGCGGGCGCGGGGCAGCCGACTTCTCAGCGGCCGCGCGGGCCGCCATCCCGGCGACAGTCGGCGACTCGAACAGAACTCGCACACCGATCTGCGTGCCGAAGGCAGCGCCGATGCGACTCACGACCTGCGTCGCGACGAGCGAGTTACCGCCGAGGTCGAAGAAGTTGCCGTCGATGCCGACGAGCGGGACGCCGAGCACGTCCGCGTAGATCGACGCGACGATCTCCTCCGCGGGGTTCCGCGGTTCCCGGTAGTTGTCGGTGTCGACGGTGAACTCGGGCTGCGGCAGCGCCTTGCGGTCGAGCTTTCCGCTGGGGTTGAGCGGGAAGGCGTCGAGGACCATGACCGAGCCCGGGATCATGTACGACGGCAGCGAGTGGGCCAGAGAACGGGCCACGGACACCGGGTCCGGACTATCGCCGACGACATAGGCGACGAGCTGCTGACCGGTCGCCATCTCGACGACGAGAACGGCGGCCTGGTTGATGTTCTCCAGCGCGAGCAGCGCGGACTCGATTTCACCGAGCTCGATGCGCTGGCCGCGGAACTTCACCTGGAAGTCGAGTCGACCGTAGTACTCGATAGCTCCAGCGGCGTTCCACCGCACGAGGTCGCCGGTGCGGTACATCTTCGAACCCGCGGGACCGTACGGGTTCGCCACGAAGCGTTCGGCACTCAGGTCCGGGCGACCGACATACCCGCGCGCGAGCTGGACGCCCGCGAGGTAGAGCTCACCCGGGGTGCCGATCGGCGCGGGCCGCAGGTGGGTGTCGAGGACGTAGACCTGCACGTTCCATTCGGGCACACCGATCGGAACGGTCGTCTTGTCCGCGATGGAGGTCTGCCAGTAGGTGACGGTGACGGCCGCTTCGGTCGGTCCGTAGAGGTTGTGCAGACCGGCCGCACTGATCGCGCGGAACGCCGCAGCGGTCTCCGGCGGGAACGCCTCACCGACGACGAAGACGTCGCGTAGGGACCCGATCTGATCGGCGGTCACCTGGTTGGCGAACACCGTCAGCATCGACGGCACGAAGTCCGTCAGCGTGACGCGTTCGCGCTCGATGACCGACGCGACATACGCCGGGTCGCGGTGTCCGTCATGCGTCGACACCACGAGCTTGGCGCCCGCGAGGATCGGCATGAACCAACCCCACAGCGAGACGTCGAACGTCGTCGCCGTCTTCTGCAGGTAGACGTCGTTTTCGTCGAGCCGGTATTCCTGGTTCATCCAGAGGGTCTGGTTGACGATCGACTGGTGCTGGACCGCGACACCCTTGGGTCGACCGGTCGAGCCGGACGTGTAGATGACGTATGCCGTGTTCGTCGGCCGCGGCGCGATGAACTCGGCGGTCAGACTCAAGTCGCCGGATTCGAACTCGTCGACGTAGATGCGCTCGACGTCGTCGGTGAGATCGAGCTCGTCGCGTGCCGTGGTGAGCACACAGACCGGGTTCGAGGACTCAAGGATGTAACCCGTGCGCTCGGCCGGGTGATCGGGATCGATCGGGACGTACGCACCACCGGCGCGCAGGACGGCGTAGATGGCGACGACGAGTTCGACCGATCGCCGGATGCCGACGGCGACGAACGCCTCGGGGCCGACACCCATTCCAGCGAGGTGGCGAGCCAGCCGCTCGACGCGGGCGTCGAGTTCCGCGTACGTGAGTTCGGTGCCCTCGTAATTGAGGGCGATGCGGTCCGCATTGCGAATGAAGGATTCCTTCATCAGCGCAGTCAGCGTCGTGGCCGGAACCTCGTGAGCCGTCTGGTTCCAGGCGACGAGTGCACGCTCGGCCTCGTCCTCGCCGACGATCGGAATCCGCCACACGAGCTCATCGGCGGGCGCCGCCAGGAATCGGGTGAAGAACTCGAGGAAGCGGCGGTGGTGTGCCTTGGCCTCGTCGGCCGTGTAGAGATTGGGGTTCGTCTCGAAGTCGATGTGGGTCTTGGTGCCACCCCCCGACTTGTAGAGGTTGACGCCGAGGTCTTCGACGCTTCCGGTCGAGAGCACGTGATAGTTGCCGACGACGTCACCGAACGTGATGGTGTCGTTGAACAGCATGATGTTGACCCACGGGCCGAAGAACTCTTTGGCGTTGTTGGTCTCCGACGAGCTGTCGCGACGGATGTCCTCGTGGCGGTAGCGCTGGTGGCGCAGGGCGCCGGTGACCTCAAGGGCCACGTTGGCCAGCAGGTCGCCGACCGTCGTGTCGGCCTCGACGCGGAAACGCAACGGCACGATGTTCGACACCATGCCGGCGCTACGACGCATCAGTGCATTGACACGCGCGGTGACGGGAAGGCTGAGGATGACGTCAGTGGTGTCGGTGGTCTGCGCGAGGTAGGCGGCGAACGCGGCGAGCAGCAGGCCCGCGTCACTGTTCGCATGACGCGCGACCGCGTCGTCCATGAGCGCGAACTGCGCCTCCGAGAGCTGCCCACTGGCGAGGCCGTTCAGGGCGGCCGGCGGAGCGCTGCGGCCGGTGAGGCTTGTACCTTGTTCGAGGCCCGCCACGCGCTCGGCCCAGTGTTCCTTGTCGAGCGCGAACCGCGAACTGTCGCGGTAGCTGATCTCGTCCTCGACCATCTTCTGGAGCGAGACCGACTTGACCGACTTGGCCTCGGTCCCGGAGACCATTGCCGTGTAGTGCTCGGCGATCCGGTTGAGGTAGTTCATGGCGCCGAAGCCGTCGAGCACGATGTGGTGGACGCGCGAGTACCACCAGAACCGCTGATCGTCGGTCTGCAGGAGGGCCGCGAACGTCAGGCGGTCCTTGAGCAGGTCGACCGGACGGCTGTAGTCCTCGCGCATCCATTCGCGGGCCGCGGCTTCCGGGTCCGGTGCGTTCCGAAGATCGATGAAGGTCAGGACACGAGGTGCCGAAAAATCGACGACCTGCATCGGCTGGCCGTTGACCTCGACGACGCGCACGAAGTAGGACTGCAGTTCCTCGGCCGCCGCGTCACCCGCGTCTTGCAGGACGTCGAGGTCGATCGGTCCGTTGAACTCGATGCAGTTGGCGATGTTGACGGGGACCTGAGGGTCGACGTGCTGCGCGTACCAGATACCCAGCTGGGCAGGTGAAAGCGGAAACGGTTCCGAGGTGGGGGCGGCAGGTTGAGTCCGGTCGTAATGAACCTCGTCGTACAAGGCCTACTGTCCTTCCCGGCCCGCGAGGGACCCCAAACGCGCGCAACGCAAGATTGCCAACTTCCTATTCAATCGCCATCAGGCTCTGTTCCGGGTGAACCGGGGACGCGCCCGCGTGTTTGACACGCAGCGCGAACGGGGTACCTGCAGACCTGATGGCGACGCAGGCAGCACGGGGTACTTGGACTGGGAGAGAAACGAATTGAAGAAACCGCATTCCAGCTTGCTCGATGAGTACCCACTTGACCGCTTCAGAGTCTACGCGCCCTCACCGACAGGTCCGTCCTCGGCGGAAGTTGGTAACAACCACGTTGACTCGCTGCGATGTTTGAAATGCGAACTAGAGTGGGTTCCCAAACCGTCCGTCAATCAGGGGACAGATCAACGTTGATCATTGACAGTGCGCAGCGGGACCTCCGCAAGTACACCGAGTGTTATGACGTCATAACTGACATTCGCATGCTCCGCTGGTCTCCTGAACCCATCGCCATCCGGTATGGAAAGGCGTTCCGCCTTCTCTTTCGCGCGCAGTTCCTCTCTCATTACTGGGGGTATCCGCCGAAGTGGCGGCTTCTCGCTCGTCGCCTCAGTGGCGGGCCTCGTGTGTTGCCGGACTTCGCCTGCGTGGGCTCGATCAAGAGCGGCACGAGCGACCTCGCGACCAACCTCTTCGCCCACCCGAGCATCGTGCCGCCGTTCTCGAAGGAGATCTTCAACGACAAGGTCGAGTCGTGGCGTGCGTACTACCCCACCGTCGAGGAGATGGCGTCGACGCGGGACGCGAGCGGTGCTGCCCGTACCGGTTACTTCACGCCATGGCTCTCGCATCGACCACTGTCGGCCAAGTTCCACGCAGCCGTGCCGGAGGGCAAGGCGATCCTGGTGCTGCGCGACCCGGTGAACCGCGCGTACTCCCACTACAAGTGGGAGATCATGTTCGGCGGACCGGCGCTCCTGCGTCAGCCGCACTTCGCGTCGTACTCCGCCTTCGTAGACCGCGCTCTCGCCGACTACCCGAAGCCGGCCCCGACGATCTGCGGCGAGCCCTTCCTGCAATGCGGGCTGTACGCCGACCTCGTCGAACCATGGCTCAACGAACTCGGGCGGGACAACGTTCTGATCCTGGCCGCCGAGGACTACTTCCGGAAGCCCGCCGAAACGCTCGACTCCGTCTACGCGTTCCTTGGACTCGAGTCCATCCCCTACGTGCGGGGACCGAAGCTCAACGAGAACCCCGTTGAGGCACCGGCCGAGGATGAAGCCTCGCGGGCTCGCCTCGTCGACTTCTACGCCCCGCACAACGCCAAGCTGTACGAGTTGCTCGGTCGGGATTTGGGCTGGGGTTAGCCCGCGTCCCAAATCTGCACCTCTACCAGCCAGAGCCAAACCCAATAGCGGTCTGTTTGGGGTGTGGCCGGACGACACGGGTGCAGATTCGAGACCCCGGGATCCGGGGTTCACGCCCGCGGCCCGTCGTTGGCAAGAGTGGACGTGTGCCCGAGCTGTTTCGCCGCAAAGACATCCTCGCCAGGGGCTTCACCGATTCGGAGATCCGGACGAATCGAAACGCTGATCAGTGGTCCCGTCTAGCCGCAGGCGTGTACGCCGAATCGTCGAAACTCGCCGACCTGTCCGACGTCGAGCGGCATCGACTGGCCGTCATTGCGCGTACCGCACGATTAAGCGAACAAGCGGTCGTGAGCCACCAATCCGCGGCGGTGATGCTCGGCGCGACGCTGTGGAACACCGATCTTCGTACGATTCACGTAACGCGCAATCGGCAGAGCGGTGGGCGAATCAAGTCCGGCCTGATAGTCCACAACGCAGCCATCGACCAGGGTGTT
The DNA here is from genome assembly GCF_000380645.1 of Smaragdicoccus niigatensis DSM 44881 = NBRC 103563. GTDB lineage: Bacteria > Actinomycetota > Actinomycetes > Mycobacteriales > Mycobacteriaceae > Smaragdicoccus > Smaragdicoccus niigatensis. Next base: position 1,012,765 of record NZ_AQXZ01000019.1, read on the forward strand.
TCCGTCGACGGAGTCCTTGTCACGACGCCGGCTCGCACCATCGTGGACCTGGCGCGCACGCTGCCGTTGGGCAGCGCCCTTGTCTGTGGAGACAACCTGGCGCGCACGTACGGCGTGAGCCGCAGCGACCTGATCGCTGAAGTCGACGCTGCGAAAGGATGCAAAGGCGCCGCGGCCGCGCGACGAGCAATCACTCTCATCGAACCGCGCGCCGAGAGCGCGGGCGAGTCACTGAGCCGCGAGCAGTTTCACCTGCTCGACGATCTGCCGGACTCGCAAGGCGATGTGTTCGACGAGCACGGAAGGTTCGTCGGTCGGTGCGACTTCTACGACGACGCCTGGATCGGCGAGTTCGACGGCAAGACCAAGTACACGAAGTATGCAAAGCCGGGTCAATCGGTTGCGGACGTCGTCATCGCCGAGAAGCGCCGAGAAGACGCCTTCCGCGATCTCGGCTTCCGCGTGAGCAGGTGGGTGTGGGACGACATCGGTGACTCACGAGCGATGGCCCTGGTCATGGAATCTCGGCGCCGGAGTCGACTGGCTACCCCACCGCGTGGGTACATCAGGCCGGCGCGACTCCCCGCCCCCGCCACGAACATGCACGCGATCCACCTGGATGCAGCCCAGCCTGCACGCCGGGAGGGGTGTATCTGACGAAATACCGTGCGTCTGGCTCGCTAACGTGCGCGCGCAGGGTCGTAGAGATGCGACTGCGCGCAGCCCTCGACGCCCAATGCCCGCCCCACGATGATCACCGCGGCCTGCTTGAGGCCAGCGCTCTCCACCTGCTCGGCAATCGTCGTGAGCGTCGCGCGGAGGACGAGTTCCTCGGGCTGAGACGCGCGGTACACGACGGCGACTGGGCAGTCGGCGCCGTAGTGCGGAACGAGCTGCGCCGCGAGCGCACCGATCCGCGTGATCGCCAAGTGGAGAACCAGCGTCGCTTTCGTCCGTGCGAAGTTCTCGAGGTCCTCGCTGTCCGGCATGACCGTCGACCGGGCTTGCGTACGAGTCAGAACGACCGACTGCGCCAGCTCGGGCACGGTCAGCTCCGAACCCAGGATCGCCGCAGCCGCGGCATACGCCGGCACACCCGGCGTGATGTCCCACGCGACGCCGGCAGCGTCGAGGCGCTTGATCTGCTCGGTGACAGCTGAGTAGAGGGACGGGTCGCCGGAGCACAGCCGGGCCACGTCCTTCCCTTCGGCCGTCGCACGGGTCATCACCGCGACGATCTGATCGAGATCGAGGTTCTGGGTGTCGACGAGCTCGCACGCGGGAGAGCAATGGCCGAGAACGGCATCATCGAGGTAGGTGCCCGCATAGAGGCACACGCCCGCGCGTTGCAGCAGCGCTACGGCCCGCAACGTCAGCAGATCGGCGGCGCCGGGTCCGGCGCCGATGAAGTGAACAGTCATCACCGCTAGTGTGCCGGACGCCTCGCGTCACACCCCGGCGCGGGCCACCATTCGCTGGGCCTGCCGCAGGACCGGCTCGTCGACCATCTTTCCGTCGAACGTGAACACGCCGCCCTGGCCCTCGCCGGCCGCGAGCACACCGCGGGCCCAGGCGAGCTGAGCATCGTCCGGCCGGAACGCGGTCCGGACCGGTTCGACTTGGTTGGGGTGGATCACGGCCTTACCGTCGTAGCCCATGGCTGCCGCCTCGGCCGCCTCCGTTTCGATCCCGTCCAGGTCGGGGATGTCGGCGAACACCGCATCAATCGCGAAATGGCCCAGAGCTTTCGCAGACATCAGCGCGGTCGTGCGTACGTGCCGCGCGGTGTCGAGGTAGGTGCCATCCGGCCTCCGACTCGAGGTACCGCCGAGGCTGGCCGCGAGGTCCTCACAGCCCCACGTCACGCCGATGACGTTCGCGTGCCGCAGCATCTCGCCCACCGACAGTGCCCCGCGGACCGTCTCGATCATCGGAATCACCGACAACAGCCGGGTGTCGATGACCTCCCGTTCCGACTCGCATTTGGCCAGCAGAACCGTCCGGAACGGCGACGCTACCAGCGCCTTCATGTCGGCGACCCAGTCGTCGGTGCCCGCACGGTTGATCCGCACAGCCGTCCGTGCCGGATCGAGCGTGCTGCCGACGAGCGCTTCGCGGGCGGCCGCCTTATTCTCCGGCGCGACGGCGTCCTCGAGATCGAGGATCACCACGTCCGCTCGCTCGGCGGCCTTCGCGTACCGCTCCGGCCGATCCGCCGGACAGAACAGCCAGGCCGGGCCTGCGGGCGTCCACGTCATACGGTGAAAACTAGTCCAGCAGACCCAGTTCCGCGAGAAGTTGAACCGTCGCGACCAGAGCCGCCCGACGCGGGAAGGGATGGTGGAGATTCGGCGAACCCAATCGGTGCGACATCGGGAACGGACCCAGGGCCAAGTCCCAATGATGGGCGCGCAGGACCGCGAGCGTCGTGCCCATCGGCGACGTGACCTGCGCATGGTCGACCGCGACCTGCATGTCGTTCGGACCGACGGCCTTTCCGATTTCGATCGATCCCTGCATCTGGAAGTACGGCACTTCGAGCGGACCTGCTTGGCCCGCGATGTTGAAGATCGGGATGTCGAGTTCATCGATCGTGGCGCCGTGCTCGTCGAGGAATCGCGCGCGCTCGGCCGTGGTGAGGTCGCGAACGGCCGCCCGCAGATCCCACTCGTCGGGCCGCTCGATCATCCCGTCCATCTGAGCTATCGGCAACAGCATCTTCAGCACATTGATCACGACGTCGCTGCCGACAATCGAGCCGAGTTCGAGGTCCTTGATGAGGTCGTAGACGCCGTCCGCCGACGGGCTGCCGCCCACCGCACCGGCCCAGCTCACGAGCGCACGGACCCGATTCGCCAACTCCGGCTGATGGGCCAACAGCGTGAGCGCGTCGGCGCTGCCCTTCGAATACCCGACCATGACGACGCTGTCGCTGCCGGTCGAGTCGAAGGCGGCTTGCAGATCGGCGATGTTGGCTTCGCAGCCACGCGCCGGATGCGCATCCGCCCGCACGACCTCCGCGCCGTACCCCTCGGCGACTTCCTCGAGGTCCTCGAGGCCGGAAACCGGGATCGCCCGGTGCACGAACCCAGGGCAGAACATGAAGGTCGCCGGATCAAGGCCTGCGGCGCGACGTGAACTCGCGTCCAGCGCAGAAACAGCAGGTTCCGGCAGGTCGAGCTGCCAGTCCTCGACGTCCTGGGCAAGGAAGCGCTCCGCGAGCCGCCGCTTGACCGGGCGACCATCGAATCCGAAGGGCTTGCTGCTCTCCTTGACCGCACGTTCGTCCTTGGCGGCTTCGTCGAGGAAGAGAAAGCGCCAGCGCTGTCCGCACCATTTTTTGACCTCGGGATCGGCGAGTACCCGTCGATCTGTTGAGATCTGTTCGCGAAGCGTCGCGATCAGTCCGTCGTAATCCTGGCGGGCGAGATGGTCCGCAATGTCGTTCACTGTTCCTCCTGCCATCGACGCTATCGGCGACGGCGGGTGCTGAGGCAGTGCCCGAGCGTGCTGATATCGGGCCCGGAATTGTGCCGGCGAACATTGCAAAGGCCCGCCGACGCGAACGCCGACGGGCCCTTGGAGACCAGGGTCAGTCCTTTTGCGGCTTGGTCAGCGCACCGAGCAACTTCGATCCCAGTGTGGCGGCGACGCCACCGACCTTCTGCGCCATCGCCACGCTTTCCCCGATGAACTTGCTCGGATCTGCGGCGATCTCCTGGGCCTTCTTGAGCAGTTCCTCAGGCGCGTTCATCGGGATCGTGACCCCGGCGAGCTCGGCCTGCTTCTGCAGCCCGTTGAACAGGGCGAGCCCCGTGTCCCAGGCGCCGGTGAGGTCGGCCGCCTGCAGGAGGCCGGGTGCGATCGACTCGACGTTGAGAAGCGAAATCTGCTGACTCAACAATTCGATCGTGCTCGCTGAGGCGCCTTGCGCGACCTTCAGCAGGCTCGCCAGGACTTCCTGCTGGCCGGCTTCGTCGAGGTTCGAACCCAGCAGGTCGTCCTCAGCGTTCGCGGCGATGACATCGGTGACCTTGGTGCGCGCTTCGGCAGGCATTTCGGCGGCGATGTTGAGCATCGCCGGCAAGTGCCCGCCCTCAGACGCCTGAACGAGTGCCGACTTCATCTCGTCGGAGTCTAGCGCCGCGGCCGCCGCCGTCACCCGGGCCCGGGCGGCCGCCGGCATGAGGTCGACGAGCGGCAGCAGTTGCGGCATGCGCCCGATCCGCACAGTGGCGCGGACCGCGGCGTCGATCTGCGGTCCCGGGAGGGAACTGATCGCGTCGGCGTAGGCGCGCTGCACGGTGGGCGACGCGTAGGCCGACAGATGCAGAGCACCAGCCAGCGTGTTATCGCCGGTCAATGCCGCCGCAACGACCTCCTTGCGGTGAGTTGTCGCTACTCCGGCGATGTACTTCGCGGACTCCCCGGGCAGGTACGCCCCGAGTGAGAGGAGTCCCACCCAGTCCTGGCTGTCGTGGGCGGCCTGCGTCAACGCCGTCAGGACCTCGGGGTCCTGGAGTTCCTTGACCCGCCCGAATCGCTGCAGGGCTGACTTGCTCATGCTCGCGGTCATCGGAAGGAACAGCCCGTAGAGGTGCTCCTTGTGGGCCGCCCGGACCAGAGAACCGAGAATCGTGTCGGGCATTTGGGCCGCCATATCGGCCAACCGAACCCGCAGCTCAGGCTTGATCTCGGTGAACAGATTCAGCGCATGAGACCACATTCCGTGCTCGGACGCGGCGAAGAACACGCTCGGGATGCGCCCCCAGATCAGCGGAATGATGTCGTTGAGCTTCTCCTTGTTCTCGGCGTAGGTCGCAATCTTCAAGAGCGACACGTCGTCGAGGACCGGCAGGGTCGCCTCGAGAATTTCCGGCGTCACAAAGTCGACGAACTGCCCAATGGTGATCGTCTCGTCCATCGCGACGAGTGCGGGCGCCAGCTGAGCGGTCAGTTCCGGGGAGATCTTCGCGGCGATTCCACCGATCTTCCGGGGGTCCACGTGCGGCGAACATGCCGTGAGGTAGTCGAGCGGCAGCTTCGACATCAGCTTGACCGACTTGTCCTCGTCCACGAGTCCGGCCATTGCCGCGGCGAGTTTGGGCTCGAAGTACATCGGCGCGAGTTTGGCGATGATCGGCACGGGGACGAGCTTCGAGGCCGCCGCGAGGTTCTTGAGCTTGCCCTCGTTGTAGGCGAACAGCTGGTCGATGACCTGGTAGCGGAACGCCCGCAGGTCCTTGGCGCCGACGACCGCGAGGTGTTCGAGCTTGCTCACCGGCAGCCCGGTCACGCGCGCCAGCTTCGCGAGCTCGGCGGAGATATCGACGATCTCGCTCACTTTGTCGAACCTCCGACGATCGCACGAACGGGCGCCCGCAGCATCAAGGGCAGAGCGCTGATCGAAGCCTCGGTCGATTCGTCGATCGCCGCGCCCTGGGTCCGCTTGATGTCTCGCAGGGCCACGGCGAGGTCCTTGATCTGTTCGATTGACAGCTTTGCGAAACCGTCCGGTGGCGTGGCACCGAGTTCGGCCGCGAGGTCCTTCATCGCACTACTGACCATGAAACATCTCCGATTCGAAAACTCCGCCTGAACAGGCGGACTGGCTCGAATCGGACCCTAGTCGGCAACCAAGATCGACATAGGGTTTTCCCGACACGACAACCGAATCCTGTAGACCGCTCCTAACAGGTTCGGGTGCACCCTCAACGGTTAAGATAATGGCGATTAACCGAGTTGTCCGTGTCGAGAGGTGACGAGTGACCAGCGCGCCGACTCGCCGCGAACAACTCAAGGCTGATCGCCGAGCTCAACTCCTGCGCGAAGGCGCTCGCCTCATCGCCGAACGCGGCTTCAACGGAACCCGGATGGAAGACCTCGGCGCGGCCGTCGGAATCAGCGGTCCAGCCCTCTATCGCCACTTCCCGAACAAGGAAGCGCTGCTCGTCGAGCTGCTCGAAGGATTCAGCAACAGCCTGCTCGCGGGCGCCACCTCGGTCGTCGCCGCCGACGCACCCGCGGACGCGCTCGGTCACCTCATCGACTTTCACCTGGAGTTCGCGCTCGGCGATCGGGACATCATCCGCATCCAGGACCGCGAGCTCGAGACGATGCCCGTCGAGGCTCGAACAAAGGTGCGCCGGACTCAGCGCCAGTATGTCGAACTCTGGGTCGGTGTCCTATGCGCCCTCAACCCGGAGTTGTCCGAAGCGGACGCCCGCACGCGCGCGCACGCTGCGTTCGGCCTCCTCAACTCGACGCCACACAGTGCGAAATCCGCGCCCCAGAACGCCCGGGCGACGCTGCGGGCGATGGCCCTGGCCGCGCTGTCTGCCTAGCGAGCCGATGCTTGCAGATACTGCCGGTCGATAGCCGACCTGGCGGCCGGTGAGTTCGCGAGGTACGCAACAGCCTGGCTGGTCGAGCCGTACTTCGACGGGTGGTACTTCGGCATCAGGTAGCCGGGGGCCATCTTCACGATCTCCCACACGGTCGGCAGGATGCCTTTTCGGGAAGCACGCCAGAATGTCAGCGGATCCAGCGAGGCGTTTCCTTGCACGACCGGGTCGTTCTTCAGCAGATAGCGCGTACCGACGATGATCCAGACCCAAACCAGCGCCGGCAGAACCAGGCCGTAGGGAACGACCCGGCGGACGTAACCACCGTCGAGATGCTGATAGAGGTCGTAAGCAACGCTGCGGTGTTCCACTTCCTCGGCACCGTGCCAACGCAAAAGGTCGAGCATGACGGGGTCGGCCCCGGCCGCATCGAGACTCTTCGCATTGAGCACCCACTGCCCGAGGAACGCGGTGATGTGCTCGATCGCGGAGGTGAGCGAGGCTTGCAAAACCATGAGCTCGTAGCGGGCTCGGCCGCTCAGCCCGCGGTTGCTGTACAGCAGCTTGACCAGCCACGCCATCTGCTCGGCAAACGGACCGGGATCAAGCCCCTGAGCCTTCAGGCGCTCGAGCGCATCCGCGTGCCCCTTGGCATGCTGCGCCTCCTGGCCGATGAAGCCCAGAACGTCTTCCTTGAGCTGCTCGTCCTTGATGTACGGCAATGCCTCGCTGAAGCAGCGGACGAACCACTCTTCGAACTCCGGCAGCATCATGTGCATCACGTTGATCATGTGCGTCGCGACTGGCTCGTTCGGGATCCAGTGCAGCGGCAGCTCATGGAAATCGAACTCGACATCACGCGCATTGAGGGCGATGCGGTCCGGTTCGACAGACTGATGGACGGATTTGGTGGCCACGTTGCCTCCCGGTGGGTATTGCCAATGTCGAGCGAAGTACGGGTGAGCGAACGGGCGCCGCAGCCCTGGTGTCACCACTGTTAGACAGCATGTCAATAGTGGACAATTGGAGAGACTCTGTCAACTGGGTGGACTCTCCTGGGGGACGTGTCGTCCCATTTGCCCAACCCAGATCGACAAACGCTCGACTACGACCGCCCACGCGTCGTGCGTCGTATCGACGACGTCGAAATGCCCTGCGCCTGCCAGTTCCACGAGTTCGACCGCATCGCCAGCAGCTCGGGCAGCCGCCGCATAGGCCCGGCTCACGTCAATCGGAACAAGCGTGTCCTCGTGACCATGAATGAGAAGTTGCGGCACTCCGAGAGGCACCCGGTCGCAAGGCGACGCCAGGTTGTAGCGGTCCGGGACCTGCGTGGCGTTCCCGCCCAGAAGCCACGCGGCCGCACCCTGGTCGCCCATCGCCCCTAGTCGTAACTGGTCTGCCAAACGCAGATCCACCACGCCTGCCAGCGCGATTGCCGCATCTATCGGCACTATGGGCGACGATCCAGGCGCACCCTGGGGAAGATCCCGTCGCGCCGCCAGCCACAGCGCAAGCTGCCCGCCCGCAGAGTGTCCGAGGGCGACGACGGAGGTGAAGTCGTATCCGACCCGCGCGCTTACTTCGGCGAGGGAATCGACCGCCGCCGAAGCATCCTCGAGCGTGCCCGGCCATCCGCCCCCCGGCTCACCGATCCGTCGGTACTCGACATTCAGTACGGCGTAACCACGCTCAACGAGGTCGGGAATGAGCTGATACATCTGCTCGAGCCCATAGGGGTTGCGCCAGAATCCACCGTGAACAAGGACTACGACCGGCCCGGAACCATCCGTCGCTTCGGGAAGAAACAGCTCGGCGAACTGTGACCGTGCTGGACCGTACCGAATTGTCGATCCCCGCATTGGTTCAGCGAACGTTCGGCCGCAGTGCCTCAGCGTTACGCGAGTCGAACACGCCCGCCCACAGCCCTGAGCCGTAGGCAAGGTCGTCGGCGCGCTTGAGAGCGATGTAGCGAACCGGGTCGAGGGTGCCGTTGTTGCGGTAGCGGAACCAGTCGACCGCACCTTCGGCGATCGCGACCGCGACCGCCACCTTGCGGATACGCGGTGAGACGACCATGGCGACCGCGGTCACCGGCCAGTACTGCCGGAACATCGCCGACACCAGCCGCCAGAAACCGAACGCGAATCCCTGCCCGGTGTAGATCGCGGCGACCTTGGTCTTGCCGTCCACATCCGCGAAGACCGTCCGCATCCGCACGACGGCTCCCACGAACGTCAGGAGGGCCGCAAGCCAGCCCACGCGAGTGAGCGAGGCGAGCAGCAGGCCGGCCGCAGCCGTCGACGGCGAGATGGTCACCGGCGACACCATTCCCGGGTGACGCTCACCGAGCCGTGCGGACGCCGCGCCCGCGCGGGCCTTGCGCTGCAACCACTGGCGGACGGATTCCGAACTGTCCTGGTTCACGTGCGCAGCCGGCTCGTAGCGCAGACGCCAGCCCGCGCGCTCGAGACGCATGCACACGTCGATGTCCTCGGCGACGTTGATGATCTCGTCGAAGCCACCCTCTTCGAGCAGCGCCTCACGACGCAGCAGCACCGCCGCGCTCGGCACGTACGTCACGACCCCACGAGACTCGATCGCCGATTCGCGACGCCCCAGGTCAAACGCCGTGCGGCCGCTCTCGTAGCGGGACAGCAGGTTCGCATCCGGGTCGAGGCGGAGCATGCGCGGGGCCACGAGGGCAACTGACGGGTCGCTGAAGTGGCTCAGCATGAGCTCGAGCCAGCCGTTCTTCGGCACTACGTCCGCGTCCAAGAATGCGACGAAATCAGTTGTTGCAGCCCGTAATCCGGTGTTCCGAGCGGCGGCGGGGCCACGCGCGATCTCGTGCCGGATCACCGAGACGCGGCAGCGCGCTTCGGCGATGATCCGCGCCGGATCGTCGGATGCATCGTCGACGACGATGACATTGTGGCCGCGCAGAACCGAAAGCAGTCGATTCAATCCGGCCGCATTGTTTCGGACCGGAATGATCACCGTGACATCCCCCATTGACGGGGAGAGTTCCGGACGTGGATTTGCCACGCCCGAATCGAGCAACCGTCGCGCCACGACCGCGGATTTCGGGTCGGAGACCCGGAGATATCCGTCGCCGATCATCGAAGCTGCAGACGGAGTCAGCTTGAGCATTTTCATCGGCATTCCACCGAAGAGAACCTGACCGCCACTGTAGCTACGAACGGCGGGATCGATCCTTACTCCAAACCCGTTTGGGAGACGACCCTGGCGCATCAGGCGATCGTATTCAACTTCGTCTGAAGCGTCGGCAGTTGCAGAAAATTGGCCTCGTTCATTCGCCCAACTCCTCGGCGACCGAAATTTGGAATCACAACCGTCACCCGAATCGACAACAATGCACGCCTTGCACGCTCGTAAAGCCATGCGCGATTCGGCTCGTTCCACTATGGCACGAGCCACCGCGAGGGGGAACCGCCGGGTGAGGACGTCAGAGAGCTCGGAGGCGAGCGCGCGTCGACGCATCCAAATGCTCGGTCGCATAACTGAGCGCCGTGCGGCCCATTTGCTGAGCGTGAGTTTCCAGAAACGAGATCAACGTTTCCGTGCCCACCCGCTTGCCCATATGACGCAATGACCAACCGACGGCTTTCTGAATGAGATCACGTCGATCGGCAAGCAATTGAGACGCCAACGCAAGCGTCACCGATGGGTCTCCCCCATCGCAGAATGCGAATGATGCGATTACCGCAACCCTTCGCTGCCAAAGCTCTTCACGTTCGGCAAGATCAAAAAGCAATTGCGGCGACTGCGTCAAAAGTGAACGCCCGACAATGACCGCGGCCGACGAATCGACGAGATCCCAGTTGTTGATTCGGCCGTGCTCCACGGCGTCCAGATACTCCGAAAGGATGCGCCGCTGGGTTTCCGAATCCCCTCGCCGAAGCGCGATCTCGAATTGACGAACGAGAATCAACACCGCCGCAAGGCGATGCTCATGCACCTCACTGGCGAGCAATGAATCGATCTCGGTCGCGGGCAGATTCGAGAATTTCTTGACCACCGATCGCGTCTGTGGAACTCGCACGCCGAGGAAAACGTCGCCTTCGCCGTACTCCCCCGGACCGGTCTTGAAGTACCGCGCGGCGCCCGCCGCGTAATCCGGGTCCGATAGCGCAGCGAGTGCCGCCTTGACCTCCGCGGCGGTCATCAGCCCAGAATCCGGCCCGGTTCGAACTGGGCAGCCGCATCGGGCAGTGCGCCCGGTACGCCGCTATGGAACACGTCCACCGTTCCGTGCCCGCGTTCGCCCCCGCCGCCGATCTCGTCGATACGCCGCAGAGTCTGCTTCGCGACCGCATTCGCACTGTCGAAGATCTTCACCTTGCCGCCCAGGGCGCGCACGATGCGTTCCTCGACGAGCGGGTAGTGCGTGCACCCCAGCACCACACCTTCGACGTCTGGAGGCGTCAGGGCGGCCGCTGCGGCGATGGCTGCGTCGATCTCTGCCCAGTTGCCGCGATCGATCGCGTCCGCGAGTCCGTGGCACGCGACTCCGGTGACCTCAGCGCCGTTTCCGAACTCCTCGATGAGGTCCGCCTGGTACTGGCTGGCGGTCGTCGTGGCGGTCGCCCAGATGGCGATCTTGGAGCACTCCGCGGCCGCCGGCTTGATGGCCGGCACGGTGCCGATCACTGGGATCTTCGGTCCGAGTTCTTCGCGGACGACGTCGAGCGCGGTCACGCTCGCGGTGTTGCACGGCAGCACCACGACTTTGGCGCCCAATGAAACGGCTTCCCACGCGGTCGACACCACGCGCTTTTGGACCCACTCCGTCGGCTTCGGACCCCACGGGGCACCCTCGGGATCGGTGAAGAGCAGGAGGTCCAGGCCGGGCCGCAGCTTCCGCAACCATGCGGACGTGGTCAACAGGCCGAGTCCGGAGTCGATGAGCGCGACGATCACGACTCGAATTTACCGGTACGGGGTCAGGCTGGTTTGTTGTCTTGGCCGCCGCGCTGCCGTTTGACGGCATTGCGGGCCTTGTATTTGCCGATACTGAAGCCGGTCTCGCGCATCCACTCGCGCCGATTCAGGCCCGTCAGCCAGATCGGGAGACCGGGATTGCTCATCGCCAGGTAGGTGAATCGTCGGACCCAGTCCGCGCGGGACATCGCGGGGAAGTCATCCGGACCGAATTCCTCAGCCAGTTGCTCGGATGCCCTGCCTTGCCCCCGGCCTTGGCGATAGAGACTGCGAAAGGTCGTGCGATACCGGTATGCCACCAATTCCTCGAAGAGGAAGCCGAGCCGATAACCGTTCTTCTGCGCCCGAATCGAGAACTCGACGTCCTGGCTCGCACCGAAGCGCTCGTTCATACCATCGAGTTGGCGGTAGACGTCCGGCCAGACGCCCAGGCTGAAGCCGGCGGCGTGACGGTAGTTCTTGGTCGTGCAATGCAGTTCAATCGGCGGCGGTGGGCGCCAGGGGTAGCCCGAGTTCAATGTCCGCGCTTCGGCGGTACTGCCCACCAGGTCGTAGTCGGGCGCGATGTCGACCAGCCGCTCCAACCAGGTTGGCTTGACGACGTCGTCGGCGTCGCAGAAAGCCAGCAATTCCCCGACCGCATTCTTCGCGCCGACATTCCGCGCGTACGCAGATCCCTTGAGCTGCGACGAATCAACCCACTTCATCGACAGCTTGTCACGGAGCGGATGGTTCGCGATGTGTTCGGACAGACCGTCAGTCGACCCGTTGTCGCTGATGATGACCTCGACTGGGCGGTAAGTCTGTTGATTCAGACCATCGAGCTGCTCGTCGATGGTGTCTCGACAGTTGAACACCGGAATGATCACGGATACGGTCGGGCGCTTCGGCCGAGAAACTTCCTGACGGTTGGGTGTTTTGTCCAAAATCGTCCTCACCTGCGATTTGGGATTGCCACACTTAGTCGGCACTTTTCTCTACCGACAGATTACCGACCTCTTACCCCGTTTTACGAATCCGCACACCTTGGTCCTTACACAAAATGACAAAAGCCCCGGACCCGAGGGTCCAGGGCTTTTGCTCAGAGTGAGTCTAAAGCGACTTACTTGATGATCTTGGTGACACGACCAGCGCCGACCGTACGACCACCCTCACGGATGGCGAAACGGAGGCCCTCGTCCATGGCGACCGGCTGGATGAGCTTGACGGTCATCTCGGTGTTGTCACCAGGCATGACCATCTCGGTGCCCTCAGGCAGGGTCACAACACCGGTCACGTCAGTCGTACGGAAGTAGAACTGCGGACGGTAGTTGTTGAAGAACGGCGTGTGACGGCCACCCTCGTCCTTGCTCAGGATGTAAGCCTGGCCCTCGAACTCCTTGTGCGGAGTCGTGGTGCCCGGCTTGACGATGACCTGACCGCGCTCGACGTCCTCGCGCTTGATACCACGCACGAGCAGACCGACGTTGTCGCCAGCCTGGCCGTTGTCGAGGAGCTTCTTGAACATCTCGATACCGGTGATGGTCGTCTTGACGGCCTTCTCCTTGATACCGACGATCTCAACTTCCTCGTTGAGGTTGATGATGCCGCGCTCGATACGACCGGTGACGACAGTTCCACGACCGGTGATCGTGAAGACGTCCTCAACGGGCATCAGGAACGGACGGTCGGTCTCACGAACCGGCTCCGGGATCGACTCGTCGACTGCGTTCATCAGTTCGACGATCGACTCGGTCCACTGCGGGTCGCCCTCGAGAGCCTTGAGGCCCGAAACGCGAACGACCGGAGCGTCCTCGTCGAACTCCTGCGAAGCGAGGAGCTCACGGACCTCCATCTCGACGAGCTCGAGGATTTCCTCGTCGTCGACCATGTCGGCCTTGTTCAGCGCGACCAGGATGTAAGGAACACCAACCTGGCGAGCGAGCAGGACGTGCTCGCGAGTCTGCGGCATCGGACCGTCGGTGGCGGCAACCACGAGGATTGCGCCGTCCATCTGAGCCGCACCGGTGATCATGTTCTTGATGTAGTCGGCGTGACCCGGGGCGTCAACGTGCGCGTAGTGACGCTTCTCGGTCTGGTACTCGACGTGGGAGATGTTGATCGTGATACCACGAGCCTTCTCCTCAGGCGCCTTGTCGATCTGGTCGAAGGCGAAGCTCTTGTTGAGCGTCGGGTACTTGTCAGCGAGCACCTTGGTGATCGCAGCGGTCAGCGTGGTCTTGCCGTGGTCAACGTGACCGATGGTCCCGATGTTGACGTGCGGCTTCGTCCGCTCGAACTTGGCCTTCGCCACTTTCGTCCTCCCTGGACTTGTTCGTGCCCGCCGGTTGACGGGCGCTTTTGGGGTTTCTCTTTCGGCTATTAAAGCCGATGGGCTAGTTGGCAGGTTAATCGGGTGGCAACCGTGATCACCACCCGATTTGATTACTCGCCCGTTGCCTTCGCGATGATTTCCTTCGACACGTTGGCCGGAACCTCGGCGTACGAGTTGAACACCATCGAGTAGTTGGCGCGACCCTGGGTCTTCGACCGCAGGTCACCGATGTAACCGAACATCTCCGACAGCGGCACGAGCGCCTTGACGACGCGCGCTCCGGAGCGCTCTTCCATGGCCTGGATCTGGCCACGACGGGAGTTCAGGTCGCCGATGACGTCGCCCATGTACTCCTCCGGCGTGGTGACCTCGACCGCCATGAGCGGCTCGAGGATCACGGGGCCGGCCTTGCGAGCGGCTTCCTTGAACGCCTGCGCGCCGGCAATCTTGAACGCCATTTCCGACGAGTCGACTTCGTGGTACGCACCGTCGAGCAGGATCATGCGAACGTCGACCAGCGGGTAGCCGGCGAGCACGCCGTACTGCATCGCGTCCTGAGCGCCCGCGTCAACCGACGGGATGTACTCGCGCGGAACGCGACCACCGGTGACCTTGTTGACGAACTCGTAGTGCGAGCCGTCTTCGCCGTGGAACGGCTCGAGGCCGATCTGCACCTTGGCGAACTGACCCGAACCACCGGTCTGCTTCTTGTGCGTGTACTCGTGCTTCTCGACGGCCTTGGTGATCGTCTCGCGGTACGCAACCTGCGGCTTACCGACGTTCGCCTCGACCTTGAACTCGCGACGCATGCGGTCGACGAGGATGTCGAGGTGGAGCTCACCCATACCGCCGATGACGGTCTGGCCGGTCTCCTGGTCGAGCTTCACCGAGAAGGTCGGGTCTTCTTCCGCGAGCTTCTGGATCGCGACGCCGAGCTTTTCCTGGTCCGACTTCGACTTCGGCTCGATGGCGACGTTGATGACCGGGTCCGGGAACGTCATCGACTCGAGGACGATCGGGTTGGCCGGGTCGCACAGGGTGTCACCGGTAGTGGTGTCCTTGAGACCGATGACCGCGTAGATGTGGCCTGCGGAAGCGGTCGGAACCGGGTTCTCCTTGTTGGAGTGCATCTGGAACAGCTTGCCCAGACGCTCCTTCTTGCCCTTGGTCGAGTTGATGACCTGGGTACCGGAGTCGACCTTGCCCGAGTAGACGCGGACGTAGGTCAGCTTGCCGAAGAACGGGTGGACCGCGATCTTGAAGGCGAGGCCGGCGAACGGCTCGTCCGCGCTCGGCTTGCGAACGAGGATCTCTTCCTCGTTGCCGACGGCGTGACCCTTGGTCTCCTCGACGTCGAGCGGCGAGGGCAGGTAGTCGACGACCGCGTCCAGCATCGGCTGAACACCCTTGTTCTTGAATGCCGAGCCACACAGGATCGGGTACAGCTCCGAGTTCACGGTGAGCTTGCGGATGGCGCCCTTGATCTCGGCGACCGAGAGCTCCTCACCACCGAAGAACTTCTCGAGAAGGTGCTCATCAGACTCGGCAACGGTCTCGAGCAGTTCCTGGCGGTACAGCTCAGCCTGGTCGGCAAGCTCGGCCGGGATCTCGATGGTTTCGAAGCTCTCACCCAGCTTGGTTTCGCCGCGCCAGACCTTTGCGTTCATCTCAACGAGGTCGACAACACCCTCGAACTGGTCCTCCGCACCGATCGGCAGCTGGATGACCAGCGGCTTCGCGCCAAGGCGGTCCTTGATGGTCTGGACGGTGAAGTAGAAGTCCGCGCCGAGCTTGTCCATCTTGTTGACGAAGCAGATACGTGGCACGTCGTACTTGTCGGCCTGACGCCACACCTGCTCGGACTGCGGCTCGACACCTTCCTTACCGTCGAAGACGGCAACGGCACCATCGAGCACACGGAGCGACCGCTCGACCTCGACGGTGAAGTCGACGTGGCCGGGGGTGTCGATGATGTTGATCTGGTTGTCGTTCCAGTAGCAGGTCGTCGCGGCGGACGTGATCGTGATGCCGCGCTCCTGCTCCTGCTCCATCCAGTCCATGGTGGCGGCACCATCGTGAACTTCACCGATCTTGTACGAGATACCGGTGTAGAAGAGGATGCGCTCGGTGGTGGTGGTCTTGCCGGCGTCGATGTGCGCCATGATGCCGATGTTGCGGACCTTGTTGAGGTCAGTCAGCACTTCGAGTGCCACGGGATTCCTTCGCCGTTAGAGAGAAAGTCTTGATGCGGTGGTCCCGCCCGTCCAGCATGCGCCGGACGGGCGGGAACAAATCACCAGCGGTAGTGAGCGAACGCGCGGTTGGCGTCGGCCATCTTGTGAGTGTCCTCGCGACGCTTGACCGAGGCACCGAGACCGTTGCTCGCGTCGAGGATCTCGTTGGCGAGACGCTCGACCATCGTCTTCTCGCGGCGGGCACGCGAGAAGTTCACGAGCCAGCGCAGCGCGAGGGTGTTCGCGCGGCCCGGACGAACCTCGACCGGAACCTGGTACGTCGCACCACCGACGCGGCGGCTCTTGACCTCGAGCGCCGGACGGACGTTGTCCATCGCGCGCTTGAGGGTGATAACCGGGTCGGTGCCGGTCTTGTCGCGGGCCTGCTCGAGGGCACCGTAGACGATGCGCTCAGCGATCGACTTCTTACCGTCGAGCAGAATCTTGTTGACCAGCTGCGTCACCAGCGGCGACCCGTAAACCGGGTCGTTGACGAGCGGACGCTTCGGAGCGGCTCCCTTACGTGGCATTTCAGCCCTTCTCCTTCTTCGCGCCGTAGCGGCTACGGGCCTGCTTACGCTTCTTCACGCCCTGCGTGTCGAGCGAACCGCGGATGATCTTGTAGCGAACACCGGGGAGGTCCTTCACACGACCGCCACGGACGAGCACCATCGAGTGCTCCTGAAGGTTGTGGCCTTCGCCCGGGATGTAAGCCGTAACCTCGACCCCGCTGGTCAGGCGGACACGTGCGACCTTACGAAGCGCGGAGTTCGGCTTCTTCGGGGTGGTGGTGTACACACGGGTGCACACGCCACGGCGCTGCGGGCTGCCCTTCAAGGCTGCGGTCTTGACCTTCGCAGTCTTGTCGGTGCGGCCCTTTCGGACCAGCTGGTTGATAGTTGGCAATTGACCGGCTTTCTTCCTTACACCCGCCTGCGGCGAGCGCCTGTGTTTACTTGCTGTCTGTGGGGTCGGACCATGCGTTGCACGTCATCCGCACCACACAGCACCCGCAGTCGGGCGTGTCGGACATGGCTTAAGGCCTTTGAAAGGGCAGAGTTCAACGACTCAGCCGCTCTCGCTGGCCTACGTGATACGCAAATCCTGCCCACATAAAGTGGGCACAGCGCTCCACGATACGCGCCGATAGTGATCCCGGTCAAAAGCAGGGTTCTGTGCTATCCGTGCGGCACTCCGCCAAAGTACGGAACCCCAGGTGAGAACGCGGAAACCGCGCCTCCACAGGACCCTGGACTTAGCGTCCGGCGGGCTACACGAGGTTGCCACGGCCGCACACTGCCCAGAGAACTTGCCGCCCGAAGGGGTCGGGCAAGGTTCCCCAGGATGCGCACATCGACGTCAGAAAGTCGACTTCGGACACCGGTTCGGCTCCCGACGGCGTTTCCGGACGGACCCGGACGCGGATTGACGGCTCGTCGATCGCCACGGTGACCTCATCGTGGCCCGCTTCGATGCGAAATCTCGAAAGCTCGGTGATCGGTGCCGTCATCTCGATCAGGTGGGTGCCGACGATGCAACACACAGCGGTGAACTCCTCCATGTCCCACATGGCGAGCGCTTCCCGAATCAACGTCCGGCCGACCACGCCGCCCGCCACTCCATTCGACAACTGAACCGTGGCCCGACGACGGAACGGCGTGCGTCGAGAATCACCCAGCGCATCTTCGACCGTCGCGAAGCACGGAACGTACCGCTCGATTCGGTTGCGCGAGATGATCAACCGAACTTCGGGGTCGCTGGCCGCGATCGACAACGGGACCGCCGGCCAGGTCGCGATATGCCATCGCGCGCTCGTGAAGACGGCCCACGCCGACGGGGCCGGAACAGCCAACCGGTCGACGTTGACGATGATCGAACGTGGTTCGGCCACAGACTCTTTGATGATCGAATCGCGCAGGCTCAGATACGACGTCGAATCCAGGGTACCGGTTGGCTCCAACACGACGGCGCCGCCCAGCAGCCATCGCCGGTCGATCCGCAGCAGACTGTCCGACGCGCTCATCCGGCTCATCTTCTCTGGCTTGGGCTTCATACGCGGCGAGGTGTTGTCGGATCACCCGTATCGCATCTCTCCAGAGCACGCGGGCTCGCTGGGTCTGGGACCGCCTGTTCCCCTTCGAGATGCCCCCACCGGAGCCGTTTGAAACAGCATCCGTCGAAGTACACCGAAACAGTTCAGCGCGAGAGATTCAACGTCAGTTCGGTCAGCTTGGTGGCCGCCGCGCACGGGTCACCGTGCGGGAATCCGGGCACGTACTGCACCCACCATCCGATGATCCCGGAGTCGGGCGCACCGGCGGTCACTCCACACGAGTCCGGATCGTTCGGACGCTGCTCCTGGAGCGCCCTGCGGCCTTGGATGTTCGTCTCGGTGACGATGTACTTGAGCTTGTCGAGCGTCGCGCGCTCCACCTCGAGCGACCCGTTCTCGAACCAGTTGAACGTGACCTTGATGCTGCCGCTCGATCCGGTCACGTCCCAGCGGCAGATCGCACCGAAGAAGATGCGCTGGATATCTTCGCCACCAACAGCTTTGGTGATCTCCTCGTCGGTGACGGTGTCACATTCGGTGAGCAGGTTGCGGAACTGGCGGCCGGGCTGGTCGCCCTGGGCGACGTAGGCGTCCGTGGTCGGCGTGGGCGCTCCGCCGACCGGATAGGCCTTCCCGTCAGTGGTCTGGCTGCAACCGGTCAACGCGACCGCGCTGAGGGCAACCGCGAACAAGGCACGCTTGGCGATCATTTCGGCACCCTCGCAACGGTCAGGTCGGCGAGCTTCTTCGCGGAATCGCAGACATCGCCCGTAGGCGTGAATCCACCGTAGGACACCGACCAGTGAATGAAGTCGTCACCGAACTGGACGCCGATTTCGCACAGCCGCTCCGGAATGAACCCCTTGAACCCGGGATGGCCCTCGATCTCGATCTTCTCTGGCGTGCGGCCGATTCCGCCCGACCCTTGCGCCTCGCGGCCGATCGGGCTGCCGCGGTACCACGAGAAACTTACGTGCGGGACGGCGAGGCTGCCCGCCTCCCACACACAGCCCACCGAGTTGCGCGTGATGATGGGAAACGACGTCACACCGATGGCATCGGCGACCTCTTGGTCGGTCACGCCGCCGCACTCGCCGAAGAACGGTCCCAGCGCCGCCACCTTCGCCGACGACGGCCCTGCCCCAGAACTCGACGGCGTGTCATCTTTCGTCGAGGAGCATCCGCTCACGACAAGCGCCACTGCCACGAGCGCGACGCCGAGAAGCGGTCTGTTTCCCACGATCTTGACAATACCGATCGCCGGACGTGGCTGCCCGGAGGTTCTCACCGCCCAAAGGTTCATCTCAGGGCGAGCACGACCTTGCCGGCGGCCGTCCGATTCTCCAGCGACGCGATCGCCGCCGCGGCCTCGGCCACCGGCCGAACGATCGGCTTCGGCGCAGACAAGCGACCCGACGCGAGGAGCGGCTCCACCTCAGCCCATTGCTGGCGGAGGGAGCCGGGATTGGTGAACAGCCATGCGCCCCAGCCCACGCCACGCACGTCGATGTTGTTGAGCAGCAGTCGATTCACGCGAACCGTTGGAATCTCGCCGCCGGTGAATCCGATCACCAGAAGACGCCCTCCCGTGGCCAGACTGCGCAGGCTGTCGGTGAAGCGGTCGCCGCCGACCGGGTCCACGACGACGTCCACGCCGCGACCACCCGTCAGTCCCTTCACCGCGGCGAGCCAGCCCTCGGTGAGTACGACATCGGTGGCGCCGTTGGCCCGCGCCACCTCCGCCTTCTCCTCGGTGCTGACGACGGCGATCGTCCGCGCCGCCCCGAGTAGCGGCGCAAGGCGCAGCGTGGACGTACCGATTCCGCCGGCCGCGCCGTGTACGAGGACGGTCTCGCCGTCGAGCAACTGGGCGCGCGTGCGCAGTGCAAAGTGCACCGTGAGGTCGTTGAAGAGCAGGCCGGCGGCGCTCGTCAGCTCGACCGATTCCGGAATCGTGAACACCGACTGAGCGTCGACCGCCACGACCTCGGCCAATCCCCCACCGAATGGCGTCAGGGCCGCCACGCGGTCCCCCGCCGCAAAGCCCGAGCCCTCCGGTGCGGACCGAACGACTCCCGCGACCTCGTTGCCGGGGACGAACGGAAGGTTCGGCTTGTACTGGTAGAGGCCGCGGGTCTGGAGTGCGATCGGGAAGTCCACGCCCGCCGCCGCCACGTCGATGACGACCTTGCCGTCACCGTCCGGCTCCGGAATATCGACGACTTCCACTGCCTCCGGCCCATCGAGCCGGGAAATCTGGACTGCGCGCATGAATGCGAACATACCGACACCTTCACTGCGGCACGCGCATACGGTTAGTCACGTGACCAAGCGGGTTCTCATCCTCATGCGCCACGGAAAGTCCGCGTACCCCGAGGACGTCGACGATCACGACCGTCCGCTTGCCGGCCGCGGGCAACGCGAAGCCAAGCTCGGCGGCGACTGGATCCGCTCCTCGCAGCCGCAGGTCGATCTCGTCCTGTGCTCCACGGCAACCCGCACGCGGGAGACGCTCGCCGCGACCGGTATCGAGGCACCGGTCAACTACGAGCCGTCCATCTACGGGGGCAGCCCGCATCAGCTCATCGATCTCGTACGCGAGGTGGTCGAGCCCGCCGAGACCATCCTCGTCGTCGGCCACGCACCCGGAATTCCGTGGACGGCGTGGGAACTCGCGCACAATCGAGATTCCCTGGCAGCCGCGGAGATCAGCCAGAAGTATCCGACGTCAGCGATCGCCGTTCTCGAGTTCGACCGTGATTGGGGAGAGATCGGACCCGGCACCGGGGATCTCGTCCGGTTTCACGTGCCGCGCTAGCCGGCAGTTCAGGGTGCGTCTGCGAGCCGTCCAGCCATCCGCACACCAAACCCACAGAACCACCCCTACCAGCGTCGAATTTGGTGTGGAGCTGGCCAGCAGGGGTGTTTCTAGGGGAACTGCGCGTGCCGGATGCGTTCGCACACGGAGATCTCGTAGTCCGCGTAGAAACTCGACCGACCTAATTCCTGGCCACGCCGATGATCGACGTCGCGCCGCCAGACATCGTGCGATTCGAGATTCTCGAATTCGACGATGGACACCCGTTCCCCGTCCTCGGCCACGAACGTCTTGATCGAGACGAATCCCGGCATGGTCCGAGCCTTGTCTTCGAGGTAGTCGGCGGTCTCGTCGTAGCCGTTCGCAGCGGCGTCCGAACGAAGTCGAGAGCGGAACACGGTGACGATCATGTCCACAGCTTATTGACGCCAAAAGGCCGCCCATGCAATCGCATGAGCGGCCTCTTGACGTGCTTGTGGCTTAGCGGAAGTCGCCGTAGCCGTAGTCGTCCAGCGGAACGGCCACACCGGAGCTGACGCCGAAGCCATCCGGGCTGTAGTAAGTGTCGTCGTACGACGGCACCGCGTACGCAGCTGCGCGAGCTTCCTCGGTCGGCTGCACCTGGATGTTCCGGTAGCGGTTGATACCGGTACCAGCCGGGATCAACTTACCGATGATGACGTTCTCCTTCAGACCGATGAGCTTGTCCGAGCGGCAGTTGATGGCCGCGTCGGTCAGAACTCGAGTGGTCTCCTGGAAGGACGCCGCCGACAGCCACGAGTCGGTCGCGAGCGATGCCTTGGTGATACCCATGAGCACCGGACGACCCGAAGCCGGCTCGCCACCCTCGGCCACGACGCGACGGTTCGAGGATTCGAACTCGGCCCGCTCAGTGAGCGAACCGGGCAGGAACTCGGTCGAGCCGGAGTCGATGACCGTGACGCGACGGAGCATCTGGCGGACGATGACCTCGATGTGCTTGTCGTGGATCGACACACCCTGGCTGCGGTAGACCTCTTGCACCTGGTTCACCAGGTACACCTGGACCTCGCGCGAACCCTGGACGCGGAGAACCTCGTGCGGGTCGGCCGAGCCCTCGAGGAGCTGCTGTCCGACCTTGACGTGGTCACCGTTGCCGAGCGGACGCTCGCCACCGTCTTCGTGCTTGAAGACACGCAAACGCTGACGCTTCGACAGCTTGTCGTACACGACCTCTTCGCTGCCGTCGTCCGGCACGATGGTGATCTTGTAGAACCGGTCGTCGTCCTCGAGGCGAATGCGGCCCGCGACCTCGGCGATCGGTGCCTTGCCCTTCGGGATACGCGCCTCGAACAGCTCCTGGACACGCGGCAGACCGCCGGTGATGTCCTCTCCCGCGACACCACCCTGGTGGAAGGTACGCATGGTCAGCTGGGTACCCGGCTCACCAATCGACTGGGCCGCGACGATACCGACGGCTTCACCGATGTCGACGAGCTTTCCGGTCGCCATCGAACGGCCGTAGCAAACCGCACACACACCGGTGCCGGTGGTGCAGGTCAGGACCGAGCGAACCTTGACGTCGGTGACACCAGCACCGAGCAGCGCGTCGATCGCCGGGTCACCGAGGTCGTGACCACGGGTGACGACGACGTTGCCGGCTGCGTCCTTGGCGTCTTCGGCCAGGGTCCGAGCGAACGCGCTGGTCTCGACGTGCGGGGCACGAACGAGTCCGGTCGCGGTGGGCTCGGCGATCTTGACCATGATGCCGCGCTTGGTGTTGCAGTCCGTCTCGCGAACGATGACGTCCTGCGACACGTCGACCAGACGACGGGTCAGGTAACCCGAGTCAGCGGTACGGAGAGCGGTGTCAGCGAGACCCTTACGAGCACCGTGCGTGTTGATGAAGTACTCGAGAACGGTCAGGCCTTCCTTGAAGGAAGACTTGATCGGACGCGGGATGAACTCACCCTTCGGGTTGGTAACCAGACCCTTCATACCGGCCAGCGAGCGGACCTGCGTCATGTTTCCGGCAGCACCGGACTTGACGATGATCGGGATCGGGTTGTCGTCCGGGTAGTGCGCCTCCATGGCCTTACCGACCTCTTCGGTCGCCTCGGTCCAGATCTTGACCAGTGCCGAGTTGCGCTCGGTGTGGTTGAGAGCACCGCGCTGGTACTTCTTCTCGATCTGGTCGGCCTGAGCCTCGAACGCCTCCATGATGGCGGCCTTCTCCGGCGGCACCAGAACGTCGGACATCGACACGGTGACACCCGAACGGGTGGCCCAGTAGAAGCCGGCGTCCTTGAGCTTGTCGACGGTCTGCGCGACGACGATCATCGGGTAACGCTCTGCGAGGTCGTTGATGATCGCAGCCTGACGCTTCTTCGGCATCTGCTCGTTGATGAACGGGTAGTCCCGCGGCAGGAGCTCGTTGAAGAGCACGCGACCGAGAGTCGTGAACGCCGTCCACGGCTGACCGTGCGTCCAGCCCTCCGGGAACTGCGCAGCCTCGACCTCAGCCGACGGACGCTGCTCGGTGAGGCGGACCTTGATCTGCGAACGCATCGTGAGCACGCCACGGTCGACCGCCATCTGAGCCTCGGCCGGCGAGGAGTACACGCTGCGCTCCGGCTCGTCGCCCGACGCCGCCACGTAGGTGCCGGTGGCACCCTCTTCGAGCTTGGTCAGGTGGTAGAGACCGGTGACCATGTCCAGACGCGGCATGGCGAGCGGACGACCCGACGCCGGCGACAGGATGTTGTTCGACGCCAGCATGAGGATGCGAGCCTCAGCCTGGGCCTCCGCCGACAGCGGCAGGTGGACAGCCATCTGGTCACCGTCGAAGTCGGCGTTGAACGCCTCACAGACGAGCGGGTGCAGCTGGATGGCCTTACCTTCGACGAGCTGAGGCTCGAAGGCCTGGATACCCAGGCGGTGCAGCGTCGGTGCACGGTTGAGCAGAACCGGGTGCTCGGCGATGACCTCTTCGAGCACGTCCCACACGGCCGCGCGCTGACGCTCGACCATGCGCTTGGCGGACTTGATGTTCTGCGCCTGGTTCTGGTCGACGAGACGCTTCATGACGAACGGCTTGAACAGCTCGAGCGCCATGAGCTTCGGCAGACCACACTGGTGCAGCTTCAGCTGCGGACCGACGACGATGACCGAACGGCCCGAGTAGTCGACACGCTTACCGAGCAGGTTCTGACGGAAACGACCCTGCTTACCCTTGAGCAGGTCCGACAGCGACTTGAGCGGACGGTTACCAGGACCGGTCACCGCACGACCACGACGGCCGTTGTCGAACAGCGCGTCCACCGACTCCTGGAGCATGCGCTTCTCGTTGTTGACGATGATCTCGGGAGCACCGAGGTCGATCAGTCGCTTGAGGCGGTTGTTCCGGTTGATGACGCGGCGGTACAGGTCGTTGAGGTCGGACGTCGCGAAACGTCCACCGTCGAGCTGAACCATCGGGCGAAGCTCCGGCGGGATCACCGGAACGGCGTTGAGGACCATGCCCATCGGCGAGTTGCCGGACATCTGGAACGCGGCCACGACCTTGAGTCGCTTGAGCGCACGCAGCTTCTTCTGGCCCTTACCGCTACGGATCGTCTCCCGCAGGATCTCGGCCTCGGCCTCGATGTCGAAGCCCTCGATGAGCTTCTCGATCGCCTCGGCACCCATGGCACCGGTGAAGAACTCGCCGAAGCGGTCTTCGAGCTCACGGTAGATGAGTTCGTCGACGATGAGCTGCTTCGGAGCGAGCTTGACGAAGGTCGTCCAGATCTCGTCGAGGCGGTCGAGCTCGCGCTGAGCACGCTCGCGGAGCTGCTTCATCTCCCGCTCGGCACCGTCCTTGACCTTGCGGCGGACGTCAGCCTTGGCACCCTCGGCTTCGAGCTCGGCGAGGTCGGTCTCGAGCTTCTGGGCACGCGTGGCCAGGTCGATGTCTCGACGGTCCTCGACGCCCTTCTTCTCGACGCCCATTTCGGCCTCGAGCTGCGACTGGGCGTTGTGACGGCCCTCGTCATCCACCTTGGTGATGACGTACGCGGCGAAGTAGATGATCTTTTCGAGATCCTTCGGCGCCAGGTCGAGCAGGTAGCCGAGGCGGCTCGGCACACCCTTGAAGTACCAGATGTGCGTGACCGGAGCGGCGAGCTCGATGTGGCCCATACGCTCACGGCGAACCTTTGCGCGGGTCACCTCGACGCCACAGCGCTCGCAGGTGATGCCCTTGAAGCGGACACGCTTGTACTTACCGCAGTAGCACTCCCAGTCCCGCGTAGGACCGAAGATCTTCTCGCAGAAGAGTCCGTCCTTCTCAGGCTTGAGCGTGCGGTAGTTGATCGTCTCCGGCTTCTTGACCTCACCGTAGGACCACTGGCGGATGTGGTCAGCGGTGGCGAGGCCGATCCGGAGCTCGTCGAAGAAGTTGACGTCGAGCACGTAACTTCCTTTCCCCAATTGTTGGGTGTTGTTCTGCGTCAGGAAAGAACAGGGGCCCGGCGGCGGCTGGCGCCGCCGGGCTCGCGAAACCTAGTTCGCCAGGTGGTCTTCGAAGGTCGCCGAGGACTCGTTGCGGGACAGGTTGATGCCGAGCGTCGCGTTGGCGCGATCGAGCTCGTCGTCCTCACTGTCACCCATCGAGATGGCTGCACCGTCGCTCGAGAGAACCTCGACGTTCAGGCACAGCGACTGGAGTTCCTTCAGCAAGACCTTGAACGACTCCGGAATACCTGGCTCCGGAATGTTCTCGCCCTTGACGATCGCCTCGTACACCTTCACGCGGCCGACAACGTCGTCGGATTTGATCGTGAGGAGTTCCTGCAGCGTGTAAGCGGCACCGTAGGCCTGCATGGCCCAGCACTCCATTTCACCGAAGCGCTGACCACCGAACTGGGCCTTACCACCGAGCGGCTGCTGCGTGATCATCGAGTACGGACCGGTCGAACGCGCGTGGATCTTGTCGTCGACGAGGTGGTGCAGCTTGATGATGTACATGTAGCCGACCGAGACGGGGTACGGGAACGGCTCACCCGAACGACCGTCGAACAGCACGGCCTTACCGTCCTCGTTGACCATGCGCTCACCATCACGGTTCGGCAGGGTCGACGCGAGCAGACCGGTGATCTCGTCCTCACGGGCACCGTCGAAGACCGGCGTGGCCAGGTTGGTGTCCGCCGGAACCTCAGCGAGGTCTGCCGGCAGGTTCTTCGCCCAGTCCGGGCTGCCGTCGATCTTCCAACCGGTCTTACCGATCCAACCCAGGTGGGTCTCGAGGATCTGACCGATGTTCATACGACGCGGAACACCGTGGGTGTTCAGGATGATGTCGACCGGAGTTCCGTCGGGCATGAACGGCATGTCCTCGGCGGGGAGGATCTTGCCGATAACACCCTTGTTTCCGTGACGACCGGCGAGCTTGTCACCGTCCTGGATCTTGCGCTTCTGCGCAACGTAGACACGGACGAGCTCGTTGACACCCGGAGGCAGATCGTCGTCGTCCTCGCGGCTGAACACGCGGATACCGATGACCTTGCCGGACTCACCGTGC
The DNA here is from genome assembly GCF_000380645.1 of Smaragdicoccus niigatensis DSM 44881 = NBRC 103563. GTDB lineage: Bacteria > Actinomycetota > Actinomycetes > Mycobacteriales > Mycobacteriaceae > Smaragdicoccus > Smaragdicoccus niigatensis. The sequence continues at coordinate 1,039,032 of NZ_AQXZ01000019.1, forward strand.
GGAACCTTGAGCGAGGTGTCACGAACTTCGCGCGCCTTCTCACCGAAGATCGCGCGGAGCAGGCGCTCCTCCGGGGTCAGCTCGGTCTCACCCTTCGGGGTGACCTTTCCGACGAGGATGTCGCCGTCGCGGACCTCGGCACCGATGCGGACGATGCCGCGCTCGTCGAGGTCAGCGAGGACCTCGTCGGAGACGTTCGGGATGTCCCGGGTGATCTCCTCGGCACCGAGCTTGGTGTCGCGAGCGTCGATCTCGTGCTCCTCGATGTGGATGGACGTCAGGACGTCCTCCTCCACGAGGCGCTGCGAGAGGATGATGGCGTCCTCGTAGTTGTGGCCTTCCCACGGCATGATCGCCACGAGAAGGTTCTTGCCGAGGGCCATTTCACCGTTCTCGGTGCAGGGGCCGTCCGCGAGGACCTGTCCACGCTCGATGCGGTCGCCTTCGTCGACGATCGGCTTCTGGTTCGCGCAGGTGCCCTGGTTCGAGCGCGTGAACTTGTTGAGCCGGTAGCCGCGGCGCGTGCCGTCGTCTGCCATGACGGTGATGTAGTCAGCCGAAACCTCTTCGACCACACCGGACTTGGTGGCGACGATGACCTCGCCGGCGTCGACTGCAGCACGAAGCTCCATGCCGGTACCGACGATCGGCGCCTCGCTGCGGATCAGCGGAACCGCCTGACGCTGCATGTTCGCACCCATGAGGGCACGGTTGGCGTCGTCGTGCTCGAGGAACGGAATCATCGCGGTTGCGACCGAGACCATCTGGCGCGGCGAAACGTCCATGTAGTCGACCTCGGTGGCCGGGACGAACTCGACTTCACCGGTCTCCTCGCCCTTGCGGCGAACGAGAACGCGAGGCTCCGTGAAGCGGCCCTCGTTGTCGATCGGCGAGTTCGCCTGTGCGACGACGTAGCGGTCCTCTTCGTCGGCGGTCAGGTACATGACCTGGTCGGTCACCTGGCCGCCGATGACCTTGCGGTACGGCGTCTCGATGAAACCGAACGGGTTCACGCGGGCGTACACCGACAGCGAACCGATCAGACCGATGTTCGGGCCTTCCGGCGTCTCGATCGGGCACATCCGGCCGTAGTGAGACGGGTGAACGTCACGAACCTCGAGGCCGGCGCGCTCACGCGACAGACCACCCGGACCCAGCGCCGACAGACGACGCTTGTGGGTCAGACCCGAGAGCGGGTTGTTCTGGTCCATGAACTGCGACAGCTGCGACGTTCCGAAGAACTCCTTGATCGCCGCCACGACGGGACGGATGTTGATCAGGGTCTGCGGGGTGATCGCTTCGACGTCCTGCGTGGTCATACGCTCGCGGACGACGCGCTCCATACGAGCCAGACCAACGCGGATCTGGTTCTGGATGAGCTCGCCGACAGTGCGCAGACGACGGTTACCGAAGTGGTCGATGTCGTCGGTGCCGACTGGAACCTCGACGCCGCCCGGGACGGTCATCATCTTCTCGCCCATGTGCAGGCGCACGAGGTACTCGACGGTGGCGACGATGTCGTCCTCGGTGAGAACCGTGTTGCTCGTCGGCTCGGACAGGCCGAGCTTCTTGTTGAGCTTGTAGCGACCGACGCGAGCGAGGTCGTAGCGCTTCTCCTTGAAGAACAGGTTCTCCAGAAGGGTCTGCGCGCTCTCCTTGGTCGGCGGCTCGCCCGGACGCAGCTTGCGGTAGATGTCGAGGAGGGCCTCGTCCGTACCCGCGATGTTGTCCTTCTCGAGGGTCGACATCATGATCTCGTACTGGCCGAAGCGCTCGGTGATCTGCTCGTTGCTCCAGCCGAGGGCCTTGAGCAGGACGGTGACCGGCTGACGACGCTTGCGATCGATGCGGACACCGACGGTGTCGCGCTTGTCGACGTCGAACTCGAGCCATGCACCACGGCTCGGGATGACCTTGACCGAGTGGAGTTCCTTCTCGGTGGTCTTGTCGATCGACTCGTCGAAGTAGACGCCCGGCGAACGAACGAGCTGCGAGACGACGACGCGCTCGGTGCCGTTGATGATGAAGGTGCCCTTGACGGTCATCATCGGGAAGTCACCCATGAAGACGGTCTGGCTCTTGATCTCACCGGTGTTGTTGTTGATGAACTCGGCGGTCACGAACAGCGGCGCGCAGTACGTGAGGTCCTTGTCCTTGCACTCGTCTTCCGAGGCCTTGACCTCGTCGAAGCGCGGGTCCGTGAAGGACAGCGACATCAGGCCGTTGAAGTCCTCAATCGGGGAGAGTTCGTCGAGGATCTCCTCGAGACCCCCCTTGATGACATCGTCACCGCGGTCCGTGGCGCGCTGACGCCAATCCGGCGCGCCGATCAGCCATTCGAAGGAATCCGTCTGGAGATCGAGTAGCCCGGGTACTTCGAGCGGCTCGTGAATCTTTGCAAAAGATGCCCGTTTCGGGGCTCCAGGGATTCCGGCAACTACTGCCTTGGTCTGGCTAGAGACTGCCAAGATGCGTCCTTCCAGCACCTCACGCGGACCGCGCAAGCGCGATCATCGCTGTCTGCTTTGTTCAGGGATTCGCTGGTTACAACCGGAACGAACCCACCGAAAACAAGCTTCGAGCGAACACACTTCTAGCTTTTTAGGGCCTAACAGTGTGGCTTTTGGCAGTGAAATCGGGAGGTGGACAGGAGGCAGCCAGCGCAACGACCAAACTTACACCGATTCCCGAACATTGTCTAATCCGGGGCACCAAGATTTAGGGGGTAGTCAAAACTACCACCGCTCGGACGCGATCGCGCCGCGTTTCCGTATTCAGCGTCTGCAACGTCACAACCGCAAGAAAACAGACTGCAGCCTGCGGATTCATGTTGCGTCGGCACTCCTTTGTCCCGAGACAAGAGTGACGCTTGGGTGCCACGGGCGTCAAGCCCCGGCGCCGCGTTTCACATTTATCGCGTGTGATTGTTGCTGTCCGGCAGACCGTTTGACCAACCCTCGACAGGCAGAAGGGACCACCGCAGCATCACTCGCTGCGATGGTCCCCTAGTCCGCTGTGTGGGCGCGAATCAGCGCCCGGCACCCATGGGCTGCGACGTCGCCTTCATGTCCTCGATGATGGCGTGCTGGGCCGCCGGGGGCAGGGTGTGCAGGATCTGGCGAACGCGCTCCTGGCGTCGGCCGAGGCCCTGCCGGTACGGCAGACCCGGGGTTGCGGTCATCTGCGGAATGATGCCTTCGATGTCCTCGACACCACCGGTGTTGTGGCCGGCGTCGGCGAGCGCCTGCTCGCGTGCAGCCTGCGCTTCGTCCTTCTCCTCCGACATACCGATCGGCCCGATCATGCGGCCGTTGAGGAACTGCTTGACGACCGGCTCGTCGCTGGTCAGCAGCACTTCGCGGGGTCCGAACATCACCAGGTTGCGACGGAACAGCATGCCGATGTTGTCGGGCACCGTACGGGCGAGGTTGATGTTGTGCGACACGATGAGGAACGTGGCGTCGATCTGCGCGTTGATGTCGAGGAACAGCTGGCTGATGTAGGTCGTACGGACCGGGTCCAGACCCGAGTCCGGCTCGTCGACGAGGATGATCTCCGGGTCGAGAACGAGCGCACGGGCGAGGCCGGCACGCTTGCGCATACCGCCGGAGATCTCACCGGGGAGCTTGTACTCCGCACCGGTCAGACCGACCATCTCCATCTTCTCCATGACGATCTTGCGGATCTCGGACTCGCTCTTCTTCGTGTGCTCACGAAGTGGGAACGCGACGTTGTCGAAGAGGTGCATGGAGCCGAACAGCGCGCCGTCCTGGAAGAGCACACCGAACTTCTTGCGAACCTCGTAGAGCTCCTTGTGGTGGCACGTCGTGATGTCGACGTTGTCGATGTAGATGTGCCCCTCTTCGGGCATCAGCAGCCCGATGAGCGACTTCAGGAACACCGACTTACCGGTACCGGATGGACCGACCATCAGGCTGATCTCACCCGGCGGCAGCGTCAGCGTGACGTTCTGCCAGATGTTCTGGCGACCGAACGACTTGGTGACACCCTCAACCCGAACTTCGAGCCCCATGTCGAACCTCCACGATTGAATCTGGTCGGCCGTTTGCAGAAATCACGCAGCCGAGTAGTGAGTGAACTGGATCACGTTGTTCCCATGATATGCAGGCTTCCGCGATTCGGGGGTGGGAGATTTGTGAAAAGTGTGACGCAATTTACGCGTGTTGCCTTGCGGCGACACCGTGTCGCACGTTCAATGTCCGGTTCGGCGCACGCTCAGCGGCGAAATTCGGGTATCACCCGCTCCGCGAACAAGCGGGCCGACGACTCGTCGTAGGCAAGGTCGGCGAAGTTCGTGATCGCATAGGCAAGCCCCAGGTCCTGCAATTTCTGTAACTGCTCCACGACCTGCTCGACGGTACCGACGAGTGGCCCGCTCCGGAACATTCCCGAAAAGCGGCGCAACTCGGATTCGGAGATGAGCGGACGGTAGTGCGCGTCGATCCAATCCAGCCTGTCGGCGACGTCCTTCTCGGTCTCTCCGATCACCACGTTGTAGTTCGCCGATCGGATGATCTCGTCGAAGTCGCGGCCCAGATCGCGGGCGTGCTCGGCCAGGATCGCCGACTTCTGGGCGAAGGTCTCCGGCGTGCCGTCGAAGTTCGTGTACTGCGCGTACTTCGCGGCGATCCGCAGCGTCTTCTTCTCGCCCCCGCCGGCGATCCACAACGGAATGCCGCCGGGTTGCCGGGGCAATGGCTGCACGATCGCGCCGTCGACCTGAAAGAACCGCCCGTCAAGCGTCACGTTCCCGGTGCGCCACGCCTGCGTGAAGATCTGGACGCCTTCCTCGAGGGCGCGCAGTCGATCACCCGCTCCGGGGAAGCCGTATCCGTACGCTCGCCATTCGTGCTCGTACCACCCGGCGCCGATGCCCATCTCGACGCGTCCGCCCGATACGTGATCGACCGTCGCGGCGACTTTGGCGAGGTAGGCCGGGTTCCGGTACGCGATGCACGTGCACATCTGGCCGAGCCGGATACGTTCCGTCGACGCCGCGAAGGCCGCCATGAGCGTCCACGCTTCGTGGGTTGCCTCCTGCGTCGGAGCCGGCACGGTGTGGAAATGGTCGTAGACCCAGAGCGAATCCCACGGTCCGGCGTCGGCTTCCTGCGCGAGGCGCTTGATCAGAGGCCACTGCTGCGCCGGTTCGACGCCGACGAGGTCAAGGCGCCAGCCCTGTGGGATGAAGATTCCGAATTGCACTCCCACAACGCTACTCACGCCGCGAAAAACCCGCAGGGAGCCAAAGGGTTGACTTCCGCCGAACCCCGTGCGGTGCTTCGGAAATGCAAAAACGCCCGGTCCGAAGACCGGGCGTTGACGCAGTAAGAAGTACTTACTTGACCGAGACGCTAGCGCCAGCGGCGACCAGCTTCTCCTTGGCAGCCTCAGCGGCTTCCTTGGCGACCTTCTCGAGGATCGGCTTCGGAGCACTCTCAACGAGGTCCTTGGCCTCCTTCAGGCCGAGGCCCGAAACGATCTCACGGACGACCTTGATGACCTGGATCTTCTTGTCGCCAGCGCCCTCGAGGATGACGTCGAACTCGTCCTGCTCCTCGGCAGCCTCAGCCGGAGCACCGGCAGCAGCGCCACCGGCAGCCGCGATGGCGACCGGAGCAGCAGCGGTGACCTCGAAGACCTCTTCGAACTTCTTGGTGAACTCCGACAGCTCGAGGAGGGTGAGCTCCTTGAAGGCGTCGATCAGCTCGTCAGTGGTGAGCTTCGCCATGATGGCGTTCCTTTCGTTGTCCCGTCGCTGATCCGCGACCGGGAATGGTTTGTGATGCGCGGTTGCGGATCAGCTATTCGGCGGCCGTGTCGGAAGCATCGGTGGCGGGAGCGCCACCTTCTTCTCCGGCCTTCTTTTCCTGCAGCGCCAGCGACAGGCGTGCAACCTGCGACGCCGGAGCGTTGAACAGGCCAGCAGCCTTCGCGAGGTTGCCCTTGAAGGCACCCGCGAGCTTGCTGAGCAGAACCTCACGCGAGTCGAGGTCTGCAATCTTGTTGACTTCGTCGACGGACAGCGTCTTGCCGTCCATGAAGCCACCCTTGACGATCAGCGCCTTGTTGTCCTTGGCGAATGCCTTGATGGCCTTCGCCGCGTCCACCGGCTCGCCCGTAACAAAGGCGATAGCGGTGGGGCCGACAAACAGGTCGTCGAGTCCGACGACGCCCGCTTCTGCAGCGGCACGCTTGACCAGGGTGTTCTTGGCGACGGAGTACGTGGCGTTGGCACCAAGTGCGCGACGCAGCTCGGTGAGCTTGCCGACCGACAGACCGCGGTATTCGGTCACGACGGCAGCCGACGAGTTCTTGAACTGCTCCGTGATCTCTGCGACTGCAGTGATCTTTGCGGCGTTTGCCATACTTCGCCTCCTCTCTGGTTCTCGAGTCCTACGTCCAGACGAGGCCAAAGCAGCGAAACGATTTAGGGCCGGAAACGACAGGAGCCCCGGACGCAGAGCGCACCGGGGCAAGAACACTTTCAGCCTGAGCTGAAGTCCCTTATCTCGATTCATCCTGCGTGGGTCGCCGGTCGGGCCGGACCTTCAATCGCTTTGCAGCGATGACCTACGGTCTTCGGTAGAACGTGATTGGGCGGCCATCGAATACTCGAAGGCCAGAAGTTAGAGTACGCGGCGAGGATTCGAAATCCAAAACGGAGGCAACGATGCCAACTGATCTGGAGATACGCGCGGGATTCGCCGACGCGAATGGGCTGAAAATCGCCTACGAGGACATCGGTAACCCGAACGATCCGCCGATGCTGCTGATCATGGGTTTCAGCGCGCAGTTGACCGCGTGGCCGCTACCGCTGGTGGAGCGATTGGTCGAGGGCGGCAATCGCGTCATCCGTTTCGACAATCGCGATATCGGCCTCTCGAGCAAGATCTCTGGGGCCCGCGTCGAAGGCAACAACCTGGTTCGCGCCGCACAATTCTGGACACTCGGGCGGCCCGCCAAGGTCCCCTACACCCTCGTCGACATGGCCAAGGACGCCGTCGGCGTGCTCGATCACCTTGGCATCGAGTCGGCGAACGTCGTGGGCGCCTCGATGGGTGGAATGATCGCCCAGATCGTCGCCGCCGAGCACGCCGACCGGGTCCGGACGCTCAGCTTGGTCTTCACCACGACGAACGAACCATTCCTGCCGCCGCCGTCCGCTCGCTGCTTCAACGCGCTCTTCGGCGGACCGGGAGCCAACGCCGGCCGGGCCGAACGGATCGATTTCTCCGTGCAATTCATGAAGAGCATCGGCGGACGCAAGTACCCGGTCAGCGATGCCAAAATCCAGGAAGAAGCCGAGAAGAACTACGAGCGCAGCTACTACCCCGCCGGAATCGTCCGGCAGCTGGCCGCGACGATCGGCACGGGCAGCCTCGTGCAGTACACCAAGCGGATCAAGAGTCCGACGGTGATTCTGCACGGCACCGACGACCCGCTCGTGCGTCCCCAAGGCGGCAAGGCGATCGCGCGCCGGATCCCGCACGCGCGACTTCACCTCATCGATGGCTGGGGCCACAACTTCCCCGAGGAGCTGATCCCCGACATCGCCGCGATTCTCGTCAACAACGCGGCGCAGGGTCGCTAGCCGACGCCTACTTCGTCGTCGGCGTCGCCTCGATCTTCGCCGTCACTTCGATCGTGGTCTTCGTCGCGCCGTCGATGTACTCGCAGGTGAACTTGTCACCCGCCGGCACCACCTTGAGGCCGGTTCCGCAGTTCACGGCGACCGGGTGACCAACCTCTTTGGTCTTCTGGTCCGTGAGGTCCTTGGACAGCTTCGCCAGGTCGTAGACCGCGTCGAGGCTCGTGATCGACTTGATCGATCCGTCTTGGAGCACAACGCCGACGCGGACCTTGTTGTTCTCCAGGTCCGCGGTGCAGACGTAGGTCTTGCCGTTCTCGGAGTTGTTCATCTGCTCCGGGCAGTGCACGGCCGACACCTTCTTGTTCAGACCGCTTTGCTCGTACGACTTGTTCAGTTCGTCGGCGACCGTCGTTTGCAGATCATCGACCGTGACTGGCTTCGAACACCCCGCGATCGCAAGGAGCGGGAGGGCAAGGACGGCAGCGAAACGGGCAGTGCGCATGAGATCTACCGTATTGGAGCGACGCCGAGTTCGCTTGTGGAGTAACGCATACAGCTACCTGGCGTCACTTGGATTCGTGGAGTTCCCAGCTCGTCGCGCCGTTCTCCCCGACGGTGACGATCATCGTGCCGGACTTGGTGCTCGACCGCATCGCGCACTCGAAAGTCCCGCCGGTGGGCACCTCGATGAATTCCGCGGACCCACAGTCGACGACCGCATCGCTCTCCGACAAGCTCTCCATCAGGTCGCGTTCGGTCTCCTTGGTGTCCAGGCGCTGCAGCTGGCCGCTGGTTCCCGCGGCCGTGGTCGTCTTCTCGGCGCTCACCGTCGTGCTCGCAGCGGGAGTGCTCGGCGCGGAACTGCACGCACCGAGAACCAGAGCCAGACCGCCGACGGACACGAGGAACGAAAGTCGCTTCACTCTGGGTGATGCTAGGGGCAGACCGCCGGGTTCGCCTGTCGAGCAAATCCGGGGCCAGACTTCCGCACACGAAAATCGCCGCCCAGGACGAATCCTGAGCGGCGACTTCACGAACTACGAGGTCTTAGTCCTCGAGCAGGTTACGCACACGGTTCGGGTCAACCGGGATGCCCGGGCCGAACGTCGTGGTGACGGTGATCTTCTTGACGTAGCGGCCCTTTGCGGTGGACGGCTTCGCACGCAGAACCTCATCGAGGGCAGCGCCGTAGTTCTCGACCAGCTTGCTGGTGTCGAACGAGGCCTTGCCGATGATGAAGTGCAGGTTGGCGTGCTTGTCAACGCGGAAGTTGATCTTTCCGCCCTTGATGTCGTTGACGGCCTTGGTGACGTCCGGGGTCACGGTGCCCGTCTTCGGGTTCGGCATGAGGCCGCGAGGTCCGAGGATACGAGCGATACGACCAACCTTGGCCATCTGGTCCGGCGTCGCGATCGCGGCGTCGAAGTCGAGCCAGCCGCCCTGGATACGAGCGATGAGCTCGTCCGAACCGACTGCGTCAGCACCAGCTGCTTCCGCCTCATTCGCCTTCTCACCCACGGCGAAGACGATCACTCGAGCGGTCTTACCGGTTCCGTGCGGCAGGTTCACGGTGCCGCGGACCATCTGGTCGGCCTTACGCGGGTCGACACCGAGGCGCATAGCCACCTCGACGGTCGCGTCGGTCTTGGTCGACGAGGTCTCCTTGGCCAGGTTGGCCGCCTCGAGTGGGCTGTACAGCTTGGTGCGGTCGATCTTCTCGGCCGCGGCGCGGTACGCCTTGCTTGTGTTTGCCATTTCTTACTGTCCTTCTGATGGTTCAGTCGTGGTGAACAGGCCTGGCCGGCCTTCCCACGTCGGCGCCGCTGACAATTCAGCAGAGCTCGAATGATTCTTAGTCGGTAACCGTGATGCCCATCGAACGAGCGGTACCGGCGATGATCTTCGCGGCCTGCTCGATGTCGTTGGCATTGAGGTCTTCGGACTTGGTCTTGGCGATCTCACGGACCTGGTCCATGGTGACCTTGGCGACCTTGACGCGGTGCGGCTCCTTCGAGCCCTTCTGCACGCCTGCAGCCTGAAGCAGCAGCTTCGAAGCCGGCGGGGTCTTGAGCTTGAACTCAAAGGTCCGGTCTTCGAAGACCGAGATCTCTACCGGGATGACCTGGCCACGCTGCGACTCGGTAGCCGCGTTGTAGGCCTTGCAGAACTCCATGATGTTGACACCGTGCTGACCGAGCGCGGGACCAACCGGAGGTGCCGGGTTAGCCATACCTGCCTTGATCTGCAGCTTGATGACCGCAGTGAGCTTCTTCCTCTTCTTGGGTGGCATTTCCTTATTCCTGTCTCATCTCTGCGGCTGTGACCACAGAGCCGGTAGCCGGAACGTGGGTTTCCGGCTGAAAACACTGCGCTGTCTGGGCGAGCGCCCAGAGCGGCGCAGTGTTAGATCTTGGCGACCTGGGTGAAGCCCAGCTCGACGGGGGTTTCACGACCGAAGATCGACACGAGGACCTTGAGCTTCTGGGCCTCGGCATTGACTTCGCTGATGCTGGCGGGCAGCGTCGCGAACGGACCGTCCATGACGGTGACAGATTCGCCGACCTCGAAGTCCACGAGGATCTTCGGCTTGGCGACGGCTTCCGCGATCGTCTCGTCGCCGGCGGCTGTCGCCGGCTTCTTGACTGCGGTGTCCTTGGGGGCAAGGAACTTGACGACGTCCTTGATGCTCAGCGGCGACGGACGCGAGGTCGCGCCGACGAATCCGGTAACACCCGGGGTGTTACGGACGGCCGACCAGGACGCGTCGTTGAGCTCCATGCGGACGAGGATGTAACCCGGCAGCACCTTGCGGTTGACCTGCTTGCGCTGGCCGTTCTTGATCTCGGTGACCTGTTCCTTGGGCACTTCGATCTGGAAGATGTACTCGCCGACGTCCAGGTTCTGAATGCGGACCTCGAGGTCCGTCTTCACCTTGTCTTCGTATCCGGCGTACGAGTGGATGACGTACCAGTGACCCGGCAGAGCACGCAGCTCGGTCTCGAGCGCCTTCACCGGGTCGACGACAGCAGCGTCGACACTGTCGACGGCCGTGCCCTCTTCGGGGAGGTCGTTTTCCGAGGTCATTAACGCGCTCGCTTCCTTCGCTTACGTGGGCGGTTTGGTTAACCGAAAAGCCAGGTGACGCCCTTGATGAACAGCACGTCGAGTCCACCGATGTAAGCCACCATGAAGACCACGAACACCAGCACGACGGCGGTGTACGTGACCATCTGCTTCTTACTCGGCCAGATGACCTTGCGCAGTTCAGCCAGGACTTCCCGGAGGTACTTACGAATGCGCTTGAAGATGTTCGGCCGAGCCGTATCCGTCTTCGACGCCTTCTTACTGCCGGTGGGAACGGCCTCGACGGCAGTCGACTCGACTGCCGTTCCGGCCGGGCGAGTGGTTCGCGTGGACCGCTTGCCGGTCGGCTTCGCGGTTGTGCCTTCGGGCTCCTCGCTCACCATTCACCCTCTCCGTCAGTTGCACCGTGGGCAGGGGCGACAGGATTCGAACCTGCGACCTGCGGTTTTGGAGACCGCTGCTCTACCAGCTGAGCTACACCCCTTCGGATTCCCCGGCCCTCTTCAGGACCTGGTAACCCACATTTCTTCCGGGATAACACAACACACGCGCTGCCTACTTCGCAAAGCTGGGCAGGGCAGCGCGCAGCACTTGAGTTACCTCGAATGCCTACTGTACTGGACGCCACGCTCTCGAAAGAAATCGCCGCGAGGCATCCAAGACAGGTCAGGCGAGACGGACCGTAGCCGTTGCCCGACCGAAGATCCGACGACCGTCCTGCCTGGCTGTGATGGCGATGACCGCGGTCCGGTCCTCGTCGTCGACCGACCGCACTCGACCAGAGAATTCGACCTCGGCAGCCTTGTCCGCCGCCACGTAGACCGGGCTGGTGAATCGGACGCTATAGGCCTTGACCGCGCCCGGGTCGCCCAGCCACGAGGTCACGAAACCGGCCCCGAGACCCATGGTCAGCATGCCGTGTGCAACGACGTTATCCAGGCCGGCGAGCTTGACGACTTCGTCGCTCCAGTGAATTGGATTTGCATCGCCGGAAACGCCCGCATAATTCACCAGATCGCCGCGAGTCAGTTTCACCACGCGTTCGGGCAATTCCTCGCCGACCGAGATCTCGTCAAACTTGCGTAACGCCATGCATCATCACTCCTCTGACAGCGTCCGAAACGTCGCTGTCGACGTCATCGCCGCTGCGCGCGATGAGCGTGGTGAAAGTCGTCTGAATGAGTTCGCCGTACTGATTCGTCACGAGATTCTTCGTGACGATGATGTCGGTTCCGGCCATCTGACGAAATGAATCGACATAAACATCGCAGGTGAGGCGATCGCCTACCTTGATCGGCTGGTGAAACTCCAGCACCTGATCGGTGTGCAGGATAGAGCTGAGGTCGTATCCGTGGATGAGGTCCTCGAACAGTCGCTTCTGCGCGATGATGCCGACCAACGAGATGAAGGTCAGCGGAGCGAGAAGACTATCGTGTCCGAGTTCCGCTGCATCAGCTTCGAACCAGTGGGCCGGGTGGAAATCCTGAACCGCGCGAGCGTATTCGCGAACCTTTTCTCGACCGACTTCATAAAAGTCGTCGACGCGATAGTGGGAACCCACCATCTCGGCCGCATTTCGCGTCGGGTTGAATTCGACCCGGGCCACCGACTCTGTCGAAGCGACTGCAGTAGAAACGCCATTCGTCACGAGCGAATTCACCTGTCTGGCCGTTGCCGATAAACGTCAGTTCGTAACGTACCGTCCCAACAGCCTGACAGTCGGTAGCGAACTACCGCGATTCGCGGTGCGCCCGGTGAGTGTTGCAGTTCGGGCAGTACTTCTTTATCTCGAGGCGATCAGGATCGTTACGCCGGTTCTTCTTCGTGATGTAGTTCCGGTGCTTGCACTCCTCGCACGCCAACGTAATCTTCGGGCGCACGTCCGAGCTCTTCGAGGCCACGCTTGCCTCCCCTCCCAGGTCGATTTCTCGATATAGTTACGACTTCCAGTCGGAAGCCGCTGTTGTAGCGATGGGCGGACTTGAACCGCCGACACAACGATTATGAGTCGTTTGCTCTACCGACTGAGCTACACCGCCTTGCGGCAAGGTGCACACCGAACCAGGCGCTGTAACACCAAACGCTGCGAGCCCCCTAACGGAATCGAACCGTTGACCTTTTCCTTACCATGGAAACGCTCTACCGACTGAGCTAAGGGGGCCTACCCCGTTTGCGTGGCTTTCGCCGTGCTTTCGGGGCCTAGAGAAGGTTACACACCGAAGGTTCCAACTGCCAAACCAGCATGTGAGGGCCCCCAGACCGGACCGGCCGGAGATCACAAAATGCCCCGCGACGGGGCTCTGCGAGCCTGGTCACGGGGCATTTTTGGAACCTGTGGCAGATGTAGGATTCGAACCTACGTAGCTTGCGCGACGGATTTACAATCCGCTCCCATTGGCCGCTCGGGCAATCTGCCATGCCAGATCAGACGAGTCCGATCCGGCGCTAACGAGGATACAACGAAGCGGGTGCCTCAATGCAAACCCGGTGGCCGGGGTACCTTTTCTATCGTTCTTATCGGCCCACCCAGCGCAACGCACAGGAGTGAAAGTGGCGGATTCGTCGTTCGACGTGGTCAGCAAGATCGATCGGCAGGAAGTCGACAACGCCTTGAACCAGGCGGCGAAGGAGCTTTCGCAGCGGTACGACTTCCGCGGCACCGGCGCCAAGATCGAATGGTCGGGAACCGAGGCGATCATCCTGCAGGCCGAGGCCGAAGAGCGCGTGAAGGCCGCTCTCGAGGTCTTCCAGGAGAAGCTAATCCGTCGCAACGTCTCGCTGAAGGCGTTCGACGCCGGCGACCCCGTCGCCTCCGGGAAGATCTACAAGATCACCGGCAAGCTCGTCGAAGGCATCAGCTCGGAGAACGCAAAGAAGATCTCGAAGATCATTCGCGACGAAGGCCCCAAGGGCGTCAAGGCCCAGATTCAGGGCGATGAGCTCCGCGTGAGCAGCAAGAAGCGTGACGACCTGCAGGCCGTCATCGCGTTGCTCAAGGGGCAGGAACTGGATATCGCCCTGCAGTTCGTGAACTACCGGTAGTTCCCGACTTACCCCACGCGTTCGATCGTGTAGGCGACGAGGCGGTTCATGGCCTCGTTCGCCGGGCCCTGCGGCAGCCGAGCAAGCTCTTCCTGTGCCTGCTTGGCATAGCCGGCCAGCGTTTCCTTCGCGTGCGCCATCGCGTCGGATGCGCGCAGCAATCTGAGCGCTTCGTCGACGTCGGCGTCGTCGGTGATCGGACCGGCGAGGAGCTCCCGCAGGCGGGCGCCTTCTGCGCTCGTGTCCGCGAGGGCGTAGAGCATCGGCAGCGTGCGCACGCCCTCGCGCAGATCCGTGCCCGGGATCTTGCCCGACTGCTCGGACAGCGAGCAGATGTCGATGAGGTCATCGGAGATCTGGAATGCGGTACCGACGATGTCGCCCAGACGCGCCAGGCGATCGATCTGCTCATGCTCGGCGCCGGAGCACGTGCCGCCGAAGCGGCCCGCGGCAGCGATGAGTGAACCGGTCTTCTCCCACACCACCCGCAGATAGTGATCCACCGGGTCGCGGTCCTTGGCGCCGATCGTCTCGCGCATCTGACCCGTCACCAGTTCGGCAAACGTCTCGGCGATGATGCGGACGGCCTCGGCACCAAGCGTCGAGACCAAGCGCGAAGCGTGCGCGAAAAGATAGTCGCCGGCGAGGATCGCGAAACTGTTCCCCCACCGTGCGTTGGCGCTCGGCGCTCCCCGACGCATGTCCGCTTCGTCCATGACGTCGTCGTGGTACAGCGTCGCAAGATGCACGAGTTCGACCACCGTCGCTGCGGTGATGATGTCGGGATCATCCGGATTCGGCCCGAGCTTGCCGCTCAAGATCGTGAAGAGTGGCCGGAATCGCTTTCCGCCGGCCTTGGCCAGGTGAAGTGCTGCTTCGGTGAGGAAGTCCTCACCGTCCGACAATTCGGCGATGAGAAGATCCTCGACACGGCGCAGGCCGTCGGCGACCGAAGCCGCCAGCGCTGGGTCGCCGAGATCCACCCCGGCAACGACGTTGCTCATGAGCACACCGTAATTCACGTGCCGTGCCAATTGCAGGTCGGGCCGTCACTTCACTCCGCGTTGACCCCTGCCAAGATGGATGTCATGAGCGACGTGAACTCGATGCCGGCCAGCACGGACGTCCTGGTCGTCGGCGCCGGACCTGCAGGTTCGTCGGCGGCCGCGTGGGCCGCCGCATCTGGTCGTTCGGTCCTGCTCGCGGACTCCGCAGTGTTCCCACGAGACAAGACCTGCGGCGACGGCCTCACTCCCCGTGCGGTGGCCGAGCTCGATCTTCTCGGGCTCGGTGACTGGGTCCGGGCTCGAAGCATCAGCAAGGGCCTGCGCATGTGCGGGTGGGGCAAGTCCGCCGAACTGCAGTGGCCGAAAGGCTCGTTCCCCGTCGTCGGCAGCGCCGTCCCGCGCACCGAACTCGACGACCGCATCCGCTTGAACGCCGTCGAGCGTGGCGCCGTGATGGCTCAAAGCGCGAAGGCCGTAAGCGTCGAATCGACGGACAACCGCGTCACCTCCGTGACGTTCAAGACCGCTGACGGTCTGCGCACGGTCAGCTGTCGCACTCTGGTCGTCGCCGACGGCGTGAAGTCGACGCTCGGCAAGCAGCTCGGCCGGGAATGGCACCAAGACCTCCCCTATGCGGTCGCCGCGCGCGCCTACATCAAGTCCGGGCGCAGCGACGATCCGTTCATCACCGGGCACATGGAGATCAAGGACCCGGCGGGTGGATTCGTGCCGGGCTACGGCTGGATCTTCCCGCTCGGGAACGGCGAGGTGAACGTCGGTCTCGGCTCGATATCCACCAAGAAGCGTCCCGCCCGCGTCGCTCTCCACCCGCTACTCGAGCAATATGCCGAGGAACAGCGCAAGGAGTGGGACTTCGTCGGCGAGGTCCGCGCCCTGCGTTCGGCGTTGCTGCCGATGGCCGGCAGCGTCTCCAATTTCGCGGGTAAGAACTGGGCCTGCATCGGCGATGCCGCGGCCTGCATCAATCCGCTCAACGGCGAAGGAATCGATTACGGCCTCGAAGGCGGTCGCCTACTCGCCGCGATGCTCGACGAGCCGGATCTGACGCAGGCCTGGCCGAACGAACTGCGCACCCACTACGGCTCGGCCTTCTCGATCGGACGTCGGGTCGTCGCATTGGGCACCCAGCCTGGCGTGTTCCGCGTCGGTGGGCCGCTCGCACTGCGGTCTCGACGGTTCCTGAACGTCCTGCTGCGCACGATGGGCAACCTCATCACCGAAGAGGACAAGGATCTCGTAGCGCGCATGTGGCGCACGGCCGGCCGGGTGTCGATGCGGTTGGATCAGCGCCCGCCGTTCAGCTGAGCGCACCCTGGTCGGGAACCGCGAATACGAAGCCGACTGACGTGGTACACCCACAATGTGGCGCTTGGTGATCAAATCCAGATCGGCCCGCTGACCCGCATGATCGTCGGCCAAGAGCTCATCATGGCGGCGGGCCAGCCGGACGTATGCAACGTGATCGTTCACCGCACCGGTGAGCTCTTGGTGGTCGTCGACACCGGTGCAACATCAGTCGTTCGAGACGCGATTCGATCCATTGCCGACGACCTGCGGCCCTGGTCGAAGGTCCTACTGCTCACGACGCACGCACACATCGACCACGTCGCGAACAACGACCTCATTCACGAGCTCGGAGCCGGTCTCGACCCAGCGGATGTGCAGCATTACGTCAGCGCCCACGATGCCGCCCAGTACCCCGCCAGCGTCGGCTATTGGGTGACGAGCATGTCGCGCGTGTCCGGATTGGCACCTGGCTTCGACGACCCGGAAGCCGCAGCGCGCCGGCTGCTGGGGTTGTTCGAGCCGGTCGTCGCGGTCACTGACGTCACGAGGACGTACGAGGAACTTCCGCTCGAGCACCTGACGATCGGTACTCAACATCTGTCGGGTTGGTCGTTCGCCGACGGTGCGGTTCAGGTTATCCGCTCGCATGGCCACTGCGCCGGGCACGTCGTCGTCTACCTGCGCGACGCCGGCCTACTGCACCTGTCCGACGAGCCGAACGGCCCCTGTGGGGCCCTGCATGACGCCAGCCAACTGAACATCTTCGCAATCGCCGCACAGGCCCTGACGCTCGTCGAAACCGGTGCCGTCGAGTCAGTCACGGTTGGGCATGAATTCACCGTGTACGACCGACCCGCGGCGGCCGCTCGCCTGACGAGGCTGCTTGAACATGCCTCGGCGATGGACGGCCTCGCGCAACGCCTCCTCACCGATGAGGTCGACGACATGTCCGCGTTCGCTCGCGACTTCATCGCGGGGTGTCAGGAGATCGGCGTCTCCGGCGCGAACCCGAACCCGATGTTCTTCACGATGATGGCGACGTCGAAGCTGCGAGAACTCGGCATGATCGTGAATGGTCAAGGTGCCCAACAGACGTGGCGACGGCCCCGGCTAATGGACTGATTCGCCCAGGACAAGTTCCACGCCGGAATGCCGGAAGACTTCGAGGAGTCCATTCCAGGTCTGCTCGGCAAGTGCCTTCTGCACATGGTGAAAGTCCATGAGCACGAACCGGAACGGCTCGTCCCGCGGAGTGCCGAAGCCGCCCCGCAGGCAGTCGGCTAGCGCGTCGAGGTTGCTGCCGAAGTATCCGCCCGGACCGTTGACCGCGCGACCGAGCTCATCGAAGAGCTCGGCCTTCGAATCGATCTTCTTTCCGTACAGAACGTAGGTCTTCATCGGCCCTCGATCTCGCAGAACGTCTCATAATGATCGCCCGTGTAGTACGCGGCCGGAGGATCATCGAGCGGAGTCCCACCCGTCACGATCCGGCGGGTGCCTCGATTCTGCGCTCCCGGAGTCGCCACCGTGTACTCGTGGTAGTACCCGCGCCCCATCTTCGGCAGGACGCCTTCGTAGTTGCCGAACACCGCGCCATCCTTGCCCGGATTGTCGAACGGTCCACCTTGTTCGATCCGATGCATCACGTCGGTTGCCTCCCGCGGGAGCGCGGAAAGCCGGCACGTGGCAAGACCGGATTTTGCACTGCCGGGCTCCGAGAGCGCGGTCATGGTGGCATGAATGTCGGTTGGTGCGGCCGTCGGTCCGCACCCGGTGAGGACGGTCAGCGCGATCGCGACGAGCGCGCCGCGATGGGTCAGCGACATTGCTAGCCCGCAGACCCCTCGGCGGGCACCGTCGGGCCCTCCGCTCCTCGCTCCTTCGTCGCTGCGATGCTCACGCCCTCCTCCTAGCCCGCGATGCCCTTGTGCAGCGCCACGATGCCGCCGGTCTGGTTCTTCCACGTCACGTCGGTCCAGCCCGCTGAGGTCATGATCTCGGCGAGCGCGGCCTGATCGGGCCATGCCCGAATCGATTCGGCGAGATAGACGTAGGCGTCCGGGTTGCTGCTCACGCGCACGGCGACCTTCGGGAGGGCCTTCATGAGGTACTCCATGTAGAGCGTGCGGAATGGCTTGATCACCGGCGTCGAGAACTCACACACCACGAGGCGACCGCCCGGCTTCACGACCCGGCGGATCTCGGCGAGACCGGCCTTGGTATCGACGAGGTTCCGCAGACCGAACGAAATGAGGGCGCCGTCGAACGAGGCGTCGGCGAAGGGCAGGTGGAGCGCGTCGCCGGCGACCATCGGAACGCCGCGATGCCTGCCTGCCTGGAGCATCCCCATCGAGAAGTCGGTGGCCAGGCACCAGGCCCCGGACTTCGTCAGCTCGACGGTCGAAACACCCGTGCCGGCGGCGAGATCGAGAATGCGCTCACCGGCCGCCGGAGCAAGCAGCTTCCGGGAGGCTCGGCGCCACAGCTTGTCCTGACCACCGGAGAGCACGGTGTTGGTGATGTCGTAGCGCCGCGCGACCGCGTCGAACATCGACGCAACCTCGTGCGGGTCTTTGTCCAGGTGGGCTCGCGTACCGCGAATTTCGGTCACCATCAAACGTTAACAGCGTGCCTCAGACCGCTGCCAGCTTCCGTCCCGAGCCGACGACCTCGCGGTAGTGGGTCATGAGTTCGGCGCACAGCGCGGGCCAGGTTCGAGGTATCACCGACTTGCGGGCGGCCTCACCGAACCGGGCGCGGAGCTCCGTGTCCCGAAGACTCTCGATGGTGCCTGGCAGCAGCTTCGTGAACCGGTCGACGGGCAGGAGATAGCCGTTCCGGAGGTGTGCAACGAGGTCGCGCGGTCCGCCCATGTCCGGAGCGATGACCGGCACGCCGGAGGACAACGCCTCCTGGACCGCCTGGCAGAAGGTCTCGTGCTCGCCGGTGTGGACGAAGACGTCGAGGCTCGCGTACGCCTTGGCCAGGTTGCGACCGCCCAGTTCACCGGTGAAGACGGCGTTCGGCATGAGTCGCTCGAGGCGGGCACGCTCGGGTCCATCGCCGACGATGACCAACTGCACGCGCTTGTCGCGGTTCAGGCACGCCAGTCGCTCGACGTGCTTCTCGGGCGCGAGACGGCCGACGAATCCGACGATCAGGCGGCCGTCCGGCGACCACTGCGCCCGGAGGTCGGCGTCGCGCTCGCCGGGGAAGAATCGGGCGCTGTCGACACCACGGGCCCAGCGGTGCACCCGCTCGATGCCGTGCTGATCGAGGGCGTCAACGGCCCAGGAGGACGGGGCAAGTGTTCGGTTCGCGCGGTTGTGCAGAACGCGGGTCCAGACCCAGGCGGCACGCTCGGCGAGCGCGAGGCCATAGCTTCCGGCGAATCCGGCCACGTCGGTCTGGAAGACCGCGACGGACGGGATGCCCAGGAAGTTGGCCGCGGCCAGTCCGGCGCCACCCAGGACGAACGGGGAAGCCAGGTGGACGACGTCGGGTTCGAAGTCCCGCAGGACGCGCACGATGGACGGCTGTGGCACACCGACCGGCAGCGACGCGATCTTGGGGACGAACAGGGCCGGCACACGGTGGATCGGCGTGCCCTCATGAACCGTCGGGGCCGGAGCGTGTCCGCTCGGCGTGTCGGGGGCGATGACGAGTGCCTCGTGACCGTTGCGGCGCAGGTACTCCAACACCCGCAACACCGAGTTCGTCACGCCATTGACGTTTGGCAGGAAGGATTCTGCAACGATGGCTATACGCACAATCCAAGATTCGCCGGTCCAGCCCACGGGACACTGACGTCGAAGTGACTGTTGGGCGACCAGTTTGGCAAATCTCAGGTGTCGTGTTGTGAGCGCGATCGCCGACGGGATGTCGCAGCGACGCGTGTCACACAACGCGCCATTACGCGTGACGCGCCG
This sequence comes from Smaragdicoccus niigatensis DSM 44881 = NBRC 103563, assembly GCF_000380645.1. Classification (GTDB taxonomy): domain Bacteria; phylum Actinomycetota; class Actinomycetes; order Mycobacteriales; family Mycobacteriaceae; genus Smaragdicoccus; species Smaragdicoccus niigatensis. The sequence continues at coordinate 1,059,017 of NZ_AQXZ01000019.1, forward strand.
GTTGGCGGTACATCCTCTCGACGCCATAGAGCGACAGAGCAGCCAATAGCCAGGTCACGACGATGACACTCAGGGCCGGGATGATCGCGACCCGCGCGTCGCGGCCCGCGACGCGAACGAGATCAGGGTCGGCGCGCGAGTACTCGACCTCAATGTGCTGGCCGGCCGTGAGGTTCGTGGGATAGAGCACGCCGAGCTTGGGGTTGTGGGTGACACCATCGGGCGTCACGAAGCTGATCGCTGAGCGCAGCCGACCGGCCGAGATGACCTCCGCGGTCGTGACACCCTTATCGCCCGAGATCGTGAAGTCGTCCTTCCAAGCAGCCAGCACCAACAGGACCGCGAGTGCAGAAATCGAGATCGCGGCGATCTTGATTCCGCGACGGACGCTGTGCGCCATCGCCTCGATCCCGGCGACCTGAACATCGCCGGGCTGATACGGGGAAACCGATGGCCCGCTCACAGGCGCGAATTCACCGATGCATGCAGTTCGCGCAGGCTGGCGCGTTCGGTGGCCACCTCGAGAACCCTAATGCCGTGCGCGGGCTGGTCGAGGGCAATCGCCAGCTGCGCCGGGTCGAGACTCTGGTGCGGAATGCGGTACGCCCGGCACAGGGCCGCGAGATCCATCCCGTGCGGTGTTCCGAAGACGCGCTCGAAGACGCCGGCGAACTGTGGGTCGCCCTGTTCGAGCAGCTCGAAGATGCCACCGCCGTCGTCGTTGGCAACCACGATCGTCAGATCGGCGGGTCGCGGCTCCCCCGGTCCGATGAGAAGGCCCGACGCGTCGTGCAGGAACGTGAGGTCACCCATGAGGGCGAGCGTGCGCCCCGGATGGCCGATCGACGCGCCGATCGCGGCGGACACCGTGCCGTCGATGCCCGCGACCCCGCGGTTCGACAGAACCTTCACACCAGTTCGTGGTTGCGACACGAGCGCGGCGTCACGCACCGGGTTCGATGCGCCCAGCAGCAGTTGGTCGCCCTCGTGCAGCGAGTTCATGACGACCGCAGCGACATGCAGGCCGGTCGGTTTCGGGTGCGCGGCGAGTTGCTCGCGGACCGCACGGGACGCTCGTTTTTCGAGGTCGTCGCAACGTTTCAGCCATTCCGGGCTCGGTGCCCCGCTGATGACCGCGCGCGTCCCGGTCCCGACGACGTTGCCGGAGACGTCGGGCCAGCGCGGACCCGTTGTCAGGCCGTACACCGCGACGTTCGGGTCGGCGAGCAGGCGCGATACCGGACGGTGCAACGTGGGGCGACCGGTGACGATCGCCTGCTTTGGCTTGATCAGCGGCAGCGCGAGGGGGTGCAGTGCGGGGCCGTGCAGCGGGGCGGTCGGCTCCGCGACGGTCGGTACACCGGCGAGTTCGGGACGCAACGCCGATCCGTGGCCTGAGATGACGACCGTGTCCACCGTGAGGTCGATGTCGATCGGAACGTCGAGCGTGGCGTGCTGGGTTTCGGTCCAGGCGCGACCGTTCGGCCGGCCCGCCGGCGCGTCACCGACGGGCAGGATGTCGGGAACCAGCGGCTCACGAAGCGGAATGTCGAACTGCACGGGGCCAGCGTTCCCGGAGCGAGTACCGCGCGCTGCGGCAAGGACTCGGCAGACCGCCGATCGCCACTGACTGTTCTGGTCCTGCCCTGCTTCAGCGAGGCCGAGGCTGATCGTCGCGCGCACCTGGGTCCCGAACAGGCCCAACTGCTCGACCGTTTGGTTCGCGCCGGTGCCGAGCAGTTCATAGGGACGGTTCGCGCTCAGTACAACGAGCGGAACGCGCGCGTAGTTCGCCTCAAGCACTGCCGGGCCGAGGTTGGCAACCGCCGAACCCGAGGTCATGACCACCGGAACCGGTGCACCGGTCGACAACGCGAGTCCGATCGCGAGAAAGCCGGCAGTCCGCTCGTCGATGCGCATGTGCAGTCGAAGGCGCCCATCGGTGTCGGCGGCCTGCAACGCGAAGGCCAGCGGCGCATTCCGCGATCCTGGGCACAGCACGACATCGCGCACTCCGCCGCGGACGAGTTCGTCGACGACGACGGTGGCCTGGACCGTTGACGGGTTCACGACTACAGGTTAAGCGCTCCCCAGCAGCGCGAGACGCGGTCCCGCCACCAGATCGCTCGATCGGCGGATGCGGCGAACTTCACGAGCAGTTCGGGAGAGGGAATTCGGCGTTCGACCATCAGCTCGCCGTTCTGCCAACGAATGCGTTCGCCCACGTCAGCGACCAGAAGTTCACCCGTCGCGAGACCGCAGGCGAACGGCAGCCGCGGGAGGGCCGCCGCAGTCGCAAGTCCGGCCGAGATTCCGATCACGGAGTCGATCGCACTGGAGATGACGACCGGAATTCCCAGGTCGTCGAGCTGACGGGCGATCGACACCGTGGCATTGACGCCGCCGAGCGGCGCCACCTTGAGCACGGCGACATCGCAGGCACCCGCGTGCGCGACGCGCAGCGGGTCAGATGCTTTGCGAATGCTTTCGTCAGCGGCAATCTGCACGTCGGGCAATCGACGACGGAGTTCGCTCAGTTCCTCGACGGTCGCGCAGGGCTGCTCGGCGTACTCGAGCGCACCGAACGCGGAGAGCGCGTTGACGGCTTCGTCGACGGACCAACCGCCGTTGGCATCAACTCGAACATTGGGGACGAACTCCCGCACGGCGCGGACGCGCCGGACGTCGTCAGCAAGGCTTTGACCGCGTTCGGCGACTTTGACTTTCGCTGTTTTGGCACCAGGAAATCGCGCTAAGACTGCCGGCACGTCCGTGGCATCGACCGCCGGAACCGTCGCGTTGACGGGTATCGAGGTGCGCAGGCCAGCCGGGGTCGGCGCCCAGGCGTAATCGACCGCCGAGCGCAACCAGTGCTTGGCTTCCTCGGTTTCGTATTCGACGAACGGGGCGAACTCGCCCCAGCCGAGTGGCCCCTCGATGAGCGCAACCTCGCGAGCGGTGATCCCGCGAAACGGCACCGCGAGCGGCAGTTCGACGACGCGCAGGCCTTCGAGCACGTCCTTCAGAGGCGGCAGCACGCGGTAACCATAACCAGGTTGCCGCCCCTCGAGGCCGTCACTCGTGCGGTGGTTCCTGCGGTTCCGGAGACTCCTGCGGCTTCGAAGACGCTTGCGGATCTGGAGCCCCCTCGCGTGCCGGCCGTTTCGGCAAGTCCGCTTCGTCGACCGGATGGTTGTGCTCAGGCTTGAGGTTCCCGTCCTTATCGACCCAGTCGGTGAAAGCGGTGCCGGACAACGCGCCGTGTGTCCCGGGCACCACGACCGACTTGCGCGCGTCCGGTTCGTACAGGTCTCGATCCTCGCGTGCCTGGTCCGCGTTGGACTTCGCGGTTTCGTGATTGCTTTCAACTGTCATACGAGTGGAGTACCCGGCCTCAACCACCGCAGACAGCCTTCTCGGCACCCCGACCCTCGGACGATAGGGTCATCCGCATGACGTTCAACCCGGAACTCTGGCGCACGGTCCCTGGATTCGAGAATCTGACCGACATCACCTACCACCGGTACGCCGGTCCCGGCGCGGACAAGAACGGCACGGTCCGCGTCGCGTTCGACCGCCCGGAGGTTCGCAACGCATTCCGGCCGCACACCGTCGACGAGCTGTACCGGGTTCTCGACCACGCCCGCATGACGTCCGACGTCGGCGCGGTGCTCATCACCGGCAACGGCCCGAGCCCGAAAGACGGCGGCTGGGCGTTCTGCTCGGGCGGTGACCAGCGCATTCGCGGTCGCGTGGGGTACCAGTACGCCTCCGGCGAGACCGCGGACACCGTCGACCCCGCACGCGCCGGCCGTCTCCACATCCTCGAAGTCCAGCGGCTCATCCGGTTCATGCCGAAGGTCGTCATCGCGCTGGTCAACGGCTGGGCGGCCGGCGGTGGGCACAGCCTGCACGTCGTGTGCGACCTGACCCTCGCGAGCCGCGAGCATGCGCGTTTCAAGCAGACCGACGCGGACGTCGGCAGCTTCGACGGTGGCTACGGCAGCGCCTATCTCGCAAAGATGGTCGGACAGAAGTTCGCGCGCGAGATCTTCTTCCTCGGTCGGCCGTACACCGCGGACGACATGCACAAGATGGGTGCGGTCAACGCGGTCATCGACCATGACGCGCTCGAAGAAACCGCCATTGCGTGGGCCGCCGAGATCAACGGCAAGTCCCCGCAGGCACAGCGGATGCTCAAGTACGCGTTCAACCTGCTCGACGATGGTCTCGTCGGCCAGCAATTGTTCGCCGGTGAGGCCACGCGCATGGCCTACATGACCGACGAAGCCGTCGAAGGACGGGATTCATTCCTGGAAAAGCGGGAACCCGACTGGAAGCCGTTCCCCTGGTACTTCTGAGAAAACGTACCGAGCGGTATTTAAACGTGCCACCAGGTATTGCAACCCTCAATTGACCGGCGGTAACGTCGATCCATGCCGACAGGCATGCAGACGTCGAGGTTCCTCTCTAAAACAAGGAATCGCTTAGCAGTCCCGATTCAAAGCTCGACTGCACTGTCCGCTGCATCCACACCAGATTTCTCGAAGGCCACCCACAGCTTCGCAGCTGCCCGGGTGGCCTTTGTTGTGTGGCCATAAGGCGGCCATCGCGAAAGATTCACGATCGCAAGGAGTTTCCGGCATGACCACACAAATGGCGACAACCGAGATCCCGGGGCCACGCGGGCTACCCCTATTGGGGAATGCCTTCGACATCGACTCGCACCACCCGTTCGAATCGCTGATGGCCTTGTGCCGGAAGTACGGACCGATCATCAAGCTGTCGACTCCGGCTGGGTCGCGCTACATCGTGTCCGGCGCGAAGTTGGTGGAAGAGGTGTGCGACGACGCCCGCTTCGACAAGAAGGTCACCGGCGGTCTGTCCAACGTCCGCAAGGGCGGCACCGGCAACGGCTTGTTCACCGCCGATACCACCGACCCGCTGTGGAGTCGCGCGCACAACATCCTCATGACGCCGTTCAGCCTGCAGTCGATGCGCGACTACATGCCGATGATGCTCGATATCGCGGGCGAACTGTGCGAGAAGTGGGAGCGGTTGAACCGCGACGACGAAGTCGACGTCCCGGCTGACATGACGCGACTGACGTTGGACACGATCGCCCTTTGCGGGTTCGACTACCGCTTCAACTCGTTCTACCGGGACACCCAGCACCCGTTCATCGAAGCGATGGTCCGCACCCTGGCCACGTCGCAGGCACGCGCTCAACAACTGCCGATCCAGTCGAAGCTGAATTTCCGCGCACAACGACAGCTCGATAAAGACGACGCCTACATGAACAGCCTGGTCGATCGACTCATCGCCGAACGGCGCGCTGAGGGCGCCGCCGGAAAGAGCGACGATCTCCTCGGCCGGATGATCAACGGCGTCGACAAGACCACCGGCGAGAAGCTCCCGGACGACAACATCCGGGCACAGTGCATCACGTTCCTCATCGCCGGTCACGAGACGACGAGCGGCCTGCTCTCGTTCGCGATCTACTACCTGCTCAAGAATCCGCAGTTCATGCGTAAGGCCCGCGAAGAGGTCGACAAGGTACTCGGCACCACGGCCGAGCCGACGTTCGAGCAGGTACATCGACTGATCTACGTCCGGCAGGTGCTCAGCGAGGCTCTGCGTCTGTGGCCGACTGCACCAGGCTTCACGCGCGCACCGTTCGAAGACACCGTCATCGGCGGCAAGTGGTCTATTCCGGCGGGCACTCCGCTGATTGTGCTGACCCCGATGCTGCACCGCGACAAGAGCGTGTGGGGACCCGACGCTGAGGATTTCAATCCCGATCACATGGCCGCGGAGCGCATGGCGGCGATCTCGCCGAACGCCTACAAGCCGTTCGGCACCGGACAACGCGCGTGCATCGGCCGGCAGTTCGCGATGCAGGAAGCGGTCCTCGTCCTCGGCATGCTCCTGCAGCGCTTCGAGCTCATCGATCATCTGAATTACCAGCTGGAGACGAAGACGACGCTGACGGTCAAACCAGACAAGATGCACATTCGGGTCCGGCCGCGCACCGACCAGTTCGTGAAGTTGCCCGGGAAGATGCGGGTTACGGCGGAACAGACGGGCACTCCGCAACCCAAGATGGCCGCGCAAGGGAACCACCACAACACTCCCCTCACGGTGGCCTTCGGGTCGAACCTCGGAACTGCGGAGGGGATCGCAACCAAGCTGGCACAGGAAGGCACTGACCGTGGCTACTCAGTCACGCTGTGTTCGCTCGACGAGATCGCGGGCAAGCCGCCGAGCGGCGCGTTGGTCGTCGTGGCCGCCTCGTACAACGGCACCCCTACCGACAACGCAGGCAAGTTCTGCGCCTGGCTACGCAGCGCTCCCGCCGGCTCGTGCAGCGGGACGCAGTACACCGTCTTCGGCTGCGGCAGCAAGGAGTGGGCGTCGACCTACCAGGCTGTGCCGTGGATGATCGACGACAAGCTGGCAGCGGCGGGCGCCACGCGGATGCATGAGCGAGGCGAGGGCGACGCCAGCGGCGACTTCGACGCCGCGTACCGGACCTGGCATGACGGCCTGTGGGACGCCATTGGCGGCGGTCTCGGAGTGTCGGCGGATTCGGCTAAGCCGACCACGACGACCACTCGGCTGACGATGACGTTCGAGAACCGTCAACTCGCGAACCCGGTGATCAAGTCGTTCCTGGCGCAGCCTTCGCTCGTCCGGGCGAACCGGGAACTCCACTCGCCGTCGGACACCAGGTCCACCCGCCACATTGATGTCGAGTTGCCGGTCGGTGTCGCATATCAAGCTGGCGACCACCTCGGAGTGATGCCGCGCAACAGCATCGACAACATCCGGCGGGTCATGAACCACTTCCAGCTCGATGGCGGCATGTTCGCCACGATCACGATGGACGGCGGCAACTACACCCACCTGCCGATCGGCGAGCCGACGCCACTGCTCGGGATTCTCAGCAGCTGTGTCGAGCTTCAGGACATCGCTTCGCGCGAAGGCATCGAAGTACTGGCCGAGCACACCGACGATGACGCCGAGCGTGCTGCGCTCAAGGCGCTGATCAGCGATGACGAGCGATACAAAGAGGAGGTACTCACCCCGCGCCGGTCGCTGCTCGACCTCGTGGAGAAGTACCCGTCGTGTTCGATCCCGTTCGAGACGTTCCTCGGGCTGCTGCCGCCGCAGCGTCCCCGGTACTACTCGATCGCGTCGTCGCCGCTGGTAGACGCGAAAATCGCGAGTATCGCCACCGGCGTGCTGTGCGCACCTTCCCGCAGCGGAGTCGGGACCTTCAATGGTGTCTGCTCGAACTACCTGGCCAACAACCCGGCGGGTAGCACGGTGTTCACGTTCGTTCGGCGACCCACGATCGAGTTCCGGCCGCCGGAGAATCCGCACGTTCCCATGATCATGGTGGGAGCCGGAACCGGACTCGCTCCGTTCCTCGGGTTCCTGCAAGAGCGCGCGACCCAGCGTGAGCAAGGTGCACCGATCGCCCAGTCGATGGTCTTCTTCGGCTGCCGCCATCCGGAGCATGACTTCATCTACGGCGAGGAGCTGCAGGAGTACGACCGGCTCGGTGTCGCGAAGTTGCGCACGGTCTTCTCCCAGCAGCCGACCGATGGGCGCAAGTACGTCCAGCACGAGATCGAGGCCTGTGCCGATGAGGTGTGGGAGATGCTCGAGAAGGGCGGGGCGGTCTTCGTCTGCGGGAACGCGAACACGATGGCGCCCGGAGTGCGCGCTGCGTTCATGAAGATCTACCGAGACCGCACCGGAGCCGACGAGGCCGGCGGCCAGGAATGGCTCGCAAACCTTCGCAAGGAGAACCGCTACGTCGAGGACATTTGGGGAGGGTAGAACACCCTAAATGGAGCATCGACCCGGTAACTATTTCTGGGGTAGTTGTTCATCTGGAATTCCCCGTAGGCAAGACTGACACTTTGTGAGCGCAGAACTCGTCGTACTCGGCATTGTGGTCGGTACCGCACTCGCGTTCGACTTCACTAACGGGTTCCATGACACCGCGAATGCGATGTCCGCGTCGATCGCGACCGGGGCCTTGAAGCCCCGCGCCGCAGTCGCACTGTCGGCTGTGCTCAACCTGGCCGGAGCGTTCCTGTCTGTAGAAGTCGCAGCGACCGTGGGTAAGGGAATCATCAACATCGACCAGATCGATGGATCCCAGCTGCTGACCGTGGTCTTCGCAGGCCTCGTCGGCGGCATCCTGTGGAACGTCTTCACGTGGCTCCTCGGCATTCCGTCGAGTTCGTCGCATGCGCTGATCGGTGGTCTCATCGGCGCGACGGTGATCGCGGCCGGGTCCGGCGGAGTCGCGTGGACCAGCGGCGTCATCGCAAAGGTGCTCATTCCGGCGATCTTGGCGCCGATCGTGGCGTCGATGATCGCGGCGCTGGGCACGAAGTCGGTCTACTGGGTGACCCGGAAGGTCGCCGACAAGCCGCGCGACGACGGCTTCCGGCTGGGCCAGATCGGTTCCGCGTCACTCATCTCGCTCGCGCACGGCACCAACGACGCGCAGAAGACAATGGGCGTCATCTTCCTCGCGCTCGTCGCGCACGGCAGCCTCACTGCCGACGATCCGCTTCCGTTCTGGGTCAAGCTGACCTGTGCACTGGCGATCGCCGCGGGTACCTACCTCGGTGGTTGGCGCATTATTCGCACCCTCGGCAAGGGTCTGGTCGACATCCGGTCGCCACAGGGCTTCGCGGCGGACTCGTCGTCCGCGGCGATCATCCTGACGTCGAGCCACTTCGGTCTGCCGCTGTCGACCACGCACACGGCCACCGGTTCGATCCTCGGCTCCGGCATCGGACGCGGCGCCGAAGTGCGGTGGAACGTTGCGGGGCGCATGGTTGTCGCATGGCTTTCGACACTGCCACTGGCGGGCCTCACCGGCGCCGCATGCTGGTTCGTCGCCGACCTGATCGGTGGCATGGCCGGCGTCATGGTGGTCTTCGGTGCGCTCGCCGTTGCGTGCATCGCGATGTACATCCGGAGCCGCCGCAACCGGGTGGACAGGAGCAACGTCACGTCCGAATGGACGAGCGGGTTGGCCCCCGACGACACCACGCACATGAGCGGGAAGGCGTGACATGGACCTCGTGATCAAGACCGCGAATTCGCTGTGGCAGGTCGTTCTCATCGGACTGCTGTTCGGCGCCGGTCTCCCCACCGTGTTCGCCTTCGGAGTGCGATTCCTGGCTCCCTCGGCGCAGGTCGTCGATCGGGGCGGTCAGGACTCGGCCATCACCCGACGCAGCCCGCTCGCGTTGGTGGCCGGCATCATCTGCCTGGCCATTGTCGTCGTGGCGGTGATCCTCGGAATCCTGTTCATCATGAAGAACTTCCTCGACCACGATCTTGGAATCAAGATCTTCTGACCAGCTGAGGAGGTATCGGCATGCTCGGTTCACACCTGACGGCACCGCTGCGGGCCGTGCTGCAGTGGCTGAAGGCGGGATTTCCGCAGGGGGTCCCCCAGAGTGACTACGCGGCGGTTTTCGCCGTGCTTCATCGTCGTTTGACCGACGTCGAAGTCACTCAGATCGCGGCTGAGTTCACCGAGACGCATGCCGACGAGCCCGTCACGACGGCGCAGATTCGCGAAGCGATCGCCGAGGTCGCGATGGAGGAGCCCGGCGCCGACGACATCGCGCGTGTCACGCAAACGCTCAAGGACGCTGGTTTCGCGGTCGAGGACTAGCGGCTTCTGATGCCCCTGCTCGAAGTGCTGCCGATCCCGGCGGGGCCGGCGGTCGTCGACATCATGCCGAGGCTCGTGGACGCCATGGCTGGAACGGCGGCGGCCTTCTTGCCGGTTCCGGCCGACGATCCACTGGAGACTGAGCGGCTGACCGCCACGCTGCGCCCGGGCCTGCAAATCGACTCTGAGGTCGCCCTTGTCGTCGCGACGTCCGGCACCACCGGTGTTCCCAAGGGCGCAATGCTCACCGCTGCGAATGTGCGAGCGAGCTCAACGGCCGCGCTGGATCGGCTCGGCGGTCCCGGCCAGTGGCTTCTCGCGCTTCCGGCGTTTCACATCGCCGGTCTCGGAGTCCTCTTTCGCAGCATCGTCGCCGAAACCGAACCTGTTGTCTTGGATGTGACGGACGGACTCTCCCCCGACGCTTTCGAGAAGGCGACGGCGCGGCTTGACGGCGGCCGAAAGTACACGTCGCTCGTGCCAAATCAGCTGCTCAAACTTCTTGACTCCGAGCCCGGGCGAAATGCCCTCATCAGCTACGACGCAGTGCTCGTCGGTGGAGCGGCGACGCCCGCACATGTCGTCCAACGTTGTGCAGAAGTCGGTGTCCGACTGGTCCGCAGCTACGGGATGAGCGAAACCTGCGGCGGCTGCGTCTACGACGGCAAGCCGCTCGACGGCACGCTGCTGCGCATCGACGACGGCCGAATCGTCATCGGCGGCCCGACCGTCGCGAAGGGCTACCGCGGACTGACGCACGAGGCGTTCTCAGAGCCCGGTTGGTTTCGCACTTCTGATCTCGGGGCGGTCGTCGACGGCACACTCGTCGTTCACGGACGCGCCGACGGTGCGATCACCTCCGGCGGGTTGACCGTTGTGCCCGAGGTCGTGGCCTCCGCAATTGCCGCGCATCCCGCGGTGCAGGACTGCGTGGTTGTCGGTCGAGCCGATGAGCGACTCGGCGAACGGGTCGCCGCTGTCGTCGTCGTTCGCGATGGGTTGGAAATCACACTCGACGACGTCCGTGCGCACGTCGCCGCAGCTCTCGGGCCATTTGCCGCCCCGCGCGAACTGCACGTTGTCGCCGCTTTGCCGATGCTGGCGTCGGGCAAGCCGGACCTCGCCGGGATCCGCAAGATCGTCGGCTGAGAGGATGGCGGCGTGACCACTGCCGCGCAATGGATCGAAGGGGCGCGTCCCCGAACCCTGCCGAATGCGATCGCCCCCGTCATCGCGGGCACCGCATGCGCTGTCGAAGCCGGTGGCTGGTTGTGGTGGAAGGCGCTGCTGGCGCTCGTTCTGTCGGTGTCGTTGATCGTCGGCGTGAACTACGCGAACGACTACTCCGACGGAATCCGCGGCACTGACGACGATCGCGTCGGACCGCAGCGTCTCGTCGGCGGCAAGCTCGCCACCCCGACGGCGGTCCGGAATGCCGCGTTCACCGCCCTCGGGATCGCGGCGGTTGCCGGAACTGTTCTGTCTCTTACGTCGGCGTGGTGGCTGCTGCTCGTCGGCGTGGGTTGCCTCGCCGGCGCTTGGTTTTACACGGGCGGCCGGAACCCCTACGGATACGCCGGATTCGGGGAGATCGCGGTCTTCGTGTTCTTCGGCCTGGTCGCGGTCCTCGGTACGCAGTTCGTCCAGGCGGGACGCGTTGACCTCGCCGGACTGGGTTGCGCGATCGCAGTCGGATGCTTCTCGAGCGCCGTGCTGGTCACCAACAACCTGCGCGACATCCCGACGGACACACTCTCTGGCAAGAACACGCTCGCGGTTCGTCTAGGCGACGCAGGCACCCGCCGACTGCACATGATCCTCATCGCGACGCCGTTCGTCATCAGCGTTCTGCTGACGCTTTCGACGCCGTTCGCGCTCGCCGGACTGGTTGCGATCCCATTAGCCCTGCGGGCGAACGCGCCCGTACGCAATCGCGCCAATGGAATGGCACTACTCCCCTCGCTGCGCGACACCGGGCTCGCCATGTTGGCGTGGTCGATCCTCACCGGCGTCGCGTTCGTGGTGGCTGAGCTGTTCTAGCCCCGCTCAGGTTCCGGCAGGAAGATTCCCAGCACCCAGTTGACGATCCAGATGACCAGTCCGGCCTTGATCGCGGTCCACAGCCCGTCGACGTGAAGTCCGTAGCCGCTGAACTCGCTCAGCCACGACGTCAACAGCACCATCAGGCCGTTCACCACGAGGAGGAACAGCCCGAGCGTGAGGATGATGAACGGCAGCGAAAAGAAGCTCACGAGAGGCTTCACCAGCGCGTTGACGATGGTGAACACCAGCGCGATTCCCATGAACACCAGAACCACCGTGAGGCTGTCACGAGGCTCGGGCATCGTCACCTCGACACCGCTGACCCACCGCGAAGCAAGCCAGATCGCGACCGCGTTGCTCGCCAGCACCAGAAGAAGCGTCATACGCCCATGGTGACAGATATCAGGCCGCGCGCGAGGTGAGAGCCTCCACACGCTGACGAAGAACAGCAATCGGTATATGCGCCTCGATCATTGTGGTCACCTTGGCATTTGGCGCTCTCAAGATCCCCAGCAACAAATGCTCCACGCCGATCTCATGCGACTTCAAGCGGATGGCCTCACGGAGTGAGAGTTCGAGCGTTTTCTTGCCGTCACTGGTGACGCGCGAGCGCGGCTTACCGAACCACGATCGACTGCGCGGCGGCTCCCGGTCGAGCGCCCCTTCCCCGAATGTCGACTCGAGTGATCGGCGCACGGCATCGAGGTCGATTCCGATGGATCTCAGCGCCTCGGCATCGACATCGCCGAGAGGACCTTCGTCGGCGCGCAACTCGCCCCGCACATCGTCGGCGGTGATGCCGACTTCGGAGAGAAGGTCCCGCAATGGACCATCCGCATGCTGGACCACACCGAGAAACAGGTGCTCGACGTCGATCGACTGCTTCGTCTGCGCGAGGGCGGACCGCACGACGGCCCGTGCCGACGTGGTGAATCGCTCAAACATGCTGGGACCTTTCTGCTCGTTGGTACTTCTGATGAACGGCCTGCCGGCTGACTTCGAGGGCGTCCGCGATCGCCTGCCAGGACCAGCCCTGGCTTCTCGCGTTGCGAACCTGGATCGCTTCGAGCCGTTCGAGAAGGCGGCGAAGGGCAAGGACGGCCCGCAGTCCGACACTCGGATCCGCGCTGCCGGCTGCCGCCGCCAAGGTCGTGGCTTCACTCATGACGTCAATGTATGTTGACAGTCCGAGCGTGTCAACAAAAATTGACAAACCCAGGGATTTACTCGGGCCAGACGCCCGATCGGGCGAATTCGTCGAGGGTCGCCTGCGGGCCACGGAGATCGAGCCCTTGAGCATCAACCCAGTCGTCACTGAAGTACGTGTCCGCGTAGCGATCACCGCCGTCGCACAGCAGCGTCACGATGCTTGCCCGAACACCCGCGCGTACGTATTGCGCCACCAGGCCGAACGCGCCCCACATGTTCGTGCCGGTGGACCCGCCGACCCGACGACCGATGACCTCGCTGACCCGCCGCGCGGTCGCCACCGACGCCGCATCCGGAACCTGGATCATGCGGTCCACGGACGTCGGAATGAAGCTCGGCTCGACGCGCGGCCGCCCAATACCCTCGATGCGCGATGCCCCGCCCGTTGCTTGCGGGTCCGAATTCGCGAATCCCGGATAGAAGGCCGAGTTCTCCGGGTCCACCACGGCCAAGCGCGTGGCGTGGCGTCGATAGCGGATATAGCGCCCGATCGTCGCGCTCGTGCCACCAGTGCCGGCACCCACGACAACCCACGCCGGAACGGGATGCTCTTCCTTCATCATCTGCTGGTAGATCGACTCAGCGATGTTGTTGTTGCCTCGCCAGTCGGTCGCCCGCTCAGCGTGAGTGAACTGGTCCATGTAGTGGCCGTTCAACTCACGCGCCAACCGGGCCGCCTCCGAGTACATCTGGTCCGGTTCGGTGACGAAGTGACAGCGGCCGCCCTGGGATTCGATCAACGCCACCTTCTGCGGCGACGTGCTCGCCGGCATGACCGCGATGAACGCGAGGCCCAGCAATTGAGCGAAATACGCCTCACTGACGGCAGTCGAGCCGGACGACGCCTCGACAATCGTGGTCGATTCGTCGATCCAGCCATTGCACAGTCCGTACAAGAACAGCGAACGGGCCAGCCGGTGCTTGAGGCTGCCCGTGATGTGGGTGGATTCGTCCTTCAGATAGAGCTGGACACCCCACGCCACCGGCAAGGGGTAACGGATCAGATGGGTGTCGGCGCTGCGTTGCGCGTCAGCATCGATCAACCGGATCGCATTGGTGATCCAGTCGCGCGAGAGGCTTCGGTCGCAAACGGTCAATCGTTGCCGCCGGAGAGCCGTGCCCGCAGGTCCTGCTTCTGCGTGCGGCGCGCTTCATCGACTTCGGCGATCCGCTCGTTGATCCGGCGGCGCAGCGGGGCGAACAGAACCATCGACAGTGGCAGTGCGATCACCACAGCGAACAGCGCTGCAACGAGAAGCGGAATCTCAATCGTCACTTTGCCGATGGCCACGATCGCGGCCGTCAGCACCACGACAACCCCCAACCGCAGCAGGCTGAAAACCGCCAAGTCGCGGACCAGACCACTCTTGGATGCGTTCGTCATGCAACAACGATATCCGCTGAGTGGCGCCTGAGAAGATCGCGGGGCCCATGTCCAGTCTGAGGCTTTTGTCTATTACCTCCCCTTTACCAACTTTAGAAGGTTCGAGTACCCGGGGGTCGAGGTGTCACCATTGCTCGCATTCGGGAGAAATTCGACAGGAGAGATCAGATGACTGCAATCCTTATGGGCGCACCAGACAAACTCCTGACCCCAGGACAGGTCGCCGCGCTGTTTCACGTAGACCCCAAGACGGTCACTCGTTGGGCCCACGCCGGCCGCCTTGGCTCCGTACGCACACCCGGTGGGCACCGCCGTTTCCGCGAGGCTGAAGTCATGACTCTGCTCGCCTCGCTGACCACCGAGGCGACGCGGCCATAGGACATATACCCAAAGGGACAAAACCGGCTAACCTCAAATCGAGGAGGTGAGCGTCCCCCATGATGCAACTGTTGGCGGTCATCGGACTCATCACAGTGGTCGTGCTGATGTGGAAAGCGTTCGGTCCACAGCCTGGTGAGCGCACGAATGTCGGAGTCCGGGGCCCGGACGACGATCCCGAGTTCCTCTGGCGACTCAAGCGTGATGTGCAAAAACACCACGACGAGGACAAGCCCGAGTAACCCGGGATCGAGTGACTAAGCCGCCGTCCAGTCGGCGATCCGCTCGAACATGACGCCGGTCAGGATGACCAGACTGATTGACTCTCCGTTCGGAACGTCGAACTGGATCGTTCCGCGTACCTTTTCGCCTGCCTTCGCGTCGGTGTAGGTCAAGTCGTCGTCAGCGCCATTAAAGAAGTCCGGACTCAACGTCGTGCCACTTGCCGACCGCGCCGAGAAATACAGCGGGTTGACGTGCCACGTGCCGGAGATGACCTCGATCTCGACCGAGATCTGCATCATCGTGCCGTGGGGCTTCACATAATCCGCGGGCTGACCAGACTGCAGATCCTTCACCGTGATGATGGCCGTTCCGTCATCAGTCGTGACCTTGATGCGGTCGCCGATCTTCGCCTTGCCGAGCGCATCAGTGCCGGTCAGCACGGCCGAGCTGCTGGCGTTCGCCACCGGCTCGTTGCTCTTCGACGGTGCGAACACGAGCACCAGGACCACGAGCAGAACAAAAACGCCGACCACCGAGAGCGCGATGTTGCGATTCTTGTTCGACTTGGGCGGTCGCGGCGCCGGGTAGTAGGTCGGGGCGGCGAACTGCAGTTGCGGCTGGTGGCCGCCCCAGGGCTGACCCTGCTGCGGCGCTCCCCACGACGGCTGCGGCGGCGGGTAGTGGCCAGTAGGCGGAGCCTGGTTCGGCCAGTGCTGCGGCGGCGGGAACTGCTGGTTGGGACCATACGGGTAGGACATCAGACGCTAATTCCTCAAAAAGACGAAGGTTCGTCACCCGTATCTGAATAGGACCATTCGGGCGTTAACGACGACCCGTTCATGTCCGTCGTTCAGCGGACACCCGCGATGTACCCAGGCGCGCCTGCCTGCTGCGGTTGGACCGACATCGTTTCACTGCCGGGCTCCAGTCCACGCGAGCCGTCGAACGTCGTCGAGATCGCGACCGAACCGAGGATGAACAGCAACCAGATTGCCAGCGTGACAACGATGTTGACGGCGAGGTTCGGTAGCCGAACAACAGGCGGAAAGTCCGGTTGCGGCAGGTACCGAGGCGGCTGCGAGACGACTGGAGCCGGTGGCGGCGGATAGTTCCACTGCTGGAACGATGGCCGCGGGTACTGCTGGTACTGCGGGCCGAACGGGGACGACATGGGGAGACAATCTGCTAGCGGGTGCTTCAACTCCAATATCGGTTGTGCACAGCTATTGGTTAGCGGGTTGTGATGGTTGTCCGCTGATCGACCGACGCTCGCAGCTCATGTGCGACCGCGCCACCCAACGGGAGTGGGGCAAACTACACCCAGGGTGGCTTTCCCCTGGTAATCGCCCGACAGATGCTTGGATCTATGCAAGACATGCGACCAAGTGCAGTAGCGAGGTGGAAGAAGTTCCGGCGCGCTGGCTGGACCGGGTTCACCTTCATCTACGGACTGCTGTATGCGCTCGTCGCGGCCGCAGCCGCCGGCGTCGTGTTGGCCATCGCTGGGGACTTCGACTGGCTCACGGCCACCTTCACCTTCATCTTCATGGTTCCCATCGGCCTCTATTTTGGAAATCGGACCTGGTATCGGTACGAGGCGGCGTACGTGCAGGCGGTGGGCTATGAGAACGCTGGACAGTGAGAGCATCGTGGTGGGCATCAACGAGTTATCGGGTATCGCGCGTCGCGAAGTCACACAATTAGGTATGGGAGCTATGCCACCCGGCGCATGGCCAGTGATCCTCTTCGGCGTCGTATTCTGGGGTCTATTTTTCTTCGCGATCGTGCGGGCGCGCAAGCGTCGCCGCCGAGAGGCGCAGGCTCGTTGGGAGTGGGAAGAGCGCCAAGGGAAACCAACCGTTAGATCCCAGCGACTAGACCATCTGCCGCCTCGGCAATGCGATGCGGACGATGCCGAACTGGCGGAACTAGCCGAAACAGCGGACTTTGAGCAGGCCCAAAGAGAAGTTAACCGGCAGCCGCCCCGCAACGAGGGTGGCAGCGGCTACTTCGGCCCGGGCGGTCCCTTCTGACAGAGCGCGTGGAGCGACACGTGCTACTAGCTCAACCCGGCGTACGAGTGCAGACCACTCACCACCATGTTGATGATGAACAGGTTGAACATCATCCCGACGAAGCCGGCGACGTTGATCCAGGCCGCCTTCGTGTCCCGCCAACCGGACGTCGCGCGAGCGTGCAAGTACGCCGCGTAGACGACCCACGTGATGAACGAAACCGTCTCCTTGGGGTCCCATCCCCAGAACCGGCCCCACGCGGCTTCGGCCCAGATCGCGCCGAGGATGACGCCAGCGCCGAAGATCGGGAATCCGATGATGCTGGTTCGGTAGGCCAACCGGTCGAGCGTCTCCGCGTCCGGCAGGCGGCGGGTGATCGCTTCGATGCCCTTGCGGTCCGCATGGGTACGCAGCAGGAACAGCAGGCTGCAGACGCCCGCGACCATGAAGACACCGGCACCCGTGCTGACGACGGTCACGTGAATCGGCAGCCAATATGAGCGCAGAGCCGGCACCACCGGCGCCGCATCCGCGTACAAGATCGTGCCCGCGAGGAACATCAGGATGACGACCGGGACCAGCAGGAACGCCCACATCTGACGGTACTTCTCACCGCGCAGGAAGATCATTCCGACGACCATCGCCGCGGCGCACGCCATCGTGACGAACTCGTACATGTTGCCGAGCGGGAAGCGGTGGGTGGCGAAACCGCGAAGAACTATGGCCCCGACGTGGGCACCGATTCCGACGACGAGGACCGACGCACCCATGTTGCCTAGACGCTCACCAAGCGGCTTCTTCGGAACGGTCTCGATGCGACCTGGCCCCGTCGGCGCACCGACAGTCACGAGCGTTCGCTCAGTGGCCTTCGTACGGGTGAGCGCAAAGTTGGCCACGAACAAGAAGAGTGCGAGCACGTATACGGCGAAGGCCGACTGGAATGCCAGGTTCGCGTATCCAGCCAGTGACTCGTTGACGTTCTCCGTCACCTGATCCTCCGTCTCACAATCCCTCGAGCAGGCGCTTCGGCAACCGCTCGAATTCCGGTCCCCAGCCAGCGCCGTCCGTGCGGGCGAGGCCACCGATCTCCACCACCGTAGGCCCACCCTCGGCGCCAGGGTAAACCCGCACCCACAAGCGGCGACGCTTGATGAGCAAGGAACCGAGCAACCCGGTCATGAGGGTCAGCGCCGAGACGAGAACCCACACCTGCGACGGGTCATGCGACACCTGGAGGTTGACGAATTCCTTGGCCCCGTCAAATCGCACGATCGAACCATCGGACAGCGTCGCGGTCTCGCCCGGCCGCAGGTTCACCCGCGCCTGCTTGACGAGCCGGCCGTCGTCGATAAGCGTGCGATCGAGTGTGAACAGGCCCTGGGGGCGACCGGTGTCGAGACCGGTGTCGCCGAGGTAGATGTCGACCGCCACCGCCGGGCTGATCATCGCCGGGAAGCCGGACGACAGGATCTTCCCGTCGAACACTGCCGACGGCGCGAACAGGCCCTCGACGGCGATCTGGTGCTTACGTCGCTCGAAGTCGTTGGGGTACATGCCGCCCGGCGGGTCGAAGCGGTGCACACCACTCGAGAGGAACGTCGTCGCGCTCTCCGGCATCCACTGGAGGGTCTCGGTTCGCGTCTGCCCGTTCGGATAGATGACCGTGAACGTCGGCGCAAAACCATGGCCCTGCAGGTAGACCCGGTCGCCAGCGACCCGCAGCGGGTGGTTGACCTGCAGTGTGTCGGGGCGCCACGTACCGGTCGCGAGGTCGTCTCCCTGCTGATACCGGATCTTCGCGGTGAACATCTCGGCCTGACCGTTTTCGAGGTAGTCAGCCTTGAACGAGTCGACCGTGATGCAGATCGGAGTCAGTCCGGTGCCATCGACGAGGTTGCCGGCACGGAAGGTGTCGAATGCGGCGGGCGCGGTCGAGCAGACGCCCGGTCCCCCGTCGGCGATGACGATGACATTGCCCTCGTAATAGAGCATCTTGCCGGCCGCGAGCGCCGCAAGCAGACCGACCAGAGCGAAGTGGAACAGCAGGTTCCCGAGTTCGTGCAGGTATCCCTTCTCCGCACTGACGGTCACCTCGCCCGCATGCACCGAACGACTGGGGTCGCGGTGGATCGCCGTGCGCCACCCGCGCAGCCGCTTGGCCGCGGTTTCCGCGACCTCATCCGGAGTCGCAGCGACCGTCGTTTCGAAGTGCTTGGGCAGACGAGAGAGGTTTCGCGGGGCCGCAACGAGCGGCGCGCCCAGCGTCTTGGCCTGATCCAACGCCCGCGGAAGGATGCACCCGATCAGCGAGATGAACAGCAGCGCATAGATGCTCGTGAACCAGAAGCTGCTGAACACGTCGAACAGCTGGAGTCGATCCATCCATGGGCCGAGCGTCTGGCTGGTGGCGAGGTACTGGTCGACCTTCTGTCGATTGAGCGATCGCTGTGGGAGAACTGCTCCGGGGATCGCACCCAGCGCCAGCAGGAACAGCAACGCGAGCGCGGTCCGCATGCTCGTCAGTCCGCGCCACGTGTTTCGCACCAAAGCCCACGCCCGCTGCCACAGCGGCGGGGGGCTCACCGGTGGACCGGCCATGCTCGGTCGCTCAATGAGATCTGTCATATCGGCAGCGTCGCGTTCGATACGAACACGTCCCGAATCCAACTCACGAAGAGTCCCCACATTCCGGTCAGGAGCGCGATACCCACCGCAACGAGTGTCACCCCGCCGATGATCTGAATCGTGCGGGCATGGCGTCGAAGCCAACCCACACCTCGAAGCGCTCGGCTCGAACCCAAGGCCAACAGCACGAACGGAAGTCCGAGGCCCAGACAGTACGCGATGATCAAGAAGGTGCCGCGGGTCGCGCTCGTGCCCTCAGTGCTCGTGGCGACGGACAACACACCGGCCAGCGTCGGTCCGATGCAGGGCGTCCAGCCGAGTGCGAATACCGCCCCGAGAAGCGGCGCCCCCACGATGCTCGTGAGCCATCGCGGGGTGAACCGCACGTCGCGCTGCATCATCGGGACCAATCCCAGGAAGACCAAGCCCATGAGGATTGTGACGACGCCGCCGATCCGTTGCAGGACGTCGTTGTTGATCGTCAAGGCAGTCGTCAGGCCGAAGACGGCAACCGTGGCCAGTACGAAAACAGTCGTGAAGCCGAGGACGAACAGACCCGCGGCACCGGCCACGCGCCACCGTCCGGGCTTGGTGTTCGGTGTTTCGCCAACCAACCCGGCGAGATACGACAGGTAACCCGGCACGAGCGGGACCACACACGGCGACGCGAACGAGACCAGCCCGGCGAGTGCGCACGCACCGAGCGCGAGAAGCAGAGGGCCCGTCGAGGCGATCGAGCTGAAGGTGTCGCCGACGTTCACTCCTTCGCCAACCTCTCGACAACCGGCTGGAGGTCCTCGACCGTCAGCGCCTTGAGGAAGACCGCAGCGACGCGATGCTGGCGATCAAGGACGAGTGTCACTGGAATGACGCTCGCCGGAAAATGTGCGCCGAATGCGATGACGGTCCGCATCGCGGGGTCCCAGATCGACGGGTAGCCGACCTTCCGGTCGACGACGAAGTCCTGTGCCTTGTCCTTCTGCGGATCACGCACGTTGACACCGAGGAACGCGACGCCCGAGTCCTTCGTCGCGTCGTAGACCTTTTCGAGCTGGTCCGCTTCCCCTCGGCAGGGCCCGCACCATTGGCCCCACAGGTTGAGAACGACGACCTTGCCGTCGAAGTCGGAGAGCGACACCGTCTTGCCGTCGTTCATCAGGTCCGGGCCGGCGAGCTTGCCGATGGTTCCGCGCGTGGCAGGCGGGTCGTAGAAGATCTCCGTCTTGCCGCCGGGCGAAACGAAGTCGAACGTACCTGCGCCGGCGGTCACCGCATCTTTGCCGGCACAGGCAGTCAGCCCGAAAAGGGCCGTGAGCAGCACCGCGAGGAAGACCCGCGGCCGCATCCGAATTGGGCTCAGCCCAAATCTCATGCGCCTGTCTTTCGCGGGTCCGAGGTTCCGGCGGGCTCGGAGTAGACGATGTCGACGAGTTCGTCGCCGATGAACACCAGCGACGTCAGCGACGCGAGCGAGCACTGGCGCTTGCGCGGGTCGTGCCACAGTCGCTTACCCTCCGAGGACAGGCGAGCCGTCCACACCGGAAGCTGGTGTGAAACCAGCACGATCTCGTGCCCGGCTCCCGCAAGACGGGCCTTCTCGATCGCGCCGGCCATACGAACCGCGATCTCGCTGAAAGGTTCGCCCCAGGACGGCTTGAAGGGGTTGCGCAGGCGCCACCAGTACCGCGGGTTGCGCAGCGCGCCATCTCCCGCCGCCACCTTGAGCCCTTCGAAGCTGTTGGCGGCTTCGATGAGGTCAGCGTCGGTGTTGATCGACAGTCCGTGCTCGGCGGCCACCGGCGCGGCGGTCTCCTGCGCGCGCTGCAGCGGCGAAGCGACGATCAGCCGAACATCATGACCAGCGAGAGCCGCACCGACCTTGGCAGCCTGCTCGTGGCCGAGTTGCGACAGCCCGAAGTTCGGCAGGCGTCCGTACAGAACACCGGTCGGGTTGTGCACCTCACCATGCCGCAGCAAGTGAACGATCGTGCGCGACTTGTCGGACTGGTCCGACAGCGCGTTGTCGATACGCGGCGGGTGCGGGGCTACGGGCTTCATTGGCGCTCCTGCATTGTCTGAACGTCTTAGGGCTTTACAGCTGCCGCGGCGGCCCGGGCAGCCAGCGGCATGGCCGCAGCGATGATCTCGAAGGCGCGATCGTCGAGCGCTGCCGAAACAAACCATGATTCGTAGGCGCTCGGCGGCGCGTACACACCATGATCGAGCAGCGCGTGGAAGTACGCCGGGAAACGCCACGTCTCGCTGGCCTGCGCGGACGCGTAGTCCGTGACGGGTGCATCGGCGAAGAACACGCTCACCATGTTGCCTGCGAATTGCACCTGGTGGCTAACTCCCGCCGCCTCGAGTGATTCACCCATCAGTTTTCCGAGCAGCGCGGCATTGCGATCGAGCGCTGCGTAGACGTCCGCGTCCGCGGCGCGCAGCGTCGCCAAGCCCGCGGCGACCGCGACCGGGTTCCCCGAGAGCGTTCCCGCTTGGTAGACCGGCCCCTGCGGAGCCAGACGGGCCATGACCTCCGCGCGGCCACCGAACGCCGCGGCCGGGAGCCCACCACTCATGACCTTGCCGAACGTGAAGATGTCGGCGTCGACGGGGTCGACGCCGTAGTAACCGGCGGCGCTCACGCGAAAACCGGTCATGACCTCGTCGGAGATGAACAACGCACCGTTCTTCGCGGTGATCGCACGCAGTCCGGCGTTGAACCCGGGACCCGGCGGGACGACACCCATGTTGCCGGGCGCGGCCTCGGTGATGACACACGCGATTTCGTCCGGATTCGCAGCGAAGGCGGCTTCGACGGCCGCGAGGTCGTTGTACGGGAGAACGATCGTGTCGGCGGCGGAGGCGCCTGTGACACCAGGCGAAGTCGGCAGACCGAATGTCGCAAGACCCGAACCCGCTTGGGCGAGAAGGGCATCCGAGTGTCCGTGGTAGCAGCCGGCGAACTTGATGATCTTGGCCCGACCAGTGAAGCCGCGTGCGAGTCGAATCGCGCTCATCGTGGCCTCGGTACCCGAGTTCACGAGGCGGACGCGCTCGACCGGCTTCACGCGGCGCGCGATCTCCTCCGCCAGCACGATCTCGGCTTCGGTCGGCGCACCGAACGACAACCCACCGACCGCCGCCTTCTGCACGGCTTCGACGACCGCGGGGTGAGCGTGCCCAAGGATCATCGGACCCCACGAGCAGACCAGGTCGACGAGGTCGTTCCCGTCCGCATCGGTGAGCGTGTAACCGGACGCCTTCGCAATGAAACGAGGGGTGCCGCCGACTGCCGCGAAAGCGCGAACCGGCGAGTTGACGCCGCCCGGAATGATGCCGTTGGCGCGGGCGAACAGTTCTGCGCTTTTTTGGGTGCTGGATCTCGGAGTGCTCGGTGCCACGGTTCTTCAGTGTTCCAGACGCCCGCGCTCGGACTGTCGGCCGTGGTGGAATCGGGTCATGAGGCTGCCGCCCCCACGCATCGCATTGGCTGCGACATCCGTTCGGAACAGTGTTCTGAAGTTCACTCGCGCGGTCGTCCCGCCCGGAGCCGCGGTTCTCGAGATGGTCCAGGGCGCCTGGAACGCACAGGCGCTGTTTACGGCGGCAAAACTCGGCATTTCGGACGTGCTCGCCGACGGCCCGAAGTCCGCTCGCGAGGTTGCCGAGACGATCGGCGCGGACGCGGACGGAGTAGCGCGGCTGATGCGCCACCTGACGACGATGGGGCTGTACAAATCGACACGCTCCGGCGCATTCCGCCTGACGCCGATGGGCGACGTCCTGCGAACCGGTACGCCAGGTTCGATGCGCGACATGGTGCTCTGGGTCGGCGCTCCCGAGCATCGCGACGACTGGGACGAACTCCCCTACTCCGTCATGACCGGCAAGACCGGAGTCTCGAGAATTCGCGGCAAAGGTCTTTTCGAATACTTCGACGACAATCCCGAGTTGTCCGAGACATTCAATGGCGCAATGACCTCGGTGTCCTCGTTGGTCGACGAATCGGTGCTCGCGGCGTACGACTTCTCGGGTCTCGGGACGATCGCCGACATCGGCGGTGGCCACGGCAGCTTCCTGTCCGACATCGTCTCCAGCACCCCGGGCACACGAGGCATCCTTTTCGATCTGCCGTCGGTCGTTGCGGGGAACGTCTTCCACCAGCGTGGCCTGGCTGATCGCTGCGAGGCCGTCGCCGGCTCATTCTTCGAGTCGATCCCCGCCGGCGCCGACTGCTACATCCTCCGGATCGTCATTCACGACTGGGCCGAGGAGGAGTGCCTGACGATCCTCGGCAATGTTCGGCGAGCCATCAAACCGGGCGGACGTCTGCTCCTGGTGGAACTCGTTCTGCCCGACGATCCATCGACGCCGCACCCAGGCACACTCACTGACCTCGAGATGCTCGTGTCGGTCGGCGGCCGCGAGCGGACCCGGGCCGGCTACGCCGAACTGTTCGCCAAGGCGGGGTTCGAGCTCGCGCGAGTGGTTCCGACGGCAACGCCGATGTCGGTCGTGGAGGGCAGGCCGGTCTAGTCCGTCGCGTTCTGGTCGGCGATTCGGCGTTCTAACGCCTGTCCGGCGGGGAGCTGGGCCACCAAGGCACGGAGCACTGGCATAGCGGCGGCAACCTGATCGTCGCGTACGAGAAACGCCAGGGCCTGGTAGAGGTTCTGCTCGATCTGCCCCACGGTTCGCGCAGCGTCGACGCCCGCCGACGTGAGGGACAGGACAGTGGTGCGCCGGTCGGACCCGACTGTCGATTCCACGAGCCCCTTCTGGGTGAGCGTGCTCATCAGCCGGCTCGGACTGCCCCCTTCGCAGACGAGACGCTGCCCGATTTCTCGCACGGTCAGCGGCCCTGTCGAGTCCCGAAGAACCGCGATCGCCTCGGCTTGTGACGGCGTCAGATCGTGGGGCTTGAGCGCTGCCGCAAGCGCCCGCTGACCCTCGCGCTGGGCCGCTAGGACGAGGTAGCGGAATTCCTCAAACGAGTCCACGGTCACAAGTTCACCATATAGCCAATACGTGACACGTCATGTATTCTCATGACGTGTCACCTAATAAGTGACCAGTCGCCTCACCGAAAGAAGACCGCCATGTCGACCACCCAGCCCACGCTCGTCACCGTTCCCTGCTTCTCCGGCGCCCCGTGGGACGAGCAGCAGCTCGCCGCACTCAAGGCCGCGTACCCGGTGCGCACGATGCGACTGCCCGAGGGACTCGACGACGTCGAGCGCTACGCCGACTTCGTCGCCACCCAGGTCGAGGACCTCGATGACTACGTGCTCGTCGGCGATTCCTTCGGCGCGGTCATCAGCCTCACCCTCGCGCTGCGCCAGCCGACTGGACTTCGTGGACTGGTGCTCTCCGGCGGGTTTGCCGCGAACCCGCTCCCGCGCTGGAAGAACACCGCCGGTCGCGCGGCGCACTACGTGCGCGGAGCGGCCTACCGCAACGGCACGCTGCGCTACCACGCCAGCACGCTCGCTTCGAAGTACGACCGGGATGCCGAGGTTCCGCTCACCCAGAAGGACTATCGCCAGCTGTTCGTCGAGAACACCCCGGCCGAGTCCTACAACGCCCGAGTCGCAAGCGTCATCTCCTTCGACGTACGGGACCAGCTCGGAAAGGTCAACGTTCCGACCCTGCTCACCACCCCGGAAGACGACCAACTCGTCGGCGAACACGCCGCTCAGCAGCTACGCGAAGGCCTCCCGAACGCCCGCGAGGTCGTGCTCGCTCGGACCGGCCACATGTTCCGGTTCACGCACCCGAACCTCTACGGCAAGACCATCGTCGAGTTTCTCGAAGGCGTCCATAGCTAACTCGCAGCATTTGTCCGAATTCGTTGGGCGACCAGGAATCTGGAACTCGTTGCGACAACCTCGTCACAAAGCCCGGCGGACCCCGGACCTTTGCTTTTAGGGTTGGCTCATGACGACGCTGGGTTCGGAACTTCGCAAGGCTCTCGACGGCTACTGGCACGCGGAACGCGAAAAAGCACGAGTCGAATTGAATCGACCCGAGTTCGCACCGCACTACATCCCGGACGTTGCCGAGGCCCGCAAGGTCGCCCTCAGCCAGATGCAGGTCCTCGCGGCCGAGGGGTTCCCCGGTCACGGCTTCACCGAGGCGCAGGGTGGTACCGGGCAGATCGGCCGCGCGGTGGTCAGCATCGAGTTCCTGGCCATGAGCGACCTCTCGCTCATGGTGAAGGCCGGAGTGCAGTGGGGCCTCTTCGGAGGTGCCATCGCCAACCTGGGTACCGCGTCGCACCACGACAAGTACTGCCGGCCGCTCCTCAACCTCGATCTCGTCGGCTGCTTCGCCATGACAGAGACCGGTCACGGTAGCGATGTTCAGCACCTGGAGACGACCGCGACATACGACCCGGCGTCGCAGGAATTCGTCATCAACTCGCCGACCCCGTCGTCGCGCAAGGACTACATCGGTGGCGCGGCCCAGCACGCCAAGGTCGCCGCGGTCTTCGCGCAGCTCATCACCGGCGACGAGAGCCAGGGGGTGCACTGCTTCGTCGTCCCGATCCGGGACAACAAGGGCAAGGACCTGCCGGGAGTCACGACGTCAGACTGTGGCTACAAGGGTGGTCTCACGGGTGTCGACAACGGTCGAATCATGTTCGACAACGTGCGCGTCCCCCGCGAGAACCTGCTGAACCGCTACGGCGACGTCGCCGAGGACGGCACGTACACGTCGCCGATCGACAGCTCGAACCGCCGCTTCTTCACGATGATCGGCACCCTTGTCCGCGGCCGCGTCACGGTCGGTGGCTGCGCCTCCGCTGCGACTCGCGTGGCGCTGACCATTGCCGGCCGGTACGCACTGACACGACGTCAGTTCAGCCGTCCGGACGGCGGCGAAGTACTCCTCATGGACTACCTCGTCCACCAGCGCCGCCTGCTGCCGCTGATGGCCCGCGCCTACGCCTACGGCTTCGCCCAGAACGAGCTCGTGCGCAAGATGCAGAAGGTCCAGTCCGCGGAAAATCCGGACCAGCAGGAACAGCGCGAACTCGAGAGCCAGGCGGCCGGACTCAAGGTCGCTCAGACGACGTTCGCGACGCGCGGAATCCAAGAGTGCCGCGAGGCCTGTGGCGGTGCGGGATACCTGTCCGAGAACCGCCTCGTCCAGCTCAAGGACGACACCGACGTCTTCACGACGTTCGAAGGTGACAACCAGATCCTCACGCAGCTCGTCGCCAAGGAGCTCCTGACCGGGTTTGCCGATGAAGTGCGCGGCATGAGCCCGTGGGAGTGGGCCGGCTTCGCGCGGGAGACCGTGTCGGACGTCGTGAAGAAGTACACCGCTGCCGAGCAGATTCTCCAGATGATCCGCGACCGCGGCCGCGACGTCGAGGAGGAAGGTAGCTTCTACGATCGCGGCACACAGCTCTACATGTTCAACGAGCGCGAGGAGTACCTCATCTCCACTGCCGCTCGTCGCATGCAGGCCGCGATGAAGCGGGAGAAGGACGCGTTCGACGCCTTCAACTTCGTGTCGGACCACATCATGAACGCGGCCCGGGCGCATGTTGACCGCACCGTGTTCGAGGCGTTCATCGGTGGTATCGATGCCTGCTCTGACGAAGCCGCCAAGGAAGTGCTCAACGAGCTCTGCGACCTCTTTGCATTGTCGGTGTTCGAAGAGAACCGCGCCTGGTACATCGAGCACCGGCGCATGTCCACCGGACGCACCAAAGCCATCACTCGTGCCTTCAACGAGCGCTGCCGTTCGCTGCGCCCGCACGTCGCCGACATCATCGATGGACTGGGTGTCCCGGACCTTCTCGCGAACTCGGTGATCACTCCGATGGAGTGACCGTCGGGCGAACTTGGCACGTTTGGGCACTATGCACGAATCCGCAGGTCTGACACCGTAGAAGTGTGACCACATCGGTTGTGAAAGCCGCCGTTGCTGCGGTGGTTACAACGCTGGTTGGCTCTGCGCTACTCGCGTGCGGGTCGCCGGCTCGAGGTTTCGAGGTCGCCACGCGACTCGATTGGCGCCCGTGCGGGATGGGTCTACAGGACCATCCGGTCGAATGCGCGAATCTGAAGGTGCCACTCGACTGGTCCAACCCAGGCGGCGAGACGATCCGTCTCGCTATCGGGCGGCAACGCGCGACCGGGGAACGCACGGGTTCGATGGTCATCCTGCCGGGCGGTCCTGGCGTGTCGGGGTTCGACATCCTGCGGGCCAACGGCATTCCCTGGCTCATGCCCGAGAGCTTCCGCCAGAACTTCGACGTGGTGTCGTTCGACCCTCGTGGCATCGGCGCCAGCGTGCCCACCGTCCAGTGTCCCGTCGACCCCAGCTCGATCGCTCAACCCCGGACGGAAGCCGAGTTCGACGCGTTGGTGCAGCGAAACAAGGACTACTTCGCAGGCTGTCGCAAGGACACCGGGCCGCTCATGGATCACCTGGATTCGGTCAGCACGGCCCGCGACATCGACGCGATCCGCATCGCACTCGGCGAACCCAAACTCACGTCCTACGGCGGGTCCTACGGAACGATGTATGGCACGACCTATCTGGAGACCTTCCCGAACAACACCCGAGCGATCGTGCTCGATGGCGTGGTCGACCACAGCCTCGACGTCAGTGGGCTCGCGTTGAGAACGGCGCGCTCGTACGAAGTTTCGTTCGATCGATTTGTCGCATGGTGCAACGAGAGTCCCGATTGCGCGTTGCACGGCACTGACGTCAGCGCGCTCTTCCAGAGCCTGCTCGCCCGCGCTCCGCTCCCGGCACCGGGCGCACCTCGCGGCGCATCGGTCGAGGATATTCGGGAAGCGGTCCGGAACGGGCTGTCGCGCGGTTTTCTGCCTGGCTCTGACGCTGGGTGGCCAACTCTCGCCGTATTGCTGAAGCAAGCCGACTCCGGCGATGCGACCAACCTCCTCATCCCTCCCGACCAGCACATCGTGGGCATTTTCCGCGGAGTCGTGTGTGCGGACTTCTCCCGGCCCTCGAATTGGACCGAGATGAGCAAGGCTGCGGAGCGGGCCAAAGCGGCTCCCCGCTTCGGCGAGTTCACCTTCTGGGATGTCGCAGGCGGCTGTCTGGGCTGGGGCAAGTCCCCCGCGGACCCGCCACACACGCTGAAGATCGGAAGCTCGCCCAACGTGCAGGTGGCCAATCCGTTCTTCGACCCGGAAACCCCGCTGGTGAGCGCAATGGCCCTCGCCGCGCAGATTCCGGACAGCGCGTTCATGATCACCAACGCAGACGGCCACCTGTCGATCCTCCGGTCGGACTGTGCGATGGCGGCCGCGACGAAGTTCCTGTCGGACCCGACGTCCAGCCCCCGATTCATCACGTGCCCACGCTGATCGAGCGCACGTCAGGTGGCCCCGCGGAGCCGGCGCTCCGGGTGGTGGAAGTGGTTGCGCCGTGGTCTTCGCTGTGGGTCCACTGATGTGGGTGGGTACCAGAGAGTGACCCCGTTGCGGGTGCGGGTTTTCCACTGGTGCGGCTTGTTCCCCGCCAGCGGGTGGTGGGCATCGCAGGCCAGGGTTTCTTCGTCGATGTTCGTCAATCCGCCGTCGAGCCAATCCCGGTTCGAGTGGTGCACCTGCGCGTAATAGCCACCCCGGTCACACCCGGGGAAGGTGCAACCCCGATCCGAGGCGTGCAGCATCAACCGTTGACCCGGGGTGGCCAGGCGGCGGGCACGACCCTCATACAGGCTGATCGGCTTGCCGTGGTCGAACACCGCCAAATACGTCCGGCCATGGCGAGCCATCGCCAACACATCAGTGATCGGCACCATCAACCCACCACCGGTACGGCCCGGCTGCGAGGCACCCTCTGGGTCGAGGTCCTTGATGTCGGCGGTGATGACCACCGTCACCGGCAGGCCGCGGTGCTGGCCGATGTTCTCGTCGGTCAGGGTGTTACGGGCCATCATCGCGATCGCGTCATGGCACCGCTGCCCGTAGGTGCGGGTATCGGTACGGATCTGCTCCTCGGTCGGGTCGTGGTCCACGGTGGGGTCAGCGTCGGCCGGGTTGCACATGCCGCGGCGCGCGAACTTCGCCAGCAGTGCTTCCACGCTGGCAGCGGCGATCGGGTCCAGGCAGAACCGACCGGAGGTCATCTTGTCCGGGCCCTGCTTGCCCATCGTGAAATGACGCTTACGCGCCCGGTCCCGTTCATCATCGAGGGTGCCGTCCGGGTTCAAACCGGCCAGCAAGGCATGTGCGAGCCGCTCGAACTCATCGGGCCGGAACTGCTCGGCGAAATCCGCGAGCTGGGCTTCAGCGAACTCGACCGCGACCGGGTCCGTCTTGGCGGGCAGGTGGTGGAAGAAGTCCTTCACCACTTTCAGATGCGCCTCACCGATCACCCCGTTGGTGACGTGCTGGGCGATGTTCGGCCACACGGGGGCCAGCGTCTCGCCCTGCAGCGAGACACGCGGGGTCACCTTCGCTGCGATCCGCAACCGCGCCCGCGCGTCGGACGGGCTGATCCGCGCCTCGTCCGCAACGACCCCCGCGACGCGGCGGCCACCGATCGACTCGTCCACGGTGATCTCGGCTTCCGCGAGCGCCTGATACTGCAAACCCTGCAAGCGCCGGATCGCGGACTCGGCCAGTGCGATCAACGAAACCAGCTCAGCCCGCGTGCCACTCACACGACGCGGCAGGACAGCGGCCATCGCGGCGAGCACCGCAACGGCCTCGTCTGCTTGAACGCTGTTTTCCCCCACGCTATGTAGACGATCGGGACGACGGTTTCGTGAGGTCCCTTGACCCGGACGACACGCGGTGAGAGATTATTTGCAACTTTCTATCACGAGGAGAGGGCAGTCAATGTCGTCTGACCCATCGGTGCTCATCGTCGGGGCCGGATTCGGCGGCCTGGCCGCCGCGATCGAACTCGTTCGCCACGGCCACCGCAATGTCACAATTCTCGAGAAGTCTGACGGCCTTGGGGGCGTCTGGCGGGACAACACCTACCCGGGTGCGGCCTGCGATGCCCCGTCCGATCTCTACTCGTTCTCGTTCGCGCCGAACACGAAGTGGCCGAAGCGATTCGCAGAGCAACCAGCCATCTTGGCCTACATGCAGGACGTCGCGGCACGGTACGGCATCGTCGAACGCATCCGATTCGGCGTCGAGGTGACCGACGCCGAGTTCGATGCCGATCGCGCACACTGGCTCGTTCGGACCAGCGACGGTGCGGAGCTGACGGCGAACGTTTTCGTGCCTGCGGTCGGGCAGCTGTCCCGGCCGACGCTGCCCAACATTCCCGGGAGGGACCGGTTCGCCGGTGCGCAGTTCCATTCGGCTCGGTGGAATCACGACGTCGACTTGACCGGCAAACGCGTCGCGGTGGTCGGCACCGGCGCGAGCGCGATCCAGATCGTGCCCGCGATCGCTCCCCAGGTTGCCCATCTGACCGTCTTCCAGCGTTCCGTTCCGTGGATCATGCCGAAGTTCGAAAGCTGGTATCTGCCCGCAAAATCGGGACTCTTCCGCCTGCTGCCGGTGATGCAGACGATCGAGCGTCGTGGCTGGTGGTCGTACTTCGAGTTCCTCTCCAAAGCCTTGGATGGCAACGTGCCCATCCGCGAAGCCCTCACGACGATCGCGGGCCGCCACCGCCGGAGTCAGGTCACCGACCCCACGCTGCGGGCGGCGCTCAAACCCGTCGACGCACCCGGCTGCAAGCGGGGACTCATGTCCAACGACTTCTACCCCGCACTCATGCGTGACAACACCCGCCTGGAAACCGCACGGATCGCGGAGATCACCTCGACTTCGGTCATCACCGACGACGGCACCGACCACCCCGTCGACGTCATCGTCTACTGCACCGGATTCTCGGCGACCGACTTCCTAATGGGAACAGATCAGCTGCGTGTCTAACGGTCCGATCCAGAACTGACTGACGCAGGCTGGTCACCGAACCGCTGGCTGGTGAGCACCCGTTCCTCCTGGAACGATATTCGATTTCTAGCGCTAGATCGTGCCCCAGCCAGCCGGTGAGGTTCCTGTAGCGCTACTGGGATGTCGTGCCATCACGAGCACTGATCCATTAGGTCGCCGCCAGGGTCCTCCAGGTTCACCACCCCCAACAAGGAGCAGACCATCAAGGGAGGTAGCCGATGATCTTCGTCGGCGACGACTGGGCCGAAGACCACCACGACATCCACATCATGAACGCCACCGGAACCCGCCTCGCGGCACGGCGACTGCCCGAAGGCCTGCCCGGCATCCGAACCCTGCACGAACTGATCGCCACCCACGCCACCGACCCGACACAGGTCGTGATCGGCATCGAAACCGACCGCGGCCTGTGGGTCAACGCGATGGTCGCCGCCGGGTATCAGGTGTACGCGATCAACCCCCTCGCCGCCGCCCGATACCGCGACCGGCACACCGTCTCCGGCGCTAAATCCGACGCCGGCGACGCAAAACTACTCGCTGACCTGGTCCGCACCGACCGACACAACCACCGCCCGATCGCCGGCGACAGCGCCGAAGCCGAAGCGATTAAGGTCCTCGCCCGCGCCCACCAGAACCTCATCTGGGCCCGAACCCGGCACGCCAACGCGCTGCGCTCAGCACTGCGCGAGTACTACCCCGCCGCCCTCGAGGCGTTCGACGACCTTACCGACCGGGACGCGCTAGCGATCCTGAGCCGTGCCCCAGCCCCTGATCTCGGTGCCCGGCTGTCAATCTCAGCGATCTCAGCGACCCTCAAACGCGCGGGGCGCCAACGTAATACCGATCAGCGCGCGCACGAGATACAGGCCGTACTGCGCACCGAACAGCTCACCACCGCCACCGCTGTCGTGGGCGCCTTCGCCGCCACTACCCGGTCCGCGACCGCGATCATCGGTGAACTCAACCGCCAGATCAGCGAACTCGAAACCACGCTGGCCACCCATTTTGAGAAACACCCGGACGCCGCGATCGTTCGTTCCCTGCCAGGACTTGGTACTGTCCTCGGCGCCCGGGTGCTCGGTGAATTCGGGGACGACCCCGAGCGGTACACCACCGCCAAGTCTCGCAAGAACTACGCCGGAACGTCACCACTGACGATCGCGTCGGGGCGAAAACGTGCGGTCCTTGCTCGTCATATCC
This sequence comes from Smaragdicoccus niigatensis DSM 44881 = NBRC 103563, assembly GCF_000380645.1. Taxonomy (GTDB): domain Bacteria; phylum Actinomycetota; class Actinomycetes; order Mycobacteriales; family Mycobacteriaceae; genus Smaragdicoccus; species Smaragdicoccus niigatensis. The sequence goes on from NZ_AQXZ01000019.1 coordinate 1,091,732, forward strand.
GCAACAAACGGCTCTACGACGCGATCGACCTGTGGGCCTTCTGCGCCCTCACGAGAAGCACCGGCGTACGCACCTACTACGACCAGCGTCGCGCCGCCGGCGACCTGCACCATCAAGCCCTGCGCGCGGTCGGCAACCGGCTCGTCGGGATTCTGCACGGCTGCCTACGCCACAAAGCCCTTTATGACGAAGACACCGCCTGGAACCACCGACAAACAGGGCAAAACGAAAGACTTGCTCCAGTCGCTTGACAAGCTACGGACCTGGGATGTCTAGC